>NZ_JAUCFS010000005.1:712500-5057239 GCF_030348325.1 Bacillus hominis
AGGGGTGCTTTCTTAACGGAAAGCCGCAGTGAATAGGCCCAAGCGACTGTTTAGCAAAAACACAGGTCTCTGCGAAGCCGTAAGGCGAAGTATAGGGGCTGACACCTGCCCGGTGCTGGAAGGTTAAGGAGAGGGGTTAGCGTAAGCGAAGCTCTGAACTGAAGCCCCAGTAAACGGCGGCCGTAACTATAACGGTCCTAAGGTAGCGAAATTCCTTGTCGGGTAAGTTCCGACCCGCACGAAAGGTGTAACGATTTGGGCACTGTCTCAACCAGAGACTCGGTGAAATTATAGTACCTGTGAAGATGCAGGTTACCCGCGACAGGACGGAAAGACCCCGTGGAGCTTTACTGTAGCCTGATATTGAATTTTGGTACAGTTTGTACAGGATAGGCGGGAGCCATTGAAACCGGAGCGCTAGCTTCGGTGGAGGCGCTGGTGGGATACCGCCCTGACTGTATTGAAATTCTAACCTACGGGTCTTATCGACCCGGGAGACAGTGTCAGGTGGGCAGTTTGACTGGGGCGGTCGCCTCCTAAAGTGTAACGGAGGCGCCCAAAGGTTCCCTCAGAATGGTTGGAAATCATTCGTAGAGTGCAAAGGCATAAGGGAGCTTGACTGCGAGACCTACAAGTCGAGCAGGGACGAAAGTCGGGCTTAGTGATCCGGTGGTTCCGCATGGAAGGGCCATCGCTCAACGGATAAAAGCTACCCCGGGGATAACAGGCTTATCTCCCCCAAGAGTCCACATCGACGGGGAGGTTTGGCACCTCGATGTCGGCTCATCGCATCCTGGGGCTGTAGTCGGTCCCAAGGGTTGGGCTGTTCGCCCATTAAAGCGGTACGCGAGCTGGGTTCAGAACGTCGTGAGACAGTTCGGTCCCTATCCGTCGTGGGCGTAGGAAATTTGAGAGGAGCTGTCCTTAGTACGAGAGGACCGGGATGGACGCACCGCTGGTGTACCAGTTGTTCTGCCAAGGGCATAGCTGGGTAGCTATGTGCGGAAGGGATAAGTGCTGAAAGCATCTAAGCATGAAGCCCCCCTCAAGATGAGATTTCCCATAGCGTAAGCTAGTAAGATCCCTGAAAGATGATCAGGTTGATAGGTTCGAGGTGGAAGCATGGTGACATGTGGAGCTGACGAATACTAATAGATCGAGGACTTAACCATATAATATGAAGCAACGTTATCTAGTTTTGAGAGAATATAAAAAACTTGTTGACTTTAAAAGTTAAATAAGTTAAAATGATTCTTGTCTTAAATGAATATAGTCTGGTAATGATGGCAGAGAGGTCACACCCGTTCCCATACCGAACACGGAAGTTAAGCTCTCTAGCGCCGATGGTAGTTGGGACCTTGTCCCTGTGAGAGTAGGACGTTGCCAGGCAAAATGGAGGATTAGCTCAGCTGGGAGAGCACCTGCCTTACAAGCAGGGGGTCGGCGGTTCGATCCCGTCATCCTCCACCATTTATGTCGGAGGGGTAGCGAAGTGGCTAAACGCGGCGGACTGTAAATCCGCTCCTTCGGGTTCGGCAGTTCGAATCTGCCCCCCTCCACCATTTCTTAATTATTGGGCTATAGCCAAGCGGTAAGGCAACGGACTTTGACTCCGTCATGCGCTGGTTCGAATCCAGCTAGCCCAGCCATTAAGAGCCATTAGCTCAGTTGGTAGAGCATCTGACTTTTAATCAGAGGGTCGAAGGTTCGAATCCTTCATGGCTCACCATTTTAACAAAATATGCGGGTGTGGCGGAATTGGCAGACGCACTAGACTTAGGATCTAGCGCCTTTGGCGTGGGGGTTCGACTCCCTTCACCCGCACTTTTAATAAAATAACTCATACATGTCTTGCGGAAGTAGTTCAGTGGTAGAATACAACCTTGCCAAGGTTGGGGTCGCGGGTTCGAATCCCGTCTTCCGCTCCAATTTTCAATATGATATGCCGGGGTGGCGGAACAGGCAGACGCACAGGACTTAAAATCCTGCGGTGGGTGACCACCGTGCGGGTTCGACCCCCGCCCTCGGCACCATATGCGCCCGTAGCTCAATTGGATAGAGCGTTTGACTACGGATCAAGAGGTTAGGGGTTCGACTCCTCTCGGGCGCGCTTTTATTAACGGGAAGTGGCTCAGCTTGGTAGAGCACCTGGTTTGGGACCAGGGGGTCGCAGGTTCAAATCCTGTCTTCCCGATTTTCCCAAAAACATGGGGCCTTAGCTCAGCTGGGAGAGCGCCTGCCTTGCACGCAGGAGGTCAGCGGTTCGATCCCGCTAGGCTCCACTTTATTTTTTATATGTCGGAGGTATACCCAAGTTCGGCTGAAGGGATCGGTCTTGAAAACCGACAGGCGGCGAGAGTCGCGCGGGGGTTCGAATCCCTCTACCTCCTCCATTTTTTAAAAAAGTGGTTTAGTTACATATAAAAATAAATAAGATATTAATTTTTCCTTCATGGAGGTATACCCAAGTTCGGCTGAAGGGATCGGTCTTGAAAACCGACAGGCGGCGAGAGTCGCGCGGGGGTTCGAATCCCTCTACCTCCTCCATTTATTTTTAAAACATAATATCGTCGCGGGGTGGAGCAGTACGGTAGCTCGTCGGGCTCATAACCCGAAGGTCGCAGGTTCAAATCCTGTCCCCGCAACCAATGGTCCCGTGGTGTAGTGGTTAACATGCCTGCCTGTCACGCAGGAGATCGCCGGTTCGACCCCGGTCGGGACCGCCATTTTATGTTGGCTCGGTAGCTCAGTCGGTAGAGCAGAGGACTGAAAATCCTCGTGTCGGCGGTTCGATTCCGTCCCGAGCCACCATTTTTTTATGCCGGCTTAGCTCAATTGGTAGAGCAACTGACTTGTAATCAGTAGGTTGGGGGTTCAAGTCCTCTAGCCGGCATCATTTAGGGGCATAGTTTAAAGGTAGAACTGAGGTCTCCAAAACCTCCAGTGTGGGTTCGATTCCTACTGCCCCTGTAAAGTATATGGGCCTATAGCTCAGCTGGTTAGAGCGCACGCCTGATAAGCGTGAGGTCGATGGTTCGAGTCCATTTAGGCCCACCATATATTCCGCAGTAGCTCAGTGGTAGAGCTATCGGCTGTTAACCGATCGGTCGTAGGTTCGAGTCCTACCTGCGGAGCCATGGCCCGTTGGTCAAGTGGTTAAGACACCGCCCTTTCACGGCGGTAACACGGGTTCGAATCCCGTACGGGTCATAAAAAAAAGAGTCAGCATATTGCTGACTCTTTTTTATTATGTATAAGCCTCTTTTTATCACCGTATTTTCCTGAAATAAATAAAGGGATTTAGGAAAAGCTATGGTATGTATTAAAAGGAGGAGATGAAAAATGACACAAGTTAGAGAACTTATGAGTACTCATATCGTACATTGTACACCGTTAGATAATGTATATGAGGCGGCTGTAAAAATGAAGGAAGAATCGGTTGGAATGATTCCTGTTATTGAAAATAAACAAGTTGTTGGGCTTGTTACTGATCGAGACTTAGTTGTTCGTGGGATTGCTGAAAAACATCCTGGATCTAATCAAATTACAAATGTAATGACAACAAACATTGTTTCAGTTTCTCCAGATGATTCTATTGAAAAAGCTACAGAGTTAATGGCACAATATCAAATTAGACGATTACCGGTAGTTGAGAGCGGTCAACTTGTTGGGATGCTAGCACTAGGTGATTTAGCTATAAGAAAATCAGCAGATGATCAAGCAGGGTTTGCTCTAAGTGAAATCTCGGAGCATACGGAATAAATTATGTATAAAGATCAGATACATTATTCTAGTATATATGGATTAAACTAATATATTAGCGTGATGTATCTGAGACATTATATAATAAGTATAGAGTCAATATTTTTGACAGTTTTTTTAAATTTTCCATTCCTAATTTTTAATAAGAGAAAAAATGATATACTGAGAGATATAAGTATTATGAGAGGTTTTGAATATAACAATATTTATTATTAATGATGTAATAATGAATTAATATTTCCTACATAGATAAAGTGAAACTTTAATTATTGGGGGTTTTGTCCATCCTCCAATGATTATTAGTTGAACCAATCGGGCTTTTACGGGCAGTTTTATCTCCCATCTAACTTCCTCGCATTCACTGAATTTTGAGGTGGGAGTCTTACTGCACGCAAATAGCGGGATAAAAAGGGAAGGGGAATTATATGAGGGCTGTACAGGGCGATCCAAATTGGAATTTGGTTACAGATACATATATAGAACCAAATAATTTCGCTGAGTTATTTTCTTTGCTTGTACCTTGTCATCCAAAAGGTGAAGGGAAAGAGCGAACTATATTAGTATGGAAAGAAAAAGAATTTTATAAAGAAGAAAATTTAGCGGCATTTATCGTATATGGCATGAATAAAGTAAAGAATTTACCGCAGTTTCATAAAGATGAAATTCCAACTCTAGTACGTATTCTTCGTTTATGTCAAGAGATTGGTTGGTATGAAGAGGCAAATGCTTTTATGATAACCCAAGGGCTAGATGAATTTGTCCAAACTTCATTGGAGTATGAAACATGGGATCTTTTGACGAAAGCAGTTGCTTTAAACTATTTAATTATTAAATATCGTATTGGTGAATTAACAGCTGAGGATGTAGAGATTTGGGATCGAGTTAAATTTAATGAGAAATGTATAACAGATTGCAAACATCTATTATCTCATAAAGAAGTATTGGAATTTACATTCTTTTATATGTGTAAGCGAGCGAAGCTACTGTCAAAAGAGCAATTAAATAGTGATATGATGAGTTTAGCAATGCATTGTAATACTTTTGTGTATGATTTATATACACATGACTTATTACGAAAGTATCGTAAGTGTACAGACTTTCTATCATATTATGGACCTAGTCAAGCAGTTTTAGCTTGTCAAAAAGCTGTACTTTCTCAAATTTCCGATCGATTAGACCCTTTAAAGACAACTCATGTAGATGATTATTTATATGTGATGAAAGAAATGATGGAGCATATGACGATAGGGGTAATGGATCGGTATGGTCATTTTATTGGAAAGTTACTATCGTATGTACCATTTTTCGAAATGATCCAAGTTCCACAACATGCATATTATTGTGAAGAATTACTGTATATTTGTAAGGGAATTGAATACAAAGAAGAAATACTACGCAATTATATATTTATACAATTACATGATTGTTTACCATCATTCTTTAAACTATTTCTTAAAAATAAGCGTTATGCAACGATTCATGATATTCTTTTCTATTGGTGCGACGATGAACAAAGAATGAGCTTAGAGAAAAAATATAATCTTAGTTTTATTTATGAAAAATACGCTTGTGGATAAACCATATTTTACATATTAAAAATTAATATAAATTAAAAAAGGATCTCAAGTTTATGTGAGATCCTTTTTTGTTAGTAAAACAAGGAGAAAGTAACTAAGATAAGAAATAACATTCCATAAAGGAGAAATTGTGCAGTATAACTTCCTTGTATACCAAAAAAAGTATTCATTTTTTTATATAAATTCAATATATATTGAATTGGATTATCTTTGAAAGATTGGTACACAGTGTCTCCTCTTTCTAAGCTTCTTGTTCATGTTTTTGGTTATTAGGAACATTAACGTATCTAGCTATGAATAATAAAACACCTATAAAGAATACAGGAAGTACGGTAGATAAATAAAAACCATTACTAATTATATTTGTTATAAGAGCACTCAAAAGAAAAATTGCATTATAAATATGGGCAATTTTTTGTTTTAGCCGCATTTGTAATGCTTCCATAATGATTTCTAAAGCAACAAAAGCAATAATAATAGATAAAAATACAGTGTTCGTATTATAAATGACTAGACAACAGATTAAACCTAAAAAGGCCAGGTATTCAATAAAGAGAGGTATATCGCGTGGCATAAAATTTACCTAACTAAATATGGCAGTGGGTTCACTGCATTTGTTTTTTCAAAATTCCATTCCCCATTATGTAATTCAAAATGGAGATGTTGCCCGTATGAATGACCTGTGTTTCCCATATGACCTACTAATTGTCCAGTTTGTACTTGATCACCAGTTTGTACAGTGCGATCCTTCATATGAGCATAAACTGTTGTATATAATTTCCCATTTATTTGATGGGCGATGAACACGACATTGCCGTAGCTAGCTGAATAATAAGATTTCACAACTTTACCTGCAGCAGCAGCTTGAATAGAGACATTTCCTTGTGCTGCTATATCTATACCATAATGCATTTGCTCCCAGCGCATATCAAAAGTGGAGCTGATTTTCCCTTGAGTAGGGAATTTGAAAACTGCTGGGATTGATGAAGGTTGAGCTGTTTTAGCTTGTGCTTGATTTTGATTTTGCACTACATAGTGTTTTGCTACATATCCGTATCCTGTGCCAAAACGAATTTTATACCAAGTACCTACCGTTTCTACTACTTGTACTTGTGTACCACTTTGTAATGAGCCAAGTAGAGTGCTACTTGTACTAGCGTTGCTACGTACATTTAATTTTGGTGTTGCAACAGTATAAGAAGGAGAACCTTGTACAGTTACACCTTTTACTAGAGGTGTGGATCCATTAGATACAAATGTTTTTTGTACGTATCCAATTTGACCGTTATGTAATATTTTGTACCAATCCCCTTGTTCACCTTGAATGGTAATGAATTGACCATTTGGTAATATATCTAGAATAGAAGACTCTGTATTAGGTTCAGAACGAACGTTTAATGCGTTGGCATTTACGATATATTGATTCTTTGGTTGAACATTTTTTTTGAAGAGAATTGCATCTTTTTTCATATAGCCTGTTTTGTTGTTAACAGATACTTTATACCAATCTGGATTTGTCTCAAGAATAGTAACCGGGCTATTAAATCGAATGTTATCAATTATTGCACTGTCTGCATGGTTATTTTGATGTAGTGCAACGTTGTCAATTTTTACATATCCAGTTTTTACTGTAGATGGTTGCTTAGCAGCCGCTGTTTGTATATCGGATTCTCCCATAGAAGGAAGTAAAGAAGCAATTGCGATAGTAGTTGCTGTTAAAGCTGTAGCTTTCATATTCATGTAATAAAGACCTCCTCTAGTTGTATAGTTGTAATTTTATTATAGTATAAAGATATAATATATTGGTCGTATTCACATAAATGTAATATGAAATCAATAAAAATAAATAATGTTAGAAGAGAGGTTCATATATAAATATTGTATATATCATTTGTGGGGTCGCATTTATATGTGTTTAACACGCTCGTATTTAATTCACAATTAAGAAAATTAAAACAGTTGATGATGTCTTATGGCGGTGTTATACTGACAGTGATAATTTTATAGTTTGCTAGGAGGGCTGGTGTTGCCAGCTGAGAGTAAGACCTTAAGTCTTTGATCCTTTTTATTACCTGATCTAGATTATGCTAGCGTAGGGAAGCAATACGGACACTAACAATGAGTCCCCGTTTCTTTGCGTATAGAAACGGGGCTTTTTTATTTAAAAATTTCATATTGAAACCACTAGGGGTGCTTGATGTGCTGAGAGAGGAATAATCCTTAACCCTTACAACACCTGATCTAGATAATACTAGCGAAGGGAAGTGGAACAACGAATAAATTATAATTTTATTTGCTGTAACCACTTCTTATACACAGAAGTGGTTTTTTTATTGAGATAAATAGATATATAGGAAGGGGAATTATAAATGAAATTTTGTGAAAGATTATTTGATACGGTGCAGCCTGTTTGGGAGAAAAGTCATAATCATCCGTTTGTAGTAGGTATGGGGGATGGTACGTTGGAAAAAGACAAATTCCAGTACTATATTATTCAAGATTATTTATATTTGCTAGATTATGCAAAGCTATATGCAATTGGGGTTGTAAAGGCAACGAATCCACAAGTTATGGCAAAATTTGCAGAGCAAATTGATGGCATTTTAAATGGTGAAATGACGATTCATAAACAATATGCAAAAAGACTTGGTATTTCTGCACGAGAGATGGAATCTGCAAAACCATCTGCTAAAAATTTAGCATATACAAATTACATGATGTCTGTATCTCAAAATGGCACACTTGCAGAATTAATATCAGCTTTACTTCCATGTATGTGGAGCTATTGGGAGATTGGAAAGCGTTTAAATGATATTCCTGGAGCAAGAGATCATGAGTTCTTTGGTGAATGGATTCAAGGATATAGTTCTGAAGAATACGGTAACCTTTGTATTTGGTTAATAGATTTATTAAATGAAATGGCAGTTGGAAAGTCAGAGAAAGAGCTAGACCGATTAGAGGAGATTTTCTTATATTCCAGCCGATTTGAATATTTATTCTGGGATATGGCTTATCGTAAGGAGATGTGGGGTTTTGAGGAGCAAGAACATACTACAGTTTCATAATGTTTCCTTTCATTATGATGAGAAACCAATCATCGATGAATTAAATGCTTCTATACAAGATAAAGAGTTTGTAAGTATTATCGGACCGAGTGGATGCGGGAAAAGTACTTTATTTCGCCTTATTACAGGCTTAGAAGAGGCAAGTACTGGACAGATAGAGCTGACAGAAACAAAGAGTCATCCTGTAGGGTATATGCCCCAAAAAGATATGCTCTTGCCGTGGAGGACGATTATTGAGAATGCGGCCCTGCCGCTAGAGTGCCAAGGTGTACAGAAGAAAGAAGCGCAAGTAAAAGCGAAAGAACTGTTACATAAATTTGGTTTACAAGGGTACGAGAAAAAATATCCGAAAGATTTATCTGGTGGTATGAGACAACGCGTATCTTTTATCCGAACTTTATTAACAGGTGGGGAGATATTATTGTTAGATGAACCTTTTAGTGCATTGGACGCTTTAACGAAGGCATCTTTGCAAGAATGGTTGTTTGAACAATGGAAAGAGTGGGAAAAAACAATTTTATTTATCACTCATGATGTTGAAGAAGCATTGTTTCTTTCTAATCGAATTTTGGTTGTAGAAAATCAACCGATAGCAACTTTAACTGAGCGAATTGTGCCGCTTGATCGTAACCGAACAAGAAAAGATTTATATAAGCCTGAAGTGCTAGCGCTTAAAGAAGAGCTCCTTAGTATGTTACAAAGGCAGGTACTCGTATGATGAATCGCTTGAAGGAGTTATTACCTGCCCTCATATTAAGTGGAGTTTTACTTGCTCTATGGGAAGTAGGAGCAAGAATTGTAGATGAGATGTACATTTTACCGTCACCGTCTGCAATCGTAATGAAGATATGGAAACTAAAAGATATATTATTTACGGTTCATTTACCGGCAACATTATCCGTCGTTTTAATAGGTGTTGTTATTTCTGTCGTATTAGGTGTGGGGCTAGCAATGTTAATGAATGCGAATACGTGGATGGAAAGAGCATTTTATCCATTATTAGTAGCTTCTCAAACAATCCCGATTACAGCACTTGCGCCACTATTTGTTTTATGGTTTGGATATACCATTTGGAGCAAGGTTGTTGTCACTGTCTTAATTACGTTTTTCCCAATTGCGGTAAATACGTATGACGGACTGCGTAGTACGAAGAAAGAATGGGAGGAGCTTTTAGTTACGTATGGTGCAACAAAAAAAGATGTTTTTCTAAAGCTAAAGTTGCCATCTGCTCTTCCTTACTTTTTCTCAGCGTTAAAAATTGCAGTTCCGCTTAGTGTTATCGGGGCAGCAATTGGAGAATGGCTCGGTGCACAAGCTGGGCTTGGATATTTCAGTAAAAGAATGATGACGCAGTTAGATGGAGCTGGTGTATTTGCACCAATTGTATTGTTATCATTATTAGCTATTTTTTTCGTCATACTTGTTTCGATATTAGAAAAGAAATTTATTAGTTGGAGGAAGCATTCATGAAATTTTTAAAACGCATCTTTGTATTTACATTATTAGTTGCAATGATTGCAGGGTGCTCGAGTAATTCAGCATCAGATAAGAGTAAAAAAGAGAAAGAAATAACGGTCATGCTAGATTGGTATCCAAATGCGGTACATAGTTTTATTTATGCAGCAATTGAAAAAGGATACTTTAAAGAAGAAGGAGTAAAGGTAAATATTAAATTCCCTTCTAATCCGACTGATCCATTAACGTTAGCTGCAGCAGGGAAAGTGACAGTTGGTCTATATTATCAGCCAGATGTTGTTATGGCCAGAGCAAATGAACAAATTCCAGTGAAATCAATTGGAGCTGTCGTACGTTCGCCGTTAAATCATGTTGTATCGCTGAAATCAGCAGGTATTAAGTCACCTAAAGATTTAGAAGGAAAAACAGTAGGATACTCTGGAACACCTTTAAGTGAAGCGTATTTAAAAACGATGATAAAAGAAGATGGTGGTAATCCTGATACGGTGAAAGTAGTTGATGTTGGGTTTGATTTAGTACCAGCATTAATTACGAAGAAAGTAGATGCTGTAACAGGGGCATACATTAACCATGAAGTACCTGTTATGCGTCATGAAGGCCATGAACCAGCGTACTTTAATCCAGCTGATTACGGAGTACCGAACTATCATGAACTTGTGTTTGTAACAGGTGATAAAACGTTGGAAAAGGATAAAGAAGCATTGCAAGCCTTTTTACGTGGGGCGAAAAAAGGGTATGACTTTATGAAGAAAAACCCTGATGAAGCATTAAATATTTTATTAGATCATCAAGAAAAAGAAAACTTCCCACTTGTGCCAGAAGTTGAAAAAGAAAGTATGAAAATTTTATTAGAGAAGATGGAAACGAAAGATGAGCCATTCTTATCAGATTCAAAAGAGTCTTGGGAGAAACAAAATAAATGGCTGAAAGACAAAGGAATGACGAAAGAAATCGTTCCAGCCGATGAACTATTCGAAAACATTTTAAAGTAGGCGAATGAATATGAAAAATGAGCTCCATGTAATCTCAAATGGCCATATGCCATTCGAAGAGTTAGTGAATGTAGCGATGCAAATTGAGAGTGAGATTGATTATTTGCATATTCGTGAGCGTGAGAAAAGTACGAAGGAATTATATGAAGGTGTGGAAAGTCTTTTGAAAAAAGGCTTTCCAGCATCTAAGCTTGTTATAAATGATCGAATTGATATTGCTGTTTTATTAAATATCCCGCGTGTACAGCTAGGGTATCGAAGTACAGATGTAAGGTCAGTAAAAGAAAAGTTTTCGTATTTGCATGTTGGTTATTCCGTACATTCTTTAGAAGAAGCGATAGAGGCTTTTAAGAATGGGGCTGATTCGCTCGTTTATGGTCATGTATTCCCAACAGAGTGCAAAAAAGGTGTGCCAGCGAGAGGATTAGAGGAAATTTCGGACATTGCAAAGAGCTTATCGATACCGATTATAGCTATTGGAGGAATTACTCCTGAAAATACAAAGGATGTTCTTGCAAGTGAAGTAAGTGGAATTGCTGTTATGTCTGGAATTGTAAGTAATAGTAACCCGTATAGCAGAGTGAAATCTTATAAGGAATCAATAAGAAAGTGGGCGGGGAAACATGTGTGAGAAGTATGATGTAGCGATTATTGGCGGTGGTGTAATTGGTAGCTCAGTTGCACATTTTCTAGCAGAAAGAGGACATAAAGTAGCAATTATAGAGAAGCAGAGAATTGCATCGGAAGCTTCGAAAGCTGCTGCTGGTTTACTCGGTGTTCAGGCAGAATGGGATGCGTATGACCCGCTATTTGAACTTGCTAGAGAAAGCCGTGCTATATTTCCACAACTTGCAGCAGTTTTACGTGAAAAGACGGGGATTGATATTGGCTATGAGGAAAAAGGGATATATCGTATCGCTCAAAATGAGGATGAGAAAGAGAGAATTCTTCACATCATGGATTGGCAGCAGAAAACAGGTGAAGATTCCTATTTTCTAACGGGAGGCCATTTGCGAGAAAAAGAGCCGTTTCTATCCGAATCAATTATCGGAGCGGTATATTATCCGAAAGATGGTCACGTTATTGCACCAGAGCTTACGAAAGCATTCGCACATTCTGCAGCAATTTCCGGTGCTGATATATATGAACAGACAGAAGTATTTGATATCCGTATTGAAAATAATAAAGTGACTGGAATTGTGACAAGCGAAGGTATTATCACATGTGAGAAAGTTGTTATTGCGGGCGGTTCATGGAGCACGAAGCTACTAGGTCATTTTCACCGCGATTGGGGTACATATCCAGTTAAAGGAGAAGTGGTTGCAGTAAGAAGTAGAAGACCACTTTTAAAGGCGCCTATTTTTCAAGAAAGATTTTATATTGCCCCAAAACGCGGCGGACGTTACGTAATTGGAGCAACGATGAAGCCTCATACGTTTAATAAGACTGTGCAGCCAGAAAGTATTACTTCTATATTAGAGCGTGCTTATACAATATTGCCAGCTTTAAAAGAAGCAGAGTGGGAAAGCACATGGGCAGGATTAAGACCGCAATCGAATCATGAAGCTCCTTATATGGGAGAGCATGAAGAAATAAAAGGTTTATATGCTTGTACTGGGCATTATCGAAACGGTATTTTATTAAGTCCTGTTTCTGGTCAGTATATGGCTGATTTAATAGAAGGAAAGCAGGGGAATCATTTGCTAGATTCATTGCTTTCTAAAATGGTTTAGAAAGGGGATGGAAGTTTGAATTTAAAAATTAATGGTAACCAAATGGAAGTGCCGGCGAGTGTGAAAACAGTAGCTGAGCTACTTACACATTTAGAATTAGATAACAGAATTGTTGTAGTAGAACGTAATAAAGATATTTTACAAAAAGATGATCATAAAGATACATCTGTTTTTGATGGAGACCAAATTGAGATTGTAACTTTCGTAGGAGGCGGTTGATTATGTTAAACATTGGACCATTTTCATTTCATTCTAGACTTTTATTAGGAACAGGGAAATTCTCTGATTTTGATGTGCAACAAAAAGCAATTGACGTTTCTGAAGCTGAAATTTTAACGTTCGCAGTACGTCGTATGGATATATTTGATGCGAAGCAACCTAATTTATTAGAGAAACTTGATGTAAAAAAATATACGTTACTACCGAATACAGCTGGAGCAAAAAACGCTGAAGAAGCTGTTCGAATTGCAAAGTTAGCAAAAGCTTCTGGACTTTGCGACATGATAAAAGTAGAAGTTATTGGTGATGATAGAACGTTACTACCTGATCCAGTAGAAACGTTAAAGGCATCTGAAATGTTACTAGAAGAAGGATTTATCGTACTTCCGTACACATCTGATGATGTTGTATTAGCACGTAAATTACAAGAACTTGGTGTGCATGCGATTATGCCAGGAGCATCACCAATTGGTTCAGGGCTCGGCATTGTAAATCCATTAAATTTAAGTTTCATTATTGAACAAGCGACAGTACCAGTTATCGTTGACGCTGGTATTGGTAGCCCAGCTGATGCGGCATTTGCGATGGAGTTAGGAGCGGATGGTGTGTTATTAAATACTGCTGTGTCGGGAGCAAAAGATCCAATTAAGATGGCATACGCAATGAAATTAGGTATTGAGGCAGGGCGCATTGGCTTTGAAGCGGGGCGTATTGCACGTAAACGTTGTGCAACGGCAAGTAGTCCTTTAGAAGGAATGAGCGTAGTTGAATAATCGATATTCTCGCCAAGAACTATTTTCTCCAATTGGGGAAGAAGGACAACAAAAGATAAGAGAAAAGCATGTGCTTATTATCGGTGCAGGTGCATTAGGTAGTGCAAATGCGGAAATGTTCGTAAGAGCAGGTGTTGGCACAGTAACGATTGTTGACCGTGATTATGTCGATTGGAGTAATTTACAAAGACAACAATTGTATGCAGAAAGCGATGTAGAGAGTAATCTTCCGAAGGCTGTAGCGGCAAAGAAGCGTCTAGAAGAGATTAACAGTGAAGTAAGAGTAGAAGCTCTCGTTCAAGATGTAACAGCTGAAGAGCTAGAAGAACTCGTTATAAACGTTGATGTAATGATTGATGCAACTGATAATTTTGAAACACGTTTTATTGTGAATGATATAGCGCAAAAATATTCTATTCCATGGATTTATGGGGCATGTGTGGGGAGTTACGGCCTTTCTTACACAATTCTTCCTAGTAAAACGCCATGTTTATCTTGTTTATTACAATCGATTCCGCTTGGCGGAGCGACATGTGATACAGCGGGGATTATATCGCCTGCTGTATCTCTTGTTGTTTCTCATCAAGTAACGGAAGCTCTTAAATTGCTAGTAGAAGATTATGAATCGCTTCGAGATGGACTGGTATCGTTTGATGTGTGGAAAAATGAGTATTCATGTATGAATGTGCAAAAACTTCGAAAACATAATTGTCCTTCATGTGGTGAGCAAGCATTATATCCGTATTTAAATAAAGAAAACACTTCAAAAACAGCAGTGTTATGCGGGAGAAATACAGTTCAAATTAGACCACCCCATAAAGAAGAAATGAATTTTGAGCAATATAAAGAATTGCTGAATGGTCGCGTGAATGATTTGAATGTAAATCCATATTTATTATCATTTTCTGTTGAAGAAAAGAGATTAGTTGCTTTCAAAGATGGTCGTGTACTTGTGCATGGAACGAAAGATATAAGTGAAGCGAAAACAATTTATCATCGCTATTTTGGATAGAAAAGGATGAGTGGGATGAAAGTAAATAAAGCTTTAACAATTGCAGGATCTGATAGCGGAGGCGGTGCTGGAATTCAAGCAGATTTAAAAACTTTCCAAGAGCTTGGTGTGTACGGAATGACGGCTATTACAGCAATTACTGCTCAAAATACGCTTGGCGTTCAAGGGGTATATCCTGTTTCTTTAGAAGGAATTACGGAACAGCTGAATTCAATTGGTACGGATTTAACACCAGATGCTGTGAAACTAGGAATGTTATTTAGCAGTGAAATTATTCAAATTGTTGCAGAGCATATTAAGAAATTTGGCTGGAATAATATTGTGCTAGACCCTGTTATGATTGCAAAGGGCGGGGCATCATTATTACAACAAGAAGCAGTACAAGCATTAAAAGAATATTTATTACCAGTAGCAACCGTTGTAACACCGAATGTTCCAGAAGCAGAAGTGCTAACTGGGATGAAGATCCATAACATCGAAGATAGTAAGAAAGCTGCGAAAGTAATGCGCGAATTAGGTGCTAAATATGTGCTTATGAAAGGCGGACATGCGGAATATCAAGGTAATGAAGTAATTGATTTACTCTTTGATGGAGAAGAGTTTATCGAATTTAGAAGTGAACGAATTCCTTCGAAGCAAACGCATGGAAGTGGCTGTACATTTGCTTCAGCAGTTACGGCAGGACTTGCGAAAGGATACTCGATTGAAGAGGCAGTTCAAGAAGCAAAACGATTTATTAGTATAGCAATTGAAGAACCGTTGAATATTGGAAGTGGTCATGGACCGACGAATCATTTTGCGTATAAATTGAATAAAACGCGTGCGTAAGTAAGTGGAAAGTCAGTTTTGTAACTGGCTTTTTTTCTGTTTACTTTTTCCAAATACAAGAGTAATATATCAGCCAGAATACATTTTTTTGTAAACGCTGAGTCCAAATGTATGGAGCGGAGGAACCAATTTGTGCAGTGTCACTAGGGGTGAATCTTTCAATTTTGAAAGTAGGGCTACTCTCAAAGTCCGAATCCGACAGCTAACTTCGTAAGCGTCTTGAGAGAGGATGGTGCCAGGGTGGATACATCACTTCATCGGTCCGATTAGTATAGGGGAATATCAATCTACGTTTGAGTTCTTTTATGCTAAGGAGGATAAGGTACATGGAATTAACACTTATTTGTGTTGGAGAAGAAAACAAGATAAATAGTTTAAGAGAATTAGTAGCATTTCAGCATGAGTTAATTATTTTTACAGCAAATGAAGAGCTAGCAGCTGAAGTTAGAAATTGTGGATTTGATTCGACTTATAGCTGTAATAAGGAGCAGGATTTTACTAGTATTTGCGAGCGGATTAAGAAAGTGATTTTATTAGGAGATGAGTTTCCGATAGTTAGCTTCTTCACAGAACGCATTTGTTTTTATTTTAAAGCGCCTATTACTGTTGTTACGAGGAATAAACGATATCCGGCCAGGCTCTATGAAACAATTGGAGCTAAATTTGTAGTGTTTACGAACTGTGATAATATTTCTTTTTTATTTTTTGAATAGGGCGGGGGAAATGAAGATGAAGGTGTTGTTACTAGGAGATATAGCGAATCGTTGGGCGGCATCGGTAGAGAGAGTTCAAGAATTGATAGTGCTCGATCCTATTTTTCCAAGGCCATATATAATATTGCCATCGAAAGATGCTTTATATTTAAAAACGGATATTATCGAATATGAGCAGTTACATGCAGAACTGGCACAGGTTTATATTCGAGGGAGAAATTTACGTGCATTTTTACGAGGAGAATAAAGAGTGAATGAAAAAAGAGCGAATGCTGAGTGCAACAAGCTATGCACTTCATGTAATTCGCTCTTTTTATTTCATATTTAAAAGATCATTTTTATGAAAAAGAAAGAAAAGACAAGGAAATAGATGAAATTATATGAATAATACGTAATGTAAGCGTTTAAATGATAGGATATTTTCTTATTTTAAGTAATTTACCTCTTTACAAGTTAAATATAGAGGAGTATATTTACTCTCATAAATCATTCATGAAATTTCCAAAAAAACCTAAAATCGCTGAGTTCCAGAAATGGAGCGGGGGAACCAATTTTGTGCATCGTCACTTGGGGTGAATCTTTCAGTTTTGAAAGTAGGGCTACTCTTTAGGCCCGAATCCGACAGCTAACCTCGTAAGCGTTTAGAGAGGAGGTTTACTTTGTGTTGTTCACTTCGAACACTAAGTAGAGCTTAGTGTTCTTTTTTTGATAATCATATGGTAAATTTTAACAAAAAAGTGAGGGGTAGCTATGTTAGATGTTGTGATGATCGGAATTTTTGTTGTATTAGTCGCATCGATGGCAAGTCTTGCAAGTTGGTCAGATAAAGTTGTGAAAGAAGGGAAGCAATCATGACGATTGCCTTATCGGTTATTGTTGCAGCGATTACGGTGTACTTAGTTTATGCATTATTAAATCCAGAAAAGTTTTAATTAGGGGGAATCATTCATTATGATTTGGGTCGCAGTCGTTATTACAATGCTCTTGTTTATTTTAGTAGCAAAGCCAACGGGGATTTATTTAGAGAAAGCCTTTCAAGGTAGCAAAACACTAGATAAAGTATTCGGGCCTTTTGAAAAACTTATTTTTAAAATTACGGGTGTGAAAGCATACAATCAAACGTGGAAACAGTATGCATTATCACTAGTTTTATTAAATGGATTTATGATTGTCGTTGTATATTTCATTTTTAGATTACAAGGTGTATTGCCATTAAATCCAGCACACATTGAAGGAATGGAGCCTACGCTCGCTTTTAATACAGCAATTAGCTTTATGGCTGATACAAACTTACAGCATTATAGCGGTGAAAATGGTTTATCTTATTTATCACAATTAATCGGGATTACATTTTTAATGTTTGCGGCACCAGCAACGACGTTAGCACTCGTTATGGCTTTTATAAGAGGACTCGCTGGAAAAGAACTCGGTAACTTTTTCGTTGATTTTACGAGAGCATTAACGAGAGTTTTTCTTCCTATCGCATTTATTGCGGCGCTAGTTTTTGTCGCACTTGGTGTACCACAAACGTTAGACGGGGCAGTTACAGCACAAACAATTGATGGTGCAAAGCAAAGTATTTTACGTGGTCCAGTTGCATCATTCGTTTCCATTAAGGAACTTGGAAATAACGGCGGTGGATTTTTCGGAGCAAATTCTACACATCCTTTCGAAAATCCAGGACAAATGAGTAATATTTTACAAATGATGCTTATGATGTTATTGCCAACAGCACTACCATTTACGTACGGACGAATGGTAGGAAATAAAAAACAAGGACGTATCCTTTTTGTTTCACTATTTATGGTGTTTTTACTAGGATTTATAACGATTACTACAGCGGAATTAAATGGGAATCCAGCGTTAAATGGAATGGGTATTGAACATGTACAAGGAAGTACAGAAGGAAAAGAAGTACGATTCGGAACAGTATTTTCTTCACTATACGCAACAGTAACGACAGCTGCTGAAACAGGGGCCGTTAATACGATGCATGATACGTTAACACCAATTGGCGGGTTAGTACCACTCGTAAATATGATGTTAAATACAGTATACGGCGGTGTTGGAGCAGGCTTTGTGAACATTATTATGTATGCAATAATCGCAGTATTTATATCTGGATTAATGGTTGGTCGGACACCAGAGTTTTTAGGTAAGAAGATTGAAGGTAAGGAAATGAAATTGATTGCGGTAACGATATTATTTCACCCATTACTTATTTTAGGGTTTTCAGCATTAGCTCTTTCAACAAGTTTAGGAACGGATGCAATTTCTCATTCAGGTTTCCACGGTTTAACGCAAGTTGTATATGAATACACATCGTCAGCTGCGAATAATGGATCTGGATTTGAAGGATTAGCAGATAATACACCGTTTTGGAATATTACGACTGGTTTAGTGATGTTTTTAGGACGCTATTTCAGTTTAATTACGATGCTAGCTGTGGCAGCTTCATTGAAAGAGAAGACGGTAGTACCCGAAACAGTCGGAACGTTCCGTACGGATAATGGTTTATTTGGAGGGATCTTTATTGGAACGATTGTAATTGTTGGTGCGTTAACATTTTTCCCGATGTTAGTACTTGGACCAATTGCAGAATTTCTTACATTGAAGTAATGGAGGGTAAATGATGAGACCGGTAGTGGTAAAAGAAAAACAAGTAAATCAGTCACAAATACATGCTGTAGAAGATGAGGTTAGACAAGCGAAAACGTTGGATCGTGATATCGTGACGCATGCGATGAAACAATCCTTTGCGAAATTGAATCCGAAAGTAATGATAAAGAATCCTATTATGTTCATTGTGGAAATTGGATTTATAATTACGTTCATTTTATCCTTTCTTCCAAGTAGTTCTAGTAGTGTACCAGGATGGTTTAATATAACAGTTTCTCTCATTCTATTATTTACAGTTTTATTTGCTAACTTTGCAGAAGCGTTAGCTGAAGGTCGTGGTAAAGCGCAAGCAGATTCTTTAAAACAATCGAAAAAAGATGTATTTGCAAATGTTGTAAAAGAAAATGGGGACATTGTTCAAGTTTCAGCAACTGATCTGAGAAAAGGTGACGTTGTTATTGTAAAACAAGGAGAAATGATTCCAAATGATGGTGAAGTAATTAAAGGATTAGCGTCTGTAGATGAATCTGCAATAACAGGAGAATCAGCTCCTGTTATAAAAGAAGCGGGTGGTGATTTTTGTTCCGTAACAGGCGGTACGATGGTCGTAAGTGATGAGATTACAATTGTGATTACGAGTAACCCAGGTGAATCATTTATCGATAAAATGATTTCTTTAGTAGAAGGAGCTGCTCGTCAAAAAACGCCGAATGAAATTGCCTTAAATACAGTATTAACGAGTTTAACTCTAATTTTCTTAATCGTCGTTGTGACGTTGCCGATTTTTACAAACTATTTAGGGTTTCAAATTGATACAGCTGTACTTGTAGCATTGTTAGTTTGTTTAATTCCAACGACAATTGGTGGGTTATTATCAGCGATTGGTATTGCTGGGATGGACCGCGTGACAAAGTTCAATGTATTAGCGATGTCGGGTAAAGCAGTAGAAGCTGCGGGTGATATTAATACAATTATTTTAGATAAAACGGGTACGATTACTTTCGGGAACCGAATGGCTCATACATTATTACCTGTAGGAAATGAAACGATTGAGCAAGTTGGAAAGTGGGCTGCTATTAGCTCAGTTTTAGATGAAACACCAGAAGGTCGATCAGTTATAGAATATGTAAAAACGAAGTCTATATCATATAATCGAGAAATTGCAGAACAAGGTGAATTTGTTCCATTTAAAGCAGAAACGAGAATGAGTGGTGTCGATTTACAGGATGGGACGAAAGTGAGAAAAGGTGCCGTTGGTGCCGTTATTGAATGGGTTAGGTCGCAAGGTGGAACGATTCCGAAAGATGTGAATCAAAAAGCAGATTTCATTTCAAAAGAGGGTGGAACACCACTTGTAGTTGCAGTAGATGATCGTATTTACGGTTTAATCTATTTAAAGGATACAGTAAAACCTGGTATGCGTGAGCGTTTTGAACAATTGCGCCAAATGGGGATTAAAACGGTTATGTGCACAGGGGATAACCCATTAACGGCAGCAACAATTGCAAAAGAAGCTGGAGTAGATGAATTCGTTGCCGAGTGTAAACCAGAAGATAAAATTGCAGTTATTAAAGCAGAGCAAGATAAAGGAAAACTTGTAGCAATGACAGGTGATGGTACAAATGATGCCCCGGCGTTAGCGCAAGCCGACGTTGGATTAGCGATGAATAGTGGTACGACAGCTGCGAAAGAAGCAGCGAACATGATCGATCTAGATTCGAATCCAACGAAAATTATTGAGGTTGTAGGAATCGGTAAGCAATTGTTAATGACACGTGGTGCGTTAACGACGTTTAGTATTGCAAATGATATAGCGAAATATTTTGCAATTATTCCGGCGATGTTTACACTTGCAATTCCGCAAATGGAAGCATTAAACATTATGAAATTAACATCGCCAATTTCAGCGATTTTATCAGCATTAATATTTAACGCTGTTATTATTCCGTTACTTATTCCGCTAGCAATGAAAGGTATTGCATATAAACCGATGAGTTCTAACGCACTACTTGGTCGGAACCTACTTATTTATGGGCTTGGTGGTGTTATCGTTCCGTTCATTGGAATTAAAGTAATTGATATGATTGTCGGTTTGTTCATATAAGGAAGAGGGGAAAAAAGATGGCGAAAAAACAAAGTATACTTTCACCAATTATTCGTATTACTTTTACGTTCTTAGTGTTGTGTGGACTTGTATACCCGCTTATTGTAACTGGTATTGCGCAAGCGGTAATGAAGGATAATGCGGATGGAAGTCTTATATATAATGATAAGGATGAAGTAGTTGGTTCAAAATTAATCGGTCAAAATTTCACAGATCCACGTTATTTTCATGGGCGTGTCTCTAGTATAGAATATAAAGCAGAAGCATCTGGTTCAAATAACTATGCACCGTCTAATCCAGATTTAGAGAAACGAGTAGAGAAAAGTATTGCAGACTGGAAAGAACAAAATCCAACTGTTCCAGTTACAGAAGTACCGATAGATTTAGTGACGAATTCAGGTTCAGGGCTTGATCCTGACATTAGTCCGAAGGCGGCTTCTGTGCAGGTAGATCGTATCTCAAAATTAACGAATATTCCGAAAGAAAAGCTAGATCAATTGATTAAGGATCAAACGGAAGGCGCTGCACTCGGTTTATTTGGAGAAGATCGCGTAAACGTCTTAAAGTTAAATTTAGAATTACAGAAATTAATGAAATAGTAACAGTGCTACCTCAATCTAACGGATTGAGGTAGCGTTGTTTCGAAAGAAAGGTTGTGAGTGTTTTGTATGCGGATGACTATAAACCGAAGTTTCAAAGGCGAACACCAGAAGAGTATTTAGAATATATTCGTCAGCAAAATCGCGGGAAGTTAAAGCTATATGTAGGAGCGGCACCAGGCGTAGGAAAAAGTTATAAAATGCTCTTTGATGCAAGAGAGATGAAAAAAGAAGGTATTGATATTGTAATTGGTTTAATTGAAACACATGGAAGAAAAGAGACGGAAGAAGCAATTGCTGATTTAGAAAAAGTTCCGTTAAAAGAAATACAGTATAAAGGGAAAGTATTTTATGAACTTGATGTAGAAGAAATTATAAAGCGGGCACCACAAATTGTTGTTGTGGATGAACTTGCGCATAGTAATATTCCTGGGTCGAAAAATAAGAAACGTTACATGGATGTGCAGGAATTATTAGATGCCGGTATATCTGTATTATCAGCGTTTAATATTCAACATTTAGAAAGCGTTCATGACATTGTGGCTCAAATTACGAATGTAAAAGTACGAGAACGAATTCCGGATTTTATTTTGCAAAAAGCAAATGAAATTCAGCTCGTTGATGCAACGCCCGAGGTATTAAGGAAGAGATTAATAGATGGAAAGATATATAAGGAAGAAAAAATAGAGCAAAGCTTACAAAATTTCTTTACGCTCAATAATTTAGGGGCATTAAGGGAATTATCGCTTCGTGAAGTCGCAGATGATATGGATGAGAAAATTAGCCAAACTGTTATAGAACCGATTGGCGTGAAAGAAAAAATTCTCGTTTGCGTACAATACAGTTCAACAGCAGAGAAATTAATACGGAGAGGTTGGCGCATGGCAGATCGGTTAAACGCTGAATTGTATGTCTTAAACGTAGAAAGAGAAAATATAGATTCTCTTTCAGTAGGAAAAAAGCAAACAATTGAAGAGTGGAAATCGCTGACGAATCAATTTGATGCGAACTTTGTATTAGAAGAAGCGAAAGGAAGAAAGCCAGCGGACGTTATTATTGAAGTCGCAAAAAGACTACAGGTGACACAAGTTTTACTCGGGCAATCGGCGAGAACGCGGTGGGAAGAAATAAGAAAAGGTTCTATTGTAAATGAAATTATGAGAGAAACGAAGTATATTGATATTCATATTGTTGCGGATCAAAGAGCTTAAAATAGAGACCTCCTTTCGGGAAGTCTCTAAGGTGTTGTGTATGAGTATACTACTTCTACTCATTAGGTAGCATAGTAAAAAAATTCAAATCCGTCAGGGTTTATTTGATAGCCCACTTTTATAACATCTATAAACGATAATAAAATACTACATGAAAAGACCATATTTTGTATAAAAATATGTCTTAAGTTGATGGGCATGGGATGGAACCTTATCCTTGTTTAGACCGGATATCCGCCTGTTGGCGGTGGCCAAGCACTAAATAATCTGCGAATCAGCACAATTTCTCCTAAATGGTAGGAGTTGTGAGATGCAATATTGCGTAGAACACCGCCAGGGGTTTCACCAGGCCATTCCTCCAATGTCTGGTCCAATTGAACAGTTTGGGCAATCGTACATGCCTGTTCAATCCCTTGAAGAAAATACTGAATACTCTGTTGCCACTCTTCCTCACTGGCAGGCCATTCTTCTTCAGGCCAGCTCTCTTTTACATGGGCAGGCAATGCAGGCTTCTTCCCCTGAGCGGATAATAAGAGAAAATCTTGCCAGTAGGTCATGTGTTTCACTAATTGATAAATAGAATAAGGTAGTTCCTCTCTGCGTTTTCCCGCAAGCGCCACGTCTATATCCGACAAAGCATTCTTGATGGGAAGATGTCCTCGTTCTCCTCTTAACGATTTTACTAATGCCTGGCTAAACGCTTTATTTGATTGCTCCATAATAACTGACTCCCATCCTGTTTTATTTTCTAATTTGCTGATTTTATGGTTCCGTCTCTTTTATATGCACTAAATATATTAGAGAAGCTTTACGACTATTAAGAGAAAGTAAAATAAGGCAAAAATAACAAGAATCACTGACTTCTTAATGTACAGGAAATCGTTGATTTTTATTTGACTTGTACCTTAATGTACAATTGTAGTAACAGATAAATCAAAGGTTCGAATGACAACATCCAGGTCTGCGTTAATGTCAGCCACTTTTGATTTTAGCTTTTCCGATTCCTCCTGAATTTTATCCAATTGATATTATTGTGAATGAACTATGAGTTGATTATAATGATTAGAGTGAACTCTAAGTCAAGAAAAAAATAATAAAAGGATAGTTATTCTATTATGAGGGAGTTCGCGAAGCAAAAATAGCGCTACTATACTAAGGTCATTCATGTGTGATAATACATTAATTAAATATACGTATATACATAGTTTCTCAGAGTGATGCGATGTCAGGTATGAGCTGTGTAACAACTAGAGGTGAGTGAAGGATGTTAACGTTTTTATTTGAGTTAGACAAGGGTATTCCGCAGAAGGATGAGCCACGGTATGTTGCTTATGCAAATGGCTTTATCGAAGGGGGTTTAACGATTTGTGTGGGTGACAGAGTACTTATTCAGAAGTCATGCATGAAGGTCGCAGAGCTTGGTATTTATTTAGGACAGTGGATGGAACAAGTGCAACACGGGCAGAACGTACATATGAATTATGAAACGACTGACCGTGATGAGGTAATTCTTGGTTTCTTTTATGAAGAGGACAATCAGTGGAAGATCTCTTCCAGTTGGCAAGAATTTGAACTTCAGGAACGTATATCTACTACAACATTAGTAGAGAGCGTTCAACGCTATTTGCATGGGCTAAATAAGGAACTGCGCGCGATAGAATATCCTGTGACGTTTGATCAGTACTTAAGAGGAGAGCGAATGATGCAGCTTTCTTACAAACGATTGTGTGATAGTAAAGCGGACATGAAGCCGATAGAGGTTTACAATGGAAGCAAACAAGTAGGCGTAGTACGGGGCTATTATAAAAATACGTTGATGAAAGTGCTAGACTTCATTCCGAAAGTTGGTAGTAATATTAATTACGAAATAAAGGATAGTAAGGACAATATTCGTATCATTGCAAAGGATGTAAGTAGGCGGCGCCAAAGAAAGATTTTAGTAACGTACATCGATAATAATGATGTAGAGCATGAAATAATGGTATGTGACGGAAAGTTATTGGATGCAAATTTCTTATTTACCTTTACATATAAGACAGAAGAATATGCTGTTCACAAAACTTCACTTGGGATCGGAAAGTTATTACGAAAGGGCTATGTAATCGCAGATTGGAATATTCGTCTTGAGGAAGATATGTATTACATCGAGATGAATGTATATGATGATAATTATCTAGAGGATCAATACTTACTGTTAGGCGTATTTCATGCGGTTTTGTATGGGTGATAAAGTGAAACTTTAATCAGCCCGACTCCCACCTAACTTCTTCGCTTCAGCTGAATTTTGAGGTGGAAGTCTTATTGCCCGCAAATAGCGAGATAAATGAGAAGTACCGGTATTCTTCATGGGAAGGATGCCGGTATTTTTTATGTGGTTCTGGTGCTACTCCTAGGAAAAGAAAAAATCCCTCCATTTCAAGCCTTTTGAATATAATTTCTGAAAGAACTCGTATATAATAGAAAAAGATACTTAACATAGTGAATAATTAAAGAGTCAATATATATAGAGGAGAGAGTAACATGCTTGAAAATACGGGTTTAGTATTAGAAGGCGGCGGTATGCGCGGTGTATATACTGGCGGGATATTAGAATACTTTATGGAACAAGATTTATATTTTCCGTATGTAATCGGTGTATCAGCTGGTGCTTGTCATGCAGCGTCGTATCTTTCCAGACAAAGGAATAGAAATAAGACAGTAAATATTGATTATGCATCACATCCGCAATATTTATCTTATAAAAACTTATGGAAAAAGCGTCAATTATTTGATATGGATTTCATTTTCCATGAAATTCCAGAAAAACACATCCCATTTGATTTTGACACATACTTTAATAGTCCAGAGCGTTTCCTTGTAGGGACGACGGATTGTGAAACAGGACAACCCGTTTATTTTGAAAAAGAGGGAACGAATGATGATGCGTTAAATTTATTGCAAGCGTCTAGTTCATTGCCTTTCATTGCACCAGTAGTAAATTACCGTGGTAAGCAACTGTTAGATGGCGGGATTTCAGATCCGATTCCAGTTCGTAAAGCACAGGAAGATGGGTTTGAAAAATCAGTCGTTATTTTGACGAGAAATCATGGTTATGCGAAGAAAAAGTCAAAATTTGGTTGGGTTGCAGCGAAAGCTTATAAAAAATATCCGAACCTTGTTAACACGATGCTGAATCGGTATGAAGTGTATAATGAAACACTTCACTACATTGAAAAAGAAGAGCAAGCGGGTAATTTATTTGTCATTAGACCAGAAGTGCCTCTTCAAGTAGATCGTATGGAAAAAGATAAGGCAAAATTGCAAAGTTTATATGAGCAAGGCTATGAAGATGCAAAGAGACAATTTGCAGATTTACAGGCATTTTTGCAAAAATAATAATTAGGCTGTGGAGAAGGAGTTCTCCGCAGCCTTTTTTATTATTGATTTATAACTGAATGTCGAATGCCATTTTAGAAACAATTATATACGTTTTTTCGTTATGGTATAATATGGATAAAAGTATGTGAAGGGATGATACATATGGAAAATGTATATAAAGGGCTTAGACATACTGGATTTACTATGATACTTATTTTTGGTGGTGTATTTCTACTTCGCTGGTTCATTCATGGTGAGATGCTACTGGATCAGCTTATTGGGTTTAGTGTAGGAATAGTGATGGTTGTTTCTTCAGTTTTCATTCAAAAGTATAGTAAAGAATTACAGGTGAATGAAAAGTATTAAAGATTTTTAACTCCTTTTATATTTTTCATAGTTAAGTAGTTTAGGCGTGGAGGAGGCTTTCGTATGATTGTTGCAAAAGGAAAGTAGAGCATCGGAATTCGATGCTCTACTTTTTTATTTATAAAAAAATCCCTCACAAAGAGGGATTTTAATGTGGTAAGAATACCAATTGATAAGCAAACAAAATTCCAAATAAATATATAAGTGGATGAACAGCGCGGAATTGTCCTTTTGCCACTTTCATAAGTGGGTATGAAATAAATCCAAGTGCAATCCCTGTTGAAATACTTGATGTAAGTGGCATGCTTAAGATTACTAAAAATGCTGGGAATGCTTCATCGAATGTGTCCCAATCAATATATCGAACTGAACCCATCATAAGACTACCAACGATAATTAATGATGGTGCTGTAATAGCTGATACGCCAGAAACAGCGCTCACTAAAGGTCCGAAGAATGCTGCTACTGCAAATAGTACAGCTACTGTAACGGTTGTTAAACCAGTACGTCCACCAGCTGCAACACCAGCAGATGATTCAATGTAAGCTGTTGATGGTGTTGTTCCGAACATAGCTCCAATTGTTGCTGAGAATGAGTCAGATAGAAGAGCTCGTCCTGCTTTTGGAAGCTTTCCGTCTTTCATAAATCCGCCTTGTTGTGCAACGCCAAGCAATGTACCTGTTGTATCAAATAGTGTCACAAGGAAGAATGAGAACACAACGCCGTATAATCCGTAGTTAATTACATCAGATACAGCAGTAATTGGATTTGCAACGATAATTCCTTCTGGTAATCCAGGTATTGACGTAACGCCATTTGAAAATGTTAATTGACCTGTGAAGTAAGCGATAATCCCAGTTAATAACATTCCGATAAATAGTGCCCCGTTTATATTTAAAGACATAAGGATAATTGTAATTCCAAGGCCAGCTAATGCTAGTAAAACAGGAGGGGAATGAAGATCACCAAGTCCAACTAAGTTAGAGTCATGTTGGGTTACAATTCCTGTTAAGCGTAAACCGATAAAAGCGATAAAAAGACCGATACCAGCAGTAAGTGCATGTTTTAAGTTTTCAGGAATTACTTCCATTAATTTTGTACGGAATGATGTAAATGATAACAAAATTAAAATCATACCTGCTACGAATACAGCAGAGAATGCAATTGCGAAAGTCATGCCTTCATGAGCTTTTACAACAGAGTAAGAGAAGTAAGCATTTAATCCCATACCTGGTGCAATTGCGATTGGTAAGTTTGTAAAGAGCGCCATAAATAATGTTCCGACAACAGCAGCGATAATTGTTGCTGTAAATGCTTGTTCGAATGGAACACCTGCATCACCAAGGATGACAGGGTTTACGACAATAATATATGCCATTGTTAAGAAGGTAATAATACCCGCCATAATTTCAGTTTTAATAGAAGTTTTATGTTTTGAAAGGTTAAACATATAAACATCCTTTCTTTTTACGAATAATTTCCACAACAGTTATATATAATATTCGTTTTTTATGTATTTTGCAATAGTTTTGCATAAAAACTTTAGAACAATTCATATTTTATGTCTTAAATTCGAATATTACCCGTATGGTTGCTTGTGAATTGCGGTTTTTTAATGTGTAAGTAGTTTTTATAATTGTGCACATTATAAGAGAAAAGGAGTTGAAGGAAGTTATGCCGCAGCAAAAAAACTTTTTAACAATGCCCGCGCAACATCAAAATAAACAGCCTGGTATTGAATCATTAATGAATCCTCTTCCAAAGTTTGAAGATCCAAATTATAAAGGAAGTGAAAAGTTAAAAGGAAAGAATGTGTTAATTACGGGGGGAGATAGCGGGATTGGACGAGCTGTGTCCATCGTTTTTGCAAAAGAGGGAGCAAATATTGCGATTGCTTATTTAGATGAGGATCAAGATGCAAATGAGACGAAACAACTTGTTGAAAAAGAAGGCGTGAATTGTGTATTACTGCCGGGAGATTTGAGTAGTGAACAACATTGTAAAGATGTTGTGGAAGAGACCGCCCGGCAGCTGGGAAGTTTAAATGTTCTTGTGAATAACGTCGCACAGCAATATCCGCAGCAAGGACTAGAGTATATTACAGCGGAACAGTTAGAAAAAACGTTCCGTATTAATATTTTTTCTTATTTTCATGTTACAAAAGCAGCACTCTCTCATTTAAAGCAAGGGGATGTAATTATAAACACAGCATCTATTGTTGCGTATGAAGGAAATGAAACGTTGATTGATTATTCTGCAACGAAAGGAGCAATTGTTGCTTTTACAAGGTCGCTATCTCAGTCCCTTGTACAAAAAGGAATTCGTGTAAATGGTGTTGCACCAGGTCCAATTTGGACACCGCTTATTCCATCTAGTTTTGATGAGAAAAAAGTATCACAGTTCGGAAGCAATGTTCCTATGCAAAGACCTGGGCAGCCGTATGAATTGGCACCTGCATATGTATATTTGGCGTCTAGTGATTCGGCCTATGTAACAGGACAGATGATACATGTAAATGGGGGCGTTATTGTAAATGGATAGTTTTCATTTATAAGAGCAAAGTAAAGCTAATTGCATTTACCCCGCTATTTGGGAGCAGTAAGACTCCTACCTCAAAATTCGGTGAATGCAAGGAAGTTAGGTGGGAGATACCTGCCCTTAAATGCCCGATTGGTGAAGGCTAATACGCAGTAGGGGATGGACAAAACCCCCACCGAGTAAAGTTTCACTTTATTATGATGTTAGTGCTAGGGAGGATTTAGATGAAGAAAGTATGGTTTATCGTAATCCTATTTTTCTGCCTACCAGCTAGCGTTTTTGCTAATACAGATCATTTAATATTAGTTAACCTTACGACAAATCAGCTGTCTTTTTTTGAAGATGGAAACTATACTAGGACATTTCCGATAACGACAGGAAGAGACAGGACCCCGACACCTGAAGGTAATTTTTGTATTATAACTAAATATAAAAATAAAGAATATCATCGTAAAAAAATAGCTGGGGGTGCACCGAATAATCCTCTCGGTACGAGGTGGCTCGGTCTGGATAAAAAGGAATATGCGATTCATGGGACAAATCGGGAATGGACGATTGGAAGCAGGGAATCGAATGGTTGTATTCGCATGCATGATCGGGACATACAATGGTTATACGACCGGGTACAATTACAGACGAAAGTAATTATTTCTCGGTTTTATACGAGTCCTGAATATGAAGCATATAAGCTTGGTTATCGTGTTGTGAGCTGGAATGGTCGTAAAGTGGAAGAAGAACAAATTGGAATGCTTACGTTAGTAGATCGTGTAAATATATATTGGCAAGAACCAAATGGACAATTGACGAAAGTAAAAACGGTATTGCCAAATGAAAAATATACAGTGTATTCCAAACGAAAAGATGGAATGTATTATATAGGAAATAATTTGTATATTGCAGATGAAACGGGAGAAAAAATTCGTTATGAGCAATTACCTTATTCGATTTTAAGTAATATATATAAAAGAAAATATAATGTTCCGTAATAGCTACCGTGTATAGGCGGTAGCTTATTTGTGATGAAGTTTAATTCGAGTGTTTTCATTTTTTTGATTATGAGTCCATACCAATCGCGGGATAAAAAAATTGAAACAGCAACTATTATATTTTGCTGAATATAATACAGTACAGATTGGGAGGCGGTTACATTATGAAAAGTGAATTTGCATTTAAAATTTTCTTAGTAACGACCTGTTTATTTATCGTGTATTTGTATGCGTTTCTTGTCTTTTCTTTTTATGTTCCATATGTTGATTTAATATTGTTCTTCGGATTTATCTGGGCGTTTGTTAAAGCGAGGGAAGGGGAGAAGAGTGTATATCGACGCATTACTTTATGCGGGACGGTCCTTCTCGTTATTTTGTACTTTTTTATGATGCATGATTTTTGGAGGGGAATGTAAAAAAGCATACGACTAATCGTATGCTTTTACATCTGTTAATGATGGCAGAGAGGCAATTGCACCGTAATTTGTACATGTGATAGCGCCTACTTTATTTGCAAAGGAGATAAACGCTGTTAAATCTTTGAAATGATGAGAACGTGTATGTTCAATTTTGGCAATCTGATATAACATTGCTCCAACGAAAGCATCCCCAGCACCAGTTGTATCAACTTGTTGAATGGAAATAGAAGGGACAATAGTTTGACCTTCATTTGTTGCAAGAAGGGTACCGTCTTTTCCAAGTGTAATAGCCACTACTTTTGCACCATAATTTAATAATTTGAGTGCAGATTGTTGTAAATCACTCTCTTTAGAGAGCATAGTAGCCTCTTCTTGACTTACTTTTACGAAATGTGCGTGTTTTATAAAGGTTAAGCAATCTTGAGAAAATTGTTCTGTATTTGTAATGAGCGCACTTCGATAATTTGGATCAAAAGAAATAAAATGGCCGTTATCTTTCGCATATTGTAACAATTGGAAATACGTTTCTTTTAACGGGCTTGATAGTAAAGCTGTTGCTGAACCGAAATGTATTAAATCATTCGTTTTTATTTTTGATAAATCAATGCTATTAAATTGATATTCACCATCTGCACCACGCATAAAAGTAAAATCACGTTCGCCATCTTGATCGATGGATACGAATGCAAGTGTTGTTTGTTTATCTTTGATGAGCATTGAAGTATCAACATGAGCACGTTGTAAAGTTTGTTCAAGAAACTCACCAAATGGATCGTTTCCTACTTGTCCCATAAATGTAGCGTGTCCACCTAATTTTGTAATAGCAGCAGCAACGTTAGCGGGCGCTCCACCAGCTTTTTTTTCGAAATCTGAGCCGTCTACTAAAGAAACGTTGGCATTTCGGCAAACAAAATCAATTAATAGTTCACCTATACAAAAGACATTTCTCATACAATCCCTCTTTCCAGTTTATACTGTGTAATGGTAAAGTTTAGTTTTGCATCTGAAAAGATTGCGATATGATGTTTCATGTCTTTTCGCGGGAAGACTCGTGATGTAAAGACTGTTGAACCATCGTATAAGAAAATTTCCACGATGCTTTTATCTACAAATATTTGTAGTTCTATCGTATCTTGAATATCGATTTTTTTACAGCGTTCATACCCATATTCTCCGCCAAATTGATGGTAGAATTTGCTCCTGTCTATAGAAACAGTGTCTTGTTCACGATTAAATGTAATTGGGAGACATTCCTCTTCATTGTGGAAGAGAGAAAGCCCGAATCTGCTCGCATCCTCTGTTTTAAGAGTGGCAATTAATTCATATGAGTCTTCATGATCAAGTGTTGATAATACGTTTAGTCCAGTTGTTATATCTCCTGAAATTTCTTTTTTTGCTGTTCGTAGTTTTGTTAGTTCTGAAACTGGTTTTTGTTTTAATATGTTATCTTCTAATGTTAATTCTCGTGGAAGTGTTAAACAATGAGCCCACATATAATCATCAGAAGGATATGTGATTTCACTTGATCCTGCCCAAGCAAACAATAGGCGACGACTAGTAGAATCTTCTAAAGTTTGAGGGGCGTAAAAATCGAATCCTTTATCAACTTCGTAATAGGAATCAATATGGAAATGTAAATTTTCAATATCGAAATTCCCCACTGCGTAAATGACATTGTATACATTTTGAAAACTTTCTCCATCTTTTTCAATTCCTTGTGGTGAAAAGAGGAGTACATCTTCCCCTGATAATTGGAAGTAATCAGGGCATTCCCACATGAATCCGAATTCTTTTAAGTTTGTTGTAATTTCGCCTTGGAAATTCCAATTGTATAGGTCTTGTGACTTGTATAGTAATAGAGTTCCCGTTTTATTTTCGCGTTGGGCACCGAGTAACATATAGTACATATCGTTATGTTTCCATACTTTTGGATCGCGTACATGTTTTGTATATCCGTCAGGAACTCTATCAATAATAGGATTATTACTATATTTCGTCATCGTATATTGCGAATTCATTGTCACCATACATTGTTTTGCATCACGGGAATCATCAGACTTTTTTATATTCCCTGTATACAGTAAATGAAGAAGCCCGTCTTTTATGATAGCACTGCCAGAATATGCACCGTGTGACTCATAGCTTTCAGTAGGGATGATGGCTACAGGCATACGCTCCCAGTTAATAAGATCTTTTGATTTCACATGACCCCAATGCTTCATTCCGTGAATGGGGCCAAACGGATACCACTGATAAAAAACGTGATATTCATCATTGTAGTATGATACACCGTTAGGATCATTCATTAATCCAAAAGGGGGATGGATATGATAAATTGGTTTCCATGAATCTTGATTTGCAATTTCATATAAAGAATGTAATTCGTCTTTATCGGATTGCAATATTGTTTTATATTTTGACATAGGTTTTCACCCCGTTATTATTTACTTTCTTTATATAAAATGAATGTGGCAACAAAAGCAGTAATAACTGCAATAGCGAAGCCAATTATATAGTGAATCATGTTCATCATGCCAAGAGGTGCAACAATTGTAAGCATTGGAATGCCTGTTAAACCGTATGCGTTAGCCGCCACTTGCATCCAAACAACGTAAGCACCTCCAATTGCGCCGCCAATAGCTGCTGCAATAAATGGTTTACCAAGTTTTAAATTGACACCAAAAATAGCTGGTTCTGTAATTCCTAAAAATGCTGAAGCTGCTGCTGGAATTGCAATTTCTTTCGTTTTTTTGTTTTTTGTTTTGAAATAAACTGCTAAAGTAGCACCGCCCTGTGCAACGTTCGCCATTGACCAAATAGGGAGTAAGAAGTTGACACTGATATCTTTATTTGCGAGTAAGCCGGCTTCAATAGCGTGGAAACTATGATGTAAGCCAGTAAGAACGATTGTTGAATATAGGCCACCGAATATAAGGCCAGCTACTGGTCCTGCAAATTGATAAATTGTATTTAAAAGGTACGTAATACCGTCACCGATTTTATATCCAATTGGTCCGATAATAATAAGTGATAAAAAGCCAGTTATTATAATTGTTAAGAATGGTGTAACTAATAAATCTAAAGAGTTCGGAACGCGTTTTCGAAGTTCTTTTTCAATCATACTCATAACATATACGCATAATAAAATAGGTAAAACAGTGCCTTGATAGCCAATCATATCAATATCCATACCAAGAAAATGTAAAACGGTTGGTTTTGCATTGGAAAGAGTCCAAGGATTCGTTAAGCTTGGGTGAGTTAATATACCACCAATAACTGCACCTAAGAAAATATTTCCACCAAATTCTTTAGCGGCACTAACCCCGATTAAAATAGGTAAAATAATGAAAGCTGCACTTGAGAACATATCAAGCAATTGGATCAGTGAGTGATCTCCAGGAACTAATTTAAACGCTTTCAACATTCCGAGTAGACCCATAAGTAAACCGCTTGCGACGATAGCTGGAATAATTGGAACGAAAATATTAGATAGTGTCTTTGCTAGGCGGGCGATGGGATTCATTTTTTTCTTAGGTATATCGCTTGATTTTGTAGAATCCAGTTCGGCGCTTCCAATTAGTTTTGAGAATTCATCATATACTTTGTTTACTATGCCAGTTCCAAAAATAATTTGATATTGTTCAGTCGTTGCGAAAGCACCTTTCACTCCATCGATGTTTTCGATTTCTGGCGCGTTTATTTTTGTATCATCTTTTAGTACAAGACGAAGGCGAGTAGCGCAATGTGTAGCACGAACAATGTTTTCCTTTCCGCCAATATTCTGTAATACTTGTGTTGCAATTTGTTTCATATCCATAAAAATTCCCCCTTACTATAAATTCCTTATTTACGGAACCGGTTCCACAAGTGATTAAAATAAAAAACAGGGAAGTGATGTGAAGAATCCTGTTTTTAAAATGTGGAACCGGTTTTAATTTTATTATAGAGCGCCTTTAAATTTTGTCAACGCTTTCTTGAATTTTTAATGTATAGCGAGAGTGTAATATTTTTGATATAGTTTTGTTTTCAACAAGCTGTGAAAGAGAAGTAGCGGCAAGCTTTCCTGCATACTCGTAGTCAAACGCAATTGTCGTTAAACTAGGGTGCACCATTTCAGAAATATCATATCCTCCGAATCCTGTTACAGAAATATCATCTGGTACAGAAAGCGAGTGGGAGTGAATGACTTTCATTGCCCCAAGAGCAATGTTATCTGTAGCACATACGATAAGAGTCGGGCGATTATTATCTAAAATATGTTGTACTTGCTTCATGGCATCTTCTATTCGGAAAGTTGTTTCGTAATAAGAAACGTTGCAAGTTGGTTCTAAATTTTCAATTGCTTTTTGAAAACCATTTTTTCGATTTATACCAACAGAAATATCATCTTTTTCTACCCCTAAATAGGCAATATGTCGATGGCCTTGTGATAATACGTATGCTCCTAACTCATAAGCGGCATCATAATCATCGTGAACGAGGCAATATTGGTCTTTATACTCTTGACCAACGAATAAAATAGGGATATTTGAATTAGCGATGATTTGCTGATGTTCGTTCGTTAAAGTTTTTGTTAATAAAATAATGCCAGCTACTTTTTGTTTTATAAAGTTTTCCATCGCTTGTATTTCAGTTTCGATTGTTTGATTTGCATTTGCTACAAGCATTTGATAGCTATTTTCCTGTAACGTATTATCGATTCCAATAAGTGTTTTCATTGTAGCGAAGGAGTCTAATCGGGGGATAATAACACCAATTAAATTTGTTGTTTTTGCTTTTAAACTTTGAGCAAATGTGTTGGGAGAGAAATTTGTTTCCTGAATAATACTTTCAATTTTTTGTTTTGTTTTATCACTTACATATCCGCCGTTTAAGTAACGAGAGACAGTGCTTTTTGCAACCCCAGCCAATTTGGCAATATCTGCAATTGTTTTAGCCATAGTATTCCACCTTCGTATTCATAAAAATGTTAACTTTATTATAGGGAGAATTAAAGGTGACGTAAACAAGAAGAGTGAAAGAAAAAACCACCTCACGTATATGAGGTGGAATAATTGTTAATATTTTGGCTTAAATGTATGACAACAAGTTTCTACACTCGTTGTTACAGAACTTTCAAGCGTCTCGTTTGTTAAAGTTGCGCCTGTATACGAACTGTTTTCAATTTGATCTGCTTCTTGTGCATCAGGTTGAACAACGATCGCACTTGCTTGACAAAAGTTACCTTGTCCCCAAAATGAGCAATTAGAAACAGAGCATTTTACTTCTGGCATAAAAACCCCCTCCTTATACATTAGTGTGGGATTTTACCCGGATTTCATGTATAGAAGGAGTTTCCTTTTCTCGTTATTTCTTCGTTTGCTCAAGCCATTCTTTTAATTTGTCTTTCGGTTGTTCCCCGCTAATACGGCTCACTTCTTTGCCATCTTTAAAATGAATGATTGTTGGAGTTCCTTTAATTTTATATTCATCCCAAGGAGCATCTAATTTTTCAATATCCATAACTTTCATATCAACGTTCAAGTCTTTAGCCATTGGTACTACAATAGGAGATAATTTTTGGCAATGAACGCAAGAGGTTTGATAAAAGTATACTGTTTCTTCTTTTTTCTCTTTTAAATTCTTTTGGAGATCTGAAAGAGAGATTTTATTTGTGTAGTAGTCAGGACCATCTGTTGGACTACTAGTAGTATTATTAAGTTTTTGACTTTGACTTGTGGATGCGCTTTTTTCTTCCATTTGTGTTACAGCGAAAATTGCTGCAAACAAAGCGATAATAATACCGCCAAATATAAGCATTTTTTTCATTCTTTCATCTCCTTATTTGTTTTTAATTACAATAAAGCTGCAAATAGCAATTGTGATAAAGCCGATAAGTGCTAAAAACGGGATTGTCACAAAGCCGAACCAGTTTATGTATTCTCCCGTACAAGGTACGCGTCCGCAAGCTGCTCCTGCAGCTGATAGTGCTGAAATTTTTTGAATTGCATAGTGATATAAAGAAATACAAGCACCAATACTTGCAATTGGTAAGGAATAACTTGCAATGCGATAATCTTTTTTTACTACAGCAATACCGAGCCATAAAACGAATGGATACATGAAAATACGTTGATACCAACAAAGGACACAAGGCTCAAATTTCATGATTTCGGAAAAGTATAGGCTACCTAGCGTAGCAATAAAAGAAGCTCCCCATGCAGTAAATAAAGCATATTCTTGCTTTTTTTCTCGTCCCATATTTTATACCTCTCTTATAATAGTTACATACTAAATTATAGTATGAAGTAGTACAGAAAAGAAAGAGAAAATATGTTTATCAATAAAAGTTTTGTAAAAGAAAACTTTTATTGATATAGAAATGTTCAAAAAAGCGCCATTCTCTTAGAGAGAATAGCGCTATATTTTACATTTGAATTTGCTCTACTTCTTCTACATGTGACTTTTGGGATGCATGGTCAATATATTGAAATAGGAGCTGCAATTGTTTATCAACTTGTGGTAGTTCTTTACTGTATTGATAAGCGTGTAAAAAGTGTTCAATACGTTTAGAAAATAACTGGTCATTCGTTTGAACCATTAAAACGAGTAATTTATCCCAATTACAGCAATACGTGTAATAGAGAGCTTTGTCATAGTCGTTATATGTTTGCACTGTGTACCCTCCTTACTGAGGAGTTATATATAGTGTGTGACAAGCAAGGAGAAATACACTTGAAAGAATTTGTTAAGAGAAAAAGTGAATGAAAAGAAAAAAACGAGGTATCTCCTCGTTTTTTAAGCTTTTGGCATTGGCGTAGGTGTTGGTTTCCCATATCCTTCTTTGTACTTATTATCAATAAAATTACGAATTTCAAGTGTTGATTTTCCTTTTTGTTTCATCGAAGCAGATTCAACTGCGATTTCTAGGCAATTTACACAAGTTGTTGCATGGGAATCCCAAACAACTTCACCATTCTTTTTGATTTCACGAATAAAGCAATTTTTATTATTTTTATGTCCTACACTTTCGCCACAACCGCAGTAACAAGGGATCCAATCTAATAGTTCAGCATTTTGTCCAGCGACAGTGTAGATGTCTTTCATTTGTGGATCAAGCTTGTCTAGGAAGGTTGGAAGTGTGTCGACTCCTTTTGTCTTTTCTTGAATGTCAGCTTGCTGAGTATGCGTGGCATGATCATGCTCTTCTTTTGATTCAGAAGATTTTTTGTCATTTGTACCAGTACTTCCGCATCCAGAAAGAATTAGACTCAGTACTGCAAGTAAAGAAAATACATACTTTTTCATTCGCTTGTCCCCTTTACAAATGTATTAACCAAATTGTATCAAATATCATGGTGCGTTGGGTGAAGATTTTTTCGACTGATTTTTGAATCGCCATCGCAGTGAATGGAATAGAAATAAAATCGGGATATAAGCGTATACAATATATAATCCAACCTGAGAGAGTACTGTATTTAATGTGTTGATACTTTCACGGTTTGTGAAAAATAAAGACGAAATAAATATAGCTGCGATAAAAAATGGCAATGTAATTTTAAACGGTATGTGAAAGGAAGTTTTACTAATGCGACAAGAAGACCAAATGGTTAAACAAAGATTAGGTAAAATAATAAGAAACCAGAGAAAAATAATAATGTACTCAAATCTTTGGATAAAAGGAACTTTAATGATTTTTAGCATCGTTAATGTTGGCCAAATTGTATGATGTAGTTGCCCTTGGCTATAGTACATAAAGGACACGATTGCTAGTAATACGTATAAAATAGTTGTAAAGGCAATACCACCGTGTGCCCATTTATGTAGTGACTTTCCTTTTTTAATAAGTGGATAAAAGATAAGAATTGCTTCAAATCCAAGAAATTCTAATGCAGATGATTTTGCTGAGTATAGAATGTCTACAGGTGAATGGGTAAGAATCGGTAAAATGTTACGGACATGTGCGTATTTCATAGGGAACACTAAGAAAAGTATTACGAAAATCGGTATTACGACGCCCCAAAAACATATTCCTGTTACAGAGCGGAAGCCACCTTTTATTACATAATACGTCACGAGTAAAAATAAGAACGTTAATTTCCATGGCTTAATTGTAGGAAAGACCCATACTTGAATGACTTCAATATATGTACGAAGCACAGTTAGGCAAAATAAGAGAAGATATGCAGCAAAGCACATAGACAAAAAAGTTCCAATCCATTTTCCGAAACATGTCGTATGAATGGTCATTAAATCATTATCTTTATCTAACATTTTTAACATACAAAACAGTACGAGATGAGTTATAATACCCGCAACAATAAGGGACATCCAAGCGTCATAACCAGCATATTGTGCAATAATTCGTTGATATCCTAATACCCCTACTCCAATTTGAAGAGAGTGTAATAAAAGAAATGTGAAATAAGGGGAAACAGTCATTGTTTTATTTTGTTCAGCCATTGTGACACCTCACTATTCTCCGATACCAGATTGCACGACATTGATTTGCACATGAACAGCAACATCTAAATTAGGGTACATGTCTTGAATTTGTTTTATCGTCCATTTTCGTGAATGACTACGAATTTCGTCTTGTATACCTATTGGATCCACTTCTTTTTCTTGGAATTGTTTTATTAATTCGTTTAAATGTTTTTCAATTGTTTTTTCTACATGTTTTTTTACATATTTTATATTCTCTGTCTTCGTTAAATCGAGCCAAGGTGGAGCGTTTTTTATGAGCCCATTTAATTTGAGTTGAATATGAATTTTCGGGATGCTACCAGTATCCGAAATAGAGCAAACGCTCTTTCCAGATAAGTTTTGAGTGGAAATTAACCCTTTATGCTTACCTTGACGTATTGGAACTTCGTAGCGCCCATTTTTAGTTGGATCAATGAGTAATTTGAATAAAAAAGATCCTTTTTTATCTGTATACATAACCACTTTATCCTTTTTTAAAAAAGCGAGTCCCTTAATGGAGGCAGACTTGTCTTCATCCACTTTAATATAAGGAAGAAATGGATCGCATCCTGATGAATAATAGTTATATAAAAAAATATTTAAAGCAGTTCGTGGAATCGTTTCATTTTCTATATTTTGCTCCAGTAAATCAGATAAATATAGTGATCCATTTGATTTAATATGTTTGAGCAGATGTTCGGTTGAACCATCTACAAGTGCTAGTTGTACGTCTCGACCAACATTGGGATCACGTTGTAGGTTGTTAATAATGTCACCAATACCTTGTTCACCAAATGATTTTCCGAATAGGGCAACACGCATTTGTCCCACGGCGATAGTGTGTGGTGATTTGGCATTTAGAAGTGAAGAAATTGTTTCAATAGTGCCGGCAGTAGTTGACTGAGTTTCTGGTTTTGATTGAACATCTTTTGTGTAATCGGGATATAAAATCGTCCCGCGAAATTTTTTATCCTTCGTTATATCGAATCCACCTACATGAATAATTCGCTGTGTGTCTACTATATTCGGTTGTATACATCCGGATTGGAAAATTAAAACGATAATAGCAAAGCATAATAAAATATTTTTCATTTTTCCTCACCATCACGTTTTTCTTTCGCTTCGTTTGGATTATAGCGCCATTTCTTTTTTGGTCTTAGAAAAGAGGCCCGCCCAGCAGTTTGACTAAATGGTAAGCGAAGGAGTCCTTCTGCTGTTCCTAACCCGCGGAATGGGTATAAAGGTAATAAATAAGGTGAACCAAGTGATTTTAAGCGAATTAAATGAGCTAATATGAATACGAATCCGACGATAAGACCTACGCCGCCAAATGCTCCAGCTAAGATGATGAGAGGGAATCGTAATATCCGGATGGTGGAAGACATTTTTACTGTTGGTGTTGTAAAAGACGCAAGCGCAGACAACGCAACCGCGATTAATAAAATAGTGCTCGTTAAAGCAGCTTCAACAGATGCTTGTCCAATTACAATCCCGCCAACAATACCAATCGTTTGTCCGACTTTAGTCGGTAAGCGTGCTCCAGCTTCGCGAAGTAATTCAATTGTAATTTCTAAAAAAAGTGCCTCTAAAACAGGTGGGAAAGGTACATTAGCTCTAGAATAAATAATAGGACCAAGTAAATCAGCTGGAATCATTTGATAGTGATACGTTAATACAGCTGTATAAATAGCTGAAGAGAATAGAGAGAATGCTGCCCCGAAAAAACGAACCATTCTAAGAAACGAGCCTGCTATCCATGGTAAATAATAATCTTCTGGAGAGACGAAGAAATCAAGCAACGTCGCCGGTCCAGCTAATGCATAAGGCGAACCGTCCGTTAAAATAACAACGCCTCCATTAATGAGTGCATAAACAGAACGATCTAAGCGCTCTGTAGGTAATAAAACAGGGAAGGGCGAGTTACTGTTATCGCTAATAAACTGCTCAATCATAGTTGCATCAAAAGGAACATCAAAGTCAATGTCTTGTAGGCGCTGCATTGCAGTATTGATGTGCTGTTCATTTGTAATGCCTTCGATGTAAGCAACTACGACTTTTGTTTTTGATATAGAGCCAACGACAACTTCTTTGAAAACTAATTGCTCCATTACGATATTTCGGCGAAGTAAGTGTATATTTGTATCGATATTCTCAACGAACCCGACTTTTGGACCGATGACACTATATTCATTCTCTGTATCGTTATATAACCGTGTACCTAAAACCGAACTTTCAGCACGAATAAGTGCATATTCTGCTGAATGAGCATCAATTTTTAGTTGTATTAGTACATACCCGCTTAATAGTTTTTCGCGGATATCATCAATAGAAGGGTTAGTGATAATTTCCTCGAGTGTGACGATATTTGCTATATCACTTATATTTTCAATGTGATCTAATTCTTTTTTTATAGGTGTTAAAATGAATCGATTAATGAGGAGTGATTCGGCTGTAGATTTATAATAAAACAAACACAATGTTCCATCGTCTACTACGTTATAAGACACGAAATCACTGGATTCTTTCATAGTGTGGATAAACTCCGGAATAGAACAGAGTGCTTTTTTCTTCTTTTTAGATGATAAACGGAACATTTTCTCCCCCCTTACTACATCATTTGCTTATGTTAGTTTTTGGGAACGAGGGGAATTTATACTTGAAAATTGAAAGTTTATAAAGAAAAGGAAGAGTATTAAATATCTCTTCCTTTTTGGCGTGTTAATTTGTTTTCTTCTCTTTAATAGACTTCACTAATTTAATCATCTCTGCTCGTATATCTTCTCTTTTAACATTTAATTTTTCCGCGATTTGTTTAATATCCATCCCATCTTTTTTCATTTTTAGTACATCATCGAGAGAGGTATTACTTTTTTGGGAGATGATTGTTAACACAGCAAGATGACGTAAGCCGATGTTATACTCTTTCATTTTTTGTTTTAGCTGATCCGGTGTGGATTTTTGCATAGTTGCTAACTGTTGTAATAAAGCTTTCTTTGTTTCTTTATTCATATGATGCTTTTTCAACTTACTCGAATCTACACCGAAATGCGCTGCTGTTTTCTCCCAAGAGTTATTTTGTTTATAGTAAGCTAAAACGTCTTTAATTTCCTTTTTGCTTATTCTTGCAATGTGAGCAGCTTTCCAAATTTCATGTTTGTTATAGCCGAGTTTTTCTAATGATTGCATTTCTTCTTCTGAAATTGGTTTATGATGATGCATTGTTACTTCTTTTGGCGAGGCAGCGGAAGCAGGGAAAACAGACACTCCGCATAATAATGCTGCCATAGTCATACTTACTGCGATTTTCTTGTACATATAAAACTCCTCCTAGATGGATAATGTGGAAAACTCACACATATCATTTCCATAAAATGTGAAAAACTTGTGAACAAGTTAAGTTTTTTTATTCACAGTATTAAAAGAAGTTTTTCTTGGTTTTCCAACATAAAACATTGATTAATAGTGAAAAATTAGGTTATAATCGAAATTGAAAATCAATATCAATAACGAATTTATACATATAGATAAAAATAAGGGAGAGAAAAATATGACTACATATACTTCCATCGCAAACGTTATTAAAGAAAGACGTTCTGTTCGTACATTCACAGATAAAGCAGTAGAAAAAGAGTTATTAATTCAATTATTAAACGACGCAACATGGGCACCAAATCATAAACATCGTGAACCGTGGAATTGTAAATTATACATTGGAGAAGGCCGTCAGAAATTAGTAGACGCAGTATTAAACTCTTTCACAGAAGAAGAAAGAGCGAAACGCGGCAAAATTTTATCTGACCGTTTCTTAAGCACACCTGCACAAATCGTTGTTTACATTAATGAAGATCCACGCCAAATTCCACGTGACGAAGATTACGCTGCAACATGTGCATTTATGCAAAACTTCCAATTGCTTGCTTGGGAGCGTGGCTTAGGATGTGTTTGGAAATCAGGAGGATTAAACTACAATCCACTATTTATAGAAGGAATTGGTTTAACAAGAGGTCAACGTATCGTTGGAATTCTTCACATCGGCTATTTCGATAAAGCACCAGAAGGAAAAGCTCGTACACCGATTACGGAGAAAATGGAGATTATTGAAGGTTAATAGATGAGACATTCTTGTTTTTGCGGGGGTGTCTTTTTATTATGCAATCAATCCTCATGAAAGCTTGTTCCCCATCATACACTTTCTTAAGGGAAAGTGTAAGGAGGGAAAATAATGAGAGCAAGTGACGATAAAGCGCTGCAATATGCAATTGCGGAAATTACGGAAATTGCGACTGGATTTGGGCTTGATTTTTATCCGATGCGTTATGAAATATGTCCAGCGGAAATTATTTATACATTTGGTGCATATGGGATGCCGACGAGGTTTTCACATTGGAGTTTTGGAAAGCAATTTTTCAGAATGAAGTTACAATACGATTTGGGACTTAGTAAAATTTATGAACTCGTTATTAACTCTGATCCATGTTATGCCTTTTTATTAGATACGAATTCTTTAATTCAAAATAAACTAATCGTGGCGCACGTTTTAGCGCACTGTGATTTTTTCAAAAATAATATTCGTTTCTCTAATACGAAACGTGATATGGTGGAGAGCATGTCAGCAACAGCTGAACGTGTGAAGGCATATGAGCATAAGTATGGAAAGGCAGAAGTAGAAACATTTTTAGATGCAGTACTCGCTATTCAAGAACACATTGATCCGTCACTTATGCGCCCGAAACTTGCATGGAGTATCGATGATTTAGAAGAGGAAGAAGTAGACAAGAAAAAGGCATCACAATACGATGATTTATGGAATTTAGATGATCGACATAAAACGAGGGAACGATCCAATATACGCAAAAAGAAGAAGATTCCACCGCAGCCAGAGAAAGATTTGCTCCTCTTTATTGAAGAATATAGCCGTGAGCTTGAAGAGTGGCAGCGTGACATATTAACGATGATGCGCGAGGAAATGTTATATTTCTGGCCGCAGCTTGAAACGAAGATCATGAATGAAGGCTGGGCTTCGTATTGGCATCAACGCATACTTCGTGAAATGGACTTAACATCTTCTGAAGCAATCGAATTCGCGAAATTAAATGCAGGTGTCGTACAGCCGTCAAAAACAAGTATTAATCCATACTACCTCGGTATTAAAATGTTTGAAGATATTGAAGAACGCTATAACAACCCGACAGAAGAAATGAAAAGGCGTGGTGTAAAACCAGGTTCTGGTCGTGACAAAATCTTTGAAGTACGGGAAATCGAATGGGATGTATCGTTCCTAAGAAACTATTTAAATAAAGAACTCGTAATGAGAGAAGATATGTACTTATTCCAGCGCCAAGGAAAAGAATATAAAGTAATAGATAAAGAGTGGGAAAATGTGCGTGATCAACTCGTAAATATGCGTACAAATGGAGGTTTCCCGTACTTAGTAGTAGAAGATGGAGACTACTTAAAGAACGGAGAATTGTACATTAAACATAGTTACGAAGGAATTGAGCTCGATTTAAAATACTTAGAAAAAGTATTACCGTATCTTCATCAGTTATGGGGAAGAACAGTGCATATGGAGTCGATTGTGGAGAGTAAGGGTGTTGTGTTTTCTTATGATGGGAAGATGGTGCATCGGAAGTATGTGTGATGGAAAGAACGGACATAGAATGCTGTGTCCGTTCTTTTTTATTTGGAACAAAGTTAAATATGCTATTCTTGAAGAAAGGGAGTTACATATAGAAATGGAGCAATTCAAATGAGCAAAGTAGGGGTATATAAGGTAGATATTACGCCACCTGTAGGTATTGATTTTATCGGATACCATAGAGATACAGGAATTAATAATATTGAGGAGCGTATTTACGGTACGATCTTTGTATTTGAAAAAGATGAAATAAAAACGGTGTTTATAAGTATTGATAATATCGGGATGTTAGTAGAAGATACGAATATTATTCGTGAACGAGTAGCGAGTGAGCTTCATGTGCCAGTTGAGCGAATAACAGTTGTTTATACACATACACACTCTGGTCCGGAAACAGTTGGTGATCATCCTTTAATAAAGTCGTATAAAACGATTTTACTAAATAATGTAGTGCAGGGTGCTGTTACTGCAAATAAAAATATGAAGCTATGTGAAGTTGGATGGGGTGTTACGACAGGTGATATTGGAGTAAATCGAAGAGAGAGAACATCTGATGGAAAAGCGAAGATGGGAACAAATATAGAGGGTGTTGTAGATAAACGAATTGGTATGTTAGCGATGAGAGATGCTGCAACGAAGGAGCTATTTGGACTTGTAGTATTTTGTACTGCGCATCCGAATGTTTTAAAAGGTGATAGTGATGTATTATCAGCGGATTATCCAGGGATGACGAGAGAGATTCTTGAGAAAATAGTAAACTGTCCTGTTATTATTGTTCAAGGTGCAGCTGGAAACGTGAACGCGAAGTATCGTGGTTCAAGGGAAGCGTTAAAACAAATGGCCTACATGCTTAGTGGACATGTATTAACGATGTTGCCAACAGTTACTTATAGCCCGATTGTAAATTTAAGAACAATTTCGAGTACGATGCAAATGAAGTTGAAGGATATTCCTGAAATTGATGAGATACGAAGCATGGCTCAATTAGCTGAGAAGCAGTGGGGCGTGAATACGGATGAATGGCTTGCTATCGTTTTAGAGAAATATAAGCAAGGTATTCGGCAGTTAAGTATCGATTTAGAAATTCAACTGTTTCAAATTAATGATGGTATGTTCTCTGGGATACCGATGGAACCTTTTTCAGAAACTGCGTTAGAAGTGAGAGAGAGTCTTCAAGATGAACTAGCTTTCTTTGGTGGCTATACGAATGGATATATTGGTTACTTACCGACAAAAGAGGAATATGCATATGGTGGGTATGAAGTGGAATTAAATCCTGTTGTGTATGGGCCGGTTACAAACTTGTTGATGCCGCCAGAGGAGAATACAGCAGATTTCATTGTACAGAAAGTTATAGAAATATACGTAAAAGAACCTGGAGCTATCTAGGTTCTTTTTTGTTTCGAATTTGTGAACAAAAGATATATATATTGAAAATGATTTTTGTATATTTTATTATATACCCATACGGGTATGAGTTTTCTGTTTGTAATACATGGAGAAATTAAATAATAAACAACATGGAGGTTTAAAATATGTCTAGAAAAATTGTTGTAGTAGGTGGAGTTGCTGGTGGAGCATCAGTAGCTGCAAGGCTTCGTCGTTTAAGTGAAGAGGATGAAATTATTATGGTTGAGCGCGGTGAATATATTTCATTTGCAAATTGTGGATTACCATACTATATTGGCGGTGTAATTACAGAAAGACAAAAATTATTAGTACAAACCGTTGAAAAGATGTCAAAGCGTTTTAATTTAGATATACGTGTATTAAGTGAAGTGGTAAAGATTAATAAAGAAGAGAAAACAATTACTATAAAGAATGTAACTACAAATGAAACATATAACGAGAACTATGATGTGTTAATTCTTTCACCAGGGGCAAAACCAATTGTTCCACCTATTCCAGGTATTGAAGAAGCGAAGGCGATGTTTACGTTACGAAATGTACCTGATACAGATCGTATTAAAGCATATATTGATGAGAAGAAACCACGTCATGCGACGGTTATTGGTGGTGGATTTATTGGAGTGGAAATGGTTGAAAATTTAAGAGAACGAGGACTTGATGTTACTCTTGTAGAGATGGCCAATCAAGTGATGCCACCGATTGATTATGAAATGGCTGCATATGTACACGAGCATATGAAGAATCACAATGTTGAGCTTGTTTTTGAAGATGGTGTAGATGCATTGGAAGCGGACGGGACTGTTGTACGTTTAAAAAGTGGTTCAAACATACAGACAGATATGATTATTTTAGCAATTGGTGTACAACCAGAGAGTAGTTTAGCGAAGGATGCAGGATTAGCACTAGGAGTTAGAGGAACGATAAAAGTAAATGAGAAATTTCAAACATCGGACCAACATATATATGCAATTGGTGATGCGATTGAAGTAAAAGATTTTGTTACAGAAACAGAAACAATGATTCCTTTAGCGTGGCCGGCTAATCGTCAAGGTCGCATGTTAGCAGATATTATTCATGGTCATATGGATTCTTTATATAAAGGTACGATGGGAACTTCTATAGCTAAAGTTTTTGATTTAACAGTTGCTTCGACGGGAGTAAATGAGAAAATATTGAAACGGTTAAATATACCCTATGAGGTAGTACACGTACAAGCAAATTCTCATGCTGGATATTATCCGAATGCTACGCCAGTGCTAATAAAATTAATTTTTAATAAAGATAGCGGAAAAATTTATGGAGCGCAGGCATTAGGACGTGATGGTGTAGATAAGCGTATTGATGTTATCGCAACGGCAATAAAAGCAAATTTAACTGTAATCGATTTACCGGATTTAGAATTATCATATGCCCCGCCCTATTCTTCTGCAAAAGACCCAGTAAACATGGTGGGGTATGCGGCAAGTAATATAGTAGATGGTTTTATGGACACAGTACAATGGCATGAAATAGATCGTATTGTTGAAGATGGTGGATATCTTATTGATGTTCGAGAGCCTAATGAATTAAAACAGGGAATGATTAAAGGCTCTATTAATATTCCGTTAGATGAATTACGTGATCGCTTGGATGAAGTGCCGGTGGATAAAGAAATATATATTACTTGTCAACTTGGTATGAGAGGGTATGTTGCAGCGCGCATGTTATTAGAAAAAGGATATAAGGTAAAGAACGTAGATGGTGGTTTTAAATTATACGGGACAGTATTACCAGACCGTATTGTATATTGAAGTTTATGGGCAGTGAATCTTCCACTTTAAAAGTTGGTGGGAGATTGCTGCTCGTAAAATTCAGCTTTGTATAGCCTACACAAAAAATAAGGATAGAAGTCTCACTTTATGCCTTTTTTCATATGTAGTTAAAAAATTAAAATTAAGGGGTTTACATTATACCCTACAGGGTATAATATATTGTCATAAGATATAAATAGTGACATAATGGTAATGAGGTGATTATAGAATGGAATATAATCAAGATATGAAAAATAGATTAAAACGTATTGAAGGTCAAGTTCGTGGTGTGCTTCGCATGATGGAAGAGGGAAAAGATTGCCGAGATGTTATTACACAGTTAACTGCATCCCGTTCTGCATTAGATCGTACAATTGGACTTGTTGTTGGAACAAATTTAGAGCAATGTTTGCGTGAGCAGTTTGAAACAGGTAATGGTTCAAACGAAGAGTTAATTAAAGAAGCTGTTCAATTACTTGTAAAAAGCCGATAATCTGTCAAACGTATGTGTTGACAGATTTTCAAAAACGGGTTTATATACCCCTACTGGTATATGTATATAAAATGTGGAGGAATCGATAATGAGTATAAAAGTAGATATGAGTTTAGATTGTAAAGGTTTGGCTTGTCCGATGCCGATTGTGAAGACGAAGAAGGCAATGGAAGGATTGATATCGGGGCAAGTGATTGAAATTGAGGCAACAGATAAAGGATCTACGATAGATATACAAAGTTGGGCGAGTAAAGTAGGGCATCAATATATCGGGACGAAACACGAAGGTGACATATTGATGCATTATGTGAGGAAAGCACACGAGCATGAAGTGAATGAAGTTGTGAAATATCCTCATACAATTACGAATACGGAATTACAGTCTATATTGTCTCGCGAGGAAGAGTGCATCGTATTAGATGTTCGCGAAGCAGCGGAGTTTGCTTTTGGTCATATTCCATCAGCCATTTCGGTGCCGTTAGGCGAATTAGACAGTGCAGCGTTAGATCAGACGAAGCAAATATATGTTATTTGCCGAACAGGTAACCGCAGTGATGTAGCTTGCCAAATGTTGAAAGAAAAAGGCTATTCAAATGTGAAAAATGTCATTCCAGGTATGTTAGAGTGGCAAGGGAATATGGAAAAGTAAAATTTTTTAAATATAAATATACCTATGGGGGTAATTGGATGGACGTTAAGATGTTACAAGTAAAAGATGTTGCAGAGAAAGTTTTATTCGGAGAGTTGTTTATTTTAGATGTTCGTAATGAGACGGATTATGAAGATTGGAAAATTGAAGGGAAACAAATTTCTTCTATTAATAAGCCGTATTTTGACTTGTTAGATGGTGTAGATCATATTGCAAGTGAATTACCGGGGGAGAAAGAGATTTTAGTCGTATGTGCGAAAGAAGGTTCTTCGCAGTTTGTTGCAGAACAATTGTTGGATGCGGGTTTCAATAATGTTTACTATTTAGCTGGTGGTATGAAAGCTTGGAGTGAATATGTAAAGCCGTTAAAAGTAGGAGATGTGCAGGGCGGAGGGAGTATATATCAATTTAACCGTCTTGGAAAAGGGTGTTTATCTTATATGGTCATTTCAAACGGTGAAGCGGCAGTTATTGATGCGGTAAGAACGATTGAAGCATACGAGGAGTTTGCGAAAGAGCAGGGCGTTACGATTACGAATGTAATGGATACACATTTACATGCAGACCATATTTCTGGAGGGCGTAAGTTAGCTGAAAAAGTAGGTGGTACGTATTGGTTACCTCCAAAAGATGCCGAGGAAGTCGTTTTCTCATACGAACCGCTTGTAGAAGGATCTGTTATTACGGTGGGGGGGACCAAAATTGAAATTGATGCGTTATACTCACCGGGGCATACGATTGGAAGTACATCATTTATTGTAGATGATTCTTATTTATTGTCGGGTGATATTTTATTTGTAGATTCGATCGGGCGTCCAGACCTTGCTGGGAAGGCGGAAGACTGGGTAGGGGATTTACGAAATACTTTATATAAACGTTATAAGGAATTATCTCAAGATTTAATTGTTTTACCGGCTCATTATTCAAAAATAAGTGAAATGGACGACAGAGGCATTGTGAGTGCGTATTTACAAGATTTATTTAAGGAGAATGTAGGGTTAAATATTGTTGATGAGGTAGAGTTTCGTAAAACTGTGACAGAGAACTTACCGCCTCAGCCGAATGCTTATGAAGAAATTCGTCAAACGAATATGGGTAAGATTTATCCGAGTGTGGAAGAAGAGCGTGAAATGGAGATTGGCCCAAATCGTTGTGCAGTTCATGATTCATTATAAAATAACAAACTGGAGGAATAGATGATGAATGTAAAACAAGTATTAGATGCGAAAGGTTTAGCATGTCCAATGCCGATTGTAAGAACGAAAAGAGCGATGGATACTTTACAATCTGGAGAAGTGTTAGAAGTACATGTAACGGATAAAGGGTCAATTAAGGATATTCCGGCGTGGGCAAACAAAACTGGTCATGACATCGTAAAGCATGCAGAAGAAAGCGATGTACTGAAGTTTTGGATTAAGAAGGCGTAGAAAGAAATAATTTTATAAATGTAGAGGGGGAGTTATATGAACACAATATTAAGTACGCTTTTCATTGTACTTGCTGCATCGTTTATTATTTCACGTTTTTTACCGGTGAAAGGTGTTCAAAATATAAATGGAAAAGAATTAAAGAGTATAGTGGGGAAAAAGGGAAAACAATTCATCGATGTTCGTACAGTAGGTGAATATAGAGGAAATCATATGAAAGGATTTCAGAATATCCCGCTAAATGAGTTAGTTAGTAAAGCAAATCAGCTAGATAAAAATAAGGAAGTAATCGTTATTTGTCAGAGCGGGATGAGAAGTAAGCAAGCAGCAAAAGTATTAAAAAAATTAGGGTTTCAGCGCGTTATCAATGTTTCAGGTGGTATGAATGCTTGTAATTAAGAAGGAGACGGGAAATATGAAAGAAATGACTGTAAAAGAATTAGAAGAAAAATTGTTACGTAAAGAAGTAGTAAATATCGTAGATGTACGTGAAGTAGAAGAAGTAGCCGAAGGGAAAATTCTAGAAGCATGTAATATTCCGCTAGGACTATTAGAATTTCGTATGCATGAGCTAAATAAAAATCAGGAATATATTATCGTTTGTCGCTCAGGAGGAAGAAGTGCAAGAGCAGTTCAGTTTTTAGAGAGCCACGGTTTTCGAGCGATCAATATGGTAGGTGGTATGTTAGCTTGGGAAGGTAAAGTCGTATAGTACGAAGATAAACGATTTGAGCCTTTTTATAAGCAATCAAATACCCCTATAGGTAATTGGAGGGAGACCAACATGGAACAACAGAAGAAAACAACGATTGTTTTATTTAGTGGAGATTATGATAAAGCGATGGCAGCCTATATTATTGCAAATGGTGCAGCGGCGTACGATCAAGAGGTGACTATTTTTCATACTTTTTGGGGATTAAATGCCTTAAGGAAAGATGAACATGTGGAAGTAAAGAAAACTCTCATAGAGAAAGTTTTTGGAAAAATGATGCCACGCGGTGCTGATAAAATGGGATTATCTAAAATGAATTTTGCTGGTATGGGACCAAAGATGATAAAAGGTATTATGAAAAAACATAACGCCATGCCTTTGCCGGATTTAATTGATTTGGCGAAAGAACAGGGTATTAAACTTGTAGCTTGTCAAATGACAGTAGATTTATTAGGGTTAAAAGAGGAAGAGATTATGGAAGGGGTAGAGTTTGCTGGGGTAGGAGCATATTTAGCAGATGCTTCGGATGGGAATGTGAATTTATTTATTTAAATCACCTTCTTTTTAGAAGGCGGGGGATACAATATGAGTTTAACAGTACTACTTTTTATTATTGGGTTTATAGGTTCGTTTATTTCAGGAATGGTTGGGATTGGCGGTGCAATTATTAATTATCCGATGATCTTATACATTCCAGTATTGCTAGGATTTACTGGCTATACACCACATGAAGTGAGCGGTATTACAGCGGTTCAAGTGTTTTTTGCAACTTTTGCAGGTGCATGGGCATATCGGAAAAGTAACGATATGGATAAAACGTTAGTTGTGTATATGGGGGCTAGTATATTAATAGGAAGCTTTGTAGGTAGCTTTAGTGCGAATCTATTAAATGAGCATGCTGTAAACATTGTTTACACATTATTAGCTACTATTGCGGCTATTATGATGTTTATACCGAAGCGAAGCGATCGTAAGGGATCAGAGGGGATTATGTACAATAAATGGCTAGCTAGTTTACTAGCGTTTAGTGTAGGAAGTGTTTCCGGCATTATTGGGGCTGGTGGTGCATTTCTTTTAGTCCCGATTATGCTAGTTGTTTTAAAACTACCGATACGTACGACAATAGCAACATCTATCGCTATTACTTTTATTTCTTCGATAGGAATTACTACTGGGAAAGTGATTACTGGACAAATAGTTGTTATTCCGGCTCTTATCGTTGCGATAGCAAGTTTATTTGCCGCTCCTCTTGGGGTGAGAGTAGGGAAGAGAGTGAATCAAAAAGTTTTGCAATATGTATTATCTATTTTAATTGTAGGCACCGCTATAAAGATGTGGATCGATATGATATGAATAAAAAAGGATGGTGCTGCTTGCAGCCCATCCTTTTCTTTTATCCCGCTATTTGTGGGCAGTAAAACTCCCACCGATTATAGTTTCACTTTATGCCCAAATAACTTTCATTAAGTTCTTATATTCATCGTTTGCCAGCTTATACAGCATTCTCGTATGTTCAAAGACAAGTGCGGGATTAAAGTTTGGTTCTGAGAATGCAAGAGATGTTGAAATATCAATTGCATTTTGTTTGTTTAGCGTGAATTTTGCAAATCGATAAGATGTGTTTAATTCATTAATGACATGTAAAACGTCATTTGTTGATGCTGAATCAGGTACAAGAGCAACATTGAAGCAGTATATATCCACAGCAGGATGTTCGTTTTGGAAAGCAGCGATAAGTTGAATTTTTGCGCCAGCTTCTGTTTCTAATCCTACTGAGAAATGTACAGAACCATCATTTTCATCTATATTTTCTTCCATGTATATATCGTTTGATTTTAAGTACTCTTTAAAATCTGAAATGTTATGTTTTACTGCAGCTTTCATATGTATGAGCCCCCTGGTAATTGGAATAGATTACTATTATTTATTATAATTTAAAAATATTAAAAAAGATAGTTGGAAAGTTCTGATTTTTTGTTTTGAAAGCATTAAAAAGAAGCAGTGCTCTACCTTCATAGAGCACTGCTTCACTTTATTCATTGTCATTAGACGATGTTTCTGTATCTTCACTGTTATTTTTATTCTTATTTTGAGTTTCATTGTTACTTGATTCGCGTTCACTCGTATTTTCAGACTTAGATTCTTTTGTTTTCTCTGAGCTTGTTTTTTTCGAATCAGAATCAGATTTTGTATATGCAGGTAATCCAAGGTGAGTACGAAGTTCGTTTGTAACATTAGCTAATTCTTTTTTATCTGGATTGTAGTAGTAAGTTCGGCCACCACCAGCTGACTTACTACATGTATCATCACCTTTTGCCATGTAACAGTCTTCACCTTCAATTTGTAATTTCTCAATTGAAGAATCTGCTCCATATTTATAGAATGAAAGCATATCGTCGAATGTTAAGTTTGTAACGAATTGTCCGTTAATATCATCAATGATGTCACCAACTTTTGTTACGGATCCAACGCTTGTTAGTTTCTTTAAAATGGCTTCGATAACGAGTTGCTGACGTTGACCACGCATCGCATCACTATCAACGTGCCTTGTTCTAGCTAGAGCAAGAGCTTCTTCGCCATTTAACTTTTGAACACCTTTTTGCAGGTGAATTGCCTCAGCATTATCGTTGCTATCTTGCTCAGTAAATTCAACTGGTACATCAACTTCAATACCGCCTAAGTCATCGACGATTTTTATAAATGATTTAAAGTTGAATTTTACAAAGTAATCGACAGGAACATTCATTAATTTTTCAACTGCATCAATGCTTGCTTGTGGTCCACCATCTTTTCCGTTTTTAGCAGAACCGAATGCATGAGCGTGTGTAATTTTATCTTTTTTCTTTTCTACTGGAATATAAGTATATGTGTCACGTGGAATACTTAATAGTTTAACAGTTTTGCTATCTTTATTAAAAGTTGCAAGTAATAGTGCATCCGTTCGTATAGCTTCACCGTATTCTTTCCCACGGACATCGCTTTCATCAACACCCATGATTAAGACAGATACATTGTTTGTAATAGGTTTTACAGCCTTATCACGTAAATCAGATTTATCACCGCGCGCTAAATCGTGTGCGGCATTTCGAATAGCAGAAGATGCTTTATTTGCTAAAAACCAAGTATAACCGCCGCCTACTATTAAAAAGAATAGAATAGCGCTTATAATAATTTTCGTTTTTTTCTTACTTTTTTTCGGGTTATTGCGTGTATTTTCTTGCAAAGATGGGTTTTGCTCCATTTCTTGTACTCCTTCATTTGGATTGAAATACGGCACTCATATCCACTTATTATAATGAAATTTAGCGAAAAAAAACATTACAAATCATTTACATTTCGTAAAAATTCAATTTATTTATAAAAAGTCAGATTTTCTATATTTTATTTTTAAGATGTAGAACAAGTATAATGTGTTTTAGTAGAAATGAAAATATGTATTGTGAGAAAGTAATAGAGAAGTAAGATTTGTTGAAATATAGCCAAGAAAATGTGATTAGCTGTATATGTACTTCTTATATAATAAAGAAAGATTTTACGGATGGAGGAGAGAGCATAATGAATCATACATCATTCCGAGCAATGGTCGTGAACGAAAAAGAAAATAATCAATTTGAAAGAAAGCTTGTTGAGAGAGAAGTCAATAGTTTACCTGAAGGAGACGTATTAATACGTGTTTATTATTCTTCATTAAATTATAAAGATGCCCTTTCAGCTACTGGTAATAAAGGTGTAACGAGAACATATCCTCATACACCAGGCATCGACGCAGCGGGAGAGGTAGTTAGTAGTGGAAATAACGCCTTTCAGGAAGGCGATCAAGTTATTGTAACGGGATATGATTTAGGTATGAATACTTCTGGTGGTTTCGGAGAATATATTCGCGTGCCATCATCTTGGGTTGTTCCTTTACCAAAAGAAATGTCTTTGAAGGAAAGTATGATGTACGGGACAGCAGGTTTTACAGCTGCCTTATCGGTATATAAGCTCATTAGAGCAGGAATTAATCCTAATATGGGGGATGTTTTAGTAACGGGTGCTACGGGCGGAGTAGGCAGTGTAGCAGTTAGTATTTTAGGGAAGCTAGGATATAGCGTAGTAGGGGCAACAGGGAAAATGGAAGAGAAGGAGATGCTGCTACGTTTAGGTGCAAAAAAGATGATTCATCGCGCGGAATTGAGTGATGAATCAGAAAGACCAATGCTTAAAGGAATATACGCTGGGGTTGTCGATACTGTAGGCGGAAACATGTTAGAAAGTTCTTTAAAGGTAGTTAAGTATGGAGGCTGTGTAACAACGTGTGGTAACGTAGCAGGGCATGAATTAAATACAACTGTATACCCATTCATATTGCGAGGGATTAGCCTTTTAGGCATAGATTCAGTTCAATGTCCTGTAGATATGAGAAGAGAAGTGTGGGCATTGCTAGCCGGTGAGTGGAAAAATTCAGAGCTATTATCTTATACAGAAGAATGTACATTAAAAGAATTAGATGAGAAGTTTGCACTTATACTGCAAGGAAAGTTAAAAGGAAGAACGGTTGTAAATATGAAATGAAAAAAAGAGACGCTCAAATTAGCGTCTCTTTTCTATTATAATGATTGTTTTAAATTTACTTTTCCTTGTTCACCTAAAACGCCATCAGCGATATTTACAGCGTGATCACCGATACGCTCTAAGTTACTTACCATATCAACGAAAATAATACTTGCATCACCTGAACAGCTACGTTCGTTCAAACGTAATACATGACGTTTACGTAGTACACGTTCCATTTGATCGATTTTACGTTCTTTTGCAATAACCGTTTGAGCTAGTTCAGTGTCGAAGTTTGTTAAGGCATTGATTGCATCTTGTAATGTTGAAATTGTTAATTCAAGCATTTCATTTAATTCAGCTAGTGCTTCATCTGATAGTGAAACGCGGTTTGAAATTTGGAAATCTACAAGTTCTACCAGGTTTTCTACATGATCACCAACACGTTCAATATCTCCAACAACACCTGCTAGAACTGAATGCTTTTCAGAGTCTGTATGTGAAAGTGGTTTTTCTGATAGTAAAACTAAATACTCGGTAATTTTTTTATCTAAATTGTTAATAGCAGCTTCTAATTGAGTAGCCATATCAGCGTGTTTCTTTTCTTGTGTATTTAAAAATTGGGTTGCTTCTTTTAAGCCATGTAACGAAAATTCAGCCATACGAATAACTTCTTTTTGTGCTTCAGTTAAAGCAATGGCTGGAGATTGCTCAATAAAGATTGGATTTAAATGTTGCGGTTTGAAATCAATAGCAGAATCTTCGCCGCGAATAAGTTTTGTTACAATCCATGCTAGCACTGCAATGAATGGGAACTGAATAACCGCATTCGTTACGTTAAATGTTCCGTGTGCAAAAGCAATTGTCATTTCTGGATTTAAGTTTAAAGATGTTTGGAAATATTGAATTAAACTTGTAAATGGTACTAATAAAATCGTAAAAATGATTGTACCGACGATATTAAAGATAACGTGAACTAATGCTGCACGTCTTGCTGCAATAGAAGTACCGATTGCTGCTAATACAGCTGTAATTGTTGTACCGATGTTATCACCGAATAATACAGGAAGAGCAGCTTGTAAATCAATTGCACCTTGACCGAATAATTCTTGTAAAATACCGATTGTCGCACTTGAACTTTGTACAATTAAAGTGAAGACTGTACCAACAACGATTCCTAAGATTGGGTTATCACTCATACTAACCATTAATTCTTGGAATGATTCTAAAGAGCGAAGAGGTTTCATACCTGAGCTCATTAATTCTAAACCGAAGAATAACATACCAAAACCGAATATAACTTGACCTAAAGAATGTACTTTTTTATTTTTAAAGAAGAATAGTAAGATAGCTCCAACTGCCATAATTGGGAGAGCGTATTCTCCGATTTTAATCCCGATAATAAATGCAGTAACTGTCGTTCCGATGTTTGCACCCATAATAACACCAATTGCTTGTCTTAATGTCATAAATCCAGCACTTACAAGTCCGACTGTTAAAGCGGTTGTTCCTGAACTTGATTGAATTAATACTGTAACTAACATACCTGCTAGTACACCCATAAGAGGATTTGTTGTAAAACGATCTAGAATATCGCGAAGACGATCTCCAGCTGCTTGTTGCAGTCCATCGCCCATGTATTTAATCCCGAATAAGAAAATACCTAATCCACCAATGAACTGGAAGATCATATCTTGAATATTATATTCCACGCATTCCACTCCTTAAATTTCATGTACGATGTAATTATTAACTAAACCTTGAGGCACTGTAAACGGTTTATCAGTAAAATTTACACTAAATTTACAAAGGGGTGAAAAGTTTACAATTCTTTAAAGAAACAGCTGTATTTAATTGGTTTTATTCTTTTGTAAATAGTGTTTTTGTAAAGAAGTCACACTTATCAAATTATTTTAGGATAATAAAAATAGCGGAATGAACTATCCGAATTGGGTGCGCTAAGTAAAATTTCACCTTATTTATAATAATGGTTTTTTGCATATTTTTTGGTCAAAGTTAGAAAAATATGTAGGGGAAATGGGGGAGGTGTGAAATGAATGTATTAAATGAAAGTGAAAAAAGATTGAATTACTTACAACAATAAAAAAGAGCAATTCGCATATGAATTTGCCCTGTTTTTTAATGTTAAAAAAGTTTGAGTGCTTCGCATTGTAAAACTATGTGCAGTGTTCTTCTTTTATTAGGAGTGGTCGTTATGTTTCACGTTTATGACGACATTTCCCTTTTTGTGTCCTTTTTCTACATATATATGAGCTTCAACAATTTCCTCAAAAGTATATTGCCTATCAATGATCACTTTTATTTTACCGTTCTCAACAAGTTCTTTAAGGAAGTCTAGTGCTTCGGAAGTTTCAGGTGCATTTTGACTTAATATTAGTTTCTTACGACTTGTCAATTTCGTCCATAGCATTTGAGCACTCGGTAACGGTTCGACTATATTTATATAAGTACCATCTTCTTTTAACAATTTCATACAATCTGAAAACGTACTTTTATTTACGGCTTCAAAGATAATATCATAAGCTCCGTCTATAGTAGAAAAATCGCTTGCGGTGTAATCAATTACTTTGTCAGCTCCTAGAGATTTGACTAACTCTAAATTGGTGCTACTGCATACCCCAGTAACTGTTGCGCCGAAATATTTAGAGATTTGTACTGCATAACTTCCGACACTTCCAGAAGCACCATAAATAAGAACGTTTTGACCGTTCTGAATGTTAGCTTTCCTTAGGAAAAATAATGCTGTACGTGCCCCGATTGGAACGGCTGCGGCTTCTTCATAAGTTATATTGGAGGGTTTCATGCACACGGGTCCATCTTCAGGTAGACAAATATATTCAGCATAAGAACTAAAATTTGCTTGGGTAGCAGCAAAAACTTGGTCTCCTGCTTTAAAACGCGTAACGTCTTTTCCTACTGATTCAACTTCACCAGCCAATTCCATTCCAAGTATTTGTTTTTTCGGTTGTTTAAAGCCAAGTGCAATTCGAGCGGGTAGCCAAACAGAAGAGGGAACTGTAAAACTTCTTGAACGAATATCTCCTGCTGTTACGGTTGTCGCTTTTATTTTTACAAGTATTTCGTTTTCTTTAGGACTAGGTTTTTCTACCTCTTTCAATTGAAGAACGTCCGGGGGACCGTATTTTGTGTAAACTATTGCTTTCATCAACATTTCCTCCAATTTGTTCTATATATTAATATCATACGAACAACATGAATAAATAGAACAGCGGTTCACCTTTCAATACAATGCAAAAAAGCAGTGTGATTTTTTGAGGAATCCACTGCTTTTTGCATTTGTGTATATATGATTTTTTTAGTCCAAGTACTTTGAAAAAGAATCAGTTAACATTACCCAGCGGCTTTTTCGTTTGTTTTATCTCCCTGTTTTTGTTTCCGTAAGCTTGTGATGTAAATGAAAAGGAACGCGATAAGTAATAGGGAAGAATAACGATATACAGTTGCATAGTTTGTAAAGTGTGCAATGAATCCAAAAATAATCGCTCCAGCACCAATTCCAAGATCAAATGCTGAGAAGAATGTTGCTGTTGCCACTCCTCTCCGGTGCGGTGCTACTCGGTCAATCATCCATGCTTGTAGCGCCGGTTGAATCGCTCCAAAACCACTTCCGTAGCACGCTGCCGCAATAATTAAACTCGGAATTGTAGTTGTATACGACAGTAAAATAATACCTGTAAACGTTATAATAACTCCTGGAATGATGACGAATGTATGGCCCTTCGCATCATATAATTTTCCAGAAAACGGACGAGTTACAGCGATTGCAAGTGCGTTAAATAAAAAGAAGAGACTAATATCGGCAATGCCGACTTCCGTAGCAAATAATGTGATAAAGCTTCCAATTCCCCCGTACATTAATGTAATACATAATATTAATAATGAAGGAAGTAAAGCTTTTCGCTCAATAAATCCATCGAGAAAGGTACCAGATGTTTGCTGTGGTGGTTGCGGCGATTTTTTGATTTGAAGTAGTTTCGTTAATATTAATGAAACTATTGTGCATGAAAGTGCACATAAAAAAAGAATCGTGAAGTTATATGCTTGCATAAGCCAAAGTCCGATAAGCGGACCGAGCGCCATGGCGATAGTTCCAGAAAGACCGAAATACCCCATGCCTTCACCGCGGCGAGCTTGCGGAATTAAATCTGAAACGACAGTTCCATATGTAGTCGTTGTAATACCAAAACCAGCTCCGTGTAAAATTCGAACGGCAAGTAATAGGAAAACGGTTGAAGCGAAAAGATAACTGCCCATAGCGAGTAAACAAATAGCGGTACCGATCATTAAAATGATTTTTTTGTTGAATTTTTGTAAGGCGTTTCCAGTTAACGGCCTAATAAAAAGTGCTGCAACGGTAAACATGCCGACAACGAATCCGATGTTTGAACTTGTGCCTCCAATTTCTTTCACATAAACAGGTAAAGTTGGAATTAACATTTGAAATCCTAAAAACATACATAAGTTTGCTAGAATTAGCGCAATAAACTCTTTTGTCCATAACGGTTCTCGCTTTACGAGTATTGCCTCTCCCATATATTCATCCCCTATATAAAAGTTTTCCTGCGTTAACGGGCAGTAAGACTCTCACCTCAAAATTTGGCTGGAGCAAAGAAGTTAGGTGGGAGCCCTGCTGTCCGTTAACGCCCGATTGGTGAAGGCTAATAATCAGTGGGGATGAACAAAACCCCCACTGATTAAAGTTTCACTTTATCTCTGTTCTTTCGAGTATATGTATTGGTCAACGTAACAGTCAAGGAAGGTGCCTTGAAAACGTATAACAATTTTGGTTCTGGTGCAAAGATAAAATAAAAGAGAATATAGCGCATATATTTCTAGCGGAATTGTATTTTATGCTGTTAGTCCAAAAAATTGATGGATGAATTTTTTCTGGTTTTGAACAGACTGATCCCGTAAATCAATCTGTTCTTTTTTAATCATATATTATCAGTATGTCCAAGTTTAGGAGATTACTTGCAAGAACTTTAGAGTTTTTACACCAGAACCATATAAAATACATATTTATAAAAAATATTTTATTTTACTATTTTTAAGGAGGATAATTATGGATAAAACAACTGAAGAAGAATTTAATTATATCGATTACTGGGAAAATAATTATGCCAATGGAGGAACTTCAGGAAGTGGATCATATGGAATGTTAGCAGAATTCAAGAAAGATGTAATTAATGAATTAATAATTGAAAACCAAGTTCAAACTGTAATTGAATTTGGTTGTGGCGATGGTAACCAATTAAAATATATGGAATATCATAACTACTTAGGTATGGATATTTCACCTACATCTATAGATATATGTTCAAAAATGTTTACAAAAGATAACACAAAAAATTTTTTATTATACAATCCTAAATATTTTATTAATAAAGGATATTTTAAAAGTGATTTAGTAGTATGTTTAGATGTTTTATATCACATCACAAATGAGACTGATTTTCAAAAAACTTTAGACGATATTTTTTCTTGTAATTCTTCTTTTATTATTCTATATACAAGAATTGTTAAATCAGAAGGGTTTGTGTATAGTATTCCAACAATTAAAGATCGAGATATCTTGAGTTATATATCAAAATACAAAGATTATAACGTATTAAAAATTATAGAACAAAAATATAAAAAATTATCATCAGCTGATTTTATTATTTTAGAAAAAATAAAAAATAAAATATAAAATAAACAAAAAGATTAACCATTAAGGTTAATCTTTTTGTTTATTTTATTAAACCCTTGTTTTTGGGTGTGAGTGCTGGTTGGGGGATTTGGGGGCTAGCCTCCAAGATTTTAACGTAACTAAATACGGCATAAGAATACTATTCAGAGCGATAGAACTGGGTAGTTCGGCTGGTACAATTGCTATAGGATAAGCTGGATTTTTATCGACTGTTATAACACGAGGTTTTGAAACATGAAAAGACTGCAAGGCCTTCTTGAAAAAATGCTTTGCAGCCTTCTGGTCTCTTTTTTTGCTCAGGTGAAAATCGATTGTATTTCCTTTCGAATCAACAGCACGATACAGGTACATCCATTGACCTTTTATTTTGATATATGTTTCATCGACTCTCCAGGAGTCACTTGTTTGTTTAAGGTGACGTCGGATTCGTTTGTCCAAGATTTGTAGATTGATTGCAATTGTCCTGAAGTTTTTGCACCAGAACCACAATTTTTGAGGCGAAAAAACTGACAAATTTGTGGAAAGACTACACAATTTTGAAAAAAAGATGTAAAGTATAGATGTATAGACTAGTAGTTGTTGTGAATGATAGAAAATATTTTTTCTTTAAAGAAAGCGGATTCAAATGGTAGTGGACGAGAAGGGGATACATACTTTTTTACTACATATATTTGAAAAGGTTTACAATATGATGAAGAAAGAGGCATGTACATATGAGACGATTAGGTATTTCTATTTATCCAGAACATTCGACAGTAGAGGAAGATAAAGAGTATTTAACATTAGCAAGTAAATACGGATTTACACGTGTATTCACATGTTTATTATCTGTAGATGGCGAAAAAGAGACAATTATAGAAGAGTTTAAGGAAACGATCTCTCATGCGAATGCATTAGGGTTTCAAGTATTAGTTGATATTAGTCCAGCTGTTTTTGAACAACTAGGTATTTCGTATAATGATTTATCGTTCTTCCATGAACTAGGTGCGTACGGTATTCGCTTAGATGTTGGTTTCTCAGGTTTAGAAGAATCGATTATGACGTACAATCCATACGGCTTAAAAATTGAGATTAATATGAGTAACGGTACGAAGTATGTAGATAATATTATGAGTCATAGACCAAATCGTGAAAATTTAATTGGTTGTCATAACTTTTATCCGCATCGTTATTCCGGATTATCATACGATCATTTCATTAAGTGCTCGAAACAATTTAAAGATTACGGTATGAGAACAGCTGCTTTTATTTCATCATTTGATGCAACATATGGACCTTGGCCAGTAACAGAAGGGTTATGTACACTAGAGCAGCATCGTGAATTACCGATGACAACACAAGCGAAGCATTTGTTTGCAACAGAATTAATTGATGATGTTATTATTGCGAACGCTTATGCTTCAGAGGAAGAATTGAAAGCACTAGGTACATTAAATAAAGAGAAACAAACATTTGATATAGGAGTATATGATACAACAACAGAATTAGAAAGAATTATTGTGTTAGACGAACCGCATTTTTATCGCGGAGATGTATCTGAATATATGATTCGTTCTACACAAAGTCGTGTGAAATATAAAAAAGAAGAGTTCAAACCACACAATACACGTGAAATTAAACGTGGGGATCTTTTAATTGATAATGAACAATATGGTCAATATAAAGGTGAATTACAAATCGCTTTAAAAGATATGGTGAATACAGGAAAAACAAATGTAGTTGGCCGAGTTGTAGAGGAAGAAATCTTCTTATTAGATTATTTACAAGCTTGGGATAAGTTTGGATTTACGCTAAAGAAATAATGAAAGCGGGATAAAGTGAAACTTTAATCAGTGAGGATTTAGTTCATCCACACTGATTATTAGCCTTCACAAACCGGGATAAAAGGGAAAAAACTACTGATTTTAGTGGGTTTTTCCTTTTTATATAAAGAGCGAGAGGAAGAGCTATGACAAAAGTGCATCAGCGATTAATTTCCATTTTAGAGGAATTTTTAGAAGAGAAATCGATGTTAAATAGAGCTTTTTTAGCGAGCCGTTTACATGTATCAACGAAGACGATTCAAAAGGATATAAAATTATTAAATGATATCTTGGAAGAACATGGAGCGAAAATTGAATCACAAAGGGGGAATGGGTACGAACTAGAAATTATACAAACGAAGAAATTTGAAGAGTTTTGTGTGAGTCTATTTCAAAAACAGACGGAAAAGATCCCAACTTCTTATGAAGAAAGAGTTGCGTATATTTTACAACGCGTTTTAACGACAGAAGGATATGTGAAGCTTTCGCAGTTAGCAGAAGAGATTTACGTGAGCAAATCAACTGTAAATTTAATTATGAAAGATGTTACAGATATATGCGGTCGCTATAAATTGCAAATTGAAAAGAGACCATACTATGGTATACGTATTGTTGGAGAGGAATTTAATATTCGTTCTTGTTTATCACAATATGGTTTACCGCGTTATGACCATACTCCGTTTCATGAGCAATTTGAGCAGACGGATACATATTTACCGTTACCCCATATTCCTCTCATCCGCTCAGTTATACTAAAGTATATCGAGGGAGGAACGATATATTTATCAGATATAGAAGTTGATAATTTAGCAATTCATATTGCGATTGCGTTAAAGAGATGCAGGGATGATCATTACATTCAAGCACTGCATGTAGAGAAATCTGAACTTATAATAAAGAAAGAATATAAAATTGCGAAACAGATTTTAGGGGATTTAGAGGAAGAGCTAAAACTTCAATTTCCAGAAGAAGAAATTTTATATGTAACGATGCATTTATTAAGTACAGCTGTTACAGCGAGAGATCGCTATGAAAATGTTGAAGAGCTATTAGGGAAAGATGTATATGCATTCATGCAGCATATTCTTTTCAAAGTAGCGGAAGAACGGAATCTTACTTTTTATTATGATGAAGAATTATTATTTGGGTTTGGTGTTCATTTAAAAACGTTATTAAACCGTTTGAAATATAAGTTAAATACGAGAAATCCTCTTTTGGCAGAAGTGAAAAAAAATTATCCATATGCTTTTGAAATTGCAGTTCTCGTTGGAGATATAATTGGTGAATATACGGGTGAATCGATTCCGGAAAGTGAAATTGGTTATATTGCTATTCACTTCGGCGGGGCGATGAGCCGTTTGCAGGAAAAGAATCAAAAGAAAAGATGTTTATTAGTTTGTGCGACTGGTCAAGGGAGTGCACAGCTACTGAAATATAAAATTCTATCACAGTTTCGAGATAAATTAGAGATTGTAGGTATTACAGGCTATTATCAATTGAAAGTAGAAGAACTTTATAAGGATAAAATAGATTGTATTATTAGTACGATTCATATACCGAGTGGTTTGCCTGTACCAGTTATAAAAGTGAATTCAATATTTGATGATAAAGAGATTAAATCGATTGGTCAGCAGTTGCTTACACATGTGGATAATAGTGTGAAGCAATATATTAAGGAAGATTTGATCTTTTTAAATCGTAGTGCTTCTACGAAAGAAGAAGTTATCCAGTTTTTATGTGAGAAAGCTGCTGAGAACAGTTATGTACCTGCAAACTTTTATGCTTCTGTTATGGAGAGAGAGAACACATCTCCTACAGCGGTTGGGAATTTAGTTGCGATTCCACATCCGATGCAGTTATTAAGTGAGGAAACATTTTTGATGTTTTGTACACTTGATAGAGCAGTTGACTGGGGAGATAAGAAAGTACAAGTTATTATTTTATTTAGTGTGAAGCGTAATAATAATGAAGATTTACAAAAGCTTTATGATTTTTTATATGATATTATGTCTAGTCAAAGTGCGATAGAGAAATTAACTCAGGCTGAAGTAATTGAAGATTTCCAAGAGATATTAGTATCTTTATAAGAAAAGTATATAAAAACTTCCGTTACATAACGGAAGTTTTTTGTGTTTAATTGTATGCGTTTTCATAATAAGATAAAAATATAGAAAAAACATAGCTTGGGGGAATTTAAAATGACTGATATGCAAACTCCATTTGCGTTAATTTTACATGGTGGCAACGCTAGAAGCGCGGCACTTGAAGCAATTGCTTTTGCAAGACAAGGAGATTTTCAGAATGCGAGTGAAAAGATGGAACTTGCTAGTGAGGAAATATCATCCGCTCATCGTATTCAAACGGATTTAATTCAAGAAGAAGCAAGAGGCAATCATGCAGAAATAAGTTTATTATTAGTGCATGCACAAGATCATTTAATGAATGCCATTACAGTGAAAGAACTTGCTGAGGAATTTATCGCTCTTCATAAACGAGTGGAAGAGAAAGTGACAGTATAATATGTACATTTTATTATGTTGTGCAGCAGGCATGTCAACGAGTATGGTTGTAAGAAAAATGCAAGAAGAGGCAAAGAAACAAGGGAAGGATTATAAAATTAAAGCAGTCGATTCGGAACTTGTGAAACTGGAAATAAAAAATGCTGATGTTGTTTTAATTGGACCACAGGTGAAGTATTTGTTTCCCGCGGTAGAGTTTCTTGCGAAGTCATACGATATACCAGTTGCAATTATAGAGCAACGAGATTATGGCATGTGTGATGGTTTGAAAGTACTTAAGCAAGCCGAACAATTAGTTTTAACGTAATTATATTTTTTTAAACAATAACATTATAATGTTATAACTTTTGCTTTCGTCAGATTGAACATAGGGAGGGTTATCGATGAATGGTTTTATGGAACAGAAGATTATGCCAACAACGCAAAAGATTGCGGGGCAACGACATTTATTAGCAATTCGAAATGGAGTTATTTCTACATTACCGTTAACGATTGTCGGGTCATTTTTCGTTATCTTTTTAAACTTACCAATTGATGCATATATGGAGTGGATTGCACCGTTTCGCCATATTTTAGATATTCCATTCCGATTTACAGTAGGTTTAATGGCTCTATATGCAGCATTCGGGGTAGGGGCCTCACTCGCGAACTTTTATCAGCTCAATCAATTAAGTGCAGGATTATTATCTGTACTCGCCTTCTTACTAGCATCAGTTGAACCTATTCAAATAACAAAAGCTGTACCAGGTGTTATTGATGCAGGAAGATATATTTCAGTAGGGACATTAAGTGCTACGTCTTTATTTGGAGCTATTGTGACAGCATTAATTGCAGTAGAAATTTATCATTTCATGATTAAGCATAATATTTCGATTAAATTACCAGATAGTGTACCACCAGCAGTTGCAAATTCATTTGCAGCATTAATTCCAACTTTAGTAGTTATTCTTTTATTCTGGGGTATTCGTTACGGTTTGAAATTTGATGTAAATACAACGATCACATATTTAATTGCACCATTAAAGTCAGTATTAGTAGGGAATAATTTATTCGGTGGTTTATTAACAGTATTCCTAATCGTATTCTTCTGGTCGTTTGGTATACACGGTCCAGCGATTTTAGGACCAATTATTCGTCCAATGTGGGATTCAGCAATTCTTGAAAATATGGAAGTGTTCACTAGTACAGGAAACGCACATCAGTTACCGAACTTATTTACAGAGCAATTTATTCAATGGTTCGTATGGATTGGTGGATCAGGCTCAACGTTAGCTTTAGTTATTATGTTTATGTTCTCTAAATCTAAGTTCCTAAAAGAATTAGGTAGATTATCATTCGTACCAGGTTTATTCAATATTAACGAACCAATTATTTTCGGGGCACCAATTGTAATGAACCCAGTTTTAATTATTCCGTTCGTAATTACACCGTTAGTTACAACGACAGTATCATATTTCGCAGTTGTTTCAGGGATGATTCCGATGATGATGGCGAAACTGCCATTTACGATGTTGGCGCCAATTGCAGCGGTTATTAGTACGGACTGGACAATTATGGCTGGCGTACTTGTAATTATTAACTTTGTAATCTCATTTATTATTTACTATCCATTCTTCAAAATGTATGAGAAACAACAATTAGCAGGAGAGGAGAAAACAGAATGCTCGGAGCAATTATCATCGTAATTACATTTGTGATCGGACAATGTATTGCGCATTATTCGAAATGGGTACAAAGTAAATCTTTATTAGTTTTACTACTTGTGTCGATATTATTTATCGGATGTTCGATGGGGGCTTATGTGGCATTTAGTTTACAATCACCATTCTTTATCATCGTACCAACGATTTTATGTGCAACATGTTTATCTGCAAAATATAGATTTACGAGCATGGCATTAATACAACGTGTGAAGGAGATGCAAAAGCATGGAGCGTAAATTAGGAATTTCACTTTATCCAGAGCATTCAACGAAAGAAAAAGATATGGCATACATTTCGGCAGCGGCACGCCACGGTTTTTCAAGAATATTCACTTGTTTATTATCCGTCAATCGTCCGAAAGAAGAAATTGTAGCTGAATTTAAAGAAATTATTAATCATGCAAAAGATAACAATATGGAAGTTATTTTAGATGTGGCTCCAGCTGTTTTCGATCAGCTCGGTATTAGCTATAGTGATCTCTCATTCTTTGCAGAGTTAGGTGCAGATGGTATCCGATTAGATGTGGGGTTTGACGGGTTAACAGAAGCGAAAATGACGAATAATCCATATGGCTTAAAAATTGAGCTGAATGTAAGTAATGATATTGCATATTTAGAGAATATCCTTTCGCATCAAGCGAATAAAGCAGCTTTAATTGGTTGTCACAATTTTTATCCGCAAAAATTCACTGGTCTTCCGTATGATTATTTCATTCGCTGTAGTGAACGTTTTAAAAAACATGGAATTCGCAGTGCAGCATTTATTACATCACATGCCGCTAATATCGGTCCATGGGATATTAACGACGGATTATGTACGTTAGAACAGCATCGCAGTCTACCAATTGAAGTACAAGCGAAGCATTTATGGGCGACAGGGCTTATTGATGATGTGATTATCGGAAATGCTTATGCAAGTGAAGAAGAATTAGAGAAACTAGGAAACTTAAATCGTTACATGTTACAGCTAAAGGTACAATTCGTAGACGAAGCGACTGAAGTAGAGAAGAGAGCGACTCTGCAAGAAGTACACGTAAGACGCGGTGACATAACAGAATATATGGTACGTTCTACAGAAGTGCGTAAAAAATACAAAGACGACGACTTCCCTATGCGCGAAAGTGTGTTACAAGAAAGAGGCCAAGTTGTAATTGGGAATAACTCATTCGGAAAGTATAAAGGGGAATTGCAAATTATCTTGAAAGAAATGCCGATAGATGAACGGAAAAATATTGTCGGTACAATTGTTGAAGAAGAGTTATTCTTATTAGATTATGTAGGGGCTTGGACGCAATTTACTTGTGTGGAATAGGAAAGGGGAGAGGATGCTATGGCATCCTCTTTTTTCTGTTGAAATGGTAGTCTATCGTATATAGAATTCAAAGGGATGGATTTAATTTGGACGGGAGAGAAGGAGATGGAAGAGTGTATAGATGATTTATTAAGGCGCATGGGTGATGAAGAAACAGAGATATGGCATCGTGCGTATGATGAGGCGAAAGAGCTAAATGATCTATTAACTTTCCCTTATTTACAGGAGAAGATAATAAAAGCAAAAAAAGTATCTATGAAAAAAGATATTTATTATTTAATGACGAAACTCGCTATTAATACGAAAGAAATCTGTATTGCTGATTATCTTATAGATCGTTTGGAATACGAAGAGAGCCCGACTCTGTTAAGTGAATTACTTAGTGATATTTATACATTACCCGAAGTAAGTAGTACAAATAAAATTATTCCTTATATTTATCATAAAAACGATGCTGTTCGTTATTGGGCTATTTCTTCCTTAAAGTTATATAAATCGTTAGAAGCGGAAAGTGCTTTACTAAAGTTGCTGGCTACTGAAGAAAATAAAGATGAGATTACAAATATTTGTTATACTTTGCGCGAGATTGGAACAGGGCAATCCATTCTTCCGTTAACAAGGATTTTATATAGGGAAAGTGCTTCTATTCGTTCGGTAGCTATCGAGACTTTAGCAGAAATAGGAGGGACAGATTTACAAATAGTTTATATTGAAGCTTTAGCAGATAAAAATGGTATTGTGAAATACGAGGCTGTTCGAGCTCTTTATGCACATGGAGATGAAATGGCGATTAAGTCGATTTGTGAACGTGTGAATAAAATTGTTTCCAGAAGACGTAAAAATGAAGTAGAGCCTATTGATGAATCAGAGGTTATCATTGCTCTTCGTTTCTTACATAAGTTTGTTGATCATGAAGATGTTTTACAGGCATTTGATAAAGTGTACAAAAAACGAGGGAACTTGTTTATCCCGCATTAACGGGCAGTAAAATTCCCACCTCAAAATTCGGCTGGAGCAAAGAAGTTAGGTGGGAGATCAACTGCCCGTAAAAGCCCGATTGGTTCAACTAATAATCAGTGGGGGATGAACAAAACCCCCACTGATTAAAGTTTCACTTTATATCAGAGAGGGAATGGCTTCGAGATCATATTGCTTACTTTCAAGAGAAAGAAAGAATGTAAGAGTCATAAAAAAAGAGTCAGCCTCAACGTTGAGACTGACTCTTTTTTTATAGTAATTAGTTTAATACCTTCACTGTAACTGTTTTACGTCCCCAGTTACTTGATGTACCTTTATCTGGCATTAAAACGTCAATTTTATTTCCTTTAATAGCTCCACCAGTATCACCAGCGATTGCTACTCCGTAACCTTCAACCCATACTTTTGAACCTAATGGAATTACACTTGGATCAACTGCAATTAGTTTCATGTTTGGATTAGCTGTTAAGTTATGACCCATAGCTGATTTTACTTGATCTCCTGCTTTGTAACCATTTTCAAGTGGATCTGCTGTGTAAGCTGTTGCTTCAACTCTTAATTCGCGAGAAGAAGATGGTGCACTTGTTTCAGTTTCTTTTGCAACAGGTTGTTGTGTAGCTGGTTTTTGAGCTTTAGACGCTTCACGAGCTTTAGCTGCCTCCCCGGCTTTAGCTGCTTCACGAGCTTCAGCCGCTGCCTGAGCTTCAGCTGCTTCACGAGCTTTAGCTGCCTCTTGAGCTTTAGCTGCTGCTTGAGCTTCAGCCGCTTCTTGAGCTTTAGCTGCTTCACGAGCTTTAGCCACTTCTTGAGCTTTAGCTGCTGCTTGAGCTTCAGCCGCTTCTTGAGCTTTAGCTGCCTCTTGAGCTTTAGCTACTTCCCTGGCTTTAGTTGCTGCTTGAGCTTCAGCTGCCTCTTGAGCTTTAACTGCTTCACGAGCCTTAGCCGCTTCGTGAGCTTTAGTTTTTGCTTGAGCCTCAGCTACCTCTTGAGCTTTAACTGCTTCACGAACTTTAGCAGTATCTTGAACTTTAGTTACTTTTTCAGCTTTAACTACTGGCTGAACTTTAACTGGTGCTTTTCCTGTTAAGTAAGGAACGTGTACATAAGCCGTTTGGCCGTTATATTCAAATTGGATCCAATCATTTTGTACTTGGTGTGTTGTTTCGATTACATCATCTTTTTTCAATTTACCAAGAATCGCTGAATCTGTATTCGCTCCAGCACGTACGTTTAATACGTTTGCTGTTACGTAGTAAGTATCTTTTGTGTAGTCAGCGCTTATGAAAGCCTCTTTACCACTATTTAATTTAACTTTTGACCATCCGTTTTCTGTATGTAAAACGTTAACTTTATATCCATCTAATAACTTTCCGACAACTTGTGATTCAGTAGTTGGGTTTTCTCGTACGTTTAGTACATCAGTCGTTACGATTGTTTCTGCTTTAGCAGATGTTGTGAAAATCCCAAGACCAAAAACCGCTGCTGTTGCTATACCCATAAATTTTTTCATAATAGCCTCCATTGCATTTGTTTTCGTTGACCTCATTATAGCAACCATTATTTTCTTATTTGCGGAAAACACAAAACTACAAAGCATTCGTAACGAGGCATTAATATTCTGTAATAATTCCATTAATATCCTGATAGCGTTTTCTTTGCGTTTTTTGGGGGATTAGAATATATGATTCATAAAATCAATACTATTTTAATTACTAATAGATTAATAACATGTCAGTAATGTTGCGCAAGGGTTTCTGGAATGTTACGAAAGAGGGGTGTTTAACGGTTTGAATCACAATGTAGTTATGAAAATATAATCTTTTTGTGTGTGAAGTCATATATATAGGGTGAATTTTAATGAAATAGGGATATAATTGTTACAAAATAAGTTGTAGTATGGAAAAAATTACGCCTTGAATTTGTTCTATTACATATTATTTTTGCAATAATATGATTGTATGATAGCTGTAACGCGAAATGAAAGTTTAAATGATAAAAAGATAATCGCAACATGAAACATATATAATAGAAGAAACATGATTTAAAGGGACGATATCGTGATGAATTGGTTCGTGAATTGCTGTAGAGTTACATAGTAGAAGTTAGAGACTCATATTTTTAATAAAACAGCGATAAAATTGCATTTGCCTTCAATAAAATAAAAAAACGTAGGAGTGTAAACTCCCACGTTTTTTATTTACTCATATCGTAAACATTCAATTGGATCAAGTTTTGCAGCTTTGTTAGCTGGTAGTAGACCGAATGCAATACCGATTAGCATTGAAATACCTACCGAAAGAAGTCCAAGTTCTTTTGAGATAACGAGTGGCCATCCGGCAAAAATTGAGACGATCCAAGCGAAGAAAATACCGAGCATGAATCCGATGAAACCACCGAGCCCCGTTAAAATACAAGATTCAATTAAGAATTGCATTAATACTTTACCACGTGTTGCGCCCAGTGCTTTACGAATACCGATCTCACGTGTACGTTCTGTTACAGATACGAGCATGATGTTCATTACACCGATACCACCAACAAGTAAGGAGATAGCAGCGATACCACCGAATACCATTTTCATCATGCCGATTGATTCGTCTAGTTGCTTCGTAAAGTCACCCATATCTTGCGCTTCAAATTTATGTTCAAATTTAGGAGCTTTCATTTCATTTAAAACGGAAACGGCTTGTTTTTCTACACTTTTACGTTCTGCTGGAGAAACTAGTGTTAGTTTTACAGTTTCATATTCAGTTACTCCAGAAATGACAGGAGCGTTTTCAATAGATGTATAACCTTCAGCCATAGCCATTCCGAAATCATTTTTTGTTTCATACACACCGACTATTTTATACGGTTTTCCTTTTATATCGGCGTATAAATTTGATTCCCAACTATTAAACAATTTATTAAAAGCTTCTTCATTTAATATAACTGCAGGAATTGCTTGGTTTAATTCACTATCGTTTAATTCACGACCATGAACTAATTTTAGCTTTTCATCTGTCATAAAGCTACCGGTTCCACCTTTTAAGTTGAGAGAGGCAGTTTTTGATCCAGCTGAAGCGTTGATTTGCATACTCACATCTGGATAAACATCTTTAACGCCTGGTACAGTTTGAAGACGTTTCAGCATATCAGCTGTAATTTTGGCACCATCTGTTCCAAAGTCGGGATTGTTGTAGTAAATCGTTACTTCATTGTCTTTTCCTTGGCCTAATTCTTTTTTAAACTTTGCGTTTGTACCATCACCCATTGAAATGATAGTAATAATAGCGCTAATACCGATAATAATCCCCAGCATTGTTAAGATAGAGCGCATTTTATGAGCAAATATAGAGGAAAGGGCCATGCGTATATTTTCACTCGTGTTCAAAATTAGCCTCTCCAATCTTGGACGATATTTCCGTCACGAATTACAATTTGGCGTGCAGCTGCTTCCCCAATTTCACGATCGTGGGTAATCATAATGATTGTTGAGCCTTGTTTGTTTAATTCGTAAAAGAGGTCCATAATTTGTGTACTTGTTTTCGTATCAAGTGCTCCCGTTGGTTCATCGGCTAAGAGAAATTTCGGGTTATTTACGATTGCACGTGCGACTGCGACACGCTGCTTTTGTCCACCTGACAATTCATTTGGTAAGTGAGTAGCACGATCAGCTAAACCTACTTTTGTTAAAGCTGCTAGTGAACGCTCACGTCGCTCTTTTTTATCAACACCTGCATAAATAAGAGGTAATTCAACATTTTGTAGTGCTGTAAGTCTTGGTAGTAACATAAAGTTTTGGAATATGAATCCGATCTCTTTATTACGAACGTGTGCAAGTTCTGTCTCAGACATGTTTGAGATATTTTGACCAGCTAGTTCGTACGTACCTGTCGTTGGTTTATCTAAGCAACCGATAATGTTCATTAATGTTGACTTACCAGAACCAGAAGGTCCCATAATAGAAGTAAATTCGCCTTGATTTAGTGTTACATCAATTCCATGTAATATTTGAACTGATTCAGCGCCGTTTTGAAAGGATTTCGTGATGCCTTTTAAGTTAATCACTGGGCGACAACCTCCATACCATCTTTTAAGTCTTTTTCAGGTTTAGAGATAATTTGCTCTCCTTTTTTCACTCCAGAAACTTTTGCTTCGCTATCTGTCTCGAACTCAACAGTAATCGCTTGTTCTTTCGCTTTACCATCTTTTACAACGAAGACAACATTTTTGTCTCCTTTTTTCACAATACTGCTCTTCGGAACAACCGTACCAGTTGCTTCGCCAGATTTACTTGTTACGTAAACGTGGAAGCCGTTTTGTAATTCTTCACTGTTATCTAATGTGACAGTAAATTGATAATTAGAAACAGTTTTATTTTCGTCCATACTCTTTAATGGTGTAGAACCGATTTCTGTTACTTTTCCTGTCCAAGTCTTACCAGCGATAGTTTTTGATGAAACGGTTACTTCTTGCCCAACTTTCATACTAGCAAGCTCGTATTCAGAAAGTTGACCTTTTACTTTAAATGGACCAGCGTGACGAAGTGTAATGCCGCTCATACCTGTTTTTTCATCAGCAGTTTTCACGATATCATCAATTACGCCATCAGCAGGGCTTGTTACAGTAAGAGTATTTACTTTCTCTTTTGCTGCTTTAATCATTTCATCAGCTTTTTCTACTTCAAACTTCTTCATTTCAAGTTGTGATTCTAATTGTTGCACTTCAATTTCCGATGCTTTTAATGCTTCCTGAGGAAGACCTGCATTTTTATCTTTTTGTAATTTTTGTTTCGCTGCATCAATTTGTTTTTGATGTAATGTTACGTCTTTTTGTGCGATTCTCTTTTGCATTTCTGCTTCCGTTACACCTTGTTTAGCAGTAGGGTCATTATATTTAAACAGGAGTTGACCTTTTTTTACTTCGTCACCTTTTTTAACAGCTAATTCATACGTACCTTTTGTTGGATCGAATGAAATTGTTTCAATTCCATTTGGGATTACTTCGCCGCCAAATTTTTGGGCATTTTCAATTTGTTTTTCTGTAACTTTATAACCGCTATATGCCATCGCTACTTCTGAACTACCGCCAGCTAAAGCAAAATATGATCCAGCTGCAATTCCGATTGCTACTACACTAGTAATTAACACTTTATTTTTCTTCTTCATCTATTTATCACCTTTTCGTTCGTTTTAGTATCTACATTAAGTATAAAAGAGGTGAAGAATCTGACAAATCGTTTTAGCTTACAATAACCTTACAGTTTTGTAAGGTATGAATATCTAAATGTAAGGTAGAGGTTGTCCTAGTTTAAGCAAATGAATTGACTCGTTGTTTCTTTCTAACAATAATATTGTATGAAGGAGAGGAGGAAGGAAGATGGAAGCTTATTTTAGTGCGCATCCAATAAAAACATTTATTCCATATTCAAGGCAACATGCCATTATATTATTTATTATGTTGATAGGGATATTTTTTCTATATCAATACCAAGATTTATTACGTCAAAGTGAGTGGAATATAACGGTCCGGTATGCGATTGCATTTCTATTTATCGGAAGTGAAATTGGACTTCATATATGGGAATGGAAAGCAGGTATTTTTCAGCTCGGCACGTCACTGCCATTTGAGTTATGTACGATTAGTTTATTGTTAGTGTCGGTTATGATTGTAACGAAAAGCTATCGAATATATGAGATTGTATTTTTTACAGGAATTATCGGTGCATCACAAGCTATTTTAACGCCAAACTTGCAATACGCTTTTCCGCATTTTCGCTTTATGGAATTCTTCATTGCACATGTATTACTCATTTGGGCACCGCTCTTTATGACGTGGGTAGAAGGATATAGACCGACCTTGCAATCTATTAAGCGTACGATGATATTTTTAAACATAGTAATTCCAATCGTTTCATTCGTGAATTATAAAACAGGCGGTAATTATATGTTTTTAGCTCATAAACCAGAGACTGCTTCATTACTCGATATGTTAGGGCCACACCCTTACTACATTATCTCATTAGAAATTGCAGCGCTTATTGGATGTTTCATTTTGTATATGCCGTTTGCAAAAAGAGAAAAACAGGTAAATAAAGAATCGTTAGGGTCGTAACCTAACGATTCTTTATTTATAAATATTTACAATTCTGAAAATTGAGAATAAAATTAAAGGGTAAATTATAGAGAGAGAAGGGAGAAAATGATCAAAAAAGTTTTTTTGAATGGGATGGAAGTGACGATTCAATTTATTATTTCGATTTTGGGTATTATTTGTTTAGGGGCACTGCCGAAATTATTTTATGGATTTGAGCTGAATGCATCAAAGTACATAAAGAGTTTAAAAGAAGTATTTGCGAACTTAGTGGATATCTCCAATTTGCAATATGTGAGAGATAAATTTTTATTTCCACAGTTGTTTGTCCATTATAAAGAAACAATGGTTATTTTTTTGGCCGCTTTTTTCATTTCATTATTTGTAGCATTTTGTATCGTTTATATGATTATGAGTAGTTCACCTCGTATACAACATCGAATTAAATCATTTCTCATCTTCCTAGAATCCATTCCAGACATTCTTCTTATTTTAGGATCACAAATTTTAGTTATATGGTTTTTTAAACAAACAGGTTTTTTACCTTTTCAAATTGCGTCAATTGGAGGCGAGTCGATTAGAGGATTGCCAATATTTTGTTTGAGTATACCGACTACGATTATGTTTGTAAAAATGTTAGTGCTTCGTTTTGAAAATGAGCTAGAAAAAGATTATGTACTATTTGCTAAGGCGAAGGGGCTGGATCGCTTTCATATTTTAAATCGTCATATTTTACGAAATGTGTTGCTTAGTACACTTTTCTTTGCGAAAACGAATGTTTTTTTTATGTTATCTAATTTATATATTATAGAATGGATTTTTAATACGGGTGGTATTTTTATGTTTTTGAAATCGTATGAGGGTATTAGGGTTGAGGTTTTCATCGTTAGTGTGCTGCTTATTTATATTCCGATTTTTATTTTATTTAAATTGTTTCATTATCTCATTCCAGCTGCGATGAAGGAGAGATTATAATATGTGGACGTATATAAAACGCGATAAAAGATTTTGGATAAGCATTGGGTTTCTTCTCATATTAGTTCTTTTGAGCATCGGAAATACGATATGGAATGATGGACAGATTAAAAAAGTTACACTGCAATATGATGCGGCTGGAAATCCAGAAGTGCCACCGTTTTCACCTTCATTACAATTTTTACTCGGGACAGACCGGAAAGGATACGACCTGTTACATTTAGTCGTTGAAGGCGCGAAGTGGACGATTGGAATATCGCTTTTAATCGCATTACTTAGAATGGTAATGGGTGTGTTTTTCGGAGTTGTACTCGGAACATACATAAAAAGAGGATTTTCAAAGATTGAAGCTTTTTTTGATAGTTTTACCGTCATTCCGACAGTTATGATTGCGTATTTCTTTCTTCAATCTGTGAATACCTTTGGAAGTGGAGAGGAAACAACAACTTTTTTTGAAAGAGCCTCGTTTCAAGTTGTATTACTTGTAATGCTTGCGATGCCAGTTATTGCACTGTATGTTGCGAAGGAAGTTCGTAAATTACAAACGGAAGAATTTATTGATGCCGCGCGCATATTAGGTGGATCGAGAAGACATATTGTTATAAAGCATCTTTTTCCGCATCTCTATATGACGTTTATACTTGTATTTCTTCAACAGTTTACGCAGACTCTTACTATTTTACTGCACTTAGGGTTACTGGAAGTGTTCTTTGGAGGAACTGTTAAGTTTTTAGGACCGGTAGAAGAAGTAGACTCTTACACACATGAATGGTCAGGTTTAATAGGAGTCTATTTTAGATCATTAACAGTGCATCCATGGATTCCTCTTGTCCCAATTACATTTTTCGGGCTTACTATTTTTTCAGGAAATATGATTGTGAAAAGTATAGAAGAAGCGATGATGAAAGTAAGGTTAGGCGGAGAGATAAAGAAGACAGATGTAGAAGAGGAGCAATCTGCTGTACAGTCAAAAGAAGAGTTGTTTACGTTTAAACATACGATGTGAAAATAAAAAAGAAGCAAGCATAATCAATGCTTGCTTCTTTTCTTTATTTTGTAGAAACTTCACCTTCAGCTGCTGTTTGCGGAATAAAGTATCCGATTATACCACCGATTATTGCTGGAACGATCCAACCGATTCCTAAGTTGTACAAAGGAATTGTGTGTACGATATTAGCGATAAAACTTGGTATCATTCCCACATTATCAAGTGCATGAATACTGCTAATAAGGAATGCCGCGATCATCGCTCCGATATAGACGGAAGGTTTACGTTTCGTATATTTATCAATAAATGATACGAAAATTAAAATGATTGTAATTGGATATAAAATAATTAATACAGGTAATGTAATTTTAATTAATAAACTTAATCCTAAGTTTGAAATAACGAAGCTAAAGATACAAACGTATAGTACAAGCTTCTTGTATGAAACGTTTGTTAGGATTGTTGTGAAATAGTTGGCGAATGCACTTACAACACCGATTGCAGTCGTTAAACAAGCGAAGATAATTGCGATACTTAATAAAACATTACCGCTTGTCCCAAAGAATTGGTACATAATAACTGCTAGTAGCTGACCACCGTTTTCAAATTGCCCTAAGTTTCCGTTTGAAGCGCCGATATAACCGAGTAAGAAATAAACAATTGTTAAGAAAAGAGCAGCAATGCTTCCACAAATAATTGTATATTTCGCAATGGACTTTTTATCTTGTATACCGTTTTGGCGAATGGCATTTACAACAATTGTTGATAATACGAGAGCACCGATTGCATCTAATGTTAAAAAGCCTTCGAGAAATCCTTTGAAAAATGGAATTTCTTTATAGTCACCGATAGGTTCTGTGAATGATCCTGGTGAAAGAATTGCTTTTGTTGCCATAATTGCAATAATTAAAAGTAAAATTGGCGTTAATATTTTACCGATATGATCTACTAATTTGGATGGATTTAATGATAAGAAGTAGACGACTGTAAAGAAAATCGCACTAAAGACTAACATAGAGTACCATTGATCTGGGAAAAGTGGTGCGATCCCAATTTCGTAAGATACAGATCCAGTTCGTGGAATAACAAATAGTGGGCCGATTGAAAGATAAATAATGATAGCGAATACTGCTGCGAATTTTGGATGAACACGGCTTGCTAAAGTGTTGAAACTACCACCAGCAAGGGCAACAGCAACGATAGCTAGTAAAGATAAACCGACGTCTGTAATAATAAATCCTGTAATGGAAACCCACATGTTTTCTCCGGAAGAAAGACCAAGAAGGGGCGGGAAAATCATATTACCAGCACCGAAGAAAACTGCGAATAGTAATAAACTAATCGAAAGTATTTGCGCTGGTTTTAAAGTTGTACGCATATAAAGAAAATCCTCCTAATGAGTGTTTTTGTCGAAAATTCAAATAATTTGTCGAGTAACTGTTATTATTTTAAAGGTCTGATGACTAGAAAGCAATAGGGAATTTTAAAAATATTAGAAAATAATGCACTAAATTGAATAAATATACTATTTATATGTTAATTAGGAAGGATTTAACTTTAAACGTAAAAAACACATATCGCCAGGATACGTGTATTAAAAATAAATTTTTCGATCGCGTTCTTCTTTTAAAATTTCAACTGCTTCTCGGAAACGTTGTGAATGGACAATTTCTCGTTCACGTAAAAAGCGCAAGCTATCATTTATGTCGGGATCGTCAGATAAATCAATTAGCCATTGATAAGTTGCTCTTGCTTTTTCTTCAGCAGCAATATCTTCATATAAATCTGCGATAGGATCTCCTTTTGCTTGAATATAAGTAGCAGTAAAAGGAACGCCACCAGCATTATGATAAAACAAAGCGCTATCATGATTAGCGTACTGTGCGTCTAATCCAGCAGCTTTCATTTGTTCAGGTGTTGCATCTTTTGTTAATTTATAAATCATTGTAGCAATCATTTCTAGGTGTGCGAATTCTTCTGTACCGATATCAGTTAGTAAGCCAACGACTTTGTCAGGAATCGTGTAACGCTGATTTAAGTAGCGAAGAGCAGCGGCTAATTCACCATCCGCACCACCATATTGTTCAACTAATAATCTTGCGAGTGCTGGATTACAAGTACTTACTTTAACAGGATATTGTAATTTCTTTTCATAAATCCACATAGTTTCTCTCCTTTATATTTGCCATGGCCACGGTCCTTTGCTCCATTCCCATGGAGCGTTAGAATAACTATTTCCAAACTGCTGAAGTGGCCCGTATTTTTCTTCAATTTTTTGTTGTAGTACTCTTCGTTTATAAGAAAAATCATTGAATTGATTTATAGCGGCAGTATCGTCGGGATGCGTATCTAAATAGAGGGTAAGTTCAACTAAGACAAAGTCTAGTTCTTGCAGTTCTTCAATCCATTTGTAATATTCATCAGGCAATGTTTGTGTCACGTTTTTATTCACCGTCCTTTTTTGTAAGGATTTTCATAAAAATCATAAAATGCAGGCCATAGAGTCCCTTTTCTTAAAGCTTCTTTTGGTGGGAATTGGGGTAAATTAGCTGGTTGAAAGCCCATATATAAGTGGGGGGGAGTTGAGTAATATTTTTTCCCAATTGGAGGGCAAGGATCGTTTGGGCCATGATAAGGTATGTAGGATTTCATGTATTTATCCATGTTACACGCCTCCTTTATTAATGAAATATTCATCACTACGTATTGTATTCGTACATAATTAAGATTTATGACACATATAGAAAACTAATAGAGACAGGAGGAGTGCGGATGGAAAGGATTACAACATGCATTGTATTAGAATCTAAAAATTTAAAGGAAACATTATACTTTTACGAAGGGATTCTAGGCTTTAAGCCAAGCAAGGAAAGACCACAATTACGTGTAACAGGTGTTTGGTATGATATTGGTTCAACGAGAATTTGTTTTGTTGTAAACAGGGGACTGGGAGAATATAGAGAGACCGTCACATCATCAGTGAAGGAAATATTTTTAAGAACTACAAATATTGAGCGGATAAAGAAAAAGTTAGAATTTTATCAAGTAGCATTTTTAGAAGAACGATGTGGTGAAGAAATAAGGGTAACTTTCTATGATCCAGATCGTTTTAAGGTCCAAATTGTTTCAGTGGAGAATACAGCATAGTATTATTTATAGTGTAATAACCTGAATGGTGGATGAAAAAAATATTGACAAGCCCCTCCAAATATTTTAATGTGATTGTATAAAATTGTGTATCTAAAGGGGAGTAACTTATTACAGTAAAGTCGTCATTACAGGGAGAAACCCTCGGCTTTATTGGCAACATTTCGTTGTTAGTGAGACCTTTACCAGCAATGGTAAAGGCCCCTTATTGTCTTTTTTAGGACCCTTACCATATTTGGTAGGGTCCTTTTTGTATACAAAGAGAGGAGATATAAAAATGAAAAAACTTATTAGTAGATTAAGAGTTGTATTTCATGTCCGCCGTTTTGTTCCATTTCTATTTGACTTTTTCACTTCAAAAGAGGTTTCAATAAAGAAGAAAATTTTATCTATTGCTTTTTTAGTTGGTTATGTCGCGATGCCGCTCGATTTAATTCCAGATTTCTTACCATTTATCGGTATTCTAGATGATATTGGAATTGTGTTATTCATTTTGAACCGAATTGTAAAAATGGCACCAGTGCAATTACAAGAGAAGCATAATATGAATGTAGGATAGGAGTTAAAAGTATGGAGCAAATTATTTTAGATATAATTGAGTATTTAAAGCAGTTTTCTTATTTTGGAGTTATGCTAGCGTTAACGTTTGAGTTTATTCCAGCAGAGGTAGTTTTGCCTATGGTTGGATATTGGGTATATGAGGGTGATATGAATTTTTGGCTTGCTGTATTAGCTGGAACACTTGGTGGAACGACAGGGCCATTAACTTTATACGCGCTCGGTTATTACGGAGGGCGCCCTATATTAGTGAAGTATGGGAAATACTTCTTTATTAAAGAAGAACAAATTCAAAAAGCAGATGATTTCTTTGAGAAATATGGGCCAGTTGTAGCGTTTGTTGGACGTTTTGTACCGGGAGTTCGAACACTTATTTCTGTACCGTGTGGTATGGCAAAAATGAACATATGGAAATTTAGCATATATACATTTGTAGCAATGTTCCCGTTAACGACTTTGTATGTTTATTTTGGAATGAAATTAGGACCGCATTGGGAAAAAGCAGCGGATGTTGTTGGACAATATATGTTACCTATATTACTAGTTGTGGTTATTGTTGTAGGTGGTATATTAATCTATAAATTTATGAAAAAACGAAACAAAACTGAATCTATTTAGTTTATTTCACTATTTGCGGGCAGTAAGATTCCCACCTCAAAACTTAGCTGTAAAGCAAAGTTTTGAGGTGGGAGTTTTACTTTAAATTACGATGTGATTATTTTTGAAAATAGATGAATAGTACAGGCAAAAGACTCTGAAGGACATACACATATAGGGAATATAAAAGAGAGAGGGGAAACAACTATGTCTTGTGAGTGCTCAGGGTCAGCATTAACTTGCTGTCCAGATAAAAATTATGTGCAAGATAAAGTGTGTAGTCCGTGGTCTGCTACTGTAGTTGCGGCAGCAATTGATAATGTTCTCTATACAAATAATATTAACCAAAACGTAGTGGGTACTGGTTTTGTTAAATATGATGTTGGACCAGGTCCGATTACTGTAGAAGCACTGGATTCTGCTGGGGCTATAATTGATACACAAACATTAAACCCAGGAACGAGTATTGCTTTTACGTATCGCCGCTTTGATAGTATACAAGTTGTGTTACCTGCAACACCTGCTGGAACGTATCAAGGAGAATTTTGTATTACAACACGTTATCCACTTTCATAGTAGAATAGGAGGAGATCGAAATGGGAATGAGAAGTTCCAGTTTGTCTTGTTGTTCGAATAAAACGCTTGTACAAGATCAAGTATGTACAGACTGGTCTATTACAGGTGCTGGTACTCAAATTGTATATATGAATAATCTTACACAAGAAATATACGGTTCAGGTTACGTTAAATATGACGTAGGTGCGAACCCGATTACAGTGGATTTTTTAGTAGGTACTACAGTAGTTGATACGATTACTGTACAACCGCAAAGTAGTGGTACTTTCACAGTGAGGCACTTTACTACTGTTCGAATTACAACGACGGGAACGACTGTTAATCAAGGAGAGTTTTGTATTACTGTACGTTATCCGATTTCATAAAAAAGCATACCGTAAATGGTATGCTTTTTTAAATTGAGAAAGTAATGAAATTGGTATTCTATAAGCAACATGTAAATTGGCAACAGTACTTGCCTTCTAAATATAGTGAAGGATCACTTTGTATATTAATAATACTGACAGATTGTAAGTCTTTTCCTGTGTAAGATATAGTATTGCCAGGAAAGACAGTGAAAATATTAGTTACTGCTCCAACGATTTCAATTGTAATTGCCTCTGTGCTGCTAGTACTATTGTAAACCGAGACAGTACCTGATATAAGTAGTATCCCATCACTTTGCCACAGTATCATTGATTGTAGTGCATCTTTGATAGAGGGAATGGTGTTGTTAGTTATGAGGAAATTCCCTGCAAATTCATTTGTTACTCGCTCACAACTTGGATTTGGAGGAGGGGGCGGTGGACAAGGGTCTGGGCAAATGATAGATAAAGGAGCGAAACAGCCAATATTTTTTTTGTTCTTCAATACAACCCCTCCTTTTTAAGTTGTCTTTTACTACTATTAAATGTAGAAGCATGGCCGATGTGTTAAGAAAAGAAGAAAATTTTTAAAATTAAGATTGTCTAATAGGCTTAAACCTTAACTTATCATTAGTGTTATAGAAAAGATTATATGTGAATAGTCATAGGAAAAGAATGATCAGACTCTTTTAGACAAAAGGTGGTTGTATACAATAGTACGAGGAATGTTGGACTTAACTAGTAATTAACTGTATATTTACAAAAATCTAATAAAATTTATTTGTTATTTAAACGACATTAATATGTTTTAGATAAAATAGCCCTTGTAATGAATCAATTATTATGAGGAGGATTCACGTGGACAGAACTGTTTTACAAAAAGTAAAAGGTCTTATTGGATTATTAATGGTTTTTGTATTAGCATTCGTATCATTTCCGTGGAGTACATCAGTCAAAGCGGAAGAGAAAAAGCAAGAAAAGGTACCAAGTGAGAAGAAAATTATTTTCCCAGTTGTAAGTGATGTGCATATTAAAGATATTGAAACGGATGGTATGTTCCGCTGGAAACGAGCGATTGAGCAATTGAATTCAATTGCACCAAAGCAAGATGCATTTGTCATTGTAGGTGATTTCACGGATACAGGATCAGTAAAACAATATGATCGTTTCATGCAAGTGTATAATGACAATGCAAATAAAGATGCGGTACGAATGAATTCTCTCGGTAATCATGATTATTGGAACGGTTTATCTGTAGAGGGAGCGCAGAAGCGTTTCTTAGAAAAGACAGGAATGGAATCAATTTATTATCATAATGTGGTAAAAGGCTATCATTTTATCGTAATGTCTCCAGAGAATGGAACAACACATGGATATTATTCGGACAAGCAAATTAATTGGTTAAAAGAAGAAATGGCAAAGGCACAAAAAGATGATCCGGAAAAACCGATTTTTGTGTTTTTACATCAACATATTAAAGATACAGTGTACGGTAGCCAAGAATGGGGAACACAAGATAGTGCAAAAATTAATGCGGTATTAAAAGAATATCCACAAGTAATTACGTTCTCAGGTCATTCGCATTACCCGTTAGATGATCCAAGATCGATTCATCAAAAAGACTTTACATCAGTTGGTACATCTTCTGTAAGTTATATGGAAGTTGAAGGTGGTAAAGTGCAAGGGAATATCCCTTCAGAATCTCGTGCATTAAGTCAAGGTTTATTAGTAGAAGTGGATGATAAAGAAGTAACAATTAATCGCCGTGATTTCCATACAAATTCTTGGACAGGCGAGCCATGGAAAATTCAGCTGCCATCAAAGAAAGAAACATTTACGCATGTAGAAGATCGTGATAAAGAAAAGCCATCTTTTGCGAAAGATGCGAAATTGTCAGTATCAAATGTAACGGAAAACGCAGCAACAGTAACATTCCCGCAAGCGGTGGACAACCTTCTTGTTCATTCTTATCGTGTACAAGCGAAGGATAAACAAACAGGAGAAATTAAAAACAAACTGTTAGCATTCTCAGAGTTTTATCGTGATCCAGTGCCGAAAGAACTTACATTTACACTTGCAGGATTAGATGGCGGGAAATCATATACACTTGAAGTAGTTGCGATTGATTCGTTTGGCAATGAAAGCGCACAGCCGTTAACTGCAGAAATCACAACGAAAAAAGATAATATTGATCCGAATGTAAAAGTGCCAAAGGCAGACGTTTTTGATGTGAATTTCTTAGATGGTACATTTAAAGACAACTCACCGTTTGGAACAAAAGGTGATGTGAAAGGGAATGTATCTATTGAATATGATAAAGCTCTGAAAACAAATGTAATGAAATTAAATGGAAAAGCAAATACATTCGGGTACCTTCCATTTTCAGCAGCACAAAAAGAAAAAGTAGCGAATTCATTTACGTTAGAAACTGTATTTTCAATGAATGAAATTCGTGGACAAGGTATCTTGCAAAATACAGAGAGCGGTGGAATTGGTTTTGAGTCTACAGGAAGTGGATATGTAGAATTATGGGCTCATATTGGCGGAAGTTATAAACGTGTTGGCGTTCAGTTAGAAGCAAATAAAACATATCACTTAACTGGAACGTATAACGGAAGTGAAGTAGCAATTTATGTAGATGGTAAAAAAGTAAATAGCCAGCCAGCTAATGGGAAAGTGTATCATCCGAACGTTCCATTCGCACTTGGAGCAGATCCAGATAGCAATGGAAATGGCGGTATTCCGTTAAATGGACAAATTGCGTTAGCAAAATTATATAGTAAAGCATTAAGTTCTTCAGAAGTATTAGCAGCATATAACGAGTTTTCTAATCGTACAAAATTAGAGCAAGTAAATACGTTATATGAAGAGATTGGAAAAGTAAAAGAAGTATTGGCAGGTACTTATGAATTTGGTGAAAAACCAGGCCAATATTCACAAGAAGCTTTCAAAGAATTACAAAAAAACTATGACAATGCTAAGAAAGTGTTTGGGAATATGACAAGTACAGGTGAGCAAGTTGTTGAAATTTATAATGAATTAAAAACAGCAAACCAAACATTTGTACAATCAAAAGTGGCAGAAGAACAGCCAAAAACACCGAAAGAAAAATTACAAATCAATATTGAATCTGCTAAAGCTGTCGTAAAGAAAGCGCAAGCTGCCAATGTAACAGACGGTTCAGTTAAATCATTAAGTCAAAAAATCACTGTTGCAGAAGCTGTGTTAAAAGATAAAAAGGTAAAAGATGAGTATGTAGAATCAATGAATCGTACGTTAGAGAATGCTATTTCACTGGTTGAAAAAAGTATCAACAAGTAAGGTATAAGAAAAAGAAGCTTATCATGATAGGCTTCTTTTTTGTTATACTAAAAATAGCATAGAAAAAGGGAGCGAATAAGTTGGAACAGAAAAAGCTAAAAAGAATTCTTGAATATGTATGGATCGCGGTTGTGCTCCTTGTAGGATATTATTTATTAAAAGATAAAAGTATATGGGTTTTATTTTTAATGACATTTTTATTAGCGGGATTAGGAACGCTATTTATTAACTTTTTCTTTGATAGTGTAAACGCGTGGAGAAAGAAAAAGAAAGAAACGAAGTAAGGGAGAATAAGTATACCAATGTAGGTTATGTACTAACTTGCATTGGTATACTTTTCGTTTTACAATCGTTAACGAAAAAACATAATAGAACATGAAAATAGCTCGCCTTTATTATAGGCGAGCTATTTTTTATGCTTCTTTCTTCTCATCACCTGTTTTTTCAGTAGCTAAATGACTATGTTTTCTAGAGTAGAAGAAGTAGACGCATAAACCGACTATAAGCCAGATTGCAAAGCTGATCCATGTCGTTTTAGACAAATTAATCATTAAATATAAACAGCAAAGAATCGCAACAATTGGTAATACGGGTACGAAAGGTGTGCGGAATCCGCGTTTTAAGTCAGGATGTGTTTTTCGTAAAATAAGTACGGCGCAGCAAACGAATGTGAAGGCTGTTAACGTACCGATGTTCACTAAATTCGCTAGTAAATGTAAGTCTAAAAGTCCTGCTAATAAAGCTGCAACAACACCAGTAATCCATGTGTTCAGTAAAGGGATTTTGACTCTTTTATTTACACGTGCTAACGCTTTTGGAAGTAAGCCGTCTCGGCTCATTGCATAAGAAACACGAACTTGTCCATACATAACGACTAAAAGAACAGTTGTCATTCCTGTCATTGCACCAACAGCGAGTAGCCCTGCAATTGTATCTTCACCAACGAAATGTAGAGCAAATGCAACTGGATCAGAAACGTCTAATTGCGTATAAGGAACCATACCTGTTAAAACGAAAGATACGATCATGTATAAAACAGTACAAATAAGAAGGGAACCGATAATACCAATTGGTAAATCACGCTGTGGTTTTTTCGTTTCTTCCGCAGCGGTTGCGATTGCATCAAAACCTAAAAAGGCGAAGAATACAGTGGCTGCTCCAGTAATAATACCGTCGTATCCGAATGGAATGAACGGCGTCCAATTTTCAGGCTTTACATATTTTGCACCCGCTACGATAAAGGCAATAATAACAGCTAACTTTATAAGAACCATAATATTATTAATGCGTGCGCTTTCACGTATACCAAAACTTAAAAGGCCAGTAATAAGAAGTAAAATACAAACAGCTGGTAAATCGATAAGACCACCTTTTCCTACACCAGGGGCTGAGGAAATAATGGTGGGCAGGTGTATATTAAACCCTTGAAGCAATGATTGTAAATAACCAGACCATCCAACAGCTACGGCTGCGACGGCAAGTAAATACTCGAGCATTAAACACCAACCAACGATGAAGGCGACGACTTCTCCGACTGTCATATATGCGTAAGTATACACGCTTCCTGAGACAGGTATAGAAGAAGCAAATTCAGCATAACAAAAGGCTACACAAGCACAAGTAAAGGCAGCAATAAGGAATGATAGCATAATACCAGGACCAGAATGTTTCGCCGCTACAATACCTGTTAATACAAAAATCCCTGTCCCAATTACGGCGCCAATTCCTAAAAACATTAAATCGAGTGCCGTTAATGTTCGATCTAGCTGCCTTGGTGATTCAGTACTAAGCGCTTTTTTTCGTAATAATGATTTCACTTTGGACTCTCCCCCCGTTTTTTCATTTCCATAACTGCGAATAGTGTGAACCGATTGGAAAAGAGTACGTAAGTGAATGAAGGTACAGTTATGATATATAGTTTTTTGAAATTTCTGGATTAATTTTAATATAATTCAGAATATTTTGTCAAATAAAACTTTAACAAATAAAATGCGGTTGTAAGGAGAAACTATGTGCAGAAATAGATGCAGGTTAACAAAAAGATTTACTTTATCCCACTATTTGTGGGAGCCCTGCTGTCCGTAAAAGCCCGATTGGTGAGGGATGATAATCAGTGGTGATGAACAAAAAACCCACTGATTAAAGTTTCACTTTATATAGTAGGAGAAGATGCTATGTTATTTTATTTCGAACTTGTTGTCATTTTACTTTGTACGAAATTAGCTGGTGATATTAGCGTCAGGCTTGGCCAACCTTCTGTACTTGGTAAATTAATCATTGGTATTATTATCGGTCCTGCTGTGTTTGGTATTATTAATAGTTCAGAACTTATTGATGAGCTTAGCGAGATCGGTGTTTTGCTACTTATGTTTATGGCGGGACTCGAAACAGATATAGAAGAGTTAAATCGGAATTTAAAAGCTTCATTTGCAGTAGCGGCTGGTGGGATTATTTTCCCTTTCATCGGTGGATATGTAACGGGACTGCTTTTCGGATTGATGCAATCCCATGCTATTTTTTTAGGATTATTACTTTGCGCAACATCGGTTAGTATTACGGTGCAAACGTTAAGAGATTTAGGGAAAATGAATACGAGAGAAAGTACAACGATTTTAGGAGCGGCTGTATTTGATGATGTGATAGTCGTTATTTTATTAGCATTTGTAATGAGCTTTTTAGGAACGCAAGATGTGAATATAACACTTGTCATCGCAAAGAAAATTATTTTCTTTGTAAGTATTGTTTTTATCGCATGGAAAGTCGTTCCGTGGATTATGAAAATGCTTGTCCCACTTCGTGTGTCTGAAGCGTTAATTAGTGCGGCTCTTATTATTTGTTTTTCATTTGCTTATTATAGTGAACAAATGGGAATCGCAGGTATTATCGGAGCTTTTGCAGCAGGAATTGCGATTTCTCAAACCGAGTACAAGCATGAAGTGGAACATAAAATTGAACCGATTGCGTATGCGGTATTTGTACCAGTTTTCTTCGTAAGTATTGGAATGGAAATTACATTTCAAGGTATCGGAAGCCAACTTTGGTTCATTATCATTATGACGCTCATCGCAATTTTTACAAAGTTAATTGGATCAGGTTTAGGAGCAAGACTAACAGGATTTAACCTACAATCTTCTATTAGTATTGGTGCGGGGATGGTGTCGCGTGGGGAAGTAGCGCTTATTATCGCAGCAAATGGATTAACTGCTAATTTATTAGCGAAAGAAAATTTCACAGCTATTGTCATTGTTGTTATATTGACGACGATTATTACGCCGCCACTTTTGAAGAAGTATTTTGTATAGAGAGAAAGGGCTTATCTTATGTAGGTAAGCTCTTTTTTTATCGCAAAAAGCAATAGTCATGTAGCGTGAAGAGGTTGTAATTATGGTAAAATCTACGTATATGATAAGGACGAGGAGAGAAATGTGTGAAGATTACGAAGGGGAAGGTTATAGGTATAGTTATGCTCCTTTTACTGTGTTTACCATTTATTATAGGAAAAGAATCAAAAGTGAAAGGTTTTCCGGTTTCTATTTTTTCTTCTCACGTGGAAGGCCGTTATCCACAAGAATATAAATACACTGCATTTCTACCTGACTTTGCAGTTTGGATAAATGGATGGGAAAAGAAGTGGACGGAAGGGGAAAGAACCGTGTATCAAAAAGGGGAGCGTACTGTAAATGTGTTTCATCCTCCTGGTGATGATGGCTATTATCTCTATGAAGAAGGAGAATATGCGAAATAAAAAGCAGCCGCAAGAAGTGGAGGGTAAATGGTGAAAGCTTCAACGTTACTATTTAAAATTGAAAATAATATGGATCAATTTTCACCAGCTGAAAAGAAGGTTGCCATGTACATAATGGAGAACGCAGAGATTGTTCCAAATTTAACGACAAAAGAAGTGTCTACAAATGCGGGATCGAGTGAGGCGAGTGTTGTACGTTTTTGTAAAACAATCGGTATTGGAAGCTTTAAAGCATTTAAGATAGCGCTCGTTCGTGAATTAACAATTGTTGATTATAATATTAACGATTTTTCAGTGATGAATACAGAAGATGGACCGTATGACTTGTTTAATAAAGTTACATATGTGAATAAAGCTGCAATTGAGGCGAGTGTTACTGCGATAGATAAGAAGGAACTTGAGAAAGCTGCAGATAGTATTGTAAATACTGATAAGATCATATTTTATGGTGTTGGTGGATCAGCTACACCGGCGATGGACGGAGCTTATAAATTTACTAGGCTTGGATTTACTGCGATGATGCTATCTGATTTTCATATGATGTTACCGCTTGTGACGAATTTAAAAGAAGGTGATATATTTGTTGCGATTTCAACTTCTGGCCGGACGAAAGATGTACTTGAAATGGCGCAATATGCGAAGAAGCGAGGAGCTACAGTTATTGCGATTACGAAGCTAGATCAATCATCTCCTTTATATAAAGCGGCAGACATTCGTCTTTGTATGCCGGATGTAGAGCAAGATCATCGCATTGCAAGTATTGCTTCACGAATGACTCAGCTGAATATGATTGATGCTTTATACGTTATTACTTTTAACCGTATTGGTAATAATGTGATAGATCAATTTATGGAGACAAGAGAAGAAGCTCTGCGGTTACGGAAGTTAAAGTAAAAAGATGGGGTAACCCATCTTTTTTTGTGGCTGGACATAAATTTGTCATGAAAAGAAATGAAATTTCATAAAATAAGAAAGTAATATTGATTTTAAATTTCTTAAAGTTATAATAAAAGTATGAAATTAAATTTCAAAGAAGGTGACAACATGTTAGAAAATTTATCTACAGAACATCGTAATGAGAAGACGATGAATTTAGATGAGATGAGCATAAAAGAAGTTTTACAAAGTATGAATCAAGAAGATCGAACTGTTGCGTTAGCAGTTGAAAATGAAATAGAAGAAATTGAAAAGGTTGTACAGATTGTTATTAAATCTTTTGAAGAAGATGGACGATTAATTTATATTGGTGCTGGTACGAGTGGTCGTCTAGGCATTTTAGATGCGGTGGAGTGCCCGCCGACATTCGGTACAGATGACAAAATGGTGCAGGGATTTATAGCAGGTGGATTGAAAGCGTTTACTAAAGCGGTAGAAGGTGCTGAAGATCGTGAAGAGTTAGCAGAAGAAGATTTAAGAAGTATTGGATTAAACGAGAAAGATACGGTTATTGGAATTGCAGCAAGTGGTAGAACGCCTTATGTAATTGGCGGATTGAAATACGCAAATAGCGTGGGAGCGAGTACGGCGAGTATTTCTTGTAACAAAAATGCTGAAATAAGTAAATATGCAAAACTAAATGTGGAAGTGGAGACAGGCGCAGAAATATTAACAGGCTCAACACGTTTGAAGGCTGGGACAGCGCAGAAGTTAGTACTGAATATGATTTCTACAGCGTCTATGATAGGTGTAGGGAAAGTATATAAAAACTTAATGGTAGATGTTCAATCGACAAATGAAAAATTGGTAGAACGTTCAAAACGAATTATTGTGGAAGCAACAGGTGCTAGTTATGAAGTAGCTACAGAGTATTACGAAAAAGCAGAACGTAATGTGAAAGCTGCAATCGTTATGATATTACTACAGTGTGAATATGGGGAAGCACTAGAAAAATTAAAAGGTGCGAAAGGATTTGTGAAGAAGGCACTTTAAACTCTGGGGAGGGGGATTCTGTTATGAAGAAAGAAGAGATAATGGCGAGTAGGATTACGGAGCAACTTGGGGGAGTAAAAAATATTCGTGGCATTGCTCATTGTATGACGAGGTTACGATTAACGCTTCATGATGAAAGTAAAGTGAACATGGAACTTTTGAAAAAGGTTGAAGGCGTTATGGGGGTCATTGAAGATGAAACACTCCAAGTTGTCGTTGGTCCAGGAACGGTAAATAAAGTAGCGGCTGAAATGGAAGGTTTAACAGGACTCAGAATTGGTGAAGTGGCAGATCATCATCTTGAAGATCTTGGGCAAGAGATGAAGTCAGAAATTAAGAAGAAAAATAATACACCAGTGAAAAACTTTTTACGAAAAATAGGAAGTATTTTCATTCCGTTAATTCCTGGTCTTGTTGCATCGGGAATTATAAACGGGGTTGCCAACTTTGCGAAAAATGCTGGTGCTGATCCAAATGCTACATGGCTACAAATGTTACTTTTAATTGGCGGCGGTATCTTTACATTCTTAGGCATTTTAGTCGGCTGGAATACAGCGAAAGAATTTGGAGGGACGCCAGTTCTTGGGGCAATTGCAGGTATTTTAATTTTCAACCCAGCGATGGCGAATGTAAAATTATTCGGTGAAGCGCTCGTACCTGGACGGGGCGGATTATTTGCAGTTATTTTTGCAGCATGGCTTATGGTTGTAGTTGAAAGACAAGTTCGAAAAGCAGTGCCAAATGCAGTTGATATTATCTTGACACCACTCATTACTGTATTAGTGGTAAGTATAGTAACGATGTTAGCAATTCAGCCAGTTGCAGGTTTCTTATCTGAAGGAATTACAAGCGGAATTAATGCTATCTTAAATATTGGTGGAGCATTTGCCGGAGCTGTGCTTGCCGGAACATTTTTACCTCTCGTTATGGTCGGATTGCATCACGGTTTAACACCGATTCATATGGAATTTATTAATCAAACTCACGTAACGCCTTTATTACCAGTACTCGCGATGGCAGGTGCTGGGCAAGTAGGAGCAGCGATTGCAATTTATGTGAAAACAAAAAACAAACGACTTCGCAACGTGATTAAAGGTGCATTACCAGTTGGTTTTTTAGGAATTGGCGAACCGTTATTATACGGGGTTACATTACCACTGGGGAAACCGTTTCTTACTGCTTGTCTAGGTGCAGCTGTCGGTGGTGCATTCCAAGCAGTTATGAAAACAGCCGCACTTGGAATCGGCGTATCAGGATTATCATTAATTCCGTTAATTGCTGATAATAAATATTTATTATATTTCCTTGGATTAGTAGTTGCATATACTTTCGGATTCATCTTTACGTACTTCTTCGGCTTTAAAGAAGAAATGGCAGAAAACATATAGAGAAAGGGATTCCTTTCTCTTTTTTTATATTAATAGAAGGAGAGATTTATATGATAGGAGTTTCAATTTATCTTTCAAAAGAGCGAGTAGAGAAACAAGAAGCATGGGTAAAACTAGCGAAAGAAAACGGATTTTCATCTATTTTCACATCTCTTCACATTCCAGAAGATAATCCGAATACGTATCAGGAGTTAATTCAAATACTTGGGAAACAAGCTCTCGAAAATAAAATGGAGTTAATGGTCGATGTGTCGCCAAAGTCGTTAAACCATTTAGGAATAACGTATGAAAATGTGGAAGAATTATTAGAGTGGGGCATTACTGGTTTACGAATGGACTACGGCATTGCGCCAAAAGAAATTGCACGCGTATCTCATAAGATGAAAGTGGCTTTAAATGCGAGTACGATTACAGAATCATTTTGGAAAGAGTTACTTGCAGAAAATATACAAGTAGAGAATGTAGAAGCGTGGCATAATTTTTACCCGCGTCCAGAAACAGGACTAGCAAAGTCCTTCTTACAAAAGCAAAATCAATATTTACATGAGTGTGGAATAAAAACGATGGCATTTATTCCGGGTGATGGGGAAAAACGTGGCCCATTATATGAAGGTTTACCAACGTTAGAAAAGCACCGCAATATGCGCCCGCTGGAAGCGTATTTAGAGCTTGTTCAAGATTGTGATGTCGATAAAGTGTTAATTGGAGATATAAGCGGGAGTCTAGAAAGTGTACAAGAAATCGCGAGTGCGAGTGGTGGAATTATTCCGGTGCGGTATCAATCATTTATAAATGATAGCCACGCGGTACAACTGATAGAACGGGTGCATACGAACCGGCTTGATCCAGCGCGTGATGTAATTCGCTCTGTAGAATCGCGTGAAGAAAATAAAGTTGTATTACAACCGATGAATACAATTTCAAGAAAACGAGGCAGTATTACAATTGATAATGAATTGTATGGTAGATATGCTGGTGAAATGCAAGTTGTTATAAATGATTTACCTGAAGATGAGAGAGTGAATGTTGTTGGAATGGTGATTGAAGAGGATGTATCTTTGTTGTCTTATATTGGTGCTGGGAAAAATTTTCAACTTATTTTAAGTAATAGAGCGAAAGCTCGAATTAGCACTATTTTGTAAAAAACATTATCCGTAGAAGGGGTAGTGTTTTTTGTTTTCTTTCAAAAAAATATTAGGATATGTAGATCGTTTCTTAAAAGAGAAAGTAATGAAAACGAAGTGAATTTCATTTTTTTAGTGTTGACTTGACGACTTCGTGTAACTATAATGATTACATCGAGTTAGTTAGGTATAAAATGATACCGATATTTTTTACACAAGATGTAACTATATTAGTTACATCTTGTGTAAAGTTTAAAGGAATATGAAAGCAGGAGGAAGTAACATGCTTAAATCAAATTTAGAAATTATTCGAAGCACGTATGAAGGATCAGCTTCTTCAAATGCAAAACATTTAGCGGAAGCTCTCTCTGAAAAAGTAGAGTGGACAGAGGCAGACGGTTTTCCGTACGGTGGAACGTATATTGGTGTAGAAGCAGTAATGGAAAATGTATTTAGCCGTTTAGGATCAGAATGGGATAATTATAAAGCGAGTGTAAATACGTATCATGAAGTAAACGGAAAAGATGTGATCATTGCTGAAGGTGTTTATTCAGGAGTTTATAAAGAAACGGGAAAATCATTTGAAGCGGATTTCGTTCACGTATGGGGGCTTGAAAATGGAAAAATCGTAAAATTCAAGCAATATGTGGACAGTTATATTGTACGAGAAGCGATGAAGGTTTAAAATGAAATAAGGAAACAAATGGAATCGACTGTGCGCAGGCGATTCCATTTGTTTATGTGATTATTAGGGAAATGGGGAGTACATAATATGAAAAAATGGATAATAGGGACAATTACAATGATTGTAATTGCGATAGGAGCTGTATTCGGTGTTACTAAACTTCTTAATTATATTGAGGAAGAGGAGAAGAGTCTTAAATCACAAAAAGTAATGGATCAACAGGGGAAGAAAGTTAAGGAAGAGAAGCCACAAGTTAGTGAAGATGAAATTATTTCTACAATGCATAGGATGGTACATCAAAAAGTGAAATCCTCTGAGAAATGGGGATTTATCGAAATGACAAATAAGGAAATTAGTAGTGCGAAGAACGCAGTAGAAAGCAGTACTAATTTTAAATATAAATCAAAGCTACTTTCTACTTTGGAGCGTTGGGAGAAAGGAGACTTTTCACAAACGGTTGAGGAGCATAACTTTTTGTGGGAAATTCAAGGTGGTGATACCGGAAAGGCAACAGAACGCTTATCGCCAGAAGAAGAAAAACAGTATGTGAAAGAAATGAAAGGTAAATAAAAACATCGCCACTCTGGTGGCGATGTTTTTTCATTAAGAATGCTTTCGCACTAAAGCTCTAGTTGGCTGAACAGCAACGGTTTTAAAATGAGAAAATAAATAACATCCTGTCACGACGATAATTGTCCCGAAAATTTGAATCCATGTTAGTTCTTCTCCGAGGAAAATAAAGGCTAGGATAGCTGTAAAAATCGGATTGAAATTTAGAAAGATACCCGATGTAGTAGCTCCTAATTTTTGTACACCAATGTTCCAAAATACCATACAAAGGACTGTTGAAACGAGTCCTGTATATAAAAGTGATGTTATGAAGGAAGAATTAATATTGGAAACAGTGAAGTTGCCTATGTTAAATGGAAGCAATAAAATGACGCCAAAAATGCCAGAATATAACGTCGCCATTAGTGGTGTAACTGTTTTTGTCGCCCATTTACTACAAACAGAATATATCCCCCAAATACATACTGCCGCCATCATCCATAAATCTCCGCTATTAAAATGTAGTGAAAATAATAGAGCGAAATTTCCTTTCAAAAGAACAAGGATGACCCCGAAAAATGAAAGAATCATAGAAAGAATTTGAAGTGTATTTACTTTTTCTTTTAGAAATAGCACAGAAAATAATGCAATCGAAATAGCGTTCAATGTAGAAATAAGACCTACATTCGTTGCGGATGTTTTTTCTAGTGCTAAAAATTGAAAGATGTTAAAAAGAACGACCCCTGAAATTCCCATCAGTATTAACGGAAGTATTGCAGCGCGCGGCGGAATAATTTTCTTTTCTTTAAACCATACCATCGGTAATAAACAAACAATCGCAATCATCCATCTTAAATTTGTCAGTGTCATTGGTGATGCATGATCAACGAGCGATTTCCCAACGACGAAATTCCCTCCCCATAGTAAGCTCGTTAATAATAGTAAAAAGACGTAAAAATAAGGCATGTTAAAATCCCCTTTGTTGTAATCAATATGAATTGTAAATAATTTTAGCATTTTTCTTTATTGTGTAATATATTCTTTTGTATAATGATAAAAACTCGATAAAATGTTTTGTTAGAAGTATTATTTGCGGAAAAACATTCAGTTTTATATGGATTATGAGATGTTTCTTTGAATAATCATCGGTAAGAAAAAAGGGGGAATTATAATGGAGTCATCTGTTATTAAAGTGTTAGATGATTTGGATATACAAATTTTAGATATACTGCAAAAGGAGTCGCAAGTAAGTAATGCGGAACTTGCACGCCGCGTTAATTTATCACCAGCTGCGATGCATGCACGAATAAAAAGATTAGATGGGGAAGGGTTTATTGATAAGCAAGTGGCAATTTTGAACCAAGAAAAGTTAGGTTTTGATTTACTTTGCTTTATTTTTATGAGCACGAATATTCATCAGTATGAAAAGCTTGAAGTGTTAGAACGAGAATTAGAATCTATGCCTGAAGTGTTAGAATGTCACTGTTTAACAGGAGAGTACGATTATTTATTAAAAGTTGCAAATCGTGATCGTAAGGAACTGGAGCATTTTATTAGAAAGCTGAATAAGCTTGGTATTACACGTATACAGACGAGTTTAGCACTTCGTGAAATTAAATATTCGACGGTATTACCGATACGAAATGAGGAACCGAGCATCGATTAGATTGCTTGGTTTTTTGTTTGTGTAATATTCAGAAAAGTGATTGACGGGGATAAAAGAGAGATGTATTATTATATAAAATTATGAATTAAAATTCATTTAATGTTATAAAGTGAAACTTTAATCAGTGGGGGTTTTGTTCATCCCCCACTGATTATTAGCCTTCACCAATCGGGCGTTTACGGGCAGTTGATCCCTCACCTAATTTCTTTGCTCCAGCCGAATTTTGAGGTGGGAGTTTTACTGCCCGTTAATGCGGGATAAATATTAATACCAGAGGCAAGGGGATAGAATATGAAAATCTTTAATGCAGTCACAAGTGATGTGAAAGAAATTTATAATCTCATTGAAATTTACGCAAAAGAGGGAGTTGTTTTACCGCGTTCTCTTTTGTCTCTCTATCAATATTTGCAATGTTTATATGTTATGAAAGAAGACGGGGAAATTGTTGGAGTTGCTGGATTGCATGTATTAGGGGAAGACCTTGCAGAAATCCGGTCATTAGTAGTTTCGCATACATATGCAGGGAAAGGGATAGGGCGCATGCTCGTAAATCATGTGATGGAGGAAGCTACGAAAATAAATGTAAAAAGAGTGATTTCCTTAACGTATGAAACAGTATTTTTTCAAAAGTGTGGATTTGATTTTGTAAATAAAGAAGCATTGCCAGAGAAAGTATGGATTGATTGTAGACATTGTCCAAAGGTTGATTATTGTGATGAGGTGGCGATGGTTCGGTATGTTGGGTGAAAATTTTATAGAGAAAAAGAGCCCACTATTATGTAAATAATAGTGGGCATCTATATTTCAATAAGAAATGAGAGTGTTATTAAGAATTTGAATTCGTTTGTCTCACGGCAAAATTATAAAGTGGATCTCTAAGTTCATAGTTATACGTAAAACCGTCGACAATTCCTACAACTTTATCGTTATCATAAAGGTCGAGCATAAATTGTGCCATTTGTTTTGCAGTGTGGAATTTCGGTACAACATTATCGTATTGGAACTCATCAATATTAAATGAACGTTTTGCAAACTCTGTTTCAGTTGCAGCAGGAGCTAAAACTTTTGCTTGTAGTTTTGCACCTTGTTCTTTCAGTTCGTGAGATAGTCCTTCTGTAAATGCACTTACATAAAATTTCGTAGCACAGTAAGTAACAGCATTGGCAACAATCGTGTATCCACCGCCCGATGAAACGTTGATAAGCTGTGTTCCATCAACCATTGAATAATCTCGAACGAAAAGAGAAGAGAGTATAGTTAGTGCTTCTATATTTACATGCAACATCGTTTCTATCTTGTTTAAATTTTGTTCAGCAATTGAGGCGAAATTACCAAAACCTGCGTTGTTAATCCACGTTTCAATTTGAAAACTTTGTAGACTTTCATAAAGTTTATAAACTTCTTCTGTGACGGATAAATCAGTTTTTCGAATGACAACATCCAATTTCGGATTCATTTCGTTAATTTTCAATTTTAATTCTTCTAATTCTGCTTGTCTTCGAGCTACAAGTATTAAGTTTTTTCCGCGAGATGCAAAGGCTAAAGCTGATTCATAGCCGATCCCTGAACTAGCACCAGTAATAACAGTATATTTCATATAAAATCCTCCTAAATTCAAACTAATTATTATGGTTAGATTGTATTTGTTAGAGTATACTCTAAGTCAAATGTTTTTTTATAAAGTGAAACTTTAATCAGTGGGGGTTTTGTTCATCCCCCACTGATTATTAGCCTTCACCAATCGGGCGTTTACGAGCAGCCCGACTCCCACCTTGCTTCTTTGCTCCAGCCGAATTTTGAGGTGGGAGTTTTACTGCTCGCAAATAGCGGGATAAATTTGATAAAGCAGTAAAATATATGAGAATAAATGGCATGCGGAGGAGTTTGAGTATGTACACAATTAGCGAGGTAGCTAAATTATTAGGAGTGAGCACACATACATTACGTTATTATGAAAAGGAAAATATATTAATTGCAAATCGCGATGCAAATGGGAATAGACTGTATGAAGAGTCACATATAAAGTGGTTGCAGTTTGTAATGAAGTTAAAACAAACACAAATGCCGATAGCGAAAATAAGAGAATATGCTAGATTATATACAGAAGGTGAACATACAACCGGGGCTCGTTTGCAATTGTTAGAAGATCATAGGAAATCTATTCAAACTCAAAGAGAAAACTTAGTAATTACAGAGAAGATGCTTGAAAATAAAATTATTGCATACAAAGACTCGTTGGAAAGTAAATAGCGTACAAAATATTTCGTTCTTTGTTGCATATTGAAAAGGGAGTACAGGTCTTTGTTTTGGAATTTATCTATGAGTATTTTATTATAATGTGCCGATAAATTAAAAAAGAGCAGTTAGCTAAAAGCAACTGCTCGATTCAAAGGGATCTCCAAGGGGGAATGGAGAAAATATTTTGTTACTACCATTATTGACAGAGTATTGAAAAATATACAGCCAAGTTGAAATTTTTTTATAATCTCCCTTCACATGTATATGATGAGGGGATTTTTGTTTCTTTTGTCCTTATTCAGCATGAAAATTCGCTGTTGACACGTTATCAATTGGTCATGTAGAATATTTATGAATGACATTCAGTCATTTTTTGTGAAAGAGTGCAGATAAGCAACTTTTATATGTAGCTAGCTTAATAACGGAACAAATATAAGGATAAATGAGGATGATATTGAGTTTTTAAATAGTAGTTAGCGTGAGATTATATTTTTTTAATTAAAAATGACTGATGGTCAGTCATTTAATAATAGAAGGTGAGAGATATGAAAAATAAATCTTGGTTATATGTCATATTAACATGTATTTTTGAAGTTTTTTGGGTGTTTGGTTTTAATACAGCTCATACTTGGTGGCATTGGGTCATTATTGTAGGAGTTATCGCTGTTGATTTTCATTTCCTTTCTAAAGCGTGTGAACATCTTGCGACAGGGACAGTATATGCGGTGTTTGCTGGGGCTGGTACTGTAGGGACTTTCTTAATGGATGTTTTTCTTTTCGGTGGAAGTTTTAGTTTAGGAAAATTATTCTTCATTGTGATGGTTGTAGCAGGCGTTATCGGTTTAAAATTGGCTGATAATAAAGCAGAGACGGTGGAAGAAACTATGGAAGGAGCTGCTTAAAAATGGGTTGGTTTTTCGTATTTTGTGCTGCAATTAGTGAAATAGTCGGTGTGATAGGCCTTAAAATGTATAGTAAAGATAAGACGTTAGCAAATGGGGCGATTTATATAGGTGGATTTGCAACTTCCTTCGCATTTTTATACACATCTTTCTTGTTCTTACAAGTAAGTGTGGCTTATGCGGTTTGGATTGGCATTGGAACAGCAGGCGCAGTTTTATTGAATATGTTCCTGTTTGGTGAATCGAAAAGTAAGGCACGTATTATCAGTGTGGCTCTTATTGTATGCGGAGTGACTGGATTAAAGGCTCTTTCTTAAAGATATAATTTCACTTTATCTCCTAACGATTTGTTGGGAGATTTTTATTATGAAAAGTGCACTATAATTGACAGTACAGCTAGTTATTTTATAAAATGAGTGACAGTCATTCAATATGTGTGTGAAAGGGTTTAAATGATGAATAAAAAAGAGAAAATTGTCTTTGCGGCTATTGAAGTGTTTCAGGAAAAGGGCGTTGAAAAGACGAAGATTTCTGATATTGTGAAGTTGGCTGGTATTGCGCAAGGAACTTTCTATTTATATTTTCCTTCTAAGTTATCTGTTATGCCTGCAATAGCAGAAGTGATGGTTGAGAAGATGATACTTGCAGTGAAAGAAAAAGTACAGAACGATGCACCTTTTTCAAGTAAAGTTGAGCAGGTAATAGATGCAGTGTTTAATTTTATAGCTGAATATCGTGAAATACAAGCATTAATGTATGCGGGCCTTGCATCTACTGAACATATAAAAGAATGGGAAGCTGTATATGAGCCTCTTTATATATGGCTAAGTGAATTTTTAAGTGAGGCAAAAGAATCAGGTGAAATTCGCGATTCGGTTCACGCAGAAAGAACAGCAAAGCTATTTATCGCTCTTGTTGAATCAGCAGCGGAACAAGTTTATTTATATGATCATAAAGATGATGAGCAAGTCGAGCTACAAAAGGCAGAAGTACTAGATTTTTTAACACATGCACTACATATAAAGAAATAAGTGAAACTTTAATCGGTGGGGGCATTCCCCGCTGATTATTAGCCCACACTAATAGGGATAAAACAGTTAGGTGAACCTATCTTAAAAAGGTAGGTTCATTTCTATGAAAAACTGAATGATAATCATTCACCGTGTATTTATGTATGTGTGGAAGGGCATCTTCATTCATTATTAGCCCGCAAAGAGCAGGATAAAGAAAAAGTTTCTTGGGCATTATTTTTGAGAGGAACTTACAGGAAGAGGTGTTAAAAAGTGAAGAAATCGATAAAAGAACAAAAGATGGTATTGATCATTCTTTTGAGTAATATATTTATCGCTTTTTTAGGGATTGGATTAATCATTCCGGTTATGCCATCCTTTATGAATGATATGAATTTAACAGGAAAGACGATGGGCTATCTCGTTGCAGTATTTGCAATGGCTCAGCTTATTACTTCACCTATTACGGGTCGTTGGGTCGATCTTTACGGTAGGAAGAAAATGATAATCATTGGATTATTTATTTTTGGTGTTTCAGAGCTTCTTTTTGGATTAGGAAAAGATGTGTGGATGCTTTATGCAGCGAGGGTGTTAGGTGGAATTAGTGCTGCATTTATTATGCCGGGTGTTACGGCATATGTTGCTGATATTACATCTATTCAGGAACGTCCAAAGGCGATGGGATATCTTTCAGCGGCTATTAGTACCGGGTTTATTATAGGGCCTGGAATCGGTGGCTTTATTGCAGAATACGGTATACGTGTACCATTCTTTGTGGCAGCAGTGATTGCTTTTGTCGCATGCGTGATTTCTATATTTATTTTGAAAGAGCCGTTAACGAAAGAAGAACTTGCAGAGATTTCCGCTAATACGAAAGAATCAAGTTTTATCGGGGATTTAAAGAAATCATTAAATCCAATGTATGCAATCGCATTTATTATTGTATTTGTACTCGCATTTGGATTATCAGCATATGAAACTGTGTTTAGCCTGTTCTCTGATCATAAATTTGGTTTCGCGCCGAAAGATATTGCTGCCATTATTACAATTAGCTCAATCTTTGGGGTAGTTGTGCAAGTATTTATGTTTGGAAAATTGGTAGACATGTTCGGTGAGAAAGTATTAATTCAAATATGTTTAGTTGTAGGAGCAGTGTTAGCATTCGTTTCAACTGTAGTCTTTAATTATTGGATTGTACTTCTCGTTACTTGTTTTATTTTCTTAGCATTTGATTTACTTCGTCCAGCTTTAACGACATTTTTATCAAAATCAGCTGGAAAAGAGCAAGGATTCGTTGCTGGTATGAACTCAACGTATACGAGCTTAGGAAATATTGCAGGACCGGCGATGGGTGGAATATTATTTGATATAAATATTCATTATCCATATGCATTTTCAGGAGTTGTTTTAATAGTTGGTCTTGGCATTACATTTATGTGGAGAGAGAAGCAGTTAGCTCAAAGTTTCGCGAAGTAATAAAACCCCTTACGACGGTAAGGGGTTTTTGTTTTATAAACTTAATCCAAACCGTTTTAATTCAATAAAAATCCCTTCTAATTTCTTTCCTTTATCCGTTAATGTGTACTCTACACGCGGCGGAACTTCTGGATATACTTTTCTCGTTATAATCCCTTGTGCTTCTAATTCTTTTAGTCGAAGTGATAATGTTTTCGGACTAATACCGTCCATTGATTTTTGTAAATCACTAAAGCGTAATGTTCCTTCGATAAGAAGATCACGAATGATTAAAAACGTCCATTTTGTACTAATTACGTCAAGAGTTTTAGCGATAGGACAAGGTATGCCTGGTAAACCTTTCGTTAATTTAACTGGATCTATATTGTTCATGGAACTAGCCTCCATAAAATTTTTTCGGATGAATTTGCTTTATAGTATCACAAAACTATACTTTTGGTAACTATATGAAAAAAATATCACTACTTCCATAAAGGAAGTTAGTGCATATACAATAGCAATACGAAATACAAAGGGTTTGTATGAGGAGGAGGTGATTTCCATGAGTATAAAAAAGTTGTTTGGGTTCTTTAGTTTTTTTGTCATTTGTATCGTGTTTGTAGCATGTAGCGGGGAACAAAAAACGGAAATCCAGTTATTAAAAGAAATGCCAAAGCCAAAAGCAATGACAATTGATCCTTCACTAAATAAAAAGGAAGCGACAGAAATCGTGCATGCAGCGCAGCGTTTTTATGCATTTTGGGATACAGGTAAAGAGGATCTTATTCCACAGACTGTTACGGAAAATTTCTTTGATAATACATTACCGAAAGGTCGTCCGCAAGGCACTGAAGGATTAAAGTTCGCGGCGCAAAATTTTCATAAAGTCGTTCCAAATATACATTGTGAGATTGAAGACTTATTAGTTGTTGGTGATAAAGTAACAGCTCGTCTTTCTTTTACAGGAACGCATAATGATAAGAAAATCAATTTTTTTGCAATTGATATTTTGCATGTGAAAGACGGAAAGATAACGGAAGATTGGCATTTAGAAGATAATCTTACGCTGAAGCAGCAACTCGGCTTAATAGCTGAAGAGTAGATCATATAAGGGAGAGAAAAGTGATGAAAAATATTTTTATTATAAATGGACATGAAAAATACGGTACGAAAGAAGGACGATTAAATAGAACGTTAGTAGATTATATGGTAACCGTATTAAGTGAGAATCATCATGTGAAAACAACAACGATTCAAGATGGCTATAGTATTAAGGAAGAACAAGAGAAGTTTTTATGGGCCGATGTTGTGATTTATCAAACACCAATTTACTGGTTTAGTGTACCGGGATTATTTAAAACGTATATGGATGAAGTATATGAATATGGCTTGTTCTTTAAAGGTGCAGATGAATACGGAACAGGTGGTTTATTAAACGGGAAGCAGCATATGTTTTCTACAACTTGGAATGCACCTGAAAAAGCATTCGGAGATAAGACGAAGTTCTTTGAAGGAGAAAGTTTAGAATCAGCACTTAGTCATTTACATCGCGTGCAGAAGTTTCTTGGTATGAGTCCGTTAAAGAGTTTTGCTTGTTATGATGTGGTGAAGAATCCGGATATTGAGCAATATTTATTGAACTTGAAAGATCACTTAGATGGAGTAATTAAATAATAGTTTGTATCTTTGTGCGCAAGAAGGTACTACTAAGGATGTAGTACCTTCTCTTTCATGAAATACGTTGAAAATCTTTACTTATACAGGACTGTTTTAGTTTTTTTGATTTTATCAAATATTTAATATCAGAGATGTTATCATATGAAAGCTGAATATGATAATAGTTAATATACTCAAATAATGCAAAAACATAAACAAATAGTGCAAATGATAGCCCAGCTAAAGGTAATTGCGGAGACCAAATTGCAAAATCAATAGTAAACATAATAAGTCCTGTGATAATCAATCCGATATTTATCTTTTTTAGCATTTTTAAATATTGAATAATCACAATAGGTGTAACAGATGTTTGCTCTTTTTTTAGTCGTTTCCACTTTACGTACCAGTAAACCGTCCCTTGTAGTAAGAGAAACTCTAAAAGAAGAAATGAGACCCAAAAAGAGTATAGGGAATATAAATGTAATGTAGGATAAGCATAATTAAGTAAGTAACTTGTAAAAATAAAAGTAATGACTGAAAATAACTCACCTGTGTATAGATAGGAAAGCCTTTTTTCTAGGTTGCTTTTCATAGTTCGTCTCCTTTTATAAAAAACTTCGCATTTTAACGCAGGGATGGCTGTATCCATAACTTCGCAAAATTCGCCCAACCGAATGAATCAATTGTTACGTTTTTTAAAGCAGAAGGATATGTTTTTCTTTTTAAAACGTGATAGTTAAATAAAATGATGTGTTCTGCTTGTAAAAACTCTTCAATCTCATACAGGAGCTCATAACGCTTTTCTTTATTTTCCTCTAGTAAAAATGTATCTAGCAAACAGTTAATTTGTTTTTCATAGTGCGGGTCCATAAAACGATTTACGAAGCAGCTTTTATTTTTAAATACATTTAAAAATGCAATTTCATGATCGGCAGCAAATACTTCTCCCATTAAAATAATATCGGCGTGTTTATCGATAGAACGATTCGTATAATCTGAAACGAGAAAGGGGTGAAGTTCTAATTGTATACCTAAACTTTCACACCGTTCTTTTAGGAAATTTGCGTCGTTTGCACTATCTTTAAATGCGAAGAAGTATATATGGATTGTTTCTCCATTATATGTGCTCTTTTTTAAATACTCTTTCGCTTTTTCAAGAGAGTAGGACCTTTTAGGAACTTGGCGACTTCTTTCAGGGAAAAAGCTCGATGCAGCAATTGTTCGTCTGCCTTCTATGTTACGAAGTATCGTTTCAACGTCATATATTTCTCTCCAAGCTTTACGAAAGTAAATGTCATGGTGGGGACCGGGTTTTGTAAAGTTAAAGCTAGCATAAATACAACCTATTTCTTCTATTTGTATATCATGCCTTTCATTTTCCTCTTCATTAGGTAGTTCATAATCAGCATCGATTTGTACATGATCTGGAATACGCCAAAACTCAATACGGTCTAGTAAAGCTCGCTCTTTAAAATAATGGGTGAAAGCTTCAAGTATGATATTGTCTTCAGAGTAATGAGCAAGTTTGAAAGGTCCAGTACCTATGTAGTGATGATTTTGAATGGCTGCATCACGCGGTAAAATTGCGAGTTGCATGGAACTTACATAATGTAAGAAAAATAAATTCGGTTTTGCTAAATGGAATCGAATTTGTAGTGGTGACGGTGTTTCAATTTGAACAATTTCTTCTGTTAACCATTCGAAAGGAGATTGAACTTGCTTTAGTCTTTCAAATGAAAATTGTACATCTTTAGAAGTTAAAACCGCTTCATTATGAAAATGTATATCTTTTCGTAAATAGAAAGTCCATGTAAGCTGGTCTTTACTTAATTCCCACGTATGCGCAATGTGCGGCTCCATTTTTTCGGTAGCATCGTTATAAACGACTAACGTATCAAAAATTTGACTAGTAAGATGGCTCTCTGTTGTGACAGCCACAAAAGCCGGATCTAGTGGCATTACTTTTCGTGATATGGGGATTTTTAATATATCATACATATCATTTGAAGGTTCATAGCCAAAATGATGATGGAGTTTACCTTCAATGTTTTTATGAAGTGCGAGAGGCAGTGGCTCTTTTAAAAGAAGAAAGATATCCTTTAATTTTTCTTGCGCTAACAGTTCATCTGTATAGAATTCAATCGCTTCTACGAAACTATGTATAAATAGAATTTCTGTTTTATTCCCGCGACCTCTCCCTGGTGTCCACTTAATTAATTGCTCCTCATTCATTTTCTTTAATAAAATCTTCACGTTTTTCGTACTGCAATATAAAACATCCGCTAATTCTTGTAAGCTATTTCGTATATGTTGTTGGTCTTGTACATGTAATCTTAAACGAATGTAATAGTCCATAATTTTCATATATACACTTCCTTCTATAATAAAAGGGGAAACTCTTTAGAATATTCTAACCTTTTTCTTCCTCTTTTTCAAAGTAAAATGAATAAACATAAGGAGGGGGAAACAATGGGATTTTGGAGCATGCATCGAAATATAAAAATTAGAATTATAACTTCGTTTTTAACACGTACTGTGTCCACAATGATTTTTCCATTTATGGCGATTTATTTTTCAATCAAGTTAGGTAGTGCACTTGCTGGGGCTTTGTTACTCATCAATGTGTTAGCTTCTTTAATTATCGGTTTATATGGTGGATATGTTGGTGATCGACTTGGTCGTAAAAAAGTAATGATTATTGGTCAAAGTATACAAGTCATTTCCATTGCTTGTATGGGAATTGCAAATTCAGATTATGTAGATTCACCGTGGCTAACATTTTTGTTTATGTTGGTGAATAGCCTAGGATCTGGACTTATGAATCCCGCGACTGAAGCGATGTTAATCGATGTGAGTACACCTGAAAATCGAAAAGTGATGTACAGTATTAACTATTGGGCTATTAACTTGTCAATTGCGATTGGAGCAATATTTGGCGGGTTACTATTTGAAAATTATAGATTACAATTGTTTATCGTATTAACGGCTGTTGCGATCATTACTTTATATGTGATGGCTGTATATATGGAAGAAGTGTATGTGGCAAGAAAAACAGTAGAGAAGAAAAATGTATTAAAAGATATGGCAGATAGTTATAAAGTTGTGATGAAAGATAAAGCGTTTTTAATTTTTTGTGCAGCAAGTATATGTACATTATCTTTAGAGTTTCAAATTAATAATTACTTAGGAGTACGCTTGCAGAAAGAATTTGAAACGGTGCATTTTTTCTTCGGTAATGATTTTACGTTTGATTTAACGGGGATTCGAATGCTGAGCTGGATTTCAGCAGAGAATACAATTTTAATTGTTTTATGTTCAGCGCTTCTTATTAAAATGCTGAAAAGCTTCAACGATTTAAAAATCTTATATGTAGGGTTATTCATTTATACAATTGGATTTACAATACTCGGAACGAGCAATAGCTTATGGATCTTATTAATTGCTGGGCTTTTCCAAACGGTAGGAGAGATAATGTATGTGCCGGTTCGTCAATCTATTATGGCGGATATGGTGCCGGATGAGGCAAGAGGTTCTTATATGGCGATTAACGGAATGGTCTTTCAATTTGCAAAAATGAACGGGGCATTAGGAGTTATGTTAGGTTCATTTATTGCATCTTGGGGCATGAGTGCTCTGTACTTTATTGTTGGTATAAGCAGTATTTTATTATTTATGAAGGCGATAGGGAAAGAGAAATATCAAGATGAAGGGAAGGTTTCTCAGATTGGATAAAGTGAAATGATATAAAAAGCGAATCAGTTATAATGAGAAGCGCTTTTTATATCATTTTTAAAACGGATCAACTTCAGCTAAATTTGGATTGGTATTCATAATAGGGCTCCCATCTATTTATTTTGTATGTGCGAAATCATTATTTAACTTATGGATAGGAATTATATAGTCATTTTCACTATATGAGAACTGCCTATGAAAAGTGATTAGAAATTTTGGGACGAAAAAAGAGGCTGTGATGTGCAGCCTCTTTTTCGTTAAAATGAAGAAATCCTCTTCTTCGTTTTTGGTACGATAATAAATTTAATCCAGAGCATCCCAATTACTACAATGATCAAACTATGTAGTAATTGTCCTGTAGCAACAAGTACAACAGCCGAAAAAACGATTAATTGAATGCTTATTAAGATGAAAATTAAGCTGAGAAATTGATTCATTCTTTCTTCAATAGTAATTGGATATAATGCTACAATAATATTTCCCGAAAAATATTTCCACAGAGAACGAAGCTGCATAGAAATCATATATAGCACGACATAAGCGATAGCACCTTTTACGTATATATTCGGAACAAAATATAGGGTGAAAGCACCGATTAACCCTAAGCGAATATATATACCGAAATAATCATTACCACGTAAAAACGCTAGTGTATGTAAATAGAAGAACGTTGCTCGTTTTTTATGTAGTAAAGGTTCGATCCAATTTGTAAGCCATTTTCTGCTGTTTACTTGTTTTTTTAGTTGCGGCACATCAGTAAAGATGCTAGCGAATTGATAAAAGCGTATGTCCAATTTTTCTTCTTGTTCGATTATGTAATCCCACGGTATTCGTTTTGTAGGTTGTTTTTTCGTATATAGAAGTAGGAAAGCAAGAAGTAATAGTAAGCCGCCTAGCACAATGATATTTGCAACATAAAACAGCATGTAAATGATAAGTGCGTTACAAGCAATACGAATGATAAGCCATATGTTTTTTTCATGACTATCACGCCATACCCAATGTATGTATATGTTCCAGCCTTTAATAACCATTAAAATGATAAAGATTGTACATAAAAAAGGTACAGTTAATTGTAATGATTGCATGGCAAGAGGTACGATAATAAGGAACGTAAATATAAGCGGGAAAAGCTGAATGATGTAATTATATAGAAGAGATTTTTTAAAATAGGATGTTAATTTCTCTTCTAGTGCTAGTAAATAGACGGCGTCAGGTTTTTGAATAAATGTGCGAATTGGGCATCTCGTTATAATGAGTGTAAGTACGATTGTGATGAGTAATAAAGATATTCCTTTAGAAGGATCCGTTTTAAGAAACTTGGCGTAATAATATGCACCTACACATGAGACGAAGATGAAGCTATATAGTAAACCGTTAATCATACGTGCAAAATATGTGATGGCATTTTGAATATGTTGTTGAAAGCGAGAGCTCCATAGTGATTCGATTGACATGTTTTTCACCTCTTTTTTCTATTATATATGTTTTATTAAGCAAAAAACGAGCAAATTGCGTTACGCAACTTGCTCGTTTTTCTTTTCTTTATTTTTTTTCTGATCACGATTCATTAATGGATAGAAGGCAAAGCCAATTACGAATAGACCAATTCCGAGAAGGAATGTTTTAATATCGGATGCGCCTGTTTTAATAACCCATAGTGCATAGCAAAGTGCGATAACTGCGACTATGCCATCTGTAATTCTTGCCCGCATTTCATTTTTATACGTTTCACCAGTTGCGACTAGTTTTAACTGGAAGATTGGTGAAACGAGATATGGAATGAGATAGGCCAGTGTTGATACGGTAATAACGAATGTATAAGCTTCCGCAATGGTTCCTGATAATGTTGAGAATAAGAACACTTGCGACATAATGTTTGTTAATCGTAGTGAATGAATTGGACTTCCTTTTTTATTTGTTTTTGCGAAGAAGGAAGGGAAGAAACCTTCTTTTGCTGCTTGATAAGGTACTTCTGAGCTTAATAAAATCCAGCCTAATATGGAACCGAATAGGGAAGTAAGAGCAAGTAATGCCATAAGTTTCCCGCCGCCGTGACCCATTGCAGCGTTTAATGCATCTGCTAATGGACGTTCAGAAGCTTGTAATTTATCAACGTGAAGTACACCCATTGTTAAAATTGTAATTCCTAAATAAATTGCAACTGTTATTAGTAAACCAGCAACAGTCGCACGTTTTACCGTTTTGGGAGAGGTAGCTCGGTTTGATAAAAGAACGGCTGATTCAATCCCGATAAATGCCCAAAGTGTTGTAAGAGCAGCTAAGTTTACTTGTGAAAGGAGACCATGTGATACGCCTTCTTTATCGATCATCGGTGTGTACCATTGCCCAAATTTTGAAGCTTCGAATGCAAATAACGTAACAATGATGAATAGAAGGAATCCGGTTACTTTCGTTGTTGTTGCAAGGAAGTTTAATTTCCCAGCGCCGTTTACACCGTTTGTTAAAATTAAATGTGTGCCCCATAGTAAGACAGAACAAATAGTAAATGTAATTAGTTTTCCAACTTCTATATTGAAAGAGCCGATTGAAAACAATAGTCGTGTATCTTTCATAATCGGGAAGAAGAGCGATAAATATCCCGCAAAAGATGTGATAATGGCAACGTTACTTGCCCAGTTTGCAACCCAATATCCCCATACTATGCTGAAACCAGCCATTTTTTTCTTTTTTGGTGATGAGAATAAAGCATATGCATGACTTTGTGGTCCTGTCGTTAAATCAGGACGACGAATTGCTAAATTACCGAAAACAAGAGCTAGCATTAAAACACCAAACCCTGTTGTTAACCAAGCTAAAGTAACACCGAGAGGGCTAGCTGTTTGTGCCAACGTACTTGGCACCATGAAAATACCAGCGCCAACCATGTTACCGACAACGAAAGCTGTTAGTACCCAAAAGCCCCATTTTTTTTGTTGCATAGAAAATACCTCCAAAGTTAGTATAACCAAGTCAAGCGAGGAGATATGTATGTCTTCCGATTAGGGAAGAGAAGTTCCAAACAAAACAAAAAAAGCACGTAATTTGCCGCTACATGCTTTCTATCTTATAAGAAACCCACGACATACCTCTCGATAGCTCTCCACAAACGAAACGTTTGTGACAGTTCTGCACTTATTAAATGCAGACCCAGCAAGTGTGCATGGTGGACACGACTTACTTCGGCAATCATTCCTTTCTCATTTCTTCATCAATGCCACTACATCTCCTGAAATGATACTCTTAATGACTGCAACCTCTACCTCACCGAGATACGAATGAGGATTTAAATATTAAATTAACGTATTTAAGAGTAACAAATGAATTTTTATACGTCAATGGATATAGCAATAATCAGATTATAGAGAAGAGTTTGTGATTAAAAGGGAGAGGGATTATTATGTAATATTGAATTTTCATAATATAATAAATGTTATTAGCGCTAGATGATTGAAAAGGGGATGAAGTATATGTCTACATGTCATAAACATTCAGTAATAGGTGTGTTAGATTCGGGAGTTGGGGGATTAACAGTTGCGAGTGAGATTATGCGTCAATTGCCTAAAGAGAGCATTTACTATATTGGTGATAATGAGCGTTGTCCGTATGGGCCAAGAAGTGTAGAGGAGGTACAATCTTTCATATTTGAAATGGTTGAGTTCCTCAAGCAGTTTCCATTAAAAGCTTTAGTGGTAGCATGTAATACTGGTGCAGCTGCTGCATTGACTGATTTGCAAGAAGCACTTTCTATTCCAGTTATTGGCGTTATACATCCGGGAGCAAGAGCTGCAATTAAAGTGACAAAGAAAGGGAGAATTGGAGTAATTGGAACTGTAGGTACGATAAAATCTAATATGTACGAACAAGCATTACACGAGCTGGATACATATTTGGAAGTGCATAGTCATGCATGTCCGACTTTAGCTACAGTTGTAGAAAATCAATTAGAAGACACAGCATATGTAATGCAGCAAGTGAAACAAGGTTTACTGCCATTAACGAAAGAAGATATAGATACGTTAATTCTTGGGTGTACGCATTATCCACTGTTAGAGTCCTATATAAAAAAGGAGTTAGGAGAGGCTGTGACGATTATTAGTTCTGCAGAAGAAACAGCGATAGAGTTAAGCACCATTTTACAGCACAAAGGAATTCTGTCTGACAATCTTAATCCAAAGCATCGATTTTTTACGACAGGCTCTGTTTCATCATTTGAACATATTGCTGAGCGATGGCTAGGGTATCAAATTTCTGTAGAATGTGTGAATTTACCTATGGAAAAACAACTCGTGAACTAAATTGTATAAAAAGAAGCTGATCTAAAACTAGATCAGCTTCTACATATAAGATTAAACTAAGTTTAATACAGTTACTTTTTCGCGTGTCATAGACTCAAGGCTCTTACGAATACCTTGTGCGCCCATACCTGAACCTTTTACACCGATGAATGGGAAGTGGTCAGGGCCGCGCTCTGTGCGTCCGTTAATTTGAACAGAACCAGTTTCGATTTTGTTAGCAATTGCAAATGCTTTGTTAATGTCTTTTGTGAAGACACTTGCTTGCAAGCCGAACTCTGATTTGTTAGCAATTTCAATTGCTTGTTCATCTGAAGAAACACGGATGATTGGAAGGATTGGGCCGAATGGCTCTTCCCAAGCAACTTTCATTTCTTCTGTTACGTGGTCGATTAATGTTGGGTAAATTAAGTTACGCTCACGTTTGTTACCGATAACGATCGTTGCACCTTTTTCAACAGCGTCGTCAACTAAACCTTGAACGAAGTCAGCAGATTTGTCGTCTATTAATGGAACGATTGTGCTGTCTTGTTCTGGAGATCCAACTGATAGCTCAGCTACTTGCGCTTTTAATAAGCTAACAAGCTCGTCCGCTACGTTTTCGTGTACAAGTACACGTTTAATAGCTGTACAACGTTGACCAGAGTAAGAGAATGCACCGCTTACGATATGGTTTGCAGCATCTTGTAAGTCAGCATCTTCACGAACGATACCAGGGTCTTTACCACCAAGTTCTAATACAAGTGGAATCATCGCAGCTTTTTTCGCTAAATGTTTACCTGTGTTTGTACCACCTGTGAACGATACCATATTAATGCCTTCGTGTTCTACTAAGTAGTCACCAATTACCGAACCGCGTCCTGTAGCTACGTTTACAAGCCCTTTTGGAAGGCCAGCTTTATGAAGTGCTTCAACCATTTTAATACCGCTAATTGCACCTTGAGTTGCTGGTTTGAAAATAACAGCGTTACCCATAATTAATGCTGGTGCAAGTTTTGCAGCAGATAAGTTTACTGGGTAGTTAAATGGTGCGATCGCTAATACAACACCAAGTGGTGCGCGTTGGATAATCGCAAGTTTAGATTTCGTTCCGCCAGGGAAGCTATCGCCCATCATGCTTTCTCCGTGCATATGAAGAGCTTCTTCAATCGTGTAACGAATGAAGTCAGCTGTACGAACAACTTCTTTTTTTGCATCTTTATATCCTTTACCGACTTCTTTCATAATGATATCGGCAATTTCATCTTGCATATTTACGAGCTCATCAGCCCATTTATATAAGTATTTTGCGCGATCTTGTAGAGAAGCGTCAGCCCATGATTTTTGAGCTTCTTTTGCAGATGCAATTGCTTCATCTACTTCTCCACGAGTAATTGCTTGTACTTGACCAATTACTTCGTGTAAGTATGGAGATGGAATTTCGATTGTTTGACCTGAAGAGCTTTCTCTCCATTCTCCGTTTAAATAAAATTTGTACGTATTGCTAGTTGTCATGATTAGTCCTCCTAAAATAGCAACTTGTAAGAGTGAGTATAAGGTGATTGTAGGTGGTTTGATAATATTTTTCAAATGAAATGTTTGTGAAAACGATTTCTTATTATTTTTTTATTTTGTATGCCCTTTCTTACAGAAGATTCTCTTATTTCAAATGGATTCATTGTGTATTTTAATTTTATATGTAAAAAAATAATTGACAGAATACTCAATAAAGTTGTAAGATTATAAATGGAAAATAAATGAAGGGGGTGTGCGTAATGATTGTAATCGTAAATGTAATGGGCTTAGCTCTGTTAAACGGTGGAAAACATTCATATCATTACGCAACCCGTGCGGATATATAGGACCTTTTTGTCTTATGAGAAGCGTACGTTGCGTATATCGTAACGTACGCTTTTATGCATTCTTTTGCATATCGTCAAGCGGCGGTATGCTTTTTTTTGTTTATTTTCCTTGTTTCCATACTTTGTATGGTTACTTAAAATAAATATTTGGAAGGTGGAAAAATGTGATGAAATTGTATGGCTTACGAAATGTAAATGTGATGGGTTTGGATAGCGGATAAAGAAATGTGAATCAAACGAAAACGAGAAAGGAGAGGTTATATTGTTTTCAGTATTACTAAAGTTAAGCTGGTTTTTTAGGGAGCATTGGAGAAGGTACAGTATCGCAATTGGGGTGCTTTTAATTGTAAACGTGATAGAGGTAATTCCTCCGAAAGTGTTAGGGATTACAATTGATAATATTAAAACAGGAGCCTTAACGAACGAGGCGATTATGCAATATATTTTTATTTTACTTGGAGTAACGATTGGTGGGTATGTGCTTACTTTCATTTGGCAGCACCAACTATTTGGCGGTGCGTTCGTACTTGAGAAAACGATGCGTTCAAAATTTATGGGGCATTTACTCAAGATGACACCAACGTTTTATCAAAAAAACCGTACTGGCGATTTAATGGCGAGAGCGACAAATGATTTAAAAGCAATCTCCATGACAGCTGGTTTTGGTATATTAACGCTCGTTGATTCTAGTCTATATATGCTTACAATCGTTTTTATGATGGGATTTACAATAAGTTGGCAGTTAACATTTGCTGCGCTTATACCGCTTCCGATTATGGCGTATGCGATGAATAGATACGGAAAGAAATTGCATGAACGATTTACAGTCGCGCAAGATGCGTTCGGAGATATGAACGATAAAGTGCTTGAATCAATTGCGGGTGTACGCGTTATTCGTGCCTATGTACAGGAGAATGCTGATCAAGAAAGGTTTCATCATTTAGGAGATGACGTATACGAGAAAAATATGAGAGTAGCAAAAATCGATGCATTATTCCAGCCGACTGTGAAAATGCTCGTCGGTCTTAGTTATTTAATTGGTTTAGTGTACGGTGCATATCTCGTATTCCAATCAAAGGTGACACTCGGTGAGCTCGTTTCTTTTAACGTCTATTTAGGGATGATGATTTGGCCGATGTTTGCAATTGGTGAATTGATTAATGTTATGCAAAGAGGAAATGCTTCGTTAGATCGTGTGAATGAAACGTTAGCTTATGAACCGGATGTAAAGAATCCGAAAGATCCAAAGGTTGTACAAGAGCCAGATTACATTCAATTTGATAACGTTACTTTTTCATATCCTTCATCAATTGAAACAAATTTAAAAAATGTTTCGTTCTCATTAAAACAAGGAGAGACACTTGGAGTTGTTGGGAAAACAGGAAGCGGGAAAACGACGCTCGTTCGTCAGCTTCTTCGTCAATATCCACTTGGAGAAGGGGATATTGCGGTTTCTGATGTGAAGCTAGATAAAATTACGAATGATAACGTACTTGGCTGGATTGGGTATGTACCTCAGGAACACATTTTGTTCTCAAAAACAGCGAAGGAAAATATTTTATTTGGAAACAGAGAAGCGACTGAAGAAGAACTTGAAAAAGCGATTGAAATAGCTGCGTTTAAAAAAGATTTAGAGTTTTTACCAGAAGGTTTAGAAACGCTTGTTGGGGAGAAAGGTGTTTCTTTATCAGGTGGGCAAAAGCAAAGGATTTCTATTGCGAGGGCTGTTATTCAAAATCCGGAAATTTTAATTTTGGACGATTCTTTATCAGCTGTTGATGCTCGTACTGAAGCGGCAATTATTGAAAACATAAGAACTGAAAGAAGCGGGAAGACGACGATTATAACAACGCATCGTTTGTCAGCGGTACAGCATGCTGATTGGATTCTCGTTATGGATAAAGGTGAGGTTATTGAAGAAGGTTCGCATGAAGCGCTCGTTCGAAATGGGGGCTGGTATGCTGAGCAGTTCGACAGACAACAAGGTGAAAGTGAAAGTGCGGATAGCGGGGTGAAAATATGAGTGTTTCAAAACGATTGTTTCAATATGCGATGAGAGTGAAGGGGCCGATCTTTGCAGCGATGGCGATGCTATTTGTTTTCGTCATTGCAGAACTCGCGGGTCCTTTCGTCGCAAAAACGATGATTGATGAGCATATAGTTGGAATAGAGAGACCTTGGTATGAAACAGAGAAGAGTGAGGATGCAGTTTCATATAATGGCGCCTTTTATAAGCGAAGTGATCGCTTTGAACAAGGTGAGCAAAAAGGGAAAGAGGTCCGAGTTATTCAAGTTGGTTTTCAATACTATTTTGTACCGAATAAAATAACGCTTGAAGGAACTCGTTCTGTTAAGGACGATATGCTTACAGTACAAAGTGGTAAGGCAGTGCAAGTGTATAAAGCGAAAGCCTTAACGAAAGAAGAAGTATTTGCGTTTTATAAACCAGAAATAAACCGACTATTACTACTCGGTGGTGGATATTTCGCTTTATTAGTAGTCGTATCATTATTTGCATACGGAAAGCAGTTCTTCTTACAGAAAGCAGCAAACAAAATTATTCAAATTATGAGGGAGGATGTTTTTTCTCATATACAAACGTTGCCAATTCGTTATTTCGATCATTTACCAGCAGGGAAAATTGTTTCGCGTGTAACGAATGATACAGAAGCGATTCGTGATTTATATGTAACAGTACTTGCGACATTCATCTCCAGTATTATTTATATTATCGGGATTTTCGTTGCGTTATTTTTACTTGATGTAAAACTGGCGGCGCTATGTTTACTTATCATCCCAATTTTAATTATTTGGGCGATTATGTATAGAAAGTATGCGTCTGTATACAATCATAAAATGCGTTCGCGTTTATCGGATATTAACGGAACAGTGAATGAATCGATTCAAGGGATGCCAATTATTCAAGCATTTCGTCAAGAGCGTGAAACGAAGAAGGAATTTGAAGAACTCAATGGTGATTATTTTAAATATCAAAATAAAATTTTAAATTTAAATGCAGCAACTTCACATAATTTAGTGTCTGTATTAAGAAATATTGCTTTCACAGGTGTGATTTGGTATTTCGGCGGTGCGTCATTAAGTGCTACAGGCATTATTTCACTTGGAGTACTGTATGCGTTCGTTGATTATTTAACACGATTATTCTCGCCAATTACGAACATGGTGAATCAGCTTGCGAACTTAGAGCAAGCGCGCGTTGCATCAGAACGTGTCTTTGAATTGCTAGAGGAAAAAGGAGAGGCAGTAGAAGAAGAACGTATGCCTCGCCTAAACGGAAATGTGAAATTCGATAATGTTTCGTTTTCTTACAATGGAAAAGACGAAGTGTTAAAAAATATTTCTTTTGAAGCGAAACAAGGGGAAACAGTAGCACTTGTTGGGCACACTGGATCAGGAAAAAGTTCCATCATGAATGTGCTCTTTCAGTTTTATGAGTTTCAAAAAGGAAAGCTTACGATTGATGGCCATGATGTGAAAGAGATGCCGAAACAAGCAACTCGTGAACATATGGGAATTGTATTGCAAGATCCGTTTTTATTTAGCGGGACAGTGGCATCCAATGTCAGCTTAGAAAATGAAAAAATTTCAAAAGATCGCATCGTAAAAGCATTACGTGATGTTGGTGCTGAAAGGTTTGCAAACAACATAGATGAAGAAATTACGGAAAAAGGAAGTACACTTTCAACCGGAGAACGACAGCTTATATCGTTTGCTAGGGCACTTGCTTTTGATCCGGCGATTTTAATTTTAGATGAAGCGACTTCTAGCATTGATACAGAGACAGAAGCGATGATTCAACAAGCGCTAGAAGTTGTGAAGAAAGGAAGAACGACGTTTATTATCGCTCATCGTCTTTCAACAATTAAGAGCGCCGATCAAATTATTGTGCTTGATAGAGGAACGATTTTGGAAAAAGGTTCGCATGATGAATTAATGAAAAAGCGTGGGCGCTATTACGATATGTATAAAACGCAAATGGAAGGAAACCAAAGCGCTTAATATGGAGGAGAACTTGCGAGTTTCGCAAGTTCTTTTTTGATCAATTAGCTTGTTGAAACGTTGATATATTTCGCGGCAAGGAAAACTTATAAATAAGTAAGTATTGTTTTACCTTTTTCCTTATAAATGCTATATTTAAAAATGTTACTTATTTTTTGTATGTAGAAGTGTTTTTCCATTTTGTTTGATTATGAAGAAAAAGGATAAACTAAATAAGAACATTTTTATTGAAAAATTGTTTGGAATTGCATACAATCAATATAGATTTTGAATTCCTATCAGAATACTTGGAGGACTACTACCATGAAAAAATTATTTTCAGTGCTTGCAGTAACTACATTAGCGATTGGGATTGTAGCGGGCTGCGGCAAAGAAGAGAAAAAAGATACAGCTAGTCAAGATGCGTTACAGAAGATAAAACAAAGCGGTGAGCTTGTAATTGGTACAGAAGGTACATATCCACCATTTACGTTCCACGATACAAACAATAAATTAACTGGATTTGACGTTGAATTAGCAGAAGAAGTTGCAAAACGTTTAGGTGTAAAACCTGTATTTAAAGAAACACAATGGGATAGCTTACTTGCAGGAGTAGATGCGAAGCGTTTCGATATGGTTGCGAATGAAGTTGGTATTCGTGAAGATCGTCAAAAGAAATATGATTTTTCTAGTCCATACATTTCTTCTTCAGCAGCATTAGTTATTGCGAAAGATAAAGATAAACCTGCTACATTTACTGATGTAAAAGGATTAAAAGCAGCACAATCTTTAACGAGTAACTACGCAGATATTGCTAAGAAAAATGGTGCGGAAATCGTTGGTGTAGAAGGATTCAGCCAAGCAGCTGAATTATTAAGTTCTGGCCGCGTTGATTTCACAATCAATGATAAATTATCAGTGTTAAACTATTTAGAAACGAAGAAAGATGCAAAAATTAAAATTGTAGATACAGAAAAAGAAGCATCACAAAGTGGATTCTTATTCCGTAAAGGTAGCGACAAACTTGTACAAGAAGTAAATAAAGCGTTAGAAGATATGAAAAAAGATGGTACGTACGATAAAATAACGAAAAAATGGTTCGGTGAAAATGTTTCTAAGTAGTGCAGTCGTCTCAGATCGATTGTCTACATGGATAGATATTATGCAGACTTCCTTCACGCCTATGCTGAAGGAAGCTGTCTTTACGACAATTCCGTTAACGCTTATTACATTTATTATCGGTATTATACTTGCGACGTTAACAGCGCTCGCGCGTATTTCAGGTAGTCGTATTTTACAATGGATTGCTCGTATCTATGTATCTATCATTCGCGGAACGCCACTTCTTGTACAGTTATTTATTATTTTCTATGGTCTTCCAACTCTTAATATTGAGGTTGAGCCATATACAGCAGCAATTGTTGGTTTTTCATTAAATGTCGGTGCATATGCATCTGAAATTATTCGTGCTTCTATCCTTTCAATCCCGAAAGGACAGTGGGAAGCAGCTTACACAATTGGGATGACATATCCGCAAGCATTAAAACGTGTTATTTTACCGCAAGCAACGCGTGTATCAATCCCACCGCTTTCGAATACATTTATTAGTTTAGTGAAGGATACTTCATTAGCATCGCTAATTTTAGTAACAGAAATGTTCCGAAAAGCGCAGGAAATTGCGGCAATGAACTATGAGTTTTTAATTGTTTATTTCGAAGCAGGTCTAATTTATTGGGTAATTTGCTTCTTATTATCTATCGTGCAACAAATATTAGAAAAACGTTCAGAACGTTATACTCTAAAATAACCCTTTCATAAAAGGAGTTTTTGTTTTTATGATTTCAATTCAACATTTACAAAAAAGTTTCGGAGATAATACCGTACTAAAACATATAGACTTATCAGTTGAGAAGGGCGAAGTGGTTGTTATTATCGGGCCATCTGGATCTGGTAAAACGACATTCTTACGTTGCCTCAATGTGCTAGAAACGCCGAACGCTGGTAACATTCGCATCGGTAATAAAGAGCTTAATTTCTCTCAAAAAGTATCGAAGAAAGATATTGTAAATCTTCGTACGCAAACAGGTATGGTGTTCCAGCACCATAATCTATTTCCTCATTTAACAGCACTTCAAAATGTAATGGAAGGGCTCGTTACAGTGAAAAAGATGGGGAAAGAAGAAGCGGAGAAAAAAGCAAACTACTTCCTTGAAAAAGTTGGTCTTGCGGATAAAGTAAACTTATATCCGTTCCAATTATCAGGCGGACAACAACAGCGCGTTGGAATCGCTCGTGCGCTTGCGATGGAGCCAGAAGTTTTACTATTTGATGAGCCAACATCAGCACTTGATCCGGAGCTAGTTCAAGAAGTTTTAAAGGTTATGAAAGAACTTGCTAAAGAAGGAATGACGATGGTCATTGTAACGCATGAGATGCGCTTTGCTCATCAAATTGCGAACCGTGTTATTTTTATGGATGGCGGTGTCGTTGTCGAACAAGGTACACCAGAAGATGTATTTACAAATCCAAAAGAAGAACGAACGAAGAAGTTTTTACAAATGTTGCAATAAATTAAGGAAGGTCTCAGGGCATATGCCCTGAGACCTTTTTGCCATGTATATTTATTTTTGGAATCCGCCAAGGCTTTGCTCAGCCATTGCAACTAAACGTTTTGTAATTTCTCCACCAACAGAACCGTTAGCGCGAGCCGTAGAATCTGCTCCTAATTGTACACCAAATTCTTGAGCGATTTCGTACTTCATTTGATCGATTGCAGCTGTTGCTCCTGGTACTACTAATTGATTGTAAGAACTTTGGTTTGCCATAGGAATATATCCTCCTTAGAGTTATAAAAATTTTTTTGGTTGGACTAGCTGGATTTGAACCAGATTATCGCCCCGTTTGGCGCTAATCCATCGGTAATTAAGTTTGTACTCATAGTATGGATGTTACCTAGAAAGATATACAAAATAATAATTTGTAAATTTTGTAAAAAATATTTCATCATTTCGTAAATTATGAAATAAGAGTAATCGTTGTATTTTTAAGAAAGAAGGCTAAACTAAGAGCGAAATCATATGCGTTAATTTTCTATGTATAATCAGCTATGCTTATAGCTTAGTAAAATAAAGTGAAACTTTAATCAGTGGAGGTGTTCATCCCTCACTGATTATTAGCCTTCACCAATCAGGCGTTTACTGCCCGGCAAATAACGGGATAAAAATTAAATCGGCATCAACTGTGTATCTCTGTTTTAACTCGAGATAGGGCAGGAAAAGGAACTAACCGCTCTTATGCATGGCTAGGTGCTCTCTTCAATTTAAAAAAGAGGCTTTTTAATTGTTTTTAAACGATAACGTATGGAGGAATCATGATGGGAATTTGCCCGCTTTGCAACGCATTAGAATCACAAACATATTCTTGTCAAAATTGCCAAGGTATACTCCAAGATTATGGGAAAACTGTAGATTACATAGATGATTACAGTGCGTATATGGATCAGGAATTGTTAAATGCGGTAGATGGTTTAACACATAAGAATTCACAGGAGTATTGCAAACATGTTTTTTATTGCGGAGTATGTAATGTGGAAACAGAGGTTGTAGTGAAACTTGTGTAAATAGAAAACTTCCACCTTATGAATGAGGTGGAAGTTTTTGTTTTTGTATTTGTGAGTTAATCATAGGAGAAGGGATATTTTCGGTGTTTGATACAGGCCCCGATTTTATTTGAGACATTTTTTCTTTTGAATCACGCAAAGAATGTTCAGTTAAGTAGATGGCATATTCGTAAAATAATTGGCGCGTCAGTTCACTTTGTTCTTTTAACTTTTCATCTTGGAATACAGTTCGCCCAGGTTTAGAATTTGCTTCAAATAACCAAGGGTTTTCCATCGTGTCCAAACCAATATCAAAACCAATTTCTCCAATGTTGCCGGTTACTTGTTCATCGAGCGCGTAACTTATTTGTAAGGCGGTATGTTTTAATTTATTTTCAATTTGAACTTGTTTCGTTGAATCTGGAAAAAGCTCTTGCAGTAATTTTGTATCACCACCGCTATTTACATGAGTCGTTAAGCTACCTTTTCCAGCGATTTTGGCGACAATTGCACTAACTACCCAATTGCCAAAATGGTTTTTATTTGTATGAATACGAAAATCGACGGGTTGCCCTTCGAAGCGGAGCAGCGAGATACCTTGCTGTACGATAAACTTTTTTAAATCATGTCCTTTTAATACATGGTTCAGAAGTGTTTCTAATGATTGATACTTTCTTAGTTTATTTTGGTCATTTTCACGATAACGACAATAGTAGCAATTCTCAGTTTGAGAATAGAGTATTTGATGAATGTTTCTTCCGAAGCTACCATGTATTGGTTTCATATAAATATACTTATACGAACCAAGAAGTCGTTCTACTTGTTCAAAATGTTGAAACGCTTCTGTTTTTGGTAAGAATGGCTTAATCGAATCTTCTTTTATTAGAAGTTGATGAACTTCCCATTTGTTGAAGAACCCTGGATTAAACCATGGAATTGCATATTTACCTTGTAATCGTTTCTTTGCTCTTACGATAGGTTTGTAATTTTCTGCTTGGCGATTCGGTAATCGGTCGTAAATGACATTTGGTAAAGGGACTTTGTTTCTTACCCATTTTCCTTCTTGAAAGAAGTATCCTTCAATTGTTTCTTCCTCCCAATTTATATGTTGAACGCCAAAGACAAATACAAATGGTCGTAATGTGAATGGCGGTGTTAGTAACTCGCCGAGAGAAGTTGAACGATTTCCTAAAGGTGTAGGTGATTCATCGTTAAAACCAGTTGTGAAAATCCCGATTAATGGGCCGAAAATGATTGTTTCATTTTGTGTGAGGGCATGGATTGTTGTTGAGTCTGGAAGTAAAAGTTTTTCTGCAATTTGTTTTCCGATAGTGATTTCTCGAGTAAATGAATAATGAATTTTAATATTTTCACATGTGATATAACGTACACCAAAGGAAAGTGATGTAATTGGTGGTGTAATAGAAAAAACGTAAGGTAAAGTAATACTATTTGGATGCTCATCTGAAATGATTAATGTATATATGTGCTCTTTCAACGGGGATTCGCCTCCTTTCGTTATGGTGTAAATCGGCTAAACTTTAATGGGCCGTGGAAAATTTGTTCAGCCAGTTCGTCGTTGTAACCAGTATAGACTTCGTAAGACGGCATCGTATTGACGTACATAAGCCAAATGGCACCTTTTTGATCCATAATGGTAGAAAGCTCTAATTCAAATAATGACGAATAGGACTGATCGAGTGTTTTAAACACTTCATTTACAACATCATGTAAAGCATCTTTCAATAATTGAACACCAGTTGAAGAAAGCAAATATTTAATTTTGGAAAATGGATGTAACATGGACCGCTCTGTTACTGAAAGTAAAAATTGCGCTGGGAATGAAGACTTTTGTATGAATTGACCAAGTACTTCCCAATTCTGTTCTTTATTTTTTTGCATAATGGTTCGAATATGAATTGGATAGGATAGTTGATTTGGAGGTTGTAACATTGGATGGATCATATAATGGGATGCGTGTACGTTCGATTTGCACCATGATATAAAGTCATCTGTCCGTTTGAATTGAGTAGAAGTATGATGCTGTTCATTTATTGTATCGATATGAAATGTTTTATTTTTGTAAGTGGCTCGATATAAGTTTTCATTGGAATGTATATTGAGTGGTCTTATAATGATATCTCTTGTTTCTAGTAGTAATTTGAAAATTCCTTGTACGGTTCCTTTTTTTATTTTTGGTATGTAAGGGGAAAGACGTTTGTTAGTAAGAAAAAGATTGTGCAAATCGCTTGGATTAATAAGCGTGTTATTTAAAAAAGTAGTGGAAGAACGTTTGTGTAATGAATGAATAATTGTTTTTGCTTGTTGGAATTCCTCATCCTTTTTGAAATGACAACGATCATATATATATGAAGGAATGGGGAAGGTTTGATCTATCCAATTTCCCGTATCTGTATCGTAAATAAGACCGGAAATAAGGTCAGTCTTTGAGTCAATGCTAAACGGTGTGAATTGGGCGACGACGTTATGATATAGACGGGCTCGTTTAGCGATTTCGGTGTAATACATTTGCTCGTGATGAAATTGAGAAGTTAAAAGACCAAGAACCAACGAAATCACTCCTTTATTAACAAGATGTTTGCATAATAGGCGAAGCTATATATTGCAAATACATTTTTATACCATTATACTTTTGTCCGTATGATGATATGCTATAGTTTTGGAGAAGTGAAAGGTTGATTATGATGAATATATGGTTGAATATGTTAACAACGACAGGACTTGGGGCGATTATTGGAGGATATACGAATCATTTAGCAATAAAAATGTTGTTTCGTCCTCATCGTCCTATTTATATTGGGAAGTTTCAAGTTCCATTTACGCCAGGATTAATTCCGAAGCGCCGGGATGAGCTCGCTGTTCAATTAGGGAAAATGGTTGTAGACCATTTGTTAACACCAGAAGGAATCGGAAAGAAACTAACAAATGAAGAGTTTCAAGCCAGTTTAGTTCGCTGGGCACAAGTGGAAGTGGATAAAGTAATTACGAATGAACAAACGTTACGGGATATGTTAGAAAAATGGAATTTAACACATGTAGAAGAAGAGGCGACTCAAAAAATCGAACATGTTATTACAGAAAAAATTCATGCATTTTTAGCAGAGTACTATACATATACATGGGAACAAGCTTTACCTCATTCTGTTCATGAAAAAGTAGAGAATGCGATTCCAAATGTAGCGTCTTTTATTTTGAAAAGAGGAATTAGCTTTTTCGAAAGTGAAGAAGGAAAGGCACGTCTTTCAAAAATGATTGATGATTTTTTCGCTTCCAGGGGAACGTTGCTTAACTTAGTTGGTATGTTTTTAGGGAATGTAAGTTTAGTGGATCGTGTGCAGCCGGAAGTAATTAAGTTTTTAGGACAAGATGGAACGAAGCAGCTTTTAAGCGATGTACTGCAAAAAGAGTGGGAAAAGTTAAAAGGAAGAGATGTAAAAGAATTAGAAACGTTTGTAGAGAAAGAAATGATTGTGAGCTCCATATTGTCAGCGGTTAAAGTAGAGGAAACAGTGAGTAAATTTTTAAATCAGTCTGTTCAGCAAGTATGTGAGCCAGTTCGCGAAACAATCATTGAAAAAGTGGTTCCTAGCCTGATGCAGAAATGTTTGAAGTGGGGGACAGAAAACACCGGAAGTATATTGGAAAATCTACACCTTGCGGAAATTGTCCAGCAAGAAGTATCTACATTTTCTACAGAAAGATTAGAAGATCTTGTATTGTCTATTACAAAAAATGAGTTGAAAATGATTACGTATTTAGGGGCATTATTAGGAGGAACGATTGGATTTATGCAAGGATTGTTGCTCTTGTTCCTTAAGTAATAAAGATGGGTACATAGAAATAAAAGTGAAATTTCTTCACATCTCTTGCATAGTTTGATATGGTAAGAAGAGGTGCGTATAAACAGCACTTAAAAGGCAGTGCGGGCGAAAAGCGCTAGCCTTCTAAAGGAGGAAAAATAAAATGACAAAAAACATTCATGATGTTGCATATGAATTACAAAAAGCAATCGCTGAAAACGAAGATTTCCAAACATTAAAAGCAAGCTACGCAGCAGTACAAGGAGATGCAGAGTCAAAGAACTTATTTGAAGAGTTCCGTACGATGCAACTTGGCTTACAACAGAAAATGATGCAAGGCCAAGAAATCACAGAAGAAGACAACCAAAAAGCACAAGAAGTTGTAGCTCGCATTCAACAAGATGCAAAAATTACAAAGTTAATGGAAACTGAGCAACGTTTAAACATCGTTATCACTGACGTTAACAAAATTATCATGAAGCCACTTGAAGAATTATATAGCGCGCAACAAGCGTAATGATAGAAGAAGCTCCTACTATAGGGGCGTCTTTTTTGTTTTCTATCATTAAGTTTATCCCGCTATTTGCGGGCAGTAAAACTCCCACCTTAAAATTCGGCTGAAGCAAAGGAGTTAGGTGGGAGCCCTGCTGCCCGTAAACGCCCGATTGGTGAAGGCTAATAATCAGTGGGGGATGAACAAAACCCCCACTGATTATAGTTTCACTTTATTAAAGCGCTTTGTGAAAGAAAACCCTGTCTTGAACAAGTTATCAACTGGTGTGAGTTTGTCTGTTTCCTAATCTAGTTCTATTGAAAGCACAGTAGACGCCGCTTGTTGAAGTGACGAAATCACAACCGATTTTTTGTTTAAAGATATGGACAGAACGCTGGCTGAATTATCAAGAGAAAACTTAGAGAATGATATTGTGGCCGCGAAAGGTGCGGAGTAAAAGGAATCGAAATTATGTACTCTCTATATAAAGAACCGAAGTCTTGTTCAGGCTTCGGTTTTTTTATTGATGCGCAATCTTCTCGTGAAATCCCCCTGTACCGTCTTATTATGTTTCATTTGTAAAATGAAAACTCGATTTTGAAGCAAAAGAAATATAAATTTCTCTCCAAACATATACATCAAAAGGATAGGGGGGATATGATGGGAAACTCAATTACTATTAGTTTATGCATGATTGTAAAAGATGAAGAACAAACTATATCAAAATGCTTAGAATCGGTCAAAAGTGTTGTAGATGAAATTATTATTGTAGATACAGGTTCAACAGATGCTACAAAAGAGATTGTGAAGAAGTACGATGCGAAAGTTTATGATTTTCAATGGATTGAAGATTTTTCAGCGGCACGAAATTTTGCATTTTCTAAAGCTACAAAAGAATATATTCTTTGGCTAGACGCAGATGACATAATAGATACGGAAGATAGAAAGAAATTGCTACAGTTAAAACGTACGTTAGATCGTAGTACGGATGCAGTATCTATGAAATATTATTTAACTTTTGATATAGAAGGGAATCCAACACATTCTTTAAGGAGATATCGATTAGTCAACAGAAGTAAAAATTTTCAATGGTATGGATTTGTTCATGAATATTTAGAGGTGTATGGAAATCTTGTAAATAGTGATATAGGAGTAAGTCATAAAAAAGTAAAAGCATATACTAATCGTAATTTGAAAATATATGAAAAACATCTGGAGAGTGGAAAAGAATTTAGCCCCCGCGATGTGTACTATTATGCAAATGAATGTAAGGATCACAGACTATATGATAAGGCTGTTAAGTGGTATTCCAGATTTTTAGATGAAGAAAAAGGTTGGGTTGAAGATAATATTCAAGCTTGTTTAAAAAGAGCCGAATGTTACTTAGAGTTGGGGGACCTTAAACAATCTATTGATTCTTGTTTACAATCATTTATGTATGACACACCTAGAGGAGAACTTTGTTGCCACTTAGGAAGTGTGTTTTTGCAGAAAAACGAATATTCCAAAGCAATATATTGGTACCATGCAGCAATTGACGGACCACGACCAATAGATTCTCCATTTGTCCGGGAAGAGTGTCATACATGGTTGCCGCATATTCAACTATGTATTTGTTATGATCGAATAAAAGAATATGAAAAGGCAATTTATCACAACGAACAAGCTGCACAGTTCATACCTAATAATCCAAGTATTGAATACAATAGAAAATATTTTGATGGTTTATTCAAAAAATAGTATTTAATAATACTAGATAATCATTTCGGCTTTTTGATATGCGATAAATTACGAAATTGCCTTCGTATGTTTGTTGGTTTGGTCACTTGCAAATATACAGGATGGGGCGATTTTTTTATGCAAAAAAAGGAGCTATCCTATAAGTTGGTTTCACTGACTTATAGGATAGCTCCTTTACTTTGAAACAAACGGATGCTTTTCATAATAAAACCGCCATGGATAGTGAACGGCTTCTTCTGCATAATCAATGTTAATACGTGGACCAGCCAGTATGTTATGTGTGGATGATAAATGGTCTTCTTCCGGAACTAATTCAATATGTAACGTATCACTTTGAAGTGATACTCCGCGCTCTTCTAAAGTGATTCCGAGTGCACGGCATAGTTTTCCAGGGCCATTTGTTAAGTTTTTGTACTGTGCTTTCGTAATGTCAGTTTTGTTGTAGCGCGCTAGTTTCATGTCTTCGATTCCGTCTACAGGTTCAAGAGCACGAATGAGAACTCCTTGCGGGGTGCCGATTGGTGCTGTAATTACGTTAAAACAATGATACATACCGTAAATTAAATATACGTAAGCATGTCCTGGTGCGCCGAACATTACTTCTGTTCGATCAGTCCGTCTGCCTCCGTAACTATGAGCGGCCTTATCATCTGGACCTTTGTATGCTTCTACTTCTACAATAATTCCGCTCCGCTTTATGCCGTCTACAATATGAACGAGTTTATGTCCGAGTAACTTTTGGGCGATTTCTAATGTTTCGCCTTCATAAAAAGAAGGTGGTGCCTGCATTGTATGATCTCCTTTGTCAGTTGTATATGTATATAGTAAACCAAATTTTGAGTAGTAATTCTAACTCGTTCTATTTGCTACATTTATTTCATAAAGTATGGATAGAGTACAACAGCGAAGAGGGGGAGTGCGACATGATTTATCGCTTACTAGCTCTTAATATAGATGGGACACTACTATACAACAACGGAAAAATCGCAAAAGGGTTACGGGAAACGATTGATTTTGTGAAAAGAAAAGATGTATACGTTACATTATTTACGAATCGTAATTTTCAATCTGCTCATAAAATAGCGAAGGCGTTAAAATTAGATTCTATATTAGTTACACATGGCGGTGCTTTCATTTCAGCGACGTTAGATAAGCCGTTCGTTCAAAGGAGATTATCTGAAGAGAAAACCTTTAATATCGTGCAAGTGTTAGAGCATTTTGATTGTAATGTTCGCATTTCTCATGAACGATTTTCAATTGGGAATCGTGAGAGAAATACACCAAACTTAATTGGGCGTACTGTATTATCAAGCACAGATCCGTTATTTTATCCGGTTCAATTTGTAGATTCGCTAGGGGATGCACTGCGTGATCATCCAGTAGCTGCACCGAAAATTGATATTGTTTTCCATACGAAAGGTGAAAAAGAAAGAGGGATGAATACGTTAAGAAAGGCATTTCAAGATGTAGATTACGTCGAGTGTGATGCGAGGCACATAGAAATTCTCCCTCAAAATGTATCAAAACTACGTGGTTTACAATTACTTGGGGAGCATTTAAATATTCAACTTAGTGAAATGGTCGCGATTGGAGATAGCATAGAAGACTTAGATGTAATTGAAAATGTTGGGCTCGGGGTAGCGATGGGGAACGCTCCTGTGGAATTAAAGCAAGCCGCAGACTGGATTACACGTTCTAATACTGAAAACGGCGTAGAGTATATGATTAAAGAGCATTTCCGCAAACAATTCCCGCTTCCATTTTTAAAGAATCATAAACATACACCGAAACGATGAAAAAAAAACGTAGCTTTTTGGCTACGTTTTTTTATGCGGTATGTCTTAATTTTTTAATTTGTTATGTTTTCCAGGTTCGTCTTTAAATTTAACATTAGCGCCAGATTGTGTTTGTTTACTATTAAAAAATGGTTCGATTTTTTGAATATCAGATTTGGAATAGCCGATACGATAAACTTAACTAAATCTATACAATTCAATCAAATTTACACAAGTTAGTGCTTCATCGTGTTCTCGCAACCCCGAAGGGACGAGGGGTATAACACTCCACACGAGGCAGTATCGTTACCTCCTATTATCAAGCATTTATTTTACCCATCTTGATAAATTTATCGCAGCATTTAAATCTCTATCGTGATGGCTATTGCATGGAACACAGTCCCATTCACGAATCTTTAAACTCCACTGTCCTTCTGGCTGAACTGAATGGTCGTATTTTACTCCGCAACATGAGCAAATCTTGCTTGAAGCGAACCATTTATCAGCTTTTACATACTCAATGCCGTACTTCTCACACTTGTATGATAAACATTGAAAGAAGAAGTTTAATTTTTGAAATGAAAATGCTTTCGATAGTTTTTTGTTTTTTAACAGGTTTGAGATAGATAAGTCTTCCACAACAATCCTCATTGGTTTGGTTTTCACCAATTTAGCTGTTGCTTGATGGATATGGTTATTTCGGATATTCGTAATTTTCCTAGACAACCGAAGGTGTTCGTTTTTTGCTTTTTCATATCCTGCGGATTGAACTTTTACACCTTTTGTAAATCTCCTAGACATATCTCTTTGCGCTGACTTTTTCCTTTTCAAAAGTTTTTTAACCTTGGCATCTTTGTTTATATTTCGTTCTTTCGTACCATTAGAAGCTACAAACAGCTCTTTTAAACCAACATCCACACCAATCGACTCATTGGTTAGTTCTTGTGATTCAAAGTCTTCTTGGAACCCTACACTAATCCACCAGTGACGACCATCAAATGTAACTCTTGGATTGGATGGTTTTTTGTTTCTTGGTAGTTGTTGGCTTGTTTTCACTTCTCCAATAGACTGAATATGAACTACTTTCTTTCCAATAATCAGTCTTTCATAATTGGCATAAAATCCTTGGATTAAATCTTTTTTAGATTTATAAGAAGTGTGATAACCATTTTTGTACTTTTCGAACGAATGTTTCCTCGCCTTGTCAAAATCTTTTGAAGCCTGTTTGGGAACTTGTGCATTGATGTCTTTTAACCACTTATATCTCTTTCGCTTCTTGATCTTTGTAAATCGTTTCTGTAAAGCTAACTGTGAAACAGATTTTCCAAATAGCTTATAGTATCTATCACTCATTCTTTTACAATAGTTATAAGCGAATCTTGCAGCACCAGCATGGTTTCTAAGCATTTTTTCTTGTTCAGGCGTTGGAATCAGTCTGACTTTCTTCGCCAATATCATCAGAATGTAACTCCTTTAATGAAAGATTTGTTCTTCTGAATAGTAGCGTGTTCCACCAGCATTCTCCTGAGACTACTCGGATGCAACAAACCTGTTAATTCTGATACTTGACTAACTCGTAAAAATTTCATTATTATTCTCACCTCATTGAATCTAACGTAGCACATACGTTCGATAAATTCAATAAAGTTTGATAGATTCAATAAAATTTATCTTGTTCAACTAAGGGCGCAATTCCTTAGCCAGTTCTCTTATGAACTTCTCATGTTTTCACATGAGCGCAGACTATATGTTTATCTCTTTAGAGATAGAGGATTTTTCCATCACCATAGGCTTGTGATGTACTCTCGTCAGTTATACGAGATAGTCGTTGAACGTTCATCTTATCCATTTTGACTTAGATGATTCGAGGCGGAAGACCCATTGTTCTAGTGTTTAGGATTTAACCTTGCACGATCTGATTGATTTTTTCTGCTTTCGCGACATTCACGCTCGCTATTTCTAGCCACGTTGTAGTTCAATCAGCTTTAGGGATTGCCCGCAGTTAACCCTCACTACTAGCCAATCACTTGATTAGTAGGGCTTACTGATATATTTAATTAACTTTAGTTATAATTGGTTAAATAAATCGTAACAGTTAATTACCCTTTTCTTGTAAATGCCACATTATATTTATAGTCGCTTCTTCTTTTGTTTTTGCGTCTCCTGAAATAAAGAAGCGGTTGATTGTACTTTTTAAAACGCTAAATATAGCGAAGTACATGTTATAGGAACATAAGGTTTTTATTCAAATTCCTCGCTCGTTCTACTCTTTTTCCTTACCATAGCTGAAATAATCATCTTATAAAATAAGGTAAAAGCTTCTGTATTGACCTGCAAACGCCCTTCAAGTAAACTAAAGAGAGTTTGTAAATGAAAAGGTGATAATGTTGTTAATTTCAATTAAAACGTTACAAGATGATCGTTTTTTACGTCCGCTACAAAATATTGGCGGTTTATTTTTTGAAGAGAGCAAGATAGGGTTTGAGCAAGAAGAAGCAAATCTTATCGTTGATATACAGATAGAAGGTAATGTGACAGCATCGGCTCGTTTAACGGATGTTGCAACCGGAAATGTGTATGAAGAGACATTCTCGAAAGATTTATCTGCTTTCACAGAAGAAAAAGAACGTATGAAGCAAGTGAAACATGTTGTTTCTTACGTATATCTTTCTGTGCTTCAACAGCTAACTGGACTTGAACAGAGCTGGGGAATTTTAACTGGGGTACGCCCAACGAAGCTCCTTCACAAAATGCTTCAAAATGGTATGTCAAAAGAAGAAGCGCATAAAGAACTTCGTGAAAGTTATTTAATTCATGAAGAGAAAATTGAACTTCTGCAACGTATTGTAGATTGTCAATTAGCGGTTGTTCCAGATCTATATCGCTTGAAAGAAGAAGTAAGTATTTATATCGGGATTCCGTTCTGTCCTACAAAATGTGCATACTGTACATTCCCGGCTTATGCAATTAACGGACGCCAAGGATCAGTTGATTCGTTCTTAGGCGGTTTACATTATGAAGTTCGTGAAATTGGTAAGTTTTTAAAAGAAAAAGGTGTTAAAGTTACGACGATTTATTACGGCGGTGGTACACCGACGAGTATTACAGCAGAAGAGATGGATATGTTGTATGAAGAAATGTACCAAGCCTTCCCAGATGTGAAAGATGTACGTGAAGTAACAGTTGAGGCAGGTCGTCCAGATACGATCACGCCAGCAAAGCTAGAAGTGTTAAATAAATGGAATATTGATCGTATCAGTATTAATCCGCAGTCATACCATCAAGAAACACTAAAGGCAATTGGACGTCATCACACTGTAGAAGAAACAATTGAGAAGTATCATTTAGCACGTGAAATGGGAATGAACAATATTAACATGGACTTAATTATTGGTCTTCCTGGTGAAGGGTTAGATATCTTCAAGCATACGTTAGATGAAACAGAAAAGTTAATGCCAGAATCATTAACAGTTCATACGTTATCATTTAAACGTGCTTCTGAAATGACGCAAAACAAACGTAAATATAAAGTAGCAGGTCGCGAAGAAATCACTGCGATGATGCATGAGGCGGAAGAGTGGACGAAAAACCACAATTACGTGCCATACTATTTATATCGTCAAAAGAATATTTTAGGTAACTTAGAAAACGTTGGATATGCAATACCATCGCAAGAAAGTATCTACAATATTGTTATTATGGAAGAAGTACAATCGATTATCGGACTTGGTTGCGGGGCATCAAGTAAATTTGTTCACCCACAAACAGGAGCAATTACACACTTTGCGAATCCGAAAGATCCAAAATCATATAACGATGGCTTCGTGAAATATACAGAAGATAAACTGAAAATTTTAGAAGAGCTATTCGTGTAAGGAGAAAAAGGCTGTCCCAATTTTGGGATGGCTTCTTTTTAATATAGGGGACTATTGCCCACCATTTTTGTTGGTAAATCGATATATCTTAAAAACCGCCGATATAATTTCATTTATCGTTGAACGGTCCATTTGTAAAACTATGTCGATAATAATCAGAAAAATTAGTCATATTATTAGAGGACAATGTCTACTTATAGACGAAATGATAGATTTATGAAAGAGAAAAGGGGGAAATTGTTGGCATGTACATGACGATAGGGAGAATCTTTGATTTAGCAGTTGGTAAGTATCCGAATAAAGAGGCGTTAGTAGAACCAGAAAAAAATATTCGCTGGACATATAAACAATGGGATGAGCAAATAAATAAAACGGCGCAAGCTCTATTGAAAGAAGGAGTAAGAAAGGGAGATTGTGTATCTGTTTACTTATATAATTGTCGTGAATTTGTAAACGTTTACTTAGCCTGTGCCAAAATTGGGGCAATCTTTAACCCGATTAATTTCCGCTTAAAAGCAAAAGAATTATCGTATATTCTCCAAGATGCAGCCTCGAAAGTAGTTGTCTTTGAAAAAGCAGTCGAATCAACGGTTGCTATGATTGAACGAGATTTTCCAAATTCGTCTTTTTGGTATGTAGAAGACGATGCACCTTCTTATGCTAGTTCCTATCATGAAAAAGTAAATGAAGCCTCAGCTGAAAAAGTAGATATTGTAGTCGATGAAATGGATTATTGTTCTATGCTTTATACGAGTGGTACGACTGGTCATCCGAAAGGAGTACTACATCGACATCGTGATATGGCTGAGCATAGTATGATTTGTACGTATTTCATAAAATATAACAGGGATAGTGCCGGACTTGTAGTCGCGCCTTTATATCATTGCGGTGAGTTAAACGCTGGAATCATACCGCGCATTCAAGTTGGCGGAAAGAATGTTATTTTACATCATTTTGATACGGATAGAGTATTACATACCATTCAAGAAGAGAAGATTACGACGTTTTTTGCAGCACCAACGATGTGGAATATGTTACTGCAAAAAGATCTAACTAAGTATGATTTAACTTCGATGAAGATTGGTGTATATGGCGGGGCTGCGATGGCACCAGCACTAGTGAAGGAATGTAAAGAGCGTCTTTATATTGATCTTGTCCAAATTTACGGAATGACAGAAATGGGACCTGTTGTTGCGTTTCTCGTAGAAGAGGATCAAATTACGAAAGCTGGTTCAGCTGGAACACCGTGCTTTAGCCATGAAATTCGAATCGTCAAACCGAACGAAGATGCACCGGCAGAGCCAGATGATGTATTGCCTCCTTATGAAGTAGGGGAGATTATTTTACGCGGACCAACTATGATGGCTGGTTATCATAACCGAGAAGAAGCAAATGCAAAATCGATGTATAAAGGATGGTATCATTCTGGTGATTTAGGCTACTTCGATAAAGACGGTTATTTATTCGTTGCAGACCGCGTTGATGATATGGTAATTAGCGGTGGGGTAAATATTTACCCGCGTGAAATTGAAGACTTCCTTCATAGTCACCCTGGTGTATTAGATGTTGCAGTACTTGGTGAGCCAGATGAACTATGGGGAGAGCGTGTCGTTGCGGTCGTTGTAAAGAAAGATGAAAATATTTCAGAAGCTGATTTAGAAACATATTGTAAAGAAAGTGATGAATTAGCAGATTATAAACGTCCGCGTCATTACTTATTTGTGGATGAACTTCCGCGTAATGCGAGCGGAAAATTACAAAAATTTGTGCTAAGAGAGTCGTTAAAAGGCGCGAAGAAATAGGGAGTAGAGCAGTCCTCTATACAGATAAGGCTACCTTTCTTAATAAGGAAAGGTAGCCTTATTATTGTAAAATTATCAAAAATGAGGAAATAGCATGCTTAAAAAATTTGTATGTACCCTCTATTTATACTTACTTTCAATTGTTATAGTAGGATATATTTTATTGCTTACTGTTTTAATTTTAAAACGATATGATTTGTGTTAAATAGGTTGGGTTTTGAAGTGATGAGAAATATTAAAATAGTAAATATGGATGTGTAATTTCGGAATATGTTCGTGCTTCAGTACTAGTGGAATAAAGTTATTAGGGGAGAATGGTAATGGATAATATTCGAAAGAGAAAAATGGTCAGTCATCAGATGACCGTATGAATGAAGTGGTCATTCAGTTCAATTTGGTTACTACTAACATAGTAACCAAATTAATATGTAAATGAACAGTCTTGTAATGCATTTTTATAAGTACTAATATTTATTGTTGGCTGCCAAAACAAGCGAACAATATGGTTAATGAATCGCTTTGTTACTGCTTTGTTTTGCATGATTAAAGATAGTTTGATGCTGCAAATATTCTTTAGTTGTAACTTTTTTTAAAAGTGGTTTAGGGTAAAAAGGATTTCACCGCAGAAAAATTTGATGATTAAAAATGGAGGCGTTATGAGTACATATTTAAAAAGAATATCTGTAATTTGTTTTATTTTTACTGTTATTATTGGACAAGTTTTTATGCCTATTATAAGTCATGCTCAAGAATTAAACACAACAGGATTAGTTGATAGTTTTGCATTTGAAAAGACAACATTAAATTATGGGGAAAAGACTACAATACATGTAAACTTTAGTGAAAAACCTGGAAAGAAGATGAAGTCTGGGGATACATTAACGTTAGCACTACCTCCAGAATTACAGGGTTATAGTGGAACGATTGCATTAAAGGATGAGGCAGGACGTGTTTTTGGAACGTGCCAGATTAATAGAAATAATGTGGTTTGTACATTTAACGATACGGTAGAGAAGCTTGAGAATATTCGAGGGAACTTTAATTTTACTGTTCAAGGTACGAATGTAGAAGCAGGAAAAACGAAAGATGTACAAACGAATTTAGGGACAAATTTAGAAAAACAAACGGTTAGCATTACCCACTCCAAAGGGGGCGGTACAGAACCGGGGATCTTTTTCTATAAAGCTGGTGATATTCAGCCAGACAAAAGTAATGAAATACGTTGGTTTTTAAATATCAATCTAAAGAAACAATATTTACATGACAATATCGTTTTGAAAGATACTTTACAAGAAGGACAAATGCTTAATAAAGATAGTTTTTATATAACTATTAATAGTAGAGAAAATTTGTCTCTTGAGCAATTTCAACAGCGAGGTTATGGATATATTAAGTTTACTAGTGATAACTCATTTGAAGTTGTAATTTATAGACATATGGCGAACGCTACTTCATTTACTGTTGCTTATAAATCAACTATAACTGAGAGTGGAAAAAGTTTAAAATTCCTACAAAATGACTATAAACTTGATTATCAAATTTTATATGAGAAACCTGTTTCAGAATCTAATAGTGTAAAGGTTGAAAATATATCATTTGGCGGCGGAGCTGAAGGGGATTTACCTGCGAAAGGAACGCTGCAAATTGTTAAGCATATTGAAGGGAACGAAGGGAAAGTTATCCCAGGTGTTTCTTTTAAATTGTACACAGAGTCAGGACAGCAAATTGGTGATTCTTATACAACGAATAAAGATGGAGTAGTTGAGGCATCAAATCTAACTCCAGGTAATTACTATGTACAAGAAATTTCAGCACCGAACTATGTAGAGTTCGATCCACAAACGAAAATTCCTTTTACAATTAAGAAGGATGATGTAAATGGAATAAAACTTATGGTTCCAAATAAGTTGAAAACTACATCTGTTGCAGGAACGAAAACGTGGAAAGACGACAAAGTAAAAGATCGCCCAGACAACATTAAAGTAGATTTACTGCAAAATGGTAAAGTCATTGCAACGAAAGAAGTTACGGCAGCAAATGATTGGAAATATGAGTTTGAAAAGTTACCAGCAGTTGATAATGAGGGAAAAGTTTATAAGTATGAAGTGAAAGAACAACCAGTATCAGGATATCAATCGAAAGTTAACGGATATGATATTACAAATATAAAGATCCATGAAGCAACAGAAGTAGAAGAGCAAGGTAAAGAAGAAACAACAGAAGAACTGGAAGAGTCATTAAAACCGGAAGAACCAAAGGTGACAGAAGAGCCGAATAACCCAGAAACACCAGAGGTAACAGACAAGCCGGAAATCTGGGTAAAACCAGAGGAAGAAAAGATTGAAGAAGAAACAACAGAAGAACTGGAAGAGTCAGTAAAACCGGAAAAGCCAAAGGTGACAGAAGAAGCGAATGAGTTAGAAACACCAGAGGTAACAGACAAACCGGAAATCTGGGTAAAACCAGAAGAAGAAAAGATTGAAGAAGAAACAACAGAAGAAATAGAAGAGTCAGTAAAACCGGAAGAACCAAAAGTTACAGAAGAAGCGAATGAGTTAGAAACACCAGAAGTAACAGACAAACCGGAAATCTGGTTAACACCAGAGGAAGAAAAGATTGAAGAAGAAACAACAGAAGAACTGGAAGAGTCAGTAAAACCGGAAGAACCAAAGGTGACAGAAGAACCGAATGTGTTAGAGAAGCCAGAGGTAACAGACAAACCGGAAATTTGGGTAAAATCAGAAGAAGAAAAAGTAGAAGTTGAAACAACAGAAGAGTGGAAAGAAGAAGGACTAGAGGTAAAAGAGCAACCGGGAGTACCGAACAAACCAGAGGTAAAAGAGCAACCGGAAGTACCAAGCAAACCAGAAGTAAAAGAGCAACCGGAAGTTTCAAACAAACCAGAAGTAAAAGAGCAATCGGAAGTTTTAAACAAACCAGAAGCTCAAGGTAAAGTAGAAGTGAAAAACAAACCAGAGGTACAAGATAAAGTAGAAGTACAAAACAAACAAGATGTACAAAATAAATCAGAAGTACCATCTAGTAAAGAAAGTAATAAGCAATCGAAGTTACTTCCTCAAACAGGTGGAGCAGCAACTGAATCTACTTCTATCCTTGCAGGTATGTTCGCATTAATTTTAGGAGCGATGATGTTTAGACGTAAAAAAAATTAATGGGCCTGAGGTTTAGTTTGAGAGCAAGATGTATGTGAAAAAGCGGAGACGATAGGTCTCCGCTTTTTTCTTATTTGTGCACGCAGCTAAGTGGGATGTAGAACCAAAGTATGTTTTTAATAAGGTACAAGATCATGTACATATGGAAGAGATGCAAAATATAAAAGTATTACCGGGCGGGAAATATGTAACATTAGCGTATAGTAAAGAAAATGAAGAGGAACGTAGAAATACCATGATTAAATATATAAAAGAAAACAATATCGAAGTGGAGAACTTTATTGAAGTGGAGTTAGTTAATGATTTTTTTAATACGGAGTCGTATAGTTGTCAAATTCAAATTTTTATCCCGCATTAACGGGCAGTAAAACTCCCACCTCAAAAGTCGGCTGGAGCAAAGAAGTTAGGTGGGAGATTAACTGCCCGTAAACGCCCGATTGGTGAAGGCTAATAATCAGTGGGGGATGAACAAAACCCCCACTGATTATAGTTTCACTTTATAGGGGATAGTGAGAATAAGAAGTTTTGATTCCATAATTTTATGGAATGGAGTTATATTCTTAGTTGGGAAAATTGCAACAGTGCATGAAAGTATATCGAACATAACTCTCATTATATCGACTTAAATACAAAATACGACAATAATAGCCTACCTATTAATAAAAAGAGGGCCGTCCCAAAAAATCTTTTGGGACGGCCTCATTAGTAGTAAGGAACGTATTATTTACGTGAGAAACCTTCTTCATCAAGGTATTCCGCAGCTTCTGGATAAGAGTTGAATGTACCGTCTAAGTTTACGCCAGCGTAAACGTTCCACATGTCATCCTCTGAGATAAGAGTTAGAATATGACCATCTTCGTTACGCCATTCCTCTTCGGCAGCAGGCGTCAATGGTGCTACAATTTCCTCTTGCTCCTGTGATAGACGTTCAATTACTTTTGCAATTAATGAACGCAGTTCTTCTTCTGAAAACTCACGGATGTTAATCATGCCTTTATCATCTGTTTTATAACCTTTAATGAAGTTTGCATATACAAATCCGTTTCCATTTGGGTGTAAATGATATACAACGTTCTTTTTATCTAAACGACTTTCTTCAAAGTGAAAGTTTACGCGTTTTAATGATACGTTCTTTCTTTCTAATTCCGGGAAAGATTCAATAATCGATAATTTTTCTTCAAAAGTTAGCATAGTGCCTCCAAGTATATAGTAAAAGATTTAATTTGTTCATTATAGCATAGTCAGGTTTGTTTCCAAAGATAGATTCGTCATATTGCTGTTTTTTAGTTTGACTTGGGAAGGTTATGTATAAATGTAGGCGTTTACTTCACGAGACTGTAAAGAGTTTTTTATAAATACGCTAACGAATGATTTGTTTTAGATGTACAATGGAACGTGGACTTTATCCCGCTATTTGCGGGCAGTAAGACTCCCACCTCAAATTTTGGCGAATGCGGGGAAGTTAGGTGGGAGTCGGGCTGCCTGTAAATGCCCGATTGGTTGGGGCTAATAATCAGTGGGGGATGAACAAAACTCCCACTGATTAAAGTTTCACTTTATACGAAGGTGGTTATTTATATGTTTCAAAAAATAGCAAAGGAATGTTTAGCTGGGTTTACTGTTGCGATTGTTGCTTTGCCGCTCGCAATTGCATTTGGTATTGCTGCAACTGGAACGTCTGAGGGAGCGTTAGTTGGACTATATGGTGCGATTTTTGCTGGTTTGTTTGCAGCGCTATTTGGCGGTACACCAGGACAAGTAACAGGTCCGACTGGGCCGATTACAGTTATTGCAACAGGCGTTATTGCAACTCACGGATTAGAAGCAAGCTTTATTGCATTTATGATGGCAGGGTTATTTCAAATCTTATTTGGTGTATGTAAGCTCGGCTCTTATGTTCGTTACATTCCGTATCCTGTTGTTTCAGGGTTTATGAATGGGATTGCACTAATTATTATTTTAGGTGAAATGAAGCACGTACAAAATAGCTTTCTACTCGTGTTATTAACGATCATTGTAATGATTGTTTCTGGAAAATGGATTAAGGCCATCCCAGCAAGTTTAGTAGCATTAGTAGGTGTTACAGTAACGTTGCCGTTATTTTCTTCTATGCTACAAGGACTTACCGTAAACTTACCATTTGTAGGAACTCTTTCTTTAAATAAGGTGATTGAAAAGATAGGTGCAATTCCAGAGGCGGTGCCATCTCTTCACGTACCGAATTTAGACGCAAATGGCATGTTAGCACTTGTATTACCAGCACTTAGTATTGCTTTACTAGGATCAATTGACTCATTATTAACGTCTGTCGTAATGGATAATGTGACGGGGACACGTCATAAAAGTAATAAAGAGTTAATCGGACAAGGGATTGGTAATATTGCGAGTGGTTTGTTCGGTGGATTAGCAGGAGCAGGTGCAACTGTTAGATCTATCGTCAATATAAGAAGCGGGGGGAAGACGGCACTTTCAGCTTGTATGCATAGTGTCATATTATTTATTTTCATTATGGGACTCGGTTCAGTGGTACAATATATTCCGCTTGCTGTATTATCAGGCATTTTAATTTTAACTGGCATAGGTATGTTGGATTGGGAAAGTATAAGGAAAGCACATGTAGCTCCAAAGGGTGATGTGATTGTAATGTTCGTGACGATGTTTGTAACAGTGAAATTCGATTTAATGGTTGCTGTTGCGTTTGGCATTATTCTTTCCTTCATTATATACATGGTGAAGTGTAAAGAACGTAAAGCTTCTATTATAAAAGAAAAAGAAGCGACGTATACGATTCAGGGACCACTTTCATTTCTATCAGTAGATCGTATTTTTGCTTCTTTACACGATGTGAAATCACCAGTTATTTTGCGTATGAAAGATGTACGCTATATGGATGTATCAGGAGCTATGGCATTATTAAACTTTGTTGAGCAATCGGATAAAGCAGGAGCGAGTGTGACACTTGAACACGTACATCCGCATGTTGAAAAGACGATAGTAATGATGGCGAATGATGAGCAAAAAGAGAAATTACAATTTTTGAAAACTAGAGCAATGTAATAATAAGAACTTTCACACTCTACAAAGTATTTCGTGTGAAAGTTCTTATTATTTTTACTGTGTTTATTATGTGTGAAATTCGTATATCTAGATGTTGCACGTTTGTTGACAATTGATTTTCTACGCAGTATAGTAACATCTTAGATTAGCAATGTGCTATTATAAGAAAGTATATGAATTTTGAGATTCCTTTATATTCAGAAGGAAGAGCTTTAAGCTGGAGGGAATATTTGATGTACAAACAGTTACCACATGGAGTGAAGATCGGGATTACACGATCAATTGTTGTTTCTTTTGAGAAGTATATGAAAGAAATTGAATGGAATGAAGAAAAATTTGATATGCAGCAATTTGTTGAACAGTGGAAACAATATTTATACACAAAATCAACTTGGATTAATAAAGTAGACGACGAGTTGAAAGGACATCCAGATTTCCATCAAGCATTAGCGATGAAAGTAAATGAAAAAATTAATGAACTTATTAGTGAGCAGCCGAACGAAGAACAATTAGAGCTGTTAAAAAAGAGCGACGTAAAGCATGTAGATGAAATGTGTAAACTAGAAGCGGAGTATCATATTGAACGTTTATTAGTAACGAAGTAGATTTTACATAAAAAAAGAGCCTATCCTAAAGGTGTGATGACCATCTTTTAGGATAGGCTTTTTTGTATATTAGTCTTGTGGTACAAATGCTTTCCAGCTAGATAAATCCATATTTTGTTTCAAGATGGATGAAGCAGGGAAAACAAATGACCACGGTTTTGTAGTATTCGCTTTAATTTCAAGATTCGGTAACGTGAAAGCACCTTTAACAACGACTTCTCCAGAAGCATCTTCAATATGAAGAGGAAGCTGTTCTAGTTGAATGTTATCTTTACAGCCATTACGAATTAGAAGTGTTGTATGTAAATCACCGTTCTCTTTCAATGCGGCTTGTAAACCTAGGAAGTTAATTTCACCGTCATTTGGAGGTGTTAAATTGTCTACAAAATTACGTAAAGCTTCTTTGCTTGCTTCAGGTAACTGTGCTTCCCAAGATGGATCTAAATCTAGTTGATGCTTAATTTCAAGTTCGAAAGCTAATTCCCAATCTGATTGAGATAGTTCAGCTTCAGTTATTGTTTCTTGCTCAAATGTAAATACGAACGGCATATTTACGTTTTCAGGAATATCGCCAAGAGCAGACAGGTTAAATGTTTTACGTGCGCAAAGCTTTTTATCTTTGTTTAATAGAAGTAATGTAACTTCTTCGAAAGAAATCGGTTTTGGGACACTGCTGCGAATAAATGCGGCTACATCGTATGCGCCATCCCGTTTTTCAATTTCAATTCCTGATAAGGAAATTTGATATTCTTGTAAACGTGGTAATTCTTTATGTAAGAATTGATAAATGTATTTTTGTTCTTGTGCTACGTCACCCCAGCTAGGATGGAAGTAAAGAACTGGCTTTACTGATTTATTTTGAGAAGTAGTTTCTTCTTGTCCAAATAATTGATTACTAGAAACAGTAGTATCTTTTCCTTTTTTCTTTGCCTTTTTCAGGAATGATAACATAAATTTTCACCTCATGATTGTACGTTTTCTGGAACTGCTAAATGTCTCGCGATATATCGGCACATTTCTTTTTCAAAATTACCGTAAGTGTATAAGAAAATATCCAAACCTTCTTTTTGATAAAGGCGAGTTGGATCTTCTTGTTGATATTGTCTTAAGCCAATACCTTCTTTCAAGTGAGTCATTGCATCTAAGTGATTTACCCAATTTTGATCTAGGAAGTGTAAACCAACGTAGCGCAGTGATTGTTGTAAATCCGCATGGTCATTTAATTCTTGTACACGCCCTAAATAGCTAGAAATTGTATCTTTTAAAACGATTTGTAAATCCTCAGGCGAATGTACGTCGTTCGCAGATAATAGTGGCAAAGTTTCAGCCGGTAAAATTTCTTTAATAGACGCTGTTAAACTAGCGAAATCCCATTCTTCAGGAAGCATTCCTTCGAAAAGGTGCTGCTTAGCAACTGCATCCACAGAGTGTTCAATCATTGGAATAATAAGCTCTATCATATTTGTTTCTTCTTTTAGAAGGTTGTTACGTAGTGTATATATAACATTACGTTGATCATTAATTACGTCATCTAATTTTAAATTATATTCACGCATTGAGAAATGACCACCTTCACAAATTAATTGTGTACGGTTGACGAAATCATGAACTTTAGACGTATGAATAAGTCCTGTATTGTCAGGTTTCAGTGATTTTATTAACTTTTCCACTTCTTCATGAGCAAAGCGCTTTAGCATCTCATCTTCTAAAGATAGGAAAAATTGAGAGCTTCCAGGATCTCCTTGGCGACCAGCTCGTCCTTTAAGTTGGTTATCAACGCGGCGAGATTCATGACGTTCTGTTCCAATTACATGTAATCCACCAAGGGCGTGGACACCTTCACCTAGTAAAATATCAGTACCTCGTCCTGCCATATTTGTAGCGATTGTAATTTGACCTTTTTGCCCAGCAGTTGCAATTAAGTCTGCTTCTTGCTCTGCACTTTTAGCGTTTAATAATTGATACTTTATGTTTGCTTCATCTAAGTAACGAGCAACAGTTTCAGATTGCAAGATAGACATCGTCCCAATTAAAATAGGGCGTCCTTGCTTATGCTGTTTTAGAACTTCTTCACGCACAGCTTTATATTTAGCATCAGCTGTTACATATACTACGTCATTTTTATCTTCACGAAGAATAGGACGGTTCGTTGGAATTGGAATAACTTCCATATTGTATACACGGTTGAATTCTTTTTCTTCCGTCTTTGCTGTACCTGTCATACCTGATAATGCCGGATACATTCGGAAGAAGTTTTGAATTGTAATAGAAGCTTGTGTTTGGTTTTCTTCTGTAATTTCTAAACCTTCCTTTGCTTCTAGTGCCTGATGTAAGCCGTCACTTAAAGAGCGACCATCCATAACACGTCCTGTGAAAATATCTACAAGTAGTATTTTTTCATCATGCACAATATAGTCAACGTCTAGTTGGAAAGCGACATTGGCACGTAATGATTGAATCATATAATGGTACAATGTTTGATGTTCTAAATCATATAAGTTATCGATATCAAATAAATCTTCTATTTTTGTAATACCGTCTTCTGTAAAACTAGCTGATTTCGATTCTGCATCGTATGTATAGTGAAGGGTATCTTGGAATGATTTAATAACTTTTGCACATAAATAATGCAAATCAGAGCTACCTGATTTCTTCCCAGCAATGATAAGTGGCGTTTTCGCCTCATCAATTAAAACGCTATCAATCTCATCGATAATAGCAAAGTGATAGGGGCGCTGAACTTGCTCATTTTTTGAAGCAGCCATATTATCGCGAAGATAGTCAAAGCCAAACTCTGTTCCAATACCGTATGTAATATCAGCTTCGTACGCAAGTTTCTTTTCAGAAGGATCGATTTGAGGAATATTTAATCCAACTTGTAAGCCGAGAAATTCATGGACTTGGCCAATTAACTCTTTATCACGCTTTGCTAAGTAATCGTTTACAGTAATAACATGAACGCCTTTTCCTTCAAGAGCACGTACATATGTTGGGAGAGAGGAAACTAATGTTTTTCCTTCACCAGTTGGCATCTCCGCAATATTACCTTCTAGTAATACAAGTCCTCCGATTAACTGTACATCGTAATGGCGTAATCCAAGCACACGTTTTGCGGCTTCGCGTACAACAGCGAATGCTTCTACTTTTATGTCATCAACTGTTTTACCATCTTTAAGCATACTTTTGAATGTGACAGTTTTGTGACGTAATTCTTCGTCAGGTAAATTAGACATTTGTTTTTCCAAATCATTAATTTCTTGAACGAGTTGTTCATATTTTTTTAGCTTTCTTTTTTGAGAATCTCCTAACAATTTCTTTACCGAATTCAGCATGTTGTAAACACTCCTCTTACTGACAATAGCTACATTATAGCACATGTTTATCTTGAACAAGTAGAAGTAGTAAATTGAAGAAAAAACTGGATAAAAAAAGATGTATATTGCACATATTATATTTAAAACATAAAAAGAAAGAGAGTATTCAATATATAAGAAATTTGGTATGATAACTAAATGAGATAAAGTGATGATTCTCAAGATGAATGAATAATAATGATTTAATATTTTATGTAGATTATATATTGAAAGAAAAGAGATAGAAGATGAATAAAAAGTTTGTAAAAGGCGCTGCGATTTTAACCGTTACAACGTTTATATCGAAAGTAGTGGGGAGTTTTTTTCAAATTCCATTGCAAAATATAGCAGGGGATGAAGTACTTGGGATTTTTCGCCTTGTTTTTCCTGTATATATGATAGCCTTAACTTTATCAGTAGCGGGAGTCCCGCTAGCAATATCACAGTTAATAGCTGATCTTCATGAAAAGAATGATCGTGACGGAATAGCTAAATTGTTTACATCCGCATCTATTATCGGTGTTATATTTGGGGTGCTCGGATTTTTAATTATTATCATTGGATCGAGTAGCATTGCAAATATGCTTGGTGGACAAGAGACGCGGCTAGCATTAATTGTTACTTCGTTTGCTTTATTAATCGCACCGTATATGGCAGTGTACCGTGGATATTTCCAAGGGTTCGGAGATATGATACCTACCGGTGTATCACAAGTAATTGAACAGTTGATTCGCGTATTCTTTATGCTAACAATTGCTTATATATTTGTATATTGGAATAAAGGTAGTGATATCATAACAGGCGGAGCGATGATTGGTTCTTGCTTTGGTGTTATTACGTCACTCATATATTTGCGAGTGAAATATGTGAAAAGCGCGTATCGCTATAAGAGTGAAACATATTCATTACAAGACTTTAAGAAAAACGCGAAAAACATACTCCGTGTTTCAATTCCTATTGCAATTGGAGCGTTATCGATGCCTGTTTTAAATTTAGTTGATTCTATAACAATTCCACATGTGTTACATGAATCTTCTACAACTATTCAGGAACAATTTGGTATATATAGCCGTGGTTTTGCATTTACGCAATTAATTGTTGTATTTGCAAGTGCGATAGTATTTCCGTTAATTCCATTATTAACAGCGGCTTTAACAAAAAAAGATATAGCTTTAGCTAAACTGACAGTAAAACGTACAAATGAGTTTGCGCACGTTTTAACAATGCCGATAACGATATGGCTTATGGCGCTTGCAGTACCGCTTAATGTTGCGTTATTTACAGATACAAAAGGAAGTGGCATGTTAGCTATTTTAATTGGTAGCTCGTATTTCACATCACTTATGGTATTATCGATAGGAATCTTGCAAGGGATTAATCGTTCGATGCAAGCAGCATGGATTGTCATCGGTGCAAGTTTTGTAAAAATTATATTAAATATAGCGCTAGTAAACCAATTCGGTATAAATGGAGCAGCGTATAGTACTCTAATTATTTATGTAATGATTTGTATCGCAAATCATATTTATATTAGAAAAGATCTTTCCTATCCAATAGCTATAGGGAAATTTTTGGCTGTAATTGGAGTATCTAGTATTTTAGGTATAGCATTATACTTTGTGTCTACATTAATCAATGTGACAGATTCCAGGATTCTAGCAATGATATATAGTGCTGTAGCGCTAAGTGTAGCTTCAGTATTATATGGCATATGTGCATTGAAACTAAACTGGATATCAAAAGAACAAATTCCATTTTTACGTAAATAAAATCGTTTATTATAGAAAATGAACAATATTATAAATGGGTATGACTTGTTATATGTTTGTGAAAGAAATCAATTTGAAGTTATCAAACCTTTCTCGGCAAGGAATGGATAACAATTTGTTTAATTACAAAAAGAGTTGATTGCGAAATGTTGGAGGAGATTAAGAGTGCGGTTAGTTTTATCAGGATATTATGGTTTTTATAATGTTGGGGACGAAGCAATTTTGCAATCAATTATTAAAGCGCTACATGAAGAGGATCCTACTCTTGAGCTTGTTGTACTTTCAAATGACCCCGACTATACAAGGAAAATGTACGGTGTAGAAGCAGTAAACCGCTGGGATATAAGAGCGATTTACCGAGAAATAAAGAAAAGTAATGGTTTAATTAGCGGAGGCGGAAGTCTCTTGCAAGATAAGACGAGTATTAAGAGTATTTTATACTATACGGGTATTATGCGGCTTGCCCGTTTTTTGAAAAAGCCGTATTATATTTACGCCCAAGGAATCGGACCTATTACGAAGAAGCAAAATCGTTTATTAGTGAAATGGCATGTATCAAAGGCTGAATATATATCAGTTCGTGATGAAGACTCTTTTTTGTACTTAAAAGAAATTGGTATTAAGAAAGACATCGAACTTGTTCCAGATCCAGTATTAGCTTGTCAGCCAGAAGAAAAGAAATCCGATTGGCTTCAAAAACATTCACTGCAAGGAAAAGTTGTTGCGGTTAGTGTAAGGTACTGGGATGCAAAAGAAGATTATATGAAGAAGTTAGCAGATACGCTGAAAAAGCTTAAGCAAGAGGGATACCATATTTTATTTGTACCGATGCATGGACCATTTGATCAAAATGCATCAAGGGATATCATTAATTTGATGGGAGAAGAAGCGCACATGCTCCCTTATAAAATGGATATTCATGAGAAAATCTCTATTTTATCACAATGCTCTCTTTTAATAGGAATGAGACTTCATGCTCTTATATTATCGGCAGTTGCAAACACGCCTATGATTGGAATTTCATATGATCCAAAGATCGATTCGTTTTTACAACAAGTAAATCAGCCGATTATTGGGAATGTTGATGGAGACTGGACGACAGAAACATTACATAGTATGGCGATTAAACAATTAGAGCAAACAGAATATGTACAGGAAACGTTAGGACAAAGGGTAGAGGAATTGCGAGAGCAAATTTCCATAGCGTCCAAATATATTATTAATGACTTACATGCAAAACAGTCTATAGAAAGAGGAATGGAATCTTAGTAGGAGAGGCCATTCCTCTTTTCATTCAATAATTGAGTAGAAAAAGAACAGGGATCGCTTGTTCTTTTTTTGTTATGTAAGTAAGAGTTTGAAAGAGAAGCGTATGAAAGAAAAAATAAAAGGTCGACAAAAAGTATAAAATGTAGAAAAATGTCGAAAAAAATAAAAGATTCAAGTTTTGTTTTTCCTGGATATGTATATTTTTAGTAGTGCTTAATCTTAAAATCTTAACATTAGTATATAAGGAATATTGATATAAGGCGTTTTATAGAAAAGATCATTGGATAACGAGGTGGATTTTGTTCAAAAAAATGAATTTAAGAATAATGTCGAAAAACACAGAAACATAGTGTCGATTAATGTCGTAATATCTTTATAGTTAAATATTAAAATTGCAAACGTTTTTCTGCTATAGTTGTAAATGGTTATATGAATATTGTTCAAACGTAGTTCTGACGCATTGTTTCGTACATTTAAAATATTCTGATTTTATAATTGGGTTATTTAAAATAAAAGTCGAAAAAAATAAACGTTAGAATTATGAAAATTCACTTTTTTGTCGAATTTAAGGATTTAAATTCGGATAAAAATGGTGTATTATGTGTATTGTTCTATATTGTGGAATCATTCCTATATATAGGATCTTAACTACATTTATATTTACTAGTTTCAACATTAAATAGAATATCTATTTAAAACATTATGGAACTAGTATTACATTCCTGAAGGAGGAAATATATAAAATGGCAAAGACTAACTCTTACAAAAAATTAATCGCTGGTACAATGACAGCAGCAATGGTAGCAGGTGTTGTATCTCCAGTAGCAGCAGCAGGTAAAACATTCCCAGACGTTCCAGCTAAATTCTGGGCAGAAGATTCTATTAACTACTTAGTAGAAAAAGGCGCAGTTAAAGGTACTGACACAGGACTATTCGAGCCTGGAAAAGAAATCACTCGTGCAGAAGCAGCTACAATGATGGCTCAAATCTTAAACTTACCAATCGAAGAGAACGCTAAACCATCTTACCCTGACGCTCAAGAAGGCTGGGCTGTAAAATACATCGCAGCTGTAGAAAAAGCTGGTGTAGTTAAAGGTAAAGATAACGGCAAATTCGATCCTAACGGAAAAATCGACCGCGTTTCAATGGCATCTATGCTTGTAGAAGCTTACAAATTAGACACTAAAGTAACTGGTACTCCAGAAACTAAATTCCCAGATTTAGAAAAAACATGGGGTAAAGCGAAAGCTAACATCCTAGTTGAATTAGGAATTTCTGCAGGTACTACACCAACAACTTGGGAGCCTGAAAAAACTGTAACTAAAGCAGAAGCAGCTCAATTCATTGCTATGACTGACAAGCAGTTCGGACAAAAAGCAGAAGCTAAAGTTGAGTCTATTAAAGCAATCAACGCTAAAGAGATCGAAGTTAAATTCGGTGCTGAAGTTAAAGATGTGACTGCTGCAAACTTTGCAATTTCACAAGAGGGCATGACATTTGATGCTCCAAAACTAAGTAAAGATAAAAAATCTGTAATCTTAACAGTAGCTGGAGACAAAAAACTTGAGAACAAAGAAGCTTACGTTTTAACTGTTCAAAATGTTAAAACTGTTGACGGTAAAGATGTTCCAAAAAAATATGAAGTTATCTTCTTTAACGATGAAGTAGCTCCAACTGTATCTACAGTATCTACTCCAGATGGAGATGTTAAAGTTGTATTCAGTGAAAAATTAAGCGCAGCTGAAGTTACTGTTGTTATTAACGGTAAAGAATTCAAAGCTATGCCTGTAGACAATACAGTTACAGTATCAAAAGCTGCAGTTAAAGATCTAGTTAAAAACGGCGAAGAATTTAGCGTAATTGTAAATGGTGCTAAAGATTTCTCTAATAATGCAATGTCTATGTACCAAGGTAAAGCGACATACAAAGTAGAAAAAGATACTACTGCACCTGAAGTAAAAGAAGTAAAAGTAACTGATATTGCTGCAGATGAAAAAGTAACTTTAGAAGCAACATTCTCTGAAGAACTTGCAGCTTTAAATACAATCACTGTCAAAAAAGGTGAAAAAACTCTTCCTGTAGTGATCAATGAAAATGCTGATAAAACAAAAGCTACATTCACAGTTGACGGAGCGTTCGAGAAAAATGAAAATACAGCTAACTTGTCTGTAGAATTTGTTGGACATAAAGACGCTGCAGGTAACGTTGGAACAAAAACAACAAAAACTGTTCAAGTTTCAAAAGATGTAGTAGCACCTAAATTTACTAAAGTTGAAACTGATGGATTAAATGCTAAATTAGTATTTGACAAAAAAGTTAACACAGTAGATGCAAAACAATTACGTGCTATCAATCTTGATACAAGTAAAGAAGTAACTGTTGAAGCAGTGAAAAATCCTGCAAATGAAAAAGAAGTAACTTTAACGTTCCCTGAAAAAGGAAACTATCAATTATTTGTTAATAAAGGATTTGCAGTAGATACTTCTGGTAACAAATCGGCTGCGTTTGATACAACTGCTAAAGTTGCAGAAAAAGATGTAGTGGGTAAAGAAGCTCCAACAGCAACAGCAGCATTTAATGCTAACAAAATTACAGTTGACTTTAGTAAAGCAGTTAAAGGTGGCCAAGGTGCAACTTCAGCATCTAACGTAAATAACTACACGTTAGATGGTAAAAAATTACCAGAAGGTACAATTATTGTATTAGATGAAACTGGTAAAAAAGCAACAATTGAGTTACCAGCATCAACTAAATTCGATGCAACAAAAACTGTTGTATTCACAGTAGCAAACGTTGAAAGTACTGATAATGTTAAAATCAAGAATACTGAGTTACTAGTTAAAGTTCTTGATAATACAGCTCCTGTATTCCAATCAGCTAAAATTACAAGCGTAGATAACAAAGAGATTACTCTTACATTCTCTGAGGCTGTAAAAGTTGATACAAATGATTTCGTACTTGATTTAAATGGTGCACCATTAACTGTAGCAGTTAAAGAAGAAGGCAAAGTAGCTAAAGACGTAGTTCTAAAAGTTACTAGCGATGTTAACTTAGGTAATGGTACAGTAACAGTTCAAGCTAAACAAGGTGCAGAGAATACTCCTCACGTATTCACAACTGCTGACCAAGCAGGCAACAAACTTGTTGATTTCAAATCAGTAACAGCAGCAAAATAATTGAAATTTATTTCAATAGAAAGAGTCCACATTATGTGGGCTCTTTTTTTTATGGTTTAATTTTTATATAAAACGATCTCTAAAAACAGATTATATTTTGAAGATTAATAGTTAGTTTTATTGAGAAATAAAATGACAACGTTTTCAAAAATAGAAAAACACCCTATTAATATGTAAATGTTTTGTAAATTCACACCTTTTTTCGTTAAAAAAACATTCGAAAAGAAGAAGAAAATGTCGAATTAATGTATTTTAAGTCGAAAATAGTCTGATAATTGTATTTATTGTAAAAAATATTTAAGTGATGAAGTGGAAATATGTGCTATAATTCCAATTGTGTATTCGATATGAAAATATACGAAGCGCAGTGAGAGTAGTTTATAGGAAAACAGTTTGTTCATTACTATATTCGAGTATTATTAATATCCTAATAATACGATTAAAAGACTGAATTATCAGAATGTGTCGAATCTTCTTTTGAGAAAGTTCTTGATAAAGAATAGTTTTGTATAGTATGATGAACTTGTTTCAAAAAATGGTATTTAAACCTTATATTTACATTTAACGGTTTGTATCATTTTATTATGTGAACTACTTTCCGCATGATATTTTGTATTTTTATTGTTTTATGGCTTTTTTAACTAACTAGTTTTCAAATTACATATGATATGAAACTAGTAGCACATAGTCCTGAAGGAGGAAAATAATAAAATGGCAAAGACTAACTCTTACAAAAAAGTAATCGCAGGTACAATGACAGCAGCAATGGTAGCAGGAGTTGTATCTCCAGTAGCAGCAGCGGGTAAATCATTCCCAGACGTTCCAGCTGATCATTGGGCATTAGATTCTATTAACTACTTAGTAGATAAAGGTGCAATCAAAGGTAAGCCAGACGGTACATATGGCCCAAATGAAGCAATTGATCGTGCTTCTGCAGCTGCAATTTTCGCTCAAATTTTAGGCTTAAAAGTTGATGAAAACGCTAAACCTTCTTTCAAAGATGCTAAAGATTCATGGGCAGCTAAATATATTGCAGCAGTTGAAAAAGCTGGTATCGTTAAAGGTGATGGAAAAGAAAACTTCTATCCAAGTGGCAAAATCGATCGTGCTTCTTTCGCTTCTATGTTAGTAAGTGCTTATAACTTAAAAGATAAAGTTAACGGCGAGTTAGTTACAACATTTGATGATTTAAGAGATACTTGGGGTGAAGAAAAAGCAAACATCTTAATTAATCTTGGAATCTCTGTAGGTACTGGCGACAAATGGGAGCCAACTAAATCTGTATCTCGTGCAGAAGCAGCTCAATTTATCGCATTAACTGATAAAAAATATGCAAAACCAGATAGCACTCTTGCAAATGTAACAGATGTGAAAATCTCTGAACCTACAAAATTAACATTAACAGGAACTGGTTTAAACAACCTTTCTGCTGATGATGTAACTCTTGAAGGTGACAAAGCACGTGCAATCGAAGTGAACGCTGACGGTACATCTGCAACTGTAACACTTGGTGGTAAAGTTGCTCCAAATAAAAATCTTACTGTAAAAGTAAAAGATCAATCATTCGTAACGAAATTCGTATACGAAGTTAAAAAATTAGCTGTTGAAAAACTTACATTTGATGACGATCGTGCTGGTCAAGCAGTTGCTTTCAAATTAAACGATGAAAAAGGTAACGCTGATGTTGAGTACTTAAACTTAGCAGACCATGACGTTAAATTTGTAGCAAATAACTTAGACGGTACAGAAGCAAACATCTTTGAAGGTGGCACAGCTACTTCTGATACAGGTAAACTAGCTGTTGGCATTTCAGAAGGTGACTACAAAGTAGAAGTACAAGTTACAAAACGTGGTGGTTTAACAGTTTCTAACACTGGTATTATTACAGTGAAAAACCTTGATACACCAGCTTCTGCAATTAAAAATACTGTATTTGCGGTAGATGCTGATACTGATGGTACTGTAAACTATGGTAGCAAACTTTCTGGTAAAGACTTTGCTTTAAATAGCCAAAACTTAGTTGTTGGTGAAAAAGCAGCTCTTAATAAATTAGTTGCTACAATTGCTGGAGAAGATAAAGTAGTTGATAAAGACGCAATTAGCATTAAATCTTCAAACCACGGTATTATCTCTGTAAATAACAACAAAATTATTACTGCTGAGGCGGCTGGTGAAGCTACACTTACTATTAAAGTGGGCGATGTAACGAAAGACGTTAAATTTAAAGTAACTACTGATTCTCGTAAATTAGTATCAGTAAAAGCTAACCCAGACAAATTACAAGTTGTTCAAAATAAAAAATTACCTGTTACATTCGTAACAACTGACCAATATGGCGATCCATTTGGTGCTGATACAAATGCAATTAAAGAAGTTCTTCCAAAAACAGGTGTAGTTGCAGAAGGTGGATTAGATGTAGTAACAACTGACGCTGGTTCAGTTGGTACGAAAACATTTGAAGTTACAGGTAACGAAGTTGGCGAAGGTACAGTTCACTTCCAAAACGGTAATGGTGCTACTTTAGGCTCATTATATGTGAACGTAACAGAAGGTAACGTTGCATTCAAAAACTTTGAGCTTGTATCTAAAGTAGGTCAATACGGTGAGTCACCTGATACAAAACTTGACTTAAATGTTTCTAGCACAGTTGAATATCAATTATCTAAGTACACTTCAGAGCGCGTATACTCTGATCCTGAAAACTTAGAAGGCTATAAAGTTGAGTCTAAAAACCCAGCAGTAGCTACAGCGAAAATTGTTGGAGATAAAGTTGTTGTAACTGGTAACGCACCAGGTAAAGTTGATATCCACTTAACGAAAAATGGTGCAACTGCTGGTAAAGCGACAATCGAAATCGTTCAAGAAACAATCGCTATTAAATCTGTAAACTTCAAACCAGTTCAAACAGAAAACTTCGTTGAGAAGAAAATCAACATCGGTACTGTATTAGAACTTGAGAAGAGTAACGATGATGATATCGTAAAAGGTATTAGCTTAACGAAAGAAACACAACATAAAGTACGTGTTGTAAAAGCTGTTGGTGCAGAGCAAGGTAAACTTTACTTAGATAGAGACGGCAATGCTGTATTTAGCGCTGGCGATGTAAAACTTGGTGATGTAACAGTAGCTCAAACAAGTGATTCTGCACTTCCAAACTTCAAGGCAGACCTTTACGATACTTTAACTACTAAGTACACTGACAAAGGTACATTAGTATTCAAAGTATTAAAAGATAAAAATGTTATTACAAGCGAAATCGGTTCACAAGCTGTACACGTGAACGTGCTTAACAACCCAAATCTATAAGTCGATTATAGATAAAGTGAAAAATCAGTGGGGATTCATCCTCACTGATTTTTTTATTATCTATTTAATAGAAAGAAGCCTCTTGTAAGTTTACAAGAGGCTTCTTTTATTTTTTAAACTTAAACATCTCACCACTCAAATTCGAATCACTATACACGAACAATACCATGTTAATATTGTTGTCTTTAATGTATTGATATACATCCTTTTCGTGATAGTGGCGAAGATCAAGGATGGATGTGTGTTTGAAGTTTTGTGCTAAATGAGGCACGATTGCGTTTGCGAATGAGTCTTTTAGGACTAAAGCTCGTACATCATTTGGTGCATTGTTGTTCTCGATGACGATTTCTGGATAGTCGTTTGTGTAATAGCCTGCGTATGATGTTGTGTCATTTTGTTTTTCTACGCCATATAGTTCATCTAATGTGCGATATACAGTGCCATTTACATCTTTTGCGGCTACGCTCGTAAAGTTGAAACCGTCTTTCGGTGTGTAGTAGCATAGTTTTTCTCCAGTTGCATCGATTAGTTGGTATAGCTGGTTGTTAAAGCTTCCGACTAGATGTTTATTTGGGGCGCACGTACGAGTATAATCTTCTTTTTTTATTTCTTTTCCTTTATATATAGAAGATTGTTGCGCGATTGTGTTCATTATATATTGATAGCCTAAGAAGGCACCATCCATATTCCAGTGATGGTCTGTTTTGAAGTACATACTTTGTATTTCTTCATTTGTATAGTTTTTCTTGAAATGTTCCATGAGCTTAATTGGCTTTACGTCCGCTGGAAGTTTATTTAGAAAATAATTTAAATTTTCCTGTGCATATGTGTGAATATGAGAAGGTAATTTAAATGATAATGCATTCGTTTTGGACGGTGGTAAGGCAAAGTAAAACTCAATATTTTGTTCTTTTAAAAACTGAGATAAGTCGTTTACAGCTGGCATTGATTGATCGATTTCATTATATTTTGTAGTCCAAGCTGGGTTTTTTAGAAGCCATTTATCATCAGTTAGAATAATATCGTTAATGAGCGATTTGTCCATTTTAATTTGGGCAAGTGTATAGATTTTAATGAGCTCATCTCTGCCGATTAATTGATCGTTTGTATATGTCTCAAAGTCTTTAAAGAAGCTACCATTTAAGACAGCTTCTTTTGTAAGAGCTGGTTTTTGAGCGAGCGGACGATTTTCAACGGGTGAAACTGCTCGGTCAGTTTTGAGAAGTGATAATATGCCAAATGAAAAGATAATGGTGAGAAAACCGATAAGTAGGACGATGTTCCCCAATTTTTTCATAATAACGTTTCCTTCCTATATAAAGTGAAACTTTAATCGGTAGGGGTTTTGTTCATCCCCCACTGATTATCAGCCTTAACCAATTGGGCTGCCCGGCAAATAGCGGGATAAGTTAAAACCTAAAGTAAATAAATGGATTATACGTCGAATTGATTAAATACATAATCGAAACCGTAAATAATGTTAGTAATAATATAGGACGTACAACTTGCATCCCGAACGTATACATTTTTGGCGCAAGTTCTAATATGTTTTTAATACGTTTTAAAATTGGTGTCGCTGCGATAAAGGCAATGATAAATATGACAATGTATTCATGTATATATAGCATTGTGTTATCATCGATGAAAGATTGCCCCCCTATGCCAAACATCGCTTTTAAATATTGGAACGAGTATGCGAAGTTATCAGCTCGGAAGAAGACCCAACCAATCATAACGATGATTAGTACATATGCATGTTGCAGCGGCTTACATAGCTTATTTAATATTTTTTCGAATCCTGCTTTTTCAATCGAGATAATAAAGCCATAATATAATCCCCAGGTGATAAATGTCCAGCTTGCTCCGTGCCATAAACCGGTTAATCCCCATACGATGAAGAGGTTACGGTAATTTGCTAGTTTGGAAACACGGTTTCCGCCAAGCGGAATGTATATATAGTCGCGGAACCAAGAGCCTAGTGTAATATGCCATCTTCTCCAAAATTCTGAAATGGATTTCGAGATGTACGGATAATTGAAGTTTTTCGGGAAATCAAATCCGAACATTTTTCCAAGTCCAATTGCCATATCAGAGTATCCCGAGAAATCGAAATAGATTTGAAGTGTATAGGCGATAATACCGATCCAAGCTGTTCCAACACTCATTTCAGACGGCGGTAAGGCGAAGATTTTATCTGCGACAAACCCAGTTTGGTTGGCGATTAATATTTTTTTCGATAGTCCTAAAACGAAAATTTGGATACCTTCTGTAAATCGTTCAAAAGAATGGATACGCGTTTTAATTTGCTCAGCAACGATATTGTAACGAACGATTGGTCCGGCAATAAGTTGCGGGAAAATTGATATATATAACGCTAAGTTAAGTGGATTCTTTTGAACTGCACCATCTTTACGGTATATATCGATGACGTATGACATCGCTTGGAACGTATAGAATGAAATTCCAATTGGTAGTGGAATAGGTTCCACATGAATAGATAAGTGTAATAGCTGATTCAAAATATCTGTGAAAAAGGAAATATATTTAAAATAAGAAAGTAATAAAATATTTCCGACCACAGCCATAATTAAAAATGTGACTTTCATATTTTTTCGTTTATCATAATGATGCACCAGTAGGCCGAAGCAGTAGTTTAATACAATTGAAAAGAGCATTAAAAGAACGAATCGTGGTTCTCCCCATGCATAGAAAATTAAACTAAATGCAAGTAATACGAAATTACGAAGCTCGGCACGCACTATAAAATAGAAAAATAATACGAGAGGTAAAAAGATAAACAAGAAAATAGAACTACTAAATACCAAAGAACTCTCCTCACTTTTTCAAAAATACATTTCGTGCAAAAAACCGACATTTCTATTATATATTTTTTTGTATAAAAGCGCCTTTAATATTTTATCATGTTAATAATTCGATTGAAATGATTATCATATATAATAGAAGAAAAGGGGAGCGGAATCCTTTTGACACTCGCTATTTGGATAAGATAAGATGAATAAGGTGTGATTTGTTTAGAAGGGAAGAGATGGTGTGTTATTTAACTCATTTGAGTTTATTTTTTTATTTTTACCGATAGCATTTCTTTTATATTTTCTATTAAATAAATTTGGACATGCTACATTAGCGAAAGCTTGGCTCGTTGCGGCCTCTTTATTTTTCTATAGTTATTGGAATGTGAAATATTTACCGCTTATGTTAGTGTCGCTCATTGTAAACTACTTTATCGGAATGAGGCTCGTAAAACATAAGAGTAAATTTCTTTTAACAGTAGGGTTAATATTTAATATAGGAATGCTTAGTTATTTTAAGTATTATGATTTCTTCTTACAAAATGTGAATTCATTATTCGGAACTCATTTTACATTATTATCTTTAACGTTACCACTTGCGATTAGTTTCTATACGTTTCAAAAGATCGCATTTTTAGTAGATACGTATCGCGGGGAAACGAAGGCATGTCATTTTCTTGATTACGCATTGTTTGTAACGTTTTTCCCACAGCTTATTGCAGGGCCGATTGTACATCATGCGCAAATTATGCCGCAGTTTGCTGATGATAGTAAAAAGCGCTGGCAATCGAAGTATATCATTCTTGGTATATTCGTATTTGCAGTTGGTATTTTCAAAAAGGTTGGTATTGCAGATGTATTATCACCCCTTGTACATGAAGGGTTTGATGTGCAGCAATCATTAACATTCGTCGAAGCATGGCTTTCGTCATTAGCGTTTACGTTCCAATTGTATTTTGATTTTAGTGGATATAGTGATATGGCAATTGGAATCGCTTTAATGTTTAATATTAAATTACCTCAAAACTTTAATTCACCGTATAAAGCAGTGAATATACAAGATTTTTGGCATCGTTGGCATATGACGCTTAGCCAGTTTTTAACGAAGTACGTATACATTTCTCTAGGAGGAAATCGAAAAGGAATTACGCGTACATACGTGAATATTATGATTGTATTTTTAATAAGTGGACTTTGGCATGGAGCTGGTTGGACATTTATTTTTTGGGGATTCTTGCATGGTTTAGCTTCTGTTATTCATCGCTTATGGAGTAAAGCAGGAGGGCGTATGCCAGCCTTTGCTGGTTGGCTCGTTACGTTTTTCTTCATTAATATAACGTGGGTATTCTTTAGGGCAACATCTATGCATGATGCGGTGAAAGTGTTGAAAGGAATGTTCGGACTAAATGGAATCGAATTAGCAAATAGTGTATTCCCAGCATTTATAATAGAGAAGCTGCAATTTTTAAAAGAGTACGGTGTTTCATTTACAGAAGCGTACCATGTCTCTTTATTAGATCCGAAAATGGTAGCGTATATTTTCGGGGCGTTATGTATTAGTTTCTTCTTAAAAAATTCAATTCAGTTAAAAGATTCATTCCGTCCGAATGTATGGACTGCGTTATTTACTGCAGTATTGCTCGTATATAGCGTGTTACATTTAACGAGTATTAGTGAGTTTTTATACTTTAATTTCTAGGTGGAGAATATGAAAAACAAACATTGGCTTATTTTCGTTTTTGTATGTGTTTTTGTTCCTCTGGCAGGTGTCGGGATATTTAATAGCTATATAGATTCTCTTTGGTTATTCCCGCATAAAAACAAGTGGAATGATGTTCAGTACGGGTTTAACGAGAGACAACAGAAAACGAATTATATAACATACCGTCCGTTTACATATGATGGAGTTATACTTGGAAGTAGTAGAACGACTTTTATTAACGAGAATGATTTCACCGGGTTAAACGCATTTAATTATGCGGTAAGCAGTACAGACCCGCGTGAATATGATGCATATATTGAATATGCAAAAGAACAAAAAGGTAGTGAATTATCTTCTATTGTACTTGGTTTAGATTTCCTTGGAACGAACAAAAATAGGGAAATTGGTTTTGATAAACCAGAAGTGTATATTAATCAGGCGCAAAGTTTATTGTATCCGATTAAATCGTATGTAAGCATGGACGGGATTACTTATTCAAAGAATACAATTGCAAATTCCACTCATCATAGTACGAATCTTGACCGGTACAATCGAGAGAATATAAAATCGATGCGTGATTATACGAAAGAAGAACGTGATGCGCAAGTAGCAGCGCAAGTAGATAAATTTAGTAAAGAGATTTATGGCGGGAATTATGAGTATCAAAATATGAAAGAAATATTAGGAACAGTAAAGGCTCATAATCCGAATACGAAGTTTTATATTTTTACAACGCCTGTTTCAGAGCCTCTGTTCCGCACGATGATTCAATCAGGGCGATGGGAAGATTATAAAAGATGGCTTCATGACGCTGTAGATGTATTTGGAGAAGTGCACCATTTCATGTATCTTAATTCCGTTACAACGAATTTAGATAACTATATGGATGGGCATCATTTCAGACCGGAAATTGGAAAGTTGATTGCGCATAAAGTTGTGAATGAAGAAGATAGCAATGTCCCGAAAGACTTCGGTATTGTCATTACGAAGGATAATATTGATGAGGTGTTGGAGGAGATTCATGCATCTTTTCAATAGAAAGAAATAGTTTTGCTTCAGAGACCGAAACATAATGTGATTCGGTCTTTTTTTACAGGAAACATACATATTGACGTAGAAATATTAGTTTGGGTAAGGGGAGTGGCATAATTAAGGAGGAGAAAAAATGAGTAACTTCGGGTTGTATGGAAAATTCACTGTAGAAGAAAGTAATCGAGATGTATTAGCGGATATTTTGTTAGAGGCAGCGGAATCGATGAAGTCATTGGACACGTGTGAGGTGTATATTGTAAGTACTTCTGATGATGAACCGAATGCTGTATATGTTTTTGAGGTATGGGATAGCGAAGGTGCGCACCAGGCATCTTTAACTTTAGAGTCTACGCAAAATTTAATTAAACGAGCAAAACCACTTATTACTGGAGCAGAAAGAATTAGTACTTTGAATACTAGAGGTGGTAAGGGAGTGTTAGGACAAAAAAACGCTTAGAGAATTATTTCTCTAAGCGTTTTTTTATTCATTTATCCCGATGGTGGGGGATGAACAAAAGCCCCACTGAATAAGGTTTCACGTTATTCCGCCTCTAAATCAACAATTAAGTAAGCGAGTATAACAGCGAAGAAAATACTAACGGACGGCGCTGTTAATACGTGGCCGGACATAAAGCCGATTCCAAGTGATAGTACAACGGTGCTAGCTAATAGCATATATTTCACAGTTAATATTTTCTTGAAGTTTGTTATGATGCGAATGAATAATTTAATACCGAAGTATAGAAGCGGTATTAAGTAAATAAGGAAACCGACGATTCCGAATGCAAAGAATAGGTCGTGGAAGTCCATTTCGATTAATTTAATTTTAACTGTATAGTTACCAGCATAGCCCATTCCGAATAATTTTTGTGATAGTGGTGCGTCTTTATAGTATTGTTTGTATACTTTTAAAAACTTATCGCGATCACTGTAAATTAAACTTTTGACCTCGGAGTCTGTTAGCTCACCTTTTGCATGTTTTTTCTCTTCGTCCGGATCTTCTTTAATTACTTTTCCTTCTTTTCTATCCTTTTCTTCTTGTACTGATTTTTTGTATTCGTATATTTGCATGTGGATGCCCATATTTTTTGCAATAGGAGTATGTGGTGTAAGTGCAATTAAACCTCCTAGTACAATAGCGACAACAACTGTATTTACGAGATATGTGAATCCTTTTCCTTCTTTTTTGCGATGAATCATATATTCAATGAATGAGAATAAAAGTGCCACGCCAAGCGTTAGAACAATTGCACCATATCCTACTTTCGTTCCGACCATAATACTTGCATACATCGCAAGTATTGTTGGAATCCAGTAATAGATTTTCGAGAAAGAAGTTGTTTTATGAATCGAATACAACACAACGATTGGGAACATAATTGCAAAAATAGAACTTAAATCATTTCCAGCAAAGAACCAACCTCTTGAACCAATCTTTGAGTGAGGGTAGCTTGGAAAATCTGTACCAGTTTGCATTGCAACAATCAGTGTGATGCTTAAAATTAAAGTTGCATATAAGAAATATGTAATGATTTTATGAAACGTATATTCTTTATTGTTTAACTCTTTAAAGGCGATAATATATCCAAACAGTAGTACAATTGGATATACGCTCTTTAAAATAAACTTCACTTCTTCGCCAAATGAAACTGGAGATTTAATCATCATATTATTTGCAAGACCAATTGCTAGTACGATCCCGAGTAGGCATAAATAGAGAATGTACTTTTTCGCCCCAGGTTGTTCTCTGTGAAGAAGTAGATAACCTAATGCAAGAAGCATAAAGGCGAAACGGACTACGATTCCAACTGTTGCGCTCATGTGTAATACATAGATTGAAAAAGACGTTAATAAATCTAAAATTGGTTGAAACACAATGAATAGCAATAGGAAATGCGGGAAGTAGTTATCCGTTTGTTTCAACTTATTAACCATATATTCCTCCATTTCTTCATTCCTTTAGTTCAATACCCAAGAGATGGGGATAAAAGCCTTATTTACATAATAAGGCGAATGAATTTCAATATTTATTTTTTTGCATCAAACTTAAGAATACACCATTTTATTGCAATGGTAAATAGACGAAAAGCAATGATAAACCGACTTTAATTTCTATATTTTTTAACGAAATTGTATGTTTTATACGGAGATATATACAAATTACGAGAAAATTAGACAGAAAATTGAGAAAAAAGAAGGATTTTTAACATGCTTTCTATAATTATATAAGTATAATCTTTATGTGGAAAAGAGGGGTATATATAATGGAAGTAACAAGTAAAACAGAATCTGTTGTTGTGAAATATGAAGGGCGCGTAGCAACGGTTATGGTCAATCGTCCAGAGGTTTTAAATGCATTAGATGAACCAACGTTAAAAGAGTTATTACAAAAGTTGAAAGAAGTGGCGGAAAGTTCTGTTCACGTTGTTGTGTTATGTGGAAGTGGCCGTGGGTTTTCTGCGGGTGGAGATATTAAATCGATGCTTTCAAGTAATGATGAAAGTAAGTTTGAAGGTATCATGAATACAATTTCTGAAATCGTTGTGACGTTATATACGATGCCAAAGCTTGTTATTAGTGCAATTCATGGGCCAACTGCTGGACTTGGATTAAGTATTGCATTAACAGCTGATTATGTCATGGCAGATATATCATCAGTTATTGCGATGAACTTTATTGGAATCGCTTTAATTCCAGATGGTGGTGGCCATTTCTTCCTTCAAAAGCGCGTTGGTGAAAATATGACGAAGAAAATCATTTGGGAAGGGAAGAAATTATCAGCGACAGAAGCACTAGATATCGGTTTAATTGACGAAGTAATCGGTGAGGATTTCCAAATGGCTGTGAAGCAAAAAATTAATGAATGGTTACAAAAACCAATTAAGGCGATGATTCAAACGAAACAAATTTTATGTGAAGTAAATCGTTCTAATTTAGAACAAACGCTGCAGCTCGAAAAGCGTGGTCAATATGCGATGAGACAAACAGCGGACCATAAAGAAGGTATTGCTGCTTTTCTAGAAAAACGTTTACCAGCATTTAAAGGGGAATAAGGTGAAACTTTAATCCGTGGGGATTATTAGTCTTACTGCCCGTTAATTCGAGATAAAGAGAAGAAAGTGCTAACACATTTTAGTATAATTGTGTTAGCACTTTTTTTAGGAGTAATATATGAAGAAAATTATCGGTATTATCGTTATTATTTCACTTACGTATTATGCTTTGCATAGTACACCATCTCTTGCGGTACGGACTGCATTATTCTTTGAGGGACATCCAATTGTTGCTTTCTCTGGTGAAGTAACGAAAGAACGGGATGTGAAAAAAGAGGCGATTCCTGATGAGTACCAAACCTTATACGGCGATAAGACAGAAGAACCAGAGCATTACTTCTTTCCGGTAGTAAGGGCGCACGGATCAGGAATTGATATGTTAAGTGCTTGTGTGAAAAAAGAGTGGTTTTTTTATAAAGCGGAGCTCGGGTGTTATTAAATATAGGAGGATAAAAGATGTCAACTTATAACAAGTTAGTGAGGGATCGTGTCCCGGAGAAAATTTTAATGTCTGGAAAAACATATACAGCACAAAAATTAACAGGACAAGCTTACATACAAGCGTTATCGAAAATTGGTACAGAAGAAATTCGTGAATTTGCTTCGATGAAAGAGCGTGAGCATGCGCTAGATTCACTTGCAGATGCACTTGAGGTTATTGTTTCATTAGCTCGCGCAGAAGGTGCAACAATTGAAGATGTAGAACGCCTTCGTAAGCAGAAAGAAGAAGAACGCGGCGGGTTTACAAGAGGGATTTATTTGATGGACGTTTCGGAAGAGTAGTTTTATAGAAAAAGCACAGCTTACTTAGTAGCGCTGTGCTTTTTTCCTGCAATTAGGCTAAAGATTAAAAAGATAGCTGTTAATGTCCAGCCGATTGTAATAGAAGTAGTAGTGTGAACGACATAAGAAACTTGTAAACATAGTAATGATGATAAAAACCAAATAAGTGCAATATGTACATGTTTTTTCGTTACATTCATTTTTGCCAGCTCCTTTTTACGTACTAAACTAAATTTTACTATAATTTAGAAAATTAAACTATATTAGTAGAGGTTTTATAGTAATTTCTGTATACTAAATAGTAGAAAAAGCGAGGGGGAAACGACAGTGGCACATCATGCGAAAGAAACGATGGAATTGATTAAAGAGCTTGTCTCTATTCCAAGTCCATCTGGGAATACGACGAAAATTATTAATTTTATTGAAAACTATGTAAGTGAGTGGAATGTAGAGACGAAGCGTAATAATAAAGGCGCTCTTATTTTAACTGTTAAAGGGAAGAATGATGAGCAGCATCGTTTATTAACTGCACACGTTGATACGTTAGGGGCAATGGTGAAAGAAATTAAGCCTGACGGCCGTCTTAGTCTATCTATGATTGGTGGATTTCGCTGGAACTCTGTAGAAGGGGAATATTGCGAAATTGAAACGTCAAGCGGTAAGACGTATACAGGTACAATTTTAATGCATCAAACTTCTGTCCACGTGTACAAAGATGCAGGGGAAGCGAAGCGCGATGAGAAAAATATTGAAGTTCGTATCGATGAGCGTGTGTTTTCAGCAGATGAAGTACGTGGGTTAGGAATAGAAGTAGGAGACTTCGTTTCATTTGATCCGCGCGTTCAAATTACAAAGAGTGGATACATAAAATCACGTCATTTAGACGATAAGGTAAGTGTAGCAATTCTATTAAAATTAATTAAAAGATTGCAAGATGAAAAGGCAACATTGCCATATACAACACATTTCTTAATTTCTAATAATGAAGAGATTGGATACGGTGGAAACTCAAACATTCCAGAAGAAACGGTAGAATATTTAGCAGTTGATATGGGAGCATTAGGTGATGGACAAGCATCTGATGAATATACAGTATCCATTTGTGCGAAAGACTCTAGCGGTCCATATCATTATGCTTTACGTAAACATTTAGTTGAACTGGCAAAAGCGAATGCTATTGAATATAAAGTGGATATTTATCCATACTACGGATCAGATGCATCAGCTGCGATTCGCGCTGGATTTGATGTGAAACATGCATTAATTGGAGCTGGTATTGATTCTTCTCACGCATTTGAGCGTACGCATGAAAGCTCGATTGCGCATACAGAAGCACTTGTTTATGCATATGTGTTATCAGAAATGATAGTAGAATAGTGAGAGGGTGGCTGTTTCTATGAATCAGCCACTTTTTTGTGTATAAAAACCACTGAAATTGTATTTTATCCCGCTATTTGCGGGCAGTAAGACTCCCACCTTAAAATTAGGCGAATGCGAGGGAGTTAGGCGGGAGATCAACTGCCCGTAAAAGCCCGATTGGTGAAGGCTAAATCAGTGGGGATGGACAAAACCCCACTGATTAAAGTTTCACTTTATTTTACAATATTAAGAAAGTAGGTTTACTACAGAATTCTAGTATTATAAAATGATAGAGGCGCACTAATTTTTTTAATTTGTTTTTGCTGAAATTTATATATTAAGATTACGCGTTTTTAAACATTAATTTTCGAGGGGAGTATTATTATTTATGAAGTATCGTGCAGTCGCGGCAGGTATTTTAGCCGCAAGTTTATTATCGTCTCCAGTAAGTAGTTTCGCAGCAGCGAAGAAGTTTTCGGATGTTCCTACATGGGCACAGGAATCAGTTGATTATTTAGTAAGTAAAAAAGCGCTTGATGGAAAACCAGATGGAACGTTTTCTCCATCTGAAGCAGTAGATAAAGGATCAGCTGCAAAAATATTAGCGGTAGTTCTTGGTTTACCAATTGATCCAAAAGCGAAACCATCTTTTAAAGATGCACAAGATCATTGGGCAGCACCATATATTGCTGCAGTAGAAAAAGCAGGTGTAATTAGTGGAGATGGTACTGGGAAATTCAATCCATCAAGCCAAATTAACCGTGCATCAATGGCATCTATGTTAGTACAAGCGTACTCATTAGATAAGAAAATTATTGGAGAACTCCCAACACAGTTTAAAGATTTGGAACCTCATTGGGGTAAGGAAAAAGCTAATATTTTAGTAGCTTTAGAGATTTCTAAAGGTACAGGAAATGGCTGGAATCCTGAAGGAACTGTAACTCGTGCTGAAGCAGCTCAGTTCATCGCGATGGCAGATAAAAATAAAACAAATACATCAAAAAGAATGTATATGAATAGAAACTTTATTACATATCATCAAGCATCATTATCATCTGGTATTACTGACGTTCAACATAAGCCACAAATGATTGAAGTAACAGAGCAAAGAGCGGACGGTTGGTTGAAGGTTGTAACAAGTAAAGGTGAGAAGTGGACACCATTACAAGAAAAAACAGAGTCTATTAATCAAGAATTCACTACATACCAAGAAGCTTCACATACGTCTACAGTGGCAGGCACACATAAAGCACAACAAGTAACTGTTATTGAAGAAAAAGATAGTTGGATTCGTATCCGTATGGGAGCTGGCTTCCAATGGGTTGATAAAAATCAATTAAACCCAGTGAAACAAGGTAATTTCTTAGAAGGTAAAGCGATTATTATTGATCCAGGTCATGGTGGAATTGATTCGGGTAATCCAGGTGTATATGAGAAAGAAAGTCAAATCGTATTAGACACATCTTTACGATTACAGAAAATATTTGAGAAAAAGACACCATTTACAGTGTTGTTAACTCGTACAAATGATACAAGACCTGGAAGTAGTGCTCCTGAGTCTTTACAAAAACGTGTAGAATTTGCACAAAAAAATAATGGTGATATCTTTGTAAGTATTCATGGTAACGGTTCTGAATATAAAAATGGACAAGGTACAGAAACATTCTATTATCAGTCAGCAACGACAAGAGCAACGAATCCAAATACAGAAGAAAGTCGTTTATTAGCAGAAAAAATTCAAAAACGTCTTGTAGCAGCACTTGGAACAAAAGACCGTGGTGCGAAACATAAGGACTTATACGTAACTAGAGAAAATACAATGCCAGCTGTATTAGCAGAATTAGCATTTGTAGATAATACAAGTGATGCAAGTAAAATAGCTACGCCAGAACAGAGACAACGTGCAGCAGAAGCTATTTATCAAGGTATTCTAGATTACTACGAAGCAATGGGTAATAACGTATCTTCTTACCGTTAATAAATAGAAAGAACGATAGAAGAGATTGCCAAGAGGCAGTCTCTTTTATTTATCCCGCTATTTGTGGGCAGTAAGATTCCCACCTAGAAATTAGACGAACACGAGGAAGCTAGGTGGGAGTCGGGCTGCCCGTAAACGCCCGATTGGTGAGGGCTAATAATCAGTGGGGGATGAACAAAACCCCCCACTGATTAAAGTTTCACTTTATTAAATGAATTATAAAGGTTTCTCTTTATTTCGGGCATGTGATATCATTTAATTTTATATGGAAAAGGTATTTGAGTAATTGTGATCATAACAATTTTAAACGATAAAGGATGATAATAGATTGAGTAATTATAGTAAAACACCTGCATGTATATATACGTATGCATTTCGTGAGGATGAACGTTCTTTATGCTACTTGGAAATGCGCTCATTATTCGGAATGGAGTCTCATGTTAACATTTTGAAAAGTGATGTCAAAATTAATCCAAGTAGAAGCCCGTTTATTAAAGAGCGAGTTGAAGTTATGTATGAAGGAGACGACTTGGAAAGCATCTTGAAACAAGTGGAACAAATTGACTTGGCAGGAGCGACGTTCAAAGTCATCTTCGTTAAAATTAATGACCTTGTTGGAGAGAATAAAATTGAATATGGAGCAAGACGTCTCATTGAGCGAGACCTTGGCATGCATATTGAAGGAGAAGCAGATGTTCGTAATCCAGAGCGTGTATTCGGGATTGTTCCTCTTGGAGGACGTTGGTACTTCGGACACTATGTAGAAAGTGATCCGGTTTGGTATCATCATATAAAAAAACCGCATAGCTATTCGACATCACTGAGCACACGTGTTGCTAGAGCTGTCGCAAATATCGCTGTACCAAACCCAGAGGGAGTACGAGCTATTGACCCGTGCTGTGGCATTGGAACAGTAGTAGTGGAAGCACTTTCTATGGGGATTAACATCGTTGGTAGAGATATAAATCCACTTGTGGTTCTTGGAACGAGAAAAAACATCGCACATTTCGGGTTTGAAGGAACAGTAACAAAAGGCCCAATTGAAGAACTTACTGAGAACTACGACGTCGCAATTATCGATATGCCGTACGACTTATTTACACACGCAACACCAGAAGATCAACTCTCAATCCTCTCAAGTGCGCGCCGTATTGCGAAAAAAGTAGTCGTTGTCACGATGGAAACGATGGATGACATGATTCATGAAGCTGGATTCGAAATCACAGATCGTGGCGTCGCAAAAAAAGGAACATTCTCCAGACAAATTCTTGTTTGTGAATAGGAAAGGTCACCCGTTTGGGTGCATAGCTATCAACTTAAAAGAAGTGTCTCCGATGCCTTTGGCATCAGAGACACTTCTTTTATAATCTTTGAATAAAGTTCTGTAGTTAGGGCATGTTCAAATAGAACTCCCCTTGGTACATAATTTTATAAAACCACCGGAAGTTGGTTCGTTGATATCTCGATGAAGCTTAGGATCTCAAATGACGTTGTCTTTTCGTACCACTGCGCTCTTCTCCATCTTTACTGATATTTTGAAAGGATCCGCAAAGCACTGAAACAGGATGTTGGAAAGTACAAAAAAGTGTGGTGTATTTTTTAAATATGAACCAAAGGTGATATTTAAGAGAAGGCATTTTCAATGTAGTTATTAGGCATTGTAGCAAGTAAATTTACTAGGATGCGTTTTTTTATGAAGAAATTAGGTGTTTTAAGTGCAGCTTGTATTTTAAGTACGAGTTTATTTGTAGGAGCTGCATCAGCAGCAGAGGTTGGGAATCCAAAAAATTTACCAGCAGAGGGAACAGTAATACCGCAAAAAAATTGATTCTACAGTTGATTCATATGCTAGTATTTATCCTGTTTACAGATATAAAACTAGGCATAAATCGATTTCAAAGAACGACTTCCATGTTTTAAACAAAATCTCTATTTGCCAACGTAGAGAGTAGATATATAGATATCGCTGTAGTTCTTCAGTGAACAAATGAAACGCATCTTGAATCGATAGATTCATACAAAAACGCCATCCTTTCTGTATATTTCTACAAAAAGAATAACGCTTTCTATGAATTATGTGTATAAGTTCACCTTAGGTTGATAGTAATGTATAGTGACTCCTAGTAAAGTGTCATTCCTTGATCGTCTGCTAAATATTTTCCGATTCCGTCTGATTCTAACACCTGAAGCTTGTATTTGTTTGACTTATCACGAATCGTATCGGTAATGGATAGGTCTTTTACATTCACACGGGAAATGGAGAGATCACGATTAAGGACATAAGCGCGTTCTCCGTCCTGGCTAAAGACAATGGCTTGCCGGGGTTCTGTGAAACCACTGATTGTCTTAATCACATGGTTATCAGAGACGTTGATCACATCGATAGTATTGTCCGCCTTGCTGCTTGCAAAAAGCAGTTTACCATCAGGCGACAAGGCTGCACCATATGGCTCACGTCCAACTTTTACCTCGTTAACGATTTGTCCTAGAGAGATGTCCACCACGGAAATGCTGTCACGACCGCTGTTTGCGGCATACAATGTTTGACCATCGGCAGTCACGGAGATTCCACGAATCATAGAGAAACCAATAATCTCACGTACGATGTTCTTAGTGGCTGCATCAACTACGGACACCTTATCTCCTTTAAAGTTTGTTACAAACACATATTTTCCATTCGGAGAGACTGTAATACCTTGGCGTGGTTGGGAGAAACCAGTGATGACTGCAGTCGGTTTGCGTTTCTCAAGGTCTATGACGGTTACAGAACTATGTGCCTGATTGTTCACGTACAGCGTCTTTCCATCGGGGCTGACGCTGGTACCGAATGCACCTGGACCGACTACGACTTCATCCTTTAAGGTTAGGCTTTTTGCGTTGTAGAATCGTAAAGTGCCTAGCGTACTGTCCGAGACAACAAACTCTGAACCATTGTTAACGAACACGATGTTTCTCGGTGTAACAAAGCCATCGATTTTCTTGCGTAAAGTACCTTTAGCAAGGTCATAAATACGGATGGATTGTTCGCGACTATCTGAAACAATCGCAATCTGCTCATCGGGACTTATAGCGAGGGAGTTGTTAGTGATGCTTCCATCGAAGCTCTCTTTTGCCAGAGAGCTTTTATTTTCAGTAAATGAAGCAAAAATGGCAGTCGGAAGAATAATAACAAACATCAAAGCTACAACCAATACACCTTTAAATTTCGTTTTTTTTAACATTTCTTCACCTCGTTAAAAATTTTTTCACATGATAAATCTTCAAGACACACGAATAACTTCCATAGGTACACGCAAGCACAGTAGGTAAACAGGGTGTTTGAATCTTTGCAAATATACTTACTATACGTCTTTTGATTCCCTCCTATTGTAATCGTGTCTGAATTTTTATCCCTTCTTTCTATGTAAACGTACAGATAGACAAATTGGTTTGAATATTATAAAAAAAAATTTGATGATTAAAAATAATTACATGTTTTATAAGAGGTACCACCCCACACATCCATCAACTTAAGGTATATTTTTATACAAAATGCGGTCTTTCCATATAGTTTTTTATTATCTTTTATAGATTTTATAAAAGTGGGCATATCAAATAAACCCTGACAGGTTTCAATTTTTATACTATGCTACCTGATGAGTAGAAGTGGTATACTCATAAACAACACCCAAAATATTAAAGACTGTCTTTTTCTCGTATCGATGAGATTTTCGTCCGTTGCGCTGGAGGCTGTGGCTTTGGTGGCGGAGTTGCATTACTTGTTGTGCTCTTTATCTTATTAATCATAGTTGGAGCTAGCTGCAGCCCTTAAAAAATGGTTAGAAGATTCGCGAATTGATTATGATATATTTGAAAAACGCCGATATACTTTCAACTAAGTAAAAAAGCGCCCTGTAAACAGGGCGCTTCACTCCAACCTAATGACTAATATTAGCAGTTGGGTATAATGTTGTTCCTCCAATTGAAACCTTTATTTCATTTGTTAATGGAACATTTTGCTCATTAATAATTGTTCTCCACCATTCCCATGCAAGACCTGTACATTCTCTCGCTACGACTTTTACATTTTTTGAATTGGGTGGAAGTGGTATGACTGTAGAGAAATGAGCAGTTTTGTCTCTGCCGCTTCCTTCCCAAGTTTTATGTGTTAGTACTTCTTTCCCATTTTGATCATATGAGAATTCATCCCAAGATACATCAAATTGAGCAACATATGCACCGTAATGATCAAGCGTCATTTTAGCACTTGAATATTCTGTAGTTGTGGTCTCAATATAATCTGTATTGTTATGAACAGCAGCAGTTGCATTATCTTTTAAGAAAGTGCTTGTATATGAAATTGGGTATGCTGGGTTTTTAAGACTTAATTCTGCATTATCTTTAATAATATTTCGGATTTCATTAAAATCTTTTGTAACAACCTTGTTATGCTCTTTTGCATCTCCGCCTAATACTACAGCGGTAAAGGTACTTTCTTCAAAAATATCTTTGTACTGTCCACTCGTTTCGACGCTGTTATTCTTAAGTAAGGCTTTAAAGGCAGCTTGTACATCTTTGCTCTTAGATGTTGTTTCTAATTTCACATAAATTGTTCTGCCATACGCTACATTTGACACCATAACAGGCGGAGCTACATTACTTACCCCTTTACGAGTTAACTCACCAAAAGTAACACTATTATCAAAAAGATCTGATGGATTGTTAGGTAGTTCAGCACTTACGGTATAAAATATTTGCTTATATGCCGCAACCATCACTTTTTTCTCTCCATTTGCAACCGCATTAAAGTCAATATTCAGCCCATTATCAAGATATTTAGCGTTAACATTAAGAGCACTTGCTATTTGTGATTTACTATAAACCATAGATTCTGTATACTGCATTCTTGCAGGTAACGTATGTGTGTTTGAATACTTTTCATTCCAAATAGATACTAAATCGTCTACTGCTCCAGACACATTACCATATGTCGGATTTGGGACAGTTATTGTATTTTCTTTTCTCATTCCAGGTAAGTCTATACTAATATTCAAAGGTTTTCTCTTAGCCACTAATAAACTAGGTTGATTATCTGCAAAAGCTTTATTTGCAAGTTGTACTGCTCCTGGATAAGTACGATTAACCACAGAATCAATAATCGAAATATCAACTGGTGACGTTGTAAGTGATTTTTTCTCACGCTCAACTACTACAAATTTACCATTTGAATTGATACTTTCTCTCGGAACAAAACTCTCTACTTTATCACCATTTACTGCTAAAATATCTCTACTATCATATTTTAAATTTGCTATGCCAGTATTAATGTCACTAGCATTTTTTGTTGCATCAGTTGCATTGCCTGTTTGTGTTTCTGCGAAGGAAATAGATGAATAATTAATAGTGCATAAACTAACTAATAAACATGCTAGGAATTTTATTCTTTTATTATTTTTCTTAATTTTCAAAAAAATCACTCCATTCTTTTTTATATTAAGATATGATAATGATTTATAAATGATTGCTAAATAATAAACTTACATAAATGCTTTTAAAAGTTCTTGAACTAATGGAATTACTCCACCTAAAAATTTTAAAACTGCCATTGCGATTTCCATATTATCTCCTCCTTTTTGTTGTATTAAGATGTATTGAATATTTATGCTTTCATTATAATAAGCGTTTACATTTGTATCAATTCATTTTCATATGCAATATTACATATTGAGAGGAATGCAACTTTTTCTGTTAGGTTGATGATGATGGGATAACACCATCAAAACGCGAATTTCGTACGCTAAGCCATTTTAAAAAAGTATTCAACATAACTACTTATTATGGAATACCTGTTGGAATAGAATAAGGTTTAATTAAAAGTTGTTCGTAAATATAGCTGCATAATAGGTATTCATTGTGTTACCTCTTTAAAAGAATTGCGTCTTTATTAAGAATCGAAAACCATGAGTGATTTCAATAGCAGCTGTCTCAATGGGAGGAAAGACCTCGATAATGATGTGGGAAACTAAGACATCAATGTTGTAGTCATTATTTTTAGGAAAAAACAAGTCTAGAGTTCCCTTTTTTATAGGAAGCTCGAGCATTCAACCCACTGATAAAAGGAAACCTAAAGGGCATACTAGGATTATATTTAAAATGGGAGGATATAAATTTGAGTACAATAGAAAATGCAGTATCTATCTTCGCCTTAGGCGGCTTGAATGAAATCGGGAAAAATATGTATGCAATCGAATATTCAAACGATATCGTGATTATCGACTGTGGCAATAAGTTTCCAGATGAAAGTTTATTAGGAATTGATTTGATTATCCCTGATATAGCTTACTTAGTAGAAAATAAAGATAAAGTCAGGGCTTTAATTGTCACACATGGACATGAAGATCATATCGGGGGGATCCCGTTCTTCTTAAAAAAATTGAATGTACCCGTTTATGCCACATGCTTCACACTAGGATTAATTGAAATCAAATTAAAAGAACATAAACTTCTAGGAGAAAGTGAACTTATTGAAATCAACTCAAACTCAAATTTGACAATCGGAGAAATGAGTGTAAGTTTTTTCAAAGTGACCCATAGTATTCCTGATTGCTTGGGAATAGTCTTTCACACACCAGAGGGTAATATTGTACATACGGGGGACTTCAAGTTCGATTTAACCCCTGCGAATAATGAGAATTCAGATATTCATAAAATGGCTGCAATCGGCAAAGAAGGGGTCTTGCTTCTATTGTCTGAGAGTACCAATGCAGAGCGTCCTGGTTTGACCCCATCGGAACAAATGGTAGGTGAACATGTGGAAGCAGTTTTCATGAAAGCCGAACGCAAAGTTATTCTTTCTACCTTTGCTTCAAATATTAGTCGCGTTCAGCAAGTCGTGAATGCAGCGCAAAAAACAAATCGAAAACTTGCGTTGCTTGGACGAAGTATGGTTAATGTCGTAGCGGTTGCTATGGAACGTGGTTATTTAACAGTTCCAGATGGAATGTTAATTGACCCACATGAAATCAATGAAACGGCTCCTGAAAGGGTGGCCATTTTATGCACGGGGAGTCAAGGAGAACCATTGGCCGCTCTTGCTCGCCTGTCCACTGGAAACTTTCGCGGTGTCGACATTTTACCTGAAGATACGGTTATCTTTGCAGCAGGTCCAATACCCGGGAATGAACGAAATATCACAAGTATCGTAGACAACTTATTTGCACTTGGAGCCAAAGTGATTTATGGATCAGGAAGTACATCCGGAATGCATGTTTCTGGCCATGGTTATCAAGAAGATTTAAAACTAATGCTTACATTAATGAAACCAAAATATTTTATTCCCATTCACGGTGAATTTAGAATGCTACACCATCACCGTTTGTTAGGTGAATCCGTTGGAGTAGAGCAAGGAAACACTTTTATCATCAATAATGGCGATGTCGTCGATATTGAACATACCATTGCCTGTCAGACCCGGAAAATACCGGTGGGGAATACCTACGTAGACGGGGGGGATGTCGATAATATTGGGGAAATTGTGTTACGAGACCGCAAACAACTTTCAGAGGATGGGATGCTCATGATTGTTTTAACTATGAGTAAATCGGAAGGAAAACTGATTTCTGAACCCGATACCATTTCTCGTGGATTTGTGGATAGAGATTTCTCGGAACTCCGAAGAGACGTTAATCGACTTACTATAAAAACTGTTAACGAGCTACAAGAAGCAAATAGAAACCAATGGAATGTAATGAAAAAACAAATAAAAAAATCAATACGACAATATGTATATACACATACTAAGAAAAAGCCAATGATTGTTCCTATACTTATTGAAATTTAATAGGGGGAAGTTTTAAAAAATGAATTAATTGATCTTCAACAATTGGGCGCGATTATTGAATAAGAAAGGACATAAAATATTAGTCATGTGAAATATGTTATGTCCTTTAATTTATCTACCTTTTTTAATTTAGGGCTTGATAAATCTTTTGTTCAAAACACGCTTTTTCTATATTCAATTGAATCATTCTTTTATAAAAAAGTTTGATAATTTTTGTGATTTTTGCTCAATTAAAGCGCCCGATTTTGGAACAAGAAAAAATCCTGCACATTAACACAGGATTTTTGATCAAACTTTGTTTTATGACCACAAAGTGACCTCTAAAAGTTAGACACATTATTTCATTAGGCAGCTTCTTGGGCATGGGTCCGGTATTGTACCGGGCTCATGCCTTTTAGTTTTGCCTTTGCTGTTGTGTATTTTATATTGTGGATCCATTGACAGTTACTTTTGCGTCTATAGTAAATCCTAATCTTGCATCTACAGAGCCTGCAACATTATTATCCTGCCAATATGGAGAATCATAGAAACATAGGTTGTCCACTTTAGACACGACACGTTTTCCTACATTTAAATTGTTTCGTTCCAATCGACTGCAAAATGAACGAATACGTTTCTCCCTGTCTCACCAGATTTCTTGGATTTAAAGCCATTTTCCCTTTTAGGGTGATATAGTCCTTAAGATCTTGTTAAACCTGTGCAATTACGGTTGGAATTTCATTCTGTTTGACACATACCCCTAGGCTATCTGGACATGATAAAAGATGAGGTGACTGACATGAAGGATAAGATATTAGAGTTAGTACCAGGATCGGTAAAAAAATTACTCCAGAAAAAAGTTAAAGATGGAAACCGATGCTTCATTGATTTGGTTGTGGATGATGCAACTGCTTATGGATTTGAACCGGAGCAAGTAGTCCCCTGTATCATGGCGGGTTATTATGTTTATGAATCCACCACCTATCCCAGTGAAATGGAGGAAGAATGGAGGCTGAACTTGGTTTTTCATGCGGCCAATCGCTCGGCAATGAAGCTTCTGTCTTATGGGAAGTATAAAGCGAAACAATCTGAAAGTGGATGGATGAGATATACAAATCCATAAGGTTTACTTAACGTACACTAACTAGCTTGGTGAGCATGGGGCACTGTCACACGCCCATCAACTTAAGAAAAATAATTGCCCCCAAAACGAAAAAAATGAGCTGACTTCTCAAAGTAACTACCTGTAGAGAAAGAAAATTTTCGTTTTGGGGGTACTTCAAAACCTTAGCTTGATGGCGATGGGTACCGTCAGGGAAATACGGATTTACAACGCTAAGTCCAATTTCCTGACGATACCCTAATATAACAAAAATGATTTTAAAGATAACAAATTTGGTTACCATAGCCCTTATGTTTTGATCATGCTCCTCATTTGTACTAAAAAATGACTGTTCAAATTGGCTATATTTTCGTTTTGTGGTGATTCTGAATTTTTAAGTTGATGGGCATGCTCGTTTGGATGCTCTTTTTTGGTTTGTATCAATGTGTGATTAGTTGGTAGTTTAGATGGGTGATTTGAAGGTTTTTGCCGAATAGCCGATATATTCCGAGAGTTATTTTGTTAGTAAATTACTCTTCTTTCGTTTTCTCTTGTTGTGCGATTAATAAATTGCGTAATACGTGTCCGCGGTAACTTTCTAGTTTTCTTCCTTCATGATAGCGAACACCTAATTTTTTTAGCTCAGCTACGTACCATCCTTTTGTTCCGTAATACATGAGACCACTTCCTTTTTTTCTTTTGAACAGTATATGTGCCGGGGCGAGAGAATTTTCTTTTTTTATTCATGAAATTTGCGAAAGTGAACATTGAATATTCTGTCTATTTATATTATGATTAGCTTATTATCGGATGACAGTGATTAGCCTCCCTGCAAGCCCGAGTTTACTTTTATTCAATTGAATAGCGGAGCTTCTTTCCACTTGAACTTCCTTAGCAGGAGGACGAGCCATAAGGATAGAGACAGTAAAATCCAATGTAAATGTGTACATTGTTTTTCTGGCTCTTTTTATTTTTAGTTAAAGTAGGAGGGGATTTAAAGAAAGCGTTGTCAATGGAATATGGTGCACGTTCACGCTAATGGAGGGGCTGGTGAATTGTTTGGCTAAAGAGAAAAAGGAGTTACAAAAGGATTTAAAAACTCGGCATATAACAATGATTTCAATTGGCGGTGTTATTGGGGGCGGTTTGTTTGTAGGAAGTGGAACGATTATTCAAACGACAGGGCCTGCGGCGATTTTGTCCTATATTATCGGCGCTTTAATGGTTGTGCTCGTGATGCGGATGTTAGGAGAAATGGCAGCGGAAAATCCTGATAGCGGTTCCTTCGCAACGTATGCGAACAAAGCAATTGGGCCGTGGGCAGGGTATACGATTGGGTGGTTATATTGGTTTAACTGGGTCATTATTATCGCAATTGAAGCGGTTCTTTTAGGTGTGATGATTAACAATTGGTTCCCTTCGGTTCCAGCATGGATTGCGAGTTTATGTATGGTCCTTTTAATGACGATGACGAATGTATATTCAGTAAAATTGTACGGTGAGTTTGAATATTGGTTAGCGTTTATTAAAGTTGTTGCGATTGTTGCGTTTTTAATTTTAGGAGTTTCGATGTTTTTTGGACTTGTTCCAGGGGTGGATAGACCGAGTCTTGCTATTGTTACGGAACACGGAGGCTTCTTCCCAAATGGAATTGTCCCTGTTTTACTGAGCGTTGTATTTATTTCTTTCTCTTTATCAGGAAGTGAAGTCGCTGCTATTGCAGCCGGGGAATCGGAAAATCCAGAGAAGAATGTAATACGAGCTATTAATAGTGTTGTATGGCGCCTTATGCTTTTCTTCGTAGGTTCGGTAACAATTTTAGTTATGTTTATTCCGTGGACGGATAAGGAGTTATTAAAACTTCCGTATGCAAGTTTATTTAATATGGCAGGAGTACCTGCAGCCGCAGAAATTATGAATGGTGTTGTATTTTTATCGCTGCTTTCCGTTATGAACTCAGGTATATATACGAGTTCGCGTATGTTATTTTCACTTGCTAAAAAAGGTGATGCTCCGGCTAGTTTCTCACGGTTAAATAGTAGAGGGACACCGGTTGTAGCGATATTTGCAAGTATCGTATTTGCATTTATTTGCGCGATGTTGAAATTTATATCTCCTGATAAACTGTTTGCGTTTTTAGCGAATAGTTCAGGCGGAGTAACGATGCTGATGTATATGTTCGTTGCCGTTTCACATGTCAAGTTAAGAAGAGAAAGGGAAAGAGAAGGGGCTGGAAAGCTGAAAGTGAAAATGTGGTTATTCCCTTATCTCACATATGCAACGCTTCTAATGATTATTACGGTATTTGTTTCACAAGCATTTATAGCAGATATGCGTATGCAGTTTTACATGACATTACTAGCTACGATCCTAGTAATAATAAGTTATTTCCTAAGAGTTAGAAAGTTAGATAAGCAAAAGTTGAATGATTTTACAATTATAAAAGATTCGGAAGTTAGTTTAGAAGAAAAATAAGAAAAGGGGTATATACCATGTTGAAAGAGAAGAAGAATATTACAACTACAAAATCTAGCATATTACATGAAAGAAGAAAAAATGCGGTGCCAGAAGGTCCTTACAATATTACAGAGTTGTATGTGCAATCAGCAAAGGGAGCGATTATTACAGATGTAGATGGCAATGAATTAATCGACTTTGCGGGCGGAATTGGTATGCAAAACGTCGGGCACTGTCACCCGAAAGTAGTAAAGGCGATTCAAGAGCAAGTGGAATCTTCTATTCATAGTTGTTTTCATGTAGCGCCTTATGAAAGTTATATTACACTCGCGGAAAGACTGAATGAGTTAACGCCAGGTGATTTCAAGAAAAAAACGATGTTTGCGAATAGCGGTGCTGAAGCAGTAGAAAATGCAGTGAAGATTGCTAGAAAAGCTACGGGAAGAAGTGCGATTGTATCGTTTGAGCGTGCCTATCACGGACGTACACTTTTGACGATGTCACTTACAAGTAAAGTGAAACCGTACAAGCATGGATTTGGACCGTTTGCATCAGAAGTATACAAATTACCATATCCATATTATTACCGTGCTGAAGAAGGACTGGGACCAGAAGAAGTAGACGCGCAAATTTTAGCGTATTTCGAACGCTTTATGTTAGAGGAAGTAGCAAGTGATAATATCGCTGCGATTATTTTGGAACCGCTTCAAGGAGAAGGTGGGTTTATCGTTCCGACGACTGCGTTCATGCGAGGGGTACGAAATATTTGTGATAAATATGGAATTGTTATGATTGCGGATGAAATTCAAACTGGTTTTGCTCGTACAGGTAGTTTATTTGCAATGGATCATTTCGGCGTAGCACCTGATTTAATGACATTTTCAAAATCTATCGCTGCCGGCATGCCGCTGAGCGCGATAACAGGACGAGCGGATTTGATGGATGCACCTGGACCAGGTCAATTAGGTGGTACTTTTTCAGGGAGTCCGGCTGCTTGCGCGGCTGCATTAGCTGTTTTAGATGTAATAGAAGAAGAGAATTTAGTAAAGCGTGCTGTAGAAATTGGTGCACGAATGATGGAAGTGTTTAATAGCTGGAAAGATAAATATGAACTAATTGGCGATGTCAGGGGCCTTGGCGCTATGACTGCAATTGAGCTTGTGAAGGATAAAGAGACGAAAGAGCCAGCAGCGGAAGAGGTTAAAGCGATTATGAAGGAAACGCATAGTAAAGGGGTCATTACGATAAGCGCTGGTATTTATAGTAACGTACTTCGCTTCTTACCGCCTCTTGTTATAACAGATGAACAGCTTGAAGAAGGGCTTACTATTTTAGAAGCTGCTATTGCGAAACTATCAAAATAAAAAAATGGTGGGGGCAGGGGAATGAGGTTTTTCAATTATATAAACGGTGAGTGGAGAGAACCTTCCACGAATGCATACATTAAAAATTATAATCCGCATAACGGGGAAGTGCTAGGTGAATTTCCGTTTAGTTCAGTAGAGGATACACGAGTAGCAATCGCATCAGCGAAAGAAGCTTTTCATAAATGGCAAAAATTATCGTTTCAAGAAAGAGCGAGCTATTTATGGAAAGCGGCAGCTATTTTAAAAGAAAAGGTAAATGAAGTTGGCCGGGATGTAACGAACGAAGAAGGAAAGACGATTGCGGAAGGGATAGGCGAGACGAAGCGGGCGATTAGCATTCTTGAATATTATGCAGGGGAAGCGAATCAGCCGATCGGAGAGATCATTCCGTCTGCTAATGAAAGTACAATGCTTTACAGTAAACGTGTGGCAGTAGGGCCGGTCGGATTAATTACGCCGTGGAACTTTCCGATTGCGATTCCAGCGTGGAAAATGGCGCCAGCACTTATTTACGGAAATACGATTGTTATTAAGCCAGCTGAAGTTACGCCAAAATCGGTGTACCATCTCGTGGAAGCTTTTCATGAGGCAGGCATTCCGGCAGGCGTTATAAATTGTGTGTTCGGTAAAGGCTCTGAAGTTGGGGCAGAGTTAACGGGAAATCCGGATATAAAAGCGGTATCCTTTACTGGTTCTAATCACGTTGGAAACATCATTCAAAAAGCAGCCGTTGAAACTAGGAAAAAAGTCCAATTAGAAATGGGTGGGAAAAATCCGTTAGTTGTATTAAAGGATGCCGATATTGAAAAGGCGGTAAATATTACGATAAAAGGTGCGTTTATGTCAACGGGGCAAAAGTGTACCGCAACGAGTAGAGTAATAGTCGAAGAGGGCATTTATGAAGCATTTAAGGAGCGACTGTTGCAGCGCACTGAAGCTCTTACAGTTGGGAATCCGCTATATAGTAATACATTTATGGGTCCATGTGTTTCTAAGGGTCAGCAGCAATCTATTTTATCGATGATTGAAGTAGGAAAAGGAGAGGCTTCTTTACTGTATGGAGGCAGCGTGCCAGACGAAGCTGAACTGCAGCGAGGATGTTATGTTTTACCGACTATTTTTGAAAATGTAGACAAAGATGCACGCATTGCAAAAGAAGAAATTTTCGGCCCAGTTATATGTTTATTTAAAGTGAATAGCTATGAGGAAGCAGTTTCTTTAGCGAACGATACAGAATATGGACTAAGTGCATCCATTTGTACAAATAATTTAAGTTTGTCGCAACGATTTATTGATGATATGGAAGTTGGAATGGTTCATGTGAATTCAGAAACTGCAGGAGCAGAACCACAAGTTCCGTTTGGCGGAATGAAAAACTCTAGTGCTGGACCGCGTGAACAAGGAAAAGCGGCGAAAGAATTTTACACGAGAACAAAGACAGTATACGTAGATCAAGTATAAGTAACCAAAACATAGTAACGGAGGATGAAATATGCGTAAAGGGACTTTTTTTATGGCAGGACATTCGAGACTTCCGAAAGGGATGGCTGTTCGCAGTATGTATGAAACATTAACAATTACAATTGAGGCAGATCATAAATATCATGTCATTATTGAAGCGTCATGTACGCTTGCGACAGAGCATGGTAGAGACTTCGTTGCTCAAATGTTGAGAGGACATAGCTTGCAAGATGGTATTGAAGAAATCGTTCAAGATATTATGGACCATTATCAAGGAAAAGCGCAAAATGCGATCGTTAGTGCGGTAAAAGATTTACATCGCCAATATGTAAGTTATTTAAATGATGAACAGCCTCAGGGAGAGTACGAGGAAACAACACCATAAAAACTGTCTAGTTTGTATAGCTATAAACGAGAGCCAGTTGTATTTCTTTTAAAGGGATACGACTGGCTTTTTATATTGAGGAGGCAAGGAATATGAAAAAGTTAAATGAAGTGCAAGTTGTAAAACAAGAGACGAAAAAAAGAGGGTGTGCGGAAAGCAAGGAGATTTGTAAAATGTGTAAAGTTTGTAGAGAAAATAATAAAAAACGAATTGACAGTTAGAATATTTTGAATTATTATTTAATTAATAAGATCCATACGAGAAATTAGCCTTCTCTATATTCGATCTTGCTTTCCTGTTTTACAAATATTTTCATACAAACTGTCTATTATTATTGTACTTTAAGAGATTAAAGAACATTCGTAATTATGAGCCAGTTGTACGTTTCTACGATTTTATATCGTGGATGCGTATGACTGGCTTTTTCGATGTTAGGGCAGTAAGACCGAATCTCAGCATAAGAAGATAAGGATAACTGTCTGTAAAAAGCGTCCATAAGTTCTTCATATTTAAATTAGGGAGGAATTGAAATGTCGATTATTACAGAACAAAGTACGAAGATGAAATTTGCAAAGAAATATGAGGGGTATGAGATTGTTCCTCATCCAGAGCATAAGCGTTTATATCATATTGTTTTAAATCAGCAATTGCTTAAGCAGTTTTTTGAAGAGGTACAAGAGCATTCAGAGCAGTCATTACAATACATTCCGTATTCTCGATTTAATCTTGCGGATAGCATGAGAAAGATTTTTGGGCAATCATTTATGGATAACATTCGCGGCATTGTTCATGACCGTGAAACGGGCGGATTTACAATTGGGGTACAAGGTGAAACGGCAGATCCAGCAGACTACGTGAAATTTGCAACAGCATTAACACATTTAATCGGGGCGCCAAACTTTGATGCAATGACAGGAACGTATTATGCTAGATTTAATGTGAAAGATACAGATAGTAGTGATTCTTACCTTCGTCAAGCGTACCGATTGTTTACACTTCATACAGACGGTACATTCGTTGATGAACCGACAGATTGGCTTCTTATGATGAAAATTGAAGAGCAAAATGCAGTAGGAGGGGAATCCCGTTTACTACATTTAGACGATTGGGAAGATCTTCAAAAATTTAGAGATCATTCGCTCGCATCTGTTAAGGTTACGTATAAAGCGCCACCAAGTAAAAATGCGCAAGAAATCGTCTATCGTGAAACGTTTTTTGATGTGAATAATGCACCATGTATTTGCTTTATTGATCAGTTCGCTTATCCAGATAATATTGAACAAGCAAACTATCTGAAAGACTTATCATATTCTGTTGAAAATTCACCAGCAACACATGCATTAAAATTACCAATTGGTGACTTAGTTCTTTTAAACAATTTATTTTGGATGCACGGAAGAGCTGCATTTGAGAAAAATAAAGATTTATATAGAGAACTAATGCGTCAACGCGGTTGTTTTTCTAAATAAGTTTGTACGGCGGGTCTTAAAAAAGGCCTGCCTTTCATCATATTAAGGGGGAAGTAGGATGTATGACTTTATAATTATTGGCGGAGGAATTGTTGGTCTTTCAACTGGAATGGCTTTAACGAAAAAATTCCCTCGTGCGAAAATCGCGATCATTGAAAAAGAAAAGGAACTTGCACATCATCAAACTGGACATAATAGCGGTGTAATTCATTCTGGAATTTACTATAAACCAGGGAGTTATAAAGCAAAGTTTGCCAAAGAAGGAAACGCAGCTATGGTTCAATTTTGTAAAGAAAATGACATCGCTTATGACATGTGCGGGAAAGTAATTGTCGCTACAGAAAAGGACGAACTTCCTCTTTTACATAACTTATATGAGAGAGGCTTACAAAACGATTTACATATTGAAAAAATAGATAAGGAAGAATTAGCTGAAATTGAACCGCATGTAAAGGGACTTGGGGCAATCCGTGTTCCATCTTGCGGGATTGCTGATTATAAAGGAGTAAGTTATGCATTTGCCCGCTTAATTCAGGAAAGCGGGGGAGAAGTACATTTAGGAACAGCCGCAGAGCGTATTACTGAAAAGAAAGACGCTGTAACAATTGAGACAAACAAAGGCATATTTAAAACGAAATTTCTCATTAACTGCGCTGGCTTACATAGTGATCGTATTGCGAAAAAGACAGGCATATTAACGGATATGAAAATCGTTCCGTTCCGCGGTGAATATTATGAACTCGTCCCGGAAAAACGCCATCTCGTAAAACATTTAATTTATCCAGTTCCAAATCCAGAATTCCCATTTTTAGGTGTTCATTTTACAAGAATGATAAACGGGGACGTACATGCAGGACCAAACGCAGTATTAAGCTTCAAACGCGAAGGTTATACGAAAACAGACTTCGATATGAAAGACTTCATGGAAACAATGACATACACAGGCTTTTGGAAAATGGCGATGCCAAATATGAAAGAAGGCATAAAAGAAATGGTGCGCTCATTTAGTAAACAATCATTTTTAAAAAGCTTGCAGCGCTTAATACCAGAACTTACAGAGAAAGATATCGTGCCAACGCATGCAGGTGTAAGGGCACAAGCCATCTTATCAAACGGAAATATGGTAGATGATTTCTGCATTATCCCTGGCATCAATTCTCTGCATATTTGCAACGCACCGTCTCCGGCGGCAACAGCTAGTATAAAAATTGGTGAGGAGATTGCGAAGCAAGTGCCGGATGTTGTGGCGGTGAGGGTTTGATGGGGTCCCCCGGGGTTTTTGGGGGATTTTTTGTTGGGGTTAGGTGTGTGGGCGGGTGCTTGGTGTAGCTTTTGAATATTGAAATAAAGTTACGATGTTTCTAAAAAAGATGCAAAAAACAAATAGAGCTACATCACTTTGTTAAGTTAAATTAAGTAGTTGCCCTTATAATAGAGAAGTCCGCGCTATTATAAGGGCGAATTAGTGCATTCTTATTTCCTTCCACTCAAAATCATTGCATTTCCTAATACTTTTTTGTTCAATAAGAGTGTTGGTAACTCTATTTCTTCAGCAAGCTTGTAGCTATTTAATTCAGATACACCATGTTTCTTTAAGATATTTAAGAGCTCTTTTTCATCCCCAAATATTTTTTCATCCATAAACAAATCTAAGAAAACAAATTCACCACCAGGTTTTAACACTCTTAATGCCTCTTTAATTACTTCAATTTTATTTTCTCTATCTTTTACTTCATGAAATGTTAGACAGCTTACAATTATATCAAATTCATCATCAGTAAAAGGGAGTTCTGCAGCACTTGCTTTCAGAAAATCAATTTTATCAGAGACCCCTTCTACTTCAGCATTCTGTTGGCATTGGGATTTGGAATATTCCCAATTTCCGCCCCAATAATCAATTCCAGTTAGAAAGGACTTAGGAAAAGTCTTTGCCAGTTTAATAATCAGTGAACCACTACCGGTTCCTATATCTAGTATTTTTCCTTTTCCATCCCAATTCACCTTGGCAACAATTAAATCATGTATTTTTGACTGATAATTCCCCCCAAATGCTGCAAATTGGTAAACTGAATAAGAAAGTATAAATGCTATATAAATAAAAGGTAACGCAAAAATACCTGACAGAACTCGCAGATATAAATTAACAGGTAATAATGTTACCGAGAGAAGAATGAGTGAAATAACCAAAAAAATAATTAGTTTGTAAATTCGTATCCAAGTTTGATATTTAGTTTTTGTTTTCAACATATCAGCCATCCTTAAATAACCTATCTTTTGTTTTCTATAATTATATAGGAAATCAATAATTCTGTCCTATAGTGTAAGTACATGATTTCATAATCGACCCTCAACAATCTGGCCCGTTTGTTGCAAAAGAAAAGGAGGTGCCACAGCACCTCCCAAGAACGAATATGTGGCTTGAATTCCACAATGAATAAATGACTTTTTTATTGGCTTATGAAGATACACCCCGCTGATTATCGCTCTACTTCATAAGTAATTCCGTACTTCTTTAATTTCTTATATAAGTTAGCCCGGGACATGCCTAACTTTTTCGCAGCGATGCTTTTATTTCCGTACGTGTCTTCGAGAGCTTGTATAATTCTAGTTTTCTCTAAGTTCTTTTTCTCATCAGTGAGTGAACGCTCTGTATGATGGAAGGATTTTTGCGAAGGCAATAGTTGCAAAATATTCGCTTCACGTATTTCTTTCCCGTCATGAAGGACAATTAATCTTTCTATTATATTGCGCAGTTCGCGAATATTACCTGGCCAAAAATATGTGTGTAGTCGATTCATTGCTTCTTGATGAACGAATGGGGCGAGCTTGTTATATTTAAAAGAAAATTCCTTTAAGAAATGATGAGTTAAAAAGGAAATATCGTCTGTTCGCTCTCGCAGCGGCGGGATGTGCGCTGTGAAAACATTTAATCTATAAAATAAATCAGATCGAAATGTCCCGCTGAGCACCATATCTTCTAACATACGATTCGTTGCGGCAATAATTCTTACGTTTATCTTTTTCGGCGTTTGCCCACCAATTCGGTAAATCTCCTTTTCTTGTAAAGCGCGAAGTAGTTTCACTTGCATATCAAGCGGGAGTTCTCCCACTTCGTCCAAAAATAAAGTGCCGCCATTTGCTAGTTCTAACTTTCCTGCCTTTCCGCCTTTAGCGGCTCCCGTATAAGCTCCAGATTCATAACCAAATAACTCACTTTCAAATAAAGCGGCAGGAATAGCGCCGCAATTAATTGGGATAAAAGGTTGCTTATTTCTAAGGCTCGCTTCATGAATGGCCTGAGCGAAGAGTTCTTTCCCAACACCACTTTCGCCTGTAATTAAAATCGTCGCATCAGTTTTTGCTACCTTTTTCATGTTGTGGATAATGTGCTGAAGTGTTGCGTTATTGCCTTTAATCGTGCTGAAGGGGTCATCTTGCTGATGTTGAATCATTTGCTTTAATTGCTGTAATTCTTCAGAAGTAGAGGATAATTTTTCATTTAACTTAATCGTCGCAGTAATATCTCTTTCTACAGACATAGAACCAACTAATTCGTTGTCGTCGTTATAAATAGGAGTCGTACTAATTAATACGTGCTTATCTGGACGCGGAAGATGATAAATATCACGGACCGGTTGCCCGCTCTCAAGAACTTTTAAATTTATAATATCTTCTTTTGAAAAGAACTGTTGTACATTTCTACCGATAATATCTTCCTTCTTAATGTCATACATTTTTTCTGCTGCCTCATTCCAGTACAACATAACTCCTTCCGTATTTACGATAGAAATCGCTTCTTCGACGTAAGAGAGGAGCGTGTGCAATGTTGGAACTGCAAAGGTATCGAATTGTTTCATAACATAGCCTCCAGAGATTTTATAAAAAAGTAGACAGTAGTATACAGATTTGTTGCCAAAAGGATACATCTTTTTCAGAAAAATGTAAACAAATTAACACTTTGTACATTGGCATGGTATTTGCAATGAAAAGAGTATAAAAGTATGAAGGAGAGATAGAAATGAAGGTTAGTAAAATATACACAACAATTGATGCGCACGTAGCTGGGGAACCACTTCGAATTATTACGGGCGGAGTGCCAGAGATAAAGGGAGCAACGCAGCTTGAAAGACGTGCATACTGCATGGAACATTTGGATCATCTTCGCGAGGTTCTTATGTATGAACCGAGAGGACATCACGGAATGTACGGGTGTATCATTACACCACCTGCAAGTGCTCACGCTGATTTTGGCGTATTATTTATGCACAATGAAGGCTGGAGTACGATGTGTGGTCACGGCATTATCGCTGTTATTACAGTGGGAATTGAAACGGGTATGTTTGAAGTGACAGGTGAAAAACAAAAATTCATTATTGATAGCCCTGCTGGGGAAGTTATTGCGTACGCAAAATTTAACGGGAGCGAAGTTGAATCCGTATCATTTGAAAACGTTCCTTCATTTGTATACAAAAAAGACGTTCCTATTAAAATAGATGACTATGAATTTCAAGTAGATATCGCGTTTGGCGGAGCATTCTACGCTGTTGTAGATAGTAAAGAATTTGGTTTGAAGGTCGATTTTAAAGACTTACCTGCAATTCAAACGTGGGGCGGTAAAATTAAGCATTATATTGAAAATCAGATGGAAGTAAAACATCCACTTGAAGAAGATTTAAAAGGAATATACGGCGTTATTTTTTCAGATGAACCGAAAGAAAAAGACGCTACGTTACGAAATGTAACGATCTTTGCTGACGGGCAAGTAGATCGTTCCCCTTGCGGCACAGGAACTTCCGCAAGAATCGCAACCCTTTTTGAAAAAGACGCCCTGCAAAAGGGAGAAATTTTCATCCACGAATGCATCACTGACGGCCAATTTGAGGGAGAAGTATTATCCATAACAGAGGTAGATAAATATGAAGCAGTCATTCCGAAAGTAACAGGGCAGGCATTTATTACAGGATTTCATCAGTTTGTTGTAGATCCGAGAGATGTTTTGAATCGAGGATTTTTGTTAGGATAGAAGGAGGAGGTGGAAATAAATGCTAGTCATAAGCGCGAACGAACAAAGAAATTTAGTAAATATGAACGAAGTTATTGAATACGCGGCGCTTGCTTTACAAGAATTTTCCGCAGAAAGAACGATTACACCAATACGTGGCTCATTACCATTTGCGAACGAGCAAAATACCGCATTAATTATGCCTTCAGTAGCGGAAGGACTTGAAGCACTCGGTTTAAAAGTAGTAACAGTAGTCCCGCACAACAAAAAGATAGGAAAGAAAACGATAAACGGGATTGTGATGCTATCAGACTTCCAAACGGGAGAACCACTCGCACTTTTAGAAGGTTCTTATTTAACAATGATCCGAACAGGTGCCTTATCAGGAGTAGCGACAAAACACCTAGCTCGTCAAAACGCCAAAACTTTATGCATCATCGGTACCGGTGAACAGGCGAAAGGAATCGCTGAAGCTGTACTCGCCGTTAGGGACATTGAAAAAATCATTTTATACAACCGAACAGAAGAAAAAGCGTATGCATTTGCGCAATATATACAAGAGACATTTAACAAACCTGCTTACGTTTACAGAGATCCAAATGAAGCAATAAGTGAAGCAGATATCATCGTTACAACTACGAACGCATCCACACCAGTCTTCTCAGAAACATTGCAAAAAGGCGTCCACGTAAACGCCGTCGGCTCATTCAGACCGAGCATGCAAGAACTACCATCTCATGCCATCGCTAACGCAAATAAAGTAGTAGTTGAATCAAAAGAAGCAGCACTAGAAGAAACAGGTGACCTTCAAGTTCCAATAAAAGAAGGTTTATTCGAAGCTAGCAATCTTCACGCCGAACTTGGTCAAATTATAAGCGGGGAAAAAGCTGGTAGGGAGAACGATGAAGAGATTACTATCTTCAAATCAGTTGGTTTGGCGGTAGTGGATATTATTGTTGCGAAGTATTTGTATGAGAAAGCGATAGAGCACGGGATGGGGACTGTGATTGAGTTTTGAGGCTGCCTTTTGGTGGTCTTTTTTGCTTGGATTGGTGCTCCATATATTTTTGTACATGAAAGTATATTGAGATTGTGGTGTTCTTTTTGTTTATAATGCGCGTATGTATTTCAAATGTGATGTGTAGTGTTTGCAAGTGGTATATGATACGTACGATTAAGGGGTGAATAGCAATGTGTACGAGTATATTTCAATGATTAGGTCTATTAAATGGTAATGATTAGCTTCTAACCGTTTTAATTTGATGAGTTACTTATATAAGAAAATAATTATTTTTTGATGTGGATTTTCTAATATTTATGTAAAATTGCGAGTGATATGAAGGTTTTATAGATGAATATTGAAGAGGAAAATAGGGGGGAGTTATTTGAAAACACGTGATATAAAAAAAGACTTAAAAACATTTTGTGAAATACTATGCTTGTTATTTAAAGAGAGTGATTTTCAGATCGTTAGCACAATTCATAAACATCGCCTGCGTTTGCTCGTGGAGGGGGAGTGTAGACAGTTAAATGCAGAAGAAGTAGCAGAAGTATTGCGTAATCCTGATACATTGGATGAAACTCAATTATGTGTTGCTATTACATGGGTTATTTTGTTAGCTAATGATTTACTTGAAAGTATGGATAATGAACATGTCCATTTTAGTAAGTTGACCAGTATTTATTCTGTACTCAAAGACCAAAAACACATGGTTTGTATGTGATTAATAAGAAGATACATTGTAATGGATTAAATAATAGTAAAATAAGGTGAATTTGAGTTTGTTTTTAACTTACCGTTTAATAATTAGCTACAAATGTAACACACTACGTAAATGAAAAAAATGAAATGTTGAAATTAATATTGTTAAAATGATAATGTGAAATTAAAAAAGCACACATTCTTTATGGAGTAGGCAGAAAAAGTGTCTGCTTTGAGGAAGTAATGTAGAATTTTATCGGCATACGGAAGGGAAAGGAAGTCAACCATCTATATATAGTAGGTGATTGGCTTCTTTTTCTCTTTTAAATATTTACTTACAACTACCATCCACGACTTATATCGTGATGACCAATGTCGACTCTTATAGCTTCACTGCGGCTTCCTTTTTTCCATACCACACAATAAATATCGAATTTGCTGCTTGGAGGAAAGCCTTGGAAGAAGCTACTTTCAACCACTAAAAATTTACTATCCAGTTCTTTGTTAAAACCTCTGTTTTCTAAATCATGCATTTTTAATTTGCTACCTGATTCAGGAGATAGGGTATACATACCTGAATCCACAGTTTTACCATTTTTTGAATAGCGACCAACACGGTAACAGATTTCATCCGTATTCTCTTTTTCCCATTCTTTTTGTTTCTCCATTTGTTCCCATTCTGCTTTGCGTTTTTGTGCTTCCTCTTCTTCTTTCTTTTTTTCTAATTCTTCTGCTTCTCTTTCTTCTTGTGATAGTCTGTAAGAACTATCATCGCTGCAACCAGTTAGAACAGTAAATAGACTCATAAAACCAATCAAAAGTAGTAACTTTTTCAATAGAATCGCCCCTTTTGTTTATCATTTGGAATGTGTTTATTGAAAAGCTTGAAACTGTTATGAATGAAAAAATGGGAAAACATTTGCTTCCAAATAAGTTTGTTTTTAACTTATCATTTAATAATTATCTACGAATGTAACAAACTATGTAAATGAAAAAAGTAAAATGTTGAAATTAATATTGTTAAAATGATAATGTGAACTTTAAAGAAGAAAGATTCTGAAGGGGGGAGAATCTTTCTTCTTTTTTTACTGGATTTGCATAACATAAATAATGATTTTTCCTTTTTAATCAAAAATTTAAAGGGGGAAAAAAGAAATAAAGTTAAATTAAAATTGGAAATGGTTTGTACATATAGAAAACCCACTACTTTGTAAAATCCTAGCTGAACCTGTCCCATTATTTGCGATAAAGATTGCTGGTTTTTTGTAATGGCTTACGATACGTGAAGCGAGAATGCCAATAATACCTTTATGAAAATCACCTTTTACAACAATAACAGGAGATAAATAAAGGCGTTCATTTTGAATCATTTCTATTGTGGACTTAAAGTGTTCGATTGTAGTTGTTTTTCTGTTTATTTCATACTCTAAAGATACACATCTTAAAGAATATAAGATATTTATGTTCAGAACGCCTTGGTAATTGGTTAGAGAAATGAGTTTGGAAAATAGAATAATTTTATTTAGAGAAGAAGAACTTAGAAAAACATCTAATCATATTATTAATTTGAATGAAAATTTTAATATATATTAGCATTGGATTCTATTGGAGTTGTTTTTGTTTGTTCCTTAGTTCCCAATTGGAGAAGAAGGGACAAAGTTTTATGAAGGAGTAAATTTAGACATCAAGTATGCAGCTTTTTACCATTCTCGCCATTCTTCTGTTATGTCTTCTTCGGATTCTAAGCCAGCTATTTGTGCTGCTGTATCGATAAATTCATAGAGATCTTCTCTTTCCATAGTTTCGATAAATTGGTCATGTTCGATATTTAATTCATTTATTTTAATAACTACTTCTTTAACGATTTGCATGATTTTGGCTTCGGTTGGATTCTCTCCCAATCGCTCTAAATTGTTAATGTAAGAGTCGAGAACTTTATTTGTTGCACTTATCTTTTCTTCAGTGAAAAACTCCCCGTCTTCATCATTCTCGATCCATAGGGTTGTTGGTTTGTTTTTTTTCAATTCATCAAATGTCATGATAACCTCCTAAATATTTCTTGTATTTAATCCCATTCTAGAGAAATTTTCTATAGACTGCTAGTTTTTTAGCTCGTTTTGCGAGGCCATCTTTTCGTGGTCTTTTTATTTTACGTCCCGCATAAATATAGTTTATCGCAAGAATTCATTGGTAGATTTCAAACTTTCTACCTTTGCGAAAAAGTTTGACAATACATACGGGTAGTGGTAATTTAAAACCTATAAGAAAACTCGGTATTAATTCCGAGTTTTCTTATAGGTGTAAATAGTCGAGAGGGGTCGAAATATGAAGAAGAAGTTGTTTGCATTACCATTTGTCCTACTATTACTTATTGCATTAGCGGCTTGCTCAGGGGAGAAAGATTCTTCGAAGCAAGCAGGAACTAGTACGTCAGGGACTCCGAAAGATGGAGGAACGTTAACAGTTGGTGTTAGCGACAATCCCGATACGATGAATCCGCTTTATGCGAATGATCGTGTGTCGTTAACGATACAGCAAGCTTTATATGCGCCGCTGTACCATATGGAAGACGGTAAGAAAAAATTTGTTCTTGCTGAGAGCTTTACGCCTTCAGAGGATCAATTAACATGGACTTTAAAATTAAAGGATAATTTGAAATGGCATGATGGTAAGAAAATTACATCAGATGATATTGCATTTACATTCCAATCAATTTTAGATGAGAAGCAAAATAGTTCAAGCCGTGAAAACTTTATCTTTAAAGGAAAGCCGCTTGAGGTGAAAAAAGTGGATGAGCTAACGACTCAATTCGTATTACCACAAGTAAGTGCATCTTTCGAAGGGGTTATGAATGATTTCTTCCCAATTCCGAAACATGTATTTGAAGGTGAAGGAGATTTAGTGAAGAGTAAGAAAAACCTACAGCCTGTAGGATCAGGTCCATTTAAATTCAAAGAGTTTAAATCGGATGAATATGTTGCGTTAGAGCGATTTGATGATTATTTTGCTGGTAAAGCGAAATTAGATTCTATCGTGTACCGCGTTGTAAAAGACCGTAATACGGCAAATGTTTCACTTCAAAATGGTCAAATCAATATGAAGATGATTGAGCCGCAAGACTTTAAGAAATTAGATAGCACAGGGAACTTCTCAATGGTGACATTCCCAGAAGGTAGATTATTCTACTTATCTTATAACAATAATACAGATCTTATGAGGAAGAAAGAAGTGCGCCAAGCAATTGCGCATGCATTAGATAAGAAAGAAATGATTAACTCAGCATTCGTTTCTAGTCAATTTGCAGAACCAGCAAATTCAATCTTAACGCCAGACGCTATGTATTATGCGAAAGATATTAAAGAGTATAAGTATGATCAAAAAGCAGCGAAAGATTTATTAGCAAAAGCTGGTGTGAAAGATAAAGAAAAAGTACGAGTTATGTATGTAACGAATAATAAAATTATGGAAAGTTTAGCGCTATATACACAACAAAAGTTACAAGAAGTTGGCTTACAAGTTGAACTGAATGCGTTAGATGCTAGTGCGGCAAGTGAAAAAGGCTTAGATAAAGAAAATAAAGAATATGACATTACATTTGGTGGTTACATAATGGGACCAGAGCCAGATTCATATAAGAGTCTGTACTTAAGTAATGCGGAATACAATTATGCACGTTATAAAAATGCCGACTTCGATAAGTTATGGGAAGAAGCTGCGGTTGAAACAGATAAAACGAAACGCGCAGAGCTATACCATAAAATCCAAGATACAGCGAGAGAAGACTTACCGTATCTTCCAATCGCATATCCGAAAGCAGTTATTGCAGTAGATAAAAAGTTTGATGGATTAAAAGAAGCAAAAGCAATTCCAGTTACAATGTTTGAAGATCTATCGAAGATTTATGAAGTGAAATAAGAAACTATGAAGAAGCTGGTGGAAATCAGCTTCTTTATCCCGCTTTAATGGGCAGTAAGACTCCCACCTCAAAATTCGGCAAATGCGAGGAAGTTAGGTGGAAGCTCTGCTGATTAAAGTTTCACTTTATCCCGCATTAACGGGCAGTAAGACTCCCACCTCAAAACTCGGCTAAAACAAAGAAGTTAGGTGGGAGATCAACTGCCCGTAAATGCCCGATTGGTGCGGGCTAATAATCAGTGGGGGATGAACAAAACCCCCCACTGATTAAAGTTTCACTTTATCTTGAGGGGGGAAGTTTGTGTATAAAGTAATTGCAAAGAGGCTTTTAAATGCAATTCCGCTTTTATTTGTTATTTCTATTATTTCTTTTCTATTAATAAAACTAGCGCCGGGCGATCCAGTTCGAAACTTTGTAACGCCGAATATGAGTCCGATTGACGTCGAGCGTATTCGTAAAAGTTTAGGACTAGATCAACCGATTTACGTGCAATATTTTTTATGGTTAAAAAATATATTAACAGGGAATTTTGGATACTCACTTCAAAATCACCGTCCTGTTTTAGAACTTATTACAGAAAGATTACCCGCAACAATTGGATTAATGGGATCATCTTTACTCGTCTCATTTGTAATCGCAATACCGCTTGGACTATTTACAGGGGTGAAAAAGAATTCGTTCTTTGATCGCATTGTGAATTTCATTTCCTATGTGGGAATCTCAATGCCAGTCTTTTGGTTCGCGCTATTATTAATCTACTTATTCTCTTTAAAGTTGAACATGCTTCCGAGTATGGGTATGCGTACAGTCGGTCAAGATTCCTTCTGGGATATTGTCCAGCACGGAATTTTACCTTGTACTGTACTAGCGTTCCAAAACATCTCTGTCTATATGAGATATATTCGTTCAAGCACAATCCAGCAATTAGAAGAAGATTATGTACAAATTCAATATGCATACGGTGCTTCAAAGAAAACAGTTTTATTTAATCACGTACTTCGAAACGTATTAATACCGATCATTACTATTTTCGGATTATCTATTCCGAGTTTAGTAGGCGGGGCTTTCATTACGGAAACAGTATTCTCATGGCCGGGACTTGGTTCGCTCGGGGTGAATGCTATTTTTAGATTTGATTATCCAATTATTATGGCAATTACATTACTATCATCATTCATGTTAATTCTCGGTAACTTAATTGCTGATATTTTATATGGCGTAGTAGATCCGCGCATTCGAATGAGGGGGTGATTTGGAATGAACAATAGGAGATTTCAAACGATAAAAAATAGTTTTACAAAAAATAAATTTGTAGTAATGGGAGTTATTATACTTGGTGTTTTAACAATCGCGTCTCTTTTCGCATTCATATCACCGTACGATCCTAGCAAAATGTCAATTCCAGATCGTTTACAAGAACCGAGTTTAAGTCATCCTTTCGGAACGGATGATTACGGAAGGGATTACTTAACGAGAGCGTTATATGGCGGAAGAGTTTCCCTTGCTGTTGGTTTTCTAGCGATGGTGGTTTCTATTACAATTGGTACCGCAGTAGGAACAATTAGCGGATATTTTGGCGGAAAGTTAGACAACTTTTTAATGCGAGTTGTTGAAGTTCTTATGTCAATTCCATCATTCTTTTTAATGTTACTATTAAATGCTTACTTAAAACCAGGAATTACAACGCTTGTTCTTATTATCGGATTACTAACATGGATGGATACCGCGCGTATCGTAAGGGCAGAAACATTATCAGTAAAAGAGCGCGAGTACGTTTTATATGCAAAAGTATCCGGACAAAAATCACTCATGATTATTGTAAGACACATCATTCCTAACATTTTATCAACCATTATTATCGCAGCGACATTAACAATTGCGACATCGATCTTAATGGAATCATCACTTAGCTTCTTAGGTTTAGGTATTAGAGAACCAGATTCTTCTTGGGGCAGCATGCTAAATAATGCGCAAGGATACATAGGTGAAGCTTGGTATTTAACACTCTTCCCAGGATTCCTTATTCTATTAACTGTATTAAGTTTTAACGTAATCGGTGAAGCGTTGAAGAAAGCTTTCGCACCAAAAGGGGCTGGACATGAGAACTAAAGTGTTAAGTGAAAGGAGTGAGAAGCGTGTCTGAAAAACTATTAGAAGTGAAAAATTTAAAGACTTCTTTTTTTATAGAAGGCGGCGAAGTTGAAGCGGTTCGCGGTGTTTCATTTCGTTTAAATAAAGGAGAAGTGGTAGGTATCGTTGGGGAGTCTGGAAGCGGAAAAAGTGTTATGGCAAAGTCCGTTATGTCTCTCGTTACGTCACCAGGGAAAGTGAAAGAAGGAGAAATTCTTTTTCACAATGAAAACATACTTTCTAAATCTGAAAAAGAATTACGCTCTATTAGAGGAAATCAAATTTCACTCATATCCCAAGATCCAATGTCTGCGCTAAATCCAGTCGTGAAAATTGGGAAGCAAATGACAGAAGTAATCATAAGGCATCAAAAAGTGAAAAAGAAAGAAGCAGAGCACATCGCGGTCAACTTGCTAAAACAAGTCGGTCTTTCTTCACCGGAAGAAAGGGTAAAACAATACCCGCATGAACTAAGCGGCGGTATGAAGCAGCGGGTTATGATCGCAATGGCAATGTCTTGTAACCCAGACCTTCTCATTGCGGACGAACCGACGACAGCACTTGATGTAACGATACAAGCACAAATACTAGATTTAATGAAAAACTTAAAAAACGAAACGAATATGTCGTTACTTCTTATTACACATGACTTAGGAATCGTCGCGCAAAACTGTACACGCGTTATCGTTATGTACGGCGGGCTTATTATGGAAGAGGGGCCTGTACTTGATATTTTCCAATCGCCGAACCATCCATATACGAAAGGGCTATTAAACTCTCTGCCGAAAATATCGAACGGCGTAAAAGAAAGACTCGCTCCAATTCAAGGTGTAACACCAAACTTACTACACCCGCCGAAAGGTTGCCCATTCGCAGAGCGTTGCCCACATAAAATGGACATTTGTGAAAAAGAACGTCCGCCATATTTTGAAATCGGAAACGGAAGACGCTCTATGTGCTGGCTAAACGATAGGGCGGTAGGTGATTCCCATGAATGAAGAAAATTTAATTGAAGTTCGGAACTTAAAAAAGTATTTTCCTATTAAAAAAGGACTATTCGGCAGAAAAACAGAGCAATTAAAAGCAGTCGATGACCTTAGCTTCACAATTAAAAAGGGTGAAACATTCGGACTAGTAGGGGAATCTGGCTGCGGAAAATCAACGACAGGAAGAAGCATCATTCGTTTACACGACGTAACTTCAGGTAATATCTTATTCGACGGAAAAGATATCGCGGATTTAAAGGAAAGTGAACTAAAGGAATATCGAAAACGAATGCAAATCATTTTCCAAGATCCATACGCATCATTAAATCCGACAATGAACGTATTCCAAATTATTAGCGAACCGATGAACATTCACGGATCTTATTCAGCGGAAGAAAGAAAAGAAATTATTCTAGACCTTCTCAAAAAAGTAGGCCTAAAAGAAGAACACTTATATCGCTACCCGCACGAATTTAGCGGTGGGCAAAGACAGCGCATCAGCATCGCGCGCGCACTATCTGTAAAACCTGATTTCATCCTATGTGACGAACCAATTTCAGCACTAGACGTCTCAGTCCAAGCACAAGTTGTAAACATGCTGCAAGACATCCAAGAAGAAACCGGAGTCACATACTTATTCATCGCACATGACCTATCGATGGTAAGACACATATCAGACAGAATCGGAGTCATGTACTTAGGAAACATAGTAGAAATTGCCGACAGCGAAGACCTATACACAAAACCGGCACATCCATACACACAAGCACTACTCTCCTCCATGCCAGAACCAGATCCAACAAACACAGGCAAAGAACGGATCATTCTAGAGGGTGAAGTTCCAAGCCCGCTCAACTCACCATCCGGCTGCAAATTCAGAACGAGATGCAAATTCGCCACTGAAAAATGCGCGCAGGAAGTACCGAAGATGGTGGAGATTGCGAAGGGGCATGAGGTGGCTTGTCATTTGTTTTAGAGGGAGAGCATCGGGGGAACCTGGTGGTATTTCAGTTGGTAATATGATAGCTGGTATGGCTTGTAGCGTTAAATAATTTATATAATAAACAATAAACATAAAAAAGAGCTAAGGTTCTCATACAGCCTTAGCTCTTTTTTTATGTTTGTTAAACAATATCCTTTCAAAAAAATATTTAAGTCTATATTTATCCCGCATTAACGGGCAGTAAAACTCCCACCTCAAAATTCAGGTGGAGCAAAGAAGTTAGGTGGGAGATCGACTGCCCGTAAACGCCCGATTGGTTCAACTAATAATCAGTGGGGGATGAACAAAACCCCCACTGATTAAAGTTTCACTTTATAATTTTTTCTATCTTAATGCATAAAGACAGGGAAGGATTATATTTAATTCCCTTCCATACTTCTGATGGGGTGGACATCAATGAGATGTGGTTTTTTGTTCACTGATTTTTAACATCTTTATTTACAGTGTTTTGAATGTAAACTAATAATAAAAAGTTTGCTTTCAAATTAGAAAAGGTTAGTCCCTCACTTCACTCCACTCCAGCTAAAAATCTCACACCCAAAAACAAAGGGGAGCTCAATTGTTCAAACTCATATAAAGTTTCAATCTTGTCTAAGCATCCATTAGGACATACAATTGATCGTCTATTTTTCTTTACATAATCTCCAGATACAGTCCATATCAACTATAGATTCTTGTCTTATGCTAAATGTAATCAAAAAGCAAGTAGATAAAGATAATGACTAAAACATTAACTCTAGATACTTTTTTGATGAATATTACAAATAAACAGGAGGTAATGAAAAATGATTAAAACATTATTAGCAGGAGCACTTTTAAGTACAGGATTGGTAGCGGGAGGTGCAGTAGGTGCAGATGATGCGAAAATGGACAATTTAAAGTCAAATGAAAATAGTTCAAATCAAGTAATTACACAGAGTGCAGATGGAACAACGTCTTTCTCACAAAACTTTGATTTACCTAAAGATGCAGTGCCAGCAACTCCTAAAGGAGATGTAAAAACTGTTGAAAGAACAGAAGGCACAGGTTCTCAAGAAGGAAAAATGGTACCAGTAAAAGAAGGTACAGATTCTCAACCTGGATTTGAAATGGGAGCCCCTGAAAAACCAGAACATGCAAAAACTGTTGAAAGAACAGAAGGTACAGATTCTCAAGAAGGAAAAATGGTACCAACAAAAGAAGGTACAGATTCTCAACCTGGATTTGAAATGGGAGCCCCTGAAAAACCAGAGCATGCAAAAACTGTTGAAAGAACAGAGGGCACAGACTCTCAAGAAGGAAAAATGGTACCAACAAAAGAAGGAAATTAAATAATATATAGTTATAACGAAGAGCATCCAAAAAGTGGTGCTCTTTTTATATTATAGGAATCAACCGGTTTTACTCAATATAGAACTGTAGCGGGAATTCAAGCTAGAATATGGGTTACTGTCTCTTCAAATCATGGTGTTTGAAGCACTAGTTTTGGTGGTAACGTTACAACATAAACATTTTATTAGAGATTTTTTAAATTTACATACACTCTAGATAAACTACATATCAACTTCAGATACTTGTTTTATGATACAAGTAGTCAAACAAAAGGAGGGCAATACAAAATGATTACAACAGTATTAACAGGGCACTCTTTTAAGTACAGGAGATTATTAACAGGTGGAGAAAATGTTGAAAATGTACAGACAGATAAACATATTCCATATGAACAAAATGAATTGCAGCAAACTCTAGAAAAGTACGATTCGAAGAAATTTGAGTTATAAAAAGAAAATAGATAAATATAGTGGAAATAGATAAATTGACAAGAGAAAAGCACTTTGTGTATATCACAGGTGCTTTTTATTTTCATTTTGATATAGGGCTTGAATTGAATTTTTACACTAAAATATATACGGCAAAAAGGGGGGAGTTCATTGCACAAAGTTATTTATGGAATATTAATTTTAATTTATACTTTGTATTCATTTTTTGTAAGTGATGGAAGTGAAGTAAGGTTTATTATGGTGTTAACTATAGTACTTATCTTTTCTGTAGTTTTAGAAAAAGGAAATGCAAACAAAACGACTGATTAAAGGTCTTTTTGTTTGCATTTTTTAGTTGGCTATTAAAGTCCAGATGTTTTAGGGATAGCACCAAATCGCCATCAAGCTTAAAGAACGATTTATCCCCCAAACAATAAAAATGAGCTTTTTATTACAAGTTAGCACCAAATTTCGTTTTTGGGACACTATTAAATTTTTAGTTGATGAAAACACCCGCCTAAAATAGAAAACTTTTAACCTATTATCACTTATTCCGTAGCTTTTAAGGTATTTAACACGACTTTGGTTGCGTCTGCAATAAGTTTATCATCGTATTTAGCATCTTCTTTATCATGATTAGAAAGTATAGCAAGAACAATCGGCTTTTTATTTGGTGGCCAAATAATTGCGATATCATTTCTTGTTCCGTAAGATCCCGCGCCTGTTTTATCAGCTACTTCCCATCCTTTTGGTACGCCCGCACGAATCAATTTATCTCCAGTTGTATTTCTCTTCATCCAATCTACTAATAGTTCACGTTTTTCTATTGGAAGTGCAGTTCCTAATGTAAATGATTGAAGTGTCTTAGCTATCGCTTCTGGTGTACTGGTATCATGTGTTTCTCCTGGATGCACTTCATTTAATTCAGGTTCAAATCGTTCTGAAGTAGTAACAGTATCTCCCATTTCTCTCAAGATTTTTTCAAATTCAGAGGGCCCCCCTAACTGTTTAAGAATCAAATTATGTGCTGTGCTGTCACTATATCGAACAGAAGCATCTGCAAGTTCTTTTAGCGTCATTCCTGTATCAACATGCTTTTCAGTAATTGGATTATAATTAGAAAGATCTTCATGAGTATACGTAATCCTTTGATCAAGAGCTTCTAATGAGTTCTTGCGTAAAAGAGCGCCCACAGCTAATGATTTAGATGTAGATGCAAATGCAAAACGATCATCTGAATGATAAGCAACAGTTTGATTTGTACCTGTGTCCAGTGCATAAATACCAAGCTTAGCATCATATTCTTTTTCAAGTTTAGCGAAAGATTGATTACCTGTATTTTCTTGTTTAATTTGATTAGCTTGATTCGTTTTTTTAGGTGGTTCAGATTGAGTGTTACTATTGGAACAGCCTATAAGTGATACACATGAAAGTAATACTACAGGCACAATCTTTTTGTAATGTAAAATGTTAAAGAACTTGTTTAAAACGAACATAAATTTTCAACCTCTTTCAAGAATATATGGATTTTGTCTAGGTATTCTAAATACCAATGCAATTAAGGATGGCATAGGGTAACAATACTACTACAGCTAAAATTTCACGGGTTAAATGACATCCAAAACGTTTATCCCGCTATTTGTGGGCAGTAAGACCCCCATCTCAAAATTCAGCGGAAGCAAAGAAGTTAGGTGGGGAATCAACTGCCCGTAAAAGCCCGATTGGTTTAACTAATAATCAGCGGGGGATGAACAAAACCCCCACTGATTAAAGTTTCACTTTATATGATTGATAAGTCACGGTTTGGGTTATTTCTTTTTTGTTTTCACTTGTAATGGCTCACCTGTGAAAGTATTACAATACATATTTTTTACTTTTGGGAATAATAAGTCCTTTCTTTTTTTTGTAATACATAAAAATAGATGTCAAACGGGATATGTTGTATCCAATCTGGACAACTACTATTAGAAATACACTTATTAGACACTCTAAGTAATAAATTTGTTCCACTTTAAGATGAGGAAGAATTTGGGGTTTGTAAAATAACAATGGAACTACGTGTTTTTTCGTCATACAAAAACCTCTACATATAAGTAGAGGTTTTTAAATTGTATATTAATGAATTATGCTTTTTTAGATAAAGCAAATCGAGTTCAGGTAAACGAAGAACATAGAATACGTAATTTTAACTAGATTTATTATTAGCTAGTTTATCTCCACCATTAAGCTCCGCCTCAATCTGCGAAGTCTTCGAAGATTCTGCCATACGCCAATACGTAATAAAGCTTATCGCGATACATCCAGCTACGTAGAAGTAGAATAGTGATTCCATTCCGATACTTTTTAGCCATAATGCGATGAACTCGGCTGTTCCGCCAAATATTGCAACAGTTAGTGCATACGGTAAACCTACGCCTAGTGCGCGAATTTCAGTTGGGAAGAGTTCTGCTTTTACAATTGCGTTAATGGAAGTGTAACCAGTAACGATAATGAGGCCGACCATCATGAGTAAGAATGCTACCATTGGGTCTGTCGTTTTTTCCATAAAGAAGAAGATCGGCGCTGTTAGTAAAGTTCCGAGAATACCGAAAGCCATTAATAGTGGGCGGCGTCCAATTTTATCGGATAATAGCCCTGCAATCGGTTGAAGTACAACGAATATAAGTAGTGCGACAAAGTTAATCCAGCTTACAACTTCTTTCGGGAGACCGACTGTGTTTACCATGAACTTTTGTAAATATGTTGTGTACGTATAGAATGCAACAGTGCCTCCTAGTGTTAGGCCGACTACTGTTAATACTGCTTTCGGGTGTTTCATAAGAGCGCTAATGGTTCCTGCGCTTTCGCGTTTTTGTGATTTTATGTTTGCGAATTGCTCCGACTCATCCATCGTGCGGCGAAGCCATAATACAGCTACTGCACCCATCGCTCCAATAATGAACGGAATACGCCATCCCCAAGCTTTCATATCTGGTTCGCTTAGTAATTGCTGAAGAACAATTTGAACGCCTAACGCAACCATTTGTCCAGCAACGAGCGTTACATATTGGAAACTTGAATAAAAACCACGGCGTCCACTACTAGCCATTTCAGATAAATACGTTGCGGAAGTCCCGTACTCTCCGCCGAGTGATAGTCCTTGTAGTAAACGGGCAAGAACTAAAATAATTGGTGCCATAATACCGATACTTTCGTAACTAGGTGTACAGGCGATAATTAAAGAACCACCCGCCATAACCGTAATCGAAAGCGTTAATGCTGCCCGACGTCCGTGCCGATCCGCATAACGCCCCATTAATAAACTGCCGATAGGGCGCATTAAAAACCCAACTGCAAAAATAGCTGCTGTGTTCAGTAATTGACTCGTTGGATCTCCTTTAGGAAAGAACTCTGCTGAAAAATAAACAGCGAAAGCAGAGTAAACGTACCAGTCGTACCATTCAATTAAATTGCCGACAGAACCTTTGAAAATATTGCCGGCGACTCGGTTAGATTTTGCCTGAGCCATAATCATTCCTCCTCATGCTTATAAATAAAAAATAATATGAAAGCGCGTTCATTGTAGTTGAATTGTACTGTCCTTTAACTAAAATCTCAATATTATGACAATTTTATTCTTTTTGTACTTTATGTACATGGATATTTTTAATAGTTGCTTCATTTTCAGTTTTGTCATAATAATAGAAAAAGGAGATTGATAGTTTTGAATATTTTATCAAAGGATATGAAATATGAAGAAATCACGCAAAGTGTCATTGCAAACGAAAATAGTAAGCTTAATTATTACGTTAATTTTATTTGTCGTTCTCCTGTTAGCGGGAATATTTGTTTACATTCAGTCCGTTGATACGAAGCGCCAAGTGGAGCAGCTAGCACTACAAACGGCTAAATCTCTTTCTTTTATGCCAGCTATAAAAGATGCTTTTCAATATAACGAGCATAAAAGTACCATTCAATCCATTGCAGAACAAGTTCGTGAGCAAGCTGGTGCGGATTATGTAATTGTGGAAGATCGTTACGGGGTTATGTATTCGCATTCTAATTCGGAGCTAATTGGTACAAAGAGTAACAATCCATATAACTATGAAGCACTCACTTTTGGTGGTTATTATACGCTCGAGGGAAATGGTGCAAGTGGACCAGCTTTAATGGCGAAAGCGCCGATTATTGTTCAGAACGGAGACTACGATCAAGTCGTAGGCGTTGTGACGGTAGAGTTTTTAATAAAAGGTATTGAATCTAACATACTGAGCAGAACGAAAGAAATTATCCTCTTTTCCGTAGCGGTATTATTAGCCGGAATTGTTGGCGGCATTCTTTTAGCACGTAGCATTCGTAAAGATACACTCGGTTTAGAGCCGAATGAAATCGCAGCGTTATACCGGGAAAGAAGCGCGATACTACTATCTATAAAAGAAGGAATTATCGCCATTGATCAAAACGGTTTTATTACGATGATGAACACATCGGCAGAAGAGATGCTGCATGTAAATGATGATTATATGCAGCAGCACATTTCAAAAGTTTTACCGGAATTTCATATGGAGAGAGTACTAGAAAACGATCAAGAAATCGCATTTCAAGATAAAGTGTTTATTTTAAACATGACACCAATACTTGAAAACAACAGTTCGGTAGGAGTTGTATGTAGTTTTAGAGATAAAACAGAACTGCAAAACCTTGTGAACACAATATCTGAGGTAAGAAAGTATTCAGAGGACTTACGTGCTCAAACGCATGAATTTACAAATAAGCTTTTCGTCTTATCTGGCTTATTGCAGTTAGGGCATTACAAAGAAGCGATTGAATTTATCCAGCAAGAATCTAATATTCATCAAAGTCAAAACCATATTTTATTCCATCAAATTCACGATGCGAAAGTACAAGCTATTTTATTAGGAAAAATCGGAACAGCGTCTGAGAAGAAAATTGATTTTCATATTGAAGGAGATAGTGCGCTTCATCCGTTACCAGATCATATAAAAGTTTCACACCTTATTACGATACTTGGAAACATAATCGATAATGCGTTTGATGCGGTGAGTGGGCAAGAGGAGAAGAGTGTTTCCTTCTTTGTTACGGATATTGGGCACGATATTGTGTTTGAAGTGATAGATAGTGGAGCAGGGATACCGGCAGAAAAAATTACGACCATTTTTCAAAAAGGGTTTTCAACGAAAGGAAATGATCGTGGTTACGGACTAGCGAACGTGAAAGAAATGGTAGATCTACTAGGGGGAACAATTGAAATTCAAAACGAGAAAAATGGGGGAGCTATTTTTACAATTTACATTCCGAAAACATTGAAAGAAAGTACATGAAAAACAGGGGGATGGGCATATGTTGAAGGTTGCAATTGCAGAAGATGATTTCCGCGTCGCGCAAATTCAGGAAGAGTTTTTATCAAAAATAAAAGACGTAAAAGTGATTGGAAAGGCATTGAACGCGAAAGAAACGATGGAACTACTAGAAAGGGAAGAAATCGATTTACTTCTATTAGATAATTACTTACCAGACGGAATCGGAACAGACGTATTGCCAAAAATTCATGCAGACTTTCCAGACGTTGACGTCATTATGGTTACTGCGGCAAATGAAAACCATATGCTAGAAAAAGCAATTCGAAACGGCGTAAGTAACTACCTTATAAAACCAGTCACGCTAGAAAAATTCGTTCGCACGATTGAAGACTATAAAAGAAAGAAGCAATTATTACATAGTAACAATGAAGTGAATCAAGCGCTTATTGATAATTTCTTCGGTACTTCGCAAACACAAGACATAAAAAACTTACCGACAGGCGTTGATCCTTTAACACTGCAAAAAGTGAAAGGGATTATAAAAGGATTCGAAGAGGGTATTACAATAGAAGAAATGGGAGAACAAATGGGGGCTTCCCGAACAACCGCAAGAAGATATTTAGAATACTTAGTAGCGACAAACGAATGCACAGTAGAGTACACATACGGCATTATCGGACGACCAGAACGAAAATATCGCATAGGACGGGGACTATGAAAAAACGATTATTACTATGTATATGGATCATGACAGGAGTAATAGCTGGTTGTTCTTCGGAAAAATCTCAAACGAATACAGTAAACATAGAAGAAGTAGAAATCGTTGCGCCAAACGTTCAAGGAGCGGGATGGGACTTAACAGCACGAGCGATGCAAAAAACGCTGACAGAAGAAAAAATCTTCACAAAACCAATCACAGTCACAAACAAAGTAGGCGGCAGCGGTGATGTCGGATGGAAATATACGAAACAAAAAGGCGGTCACGTACTGGCGATTAACTCAAGCTTACTCATAACGAATAACTTACTGGGCCACAGTAAACTAACATATAAAGACTTCACACCGCTCGCAACACTAGCGTCAGATTGGGAAGTCGTTGTCGTATCGAAAGACTCAAACATAGAAAATGCAAAACAACTAATGGAACAACTAAAACAGGATAAGAAAAACTTCAAAATCGGCGTTGCCCCAGGCCTAGGAAACGACGATCACCTATCATTCGTACAAGTAAGCAAAGCATTCGGCATAAACCCTGCCGAACTAGAATTCTTCGTCTACGAAAACAAAGAAAAAATCATAAACGCCCTAACGAACAAACAAATAGGCGCCGCAACCATGACCCTATCCGAAGCCGAAAAACAATACAAAGCCGGCAAAATAAAAATACTAGCCGTATCCGCACCAAAACGGCTAGACCGACTACCAGAAATCCCAACATGGAAGGAACAAGGAATCAACGTCATCTTCCAGCACTGGAAAGGTATTATGGGCCCAAAAGATATGACGGAGGAAGAGGTTGCTTATTGGGATGGTGTGATTAAGAGGATGGTGGAGAGTGATAGTTGGAAGGGGATTTTGAGGGAGAGGGGTTGGGAGAGTTTTTATAAGGATAGTGGGGAGAGTAGGATATTTTTGGAGGATAGTTATGGGTGGTATGCGGGAATGGTGAAAAATTAAAAGAAGATGGAGTACTAGGTGCAATGAATGAGTTATTTAGTGATGAAGAGTATCAATATTTTAACGGATATTACTGAAAAGGGTTTATAGTTTAAATAGATTGCCAGGTATGGAAGGTGGTAATTGGCAATCTATTTATGGCAAAATGTTATAATTAAGATGTGGAGATGTGAGAATTAATATCTCTATTAAATGATTTATAGTTGGTCAAATAAATACTAAATTAATTAAATATATAGGTTGAATTTAAAAATTGCTTAGATAAAATCGGTATTTTTAAGCATAGAAACAATAACATCTCCACGAAGCCATAGTTGTTGATAATACATGCTGATACCGTTAATGACAAGTGGTTTCTTTGATGCGTTACTGCCTGTTCCACGAATGAAAAATGAATTGTTTGTTGATTTAGGGAAATTAATTGATGTTCTAACAGTATTGGAACGTTTATTGATAATAGGTTCATTGTTTTTATCTAAATAAATTGTTTCTTCTAGTTTGTCATTATTAATTAAATAACGAACTTGTTCCCAGACAGGTTTTATATCATTTTCTATAATTTTATCATTCATAGAAAGACGCTTAAATCCAAGGAATTTATTATCTAGTAATGGAGCTTTCATAGAAGGCTCTTCGAAAATAATAAATAAAAATTGTTTCTCATGGAAGTAATTATAGATAAACGATTCATCAAATTGTATTTTTTGATCAGTCCATTCTTCAAAATCAATTTGGCAAAATTTCATATCTTCTGTGCGGCGGCTTTTAGTAGTTTGTGCTATGGACTTTGGAACAATTCCAATCTTACTAAATAGCTCAATTTTACTTAGTTTTTTTACTGATCCACCGAACATTTTTACAATGATTTGTTCCGAGATAGCTTTTGGCGCGGAGCCGTTTTTAGTTGGTAGAATTTCGAATTCTTTCATGAGCTCTCTAACCGTTTTATTTTTATATTTTTGAGTAAGATTATGTAATTTATTATCAAGTTCTTTAAAGTTTAAGTATGTATCATCCAGCTTTTCAAATTTATCTCCAAAATGTTTTTGTACTAGAGTTGATACGGTAGTCCGTTTTAGACGGAAACGAGGACTGTTAGGCCACTTAGGCGCTGTATCTATCAGCATCAAACTTTTTCGTAGTTCAGAAGAAATTCGAGGATATTCAGCTTTAGGGTCCCCATATGTATCTTTTAAGTGCTGAATAAAATTACGTACAATGAGCCAATCATTTTTTAGAATTTTTTTATCTTCATCTGAAAACGTGTGGAAATGGTAACCTTCAATGAAAAATTTAGCATATTCAGCAGCTGTTACAGTTTCTAGAGAATCGTAGTGATAATATACTAATAATAGGTGCTCTAATTTATGCCAGAAGCTAGAAGTTTCAAATTCTTCATCTGTAATTGATTCAGGTGAAACAGCTGTAATTGACATAGGCTCTTTTGCTTCATAAATAATATTAGACTTGTTTTTAGTTCTACTATTCTTCTTAGGTCTACGAATGCCAGTTGTTTTTACTTCTGTTTCAATACCGTCCACAATTAAATCAGGTTTTTTATCTGTATCAGGTGGATAACCTAAGATAGATTGTTCTACAACGTCTCCAGCGATGCCGGTAATTTTAGGTGATTTAATAGTCTTTGCAAACACATTGTTAACATCACAGGCTCCAAGTGTATTACCTACAGCGTTTTGAAAAATTTTATCTAATTCTTTTCGTGTGAATTTATGTAAGGCCATGAGAGAATACTCCTTTTTATATTCTATGTATATATAATATATTATTTCATCTTATTGGTAATTAAATATTATGAAGAACTTTAAATTTATGCCTTCTAAAGGAATAGGAGAGTTTATTTACTATTCTTTACAAAAGGGATATTATGTATTTAGATGAAGAAGAGGAAATAATATACAGAACAATGGTTGTGAAAAAGCTAATATAAAAAATTAGACACTAAATTGGTTGTTCAATATTATTTGATAGAATTTTATTTAATTATTTTAATATATTTTTATTCCGATATACTATTTGATTGGGCTATAAAATATGAAAAAATTTTTATACGTCTAAAAATAGGAGGAATAAGGTGTACCTTAGGAAAGAAATACATAGGGGAATTATTAATTTAATAGTATTTAGAAAGATTTATAGTGAGTTAGCTCTATATTGTAAAGACTAGTTATTATAGGAAAAGGAGATGGAAGGTTGAAAAAATTAGAGTTACTTAATCAGTATGCCCGTGAAGATATATATAATGTTTTTGATGGTGTTACACCATTTACAGCTGGTGCTGGTACATGGGGGATTCATGGTATTGTGAAAATTCCAGATCGTCCACGTGAATATGTTTTCTTTGTAACTTTTGGCCAGGATAAATTAGGTCAAGAATTCAAAGAAAGTATTACAGAAAAGGGAGTTCTTACATGGCAATCGCAAAAGAAACAAGGGTTAAAACATCCCCAAATCTTAGATTTTATTAGCCATGATCATCAAAAACATAATATTTACTTATTTTTACGAACTCGAAAAATCAATCCAAAAACAAATAAAACAGAACCATTTACTTATATGGGGAGACTTGCTTATCTAGCTCATGATTTAGAAAAAGAACATCCAGTTTTATTTAAGTGGCAGCTTTTAGACTTTGAATTTGCTACTAATGAAGATTGCACTGCATTAGATTTAACTTTAGTAAAAGAATTATCTACGTCTTATGATGTAAAAGAAAATAGTTTACTTGAAACAAGTGAACCGGAAAAAAGGGGGCGCCAAGAACGGGAAAATAATTTTAGCGCCAAAAAGAATGATTTTGAAGTTAGTAATAAAAAAAATAAAAAAATTGGTTTGCTAGGAGAATTACTTGTTTTCGATTACATACATACACAATTTATCAATGCTGGACGTCATGATTTAGCAAAAAAGATTATACATACATCAGTTGTAGAAGGGGATGGTGCAGGATATGATATCCGATCCTTTAAAGAAGATGGCTCACCGCTTTATCTTGAAGTTAAAACTACAAAGGGTGGTATCAATTCGGATTTCTTCATTTCTCCCAATGAACTTGCTTTTTCGGAAGAACATTCTAATTCTTATCAATTAATTAGGGTATACGAATATAATAGTGCAACTAACAGCGGTAAATTTTATAAAATAGAGGGTAATTTAAATAAGAAGCTTAATTTGAGATCAGTACAGTATTCAGCGAGGTTTTGAAAGGTTTCATATCTTGAGTTTTATATTGTTTGGTGTGATATATGTAAATAGTGAATTTGCACTTATTACAATTTATCGTTTAATGTTTCGATAAAATAATATTGCAAGAACATCAATAAGATATAACCCTGAACAGTGATTTTGTTCAGAGGATAAAAAATAAAAGGTATATTTGGATATAGTATTATTTTTAACAATTACGAACTGGCTTGGCAAAATGATTAATAAGATGATTTATCCCCTGCTTTTAAGTATCTATTTTTCTTTAGACGTACTATTTGTGAAGTAGTAACAAATGGACAAAAGGCAGATATTTTTAGGGGAAAGTGATATCTGCCTTTTTAATATGAATGGTGAATCTCTCAACAATAAAATTGACGTCGTATTACTTTTTATCAGCAATAATATCAGCTATGTACGAATTATTTAACCAATAACACTGCTTTGTAATGTGCTGACCATCAGGTAAAGTTACTTTATCTGCACCATTGCGAGCTTTTGGTCTAATATGTGTAACGCCGTTGAAAGTCATTTTGGGTAAGTTGTTTACTTCAACTTCTTTATCACCACGTTTTTTATATTCAATTTGAATACCTTCATTTATAACTTTATTAACTTCTTCCCATAGTTCACGTATTTCTTTTTCTATTGTAGGGACAGGCATGTTCCAAAGCTTAATGCCTTTAAAGTAGAGTTTACGGTTTGGGTTTTCTTTTTTTGTTTGGTTAAATTCAAAAATTACGAATAAAAATTTGGTTTGATAGAAGCGTTCTCGAATTTCGCTTTCTTCCCATGATTCATTTGTCCATTGATGAAAATCAATTGTTTCAAATGACATGCTTTGTTCTGGCTTTCCGTTTGGTTCTAAACGAATTGTTTTGAACTCTATATTGGCTTTTGCAAATTCTTCAATTTTATCGAGTCGAGTTCCTTTAATACCAAGTAAAGAGCTTACTAGTAACGGAACAAAGTTCTTGGTTGTAGGTTTGTACTCGATAGATAATTCTTGAGCGATTTCTTGATCAGTTAAGCCTATGTAATTTTCAAATTTTGAATAAAGGATTTCTTCTAAAGATTTCCCTTTTAGTTCATTTGTTGTTGTAAAACTTACTAGTTCTTCGTTTAGGTGATATCTGCGAACTAGTGCTGTCATATAAGACGGCTTTAATGAAAAAGCTCTTTGCATTGCTGGAATTTCAGAATACGGTTGTGAGCGAAGTGAATTTTTATTGGAACCTTTTGTACAAGCTCCTAAATAGTTTGTATCACCTTCGGATAATTCATGTGCTTTGCCGGCACGAATTTTATTTACGATGGTTTCCCAGTCTTGTTTAATTATTTCTAAATCAGCTTCAGGATAGGTGAACAGAAGACTTTTTGTAATATGAAAATCTTTACGGTCTACGCCAGGTACCCATTCATAGAACATTAGTAGTAGCTTTTCGTTTTTTTTCCAAAAGCTTGATGTCTCAAAGTGTGTATGAACTTCTTCCATATAGTTGATAATATTTAAGACTAGCCGTTCTTTGGCTGATAATGAACCGTTTTTATTTTGTTTAAATGCAGTTACTTTGAGTTCAATACCAAGGTGTTTAAAGTCAGCTTCTGCGTTTGAATTTACTTCATATCCAAAGAAGCTTTCCTCAATTACTTGTCCTAGCCCACCTTTTGATTTTGCATTTGCGAGTCGGTCAGTTGTATCGATTTTACCAAATGTTTTTCCTTCAGCTTCATGTGCTTTTTTCATTAGTTCTTCTATTGTAGTGTAGTCCATAATAATCTCCTTTCTGTATCCAGTGCTGCGGTGTATGATTTTAAACAATACATATTAAAGTTATGCTATAATAAAAAGCTGTTTCAAATTTATATAAGTAAAATTTATAAGAGGGAAAAGACAGTTTATATTATTAGATAACAGTTATATTGAATTTATTCAAGATGAGTTATGTCCTTTATAATATTGATAAAGTGCGAACAGTTTTCTTAATTGGTACAAGCCAAAAAAGGAAATACAAAAAAGTACGGTTCTTGAAATGTTATAGTTGATCTTTTCCTCACTTTTTATTATAATGAAGCATAGATAAATAAAATACCGAAAGGATGTTCGTGTATTTATGGTGAAAGTAGTAGAACTTTTCGCGGGAGTAGGAGGTTTTAGATTAGGACTAGAAGCAAACGAAAACTTTGAAGTTCTTTGGGGAAACCAGTGGGAACCCTCAACTAAAGCACAACATGCATTTAATTGTTATGCAACTCGCTTTGAAAATAAAGGAATACATGTAAATAGAGATATAGCTGAAGCTTGGCCGGAAATACCTGAGCATGATTTATTAGTAGGAGGCTTCCCTTGCCAAGACTATTCTGTAGCACGTACTTTATCAAATGAAAAAGGAATACAAGGGAAAAAAGGTGTTCTTTTTTGGGAGATAATGAACATAGTTAATTCTCGCAAGCCAAGATTTGTTTTGTTAGAGAATGTAGATAGATTATTGAAGTCACCAGCAAAACAAAGAGGTCGGGATTTTTCTATTATGCTGGCTAGCTTTAGAGATGCAGGTTATGTAGTGGAATGGAGAGTTATTAACGCCGCAGATTATGGAAACTCACAAAGAAGACGAAGAGTATTTATTTTTGCGTACTTAAAAGAATCTCATTTCGCATCTGTTCAAAATGGAATGGAGTCGTTAGAAATACTATGTGAAAATGGATTCTTTGCTCCAATTTTCAATGTGCATGAAGCACCTAAAGAAAACAAAAAAAGAGGGCAATTTGAGTTGCCGGTCGATATTATTGAGGTTTCTGATACATTTAAAGCTGAATACTATAATTCTGGCGTAATGATGGATGGACAAGTTTATACTGAAGAAGTAGTTCCGGTAACTGAAAATCCAGAGACTTTAGGTGAAGTTGTTCAAAAAGTATATGATAAATTTGGTCCTGCAGATGAATCATATTATTTGAAAATGGATAAGGTTAACAAAAAGGGCAGAACGGAATTTGAGGAACTTAAGTATCTTAAAGGTCCTAAAAAAGAAGAAAGAGTATCAAAAGCGACAGGTCATAAATATTTCTACTCTGAGGGAGGAATGGCTTTCCCTGATGATTTAGATAAGCCTGGACGCACAATGTTAACAAGTGAAGGAACATGTAATAGAAGTTCCCATGTAATAGAAGATCCTCATACAAAAAGGCTAAGATATTTAACACCAGCTGAATGTGAGTTGTTAAATGGCTTCCCGATGGACTGGACGAATACAGGAATGCCACAAAGAAACAGATACTTTTGTATGGGAAATGCTTTAGTGGTTGCTTTGGTGGAGCGAATGGGTGAGAGGATTTTAGAGATTAACGAAGAAGAAGAGAAGATGGATAGTATTGTACAGTTGAGTTTGTTCTAGGGGATAAACAGATGCATGCTCATTAAAGATTTGAAATAATAAAGAGTTGGGGTAATCTGGGTTATATAGCTAGCTATATAACCCAGATTATTTTTTTGCAAATTTTTAATTGAGAATGGATAATCCACTAATTCCCTTTTTTCTTAATGCCAACAATTCCTCTATAGATATTGTATAATATGGAATATATTCGAAACGTATTTTTATATTAAGAGGTGTTACATCATTGGAGAAATATACATTTGATTTTCTACAAGAGATATTCCCTGAGTTAGCGGAAATGGGGAGGGATATTGAAAATATTTTTTACCAAGATCCCCAATCGGTTTTAATTAAGGGAAGAGTATTCTCGGAGTTATTATCAAAACGCATTGCAGAAGAACATGAATTGTACGATATTCAATATTTAAAGCAAGTAGATCGTATTCAAAAATTAGAAAGAGAAGATATTTTATCAAAAGAAATTTCACGTTCATTTGATACAGTTCGCTATTTAGGAAATAAAGCAGCGCACGAACATATTGAAAGTGGAGTAGAGAGTGCTTTTAAAATGCATAAAAATCTATTCCAAATTGCAGTGTGGTTTATGGAAGTATACGGGAGTTATAAATTTGTTGCGCCGAAATATAAACACCCACAGCCGAAGAGTAGTTTGCATATTGTAGAGAGATTGGAAGAAAAGATATCTGCTAGTTTAGAAGAAAAGCTAAAATTACTAATTGAGGTTGCAAGTAAACAAAATACGCCTAATCAATCTGAGGAATTAATAGAGATAAATAACTCTGAGATTGCAGTGGGCTTAGAAATTGAAGATAAACAATCTGTGAATAATAAGGAAGAAACAGATAACCATTTGGAATACGATGACTTTATTTTTGGAGAAGGAGAGAGCTATTTACTAGCAGAAATCTCGAAGTTGAAAGAATCATCCCAAGAGGCTATAGAAAATCCTAATGAATTTAGTTCTTTCAAGGATTATTTACATGTTGAAAGAACGATACAGAACGATATGATGTCTGCTCTAACAACAGCAGCAGGGAAAAATACAAGTCAATTAATTTTCTTGTGTGGTAGCGTTGGAGATGGAAAATCACATTTATTATCGTATGTGAAAAATAAATATCCTGAATTGATGGAAGAATTTTCGGTTCATAATGATGCTACGGAAAGTTTTGATCCACAAAAGAGTTCTCTTGATACATTAGCGGAAGTATTAAAGCCGTATAGCGATAGTGAGATTGACAGTTCTGGATGTAAGCTAATTTTAGCTATTAACCTAGGAGTGCTACATAACTTTATTGAATCAGATTATGCAAAAGAGCACTATCAAACTTTAACAAAATTTATTGAGGAATCAGGAATATTCGAGGCAAATGAAGTTGCTACTAATCAACAAAGCGGTAATTTTCACTTGATTAGTTTTAGTGATTATCAACCTTTTGAATTAACTAGCGAAGGGCCAAAATCGGATTACTTTTCATCTATTTTAAAGCGAATTGTAGTTGAGTCAGAAAGAAATCCATTCTATCAAGCTTATTTGAAGGATAAGCAACGTGGTATAAATGGATTCTTTATGGTGAATTATGAGTTGTTGCAACAGCAACAGATACGAGATGGTGTTTTAAGCATATTAATTGAAGCAATAGTTAAGCATAAGATGATTATTTCGACACGCTCCATGCTTAATTTTATTTATGATATTTTAGTACCTTCTCATGGGAATGAAGATTTTCTTGGGGCAGGTATGATGGAAAAAACAGAAGCTTTACTGCCGAATTTATTATTTGATGGTCAAGAAAAATCAAATCTACTAGCAGTTATTGCTAAAATGGATTCTATTCATCTTCGATCAAATAGTGTAGATCAAATGTTAATTGAGCTAAATAACTCAGTAAATATGAAGAATACTTTCCAAAAACATTTAGATTTACATGGACTTGATGGATGGATAGAAGGGCTAGAAGAGATGGGACCTTTCTTTGAGTTAAGTGATTCATCTAGACAGGTATTCAATAAAACGTTAATACGTATGTCATTCTTTTTATCTCCAGTTTTAAATGAAATGTTCGCGGATGAAAATTATAAAAAATATATGGAATATTTATATGCTTTTAATAAGGGGAATCGATCAGATTTAAAAGATATGTATAATTTAGCGAGAAAATCAATTTTCTTATGGAACGGAAGTCCGAAGTCAGATTATGTATTTATGGATTATTCAAATGATACTACTCAGGTTGCACAGTCTCTTAAAATCAAGCCGTTTGTAGGACATTTGAAAGGGGTAGAAGAAGAGGTTTTAAATCGATTTAAATTAAATATATTACTTGCTTTTTCCAATGAAGATAAAGTAGCTCCTGTATATTTAGAAATTGATTATCCGTTATATGAAATGATGGTTAAACTTTCAAAAGGTTATCGCCCGAATAAAAAGGATAAAGAAGATTGTATTCAGTTCGTTGAATTTGTGGATAAGATAATGAAATTAGGAAATAGAGAAAAAGAATTATTGTTTGTTCAATCTAATGAAAATGGAATGTTTAAACTAACATACGACGAAGATTTTGAAGAATTTACGTTTAGAAGGGATTAGAAAATGATTGTAAGAGAGAATTTAGAGGATTTGAAAAGGTCGCTGAGTATTAAACAGGAAAAATTAGGATTAAAACATACAATAAATAAAAAAGCTCCTCTGTTACCTTTCTCTACACGAGGGACAGAGCGGGCAAAATTCGTAAAAGGGTTTCAGGGAGTATTGGGAGAATTCACGCGTCTTGTCAGCGGAAATAAGTTGAAAATGGAAGTTAACCTAGAAGAACTTATTGGGGAGATTAGTAAATCTGTTGATGTATCAAAGCAAGATAAGTCGCACTTTGAACAAATATTACGTACCTTTTTACAAGATAGTGACAATACAATTAAAATTTTTCATTTGCATTTATTTCAATATTTACCGTTAAGTGAAAGTGCAGATAAAAAAGGAGAACAAGATATTGCTAGGTTTCTTTTAGATGTCTTATTAGGTGAGGAAGAAACAGTAAAAGAGATTTTTGGAAAAAGTGATTCAACAGATTTAATGTCGCGTCTTGTGTTAAAGCAATTAAATCATTTAGAGAAAGATGAGAAAGAACGCCGTTATATTAATCAAATCCCATTTATTTCGAAGATATTCAAAGAAGATTTTCAATTTTTAGCGGAGCATAAAGATTATTTTAGAACCCATTATCACTTGTTTCTTAGTTATTATTACTTCTTATATATTACTCAATTGACTTTAAAGCTTTCACAAGTTGGGAAAGCGAATTTTAGTGAGAACAATGAAGTTTATTTTACACTTGACTGGGAGTCTACGAGTAAGAATAGAAAAGGTTATACTCATGGTTATCAAATGATTAAAGATACAGGTAGACATTTACTACTTCATATTAATTGCTTAGAACATTTAAATTTCTTAATGGGGGTAGAAAAAGCATGTGGCTACCCTGAATTGAAGGAAACACATCAGCAATTATCCGATGAGGATAAAAAAGTATTTTTAGAGATGCTTTGCGATTGGGTTATGGAATATAGAAGACATGTAGGTCTTGGGGTTTATGAAGAAAATTTAGAATTAGAATATGAGACGCTTGTACAATCTTTATTCCGTAGTATAGAAGAAGCTTATGAAAAAGATACGATGCAAGGACCTCGACATAGATATTCTTTATCAATAGAAGAGGTTGGAAAAAAATATTTCTTAAAAACTCGAGGTTCACTTGGTTATATGCTTAATATTAGTCAAGATATGTTATTGCTACTAACAGCATTGAGTTTGAAAAAGGAAAGAAAACCTTTGAAGCAAGTATTTATAGATTTAGAGGCTAGAGGTTTATTCTTCGATCGGTACTCAAAAGAAGAAATTGTACAGTTATTTGATAAGCTGAATTTAATAGACAAAAAAAGTGATAGCGGTGATGCACAGTATGTTAAACCAATTTTATAATTATCTTTCAGATAAACTAATAAATTATTTAGAAGCGGAAAATCTTAGAGGTGGAGAGCGATTTTATCTTCAATTTGATAATCATGAACAAGTAAAAGCGTTTTATGACACATTAAAAGAACAAGATTTATCGCAGGCGTTTTATTATCAGCATAAGCAAGGAACTCCATACGAAACAATTGCTATTAAGGTTTCAGAGGAAATGAAGGTAGTTGTTGCAACTACATCAGTAAATGTGACTCCTGACTTCTTAGTAACACTTCGTAATGAAGTCGGTGAACAAAAGGATGTTTGGGAGAAAACAGCTTTACTTAGTGTATGTCATGAGACGCTGGACAGTATTAAGGGTGGTAGCAGTGATTTACAAAAAGAAGGTATGCCATTTAATGTAAAATCAATTTTAAAAACATTAAAAGAAGAAATTGAAACTTCTTCTCTAAACAAAGAAGAGAAGGAAGTACTATCATTTTATTTACGTAAAAAATTAGATGATACAATTGTGCGACCATCTCTTTGGGATTATGAAGAAATTCTTGGGTTTCTATCAAAACAAGAGATTGCGAGAGAAGATTATTCTAATCTAGGTATTTTCTATGATGAAAATTTAAATCAATTTACTTCAGCTCAAATGAAAAAAAGACTAGAAGAAAATGCTTCATTCTTTGAGAAAGTACAACATATGCACGAGTATGAGCATTTAGAGAGTCAATTAGAAAAATTATTCGATGAGAAAGGTGTTTCTCGTCTAAAGAAGGAAGATTGGCAGCAAGCGGATTATGTTCTTGTTAAAGATTCTTACGACAAAATGACTGAAATAGATCGCCCATTAGAATATATTGAATCAGCAAAGAAATATTCAAAAGAAGGTCTGTTATATTGGGAAAAAGCACAAGCTGAGACAAAGGCTGGGAGACGTAAACGCCATATTATTATTTTTAATCCTACACAGGTAGAAAATATCAACATAAACTTTGAATTTGAAGAAAAGTTGAAGAAGGAATACATTCATAAAAATTCACAGGATTTTTGTGTGGTATCTGGGAAAAAGCTAACTGTAAGTTTAGTGCATAAGCAAAATGTGACTTCATTCCATAAAGTTGTATATACACATAAGATGCAATCTAAGTCGAAATATGAGTTTCATATTGCTGTTGTAGAATGTGAAGCCGCGTTTTTACAATCTCTCCAAACAATTTATGAAGTGAATATGAATAAGAAAAATATAGTTATGAATAAAGCCGAAGAGTGTATTGTTTTTGGGGATATTTCTAGTGAACCAGAAGAATTATTTATTGAAGAAGATGCACAGATTATAAATTGGCAAGGAGGAAGTTTTGAAGTCTCTGAATCTTCTCCTGCATGGAATGATGATAGCTTATCCTTTTCTATTCAAATTGAAACAACTTTAATCCCTATTCTTATTAGAGAGCAAGTTGCAAAGACTGTTCCAGTATCAGGAGAAAGGGTATGGAAATTAAAAAGAGAACATCAAGAAAGTTTCGAATATAACCTTGATACAAATAAATTAAAACAGGGTGCAAGGGAATTTTCAGCACGAGAAGGATTTCGAAATTATTTGCAAGACGAGAGAGTATGGATTGAAAATGAAATTGCTTTTGCAGTTAGAGGAGTATCAGGTCTAAATAAGGTTGAATTATCAATTAATCCATCATTGAGAGATGCGTACCAAGAATTATTAAATTACTATAAATTTAATAATACGGTTCCTAGTCTTTGTTTTGTGGATGATCAATTAAGAGAGGTATCTATAAGATACTTGAAAGCTTTTAACGAAAGCATTGCTCATATACAAGAAAATGTAATGCTAAAAGAAGAAGAAAAGAATCTGTTTAAATTGGGAGTTATTGAGGAGGAACAAAGAGTTATACTAACACCGTTGCATCCTCTTAATGTTGCCTACCAGTTAAGTATTAATGATGAAATTAAAAATGAAGTAGTTGAAATGCATATTTTAAATCGTCTGCATCCTAATAATCTATTGCCATACATATATGGACAGAATGATGAATTGTATCGCCCAGTTGCTCAAAATGAAGCGCCTGAATGGATCGTTTATGAACCACTTCATAAGGTTGCGATTGGAGAATCTAATGCATTTTTAGCTAATGTAGTTGAAGAAAAGCTTCAACAATTTGTGGAGCATTTTCAATACTTATTTTTACAAGAATCTAAATCTCCCATACGAATCAATGTGATTAATATAAATAATGATAAAGAAGTTGTAAGAGGTTTAGTACATTTTATTAAGAAGCAGATAGATAAAAAAGGACCATTAAAAATTATACCCGTAGAGGTTGCTTTATATCATGAGAATAATATATTAAGTGCCTTTGAAAAGTTTTCTATATATGATGACGTTCAAAAATTTGAGGAGTTCTTTGAATTATCGTTAGCATCAAAGAATCTTGATGCTGTAGACGTATTAAGGCTGATTCGAGAAAATGTTTTCTACTATAAACTTATAGGTACGAAAGAATATGGTTACGCTCATATTTCATTCTATAAAATGATTTCAAATGAGAAGCATGCGAAAAGTACAATGGAAGATATTGAAACAGGATTATCTCTAAATGGAATGTTATCATCTCTATCATCTATTAGTACAGAAGTAGATTATCGTACAGGCTTTGGATTGAAAAATGTATTGAATGATGAACATTTGTTAATTCAAACTGCTAGAAGAATGAACGAATTAGGAAGTAATTTAAATAACGATGGTACAAATCCTTACCGTAAGAATGAAACAATTGTTACGAGAACATCTACTTATGATGAACAAGTTCTAGAACATTTATATGAGTCTTCTTATTGGGTAACATTTATTGAGCCTAATGTTGGTTTAGATTTTTTCCAAGAGTCATCACGTAATTTATTGGTCATCCATTATAGTGATCAATATTCTTCATCAAGCCAGTATGATGCAATTACAGTAACGGATAAAGCAAGACAGTATCGAACAGTTATTGAACAGTATTTGGCAGAAAAAGAAATTGTATCGACGCCTGAAAAAATCAATACAGCTATTAGAGCTTTCAATAGTTTAAATGGTGAGTGGTTGCTACGAATTATAGGAAGTAAGGGACAATTCTCAAGAGAAAAGTTAAGTATTATTTCGGCTGTGAAATATATATTAAGTGCGTTAGATCATAAGAATATTTTATGGGTTCCTATCTCATTAGAAGAAATATTGCGTGTTGCTGGAGCGGTAAAGTTAACGAAGAGTGAAGGGGTATTTTCTGCGAAAAATCTAGGCGGAAAAGGTGCACATAGTGACGATTTGCTGTTAATCGGAGTAGAAATGCAAGATGATAAATTATCAGTGCATTATTATCCAGTGGAAGTGAAAATTGGTTTAAATCAAGACAGTGCTATTGCAAAAGCGAAAGAGCAAATTAATGCTACTAAGCAACTATTTGATACGCAACTTTCTAAAGTAAGTGAAGATGGTTTGCATGTATTTAAACATAAGTTTTTCCGAAACTTCTTTGTACAGTTATTGCTAGCGAATGCAGAGAAATTTATTGCAAATAACATTTGGCCAGAAAAATCTTATGAGAAAATTGAAGAACTAAAGAAAAGATTATTAAATGATGATTACGAAATGAGTGGAGATTTGGATAGTAAAATTGGGAAAGGTGCGATTTTATCATTCAAAAAAGAACAAGCATGGAGATCCATTAAAATCGAAGAAGATATTTTATTAGTGGAATTAACCGAAGAGGATGGATATGAAGGAGTAGTCGAAGAAATTGAGGCACTCAAAATGAAAATTCATTCGGGCGGAACTGATATTAATCCGGATAGATTATTGAATAAGAATCATGATCCTAATCAAGAGTTGAAAAATCCCAGCAATAAATTAGTTTCAACTGTACCTCATTCTCAAGGGGCGGTAGAAGAAAAGGAAACAAAGGGATTAAAAGACATCCGGGTTTTATTAGGAACGGTAGAGGGATCGACTCAAGAAGTATATTGGGAATTTGGAAACCCAGAGCTAGCAAATAGACATATTTTAATTTCAGGTAAATCAGGGCAAGGTAAGAGCTATTTCATTCAATGTTTACTTCTTGAACTGGCGCAAAACGGAATTTCTAGTATGATATTTGACTATACAGATGGATTCAAGAATTCTAAGTTAGAACCGGAATTTAAAGAGAAACTTCAAGATAATATTGAACAATTTTTAGTAGCAAAAGACAAATTTCCAATAAATCCATTTAAACGAAATCAAAAAGAATTGGATGAGGACATTTATATTGATGAAGATAATACAGACATTGCTGAAAGAATCAAAAGTGTATTTGCAGCTGTATATAAAGGATTAGGTAGTCAGCAACAAAACACTATATATGAAGCGGTAATGCGTGGTTTAGATAAACATGGTGAAAATATGAATTTGGAATTCTTATTAGCAGAATTGGAAGAAGATACTTCTGGCCCTGCTAAAACTACAAAATCACTAATTAAGCCATTTATTGATAAGAATCCATTTAATCATAGTGCCATCTGTGATTGGGGAGAAATACTAAACCAGAAAGGTAAGGTATTTATTGTACAATTAACAGGGTTTAGTCGCGAGGTACAGCTCATGATTACAGAATTTATCTTGTGGGATATTTGGAACTATCAATTGCACCACGGAGATAAAAATAAACCATTTCCAGTTATATTAGATGAAGCACAAAATCTTGATCATAGAGAAAAATCACCGAGCGCCAAAATTTTAACTGAAGGAAGAAAATTTGGTTGGTCAGGTTGGTATGCAACACAATCATTAAAAGGACAATTTACAACGGATGAAATTTCAAGACTACAGAATTCAAGTCAAAAAGTATATTTCATGCCACCAGAAAATGAAATTAGTGCTATTGCATCAAACCTTGCTCAAGATGCAGCTGTGCGTAAAGAATGGGAAAAAAGACTTGCAACATTAAAAAAGGGGCAATGTATCACTTCAGGACCAATGTTACAGAAAGATGGTACGTTGAAGTCGGGGAGCCCTGTGATTATTAATATTAGTGCGTTGCAGGATAGATTGAAGTAGTAATTTAATAGTGATATGGAAGTTTTAGAGAACCACCTTGAACGGGATATTTGTTTGAGGTGGTTTTTGTATAAGCATGGTAAAAATTTTATAAAGTAGGAGGTCTTCTTGTCAAATTTTTTTAAAATTCTTAAGTGATTTTCATAGGGATTAAGATGGGGGAATTCGTAACTAGATAAATTTTTAGTATTTAAAGAGTAAGTGTATAGTTGATCTTTTAATTTATTGGAGGGTATAATAAGAGAATCATAAAATTGAAAGGAGGAAGAGGGTTGGACTTTATGATTCTTTTGACCGGTATCTCAATTTTATTTCTCCTCTATTGGTGTGTTGTGAATCAATATATTGTTGTTAAATGGAATGCTATTGTTAAGAAATTTAATGAAAATGTGGTATTTGGGATATTTATTACATGTATGTTATTTTGGCTGCAGTATTTATTTCAAATGTTTTTTGATAGATAATCATTTTTTTTATAAAGAACTATAGTTTATTTCTGGCACCTCCCCCAACGTCACCCCCTAACCTAAAGAAGACAAATCAAAAAAGGGGGACAAAACTACTCATGAAAACCACCATAAAAGAAAAAAGAACGACCATCATCATGTTACTACTCTCAGCAGCAATAGGAATCTTTTCACCACTACTCATGTACATCAAGCTGGCACGTAAAAATGAAGTTTACAAATACCATTGCCGAAAAGCATTCAACTTTCATTTGTTAATCTTTCTTCCATTTAATATTAGTTCGCGTATTAGTGATGTTTTGTTTTAGATTGTATGAGGTAGTTCAAGTGATTATTGTTGCGTGGAAAGTAATACGTGACGAGCCATATTGTTATTTCATTTGAATTCCGTTATCTAAAGAAGATAAGCATGTAGTGGAAGGAGAATAGGTGATGAAACAAGAAGTGGAGATAAGGGGAAAGCGAATTTTTGTTATGATTGCAGTGTTGTTTGTTGCTTTACTTTATGTAAAGCTCCTTCTAAAAACCTCTGATCATCTGTAAAATTATGTATGTTGAGATTGACGCTTATATCAAAAATATAGAAAAAGGTATAATTTAATCATAAATTGGATAAAACTGTTAGTAGGAGTACAAGCAATTATATCAAATTATTTGCTATTTGAGTTTTTATCAAAGAGTAACAAAGAACATCAAACCTCTAAGAGATTTGATGTTAAATCAATAGAAGGTGATATTAAGTGCAGAAAGATTTAAACAGAACTATTGAGCTATTAAAAAATTTCGAAATTGATAGAAATAAGCTTTTTCTACAAGTTCTCCCATATATACAAGAAGTGATTGTAGATTTGCTTCGACCTAGTGAAGAGGAATTATTAAGTTGGAAAACCAGTAATTTGGGTAGGATCTATTTTAGAGATTATTTAAGTATTAAATGTAAAAAAATGCCGAACGAAGAGCAAATTAGTGCCCTTTGGAATTATTATACGGGGAATACGAACACTCGACGTAGTAAATCACTTGTTAAACTATTTAAGCAAATAAATCCTAACGAACAATTTTGTTCATATTGTCAGTCTGATAAGAATATAGTGGTGGACCACAAGATTCCATTGGTTAAAGGTGGAGTGGATGAGATTAAAAATATGCAGTATCTTTGTTCACCTTGTAACTTAATGAAACTTGGGAAATATGATTACCTAGAACTTATTTGTTAAAAAATAGCATGAATTTAGTTATTTTTAAAAGATTAATCATAGGTGGTTATATAAAAGAGCAATCATTATATTTTATATAACCACCTATGATTAACTATGACGTTGAAGGTTTTAAGTTTTTACTTTACACTATTTGAAAGGATAAATTTACTATGAAAAAAGCATACTCAAAGAAAAAAGAAGAACTATTAAGGTTAGTGACAGAAATTCGCAAAAACGTAGGGAATACTTTAAAACTTAAATTGGTGAAATTAGAACAAGGAAATGAGTACGAAATGTATACCAGCACAATTGCTGTTAATGAATCGATTGCTTTGGTTCGTCGAATTCCACGGGACTATGATAATCCAGGAGGAATTCAACGTGCACTTAAAGATGTGAAAATCAAAGAAATTTGTGAAAAAGCACTAGATACTGCAAAATTTTCTTCTCCCAATGCAGTTATTATGAACTTATATACAAACAGAGATGGACAGCGCCCTCATTTAGCAGATATCGTTACGTTTGAGCAGTCACTAGTTACACCCAAAGAAGCCGTGTATGTGATTGATTTAATTAAGTATGAAGAAAAATTAAAAGCTATTACAGCAGATGAAGATGGTTATTTAAATGCTGAAGATGAAGCATTACTGTTTCTAGGAGTTCTTATTGATTCACATCATCGTACCGAAGGGTTTTACTTAGCTGGTCGAATGGAAATTGAATTAACAGTCACAGTATACTTAGATCTACCTAATAATGATATGGCTCGTATTTTTATTGACATTAATGAAAAACAAGAAAAACCTAGTCCAGTTCATACACTAGCAATGAAAGCTATCGCTGGTGTTCTTGCAGGAACTGACGAAACTGCTGATACTATCATAAAAGGGTTAAACGATAATCCACAGTCAATTCTGTATCAACGGATTAAAGATATAGATGGTAAACGTCCAGAAAGTATGAAAAAAACTTACGTAACTAACAGCACATTCCTAAAGTTACTTAAAGACCAGATCATTCCATACCTATCTACCGATATGAGTAAAAGCCGGCAAATTGATTTACTTAATGACTACTTCACTGCTTGGAGTCTTGAATTCCCTGAAGCTTGGGAAGATACAAAACATCACATTTTAGTAAAATCTATGGGTTTTCAAATTATGATGCGCTTGTTCAATACACTCCATAGTCGAGTTTCAGTGTCAGGAATAACTCCTAATATAACAGTTTATCGAAATGTAATTAAAAAGACTTTAAAAAATGGAAAAACTTTAAATATAGAAGGAAATATGGAGTTCCTAATTAATTGGGAAAGTGGTTGTTTTGGAGGTTACTCTAGTGGTAAAGGTATTGGTATTATTACGACTGCATTAACACAACATATAGCAAGTCAAAATTTTGTTGCTCCTATAGTACCAAGTAAGAAAAAAATATCATAAGCCTTTAAGATAAAAATCCTGATCTGGTAGCAGGATTTTTATCTGTTTAAATTGTTTTCTAAAGGGTCCTCGAACTAAAGTTCTCTGGAGTGCTGCTCCCGCACCAGGGATAGGTCGTCCTCTAAATCAAAACAATGAAAAATAGTTATAGAGCCTAATGCAATTAAAAATTAGACTCGGTTAAACGATAGTGTTGATATTTTATCAAAAGAAAAAGAACCAAAAGGCTCTTTTTTGTTTCTTGTTTCATTAATGCCCCCGTTAGTATAAGTATAATTCCTCACAATCTTATTAGAGTTGCGGCGGAAACTCTCCCTAATTTACTTATCAAAAAAGATACATAAATTCCCTTTTTAGTAAAAAATAAATATAAAAGACGCCTATGCAGATCATAATACAAAAAAACAAATATTTAGTAGAGTATTTGAGAGCGACAGTGATCGAGTCAAGAAAGTAGCCTTAGATCAAGTATTCAAAAAAGTACAATACATTGATTATCAATACTATCATCGAAGTTTCCAAAATATAAAGTCAATAAATAAAGAGATTGAAGATTTAAAGAAAAAATCCCCAAAAGTAGAGAAAGCTATAATAGAAGAAAAATCAGCGGAGGAAAATCCCATGCCAACCTACAACAAGCTAATCCGAAACAAAATCCCACAAATAATAAAAGCTAACGGAAAAACACCCACAACAAGAATCCTACCCGAAGACGAATACATAACAGAACTCTGCAAAAAAACAGAAGAAGAACTAACCGAATACCTAGAAGCAGACACAAAAGAACATAAACTCGAAGAACTATCCGACCTACTAGAACTAATAAACGCCCTAGCCGAACACGAAGGCACAACATTAGAAGAAATCAACGACATCCGCAAAAAGAAAGCAGAAGAAAGAGGTGGCTTCTCAGAACGAGTCTTCTTAATCGAAGTAACCGATAACTAGTTCCTACCAAGTAATAAATCACTAAGAAAAAAGACAAAAACAACTACTGTAGTTTTCGTCAAAAAGATTTGAAATAATAGGCTGGAAATTTGTTCGTCCTTCCTATATATTACGAAGGACCTTTCCATTTTTGATATGCGGATATCGTCTTCATACATATTTTAAAAGAAGAACAGCAACGCTTAAATAAGCGTTGCTGTTCTTTTGATTCGTAAAATTCAAATAACATGTCAATACTCTTCAGAAAGACAGAATAGATTACAGTAGCGATTAGGATTTTTTATCAATCTTAATTAATATTGTATGTTCTTGATGCTTTTTAATAGTAGTGGAAAATGTTTTTTGGGGAGGGGTGGATGAAGGGGGAGGTAATCCAATTGTATTAGAAATTATTTTTATTTTTCTTTGTAGATCTTTCTTTTGTACGGGAGTAAGGTGATTAACAAAGTTATGACAGCAACTATCTATTACTTTATCGAATAGACGGAGAACTTTATCAAATACATACTGATGAGCTGAGAGAGTGTGTTGTTGTTTTAATGATCTTGTAAAAACAATATCTTTCAGTCTTTCGTTATTTAAACTTTCATCGCCGATCATATCGTTAATACAGTCTCTTTGAAAATCCTTTGAGGATTTATTAAATTCATCTAACTTGGTAAATGTTTTTATACTTTCTACATTGTTAGCATTTATTTTGCGTTTAATATAAATATCAGCTACATATTCTTTATTTTCAGGATGTATATTTGTTAAATGGTGGATCTCAGTTAACCCATGTATTCCAGCTCTAGATTGTTCTGCTCTAATTTTCCAATGGGTATTAACATCTTTTCCATTAATGTATTTTTTTAAGGTCTTTTTTTGTATGTTACATTGCTTAGCAATATCGTCTTCTGTATAACCATCATCAAGTAAAAAACTAATCATTCGTTCTACCTCATAACCTGTTTTCTTTTTGGATTTTAATTCAATACGAAGACGTTTTAGAACTCTAGAGTCTTTTGAGGTGAGTTTTTCCACTTTGCATGTTATGACTGGAATATTTAAATGTTTTAAAGCCCAAAAACGACGATAACCTTCGACTAATATAAAACAATTTGAATTTTTTTCTTCTACAATAAGTGGTTTTATTAATCCATGTTCTTTAATGTTTGTAGCAAGATTAAAATCCTCTAAATTCTTTCGGAATCCATCTTCTAGTTTAATATGTTCTAAAGGGATGTTTTTGAATTTCAAAAGAAACCACCTACTTGCTTTAAGATTTTATTAATGGATATTCAATAAGTAATTTGTACGATTACTTAACTTATAAATTTATTGTTGCAGGTAGTACAAAGAGAGCGAATGAGTTTAAGCTACTAAAAAGAAGAACGAAACCGCTTCCAAAACAGAACTTTCCTAATCAAACCAACCACTACTAAGCCCCTCCCAAGCCCCTACCAAGTAATAAATCACTAAGAAAAAACACAACAAAACAAAAACAACAACAAACACCGTAGTAGTAGTCAAAAAAAATTTGAAATAACACGCCAAAAACCGGGCCCTCCTTCCTATATATAGTACAAAGAGGGATTTTTCATTTTTGAATGGAGACGGGAGGAACTTTGATGGCGGTGTATCGTAATGTGCAGGTGAATTTTTGGCAGGATGATTTTGTTTTGGATTTGACGCCGGAGGAGCGGTATTTCTATGTATACTTGTTAACTTGTTCGAAGACGACGCAGTGCGGGATTTTTCCTTTTCCGAAGCGGTTAGCTGAGATGGAGACGGGTTATAACAGGGAGACTGTTGATAAGTTAGTGCAGCGTTTTATTGATTATGGAAAGATCCTGTATGATGCGGAGACGAGGGAGTTATTCGTTTTAAATTGGCTTCGTTATAATCCTGTGACGAATACGAATGTGGAGAAGTGTGTGCTTCGTGAGCTGAAGGGCGTGAAGAATAAGGAGTTTGTACATATGTTTCTTCAGAAGTGTGAGGAGGAGGAGCTGAGTGTTCCGATGCTTTTAGCACATTTCGGTATGCCTGGTGATTTGGCTATCCATGATGTTGATCCAGTTTGCGATGAGACAGGGGAAGAAGAGGTTATAGAGGAAGAAACGGGAAGTAAGGTGTTCACGTTTTATGAGCAACATTTTGGTAGTTTGTCTCCTCATACGGTAGAGGAACTGAGTGCGTGGATGGTTGATTTGTCAGAGGAGCTTGTGCTGAAGGCTCTTCAAATTGCGCATGAGAATAATAAGCGAACGGTTGCTTATGTGAAGGGGATTTTGCGTGGTTGGCACGGAAAGGGATTTACGAAAGTGTCTGAGGTTGAGGCGGATACTGCGAATTTTCGGAAGAAGGGGTCGTCTGTTAGTACCGGGGAGACGGAGAATTTTTTGGCGAAGTGTGAGGAGTGGGAGAAGAATGCGCCGTCTGAGGAAGAGTTGCAGCGCTTTTTAGCGGAACGCGGGTGGCGGCCATGAGTATTCAAAATGTGGAGGCGGAAAAGACGGTGTTAGGTTCTCTATTACTGGATGGAGAGCTTATTAAGGAGTGCCGTTTGACGGAGCAGTATTTTTCTATGCCAGTGCATAAGTCTATATTTCAGCTGATGCGAAAAATGGAAGAAGAGGGGCAACCGATTGATCTTGTGACGTTCATTTCTAGAGTAGATCCGAATTTTTTGAAAGGGATCGGGGGAATGGAGTATTTTATAGGGTTAATGGATGGTGTGCCTGCTACTAGCAACTTTTCTTATTATGAGGGACTTGTTCGAGGTGCCTGGAAAATGTATCAGGCGGGTGTTCTCGGACACAAGATGGGAGAGCGTCTTATTGCGGAGAAAGATGAAAAAATTATTGGTGAGACGATTACGGCACTTTGTGAGTTAGAGGAAAAGGACTGCGTGTGTGAGTTTGATTTGAAGGATGCGTTAGTTGGTTTGTATGAGGAGCTTCATCAAGATAAGAAAGAGAATACTGGTATTGAGACTGGTTATACATCGCTAAATAAAATGACGTGCGGATTGCAGGAAGGTGATTTTGTCGTTCTTGGTGCACGTCCTTCTATGGGGAAGACTGCGTTTGCGCTAAACGTTGGACTGCACGCGGCGAAGTCTGGAGCGGCGGTTGGATTGTTTTCATTAGAGATGAGTAGTAAGCAATTGTTAAAAAGAATGGCGTCTTGCGTAGGTGAAGTGTCAGGAGGTAGGCTGAAAAATCCGAAGCACCGTTTTGCGATGGAAGACTGGGAAAAGGTGAGTAGGGCGTTTGCGGAGATTGGGGAGTTACCACTTGAGATTTACGATCATGCAGGCGTTACGGTGCAAGATATTTGGATGCAAACTCGTAAGCTAAAGAGGAAGCACGGTGATAAAAAGCTTTTAGTTATTGTAGATTATTTGCAGCTTATTATGGGCGATCCGAAGCATAAGGGCAATCGGTTTCAAGAGATTAGTGAGATTTCTCGTAAGCTTAAGTTATTAGCGCGTGATTTGAATGTTTGTGTAGTAGCGTTGTCGCAATTGTCTCGTTCCGTAGAGTCACGTCAAGATAAGCGACCACTTTTATCCGATTTAAGAGAGACGGGACAAATTGAGCAAGATGCGGATGTCATTATGCTTATGTATCGTGAGGATTATTATGATAAGGAAACGATGCAGAAAGAGATGACGGAGATCCATGTGGCGAAGCATCGGAATGGGCCTGTGGGGAGTTTTAAGCTGCGATTTTTGAAGGAGTTTGGGCGGTTTGTGGAGAACGGGAATTAGTTGGAGAGGAAGTTTGTGTTTTGAAGAACGGAGTAGAAGCAGCTTCAATTATTAAAGGAAAAGAGAAAGGGAAGATTGTTCGTTTAATAATTGTAGAAAATACAGATCTTAAGACGAAAAAAGGAATGGACTTGGTAGTAAGAAAAAGATTTCATCAATATCCTATAACAGTAGTATTAACTTCATTAAAATATCTCTTTTTTTGTATGTTATTTTCATTTTCTTTGGCGGTTCTGGTGCAAAGATAAAATAAAGCATTACATGCATTTGTATAAGCTATAATATTGCTAATGCTTATCCCTGTTCCTGTCCTGTTTAAACATCGCTAAACAAATGGATTAGGTTGTTACAAGGTAAAGGGAGTCCATTCTACTGGATTCCCTTTATTATTTCTTTTTTAATATCAACATTAATGTTTAACAAATCGTATTACTTAAAAATCTTTCGCAAAATTTTAATTTTGTTCCTATACGGTGGAAATACAAGCCCTAAATCTATCCTTGAGCTTCTCTTTAAAATGCTTTTACGATGTGAAAAAGCATCAAAACCATGTTTGCCATGATAGGCGCCGAATCCTGCATTTCCTACCCCGCCAAAAGGTAAGTGGAGATTAGCCATATGTGACATTGTATCGTTGACGCATCCTCCTCCAAAAGAAATTCGTTCTAATACTTGCTTTTCAACATTTTTATTTTCAGTAAATACATACAAAGCTAACGGTTTGGGATGGGTGTTAACCGTATGAATGACTTCATCTAAATCATTGTAATCCATAATTGGTAAAATCGGTCCGAAAATTTCTTCTTTCATAGCTGCATCATCCCATGATTTTACTTCAAGAAGTGTTGGTTCAATATATAAATGGCTTCTAGATGAATTCCCACCAAATACTATATGATTTTTGTCTTGCTCTAATATAGAAATAAGTCTATCGAATTGTCTCTCATTAATAATTCGGCCGTAATCATCGCTTTTTAATACATCTGATCCATAAAAGTTTGTAATGATTTCTTTCATTTTCGAAATTAGTTTTACTTTGACAGATTTATGTGCAATAACATAATCAGGTGCAATACAGGATTGGCCAGCATTTATGAATTTTCCCCAGATAATGCGCTTAGCTGCTATATCGAGGTTGGCAGTTTCATCGACAATGGCTGGTCCTTTTCCGCCAAGTTCTAATGTTACTGGTACAAGGTTTTTTGCTGCAGCTTCCATGACAATCTTTCCAACTTGAATGCTACCAGTAAAAAAGATATGGTCAAATGGTTCATGAATCAATAAAGAAGTGATTTCCCGGCCTCCTTCAATTACACGAATGTATTGTTTATCAAATGTTTCACTTATCATTTTGTTAATTACAGCTGAAACATTTGGTGCATTTTCTGAAGGCTTGAGAATTACACAATTTCCTGCCGCAATTGCCCCAATGAGAGGTTCAATTAATGATTGGAATGGATAATTAAAAGGTCCAATAATTAGCACGGTACCATATGGCTCTTTTATTATGTAGCTTTTGGATGGGGCAAAATGAATAGGTGTTTTTACTTTTTGAGGTTTTATCCACTGTTTTAGGTATTTTATTATAAAATTGATACTATTAAATGCGAAACCAACTTCTGCAGCGTATGCTTCAAACTCGCTTTTGTGTAAATCTTGATATAATGCGCTCAGCACTTCACTTTCATATTTTTTGATGGAATATTTTAGCTTTTTTAACTGTTTAAGCCGAAATTGAAGACTTTTTGTATGATCATGATGGAAAAATTGTCTATGTTCTTGAAGAAGTTGTTGTATATCATCAACCATTAGGAAATCCCTCCAATAGCAAGAAAATATTCACATACCATGTCCATCAATTGTATAGAGCATTTAATCCACATATCCTATTTACTAATGCATCCGTTTGTTGATAAAGGCTACTTTTAAACTAAGGATGATAATCTTAGAAAATGTTGATATCTCATTAAAAAGTAACTTTAGACTGAAAAGATATTTTTTATGTAGCGTAAAATCTTTAAAAATTTCTCCAGTAGACCTGTAGGAGTTTTTTGTTTACATAAGTGGATTATTGGACTATAAATTATTACTAATTATCAGCTTTTGATGAATTAGAATTGTTTTCTAAAGAATTGCAACGATATATGTCACCTGATGCTTTAGAACAATTAGCTAGAAATACAGGATTTGTGCAACGAAAAATAAATACCGCACACAAGATTTAGTGGCCCTATGTATTTGGTTCAGTCAAAAACATAGTTCATACTTTATTGACACGATTATGTAGTTGATTAGAAGCGAACATAGGCATTTCTATAAGCCTAGAAGAACTCAATCAATGCTTCAATTACTCCTCAATAAAAAGAAGCCGAGAACTAAGTGAATATAAAACAACCTAAATCAGTAAGGATTACTATTTATATTTCAATCTCTACAATAAAATGCCCAAGAGCTATCAAAAATCTTCCTTCGTTTGTTTAATCTCTTACATAAAAATGGCTTCCTTTTGTCCCTTATCAAATAAGGGGTTGTAAAACATTTCTGATTGAGCTTTATTCTAAACTAACATCAGCAACAGGAAATAAAGTTCCTGTCGCTGAATAAAATGCATAGCACGATATACTCCAGTCACCTGAATATTCTTGTGAGGGAAAGACATCCACGTTGAGAATAATACAAACGAATTCTCTCAACGTGGATGTGTGATTATTATTCCACATTCTTCTTATAATTAAGCTTCAACAACCCCTTAAAATCCACCTCAGCAATCAACACACTCAGCAATATAAGCGTCGCTCCTAAGTATCCTTTTCCTGTAAGTGTTTCCCCTGTGAAGACGAAAGCAAAGCCTGCAGAAAAGACAGGTTCTAATGAAAAAATAAGTCCTGTATGTGTAGGCGTAGTGTATTGCTGGGCAATCACTTGCACGATGAATGCGACTGCAGTGCAAAATATGCTTAAGATTAATATGATGAGCCATGAGTCGATAGTGCTAGGAAGTTTTGGTGTTTCTATAGTGAATGAAAAAATAAGACTAAATAGGCCGACAAAACCTAGTTGTATGACCCCTAGTGCAATGGAATTCACATGTTTTGTTACGTTTCCAGTAATGATGACGTGAATGGCATAAAATAGGGCGGACAGTATGCAAAATATATCACCGTTACCGATCTTGAATTCACTCGTCAATGTTAATAAGCCGATTCCTATTATCGTTAAAACTATTCCTAATATTACTTTCTTTTCAGGAATGTGTTTTAAAAAGATAGCTGATAATATGGGAATGAAAATGACTGTGAGACATAGTAAGAAACCTGCATTAGATACGCTTGTATACTTTGTACCAAACGTTGCGAAAATGTAAACGATAAATAAAACAGAAGCCAATATAAATGCATATTTTACAGTTTTAAAATCAATCTTGAATAAATGTTTGTAAAATATTAAACCTGATAAAAGAAAGGCAATAATAAATCGTAATGCGATTAAATTATATTCTTCTATGTCATCAAGTCCAAGCTTTGTAAGTAGGATGGATGCACCCCAAAAAAATGTAACTAGTAGTAGCATTAAATCCGCTTTTAATTGAGTTCTCATTTCTATTCCCTCGTTATGTATAATTTGTGATATCCGTAGCCCCATTTTTTATTTTAATATTAATTCTGAATATTTGGAATAAAAATTTATCGACGGTTTTTTCTCTATAATAAAGAGGCTATTGTATAATCCGGTCCAATCGGTTTATACAATAGCCTCTTTCCTATGGGCGTTTTTTGATGTTGAAGTTATTCCTTTTCAAACTGAAAAATATTCCGGTTAATGAGTTGATGGAAGTGTTTATCCATTTCTGCTGCAGAAACTTTTCTTTCATTTTGAAACCACCACGCACTTAATGTTGTGATGACCCCTGAATAGAATTCGGTAATTAAATCGTTTGGTATCGTATGATTTTTGCACAGTCGATTTAACGCTTCCGTTTCCTGTTTTCTTGTGTCATGACTTAAATAATGTACACGGCTAATAAATTGTTCATCAGACATTTGCGCCTCAAACATTTTACAGATTTCTTCATGATGCAAGAATTGTTCCATCACTTGAAATGGTTTGCTTAATCGATCTAAAAGCGGTATTTCAGCAATCATTTCGTTATATCGTTTAAATCCAAATGCTAATAAAGCATCTTTGTCTTCAAAATGTTTATAAAAGGTTGTTCGGTGTACCATCGCGCGATCGCATATTTGGTTAATGGTGATGGCACTATATTTTTGTTTTGGTTGCGTTATTAATTCAAATAAGGAATTCCATAGTAATTTATGTGTACGTCTAATACGTAAATCAAGTTGCTTTTCATTATCGTTCATCTACAATTCTCCTTTTTTGTAGATTAAATATACAATGGCTGAAAATTGATTCTCCCTTTTTAATCTACATATGTATATTATATTACATGTGTTCCGGTGTATATAAAGCTTTTTTAGTAAAAAAACAGGAGGAGAATCAATACATGAATATGACAACTAAGAGCCCTACAAGTGGCAAAGTTGATACTTCTAATATGAAACATACGCCCATTGTAATTGCATTACTTTTAGGGGCAATGGTTGCATTATTAAACGAAACGTTACTTGGTAATGCGTTAACTGTATTAATGAAAGAATTTGACGTAACAGCTTCAACCATTCAATGGCTTTCTACAGCATACATGTTAGTTGTTGGTGTTTTAGTACCGATTACAGCGTTACTTCAGCAATGGATCACAACGAGACAAATGTTTTTGATCGCGATGGTAACATTTTTAGTCGGTACATTAATTGCGGGATTCGCACCGACATTTGCCGTTTTGTTAGTCGGGCGTATTGTCCAAGCAGTAGCGACGGGGTTAATTTCACCGTTATTAATGAATACGATTTTAATTATTTGTCCGCCTGAAAAACGTGGTGCGACAATGGGGTTAATCGCACTCGTTATGATGTCAGCTCCAGCAATTGGTCCTACATTATCTGGAGTAATTGTTGATTCACTGAATTGGCGCTGGTTATTCTACTTTGTCGTTCCGATCGTAATTATTTCCATTGTAATTGGAATGAAGTACATTCAAAATGTTTCAGAGTTAACAAAGCCAAAAGTAGATTATCCATCTATTCTTTTATCAACATTAGGCTTCGGCGGGATTGTGTATAGCTTTAGTGCATCCGGTGATTTAGGGTGGTCCGATCCGAAAGTGTATGGTGCTTTAATTGTTGGGCTTATATCACTATGTATTTTTATCGTGCGACAATTAAAAATCGATAATCCAATTTTAGAACTACGTGCATTTAAAGTTCCGATGTTTACATTATCAGTTGGATTAATCATCATTGTTATGATGTCCTTATTTTCAACGATGACTTTATTACCGATGTTTCTGCAAACAGTTTTACTCGTTACAGCCTTTAAATCAGGATTAATAATGCTTCCAGGAAGTATTATTAGCGCCATAATGGGACCAATCGCAGGCAAACTATTTGATAAATTTAGTCCGAAAGTTATTATCGTTCCCGGTATTGTGTTAGTAGGAATTGCAATGTTCTTATTTAAAGACATTACTCCTGACACATCAATGCTACAAATTATTATCATGCATAGCGTATTAATGGTCGGACTCATGTTTGTAATGACAGCACAAACATATGGATTAAATCAATTAACACCAGATCTATATCCGCACGGAACAGCGCTGTTTAATACGTTACAGCAAGTAGCTGGCGCAATTGGTACAGCTATATTTATTTCGAAAATGTCTTCGGGAACAACTAAGTATATGGAAAGCTCCGCAAATCCAATGGATCCAGTAGAGAAGTTAAACGGTTTAACATCCGGCTTCCAAGGTGCATTTACACTTGGGTTAGTCTTTATTATTGTTGCTTTTATCATATCGTTGTTCTTAAAAGAAGAGAAAAAAGGAGTAGAAGCAGCGGGGGTTTTACAGAACGAAAATTAAGGTTCATATAAAAAGACATCTTTTCGAGATGTCTTTTTACATTTCTTTCGTTATATCATACTGCAACAACTGCCCCTGATCATAAAACTTCTCAAAAATAAGACCCATTACATAGAAGAATACTAGACCGAAGCCAATATGAATAAGTGTAAATGTAGCTCCGAATGAAGAAAATTCATACACCATAATTGGTAATTTCGCAGTTGTCCAAACGCCTAAGAAAAATACGATGTATCTAATGCTTGCGCCTTTTTTTAATAATAGTGCTGCAATCGGGAAGGCAACATAGAGGGGACCAGCTGCAATTCCGCCTAATAATAGAGAAAATAAGATGCCATATATGCCGGACTTTTCTCCCATATATTTCATTAGTGTTTCTTTCTTCACCCACTGATCAAGTAACCCTACAAATATTAGGACAGGGGGGAGTAGAAACAACATATCTAAAATGCTATTACCCGTTAATTGTAATGCGCTCCATCCTAAAGATTGGTTTATAAAAGTTAATAAGAGGAGCCCAAACAGTAATATGAAAAAGAAGCGATATCTTTTTAGTTCATTCATACCATCACCACCCAAATGATATATGAGAATAGGAGTGACATGAGTAATGCAGATGCATTACGAGCGTAAGCAAAGCTTCGTCCGAATATCTTTTGTTCCATCGGCATGGTTGTAAGTCCTACTGACATTAATGTAGACATGAGTGCCGCAACCTGGGGAAGGCCTGCGCCATGTTGGACTAATGTATTACCAAGTGGGAACACGACAAAGCTTGGAATGAGTGCAACGGAGCCGAGTATTGCTGAATAAATAATCCCTATGAATCCGGATTGTTCTCCAATGATGGAAGAGATGAAGGACGGTGTTAATATAGAAAGTGATAGTCCAACGAAAAGCATAATGGAGAGCATGGCAGGGAGAAGGTTTCGAAATATTTTCCATGATTTTAATAGGGCAGCTTTCGTTTTATTACGATCCTTCATAAAAGAAATCCCTGTAAGAATAATGGCCAAAGTGTAAAGGATAGCGCCATTAATCATGATTAGATTCCTTTAAGTCTTTATATTTGTCTAAGAAAAATGATAAGTTTTTCATTTTTTCCTCAATATCCATTTGAAAATCTGCTAATTGTTCTTTTCCAGCAGTAGTAATTTTGTACATCTTTCTCGGCTTATCTGGAACTGATGTACTTACATAAGATTCAATAGCACCTTCGTTTTCTAATTTCTTCAGCGTGCGGTAAAGGATGGCACTATCAATTGGATTGACCGGAAGTTCTTCTTCACATTTCTGAAGTAGCTGCCCGCCATAGTTATCACCTTCTGCTAAAAATAACAAAAGAAATGCACCTGTATGTCTTCCTGTATGTTTCATGAATATACCTCCTAGAATGAATTGGAATATATACTGTTAATGACAGTATACTGTTGTTAACAGTATATGGTGCATGAAGTGCTATGTCAATTTTAAAATGTGCAATTCAAATGTTACTGATTAGAAAGGGTGATCCCTATTCTAATCTTGTTAAATAACAAAATAAAAGCCTACTGTTTTCCTGTGACAGTGGCTTTCATAGTTGGTAAACTACTATATTACGCTTAGGGAATCTCGCCTTTTGATAGTAACACATATATGTTAGTTGCATATTGAGAAATAAAAAAAAGACACTCTCAAGAGTGCCTCTTATTAGCAGCCGATTCCGCCGCCCCAACAGCTAGCTCCAACGATGATTAATAAAATAAAGAGCACAACAAGTAAGGCGAATCCACCGCCAAAACCACAGCCTCCACCACAACTACCACCATATCCCATATTAACTCCTCCTTCCATAAAGTCCATATATTAATGGATTTAATTCACTTTATGTTTTTACGGATAAACTTGAGCAGGTCCTTTTGAAAAATAAAAGGTACTTGGTATTTTAAGAGAATTGACAAACTTATTTTTGTCACGAGTATTACGTCGTTTACATATTGTATTTTATTCTGTGCATTAGGAGAAAGGAGATCTTTATGGCTAATTCTGAGATGATTTTACGTTTACTTACGGATTTAAAGATTGAACAGCAGGCTCTGAGAGAACAGATTGAGAAAATACAGACAGCTTTGACTACTCTTGAAGAAAAGTCAACTACTATTGAAGAAAAACCAGCTGTTACAAAGCAACGTGGACATTCTGGATTTCCAACATCTTTTCGTGATTGGAGAGCATCTACTCAAAGGGATTAAGGAATCCCGTTATAGTACGTTATACAAAATCATAAATGAAAAAGTACAGTCTACTGTAGTTAAGACAGAGGCTGTACTTTTTGCTATGCTAGTATAAGTTGTGATAGGTGGTTTATCTATTTTGTAGAAAAATCACTTATGTGAACTGCAAGCCGATAATCCAAATAAGAATGCGCTACATAATAATGATGTTAATAACTTTTTGTTCATAGTTTGTCCCTTCCGTCCAAAATAAAAGCACTTTCATGGGTGCCATAATGATTTAATAAATCTATATTTTTCTTTATGTGTATTAAATGTTTCGTTTTATTATATTGATTTTTGGAGGGGGAAGGAAACTTAATGAGGATTTCTTCGACTTGATACTCGTTTTTCGTTTTTTTTATGGCTGTATCAATGTTTTCGAAAATTTCATTACTCATATTTACAATAAAATTCTTTAAAAAATAATAAAGTTGTTTTATTATAATTGGGGTAGTGTCAGGAAAATGCGCATTTACAACGATAAGCATTTTGATATAAGTCTTATGAGACATTATGAAGTCTAATTTAAAGGTGATTTGATTATGTACCAATAGGCTTTACTCTATTGAAATTGTGAAGTTTCCTACTTAAACTAACGGGGCAGATTAGTTGAATAAGGTAATATTTGGATTAAAATAGATATAAGTAGAAAAACTAATAAAGTAATAAGGTTTACTTCAGTAAATAAGGTATATTATATTTGTTGAATAGATTTTTTTTAAAGACAAGAAAAGTAGGTGAACAAAGTGGGAAAATATCAATTGGATTACAAAAGTCAGGTAGCTGTGGCAAAGTTTCATGAAAAACAGACGCCTGCCAAATTTGATAAAAAGCAGCAACTTGAAAAATTGCGTGCGGAGTATTTGAAAAAGAAGCAAAAACAAACAGATAAATAATATGTTACGTTTTTATGTATATGGTGCAAACAAACACAAGAAAATAGGTAAGTTATCCATCGTTTAAATATATACAGGCTATTTTTTCAAACCTCTTACTTAATGAACTAACGCATGCGTTAGTTCATTAAGTATAACTAAAAAAGTCGATTCCTTGAGTGAAGTGCACCCCAATTGTTAGACACAGTCTAACAATTGGGGTGCACTTCATATAAGAGTGTCTTTTCCGCAATAATTGATCAGGTCCTTTTGAAAATAAAGAAAAGACACCTTAAGGTGCCTTTCTCCGACTTGAACCATCTTAATTTTAATAATATGTATTGGACTCCCATCCAAATATTATTTTACCATGTGAAGTTGTTTTATTCATTGAGAAATAAAATTCAAATCTATATTTTGTTGTTTTGGGAAATATTGCACATCAATCGTTACAATACACTTTTTAGTTTTTGAATTATTTCTCTTTCTAAAAGTTGAAATTAAAAAGAACCCCATAAATGATAAACCATTCCACTAACAAAAAACACTAATCCTAAAACAAAAACAATTAAAGCGAGTACTCCATTTTTATTATGTTCCATAAAATTAGCTCCTTTTTATAGTTGTTTATTTTTTGTAGAAAAAAGCCTTTAGTCATAATTATGGCTAAAGGCTTTGATCATCATACTTTTTCGTTTATAAAATTTCACAAGAAAAACAACTTGTATTTTTATATAGAGAAGAATGTATTGAGTAAAATTCAAATTGAAAACGTACTAGCTTGATAATGAAGCTTGGCTATTAGAATTGAAAAATTTTAGTTTTATTATAATTAATAGAAATGAAAGTAGTGTAAATATAAATCCGCTCCAAATAAGCTGGTGAATACCTAGGTTTGAAATGAACCAGCCTCCAATAGTTGTTCCTAGAGTAATTCCGAGGTTTGAGAAGGAAACGAATAGGCTATTACCAAATTCAGGTGCTTCTTTTGCTTCACTTATGAACCAAGTTTGACCAACAATTAATCCGCCAGCATGTACAATTCCCCAAATGAATACCATGAAAATCATTGGAACAAGGTAGGAACCTAAATAATAAACCAATATGTAAACAACAGAATATAGAATAGGGAATGATATTACGGTGTTTACTATGCTTTTTTGCAGGAGACTACCAAATAAATGATTGCCTAAAATCATAACTATACCAAATATGAATAGCATGATACTGATGAGCGATCCATTCATAGAAGTTACTTTTGCAAGGTATTCAGCGAAGTAGCTGTATACGGAAAACATGGCTGCAAAAAGGAATGTGACGGTTAAAATATTTAACCATAATCCTGGTTTTCTAAGTATACGAATTTGTTTGCCGAAGGACATTTTTTCTGTAACAGGCATGGAAGGAAGTGAGATTAATATTCCAATGAATGCAAGGGCGTTAACAAGTGCTCCGAATAGGAAAGCAATTTCTAGTGAAAACTGGTCTGCAAGGTAAGAGGTTAATGGTACACCTAGAGCAAACCCAACTGTAATACCCATGAAAACTTTTGTAACAGCTTGACCACTTTTTTCTGGAGGGACAAGTTTAGCAGCAGTTACAAGAGCGATTGAAAAGAAGAGTGGATGGAGTGCTGCCGGTAAAATACGAAAAATAAGCATGATTTCAAATTGTGTTGTATAAGCGTAGATTATATTTGAAATAACAAAAATAAAGATTGCTGTTAATAAAATTATTTTGCGATTAATACTAGAGACGAGCAGAATTAAAAACGGACCAGAAATAGCAACAACTAGTGCGAATATACTTACTAGAAATCCTGCTTGTGCAGTTGAAATGCCAAATTTCTGAGTGATTTGTGGTAATACACCGACAATACCCATTTCGGTAGTAATAATCCCGAACACACCTATTGCGAGTGTCAGAATAAGTAAAGGATTTACTTTTTTCATTTATAAAACTCTCCATTCGTATCAGTATTTTGAAAGTAAATTCATTAAAAAAGAAATGTGCATTATTACATGATTAGATGTCAATATTATTAGGCTTATGTAATTCAAAATACAATAACAGATATCTAAATAACTAGATATGATATATGAAAAAAATTTCTCCTTTCTATGTTTCTTGCTTATATAGGTAGTGCAATTTTATAAAAGAGTAATTGGACACCTATAAAAAAGCAGAATGTGTGAAAGCTACTAATCAATTGGTAGGTTGCTTAGTAGCTTTTACTTTATAATTCGTTTTGAACGTATTCAGAAAACTCTCGTATTGTTTTTTCATTTCGACGATAGTAGGTCCATTTTCCAATTCGGTCAGAGTCTAATAGTCCTGCTTTTTTCATAGTTAATAAATAACTAGAAATAACCGATTGGGCTAAACCAGTTTTAAGCTGGATATCTCCAACACACACGCCAACTTGAAAGTTAAGGCCTTGCTCTAGATAAGGTTTTTCATCGAAATGGTTTTCTGGATTTTTCAACCATGATAAAATTTGACATCTTGTTTCATTTGATAATGCTTTATAAATTAATAAAGGTTCCATAAGGATATTATATCTACTTTTATAGATTTGTAAATGGGTTTTGGTGATTTTAAGGGAAGAAAGTATTCATATCTCCTTTTAAATGTGAATGAGGCGCTTTAGCCATGGGGCTTTTTTCTGGATGTGAATTTATAAAAAGTTGCACCGTCATATTGCTTTAGAATATGATTGTTTAAAGAGTAGGTGATGAGTACATGCAGGAAACAAAACAATTCCCGCTTATATCTGGAAATCTCTCATTAGATTTAGTAAATACAGAGCTAGTTAGGCGTGGGCAACGTTATGATTTATTAATAACAGATGAAGATGTATTAGAATGGCTACGTGTAGTAAAGGAGAATATTCCTTTTGACAATGAAAAGGTACTCCAAGGGCGAACGAATCAAGTTACATCTAGCATATTAGAAATAAGAGAGATACTGAGAAAACAGTTCGAAGCAATTGCTGATCAGCACGAAATTTCTAATGATTTTATTACGTATTTAGAAAAACAAATTGAGAAGGCGCCATTTACATATAAAGTCATTGAACAGCGTCTCGTACCCATCCCAGTTGGAGAAATTGAGGATGTTCTCGTATCATTAATTGCATTTGATACTTTAACGTTAATAGCAGAGAATAAGCTTATTTCTCTTAAAAGGTGTTCAAACCCTGATTGTGTTTTATTATTTATAGATAAAAGTGGAAAACGAAAATGGTGTTCTATGAAAATATGTGGAAACCGGAAAAAGGTAGCAAAATTTCAGTATCGAAAATCTGAAGAGGTTTAGGGAATCAACTTATATTAGTTGATTCTTTTTTATTTTTATTTTTAACTAACCGTTAAAATCGATATTTACAGGTTAGTTATTTCTAGTTATAATGATTGGTAAATAAAGGAGGAGAACGATGGATAATATAACAACAGTTAAGCAGAAAGAGACCCAGCCGATAAGCGTACGATATTTTTTAAAAATGAAAGGGAAAGGGAGAAGTCCATTACAAGTAAATATAAAGGATTCTTTAACGGGACTACTGGGGGGATTTTTAACAATTCTCACCTTAACATATTTAACGAGTATAACCTCTACAGAATTGCTAATGGCTCCATTTGGAGCGAGTTGTGTATTAGCGTTTGGAGTTTGGAATGCACCGCTATCTCAGCCGCGTAATATTATTGGAGGACATTTGATTTCAACTTTCATTGGTCTATCAATATATCATTTGTTTGGGAATGAATATTGGACAATTGCTTTAGCAGTGGGGATGGCAATAGCCGTTATGATGTTAACGAGAACAACGCATCCTCCGGCAGGGGCCGATCCAATTATCGTTATTTTAGGAGCAAACAGTTGGAGTTATTTAGTAACACCAGTTTTAGTTGGTTCCGTAGTTATTGTAGTTATTGCTTTATTCATTAATAATATGAGTAGTAAAAGAAGCTATCCAACTTTTTGGATATAATTTGTAAAGAGAAAAATAATTTAAGTGAGTATTCTATTTAGATTACGTTCCATAAAATTAGCTCCTTTTAAATTTGTTTTTATATAAAAAAGCCTTTAACTTGTAATCATAGCTAAAGGCTTTTATCATCGTAATTTTTAGTTTATTGTTACCAACTGCTCGTGCCATCATTTGCCTTTAACCACTTCACCCAATCCAAATCCTCTACCTTAAGCAAACTGAGCGAAACACCCTTCATATCTAAAGAAGTTAACAGCGTACCAACCTTCACGAACTTCACATGTAAACCTTCCAGTTCACATAAACGGCGAATATCATTTGCGAAAATGTATTGTTCCATTAGTGGTGTCGCGCCTAATCCGTTAATAAGAATGGCGAAGTTGTCTCCTTTTCTCCAGCGATAAATGCTTTTTAATTTATTCATCAGTTCGATCGCTAATATTTCAGAAGAGGAGAGTGCTTCTTTACGGTAACCTTTTTCACCATGGATGCCGACGCCATAAAAGACTTCATCATCGTTTAATGTGAATGAAGCTTTTCCCTGCACGGGATCATTCGCAGGTGAAAGGGCGACTCCTAATGTGTGTAAGTTTTTGATGACAGCATGCCCAAGCGTTGTTAGTTCTTCTAAAGAATGACCTTCAAGAGCGGCCGCACCTAATATTTTTTGAACGAAAACAGTGCCAGCGACGCCGCGTCTTCTTTTATTAAAAGAAGCATCATCTTCAATTGAAACGTCGTCATTTACGATGATGTGGTCAATTTGTCTTCCTTCTTCTTTTGCAATTTGCTTTGCTGCTAGAAAGTTTGCTACGTCATCTTTAAAGTTTTTAATGATGAATAAAATACTCTTATCTTTTGGCATAAGGCGAGTTGCCGCGATAATTTGTTCCACTGTAGGCGGGGTGAAGATGCTGCCGTTTACTGCCGCTGTAAGCATTCCTTTTCCTACATAGCCAATATCAGCGGGTTCGTGTCCGCTACCGCCGCCGCTTATAATAGCGACGTTTTGCTTCATTTTTTCGATATTTTTTACATAAATGATGTTATTTGTTTCGTCATAATTTACTTTGTCGTTATGCTCAAAATAAAAGCCATGCAGCATATCTTGAACGATATTTTGTACATCATTCATAATCTTTTTCATTGCTTTTGCCATCCTTTGATTACTTTGCTGATTGCTCAAGTAATAGTAGTAATTGATTGTTTATCATATTTTTCATGAGAGAAGACATAATAGACGGATCTACTTCGCACTTGCTTTCAATCCAATCTTTTATCGTTCCAACGAAGCCGTGACTATAAAAGGAGGCAATCGTATTTTTTGTCTCATCAGAAAGGCTGAATCCACAGCTCACAGATAATTCATCAATAATCTTCATATATAAGTTTTTCGTATGCTCAAATAAATAGTGATTAAACGAGTTTTGCTCAATGACTTTAAAAGCATTTCGGTAAAATTTTTGATTTTCGTAAAAGTAATCAAATAATAAATCAAAAATGTTTTCCCACGTTTCATAGTCGAGAAAGTCGATAATGTTTTCCTTCGTTTCTTCTCTATAAATCCAGCTTAATAGTTCAAATTTATCTTTAAAATGATAATAAAAAGTTTGCCTACGCATTTGACAGTGTAACATAATATCGCTCACTGATATTTTATGAAACGACTCTGTTTCCATTAAATACTTCAATGAATTCGCGATTATCTTTTTAGAAATTATAGAAGAGGTCATCTGAATCATCCGATACGATAAACTTAACTAAATCTATACAATTCAATCAAATTTACACAAGTTAGTGCTTCATCGTGTTCTCGCAGCCCCAAAGGGACGAGGGGTATAACACTCCACACGAGGCAGTATCGTTACCTCCTATTATCAAGCATTTATTTTACCCATCTTGATAAATTTATCGAAGCATTTACATCCCTATCGTGATGGCTATTGCACCCAACACAACACCACTCACGTATTTTTAAACTCCACTGTCCTTCTGGTTGAACTGAATGGTCGTATTTAACTCCGCAACACGAACAAATCTTGCTTGAGGCGAACCATTTATCAGCTTTTACATACTCAATGCCATACTTCTCGCACTTGTATGATAAACATTGAAAGAAGAAGTGTAATTTTTGAAATGAAAATGCTTTCGATAGTTTTTTGTTTTTTAACAGGTTTGAGATAGGTAAGTCTTCCACAACAATCCTCATTGGTTTGGTTTTCACCAATTTAGCTGTTGCTTGATGGATATGGTTATTTCGGATATTCGTAATTTTCCTAGATAACCGCAGGTGCTCAGTTTTCGCTTTTTCATATCCGGCAGATTGAATTTTTACACCTTTTTTAAATCTCCTAGACATATCTCTTTGCGCTGACTTTTTCCTTTTCAAAAGTTTTTTAACCTTGGCATCTTTGTTTATATTTCGTTCTTTCATACCATTAGAAGCTACAAAAAGCTCTTTTAAACCAACATCCACACCAATCGACTCATTGGTTAGTTCTTGTAATTCAAAGTCTTCTTGGAATCCTACACTAATCCACCAGTGACGACCGTCAAATGTAACTCTTGGATTGGATGGTTTTTTGTTTCTTGGTAGTTGTTGGCTTGTTTTCACTTCTCCAATAGACTGAATATGAACTACTTTCTTTCCTATAATCAGTCTTTCATAATTGGCATAAAATCCTTGGATTAAATCTTTTTTGGATTTATAAGAAGTGTGATAACCATTTTTGTACTTTTTGAACGAATGTTTCCTCGCCTTATCAAAATCTTTTGAAGCCTGTTTGGGAACTTGTGCGTTGATGTCATTTAACCACTCATATCTCTTTCGCTTCTTGATCTTTGTAAATCGTTTCTGTAAAGCTAACTGTGAAACAGATTTTCCAAATAGCTTATAGTATCTATCACTCATTCTTTTACAATAGTTATAAGCGAATCTTGCAGCACCAGCATGGTTTCTAAGCACTTTTTCTTGTTCAGGCGTTGGAATCAGTCTGACTTTTTTCGCCAATATCATCAGAATGTAACTCCTTTAATGAAAGATTTGTTCTTCTGAATAGTAGCGTGTTCCACCAGCATTCTCCTTAGACTACTCGGATGCAAACCTGTTAATTCTGATACTTGACTAACTCGTGAAAATTTCATTATTATTCTCACCTCATTGAACCTAACGTAGCACATATGTTCGATATATTCAATGAAGTTTGATAGATTCAATAAAATTTATCTCGTTCAACTAAGGGCGCAATTCCTTAGCCAGTTCTCTTATGAACTTCTCATGTTTTCACATGAGCGCAGACTATATGTTTATCTACTTAGAGATAGAGGATTTTTCCACCACCATAGGCTTGTGATGTACTCTCGTCAGTTATACGAGATAGTCGTTGAACGTTCATCTTATCTATTTTGACTTAGATGATTCGAGGCGGAAGACCCATTGTTCTAGTGTTTAGGATTTAACCTTGCACGATCTGATTGATTTTTTCTGCTTTCGCAACGTTCACGCTCACCATTTCTAGCCACGTTGTAGTTCAATCAGCTTTAGGGATTGCCCGCAGTTAACCCTCACTACTAGCCAATCACTTGACTAGCAGGGCTTACTGATATATTTAATTAACTTTAGTTATAATTGGTTAAATAAATCGTAACAGTTAGTTACCCTAGAATGTTAGTAATATGAAAATCCTACCCATAAATGAGAGCGGTGTCTTTAGACAGATTGTCCATTTTGTCCGTTTACTATAAAACGCTTTCATTCTAACATGGATAGTAAGAAGAAGATTTCAAATATATCACAATATATTAAAGGAATTGAGGGAGAATCACAATGAAAAAGATTATAAACAAACCAGAAACATTAGTAATGGAAATGTGCAACGGAATGGTTATGGCTCATCCAGAGCTTGAGCTTTTGAAAAAATATAAAGTGATTAAGAAGAAAGAAATGAACGAGAATAAAGTAACGTTAATTAGTGGCGGCGGTAGTGGTCACGAGCCAGCGCATGCAGGTCTAGTCGGAAAAGGAATGTTAGACGCGGCAGTGTGCGGAGATGTGTTTGCTTCTCCCACGCAAATTCAGGTATACCAGGCGATTAAAGAGACAGCGAGTAAAAAAGGAACGTTATTAATTATTAAAAATTATAGCGGCGATATTATGAATTTCAAAAACGGTGCGCATTTAGCGACTGAAGATGGAATTGAAGTAGACTACGTAAAAGTGGACGATGATATTGCGGTAGAAGATAGTCTGTATACAGTAGGACGCCGCGGCGTTGCGGGCGTTATTTTAGTTCATAAAATTGCTGGTGCAGCAGCGGAAGCAGGTATGGACCTAGGAGCGGTGAAAGCTATCGCAGAAAAAGCAGCGGCTAACGTGCGCACAATCGGTTTAGCGTTAACTTCTTGTACAGTTCCAGCGAGCGGATCACCTACTTTTACACTTGCGGAAGATGAAATGGAATACGGCGTCGGTATTCACGGTGAACCAGGTATTAAGCGTGAAAAAACGATGTCAGCTGATGAACTAGCTAACCGTATGACAAATGATCTTGTAAAAGATTTAGGGGTAAAAGAGGGCGAAGAAATTGCGCTTCTAGTAAATGGTTTTGGCGGAACACCACTACAAGAACTTTACTTATTTAACAACGCAGTGACGAGAGAACTAGCTGCTAGAAACATTAAAATTAATAGAGTATTTGTCGGTAACTATATGACGAGTATCGACATGGCTGGTATGTCTTTAACAGTAATGAAGTTAGATGATGAGCTAAAAACATTACTATCTAAAGAGTGTAATACACCTGCATTTAAAGTAGATGGACCGGTTGAGAGTGTAGAGTACGTGAATGTACTTGAAGATGTAGAAGAGAAAGAAGTTTCCTTCGAAATAGAAACAGCGGAAGAGCACGCTATGATTAAAGATAATGTCATTACATTAAACAACATGATTTATCTCGTTGATAAAATGAGCGACGTTATTATTAAAAATGAAGTACCGTTCTGTGAGTTAGATACACATGCAGGTGACGGCGATTTCGGAATGAGTGTTGCGAAAGGATTTAAGCAATTAAAACGTGAGTGGCATTCTATTTTAGGACAAGAGAATGTAACGATCGGATCGTTCCTTGATGGTTGTTCGATGATTATTATGGAACATTGCGGCGGCGCTTCAGGTCCAATTTGGGGCGGTGCGTTCCGTGCAGCTAGTAAAGCAGCAGGCGAAAAACGTGAGTTAACAGTGAAAGAGTTCGCTGAAATGTTGCAAGCAGCACTTCAAGGCATACAATCTATCGGTGAAAGATCGTTCGGTAGAGGAGCGGTAGTTGGTGACAAAACGCTTGTTGATGCACTTGCTCCATGTGTAGACTCTTGGTTAAACAGTGCTTCAAACGGAGTAGACGTGAAAACTGCCTTTGAAAAAGGAGCAGAAGCAGCGGTTAAAGGAGCAGAGTATACGAAAGAAATCGTAGCTCGCATGGGCCGCGCCGGTACAGTTGGTGAAAGAAGCTTAGGATATCCAGATGCAGGTGCACATGCACTTGGAGTTATCTTTACGGAGATTGCGGGTAGTTTGAGATAGGAATGATGTTAGTTTGAAAGAATCCCCTTCATGGTAAGTTGTTTACTGTGGAGGGGATTTTATAGTTGATTGATATATAAATTCGCTAGATGCTCTCTCCACAAAGATATGTATTTTATAAATACTGAGATAAGGATTTTAAAAGAAGTAATATGAGTCCATGTAAATATAGAATTAATTTTGTTAATTCTTTGGTTGGATTTTGCTATAGATTTAAGTATTGCCTCATTTCTTTATAGATTCTAATTATAGACATATGAATCATATAATTTGTCCCTATCAAACTGATCATTTTTTGCATCTAATATATTGTAAATATATTTTATTTTGAAAGGATGTGATTATATGGCTCATAAATCTACTGGAGTGTTTCGAGTTCCAGTTTCTGAAAATGGGATTATTCCAACTGCTCTCAACATTATGTTAAACAATGATTCACGCTGCCATACTAGTAATGTAACGGTAACTGTTAAGAGAAGTCGAAACACTTTTTTCCCAACTCAAAATGAATTAGTTGAAATCTCTCGTACTTTTGTTTCTTTAGAACCAAACAGAACAACTAAGATTGTGTTGTTTACTCCAGAATTCCAAATAGAAGATTTTCTTGATGTCATCATTAGTGGAAATAAAGATGATGTTAAGGATGTTCTTGTATATTCTTTCTTAGCAGATTCAGCAGGTCACAATCTGCCATCTACTGTTTTCAGAAATGCAGAATACACTTTTGCTTGCTGACGCACTTGCTCTATGTGTAGACTCTTGGTTAGCTAGCGCTTCAAATGAAGAAGACATGAAAACTGCCTTTGAAAAAGGAGCAGAAGCAGCGGGCAAAGGAGCAGAGTACACGAAAGAAATCGTAGCTCGCATGGGCCGCGCCGGTACAGTTGGTGAAAGAAGCTTAGGATATCCAGATGCAGGTGCGCATGCGCTTGGAGTTATCTTTACGGAGATAGCAGGTAGTTTGAGATAGTAATGATGTTAGTTTGAAAGAATCCCCTTCATGGTAAGTTGTTTACTGTGGAGGGGATTTTTTATAGTTGATGGTATAGAAAATTTCTTCATGTACCCTTTTTGGAGCATTGTCATGTATGCTCTTTATGCAAATATGTGTATTTTTATACGACTAGGGATTTTAAATTAAGTTAAAAAATGAGTTCAAGTAAGTATGGAATTTAGGTTGTTTAATTGTTTAGTGCTCCAAAATTATAGTTGGAAATTTTATGAGGTGTTTCGAGGAGAAATAAAGGTATTGTTCTATAAGGTGTACCATTCGGTGTTGTGGATAACGCTAGACATACAACGAATGCGTCGCAATATACATTTATTCTATATTTGGTGTATTAATTAAGTCGAGGGGTGTTATTAGATAGTGACTATTACGTAGTGAAAGGTTAATAATCTTTCACTACGCCTTTACGAAAATAAACTCGTCTTCTATTATGTAAAATAATCTTAGGTAAATGATATACTAGTATTATAGTAAATTCTTACAAAGGATAAGGTGCAAAATGAATAGATTAGCTTATGTGGTTGGAATAAGTGAATATATAAATTGGCCAAGTTTAAAAAATCCAGTAAATGATGCGGAAACTATGAAGGAAGCCTTAGAAAATGCAGGCTTTGATGTAAAAGTATTTAACAATACTGAGTATTCAACGCTTTCAAGTTGTATAGCTCAATTTAAATTTGAACTGAGAAATTATGATACAGGTTTATTCTATTTTGCAGGACACGGAATTGAAATAAATGGAGACAATTATTTAATTCCGTCAAATGCAGAGCAAAATACGGACGAAAGTATCTCCGCTACTTCAGTTAATATTTCATCTATGGTTAAAGAAATATCATTATCAGATGAAGGTGTTTTTATACTAATTCTGGATGCATGCAGAACAAAACTTTTTACTGACGGAGTACGGGGATTTAGAGAAACGGGGTTAAAAAATTTCACGAATACTCCGATTGGAACTTTTATTTCATTTGCAACGGGCCCAGATTCAACGGCGAGTGATGGTAATGATGATGATTCTAATGGGTTATATACAAAGGTATTAAGCAGTCATATTCTCGTGGAAGGCTTAAAAATTGAGGAGCTATTTAAAAAAGTGAGAAAAGAAGTAGTTAGTGCATCAAAGAAGAAACAAATTCCTTGGGAACATTCTTCTTTAATGGGGGATTTCTATTTTATAGAGCCTAAAGCAAAGTTTATTGAACCGTTGAAAACAGAAAGTGATATGCAGGAAAAAGAATATGCGGATGATTATGAAGAAGACAAATACGAGCAACATAAAGAATCCTACTACAATACATTAGATGGAATTAATCAGCGCATTGAAACAATAAAATATAAAGAGTTTTACATCGTTAGTAAGGTTAGAACTCAAGTTAATCAATATACTAGTGGGAATATTCATTGGTGGGGTAAAGGAGGAGAAGGGTATACTGATAATTTAAAGGAAGCAGGGAAGTTTTCTAAAGAAGATATAAAAGGGAAAATTGAACCATATAATTTCACTTTACGTTTTACTAAATCTTTTGCTATACCAGTTCAAATAGTTGATGAATTATTTGAACAATCTAATGATTATGTTCAATATAATAGAGGTATTTTAGATGAATTTGAAAGTGTAGAACCTTCTATAATTGGTGATCTTGAATGGAATTTACCCGAGAGTATGTACTAGATATTTGTAGTTACAATGGGAAAAGGTTAGAGGAAAGAGATAAAAACTTTGTGAGAGTAATTAGGGGATGGAGGACACAGAACAAACTGTTGTTGTAGCTTAAAAGGAAATAGTGGCAGAAAAAAAGAAATCTCACTGGGAATTTTTGAAATAAGTGAATATGTCAGATAGAAACGAAAAGATCCTTGCTCGTTTTATGAACTAGGATCTTTTTTATTTGACTTAAAATGATTTTTCCTGTTTTGTGTAAAGTTAATTGTAAAATATAAATGGCTAGTAAGGAGCGGCAGCAATATTTGAAAAAGAATTGTTGAATGTTAAAAGTTTATACCCGATTGTAAGGGGTGTTATCCAAATTAGAATGGGGGAGTAAAGGACGAAACGGATGAATTGCGAATTACATGCTAAGGACTTTATAAATTGTAGTGAAAAAATATGGCCAGAAGAGGTTATGGTATTAGTTTGCTGTAACCTCTTTTTATTTTATTTTTCCATCTCATGTATCCTACCCTGCACAAAAAAATATTTCTCAACATTTCATTCATTGAAAAATATTGAATATTCGCATTATAACGAATATTATGTTGTTAGCGACAAAAAAAACGATAATTCGCAGACACTGGGGAGGAAATGCATTGAAAAAGAATAAGAAGTTAAAACCGTTATCAGTTTTAGCAACAGCGGCAGTGCTAAGTAGTACTTTTGCTTTTGGAAGTCATGCGGCGTATGCTGATGCGCCATCATCTCTACCAATAGATGAGCATTTAATACCGGAGGAGCGTTTGGCAGAAGCGCTAAAACAGCGAGGCGTAATTGATCAATCTGCATCACAAGCTGAGACGTCAAAGGCTGTTGAGAAATATGTTGAGAAAAAGAAAGGGGAAAACCCTGGGAAAGAAATCATGACAGAAGATAGTCTTACGCAAGAAGCTTCTGATTTTATGAAAAAAGTAAAAGATGCAAAAATGAAGGAAAATGAACAGGCGCAGCAGCCGGCAGTAGGGCCAGTAGCTGGACAAGATGCAGGGTTGAATTCTAGTAAATTAAATGGAAAAGTACCTACTGCACCAGCGAAGCAAGAAGCGTACAACGGAGCTGTTCGAAAAGATAAAGTACTTGTTTTACTCGTAGAATTTAGCGATTTTAAGCATAACAATATTGATCAAGAGCCAGGATACATGTATTCTAAGGACTTTAATCGTGAACATTATCAAAAAATGTTATTTGGTGATGAACCATTTACGTTATTTGATGGATCGAAGATTAACACATTTAAACAATATTATGAAGAACAATCTGGTGGTAGCTACACAGTTGATGGAACTGTAACGGAATGGCTTACTGTTCCAGGAAAAGCTTCAGATTACGGTTCGGATGCGGGTACTGGTCATGATAACAAGGGTCCTTTAGGACCAAAAGATTTTGTGAAAGAAGCATTAAAAGCAGCGGTAGCAAAAGGAATTAATTTAGCAGACTATGATCAATTTGATCAATACGATCAAGATGGTGATGGAAATAAAAACGAACCAGATGGCATTATTGATCATTTAATGGTTGTACATGCTGGTGTGGGTCAAGAAGCTGGCGGCGGTAAATTGAAAGATGATGCGATTTGGTCTCATCGTTCAAAACTTGGATCAAAACCATATGCGATTGATGGCACAAAATCTTCTGTTTCGAATTGGGGCGGAAAGATGGCTGCATACGATTATACAATCGAGCCTGAAGATGGAGCGGTTGGTGTGTTTGCGCATGAGTATGGTCATGATTTAGGCTTACCAGATGAGTACGATACAAAGTACTCAGGACAAGGTGAACCTGTTGAGTCATGGTCTATTATGAGCGGCGGAAGTTGGGCTGGAAAAATTGCAGGAACAGAGCCAACAAGTTTCTCACCACAAAATAAAGAGTTTTTCCAAAAGAATATGAAGGGGAACTGGGCGAATATCGTTGAGGTAGATTATGATAAACTTCGCACGGGAATCGGTGTTGCAACATATTTAGATCAAAGTGTTACAAAATCAAAACGACCAGGAATCGTTCGTGTTAACTTGCCGGACAAAGATATTAAAAATATCGAGTCAGCATTTGGTAAGAAGTTTTATTACAGCACAAAAGGAAATGACATTCATACAACACTTGAGACACCAGTATTTGATTTAACAAATGCAACGGATGCTAAGTTTGATTATAAGGCATTCTACGAACTTGAAGCGAAGTATGATTTCCTTGACGTATATGCGATTGCAGAAGATGGAACGAAGACACGCATTGATAGAATGGGCGAAAAAGATGTAAAAGGCGGCGCGGATACAACTGATGGTAAGTGGGTTGATAAATCATACGATTTAAGCCAATTCAAAGGGAAAAAAGTAAAACTGCAATTTGAGTATTTAACAGATATTGCAGTAGCTTACAAAGGCTTTGCGTTAGATAATGCTGCATTAACTGTAAATGGAAAAGTTGTTTTCTCAGATGATGCAGAAGGTCAGCCAGCAATGACGTTAAAAGGATTTACTGTGTCTAACGGATTTGAACAGAAAAAACATAACTACTATGTAGAGTGGAGAAATTACGCTGGCTCTGACACAGCGTTACAACATGCGCGTGGCCCAGTGTTTAATACAGGAATGGTTGTATGGTATGCGGATCAAAGCTTTACAGATAACTGGGTAGGCGTTCATCCAGGTGAAGGATTCCTAGGAGTAGTAGATTCTCACCCAGAGGCAATCGTAGGTACATTAAATGGACAACCGACTGTGAAGAGTAGTACGCGTTATCAAATTGCCGATGCGGCATTCTCATTTGATCAAGCGCCAGCATGGAAAGTGAATTCGCCAACTCGCGGTATCTTTGACTATAAAGGATTACCAGGGGTTGCAAAATTCGATGATTCTAAGCAGTATATTAACAGCGTTATTCCAGATGCAGGACGTAAGTTGCCGAAACTAGGATTAAAGTTTGAAGTAGTAGGTCAAGCTGAAGACAAGTCTGCAGGTGCAGTTTGGATTCATCGATAGAATAAGGTGAAACTAAGAGGAGCTGCCTCATAAGTTGGTGAAACCGACTTATGGGCAGCTCTCTTCTTATTGTAGAAACGAGGCAGTTTAGTTTAGGAACTAGTTCATTGGAAAGCAATTCTTTGAAAATGAAAGAGACTATAGTAAAAAATATATAGACTATCAAATATGGAAATGGAATTAAAACTATATATTCTCGGAATTTTTTACGCAAGCAAACCATTGACCTATGATCTCGTTATGATGCTTAATAATTTGAGACGCCGATAATACGGTAGAATTATATGTACTATGTCCATTCTTTACAAGAGTAACGTCATATCCTAAGCTGTATACACGCCGGCATGTTGCATCTATGCAAACTACAATGCTTAATGTATCCAAAAGTTCCAAAGAATATTGTATGGAGGTATGAAGTGAATGCCGATAATTACAATTAGTAAAAATTGTTTTAAATAAAGGACATGAAATTGGCAATCATACAATGAATTATGTTAAAAGGTATGTTCTCAGGATTATATTGCGATTTTAATGGGGATAGTATTGTTTTTATAGGCTACATTTTAGCGAAATAAAAGATCAAAAGCGATATGTATATTAATAAGGTTACATTAGTGTTTTTCTTTTCATTTATATATTCGCAAGTAAAATAGCATAATATCAGTACGAATCACTATATTAATATGAGTTTTTGCATATTTTCAAATTAATATATCCCCTGAAAAGTTTTAATTGTATAATATATCTTGTCATAGTCTTTTAGATTTTCCAACAAAAAACAACAAGAATGGAAGACGTATGGGGAGAGGGTATTATGTACACAAAACTATTAAAATCAATTACATCATTAACGTTAATTGGAAGCGCTTTCTTTTATGCGAGTGGTAGTGATGTGAAAGCTGCTGAAGCGGGTGCTTTTTCTGATGTGCCTACATCACATTGGTCGTATCCTGCTATTAAAGATTTATCGAGTAAAAATATTATTTCAGGTTATGGAAATGGGATGTTTGGTTTTGGGGATGTTGCGACGAGGGAGCAGGTGGCAGCTTTAGTTTATCGAGTGTTAGTACCGAATAAGCAAAGTGGTACGTTTAGTAATGATAGTGCTCGTTATGTATTAAAAGATGGATCTGCTTTAAACAATCCGTATCGTGATATTCGCTCAGGTTCTACACTGTTTCCTGAAGAGGTTTTAACGTTAACGAAATTAGGGATTTTTAAAGGTGATGGAAATGGTGGTTTTAGACCGAAAGATTCTGTTAGTCGTGCGGAAATGGCGCAAATTCTTACAAATGCTTTTCATCTTTCTGCTAAGCAAACACACACATTTAACGATGTTCCAAATGGTTTTTGGGCAGAAAATGCGATTAGTGCCGTGCAGTCAAACGAGATTGCAGCTGGTACAGGGGAAGGGAAGTTTGGGCCATATAATACGGTAACACGTGAACAGTATGCACAGTTTTTATATAAAACTTTGCAATATAAAAATACTAATGCGCAAAATACAGCAGATGCTGCACTATTAACAGCATTCAAAAATGAAGTACAAAAGCGTATTAATACGTACGAAACGAATATTACACTTCCATATTACACGACAAATAGTAATAAAGAAGAAGTGATGAATACACTTTTTAACGCATATAAAGAAGTCGCAAATAAAAATGAGTATACAAATTATAATAGATCGAACGTTTCGTACTCACTTTCTGGATCACCAGGGAATTATACGTTTACGTTAAAGATTACATATCGTGAAACGAAAGAACAGACAGAGTATGTGATGAAGCAAACGAAAGCCATTGTTTCATCTATTATCCAAGCGGGAATGGATGATCATGAAAAAGTGAAGGCGATTCATGATTACGTAGTAAAACATGCTTCTTACGATACGTCTTATAAAGCGTATACAGCATATGAGGCACTCGTGAATCGTTCTGCCGTTTGCCAAGGTTACACACTATTAACCTATCAATTATTAAAAGAAGCTGGAATTGAGAATCATTTTGTAGTAGGAACTGGAGACGGTCAGCCTCATGCTTGGAATTTAGTTAAAATCGATAATAAATGGTACCATCTTGATACAACATTCGATGATCCAATACCTGATAAACAAGGGCGAGTAACATATTCTTATTTCAACTTATCAGATGAACAAATTGCAAGAAATCACGAGTGGAACCGCGGAGACTATCCGCAGGCTACAACAAGTTATTATGATACAATTACAAATAAAATTGCAGTGGGTAGCCCGAAAACAACTGCATACGAACAAATATTAAAAGATACAAAACTAAATTATTTAGCAAATGAGTACGTTGCGAATAACTATAACGAATTAAAAAATAAAATGCAGCAGCGCTATAGTGCAAAAGTAGAAAAGATTGAGGTTCTTTATAAGCAATCAATGGACGGTTCCTTACAAGATGTGAAAAAAGCAATTGGAGAAATCGGTTTTCCAAAAGGAGCGAACCGTGTTTCTTATAAAGCTGAGCCGTATAATGCAAAAGAAGGATATTCTTTGGTGACGATTACGTTTACATATTGATAATAAAAAAGCATCTACTTCAGATGCTTTTTTACTATTTGTGTTTTCATGAATATGTATAATTACATAAAATTTAAGGGGAAAAGAGAGTATACTTTGGTATTGTGTAATAAAGATAGGGGGATGTTTTAACGTATAAAGAAAAGACACTCATATAAGAGTGTCTTTTCCGATAGTTTTTTAGCAGAAGCAAGAAGCTCCAACTATGATTAATAAAATAAATAATACAACTAATAAAGCGAAGCCACCGCCACAACTACTACAACTACCACCAAAGCCCATAACAGTTCCTCCTTTAGATAAGAGGGGAAAACAAGAGGTCACTCATGTATTTTAACGGATTCAATTTACTTTATGCATTTACGTATGAATTGAGCAGGTCCTTTTGAAAATAAAGAAAAGACACCTTCTAAGGTGTCTTTCTCCGATTTGAACCATCTCAAGTTTAATGATAGGGGGTCTCGCCACACATCCATCAACTTAAGGATTTAGACTATTCTTAAACTTAAAAGCACGTTACTATTCTCTTATGTTAATGAGAAAGGGTGACGTGCTTTTTATGAATATGCATCAAAAACAAGAGCTGTCTTTATTTGCCGAAGAGTTATATCGATATATGTCTCCCGCTACACTTAATCAATTAGCTATAGAAGCAGGTGGAATGAAACGAAAACGTAAGTGCCATGGGCACCATTTTTTATCTTTGTGTGTATGGTTAAATCAACAAATCGCTACAACCTCTCTTACTCAACTTTGTAGTCAATTAGAAACTTCAACAGGAATTTTATTAAGTCCTGAGGGACTGAATCGACGATTTAACTCGGCTTCTGTAGCCTTCTTTCGAAATGTATTTACTACACTTCTACAAGCTAAAATTGGAGGATCATCTACAATTTCTCATTCTCTTTCTGCTTACTTTGAGCGGATTCGCATCCTTGATTCTACAACCTTTCAAGTTCCAGATCGATTCGCAGCTACTTATCCTGGTGCCGGAGGCTGTAGTCATACAGCTGGTGTGAAAATTCAATTAGAGTATGACTTGTTGAGTGGAGAGTTTTCTGATGTGAAAATTGAACCAGGAAAACGAAGTGATCAGGCATATGGGGCGACTCGAATGGACATGACACAAAAGAATGAACTATATATTCGTGACTTAGGGTATTTTCGTTTACAAGACTTTAAATCGATCCAAGATAAGGAAGGGTATTATTTATCGCGTCTTAAATTACCAACTAAAATATATAGAAAAGAATTCGAAACAGTGGTATTTAAAACAAAACCTGCTCAATTGAGACCGGTATATATACAAATTCATTTGGAAGACATCATGAACCAATTACAACCTGGCCAAGTGTATGAATTACATGATGTATATGTAGGGAGCAAAGACAAACTACCCACTCGCATTGTGGTTTATAGATGTACAGAGGAGCAAAAACAGAAACGTCTACATGATCGAGCTATTCGCGAAAAGAAAAAAGGGATTACATATACAGAGCGTACGAAACTTTTACAAGGAATTACGGTATATATGACAAACATTCCTACGGAATGGGTACCGAAAGAGAAAATCTATGATTTATATTCACTGCGTTGGCAAATTGAGCTGTTATTTAAAATATGGAAATCTTGGTTTCGAATTCATCGTTGTAAATCTATTAAACAAGAGCGATTAGAATGCCACCTTTATGGACAACTCATTAGTATCCTATTATGTTCTTCTACTATGTTTAAAATGAGAGAACTCCTGTTACGTAAGAAACAGAAAGAACTAAGTGAATATAAAGCGATGTACATAATTAAAGATTATTTCTTACTTTTTCATCAAGCACTACATAAAAACACCCAAGAATTATCAAAGATTCTCCTTCGTCTGTTTAACCTCCTACAGCGAAACGGACGAAAATCTCACAGATATGAGAAAAAAACAGTCTTTGATATTTTAGGTGTTGTGTATGAGTATACCACTTCTGCCCATCAGGTAGCATAGCGAAAAATTTGAAACCCGTCAGGGTTTATTTGATGTGCCTACTTTTATAACATCTATAAAAGATAATAAAAAACTACGTGGAAAGACCGCATTTTGTATAAAAATATACGTTAAGTTGATGGATGTGGGGTCTCGCCACATACCTATCAAGCTGAAGGGGATCTTTTTTTAGCTTTTAAAGAAATCCTTCATCATTTTAGCGCCTTCAATGTTCACTGTCACACCTTCTACTTTATCTTTCTTCTCATCTTTAGCGATCGTAATTTGTTCCTTATTATCAACCCACATAAGAAATTCATCTTTTGAGTCATCTTTATATGTAACGGTTATAGTAGAATGTGCAGATTGTTTCTTTTGTTGATCTAGTGCGATTGTTTTCGGTGTTCCGTTTTGAACTGCTGAAACAATAGATTTTATCATTTCTTCATTGTCTGTTTGAGATTTGGAAATATCATTATCGGTTGTTCTAAGTAATTCAATGTTTGTAATGGTTGCGGAGTTTAATTGAAAGGTATTTTGTGTATGTTCTTGCTTAGCTTGTGAAGTTTTATCTGTAGCCGAGGTGCTTGTACAACCAATTAAATTGAAAGATAGAACGGTTATAGCGCATACATAAGTGATTTTTTTCATGCTATCCCTCCTTAAATATAATTATAACAATTTTCTGTCAATTAATGCAGTTATTGTAAGAGATAGGTAAAATAATATTTCATCCTTACAAAATTGTCACATTCATGTAAGGTAATTCAATAGATTAGTTACTTTTTCCATGTCATAATAAAGACATAAGAAAGCTAATCAAAAAACTATAAGTTATTAGGAGAGTGTCAGTCATGATTGTAACAACAACGTCTGGAATCCAAGGTAAAGAAATTATTGAGTATATTGATATTGTAAATGGTGAAGCTATTATGGGTGCAAATATTGTTCGTGATTTATTTGCTTCAGTTCGTGATGTTGTCGGTGGTCGTGCTGGTTCTTATGAAAGCAAGCTAAAAGAAGCGCGTGATATTGCAATGGATGAAATGAAAGAACTTGCAAAACAAAAAGGTGCGAACGCTATCGTTGGTATTGACGTAGATTACGAAGTTGTTCGTGATGGCATGTTAATGGTTGCTGTAAGTGGCACAGCTGTACGTATATAATTAAATAAAAAACAGGCTCATCCTCTTGAAGTGTATGCTTTGAGGGGATTTTTTATTTTTCTTTTGTTCATGACTAAAGTTAAAATAGAGAAGGGCTGATGTACTAGCTCGCTTATTTCAAATGTAGTATATATTCTTTTCAAAGAGAAAAGTAAGAAATATAGCAATCTTTATATATGCTTAATGAAAGTGTTAACTTTATGATAAATAATAAAATTGTTATTTGAGGTAATGAGAGAATTAGTGGTATGAATAACTTTAGAGGCGGTTAAGGGGAATTTCCAATTTGTAATAAAAAACGGAGGTACCGAAAACCTTTAAGAGAGTTTATAGAAATAAACGATTGAGCACTTAAAGAGTTATAGTACATAAAATTTATAATGAATGGGGGGAGTTATATTATGTTTTGGTTAGGGGGCTTTTTAGGATACGTTTTAGGTTCCGTTATTACATGTGCTCTACTTTACTTTGGGTATAGATCCAATGAAAACAAAAAAGCGGATATGCAAAAGAGGGAGGAGAGAAAAATCAATAAAAAAGGTGTATAGGATGTGAAAGGTAAGTTGATAACATTGATGCAAAAATAAAGGACAGTTACATATTTTATATGATGACTATGTACTGTCCCGCTTATTCCTTTGGATTATGAAAAATCGTTTCCTGTCTTGCTATAAAATTCATAGGCGAAAAAGCCAAATAAATAGCCTATTCCAGCTCCTAAACCAACTGTAAACAGTGAATAACCTGGGAAAAATATGTCGAAAATTATACCGATTAAACACCCTAAAAGCATTCCCATTGGTATGAAACTATCTAATAAATCTTGAGCGTCTTTTGATTTTTTCTTACCTAGATTGCCATGGTTATATTTATGCTTAAGCCTTTCAATTACATATAATACAATTCCTCCAACTATTACAACAGGCGCAATTGCCATGATTAACCACATGATAGAATCTCCTTTCACTTCTTAATCAAATCATACAAGCTACTTAAAATTCTATTTCGTTAAATGAGCCCATAGTTGAACGTACTATCCTCTTATGAATTAAAAGATCAATCAAAAGGACTTTTCAATTGTATTTAATAACTCGTCAAAAACACTTTTCCTTTTGTTTTTTCAGCAGACTGAACGACATCAATCGCAGTTTTCACATCTGCTAAGTCATACGTAGAATGTACCGTCATGAAACGTAATTGTTTATCTTCTACTAAGCGGATTAAGTGACGAAACGTTTCTTGCCATTTATATGCTGACACGTCTTTATTCCAATGTCGTAAATGAAATATGTTAGCGTACACTTTTGCTTTAGTGACAATCTCTGCCCAGTTTACTTGTATTCCAGATAGAAGACCTATAGTTAAAAAGTGCCCATTTGGACGTAAGGAGAAAGCTAATTCATTTCCATCCGGTCCTCCAATAGAATCAATCGCAGCATCTGCACCTATTCCGTTTGTTAAATCCATAACTGTTTCATGAAGCGGGGCAGTGGAAGTATCGATTACATGATGGGCACCAAGCTGAAGTAATTCTTCTATATGTTTACTATTTCTTGTCACTGCAATTAATCGGAAGTTTAAAATTTGCGATAACTGAGCAAAAAGGTGACCAATAGCGGATCCACAAGCATTTACTAATAAAACATCATTCGGTTTTAAGTTTAGCGTTTCTGTGCATGTGACCCACGCCGTAAGGGGATTAATATACATTTGTGATGCTGTAAAATCATCAATTGAATCAGGAATAGGGATTACGAAGTCAGCTGATGTTATAACAAAATCTTGCCAAGTTCCTTCTCCGCGTAATGGCAAAACGCGTTTGCCGATAAGGTCTTTAGAAACGAAATTTCCTACATCTTCTACAATACCAACGCCTTCATAACCAGGTATGTTAGGTAAAGGGATTCTATGTGCATATGCTCCGGTTACTGGAATTAAGTCAGATGGATTAATCGGTCTGACTAGCATACGAACGAAAACGTCATTATCTTTTAATGGTTCTATATTTTTATATTCAACCTGTAACACATCTTTCGGATTGCCAAACTCATGAAATTGAATGCATTTTCCGTGCAAAATAATTGTTCCTCCTTAGTGTGATTGGGTTAATTATAGCATTTTTAGCTTAATTGATTATTTCAGTAGCGCTAAATAAAGAGGAACAGACAATCGTTGTTTATTCATTTGATAAAATCGTAGAAAATGGTATTGCTGTGTTTAAAAAATTTAATAAAAAATAGGCTCGACCCTTGGATTTTATGCTTCGAGGGGATTTTTATTGTGCAAATTTCAAAAAGATACATTAATTATGTAGCATTGTATGGATTGTAAAATCGATTTTCTGAATAAGTTATTAGGTACATAGTAATATAATAAAAAGACGCCCTTGTGAGCGCCTTTTTCCGACTTGAGATAGATGTATCATTATTGTTCTGTTAGGATACATAGCTCTCGTTTAAAGTTTACTCACACAAATGATCTGTGTATCAATTCGTTTTGATATACAGATCATTTGTATGATAATTCTTATAGATAATTGCTGAATGATAACCTTACATGAATGCTTTTAAAAGTTCTTGAACCAATGGAATTACTCCACCTACGAATTTTAAAACTGCTATTGCGATTTCCATATGATTGCCTCCTTTTTTTTAATAGTAAGATGTAATGAATCTTTATACCCTCATTATAGTAAGCGTTTACGAATGCATCAATACATTTTGATATGCAATATTTCATATTCGTATTCGGTAATGAGGAATCAGTAATTTATCAAAAAGTAAGGCGCATCTTGTATGGTATAACGATAAAAATGAATGTTAAGGTATCATGATTTCCTTTTTATTTACTAAATAAAAAGGAAGCAACCGTAGTCGCTTCCTACATCTATTAAGCCGAAGCTTTCTTCATTCTCTCAAGTAAACTAGATAATATATGCGTACGATAAGATTCTAGTTTTTTACCTTCGTAAGTACGAATACCTAATTTTTTAAGTTCTTTTACATACCAACCTTTGCTTCCGAAATACATGTGATCGCTCCCCTTCAACTTTTTTATTTGTCCTGATTGTACTTGGAGGTACAGGTAATATAATGAAGGAAATGAATTTCGCGCGAAAATGGTTAACTTTGTTGCAAAAGACATATATACTAAAGGTAGTATACAACGAGGTGGGCAAGACGTGATTATAGAGAAGCACGAAATTCAAATTGACCAAATTACGAGTGGTAAAGTGAATATCTTTACTTTCTATAGAAATAGAAAGCAAATTGATGATCATTTTTTACGATTGCAAGAACCATCGCTTACAGCAAACTACTTCTTCCATTTTCATTTTGATGCAGAGAGTTTGCACCTTCTGCAGGAAGAGTTTCCGGGCGTATATCCATATAACGGTAGTGAAACGATTCACGACTGGACGGAAAAGATGAAAGCGGAATTGCAACATCAGATCCAAACAGGTAAATGGAATAAACGCGTACGCATCGGTAATCGCATTCTAGATGTGGTGTTTACGTGGTGTGACGAAGATATAGTAGAGTGAAAAAGAAGCGGATGACGCTTCTTTTTTTAGCGCTGGAATAAAACGAGCTTACCTGCAGAAGATGTGCAACGATGTGTTTTTTCGTACAATCCTTTTTCTTGTAAAATAGATTCACCTTTTGCTTTCGCTTCTTTTTCAGTTGCCGCCTCGAATGATTCGTCTAATGCTTTTGAACCATCTTTTTCAAAGACTGTTAGAACGTATACTCCCATGAAAATTCCCTCCAATGATTAAAATCAGAATCTTATAACTATTTTGTCATAAATCACTAGAATATGCAAAGAAATATATGACATTGCGTGGTAAAATAAAGTGAAACTTTAATCGTCGGGGAGTCTTTTCATCCCCGACGATTATTAGTTGAACCAATCGGGTATTTAGGGGCAGTTTGCTTTCAGACTAAACATCATAGTTTTACTGCCCGTTAATTCGGGATAAGGTGTAATAAGCGGGGGAGCCTTTTCATCCCACTAATTATTAGTTTTCAGCTATTTTAATATTGATAAAATGAAACTTTTGAAATATAGAAAGGATCGTTATTAGTGAAACAAGTGAAGTTTATACATGCGGCTGATTTGCATTTGGATAGTCCGTTTAAAGGGATGGAAATGAATGTACCATCGTCTGTTTGGGAGAGAATGAAGCAAAGTACGTTTGAATCATTTGAGCGTATTGTTGATAAAGCGATTCAAGAGCGCGTTGATTTCGTATTACTAGCCGGGGATTTGTATGATGCGGAGACGAGAAGTTTGAGGGCGCAAGTGTTTGTGCGCGAGCAAATGAAGAGACTTTCGCAGTACGATATTCCCGTTTTTATTATTCACGGTAACCATGATCATTTAGGTGGAAGCTGGGCAGCGATTGAGTTTCCGAAAAATGTTCATGTATTTACCGAGCCTTATGTAGAAGAGAAGCAGTTTTATAAAAATGGTGAATTGTTAGCTTCTATTTATGGGTTCAGTTATTTGCAGCAAGCGGTAACGGATAATATGACAGCGCAGTATAAGAAAATGAGTGAGGCGCCTTTTCATATTGGAATGCTTCACGGAAGTGTGGAAGGAGATGCAGAGCATAATCGTTATGCGCCGTTTCAAATTCGTGAGCTGAAAGAAAAGCAGTTTGATTATTGGGCTCTTGGCCATATACATAAACGTGCAATTTTATCAGAAGAGCCATGCATTATTTATCCAGGTAATATACAAGGTCGTCATCGTAAGGAAATGGGCGAGAAGGGTGCATACCTTATCGAGTTAACGAAACAAGGGTCGCATTGTTCGTTTTTCCATACGGCGGATGTTGTGTGGGATGAAATAGAAGTGAGTATTGAGGGACTTGACACTGTTGATGAACTTATGACGGCAGCGTCAAGTGTAATGAATGAGTGCCGAAGAGAAGAGGAAGGGACACTTTTAACTGTCATATTTACAGGGCAAGGGCCACTTTCTCCTTATTTACGAGATGAAAAGCGCGTGGAAGAGATTTTTCACATTTTAGCAGCGGGAGAAGAGCGAAAAGATTTCGTATATGCGATGAAGTGGAAAAATGAGACGGTTTCTTTTGCGGAAATCGAGCGTTTAAAAGAAGAAAATCATTTCGTCGGTAGTGTGCTGAAGGAGTTAGAAGCTTTTACAAATCTGGACGGAGTATTGCGCACGATTTGGACATCTCCTGTAGCACGTAATAGTATTGAATCTTTTACAGAGGAAGAGAAGAAAGAGATTCAAAAGGAAGCAGAAAATATTATTTTAGAGCAATTATTCCAGCAAGAGAGGGATAAAAAATGAGAATTGAAAAACTCCATATTTACGGCTATGGAAAACTAGAAAATGTGGAAATGGATCTTTCATTGCTGACGGTGTTGTACGGTGAAAATGAAGCGGGAAAATCGACAATTCGCTCATTTATGAAAAGTATTTTATTCGGTTTTCCGACGAGAGGACAGCGCCGTTATGAACCGAAAGAAGGCGGGAAGTATGGCGGTGCGATTACTGTGCAAACAGAGAAGTACGGCCGTTTGAAAATTGAGCGTTTGCCGAAAACAGCAGCTGGTGAGGTGACCGTTTATTTTGAAGATGGGAAAACTGGTGGCGAAGAAATTTTAAATGATATATTAAGCGGCATGAATGAAAGTTTATTTGAATCTGTCTTTTCATTTGATATGCATGGCCTTCAAAACATTCATCAGCTTGGCGAAGCAGATATCGGCAATTATTTATTTTCGGCAAGTGCAGTCGGAAGCGATGCGTTATTACAGTTAGATAAAAAATTAGAAAAAGAAATGAATCAGCGATTTAAGCCGAGTGGTCGTAATCCTGAAATTAACGTGTCACTGCAAGAAATGAAGAAGCTTGAAGAGAAGATGAAAGAGTGGCAAGGGAAAATTGGCACGTATGAAAAACAGGTCGAGCAGTTAAAAGAAAGTGAAGAGAAACTTGCTTCTGTTCGTGCAGAAAAAGAATTAGCTGAAAAGCGAAAGCAAGATTATGAAATATTAGCAGCGCTTGAACCGCTCGTTATTGAAAAGCGTGCGCATGAGAAAGTGTTAGAACATGAAAAAGGACAATTTTCTGTAAACGGAATGGCGCGCTATGAAGCAATCAAGGCGAAAATGGAGCCGCTTAAGTTGCAAGTAGATTCACTTCAAAAAAAGATAGAAACAGTGCAAACAGAAATTGATTCCACAGAAATAGATGAAGCATTTTTACAAAAAGAAAGTTACGTAGAAGAACTGCGTATGCAGCATATGTCTTATGAAAATGCACGCCAAGAAATGCGTGATATGACAGGAAGTATTGCGAATATAAAAGAAGAAATCGCAGAGCTAGAGCAGCAAATTGGCGCTACTTTTGAACAAGAGACTGTTCTTTCATTTGATATAAGTTTAGCGACGAAAGAATTAATTACACAAACGGTGCAAAAGGCGAGAGAGTTAGAAACGCAAAAAGCACAACTAGATGAACGCTTTAAAACGGCTCAAGAGCAATTAGAAGAGCAAGAAGAAAATATAAGACAGATTCAGAAACAAATGTTAGCTGATGAAGAACGTAATACGTTAGTTGAGAAAGAAAAATCATTTCAAGATGCGGCGTTTATCGGTATGGGCGCAGAGAGAATGAAGCGTAAGTATGAGGAAAAAGCAGGAGCGGCTATGCAAAAGAAAAAGCAGTGGCAAAGAGTTTGTCTTCTGTTACTTCTTATTAATACAGGCATTTTATTCACGAGTTTATTTATTGATAATCGCCCGCTTTTGTTTATTAGCGTCATTATTTTTGTAGGGATTGTTCTTGCCCTTGTTTTATATAAAGATCCGGCAAGTGGATTACAAGAAGAACTCCTTACGCTGCAGCAAAGCGCTGGCGGGAGACAAAGTGAAGAAGCGATGTCTGTGCGCTATCAGTTAGAAAAGGATGAAGAAATTCGTAAGCTATTTGAGCGAGAGTCTTATAAATTACAGCAAATGGAACGTGCTTATGATAAAGTCGTTTCATCGTATGAAGAATGGGAGAGAGAAACTTTCCATATGGGAGAACAAGTAGATGCGTATAAAACGCGCTATATGTTTCCTGAATTTTATACGTATGCGCACGTATTGCCAGCGTTTGAGCGTATTGAAAAAATGCAGCAATTATATCGTGAATTAGAGAAGCAAGGCGCGCGAAAATCTTCATTATATGAAATGATTTCGCACTTTGAACATAAACTAGAAACTGTTATCGGTAGTACAGAGTATAGTAATTTGCATGAGGCGCAAAGTCGTATGCAAAATGAGAAAGAGAAGCGCCAAACTTATAAGCAGCTGAAAGAGAAGCTGGCTGAATGGCAAGAAGAATATGAATTCGTGCAAGGGCAATTAAAACAACTGTTAGTAGAACGAGATGGCTTATGGCATATTGCAGAATCTACAGATGAAGAGATGTTTTTAGAAGCAGGTAAACTGGCGGAAAAACGTGAAGATGCGGATAAGCAAGTGGGGCGTTTATTACCGCAAATTGATCTGTTAGAACAGCGCTTAACGAGTTTATCATTAGCTGAGCATTATGAGGCTGACGGTTATGATGAAAAATTAAAGCAAGAAATTACAGCCGCGCAAAAATGTCTTGCGAAAGAGAAAGAATTAACAGAGCGTATTGCAAAACATCGTATGGAAATTGCGAATTTAGAAGAAGGTAGTACGTACGGTGATTTGATGCACGAGTGGGAAATGAAAAAAGCGCAAGTGCGTGAACAAGTGAAGAAATGGGCTGCTTATGCGGCCGCAAAGACAGTGTTAACGAAAACGAAGCAATATTATCATGAGGTACATTTACCGCGTATTTTACAAAAATCAGAAGAGTACTTTGTGTATTTAACGGGCGGGAGATATAGTAAAATCTTTTCACCGTCAGAGGCGGAGCCGTTCATTGTGGAACGTAACGACGGTATGCGTTTTTACAGTCATGAACTGAGCCAAGCGACAGCGGAGCAGTTATATTTATCGTTACGATTTGCACTCGCGAAAACATTTGAACATGATTATCCATTTATTATTGATGATAGTTTCGTGCACTTTGATGCGGTAAGGACGAATCGAACGATTGAACTTATAAAAGAAATCGCAAAAGATAGACAAGTAATCTTCTTTACATGTCATGCCCATTTACTATCGTTCTTTACGGAAAAACAGATTATAAAATTAACGCATATGCGTAAAGAAAATGAGTTGTAATATGCTATACTAAAAGTAACTGATTTGGTGGAGGAATTCGAATGAAAAAGAAAATTGCAGAATATGAAGTTGGTGAACAAGTCGATGTTTTCTTGTTAATTAAAACAGCGACAAAAGGTCTCGCAAGTAATGGAAAGCCGTTTTTAACAGTAATCTTACAAGACCCAAGTGGAGATATTGAAGCGAAACTATGGGATGTATCACCAGAAGTTGAGAAACAATACGTAGCGGAAACAATCGTTAAAGTAGCTGGAGATATTCTAAACTACAAAGGGCGTATTCAATTACGCGTGAAACAAATTCGTGTTGCGAATGAAAATGAAGTAACAGATATCTCGGATTTCGTAGAAAAAGCACCAGTGAAAAAAGAAGATATGGTTGAAAAAATTACGCAATACATATTTGAAATGAGAAACCCGAACATCCAGCGTCTAACAAGACATTTATTAAATAAGCATCAAAATGAGTTTTTAGAATATCCAGCAGCGACGAAAAATCATCACGAGTTCGTATCTGGACTAGCTTATCACGTTGTATCGATGCTAGATTTAGCGAAAGCTATCTCGGCTCTATACCCATCGTTAGATAAAGACTTACTATATGCAGGCGTTATTTTACACGACCTTGGTAAAGTATTCGAACTATCTGGCCCAATTTCTACAACGTATACGTTAGAAGGAAATTTACTAGGCCACATTTCTATCATGGTGAACGAAATTGGTAAAGCAGCAGACGAGTTGCAAATTGATGCAGAAGAAGTGTTGATCCTTCAGCACATCGTTCTTTCTCACCACGGAAAAGCAGAGTGGGGTAGCCCAAAACCACCATTAGTAAAAGAAGCAGAAATTCTGCATTACATCGACAACTTAGATGCAAAAATGAACATGATGGACCGCGCACTAGGACGCACAAAACCAGGCGAATACACAGAACGTGTCTTTGCGCTTGATAACCGTTCGTTCTATAAGCCGACGTTCCATAATTAAAATTGTAAATAGAATGGCCTCATTAAGTGTTAATAAGCTTAGTGGGGTTGTTTTTTATTGAAAATGAAATAAAATAGTTAAGAAGTACGCATGGGTGTAACGAAGAACTAATAAAACATATCTTGCCACTAGAATGGGAGCATATCAACTTTTTAGTTGAGTAACGCCAGCATTTCAGAAAAAATACAATAAGCTGTCCATATGGGCAGCTTATTTACATAATTCTCGTTATTGGAAGTTGATTAATATTAGCTTATTTGTCTTATAAGTTAAATTGAGAACAATTAGATTCCCAAATATTTCAGTTCTTTTTGTATGTTATTCAAAGCAAATCCCTCTCGTTCTCGAAAGGGGTTATTTAATTCGTTCGAAGATAATCTCAAAATATTGCGCGTATCCTGCGATTGATGGTGCAAAGATTTGAACAAATTTCCAACCGTCTTCAGCATGTTCGGCAATAATACGCTTATAATCTTCTTTAGGTTCCCCTTTCCAGTTATTAACTTCGACTTTCACGAATTTGTAATCGTACATATCCTTTCCCCCTTTTCCTAATTGTACCATTTCGGAGAATCGATTTGTTATGATTTTTGGATGTATATGGTATTCGCATTCAGTTAATATAACGTAACATTATCGGTAGCAAGGACAAGGAGGAACCAAGGGAACCTCCTTTTTACGTTCTATGGATCTATACATTTTTTTATACATTCCTATCCTGAAGGGGATTTTAAGATTTCTGTTTGTTACTGAATTAGCTGAAAAGCTGTATAAAACCTTGCATACTTCTTAGCGTGTTTTTTTATGCTGGCGATATCCTACATCCATCAACTTATGAATTTTATAATGTCTCCAAACCAAGAATTTCTTGTGTTTTTAGTCCGAAATTTTATGCAATAAAAAAATATCTCGAATTTGAGATAAATCACTTGCTTTTCAGTCACTTGAGGTGTAAAGTGATAGTAACGAAAGCGATTGAATCATATGAAAAACATACACCCAGTTGTTTTCGATTAAAAAACAAAGTAACTTATTCAGTAAAAACTAAGATGAATTTACAAAAACATAATGAGAATAAATTGAAAAGCTAAACACCATATTATTTGTGGGAAATGTTATTTTTTTAGTTATCACTTGACTAGTAAAACGAAACGGAGGAATAACCAATGTATGAAATTAAAGGGCATCATCACATTTCAATGGTTACGAAAAATGCAAATGAAAATAATCACTTTTATAAAAACGTGCTTGGTTTACGTCGTGTGAAAATGACAGTAAACCAAGATGATCCGTCCATGTATCACTTATTTTATGGAGATAAAATAGGAAGTCCAGGTACGGAGCTATCGTTTTTTGAAATTCCTTTAGTAGGCAAAACATATCGCGGTACGAATGCAATTACTCGAATTGGATTACTCGTTCCGTCAGAGGATAGCTTGCATTACTGGAAAGCACGATTTGAGAAATTTGGTGTAAAACATAGTGAAATTACAACATATGCAAATCGTACTGCTTTGAAATTTGAGGATGCTGAAGGTCTTCGTCTTGTACTACTCGTTTCAAACGGAGAAAAAGTAGAGCATTGGGAAACTTGGGAGAAATCAGAAGTTCCTGCTGAACATCAAATTCAAGGAATGGGTTCTGTGGAAATGACAGTTCGTAGACTTGATAAAATGGCGAGTACACTTACAGAGATGTTTGGTTATACAGAGGTTAGCCGCAGCGAAGAGGAAGCAATTTTTCAGTCCATTAAAGGAGAAGCTTTTGGAGAAATCGTTGTGAAATATTTAGATGGTCCTACTGAAAAGCCGGGCCGCGGTAGCATTCACCATTTAGCAATTCGTGTGAAAAATGATGCAGAGCTTGCTTATTGGGAAGAACAGTTGAAACTAAGAGGTTTCCATTCTTCAGGAATCATCGACCGTTTCTATTTTAAAAGCTTATATTTCCGTGAATCAAACGGAATTCTATTTGAAATTGCGACAGATGGACCAGGGTTTACAGTTGATGGAGATGTGGAGCATTTAGGAGAAAAACTTGATTTACCGCCGTTCTTAGAGGAACAGCGAGCAGAAATTGAAGCGAATTTAGCACCTATTGAAGAGAAGTAATAGAAGAGAGAATATAATTTTAAAAACCATTGGAGGAATATAAAATGAAACAATTAAAAGGAATTCACCACGTTACAGCGATTACAAGTAGTGCAGAAAAGAACTATGAGTTTTTCACTCACGTTTTAGGAATGCGTCTCGTTAAAAAAACAGTAAACCAAGATGATATTCAAACGTACCATTTATTCTTTGCAGATGATAAAGGTAGTGCAGGAACGGATATGACATTCTTTGATTTCCCAGGCGTTCCAAAAGGGGTACACGGTACAAATGAAATTTCAAAAACTTCATTCCGAGTTCCAAGTGATGCAGCATTAGCGTATTGGGTGAAACGTTTTGACCGTCTTGAAGTGGAACATACAGGAATTAAAGAGCAGTTTGGTAAGAAGACTCTTTCTTTCGTTGATTTCGATGATCAACACTATCAATTAATCTCAGATGAATTGGATAAAGGGATAGAATCTGGTACACCTTGGCAAAATGGACCAGTTCCATTAGAATACGCAATTACTGGTTTAGGACCTGTATTCATTCGTATTGCGAACTTTAGTTACTTCAAAGAAGTACTAGAAAAAGTTCTATTATTTAAAGAGATTGCTCAAGAAGGAGAATTCTATTTATTTGAAGTGAATGAAGGTGGAAACGGTGCCTCTGTCATTGTAGAACATAATACGGTTCTTCCTGAAGCACAACAAGGTTTTGGTACAGTGCACCATGCCGCATTCCGCGTAGAGGATCGCGCTGTATTAGAAGAATGGATTGAGAGAATAGGTAGCGTTGGACTTCCTACATCCGGTTATGTAAATCGCCACTTCTTTGAGTCATTATACGCAAGAGTTGCGCCGCAAATTTTATTCGAATTCGCAACAGATGGCCCTGGTTTTATGGGAGATGAGCCATATGAAACACTTGGAGAAAAGTTATCTTTACCTCCATTCTTAGAGACAAAGCGTGCAGAAATTGAAAAATTAGTTCGTCCGATTGATACTGTGAGAAGTACGAAGGAATTTATTAAAGAGTAAAAATAGAGATAATAAGTAAAAGGGCAAGTAGTTTTAGCGGATCGCTGAAATTGCTTGCTTTTTTATTTGGTCTATAAAATTATCTGACAGATGTTTCTCAAGTTTTTCGGATGGCAATGTTTGTTGTGATTAATTTGAAGTGATTTCCCTATCATTTCTTCTTATCACTTTTCTTTAGATCGAATTTGTATTTAAATATATATTCATCTTTTTATTTCATAAATCCTTTTGGATCATTAATGGAATTTAGCTACCGATAAGTAAGGGTGTGTGAACTAACTCTGTATAGGCTATTCCCATTAATCATAGACATTTCTAAGGTGCTATTTATGTAAAGTAAAAGTATGATAAAGCGTTATTAGCAAAAATATATTAAATGATTCATCATACAATTATTTACTTAACGCCGGGACTTTCATTTTTTCTCCAATTAGGGCACCCGACGTTTTTTGAATTATGTGTAAGTGTTGTTTTAGGACTTGTCTTTTCGGTGATTATTATCATTTTGTCAGATTACGAAATTAGAGAGGATGGTAACATTTACGCAAAGAAAAGCTGGAAGTTTGTCGTGGCTTTTATTCTAATGCTCCTTTTACGTTATTTTATCCGACAAGACATTACGACAGTCGATTCAGGTACATTTAGTCTGTTATTTTTCACCTTTATCATTTGCTACATTGTTCCGTGGCGAATTGTTTGCTATATAAAATTCAAAAAAGTGCTCGAACAAAAGAAAGAAGCTTTCTATTAAAACGTAGAAGGTTTTTTCCATCATCTTTGTATAGTCCATTTACTTAGTAATAGTGGAAAAGAGCTTATTGGACTCTGCCCCCTAGTAAAATTTTGATTGAGTATAATATACACACCTAGTTAACATAAGCCTTTATTATCCGGATTTAATGTATTTAGAAGACTATTAAAAGTCCTCCAGATTGTTTAACTGGGGGACTTTCGTGTGCACATAATTTTCGTTCTCGGAAGTTCTACACTTTATGTTCGGGATGGAAATCTAATGAGTTAGTTCAGATTACGAAGGTCAGGCGTAGTGTTTTAATATAGAGTTGGAGTCGGAGGAGAACAATGGAAGGAAACAATATCGTTTATAGCAACCGAATAATGATTCCATCTCCCACCGAAAAACCTATAGCCATAAATTCTTTCGTGCCCAACAGTCGTCAAAAAAAACCAGAAATTGTCTCCGTTTCTAAGCCGCAGATACGTAAATCGAAATAAACAATTTTGAAGACCCCAAGGACTCTGGGCATAGAGTGGCATTTGTCGTATATATACCATGATTCGAGGTTCACTCCTTATTGAAATTAGACTTATAACTAATTTTATGCTCAGGGTCAAAGCTTAGATTGGATGTATGCCTAGTAGCCTACTTAAATTCAATTTTGAATGTATATAGTATCCATGTCATGTTTACATAACGCATCATTATCGGTAGCAAGAAAAAGGCGGATTCCTTGTGAGAGTGGGGATCTAACTTTTTCTATGACTCTATTCATTTTTTTATACATTCCTATCCTGGCGTGGTTTTTTTCCGAAATGCTGGTGGTACCCCATGCCCATCAAGCTAAGATTATATAAGTTTAATTCTACGTGAGATTTTTTCTTTTTTCTAAAGATTGATAAATAAGTGGAAAATAATCTTTTATGATATAAACCGCTCTATATTCGCTTAGTTCTCGTTTCTTCTTGATGAGGAGTAATTGGCGCATTTGAAACATGGTGGAGGAACAAAGAAGGATGCTAATTAGTTGTCCATATAAATGACACTCTAGCCGTTCTAATTTCACAGAATTACAGTGATGAATACGAAAAAATGATTTCCACGTTTTAAAAATAAGTTCAATTTGCCATCGTAAAGAGTAGAAATCGTATACTTGTTCCTTTGGTAGGTATTCCAAAGGAATATTTGTAATGTAAAAGTTAATTGCACTAAGCCGTTTACTGCGTTCTTTATAGGTAATTTGCTTCTTACGTTCTTTAGAAAACAATTCTAGTTCATCAGAAATCGATAAATTCATAGCCAAAACGCCATCCTTTCTGTATATTTCTACAAAAAGAATAGCGCTTTTTTCGTAAGTTTAAAAGTTATGTTAGCGTCTTTTTTACAAATAAAATAAAAATTAACAGACTAACAAACCCAGAGACAGCACAAACAATGAATAGCATTTGATATCCCATGAGTTGTGAAACAAATCCTAGAAGAATGGACCCTAAACCAATCCCTAAATCAAAAGCAGTAAAAAATGTAGCGTTCGCTATTCCTCTTTTCTCTGGTGAAGCTAATCGTATCATGGCTACTTGAAGAGCAGGTTGTGCTGATCCGAATCCAATCCCATACAAAATAGCTGTAATAACTAGTCCAACCATCCCATTTGTCATTGCTAGAACTAATAGTGCGGCTATCAGTGTAAACAGCGCGGGAATAATAATGATTCCTTCTCCATATTTATCGGATACCTTCCCTGCAAATGGTCTAACTACTGTAAGTGTGACAGCATAAACTAAGAAAAAAGTACCAGCATTAACTTGAATTTTTGCCGCAAACAGTGGTAAAAATGTTGTAATGCCACCAAAAGTAAGAGATAGGAAAAATGTAACAATAGCAATTGGCAAGAGTGTTTTTTCAAAAAATGATATTGGTTTTTTTGATGCATGTTGAATTGCTGGTATTTTTGTACCAAGTGCAAGTATGAATGCAACAAGTGCTAATCCTGTACATAGAAGAAATAGATAATGGAATGAAAATGATTTTATTACCCAAAGACCTAATACTGGTCCTAAAGCCATACCTAAAGTCATGGCAAGTCCATACCATCCCATTCCTTCTCCACGACGAGATTGTGGAATAACATCAGTCACAGCCGTTCCTATCGAAGTTGTAGCAACTGCCCAGCTGATTCCATGGAGAATACGTAAGACCACTAAAAATATAACCCCTGTTACCCAATCATAAAAATACATTGTAATTGCGAAAAATAGTAGTCCGCTTATTATAAATACCATTCGACCATATCGATCCATTAATCCTCCAACAATAGGACGAAAAATGACTGCCGATATTGTAAACACCCCAATAATAAATCCAACTTGAGATTCACTTCCACCTAATTGTTTAATAAACATAGGTAGTGTTGGCATGAGTAAATAAAAACCACTAAATAGTAATAATGCTGTAATGGTCAGCATTATATAGTTTTTTGTCCATAAACGTTCCATTGTAATGTAATCCTGCTTTCTTTCGTTTAATAAGTTGAGAATGGAAAGCTCGCATCAATTGGGTCCTTACTGCCCAATTGATGCGAGCTAAGCAAATAAAAAAGCAGTACCACCCGCTATAAAAGTGTTGGTACTGCGATATAGAGTGACAAGTGTTTTGTTAATTAGAACTTACTTGCTACTTTAATCGCTTTTTCAAGCCCTACAGCAATAATTTCTTCTGCTTTATCTGGGAATTGGTTGTGACCTTCAATTACTATTTTTTCTATATCTTTTGCACCGAAGAAGCCCATCATACTTGCTACATATTTAACAGCCATTTCCATTGGAGCTTTTGGTCCTTCAGAATATACACCGCCACTTGCGTTTAATAATGCAATTTTTTTATTTCCAATAAGACCTACTGGACCTTCTGACGTATATTTAAATGTTTTTCCCGCGCGGTTTAAGTAATCAATATATGTGTGTAATACAGCTGGGATTGTTAAATTCCATAATGGGAAACCAAAAACAACTTTATCAGCTGCAAGGAATTGATCTAAATATTTATCAGCAACAGCTACTGCTTTTGCTTCTTCTTCTGTTAAATCAAATCCTCTACTAGACTTAAATGTGCCGTTAATCATATCTACTCCTACATATGGCAATTCCTCGTTGTATAAATCAAGCTCTACTACCGTCTCATTTGGATGAGATTCTTTATAACTTGCTAAAAAAGCATAATATAATTTTACGCTAACTGATTGATTTACTGGACGATTGTTTGCTTTTACAAATAAAACTGTTGTCATTCTCTTTTCCTCCTGTTACTCACTCTTTGACGTTGTTATATATTTATCTAATAAAAAGGGTAGTATATTGTTCTTTATAATATCTTTTTAAAACTATACTCCATGTCTCCACCTAGAGCTTCAGCTGTATCACCAGTTTCTCTGAAGTCATGTGTATGAATTTTCTCAAACAGACCAAAATTTACTTGCTTATAAAATTCATAACAAGGGAATCCATCATGTGTACCTTCAATATCGACAGTACCATCTTTTTGGACATGTACAGTTAATAGGTAGTCAACAGGCGGTGCATATACATTTAATGGGTTGCTAGCACTTGCAGTCATTTTAAATTTGACGTCATTTGACTTCCATACAACATCAGTGCACAAAATATTTTCCGTACTAGCTTTTCCTGTTCTCTTATTAACGGAACCATCAGGAGTTGTGATTCTTTCTGTTGTTATGCCGGTATTCACATATGTGAAAATTTCTTTTTTATAAAAATCTACAACTATTTCTTGTTCAATTCTGGAACGCATAGTGTTTACAGCATGTGGTGTAAATTCACGTGAGTCACCTTCGAATTGAATCACGTTTCCTGTTTGAGTATCCTTCTTAGGTTCAGTCCAAGACATTGGAATAAATACACTTGCTCTAACTTTAACGATATTAGTCATGAGACACACCTCTGCAACTCTTAATTTTATTTTGGGTAATAATATTGACACATTGAGCAAAACAGATCGCAATTTCTTTCGTATAAATAATTTTGCTGCTTGTAAACTTCTATTCAGTATTTATATCTAGATTGTCGTTTTAAAACTGTATTCCATTTCCCCAGCTAGCGCTGCCGGAGTGTCACCAGTTTTTCTGAAATCATGTGTATATATTAATTCAAATGGACCAAAATCTGTTTGTTTATAAAATTCATAGCAGGGGAACCCATCATGTGCACCTTCAATATGTGCAACCCCACTTTTGTTAACGTGTATAGTTAATACATAGTCAGCTGCAGGTGCTGCTGTATTTAAAGGATTGCTGGCACTTGCACTCATTTTAAAAGAAACTTCATCAGTACCCCACACAACATTAGTGCATACAATATTTTCTGTACTTGTTCTCCCTTTTTTATACTCGATAGAACCATCTGGATTTGTAATTTTCACAGTTACGATACAAGCATTTGCATGTGAAAAAATTTCTTTTTTATAAAAATCAATAATCACTTCTTGCTCTAATCTTGACCGCATTGTGTTTACAGCATAAGGTGTAAATTCACGTGAATCACCAGTATATTCAAGAAGTTTTCCTGTTGTAGGATCTTTAATAGGTTCTAACCAAGCATACGGAGCAAACACACTTCCTCTAATTTTCACGATGTTAGCCATGAGAAACCTCCATAATTTATTAATTTTTGTTTCGTTGAATCCCTTATTTCTCTTATAACTAATTATAGTCAATTTGATTGACTATATGCCATATAGTACAATAGAAATCAGATGTAGTCAACCGTATTGACTTTATTTAAGGAGGTTTCATGTATGAGTCATCAAGTATTTAGTGAATTGGACCTTACGTCACTTTTGTCATTATCCTTTAGCGCATCAATCAATGAACTACATGACAAATTGTGTGAATTGGGATTTGGAGATATTAGACCTGTACACGGTTTTATGTTTAAATGCATCACTCCTAATGGAGCCACAGGTATAGAACTAGCCGAATATTTAGGAATTACAAAGCAAGCTGTGAGTAAAATGGTGGATTACCTTGAGAAAAGTGGTTATGTAATGCGCAAAGCTCATCCAACTGATAAGAGAGGGAAAATTATTGTTTTGACCGAAAAAGGTTGGCTAGTAGTGCAAGCAAAAGAGAAGATACTAACTGAAATTGAACAACGTTGGATTGAAAACATAGGCGATGAAAGAATGCAAATGCTCAAGGAGGATTTAACAAAGTTAGTTTATGAAGCAAATGAGGGTAAATCATCATCGAAGTTAAGACCTGTCTGGTAAATAATGAGTTTATAAAAGGGGACTAACCGTGCACCCATCAAGTTAAGATATCATAATACCCCCCAGAACGAAAATCTTTGCATGTTGATCGTTTTTATCGTTTTGGGGTAACTCGTCCTTGTTAGCTTGATGGATATGTGGTGGTACCCCTAATAGTTTTATAGACAGCTGATTATTTTATTCGATTTATAATCCTTTGTTTAGTTGATTATTCTTATTTTTAAGTTCCTTGATGCTTCACATCTGCGGATACGCCTCCTGCTATGAGCTACGTCCTACTCTAAAACCAATTAACACCTTATATAATTCCTCTGTTTTAAACTCTTTCGCGTATAGTATGTAGTCTTTTGTTTTTCTAAAAAGACTACGGAAATTTTAAAAGCTCAAACAAACATAACCCCGTTCTAAAGTTAGAACGGGGTTAAAAATATAATAATAAAGTCGCTTAAAAATCTAAGTTTTATTCAACAGTAGGGCCTTTTATTGAATAAGAATTTTCTTCAAATATTTTTACTTCAGCAATGTATATTTCAGTAAAGGCTTTTTATAAAACGTCATTTACTTATTTGTTACCGAGTTCTTCCGCCAAACCGATTAGAAGTCCTTCGATTCCACGAATGTAGCAGAGCTTATACGAGTCCTCGTACTGAACCACTTCGCCAACGAGCTGAGCACCATGCTTAGTGAGTCTGGATACCATTTCGTCAATGTCTTCAACGGTGAACATGACGCGTAAATAACCGAGGGCGTTTACAGGAGCAGTCCGGTGATCTGCTATAGTAGGCGGGGTAAGAAATCGCGAAAGTTCAATTCGGCTGTGGCCATCTGGAGTAACCATCATAGCAATCTCTACGCACTGAGAACCGAGTCCCGTGACGCGACCAGCCCATTCACCTTCGACAGTGGCGCGCCCTTCGAGTTTCAATCCAATCTCCTCGAAGAAAGAGATTGCGTTATCAAGGGATTCTACAACGATGCTGACATTGTCCATTCTTAGTAATTTGTTTTTTGCCATAGTCTTATCTCCTTATGTGTAAAAATTTATCCCGCTATTTGTGGGAGTTTTACTGCCCATAAACGCCCGATTGGTTTGGGCTAATAATCAGTGGGGGATGAACAAAAACCCCACCTTTAACTGAAGTTATAATTAATATTATACCATTAAAAAATCCCCTTATAGTAGACGGGAAAAGAAAGCACATTAACCTGTTTACTTACTATGGAGGGGATTTTTCTATGGGCAAAATTAGAGTAGCTTACGATGTAGAATGTAAGAAAAAAGCTAGTTGAAATCATACACGTAAAGAAAAGAATTGACTTACTTAAAATACGTAACTATAATGGTTACAAAATAACCATCAGTAATGGGAATGAGTTATATTTTTTTAGTATAATTGTAACCTGTTTAGTTACAGTTAAAAAGAGAACATAAAACAACCAAAAAATGTAAAAACTTTAAATAGCAACTTGAGAAAGGAGACGGAAATTTGAAACGGTTTAAGTTTTATATGATTAGTGGTATTGTGCTCGTTTTGCTTATAGTATGTAACTTCGTTGATAAGCCGATTGCGAAGGTTGGAGAAGTGAAAGATACTGTTATGATGAAGCTACATACGAAAGAAAGTATGGCGCAAATTGATGGACAGACGATTTATTTTAAGCAAATTGGTGAGGGGAAACCGCCTTTACTTATGCTTCACGGGTTTGGTGGTTCTTCAGATGGGTTTAGTGATATTTATCCGGAACTTGCACGAGACCATACGATTATTGCGGTTGATATTTTAGGATTTGGGCGTTCTTCTAAGCCCGTTGATTTTCAGTATTCGTTTCCTGCGCAAGTGAATTTATATTATAAGTTAATGAAGAAGCTCGGATACGATCAGTTTGCGGTGCTCGGTCATTCGATGGGCGGAGAGATGTCGCTGAATTTAGCGTATTTATATCCGGACGCAGTGACGCATCTCATTTTGGCGGATTCTACAGGAATTGAATCTTTCCAGCAAAAAGACAGTTATGAAGTGCCGCCACTATCAACGGACTTACAAACTGTAACAGAGATTACGGATTATAATAAAAATGAAGTGAAAAATAGCCGCGATGATAAAGAGCATTATGATCAACTTACGAAAATGAGAGAACGCCGCATTGCGATGGAAGCTGATAAAATTAAGGTTCCGACTTTAATTATATGGGGACGACACGATAAGAGCGTTTCTTGGAAAAATGGTGAACTGTACCACGAGTTATTTGCAAATAGTACGTTTCATATTATTGAAAAAGGATATCACGCACCGTTTCGTCAAGAGCCAATTGAGTTTATAGAATATGTACAAGCGTTCTTCGCGAAGCATCCACAATGAAAAATTTTAAGCATAAATCCACCTTTTTCCTCATACAGTGAAACTAATAAGGCTTGTCTAAGGAAAGGAATGAAGTGATTTGGAAATTTTACCATGGTGGGTTTATCTTGTAATCGTTGGGATCGTATTAAGTGGCTACATGGTTTTATATACTTCGAAAAAAGAGCAAGATATGGATAATGAGTTTATTGAAAAAGAAGGCGAAGTATATATGAAACGTTTAGAAGAAGAGCGAGAGAAACGTAATCAGAGTAGTGATAAGGATTCGGTACTGCTTTAATAGAAACTTTTGAAGAAGAGAAAAGTATTGTATTTCTCTTCTTTTTTTGTTGTATGAAATATTTGTATAGGAGAAAAGTAGATGTTTCGTTTGTTAGCTGGCATTTTAAAAAGGAACGTCCATTTAATTTCTAGAAATTAATCTCCTCAATTGATAATAAGTAATTGTAACCAAGTACATTGTAATTAAAGAAGGTTTTGACATCAATTTGCATCTTTTATGTCAAAACTTGTGGGCTAAAATAGCTTTATAATTAACAATTATAAAGCTATAATTATGATGATATTTTGAAGGAGGAATAAAAATGAACCAAAAAGCTCTCCATCACTGGCATAAAGAACATAATAAGCGAGTAAGCGAATTTCATAAAAAACACGAAATTGAAATACAGCGAGGTGAAAATGGGAGCAGTTTATTAGCTAAATGGGAAAGATATTTTTATAACAAAGTCATTTCACCTCTCAAAAAAGTGAAATAATCCCTCTTTAAAAGAACTGCCTCATGTACAGTTCTTTTTTTGGTTACACCTTTTGCATATGCTAATCCAGAATTCAATTTCTACATATTTAACTAAACTGCCGGTTTCGACTACGATTACTGGGGTAAATATGAGTTTAACGGCCGGGGGAGTGCGTGAACTTCATTGGTATAAAGAGGCAGAATGGCCGTATATGCTTTTAGGGCGGGCACGAATAACGGCTGTTGATCAAAATGGACGAAATTTTATTACTGATGTTGGACCGCAATTAATGGATTCTTTACGTAAGCAAAAGTGGCCTGTTGTGAAATATCCTGGGTTTTCATATAACACGAAAACAGATGGATAAAAATGATTATATATGTGCTGTTCTTTCTAAAAAGTAATAGGAAGGAATGGCTTTTTTATGTTTCTTTACTTGAGTCTACTATTTATATTATTGTTCGGGAAATTATTATTGGAGCATATTATATGAAATCTACATACTACATAGCACTATTTTAAGCTGTAACGCACAAGTTGCACAGAATACGCAACGACAACTCGCTTTACTCTTCATCATGTGTTTGACCATAATAGGCATAGAGAGGTGATAAACACAGTATGATTTTTAGTGAACGTTTAAAAGAAGAAAGGGAAAAACGAAATTGGTCGCAAAGTGATTTGGCTGAAAAAATTCATGTGAGTAGGCAATCTGTTTCGAAATGGGAGACGGGAAAGAACTATCCAAGCATTGAAATTATTATTCATTTAAGCGATCTGTTCGGTATTACAATTGATGAGCTATTGAGGAGTGATGAAGAGTTGACGCAAAAAGTAATTGAAGATAGTAAGCAATTGGCGCATCCAAAATGGAAGGTGTTTTTTGATAGTTTATTTATGATAGGGGTACTTTTGTTTATTACAAAAATCTCTGTATGGGTTTTAAATAAGTTTGCAGGAGCAAGCATTACAATTGTAGCAGATGCACCATATGTAATGAACTTTTTACCTCTCATATTAATGGTTATAGGTGGTATGGGATCTGATAAGTTGAAGAAAATATATAGATAATGAAGGAATTTCCCTACACTAGCTGTTCTTTCCACTTAAATTGTGTACTATAAAGAATAGACGGAAAGGGGACATATAGAATGGAATTTCATGAACAAAAGATTTTGCCGGCAGTGAGGCAAATTAAAGATTTGGAAAAACTATTACATAGTTCGTATGAGTATATTGTTATTTTAGATATTCATGTTGGGCAATTGAAGAGTGTTGTGTCACTTGCGAAGCAGCATAGTAAAAAGGTGTTTTTACATGTTGATTTGATCCATGGATTACAAAGTGATGGGCATGCGACGGAGTTTTTATGCCAAGAATATAAACCGTACGGATTATTGTCAACAAAGGCGAGCGTAATTATGAAGGCGAAGCAAAAGGGTGTCGTCTCAATTCAGCGCATCTTTTTAATTGATTCTAGCGCGATGGAAAAGAGCTGTAATTTGCTAGAAAAGACGAAGCCAGATTATATAGAGGTGCTTCCTGGAGCGTTAACGGATGTGATTGCTGAAGTGAAAGAGCGTACAGGTGTACCGATTTTAGCAGGTGGTTTCATTCGTACTGTAGAAGATGTTGAAAGAGCTTTAAATGCTGGTGCGACAGCGATTACGACATCGAAGAAAGAACTATGGAAACATTACCAAAAAAAGTGACGGAAATGTGAAAAAATTCTGTTGACACCGCTTTCACGAGAGGTTAACATTATAGACAAGTTAATAAACGTGACGGAGAAAAGAAGAGATCCACATTTTATTGTTTCTATATACTTTTATATAGAGGCATGTAAGCTGTGGATCTTTTTCTTTTGAAAAAAACGAATGGCCATTCATTTTACCTCTATCACTTTTGAAAGCGTTTAAATTGATTGCGGAGGGATACTATGTCAGCATTTTTAGGAGAGTTAATAGGGACTGCATTGCTAATCTTACTTGGTGGCGGCGTTTGCGCTGGTGTAAGTTTAAAGAAGTCGTTTGCGAAAGATTCTGGTTGGATTGTCATTACAATGGGCTGGGGCTTAGCAGTAGCGGTTGCAGCGTATGCAGTTGGATCAATTAGTGGGGCACATTTGAATCCAGCTTTAACGATAGGACTTGCTTTTAAGGGAGCGTTCCCATGGAGTGACGTACCAGGTTATATCGCAGCACAAATGATTGGGGCAATTATCGGGGCAGTTCTCGTATATTTACATTACTTACCACACTGGAAAGAAACAGAAGATCCAGGAACAAAGTTAGGTGTATTTGCAACAGGTCCAGCAATTCCGAACACATTTACAAACCTTTTAAGTGAAATGATTGGAACATTCGTTTTAGTATTTGGTATATTAGCAATTGGGGCAAATAAATTTGCAGATGGATTAAATCCATTTATCGTAGGTTTCTTAATTGTAAGTATTGGTTTATCATTAGGTGGAACAACAGGATACGCAATTAACCCGGCTCGTGATTTAGGTCCGCGTATTGCACATTTCTTCCTTCCGATCGCAGGAAAAGGCGGTTCAAACTGGAAGTATGCATGGATTCCAGTAGTAGGTCCGATTTTAGGTGGATCACTTGCAGGTTTATTCCATCAAGTTGTATTTGAAGGAAAACAAAATTCAGCACTTATTTATGTGATTATTGCAACTGTGATTGTACTAGCAATCTCTTATATGACAAGTAAAAAAAGCGGAAGCACTACAAATAGTAGAAAAGTAGCATAAGGGGGAAACCGATATGAAAAAATATATTCTTTCATTAGACCAAGGAACAACAAGCTCACGCGCAATTCTATTCAATAAAAAAGGTGAAATTGTTCATTCAGCTCAAAAAGAGTTTACACAACATTTTCCAAAGCCAGGTTGGGTAGAGCATAACGCACAAGAGATTTGGGGATCTATTTTAGCAGTTATCGCAACTTGCTTAAGCGAAGCAGACGTAAAACCAGAACAAATCGCTGGTATCGGTATTACGAACCAACGTGAAACAGCGGTTGTATGGGATAAAGAGACTGGCAAACCAATTTATAACGCAATCGTATGGCAATCTCGTCAAACAGTTGAAATTTGTGATGAGTTAAAAGAAAAAGGTTATAGCGAAATGGTTCGCGAAAAAACAGGTCTTTTAATTGACGCATACTTCTCTGGAACGAAAGTAAAATGGATTTTAGATAACGTTGAAGGTGCAAGAGAAAAAGCAGAAAACGGCGAGTTATTATTCGGAACAATTGATACGTGGCTTGTATGGAAACTATCTGGTGGTAAAGCGCACGTAACGGATTACTCAAATGCATCACGTACATTAATGTTTAACATTCACGACTTACAGTGGGATGATGAGCTTCTAGACATGTTAACAGTACCAAAGAGCATGCTTCCAGAAGTACGTCAATCATCTGAAATATATGGAGAAACAGTGGATTATCACTTCTTCGGTCAAAATATACCAATTGCAGGTGTAGCTGGTGACCAACAAGCAGCATTATTCGGACAAGCTTGTTTCGGTGAAGGTATGGCGAAGAACACTTACGGAACGGGTTGCTTTATGTTAATGAACACAGGCGAAAAAGCAGTTGCTTCTGAGCACGGTCTATTAACAACAATTGCATGGGGTTTAGATGGTAAAGTGAATTACGCATTAGAAGGAAGTATTTTCGTAGCAGGTTCTGCAATTCAGTGGTTACGCGATGGAATGCGCATGTTTAAAGATGCAAGTGAGAGTGAAGTGTACGCTAGTCGCGTTGCATCAACTGAAGGTGTATATGTTGTACCAGCATTCGTAGGTTTAGGTACACCATACTGGGATAGTGAAGTACGCGGCGCTATGTTTGGTGTAACACGCGGTACGACGAAAGAGCATTTCATTCGTGCAACGCTAGAATCTTTAGCTTACCAAACGAAAGATGTATTATGCGCGATGGAAGCTGATTCAGGTATTGAACTGAACACGTTGCGCGTTGATGGCGGAGCAGTTAAGAATAACTTCTTAATGCAGTTCCAAAGCGATATGTTAGACGTTCCTGTAGAGCGTCCAGTAATCAACGAAACGACAGCTTTAGGTGCAGCGTATTTAGCTGGTCTTGCGGTTGGATATTGGAAAAACCAAGATGAAATTAAAGAACAGTGGCATATGGATAAGCGCTTTACACCAGCAATGGAAGCGGAAACAAGCGAAGAGTTATATGCTGGATGGAAAAAGGCAATTGAAGCAACTAAAGCTTTCAAATAATCATAAACAGTGTTATAATGGTGACAAGTTAATAATTCGGTAGGAGATTTGGAGAGACCACAACACGCTATAGAGGCGAAATCTATAGCGGAGTTCGTGGTCTCTTTTTTCGTTATCAAAGGGAGGAATTACCATGAAATTTTCAAGTAAACAACGTAAAGACGTATTAAACGGAGTAAATAAACAAGAGTTAGATGTGATCGTAATTGGTGGAGGTATTACTGGTTCTGGTATTGCATTAGATGGGGCAACACGCGGTTTATCAACGATTGTGTTTGAAATGCAGGACTTTGCAGCAGGTACATCAAGTCGTTCAACGAAACTTGTACACGGCGGTTTACGTTATTTAAAACAACTTGAAGTGAAAATGGTAGCAGAGGTGGGGAAAGAGCGTGCGATCGTATATGAGAACGGTCCCCATGTAACAACACCAGAGTGGATGTTACTTCCGTTCCATACAGGCGGTACGTTCGGATCATTCAGTACATCAATTGGTCTTCGTGTATACGACTTCTTAGCAGGTGTAAAACGAAGCGAGCGCAGAAAGATGTTTAGCCGTGAAGAAACGCTAAATAAAGAGCCTCTTGTAAAACAAGAAGGATTAAAAGGCGGCGGTTACTACGTAGAATATCGTACAGACGATGCGCGTCTTACAATTGAAGTAATGAAAGAAGCGATTGAGCATGGCGCGAAAGCTGTTAACTACGCAAAAGTAGACAGTTTCTTATATAAAGATGGAAAAGTATGCGGTGTACGTGTAATCGATTTACTAGACGGAGAAGTGTATGAAGTTTACGGTAAAAAAATTGTAAACGCAGCCGGTCCTTGGGTAGATACACTTCGTGAAAAAGATAACTCTAAAAAAGGGAAAGTACTTCAATTATCAAAAGGTGTGCATTTAGTAATTGACCAAAAACGTTTCCCATTAGGGCAAGCAATTTATTTTGATACACCAGATAAACGTATGGTATTCGCGATTCCTCGCGGAGGAAAAACATACGTAGGTACAACAGATACGTTCTATGATAAAGACGCAGCTGTACCACACATGACAACAGAAGATCGCACATATATCATTAATGCGATTAACTACATGTTCCCAAGCGTGAAAATTACGGAAAAAGATGTTGAATCAAGCTGGGCTGGTGTACGTCCATTAATTTACGAAGAAGGTAAAAATGCATCTGAAATTTCTCGTAAAGATGAAATTTGGACTTCTGAATCTGGTTTAATTACAATCGCGGGCGGTAAATTAACAGGATACCGCAAAATGGCTGAAATGGTAGTAGACTACGTAACGAATCTATTACAAAAAGAAGGTCACAGCTCATATCCGAAGAGCGACACGAAACATATGCCAATCTCTGGCGGACATGTAAGTGGTTCACATGGATTCCCGGCATTTATCGCGAAAAAAGCAGGAGAAGGTACGAAATACGGTTTAACGACAGCTCAAGCGGAAGAATTCGCGAAATTCTACGGCTCTAACGTTGACGTACTGTTCGACTTAGCGAAAAAGCATAGAGACGAAGCGAAAGAATACAACATGCCGCTTGACGTTCTAATCCCGCTTGTATACGCAATGGACTACGAAATGACAGCGAAACCAGTTGACTTCTTCGTACGCCGCAGAGGCGCTGTATTCTTCAACATTCACTGGGTATACGAGTGGAAAGAAGCAGTAATTAACTACATGGCTGCAAAACTTGGCTGGAGCAAAGAAGAGCAGATGAAATACACAGCAGAACTAGAAAAAGCTTTAAGAGACGCTGTAATTCCTGTAGATCAACAAGAACAGGCAGCTGCGTTAGCGTAAAATAGAGAACCACCTGAAGGGGAGCCTTTAGGTGGTTTTTTATCTTGACTAAAAATAAATATAATGTGTTACAATGATGATAGAGTATTTAGTATGAATTTTGCATAAAATAAAGAAGACAGAAGCCTGAGAAACTTCTGCCTTGTGTAACCTAACTTGCTATTGTGGTGGTAGTAGGTGCGGTTATAAGACAATTACATTAACGTTTTAGCCGAGAACCGCCCTTACCTTTTCCGCGAAGCAGGGTGGTTCTCGCTTTTTTGTATACAGAAATTAGCCACGGACCAACGTATCTTCTACCGATGACAACGCCAGCTCCGGTTAGGATACCATACACTAATTTAATTACAAACATCGCGATCATTTTATCACCTCCCCCCTTTTTTCGAAATGGAAGAGATGATTACCACACCTACTAGTTATAGCGTATTAAGTTACATTTTAATTGTATTATGTTTTAAAATTGGGAACAAGACATATGGATGAAAATTCCTGTCTTCAAGCAGAGCATTAGTGCGTGGGGACAATAAGCAAATAAACATTCATAAAAAACGGTACGGACATTGCCAGCCGTATTTTTTTATGAATTAATAAAACTTTTCCATACAGTGCGTCGTCTAATATATTGTGTATCGACGTAAAGATATGTCGTTTAGAATGAGAAAAACACCTTGATGATTATCAAGGTGTTTTCGTCACAAGTTCAAAACTCTCCGAAGCAGCCCCTGTTACAAAAGGACTAACCTCACCGACGCTATAAAGCTGCAATTCATGCATCGCACGCGTACAAGCAGTGTAGAACAATCTACGCAAGCTTTCATCACTGTACACATCTTTAGAAGCATTGTAAATAATAACAGCATCAAATTCGATACCTTTCGCTAAATAAGCAGGGATCACGACAATGCCTTGCTCATACTCGGCTGAGTTACTTTTCACAAGTTTAATATTCTCGATATGACTGAGTGCTTCGTAGGCAGCGGCGCTTTCAGCTGCGGATTTGCAAATGATTGCGATCGTATTGTGCTGTTGTTTTTGTAATTCAGCGACTTTGGAAGTGATGTGGTCATGCAGTTCACTGTGATCAGAAACTGTAGTCACTGTAGGTTTCTCACCGTCACGTTCAAATGCGTGAATGTTCTTTCCTTCCGGTACGAGATATCGTGTAAATTCAATAATCGGTTTTGTTGAGCGATAGCTACGAGTTAAGTTGATGCCGTTCGTTTCATCTGGTCCGTATAAGCTAGTAAGTGTATTGAAATTCACTGTTTCACTTGCGTGAGCGAATATCGCTTGGTTAAAGTCTCCGAGTACAGTCATTTTTGCTGCAGGGAAGAGACGTTTTAAAAACTCGAATTGAAACGGAGAATAATCTTGCGCTTCGTCTACGAGTACATGTTTAATGGATCTATTTGTTTGGAAGCCTTCAATTAATTCTTTTAAAAGTAAAAATGGAGTTGCATCCTCGTAATGTAGCTTTCCTTCATCGAGCATGTTCACCGTTAGCGAGCAAATGTCGTCCCATTCTTTCGGTTTTTCTCCAGTAACCCATGATGCATCTGTGAAGAGTTGTTTATATATTCCTGTGAAATTGATGAAACGCAATGTTTGAACGCCTTTACGAAGCGGCTTCAATTTTTTACGGACAATCATACGTCCAAGTACTTTCGTTTCTTTCTCATAATCATTAAAGGAGTTGTCTTCAAACTCGCCTTTTTTCTGTAAGTATTTATAAGCTTTTTGATATTCATCTTTACTAAGTAGTTCAATTTCTTCTTCTACCCAAGGCTTTTTTAGTTCTGCCTTTTCAATTTCATCTATTTGTTTATTTAGCCAATCCGTTAACTTTTCAATTCTATTATGGAAGCGGAGGGAGGAGCCGGTATTGTAAAATTGCTCTGCGATTTCTTTAGCAGAGGCAATCAGTTTCCCTCTAAATTTCATTCCTCTAAATAACATGCCTGAAGATTCAAGGGATTGTCTGTACGCTCTAATCATTTCGAAAAATTGAGTGGATGCTTTAAAACGAATACTAGCATTTCTCGTTTTATAGGCAGGGCTATTCGTTTCAGTTAGCATATATTCTAATTGCTCATAAGGATCTTCAACGTCAAATGACTTGCTTAGTCTATGGTTTAAATATTCCTGGAATGTAACTTGCTGCATATTCTCTTCACCGAGTTCTGGCAATACGTTAGAAACGTAGCTGTTGAACATGGAGTTAGGGGAGAAGAGGATGATTTGATCTGCTTTTAACCATTCGCGATATTTATATAGTAAATAGGCGATTCGCTGCAATGCAGCTGATGTTTTACCGCTACCAGCAGCTCCTTGAACGATAAGTAGTCGCCCTTCATCGTGACGGATAATTTCATTTTGCTCGCGCTGGATTGTAGCAACGATACTTTGCATATGTTTGTTCGTACCTTTTCCGAGCGCTTGTTGCAATATTTCATCGCCAATTGTAAGGCTCGTATCGAACATAGAATCAATCTCGCCATTTTGAATAATATATTGTAATTTTTTCTCCACATTACCGCGGATTAAGCCTCCTGGTGTACTGTATTCAGCGGGTCCTGGTGGGTAATCGTAATAGACACTTGAAATTGGTGCGCGCCAGTCATATATAAGAAAGTTTTCTCCGCTTGCATCAGTAAGGGTAGCGACACCGATATAAATTTGCTCTGGACTTGATTCTCCTTCCTCTGTGAAATCAATTCGTCCAAAGTAAGGTGCTTTATGCATACGCCTTAGTGCGGCAAGTCGATTAAAGGTGTGCTTATGGGTGATTTGTGTTACGGCTAGTGACTGAGCTTGTTGCCTTAAGTTGATAACTGTTTCAAGATAATCATCAAAAGTATCAGTATTAACTTTTACATCATCCCAGAAGTGTTTACGGATGTTGATTACTTCTGCCCGGCGTCTGCCAGTTTCGTTTTCCAGTTTATCAATTTGTTCCGTAATCGTTTCGATTACGGTATCCAATCGCTGTTGCTCTAGATCAAGTTTTTTGTTCATACGGTAAGCACTCCTTTAAAAGTGAAAAATAGAGGTTGACTGCAGATGTGTTTTGGTGTACAATTAAAATACGGATAAATACGTTCTGTATATTTGTGTGAATGTGTTTCTGTACTAATTTAACATAGTTTTTTAATTTAATCAATAATAATGAGATAAACCTTGGTTCCGTACTGCGTGAATCGAGGTTTTTTGTGGAATGGAGTAAGAGAGAGGGATATATCAATTTATCGGTAAACAGAAATGAAATGATGCTGTAATCAGTGGGGGAGGTACAACTAAATATTAGCTGTATCTTTGAAATGAAGTTTGATTAAAAATATGCTCCAATTCAGTGTTTTATAACAAATAGAAAGCAGCCATTTTGAAAAATAGATTGATTATTTTTTGCTTGCGTAGCTCAATAATAGTCCTCTTTTATTGAGGGTTAAGCCTATTTAAGTTGGTTTAATCCGAGTGTACTTTAGCGCCTGTTAGTTGAGCGAAGGGGGGATATATTCCTGCCAAACCTTATTCAATTATTGTGTGCCAATCGTGCTGCCCGCAAAAAGCGGGATAAAACTACTGCAAAATAAAAAAGCTTGGGATATTCCCAAGCTTTTTTCACTTCATTATTTCTTTTCGTCTTTTTTAGCGTCAGCTTTTGGCTCTTCGAAAAGATCTTTCAAATCTTTATCGTCAACTTTTACGTCAGCTTTTTTGATTTCTTTCATCATAAGATCGTTCATAAATTGAGCATCTTGTGATTTTTCTTGAACTACTTCTTTTTTGATGTCAGCTTTTGCTTGATCGAAAGTTTTATCAGCATGAGTATCTGTTAGTTTAATGATATGGTAACCGTATTGTGTTTTTACAGGTTCACTTATTTCATCTTTTTTCAGCTTATGAGCTGCTTCATCGAATTCTTTTACCATTTTACCTGGTCCGAAGAATCCTAAGTCGCCACCTTTTTCTTTTGAACCTGGATCTTCAGAGTATTGTTTCGCTAACTCTTCGAAAGATTTACCTTGTGCAAGTTCTTCTTTCACTTTTTTAGCAGTTTCTTCATCTTTTACAAGGATATGGCTTGCTTTAATTTCTTGCTTATAGTCCTCATATTTTGCTTTTAAATCTTTATCAGTAATTGATTTTTCAATCGCTTGTTCTTGAGCTAATGAAGCGCGAACGCCATTTTTAACTGTTTCTTCTTTAAGACCTTGTTGTTTCAATAGTGTATCGAATTGGTCACCGACTTGCTTTTTCATTTCATCGTACTTTTTGTCTACTTCTTTGTCATCGACTTTGTAGTTTTTAATAAGTACTTTTTCCATAACCATGTTATTTAGTACTTGTTTACCAGCTTGTGTTTTCATTTGATTGTAGAACTCTTCTTTAGTGATGTCACCAGCTTTAGATGTAACAATTTTGTCTGATGATGATGTTCCACATGCTGATAATGCGATTACACTTGTTGCGGCTAAGGCAAGCATAGCTTTCTTCATTCAATAAACACTCCTACTATTATGTATTTTTAATTTATCCCGTACAAATGAAGAAACGCCTTATGATAGGTTATTTTCGTTCATAAGAACCTGATTAAGTCTCACTGATGTCTTTGCTTTTTTAATATGTAAAAGCACGCTTAACAGGGCTTACCGAGGCTTTAGGATAAAGTTTAGATGCGTGTCGTTTATTTCATAGTATAAGCAATATGTACAAAATTTAATATATCATATTTCGACGGGTTTTCCTATTGATAAAGTGAAACTTTAATCCTTTGGGTGAAGTGTCCCAAGGGATTATTAGTTGAATGAATCGGGCATTTACGGGCAGTTTCATTAGGTTTTACTTCATTTTGCCTACTGCCCGTTAATGCGGGATAAAGAAATTTTAAGCAGTTTGTGTCAGATTTTGAAAGGGTACCATATTGGGCGCATGCCGCATATACAGAAAAGAGGAGGGGATGGGGGATGAATTCTCAACTTATTTTATTACTTGTACTGTTTATTTTATTGGTTATAGTAGGTATAATTTGCTTATAGAGGAAAAAAATGAGGAAGGGGCTTTCCTTCCTCACTTTCCATGAAATATAATTTCTATATAACTAGAAATTAATAGAATGGTAATACATACATTAATAACTCGAAAGACACCGGGTTGGCGGCTCGCAGCTATTTGTTTTCGCTCACACAGTGTATGTGTCATGAAATTCGTGTAAAATATAACAAGAAGTGCGAATGCGACAAAGACAACGGTTATAAGAGTCATGAGGCGAGACCTCCTTTTGGCTAAAATACATATACTTTATATATTGTATCATACGATATTTTGTTCGTGTTACAAAATTCAGAAATAGAAGACTTTGTGTTAGGAAGCGAGGGAGAAAATGGACGTTGTAAGAAGACTAGAACAAGCTGAATACTACGTAGACCTACTATTTAAAATGATTGATGAAGAAAAGTGTCCATTTTATTCTTTAATCATAAAGAAAAAAGCTCGTAAAAAAGACATTGAACGTATACTAAAACTTTGTGAAAAGCTGAACGAACAATATGTAGTGGAGAAAGCAGAAGGCCTTCTATTGTTTGATGCGCTATTAGATCAATTTGAAAAAGCGCTTCCACATCAGCTCGAAGTACACGAAACTGCGGAAGCGCTAGCAAAACAGGGCTTATTTGATCCACTTATGAATGAATTCTTACGCATGATTGCGAAAGGATAAATTGATTATTTCTTAACTAATTTTTGATCGGTCTCCGTAAAGTTCTCCTCAATATTTTCTAGCGATTTCTCAAAAATATCGATGAAGTCCTGTCCGTAAATATTGCGAAGGATCGCAATCAGTTCGATATTTTCTGGGAACTTACCGTAAAAATTACGAAGTTCAAGTGCCCCATTAAACACCGAATTATTTTCAGGATCGTACTCCTCCATTAAGCGAAGTAGTAATTCTTCCCCTTTGTCTGTAATTTCAATGTACGTATTTCGTTTATCATCTTCTTTTTTAGAGAATACAAGATAGCCGCGTTCTTCTAGCTTTTTAGAGAAGTTAAACGCCGTTGATACGTGCATAACTCCAAACTTAGCAATCTCAGAAATAGAAGCCCCTTTTAAATGATAAGCGATTGATAAAATATGATGCTCATTAATGTTTAAATCGTAAGGTTTAATCCACTGTTGCCAATCTTTCTCTACGCATTTCCATAACGCTTTCGATAATTGAGCAATACGTTGGCTGAAAATCATCGCTTCTTTTACCGAGTAATCTTTTTCTCCACTTTTCATTTACTCACCCACTTTAACATTCTTTTTCATTATTATCTATTATGCCAGTAAAATAAAAATTAATAAAGTCTTTTTGTGAGAATTGTGAAAATTTTTCGGAAAAACAACATTCTATACAAATCATGCATAACAATGGAAGCGTTTTATGAGTCAAGAATACATGTGTTGTCTTTACATGTTAAAGGATAACATATATTGTAAATGCATAAAAACACGGCATATCTATGTGATATGCCGTGTAAAGGTCAATTCGTATGAAAAATATTTGTTATATGCAAAAAACTAAGCAGGAATATGTTTACGCTTTTTCTGGAACGGCTTCTTGTAGTTTCTCGATTGACTTTTGAATGTCTAAAATTTCTTTTTCAATATGTCGTTTGTTTTGAGAAATATCTTGTTTCCAGTTAGAAAGAGTGTCATGCATATCATCTTTTAGTTCTTGGAATACTTCTTTACCTTCTGAAGCAGTTTCAACGATTTGACGTTTTAATAACTTTGTATCAGCTGTAATATCAGCTAATGTCTTTTTAATATCAGTTCCTTTTTCTTTCAGCTTACCGCGCATATCTTTACCAGAAGAAGGAGTTGAGAAAAGAACGGCTAGTCCAGCAACTGCTCCGCCGCAAATTACACCTGTAATAAAGGATTTAGCTTTTGACATAAAAGGAAACCTCCTTATTTTTCGTTCGTATTCATGATGTATAAAAGTGTGCATATCTTTAAGACAAGGAGAAGAAAAGTGAGCTTTTCTCTCTTGTACATGCTATGCACAAAAAAACATGCCCCCGGCATTTTTTGTGAAGAAACAAGCCATACAATAAATGCCAGAGGAATCGGCTTGTTATGTATTACTTCTTATTATAGTGGCACTATTTCACACTATTTGCAATTGTACTTGCGATGTTTTGTAAATTTTCCATTGTATATTCATTTTGGTGTGATTTCCAAACAGCACCGAAACCATCGTTTTCACCGTAGCGTGGAATTAAATGAAGGTGGAAGTGGAATACAGTTTGTCCAGCTTTCTCGCCGTTATTGTTAAGTAGGTTGAATCCAACTGGATTAAATTCTGCTTTCATTGCATTTGCGATTTTTGGAACGACAGCAAAAATATGTGATGCGATTTCTGGCGTTAACGCATAAATGTCTTGTTTGTGTACTTTTGGAATAACAAGAGTATGCCCTTTTGTTACTTGACTAATATCTAAAAATGCAAGCACATGTTCATCTTCGTATACTTTTGAGCAAGGGATTTGCCCGTCAATGATTTTACAAAAAATACAATTGTCCGCTGTATGATTCATCGATCTCATCCTTTCAAATAGCCTTAGCCGTATTTTACCATAATTACATAGGAGAACAAATACGAAAAACAGGAAGCTGACTCAGCTTCCTGTTTTCTGAAGAGGGATTGAAAAAGCATTTTTTATAATTTACGGTTCGCAGACACCTCATTTATTTAAGAAATGCACGGTAAATCGGCTAAAGTTTCTGCCGTAGACACCCCATTTTCAAGTGAAATGAATTGCAATCTTTTTTTAAAATGAAATTGTTTATTTTTTAAAACAGTATATGCTCTTTCGGAGACACCCCGTTTCGAAAATGAAACAAATTATCTGGTTATGTGTAAATTTCATTGTCCAACTTGGACACCCCATTTCATGATGACTTCACTATGTTGTTGTACTCATCAATTGGTGGTTGCTTTTTCAATGTGTTCCTTCCTCACTAATTATGATGTCCGCTTTCGTAAAAATATATGCTAATAAATTTAAATTTTTTTTTGAAGGCATCGATACTATGTAGTGCACCATGATTTTTGGTAAGATGAGTATATACATTTCTTACAAAAGAGAATGAATATAAATGAAGAAAGTGGTGTCGTATGAGCGAGTTATTGCGTGTAGACAATGTTACAGGAGGATATACGAAACGACCTGTACTGCAAAATGTTTCGTTCTCTGTTAATAAAGGCGAACTTGTCGGCTTAATCGGTTTAAATGGTGCTGGTAAAAGTACGACAATTAAACATATCATCGGTTTAATGGAACCGAAAAAAGGAACTGTCACAATTAACGGGAAAACAATTCGTGATGATATGACAGCGTACCGTTCTAGTTTCTCCTTCATTCCAGAAACGCCAGTATTATATGATGAGTTAACGCTAGAAGAACATTTAAAATTAACAGCGATGGCGTACGGCGTAGATGAAAAACAATATGAAGAACGCGTAGGACAATTATTACAAGAATTTCGCATGAAAAATCGTTTGAAATGGTTCCCGTCTCATTTCTCAAAAGGGATGAAACAAAAAGTAATGATTATGAGTGCGTTTTTAGTGGAACCATCTCTTTACATTGTGGACGAACCGTTCGTTGGTCTTGATCCATTAGCGATCCAATCACTTCTTCAAATGATGGATCAAATGAAAAAGAGTGGTGCAGGTATTTTAATGAGTACACATATTTTAGCGACAGCAGAGCGTTATTGTGATTCATTCATTATTTTGCATCAAGGTGAAGTGCGAGCGAAAGGAACGTTGGCTGAATTACAATCACAATTTAATATGCCTGGTGCAACGTTAGATGATATTTACATTGCATTAACAAAGGAAGAAGATTATGAATAGCACAGCGTTATGGAAAGAACGATTTCGGCACTTTCTAAAAGAAGTTCGTACATATAGTAAATACGTATTTAATGATCATTTGAAATTTATTTTCGTATTCATCATCGGCGCAGGAGCGTATTATTACCAGCAGTGGTTACAAACGTTAACACCTTCGTTTCCGACAGCGATTGTTATGGCAGTCTTACTTGGCCTCGTACTAACAGCTGGATCCATACAAACGTTATTAAAAGAAGCAGATCTCGTTTATTTGCTGCCAGTTGAAGAAAAGTTAAAGCCTTACTTTACAAAGGCATTTCTCTTTACGTTTATGATTCAGTTATACATAATCGCAATCGTAGCAGCTGCGCTTGCCCCGTTATACTTCCAGCAAATGAAACAAACGGGAGCGGCTTACATATGGATTGTACTCGCGTTCGTCATTGTAAAGGCGTGGAATTTATTTGTAGCGTGGGAAAAGTCATTTTTAACAGATCAAAATGTACAAAAAGCAGATTGGTTCATTCGTTTTATTTTAAACGGCTTATTTGTGTACTTCCTTGTAGAACGTACTTCAGTCATTTTTACCGGTGTAATTGTCTTTTTAATGGCGCTATACCTTGCTGTTATGCATCAAAAGGTGAAGGGAAAGCCGCTGAACTGGGAGTATTTAATTTCTGAAGAAGGTAAAAAAATGATGCTGCTATACCGCATTGCGAATATGTTCGTTGATGTACCAGCATTAAAAGAGAGAGTATCCCGTAGAAAATGGCTTGATTTCATTCTTTCGATAATTGGCGAAAAGCGTACATATTTATACTTATATACGAGAACGTTCTTAAGATCGGGTAACTATTTCGGATTATATGTGCGCCTGCTCGCTCTTGGCGGGATTATTCTTTACTTCATTCCATTTTTATATGGACGTTTTATCGTAAGTCTTATCTTCTTATACTTAATCGGTTATCAGTTATTAACCTTATGGAAACATTACCGAATGAAGATTTGGCTTGATTTGTATCCAGTAGGGGAAGACGAGAAGAAGGAAGATTTTCTTACTTTATTAAATGCGATTCTTATTATCGGCAGCATTGTATTTACAATTTTATTTGCACTTGCGACGAAAGATTTCATAATGACCGGTATTTTATTTGTCGTAAGCATATTATTTAGTATTGGTTTCGTTTATCAATACAGTGCGAAACGCATTGAGCGTTTAAACTGAAAGGAATGAACCTATGATTACATATGAAGAGAAGGTTATAAAAGAATTGGAGCAGTGGAAAGCTACATTCATGAAAGATTCTTCTATGATGACACGGTTCTCAAAAAAAGTGCAGACGAAAGTACAACAGCTCATTCCGGCGAAAGTACAAAAAGTGTTAACAGAAACGATTCGGATGATGGTGCAAACGATTAGTGCCGGATCAAATTTTATAAAGCCGAAATTAAAAGAGACGAACTGGTCACTGCAAAGACGAGACGATGAAGTACGTAAAAAAATGGATGAGTACAAAAAAATAGCAGCGGCAGAAGGAGCAGGAACGGGAGCAGGTGGAATTCTTCTCGGTCTTGCTGATTTTCCGCTTTTACTCACCATTAAAATAAAGTTTTTATTTGATGCAGCAACATTGTACGGGTTTGATACGAGCGACAAAGAAGAACGCCTCTTTATTCTTCACGTTTTCCAGCTTGCTTTTTCAAGTGACGATCACCGAAAAGAAGTATGGAAAGCAATTGAAACGTGGGATACAGAAGAAGAAAATCATATGGACTGGGAAAAGTTCCAAACAGAGTACCGAGACTATATCGATTTAGCGAAAATGCTTCAGCTTGTCCCGATAATCGGTGCCCCGGTCGGAGCGTATGCGAATTATCAATTATTGCAAAGGCTTGGGGAAGTGACGATGAATTGTTATCGTATGCGATTGCTTACTAAAAATTAATTTGTTTTATAAAAAGAAGGCATTCTAAATTACAACATTTAGGATGCCTTCTTTTTATTTGTATTTCTACTCATATTTTTTATTTTATGTCGCTATTTGTGGGGGGAAAACCCCCTGATTAAAGTTTCAGCTTATTGTATTCATAGAAAATCAATGGGAACGTACCACCATATTAACTTTTAAACATCTAAGCAGTGATGTGACGTTATCCCTATCAGAATATTTTCATTAAAGGGTTGACCCATCAACCCGATTTATTATATGTTATAAAAGTAAGAAAATTCACTCAATTAAAACTGGAAGAAAGGAGGAAATGGATCTTATGTTAGAAATAAGAACAGAAAATGCATTCCAGTAGGCAGCAAGGGCATTACAAATAACAAAGGCAACGAAAGGCTAAATTGATAATGACAACACATCCCTCTAACATTCATCGACGATCATTTCTTAATCGCAAATTCCCTACCAATATAGATTTTACGTGATCTGCTAGTATACCATTTTTCATTATATATACTCTCAAACTATGACATTATAAAGGCCTTATTTAATCAAGTTTATATACATTTATAAATGTATATAAACTATAGAAGGGCAGGGGTACAAATGATTTTTTGCAAGTCAAAAAAGATTGTTATTCATGAACAGGACAAATTGCAAGTTTTTAAGGGGAATGTCTTTCTTCTCTTGCGATTGGATTCACTGGGAATTGATATGCCAATTATCCATACGAAGAGTTAAAAACTATTGGAATTCATTTTTGATAAACCATTATTACATTTGGAGGTAGAATATGTTAAGACGTCGAGCTGGGTTGAAAAAACTGGTAACCGTGTCCTTATCAGTGGGTATGCTGTTTTCTATGCTTCCAACAGCATCTGCTACTGCAACTAAAAAGAATTACTCCATTAATAACGTTTCTGATAATCAAATCTATAAGACTATAGGTAAAATTACTAAGGTTACAAAAGAAGGAAATAACGTATACTTTGACTTGAAAACAGGAGAAAAAATAAAAATTAACTTTCTAAAAAATAATGTTTTTCGATTGCATTTGGACCCAAAGGGTGTTTTTGAAGAATATCCAACTCCAAATAAACCTGAGCATGAGACGAAAATTATCGATAAGAATGTTAGCGATTACAAAAAGGAATATGGATCAATTGACATTAGGGTCGATGAAAGAGATAACAAGGTCTATAAAATATCTACTAATGCTTTAGAGTTAAGAGTAGATAAAGATACCTCAAAGATGAGCCTGTACGATAAGAAAAGAGCAAAGACTCTTTGGAGTGAAAGTGAACCGCTAAAACATTCGAGCGGAAGTACGGTTCAAACCCTCGATACAAAAGAAAGTGAATATTTTTATGGTGGAGGTCAACAGAATGGGTTTTATGCCCATAAGAATAATTCCATAAATATTGCAGTCGGGGGAGGTTGGGATGCAGGAGCTGCATCAAGTCCAGTTCCTTTCTATTTAAGCACTGAGGGCTACGGAGTCATGCGAAATACTTTTAAGCCGGGCGTTTATGATTTTACCAAAATGTCTACCTTTGCACACAATGAAGACAGATTTGATGCTTATTATTTTGTAGATGATTCCATTCCAAACATCATTAACGAATATACCGAATTAACCGGGAAACCGGCCCTTATGCCAAAATCTGGTTTCTATTTAGGGCATGCTGACTGTTTTAATGGAACTCATAATGGTCATAAGGACCAACGAACACTCCTAAATAATGGATTAAATACAGTAAATCAATATGCAGATAATGATATGCCTTTAGGATGGATATTACCAAATGACGGCTATGGATGCGGATATGGCGGATTAAATAATTTGGAGCAATTTGTTGATAAAGCAAATGATCAGAAAGTAGAGGTAGGTTTATGGACACAAAGCAGTCTTTATCCAGATCCTAATTTACCTGAAGATAGTCCATTACGCAGAGATCTTGATGGGGAAGTAAAAGCCGGTGTAAGAGCAATAAAGACGGATGTTGCATGGGTTTGGGAAGGATATTCCATGGCCTTAAATGCCACACGACAAGCAGCCGAAGGAATTCAAAAAGCAGAGAATTCAGGTGGCGCACGTCCATTTGTTATTTCGCTAGATGGGTGGGCTGGTACTCAGCGTTATGCTACATTATGGTCAGGAGACCAATATGGCGGTAATTGGGAGTACATAAGAATGCATATCCCTACTTACATTGGCGCAGGTTTATCAGGAAATCCAAACGTTGGTTCAGATATGGATGGTATATTTGGCGGAGATCCAAAAGTACAGACACGTGATTTCCAATGGAAAGCATTCACTCCTATCCAAATCGATATGGACGGCTGGGCATCAGGAGGTAATGATTACAGTAAGTCTAAAAATCCATGGAATTATGGTGAACCTTATGCATCGATTAATCGGATGTACTTAAAATTAAAGTCACAAATGATGCCTTATATATACACGATTGCTGAGGAATCTACATCAAAATCCATGCCGATGGTTCGAGGGATGATGTTAGAAGCTCCGAATGATCCGTATACGTACGGGACACAAACACAGTATCAATATATGTGGGGGCCAAATCTATTAGTAGCGCCAATATATGATGGAAACTCTAATGATGCTGAAGTAAGGAACGATATTTATCTTCCAGATAAAGATCAAGTTTGGATCGATTATTTTACAGGTGAGCAATATCAGGGAGGTTCGGTCCTTCATAATTTTAATGCTCCACTATGGAAGACTCCTGTATTTGTTAAGGCTGGTGCAATTATTCCAATGGCACCAGAAAATAATTCTATTAATGAATTAAATGGTTCGGAAAATAGAATATTTGATGTTTATCCATCGGGAGAATCAGAGTTTACCCTATATGAAGATGATGGTAAAACTGTTGAGTATAAGGAAAAGAAAAATACAACAACGAAGGTCACTTCAAAGGTAAGCAAGGAAAAAGCTGTTATCACTGTTGATGCTGCAAAAGGAAAAGGCTATAAAGGGATGGTTAAAGACAGGGGCACAGAAGCGATTGTCAATACGCGTGTAAACCCAAAGAATGTAAAGGTTAAGGTTGGAAATAAAGATGTTAAATTAAGGAAAGTTACAAGTGAAGAGGAATATAACAAATCAGAAAATGTGTATTTCTATAATGAAAGTCCAAACCTGAACAAATATGCTACAAAAGGCTCAGCGTTTGAACAGACTGAAATTATTACATCACCAAAGCTTTATATTAAAGTAGGAAAAACAGATATCACGAAAAATAAAATAACTTTTACAGTAGATGGATTTGATAATACTCAAAAGAAGGATGTAGTAGATAAAGAAGTACCGACTATTCCATCAGGGCTTAAAGCTGATGAGGCAAACATAACAGATAGAGATATTAAATTAGATTGGAACAAGGTTGATGGTTCGAATACAACATATGATTTAATGATTGATGGTGTGGTTCATACAAATGTGTTTAAGGCAAGTGATAGTGGGCAAGCACCATTCTATCTCCATACAAGTTTGACATCCGATACAGAACATTCTTATCGAATAAGAGCAACAAATACAAAAGGATCATCAGGCTGGAGTGATGAGATCAAAATAAAAACGAAGCTTGACCGATACAGAAATGTTCCTAAAGATATGACTGCAAAAGCAAATAGTGAACAGCCAGGGGAAGAAGCATCTCTAGCTGTTGATGGAAAGGATGAAACAAAGTGGCATACTGCGTGGGGAGATTCGGGCAATAAACTGCCACATACATTTGAGATTGATATGAAGTTAGCTTATGAATTAGATAAGCTTGAGTATATTCCAAGACCAGATGCAGGGAATGGTACGATATTAAAATACAATTTAGATGTAAGTCTAGATGGAAAAACTTATAAAAACATCATCACTGATGGAACATTTGAGAGAAATGACGAAACGAAAGTCATTGATTTTCAGGGGAATATTACTGCAAGGTATATTAAGTTGACCATTACAAACTCTGTAGGCGGCTTTGGAAGTGCAATGGAATTCAGACCGTACAAAAAGGATAAAACTGAAGGAACGGTTGTTGGTGAAAATATACCAAATGGAAAAATTGATGAAGATGACCTTCTCTTCTTTGCAAGCTATATGGGTGTCGATCAAACTGAAGCTTGGGAACAGGTTTCAAAGGTGGATATTAATTTCAATGGTGTAATAGACGCATACGATTTAATGTATGTAGCATCACAATTGGGTCAAAACCCACTTCAAGCAACAGGCAAACCAATTGCCGGATTATTGGATATTAGACCTAGTAAGAAGGAGTTAAAAGCAGGAGAGGAATTTTCAGTAGAAATAATAGGTGCAGGATTAAAGGATATTAATGCATTCAACTTAGAACTAAAGCTAGATCCGAACAAATATGAATTAGTGAAAGAGTGTAAGCCTGACGGGACTTGCGGTGCAAATATTGTTTCGGCTTCCAATGAAACTGCTAATCTGTTGAACTATTCTTTACTTGCGGGGATCGGAAAGCCTGAACAACGAATTATGGCTGCATTTTCTAACAAGGGAACACAAAATACATTAGAAGGTACAAAGACATTAGCTACGATTAAGTTAAAGGCTAAGAAAGATATTAATTTTGATATGCCGATAACAAGATCATTACTGATTAATACAGCCTTTGATACTATTGATAAAATAGGAGAGGTTTTAAATCCTGGCCAAGAACCTGGAGAGGTGGAACAACCACAAGAGCCTAAGGAACTACAATTATCAAATAAAGATATGACGGTTACTGGTGAAGGGGAAAAGATGCAGGGCGGTGCACTAGCTTTTGCCAACCTGATTGACGGTGAGATAAGTGAAAGTTCATTGGCGGAATTGAAATGGAGTCTCACTGGGAATGAAGGAATTTCACTACCGTTACCCGTGGATTTCAACTTTACTAAACCACAAGAATTGACTAAATTTATCGTTTATAATCGCCCGCAATACACGAACGGAAAAATTAAAACACTAAGTGCCAAAGTATATACTGAATCTGGGAAAGAGTATGATCTAGGTGCAAAAAGTGTTAAATTCGACGATAAATCAGTAACTTTCGATTTAACAGAGGCTGCTATACCTACTGGAACTAAATTTACAAAGTTATCGATTAACTTTGAGGAATCGCACAGTGGGCCTCTTATGTTGTCTGTTGCAGAGGCAGAAGTCTTTGTAAAGAATCCTGCTTAGGTAGAGAAATAAACATAAACATCTCTTATTACCTTAGTGGTGTTAGGGTTAACCCATTAACCCTAACACCACAATCTTTATTATGATTGGGGAGAAAATTAAGATGTATATGAAAAAGATGCTGTCGCTGTTCTTATCTACTGCCATTGTGGTGAGCGTTATACTCCCGATTGGCAGTAACTCAAGTTCAACAAAAGTTTCAGCTGCCGGGTCAAGTTTTGTAAACATAGAAAAGGACAAAGTAGAAATTGGAAATGATGCAATCAAAAGAGTTATTGATGTATCCGATTCCAAGTTGAAGACAAAAATAGTCTCTAACAAAAGAATTGGAAAGGACTTGGTTCCTGAAGGAGGTTCGGAGGACTTTGCCATCCATTTGGTCTCCGAGAAGCAAACACCTGAAGAGCCGTCAAAAGAGATAAACGCACAAATTCCTGATGCGCACAAACCGAAAATTCAGCTTGACAGAACAAATTGGACGGCAACAGTCAATGATTCTGTCGGAAAAGCCAAAGATGGTGCAACCATGCTGGATGGCGATCACAACACTTACGTAGACTTTTCGGATGGAAACAAGGCATGGCCATATGAAGTTGTGATTGACTTAAAGGAAGAAAAAACAATTGGATCGTTTGGCTATCAAAAAAGACCAGGATTCCAAGACCAGGCATATGGGATCAATGGAACAATAGGAAAATATGAAATTAAGGTTAGCAGCGACGGGAAAAATTGGACAGATGCAGGCACGGGAGAATTTTCGTCCAAAGACTTTAACCTGCACAAAGTAGATAATCTCTACAATGTGGGAGATATGGTCTATGGAAATTTAACAGAGGCGAAAACAGCAAGATACGTAAAGATTGTTCAATTAAGTGGTGCATTAACAAATGATATTTCATTTACCGGTGCTGAAATTTACCTGTTTGAGGATACCACTCGACAAGATAACAACGATCCTGGAGACACTAGTAAAAGAATGATTAAGTCAAGTGAATTAACGATTAAACAAGTAAATGAAGAAAAATACAAAACGGGGAAACGAATTCAATTCGTGTTTGAAGAGTATGAAAAGTATAACTCGGTATGGACCATTAAGTACAACGTATTTGTAGAGGACAATGCTCCTTATTTAAGAAGTAATCTTGAAATTACATCTTCAAATAAAGATATCGCCTTTGACTACATCGATGTGGATCAATTCGCACTGCCCAAAAACGTGGAAGGGCTATTCCATCACCCGCCGCTAAAGGATATTTCCTCCATGTGGATTGGACAATATGAATTAGTTTTGGGGCAGCCAATTTATGCAAATGGTATGTTCTTTGGATCAGAATTTCCTGCCTCAGACACAGATGTAGTAAATAACACGATGCAGGTACGGTATTACTCAGGCAAGAATTTTAAAAAGCTGGCAGAAGACAAGCAGCTTAATACGGATGGAAGCTTTACGACTTGGAATAGCGTCATGGGTGCTGCAGCCGGAACGGATAAAGACGTCGTTCAAACTGACTTTTTCGCCTATATCAATGATATTGCTACAAAGACGGAATTCCGAAAGCAATATAATTCCTGGTATGACAATATGATGGATATTACAGATGAGAGTATCGCTAATTCATTCTATGGTACGGAAAAAGAGTTAAGCAAAAATGGAGTAGCGCCTTTGGATTCTTATGTTGTAGATGATGGCTGGAATGCCTATGAAACTGTTAATTCCACTGGACAGGAAACGAAAGCGCCATATGATAATAAAACTGGATTCTGGGAATTCAACAACAAATTTCCTAATGAATTATATCCGGCCAGTGATATGGCAAAGAAGTTTGGCTCAACGTTTGGACTGTGGCTTGGCCCTCAAGGCGGCTACAATTACTTTGGCGGGTTTGCCGAATTTCTTGAAAAGAATGGCACAGGACATGTGACCAATGATTATTGGAAAAGCGTAGACGTAGGCTCCAAAACATATGTAAACAATCTGACGAAGATCTTCTTAGATTATCAAAACAGATTTGATATTGAATATTGGAAGCTAGATGGATTTGCTGTGAGACCTTCAGCCGATAAAGACAATCAGCACATGGTTGGCGGCGACCACAATATGTATTATACATCAGATCTTTGGGAAACATGGATTGATACCTTTAAATCCATGAGACAAGAAAGGGAAGAAAAAGGCAGGGGTCTATTTTTAAACCTTACCTGCTATGTAAACCCAAGTCCGTGGTTGCTGCAGTGGGCAAATACGATTTGGATTCAAGACTCCGGTGACAATGGATTTTTGAGCACCTACGGCGGAACCCAGGCAGAACAAATGATGTCATACAGAGACAATGTTTACTTTAACATTTTTAAGAAAAATGATCTGCAGTTCCCGTTGAAAAATGTATATAACCATGACCCGATTTACGGAGTTTCTGCAGGGATAAACTTTACCGATGATGATTTTAGAAATTATTTGATGATCAATGCGACAAGAGGAACGGCATTTTGGGAATTATATTTTTCACCGAGTATGATGAATGATGCCAAATGGAGAATAACAGCTGATGTATTGGAGTGGGCCGAAAGTCATTCAAAGACGCTTGAAAAAGCAAAACTATTTGGGAAGCGGCCAGATCAAGGTGGAGTTTACGGCTATTCGGCCTGGAACAGTGGCGAAGGAATTGTTTCATTTAGAAATGCCAGCAATAAAGAACAAAGCTATACGCTGACATTAGATAATACTGTAGGTGTTCCAACGGATTTAGATAATGCAAAAATGGTACAGACTCTGCCAAGAGTTGATGAAACCAAAGTGGAGAAGAAGAGCTATGGCGATACGTTAACAGTAACCCTAGCCCCTCATGAGTCAAGAATCTATCAAGTTACCAGCAAAGATCAGACACCTGCCAAGGTTATCTCTGTAAAGAATACAAAAGAGAATACTGTGCGAGTAAAATTTGATCAGAGGATTCAGAATCCAACTATTACTGTTAATGGGAAGCATGCAGATGCAACTATTTTGGAAGATTATCGATCCATTGAGGTTACCAATGCTAAACAGATTGGTAAGGAAAACAAAGTAGACATTAACGTCGAAAATATCTGGGGTACTCCTACTGCTACCAAGAAGGATTTCCATGGGTATGCAAATGGCTATGCGGCAAAGCTGTTAGAGAAAACGGATGTTGAGAATGGAGAAAGCTTGGAGACTTTCCATTTTGGAAAAGCAAATATTGACTTGTACAGCATCAATCATAAAGAATATAAATTTAAGAAACAAATTCCATTGGTAGGAACAGACGACTTTTCTATCTCATTTAAGTTTAGATCTTCAGGTAATAACCAAGTCATTTTAAACCAGGAAGGTGCCTATTCTATTGCGATTGACGAAAACGGATATCTCAACTTTACTGTAGGAGACGATGTTGTCAATTCAAAGACGAATGTAACGACTGTTGCTGAAAAGGCGACTGGAACTTTTGGAACGACAGAATACAAACCAACCACAACAAATGAAACGGTTAAGGGGAAAGTTAACGATGGAACCCTGCATGATGTAAAGGCAATTAGAGAAGCAAATGGGATGATTAAGCTCTATTTAGATGGAGAACTCTTGTCATCAAAATACGTTAAAGATAGATTCTCATTGCCAAAAGGAAAAATCACCCTCGGCAGTAAACAAACGAATCTGCAGATTGCAGATGTAGAAATTAAAAATGAAGCAGCAGCGTATGATGAGGCAAAAAAATCTTATGAAGATCTTAATTTAACGCCTGGATATAAGGAATTGGACAGAACTGGATTTAAGGCATCTGCAGATTCAGAGGAGCAAAAAGCCGGGGGAAATGAAGGACCGGCAACTAATGTATTAGACGGGAAAACCTCTACATGGTGGCACACGCAGTACAATGGAGCAAGCCCTGTAGCACCTCATTGGTTAACCATTGAAATGCCGGAAGTTAAACCTGTTTCTGCTTACGAGTATGTAAGCAGAAACGGAAACGGGAACGTGAAAAAGTATGAATTACAAGTTTCGGATACGAACGACGATGGCAGCTGGAAAACTATGAAATCTGGAGAAATGCAGGATGGCGGAAGTACTTTAATTAAGTTCGATCAACCAGTTGAAGCTAAGTTCTATAGATTATACATCATGGAAACATATGGCAATCTGGCTAATACATTTGCATCGGCTGCCGAAATAAAGTTGTATAAGTACAATGAAGGAGCTGCGGATTTTTCAAAATTAGCCGCTGCTTACAAAGAAATGACTCTTTTCGATGATAAGCCTTATTCAAAGAAAAGTTTAGACAGCTCAGGATTTAATGCTTTAAAGGATAAAGTTGTAAATGTATATAAAAATCCTAATTCAGCACAACCTGAAATAGATGAAGCGTCTTCTGATTTCACACAAAACTTTGCGGCTATTTTATCCCAGTTGAAGCAAAAAAGCCAATAAAAAAACTTAGAAGCGAAGGGTTCACTGAGAGAAGAGAAATCTCTATAAGAGGATGATTTCTTTTCTCCTTTTAAAATGTACGATTGATTCATCAATCCGTTTAATGTGTATTTGAATTGTATTAATAATTTGTATGTTACAAAAAACAGGAGAATTAAATGGCTTGGTAAGGGGAGAGGCTGTCGAAATCTTTTCCCTGAAAATTAAAAGTTTTTTAACTTGTTGGGTTGACCCTATATTTCGAAGTGGTATAATATAACTAATTACAATATTCAGAGTATTCTCATAGTGTAAAAACTATGAGTTTTTCTTCCGTTTAACTTATACCATCAACCCGATGTTACAAAGGGCATGGAATGGATTTTTTGAAGCAAACTCGTCTTCCAAATTACATCGATTTTTTCAACAGATGCGCAGTTAAACTTGAATAATAATGGTGTTGTTGGCGCAGGATGGCGAGTATTCGAAAGAATTTAAAGAGGAGTGTTCGTATATGTTTACATTCAGTCAAGAAAAATTAGTACCACTAGGTGCACAAATCACAACCGCAGAGATAAAGCAGCAGCCTGATCTATGGGCTGAAACCTTTGCACTGTATACGGATAGAAGCAGTGAGATTGAAAAGTTTTTACTAAAAATATCAATGAAACACGACCGGATTCGCGTTATTTTTACCGGTGCTGGAACATCTGCCTACGTCGGTGATCTCGTTACCCCATATCTAAAAGAAAAAGTGGATGAAAAACAGTGGGAATTGCTTAGTATTCCGACAACCACCTTGGTATCCAATCCTTATCAATTCCTAAAAGCGGATTTTCCAACCTTACTCGTTTCGTTTGCAAGAAGCGGAAACAGCCCGGAAAGTGTTGCTGCCGTCCAATTAACGGAGCAAATTGTGACCGATTTGTATCATCTAACAATTACTTGTAATAAGGATGGTCAATTGGCCAATCGAGCAGCAGGGGATGAAAAAAATTTATTGCTTTTGATGCCTGAAAAATCGAATGATCAAGGATTTGCGATGACGGGAAGTTATACGTGCATGGCACTATCGACTTTGCTCGTTTTTGATTCTAAGTCCCTCGAAGAAAAAGCGGCCATTGTAAAAATGATTCAGCAAATGGGTGAAAGTGTCATTCAAAGAGAAGACGTCATTGAAGCGATTATCAATCGTGATTTTGACCGCATCATTTACTTAGGATCTGGCAGTTTAGAAGGTTTAACGAGAGAAGCACAATTGAAATTATTAGAACTGACAGCTGGAAAAATTGTCACTGCTTTTGATTCACCGTTAGGCTTCCGGCATGGTCCTAAATCATTTGTGGATGAAAAGTCCGTGGCTTTTGTGTTTGTTTCCAACCAACCTTATACACGTCAATACGATTTAGATATGTTAAAAGAAATGAAGCAGGAAAACATTGCAAGCTATATATGTGCCATCGAGGTTGATGGAGAAACCAATTATGATGGGAACACATTTAGTTTCGACAGGGAGGCCCAATCTATACCAGATGCTTACTTGGCCTTACCTTTTGTCATGGTTGGCCAGACGGTTTCACTGCTGGCGTCGATAAAAGTCGGAAATACACCGGATAACCCATCTCCCACAGGAACAGTGAACCGTGTCGTTAAAGGTGTAACCATCTATGAATACCAGTAATTTGGATAGAGAGAGCAGCGAGCCGATGTTTATTTTTGCCGATCAGTTTTTTCTTGAGGGGAAGGTCGTAGGGCCTGGTTTTTTGGAAATAAAAGATGGGAAATTCGGTGTTTTTTCTGAAAACCAGTCTGATGAAGCGGCAGAAATCATTGATTACGCGGGGCATTGGATTGCACCTGGTTTAGTAGATACACATATTCATGGATTTCAAAATCACGACGTTATGGACAATGATTTTCAAGGATTGAATGAGATATCTGAAGGACTTCTTTCTTGCGGAGTTACTTCGTTTTTGCCGACAACCTTAACCTCTTCAACAGAAGCGTTGGATCACGTAACTGAAATGATTGGTACCAATTATACGAAAGTCAGGGGAGCCAAGATTAAAGGTATTTTTTTAGAAGGACCATTTTTTACCGAAAAACATAAAGGGGCACAAAATACGAAATATTTTTGTGACCCATCCGTTGAAAAGTTGAAAGCTTGGCAGAGATTATCCAATGATTCTATTAAAAAAATCGCGATTGCACCTGAAAGAAAAGGTGCAGCAGAATTTATTGAATATGCTGTCGGTGAAGACATAGCTGTAGCGTTAGCTCACAGTGATGCAACTTATGAAGAAGCAAAGCAAGCAGTTGAGAGAGGGGCTTCGATTTTTGTTCATACGTTCAATGGAATGAGTCCGCTGCACCATCGTGAGCCAGGGATGGCCGGCGCTGCTATGAATCTAAAAGATGTTTTTGCGGAAATCATTTGTGACGGACACCATGTTCATCCTGCTACCGCCAATATTTTAATGAATGTACGCGGCAGAGATCAAACTGTTTTAGTCACTGATTGTATGATGGCTGGGGGAATGCCGGAAGGAACCTATCAGCTTGGAGAATATGCTGTAGAGGTAATAGGTGGTGCCGCTCGTATCGAGGGTGGCAGTTTAGCAGGCAGTGTTTTACAGCTGAAAGATGCAGTGAAAAATGTTGTTGATTGGGGGATTGCCACCCCAGAGGAAGCGATCTATATGGCGAGCACCGCACCTGCTAAAAGTATTGGGATGGATGGGGAATGCGGGAAAATTGCTAAGGGTTATGCTGCTGACTTTATTGTGTTGAATCCTGAACTGGAATTAATAGCGACGTACCTTGATGGTGCTTGTCGTTACCATTTACGGAAAGGGGGAGTGCGATGATTTTAGCTGTCACGATGAATCCATTCGTTGATATTTTCTTTCCTTGAACTATTTGCTTTATGGTCTGCTTTTTACATTCTTCCATTCGATTTATTTGGGAATAACTCTAGATAACCCATCACCATCTGGTATGGTAAACCGGGTTGTTAAAGGAGTAAAAATATATTTATTCCATCCATCATATTTATAGGGGGTAACATCATGCCGAATATTTTGCTAACAAGAATCGATAACCGATTGGTTCATGGTCAAGTAGGAGTTACATGGGTTAATCATTTAGGAGCCAATTTAATTGTCGTCGCAAATGATGAAGTGTCTGAAGATGAGGTACAACAGGATTTAATGGAAATGGTTGTCCCTGGGTCAATCGGAATTCGCTTTTTCTCAATCCAGACTACCATTGATGTGATCCACAATGCAGCAGATGAACAGCATATCTTTTTAGTTGTAAAAACACCACAAGATGCGTTGCGACTTGTAGAGGGCGGTGTGCCAATTGACAAGGTGAATATTGGAAATATGCATTTTTCTCAAGGGAAAACACAATTATTCTCCACCGTGTCTGTTGATGCAGATGATAAAGAGTCATTTAGGAAGCTGCGTGACTTGGGGGCGAAACTTGAGGTACGCCGTGTTCCAGATGAAAGACCAGATGATATTTATAAACACTTATAGAAAGAAGTGAGAATGAATGGATAATCACATGCTGCTTCAAGCTTTATTAGTTGCCATATGGGCTGGAATTGCAGGAATAGACCTGTTTAACGGATTGTTTCACATTCACCGGCCGATTGTAACCGGTGTCATTATTGGTTTGATTTTTGGGGATGTAACGACGGGGGTTATGACAGGTGCTGCTATGGAGTTAGTGTGGGCTGGTATGGTGCCGCTCGCTGGGGCACAGCCGCCAAATGTTGTTATTGGAGGAATAATCGGAACATCGTTTGCGATTTTGACAGGACAAGAGCCAACAGTGGCAATCGGTATTGCTGTTCCGTTTGCAGTTGCAGTTCAGGCATGTATAACTCTCATGTTTACTGCTTTTTCTCCGGTCATGCATAAAGCTGACCAATATGCACAAGAGGCTAACACAAAGGGAATTGAACGGATTAATTATTTTGGAATTCTTACATTATTTATATTCTATTTTGTTATTGCTTTTTTACCAATTTATTTTGGCGCAGAAAGTGCTAAAGGGGTCGTAGAGGTTTTACCAAAATGGCTTATTAGTGGCCTGGGTGTTGCTGGGGGGATGATGGCCGCAATTGGTTTTGCGATGCTATTAAAAATTATGTTGAAAAAACAATACGTTGCCTTTTTAATCGTCGGATTTATTTTAGTCACATATATGAAAATGCCAGTTATTGCTGTTGCTTTAATTGGGATTGCCATCGCGCTATACGATTACTTCAAAGTAAATTCTGGTGATGGATCAGTAAGGGGAGGGGCAAAACGTGGAATCTAAACAAGTAGAAACGATAATGGATCATACGAGCAGTCCGGAATATTATCAAGACGTTGCCACAGAAAAGGTTTTAACTAAAAAAGATTTAAACAAGATGGTATGGCGATCTCTTTTACTTCAAGCGTCATTTAACTATGAAAGAATGCAGGCCGCAGGGTGGTTATATTCGATTTTGCCAGGATTGAAAAAAATCCACAAAAATAAGCATGATTTAAGTGAATCGATGAAAAGTCATATGGAATTTTTCAACACGCATCCATTCCTTGTAAACATTATTATGGGGATTGTCCTTGCGATGGAGGAAAAGAAACAAAATCGAAATATGATTAGATCTATTCGAGTAGCCATGATGGGACCGCTTGGTGGAATTGGTGATGCCCTATTCTGGCTGACCCTCCTTCCCATTTGTGTTGGTATAGGTGCTTCACTTGGGCAAGATGGAAACCCTATGGGGGCAGTGGTCTTTCTATTAATTTTTAACACAGTTCATTTCGCTCTTAGATTTGGGTTAATGCATTACGGTTATAGTGCCGGAACAAATGCTATCAGTTCTTTAAAGGAAAATACTAAAAAAGTAGCACACGCAGCATCTATTGTTGGGGTAACAGTTGTTGGCGCATTGATTGCCTCATTCGTAAAGTTAGAATCAAGTTTAGTGATCCATGCTGGTAAGGCAAAAATTGCTCTACAAAAGGATTTACTCGATAAACTCATACCAAACTTATTGCCTTTGGCATACACTTTATTAATGTACTATCTATTAAAAAAGGGATTTTCTCCAGTTAAGCTAATTATCATTACTGTTATCATCGGTATTATTGGTAAAATTCCATTTCCATTTGGAACCATTTTATAATATTTAGCATGTTAGGAGGATTATTAATATGAATGGTTTGATTATTAGCGGTCATGGATCGTTTGCAACTGGTCTTCAATCTTCGGTAAAACTAATCGTTGGAGATCAACCCAATGTGGAATACGTGGATTTTCTTGAATGCGATTCAACATGCGACCTTGAGAAAAAGCTACTTGAGGCTTTTTCAAGATTACAAAAATGTGAATCTATCTTAGTCTTATGTGATTTAGTTGGTGGTTCTCCGTTTAAAACAGCCGTTTCACTTACGAATGGGAAGGAAGGTTCTGCTGTGGTTGGCGGAACAAATCTTGCGATGGTCCTCGAAACTGTTTTATTAAAGGACGGACTTCAAATCGATGGATTAAGAGATTTAGCAATCAATACTGGTAAAGAAGCGATTAAAGGTTTTCAAAAGTCGGAACGTCCAAAATTCAAAGAGTCTAGCATTTAATGAAAGCGATAAAGGATAGAGCAATCTATAATTCTAATAATTGTGACTCCCACATCCGGATAAGGAATAGGATAGAACGGAACTACAACTGAATATTGTAGAGTGGCTAGGTTTTCGGAGTTATTTATCTGAAGATTAAAACATTTAGTGCGTTGCATTAAATGTTTTAATCTTAATGGGTTAAACCCATAAGCTATGGTTACATAATAGAATTACTTAAAACAATCTAACTATTATTCTCATAATCTAGTTTTTCTTTCGCTCTAACTTGTACCAACAACCCAATCTTATAATCGTTTTTTGGGAAGAAACACTTGTCTTCTTGATTACATCAATTTATTAAAACAGATGAGCAGGTACACTAGAATAAATAGAGGTGCAGGAACATGAAAATGGCAATAGGCATTGATATTGGAGGGACAAAGATTATGGCGGGCAGTATTTTGCAAGTAAAAGAGGCTGTCAAAAATGTCGTTGATTGGAGAATCGCGACTAGCGAGAAATCCCTCTATATGGAAAGAACAGCATCCGCAGAAAGTAGTGGCATCGATAGGGAATACGATAAGGTTACGAACAGTTATGATGCCGATTTTATCGCATTAACACCGGATCTCGATTTAACTGGCACATATCTTGGTGGGGTTTGCTGGCTTCAAGCTGAAAACTTGCTAGGGAAAGAGGGAGGAAGATGATTTTAGCTGTCACCATGAATCCATCCGTTGATATTTCCTATCCAATTCAAGATTTTAAGCTAGATGATGTAAATCGTGTGGAAAATGTTCGAAAAACTGCCGGCGGAAAAGGATTAAATGTCGCCCGGGTTGTCAAACAGATGGGCGAAGACGTTTTGGCCACAGGCGTCATTGGCGGGACTATTGGCGATTACATTATTCAAGAATTGACGAAAAGTGATATCAGGAATCATTTTTATAAAATCAATCAAGAATCAAGAAACTGTATCGCGATCCTTCATGAAGGCAAGCAGACTGAAATCCTCGAATCCGGGCCAAGTTTATCTGCGGAAGAAGGAGATGCCTTTTTAGAAAAATATCGGGAACTGCTGTCTGAAGTTTCTATTGTTACGATTTCGGGTAGTTTGCCAAAAGGTCTTGAGTCTGGATTTTACCGTCAGATGGTCGAAATCGGCCGGGAGAAGGGAATCCCCGTAATTGTTGATACATCAGGAGAGCCGCTCCGACAGGTTTTGAACCATCATGTAAAACCTTTTGCAATCAAACCGAATATCTCAGAACTGTTCCAGCTTTTTGGCATGAAAGTGGAGGAGAGCACAAGCAGCTTGAAGCAACTGTTAAACAATAAGTTATTTCATGGGATTGAATGGATTGTCGTTTCGATGGGAGCGGCGGGTTCTTTTCTCAAGCATGGTGCAGATTATTACCGGGTTACTATTCCAGCTATTGAGGTCATGAACCCTGTTGGATCGGGTGATGCAACTGTTGCGGGATTAGCGGTTGCCCTGAAACGAAAGCAAGCTGTTTCGGACATCCTGAAAACTGCGATGACGACGGGCATGCTCAATACGATGGAAGAGGTAACAGGTTATATTGATCCGGAGAAGTTCGGTCAATTTTTTGAAATGGTAGAGGTTATTAAAATAGATTAATAGAGGTGATTGTTGATGTTAAAATTAACAAATAATAAATTAGCAGCTCTCAAACGTTTGTCAGATGAAAATGGAATTATAGGAGCTTTGGCAATTGATCAACGCGGCTCATTAAAGAAAATGATTGTAGCTGGCAGTGAGAATAATGTCGGAGATGAGGGCATCATTCGCTTCAAAGAGTTGGTTTCTGAAGAGTTAACACCATATGCAACGTCTATTCTATTGGATCCGGAATATGGTCTGCCAGCTGCGAAAGTCCGTCATTCAGACGCTGGGTTATTAGTGGCGTATGAAAAAACAGGTTATGATGCAACAACCGAGGGTCGATTGCCTGATTTATTGCCAGAGTGGTCCGTTAGACGTCTGAAGGAAGCTGGAGCAGATGCAGTTAAGTTTTTATTGTATTATGATGTAGATGAAGATGAAAAAATTAATGACTATAAGCACGTTTATATGGAACGAGTTGGATCTGAGTGTGCGGTAGAAGACATTCCGTTCTTCCTTGAAATAGTGACTTACGATGCCAAAAATGATGATGTGAAAAGCATGGAGTATGCCAAAGTGAAGCCTCATAAGGTTATCGAGGCCATGAGGGAATTCTCTAAACCACAATACAAGGTGGACGTATTAAAGGTAGAAGTTCCAGTAGATATGCAGTTTGTAGAGGGTTACGCAGAAGGTGAGACAGCCTACAGCAAGGAAAAAGCGGCTGCGTATTTCAAAGAGCAAAGTGAGGCAACAAATCTGCCGTTTATCTTCTTAAGCGCCGGCGTAAGTGCAGAATTGTTTCAAGAAACCCTGACGTTTGCGAAAAAATCTGGCTCAACTTTCAACGGTGTCCTCTGCGGCCGAGCAACATGGAAAAATGGTGTCGCTCAATTTGCCGAAAATGGTGAACAAGCCGGACGCGCTTGGTTACAAGAAAACGGCAGAAAAAATATCCAAAGACTAAATAATGTCTTGAAAGAGACAGCATGCCCCTGGTTTGTAAAAATTTCAGGGTAAGAAAGTGTGGGGAAGGTTCTCGTACTTCCTTATATTTGATTTATTTTTAAACGTAGTTTTGACTATTTTACAAATGTAGAAAATATTAATAACGATTTTGATAAGCTATCATTATTATAGTTTGGTAGAAACTATTCCGTTATAGAACCTGCTTGTTAGATTGACGCATTAAGTATTAATGGTATAATTTAGGTTATTAAAAGAACGTTAGTGTAGTTTGGAGGCTGGTTTAGTAAAATGAAACCATTGCAGCATGAAAGTCTAATTCCGCTTTATCATCAATTAATGGAAAGATTAAAGGATTCAATTGAAAAAGGTCATTGGGCACTTGGTGATAAAATCCCATCAGAAAACCAGTTAATGGATCAATTTGGCGTGAGTCGCAACACGGCAAAAAAAGCGATTGAGGAGCTTGTACAGGAAGGGATTCTATACCGAATCCAAGGAAAAGGTACCTTCGTAGCAAAACCAAAATTGCAGCAGTCATTGATGGGATTTTATAGTTTTAGTAAAGTATTGAAAGAAAAAGGCTTGAACCCTAAGGATATCATTTTGAAAATAGAAGAAATCAAACCGAATGTCAAAATCAAAGAAGCGCTACAGCTGAGCGAAGATGTGAATGTCATTGAAATGAAACGCCTTCGCTGTGCTGAAGATGAGCCGTTTATATTGGAATCATCTTTTATTCCGAAACATGTTGTTACAGATATAGAGCAGCTAAAAAGGGTAGGCGAAATTTCTTTATATGATTTATTTTCACAACATTTTAATACCGTAGTAACAAGAGCAAACGAGGCATTTGAACCCGTTCTCATCCGTGCTGACGAAAGTAAGTATCTGCAAACGGAGGAAGGTCGTCCTGCACTTCTGCTTGAACGAACTGCTTATGATATCAATGGTGTGCCTGTTGAATTTTGTATATCTATTGTGCGGGGCGATCGCTGCCGCTTTTACACTGAATTAACCTAATCGTTGAATCACTCATAACATTTGTTTATGAGTGATTCAATTAATCTATTTTTACAATCCCCCATTATCCGTTCCAAAATTTTTCTTTGGTTACAGTTCAGGTGGCGTACCTGAATATAATCCGGTGGAAAAGGACGGGAAAATGGACATAATTTACTTGGAACATAGAATGAGTATTAAAATTTAGTACAGAAAGAGTGAAATATAAAATGGAAGAAAAAACATTTAAAATTATCGAAAAATTCGGTATTCATGCAAGGCCAGCAACACGTCTGGTCAATACAGTAGGTCAGTATGGGGCAGAAATAACTCTTCAGTACAATGGGAAGTCTGTAAATTTAAAATCAATTATGGGTGTCATGTCACTTGGGGTTCCAAGTGGGGCTGAAGTCACAATCGTAGCTGAAGGTAATGATGCAAAAGAAGCATTAGAAGCGCTCGAAGAGTTAATAAAAAGTGAGGGGATTGGCCAATAACGTCAGCATGAATGTTACAGGAATTGAAGTTTTTTAGGAATCTTGATTAGGAGGGCTTTTAGCCCTCCTCTGTCATATAGAGAGTATTCACATTTAATCAGATGAAGTGTATATTGGCTTGATGGAAATCCGCTTGAACTAAAAATTAATATGAGAAAAGGGTTGTTAAAACAATGTCCATCATAATTAAAGGGATTGCAGCTTCTCCAGGCATTGCTATTGCCAAAGCTTTTCGCTTAGAAAATCTAGAGTTAATTGTAGAAAAAATAGCAGTAACGAATACAAATCAGGAAGTAGAACGCTTTGAACAAGCAATCGAAACATCAAAATCAGAGCTTGAAGGAATAAAAGAGCATGCTCGTAAAGAACTTGGCGAAGATAAAGCAGAAATCTTTGCTGCCCACCTTCTCGTGTTGACTGACCCGGAACTAATAAATCCAATTAAGGACAAAATCAAAAACGAGCAAGTCAATGCGGAGTTTGCTTTAAACGAAGTGGCCACTATGTTTGTGAACTTGTTTGAGGCAATGGACAACGAATATATGAAAGAGCGCGTTACTGATATTCGTGATGTGACAAAACGTGTGTTATCGCATCTTTTAGGTGTGAACATTGCCAATCCAAGCATGATTTCAGAAGAAGTAGTGATTGTCGCAGAAGACTTAACACCATCTGATACCGCCCAATTAAACCGCAAATATGTAAAAGGATTTATAACGGATATAGGTGGGCGTACATCACATTCAGCGATTATGGCGTGTTCTATGGAAATTCCAGCGGTCGTAGGTACGAAGGTGGTAACAAACGATATTGAAAACGGAGTATTAGTCATAGTCGACGGTTTAGATGGCAAAGTAATCGTCAATCCAACAGAAGATGTTGTGAAGATATATGAAGATAAAAAAGCTGTTTACGAAGCCCACAAAGCAAAGTGGGCCAAGCTTGTGAATGAGCCTACATTATCATCTGATGGACATAAAGTAGAGATTTTTTCCAACATCGGTACTCCTGAAGATGTAAAAGGTGTCCTTGATAATGGTGGTGAAGGAGTAGGTTTATACCGTACTGAATTTTTATATATGGGGCGCGATACACTTCCAACAGAAGAAGAACAATTTGAGGCTTACAAAACGGTATTAAAGCGAATGGAAGGTAAGCCAGTTGTTGTTCGGACGCTGGATATCGGGGGTGATAAAGAGCTTCTATATTTAAATCTTCCAAAAGAAATGAATCCATTCTTAGGGTTCCGTGCGATTCGTTTATGTTTGGAAATGCAGGACATGTTCCGTGCACAACTTCGTGCGCTGTTGCGTGCAAGTGTATACGGTAATTTAAAAATTATGTTCCCGATGATTGCTACACTTGATGAATTTCGTCAAGCAAAAGCGATTTTAATAGAGGAAAAAGAAAAACTTCAAGCTGAAGGTACAATCATTGCCGAAAGTATTGAGGTAGGGATGATGGTGGAAATTCCATCTTCCGCTGTGATGGCTCACCAGTTTGCAAAAGAAGTTGATTTCTTTTCAATTGGAACAAATGATTTAATTCAATATACGCTGGCAGCAGACCGTATGAATGAGCGTGTTTCTTATTTGTACCAGCCATATAATCCGGCGATCCTTCGCTTAATCAAAAATGTCATTGATGCAGCACATAATGAAGGGAAATGGGCAGGTATATGTGGGGAAATGGCTGGGGATGAAATCGCGATCCCTATTCTTCTCGGTTTAGGATTAGACGAATTTTCTATGAGTGCCACTTCTATTTTACGAGCAAGAAACCAAATTCTTAAGTTATCAAAAGCAGAAATAAACTTAGTTATTGAACAAATTTTAAATATGACAACATCTGAGGAAGTGGAGAGATTTGTGAAAGATGTATTTATAAAACCAAAAAAATTTTCTGTTTAATTTTATCCCGCTATTTGCGGGCAGTAAGACCCCCACAAACAAAGTACTTAATATAAAAACAGCCATATCACTAACAAGAAGCTTCCAAACATTCTTCCCGACAATTGATGATTTTTCTCCGCCAAATAAAGAATTGTAAATTCCATTATTACATTTGTTTTAGGATTTGCGATTGTATCATATTTTAATAAGAAAAAGTGATTGAGATAGTTCTTAATCACTTTTTTGTTATTTCTATTCATATTTTTTATTTTATCCCGCTATTTGTGGGCGGTAAAACCCCGCTGATTAAAGTTTCACTTTATTACCAATAATATACAGATAAAGCAGATTTAGTTATAAAGTTACTTGAGCTTACTTTACTGTATTTAGGGGTGCAAAATATGAAAGTATCAATATTTATTACTTGTGTTGCAGATGTTTTTTATCCAGAAGTAGGGAAAGATGTTGTGGAAATTCTTGAAGATTTAGGGTGTGAAGTTGATTTTCCAAAAACTCAAACTTGCTGCGGACAACCTGCTTATAATAGCGGGTATGTGAAAGAAACAAAAACAGCTGCAAAACATATGATTGAAGCCTTTGCTAGTTCAGAATATGTTGTGGCACCATCGGGTTCGTGCGCTATGATGGTTCACGAGTTTTCTAGCTTATTTTCTGAAAGTGAAGCGGAGTGGAAGAAAAAAGCGACGGAACTTGCGAATAAAACGTATGAATTTACACAATTTCTCGTTGAAGTATTAGGGAAAGAAGATTTAGGTGCGGAGCTTCATAAAAAAGCAACGGTTCATACATCTTGTCATATGAGCCGATTAATGGGGATTAAGGAACCGCCGCAAAAATTATTAAAGTGTGTAAAGGGACTGGAAGTTGTTTCACTGCCGCATAATTATGATTGCTGTGGATTTGGGGGTACATTCTCAGTGAAAATGCCGGAAATTTCTGAGCAAATGGTTGAGGAAAAAGTAAAACATATTATGGAAACCGGTGCGGAAGTGTTAATTGGGATGGATTGTAGCTGCTTAATGAATATAAAAGGACGTTTAACGCGCAATGGTTATCCAATTGATGTAAAACATATTGCTCAAGTATTAAATGAAGATCGAAAATAAGAGGGGGATATAGAGATGGGAATGAAAATTGGGAACGATCCCTTTCATAAGCGTACGAAAACAGGCATTGGTGATCCGTTTATGCGGCAAGCTGTTAGGAAAGCGCAAGATGGTCTTAGAGGTAAGAAGTTAAAAGCTACGGAGAGTCTTGGAAACTGGGAAGAATGGCGAGCTTTAGGAGAAGAAATTCGAAAGCATACTTTAGAAAACCTAGACTATTATTTATATCAATTGAGTGAAAATATTGAGAAAAACGGTGGTTCTGTTTATTTTGCAAAGACTGCAGAAGACGCAAGAGAATATGTAAAAGAGATTGTAAAAAAGAAAAATGCAAAAAAAATTGTGAAATCAAAATCTATGGTAACGGAAGAGATTAGTTTAAATGAAGCGATTGAAGAAGCGGGAGCGGAAGTGTTAGAAACAGATCTTGCGGAATTTATTCTACAAGTGAACGACCACGATCCTCCGTCACATATTGTTGTTCCGTGTCTTCACAAGGATAAAGAACACATTTGTGAAATATTTAAAACAAAGTTAAATTACACGGGAACATCTGACCCTACGGAAATGGCGAGGTTTGTAAGAGCGTATTTACGTGATGATTTTTTTGCAGCGGATATAGGGGTGACGGGATGTAACTTCGCTGTTGCAGAGTCTGGATCCATTTCTATCGTAGCAAACGAAGGAAATGCAAGGCTTACTACGACACTTCCAAAAACGTTGATTACAGTTATGGGGATGGAACGTATTGTTCCGACATGGGAAGAGCTTGATGTTTTAGTAACACTTCTATGCCGAAGTTCTGTAGGACAAAAGTTAACAAGTTATATTACAGGGTTAACTGAGCCTGGCGGGACAGATGGACCTGAGGAATTTCATTTAGTCATTGTTGATAACGGCCGTTCTGATATTGTAGGAACAGAATTCCAAAGTGTCCTTCAGTGCATTCGTTGCGCCGCATGTATTAACGTGTGTCCTGTATACCGGCATATTGGTGGACATGCATACGGCTCTATTTATCCAGGGCCAATTGGAGCTGTATTAACACCGCTTTTAGGGGGATATGATGAATATAAGGATTTACCTTATGCGTCTAGCCTTTGTGGTGCTTGTACAGAAGCGTGTCCAGTGAAAATCCCGTTACACGATTTATTAATTAAACACCGCAGCCGCATTGTAGAAGAAAAACAATCACCTGTAGCTTGGAACGTAGCTATGAAAGGTTTTGAAAAAGTGGTGAAGAGTCCTAGATTATTTTCTTTTGCTGCGAAGAGCGCTCCGTATGCATTAAAACCTCTTGCAAAAGGGGATAAGATCGAGCACGGTATTGGACCGTTAAAAGCTTGGACGGATGCGAGAGATTTTCCAGTTCCGAACAAACAACCGTTTCGAAAGTGGTTTGAAAAACACGTAAAGGAGAACGATGATGGCCATCCAAAATCGTGAGGAATTTTTACTCCAATTATCAGAAAAGCTTGGTAGGAAACGTCCAGAAGCAGTGAAAAAACCGACATGGTCTGTTTCCCCGCAGTGGAATGTTTTTGACGGACTTTCGCAAGATGAACTTGTCTTACAGTTAATGGAGCACTGCGAAGTGATTCATACAGAAGTGAAGCGAACAACAAAGGAAAATCTTGTTGAAACATTAGGGTCTTTTATACAAGAATGGAATATCAAATCTGCGATGTGTGCGAATGATGAGCGCTTTAATGAATATGGTCTTACTCCATTTTTCAAAAATGAAGGCACAACACAATTTCGCACATGGGGATTAGACCATAAAGAAGAGGACATAGCATTTGCGAAAGCTGCTGACCTTGGCATTACGTTCAGTGATATGACTTTGGCAGAATCAGGAACCGTTGTACTATTTAATGACGGGTTAAAAGGAAGGCATGTGAGTCTTCTTCCGGAGTCATATATTGCAATTGTTCCTAAAAGTACGATTGTACCAAGATTAACCCATGCTACAAAACGTATTCATGACCAAAATGAAGCAGGAGAAAAACTGCCGGCTTGTGTGAATTTCGTTTCTGGTCCGTCAAATAGCGCTGATATTGAAATGAACCTTGTCGTAGGTGTACATGGGCCAATTAGAACAGCTTATATTATTGTGGATGATCAATAATGATTTCGAGTTATAAATAGAGATGAAGCAAACAAAATAGAAAGCACTAGCTGTTACATATAACTAGGGCTTTCTATTTTGTTTGCCTGGCTAAGTTGAGAACTGCTTAATCTTTTCTTAGAAGCCAAGTCCGCTATAGCTAGCTCCAGCGATAATCAATACGATAAAGAGTACAATGATGAATGGAAATCCACTCTTACCAGCTTGTCCATCTTCACCACCGCCACTACCACCTTTACCGCCATATCCCATATGAATTTCCTCCCCATTGTTATACGTTGTTTTTTCTTTATATTTTTCTAGATTTAGCAAGAAAGTCCTTTTGAAACTATGATTAACTTGCAAATCATTCCGTTTCATTTTACAATTTATTTACCGACCGGTAAGTAAAAACAAGTGAGGTACAGTATGACAAAGAATTTACAAACATCGCAGAACATTGTAGAGGCATCATTTAAATTAATGGCAGAGCACGGTATTGAGAAGATGAGTCTTTCCATGATTGCGAAAGAAGTAGGCATATCAAAGCCAGCTATTTATTATCATTTTCCGTCTAAAGAAGCGTTAGTTGATTTTTTATTTGAAGAGATTTTTTCTGGATATCGATTCGTGGGTTACTTCGATAAAGGCCAATATACGAAAGAAAACTTTGAAGAAAAGTTAATTGCAGATGGTTTACATATGTTGTCGGAGTATAGAGGTCAAGAAGGCATATTACGCGTTATAAATGAATTCATCGTAACGGCGACGCGAAATGAAAAGTATCAGAAACGCTTATTTGAAATACAAGAAGATTTCTTAAATGGATTCCACGATTTATTGAAGCAAGGTGTGGAACTTGGTGTTGTGTCACAACATGCAACAGAGGAGAATGCTCATACGTTAGCGCTCGTTATTGATAATATGAGTAATTACATACTAATAGGATTCCAGTTAAAGTATAAAGAAATTTGGATTCAAAATGTGAAAAACGTCATGAAGGAGGAGTAAGCGTGAAAATGCAAAAAAACTGGTGGCTCGGTTTTCTTGGATTTGTCCCGCTATTTGCGGGCAGTAAGACTCCCACCTCAAAATTCGGCGAATGCGAGGAAGTTAGGTGAGAGATAACTGTCCGTAAATGCCCGATTGGTTCAACTAATAATCAGTGGGGGATGGACAAAACCCCCTCTGATTAAAGTTTCACTTTATTGGGATTTATAAAATTCCAGGTATGATTGATGCCTTTCAAGGCGATAAAGGTTGGCTAGCATTAATTAGTTTAGTTTGGCTACTTTGGTTCGGATATTTTATTTCTGAGAAGAAAGATAATTAAATTTCAATTTTTTGTAAAGTTATGTAAAATGTAGATTAAGAGTATTCATATATTAGATTACTAGATTTGGAGTGGTTACATGGATCCATTGAAAAATGAAATTCACCCTGACATGGTCAAGGTGTGGAAAACGCGTTCCTTAATTGAGCTAGGAATTAGTATTATAGTCATTTTGGCATATCTTTTCTTTATGATTAAGTTTAATTGGTGGGCTTGGATTTTCTATGTGCTCATCGGATTAACAATTGTATATACGCCGTTTGATTACTTTACGTTTCCGAAATTGCGTCAGCGTTATTACAGCTACCAACTAAATGAAGAAGAGCTTGAAATTCAGCACGGTCTTTTCGTTGTAAAACGTGTATTAGTACCGATGATCCGTGTGCAGCACGTTACGATTGAGCAAGGACCAATTATGAGAAAACATGGATTAGCAGAATTACATATTTCAACAGCAGCAACTTCTCATAGTATTCCAGGCTTAACGATGTATGAAGCAGAAATGCTAAAAACGAGAATCGCAGAATTAGCGAAAGTGAGTGATGAGGATGTATAAGAGACAGCATCCAATCACGATGTTATTAGAATTAAAAATAACAGACTTTATACCACTAATTATTTTCATGTTTAGTTTAAACGGAAAGTTCCCATTTTGGTATTTAATCCCCGCTGGATTCGGTTTACTCACTATTTTTTCAGCGTTTGAAAAATGGTATTACACAACATACTGGGTTGAAAATAACGTATTACATGTGAAACAAGGGCTCTTTGTGAAAAAGGAGAGCTACTTAAATAAAGAACGTGTTCAAACGATTAATACAAGTTCTAACGTGTTGTATCAAATGCTCGGTTTAAAGAAAATTCAAATCGAAACAGCTGGCGGAGGCGATGATGCCGAAGTGAGCCTAGCTGGTATTACAGAAGATGAGGCGAAGGAGCTTATTTCCTTACTAAATGAGCCAACTCCAGAAGTGAAAGCAGAAGAAGCGTTAGACGAATCAGCAGAACATGCAGTAGAAAAAGAAATCATTACAGAGGAAAAACAAGCGACAGAATACAAATTAACTTGGAAAGAAATTTTATTAGCGTCTGTTACATCTGGTCAGTTTGGATTATTATTCTCTTTAATATTTTTCGTTTATAACCAAGTGGACGAGTACATTCCGAAATGGATCAAAAATAGCGTAGAATCTTATGTAATGGACCATGATATATATGGCTGGATTTACATGGTAGCTATTTTACTAGTCGTTTCTTGGATTATATCTACAATTGGTTATGCGTTAAAACATGGGGATTTCAAAGTAAATCGAAAGAACGACGAAGTTCGTATTTCTCAAGGTTTGCTTGAAAAGAAAGAACTTGTACTAAAATTGCACCGTATTCAAGGTATTATGATAAAAGAAAGTATTTTACGTCAGCCATTCGGTTATTGTGCTGTGCAAGTAGAAGTCATTCAAAGTAAGGGAATGGGAGAAGAGAAAGACAAAGTTACACTGCATCCGATTATTCGAAAAGATCGCGTGCAACAGTTACTCGCTCATTTACAATTACCATATGAACTGAATGCAAACATTACATCATTACCAAAAGCGGCATTGCGCCGTTACTTAATTGATAGTTTCATCTTCTTCGCAATGCTAGCAATCCCGCTTACGGGAATAAGCATATACTTTGAAAAGTATTACATCATGTGGGCATTATTACCGCTTGCAATCCTCATCTTTACACTTGGATACGCAACATTTAAAACAAATGGTTACAGTGTAAATGGAGAGCAAATTACAATTGTACATCGTAGTATTGGAAAACATACAGGACTTGTCAGAAGAAGACACGTCCAATCAATTGAAAAAACACAATCATATTTCCAGCGCCGAGCGGATTTATGTACGTATAATTTTTCTAGTGCATCATCGAATTATAAACTAGAGCATACGAGAGTAGAAGATGCGGAGAGAATGCAGGATTGGTATAAGAAAAGAATAAGTGAAGATTAAATGAAATGGCTTGCCTAGTATGAAAGGCAGGCTTTTTTGTTATAGAGAAATGAGTAGTTTAATTTATATATTGGTGCAAATACAGCTCATATTTCTCAATACGTATCAGAAAAAAAGGTAGTTCCCTTCTATTTCAGGGGAATTTGTGAAATTTTTGATATAAATGGTATACTAATATAGAAATATTAGTAGGAGGTTATATATGATAAGTCAGTTGAAAAGAGAAGCACTTTATGCATTAAAAGGTAAGTGGGGATTCGCGGTAGGGGCAACCTTATTAATTGGAATCCTTATTGGAGCTGTTGAACTTCTAATTACAGGTGTTTTCTCGATGTTTTGGGGTTGGGAAGAAGCAAGTGCTTCGCTTACAGTAAGTATTATTGTAATGCTTATTATCGGTCCGTTAACAGTAGGAGCCTATTATCTTGTTTTAAATGTAATTCGTGGGACTAATACTAGTATTGGTCATTTATTTAGATGGTTTAGCGATGGAAGTAAGTTTATGAAGGCATTTTTAACATATTTACTAATGTATGTGTACTTAATTCTATGGACATTACTTCTCATTATCCCGGGTATTATTAAATCATTTTCTTATTCTATGACGTATTTTATTTTGAATGATCATCCAGAATACACAGCAAATCAAGCAATTACTGAAAGTCGTCGTATGATGGATGGGCATAAAATGGATTACTTTTTACTATGCTTAAGCTTCCTTGGCTGGTTCATTTTAAGTATTCTTACTATAGGAATCGGTTTCTTATGGTTAGCACCTTATTTTTACGCGACATCCGCAGCATTTTATGGAGAGATTTCAAGAGAATATCATAAAAAAGAAGGTACTACTTTCTAATAGAAAATCAAGCCATCTATTCTCTATATTCTTTAGGGGGTAGGTGGTTTAATTTTTATTGAGAGCTTTACCTAATACATAGCTATAATTATGTTTAGTAAAAATAAAAGGAGTAAAATAATGAAATACACTTGTCCATGCTGCGGATATAAAACATTAGAAGAAGAACCACCAGGTACATATGAAATTTGTAACATATGTTTTTGGGAAGATGATCCTGTTCAGTTTAAAGATCATGACTATGAAGGCGGGGCAAATGAAGTTTCGTTAAGACAAGCGCAGAAAAATTTCATTGCGTTTGGTGCTTGCGAGGAATGTTTTGTTGGATCAGTTAGAAAGCCGGCTAGTGAAGATGTGAAGGATGCTAGTTGGAAGCAAATTTGTTAAGTAGTGTATAAACAAAAATGTTATTACTCAATTCAACAAGAGTAATAACATTTTTTATGTAGTGATGAAAGAATTAACGCCGTCTTATAAGGTAAAACAATAAAGATGATAAAGTAATAGGAAGGCCGGTTTCAAAAAAGGCTTCTAAATTAAAGGATAGAAAATCTCTGTCATTAAACCACGTAAAAAATAAATGATTGTAGGAAATGCCTAACAGTATAAATATAGGAATTCCAATTTTTAATTCGTGACTTCTTTTTATTTTTCTATAACAAAATTCACCTAATAAACAACCGATAAGAACGGGGATACTGCCAAGGATAATATACATAATGATTGATACCCAAATTGGTCCCCATGAATCTGCAAAATTGGGAACTCGTGTATACTGCAAAATATTTACAATGACAGAGAAAACTAGTAAGCATGTTAAATAACTAATTATGAATTTTTTCAATAGAATCATCCTCTTACTATAAGAAGTTATGTAAAATGATATAAAAAAAGCATCTAGCAAAAGAACTAGATGCAAATAAAAACACAAGGGAAGACAAAATTCTTCCCTTTTCCCGTATGTAATTATATCAAAAAAATTATAAAAAACTAGCTTTATTTTTAATATAATTGATGTGTGAGGCTATGATATTGTAGGATTACACTATTTTTATAGTGTTTTTTATTAAAAGGAGTGAATTATAGTGCTCGAAGTAAAGTTTTATGATTGGAAAAAACAACGCCCTAAAAAACATTATTTGCGTGTGCATGAAATTAGGATTTTTGAGTTAATTTTTTCAAAGGCAATTAGCGATTTTGAGATGGGATTAGGAGAGATTGAGCAAGTTACTGTTTACTGTTTAGCTAATGAAAACACTGATATTTCATATAACGTGAATAGATCTTTAGGGGAAATTCATGTAGATGTTCCTTATGATTTTATGGGATTTTTAACACTTGATTCAGTTGAAGAGAAATACAACGAGTTTTGTAAATTGATACGTCAATATGTTATCCCCGGACTTGAAGTAAACTCTACTCTCTCACCATCTATTGTTAGAGAGTATGTCGAAAAGTCTTTAGGAGAAATTGTGAAACAAAACTATGAAGGGATATTTTTAGTAGGAAAGACACCTAAAAAAAGCCCAAGCCGTAAGAAGATAGCGATATTAAAAGGGATTCATCGCGTCAAAGGTTTCCAACTACGATGTGAGGTGTATGACGAAAAGGGTTTAAAGATTCGCGATCAATTATTGGTGGAAGAGGTAGGTAACGAAATGGTGTATTCAAGATTTTTAGGCACATTAAAATGGGAAAGTGAAAATTTAATTGTGGTCAAATCAAAATCCAGTAGTTGGAAAGAAGAAATTTATATTTAATAATAAAGTTATTATAGAAGAAATGCTCGATATGATGTAATAACTATAATTTTACAAAACTGTATATAACAACTAATATATAATTAGTAAATTCATATAATTGGAGTGATGAGATGCAGCCGTTAGAAAGGGAGATTCATGCTAATATGCTGAAAGTGTGGAGAATTCACGCTTTAATTGGGGCAGTGGTTATACTTGCAGTCGTAATTGCGTATTTCTTTTTTATGATTAACTTTAACTGGTGGGGCTGGTTGTTTGGATTGTTAGTAGCAGGCGCTATTACATTTATTCCACTAGATTATTTTGTGTTTCCAAATTTACGTCAACGTTATTATAGTTACAGATTAAATGAAGAAGAGATTGAGATTCAAAAGGGAATGTTCGTTGTAAAGCGCGTGCTTATTCCGATGATTCGTGTGCAGCACGTAACGATTGAACAAGGACCAATTATGAGAAAGTATAATTTAGCAGAATTACATATTTCAACAGCGGCAACTTCTCATAGTATTCCAGGCTTAACGAAAGAAGAAGCAGAGCAGTTGAAAAGACAAATTGGAGAACTTGCGAAAGTGAGTGATGAGGATGTATAAGAGGCAACATCCAATCACGATATTATTAGGAATTAGAATTGCGAGTTTGTTGCCTTTTATTTTTCTTGTTCTATTTCGTTCAGACGAGAATGAACCGTGGTATTTATTTTATTTTGTTTTATTGTTCCTTTTAACTATTATGGCTATTTTTTCAGCTGTAAAATGGTATTTTAAAGTGTACTGGGTTGAAAATAATATTGTACATATAAAACATGGTGTGTTCGTTAAGAAAGAAAGCTACTTAAATAAAGACCGTGTGCAAAATATTAGTACGTCTTCTAACGTTATTTATCAAATACTTGGACTTACGAAGTTAAATATAGAAGTAGCGGGCGGCGGTACTGAACCAGAAGTGATGTTAGCAGGTATTAAAGAAGAGGAAGCGAAGAAACTAATTGCTTTATTACATAAAGAAAGAAGCGTTGTGACTGAAGAAGAGCCCGCAGCAGAAGAAAGTAAGACGGTGTACCAGTTAACAACGAAAGAAATTTTATTCGCAGCCATTACATCTGGTAGATTCGGGTTAGTATTTTCTGGACTACTTCTTATTTACTCAGAGTTTAATGAATTTCTTCCAAAATGGCTCATTAATAAGGTGGAAGCGTATGTGATAGATAACGGTGTATATGAATTAATCGTTATGGCCGCGATTTTAATGGCGGTTTCATGGGTCATTTCTACAGCCGGCTATGCGTTAAAATATGCGAACTTTAAAATTGAGCGAAAAGGAAATGAAATTCGCATCGTTCAAGGGTTATTTGATAAGAAAGAGTTTGTCTTAAAACTACACCGCATTCAAGCGATTACTGTAAAAGAAGGTATTCTCCGTCAGCCTTTCGGTTATTGCTCTGTCGAGGTGGAAGTCATTCAAAGTATAGAATCCGCTGGGAATGAAGTGATGTTACATCCTTTTATGAAGAAAAAAGATGTACAGCAGTTACTTACTTATTTGCAGTTTCCGTATGAAATGGAAGAGGAAATCGTCCATTTACCAAAAGTCGCATTACGCCGTTATATCATCATGGGCTGGATTACAAGTGCGGTGCTCGCTGTGCCAATTGTTGGTGCGAGTATATATTTTAAACAACATACCGCATTGTTCACTCTTATACCGCTATTTATTGTATTTACAATACTTGCGTACGCCCGGTATACAAGCGGCGGTTATATGATGAAAGAAAATCAATTAACGATGGTGTACCGTCGTCTTGCGAAATATACAGGAATCATGCGTAGAAGGCATGTGCAAGTAGTCGGGTACAATCAATCGTATTTTCAAAAGAAAGACGAGTTATGTACAGCTGCCGCATCGGTAGCGGGGCACGGTTATGAAGTAAAGCATATGCGTAAAGAAGATGCACTTCGCATATATAATTGGTATAAAGAAAAAGGAAACACCATTGTGTAATGGTGTTTCCTTTTTTGTCGTACGGTCGATATAATCTCACGTACCAATTGTTGCGAACTTCTAAACTAACACATCAAAAGTAGTCACAAAAGATGGACGAGAGAAAATGCTTTTTTGCCCTTCCGCATGTGGATGCGCCGGAGCTTGTCCCTCTGTTTGTGCAGGGCGTTTTTTATGAGCATTTTCGAATGAACGTGATTCTGTCCAGTCTTTAAAGTTTTGCTCTGTTTCCCACATTGTTAAGATGACATATGTATCGTTACTTAATGGGCGAAGAACGCGGATCGCTTGGAATCCTGGTTCGTTTTCAATTAGGCCTGCACGGTTTTTAAAACGGTTTTCAAATACAGGGCGACCTTCGTCTGTTACAGAAATGTTGTTACAAACGATGTAGCCAGGTTGTCCTTTAAATTCGCCAACAGCGTCTAGTACGTCATACTGAAGTGCAGATTCTACAGATTCTTCAGTATTTTCTTTATAAAACATATCTTTTTCGTTATTTTTTGCAGTGAAATGTGCTTGTTCTAAAGGTGTTTCGTATGAAATAATAGCCTTCATTTTAATGCCCCCTTTATAGTTTGTTTCTATTATATCAATTCTCTTAAAAAACTTCGAAGATTATATACATAAAGATAATTCTTTTTCAAATAATAAATGTACCATCATTTGGAAAGAAGGCCGATGTATGAAGAAAGTAAAGTGGACTTTATTAGGTGGGTTAGCAACGTTTGTATTAGCAATTGTACTTTATAAACTTATTGTGTTAACTGGTGGCTATATGATGGATGAAAAGCAGCTCGTTTTCCATTCTTCATCACGTATTGTTGACCAGAAAGGAAAAGAAATTACGAAATTATACGTAGAAAATAGAGAACTCGTGCCAGTCGAGCAAATTCCGAAGTATGTGCAGCAGGCGTTTGTTGCGGTGGAAGATTCTCGTTTTTATGAGCATCAGGGAATTGATTATCCATCTATATTCAGGGCTCTCTATAAAGATACGTTAGCTGGTGAAAAGGTAGAGGGCGGTAGTACCATTACGCAGCAACTCGCTAAAAATGTCTTTTTAACTCGTGAAAAAACATTTACGCGCAAATTGAAGGAAGTCGCAATTTCCCTTCAACTAGAGCAAAAATATACGAAGCAGCAAATTCTTGAAATGTATATGAATCATATTTATTTTGGTCATGGGGCTTACGGTATTCAAGCGGCAGCAAAGTTGTATTTTAATAAAAATGTTGAGGATTTAACAGTAGAAGAAGGGGCAATGCTCGCAGGTCTTCCGAAGTCACCAAACGGATATTCACCGTATTTCTCTCCAGAGAAGAGTAAGGAGCGCCGTGATCTTGTATTGTCACTTATGCATAAACAGGGCTATTTGACTGCAGAAGAAAGCGTTCGTTATCAAGGAAAGACAATTGCTCTATATAAAAACTTAGATGAGAATGAGCTCGCATATATGCCGTATATTGATATGGTCATAGATGAAGCAGCTCGTTTATACGGATTGTCTCATCAAGAAGTACTTCGCGGGGGATATACGTTTGTCGTACCGATGGATGAAAAGATTCAAAAGGTAGCGTATAACCAGTTTCAAGATGCAAGGAATTTCCCTGGTAAAGAAGAGGGGGCACAAGGAGCATTTTTATTAATGGATAATCGTACGGGCGGGATTAAAGCTGCGATTGGCGGAAGAAAGTATGTCCCGAGAGGATTTAATCGTGTTTTTGCAAAAAGACAGCCGGGCTCTGTTTTAAAACCACTTCTCGTGTATGCGCCAGCATTAGAAACGAAAAAGTATAATCCGTATTCGTTATTAACAAATGAAAAAGCTTCTTTTGAAGGTTATGAACCTCGAAATTACAATCGTCAATATACGAAAGAAATGACGATGTATGATGCAATTTTAGAGTCAGCAAACGTACCGGCAGTTTCTTTATTAAATGAGTTAGGAGTAGAAGAAGGCAAGCAATATTTAGAGAAAGGCAATGTTCATATTGCGGACGCTGGTTTAAGTACAGCGCTTGGTGGGCTGAAAAATGGCGTTTCAACATTTGATCTTGTAAAAATGTATCGTGCATTTTTAGCAAACGGAAATATTATTGAGCCGCACGTTATTGATAAGGTGTTAAATAGACACGGCGCAGTCATTGGGGAATCGCCAAAAGTAGAGACGAAAATTTTCTCGAAACAAACGGCATGGTATATGACAAAAATGTTAGAAGGAGTTGTGAAGGAAGGGACAGCCAAAGTAGGTGTATATAACGGTGCGTTGGCTGGAAAAACGGGTACAACTTCATTGCCAAATGATGATAATGGAGCAAGGGATATGTGGTTTGTTGGATATACGCCGAATTTAGTGGGGGCAGTTTGGGTCGGCTATGATCGCACAGATAATGAGCACCAATTACAAGGAGAAAGTGCATCTGCTACGAAGTTATTTAAGAAAATTTTAACGAGGGCAAATGTAGAACAGAAAGAAAAGTTTATGCAGCCAGAAGGTGTGGAAACGATTGGTGCTCCAATTCGTTTACGCAAGATTGAAGATGTAAAAATGAAACTATCGTTTAGTCCTTTCGGTTTATTTAAAACAAAATTAAGTTGGACACCACTTCCAGATGAAAGAATTATGTATCGCATTTATAGAGTGGAAAACGGAATTCATACGCATGTAGGTACTGTAACAGGTGCTGGAGAATATGAGGAAAAGTTTGTTAATATATTCTCAAAATCGAGTTTTTACGTTGTGCCATATAACACACAAACGAACCGCGAGGGAGAAAAGTCAAAAGTAGCTAAACCGTAGTTTTTCTCTGTGCTATAATAAGAATGTTGTGAAAATAGTAAACGGTTTTACGAATGTTTGTGTCAATTTCATGAACAACGTACATAATGTTATGCATTTTGTTTTTACAAGCTGTATAGTAAAAAAAGATAAATATCGGAATAGAACGTATTTAAAGCAAAAGCATTGGTAGGGAAGGGAGCTAGGGTCTTGGTTAGAAATATAAATGAGACATTTTTAAAAGCATGTAGGGGGGAACGTACAGAGTATGTACCAGCATGGTATATGCGTCAAGCAGGTCGTTCACAGCCGGAATATAGAAAGATAAAAGAGAAATATTCTTTATTTGAAATTACACATAATCCAGAGTTATGCGCTTACGTTACAAAGTTGCCAGTTGATCAATATAACGTAGATGCAGCAATTCTTTATAAAGATATTATGTCACCACTACCTGCAATTGGTGTTGATGTTGAAATTAAATCTGGTATTGGCCCAGTAATCGATAATCCAATCCGTTCTTTACAAGACGTAGAAAAATTAGGGGAAATCAATCCAGAAGATGACGTACCGTACATACTAGATACAATTCGTTTATTAACGACAGAAATGTTAGATGTACCGTTAATCGGTTTTTCAGGAGCTCCATTTACGTTAGCGAGCTATATGATTGAAGGCGGTCCTTCTCGTAACTACCATAATACGAAAGCATTCATGTATGCAGAGCCGAAAGCTTGGTTCGCATTAATGGATAAGCTTGCAGATATGGTTATTACATATTTAAAAGCGCAAATTAACGCAGGAGCAAAAGCTGTTCAAATTTTCGATTCTTGGGTTGGAACAGTAAATGTAGCGGATTACCGTATATTTATTAAACCAGCGATGGAGCGTATTTTTGCAGAAGTTCGACCGATGGGTGTTCCAATGATTATGCACGGCGTAGGTGCTGCACATTTAGTGAATGAATGGCACGACTTACCGCTTGATGTAGTAGGTTTAGATTGGCGCTTACCGATTGAAGAAGCACGCGCACGTGGCGTTCATAAGGCGGTACAAGGAAATATGGATCCTTCATTCTTACTAGCACCATGGTCTGTTATTGAAGAACATGTAAAAGGTATTTTAGATCAAGGGATGAAGCAGCCTGGTTACGTATTTAACTTAGGTCACGGTGTATTCCCAGAAGTAAATCCAGATACATTAAAACGCTTAACTACATTTATTCATGAGTACTCTAAAGAACAGTTAGCGAAGTAAAGGAGAATTGCTGTATGAAAAAGAAAATTGGTTTGCTTGTAATGGCATACGGAACGCCATATAAAGAAGAAGATATTGAACGTTACTATACACATATTCGCAGAGGAAGAAAGCCAAGTCCTGAAATGCTAGAAGATTTAACAGAGCGTTACCGTGCAATTGGTGGTATTTCTCCTTTAGCTGCTATTACATTAGAGCAAGCTAAAAAATTAGAGACGCGTTTAAATGAAATGCAAGATGAAGTAGAGTACCATATGTATCTTGGCTTAAAACATATCGAACCGTTCATCGAAGATGCAGTACAAGCTATGCATAACGACGGAATACAAGATGCAATCGCACTTGTTCTTGCGCCGCACTATTCTACATTTAGCGTGAAATCGTATGTAGGACGAGCACAAGAAGAAGCTGAGAAACTTGGAAACTTAACAATTCATGGCATTGATAGCTGGTATAAAGAACCGAAATTCATCCAGTACTGGGTTGATGCAGTGAAAGGTATATATAACGGTATGTCAGAAGCAGAACGTGAAAAAGCAGTATTAATCGTATCTGCTCATAGCTTACCAGAGAAAATTATTGCAATGGGCGATCCATATCCAGATCAATTAAACGAAACAGCGGATTATATTGCAAGGGGCGCTGAAGTAGCAAACTATGCAGTTGGCTGGCAAAGTGCAGGAAACACGCCAGATCCTTGGATTGGTCCAGATGTACAAGATTTAACGAGAGAACTAAATGAAAAGTATGGATACAGTTCATTCGTATATGCACCAGTTGGATTTGTTGCGGAACATTTAGAAGTTTTATATGACAACGACTTTGAGTGTAAAGTTGTGACAGATGAAATTGGCGCGAAATATTATCGTCCAGAAATGCCAAATGCATCGGACGCATTTATTGATTGCTTAACAGATGTTGTATTAAAGAAAAAAGAATCTGTAATGTAAGAAGAAAGGGGGAGCCTGCTTGAGGAAAAAAGTTGTAATCATCGGCGGTGGCATCACAGGATTAACAGCAATGTATCACTTACAAAAAGAAATTCATGACAAGAACTTGCCGATAGATACATTACTTATAGAAGCATCGGGTAAACTTGGCGGGAAAATTCAAACCGTTCGAAAAGATGGATTTACAATTGAACGCGGACCAGATTCTTTCTTAGCGAGAAAAGAAAGCGCAGCTAAATTAGCGAGAGAATTAGGCCTTGGTGATGAAATTGTAGAGAATACGACCGGTCAATCATTCGTTCTCGTAAATAATCGGTTACATAAAATGCCGAGCGGATCAATGATGGGAATTCCAACGCAAATTACTCCGTTTCTATTTTCCGGCTTGTTCTCCCCGATTGGTAAATTAAGAGCTGGTTTTGATCTGTTAATGCCTAGATCAAAGCCAGTATCTGACCAATCACTCGGACAGTTTTTCAGACATCGCCTCGGAAACGAAGTGGTTGAAAACTTAATAGAACCATTATTATCTGGTGTGTATGCTGGGGATATTGATGAAATGAGCTTAATGTCTACATTCCCGCAGTTATATCAAATTGAGCAAAAACATCGCAGTATTTCGCTTGGCATGCGTACGCTCGCTCCGAAAGAAGAGAAAGCTAAGCCGAAAAAAGGAATCTTCCAAACGGTGAAAACCGGTTTAGAATCTATAGTAGAATCTCTTGAAGCGAAGATTCACGAAGGTACGGTAATGAAGGGAACGCGCATTGAAAAAGTTGCGAAGCTTGCTGACGGTTATACGATTACACTTAGTAACGGAAAAGAAATCGAAGCAGATGCGATCGTTATGGCAGCCTCGCACAAAGTATTGCCATCTATGTTTGCCCAGTACAAGCAGTTTCGTTTCTTCCGCAACATTCCGTCCACATCAGTTGCAAACGTGGCACTTGCTTTCCCAAAGTTTGCAATTCAGCGTGATATTGATGGTACGGGATTTGTCGTATCAAGAAATAGTGATTACACGATTACAGCGTGTACGTGGACACATAAGAAATGGCCACATACAACGCCAGAAGGAAAAGCGCTTCTTCGCTGTTACGTCGGACGCCCAGGTGATGAAGCGATTGTTGAACAAACTGACGAAGAAATTGTGCAGCTCGTATTAGAGGATTTACAAAAGACAATGGATATTACAGAGGATCCAGAGTTTACAATTGTAAGCCGATGGAAAGAAGCGATGCCTCAATATACAGTAGGTCATAAAGAGCGAATGAAGAAGCTCACAACATTTATGGAGAAAGAATTGCCAGGTGTGTATTTGGCAGGTAGTTCTTACGCTGGTTCTGGTCTTCCGGCTTGTATTGAGCAAGGTGAGTTAGCGGCAAAGCGGGTAGTATTTCATTTAGAGAAGGTAGCGGAAACTGAGTTAGTTGCACATTAAAATATTTCAAACGAAACGCCTTCAATTATATTGAAGGCGCTTTTTTTATTATATGAAATACTTATTAACCAATAAACATATATAAGTTATTTGGTTTTATAACCGCATCTCCCGCATAAATAACCCACTCTGTTAAGTTGTCAAAATCTAAATGATAAGAATTCCCTTCATGCATCTCTTCTATAAAATACGGTTCATTAATGAGTATTCCTTGAATGAGATCTTCCGTAAGGTCTTGCATTTCAAACCACATATGTTCACTTTTCCCTTCTTCGTAAGAGACACCAAACTTAGCGAGGAAACGGAAATCTTCATTTGATTGTTCAATTTGAAAAATGTTGCTGAAATACCCGAAAGTATTTTTTGCATTATAAGCCATACGAGCCGTTTCACTATTTGTTTTATAGAACATGAGCCCTGTAGTTTCTTCGTGTTCTTTGAAAAAGCTTTCTATATATTCTCCGGAAGTATTATATTGGAATAAGAGAACAGATGGAGATTGATGGTATTCATCTCGGTCATCCATCCCGCCGAGGAATACGTTTTGTGCATCTATTGGCTGTAGTTTCACTTCTTCATCCTCAATTGAAGATAATTGATCCATACTCGTTTTACGTCCAATATAAGATAAACCTTTTTCCCATGGAACAGCTACTGTATGTATGGAACCTTGCTGACTATGTGCGATAACGATAGGCTCATTCATTGGGACTTGGCCATTCTCAACGGCATTATTAGCAAATGTTTGAAAAAGATCGCCAATGCCGTAGTAGGAAGAAATGCGATTTGGAATAATTAATTCTATTTCAGTTACGCCTGCTCTTAAAAGGCCGTGTGTATGAAACCAATATTGCGTAGGCTCGCCTTCTTTATCATCTTCATAAACGGAATGAATAACGTATAAGTCAGGAATGTCAGGTAACAATTCATTTTCAACGTGATATTCAATATAGTTTCTAGATATCACTTTCATTGCTGCACTTGAATCGATTACAAATAACAAATCTGGTGCGAGGTGCCATAAAAATTGTACCTGCTGGAAAAAGCAGTCCAGTACATCGCCTACAAATAGCGTACGAGTGAAAATTTCAGTGCCGAAAGCCGTATCTTCAAAAGTACGGTCTACTATTGTGGAATCTTGTCTATTGTACATTTTATATTCTTCTGGATCATTCGTTTCATCAATATGCAGTTCATACGGTATGACTTTTTCATCCATATGTAACTCAACAATAAGGCTTGTCTCATCACTATAAACAATTTTTAATTCATCAACTTTAGTAGAGATAGTTTCTAGCCGCTGTTTTAGCTGATCAATTGTAATTCTAGTTGGTATAACAGCAATCATATCTGAAAAATGACGTTCTAATGTTCCATTCATAGCTGCACGGTATGTTTCCGTTTGTACTTCCATCCAATCAACTCCAATTCAAATGAATACATTTTACATATCAATAAAAAATTCGGTATTTTCTGTTTTCTCTCTCTGACATTATAGAGCGCATTCGTAGAAGCTGTAAAATTATTATTTTGTATTATAGTTTGAAAGCTTGTAAATTAAATAAATTTTTTGTAAAACTTGTCGAAATAACGTTCTATATAACGAATCATTTGATATGATAGAAATGCTGAGAAAATATGAAATAGGGAGAGGAAAATGGCTGTGAAGAAATTGTTAAGTGTCTTTTTATCATTCATACTATTGCTTTCATTTACTGGAACTTTAGTACAAGCAGAAGAAACTACTTCTATGTCAGTAGAAAAAGCAATTCAAGTATTTAAGCAGCAAGGGAAAACGAAGGGGATCGTGGAAGGATATATCGTTGGATATACGCAAGGCCCTTCTAAGTACACGAAGGATCCGGCTAAGTTTGACGACACAAACGTAGCAATTGCCGATTCGCCAAACGAAACGAATCCAGATAAGATTATGCCTGTTCAGTTGCCCAAAGGCGATGTGAGATCGGCTGTAAACGTGAAAGATCACCCTGAAAATATCGGGAAGAAAGTTAGTTTAACTGGGACGCTTGAGTTATATTTCGGTAGTCCTGGTTTAAAATCAGTAACAGCTCATAAGTTTCAAGGAGAAGAACAAAACCGCGTTAGCGATGTAGTGGCTTCACCTGGCGGCGGGGAAGTTGCAAAAGGGACAGCGGTAACATTAACAACGAATACAGAAGGAGCGACAATCTACTATACGTTAGATGGCTCTAATCCTACAAATAAAAGTGTTCGTTATAACGGACAAATTGTAGTGAATGAAAATAGTGTAGTGAAAGCAATCGCAGAAAAAGAAGGGCTTACTTCTTCAGCAGTTTCGACATTTTCATTTATTATCGTAAGCAATGAATCAGTTCGTATTCATGATATTCAAGGAAAATCACATATTTCTCCTTACAATGGGAAGAAAGTAAACAATGTGGAAGGCGTTGTCACAGCGCTTGATAAAAACGGTTTTTATGTAGAAGATAATCAGCCGGATAATGATCCAGCTACTTCAGAAGGTATGTACGTATACAAAAAAGATGCGAATGTAGCGGTAGGAGACCTTGTCCAAGTTGATGGAGCAGTAGAAGAATATGTTGGGCCTGGATATGCAGAACGATTTGAAACAGACTTAACGACGACAGAAATTAAAGCGAGTCGCGTTGCTGTAATCGCAAAAGATCAAACTTTACCAGAAGCGATTGTATTAGGAGAAAACGGAGTGAAAATCCCAGATCAAATTATTGATAATGATGGATTTGGTCTATTTGATCCGAACGAAGATGCAATTGATTTTTATGAGAGTGTAGAAGGCATGCGCGTTACGATGCCAACACCAAAAATTATCGCTCCTCAGAAAAATGGTAACTTATATGTAACAGTAAAAAATGGTGGGGATAAAGTTATAACGAAGTATGGCACACCGCTATTAGATAAAGAGCAATTAAACCCAGAGCGTCTTTCTGTAAAAGTACCTCGTGATTATGTCGCGAAAGTAGGAGATACGTTCACTGGTAATATAACAGGCGTAGTAGGATATGATTACGGTTCGTTCCGTATTTCGCCAGTAACAGAATTACCATCTGTAGTAGACGGTGGGTTTAAGCAAGTAGGGGCAAATATTCAGCCGCGTCTTGATAAATTAACAGTTGCTACATATAATATTGAAAACTTCTCAGCGAACAAAAAAGAAACAACAGATGAAAAAGTAAAAGCATTAGCTTATTCTATTAAATACAACTTAAAGATGCCCGATATTATCGGTGTAGAGGAAATGCAAGATAATAATGGATCAATTAATGATGGTACAACAGATGCTTCTTTAAGTGCAAAACGTATTATTGATGCTGTATTAGAAATTCGTGGGCCGAAGTATGAGTATGTAGAAATTGCGCCAAGCAACAATCAAGACGGAGGAGCACCAGGAGCGAACATTCGCGTCGGTTTCTTCTATAACCCATCACGTGTGAAATTAGCGACAGTACCAAAGTTACTAGATAAAAATGTAGTTCGTATTGGAGACGAAAATCCTTTATTTGAAAGTACACGTAAACCGTTAGCGGCAGAATTTACGTTCCAAGGACAAAATGTTGTTGTCGTTGCAAATCACTTAAACTCAAAAATAGGAGATGCAACGCCATTTGGAAAAGTACAACCGCTCGTATTAAAGAGTGAAGAAAAACGAGTTCAATTAGCACAAGAAGTGAATCATTTCGTACAAGGTATTCAGAAAAAGAATACGAATGCACCGGTTGTTGTATTAGGTGATATGAACGATTTCGAATTCTCTAAACCACTGGAGGCACTAGAGGGAACGATATTAAAAGATATGTTAAACACAGTGCCGAAAGAGAATCGTTACACGTACATTCATGAAGGTAACGCACAAGTGTTAGATCATATTTTAGTAACAAATAACATCGCACCGCACACAATTGTAGACCCAGTACACTTAAACTCAAACATTATGAAAGAGCACGGGCGTGTAAGTGACCACGATCCAGTACTTGCTCAAATTGATTTGAAGAAGGCTTCTTAAAGTGGGGGAACGCTTAGGGTAACTAAGCGTTCTTTTTTGTTTTTGCATCGTCATATAATTATGAAGATAGAATTCCTTTTTTTGTAATATGGTGATAAAATTAATTGAATATTTAGTTTTCGGAAGAGGGGCTAAAGATGCAAGCGCTAATAAGTGGGAAATTAATGAATCAAATCGCAATCTTTTTTAGTAGTATCGTCATGATTCAGTTTATAGCCGAGATAACAGGACTTACAGAGAATTTAGATATTACGTATAACCTAATAAATACAGCAAGTTCTTATATAACATTTAGTTTGGCAGTCATTTTTACTTTAATAGGAGCAAGAAGAGAATTAAGTAAATATGCAATTATTTCATTATGTTTAGTGGTAGCTATTAAAGCCATTTACTTTGCGGCTGTTGTTATTTTGTGGGGATTGGCTGGTACGCCGTAAATGAATATAAAAAACCTAATTTCCAAGATAACGTGAGGAAATTAGGTTTTTATAATGGCTGAAAAGCTTTTCTACATCGATCTCGTTTTTGAAGTCTTCTCATATATCTTTTTTTGTCCCGTTGTAATCCTTTTATGTACATGAATAAGCTGACAAGGAAGAAAAATGTACATTGTATGATTAAAATGTACGATGAAATCCCGTGTAATGGTTGTTTCGGATCATATAAGTGAATAGGTGCTCCGCCTATTGTAGGGAATATTGTATTTAGCAGGACTAAAGGAATGGAAGTAACTGCAAATGGAAATAGAAGTGCCATGTAATCCTTTTGTGACCATGTGGACGCTGCTAAACCTAAGAGGGCCATTAAACCAGCGAATAAAAAATTAATCCCAATATATAGATAAATATAAGTGATGGGAGAAGAGAAATATAACTCTGCGAACATTCCGTTTCCGTTTATCATACTCGTACTGACGGTTGGATCTCCATTTTGAATTGTTAATTTGCAAAGTAATAAAGAAAGAATGAACGGTAAAGTATAAAGAAATCCACCGCAGAAAAATGTAACGATATATTTTGTAAAAGAATACGAGAATAGGGAAATTTCCTTACTTATAAAAGCTTTGAAACCATCGGATTTATCGGAATTATAACTTGTACTAAATGGTAAACTTGCAATAACAGGCATTAATAATAAATAAACATCCATTTCATTATCACGAAACCCGATCCATTTAAAAGCAGTTGCTATAGTCTCATTCGCTGCGTCTCCTAAATAACGAATTACATAATAATAATGATAAATAGAAATAAGAGCTAATCCACTAAACATAATAATTAAAGAAACACGATTACAAAAAGCTTGCCTTATATTTAAACGAAGCGCACGCATCATGACTGAAAAAGCCTCCACTATTTTTATAAATCTGTCTACTTTCTATATTACTATTAATTGTAAGGATTTTCTTGTTTTTTTATTTGTTTATTAGAAAAAGAGGAATTTTGTTGTTGTGAAGTAAGGTTTAACTGTATATCTTAAGAACACCTTTTCTTTTTCTCTTTCCTTCTGATACACTATGACAGTATTATATGAATGGACTGGAATTTTTTTAAACTGGGAATAACTAAAAAAGAGAACTTGTATAGAATGTAAGCGTGTGGTAATATCAAATGTGTAACGATTGACTATATCATCCAATTGGTCATTTTTGGAGGTGACGATGTGGCAATAGATCGAAAACGTTCTATTATTGAAGCTGCAACAAAGTCTTTTTCAGCATTCGGTTATAAGGCGACAACGATGGATCAAGTTGCGAAGTTAGCGAATGTAGGAAAAGGAACAATTTATACTTTTTTCAAAAATAAAGAAGAACTATTTGGCGAAATTATTTCTAATTTAATTACAGAAATGAAGCAAGTCGCAAAAGACGCAATTCGTTCAGATATTTCATTTTTTGAAAATGTACATAGAGCATTATACAGCATATTAGAATTTAGAAAAGAACATCAGCTCATGATTAAACTAATTCAAGAAGAGCGTGATATGGGAACGAAAGAAGTACAAGAAGTGATGCAACAAGTAGATGTGGAAATCATTTCTGTCATCCAATCTTATTTAGAGATTGCGATTGAAAAAGGTGAGATTAGCAAATGTGATCCAGAAATTACAGCATTTATTATGCTTCGCCTATACGTATCGCTTATTTTTGATTGGGAAAAAAATCATGAACCGTTAGAAAAAGAAAAGATATCGGAATTATTTGAACTTTATTTACTAAAAGGATTGTCAAATTAAGATAATCCTTTTAATATTATAAAAAATGACCACATGAACAAAACGGTCATATATTTAATTTAAGGAGGGAACATAAAGATATTAACTTCATATTGAGAGGAATGTGCATAGTATAAATTCGGGGATAAGGCATATGTATGAACAGATATAGCCTTTTTATTTGGGTAAAAATGACTAAATAGACGTTTTGGTCATTTTGAAAAAGGGGGATAAATTATGAAATGGCATAAGTTACTTAGTAAAGAATTTGCAGAGATTATAAAAAGTAAAAAAATATTAATCCCAATCATTGCGGTTTTATTTGTACCGATTTTATATGCTGGTATGTTCTTATGGGCCTTTTGGGATCCGTATGAACAGCTAGATGACTTGCCAGTTGCGGTAGTCAATTTAGATAAAGGTGCAGAACTTGATGGGAAACCAATTGAGGTCGGGAAAGGGCTTGTTGATAACTTAAAAGATAATAAAAGTTTTAAATGGGAATTTGTAAGTGAAAAAGAAGCGAAAGAGGGAATGGAAGGCAGAAAGTATTACATGTTAGTACGTATTCCAGATGACTTCTCAAGTAACGCTACAACGTTATTAAAAGACGATCCGAAACCATTAAACTTAGAATACATTCCAAATGAAAGTTTAAACTTCTTATCTTCACAAATTGGCGGAACAGCAATTGAAAAAATTAAAGGTGAAGTATCAAGCACGTTAACGAAAACATATGCAGAGAAAATGTTTGATTCTATTAAAGACGTCTCAAAAGGATTAGCAGATGGAGCGGACGGAGCAAATAAGTTACATGATGGAGCTAGTGAGTTGCATGATGGATCAAGTAAAGTGACGGATGGACTCCATACACTTCAAGGGAAATCTGGGGAGATGAAAGATGGAGTTCAGAAATTAGCAGATGGATCTAATAAATTACAAGATGGGTCCGGAAAAGTAACAGCAGGTTTAAATACATTAAATAGCAAAACAGGTGAAATACAGACTGGTATAGGGAAATTACAAGATGGATCTCAGAAAGTGACAGCAGGTTTAAATACATTAGTAAGTAAAACAGGTGAATTAAAAGCAGGAACGAGTGAATTATCAACTGGTATGGAAAAACTTGTTGGAGGACAAAGTCAATTAGAAGAAGGTTCTCAAAAAATTGAAAAGGGTTTGCAAGAGTTAAATAGTGCAGTGAAAAATTCTGTTGCAGGTTTAGAGGGAATGCAGTCGAAAGTTCCTTCTATATTAAATACGGTAAATCAGAAAATAGATGGAGCTGGGGAAAATGTAAATCAGTTAAATGAATTTACTCAATCAACAGCAGGGGATGCAAAAACTGCAGCACAAGATGTAGCGAATTTGCAAAAGCAAATTGAAAGTTTACCAAAAGAATATCAAGAGCAATTACAACCATATATAACAAATGCGGCAAAAAGTACAGCGACAGTTCAGCAGAAAGCCATTGGAGTAGCAGGTGGAACAAATAAATTAAATGAAGAAGTAAAACAATTAAAAGGTGAAATAAATCAAACGACAAGTGAAATGCAAAACAAACTACCGAATTCAGAAGGGGTCAAAACTTTAACGGATGGTATTGCGAGATTAATGAATGCGCAAAACGAATTTGTAAGTAAATTTCATGGATTTGGTGAAGGATTAAGTAATGCCAAAGTAGGTGTAGATAAATTAAATAACGGGTCAGGTCAATTAATTGATGGAGTAACCCAATTAGCGGATGGCTCAAGCAAAGTAACAGGTGGTTTAGGTACATTATCTGCAGGAGCAAGCCAAATGACAGGCGGAATAACGCAATTAGAAGACGGTTCAAGCCAAGTAACAACAGGCATAGGCACTTTAAATGGTGGTCTAAATAAAATGTCAACTGGCTCAACCCAGCTAATCGACGGAGTAAATAAACTAACAGACGGCTCAGGAAAAGTGACAGACGGACTCGTAAAAGTAAACGATGGATCAGGTGAACTTGCTGAGAAACTTGGGGAAGGTGCAGAAAAAACAGGAGAAGTAAAAGGAACGGATAAAACGTATGATATGTTTGCAAGCCCTGTAAAAGTGAAGACGGAGAAACTAGCGGAAGTTCCAAACTACGGAACAGGATTTACACCGTACTTCTTATCACTCGGTTTATTCGTTGGGGCATTACTATTATCTATCGTATACCCGTTACGCGATACAGTCGGTGTTCCGAAATCAGGATTTAGCTGGTTTATTAGTAAGTTTGGCGTGTTACTGTCAGTCGGCATTATTCAAGCAATAGTAGCAGATGTCATATTACTGTTCGGATTAGGCGTAGAAGTACAAAGCATTCCATACTTCATACTCTTTAGCATTGTTACAAGTTTAGCATTCATCGCATTAATTCAGTGTTTAGTAACAGCATTCGGTGATGCAGGGCGTTTCATCGCCATCATAACATTAATTATACAGCTTACAACAAGTGCTGGAACATTCCCACTAGAATTGATTCCGAAGTATTTACAACCATTTCATGCTTGGCTACCGATGACATACTCTGTATCGGGACTTAAAGCAGTCGTATCGAGCGGTGATTTTAACTTCATGTGGCAAAATATAGGGATACTAATGATCTTTATCGTTTTATTATCACTTGGAACAATCGCTTCATTAACTTGGATGCATAAACGACGTTTTAGAAATATTGCTGAAAATCAATCGGTTGAAGCGTAGGGAAAAAGCACCTTTTTGGTGCTTTTTTATTTTAATAGAGGGCATCTTTTCTGTAGTTCATATATAAACCTTTCTAAAAGCTATAGAAACGAAAGAAAAGGAATAATAACAATTTACAGAGAAACATAAAAATAGGGGAGTTGATATGATGAAAGGAAATCTAACTTATTATTTTATCTTATATCCGTTAATCTTCTTTCTTGTTTTCACCCTTTAACCTATCTTGTTTCATAAAGAAGAATATACAGGTATGAAAGATACACTGGGAATACTTTTAGTCTACTATGTGCTAATTAGTGGGTATTACTTTATGGATGTTGTAAGTGAAAGAATGAAGAAAAATGGTAAGGACAAACAATAAAGTGAAACTTTAATCAGTGGGGGTTTTGTTCATCCCCCGCTGATTATTAGCCCTCACCAATCGGGCTTTTATGGGCAGTTGATCCCCCACCTAACTTCTTTGCTTCCGTTGAATTTTGAGGTGGGGGTCTTACTGCCCATTAATGCGGGATAAAGTTTTATTACATAAAAACTGATGGAGGGTACCAAAATGACCGAAAGCGAAATGAAATTTAGGGATACGACCATTCGTAACTTTTTCGATAAAGAGAATCGTTTAAAATCGATTCCAGGTCAAAAGAAGAAAAAGTTAGTGTTATTAGAACATTTGATTAGCAAATTAAACGCTGAAAATCAGTATATGGAAAAAGAAATTAATACATTCATAAAACAATATCATGATGATTTTTGTACGATTAGACGAGAGTTTATCGTGCATGGGTTTATGGATCGCGAGGATAATATGTACCAAATAAACGCGAGAGAAGTATGGACGAAGTGGGAGGAGTTAAAATAACGAATCAGCGGGGAGATCCCCACTGATTATGAATCCGTGCTAGTCTTGCATTTTCTCTGTAGTAAGTCTATGAACTCTTCAATATTTGAACTTGTAATGTATCCCACCGTTATATATTCATCTTCATAATAAAATATTATTTTTTTATCAAAGATTCTTCTCTTCGTTTCTATAGATACAATTTTTTCATACTCAAATTCGCCAATTAATGTATTTTTATATTGGCTAAAAAAGAGAAGTCTTCTATTAGTAGCAAGTAGAGTGCCTGGATATGGGACTTTATGCGTATTCATATAGTCAGTAAGTGAACATTTTAAAGTAGATAAAATTTTTTCTTCATTATGTAATAGTTGTTTTGCAGCTGTTAAAATTGGATTCATTGTATACATTCCTTTTATCTAGATTTATAAATATTGTATCAAAAGTGAAAAGATTCTCAATATGTAATGTTGCATATTGAGAGTTTGGGTTTAATGGCTCCAGTATTAATTTTTAAGAAAAGGTACGAGGTGATTCAGTGATACGATTAGCAAAAGAGGTTGATGCGGAATCCATTATGGATATTAGAAAAGCAATTATATTATCGGAGACTACTACAAAGTTTTTTATAGTATCTCCAAATAAATTACCAAATGATATTGATGCAGAAAGAGAAAAGATACGGAAAAGCAATGAAAAAGGTAATCTTTACATCGTGTATGAAGTAGATAGTAAGGTGGTTGGCTTTTTACTTTTCAATCGATATGAGCTAGAACGTTTACGACATGCAGGCACAATGGGAATGGGGATTAGAGAGGCGTACTGTAATCAAGGCATTGGTACGAAGCTAATTGAATTTCTTATTAGTTGGGCTAAAGGGCAGAAAGGTTTAGAGAAAATTTGCTTAGGCGTAGTTGCTATTAATGATAGGGCGATTAAAGTGTATAAACGTATTGGCTTTGTAGAAGAAGGAAGACAACGAAAGCAAATTAAATATGAAGATGGATCATATGGAGACGACGTGTTGATGGGTTTTTATATTGAATAAAAGCGATATTAATAAGAAGATGTATATACGTAATGGTATGTACATCTTTTTCACATGCTTATTGTAAACTTCTAAAAGTAGTATGTATCTCCCTGCAGTTAACAGACTTTTCCCTATGAATAATATTAATATAGTAAAATCATAAGAACCTATATTGCAGTTTCCAATAATATACTATATAATCAGGATAAGAAAACGTTTTCATGCAAAGGGGGAAAATTTCGTGTCGACTATCGAGGACGTGGCGAAATTAGCGGGATTATCAAGGACAACGGTTTCTAGGGTGATCAATAATCATCCATATGTTTCAGATGAGAAGAAGAAAAGGGTTCAATTAGCAATGAAGCATTTAGGCTTCGTTCCTAATTCTGCGGCGAGAAGGCTTCGTAAACAAAAAACAGAAACAATTGCGGTGCTTGTTCCAAGGATTACAAATCCTTTTTTTAGTAGATTTATTGAAGCAATCGAGATTGCTGCTTCTGAACATAAATATAAACTGATTATTTGTCAAACAAGATATTTACCGGAAAAAGAGATGGAGTATTTACAGTTATTATCTACGAAACAAGTAGATGGGATTATTCTATGTTCACTAGAAAATCCGTGGGAAGATGTAGAGCCATACTTGCAACACGGTCCAATCGTGTTATGTAATGAATATATTGAGGAAGCAAATGTTCCAACAGTGAAATTTGATCATGCACAGGGAGCATACATAGCTGCCAATCATGTATTAGAACAAGGATATCGTAAACTGATTTTTTGCCGTGGTAACGAAACGAAAGTAGTGAGCCAACAGCGAAAAATGGGCTTTTTACGCGCTATTACTGAAAAGAGTAGAGAAGTGGAAGCGATCGATTTTCTTGAAAACGCTTTCTCTTGGGATGATGGAAAACGAATATTCAATGAAGTATTAAAGGACAAAAAAAATCCTACCGCGATTTTGGCAGGAGGCGACGAGGTTGCAGCTGGAATTATCTCAGAGGCGAAACGCCATGGTTGGAGTATTCCAGAAGATCTCGCTGTGATCGGTTTTGATAATCAAATTTTAGCGCAGATTACAGAGCCAGGTATTACGACAATTGAACAGCCAATCGACGAGATGGCCCGAAAAGTTGTCGACTTAATGATGGATAAAATCCATACGAAAAACTATCGACAAAAAGAATTGTATGAGTTTGAACTGGAGCTCTTGGTGAAAGGTTCAACGATGAAGGATACGATGTTATTAGCCTAGTAGACTATGTCTGCTAGGTTTTTTTATGTTCACAAACTACTATTCTTCGTGAACGCAATCGTCACATTTGTTATGGTATGCTTCGTGCTGCTCATCAATTTCTTTCCCGCAGTGTGCACAAGTTTTCGTCGGTAAATTTCGGAAAAACTCCATTGGTTGATCAATCATGTCAATCCCTCCATTTCCATTTCTTACTATCATTGTATTAGTACAAAAAACAAAAGTCAACAACTGTTTTATAACAAAATTGAAAATTAATGAAAAAGTTTAGGAAATGGATTATAGTTAACAATGTAGGATGTAAGTAAAAAACTTTCTCAAGTACGGAGAAAAACTGCATTGCTACTCGGTTTTAGAAAGGATGGATACATATGAAAATGACTGTTGTCGGCTTTTGGGGCGGCTTTCCAGAAGCGGGAGAAGCAACGTCGGGGTATTTGTTTGAACACGATGGTTTTCGTTTACTTGTAGACTGTGGTAGTGGTGTACTAGCACAGCTTCAAAAATATATAACACCATCTCATATAGATGCAGTTGTATTGTCGCACTATCATCACGATCATGTTGCAGACATTGGGGTGCTGCAATATGCGAGATTAATTACGAGTGCGACAAAGGGACAACTACAGGAGTTACCAATATACGGTCATTCGTTTGATGAGAATGGATTTAATTCTTTAACGCATGCACCGCATACGAAAGGGATTGCGTACAATCCAGAAGAAACACTTCAAATTGGGCCGTTCTCCATTTCATTCTTAAAAACTGTTCATCCTGTTACATGCTTTGCGATGCGTATTACAGCTGGCGATGATGCCGTAGTATACAGCGCGGATTCAAGTTATATTCCTGAATTTATTCCATTCACGAAAGATGCTGATCTTTTCATTTGTGAGTGTAACATGTATGCACATCAAGAGGCTGCAAAAGCAGGGCATATGAATAGTACAGAAGTAGCAAGTATTGCGAAAACTGCGAATGTAAAAGAACTTTTATTAACGCACTTACCACATACAGGCAATCCATCTGATTTAGTAACAGAAGCAAAACAAATTTTCAGTGGTCACATTACGCTAGCGCATAGTGGCTACGTATGGAACTCATGAGGTGATACGATGTTATTTATTGATAATAAAGGGATTACAGATCCTACGATAAACTTAGCGATTGAAGAATATTGTGTGAAGAATTTAGATATTAACGAAACGTATTTATTGTTCTACATTAATGAGCCTTCGATTATCATTGGTAAAAACCAAAACACAGTAGAAGAAATTAATGCAGATTACGTAAAAGAACAAGGTATTCATGTCGTTCGTCGTCTATCAGGCGGAGGCGCAGTATATCATGATTTAGGAAACTTAAACTTCAGCTTTATTACGAAAGATGATGGAGACAGTTTCAGTAACTTTAAGAAATTCACAGAGCCTGTAACGAAAGCGCTTGGTAAACTAGGCGTAAATGCAGAACTAAGTGGTCGTAACGATATTTTAGCTGAAGGTAGAAAAATTTCAGGTAACGCACAGTTCTCAACGAAAGGCCGTATGTTTAGTCACGGCACGTTACTATTTGATTCTGAAATCGATCATGTCGTATCAGCGTTAAAAGTAAAAATGGATAAGATTCAATCAAAAGGAATTAAATCAATCCGTAGCCGCGTTGCGAACATTACAGAGTTCCTAAACGAAAAAATGACGACAGAAGAGTTTAGACAACTTCTTCTAGAAACAATTTTCGAAGGAGAAACAGAAATTCCAACGTACGAATTAACAGAAGATGATTGGAAAGAAATCCATAAACTTTCTGAAGAGCGCTACCGCAATTGGGACTGGAACTACGGAAAATCTCCGAAGTTCAACTTACAACATTCACACCGCTTCCCAGTTGGACAAGTTGACGTTCGTCTTGAAGTGAAAAAAGGAACAGTAACAGAATGTAAAATTTACGGTGATTTCTTCGGCTCACTAGATGTTCATGACATTGAAGAACGTTTAACTGGCGTACAATTTGATAAAGATGCATTCACTGTAGCTTTAGAAGGCGTAGATATCGCGCGTTACTTCGGTAATATTACAACAGAAGATTTCTTGCATTTATTCTTCTAAACAGATGAGGCCGTTCCAAAAAAATATTTTGGAACGGTCTTCTTTTATGAATAGGTTGCTCTCAATTTGTATGGGGAGTATACGAGCTTAAATAAAGAGGAACTTGAAAAGCTTAGAGAAAAGATGAGTGCATATTATCCTAAAATGATTTTAGTACTAGTTTAATAATTTATGGGTAAACGAAATTCCCTTATCCTTCCAAAGTAAACTAAGAGAAGGTGATCTGTGTATATGCAGTTAATAGAATATCACTTGCTACTTTAATTTTCTTTTAATATAATTAATTTAGAATTTTTAAATATTCTAAATTTTATAAAGGTGGGGTTTGTGTGAATCTCGTTCAATCTTTGGCTGAAACGGCAAAAAATAAGGGGGATAAACCGGCGTACATATTTATGGATCAGTCGGTCTCGTATGACCGATTAAACAAAATGGTCACGAAGTTTTCTGGCAATTTAGCAAAAATGGGCATTGGAAAAGGGGACAATGTCGCATTAGCTGTAGGCAATTCACCACATTTTTTAGTAGGTTTATACGGAACAATGAAAGCAGGAGCAACTGTCATTCCGATTAATCCAATTTATACAGCAGACGAAATACATTACATATTACAAGATGGAGATGTAAAAACAATCATCGTACTCGACGTCCTTCTACCTGTTATACAATCTCTTACAACAAGACTTCCTTCATTAGAAAATATCATCATATGCGAAACCTCATCAGATTTTAACCATACAGAAACCGAAAAAATGAAAACGTTTACTAGTTTTATAGGAACTGGAGATTTAACTTACGAAGGTCCTGAACTAGATGAAGAAGATGTAGCGGTTATCCTATACACTTCAGGTACAACTGGAAAACCAAAAGGTGCTATGTTAACACATAAAAATTTATATAGTAATGCGAGCGATGTAGCGTCATATTTACGATATACTGCAGATGATCGCGTCGTTGCAGCGTTGCCGATGTTCCATGTGTTCTGTTTAACGGTTGCGGTAAATGCGCCGATTGTGAACGGAGCAACAATTTTAATGTTACCGAAGTTTAGTCCGAAAGAAGTATTCCGTATTTGTCGCACGTATGAGCCAACGATTTTTGCTGGTGTACCGACGATGTACAATTATTTATATTTATTTGAAGAAGCGAGCGCAGAAGACGTGAAGACACTTCGCCTTTGTATTTCAGGTGGTGCATCAATGCCTGTTGCGCTTCTGAAAAACTTTGAAAAACGTTTTGATGTAATTGTTTCAGAAGGATACGGTTTATCAGAAGCATCACCAGTTACTTGTTTCAATCCGTTAGACCGTCCTCGTAAACCAGGATCAATTGGCACAAATATTTGGCATGTAGAAAATAAAATTGTGAATGAGCTTGGGGAAGAAGTACCTGTTGGTGCAGTTGGGGAATTAATTGTTCGCGGGCCTAACGTTATGAAGGGTTACTATAATGCGCCAGAAGATACTGCAGCGACATTAAAAGACGGCTGGCTATATACAGGTGACTTAGCGAAAATGGATGAAGAAGGTTACTTCTATATCGTCGATCGTAAAAAAGATATCGTCCTAGTTGGCGGTTATAACGTATACCCTCGTGAAGTAGAAGAAGTATTATATACTCATGATTCAGTAGCTGAAGTTGTCGTAATCGGCGTTCCTGATGAAAACCTAGGGGAAGCAGTACGAGCTTACGTTGTTCTGAAGCAAATGAACGTAACAGAAGAAGAACTCATGCATTACTGCACGTTACATTTAGCGAAATATAAAGTGCCGATGAGTATCGAGTTTTTAGCAGAACTGCCGAAGAATACAACGGGTAAATTACTGCGAAGAGCATTAAGAGAGAAAGCGATGCAAGTGTAAAAATAGGAGCAACCACCGTTATGAAGGTGGTTGCTTTTGTATTTTTTAGCATTGGTTAAGCTATGATGCCATATATTTAAACCGTAATATGACTAGTAGGGAGGAGATATACGTGGAGCAAAAGGAATTACGTTTGCGGCGAGTGCAATATCTTATTTGTGACATTATGGATGAAATGAATGCTGAAAATGAGAAGAAGAACTTAGAAACACTGCAGCAAGTAATTGATCATCTTTCTGGTGCGATAGGTGATTTGGTTGATCCATCCAGCACGTATTCTATCGATTATTTAGAAAGGAAAGTTCATACGGCGCATTATTTACTTTTTAAAAACGAGCGGAAAGCGTACTTATGTAGGAAATAAAAATAGATAGTTTTTTATTTTTACAATTGATAATGATTAAAATAGAGATACTAATATATTTGTTATGGTAGCAATCTATTAAGAAAAGGAGAGCTTTCCAAGATACCTTTTAATAGATTGCTTTTTAAGATAAGGATTTCTTCTAATAAATAAATTATTACTATCGTTATACATATAAGTTAATTATTTAGAAAAGGTGGAATACGAGTTTTTATGAGTATAGTATATTGAAAATTGATTATTTTATAATTGTTTACTAGGTAGATAGTACATGTTATTAAATTTCGGCCTTAATATAAATAAATTATAATATATTCTGATTAATCGGTAAATAAAAATGGGAAATTGTCAATAAATATTCGATTTTTGGTTTGAAATGTAAAAAAAGGTAGAATTTTATGTTTTTATCCTATACAATCATTTTGGGATATTAATTTAGAATGTTGTGAAAGTTTTGTATTTAATAAAAATGATTCTTCGCAAAAATATGAATTTAAACGGTAGAATTTTTAAGTTTGGATGATACAAATCCATTCTGTTAGATTACTTTTTAATAACCTAAGATAAAAAACTTAATTTTCCGTTTTTAATTACGGATGTTAGTGGTGGAAAGTAAAAAATAGTCAGTTCTTTGTTTTATATTGTTACGGGGCAACAATATAAAATCCACATTCAGCAACGTTGGTGTTGGTTACTGAAGTTTAATTATTGCCATGAAGTAATTTGTTTAGAGATATCTAGACTGATTGTTCAACAATTAAATTGGAATTCTATTAAGATAAAAATACAGAATATATTGAATTTTGCGAGGGCAATACAAAAAGAGGTTATTTGTAAATGTTTTAGAGAAATAAGAATGTGAGGACTTTAAATGGGGATTTTATTAAAGAAGTGGCCGTGTGAATTGCAACATGATGCATCAGATTGTGCTGCGGCAGTAGTATCCACTGTATTACTTAGATACAAGCAGGAAATGACAATTACGAAAATTAGAGAAATTATTGGAACTGATTCATATGGAACAACTGTAAAGGGGATTGTAACAGGACTCGAAAATCTACATTTTAATGTTAAAGCTATACGTACCAAGACGGATGAAATAACTAGTGATTTGACTTTTCCGGCTATTGCTCAAGTTAAAACCAGTGAAGGACTTAATCATTTTGTTGTTATTCATAAAGTAACAAAATCAGATAAATTAATTATTGCAGACCCTTCCAAAGGGTTGCATAAATGTGATAGAGAAGAATTTGATAACATGTTTACTGGTGTAGTTATTTTCATGGTACCAACTAGTGAATTTGAAATGATGAGAATAAAAGACCAAGGAATGCTAGATTTATTCCTGAAGTTAATTCTCCCCCAAAAAAAACTTTTGGCAGTTATAATTTTAGCTTCAGTTCTTTTAACGGCTATAGGTATCTTCTCAAGTTTTTTTTCAAAAATAGTAATGGATGAGATAATTCCATACAGATTAAAAGAGAGTTTATATGTCTTTCTTATTGTTTTTGGTATTGTAAGTCTATTACAAAATTTACTTTCATTTTTCAGACAACATGTTCTTTTATACCTCTCACGGAAAGTAGATATCCCAGTCTTAATGGGGTATTACAATCATATCATTCGATTACCATATAAATTTTTTGGAACAAGGAGAATAGGAGACATAATTACTAGGTTCCAAGATGCGATGACAATAAAAGAAATTTTTACGACTGTATCTATCTCACTTGTGTTAGATCTTGCATTAGCACTAATTAGTAGTTTACTTCTATATAATTTGAACCCAAAGTTATTTATGATTTTGTTAGTCATGGTGTTAATTAATATTGTGCTTATTTATATATTTAAAAAGCCATACAAGAAAATTAATTATGAGCAAATGGAAGCTGGAGCTTCTCTTAATGCACACTTAATAGAGTCAATCAGAAATATTAATACAGTAAAAGCTCATGGTGCTGAAAATGAGCAATTAAGTCAGTTAGAAACTAAATTTGTCCGTTCATTAAAGATTGGTTATAAAGAAGGTATTCTCCAAAATACACAAGGGTTTGTATCAACTCTTGTGAATTCTATCGGGAATATATTAATGCTTGGAGTTGGAGCATTATTTATTATGGATGGTGAGATAAGTATAGGAGATCTATTAGTATTCCAAACTTTAAGCCAATTTTTCATTGAACCAGTACAAAATTTAGTGAGCTTACAGCTGACATTCCAAGAAGCACAAATAGCTATGAAACGTCTAAGTGAACTAATGTCTTTAAATCGAGAAGATAGTGAAAAAGACTCAAAATTAACTGATATTGAATTGAAAAAGGATATACATATAAATAATATTACCTTCGCATACGGCTCTAGAGCACCGGTATTAAAAGATTTTAACTTACATATTCCACAAGGTGAAAAGATAGCATTGGTTGGTGAAAGTGGCGCGGGTAAAAGTACCATAGCAAAGTTATTATTGAATTTCATGGAGGTACAGCAAGGGGATATTAAAATAGGTGAATATAATATTTCGGATATCGATCTTCAGTATTTGAGAAAAAGGGTTGCATATATTCCTCAAAATATTGAGCTATTTACTGGAACTGTTATTGAAAATTTGAAGGTTGGAGATCCGTTAGCTAAATACGAAGATATTGTTAATGCTTGTAAGGTAGCTGGTGCCGCTGAATTTATTGAAAAAATGCAAAATAAATATCAATCACTAATAGAAGAAGGAGGAGGTAACCTTTCAGGAGGAGAAAAACAACGATTGGCAATTGCACGAGCTTTATTAGCTAAGAGTGATTTTTACATTTTTGATGAAGCAACCTCCAACCTTGATTCCTTTAGTGAAAGAAAGATACAGGAAGTTATATTTGAAAAGATAAAAAACAAAACAACCATTATTATTGCACATCGCCTTTCTACAATTATTAGGTGCGATAAGATTTATTTTATTGAAAATGGAGCTGTTGTTCAATCTGGCACGCATGAGGAGTTGATGAGTCTTAAAGGGAAATATTATGAATTGGTAAAAAATCAAACTATCATGTCTACCTCTGCGGATAAAATAGATGAAGATATAGCTGAAAATGATGATGATAACGAGGTGTTTTCATATGAGTAAAATGGAAGTGAAAGAAAATAAAAAATTAATTCTTAAGCAAGTTTTGATAAAAGAATTAAAAAATATGCAATTAGATCAAGTAGATATGGAAATAAATAAGTTTGTAAATCAAATAAAATTATTAAAAGTTCAAGTGTTCGGACCTTTAATTGTTAGTAACACGGGCGTAAATGTTCATGATGATGGAGCGATGACTATGAATTATGAGTTGATAGTTCAGGCGCATAATTATAGCCAGTACAAAAACACTTTCAATGCAAAAAAAAATTTAAAGTATGAAAATTGTGTTTATTTGAGGTATGAGGGAAAACCAGAAGATATTCATTATGCTAATTCAAAATTAGAAATATATTTTTTTGAAAATAATCTTATTCCTGACAGCTCTACAATAAATGTTTACGTATCTGATTCTGCAGATAATATTGTAGTGGACATTTTTAAACCGGTAAAAACACTATGAAGCTTTACACAAAAGGAGAACTAAAAGACGCACGTATCTTTTTCGATAAAAACCCACCCTCATTTATGACTGTATACGTTGTTGCAGTGCTTATAATTATATTTTTTGCAATCATAACTGCCCATTTTGTAAAAAAACCGTATGTTGTTAAAGCACAAGGGATAGTGGCAGTCAATGGAACATCTTATGTTGCATCCAAGGGATATGGAGTAATTAATGAGATTTATGCAAAATCGGGTGATTATGTGAAAAAAGGCGATCGAATTTTAGTGATTTCTTCAGGGAATGAAGGTGTACAAGCTACTGCTATAGAAGAACAAATTCGTGATTTAGAAGAAACTATAGAAGTTATGGATCGATATAAACAATCATTAATGAAAAAAGAAAACACACTAAAACAAAACGGGAAAGAACTAGAATATTATGGGAAAGTTAATTACTATCTTGATAGTGTAAAACGAGAAAATTATGAAGTTAATTCTATAAAGGATCAAATGAATGAAAAGGTAAAAGAAGTTGATAAACTTGATAAGGAAATTAATGAGCTTCAATCACAACTGGAAAAATTGAATCTAAATGAAGAGAATAAAAATTCTGTTAATTCAGAATTAATAGACGGTAATTCTGAGTTGATTTCAAACAATGAGGGAAAAAAAAGCGAGATTAAAGGTTATTTAGATTCGAAAAAATCGGAAAAAAAAGGGCTTTTAAACGAAATCAAGCAATTGGAACAACAGGTGAAGGGACCCTCATCCAAGTCGACAGAATTGTTAAATCAGTTATTGAGTGAGCTCGGACAAAGCAGGAATCAAGCTTCATCTAAAATAATAGAACTTACTGCTAACTTGGGGGCTTCAAAAGAGCAAGATTCAGTCCATACCCTGATAGCCAGTCAGTCTGGCGTGTTACATTATCCCAATCCCCTGGCTAAAGGCATGTCTATCCAACAGAATCAAATACTTGGTGAGATAGCAAGCGAGGAAGAGGATTTTTATATAGATGCTTATATACCCGCACAAGATAGAAGCAGGGTAAAGGTAGGTAACCCTGTCGAGGTTTCAATCATTGGTGTCAACAATCATAGATTTGGAAGTCTTTCTGGTTCGGTAAAATTTATTGAACCAGGGACACTGAAGGATGAATCATCGAAAGAAAAAATGATTTATTATAGGACCAATGTAAAGTTAGGAGCAACTTCTTTGAAAAGTAAATCAGGAGAAGTCGTTGAGTTAATGCGCTCTATGCCTGTTGAAGCTAGAATTGTGTATTCAGAAGAATCATATTTAGAATGGTTATTAAATCTACTTAATTTAAGATCAACTTAATATTGGTAGTTTAATATATAAAAAAAAGGGAGGAATTTTATTATGGAAATGGTATTACCAAGAATTCATGAGGAAATTGAACAAGATGAAATGATGTATCTAGATGGGGGATTTTATGTAAGTAACAGTCAGTTAAAAGGAATTTTAATTGCTGTTGGTATGAATCCTATGGGGGCGGTGTCAGCAGCAGTTTTAGCGGCTGGTATTAAGAGAGCTGGAACTGCAATAGGAACGAGAATAGGCTTAATCGGAGGCCCGGTTGGAGCTGCATTTGGAACTATAATAGGCTTTGCAGTATCTGGATGGGCAGCAAGCACTATTGCTCATGCGTTAATACAAGGTAAAGGTGTAGATGTTGGTCTTATGTATACATCATTTGGAGTTCCTTATGGTGTGAAATTTGCTGTAAAATAGTAATGAAATAAAAGCACATCTTCCATAGGTTGATGTGCTTTTTAAAGTATAGTTTTGTATTATTTATACGAGACAGGAAATACCACTAATTACTATAGTGTTTAAAATATCTATTAAATATAGAAATTAATAATTAATTAGAAAGGATAAAAAATAGATGGATAAGAAGATAAAAAAATTGATGTTATTAAATATTATTTTTTATTTAAATAATTTTATTATGATAATTCTTATGCATAACCCAGAGTTAGAGGAGATAGCGGCGATTTGGTTTTTCTCACCGTTCGTTGTAATACTTTTTACTACTTTTATGTTTGAAAGTTTAAATGGAAAAATGAATAATCCACTTAAAAAATTGTCTGTAATAGATTTCTTATTAAGGTGCACGATATTGCTAGTTAATTTCTTGGGTGTTAGTGGAATTATATATCTAACATTTAATTATCTTATCGTCTTAGGAGTTATCTTTATGACTGTAAACGTTTATTTGGAGTGGAAAATGTATAAAAAGATACTCCTATTGAATTTACAAAATAAAAAAATAGATGAAGCTCCGTTGACGAGAAGAGAAATAGATGATTTGTGTGAAGACTATGCTAAGGAACAATCTATCCTAAGAGATAAATCTCCTAATGAAAAGGAAGAGATTAGAAGTATTTATAGATCTACGTTCTTGGTAGGTTGCTCATATGCACTAATCTTACTATTGATTGGAGGGGGGATTTTTTCGTTCAGTTTGTTGGGAGAAAAGTATAGAATGTTAATAATAATGATAGCTTTTTTACTAGTAGGAATTTACTTTTACTTAACAAGTAAAAAACTTACTTTGTTTTTTAAAGATACCAACCAACGAAAAAAAATAAGCTTAAGAGATAATTTAACCTTTATAGTTGGATTGTCAATCATTTATATACTACAGGGATATATTCATATAGGAACGGGAACATTTAATTTTTTAGGAGTTTTCTTTGCTACAATATTTTTAATTCCAACTATAAAAACAAATCATTTGATAAGGGATACATTTTATAAAATAAATAAAAAATATCATAATAGATAGTCTTTACTAACTTGTGAAATTTTTGTGTTTCACTAACTAACCTAACTTCTATTATCTTGTTCCTGTTGTATGTAAACTGTAAAATATTGTGATCGTTTTAGATAGAGGAAGGAGAAATCTTTAAAAGCGAATATGATTTGCAGTTATAGAACTTCTAAATAATTGAATGATCAATATAAAAGAATAACTGTGTTTTGAAGAGGGGGATCCTAAAGTAGACGAGTAGATACTGGAGGAATCCCTTTTCTTTGCATAAAAAAATATATCCAAAATAAAGTATTTATCTTATATATAGGAACATAGAGGTAATATTAAGTGATACATATCCAATCATGCCTTTAGCGTGGGATGATTTTAATGATGATATCGAAGGATATTATGCCTTAAAATAAAAGCGATAGAAAACGAATTTTGTAAAAAGGTGCACTCAACAATGAAGTGACCATGTCAAGTCAACAGTATTCAAAAAGCACAACTAAACCAACTTGAGTTCTATATTTACATGGACTCAGGTTATTTGATTTCTTTTGAAATCTTTGAGGATTATAAAAGTGTACATATTTAGGCACGCAAATCTCATCTCATCTCAGCAGTTTTATGGAAAGGGTATAAATGAAAACACTCTGACTAAGAGTAGCTGGAGAAGTTTTCTATACAAGTATTGTCCGAATAGTTTCCCTTTCGAGATATATTGGCCTTCATCTGATATCTAATGCACTCATTAATCCCTGTATACGCTTATGATTAAAGTAAAGGTATAGTTAATCTTTAATCAGACTTGTATCCCATTCCTTATTCAAGGTATAAATCTACTACTTTTTCTTAAATTCTATATCGTAAGTTACTCTAGTTTTACCCATAGAAAAATCTGCTCCATTAGTCCTGTAGGAATTAAATAATTCTTTGACATTTTATATTAGAATTGACTAAGCTATAATCCATATATTTAAACCGTAATATGACTAAGGAGATATACGTGAAGCAAAAGGAATTACGTTTACGGAGGGTCCAATACCTTATTTGTGACATTATGGATGAAATGAATGCTGAAAATGAGAAGAAAACTTTAGAAATTTTGCAGGAAGTAATTGATCACCTTTCCGGTGCGATAGGTGATTTAGTTGATCCATCCAGCACGTATTCTATCGATTATTTAGAGAGAAAAGTTCATACGGCCCATTATTTACTTTTTAAAAATGAGCGGAAGGCGTACTTATGTAGGAAATAGTATTATTAATTTTATTTGACATTGATAATCATTATCAATATGATAGTTATGTTGGGTATATTCATATAAAGGGAGATGTCATATTGATAATGATTAAGAAAAAATATATTAATGCATTCGTTATAGCAGCAACTTTAGCAGTTCCATTTAGCGATATTATGGCACCTATTGCGAAAGCAGATGCAGCGGTTGAAATGAAAGCAAATAGCAAACTTGCAGATGGTACATATGACGTTATTTTAAAAACTTATAAAGATCAAACGAATGAAACATCTGTTGCTTCTACATATTTAAAAAATGCAAAAGTAACAATTCAAGGTGATAAAAAAATCGTTACGTTAACAGTTCAAGATAGTAGCTATTTCCAGTATCTTAGAGTAGAAGATTCTAATAAAGTAGGGACATTCCATGATGTAAAAGTGATCTCCGAAGATAAAGCAAATAACGGTACGAAAGTTGTTCAATTTGAAATCGGTGAATTCTCGAAAAAATATAATATGCAAATGCATATATTAATTCCAGCAATTAAATATGATCATAAATATCAAGTGCAGTTTGAAATTGATGCGAGTGCAATTGAAAAGAAATCTAAGTTCTCAGATGTACCGACTTGGGCACAAGATTCAGTTCAATATTTAGTAGACAAAGAGGCAGTACATGGTAAGCCAGATGGTACATTTGCACCGGCTGAAAATATCGATCGTGGTTCAGCAGCAAAAATATTAGCTACTGTTTTAGGATTAGAAATTAATAAAGATGCCAAGCCATCATTCCGTGATGCGCAAAATCATTGGGCTACACCGTATATTGCCGCAGTTGAAAAAGCTGGTATTGTAAAAGGTGATGAGCAGGGTAACTTCAATCCGAGCGGGCTAATTAACCGTGCATCGATGGCTTCTATGCTAGTAAATGCATATAAATTAGAAAGAAATGAAAATATTAAACTACCAAAAGAATTTGCGGATCTAAATAATCATTGGGGCGCGAAGTATGCGAACATTTTAATTCAAGAAAGCATTTCAGCTGGAACAGATAATGGATGGGCTCCAGATAAAGCGGTAAGCCGCGCGGAAGCAGCACAATTTATTGCGAAGACAGATAAGTTGAAGAAATAAAGTGAAACTAAAATCAGTGAGGGACAATCCTCACTGATTTTAATTTATTAAGAAAAAACAAATTCCAAGTTGACACATATGAATTGCGGAATTAAAATGAAAAGAAATCAAACATAATACAATAGAAGCTCATCAGAGAAACTGAAGGCGCACAACGTTCACTTTTGTGAATAGATTGTGTGCCTTTTTCTATTGTACAAACTAAGGGGGCTTTATATATGAAACAGTGGAGTAAGACAGCATTAATGAAAAGTACAGGTGTTTTATTATCAGCATTTGTCCTTTTGTCAGGGTGTGGTTCGGCAACATCCACTAACAATTCTGAAGGAAGTGCAGATAAGAAGACAGTCGAACTTTTAAATGTTTCATATGATCCAACGCGTGAGTTATATCAAGACTTTAATAAAGACTTTGCGAAGTATTGGAAAGAGAAACATGGTCAAACAGTAAATGTAAAGCAATCACACGGGGGATCTGGAAGCCAGGCACGCTCCGTTATTGACGGTTTAGAAGCAGACGTTGTAACACTAGCGCTCGCTTATGATATTGACGCAATTAGTAAGAAGAAACAACTAGCAGAAGATTGGCAGAAGCGACTTGCCGATAATTCTACGCCGTATACATCAACGATTGTATTTCTTGTGAGAAAAGGAAACCCGAAAGGAATTAAAGATTGGGATGATTTAACGAAAAAAGGTGTGTCTGTCATTACACCGAATCCGAAAACATCTGGAGGAGCAAGGTGGAACTATTTAGGTGCGTGGGGATATGCGCTAAAGAAATATAACAATAGTGAAGATAAAGCGAAAGAGTTTGTCGGTCAAATTTATAAAAACGTAGAAGTGCTAGATTCTGGTGCACGCGAGGCAACGACAACTTTTGTTGAAAAAGGAATTGGTGATGTCTTAATCGCTTGGGAAAATGAAGCGTTATTATCCCAAAAAGAACTTGGAAAAGATAAATTTGAAATTGTAACACCTTCAATTAGTATACTAGCAGAACCACCAGTAGCTGTTGTAGATAAAGTAGTTGATAAAAAAGGAACGAAAAAAGTAGCAGAGGGATATCTTGAATATTTGTATTCAGAAAAAGGGCAAGAAATTGCGGCGAAAAACTTTTATCGCCCTCGTAATGAAAAAGTAGCAGAAAAGTACGCATCACAATTTCCGAAAGTTCAATTATTTACAGTTGATGAACTATTTGGCGGATGGAAAAAAGCGCAAGAAAAACATTTTAATGATGGCGGCGTATTCGATCAAATGTATAAAAAATAAGGGGGGATGAGGTGACGTTATATGAGGAAGAAGCGTGTTTTACCAGGGTTTGGATTATCTCTTGGCTTTACAATGCTGTATATGAGTTTATTCGTACTTATACCACTTTCTATCGTATTTATTCAAACTTCGCAGCTAGGCTGGAAGAAGTTCGCACAAGTTATAACGAGTGAGCGCGTTTTGCATTCGTATCAAGTGAGTTTAACGACTTCACTTGTAGCGGCAATTGTTAATGCCATTTTCGGTTTATTAATTGCATGGGTGCTCGTTCGTTACACATTTCCAGGGAAACGATTATTAGACGGACTAATTGATTTACCATTCGCTCTTCCGACTGCTGTAGCTGGTATTACACTGACCACGCTATATGCCGAAAATGGTTGGATCGGAAAAATATTTAGTGTGTTTCATATAAAAGTAGCTTTTACCCCGCTCGGAATTATCGTCGCACTTACGTTTATTGGCTTACCATTTGTCGTCCGAATGGTGCAACCAGTGCTGCAAAGTATTGATAAAGAAGTAGAAGAAGCAGCTTCTAGTTTAGGGGCGTCACGCTTCCAAATATTTATGAAAATCATTTTGCCAGAAATATTCCCGGCGTTACTTGCTGGTTTTTCACTCGCCTTTGCGCGGGCGCTAGGAGAATATGGATCTGTCGTTTTCATAGCTGGTAATATGCCGATGAAAACAGAAATCGCACCGCTTATGATCATGACGAAACTAGAACAATATGATTATGCAGGCGCAACAGCTGTAGCGGCTGTGATGCTTATTATTTCTCTCCTTTTCTTACTTTTTATTAATATGATTCAAACTTGGAGCAGAAGGCATGAACTGAAAAGCGAATAGGAGGGGAGAAAATGGAACCAACATTACTAGAAAAGAAAATAGTAAAAAGCGTATCAGCTAAAAAAGAATCTAAGTTAGTACCAATTCTATTCATTACGATAACAATTTTATTTTTATCTCTCTTTCTATTACTGCCGCTCGTGACAATTTTTATGAAAGCATTTGAACGAGGAGTTGATGTATATATTGCCGCCGTAACAGATCAAGAAGCATTTTCAGCAATTAGGTTAACGCTTCTCGTTGCTTTAATTGTTGTGCCGCTTAATACGATATTCGGAATAGCAGCGGCTTGGCTTATTACAAAATTTCAGTTTAAAGGAAAGCAATTATTATTATCTCTTATTGAACTGCCGTTTGCTGTATCACCAGTCATTGCAGGATTAGTATTCGTTTTACTTTTTACACCGCGTGCTGCTCTTGGCGGATGGCTATTGGAACATGGTGTAAAGCTCATCTTCTCTGTCCCTGGCATTATCATTGCAACGATATTTGTTACGTTCCCGTTCGTTGCGCGTGAATTAATTCCGGTTATGCAAGCGCAAGGGAAGAGTGAAGAAGAGGCAGCTCTATCACTTGGCGCAAGCGGGTGGAAAATGTTTTGGCATGTTACGCTTCCGAATATAAAATGGGGTCTTTTATACGGCATGATTTTATGTAACGCCCGCGCAATTGGTGAGTTCGGAGCAGTTTCCGTTGTATCTGGTCACGTGCGTGGTGTGACAAATACGATGCCACTTCACATTGAAATTTTGTACAATGAATATCAATTTTCAGCAGCTTTCGCTGTGGCGACTTTAATGTCACTCATCGCAGTTTTTACGCTCGTTATAAAAAACTGGATTGAATGGAGAATGGAAAAACGACAATAAGGAGGGACTATGATGAGTATTCAAATTCAAGGTGTATCAAAACAATATGGTACGTTTCAAGCGTTAAAAGATATTCATTTGGATATTCCAAAAGGTGAGCTTGTCGCCTTATTAGGCCCGTCGGGTTCTGGGAAAACAACGTTATTACGAATTATTGCAGGACTAGAAGAGGCGGACGGAGGCTCTATTTCATTTGATGGGGAAGATTTAACAAATATTCACGTGAAAAACCGGCAAGTCGGTTTCGTTTTCCAGCACTATGCACTTTTTAAACATATGAATGTGTTTGAAAATGTTGCTTTCGGTTTAAAAGTAAGAAAGAAAAGTGTAAGACCTTCAGCAGAAGCAATAGAAGAAAAAGTAACAGAACTATTGAAACTAGTAAAAATGGATGGTTTCGCAAAACGATACCCAGCGCAATTATCTGGCGGACAACGCCAGCGTATCGCACTAGCCCGGGCGCTTGCAGTCGAACCGAAAATCTTATTGCTAGACGAACCGTTTGGTGCACTTGATGCGAAAGTACGGAAAGAATTGCGAAGATGGCTCCGGAAATTACATGACGAATTTCAAATTACGAGCGTATTCGTAACGCATGACCAAGAAGAAGCGTTAGACGTTGCAGACCGCATTGTTGTAATGAATGAAGGGCGCATTGAACAAATGGGAACGCCAGAAGAAGTGTATGAAAAACCGGCAAGCCCGTTCGTATATGACTTTTTAGGAAACGTGAATTTATTTCACGGCCGCGTTCATAAAGGTAAGCTAAATGTAGGATCGGTGGAACTAGAAGCACCAGAGCATAAGCACGTTTCAAATGTAGACGGAGTGGGATATGTAAGACCACATCATCTATCAATTGCCCGTACGAAACAAAGTATAGATGCCATCCCGGCGAAAGTAACATACTCACATGCAGTTGGCCCTGTCGTATATGTAGAATTGAAGCGAGACGGAATAGATGAGTATTTAGAAGCAGAAATTAGTAAAGAACAGTTCAAACAGCTGAGCATTCAAACGGGTGAGTTTGTATACGTACATCCGAGAGAAGTGAAGGTGTTTATTCCAGAGGATTTTGTTATTTAATAATAAGGTGCGGTCTCTATATGAGTATGTATAGGGGCCGCATCTCTTTGTTTGCTTGAATGTCTTATTCTTATGTACAATGTAGACGAGAGCTGGTTATAGATATAAAAGGAGAGGAATGCCATGTCCAAACAATTAGTAAATTTGCGCATTGATTTTGCCTTTAAACAGTTATTTGGTACGAGTGGTAACGAAGATATTCTTACGACTTTCTTAAATGCTATGTTATAAGAATCTTTAGAATCACCTATTACATCGTTACAGCTAAAATATCCACATTTGCACAGAGAATATGAGGATCACAAGTAAGAGGAAAATAACTTTGATTTGCTTACTATTTACGTTCTAGGCACAGAACAAGCTATAATAGAAGAAATTAATAAGGAGGCTAGCAGTGAAAATTTTTCGTTATCTCAATATATTCACTATTTTAATTGTATACACACTACTCATGTTTTACATTGGCTGGAACGGCTGGGTTTGGCTTCATGCAGTATTTGGCTGGGAATCTTGGGGGTATTACGCTTTCGTAGTTGGCTTTATCTCATATGCGTACATTCTCGTGCAAGTGTTTAAATTTCTTCCTTTTCTGCGAACGGTCGGTTCAATTTGGTTTGCGGTTATACAATATGCGCTTATGTTATTGCCGTTAGCCGATATTGCAGTCTTCTTTTTACAATTTTCTATAGAGAGAGACACGGCAATTATTTGGACAGGGGCAGTCACTTTACTCGTATTTTTCTTTATCTTCGCATACGGGGTATTTAATGCGTATAGCCCGGTAGTAAGAAAGTATGATGTACATATACCAAAAAAAGTAGAAGGGCGTAAAAGTTTACGCATTGCGATGGCTTCTGATATGCATTTCGGTAAACTGTCTGGTGTTTCTCATTTAAAGAGACTTGTCCATCATGTAAATGAAATGAAACCAGATATTATTTTACTGCCTGGTGATATTATCGATGATCATCCAGGCGTGTTCATTCAGAAAAATATGGGACCAATCATGAAACAGATGAAAGCTCCATTAGGCGTATATGGCGTGCTAGGAAACCACGAATATTACGGCCGAGCTATTCCTGAGTTTTTACAAGAGATGGATAAGATTGATATTCGTATTCTTTTAGATGAAGTCATTACAATTGAAGATGATTTCTATCTCGTTGGAAGAAGAGATAAAACAGAGCGTGATCGTCAAAGCTTTGAAAGTCTAATGAGTACGGTAGATAAATCGCTCCCTGTTATTGCAATGGATCACCAGCCATTTGAATTAAAACAAGCAGCGGATGCCGGCGTCGATTTATTATTATCTGGTCACACGCACCGTGGACAAATGGCGCCGAATCATATTGTGACGAGAAGAATGTACGAACTAGACTGGGGATACGCGCAAAAAGGTGCATTCCATGCGATTGTTTCTTCTGGATTTGGATTCTGGGGACCACCGCTTAGACTTGGAAGTAGGTCGGAGATTGTGCAGGTGGAAGTTACATTTGAATAGGTATGTGAAATAGAGAGCTGATGGCTCTCTATTTTTTAATTTAAAGGTACAAAATATTCGAGTGAAGTTCTTTATTTACTTTCTGAAAAAAGAGATACTATAAGAAGACTCTGCTTGAAAAGGGGGATTATGAGTGGTTATATCAGATGTCATATATGGTGAGTTTAAAGTAGATAAAGTGTTAGAAGAATTACTTTTAAGTAAACCTGTGCAAAGGCTGAAAGGTATTCATCAAAATGGCGCAAGCTACTTAATAAATGAGGAATGGAATGTAACACGTTTTGATCATTCAGTTGGTGCTATGTTGTTAATTAAAAAACTTGGTGGTTCAGTAGAAGAACAAATTGCAGGTTTACTGCATGACGTATCGCATACTGCTTTTTCCCATGTAATTGATTATGTTTTTGATAACGAAAATGAAAGTTATCATGAAGAAATATTTAGCTCTGTTGTGAAAAACTCGGAAATCCCGGCGATTCTTTCAAAGCATGGTTATAACTATGAAGATATTTTGTTAGATGATTCGAAGTGGACATTACTTGAAAGATCCGCACCAGAATTATGTGCAGACCGAGTGGATTACACATTGAGAGATATGTATACATATGGATATATTTCTTTAGAAGAAGCTCAAAATTTTTTAGATGATTTAATCGCAGTTAATGGGAAAATGGTTCTTCAAAATATCGAGATTGCTGAATGGTTTACGAAGACGTATTACAAAGAAGTTATCGATTTCTTTATGAAACCAATCAATATTTATGGAAATGATATGTTAGCGAAAACGTTAAAATTGGCTCTTCATAAAAAGATAATCCATCCAGATGATTTTCTTCTTGAAGACCATGAGCTTATTTCGAAATTGCAGCTATGTAAAGATCAAGAAGTAGATGCTTTATTAAGAAAAGTTCATCCAAGTATAGAAGTAAAAGAAGATAGAAATGAGTATGATCTACATCAGAAAAATAAAGTGCGTCTTATTGATCCGCCATTACTTAGTAAAGGGAAAATCGTTCAGTCGTCTGTTGTATCAGAAAAAATAAGACAGATGAGTGATATCGCTTATGAAAAAGCGGTGAGAGGGATGTATGTGAAAGTGATTTCGAATTAGTGTATTTGTAATAACAAAAGGTGTCATCGATTATGATGACACCTTTTTGCTTTAAAGGGTTGTTCGTATGGAAATGCATTGCATTTTTACGATACCATTGTATTTTACCAGAAAAATACCTATTATGGTAAAAAAAGAATTTTCTCAAAGTTTTTCGATAAAAATAATTTGTGAAAAAAGTACTCATTTCAAATGTGATGAAAATAATATATTTTTTAATAATTACCTTGGAATCTTTTATTATTCATATATGAATTTTTCTATTATTTAAGGTAATTTAAAGGTTTTTGTCGTTTTTTGTTGTAATTTTTATATTATGATAAGTATATTTTTGGGAATCCACCATTATAACAGAAAAATTCTAAAAAAACAGAATTGAATCATATTATTTATTTTAATATAATATATTTGTTAATTAATAACATATTTGGGGTATGATTCTTTATTACGGTGGGAATTTTTTTAGCATAGGGGGATTTACAGAATGGTTAAAACGGCGAAAACTGAAATGATGAATGAATTAAAAGAAACAATTTACAAATTCTTTCCGAAAAATATTGTGAAAGAAGAATTGTACGAAGAGTCCAAAGAGTATAAAAGGTTTGTAGACTTAAAAGAGAGCTTTGTGAAAAACGAAAGCTCTCAAAAGGAAATTTTGTCTTTAATCGAGTCAACATTTTGCGATTATCACGTGTCAGACTATACAGATTTAAACCTATACAATTGTCTAGAGTATAATGTGTTATTAAATGGAAAAGAACCAATGTTAAATGATGATATTGATTTAGGGGTTTTTGTTAGTTTACTTGATAAATATTATTATTACTACGTATTAAAAACAACATATGATGAAGAATTAAGGGAATGGACTTTTGAGATAATCGATGTAGAAATGGATAACATTTGTAAATTTGAAAAACTAATGAATACAAAAGGATTTGTAAGAGTAGAACGAGAGGTTGCGAGAACTGCAATTCCTGATATAGAAACGGAATGTTTACGTATGGGGGAAGTTAACGTATTTCATGCTTTATTCACGGATTCGGTTAGTGAAATATAAAATTGATATCTTTTTAAAGGTATTATTAAAAAGGTTGATTAGGAAATAGTAGCTATTTTCTAATCAGCCTTTTCGTTTTTAATGATCAAACCAATTCCAAACCTCAATATCTCCAAGAGTAGCATAACGTACGTGAGGCGAGTTTTGTAATTTTAATAACTCTTTTGACGGTCCAGTAATGACCATTCCGTATACTTTTACGCCGTTAGCTTTTACATATTTATAACGTTTATCTAAGTTCAGCTGATCCTCAGGAACCATGGCAACTTTACTTACAGTTTTTTCATGTGTAGAAAGAATGCGCATCATTTCAATAACTTTATCCTCTTGCGTTTTTAGGTTTTCTGTTTCATCATCAAGGAATCCTATATGTTCTGGAAATCCTATAAAGTCGCTCCCAGATAGGATGAAATCTTCTTCATTTATTCTTTCTTGTCCCGTATCTAAAGCGTACCATACAGGAGTTGGAGGGAGTTCTTGTGCTTCAAATACGCTATATAAAAGTGGTTCTAATTCTTGTAAAGTGTAAGGTTTGTCAAAAGATATTGCTACTTCTGCAACTGTTCCCTCATGTACCTTTGCAAGTGTATCCCAAACCTTTTTAGATGCTTCTTTCAAATAATCACCTTGTTTTATTTTTGGGTGAACAAAGTGGATGTTCGGTTGATAGTGCATATTCACCCAAGATTTATTTGTGATATTTAAAGAAGATAAGAAGCTGCTCGTTTCAATTGTACCGAGCGGCATTTCTTTTTTACCAATCGTTTTTACTAAATCAAATTGGCTGTTTGTTCGAAAGAAAGCTTCTACACTTGTTCCGCCCCCCATAACGCGACTATTTGGGATAGTTGCTTCAAGTGCAAGAGAAGGAACATCTCTTATTTCTTTTAGCCGTTTATCATTATCAGCTTGAAAATAAAAGGCAGATAATACCCCGCCGATCATATATATAACGATACAAATTGCTAGTATAAAACCAAGCGTTTGTAAACGATGTTTCCATTTAATCCTCCAAAAAGGAATTTTAAGATCTTTTGGTGGTAACTTTTTCTTAATCGGCTCTGTTTTTGCTAACAATTCATCCAAATGTGCTTCACATTCTTCGCAAGTTTCTATATGACTTTCTAACTGTTCTTGTTCGCCATGTGTGAGTGTTCCGTTTTCATATTTCTCCCACAGTTTTTTAAATTCTGCACAAACCATCTGCATCACTCCTTAATGATTTTTGCTTCTTTTCGTCCTCGGTGTAATTCAATTTTTACTTTTGCTAACGAGAGACCGGTCATTTCTGCTATTTCCTTATAGGAGAATCCGTAGTAATCTCGTAGTAGTAACACATTTCGTCTTTCGAGCGGAAGAGAGGATATGTTTTGTAACCAACTAGTAATCTCATGTTTTACGAAATAAGAGTGCTCTGTACTTGGCACGTTTGGTAAATGGAATTCTTCGATTTTAGTTGTTTTATACTTCTTTTCTTTTCGGTACCAATCGATAAAGGCGTTGTAGGCAATTGTAAATAACCACGGCCTAATTTCTTCTCCCTCATAATAGTCAATATGGACGAGCATTCGGTAAAAAGTTTCTTGCATGAGATCTTCTGCAGGGTGGGGATCTCCGGTTAGGGAGAGAAGATAGCGAAATAAGTCATGCATGTGCTCTGAGTAAATGTCTTCTAATGATTGTTTGCGTTTCACTACATTTCCCTCCCTTCATAAATAACAACGAAATACATATAAAAAAGTTACAATTTTTTATCCAGCATTAACGGGCAGTAAAACTCCCACCTCAAGATTCGGCTGGTGCAAAGAAGTTAGGTGGGAGATCAACTGCCCGTAAATGCCCGATTGGTTCAACTAATAATCAGTGGGGGATGAACAAAAACCCCACTGATTAAAGTTTCACTTTATAAAATTATAGTAAAAAACGTCAAGAATTGGATAGGATTCTCTTTTATCATAATACATATAAGGCGGGTGAACAGAGGTGGAAAGTTATGAAACTCAAATTCAAAGGGCAATTGACTATATTGAAGAAGATGTAATGGAAAAACAAACGCTGCGTAATTTAGCTCGCATTGCATGTTTTTCTGAATCGCATTTTCATCGTGTATTCCAGGCGTTAGTAGGCGATACAGTAATGGAGTATGTTCGGAAGAGGAGGTTAGCCCGGGCAGCTTATCAACTTTCTCATACGGATGAAAAAATTATTGATGTCGCATTTGAGCATGGCTTTCAATCCCACGAAACGTTCACGAGAGCCTTTAAAAAATTATTTCAGATGACACCAAGTGAATATCGAAAACAAGAAATTGAAACACCAATGTATTATAGAGTGAATGTAAAACAAAGAAAATTAAATCCATATTTAGGGGGCATACAAATGGAATATCGTATTGTAAATAAACCGGAATTTTTAATGGCGGGTTATGAGCTGAAGACGACGAGTAAAGAAGGGAAAAATCATCAAGATATCCCGGTCTTTTGGCAGGAGTATTTACAAAAGGATCTTGGAACGACGATTCCGAATCGTAAAGATACGAGCCAATGGGTAGAGCTTGGACTATGTACAGATTTTAATTTAGAAACAGGGGACTTCACTTATATTATCGGGATGGAAGTTACAGGCTTTGAAAATGTACCAAATGAAATTGCAAAGCGCACATTCCCGGCAGCAACGTATGCCGTATTTACAACGCCGAAAGTTCCTCATGAGGAAATGGTTTCGTCTATTCATCAAACGTGGAATGCAGTATTCTCAGAATGGTTCCCGCATTCAGGATATGAACATTGCGGAGTTACAGAGTTTGAACTATACGATGAGCGTTGCCATGAAGATAAGAGTGAGTTTGCTCAAGTAGAGCTTTGGATACCGGTGAAGAAGAAATAATAGGAAGAGAAGCGAACCATTGAGAGATGGTTCGTTTTATTTTTGAAAATCGATATATCTAGGGTTGTGGTCGATATATTCGGAAAAACGCCGATATAATTTCATTTATTAGCGTATTGCTTCGAAAAGAGAAAATATAAGAAAAGGTGCTTTTGGAAAGCACTTTTTCTTATGAACTAAAAGGAAACACAAGAATAATCGTCGTTCCTTTTCCGAGCTCACTATCAATGGAAATCGTTCCATTATGAGCGTGAACGAGCTGTTTTGTGATGGCGAGGCCAAGTCCAGTTCCGATGTTGCTTTCTTCTGTATTTGTTCCTCTGTAATATCTCTCGAATAAAAGCTCTTTCGTTTTATCATCCATTCCTTTTCCGTTATCTGAAATCGATAATGTAAAGAATTTAGCATTTTGCGAAAGTTTTACGATTACTTTTGTTGTTTCATTATTATGTTTTACGGCGTTTACTAATAAGTTTTCGATAATACGTTGGAACCATTTTTCTTCAATAAAATATTGGATTTTGCTTGAGCTTGGTACAAATTCAATGTTTTGATTTTGCAGCATTGGATTATTAATAAATTGCAATAGTACTTTTTGGACGAATTGATTGATTTCAACATTTACGTGCTGCGCAGGAAGGGTATCATTTTTTAATTGATACGTTAAGCTTAAGTCGTCAATTAACGTAGTCATATATTGTGACTTTTCTTTCATGACATGGCCAAATTGTTGAATGTCTTGATCGGTCCAATTATACTGCTTCGATTCTAGTAATAGTGCATAGCCATATATAGAGCTAAGCGGTGTTTTTAAATCGTGTGTCAGACCAGTAATCCATTCTTCACGTGTTTGCTGCAGTACTTGTCTCATTGCATCGTTTTTTTTCAAAGTAATAGAAAGGTGCTCTAGTGAGTTCGTAACATCTTTAAATAGGCGGAACGACCATTTTTCTTTACCGGATTTTCGGAATCGAATCGCTTTTCCTTTTTTACTAACAGGCTCTTCATATTTCCCCCCGGCTATGTTTTTAAGCCAGCGCATCGCGTGTAATAACGGTTTCCCAAACTTATTTCCATACCAAATTGAAAGAATGACTAAATAAACAAATACGATAAGGAGGATTAAGCTGCATCCGATTAGAAGTTTCTTAGTAAATACATCATCTAATTCATCATCTGGATAGTAATGATCGTTTTTCGCGGATACAACGATGAGATGACCGCTATTTGAATCGTAAAAACTAGATATACTTTCTTTATGGTTCCACGGTTCTTTCTCATTAAGAGCAGTTTTTATAGCTGAAAATGTTTTTTTCTTTCCATCTGGATAGGAAAAAACTTCTTCACCATTGTTATTAAATATTTGTAGCATTGCTTTTTCTTTAGAAAGTAATTGTTTTTCTTGTTCAGTTAATGCAAACTCATTTAGTGATAACGAAGGATGCCCTTGCTGTATCGTTTTGAGTAATGTATTACTTTTTAGTTTGGCACCGTAAATAACGAGTACCGGTTTCTTTTCTAATTTAATTTCCCAATAGTTAAATTTATAAGGATTTTCTCTACTGTTTTGTAAATATGTAAGTAAAGATGTCTTTGTGTAAGCGGTCGGAACATCGCTAGGTGTATTGAAGTTGTAAAGGACTTTTCCCTCTTCGCTTACAATTTGAAGCCAATCATTTTTTTCTGTTATTAAATCTTTTAATTCAGGTCTTAATGTAATGTGATTGTCTTCAGAAGAAATATATTCAGAAATTGTAAAACTATCATAATCAGAAATGTTAGGTTCATATAAAGTGCTATTAAGGAGAAAAATTAAATAAGAAAAAGAAGCAAATACAGCGATAAGTAACGTAAATAAGACGAAAACGTGTTGCAGAATAAACTGGATTATAAGTCGTTTATTTAAATTCATATCGTTAACCTACTTTGTAACGAACTTATAGCCAAGTCCACGAACCGTTTTTATGTATTCTGGTTTACTTGGATCTTGTTCGATTTTTTCACGTAGTTTTCGAATGTGGACCATAACAGTATTATCATCGCCATTATAGGCAGGCGCTCCCCAAACTTTTTCGTATATTTCTTCCTTCGAAAATACGTAGTTCGGATTCTCACAAAAGAAGAGTAATAGTTGAAAGAGCTGAGCGGAGCATTCGACAACATTACCATCTACTGTTAGTTCCGCAGAATGTTGATCGATTTCAAACCTTCCAAATGAAATGGAGTGTGTTTTTTGTTCTTGTATGCTTTGTTTCATATGTCTTCGGAGTTGAGCTTTCATACGAGCTACTACTTCTAGCGGATTAAATGGCTTCGTAATGTAATCATCCGCACCGTATGAAAATCCGGATACTTTATCTAAATCAGACGCTTTCGCTGTTAGGAAGAAGATAGGACAATCTGTCTTTTGGCGAATGATAGGACAAATATCGAAGCCGGACTGTCCAGGAAGCATCACATCTAAAATAATTAAAGCATATTCGTTTTGTTCAATGAGAGATAAAGCGATTTCAGCAGAAGTTGCGGTTGTAATATGAGAAAACCCTTCTTTTTCAAGAATGGTAGTTAGTAATTGTAAAATTGCTGTTTCATCATCAACGAGTAGAATGTTTGCATGATACATATGAATCCCTCCTAATTTCCTCGAATATCATATCATCTTTTTTGTAACTTATGGAATTTTTAAGGAAATTTTAAGGTTTTCTTTCACAAAAAATTAAGATTCAAATGATATGATAAAAGTAACATGGGGAGGAGATGAGTGTGAATCCGTTTCAAACGATGCGAGCTAGATATTTTTTAATTGTATTTGCACTATTAATTTTGATAGCACGAAGTAGTAATGAATTGCTAGAAAATACATTTCATATACAAAATTCTTCTTTTATAAATATTCTTATATTTTATATCCTTCCAATAATATGGCTCTTTTATGGATATAGAAAGCATCGAGTCTCATTTTCATTATTTATTAATAGAAATGAAACATTTAACCTAGTGCAAGTTTTGTACATCGCGATTATGCTATGTGTTTTTAGTTACGGCTATCTTATTTTATACATGTACAGCTTTGCGTGGATTACACCAGATTTCATTATGAATGCCTTGCATGAACCGATTATAGATAGTACCGGGGGATATGTATATCAATTTATTATGGTTGTATTTATCGCGCCAATTGTCGGAGAGTTTGTTTTCCGAGGATTTTTACTTCAGCGTTTTGCAGTAAAATGGGGTACTAGTATAGCAATGATCGTTGTAGCGCTTTTATTTGCTTGCTTACATGTTGATTTCCTTGGCGCAGTCGTGTTTAGCATCGTACTATCAATCGTATATATTCGTACGAAAAGCTTACTCATGCCAATTGCTATTCATATGTTAAACAATGCGTTTGTGCTTAGTTCTTCTTTTCTAATAAGTAGAGAAAAGATAATGAGTTTTGCTGATTTTTCGAACTATACGACATTCTTTCCAGGATTAATTATTTTTATGGCAGGGTTAAACTTAGTACTCATCTTTTTATTTATGAATCGCAAATATTGGAGTAAAGAAGTGCCTGTTATATATGCGGAGAAGGAAAAGAGCTTTTCGAGCATAGTGGGAGATAAGTAAGGTAGAGAAGACGTTTGAGAAAATATTGAAGGAAATGATAGATTCCGCTTCTATTAGATATAAGTACTTTTCCATCAATAATGATACAGGAAATACTATTTTTCTTTTTATCGTGTTAGGGGCATTAATAATAGTCAGCTTTATTGTAGAAGAAATGATGAAGTGCATCTTCAGACAGTATGTAAAAATGAAGAGAATGATGTTAGGGCTCATAAAATGATTGAGGAAGTAATGGCGCTTTTGTTTTACGAAAACTAAATCATCATTAATTCGAAATTTGAAAGGGATGTATAAAGTTATATGAATGAAACAATATCGTCAAATAAGTTTTTTTATTTGATTGTACTGAGTTTAGTATTGATTACGACAGTAAATGTTGTTCTTCGCTGGGAGGAAGCTTACTTTTTTATGTATTTAGCGCTCCATTTATTAGGGATTTTATGCATAACGGGCGGAGTAGTTGCTGAGAAAAAGCATGAAGAAAGTATTAATTATATGTGTGTGATGGGTCTTATTTTACTTTTAACTGTACAAGGTATTATGAAATATAGTTCTTTTTCTTTGCAAGATTTTAGTTTATTAATAGATGTGCTTCCTTAAGGAATAGAATAATATGTAAAAGCGGCTTGTTTGTAAGTACATTTCTTATACTAGATTATGAGCCGAAGAAAATATTTGAAAATAGGTGAAACTCTTCTTGTAATAGAAGAGTTTTTTTATGTAAATTGAACGAGCTAGAACAATTCTCACGATTAGCTTGTTCTAATTTTGAAAGTACGAACTTACAATAATAATAGACAGGCAGCATAGAGGAGGGAATAGCGTGAGGAAAGTTATTGGGTGGTCGCTTTTTTTGTACGTTGGGTTTGCGTTATTTATATATTGGTATTTATTTGGATGGAGTCATGAACTCATTCCGGACATGTATAAAGGAACGAGGGCGGATCCAGAAACCTTTATGAATGCGAGAGAGCTTACGCTAAGCCAAGATTATTCGCGCGTGAAAAATTTACTGTTCTTTTTAGCGACGCCTCTTGAATGGATTATTTTATTATTTGTACTCGTGCTCGGTATTTCAAAAAAGTTTGAGAAATGGTCGAAGGAAACGACCAAAATAAATGTCTTACAAGTTGCGATTTATTTCTTTTATTTATCATTACTGACAACAGTTCTTGCATTACCGATGCAATGGATCGGGCGTAAAGTGTCTGTTGATTACGGTATTTCCACGCAAAGTACACAAAGCTGGATAAAAGATCATGTTATTGATTTTTGGGTGAATTATGCGACTATGCTACTCATTGTTACTGTTCTTTTATGGCTCATCCGTAAATTTCCAAAGCGATGGTGGCTAGCAGGATGGGCGCTCTCTGTACCGTTTACGATTTTCTTAACGTTCGTGCAGCCTGTTATTATTGATCCACTTTATAACGACTTCTCGACGCTGAAAAATAAAGAGTTAGAAACGAAAATTTTAGCGATGGCAGACAAAGCTGACATTCCTGCTAAACACGTATATGAAGTAAATATGTCGGAAAAAACGAATTCGTTAAATGCGTACGTAACGGGAATTGGCCTTAACTCTCGCATTGTAATGTGGGATACGACGCTTAAGCAATTAAAAGATAAAGAGATTTTATTTATAATGGCTCATGAAATGGGACATTACGTAATGAAACATATTTATTGGGGCGTTGCGAGCTATGTCTTAATATCGTTTATAGGTATGTATGTAATTAGTCGTATTATAAATATGTGTATTCGAAAATGGGGAGATACGCTGCAAATTCCAAAATTAGCATGTTTCTCAATTTTACCTTTATTTTTCTTAATTTCCTCTTTATTATCTTTTGCATCACAACCAGCAACAAACTACGTTTCTCGTATAGAAGAACGAGCGGCAGATCAATACGCTTTAGACATGACGAAAGATGGAAATTCAGGTGTAAAAACTTTTCAATACTTATCAAAAACAAGTTTAAGCCAAGTAAATCCGCCTGCGTTAGTGAAATTTTTCTTATACACACATCCGCCAATTTTTGAAAGAATTCATACGTTTGAACAATATGAAAAACAAAAGAAGCAGTAGTGTACTGCTTCTTTTTATTATGGAGTATTCGAGTTTTGGAAAATTATAGTGTATAATAAATAGAATATTCCGTTAAATATTTAGGAGGTTAATATTTTGTTTCATTCAAAATCAATGCCGGCTATAAAAATGATTCTTTCGATGTCTATTTTCGGATCGATTGGATTTTTTTCTGTGCAAACTGGTTTACCGTCTTTTGAATTAGTATTTGTTCGTTGTATTTGTGCGACTTTATTTTTAGCATTATGTTGGTTCGTAACAGGGCAATACAAAAGTGAGAAATGGAACAAAAAAGAAACCATACAAATATTAGCTTGTGGCGTATTTCTCGTTTTTAACTGGGTATTTTTATTTAAAGCGTTTGAACTCATGTCGATTACAATTGCGATTTCAGTGTATCATCTCGCTCCAATTATCGTATTAATGATCGGTAGTATCGTATTTAAAGAAAGACTTACAGTATTTGCTGTTATGTCCATTGTTATTTGTTTTATCGGCACAGTGTTAGTAGCTGGAGTGGACGGTAGTATGTCGCTTGAGAAATTAATGTCATCTGGAATGGTATGGGCACTTCTTGCGGCTTTGTTTTATGCTTTTACCACGTTACTAGGAAAGGGGATTCAGCATACGAGTGCATATGCGATGACATTTTTACAAACGCTTTTAGGCATATTTTTATTGCTACCATTCGTAGATTTCGGACATTTTCAAGGATTAACAGAGATGAATTGGATGATGATTACTGCGACAGGACTTATACATACTGGGTTTGTATATTACTTATTTTTTGACAGTTTAAGAGATTTACCGACGAGACTTATTTCTGTATTAGTGTTTTTAGATCCTGCTGTTGCAATTTTGTTAGATACGGTCTTTACCGGTTTTAGACCGACTAGTATGCAAATTGTAGGGATTATTCTTATATTTGTAGGAATGGCATTTACTTTTCGAAAAACGAAGGATGAAAAAGTGATGGTAAAAGAAAATACGTATTATGAAGTGTAAAAAATTACCTCCTACCGTATTGAGAATCCCCTTATTTTTTGTACAATATAAGAGTAGGAAAATAAAGGAAGAGGCGGATGAGAGAGATGAAAAAGTTATTAAAGGTAGCGACATCATTAACTTTAATAGGGGGGATATTTGTTAGCGGTAATATTGTTTCAGCAAATACAGATGTAATTCAACAATCTCCACCTCCACCTGATATTATATTAGAGTTTGATGATTTAGCAAATGATCATTGGGCTTATAATGAAATTATGAACTTAGTATATCATCGTATTATGTATGGATATGGAAACGGTAAGTTTGGGGTAGAAGATAATGTAACACGTGAACAAGCAGCAGCAGTACTACATCGCGCACTCAATTTAAAATTAAGTCCATTTGAAGAAAATCGATATGAAGATATTAGTGGGAAATCAACAATGTTCCCTTACGAAATTTTACATTTAACAAGACTTGGTATTTTTAAAGGAGACGAAAATGGGAATTTCCGTCCGAAAGCCACATTAACTCGTGCAGAATTAGCACAAATTTTAACGAAAGCATATGAGTTGAAAGCAAAGCATCCGCATACATTTACAGATATACCAGAAAACTATTGGGCAAGAGATGCAATTAGTGCATTGCAGTCTAATAAAGTCGTGGTAGGAACCGGAGATGGTAAGTTCGAGCCTGAAATGCTCGTTACACGTGGGCAATTCGCTAAGTTTTTACAACAAGCAATTTATAATTCACCAGAGAAATGGGAATAAATAAGAGTATAAAAAAAGTACAAGTAGATTATACTTGTACTTTTTTGTCTGAAAGGTGAAGTTTTTACATAACGCAATTCATAGATTCCACTCAAATGATTAATCTATGAAACTGGAAAAAAGCGCAAATATGATATTTGCGCTTTTTTTGTCTATAAAGTGAAATTTTTATAAGTGAAGGACTTGATTAGTAGATAGTAGAATATTGTATATATAACATTTTTGCAAAAGCTTTTGTTTATCCTTTTTGAAAATCAAACAGAGAAACTAGAGCGCAAAGATAAGAATATTTCTTCAAATGATTTGCATGCAATTCAGAATACCAATTGGAATTGAGAGCGAATTGGCTCTCCTAGTAATCTTCAAAATAATAGATGTTAAAAATGCAATATATTACATATGGCTTGCAAATACAGCATATGTAATATGGGGAAAGAATTTAGTCTATTATGTTCCACTTTTAATAAGGTGGAAATGAAGGAGCGAGGACAATGAAGAAAAAAATGTTCCGTATAATGGCAGCAGCGACTATTATGGGTGGATTATTGGTAAGTGCAAATGTTCCTAACATAAAAGCAGAAGAATATCCAGAAATGATTGTATTTGATGATGTTCCAGTAGACTATTGGGCATATGACTATATTATGGAAGTGGCGTATCATAAAGTTATGCTAGGCTATGGAAATGGCAAGTTTGGTGTAGGTGATAATGTAACACGTGAACAAGTGGCGGCAGTACTGTATCGCGCACTTAATATAAAGCATGAAGGACCGTTAAAAAATCCTTATAATGATATTTCTGAAAGATCAACAATGTTTCCAAATGAAATTTTAGCATTAACAGAACGCGGTATTTTTAAAGGTGATGAGAAGGGGAATTTTAGACCTAGAGAAACAATAACACGTGCAGAAGTAGCACAAGTTCTTACACAAACATTTTCATTTGAAGCGCTGCAACAGCACACATTTACAGATGTGTCAAATAATTACTGGGCGAAAAATGCGATTAGTGCCTTGCAAGCTAATAATGTCATAGTAGGAACAGGGAATGGCAAGTTTGAACCAAATAAAGTTGTAACACGTGAGCAATATGCAACATTTTTAAATAAAGCTATTATTAATTTTTATTTGAAAGATGAATAACATGAAACGGAAGTTAAAAGAATAATATAGTACAAGGGAATTAAAATTATATTAATATATCATATTTCTTTTAAAAAAGCGCGGGGATTACGCGCTTTTTTCTTATTTTTAATTGTTTATTTGTATATTAATTCTGCTGTTCATAGTTTGGTGAATAGTATTAAATGGAAAAAATAGGTTGATTTTAGTTACTTTTTATAATGTTAAAGTACGATTTAGTAACTTCATTGTTAACTAGGTGTAAAGAAAAGTATGTGAAATACAGTTCACAAATTAGACAAAACTTATATGAATAAGTGTATTGTTACTTTTCCATGAATTCTTTATATTAGAAAAAAATATGTTTTTTTTAGGGAGAGAATACAGTGAAGAAAAAGATTTTAAAAGTAGCGACAGCTTTAACAATTATGGGTGGAATTGGATTAAGTGCACAAGGTACTACAGCAAATGCTGAAGTAGCTGTGAAACAACAAGCTGCATCTGTTACATTTAAAGATGTACCGACAGGACATTGGTCTTATGAAGCAATCCAAAATCTAGCAGATTGGGGAATCGTTGCTGGTTATGGAGATGGAAGATTCGGTTTTGGTGATAATGTAACACGTGAGCAAGTAGCGGCGTTAATTTACCGTACGATTGATGGGGACCAATACTTTGATGAAGATCATGAGTTTGTAAGTACATATAAAGATATCGTTGATGATAATTCAACAATGTTCCCGATTGAAATTTTAGCATTAACAGAATTAGAAATCTTTAAAGGTGATGGTAGTGGAAACTTCAGACCAAAAGATACGTTAACACGTGCAGAAATGGCACAAATTTTAACGGAAACATTTGAATTACAAGTAAAAGGTACACCAGGATTTAAAGATGTACCAGCAGGACATTGGGCAGCTAAGGCAATTAATGCAGTAGGTTCAAATGGTATTTCAGCAGGTGATGGTTCAGGTAACTTTGCGCCAGGTATGAAAGTAACACGTGAACAATATGCACAGTTCCTATACAAAGCAATTTTAAATGATGAGCAACAATAATTTATAAAAAGAGTCAGTGTTATATAACACTGACTCTTTTTTTGTTGAAATAATAATGGATAAACACAGTTTTGTAAAAAAATCATTAAATTTTCAAAAAAAACTTCCTTTTCAGAAGATTTGTTATATAATATAAAACATAAAATTAAATCTGTTATAAAACAGTTTAAGAAGGGGATGCTAATATGTCGACGCAAACTTCACGGGTTACACTGACCGGAGAAATGTTACCAGCGTACAACGAAATATTGACACCTGAGGCGCTTAGTTTTTTAAGGGAATTACATGAAAATTTCAATGAGCGCCGAATAGAACTTTTACAAAAACGTGTAGAGAAACAAAAAAGAATCGATGCAGGGAAGTTTCCTAAGTTTTTAGAAGAAACAAAGCATATACGTGAAGGTGATTGGACAATTGCCCAGCTTCCGAAAGATTTAGAGGATCGCCGCGTGGAGATTACTGGACCGGTGGATAGAAAGATGGTCATTAACGCTTTAAATTCAGGCGCACATCTTTTTATGGCAGACTTTGAAGATTCGAATGCACCAACTTGGAGAAATGCTGTAGAAGGTCAAATTAACTTACGAGATGCGAGTGAGGGAACGATCTCACATAAAAATGAAAACGGAAAAGAATATCGTTTAAATAGTAAAACAGCTGTATTAATTGTGCGTCCGAGAGGGTGGCATTTAGAAGAAAAACATATGCAAGTTGACGGAAAGAACATGTCTGGCAGTTTGGTAGATTTTGGCTTGTGCTTTTTCCATAATGCGAAGGTGCTTTTAGCAAAAGGGAGTGGGCCGTACTTTTACTTACCGAAAATGGAAAGTTACTTAGAGGCGAGATTATGGAATGACGTTTTCGTATTTGCTCAAAAGTATATCGGTATTCCAAGCGGAACGATTAAAGCGACTGTGTTAATAGAAACGATTCACGCTTCATTTGAAATGGATGAAATTTTGTATGAACTAAGAGATCATTCTGCTGGTTTAAACTGTGGACGATGGGATTATATATTTAGTTTCTTAAAGAGCTTCCGTAATCATAATGAATTTTTACTTCCGGATAGAGCGCAAGTCACGATGACAGCGCCGTTTATGCGCGCGTATTCTTTGAAAGTTATTCAAACGTGTCATCGTCGTAATGCGCCAGCAATCGGAGGAATGGCAGCACAAATTCCAATTAAAAATGATTTAGAAGCAAATGAGGCAGCTTTTGAAAAAGTGCGTGCTGATAAGGAGCGCGAAGCTTTAGATGGTCATGACGGGACTTGGGTTGCCCACCCGGGACTTGTACCGGTTGCAAGGGAAGTATTTAATCACATAATGAAAACGCCAAATCAAATTTTTAGAAAGCGTGAAGAAATACGTGTAACAGAAAAGGATTTATTAGAAGTACCGATGGGAACGATTACAGAAAGTGGCCTTCGCACTAATATTAACGTCGGTATTCAATATATTGCATCTTGGTTAAGTGGGAGAGGAGCAGCTCCAATTTATAACTTAATGGAAGATGCGGCAACAGCGGAAATATCAAGAGCACAAGTATGGCAGTGGATTCGTCATGAAGGTGGAAGGCTAAGTGATGGCCGTAATATCACTTTTAAATTGATGGAAGAATTGAAAGAAGAAGAACTAGCAAAAATAGAAAGAGAGATTGGTAAGGAAGCATTTAAGAAGGGGAGATTTGAAGAAGCTACAAAACTGTTTACAAATCTTGTTCGTAATGATGAATTCGTACCGTTTTTAACATTACCGGGTTATGAAATTTTATAAAGTGAAAAGGGGATGGAACATATGAAAAACGAAAGAATCGAGAAATTACAAGAGAGCTGGGAATTAGATAAGCGCTGGAAAGGGATTACACGTCCATATTCAGCAGAAGATGTAATTCGTTTGCGCGGATCGATTGATATTGAACATACATTAGCGCGCCGCGGTGCAGAGAAGCTTTGGAAATCGCTTCATATGGAAGATTATATAAACGCACTTGGCGCATTAACAGGAAACCAAGCGATGCAGCAAGTAAAAGCTGGGTTAAAAGCAATTTATTTAAGTGGTTGGCAAGTAGCAGCTGATGCGAACCTTTCTGGACATATGTATCCAGATCAAAGTTTATACCCAGCGAACAGCGTACCAGCTGTAGTAAAACGAATTAACCAAACACTTCAACGTGCTGACCAAATTCAGCATATGGAAGGAAACGGTGATACAGATTATTTCGTACCGATTGTAGCAGATGCAGAGGCTGGGTTTGGCGGACAATTAAATGTATTTGAACTAATGAAAGGTATGATTGAAGCGGGGGCATCAGGTGTACACTTTGAAGATCAATTATCTTCAGAGAAAAAATGTGGTCATTTAGGTGGAAAAGTATTGTTGCCAACGCAAACAGCGGTACGCAATTTAATTTCTGCACGCCTTGCTGCGGATGTAATGGGAGTGCCGACAATTATCGTTGCGAGAACAGATGCGGATGCAGCAGATTTAATTACGAGCGATATTGATCCTGTTGATAAAGCGTTTATTACAGGAGAAAGAACACCAGAAGGATTTTATCGTACGAAAGCAGGTCTTGATCAAGCAATTGCGCGCGGTTTAGCGTATGCACCGTATGCAGACCTAGTTTGGTGTGAAACATCTGAACCAAGTTTAGAAGATGCAAAACGATTTGCGGATGCAATTCATAAAAAATATCCAGGGAAATTGCTAGCTTACAACTGTTCACCTTCATTTAACTGGAAACAAAAACTAGATGAAAAAACAATTGCGACGTTCCAAAAAGAAATCGCATCTTACGGTTACAAATTCCAGTTCGTAACACTTGCTGGGTTCCACTCATTAAACTACGGTATGTTTGAATTAGCACGCGACTATAAAGAGCGCGGCATGGCAGCGTACTCTGAACTACAACAAGCTGAATTCACAGCTGAAAAACATGGTTACTCTGCAACACGCCATCAACGCGAAGTAGGAACAGGATACTTTGATGAAGTAGCACAAGTAATTACAGGTGGTACTTCATCAACGACTGCTCTAAAAGGATCCACAGAAGAAGAACAGTTTACGAAATAAGAAGAGATGCAGGTGCCTATAACGGGCACCTGTTTATTAATTAAAATAACCAATTGAATATCGTATAAATACCAATTAAAGCACAGAAAATAAGCAATATGAATATAGATAGACATCCCCAAAAAACAAGTTTGTCTTGCCACGTTTCTTCAATTTCTTCAGTTATTGTTTCTCTAATTTTTTTCTGTAAAGGAGAGAAAGTATGGTCAGGATGTAAATCTTTAATAATGTCATAATCTCCTTTGAATTTTAAAGCACGTACAATATGATAAGGATCGTTTCCCATCGATTTTTCAAATTGTAGACATGCCGCGTGCATAACATCTGTTTTCTCTTTTTCAAGATACCAATACCGTCCAGCCATTTCTGGGTATTGTAATGTAAAGTAAATATCACCGAGTTTTTTTCTAAGTGCTAATTCATTCGGATAAGTAGCGATTAATCCGTGTAATCTATCTCTTGCTTTTCCAAGGTTGTTATTTTCAATATCTTTTTCAATTCCCTTTAATGTTTTTTTAGGAATTATTTCTGTCATATACTCCTCCTTATTAGAATAGGTGTCGTTATATTTTATAAGAAATACTAAAATTTAGAAACTTTATTTTCAAAAAGGATTGTACATTCTATTTTAAGTATGCTATGATAATACCAGTTGAATAATTAAATTAAGCAATCCATATATTATCAAGTGCCGAAAACGAACGGGAAAAAGTATGTGAGAACTAGTTTATGTTTCGAATTTGATAATGTGTGGATTCTTTTTTTATACATGAAGACTAAATAAAATGTATTTTCGTAGGAGGAAATAATTATGACAGTTACAGGACAAGTAAAATGGTTTAACAACGAAAAAGGCTTCGGTTTCATCGAAGTTCCAGGCGAAAACGATGTATTCGTACATTTCTCTGCAATCGAAACTGAAGGTTTCAAATCTTTAGAAGAAGGCCAAAAAGTTAGCTTCGAAATCGAAGAAGGCAACCGTGGACCTCAAGCTAAAAACGTAATCAAACTATAATTTTATAGTTTATGATGGAAAAAAGGATGGCTTATGCCATCCTTTTTTTGTTGTTGAGATATACGAGATTATATTATTAATAAAGACAGCCTAAAAAGTACGATTGAAGAAATAAAGGCGTGCTCGAAAACTTATGAAAATGATAAAGTGACGGTAATTGATTTGAGGAAGTCTCATTCTCGGTATTTAGATCAAGAACAATATATAGTCATATCACAAGTTGAAAGAGATACAGAGGATCTTGGAAGGAAACGTGAAAAGGGGAATGTGTTAAACATATTACAAATGATATAAATTCTTTTTTCGTATATAGAATCCTCTTTTTATACAGGTTATTTCGTTATTATTCGCATATTATCATTGATTGATTTATATTATATTTGATTTATTATAAGTATTTGTAAAGAATCGTAGAATGTAAACCATGTCCTTTTTACAGGTGCTACAATTATTTATGCAGCTGCTACTATAAATGGAAAATGAAGAAGGAGATAGGAGACTATGGAAAGTAAAGTAGAACGTTATGTCGAAAACTATGTTGTAAGCAAAAATACAATGGCCTTACTTCCTGTTGTTCTAGGGGAAAAGAAAGTTGTTACGCGAATTGTTGAAATGGAAGATTCTTTTTTCGTATTTCAAAAGCCTCTTGATATTATAGAGAGAAGTTGCCGGAAACATGGTTCTAGTTTCTTTGGAAGAAAAGAAGGAACGAAGGAGTTAACTCGTATTACACATAAAGCTCCTATCGCAATTAGCCCGACAGATCAACTTTATTTTTTCCCTACGTATTCTTATTCTCGAAAAGAGTGTGCGTGGTTGTCTCATTTTCATATTGAAAGTAATAAAGAATTAAAAGATGGAAATCTTATTATTAGATTTATAAATGGTTTCGCTGTGAAACTAGAAATGTCAAAAAGTAGCTTTGAAAATCAGCAAAATCGTACAGCGAAATTGCGGACAGAATATGAAGACCGTAAGAAAAAACAAGGAAGCCCTTGTTTTAAAGAGATTGATAAAAGGGATGAATCAACATTAAGACCAGCTTATGAGAAAGTGTATGTTGTTAGGGAAGAGGACGTGTAAGAGGAAAAGGATGAGGGAACTCATCCTTTTCTTTATTTCATTTACGCGCTAAATTATGTAACAGTAAGTTCTCTAATAGCTGTAGGTGGTATAAAATCGCAATATAAGGGTTATTTTCCTATATAAGTTTAATATAGTGTAGTTATATATCATTTTACATGAAGGGCATTACATTATTGAATAAAAGGGGTGAGTGTTTTGTTGAAAAGGACCATTTTATTTTGGGCGCAATATACCCTTGTTTTGCCTATATTGTTTATTACATTTATATTTACTGGAGTCGTTGGTAGTCAGTTAATGATAAGTGATGCTAAAGAGCATTTTGTTTTTACGCCTCAAAATGTAACAGACTATAGTCAAATTTATGAAATTGATAAACTGCTATTTTCTTTTTCAATTCAACCGTTTGTCACTATAGTTTTTCTGCTGTCGATAGTATACTTATTGACACTTATTGTCTTTCAAATTATTGAATGTAAGAAGAAAAGAAAGGTATTACATAGCGTTCAATATATGATTCTGATACCGATTTTTCTTTATTTGTGGCTAGGGATGATGCAATTTTCTGCAGTTGATTTAGCCTGGATTGATAATTGGAAAGATTACCTTATATTCACTCCTACTACTATAACGAGTGAGCAAGATATATATATATATGATCGATCGTTTTCTATACAAATTTCGAATTTTGCCTATTCAGAGTACAGTATTAATACTATCTTTCTTATATCTATTAATACTTATCATGATTGATAGTATACGTTTGCTAAAAAAGTTACGTGTAAGAACTGGTCATTAAAAAAGGTGAATTGTTTGAAGGTACAACAATTATCAGTCACTACTCATTTCTATATAGGTAGAAATAACCTTACGCGCAGTAAGGTTATTTTTGAAAAATATTGATTATCACTTTCTATGTATTCTTCTTTTTCATAATATGTAACCGTTAAGTAATAATTTAGGCATAGTATCTAAATTAACTTCAAATCCTGTCGAATATTGATAGATTATCATAGCTAAATAATGAAGGAATTCTAACGAAAGATATGGAAACTTTAATAAATACATCTCCATATGTCGTATCTACCATTTCCTCTTTCATTTAAGCAATGATACAGTAGAGGTAATAATTAGATAAAGGGGTAAAGTGTAGAATGGATTTTCAGACGATCAAAGAATATTTTTCACCAGAAAATATGGATCACATTGTTGAAAGTTATCGTGCGTTCGGACCACTTCTCGGTATCGGTTTACCGATGATAGAGGCGCTTATTCCGGCATTACCGCTTATTGTGTTTGTGTTAGCGAATGCTGTTGCATTTGGCTTTTGGTTCGGTTTTCTTTATTCATGGCTTGGATCAGTAATAGGTGCAATGCTTGTATTTTTCATTATTCGTAGCTTTGGAAGAAGTCGTTTCTTTTCTTTTGTAAATAAGCATGAGAGAGTGCGAAAAGCGATGGGATGGATTGAAAGAAAAGGGTTTGCGCCAATCTTTGTTATATTTTGTTTTCCGTTCACTCCATCTGCGCTTATAAACGTTGTAGCTGGTTTATCTCGCATTAGCGTAAAACAGTTTGGACTAGCATTGGCATTTGGAAAGCTTGTGATGATTTTTATTTTAACGTATATCGGTCATGATTTAATGTCATTTATTCATAAGCCGGTGAAATCGGTTATTGTTGGTGTTGTTATTTTTATTTTATGGTATGTCGGTAAAAAAATTGAAGTAAAGTTAGAACTACATTAGGAATAGTCTTCTTTGTCCCGCTATTTGAGGGCAGTAAAGTTCCCACCAAAAAATTCGGCTGAAGCAGAGAAGTTAGGTGGGAGATCAAACTGCCCGTAAATGCCCGATTGGTGCGGGCTGATAATCGGTGGGGGATGAACAAAACCCCCACCGATTAAGTTTCACTTTATAAAGAAAAGCTTCATTATTAAAAGGGTAAGGGGAGAAGCGAATGAAGAAAACTTTGAAAAAAGAAGGCCTAGAGTGGATGCGAACAATTTTAATAGGCGTACTATTAGCTGTATTTTTTCGAACGTTTTTCTTTTCAACGTACGTTGTAGAGGGGAAGTCAATGATGCCGACATTGCAAGATGGAAATATGCTCGTTGTAAATAAGGTGAGTTATCAAGTAGGGGACTTGAACAGGTTTGATGTCGTCGTGTTTCATGCGAATAAAAAAGAGGACTATGTAAAGCGAATTATCGGTTTACCTGGGGATCGTATCGAATATAAGCATGATAAACTCTATATAAACGGACAATTCGTGGATGAGCCTTATTTAGAGACATTTAAGAAAGAGATAAATGGACGGCAACTAACAGGCGATTTTAAATTGGAAGAGTTAACGAAAGAAAAGTCTGTACCACCCGGTTATATTTTTGTAATTGGTGATAATCGCCTTGGTAGCTGGGATAGTAGGCACTTCGGCTTTGTGAAAGCTGATACAGTTGTCGGTAAAGTTGATTTACGATATTGGCCGATTCAAGAGGTACAAACGAATTTTTCAAAAGGTTGATATAATGAATAGTAGTATAGGGAAAGGCAAACAACTGAGTTTGTCTTTTTTCGTGTCCTATAATACAATTATGATAGCAAACTAACGTTCGTTATGTAAGTGAAAGGTGGGGTTACATGTCACTTCGATTTGTGATTGGTAGAGCTGGAAGTGGAAAAAGTACACTTTGTTTACGCGAAGTGCAAGAAGAGTTAAAGCAGCGTCCAAGAGGGAAAACAATATTATATCTTGTGCCAGAACAGATGACATTCCAAACGCAGCAGGCGTTAATTGGGAGCGAAGATGTAAGAGGTTCTATTCGGGCACAAGTTTTTAGTTTTTCGCGATTAGCGTGGAAGGTGTTGCAAGAAGTTGGCGGAGCGAGTCGTCTTCATATTGATGAAGCTGGTGTACATATGTTGCTTCGTAAAATTGTAGAATCTCGTAAAGATGGACTATCTGTGTTTCAAAAAGCAGCGGAGCAAAACGGTTTCTTTGAACATCTTGGTAGTATGATTGCAGAGTTTAAACGTTACAATGTGACGCCGTCTAACGTATATGAAATGTGGCAACAATTAGACACGCATAGCAGTAGTGCAGAGCAAAAATTGCTAGCGAATAAAGTGTATGATTTACAGTTACTATATGATGATTTTGAACGTGCTTTAATCGGAAAGTATTTAGATTCGGAAGACTACTTACAATTATTAATTGAGAAGCTTTCAGACTCTGAGTATGTAAAAGGCGCGGAAATTTATATAGATGGATTCCATTCATTTTCTCCTCAAGAGCTAGAAATTGTTAGAGGGTTAATGAAATTAGGAACTAGAGTAACAATAACATTAACGATAGATGAAAAGACGTTAGCGCAGCCAGTGAATGAACTGGATTTATTTTACGAAACGACGTTAACGTATGAAAGAATAAAACAAGTAGCACGTGAAGAGAAAATAGAAATTGAAAAAACGGTTCCACTTATGGAACAGCCGCGTTTTCATTCGCAAGCATTAGCGCATTTAGAAATGCATTACGAAGCACGTCCAAATGAAAAGTTTCACGGTGAAGCGAGTGTGACAATTAGTACAGCAGCTAATTTACGAGCTGAAGTAGAAGGCGTTGCTCGTGAAATTCGAAGACTCGTGGCGGATGAAGATTATCGTTACCGAGATATCGCGGTTCTTCTTCGTAACGGAGAAAGTTATTACGATGTGATGCGAACGTTATTTACGGATTATAATATCCCGCATTTCATCGATGAAAAACGCCCGATGTCACATCATCCGTTAGTAGAGTGCATTCGTTCTGCATTAGAAATTATTAGCGGGAATTGGCGTTATGATGCGGTGTTCCGCTGTGTGAAAACAGAACTCTTATATCCACTAGACGTAAGAAAAGAAGCGATGCGCGAAGAGATGGATGAGTTTGAAAACTACTGTTTAGCGTACGGTGTACAAGGGAAGAGATGGACTTCTGAAGATCCGTGGATGTATCGTCGATATCGTTCTCTTGATGATACAAGTGAAATGATAACAGACAGTGAACGTGAAATGGAAGAGAAAATAAATCGACTTCGCGACGTTGTAAGAACACCAGTTATTCGCATGCAAAAAAGGTTAAAGCGTGCTGGAACAGTTATGCAAATGTGCGAAGCATTATACTTATTTTTAGAGGAGCTTGACGTTCCGAAAAAACTAGAAGCATTACGTATTCGTGCAGAAGAAAGCGGAGATTTCTTATTTGCGACAGACCATGAGCAAGTGTGGGAAGAAGTAATGAGTCTTCTTGATACGTTTGTAGAGATGCTTGGTGAAGAGAAGATGTCCCTGTCTATGTTTACTGATGTAATGACGACAGGTCTTGAGGCACTTCAATTTGCGAACATTCCGCCGTCACTAGATCAAGTGTTAGTTGCTAATATTGATCATTCTAGATTATCAGATGTTAAAGCGACGTTCATTATTGGAGTAAATGAAGGAGTGATTCCAGCAGCACCTATGGATGAAGGTATGCTTTCTGATGAGGAAAGAAATGTTCTCACTGCTGCAGGTATCGAATTAGCACCAACGACGAGACAAACTTTATTAGAAGAACAGTTCGTTATGTATCAAATGGTGACGAGAGCATCTGAGAAGTTATACATTTCCTGTCCGCTTGCGGATGAAGAAGGAAAGACGTTACTTGCTTCTAGTTTTATTAAGAAAATAAAAAGAATGTTCCCTGATGTGAAAGAATCGTTTATTACGAATGATGTAAATGACTTATCGCGTTCGGAACAAATCTCATATGTAGCAACGCCAGAAGTAACGTTGTCTTACGTTATGCAGCAACTGCAGACGTGGAAGCGGTACGGATTTGAAGGCAATTTAGACTTTTGGTGGGACGTATATAACTTCTACGTTACTTCAGATGAATGGAAGCAAAAAAGTAGCCGCGTTTTATCAAGTTTATTTTACCGAAATCGTGCACAGAAACTAAGTACAGATGTAAGTAGGGATTTATATGGAGATACAATTAAGGGAAGCGTTTCTCGTATGGAACTATTTAACCGCTGTGCGTACGCTCATTTTGCTCAGCACGGTTTATCGCTAAGAGAGCGTGATATTTTCAAACTTGATGCGCCAGATATCGGTGAGTTATTCCATGCAGCGCTGAAGAGAATTGCAGACAAGCTATTACGTGAAAATCGTACTTGGGCGGATTTATCAATAAAAGAGTGTGAGCACCTTTCTGCTTTAGTAATAGAAGAAATTGCACCGTTATTACAAAGACAAATTTTATTAAGTTCAAACCGTCATTTCTATTTAAAACAAAAACTACAACAAATCATTTTCCGTACGTCACTTATTCTTCGTGAACATGCGAAGTCGAGTGGATTTGTACCAGTTGATTTAGAAGTGCCGTTCGGTATGGGTGGTACTGGATCACTTCCACCAATGGAATTTGCGTTGCCAAATGGTGTGAAGATGGAAGTAGTTGGCCGTATTGACCGTGTTGATAAGGCGGAAGATGAGAGTGGTACGTTCCTTCGTATTATTGATTATAAATCAAGTTCGAAAGCGTTAGATTTAACAGAAGTGTATTACGGACTCGCGCTTCAAATGTTAACGTATTTAGATGTTGTTACTGCAAATGCACATACGTGGATGAAAAAAGGCAGTACTGCATCACCGGCGGGTGTATTGTATTTCCATATTCATAACCCGATTGTTGAGATGAAAGGCGATGCATCTGAAGAAGAAATTGAGAAAGAAATTTTAAAGAAATTTAAAATGAAAGGACTCGTACTAGGAGATGCTGACGTTGTTCGTTTAATGGATAATAAACTTTCAACAGGAAGCTCTGATATTATTTCTGCTGGTTTGAAAAAAGATGGTAGTTTTAGTGCGCGTTCTAGCATTGCAAGTGAACAAGAGTTTAACGTACTTCAAAAATATGTACACCACTCGTTTGAAAATATCGGAAAAGACATTACAGAAGGTGTTATCGATATTGCTCCTTACAAAAAGGGGAATAAAGCGGCATGTACGTTCTGTAACTTCAAATCTGTTTGTCAATTTGATGAATCACTTGAAGATAACCAATTCCGTATGTTAAAAGATATGAAAGATAGTGAAGCAATGGAGAAAATTAGAGAGGAGGTTGGCGGAGAATGATAGAAAATTGGCCTGAGAAACCAGAAGGTAGTCAATGGACAGATGATCAGTGGAAAGCCGTTGTAGCGAACGGACGTGATATTTTAGTCGCAGCAGCAGCTGGATCAGGGAAAACAGCAGTATTAGTTGAACGTATTATTAAAAAGATTATAAGTGAGGAAAATCCAGTCGATGTCGACCGCCTGCTCGTTGTAACATTTACGAATGCGGCGGCGCAAGAAATGAAAAATCGAATTGGGGAAGCGTTAGAAAAAGTATTAATTGATGGGCCAGGTTCACAGCATATAAGAAAACAGCTTAGCTTATTAAATAAAGCTTCCATTTCTACAATTCATTCATTTTGTTTACAAGTTATTAGAGGGTATTATTACATGCTTGATGTCGATCCTCGTTTTCGTATTGCGAACCAAACAGAAAATGAGTTATTAAAAGAAGAAGTGCTAGATGACATATTAGAAGAAGAATATGGAATCGAAGATAATGGTATTTTCTTTGAATTAGTTGATCGTTATACGAGTGACCGTAGTGACGATGACTTACAACGAATGATTTTAGCGCTTCATACAGAATCAAGAGCGCATCCAAATCCGGAGAAGTGGCTTGATAAATTAGTAGAAGCATACGATGTTGAAGGAAAGACGATTGAAGATTTGGTGTACGCTTCTTACCTATTAGAAGATGTAAAGTTTCAGCTTGAAACCGCGGAAGAGCATATTCGTAAGGCGACTGAACTCGCAATGCTTCCTGATGGTCCAGCGCCTCGCGTCGAAACCCTGCAAGCGGATGTAGCTTTACTTGGAACGTTATCATCAGCAGCTCGTGAGTCGTGGACAAGCGTGTATGAAGCGATGCAAAATGTATCGTGGCAAACGTTAAAGCGTATTAAGAAAAGTGATTACAATGAAGATGTTGTAAAACAAGTAGACTCTCTTCGTAATAAAGCGAAAGATGAAGTGAAGAAATTACAAGAAGAGCTATTTAGCCGCAGACCAGAAAGTTTCTTACGAGATTTTCAAGATATGCATCCTGTATTAGAAAAACTCGTTCAGCTCGTAAAAGTATTTACAGAGCGTTTCCAAGCGATGAAGCGCGATAAAGGAATGGTCGATTTCACAGATTTAGAGCATTTCTGTTTACAAATTTTAAGTGAACAAAGTGAAAACGGTGAAATGAAGCCATCAGCTGTAGCGCTTCAATATCGTAATAAATTTGCTGAAGTACTAGTTGATGAATATCAAGATACGAACTTCGTACAGGAATCGATTATTAAATTTGTAACGAAAGATTCTGAGAGTGAAGGAAACTTATTCATGGTTGGTGACGTAAAACAGTCAATTTATCGTTTCCGACTAGCAGAGCCTGGTTTATTCTTAGGAAAATATAAACGCTTCACACAAGAAGGATCGGGCGGCGGAATGAAGATTGATTTAGCGAAAAACTTCCGTAGTCGTCATGAAGTACTAGCAGGTACGAACTTTATCTTCAAACAAATTATGGGCGAAGAAGTTGGGGAGATTGACTACGATGCTGACGCGGAATTAAAGCTAGGTGCTAGCTATCCAGAAGGTGAAGATGTAGCGGCTGAACTGTTATGCATTCAACAAACGGAAGAAGAAGTGCAAGACGGAGAAGAAGGTGCCGAAGTAGAAAAAGCACAGCTAGAAGCTCGTCTTATGGCACAGCGTATTAAAGCGATGGTTGATTCAGGTTATGAAGTGTATGACCGTAAAACTGATAGTATGAGACAAGTGCAATACCGTGATTTCGTTATTTTACTGCGATCCATGCCGTGGGCGCCGCAAATTATGGAAGAGTTAAAATTACAAGGAATTCCGGTATATGCTGATCTTGCGACTGGTTACTTTGAAGCGACAGAAGTAAATATTATGATGAACGTATTCCGCGTTATTGATAATCCGATGCAAGATATTCCGCTTGCAGCTGTACTTCGTTCACCGATCGTTGGACTAAACGATGAAGAACTTGCAACGCTTCGTGCTCACGGAAAGAAAGGGTCGTTTTATGAAGTGATGAGCTCGTTCTTAAAAGGAGCACCGCTTGAAGAAGAGCAAGAACTACATGACAAATTAGAGTGGTTTTATAATTTACTGCAAGGATGGCGTGAATTTGCGCGTCAACAATCTCTTTCCGATTTAATTTGGAAAGTATACGGTGAGACAGGTTATTACGACTTCGTTGGTGGTTTACCAGCTGGAAAGCAAAGACAGGCAAACTTACGCGTACTATATGATCGTGCAAGGCAATATGAAGCAACATCGTTTAGAGGATTATTCCGTTTCTTACGCTTTATTGAGCGTATTTTAGAACGCGGTGATGATATGGGTACGGCGAGAGCTCTTGGAGAACAAGAAGACGTCGTTCGCATTATGACGATTCATAAAAGTAAAGGACTTGAGTTCCCAGTCGTATTTGTAGCTGGACTTGGGCGTCGTTTTAATACACAAGACTTAATGAAACGTTTCTTACTGCATAAAGATTTTGGTTTCGGTTCCCAGTTCATTGATCCGCGTAAACGAATTAAATATACGACATTATCGCAACTAGCGATTAAGCGTAAAATGAAGATGGAATTAATTGCGGAAGAAATGCGCGTATTATACGTAGCGTTAACACGTGCGAAAGAGAAGTTAATTTTAATCGGAACAGTTAAGGATGCAAATAAAGAAATGGAAAAATGGCTCGATGCGAGGGAGCATAGCGAATGGTTATTACCAGACCATATACGTGCCGGAGCGTCTTGCTATTTAGACTGGATTGCACCTTCATTATATAGACATAGTGATAGTGAAATGCTTCTTGAATTAGGGCAAGGAAATATTCCAGGTGAAATTTATGGGTATGACACTAGCTGGAAAGTAGAAGTTGTTGACGGTAACACGTTACTTGCACCAGAACCAGTTCAAGAAGAGAAACAAGAGTTGTTAGAAGCGCTTCGTGAGAAAAAGGCTGTTCCGTTAGAAAGTGAACGAAAAGAAGAAGTGTACGACAGATTAATGTGGGAATACGGGTATGAGGATGCGACATCTCACCGTGCGAAACAATCTGTTACAGAAATAAAGAGAAATTATCAATCTGAAGAAGGCAGCGATAACGCCTTTATTAAAAAACTTCGTGCACCAATTAAAACACGTCCGCGCTTTATGGAGAAAAAAGGACTAACATACGCAGAGCGAGGGACAGCAGTCCATGCAGTTATGCAACATGTAGATTTGAAGAAACCAATTACAATTGAAGTTCTTCAAGAACAAATTGCAAGAATGGTAAATAAAGAACTATTAACACTTGAACAAGCTGAAGAAATAGCGATCGAAAAAGTAATTTCATTCTTTGACAGTGATTTAGGTAAAAGGGTATTAGCAGCAAAAAGTGTTGAGCGTGAAGTACCATTTACGATGATGCTTTCAGCAGAAGAGGCGTATCAAGATTGGCAAGGTAAGAGTGACGAATCGATACTTGTCCAAGGGGTTATCGACTGCATGATTGAAGAGGAAGACGGAATTACTTTAATTGACTTTAAGACAGATACGATTGAAGGGAAGTTCCCAGGCGGATTTGATCAAGCGAAACCAACTTTAGAAGACCGATACAAGGTACAGCTTTCACTATATGCAAAAGCACTCGAGAAAAGCTTAAAACATCCTGTGAAAGAGAAATGTTTATACTTCTTTGATGGGAATCATGTTGTAAATATTGACGAATAGAGCTTAGAAAGGGGTTATGCATTATGGCGACGTTAAGAACTTGTGATCAAGGACACGAGTATTACAAAAGTAGCGATTGTCCAACTTGCCCAACCTGTGAGAAAGAGAGAAAGCCAAAAGAAGGCTTTCTTTCTCTTCTTTCAGCACCAGCAAGGCGAGCATTAGAACATTATAGAATTCATACTTTAGAAGAACTTTCAAAGTATAGTGAAAAAGAAATTTTGAAACTGCACGGTATAGGACCAGCATCTTTACCTAAATTGAGAGCGGCTTTAGAAGATAAGGGATTATCATTTAAATAAAGAAAAACGAATCATTAGTGGGGAGTAGTATCTTCACTAATGATTCGTTTATATAATCGGTATGAATTAGCTGGATAAACGCGTATAACGAAATCTCATTTTGAAAATCGTAAATCGATGGGCAAAATGATTTAAAAAGATGAATTTATGAGTGTAGAGAACTTGATAAAGAATATAAGCAAATTGATTATAATATTAAGGAAGGAAGTGCAACACTATGGATTTCGAAACAGTAATGCAAGAGCTTGAAACTCTCGGTAAGGAACGAACTAAAAAAATATACATATCTAATGGTGCAAAGGATCCACTTTTTGGCGTAGCTACAGGTGCTATGAAACCAATCGCAAAGAAAATAAAAATCAATCAAAGTTTAGCTGAAGAGCTTTATGCCACAGGTAACTACGATGCAATGTACTTTGCAGGCATTATCGCAGACCCAAAAACTATGAATGAATCGGATTTTGATCGTTGGATGGATGGAGCGTACTTTTATATGCTGTCCGATTATGTGGTGGCAGTAACTTTATCAGAATCAAATTTTGCACAAGACGTGGCTGATAAATGGATTGCAAGTGGTGACGAACTAAGAATGTCAGCGGGCTGGAGTTGCTACTGCTGGCTTTTAGGAAATCGAAAAGACAATGAATTTTCCGAAAGTAAGATTGCCAATATGCTAGAAGTTGTGAAAAATACAATTCACGATTCGCCAGAACGAACGAAATCCGCTATGAATAATTTTCTAAACACCGTGGGGATTTCATATGTGCCGCTACATGAAAAGGCAGTTGAAACCGCAAAGGAAGTAGGCATAGTAGAACTAAAACGAGACAAGAAGAAAAGCAGTTTTCTAAATGCTTACGAAAGTATTCATAAAGAACTTGATAGGGGAAGACTGGGGTTCAAACGTAAATATGTAAGGTGCTAAAAATTAGAAGAAACAGCCTTAACTCTATATGATATAGAGCTAAGGCTGTTTCTTTTTTACGCTGTTCCAATTTGATCTTGGTCTGCTACATCAGAATCAAATGTATTTGTTGCGCTAACGCCGCTAAAAGTATTGACGACAAATCCGACATTGGAAGCCCCAGACCCGTTATAAGCTTTCGTATTTTCTTTCGGAGACACGTTATAAAAATCTCCTAAATTGAAAGAGCCGTTACTGTTTTGAACGACAAGATTTCCTACAACCGAAGGCATACCATCCACCTACTTTACTAAGCTTTTTAATTACTATATGAATTATTTAGAGGAAGGTTCATCGGTAATAAATTGGCGGATTTGTAGCGTGCGAGAATTACTAAAAACATAGTCAACATTGCCGATTTGGAAGCACGCGGAATTTAAAATTGTTCGCAAGTGAACATCATTTACTTCAATAAAAGGGCACTCATTTACAATATTCATTTTTACATCTGTTGTTCGCTTTGGAATTGTAATGTATTCATCTGTAAAGATTTCAAACGCATCAAAACGACCTTCACCTCTTATATAACAAGGGATTTCTCGATGAACGATAAGCGCTCTATTTTTTAATTCTATTTGATTAGCATCCCCGGCCTGGAAGACGGCTGCAACCCCCATAGAAATGATAGAAACATTTTGTACAATTGAAGTATGACGGAGCATAATTTTTCCTCTCCTCAACCTGGAGTCGGAGGGACATCTGTTACTAATGGTACAAATGGCCCCTCTGTAACGGATTCGAATGGCGTATCAAGAATAGAAGAAAGGATGAGAAGGTTAGCATCTCCAATTAAAAATAATGCGGAAGAAGAAACCCCGTTCATTTTAATCTGCCCTACTTTTAACTCGCGGTTCACAACATTTAAATTCATATATACTTACTCCTTTCGGAAATTGCCCGGTATGTGTTGAATAAAGGAAAGGAAGGCTTTGTCAATATCTTGTTTCATCGCTTGAATAATGACGTCTCGTAAATAATCGGGATCTGTGGAAATACCCTCATATGATTGAACTTGTGATAAATAATACGGAAGTCTATGTTCCATCTGTTTTTTTATGTCATCCACCATCATTTGTCGATACATCTCATCAAGCGGCGTTCTCTCTTCTTGTTCAAAATGGAGAATTCGACTATATGCTTCTTCATCTAAATAGCGATGCATTTCTTGAAGAATACCTTGATAAAAGTCTGGATTTGTTTCTGTTTCAGGATTTACTTTTAATGTTTCTGTATCTACTTGAAAATCTTCAATCTGTTGCCCTTTTGTTGAAAATGGATTCAAGCCAATATTTAAAGTGCCGTTTAAATTTTCTACTTTTAATTGATCGAATTTATATTCCACTTTTCCTATAGAAGAGGAGGGACGACTTTTTAACTCATTAAGCTCTTCTTGTAGTAGGCGAACTTGTTCTTCAAGATTTAGAATGGTTTGTTGCTGTATTTGAAGAGCTTGCTGAAGTTGGTTTAGGTAAGTGTATATATCTTGATTCATTTTGTGAAACCTCCTTTTCAATAGGGAGGGTATATTCCTGCTATATATTTATGATAATGGTGGTCTAAGAAGAACTAGTTGAAGGCTTAATGGAAATAATTTGTCCTTTCGCACTTAAAGGGCGAAGAGGTTCTGTAAATCCGCCAGTATTTGAGAATTTAGAAAGAGCCTTAATACTACCTGCAGTTCCAATTTGAAAAACGGAAGAGGTCGTAATGCTATCGATTTTAATGCTGTTAATGATGATACTTTGGTTCACATAAAAATTCAAAGCAATCGCCTCCTTTAGTTCGAACCAATTATTGCTTGATCGATTACGTCTGAATCATTGACAGTCGTTGAACTTTGATAATTATAAACAGAGACGTTATCTCCAACATTAAAGGAACCGGCTCCAGCGAAAGCGCGTGAATAACTAATAGGTCTAATCGCAAATACATCTCCAATATGAAAAATACCACTTGATCCAATATTAACGATACGAATATGTCCAACCATAGCTGGCATACAAAACACCCTTCGTTTTTAAAATTTTCTTTTCTACTATTGTATGGGCGTTTTCAATAAAATGTGTATTTTTTTGAAATAAAAGAAACACATACGCTATTGCGTATGTGTTTCGAACATTTGAGTGTGCGTACAATCTGTGTGTATATGCCAAACAACATTTAAGAGCCTGTCCAGTTCTTGGCTACAATCCACTGTTTTTTGAGAAGTCATTCCGTAGCGTTCAGCAAAATAGATCATTTTTTCGCGTTTTTTTTCGATAGCTTGCTCAAACATTGAAATCGGCTCCATCTCTCAATAAATTTTTATGTATATATTTAGTACATATTATACAAAAATTACATAAAAAAGAAACATCTTCGCTAAAAAAAGTATAATTTCTACATTTTATGTCAAATAACGGATGAGGAACGAATGTAAGAAGGGTTGAATATTGTAAAAATTAGCGTGTATAAGAAGGTTTTTTTCTTAAGGATGCGAATACAATTAAATGGTATGAGTTTTAGGATGGAGAGTGGAAATGTTGCGTTTTGTAACGGCGAAGAAAGAAGAGAAGGTATTTGTAGGTATTGTAGATGAAGAGGAAGAAAAAGTATTACATTTAAGAGAAGCGCAAAGACAAAAAGGGGAAAAGGTTACTATCCCAATTACCATGTTAGAGTGTATTGAAAGAGGAAGCGAATGTCTTGAGAAAGTGTGCGACATTGTAAATTGGGCGAAGGAAAATGCGGGATCGGCGTATTATCCGTTAGCAGAGGTGAAAATATTAGCACCGATTCCAAGGCCGAGAAAAAATATTCTTTGTGTTGGAAAGAACTATCGTGAGCATGCGGTAGAAATGGGTGGAGTAGAGTCGATCCCTGAAAATATAATGATCTTTACAAAAGCGCCAACAACAGTGATCGGAATTGATGAGCAAATTAATGGTCACCCTCACGCAACGAATGAACTAGACTATGAAGGAGAACTAGCGATCGTTATTGGTAAGCGAGGGAAACAAATAAAAATAGAAAAAGCTCTTGACCATGTTTTTGGATATACAGTTATAAATGATGTAACTGCTCGGGATATTCAAAGGAAACATAAACAATTTTTCCTAGGGAAAAGTTTCGATACATTTTGTCCGATGGGACCGTATTTAATTCATAAATCAATGGTTAGAACGCCGAATGAATTACACATTGAAACAGTGATAAATGGAGAAGTAAGGCAAACTTCAAATACGAGAGAAATGATTTTTTCAGTAGAAGAAATTATTTCAACTATAAGTAAAGGCATGACATTAGAGCCAGGAGATATCATTGCAACAGGGACACCAGCTGGTGTTGGTAAAGGTTTTACACCACCGAAGTTTTTGCATGCTGGTGATGAAGTTGTTATTACAGTAGAGGGAATTGGTACGCTAAGAAATATAGTGAAATGAAAAAAGAGCTATCTTGTGAAAAGATAGCTCTTTTTTATGGGCGTGGATTAATGGAGTAATCTATAATGGCGAAAATATACAATCCGATTAGTGCTAAAGTGCAAATTCCAATTAGCATAACTGCAAGTGCGCTTCTTTCGCGGCCAAAACCGATAATTGTAAGGAAAACAGCAGTCCAAAATGATGTTTTAAGTAGTGTGAATGTATTAGGAGTTGAATAGTGATTGAGTAACGTCGTAGATAATATGAAGCCGATGAATGTAATAGAAATAAAAATTGTAGCTAAATAGTTAATGTGTTTACCGTATTTCAACAGCATACAGTTCCCCCTTTTTACAGAAAACAGAATATTCAATTTTATTTTAAGGTAAATTACTAAAAAATGAAAGAGGTTGTCCTATATTTTAGGACAACCTCACTATTATTAAGATAGTACAGCTTTAATTTTTTGGAATGCCCACTCTAAATCTTCTTCAGAGATTACTAGAGGTGGTGCAATACGAATTACGTTTTCGTGTGTTTCTTTACATAATAGCCCAGCTGCTTTTAGTTGTTCACAGTAAGGACGAGCTGGCTCGTTTAATTCGATACCGATGAATAAACCTTTACCACGAATGTCAGTAATCATTGGGTTATCAATTTCTTTTAATTGCCCAACTAGTTTTTCTCCTAATTGAAGAGAACGCTCTGTTAATTTTTCTTCTTCTAATACTTCAAGAGCTGCGATAGAAACAGCACATGCAAGTGGGTTACCACCGAATGTAGAACCGTGAGAACCTGGCTCGAATACGCCTAAAATGTCGCTGTTTGCTGCAACACAAGAGATTGGGAATACGCCGCCGCCAAGTGCTTTACCAAGTATGTACATGTCAGGAGTTACATTGTCCCAGTCGCAAGCAAATACTTTACCAGTACGGCCTAAGCCTGTTTGGATTTCATCTGCTACGAATAAAACGTTTTCTTTTTTACATACTTCAAAAGCTTCTTTTAAGAAACCAGCTGGTGGGATGTTAATTCCTGCTTCACCTTGGATTGGCTCTAAAATGAATGCAGCTGTATTTGGTGTAATCGCAGCTTTTAAAGCTTCTAAATCACCGTAAGGAATTACAATAATGCCAGGAAGCATTGGACCGAAGCCGCGCTTGTACTCTTCGTTTGATGACATAGAAACAGCACCCATTGTACGTCCGTGGAAGTTATCTTCACAAACGATGATTTCTGCACGGTTTGCCTCTACCTTTTTCACATCGTAAGCCCAGCGACGAGCTGTTTTAATTGCAGTTTCAACAGCCTCTGCGCCTGTATTCATAGGAAGTACCATATTTTTATTTGTTAGTTTCGCAACTTTTTCGTACCAAGGACCTAATTGATCACTATGGAAAGCACGAGAAGTTAACGTAACTCGATTAGCTTGGTCAATTAAAGCGTTAATGATTTTTGGATGACGATGACCTTGGTTTACTGCAGAATATGCACTTAGTAAGTCCATATAGCGGTTTCCTTCAGGATCTTCTACCCAAACGCCTTCTGCTTTAGAAATAACGATTGGAAGTGGATGGTAGTTATTTGCTCCGTATGTGTCTGTAAGTTCGATAATATCCTTAGTTTGAATCATGATTGTTCCCCCTTTTGTTATTACAAGAAGTTTGTAAATACTCTAAATATTATAGCATTTAAATATAAAAAAGCGAAACATTTCCTGAAAATAAATGAACATGTTATCATATAGAGTGAAAAAGTGTGAAAAGAGGAGGCAGGGATACGATGGTACATATGCATATTACAGCATGGGCGTTAGGTTTAATTTTATTCTTTGTGGCGTATTCACTTTATTCGGCAGGAAGAAAAGGTAAAGGTGTACATATGGGGCTTCGCCTAATGTATATCATCATTATTGTGACAGGATTTATGTTGTACATGAGTATTGTGAAAACAGCAACAGGTAGCATGCACATGTGGTACGGCATGAAAATGCTAGCAGGTATTTTAGTAATCGGCGGCATGGAAATGGTTCTTGTAAAAATGAGCAAAAACAAGGCAACAGGGGCATTTTGGGGACTATTTGTTATCGCACTTGTAGCGGTATTTTATCTTGGCTTGAAATTACCGATTGGCTGGCAAGTATTTTAATTAAAAATAAAACCACCTTATAATCTCAAATTTTTGAGGGATAAGGTGGTTTTTTCTTTATGTCGCATCTATATGTAACTCTTCTCCGTTTGCTTTCGTAAAACGGAACATGTTTTTATTTGATGTAGCGTGACGAACGAAATGGTGCTGTAATGTACAAATCATCTCTTCGTTATCGAATAAAAGAATATTTACTCCTTCGCATGCTTCCTCTTTTGGTAAGAAGGATAAATAATTATGACAATACATGCAATCATATAAAGAGTAATGAAGCGATTGCAATGATTCGGTTAATAATGTAAAGACAGAGTCGGGTAACTCCTCAAGCCATTCATTATAGCTAAGAAGTAATTTTTTTCGAATTCGTATCATCTCACCATTTTGCAAATGGTGCTGTTCGTTGGCGATTTGTAATACATCTTGTTCATAGAAGCGGGCTGGTAGCCAATTGTTGTTATACAAAAGTTCAAATCCATCTTGGATAATATCTTCTAATAAAAATGCTTCATCATTTTCATCATCAAAGAATACCCATTCATTGTTTATATACTCTACATTACCGACTGTATGAGCGCGAGGCTGATTATATAAAATATGTTTACGTTGTATCATGCACGATTTCTCCTTTATGAAAAGTAGTTATTCTTGTTATGGACAGTTCGTACGTTCTTTATAACTAGACACACCTAAAGAGAGGTGGGCATACAATAAAACACGCTTTACACTGTGAAACTGCTATTCCATATATGAATAGTTAGTTATCGTCAAGTTTGTTGTTTTTATGTATCCGCACTCATAGGGTGGGGATTACTGCACGTTCAGAAACAGATATTAGATTAGGAAGGATGATTCTTATGTGCGGGATTACAGGATGGGTGGATTATAAGCGCTCATTAGAAGGGGAAAGGGACGTTGTGACGAAGATGGCGGAAACGCTAGCGAAACGCGGTCCGGATGATAATAAAGTTTGGATTAAAGGGAACGTTGCATTTGGGCATAAACGGTTAATCGTTGTAGATCCTGAAGGTGGTAAACAACCGATGACTTGTTTGAAAGATGAAACTAGTTATGCGATTTGCTATAACGGAGAGCTTTACAATACAGAAGATATTCGCAAAGAGTTATTAAGAAGAGGTTATACATTTAAAGGGCATTCCGATACAGAAGTACTATTGGCCTCTTATATCGAATGGAAAGAGGAATGTGTCGATCATTTAAACGGTATATATGCGTTTGCAGTATGGGATGAACAGAAAGAGCAAGTGTTTATTGCAAGAGATCGATTAGGTGTGAAGCCGCTATTTTATAAATATGATAGCGGACGATTATTATTTGGTTCAGAGTTAAAAGCGATACTGGCGCATCCAGATGTGAAGGCGGAAGTAACGTTAGAAGGTTTGTCAGAAATATTCGGCCTTGGACCATCTAGAACTCCTGGGCACGGCATATATGCTGGTATTCAAGAACTGCGCCCGGGTCATGCAATGACGTTCTCGAAAGACGGTTTATGCATATGGAGATATTGGAATGTGGAAAGTAAAAAACATGAAGATTCATTTGAAGAAACAGTAGAGAAAACTCGTTTTTTATTAAAAGATGCGATTACGAGACAATTAGTTTCTGACGTACCACTGTGCACTTTTTTATCAGGTGGTGTAGATTCAAGTGCTATAACAGCGATAGCTGCAAAAGAGTATGAAAGAGCAGGGAAAGGTCAATTGCACACGTATTCTATTGACTATGAGGATAACGAAAAATACTTTAAAGCGAATGCATTTCAGCCAAATTCAGATGCACCATTTATTAATTTAATGACGGAGACATTTCAAACAATTCACCATCGCTGCGTCATTTCAAATGAACAACTAGCGCAGTATTTAACAGAAGCGGTACTCGTTCGCGATTTGCCTGGTATGGCAGATATTGATTCTTCATTATTATGGTTTTGTCGTGAAATAAAACAAGATTTTGTCGTCGGTTTATCTGGAGAATGTGCAGATGAAATATTCGGTGGTTATCCGTGGTTTTATAGAGAAGATGATTTACAATCAAGTGCATTTCCGTGGATGCGTTCTACAGAAGCGCGCGAACAACTTCTAAAGAAAGAATGGAGAAATAAATTAAATTTACAACAATATGTGCAAAGGCGCTATGAAGAGTCCATTCAAGAAGTTCCTATTTTAGAGGGAGAAAGCCTATTAGAAGCGAAGCGACGACAATTATTTTATTTGAATATGGTATGGTTTATGACAACATTATTAGACAGAAAAGACCGTATGAGTATGGGGGCAAGCTTAGAAGTACGCGTTCCATTTGCGGACCATCGACTTGTCGAATATGCGTGGAATATTCCTTGGGAAATGAAAATGTATAAAAACCGCGAAAAAGGTCTATTGCGTAAGGCGTTAGAAGGATTACTTCCAAATGATATATTGTATAGAAAGAAAAGTCCGTATCCGAAAACGCATAATCCGCACTATACGAAAGCAGTAACAGTATGGCTACAAGATTTATTAACGGATAAAGGCTCAATTTTGCATGAATTGTTCGATAAAGAGCAACTTAGTGGAATCATTCAATCAGGCGGAAGTGCATTCCAAACGCCTTGGTTCGGTCAATTAATGACAGGGCCACAACTTTTAGCGCATTTAGCGCAAATTCATGTTTGGTTTAAAGAATATGGGGTAAATATTAAAGAATAGGGAAGGGCGGCTTACATTTGTGTGAGCCGCTTTTTTTATTAAATACATTGTCAAATAAAATTTAAAGTCATATTATAAACAATACTTATTTAGAATTATTATTTTGACGTACTTATTATTACTTGTTATACTTGGAAACGAATGTTCTTGAAAAAGATTCTCATTTTCAAGGTTGAGGTGTTACATAGATGACAAAGAAAAAATAGGTTTACTCATAATGGCTTATGGAACACCAGAGTCGTTAGAGGATGTAGAGGCGTAGTATACACATATCCGTCATGGGTGTAAGCCGTCTGAAGAAGCACTCCAAGATTTAATTGGATGTTATAAAGCAATTGGTGGAATTTCACCGCTTGCGAAAATAACGAAAGAGCAGGCGCATAAATTAACAGATTCAATGAATAACATATTTACAGAGTGTGAATTTGTTTGTTACTTAGGTTTAAAGCACATTGCCCCATTTAGAAGTTTTACATGACAATGATTACGAATGTAAAGTTGTAACTGATGAATTAAATGCCGCATATTTTAGACCAAATATGCCCAATTCACAATCTGTATTTATTGATTGCTTAGCTACAATTTTTTCCAAAAAAATGAAGGGAATAGTTGACAAAGATTTAATTTTGAATAATAATTAGTTTATAATAATTTTAAATAAATAATAATTACTACGAAAGAAAGAGGAGGATCCCCCTAGATGAATCCAAATAATCGCTTAACAACAAACCAAGGTGCTCCAGTTGGAGACAACCAAAATTCTCGTACAGCTGGTCGCCGTGGACCGGTATTGTTAGAAGACTATCATTTAATAGAAAAACTTGCACACTTTGATCGTGAACGTATTCCAGAGCGTGTTGTGCATGCACGTGGTGCAGGTGCTCACGGTGTATTCGTAACGAAAAACAGCATGAAGCAATATACGAAAGCGGCGTTTTTACAAAATGAAGGAACTGAAACGCCTGTATTTGTTCGTTTCTCGACGGTTATTCATGGTCAAGGTTCTCCTGAAACAGCGCGTGATCCACGTGGTTTCGCCGTTAAATTTTATACAGAAGAAGGAAACTATGATATCGTAGGTAACCATTTACCAGTTTTCTTCATTCGTGATGCAATTAAATTCCCTGACATGGTGCATTCTTTAAAACCAGCACCTGATACAAATGTTCAAACACCAGATCGTTACTGGGATTTCATGACGTTAACTCCAGAATCTACACATATGATGACATGGGTATTTTCTGATTATGGTACACCGGCAAATTATCGCGAAATGGAAGGGTTCGGTGTCCATTCATTCAAATGGATTAATGCAGAAGGTAAAATTGTTTACATTAAATACCATTGGAAACCACAGCAAGGTGTACGTAATTTAAATGCGAAAGAAGTGCAAGAAGTACAGGGGAAAGACTTCAACCATGCAACTCGTGACTTATTCGATGCGATCGAAAAAGGAAACTATCCGAAATGGGATTTACACGTACAAGTAATGCAACTAGATGAAACGGATTCTTTAGATTTCGATCCACTAGATCCAACGAAAGTATGGCCAGAAGATCGTTTCCCATTAATTGAAGTAGGGACAATGACGTTAAACCGTAACCCGAAAAACTTCTTTGCGGAAGTAGAACAAGTGGCATTCTCTCCAAGTGCAACTGTAAATGGTATTGAACCATCGGAAGATAAATTATTACAAGGTCGTTTATTCTCTTACCCAGATACACAGCGTTATCGCCTTGGTGCAAATTACTTACAAATACCTGTAAACTGCCCATACGCAGCTGTTCATAACCAACAACGTGATGGTGCGATGCAAATAAATCAAAACCCATCTACAATAAACTACGAACCGAGTCGCCATACTGAAAATCCAGTTGAAGACCCGACTTACCGCGATTCAACTATGAAAGTAGAAGGCTATGTATCTCGTGAAAAAATTGACAAACCAAATGACTTCAAACAAGCGGGTGAGCGTTATCGTTCATTCTCTAAAGAAGAGCAAGACAACTTAATTGCGAACTTAACAAATGATTTAAGAGATGTAAATGAACGCACAAAATTACTAGCTATTTGCAACTTCTTCCGTGCAGATCATGAGTACGGCATGCGTTTAGCAGGGGCATTAAATGTTGATATTACGCAATATGTAGGGAATGCTCCGAAATAAAGTGAAACTTTAATCAGTGGGGGTCATTCCCCACTGATTATTAGCCCTCACCAATCGGGCTTTTACGGGCAGTTGATCCTTCACCTAACTTCTTTGCTTTCGCTGAATTTTGAGGTGGGGGATCTTACTGCCCGTTAATGCGGGATAAATAGGAAAAGACGACTGAATTTCAGTCGTCTTTTTTTATTTTACTTGGAGCGTTAGGGGGTATTCTTCGCTCCTGTCCTTTCGGAATTTGTTGGTAAATCGATATATTTAAAAAATCGTTGATATATCTACATTGATACTGGGCTGGGTATATCACCGAGTGCGATAAAAAAGAGATGGAATCTACTATTAATAGATTCCATCTCTTTTTATTTAATTTACTCGCTCAGTATACTCATAAGCTTTCTCCCCATGCATTGAAATATCAAGCCCCATTTGTTCTTCGTGCTCATCGACGCGAACAGGGAGGAAGAAGTTAATGGCTTTAATAATGGCGTACGTCATTATGATCGTGAATGCATATGTTGCTCCGATTGCTATAAGTTGTTTGAAAAGAAGTGCAGCATTCCCGTAAAATAATCCGTTAGCGCCATCACCGTTTACAGTAGTAGTTGCAAATAGTCCAGTTGCGATACCGCCCCAAGTTCCTCCGATGCCGTGACATCCAAAGGCATCAAGTGTATCATCGTATCCGAATTTGTTTTTTAAGAAGAAGACAGCACCGAAACATAATATACCGCCAATTGCTCCGATAAGAAGAGCGGAGAAAGGTGTAACGAATCCACAAGCCGGCGTAATTGCGACTAAACCAGAAACAACCCCGCAAGCAGCTCCCATCGCAGTCGGCTTTGATTGGAAGAACCATTCAGAAAGCATCCAAGTTAGAGCTGAGGCAGCGGCGGCTATATTTGTATTAATAAATGCAGTTAAAGCTACGTCATTTAAAGATAATGCGCTACCGACGTTAAAACCGAACCAGCCGAACCAGAGTAAGCCTGCGCCTAACATTGTAAATGGTAAATGATGAGGAGAGGTACCGCTTATGTTTTTTCGTTTTCCAAGGAAAATAGCTAATACAAGACCGGCAACGCCAGATGTGATATGAACGACATTACCGCCAGCGAAGTCTAACGCGCCGAGTTCTCTCAGCCATCCACCAACGCCCCATACCCAATGAGCGACGGGATTGTAAACGATTGTTGTCCAAAGAAGGATAAAAATAAGAAAGGCAGAAAATCGCATTCTTTCGGCGAATGCACCTGAAATTAAAGCGGGAGTTAAAATGGCGAACATGAGTTGGAACATCATAAATAAATTGTGAGGAATAGTAGATGAGTAGTCTGGATTTGGTGCGTAGGTAACTCCGTTTAGACCGAACCAATCGAGAGTGCCGATAAGTCCGTGCCAATCTGGTCCGAATGATAAAGAATAACCGATAACAATCCATTGAATCGAAACGATAGCCATTGCGCTATAACTGTGCATGGTTGTACTGAGTACGTTTTTACTGCGAACCATACCTCCATAAAAAAGTGCCAATCCTGGTGTCATCAACATGACCATTACTGTCGTTACAAAAATAAAAACTGTATCTCCCGTATTCATTCTCTCTCCTCCTATGATGTTAGAAAAAATAACATCTATTTGTTATGTTTCATATCATATTCGAAATGAAAAGAAAAATCAACTAAAAATTCAGAAAACTTTTAAGGTGATGTTAGAAAATCTGACATGATGTATTTTGGAGGGGCGAAATCAACGTATGCGATTTGTTTCAAAAGTTGGTATAATATTCTTACAATTGAAAGTTTGGGGGATGCGTGTGAGAAAAATATGGACTAAGGAACTATTCATTTGTTTTTGTTTAGCTGTCATTTTGTTTGTACCAGTACATACTTTTGCAGAAGAAAAAAGGGAATGGCGAGATGAAGTTATATATTCCATTATGATTGATCGCTTCAATAACGGAGAACCGAAAAATGACAAACAGTTGGACGTTGGTAATTTAGAAGGGTATCAGGGCGGGGATATACGAGGGATTATAAAAAGATTGGACTACATAAAAGAAATGGGATTTACTACTATTATGCTTTCGCCGCTTTTTGAAAGTGAAAAGTATGATGGATTAGGCGTTCGAAACTTTCAAAAAGTAAATGAACATTTCGGAACAGAAAATGATGTGAAAGAACTTGTAAATGAGGCTCACAAAAAAGGAATGAAAGTTGTCTTTCAATTTCCGTATGAAGAAAATGAACAACAATTAATAGACTCGATGAAATGGTGGATAAAAGAAGTCGATTTAGACGGAAGTTATGTGATACATAGTGAAAAAAAGCCGCGTGCTTTTTGGGATGAAGTGCAAAAGGATTTGCAGAAGGTAAAAAAAGATTTTCGCATTATGACAAAGGAAGAGAATGAGTACTATAAAAAAATAGTGGAGTCATTTTCAAAAGCAGATATGTCTGTGAAACCTTTATACGATGTGAGTAAAAAAGAAGAGGAATTCGCTACGTTTTTAGATAATCAAGAAACAAAGCGATTTGCGCGTATTGCAAAAGAAAATATGTATTACCCGCCGTCTCGTTTAAAACTAGCACTCACTTACTTATATACATCCCCGGGGATACCGAATTTTTATTACGGAACTGAAATCGCATTAGATGGAGGGGATACTCCAGATAATAGACGATTAATGGATTTTAAATCGGATGAAAAGTTTATGCAGCACATAACGAAGCTAGGTGAACTTAGACAAACGAGGCCATCTTTACGACGTGGTACGTTTGAACTTCTATATGATAAAGCTGGAATGAGTATATTAAAACGAAAGTATAAAGATGAAGTAACATTAGTAGCGATTAATAATACGAAAGAGACGCAAAAAGTTTCCTTACCTGTAAGTACAATTGGTGAAAAACAACAGTTAAGAGGATTGTTAGAAGACGAAATTATAAGAGAAGAAAACGGGAAATTTTATCTTGTTTTAAAGCGCGAAGAATCGAATGTGTATAAAGTTAGCGAAGAAACAGGTGTGAATTGGTTATTTATCTCCTTAATCGTTGGTGTGAACGTATTATTTATTGCTTTTTTAATTGCGGTTAAAAAGAAACGAAAATGAGTAACTCTTTTCTTTAGTAGTCTGCCTAAAGTTCAAGGTGAGGTGAGATGTTTGAGGAGAAAGAAGTTGTTCGCTCTATGTTTTTGTCTTCTTATCGTATTCGTAAGTTTGTATTCTTGGGACAACGGTGACGATGGGGAATTTGTTCAGTGGGGCGATAGTGTTCATTCTGTGGATACAGCGGTTCTTAAGAAAAATAATATTAAATACAAAATTGAAAATGATAAAGTGTATATTCGAGAAAAATCATTTGATAAAGCAATAGGGTGCTGTTCTTAATAAGTAGAAAACCTCCTCTGAATAGAGGAGGTTTCTTTTTAGCGGTAGTTAATGAACTGTACGTCGATTGGTAAGTCAACGCTGCGAACGGCTGCGATTACTGCTTGTAAGTCATCACGGCTTTTCGCTGTTACGCGTACTTGGTCATCTTGCACTTGTGTTTTTACCTTTAATTTCATTTCTTTAATGATGTTGTTGATTTTTTTCGCGTTATCTTTATCGATACCTTGTTGCAGAGTTGCACGTTGGCGAACAGTGTTACCAGATGCAGCTTCAACTTTTCCGTAGTCCAAGTTTTTAATTGGAACGTTACGTTTTACAAGTTTAGAAATTAGAACGTCTTTTACTTGCTCTAATTTGAACTCGTCATCAGAAGTTAAAACAAGTACTTCTTTTTCTAATTTAATATCACTTTTACTACCTTTAAAGTCATATCGGTTTTGGATTTCCTTTAATGCGATGTTAATTGCGTTTGTTACTTCAGGTAATTCTACTTTCGAAACGATGTCAAAAGAACTGTCTTTTGCCATAGTTAGCACCTCCAAATAAATTTCTATCTTTTAATGCGCCTAAATAGGCTATGTAATATACATATTAAAGTATAGCGGAAAATACAACGATTAGATAGAGTGTAGCAATTTAAGTGTTTTGACAGATCATCTGTAGGGTAATATAGTCCATAAAGTCTTTATTTAATTATAGTGAATTTTGGGCAGTTGGACAAATAAAGGAAAAATCGTGTTATAATTAACTTTTGTTTGGAATGATAAAAAAGATAACTTTATATATATAGAAGGGAATTAAAAAATATGTATTTGCAATTAGGATCGATTGAACAGGTAACTGTTTTACGCGAAACGGAAATCGGATATATGGTTGGAAACGAAGAGGAAGAAATCTTCCTACATAAAAACGAATTAGCTGGAGAAATTGAAGAAGGCGATACGATTGATGTATTCTTATACCTTGATCACCAAAATCGTATTTCAGCAACAATGAAGGAACCAATTATTACAACGCATGATTGGAATTGGGTAAAGGTTGTAGAAGTTATTCCTAGTTTAGGTGTGTTTGTTGATATTGGTGTATCAAAAGATATACTAATTCCACTTGATGAGTTTCCAATTTATATGCCAGTATGGCCTCAAGAAGGCGACGAATTATATTGTACGTTAAAATTAACGAATCGTGATCGTTTAATTGCTCTTCCGGCAAGAGATAGTGATATGCAAGAAATTATCGTAGATGCAACGCCATCTATGCGTAATAAAAACGTAAATGGACGTGTGTATCGCTCACTTCAAGTTGGTTCATTCATACTAACAGACGAGCATTTCCGTGCTTTCTTACACCATACAGAAAGAAAAGAGCAAGTCCGTATCGGTGAGCGCGTAACAGGCCGTATTATTGACGTGAAAGACGACGGTACAATTAACATTTCACTTCTTCCTCGTAAAGAAGAAGGAATGGAAGGTGACGCTGCAGTAGTTTATGAATATATGGAAGAACGAGGCGGAGCGATGCCGTTTTGGGATAAGAGCCACCCAGAAGACATTAAAGAACGTTTCAACATGAGTAAAGCTGCATTTAAGCGTGCACTTGGTAAGTTGATGAAAGAAGAAAAGGTCTACCAAGAAGAAGGCTGGACTTACTTTAAAAAATAAAGTGGACTAAAAAGAACTATCTTTTCTCTGAGTTTATTAGGGGAGGGGATAGTTCTTTTTGCGTTCAGCAAAAATTGAGAGGGGGAGTAAGAGAATCGTTGGAAGAGGAATATTTTAAAGAATATAGAAAGGATAGATTTATATGATATATATATGAGAGTAGTAAAAGCTTTGAAAAAATGCTTGAAAATATGATGCACTCTCAGCAGTCTAAAGAAGACTTAATAGATGCGCTAATTGAAATGGAGGTAGAATTAGATCATATCAATTGGCATTATAAAAGCTTGAAGAAAAAGTTAAAAATGTTGATAGAAGATTAAAAAAGCACGATCTTATTTTTTTCAATAAGATCGTGCTTTATTTTATTTCCCTTTCTCAAAAAAGATGAGAAAATGTATCTTTCAAATCACTATCATTTATTTTAATATCCGCCTTTTTTAATTCATCTTGTAATAATTTTTGACCGAAGGAAGGGTCGGCAATACGTTCTTCTTCTAAGTCTTTACGTATAGAGTCTTTCGCTTCATCGTAAGGTTTTAAATCTTTTTTATCAGTTAGTTTAATAATGTGATAGCCGTTTGGTGATTTTACAGGATTGCTAATTTGGCCGGGCTTTAATTTGTAGGCAGCTTTTTCAAATTCAGGTGTCATTTTGCCTGCCCCGAAGTATCCGAGGTCTCCGCCATTATCTTTTGATGCTAAATCTTGAGATTCTTGTTTTGCTAATTCTTCAAATGAAGTGCCGGTATCTAATTTCTTCTTTATTTCTTTCGCTTCATTTTCGTTACTTACTAAAATATGACTAGCTTTAATTTCTGGTTTATAGTGGTCTTTCACATCTTTTTCTGTAACGCTTTGTTTAATCGCTTCATTCAATGCAAGTTTGAATCTAATTTGATTTTTGAAATCCTCTTCATCTTTTAAACGATTATTTTCTAATGCTGCTTTGAATTGTTCTCCATATTGAGCTTTTGCTTTTTCTACTTCTTTATCCACTGCATCATCAGATACTTTATATTTTTTAGTAATAACATCTTGTGCTATCATTTCGTATAGTGTGTCTTTTCCGTATCGATCTTTCAATTGTTTTTCGAAATCGCTCTTCGTAATGGTTGAGTTTGTTGTTGTAGCGATTGTGGCCGAGTCATTTTTTTGTCCGCAAGCCGATAGCATTAATATACTTATTAGTGCAGTTATAATGAATATACTTTTTCCTCTCATGCTAACACCTCATCCGAATATGTTATCGCTATTGTAGAATATAGAAGTGAACATGAAGTGAATTTTCAATGTTTTTTTCCTGTGAAATGTAAAAAAAGTACATCAACATTAACGTTGATGTACGATGTAATCAAAGGTGATCAGTTTTCTTAGAATATGCACGTTTTCCTTGCTGAATATTTTTTTGCTCTTGTTCATTTTTTTGAGTGCGCTTTGCATTATTGTCGCGTGCTTTTTTGTCGTTATCGCTCGTATGTGGCATATGTATCAACTCCATTTCTAAACGTTGTACGTTTATCATTTCCTTTTTCGTAAAGACTATGTATAGCGGGGCATTTATGAATAATAAAGTGAAACTTTAATCAGTGGGGGGTCTTCATCCCCCGCTGATTATTAGCCCGCACCAATCGGGCTTTTACGGGCAGCTGGTCCCCACCTAACTTCTTTGCTTTCGCTGAATTTTGAGGTAGGGGTCTTACTGCCCGCAAATAGCGGGGTAAAGGTGGATTAGAAATGGATTTGAAGCTGAATTATACTGAACTTATTAAGAAGTTAATCGTTGTAATTATTGCAGGTTTATTAAATGCAATTGGAATGAATTTATTTTTAACACCAGCGAAAGTATATGCTAGTGGTTTTGCTGGATTGTCTCAATTATTATCGCAAATATTAGGTGACTTTTTATCCATTCATATATCTACGGGTGTATTGTTTAGTTTATTTAATATTCCCGTCGTTATTTTAGCGTGGAAAAAGGTTGGAAAGGCTTTTACATTTTTTAGTTTTCTCTGTGTTGTATTTATGACTTTGTTTTTAGAAATTATCCCAGTTAGAGCGGTTTCGAATGATATCATATTGAATGCGATTTTTGGTGGTATTATTTCAGCGATTGGGGTAGGGATTGCTTTAAAGTGGGGTGCTTCTACAGGTGGCTTGGATATTATCGCCATGATTTTATCAAAGATAAAAGATAAGCCTGTCGGTACGTATTTTTTCTTCTTTAATGCACTTATCATTATCGCTGCTGGCTATGTGTATGGATGGGAAAAGGCATTATATACTTTGGTTACTTTGTATGTGTCAACGAGAATTATTGATGCGATTCATACCCGCCATGTGAAGATTACGGCATTAATTGTTACAAAGAACGGGGCAGATGTGCGAAAAGCAATTCACTCTCGCTTAGTGAGAGGGATTACAACCATACCAGCAACAGGTGCTTATACAAATGAAAATAAAGAAATGTTAATGATTGTTATTACTCGTTACGAGTTGTACGAATTAGAGAGAGTTATTAAACAAGTGGACCCAGGTGCATTTACAAATATATTGCAAACGGTCGGTGTGTTTGGATTGTTTAGAAAAGATTAAAGAGGACCAAAGTTGGTCCTCTTTTTTAATGCGAATTCGTAATGTTTTGCAATTGCTCCTGCATTTCACGTAGCTGAACTTTTTCAGCAGTTGAAGAGTTTGCATAAGCAGAGTGCAAAGAGTTTTTTGCTCTATAAACGAGTTCCTGTTGTTCAGCGCCACTTGAACAAGAAACGGCACTTGCAACAGCGTCTCTAGCTTGTTGGAATAGTAAGTTCCCCATTTAAACCCCTCCAAACGAAGAGTTACTTCTCGCTTTTTCTGCCTCAGCTAATGTACCTCTGTACGGGAATCTTGCATCATGCTTCATAACAGCATCGGCTCCTTGTTGGATAAAACGTTTTGATTTGTTCTTTTTACCCATTCGAAAAACCCCCTTTATTCAGCTGAAAACAATTGACGCGCTGACTTTTGCGTCTAATAATAGTATGAGCGTTTGGCGAAAACTATAAGCAGGGAATTTTTAGATTACAACCCAAGAACCTCTTCTAAATATAGAGCGATACCATCTTCTTCATTCGTTAATGTCGTATGATTTGCGAGTGATTTTAATTCAGGAATTGCATTACCCATTGCGATTCCATGACCAGCAAATTCGATCATTTCAAAGTCGTTATCCTCATCACCAAAAGCGATAATTCGCTCTTTAGGAATATTATAATGGCCTGAAATTTTTTGTAATCCGACAGCTTTATTTAATCCGCTTTTTACAATTTCAATAATTGGCCAAGGCGCACCCCATTTTCTATGGTCGATGACTTCAGCATGCATATCTGTTAAATGTTGGCGGATTGCAGCAGAATGCTCGTCATGTGCATCGATTAATAAGCAAGTTGGATGGTCGTTTAAAATATTTAATAAATCTCCTGTGAAAATCTTAGGAGAGCCGAATTCAAAAATATGTTTTTTATCTTCATCAATTTCACGGACATATACATCATCCATGACTTCAGCATAGACATTTTTCACGCCGAACTCAAAGCAAGCTCGGACGATTTCTTGCGCTGTTGAAAGTTCAAGAGGAGAATGATGTGTTCCCCAATTTGAATCAAGAGGGTGATGCACGTAAGCGCCATTAAAGTTTACAATCGGTGTATTAAGATTAAGTTCTTTATAATAATCAAAACTAGCACGGAATGGACGTCCCGTTGAAATGACGACGATATGTCCTTGTTCCTTTGCTTTTGCAATTGTCTGTTTCGTTCGAGTGGAAATTATTTTGTTGTCTGTTAATAAAGTGCCGTCTAAGTCTAATGCGATTAAATGTTGTTTACTCATAATTTCACCTCTTATAATAATTTTTTTGTATCTATCTGTATTTCCGTTTTTAATATGCAGAAATAAGAGGTTAGACTGGGTGAGACCACCATAGATGGAAATTTCACTATATATCCATCTTACGTCGCAAAGTGCTGTGGTGTCTACTATTTCTCACTGGAAATGCAGAAAAGTCAATAACTTTTCGGAAAGTTCAAATAATGTTTCTTTCATTATGTACAAATTGTGAAAAGGGTTACATTGCTCGTATGAGGAGGCTTATAATGAACATGTAATCTTCTCGTATATGTTTGACTCTCCTTTGAAACTGGCCTAAACTTTGGTTGGTTTCTTTTTTTTCAACAAATATGCCAATAATTCCTGCTTAAGCTTGTGTAATTATATATATGTACGTGAGTAAACGGTAGTACATGTTTCCTAAACATGACAGAAAAGCTTTCTTTTAAAATGGATATACTAATGAGGCAAGACGTCATGGAAGGAGAATGGAAATGGGACAAAATCGCAGGTTTCGTTCAGGGCAAAAGGCGCCAAATGATGGCATTTACGTAGAAATTGGTGAAACGGGAAGTATGGTGAAAGATCCACAAATGGTGAAATTAACTGCCGGGGAAAGGTTTCCGGAGAACGCAAATCATAACCGTCAGTGGACATATAAAAGAAAACCGTAACAGAAGCCGCAATCGTTATTGCGGCTTTTTTTGATTAGGGAAATGAATGTTACTTTTTTCTTTTTCCAATAATAAGTTTGAACTACATAAGCAAAATTATTGTATAAAAAAGTCAGTTGGCGTATAATCAAATTAAAGGTCAAAGAAAGTCAAACATTTGGAGGGCTGTAAAGATGGACTTAAATCAAATGACAACGAAAACACAGGAAGCGATTATGAGTGCTCAATCTTTAGCGGTATCTCATCATCATCAAGAAGTAGATACTGTTCATCTATTGCTTACGTTATTAGAGCAGCAAGACGGATTAACAGTACGTATTTTTCAAAAAATGAATGTCGATATAGAAGCGTTAAAGCAAGGCGCCGAAAATTTAATTAAGAAAAAGCCTTCTGTAACTGGAAGCGGGGCAGAGGCAGGGAAATTATATGTAACAGGTGCTTTGCAACAACTGCTTGTGAGAGCAGGAAAAGAAGCAGAAAAATTACAAGATGATTATATTTCAATAGAACATGTATTGCTTGCTTTTTCTGAAGAAAAAGGCGATATAAATCAATTATTTACAAAATTTCATATTACGAAAAACAACTTATTACAGTCTTTAATGACAGTTCGGGGGAATCAAAGAGTGACTAGTCAAAATCCAGAAGCAACTTATGAAGCGTTAGAAAAATATGGCCGTGATTTAGTGGCTGAAGTAAGAGCGGGGAAAATTGATCCTGTAATTGGCCGAGATAGTGAAATTCGCCGCGTGATCCGTATTCTTTCACGTAAAACGAAAAACAACCCTGTTTTAATCGGGGAACCAGGTGTTGGGAAAACAGCAATCGTTGAAGGATTAGCACAGCGTATTGTGAAAAAAGATGTACCGGAAGGATTAAAAGATAGAACAATTTTCGCTTTAGATATGAGTGCACTTGTGGCCGGAGCAAAATTCCGCGGTGAGTTTGAAGAACGTCTGCAAGCTGTATTAAATGAAATTAAAAAGAGCGAAGGCCGCATTCTATTATTCATTGATGAACTGCATACAATTGTCGGCGCTGGTAAAACAGAAGGAGCGATGGATGCAGGAAATATGTTAAAACCAATGCTAGCTCGTGGTGAACTGCATTGCATCGGGGCAACAACGTTAGATGAATACCGTAAATATATTGAGAAAGATCCAGCGTTAGAAAGACGTTTCCAACAAGTATTAGCAGAAGAGCCAACTGTTGAGGATACAATTTCGATTTTACGTGGTTTAAAAGAGCGTTTTGAAATTTATCACGGTGTAAATATTCATGACCGCGCGATTGTAGCAGCATCTGTTTTATCAGATCGATATATTTCAGATCGTTTCCTACCAGATAAAGCAATTGATCTTGTTGATGAAGCTTGTGCAACAATTCGAACAGAAATTGATTCTATGCCAACAGAATTAGATGAAGTAACGCGCCGCATTATGCAGCTGGAAATTGAAGAAGCTGCTCTTGGGAAAGAAAAGGACTTAGGTAGTCAAGAGCGCCTAAAAACATTGCAACGTGAATTATCGGATTTAAAAGAAGTTGCAAGTAGTATGAGAGCGAAATGGGAGAAAGAAAAAGAAGAAATTCATAAAGTGCGTGACTTACGTGAACATTTAGAGCGCTTGCGCCGTGAGTTAGAAGAAGCAGAAGGAAATTACGATTTAAATAAAGCAGCTGAGCTTCGCCACGGGAAAATTCCAGCTATCGAAAAAGAGTTAAAAGAAGCGGAAGAGATGGGTGCACATAATAAACAAGAGAATCGTTTATTACGTGAGGAAGTAAGTGAAGAAGAAATTGCAGACATTGTTTCACGCTGGACTGGTATTCCTGTCGCAAAACTCGTTGAAGGTGAACGTGAGAAATTATTACGTCTTGAACAAATTTTATCAGAGCGTGTCATCGGTCAAGAGGAAGCGGTAAGTCTTGTATCAGACGCAGTTCTTCGTGCTCGCGCTGGCATTAAAGATCCGAATCGTCCAATTGGTTCATTCATTTTCTTAGGCCCTACAGGTGTTGGTAAAACTGAGCTTGCAAAAACGTTAGCACAAACGTTATTTGACAGTGAAGAGCAAATGATTCGTATCGATATGTCTGAGTATATGGAGAAACACGCAGTGTCACGCTTAATTGGTGCGCCTCCTGGATATGTTGGATATGAAGAAGGCGGACAATTAACAGAAGCAGTAAGACGTAAACCGTATTCTGTTATTTTGTTAGATGAAATCGAAAAAGCACATCCAGAAGTATTCAACATTTTATTACAAATGTTAGACGATGGACGCATTACAGATTCACAAGGACGTACAGTAGACTTTAAAAACACGGTTATTATTATGACTTCAAATATTGGATCTGCGCACTTATTAGAAGGGTTAGAAGAAGATGGTTCTATTAAAGAAGAGTCAAGAGAACTTGTAATGGGACAATTAAGAGGACATTTCCGACCAGAATTCTTAAACCGTGTCGATGAAATTATTTTATTCAAACCTCTTACAAGGAATGAAATTAAAGGTATTGTTGATAAGATTGTACAAGAATTACAAGGGCGTTTAGCAGATCGCCACATATCATTAGAATTGACGGAATCTGCAAAAGAATTTGTTGTAGAAGCTGGATTTAATCCAATGTACGGAGCTCGTCCGTTAAAACGATACGTACAGCGTCAAGTTGAAACGAAATTAGCGAGAGAATTAATTGCAGGAACGATTACTGACAATAGTCACGTAGTGGTCGATGTTGAAAATAACGAATTAGTCGTTCATGTAAAGTAAAAAAAGAGTTCGGATAAAATCCGGACTCTTTTTAGTGTTGTTCTACTGGCTCGTTTGGAATCGCAGCTGCAATCGCTAATACTAATACCGCAAGAACAACTGAGAAAATAGACGCTTGGTTAAAATCGTATGTACCGCCAGTCATAGAGCCGATTACGTAGCTCATCATATGTACAAGCGCGAACGACCAAATTAATGCCCAAATGAAACGCATATTTTACACCTCTATTCGTTCAATCTGTCCTTATTGTAACACAATTGAAAAAAGAATATAGAAAAATATTTGTAGATTTTTCAACGCAAATTTGCATTCTGTTCATACATTATAAAAGAGTACTTTTATACGTTTAGAAAATAAGGCGGGGGAAAAATGAGTATTACGGAACGTTTTTTTTATTTAGAAAAAGAACCATGTGTAATTTATTTACCGGAAAAGCCAAATGGATTTTCTGTTATGCTCCTAGGAGATTATAACTATTTTATTGAGAATGGTACAAGTTTATGGACACAGCATGCAGGGAGAGCTTATTTTTTACAGGGCCTTATTGAAAAAGGCTATACGGTCTTTTCATCTAACTTATACGGAAGGCATTGGGGGAACGATCGAGCTGTTCGTCTTGCAAAACGTTTGTATGATGTCGTTCTAAGAAAAGAGACATTAAATATGAAAATGCACATTATGGCAGATGGTATGGGAGCACTTGTAGCGCTTGAGATGATGAACAAGTACCCTGAATGTATACGTTCTGTCGTTATGTTAAATCCGTGTTTAGATTTACCAGAATATGTGGGGTTTGAGAAAGAGCATAAGTTTTTTTACAAAAGATTAGTGAAGGAATTAAGTTTGGCGTATGATTCCAAAGAAGAAGAATTAGAATCAAAAATAAATAAGAAATCATTTGTGCTTCTTCCGTCTTGTGTACCTGTTAAAATTTTCGTATCGACACAAGAAAAAAGAGGAAGAAAACAATTGTTACGTAAATACGAGAAAATGAGGCAATTAAGTCAATGCGATACTTCTGTCTTATTCCATCTGCAAGATGTGAAATATAAAATGGTTAGGCAAACGACTGATTTCTTTAAAAAATATGAAGAAGAATTGTGAAGCTCCCATATACATAAATGAGGAGCTATTTGTTTCAAGGGGAAAGGGTTGGTGGTATGAAACGCGTGCTGATTATAGGTGCACTTACGTTTGTAGGTTATCACCTTGTGAATAAAATGATTGCAGAAGAAGTAGAAGTATATGGTCTTGATTTTGATGAATTTGATAGTATGACAAAAATTAATGAAGAGAAATTATTGTTGATTGGGCGAAATGCGCTATTTACGTACTATTCTATAAGGGATGAAGACGGGTGGCGATCGGTAGAGGAAGAGAGTTTCGATACAGTTTATTTTTGCTTGTATGAGCCGAATCAGCAAAGTGGATTTCGGAATGAAAGGGTCATATTACAATATTTAAAACGAATCGTAAGGATGTGTGAAAAAAATAACGTAAAGTTAAATCTAATTTCTTCTATTGAAATAGGAAGCACTGAAGAATCCGAAAACAAACGTCTATTTTTGAAAGTGGAAGAAGGGTTGAAAAAAGGCGAATTACAATATAGTGCATATCGAGTTCCTACATTATATGGGCCGTGGCAACCGTCGTTTATGATGTATCATCAGCTTATTTTATCAGAACTTGATGAAAAAGAGTGCCGTTGTATAAATGGAGAAAAAGGAAGCGATTTACTTTACGTTGAAGATGTGTGTGAATATTTATGGGAACATGGAATGAATGTAAAGCACCTCGGTGTATATAACTTACTTAGCGGAAAAGAAGCGTTATGGGAAAAAGGTATGAGTCTTTTACATGCAGATGGTAAGGTAAATAAAAAAAACGTGGAAGTAAGAGATGAAGCTGTAGATGTTATCTCTATTCAAAAAAATACACCAGTAGAATTCGGTTTAAATAAACAATTGGCACATATGAAAAAATATAAAGAGTTATACGAAGGGTAGCGCACGTGTTAAACTATTGTATGGATAATTGATTGAAAGCTTTAATGGAGAGGAAGAGATTACATGAACGAAAAAAGTATGCAATTTTTACAAATCGCAATGAAGCATTTACCAGAAGCTAAGGCAATTTTAGATTCTAATGGAATTGCACTTGATATGGAGAAAGCACAGCCAGTGTTAGAGCTATTGATGAAAGTAATGGACGAAGCATATGAGCTTGGAAAAGCAGATAAAGAATAAACCAAAACAAACCAAACCAAACCCCTTCTTTTTTGATGGGAGAGAGGCTCGAACCGTGGATAGAAGCGGTAAGGGCCTTTTTTAGTCTCGAGCGGAGTAAAACCAGAGGGAAGATGAGGTTAAAGGGGAAGGTTATGAGGAGAACGTCTTAGTTTTGAGGGAAAAGCAGATAAAGAATAAACCAAAACAAACCAAAACAAACCCCTTCTTTTTTGATGGGAAAGAGGCTCGAACCGTGAGAAGAAGCGGTAAGGGCCTTTTTTAGTCTCGAGCGGAGTAAGGTCAAAAGTATTGGGAAGTTTATCTTTTGAAGGACAGGGATTTTTCTGTTTCTTTTAATGAAAAATAAAGTTGGTAATACGCTGTCTTTATTTTTTTAGCTGAAATATATTCTAGACAAAAGTACATTTATGTTTTAAAATTAGTACCAAGTCATAATAATTGATATAAAACGGAGGGCTGCGATGTGAACGTGGGCATTTTAGGGATCGGAAGATATGTGCCAGAAAAAGTAGTCACAAATCACGATTTAGAGAAAATCGTAGATACATCTGATGAATGGATTCGTACGAGAACGGGAATTGCAGAAAGACGCATTGCCGATGATACAATAGATACTTCATATATGGCGGTAGAGGCTTCTAAAAAAGCACTTGAAGATGCAGGGATTAGTGGAGAGGATATCGATCTTATTTTAGTGGCAACGGTAACGCCAGATCGCGCATTCCCAGCAGTAGCTTGTGTAATCCAAGAAGCAATTGGTGCAAAACATGCAGCTGCGATGGATTTAAGTGCAGCGTGTGCTGGCTTTATGTACGGAATGATTACAGCGCAGCAATTTATTCAAACGGGAACTTATAAAAATGTATTAGTAGTTGGTAGTGACAAACTATCTAAAATTGTAGACTGGAACGACCGAAATACAGCAGTACTATTTGGGGACGGAGCAGGTGCTATCGTAATGGGAGCTGTTTCGGAAGGAAAAGGTGTACTTTCATTCGAATTAGGAGCGGACGGAAGTGGCGGTAAGCATCTTTATCAAGACGAGTATGTTATGATGAATGGCAGAGAAGTCTTTAAATTTGCTGTTCGTCAACTTGGTGATTCTTGTCTTCGTGTGTTAGACAAAGCGGGACTTACGAAAGAGGATGTGGACTTTTTAGTACCGCATCAAGCGAATATTCGTATTATGGAATCTGCAAGAGAGAGATTAAATTTACCGAAAGAAAAAATGAGTATGACAATTGAAAAGTTCGGTAATACATCAGCTTCTTCAATTCCAATTGCAATGGTAGAGGAATTGCAAAATGGACGTATTCAAGATGGTGATTTAATTATACTAGTCGGTTTTGGCGGCGGATTAACATGGGGAGCAGTAGCTCTTCGTTGGGGTAAATAAGGACTGAGAGAAAAAAAGGAGTGTATTTTGTATGGAAAAAAAGAGGGTTGTAATTACAGGGCTAGGAGCTGTTACACCGATAGGAACAGATGTTGAAACAGCTTGGGAAAATATTAAAAACGGTGTATCGGGAATCGGACGACTTACAAGAGTAGATTCAGAACAAATTCCTGCAAAAGTAGCAGCAGAAATTAACGACTTTGAAGTCGAAAAATATATGGATAAAAAAGAAGCGCGCCGTATGGATCGCTTTACACAATATGCAGTAGCAGCAGCAAAAATGGCGGTTGCAGATGCAAAGCTTGAAATTACAGAAGAAAATGCACCGCGCATTGGTGTATGGGTTGGTTCTGGTATTGGTGGTATGGAAACATACGAAGAACAATTTAAGATTTTTACTGAAAAAGGTCCGCGCCGCGTGAGTCCATTTTTCGTACCAATGATGATTCCAGATATGGCAGCAGGTCAAGTATCAATTGCTACAGGAGCGAAAGGGATTAATACTTGCTCTGTAACAGCTTGTGCATCTGGAGCGAACTCAATTGGTGATGCGTTTAAAGTAATCCAGCGCGGTGATGCTGATGCAATGATAACGGGCGGAGCAGAAGCGCCGTTAACAAGTATGGCATTTGCTGGATTTAGTTCAGCGAAAGCATTAACATTTAATGAAGATCCAGCAACAGCTTGCCGTCCATTTGATAAAAATCGTAGTGGATTTGTAATGGGAGAAGGATCTGGTATTGTAATCCTTGAAGAATTAGAGCATGCGTTAGCGCGTGGTGCTCATATTTACGCGGAAATTGCCGGCTATGGTGCAACTGGTGATGCATTCCATATTACAATGCCTGCTCCTGGTGGTGAGGGCGGAGTTCGTGCGATGCGTCAAGCTTTAGCTGATGCAGGTCTTCAGCCAGAAGATATTGATTACATTAATGCGCACGGTACAAGTACAGATGCAAATGAAAAGTATGAAACGATGGCAATTAAAGAAACTTTCGGTGAGCATGCATATAAAGTAGCGATTAGCTCGACGAAATCAATGACAGGTCACTTATTAGGAGCAGCAGGTGCTGTTGAAGCGATCTTCTCTATTAAATCAATTACAGACGGAGTGATTCCTCCGACGATTAACTATGAAACACCAGATCCAGAATGTGATTTAGATTATGTACCAAATAAAGCAAGACAGCAAGAAGTACGTGCTGTATTAAGTAATTCATTAGGATTCGGTGGTCATAACGCAGTATTAGTATTTAAAGCATATAAGTAATAGATAAAATGCGGTGTTTTTTCGTAACATACTACGAAAAAACACCGTATTTATTTTTACGTTCCTTTCTTTTTTCGCATATACATAAGAAAAGGAGGGAGGAAGATGGGGGTTGTTGAAACGGCAGAATGGTTACATCTGTATTATGGACGCCCAGAAAAGCTTTGCGAGAAATTTACAAAGTATATTCCATTACCAAAAGAAAGGCTGTATCGATTTCTAATCTCTAAAGGGATGTATCGCCCAGTAATGAGGGGAGAACAGGAAATTAAAGAGTTAGAGAAAAAAGAAATTTGGAAAGAACTTAGCAGGGAGTATGAAAAATTAAAAAGTTGGCTAAAAGGTCCAGATATCCCTATTTTTATTTTGTTATCAGATTCATATAATCGAACTGTACAAAAAGAGTATAACGGGAAGGCTGGATTATCTATGCGTCACGTTATTTTCTTGTTCGTATGTGGACGAAATTCGATAGAAGAATTAAAAGCATTATTAACGCACGAGTATCATCACATATGTAGATTACATCAATTTGATACGAAAGAAACGGAGTATACATTGCTTGATACGATGATTATGGAGGGTTTAGCTGAACAGGCCGTGAGGGAAAGGCATACAGAAAAAAGTAATGCACCATGGACGGTGTACCTTTCGAAAGAAGAAGCGCTTTATTATTGGCGAAACGTTGTACACGAAAGAATAACGATAAAACGTGGAACAAGGGAGCATGACATTTTATTAAATGGACTTCATTCCTATCCGAAAATGCTTGGCTATGCACTCGGGTTTCATATTGTGAAAGACTGTGTAGCATTTGAAGGAGAAAATACACTATCTTTATTATCTATAGATGCGAAAGAAATCTTGAATAAAGCAAATACATTTAATGTGTAATGAAAAAACAGGAGCTCTTATCTCCTGTTTTTTTAATTTAATAGGAGAAAAAATAATAATTAGAATATATTTCCTCAAGTGGAATAAAGTTAAGCAAAAATGAACATAATGATTGGTACAAACCTTAGTGAAGTGAGGGGTAGAGAATGTTATATCTGCATGATGTATGGGTAAATTGGTTTGAAGGTGAAGAGAATGGGTATAACGTTTGTCATTTTTACGAATGGCGGAAAGATGATACGATTGAGCTATTAGATCAAGTGCCATTATTAAAAGTAGATTCCACATTATATCATTACATCGAGGACGAATTGTTAGAGCTTCCACAAAAGTTATTGGAAGACGTACATCATAAGGCTTATATTCGTAAAAATCACGAACGTTTGCAACAAGAGTATTGTTTTGTAGTTACAGATGGAAAAGGAATTATTGCGATTGATTCAATCGGCTACAATGTGCCGATTCGAAAAAGTAGGCTAATACCGCGTCAAGAACAGATGGTATACGAGATGGTAGAAAATGTGCAAGCAGAAAAGTATGAGTTCCAAGTGGAAGAGATTGAAAAAGAACATCATATTTTATCACCATCGCCTTTCATTATGAATGGCCTAACTCGTAAAGAAAGACAGCTTAAACAATTATTATTTATGGCGTTAGATCAATTACATACAACGAAAAATCCAGCTGAAATTCGCTATTGGTTCACGGAGTGGGATCCATCAGCATACGGAATGGTTCAACATATGGAGTTTGAAGATGTTTGGACTAAGCTTTATGATGAAGCGAAAACTGGATGGTCTGAAAAGCACGAACAATTATGCGAGCGCCTTGTAAAAGGACAACCGTTTTTCGAAAAGTTATGGGAAATGGAAAACGAGCAGAAGGTAAATTAAAAAAACCGCCAATTGGCGGTTTTTTTATATGGAGTCGGCAAGCTCTTCGTGTCTAAGAACCTTTCGCATAAGAAGGAAAAAAGCGCCTTTTATGTGAAAGAACCTGAGCCAGTCAGAGCTGAGCGAGCCGCTTCCGCTTTTTATGAAATCCAGCTCCGGCTCCTAGCCCTTCGCGTCTAAGAACCTTCCCCACGAGAAGGTAAAAAGCACCTTCTGTGGGAAAGAACCTTAGCCGTCAGGGCTAAGCAGTCGCCTCCGCTTTATATGTTACCTACGTTTTCTGCTTAGTCCCATTGCGTTTTCTACTTTGCGTAGTTGTTTGAATGCAACGTGGTTTGCTTTTTCGGCACCTTTGTCTAGAATTTCGTCTAGCTCTGGGGAGTTGATTAGTTCGTTATATTTGTCTTGGATTGGACGAATTGCTTCTACAACTACTTGTGCTAGGTCACCTTTGAAGTCGCCATATCCTTTTCCTTCGTACATTGCTTCTATTTCTTCCACTGTTTTTCCTGAGAATGAAGAGTAGATTGTTAATAAGTTAGCAATACCAGGTTTGTTTTCTTTATCAAATTTAACGATACCGTCAGAGTCAGTTACGGCACTTTTAATTTTCTTTTCGATTGTTTTTGGATCATCAAGCATGCTGATCATCGATTTTGGATTTGGATCAGATTTGCTCATTTTTTTCGTAGGTTCTGTTAATGACATAACGCGTGCCCCTACTTTTGGAATGCGGATTTCAGGAATCGTGAACACTTCGCGGAAACGTTTGTTGAAGCGCTCTGCTAGGTCGCGTGTTAATTCCATATGTTGTTTTTGGTCATCACCAACAGGCACGATTTCTGTGTTGTAAAGTAAAATATCAGCAGCCATTAATGGTGGATACGTAAGTAATCCAGCTGGAACTGAATCTCTACCAGATGCTTTATCTTTATATTGTGTCATACGCTCTAATTCTCCAACGTACGCAACAGATTGCATAATCCATCCTAGTTGAGCGTGTGCTGGCACTTCTGATTGTACAAATAAAGTAGCTTTTTCAGGATCGATGCCGCATGCAACGTATAGCGCAGCAAGACTGCGGATGTTTTTACGAAGTTGTACGGGATCTTGAGGTACTGTAATCGCATGTTGGTTTACAATACAGAAATAACAGTCGTGTTCGTTTTGAAGTTCTGTAAATTGCTTCATAGCTCCTAAATAGTTTCCAAGTGTAATTGTTCCGCTTGGCTGGATACCAGAAAAGATAACTGACATAAGTAATTCCTCCTAAAATTGAATGTGCGATGGGGAAGAGAAGGCATACAAAAAAGCCCATTCATCCCAAATTACATAGGGGCGAATGGACCGCGGTACCACCCTAATTATTTCACAGCTGTGAAATCTCTCAAGATCCATAATAACGTCTGGATATGACGCCAAAGCCTACTACTTTCGGTTCGGTTTGGTGCTCAAAAGCCCATTCCATACTGTACAATTACTTGTTCACACCAGCCACAAGCTCTCTGAAATTGCCCCAATATGTACTCTTCTTTATCATCGCATACATATAAATTTATTTATTGTTAACTGAGTCCTTTTAATATGAAAGAACTAAAGTTTTATAACAAAATGTTTTGCTGATTATTATATCATATGGAATAGTGTTTGCAAACTACATCAAAATAGTAAAGCTAATGAGGGTCGAGAACAACCCAAGTACGATACCAGTAATACAAATCGGATACGTCCATTTGAATGAATATGTTTTATAAATACGTTCTTTCTTATCGATAGGTTCCTCAGCTTCTTCAATTAAAGAGTCAATCTTTTTGTTCGTACCAAATACTCTTTGGAATGCGTAAATGGTTACGTTAAAAAATCCATTTTGAAAGATGTATAAAAAACCACCTATAAGAATAAAAAACAATGCGATATAGAATGAGATGTTGACAAAATTCAACAAAAACTGAGATGAAACGAGGAATGCGCCCACACTAGCAGCGATTATCGCTACAAAAAATAGTATACAAGTATGAAAAAAAACTTTATTCAAAATATTCCCCTCCGTCAAAATATTACTAGAATTATTATACTATAAAAGTTATAATAAGTAATATAAAAAATTTTTTGAAAATTATACGCAATTACAGTTCTAATTTCAAGATGATGGTAGCAATGTTAACGTATCCCTTTACAAAAAATTAAAAATATAAACATTTTATTAAAAATTTTAACAAAAAAACAAAAAACTATATTCACAATCGTCATATTATATGTATAATGAAAATTGTAGAAACTTGGAGATTATTCTTTCAATTCTGTTTTTCTACAAGTTAGGGTACAGGAAGTGCAATTAGGGGAGGCAACACAACATGAAGAAAAAGATACCGCTATTGCTTGCATCGACGTTGACAGTAAGTGTGCTAGGAGCCTGTAGTTATCAAAAAGATGATAATAAGGCAAGCGCGAAAGGATCCAGTACTTCAAATAAGCAAGTATTGAATCTAACAGAAACTGCTGAAATACCAACAATGGATACGACGTTATCAACGGATGCAGCATCTTCTAACATCATGAATAACACAATGGAAGGATTGTATCGTCTGGGGAAAGACGATAAACTTGTTCCAGGAGTCGCTAAATCTTATGAGAAATCAGAAGATGGTAAAAAGTATGTATTTAAATTACGTGAAGATGCGAAATGGTCGAATGGTGAACCTGTAACAGCGAAAGACTTCGTTTATTCTTGGAGAAGAGCTGTTGATTCAAATACGGGTGCCAAATTTGCTTACATACTATTTGATGTGAAAAATGCAGAGAAAATTAATAAAAAAGAACTACCAGTTGAGGAACTTGGTGTAAAAGCAATTGATGATCACACACTTGAAGTGGAATTAGATAACCCTGTTCCTTATTTTGTAAGTTTAACAGTCTATCCAACATTTTATCCTTTGAATGAGAAATTTGTAAAAGAACAAGGAACAAAATTTGGATTAGAATCCAATACGACACTTTATAATGGCCCATTCGTTTTAAGTGAATGGAAACATGAACAAAGTTTCCACCTTAAGAAAAATCCAACGTATTGGGAAAATAAAGTAGTGAAGCTTGAGGAGATAAACTTCAATATTGTTAAGGATCGTTCAACTGCTATAAATTTATATGAAACGAAAGCGATTGATCGTGTAGTATTAACATCAGAATTTGTAGATAAATACAAATCAGATGCTGATTTTAAAACAATTAAGAGACCATCTACACAATTCATTCGTTTAAATGAAAAAAATAAATTTTTAGCCAATAAAAATATCCGAAAAGCAATTGCGATGTCCTTTGAACGTGAAAATATCGGAAAAGTTATCTTAAACGATGGTTCAGAAGGCATGTATGGTTTTGTTCCGAAAGGTTTGGCAAAAGGACCTAACGGAAAAGACTTCCGTGAAGAGAACGGAAAGCTTATAAAAGAGGATGTTAAAGAAGCTCAAAAATATTGGGAAGCTGGTAAAAAAGAACTTGGTGTAGACAAAGTAGAGTTAGAGTTATTAAACTTTGATACTGATGATGCAAAAAAAATCGGAGAGTATTTAAAGGGACAATTCGAAAAGAACTTACCAGGTTTAACAGTTTCAACAAAAATGCAGCCATTTGCACAAAAATTAAAACTTGAAGCAAGTGGAGATTATGCGATGTCATATGCGGGATGGAGTCCAGATTATATGGACCCAATGTCATTCCTTGAAATGTATACAACAGGTAATTCACAAAATAAAGTGAATTACGCAAATCCAGCTTATGATGAACTAATTAAGAAAGCCAAAACAGAAGTAGATGTACAAGCCCGTTGGGACGCTCTATTAAAAGCAGAACAACAATTGCTTGAAGATGCAGCGATTGCTCCAGTATATCAACCTGGAAAGGCATATTTACAACGTAGTTCAATTACGGGCCTATTAGAACATAAATACGGCGGAGAATTTAGCTATAAGTGGGTTGAACTCAAAAACTAAAAATGGTTTCCATCATGAATAAGGGTATATGCCTATGATGGGCATGTGCTCTTATTTTAAAAAAATAAAAGTAAGAATATTTTAAACTATCTTATTGCTTTTGAGAAAAACGGGGAGGTGCTTGACTATGGGACGTTATGTATTAAAACGTTTCGTGTACATGGCTTTGACATTATTTTTAATTACTACACTGACTTTCTTTTTGATGAAATTACTTCCGGGTTCACCGCTTAAAAATCAGGAGAAATTATCACCGGCACAAAAAGAAATCATTCTTGAAAAATATGGTTTAAATGATCCAGTACCAGTTCAATATGCACGTTACTTAGGTAACTTAGCAAAAGGTGATTTAGGGGTATCATTCCAATATGATAACCGCCCAGTAACAGATATGATTGTGGATCGTATTGGACCATCAGCACAACTTGGTTTACAAGCGATTATATTAGGAACATTTATCGGTTTAATTTTAGGAATCGTTGCGGCACTTCGTAACAATACGTGGGTCGATTATGGGGCGACAATTATTTCCGTACTCGGGATGTCGGTACCGTCATTCGTATTCGCCGCATTACTACAATATTTCGTAGGGGTAAAACTTGGTTGGTTCCCAGTAGCATTTTGGAAAGGACCGGAGTTTACAGTAATGCCTACAATTGCCTTATCGATGGCAGTTATCGCAACAATCGCACGTTTCGCTCGTGCAGAGTTAATTGAGGTTATGCAAGCTGACTACATTTTAACAGCGAAAGCGAAAGGAATTAGCCAAGGCGTTATCATTATCAAGCACGCACTTCGTAACGCATTAATTCCAGTTGTAACAATTTTAGGACCAATGGTTGCAGGATTAATTACAGGGACACTAGTTATTGAGCAAATTTACGCTGTACCTGGACTTGGGGAACAATTCGTTAAATCGATTACAGTGAATGACTATACAGTTATTATGGGAACTACAATTTTCTATAGTGCGATCTTCATCTTAGTTATTTTCATTGTCGATATTTTATACGGAATTATTGATCCTCGTATTCGTTTAGCGGGAGGGAAAAAATGATGAAAGATGTACAAAAATTATCTCCAGATTTATTTCAACCAGCCAATCAAAGTAATGTTGATAATGAAGTCATTGCCCGTCCAAGCTTAACGTTTTGGCAAGATGTAAGAAGACGTTTGTTCCAACATAAAGGTGCGATGTTTGGTTTCGTATTATTAAGCCTTATTGTATTACTAGCAATTATAGGACCGATGGTAAGTAAACACTCATATAAAGAGCAGGATTTAGGTCGTGCGAAAATGCCACCGAAAATTCCAGTGATTGAAAATATTCATTGGCTACCATTTGACGGTACAGATCAATATGGTGTTGATCAATATGAAAAACGTGATATTAAAGAGTACTTCTGGTTTGGTACAGATGATCTTGGCCGTGATTTATGGACAAGAACATGGGAGGGTACACGTGTATCATTATATATCGCTCTTTTAGCAGCAGCGATTGACCTAGTAATCGGGGTCGCATACGGAGGTATTTCAGCGTTCTATGGCGGTAGAGTAGATAATATTATGCAACGTATTATGGAGATTATTAACGGTATTCCATACTTAATCATCGTTATTTTAATGGTAATCATTATGGGATCAGGTATTTGGTCGATTACACTCGCGATGGCAATTACAGGTTGGATAGGGATGTCGCGTATCGTTCGTGGACAAATCCTAAAATTAAAAAACCAAGAATATGTATTAGCATCTCGTACATTAGGGGCAACAAATACACAGTTAATTGTGAAGCACTTAATTCCGAACGTAATGGGACCAATTATCGTAATGACAATGTTTACAATTCCAACAGCGGTATTTGGTGAAGCATTCTTAAGCTTCATCGGACTAGGTATTCAGCCACCATTCGCATCACTTGGTTCTCTTGTAAACGATGGTTATAAATCAATTCAAACGTATCCACATATGATGTTCATCCCAGCGGTTGTCATCAGTATGTTAATCTTAGCATTCAACTTAATGGCAGACGGATTACGCGACGCGTTAGATCCAAAAATGCGTAAGTAAAAGAGGGGAGAAGTAAAAATGAAAACATTGCTAGAGGTAAAAGATTTGCAAGTCTCCTTTGATACACATGCAGGTGAAGTACAAGCTGTACGCGGCGTTACTTTTGATTTAAAAAAAGGAGAAACATTAGCGATTGTAGGAGAATCTGGTTCTGGTAAATCAGTTACTTCTAAAGCGTTAATGGGATTAATTCCGAATCCTCCAGGACGTATTAAAAACGGTGAAATCATATTTGAAGGTCGTGACTTAACGAAACTAACAGAAAAAGAAATGCAGCAAGTACGCGGTAAAGATATTGCGATGATTTTCCAAGATCCAATGACATCGCTAAATCCAACGATGACAATTGGTAATCAGATTATGGAAGGTCTTATTAAACACCAAGGGATGAGTAAAGCAGACGCACGTAAAGTTGCTGTAGAATTAATCGACCTTGTAGGTATTCCAAATCCAGAAGCTCGTTTAAAACAATATCCTCACCAATTCTCAGGTGGTATGAGACAGCGTGTAGTTATTGCGATGGCGTTAGCTTGTAACCCAAAATTATTAATTGCCGATGAGCCGACAACTGCGCTAGACGTTACAATTCAGGCGCAAATTTTAGAGCTTATGAAGGACATTCAGCAAAAAACAGAAGCAGCAATCATTTTCATTACGCATGACTTAGGTGTAGTGGCAAACGTTGCAGACCGAGTTGCGGTTATGTACGCTGGTAAAGTTGTTGAAATTGGAACTGTTGATGAAATTTTCTATAATCCACAACATCCATACACATGGGGCTTAATCGCATCTATGCCAAGCTTAGATGGTTCAGAAGACGAGCTATATGCGATTCCAGGAACGCCTCCAGACTTATTAAAACCGCCAAAGGGTGATGCTTTTGCACCACGTAACCCACAGGCGCTGAAAATTGATTTTGAAATGGAACCACCTTTATTTAAAGTAAGTGATACACATTATGCTGCAACTTGGTTACTTCATGAGCAAGCGCCAGAAGTAAAACCACCAGCAGTTGTTGAAAAACGTATTCTTCAAATGAAAGTGGGTGAACAACATGACTAAACAACGTGAGAAATTAATTGAAGTAAAAAATGTGAAACAACACTTTGATGTGAGTGGTGGTGTTGTTAAAGCAGTTAATGATATTTCATTTGATATTTACCGCGGTGAAACATTTGGACTTGTAGGAGAATCTGGTTGTGGTAAGTCAACAACTGGAAGAACGATCATTCGTTTATACGATGCAACTGCCGGTGAAGTGTTGTTCGATGGTGAAAATGTACATGGTAAAAAATCACGCGCAGAACTTAAGAAGTTCAACCGTAAAATGCAAATGATTTTCCAAGATCCATATGCATCATTAAATCCTCGTATGACAGTGGGGGATATTATCGCAGAAGGTATTGATATTCACGGACTAGCAAAAAGCAAAAAAGAGCGTATGGACCGTGTTCACGAGCTGTTAAATACAGTTGGTTTAAATAAAGAGCACGCGAACCGTTTCCCGCATGAATTCTCAGGTGGACAACGTCAACGTATCGGTATCGCGCGCGCGCTAGCTGTAGAACCTGAATTTATCATTGCTGATGAACCAATCTCAGCACTTGACGTATCGATTCAGGCGCAAGTTGTAAACTTACTGAAACAGTTACAAAGAGAAAAAGGTTTAACGTACTTATTCATCGCCCATGATTTATCCATGGTAAAATACATTAGTGATCGAATTGGTGTAATGTACCGTGGTCAAATCGTTGAGCTGACAACAAGTGAAGAGTTATATGCGAATCCAATGCATCCATATACAAAATCACTACTATCTGCAATTCCGCTTCCAGATCCAGATTATGAGCGCAATCGTAAACGTATCGTATACGATCCATCTCAACATCAATATGGTGAGGAAGCACCAACAATGCGTGAAATTCGCCCAGGACATTTCGTATTATGTTCTGAAGCAGAGTATAAGAAATATAAAGAAATTTATCAATAAAAAAGTAGAGCCATTCTTCTATTACAGAAGGATGGCTCTATTTTTTTATACTAGTTAAACTTAATTTAGTATAAAGAGATTTTATCCAAGTTCTTTTTCTGTTTAAAGACAGTAAAGTAAGAGTTTCCAAGAATGAAGAAACACTTTTATTTTATTGTGCTTGAACAGAAGTACTCTCTTCTTGTTCATCAGGTTTAACAAGTGCATAATTTTCCCATGCTCTACTTCTCCAGCGGAAGAACATAATAATCGCCCGTGTCCATTCGTCGATAGCAATCGCTAGCCAAATACCAACGAGACCCATATCTAATTGAAAGACGAAAAAGTAGCCGAGCGGTAAGCTCATTAACACCATGGAGAATGCGCCGATTAAAACCGGATATTTTGCATCGCCAGCTGCACGAAGTGAATTAATGATGACGATGTTCATCGTCCGTCCTGTTTCAAGTAGTACACTTAGTAAAAGAACGCTTGCCCCTAGAGAGATAATATGGGGATTATCCGTAAATAGTCCCATTAATTGTGTGCGGAATGTAACAACGAGAATGACCATAAATAAAGTTACACCAATCGCCCATTGTACACTTTTCCATACGCGTGTGTAAGCTTCATCCTTTTCATTTCCGCCAACTAGACGTCCAACGATAATAGCTGTTCCCATACCGATAGCAATGGCGAATAAATAAGTGAACATGGAAATGTTAGTAGCATATTGTCTAGCAGCTAACGATTCTGTTCCTAAGTATGTTGCGTAATATAGGAAGACGATTTGGCAAGCTTGGTACATCACTTGTTCAAATGCAGATGGAATGCCGATCTTTAAAATTTTGCCAACGTATTCTTTCGATAAAGTGAAGTAGTATTGTAATTTCACGCGGTATTCCATAACGCGGTACAGTAACCAGAAGAAAACGATAAGTGCGATTAACCGGCTAACAGCGGAAGAAATAGCTGCCCCTTGCACACCAAGTTCAGGGAAACCGAATTTCCCGAAAATGAGTACATAGTTTCCGGCGATATGAATAATATTCATTCCAAGTGAAATAAACATTGCTTGCTTTGTAAAACCGTGTACGCGGATAATTGCGGCTAATGAGTTAATAATAGCTTGAAGGAAAATGGCTCCTCCGACGATGGATAAATAGCTTTGCGCGTACGTTAATACATCGCCTTGTAAGTTCATTGCCATCATCATATGTTTTGAGAATAAAAGAAAACCGGCGCTTATAACGAGCCCGACTCCTAAATTTAATGTTACTGCCAATGCTGATATTTTTGATGCTTCCATAAAGCGTTTAGAACCGAGGTATTGGGATACAACGATAGCGGCGCCATTCCCGATGACTTCTAGTACTAAAATCGCGATATGAAGGTATTGATTCGCTGCACCAACCCCAGATACAGCATCGTCTGATAATGCACTTAACATGAAAGTATCAGCGATCCCCATCAGCATAAAAAGAAAAACTTCTAGAAAAATAGGCCAAGTTAATAAGAATAAACTTAGTTTCTCTGTTGGCCCGTTTTTTGAGCGAATTGCTGTCATGTCCGTCCCCTCTTTACCGATATCTATTTTTAGCAAAGTGTATCGTAACACACTTTCATATCCTTTGCACTTATTTTAGCCTACATATTTTCAATATGAATAAACCTTCATTTTATGACAGAAAAAGAAGGATAATTATACATAAGATATTATAGGATATAAAATTTGTTTTTCTCTGATAATTTAGAAAAGTATAAAATTTGGTATTTTTAACACTTTAGTTCAATAAAAAGGCAGTATGAAACGTTTACAAATACACTAATCGTTAACAGAAAATTTTAATAAAATAGAAATATAAATATACAAAGAATATATTTGTGTGTATAATATGAATTATTAGAACATATATATATTTCTTTCTGTTTGAAAATGAAAGGGCTAACATTTTTTTGGAGGGTGGAAGTATGAAAAAAAAGATACCAGTTTTTGTAGCATCAACAGTAGCAATGAGCATGATTTTAGGGGCATGTGGCTACCAAAAAGATGAACCGCAAGCGAACGCAAAAGGGGATAGCGGGAAAAGCGGTGCGAAGCAAGTTATTAACTTAATTGAAACACAAGAAATTCCAACGATGGACCCAGCGTTATCAGCTGATGCAGTTTCTTCAAAAGTAATGAACAACACGATGGAAGGTCTATACCGTCTTGGAAAAGATGATAAGTTAGTTCCAGGTGTAGCGAAAGAATTCCAAAAGTCAGAAGACGGTAAAAAGTATACATTTAAATTACGTGAAGATGCAAAATGGTCAAATGGTGAACCTGTAACAGCGAAAGATTTCGTATATGGATGGCAAAGAGCGATTAATCCAGATACAGCTGCAAAATCAGCGTACATTATGTATGATATAAAAAATGCAGAAAAAATTAATAAAAAAGAGATGAGTCCAGATCAATTAGGCGTAAAAGCAATTGATGATCACACGTTAGAAGTGGAATTAGACAACTCGATTCCGTATCTTGTAGATTTAATGGTATATCCAATCTTCTATCCTGTTAATGAAAAGTATGTAAAAGAGCAAGGTACGAAGTTTGGTTTAGAAGCAAATACAACACTTTATAACGGTCCATTTACATTAAGTGATTGGCAACATGAACGTAGCTTCAAAATGACAAAGAGCTCATCATATTGGGACAATAAAGAAGTGAAGCTTGAGGAAGTAAACTTTAATATTGTAAAAGATACGTCTACACCAATTAATTTATATGAAACAAACGCAGTTGATCGAGCGACGTTATTAGCTGAGTTCATCGATAAATATAAAGGAAAACCAGATTTCAAAACGGTAGAAGATACATCTGTATTCTTCCTACGTTTAAATCAAAAGGACCCAGCTTTAGCAAATAAAAATATTCGTAAAGCAATTTCACTTGGTTTTGACCGTAAACCATTCGTTGATACGTTATTAAATAACGGTTCTAAGCCAGCGACTGGATTAATTCCTGACAATTTCATTAAAGGACCGGATAACAAAGATTTCCGTGCTGAAAATGGAGATATTGTAAAACCGAATGTGAAAGAAGCGAAAAAGTATTGGGAAGCTGGTAAAAAAGAACTTGGTAAAAATGAAATCGAATTAGAGATGTTAAATGAAGATGTGGAATTATCGAAGAAAACTGGTGAATATTTAAAAGGTGAGCTAGAAAAGAATTTACCAGGTTTAACAGTGAAAATTAAACAGCAGCCATTCGCGCAAAAACTAAAATTAGAAGATGCGGGTGACTATGTAATGTCATTCTCTGGATGGAGTGCAGACTTCCCAGATCCAGTTACATATCTTGATATGTTCGTAACTGACGGAGCACAAAATAAAATGAATTATTCTAATCCGAAGTACGATGAGATTATTATGAAAGCGAAGAAAGATGGAAGCGACGTAAATGCTCGTTGGAAAAACTTATTAGAAGCGGAAAAAATGTTACTTGATGACGCTGCGATTGTTCCAGTATATCAACGTGGTAGAGCATATTTACAAAGAGAAACAATTAAAGATATGTACAACCATAAATATGGCGGCGAAGTAAGCTTCAAATGGGCATCAGTAGAGAAATAAAAAAAAGCAGGTGATTACCTGCTTTTTTTTTAATACGTACGTTTTTTATAAATACCTTTTCCACCAACTTGGTTCCAGCCAGATTGTACATCTAAACTTTTGTTAACAAACTTCATTTTTTCTTTCCCACCAAAGAGTTTTTCACCAATGCTATTTGTAATGACACCAATCAATGCTGTTATTCCGATGATGAGGGTAGCAACAATGATAAAATCAGTAAAAAAAGCAATCATATGCAAATTCCCCCTTTGCCTGTCTGTATTTTTATTGTATGAGATAAATGGTAAAAAAGAAAGAAATGTCAGAAAAATATTCGATTTACTTTAGAAAGCATATAGACATGAGTGAGGAGATTTGTTAAAATGAGAACAGATGTTCTTTTTCGTTTCAAACCTTTAGAGTCTTACATTTCTCAATTGTTTTGTCGGGAAAAGGTAAGAAAACGCTCTCTTTTTAATGTGGAAGATTATGAAACTGTAATTGTATATCAAGTGAAAATTATTGTAGAAAGCAAGTATCAAAAGGGTTGAAGACCGTTGTTAAAGAACAGTTTTAGTGAGTGTAATCATGTTGCATAGCAGTGGAATACGAGGAAGAGTTTTCTCAACTAGCAGGAAATTTACTGTATATTTCTTGCAAAATCTATTGTATAATGATTATAGAAGTTACTTATTAAAAGTAATTGTTGTTTATTATAAGTTGTTGCTTACATGAAATGCGATTTTTGCACTTTGCTATAAGACAAGTTGTCGCGAAAAATTGCTGAATTTAGAAATTTAAACTGTAATTAGTACAGAATTTGTACTCTTTAAGGAGAGTGAGCTTTGTATGGTAACATTATATAGTTCTCCAAGCTGTACGTCTTGTAGAAAGGCGAAATTATGGCTAGAGGAAAATCATATTCCTTATACAGAACGTAATATTTTCTCAGATCCATTAACGATTGAGGAGATTAAAGAGATTTTACGTATGACAGAAAGCGGAACGGATGAGATTATTTCTACTCGTTCAAAAGTTTTCCAAGAATTGAATGTGAACTTAGAGTCTTTACCACTTCAAGATTTATATAAGATGATTCGTGACTATCCAGGTATTTTACGTCGTCCAATTATGATTGACGAAAAACGCCTTCAAGTAGGTTACAACGAAGACGAAATCCGTCGTTTCTTACCACGTACAGTAAGAACGTTCCAATTACGTGAAGCACAGCGTCTTGTAAATTAATTATAATAATATGAAAACCTTCTACCTATTATAGAGTAGAAGGTTTTTTTTTACTGTTTAACATTACGTAATCGCACTTGTTGAACGACAAAGCCTATGCATAAAATCGTGAAAATGAACAAATAAGGGATACTTGCGGTAAAACTAGGGTTATGATGAAAAAACGTTGCAAGTCTGTCTTCATGTGTAATCATTTTTCCTGCTGTATAGGCGAGAATTGCTGCTCCGCAATAAATGAGAAATGGAAAGCGTTCCATGAGTATTAAAATAAGTTTGCTTCCCCAAATGATAATCGGGATAGAAATGAATAAACCGATAATTACGAGTGAAAGTCTTCCGTGAGCTGCTCCTGCAATGGCAATAACATTGTCAAACCCCATAACGAGATCCGCGAATACAATTGTACGCACAGCTTGGAATAAAGTCGTTTTTCCTTGGATAGAAGAAAGATCGTTGTTATTATCAGTGAGTAAATTTACCGCAATTAATGTGAGTAAAATCCCGCCGATGAGTTGTAAAAATGGGATGTCAAGTAAATAGACAGCTAGTATTGTGAGGAGAATTCGTAGCACAATTGCTAAAATAGTACCAATCAAAATGGCTTTATTTCGTTTTGCTTCAGGTAAATTTCGGCTAGCTAGTGCGATGACAATTGCGTTATCGCCACCTAGTACAACATCGATACCGACAATCATTAGTACAGATGTTAAAAACTCTAAGTCCATTCGTCTGCCTCCATTTATGATGTTTTAATAAGCGAAATATATGTATGTGGTGAAGAAAGTTTGTCTAGTTTTGATCCCGCGCTCCGGGGACAAAATAATCACCTCTAATAGAAGTTTCACTTTATTACAGTGTACGGGGGAATATGGGAATGTATGTCCAAATTTTTTACGAGAAGTGAATTGGTATAATGGTATATTTATTCCGATTGGTGCGAGCTAATAATCAGTGGGGGATGAAAAAAATACTGATTAATGTTTCACTTTATGTAAACGGTCGAATACAGATAGGTATATAACTATTTTTGTAAAATAAATCGATTTTATTTCCATTCTGGAGAATCTTATCATAAAATGAGAGTACAAGAATCTATTGTTTTGTCATATGAGTGGGGAATCCCTTCATAACAATTCTAAGCAGGAAGGGAGAGTTGTATTTTGGATATTGAAAGAATTAATGACCATACGATGAAATTTTTTATTACGTACATTGATATAGAGGACAGAGGGTTTAATCGGGAAGAAATTTGGTATGATCGCGAACGAAGTGAAGAGCTCTTTTGGGAGATGATGGACGAAGCTCGTGATCATGATGATTTCTTTATCGATGGGCCGTTATGGATTCAAGTGCAAGCAGTCGATAAAGGGATTGAAGTACTTGTAACGAAAGCGGAGCTTTCAAAGGATGGACAAAAGCTGGAACTACCAATAGGTGTAGACAAAATTATAGACATTCCTCTAGATGAAGGCATCGAATCATTATTCCAGCAAGAATTAGTGGAAGAGGTAGAAGAACAAGTAGGAACAAACTTTAATGAAGATGGTACTTTTGGCTTTTTAATTAAGTTTAATGATTTTGAAGATGTCATTTCATTAAGTCATCGTCTTATCTTTGAAGATATAAAAGATGAATTGCATTCATTTGAGGACCGCTATTATGTATATGTGGAATTCGATGAAGTGCTACATGATGAAGAAGAAATTGATCGTATTTTAAGTATTGTTTTAGAATATGGAGAAGAATCTACTTTAACGATTCACCGTGTAAGTGAGTATGGGAAACAGGTTGTGAAAGAGCGTGCGCTTGAGACAATTCGCAACCATTTTCCTGCCAAAGCGTAGGCCGATTTCTATAGTATGAAATCGGCTTTTTTTATGAAGAATAGGAAGGCTTTCTTATTTAGGGGGTAAGAGATGAAAAATACACTAAAACTACTTTTCTTTTTTCTACTACTGTTCGCATTATTTGTTTCATTACGCATGTTTATTGATGTAGCATTTTATTCGGATGTCATTGGGATAAAGGATGTTTCGATTTTAGGTATTATTAGTATTTTATTTACGGTTTCCGCATTTTTAATTGGATGTGTTATTTTCTTAGAAAACCGCCATCCGTCTAAAACACTTACGTGGTTAATCGTACTAGGTATTTTTCCAGTGTTCGGTTTCTTTGCCTATCTTTTATTTGGACAAAACTTTCGTAGAAAAAGAATGTTCCAAAAGAAGGCATTACTCGATGAACAGGCGTTTTTACAATATAAGGGACACGAAGATTACGAAGAACGGATTTTACGAAATCACAAGCATCAAGAATTGTTATTTCGTTTAGCAGATCGATTGGGTGCTTTAAATATTTCATTTCAAACTGAAACGAGGACATTAACAAATGGAGACGAAACGTTTCAGGCAATTTTAGATGGGTTAAATCGAGCGAAACACCACATTCATATGGAGTATTACATTGTGCGTGATGACAAGCTTGGTACAGAAATTAAAGATATTTTAATAAAAAAATCAAAAGAAGGCGTTGTCGTTCGTTTTTTATACGACGCGGTTGGAAGCTTTAAATTATCAAATTCGTATATTGAAGAATTGAATGATGCAGGAGTAGAAATGATTCCATTTTTCCCTGTGCGTTTTCCAATTTTAAACGATAAAATTAATTATCGAAACCACCGAAAAATCGTTATTATAGATGGAAATGAAGGGTTTGTAGGTGGATTAAATATTGGTGATGAGTATTTAGGGAAGGATAAATATTTCGGTTTTTGGCGAGACACGCATTTATATTTACGCGGTGAAGCAGTTCAAAGTTTACAGCTGATTTTCCTTCAAGACTGGTTTTATATGACTGGTGAGGCGGTATTAGCACCTGAATATTTACAAGCGGAAGCAGTTGAGGGTGATCATTGGGGCGGAGTCCAACTTGTTGGAGGTGGACCGGATAATAAATGGGAAACAATTAAACATCTATATTTTGCAATGATTGCTTCAGCTAGGAAATCGATTTGGATTGCAACACCATACTTTATTCCAGATGATGATATTTTATCTGCATTAAAAGTAGCTGCACTTGCTGGTATTGATGTTCGTTTGTTAATGCCAAGTAAGCCAGATAAGCGGACTGTCTTTTATGCATCAAGATCGTACTTTCCGGAGTTATTAGATGCAGGAGTAAAAATATATGAATATGAAAAAGGTTTTCTTCATAGTAAAGTTGTTATCGTGGATTCTGATCTCGCATCAATTGGGACAGCTAATATGGATATGAGAAGTTTTCATTTAAACTTTGAAGTAAATGCCTTTTTATATGATACAGATAGCATTCGAAAGCTCGTTCAAGATTTTAAAGACGATTTAGAAGAATCCAGTGAAATTCATGTTGACCGATTTCATAAGAGACGTCTTCATAGGCGGATTGTTGAATCGACGTATCGGTTATTATCACCTCTATTATAGAAAGAGATGTCCTAATTTAGGACATCTCTTTTTTTGAGAGGAATTTGTAGTAAATTGTAGAATACAAGGAGTTGAAAGGGTGTGATTGTGATGTTTATTGCAAGGAGAGAAAACGGAGAAAAAATTCATCTATTATATAACCGGAATGAAGAGCTTTTACGCGAAATACGTAAACGAGAAAAATTTTTTTGTACAGCTTGCGGAAAAGAAGTGCAAATGAAATTAGGAAAACAGAAGAGGTGGCACTTTGCTCATAAGAAAGTGGATTCATGTCTCGCCTTTTATGAAGCAGAATCTATGTATCATATGCACGGTAAAGAATTGTTATATAGATGGTTAAAACGTCAAGATTTTCATGTAGATATAGAGCATTATCTGCCGGCAATTCAGCAACGGCCAGATATTTACGTAGAGAGAGCGGATAGAAAAATTGCGATTGAATATCAATGTGCAAATCTCTCCATAGAGCAGCTTTGTAAGCGAACATATTCGTATTGGCAAGCTAGTATACAAGTCATCTGGATAATCGGTGGAAATCAGTTGAAAAAGCAATCCGCCTATTGGATGACATTCTCCTCCCTTATGGCGTTCTCCTTACAACCTTATCCTCAGCCATTTCTTATTTTCTTTTGTCCGAAACAAAAATCGTTTATGAAATGCGCATTTATCACTCCGTTTTCTACAAATGTCTCTTTCTCACATACTATTTATTTACCAACCGATACGACTACTGTTGACATGCTTTTTTCTCCCGTTCCTTTCCGGAAAGAGGTATTAAGACAAGAATGGAAGAGAAAAAAGAACCATTTTCGGCAAAACGCTCTATCTATCTGGAATTATAATCATAAGTCACTACTCCGTCTCTTATATCAATATAAATGTACCCCAGCGAGTTTTCCTTCTGAAATCGGTGTTCCGCTCCCATCCTCGTTTGCTTTTCAAACAAATCCATTTATATGGCAAGCTTCTCTTTATATGAAGTGTATAGGTATGCTTAAGATAGGGGAGTATATTTCTCTGCAATACGTATGTAACTATGTAGCAAAATATACGAAGAGGCGTCTACTTCCGTATTTTGCACAACATATATGGAAGGTAGCAGTTGCAGAGTATATGACATTTTTATGTTATGCAGGTGTATTAATGAAAATAGGTATTAATAAGTATCGAAAAATAAGAGATGTTATTTTGTTAAAAACAGAGGAAGAAATTATGAAATATGATGAAATTTGCTTAGCGCATGCACTATCTCTATTTGAGACAAAGTACAACATGAGAGAGGGAAAAGGGGATATAATAAAGACTGATCGTGAAGGAATTACATAAGAAAAATCGAATTGTACTTAAGTAGAGATATTATAAGGAGGGCTTAAAGAATGGCTGAACAAAATACAGTAAAATCATTACCAAATCGTAATGAGATTGAAGAAGCAAACACATGGCGATTAGAAGATATTTTCCAAACAGATGCAGAATGGGAAAAAGAATTCCAAGCTATTAAAGAGCTATTGCCAAAGTTAACTGAATTTAAAGGGAAGCTTGGCGACTCTGCAGACAATTTGCTTGAGGCATTGCAATATGAAGATGAAATTTCAATGCGATTAGGTAAGCTATATACATATGCACATATGCGTTACGATCAAGATACAACAAACTCTGTGTATCAAGCATTAAATGATCGCGCAACAAATTTATACTCACAAGTATCTAGTAGCACAGCTTATATCGTACCTGAAATTTTATCTATTTCAGAAGATACATTACAAACTTTCTTACAAAAAAATCGAGAACTAAGTGTATATGAGCATGCATTAGAAGAAATTACCCGTCAACGTCCGCACGTATTATCTGAGGCAGAAGAAGCCTTATTAGCAGAAGCATCTGAAGTGATGAGTGCATCAAGTAATACATTCGGTATGTTGAATAATGCGGATTTAAAATTCCCATCTATTAAAGGTGAGGATGGAGAAGAGGTAGAAATAACACATGGTCGTTACATTCAGTTTTTAGAAAGTGATGATCGTCGTGTACGTGAAGATGCATTCAAAGCTGTATATGAAACGTACGGAAAATATAAGAACACATTTGCAAGTACGCTAAGCGGTGCTGTGAAACGTAATAATTTCAATGCGCGCGTTCGTAAATACGATTCTGCACGTCAAGCTGCATTAAGTAATAATAATATTCCTGAGGCGGTGTATGATCAACTTATTGAATCGGTAAATGATAATTTACACTTACTACATCGATACATTGATATTCGTAAGCGTGCTCTAGGTCTTGATGAGCTTCATATGTACGATTTATATACACCACTTGTACCAGAAGTGAAAATGAATGTGAAGTATGAAGAAGCGCAAGAAATGTTATTGAAATCTTTAAACGTACTTGGTGATGAATATGTTGAAATTTTAAAAGAAGCATATGAAAATCGCTGGGTAGATGTATATGAGAATAAAGGAAAACGAAGCGGAGCATATTCATCTGGTGCATACGGAACAAATCCGTATATTTTAATGAACTGGCATGATAATGTAAATAATTTATTTACACTTGCTCATGAGTTTGGTCATTCAGTGCATAGTTACTATACAAGGAAGACACAACCGCACGTATATGGTGATTATTCAATCTTCGTTGCAGAAGTAGCATCAACTTGTAATGAAGCACTTCTAAATGATTACTTATTAAAGACGACAGAAGATAAGAAAGAGCGTCTATATTTATTAAATCACTATTTAGAAGGATTCCGTGGTACTGTATTCCGTCAAACAATGTTTGCAGAGTTCGAGCATATCATTCATAAAAAAGTACAAGAAGGACATGCGGTTACGCCGGACATGTTAACGGAGATCTACTACGATTTAAATAAGAAATATTTCGGGGACGCTTTAGTAATCGATAAAGAAATCGGTTTAGAATGGTCTCGTATTCCGCACTTCTATTACAACTATTACGTATATCAATACGCAACAGGATTTAGTGCAGCGACAGCTCTATCAAAACAAATTTTAGAAGAAGGACAACCAGCAGTAGAACGTTACATTAACGAATTCTTAAAAGCTGGAAGCTCTGATTATCCAATTGAAGTGTTGAAAAAAGCAGGAGTAGATATGGCATCGCCAGAACCTGTAAAAGAAGCATTACAAGTATTTGAAGAGAAGTTAAATGAATTAGAAGCGCTATTGTTTGAAGAGAAGTAATGAGAAAAGACGAGGAATTGTATCCTCGTCTTTTTGGTTTGGAACATTTGTTCAAAAATACATCATGTCGATATTTGTCGAATAATTAAGGTGATTTTCTTTACTTTTTCTATATTAGAAGGAATTTTTACGACTTATTTTTGTAGTTAAAATCCTTTAAATCGTTTTCTATAGTTGAAATAAGAGACAGCGATGACGATAACTCCGAATAAAAGAGGGAAGGCAATAATTTTAGGAAAAGCTTGTAATAGAGAGAGGATGTACAAGAAAAAAGAAACAATAACACATAGAAAGATAAGAAAAATATGAGACTTTTTCATAAGAAAACCTCCTAAATTGCTTTTTTTATAGCTTATTCAAGAATGAAAACGTTTAGAATGTGACAAAAGTGTGAAATTCGACAAAAGGGGTTGTCATCTGACGTCGAATCTTGTAATATAATAAGCGTGAACGAATTCACATACAAACATATACCCCTTTGTTTGAACGTGAAAATTTCTCCCATCCCCTTTAATATTTTTATAAGCCGTAAAGAAAAGACCTGGTGTTTACACTAGGTCTTTTTCTTTTGCTATCCATTTCCAATAACGCTCGCACTTCACTTCAATCATTTTTACTTTTCGTTTTAGTTGTAATTTCTTTAGTTCGCGCTCTATTTCTTGCTGAGGGCAGTCATATATAAATGAGATTTCCTTTGAAGAAATAAATTGTGTTGCTTCTAGTAATACCTCTAAAGGAGGTAATGGCTCTGGCTCAATCTCGCATTTTACAAGTTCTTTTAACAACTGTACGTATACATCATAGGAATAAATTCCTGTGATTTTAATACCTTCCTCATCTGAATTTGCATGAAAAAATAGGAGGGAAGGTATTTCTGTAATGTGCATCTCATTTGTGAATTTCAAGTCGCATTGGAAAGCTTTTTTTGCACTAACTGAGTGTAGGTCTTTTTTAAACTCCTCTACATCAATGCCGCTATCTTTAGCGCATGTAAGCAATAATTCACAGTCAGGGTTTGATACATTTTCAAGAAAAATGTATTCTTGGAGTTTTCGCAAAAACTTCGAACCTGCTTTTCGGCCTTGCAACTCCGCCGCCTTAATTGCCATCGAAACTAAATACGGTGTTGACGATGCCTCTTGCATATGTAATTTTCCATCACATGAAAAACCTTGTAAACTTGTTGTTTTTTCCCACACAAATCGAATATTAGCAGGTTTATTCCATTTGTGTGAGGAAGCGTTTGCCCCGTCCACTTTTCCTGTTACTATATGACGAATAGAGAAGTATTTCCCATACTCAAGCCATAGTTTAATAATAAATGGCTCGATATCCCAGCAATCTTTACAAAGTGGATCAATAAATAAATATGCTTCTACAGATTTATGCTCGCATGTGGAAGGAGAAGGCATATTCATATGCTTTGCTTCCTGCTTATCCATTACGCTTCACCTGTTTCATTTTGAGTATTGACCATATGTTGAGCAGTTAATGCTAAACGTTCAAAAACAAACTCTCTTATATGACCGTGCACTCCTGTATCATCCATTGCTTGCTCCATACATGATAGCCAAGCTTCTGCGCGTTTTGGAGTAATCTCAAACGGAAGATGGCGTGCTCTTAGCATAGGATGCCCATGTTCTTCAGTGTATAAATTAGGACCACCTAAATATTGTGTTAAAAATTGTTTCTGCTTCCTAGCAGTTTCTGTTAAATCATCCGGGAAGATCGGAGATAAGTCAGGGTGTTCACTGACATAGGAATAAAATGTATCCACTAATGTTGCAATGCATTGTTCACCGCCAATTGCTTCAAATGGTGTCATCGGTTGCTTGCTCATCCTTTATAAACTCCCTTTTCCATGAAATGTATATCTATTGTAGCAATGGAATGTTATGAAGGGCAACTAAACAGCCTTCATAACATTCTTTGCTTATTCTATATGTTGCTAATAAATCTTTACTTTCCAAAAAGGTGAAACATAGCCACCAGTAAATCACTTCTTCACTGATGGAAATTTTACTTTAGCGCTCTTTGTTTTGTTTGGCAAGGAAAAAGCGTTTTACTTTGTTATTTGTATGACGAACTGGTACGTTATGTTGCTTCAATAACCTCATAAATGCTGCTTTACCAGTCTGTTCATCTTGCACTTCGTATTCAATTTCATAATCATCGTGATTGTAATAGAAACTATGATCAAAGACAAGCGTTCCGCCTTCAAATAATGTTTCAGCTCTTTCTGTTGTTAAACTACCCATATAAGTTAAAGAGGAAACGGGAATTTGTAATTTGTCTAGCTGATCCATTACAGTTCCTTGAATGATCGTGTTTGTTTCCATCATAAGTTTTGCTTCTTTTTCTGTTACAGACTGATGAGTTTCTAATAAACCAATTTCAGCAGGTTGTTTTAATGTTAATGTATAAATTCCATCTTTATGACGAATACGAAGTGCAGAGCCCGCATCTTTTAAAGAGAAGTGAGGCGTTTCAAAGTAGTGATTCACTTGTTTTGTAAATGTTTCAATAGAAAAAGATTTGCATAATGTTTGGAATTCTTCCTCTGTAACCATATTTTTAAATTCAATTTCAATTTCTTGTGTCATTGTATGTGCTCCTTTTGAAAAATAATTCTTTCCACATTATCGCTTTTTCGCAAATTTGGTTCAATGTTTTATTTGTTTGCGTCCATGTTATGATACAATAATACTGTTAAGTAAGACAGGAAGTTGAGATGGAGGAGTTCGAGCATGCAAAATAAAATTCAAGTTAAGAGCGTAGAAATGAGAGAGAATGCGCTTATTTTTTGTGCGGAAAATACTGAAATAGAGGTAAAGGAGTTACGTGCACGTAATCACGTACTTGTAGACTCAGACAATTTATCATTTTTATATATCTTAGAAAACGAATCATCTTTCATTTATGTAAGTATTCCGCATACGTGCTGGGAAGCAATGCATGAAGCGATGAATAAAGATACAACGATGTTTATTCACGTGAATGATGTTGAAATAGAATTAGAAGGATTAAAAGAAGAAGTAGAATATTTAGTTGAAAATATTGAAGGTAATGCAAATTACGGAGAAGAACTAGTAACTGCTGTAGAAAAAGTGTTTCTATAAGTAAATGGATTGATTTTGGTGGTGGTTGAAATGAATCGTAATTGGGAAGAATTTTTAGCGCCTTATCACCAAGCGGTGGCGGAGCTGAAAGTGAAACTAAAAGGAATGCGTACTCAATTTGCAATGTTAACGGAGCATTCTCCAATTGAGTTTGTAACAGGAAGGGTAAAGTCGGTTGCGAGTATTATTGATAAAGCGGAGAAGAGAAATGTACCGCTAGACCGGATCGGAGAAGATATGCAGGACATCGCGGGCCTTCGAATGATGTGTCAATTTGTTGATGAGATTAAACCTGTTGTAGAATATCTTCGAAAACGAAATGATTTTGAAATTGTGGAAGAACGTGATTATGTAACGCAAAAGAAAGATAGCGGCTATCGCTCTTACCACGTTGTCATTAGTTATCCTGTTCAAACGATACAGGGAGAAAAAAAAGTGTTAGTGGAAATTCAAATTCGCACGTTAGCGATGAATTTTTGGGCAACGATTGAGCATTCTTTAAATTACAAATATAGTGGACGTTTTCCTGAAGATATTAAAATACGCTTACAACGTGCAGCGGAAGCGGCGTTTTTATTAGATGAAGAAATGTCTTCTATTCGTCTTGAAATTCAAGAAGCGCAAAAGATCTTTTCACGAAAGCAGGAAACGAAAGATTCTGAATCATAAACTAAAGGGTGTTGGGCGATGAAATTTACAATTATGTCAAAGGGAGATCAGTCATCAGATACATTAGCAAGTACGATGAAAGAATACTTGCTAGATTTTGGATTTATAATGGATGAAAAGGAACCTGATATTGTAATTTCTGTTGGGGGAGATGGAACGCTTTTATATGCATTCCATCGTTACTATAATCGATTAGATGAAACCGCATTTGTTGGTGTACATACAGGGCATTTAGGTTTCTATGCAGATTGGTTACCGACGGAAGTAGAGAAGTTGGTGATTGCAATCGCTAAAACACCGTTCCAAGTGGTTGAATATCCCCTTTTAGAAGTGATTATTCGCTATGTGAATGGTAGTAAAGAGTCTCAGTATTTGGCGATGAATGAAGCGACTGTAAAAAGTGCAGAAGGTACATTAGTAACAGAAGTGGAAATACGCGGAGAGTATTTCGAAACGTTTCGCGGAGATGGTCTTTGTATTTCTACTCCTTCAGGAAGTACCGCGTATAATAAGGCGCTTGGCGGAGCAATTATTCACCCTTCTATTGAAGCGATTCAAATTGCAGAAATGGCATCTATTAACAATCGTGTATTTCGTACGGTAGGTTCGCCGCTCGTACTGCCGAAGCATCATACATGCGTTTTAAAGCCAGCTGCAGGAATGAACTTGCAAATTACGGTGGATCATTTGACGATGGTTCATCAAGATGTGAAATCAATTCAGTATCGCGTTGCAAACGAGAAAGTACGATTTGTTCGTTTCCGTCCGTTCCCGTTCTGGAAGCGTGTCCGTGACTCGTTTGTTGCAGATAAATAGAGAGGGTTTATATATTTGAACAGATTTACATTGAAATGGGATATAGGGCTGGCTGAAGAGGGAACTTTAGTTAGAGAATTTTTGAAAACAAAAGGGATTTCGAAAGCTGCTTTAACGGATATAAAGTTCCGTGGCGGAGCAATTGAAGTAAACGGTCAAAATGCGAGTGTTCGTCATAAGTTACAAGCTGGTGAAGAGTTACAAGTCTTTTTTCCAGTGGAGGAAAGAAGTGAAGGGATGGAAGTGGAAGAAATCCCTTTATGTATCGTATATGAAGATGATGCGGTTCTTGTTGTAAATAAAGAAGCAAATATGTCAACGATTCCGTCTAGGGAGCACCCGTCAGGAAGTGTTGCAAACGCTCTTTTACATCATTATGATAAACAAAATCTTGCAAGTACGGTGCACATTGTGACGAGGTTAGACCGTGATACTTCAGGGCTTATGTTAATTGCGAAAAATAGATTCGTTCACCACCTTTTATCGAAGCAGCATCAACAAAAAGGGGTGAAACGAACGTATGAGGCAATCGTCCATGGGACTATTGTAGAAGAAGTAGGAACGATTGACGCGCCAATCGGACGAAAAGCGGATAGTATTATCGAGCGAACTGTCTGTGAAGATGGTCAAAGAGCTGTTACTCATTTTAGAGTGATGGAGAGTTCTTCCGATAAGACGCATGTAGCGCTTGAGCTCGAGACGGGAAGAACACATCAAATTCGTGTACACATGGCATATATGGGACATCCGCTACTTGGGGATGATTTATACGGTGGCCGAAGAGATGTGATAAAACGTCAAGCGCTTCATAGTACATCTTTGACGTTTTATCATCCTATTTTAGAAAAGGGAATGACTTTTACCGTAAGTATCCCAGAGGATATGCAATACGCTTTACATAACAATTAAAAGGGAACAAAATTCTTATCAGATAAGAATTTTGTTCCCTTTTTTTAGCGGAATAATATTAAAACTTGATTCTCATCAGTACGCTTTATAACGAAAAAGCCACTTTCAGCTTTTGTAGCAATGCCGTCATCATTTGGACGACAATACCCGTGTGTTTCGCAAGTGCCGTCATCACGTACTAACATTTGTCCAATTAATCCGACAGGAAGCCACTCAGTGCGGTCTCTTCTTGATATATACTTACAAGCTGGATCCCATTCTGTATTTAAAAGAGGTTGTATTTCTTGCGTATCCGTACGCGTATATTGACGTTTTCCGAAGCTATCTGTTTTATAGCGTTTTTGCCAACTTAAAGCACCGCTATTTCCTATGAGAGCAGGAGTTGCGCTAGATATGCCTAATATGAATGTATCATTAGAAGTAGCTTTTCGAATTTTTTCTTCGCTACTAAATGTAATGAAATAACCGATATCAATAGGACTATGATCTGCTGTCTCAAACATTTGTGCAAAATCAGTACCGCCCGCATTGTAAGAAGCACCATCGATATACATTTCTCCGTTATGGGCAAGCCATTTGGCACCTATATTATAATCAGTGTCATTTGTCCCATTTGCAATAAACCAGGAATAGGCTTCTTCTGCTGTACCAAATTTACCCATAATATGGCTACCTGCAAAATTAGCTGTTGATGTATGATTTCCTTCCGCATGAGATGAGAATCCGTTAGCGATAGTTGCGGTTCCTTCTGCATGTGCTGCTTCGCCGAAAGCAATTGTATGTTTTCCTTCCGCGTGAGAATAAGGACCGCCTGCTGTCGTTTCACTTCCTTCACTATGCGAACTATGTCCAGTTGCTTTTGTTTTTGAACCTTCTGCGTGAGAAAAGGCACCCTCTGTATGAGTAAGAAATCCTTCTGCATGTGAGGCTATCCCGTCAGCTGTAGAGTGAAGGCCCTCCTTATATGCGTATCTGGCTACTTTTTCATTCTCTGCAGGAGTAGGTGAAAGTATAGGGGGGGGAGTGATAATAGAATCCTCTTTTTTTATGTCATTGGTTAAAGTTAATCCCTCTTTTATTTTTGTTACTTGCTGTATAATATTGGTGGGAATTTCAGCTTGGGTCTTTTCTTTAATTGCTTTAGGAATTTCAGCTTGGGCCTTTTCTTTAATTACTTTAGGAATTTCAGCTTGGGCCTTTTCTTTAATTACTTTAGGAATTTCAGCTTGGCCCTTTTCTTTAATTGCTTTAGGAATTTCAGCTTGGATTTTTTCTTTAATTGTTTCAGGAATTCCTTTGTTTATATTCTCCTGTAAATTCTTTGACTCAAGTATAGGCTCATTGTTATGAGAAAGTCGTTTCTTTTTTTGTAGTGCCTTTATTTTTCTGTAATCTATCATTCGTCTCATAACAGCATTTTCTAAAGAAATATATGTTCCTCTCGTTTTCCCTTTTTTTATTTCCTCTCGTTCTTCTATCTCTTCAATAGCCGCAGCTCGTATGCTACACCAGTTATTAATTCCATATATGGGATGATATAAAGGAGAGAAATTTCTTTTTTGTTTAGATCGTTTTTTCTTCATTCCGTCACCTCCTGCGACAGTATATGCCGCATAGTAAAAAAAAGATGCATTTCATAGCATCTTTTTTTACTGTATGACCAATTTTTAACGAGGAATTCGCCTAGAAATCATCCTTTATACGTACTGAGATGAATTGTACAAAGGTAAATATAATTATGAAATTGGGCGGAACTTCTCAGTGACAAAAGGTAGGGAAGAAGGTACGGAAATGGTCTCCATTTCAGGATAACGAAGTCCAGTTAGTTTGCCGCCAAATACAGCGCCAGTATCAATATTGATTGTATGGTTCACAAAGCGAGGTTCGTTGACAGGTGTATGTCCATATATAATCCATGTTTCCCCCTTATAATCTTTCGCCCAATCTCGGCGTACAGGTGAGCCGTCAGGATGCTTTTCCCCTGTAATATCACCATATAATACAAATGTTTGCACTTTTTTATCATTTCTTCCTATGTAATCCTGACGAATGCCAGCATGGCACACGATTAATTTTTTGTTATCCAGTATGTGATACAGTGGGGACTGCTCGTAAAGCGTAATGAACTTTTCTTTTATGATTTGTTGTTTATTAGAAGGTAATGCCTCATATTCGGCAACAGTTGTTTCGAGTCCATGAGCGATTGAAACATTACGCCCAAGGAAAAAACGATACAGTTTATTACAATGATTCCCAGGCGCATAATAAGCTTCGTTTCTATTTATTACGAGCTCCCATACGATTTCTATCATACGTAATGAATGAGGGCCGCGGTCTGTAATATCACCAACGAATGCTAGCTTTCGTTTGGCGTTATGTATAGGGAGACCACTAGCCCAGTTATATCCTAGTTTCGTTGTTAAATCTTGAAACTCTTGGAAGCATCCGTGAATATCACCTATAATGTCATATTTCATATGTAAACCTCCAGTTCATTTTTTCATTAGTATATCTAAAATGAATATAGAAAAAAACATACCGTTTTCCGATATGGTTCATTTAAACATAAAGATTTGCGTTCTTGAACGTACGTTTAAAATAAATCCAATAGCAATCATGTATGTGAGTAGTGAACTCCCACCATAGCTCATAAGAGGTAATGTTATTCCTGTAATAGGGAGTAAACCGATTGTCATCCCAATATTTTGGAATACTTGGAAGGTGAACATTCCGATTGTACCAGCGCAAATATAACTACCGAAAGGTTCATTGCTTTCTAAAGCGATATGGATCATTCGGTAAATGAGTAAGAAAAAAAGTGAAATAATAACACTTGCTCCTAAAAAACCGAATTGTTCAGCGACATTTGTAAAAATAAAATCTGTATGTGGCTCTGGAAAATATACTTGTCCATTTTCCCATCCTTTTCCTTGCATTTCTCCTGATCCGGTAGCTAAGAATGCCTGTCTTAATTGGTATCCTTGTGCGTCATATTCGTAAGGGGATAGCCAGCCATAGAAGCGGTTTAATTGATATTCTTTTAGAATATGCTCTTTAAAGAACTCTGTATGAGTGAAATAAATATATATTAAGGTAGAGCCTATGACGAAAATGACGGAGGTTAATCCGAGGATAAGACGCCAACGTATACCAGAAACTAAAATCATTGCTGCAAGCATCGCTGATATTACCATAGTGTTTCCTAAATCAGGTTCTTTTGCGATTAAAAGCAGTGGAGGTAAACTAGCTGCGAATATTTTTCCAAGTAAAATAAAATCTTCACGGGTTGTCCGGAAAAAGTACTTTTCATTATGATTTGCTATAATTCGTCCAATGATGATAATTAAAAATAATTTCATAATTTCAGAAGGTTGAAAGTTTCCGATGCCTGGGAGTCTATACCATGCAGTGGCCCCTTTAATCGTAACGGCACCCGGAACTTGAAGTTCTAGACCAATAAGAAGTATGAGGGCAAAGCTATACAAATACCAAGCAATTTGTTTATATCGATCGAAATCAATAATCATAATAACGCCAATGGCCACAAATCCAATGACATACCATTGAATTTGTTTTAATGCAAAATTTATGTTTTGTAAAAATGGTGGTAAAGAAGCTTGTGCACTTGCAATAGCAAAGCAACTAACAGTCCCGATGGCAAATAAAATACAGATTAGTATGTAGTCTATTTGATATTGAGAGTTCGTATCTTTCACGGTATGTATTCCTTTCTATAGCCTAGTAAGTGTGATGATGACGTGATTGCAAAAAATAATATGCAAGTAGACTGTTCATACATTTATTCCACTATTTATGGAAAGTCATACATAATAAGGAAGAATATCGCTTTTGTAATTATATTCAAGCTATAGGGAAGATGTACATCCACATTTAGGATGAGGTTGGGATGTTACCTATAAAATTGCGAAAGCAGTAAAACTGGTACCAGTTTTACTGCTAAGGAAACAATTACGCGATTTTTTCAATAACGATTGATGCTCCCGTACCAACAGCTAGTGATAATACCGCCTCTATACCAATTACTTCAACTGATACTGGAGCTGTTGTAATTTGTGTAATCGCTTGGATAACGATAGGTGCCCCGAGTGAAACTAAATTTCTTCCAGCACCTGGTATTTTTACGCCGTTCGCTTGAATTTCAATGCCACCTAGTGAACCTGATGTTGCAGTATATACGATCACAGTAATTTTATATAATCCATTTTGGTGTATGGTGAAAGCATCGCTATCTAATTGAGTAATCGCTGTACCGAGCTGTGACCCAACGGTATTAAATGGTACAGGTGTGTTAATCCCAACGTTGATGCTACTTGCAGCGGAGTTAAATGCGTACAATCCTGCTGGAAGTCCTAATCCAGATGGCCCAGTAGCACCAGTCGGTCCAGTAGTACCAGATGGCCCAGTAGCACCAGTCGGTCCGGTAGTACCAGATGGCCCAGTAGCACCAGTCGGTCCGGTAGTACCAGATGGCCCAGTAGCACCAGTCGGTCCAGTAGTACCAGATGGCCCAGTAGCACCAGTCGGTCCAGTAGTACCAGATGGCCCAGTAGCACCAGTCGGTCCAGTAGTACCAGATGGTCCAGTAGCACCAGTCGGTCCGGTAGTACCAGATGGCCCAGTAGTACCAGATGGCCCAGTAGCACCAGTCGGTCCAGTAGCACCAGTCGGTCCAGTAGTACCAGATGGCCCGGTGTTGCCAGCCGGTCCAGTATCGCCAGTCGGCCCGGTAGTACCAGATGGCCCAGTGTTGCCAGATGGTCCAGTAGCACCAGTCGGCCCAGTATCGCCGATTGGTCCAGGTGTCAAAGAAAATTGTGGAAATGTAGGGTCAAATGTGCTGGAAGATAAAGAGTCAACTGGATTTAAGCCGTTTGAATCATTATGATTGGACATAAATTCACCTCCGTAAATCTCTCATTATATAATAGGTGAAAATTAATGAGAAAATGACATAGATATTTGCATGCTTGAAAAGAAACTTTAATTATATGGAACATTATAAAGATGTATTATCTCCATCATAAGGGAGAGATGCATAATGAAAGGGATTATTAATAAGCTCATTCATACTTCTTTATACGGTACGTATCACGTATCAAATAGAGGCTCATGTTCTTGGTTTGAATTTGCTCAAAAAATATTTTCGTATGCAAATATGAAAGTGAATGTATTACCTGTTTCAACCGAAGAATTTGGATCGGCGGTAGCGAGACCGAAATATTCTATCTTTCAACATAACATGCTACGATTAAATGGTTTTTCACAAATGTCTTCTTGGGAAGAAGGATTAGAGCGGTTTTTTATAGAAACAAAAAGTCATTAACAAATTTACGTTAATGACTTTTTTGTTTGCCTTTAAGCGGTTTTATGATACTATAATTATAGTATCAGGTACTAATAACAAGTATAAGCATTTCTGGGAGGATATATCATGGAACTATTACAAGGGAAAACATTTGTTGTTATGGGCGTTGCGAACCAAAGAAGTATTGCGTGGGGAATTGCTCGCTCTTTGCATAATGCAGGTGCAAAATTAATATTCACATATGCAGGAGAACGTTTAGAAAGAAACGTTCGTGAATTAGCGGACACATTAGAAGGGCAAGAATCACTTGTATTACCTTGTGATGTAACGAATGATGAAGAACTTACAGCTTGCTTTGAAACGATCAAGCAAGAAGTTGGTACAATTCACGGTGTTGCACACTGTATTGCTTTTGCAAATCGTGACGATTTAAAAGGCGAATTTGTAGATACTTCTCGCGATGGATTTTTACTTGCACAAAATATTAGTGCATTCTCTTTAACAGCTGTAGCAAGAGAAGCGAAGAAAGTGATGACAGAAGGCGGAAATATTTTAACTTTAACATACCTTGGCGGCGAGCGCGTTGTGAAAAACTATAACGTTATGGGTGTTGCGAAAGCTTCATTAGAAGCTAGCGTGAAATATTTAGCAAATGATTTAGGTCAACACGGTATTCGCGTTAACGCTATTTCTGCAGGACCAATTCGTACGTTATCTGCGAAAGGTGTAGGCGATTTCAACTCAATCTTAAGAGAAATCGAGGAGCGCGCACCACTTCGTCGTACAACAACTCCAGAAGAAGTTGGGGATACAGCAGTATTCTTATTCAGTGATTTAGCACGCGGAGTAACAGGTGAGAATATTCATGTTGATTCAGGATATCATATTCTAGGATAAATATAATACTTATTATAGTTTGGTAAAGGGCAGTCTCTAAATATTGAGGCTGTCCTTTTTAATTGTTCTCGGAAAGAACGATTTTTAACGAAAGTTCTTGCATCGTTATGAATATAACTATAATAGTACACGATTTATCCAGCTATGTATGGAAGTAGGAGGGACGAGTGTGAAGAATAAAAGCTCAACAGTTGGAAAACCGTTGTTATATATTGCGCAAGTAAATTTAGAACTTGCTGCACCGAAAATAAAAAGAATTATCCTTACAAACTTTGAAAATGAGGATAGAAAAGAGAAAAGTGATAGAAATGAAAATAGTGTAAGTAGTGAGGTGGAAGAGACAGTAGAAAAAGAAAAGCTTGAGAAAGAGGAGCAGCAAGTGGAGGAAGAAGTGGAAGAAGTGGAAGAAGAACAAGAAGAGCAAGAAGAGCAAGAGCAGGTGAGAACGGTCCCGCACAATAAATCATTTAAGGATATGAACAATGAAGAAAAACTTCAGTTTTTAGTAAATCGCCCTCATTACATTCCGAAAGTGAGATGCAGAATAAAAACGGCGACGGTCTCATATATCGGATCAATTGTATCGTACCGTAATGGGGTTGTATCAATTATGACGCCAAATAGTATGAGAGATGTTAGGTTATCTATAGAAGAAATAAAATCAATTGATATTGCAGGTTTATAAAATATGTAAAGGTGGTAGAGGAATTCTACCACCCCAATAGTTTTTTAATTTACTTATTAGATAGAAACATCGCGTAAGCACTGAATAGCGCAGAAACAGTCTAAATCAACAGTAAGGCAAGTAGATGTTGATTTTAAAGTCGCTTGTGGATCATTTATAAATGTGCAAATTGGATCATCACCCATCTTTAAAGGATCTCCTTTAATTGTTACAGCTAATACACGTAATACAGCGCAGCTCTCATCTACGCTCTCCACGCGGAAAAACGGAGACGTACAGTGCTTAGTACTTTCTGATGGTGCAAATGCTTCAAAAGGCTTTCCAGTTTTTGTGTATAAAATAAAAGGACGTGTATTCGCTATTGATGCAGTGTTGTGTGCTCCTAAAAACGGGATTTCACAACCAGATCCACACGTTGTAGTAGAACAATCTTGTAATTCATTGATGAATTTTACAACGTCAGCTACGCAGTGAGAAGAGCTATGGTGTTTATTTTCGTTACAACTCATTAATGTCACTCCTTATCTTCTTGTTTGTATTTACATTAATAAGATATTTGAGTGGGGGAGATTTGGTCACAATCTCAAGACCTTTTTTTTTAAATAGGCTAAAGAAAGTAAGGGAAGGTGAAAGTATGTTATTTACAAGTTGGCTTTTATTTTTTATTTTCGCACTAGCTGCTTTTCGATTAACACGCCTTATCGTTTATGATAAAATTACAGCCTTTTTGCGAAGACCGTTTATTGAAGAGTTAGAGATTACGGAACCTGACGGAAGCGTATCAACTTATACGAAGGTGAAAGGGAAAGGTCTTAGGAAGTGGATTGGAGAATTATTAAGTTGTTATTGGTGTACAGGTGTATGGGTCAGTGCCTTTTTATTAGTCTTATATAATTGGATTCCAATCGCCGCGGAGCCGCTACTAGCATTATTAGCTATTGCAGGAGCAGCAGCAATTATTGAAACAATTACAGGACACTTTATGGAAGAATAATAAATTTTCATGTTAGAAAAAGCGGAGTTTAAAAGAATGAGGGAACGGACATAAGGAGTTGTTCATATAGTAAATAGACAGAATTGATAGTAGAGGAGATGTTTGCTGTGAGCAATAATCCAAGGCCAAATTCATATGATCTTCAGCAGTGGTACTATCTACAGCAACAAGAACAACAACAGGCATACCAAGAACAATTACAGCAACAAGGCTTTGTGAAGAAAAAGGGATGTAATTGCGGAAAGAAAAAAATATAATAAAACAATATGGAGAATGAAGCACTCATGTTACTGTGGGTGTTTTTCATTTAATAATTAAACGTGGTACTCCAATTAAGAAATACCGCGTTTGGTTAAATAATTTGTACGATTGTTAATGCAGCAGCGCGAATATCTACACTACCTTCTAATTCAACCGGTACGATTTGAATGAAATTACCAGGGTTTAAGTTAATGAGAACACTACCACTAGAAACTTCTACTTGACCAGCACCAATAACGTTAGAGCCTACTGCTGTACCAGATCCAGGAATAACATTCTGGGGTGTATTTAATGATAAGAAAAAACGAGCCGCTGCTGGTATAACAGTAAGATCATTAAAATTTATTGATAATGTATAGCTGATTTGATAAATACCAGTTCTTTGTATTTTAATGCCATTTCCTACACTTACTGTATCATTTATTACTGGAATATTGAGATCTGGGTTTGAACTTGTACTAGGTAATAATAGTGGTGTGAATAATGAAGCGAATTGAGGGGCGAGAGCGTTGAATGCAAAGCCGAAAGCTGGCAATGTACTAACGGCTTTTGCGTTGCAATCAATTTTATTAAATTTATATTTATATTTATATTTATATTTATCAGAAGAGAGCATGTTTTTCACTCCTTTATTTCTTCTACTTTTAGTCAATAAAAGGGATACGTTCTTTACTCTAGACAAGTTCCTAAGTTTATAAAAAATGCGTTGGTACCTTTTAAGCATGGATTGGGTGACAGAAATACCTGCCACCCAATCCATGCTTAAATCAGTATTCAGTTTTAAATCGTAACATCACGTAAGCATTGAATAGCGCAGAAACAGCTTAAATCAACAGTAAGGCAAGTGTTTGTTCCTCGTAAAGTCGCATTTTGAGCATTTAAAAATGTGCAAATAGGATCATCGCCATGTGCGAGAGGATCTCCACCAATTGTTACGGTTAGGACGCGTAGTACAGCGCATCCGTCATCATCTATGCTCTCCACGCGGAAAATCGGAGACGTACAGTGCTTAAGACTTCCTGATGGTGCAAATGCTTCGAAAGGTGTTCCAGCTTTTGTGTATAAAATAAAAGGTCGCGTATTCGCTACTGATGCGCTGTTATGTGCTCCTAAAAATGGAACTTCGCAACCAGATCCGCATGTTGTGGTTGCACACTCTTGTAGTTCATGTATAAAACGAACGACATTAGATACACAGTTGAAATCAAAATCATGGTGATGATGATCTTCGTTACAATTGCAGCTCATTATGTTCACTCCTTATCGTGAGTTCTGACATACACTATTACAATATGAACGGGATATGGTTGATATTACGTTAATTCTCAGGATAGAAACAGGGAATTTATCTCGCATTAACTGGCAGTAAGACTCCCGCCTCAAAATTTGGCAGGAGCAAAGAAGTTAGGTGGGAGCCCTGCTGCCCGTAAACGCCCGATTGGTGAAGGCTAATAATCAGTGGGGGATGAACAAAACCCCCACTGATTATAGTTTCACTTTATATAGAGGGGATGTACATAACGGGATATGGAAAAAGACACCCTTATTTAATGGGTGTCTTTTCAGGTAAATCTTTTCGCGCAGTATATAAAAAACGAGATATATCTAGTTTCTTTCCTCTGAAAAATTGCGGGGAGGAAATATAAAGTTCTTCTTTAGCGCGTGTAATTGCGACATAGAGTAATCGTCGTTCTTCTTCTAAAGCTTCAGAAGTCTCCGTGACACGGTCATTTGCGTCTTTTAAAGAAGATGTATGCGGCAGTATACCATCGCTCGCACCGAGTAAGAAGACACATGGAAATTCAAGGCCTTTTGCGTTATGGATCGACATAAGCGATACAGCATCTTTTTGCGGCATTGTTTTTAATGCTTCCATTTCTTTTTGCCCTTGAATTGCTTCATTAATAAATTGTAAGTAAGCGGAAATATCCGTAAATCGAGTCGCGGATTCCATTAATTCTTCTAGCATTTCTTCTTGTATGTCCTTATGCATCGTAAAGGAAGAACGATCGTTACTTTGTAAGTACTCTAAATACTTTCCCTTACCATGAATAATTTCTTTCAATGCTTTTTTCGGTTCAAGTTCTTTTATAAATTTAATAAAATCGATTCGCTCATTTACTTTTTTAACTTGAAAAGGTTTCAAGCTTGGATTTAGTAATAGGAAATGAAGAAGAGAAGGGAACCGGCCCTCACCATATTTCCATTGTTCACGTTCAATAAATGAAATGCACTCATCACGGCCAATATACATTGTTGGTAATATATTTGAAAGTGATTCGAGTCGGAACGGTTCAAGCACGAGTCGTAAGTGATCTAATACGGGCCTAATTAAAGAATGTTCGTAGAACGATTGGCTCGCTCCATGTTTAATAAACGGAATTTTATGAATTGTAAGCTGATCAAGTAAAGAACGGCTTACAGAATGTGTACGATATAATAAACAAAAATCTTTATAATTTCGTTCACCACTATCTACTTTTTCCTGAATGAGTTGCAAAATTTGATTTGCTTCATCAAGAGTTGTCGCAGGTCGTGCATAAAACGGCTGCATGCCATCGTTACGAACAGAATATAGCTCTTTATCAAAACGTTCTTGATTGAGCTTAATAACTTCATTTCCAAGTCCGACGATAAATGGATTAGATCGATAATTCGTATTAAGTGCGATAATCGTTGTGTTATCAAATTCCTTTGGAAAAGATAAAATAATTTGGTGACTTGCTCCTCGCCAGCCGTAAATCGCTTGATCGTCATCACCTGCGATAAATAAATTATTTCTTGGCGTGGCTAACAATTTTACGATTTCATATTGTGCATACGACGTATCTTGAAACTCATCTACTTCAATGTAATGAAAACGTTCTTGTAATTGAGTAAGCAGGGGAGCATTATTTTCTAGCATATAATACATTTCTAATAAGATATCGTCAAAATCGATATAATTGTATCGTTGTTTTACTTCTTCGAAACGTTCGTATACTTCTTTGAACTCTTGTTCAACCGGTGTTTTCGCTTTTACATCTTTCGGACGATTCAATTTGTTTTTCTCAAGTGAAATCATAGCGAGTATCGTTTCAGCATCATAAGCGTCTTTTAAGCGTAATTCTTTCAAAATTTTCTTTATCATAATTTGTTTATGTTTTTCATTGGCTAAAATTTGCTGATTATATCCTTGACTACGAAGCAATTTTAAAAAAACAGAGTGGAATGTACCAGCAACGACATAGCTACTTGCGGCATGATTCATACCAGGTAAATTCGCTACACGAGTTCGAATTTCTTCAGCCGCTTTTTGTGTAAACGTCAGCAACAAAATATTTCGCGGATGAACTTGTTTTACATTTACTAAATAACCAACGCGAGTTGTTAAAACAGATGTTTTCCCGCTTCCGGCACCAGCCAATGTAAGAACAGGACCTTCTGTCGTTCGCACGGCTTCTAATTGTTTTTCGTTTAGAAAAACGTTTTGCTGTTCAAGAGCACGAAAATACGCCGCATCTGCATCTTCTTCCATAATTAAATGGGTAGACGTTTTCGGAATATGATACGTCGCTTGCGGAATGCCAGCGTGTGTTAACGATTTTTGTGAAAATTTTTCTTGTGTCATATATTCACCTTCAAAACTATAGCATCAACATTTAACTTTAGCGGAAGAAAAAGAAAATAGCAATGTAAAAAACAGGAGGGGTTACCTCCTGCTACAAAATTACCCCGCTATTTGTGGGCAGTAAAACTCCCACCTTAAAAATTCAGGTTGGAGTTTTACTGCCCGTAAACGCCCGATTGGTGAGGGCCAATAATCAGTGGGGGATGAACAAAACCCCCGCTGATTAAAGTTTCACTTTATAATTCTTTTATCATTACGACGTGCGGGATATTTGCTTCCATAAACACATCAGAAGCCATCACGTATCCTAGCTTTTTATAGAAAACTTCAGCATGTGTTTGAGCATGGAGTTTCAATTTCGATAGAGACTCTTCTTTTGCATGCGCTTCAAGTGCATCCATAATGATTTTGCCAATACCTTTTTTGCGATGGGAGGCTAGTACGCAAATGCGTTCCATTTTCCCAACTCCATCAACAATGCGAAAGCGACCTGCACCGACTGGAATATCATTGTCATATACAACAACGTGCGCCGAAGTCTCTTCAAATTCATCATACTCTTCTTCAGAAGAAACACGTTGTTCTTCTACAAAAACCTGTTTACGTACAGAGAATGCATCACTTAGCTGCTCGTCTGTTTGTACGATTTGTGCGTGCAAATTAGTTGTTCCCCTTTCCAAGGTGGAATGTTTCATGTACAGTCCATGTTCCGTTTTCTAATTGATATAGAAGATGGAAACGATCGATTGGTTGCTCATAATAGAAATCTTTCATACGTAATCGACCTAATACATCAGCGTGCTCTGCATCTGATAGGCTTTGACCGATTGTTAAATGAGGTACAAAAGAGTACTCGCGTTCTTGTGTAAAGAATCCATTATGCATTTCTTCATTTAAGAAAGTAAGTTCAGGTGTTTTTTCTACTTTAAAATAAAGAACATTATTAACAGGTGCGAATGAACCAACTTTTCCAACATGAAGGGTGAAAGGGTTCGTTTTGTTTGCGATTGTATGTAACTCACTCACAATCGATTCTAATTGTTCATCTTGCGTCTCAAAGGGTGTTTTCAATGTAATATGTGGCGGAACTAATGCGTAATGCGGATCATAACGTTTACGCAATCCGTTCGCTTTATCTTGAATCATTTTTGATGGGAAAATTACAATTCCTAATTTCATGTTCCAATTCCTCCCTTTGCAAGTCTAGTTAGATTTTGAGAATAAATCTCTTTATCTATTATATCAAATTATTCTGAATATAGCTCTCTATTATTTCATTGATAGAATATGAGAAAATGCTTTCGGTAAATCTGCTTGCCAATGTTTCCATGTGTGATTCCCTTCAAACTCTTCATAATGCGTGATGAAATTTCTATCTGTAAGTAGTTTATTTAACTCGCGATTTGGTTCTACGAAATCAGATACTTGTCCGTCTGTACGCTTGACAGCTGTTTCTTCTGTCCCAATTACGTGATAAATTTCTAACGCCCCAGGATTTTTGAAATCTTTTGCTAAGTTCATGACTGTTTCATCAACAAATGGTGATTGCATAACGACCTTGCCGAATGTATGCGGATACATAAGTGCGGTCATGAAGGAAACTGTACCGCCAAGAGAATCTCCAATTAAAACGCGCCCTTTACCCATTTGATACGTTGGATAATTTTCATCAATATATGGAGCAAGCTCATGAGCAAGGAAACGAATGTAAGCAGCATTCTTTACATCGCTTGGGAAATATTTTTCCTTACGATCGTGTACATTTTTATATGGAATACCGACAATAATTGTGCGGTCGATTTCTTCAGTTTCACGAAGACGCTCAATTACACGGTGCGCTTTACCAAGCTGAAAATAATCTCTACCATCTTGTGCGATAACAACCGTATGCTTATGGAGAGGTGTGTAATTTACTGGTAAATAAACAAGAAGTGTAAGTTCTTCTTGAAGTGCTGTACTAAAAAATGAAATTTCTTCAATTCTCCCTATTGTTTGATTCATGTATATCCCCCTAAATAAAATTTACTATGATTGTAAGAGCAACGTTTGTAGTGAAAAAGAAAGAAATATTCACTAATAGGTGCCTTAATTTCTATTTTACCATAATGGTACGAAGAATCTAAAAAATTAGTATTTAAGTTATGAAAGAAAACGGATATAATGAAGTGGGATTTTTACAGGTGAGAGGGGAGACAGGATTTGAAACAAGAAAAATCAATCGCACTACCATTAGCAATTTCCATTATAGCCATTTCATTCGCAGCTGTTTTTGTAAAGATGTCCTCAGCACCATCTTCAATATTAAGTATGTATCGATTATGGATTATCGTACTTATTATGCTGCCTATCGTTTGGAAAAAACGGGAAGAGTTTAGTAAGATTCAAATAAAAGATTGGGGATTTTTAATTGGATCTGGTTTCTTTTTAGCGCTTCATTTTCTTTTATGGTTTGAATCTTTAAAGCATACGACAGTTGCTAGTTCGACGATTATTTTAGCACTTCAACCAATCGTATCTTTAGTTGGAGGTTTTTTCTTATTTAAAGAAAGAACAACATACTCGGCCATTGCGACAATGGGAATTGCGATACTAGGCGTAATGTGTATTGGGTGGGGAGATTTAGGGCTAAGTGAACAAGCAATTTATGGAGACATATTATCCTTTTTAAGTGTGATAGCAGTTGTCGGTTATTTATTTATCGGGCAAACAACAGTAAAGAAAGTATCGCACTGGATTTATAGCTTTACAGTTTTTGCATTTGCAGGTATTTTTATGGGGATTTATAATATAGTGCTGCAAGTACCTTTTACAGGTTATACGAAGTGGGACTGGACCGTTTTTCTTTTACTTGCGATTGTGCCTACAGTGTCACATGTCATTAATAATTGGTTATTAAACTACGTAAATGCAACAACAATTTCAATGAGTATTTTAGGAGAACCAGTTGGGGCATCTATACTAGCGTTCTTCTTACTTGGGGAAAAATTAAACGCAATGCAAATTATCGGTAGCATGCTCGTATTGTTTGGTGTATCTGTTTTCTTACTACAGCAACAAAAACGAACATCAAAAAATGTGGTGAACGAGCCGGTATATACACAGGAATTATGACGAGTTGCTAGGAAATAAAATGATATAAGAGTTGAAAAGAGAAGTAGTTAGTGACTTCTCTTTTTTGTTTTATACCAAAGGAAAAGAGAAAGGGGAGGATTCATTGAATTAAATTATAAGGGGGAGTGTAATGGAATTTCCATCAAAAAAAGATGCATGGTTATATCCAATCTTTTTTATTGTTTTAGGTGCTTGTTTTGCTCCAATATTTGCAGGGAGAGAATATTTTCTTTTATTTTTCACAATTCCGTTAGCGATATTATTTATTTGGAGTTGGTTTTCAACAAAGTATACTGTCGGGGAAGAAATAATTACTATTAAATCAGGTCTCGTTAAAAAACGCATATTTATACGAGATATAAAACGAATTTCGAACACGAAAAATCCAATAGCAGCTTATGCACTATCATTTGATCGACTTGAAATTGTTTACGGGACATATGAAACGGAGATTATTTCTCCTAAAAATAAAGAACAATTCATTAATCTTGTGAAAGGTAAAAATCCGCAAATTGAAATAAAGTAAAGGGTGGCTATGAAGCCACTCTTTTACTTTGGATTTGTCATATAAAGTTGTACGTGAATGACACATAAATCACGGAATTTTCCTTCAGCAGTTGTGACAATTACGACTGCTCTTCCTGCACTTTTTCCAGTAATCGTTACCGTATCACCTTTTGGATGTATTGTGATGACATCAGAATTCATATTTGTCCAAATAAGCTCTTGGTTCGTCGCTTGCATTGGCAAAACGGAAGCTGATAACTCAGTACTTTGCCCAGTTTTTATTTTTAACTTATTTTTTCCAATATGAACCCCGATAACTGAAATAACAGAAGGAGCAATAGAAATTTTGGGTGGATTAGGTTGTATGTTTAAACGAGAAGTAGAAGTGTTTGTGATAGGTGAAAATTTTCTTATATGTTTTTGTTGTAAAGATGCTAACATTTTGGAGTCCCCTTTCTGTATAGGTGTCGATATCGATATAAATAATATAAAGGAAGAATGTTATAGTAAATTTAACGAAACATAAAGAAATTGTTAAATTCGAGAAGAATATTGTCGAAATGCGGTAAAAAGAAAGCTCTGCTGTTACGATAACAGCAGAGCTTCTTCTTTATAGATTATGACGATGTTGTTTTTCGAAATTCTCAAATTGCTCTTCAACTTCTTTTGAAGGTTGCGTTAGTAAACTAACAATTACGATTGCTAGTAAACTAATTGTGAAACCAGGAATCATTTCATATAAGAATTTTGTTAAAAATTCAAACTGAGTCCATATAATAACAGTAGCGGCACCAGAAATCATACCAGCAAGCGCGCCCCATTTCGTCATACGTTTCCAATATAAGCTTAATAAAATAGCAGGTCCGAATGAAGAACCAAACCCAGCCCAAGCGTATCCAACAAGAGCTAAAATCGTATCATTTTGTTTAAGCGCTAATGCACATCCAATTAAAGCAATACCAAGAACAGCCATACGACCGACAAATACAAGTTCTTTATCAGAAGCATCGCGCTTAAAGAATGTTCTATATAAGTCTTCTGTTACTGCACTTGAAGTAACAAGAAGTTGAGAAGAAATTGTACTCATAATAGCTGCTAAAATAGCTGCTAATAAAAATCCAGTAATAAGTGGATGGAATAAAATACTGCCAAGTTCAACGAAAATCGTTTCTGGATCAGAAAGTTTTAACCCTGCATTTGAATAGTATGCGATACCGATAAGACCAGTAAACATAGCTCCGGCAACAGAGAAAATCATCCAGCTCATACCAATACGGCGTGCGCTTTTAATTTCTTTTACAGAAGAAATTGCCATAAAGCGTACGATAATATGAGGTTGTCCAACATAACCAAGGCCCCATGCGAATAATGAAATAATTCCTAATACAGAAGTGCCTTTAAAAATATCTAATAATGCTGGATCGATAGATTTAATTGTTTCAAATGCTGGACCAAGTCCATTTACATGCATAATTGTTACGACTGGAACAAGAATAAGAGCGACTACCATAATGATTCCTTGCACGAAGTCTGTCCAACTTACAGCTAAGAAACCACCAAATAATGTGTAAGCTACAACGACACTTCCTACGATAAGAAGACCGACATGGTAATTGAGTCCAAATGAATTCTCGAATAATACAGCGCCAGAAACAAATCCTGAAGCTACATAAAATGTGAAGAAAATCATAATAACAAGTCCAGATACGAGGCGTAGCATATGAGATTTGTCGTGGAAACGATGTTCCAAAAATTCTGGAATAGTAATAGAGTTGTTTGCAATTTCTGAGTAGGTACGTAAGCGAGGAGCGACATAGATCCAGTTTGCGTATGCGCCTAGTGTTAGGCCAATCGCAATCCAGCTACTACTTAATCCAACGCTAAACATTGCACCGGGTAAGCCCATTAAAAGCCAACCGCTCATGTCAGCTGCTCCAGCACTTAATGCTGTTACTGCGGGGCCTAGTGTACGCCCGCCAAGCATATAATCTGTTAAGTTGGATGTTTGCTTATAGGCGAAATAGCCGATAATTAGCATCCCGAGCATGTAAATAGAGATAGAAGTTAAAATTAACATCTGCGTACTCATGTAGTTCCCCTTCCTTTTGTCATGTCTTTTGATGGATTTTGCATATTTATAATCTATCATGATTATTCAGAAAAATCCATGCTAAAATACGAATTTTCTGAAATGTAAGCGTTTTTTGACAACGATTTACTTTTATAATATATAATCTTCTGACAAAAAAACTTGATTTTAATAGAGTATTTATTATATTTACATAAAAGTAGGTTGTTTTGTCAATATAATATTGAATGAAGAAAAAATATTTTTTTTAGAAAAAGTATTGACTTATTAGAAACGAGAGGAATATAATGAGTGCAACTTAAAAAAATGCAAGCGTTGATGAAGAAGAGTACACATGATGAACATGTCAGAGAGCTGATGGTTGGTGCGAATCAGTATGGAATTGATGTGGAATGGGCTTCGGAGCTTCCAAACCGAAACGAAAGAAGTAGGCTTTGGCGACATGATCTCATCGATACAAGAGACACGTATTATTTTTGATACGGCAAAGTGCGTTACATTCGTAACGAATTAAGGTGGCACCACGGGAGTACCCGTCCTTTTTATAGGATGAGTACTCCCTTTTTGTGTATAAAAAATTGTTGAACGCCCTATAAAAATTAAATATGTTAAATCGTTTAAGTAAGAAGAGTACGTATATTGGAGACGTTTCAGAGAGCTGGGGATAGGTGAGAGCCCGGTGCGGTGCCATATACGGAATGGGCTTACGAGAGGTATGCTGAACAATTGTTTTCAGTAGGCAACCCGGGTTCCGCCGTTACAAGGATAAGGTATATATTTTGTACCTGAATAAAGCGGGATGCTTTTGCATCCAACCTGAGGTGGTACCACGGTAAATTTATCGTCCTCTACATATTTCGATATGTAGGGGACTTTTTTATTTTTCAGAGTGAGGTGAAAGGCATGATGACGAAAGAAGAATTTATGAAGCAAAAAAGACAAGGGAAAACATTTTTAATGATCGCTGAAGAAGAAGGAGATAGCATTACGCCAATTTCTTTATATAGACGTATGAAGGGGAACAAAAAGTTTTTACTAGAGAGCTCACAACTTCATCAAGATAAAGGGCGCTATTCTTACTTAGGTTGTAATCCTTATGGAGAAGTGAAAAGCGTTGGTATGGAAGTTGAACAAACGATGTATGGGCAAACAGAAAAGTTGCAAGGCAACGTACTGCAAGTATTAGAAGATGTAATCGCACCAGCGCAAGTAGACAGTCCATTCCCGTTTTGCGGAGGAGCAATTGGCTATATTGGCTATGATGTCATTCGGCAATATGAAAATATTGGAGCAGACTTACATGATCCATTAAATATTCCGGAAGTACACCTGTTACTATATCGCGAGTTTATCGTTTATGATCATTTACGCCAAAAACTATCGTTTGTATATGTATGCAAGGAAGAAGATTCAGCAGATTATGAAGAAGTATACGAAAGATTGCAAGTATACAAAGAGGAAGTGCTAAAGGGAGAAGAAGCGGAAGTAAATGAAATACAATCAATATTATCATTCACTTCTTCCATAACGGAAAAAGAGTTTTGCGAAATGGTAGAAACGGCGAAAGAACATATACGAGCCGGGGACATATTCCAAGTCGTATTATCTCAACGTTTGAAAAGTGAGTGTAAAGGCGATCCATTTGCATTATACCGAAAACTTCGCATTGCAAACCCATCGCCATATATGTTTTATATCGATTTTCAAGATTATGTTGTACTCGGTTCTTCGCCGGAAAGTTTACTATCAGTAAGAGATGATAAGGTGATGACAAATCCAATTGCCGGTACGAGGCCGAGAGGGAAAACAAAACAGGAAGATGAGGAAATCGAAAAAGAACTGTTAGGAAATGAGAAAGAGCGGGCAGAGCATATGATGCTTGTGGACCTAGGACGAAATGATATTGGCAGAGTAAGTGAAATTGGCTCAGTTACGATAGATAAATATATGAAAGTAGAGAAATACTCTCACGTTATGCACATTGTATCTGAAGTTTACGGAACATTGCGAAAACAAACAAGTGGGTTTGATGCATTAGCGTATTGTTTACCAGCTGGCACGGTATCAGGAGCTCCGAAAATTAGGGCGATGGAAATTATTAATACGTTAGAGCATGAGAAAAGAAATGTATATGCTGGAGCAGTTGGATACATCAGCTTTTCAGGGAATCTTGATATGGCGCTAGCGATTCGAACGATGGTTGTGAAAGACGAGAAAGCGTACGTTCAGGCAGGAGCGGGTATCGTCTACGATTCAGACCCTGTAGCTGAATATGAAGAAACATTAAATAAAGCGAGAGCGCTTTTGGAGGTTATGAAATGATTGTACTCATCGATAATTATGATTCATTCACATATAACTTGTATCAACTATTAGGCGAGTATGAAGAAGACATCGTCGTCGTAAGAAATGATCAAATAACAATTGAACAATTAGAGGAGATGAAGCCAAAAGCGATTATTCTCTCACCAGGACCTGGGAAACCAGAAGATGCTGGAATTTGTATAGAAGTAATTCGTCACTTTTATAAGAACGTTCCCATCTTAGGTATTTGCCTTGGCCATCAAGCAATCATATCCGCATTTGGAGGAAAAATTGTTAGAGCAGAGCGCATTAAACACGGAAAAACATCGCGAGTGAAACATAACGGCACGTCAATCTTTTCATACGTTACGCAACCGCTAACAGCAATGCGTTATCATTCACTCGTCGCAGCGCAAAATAGTTTGCCAAAATGCTTCGACATACTCGCGACAGCGATGGATGACAGAGAAATAATGGCGGTTTGTCATAACTATTATCCGCTCTTCGGATTACAGTTTCACCCAGAATCAATCGCAACAGAAGAAGGCGGAAAGTTAATACGTGCCTTTTTAGCAGAAGTGAAAGAGGAGGAGAGAGTATGAACAGTTATCTTCGCAAATTAGTAGAGGGACAACATTTAACGGAAGAGGAGATGTATAAAGCGGGACTTCTTTTATTGAGTGACAACATATTGGAAAGTGAAGTTGCAGCTTTCTTAGTATTGCTGAAAGCGAAAGGTGAAACAGCAGAAGAAATATACGGTCTTGTCCGTGCACTTCGTGAAAAAGCATTGCCATTCTCTAATCATATAAAAGGAGCGATGGATAATTGCGGAACAGGTGGTGACGGTGCTCAAACGTTCAATATTAGTACAACATCTGCATTCGTACTGGCAGGAGCAGGCGTAAAGGTTGCGAAACATGGAAACCGTGCTGTTTCTAGTAAAACAGGAAGTGCTGATTTATTAGAAGAGCTCGGTGTAAACATTAGTTGTACGCCGAGTGAGATTGATTACTTATTAGAAAATGTAGGCATTGCCTTCTTATTCGCACCAGCGATGCACCCAGCATTACGACGCATTATGAAAATAAGAAAAGAATTGAACGTTCCAACAATCTTTAACTTAATTGGACCTTTAACGAATCCGATCAATTTAGAAACGCAATTTGTTGGTATTTATAAACGAGATATGTTATTACCAGTTGCACAAGTATTACAAAAGCTAGGCCGGAAACAAGCGCTTGTCGTAAATGGAAGTGGCTTTTTAGATGAAGCGTCATTGCAAGGAGAAAATCATGTCGTCGTTTTAAAAGATAACGAAATAGTAGAAATGAGTATTGCACCTGAGAAGTACGGTTTCTCAAGAGTGAAAAACGAAGAAATTAGAGGCGGGAATTCAAAAGAAAACGCAAAGATTACACTCGGAGTATTAAGCGGAGAAAAGAGTGTATACCGCGATACCGTTTTATTAAATGCAGGTCTTGCTCTTTTTGCAAACGGAAAAGCAGAGACGATTGAAGAAGGAATTAAACTAGCAACGCATAGCATTGACTCCGGAAAAGCATTAGAAAAATTAAACTTATTAATTGAAGCAAGCAATGAAAAATTAGAAAGGGTGAATTAAAGTGGGGACGATTTTAGATAAAATTGTAGAGCAAAAGAAAGTAGAAGTTGCGGAGTTATATGAAACATATACACCAGTGAAAGAAAAAAGAAACACATACTCACTTGTAGAAGCGCTAAAGCAATTTACAGTAATCGCAGAGGTAAAGCGAGCGTCTCCATCAAAAGGCGATATCAATTTACATGTTGATGTAAGAAAACAAGTGAAAACATATGAAGAATGCGGCGCTGGAGCGGTATCTGTTTTAACAGATAGTCAATTTTTTAAAGGATCATTTCATGACTTACAAACCGCAAGAGTAGAAAGTAACATACCGCTTTTATGTAAAGACTTTGTAATTGATAAAATTCAAATCGATAGAGCATATGAAGCAGGAGCAGATATTATTTTACTAATCGTAGCAGCGTTAACGAAAGAGAAATTAACAGAGCTCTATAGCTACGTACTAGAAATGGGATTAGAAGCAATTGTTGAAGTTCATGATGAACAAGAATTAGAAATTGCGACCCGATTAAATCCACACGTTATCGGTATTAACAACCGCAATTTAAAAACATTTGAAGTAGATTTAGGTCAAACTGAAAAGCTTGGAAAACGACTGAATGAGGAAAACCTACTTTGGATTAGTGAAAGTGGTATTCATTCAAAAGAAGATATTATTCGCGTCAAACGAGCTGGGGCAAAAGGTGTATTAGTTGGAGAAGCGCTTATGACATCATCTTCTATCAGTAGCTTTTTTGAAGATTGTAAGGTGAATATATGAAAGTGAAAATTTGCGGTATCACTGATGTGGAAACAGCAAAAAGTGCGTGTGAATACGGTGCAGATGCAATCGGATTTGTTTTTGCAGAAAGCAAACGGAAAATCACTTCAGGGCAAGCGAAAGAAATTATTCAGGAAATTCCAGAACACGTGTTAAAGGTCGGTGTTTTCGTAAATGAATTAGTAGAAGTGATCCAGAAAATTGCAGAGGAATGCGGATTAACGCATGTGCAACTACATGGTGCTGAAGAGAATCATCAAATTAGAAGATTGAATATTCCGTCTATAAAATCACTAGGAGTAACTTTAGAGGATGATATGAAAAACGCTCAAACATATGAAGCGGATTATATATTGTTTGATAGCCCGAAAGAAAAGTTCCACGGAGGAAATGGAAAGACTTTCTCATGGGAACTACTCGCACATATGCCAAAAAAGTTGCGAAAGAAAACGATATTAGCTGGTGGATTAAACATCCTTAATATAGAAGAAGCAATTCGAACCGTTCAGCCTTATATGGTCGATGTGAGCAGCGGAGTAGAGACAGAAGGAAAGAAAGATGTAGAGAAAATAAAACAATTTATACAAAAAGCGAAGGAGTGTTCCAAATGAACTACGCATATCCAGATGAAAAAGGTCACTACGGTATATACGGAGGACGCTACGTTCCAGAAACGTTAATGCAATCTGTATTAGAACTAGAAGAGGCATATAAAGAAGCGATGCAAGATGAAGCGTTTCAAAAGGAATTAAATCATTATTTAAAAACATACGTTGGAAGAGAAACACCGCTTTATTTTGCGGAAAATATGACGAAGTATTGCGGCGGGGCAAAGATTTATTTAAAACGTGAAGATTTGAACCATACAGGAGCTCATAAAATTAACAATACGATTGGTCAGGCACTTCTTGCAGTACGTATGGGTAAGAAAAAAGTTGTTGCTGAAACAGGAGCAGGACAACACGGAGTTGCAACAGCAACAGTATGCGCCCTTCTCGGATTAGAATGCGTCATCTTTATGGGAGAAGAAGATGTGAGACGTCAAAAATTAAATGTGTTCCGAATGGAATTACTTGGAGCGAAAGTAGAAAGCGTAGCGGCAGGTAGCGGCACGTTAAAAGATGCGGTAAACGAGGCGCTTCGTTACTGGGTTTCACATGTGCACGATACGCACTACATTATGGGATCAGTTCTTGGACCGCATCCATTCCCGCAAATTGTCCGTGATTTCCAAAGTGTAATTGGGAAAGAAACGAAGAAACAATACGAAGCGTTAGAAGGGAAATTACCAGAAGCAGTCGTTGCTTGTATTGGTGGTGGTAGTAATGCGATGGGAATGTTTTATCCGTTCGTACACGATGAAGAAGTTGCTCTTTACGGCGTAGAAGCAGCTGGAAAAGGTGTTCATACAGAAAAGCACGCAGCAACTTTAACGAAAGGAAGCGTCGGTGTTTTACACGGATCAATGATGTATCTTCTGCAAAATGAAGAAGGACAAATTCAAGAAGCGCATTCTATTTCGGCGGGATTGGATTATCCAGGCGTTGGGCCAGAACATAGTTTACTCAAAGATATCGGCCGCGTTTCTTATCATTCAATTACAGATGAGGAAGCGTTAGAAGCGTTTCAATTATTAACGAAAAAAGAAGGAATTATCCCGGCATTAGAAAGCTCACATGCTGTTGCGTATGCTTTAAAACTAGCACCGCAAATGAAGCAAGACGAAGGACTTGTCATTTGTTTATCTGGCCGTGGCGATAAAGATGTAGAGAGTATAAAACGTTATATGGAAGAGGTGTAAAAAATGGGAGTAGAAAAAATTACAGCAGCGTTTGAAAATGGTAAAAAAGCATTTATTCCGTACGTAATGGGCGGAGATGGTGGACTTGAGAAATTCAAAGAAAGAATTCGTTTCCTAGATGGAGCAGGAGCAAGCATCGTTGAAATTGGTATCCCATTTTCAGATCCAGTCGCGGACGGCCCAACGATTCAAAGAGCAGGAAAACGAGCGCTAGATAGCGGCGTAACATTAAAAGGCATTTTTCAAGCATTAATAGAAGTGAGGCAAGAAGTGCAAATTCCGTTTGTGCTTATGACATATTTAAATCCAGTACTTGCATTCGGAAAGGAACGTTTCATTGAGAGTTGTCTTGAAGCAGGAGTGGATGGCATTATCGTTCCAGACTTGCCGTATGAAGAACAAGACATTATTGCATCGCTTCTCCGCGCGGCAAATATAGCTTTAATTCCACTTGTAACTGTAACGAGCCCAATTGAGCGAATTAAGAAAATTACGAGTGAATCACAAGGATTCGTTTACGCCGTTACAGTAGCGGGCGTAACGGGAGTACGTCAAAACTTTAAAGATGAGATTCGTAGTTACTTAGAAAAAGTAAAATCACATGTACACTTGCCAGTAGTCGCAGGATTTGGCATTTCAACACGAGAGCAAATAGAAGAAATGATTACGATATGCGACGGCGTTGTTGTGGGGAGTAAAGTTATTGAGCTTTTAGAAAATGAAAAACTAGAGGAAATATGTGAGTTAATACATGCAGTAAAAGAAACAGAAGAGGCGTAAGTCTCTTCTGTTTCTTTTGTGTGATAAATGTTAAAATATACAGAAAATACTTATAACTTAGAGGGTGAGAAAGCATGCTAAGACGTAAACTATTATATCTTCTTTTAACTGTACCATTATACGCTTGGCTCATTAGCATGACGAAAATAGAGTTGATGGCTTTATTTTTAGGATATGTATTCATCTTTTCCCAATTAAATCGAATACAAGAGCAATCTATTTTAGAAGTATGTATATTTTCAATTAGTATAGAACTATTTAGTATTGTTTCGATTGTATTATTAAACGAGTTATTTCGGGGGATTTATTCATTTTCACTAATGAAATTTGGGAATATTGTACTGCAAGTAATATGTGCTTATATTGTGTTTGTTGTGTTAGACAAAATAGTCGGACAGCAGAGCGTTTTTCAGAATAAAAGAAAATGGGAGTGATCCAAAAAAAGAGCTGTTTGGCTCTTTTTTTAATCTGTTTTAAAAATAATTGAAAATCATGGTAACTGTTATATAATAGTTAAAATTGCATTTTTTACGAAATGAGATGATAGCATGGCCATATTGTTGGCACTTATCCCGATTATGATGATTTTCATTTGTTTATTTTTATTTAAACAAACGTCATTAAGGTCTTCACTAATTTCTTATGCCGTTTCTGTCGGAATCGTTTTACTCTCGCCAACGTTTCAGTTAGGGATAAGTGAAACTGTACACGCAACGATTAAAGGTTGGTTAATTTGTTTTATTGTCGGATACGTTTTGTTTTTCGGTATTTTTTTATTTCACCTCATGAACAAAATGGGATACATCGATCAAGTAGCGAGATTTCTAGAACAAGTCACGCGCGATCGATTATTGCAAATGCTTCTTATGTGTTTTGGTATTTGTCCACTTATTGAATCAGTGAGTGGATTCGGAATTGGTTTTATGGTCGCAGCACCTATTTTTCTTTCATTAGGCTATAAACCATTTCAAGCTGTACTGCTCTCATTTATTGGATTACTAGCTAGTTCATGGGGCGCGATGGCAACAGGTACAATTATCGGTTCGCAACTTATTAATATGCCGCTCACGACACTTGGCACAAATACAGCGCTATTAAGCATCCCGATGTTTGCTTACTTCGTCATTCTTTCTTTACACGTCGTTGGTGGTTGGCAGGCCGTTATGGAAAAGTGGAAGGAAGGAGTAGGGTTCTTTCTATTATTTTCTCTCGGAATCTATCTTTCTAATGCGTACGTAAGTGTTGAACTAGCAGGAATACTAAGTTCTATCGTTACGATTACATTTGGCTTTCTTATCATTAAACTAAAAGGAAAAAGTGAGCAAAACCTTATGACAGAACATGCTGCGGCAACGGAGAGAGAAGTATCCATTATAAAAATTATTAGCCCTTATATATTCTTAACAGTTTGTATTTTACTTTCTCGCCTCGTTCCAGCATTACATGATTTGCTCAGATCATATGCAGTTCTCGATTTAAAATCATATTCTTATAGATTAGAAATGCTGTATTCACCAGGATTTTGGCTCGGTATGACTTGTTTATTTACAATCGTTTTCTTCCGCATTCCATCTACTATTATTAAACAATCAATCTCGCAAACGATAAAACAATGGATTCCTTTCGCTATTACAACGACAATGTTCATCGCCATTTCAGAACTAATGGGCGCATCGGGTATGCATTCATTACTCGCAAAAACAGCTGGTGAAACATTTGGTACCTTTTTCGTTTTCGTTGCCCCGTTCATCGGTGGTATCGGAGGCTTTTTAACAGGTAGTAACGCAGGATCAAATGCGATGTTTATAAAACTGCAAATGCAAACAGCGCAAAACGTAGCACTCCCGTGGCAATACGTCACAACACTGCAAAATACCGCATCATCAGTAGCGACAATCGCTTGCCCATCACGCATTACACTTGGTGCTTACTTATGTAATATTCCGTATCGTGAAAATGAACTATTAAAGAAGACGACGTTAATGATCTTTGGCGCGGTTTTGCTTGTAGTGGTAGAGGTTATTGTTTGGTATATGTTGAGAAATTAAAAATCCTCCTAACATAGGAGGATTTTTTTTATGATTGGATAATGTTTTAAATATGAAAAGCTTCTACTAAATGAATAGGAGATGAAAGGTATGCCCTTAAAAAACTATGGTGTATTAAAAGGTACAATTATACAATCAAAGATTGGAAAGGGGAAAACACCACATTATCAAGTTCATTTACAAGGTGAAGCAGGAGTAGATTATCGTATTTCAATTAACGTAAAGTCGCAAAGTTATCCATCGGAAGTTTTATATTTTGCGAGTGAAAATATTCGGTCAGAGGCGATTCATATTTTACCGACATTACAGTTCGGTTTTACAGAAGTAAAAAACAATGAGCCGAAAGTAGCTTTAGACTATGTAAGAGGTAATTTATTTGATTCGAAGCAAATGATTCCTTTACCTGCTGAAAAAGCAGGAGTTGATAATGATCTAAATGAAAAAATAGAACGTTATATAAAACGAGCGATAGAAGAAAAAGCAACTATTTACGCGTTTGGTGAAAGATGGGGACCAGAAGAAAAAACACCCGATTCTTACTTTCATTTTAAACCAGGAAACGGTATACACGATATTCATATGAATCAAGGAAATGTAGAGAAATGGCAAGGTGATGATGGCATATGGCAAGACGGAGGAATACTCATTCACTTTGAAAAGGAAGAAGAATGGATCGGTATCTTTCTTGCATTCCAATCACAGTCATGGTGTACCGATGAAGAAGGGCATGCTCGTGTTCCGGTTGAGAATTGTAGTTATAAGAAAAATAACTAATAAGAAGAGGGCGTTCACAACGAACGCCCTCCTCTTATTTTATAAAACCCAAAACTCACAAGTGTAGAAATACAAGAGAAAAGCAACGCCACACTAGAAAATGCGATGAGATACATATTATATTTCATAACTTTACCGATTAGTTGGTTACTGTCGTACTGAAACAGTCCCGCTATTATATTGAATAAAAATAATACGATAAACATTACGATGACGCCGTCTATTGATCCTTTAATGTCTGGTTTACTTAAAGCGATATGAGCAGAAATACAAATAGCAATAAATAAAAATAACCAAAAAGAAGGGGTCAATAAATTGCTCATTGTAAACAAGCTTTTTAATAAAAAGAATGTTGATAAAAACATGTTTTGGATCATGTCTAAGTTAATAGAAGTCGATGCAATCGTTGTTTCGAGATTCGTATTAAATAAAAAATATGACTCTGGTACGAAATAGCGCATTAAAAGTATTAAGGCAGTAATACCAGAAATAATAGGGCCGATGCCGATAAAGAAATTCCCGATTCGTTGGTATATACTTTTTTGATTGTATTGATGTTGTATGTAACCTAAAGCTCCTTGACTTGTATCTGTCGGGAAGAACTGCGTTGCTACAATTTTATGACGAAATAATAAACACATAATTGCATGTCCAAGTTCATGAATAGGAACACCGATCCATGCAGTTAAAAGAAAGCCTTTCCTTCCGAAAGCTCTCGACCAATACATTCGTGTGAGAGATTCTAAATAACCTAATATAAATCCAATTACAATGATGATTCCAATTAAAGAAAATAATTGGATCACACTTATAAGGAGTGTTTGAAAAATCGAGTTTACAAATTCCACTGTCTTCATCCAATCTATTAAAAATGTTATTTGCTTTGTTTCATAATAACATTATTTTTCTATATTACTAGCATACATAGTTTCGTTTAAAAGAAGGATTTCATATTCTTTTTCTTGTAGTCATGTTTTATGTACAAAGTCATATATTGAATTTGTAACACCCTATCAGGTATATGCTTAAGGAGGGATGAGAGAATGAAATGTCCGGCATGTAATACAGAAAATGCAGCGGAAGCAAAGTTTTGCGGGAATTGTGGACATTCGTTAACGGAAGAAGTGGTGGCAAGTGGTGCACAGGAAGAAGGGGAGCAACAAGCGCGCGTAGCACAAGTAAAGGAAACTCGTTCGAATGAAACGGTAGAGCAAGCGAAACGATTTGCGAGTGGTTATTTCCAGTTTTTTACAGATACTTTAAAAGCACCGACAGCGATTATGAAAAATGGCAATATTGAAGTGCGAAATGGAATTGTAAGTCTTGTTCTTATTTGTTTTTTAGGAGCATGTATTTTTTATAGAATGATGAGCGCGGCAACAGCTGTTACGAGAACATTAGTACCAGATATAACTACTCCTACTTTCTTTGGAGAATCTGTAAAAGTCTTTTTCTTTTTATTAATTTTAACGTTATTTGTCGGATTTATTATTTTTGTAAGTGGTAAGATGATGAAATCTTCTTTTTCGTTTCTTGAAGTATTCGGTATATGGGGAACGATAGCGACTCCGGCTATTGCTATATTAGTTCTTTCTTTTCTGTTTAGTTTCCTATTGATCTTCTTTCTACCGATATTATTAGGGGTGGCTACAACGTATATGTCAATTAGTATCATCGTAGCTATATTAAAACTAGATAGCGGTGGATTAGATCCTGTTTACACTCTTCTTATCGCAAATGTTTTAATCGGAATCGCAACGTGGATTGTACTTTGGTCTTACATTAATACGATAATTCAAACTATTACTGGAGGATTTACGGGCTTCTAAGGAAAAGGTGGTTGAATGGATGAATGTATGTACAAAGTGCGGAATTCCGTTTGAAGATGGTGTGCAATTTTGTCAAAACTGCGGGACGAAGAGAGGAAGTCCTGTAGTAAAGAAGAACATGAGCGGAGGTACAAAAGTTGGTATTACACTTTTAGTAATACTTATTATAGCGATTGTTGGATTGTATTTGTACGGATCATCGTATTATGCACAGGTGGCACAAGTAGACCGAATGATTACGATTTTACAAGAGCGGGACGGGGAGAAATTAGCTGAGGTCATCACGGCAGATGATCCATCGGTTATTGTAACGAGAGAGAGTTTAACGCCTCTATTTTCATATATAAAAGAAAATCCATCTTACGTGAATGAATTGAAAGAATATTTGAGGCAAGGTGAAAAACAAGGGGATGGAATAGAAAGAGCAGATTTTTCTTTAACGAAAGACGGGAAGTATTTCTTTTTATTTGATCGGTATAAATTGAAAGCAAAGACGTATTATACGACTCTGCTTTCAAATGAAAAAGGTACATCTTTAAAATTGAACGGAAAAGAAATTGATAAGACAAATGATAAAAAGTTTGAGAAGCAATATGGACCGTTTCTTCCTGGAACTCAAGTATTTCAATCCGAATATAAAAATGATTATGTAAAACTATTACGTGAGGAAAAGGTTGTACTTATGAAACAAAGTCAAAATAATGTAACGATAGACTTAACGCTGCAAGGGCAATATATTACAGTTCAAACGAATGCGCCTGGTGCGACATTATACGTGAATCAAAAGCCAGTTACAGCGTTGACCGGAGAAGAAATTACGTGGGGACCGGTAGCAAGTGATGGAAGTGCAGCGATTTATTTAGAACGAAATGGAGAAAACGGAAGGGAAACGACAAAGGTAGAAACGGTAACGGCACTTTCTACGTATAATCTTCCATTTCAAAAGAAAAGCACAGAAAAAACAATTGTTTACAATGTCACCCCACCACCTGTGACTGGGTATGTATATAATGGTTTCATTTTTCCGGATAGTGATATTCGAAAATTAACGAGTGCGGATTTAAGGTATGTAACGAAAGAACAGTTGAAAATTGCTAGAAACGAAATATACGCAAGACACGGACATATTTTTCAAACGAAAGATATGCAAGCGTATTTTTCAAAACAGTCTTGGTACAGAGAAAACCCGTACTTTACAGGAGCGTTAACGGATATTGAATCTTATAATGTTGAACTGATCAAATCAAGAGAATAGGGTGCATGATAAAAGGTACAGTGCATAACTGTACCCTTTTATGATTATTTAGCTGGACCAGGATCCCTTGAGAAAAAGATGTGAAAGAGAAATGTGACTTTGCTTGCTCCTCCTGATGTACTAGCTTGCACATCAGATAAAGCACTAGATGTTAAAACAGCTTCAGAATGAGGGGGGACGACTATTTTGAGTGCATCATCTGATTCTGATGATGCAGTAACTGTTATTGTATCATCAGATAAATTCAAAATTTTAACGGTACCGATTGGTAAGATGGACTTGCCAGCGTGTGAGGCTGAAGCGAAACGAGAACCTTTCCAAATCGTTTGTGAGAAAGTTTCGTCATTAGATAACCAAGCACGAGCACTATAAATTGTTGCATTAATGGAAAATTCTTGGTCAAGTGGCAAGGCGGCTTTCGGTTCTTTCGGTTCATCTGGAAGCTGGGCGAGAAGGCCGGCGCACATGTATGTTTCACCTACTTTCAATAGTAACTGTTATAGCATATTAAACATGTTGTTTATAAGGCACGACGGTTACCTATTTACGCATAGTTTTGTGCACTAAATTTGTAGATGGATTTCTCTTTCTTTACAATGGAAGTAGGTGTTATTTCTATAAAATATGGAAATCGTAAAGAGTATGTAAAAAGAAGGAGTGGTAAAGTGAACTATGTCATTATTGGCGGAGATGCAGCTGGTATGAGTGCAGCAATGCAAATTGTTAGAAACGATGAAACTGCAAATGTTGTTACGTTAGAAAAGGGTGAAATATATTCATACGCTCAGTGCGGATTACCGTATGTGATTAGTGGTGTTATTGCTTCTACTGAAAAGTTAATTGCACGCGATGTAAAGACGTTTCGTGATAAATATGGAATTGATGCGAAAGTGCGTCATGAAGTAACGAAAGTAGATACGGAAAAGAAAATTGTGTATGCAAAGCATACGAAGACGAAAGATGTATGTGAATTTTCATATGACCGTTTATTAATTGCGACTGGTGTACGCCCTGTTATGCCGGATTGGGAAGGTAAAGATTTACAAGGTGTTCATCTTTTAAAAACAATTCGGGATGCTGAGCGTATAGTAGACACGTTACAAACAAATAGTGTTGAGCACGTAACGATTATTGGCGGCGGTGCAATTGGTCTAGAGATGGCAGAAACATTTGTAGAACTAGGAAAGAAAGTAAGAATGATTGAGCGAAACGATCATATTGGCACAATTTATGATGCCGATATGGCGGAATATATACATAAAGAAGCAGAGAAACATCATATTGAGATTTTAACAAATGAAAATGTAAAAGCGTTTAAAGGAAAAGAGAGAGTGAAACAAATTGAAACAGATAAAGGTACGTATAAAACAGATCTCGTTCTAGTATCTGTCGGTGTACAGTCAAATACTGATTTTCTTGAAGGAACAAATATACGTACAAATCATAAAGGGGCAATCGAGGTAAATGCCTATATGCAAACGAATGTGAAAGACGTATATGCCGCTGGTGATTGTGCAACGCATTACCATGTTATAAAGGAAATTCATGATCATATCCCGCTCGGGACGACTGCAAATAAACAAGGGCGACTTGCCGGACTCAATATGATTGATAAACGAAGATCATTTAAAGGTACGTTAGGTACAGGCATTATTAAATTTATGGATCTGACGCTCGCAAGAACAGGCTTAAATGAAAAAGAAGCAAAAGGGCTAAATATCCCGTATAAGACGGTCAAAGTAGATTCAACAAATATGGCGGGCTATTACCCAAGTGCCAAACCACTTCACTTGAAATTACTATATCACGCCGATACGAAACAATTGTTAGGCGGTCAAGTAATTGGAGAAGAGGGCGTAGATAAACGTATTGATGTTATTGCGATGGCACTTTTCAATAAAATGAGTATTCACGATTTAGAAGATGTCGACTTAAGTTACGCGCCACCATATAACAGCGTTTGGGATCCAATTCAACAAGCAGCAAGGCGAGCGGAATAGCACTTTTTTTAGTGCTATTTTTTTCGTTAAAGGGGAGTAAATAAAGTTTCACTTTATTTTGAATATACCGTTCACCCTTGAAAACATAGTACGTATCGCTTATATTGTCATATAGTATTTGTTTTTTAACAAGGCAATGAACGAACCAGGGGGCACAGTATGGCAATTAACATGAATACAATCGAAGAATGGATTGCTGAGTCAAACGCAAGAAACGAAGAAGACTTAGGAAACGTTGTGGAAGAGATGAAAGAAGTATGTGTCGGACTTGATAATGCGACATTAATTTATACGAAAAATGTATTTTGTTTCGGTAAGAAAGTAGAAGTATTGTTCTTCTTCCAAGATCACGTCGTTATCGGAGAAGAGAAGGAAGAGTATATTGAGATTAAAAAATTAAAGTATGATGATATTACAAATAATAACTTAAAAACAAATGATAAAAATACAACGTTAGAATTAAAGTTTGCTAACGGGAAATCTATCAATTTAGATAGTTTGAATGATAACTATGGTACGAAAAACTGGTTATTTGCAAGACAAATTAAGAGTATTTTTAAATTAATCTAGTAAAAAAGCAGGCCCTGAAGGGTCTGCTTTTTTACTTATTTCCTATTACACAAAGGCATCCTCTTTCTTCGTAACATTGCACGCTTGTAAATCCCGTCTTATAAAAAAGGTTTACTAATTCCTCGGTCGTCTTAAATTTATCCATATGATATTGAATTTTGAAAGTTTCAGCGACTAGTAAAAAGGATCCGTTCGGTTTTAAGGTGCGAAATACTTCTTTCATATCGTGTTCAACATCAGGCCAAAAATAATGAGTTTGAAAGGCAGTAATGAGATTGAAGAAGTTTGTAGTGTATGGGATAGAGGAAACGCTTGCCTGATGAATGATTACTTTTTCTGTTTCTACATCCTTCGTATTGATTTTCTTTGAGTTTTCAACAGCCTGTTCTGAATAGTCAATGCCGTATATTTTTCCGTGGGGAGTTAGTCTTGAAAGGCTATGTATTTTTTTCCCACCTCCGCAACCGATATCTAAAATAACTGCATCTTCACGTATATGTATTTTTTGTAAAGCCCAATTTGTTAGTCTCGTATGCGCAGCATTCATAATGCAAAGCATAGAGGAACCAATTGTCCCGCGAGGATTTTTCGCTTGCTCGATTAATCTTTGTAAAATACTCAATTCAAACTCTCCTTTTATATAAGAATATGTATTTATTTCGCTTTTAATAATTTAACTCCTTTAAAAAAAAGCACGCCATCAACCGGCGTGCTTCTAATTATGCAAATATCCCTTTAGCCAATTCCGCGCCCGATACGCCCCAACCGGAATTTGAATGAGTGAAGTTTCATTTTCAGTATCTATCCCATACAACTGATCACATAAATTTGTATCAAAACTAAGTAAAGGATGACCACCCATTCTCATAGCGGTCGCAGCTAGAACGAGTTTATGAACGAGTATACCAGCTTCCATTTGGTGAATTCGGTATCCTCTATAGCCTAATTTATTTTTATAGTAATCTTTATTTCCGATTACATGTAGACAAAGTGGTGCTTGAAAAAGATTTACGTTATCCATCGTCATACTGGATTGCAGAGAATAACGAAGGTCTCCGTACCGAAGTGGCTGTATGGAATGTATCCTACTGTTATAAGCGTAAGCGCCGTTTTCTATGTCTTTTACGTTATAAAAACATCCATATAGTGAGACGCGTGCGTTTTCATTTAAATATTTTCCATCAAGGTCGTTGTAATAAGGGAAGGAGAGGCTCGCTTCTTGGAGTAGAGTAGCGAGCTCGGCTGCATCCCATTTCGTTAAAATGAAGTCAGCATCAGGTGAATATCGTTTTTTACAAAGTTGTAAGAAATCATATGATAAACGTTCCACTTTAGGTAGCTGTACAGCATGTGGACTATATTGTTGTCGTTCTTCACAGGTAAATGTTTGGAAGTGTTCTGTTGATTCAATCATAGATGCCGCGTTTATTTTTGTTATCATCGGATATTCATCTACATGTTTTGAGCGAACGAAATGCTCATGTGTTAACGGCGGGATTTGCTGCAACAAGTCATGAGAAGTAACGGTTTTATTTTCACGATGATCGCCATGAAACCAATCTGTATTCGGTTCTGTACTTAAAGGAATAACAGCATACACACTTTCTTCACCTTCTGACAGTCCAAGTAAATGATTCATTGCTCGGTCTAGAAACTGAAAATATACACCATTTGTATAACCGAATTGTTTTGCGCATTCAAGCAATTGACCGATGAGAACACCACTATCTAATCCTTGCAGACGATACGAAAAGTTATTGTATTTAAAGAAGTTTTTCCAAAACATAGTTGATACAAATACAGCACCAAAACAAGGATGTATGTTGCAACGATTGCCGAGTGCTTCTGTAAGATAAGAATCAAAATTTCCTTCGCGAAGTAAGATAAGACGGTGATGCGCGGCGTCGTAATGGTAAATGCCGTCTGGATAATGATCAATTTTTAAATACATATATAATTCATTTGGATATAAAGCACCCCCAGAAGGGATGAATCTTCGAAATAGAGTCGTTGTTTTATTATTTTCTAGGTTAGTAGTAGGTTGACATAATTGTGTTAAACCAAATGAGTACCAAAGATAATGACCGAGTTCCTCTAAGTTAGGTTTAGTAGAAGAATTCCGCAAAGTTAAAGGGATTTCTAAAGAGAGAGGGATGACTGGTAAATTTCGATATAATTTATAAGGAAGTGGTGCGTCTTCCCAATCAATCTCTTTATCGGACGACATAATTTCATTAATAGAAAAATGGAGATGATGTAAAAAAGTATCCAGTTGCATCAAATTTCCCCCTCGCTATGAATTATGGAAACGGATGCGGGTGTGGATTTAATTTTTCATTCGTTAAAGGCTCAGCTCTATATCCAAGTGTCATCGGTACGGTATACACTCTATCCAGTCCTGTAACCCGGATGAGATGGTGACCGAACGTCATCGGTAACATGCCTGGAATTATTACTTTTACACAATGTAAGCCGTTCTTTTCTATAAGAGGGACCGTTTGATCTACAACGATTACTTCAAGTCCAGATTGATGTAGTCGGTTTAAAAGTTGATGAAGATCAGATGTTAAATCCATATCAAATGATTGTAATGCCTTCATTTCTTGGAACGTTTGCACCGGAGCATCTTCACGTAAAAGGAAGTGAAGACGTTCTTCCGCTTCTTTCAATCCGTACAGCATACTATGATCTTCCATTTTATTAACGAGGTAAGGATCTTGTAAGCAGTTTTCATAATACTCTCTTTTTTGCTTGAGCTCATCGTCTGTTATAAGTAACATGCCTGCTATTTCGTGAATTGCACTCTTTAGAGCTCGGATTGGGTCTAGATGAGAGCCTCCTGCACAAACAACGTTCATTCCATTTTCACGAGTATTTTTTGCAATGACCCATAGGCTCGGGATGCCATGTTCCATCGTCGCGTTAAAAGCATGTAATTCATATCCGGTGATCGTGCGTAACCGATGGATCATTAATTGTAATTCCGTATCCTCTGCTGAACTAAGATCAAGGCGGGGAAGAGGTAATTCGGCATACCAAGTGAGCAAAAAGGCGTCACGCTCTACAATTTCTAAAATGCCGTGAAAAATTGCCTCCTCTAAACTACCACCAATCGCACATCCATTTGATGTTTCATACACGAAAGCATCTCGTTGACCAAGGCTATAATAAGCGATTGATTCTGGAACTAAAAGTGGCTGGCTTTGTGATAAAGAGTATCCCCATACCCAGTTTTGCTCATAATCAGGATCAAACGGCTTAAACGGAAAACTATCACGATTGTAATGTTCACTTGTATGTACGCCGAGTGTGAGGGGATTTAGTGCAATATGCTCTAGCTCATGAAAACTACCATGCATATTTGGCTTTTTCCCGCGAGGCGACATACCACAATATCGTTCTAATCCTTCTAAAATAGCGGTTGCTGCACTAAGTGCGAATGAATGAGTTCGGCCCGCGACACCTTCATTTCCGAACATTAATGGCATGTTTATAATAACATCAGCAAACGGTAATAAAGAATGTTGCATTTGGCCGTTTAAAATACCAGTCCGGTAATCTAAATAGTCTCTCGTTAAAAATGTGTTTAGCTCATGAATGGAACGACAGCGATACGTTTCAGGGCTCGTTTTCAAACTTGGTTGTAAAGAAATTTGCGCTGCATCTGCTGTATCGTCAGACAAATTGCTGCATACTGGACAGAGAGGGTCTGGAAGAAAAGAATGCCGGGTACATTGTAATGTTTGTAAGTCCAGTAAAATGAGTTCATTGTCTATAGAAGAATGTTTGTTAGTTAATATCTTCTCCGTTTCAGCATGAATGAGCTGGCACATTTGTAACATTCCATTTTGGGTGGCGCGTACATCACGCCTCGTCACGTTATCTGCTTTTAACGCATATTTCCGTTGTAGTTCCCACATTTCTTTTTGATCAAAGCCAGCTATAAACCGGCGTCCATCAGCGCAGTGGGAACATCCAGTTGTAAGAGGCTTCACGTAAGGACCGATAATACCTTCACCAAACGAAGTAAACGCGCGAAGCCACGGAATATTATTTGAGCGAAAGATAAGCTCAGCATCATGATGTATAGAAGAAGGAGACCCGTCATGTAAGACGAGAGCAAGATGAATGTTTTCTGGGAGAGCTTCTGTAATTGTATGCTGGCGGATGAGTGAATATTGCTTACACAATTGCTCATGTACATAGTCTGTGAGTAGGCCATCTCCTATAAGGAGTATGTTTTGAGTCATTGGTCATCCTCCTTTGCAATTAATACTCCATATACACCGTCTAAGTTGTCTCTTAAAAATGACTCAATAGCTAAATCAAAAACGAACGGATACAAGTTGTTTTCCGCTAAATTTTGCAAAGCAACTTGTAAAGACTGTACGCCTGGAACTTCTTCCTCTTCTTGTATTGCTACTCTAACAGAATCCGTACTATATAAAACAATGGATGATTCTGGTAACATATTGGCTTTATAAGGAATCTCTTCATTTTGAATATGAAGGAGTGCTTGTTGCAGAGCATTTCTTAACGCCAATGTTATATTAATATTGGCCGCACCATACCATCTATCATTAATACCGATCCAAACGACAGGAAAACCAAGTAAATCCTCACTCATTCCTACTTTAGGTATTTCATGAATTGTAGAGAGAGCATCGTAGTAAAACCTACAATGTTTATCATGAATTTCGGTTAAATCAAGCTCTGTAATCTCTTCTAGCATATGTGATTGGCGTTCATATAACTTATTATTTAAATGTTTTTGTAGTGCTCGGTATACACCTTCTGCCATCGTTTCCCCAGCACCAATACCGATATCAGTATGTTCGGGGATAAGACGATGAATCATTTCAGCTACATATGTTTCAACTCCTGTTAAACCAGCTTCGCGGCGTGCTTCATTATGAGTTAATCCACCGCAAGTTATAGTAGGAAGGGGAGAGGTAGGTCCATCTGATAATGGATTTGCAACTTGAATATAGCACTGTGATAAAGGCAATTGGTGTAAATCTTGTTCATCCCACATGTGGAATATGCCAGCTTCTTTAGAAGTTAACGTATCAAAAAAACGAAAAAGTTCAGTTGAAGTATGTTGTCCGGAACGATGGGCAAGGTTTTCTTGAAGATTTTGCACCGTATCAATTGTAAAGATTTCATCGGTTGCGAGAAGATGTTTTATAAAAGGGTGCCACTTTCCTTCAAGTGTTTCCAAGTTTAATAAAAAGAATTGAGGATTATGCTGCCTGTGTGAACCTTCAGCGACATGTTTAAATAACTCAAAAACGATAATATTTGCTAACATTGCAGATGTAATTGGTGAGAAAGGTTCAGGTGGATTTTCACTTTGTAAAGTAGTTTCGTGTAGACGATGCCAAGCTGATTCCCAGCATTCTTCACGGTCTGCGGTTACGACCGGTCCAGCTAAACCAATTCTTGATAAGCAAATAGCTGGTATGAAATTTTTCCCCTCATCTCTACAAATAGTATGGATTGCTCTTAAACTTTCAATATCTCCATTTTGGGAAACGTATAAAATCCAGTCGAAAGGCTCGAATACTTCATGCAAAGGGCGATCAATTGTAATATCTATTTCTTGAATAAATACATTGTCATCATTTGCATATGCACGTTCGCTTAGTTCATGAATTCGATCGTAGTTTGTTTCAGCACGATCTGTAACAAGATAATGAAATGTAGGTAAACCAGATTCTAATAAAGAAGAAACTAGGGAAGTAAGCATATCGCCAGAACCAATTATAAGCACATTTGCTGCGCGGTACGTTTCGAATTTTAAAGCGCCTGAATGGGAATCAGCTTCTAAAAACTCAATTTGCGAAGCGTATCTGTCGAGTAATGCACTGTTTAATTCGTGGGGAGCATCTTGGCTTACATCACGAACGAAACCATTTTCATATAAAATCTCTCCAATTTCAAATACTCGATTTTGATAGGGAAGAGGGAGACCATCGGTTATTTCTGTCAAAGAATGATTACCGTTAAACATAGGCATTAATTTCTCAATCCAGTCATAAATTCCATCACCATCCATACGGAATGAACTGGAGTTATTTCGAAAGTAAACACCCCCGTTTGAATCGGGGAGGAAGAAAGTATCCTTATTTGCTTTAAGTTTTGCATGAACTGGAAGGTTATTCATTTTAATCCTCCTTACGTTGTAGGCATACATTATTAGTCTATGTAGTGTGATTTGTCCCGTATGAACAAACTAAAAAAAGGCTGTAGAATAATTCATTCTACAGCCTTTGATAGCTTAATCATCTATCAACCGATCAACCTTCTAATAATAATGATTTTGGATCTTCAAGCATATCTTTAACAGCAACAAGGAAGCTAACTGCTTCTTTACCATCAACAATACGGTGATCGTAAGATAGTGCAAGGTACATCATTGGACGGTTTTCCATACGCTCGTTATCGATCGCAACTGGACGTACTTGGATTTTATGCATCCCTAGAATACCTACTTGTGGACTATTTAGGATTGGTGTCGACATTAGAGAACCGAACACACCACCGTTTGTAATTGTAAATGTACCACCTTGTAGCTCTTTTAATGAAAGTTTATTATCGCGTGCTTTCAGACCTAAATTACGAATCTCGCTTTCAATTTCAGCGAAGTTCAATTGGTTAGCATCGCGTACAACTGGAACAACTAATCCATCTGGAGCTGCTACTGCAATACCGATATCATAGAATTTTTTAATGATAAGCTCATCGCCTTGAATTTCAGCATTTAATAATGGGAATTGTTTTAATGCTGCAACAACTGCTTTTGTGAAGAATGACATAAAGCCAAGACGTACATCATGTTTTTTCTCGAAAGCATCTTTGCGTTCTTTACGTAATTCCATGATTGCACTCATATCAACTTCGTTAAATGTAGTTAACATTGCAGATGTTTGTTGAACTTCTACAAGACGTTTTGCAATTGTTTGACGGCGGCGGGACATTTTCACACGCTCAACTGGTTTTTCGAATTCAGTTTTTGCAACTGGAGCCGGACTTTGTTTTGGAGCAGCTGGTGCTTCTTTTGGAGCTGCAGCGTGAGCTTGTACATCATGTGGTCTCACACGTCCAAGTGGATCTGTGCTACGTACGTCGTTTAAGTCGATTCCTAATTCACGAGCCATTTTGCGAGCAGCTGGTGATGCGATAGGACGATTTGTGTTTGGTAAACCTTGCAACGCTTTATTTTGTTCAGCACTCGGAGTTTCTGCTTTCGGTGCTTCAGTAGTTTCTTGTTTTGGTTGCTCATTAGCTGGAGCAGGTGTGCTTACTGCAACTGCTGCGCCGTTTGCATCTAAAATTGCGATAGTAGCGCCAACTTCAACTGTGTCTCCAGGTTCGCCTAGTAATTTCGATACAATACCTGAATCTTCTGCAATGATTTCTACATTGACTTTGTCAGTCTCAAGCTCAACAACGCTGCCACCTTTCTCAACTTTGTCGCCTACGTTGATAAGCCATTGTGAAATAGTTCCTTCTGAAATAGATTCTGCAAGCTCAGGTACTTTAATTTCGATCATTTTAAATGTCCTCCCCTTATTTGCCTAACGGTGTGTTTTGTCTTCTTTAATCTTCGGTAATCTCCATTTGTTAGCCCGGCTATGGCAGACTATCTGCCATAGCCGGGCCTGAAAAACTCATTGTTACTTTCAGTTGCTATAAACTTCAATTTCTTGTTTATCTTGACGGAAGTTGTAGTTCACATCTAAAGCGTGTGCAACGATTAATTCTTGCTCAGCTTTGTGAGCGAATGGATCGCCACCAGATGGGCTAGAACGATCCGGGCGTCCAATGTAACCTGTTTTCACTTTATCCCCAGCTAGTTCAAACAGAATTGGAGCCATGTAATGCCATGCGCCCATATTACGAGGTTCTTCTTGAACCCAAATGATTTCTTCTAAGTTTTTAAAGCGTTTAATAATAGATTGAACTTTTTCAGCAGGGAATGGGTACAACTGCTCGATACGAACCATATGAACTTCATCTAAGTTGTACTCATGCTTACCACTTTCGATTTCTGCTGCTAAGTCAATTGCCATTTTACCTGTACTTAAAACAAGGCGTTTTACTTTGTTTGGTTTCGCACCAAGGTTTTCTTGTTCTAAAGCAGGTTGGAAACGTCCTTCACTTAACTCACTACCTGTAGAAAGTGTAAGTGGGTGACGTAATAAGCTTTTCGGCGTCATAATTACTAATGGTCGAACAGCCTCTGTTCCTAAGATAGATGCTTGACGGCGCAAGATATGGAAGTATTGTGCCGCGCTCGTTAAGTTTGCAACTGTCCAGTTGTTCTCAGCAGCTAATTGTAAGAAACGCTCTGGACGTGCACTAGAATGCTCTGGTCCTTGACCTTCATAACCGTGTGGTAATAGAAGAACTAGACCTGATTTTTGACCCCATTTCGCTCTTCCTGCCGAAACATATTGATCAAATAATGCTTGCGCAGTATTTGAGAAGTCACCGTATTGAGCTTCCCACATAACAAGAGTTTCTGGAGCAAATACGTTATAACCATATTCGTAACCAACAACAGCAGCTTCTGATAACGGACTGTTATGAACAGAGAATGAAGCGTTAATGTTCGGTAAGCGATGTAATGGTGAATATGTTTCGTTTGTATCAGTATCGTGTAATACGATATGACGATGCGCAAATGTACCACGCTGTGAATCTTGACCAGTTAAACGAATTGGCGTGCCTTCTTGTAAGATAGAAGCGAATGCTAACGATTCAGCAAGTGCCCATTCAATTTTACCGTTTTCTTCAAGAGCATCTTTACGGCGCTCAAGAATTTTCTTCACTTTTGGATATACGTTAAAGCCTTCAGGCCAAGATAATAGACCTTCATTAATTGCACGAAGTGAGTCAATTGAAATACCAGTGTCAATCGGCTGGATTCCTCTTGCAACAACCTCTGGAACTTTAACATGAATTGTTGCAGCACTCGTATCAGCTGGTGGCACTTGTGCGTATTCAGCCTTTAATTCCTCTTGTATAAACTGAGTAATTGTTTCAACCTCATCTGCATTCAGAACGCCAGCAGATTGTAATTGATCTGCATAAATTGCTCTTACAGTTGGGTGATTTTTAATTTTTTTGTACACTTGTGGTTGCGTAACTGCTGGATCATCCATTTCGTTATGACCATATCGGCGGTAACCGATTAAATCGATTAAGAAGTCCTTTTTGAACAGCGTACGATATTGGATCGCAAGGTTTGCAGCAGCAAGACAAGCTTCCGGATCATCAGCATTCACGTGAACAATCGGAATATCGAAACCTTTTGCAAGGTCGCTTGAATATTTAGTAGAACGAGAATCATAGCTATCAGTCGTAAAGCCGACTGCATTATTTGCGATAACATGGATCGTTCCGCCAGTTTGGTATGCATTCAATCTACTTAAGTTCAATGTTTCAGACACAACACCTTGACCAGGGAATGCAGCATCACCATGAACTAAAATTACGAATGATTTTGAAGTATCTTGTTCTGGAAGACCAGATTTTTTACGATTCTCTTGAGCTGCACGTGCGAAACCTTCAACAACAGGGTTAACGAACTCAAGATGACTCGGATTATTTGCTAATGTAACACGAGTACTAACTTCTTCATTACCAACGACTTGTTCTCTACCTAAATGGTATTTCACGTCGCCAGTCCAGCCAGCATTTGCTACTGCGCCTTCTATTTTTGCATGTTTGAACTCAGCAAACATGTGACTATATGGTTTTTCTAGTACGTGTGCAAGTACGCTTAGACGACCGCGGTGAGCCATACCAATCATGACATCTTCAACGCCGCTCTTGGCACCTTCTAGAACAATTTCATCTAGAACAGGTACAAGCATATCAACGCCCTCTATTGAGAAACGCTTTTGCCCAACGAATGTTTTATGCAAGAATTGCTCGAAACCTTCAACAGCCGTTAAACGTTTTAAAAGAGCAGTTCGTTTTTTATTTGATAGTGGTTGACGCAATGAATTTGATTCCACCATTTGATGCAACCACGCGCGTTCTTCACTATCTTGTATATGTGAGAATTCATAAGCTAAAGATTTTGTATAAACGTCTTTTAATCTATGAATTACATCAAGTGCAGTGTGAATACCCTCTGGTGCATCTTGCCATACTGTTTTAGCTGGAATCGCTTTCAAATCAGCATCGCTCAGTTCGCTCATTGTTTTCTCGATAAGAGATTGTCCATTTGCAGCATCTTCCATCGGATTAATGTGAGCCAACGTATGCCCGAAAGAACGAATCTGCTCAACAAGTTGAACGACTTTAAGAATTTTTTCAATGTTCCCTGTGTTTTGAGGAGAAAAATGTGTTGCTGTGTTGTCCCCTGTTACGACATCATCTTGAAACGAAGGAGCTCCAAAAATTTCAAAAAGCTCTTGTAATTCCGGATCAACAGAACCTGCTCCAGTTACGTAAAGATCATACTGTTCAATAACATAACCAAGGTTCGGACCATGGAACTTGGCCCAAGGGTTTGTCGTTGTATTCTTCCTCGTCATTTGTTTAAACCTCCCAATGCATATAATCCTTTTCCTATACAAAAGGTGCATTTTGCTCTTTTTCAATAATTGATGAACTAATAATTAATGTAAATGTTATCTTTACTCTTATGTTATTACAATAATTTACATAATACCAAACACTATTACTTATCTGTTTTGTAAAAAAACATTCACAATAACTTATCACCCAAGTTAATCTTTCATGTTATAAAGTAATTTTACAGAAAAATGGGGTGGATATATTTGGTATACCTACATTAATAACTATAATTGTTGCATTTAAATATAGATATAATTGTTGGAATATTTCGATAAACTTTAGTTGGAATTATGTATATTGAAATAATAAGCGCTTTCATTGATATTATACAACAATATAACGGAATATAGTATAAAAAATAAAAAATTATGAATTTACCGTAAACTTTATATCGATAGTGTTAAATATTGAAAGGAAAACGAAGGATTTCTACAAAAAAAGTGGCTATACATAAAAAATGCTTCATAAACCGTTAGTTTCTATAAATATGGCGAAAAACAACGTAAAAACAATAGCGTATTTCACCCAATAAGGAGAAGAATGAAATATTTTAAAAGGATAAAACAAATATGGAGATATTAAATTTTCACAAAAGCGGGGAGGAGATATAGTAACGGATATATACATTGTTCCATGTTTCATTTCAAAATAGACGTGCTGAATTTGAAAAAGTTTCTTCTATAATAAATAGAATGCAAAATAATCTAAATATATGTAAAGGAACCTTGACGTAAAGTTTCCTTTACATATATACTCGGTATAAGGAAGGAGGGAGAATTTTCCTTGGAAAATAAAATGGTCGAATACCGAAAAAAATTTGGACTATCTCAAGAAAAATTGGCTGAGAAACTTGGGGTTTCCAGACAAACCATCATTTCAATTGAAAAAGGGAAATATGATCCATCACTTCCATTAGCATTTGAAATAGCGAAAACATTTCAAACAACGATAGAACATGTATTTATTTATGAGGGAAAAGAAGGGGAGGAGTAAAGATGAACTATTCACAAAAGTATTTTGTAATTATGGGAATTATTTTTCTATTTATGAGCGGATTTATGATATTAACAGGTATAATGACCCATTCAGCACCGCCAAGTCCTACTTATACGTTACTAGCAATGATGATTATGTGTTTCTGCCTAAGTTACTTGCACCCGCAATTCAAAGAAAAAGATGAGCGAATGAAACTCATTCGTTATAAAGGAATGTTTTTCAGCTTTTTTGCGCTAACAGCATACTATCTTCTTTTCTCCATCGGTTTGAACTTAAAAGTAATTACACTATCTGCAACTGAACTATTGAACATACTTATGGCACTCACGATGAGTGCCGTTTTTATCTCATTTGTTGTTTTATCAAAAAGATATTAAGATGTAAGAGAGAAAGGAAGATTAACATATGCAAATGATGTATGCTTTTGGCATAGGGCTCGTTTTATTTTTAGCCGTATTCTTATTCATTCGTAAAGACGTTCAAGGCGGGACGTTAACGAAAAGAGGATTTTATAAAATGATCGGCTGTTTAGTCGTTATGTTTATAGCGATTATCGTAATGATTGTTTTAATAAATCAGTCACTATAGAATTTAAAAACGGAACCTTACTTCGGTAAGGTTTTTCTTTTTGAAAGTAAAACTAAAAATTACCATAAAATCCATTTACTATCTATATCTTATATTGTATAATCCAATAAAATGATAGATAGGGAGAATAGTATATGAATAAAAAAGCTATCTTCTTTATAGCGATATGTCTACTACTTATAGCTAGTATTACTTATATAATATGTAACAAACGAGAACAAGTGCCACCTATATTAGTATGGGAGGGCCAGGAATACTACGTTACGAATGAGCCTGCTAAAGCAGAAGAAGTCGGGCAAAAACTTGGCGAAGTGACAAAGAAAATTGAAACAAGTAAAAAACCTATCGAAAATAGTGAATCCAATATATTACAAGAAAAAACAGAAGTGTTCGCAACGATTGAGGAAGAAAAAGATGATCACCAATCTTTAATCATAAAGGAACCTTATAGTGAAGAATATAGAATAGTAAGGCCGGTGTTAAAACAGGTACTATAATAAGAAGGAGACTCATATGCAGACATTAACCTCATATTCGTGGTCGTTAAGAAAAATATTTGTCTTTTTCTTTGCAAATATTAATATATCGCTTTGGTTATCGCTTATGACTTTTAATCGGAGCATATGGATGGTAGCAGGACTTTATGTACTTGGAGTAATTGTTATTGTTTTTTCGAATATGAATAAGAGATAACCGGCAATCTTAAAGTTGCTGGTTTTTCTTCTCATATTTATAATGAAGAAACAAATTTTTAATAGAGAGTAGTGGCGTTATGAAATGGAAAGCAGGAACTTTTGAAAAATTAGAAACGAATGACTCATCTATTGAGCAATTAATACATACATTCAAAGAACAAAACCTACATGGTGGAGCAGTTATAAGGTGTTTTAAAGTACATAACGAAAATTTTTTCAAAGAAATACCGCATGGAGAAGATGGACACGAGCACTTTTTCAGAAGAATCTTCAACTCTTTAGATATAATTAATAACATAGAAGAGTTAAAAATACATACATCAGAAAAATATAAGTTTCATTTTAAAGAACATCAGGCAGTCATGCTTGATGGTAGCATTGCCGCTCAAATTTTGTGGGGCGGAGCATATGTAGAATTTCAAGAACGTCCGGTTGTCGCCAAGCAATTAGCAGTCAATGTATGTCAATACATGTTTCAAGATCGATACGAAGATATTAGAGTATTTGAAAGTGATTGCCCTTGGACAGATTGGTTTTACGATGTTGCATGGGATGTTACTTGGATGTTGTTAGATAGTAAGGAGCATAAAATGTGGTTAATTTGTGCGACGGATACGGATTGATGGGAGAATGTATAAGTAGAGCCTTGTAGAAATGTTGCAAGGCTCTTTGTTTGTCTGGAAAGAATAGAAAACAAATCATATAAATGATATACTAAAAAATGTTTGTAATGTCAGTTTCATACTATTGTATAGTGTTGACTTACTAGAAAAGATAAGAGGAGAATGAATGTGAAAAAGATAAAGAAATTATTGCTGTTAATGATGGTAGTAGGATTAACAGTTGGTGTTCTAGCAGGATGTGCAAATCCGAAAGACTCTGTAGAAGAATTTTTAACAGCGATACAAAAAGATGATTTAGAAAAAGCTCGTACATTTGTTGAAAGTGATAAAGAGTTCAGTAAACTAAATGAAAAAACAGATGATGCTGACGGAAAAGCGATGCTAAGCGCAATTACGAAGGGCTTTAAATTTGAAAAGCTAGAAGAAGTATCAAAAAAGGATGACAAAGCAGAAGTTAAAGTGAAAGTTACATCTGTTGATTTATCTGTTGCCGTAACAAAAGCAATGGGAGAAGTTATGCCAATGGCCTTCGCTAGTGCCTTTAGCGAAGACAAAGAGCAATCCGAAAAAACGATAGAAAAAACAATGACATCAACTATCATCAAAAACTTAGCGGATAAAGATGCAGCAATGGCAACTCGCGAAGTTACATTGAACTTAAAGAAAAACAAAGATGGCGACTACAAAATCGTAGCTGATGACAACCTACAAGAATTGTTATTTGCTAATGCGAAGTCTTTGGAGAAGATGTTTGGTGGGAAGTAATTTAATTTTGATAGAGGAAATAGAAATTCAGAGATAGTATAATAAATTAGAAAGAGACGTTAGTAAAACGTCTTTTTTTATTTCTTTAAAGTTTATTAATTTACCAAAATAAGGTCTGATTTTTTGTGAAGAGGAAAAATTTAGTGTTAAAAGATTTTTTAGTAATAGAAGATAAAAGAGAAGAAATTTAAATAATGCTGAAGGGGAGTGTATGTTTTGACCGTTTTAATTCCAAAGAGTGTTGGAGAAATAATGAAAGAACATGTTCATTTTTGGATTCCTGCATATCAACGAGGATATCGTTGGACATCGTTACAAGTAACAGAGTTATTAGATGATATTTGGGAATTTCATCAGATGGATCCGAAAAAAGAAGATTTTTATTGGTTACAACCCATTGTAGTAAAAGAACAGGAGAAGGGGATAGAAGTTATTGATGGGCAGCAACGTTTAACGACAGTATTATTAATCGTGAAATATATTCAATCTCTAATTCCTTTTTATGAAGAAACAGGGTATACGATGTTATATGCAACAAGGCCAGAAAGTGAAAGATATATTGCGAATATAAAAGCTGGAGATGTAAAGCGGAACGAAAATATAGATTTTTATCATATGTATAATGCATACGAAACAATTGGTAATTGGTTTCAGCGACATGAGGACAAGAATGCACCAATTCATATTTGGCAGCGATTGACCGATCAAGTAAAGGTACTTTGGTATGAACTTGATAAAGGCTATGATCCTATTAACTTATTCACGCGAATTAATATCGGGAAAATCCCGTTAACAAATGCAGAATTAATTAAAGCTTTATTTCTGAGCAAAAATAATTTAGGTCCAGACATAACGCAGCATAAGTATTTAAAAATGAAACAAGTAGAATTGGCAACTCAATGGGATGCAATAGAAACCCATTTGCAAAATCCAAACTTTTGGTATTTTTTACAGTCAACACAAGGGAAATATGAAAATCATATTGAATGGTTGTTTGAATTAGTGGTTGATAATTTTGCTCAAACAATTGATATGGATACTTCCTATCGTACGTTTCATGCATTCCACGATGAGATAGAGCGCCGTACTGAACAAGGGGAAATGCGATATGAAGTAGTAGAGACAATTTGGTCTGAAATCCAAATTTTATATTATCAATTGAGTGAATGGTTTGAAAATCGTGAGTTGTATCATCTGATTGGATATTTACTTAATACCTCTGATCAGATTCAGAGTATTTTACAAGATGCGAAGTCGATGAAAAAAGATGAATTTGTAAAATCTTTATATAAAAGGATTAAAAACCGTTTACGTAATTGGAATGTTTCTGAACTTAGTTATGATCTAGAGCGTTCCAAGGTGAAAGAAATTTTAGTCTTACATAATATTATGACGTTGCAACGAGATCAACATTCTAAGCAACGTTTTGATTTTGAGCGTTTTAAAAATGAAAAGTGGGATATTGAACATATTCATGCGCTACATAGTCAAGTACTGGTGAAACGAGATGAACAGCTTTCATTTATTCAAGATTCTTTAGTTTATGTAGAGGATGCAGTATTTCAAGAAGAACTAAAAAAATATGAAATGTCATTGTTGAAAGATGAAATAGAAGCAGAAAAGTTTGAAAAAATTCAACAAAAAATTACTGATTACTTTGGTGAAGGGTATTCAAATCATATCTCGAATTGCACGTTATTGGATGCGAAGACGAATCGTAGTTATAAAAATGTGATTTTTCCGAAAAAGAGAGAGGAAATTATTTTACGTGATCAAAATGGAGTGTACATTCCAATTTGTACTAAAAATGTATTTTTAAAATATTATAGTAAACAAACGAAACAGATTCATCATTGGAATCAAGAAGATCGTAAGGCATATATGAAAAATCTAGGGGATGTTTTGAAACCTGTTTTAACAATACCAATAGAGAGCTAGGTGATATAAGATGCAAAAATCAAAGGTGTTTTCTTTTTGGGAGTTAATTGACAAATATTATATTACAATCCCAATTATTCAGCGTGATTATGCACAAGGAAGAGAAGGAGCACAACATATACGAAGTGAGTTTTTACGTGTGCTGTTTGATGCACTTCAAACAAATAATCCTACAGAGTTAGATTTCATTTATGGAACGGTGAATGAAATGGAGCAATTTGCTCCGCTAGATGGACAGCAACGCTTAACGACATTGTTTTTATTACATTGGTATTTTGCTTTAAAAGAAGAAAAATTGGCTGCAAATCAAGAAATATTTCAAAAGTTTTCTTATGAAACACGCCTAAGTAGTAAGCAGTTTTGTAAACTACTAGTCTCACTAACAGATCTTGATTTAACGAAAACATCATTATCAAAACAAATTTATAATGAAGCGAATTTTTATTACGGATGGGCTCATGATCCAACAGTTTTGTCGATGCTAACGATGATAGATCTGATTCACGAGTTTGCTAGTAAACATAATCTCCCTAGTGGGATATTTGGAACTCTCACAACTAAAGCGCCAATAACATTTCAATTTATTGACTTAGATTTATTCCATTTGGAAGATACGCTATATATTAAAATGAATTCAAGAGGTAAACCACTTACACCATTTGAAAATTTTAAAGCACGTTTTCAGCAGTATCTAGAAAGTATCCATACAGTGAATGAAAAAGATATTTTGGAGAAAATCGATACAGCTTGGTCCGATTTTTTTTGGAAGCATCAGCACAAAAGTTATGATGAGTCCTTTTTACACTTTTTTTATGCGCTCCTTTATAATCAGTTAGCACGTCATAACGAAAATCGTAATCGACTCTTTGTAGCTATTAACGGAGAAGAAGCTATTCGATTTGACGAATTAGCAAATGTATCTATCGACGATGAAGCCTGGATTAAGAATATTGAAGTAACAATGAATATGCTATGCAGTGATGAGTTATTTAACCAACAGACAGTTATTGATATAAAGAAGCTTATTACACAAACAATTACAGGTCAGTTGAATTATACTGAGCGTGTGCAATTATATGCAATTGTATCCTATATTAGTCTCTTTAATAATGATCTTGCAAGCTTTGAGAGATGGATGCGTTTTATTCGTAATGTAACTGTGAATACGGTTTATAATCGTGTTGAAGATTTTATGCAGTCAATCCAAACGATCGATATGCTCATTACACAAGCACAGGATATAAATTCTTATTTAGTTGACCCTTCGATAAAGTTAACAGGATTTTTAGGAGCTCAGATCACCCAAGAACAAATTAAGGCGCAATTAATACGTAGTAATCAACAATGGGAAGAAATACTGTTTAAAGCGGAAGACTATAGTTATTTTGAGGGAGATATTGGTTTTCTCCTCCAATTTAGTAATATGGATGATAATGACGTAGCGAGTTTTGCGCAGGACGATCATAGAGAAAAACAAGAAATCTTCGTGACTTACTATGAAAAGTCTATTGCTATTTTTGGATCAACTAAGCTGAATGTACCAACAAATTTATTAAGTAGAGCACTACTTACCTTCGGAGATTATTTAATACAAGCTGGACAAAATCGTAGTTTCTTAATTGAAGGATTTGACCGTGATATTAGTTGGAAACGTTTTTTACGTCATGAAAATGTATCGTATTTGAAAGAACTATTAGATGAAGTAGAATTACATTCAATCCAAGCAGATTTACAACGAATTATTAATGAAAGTGATGTAATGGATTGGAGACGATATTTTATTAAATATCCGAGCATTTTAGAGGAACGATGTGGAAAGAGACGCTTTATTCGATTTTATGAGGATAAGGATATTCTACTTCTTGATACTACGATGACGAGCGGCTATTGTCAGGAATATTACAGCTATGCAATATATGCAGGATTAAAACAACTAGGAATTGCTTGTAGCTATATAGATTCAATTGGAGCATTGAATGATAAATATGTACAACTTGGCAACGGAGGATACAGATTGAAATTTATCGAGAAACAGATGTATATTTATGATGAAAATGATCATGTAATTGCTGAACCTCAGCATTTTGATGAAGCGCTAGAGAAAATGAGTGAGTTAGCGGGGATTAGTATATAGATTGGATATAAAAAAGAGGCTGTCCCAAAAGGTATTTTTGGGGCGGTTTTCTCATGTATTATGTTGCTGATAGTAGTAGCTATACCGGTATGTGGGGAAATGTGTGATAAGAATTACATTATAATGTTGGAGTTTAGGAAGATTCTAATAATAAACAGTACTGAATTTCTTTATTAGAATTCTATTGAAGTGGAGAGCTAGTGAATATGGAAGAACAAGAAACGCTAGAAACTCTAAGAGAGCAACTACACCTAGATTAATCATACTATTTTTACATCATTGGTAAATTGTTATATTATAGTGATTGAGAATTATTATTGCGATAAAATTAATGCTGTGAAATTAAAAAATAAAAAGGAGTGTTTAGGATTAAAAGATTATTATTAATTGTTCTAAGTATAATTCCCATTATGTTAGTTGGTTGTTCCTCTAATTCAACATCCGATGATGCCGAAAATATTGACAAAGGAAGCATTGTAGTAGCTATTCAGGAAGTCGTTAAACAAAATGAAGGTATTGATAATGTCGATTGGCCTTGGGACTATGATGATTATAATATTGTAGATAATGGAGATAACACCTACGATACATCCGGGCAATTTACTTGGCAAGATAAAATATATAATTTTAATATAACGGTAGAAGATACAGGAAGTACTATTAAAATATTAAACTATAATGTTTATTAAAGTTAGTAATAGATATCATCTAGTATATTATTAGTAAACATTAAAATTTTATGTGGAAATTTGAATTAATCCCTTCAAAAATCCTACTTAGCCAGCTTCATTTTATGAATAGGATTTTCTTTCTGGGTAAGAAGGTCCTTATGTTGCAGATAGTTAAAGAAAATCTTTAGCTAGTGAAACTTTGTGTTTCTTGTGACTACGTTGTCTTTCTTGTTCGTTGGCGATACACGAGATAGCTTTTAACCGTTGCCTCTCGATTTTATAGAAACAAAAAAGAGGGCTACCCCTGAGCCAGCTAATTAGCTGACTAGAAGTAGTCCTCTTTTAACTTGTGGTGTCTGATGGAGACCTCCACAGTTTTAGCTTTTGAGAATGTCCTATCAAGCCTTGATACTATTGAGTTTTATGACCCCGGAGAGGCTCGAACTCACGACCTCCACCCTGTCAAGGTGGCGCTCTCCCTGCTGAGCTACGGGATCTTCAATAATGCTTATGTAATAGCATTTTTAATCATTATGCTAAAGTAATTATATATAATTAACTGAAATTTTACAATATTTTTATAGTAATCTTTTAAAGGGAAAGTATTTGGAATTACGCTAGTAGTGTATTCGGGAATATATAATAAGAAGAGATTTTAATAGCAAGCTGGTTTTGAATAAAGCGGTTATGTTTTCCGATACCAATCCAAAGGACCTTCGTCACTCAAATCAACTAGAAAAGGGAATAAGAAGTGTAAAGGTAAGCTTATAAGTTCTGGCATGGCATTCAATGTTTTCTTTGATATATATTGTCGTCCAAGACAATACGGACAATCTTTTTCAAATGTTATGAGTATCGACTATACATCTTTTATTTTCCACTTCGTTTTACAATACGTACAACGCGCCATGGAGTTCCTCCTCATTTTTAGTATTTTTTAATATATTCCATTTAATTGTACGAAAGCCAAGTGTATTTGATGTGATAAAATGTAAGTTGTGTTGTTTTTATACGGATGTATTTAGTAATGTATGACAAATTGTATAACGTGTGATGGCTATGTAGAATAAGAGATTTTCATTTTTAATATGCAAATTGGCCAATATATCCTTTTTACAATTTTCAAGAAATCATGTATAAAAGAAGTACAAGATTTTTATAAATATTCAGGAGTAGAGGGAGAATAATTGTAATGGTAAGAAAAACGTTTAAAATGCGTGTGTCTAGAAATAGAACGATTTCGATTAATGGTTCGATTCTTGATGTGGATGTGACGCATGATGAGTTTTTGCACGAGTTTGTTGAGTGGGTCGATTCTAAAGGTTGGTCGTTTATGGGTATGACGGATGAGATTACAGCCGAGGAAGCTGGGCAAAAGTTAATAGATTCGTTGATTGATGAGAAGGATAAGAAAGAGTAATTCCTTCTTATTTTTTATTGTATATTTATGTTCTTCATCGTAAAAGTGTGATATAGTAAAAAATAGTGAATATTCTTCCAATTTAATACAAATTACATATAGATTGGTAGAGTTATTTTGTAGAATGTGAAAGTAAAGGGAAAAGGGAGAGTCATATGGTAAATTTTAAGAAAATTTCGGTTTTTGTTATGGTTATTTGTTTATTTTTTTTGACACCTATGACGTTATATGCTGAGACGAATATTGGAGTAAATCCGGAGCAAGTGGCACCGCCGCCTGCCGAAGGGCCGAATGTTTTTAGTCAGTTTGCGACTACGATTGATGCGAAAACAGGAGATGTGTTGTATGACAAAAATGCACACTATCGTGCGTTTCCTGCTAGCATGACGAAAGTGTTAACGGCAATTTTACTGATGGAGCATACGAAACCAGAGGATCAATTTACGTTTTCACAATTAGCATTAGATCAAGAGAAGAGTAATTATCAAATTGAGTTTCAACCTGGTGAGACTATTAATAGAAATACCGCACTTATGATTTTAATGGTGCTGAGTGCGAATGATGTGTCGTATGCGATTGCGGAGCGTATTGGAGGAAGTGTTGAAAATTTCGCTAATATGATGAATGAAAAGGCGAAGCAATTAGGGGCTAAAGATAGCCATTTTGTAACGCCAAATGGATTGCATGATCCAAATCATTATACGACGCCATATGATATGGCAATGATTACGAGAGGTGTGCAAAAGTATCCTGAAATTTTACAAGCGATGAATACGAAAAGAACGACGGTTACGACATCTACGCAAACAGTGTCTATTTTTAATAAGTCTACTTATTTTGAAAATCCATATAGCATTGGTGGTAAGACAGGGTTTACGAATGAAGCGCGCAATACGCTCGTTTTATTAAATGAGAAAGACGGAAACCGTATTATAAATGTAGTAATGGCTTCTCAAAGACCTGAAATTTATGAAGATTTGAAGCAGATGGCGGAATATTCTTTTGGGCAATTTACGAAGCAAACTGTACTAGATAAACATAGTTGGCATCAAAAGACAACGTATTTAAATAAAGATGTTGATTCTGAGCTCGAAAAAAGTGCTGAGCTTATGCTAAAGAAAGATGAAGGAAAAAATGTAAAAACGGCTTTTCGGGTTAATCCAGTGGATAAAGAAGCTTTGTACCAAAAAGGAATTCATCGCGGTGAAGTAGTTGGTGCGGTAGATATTATAAAAAATAATCAAACGATTGCGACTATAAATGTTCTTTCAAAAGAAGATGTTACTTTTGCGATGCCTAAAAAAGATACAGTTGCACCTGAAGTAAAGGAATCCAATGTGAAAGTGATAAGTGTTGGGATAGGTGCTATTGTATTATTTGGAGCCATTTTATATGTAGTGCTGCATCGAAATAAACAAGGAATGAAATCAGAAGAAAAATAAATTGCTAGTATGGAGACTGTGATGAGATTTTGTCACGGTCTTTTTTCTGCTCATATACCCTTACGAAATAACTAATAATTGTAAATTTTCTTATTGCATTTCTATATTGTTCGTTATATTATTTACTTGTGTTCTCGTTAAAGAACTAAGGTGGATATTGCATACTTCAAATAATATAAAACAACGGAGAGGGAGAGAGACGATGAAATTAATTTGGAAGGTGATTAGCAACGTTATCTCATTTGTTTTATTTGCGGTAATGGTTTGTTTAGCTTTTGTAGTTATTTCTTCAAAAGCGAGTGGTGGTGATCCAACAGTGATGGGATATCAATTTAAGAGCGTTCTTTCAGGATCGATGGAACCAACATTTTTAACAGGATCAATCATTGCGATAGAGCCAACGAAAGATGGTTCTAAATATCAAAAAGGTGATGTTATTACCTTTAAAGAGAAAGATGACAAAATTGTCACTCACCGTATTATCGGTGTGAAAGATACAAATGGAAAAGTAATGTATGAAACAAAAGGGGATAACAACAACGGACCAGATTTAGCACCAGTACTTGCAGAGAATGTAATCGGAAAGTATGCAGATATTACAGTTCCATACCTTGGTTATGGACTGAATTATGCGAGTTCAAAAGCGGGAGCAGCATTACTTCTTATTATTCCAGGAGTCTTTTTACTTGGTTATTCCGCGTTTTCTATTTTGGGCGCTATTCGTAGCATCGACGGAGAAAAGAAAGATAAAAAAGTAGAACAATCTGTCTAGTTCGTTTGGTTATACTTTCCGGTAGGAAGTTAACAAATATATATTATGGGGGATTTGGACATGACTTTAAAGAAAAAATTAGGAATGGGTATCGCATCAGCAGTACTAGGAGCAGCATTAGTTGGTGGAGGAACGTTTGCATTCTTTAGCGATAAAGAAGTGTCAAATAATACATTTGCGGCTGGTACGCTTGATTTATCATTAAATCCATCAACAATTGTTAATGTAGCAAACTTAAAACCTGGTGATACAATTAAAAAAGAATTTAAATTAGACAATAAAGGTACATTAGATATTAAAAAAGTGCTATTAAAAACAGAGTATACTGTAGATGATGTGAAGAAGGATAATAAGGAAGACTTTGGTAAGTACATTAAAGTCATTTTCTTGAAAAATATTGACAAGGACGATACAGTTGTAAAAGAAACAACGTTAGATAAGTTAAAAGATGAACTAGTTACTGCATCGGAAAATGATATTTCTTCATGGTTCTGGGGAGAGAAAGGTATTAAAGCAGGAACTTCTGATAAGTTTGCAGTGAAATTCCAATTTGTGGATAACAATAAAGATCAAAATGAATTCCAAGGCGATAAGTTACAATTAAAATGGACGTTTGAAGCACAGCAAGGCGATGGCACAGAGAAATAATAATGACAATAAAAAGAGACTATCAAGTGGTAGTCTCTTTTTGTGTTAAAAGAGAAATGTAAAAAGAAACATAATTTTTATATCATTTTGTAATTCACTTTATTATAATAAAGTTATAGTTCTTGATAAAGAACAAGTTGTTCGATAGGAGAGATTAAAATGCTGAAGACACCTCGCAAATTCAAAAAGATGCTTATATTGCCATGTTTGTGTTCTATTACTTTTTATTTAGGTTCTCAAATGATGACTTATACAGAAGCAGCTTTCATTCATGAAACGAAAGTGCAGGCTACTATTTCTACAGCAAGTATATTTCCAAAAACAGTTGATCAGTTGACAGAACAAGCTAAACAACATAAGGAAGTTATTTTGCATGAGTATGAAGAGATGAAATCGAAATTAACTTTCACTTCTACTCAAGAGTTAGAGCAGGTGCTTGTTGCATGGAAGCAAGGGCGTGAGAAAATAGCTGCTGAGAGAGAGTTGTTACAAAAAGTATATGAATCAATAGAAAATCCTTATAACAAAGCGAAAGAAGAGTTAAAGGAAAATGAAAGTGAATCTAATAAGCAAGTATTCTCGTATGTGAATGCTGGTTTTCATATAGTTAAAGAAAACTGTGAGTATGTTGATAAAGAGGTTAATTTGCAGGTGATTGATAAACAAATTCAAGCTTTTGAGAAATTATTAGTAGATGAAACAGCAAAGCAAGTGAATGAGGCAGAGAAGCAAAAGAAATTAGAAGAGAGTAAGAAACTGGAAGAAGCGAAAAAGCTAGAAGAGAGTAAGAAGCAAGAAGAAGCGAAAAAGCTAGAAGAGAGTAAGAAGCAAGAAGAAGCGAAAAAGCTAGAAGAGAGTAAGAAGCAAGAAGAAGCGAAAAAGCTAGAAGAGAGTAAGAAGCAAGAAGAACAGAAGAGATAGGAATAGTAAGTAAAATACAGCAGCATTTCGGAAGAAATAAATACAATCATAAGACAAATAGGTGAGAGAGAACTACTACTTATCTATTTGCTTTGTTTTTCTTATTTCACTATTCGTGGTATAAGACCTTCACCCAAAAATTTAACGAATGCGAGGAAGTTAGTTGGCAGCCCACCACTTGGTGAAGGTTAATAATCAGTGGGGGATGAACAAAACCCCCACTGATTAAAGTTTCACTTTATTTCTCAATAACTTTCTGAAAAAAGAGAAAAATGTTGAGAAATAAAAATAATCAAAAAATACATTGTACTTATATAGTTTTGTTCGTTATAATGAACTTAAGGTTTTTGAAAAAGAACAAATATTAGCTAAGCTAATATAGTTTTAGTTACACCTCTTATTTTGAAATAAGAGATAAAAATACAAAAAACAGCTAGGGGGAATTGATTGTGAGTCTGAAAAAGAAATTAGGTATGGGAGTTGCATCAGCAGCATTGGGTTTATCTTTAATTGGTGGAGGAACATTTGCATTCTTTAGCGATAAAGAAGTGTCAAATAATACATTTGCAGCTGGGACGTTAGATCTTACATTAGACCCTAAAACGCTTGTAGATATTAAAGATTTAAAACCAGGGGATAAGGTTAAGAAAGAGTTCTTATTAAAGAACAGTGGTACGTTAGCGATTAAAGACGTTAAATTAGCGACAAAGTATACTGTTACAGATGCAAACGGTAATAATGCTGGTGAAGACTTTGGTAAGCATATTAAAGTGAAATTCCTTTGGAATTGGGATAAGCAAAGTGAGCCTGTATATGAAACAACTTTAGCGGATTTACAAAATGTAGATCCAGATCTTTTAGCTAAAGACATCTTTGCTCCTGAGTGGGGAGAAAAGGGTGGATTAGAGGCTGGCACAGAGGATTACCTATGGGTACAGTTTGAATTCGTAGATAATGAAAAAGATCAAAATATCTTCCAAGGCGATTCATTAAACTTAGAATGGACATTCAATGCTAACCAAGTGGCTGGCGAAGACAGAGAATAAATCAAAAAGCGGGTATCCCCCGCTTTTTTTTATAAAGAAAAAAGGAGTGCTATATGCACCCCGTATGTATTATTTTTGATTTTTCTTCCATTGTGTAAATTCGAGAAATTCACGAAACTGTTCTTTTGAGACACCGGAGCTCATCGCATCTTTAACGAGTTGTGTCCATTCGGAGTCTAGATGACTTTCCGTTGTTGTTTCATCATGAAGTAAAGTATCAACTGGAATTTGTAGAACAGCTGCAATTTTTTCAAGAAACTGAATGGAAGGGTTTTTTTGTAAATTTCGTTCTATAGAACTAATGTAAGATTTAGCGACACCAGCTTTTTCGGCGAGTTCTGTTAGTGAAATGCCTTTTTGTAAACGAAGGCGTTTTATACGTTCTCCAATCATATTTGCGCACCTTTCTATCAATATGTAGTCGTCTTATGATGTGATTATTATAACATAAAATTCGCTAAAAAGAACGAGCTATTGAGCCGGGCTCGTATGCTTCATACGTTGGAAAAAGTGTTCGATATCTTGCAGGGCAATGCCAGCATCTAGAGCCTCAAGTATTAAATCAATCCATTCTTGATCTAGTGAGTCAGCCTTATCTTTGTACAAATGTAATTCCTCCCTAATTATTGGTCATAATTGCTGCTACATAGTAGACGATAATTAACCAAATTTTATATTTTATGTGTCAAATTATCGAATATTGTGTAGATGAAACAAAGATAAAATCCCCATTAAATTCCCTCTATGGAAATTATAAGTTTTTTGTCAAAACTTTTCAATATTTTCAGAAAACATTGTTGAATTGTGATATATTCGTATGCTAACTATGAAATTTTTACAAATATATTAAAAAAATTACATAATGTGACTAAATATTGAAAATATATCGAATATTTAATAAAATCAAATATGTAATACATATTTGATTTTAGGGGAGGAAATAAGGGATGATAAAGAAACCATTTAAAGTGTTATCAACAATTGCTTTGACAGCTGCTTTAGGCCTTTCGTTTGGCGCTGGAAGCCAGTCTGCGTATGCAGAAACGCCTGGGGATAAAACAGCTACAAGCCCAGTTGATGATCACTTAATCCCAGAAGAGCGATTAGCAAATGCGCTAAAAAAACGTGGGATAATTGATTCATCTGCTTCAGAGACAGAAACAAAGAAAGCTGTTGAGAAGTATGTAGAGAAGAAAAAGGGAGAAAATCCTGGAAAAGAAGAGACAAATGGGGATCCACTTACGAAAGAAGCATCTGACTTTTTAAAGAAAGTGAAAGATGCAAAAACAGATACGAAAGAAAAATCAGAGCAACCAGCAAACGGGACTGTAGCAGGAACAAGTCCAGTTAGAGGCGGCTTAAATGGGAAAGTGCCAACTTCACCTGCTAAACAAAAAGAATATAACGGTGAAGTTCGTAAAGATAAAGTACTTGTTTTGCTTGTAGAGTACGCTGATTTCAAACATAACAATATTGATAAAGAGCCTGGTTACATGTATTCCAACGACTTTAATAAAGAACACTATGAAAAAATGTTATTCGGTAACGAGCCGTTTACACTAGATGATGGAAGTAAAATTGAAACGTTTAAACAATATTATGAAGAGCAATCAGGTGGTAGCTACACAGTGGATGGAACAGTTACGAAATGGTTAACGGTTCCTGGTAAAGCAGCTGATTACGGTGCTGATGCTGGTACAGGTCATGATAATAAAGGACCAAAAGGACCACGTGATCTAGTAAAAGATGCATTAAAAGCAGCTGTAGATAGCGGACTTGATTTATCACAGTTTGATCAGTTTGATCAATACGATGTAAATGCTGATGGAAATAAAAATCAACCGGACGGTTTAATTGATCACTTAATGATTATTCATGCGGGCGTTGGACAAGAAGCAGGCGGGGGTAAATTAGGTGATGATGCAATTTGGTCACATCGCTGGACAGTTGGACCAAATCCATTCCCAATCGCAGGTACACAAGCGAAAGTTCCATATTGGGGCGGAAATATGGCAGCATTCGACTACACAATTGAACCAGAAGATGGCGCAGTTGGTGTATTTGCACATGAATACGGCCATGATTTAGGTCTTCCAGATGAGTATGATACACAATATAGCGGTAATGGTGAGCCGGTTGAAGCTTGGTCTATTATGAGTGGCGGAAGTTGGGCTGGTAAAATCGCAGGAACAACGCCAACGAGTTTATCACCACAAAATAAAGAATTTTTCCAAAAAACAATAGGTGGTAACTGGGCAAATATCGTAGAGGTAGATTACGAGAAATTAAATAAAGGTATCGGTCTAGCAACATACTTAGACCAAAGTGTTACGAAGTCAGATCGTCCAGGTCTGATTCGTGTTAACTTACCAGATAAAGAGGTAAAAGGAATTCAGCCTGCATTTGGTAAACAGTATTACTACAGCACAAAAGGTGATGACCTTCATACAACGATGGAAACGCCACTATTCGATTTAACGAAAGCAACGACTGCAAAATTCGATTATAAGTCATTGTATGAAATCGAAGCAGAGTACGATTTCCTTGAAGTACACGCTGTAACAGAAGATGGACAAAAAACGTTGATTGAAAGAATTGGTGAGAAAGCAAATAGTGGAAATGCAGCTACGACAAATGGAAAATGGGTTGATAAATCATATGATTTAAGTCAATTCAAAGGTAAGAAAGTGAAACTAGTATTTGAATATATTACAGACGGTGGATTGGCGTTAAATGGATTTACACTTGATAATGCGTCACTAACTGTAGATGGAAATGTTGCATTCTCTGATGATGCAGAAGGTACACCACAATTCAAATTGGACGGTTTCGTTGCATCTAACGGAATGGATAAGAAAAAGCATAACTACTATGTAGAGTGGAGAAACTATGCGGGTTCAGATAACGCATTGAAATTTGCTCGCGGTCCAGTATATAACACTGGTATGGTTGTATGGTATGCGGATTCAGCTTACACAGATAACTGGGTTGGCATACATCCAGGACATGGTTTCCTTGGTGTAGTTGACTCTCATCCAGAAGCAATTGCAGGAACTTTAAATGGCAAACCAACATTTAAAAGCAGTACGCGATTCCAAATTGCTGATGCGGCGTTCTCATTCGACAAAACGCCAGCTTGGAAAGTTGTATCTCCAACGCGTGGCACATTCGTATACGATGGATTACCAGGAGTACCGAAGTTTGATGACTCTAAAAAGTATATTAATGAGCAAATTCCAGATGCAGGACGTATTTTACCGAAGCTTGGTCTGAAGTTTGAAGTAGTAGGACAAGCTGATGATAACTCTGCAGGTGCTGTTCGTTTATACCGTTAATACAGTAAAACTACCGAGAGATTTTCTTTCGGTAGTTTTTTTGTGAGCAATGAATTTTATATAAAGGGAAAAGTTATATATAATGTAACTTTAAGAATAGAAATTTGTTACATATGAAGTCTATATAAATAATGAAAGAATTGGATAAAAATAGTGGGAGAAGGTGAATGAATGAGTGTTTCTTCTATTGTAAGTAAACAAAAGGGATATTTTTTTAAAGGGCATACGAGAAGTATAGAAACGAGAAAGAATAATTTAAGGAAGCTTTATGATGGAATTCAGCGTTTTGAAGAAGAGATATTTCAAGCTTTGAAATTAGATTTAAATAAATCAGTTCACGAATCGTTTACAACAGAAATTGGATATGTATTAAAAGAAATTTCTTTTCAATTGAAACATATTTCATCGTGGAGTAAACCGAAGCGTGTTCGAACAGCGCTCACTCATTTTGGGTCAAAGGGAAAAGTAATACCAGAACCGTATGGTGTGACGCTTATTATTGCACCGTGGAACTATCCGTTTCAATTAGCAATTGCACCACTTGTAGGAGCATTGGCAGCTGGCAATACAGTCGTTTTAAAGCCGTCAGAGTTAACGCCAAACGTTTCAAAAGTGATTGTGAGAATGTTAGATGAATTATTCCAAGAAGAGCTTGTAGCGGTAGTAGAGGGCGGTATTGAAGAGAGTACAGCTTTGCTGAGGGAACCATTTGATTATATTTTCTTTACTGGTAGTGTGGGTGTTGGAAAAGTTGTGATGGAAGCAGCAGCGAAAAAGTTAACGCCTCTTACGTTAGAACTTGGTGGTAAAAGCCCATGTATTGTACATAAAGATGCAAAAATAGATGTAACCGCAAGACGTATCGTTTGGGGCAAGTTTTTGAATGCTGGTCAGACGTGTGTAGCGCCTGATTATATGTATGTCCATTCTTCCGTAAAAGAACAGTTAATCGAGGCATTACGACATGAAATTACGGAGCAGTATGGGGAAAACCCGCTGAACAATGAAAGTTACGTACGAATTGTGAGTGAGCGTCATTTTGAACGGTTATGTACATTTTTGAAAGATGGTAAAACCGTAATTGGTGGGAATTATAAAAAAGAAACGTTGCATATTGAACCGACAGTAGTAACAGACATTACATGGCAAGATGCGGTTATGGAAGATGAAATTTTCGGTCCGATTTTACCAATTGTAGAGTATGACAACATAGAAGAGGTAATTGACACAATTCAGCAACATCCGAAGCCGTTAGCGTTATATGTATTTTCTGAAGATAAAGAAATGCAAAAGAAAGTGACGAGTAATATTTCATATGGCGGAGGCTGTATTAATGATGTTGTGTATCATCTTGCAACGCCATATTTGCCTTTTGGGGGCGTCGGAAGTAGTGGATTAGGTAGTTATCATGGGGAAGAAAGTTTTCGGACTTTTTCACATTATAAAAGCATTTTAGCCCAATCTACGGCATTCGATATGAAAATTCGTTATTCTTCTACAAAAAGTGCTTTAAAATTCATACGAAAGTTGTTAAAATGATGATGGTGTTTATCAGTAGGCGTAGCCGTATGATAATAACCCCTTCGCAATGGAAGGGGTTTTTCTGTTCGACGTTATGTATCATGCGAAAATGAATCAAACATACTACATAAAGAATAGAAGCGAACGCTTGTTAAATAATCATTTTTGTTTGGATCGAAACAAAAAATAGTCTATAGAACATAAATAAATATTTATTCATGAATATAAAAATTAAAATTTAAGGTAGATAGGACGGGAAAATGAAAAAGATTATTAAAGTTGAAGCAGTAGAAAAACATTTTGGAAATCAAGTGATTATCCCCCCTCTTTCTTTAGATATTAAAGAAGGAGAATTTTTAACAATTTTAGGACCGAGTGGTTGCGGGAAAACGACTTTACTTCGTATGATTGCAGGATTTGAAACGCCAACTAAAGGGAATCTTTTATTAGATGATGAAAAGATTAACGATTTGCCGCCATACAAGCGTCATATGAATTTAGTGTTCCAACATTACGCACTATTCCCACATATGAATGTTGAAAAAAATATTTGTTTCGGTATGAAAATGCAAAAAGTATCAGCAGCAGAACAGAAGGAACGTGCGGAAGAGGCGATGCGTTTAACGCAGTTACTGGAGTTCCGTAATCGTAAACCTTCGAAGCTTTCTGGTGGACAGCAGCAGCGTGTAGCAATTGCAAGAGCAATTGTAAACAACCCACGTGTATTACTATTAGATGAACCACTTGGAGCGCTTGACTTTAAGTTAAGAAAAGATTTGCAACGTGAATTGAAAAACTTACAACGTAATTTAGGAATTACGTTCATATATGTAACGCACGATCAAGAAGAAGCGATGAGTATGAGTGATCGTATTGTTGTTATGAATAAAGGGCATATCGAACAAGTCGGCACGCCTAAAGAAATTTACAATCAACCGAAAACATTGTTTGTTGCGACGTTCATCGGTGAAAATAATATCGTGAAAAATGGGGAAAACTACGTAGCAGTTCGCCCTGAGAATGTAAAAGTTCGCTCGGTTGAAGAGCCAATTTTAAAAGAATACCACCTTGGGCATATTGAAGATATTGAATTTGTTGGAAATATGGAAAAGCTATATGTACGTGAGGAGAAAACAGCGGAATTACTAATGGCATACCAAACTGCTGAAGAAGCAACGCAGTGGAGCATTGGAGATAATGTATATGTAGGTTGGGAGCAAGAGGACGAGGTGACCTTAAATTGAAGAAAGGGAAATTACTCGCATTACCTACAGTCGTATGGCTGTTACTCTTCTTCCTAATTCCACTTCTGTTCGTATTAGCATTTGCCTTCATGCAGCGTGGAGCATACGGGACAGTGGAGATGAAATTTACATTAGATAACATAGCGCGTGTGTTTGATCCATTATATATGGGGACGTTATGGGAAACAGTGAAGATAGCTGTTATTACTACAGTTCTATGTTTATTAATCGGTTATCCATTTGCCTATACAATTACAATTGTTGATCGTAAATATCGTTCTATTCTTTTATTATTGGCAACGATCCCGTTCTGGATTAACTTCCTTGTTCGTTCATACGCATGGATTGTTATTTTACGTTCACAAGGTCTTGTAAACACATTGTTATTGAAACTAGGTATTATTAGTGAACCTTTAAATTTACTATATAATACACCTTCTGTAATACTCGGAATGGTATATTCTTTATTACCATTTATGATTTTACCAGTGTATGCGGCAATTGAGCAGCTGGATAAGCGTAAGCTAGAGGCGGCTTATGATTTAGGGGCAACACCAGCAAAGGCATTTTGGAATGTAACAGTACCGATGACGATGTCAGGGATTGTTACTGGTTCTATTTTAGTATTCGTCTCTTCTATCGGAATGTTTGTTGTATCAGACGTTATGGGTGGATCGAAAGTAGCGTTAATCGGAAACGTAATTCAAAATCAATTCTTAGGCTCGCGTGACTGGCCGTTTGGTTCCGCGTTATCTCTGATTGTTGTTCTATTCTCTGTTCTGTTAATTTACTTATATTATCGTGCAACGAAAATATATAAATATGATGGAAACGGAGGGGAATAGGCAAAGATGAAGAAGTTTTTAGTTTCTTATTCTTGGTTAATTTTATTGTTTTTGTATTTTCCAATGATGGTTTTAATGGTATATTCCTTCAACGATTCGCGCATTAATGCAGAATGGGAAGGCTTTACATTCCATTGGTATACAGATTTATTTCAAAAACAAGATGTTATTGATGCGTTTATAAATAGTATGACGATTGCAGTTATAACGACGGTTGTAACGACAATTCTTGGTGTGTTTTTTGCGATTGCCTTACATCGTTATAAATATCGTTTTGAAGGGGCCATTAACGGTCTTGTATACTTACCAATTTTAATTCCTGATATTTTAATGGGATTATCTTTACTAATCTTATTTAGTCAATTAGGTATGGAACTTGGACAAGTAACGATTATTATTTCTCATATTACATTTAGTATTTCATTTGTTGTTGTTATTTTAGCGGCACGTCTGTCTAGTATGGGACGTGATTTAGAAGAGGCTGCAAATGATTTAGGAGCAACGCCGTGGCAAACGTTTCGTTATGTAACGTTTCCAGCAATTGCGCCGGGAGTTGTTTCGGCAGCATTATTAACATTCACATTATCAATTGATGATTTTGTAATTAGTTTCTTCGTATCAGGACCAGGATCAACAACATTGCCATTATACATTTACAGTATGGTTAAGCGCGGAGTATCACCTGAAATTAATGCTCTTTCTACAATATTAATTGTCGTTATCGTAGGATTAATGGTGCTATCTGAAATCTTCCGTAACAAAGGTGCAGATGGTGAAGAAAACTCTGGAGGACACCTTCCTTTATAATACGAATGATATAGAAAGTACGAGGAGGTAATAAACCGATGAAATTAGTGAAGAGATTAGCTGGTATAGCGATTAGCTTCAGTCTTGCTGCAGGTGTACTTGCTGGTTGTGGTGAGAAAAAAGAAGAATTAAACATTTATAGCTGGGCTGACAATTTTGATGAGCAAGTTTTAAGAGATTTTGAAAAGAAATATAACGTGAAAATTAACTATGATAAATATGCAAGTAATGAAGAAATGCTTGCGAAATTACAAGCTGGTGGCGCAACATATGATTTGATTCAGCCGTCTGATTACATGGTGAAAACGATGGCGAAGATGGACTTGTTAGAGCCTTTAGATAAGAAGAACATCCCGAATATCGAGAATCTTGTTTCTAATTTCAAAACACCTGCGTTTGATCCAGAGAATAAGTATTCTTTAGTATATACTTGGGGTGTAACAGGAATTGCATACAATAAAAAGTATGTGAAAGAAACACCTACAAGCTGGAATGATTTATGGAACGAGAAATATAAAGGACATGTTACTTTATTAAACGATTCTCGTGAAGTATTAGGAATGGGACTTAAGAAAAATGGTTTCTCTAATAGCACGAAAGAGGATGCACAGTTAAAGACAGCGTCAAATGATTTACAGAAGCTACTTCCAAACTTATTAGCATTCGATACAGATAACATTAAACAAAAATTCATTACAGAAGATGCTTGGATCGGGACAGTTTGGTCTGGAGACGCAGCGTTCATCGCGAAAGATAATAAAGATGTAGGATACGTTGTACCAAAAGAAGGCGGCACAATTTGGGCTGATACGTTAGCAATTCCAAAAGGTGCGAAAAATAAAGAACTTGCAGAGAAGTTTATGAACTACTTATTAGATGAAAAAGTAAGTGTGAAAAACTACGAGTCAATTGGTTACAGTAATCCAAATGAAAAAGCTCATCCTCTTCATAGTAAAGAATATCGTGATAATCACATGATCTTCTTAACAAAAGAAGAATTAGATCGTACAGAATGGCTTGTTGATGTAGACGATAAGTTAAAAGACTACGATCGCTACTGGACAGAGCTGAAAACAAAAGGTAAATAAGTAAGAAAATGCGGTTTCTAAAGTAGAAATCGCATTTTTTCATAGTAGGAGGAAATCGATTGAAGAAAAAGTTACATCAGTATGAGTTAATGTGTATCGTTTTATTGTTTGTTCTATTTAGCATCATCGCTTGGAGGATACATGTAGGTGGAGTTACAATGATGGATACATACGTACAGGGTATGGTAAAAGGATTACAAACGGAAAGCTCACTTACATTTTTCTCATACTTTACAAAGCTGGGATCTGAGATTGGGATAATAACTACGCTTGTTATAAGTTTGCTTGTTTTTTGGAAGAAACGTTATTATGCTGCGATGATTGTGTATCCAGTTGGTATTTTAGTAACACATCTTGTTAATAAAGGGATAAAAGAAATTGTTAAAAGGGACCGCCCGTCGTTAAATGAGGCATTAGACGCACTTGGATATAGCTTCCCTAGTGGACATGCAATGTTATCTATTATGACATTCGGGTTTCTTACCTATATCATTGCTGCGAATTTGAAAAGTATAGCTGGAAAATGTGGTATTACGATTTCGATGGGCATATTAATTATATTGATTGGATTAAGTAGAGTTATTTTAAATGTTCATTACCCGACTGATATTTTAGCTGGTTACTGCGCAGGTGGCATTTTGTTAATCATAGCAATTTATTGTCATCGTTTACTTACTGAGAGATTGGGACTTAATAACGAGAGATAGAAAAACGTCTAGAAAAACTAGTATTATAGTTTTTCTAGACGTTTTTTGTTTATGGGGAGATGTGATACAGTATAAATGACAAGTGAATTATATAAAGTAGGTGAAAATGTGTGAAGACAAATGTACATAAAATTGATAAGTGGGGGAAGTTAGGAACTTTTTTGTATCAATTTCGTTATACAGTAATCGTAGCATTACTACTACTCGCGATAGTTCTCGGTATTTTTGCTCCAAAACTTCCAGGAGTATTGGGCGGTGATGGTTTCCAAACAGAAGGGGATTATCAAAAGACGAAAGAAATTTTAGATAAAGATTTTAAGCAGTCTCAAGAAACACTTTTACTCGTTTTTGAGAAGGGAAAGGATACTTCGCATGAGGATTTCCAAAAGCGTATAGAGGGGATAATAAATCAAATTCAAGAGAAGGAAACATACGAATCTTTCCATCATCCAATGCAAAGTAAAGAGATGTTACAAGATGATATCGGTTATGCGACGATTTTATTTTCCGGGAAAACAAATAAAGAACGAATGGAAAAGACATTACAATTCGCTGGGAAAATCGAGAAGGAAAGTAATAGTGTATTAAAAGTAACACCGACAGGGTATCCGAAAATTAATCAAGAGATTAATGAAAGAACGCAAAATGATTTAAAAGTAGCAGAGATGATTGGATTACCTATTGCTTTTCTCGTACTATTATTCTCATTTGGTAGTCTGCTTGCATCTATTTTACCGATTGTAAATGGCGCGCTAAGTGTAATTAGTACGATGGGGATTTTATATTTTATAGGTAGTGAAAAAGAGCTATCTATTTTCGTGTTAAATGTTGCGCCGATGATTGGGCTCGCATTATCAATTGATTTCGCACTGTTATTTGTAAATCGTTTTCGAGAGGAAGTTGCGAGGAGAACAGTGAAAGAAGCGATAGCGATTACGTATCAAACGGCAGGGCGTGCTATCGTATTTTCAGGGTTATGTGTATTCGTCGGTTTATCAGGCTTATTTTTCTTTAAGATAGATTATATTCAGTCTGTCGCTATTAGCGGGATGATTGTCGTTATTATGAGTATTCTATTTTCGCTCACACTTCTTCCGGCATTATTATCTTTAATTGGTAAAAGAATATTAAAAAAGAATCAGGCGGCGCCTACACCATCAAATGTATGGCGTAAATTTGCACAGTTTGTAATGAAACATCCAATCGTCATGATTATTGTTGTTACAACATTTATTGTTATTTGTTTATTACCGCTACGTACGGCTAACTTGCAGTTTCCTGGTGTTGAAGCGTTACCTGAAAAGAGTGATACGAGAGTTGCATTTGAGAAGTATGAAGAAGCCTTTAATAAAACTGTCAAAACACACGCCGATGTTACTTTAGTAGTAGAGACGAAGGATGATATAACAGAAAAAGAAAGTTTACAAAAGATAGAAGCCGTTGTTCAAAAGTTAAAAGATGACAAGCAAGTATATAAGGTGACAAGTGTATATGACGGGCTAAATGGAATGAAAGCAGATCAAGTTGCGGGAATGTTACAATCACCAGAAGCGGCGAAAGTAGCTCCTGTATTTGAAGCGTATACGAAAGGAAATAAAACAACAATGGAAGTCTTTTTGGATACGAAGCCAAGTACAGAAACTGCAAAACAATGGGTTCGTGATTTCAAAAAGAATTATAAAGAAAACGATGTTACTTATTATTTAGGCGGGATGACAACGTTCCAACAAGAGTTGGAAGATGAAATTAAAGATAAAGTTGCAATTGGTATGTCTGTTATATTTGGGTCAACCTTTGTTATTTTATTATTCGCATTCCGCTCGATACTCATTCCAATAAAGGCGATTATTATGAATGTACTTAGTTTAAGTGCAACAATTGGAATTGTTATTTGGTTATTTGAAGGTGGTCATTTCGGATTAGATGAGAGTTCAGTTTTATTTGTATTACCAATCTTTATTTTCGGCCTCGTATTTGGGCTTAGCATGGATTATGAAGTATTTCTTATTTCACGAATCCATGAGTTATATGAGGAAACTGGAGATAACGATCAAGCAACGCTAGAAGGGCTTGTCTCGACAAGCCGCATCATTACATCCGCTGCTTTAATTATGATTGTTGTTACCGGTGCGTTCGCCTTTACTGATATTTTGCCAGTAAAGCAGATGGGTATTGGAGTCGCATTAGCGATATTTCTTGATGCAACAATTATTCGACTTATGCTCGTACCAAGTTTAATGAAATTATTTGGAGATTGGAACTGGTGGCTACCATTTCGAAAGAAAAGAGAAAAATCATCGTAAAAAATGCTCATCTATAAGATGAGTATTTTTTTATGAATAGCGAGGCCTATATTTTGCAAATAGTATGTGATAAGAACAATACATACAAGTAGGTGAAGGCAATGTTTCGTTATTTTAAGTTTAAGCTAAATGATACAGTACAGTTTGCAGAAAAAGATGGGCATTTGTATCGCATTGTCGGTTATCGGTTGGAAAAAGGGTTTTACCCAAAAGATGAATGGACTCATATTATTTATGAACTACTTAGAGAATTTGACGGATATACGATGGATGCGGAAGAAGAGGAACTTGTAAAAGTTATTCAAGTAGAGGATGAGTATTACAAAATACAAGAAGTATCGGGGTATCGCTATCCAGTAAAAATGAAGCAAAAGCAGCAAGTTATGAAAGGAGAGAAAATAGACGACTTATTAGATACGTACAACGACTATAAACGATTGGCGGATTTCTTTAAAGATTTATTGTATGAACAAAAAGCTGAAGAAGTGTTGCAGGAGATAAAAAGGCTTAGAGCGTGAGGGGGCAGTCGATTATAAGACTGTCCTCTATTTTTGACGGTGCATCAAAGTATGTTTTCCGTTACAATGAGAGAATCAATAGAAATAAGGTGATTATAGTATGGAAACAAAGAAAAAGGGCGAATGGTGCGAAATTACGGTTCCAGCGACGTGGAATGGTATAAGTATTGAGTCGTTGTTAAGAGTAGAATGGGAAGTACCAAAAAAGTTATTACATCAGCTTCGTATGGAAAAAGGTGTTACGGTTAACGGAGAACAGAGGAGATGGAATGAACTTTTAAAAGAAGGAGATAAGTTACAAGTTCATATGTTTATGGAGGAGGAGTACGGCGTAGAGCCGGAATATGGTGAATTAAATGTAGTGTATGAAGACGATCACGTACTCGTTGTAAATAAGCCCGAGCAAATGGATACACATCCTTCTGAAAAAAATGGGACAGGAACACTCGCCAATCTTGTTGCTTTTCATTTTCAAATGCAAGGTTTAGAGACGAAAGTTCGTCATATCCATAGGTTAGATAAAGATACGACAGGTGGTGTTGTATTCGCAAAACATAGAATTGCGGGTGCAGTTATGGATCGTTTACTAATGGAACGGAAAATTAAAAGAACGTATACGGCACTTGTTGAAGGAAAAGTAAAAAAGAAGCAGGGGACAATTGATGCAGCTATCGGAAGAGATCGACATCATGCTACAAGGCGCCGCGTTTCTCCAAAGGGAGACCAAGCTATAACGTATTATAAAGTAGAGAAATATTTTAAAAAACAAAATGCGACGCTCGTAACGTTACAGTTAGAAACCGGTAGAACGCATCAAATTCGCGTTCATATGAGCTATAATGGAAATCCCTTAGTTGGGGATGTATTATATGGTGGGCAAACAAAATATATGTCCGGGCAAGCGTTACATGCGATGAAGATTAATTTTTTGCATCCGATTACGAAAGAAGAAATCGTGGTTGACATACCTTTCCCTACAAATTTAAACGATACAATGAAAAAATTTGAAAGAGAAAATGGGTAAAGTGTAAGTTTAAAGTTGAAAAGGTAGATTTTTGCAGGGATTTCTCTAAAAGAGGCGAAGCCATTAAGAGAAAAGAGAGGTGAGAATTACTTGCTCAAATATAAATATATGCTAGGGATATTTTTCGCTTGTCTTTTACTTACTCTATGTATTTATCCATATTTACCAACTCGTATGGCAGTGCATTGGAACGAGAATGGTGGAGCGAACGAGTTTATGAGTAAACAAGTTGTCGTATTATTTATCCCTGTCCTTATTATTATTTTACATGGATTAGTATATGTTATTTCACATAATATATATAAGTTTAATGAAGGAGAGCATTTCATTATAAGTGGATTTATAAAGAGTATTACTTTATTTATGATGTTTGTCCATATGCTAATTCTCTTTATTAATTTGGGAAATATTATATCCTTTCAGACAGGACTAACGATTGGAATTAGTGTGTTTCTTTTTATGTTTAGTAAAGTGTTTAAAAAGGTGAAGGATAGAGAGAAAGAACCGATCAAATTACAAAAAATCCGTTTAGTTAGTAGGCGAATCTTTCAAGTGATGGCATGCAGCATATTATTTTCATTGTTTTTGAACTTGAAGTGGGGATTTTATGTGTTACTTAGTGTAATAAGCTGCGGGTCTACTTTGTTTATGTTCTACATTTTCTACGCGTACATAATAGAAAGTTATGAAACTTAAAAAAGAGTCTTCTCATCATGAGAAGACTCTTTTAATCTATTTACTTCGTAATAAATTGTTGTGTCCAGTAGTTGCCGCTTTCTACATAGCCAACACCGATATGAGTGAAGCCACTATTTAAGATGTTTGCACGGTGTCCAGCGCTGTTCATCCAAGCTTGTACTACTTCTTCAGGTGTACGTTGGCCTTGAGCGATGTTTTCCCCCGCAGATGTATAAGAAATACCAAATTTCTTCATCATGTCAAACGGAGACCCGTATGTAGGGCTGTTATGATCAAAGTAGTTGTTTTTTTGCATATCTTCAGACTTAATGCGTGCTACTTTGCTTAATTCAGTATCGATTTGTAATGCTGGTAAGCCTTGTTTTGTACGCTCAGCGTTTGTTAATTCAACAACGCGTTGTTCGAATTCGCTTAAAGATTTTGCTTCTTCAGCAGGCTTTTGCTCAGCAGGTTTTTGTGTCTCGTTTTGAGTATTGTTGTTTTCAGCAGGTTTTTGAGCTTCTGGTTTAGCTACTTCTTCAGCAGGCTTTTGTTCAGCTGGTTTTTGAGTTTCCTCAGCAGGCTTTTGAGCTTCTGGCTTAGCTGTTGGTTGTTCAGTTACAACATTTTCAGTAGGCTGTTGACCAGGAATGAAGCAATCTTGTTGGAATTGACCTTGATTCCATTGTGCTAAAGATTCAACTCCCATAGATTGTAAGAATGCTTGTAATTCTTGTTGGCTCATTTGTTTCATCATTACTTTCGAATGCTGAATATTTTGAACCTTTATGTTAGATGGTTGTACTGTTGCAGCTTGTGCATCTAAAGATGATACTCCTAAAGTAAGAGCTGTTGCAGCAGCTACAGATAATAAAACACGCTTTTTCATGATGTGTGTCCCCCTATATAAAGTTTTAATTTGTTTTCACACGATTTGTTTTTGACAGCCTGTCTGACTGACAAATCCATCGTAGCATACAATTTGCGAGAAAAAAGATGGAAAAAAATTCATAGACTTCAAAATTACCTAATTTATCCTAGGAGAAGAAAAGGGCAGAAATAAGAGAAACATAGAGTGTAAAAGGAATTTTCATCATTTTTATACTTGATTTTAAGAGGGTGTTTTTGGATAAATCTACCTAAAACAAAAATGAAGAATCCTATTGTATCAATGGTTTTAGCATTTTTTTGAGGAATATACTGGATTGATTTTTACAAAACTGTAATGTTTCTGTTGTTCTTTTTTATAATAAAGTAACATATTCTTAATGTTGTAGCGGACAAAAAAGCGGCTATCTCTTTACATAGACGAAGGAGATAGCCGTTTTCCTATTATTACGTATGTTACGAGTTATTACGAGTTGGTTTCAATTGCTTCTAATAATAGATCAACAATGTGAATTCCTCTCATTTTATGAGAAAGGTCTTCACGTTCAATACCTAGTTTCATTTGTAATAGACATCCAGGATTTGCAGTAACAATTGTCGCCGCATCTGTTTCATGCACACGTTCCATTTTATAATCTAGAAATTCCATTGATAACTCCGAATGGACAATATTATAAATACCAGCAGAACCACAGCAACGGTCCGCATCTTTCATTTCGCGATATGTTGCGCCTTGGATGGCCTCTAGTAACATACGAGGCGCAGAAGATGTTCGCATAACATTACGTAAATGACAAGAATCTTGATACGTAATAATTTGTGGCGTGAGTCGTAAGTCAGTACGTTTATGGAAATCTAATTCTACTAGTATAGCAGTAATATCTTTAATTTTAGAAACAAACTGCTCTGCTCGCTTTGCCCACTTAGGATCATCTTTTAATAAATAATCATAATCTACGAGATAAGCTCCGCAACCACCTGCATTGGTAATAATATAGTCGATGTTTAAATCTTCGAATGCTTTTATATTTCGTTTTGCTAATTCTTTTGCTCCGCTCTTTTCACCGGCATGCCCATGTAATGCCCCGCAGCAACTTTGTGTTTTCGGAATAACGATATCACAACCAGCTAACTGAAGAAGTTTCATCGTTGCGTTATTTGTTTCTAAAAACATCGTATCCATTAAGCAACCTGTGAAGAATGCAACTTGTTTCTTCTTTTCCACCTCAGCAGGTAAAAATTCAGGACGATCTTTCATTGCTTTCATTTTAGGTACTTTTGGCAAAACGAGATCCATCGTTGCAAGTGTTTCAGGAAATAACTTCATAATACCTGTTTTATGTGTTAGCGTTTGTAAACCAGAACGCTGATAAAATCCGATAAGTCCAGTTAATGTTCTCATTCGATTTTGATGCGGGAATAATCCTTCAAAAACGACTTTACGAACAGCTCTCACGGGCATTGAGAACTTTTTATTTTGATTTATAATATCACGAGCTTCTTCTAATAAATGTCCATAATTCACACCAGATGGACAAACAGGTTCACAAGCACGGCAGCCAAGGCAAACGTTTAATGTATTTTCAACATCTTCATCCGGCTCAATTAAACCATCAGCGACGGCTTTCATTAATGCGATACGTCCTCGTGGTGAATGTGATTCTTTATATCCAGATTGAATGTAAGTAGGACAAGTCGGTAAACAAAAACCGCAGCGCATACAATTTAATAGTTCATCTTCACTTAATCGTTCTTTAAATTCTTTTTGAATGTTTTCTTTATTTAATGTGCTCATCGCTCAACCACTACTCTTTTACGAGAGTCTTTCGCAAACATCTTTCCAGGATTCATAATGTTGTTTGGGTCGAAGGCTTGTTTAATCCCTTGCATAGCAGCGATACCTTCTTTACCTAATTTCATTTCTAAATAGGGAGCTTTCATCGCGCCAACACCATGTTCACCAGTAATCGTACCACCAAGCTCAATCGCTTTCGCAAATATTTCAGCAAAAGCTTGTTCAGCACGGTGCATTTCTTCTTCATTACGGGCATCTGTCATACAAGTTGGGTGTAGGTTGCCATCACCAGCATGACCAAAAGTACAAATAGGAATATTATATTTTTTTGCAATTGCATTAATTGCTTCAACCATTGGAGCGATTTGTGAACGTGGTACAGTTGCATCTTCTAATATTGTTGTCGGTTTTAGTCTTGCAAGTGCTGATAGTGCACTACGGCGTGCTGTACGAAGCGCATCTGCTTCGGCTTCATCTTTTGCAACGCGAACATCGACCGCATTCATAGAACGGCAAACGTTAGCCATTTTTTCGATATCTCGATTGACAACCTCGGGCGGGCCATCTTGTTCAATTAATAAAATTGCTTTGACGTCAGTTGGTAAACCGATTTGTGCAAACTCTTCTACAACTTCAATTGTTGGTTGGTCTAAAAACTCAAGTGTCGCCGGAATAATTTTATTTGCAATAATAGCAGAAACAGCTCGAGCAGCTTCGTTAATATCTTCATATAGCGCAAGCATCGTTTTCTTCGTTTCAGGCATAGGGACAAGTTTTAATATAGCTTCCGTAACAACACCAAGTGTTCCTTCAGAACCAATAAATAAACGAGTTAAATCATAACCAGCTACATCTTTTGCTAATTTACCGCCAGTGCGAATGATATCGCCGTTCGGTAAGACAATTTCAAGCCCCATTACATAATCACGTGTTACGCCATATTTTAAACCACGTAATCCGCCGGAGTTTTCATTAATGTTACCGCCGATTGTAGAAATTTTCATAGAGCTTGGATCTGGTGGATAAAATAAACCTTTTTCTTCTACTGCTTTAATAATATCAAGTGTAATAACACCAGCTTGTACAGTAATTGTTAAATTCTCTTCGTTAATTTCTAAAATATTGTTCATATGGCGGAAAATAAGGACGATACCGCCTTCTAATGGACACGTTCCAGCGCAAAGATTTGTTCCAGACCCGCGAACATATACAGGGATTGTATGGGTGTTACACACTTTTAACACGTCGGCTACTTCATTTGTATTACGAGGAGCAATGACTGCATCAGGCATCGCTTGGAAGTTTGGAGTGGCATCATAACTATAAGTTAAACGCCCCATATTGGATGTATCTACATTCTCTTCGCCAACAATAGATACGAATGAATCAATAATTTGCTTTTCTAACATTGGAAATCCCCCTCAAACTGTTAACGTATTTCGTCATAATAAAAAACGTTGTAACAGTGCTTTCATTATAATGATAAAAAAGTTGGGTGATTCTTTCTATGTACAATCATCTAAAGATTAATCTGTTTTATCGTTATTTTTTGTATGATTATCTAATAAGAGGAGTGCAAAGTATAAAACATTTAAATCTTTGAATTGTTTCGGGTCAAGTCCTGTATGTTCTTCAATCTTTTTTAGCCTGTAATGCAATGTGTTAATGTGTATATGTAATTGCTCAGCTGTCTGCTTATAAGATTGGTTATAATCGATAAATAAACGTAAAGTGTGCATAAGCTCAGGAGATGATACTAAGTTTTCAATGGTACGCTCTAGAAACTGTTCCCGGGTTTCGGTAGAAATATCTTGTAAGCACATTTCTAAACGTAAATCTTCATTAAATACAATTTTTTTCGTTTCAAGTGATACCGAAAGGGCGCGTAATGCTTGTTCGTACGATAAGTTCATATTGCTTGGCGTAACTGTTTGTCCAATCCCGATATATAGAGTAATAGAAAATAAAGTTTCACAGTCTTGTTTTAACCGTTTTAAAAATTGAAAGGTTTGCTCTTTGGATTGCATTGTTGTAAACAAAATAAACCGATCATTTCCCCAGCGAACAAATAAATTTTCTTTTGCTAAAATGTTGCGCATATGTTGCCAAATTTTACGCTGCAGCATCGTATTATCTTGGGCGATTGATAATAAAATAAGTTGTTTCTTCTTATATAAATCAATGGCAAGCGTTTTTGCACGATCTAGAAAACTTGGAGACCAGTCTGTATTTTGAAGCCAATCAAAGACAAATGCTTCATAAGAACGGTGCTCAAGTTCTAGTTGTTCCAAAAAGTAGTTTTCATGAATTAATAATTCGGTCATCTTACGTAATATTTCTCCGTATTGTGAAATGTTTTCAGGTTCTCCTGTAATTCCAATCACGCCGATTACTTCGTCATGGAATAGTAAAGGAAGATTCATTCCAGCTTTTACACCTTGCATTCGTCGTTCATCATCTTTTGTAATAATGACAGTGTTCTTTTGTTTCGCACAGCGGAGTGCACCTTCATGAAATTGACCGATTCTCTCCGCATCTGTACTTGCGATAATAACTCCTTGTATATTAATAATAATAATGTTTTCAGTAATTAATCTGCGTACTTCACGTACAATTTTATTCGCTAAATCAGGAAAAAGCATAATTTGCACACCTCAAATTCTATTTGTTGTACATTATATATGTAAGTTTATTAATAAAGGAAGATTTCACATTTTCCACACATTTATTTGTTATTTTACAATTATAACGAAATCATCCGAAGATGGAGGGAATCTTTTGAGAAAGTATGTTTTTCTTCTCTGTTTTTTATTTCTATTAGTAGGGTGTCAAGGAAGTTCATATACACCGATTACTAAAGATAAAAGTGTTATTATAACAACGAATATAAAGGAAGGTAGTATTAGTTTTATTGATAAAAAAGCTAAAAAGTTACTCGCGACATGGGAATTAAATGAACCGATGGCAGGAATTGCACTACTTCCAAATAACGAGGAAATACTTGTATACGGAAAGCAGTTAGAATATATGTATGTATATTCACTAGCAGAAGGAAGGCAAGTGGAAAAATATAAAACAGGAAAAGGAATTGTGAATGTAGTCGTATCAGAAGATAAAAAACAATTATTTGTTGCCGATCAAAATACTCAAAAGGTAAGGTTCTTTACGATAGAAGGGAAAGAGACAGGGAGTGTTTCAACAGGAAAAGGACCGATAACGATGGTAGAGCATCATAATCAGTTATCTGTACTAAATTTTTATGATACGAAACTAACAACAATTGATACAAAGAAAAAAGAGGTTATCCAATCCTTTATGATTCCCCCAGCATCAACAGGAGCGACGATTAGTCCTGGTGGGAAAGAAATATGGATTGGCGGACATGGTGATGGAAGTCAAGTGAATGAGAAAGTATTAGTGTATTCATTACAGAGCGGAGAAATGGTACGTTCTTTACATGCTCCGTTTATGCCAGTGAATATAACAAAGGATGATAAGTATGTATATGCGCTAAGTCACGGTTCGAATACGCTTAGAAAGTTTGATGCAAGTACGTATCAAGAGGTAGGATTTGCAGAAGTAGGATCTAATCCATTTGCATTTTTGAAAAGCGGGGCAGAAGGATACGTAGCTAGTTATGATAGCGATGAAGTATGCGTAATGGATATGAAGAATATGAAAATAAAACAAACAATTAAAGTCGGAAAAGGACCGTTTCAACTCATAGAGAGAGAAGGGGAAGGACAATGAGTAAATATAATGTGCTAGTCGTAGATGACGAAAGTGATATGAGGCAACTTGTCGGAATGTACTTAGATAACTTCGGATACGAGTGGGGAGAAGCTGAAAATGGAAAAGAGGCACTTCGAAAATTAGAGACGGAACATTACGATTTCGTTGTACTAGATATTATGATGCCAGAGATGGATGGGCTTTCAGTTTGTAAAGAGATTCGAAAAACGTCGGATGTACCTATTATATTTTTAACAGCAAAAGGTGAAGAGTGGAATAGGGTGAACGGCTTACGTATGGGAGCAGATGATTATATTGTAAAGCCGTTTAGTCCTGGGGAACTAATTGCTCGTATGGAAGCTGTTTTAAGACGATATACAAAGCAAGAACAGCAAGAAGAGATTCAATTTGGACCGATTCTTATTAATGAAAAAAGTAGGAGGATCGAGACGAATGGTGAGACGATTCCTCTTACGGTAAAAGAGTTCGATTTACTATATTTTCTTTGCCAACATAATGGACAAGTATTTAGCCGGGAACAATTGCTTGAAAAGGTATGGGGATATGATTATGCAGGAAGTACAAGAACGGTAGATACGCATGTGAAAACGATGCGTCTGAAGCTAGGAGAAAGTGGAAACTACATTCAAACCGTTTGGGGTGTAGGTTATAAATTCGAGGTGTAACGTATGTTTACGATGGTACAAAAGCTTTGGCTTACAGTAGTATGTGCAGTATGTGTAACAGTTTCCTTTCTTTATTTTGTATCTTTATACTCATATGAAAAGTTATACGTTGATAATTTAAAAGATTCATTAGTAATGGAAGGGAAGCGTCTTGCCACGCAATATGATAAAAATGAAGGAGTATCCACTTTTGAAGAGAAAGTAAGGGCATACGATCAAATATCTAGTTCAGATGTCCTTTTCGTGTACAATCCGCGTGATTTAAGCGCATGTATGCCTTTTGATGTTCACCATCATTCTCTTATAAGTGAAGGGGATAGACAGGCGCTATTAGATGGGGAAACTGTGACAAAGATAGGGTATGAAGAACATTTTGATCGTAATATTATGGGTGTTGTCATCCCTGTTTTAGATAATAAAAAATTAGTTGGTATTGTATACTCTTATATTCCTTTAAAAAGTATAAAAGACTTAATATTTGATATGGGTCTTATTTTAGCACCGTTAGCACTTGCGATGATTTTAATTACAATATGGATTGGTAGAAAAATTATTATTGCTATTACGAGACCGCTTTCGCAAATGGAACGAGTTGCAAATCATTTGGCTACTGGAGATTTCTCAGAGCGGATTACAATTTCTTCAGAAGATGAAATTGGACGATTGGGAAAAGCGTTTAATAAAATGGCAAATTCTTTAGAAACAGAAGATGTAAAGCGTAAGGAATTTTTAGCTAATGTTTCGCATGAACTTAGAACACCGCTTAGTTATATTAAAGGATATAGTGAAGCTATTTTAGACGGTGTAGCGAAGGGGCCGCAGCAGGAAAAAGTAACGCAACTTATCCATAAAGAAGCAGATCGCATGCAGCGCCTCGTTCATGATTTATTAGATCTAGCGCAGCTAGAAGGTGAACACTTTCCTCTAAAGAAACAACCTATCGTTTTTTCACAGCTTATTGAAGATGTACTAGATACGTACGAGTTACAGTTTATAGAAAAAAAACTTCGTATTTCAACGAATTTAAATCCTGAAATTATCGTAATGATTGATGAGGATCGTATGCAACAAGTACTTCATAATGTGTTAGATAATGCGATACGTTATACAAATCAAAACGGGGACATCATAATAACATTAAAGCAAATCGATGATTACTGTGAATTGCACATAAAAGATACAGGAATAGGTATTGATATAGAGCATTTAGAAAATCTCGGGGAACGCTTTTACCGAGTAGATAAAGCGAGAAGTCGTCAACATGGTGGAACAGGTTTAGGTCTTGCAATTGTAAGGCAAATTGTTCATATACATGATGGTGAGTGGAGAATAGAAAGTGAAAAAGGTAAGGGAACGACAGTTATTATTAAATTAAAAGTGCAAGATGAGGAAAGCATGTTCTAATGTAAAAGGACATGCTTTTTATTAAATATAAATTAATATCAAATAAATATTAAAAATTTGACGGTTTTATGAACAAAACATTTGTACTTCTTTCCAATTCGTTCTAAAATAGTTATGGATGCTAAGTTCTTATAAATCGTTTCAATTGTTGTTTGGAAGATACTGAGGTGATTTAACTGGAGTACAAATCTATTAAACCGAAAAAAATTTACGAAGAAGTATCTGAAGCTATTTTAACAATGATTAAAAATGGTACGTTAAAACCTGGTGACAAACTACTTCCTGTGCATCAATTAGCTGAGCAGTTTCAAGTTGGCAGATCTGCTGTTCGTGAAGCGCTAAGTGCGCTAAGAGCGATGGGCTTAATTGAGATGAAACAAGGAGAAGGTACATATGTGAAGAATTTCGATTCTTCTTCATTAACAAAATCATTAAATAATAAATTATTAATGAAGAAAGAGGATATTTTGAATTTATTAGAAGTACGAAAGGTGCTTGAAGTGGGGGCGGTTCGAGCAGCTGCGGCAAAACGTACGGAAGATAATTTGCAAAATATGAAACATTGGTTAGATGAAATGGCAAAGAGCATAGGAAATGAAAAGGCTGGCGAAAAAGCTGATTTTCAGTTCCATATGGGAATTGCAGAGTCTTCGCATAATAACATTTTACTTGAACTCATGAATCACGTTTCAGAGATGATTGCTGAAACGATTGGTGAATCAAGACGCATTATTTTATATGGTGAACAAACAACATCAGAACGACTTATAGAAGAGCATCAAGTCATATATGATGCGGTGTTAAAGCAAGATGTAGAATTAGCGCAGCAAGCAATGCTAGATCATTTAACAAATGTAGAACATATTGTCACAGGTAAAACAGATATAAATTCGTAATTTAATCTTTTAAAAATTTAATTTTCTGATAAAATAGAGAGAGATTAAGTAAGCGTTTTCCTTAGAAGAGGGAGAGGATAGGCCATGGTTGAGCCTACTTCTTCTAATCTTAGTCATCTGATGACCATATGATTGTTGGCGAAGTTGTAATGAGGGGGAATTATAGTTATGAAAGTTACTTTATTTGTTACTTGTTTAGTCGATATGTTTGAAACAAACGTTGGCAAAGCAACAGTTGAAGTATTGGAGCGTTTAGGTTGTGAAATTGAATTTCCAGAAGCACAAGTTTGTTGTGGGCAGCCTGCTTATAATAGCGGCCATGTAGAAGCAGCAAAAGAAGCGATGAAACATATGATTGAAACTTTCGAAGATGCAGAATATATCGTTACACCATCTGGCTCTTGTGCGACAATGTTTCATGAGTATCCGCATGTTTTTAAAGATGATCCGAAGTGGGCTAAACGTGCACAACAGGTTGCTGATAAAACATATGAATTTACACAATTTATTGTAGATGTTTTAAAAGTTACAGACGTTGGTGCAAGTTTACCAGGGATAGCTACTATTCATAAATCTTGTCATATGACACGTCTGCTTGGAGTAAAAGAAGCACCAGGAATTTTACTATCAAACGTAAAAGGATTAACTGTGAGAGAATTACCAAACGCGCAAAATTGTTGTGGATTTGGGGGAACGTTTTCAGTTAAGATGACTCCAATTTCTGAGCAAATGGTAGATGAAAAAGTAGATAGTGTAATGGAAACAGGTGCTGATTATTTAATCGGTGCAGATTGTGGGTGTTTGTTAAACATTGGCGGACGTATTGAGCGTTTAGGAAAAGAAGTAAAAGTAATGCATATTGCTGAGGTCTTGAATAGTCGCTCATGAAGGGGGAACATAAGCTATGTCTATGAAAATCAGTGAGAAAAAATTTAATGATCGCGTTGGCGATGGAATTCAAGATTCGTTTATGCGCGGAGCAGTATCTTCTGCACAAACGCGTTTATATACAAATCGATTAAAAGCAGCTGACGAGTTGGGAAACTGGGAAGAGTGGCGTGAACTAGGTGAACAAATTCGTCAACATACGTTAGAAAATCTTGATTATTATTTAATGCAGTTAAGTGAAAATGTATCAAAAAGAGGCGGTCACGTTTACTTTGCGAAAACGAAAGAGGATGCAGCAAAGTATATTCAAGACGTTGCAAAAAAGAAACAAGCGAAGAAAGTTGTAAAATCAAAATCAATGGTAACTGAAGAAATTAGTATGAATCATGCCCTTGAAGAGATTGGTTGTGAAGTGTTAGAGAGTGACTTAGGAGAGTATATCTTGCAAGTAGATAACGATCCACCATCACATATTATTGCGCCTGCACTTCATAAAAACAGAACGCAAATTCGTGATGTATTTAAAGAAAAACTTGGATATGAAAATTCTGATGATCCATACGAAATGACAAAGTTTGTTCGTAAACAGCTTCGTGAGAAATTTATGGATGCAGAAATTGGTGTGACAGGTTGTAACTTCGCTGTTGCAAATACTGGATCTCTTTGTTTAGTAACGAACGAAGGTAATGCCGATCTTGTTATGTCGATTCCGAAAACTCAAATTGCAGTAATGGGTATGGAACGTATGGTTCCGACAATGGAAGAATTAGATGTTTTAGTTGGTTTACTATGTCGTAGTGCAGTAGGTCAAAAATTAACAAGTTATGTAACAGTAGCAGGACCAATTCAAGAGGAAGAGGTAGATGGACCAGAAGAGTTTCATTTAGTCGTTGTTGATAATGGCCGCTCTCAAATTCTTGGATCGGAATTCCGTTCAGTATTGCAATGTATTCGTTGTGCTGCTTGTGTCAATGTGTGTCCTGTATATCGTCACGTTGGTGGACATTCATATGGTTCTATTTATTCAGGACCAATTGGTGCAGTGTTAACACCACTTTTAGGTGGGTATGATGATTACAAAGAGCTTCCTTATGCATCTAGTTTATGCGGAGCATGTACAGAAGCTTGTCCAGTAAAGATTCCATTGCATGATTTATTATTAAAACATCGTCAAGTTATCGTTGAGCAAGAAGGACGTGCCCCACTTGCAGAAAAATTAGCAATGAAAATGTTTAGCATGGGTGCTTCTTCAGCAGCTTTATATAAAATGGGATCAAAAATGGCACCGGCAGCAATGAGTCCATTTACATCTGGTAACCGTGTATCAAAAGGTGTTGGACCACTTAAAAACTGGACGGATATTCGTGAATTCCCGGCTCCAAGTAAAGAACGATTCCGTGATTGGTATAAAGATCATAAGAAAGGCGGGGACAAATAATGACAGGATTAATTCAAAACCGTGAGTCCTTTCTAGATAATATCGCAAAAGAACTTGGGCGCGCGCGGAAGACAGAAGGCGTAGAACGTCCAGCATGGAAAAGTAATGTGAATGTAGAAACGTTAAAAGATTATTCACAAGAAGAATTGTTAGAAGTATTTAAAAATCAATGTACAAACATTCATACAACTGTTGTGGAAACGACAAACGACCGTTTACGTGAAGATATTCAAAAAGTAATCGTTGAAAACGGCGGAGGACCTATTCTATTATCAGCAGATGAACGTTTTGATTCCTATGGATTGACTTCTTTATTTAAAGAAGAGCTTCCAAAGCAAAATGTTGAAGTAAATGTATGGGATCCTGAGAAAAAAGAAGAGAATATGCGTATAGCGGAAAAAGCGAATATTGGAATCGCATTTAGTGATTATACTTTAGCTGAATCAGGTACGATTGTTGTACAGAGTCATAAAGGCCAAGGGCGTTCTTTACACTTTTTACCGACTGTATACTTTGCTATTATTCCACGTGAAACACTTGTACCTCGTATTACGCAAGCAGTTCAGGATATGAACTCACGTATAGAAAATGGTGAAGCAGTTGCATCTTGTATTAACTTTATAACAGGTCCAAGTAACTCTGCAGATATTGAAATGAATCTTGTTGTCGGAGTGCACGGACCATTAAAAGCAGTATATTTCATCGTATAAAATAGGGGAAAGCAGGCCGGAAAACGGCCTGCTTTTTTTATAGAATAAAGATAATATGAAGTAGAAGTTCTCTCCTTTTTTTGCTATGTTCTTTTGGAAAGGAGAGGAAGGGATGTTCACTTATGTATATGCATTGTTAGTGGGTATGGTGTTTGGTTCTTTTTTTATGGTAATCGCAATGAGGGTTCCTGTAGGTGAATCTATTATTACACCGCGTTCGCATTGTCACTACTGCAAGTATACGTTACAGCCGAAAGAACTGATTCCAATCATTTCATTTTGTATGCAGAAAGGGCGTTGTACGAATTGTAAAAGAAAAATCTCAAGTTTGTATATAGTATTTGAATTTGTTACAGGGAGTTTATTTTTTCTTACTGTATATGTAATTGGAATAGAACGAGAGCTCATCATCATTTTATCGCTCTTTTCTTTACTTCTTATTATTTCAGTTACAGATTTAGTATATATGCTAATACCTAATAGTATTTTAATTTGGTTTGCGCTTTTGCTTATTTTAGAATGTATTTTTGTACCGTTAGTTACTTGGATAGATAGTTTAGCTGGTAGTGGAACTATATTCATTTTGTTATATTGCATGCAAAGGATTCATCCAGATGGTCTTGGCGGAGGTGATGTAAAATTACTTTCGTTACTCGGATTTATAGTGGGAGTGAAAGGGGTTTTTATAACTTTATTTTTATCATCTTGCTTTAGTCTTTGTTTTTTCGGGATTGGTATCGTATTAAAACGTATAGAAGCAAGAAAGCCCATTCCGTTTGGACCTTTTATTAGTCTTGGAGCAATATGTTATGTGTTAGTTACATATTCAAAATAGAAGGGAATTAGAAAATGAATGTGTATATGGATGATCAAAGAAGTTGCCCGTACGGATATCTTTTGGCAACTACAGTAGAATCTGCAATGCAAATCGTTCGAAATCATGATGTGAATATCCTTTCCCTTGATTTTAATATGGGATGGCGACAGAGTAATGGGCTCGATTTCGTAGAAACTTTTTGTAAAGAAGGATTATATGTTCATGAAATTCACTTCCATACAAATGATGTCATCGGTTTGCATAAGATGAAGCAAAGAATAGAGAGAGGGAAAGAAAAAGGGGAGATTGAAGCTCATATTATCGTGAAATATGTAGGGAGCTAAAAACTCCAAAGTAAAACTTAAACGGACTATAATAAGAAGAGTTTTCGATTTGCCTGCAACCCACCAATCAGAATTAGATGAGATTCTTTTTGATTGTACGTATCGATAAGCTCCCTACTCGTATACCAGTTATCAACCAGCGCATATACTTGCTCATCACTTGTTAGATAGTAATATTCGATATCAAAAGCCTCTTATACATTAGTTATCAATACATATTTTCTATTGTTGTATAGATTCTTTCTATAATTCATCTCTTAAAAAGGAACTTATAATTAAATCAATCATTCAAAATATGTTTAAAGTGGTGAATAAAATGCAAAAAGTTGTTGGGATTATTGGGGGCATGGGGCCTTTGGCGACTGTTGATTTAATGAACAAAATTATTTCTTATACACCTGCAATGAAAGATCAAGATCATATCCATATCATTGCAGATAACTATTCTCAAATACCTGATCGGACAACGGCTATTTTGGGAAAGGGAATAGATCCGACCCCGTACATTGTACAATCAGCGCAGCGATTGCAAAACGCTGGTGCGGATTTTCTTGTTATTGCGTGTAATACCGCTCATTTTTTCTATAAGGCGGCTAAAAAATCTGTTAATATTCCGATTTTGCATATGCCTTTAGAAACGGCCCGTTTTGTGCAAGAAAATAATTTTAGAAAAGTAGGTTTGTTAGCTACGGATGGGACGATTAAAACGGAACTATACCAAAACAGTTGTCAACGTTACAGGATTGATGTCATTGAGCCTGATAGAAAAATGCAAGAAAAAGTGATGGAAGGAATATATGCTATTAAAAGTGGAGATTTAGAAACAGGATTTTTATATCTTTCAATGGTTGCTAATAAATTGAAAGATAGCGGAGCTGAGGCCATTATAGCAGGTTGCACAGAGATTCCACTTGTATTGAGATCATCTGAAAATATTTGCGTTATTGATCCAACAGAAATTGTAGCTAAAATGGTTATTAAAAAAGCTAATAGAAAAGAGAAAGAAATAATAAAAGTGTAATTTAGAAGTTGGGAATGCAGCAGAATTGTTGCATTCTTATTTTATGGATGTTTGATGCATACGATTTTACGTGTACATGTTATAGTAAATGATGATAGAGAGCTAAAGTAAGGAGCGTTTAAACATGAATATTGAAAATATTGAAGCTTTTATATATGTTTGTCAACTTGGTAGTTTCAATAAAGCTGCCGAAGCTCTTTATTTAACCCAACCTTCTGTAACAGCACGTATCCAATCACTCGAACGTGAAATTAATATAAAGCTTTTTCATCGAAAGGGCAATAAGATTTCTTTAACTGAAAAGGGAGAGTATTTTTTCCCACATGCACAAAAAATTTTGCAATCTTATCAGGAAGCTAAGTATGGGTTGCAACAAGTAACAATCCCATATGACTTGGTAATTGGGAGTGCTTCATCGATATCTAATAATATCCTGCCTGAAATTTTACCTAGTTTCAAATCTGAATTTAAGGATGTTAGGATGAAAATTGTAACTGGTCATTCACAAGACATCTTACAGAAGGTTATTAATAAAGAAGTTGACTTTGGCATCGTACGAACAGAAACACATCCTCAAGTAGAATCAATTCGTCTTTATAATGATCCTATTGGCCTTTTTGTGCCACGAAATCATATACTTTTAAAAGAAGACAAAGTAACGATAGAACATGTAAGTAAACAACCCCTTATCTTCTTTGATTATGGATCAATGGATTGGCTCATGATTCATCGGTTATTTTCAAGTAATGATGTGAGCCCGACTATATCTTTAGAAGTAGATAATATGGAAACAGCGAAAAATTTAGTGATACAAGGGATGGGCATTAGCTTCTTGCCTGAACATTGTGTTAAACAAGAATTAGAAAATGGAGAGTTGATCCGAGTGGAAATGGCACCTCCAGTGAAAATTAATATTAGTATTGATTTTATCTATTTAAAAGGTAGGCCAAAATCTGTTTTTATTGACTTTTTAAAAGAGAAGATGTGTAAATAAAACAAACTGATTGGTATATCAATCGGTTTGTTCTTGTTCTGGAGTTGATAGGCATGGGATCCTGATGTATACCTATCAAGCTAAGAAAAGAGGTCACCCCAAAAACGATAAAATAATCTTCTCTGTTATAAGAGGGTCTAAAATTTCGTTCTGGGGGTGCTACAAAATATTAACTTGATGGGAATGTGTCGCTACCCCACATCCATCAACTTAACGTATATTTTTATACAAAATGCGGTCTTTCCACGTAGTTTTTTATTATCTTTTATAGATGTTATAAAAGTAGGCACATCAAATAAACCCTGACGGGTTTCAAATTTTTCGCTATGCTACCTGATGGGCAGAAGTGGTATACTCATACACAACACCTAAAATATCAAAGACTGTTTTTTTCTCATATCTGTGAGATTTTCGTCCGTTTCGCTGTAGGAGGTTAAACAGACGAAGGAGAATCTTTGATAATTCTTGGGTGTTTTTATGTAGTGCTTGATGAAAAAGTAAGAAATAATCTTTAATTATGTACATCGCTTTATATTCACTTAGTTCTTTCTGTTTCTTACGTAACAGGAGTTCTCTCATTTTAAACATAGTAGAAGAACATAATAGGATACTAATGAGTTGTCCATAAAGGTGGCATTCTAATCGCTCTTGTTTAATAGATTTACAACGATGAATTCGAAACCAAGATTTCCATATTTTAAATAACAGCTCAATTTGCCAACGCAGTGAATATAAATCATAGATTTTCTCTTTCGGTACCCATTCCGTAGGAATGTTTGTCATATATACCGTAATTCCTTGTAAAAGTTTCGTACGCTCTGTATATGTAATCCCTTTTTTCTTTTCGCGAATAGCTCGATCATGTAGACGTTTCTGTTTTTGCTCCTCTGTACATCTATAAACCACAATGCGAGTGGGTAGTTTGTCTTTGCTCCCTACATATACATCATGTAATTCATACACTTGGCCAGGTTGTAATTGGTTCATGATGTCTTCCAAATGAATTTGTATATATACCGGTCTCAATTGAGCAGGTTTTGTTTTAAATACCACTGTTTCGAATTCTTTTCTATATATTTTAGTTGGTAATTTAAGACGCGATAAATAATACCCTTCCTTATCTTGGATCGATTTAAAGTCTTGTAAACGAAAATACCCTAAGTCACGAATATATAGTTCATTCTTTTGTGTCATGTCCATTCGAGTCGCCCCATATGCCTGATCACTTCGTTTTCCTGGTTCAATTTTCACATCAGAAAACTCTCCACTCAACAAGTCATACTCTAATTGAATTTTCACACCAGCTGTATGACTACAGCCTCCGGCACCAGGATAAGTAGCTGCGAATCGATCTGGAACTTGAAAGGTTGTAGAATCAAGGATGCGAATCCGCTCAAAGTAAGCAGAAAGAGAATGAGAAATTGTAGATGATCCTCCAATTTTAGCTTGTAGAAGTGTAGTAAATACATTTCGAAAGAAGGCTACAGAAGCCGAGTTAAATCGTCGATTCAGTCCCTCAGGACTTAATAAAATTCCTGTTGAAGTTTCTAATTGACTACAAAGTTGAGTAAGAGAGGTTGTAGCGATTTGTTGATTTAACCATACACACAAAGATAAAAAATGGTGCCCATGGCACTTACGTTTTCGTTTCATTCCACCTGCTTCTATAGCTAATTGATTAAGTGTAGCGGGAGACATATATCGATATAACTCTTCGGCAAATAAAGACAGCTCTTGTTTTTGATGCATATTCATAAAAAGCACGTCACCCTTTCTCATTAACATAAGAGAATAGTAACGTGCTTTTAAGTTTAAGAATAGTCTAAATCCTTAAGTTGATGGATGTGTGTCGCTACCCCTATATGTTAGATTTCTTGTTTAATGCAACAGTTAAATCAATTTTTTGATTAATTTAATTTAAAACCCCCTAACATATTAGACACATATAATATGTTAGGGGGTTGATTTAATAATATTTTTTAAAATTAGGTCTTGATAACAGACACTTTAGAGTTTCTAATGTTTCATATGTGCTTGTAAAGGAATAATTTCCTCTGTTTGAGCTGCTACTAATTCAGTTTCTTCTTGTTTAGCAACAGGTGCTTTCTTTGTTAAGTAATGATATACCATACCGACAAATACCGATCCGCCAATAATGTTACCGATTGTAACTGGAATTAAGTTATGAATAGCCCCAGCGAAAGTAATTGTATCAGGATGTGGTGAAACTAAAGATAAGGCAAACAATGATAAGTTTGCGATGCTATGCTCATAGCCAGATAAGAAGAATGTGAAAACGAGCATCATTATCATCAATATTTTTGCTGTATCACCTTTTACTTGAGAAGGTAAGAAGCAGGCAAGACATACGAGCCAGTTACATAAAATCGCTTTAAAGAATAATTGTATTGTAGGTGTGTTCATTTTTCCTTCAACGACTGTATTCATTAAATGACCGTGATCGATTGCTCCGAAAATGCCAGTTGCGTAAAATAGTAAGGCAAAGAATAAAGCGCCAGCTAAGTTACCTGCATAACAAGCAACCCAGTTACGAAGTGTATCAGAAATCGTTGTTTCTTTTCGTAAAGTTGCCACTGTGAAATACATTGTATTTCCAGTAAATAATTCAGCACCGCCATACATAATAAGTACGAGAGCAATTCCGAAAAACATGGAGGAAGCTAAATATGTTGCTGGTGAATCTGCAATGTGAAAAAAGTTACCTAATTTAAAACATAGTACAATAACAAAACCGATATAAATACCAGCAAGTGCAGCACGAATGAAATATTGCATTGGGTTTGTATCTATCATTTGCTTTTTGCTCTTAGCCAGTTTGACAACATAATCTAATCCTTGTTCTAGCATGAGTAATACGCTCCTTTAGTACATCGTCTATAAATACTCCTTATATGAATAAAGTACATGGATTTGTTCTCGTTTTCAATAAGTTTGTTCAATATTTCACAAAAAGGACATACATCTGAAAAGGAAGCGTTTACAACGAGTGGTATAATGGGATTTTTTCTGAAAATAGAGAGGGATTGAAATGAGTGAAAAAGAAAAAGCGCTGTAATTACAGCGCTTTTTCGTCTAAATTCTTTTCTACTTTTACTTCTACTTCTTTCGAGAAGAACCAACCGCCAACTGCGATTCCGATTAATACAATCCAGAATGTAAGCTTCCACGGAGTAGATTCTGGGAATGAATGCGGAAGGACACCTAAAGCAGGGTGTGCTAACGTATAAATTGCTAATTTCACACCAACCCAACCTACAATTAAGAATGCTGCAGTTTCAAGTCCTGGTTTACGTTTTAATATTTGTACGAAAGCAGTTGCGGCAAATCGCATTATAACTAATCCGATAAGTCCACCTGTAAAGATAACAATAAATTGACCTGTATCAAGGCTACCAATCGTACCTAATCCTGTTTTCGGTAAAGTTACTGCTAGTGCAACAGCCGCTAAAATTGAATCAACAGCGAAGGCGATATCAGCAACTTCGACTTTAAATACAGTCCACCAAAAGTTCTCTTGTTTTTTCTTTGCTTCTTTTTCTTCTGTCTCTTCATGTGTATTCTTTTTAACATACGTTTTAAATAAGTGATTACCAGCGATAAACATAAGATAAAGGGCACCGATTGCTTGCACCTGCCATACATCGACTAGGAACGAAATCATAAATAGTGATCCGAAGCGGAAAACGAACGCTCCTGCTAATCCATAAAATAGTGCTTTCTTTCGTTTTTCTTCTGGTAAATGTTTTACCATAATTGCGAGAACGAGAGCGTTATCAGCCGCTAAAATCCCCTCTAGTGCAATTAGGATGAGTAATACCCAACCATACTCCAATAATAATGATACATCCATGTACATTCTCCTCTCATTTCTATAAAGACTAAACAAGTGAAGAAGTTCCCCACTGTTTAGTTTCCCCATACTCCTGCATATCAACGGTGGAAGGAATTGGTAAAAACAAAAAAGACCTCTGCCATTGATAGGCAAAGGTCTTGCTAGACATATGTAATGAAAATGCCAACAAAGCCGGAAGAACTAAGTTCTACGTAATGACGACTTTGTTTCCAAGAAATAGTTCTTGGACGCTACTCCCCTTTGGAGATATGCTATTGTATTCTCATTATATGGATAATTTATACGGTTGTCAACCTGTTAAAATATCTTCGTTTGGATATTTTATTTTTCTTTGTTTTTTACGTGCAAATGAAAAGGCTAATGTTAAAGGCCCCATCTTTCCAAAAAACATCATAAAGATAATAATTGTTTTGCCGATGATTGTTAAGTGTGGTGTCAAATTCATGCTAAGGCCGACAGTTCCAAATGCTGAAAATACTTCAAAAGCACTCATTAATAAAGGAACTTGCTCAGTGATGCTTAAAATTAAAATGGAAAGAAAAATAAACGAAATTGAAATAATGGTAATGGTTAATGATTTGACAATGAGCGTATCTTTAATGGATTTTTTAAACACGACAATATCATCTTGCTCTTGCAAAAATTTAAATACGCCAAAAAACATAATTAAAAAGGTCGTTAACTTAATTCCACCACCAGTTGAAGCACTACCAGCACCGATAAACATAAGAAGCATCATTAATAAAAGAGAAGGTTTTGATAATGCAGAGATATCAACAGTGTTAAACCCGGCAGTGCGCGTCGAAATCGCTTGAAAATAAGCAGCCATACCTTCTTCAAATGGTGTAAACCCTCTCATGGAAATTGAGTTATGAAACTCGAATATGAAAATAAAAGCTGTAGCAATAATATTGACGATAAGAGTAGAAGAGAGCATAAGTTTTGAGTGCAAAGTAAGGTTTTTAAAGTTTTTCTTTCTTTTTATATCTACGATAACCGTAAAACCAATCCCACCTAAAATGATGAGGGAAGAAATAACGAGATTGACGAGAATACTATGGGAGTGGGACATTAAATTATCGCTCCATACAGAAAAGCCAGCGTTGTTAAAGGCAGAGATCGAATGAAAAAAGCTATAATATATACCTTTGGCAATCCCGTATTTTGGTACCCATTCAAAAGAGAGAAGTAAAGTAGCGATACATTCTACAGCAAAAGAAAATAAAAATAATGCTTTTGCAAGACGAATGACACCGCCGATATTTGTTTGGTTCAATGCTTGTTGTAATAAAATTCGGTTTTGAAGGCCGATTTTTCTGCCGAGCATAATTGCGATTAAAACAGCAAAGCTCATAATGCCAAGCCCGCCAACTTGTATAAGTGTTAAAATGACACATTGGCCAAATAAGGTAAATACTTTACCAGTGTCCACAACACCAAGCCCTGTAACCGTACAAGCAGAAACCGTTGTAAATAAAGCATCGAGCCATGAAATAGACGCTGTTGTAGCAATTGGCAATTTCAATAGGCATGTACCGATAATTGATAGCATAATAAAAGATAAAGTAAGAACACGGGGAGGACTCATGCTAATGTTAATCCGTTTCATTTCACATATCGTTCCTTTCAATTTGCTCTTACTAGTATGTGAAAAAGCACTATTATGTATGTTAAAAAAGAAAGAGGCAGAGAATATCTGCCTCTTAGCCATAGGTTATATAGTTATCCGCGTAATTGTTGTTGAGCTAAAGCAACAAGACGTTTCGTTACTTCACCGCCAACTGATCCGTTAGAACGAGATGCTGTGTTAGATCCTAAGCTTACACCGAATTCTTGTGCGATTTCATATTTGAATTGTTCAAGTGCTTGCTCTGCACCCGGAACTAGTAATTTGTTTGTTTTAACCATGCTGATACACATCCTTAAAGAGTAATCCAGTTTAGCTAAGTGCTATCTGGTAACGTTATTTTATGTGTAAACGACATACTCATACACGGAAGTAAACGGTGTGATTAGAAGTTCTTGGATAGAAAAAAGAGTAGCAAATTTGCTACTCTTTTTTCAGTATTGTCGCTGTACCTTCTACGACAATATCATCGGATTGATTATATATGTTTGTTTGCAATGTAATGATTTTTTTATCGTCACGCTTTTTAATAACTTCTGCCACAACGCGAAGTGTATCACCGATTTTGACAGGAGCACGGAATGAAACGTTTTGTGATAAATAAATCGTATTTTTGCCTGGGAGTTTCGTTCCAAGAATGGTAGAAATAAAACTTGAAACGAGCATGCCATGGGCAATACGTTCTTTGAACATTGTCGTTTTTGCAAAAGAGTCTAGAATGTGAATAGGATTTACATCTCCAGTCAATTTTGCAAAATTGATAACGTCCTCATCCGTAATTTTTTTTGTAAGTGATGCTTGATCACCGACTTGAATCTCATCGTAACGAAGCTCCGGAACAGTTTGTGCTTCTTGAAATGGATTCATTTTGTCCTCCTTCTTTTCCATATCGAAAAATGTAAGCCATCTTGATGTAGTAGGAGGAAGAAAGAGTTTTGTTTGTGCTGCAGTTAGTTGCCACATTTTTCTTACTTGATGGAAGTAAATAGATTTTTTGAGTTTTCCTCGAACTGCTTTGCGAGTTCTAGTTGTTTGGACTTGAACTCTCCCAAAAAAACTTCTAACTGTTTTTGAACCTCTTCACGTTGCGACTGTTGTTGTTCGATAAAGTGTTTTGTTGTTTCTTCAAATTGGCCGCTAGTTTGAGTAAGAATAGACAAAGATGTTTTCGTAGGCGAAACAGTAAGTTGGTGCATTTGATTAGAAAGCTCATTCCACTTTTCTTGCCACTCGTTAATTTGATCATTTAAGGAGTTTCCAGTTAATTGCTTCACATAGTCTGTATATTGGTTATTGAATTGAGCAGTGAATTGGTGTAGTTCTTTTTCTAGTTCATCTACTCCTGATGTTAATTTATGCAAAGCGTCTTGTTGTTGTTTTAACGTTTCTAAAGTAAGTTGCTCTAATTGTTTCCCAGCTGAAGAGAAGAGGGAAAGAGATTGAGACCAGTTTTTCCAAAATGCATCGACTAATTCGTATGGCTTAGTTTCCATTGTTTGACCTCCAAATGTTTTTTTGCATATTGTGAACGCAGATTACTCTGCTGTACCACCAGGTGAAGATGAAGAATCCTTTTCATCCTTTTCTGGAGAAGTAGAAAATGGAAAGAATGCATTGGTGTATAACGTGAAAAACGTCCGCAACATATTTTGATAATGTTCAAAAGAAGTCGCACATGTTGTTAAATATTGCTCTCCATATTCTGTTAAAGAATAAATTCGTTTTGCTGGCCCGCCTTCGCTTGTATCCCAAGTAGAAGAAATAAGATTTTCTTTTTCTAATTTGCGCAAGGTCCTATACACATTACCTTGGTCAACAGAAGAAAAGCCGATGTCCATTAGCATTTGAATAAGTTTGTAACCATGAAGACTCCAGTCTTTTAGACAGAGAAGTAAGAAAGGAACTAAGAAGTTTTTTGGCATGGAGTTTGGTTGTTTCGCTTGGTTTTTTTCCAAACTTTCTGGGTGTTCTGGTTCATTATGTAGCATGATTAAGCATCACCTCATGAATCAGTTAAATGGAATTTTTTGCTTATAAGTGCAATTTACACCTATCTGTTTTTAATGTCAATACATTTATCGGAAAATAAAGAAAAATAAAATATAGACTTGAATTTCTATTCGGAATATTAGAAAATAGTGAATAGGTTGAATTGTTTCAAAAACAAAAAAGGGAGTGTAGGCGAAGTGATTGATCAAAAATTCGATCCATTGCAAGCATGGAAAAATGCTTATGAACAAACCGAAACATTTTGGGGAAAAGCGCTCAATGAAACAATTAAAACAGAAGAATATTCTGCTTGGATGGGCAGCGTTCTAGATTTGAATTTGTTTTATCAAAAAGCATTAAATGATACGACAAAAAATTATTTAGAGCAGGTGAATGTGCCGACGAGAGAGGATATCGCTAGAGTAGCTACGCTTGTTATTAACTTAGAAAATAAAGTTGATAACATCGAGGAAATTCTAGAAGAGAAAGTGGATTCATTAGGACAAGCTCCTACATTAAAGCGTGATGTTACGAAAGTAAAACAAGATATGCGCACGTTAGAAACGAAAGTTGATCAAATTTTAGAATTGCTAGAAAAGCAAAATGCAGTACTAGCTAAACTACAAGTACCTGTAAAAGAAGAAGTAAAGCCTGTAAATAAGCCAGAAAATAAAAAATGATAATCGCGTTTGTTTATAACGTGTAAAAGAGAGAGGGAGAATCTCTTTTCATGTATAAACAACGAAACATAATTAATATATGGACTCAATTAGTATGAGTACCAAAATGATTCATAACAATCGTTCACAAATTCATTTAAGGGGGAAAAGAAATGGTTCAATTAAATGGCAAAGTAGCAATCGTAACAGGTGGGGCAAAAGGAATTGGAAAAGCAATTACAGTAGCATTAGCACAAGAGGGAGCAAAAGTAGTTATTAACTATAACAGCAGTAAAGAAGCAGCTGAAAACTTAGTAAATGAATTAGGAAAAGAAGGACATGATGTTTATGCAGTTCAAGCGGATGTTTCTAAAGTAGAAGATGCAAACAGACTTGTAGAAGAAGCTGTGAATCATTTTGGTAAAGTTGACATTCTTGTTAATAATGCTGGTATTACAAGAGATCGTACATTCAAAAAATTAAATCGTGAAGATTGGGAGCGCGTAATTGACGTGAACTTAAGCAGTGTATTTAATACGACAAGTGCGGTACTTCCATACATATCAGAAGCAGAAGAAGGAAGAATCATTAGTATTTCTTCTATTATTGGCCAAGCTGGTGGATTTGGACAAACAAATTACTCAGCAGCAAAAGCAGGTATGTTAGGATTTACAAAATCATTAGCGTTAGAACTTGCAAGAACAAATGTAACTGTAAACGCAATTTGCCCAGGATTTATTGATACTGAAATGGTAGCAGAAGTACCAGAAGAAGTACGTCAAAAAATCGTTGCGAAAATCCCGAAAAAACGTTTTGGTCAAGCTGATGAAATTGCAAAAGGTGTAGTATATCTATGCCGTGACGGTGCGTATATCACAGGTCAGCAATTAAACATTAACGGCGGATTATACATGTAATGAAGTAAGAAAAAAGTGCATATCCATAGCAGGAATGCACTTCTTTTTTAGAAAGAAATCGACCGAAAAGGAGATAGAAAAATGACTACATTCGTAACGGAATGGGAAAAGCAATTGGAGTTGTACCCAGAAGAATATCGCAAAGCATATCGCCGTGTGAAAAGAGCGAGCGAAGTTTTATTACGCGAACCAGAACCACAAGTTGGTTTAACACCGAAAGAGGTTATTTGGACGAAGAATAAAACGAAGCTTTATCGTTACATTCCAAAACAAGAAAAAACACAGAGAGTGCCAATCTTATTAATATACGCTCTTATTAATAAACCGTATATTATGGATTTAACTCCAGGAAATAGTTTAGTGGAATATTTAGTAGATCGTGGTTTTGATGTGTATATGCTTGATTGGGGCACATTTGGTTTAGAAGATAGTCATTTGAAGTTTGATGATTTCGTGTTCGATTATATTGCAAAAGCAGTGAAAAAAGTAATGAAAACTGCAAAATCGGACGAGATTTCTTTACTTGGTTATTGCATGGGTGGAACGTTAACATCTATTTATGCAGCACTTCATCCGGACATGCCAATTCGTAACTTGATTTTTATGACAAGTCCTTTTGATTTCTCTGAAACAGGATTATACGGTCCTTTATTAGATGAGAAATATTTCAATTTAGATAAAGCGGTTGATACATTCGGAAATATTCCGCCAGAAATGATTGACTTCGGAAACAAGATGTTAAAACCAATTACAAACTTTGTCGGTCCATATGTTGCTTTAGTAGATCGTTCAGAAAATGAGCGCTTCGTCGAAAGTTGGAAATTAGTTCAAAAGTGGGTTGGCGATGGTATTCCGTTCCCAGGCGAATCATATAGACAGTGGATTCGTGATTTTTATCAAAACAATAAATTAGTGAAGGGTGAACTCGTTATTCGCGGACAAAAGGTAAACCTTGCAAATATTAAGGCGAATGTCTTAAATATTTCTGCGAAACGTGATCATATCGCCCTGCCATGTCAAGTAGAAGCTTTACTTGATCATATTTCTAGCACAGATAAACAGTATGTATGTTTACCGACAGGACATATGTCTATTGTGTATGGTGGGACGGCTGTAAAGCAAACATATCCGACGGTTGGAAATTGGCTTGAAGAGCGTTCTAATTAAAGAGAAAAAATCCAACTAGCGTATGTTAGTTGGATTTTTTTATGGAAAATGACGAAATATAGAAAGGAGAAAATTACATGGTAGGAGTATAATTATGAAGCTTATGACTGGGAAGTTGTTTTGGAATTCTGGAGTTTCTGTACCTTGTTATCCATCGTTAGAAAATGATATGATATGTGATGTGCTCGTAATTGGAAGTGGAGAAGCAGGTGCTCATATAGCGTATTCGTTAGCGGAAATTGGAATGCGTGTTATGCTCATTGAAAAAAGAGCAATCGCATGTGGTAGCACAGCTGCAAATACAGGGTTATTACAATTTTGTCATGATAAATCGTTGACCTCTCTTATTCATACATTTGGTGAAGAGAAAGGGGTACGGGCATATAGACTTTGTTATGAAGCGCTGCGAACGATGGAGAAAGTTGTGCCAACTCTCGATATTGACCCCCACTTTATTCCGCGAAATAGTTTGTATTATGCAAGTAGAGATGAGGATATTTCATTTTTACAGGAAGAATATAATACGTTACACCATTATGGATTCCCAGTTGAATATTTTACAGAGTCTGATATTAAGAAACGTTATTCATTTAAAAAACAAGCAGCGTTATATACGCATGGTGATGCAGAAGTGAATCCATATTTATTAGCGCATAGTCTTTTGCATAAAGCGAAACAAATGGGTGCTACTATATATGAACATACAGGGGCATTACATGTTAAACAAATCCATAATGATTTAATTTGTTACACGAACACAGGAAATAAAATCGTAGCAAAGAATATTATTATGGCGACAGGTTATGAAGCAATCTCTGGAAAGAAAGAAAAAAACACAACGGTAGAAACTTCTTATGCAATTGTGACAAATAAGCTAAATCATTTTGAAGGCTGGCATGAGCAATCATTAATTTGGGAAACAGCACGGCCTTACTTATATTTTCGAACGTATCAAAACCGCATTATTGTAGGTGGATTAGATGAAGCGATGCAAATTCAAACAATCGGCGATACGAAATTATTGCATAAGCGTGATGTCCTTATTAACATTGTAAGAGAAATGTTCCCACAGTTTAATCATATACAGGCAGAGTACTATTGGGCAGCCGCATTTGGTGGTAGTCATGACGGTCTTCCTATTTTAAAAGAAGATAAAAAGATACATAATTTATATTACGCACTGCCATATGGGGGAAATGGGACCGTGTATGGAATGGTATTTGCGAAACTATTTCAGCAGTTATTTACGAATAAAGAAAGTGATGATTTTTCTTTATTTAATCGATAGAAAAAAGGTAGCGAAGTGATGGAATGAGAGATATAAAAAAGTTTTTACAAAAATTACGTCCCGTACAACTAATCGTTGTATTCTATTTACTAGCGGTAGTCGTATCGGTAAGTTTGCTTAGTTTACCATTTGTTACGAAGCCTGGCGTGAAATGGACATTTATAGATGCACTGTTTACATCTGTTAGTGCTGTAAGTGTTACAGGGCTGTCTGTTGTTACTATTTCAGATACATTTACAACGGCAGGAATTATTGTTTTAGCCCTTATTTTGCAATTAGGCGGCTTAGGAATTATGGCACTTGGTACATTCGTTTGGATTATAACGGGTAAAAAGATTGGTTTGCAAAGAAGAAGATTAATTATGGCAGACCATAACCAAGGGAATTTGGCAGGTCTTGTGGAATTGATGCGTTCTATTTTAATTGTAATTATTTCAATAGAGCTCATTGGAGCGTTACTGTTAGGTACAAGATTTTTGTTGTATTTCCCGACTTGGCAAGAAGCATATTTTCACGGTTTCTTTGCCGCTGTTAGTGCAACAACGAACGGGGGATTTGATTTAACAGGGCAATCACTTATTCCGTACAAGAAAGATTATATTGTTCAAATTATTCATATGTTTCTTATTGTTTTAGGGGCTATCGGTTTCCCTGTGTTAATGGAAGTGAAGCAATATCTTAGTAAGAGGAGAGAGCAACTGTTTCGCTTTTCGTTATTTACAAAATTGACGACAACAACATTTTTTGCGCTTGTTTTCGTTGGAACAATTATGATTTTTCTATTAGAACGAAATCATTTTTTAGTAGGAAAGTCATGGCATGAAACGGTATTTTATACATTATTCCAATCTGTAACGACGCGAAGTGGTGGACTTGCCACGATGGATATACGTGAATTGTCACAACCGACACTTTTATTTATGAGTATACTAATGTTTATTGGAGCATCTCCAAGTTCGGTTGGGGGCGGAATACGTACGACAACATTTGCGGTTAGTATATTATCGTTATATACATTTGCAAGGGGCGGGAGAACAGTCCGAGTTTTCAAGCGTCAGTTACATGAAGAGGATGTGTTGAAAGCATCTGTCGTTATGACGATGGGGATTTTATTATGTGCCACGGCGCTATTTATTTTATCCATTACGGAAAATGTACCGCTTATGAGCTTGATCGTTGAAGTTTGTTCTGCTTTCGGGACGACGGGACTATCAACAGGTATTACGCCAGATTTAACAACTGTTGGTAAACTTGTACTCATTGTACTTATGTTTATTGGACGCGTCGGTATTTTGACATTTATTTTAGCTAGTGGTGGAAGAGAACAACCACCTCGCTATAAGTATCCGAAAGAGAGAATTATTATTGGATAGTATGAAACCATTCTACCTATGTTAGGTAGAATGGTTTTTTAGTCATTAATTCCAAATTGAGGATGCATAAAACCATCATTTTTGTTATCAACTTCATTTTTTAGTAGTTCTTGATTTTCTTCTGAAATCCACCCAATATCATTTGTAGGGTGTATCCATTCTTTCCCAGACATAATGGCGGGATCTACCTCATCACTCCAATTATTAAGAGGGCTGTTTTTAGAATTATATTTACTATCACCGATAACAACGTCGTATTGATTTACAAAAGGCTGTTGCATTTGTTTTCCCGTTCCTTTAAATGATGGGAAATTCATTTGATGTGGGAGCGTTTCGTCTAAAATTGGCGATTGGATCGGTTCTTTCTCCTTCAAAGTAATCGCTCCTTTTTGTAATGGTTTGTTCGTATGTAGTATTTCCATCTATAAGCCCTTATGTACTTGTTAACACTTCCCAGTAATAATTATTTTAAGTTGTTTCAAACTAGAATAGAAAGTTATTTAGTGAGAGCAGGTGAGTATGTTGGTAAAAAGAAAAGTAAAACAAAATGCAGCAATTAATAATAATAAAACTCCGAAAGAAAGCCTACCAGATGCAGAATTTGCATTAGAGTATGAAGGAGAAAATAGTGCGAAGTATGCAAATCGTAATTCAAAAAAAGGTAAACAAAAATGAGGCGTTTTTTACAAACGCCTCATTTTTTTGTGGGATTATAAAGGTTTTTTTAATTTTTTGTAAATTTCGCGTTTGTTATTAGCAGAAAAATGCGAAAAAACATAGAAGTAGCAACGTATTACACAAAAACAAACAACAAACAAAAGATTAATGTTGGTTTAATACTGCTTTTACACTAGTTGTTTATATTTGAATTGTACATAAGATTTGTAAAAGGAGAGAGAAACAGTGAAAAAAACGATCTTTAAAGCTGTAGCAACTGGAATGGTATTTTCGTTATTAATGGGGTGTGGTGCAAAGAAAGAAGAAAGTGCTGGAGCAAAAGTGAAAGATGATAAATTATCTGGATCATTAACTGTTTACACAGCGATTGAAGAAGAGCTTGTACCAATTTATCTTGATTCTTTCAAAAAGAAATACCCAGATGTGAAGTTGAACATTGTTCGTGATTCGACAGGAGTTATTACAGCGAAATTGCTAGCTGAAGGAAAAAATACACAAGCAGATGTTGTATGGGGAACTGCAGCGTCTAGTCTATTAGCTTTAGAGAAAAAAGATATGTTAAAAGAATACTCTCCAAAAGGAGCGGATCGTGTCCTTCCACAATTTAAAGACGATAAGCAACCAGAAAAATGGGTAGGAAATACTGCATTTATGACGGGGATTGCTGTAAATAAAGAAGAATTAAAGAAGAAAAATTTACCGATGCCAGAATCATATGAAGATTTAACGAAACCAGAATATAAAGGAACACTAGTTATGCCACATCCAGCTTCTTCTGGAACAGGATTTTTAACGGTTTCTGCATGGCTACAAATTATGGGAGAAGATAAGGGCTGGGAATACATGAAGAAACTTCATGATAATATGGCAACTTATACTCATTCAGGTTCAAAACCAGCGAAATTAGCAGGTGCAGGTGAATATCCGGTTGGTGTATCAATGGTTTATAGTGCTTTGAAAGAGAAACAAAAAGGCGCACCAGTTGAAGTTGTACTGCCGAAAGAAGGATTAGGCTGGGAAGTAGAAGCGAACGCACTTATTAAGAAAGATAATGCAAAAAATGATAAATTAGCACAAGCATTTTTAGACTGGGCAATTACAGATGATGTAATGAAGTTATATTTTGAGAAAAATGGATTTGCGACAATTAAAAATGATTATAAGCTTCCAGATGGGTTCCCTAAAGATGTGACAGAAAAGCTATACAAAAAGAATGATTTCAAGTGGGCAGCAGAAAATCGTGACAAAATTTTAGAACGTTGGGAAAAAGAGTTTGGTCAAAAAGCAGAACCGAAAAAGTAAGTGGGAGAGAGAAAAATGAGCGAATATTTATCAATTCAACACATTCAGAAGCAGTTTGATGCGTTTACAGCGTTAAAAGATATATCTTTTACAGTGAAAAAAAATGAGTTTGTTTGTTTATTAGGCCCGAGTGGTTGTGGGAAAACGACGTTGCTTCGAATTTTAGCAGGGCTAGAAGAGGCAACAACAGGTAGTATAGCTGTGAATGGAACAGATATTACAGCATTACCGCCTGGAAAAAGGAACTTCGGAATGGTTTTTCAATCGTATGCATTATTTCCGAATTTAACTGCACTTGAAAACATTAAATATGGCTTAAAGACAAAAAAATATGGAAAAGCAGAAGTAAAAGAGAAAGCGCTATTGGCGTTAGAACTTGTTGATTTACTGAATGTAAAAGATAAATATCCTGCTCAAATGTCTGGTGGACAACAGCAGCGAGTAGCACTTGCACGTGCACTCGCTCTGTCTCCGGATATTTTGTTACTTGATGAGCCGTTATCTGCTTTAGATGCAAAAGTGCGTGAAAAGTTGCGTAGAGAAATGCGTGATTTGCAAGAAAAAGTGGGAGTAACAACTATTATGGTAACGCATGATCAAGAAGAGGCATTAACGATGGCTGATAAAATTGTTGTAATGAATCATGCGGAAATTATGCAGATTGGAACACCAGAGGAGATTTATCAAAGACCAGCCAATCCGTTTGTGGCAGATTTTATTGGTTCTATTAATTTCTTTTCGAAAAATAACGAAGAACATGCAATTCGTCCTGAACATGTAACAGTTGTACAAAATAATGGCATTAAAACAGTTGTAGAAAGCATGGAATTTCGCGGACCTGTATACCGGACGGAAGTGAGGGTCATAGAAGAGAAAACACACCTTTATAACGAGAAAATTGTAGTGGATATATTGGCATCGGAAGTAGAGAAAACTGCTATTAGAAAAGGAAAGCCAATTCAAATCTCTTTCTCAGAAAATCATATGTTGTCATATGGAAAGAAGGTCATTGTATAGATGGAGATGTTAGAAAACTTTAAGGTAGAAAGTACGAAAAAAAAGATTAAGAGACGTATCGGTAAAGAAGAGTGGATACAAAGACTATTAATTATTGGTATGCTCCTTTCATTTTTTATCATGCTTGTATTGCCTTTATTACAACTGTTTACACAAGCCTTTTATGACAAAGACGGAGCTTTCGTTGGTGTTGCGAATTTCAGTAAATATTTCACAACACCAACGCTAGTTCAATCATTACAAAATACGATATGGATTTCGAGCGCTACAACAATTATTTCAGTTACACTCGCTTTCGCTTACGCATATGCAATCGCTCGTACAAATGTTTTTGGAAAGCGCGTATTTCAATACGTAGCATTATTGCCATTATTTGCACCGACGATGATGCATGGTATTGCGCTTACCTATTTATTTGGTAATCAAGGGTTAATAACGAAAGGGATGTTTGGTTTATTTGAAGGAATACAAATACCGTTATATGGACCAGTAGGAATTGTAATGGCTGAAGTTATGTATACATTTCCGCAAGCATTCCTTATTTTATTAATTGCTTTTCAAGGTTCTGATTATCGTTTATATGAAGCTTCTAATATGTTAGGTGCAAGTAAAGTGAAACAGTTTCTTACGGTTACTTTACCTAGTGTGAAATATGGATTAATTAGCGCGATGTTCGTTGTATTTACACTTAGTTTTACTGATTTTGGGGCACCGAAAATTGTTGGAGGACAATATAACGTACTTGCTACTGACGTATATAAGCAAGTAATTGGACAGCAAAATATGTCCATGGGCGCAACTGTCGGAATGATTTTATTAATCCCAGCTATTTTCGCATTTGCGGTTGATCGTATTACGCAAAGAAAACAGGCGAATCTCTTATCTTCAAAAGCAGTACCTTACAGAATAATAAATAATAAGAAAAGAGATGTTATTTCATTCGTATATTGTAGCGTAGTAACGCTTATGATCATTCTTTTATTTGTGGCAGTTGGTATTGCTGCAAGTGTGAAAGTATGGCCCTACAATATGAGTTTTACACTTGAGCATTTTAATTTTTCAAGTTTGACAGGAGACGGAATTGAAGCATTTAAAAATAGTGTAATTGTCTCAGCTATTACGGCAGTTATAGGGGCGATTTTAACATTTGTGTTCGCTTATGCGATTGAAAAAATAGAACAGCTACAGTTTTTCAGAAAAGCAGGTTACTTTTTCTCTATTGTACCGTTAGCGATTCCTGGATTAGTACTTGGATTAGGATATGTCTTTTTCTTCAGTCAACCAACAATTCAAATTCTAGGACTTTCAGTAACAAATCCGTTTCACTCCTTATATGGCACAATTGCTGTTTTAGTATTAGTAAATATCATTCATTTTTACTCTGTAACGTTTGTTACCGCAACGACTGCTTTAAAGAAACTGGACCGAGAGTTTGAACTTGTTTCACAGTCGATGAGTGTACCATTTTATAAAACTTTCTTTCGGGTAACAGTACCGATGTGTTTACCAGCTATTTTAGAAATGGTTATGTACTATTTTGTAAATTCAATGGTAACTGTATCGGCAGTAGTGTTCTTATATGCGGCTGATTTTAAACTAGCTGCGGTATCAATTGTAAATATGGATGATGCAGGAAATGTAGCACCAGCAGCTGCAATGAGTGTACTTATTGTTGTTACAAATATTGTAGTGAGGGTTGTATATGAATGGGGAACGAAAGCACTTCGTAACCGAACGTCACAATGGCAAAAAAGATAAAGTGAGACTTTAATCAGTGGGGGGTTTGTTCCTCCCCCACTGATTATTAGCCTTCACCAATCGGGCGTTTACGGGCAGCCCGACTCCCACTTAACTTCTTTGCTCCAGCCGAATTTTGAGGGGGAAGTCTTACTGCCCGGCGAATAGCGAGATAAATAAGAAGGGTGATGGATAGAATGAAAATTGAAGCAGTTATTTTTGATTGGGCAGGTACAACAGTTGATTACGGTTGTTTTGCACCACTGGAAGTATTCATGAAAATTTTTCATAAACGTGGTGTTGAAATTACAGCAGAAGAAGCACGTAAGCCAATGGGATTATTAAAAATAGATCATGTAAGAGCACTAACAGAAATGCCTCGTATTGCGAATGAGTGGAAGCGTGTTTTCGGACAATTACCAACAGAAGCAGACATTCATGAGATGTATAAAGAATTTGAAGAAATTCTCTTTGCTATTTTGCCAAACTATGCCACGCCAATTGATGGGATAAGAGAAGTGATGGATTCATTACGTAAAAGAGGCATTAAAATTGGTTCAACAACTGGATATACGAGAGAAATGATGGATATTGTAGCAAAAGAAGCAGCAATACAAGGGTATAAACCCGATTTTCTTGTTACACCAAATGATGTTCTAGCAGGTCGTCCATATCCGTGGATGTGCTATAAAAATGCGATGGAACTTGGTGTGTATCCGATGAATCATATGATAAAAGTGGGAGACACGGTGTCAGATATGAAAGAGGGTAGAAATGCTGGGATGTGGACTGTTGGCGTAATTCTCGGTAGTAGTGAGCTCGGCTTAAGCGAGTGGGAAGTTGAAACTATGGATCCGGTAGAACTTCGTGAAAAGATGGAAGTAGTTCGTAATCGTTTCGTTGAAAACGGGGCTCATTTTACGATTGAAACGATGCAAGAACTCGAGAACGTAATTGAACATATCGAGAAACAAGAACTTATTATTTCATAAAAGGGGCATAGGATCATGAATGAAAATCACTACTTATTATTAACACCAGGACCATTAACGACAACAAAAACTGTAAAAGAAGTTATGTTATACGATTGGTGTACGTGGGATGCTGAATATAACACGATGGTGCAAGATATAAGAAATAGGCTTGTATCGTTAGCGACAAAGGAAGAAGAAAAGTACACAACAGTTTTAATGCAGGGAAGCGGTACGTTTTCAGTTGAAGCAGTAATTGGTTCTGTCATTCCTAAAAACGGAAAGCTGCTCGTTTGTATAAATGGTGCATACGGTAAGCGAATTGTACAAATGGCAGAGATGTTACATATAGATGTGGTGGTCAGTCAAACAGAAGAGTGGGAGCCTACTAATATTGCAGAAGTAGAAAAGATATTGCAACAAGATAAAGAGATTACACATATTGCAGTTGTTCATTGTGAAACAACAACAGGTATTATCAATCCAATTGTAGATGTATGTAAATTAGGGAAGCAATACGGAAAAGTAACACTAGTTGATGCAATGAGTAGTTTCGGTGGTATTGAAATAGATATTGCTGAGTTGCAAATTGACTTTCTAATTAGTAGTGCGAATAAATGTATTCAAGGTGTTCCCGGATTCGGATTTGTTATCGCAAATCGTGCTGAATTACTGAAGTGTAAAGGGCAAGCCCGTTCTTTATCGTTAGATTTATACGATCAATGGGAAACGATGGAAGAAAAAAATGGAAAATGGCGTTTTACGTCACCTACACATGTTGTACACGCTTTTTATCAGGCATTGCTTGAATTAGAAGAAGAAGGCGGAGTAAGAGCGCGTTACAATCGATATTATAATAATCAAAAGCTATTAGTTAATAGAATGAAAGAAATTGGTTTTCGAGCGCTAGTAGATGAGAAATATCAATCTCCTATTATTACATCTTTCATTTATCCAGAAGAGAGATTCGAGTTTCAACAGTTATATAACGAGTTAAAGCGTTATGGATTTGTTATTTACCCTGGGAAAATTTCGAAAGTAGATACGTTCCGCATTGGAAATATCGGTGATGTACATGAAGAAGATATTATTCGCTTAGTTGATAGTATTGCTAAAGGGGTTGTTATAGGGTGAAAGTATTTTGCTTAGGTGGAGCAGGTAAAATTTGTCGTGAAGCAATTTTAGATTTAGTTCAATTTTCATCTTTTGAGACGATTACGGTAGCCGATTTTAATGAAGAGGAAGGCCGAAAAGTAGTAGAGTGGTTAAATGATTCTCGTGTTGATTTTGTGAAAGTCGATGTGACAAATCATGAGGATACGGTCGCAAAAATGAAAGGCTATGACATTGTAATGGATGGTACGACGATAAAGTTAAATGGATTGTCTACTCGCTGTATTGCAGATGCCGGCTGTCACGGTGTGAACTTAAATGGATTTGGTGAAGAAAATGAATCCCACTCTAAATTTGTTCAAAACGGAAAAACATGTTTACCTGGATTTGGTATGACACCAGGTGTAACGCAAATGATGGCCATGTATGCAGCAAATCAGCTAGATACTGTAGAGTCAGTTCGAGTAAGTCATGGCTCGTATCGTCCAATTGCTTTTTCTGCATCAATTACAGAGACAACGACATATGAATATGATCCACAGTTGCCGACGCGTACAGTGTATGAGGAAGGTGAATTTAAGCAAGTACCTCCGTTTGCGCGCCCAAGAGAAAATGAATTACCAGCACCTTACGGAAAAACAATGCAGTATATAATCCCGCATTCAGAAACGATTACGTTAGCGAAGGCACTGGAGGATAAAGGTGTTGGGCTAATAGAAACGAGAGGTACTTGGCCAGAGCAAAATATGCAGCTCGTTCGTGCTTTATATGATTATGGTATATTGCGTAATGATCAAATTGAAATAAACGGTAAAGAAATTGGTATTATGGATTGTATTTCGAAGTATCTATTAAAATCGAAAGAAGGGCAAGCAACAGAGCTTTATGGTTATGCACTTCATGTAGAAGTAGTAGGTATGAAAAATAATCAAAAACAGCGACATGTCTTATACCATACACATCCGATATCTGACGGTTCTGTAGTAGGTTGGGAGAAATTAAGAGCCTATACAAGAAACGTTGGTATCCCATTTGGAATTGCTACAGAGTTAATTGCAAAAGGAGTAGTTAATAAAGTCGGTGTTATTACTCCTGAAGAAGCTTTCGAAAATCCACAAATTATTTTTGACGAACTAGAAAAGCGCGGTATTTATATTCATGAAGAGATTTCTACTTACAAAGAAAATTATAACTTTGTATAAGTAAGGCAGTTTATGAGTTAGATATAAATGGGGTGAGGCTATGTCTGTAGTAGGTGAAGAAAGAAAGAGGACAATTCTTGAGAAGGTAGAGTTTAAAGGGAAAGTAAAAGTTTCAGAATTAGCAAGAGAGTTCGCAGTATCAACAGAGACGATTCGTCGGTATTTAGAAGAATTAGATCGTGAAAAAAAATTGAAGAAAGTGTACGGTGGAGCCGTTCAACTTCCGGGAGCTGGTATAGAGGCACCGATGTTAGAACGAGAGATGCTGCATATAGAAGAGAAGAAAAGAATTGGATATAAAGCAGCAACGTTTGTGGAAGATGGAGATGTTATTGCGATTGATGATGGAAGTACACCACTTCAAATGGTGCCATATCTTGTTCATCGTAAAAATTTAACGATTGTTACGAGCTCTTTTCCAGTAGCGACACAATTAATATCTTCTATTAATAAAAAGATGTTTCACGGTGAGGTTTTATTTATTGGTGGAAAAGTATCTCCAAAACATTCACGTGTGTCGGGGTCTATTTCGCAGCAAGTAATTCATCAATTCCATTTTCATAAAGCATTCGTTTCGATTGATGGATTGTTACCTAGCTTTGGAGTTTCCAGCTTTGAATTAGAAAAAGCGAAACTGTCAGAAGCGATGATTAAATTATCGGAGAAAACGTATATTTTATGTGATCATACAAAGATAGGCGTAAAAGGGAACTACCGAATAGCAGGATTTTCTCGTATTCAACATGTTATTTGTGATAAGAAAATGCCATATAGTTTTGAAGAAGAAGTTAAAAAGCATAATATTCAATGGACAGTTTGCTAGTAAGCGGCGGGAGGTTCCATCTCCCGTTAATTATTAGTAAGGACTAGCGACTCAAGCTTTTATGCATAGTTGGACTTACTTAACAAAAATTTTGATATGCTCTCGAATAGTGAGAGAAAAGATTTGCATTTGTGCAAAAATTGGACACATTTTCTCATTTCCTTCATATAATTTACCAATAGAAAAAAAGTTGGCTGGAGGAAAGAGGGGACGGGAATGTCGGAACGGGTATATAATAAGCTTTTATTGTACGCGAATGTTTTGCAAAAACTCGGTGTTATTAATGAAAAAGAAAAAAGTGAAATCCTTCATACGATAGGTAAAAAAGCCCTTTGAATAAAGGGTTTTTTTATTTTTTATCGTCGAAAATATAATTTTAATGTAATATTCCCGTTGACAATGATAATGAGATTCATTATCATTTAATTGTAGGTAATTGATAAAAGTTATCAATTATTAAAAATTATATAAGACAAGGGGATATTATTTTGAAAAAAAATTATATTAAGGCGTTAGTAGTAGCAACAACATTAGCTATTCCATTTGCTGCATACTCTACTCCAGCATTAGCAGCAATAAAAATTGAAGCAAACCAGTCGGTAGCAGCAGCGAGTGATCGTACGTATGATACTGAGATTAAAATATATAAGGATCAAAAAGATGAGCCATCTATGGTTTCTCAATACATAAAAAATCCTAAAGTAGCGGTTGAAGACGGGAAAAAAATTGTTACTGTAACCGTACAAGATAGCGATTATTTTCAATATCTTAGAATAGAAGATAGAAACCAACCTGGTGTATTTCATGATGTGAAAGTTTTGTCAGAAGATAAGAGAAAAAATGGAACGAAAGTAGTTCAATTTGAAATTGGTGAATTTGAGAAGAAGCATAATATGCAAATGCATATACTTATTCCGGCTATTGGATATGATCACAAATATCAAGTTCAATTTGAAATTAAAGATCCAACTTTAGGCGACAAAGAAACAGGGAAACCAGATGATGATTCTAATTCAGGCAATACGGAAACGGATACTCCAGTTGATAGTCAAAACATGATAACAGATAAGAAACTAAGAGAACTCGTTAACAAAAAAGTATTTAATAGAAAAGATTTAAATACCCCAATTACGAAAGAAGAGTTATTACAAGTAAATGACTTGTTTTTAAATACGAATGAGATTCTTGATTATAGTGCATTAAAATATATGCCAAATTTAAAATCTTTAACAGTTGCGAATGCGAAGATAAAAGATCCGTCGTTCTTTGCGAACCTAAAGCAATTAAACCATTTAGCTTTGCGTGGTAATGAATTTGTAGATGTAACCCCACTTGTGAAGATGGATAATTTAGAATCTCTTGATTTAAGTAATAATAAAATTACGAACGTTGCACCACTAACGGAAATGAAAAATGTAACAAGTTTATTTTTAGCAGGAAATCAAATTGAGGATGTAGCACCATTAGCGAAAATGGAACAATTAGATTACTTGAATGTGGCAAACAATAAAATTACAAACGTTGCTCCGTTAAGTAAGTTGAAAAATGTAACATACTTATCTTTAGCAGGAAATCAAATTGAAGATATTACACCACTTTATACGTTACCGTTAAAAGATTTAGTATTAACGCGTAATAAAGTTAAAGATTTATCAGGAATTGATCAATTGAATCAATTACAAGAATTATGGATTGGGAAAAATGAAATAAAAGATGTTACTCCTCTAAGTAAGATGACACAATTGAAAGTTTTAAACTTACCTAACAATGAGTTAAAGGATATTACTCCATTATCAAGTCTAGTAAACTTACAAAAACTTGATTTAGAAGCAAATTATATTTCAGACTTAACACCAGTTAGCAATTTGAAAAATTTAGTATTTCTAAGTTTTGTTGCAAATGAAATTCGCGATGTTAGACCAGTTGTAGAACTAAGTAAAACAGCTTACATTAATGTTCAAAATCAAAAAGTATTTTTAGAGGAGACAGAAGTAAATAAAGAAGTGAAAGTACCTGTATACGAAAAAGATGGTAAAATCTCTACGAAAATTCGTTTGAAGAGCGAAGATGGTACGTATAGTAACGATGCAGTTAAGTGGAGTACACCAGGTGAAAAAGTATATGAATTTGGTGTGAAAGACCCATTTGCAGATACAGGCATTTTCTTCACTGGTTCTGTGATTCAAAATGTGGTAGAAAGTAAAGAGGACAATACTTCTAAAGAAGACGAGGAAATAGAAGCAGTAATAGAATTTAAAGATGTGCCGAAAGGACATTGGTCAGAAGCAGCAATTAATTATTTAGCGAAAGAAAATATTTTCAAAGGATATGGAAATGGGCAATTTGGATTTGGTGATAATATTACCCGTGGACAAGTTGCGTCTTTAGTACAAAGGTATTTGAAACTAGAAAATAAAGCAAATCAGAAAGAGCTGTTTACAGACACGAAAGGGCATATGTTTGAAAAAGATATTGATACAGTTGCACAAGTGGGAATTATGCAAGGAGATGGTACTGGGAAGTTTCGTCCGGATGGCGTGTTAACTCGATACGAAATGTCTGTAGTATTACACAAAGTATTTCAGTTAAAAGAAGATGAAAATAACCAAGTGAACTTTAAAGATGTACCAACTGGTCATTGGGCAGGAGGATATGTGAAAGCTTTAGCGGATAATAATATATCAAAAGGTGATGGGAAAGGGAATTATTTAGGCGAGGATTTCGTAACACGTGAACAATATGCACAGTTTTTATATAACGCAATAATTAAATAATAAATGAGGAAAATACGTTATTCTTTAATAGGAAGGATAACGTATTTTTTTATATGTATAAAATTATGTAAGAAATAGACGGGAGTGTGTATATGTGAGTTACTTATTTTTACGAGGAGTGATGAAACCATATTGACAAAAAGGCATTCTCATGTGATAATTCAATTAAATTTTTAGAATAATCAAAAAATAATCCTTTTACATAAAAAGGATTTGAAAATTATATTAATATTACGCCGGGGGTGACGAAATGTTATTTTTTCTGAAGAAATGGAATGAATTAAAAGATGTGAAAGCAGAATTGGCACTTCGCGATTGGTTTTATGGTACAAAAATTAGTTTATCGATGTGTACGTCAAAAGAACCATTAACATTTTTAGTGAATGTAGAGGGAAGAGATAAAGGGTTATTTTCGGAAGAAGATTTTATCGTTGTAAATTGCATGTGTGAGCCGGTATTTGAAAATGAAGGGAAGCCAGCGTCAGAGTCATTTATGCATGCAGATATTTATAAAAAAAGCAGTGCAGAATGTATTTTACAAGTACAGACTGTAGATAGTCATTTAATGTCTGAGTTATATGGGAAAGAAGGAGAAGTAACATTCGAAAAGCGCAGCGTGGAACGTGTTTTTGGAAAAGAAGGTATTACAGAAATGACAATTCCAATTGTGGAAGATGAAAAGAAATTCGCTGATTTATTAGAAAGTAATGTTCCAAATTTTATTGAAGGCGGAGGAGTAGTTCTTGTTCATAATTACGGAATGATTGTGTGGGGGAAAACGCCAGAAGAAGCGAAAAAATGGTTGGAAGGTATAGAATATTTAATGAACTATCACGTAAAGCTTTTAATGATAAAAGGGGCAAAGAGCTCTGTTATATAAAAATGTATTCACAGTGGTTACCATTCCACAAAGAAATGAAAGCGTTTTAAAAATAATTTTACTCATAAAATATAGGTCTCCTTATTATATATAGATTACATGTTGACATGTAAGGAGGAACATATTTTGCGAGTTAAATATCATTTTCTGCCGAAACAGCAGGTGACCTTTTGCAAAACGAATGATTCTGGTGAACAGGCGTTGCAAATTATGAATGAAAAGGGATTTCGAGCAATCCCTGTATTAGCAGAAGATGAGAAGAAATTCACAGGGATTATTTATAAAGTAGACCTTTTAGAAAAGAAGTGTAATAGCGGATTAGAGCATGTAATTACGAAAGATATGCAGGAAGATCCATATGCGCTTATTTTTGAAAAGGATTCTTTTTTTAGAGCTTTTTACGTTATTCGTCGTCTCCCGTTTTTAGCGGTTTTAAATGAGTATAATGAATTTGTCGGCATTTTAACACATTCTAATGTATTTGATGTTATTGAGGATTCGTTTGGTATGCGGACGGGTGGTTATATATTAACAATTGCAACACAAGATTGTAAGGGAACAATTAAAGAGCTTGGGACATTATTAAAAGCATATAATATCGGTGGACTGTTTACGCTCGATAACGGTGATCAATATATTCGCCGTGTTATCGTAAATATATCGGATGAGTTAAATGAAAAAAAATTAAAGCAGTTAATTGAAAAGATAGAGAAAAAGGGATTCAGGGTGAGTCATGTAGATTATATTTAAGTTGAAAAGGAAAGGTACCTATCTGCTATATGTAGATAGGTACCTTTTTTAGTTCGAGAAATGAATCTTATTTTGAAACAGAAGGTGGAGACAATGCTAAATCAGATAAAAAAATAAAGTCTGCATGCTCACGAATTTTAGGAATAGAAGTTTCTATAACACGTGATGTAATTTCACCTGGAGGCCCAACATGTCCGATAGCTACCATAATGGGTTTGTCTTGGATTTTTTTAATGAGTAATTGTGCTTGTTTTGAAATGTGATTTACCGTATATACATCATCAAAAAATAATTGGTTTTCAACAATAGGCACGCCTAATTCTTTACCGATTTTTGGGACAACACTATTAGGGTTTGTTTTACTATCTAAATAAAATAAACCGTGTTTTTTACAGGCAGAAAGTATAAGACGTACAATCCTTTCATCAGCGGTTACTTTTGATCCCATATGATTGTTCATCCCTATTGCATGAGGTATTTCTTGAATTGCTTGTTCGAGTCGGTTGTTTATTTCTTCATCGCTTAAATCTGTTGTAATCGCTTTTGGTCCAAGCCACTCTTTTTTTCCTCTAATTGGTTCCATTGGCATATGTATAATAACTTCATGCCCTTTTTTATGAGCAGCTATTGCATCTTGCTTAGTAGAAGGAAGAAATGGCATAACAGCAACAGTGAGTGGAATAGGAAGTGATAACATCTTATCTGTGCCTTTCATATTATTGCCGAAATCATCAATGACAATAGCTACTTTATTCGTATGAGCATTTGCTTGAATAGGAAATAGGAAAAAGGGTATGAACAGGGTGAAGACGAGAAATGTAATAGTATATTTGCGCATATAAATATTTCCTTTCTATTTTATCCCGCTATTTGCAGGCAGTAAGACTCCTACCTCAAAAATTCGGCTGGAGCGAAGATGTTAGGTGGGAGATCCACTGCCCGTAAACGCCCGATTGGTGAGGGATAATAATCAGTGGGGGATGAACAAAACCCCACTGATTAAAGTTTTACTTTATCAATCATCATTATGTTTTGCGTTTTTATATAAATTAAACAAAAAATGTCGAAGAAAAGTACATTAAAAATGGAGAACCCACTGTTTACTGAGTATTTACAAAAAAGAAGATGAAAAAAATGTCTATTATTGCGAATGTATTTACAAAGATAGAATAATTTGTAATAATTCTCAAAGTGAGGGTAAAGATTTGTAAATTTCAGGGGGAAAATGTTAAATTTTCTGATTCTTCAAATTCAAATAGGATTAAGTGTTTAAAGGGCTAAAATAGAAGAGACGTTGAGAGTATGGAAGAAAAATAAGGGGGATATGGATGTTTACTGTAAAAAGGAAGTACACATTAGAAAAGCTTTCGCATGATATTCATATGAAACGTGAAGAAATGATTCATTTAGGATTAACAAGTGGGTTAAATAGCATGGAGACAATTCAAGTTAGTCAAGAATTGGACAAGCTTATATTACAGTATCAGCGTTATAAAGAAAAACAAACACCGAAATGGTTTTCAATTATAAAGGTTCCTATTTTTCAAATTGGATATGAAGGGAAATCGAGTAATTTTTGGAGAATGTTTGTGGCTGGTTTTATGAAATAAGTATAATTACCCTTTTAGGACAAGGATAATTATACTATGTGTAATGGAATCTCTATATGAACTGTCGTTCCTTTGTTTTCTTTACTATCAATAAATATATGCCCGTTGTACATCTCTACAATTCGTTTACATATGACAAGCCCAAGACCTGTTCCAGTATCTTTATTAGTAAAGAACGGATGAAAGAGGTGTTTTTGAATATGTTTTGGAATCCCTTTTCCAGTATCAGTAATTTGCAATTGTGCGTGTTTTTCGTTGTTTGTTACTACAATGGTTAATGTATCACCAGAAGCCATAGCTTCAATTGCATTTTTTGTAATGTTTAAAACCACTTGTTTCATATGGTCTTTTGAGAAACGTATATGAACAGGGTGGTCTGGCAAATGTAAATGAAATACAATGTTATGTAGATTCGCTTCAGATTGGATAATTAATGCTACCTCATTAAGAATCGTTCTTACATCATATGTTTGTTCAATGATGGCAGTTGGCTTTCCAAGAATAAGAAATTCGCTTACAATTTCATTAATCCGTTCTATTTCTTGTTCGATTATGGAAAAGTAGAACTGATCCTGTTCATCTTTATATTTCTCTTTTAACAGAGCAACGAGTCCTTTAATTCCAGTAAGAGGGTTACGGATTTCATGGGCTGTACTAGCTGCAAAAGTTCCAACCAATTCAATTTTTTGCAGTTCATTTTGTTGTCTTTCTAGTTTTGTTTGACGTTTTAATAACATATATTGAGCAAGTAAAAATAAAATAGACATTAAAAATAAAGTAGCTATACACTCTATTGCAACTAACTGGTATAAAGTTTGTTGATGAATAGGTAACGGAGAAACAGAGACTTTCCAATTTAATTTTTGGAGTGGGGTAGTAAGCATCTTAGAATGACCATTGCTTGTTTTGTTATTATCATCGGTTAGAAAAATTACACCATGTTTATCAGTCACTTCGAAATGATATTGTGGTTTAATAGCATTTAAAGAGGCTGAAATGTAGTCAAAGCGTAAACTTGCTAATAATAAGCCTGAGAGTTCCTGTTGCCTATTAAATATTGGAGAGGCAATCATAATAGCTTGATGTCCAAGAACGCGATCTGTAATAACTGATGATACAGTTGTTTTCTTAGATTGTAATGCATCTTGAATGTACTGGCGATCAGAGACATCAACATACGTTGATTCACCTTGGGATGCGATTGTAATTATCCCATCTGTCGTAGCATAATATAGACCAGAAAAACGTACATCATTTCCATCTGTATCGTGTACAATTTGTTTAATCCCATTGATGTTCCCTGTTTCGGTCCCTACTACTTTCGCGAGCATTTCTAAGGCGGAAATAGCTTCACCAAGGTGATGGTCTAAATAGTCTCTATATAAAAAGAGAACGGTGTGAGCAGACAGTTTGTTTTCTTGTTTCATTTGATAAGTGTGATACGAATAAAATGTAGCGCCAATCCCTATCGTTGGCAGTATAACAAGCAGTATGTAAAGAACTATGCTTTTAAATTTGACTTTCAAATTTGGTACTCCTTCTTTTTTATTATCATTATATATAAACTATGTTAAAATTGTCATGTTTTTATTCAAGAATTATTCGTATTACATGAGGGAAAAGAAAAGGGATGAGTGAGTGCTCATTCGGAATTTTCAATGAAGTGCGAAGTTGTTTTTCTTTTGTTGTGGAGAATTTAAGTGAAGGGTTGAAATGGTATGACATCAAATAATGAGCGAGAAGACATTTCTCAATCTTTAAAAGTATTTATTGCATTATCTCGTGTACATCGTTCTGTTATGGATACTACAAATAAATCCATACAAAGTAACGGATTAAATCCAACTGAGTTTGCTGTATTAGAATTACTATATCATAAAGGAGGCCAACCACTTCAGCAAATTGGTGAGCGTATTTTAATAGCTAGTGGCAGCATTACATACGTTGTAGATAAGTTAGAGAAAAAAGGGCTTGTAAAACGAATTCCATGTCCAAATGACAGGCGTGTTATTTATGCGCAATTAACGGAGTCTGGAGAGAGCTTTATTGCTTCTATTTTTCCAGGTCATGAGCAAGTTATACATCAGTCTTTTGAAATGTTAACGAAGGATGAGAAGGATGAATTACTTGATCTATTGAAAAAAATTGGAAAGTATGAAAAATGATGCTATGTTCCAAAGGAGCTTTGGATAAAGAAATCCAAGGCTTTTTTGTGTGCATGTATTCATGACATCATCTACCGCATTTTGCTGAAGAATAAGAGGAGATTTGTAAGTAAGCATTGAATTATAGTAATGATGCATATAATGGAGAGGGGGCTCGTTCATGTCATTTAAAGACTATGAATATAAACGGCCAAATATTGAAGAATTAAAAGAGAAGTTTACTGTTGCTTTAGAAAAGTTCGATAAGGCAAAAACGGTTGAAGAACAAAAACAAGTAATTAATTCAATTAATGAAATTCGTAATGATTTTGGTACAATGGGGAACCTTTGTTACATACGCCATTCTGTTGATACGACAGATGCTTTTTACAAGGAAGAGCAAGATTTCTTTGATGAATACTCTCCAGTTGTACAAGGCTATGGAACAAAATATTATAAGGCGTTAATTAATTCTCCATTTCGTGAAGAATTAGAAGCGTATTATGGAAAGCAATTATTTGCTCTAGCAGAATGCGATTTAAAAACATATTCAGATGAAGTTGTGAAAGATTTACAATTAGAGAATAAATTATCTTCACAATATACACAGTTATTAGCATCTGCAAAAATTGACTTTGCAGGAGAAGAAAGAACGTTATCGCAACTTATTCCATTTATGCAAGGAAAAGAAAGAAATGAACGTAAAGTAGCAAGTGAAGCATACTACGGATTTTTAGCTGAGAACGAGGAAGAACTAGATCGTATTTATGATGAGCTTGTTAAAGTGAGAACAAACATCGCAAAATCTTTAGGTTTCAAAAACTTTGTTGAACTTGGATATGCAAGAATGTATCGTACAGATTATAATGCAGAGATGGTGGCGAATTATCGTCAGCAAGTACTTGATTATATCGTTCCCGTTACAACGGAATTAAGAAAGAGACAACAAGCACGTATCGGTGTAGAGAAGTTAGCATATTACGATGAAAACTTTGAGTTTGCTACAGGTAATCCAACTCCAAAAGGAGATGCGGATTGGATTGTTAATCATGGGAAAACGATGTATAAAGAGTTATCGGCTGAAACAGATGAGTTTTTCAATTTTATGCTAGATAATGATTTATTAGATTTAGTTGCAAAAAAAGGAAAAGCTGGCGGTGGATATTGTACATATATCGAGAATTATAAAGCACCATTTATTTTCTCAAACTTTAATGGAACATCCGGTGACATTGACGTATTAACACATGAAGCGGGTCATGCTTTCCAAGTATATGAAAGTCGTAAATTTGAAATTCCAGAATATAATTGGCCAACATATGAAGCGTGTGAAATCCACTCTATGAGTATGGAATTCTTTACATGGCCATGGATGAAGTCGTTCTTTGAAGAAGATGCAGAAAAGTATTACTTCTCTCACTTAAGTTCAGCACTTCTGTTTTTACCTTATGGTGTATCTGTTGATGAATATCAACATTATGTATATGAAAATCCTGAAGCATCACCCGAAGAGCGTAAGGCAGCATGGCGTAACATAGAGAAGAAGTATTTACCGCATCGTGATTATGAAGATAATGATTATTTAGAGCGTGGTGGTTTCTGGCAACGTCAAGGTCATATTTATAGTTCACCTTTCTATTACATTGATTACACGCTTGCTCAAATTTGTGCACTACAATTTTGGAAACGTGCAAGAGATAATAGACAAGAGGCGTGGGAAGATTATGTGAACCTTTGTCAACAAGGGGGAAGTAAATCGTTCTTGGAATTAGTAGAAGTTGCAAATTTAACATCGCCATTTGCTGAAGGCTGTGTGAAAAGTGTTATTACAGAAATTGAAGCATGGTTACATGCGATTGACGACACAAAATTGTAAAAAACATGCGCTTTTTTTCACATGTTTAACATCGACATAATGGGAAAATGATGCGATAATAAAAGAAAATTCAGAATTATTAAAGGGGTGTTTCGAATGAGGAACACCTCTTTTCAACAACAAAAAGGGGGAAAGAAATATGCTCCAATCTAATATGGATGTGAGTTTAGAAAGTTTGGTGAACTCATTACAGTTTACTCGAAGCACGCTATTATCAGAAATTGAAATGTTAAATGACACAGAAGTGAATGTAAAGCCACGCCGTGATAAATGGAGTATTATTCAAATTTTACATCACTTGCATTTAGTAGAACAATCGGTGACATCTGCCCTTGTATATGCTTTACAAAAAAAAGAAAGAAAACTGACTCCATTTAAAGACCTCCAACTTACGCTTGATCGCACATATAAACGAGAAGCTCCTCAGCAAATGCAACCAACAGAAACTTTAATGAAAAAACAACAAGGAATTCAATTACTAGAACATTCACGACAAGAACTATTCCATGCGCTTCATAGTGTGATAGATGAAAAAGAATTATTTGAAAATGGATTAAAACATCCTATTTTTAATGATTTGAATTTATATCAATGGGTTCAATTTCTTGATTTGCATGAACAAAGACATCTTACGCAGTTAAAAGAGGCGAAACATGCAATACTACAACGGTAAGATGAGAGGGGCGGGGGATCTTCCTGCTTCTTTTTTGTGCGCAGCTCACTTCAAAAGCCGGTGAATGTATGGTAAATAATCAAAAAGGGTAGAAAAAACTATGCATAGTTTCCTGTCTTACTTTGGAATAATACTTGGTGAAAGAGTTAGAAGGAGTTGAACAAAGTATGTCAAAGAAAAAGAGAGAAGAAGAGCGCGCTTGGAAAGCTCGGAAAGAAAACCAAAAGCCACATGGAAAGGTGAAAGCTTTTGCAGAATTAGTTGAAGGAACAGAAAAAACGTGATGAACTTCATCACGTTTTTTGTATGATTGGGAAAGTTAATAAAAATGTTGTACCTGTTCCTTTTTCACTAATAATATCAACCTTTCCATTCATTGCTTGAATAACACTGAAGACGACCATCATCCCGAGTCCGGTCCCTTTTTCTTTCGTCGAGTAGAAAGGTGACCCGAGGCGTTTTACTTGTTCTTGATCCATACCAATACCTGTATCTTTTATATATAATTGTATATGTTTATGGTCTGGAACTAATGTAAGAATAAGGTCACCACCGTTAGGCATAGCCTCAATACAGTTTTTAAAAATATTTAATAAGCATTGGTTCAGCTTTTGCTTTTCACCAGCTATAAAGAAAGATGTACTTTGTTTTATGTAATGTATACGAACATTTGTTAAATTGGCGAGAGGTGTAATTAAAGATAACGCATGAAGTAATTCTTCCTCTACTTGTAATTGTTGTTCTTTTTCAATACTCGGTTTTGCAAAAGTTAAGTAGTCTGTAAGAACATGATTTGCTTGTTCGATACCATTAATGGCTATGTCGATATATAATTTTCGTTCTTTCTCAGAACATGTATCTGACTGTAAAAGTTGTAAAAACCCTTTCGTTGCAGTTAAAGGATTACGAATTTCATGAGAGATAGAAGCTGCCATTTCACCGATTAAATGAAATTTTTCAGCATTTATAAGTTCATTTTGGAGACGAACTTGTGTTTGTAATATGTGTAGCAAATATAAAATAAGAATTGTACCAAGCATCGTACATAGTTCGTACACGATAATATGTGGTATATAATCTGCCGTATTTGTAACCTCTGAAAGGAAAAATGGTATCCAGACAAATCCGAATATGAGACTGTAAAAGATAGCGAGTGCTATTTTTATACGATTAGAACTTCGGTTAAACAGTTTGTATGTTAATAGTAGAACAATGAATAGTAGAACCGAAGCGATAAAGGATGGGAAAACACCTATTCCTCCTAATAAGAAGCGGTATATGTTTAATACAGCTAAGATAGAAGCACCAGCAATTGGCCCCCCTGTTAATGTACCAACAATTAATACGATATGACGCATATCAAATTGAAATCCATAATTTGTTTTTGCTGCGAAAGTGATACATAGTATGGTAGCGAGGCAACATAATATAATAAATATAGCTGAATTTAATTTTGGAGAGCGTTTCCCTTTTTGATTCCAAAATAAATGATATACAAGCATTGTAACAAGGATGGATAATATATTTAAAAAGAGATAAATAATAAAGAGTTTCAGTTGGATGCCTCCTCTCTTCTCACATTAAATTAATCATACTATAAAATGAAAGAAATGAAATGTGAAATAGCGGAAAAAATCAGAAATTTTTTATGGTAGTATACAATATGTTACAATAATCTTTGTTAATGAAAGAAGAAATTCCGTGCACTGCATGGGAGAGGTTCGCGAACTCCCTCTATAAAAAACTATAGAAACAACAATATCCTTAGGTATTGTTTTGTTTTTTTATTGTGACAGTTCAAGAACGTTCTTTCTTCTTATTCGTAGTAGAGAAGGAGAATGAGTGAAATGAAAAAAGAAAAAGCAGTTGTTGTTTTTAGTGGTGGACAAGATAGTACAACATGTTTATTTTGGGCAATACAACAGTTTGCAGAAGTGGAAGCTGTAACGTTTAATTACAATCAACGTCATAAGTTAGAAATTGATTGTGCAGCGGAAATCGCGAAAGAGTTAGGAATTAAACATACGGTACTAGATATGAGCTTATTAAATCAACTTGCTCCAAATGCGTTAACGAGAACGGATATGGAGATTACACATGAAGAAGGTGAATTGCCATCAACATTTGTAGATGGACGGAATTTACTATTTTTATCATTTGCGGCTGTATTAGCAAAACAAGTTGGAGCACGTCATATTGTAACGGGTGTATGCGAAACTGATTTCAGTGGTTATCCAGATTGTCGTGACGTGTTTGTGAAATCATTAAACGTTACATTAAATTTATCTATGGATTATCCGTTTGTTATTCATACACCACTTATGTGGATTGATAAAGCAGAGACATGGAAATTATCTGATGAACTTGGAGCATTTGAGTTTGTTAGAGAAAAAACATTAACATGTTATAACGGAATCATTGGTGATGGTTGCGGTGAATGTCCAGCATGTCAACTTCGTAAAGCAGGATTAGATACGTATCTACAAGAACGCGAAGGAGCGAGCAACTAATGGATAACTTTTTTGGATTTCGCATCGTAGAAAATTTACAAAAAATGGACAAGGATATTCAGCGTGAACAACTCAAATATCATAATAAAAGAGTAATGGTCAGCAAGGAATTTACATTTGATGCAGCGCACCATTTACACTGCTATGAAGGGAAATGTAAAAATTTACATGGACACACATATAAAGTCGTATTTGGAATTAGCGGATATGTAAATGAAATAGGCCTTGCAATTGACTTTGGAGATATAAAAGAGATTTGGAAAAATGAAATAGAAATTTATTTAGATCATCGTTATTTAAACGAAACATTGCCAGAAATGAATACGACTGCTGAAAATATGGTCGTTTGGATTTATGAAAAGATGGCAGAAGCATTAACGAAAGATAATCGTGAGAACGAATACAAGGGAGCTCGCGTTGAATTTGTTCGTCTTTTTGAGACACCGACTAGTTATGCGGAAGTAAGACGGGAGTGGATGCTCGATGAGTAAAATCCCCGTCTTAGAAATATTTGGTCCGACTATTCAAGGAGAAGGAATGGTTGTAGGCCAAAAGACAATGTTTATCCGTACAGCGGGCTGTGATTATAGCTGTGCTTGGTGTGATTCTGCTTTTACATGGGATGGATCGGCCAAAGATCAAATTAAACAAATGACACCGGAAGATATTTGGAATGATCTTGTAGAAATTGGTGGAGAAAACTTTTCTCATGTTACGATTTCAGGTGGAAATCCTGTTTTGCTGAAAAATATGCAATTTCTTCTTTCTATATTAAAGGAGAATGGAATGCGAACAGCGATAGAAACACAAGGAAGTAAATGGCAAGATTGGTTGCTTCAAATTGATGAGGTAACGATTTCTCCAAAACCACCAAGTTCGGCGATGAAAACAGATTTTCAGATGTTAGATTCTGTTATTCATAAACTAGCAGGGAAAGATTTTAGTTTAAAAGTAGTAGTATTCGATGATCAAGATTTTGAATATGCAGTTAAGATGCATGAGCGTTATCCGAATGTACCATTTTTCTTACAAGTAGGGAATGATGATACGAAAACAGTGGATGATGCGGTGCTTATAAAAAACTTATTAGAAAAATATGAATGGCTTATTGAAAAAGCTGTGAATTGTAAAGAAATGAATGATGCGAAAGTATTGCCTCAGCTCCATGCGTTAGTATGGGGAAATAAACGAGGAGTATAACAAGAAGGGATGTTTAAAATGGCAGGAAGATTAGACGAAGATTTAAAAGATGTAACATTACTAGGAAATCAAAATACAAAATATTTATTTGAATATAGCCCGGGAATTTTAGAGGTATTTGATAATAACCATCCAAACCGTGATTACTTTGTAAAATTCAACTGTCCTGAATTTACAAGTTTATGTCCGAAAACAGGACAACCAGATTTTGCAACAATTTATATTAGCTACATTCCAGAACAAAGAATGGTAGAGAGTAAATCTTTAAAGCTATATTTATTTAGCTTCCGAAATCATGGTGACTTCCACGAAGATTGCATGAACGTTATTATGAATGATTTAATTAAATTAATGGATCCACGCTATATTGAGGTATGGGGGAAATTTACACCACGTGGTGGTATTTCAATCGATCCTTACTGTAACTACGGCCGCCCAGGAACTAAGTATGAGCAAATGGCAGATTACCGTATGATGAATCACGATTTATATCCAGAAACGATCGATAATCGTTAATAGAAAGAAGGGATCTGTATGATATACAGATCCCTTCTTTCTATTATATTATGCATGTTGATTAATGACAGTATAGTTTTTATGGCTTACAACTGTAAGAGGTTCCATATCTAGTTCTCTAAAATTCTCCATAATTGTTATATCAACAATAACGGAGTTTTGATTTACCTTTTGAACACGGCCTTGCATTCCACCTTTAAATTCGATGATATCTCCAGTTTCTGCGATCTGCATAAGCAACTCTCCTTGTTCTAGTTTTCCCAAAAAAAGAATAATTTGGGCTTTTTTATTTCCTCTTATTTTGAACTATATTTACTACTTTGTAAATGTTTCCAAAGTAAAAAGTCGAAAAATATTCACTTTTTGTAAGGAAATATGTAAAAAGATATTGTTTAGGAGAGGAAGGATGAAAATGCATACATCTTTATATAGGAGTATAATAAAAAATACAATGACCTACTAAAGTGGGAGAAATTAGGGGCGGTAAAATGATGTTTGAAATTGTGGGGAGCTTTATAGCGATTTTATTATTTTTATTTTCTTATATACAGTTGAAGAAAGTGCGTCATCATGAAACAACTACATATTTTGATGGACTGGATGGTGTGCACACATCAATAACACATCATAGTGGTGGGGATATGTAATGATATATAACTTTCTTTTTATGCATGGTATGATGGCAATAAGAAATAGTACGTAATATAGTTCGTAAGTGATGAATGGGGAGTGGGAAGAATGCGAATTTCTTTTATTCGTCATGGTCGTTTGGACAGTACTATAGAGCCAATGACAATTATTTCATTTCGTGAATGGATGAAGCAATATGATTTAGGGACTACCGTAAAAGAAACTCCTATACCAATTGAAACAATTGAGATGATTGAATCAGCGAAATTGGTCGTAACGAGTGATCAGAGGCGTGCTGCGCAATCAACAGCCGAATTAACTGATTCTTTATCTTTTGTGCAAAATCCTCTTTTTAGGGAAGCTGAAGTTCCAACGAGTTTTTATGCTCCAAAATGGTTGAAATGTAAACCTAATGTATGGATGTTTATTGGACGTACACGATGGATATTTGGTTATAGTAAAGATGTTGAGTCTTATAAGGAAGTACGAGAAAGAGCAAGGCAAGCTGCTAATATGTTGCACCGCTATGCGCTCGTACATGGACGTATTGCCCTTGTAGGTCATAGTTATTTTAATGCGATGATTGGGACTGAACTGAGGGCGATGGGATGGTCTGGTTCGCCTATTTTTCATAGGAAGCCATGGGGATGTACAACGTATACATTTCATGAGGAGATGGATGGAAATGTATTAAATACAAAATTAACTTAAAAGAGGCTGTCTCTTTGGCAGCCTCTTTCTCTACATAACAAGCAAAAAAGAATTGTCCTTTTAATATATAGAAACCAATGACCGTAATGGTTTTATTAGATGGGCATACGGTTCGCCGACGAGCATAACGATTTTATCTTCTTTGTAACCAAGTTTTTCATATAGTGAAAAAGCGCGTTTGTTTTCTAAATTAACAAGTAAGGCGATTTTTTCATGCCCTTTTTCAGTTGCATGAAGTTCAGCTGCATCGATTAATTTAGAGCCAATGCCACGTCCACTGTACATATTTGAAACTGACAACGTGTCAATATAATACTCATCAAGTTCAGCTTCTTTTTCTAACGTAATGAATTCGTCTTCATGTAGTTCTCTTAAGTGGTGTACGATTGGTGCATCAAGTTGTTCAGCGTCACTACCGTGATAAACGACAATAACTCCAACTACTTTTCCATCTTGTTCAGCCACTAAACAGTTTTCATAGCTCAATCGATTATTTTCTTTTGCGAACCATGTTTCAAGCCCTAGTATTACTTTTGCTTCAATTGTGCTACCTGTGATTTTTTCAGCAATTTCGTGCAGAGCGTCATACAGTAAAGGTGCTACTCCTACCGCATCTGTCTTTTTTGCTTTCCGAATCATAGTATCCCTCCTAGTTCTATGTATATATTGTAGCATAAAATAAAATAACAAACAGTGGCTTGGAACTTTGTTGTACAGAGCGTCAAAAAGTTTGATATAGAGAAGTAGCTATGTTAGTATATGATATTTAGTGCGAATATAATAAAGTGATATAGCTATAAAAATAATAAAAGTGAATTATATAATAGTAACGGGATAATTTTACCGTTGTCGACATATAGAAGATGCGATAAAATAAACTATTGCAGAGAGGTGAAATACATGGATAAACAATTAGCAAATGCAATTTTGGATCAGCTGAAAAATGGTGAAATAAAGGAGTATGTTGCGACGAAAGATGTATTTTATACGTTCAGGGAAGTTGTTGTAAGTCGAGAAGATTTTAAACATATTATCGGGAACGCACAGCGCGGTGGACAGGTAATTTATACATATTCAGAAACACCACGTTCATAAAGTGAAACTTTAATCAGTGGGGGCATCCCCCACTGATTATTAGTTGAACCAATCGGGCATTTACGGGCAGTTATCTCCCACCTGACTTCCTTGTATCCATCGAATTTCAAGGTGGGAGTCTTACTGCCCGAAAATAGCGGGATAAATAGAAGATAAAGGAGAGGAGAATTATGGGAGATTTTAAACAAGGCATATTGCCACATTGGGATTATATGTGGAAAGATAGAGCTGGGAATAGGTTTATGGGAATGGTTATGTATCCAGAGAAACGAAAATGTTCAGCAAAAATGCTTCAGAAAATAAAAAGAGCATATGAGCAAGCAGTAGAAATTAAAGTAACTGTACAAGTTCAACATACATATCAGTACGTAGAGGGAATGATCGTATACTTTGATGAAGAAGCTCCTGTATGTACAATGCTCGATAAAGATGAGAATCCACATCATATATTTGTAAAAGATATTTTGCGTATTGAGCACTCTGAATAATTTTTTTCATAAATAAATTGAAGTTCCATAATAATAATCTTTTTCTATAATAGTTATCTTTTAGTATGTAACGAGGAACGAAAGAGTATGTATAATATTTAATAAAGTAAAATTGATAAATGTAATCGTTTTTTGGAACAGATTATCGTTTAAGGTCTGTTCTTTTTTGCGTGATGCTGGAGAAATATATTACTCCAGCATTTACTGTTTTATGACAAAAAATATTGTTAACTTTTTTTAAAATAAGGTTAAATTCGTTGACAACTTTTTTGAAAAGCACTTTATTGACATGAGTTTTAGAATGTTGTTTCATAGTCTTTGTATTGAAAAAAATCGACGGTCATGTCGAAAAGTAAAAGTTAAAAAAAGAAAGAATTTATACATATATCTTGTGTCTTATTTTGAAACGTAATACAATATATAGAGAAATCAAGAAACGACATACAGAGAATATAGATTGGAGAGGGAGGGTCGGAAATGTTAGTTGCATATGATTCTATGACAGGAAACGTGAAGCGTTTCATCCACAAATTAAATATGCCGGCCGTTCAAATTGATGAAGCTCTAGTATTAGATGAAGACTTTATTCTTATTACGTATACAACAGGTTTTGGCAATGTACCGGAACGTGTTTTAGACTTTTTAGAACGCAATAATGAAAAATTAAAAGGCGTATCTGCAAGTGGCAATCGTAATTGGGGAGACATGTTTGGTGCAAGTGCTGACAAAATTTCTACTAAATATGAAGTGCCTATTGTATCAAAATTTGAGTTATCTGGAACAAATAATGATGTAGAATATTTTAAAGAAAGGGTGCGGGAGATTGCGACACATTGAACTGAATAATGAAATCACGCAAATGCAGGACGGTTTTTATCAGCTTCATAAAGATAAAGAGGCATTAGAAGTCTTTATGGAAGAAGCTAGAGAGAATACCGTTCATTTTAATAGCGTGGCAGAGCGAATGGAGTATATGAAAGAACACGATTACTATTACAACGTTCTGGACGAGTATAACTTGGAGGAAGTAGAAGGAGTATATAACATCGCTTATGGTGAAAACTTCGAGTTCCAATCTTATATGGCAGCATCTAAGTTCTATAAAGATTATGCGTTAAAAACGAATGATCAAAAACAATACTTAGAAAGCTATGAAGATCGTGTAGCAATTGTTTCATTATACTTAGGACGCGGTGATGTTGCGAAGGCAAAACACTTCGCAAGCATGATTGTAAAACAAAACTACCAACCAGCGACACCAACCTTTTTAAATGCGGGAAGAAGCAGAAGAGGAGAAATGGTGTCTTGTTTCTTGTTAGAGATGGATGATAGCTTAAATTCAATCGGCTTTAACATTAATACTGCAATGCAATTATCGAAAATCGGTGGTGGAGTAGCTTTAAACTTATCTAAGCTACGCGCACGTGGTGAGCAAATTAAAGGTATCGAAAATGCCGCAAGTGGTGTAGTGCCTGTTATGAAATTGCTTGAAGATTCGTTTTCATATGCGAATCAACTTGGTCAACGAAAAGGTGCCGGCGCTGTATACTTAAACATTTTCCATTGGGATATTATTGAATTCCTTGATACAAAAAAAATAAATGCCGATGAGAAGAGCCGTATTCAGTCTCTATCAATCGGAATTATCGTTCCAAGTAAGTTCTTTGAGCTTGCTGAGAAAAACGAACCTTTCCATGTTTTCGCGCCTTATACAGTATTTAAAGAGTACGGAAAACATTTAGATGATATAGATATCGACGAAATGTACGATGAATTAATGAGCAATCCGAAAGTGAAGAAGAAGCCACTAGATATTAGTGCGCGTGATATGCTTATTAAAATTGCTATGATTCAGCTTGAGTCTGGTTACCCATACTTAATGTTTAAATCAAATGCAAATAACCAACATCCACTGAAGGATATTGGAACTGTGAAGATGTCGAACTTGTGTTAAATATGTAGCACCTTCTAGTAGAAATGCTAGTCGAAAACTCCGTTAAACGGGGAAAGCCTCAAGTTTGAGGTAACCTACCGTGCTAAATCTTATCTTAGAATGAAAATATAAAAGTTCAGAATGTATCTTATTATTTTGTATAGCAGAGTTATTGAACAACATAAAGTAATAAGAGATTTTCTGAAAGATTAAGATAAGTAAAAGCCTAACGACTATCCCTTATGGGAGTAGAGCGCAAGCGATTGGCGTTCGAAAAGCGGAGCACCTAACCAGGTAATGCTGTAGGTGATGATATAGTCTGTCCTGTATGGTGACATACAGCAGTTGCATGAGCAACGGACCGAGCAGTAGCGAACTCGGTTGAACATTCGAGACAGAAATCTTCCAGCTACAAGAAACTTCTGAAATAAATGATTACGGTACAGAAGACATTATCCGTCGTGATATTAACTGTAACTTAGGATCGTTAAATATCGTAAACGTAATGGAAAATAAAGAAATTCGTGAAGCAGTTCATGCGGGAATGGAAGCTTTAACAGCTGTTTCTGATATGACGATCATTCCGAATGCCCCAACTGTGAAAAAAGCAAATGATGAGCTTCATTCAGTTGGACTTGGTGCAATGAACTTACACGGATATTTAGCAAAAAATAAAATCGCTTATGAAAGTGCTGAAGCGAAAGAATTCGCTCGTACATTCTTTATGATGTTAAATTACTACTCGATTGAGAAAAGTATGGAAATCGCTAAAGAAAAAGACGAAACATTTAAAGACTTCGATAAGTCTGATTATGCGAACGGCACATACTTTGAAAAGTATGAAACAACAGATTACAGCCCAGTAACTGAAAAAGTTCAGCAACTATTTGAAGGAATTCATATTCCAACAAAAGAAGATTGGACAAGTTTAAAAGAGCAAGTGAAGAAGAATGGATTATATAATTCATATCGTCTTGCAATCGCTCCTACACAATCTATCAGTTACGTTCAAAATGCAACTTCAAGCGTAATGCCGATCGTAAGTCAAATCGAATCAAGAACGTATGCGAATGCGACAACATATTATCCAATGCCGTATTTATCAAAAGATACGTTCTGGTACTATAAATCGTCTTACGATATGAATCAGTTTAAACTAATTGATTTAATCGCAGAAATTCAAGAGCATATTGATCAAGGAATTAGTACGATTCTTTACGTTAATAGTGATATTTCAACACGTGAGTTAGCACGTTACTACATCTATGCGCATAAAAAAGGCTTAAAGAGTCTGTACTATACAAGAACACGTAAGTTAAGTGTGGAAGAGTGCGTGGCTTGTACCGTTTAATATAAAAAGTGTGACATTATGAGCAGGGTTTTCTGAACCCTGCTCATGCTTAGTTATCAATTTTTCATGTTTATTTAGAGAAGGGGCGATTGAATGCGTGCGGTAAACTGGAACAAAAAAGAAGATGATTTTAGTTTAATGTTTTGGAAGCAAAACATCGCTCAGTTTTGGACAGAAGAAGAAATCGCGGTATCTTCTGACAAAAATACTTGGGCACAATTATCAAAAGAAGAGCAGGTTGCTTATAAGCGCGTATTAGGTGGTTTAACACTTTTAGATACGAAACAAGGCGGCGAAGGGATGCCACTTGTACTTGTTCATCTTGAAAATTTACAAGCGAAAAGTGTATTAGCTTTCATGGGAGCTATGGAAGAAGTACATGCGAAGAGTTACAGTCATATTTTCACAACGTTAGCTACGGAAGAAGAAATTGATGATATTTTTGAATGGGTAGATAATCATCCATTACTTGAGAAAAAGGCTGGTATTGTTACTAGTTACTATCGTCGTTTATTAAAGCCTGAAGTAACGAAAAAAGAGCTATACATGGCAATGGTAGCAAGTGTATTCTTAGAAAGTTACTTATTCTATAGTGGATTCTTCTATCCACTTTACTTAGCAGGTCAAGGCAAATTGACGGCAAGTGGTGAGATTATTAACCTAATAATTCGTGATGAGTCCATTCACGGCGTATTCGTCGGTATTTTAGCACAACAAATCTTCGCAGAACTTTCTGCAGAAGATCAACAAGAAGTGCAAAAGGAAACGCAAGAGTTATTAATGGAACTATATGAAATCGAAATGGCATATACAGAAGAAATTTACACTTCTATCGGTCTTGTAGAAGATGTAAATCGTTTCGTTCGTTACAATGCGAATAAAGGACTTATGAACTTAGGACTTGAGCCGAAGTTTGAGGAAGAAGAAATTAACCCAATCGTTTTAAATGGTTTACGTACAGATACGAAAAACCATGATTTCTTCTCGGTAAAAGGAAATGGTTACGTAAAAGCAACGAACGTTGAAAAGTTAGCAGACGATGACTTCGTATTCAATTTTTAATATAGTGTTATAGAAAAAGCTGTCTTTATAGAAAAGACAGCTTTTTTGTTATGAATAGTTTACATAACGTTATTATTTCATGAAAATATTTTTATCTCGTAAAAGTATAATTTATGAGGAAGTGAAAATAAAAAACGGATTAAAGTTCTGTTTTTTTTATATTTAGCAGTATGAGAGATTGAATAACTTATGTCAAAATGAATAAAAAATGATAAGAAGTGAGGCCTAATTCCACCTATATGTTCTTTTTCGGAGTGCTTTTTTTGACTACAGAAATATTGGCTCGAAAATTGCATGGATATTTAAAAACAAAAGGAAATTGTAATAGATTGTGTGAGATATACAGTCGTTTGAAAACGCTTCCTTTTAACTGTCGATTTTTAAATGGAAATTAGATAGAGAAAGTAGGGGGAATGATAGGTGGGAAAAGTAGTTGGTTTAAAACGTTCATTAGGGCTGTGGTCAATTGTTATGCTAGGGGTCGGGTACATGACACCGATGGTTGGATTTGATACGTTTGGAATTGTTTCGGAAAAAACGGGTGGACATGTGCCAGGAGCTTATTTGATTGCATTAGCGGGGATGTTGTTTACCGCTGCAAGCTACGGCAAAATGGTAAAGGTTTTTCCTACCGCAGGATCTGCTTATACGTATACACAGAAGACGATTAGTGCAAGGCTTGGGTTTCTTGTTGGATGGTCCGCGTTATTGGATTATTTGTTTCTACCGATGGTGAACGCACTATTAACGAGAATTTATATGTCAGCATTTTTCCCAAGTGTTCCTAATTGGGTATGGGTCATTGGCTTTGTTCTCCTGATTACATTAATAAACATGATTAGCGTAAATGTTACTGCTAATTTCAATACGTTCTTAGTAATATTTCAAGTGTTAGTAATGGCCGTGTTTGTTTTTCTAGTTATAAAAGGCTTATTATCGGGAGAGGGAACAGGAGAAATCTTTTCCATTCAGCCGTTTTTTCAATCAGATATACAAATATCACCGTTAGTTGCAGGTGCGACAATTCTTTGTTTCTCATTTTTAGGTTTTGATGCAGTAACTACATTTTCAGAAGAGACACCAAACGCGGAGAAAACAATTCCTCGAGCTATTTTTCTTACTGCTTTAATCGGTGGAGTTTTATTCATTACTACTACGTATTTTACACAATCTATGTTTCCAGATACATCTGTATTTAAAAATCAAGAATCAGCATCTCCAGAAATTGCACTATATGTTGGTGGGAAATTATTTCAAGCTTTCTTTTTAGTAGGAACCCTTATGGGGACACTTGCGTCCGGTTTAGCTTCTCATACAAGTGTATCCAGGTTATTATACGTAATGGGGCGAGATAATGTAATTCCGAAGAAAATATTCGGATACATTCATCCTCGATGGCGAACTCCAGTATATAACATTATTATTGTAGGGATTATTTCACTCTCCGCTATATTCATTGATTTAGAAACGGCAGCATCCCTTATTAACTTTGGAGCGCTTATTGCATTTACATTTGTTAATTTATCTGTAATTTTCTACTATGTAATTAAGAAAAAAAGATATAAAACGATAAAAGACTGTTTAAATTTCTTAGTGATGCCTATTTTAGGTGCTGCTACTGTAGCAGTACTATGGTTTAACCTCAATATCCATTCACTTATTTTGGGACTTGGCTGGGCTGCTATTGGAATTGGGTACCTTCTATATATTACGAACATGTTTCGTTCAGCTCCTCCGCAAATGCATTTTGAAGAAGTACAGGAAATATAAAGTGAAACTATAATCAGTGGGGGTTTGTTCATCCCCCACTGATTATTAGCCTTCACCAATCGGGCGTTTACGGGCAGCCCGACTCCAACCTAACTTCTTTGCTCCAGCCGAATTTTGAGGTGGGAGTTTTACTGCCCACAAATAGCGGGATAAAAAGCAAAAGACATCGGGAATGGATCCGATGTTTTTTGCTTTGAAGATTGGGAAACCATGCAGTATTGCATAATTCATTCAAAGATTCATAAGGAAGAGGGGGAAGGCTAGGGAGTATGGCTGATAAATGATGATCAATATAGTATTTTCATTTGGCACAATTATTGCTTTGTACAATTAGTAACAATATAAAAGCGGGGTGTTATGGTCGTAATCCAAGCAGAAAACAAATGCAGTTGAACTTGAAAATCATTTCATTGAAGGTGGTTGCGCAATTGTAGGGATATTACGTCTAATATGCTAGTTGCATTTTTAACCTAAAGGAGGGACCAAATGAAACTGGATATTTTATTAGAAGAAGTGGAGAGACAACAAATCGGCTATTATTGCATTTTGTCGAATAGTCATCGTTACGATATAGCTGTTACGTATTCGCAACAGTTTCTTGGAAAAGCAATGGTTACCTCAATTCAAAATGGGAGAATGGTTTTATTAAGTCAAGAAGATATTGGAGAGGAACAATATTGGGCACCAAGGCTAGGAATTGAGGTAGAAGATATAGAAGAGATTCAAAGCTTTTTCTATACGATTCTTCAGTCACAAAGGTTAGAAGAACAATATTAATAGAATACAAGAAAGGGATGATTGATTGTGTATTATGATATTATTACGAGTCCATGTTATGGAATAATTGAAAAGGTGTCTATTGATAAGGATTCTCGAATTTATGAATGGGAGCCATTATTCTCTATTAAAGATATGAATGGTAAACTGGAAGTAATTAAGATGGGATGTAGTGGAGAAGTTCAATCTTTAGAAGTAGAGGCAGGAGATAAAGTAATTCCAGGTATGGTATTAGCTTATATTCAAGAAGATCTTTTTGTTAGTGGTAGTGATTAATGATAGAACAATGAGGAAGATGGAGGCGTTCATCTTCCTTTTTTTTATTAGGTAAAGGAAAAAACGCTTTATTTTCAGATTAATTAAAAAAATCTGTATTTAATGATACAATACAAATTAAATAGTTCAAAGGAGGAATAGCAGAATGTTTTCCATTGCTCATAAAAAAATTAGACCTATTGTCTCTCTACCTATCGATCAATCTGAAAAGGAATGGAATATAGATGTTAAAAATATAAAAGAATCTTTTCTATTTTTAAAAAGAGGGGAGAAATTATTTGCATACGTTCATGTGAAGGATCTGCTATCAAATAGTAAGGGATTAACTTCTAAAGTATTGCTTTCAAATGCTATTTCACTAGATACAATATGTCATCTTAGTAAAGATATTTCTTTAACAGCTCTTTTTCAAATTATTGGAGCGCCAATTGTCATAGTAAAAAATGAAATGGATGAGCTAACAGGATATATAAGAAGAGAGGATGTTTTTGCAGAACTATTTAAACAAGAAAATCAGAGTGTTGATATATTGAAAATTATTTTAACGTCTATTCCAATGGGAATTTTTGTAGTAGATCGTGAAAAGAAAATTGTAAATTGCAATGAGTCTGGTTTGAAGATGATTAAATCGACTCCTGAAAAAGTTATGAATGTACCAGCAGAACTGATTTTTAATGAAGAACACATTAATAACGTATTTACAACGGGAAAAACGATCTTGAATCAATTACAAATCACAAATGAGATGGGTGTATTAGTTGACTATAGTCCGATTCCAAACTTTGATCAAAGTATTGAAGGAATGGTTATTATTGTGCAAGATTTGCCGATGGTCGAGGACATGGCGATGGAAATTGAATATATAAAGGATTTAAATAAAGATTTACATGCAATCTTGTCTAGTATTTATGATGAAATATTAGTTGTTAATCATAAAGGGGAATTAATTCGTTATAGTGAAACTGTTATCAATGATTTTTGGGGGAGTAATTTGAAAGACCTTTTAGGAAAAAATCTTTTAGACCTAGAAAAGAAAGGATTATTTAGTCCATCTGTTACACGATTAGTGTTGGAAAAACAAAAAAAGGTATCAGTTGTACAAGAAACAAAAAGCGGAAGAAAAATATTAGCAGTTGGAAACCCTGTATTTAATGAAAACGGAGAGCTTCATCGTATTATTATTGCCTCAAGGGATATTACCGAAGCAACGAGATTGAAGACAGAATTACATGAAATAAAGAAGATATCAGAGCAATATAAGAAGGAGTTAGATGACTTTAAAAATAAAGATCGTTTTCTTAAGAAGCTTATTTACTGTAGTCCGAAAATGGAGCAAATTATTAACCAAGCTAAAAAAATAGCAGATTTTTCTTCCAATGTTCTTATTTCTGGAGAATCTGGTGTCGGAAAAGAAGTGATTGCCCAAGCAATTCATCAACTTGGAAACCGATCGTCAAAGCCATTTTTAAAATTAAATTGTGGTGCAATTCCAGAAACTTTGTTAGAAAGTGAACTATTTGGTTATACGAAAGGTGCTTTTACAGGAGCCGATAAAAATGGAAAAGAAGGATATTTTAAGAGGGCTGATCAAGGTATTTTATTTTTAGATGAAATTGGAGAAATGCCTTTACATTTGCAAGTAAAATTGCTTAGAGTCCTGCAGGAACAAGAAGTAATTCCTATTGGAAGTACAATACCTACGAAAATAAATGTACAAATTATTGCTGCTACAAATAAGAGTCTTGAAAAGATGGTGGAATCTGGAACATTCCGTGAAGATTTGTTTTATCGCCTAAATGTAATTCCGTTGCGAGTTCCTCCTCTACGAGAGCGAATGGAAGATGTTCCGGTACTTGCCTTTCATTTCTTGCAACAGTTAAATGAAAAATATAATAAAAATTATCATTTAACTCCAGATGCGCTTAGCTTACTAGAGTTTTACTCATGGCCAGGAAATGTACGTGAATTACAAAATATGATTGAACGTTTAGTAGTATCAGCAGACGATCCAGTAATTGAAGCGGAGTTTGTTAGTAAGTTTTTAACACCTCGTTATGACTTTAAAAAATCAAAACCAGTTATTACAAGAGTATTACCATTACAAGAAGCACTACATTCTGTAGAAGAACAATTGATTTTACTTGCAATGAAGCAGTATAAAACAACGACTAAGGCTGCAAAAGCTCTTGGAATCAGCCAATCTTCAGTGAGTCGTAAATATCAAAAAATTGTTAGTGAAAAAGGGATAGCGGCTGATATCATCTCTTATTCCTAAAAAAGGAGAAGGTCACATAGACTTCTCCTTTTTGTGTGCGCTCAGCAAGTACATATTCTCTAGGGTTCAAGTCCCGAGTCGTGAAGGCGGTAGCGGAAATGATTAACGTTCTGTTTTATCCCGCTATTTGTGGGCAGTAAAACTCCCACCTCAAAATTCAGGTGGAGCAAAGAAGTTAGGTGGAAGCCCCGCTGCCCGTAAACGCCCGATTGGTGAAGGCTAATAATCAGTGGGTGATGAACAAACCCCCCACTGATTAAAGTTTCACTTTATGCAAAATGGAATAGTGTATGCCAAAATGCATAAATTGTTTGTTGTTTTTAAGAAAATAGTCAGTTTATCCCGCTATTTGTGGGCAGTAAAACTCCCACCTCAAAATTCAGGTGGAGCAAAGAAGTTAGATGGAAGCCCTGCTGCCCGTAAACGCCCGATTGGTGAAGGCTAATAATCAGTGGGTGATGAACAAAACCCCCACTGATTAAAGTTTCACTTTATGTATGATTCCTTTGAAGTTTAAATATTGGCATGAAATTTGCTTATAAATATATAAACGATCGATAAAGGGGGATTCAATATAGTGCTAGATTTAAAAATGTATGTAAACGGTGAATGGATAGAGTCTAGTAATCAAGAGAAAAGAATGATTATTAACCCTGCGAATGGTAAGGGTATAGCATATGCACCTGAGGGGACGATTGAGGATGCAAAATACGCGATAGAAGTGGCAAGAGCGGCCTTCGATAGCGGAATTTGGTCAGAAACATCCACTGCTGAAAGGGCATCATATTTATTTAAAATAGCAGATGAAATTGATAAAAATATGGAAGAATTAGTATACCTTGAAACAATGGATAATGGAAAAACGTACCGTGAGGCAGAAGGAGATATTGGAGATGCAGCGGCTTGTTTTCGCTATTATGCCGGATTGATTACAAAGCCAGATGGTCAAACATATCATGTAGCCGATCCGATGCAAGCGATGGTTGTAAGAGAGCCAGTTGGTGTTTGTGGATTAATTGTTCCATGGAATTATCCGCTATTGATGAGTGTATGGAAAATTGCACCTGCTTTAGCAGCTGGAAATACAATTGTGTTTAAACCTTCTGAAGTGACACCAATCACTGCAACAAAGCTATTCGAAATCCTTGAAAAAGTAGGGCTACCAAAAGGTGTTGCCAATATGGTAATGGGGGCCGGTCCAATAGTAGGAAATGAAATTGCAGCGAGTAATAAAGTGGATATGATTTCCTTTACAGGTGGAACAAAAACAGGTAAGCACATTATGAGAACAGCGGCAGATAATATGAAAAAGATTTCGTTAGAACTTGGAGGGAAATCTCCAAATATTATTTTTGCAGATGCAGATTTTGAGACCGCTATTGATTATGCTCTATTCGGTATTTATGCAGGTAGCGGACAAGTATGTTCAGCAGGATCAAGAATCCTTGTAGAAGAAAAGATTTATGATAAATTTGTTAATCGTTTTGTAGAGCGAGCACAGCAAATTAACGTTGGTCCTGGTGATAATCCAGAATCAGAAATGGGGCCACTTGTAAGTCAAGAACATATGGAAAAAGTATTACGTTATATTGAAATTGGGAAAGACGAAGGTGCAAATGTTGCTTGCGGAGGTAAACGAATAATGGAGGATGGAAAAGGTGATGGTTTCTTTATTGAACCAACAGTCTTTGTCAATGTAAAACCTGATATGCGCATTGTCCAGGAAGAAATTTTCGGTCCTGTTGTAGTAATTCAAAAGTTTAAAGACGAACAGGAAGCAATTGAGTTGGCAAACGGTACAGACTATGGCTTGGCTGGAGGGGTATTTACAGTTGATGGTGCAAAAGCAATGCGTGTGATTCGTAAACTTCGCGCAGGAATTACGTGGATTAATAGTTATCATCCAACATACAATGAGGCGCCTTGGGGCGGATATAAGCAAAGCGGTATTGGACGTAGCCTAGGAACGTTTGGTTTAGAAGAATTTCAAGAAATTAAGCAGATTAATATAAATCTAGAAGTAGAACCTATTGGTTGGTTTGCAAATAAAAAAAATGTAGAGGTGAATTAGATGGAAACGAACGTGAAAAATAAATTGAATGAGAAAGATAAAAAAGATTCAAATGTAAATGAGTATATTACGAAAGTACTACAGTTAATTGAAAAAGAAAAGGTTACTGAAGAAGAGGCGAACTGGATTCAAAAAGAAACAGTAGATGGATTTAGAGAGCATGTAAACCCTGGTTTCCTTGCTTATAGAAAAACAGTAACAAAAGATGGACAATTTGCAGCGGTAGAATGGTCAGATGAAGGATCGTGTTTCATGGATATTAATGGTAAAAGATATATTGACTGTTTAGGTGGATTTGGAATTTATAATGTTGGTCACCGTAATCCGAAAGTGGTAAAAGCTGTGACAGATCAATTAAAGCGTCAAGCATTACATAGTCAGGATTTACTGGATCCACTTCGAGCAATTCTTGCAAAGATTTTAGCGGATATTACACCTGGTGATTTGAAATACGCCTTCTTTACAAACAGTGGTACAGAAAGTGTGGAGGCAGCGTTAAAACTAGCAAAAATGTATAGTGAACGAACAACTTTCATTGCTACAACTCGTGCCTTCCATGGTAAGAGTCTTGGTTCCTTATCCGGAACGGCAAAAGGAATGTTCCGTAAGCCATTCTTACCATTGATTCCGGGTTTTCGCCACGTTCCATTTGGCGATATTGAGATGATGAGAAAAACATTTGAGACATGTGCATTAGTAGGAGAAGATGTTGCAGCAGTTATTTTAGAACCAATTCAAGGAGAGGGCGGTATTATTTTACCTCCAGAAAATTATTTGAAACAAGTACGAGAGCTTTGTGATGAGTTTGGATCACTTCTTATTTTTGATGAAGTACAAACTGGAATGGGACGCACAGGAAAAATGTTTGCTGCAGAATTATATGATGTTGTGCCGGATATTATTTGTCTTGCGAAGGCGTTTGGTGGAGGTGTAATGCCAGCGGGAGCTATTGTTGCGAAAGAAACAGTATTCAAAAGTTGGTTTGAAAATCCATTTATGCATACAACAACATTTGGAGGAAATCCTCTTGCATGTGCTGCTGCAATTGCAACAATCCATGTATTATTGGAAGAGAAATTACCGGAACGAGCTATGGAAGTTGGGGAGTATTTCTTAAATGGATTGAAACAAGCAGCAGAAGGGCACGAAGATAAAATCTTTGAAATTCGTGGTCAAGGTTTAATGATTGGGATTGAATTCCATAAAGACGAGATTGGTTATGAAGTGTCAAAGGCGATGTTTGATGAAGGAATTCTTGTTGCGGGAACATTAATTAACTCAAAAACAATTCGTATTGAACCATCCCTTACAATTAGTTATGAAGAAGTAGATACAGTTATTAATACGTTTAAATCTGTGTTAACTCAAGTAAAAGTAAAATAAATTTCGTATAAGGTTATATGTGAATTCAAACGATTGAAACTATAATTAGAATAGATTTACTTATATTTTATTACAGGAAGGCAGTGTAACGAAAAGTTACACTGCCTTTTTATTACATTTTATTTGTAAGTATTTACATATATTCTGTTCTAGTGTACTATTTAACTAATACACTAATACGAAAGGAGGGAAGAAATGAAAATAGAGTTTTCTCCAAATACACCAATTTACATTCAAGTAATGGAATACATAAAAAAAGAAATTGTAACGGGGCATTTATTGTCTGGCGATAAAATCCCCTCCGTACGTGAATTAGCGAGTGAATTACAAGTAAATCCAAATACGATTCAACGCACATTTCAAGAGTTAGAACGTGATGGTGTTGTTGTAACACGTAGAGGAATGGGACGATATGTAACAAATGAAGGGGAGAAAATCATGGAGCTGCGCAAAGACATGGCGAAAGAATTACTTCACTCTTTTATAGATGGAATGGACAATTTAGGTTTTTCAGAAGACGAAATTCTTTCAATTCTTCGTTCTTCATTAAATGAGAAAAAGGAGGAGAGCGAATGACAGAGCTATTAAAAATAGAAAACTTATGGAAGAGATATGGATTGAAAGCGGTGATTCGTGAATTAAATATAGAGATTAAGGAAGGGAAAATTATAGGGCTTGTTGGAGATAACGGGAGCGGGAAAACGACGTTATTGAAAATGATTGCAGGTCTGCAGCACCCTTCTGAAGGTAGTATTACAATAGCTGGTAAGAAGGTAGGATTAGAGACGAAAGAAATTGTTTCCTTTATGTCCGATAAGCCAGTCTTTGATGATTGGATGACTGTAAAAGATACTTTATTTTTCTATAGAGATTTTTATAAAGACTTCGATATTCAAAAAGCGGTAGATGCGATCGCTGAATTTAAAATACCGTTAGAAGAAAGAATTACAGCATTGTCAAAAGGGATGATCGAGAAGCTGCAAATCATTTTAACATTTTCTCGAACAGCGAAGTTATACGTACTGGATGAACCGCTGGGCGGGATTGATCTTGTTTCTAGAGAGCACGTATTAGAACTTATTTTACAGTTTTATCGCGAAGATTGTACCATTTTAATTGCAACACATTTAATCGGAGAAGTTGAAAATATTTTTGACGAAGTAATCTTTTTAAAAGATGGTGAAAGTGTACTTCACGAAAATGTAGAGGAGTTACGTTTCCAACGAGGAAAAGCGGTTACAGATTTGTTTAAGGAGGTGTTTAGTAGATGAAGGCCAGTTTAATATATATGTACAATGCGAATAAAAAACAGATTTTTATTTTATTGTTGTCATTTATATTCATTGCAGCTGTTGCTTTTGTAAGTATGGGGAATTATATTAAACAAGAATCTGGAGAGGTAAGGCAAACAATTATAATTGCTTTAGTTATCTTAGTATATATAATTTTTGCAGTATTAATATTTCTGCAGGCGATGTCTGCGTTTGGGAAAATGACTGAAAGTACATTATTTCGATTAACACCGATATCTGGTAAAAAAATTGTTTTAGCAATATTGTCATATGCAGCAATTAACTTAATGGTTTTTGAAGTAATAGGGACTATTTTTCTATATAGTATTTCAATGAAAGTAATAAAAGGTACAGAGCTATATGGAATGTTATTTACCGAAAGTACGCTCACGCTAAATATATTCAAGCAGTTATTTAGTAGTGTGTTATATGTATTTAATTTATCAAGTATACTACTTTTCTTACTTTTTATAGTAGCTAGTGTTAAAATGTTTTCTTTGAAAAAGAAGAAAATGGAATATACAATTGTTTTCTTTTTATTTTTACTAGTAACGAAATTAACAAGTGTGATATATGGAATGCTAGGCGGGCTTGCACCTACATCTTCTTTTATAACAAAGTTAGTTTATATAGATGAATCAACGGATGTAAATCTGATACTATATCCAGAAAAGCTTATGAATTTATACAGTATTGCTTTTTCAATCGGTATATTTGTTTTACTTGTTTATATAACAGGTCGCATAATCGATAAAAAACTAGAAGTCTAAAGGAGGAATCAGCATTGGGAAATGTAGTAGTGAAATTAGAGAATGTTCGAAAAAAGATTGGTGGAACAGAAATTATTCGCGGTTTATCATTTGAGGTTCGCGAGGGAGAAGTATACGGGTTCCTTGGGCCGAATGGTAGTGGTAAGACGACGACAATTCGTATGATGACAGGTCTTATTTCGATGACAGAAGGAGATATTACAATTTGTGGTCATAGTATTCGTACAGAGCGTGAAAAGGCGTTAGAACAAATTGGAGCGATTGTAGAGAATCCGGAACTATATGATTATATGACTGGTATGCAAAACTTGAAGCATTTTGCAAACATGGCAATTACCCCTATTAGTAAAGAGCGCATCGCTGAAATTGTAAAGCTTGTTGAATTAGAGCATGCAATTCATAAAAAGGTAAAAACATACTCACTTGGTATGAAACAACGTTTAGGAATTGCACAGGCGTTACTTCATCAGCCGAAGATTTTAATTTTAGATGAACCGACAAATGGATTAGATCCAGCTGGTATTCGTCAAATTCGTGACTATTTACAACGATTAGCGAAAGAAGACAATATCGCTGTAATCGTATCAAGTCACTTACTAAGTGAAATTGAATTAATGTGTGATCGTGTTGTTATTATAAAGCAAGGTGAGTTCGTACAAGAGTATAACTTACATGAAAAAACGAAGCATGATGAAACAGTTGTAGTCGCATTTGAAGTAGATCAAGTTCAGAAAGCGAACGAAATTATTAAAGGTAAAGTACAAGGAAATGTAGCTGTGACATCTGTAATGAAAGAAGAGATTCCGCAAATTGTAAAACAGTTAGTGAATGCGGATGTACTTGTATATGGTGTTACTGTACAAAATAAAACGCTAGAGGATGAATTCTTAGCGATTACAGGGGGAGTGAAAGCGTAATGTTTAAATTAATTCAAAATGAATTTTTAAAGTTACATGCGAAAAAAGGTATGTACATTTTAATAGGTGTAATTGCAGCATTGGAGATTTTGGGAGTTTTAGCGATGCTGAAATGGGGAGGAGGACATGAGTTTAAAGGATCATATGTAGATTTTGCAAGTTCAGAGATTGGTTTAATTACCTTATTTGCAACAATTTTTGGAATTACGATTGCTTCTCGTACAATTACTGATGAGTTTCAAAAAGGTACAATTAAGCAGTTATTAATCCGTCCGAGAAAACGAATTACAGTTTTGTTCTCTAAATATATGACAGTGTTACTTACTATATTATTTATCATATTTGCTAGCACGTTAATCGCAATGATTATTGGCGGAATTGTAATGGATGGTAGTAAAACAGAATTAACGTTAGGAATCGTAATGAAGTCTATTTTATATCAAGTACTTTCACCGTTCTTCTTTGCAACGCTTGCATTTTTCTTAGCAAATGTATTTAGAAATTCTGTATTGCCATTAATTATTACGATGTTCCTATTTTTCTTACAAGGAGCAATTAATATGGTACTAATGATGTTTGCAAAAGGTGTAGCGAAATTTGTGGTGTTTTCCCATTTGAATTTAAGTGTTTACGACAGTAATAAATTAGTAAGCGGTGGAATGGAACCACCATTTACAGAATTTACGTTTACAACTTCATTATTACTTGTAGTTGCATACCTTGCTGTATTACTTGTAGCATCAAGTGTATTATTCCAAAAACGTGACGTATTATAATAGAAAAAGTCCCCGTGTTAACGGGGATTTTTATTAAACAGTTCTTTCTTCAATCGTTTTAATAGATATATTGTTTGAAAGTATCTGAGAAAAATAGGGGTATTTTCAACTATGTTCATATTGTAATTTAGTTATTCGGCCATTTGTGGGAGAAGAGCTACCCATAAAGCACTGAATAAAGTTTCACTTTATCCCGCATTAACGGGCAGTAAAACTCCCACCTCAAAATTCGGCTGGAGCAAAGAAGTTAGGTGGGAGATCAACTGCCCATAAAAGCCCGATTGGTGCGGGCTAATAATCAGTGGGGGATGAACAAAACCCCCACTGATTAAAGTTTCACTTTATATCATCTCTGGAGGTGTTCAATATGCAATATGCATTTTCACGTATAAGAATGCGTAGTTTTTTTGGATGGATGATTATAGGGATGTTCCTGACGATGATTCCATTAAGTTTATCAGGTGCTTCTGACAATACGATAGAGTTCCTGTCACAAATATCAATATTTTTCGTATTTCCACTATTGTGGCTATATTTAAAAACAAGTAAAAATAATGTTGTTTTTAAAAGTTTTTTTGATAAGCCCGGACGTTTACATTGGGGGTTAATTGTATTAGCAACGATAATGGGAATGATTTTTTCAGTCGGTATATCCCAAATTCAATTTTATATTTTAGCACATACTTTACCTGATTTCTTAGTTACCATGTTAGAAGATGGAAATGTAATTAATACGAGTAACATATACATGACGATATTTACTTTCATTTCAGCATGTGTATTAGCCCCAATAATGGAAGAGGTTATTTTTAGAGGGTTTTTCTTACAGCGAATGGCTTACAAATGGGGGATTAAACGAGCGGTTATTATATCCTCTCTTATTTTTGGACTAGGACATTTTGATGTTATCGGTGCTTTCATGTTCGGTGTTATTATGTGCCTTCTATACATAAAGACAAAAAATATATGGATGAATATTGCTGTGCATGCTCTAAATAATTTGGTTGCAACGAGTATGCAATTTGTAGGTGGAGATGGAAGTGACGCAATCTCGATTACTGAATTACAAGTACAAAGTAATTTATGGATCGGCATTGGTCTTACGATTATCGGTTTATTATGGTTAATTCCTTTTACTTGGAAACAATGGCGTACTGTAAAAGAAGTAGGTGTGCCACCAATTCGCTTAATAAATGAAGAAAAAGTGGGGAATTTATCACGGGAAAATGAAATGTATAGCCAAGTTATACTAACGAATAGATTGATGGCGGTGGAACTGCCAGATGAGGCTGTCAACCAGCTCAAGTTAGAAGAAAATGAGTATGTAACAATAGCTGTAGAAGAAGATAAGATTATTATAAAAAAGGCGGATTATAGGCCGTGAAAAAGTAGCTCTCCGGTATGAAAAGGAGAGCTGCTTTTTAATTTGTAATAATTTCTACACGGAAGTTATTTCCATTTTTAACGTATTTAATATCTGTAACGATCCGAACTGTTTTTAGAAGTTCAACTTTTTCACCAATTCGAGGGATGGTTGGAACATTGTCCCAAATACCAAGCAAATCATCTAAGTGTGCCGTTTTTTCATAAAACCAGATTTTCAATGTAAGGCCCCTTTCTCGAACTTTATGTATTTTAATACATAATATATTATTTTTATTCTTTTTGTAAGGGGTTTTTTATCTTTTTGTGAATAAAGTGAAACTTTAATCAGTGGGGGGCTGTTCATCCCCCATTGATTATTAGCCCTCACCAATCGGGATAAAAATTAATTAATCTTCTGGGAAGATATGTTCAATGTCCGGAGTAAGAGCTACTTCTGATAATACGATATGAGAAACTGTCGTTGCATATGAAGAAACATCATTGATAAATTCTTCAAGTTCAACGAGTGAAGGAACAGAGATTTTTACAATGTAGCATAAGCTTCCTGTTACTCGGTAACAAAAACTTGCAGATGGATAAGACTGAATAAACTGTTGCATACGTGTTGTATCACCATTTTTTAAAGTGATTTCTAAAATACAATCTAAAACAAGTCCTGCTTTTTTATAATCGATATCGATTGTGTATTTTTGAATAATTCCTTCACTTTCAAGTTTACGAACACGTTCTGTAGTAGACGGAGCCGATAAGTTTACTCGTTTTGCTAATTCGCGCATCGAAAGGCGACTATCATTATATAATTCATTTAAAATTTTTCGATCAACACGGTCTAATTGCATTTGTAAATATACCTCCAGTAAAATGATAATTTTTGTAAAGAAAAATTATAAATTAAGATTCATATGAAATGTAAAGTGAACTTTATTTATTTTACAATAAAAAAGAAGGGAATAGGAGGAAAATGATGGAGAGAATTACATTATCAAATATAGGAGATACAAAGTTTCAAAAATTATTAGGGCATAATCCGGATATATTAAATTCGTGGAGTACGTTAGAAAATACACTGTATAGTACAGGGACCCTTTCCGCAGAGTTAAAGGAGCAAGTAAGAAGAACATTAGCGTTTGGGAATGAATGTTCGTACTGTATGGCAAAGGGAAAGCCGGATGATATACAAAAGATAGAAGAAATTAGCGTAGCCGTTACTTTTGCACATGCATTTGTTCATGACCAAAAGGCGATAGATGATAATATGTTTCATATATTAAAACAATATTGGACTGAAAAAGAAATTGTAGAGCTTTGTGCCTATATTTGTTTTCTTACTGCGTCACAACAACTTGGTTTTCTGTTTCAATTACAGCCCAATTAACTAGGAGGATAGTATGCTTAATCAAGCAGCACTTATAATCATTGATGTACAGGAAGCATTCAACTTACCGTACTGGGGCACAAGGAATAACCTTTTTGCGGAAGAAAATATGAAAAGTTTGTTAGAAGAATGGAGAAAAAGAGAATTACTAGTTATTCATATTCAGCATGTGAATAAAGAAAATGTGGAGTCGATGTTTCATCTAGATGCAGAAACAGTACGTTTTAAAAAAGAAGTGAGGCCATTACCAGGTGAGATTATTATTCAAAAGGTTGTTAACAGTGCATTCATTGGGACAAATTTAGAAGAGATATTACGAGTAAAAGATCATACTTCTTTAGTAATTGTAGGATTAACGACAAATCATTGTGTGGAAACTACAACACGGATGGCAGGTAATTTAGGGTTTACAACGTATTTAGTGAGCGATGCGACGGCTACTTTTAATCGTACAGGTCCAGACGGGGTAGAGTATAGTGCAGAGGCTATTCATAATATGACACTTGTAAATTTACATGAAGAATTTGCTGCTATTGTGACGACGAAAGAAATATTAAAAACTATTTCGATAAAATAATTGCAGAATTATGTAGAAAAAAATAAGAATATTTCGTATAATCTAAGTATAATCATTTTGAAAATAGGGGTGGCATCATATGAAGCAAATTCCAGTAAAGAAAATAGAAGAAGTACTCGTTTTAGCAGGGGATGATAAACAAAAGCAAAAGGAATTTTATGAATTGCTCTTAACAACGGAGTTTTATGTTGCTGGTTCATTAGAAGCAGAGGACGGGGTAACAGAAGGCACACTTCGTTTACGTCATTTCCAAGGAGAAGGTAGATGGATCGTTCCATTCTTTACACAATTGGAATTTGTAAAAGATGTGTTGCCAGAAGGGACACCCCTTATTACGATACGTGGAAGAGAATTATTTGGTAGCATCGAGAAAGATGCGACAGCTGTATTAAATGTTGGGACAGATATGAGTAAAACATTTATTCCAGAAGAAATCGCAGATATAGCATCAGGACGAATCTTTAATTATTATAAATAAAAGGAAAAGCCTTAGCAGCTTTTCCTTTTTAATTTGAACAGGGAGTGGCTATACCAGAAGAAATAGAAACAGTTTTGTTATTTGTATTTATTGTTGCTGTAGCTCCGAGGGGAATACCGATATTTGGGCTTATATGTCCAATCGGTAAACCGAATAACACAGGTATATTATATGGCGTGAAATATTCATATAATATTGTTTGCAATGATTGGGACGGTTTAGAAGGGGTGCAGTCGTGACAGCTTGTAAAAATAACACCGCTGCATTCATTAAACTGTCCAGATAAAAGTAGTTGATTTAACATCCGATCAATTCGATACGGTTCTTCACCAATATCTTCAAGCAATAAAAGTTTATTTGCCGTATTTATCTCATAGGGCGAGCCAACTATACTTGTTAACACAGTTAAATTCCCTCCAACTAATGTGCCTGTAGCTGTACATGGAGAGGTAGGTACGATACATTCTGATGCGTATAAGATAGATGAATACGGATGGAATAGTTGATTAAAAGAAGATAAAGAGAGAGAATCTATACCTTTTCCTAATTCCTCAATCATTGGACCATGAAAAGTTACAAGCTCTGCATAACGTGAAAAGGCAGTATGTAAAGCCGTAATGTCGCTATACCCCCAAAAGATTTTTGGATTCTGTTGAATGATTTCATATTGAATGTGAGGGAGGAGACGAGCACTTCCGTAACCGCCTCGTGCACAGAAAATTGCTTTCACTTCATTGTTGGTAAAGGCTTCATGTATATCATCAAGACGAACTTGATCATTTCCAGCTAAATATCCATACTGTTCATAAACACTCTTCCCAATTATTACGGATAAACCCATCTCCCTTAATACGTTCACACCTTTTAATACATTCTCAAGTGTTGGTGGGCCAGACGGTGCAATAATCATTACAGTGTCACCTTTTTTTAACGCATTTGGATAAATCATTGTATTCCCTCCCTTTCTTTCAATATATTCGCGTACTGATGGTTCAATCCTTGTAAAAGGAGGGGAAAGCATGTCATATAAAGAAGCTATAAGGAAAGTAGGAGGGAAAATGATGTTTACAAGCCGAGTTACAGAGATATTACAAGTGAAGAATCCTATCATTCAAGCGGGGATGGCAGGTACCATTACAACGCCAAATCTCGTTGCAGCTGTGAGTAATGGCGGAGGATTAGGTACGCTTGGAGCTGGCTATATGAGCCCAGAACAAATTCGTGAAGCGATTTATAAGATAAGGGAGTTAACAGATAAACCATTTGGCGTTAATTTACTTTTAGCAAAAGAGGTACAGATAGAAGAAGAGAAGGTAAAAAGGGCGAAAGAATTACTTAGTGGAGTGAATAGAGAATTAGGTATAGAGGAAGAAGATGTATTAAAGCTTCCAACAAGCTATAAAGAACAATTACAAGTGCTATTAGAGGAAAAGGTACCAGTCGTTAGTTTTGCATTTCAAACGTTAGAACAAGAAGAAATAGATGCTTTGAAAAGGGAAGGGATAAAAGTTATCGGAACAGCTACCCATGTAGCTGAAGCGAAAGCACTTGCCGAGTTAGGGGTAGATATTATCGTCGGGCAAGGTAGCGAGGCAGGAGGGCATAGAGGAACGTTTATTGGGAAAGAACAAGATGCGATGATTGGTACATTTGCATTAATCCCGCAATTAGTAGCGGAGGTACCTCATATTCCGATTGTCGCAGCAGGTGGTGTAATGAGTGGGCAAGGGCTTGTTGCGGCATTTGCGTTAGGGGCAGAAGCTGTTCAAATGGGATCAGCCTTTTTAACGAGTGAAGAAAGTATTACCCATGAGGTGTATAAAGAAGTGATTTTACATAGTACAGATACGAGTACAACGGTAACCCGTGCGTTTTCCGGGAAATATGCACGGGGTATTCGTAATAAATTTATAGAGAAACATGAAGGAAGAGAAGGGGATTTACCGATGTATCCAGTGCAAAACGTATTAACTTCAAAAATACGCCAAGAAGCAGCGAAGCAAAATAAGGAAGAATATATGTCTCTTTGGGCGGGACAAGCATCATCGTTAGCACGAACGGAATCAGCTCAGCACGTAGTGAAACGTGTCATGAATGAAGCGGAGAATGTAATAGAACAATTAAAAAATGTATATAGAAAAAGACCACTTGAATAATTCAAGCGGTCTTTTCGTTAGTTTGCTTTATAAAATTGTTGGATAGCTTCGTCGATGTAAACCCAGCCTTTCCAACCTAAGTGCATATGATCTTTTAAGAAGTACTTATCATATTCATGATTTGAGAAATCAGCAATTGGATAGCCAGCTTTCTTAATTTGCTCATGAACTTTATTGTAGTATAATTCGCGTTTTTCTTTTGGGAAGCCAGCGTAATCATACCAAGGACCTTTTACAGGGACAGAAATGAAGAGCGGTTTTGCGCCAGATTGTTTTAATAAATCAAGTACAATTTGTAAATCTTCATACTCTGGTGATTGGTCATAAGCATCATTTTTTAAGTAACCTTCACGTTGCTTTAATTTCTTCTTAATTTTGCTATTGAAGTAATCATCTTCGATACCATATTCGTTAGATCCTGATTCTAATGCACCTGTTTGATCAGCATGCTTACGAGCTTCTTCCCAGTTCATTTGTTTCAATGATGGATCAAGCTTTTCTTTATGCGGTTTAATATCAAACATAACTGTAAATAAATCTTTACGATCTAGAATGTTACGATAAATATAAGCGAAAGGTTTAGCAGCAAGTGCTTTTACTTTATACTTTGTATCATCGTAGGCGATACCTTCAAGCGAAATTTTTAATAAAGTTTCTTTTTTAACAATCTCAAAGTTTAATAAGCGTTTTGCAATTTGTTTTTTCATTTCAGGTTTTAAATCATCGTTGAAAATGAAGTGGTAACCTTGTTGTTTTGAAAAGTTAGGTGCAAAGTGTGTCTCATCAATACCTTGTGGTACAAACCATTGTGGAGAAAGAACGAATATCATTTTCTTATCTTTCAATTGATCCATTGTAGATGCGAAGTTTAATACATGTACAAGGTCTTGTGTTCCGCCGCGTCCAAGTAGGAATGGTGTGAATCCTTCAGGCTTTACTTTGAAATAATTCGATGGATGGAAAGCATCCATACGTGCGAATTCCGATGAACCGTACATCGGAAGGTATTTCGGGTCTGCTAACATCTTTTGCTGTAAAATCATACTTTGAATCTTTTCTTCTTTTAAAGAAGTCGCAGCTTGTTCTACTTTCTCATCACTTAAAAGTGGGAGTAGGAAGCGCGTAGGAATAAGTAAGAATACAGCAAAAAGGGCCAATGCTAAAAGCATCGGACCAAATTTTGCTTTGTTCATCGGATTTCTTCCAACTTTTTAATAACCATATTTGGTGTAGCCCACTCATCGCGGTCAAAATCAGAAATAGAAACTTCAATCTCTAAACGCTCTTGGAATTCAACTAATAAAGATACTACAGCGAAAGAATCAAGAATACCTTCTTCAAATAATTGAACATCTAAGTTTTCTTTCACAATATCGTTTTCACATACTTCTTCTAAAATATCTAATACTTGCTCTTTGAATTCTGCCATTTTTAAAATCTCCTTTATATCCGAATATATTATATGTGCAACTTCTTAATGGAATAAGAAGGGTGCATTAAAAGTATCTGTTAAGGTGTCCAGAGAAAATTAGGAAACCGAAACATACAACGTGGAACGTAATTACAATCGCAAGGACATGTGTAAATTTATTGTTTGGCCAAAACTTATGCTTCTTGTTTTTTCGTTCGAAAATATCGAACAAGATAAACAAGGCAGCGTGATAAAGACCATAAATAATGTATTGATACACATGCTCACCAGTAATATGCCATATTCCCATGATGAAAAAGTTTAAAAATGCACCGATATACGAAATTGTGTAACGGTTTTTAATTAGCTTTTTCTTCGTTGCGAAAAAGACGAAACGCATGTAAATAAAGTCACGGAACCAGAATGATAAACTCATGTGCCAGCGATTCCAGAAGTCTTTAATGTTACGACTAATAAATGGTTTATTAAAGTTTTCTGGAGTTTTAATTCCCATCATATAACTTACACCAATTACAAATGAGCTATAACCAGCAAAGTCGAAGAATAAATATAAGCTATAGCTATACATGTAAATCATATTTGATAGGATTGTATCTTGCTGAGCAAATGCCGGATCCATAAAATATTGCTTTATTAAGTAAGCAATAATAAATTTATACAAGAAACCTTGGAAAATACGATTTAGCCCTGTATATAGTAAATTTTGATATTCTTCTGCACTAGGTGGCTTTTGAATATCTTTTTGGAATCTGCGGTAACGATCGATAGGTCCTGTTGAGATAGCCGGGAAGAATAAAACGAATTCCCAAAAATTAAAGAAGGAAAGTTCTTTAATTAAGCCATCACGAACTTCAAATACCATTTGTACTGCTCTAAATGTTACATAGGACATTCCTAAAAATACAACAAACTTTAGCTCAGGTACAAACGGTGCGATTTTTGCCAAAATAAGCGGTAAAATCGATAAAATAACAGCTATACAAAACGTGAATGTACTATTATTTTGTTTTCTTAATATTAAATAGCCTTTAATAAGGGCATATTGCCAAATAATAAATGCGGCTAACATGATTGCTTGCTTCGGTTTATCAGAGAAGATAATAACAAGCATTACTAATGTTAAAACGGCATTATATTTACGCAACATTTTACCTTTTAATCCAGCTATGATAGTAGGTATTAATAAAATGCCCACTATAGCGAAAAAATAAAATGATCCATATGCGGTCATGCTGTAACCTCACTCAATAATTTTTTGCGATCTACCTTTCCATTTGGTGTCATTGGAATAGAAGAGTGATACATGAATTTACGTGGAATCATGTAATTTGGTAATCGCTCATTGAGTTCTTTTTTGATTGCAGAGGTTAATTTGAATTCTTTTTCAAATGAATGCTCTCCAGGAACAACAACCGCTAATAAATAATCGTATTTTTCACCTTTTTTAATTGGAACAACAACTGCTCCTTCTACGTAAGAACATGCGCGAAGATGATGTTCGATTTCTTCTAATTCCATTCGATAACCATGAAGCTTAATTTGGAAATCAAGACGACCATTATAGAATAGAAGACCATTTTCTACATAGCCAGCATCACCTGTTTTATAGGCGCGCTCACCATCAATCATGGTAAATACTTTTTCTGTTAATTCAGGACTTCCTAAATAACCAACGCTTACACTTGGTCCAACAATTACGATTTCACCTTTTTCACCGTCAGGTGCAATCGTACCATCTTCTTTCACAATAAGAAGGCGGCAGTCTGATTTACAGTAGCCGACTGGAAGAGATTTGTATTTATCTACAATTTCTTCTGTAACGTGAATGCCTGTTACAGCAACGGTAGCTTCTGTAGGACCGTATGTATTCATAATTGTTGCTTTTGGGAAACGCTCAATTAATTTTCTAGCTACTTCATTTGGTAACACTTCACCGCAGAATAAGAATGTTTTCATGTTTGGTAGCATACTTTCAGAGAAAGAGGCTTCCATTAAACACATTTCTGCGAAAGATGGTGTCGAAGTCCATACTTGTATATCCGATTGCTCTAAAGAAGCAAACAAGTCTTTTGGACGTGCAATCATGTCTTTATCGATTGCCCATAGTGTACCACCCGTTACTAACGATGGGTAAATATCCATCACAGATAAATCGAATGAGAAAGGTGCTTGATTTAAGAATACTTGTCCTGTTTGTAAGTTGAAATCTTCAACAGCCCACTTCGTAAAGCTAACAAGGCAATTATAAGTAATCTGAACCCCTTTCGGATTACCTGTGCTTCCTGATGTGTAAATAATGTAGAAGTTCTCATCGTCTTTTACCGCATGTTCAGGATTTGGAGTATTCCCTTTATGAGTAAAGAAAATATCTTTTAAGTTATCTTCACTTGCAATGCGAACTGGTAAGTCCGTTACCGTTACTTCTGCCCCTGATAACAGTAATTTCGCACCAGAACTTTCAGCAATACGTTGTACACGATCAGCTGGAATAGATAAATCTACAGGAATGTAAGCATGCCCAGCTTTCACACATCCTAAAAAGTTAATAATCATTTCAGGCTGCATATGGCCATAAACCATAATTGGTGAACGATCATCTGGATACTCAGAAGAAATCCAATGTGCTAACGCATCAGAATCTTCCTTTAATTGTTTATACGTAATTTTCGCATCTCGCCAAACAAAAGCGGTTTGATCAGGCGTTACTTCAGCCCACTTTTCAATTTGTTCTAATAACTTCATAACGTTCCCACCCTAAAATTCGTTGTAAATAAATGTACTTGTGTTTGTATCATGGAATCCATACAACCAAAGCAATGCAAATAAAATTGCAAGGTAATAAACCGTCTTTGCAACCCATTGTGTGAGTGGTTGAGACCATATCTCTTTTAATCTTTCCATGTCTTTCCCTCTCTTAATGAAATAATAGCTCTTTGTAGGTATCATGTCCTACATTATTGTGAAAAAAACGAAATTCCACATTTTAGGTAAAAATAAGACAAAAGGCTCTTTTCTGATATTAGCACTAAATACTAAAAAAGAAAATCCCTAACTTAGCAATTATATTACATTCAGCATGAATTTGTAATGGGTTTGTCATGTGAAAAGAAAGTGGATTGTATGAATACATAAAAGTGGATTGTGAGAAGGCGTGAAAATATAATATTTGTTTTGTTATTCCTGAATTGGAGTGGGCTAATAATCACGGGGTACTTAGTACATTTTCAAGGTATAGAGCCTTTTAAAAGGAGGGAATTATTATGAAAAGAGAGTGGAGGAGTTTTATTTCAGAAGAAAATATCATTAAATGGAGACGGTATTTCCATAAATATCCAGAATTATCATTTCATGAAAAAGAAACTTCGCAATTTATATATGATACATTATGTTCATTTTCTTATTTTGAAGTAACAAGACCGACTAAGTATAGTGTACTAGCCATTAAAAGGAGCGTGAAAAAAGGAAAAATAGTTGCTATTCGAGCGGATATAGACGCATTACCAATTCAAGAAGAGACACTAAAGCCATATGGATCGGTTAATAAAGGTGTCATGCACGCATGCGGGCACGATGCACATGCAGCTATTTTATTAAGTACAGCAGAGACGATAGCAAATATGAAGGAAGATTTTGCAGGCGAAATCCGTCTGTTCTTTCAGCACGCAGAGGAAGTGTATCCCGGTGGCGGACAAGAAATGGTGGAGGCCGGTGTTATGGACGGCGTCGATTATGTAATAGGTTTGCACGTTATGTCTGGATTAGAAAGTGGGAAGGTAGGAATTGTATATGGCCCTATGATGGCAGCACCAGACGTATTTACAATTGAAATTTTAGGAAAGGGCGGTCATGCGGCACGACCAGAAGAAACGATAGATCCTATTGCTATCGGAGCACAAATTATTACAAATTTACAACATATCGTATCAAGAAATACAAGTGCTTTCATGCAAAGGGTAGTTTCAGTTACGCAGTTTCATGGGGGAACGGCCGATAATATCATTCCAAACAAAGCAGCTTTAATGGGAACTGTTCGATCTTTTAATCAAACATTAAGAGAGGAAGCAAAAGAGAAAATTGAGCAAATTGTGAAAGGAATTACAGAAGCACATGGAGGGGATTATACATATACGTATCGTTACGGATATGATCCAGTTGTTAATAATGAGTACATTACGAAAATAGTAGAAAAAAGTGCGATAGAATTGTTCGGAAATCAGCGTATTGTGCATCTTGAACCTTCTATGGGAGGAGAAGATTTTTCAGCGTATTTAAGAAAAGCACCTGGTTGTTTCATTAAATTAGGAACAGGGAATAAAAATATTGATACTTGTTATCCACATCATCATCCGAAATTTGATGTAGATGAATCAGCTTTAATTTATGGAGTAGAATTATTTTTAGAAACAACGATAAGATTACTAAAATCATAGAAAAGTATAAAAAAAAGCAACTGCGCTCTATCGCAGTTGCTTCTATTTCTTCCGTCAGAGAGGGCTGAGAAAGAACTATGCTCATTTATAGTATATGAATAGCTAACGGACAAGCTTGTACATTTTAACTATTTTTTAAAAAATAGTCATTGACTTTGATAATCAATTTCAATTAATCTAATAGTATAATCGGAATTGATAATTATTATCAATGAAACGAATGAGGAATCTTAATGAGAAAAACATTTCACCTTTTACGAAGGGGATTAAAAAATAAAGATGTTGATAAGCATATTGAATGGCAACGAAATATAATTCGTTCTGAATATGTAGATGAGAAGAAAATAATTCAAATAGAAAAAGCGATACATAGTAAAGGGAGAGATTCAGTTGAGTAAGTTAGTAATGATTTTTGCAAGTATGAGTGGAAATACGGAGGAAATGGCTGATCATATTGCGGGTGCAATTCGTGAAACAGAAAATGAAATTGAAGTCATTGATATTATGGATTCACCAGAAGCTTCTATATTAGAGCAATATGACGGTATTATTTTAGGTGCTTATACTTGGGGAGATGGTGATCTTCCTGATGATTTTTTAGATTTTTATGATGCAATGGATTCTATTAACTTAACTGGTAAAAAAGCAGCAGCATTCGGTTCTTGTGATTCGGCTTATCCGAAATACGGGGTAGCGGTTGATATTTTAATAGAAAAGCTGCAGGAGCGCGGGGCAGCAGTTGTGTTAGAAGGATTGAAAGTAGAATTAACGCCAGAAGATGAAGATGTAGAAAAATGTTTACAGTTTGGAGCTGAATTCGTAAAACACCTTTCTTAATGGCAGAAGGGAGATGAAGAGCAATTGCATGAAAAAATCGCAATCAAAACGATGACAGATTACCATTTGTATGATTTTATGCGTTGTCCACACAAATTTTATTTCCGTCATATAAAAAGAAGAGAACCTTCTTCATTTGAATGGCAACAAATAGCACAAATGATTGTGAATCAAATTATTAATGAATATTACACGCTACCTGCGGGCCAACAAACGAAAATTGTACTTTTAATATTAATAGAAAAGTACTGGAAAAAAGTAAGGATTAATATGTTTGCTTCAAAGGCGGAGTACTATATTGTTTTAGCGAAGTTAACTGATCATTTATTACAGTTTGTTGAAAGAGATGAGAGTCAGGCGCCGCCGTTATTTTTATATGAGAAGTTTCAAACATATATGGAAGAGTTAGGTGTTCATATTTCATTGACATTTGAAGTTGGTGAGTGGAGTACAGAATCATTTACAATTAAAAAGTATGTTATTGATGCAAATGAAGAAATGCTAGCTCTGTGTCAGAAGTTAATGACTGTGTTTAGTTATAAAGCTTTCGGCATTCTTCCAGGAAAAATCGAAGTGATTAATTTAATAGAAGGAACTAAGTATGAGTACGTTCCAAAACAGGAAGATATTATAACTGGAATGGATGATTTATTTAGAATGAAAGAAATGCTGCAACAACCTGAGCACTACACAGAGCGTAATGTTCGTTCTGAGTGCATGAGTTGTGCCTTTCGTAGCGAATGCCAAGTAGAAGAGGCAAAAGAGGAAACATTGCAGAAGAAAAATATCGTACATTAAAGGATGCAATTTTGCATTCTTTTTATTATTGACATGAAAAGCTTTTCATCATTTACGGTATATTTGTAGAAAATTTTATAAGGGGAGGAATAATCAATGAAAGATGAAACGAAAGTATTTCAATGGTTAAAAGAACAAAATGCTCCTTTTGGAATTCAACTGCAAATTTTACAGGCGTTTCAATTGTATAAAGTTATTGTTGAAATGGATAAAAAGTTAATGATGTATGAGGAGAGAGAATATAGGGAGAGAATTTAATCTCGTCCCTGTAATATCGCTTGCAGTTGTTTTACACTCTTGTTTATTTCTATTTCGTTATTTGTCTCAATGTTATAGATGAGGTTATGTAGTAAAGGGCTGTATTGATAAAAACTAGTGATGCGGTGAATGAGTAATGGATCGTGGTGAGAAATAAGTGTACTGTTTATAAGAGCCCATAATCGTTCCTCGTTTTAGGGTATTCTACCTTATGATATCGGAATTTTCTTTCTATATGTATCACTTTCACTTTGTTTTTGTAAATTTTTTCCCTCCTGAATTTTTTTAGACATATTGTTATAAAATGTTCAGAATGCAACAGATCAGCTATTTCTGTTTATTGAACACATACGATACCCATACTATAATACTTAATATAAATAACCAACACTGTGTTGGTTAAAAAACAGGAGGTATAGAAATGAAAAACCAAGTATCACTAGTAGTTGAACATAAATTGAATGGCGTAACACCAGAAATGATTGACTGGTGGTGGGATAATATTGATACTCCTGAGCGATATAAACTATGGCATCCAGAAGAACATGTTGATTTTAAGTGGTTAGTTGACCCTAAAGTACATGGGCATGTAGGAGCCATATCAGTTTCAATCGAATCTGCGGGGGATGGAGTGGAATTTCCACTAAGGATTAGATGGGAAGATTCTAAAAAATGTCCTATAAATACCCATTACAGCCATGTTTTAATGGGTTCATGTTTAGATGATAATGACGATGTAATTTCACAAGTAATACATCAATACGAAAAATCCGAGAATGGTACAGTAATGACTTCTACATTCATTTTCCCGAAAGGATTACCACCATTTATTAATCTAAGTGGTTTATATAAACACAATGTAGAAGAAATGAGTCAGTTCAGTAAATTTTTACCGGAACTTTTTGAAGAAAATTTGTAAGGCAACTTAACAGCTTTACTTTTAATAAGTGACTAACTAGAAAATAAATCGGATCCCACCATTTTAGATAGGACTAAAATGGTGGGATCTTTTTAATATCAAATTAATCACTTTCCACTTTACTTCTTTTGGGTAATGTACTCTTCCCTTCAAACGAAAAACACCTCCGCTGAATTTACATACTTAGTATGCGAATTCAACAGAGGTGTTTTTTTATGTACTACTATTCGGGCTCACTTCAAAGAGCAGAGGGATCTTAAAGATTTTCATTTTGTTGACCAAGTTCTTTTTGAGCAATGTATAAATTTCCTTGTTCGACTTGTTTCAATGTATGAACAGAATCTCCTGCATATCCTTTTTCCGTTTTCACAGTTCTTTTTGAACGATTGGATTCTTGTTTCTTCATATAATATGTCACCTTTCCTTAAAAATAGACGAAAATGATGAGTACGAGTAATACAGCAGCGAAAATGGTAATGCCCATTAAAAACGAAGTGTTTTTATATTTAGGTGGCTTATGTATATCTTGCCGATATCCAGGTGAGATTTCAGGGGCGAATTCTTCATCGAATGATTGATTTTTTTCTTTTTCGTCCATATGTATCCACCTTTCTTTTTCATTATGTTATACGTTATAAGAAAAAATATGCATAAAGAAAACAGCCGCTCTATCTTTAGCGGCTGTTTTGTGTTGTATATTTTCGTTGTACTTGAAAGAGACGGATAAGTAGGAAGCTCGCGCCAAACGCTAAACCGATAATAAGACCAATCCAATAACCTTTCGCTGCCCAGTCAGTATACGTTGCGAATATGTAGCCAAGAGGTAGACCTATTACCCAATAAGCAATTAATGTCATAATTAAGGCAACGTTTACGTCTTTATAACCACGAAGTGCTCCTTGTACTGGAGTTGCAATCGCATCTGAAATTTGAAATAAAATCGCAAATATAAGAAATTCTTTTGCTAAATGATGAACTTGTACATCTGTCGTATAAATAGAAGCAATTTCATCATCAAAGAAATAGAGAAGAATCGAATATAAAAGGGCGAATGCAAGGGCTAAGCCAATGCCGATAAATCCATATTGTTTTGCATTATTGTAACGTTTTGCTCCAACTTCGAATCCAACCGCGATGGTCATTGCCATTGCTAAACTTAGCGGAGTCATATATAACAAGGAAGCAAAGTTCATAGCTGCTTGATGTGCTGCAATTGTTGTCGTACTAAAGTTACTCATCATAAGTGTTACCGCAGCGAAAATACTCGTTTCAAAAAAGATAGCAAATCCGATCGGGACGCCAAGTTTTAGGAATTCCTTCCAACTTGCAAGAGAAGGACGATATAACTGTTTAAAGACATGGAAAGATGCGAAAGGTTCTTTCGTACGAATAATAATGACTGTAATAATTAAAATGCACCAATATGTTGCTGCAGAAGCGATTGCCGCACCAACACCACCGAGTTTTGGAAAGCCGAAGTTACCAAAAATTAATAAGTAATTTAATACTACGTTAATTGGTAATGATAGTAATGTAATAATCATCGTTGTTCGAGTTTTTCCTAATGCATCAATAAATCCTCGTAAGACAGTGTAAGTAAATAAAGGGATAATTCCAATTGCGATGATACTTAAAAATTGTGCTGCAATACGTTCTACAGGTTCTTCTAAGCGCATGCCATTTAAAATAGGTGAAACAGCGAAGAAACCGATAAGGATGACAACGAAACTAGCACAAATTGCTAAATATACTGCTTGTATAACAACGTGGGGAACATCCTCTTTTTTCTTGGATCCAACGAGTTGTGCAACAATAGGAGTAGTAGCCATTAAAATTCCTGTTAATCCTGTACTAACTGGAAGCCATATACTTGTTCCGATAGCTACACCTGCTAAATCAATAGGACTTGCATGTCCAGACATTGTCGTATCAAAAAAGCTCATCGCAAATAATGACATTTGCGTTACAAAAATCGGGAAAAATAGTAAGACAAATTGCTTTAACTTTTGTGAGAATGAAGTAGTTTCTTTCATAAAATCCCCTTTCCGATAAAAACCAAACTCTTCCTATCATACAATTTAATCAAAAAATAGAAAAGAAATACGCGCATGCAACATATGAAATCAATAAAAAAAGGATGCACTTTGAAAAGGGATAAGGTATTATGATAAGGTGTGAAAAAATTACATATTCGTTATTAAGGAGGCACTATTCGTGGCTGATTGGTTAATTGGATTAATCATGGGTGCTGTTGAAGGTTTAACAGAGTTTTTACCAGTTTCATCAACAGGACATATGATTTTAACAGGTCATTTACTTGGATTTGACGACGAGAGAGCGAAAGTTTTCGAAGTTGTTATCCAATTGGGATCGATTTTAGCAGTTGTTGTTATATTTTGGAAGCGTCTATGGTCATTAGTTGGAATCGGGAAAGTAACAGATGGACCATCGTTAAATTTATTACATATTATTATCGGGATGATTCCTGCCGGAATTCTTGGTGTATTATTCCATAGTGCAATTAAAGAAGTCTTATTCGGTCCAGGTCCGGTTGTTATTAGCTTAGTAGCTGGTGGTATTTTAATGATTGTTGCTGAGAAGTTTTCAAAACCAAGTACAGCAAGAACATTAGATGAAATCACATATAAGCAAGCATTTACAATCGGAATGTTCCAATGTTTAGCACTTTGGCCAGGGTTTTCTCGCTCTGGATCTACAATAAGCGGTGGTTTATTAGCTCGCGTTTCGCATACAGCGGCAGCTGAATATACGTTTATTTTAGCAGTACCAATGATGGTAGCTGCAAGTGGTTTAGATTTAATTAAAAGCTGGGATATATTAAGTGCAGCAGATATACCGTTATTTGCAACTGGATTTATTACAGCATTCGTTGTTGCGATGCTTGCAATTGTTTCATTCTTAAAATTATTAGGTCGTGTAAAACTAACACCGTTCGCTTATTACCGTTTCATTTTAGCTGCGGTATTCTATTTCTTCATTATGTAATAATAAATTATCAGCAATCCCCTATAGAATAGACATTGGAAAAAAGTCTATTCTATAGGGGATTTTTTTATAGAGAGAGAAAAATAAAACTTTTACCTTCAATTACTTGTATTTCACTATGTGAAATATGCCATAATGATTTCGTTATAATAACTTTACGAAAATCGATAGGGTATTTGAGAGGGGCAGTTTAGTGAGTTTTGCAATAGAAATAGTAATTCCAGCACCAATTGATGTTGTGTTTGATTATGTAAATAATGACGAGAAAATAATGGAATGGAGTACCTTTATGGTAGAAAATAGGTATCCTCCACACGTAGATGTAAATAATCCTCGTGAAGGTGATAAATATATATCCGTGCAAAAGATGGGGAAGAAAATATATGAGTTTGAGGCGGAAATTTTAGAGTGTGAAGCACCTTATATCGTGTCAATTGGATGTGACATGAAGCAAGGCTATACAGCCGCAACTTATATGTTGGAAGAAGATGAAGAAGGCACATCGCTTACCTTAATATTAGAATTTGAACCGAAGAATTTTTTATATAAGATTATGTATAAGTTGACTGGATGGATGACACGTGCGGTATATATGGGTGAAATGGAACGTTTAGCAGAGTGCGTAGATGCTGCATATTCTCAGAAAAAAGGATTATAATTTTGTTTAATAAAAAAACATGCCGAATTCGGCATGTTTTTTATTTTACTACTTTTTCAATCATGCTTTCCATTACATGCTCCCAAAGAGAAGTATCATCAGCTAATGTAGCACGGAAATTAGCGTACATTTCTTTTTGTTTTTCCTCGAATGTTGGATCTTCTTTTTCAGGCAGTGTAGCGCGCATGGAAGTTACTAATTCTTGTACTTTTGGAGCGCGTGGTCCCCAAACGGCTTGTTCATTTCCGTCTTTATCAATGAAGATAAAGATTGGAATGGCGCGGGCTGTTCCATTTGTTAAATATTGATCCATTAATTCTAAGTTTTCATCACGAATTAATAATGTCATATCAATATTTGCAACTTCAGAAATTCGTTTCATAACAGGTACACATAAAAGAGCGTCGCCGCACCAGTCAGCTGTTAATACGATAACGCGCCAGCCATCATTTTGGCGTTCTTCTAAAACTGGAAGTAATTCATTAGGAATTAAAAAGTTATTGTAAATGTGTAGTAGCTCATATTGGTTTACTTTCATTTCATTCACATATGTATCAAAGGACATGCCTTTATCAGCCCATTGTAGTAAGTTCATAAGTAACACCTCTTTAGTATGATTTGTTTTTATTGTACCAATTTTTATATAGAAAAGCTTGTATTCTTACTCTTTCTTATCACTAAATAATTTATTTAGTGTGTAAAGGAATAGTGCGACACATAGTTCAGCTATGTTGGACATTTGTACGCTCTCTATCCAGTCATCGGCAGTATGAATGACGAACCAATCTAGTGTAATTTCAATAATGGAGAGAAGAGCAATTGAGAGCCAATTTGGCATGTTTGTCATCATTGGATATAGGAGTACTTTAAAGAAAATGAAGATAAAATATGTAATACCATCTAATAAAAGGATAAGTGAAAAAAAGAGTAGTAGAGCTGTTCGTGATGAATATTCTATACCTGTAATTTGAAAGATTCCTACATATACAAAGAATATAAATGCAAAGAATATAATGAGAATAAGAATGACAACACCAATAATAATAGTCTTATCTTTTAGACTGAGATTAGAAAATTTGTCTTCTTCACTCACTATCCCAACTCCTTTTTCTGGAAAATCAATTTCATTGTACCATGAAATATTTATTAAAAAACTACGAATTATGGGAAAATAAGGTGACAAAAAGTAAGATTTCATGTAAAATTATTAATAAGGTTTTTATTTAACTAAATGAAATAAAAGGGGCTGTCAAAGTTGTCTCAAAATCGAGAGCAATTAATGGAAGAACTATCGACAAACGTTTTTTCTATGTTTCGCACGCTGCGTAATGATATTGGAAAAATATTTGGTGGTTACATACCGTGGAATGAGTTCATCGTCCTTAGAATATTGAACCGTACGAATAAAGAAATGGTATCACGTGTAGCGAATGAGTTAAATGTGTCGAATAGTCATATTACAGCTGTTACAGAAAAATTAATTAATAAAGGCTTTGTAACTCGTTCACGTTCTACATCAGATCGCCGAGTTGTATATTTAGAGATTACAGAACAAGGGAAAGATTTAGTTGCGAAAATGGAAAGTGAGAAAAAGAAATATTTACAAGAAAGATTCTCAGCACTTTCAGAAGACGAAATGAATGTAATGATATCTATTTCTAAAAAACTTATTTAAATAATTACAAATAAGAAAACGCTTACCTAATGAAAAAGAAGACCTTCCTCATATATGGAAGGTCTTTTTCTGTGTGTAATGGATGATAAAAAATAAAATGTGTATGAAAAAAGATAGAGCGCCATACTACTAATAAAGGAAGGAGGGGGAAATATGACGAATCGTAATGGTAGTCAAGGAAGTGGAAATCAAGGTTCACCAAAATCAGGGCAATTCCAGCAGGAGTTTAGTGCTGAATTTGAAACAGGTAATGATAACAAAGGAAAAGAATATCGTTCGAAAAAAGGAAGCAAATCAAAAAAGGAGTGAAATGATTCACTCCTTTTTTTGATTTAAGATGCCGCAGATTGATCAGTATTATATTTTTCTTCTGATTTTGAAACAATCATTGCGCAAATTCCATCGCCAGAAATATTGACCGCATTCTAGACATGTCTAGAATGCGGTCAATACCAATAATTAAAGCTACCGGTAGATTTGCTTGATTTAAAACCATCGTAAGCATTACAAGTCCAACACCTGGTACACTAGCAGTGCCAATATAAGCGAAGAGAGTTAAATTATGTATGTGGAAAACAAAATAGACCATCATATGATGGCCTAGGGAAGGGGACAATTTATGTCAATTTAATTAGGGATGGAAGCTATTCAAAGACACTGGGGAATGTCTTATAAATTAGGGAGGAACAGCTCCGATACGTATACTATAAAAGTTGGATGTGATTCTCGTGTGAACTTGGAGTGAAAGAGAGGGGGAGTTTTAAATAAATGATAAAAGAAACAAAAAATAAGACCATCATATAAAAGATGGTCAAGGGAAGGGGACAATTTATGTCAATTTAATTAGGGATGGAAGCTATTCAAAGACACTGGGGAATGTCTTATAAATTAGGGAGGAACAGCTTCGATACGTATACTATAAAAGATAGATGTGACCTAGATGTGAACATAGAGTGAAAGAGAGAGGGAGTTTTAAATAAAAGATAGAAAGAACAAAAAAATAAGACCATCATATAAAAGATGGTCAAGGGAAGGGGACAATTTATGTCAATTTAATTAGGGATGGAAGCTATTCAAAGACACTGGGGAATGTCTTATAAATTAGGGAGGAATAGCTCCGATACGTATACTATAAAAGATAGATGTGACCTAGATGTGAACATAGAGTGAAAGAGAGAGGGAGTTTTAAATAAAAGATAGAAAGAACAAAAAAATAAGACCATCACATATAGGATGGTCTAAGGAAGGGGACAATTTATGTCAATTTAATTAGGGATGGAAGCTATTCAAAGACACTGGGGAATGTCTTATAAATTAGGGAGGAACAGCTTCGATACGTATACTATAAAAGATAGATGTGACCCTCGTGTGAACTTGGAGTGAAAGATATGGGGATTTGAAAAGGGATAAATAGTTGTTGGTGTTGTTGTAAGAGTTATAGTATAAGTGGAGATATAATAGAAAATATTCTTTTGTAAAATGATGGGAGTCTGAATATAAATAAAAGTTGAAATCTATGAAAAAAAGGATTATGCTCAACTATGTTATAAGAATATAAGGTTTATCCTTCTACTTGTAGGCTCTTAAAGAGTCTTTATTTATGAGGGGATAAAAGCTTCGCTTGATAAAGGGAGTTAGTGATATGGAAATAGCAAAAAAACAAGGGTTGTATAATCGCCTTATACGATTAAATCCACCACAAATTTTAGCATTAGGCTTTTTTTGTTTAATTGTGGTCGGAGGATTGTTATTAAAGTTACCGTTTGCAACGAAAGTACATATTAGTTGGGTAGATGCTTTCTTCACAGCTACGTCGGCAGCGACTGTAACGGGTTTAGGTGTTATAGATACTGCAAGTACGTTTACGATGTTTGGTGAAATTGTTATTATGTTTTTAATTCAAACAGGTGGTCTCGGTCTTATGACGATAGCCATTTTAATTGTTTGGGTATTAGGTAAAAAAATTGGTTTACGTCACCGATTATTAATTGGAGAAGCATTTAATCAAACAAATATTGGTGGTCTTGTGAAATTAGTGAAACGAGTTTTTATTTTTTCTATTTGTATTGAGCTAATTGGAGTTATCTTTTTATCGATTCGCTTTATTCCAGAGTTTGGATTTGGAAAAGGTTTATACTATAGTATTTTTCACGTTATTGCGTCATATAATAATGCCGGTTTTGCGCTTTGGCCAGATAATTTAACAAGATATGTAGGAGACCCTATTATTAATATTGGGATTTGTTCTTTAATTGTAATAGGAGGGCTAGGGTTTACGGTATTAATTGATATATGGTATAGCCGCAGTTTCCGAAAATTATCACTTCACTCCAAGATCATGATTGTTGGAACGATAGCACTTAACATTATTGCGATGATTGTGATTTTTGTATTGGAATATAATAATGTGAAGACTTTGGGACAACTATCTTTAAATGAAAAGTTATGGGCTTCGTTCTTCCAAGGAATTACACCTCGTACAGCCGGTTTTAACACGATAGATTATGGCGGCATGGAAGAGTCATCGATATTATTTACGATGATATTAATGTTTATTGGTGCAGGAAGTGTATCGACAGGTGGTGGAATTAAGTTAACGACATTCGTTATATTAATTACATCAGTTCTTTCTTTCTTTAGAAAGAAAGAGGATTTTGTTTTATTTCAGCGTACGATTAAAATGTCGACAGTAACGAGAGCGTTAGCAATTGTCGTTGCTAGTCAAATACTTATTTTTACAGCGGTATTTGTATTAATGCTTACAGAAGACTTCAGTTTTATTCAGTTATTATTTGAGACAATTTCAGCATTTGGCACAGTAGGGTTAACGATGGGGATTACTGCGAAGCTATCGGCGTTTGGAAAATGTATTATTATGTTTGTTATGTTTTGTGGATTAATCGGACCGTTAACACTTGTTTTCTCTTTGGCACGACCAGCGAAACAAAAAATTAAATATCCATCAGAAGATGTATTTACAGGATAAGGTATCCCGCATAAAGCGAGATACCTTTTTCTTTTTAAAAAAGAGAGAACAATAAACCAATAAGCGCCACTCGGAATAAAATCGCAATGAGTGCAGCGATACCACCTACAATGGCAGCGATACCGCCAGTTACAGTAGCCCCACGATTATATGCGTAAATACCGAGTAAAACAGACACAAGACCAAACAGTGTTGGGAATGTGAATAGCGATAATATTGCTAAAGCAAGAGCAATAAAACCAGCAGTCGATCCAGCTGCAGATGATCTTACATCATCGTTATCTTTATCATCATAATCAATACGCTGTGGCGCAACTTCAGCTGCGTATTCTTCTTTATAGTCACTATAATCACTATCTATTCGATCTCTTTTTTTATATTCATCAAATTTCTCAGTCAAAGTAAGGACTCCTTTCATAACAAGGTTCAATAATAGTATGTTTCTCTTTACTGTTTTTATCCCTCTATTTGCGTGCAGTAAGACTCCCGCCTCAAGATTCGGCTGGAGCGAAGAAGTTAGGTGGGAGTCGGGCTCCCCGTAAACGCACGATTGGTGCGGGCTAATAATCAGTGGGGGATGAACAAAAGCCCCACTGATTAAAGTTTCACTTTATCCGAGCCTGTACAGGGAGTAATATCCAATTGGAAAGTAAAAATGTTTTTTCAAAATAGGAAAACTAAGTATGACTTCCTCTATTTTGGAAAGTATAAAAAAGAATAATGAGGAAAGGGTGCAATACATAATGGAACATCCAATTGAAAATTTAATGAAAACAGCAATGACCAATTTAAAAGAAATGGTAGATGTAAATACGATTGTTGGAAGTCCAGTTTCAACAACTGATGGAAATGTAGTATTAACAGTATCCCAAGTTGCTTTTGGTTTTGGTGCCGGCGGAAGTGACTTTAAAGGTGATTTTATTTCCGAAAAACATAATAACGGACAAGGGCAGCATAAAGAGAACAAGCAAAGTCATCCATTCGGAGGCGGAAGCGGGGCTGGGGTTTCTATTAGCCCAGTTGCTTTTTTAGTAGTTGGTTCTAACGGTGTGCAAGTATTACACCTCAATAGTAGTACACATTTAATTGAAAAGGCTTTAAATACTGTCCCAAGCACTTTAGATAAATTTGTAAATGGTCGCCAAAAGTGAACTTGCATTTTTTAGGAATTATGATATATTAGAAAAAGTGCGCTTTAGGATGATCGGAATAATTGAACTGTAAATATATATGATGTGTGGAATAAGGGAGAGGAATTTATGATTAATATCAAAAACTTAGTAGTTGGCTTATTTATGTTAGTAAGCGGTTTTGTTGTATATGTAATAAAAGAAAAAGCTCCATTCTAAAACAGACAAACCGTTAATGTCTGTTTTAAATTTGTAAAAAAATGTTGACAAGTTATTGTATTGGTGTTAAAATTTTAATTCGTGTCTCGGTTAAAGCTAGTGTAAAGTAAATAAATCTTATGAATATAATACGAAAAGTTTGCGAAAGATCGGGTAGTCTTACCAACAACTTTTGTGAACAAACCCTATAAATTGTATATGTAAGCTTTATATGTATACTAGTGAATCAAGGAGCGGTCAGTGGAACCGTAATGATGAGAGAGAGGTAGGGCTTTCATCCAGTATATGTTACTTTCCCGTTAGGTGAATATAAAAAAGAGGGCTCCTTTTGAAAAGGAGCCCTCTTTCTATAGATAAATTGAAACTATCATCAGTGAGACCATTCCCGTTAAATGTTAGCTCACAAATAATGTGATAAAAATGATTAAGTGCGGTTTTCAACTTGCTGACAAATTTCATCTGTTGTTAAACCATGTGCTGTAATTACAGATCCTTTTATCGATGTATCTGCAATGCCCATTATATTAGAATCTTGCCCAGTTACAACACAACAATCACAACCTTGTGCATCATGTTCAGAGTTAAGTGAAACGACTTCATGCCCTTGTTGCTGAAGAGCATGCTGAACATCTGTTAAAGAGTTTTCAACACCAATTCTAGCCATAATTCTCACCTCCTACCATCTAATTGCTAGTATGCTCAAGTACATAGCATATATTTATAAAAAAAGGTAGGAAGAGAATATTTGTTTAGTCGTTATATACACCCGTAAGCATTTGACTAACGAATTGATCGTTTACTGTATCTTGGGCGAAAGTAGTATTAGATTGAATGCCGATTGAAGCAATAAAGTTGTTATGTTCTTTGTTATTAGGTTCCACCTCTACATAATTATCGAATTTACAAAAACCTTTCGAATCCATTAGATCAAATAGTTGTAGCATTTCTACTACCTCTTGTCTCGTTCCTTTAATTTGTACACACGCCATTTTTATTTCCTCCTTCAATTTGACAAATTGTTTTTTAAAAATAGGATTATGATTACTAAATGAAAAATATGAATGTTATTTTTAGACAGCGTTATTTTTGTTATTTTCCCCCTTTTTCACTAAAAGTCGTTGTATATTCCCGAATTTATAAAATCGGACGTCCGTTTATTGAATACAATAGATTCGTATCAATTGGCGAAAACCCTTCTTTTAAACAAATATTTTTTTAGTAGAATTTGGCGAAAAAAAATATTTGTTTTTTTGTAAACGTTAACAATGTTGTTAAATCAATATAATCAAAGATGTACGTACGATTAAAAATTAAAAATTTTCTAAAAATTCACTTGATTTATTTGAAAAGGAGAGTAAACTAGGAAACAATAAAAAACTCATAGAACATAGGGGGGCGCTTTCAAGTGAACGAGCAGTGGATTTTCTTAAATGGAGAATTTGTTCCAAAAGACGAAGCAAAGGTTTCAGTATATGATCATGGCTATTTATATGGCGATGGAGTGTTCGAAGGAATTAGGGTATATAGCGGTAATGTTTTCCGTTTGAGAGAGCATCTTGTCCGGTTATATGAATCAGCGAAATCCATCATGTTAGAAATTCCATATACGTTAGAAGAAGCAACGAAAATCGTTGTTGAAACGATTCGACAAAACAAACTATCTAATGGATATATCCGCCTCGTTGTATCAAGAGGGCCTGGGAATTTGGGATTAGATCCCGATTCTTGTACGAAACCAAATGTAGTAGTAATTGCAGAGCAATTATCTTTATTCCCACAAGAATATTATGAAAAAGGGATTCCGATTATAACAGTTGCAACGCGCCGCAATCGCCCAGATGTTTTATCGCCTCAAGTAAAATCTTTAAATTACTTAAATAATATTTTAGTTCGCATTGAGGCGAAACTAGCTGGAGTACAAGAAGCACTTATGTTAAATGACCAAGGATACGTAGCTGAAGGCTCTGGAGATAACGTATTTATTGTGAAGGGAAATAAATTAATTACACCACCAAGTTCTGCTGGAGCGTTAGAAGGTATTACACGAAACGCGATTTTAGAAATCGGCGAAAAACTTGGATATGACGTAAGAGAAGAATTATTTACAAGGCACGATGTATATGTAGCTGATGAAGTGTTTTTAACAGGAACAGCTGCTGAAGTAATTGCTGTTACGACAGTAGATGGAAGAACGATTGGTTTAGGTAGAACAGGGCCACATACGAATCGTTTATTAGAAGAATTCCGTAAATTAGTTGTAGAAGATGGAGAGAAAATTTACGAAGAAAATAAAGTTGGATAATAGCTCTTTATGACATGATAAAGCGTTGATAGGGAGGAGTAGTTGACTGTGAAGCCTCACAGAGAGTCGGTGGTTGCTGGAAACCGATGGTTCACGTCGACGAACATCACCCTTGAGTGCTAAGCTGAAACGTTTGTTTAGGCTTAGACGGTAGCTCCGTTATTAGCTAGACTCATCCCGAGTCACTGAGGCAAGAGTATTCTTGCAAAGAAGGGTGGTACCGCGAAATCTTTCGTCCCTTCAGCACATAGCTGGAGTGTGGACGTAGGATTTTTTTATTTTATAAATGTTTAAAAAAGGGGGCTTATAAGAAAAATGTCTTCAAAAACAGAAGAGAAACTGGCAACTGGTGCACAGCTATTGTTAGAAGCGCTAGAAAAGGAAGGAGTAGAAGTGATTTTCGGTTATCCAGGTGGTGCGGTTTTACCTCTATATGATGCACTTTATGATTGTGAAATTCCACATATTTTAACGAGGCATGAGCAAGGTGCAATTCATGCTGCTGAAGGATATGCAAGAATTACAGGAAATCCAGGAGTGGTAATTGCAACAAGTGGACCGGGTGCTACAAATGTTATTACGGGTCTAGCTGACGCGATGATTGATTCATTGCCACTTGTTGTATTTACAGGGCAAGTAGCAACAACGTTAATCGGAAGTGATGCTTTCCAAGAAGCGGATATTATGGGGCTTACGATGCCGGTGACAAAACATAATTATCAAGTGCGAAAAGCATCGGATTTACCCCGAATTATTAAAGAAGCATTTCATATCGCTAGGACAGGAAGACCGGGCCCAGTCGTTATTGACCTTCCGAAAGATATGGTAGTAGAGCAAGGCGAGCGATGTAGCGACGTACAAATGGATTTACCAGGATACCAGCCTAATTACGAACCGAATCTACTACAAATAAACAAATTATTACAAGCGATTGCGGTCTCAAAAAAGCCATTAATTTTAGCTGGAGCAGGTGTATTGCATGCGAAAGCATCGAAAGAATTAACAAGTTTTGCTCGCAAATATCATATTCCAGTTGTTCATACATTACTTGGCCTTGGTGGGTTTCCACCAGATGATGAACTATTTCTAGGGATGGGAGGAATGCACGGTTCATACACCGCAAATATGGCGTTATATGAATGTGACTTGCTTATTAATATAGGTGCAAGATTTGATGATCGTCTTACTGGGAATTTAGCTTATTTTGCTAAAGAAGCGATTGTTGCACATATAGATATTGATCCAGCGGAAATTGGGAAAAATGTGCCGACTGAAATCCCTATTGTTGCGAGTGCGAAGCAAGCATTAGAAGCTCTACTCACTTTTAAAGAAGGGGAAGTAGATCACAATGATTGGCTTTCGTTATTGAATAGTAGAAAAGAAAAATACCCTCTTTCTTACAAAGAACATGCAGAACGTATTAAACCTCAATATGCAATTGATATGCTATACGAAATTACGAAAGGAGAAGCGATTGTAACAACAGATGTTGGGCAACATCAAATGTGGGCAGCCCAATATTATCCACTGAAAAAACCAGATAGATGGGTAACCTCTGGGGGATTGGGAACAATGGGATTCGGGTTTCCAGCAGCAATAGGTGCACAAATCGCAAAGCCTGAAGAACTAGTTATTGCAATTGTCGGTGATGCTGGATTTCAAATGACCTTGCAAGAACTTAGTGTGTTAAAAGAGCATTCTTTACCAGTTAAAGTTTTTATTTTAAATAATGAAGCTTTAGGGATGGTGAGACAATGGCAAGAGGAATTTTATAATAGGCGATATTCGCACTCCTTACTTTCATGTCAACCAGATTTTGTCGCACTTGCCAATGCATACGGCATAAAAGGTGTTCGTATTGAAGACCCACTTCTTGCAAAGCAACAATTACAGTATGCAATTGAATTAAGAGAGCCTGTTGTAATTGATTGCCGTGTACTTCAATCTGAAAAGGTTATGCCGATGGTTGCCCCAGGGAAAGGGGTTCACCAAATGGAGGGAGTGGAAAAAAGGTGAAGAGAATTGTAACAGCGACAGTTCGAAATCAAAGCGGTGTGTTAAATCGCATTACAGGTGTTATGACACGTAGACATTTTAATATTGAAAGTATTTCAGTAGGTCATACGGAATCGTCAGATATTTCGAGAATGACGATTGTTGTACACGTTGAAAATGAACAGCAAGTTGAGCAGTTAATTAAACAACTCCATAAACAAATCGACGTTCTGAAAGTATCAGATATTACAGAAGAAGCAATGATTGCTAGAGAGCTTGCACTTATTAAGGTAGCAACTTCTGTAGCAAGAGCAGAATTATATAGTTTAATTGAACCATTTCGAGCCACTGTAATAGATGTTGGGAAGGATTCCATAGTGGTGCAAGTAACAGGTACTCAGGAGAAAGTAGAAGCGTTAATTGAATTACTTCGTCCATACGGTTTGAAAGAAATTGCTAGAACAGGTGTAACAGCATTTACACGTAGTATGAAAAAACAAGATAAACAAGTTATGTTAATTCAATAATTATTTAAAAAATAGGGGGAAATGAAAATGGCGAAAGTTTATTATGAAAAAGACGTAACGGTAAATGTATTAAAGGAAAAGAAAGTAGCAATCATCGGTTATGGATCGCAAGGTCATGCACATGCGCAAAACTTACGTGATAACGGATTTGATGTAGTAGTAGGACTGAGGAAAGGGAAGTCATGGGATAAAGCGAAAGAAGACGGTTTTTCTGTATATGCAGTAGGAGAAGCGGCTGAAAAAGCAGATGTAGTAATGATTCTACTACCTGATGAATTACAGCCAGAAGTATATGAAGCTGAAATTGCACCAAATTTACAAGCAGGTAATTCTCTCGTTTTCGCGCATGGATTTAATGTTCACTTTGATCAAGTAAAACCGCCAGCTAATGTAGATGTATTTCTAGTAGCACCGAAAGGTCCAGGACATCTAGTGCGTCGCACGTTTGCTGAAGGGGGAGCTGTTCCTGCATTATTTGCAGTATATCAAGATGCAACAGGAATTGCGACTGAAAAGGCACTCTCTTATGCAGATGGAATTGGAGCGACGAGAGCGGGGGTACTAGAAACAACGTTTAAAGAAGAAACAGAAACAGATTTATTTGGAGAGCAAGCTGTACTTTGCGGCGGAGTGACTGCACTTGTAAAAGCAGGATTTGAAACGCTAGTTGATGCTGGTTATCAACCTGAACTTGCATATTTTGAATGTTTACATGAACTAAAACTAATTGTTGACCTTATGTATGAAGGTGGACTTGAAAATATGAGATATTCAGTTTCAGATACAGCACAGTGGGGGGACTTCGTATCAGGACCACGCGTTGTTACTGAAGATACGAAGAAAGCGATGGGGGAAGTGTTAGCAGAAATTCAAGATGGCACATTTGCAAGAGGATGGATTGCAGAGCATAAAGCAGGAAGACCAAATTTCCAGGCGACAAATAAGAAGGAAAATGAACATGAAATCGAAGTAGTTGGACGTAAATTACGTGAAATGATGCCTTTCGTACAGCCACGAGTAAAGGTAGGGATTAAATAATATGAAGCAGATTTTGTTCATGGATACGACGCTTCGTGATGGCGAACAATCACCAGGAGTTAATTTAAATGAACAAGAGAAATTGCAAATTGCAAGGCAATTAGAGAGACTTGGTATTAATGTAATGGAGGCGGGATTCGCAGCGGCTTCTGAAGGTGATTTTCAATCGGTAAAACGTATCGCAAATACCATTCAAAGTGCTACGGTTATGAGTTTAGCTAGAGCAAAGGAAAGCGATATTAGAAGAGCATATGACGCAGTGAAAGGTGCTGTATCTCCTCGTTTACACGTATTTTTAGCTACAAGTGACATTCATATGAAATATAAGCTTTGTATGTCGAAAGAAGATGTATTAGATAGTATTCATCGCTCGGTTACGCTTGGGAAATCATTATTTCCAACAGTACAATTTTCAGCAGAAGATGCGACAAGAACATCGAGAAGGTTTTTAGCTGAAGCAGTAGAAGTAGCGATTCGTGCAGGAGCGAATGTAATCAATATTCCTGATACAGTTGGATATACGAATCCAGAAGAATATTATTCTCTTTTTAAATACTTACAAGAATCCGTTCCTTCGTATGAAAAAGCAATTTTCTCTTGTCATTGTCACGATGATCTTGGGATGGCAGTAGCGAACTCGTTAGCTGCAGTTGAAGGTGGAGCGTTACAAGTAGAAGGAACGATTAACGGAATTGGAGAAAGAGCAGGAAATGCAGCCTTAGAAGAAGTCGCAGTTGCTCTCCATATTAGAAAAGATTTCTATGAAGCAGAATCCTCTATGACGTTAAAAGAAATTAAAGCGACAAGTACATTAGTAAGTCGTTTAACAGGTATGATTGTACCAAAAAATAAAGCGATTGTTGGAGCAAATGCATTCGCTCATGAATCAGGTATTCATCAAGATGGTGTTTTAAAAGAAGTGACGACATATGAAATTATTGAACCGGCGCTTATAGGTGAATCTCAAAATTTATTTGTACTTGGAAAACATTCTGGACGTCACGCATTTACGGAAAAAATGAAAGAATTAGGCTACGAATTTACAAACGAAGAACGAGATGCGGTGTTTGAAGCATTTAAAAAATTAGCTGATCGAAAAAAGGAAATTACAGAAGAAGATTTACGTGCGCTTATGCTTGGTGAAGCAGCATTTTCGGCACAACAATATAGCATTACGCAATTGCAAGTACACTTCGTATCAAATAGTACACAGTGTGCAACGGTTGTACTAAAAGATGAGGAAGGAAATATGTACGAAGATGCAGCAACTGGTTCTGGAAGTATTGAAGCGATCTATAATGCCATTCAAAGAATTTTAGGATTAGAATGTGACTTAGCGGATTATCGCATACAATCTATAACGCAAGGTCAAGATGCACTTGCACATGTTCATGTTGAATTAAAAGAAGGAACTCATCAAGTATCAGGTTTTGGTGTTGCGCAAGACGTATTAGAAGCATCGGCGAGAGCGTATGTCCATGCAGCAGGGAAATTGAAATCTTTTATATCACTTGTAAAGTAAGTGTGTGATAGGTGAGGGAAACTTTCCTCACCTATCAAATTAAAGTTCTGAAAATTCAGTTAAAAGGAGTGTTTATATTGGAAAAACGTATCGTTTGTTTAGCTGGTGATGGTGTTGGTCCGGAAATTATGGAAAGTGCGAAGGCAGTATTGCATATGGTAGAGAGGCTATATGGACATCATTTTCATTTGCAAGATGAGTACTTTGGCGGGGCTGCTATCGATTTAACAGGGCAACCATTACCACAGCGAACGCTTGCCGCCTGTTTAGCGAGTGATGCGGTTTTACTTGGCGCAGTGGGTGGACCTCGCTGGGATCATGCGAAAGAAAGGCCGGAGAAAGGATTATTAGCTTTAAGAAAAGGACTTGGTGTATTTGCGAATGTTCGACCTGTAACGGTAGAAAGCGCAACTGCACATTTATCACCATTAAAAAACGCTGATGAAATTGATTTCGTTGTCGTTCGTGAATTAACAGGTGGGATTTATTTTTCTTATCCGAAAGAACGAACGGACGAAGTAGCAACAGATACACTTACGTATCATCGCCATGAAATTGAACGTATCGTTTCTTATGCTTTTCAATTAGCGAGTAAGCGGAAGAGAAAAGTAACATCTATTGATAAAGCGAATGTTTTAGAGTCTAGTAAACTGTGGAGAACTGTGACGGAAGAAGTAGGTCTTCGTTATCCAGACGTTGAATTAGAACATATTTTAGTAGATGCAGCTGCTATGGAGTTAATTCGGAACCCAAGGAGATTTGACGTTATCGTAACAGAGAATTTGTTTGGTGATATTTTAAGTGATGAGGCTTCTGTATTAGCGGGGTCATTAGGAATGCTTCCATCAGCGAGTCATGCGGAAAACGGGCCATCTTTATATGAGCCTATTCACGGATCAGCACCAGATATTGCGGGGAGAAATAAGGCGAACCCAATTGCGATGATGCGTTCGGTTGCGATGATGCTTGGGCAATCATTTGGATTAACGAGAGAAGGATATGCGATTGAATCCGCAATATCTGCAGTTCTTCAATCTGGAAAATGTACAGCAGATATCAGGGGAGATGAAACGACAACTTCATTTACGAAAGCGGTTATTCAAGAGATGGAAGAGCAAGCGCTAGTAGGGAGAGGACGATAATGGGAAAAAGATTACTAGATAAGCTTTGGGAGAGACATGTAGTTGCGACAAACGAAAATGGATTGGATTTATTATATATCGATCTTCATCTCGTTCATGAAGTAACGTCACCGCAAGCCTTTGAAGGCTTGCGGCTTGCAAATCGAACTGTCCGGAGACCAGAATTAACATTTGCAACAATGGATCATAATATTCCAACGAAAGATGTTTGGAATATTACTGATCGTATTGCGAAGCAGCAATTGGATACACTTCGTGAGAACTGTAAACAATTTCAGGTGCCATTAGCGGATATCGGTGATGAAGAGCAAGGGATTGTTCATGTTATAGGACCAGAACTTGGGCTTACACAGCCAGGGAAAACGATTGTTTGTGGTGATAGTCATACGGCTACTCATGGTGCATTCGGTGCGCTAGCGTTTGGTATTGGTACGAGTGAAGTCGAACATGTATTAGCAACGCAAACGTTGTGGCAACGAAAACCGAAAGCGATGGGCATTGAGTTAAAAGGAAAATTACAGAAAGGTGTTTATGCAAAAGATATTATTTTGCATCTTCTTTCAAAGTACGGTGTAGCAGTTGGAACTGGATATGTAATGGAATTTTACGGAGAGACGATTCATGCTATGGAGATGGAAGAGAGGATGACACTTTGCAATATGGCAATTGAAGGGGGAGCAAAAGCGGGCGTTATTGCACCAGATGAAAAAACATTTTCTTATGTAAAAGGGCGTAAATATGCACCAAAAGACTATGAATCTTTCACGGGAAAATGGTCGGAGCTTTATACAGATTCAGATGCGATTTATGATTTACATATTTCAATAGATGTTACAAGTCTAGCACCGTACGTAACTTGGGGAACAAATCCTAGTATGGGTGTTCCTATTGATGAAAAATTACCAGAAAAGCATAATGAAAATGATGAAAGAGCATTTTCATATATGGGATTGAGCCCTGGGCAAAGTACGTTTGAAATTCCTGTTAAGCATGTCTTCATTGGTTCTTGTACAAATTCACGTTTATCTGACTTAGAAATTGCTGCATCTGTTGTAAAAGGGAAAAAGGTAAAAGAGGGTGTGCGAGCACTCGTTGTACCAGGATCAAAAAGTGTGAGAGAGCGGGCAATGCAAAAAGGCTTGCATCGCATATTTGAAGAAGCGGGGTTTGAATGGAGAGAGCCTGGATGTTCAATGTGTCTTGGGATGAATCCAGATCAAGTACCTGAAGGAGAACATTGTGCTTCTACTTCAAATCGTAATTTTGAAGGAAGGCAAGGGAAAGGGGCAAGAACACATTTAGTAAGTCCAGCTATGGCTGCAGCAGCTGCATTATATGGGCATTTTGTTGATATTAGAAAGGAGAGTTATGATGGAGCCATTTCGTATTCATAAAGGCACTGCCGCAGTACTTATGAATGATAACATTGATACAGATCAAATTATTCCGAAGCAATACTTAAAGAGAATTGAAAGGACGGGATTTGGAAAGTATTTATTTGATGAGTGGCGTTATGATAATGAGCGCCATGAAAATCCTAATTTCCCCCTTAATGCACAAGAACGAAAAGGAGCAAGTATATTAATTACAGGTGATAATTTTGGATGTGGTTCTTCAAGAGAACATGCTCCGTGGGCGCTTGCGGATTATGGTTTCCGCGTTATTATCGCCGGAGGATTTGCAGATATTTTTTATATGAATTGTATGAAGAATGGTATGTTACCGATTGTAATGGATAAAGAGATGCGTGAACAACTTGCCAAAATGAATGCGAGAGATCAAATGGAAGTCGATTTAGAGAATGAAGTAATTACTACGAATACGCACAGATTTCATTTTACAATCGAGAAAATGTGGAAAGAGAAATTATTAAATGGTCTAGATGAAATTAGCATTACGATGCAATACGAACGAGAAATTGGAGAGTATGAAAGGGAGATAGCCTTATATTAAGAAATAACGGAATATTAAAAATGTATTTACATTCAGAATTAACTGTTATATACTATGTGAAAATCAGAGGAGAAAGGGAGTAAGTATTATGAATATCGTGCAATCTATTAAAATGCTTACACAACTACATCATCATACATGAAACCCTTGAACCTAACGTGAAAACGTGTAGGCACAAGGGTTATTCCCGTTGTACCTACACTCTACTAAAGAGCCTTGTAGGTATTTTTTCTACAAGGCTCTTTTTATTTTCGGTTTAGGTGAATGGAATGAGCATACATTAGAGAGGGAAGGGTGTGTGAATTTAGATGACAAAGTGGAAGCGTGCAAATCCGAATGGAACGAGGGATTACTTATTCGAAGAATGTACGTTAATTGAAGAAGTGGAACAAAAATTAAGACGGACCTTTTTAGATAGAGGTTATGAAGAAATAAGGACACCTACAATTGAATTTTACGATGTTTTTGCATTTCAAAACAGGCCGATAGATGAAGAAAAGATGTATAAATTTTTTGATGAAAAAGGACGGATTATTGTACTGCGCCCAGATATGACAATTCCTTTAGCAAGAGTAATTGGAACGCAGAGACGGGACACTCCTCTTAAAGTGACGTATAGCGGAAATGTATTTCGGGCGAATGAGTCTCTTTCTGGAAAATATAATGAAATGGTACAAAGTGGTATTGAAATTATCGGGATTGATAATGTAAGAGCAGAAATTGAGTGTGTCATAAGCGTAATTCAAGCACTTCAAAAATTGAAGGTACAATCTTTTACAATTGAGATTGGGCAAGTGCAGTTATATAAATGTATTGTAAAAAAACTCTCCATTCATGGTGAAGAAGAGAGGGTACTTAGAACATATATTGAGAGTAAAAATTATGCTGGTCTCTCAAATTTTATTGAAGAAAAAAAATTAGATCGGTGTGATGAAACAGTAAGATTACTTGAGAAATTACCAAGGTTATTCGGGAGTTTAGATGTTATTGAGGAAGCAGAAAAACTCGCCTCAAGTAATGAAATGAAAATGGCCATTGCAAGAGTGAAAGAAATATATGAAACAATTGAACAGTTAGGATATGGATCTTACATATCAATTGATTTAGGTATGGTTCAACATTTGGATTATTATACGGGTGTTATTTTCAAAGGGTATATATATGAAATTGGAGAAGAGATTGTTAGTGGCGGAAGATATGATGAGTTAATTGGAAATTTTGGAGAGATGATGCCAGCTGTTGGGCTCGCGGTGCAAGTAAATCAAATTGTTAAGGCACTTCAAGAGCAGCAAGAACCATATAAACGAAAGAGAATAGATATTATGATTCATTATGAGTTAAATAGATTAGCAGAAGCGGAAAGGTTACGAAATTTACTTCAAAAGGACGGGAAGAATGCCCAATTATCTTTATTCCCAAATTTAAACGATACTTTTCAATTTGCAAACAAGAATAAAATAATGACAGTCGTTGAGGCGAAGAGTGAGTCACTAGTGGAATATGTATGGAGAGAGAAATGGATCATCCAGAAAGAAGGGGAGGCTTCATGCGTAACATTCAAATTGCGTTAACGAAAGGAAGATTAGAAAAGCATGTTATTCCACTGTTTGAGAAAATTGGAATTGATTGTTCAGAGCTCAAAGATAAAGGAAGAAAACTTGTTTTTAAAAGTAAAAACAAAAACATTTCATTTATTTTAGTGAAAGCGGTAGATGTTGCTACTTATGTAGAACATGGCGTAGCTGATATTGGAGTCGTTGGAAAAGATATATTAATGGAATGTGAGAAAGATATATATGAGATGGTGGATTTAGGAGTAGGCGTGTGTAAATTTTGTGTCGCTTCTATTCCTACGTATAATCCGAAGAGTTATCGAAAAAAACGAATTGCTACGAAATATCCGCACATTACTTCTACATATTTTCATGATAAAGGGGAGGATGTAGAAATTATTAAAATAGAAGGATCTGTAGAGATTGCTCCACTTCTAGGGTTGGCAGATGCAATTGTGGATATTGTTGAAACAGGAAAAACATTACAAGAAAACGGATTAATTGTATTTGAGGAAATGTGCTCTATATCAGCTCGAATGATAGTAAATAAGGCTGCATTGAAAACTAAAAAAGACGAAATATTCGGTATTATAAACATGATGGAACAAGAAATTTTGTCAGGGAAATAGGGGGAGTTTCAATGGAGATAGTTTGTGAAGAGTTCCAAGAGGCTTTATCGAAAATAAAATTGCTAAGAGAAAGCGCTAATATAATAGAAGAAACTGTTCAAAGAAGTGTAAGTGAAATTGTTCAAAACGTAAGGAAGAGTAAAGATGAAGCTGTATCGTTCTATACAAAAAAGTTTGATGGTGTAGAGATAAAAAATTTTCGTGTAAGTGCAGAAGAAATAAAACAAGCAAGTAAGTTTGTAGAACAAGCTTTTTTAGAAGCGTTAGAAGAGGCAAAGAAAAATATTGTCTCGTATCACGAAAAGCAAAAAAGACAATCTATGTTCGATTGCGTGAGTGAAGGGGTAATTAGAGGACAGCTCATCCGGCCGTTAGAAAATGTAGGTGTATATGTGCCGGGCGGGACAGCTTCGTATCCTTCATCAGTATTAATGAATGTATTGCCAGCAAAACTCGCAGGAGTGAAAAAAATTGTAATGGTAACACCGCCGAGGCAAGGAGGAATTGATCCGCATATTTTAGCTGCTGCAAGCCTTGCAGGTGTAGATGAAATTTATATGGCTGGTGGTGCTCAAGCAATTGCTGCTTTAGCATATGGGACGGAATCGATTCCGAAAGTAGATAAAATAGTTGGCCCCGGAAATTTGTATGTCGCTCTAGCAAAACGAGAAGTATACGGGATAGTAAATATCGATATGATTGCTGGACCATCAGAAATTGTAGTTATCGCAGATGAAACAGGAAATGCCGAATATATTGCTGCGGATTTATTATCACAAGCAGAGCATGACGTGAGAGCGACTGCTATTTGTATTACAACGAATGTACAGCTTGCTAAAGAAGTAGAAAGAGAAATAGAAAGACAGCTAGAGACGTTACCAAGAAGTGAAATAGCTCGTGAGTCAATAAAAAGAAATGGATCAATTTTTATTGTTCCTTCTTTAGAAGAGGCATTTCAATTATCAAATGAAATTGCTCCAGAACATTTAGAGTTACACATAAAAGAGCCAATGAATGCTCTAGCTTATGTAAAGCATGCTGGATCAATTTTTCTTGGTCCATATGCACCTGAACCGCTCGGAGATTATTTGGCGGGGCCGAATCACGTATTACCGACAAGTGGAACGGCAAGGTTTTTCTCTCCGTTATCCGTCGATGATTTTGTGAAAAAATCAAGCTTCGTTTCTTATACGGAAGAAGCGTTAAGAAGTGTACAGCATCATATTGTAGAACTTGCAAATAAAGAAGGTTTACATGCACACGCAAGAGCGATCCAAATTAGGTTTAAGGAGGAAGAATAATGCGCCAATCTAGTCAAGCACGTGAGACGACTGAAACAAAGATTAAATTAAGTTTGCAGCTCGATGAAAGTACGAGTGTTTCTGTGCAAACGGGAGTTGGTTTTTTTGATCATATGCTAACTTTATTTGCTAGGCATGGAAGATTCGGTTTGCAAGTTGAAGCTGAAGGTGATGTATTCGTTGATGCGCATCATACGGTTGAAGATGTTGGAATTGTACTCGGAACTTGCTTGAAAGAAGCGTTGCAAAATAAAGAGGGGATTAACCGTTACGGCTCAGCATATGTACCGATGGATGAATCTTTAGGATTTGTCGCGATTGATATAAGCGGGCGCTCATATATTGTATTTCAAGGTGAATTAACAAATCCGAAGCTGGGAGATTTTGACACGGAATTAACGGAAGAATTTTTTAGAGCAGTTGCCCATGCTGCAAATATTACATTACATGCTCGCATTCTATACGGAAGCAATACACATCACAAAATTGAAGCTTTATTTAAAGCGTTCGGTCGAGCTCTTAGAGAGGCAGTCGATAAAAATGCCAATATTACTGGTGTAAATTCAACGAAAGGGATGTTGTAATTGATTGCAATTATAGATTATGGAATGGGAAATATTCGCAGTGTGGAACAAGCATTAAAATATATTGGAGCAGAGTACATCATAACGGACCATAAAGAAGAAATATTGAGAAGTGATGGAGTTATTTTACCAGGAGTAGGCGCATTTCCGAAAGCGATGGACATTTTAGAAGAAAAAAATTTAGTATGTGTGCTAAAAGAAGTTGGGAGATCAGGAAAACCGCTTCTAGGCATTTGCTTAGGAATGCAGCTTTTATTTGAAAAAAGTGAGGAACTACAAGACTGTACCGGATTAAATTTACTACCAGGTGTCATTCGAAAGTTAAAAGTTCCTTATAAAATTCCACATATGGGGTGGAATGAATTAAAAAAAGAAGGAGAAATATCGCTTTGGGATAGAGTAGAGGACGGTTCTTTCGTATATTATGTCCACTCTTATTATGCAGATTGTCCGAATGAAATTGTGTATGGGGCAAGTGAATATGGAGTGAAGGTACCTGGTTTTGTAGCAAAAGGAAATATATTTGGCGCACAGTTTCATCCTGAAAAAAGTGGTGAAATTGGAATGCAAATGTTAAAAAATTTCAAAGGGGTGGTAGAAGCATGGAAATCTTCCCAGCTATCGATGTAAAAGAAGGGCGATGCGTAAGGCTGTATCAAGGAGAGTTTAGTAAAGAAACGGTGATGAATGAAGATCCAGTCGCACAAGCAATCATATTTGAAAAAATTGGAGCGAAAATACTACACGTTGTTGATTTAGATGGAGCAATTGCTGGAGAGTCAGTAAATTTACCTGTCATTGAAAAAATATGCAAGGCGGTGCGTATTCCGGTGCAAGTTGGAGGAGGTATTCGGTCACTTTCGGCGGTGGAGAAGTTGTTGTCAGTAGGTGTAGAAAAAGTGATATTAGGAACCGCAGCGCTGTATGATAAATCATTTTTAGAAGAAGCGATTCGTCTATATAAAGAGCAAAGCATAGTTGGAATTGATGCGAAAAATGGTTTCGTAGCAACGAGGGGGTGGCTCGATGTGTCTGAAGTTTCTTACATTGATTTAGCAAAGCAAATGGAAGGTTTAGGTGTTCAAACGATTGTGTTTACAGATATCTCAAAAGATGGGACGCTTGCAGGTCCGAACTTTGAACAATTAGAGTTACTGCAAAAAAGCGTGGGCATTCGTGTGATTGCTTCTGGAGGAGTGGCATCTATTCAAGATGTGAAAAGGTTAAATGATATGAATATATATGGCGTCATCATTGGGAAGGCACTTTACGAGAAAACGATTGATTTAGAAGAAGTGTTACAGGTTACAAAACTATGTTAGCGAAACGAATTATTCCATGTCTAGATGTGAAAGAAGGGCGGGTAGTAAAGGGTGTAAATTTTATAGGGTTACAAGACGTCGGTGATCCTGTTGAAATAGCCGCATTATATAATGATGCGGGAGCAGATGAAATCGTATTTTTAGATATTACTGCGACGCATGAAGGGCGAAAAACGATTATAGATGTTGTAGAAAAAACTGCTTCAAAAGTATTCATTCCTCTCACAGTTGGCGGGGGGATTTCAAATGTTCAAGATATGTACAATTTACTAAGAGCTGGAGCGGATAAAGTTTCAATAAACTCAGCGGCAATGCGAAATCCAAAGTTAATCCAGGAAGGTGCAGAACATTTTGGCTCACAATGTATTGTCGTAGCAATCGATGCTAGAAAAGTGGCAAAAGATAAATGGAATGTATACGTAAATGGCGGAAGACTTGATACGGGAATGGATGCAATAGAATGGGCGAAGCGCGTTGTCGAGCTCGGGGCAGGAGAAATTTTGTTGACGAGTATGGATGCAGATGGAACGAAAAACGGATATGATCTTCGTTTAACAGAAGCAATTTCAAACAGCGTTTCTGTCCCAGTAATCGCATCAGGTGGATGTGGTCATGTGGATCACATTATAGAAGTATTTCAAAAGACAACAGTTGATGCAGCATTAGCAGCATCAATCTTTCATTATGGTGAAGCGACTGTACAGGATGTAAAGAAAAAATTAAGAGAAGCAAACGTTGAGGTGCGGTTATGAAGCCTAACTTTTCAAAAGGATTGATACCAGCTGTTGTTATCGAGGAAGATACGAAAGAAGTTTTAATGCTAGCTTATATGAATGAAGAAGCGTATGACAAGACGCTGGAAACGAAAAGAACATGGTTTTATTCCCGTTCGAGACAATCGTTATGGAATAAAGGAGATACATCGGGAAATGTTCAATATGTACAATCACTTTATTTAGACTGTGATCAAGATTCAATCGTTGTTGTCGTAAAGCAAGTAGGGCCTGCTTGCCATACGGGAGAAAAAACGTGTTTTCACTACAAAATTATATAGGGGGATACATATGGAAGATATCCTTAAGTTATTATTTGAAACAATTGAAGAACGAAAGAAAAATCCACTCTCTGAATCATATACGAATTATTTATTTTCAAAAGGTGAAGATAAAATTTTAAAGAAAATCGGTGAGGAGTGCACTGAAGTAATTATCGCGTCTAAAAATAATGATAAAGAAGAAATAGTAAAAGAAATGGTTGATGTGTTTTATCACTGTTTTGTTCTGTTAGCTGAAAAAAATATTTCATTAGAAGATGTCATGCAAGAAGTGAAAGAAAGAAATGGAAAGCTTTCGAGAGTAGGGGAGCGAAAAGAAATAGATACGTTATAAGGGGGAATATATATGAAAGTGGATTATCATCTTCATTTAGAAGAAGGGCCCTATTCAATAAGCTGGCTTGCCAAAATAAATGAAGCACTACAATATTATGAGCCACTTCAAGAAGAAAGGCATTCTATTGGCTGGCTAATGAAAACACAAGAACGCCTGCAAAGACGTGTGAAGGAAGGACCATTTACAGCGAAATGGATTGATTTATATTTAGAAGAAGCTTTGCGAAAAGGTATAAAAGAAGTTGGTATTGTCGATCATTTATACCGTTTTCATGAAGCGAAAGGATATTATGAAAAGTATGTAAATATTAGTGATTCTAAGCTCGGTCGTTTACAAAAAGAATGGTTAGATCAAGTAAGAGTAACGTCTCTTTATGATTTTACAAAGGCGATTGAAGAGGCAAAAGAGCGATGGAGTAAACGAGGGGTAACGCTCAAACTTGGAATTGAAGCGGATTATTTTATCGGCGGTGAACAAGAGTTAAAAGGCTTACTAGCATTAGGAGAATTTGATTATGTAATCGGTTCGGTCCATTTCATAGATGGTTGGGGATTTGATAATCCAGATACGAAAGAGTATTTTGATACGCATGAGTTACATACTTTATATCATACGTTTTTCGCTACAGTTGAAAATGCTGTTCGTTCGGAGCTCTTTGATATTATAGCTCACCTCGATAACATAAAAGTATTTAATTACCGGTTAGATGAGAATGAACAGCTTTCTTATTATAAGGAAATAGCGCGTGCGTTAGTAGAAACGAATACGGCAACAGAAATAAATGCGGGATTGTACTATCGCTATCCTGTGCGCGAAATGTGTCCAAGTCCGCTTTATTTACAAGTATTAGCTAAGTATGGAGTTCCGATTACTCTATCCTCAGATGCTCATTATCCGAATGATTTAGGAAAATATGTGGAAGAAAATATAAAGACATTACGCAATCATGATATTTCTCACATAGCTACATTTACGAAACGAGTAAGAACGATGAGATTGCTTGAAGAAGAAGTAACAATTTCAAAATAAAACGCGATTTTTTGATGAAAATCTTCCTTTTTGTTCAAAATAAGAAAGAATGAAAAGGAGGGTAAGAAATGGCGAAACAACAAAAGAAACAAAATGTACAAGCGGTGGACCAAGCGTATACTTCTGAAACGAATCAAACAGCTAATTCAGTTATTGAGGAACAAATTAGCGATACAGTTGCAGAAGGAACTATTGATGCGAAGCTTGAGCAAGAATCACAAGAGAAAGCGTAAGAAGAGAGGAGAGATGAATCTCCTCTTTTCTTATGTGAAAAAATGACGATTTTCAAAACTATAATCAAATCCCTTGGTTTTTATATATGAATTTCTTACAATGAAATATAAGAGGTATCTTATTTTGTATAGAAGAGGTGTTAGTAGTGGCGAAAATATTAGTAGCAGGGAAAATTCCAGAAATCGGCTTAGAATTATTAAAAGATCATGATGTAGAAATGTACGATAAAGAGGAGTTAATTTCTTTAGATGAATTAACAGAGCGTGTAAAAGATAAAGATGCATTGTTAAGCTTACTTTCTACAAAGGTGACGAAAGAAGTTATTGATGCGGCACCTAATTTAAAGATTGTTGCAAACTACGGTGCTGGTTACGATAATATTGATTTCACATATGCAGGAGAAAAAGGAATTGCAGTATCGAATACACCGAAAGTATCAACTGAAGCGACAGCAGAATTAACATTTGCACTTCTTTTAGCAGCGGCACGTAGAATTCCTGAAGGAGATACGTTATGTCGTACAACTGGATTTAACGGATGGGCGCCATTATTTTTCTTGGGCCGCGAAGTACACGGTAAGACAATTGGAATTATTGGCCTTGGAGAAATCGGGAAGGCAGTTGCAAAGCGTGCGAAAGCATTTGGAATGGATGTTTTATATACAGGACCAAATCGTAAGCCTGAAGCAGAAAGTGAACTGGGCGCAACATATGTGACATTGGAAGAATTATTACAAACAGCGGACTTTATTACAATTAACTGTGCTTATAATCCAAAGTTACATCATATGATCGATGAAGAACAGTTTAAAATGATGAAGAAAACAGCATATATTATAAATGCTTCACGTGGACCAATTATGAATGAATTTGAACTTGCTCAAGCATTAAAAACGAATGAAATTGAGGGTGCAGCCCTTGATGTGTTTGAATTTGAACCGAAGATTACAGAAGAGCTAAAAGGATTAAAGAATGTTGTGCTCGCTCCTCACGTAGGAAATGCAACATTTGAAACTCGTGATGCGATGGCTGAAATGGCAGTTAGAAATATTTTAGCTGTATTAAATGGTGAAGAACCAGTAACACCTGTAAATCAAAAAGTATTAGTTACAAAATAAAAAGAAACCTTCCAATTTCGGAAGGTTTCTTTTTATTTTTCTTTATTTTCTTTTTTAGATGGTCTTTGTCTAAGAAATTGAGATAGCATATACAAAATATATAGTGGAATGGCAATGAATAAGAAAACAGAAAAATTACCAAAACCTGTTTGGTACATTGTGATAATGCTTCCGACTAAAAATAGTGTAATAATGATGCTATATCGTGGAATTGGTACATCTTTTAAACTTGGGATACGAATACGACTTACCATTAAAAATGCGAACGTTACAAATACTGTAATAAGAACGATTTTTGGAATGGTATTTGAAAATAATGTTAGGAAAGCGACAAGCCCTCCTGCTGCAGTAATCGGAACTCCAGTGAAATATTTCATAGAAGTAGAAGATGGTGTTACATTAAATCGTGCTAAGCGATATGCTCCAAACAGTGGGAATAATCCCGCTATGTATAGTCCAATGATTCCGTAGTTGGAAAAAGATGTGTAATACATTAAAACAGCAGGTGCTGCGCCAAATGTTACAACATCTGCGAGTGAATCAAGCTCTTTCCCCATTTGTGAATCAACGCGTAATAAACGAGCAACACGCCCATCAAGACTATCTAACATCATCCCGATAAGTACTAAAATAGCAGCTGATTTATAATATCCTAAAGATGCATAGCCGATTGATAAAAATCCGCTATATAAATTTCCGAGCGTAAATAAGTTTGGAATAGCTGCTCTATACAAAATCTGATCCCTTGCTTTCTGTTATAAATTCTTAATTAGTGTATGAAAGTTTACTTATTTTATCATACCATAAATTTCTTTCTCATACGAAAGAAATTCCCAATTTGTGAAAGATTTGAAGTGTAAGTAAAAAAGAAGCAACTTTTCACAAAGTTGCTTCCTACATTATTCAAATTTCGTTGTCATCGTTCCAGTTTTATATCGATTGTTAGGATCGAATCGTAATAAATCTCCATAAATCAGTTTGTCAGAGAGTTTTAAATCTGTTTTTGCTTTTTCAATATACGGCTGACATAGTGATACATCTGCCTCTTCACCTGAGCTTTTTTTGTAGCACACATTTTTTGTATACACATAATCCTCTGTTACAAAACTACCATCGCGCATTACCATAAGTGGATCTTTTTCTTTTATAAATAAGTCAGTTCCAAATTCAACTGATTGATTCGTTTTAATACCAAGTAAATGAAGCAGCGTTGGTTTAATATCGATTTGACCGGATACTTTAGAAATGACTTTTCCTTCTTGACCAGGTACATGAATGATGAGAGGGACGCGTTGTAATTGCATCGCATCAAACGGTGTAATAGCGTCTTTCCCAAGGAACTGAGCCATAGCTGCGTTATGGTTTTCGGAAATACCGTAATGATCACCATAAATGACAATAACGGAATTGTCGTACAGTCCTTCTGCCTTTAATTGATTAATAAATAATTTAAGAGCTTCATCTGTGTAACGAACTGTTGGGAAGTAGCGGTTTAAAACAGCACTTTCCGAATTAAACTCATCAACATATTGATCTTCTGGATTTAGAAGAAACGGAAAATGGTTTGTTAAAGTAATAAATTTTGTATAGAACGGCTGCGGTAAAGATTTTAGTTTTGGAATAGATTGCTCAAAGAACTCTTTATCTTTTAATCCCCAACCGACAGACATTTGTTCCGTGCCTACGTAATCATTTAAATTAAAATAGCGATCATATCCAAGTGCAGGATACATTACATCACGATTCCAAAATGTTTTATCGTTTGAATGGAAGACAGCAGAAGAATATCCGTATTTCTTTAATTGTTCTGGTGTGGCTGTATATTCATTTGTTGCATGAGTAAAGAACACAGAACCACGATCTAACGGATAAAGTGAGTTTTCCACGATAAATTCAGCATCAGAAGTTTTACCTTGTCCAGTTTGATGATAGAAGTTATCGAAATAAAAACTATCTTTAATAAATTCGTTTAAAAATGGAGTGATTTCTTTTCCATTTATTTTTTTATTAATAACAAAACTTTGTGTAGATTCCATTGAAATTAAAATTACATTTTTCCCTTTTGCAGCTCCAAATAAGTTTTTATCTACGTGTTTATCTTTTGCGTCAGTATAGTTTTTAATCTCAGAGAATCCGTCCCCACTTGCAAATACACGTTCAGCTGAAGATTTAGATTGGAGTGTAATATCAAATAGATGATATGTGTATAAACCTAAATTTTTCACGACAGTTTGACGGTCAAATGAGCGTGAGAACATTTGTGGCTTATAAATAACTGAAACGACAATTTGCAGTGCCAATATCGCTGTTACACCACTAAAGAAAGTTCGCTTTTCAGAGCGTGAAAGTGGTGTTTTGTCACAAAATGCCGGGAATTTACGTGATATAAACATTAAAATAATTGCATCCGCAAATAAAAGTAATGTTTTATACGTAAAGAGTTCTTTAATGCTCGTTCCTAAATCAGCCATATTATTTGTTTGGAATAAAACGGGGAAAGTAACGAAATCATCATAAAACCCGTAAAACATTGCATTTCCAAATAAAATAAATGACAGAACAAAACTAATTCCAATAATAATTCGGTTGCGGTGCTTAGATGCAAGTAAAGCGAAACCGAAAAATAAAAGTAATGAAGCTAGTGGATTAATAAAAAGCATAAATTCTTCAAAGAAGTTATCAATTTTAATATCGAATGCTAGCTTGTACACAATATATGTTTTAATCCATAATAAAACGACTGCAACGAGTGCAAATCGCAGTTTTGGAAACAAATGTTTTAGCATAATATACTCCTCTCTTAAAATCATGACAGTTCCTGTGAGTTTGTTTGAAAAGTGTCTCACTTTATATATACGAACAGTCCTTTATTATTATGATTATTATACTATGAGTATCATTATACGAAAATAAAAGAGGGTTGTGGGCCTTTTTTGCAACAATTGAGTAGAAAAAGCGAAGTGGGAGACAATAAAATGGAATTTCTATGTATGATTATTATCATTCGTTAAACATGGAAAGTATTGCGTAATGATAAGGAGGTTATGATGCGAAAATTATTATATTTTATAGTATGCATTAGTTTTATGCTTTTTGCTTCACCGAGTGTGTCAATAGCCCAATATGATGCACCCCTTATGGAAGATGCACTTTATTCTGTTTTATTTCCAAAAATAAATAAAGCAATTGAAAAACAATATGGGACCTTGAAACCTTATCAATGTCCTAAAATTATTAGTATAAAAAAAGTGTATAGTGGTACATATTTATTTCAAGCAATTATTGAAGTAACGAAGTATGAACAGGTTGGAGGGAAAATTCTTCCCCCATTTGAAAAAGTAGCAATTACATTTAATAACGAAGAAGGCGAATGGGAAGTAACAAAGATTATAGTAAAGCGCTTACCAAACGATGCGAAACTAAACTGTAAAAAAACAATATAAAAAATTGTTTGACAAATAAAATGTTCCTTTGGTATTGTTAATAGCAACATTAGATGTTTGAAAATTAAATAGACTTACCTCATCTACTCTCAAAGGTAGAGGCCGCGATAGGAAAGAGTAAGCTATGTGAGATTTAGTGGAATCTGTGATCATAGGTTGAAAGGGACTATTGCCGAAATATAAGAATGACCACCTTATTCTTATATTGGGACTACATTGAATAAATGTAGTACTGTCATAATATTTATTTTATGGAGAGCTATTTGGAGATGTTGATGCGGTTTCTTATTTGAGAAGATAACAACTCGTTTATTTTTTCAATATATATTTTTCCTAATAAGAAACGCGTGTGAACATTGTTCCGCGCGTTTTTTGTCTATCTAAAAGCGTGCTGCAATGAATAGAAGATTGGGGTTATGAGTTTTAGAGGAAATAAGGGAGGAATTCAAATGTATTTACACGGCACAAGCCGAATCAATGGGCAAGGACACTTAGAAATTGGAGGGTGCGATACGACGCAACTAGCAAAAGAATACGGAACACCACTTTATGTATACGATGAAGAGTCAATTCGAGGGAAATGTCGTGCGTTTCATCGTGCTTTTAAAGAAAGTGGTTTCTCTTATCAAGTAGCATATGCTAGCAAGGCGTTCTTGTGCATGGAGATGTGCCGAGTAGCTCGTGAAGAGAATATGTCTTTAGATGTTGTTTCTGGAGGAGAATTATATACTGCGCTCCAAGCAGGGTTTCCTGCATCGCGTATTCATTTTCACGGAAATAATAAAACAGAAGAAGAAATGATTATGGCTCTTCAGGCAAATATCGGTTGTTTTGTAGTAGACAATTTCTTAGAATTAGAAATTTTACATGATTTAGCAGTGCAACATGGGAAATTTGTGAACATATTAATCCGTGTAACGCCTGGAGTAGAGGCACATACACACGAATATATAACAACAGGTCAAGAGGATTCGAAATTTGGATTTGGTGTTTCAAATGGTCAAGCGATGCAAGCAATTGAGCTTGCCTTGCAAAAATCAAATTATAATGTGTTAGGAATTCACTCGCATATTGGATCCCAAATATTTGAAACGGCTGGATTTGTTCGAGCAATTGAAGTACTCCGCCAATTTTTAGAAGAAGTGAGAGAGCGAACACATTATGTGATGAAAGTATTAAATGTGGGCGGAGGTTTCGGTATACGTTATACGGAATCAGATACACCGTTAACACTTGAAACGTATGTGCACGCTGTAACGAGTACGATAAGCGAACAATTTACACTATGTGAATATCCGCTTCCAGAAATATGGATTGAACCAGGTCGTAGTATCGTAGGTGATGCTGGAACAACACTTTATACAGTCGGATCGGTGAAAGATATTCCTGGCATTCGAAAATATGTTTCAGTCGATGGTGGAATGACAGATAATTTAAGACCGGCTCTATATGGAGCTCGTTATGAGGCAATGTTGGCGAATCGAGGAAATGATGAAAATGAGGAACTCGTTTCGATTGCTGGGAAATGCTGTGAAAGTGGAGATATGCTTATTTGGGATATTAATCTCCCGAAAGTTGCTTCTTCTGATTTACTAGCGATTTCATGTACAGGTGCATATGGGTACTCGATGGCGAATAATTATAATCGTATTCGTAGACCAGCTGTCGTTTTTGCAAAAGGTGGGACATCACAAATTGTTGTAGAGCGTGAAACATATGAAAATATTATTGGGAACGATCGCATACGTATTAAAGAGCTGGTGTGAATGAGAAAGAAGGAGTTGTCTAGTAAAGGCAACTCCTTTTAAAAAAAGAAAAATAATTAAATATATCGGAAAACTAGGATTGAAAAAAATCTGAATTGTGATAAAATACAAATACAAAGCTTATCAAGAGAAGCGGAGGGAACTGGCCCGACGAAGCTCGGCAACCTGCTTATAGAAAGCAAGGTGCTAAATCCAGCAAAATGGAATCCATTTTGAAAGATAAGGTAAAATATATTACCGAACAGTCTTTTCGAAATGGGAAAGATTTTTTTTATGAATAAAAGGGGGGGCTGTTCGCGTGAGTGTACGGGAGCATTTTGATGAAGTGTCTGAGAAGATTCAAGCGATGCTTGCTGATATGAAATATGGTTCAATTACAATTGTTGTGCAAGATGGAAAAGTCATTCAATTAGAGAAAAGTGAAAAAGTACGTTTAAAGTAAAAAGCGCTGACTAGAAAAACTAGAGGCGGTTTTAACCTATTTTATTAGGTTAAAACCGTCTTTTTGCTTTTACAGGGGGAAAAAACATGTTGACGTATGAAACGTGGGAAGAAAATAGCGTTTCATTTTCAGAAGAAGATGAAACAAAAGGCGCGCTATCAGTATTAAGTTGGGCTTATAAAGAATATAAAGGTGAAATTGTATATGCATGTAGCTTTGGAGTGGAAGGGATGGTTTTATTGCATCTTATAAACCAAGTAAATCCATCTGCTAAAGTTGTATTTTTAGATACAAATGTTCACTTTCAAGAAACGTACGAATTAATTAAAAAGGTACGAGAGAGATTTCCTTCATTAAATATTATAGAAAAACAGCCAGCACTTACACTTGAAGAACAGGCAAAGCTTCATGGAGAAAAATTATGGGAAAGTAATCCGAATCTCTGTTGTAAGATCAGAAAAATTTTGCCGCTAGAAAAATCATTAGCAGCCGAAAAAGCGTGGATATCAGGCCTTAGAAGGGAACAATCAGAAACGCGTAAGCATACAAAATTTGTGAATCAAGATCATCGTTTTCGGTCTATTAAAATTTGTCCACTCATTCATTGGACTTGGAAAGAAGTTTGGCGATATGTATACAAACATAGTTTGCCATATAATCCACTGCATGATGTTGGGTATCCAAGTATTGGGTGTGAAAAATGTACATTGCCTGTAGGAGATGGTGGCGACTCAAGAGATGGAAGATGGGCTGGGAAAATGAAGACAGAATGCGGACTCCATTTTCAATAAGATAGATCTTGAAATAACTCTAAGAGGGGATATAAAAAGATGAGTACAACAAATAAATTAGTAAACCGTATTGATGAAACATATGACATATCGAACATTGTCAAAGAAATTGAGCTAGACAAAATTGCGCTTAGTGATTTAGAACTTCTGGCGACAGGGGGATATAGTCCACTTACAGGATTTTTAGGGAAGAGAGATTATGACTCAGTTGTAGAAACGCTTCGTTTAGTAAACGGTAGTGTTTGGAGTATACCGATTGCATTACCAGTAACAGAAGAAGAAGCGGATAGATTGAAAATTGAAGAAGAAGTAAAACTGGTTAACGATGGAACTATATATGGTGTCATTCAAATAGAAGATATTTTTGTGCCTGATAAAGAAAAAGAAGCGTTACTCGTATATAAAACGACGGATGAGGCTCATCCAGGAGTGAAAAAATTATATGAACGACCAAACGTTTACGTTGGAGGAGCTATTATTCTCACAAAACGCTTTGAACATAATCAATTTCCTTCTTATCATTTAGATCCAATTGAAACGAGAGAAGAATTTAAAAAACGTGGTTGGAAAACAGTAGTGGGATTTCAAACGAGAAACCCAGTGCATCGTGCTCATGAATATATTCAAAAATCTGCCCTTGAAATTGTAGATGGCCTCTTTTTAAATCCGCTCGTTGGTGAAACGAAATCAGATGATATTCCAGCTGATGTAAGGATGGAAAGTTATGAAGTATTACTGCAAAATTATTATCCGGCAAATCGCGTTTTTTTAGGGGTATTTCCCGCAGCAATGCGTTACGCCGGGCCAAGAGAAGCGATATTTCATGCATTAGTAAGAAGGAATTTTGGGTGTACCCACTTTATTGTAGGGCGTGATCATGCCGGGGTAGGAGACTATTACGGAACATATGAAGCACAAGACATCTTTGCGAATTTTACAGTAGAAGAGTTAGGGATTACACCGCTATTCTTTGAACATAGTTTTTACTGCACGAAATGTGAAACGATGGCTTCAACGAAAACATGTCCGCACGGAAAAGAGGATCATGTCATTTTGTCGGGTACGAAAGTAAGAGAGATGTTAAGAAATGGTGAGATTCCACCAAGTGCATTTAGCCGTAAAGAAGTAGTGGAAGTGTTAATTAAAGGTTTGAAGAAAGAAGCAGTAACAGAATAGGGAGAGAATGAGATGGATACGAATATTACTTGGCATACAGCATCTGTTTCAAAAGATGAGAGAAGAGTGAAAAATGGGCATCATAGTTTTGTAGTTTGGTTTACTGGTTTATCGGCTTCAGGTAAATCTACCGTAGCGAATGCGGTTGCTCGGAAACTATTTGAAAAGAATATTGGGAATTATGTGTTAGATGGGGATAATATTCGCCACGGTTTAAATAAAGACTTAGGGTTCTCTGAAAGTGATCGTATGGAAAATATAAGACGTATTGGTGAAGTGGCGAAGCTATTTGTAGACCAAGGAACTGTTGTCCTTACAGCGTTTATTTCACCATTTCGAGTAGATCGAAAACAAGTTAGAGATCTATTAGCGGCAGATGAATTTATTGAAGTCTTTGTGAAGTGTCCGATTGAAGAATGCGAGAAACGTGATCCGAAAGGGCTTTATAAAAAGGCGAGAAAAGGTGATATTAAACAGTTTACAGGTATTGATTCACCGTATGAGGAACCAGAACGAGCGGAATTAATTGTAGAAACGCACAAGCATTCTATTGAAGAATGTGCAGAACAAATTGTGAAGTACTTACAAGAGCGCAGTTTCATATAGGGGGATAAAAGATGAGTTATGAAAAAGTGTGGGCTAATAATGAAAAATTAAATCAAACAGAGAAAAAGAAATTAGAGAAAGACGGATTAGAAATCTTCAATGATATTCCTTACTATGCGGAGAATGGATTTGAATCTATTCCGAAAGAAGAGTGGGACGCCTTTAAATGGGCGGGATTGTATTTACAACGTCCGAAAGAAGCTGGATATTTTATGATGCGTGTCAATATTCCTTCTGGGATTATTACAAATGCACAGGCGGAAGTTCTTGCTTCTATCGCTGCGGACTATGGACGCGATGTGATAGATATTACGACAAGGCAGGCGATTCAGTTTCATTGGTTAGAAATTCAGCAAATTCCAGATATTTTTAAAAGATTAGCGAGAGTTGGTTTATCTTCAGCGGGGGCATGCGGTGATATTACGCGTAATATTACAGGTAATCCACTTGCTGGAATTGATGCGAATGAACTATTTGATACAACATCGATTGTTAAAGAAATATACGATTATTTCCAACATAATGAAGAGTTTTCTAATCTACCACGTAAATTTAAAATGTCTATTAGTTCTAACATTTATAATTCAGCAAATGCAGAGATTAACTGTGTGGCATTTACACCTGCTACGAAAGAAATAGATGGTGAGAAAAAAGTTGGTTTTCATATAAAAGTAGGCGGAGGCTTATCAGCTCGTCCATACTTAGCGGAAGAATTAGATGTATTCGTTTTACCAGAAGAAGTGAAGGCAGTATCGATTGCAATCGCTACTATATTCCGTGATTTTGGATATCGTGAAAAACGCCACTTAGCACGTTTGAAATTTCTTGTCGCTGACTGGGGCGCTGAGAAATTTAAAGAGAAACTAGTAGAATACACAGGCCCATTGCAAAGTAAAGGGGAAAGTGCTCTCAAAGGCTGGAATGCAGGATACTTTTATGGCGTTCAAAATCAAAAACAAGAAGGATTAAAGTATGTCGGCTTTAATGTACCAGTAGGGCGTTTACATGCAGAGGAAATGTTTGAGATTGCAAGAATTGCAAAGAAATATGGAAACGGGCAAATTCGAACTTGTAACTCTCAAAACTTCATTGTTCCGAATATTCCGCCGGAAAATGTTGCAGGATTATTAAGTGAACCGTTGTTTGAAGCAATTTCTGCAAATCCGAAATCATTTATTGGTCATGCGGTTTCATGTACCGGTATTGAGTATTGCAATCTTGCTTTAGTAGAAACGAAAGAAAGATTACGCAAAATCGCAGAGTACTTAGATACACAAATTGCACTCGATGTTCCAGTTCGAATTCATATGGTAGGATGCCCGAACTCCTGTGGTCAACGTCAAATTGCTGATATTGGTTTGCAAGGGGTAAAACTGAAAACAAAGGAAAAGGGAATCGTTGAGGCGTTTGAAATATATGTGGGCGGAACGCTATTAGACGGAGGAGCATATAACGAAAAATTAAAAGGGAAGATAGATGGAGAAGATTTGTCGGATGTTCTCGTGTCCTTTTTAAGTTATTTCCAAAAGAATAAATTACTAGCCGAAACGTTTTATGATTTCGTAGGACGTGTTGGAGTGGAAGAATTACAAATTGTACTAAATCGTGTATTAGAAGAAGTAATAGCATCTTAGGAGGGATAGTATGGATTTATATCGATTTGAAGCGGCATTAGCAAATACTATTGTTCCAATTGTTGTCGTTGCTCAAAGTGAAGAACAGGCATTTAAGCTTGCCGAGATTGAGCTCGAAAAACATTTTTTACCGTTGCCAGAAGTAAAAGAGATTTCCTTGTTTGAAAAAAAGAAGATTCGAAAAGGTGCGGCCTTTGTTATTCACGAGTAAGGAACATTGAAATACGAAGTAATGTAAACTTCCATTCATACTATAAGGATGGAAGTTTCACTTTAATAGTAGAAATGAGGAGAGATGATGGGAAAAGTATATATCGTTGGAGCGGGTCCTGGTGATCCAGAGTTAATCACTGTTAAAGGATTGAAATGTATTGAGAAAGCGGATGTTATTTTATACGACCGTCTGGTGAATAAAGAGTTGCTCTCGTACGCAAAGCCTGAAGCAGATTTAATTTATTGCGGGAAGCTCCCGAATTATCACACGATGAAGCAAGAGACGATTAACACATTTCTTATTAAATACGCAAAAAAAGGAAAGGTTGTAACGCGTTTAAAGGGCGGAGATCCGTTTGTATTTGGCAGAGGCGGAGAAGAAGCTGAAGCGCTAGCGAAGCAAGGTGTACCATTTGAAATCGTCCCAGGTATTTCGGCTGGGATAGCTGCACCTGCTTATGCTGGAATTCCAGTAACGCATCGCGATGCAAGTGCAAGTTTTGCTGTTGTGACAGGGCACCGGAAAGAAGGTGCTGAAGAGGACGTGAAGTGGGAAAGTTTAGCGAAGGGTGTAGATACATTAGCGGTTTATATGGGGGTTAGTAATTTACCTTACATATGTGAACAACTAATAAAACATGGAAAAGATCAAAGTACACCTGCCGCTATCATTGAGTGGGGAACGACATCTATGCAGCGTACTGTTACAGCGACGTTAGGAACAATTGTAGATGTTGCCAAAAAAGAACAAATTCAAAATCCGAGTATGATTGTTATTGGAGAAGTTGTCCGTTTTAGAGAAAAGATACATTGGTTTGAGAAACAAACGGAAAATGCATATCAAGTAAGCGGAGTATTGTAAAATGAAGGCTGTTCTATATATATGTCATGGAAGCCGTTTGAAAGCAGCAAAAGAAGAAGCTGTTGCATTTATTACGTCATGTATGAACCGTGTAGAGGCAAATATTCAAGAAATTTGTTTTTTAGAGCTAGCGAGTCCTTCTATTGAAGAAGGATTTCGTACATGTGTGAAGCGTGGTGCTACAGAGATTGTTGCTATTCCTGTTTTTTTATTAGCGGCAGGACATGTAAAGAAAGATATTCCGCTTGAATTACGAAAGTTAAACGAGGAATATCCGGATATCAAAATAGTGTATGGTAATCCATTTGGTGTATCCGAAGTACTAGTAAAAGCGGTATATAACGGAAGTGGCATTAAAGACTATGATGAAGAAGTAACACTTTTACTTGTTGCAAGAGGGAGTAGTGATCCGGAAACTTTACAAGACATAAAGTGGATTTCTTCTTTATTTCAAAAAGAAGAGAACATTAAAGAAGTGGAAGTTTGTTATTTAGCAGCCGCGGAGCCGAAGTTTGATGAGAAGTTGAAAGAAATTGTAGAACAAAAAGAACGGAACATTGTTGTGTTACCTTACTTATTATTTACAGGCTTACTCATGAAACATGTTGAGAAAGAAGTGCGTCAATATGAGTCGGAAGAGATAAAAATAAGTCCATATTTAGGAAAGAATGTAGCGTTTCGAGAGATGTTAATTCAGAAAACAGAGGAAATATTGAAGGGAGATCAATATGTATCCACTTACAGTGCGAGTTGATAAGAAACGTGTTGTTGTCATTGGTGGAGGGAAAGTAGCAGGGTTTAAAATTATTCCTTTACTAAAACAAGGTGCGGATATAGTTGTGGTAAGTACAGAATTAGATGCGAATTTAGTGAAACTTGTAGAAGAAAAGCAAATTCGTTGGTATCAAAGAGAGTATGAAAAAAGTGATATCAAAGATGCTTTTTTAGTAGTTGCAGCGACTAGCGATTCGGTACTAAATGAACAAATTGCTGAAGATGCCTCGGTAAATCAATTGGTAAATGTTATTACGAATCCGGAAAGTGGAAATGTTCATTTTCCGGCGGCAATTCATCGTGGACTACTTAATGTAGCTGTTTCTACTGGAGGGGCAAGTCCGAAACTTGCAAAAAAAATTCGGGATGATATCGCAAATAAATATGATGAGAAGTATGAATCGTATCTTGATTTTTTATATGAAGTAAGAATGCAAGTGAAAGAATTACAACTAGAGAAACGGCAGAAAAATATAGCATTACAAGAAGTGTTAAAATCGATATATGTTCAAGATGAAATAAAAAGAGAACTCTTTTTACAGGAATTAGAGAAAAAAGTTCATATAGGATAGTAAGTAAATTGTACTTTACAAGTATAAAAATATAATTTATAATCACAAGTAACTTCAATAGATGAAATCGATGAGCAAGAAGAGTACGTATATTTGAGGCGTTCAGAGAGCTGGGATAAGGTGTGAGCCCGGTACGATAAAATATACAGAATGGGCTTGCGAGAGGTATGCTGAACATTGCAGTAGGCAACCCGGGTTCCGCCGTTAAAAGGATAGAGTATCGGATTTTTCCTGTACTTGAACAAGTGGGATTTATTGATCCAATTGAGGTGGTACCACGGTATTTATATTACATATATCGTCCTCTACATGCATATTTGCGTGTAGGGGACTTTTTTATTTTCTAAAGGAGGTGTGCGAGTATGAAATGAAAGTGTATAATTAGTAAAAGTTTAAATATTCAGAAAAGGAGAAATTATAATGAAAGAAACACAGCAATGGACGTCGAAAATAGGCTTTGTACTCGCAGCAGCCGGAGCAGCAGTAGGTCTTGGGGCAATATGGAAGTTTCCATATGTTGCAGGTAATGGCGGGGGAGGCGCATTCTTCCTTGTATTCTTACTATTAACTGTATTTATTGGTATGCCTCTTCTTGTAGCTGAATTTGTTATTGGCCGTAGTACTCAAAAAGAGGCAGTTACAGCTTATAAAGTATTAGTACCAAATAGCAAGTTATATCCTTGGATTGGTCGTATGGGGGTTGTTACTTGTTTTAGTGTACTATCTTTTTATAGTGTTGTAGGTGGATGGATTTTACTTTATTTATACTATAGTGTCACAGGTAGTTTCTGGAACGGAGTAGTCGATTATGGGCAATTGTTTGCTGAAACAATTTCAAATCCAGTAAGTGCGGTTGGGGCGCAATTTATCTTTATGCTTTGTACCATTTTTGTTGTTAGTAAAGGTGTAGAAAAAGGCATAGAAAAGGCAAGTAAGTACATGATGCCGCTATTATTTATTTTATTTATTGCTATCATTATTCGTGCGTTAACACTTGATGGCGCTATGGCTGGGGTTGAGTTCTTCTTAAAACCAGATTTTTCAAAGCTTACAGCAGATACGATTTTATATGCGATGGGACAATCCTTCTTCTCACTAACGGTAGGTGCCTCGGTAATGGTAACGTATAGTTCGTATTTAAAGAAAGAAGAGCATTTAGCGAAATCAGCAACATCTATTGTAAGTTTAACTGTATTTATTACAGTACTTGCAGGATTAGCGATTTTCCCAGCGATTTTCGCATTAGGAGTTAAACCGACAGAAGGACCAGGGCTACTGTTTATCGTTCTTCCTGCTGTCTTTGCAAAAATTCCATTTGGACAATTTTTCTTCATTATGTTTTTAGTGTTATTTTTCTTTGCGACTTTAACATCTGCGATTTCAATGCTTGAAATTGTAGTAGCATCTGTTGCGAAAGATAATGAGAAGAAGCGTCCGTCAGCTTCGTTATTAATTGGTATTCTTATTTTTGCAGTTGGAATTCCATCAGCGTTATCGTTTGGAATTATGAGTGATGTGAAAATATTTGGTAAGACATTCTTTGACTTCGTCGATTTTTCGGTAAGTAATGTATTAATGCCGTTAGGAGTACTAGCTATTTCGCTATTCGTACCAAATAAAATGAGTAAAGAGTTATTAATGAAAGAATTAGAAGTTACGGAAACGAAAGGGAAAACATTGTTTAACATTTGGTTCTTCTTACTTCGTTATGTTATTCCAGTAACTGTAATTATCGTATTTTTAAATGCGATAGGCGTATTTAAAATGTTTGCATAATAAAAAGAAGGAGAAATCTCCGTCTTTTTATTATGTTGTAGGTGTATTTAATAAGCGATTATATGCTTTATAAGCTGTGACAACTGCGATAAATGATCCAATTAAAAATAACGCTGAGCCGCCGAATGTAAATAACCTGCCGATGTATGTTTCTCTAGCTTCTTCTATTTCTTGCTGTAATTGTGTATTCATATTGATCACCTCGTAAAATATAGGCATTTAGTTGTAGTCTATGTGGAATGCCTATATTGTGTGAAGTGTAAATAAAAAACTCGGTATGCACCGAGTTTTTTATAATCCGATATAAGGAGATGGATCGACAGCGTTTGTCTTGCCGACATTCCATTCACCAAGGTGAAGTTCGAAGTGTAAATGTTGTCCGTAAGACTGACCAGTATTCCCCATAAATCCAAGTTGATCGCCTTGTTTTACAGTTTGTCCATTCGATACAGAACGGCTACTCATATGAGCATATACTGTCGTATATGTTTTTCCATTTATACGGTGTGATAAATATACAACGTTTCCGTAACTTGATGATAATTCTGAGCGAATAACAACACCATCTGCAGCGGCGATAATTGGAACCGTTCCCGACGCGGCAATATCGATTCCTTTATGGTTATCTAAAGAACGTGTACCAAATCCTGAAGTTTTCGATCCGGCTGCTGGTTTAATAAAGCCACCTATATTGGTATCGTGTGGTGTTGGAGCAGCTTGAGCAGATGTAGCAGCTTGTTTGCGTGCTTCTTCTGCCTTACGTGCCTCTTCAGCTTTACGTGCTTCCTCCGCACGTTTTTCTTCTTCAATTGCTTTTTGAACAGCTTGACGCTGATTTTCTAAAATACCTTTTGACTCTTCTAATCCTTCAATCTCTGAATCTACTTTTGCTACTTTCGTATGTAGATCGTTAATGAAAGTTTGTTGCTGCTGCTGGTTATTTTGTAATTCTTGCTGTTTTTGTACTAATTTTTGCTCAGATTCTTTCAGTTGTTGCTCTTTTTTCTCAACAGCTTCTTTTTCTGTCGTTATAGCATTTTGATCAGTTGTTTGTTTTTTCACAATATCTGTATCGTTGTTTATTATTAAACTTACGGAGTACATATTATCAACAAGGTCAGCAATGTTTGTAGAAGTTGTTAATACCTCTGTGATAATATTTGTACGAGGTTTTTCTTGCATAGATTGTAATCGTTGTTTAATAATTTCCTGACGCGTATCTATGTTTGTTTGTAATTGCTCTATATGTTTCTTTTTGTCAGCAATTACTTGTTGTGTTTTGCTAATTTCTTTTTTTGTATCATTTAATTCAGCTTCGTTTTTATTAATAGAAGTAGTTAATTCATCGATTTTCTTTTGTAATTCTTGAATTTCTTTTTCTATTTGTTCTTTCTCAGCTGATTTATTTTGTAAGTCATTTTGTTTGCCATCTAATTCTGATTGTATATTAGATAATTTATCTTGATTTGTTTCAGCGTATACAGGTGAAAGTAATGGAGAAACAAAAATCGTTCCTGCTGCTAAAACGCTAAACGCTGCAAATTTCTTTTTCATGGTTGTCTGGCTCCTTTCCCTATGAATGTTATATATCATAAGAAGAAGGGTGTCTATCATTGTAATCATAATGTAAAGAAAATTTTATGAAATTGCTAAGTTTTGTCGGAATTTAGTGTTTTTTCGTATTGTTCGTCATAAAGTTAAAATTCTTGAATGTATAAAAAGGTGTGGATTTCTATTTTGTTTTTTAAGAAAAATATGGAAAGTGATGGAGTTTTTTGGGGGTGAAACATCACTTTAAAAACCTATAAATCACTAGTGAGGAATCGATCTCATGTGAGGTTTTCTGACATGGGGTTTGTTTTTGTCAAGAAAATTATTTGCGTTCGGGCAAACTTATTTTGTTGTCAGATTTTAATTTTTGATTTATGATTTTTAACAGGGACAAAATGTAGTGAATTGTCGAATAATATGTAATACTCTTAATTTCTTAGTTTTATAGAGATAGATAGAATGAGAGATAGATAGAGTGACACATCGAAGGGGGTTACAACAAGTATGAAAAGAATAGGACTTGCATGGCAAATATTAATTGGTCTTGCACTAGGTATTGCAGTTGGTGCGATTTTCTTTGATAATCCAGCAGTTGCGAAGTACTTACAACCAATTGGCGATATTTTCATCCGATTAATTAAAATGATCGTTGTGCCGATTGTTGTAGCAAGTATTGTTGTTGGTGTTGCTGGTGTTGGCGATGTTAAAAAACTAGGCCGACTAGGCGGAAAGACAATTCTTTACTTTGAAATTATTACAACAATTGCAATTGTTGTTGGTCTATTAATAGCGAACATTTTCCAACCTGGAAAAGGCGTTGATATGGAAAAATTAACAAAAACGGATATTTCTAAATATGCAGAAACAACAGAGCAAGTACAAAGTCATTCGTTTGCGGATACATTTGTAAATATTGTTCCGACGAACATTATGAAATCATTAGCTGAAGGTGATATGCTTGCTATTATCTTCTTCTCTGTACTATTTGGTTTAGGTGTAGCAGCAATTGGTGAGCGTGGTAAACCAGTCCTACAATTTTTCCAAGGTGTAGCAGACGCCATGTTTTACGTTACGAACCAAGTTATGAAATTTGCACCATTTGGTGTATTCGCATTAATTGGTGTTACAGTTTCTACATTTGGTCTTTCTTCACTAATTCCATTAGGAAAATTACTCATTGTAGTATACGGAGCAATGATCTTCTTCGTTGTAGTTGTACTAGGAATTACAGCGAAAATATTCGGAGTTAACATTTTCCAATTCTTTAAGATTTTAAAAGACGAGCTGATCTTAGCGTACTCTACAGCAAGTTCAGAAACAGTTTTACCAAAAATTATGGAGAAAATGGAGAAATTCGGTTGCCCGAAAGCAATTACATCTTTCGTTATTCCGACAGGTTATTCATTTAACTTAGATGGATCAACTTTATATCAAGCAATTGCAGCAATTTTCTTAGCGCAAATGTACGGTATTGATTTATCCCTTACGGAACAAATTACATTATTACTTGTATTAATGGTTACATCAAAAGGTATCGCGGGTGTACCGGGCGTATCATTCGTTGTATTATTAGCGACACTTGGTACAGTAGGTATTCCAGCTGAAGGTTTAGCATTCATTGCTGGTATTGACCGTATTCTAGATATGGCTCGTACAGCAGTTAACGTTGTAGGTAACTCTTTAGCAGCTGTAGTTATGTCTAAGTGGGAAGGTCAATATGACGCTGAAAAAGGACAAGCTTATTTAAAAGAGATATCTGAAAAAGGTCAAGCAGCTTAATTATAATATGAACAAGCTCTCACATAATATGTGGGGGCTTTTCTATATATAGAAGAGGAGCGGGCGAAATGAAACGTAAATATGGTGACGGTTCTTCGTGGAAGAGACTAATAGAGAAGAATTATATAGTCAAGCAAGTTGAAGCAGGTATGTTAGGGGTATTGGATATAAAAAAAGTGAGAGAGCCTAGTTATAAAGAATACAATGGTAAAGAGCTTTGTATTGCAGATGATGGGTATACATGGATGCAATATTTTATAACCAGGAAGAACTTTGCGATAACAGCTATGCTAGATGATAGAAAAAAATTAGTGCAATATTATATTGACGTAACGAAAAAATATGAAATAGACGAACGAGGTTTACCTTATTTTGATGATTTATATTTAGATGTAGTATTGTTACCAAACGGTGAAATATATGTATTGGATGAAGATGAGTTAGAGGATGCATATAAAATGGGGGATGTTACAAAGGAAGAATATGAGTTAGCTTGGCATACAACAAAATGGATAATAGCGGCAATAAAAAAGAGAGAATTTTATTGGATTTCAATTTTAGAGAAAGAAATTGAAAAGTTGAAATGATTGCTGTATTCGTGTTTTTGTATAATTACCAAAAAAATCTATACAAAAAATAATTGACTTTTTTTTTGTAAGCAAGTAAAGTTAGAGAAGAAATTATTATTAAAAAATAAATACGAAACCTTCTTATAAAGAGAGGCGGAGGGACTGGCCCTACGATGCCTCGGCAGCGGACTCGATTTCAGAGTGCTGTGCCAAATCCAGCAAGCATGTTGCTTGAAAGATGAGAAGAGTGTTTCTTATAGATGTATAAGACCTCTTCTCGTTGGAAGAGGTCTTTTGTTATTCATTAGAAAAAGGTTGAAACTAGGGAGAGATGGTACTTTGAAAGAAACGAGAGGAAATGGTTTAGCTTTATTACCGCTTGGGATATTTTTGGCACTATTTATTGGTTCTGGAATTATTACAGGTGATTTCTATAAATTGCCGATACTTGTAGCGATTTCAATTGCTGTAGGAATCGCTTTAGCGATGAATCGTAAAGAAAGCTTTAATGTAAAAGTAGAACGATTTGCAAAAGGTGCAGGAAATCCAGATATTATGATTATGGTATTAATTTTTGTGCTTGCAGGTGCATTTTCTGAAACAGCAAAAGGGATGGGCGGAGTCGATTCTACAGTCAACTTAGCGCTATCTATTTTACCGCAAGGATTTATCGTTGCTGGAATTTTTATTATCGGGGCATTTATTTCATTAGCGATGGGAACTTCAATGGGAACAATAGCGGCATTAGCGCCGATTGCTGTAGGTATTAGTGGGCAAACTGATATCTCGATTGCATTAACAATGGCGACGGTTGTCGGCGGAGCGATGTTTGGTGATAATTTATCATTTATTTCTGACACAACAATTGCAGCAGTTCGTTCACAAGGAACAGAAATGAAAGATAAGTTTAAAACGAACTTTTTAATTGTATTGCCAGCTGCAATCATTACAATTGTACTATTAGTAATGATTACTTTAGGAAGTGATACAGAAATTAAAGCTCAAACATTTGATTGGGTGAAGATATTACCATATGCAGGTGTACTTGTTACAGCATTACTTGGTTGGAATGTACTTATCGTATTGACAGGTGGAACTGTACTATCTGGTGTTATCGGTCTTATAGATGGAAGTTATACGTTAGAGAGTTTCTTTAAAAGTGTAACGACTGGAATGGGCAGTATGATGGAATTAGTATTACTTGCAATTTTAATAGGTGGTATGGTTGAGCTTATTCAGTATAATGGTGGTATTCAATATTTAATGAATCTTTTAACACGTAATATTCGTTCGAAAAAAGGAGCAGAGTTCGGCATTGCTGGTTTAGTGAGTATGACGAATATGTGTACAGCAAATAATACAATCTCTATCATTTTTACAGGTCCGCTTGCGAAAAATATTGCGGATCAGTATGAAATTGATCCCCGTAAATCAGCGAGTGTACTGGATCTTTTCTCTTGCTGTATACAAGGGTTAATCCCATATGGTGCTCAAATGTTAACAGCGGCAGGATTTGCAGCTTTATCTCCGATTGAATTGTTGCCATATGCATTCTATCCAATTTTAGTTGGAGTATGTGGAATCATTTCTATATTAATTGGTTTCCCGAGGTTTTCTAAAGCGGCGGAAAAGAAAGAGTATCATAAAACAGCATAATTAAATATGAATTTTATTAGTAGCAACTGAAGCCGTTCAGAGAATATTCTCTGAACGGCTTTTTATGTGCGATAAAAGAGTGCGTTATCCTATCTTTCCTTATATTTTTACAAAAGGCTGAATGCAACTCGGTCTTAAGTCTGAGTCGAAAACAGTTCTTAAGCTCGTTATGGAAAAATGAAAAAATAGTTAAGATAAGAGTATCAAATCGAAGGGAGGCAAGCACAAGATGAAACAATTTCTAGCGTTTATCGCAGCCGGTATTTTGGCTTTAATTGCTCTTGGTAGTCTTGCTGGTATTGTAGGATTCGCCATTGGAGCAGGAGTTGTGTACTGGAGCTATAAATCATTTGTGCGAGCTAAATCATTCTTTGGAAAGTTAGCTTGGGGTATTGTTGGTTTAATCGGTTTGTCCATTGCACTTTCTCATTCCCCAGCATTAATCGGTATCGCAGCATTAGTAGTTTTATACTACGGATACCGTGAGTGGAAAAAAGAAAAAAATGTAGTTGTTGATTCTGCTCCAGAAAGTTCTAAACCATATAGCAACTTTGAAGATGAGTGGAACAAGTTAATGAAAAACTAATATAAAATAAATCAAATCAAATTATAAAGTAGAAGAGAGGAAGATTATAATGAAACAATCTTTATTCGGACGTGTACGCGATGCAATTTTAGCTGATTTTCATAATGTGTTAGATGAGAAAGAAAGAAAAAATCCAATTGCTATGTTAAACCAATATTTACGTGATAGTGAGCGTGAAATAACAAAAATTGAGAAGTTAATTCAGCGTCATAAAACATTAAAATCTAACTTTGCTCGTGAGCTTGAGCAAGCACGTTATTTCGTTAATAAAAGATCAAAGCAAGCTATCATCGCACAAGAAGCAGGCGAATTACAATTGCATGAACGTGCATTAGAAGAAGTAGCGTATTATGAAGGGCAAGTAACTCGCTTAGAAGAAATGTATGCTGGTGTTGTAGAGCAAATTGATGAGTTAGAGCGTCGTCTTTCAGAAATGAAAAATAAATTAAAAGAAATGAACGCAAAGCGTATGGAATTAATGGCACGTGAAAATATGGCGCATGCAAACCGCCGTATGAATACTGCTATTCATAAAATGGATGAAAATAATCCGTTCTTACGATTCGAAGAAATTGAAGATCACATTCGTGATTTAGAGCTTCGTATAAATGAAGAGCATGAGCGTGATACATTTGATATGAAAATTGCAAAACTAGAGCGTGAAATGAAAGAGAAAAATGAAGTATCGTTAACGAAAGAAGTAACAAAATAATTGTAGTATATAATAAAACAGGCTTATGATATAGTGATAGAAGAAAAGGTGTTGGAAAGCAATGCCTTTTCTTCTATGTATATGTGACAAAGAGGGAGGGGAGCTGAAATGAAGAAGCACTTTTCAAAAACACAATTAATGGGGATGCTCCTCATCATATTTGGATTCGGTCTTTTTCTTGATATGATACTTGGACATTTTGAACCAGGTGGTCTAATATTTGCATTTATTATGATTATGTTTGGAAGACATTATCGAAAGAAGAACCGTTATGTAAGAGGGAATGTATTTTTATTTGTCGGTGGTATTGTATTCTTATTCTTCTTATTTTCATCAGCAGCATTCGTACTTGTTGTGTTTGCTTGTTTAGCTTTAATTGGTTATCAACTTATTCAACAAGGACATCAGCAAAAAGCAATGAAAGTTGAAATTAAAGAAAAGGGATATATAGATGAAGAAAAACAAATATATCGTACAGAACCGTATATAAAAAATATGTTTGTAGGTAATGTACGAATGATGGATCATATTTATGAACTAGAGGATATTAACGTCCAATATGGTGCTTGTGATGTCGAGATTGATTTAACAACTGCTATGATTCCAGAGGGGGAAACGGTTATTGTTATTCGGGGCGTCATTGGTAATATTCGCTTATATGTACCATATGATATTGAATTGTCTTTAAATCATTCTGTTATTGTTGGGCGAGTGCTCCTGCCAGGACACGAAGAAACTGGATTTAACCGTAATGTTACGTTTAGAACAGAACAGTATAAAGAAGCCCCTCGTCGTATTAAAATTATTTCTTCGCTTGTCGTAGGCGATACGGAAGTGAGGAAAGTATAATGAAAAAACAAAGGAATATATCGTGGATGTATATTCGTTATTCTATGTTGTCCTCTATGAGTATCGCACTTATTTGTACAATTGTATATGTATGGAAAAGCGAGCAACAAGTTTATGATTTACTATGGAAAGAATCCATTGCTTCTGTTCCAATTGGCTTGTTTATTATGAGTACGAGTCTTCTTATCGGAGGAATTGTAGGATATGCAATCGGTTATTATATAGAGCAGCGTATACAAGGATTAAATACTTTTCTATTTGAAGTAGAGCGAGGGAATTTTCCGAGTGATGTTTCATTTACTGCAGACGATGAATTTCATGAAGTGGAACGCAAAGTAATTGGTCTTGCTCGCCGCTTAGAGGAGCAAGCTGGGCTATTTCAAAAAGTAACGAATGAACGAGCCCATTGGAATGAAGAGATGAGACAAGAAGCGATTTCTCAAGAAAGGCATCGATTAGCGAGAGAGCTGCATGATTCTGTAAGTCAGCAGCTTTTTGCAATGTCGATGATGATGTCAGCCATTAATGAACAAGTAGCTGAAATTCCAGATACGACGAAAAAACAGTTGCAGCTTGTTGAGAATATGGTTGTAAATGCACAATCAGAAATGAGAGCATTGCTCCTTCATTTACGTCCAGTGCAGTTAGAAGGTAAGAAACTAACAGAGGGTATAGAAGAATTATTAACAGAACTGTCTAGAAAGCAACATATGAAAATTGAATGGTTAATTGAACCGATTCAATTAAAAAAAGGTGTAGAGGATCATTTATTCCGTATTGTACAAGAGGCACTGTCTAATACTTTACGGCATGCGAAGGCAAAGAAAACCGAAGTACGCCTTCGTAAAATTGATCAATATGCGATTTTGAAAATTATTGATGACGGTGTTGGTTTTAAAGTTGGGGTTAATAAGGCTGGTTCATACGGTTTAAGGTCAATGCAAGAGCGAGTTCATGAAATTGGTGGTACATTAAAAGTTCTTAGTTTTCCGAATAAAGGTACGCAAATAGAAGTGAAAGTACCGATTATGATTGAGAGAGGGGGAGAATCATGATAAAAGTATTACTAGTTGATGATCATGAAATGGTTCGAATGGGTGTATCAGCATATTTATCAACGCAGCCAGATATTGAAGTAGTTGGAGAAGCTGAAAATGGAAGAAAAGGTTCAGAGTTAGCTTTGCAATTAAGGCCGGATATTATTTTAATGGACCTTGTTATGGATGAGATGGACGGGGTTGAAGCAACACGTGCTATTATTCAAGAATGGCCAGAAGCGAAAATTGTAGTTGTAACGAGCTTTTTAGATGATGAAAAGTTATATCCTGTTATTGAGGCGGGAGCGACAAGTTATTTATTAAAAACATCAAGAGCGAGTGATATTGCAGACGCTGTACGAGCTACTTATGATGGGGAAACGGTGTTAGAGCCGAAAGTTACTGGCAAAATGATGTCTCGTATGCGTCAGAAGAAAGAACAACCTTTGCATGAGGAGTTAACAGAAAGAGAGTCTGAAATTTTATTATTAATTGCAGAGGGGAAAAGTAATCAAGAGATTGCAGATGAGTTGTTTATTGCCATTAAAACAGTAAAGACACATGTGAGTAATATATTAAATAAGCTAAATGTAAGTGACCGGACACAGGCGGTTATTTATGCGTTTAGACACCAATTGACGAAATAAGAGGGAGGCTTTGACTATATATGGTCAAAGCTTTTTGTTGACGGTTAATTATGTAAGCGTTATCATAAAGGTGTTAACAGTACATACAAAGGGGAGAGAGTGTATGTTAGTTCAAACGATATTTGGAATGGATGAAACGAAGAAATTAGGTAACTATGTGAATGCGTTGCAAGCACTTTGTGAACAATATGATATTGAAACAAATCGTATTGCAATTATTGAGGCAACAGAAGAATATTATTTATTTCTAGTGAAGCAAGAAGATTGCTACGATGTTGTAAAAGTAGAAATGGTGGATACGAATATTGATTACTATACGAAAGCTTATAAAGTAAGTAGCTTTAATCATACTTCTTATCAAATGTAAAAAACTCCCGGAATGGGAGTTTTTTTATGATGCTTTCGATTCAGGTGAATGATCCGTTAATGGTACTGCTTTTGCACCACTTAATTTTGCGATAGCAAAACCGATAATAGCCCCAACTAATGCTGGTACTAACCAGCCAATTCCTTCATTATATAATGGAATAAACTCGAGATAAGATGTGATAGATGAAACAGGAATATTCCCTTGTTTTAATCCATCAAATACGCTCACAACTGCAGATCCAATTAACGCACCTACATAAACAGAACGATATCCACCGAAATATTTATGTAGTAATGATAGTAACACGAGTACAATCGCAATTGGATATACAACAACTAAAATAGGAACAGAGATTGCAATGATTTTTGTTAAACCTAAGTTGGCAACTAATAATCCTAACGAGCAAATGATACTTGCGAACGTTTTGTATGAAAATCTCGTTAATAATGTTGAGAAATATTGACTGCATGCAGATACAAGTCCAATACATGTTGTTAAGCAAGCGAGTGTAACGATAAGAGATAATAGAATTAGACCATATGGACCGAGTAATTGTTGTACGATAACGGTAAGTAGCTGTCCGCCATTTGTTGCGTATCCGAGAGAGACACTGGTTGTACCGAGCCAACCAAGTGCACCATATACAAGTACGAGACCAGTAGCGGCAATAAGTCCTGCTTTTGCTGTTGCAATGGCAATGGATTTACGGTCATTCACACCTTTTGAGCGAATTGCATTTACAACGATAATTCCAAATGCAAGTGCTGAAATGGTATCCATCGTTAAGTATCCTTCCATAAAACCTTTGAAGAGTGGAGAAGTTTGATACTCTTGCATTGCTGGTCCTGATTGCCCGAGTGGTGTAAATACACTTTTAACAAATAATAAGAAAATAGAGAGTAATAAAATAGGTGTTAATACACTTCCGATACGATCGACGAGTTTAGAAGGATTTAAACTAAGCCAAAATACAATAGCAAAGAAGATGACTGTGTATAAAAATAGCGCTAGGCTGCTAGAGCGAATAGTTTCTGGTAAGAAAGAACTAACTCCCATTTCATAAGCGACATTAGCAACACGTGGGATGCCCATAGATGGACCGATTGCAATGTATACAACTACAGTAAAGAATATTCCGAATAATGGGTGAACACGACTTGCAAGTTGCTGCATTCCATTTCCTGATAGAGAAATGGCGATAACAGTAAGTAGTGGTAAGCCGACTCCTGTTAGTAAAAAACCAATCATTGCTGGCCAAAAGTTTTCTCCAGCATTTTGTCCAAGCATTGGAGGGAAAATTAAATTTCCTGCTCCAAAAAATAAAGAAAATAGCATAAGACCTGTGAAAAAAACATGTTTTTTTGATACAGTGTTCATTGTTTTTTTCCTCCTTTTTTGTAAATTCATTGTAAGAACACAAAAAACTCGCCCCTTAAGAAAGGGACGAGTTATATTTACCCGCGATACCACCCTAATTTATACATGTAGAAATATATCTATATGTATACGGCTTACAACGTACAACATGATACGTGTTCCTTGTAACGGGGGACGACCGGTAAGAACTTACTTCAGCATTCGGTTCTACTTCTCGGAGATGATTTTCGGTTACGAACTGAGCATTGGCTTTCAGCAAAATACCAACTCTCTGGGGAACAGTACTATAACTTACTCGTTCTCGTCAATGAATTTTTATTTAAGTATTCTGACAATATTTTCACATGTTTTTTTTAGAAAGTCAACATATTTTTTGGGAAATAACCTTTCCTGTAGAAATATAGCTGAGAATATAAGGTTTAATACTGTTTGTAAAAACGCTGTAAAACATTATAGAGAATTGTAAAGTTTATGGAGAAAATCGATATTTATAGGAATAAAGAAGGAATTATTCGAATTTACAGAGAATAATAAAACAATCCACTTGCTGGAAAGAACAAACCAAAAGAGGTGACTGAAATGCTTGCGATGGGAGTATTATTTGGCATTATTGCTATATGTGGTTTTATATGGTTATATTATTCGCGTTCGTTTAAACAAGCAGAAGTTTTACTCTTTCAAAAAGGTAGTTTGTTGACAAATCATTCTAGATATTTAGTATGTCCGAAGTGTGGAAGTGCACAGGCCAGGAGTGGAGGATATCAAGAGTGTTGCAAAATTAGATTATGAAAGAAGGAAGCCTCACATTATTTTGTGAGGCTTCCTTCCTTACAATTTCTTAGCGCTCCAAATTGTCCAACGATCTTTTTCGATGATAGGAGAGACGTTTTGCAATGCCGTTTGGATATGATGTAGAAGTTGAGAAAGTTCATTATCTGTTAATTCATATAGAATGGATCGTCCGGTTCGAGGAGATAAATCTTGCAGCAATGCTTCTACAGAATCATGTGTTTTTCGCACTTCCCATTGTGTTTGAATGGGGAACGCTTGAAGAGAATATTTTTGTAATTCGTGCTGTATAGTAGTGGTTTTTGGCCTTCTTTTTGATTCTATTTCAATGAGTTTTTGAAATACAGAGAAAAAGTATCCACGAATGTGTTCAGGACTTCCTGGAATTGTACAATCTTCAATGGTCCGGTCTTGTAAAATAAGTATACCGTCTTTTTTTAATATGCGAGAAGCTTCTCGTATAAATGTAGGAATATCTTGTAAATGATGGATGACTGCGCGAGAAATGACAAGGTCGAATGATTCGTTAGGGTATGGAATGTTATGCGCATCACCGTGAATGAATGAAATGTTTGGAAAGGCATTGCAATTTTCTTTTGCAGCTTGTAATATTTCTTTTGAAAAATCAAGCCCAACAACACTTTTGGCTCCCATAAGAGCAAGTTCTTTCGTATAAATGCCTCCACCACAACCTATATCAATCACATGTTTATTTTGCACATCTGCAATATTGTTTATTGTTTCCTGCCATGAAATATGTGCGTTACGATTTGCATACGTATACTTATTATTTGCATCATGAAAATTAATGGACATTGTAAAATCCTCCCTTCAGTGTATAGTATAGCTCATTCTATATAATGTAACGTTTTTGTTTTATGTATGAGGATTATAAGAATTTCTTATTGGAAAAGGAGAATCGATTTGAAAGGGAAATATTTAATGTTTTTATGTGTTATTTTACTCGCGTCGTGTGGTCAAGCCGAGAAAAAGAAAGAATCGAAACAAGTAGAGGAGACAGTGAATGAAGTGAAAGAACCATTACAAGTAACTGTTATACAAAAAGGTAAAGAAGAAAAAAATTTAAAGAAAATGGATGCGGAATTAGTGATGGATATTATAAACAAAGCGGAAAAACAAGAAGTAACGGGTAGTTTTGGTGAACCAGAATATGAAATGAAAATTAGTAGAGATGGGAAAATTGAAACATATTATGCATGGTTAAGAGGAGAAAATCGCCGAGGATGGATTCAATATAAGAAAGATATGTATATGCTGAACGAAAAAGACACGGAAAAACTTTTGGCTATATTTCCAAAGATTCCAGAACAAAAAGAAGATGAGATGCAGATAGGGCCTTTAACGGAAGTAACGAAAAAAGATTTGCAGATTACCGCGTTTCATATTAAAGCAGGTGATCAAAAAATGAATTATACGGTACGTTATACGATTTCACAATCACTATACAACAAGTTAGTGAAGGAACAAGAATATTATTTGCAACTCATTTACCCGGAAAAAGTTCAAAAATTAATTGGAGCAAAAGAGAGTGAAATGATTTCAGCTGAAAAAGTAAAGGAAGGGTATAGACAGTATGAATTGAATGTTACTGTTCCGATAAAAGATGCTTCAGAATCACAATTAAAATCACTAGAAACCTATTATGATAATTATGATTTACAAATATTAAATAGTAAGAAAGAGAAAGTAGGAGCATTTCAAAACATTATTCAAATTGTTAAAGAGTATGGTGAAAAAATGAATTTACAAAGATAAAGTGAAGACTAATAATCAGTGGGGGTTTTGTTCATCCACCACTGATTATTAGCCTTCACAAATCGGGCGTTTACGGGCAGTAAGGCGCCCACCTAACTTCTTTACTCCAGCCGAATTTTGAGGTAGGAGTCTTACTACCCGCAAATAGCGGGGGAAATATGAGTCGTAAAGTCTATATGGCCTTCCAAGGAGATGATAATAGAGGGGAAAGACCCCCTCTATTATTTTACTTTTACAGATGGCTCATTCATTGATTTTCGTGTAATTAGAAAAGAAATCATAAGAGCAGAAAGAATAATAAGGGCTATAAATAAGTGATTTGGCAACCAATCTAATAATAATACGTAGCTGACGGTATAAAAAATAAGAGTTGAAGCTAAAAACGATAGAGCGCCTATCATAAGAGATTGTAATTTCATTTGTATTTACCTCCTTTTATTTTTATTTTTGGCTAAAAACGGATGAAATAAACATTATTTCTAACAATAGAAAAAAATATGTCATAATAGAGAAAAGAATAAGTTTTGATGAATGTATATGGCTCAGTAAAGCGAGATAAAGGAGAGGGATATGAAAAATAATAAAAAAGGATTATGGGGAATTATTGTTGCAATAGGATTATTTTTACTGTCGAAGTTAAAGTGGGTATTTGCAATTTTAAAATTAGCAAAATTTTCAACTGTATTTAGTATGTTTTTATCACTTGGTGCATATGCAGTCATATATGGTTGGAAGTTTGGGGTAGCACTCGTGTATTTATTGTTTGTACATGAGATGGGGCATTTATGGGCAGCGAGAAGAAAAGGTATACCAACATCGCCAGCAATCTTCATACCATTTATGGGAGCTCTTATTGGGATGAAAGAGATGCCGAAAAATGCAAAAGATGAAGCATACATTGCGTATATGGGACCTCTTTTCGGATTGCTTTCATTTTTACCCGCGATCCCACTGTATATAATAACGAAAGAGCCGTTTTGGGCGCTTATTATTTTACTCGGAAGTATGATTAATTTCTTTAACTTAATTCCAGTTTCTCCGTTAGATGGAGGACGAATAATTTCAGTTGTAAGTACGAAAATTTGGGGAGCAGGGCTAGTCTTACTACTCGGCTATTCTATTTACTATAAGAGTATTTTGGGAGGATTTATTTTTATTATCGGCTGCATGGAACTATATAGAGTAATAAAGAGAGATGAGCCGATTAAGGAATTAGGATATAAAATCGATGGAATGAAAGAATATGTTGCTAAGCTTGAATGGGAATTAAAAGAAACCGGTGCGGTGCATCGAACTATATATATGATGCATCACGAGATGAATGTATTGAGACAAAGAGAACGTGAGAAAGAATTAAAAACAGGAGAACTTCAAAAAATCGAAGTGTTAGAGTATCTTTTACCAAAGTTTGAACCGCTTGATTACGTCCCGTATGAAGATGAAAAAGAAATGCATACAATTCATGTACAAGAAGCGTTTGAAATGTCAGAAAGAAAATTAAATGAATGGGATACAGAAAAGAGACAACAAGAAAACTATTATAAAGTTGATACGAAAACGAAGTGGACAGTATTTGCTTGTTATATCGGATTAATGGCTATACTGGGTTATACAGCTTATGAAGGGTATATTGTTTTACAGGAACATTTACCACGGAGAAGTTTGTAGAAAAATAGTGTCGAAATGACAAGAAAGATTTAAACAGGAATTACATTTCTACGAGAGAATGTTACAAGTATAACAGTACATTGTAATATTCATAGTAGAAAAGGAGTTCTGTATATGAAGAAATTGCTAAATGTGTTTGGTATTATTATCGTGATGATAATTGCAAGTTATAGTCTTATGAAAGTATTATTACATTATGCAAATAAGCCCGCTGGGGTAAGTACAATAGCTCAAATAGAAGATGTGCAAGAAGAGACAAAAGTGCTTGATTTTATTCGTATGACACATGAAAGTTATAATAATTTTTTAAATTATGGTAAAGCAGAGAATTATACAGACGGGGACTGGAATCAATTTAAGCAATGGTTTCAACAACAAGAATCATCTTTAAAAAATATACATACAGAAATAAAGAATGAAAAAATAAAACGTGATGTAAATAGAAGTTATGAAATTGTAAAAAAAGGTGTGGAACTTCAAAATGTTGAGTATGTAGTGTATGCTCATCGTGTATACCATGACTTGAATATTATCGTAAATAAATATAGAGGCGAGACGAACATATGGGGGTATACAGAGTTTGGAGATGGGAAAGATATAAAAGTAATTGAACAAGCTATACAAGAAAAACAATAAGCTAACTAGAATTCTAGTTAGCTTATTTTCTTTTGTAAGTGCATTGTTCATATATTTTTCACAAAAACACCGTGTTAATAGTGATTAAAATCACAATATGTATTATACAATTCAGTTAAACTAAAAACAGTTAAAGAAACAGAGGAGTGGGATACAATGTTAAGTGCAAAAACAATTGAAATCGTAAAGTCAACAGTACCGTTATTACAAGAAAAAGGCGTTGAAATTACAACAAGATTTTATCAAATTTTATTTTCGGAACACCCGGAGTTATTGAATATTTTCAACCATACGAATCAGAAAAAAGGAAGACAACAACAAGCGTTAGCAAATGCTGTTTATGCAGCTGCGATGTACATTGATAATTTAGAAGCTATTATTCCAGTTGTAAAACAAATCGGTCATAAGCATAGAAGTTTAGGTATTAAAGCAGAACATTATCCGATTGTAGGTACATGTTTACTACGAGCGATTAAAGAGGTTGCAGGTGCACCTGATGAAGTTTTAAATGCATGGGGAGAAGCGTATGGTGTCATTGCTGATGCATTCATTAGCATTGAAGCAGATATGTATGAAGAAGCTGCACATCAAGAAGGTGGATGGAAAGATTTCCGCAACTTTGTGGTTGTTAAAAAAGTGAAGGAGAGCGACGTTATTACATCATTTTATTTAAAACCTGAAGATGGCGGAAAAGTTTCTTCATTCATCCCAGGACAATATGTAACGATTCAAATAAATATTAAAGGCGAAACATATACACATAATCGTCAATATAGCTTATCTGATGCTCCTGGAAAAGAATACTACCGCATTAGTGTAAAGAAAGAAAAAGGTGTAGATACACCAGATGGTAAAGTATCTAATTACTTACATGATCATGTAGGGGAAGGAGATATTTTGCCAGTAAGTGCACCAGCGGGAGATTTTGTATTAAATATGGATTCAACATTACCTGTTGTACTAATTAGTGGTGGAGTAGGTATTACACCGATGATGAGTATGTTAAATACACTAATTGAACAAGAATCAAAGCGTAATGTATGCTTTGTTCATGCGGCGATAAATAGTAATACACATGCGATGAAAGAGCATGTTGAGACAGTAGAAAAAGAGTATGAACAAGTTAAAGCATATACTTGCTATTCTTCACCGACAGAGCAAGATGTGGAAATGAAGAATTTTGATAAAGAAGGATTCATTGAACGTGAATGGTTACAAACTATTATTCCAACAACTGAAGCAGAATTTTATTTCTGTGGTCCAGTGCCATTTATGAAACATATTTATGCCGTATTAATCGAGTTAGGTGTTAAACAAGAGAACATTCATTATGAATTTTTTGGTCCCGCAGCAAGCTTACAATAGATTAACGTTGCCAAGCAAAAAACGAGGTATTATTTTACCTCGTTTTTTGCTTGTTCTCTTAATAAGCGATTTACTGTTTCGCGGCGTACACCTATGAGCTGACCAATTTCAGTTTGTGTTAATATTTCATAAATAGGGATATCACCTAAATATAAGGTGAACCACTCTTGTAAACGATGAAGGCGCTCTTTAGGAGAGACCGTTGTCAATTGATCGATACGCTGTTGCATCATTCGTAATTTCGCTTGTAATTGCATAGCGATATTTGCATATGATGCAGGATTTGCCTGAAGTTTATCGTACCATTCATTACTAATTATGGGCTCAACTTCTGTTTTCATTAAAGCGATAGCTGTACCGTGATATTCCTTCGGTGAAATTAAAGAATGGTGAGGTATCGTTTCACCAGGAACGATAATATTAAATAAAAATGGTGTTCCATCTTCTTCTAATCGAATAACTTTTAATAAACCTGTTTTTATAAAGTATAAAGGACCGTCCTCACCTTGACGGAATAATACATCTCCCTTATGTAGAATCAATGTTAGCCCCCCATTAAAACATTTCTATTTCTTATATTTTAGCGTATATGTATAAAGATAATATGCTTTTTAAACAGCAATTTCATTGACGAAATATATGCTATTACAGTAGTATACTATTTAGTGTGTAATAGTACTAGCAATGAATACGCTGTAGGGGGTTTAGTATATTGTTAGATGCGATGAAGATGACGGATATAAGAATTCCGGCGAATGCTATCATTCATGTAGAAGAGATGAAAGGTGGAGTCGTTTTATCCGTTGAAATAGACGGCCAAATTATTTATACGATGGCTTATGATGAAGAAACAGATAGTTATGCTGAATTATATGATCGAAACGATAAGAGGGCGTGCCAAGTACATGAAGACTTTATGGGATGGTCACTTCTTCACTAAAAAGATGTCAATATGACATCTTTTTTTATTTAATCGATAGATTATACAAAGAAATGCAATATAAGGATAAAATTTGTAATAAATGATTTTGCATTGTTAGCACTTTGTAACTGTAAGATAACTGTTTTTTCGCTATCATAAAGATAACAGTCATAGCTATAGGAGTGATCAACTTGAAGAAAGTACATATTTCAAATTTTATGCTATTAAGTGTTTGTTTAGTTTTATTTGTTCTCCTAGGAGCCTTTTTATATTCATGTGTATAAGAAAAAAACGCATTCTAGAAAGAACGCGCTATAAAAATGAAGTAATGATTAATCTAGTTCCAAGAATCATTAATGTGATACGTAATAAATTAATTACTGCATTACCGCTTAATTTTGTGTTAATATAAGCCCCGATTTTTCCGCCAATCCATGCACCAGGAATAAGAATTAATGCATAAGCCCAGCTGACATTTCCTAGAGAGATGTGAGTTAAAGAACTTACAATTGCTGAGAGAAATACGATAAACATTGAAGTTGCTACAGCAATGTGTGCTGGGAACGCAAAAAGGAGCATCATCGCTGGCACAAGTAAGGCGCCACCACCGATTCCGAATAATCCGGATATAAATCCAACTATAAAGGCAATAAAGATAGCGAGAAATGGTGGGAATTGATAGTCTACAGTATTTCCTTCGTTATCTGTAAAAGATCGCTTAATTACAGTCATATTTGATAGGGAAAGAGGTTTCAATTTGTCTCGTAGTATAAGAAGAATGGAGACGAATATAAGAAAAATCCCAAAGTATAAAGAAAATGTATCTTGGTTTAAAAATTTGTTTGCCCATGATCCGATAATACCACCAGGGCCACTCCCGATAAATAAAATAAGTCCACTTTTATAATCTACCCGTTTATGTTTCATATAAGTAAGGGTAGAAGACAGCCCTGTAAAAACGACTGTTACCATAGAAGTTCCCACTGCGAGTTGTGGGGATAAACTGTGCAATCCAATTAATAACGGAACGATAATAATTCCGCCCCCAAGTCCGACTAGGCTCCCGACTGTCCCAGCGATTAATCCGATGAAAAGTAACATGATGTATTCCAAAATTGCCAACTCCTCTATATAACTTATCCAACAATCATTATACACGCTTTTTAATAAGAAATAGACTTGTTCACAAAAAAGTCGTCTTCCTAGAAAAATAAGGAAGACGACTTTTGATTAAAAGATTAAGTGTAATAAGTAGTAAAATAACGCAGCTAAAGAAGCTGAAATAGGAAGTGTAATTACCCATGTAATTAACATGCGTTTTGCAGTTCCCCATTTTACACCTTTCACACGATGTGAAGCACCAACTCCTAAAATAGAAGAAGAGATAACGTGCGTTGTACTAACCGGTAAGTGAATGAATGTTGCACCGAAAATAACAAGTGATGATGATAAATCGGCAGCTACACCATTTACAGGACGGATTTTCATAATTTGTCCACCGACAGTTTTAATAATTTTCCATCCACCGACAGAAGTACCAAGCCCCATTGCAGTTGCACAAGCTAATTGTACCCAGAAAGGGATGTCGTCAGAAGTATGATAGTTATTGGCCATAAGAGCCATCGTAATGATTCCCATTGCTTTTTGTGCATCATTCGTACCGTGTGTAAAAGCTTGTAATGCTGCAGTGAAGATCTGGAATATACGGAAGTTTTTGTTCGTTTTCGTTAAGTTAAAGTTTTTAAAGACGACTTTAAAAATACTATATACGATATAACCAATAACAAAAGCGATAATCGGTGAAATGATTAAAGCTTCAAGAATTTTTATAAACCCTTTATAGTTTAATGCGTTAACACCAGCAGCAGCAATTGCTGCACCAGCGATTGAGCCAATTATTGCATGCGAAGAACTACTTGGAATACCATAGTACCAAGTGAGTAAATTCCAAGCTATTGCCGCAAGCAAAGCAGCTAAAATTACAAGAGAACCATTAGGTAAAGCAAATGGGTCAACGATATCTTTTGTAATAGTTTTTGCTACACCTGTAAATGTCATCGCACCTAAAAAGTTCATAATAGCTGCCATAATAATTGCATGTCTAGGCTTTAGAGCTTTCGTTGAAACAGCCGTTGCAATAGCGTTTGCTGTATCGTGAAATCCATTGATAAAGTCAAAAGCTAAAGCGCAAATGACTACTAAAACGGTCAGTATCAAGAGTGTATCCATGATCAAACTCCTTACGCGTTCTTCATAATGATTGTTTCTAATACGTTTGCAACGCTTTGACAGCTATCAGCTACTTCTTCAAGCTCTTCGTAAATCTCTTTAAATTGAATAATCTTAATCGGATCTTTCTCACGAGAGAATAGGTGCTTAATCGCATGACGGCGAATATCATCACATTGTGACTCGTAATCCTTAATCTTAATCGCATTTGTACGAATATCGACTAATTTCTTTTTAGACAGTAATTCAACAGAGTTTGCAATTTCAATCGCACATTGATTAATTGCTTCTACGAATTTAATCATGTATTCATCAGCTTCTGTAATAGAATACATTTCGAATAGACCAGCACTATGATCTAATCCGTCTAATACATCATCCATACTCATTGCAAGCTGTAGGATGTCTTCACGTTCAATAGGAGTAATAAACGCTTTGTTTAGCTCCATAATGATTTCGTGAATAAATGAGTCACCTTTTGACTCGTACTCTTTCATGCGCATAGAAAACTCTTTTAAATCGCTAGCATTTTTAATTTTATACTCCACGAAAAACTGCGCGCCTTCTTTTAAATTTTCGGAAACATTCATTAGCATTTCAGAAAATTTATCTTTTTTTGATTTAAAGACCATTATTGTTACCCCCACAAAAGTAATATATGTAAAATATATTGGCTAGTCAATTCTAACAAAAAACTGTCGTTTTTTAAAACATTTTATCGAAAAATTTACAAAAACTTAACATAACTCACGTAGTTGTATTAATAATATTAATACTGAATAGTGAATATCTTACTTGTAGAATGTCCTTTTCTTGTGAAAAGTATGAATGTGAAAGAAAAGCTTTACACTATAGGAACGACTACGTTATTATAATAAATTTAAAAGGAGGTATATTCTTCCTTTTAAAAAGAAGAGTGTAAACAAATGAAGGAAGTGAACGAATGAAATTGAAGAACACTCACTTTAAAAAAACGCTTGAGTGGTTCAATAAGAGGAAGAAACTACGCAATTCATTAATTGTATTGGGAAGTTTACTTGCTATTCTATTTATTGTTGTAAATATAATAATTTCCATTCAAGATATATCTGAATTAAAACAAGCTGTTCCACAACCGACTTTAATTTATGATGCAAATAATGAAGTTGCGACTAAATTAGCTTCTTCTAAAGCCGAAGGGGTTAAAAGGAAAGATATTCCTGATATTATGGTTCAAGCAATTGTTGCAGTAGAAGATAAGGAATTTTTTAGTCATCATGGTATTTACTATAGTGGAATCATAAGTGCTGTATTTAAGAACATTACAGCCGGTGAAGTTGTGGCAGGTGGTAGTACAATTACACAACAACTTGCGAAAAATGTATTTTTAACGCAAGACCGTACATACTCACGGAAAATAAAGGAGTACTTTCTAACGAAAAAAATAGAACGTACTTATACGAAAGATGAAATTATTGAAATGTATATGAATCAAATTTATTTTGGTGAAGGTGCTTGGGGGATAAAAAGAGCAGCTAAATCGTATTTTGATAAAGAGGTAAAAGACTTAACAATTTCAGAAGCTGCAACGATTGCGGGATTAATTAAAGCGCCATCTGCGTATTCGCCGTATAAAAACTTTAATAAATCAATTGAAAGACGTAATGTCGTATTAGGTTTAATGAAGGAGCAAGGATATATTTCTGAAGAACAATATAATCAGGAGAAAGAATCAGGTCTTGTATTACGACGTGGTGTTGACGATAAATATAAGGGGAAATATTCTCAATACGTAGATTATATTGTTAGAGAAGCGATGGACAAGTATGAATTAACACAAAATGAAATTTTAGCAGGTGGTTATCGTATTTATACGGAACTTGACCCGAAAAAACAACAAGCGGTTGAAGATGTTGTGAATAATGATAGTTATTTTAAAGATAGTGGTTCAGATCAGCTTATGCAAACTGGAGTGGTCCTTATGAATCCAAAAACTGGCGGTGTTCCGGCTTTAGTTGGAGGTAGAGGTCCTTATCAATTTTTACAGTTTAATCATGCAACACAATTAAAAAGGCAGCCAGGTTCAACGTTAAAGCCTCTTGCAGTGTATGTGCCAGCGTTAGAGCAAGGATATGAAGTATATGATGTCTTAAAAGATGAACCGTTTAATATTAAAGAATATGCACCACAAAATAGTGATCATACGTTCCATGGTAATGTGACGATGTATGAAGCAGTGGCAAAGTCATATAATGTTTCAGCAGTTTGGCTATTAGAGCAAATTGGATTAGATAAAGGATTGAAATCTTTAGAGCGGTTTGGTATTCCATTAGAGCCTGAAGACCGTACGTATCCGATTGCTTTAGGAGGTATGCATGTAGGGACTTCTCCATTTGTAATGGCTCAAGCGTATAGCGCACTTGCAAATGATGGTGTCCAAGTAGAAGCTCATGCCATTAGAGAAATCCAAAATGCTGAAGGGGAAACAATTGGAAAATGGTATAAGAAAGAAACTCGTGTGACGAACGAGAAAGTTGCCCAAAAGATGACATACTTATTAAAAGGTGTTATTGAAAGGGGAACAGGTGAAAAAGCGAAAGTTAATAATATCGATACCGCAGGCAAGACAGGGACTACCCAGCTTGTAAATGGACCAAGCACTGGTGCGAAGGATTCGTGGTTTGTTGGTTACACACCGGATTTAGTAGGTGCGATTTGGGTAGGGTATGATAAAACGGATAGTGAGCATTATGTGCCAGGAGGCAGCCAAATTACAACGACAATGTTCCGGGACATTATGAAGAAAGCGAATGGAAATCCAACTCAAAAGGCATTTCAGTTATCACTAATACCTGAGGCGGATTATACAAAACAATTAAAAACGATTGAGGAAGAAAAACGAAGGAAAGAAGAAGAGAAAAAACGAAAAGAAGAGGAACAACAAAGAAAAGAACAGCAAAATGAATGGATAGATAAAGTAAAAGGGTGGATTCCATTTTGGTAAAAAAAGAGGCGAATAACGAGTTCGCCTCTTTTTTATGAGAAATGAGTGATTTTATCTCGGTTTAAAATGTAGCAAAAGAAAAGAAGTTAGGTGAGAATCGAGCTGCCTATAAAAATTTGATTGGTTTAGCTTAATAATCAGTGGGGATGGGAAAAGCTCCACTGATTAAAGCTTCAGTTTATTTATTTAGCGTAACATTGGTCCTGCCGAAGGATTGAGAATCATACGTGACGGTTATTATTCCTTTACTAATAGGTTCATATGGTAATTCCTCTTCATAAATTCCGGCATTTTCATTATGGATAGAGAGTGTTATTTCATCAACGTCTTTAGTTTTATATTGATCTTTAATCGTTTCGGCGATTTGAAGTAGGTTTTCATAACTAGAAGCTTCTGTAATAAGCATTCCTTTTATAACTTTTTTTTCATTTTGTGTGGAAGAGGAATACGGGATGTTGTTTTGTTTTGTATACAGAAGTTCGTATGGAACTGTTTTTCTTTCTGCTTTTGAAATGTTTGAATATTTTAGGGTTAAAAGAAATCCTATACATAAAATTATGCATACCATAAGAACAAACCAAAAACGTGTCAGTGATATAATTCTCATTATCATCCCTCTTTCATGTCTTTGTCTTCACTATTCATCATACAAAAAGAGAATTAAGCTAGAGTAAATTTGAAGTAAAGAAACGTAAAGAAGGAGTACTTATCCTCCAACATAAGTAATTCTTTTTATTAAAAGAGAGATTTAACATACAATCAAAATAATACAGATTCCTATAAATCAAATATTCTTGGTCGTTCAAAAATAAGATAAAAACTAAAAGTTAGTAAATTCGGAAGACTGATAGCGTAGCTGTTGTGTCACCGGTGTTAGGAATAGAAATAGTATTTGCTGTAGGTTGTACAGAGAGTGTTGTACCAGCTGTTAAAGTAACAATTGTGGAGAAAGAAACCGCGCCACCGATAACGTTAGTTGAAAAATTACGAGTAGGTGGTTGACCGTTGAATGAAATACCGAATCCAAACGGTGAAGAACCCGGGAAGGTTGTAGATGCTGAGAAACTAATATCGTATACTCCTGTTTCTAAAATAGTTAAAGTATCTGAAGTGTCATTAAAATTGATGTTATTTAAGTTGAAAATTTGATTAAATTGGATGTTTGTTCCAGGAGATATAGTTTGTGGATTAGAATTTTCTATTGCTGCTATAGTTACAGGGAGTGGTGTGTCCGCCGGTCCAGTAGCACCTTGAGTACCCGCTGGCCCTTGAGCGTCAGTAGCACCTTGAGTACCCGCTGGCCCTTGAGCGTCAGTAGCACCTTGAGTACCCGCTGGCCCTTGAGCGTCAGTAGCACCTTGAGTACCCGCTGGCCCTTGAGCGTCAGTAGTACCTTGAGCCCCCACTGGTCCTTGAGCGTCAGTAGTACCTTGAGCCCCCACTGGCCCTTGAGCGCCAGTAGTACCTTGAGCACCCGCTGGCCCTTGAGCGTCAGTAGTACCTTGAGCCCCCGCTGGCCCTTGAGCACCGGTAGCACCTTGAGCACCCACTGGCCCTTGAGCGCCAGTAGCACCCGCCGGCCCTATTGCTCCTCCGCCAAGGCAACCTGATCCATATTGCACTAGGATAGCTTGAATTTTTGTAATGAGCTTAACGAGTTTATCGATAGTACAGCAATTGATTTTGAATAACTTAGCAATATACAATAAATAATTAAGCAGATTTTGTAGTTCAACGTATAATGCTCCGCATGAGAAAGGTGATGTCTTTAGGATAGTTAATAGGTTAGCAATAATGGAGTTTCCGATTTTTTCTTGTGCGGGTGATAAATCTAAGCAACTGAGGAGTTTTTGAAGATTATTTAGGATATCAATATTATCTTGAGAAGGGTTTTGAAATACAGCTTGAATATTTTGAGCAAGAGCTTGAAGAAGTCTAACATACTCTTTAAGTTCGGACTTAGAGATATTAATATAACTGCAAGCTCTTACTTCGCAACAATCATTACCATAGAATGCTTTCCCTTTATTTTTGTTGGACATCTTTTCATTCCTTTCTTTTATAGAATAAATAGTCTTTGCTATATAATAAAATGAAAATTAAACTGAATTCGTGATGGATACACTACTATTAAGTAAAAAAGAATAGGCTATAATAAAAAAACTGCACGCCAATTGTTAGGTTATATCTAACAATTGGCGTGCAGTTCGTGGAATAGTCCAACATTTTTAATGATTAATTCTTTCATGGTTTGTTTTAGGTGAAATTGGAATAGAGATAGTGAAAGTTGTACCATTTTGATCACTAGTAACTTTTAATGTGCCATTATGATTTTGAATAATTTTCTTCGTTACTGATAATCCCAGTCCTGTTCCTGAGTCTTTTGTAGAGAAAAACGGATCAAATATATATTCTTGAATAGCTGGAGGAATGCCGATTCCATTATCTTTGAAAGTAATACGAACAAAATTATCTAAACGATAACTAGTAATTTGAATAGAAAGAGGTTCTTCACCTTGAGCATCGACAGCATTTTGAAATAAATTTAAAAAAACTTGCACGAGTTCATGACGATCAATATTGACGAGTACACCATCTAATTCGGCAGAAAAGTCATAGTCAATAGAAATGTTGTGCAAAAAAACTTCACTAGCGAGTAGTTGTTGAATATACTCGCGTAAAAACGTATTAATTGGAAAATGTTCTCTAGTAAATTCACGCGTTTTTGAAATAGCTAAAAATTTTGTAATAATACTATTTGCACGATCTAATTCAGGGATGAGTAGACTTTTAAATAATTCTTTATTGGATGGAGAAACGCTGTCTTGTAGAAATTGCAAGTACCCACGTACCGTTGTAAGGGGATTTCGTACTTCATGTGCAATCCCAGCTGCAATTCGCCCAGCTAGGGAAAATTTTTCGGCATCACGTTCTGTATTTAAATAATGAAATACACTAATAACTCGGAAAATCTCTCCATTATAATCACGAATAATGCGGTTGTTTACGATGCCGTAGTTTTTGTCTAATACTTCTTCATTATATATTTCAGTTCCTGTTTTTAATGTTTCAATAGCTTTAATTTTTTCTTCTGGCAAATTTAATAATTGTTGAATTGGCTTGCCGATTATTTCGTTTCGTATTACACCAAAATCATCTGCAGCAGCTTGATTACATAAAGTAATATTGCCTTTGCTATCAATAAAGGTTACATGATGTGAAAAAGCATCAAAAATATGAACAAAGTGTTTTTCGAGTTGTTCAAATAAAAATAATGAATCGCAAGTAAGTTGAAAGTCAGCCTCTGTATTCTCTTTACGTATGTTTTGAATGGAATGGGTTGTTCGTGTTTTTTTAATTTGTAAACCGATATGTGGATTTTTATATGTGAAATGATGTGGTAATTGATCCACAAGTTCTTCATAAAAACGTACTTTATTTTCTAGTTCTTCTATTCGTTTTTCATGAGATACAATAGCATCGTTTGGAAGCATAAATAAATAACCCCTCAATTTAAAAATTCTTCCATTTAGTATATCATATTTTTATACGGATACTCTTAAAGAAAGAGCTACTTTATGAAATTGGTCGGATGGTATTTTTGTGAAGTAATATCGAATGAGTGTAAGCTGAAGTTGGGAAGGGAGGAATTCGTTTGTTGTTTATTGGAGTGACGGGATGGGGAGATCATGATTCTTTATATATAAATCCCTATGAAAATAGAAATAAACTACGAACATATAGTGAGCATTTTCCTATTGTGGAAGTAGATAGTTCATTTTATGCGATGCAACCTGCACGAAATTATACGAAATGGGCGATGGAAACACCAAAAGATTTTTCATTTGTCGTAAAAGCATATCAAGGAATGACAGGGCATATGAAAGGGGAAATCCCTTTTTCTACGTTTGATGAGATGTTTGATGTGTATAAACAATCAATTCTGCCTTTAATAGAAGCGAATAAATTAAAAATGATTTTATTTCAATATCCACCATGGTTCGATTGTAAAGTGAAAAATGTAGATTTACTTCGATACACGAAAGAAAAAATGGAAGATTTCCCATGTGCAATAGAGTTTCGGAATCAAACATGGTTTTATCCAGAAATGAGAGATAAGACGTTACAATTTTTAGAACAAGAAAAATGGATTCATACAATTTGCGATGAGCCTCAGGCAGGAATAGGATCAGTACCGCTTGTATTAGAGGCAACAAACTCAGACATGGCGTTAATACGTTTTCATGGTCGGAATGTTCATGGATGGCTTGACAAAGGAGAAAATTGGAGAGCGGTTCGTTGTTTATATCGCTACAATAATAATGAGTTGAAAGAATGGGTAAACCGATTAGAGCAATTGAAAAAAAAGACTAAGGACATATACGTTTTGTTTAACAATAATTCGGGTGGGGATGCGGCGGATAATGCGAAACAGTTGATGGAAATGGCGAATATTACATATGGCGAACCGAAACCAGAGCAATTAAATTTATTTGAATAAATACAAACAAGAAAAGCACTGTACAAACAGGGGGAATGTACAATGCTTTTCTATATGAAAAAGAGGGGTAACAATGTTACTGAGCGTTTGGTTGATTCATCAATTGTTGGCTTCGTAATAAATGATAATGGTTATCATTATCATAGTCAATAGTTTTTCGGAAAATAAATAAAAAACTTTTGATATTTTGAAAATAAATAAAAAAAGAACAGCAATTAATGCTGTTCTTTTCCATTGACGAATTGTTGTAAATCAAAAGGAGTTATCGCCTGGATAAATTCTTTTGAGATAAGTGTTTGAACGAGAGTGCTTTCAGAAATTGTAGCACCTGTTTTCTTTTCATAAGCTTGCTTTAATAAATCAAGTTTTTCAGCCGTATCTTTCGGTAATTCAATTGTTAATGTGTTCATAATTTCTCCCCCTTACTATTAGAGTACCATTACAGTATAGGAGAGACAAGAAAAGAGAATATGAAACATAAAAAAGGTTACCAAATTTACAAATGGTAACCTTTTTTATGTATAAGAGTTATTAAGCAATACCGATATACTTTAAAGTTTTTGATGGAGTACTATGATCAAAGAAGTGTTGTAAAAATGCAATATCAACACCTGATTTGTATGCACAATAGCCCCAAGTTTTTCGAAGTGTATGTGAGCTAATCCCTTCTAATCCAACTTCTTTTGCAGCTTTGTTTAAAATGTACCATGCATGTTGTCTCGTAATAGACTTTGTTCCTTTTTGAGACTTTAATAATGGTTCATTACGTTTCCAAGTTTTACGTTCTTTCATGTAGTCTTCGATTGCGTGCTGTAAGTCTTCATTTACAGCAAACCATTTATGTTTCTTTACTTTTTCATTGTAAAATAAAATGGAATGGCGAACATTTTCATTTTCATCGATTACATCACTAACTTTTAATTGTAAGATTTCACTTACTTTCAAGCCAGAATTTACAGCTAATACGAATAATAAGCCATCACGTTTCGAAGATTGTAAAAGTATATTTTTGATAGTTTCTAATTGTTTTTCGTTTTGAATAGGTTGTCCTGCTTGTTTCATTTCACGCACTCTCCTCTTTTATATGTGTAAAGGAAAGGATTAACTTGTTTCTTACTATAAAGGGAGAGTGTGAATTTCATGTGAACTCCTAGTGAAATTAAGACAAATTATTTGACTTCTTTCACTTTTTGTAAATTAAAATAAAATACAACACTATTAGTTGTATTATACACGCCGTATTCAGCGCGATGTAAGTCTAAAATGTTTTTTACAATAGATAGCCCAAGGCCGGTACCTCCAGTATGACGGCTACGAGAAGCGTCTAAACGGTAGAAGCGATCCCAAATTTTTTCAAGGCTTTCTTCTGGAATAGGATTGCCTGTGTTTTCAATTTCGATTTTCACTATATCTTCCGCTTCTACAACAGAGACGTGTATTCTTTCTCCATCTGGAGTGTATCGAATTGCATTACTAAGTAAGTTCACAACTACTTGCTCAATACGACTACGATTCGCTTTAACAAATAGAGAAGCGTCGGCCTGGATGTCCACTTGTAAATGTTTTTCTTCCATGCTAAATAATAATTTTGTATAGACTTGTTGAATTAATTCACCGATTGAGAATGTCGACATTTCTAGTTTGTACGTACCAGATTCAAGTTTTGCTAATTCTAACATTTCAACAATAAGCCTGTTCATATTTTCTGTTTCTTCTAAAATAACATTTGTATAATATGTCGTATCTTTACTTACGCCATCTTGAATACCTTCAGCGAAGCTACGAATAACACTAAGTGGTGTTTTTAATTCATGAGATACACCAGAAATGAATTCTTTTCTCGTTTTTTCCAATTGACGTTCGCGTTCGATATCTTGTTGTAATTTTGTATTTGCAACATTTAATCGGTCGATTCGATCTTTTAAATTTACAGAGAGTGTATTAATACTACTTGATAATCCACCAATTTCATCATCTGCTACAACAGGTAACTTCTCGCTAAAATCAAAGTTGGCCATTTTTTTTGTAACGCGATTTATCTTAATTAATGGTTTAACAATGATTTTTGAGTAGTAGAAGGATAACAAAATAATAACGAGAAACACGATAATTAAGGCATAGACATAATAATCCTTTAAAACGAGCATCGCTTCATTAACAGGTTGCAAAGATGCTATCGCAAAAGCGTATTCTGTAATTTTTCCGTTTTCCATAATAGGTTTTACAAAGATACTATTTTTTATATTCTCTCCGCCATCTAGTATATAAGTGTTTAATTGCTGCGAGTTAGCAGTGCCATTTCTAATAATCTCTGCAAAATATTGAACGGCTTGTAATGTTTCAAAATCATTTGCAAGACGAACCTCGGCTTTTGATGGAAGCTGTAATTTAGATACAATACCAGTAAACTCAATTTGAGTCGCAGTTTTGTATCGGTTTGTAAGTCTATTTTTAGAAGGGTTGCCATTAATGGATTGAAAATCTGAATTGATACGTTCGTTTTGCCATCGATTATAATTTGTTGTCAATTCTAGTGGCGTTATTGTGTTCCCTTGTACCAAACCGACGACGTTTATCATGCCATCTTTTTTCAATCCTAAGTTTTCGAATTTCTGATATTCTTCGGGCGTTAAAAGATTATTGAGCGGAATGGAATATGTTTCATTATTTTTAGGATTAATGACATCAATGTAGTAATTGTTGTCACTTTGAATAATTCCTTTAGAATCTAAAAATTGGATTTCGGCATTTGTTTTATCATGAAATTCTTGTTTTAATTTTCTAGTTACCTCAAAGCCTTGGTCGCTTTTTTCGTAATTATCTACGAATTTTTCAAAAGCCGTTTGAACGGTTTTTACTTTTTTATTAATGTAAAACTTCTCTAAAAATAGAGATTGTCCAAGGAAAAAAAGGAGAAATATGATTGTAAATAAAGTTGATGTTAATAAAAATAGTTTAAAGACGATGCTTCTGTTCTTCACTGTTTCACCTCGTATGAAAAATACTGTAATATAAATGATTCCTTAATTATAACAAAGGTTACAAAAAAGTAGAGGGGAGAAATCTGTCTCTCTCTAAAGTAGTTTTTTATAGAAAGTCACATAAAGAGAAGGGGCAGTGACTGTCGAAGTATTTTAGCATAAAAAAGAACTCGCCAGACGTATGACAAGTTCTTTAGTGTGCTATTGCTGAATTGCTGCATCTAAAGCGATTTCAATCATTTCGTTAAATGTAGTTTGACGCTCTTCGGATGTTGTTTCTTCACCAGTGAAGATATGGTCGCTTACTGTTAAGATAGATAATGCATTTACACCATATTTAGCTGCTAATGTGTAAAGAGCAGTTGTTTCCATCTCTACTGCTAATACACCGTAATCTCCAAGTTTTTTAACCATGTCCATGCTCTCACGATAAAATACATCTGCTGTTAATACGTTACCAACACGAACGTGTAATCCTTTTTCTGTTCCAGCATCGTAAGCTTTCTTTAAAAGATCAAAGTTTGCAGCAGGAGCAAAATCAAAACCTGGGAATGTTAAGCGGTTCATATTAGAATCTGTACAAGCTGTCATCGCAATAATAACGTCACGTACCTTAACATCTTTTTGAATGGCACCACATGTCCCAACACGAATTAAGTTTTTCACTCCGTAGCTTTGAATTAATTCGTTTACATAAATAGAAATAGAAGGAACACCCATACCTGTACCTTGAACAGATACACGCTTTCCTTTGTAAGTTCCAGTGAAACCTAACATGCCACGCACGTTATTATAACAAGTAACATCCTCTAAAAATGTTTCAGCAATATATTTTGCACGTAATGGATCACCAGGTAATAGAATAGATTCAGCGATTTCGCCTTGTTTTGCTTCAATATGTACACTCATGAAAAGTCCTCCTTATTATGTATTGATAGAAATCAATATCATTTGCATTATACACTATGAATCCTGTCAATCAAAACCTTTTTAAAATTTGTAATGTGTACAAAATAGGAGGATTTCATGAATCATCACCTAGAATATATATTTAAGAAGTTTTGCATGAATAAAGACAATAAAAATGGTAGGTGATATTTTGAAAAATCTTGTCATTGGGCTTATTGCACTAGTACTTGTCGTGGCAGGAGGATTTTACATAAAAAAATATCAAGAAACTGTAGAAACGACCGGAGATGTTCAAGAAGTGAAATGGGATGTGAAAAATAAAAAGGGAAATGAAAAAGTCGATATTTCGTTTCAATTGCTAAATAAAATGAATAATGAAGTTCGTGGTGTGAACGATCAAATTCGAGCAGTGATAGTGGATGGGAATTTGAAAAATATACAACAAACGAAGCCTATATTTGCTGGAAATGGATCGTATAAGCTATCTTCAGATGTAGCGAAAGGTGAAGAGTACACGATATTTTTGTATGAAGATGAAAACAAGTCCGTGGAATCATTTTCTAAGAAAGATTTTGGTGAAGAAAAAAAGGAGAAAAACAAGGACAAGAATAAAAAGAAACTACCTGTTGATACTGTACTTACAAAAAATATAGGAGAGCATCAAGTGTCTCTTTTATTTGGTGCATTACATCCGAATGAGGTAGCGACATTAACATTTCAGTTTCAAGCGAAAAAGGGAGAAAAGCTGAAATTAAATTCAGGAAGAGGTGAAGTCAACGCTCTTTATATCGTTGATGAAACGAGGGAACATTTTTTATACGCCATTCCTGTTGATATGGAGGAGCAATTACAATATCGTATTACATTTCCAGAAGAAGGAACATATAAAATATGGGGGAATTTCTATATAAATGGTAAGAAGTATGAAAAGGAGTTTAGTATACAAGTGCAAAAACGAAAAAACAGCTAAGTACTTAGCTGTTTTTTCGTTTTCCTATTAATTTTGTTACAGAGAGCATTGTAATTGGTAAAGAATGATTCTTTCGAAATGCTAAATATTTGCCGCTCCATGCAGGTTTGTATTTTTCTTTAAAATGTCGTAAACCGCTGAAGCTATATGTGTAACGAACGTTATTAAATATTGCAGCAGCAACTCGTTCAGACCAGAACGATTGCGTTGATAAACCGACATTTGAGAGAGGTGCCATACCAATATTAAAGGAATGGTATTCATTTTCTTTTGCCCAGTGGAATAAGTGGATAAAAATTGCATCCATAATTCCGCTAGGGGCATCTGGATAATAACGCATTAAATCAACAGATAATATGCCACTTTGATATACTGGCATAAAGGTTGTGAATGCAATGATTTTTCCTTCTGCATCAGATAATGTAGCGATAGGGGCACGACTAATATACTCACGATCGAAGTACCCAAGTGAAAATCCTTTCTCCTTTTTTCCGCCGAGCCAAGCATCAGACACTTTCTTTAATTCCTCGTATAATTCGTCTGAGAATGGCGGCTTATGGATGGAGAATGTATAACCTTCTCGTTCAAAACGGTTGAAAGTAGCTCGCATACCAGCACGTTTTTTTCCTGTTATTGTAAACGTATCTAAATCAACGACAGCCTCTTCGCCAAGTTTAAAGAAGTTGTAGCCGAAATCGTGGTATAAGCTCATCCATTTACTTTCAATTTGATAAAATACGCAAATATACCCAAATCGATCAGCTTCAGCTAAAAATTCTTGCAACACAGTGCGGTAGGAGGATGGATTACCAATTGGATCACCTAGTACAACAAGACGTTTTCCAGTAATTGAAAAGAGAAGAAGTGCTTTTCCGTCACTACTAAAGAAGAACTGTTTATCTCCTAAAAAACCTAAATGGCTCAGTACGTTCCCACCATGTTCCTCTAAGAAGTTTTCTAACCTTTTATCATTAGCTGGTTGCCCGGGAAATTCACTGCGGTAACGATTGGCAATTAGTGAACCGATAAGTAAAAAAGTAGGAACGAAAAAGGCGGCTGCTAATGCACTTCGTTTAACTTGTGTAATGTTTCGAACGACAAAATCGGGTTGGAATGCTTCTTTTGCGCCTGCAAATAAAATACCTAAGTTTTTATATAAATATAAGGTAAGCAATAAGAAGATAAATACTTTTACGATGTCAGAAAGAGAGACTTCCATTTTCTCGCGTACAAATCTTTTCCGAAGCATATACAACACAGCAAGTACGATTAATAAAATAAAGGTTTCTTCAATATCAATTCCTTTTAGGGTATTAAAGATTGCTGCTCCAATTAAAGAAACAATCGTCATATAGTAAGAACGCTTTGTTCCATAATATATGCCTCGCGAAAGAATCAGAAGGAGAATACCGAATGTTAATGATAAGCTAAAAGAAAATTGAATAAGGTGCTTTGGAGCTAAAATATGTAAGGCGTGAGCTCGGTTAATACTAGTCGGTAAAATTGTTGATAGAATAACCATTAAGCCAGCGAATACTGTTAAAGCGGCGGATGCCCATGAACCTAATTTCCCTAAAAAATCACGTTGTAAAGTCCAAATTACACCAGTTGTTTCTAATGCAGGTGCAATAAATGGTTTATCTTCAATTTTTTTTATGGCCGCTCCTGTCATTTCAAATGCCGCAAAAATGAGACCAAGGCAGAATGGTAAGATGTAATAGACAAGTCGATATAATAACATAGCGGGGAGTAATACGCCTGTATCAACTCCGTATTGTCCTAGTCCGGTTAAGAAAACAAGATCAAATGAACCAAGGCCACCAGGCACAAGACTTACGACACCAGCTAAAGCAGCAATTACATAAACACCTAAAAACTTTTGAAATTCGATATCAATTCCAAACAATATTAAAATGACGTACATAACGATACCAGCAGATACCCACTCGACTAATGAAACTAATGAATATAAAACAGTTGGATTTTTCTCTTCTTCTTCATCCGCTTGTCCGTCTAGCTGTTTTGTTTTTCTATTTTTAATTTTAGAAAACCCAATATATATAGGAACGAAAAGAGCAAAGAAGATAAGAACAGGCCATAACCAAGGTTTTTCGTGCAGAATAAAACTAGTGTCTAATATTCCAATAAGGCCGAGGAATGACAGAATGGCTAATCCGTTAATAAAAGCGGTTGTCATCCAAGCAATGCTTTTAATAAGTTTCCCATTCTCTTTTATATGTGGACGATATAGCATTGTACGTACACCGGCACCAACAAGACCACCAAAACCGATAAATCCATTTAAAGTGTTTGCAATCCATGAGATGCGGAAAATCTTTTGTACGGGTATATCTGCTTTTAAGTAACGAAGCATAACAAAGTCATAAAAGAACATTGTTGAAACGGCAAATGCACCGAGTGTAATCGCTAAAAATACTCCACCAGTTGGAATGTTTTTAATTGTTTCAATTGCTTCTAAAAAAGAAATGCCTGCTAATTCTTTTTTAGCTTGAAAGAAAACAATTGTTAAGACAACAAATGGGAAGATTATTTTCCCGATTTGTAAGAAACGTTTCCATGAAAACGACATAAATACAACTCTCCTTGTGTAAGAAAACTGAGACAATAATATTATTATGACAAACTTCAAGAAAAATAAAAAGGTAAATTCCTGTATAGGGAAGCTATTTTTTATATAGGTTATATTTAAAAGAATATTTCGTTTATTATAAAATTAGGTTAAGATAAGGTGAAAGAAGGAAGAGAGGGGAAGTAGATGATTATAATAGGTTATGCAGGATATGAGTTAGAAAAAGCAAAACCGAATACATCAGAAGATTTTTTTAATAGATCTGAAGTGACATATATATTAAATAATCAAGAGAAAACCTTTTCTGTCTTATATGTTCGATATTTTGAAGAAATTTTACAAGAAATTACTCCTTTTGAAGGAAATCCAGTTTATAAAGTAGAAGAACAAGACGTATATTTACGAGATATTGTAGCGATCGCTTGTTTAGTGAACAATAAAGAGCTACGCGCGCAGAAGCGCTTGTATCTCAATGAAGTGACAGACTTTCAACGATACTTTGACGAGGGAACAGTGGCGAAAGTACAAGAAATATTAGCTGAATTACATAAAAATAAAAGAGTAGAAATAGCGTAAAACGGCAAAGGAGAGAGAAGCCATGTCTAATTTGATGGTTGAAAATCAAACAGAACAAGTTTCTATATTTTTAGAAGATGTAATTTCCTTGATAACTAATTATGTAAATTATCATACGTTACCTTCTTTATTGGAGGAGACACCAACAGGAAACGAGCAATATTATAAAGGGATATTAGCATCAATAAGAAGACTTCTTGTTTTTTGTGAAGAAGGACTTGATGCATGTTTTGTTTTGTTAAATAGCCAACCATTTAGAAAGACCGCAGCTGAAAAAGTTTTATATAAGATTTACCATCAAGTAATTGCAGAGTTTTTTTCGCCAAAGAATGATCATTGGTATGAAAATAGTCGTTCTGCTTATACAGGGAAAAATTCTATTGTTTTTCAGCAAATCCCCCCTGGATCTACAGAACGAATGATGAAGGATTTAGAAGGTAAATTTCAATTGATGCGTGAGGAACTAGAATATTATGAGACAGATTACCAAACAAAAATGTTGCACAAATATTAATTAAGGAAAAGAAGCTAAGGAAACTTAGCTTCTTTTCCGTTTGTCCAGTTATATAAGGGATTTTAATTGAATATAGTTAAAGTGGATAGCGTCAAGGAGGTGTGACATGAGTCAGCAAGGTGTATTTACAGATTACTTTCATGAAGTAGAAAGCTGGTGTGAAAGTGTTCTTCAAGTATTAGATAGCCGTGCAATGGAAGTGTATGATGTCCATATGCTGGCTTATAAAATTCAAACGTTATTAGAGCGTATGAAAGAGCATGAATACGACACAGATGCCGAGTTTATGTATGAAATAAGTGATGATGTAGAACATATTCAACACCATTTACAGGAAGTATTTATGCAAGAAGGAGAGGAATATGAACTATGTGAAAGAGGGGATAGCGAACGAGCTGTTCCGATTGGGGGGCATACACTCCCGCCATTACCTTATCCATATAATGCGCTAGAACCGTACATTTCACAAGAAATTATGATGTTACACCATGATAAACATCATCGTAGTTACGTGGAAGGATTAAATAAAGCAGAGAAGATGATGGAAGAAGCGAGAAAAACAAATCAATTTGATTTAATTAAGCATTGGGAAAGAGAAGCGGCTTTTCATGGATCAGGTCATTACTTACACACGATATTTTGGAATAACATGAAAAAAGATGGTGGTGGAAGTCCGAGAGGGGCTTTTTCACAACAAATTGAGCAAGATTTCGGAAGTTTTTTACGTTTTCAAAAGCATTTCACAGAAGCAGCTTCTAAAGTGGAAGGTTCAGGATGGGCGATTCTTGTATGGGTACCCCGTTCAGGAAGGTTAGAAATTTTGCAAAGCACGCTTCATCAATTGTTTACACAGTGGGATACGATACCACTCCTTGTACTGGATGTATGGGAACATGCGTATTATTTACAATATCAAAATCGAAAAGATGAATATATTAAAAATTGGTGGAATGTTGTAAATTGGCCAGATGTAGAAAAGAGATTTGAAAGTGCGAAGCAAATTGAATGGACACCGTATTAGACGCATATTCCATGCGTCTTTTTTAGTGGAGGTGGAAGGAAGATTTCGTTCATATTTTAAAAGGCCAAGCATACACTTGTACAAAAAGTGCCAAAAGGACGTGGGGGGGAAATATGAGACGAATTTGTATAATAATTACGCTAATTATAATGTACGCAAGCGTTATGCCGATTCCTACATATGCAAAAATGAACGGTGGTGTCAGTGCTCGTAACGCAGTCTTAATGGAACAACAATCCGGTCGTGTGCTATATGGAAAATTAGAACATGAGCCACAAAAAATTGCTAGTATAACAAAAATTATGACAGCTTTGTTAGCTGCTGAATCAGGAAAAATGAAAGAGCTAGTATCGGTTAGTAATGAAGCTGTACGAGTAGAAGGATCGGCAATTTATTTAAAACCTGGACAAAAAGTGAAGTTAGAAGATTTAGTTTACGGATTAATGCTTAGATCTGGTAATGATGCAGCACAAGTAATTGCTGAAAATGTGGGAGGGAGTATAGAAGGGTTCGTATATTTAATGAATGAAAAGGCGAAAGAAATTGGAATGAAAGATACTCACTTTTCAAACCCACATGGCTTAGACGGAGATGGATCGCATTATTCGTCGGCTTATGATATGGCACTTTTAACGAAATATGCAATGGGGAACGAGACTTTCAAGAAAATTTTCGGGACAAAAACGTATAAATCAGATTCTTGGGATTATCCGTGGAAAAACAAACATAAGCTTGTGACATCTTATTATGAATTTGCAACAGGGGGAAAGACAGGGTTTACGAAGAAAGCAGGACGGACGCTTGTCACAACGGCTTCAAAAGATGGACTAGATTTAATTGTCGTAACTTTGAGCGCTTCTAGCGACTGGGATGATCATATGAATTTGTTTGATAAAGGCTTTGAACGCTATGAGCAAACGAAAGTTTTAGGACAAGGAGCACTAGCTGAAATAAATGAAAAAAAATATGCCAACCATGTTTATACGAAAAATAGTTTTTCTGTACCTTTAACTGAAGAGGAAAGAAAGAATGTGTTATTAAAAGTTGAATTTGATAAAAGTGTAAAACCTTCGGATGGAGTGAAAATTGGGAAAACGGAAATTTTTGTGGGCAATGAGAAAGTTGGAGAACGTAATTTATTTTATAGCAAACGGAAGTTAGTAGCCACAACGGGAATGTACTGGAATAATGTGAAAGAAATTTTTTCTCACATGATAGGTGTTGGGATAGATGGTTAATCTCGTATGGGTAGCGATGGCAGTTATCGGGATTGTGTATGCCATGATAAATGGAACGATGGAAGAAGTGAATAAAGCAGTGTTTGAAGGATCAAAAGATGCAGTAACGATTTGTATAGGGCTTATTAGTGTTTTAGTATTTTGGCTCGGTTTAATGAAAATTGCCGAGGAAGCTGGATTGTTAAAGAAGTTAGTATTACTTTTTATGCCAATAGTAAAAAGGTTGTTTCCAGAAATACCAAAGGATCATCCGTCAATGGGATTTATTTTATCAAATATGATGGCGAACTTTTTTGGATTAGGTAATGCAGCAACTCCCCTTGGTATTAAAGCGATGGAACAACTAAAAGAGTTAAATGGAGGAAAGGATTCGGCAAGTCGTTCTATGGTGACGTTTCTAGCCTTAAATACATCAGCAATTACATTAATTCCGACTACTGTAATTTCAATTCGAATGACTTATGAATCAGCAAACCCTACTGAAATCGTTGGCGTAACATTTATAGCACAAGTGTTATCGATGATTGGAGCGATTTGGATTGACCGCTATTTTTACCGGAGAAGGAGTAGAAAGGGGCGGAAAAAATGAGTATTGTAAATACAATTTCATTATGGGTAATTCCTTGTGTAATTGGTTTTATCCTTTTATATGGCACGATAAAGAAAGTTCCAACGTATGAATCGTTCGTTGAGGGCGGAAAAGAAGGGATTCAAATTGCGGTTTCCATTTTGCCGTTTATGGTTGGGATGCTTGTATCTATTTCTATTTTCCGGGCATCAGGTGCTCTAGATGCGATGATATCGGTAATGAAGCCGATGTTAGACTTTATTCATGTACCAGCCGAAATCGTTCCACTTGCACTTATACGTCCGATTTCGGGATCTGCTGGTTTAAGTATTACGACCGACTTAATCGCTACATATGGGCCAGACTCGTTTATTGGTAGGTTAGCTTCAACGATGCAAGGTAGCACAGATACGACCTTTTACATATTAACAGTATACTTTGGGGCTGTTGGTATTAGAAAAATGGGAGATGCATTAAAGGTAGGACTTTTTGCAGATTTAATCGGAATTATTTGTTCAATTGTGTTTGTTTCCCTATTGTTTCGGTAATGCTATTCATTTTTTACGGTATTTAGCTTATAATACGTATACGACCACTATTAACGTGTAGTTTAATAGTGGTTTTTTTATGCGGTATTTTTGACAAAATGGTGAATTTTTATTGTGAGAAATATGAAAAATGTGGACAATAATAAAGGATAAAAACATGATTTGACCTTTATATGTTTATTATCGTTGCTATGTTGTTTAAGTGAGATGGAGCAAATAGCCGTAAAGCATATGCGGTTGCCAAGTCTTTCTAATGTAAGGTAAGATTAATTCGAGGTGAAAAAAAGAAATGGAACGATTACAAAAAGTGATTGCGCAAGCAGGTATTGCATCGAGAAGAAAGGCTGAGGAATTAATTCAGCAAGGGAAAGTGAAAGTTAATGGGAAAATAGTGAAGGAGTTAGGAACAAAAGTAACTCCTCAAGATAAAGTAGAAGTAAATAACATCCCTCTTGAAAAAGAAGAACCTGTTTATTTTTTACTATATAAACCAACTGGTGTAATTTCAAGTGTATCAGATGATAAAGGAAGAAATGTTGTAACAGACTTTTTCCCTGAAATTAGACAACGTTTATTCCCAATCGGACGCTTAGATTATGATACGTCTGGCGTATTATTGATGACAAATGATGGGGAATTTGCAAACGTATTAATGCATCCGAGATATAAAGTTGAAAAAACGTATGTTGCAAAAATTAAAGGGCCATTAACAGGTGAGAAAATTCGCATGTTAGAACGAGGTGTTGCATTAGAAGATGGAAAAACAGCACCAGCAAATGTGAAAATTATTTCTTGGGACAAGCGTAAAGAGATGGCGATTGTACAATTAACGATTCATGAAGGACGTAATCGTCAAGTACGTCGTATGTTTGAAGCGTTAGATTGTAAAGTAGTGAAATTAAAACGTGAACGCTATGCTTTCTTAGAAGTAGGGAGCCTGCGACCTGGTGATGCAAGAGAATTGACGCCACATGAGGTGAAACAATTACGTGCACTAGCTTCTACAAAGCCAAGATAAGCTATAGAGTTAAAAATTCACCAGTGGAGTGCTCTGCTGGTGATTTATTCAATACAACATTTACAGAAAATAATATATACATTTGTCGAGGAAAGGAGAGGCAATATGAAAAAAAATCGCTTATTATTTCGTGTAATCATTCTGCTCATTTTATGTGGTGCTGTAGGATTTACACTCTACCAAGGATTTTTCGCTGATAAAGAGAAAATGCAAATTGGAAAAGAAGCACCAAATTTTGTAGTGACGGATTTAGAAGGAAAGAAAATTGAGTTAAAGGACTTAAAGGGAAAAGGGGTATTTTTAAACTTTTGGGGAACTTGGTGTAAACCTTGTGAAAAAGAAATGCCTTATATGAATGAATTATATCCAAAGTATAAAGAAAAAGGCGTTGAAATTATTGCGTTAGATGCAGATGAAACAGATATTGCAGTAAAGAACTTTGTGAACCAATATGGATTGAAATTCCCAGTTGCAATTGATAAAGGACAAAAGATTATAGGGACATATGGAGTGGGTCCATTACCGACGAGCTTTTTGATTGATAAAGATGGAAAAGTAGTGGAGCAAATTATAGGTGAACAAACGAAAGAACAGTTAGAAGGGTATTTAAAGAAAATTACTCCGTAAGAAAGAAAGCCTTTACATACGAGGTGCATACCTATAGTGCCTCCGGTTTAAAAATTCTGAGTATTGCGGTAACTTGAGGTTGGAATATACAATAGTACATATAGATACAGGGGCGGTGAGAGTGTTGAAAGAAATTAAGTGTGAATGTGGACATGTTAATCCGATAGGAACCGTTTTTTGTGAAGCTTGTGGGAAACCATTTGAAAGCAATGAAAATGTAAAACTATTGGATATGCGCTATGAGGGGAGTGCTCGGAGATCTCTCACGCAAACAAAAACGATAGTCGATAAAATTTGGAGCTTTTTCTCTTCTGTAAAAGTGGGTGTATGGCTAATCGTAATCACTTTAGCTGCTTCAGCGATAGGAACTATTTTTCCGCAAGAAATGTACATAACTCCAGGGATTGCACCAGCTGAATATTATAAGCAGGAGTACGGATTTTTAGGACAATTATATTATCAATTAGGATTTAATAATTTATACGGTTCATTGTGGTACATGATGTTAATTGCTTCTATAGGGATTTCACTAGTGATTTGTAGCTTGGATCGTGTCATTCCGCTTTATAAAGCTTTAAAAAAGCAAGGTGTAAAAAGACATCCAAGCTTTTTAAAGAGACAAAGGTTATACGGGACTGGCACTCCGCAAGATGGTGACTTGGAAAGATTACAAATGAATTTAAAGAAAAGAAACTATAATGTAAAAGTGGAAGACGGAAACGTTTTAGCGGAAAAGGGACGTTTCTCGCGTTGGGGTCCATATGTAAACCATATCGGTCTTATTATCTTTTTATTCGGTGCGATGCTCCGTTTTTTACCGAGCATGTACGTAGACGAATCGCTTTGGTTACGTGATGGTGAAACGAAAGAAATACCAGGGACGGATGGTCAATACTATTTAAAAAATGAGAAGTTTATAAAGGAAGTTTATGATAAAAGCAAGGACAAGGAAGTTTATGATGAAGCGATTGATCGTGTAGGCGATAAAATGATTGCGAAAAACTTCCAAACGAACGCTGTATTATATAAAGCGGTAGGCGAAAATATAGCAGGACAAAAACCTAAACTAGAAAAAGTAAAAGAAGCGGAAATTCGAGTGAATGAACCGCTGAAATTTGATCAATTTGCTGTTTATCAAGTGGATTATAAAGAAAGTGAATTTAAAAGTATGTCCTTTAACTTGCAAAATAAAGAAAATAATCAAAAGTGGGGACCGATTAAAGTAGATTTAGCGAATCCTACAGAAAAATATGATTTAGGAAATGGTTATTCTCTAGAACTATTAAGCTATTTCCCTGATTTTTATTTTGACGAAAATGGAAGACCAAATACAAAAACAAAATTACCAAACAATCCTGCATTCGTATTTAAAATGTCCACGCCTGAAACACCAGATGGTGAAGTGAGTTTTGTTGGTATTCAGCAAAACATAGAGCCTGACGGGAATAATAAATATAAAATGTCATTTGCAGGTGTGGAAATGCAAAATGCAACAGCTCTTACAGTAAGAAAAGATTTGACGCTTTGGATTCTCGGTATTGGAGGATTTATATTTATGGTTGGTGTGATTCAAGGTATGTATTGGAACCATCGCCGTATTTGGATACAACGTGTTAATGATGAATGGTGGATTGCAGGACATACGAATAAAAATTGGTTCGGTTTAAAGAAAGATATTGAAAGAGTACTAGAAGGTACAGCAATTCCGCAGCCAAGCGATAAAGTAATTGATAAAAAAATTAGTTAAGGTGGGGAAACGATATGGTGCAAATAAGTAGTAACTTTCTCTTTACCGCATTTATTTTATATTTAATTGCAACTCTATTTTTTGGGGGAGCAATTAAAGAAAAGGGTCATAAATGGGCAAATGTAGGAATAACGATTACAATTTTAGGGTTTATAGCACAAACAGTATATTTTGTTACAAGGTGGATTGCATCAGGCCATGCGCCAGTTAGTAACTTTTTTGAATTTGGTACATTTTTCGGCATGATGCTTGTTGGCGCATTTATTGTAATGTATTTTATGTACCGCGTAAGTATAATCGGACTATTTGCATTACCAGTTGCGCTTTTATTAATTGCCTATGCAAGCATGTTTCCGAGAGAAATATCTCCGCTTATTCCATCTTTAAAAAGTAATTGGTTACATATTCACGTGACGACTGCAGCAGCAGGACAAGCGATTTTAGCAATTAGTTTTATTACGGGCGTAATGTATTTATTGAAAAATGTAGATCAATCAACGAGAAGCAAACGTACATTTTGGTTAGAAACGGTAGTGTTCACACTTGTTTGTACAGTTGGATTTATTGGAGTAACAACGGTATTTTCTAGTATGAAATATGAAGCGAAGTTTCAATGGATTGATAAAAATGAACAACAAGTTGAAATGAAGTATAATCTTCCTGCTTTAGTTGGACCGCATGAAGGGAAGTTATTGACAGAAAATAAATTAGAGCCGACAGTTGAAGTTCCAGCGATTGTAAATGCGAAAAAATTAAATACTGTAATTTGGTCTGTGTTAGTCGGAACGTTGCTCTATATCGTATTAAGGCTTACTTTACGTAAACGAGTATCAGCGGCGCTTCAACCGTTAGTGAAAAATACGAATAGTGATTTGTTAGATGAAATTGGATATCGTTCTATAGCAATTGGATTCCCGGTATTTACATTAGGGGCGTTAATCTTTGCGATGATCTGGGCTCAAATCGCTTGGACACGCTTTTGGGGTTGGGACCCGAAAGAGGTTTGGGCGCTTATTACTTGGCTCTTTTATGCTGCGGTACTACATTTACGTTTATCTAAAGGATGGCATGGAGAAAAATCCGCCTGGCTTGCAGTAATTGGTTTTGCAATCATTATGTTTAACTTTATTGTAGTAAACTTAATTATCGCGGGTTTACATTCATATGCATAGAGAAATAAAATAGGAGAGTGTATGTCACTTTCCTATTTTATTTTTGTCAACTTTTCTTCTTTTTTGAGAAAAACATGACAAAGTAGCGGTTGATTCTGTAAAATGATGTCGAGGACCAAATGTACTGTTCAAAAAAAATACATAGTTTTGGAAAAAAAATGAACAAAATTTATTATTCTTGTGAAGCATAATATGGGAAGTGGATCGTTAAAAAATGCTTAATTAAACGAGGATAGGTGCAACATTATATTGTAGAAGGGTAGGTGTAAACCGTTGTGGTAAAAGTACGCAACGGGTAGAAATGGAAAATGAATCAAGAATTTTAATTGTAGACGATGAGGATCGTATTCGTCGTTTATTAAAGATGTATTTAGAAAGAGAGCAATACACAATTGAAGAAGCGGATAATGGTGATACAGCTTTAGAAATGGCGTTACAAAATGATTATGATTTAATCCTATTGGATCTTATGATGCCTGGTAAAGACGGTATCGAAGTGTGCAAAGGGGTTCGTGAGAAGAAAGCAACACCAATTATTATGCTGACAGCAAAAGGTGAAGAAGTAAATAGGGTACAAGGGTTTGAAGTTGGAACTGATGATTATATTGTAAAGCCGTTTAGCCCGCGTGAAGTAGTACTTCGTGTGAAAGCGGTATTACGCCGTTCTGTACCAACGACATTCTTTACACAAGATACAACGACGAAAGATGTTACTGTGTTCCCTCATTTAACAATTGATAATGATGCGCACCGCGTTACAGCGGATGGTAATGAAGTAAACTTAACACCGAAAGAATATGAATTACTATTATTCTTAGCGAAAGCTCCGGATAAAGTTTTTGACCGTGAGCAATTGTTAAAAGAAGTATGGCAATATGAGTTCTTCGGAGACTTACGTACAGTTGATACGCATGTAAAGCGTTTGCGTGAAAAGTTAAGTAAACAATCACCAGATGCAGCGAAGATGATTGTTACCGTTTGGGGCGTTGGTTACAAGTTTGAGGTTGTGAACGACTGATGCTTTGGAGAAGTGTAGTAGGGAAGTTATGGATGACCATATTACTTCTTGTTTCGTTTGTTCTTGGATTTGTTGCTATTTTACTTTCACAGTTTTTTAGAACGTATTATGTTGATATGAGTGAAGCTAGGCTTCAGAAAGTTGCAACAAGTGTCACGGAATTAATTGAAGAAGGTGCCGATGTAAAAACGATTGAGGATATTGCTTACAAATTTTCTGATCCACTTTCAAGGATTATCATTGTAGAAGATGGTAAGGAAATTTCTTCTTCGCCGAAACAAGAAGGATTAGTTACTCTTACAATAGATGATTTGAAAAATGATAAAGAATTAGCAGCTGTTTTTACAGATAAAAAGGATATTAAGAATAATATTAGAAAAGCTTCTAATAGTAGGAAGAATAAGAACACTGAAAATGATATTATGATCGTCGGGAAACCAGTACAGTCAAAAAAACAAAGTGCGGTGTTTGTATATGAATCATTGCAAGTTCCTATACAAGGTATGGAGAGAACGACTGATTTTATTTTCTTATCAGCCGGGATTGCGATTATTTTAACAACTTTCTTTGCATTTTTCTTATCTACTCGAATTACGGCACCGCTCCGTAAAATGCGTGAGGTTGCATTTGAGGTGGCACGCGGGAAATTTGATACGAAAGCCCCTATGGTGTCGCAGGACGAAATTGGTGAGCTTGCAACTGCTTTAAATCAAATGGGGAAGCAGTTGAAGTTTAACATGAATGCCCTGCAGCAAGAAAAAGAGCAGTTAGCTAGTATTTTGAGTAGTATGGCAGATGGTGTTATTACGTTAAATCAAGAAGGTGAAGTCGTTGTTATTAATCCACCGGCAGAACACTTCTTACAAGTTTGGCAAGAAGAAAAAGAAGTAGAGTTAAGTAAAAAACTTCCTTCTGAACTTGTTGAACTATTCCATCTCGTTGTAGAAAGCGAGCAACAACAAGTTGTTGAAATTAATTTGCAAAAAGGTAACTACGTAGTTCTTATGACACCGCTTTACAATCAAACGAAAATTCGTGGAGCTGTAGCAGTATTGCGAGATATGACGGAGGAGCGTCGTCTTGAGAAAATGCGCCAAGACTTTATTGCGAATGTATCACATGAACTTCGTACACCGATGGTAATGCTTCAAGGATATAGTGAAGCAATTTTAGATGATATTGTGCAAACGAAAGAAGAAATTAATGAGTTTGTTCAAATTATTTATGATGAATCTGTTCGTTTAGGTAAACTTGTAAATGAGTTATTAGATTTAGCTCGTATGGAAAGTGGGCATGTAGAGTTACATATAGGTGAAGTAGATATTCATCCATTTGTCGAAAAAATTGTCCGTAAATTCCAGGGGATTGCAAAGGATAAAGAAGTTGAACTAACAGTAGATTTCCAAAGTCCAATTGAACAATATCCGTTTGATGCAGACCGTATGGAACAGGTATTGACGAATTTAATTGATAATGCAATCCGTCATACAAATGCAGGTGGACATGTTACACTTGTAATTAATACGAAAAATAGTGGCCTTATTTTCGAAGTGCAAGATTCAGGTGCTGGTATTCCAGAAGAAGATATTCCGTTCTTGTTCGATCGATTCTATAAAGCTGATAAAGCGAGAACGCGCGGGAAAAAAGTTGGAACGGGACTCGGACTTGCGATTGCTAAAAATATTGTTCAAGGTCATGACGGGAAGATTTCTGTATCGAGTGTCGTTGGAGAAGGAACTACATTCTCTGTATATTTACCGAATCGTATAATTTAGATATACATGTTTTTAAAAGGTGATCATGAATAAAAGCTCTACTGTTTTTTATTTTTTTGTAAGTGCAATTAAATAAAAAATGGTAGAGTTTTTTTCTTTAATAATCAGAATGAAAATAAATAGAGAGGTGTCGTGATGAAATGAAGCTTTATACAAAAACAGGTGATAAAGGGGAAACGAGTGTCATAGGTGGCCGAGTGGATAAAGATCATATACGTGTAGAAGCTTATGGCACAATTGATGAGGCGAATTCTCATATCGGATATGCCATGTCTAAATTGCAAGAGGAATGTTTTCATAACATTTATAACGAACTTGAAAATATTCAACATGAACTATTTGATTGTGGAGGGGATTTAGCAATAGTAGAGAAGAAAATTCCTTATAAAGTAACGATAGAGATGGTCGAGTATTTAGAGAGACGAATTGATTCGTATACAGAAGAAGCGCCGCCGTTAGAGCGTTTTATTTTACCAGGCGGTAGCGAGGTATCGGCTGCACTACACATTGCACGTACAGTTATAAGAAGAGCAGAACGTTGTATAGTGTCATTGCAAAAAGAAGGAGAAACCAATGAAATTGTTCTAAAGTATGTAAATAGGTTATCTGATTATTTATTTGCGCTTGCTAGAGTAATAAATGCACGTTTACAAGTGAAAGATGTGGAATATAACCGCAGTGCATTTGTTTTTCGTAATAAAGAAGAGAAGGAAGTGGAGTAATTCACTTTCTTTTTTTGTATACTTTTTTCTGTAATATCCCACAATAGAGAAGGTATGACGGTTATTAGAAAACGGAGGATGTATATGAAAGCGTTAAAATGTGGCGTGGTGATATTGAGTATATTATTTTTATCTCAATTACATGTTTACGCTGAAGAGAATCAGTGGATATGGCCTGTTGATGGGCAGATAAGTGATTATTTTGGGACAAGACATGGGAAACACTACGGTATTGATATAGCTGCGCCTATTGGAACGCCTGTTGCAGCTATTCAAAATGGTAAGGTCACAAAGTCTTATTTTTCAAGTAGTTATGGAAATGTTGTGTTTATTAAACATGGAGAATATGAGGCTGTTTATGCGCATTTAAATAAGAGATATGTAGTTCAAGGGGATAACATTTCAAAAGGAGAGCTAATTGGAGAGGTAGGGAATACAGGAGAATCGCGAGGGGCACATTTACATTTAGAAGTGCATCAAGGGAGATGGACGATGGAGAAAAGGAATGCGATGAATCCGTTGCTTGTTTTAAATGAACAAAAAAATCAAGTCGTGTCATCATCACTATATATTGTACAAAAAGGTGATACTTTAGTTGGCATTGCTCGGAAATTTAGTATGACAGTTGAGGAAATTAAAGTGAGGAATGGATTGCGACAAGAGCAAATCTATCCGAACCAACAACTATACGTTAAGTAAAGGAAATGTCCCAAAAGCATAACTTTTGAATAGATTTATTTTCTTCTTAGTTAAGATTACGATAGTAAATGAATTTATATCGGCGCAAATTGAAATATATCGAACGCAACTCTCATTATACCGACTTAACAGCAAAATGCGACAATAAGAGCAACTCATTCCTAACAAAAAAACCGTCCCAAAAGATCTTTTGGGACGGCTTCTTTTACCAAAAAATAAAGACACATATAAATCCAGAAATAGCTAAGTAGCTATATAAGTAAAAGACTTTTGTTCTTGTTTTTTCTTTTGTCCGAAATAGTACGATAGTTGGTTCGATTAGACCAATTGTAAGACAAAGTAAACCAAGAAGCATAAAGCCAATTGAAAGAGAATACAGGGCGATTTGTGGTGCTTGAAATGGAATCATCCATTTTAATAAAAATGCAATAAGTGCAGTGTAACAAATGCTACCGATGTATTTATTCAATGGTGTATTAGAACGGAAACCAGGAAGTTTCTTGGAAAAAGGACGGGAAACAACTTCCGTTTGTAAAGATGTATGTGCTTCAATTATTTTTTGAGCTTCTTTTCCTTTTTGGAAAAGGGATAAAATCCAGTTTCGCTCACCTTGGAAAATAAATTGAGAAGTTGTTAAATAATGATCAACTTTTACCTTATTCCAACTCTTCCATGGATGACGCTCACACAATTTTAATTTACTTTCTGTTTTTTTATCATACTGATAAATGCTTATGCCATCTTGGTCAAAAGTAGCGTAGTATGTCTCTCTTGAGAATGTGCCTAGATCAATTGGACAGTAGAAAAGTAATTCTTTTTTCAAATAAAAGTATTCTTTTCTTAAGTTCTTTTTCATTGCTTCTCGAATAGAGTGTCTTTTATCTTTCTTCATGACATTTCCTCCATAACTCAGAAAATGTTCTTATCTTAACAATTCAACATCTTATCACTTTTAACGATATATGACTAGGGGATTCATAAGAGAAATACCGAATTATAAAAAATATGGGTTGTATTGTAAAATATATAGTGATTGCTTCTTTAATAATATAAAATAAATAACTTATTTTTAATAAGTTACACTTTTTTTGTTCACAATACGATCATGTTGTTGTATAATGAAGTGGAAAATAGAATATCGGTCTATCTTCGGGGCAGGGTGAAAATCCCGACCGGCGGTGATGAACAGTTAATAATTTCGTTCTAAGCCCGCGAGCCGTTAAGGCAGGATTTGGTGTGATTCCAAAGCCGACAGTACAGTCTGGATGGGAGAAGATGGAGGTTCAAGCGTTCAAAAAAGATAAGTATTTGAACGTCTGTTTGATGTGCCTTAAAATTCTCCCTTTGTGTAAATCACAAAGGGTTTTTTCGTTCTATGAAAAAATAGGCATAGCAGAACCTTTCCACTTTCCATGAGAAGATCGATGGAAAAGGAGAGAGAAAGATGAAACAAAAAAACAGTGTAGTGCAGATGGTGAGTGTAGCGATGCTAAGCAGTATTGCGTATTTACTAATGATGTTAGATTTTCCATTCCCAGGGCTTCCGCCATTTTTAAAAATTGATTTTAGTGATGTGCCAGCTTTAATTGCAGCGATAATTTTCAGTCCAATTGCAGGTGTAATTGTAGAAGCGATAAAAAATATTTTGCATTACGGAATTCAAGGGAGTTTAACGGGAGTACCAGTAGGAGAAGTAGCAAACTTTATAGCGGGATGTTTATTTATTGGTCCAGCAGCATTCTTATTCCGAAAGTATCGCACAGTAAAAAGTTTAACGACAGGATTAATGCTAGGAACAATTACTATGACAGTTATTATGAGTGTGTTAAACTACTTTATCATTTTACCAGCGTACACTTGGTTTTTAAATTCACCAGCTATGTCTAGTGATATTATGCGACAAACTATTGTCACGGCGATATTACCGTTTAATGTAATTAAAGGAATTGTTGTAACAATTGTATTTGTAGCATTATTTTCACGCTTGAAAGTATGGGTATTTGCAAAAATGAAAAATGCTTAAAAATATTAAACCATTGGCAGCTTAACTGCTAATGGTTTTTTTAGTGAGAATGAAAAAGAGAGCAAAAAATCCCCCTCATACTTATGAGAGAGATTTTTTGAAGTTAATAAAAGACTATTCGAATTTTAAAGAGTCGCCATCAAATGATTCGTCAGCAACTTTAATTGAGTCAGTTGGACAACCTTCGAATGCATCCATCATATCTTCAATTAATACATCTGGAATTTCAACGATACCTTGGTTATCGTCTAATGTTACAAATGCAATACCTTCATCATCATAGTCATAAATGTCTGGTGCAGCAGCACCACAAGCACCACATGCAATACAAGTATCTTTGTCAACGATTGTATATTTTGCCATCTTTTTTCCCTCCTGATAATATGTATGTGAAAAGTTCGCCAAAAAATTATAACCTTATTGTAAAACGGTTTTTAAAACTTTTCAACATAAAATTATAATGATAATCCTTATCAATTAGAGTGTCAACTTATTTTTGAATTATTTCATAAGATTTTCAAAATACTTAAATGTTATTTCGTTTGATACAATAGAATATATACAAGCATATTGTGCGAGCATGGTAAGTTTAATAACAATAAACGTGAAATCGTATTGAAAAGGAATTAAGTTAGACTGAAAGGTGGAAGCGGTAATGCAGCTGCAATATACGTTATTATATTGTTTAAAACAATTGAATGGTGAAAGAACCGTTTCTTCTATTTATTATTTACTAAAAGGCAAGCGATCTTCGCAAACGCTTCAAGATGGTAATATGTTCCAAGTTTCTTTTTTGTTTGGGGTATATAAATCATTAAATAGAGCTGATTATGATCGAGAAGTTTCAAAGTTGTTACAAGCGGAGTTGGTTCAAGCTATACATGAAAATACATATGTGTTAACGACTACTGGTAAAATGCAATTAAACAAATGGGAAGAGGTATTTGCTTTTCCGACGTATTTACATGGTTTACATTATGGTGAATTAGGTGCAACGTTTTGGAAGAGGTTATCATTAATTGTTCAAACCATTTCGAATTTACAACAAGCGAATACTAAATTTATTCCAATTCAACAAGATACAGAAATAATGATGTGGGTGAAGCGTTTTCTCACTGGAATGCCATATGTGAGGAGTGAATTGGCTAAAAGATTGTGGGAGGAAATACATAATCTTTTAGAAAAAAGTAATCCAGTAGAGGCGACAATTGTAACATATCGTTTAACTGGCTATGGACGTATTGGTTGTACTGTACAACAATTAGCAGAAATTACGAAACAAGATATATTTCGAGTACATTTTTTATTTTGGGGTACAATTCACTTCTTTATTCAAGAAGTTCGCAATAAAGAAAATGAGTTTCCGTTATTAGCTGAAATTATATCTTATCCAAATGAGAGGGCTGATTTGTTTAGCTTGTCAACGAAAAAAACATATAATTTTTGGAGACAAGGGTGTTCTTTGGAAGAAATAGCAACAATTCGGAATTTGAAGGTTGCAACGATAGAGGATCATTTTGTAGAAATTGCTTTACGAGAAAAAGAATTTTCTATTGAGATGTTTATGGAAAAAGAAAAAATAGAAAAAGTAACAAAAGTAATTGAAGCATTACAAACACGTAAATTGCGTGTGTTGAAGCAAGCGGTTGGAGAGGGAATCTCTTATTTTGAAGTCCGTCTTGTATTGGCACGGATGGAGGGTATAAATGAAGCTTGAGGAATATTTATATAAGTGGTTTGGATATTCTGAATTTCGTCCGGGGCAAAAAGGAGTTATTACGGACTTATTGGAAGGGAAAGATGTTGTAGCAATGCTTCCGACTGGAAGGGGGAAGTCAATATGTTATCAACTTCCAGGGCTTCTGCAAGAGGGGACGGTGCTTGTTGTATCACCATTATTATCTTTAATGGAAGACCAAGTTACGCAATTAAAGTATGTCGTGAAAAATCGAGTTATTGCATTGAATAGTTTTCGGACGTTAAGTGAAAAAAGAGAAGCGATGAAAAAGCTATCTTTTTATAAATTTGTTTTTGTATCACCAGAGATGTTGCAGTCGGAACTTCTAATAAGAGAATTGAAAAAAATTCATATTTCATTATTTGTCGTAGATGAAGCACATTGTATTTCACAATGGGGTTATGATTTTCGGCCAGATTATAAAAAATTAGATAAAGTAATTGAGAGTATCGGATCTCCAACAGTACTAGCATTAACAGCAACTGCGACAAAGGGTGTACTGCGAGATATAGCGAGAAGTTTAAATCTAAAAAATATCGCTGAGCATGTGTACTCAATTGATCGTCCAAATATTGCGATGGAAGTACAATTTGTGGAAACAATAGAAGAAAAAAAAGAGGCGCTTTTTGAGCATGTAATGTATTTGCAAGGGCCTGGTATTGTTTATTGTTCAAGTAGAGCCTGGACAGAGCGTTTAACCGAGTATTTAAGAGGAAAAGGAATTACAGGTGTAGCTTTTTATCATGGTGGTATGGAACACGAAGAGCGTATGTTAATTCAACAGCAGTTTATGAATGACCAGTTGCAAATTGTAATATGTACAAGTGCTTTTGGGATGGGGGTAAATAAGGCGAATACAAGATATATTATTCATTTTCAATATCCGACAAATGTAGCTTCCTATTTACAAGAAATTGGAAGGGCGGGAAGAGATGGGGAATTGAGTATAGCTATTTTATTATGTAGTCCATTGGATCACGATTTGCCAATTTCAATCATTGAAGATGAATTACCAAGTAAATCGCAAATACAATTTTTATTTTCGTTACTACAAGAAAGAATGTTTCAAACGAAAGTATTACCATTAGAAGATGTAGAAGAAATTTGTTATAATGCAGCAAGATTTAATGAACAATATTGGCGTTTTATCCGTTATCATCTCGAATATCTTGGAATCATACAACAGCGAAATCTTATGCTAGAGAGCTTGTCAGATGAAATAATGCACAGATTAATAGCGGAAGTGGAAGTGAGACTACGTAATAAATATAGTGAGCTAGAAAATATGAAGTCATGGATACAAGTTCAAGGATGTAGACGTGAATATTTATTACAACACTTCGGTTATAGAAAGGAAAAAGAGATAGAAAACTGTTGTGATTACTGTGGTATTACAAAAACAGATTATAAAAAAAGACGAGCGCAACAGTCAGTTTTCGACTATAATTGGGAAACAGAGTTGCAAAAGCTTTTCGGCCTAGGGAAGATGGAGGAATGATGAACATTCAAAGGCATAATGTTGAAGATATGAGTCCGAGAGAAATAAGACTGAATCTCTACATAACACAACTAATCATTATTGGTATCGGTTGTTTACTAGCATATATATTATTTCAAGATAAAAGAGAAGTTTATAGTTTGTGGAAATGGGAACCGGTTTCTATACTTGTAATAGGTGGCTTGTTAGCGATTTGTATTGTGTTATTAGATTATGTTGCAATGCGAGTGTTTCCGGAATCTTGGTTTGATGATGGTGGTATTAACGATAGAATGTTTCAAGGGATTTCTGTCATGCATTTACTCGTTATCACGTTTATTATTGGCTTTGCGGAAGAGTTTTTATTTAGAGGTGTAGTGCAGACTCATTTCGGAATTGTAATAGCGAGTTTAATTTTTGCTGTGTTACATATTCGGTATATAACGAAGCCCTTTTTGTTTTGTTTCGTCTGCTTTATTAGTTTTGTTTTTGGTTATGTATTCGAGTGGACAGGAAATCTGTTTATAACAATCTTTGCACACTTTCTTGTTGATTTTATAATGGGGCTCCAATTAAGAAAATAAATGGAAGGTGGTGGTGAACAACATGAGAAAACGAATTCCTGATTTTGAAGAGGAGTTAGAAGTTGAGCTAGTGGAAGAAGATGAAGGTTTACCGCCGCGTAGTGAAATTCATAGAAATAAAGAGAAAAAACCAAAGTTTAAAATGAATCACATTTTCGTCCGAGTGTTAACATTTTTATTCATATTGTTACCTATTAGTATCCTATGGTATACGGATAAGTATATACAGGTAAAAAGTGATAGTAATAATGCTGAGAAAAGTGCGTTTGAAGTAATTTTCTTTGATTCAGCTAAGACTGAATCAAAGAAGCAGTCTGAGAAAGTAGCAACTCATGTTGTGAAAGATGGAGAAACTTTAGAAAGTATAGCGAAGCAATATTTCTCAGATGAAAATGGGGTAGAAATAATAAAAAAGTATAATGATTTACAAGAAGACGAAGTGAAAGTAGGACAAGAATTGAAAATTCCTATAAAAGATAAGTCCACGAAGTATGAGAGCTAGCTAAATGAGTGATATATAGCTGCACATAAAATTAAGGACTATACTTTACGAGGAGGGAGAGTAAAAAATATATGTTATGGATTATATTATTATGTACTCTCATATGCGTTGGTTTTGTATGTCTTCTTGGAATGTATAAAGAAGCGATGCGTAATACAGTGTTGGAACATACTTTAGTATTCGAAGAATTTCCGGAAAGTTTTCAAAAGGTTAATGTTTTTTTTATTTCGGATATTCATAGAAGGATCATTTCTAGCTCGTTAATTGAACGAGTGAAAGGAAAAGTAGATATCGTAATTATTGGCGGCGATTTAGCTGAAAAAGGAGTACCTTTATCGCAAATCTCTTTAAATATTCAAAAGTTAAGAGAAATAGCCCCCGTATACTTTGTATGGGGAAATAATGATTATGAAATTGAATATCACGAATTAGATGCTTTATTAATAGAAAATAATGTGAAGGTATTAGATAATACAAGAGCTGTATTTGAGTCTGAATTAGGAGAGAAAATTTGCTTACTCGGTATCGATGATGTTGGATTAGAACGAGATCGTTTAGATTTAGCATTGGCTGATTGTAAAGAAGAAGGTTTTCGCATTTTAATTAGTCACAACCCAGATATAATAAAGAAAATGTCCGGTAAAGAACAAATTTCGCTCGTATTAAGTGGACATACACATGGAGGTCAGATTCGGTTGTTTCCATCTGAAAAGTATTTAAAGGGTGGCGTATATAAGCATTCTAATACGACTCTCTTTGTTAGTAATGGGTATGGAACAACATTGTTCCCTCTCCGTTTTCGGGCACCTTCCCAAACACATATCATTACGTTATGCGGAGGAAAATAATGCCGACTTCAAATGGGAAATATAATATAAAAGCTGTTTCAAATATACTTGGAATTCAACCGAGTACACTTCGCGCATGGGAAAGACGCTATCATATTATTGCCCCAAAGAGAAATCGTGCAGGGCATCGTTTATATACAGAAGAGCATATTCATATTTTGAAATGGTTAATGAACAAAGTTTCTGAGGGGATGATGATTGGACAAGCAGTTCAGTTATTAGAAGGGAATCGGTTGCAGAATAACGTTCAAAAAGAAAAAATTACTGATACAGAAGTTGTTTTAGTGGACGATATACTACAAGCTTTGTTAGAATTTGATGAAATTACAACTTCTGCATTATTAAACGAGGTTTTTAGTATATATTCAACGGAAAAGGTTGTTACAAGCATCATTCTTCAAGTGGCAAACAAGTTGTTAACTTTAAAAAATAATAATGAGATTACAATGTCACAATTTCAATATGTTGTATCATTCTTACAAACCCGTCTAGGAATGATCTATCATAATGCGTCAGTGTATTCTTCCGTTAACAAAGTTTTCGTTTTAGAAAATAATATATTAAAAGGATTTATTTTTGCGACGTATTTACGACTAAAAGGATATCAAGCAATGTATATGGGGACAAGTTTAGATGAAGAAGGTATTTTACTAGCTATTGAACAATTACAACCTAAATATTTGTTTATATCTTTTGATGATGAACGAGAACTTGAAGAGGCAGTAGAATTTATTGACTTGTTGCAAGAAAAAAATGAAAACCTCTCTGGTGGTTTTATAGGAAAAAAAGGCATTGGAGATCAATTAAGTCTTCAAAATATCCTGATTGGTAACACGAAAGAAGAGTGGGATGGATGGTTAAAAATGTCAGAATAGTCGTTCGAAAAGAACCATCTATTTTCTATTTCATATAATAAAAATTAGATGCAATGGTTACGTAGGGAGGGTATGAGATGAGACTGGAACGTTTAAATTATAATAAGATTAAAATTTTCCTAACATTTGATGATTTATCTGAACGAGGATTAACGAAAGAAGATTTGTGGAGAAATGCACCGAAAGTACAGCAACTATTCCGTGATATGATGCAAGAAGCGAATAAAGAATTAGGGTTTGAAGCGGATGGACCGATTGCTGTTGAAGTATTTTCTCTACAAGCTCAAGGTATGGTTGTAATTGTAACAAAAGAAAATCACGAAGTGGACACAGAAGATGAGTTCCGTGACGAGTTTATTGAAATGCAAGTGACTCTTGATGAAAGTGAACATATACTTTACGAGTTTGCTACATTAGATGATGTAATCAATTTGTCAAATCGCTTATATAACCTTGGTGTAACTGATGGGAAGTTGTATACGTGGGATAATCGTTTTTATCTTTGGATAGAAGAAGAAGAGCAATTTCAATTATTGAAGGCGGATTTTATAGCTATTTTAGCGGAATACGGTAATCCGTCAACAGCAACAATTTACCGCATAATGGAATATGGTAAAGAATTAATGGATTCTCAAGCAATTGAACAAATATACAATTACTTTGTGAAAAAACAAAACCTCAGCTAATATAACGTAGCTTGAGGTTTTATTTTTATTCAGCTGAAGATTGGAAACTATAAAATCTATAAAGCGAAGTGTAGGCAACAAGACTAGCCAACCTGTATTTTAAAATTTAATCAGTATTTCTTGATAAAATAATTGTTTTATCGAATGTATTTTGATGAAAATAAAAAATATTTAAATATTTAAGTATTTTACTTTTCTAAAAGCAATAAAAGGACTATAATAATAGTGAAAACGCTTGCAACGCAAAATAGTTTGTATATATTTGTTAGCGTTTTCTATTGCATTCCAAATTTAACGGTGTATACTAGGCAATGAAGGTTTACTAAACAAGTGAAATTACAGGGGGTTTACTTACTATGGTAGCCGAAAAGGGAACTCAAACGAAAACACAACAACAAGGGGAACAACATTTTGAATTGTTGAATTCAACACAAATTGTAATTAATGAAGCATTAGAAAAATTGGGTTATCCAAACGAAGTATATGAATTATTGAAAGAACCAATTCGTATGATGACAGTGAAAATTCCAGTTCGTATGGATGACGGTACTGTTAAAATATTTACAGGATATCGTGCGCAACATAATGATTCTGTTGGTCCAACGAAAGGTGGAATTCGCTTCCATCCAAACGTAACAGAAAATGAAGTGAAAGCACTTTCTATTTGGATGAGTTTAAAATGTGGTATTGTTGATTTACCATATGGTGGAGGTAAAGGTGGAATCATTTGTGACCCACGTGAGATGTCTTTCCGTGAATTAGAAAGATTAAGCCGCGGTTATGTACGAGCAATTAGCCAAATTGTTGGTCCGACAAAAGATATTCCAGCTCCAGATGTATTTACAAACTCACAAATTATGGCATGGATGATGGATGAGTATAGCCGTATCGATGAATTTAATTCACCAGGATTTATTACAGGTAAACCACTTGTATTAGGTGGATCACACGGACGTGAAACAGCGACTGCAAAAGGTGTAACAATTTGTATTCGTGAAGCTGCGAAAAAACGTGACATTGATATTAAAGGTGCACGCGTTGTTGTTCAAGGATTTGGTAATGCAGGTAGCTTCTTAGCTAAATTTATGCATGATGCAGGCGCGAAAGTAATTGCAATTTCAGATGCTTACGGTGCACTACATGATCCGAATGGATTAGATATTGACTACTTACTAGATCGTCGCGATAGCTTCGGTACTGTAACAAAACTATTTAATAATACAATTTCAAACACAGAACTGTTAGAACTTGATTGCGATATTTTAGTTCCAGCTGCAATTGAGAACCAAATTACAGAAGAAAATGCTGATAAGATTAAAGCGAAAATTGTAGTTGAAGCTGCAAATGGTCCAACTACATTAGAAGCAACAAAAATCTTAACAGATCGTGGTATCTTACTTGTTCCAGACGTATTAGCAAGTGCTGGTGGCGTTACGGTATCTTACTTTGAGTGGGTACAAAATAACCAAGGTTACTACTGGACTGAGGAAGAAGTAGAACAACGTTTAGAAAAAGTAATGGTAAAATCATTCGATTCAATTTATGAAACATCACAAGTCCGTAAAGTGAACATGCGCTTAGCTGCATACATGATTGGTGTTCGTAAAATGGCTGAGGCTAGTCGCTTCAGAGGTTGGGTATAATATATAATGTTTTGAGAAAACGTGATTTCCTTTTGAGGGAATCGCGTTTTTTTGTTGAAGTTACTAGTTAGAGGTGTTGAATATGAACAATGAAAAAATAGATCGAGTAGATCGATTAGAAGAGAGGGTAAAACAGTTGGAGTGTGAGCTAGTAAGAACTAAAAGTGCTCAGAAAACAAGTAGTATTAGGATGTTAGGAGAGGGTTTATTGCATCTGGTTTTTGGAGTGGTTGTTGTAGGGGCAAGTATCGCTATATTATTTGGAATTATTACGTGGATTGGTGAAAAATAGAATAAAAATAAAAAGAACACTTGTTCTGTACGAACAAACGTGCTATAATCTCCTTAGATAAACAAAACGGAAATGATTTTAAGGAGAGATAAATGATGAAAATGACAGTAGACCAAAGATTTATGATGCCAGCAGATGTTGTAGAACGAGTGGAAGTATTACGAAACAAACAAAGTAAGCGTGGCACATTATTACAATCAGTAAATAAATTTTTCGGCTTAGATACGAAAGAAGATTGTGTTTGGTTTTACGGTTTTTATGGAGTCGCTGTAAGTATTTTATTATTTATGGTGTTCACATCAAATATTTTCGATTTTCTCTTCGTGTAAGAAATATGCGATAAGGACATTGCTACCGAATACATATATAAGGAAGTAAGGTAATTTTCTAAAGCGGGAGTTGGTAGTAATGGCGATGTTTCCTATAGAGCGTAACTATATTGGATATGGAAGTTCACGACCGGGAATTCCTCTCTCTAAAGTAAGGTTTATTGTAAGTCATGATACGGGGAATCCTGGTAGCAATGCGATAGGAAATCGGGATTACTTTAATGAAATACAACCGAAAGCTTCGGCGCATACATTTATAGATGACAAAACAATATTGGAAATTGTCCCTATAAATGAAGTTGCGTATCATGTTCGGTATGGTGTGCCGACGGATAATGACCTATATGGTTATGATGCGAATAAGGCTGCTATTGGTGTGGAACTTTGTTATGGCGGTGATGTTAACTTTTGGGAAGCATATACGCGTTTTACATGGTATCATGCTTATTTATGTCAAAACTTCGGCTTGAATCCGAAAAAAGATATCGTATCACATAAAACACTTGATCCAGCTAGAAAGATTGATCCTGAAAATGTATTAGGGAAACAAGGTATTAAATTTCAGCAGTTTTTAGCAGACGTCTATCGGATGTACGTTTCGTTTAGATGACAAACATATGAAAAATGAATACAATAAAGATAGGTGCCTACTGCTGTAAGTAGGTTTTTTCTTGTTTATATAAATAGAGCAGAGGTAGAAGACTAGGAGTGAATAAAGTATGCAAAAAGAAACAGTTATTATTATTGGAGGCGGTCCGTGCGGATTAGCGGCAGCAATTTCGTTGCAAAAGGCAGGGATTAATCCGTTAGTAATTGAAAAAGGAAACATTGTAAATGCAATCTATAATTATCCAACTCATCAAACATTTTTCTCCTCTAGTGAAAAATTAGAAATTGGTGAAGTAGCTTTTATTACCGAAAACCGTAAGCCAGTTCGAAATCAAGCACTTGCGTATTATCGCGAAGTAGTAAAGCGTAAATCTGTACGCGTAAATGCTTTCGAACGAGTGGAGAAAGTTCAAAAAGATGGAGAAGTTTTTAAGGTTGAGACGACAAAACATGATGGAAATAAAGAAATATATATAGCGAAATACATTGTTGTAGCAACTGGATATTATGACAATCCAAATTATATGAATGTTCCAGGTGAGGAACTGAAGAAAGTAGCTCACTATTTTAAAGAAGGACATCCTTATTTTGATCGAGATGTGGTAGTTATAGGTGGAAAAAACTCAAGTATAGACGCTGCGTTGGAACTTGTTAAAGCAGGTGCGCGTGTAACGGTACTGTATCGTGGAAGTGAGTATTCGCCGAGCATTAAGCCGTGGATTTTGCCAGAGTTTGAGGCTTTAGTACGAAATGAGACAATTCAAATGCATTTCGGGGCTCAGGTGAAAGAAATCACTGATCACACATTAACATATACGGTTGATGGTGAAGCATTTACAATCCAAAATGATTTCGTATTTGCGATGACTGGTTACCATCCAGATCATAGTTTCTTAACGAAAATGGGTGTTCAGATTGATGAAGAAACAGGGCGCCCGATTTATAATGAGGACAGAATGGAAACAAATGCTGAAAATATTTTTATTGCCGGTGTAATTGCCGCTGGGAATAATGCAAATGAAATATTTATCGAAAACGGTAGATTTCATGGGGATGCGATTGCGCAAACTATTGCATCAAGAGAAGAATAAAAAAAGCTGTCGAGAAAACTTCGACAGCTTTTTTTTTATTCGTGCATAAACATATTTTGGATTGTTTCATGAGAATTTGTATTCTCTAATGCGACTAGTAGTTTGATACGCGCTTTTTGAGCATTTAAACCGTATGTGAATACAATGCCCATATCTTTTAATTGTTTGCCGCCACCTTCATACGAATATACATCTTGAACGATACCGTTAAAGCAGCGAGAAACTAATACAATTGGAATGCCTTTTTCTATTAATCGCCCTAGACTAGGAAGTGTTCTTGGAGGTAAATTACCTTGTCCAAGTGCTTCAATAACAATTCCGTCTACTGGTAGTGTTTCAATTGCTGATAATAATGTATCATCCATACCTGCGTATGCTTTTAGAACGACAACGTTTTTGGAAATTTGTCGTACTGTGTATGTTTCGTGATGCACTAAAGCATGATGGAAAACAACACCGCGTTTTGTTACCATACCGATTGGTCCGTACTGTGGACTTTGGAATGTCGCGACATTACTTGTGTGCGTTTTTGTTACATTTGTAGCACAATGTATTTCGTCGTTTAATACGACTAGAACGCCTTTTTCAGCAGCTTCATTACTACTAGCAACTTTTACAGCTGATAAGAAATTATATAGACCATCGGCACCTAATTCATTACTAGAACGCATTGCCCCTGTCACAACGATTGGGATAGTTGCTTGAACTGTTAAATCAAGAAAATAAGCTGTCTCTTCTAATGTATCGGTACCATGCGTAATGACTACGCCATGAATATTATCTTGTTTTACTCTTTCGTCAATGATGACTTGTAATTGTAGCATTTCGCTAGGAGTCATGTGAGGAGATGGAAGATGGAACACATCTTCGACAATTAAATCAACATCGCCTTCTAAATCAGGAATGAATTTTAAAAGAGGATTCTTTTCACCTGGTTGTACGACCCCAGTTTCTTTATCTTCCTCCATTGCAATTGTTCCACCTGTGTGTAAAACTAGGATTCTTTTCAATGCTTATACCCCTTTCAAGTTGAAAAATACATTTAGAACATAACATGGTTTGAGTAAATTCGACAATGAAAATGTATAAAAGTGTGCTTGGAAAATGACAATAAAATTAATTACTTTAAGTGTGCTTCGGTAAGTAGTTATTAGGTTAGGTTTTATTTATGGGAATTTATAGGGGATTATAGGAGTGGATGTGTAAGTGTAGAGAGGGAAGGAGTGAGTTTTTTGAAAAAAGTGGAGAAAATTATAATTCGTATATTACTGATTCAATTTGTTTGTCTTTCTGTCATCCAACTACTTTTTATACATAAATCTTCAGTGAAATATTTATCGAAAATTGTTTATTACGAAGGTGTCGTCACGAAAAATAGGGCGGAAATCTTACAGGTGAATAAGTAGTTTTCATTTTCTTCTATGATGGATTATGCTACAATTATTGAGGATTTAATGACGTGAAGCAAATGAGAAGAAGCAGGGGGAGAATACCTGCTTTTCGTTTTGTTTTATAAGTGAAAAATGAGGTGTTACAATGGATAAACGAATTTCGATTGCTATAGATGGTCCAGCGGCTGCTGGGAAAAGTACAGTTGCAAAAGTTGTTGCAAAAAAACTTTCATATGTTTACATTGATACAGGCGCAATGTACCGTGCTATTACATATGCAGCCCTTGAACAAAAAGTGGATATTGAAAATGAAGAAAAGTTAATGGAAGTTGTAAAAAATGTGAATATTGAATTTCAGCAAGGGGAAAATACACAACTTGTATTTTTAAATGGACAAGATGTTTCTGAAGTGATTCGTACGCCTAATGTGACGAATCGCGTATCTATTGTAGCAAAGCATCGTCTTGTTCGTGAAGAAATGGTACGTCGTCAACAAGAATTAGCTGAAAAAGGCGGCGTAGTAATGGATGGCCGTGATATTGGTACACATGTACTACCAGATGCTGAAGTGAAAATCTTTATGCTTGCTTCTGTAGAAGAAAGAGCAGAGAGAAGACATTTAGAAAATATGAATAAAGGTTTCGATTCTAATTTAGAGCAGTTGAAAGAAGAAATTGCTAGGCGTGATAAATTAGATTCAGAACGTGAAGTTTCTCCTTTGAAAAAAGCTGATGATGCATTGGAATTAGATACAACTTCTTTATCAATTGAAGAAGTTGTCCAAAAAATCATGGGTATTGTTTCAGGGATATTTGCGAAATAAAGAAAGAGGGCTATCCTCTTTCTTTTTTTTTGAAATGTAAAGGATAAGTGAATTATAAGTCTCTTTTCTTGACAAATGGGCTAATTTGTAAGAAGTTAGTTACAGAGGGGAAAAACTGTCAGAATATATTCGCTATTATATTTCAAATCATACTTTTTTCAAGATGATTTTGCTGTATACTATTTATATAGGTTTAATATAGTTTCTTGTGAACTGTATTGAAACAGAATATGTGATGATAAATTCTTAAACATGCAAATGAAAACATTTGTTTTCATTTCGTATATACATAAAAATGCTTTGTCAATTCTGTAGGGAGGTATTTCCATGGTAGAGAAAATGAATGAAGAAGTTATGAATTCAAAAGAATTACAAGTTGGTGACGTTGTTACAGGTTCTGTAACGAAAGTTGAAGAGAAACAAGTGCTTGTAAATGTTGGATACAAAACAGATGGCGTAATTCCAATTAGTGAATTAGCTAACGTTCATATTGAAAAAGCAAGCGATGTTGTAGAATTAGATCAAACACTTGAATTGAAAATTATTAAATTAGAAGATGATGATCTTGTTTTATCTAAGAGAGCTGTTGACGCAGAAAAAGCGTGGGTAGAATTACAAGAAAAATTTAATTCTGGTCATGTATTTGATGTTACTGTAAAAGATATCGTGAATGGTGGATTAGTTGTGGACCTTGGTGTTCGTGGTTTTATCCCAGCTTCACTTGTAGAGGTACATTATGTAGAAGACTTTGCTGACTATAAAGGAAAAACATTAGCGGTGAAAATTGTTGAATTAGACCGTGAAAAAAATCGTGTTATTCTTTCACATAAAGCGGTAGTAGAACTAGAACTAGATTCTAAGAAAAAAGAAGCAATCTCTTCGTTAAAAGAAGGGGATATTGTTGAAGGAACAGTACAACGATTAACGGATTTTGGTGCTTTCGTTAATGTTGGTGGTGTGGACGGTTTAGTTCACATTTCACAAATTTCACACGAACGTGTAGAGCAACCTTCTGAGGTATTAGAGCAAGGTCAAAAGGTAAAGGTAAAAGTGTTATCTGTTGATGCTGATACGCAACGTATTTCTTTATCAATTAAAGCAGCTCAGCCGGGACCTTGGGAAAATGTTGCTGGCGAAATAAAGGCTGGAGATATTCTTGAGGGAGTAGTGAAACGCCTTGTTACATTCGGTGCATTTGTTGAAATCTTACCTGGTGTTGAAGGGCTTGTGCATGTATCTCAAATTGCAAATCGTCACGTGAAAAATCCAAATGAAGTATTGGAAATGGGACAAGAAGTAAAAGTGAAAGTACTTGAAGTCCATGTAGCAGAAAAACGTATTTCTTTAAGCATAAAAGAAACGCTTGAAGAAAATAATGTAACAGAAGATTATAGCCAATATGAGCCAAATGCTGATTCTGCTACTTTCCAGTTAAGCGATATTATTGGTGAACAACTGAAAAAATTAAAGAAATAAAGAGGGGTACAAGTGGTAAGGGCAAAACGTAAATTAGATCATATTGAATATGCTCTTTCTACTGGTCAGTCTCGTACGCATGGCTTTCATGATATTGATTTTGTGCATCAAAGCTTGCCAAATTCAAGTTATGACACTGTAATATGTGAAACAAAAATCGGCGAACTTTCACTAAGTTCGCCGATTTTTATCAATGCGATGACTGGTGGTGGAGGAGAGCAAACATTACATATTAATGAGCAATTAGCATATGTAGCGAAACATCATAACCTTGCTATGGCTGTAGGGTCGCAAATGGCAGCTTTAAAAAATGAAAGCGAGGCGGCTTCTTATAAAATCGTCAGAAAGGTAAACCCAAATGGTATTTTCTTTGCTAATTTGGGGAGTGAGGCAACTGTCGAACAGGCAGATCGTGCCGTTGATATGATTGAAGCGAATGCACTGCAAATTCATTTAAATGTCATACAAGAGTTAACGATGCCAGAAGGAGACCGTGATTTTACTGGTGTACTTCGGCGAATTGAACAAATTGTTTTAAACAGTAAAGTTCCTGTCATTGTAAAAGAAGTGGGATTTGGAATGAGCAAGGAAACAGTACAACAGTTAGCGAGTATAGGTATAACAGCAATTGATATTGGCGGACAAGGTGGTACGAATTTTGCTGCTGTTGAAAATGAAAGAAGACAGCGAATGCTTTCTTATTTTAATAACTGGGGCATACAAACAGTTACCTCGATTATTGAAGCAACCTCTACAAATAATAACCTCTCTTTTATTGCATCTGGGGGTATACAAACAGCACTTGATGTGGCGAAGGCAATCGCATTAGGGGCGAATACAACTGCGTTTGCTGGATACTTTTTACGTATTTTAATGCAAGATGGTGTTGAGAAGTTAGTGGATGAAATCGATCTTTTACATACAGATTTAAAATTTATTATGACAGCTCTTGGCGTGAAGACGATAGAAGAGTTACAATCTGTACCTCTTGTTGTAAAAGGTGAAACGTATCATTGGTTAGCGCAGCGAGGGATTGACACTGCACATTATAGTAGGCGATAAAAAATCAACCGTTTGGTTGGTTTTTTTGCGTTTTATTTTCGTAAGCAGAACGTGTGCAAACTTTTCAATATAGCTGGTTAGCGATAAAACAAGATAAGAGATTACTATTTAAGAGTCAAAAGAAATAAGAGAAAATTTACGATAATTTAGGGGATGAGGAGGTTAATAAAAAAGGAGAAAATATATCTTCAAATAGTAAAAATACAATAGGACGTATTACGTATAATAGTGATGATGTTAATATCCATGCACGGAATATAAGAGAAGATACAGCGATTTCTGGATATAATAAAAAGGTTGAAATTTCATTAACTTCAAATGTAAGAGAAGGGAATTCTAGTTTAACAACAGCACAATCGACAATTAAAACGGAGAATATTGCAATCGCAGTCGGGAATACATTGTATAGGAATCCAATGGTGAATGCAGGAAGTGGAATGGAAGCACTAATTTTGCCAAGGGAATTAGGAGAAGACAAAAATAATCCATCGGAAGATTCATATGTAAATTATTATTTTAATATACCGAATGGAGCGGATTTAAGTACAGCGGAAGTAGTATTACTTTCCGATCAAGGAAACATCATCGGAAGTAGAAAAATTAAAGAGGAACGAGAAGATACTGCCGATGTGAAAAAAGAAGTTGAGCGAAAGTTAAAAGAATTAGGGGAGACGAATTATGCACGTGTAGAAGTGAATAGTAAAGATCCTTCTCTTCATACGTATTATGTTATTACATATTCTAAAAAACCAACAGGTGTAGTTACGATTGATGCCTCATTAAGTGATAGGGTTTATAATGCGAAAACAAAAGAATTATATTATGAGTAGAAATAAATAAAATAATTGTGTAAAAAGACGGTTTCGTACAATATCGAAACCGTCTTTTTGTATTGCCTATTTGAGGGCAGCCCGATTGGTGTGGGCTAATAATCCCCACTGAAGTTTCACTTTATTTAATGCTGGTTCTGCTTTCGAGCTTGCTCCGGTGTATCAAGACTTGTTGCACCGGGATATTGAAGTGATTGGTCGCGATCAGATTCAACGCGGCGTGATTCTCTTAGTTTTCGTTCTTGGCGATCTTTACCCATTGTGAGTTACACCTCCTTATTAAAAGTTTTGCTGTTATGAGAAAAACTATGCACAAAGAAAAGGAGGATTAATTTTCATAAAAAGTTCCCATAATGGAAAACATAGGAGGTGAAATGATGGCTGGGAGTACTTTTTATTTTGTTGCTTGGATAGGGTGGATTGTCGTGACCTTTTTTATGAAAAAGGAATCCATTCGTTGGAAGATAAGTGCTTGTATATTAATTTTTATTATTTGTTCTCCGTTAAATGTGACGATTGCTTCTTTCACGATATCGGTAAATGCCCTTTTGCTTTGTATTATTTCTTTTGTAGGCATCACGTTATATTCTATTTGGAAAAAATTATATACCTTACTTTCGGCACTTATTATTGCAATGTTATATACAAGCTTTCATTTGTTAGAAGTATATGATCCAATTTGGATTGTGGTTGATAGGTTGTTGCTGTTAAGTGGTGCACTTGTGTATGCATCGGTTTTATTGCACGGGGATCGCATATTACGATTATGCTCCTTATATATAGGGGTGTTACAAGGAGAATTGTTGGTGACGCTTATTTTTCGGAAACTAAAGTTCCCTTATGATTACGGTAGTTTAGCATTTTTTGATATCGTCGCCGTTTCTACATTATTTATGGCAATTTTATTTTGGATTGCAAGAGCATCAGTATACATGGAACAGTTTAAGCGGAAAACACGTAAAAGAAAGGCGAGGGTAATACATGACTGAATATACACCAGCCATTTTATGTGGCGTAATTGCAGGGACGGTGACTAGAGTATTAATGCTTCGCACAGATACGAGGCAATATCCAACGAGGCTTCACGGGAAAATTATTCATATTGCGATGGGTTTAATTGCAGCGGCTTTAGGGGCGATTGCTATCCCGTCTATTTTGAAAAAAGATTTTTCTGCAATTACATTTCTTACATTAGCAGCGACACAATTTCGTGATGTGCGCAATATGGAAAGAAATACACTTCAACAATTAGATGGATATGAGCTCGTACCGCGTGGAAATACATACATTGAAGGAATTGCATTAGTATTTGAAAGTCGTAACTATTTGGCGATGTTAACGTCGTTTGTGACAACGTTTGCGTATATAGGATTCCATTCGTGGATTGCCGGAGTAATAACTGGTGCAATAGCATTTTTTATCGCGAAAAAACTAATGTCTGGTAAAAGGCTCCATGATCTTGTAGAGATTGAGCATGTTCCACTCCGTTTTGAAGGAGCGGGACTTTATATTGATAATATTTATATTATGAACATTGGATTGCCAGCAAGGCAAGAAGAAATTATGAAATATGGAATGGGCTTTATTTTAAAGCCGAAATCGATCGATGCGATGGTTACAATCGCGAATTTAGGACAACGTCAAGCTATTTTACATGATGTTTCTGTTGCTTTAGGGATTTATAGAGATTCTGGTACACCAGCACTTGTTCCGTTAGCGAAGCGTGATTTAGAGGATGGGAGAGTTGGGGTTTTTGTTCTTCCGCAAGATCAAAATGCAGAGAAAGCGATAGGGGTAATTGGAAATGTCCCAACATTAGAGAGTGCTGTTCATATGTCATCGGAAGCTCCGAAGGGAAGGGGAGATAAGAGATGATGTTAGAAAGTGTTATTCTCGCAGTCATTACAACCACACCCGAAAAGTTTGCAGGGGGGGCTCCTTTATTTGTTTGTGAATCGACAAAGGAAATGGAATTTGTTGCAAATAATTTAGAAGCCATTTTAGATGGTATTGCTCATCGCTTACAAGAGAATGTATATATTATTGTGAAACATTAGCAACGTGTGGTATAATGTGAGGTGTTTTGATACGTTGAGAATTATTCTGGAATGCAAATCCCTTCTTGCACAAAGAAGGGTTTTTTACATAATAAACAGAAGCAAGTTGAAAGGATGAAAGTATATGCCGAAACCAGTAATAGCAATAGTAGGCCGCCCGAACGTAGGGAAATCTACTATTTTCAATAGAATTGTTGGAGAAAGAGTTTCAATCGTAGAAGATATACCAGGTATAACGCGAGACCGTATTTATAGTGCGGGAGAATGGTTAAATCATGAGTTTAACATTATTGATACAGGTGGAATTGATATTGGAGACGAGCCGTTCTTGACACAAATTCGTCAACAGGCGGAAGTAGCGATTGATGAAGCAGATGTTATCATTTTTATGACGAATGGTCGCGATGGTGTAACTGCAGCAGATGAAGAAGTTGCTAAAATTTTATACCGTTCTAAAAAACCAATTGTACTTGCGGTAAATAAGGTTGATAATCCAGAAATGCGTAGTGATATTTATGATTTTTATGCATTAGGATTTGGCGAGCCATTCCCTATTTCAGGTACACACGGTTTAGGACTTGGTGATTTGTTAGATGAAGCTGCAAATCATTTTCCAAAGATTGAAGAAGAAGCGTATGACGATGAAACAATCCGTTTCTCTTTAATTGGACGTCCAAACGTAGGGAAATCATCACTTGTAAATGCACTTCTTGGTCAAGAACGTGTAATTGTAAGTAATATAGCGGGAACGACACGTGATGCTGTTGATACACCATATAGCAAAGATGGTCAAGATTATGTAATCATCGATACAGCTGGTATGCGTAAAAAAGGGAAAGTATACGAAAGCACAGAAAAATATAGTGTACTTCGTGCACTTAGGGCGATTGAACGTTCTGACGTTGTTTTAGTCGTTTTAGACGGAGAAGAAGGAATTATTGAACAGGATAAAAAAATCGCTGGATATGCTCATGATTCAGGACGTGCTGTTATTATCGTCGTAAACAAATGGGATGCAGTGAAAAAAGATGAAAAAACAATGAAAGCATTTGAAGAAAACATTCGCGCTCATTTCCAATTTTTAGAGTATGCGCCGATTGTATTCTTATCTGCGAAAACGAAAAAACGTACACAAACATTATTACCAGTTATTAATGAAGTAAATGAAAGCCATAGCATCCGCGTACAAACGAACGTATTGAATGATGTAATTATGGATGCGGTAGCGATGAATCCAACGCCGACTCATAATGGTAGCCGTCTGAAAATCTTCTATGCAACACAGGTTGCGGTAAAACCACCAACATTTGTTATATTTGTAAACGATACAGAATTAATGCACTTTTCATATGAGCGCTTCTTAAAGAATCGTTTACGTGAAGCGTTCGGTTTTGTTGGAACGCCGATTCACATTATCGCTAGAGCAAGAGACTAATGGAGAGGATGTGATTTTATGACAAAAATCACAGTAATAGGAGCAGGTAGCTGGGGAACAGCGTTAGCGATGGTATTAGCTGACAATGGGCATGATGTACGTATTTGGGGAAACCGTTCTGAACTCATGGATGAAATTAATACAAAACATGAGAACAGCAAATATCTTCCAGGGATTACATTGCCAAGCACAATCGTAGCCTACTCTTCTTTAGAAGAAGCATTAGTAGATGTAAATACAGTACTGTTAGTAGTACCGACGAAAGCGTATCGAGACGTATTGCAAGAGATGAAAGAAATTGTTACAGAACCGATTACTTGGATTCATGCGAGTAAAGGAATCGAACCAGGTACGTCAAAACGTATTTCGGAAGTGATTGAGGAAGAAATTCCAGAGAACTTGATCAAAGATGTTGTTGTACTGTCTGGACCGAGTCATGCTGAAGAAGTCGGTTTACGTCAAGCGACAACCGTTACATCTGCAGCAAAGCGTATGGAAGCGGCTGAGGACGTACAGGATCTGTTTATGAATAGCTATTTCCGTGTATACACAAATCCGGATATCGTTGGAGTTGAGCTTGGTGGTGCGTTAAAAAATATTATCGCATTAGCTGCTGGGATAACAGATGGTCTTGGATTAGGAGATAATGCAAAAGCGGCATTAATGACACGTGGTTTAACAGAGATTGCTCGTTTAGGAAGAAAAATGGGCGGAAATCCGTTAACATTTGCTGGTCTAACTGGTATGGGAGACTTAATTGTAACTTGTACAAGTGTGCATAGCCGAAATTGGCGCGCTGGAAATATGCTTGGAAAAGGGCATTCTTTAGAAGAAGTGCTAGAAAATATGGGTATGGTTGTAGAAGGTGTAAGAACAACGAAAGCTGCTCACGAATTGGCAGAGAAAATGGAAGTTGAAATGCCGATTACAGCTGCTTTATATGACGTGCTGTTCAATGGGAATAATGTGAAAGATGCAGTAGGCTCATTGATGGGACGTGTTCGAAAACATGAAGTTGAAGCGGTACCTGATTTGTTATAAAGAAAGCGGTAGAAGTACATTTCGTACTTCTACCGCTTTTTATTTTTTTATGGGTCTTTTCACCAATTTTTCATCTCTGCATAGGATGAAGAGTAACTTGAGGAGAGGGTGAAAAGAATGGATAACAACATTTTTAATAACATTGAAAAAGAAGCGAAAGTGAACAAAGAAGATATTTTTAAATTAGCGTCGTCTGTTCAAAATGCGAACTTACGTGATGAGACAGTGCTTCGCCAATTGATTCATCAAGTTGCTCTAATGGCAGGACGTGAAGTGCCGAAAGAGCAAGAGGATCAAATTGTAAAAGCAATCATTAACAATAATATGCCCGCTGATTTTGGTTCGTTAAGTAAAATGTTTAAAAAGTAAATTATGAGAAACAAAGAGTTTAGCGAATGCATATGATAGTCATGAAAGAATGGGAATAGAGCTGTTAAGGGCATATTTGGTCAACCGAAGTGCGAGAAAACGTGCTTCGGTTTTATTATTTTATTGTATTTAAATTTTGTTAATTCACGGTAAAATGATGATTTCTATTTGTTTAAAGATTTTAATTTGTTAAAATAGTATAAAAATAGTTAGAAAGTAAAGGGGTGTATATATGTCGGAAGGGCTTATAAAAATGTGGTTTTCCTTAGGGGCAATGGGATTTATGTTTGTTGCAGTAGCTTTTATTTTATTAAGTAGACATAAAATGAAGAATAAATTTCTGAAAGGGATTACAGCGTTAGTAGCGTACACCCTCATGATTGTGTCGGGTATTGTTATTTTTCTTGTTGTATTTAGTGGACCTGTGGAACAATAAAGGACGTTATAGGAAACAACCTATACTCGCATGAAAAGGTGATTGTTAGTGAAAAAAATCCATATTATTTTAATATTTTGTTGCATTAGCATTTTAACAGGGTGTATGTACCCGAAAGAAAATATGAAACAAAATGCGATTCCTTATGAAGATCAGTTGCAAGTTGTACAAAAAGCTATTACTACATATAAGGAGCAAACGGATGGTTTATTACCAATTAAGACGCGTGATATGAGTACGCCGATTTATCAGAAGTATCCAATTGATTTTCAAAAAATTGCTCCAAGGTACATACAAGAAGCACCAGGGAATGCGTATGAAAGTGGTGGAGTATATCAATATGTATTAATAGATGTTGAAAAAACCCCGACAGTAAAGTTAATTGATGTGAGAATGGCAGAACAAATTCAAGAAGTGGCATTGAAGCTAAGGATGTATCGTGATGAACATCAATATCCACCTTTTAAAAAAGTGATTACAGATGGTGTTTATGAATTAGACTTCAAAAAAATAGGATATAAAGATGTACCACAAGTGACAAGTCCATACTCAGGAAAAGGTCTCCCTCTTGTAATCAATGAAAAAGGAGAATTGTTTGTTGATTATAGAATCGACTTATATGAAGCGTTGAAAAAGAATGAAGGGCAATTTAAAGAAGGTGAAGATATCCGGAGTATACTATCGAAGGATTCCCCATTTGTTCCTGCATATTCTTTGCCGTACACAGTGAAAAATGGAGAACCAATTTTTTTAAAATCATAAGTCATGAACCTTTCTTTTAGTGAATAAGTTCTAGAAGAAAGGTTTTTTATGTTATACAACTTGCGATGCAAACAAAAGGTATTTTTAAATAGTCATATGAAATTGGACAAAATTATATGATATATTGTCCGAACTTCTAGAATACCATTATATTATATCAGATATTATAAGCAACGTTAGAGAAGGTATTAGTTGACTATAAACATGGAATTATTCCCAAAAATATTGAGGGAGGGAATCACTTGGAAAAGGTAGATATTTTTAAAGATATTGCGGAACGCACAGGCGGTGATATTTATTTTGGAGTTGTAGGAGCTGTTCGAACAGGGAAATCAACATTTATTAAAAAATTTATGGAACTTGTTGTTATTCCAAATATTGAAAATGAGTCAGACCGTCAAAGAGCGCAGGATGAACTGCCTCAAAGTGCTGCTGGTCGTACAATAATGACGACGGAACCGAAGTTTGTTCCAAACCAAGCGGTTTCTATCGAAGTAGATGAAGGTCTTGAAGTGAATATTCGATTAGTAGATTGTGTTGGATATACGGTTCCAGGAGCAAAAGGCTATGAAGATGAGAATGGTCCGCGCATGATTAATACTCCTTGGTATGAAGAGCCTATTCCATTCCATGAAGCTGCAGAAATCGGAACACGTAAAGTAATTCAAGAGCATTCAACAATTGGTGTCGTTATTACAACAGATGGAACAATTGGTGAAATTCCAAGAAGAGATTATATAGAGGCAGAAGAACGCGTTGTAAATGAGTTAAAAGAAGTAGGAAAGCCTTTCATAATGATTATCAATACTGTACAGCCATATCATCCAGATACAGAGCAGTTGCGTCAAAGTTTATCAGAAGAATATGATATCCCAGTAATTGCGATGAGTGTAGAGAGTTTAAGAGAAACAGATGTGTATAACGTACTTCGAGAAGCGTTATTCGAGTTTCCGGTTTTAGAAGTGAATGTAAACCTTCCGAGCTGGGTAATGGTACTAAATGAAGGGCATTGGTTACGCCAAAGTTATCAGGAAGCGGTTCAAGAGACTGTAAAGGATATAAAACGTCTTCGTGATGTAGACCGTGTCGTTTGGCAGTTTAGTCAATATGAATTTATTGATCGAGCAAGTCTAGCTGGCATCGATATGGGGCAAGGTGTGGCAGAAATTGATTTATATGCGCCAGATGAATTGTATGATCAAATTTTAAAAGAAGTAGTAGGAGTAGAGATTCGAGGGAAAGATCATTTATTGAAGCTTATGCTCGATTTATCTCATGCGAAAACAGAGTATGATCAAGTGGCGGATGCCCTGCGTATGGTAAAACAAACCGGATATGGAGTAGCAGCGCCTGCATTAGCTGATATGAGCTTAGATGAACCGGAAATCATTCGCCACGGTTCAAGGTTCGGTGTTAAATTAAAAGCGGTTGCGCCGTCTATTCATATGATTAAAGTGGATGTAGAATCAACATTTGAACCGATTATCGGTACTGAAAAGCAAAGTGAAGAACTAGTTCGTTACTTGATGCAAGATTTTGAAGATGACCCGCTATCAATTTGGAATTCTGATATATTTGGGCGCTCTCTTAGCTCTATTGTTAGAGAAGGAATTCAAGCGAAGTTATCTCTAATGCCAGAAAACGCTCGTTATAAGTTAAAAGAAACACTAGAAAGAATTATTAATGAAGGATCTGGCGGATTAATTGCGATTATATTATAAGAAAAAAATCCCTCTAATTGCAGAGGGATTTTTTTCTTTTTGAGTACGTAATAGAAAAATAAACAGTCATTATCTAATATTTTGTTGTAAATTGTCAAGTTTCATCAGAATTTCACATTTTAAGAGTAACAATTTCCTTAAAAATATTGAATTATAAAGGAGAATCGTATAATATAGGCGTTGATAATGATTTATCTACATCTTTGTAGTATAGAATTTGCAAAAATTGCCTACAAATGAAAGTAAGACTCATTTTATGATCATTATACAGTCTTATCTTTGGGAGGAGGTGAATGGCATGAACAAGACAGATTTAATCAATGCTGTTGCAGAAGCAAGTTCCCTTTCTAAAAAGGACGCAACAAAAGCAGTGGACGCTGTTTTTGATTCTATCTTAGAAGCTTTAAAACAAGGTGATAAAGTACAACTAATCGGATTCGGTAACTTCGAAGTTCGTGAGCGTGCGGCTCGTAAAGGTCGTAACCCACAAACAGGTGAGGAGATTGAAATCGCTGCAAGTAAAGTACCTGCATTCAAACCTGGTAAAGCGTTAAAAGATGCGGTTAAATAATCCTTACATATTAACAGGGAAGAAGAGTTTCCTTTATTGGAAACTCTTCTTTTTGCTTTTAAAAACATAAATATGCTAGAATGTGTTCGTATCACTTTTAGGTTTTTCGGGAGGGCTAGCGGATGGCAAAAGTTAATTTAGAACAAATTGAACATGCAGTACGTCTTATTTTAGAGGCAATCGGAGATGACCCAAATCGCGAGGGAGTACTTGATACACCGAAACGTGTTGCGAAAATGTACGCAGAAGTATTCTCAGGGATGCATGAGGATCCGAAAGAGCATTTACACAAAGTATTCGGAGAAGACCACGAAGAGCTTGTACTAGTAAAAGATATACCATTCTATTCGATGTGTGAGCATCATCTTGTTCCGTTTTATGGAGTTGCTCACGTTGCATATATTCCGCAAGGTGGAAAAGTAACAGGACTAAGTAAATTAGCCCGTACTGTAGACACAATTGCGCGTCGTCCACAACTACAGGAACGAATTACATCAACAGTAGCTAACTCTATTATGGAAGTACTAGAGCCGCATGGTGTAATGGTAGTAGTGGAAGCAGAGCATATGTGTATGACGATGCGTGGTGTGAAAAAGCCTGGTGCGAAAACAGTAACGACTGCGGTGCGTGGCGTGTTAGAAAATGATGCAGCAGCACGTAGTGAAATTTTATCGTTTATTAAGACGAAGTAAAGAAAGGCGGGAAACTGCTTTTCTTTTTTTTATATACAAAAAAATGATATAGTTTTAGTGTTAAAGAGCAAGAATATAAAGGGTGAAAATTACTTCTGCCTTTTGTGGAAATGAATGTTTTTAGTTGTTAGAGACGAAGATAACTCGTATGAATGAAAGCTGAGGCTTTATTCGGTGGCAGTTTGGCAGAAGTAGCCAAGTTTTGATTATAGAAAATAGAATGTATGTGTTATAATAAATTTTATGAATTAGAAAACAAGGGTGATTTTTTGTGTGTGACATCTACGGAGGGTATGCGGGTATTAAAGAGAAATTGATGGAGAAATTACGCCATCCTTATTTTATAAACTATATTGAAGAACCATTTATTGATGAAGAAAAAATAGCGCTGTTATACGGTGCATTAAAAAGTGCAAATATACATAAAGAACAAATTGATCATTATGTAGTAACGATTATGCTTGTACAAATTGCTCTTGATACACATGAAAAGGTATCAAATAAAGCAAACGAAGAGACGAGTGGATTCCATAAGCGTCGTCAATTGACAGTTCTTGCAGGTGATTATTATAGTGGTCTATACTATTACTTATTGTCAATGAATTGTGATATTATCTTAATTCGTGCACTTGCTGAAGGAATTAAGGAGATTAATGAACATAAAATTATGCTATATCAAAAAGCACATGTGGCGATTCAAGACATAATGGAAAGTGTAGTAATAATTGAATCTGCGCTTTTGCAAAAAACATGTGATCATTTTCATTTATCTAATTGGAAACCATATATAACTTATGTGTTAGGAAAAAATCGTCTTCAAAAAGAGTGTCAATTGTATGCTGATAAACAAAATTCACCTGTTTTTCAAGCGGTCCAAAAAATCTCATTGGATGACGATAAAAATCTAGAAACAGTTATTAATGAATGGCTTATGGAAATGAGAAAGCAGGAAGAAAATTTTTTAGAGAATCATACAGAAGTTAATGAGATAATTTCTATGTTAAGAGATAAATCAAGGACATAAGCAACTTTACATTGGAAGAAGGTACGAGCATGCAACAATCAAAAGAAGAAAGAGTACATGACGTATTTGAGAAAATTTCTGATAAATACGATGTGATGAATTCTGTAATTAGTTTTCAAAGGCATAAGGCATGGCGCAAAGAAACGATGCGAATTATGGATGTGAAACCTGGGAGTAAGGCACTTGATGTATGCTGCGGGACGGCAGATTGGACAATTGCACTAGCGGGAGCTGTAGGTGAAGATGGGAAGGTTTACGGTTTAGACTTTAGTGAAAATATGCTAGCTGTCGGTAAACAAAAGGTAGAAGCTTTAGAATTAAAGCAAGTAGAACTTATGCATGGAAATGCAATGGAACTTCCTTATGAAGATAATACGTTTGATTATGTAACGATTGGTTTTGGGTTACGTAACGTTCCGGATTACATGCAAGTATTAAAAGAAATGACGCGTGTAGTAAAGCCTGGTGGAAAAGTAATTTGCCTGGAAACATCCCAACCAACGATGATAGGTTTTCGTCAAGGATATGTCTTATACTTTAAATATATCATGCCGTTATTTGGAAAGATGTTTGCGAAAAGTTATAAAGAATATTCATGGCTTCAGGAATCTGCTAGTACATTCCCAGGGATGAAAGAGTTAGCAAATATGTTTGAAGAAGCTGGGCTTAAGAATGTGCAAGTGAAACCATTTACTTTTGGTGTAGCAGCTATGCATTTAGGTATTAAACCAGAATCAAAATAGAAAAAAGAAAAAAGACGTTTTAGGTTAAGGTGAACAATATGAAGTTACAACTTATGTACTCTTTTTTACGATCGGATATTAATGTTATAGAAAAAGAATTGAAGAAGACAGTTGCTTCTGAGCAGCCGTTAGTAGAAGAAGCGGCATTACAGCTTATTGAAGCAGGTGGGAAGCGGATTCGCCCTGTTTTTGTTTTGCTTGCAGGGAAATTTGGGGATTATAAGTTAGATGCAATTAAGCATGTTGCGGTTGCATTAGAACTTATTCATATGGCTTCGCTTGTTCACGATGATGTCATTGATGCTGCGTTTGTACGACGCGGTAGCGCAACAGTGAATGCGAAATGGGGAGATCGTATTGCAATGTATACAGGAGACTACTTGTTTGCGAAGTCTCTTGAATGTATAACAAATATAGAAATTCCAGATGCACATCAAGCGTTGTCTCATACAATTTTAGAAGTTTGTAAAGGTGAAATCGAACAAATTAAAGATAAGTATAACTATGATCAAAATTTAAGAACGTATTTAAGAAGGATAAAACGAAAAACCGCATTGTTAATCGCCGCGAGTTGTCAATTGGGAGCGATTGCTGCTGGTGCTAATCGTGATACTGTAAATCGTCTATTTTGGTATGGATATTTTGTTGGTATGTCTTATCAAATTATTGATGATATTTTAGATTTCGTATCGACAGAAGAGAAGCTTGGAAAGCCTGCTGGTGGTGATTTATTACAAGGTAACATTACATTGCCTGTTTTGTATGCCATGGAAGATCCAGTTCTTCGCCAGAAAATTACATCTGTGCATGAAAATACAACAGCAAGTGAAATGAAAGAAATTATTGATGATATTAAAGCGAGCGAAGCTATTGATAAAGCATTTTCGTTTAGTGAACGTTATTTACATAAAGCATTAGAAATAATAAAACCACTCCCTCGTGGACAGGCGAAGTACGCTTTGCAAAATGTTGCAAAGTATATTGGAAAACGAAAATTTTAGTGATTTTTCTAAAAATAAAATAATCTCTCTATTTCAAAACTATTGCACAATTGTGATAAGGGTGTTAATATGTGTGTGGGGATATACAATTACATACATAATTCAGAAGTGGAGAGATTTTTTATGGAAAAAACATTTCTAATGGTAAAACCAGACGGTGTACAACGTGCCTTCATTGGGGAAATTGTAGCTCGTTTTGAGAAAAAGGGCTTTCAATTAGTTGGTGCAAAATTAATGCAAGTTACTCCGGAAATTGCTGAACAACACTACGGTGAGCATAAAGAAAGACCTTTCTTTGGTGAATTAGTAGACTTTATTACATCTGGCCCTGTATTCGCAATGGTATGGCAAGGTGAAAATGTAGTAGATACAGCTCGTAATATGATGGGTAAAACACGACCACATGAAGCTGATATGGGAACAATTCGCGGAGATTTCGGTGTAACTGTTGCGAAAAACATAATCCACGGTTCGGATTCTTTAGAAAGTGCAGAGCGCGAGATTGCTATTTTCTTTAAGGAAGAAGAATTAGTAGACTACTCAAAATTAATGAATCAATGGATTTACTAATTATTTTGAAATAATTTGTAAACGCTTTAATAACTGTGATAATAGTAAAAAGTGCAAGAAGAATAGGGGTATTCTTCTTGCACTTTTTTTATTTCGATCAGTTACGAAGTTAGGACTGTTATGATATATTGGTATGTAAAGTAAAAGGTCTACTATTATGAAAATAATAGAACAATTACAAGTAGGGAAAGTAAACACTCGATTTACTATATAATTTCTTTGTATTTTAAAGAGTAATGGAAGATAATATAGCTACTTTATGTAGCAGGATAAATACATATGCGAAAAGAGGAATAACGTATGCGATATATTACAGCTGGTGAATCCCACGGTCCGCAACTTACGACAATTTTAGAAGGTATTCCGGCAGGATTATCTTTAGTAGCGAATGATATAAATGAAGAATTAGCTAGAAGACAAAAAGGATATGGACGCGGTAGACGCATGCAAATTGAGAAAGACCAAGTGCAAATTGTAAGTGGTGTTAGGCATGGGAAGACAATGGGGTCCCCGATTGCACTTGTTGTTGAAAATCGTGATTTTACACATTGGACAAAGGTTATGGGTGCAGAGCCTTTAACTGAGCAGGAAGAGAAAGAAATGAAAAGGCAAGTTACGAAACCTAGACCTGGACACGCAGATTTAAATGGTGCGATTAAATATGGTCATAGAGATATGAGGAATGTATTAGAGCGTTCTTCAGCACGTGAAACGACAGTTCGTGTTGCAGCTGGTGCAGTTGCAAAAAAAATATTAGCGGAATTAGGTATACAAGTAGCGGGACATGTTGTCGAGATCGGTGGTGTACAGGCAGAAAATATTAAATATAACTCTATTGCGGAATTACAAAGTACTACAGAAGCATCTCCTGTACGTTGTTTAGATGAAAAGGCTGGTAAAAAGATGATGCAAGCAATTGATGATGCGAAGGCAAATGGTGATTCTATCGGCGGTATTGTTGAAGTAGTTGTAGAAGGAATGCCAATTGGAGTAGGTAGCTATGTACATTATGATAGAAAATTAGATGCAAAATTAGCAGCGGCAATTATGAGTATTAACGCTTTTAAAGGTGTTGAAATTGGAATTGGTTTTGAAGCAGCACATAGACCAGGAAGTGAAGTGCATGATGAAATCCTTTGGGATGAAGTGCAAGGGTACAGAAGAAAAACGAACAATGCAGGTGGATTAGAAGGTGGCATGACAACTGGTATGCCGGTTGTTGTGCGCGGTGTTATGAAACCGATACCGACATTATATAAGCCGCTTCAAAGTGTTGATATCGATACGAAAGAACCTTTTACAGCGAGTATTGAACGTTCAGATAGTTGTGCAGTGCCAGCAGCTAGCGTTGTGGCTGAAGCTGTTGTGGCTTGGGAGCTCGCGACAGCTTTAATTGAACAATTTGGATTAGATCGTATCGATCTTATACGTGAAAATATTGAGAAACATAATGAATATGCGAGGGGATTTTAATGAAGAACATACATATTCAAACGAAATCAAAAGAATATGATGTACATGTTGGAAGGGAGGCGTTGTCACATTTAACAACGCTTATTCAAAAAATGAATCCTGCGGTATCTAACATAATGATTATTTCTGATGAAGCTGTTGCATCACTGCATTTACAGACAGTTGTTGATGCATTGCAAGTAGAGCAAAAAGTATTTTCGTTTGTTGTACCGAGTGGCGAAAAAGAGAAGTCTTTTGAAAATTTCTATGAGGCACACACTTCGGCTCTTGAAAATAAATTAGATAGAAATTCTTTAATCATCGCACTTGGAGGCGGAATGATTGGAGATTTGGCTGGATTTGTTGCCGCGTCGTTTATGCGTGGTATTCGCTTTGTCCAAGTTCCAACGACTTTATTAGCTCACGATAGCGCAGTAGGCGGAAAAGTAGCAATTAACCATCCACTAGGAAAAAATATGATTGGAGCGTTTCATCAGCCAGAAGCTGTTGTATATCATACGCCATTTTTACATTCACTTCCTGAAAAAGAGTGGCGATCAGGTTATGCAGAAGTGATAAAGCATTCTCTTATTGGTGATGTAGAGCTATATCATTGGTTAAAAGAAGAAGTGCAAACATTAACGGATCTTCGTGATGAAAAGTTAATTCATATATTAACGAAGGCGATTCCTGTGAAAGCGAACATTGTGTCGCAAGACGAAACAGAAAAAGGTGTACGTGCCCATTTGAATTTTGGACATACGTTAGGACATGCTCTTGAAAAAGAGTTAGGATATGGAAATATTACTCACGGTGATGGAGTAGCGGTTGGGATGCTATTTGCCATGTTTTTAAGTGAGCAAGTGTATAAAGTTGATCTTTCTTATGAAGAAATGAAGCAGTGGTTTTTGAAATATGGTTATCCAAAAATGCCAAGCGACTTGAATGTAGAACGTCTCGTTCAGTTGATGAAACAAGATAAAAAAGCAAATGCTGGAACAATTCATATGGTGCTTATGCAGGAATATGGGGGAGTGAATGTCGTATCTATTTCAGATGAGACTGTTCATATTGCGTTAGAAGCATTTCAAAAGGATATGATCTAAAAAGTTGTAGAACAGGTATGAAATGCATATTTAAAGGTATTCTCGTAATGGTGACGGTTATGATTAAAGGTGACAGTAAGGAATTATAAATCATATCAATGACTGGGGGAAGAAAAGTGAGAGTAAAAGAGCAATTGTTAACTTTGAGAGCATATGTACCTGGGAAAAATATTGAAGAAGTAAAAAGAGAATATGGATTGTCAAAAATTGTGAAGTTGGCATCGAATGAAAATCCGTTTGGCTGCTCTGCGCGTGTGACAGAAGCATTAACTTCGTTAGCCAATCAATATGCGCTCTACCCGGACGGGGCGGCTTTTGAGCTTCGTGAGAAAGTAGCAGAGCATTTAGGTGTAAAAGCGGAACAACTTTTATTTGGTAGTGGGTTAGATGAAGTCATTCAAATGATTAGCCGCGCCTTGCTACATAACGGAACAAATGTTGTAATGGCGAATCCTACGTTCTCACAATATTATCACCATGCTGTTATTGAAGGAGCGGAAGTTCGGGAAGTACCACTTGAAAATGGTATTCACAATTTAGATGCAATGTTACAGCAAGTAGATGAGAAAACGAAGATTGTATGGATTTGTAATCCGAATAATCCGACAGGTACATATGTAGAAAAACAAAAATTACTTTCATTTTTAGAATCAGTTCCAAAGTCAGCGCTCGTTATTATGGACGAAGCATATTATGAATATGCTGGGGCAGAAGATTATCCACAAACATTACCTCTTATTGAAAAGTACGAAAATCTTATGGTGCTACGCACATTCTCAAAAGCATATGGGTTAGCTGCTTTTCGTATTGGATACGCGATTGGGGATGCAAAGCTTATTGGGCAACTAGAGGTAGCGAGACTGCCATTTAACACATCAACTATCGCTCAAGCGGTAGCATTAGCGGCAATAGAGGATCAACAGTTTTTACAAGATTGTGTGAAGAAAAATGCCGAAGGATTAAATCAATATTATGCATTTTGTAAGGAATATAACGTATTCTACTATCCATCTCAAACGAATTTCATTTTCTTGAAACTCGGTATACCTGGTAATGAAGCTTTCGAACGATTAATGAAAAAAGGATATATCGTTCGTTCTGGTGCAGCATTTGGCATGCATGATGGTATTCGTATTACTGTTGGATTAAAAGAAGAAAATGATGAGATTATTGAATTGCTTACGGAACTTGTAAAAGAACAAGTGAAGAAAGAAGAAACGTATTCTTAAGAAATGGTGAAGGCTCCTGTTACAGGAGCCTTTTTCATTTGAACTGCAATAAGGGGAGTTGTTTGCACGTTCAAGAAAGAAAACGTTACAATAGGAGTAGACGTATAAGAAGAACTATTGTACATATAACTTATTTAAAATGTGAGGAGGATACAGTTTGAAACTAGTAGGACGAAAAAATAGTTTAAATGGGAAAATTGTTGTTCCAGGAGATAAATCTATTTCGCATCGCTCTGTTATGTTTGGAGCGATAGCGGAAGGGACGACGAAAGTATCAAATTTTTTATTAGGAGAAGATTGTTTAAGTACAATTGCATGTTTTCAAAAACTAGGTGTCCAGATTGAACAGAGTGGTAACGATGTCACGATTTACGGTAAAGGATTACATAATTTACAAGAACCGAAAGAAGTATTAGATGTGGGGAATTCAGGGACGACTATTCGTCTTATGCTTGGGATTTTAGCAAATACGCCGTTCCATAGTACGATAATTGGTGATGCATCAATTGGAAAACGTCCTATGAAACGTGTTACAGACCCGCTTAGTAAGATGAATGCTCAAATTGATGGTAGAGAAAACGGACAATATACACCTTTATCTATTCGCGGTGGTAAGGTAAAAGGTATGCATTACCATTCACCAGTAGCAAGTGCACAAGTGAAGTCAGCAGTTTTACTTGCAGGTTTGCAAGGGGAAGGCGTAACTACAGTAACAGAGCCTATGCAATCTCGTGATCATACGGAAAGAATGTTACGTGCATTCGGTTGTACAGTAGATGTTAATGGACGGACCATTTCATTACAAGGCGGACAACAACTTAAAGGTGCAGACATAGAAGTTCCAGGAGATATTTCTTCGGCTGCATTTTTCTTAGTAGCTGGTGCAATTGTCCAAAATAGTAAGCTTGTATTGGAAAACGTTGGTTTAAATCCGACGAGAACAGGGATTTTAGATGTATTAACAAAGATGGGTGCACTTATTTCTATCGATCATATTAGAAATGAAGAATTTGAACCGTGTGGGGATATTACAATTGAAACATCTAAACTAAAAGGAATAGAAATTGGTGGAACTCTTATTCCAAGATTAATTGATGAAATTCCTGTCATTGCTTTATTGGCAACGCAGGCAGAAGGAATTACTGTTATTAAAGACGCTGAGGAGTTAAAAGTAAAAGAAACAAATCGTATCGATACTGTTGTAGATGAATTAGGCAAATTAGGTGCGAAGATTGAAGCTACACCAGATGGTATGATTATATATGGTAAACAAAATTTAAAAGGAAATACTGTTAATAGTCACGGCGATCATCGTATTGGGATGATGCTTGCAATCGCATCGTGTATTATAGATGGAGAAGTGAAAATAGAGAATAGTGATGCGGTCGCTGTGTCGTATCCAGAATTTTTCGAACAATTAGCTGCGCTATAAGAGAAAGTATAGGAAGAGGCAGTTCACTCAAAAGGTTGCGTTCTTACACCTAGTTGCTTATGATAAATGAACAGAAGAGAATATTTTTTGAATTAAAGGAGACGTTTATGCAAAAGTTTGAACAAGCTGTTTCATATATTGAAAGTGGAGAAGCGGAAAAAGGATTACAATTATTAAAAGAACAATTACAAATTGCGAATGATGAAGAGAAGTATGATATCGCTCGCTATTATCATACACTTGGATTTATGGATGAGGCGCTAACAATTACTGAAGACTTACGCTTACTGTATCCAGAAGAAAGTGAATTTACGGTATTTTTAGCAGAATTATACATTGATCTAGACAAAGAGGATGAAGCAATTGAAGTGCTTCATGATATTCCAGAAAATGATGATTTATATGTTCAATCGTTATTACTTGTTGCGGATTTATTCCAAATGCAAGGCTTTGATGATGTAGCGGAGCAAAAACTATTAAAGGCGAAAGAAATGATGCCTGACGAACCTGTTATTACGTTTGGATTAGCAGAATTATATAGTAGTAAAGGTGAAGAACAAAAGGCAATTACTCATTATGAATCGCTATTAGCAGAACATAAAGTAATGGGTGGTGTTGTCATTGCGTTGCGCCTTGCGGAAACGTTAAGTGCGATTGGAAACTGGGAAGAGGCAATCTCTTACTATGAAGCAGGCTTAGAGGAGCAAAAAGATATTCACTCATTATTTGGATATGCTTTCACATTATACCAAGGAGAAGAATATCAAAGAGCAATTGGTGCTTGGCAAGAATTAAAAGAATTAGACCCTGAATATGCATCATTGTACATGTATTTAGCGAAAAGCTATGAAAAAGAAGGAATGCTTCAAGAAAGCTATGAAACACTTCATGAAGGTATTAAAGTAGATGAACTTTCTGTTCCGTTTTATGTAGAATTAGCTAACATTGCAGCAAAATTAGGGAAAGTAGCGGAAGCAGAAGAAGTGCTTCAAAAAGCGCTTGAGTTAGATCCAGGACATTTAGGTGCAACATTGAAATATGCTTATATTTTAAAAGAACAAGAAAAGTATGAAGAGTTAATTGCAGTTGTAGAGCGTGCAATTGATAGCGGAGAGCCAGATACACAACTACTTTGGGATCTTGCGTTTGCAAAAAAACAATTAGAAATGTATTCGGATGCATTAAAACACTATGAAAGTGCATATACTTCTTTTAAGAATCATCCAGACTTCTTGGAAGAGTACGGTTATTTCTTATTGGAAGAAGGAATGCGAAAAGAGGCGAAAGAAGTATTTACTCAGTTGATACAACTAGACCCGACACAAATTCATATTGAAGAGTTGTTATATAATTTATAGGATTTTTTATAAGTTGGAAGGAAACTGAATGCCGCTTCTTGAATCTAAAAAGAAAAGAGAAAGACAGAGGAGGGACTTAATTGCTATGAATACCCCTGTTTCTGTAAACGAGAAGAAGGATTTTGTAAAATGGTTTTTGAATAATTACCAACTGAAACAGCGTGAATGTGTATGGATTTTGAATTATTTAATGAGTCACGATCAATTAATGCATAAAGTCCACTTCGTAGAACATGCAAAATATTGTCCGCGTGGCTTAGTGATGTCAGCGAATTGTGTGAAAGATACACCGTTTCACTTTTTTAAACAAAATGTTATGACAACAGATGCTGAAAAATCGTTTCATGATATTCGTTTAAATCGAGATGAAGATATTTATATTCAACTCAACTTTAAATCATCGTTCCAAAATGCAAATTATGTAGCTGTATTAGAAGAAAACCCATATTTACCAAAGCATATTGAAGTAAATGAAAAAGATCGTTTACTTGCAGAGAGATTTTTAGAAGAAAGTGTATTTTCATTTAGAAGAGAACGTCTTTTGAAACAAATTGATGAAGCGCTGGATAAGCAAGATAAGGAAGCGTTTCATAGGTTAACGGCGGAGTTAAAGACTTTATAGAATTTATTTGGATTATTAAATTTTTACAAATTTCAGACTTTTTTAAGAAAAACTACCGATATTAGGTAGTTTTTCTTTTTTTACCCCTTTTAGTATGGTTTAATATATATAAAGTGAAAGTTCTGTTATTTTTAATTGAGGGAGGGAAGAGACTTGAAATGGATTGTAAAAGATGTGGAACAGTTTGAGGAAGCAAGAGAGTATGTCGATACAGGAGTTATACCACTCTTATCAATTTCGGCAGCAAAAGAAATGAAAATGGTTGTAGAACAAGGTGAATTTATCGAATTGTTGAGTATGGAATTGGAAAGAGAATATAAAGGAAGAGTGCTTTTATTACCTGCATTTACGTATTTGGTAGAAAGTCAAAAGAATGAAAAAGGTCGTTTGCAAGAATGGACAGATCATTTACAAAGCCAAGGTTTTAAGCACATTGCTTACGTTACAAGTGATTTTTCATGGAAAGAAGATATGCAAGAATTACAAGGAGATTTATTTTGGTTTCCTTCATTAGCGTTAGAACAATTTAGTGAGCAAGCGAAGAGAGAAGTCATTCACGCTCATATAAAAAATATAATGATAATGTTAGAAGAAAAATGGGGAAATTAGTAATAAACAGAAAGTTCTTATTATTATGAGTAGTATGATATTGACCTGTGCATGTGGGTATTATATCATGATAGTGTCCTAGTTTTTATTTTTTATATTATTTTTCACGAGGGGACAATTTCTGATAGAGGGGGGAAATTTTCGTGAGCGAGAAGGAACATCGTGTGTCAAGAAGACAGTTTTTAAATTACACACTTACAGGGGTAGGAGGCTTTATGGCAGCGGGTATTTTAATGCCGATGACGCGATTTGCACTTGATCCGGTGTTAAGAAAAGAAGCAGGAACGGATATGGTTGCTGTTGCACAAGTGAAGGATATTACAACAGAACCGAAGCGTTTCGACTTTAAGGTGAAGCAGGTTGATGGTTGGTACAAGTCTGAAGAGCCAAAATCAGCTTGGGTTCATAAAGATGAAAGCGGAGACATTGTTGCGTTCTCTCCAGTATGTAAACATTTAGGGTGTACAGTGAACTGGAATTCGGACAAGGCACATCCGAATCAATTCTTTTGCCCGTGTCACGGGGGCCGTTATACAAAAGATGGGATGAACATTAAAGGTACGCCACCCCTTGCTCCGCTTGATATTTACGAATCTAAAGTGAAAGATGGAACGTTGTATTTAGGAAAAGCGAAGCCAAAAGGGGGTGCAAAGTAGATGCTAAATAAAATTTATGATTGGGTAGACGAGCGGTTAGATATTACACCGATATGGCGCGATATCGCTGATCATGAAGTACCTGAACATGTTAACCCGGCGCATCACTTTTCTGCATTCGTCTACTGCTTTGGGGGATTGACCTTTTTCGTTACTGTAATTCAAATTTTATCTGGAATGTTTTTGACGATGTATTATGTGCCTGATATTAAAAATGCTTGGGAATCGGTTTATTATTTACAAAATGAAGTTGCATACGGACAAATTGTTCGTGGTATGCACCACTGGGGTGCTAGTCTTGTAATTGTAATGATGTTTTTACATACACTCAGAGTTTTCTTCCAAGGTGCGTATAAAAAGCCTCGTGAGTTAAACTGGATTGTTGGTGTTCTTATTTTCTTTGTTATGTTAGGTCTTGGTTTTACCGGATATTTATTACCGTGGGATATGAAAGCGTTATTTGCTACGAAAGTAGGGATTCAAATTGCAGAGCAAACGCCGCTCATTGGTCCTTATATTAAAACATTACTCGCTGGTCATTCCGAAATTGTTGGCGCTCAAACATTAACTCGCTTCTTTGCTATTCATGTCTTCTTCTTACCAGCAGCACTTCTAGGTTTAATGGCCTTCCACTTCATCATGATTCGCAAACAAGGTATTTCCGGTCCACTATAAGAGATTGCTAAATTAAAGGGGAAAGAACTAAAGGAGGGAGATTATGCACCGCGGCAAAGGGATGAAGTTTGTAGGAGATTCTCGGGTACCAGTAGCTCGGAAACCAAATATTCCAAAAGACTATTCTGAATACCCAGGAAAAACAGAAGCATTTTGGCCGAACTTCTTGTTAAAAGAATGGATGGTTGGTGCAGTTTTTTTAATCGGTTATTTATGTTTAACAGTGGCGCATCCGTCACCGCTTGAGAGAATGGCGGATCCTACAGATGCAGGATATATACCACTTCCAGATTGGTATTTCTTATTCTTGTATCAGTTATTAAAGTATTCTTATGCTTCAGGATCATTTACTGTAATTGGAGCATTTATTATGCCAGGGATTGCGTTTGGAGCATTGCTGTTAGCTCCATTTCTTGATCGAGGCCCAGAAAGACGCCCCTTGAAGCGTCCTGTAGCAACTGGATTTATGCTTTTAGCAATTGCATCGATTATCTTTTTAACTTGGGAATCTGTAGCACACCACGATTGGGAAGCTGCAAAAAAACAAGGAGCAATTGTAAAAACAGCACCAGTTGATAAAAATGATGACGGTTATAAATTAATGCAAAAAAATACTTGTTTAACATGTCATGGTGACAATTTACAGGGCGGGGCAGCAGCACCGGCTTTGCAAAACTTAACTTTAAAGCCAGAAGAAATCGCTAAAATTGCGAAAGATGGAAAAGGTTCAATGCCTAAAGGCGTATTTAAAGGAACGGATGAAGAACTGAAAAAACTTTCGGAATTTATTGCGAAGTATAATAAGAAGTAAGAGAGAGCTGACTACAAAATTTGTAGTCAGCTTTTTATTTTGATGACAGAAAGTTTACTATATAATAGAGTAGAGTTTGATGAAAGAATGAAAGGTGTTGGACAGACAGCTTGGTTTACTTGTATGCAATGTTAAGGCAACGTTCGGTACTATTATTTTTATTGATTGTTAACATATTAGGTACAATTTACGGATTTATATGGTATGGAAATCAATTACAAGAAACTTCACCTATATTTTGGCCGTTTGTACCAGATAGCCCTATGGCGAGTCTCTTTTTTGTCTTTGTTTTAATTGGTTTCTTAATAAAGAGAAACTGGGGGTTAATAGAGGCTCTGGCAATTGTTACTTTAATAAAATATGGTATATGGGCTGTTGTTGTAAATGGGGTTTTGATTTATGTAAAAGGTCCTATTGGTCTTATGGGGTATATGTTAATGCTATCGCATTTTGCAATGGCTGTGCAGGGAGTGTTATATGCTCCGTTTTACCGCATAAAAAAATGGCATTTTGTAGTAGCAGGTATATGGACATTACATAATGATGCAATTGATTATTTATTTTGGCAAATGCCGAGATACGGAATTATGCATTTGTTTGCAGAGAAAATTGGTTATTTTACGTTTTGGTTAAGTATTGCTGTACTGTGTATCACATATTATTATTGCTTACGTGAGAACCGAAAACAGTTTTCTTTATGATAGTGAGGACATATAGGGGGAGAAAATGAAGAAAAATAAGAGTGGTATAAACATATTGGATCGATTGATTACTTTAGTTGTTTCATATAGCATAGCATTTTCTATTTTTGCACTCGCAACAGTGGCAATTGTATACGGAAAATGGCTATATTATTTTGAAATTGATTTTTTAAACATTCCAGATTTAGCAGATATGACGAAGGATGAAATTAAGAGAAATTATGATGTGCTGATTACATATTTATCTCCGTTTTATGACGGAGCATTACAGTTTCCTACATTAGATATGTCTACAAATGGTCGTATTCATTTTGTGGATGTTAAAAATATTTTAGTGAAGATTCAATATGTGATGTATGCGACAATTACGATTGCAGTAATAGGCGGCGTTTATTTATTAAAAAGAAAAAATGAAAAGTTTTTACTGCACGGATCGATTCTAACAATCATATTTCCGATAGCACTGATGTTACCAATTGCTATTAATTTTGAAAAGAGTTTTGTATTATTCCATAAGCTTTTATTCAGTAATGATTATTGGATGTTTGATATTGAAACGGATCCGATTATATTAATGCTACCAGAGGAATTCTTTATGCATGCTGCGTGTGCTATTTTGTTATTCATTTTATGTGGTAGTATACTTTGTTACAGCATGTATAGATATTTCGTAAAAAAGAAAAAGATTTCAAAGGAAAAATTCTCTGTTTAAAGAGAATTTTTTTGTTTATAAAACGATAATATATTTTTCATCCTAGTTATGTTCTATTCTTGTCCAATTCCACATATTTTGTACTAGTAGTTATAGGGGGGACCGGGATGAAGAGAACATTAATTGGACTGATAGCATTTCTAATTATAATGTTTCCAGTACGTATATATGCTGAAGAGTGGAGTGAATTAACTGGATTGCTAGATGACTCTTTGCAGTTAGTGAAGAAAAAAGAAGATGAAAAGGCAATACAAGTACTGCACCATTTTTCAGAGCAGTTTCTATCAAGGGAAAATGAAAAAAATTCAAAAGTAACTCCGGGACAAATTAGAGTCGTTTCTTTGGCGTACGATAAGGCGAAACAATCTCTCGCGGAAGATTTAGATAGGCAAGTTAAAGTGGATAATATGTTAGCGTTACAACTTGCTGTTGATGCACAAGTATCTAAATATCAGCCACTTTGGGTGGAAAGAGAAAGAAAGATAATGAATGCTTTTTCTCAAGTAGAAAAAGCGATGGAAAAAGACGATGATGGACAGTTCCAACAGACGCTAAATACATTTTTAAATGAATTTAATATTATTTATCCTAGTTTAATGATTGCTCTGCCAGAAAACGAAGCGCAGCGTGTAAATGCACATTTATCTTATTTGGATGAATTTCGTAATATTATGTTAAAAACGAAAGGTGGACAAATGCAACTAGGGATTATTAAAGGTGATTTGCAAAAAATATTTCATACCGTAAAAAAAGATGAGGTTGCTCCCTCTCTCATTTGGTTTATGACAATTACTGGAGGACTTATTCTGTTCACTTTAACGTATGTTGGATGGAGAAAGTATAAAGGTGAGAGAGAGAAGCGGAGAAGTAGCTTGCATTCTAAAGATAGATAATGCGTATAAATAAAGATACGGATTGTAAGGTTTGTTTATTGACAACGGTGGAAGAAAAAAATAGAATGAGAAGTACTATAATTAAAACTTCAATGGAGGTTTATGATGTTTTATTTAATTTACTTCGCGATCATTTTGATCATACCGTTGTATGCACAGTCAAAAGTACGTAGTGCCTATAGCAAGTATTCACAAGTTTATTCAACATCAGGTATGACAGGAGCGGAAGTGGCTCGGAAAATTTTAGATGAAAATGGATTGTACAATGTAGCTGTAGAAGAAACGCCAGGTCATTTATCGGATCATTACGATCCAACTGCCAAAACAGTTCGATTATCAACAGATAACTATTATGGACATTCAGTTGCTGGTACAGCTGTAGCAGCACATGAAGTAGGACACGCAATTCAAGATGCGAAAGATTATAACTTCATGCGTGTACGCCATTCGCTAGTGCCAGTTGCTAATTTTGGTTCAAACATGTCATGGGTTTTTGTCCTAATTGGTGTATTTGCACAAATGTCTGGTTTGTTGTTACTAGGAATTATTTTAATGGCAGCAGGTGTTATTTTCCAACTTGTTACATTACCAGTTGAGTTTGATGCATCAAAACGTGCAATGCAACAAATTGAAGCACTTGGTATCGTATCGACAGATGAGTACGGTCAAGCTCGTAAAGTATTAAATGCGGCAGCATTAACATATGTAGCAGCAGCTGCTGTAGCAGTATTTGAATTATTACGTCTCGTATTAATTTATACTGGTATGCAGCGTAGCGACGATTAAAGACTATCAATTATGATAGTCTTTTTTTGTTTTGTGGATTGAATCTTATAACATGTTACAAATGGAAATAATAGAGATAATATGGGTATAGAACTAGTTAAAATAAAGATAAGTATGGAATGATGAAAGAAGGTGACGGAAATAGAATATCCAGATTATTTAGTTAAACAAGTGAAGGAGCGTAGTGCTACGTACCAATTAGAAGGTTTTTTAAGTGGACAGGGTCCTAGAAATCCGAAATTAATGATTGTTGGAGAAGCACCTGGTGAAACAGAAATTCATAATGGTATCCCGTTTAGCGGGAAAGCTGGAAAACATTTAATGGAGTTTTTAGGACGTATTCACATTACGAGGGAAGAAGTATATATTACGAGTGCGGTTCGGAGTAGACCGTATAAGTGGAGAGAGAAAAGAGAGCGAAGCGGCGAAATAATACAAAAGAAGTACAATAGAACACCGAATCAAGGTGAGATACTTGCCCATGCGCCGTTGTTAGATTATGAATTGGCACATATGGATTCGCCAGTTATCGTGACGCTTGGTAATATTGCGTTAAAGCGTTTAGCCGGAAATAATAAAAAGATTACAGATGTTCACGGACAATTATTAAAGCAGCCGATCCAAAAGCTAAAGAATATACAACAGGCAGAGTTTATATGGACTGAAAAAGAATATAATATATTTCCTACTTTTCATCCGGCTTCAATTTTTTATAATCGCAGTTTATTGGAGCTCATTTATGAGGATTTGGAGAAACTTAAAAGATATGTAATAAAAAACTAGAAAAGCTAAAGAGCTTTTCTAGTTGAATTTAATTATGTAACGGATTTTTATTTTCATCTAATGTAAATCCTTCGCCGACGACATCATGTACATCACTTACAGCAACAAAGGCGTGAGGGTCTACAGAAGTAATGATATTTTTTAATTTCACGATTTCGTTTTTTGCAACAACACAATATAGTACATTTCGTTCAACTTTTGTATAGGATCCAACTGCTTTTAAAAAGGTTGCTCCGCGCTCCATTTCGGATAAAATTTTTGAAGCAATTTCATCGTTTTTATCCGAGATAATAGTAGCTCCTTTTGCTGCATAAGCTCCTTCTTGCATAAAATCAATAACCTTAGCCCCGATAAATACAGCAACTAACGTATACATGCCTTCACGATATGATAAATATGTAAGAATAGAGACAATGATAACGACCGCATCAAACATAAACATCGTTTTTCCCATACTCCAGCCAACATATTTGTGAGCTAGTCTTGCGATAATATCAACACCGCCAGTAGTCCCGCCATATTTAAATATAATTCCAAGTCCTATACCGATAAATGCTCCTGCGAATAAAGCAGCCAGTGTCATATCATTTTGCAAGTTTAAATGTAAGTTGAGTACTTCGTAGCGCTGGAAAATCCATAGGAATAAAGATACGCTAAATGTACCGATTAATGTATATAAAAATGTTGTTCGGCCGAGTAACTTCCAACCAATAAAAAATATAGGGATATTTAAAATTAAGTTTGTATAGGAAGGGTCAAGCGAAAATAGAAAATATAATAATAGCGTAATACCGGTAAATCCACCCTCTGCAAGGTGGTTTTCAATATTGATATTCACAATACCGAAAGAAAAAATAGCGGAACCGATTAAAATGAAAATGATATTTCGAATCTTCAAGTTTGCTTTCATATAGAAATCCCCCTAGTTATGTAATGATTGGAATTGCTCCGCTTAAACGGTAAAACATAATAATAAGTTATTTCTAGTTGCTAGTAAAAATAGAGAATGGTATAAGAGCTTAATTAGTTCAGGCTAATCTTTTGCAAAAATCACGCAAAAGAAAGTTTCACTTTACCCCGCTCAAACGGCTGGTAGGGGGTAAAGCAGAGAAGACAGAGCGAACCAGCCGTAAGAGCCCGATTGGTTCAACTAATCTTTTGCAAAAATCACGCAAAAGAAAGTTTCACTTTACCCCGTCCCAACGGCTGGTAGAGGGAAAAGCAAAGGAGAAAAGGGCGAACCAGCCATAGGGACCCGATTGGTTCAACTAATCTTTTGCAAAAATCAGGCAAAAGAAAGTTTCACTTTATTATAGTCTATCCAAAAAAGAGTCGTAAATAGTGATATGAGAGAATAATATTTGTCAAATCGCGATGAATTGGCTAACATGAAAGAAGAAGGAATAGAGGTGACAAGTATGGAAGCAAAAACGATGAAAGATATGCAGAAGGAAGTAGATGCATATATTGGTCAATTTAAAGAAGGTTATTTTAGTCCGCTTGCAATGATGGCCCGTTTAACTGAAGAAATGGGAGAGCTTGCAAGAGAGGTTAACCATTATTATGGTGAGAAGCCGAAGAAAACGACTGAGAAAGAACGAAGTATTGAAGAAGAGCTTGGAGATGTGTTATTTGTTATGATTTGTATGGCAAATAGTTTAAATATTGATTTAGAAACAGCGCATAACATTGTAATGAATAAATTTAATACACGTGATAAAGATCGCTGGACACGTATTGATGAGGGAGAGAAAGACGCATGAAAGAAATTAAAGTAATTATCGCTGGACCAAGAGGACGTATGGGACATGAAGCAGTCCTTCTAATGGAAAGAACAGCGCATTTCAATTTAGTAGCAGCAATTGATTATAAGCATGGCGGCGAAAAAATTTCTGATTTACCTGGAATGCCAGCGCTAGATGCACCTATTTACGCGGATTTACATACTTGTTTAGATGAAGTAGAAGCAGATGTATTGTTAGATTTAACAACACCAGAAATTGGAAAGAAACATGTGACACTTGCAGTTGAACGAGGACTTCGATCTGTTATTGGTACAACTGGATTTACTGAAGAAGAACTAAAGCAATTAACAGAAAATGCAAAAGAAAAAGAAGTAGGAACAATTATCGCTCCAAACTTTGCAATTGGTGCAGTTCTTATGATGAAATTTTCACAAATGGCAGCGAAGTACTTCCAAGATGTTGAAGTAATTGAATTACACCATGATCAAAAATTAGACGCACCATCAGGTACGGCTGTAAAAACAGTAGAATTAATCCGTCAAAATCGTGTACCAAAAGAGCAAGGACACCCTAATGAAACGGAACAATTAGAAGGAGCACGTGGTGCAAATGTAGATGGTATTCACATTCATAGCGTACGTTTACCAGGGCTTATTGCACACCAAGAAGTAATGTTTGGCGGAGATGGACAAATGTTAACAGTTCGTCACGATTCGTTCAATCGTGCATCATTTATGTCAGGTGTAAAATTATCAATTGAAACAGTAATGAACTTAGATCATCTTGTGTACGGTTTAGAAAACATTATCGACTAAAGGGGAGACAACGGATGAAAATTGCCTTAATCGCACATGACAAAAAGAAAGATGATATGGTTTCGTTCGCATACGCATATAAACCAATTTTTGAAAAACATGAACTTTTTGCAACAGGAACGACAGGACTTCGTATTATGGAGGCAACTGGTTTAGTTGTAACAAGATATCAATCTGGTCCTCTTGGTGGTGATCAAGAAATTGGTGCAATGATTGCAAAAAATGAGATGGATATGGTGATTTTTTTCCGAGATCCACTAACAGCCCAGCCGCATGAACCAGATGTCAATGCGTTACTTCGTTTATGTGATGTATACGCCATCCCACTAGCAACGAATATGGCAAGTGCTGAAATGTTAATGCATGCATTAGAGCGGGGAGATTTAGATTACCGAAAGTTAAGAAAATGAGGGGAACAATTATGAGTGGATTACATATATTAGCGTTTGGTGCTCATGCCGATGATGTGGAAATCGGCATGGCGGGTACCATTGCAAAGTATACGAAGCAAGGATATGAAGTAGGCATTTGCGATTTAACAGAAGCCAACCTTTCTTCAAATGGAACGGTAGAACTGAGAAAAGAAGAAGCAAAGGCTGCAGCTCGTATTATGGGAGTAAAAACGAGAATTAATTTAGCGATGCCAGACCGTGGTTTGTATATGAAAGAAGAGTACATACGTGAAATTGTAAAGATTATTCGTACATATAAACCAACACTAATTTTCGCACCATATTACGAAGATCGTCATCCAGACCATGCTAATTGCGCGAAACTTGTGGAAGAAGCTATCTTTTCAGCGGGAGTTCGTAAATATATGCCTGAACTTCCGCCGCATCGTGTAGAGTCTTTTTATAATTATATGATTAATGGTTTTCATAAACCGAATTTTTGTATAGATATTAGTGAATACCTTTCTAAAAAAGTGGAAGCGCTAGAAGCGTATGAAAGTCAGTTTTCAACAGGGAGTGATGGTGTTAAGACGCCACTAACTGAAGGTTACGTTGAAACAGTAATCGCTCGTGAGAAGATGTTTGGGAAAGAAGTTGGAGTGATGTATGCCGAAGGATTTATGAGTAAGAAACCGGTTTTATTACATGCTGATTTAATAGGGGGATGTAAATGAAATTGAAAATAGGTATTACATGTTATCCTTCTGTAGGTGGTTCTGGTGTTGTTGGAACAGAATTAGGAAAGCAATTGGCGGAACGTGGGCATGAAATTCATTTTATTACATCGGGTTTACCATTCCGATTAAATAAAGTGTATCCAAACATTTATTTTCACGAAGTAGCAGTAAATCAATATTCAGTATTTCAATATCCACCTTACGATTTAGCATTAGCAAGTAAAATGGCCGAAGTTGCTCAAAGAGAAAACCTTGATATTTTACATGTGCATTATGCGATTCCTCATGCTATTTGTGCATATTTAGCAAAACAAATGATTGGGGAGCGTATTAAAATTGTTACAACCTTACACGGAACAGATATTACTGTGTTAGGTTCCGACCCTTCGTTAAATAATTTAATTCGCTTTGGTATTGAACAATCTGATGTAGTTACTGCTGTGTCGCATTCGTTAATTGAAGAAACGCATGAGCTTGTAAAACCAGATAAAGAGATTCAGACAGTATACAATTTTATTGATGAACGAGTATATTTTAAGCGTGATATGTATCAACTAAAGAAAGAATACGGTATACAGGAAAATGAAAAAGTGCTCATTCACATTTCGAATTTCCGAAAAGTTAAGCGAGTACAGGATGTGGTTCATGCATTCGCCAAAATTGTTAAAGAAGTAGATGCAAAGTTGCTTCTTGTTGGGGATGGACCAGAATTCTGTACGATTTTACAGTTAGTGAAAAATTTACATATTGAAGATCGTGTCTTATTCCTAGGAAAGCAAGATAATGTTGCAGAGCTTCTTGCGATGAGTGATCTAATGCTACTTCTATCAGAAAAGGAAAGTTTTGGTCTTGTTTTATTAGAAGCAATGGCATGTGGCGTGCCTTGTATCGGCACAAGGGTTGGAGGTATTCCAGAGGTCATTCAACATGGTGAAACAGGATACTTATGTGAAGTTGGAGATACAGATGGAATAGCTAAGCAAGCAATTCAACTACTAGAAAATGAAGAACTTCACCGTAATATGGGAGAGCGAGCGATGAAATCTGTATATGAGCAGTTTCGTTCGGAAAAAATCGTTTCACAGTATGAGGCGATTTATTATGACATACTAAGGGATGACAAGAATGGAAAGATTTAAAAAAGCTAGTTCAATTATTGAGATATTAAAACAGCACGGACATGAGGCTTACTTCGTTGGTGGAAGTGTACGCGATCTTATTATCGATAGACCGATTGGAGATATCGATATCGCAACATCTGCTTTACCAGAAGAAGTAATGGCTATTTTCCCAAGACATGTTCCGGTTGGTCTTGAGCATGGAACTGTAATTGTTGTAGAAAATGGTGAACCGTATGAGGTAACTACTTTTCGAACAGAAAGCGAATATGAAGATTTTCGGAGACCTAGTAGTGTTCAATTTGTCCGTTCATTAGAAGAGGATTTAAAACGACGTGATTTCACGATGAATGCAATTGCAATGACAGAGGAAGGCGAAATGGTTGATTTATTTGCTGGGCAAGAAGCGATTTGTCTGAAGGAAATTACAACGGTTGGAGATGCTGCAGACCGTTTTCAAGAAGATGCGCTGCGAATGATGCGTGGTATTAGGTTCGTAAGCACGTTAGGTTTCTCTTTGGAAATAAAGACGAAACAAGCAATTGAAACGTATGGGCATTTGCTCGAACATATAGCGATTGAAAGAATTACAGTTGAATTTGAAAAATTGTTGACCGGTACATATTGTGTGAATGGTCTTCAAGAGTTAGTAGAAACGAAGTTATTTTCTCATCTGCCATATTTACAAATGTCAGAAGAAAGACTCTTGAAAGCTACGCAGTATAAATGGGATTCTTTCGAAACAGACGTTGAGGCGTGGGCATTTTTCTTATATTGTATCGGAGAAGAGCATCCATCTGTCTTTTTACGTCAATGGAAGTTCTCGAATAAAAAGATTAAAGATATTGTAGCGGTTTTATTAGCAATTCGTTCTAGAAAGGAGAAGGAGTGGGATACAATCCTTCTTTATAAAACTGGACTTCACATCGCTGAGATGGCGGAAAGAGTATATGAAGCGATAATAGAAAGTTATAATAGTGCGTCTGTTAAGCAAGTACAATCATTATTTCATGCATTGCCGATAAAAAATCGTCAAGAAATGAATGTGACTGGTAATGATTTATTAAGCTGGGCAGATAAAAAGCCAGGTCCGTGGGTTGCCGAAATGCTTCAAAATATTGAAGAAGCAATCGTACAAGGAGATTTAGTTAATAAGAAAGAGAATATAAGGGAGTGGCTACAAAGATGCAATCTACTATAAGAAAGCAGTTATTACAAGTTTTTTCTGAAGCAGATGGTGCATTTGTATCTGGTCAAACACTTAGTGACAAACTCGGTTGTTCGAGAACCGCTGTATGGAAGCATATGGAGGACCTTCGTAATGAAGGATATGAACTAGAAGCTGTACGCCGCTTAGGGTACCGAATTGCTAGTAAACCAGATAAAGTAACTGCTAATGAGATTCAATTAGGATTACAAACAGAGCGTATCGGTAGAACGGTTTATTTTGAAGAATCGGTTGAATCTACTCAGTATATTGCAGCAAGACTTGCTTATGAAGGCGCAGAAGAGGGAACAATTGTCGTTGCAGAAGAACAAATAGCAGGTAGAGGACGTTTAAGTAGAAAATGGTATTCTCCAAAAGGAACAGGAATTTGGATGAGTATTATCTTGCGTCCATCTATTCCAGTTCATCATGCACCACAGCTTACTTTATTAGCAGCTGTTAGCGTAGCTCAAGCAATTGAAAAATGTACTGGTGTAAACGTAGGGATTAAATGGCCAAATGATATTTTAATTCAAGGTAAAAAAGCTGTCGGTATATTAACGGAGATGCAAGCTGATCCAGATAAAATTAATGCTGTTATTATGGGAATTGGCATTAATGCAAATCAGAAACAAGAACATTTTGATGAGGAAATTCAGCAAATTGCAACTTCATTAGCAATTGAATCGGGTAAGCCGATTGTTCGTGCGGAACTTATGCAACAAATTTTCTTGCAACTAGAGAAATTGTATGAAGAGTATTTAAAAAATGGCTTCTCTGTTATTAAAATTCTTTGGGAAAGTTACGCAGTAAGTATCGGAAAAGAAATTACAGCTCGAACGATGAAGGAAACTATTACTGGGCTAGCAAAAGGGATTACGGAGGAGGGTGTATTGTTACTTGAGGATCATCAAGGACAAGTGCACCACATTCATTCTGCTGATATAGAAATTAAGTAAAAGAAGTTCCTATTTTGGAGCTTCTTTTTGTCATGTAGATACTAATAAATTTCACATACCGTAATAGGAATAGAAAATTATTTTTTCGAAAAAATGTAGCAATTCCTTTTCAGAGTTTGCTATAATTAGTTCGAATATGGGCAGTATCAAAGCGAACTGCACCATTATTTTACGCAGTATGAAAAAATAATAATTTGGATTCTGCCTTGATCCAATACCGGACTGGGACAGAGGGATGAATAATGCCGACTAACACACAACCCTTCTGCCCTTTTATGGCCAGAGGGGTTTTTTATATGATTTCGGCCATCTCCTCTCTCCTGCATAAAGGAGGAGTAGTTTTTGAAAACAAAAACAGATTTTTTGAAAATGAAAGAGCAAGGTGAGCCGATTACAATGCTAACGGCGTATGATTATCCATCTGCTAAATTAGCAGAAGAAGCTAAAGTCGATATGATTTTAGTGGGTGATTCTCTAGGAATGGTTGTACTTGGGTATGATTCAACAGTTCCAGTAACAGTAGAGGATATGATTCATCATACGAAAGCTGTACGCCGCGGAGCGAAGGAGACGTTTATTGTAACTGATATGCCATTTATGTCTTATCATGTCTCATTGCAAGATACGATGGTTAATGCACGTCGCATTGTTCAAGAGAGCGGGGCACATGCATTAAAGGTAGAAGGTGCTGGAGAAGTTATATCAACTATTCACTACTTAACGAATGCGGGAATTCCCGTTGTGGCGCATTTAGGTTTAACTCCTCAATCTGTAGGAGTGTTAGGTGGATATAAAGTACAAGGGAAAGATGCTGAAAGTGCAAAAAAATTAATAGAAGATGCAAAGAAATGTGAGGAAGCTGGTGCGATAGCACTTGTGTTAGAGTGTGTGCCAATGCAATTAGCAGAACTTATTTCAGAGCAGTTAACAATTCCTACAATCGGAATTGGAGCAGGAAAAAAAGTAGATGGGCAAGTTCTTGTATACCATGATCTTATCTCGTATGGCGTAAATCGTGTTCCGAAATTTGTGAAGCAATATACGTCTGTTCAAGAGGAGATTGTGCGAGGGATTTCGCAATATGTTACTGAAGTAAAGACAGGGCAATTTCCTGAAGAAAAACATTCATTCACAATGAAAGAGGAAGAATGCTTAGCGTTATACGGAGGAAAACAATAATGAAAATCATAACTACAGTGCAAGAGATGCAGCAAATTACAAACGAACTTCGTACAAGTGGAAACAGTATCGGTTTTGTTCCAACGATGGGGTATTTACACGAAGGGCATGCTACTTTATTGCGTAAGGCAAGGGAAGAAAATGAAATTGTAGTTTTAAGTGTATTTGTAAATCCACTACAATTTGGACCAAATGAAGATTTAGATCGATACCCACGTGATATTGATAGAGATGAAAATGTAGCAAAAGAAAATGGTGTGGATTATTTATTTTATCCGAGTGTAGAAGAGATGTATCCAGCAGAACAAACGACAACAGTAGAAGTTGTGAAGCGTACCGACGTATTATGTGGTAAACAAAGACCTGGTCATTTCGCTGGTGTTGCTACTGTACTAATGAAACTATTTAATATTACATTGCCAACGCGTGCTTATTTCGGTATGAAAGATGCACAGCAAGTAGCTGTAATTGAAGGATTCGTAACAGATTTTAATATTCCAGTTACGATCGTACCAGTTGATATTGTAAGGGAAGAAGATGGATTAGCGAAAAGTTCTCGTAATGTGTATTTATTACAAGAAGAACGTGAAGAGGCTCCTCATTTATACGGCAGTCTATGTCTAGCGAAAGAACGAATTGAGGCAGGCGAACGTAATCCAGAAATCATTATGAATCTTGTGAAAGAGCATATTGAGAAGTATACGAAAGGCACTGTAGATTATGCTGATTTATATGCATATCCTTCATTAAAAGCAATAGATAAAATTGAAGGAAGAATCATTTTAGCGATTGCAGTTAAGTTTGAAAATGTACGATTAATTGACAATATAACATTAATGGGGAAATAAGGGGGAGCATCTATGTTTCGCACAATGATGAGAGCGAAGTTACATCGCGCAACTGTAACAGAAGCAAATTTAAATTATGTAGGTAGTATTACAATTGATGAAGATTTAATGGATGCGGTAAATATTGTAGAAAATGAAAAAGTACAAATTGTAAATAACAACAATGGGGCTCGCTTAGAGACATATGTTATAAAAGGAGAGCGCGGTAGTGGAGTTGTTTGTTTAAATGGTGCAGCTGCAAGGCTTGTACAACCGGGCGATAAAGTTATTATTATTTGCTATGGTTTAGTGGCAGAAGAAAATATTCATAAACAAGAGCCGAAAATTGCAGTATTAGACGATGATAATCAAATTATTGAAATGTTAGGTGCTGAAAAAGCTGGCACGATATTATAAGTAGGATGGCTATCTCTAATTAAGGAGATAGCTTTTTTGTGCATCTTTTCATTAAGATGAGGTAAAACGTGGTATAGTAACATTATATAATTTTTGTGTTTGATAGGTAAGAAATTGAGGTGTTACATATATGAGTAAGCGTTATGTCGTTGTTGATTTAGAGACGACAGGGAACTCCTGGAAGGATGGGAAGGATAAAATCACCCAAATTGCAGCTGTTGTAGTGGAAGATGGAGAGATATTAGAGATTTTTTCATCTTTTATTAATCCGAAGAGAGAGATTCCCCTATTTATTACAGAATTAACTGGGATTGATGAAGATCTTGTAAAACAAGCCCCGTTATTTCGAGATGTAGCCCCGATGATTGTTGAGCTATTACAAGGTGCGGCTTTTGTTGCACATAACGTTCACTTTGATTGGAATTTTTTAAATGAAGAATTAAGGCAGTCTGGATATACAGAAGTACATTGTCCTAAAATCGATACAGTTGAATTGGCGCAAATTCTTTTGCCGACAGCTGATAGTTATAAATTACGTGATTTAGCTAAGCAACATGAACTAGAGCACGATCAACCACATCGTGCGGATAGTGATGCTCTTGCAACAGCGGAGTTGTTTTTACAATTTTTAAGTGAAATTGAAAAGTTACCACTTGTCACATTACAATCGCTTTATGAATTAAGTGATGTTTTCCAAAGTGATATAGCTGATGTACTTTCTGAAAATATTTTAAAGAAAATGATGCATGGTAAAGAAAGGGCAGAAGAGTATGAAGTGTATCGAAATATTGCGCTTCGAAAGCGGAATTATTCTTTAAGCCTCAGTGAAACATGCTCATCTAAATTTGATGCTTTCTTACATAAGACAATGGATAAACTTGAATTGAATATGCCAAAGTTTGAAAAAAGAGAAAGCCAACAGATTATGATGAAGGAAATATATACAGCGCTAAGAGATTCTAGGTTTTCACTGATTGAAGCAGGAACAGGTACGGGGAAGACACTTGCATATTTACTTCCAAGTATTTATTTTGCAAAGAAAAAAGAAGAACCTGTCATTATAAGTACACAAACTGTACAATTGCAACAACAAATACTAGAAAAAGAAATTCCGTTATTACAGAAAATAATGCCATTTTCATTTGAAGTGGCTCTTCTGAAAGGAAGAAAGCATTATCTTTGTCTGCATAAATTTGAATATGCTTTGCAAGAGGAAGAGAAAAATTATGATATGGCGCTCACAAAGGCAAAAATTTTAGTGTGGTTATTGCAAACGGAAACCGGCGATCGTGATGAATTAAATATTCCTGAGGGTGGAAAGTTACTTTGGAACCGTATTTGTAGTGATGCATATAGTCCGGGCGGAATGCAAAGTAACTGGTTTAGTCGTTGTTTTTATCAACGAGCGAAGAATAAAGCATTGTTTGCAGATATTGTTATTACAAATCATGCGTTATTATTTCAAGATTTTTCAAGTGAAGAACCACTGTTTGCTTCATGTGAATATATTATTTTTGATGAAGCTCATCATATCGAGGAAGCGGCGAGTAGAACATTCGGTGAACAGTTCTCATGTATGTATTTTCAATTAGCTTTATCCCGTCTTGGTACGCTAGAAACAGATGATGTGCTTTCTAAAGTATATAAAATGATGAAAAAATCAGAGCAAGCCTCTCGTTCGACTTTCCGTATGGTGAGTCATAGTTTGAAGGAATTGAAATTTGATGCGGATGAACTATTCCAAATGTTACGTGCTTTCATATTTAAACAAACAAAGCAGGAACAAGGGATGAGCAATATGCCGCTCATTTATCGATATAACACGGAAGTAGAGAAAGGTAAGTTGTGGGATAGCATTACCGAGTTAACAAATCGTTTTGTATATGATGTAAGAAAATTAGTGACTACACTTGAGAAGCAAGTTGATATATTGCAAAGTAAATTAGAATGGCAGATGCATGTTGTTACAGGTGAATTTATGCACTTAATTGAATTGTTGAGAACGATGGTACAATCTTTACAATTACTCATTTTAGAAAAAAATTCATACGTGACATGGATGGAGACTGAAACGAAGGGAACGATTCATTCAACAGTTTTATATGCGCAGCCTGTTCATATTGGTGAAAGATTTGCGGATGAATTTTTAACAGAAAAAAAGAGTGTTATTTTCACATCAGCAACGTTAACAGTTAGTGATTCATTCGACTATATAAAAGAGGAGCTAGGTTTGCATGATTTTGCGCCCAATACATTAAAGGTTCCATCACCATTTCGTTTTGAAGAACAAATGAAATTAATGGTTTCAACGGATGTGCCTTTTATTAAGCAAGCAAGTAATGAGGAATATATTGAGTCTGTATCGGCACATATTGCGAAAATAGCGAAAGCTACAAAAGGTAGAATGCTCGTTTTATTTACTTCGTATGAAATGTTAAAAGAAGCGTATACGAATTTGAAGAATGATGATGCATTAGAGGGATATTTATTATTAACGCAAAGTGTGAATAACAAGAGTCGAAGTCGCTTAATCCGTAAATTTCAGGAGTTCGACAAATCGATTTTGTTAGGAACAAGCAGTTTTTGGGAAGGAATAGATATTCCAGGAGATGCTTTGAGTTGTCTTGTTATTGTCCGTCTCCCATTCACACCTCCTCATCAGCCAATGATGGAAGCGAAAGGTGAGTGGCTAAAAAATCAAGGAGAAGACGTATTCGCTAAGTTAGCGCTCCCACAAGCGATATTACGTTTTAAACAAGGGTTTGGTCGTCTTATTAGAACAAATACAGATACGGGGACGGTATTTGTGTTAGATCGTCGCTTGACAAGCTCTTCCTATGGAAAACGATTTTTACAATCAATCCCGACTGTCCCGCTCTATGAAGGACCGTTAGAAGAATTGTTAGAGCAATTAGAGGAACGGCCAAATAAATAAAAATTGGAAGAAAAAATACGCCTGAAGTACATTTAAACTTCAGGCGTAAAAAATGTGGGTAGGAGGAATTTTATTTTTCTTACTTCTTGTATACAAAATGTATTGCTTTTCGACTTGAAACCTTTTTTTGCTGTACATGTCCTGCTATAATAGATGGGTGATGAAGCAGGGGTTGTAAAGAATGTACTCTTATTGTAACCGCATTGCGTTCTTCTATAATTAGAAATTTTTGTGTAACGGAGGAGTTTTTTCATGGATAAGAAAATCGAAGTCCTATCAACGACGCGTATTAAATATTCATCTGACTTGTATAAAATTGTTGATAGCTTGAATCGTACGTTAAAAGAGCAGGACCTCATGTTCGGGTTAGCATTAGACGAAAAAGAGAAAGAAATAGCTGTATTTACGATTTACAGAACGTAGTGATACAATGAAAAAGTGGATCTTTGCAATCATTATCGTTATCGTTGCTAGCGGAATATATGGGGCGTATGTTTATAATAAAGCAATGGGGAAGAAAATTCCAAAAGAGTCGAAATTTGTAGAAATTGCTAAAGAAAAAGCAAAGCTTACAAAGGTGAAATCTGTTGATTATTACAACGGAAAATCTGCATATATAGTCGTGCAAGGTACAGATGAAAAGGGAGAACAACTTATCGTTTGGGTGCCGGAGAAAAAAGGGGATACTGTAGTAAGGAAAAAGAGCGAAGGTATTTCTGAAAAAGAGGCTATACAAAGAACATTAGAACAAGTCGGCAATGAAAGTAAGGAATCAAAAAGTAAGCCGAAAGAAATTATGAAAGTGAAATTAGGCTTTGAAAATGATGTACCACTATGGGAAGTTACATATATTGATGATGACAATCGTTATAGTTATTACTATCTTGAATTTAAAGATGGAAAATTTTTAAGACGATATAGCATTGAAAAATAGATGTAGGGGGAACTACAAATGAAATTAGCAAAGCGAGTAGCTGCTTTAACACCATCTGCAACTTTAGAAATTACAGCAAAGGCTCAAGCATTAAAAGCGGAAGGTCATGATGTAATTGGATTAGGAGCAGGAGAACCTGATTTTAATACACCAGAGCATATTATGGATGCTGCGCATAAAGCGATGTTAGAAGGACATACGAAGTATACACCAACGGGTGGATTACAAGCGTTAAAACAAGAAATTGTGAAGAAATTTACTCGCGATCAAGGCATTGCGTATGATCCGTCTGAAATTATTGTATGTAACGGTGCAAAGCATGCGTTATATACATTATTCCAAGTGTTACTTGATGAAGGAGATGAAGTTATCATTCCAACTCCTTATTGGGTAAGTTATCCTGAACAAGTAAAGCTTGCTGGTGGTAATCCAGTTTATGTAGAAGGTTTAGAAGACAATGAGTACAAAATTACAGCAAAGCAGCTGCGTGAGGCAATTACAGAGAAAACGAAAGCAGTTATTATTAATTCACCGAGCAATCCAACAGGAATGATTTACAGCAAAGAAGAATTACAACAGCTTGGAGAAGTATGTTTAGAACATAATATCTTAATCGTTTCAGATGAAATTTATGAAAAATTAATTTATGGTGATGCAGAATATACTTCAATTGCCCAGCTTTCTAATGTATTAAAAGAACAAACACTTATTATTAATGGTGTATCTAAATCACATTCGATGACAGGATGGCGCATTGGATATGCAGCAGGAAATAAGCAGCTTATTAAAGCGATGACGAACTTAGCGAGTCATAGTACGTCAAACCCTACTTCAATTGCTCAATACGGTGCAATTGCTGCGTATGCAGGCTCACAAGAACCTGTAGAAACAATGCGTCAAGCGTTTGAAGAAAGATTGAACATTATTTATGATAAATTAATCCAAATTCCTGGTTTCACTTGTATCAAACCACAAGGTGCTTTTTACTTATTCCCAAATGTAAAAGAAGCCGTAGCGTTAGCGGGTTATGATACAGTTGATGAGTGGGCAAAAGCATTATTAGAAGAGGAAAAAGTAGCTCTTGTTCCAGGTACAGGATTTGGTGCACCAAATAACGTTCGATTATCGTATGCGACATCTCTTGAGCAAGTAGAGAAAGCATTAGAACGAATTCATACGTTCATGAAAAGCAAAGTACAGGCTTAATCTTCTGTCTTTTGTAGTAAATGGCAAGTAACCTCCCTATATATAGGGAGGTTTTTTTGACGAATTGTGGCAAAAAGAAATGACTGAAGGTGTGTTATACTAGAGAACGAGGTGTTTGGTGATGAAAAAGAAAATGATGTTACAATGGTTTGAACAGGGAAGCATAGCAATTCCTAAATTGCTTATGATGCATTATAAAAAGTTAGGCTTAAATGAAACGGAATTTATGGTGGTACTTCATGTACACACATTTTTAGAATCAGGTAATTCGTTCCCGACTCCTTCAGAGATTTCAGAGCGGATGACGATAACAGAAATGAAATGTATGGAAGTGATTCAGACATTAATCCAAAAAGGTTTTTTAGCACTAGAAGGTGGACAAAGATCAGAAGCGATGATGTGTGAAAGTTATTCTTTACAACCACTTTGGGAAAAAATATTGCATTTTTTAATGGACGAATCAATAGAAGAAGAACAGAAAGAAAAAAAGAAACTTCAAGTAAATTTATATACAGTATTTGAAAAAGAATTCGGAAGACCGCTCTCACCGTTTGAATGTGAAACATTAGGAATGTGGGAAGATCAAGATCAACATCATCCGAATTTAATTCAAGCTGCTCTCAGGGAAGCTGTTATGAGTGGTAAACTTAATTTCCGGTATATTGATCGTATTTTATTTGAGTGGAAAAAGAACGGAATTAAAACAGTAGAGCAAGCGCAAAATCAAGGCCAAAAATTTAGAGCGAATCAACAGCGCGCGCAACAAACAACAAAACAAGAAACAAAATTTACTGGGAAAGTGCCTTTTTACAATTGGTTGGAGCAGTAATGTAGGAGGAAAGACATGTTGAATAAAACGCAAATTCGCTATTGTTTAGATACAATGGCGGACATGTATCCAGAAGCGCATTGTGAATTAATTCATGATAACCCATTTGAACTTGTAATCGCGGTGGCATTATCTGCGCAATGTACAGATGCACTTGTGAATAAAGTGACGAAAAACTTATTCCAAAAATATAAAACACCAGAAGATTATTTAAGTGTGTCTTTAGAAGAATTACAACAAGATATACGTTCCATTGGGTTATTTAGAAATAAGGCGAAAAACATTCAAAAATTGAGCAGGATGTTACTAGATGATTATAACGGGAAAGTTCCAGAAGACCGTGACGAGCTGACGAAATTACCAGGAGTAGGGAGAAAGACAGCGAATGTAGTTGTTTCGGTAGCGTTTGGGATTCCCGCAATTGCTGTTGATACGCATGTAGAGAGAGTGGGTAAACGGTTAGCAATTTGTAGATGGAAAGACTCTGTGTTAGAAGTGGAAAAGACATTGATGAAGAAAATTCCAATGGATGAGTGGGGAGTTACACACCACCGTATGATTTTCTTCGGACGTTATCACTGTAAGGCGCAGCGACCACAATGTGAAGAGTGCCGATTACTAGAAATATGTCGCGAAGGAAAGAAACGAATGAAGGGGAAATAAAGGATGGAGCGAGTTATAGAAATACCGAAAGAGTTTCGGTGCGTACCATTTTTTAAAGAGAGTGCAAATTCGATTACGTATCACACAGACCAATCTTTTGAAGAAATAATACAAAATACTTACTTTATATTTGATATTGAAAGACAATATGAGCCATGGAATGAAATTGAAACAAGTATTCCAGCGGTGTTAAATGTATGGAAAAGCAAGCATGAAGAAATTGCTACACTATTTCGAAACAGAAAAAAACAAGAAGCTGAGGGTCCGATGATTCTTTTTGCAGCGCACTTTCTATCGGTTATATATTGGTTAAATGAGCAGCCTGTTCATAGTTTGAATGATATGCAAGTAAATACGAATAAATTGGAAGTACAACCTGTTAATTTTATGGAGCGATATTCATTTATTATAAAGAAACCGAGTAATTACCATTCATATATTCAATTAGTACAGTTGTATATCGAAATAGAAAAGCTATATGTAAAGAAAATGATAACAAAAAAGAAGTCGGTTTCTCGTTAAGAGAAACCGACTTCTTTTTTGTTTATTAAGACTCTGTTGTAACAACATCTCCGTCTGCGTGAGGTGTATCTCCTCCGGTATTTTGTTGCTGTTGCTGTTCTTCTTCAGCTTTTTTTCTAGCTTCTTCGTCAGCTTTTTTCTTAGCTTCTTCATCAGCCTTCTTCTTGGCTTCTTCGTCAGCCTTCTTCTTAGCCTCTTCTTCAGCAGCTTTCTTTTGAGCTTCTTCTTGCTGTTTACGTTGTTGTTCTTGTTGCTGTTCTTGTTGTTTACGCTGATCTTCTTCAGCTTTTTTCTTAGCTTCTTCTTGTTTTAGTGTATCTTCATTGGCCTTTTTCAGGGCTTCTTCTTCAGCTTTTTTCTTAGCTTCTTCGTCAGCCTTCTTCTTAGCCTCTTCTTCAGCTTTTTTCGCATCTGGAGTTCCGCCAGGCGCAGTGAATGATGCACCAACTGCAGGGCTTGTTCCAGTACCCTTTTTCGCTACTACAGAGAAGCTGTAAGTAACACCTGGTTTAATGCCACCAAGAGTAGCTGTCGTACCGCTTACTGATAAGCTACCACTAGAACCGTCAGTAGCTTTATAGCTTGCTGCGTATGCATCAACATTTGATGATGGTCCAGACCAGTTCAGTGTCACTGTGCTAGCGCCATCGAAAGCGACATTAAGACCGCTAGGTGGATCTACTTTAATTTCTTTAACTGCATCTTTTTTCGCACCTTTAATGTACAGTTCTCCATTTAATTCTTGTACAGAAGAAGGGCGCTCGAAACGAGATTTATCTGTAGCGAATTTGCTCATCATTACTTGGAACATTTGCTGAGCAATTCTAGTAGAACGATCGCTAATGTAATTTTCTTCACTATCTTTTTCATAACCAGTCCATACAGCCATTGTATATTGAGGCGTATATCCTGCGAACCAACTATCTCTGTTTGCATCTGCTGGAATACCGTATTTTTTAATAACAGATGCATCAAAGTTTTGTGTTCCTGTTTTACCTGCTACGTCTATTCCTGGAACGTATGCTGTTGGACCTGTACCACCAGAACCAGGTTTTACTACGTCACGAAGAACATCAGTAATCATATAGGCAGTATAGTCATGCATCGCACGTTTTTCTTTTGGTTTAAAGTTTTTCTTTTTCCCATCTGGGAATGTAACTTCTTTTACGAAGTGAGGTTTATTATAAACACCATCATTTCCGAATGTGGCATAGGCACCAGCTAATTCTAATGGAGAACTATCGTTACTACCAATAGCTGTTGATTCATATACCTTTCCGTCTTTGAATGTCATTCCTAAACCTTCAGCAAATTCTTTGGACTTATCGAGACCAACTGCTTGGGCTGTTTTTAAAGCAGGAATATTTAATGATTTCTTCAAAGCTTCACGAAGTGAAACGTCACCTTTATAACTATTGGTTGCATTTCGTATCTTTTTCCCATCAGAATACGTATACTCTGAATCGTTCAGTTGATGATAAGTAGACCATTGTAGGTTCTCAATTGCTGGACCATAGTCGAAAATCGGCTTCATTGTAGAACCAACTTGGCGTTTTAAATCAATTGCCATATTATGACCTTTGAAAGTAGATTTACTTTCTTTGCGACCAGCACCAATTGCTCGAACTTCCCCGGACTGAGTATCCATAAATACGAATGATCCTTGGAATTGATCGCTTGGATATTTAATGAGATTTCCATCCATTATTTTATCAGCATAGTCTTGAGCATCAAGGTCAAGAGTCGTATGGATTGTTAAACCGTCTGAACCGATATTTACATCAGGGATTTCTTTTTCAACTTCTTTTACAACTGCATCTAAAAAGGCTTGATATTTCATTTCAGTTACATCTGAAGATGGAAGAAGTCCTTGTGTTACAGGAATTTGCATCGCGTCATTCATTTCTTGTTTCGTTATATACCCGTGTCGATTCATTAAAGATAATACGATATTACGACGTTTCGTTGCTCGCTCAAAGTTATCCGGTTTTGTTGGATCATAAATATTAGGACCTTGGGGTAAACCAGCGAGCATTGCAGCTTCATGTAATTGTATGTCTTTTAAATCTTTACCATAATATTTTTTTGCAGCTGTTGAAATACCATAAGAGCGATTACCTAAGTTAATCTTATTTAAGTACATTTCTAAAATTTCATGTTTTGAGTACTGTTGCTCTAACTTATAAGATAAGTACCATTCCTGCACTTTTCTCTTTGCAGTTTTGTCCATCGTTAGAAAATAGTTTTTAACTACTTGCTGTGTAATCGTACTACCACCTTGTGAGCCAAAGCCACCAGTGACATTTTCCATAATTGCCATTCCAGTACGTCTAAAATCAATTCCATCATGCTCATAGAAGCGAGCATCCTCAGTCGCAAGGAATGCACTTTCAATTACTTTGGGAATTTGATCGTAAGTAACATGGGTTCGTTTTTCAGCACCGTATTCATAGAAGAAATTCCCGTTTTTATCAAGGAATTTTGTTGATAAAGGATTGACAAGTTTTGATTTGTCTAATTTCGGAGCGTCCTTTATCATAACAAAGAAAGCCGAAACGCCAGCTACGAGGCCAACGATACCAAGAAGTAGACAACCTATAAGGAATTTCTTGAAAAAGGAACCTTTTTTCTTTGGCTTTTCTTCTTTATGAGTTTCTTTCGTTTGATTTTTTACATGATTTCGTTCTGTACGAGAACGATAATTATCTGACATTATACTTTCTCCTACCTTTCATTCTCTCCCCCAAAAGTCGAAAAAAGAGCCTTAGTGATGACTCTATCACGAAAAATAAACCGTGTCTAGTACGCGGATATAATCAATTCGAGGGTGATAACCGCATGATAATAAAGCCCCATGCTCTTCTATTTCTTGTTTTGTAATCGATTTACGTCCACCAGTATTTTGGCGATTCCAAAATGCAATAATATGTTTTGCATCTAATAAATAAAATTCATCAAAAAGTGTAAATTTAATAATAACAAATGCAATTCCATTATGAGCGACTACTTGCTTCATATGTTCAATTTGATGAAGGTGGAAGTTTTGAAGTGGAAAACTGGTTTTATTTTTAGTTTCTTTCGCTTCAAAATCGATGTATTTCCCTTTGTATACACCGTTGTAATCTGTTGTAGAAGGTTGTTTGAAATACGCTTCTTTTACCACTGCAGCACTTCGAGCGGGGTAATCTACTTTTACAATTTGAAGAGGTGTAGGTTTTTTATGTACGCATGCAATATTATGGGTTAAGTAATATTGATTGGTTTCATTCAATTCCTCTTCAAGGGACATACCTCTATTACTGTAAGTATGTTTTTTTATTGGTGTTTTATGAGGTTGTGAAGCTTGATCGTACCTTTTTCCATTTGGGTAACGAATGGTCATATTTTGTCCACTCCCAACTTGATAAGAATTACTTACAAAGGTGATTATATCAAAAAATGAAAAAAGATGTGACCTTTTTCAAGAAAGGTATGGTGACTTACTCATGTTTCGATGGGATGATTACGAAAAAATTAAACAGAACCGTAAGGATATTTTTTGTACAGAAGAGGAAAAAGCTATAGTTCTTCATATTAAAGAGAGAACGGATGTAGCTAACGTAGATAATATTTCACGTACACAATCTTACCAAGAATATTATTTGAGAAATAGAGAAATTAGATGGTCTTTTTTAGCAAGTATGGTTTCAAGGAATGGGGGATGGAACATGACAGATTTAGAAGGAGAATATTATTCTAACCTTTTATCTCAAACAGTTAAGAGACGATTATTTCTTTTGTATGAGAAAGCCAATTGGCTCATTTTCTTAGATGCATTTCCTCAACTATTACTGTATGAGGAAAGTAAAAAGAGATGCGTACCGCTCTTTCATTTGTTACAATTTTTCAACATATCAATTTTTATGGAAAAAGAATGGGTCGCGTTTTGGGAGAAAAAAGATGTAAATAGGCTTATGACGGCACTTATTATTAATGAACAAAATAAAATTCAAAAACCAGTAATTGAGAATGCATACTTTCAAAAGCATGTATTTGACACTGCACTGTTCAAATTTCAAGAAATAGTTCATGTTAGTGCAGTTATTTTTCCAACGGTGGAAGGGGGAATGTATGGATTTTCAGTTTATCAATTTGAAACGTTGCAAAAACGTATAGAATTGGGGAAACAATTAGCTTGGTTATTATTTCATCCAAAGTATAAGGCTTCTTTTTATACATTTGCAGTGCAAACTAGACATACAGGGTCAAGGATGGATTATGAATGCAATATAAGAGGGATTAGAAAATCAGGTACGCCGGCTCTTAGGGATGTGTATTCTATTGTCACTCATGAAAAATTAATTGAAAAAGATTGGTTTAGTGAAGGGTTGGAAATAGATTCTTTATTTTTATTTAAAAAACCTAAGGGGGAAATTAATATAACAGAATGGTATAGAAAGAAGAGGGAGCAAATACATACTCTTTCTATATTAAGTAGTTTTGTTAAAAGAATAGATGGGTTCATGATATAATAAAGAAGTCCCGCTTTCCTAAATGAAGGCGGGGCTTCTTTATTAAAAGTAATATGCTCTACAACAAATTACTTTCTAATCCGCTATTGGTCGGCAGTACGACTTTAACTTCAACACTTATAGAAAGCGAAGAGGTAAGGTTAGACTAGAAAATAGCTGTTTGTAAAAGTCACTTTGATTAAAGTGGCATTTTATCCCGCTATTTGCGGGCAGTAAAACTCCCACCTCAAAATTTGGCTGGAGCAAAGAAGTTAGGTGGGAGATCAATTGCCCGTAAACGCCCGATTGGTGAGGGCTGATTAAAGTTTTACTTTATGTAGCGGGGAAATTTGGGCCATCAAGCTTTGGATTACCAGTCTCAGGTTTGTTTTGTTGTTTGTTTTGCTTTTTCTTTTTTTCGTTTTTATTTTTTGCCATCGTAATACACCTCCTTTTTGTATTGTTACCATTTCTAAAAATGGCATACTAAACGATTTCTTTGACGAATATCAACTAGTTTTGTCATGTGAGAAGGAGTAATCAATCAATCGGCGAAATTACATGACAAAGGAAAGGCAAAGAAGGGGGCGTTTTAAATATGGCGATGGTTCAGAAGGAAGATGTTATGAAAAAAATGGATCAAATGTTAAGTTCTCTCGATTTGCTGGAAATGAATATTGGGATTAGAATGAATCATGCATTGAAGGATAAAGGTGAAAAAATATGCAATAAGATAGAAATAACAGAAATGCATATCGAGCATATGGAAAATAAATTAGTGCATCACGAAGAAAAAGGGAGCTGGGTAAAGACATTTCAAAACGTCGTAGTGAGTGCATAATAAGGTGGGAACAAAATGGGATATGAAGCATTAATCCAGTCCTCGGAGAAGTTAATGCAGTATAATGATGAAGCGAATATGAAAAAAAGAGAAATGGTTGAATATGATTTTTATAAGGATATGAAGCCATTTGTTGATATTGTAGATGCGGAGTTAGAGATGTGGAAAGAATTAGCTTATAGGTGGATAAAGGAAGAACGACCTAAGTATATACATGTACAACAAATTGATCAAGTGTATGATAATTTACAAACTAATGTGCTACAATGTTTTGTTAATAAGGGAAAAGGTAAACGTTTCTTTGAAACTCATCAAGCTATTTCGTATACTTTGCAAAATATCGTAGATCAATGTAAGTAACAAGAGGGAAAACCCTCTTGTTTTTTTATCCCGGGCAGTAAGATTTCCACCTCGAAACTCGGCTGAAGCAAAGAAGTTAGGTGGGAGATGAACAAAACCCCCACTGATTAAAGTTTCACTTTATGCTTCTGTCACTGTTGTAGGTTTTGTTGCACCGTTTATTTCTAATTCACGTATTAATGTTCGGTAATCTGATATGCATATTTTTCCTTCAAGATAACAATGCCTTGCAAAGTCTAACAGTTCATTCGAATTTTCTGTGTCATACCCCTTTTTTTGAGAAAACGCTTGTTTTAAATCCCCTAATACCATGTTGATTCCTCCCCAATGAGAATCTTCTTCCTTATTATCATAGCATGGAAGGGTTTACTTTCTAATTTTTTTAAAAATTTAAACTTCCGACAAAAACAGACAGATACTCCTTCACACATTTTATTTTATAGGTACATATTCTATATGTAGAAACTTATGCGAAGGAGGAGAGAATGCATGTTTCAACAACCTAATGTATACCAGCAAGCAAATCCATATGCACAGCAAAATATGTACCAATATAATGAGGATACATATTTGCGATATAATATGTATCCTTTCGAGCCTCATTATGGAAACCAAAATTATTATCAACCATTTGAAGTGTCGTTTGGGAATCAATCGCAACAAGCACATGTGAATCAACCACAACAAGCACATGTGGATCAACCACAACAAGCACATGTGAATCAACCACAACAAGCACATATGAATCAATCGCAACAAACATATATGAATCAACCACAGCAAACATATATGAATCAACCGCAGCAAGCGCATATGAGTCAGTCGCAGCAAATGTATACGAATCAACCACAGCAAACGTATATGAATTCACAAAATTACATGTCGCCATCTCAATATGCAAATCAACAAGCTATGTTTTATCCACCAAAACAACCATATCCAACGATGAATAAACAAAAGCAACAGCAACAGCAACCAAGTCAGTTTTCTAGTTTTGTTTCACAATTTAAAACATCAGATGGTAACTACGATGTAAATAAAATGATGAACACAGCTGGACAAATGATGAATGCGATGAATCAAGTGACAGGAATCGTTAAGCAAGTTGGGGGTTTTTTTGGTAAATAATGATGGATTGTTGTCCATTATGTATATTATGGACGAAACATAGTTCTAGACAAATTTCCATGAAATAAATGGGTGTATATAACAAGCGGCTTCACCTCTTTTCTCATATTGTAAAGTGTAATCAGATTTTCTTAATGAGAGAGGAGAGAAAAAAACTATGCATCATTGTCATCCTTGCTTTGGAGGGCATAAGCCTGTAGGACCTATTTGTACAACTGCTCCTGTCATTCATCCGACGAAACAATGCGTAACACATTCTTTTTCAACAACGGTGGTGCCACACATTTTCCCAACGCATACAACACACGTACATCATCAACAAATTAAAAATCAAAACTTCTTCCCACAAACAAACTCGAACGTAAATGTTGTAGACCCTGGTGATCCAGGATCTGTTGGCGGATTTGGCGGCGGATGTGGACCATGTGGTCACGGTCACCATGGACATCATGGTCATCAAATATCTCCATTTGGTCCAGGACCAAATGTATCACCATTTGGACCAGGGCCGAACGTGTCACCATTCGGACCTAATGCAGGACCAAACGTGTCACCATTTGGACCTAATGCAGGACCAAACGTTGGTGGAATGTTTAAAAAGTAAATGATATGTTAGAACTAGCGAAATGCTAGTTCTTTTTTTGTAATTGAGGTGTGGATATGAAAGTTGTTGCTGTAACAGGATATAAGCCATTTGAACTTGGGATATTTAAAAATGATCATCCAGGAGTAGAATGTATAAAAAAGGCGCTGCGTCGTAAATTAACTGCTTTTGTAGAAGATGGTTTGGAGTGGGTGATTATAAGCGGCCAGTTAGGAGTCGAACTATGGGCTGCTGAAGTTGTTTTTGATATTCAAGTAGAATATCCAGATTTAAAATTAGCGGTATTTACTCCTTTTTTAGAACAAGAAGAAAATTGGAAGGAAGATAACCGTGAATATTACGAATTTATTCTTTCGCAAGCAGATCACATTGATAGTATTACGAAACGGAAGTACGAAAGTCCAGAGCAATTTAAATTAAAGAATCAATTTTTTATTGAAAAAAGCGATGCACTTTTAGCTGTGTATGATGAAGAAAAGTCTGGGAGCCCTAAATATATTGTAGAAGCAGCTAAGAAAAAAGGAGAAATAGAAAATTATCACAGTTATTTCATTCTTTTTTCTGATTTACAAGATATAATGGAAGAGGAACAGTGGAATAATGCAGAGTAATATGTAATATAGTACTCGTATATTTGATTGACAAAAGGCATTGTTTCTGAAAAAATTTAGTTAATGAAAGCTTTGGCAAAAATTTGAGGTGAAGAAAATGATTTCGGATAAAATTAAATTAACAGCGAAAGATATTTTAGAAAAAGAATTTAAAACAGGTATGAGAGGTTATCAACAAGAAGAAGTAGATAAGTTTCTTGATATGATTATTAAAGATTATGAAGCTTTTCATAAGGAATTTGATCAATTAAAACAACAAAATGCTCGTTTGAAACGTGAATTAGAAGAACAGAAAGTAGCGGCAACACAAGTTCCGCAACAACCGGTACAAACACCAGTTGCACAACCTGTATATAACAATACGAATACGGATATTTTAAAACGTCTATCTAATTTAGAAAAAGCTGTATTTGGAAGTAAGTTATACGAATAATGTAAGGTGGTAAAAAGGTTAAAGCATTTTACATAGAAAAAAACATTGCAAAATCTTTTTGTTTCCACTATACTAATGGATGTCATAACGTTTGGGTAATCGCTGCAACGCCAACGTTGTAGAGGAAAGTCCATGCTCGCACGGCCTGAGATGGCTGTAGTGTTCGTGCCTAGCCAAGTCATAAGCTAGGGTATTCTGGCTGTAAGGCTGGTTTAACGGCAGGGAAAAAACCTAAGTCCTTTCGGATATGGTTTGACTACCTTTAAAGTGCCACAGTGACGAAGTCCTTGAAGAAATGATAGGAGTGGAACGAGGTAAACCCCACGAGCGAGAAACCCAAATAATGGTAGGGGAATCTTTTCCAAGGAAATGAACGACGGAAAAGGACAGGTTTTCGTAACCTGTAGATAGATGATTACCACCGGAGTACGAGGCGTGGGCCGTTTGCAGTACAAAGGAACAGAACATGGCTTACAGAACGTTATGAACCAACTATGAAATAACTCAGCTCTCCTTTGTTAGAGGAGGGCTTTTTATTTGTATGAAGTTATAAGTTGTGAGTTAAAATGGTAAGTGAGAATATTCTTCGTAATATGTAATAATTAATAGGACAACATGTTATTAATTATTGTTTGATTATACATAAGAGGTGAATGCAAATGGGAAAAGTTACTTTAATTGCAACAGCGGCAATGGGTATTGAAGCGTTAGTTGCCCGAGAAGTTCGCGATCTTGGTTATGAATGTGAAGTGGAAAACGGAAAGATAACGTTTGAAGCGGATGAAAAAGCGATTTGTCGTACGAATTTATGGTTACGTACTGCAGACCGTGTGAAAATTAAAGTCGGCGAATTTAAAGCGACAACATTCGATGAGTTATTTGAAAAAACGAAAGCATTAAACTGGGGAGATTATATTCCAGAGAACGGTGAATTCCCTGTTATTGGGAAATCTTTGAAATCAACATTATTTAGCGTTTCAGACTGCCAACGTATTGTTAAAAAGGCTGTTGTTGAGAAATTAAAAACAACGTATAGACGCACAACTTGGTTTGAAGAAGACGGTCCATTATTCCGTATTGAAATTGCAATGCTCAAGGATATTGCAACGTTAACAATCGATGCGAGTGGTGTAGGTCTTCATAAACGTGGATACCGTCTTGAGCAAGGTGAAGCACCTTTAAAAGAAACATTAGCTGCGTCTTTAATTAAGTTAACAAACTGGAAGCCGGATCGTCCTTTCGTTGATCCTTTCTGTGGATCTGGTACGATTCCAATTGAAGCTGCATTAATTGGACAAAATATCGCACCAGGATTTAACCGAGGTTTTGCATCGGATGAATGGGGCTGGGTTGGTAAACAAAATTGGCGCGAAGCTCGTCAAGAAGCTGAAGATTTAGCAAATTATAATCAACCATTGCAAATCATTGGATCAGATATCGATCACCGTATGATAAGAGTTGCCCAAGATAACGCAGAAGAAGTTGGATTAGGGGATCTTATATCATTTAAACAAATGCAAGTAAAAGATTTCACGACAAAAGAGGAATATGGCTATGTTGTAACGAATCCTCCATACGGAGAACGTTTAAGTGAAAGAGCGCTTGTTGAAAAATTATATAAAGAAATGGGAGAGGTATTCCGCCCATTAGATACGTGGTCAATGTATTTATTAACAAGTTATGAAGCATTTGAGAAGTGTTACGGAAAAGATGCATCGAAAAAGCGTAAACTGTTTAACGGATTTATCCGTACAGATTACTATCAATACTTCGGCAAACGTCCACCGCGTAATTCATAGTATAAAACTCCTCCAGCGCGCATATACTGGCTATTATGTAATGCGTAAAGGAGGAAGTGATATGGATAGTTTCCAATTATCAATGATTCAAAAAGCTATTCACCGTACGTATGATGAGCTCGGAAAAGAAGTGGATAGTCAAGGTGCGATTGTAGATGAAATACAAAAAGCGCAGGAAGAATATTTGTCAGCTCTTTCACATGAAACAGCGATTGATAAACGGTATTTAAAGTCATTAATATAGAAAAAAATTTTCCTTTTTCGAAAGGGAAATTTTTTTTCGTGTATTTCTATGTATTGCAACAGGGGAAAGTGGCTGCATACATGTGAGTAGCAGTCGCTATATCTTTTTATAGAAAAACTGTTTGGTTGGAGGCTAAGGATGTTTACTGAGAATAGGTTACCATTTGAAGTAGGAAAACAAGATAATTTTTATGATAAGTTGAATGAGTGGATTGGAGATGTGTTTTACGACATCCTTCCGGAAAAAGGCTTTGAAGAGCGTGATGAACAGATTTTTATGGCGTTTCAGTTAGAGCGCGCTTTCCAAGAGAAGAAAGTTATGTTTGCAGAAGCAGGTGTAGGAACAGGGAAAACAATTGTATATCTTCTATATGCAATTTGTTATGCACGTTATACAGGGAAGCCAGCTATTATCGCTTGTGCAGATGAAACGTTAATTGAGCAGCTTGTGAAAGAAGAAGGAGACATTGCTAAGTTATCTGAAGCATTAGGGCTATCTGTTGATGTTAGACTTGCGAAATCAATGGATAATTATTTATGTTTGCGTAAACTTGAAGATGTTATGAGTGGACGAGCTCCAGAAGTAATTGAAGATGTATATTACGAATTACCTCAGTTCGTATTTGATCATGGTACGATGCAGAACTTTACTCACTATGGTGATCGAAAAGAATTTCCACTGTTAAATGATGAGGAATGGTCAAAGGTAAACTGGGATTACTTCCAAGATTGCTTCACTTGTGATTCTCGTCATCGTTGTGGTCAAACACTTTCTCGTGAACATTATCGTAAAGCGGCAGATTTAATCATTTGTTCTCAAGATTTCTATATGGATCATATTTGGACGTACGATGCTCGTAAACGTGAAGGACAAATTCCATTGTTACCTGAAAGTAGCTGCGTTGTATTTGATGAAGGGCATCTTGTAGAGTATGCAGCTCAAAAAGCTTTAACGTACCGTTTAAAACAAACGATGATGGAGCAACTTTTAACGAGATTGTTACAAAATGATATTCGTGAAGAATTTGCGCACTTAGTTGAAGAAACAATTTGGCAAACAGAACGATTCTTTGAAGTGTTACAAGAGAATAAAAAGGAAATTGCTGGTTCTGATCGTTTAAAAATTACTGTAACAGAAAAGGTAACAGCTGAAGCGAAGCGACTTTATGCGAAAATTGGTGAAGTCGGTGATGCATTAGTGTTTGAAAGTGAAATGCATACAGTAAACACGTATGATTTAAATATTGTTGATGAACATTTAGATGTATTAGAACATTCACTTCGTCTTTTCATGCACGAGAAAAATGTAATTACGTGGGGTGAAGAAGGTGATGGTGCCTTCACATTAGTTATTATGCCGCGTGCAGTTGAAGAAGTGTTACAAGAAAAAGTATTCTCGAAGAAGATTCCGTATATTTTCTCTTCTGCGACGTTATCTGACAATGATTCGTTCGCATTTACTGCAAATAGTCTAGGGGTAAAAGATTACTTATCATTCTCAGTTGCTTCGCCGTTTGATTATGAAGAGCAAATGACAGTAAACTTACTTCCGTATACGAAAGAAAATGAATGGGAAAGAAAGTGTCAATATACACTTGAAAATATACAAAAAACAAATGGACGTACACTCGTATTATTCCGTACAACGCAAGAACTTGCAGCGTTTAAAGAATATGTAAGTAAAGAGCAAATGTCAGTTCCATTCCTATATGAAGGAGATCAAGAAATTAGTCAGCTCGTTTCTCGTTTCCAAAATGAAGAAGAGACTGTACTTTGCGCCGTTCATTTATGGGAAGGCTTAGATATTCCTGGTTCATCGTTATCGCACGTTATTATTTGGTCATTACCATTCCCTCCAAACGATCCTGTGTTTGAAGCGAAGCGTAAACATGTAAATGATCCATTCTGGGATGTAGATGTACCATATATGATTTTACGTCTTCGTCAAGGAATTGGACGTTTAATTCGTACAAGTGACGATAAAGGTGCTATATCATTATTCTTATCAGATAATGAAGATGAAAAAGTGATAGAAGCAGTGAAGAAAGTGCTTCCGGTAGAAGGAAAAGTACTTTAAGCGAAAAAATGTTGTAGGGAAAAGTTTGGCACTTGCCAAGCTTTTTTTCTATTAGAAAAGGAATTTATGTTTTAATGTCGAAATAAGGTTGAGGTAGAAAAAGGAGGTTTTTTTATACTATGACAGTTGCTACATATGAAGTAGAAAAACAATTTTTAACATATGTGAAGAAGATAGAGAATTACGGAGAAGCATTAAGTTTAATGTTTTGGGACTTAAGAACAGGTGCGCCTAAAAAGGGTGTGGACCAGCGTTCAGAAGTAATCGGCATGCTTTCATCAGAGGTGTTTGTAATGTCGACTTCAGATGAGATGGGAAACTATTTAACAGAGCTTGAAGCTTTAATACGTGAAGAAAAACTTTCTGAAACGACGAAGAAAATGGTTGAAGAATGTCGTAAAGAATATGATAGAAATAAGAAAATTCCACAAGCGGAATATGAAGCGTATGTGAAATTAGAAGCGAAAGCAGAAAGTGTATGGGAAGAAGCTCGCGAAAAATCTGACTTTGAAATGTTCCGTCCGTATTTAGAAAAAATTGTTGAATTCAAAAAGAAGTTTATTGCATATTGGGGTTACGAAACATACAAATATAACACGCTATTAGACATGTATGAGCCGGGAATCACAGTAGAAGTGTTAGATCACGTATTTGGTCAACTTCGTGAACGTATCGTTCCGCTTGTAAAAGAAATATCTGAGTCTAAAAAGGGATTAAAAACAAGTGCTTTATCAGAACATTTTTCAAAAGAAAAACAAAAGAACTTTACATTAGAGTTATTAAAGCAATTGAATTATGATTTTGAAGCAGGGCGTCTTGATGAAACGGTACATCCTTTCGAGATTACATTAAATAGAGGGGATGTTCGTATTACGACACGCTATGATGAAAAAGATTTCCGTATGGCTGTGTTTGGAACAATTCATGAATGTGGTCATGCTGTATATGAACAAAATATTGCAGAGAAATTTGAAGGTACACCGCTATGTAGTGGTACATCTATGGGTATTCATGAGTCTCAATCATTATTCTTTGAGAACTTTATCGGGCGTAATAAATCGTTCTGGAAGAAAAATTATGATTTGTTAAAAGAGTATAGCGATGGCCAATTTGACGATATATCAGTCGATGAGTTTTACGATGCGATTAACGAATCGAAGTCTTCATTCATTCGTATAGAAGCAGATGAGCTTACATATCCGCTTCACGTTATGGTTCGTTATGAACTTGAGAAAGAATTATTCGATGGCACATTACAAGTGAAGGATTTACCAGCGGCTTGGAATGATAAGATGGAAGCATATTTAGGAATTCGCCCGGAAAATGATGCACAAGGTGTATTGCAAGATGTTCACTGGGCTGGCGGTTCATTTGGATACTTCCCATCTTATGCGCTTGGTTATATGTATGCAGCGCAATTTAAGCAAAGAATGTTAAAAGACATTCCGAACTTTGATGCATTATTAGAAAAAGGAAACGTGACACCAATTCGTGAATGGTTAACAGAAAATATTCACCAATATGGTAAAACGAAAAAGCCACTTGAAATTCTAGAAGATGTAACAGGTGAAGGGCTAAATGCAAACTACTTAGCAGACTATTTAGAAGCGAAATATAAAGAAATTTATGAGTTGTAAAAAAGAGCTGCTTAATTGCAGCTCTTTTTGTTAAAGGGGATAGGAGAATGAATTATACATATACAGTAATGACGCAAGAGGAAGCGGAGGAAATTGCATACAACTGGCATTATCAAGGGGAATATTCTTTTTACGATATGGAGGCAGATCAAGAAGACTTAGCTGAGTTTTTACATGATGAGAGTAGAGGAGACGATACATTTTCTGTGAAGGAAAATGGTACTCTCATTGGGTTCTTTAGCTTCTGTAAAATAAATAATCGAACGGTTGATATCGGGCTTGGAATGAGACCTAATATAACGGGCAATGGATTCGGTTTACAGTTCGTAAAAGCTGGATTAGATTTTAGTAAAGAAAACTATAACTGTGACTATATAACATTATCAGTAGCGGCATTTAATAAAAGGGCAATCAAAGTATATAAAAAAGTAGGATTTGAAGCAGTTGGAACGTTTATACAGAAAACAAATGGCAGTTGTTTTGAATTTTTGAAAATGAATTATATATGTAAAAATGACTAAAAAACAGAAGAATCTCTTTCTGTTTTTATTTTGATGCAGAAATAAATAATACTTTTTGTAATTGGGAGTTTTGAAATTTTGATAGAGGATGTGTATGATTGAACTTTAGTAGCAAATAGCAAGCTTAGCAAGGAGAGGTAGAATGATTACAATTAAAACGAAAAATGAAATAGATTTGATGCATGAATCTGGGAAGTTACTAGCTTCTTGTCATAGAGAAATTGCAAAAATGATGAAACCAGGTATCACTACACAAGAAATTGATACGTTTGTTGAAGCATATTTAGAAGAGCATGGTGCCAGATCCGAACAGAAAGGGTATAACGATTATCCATACGCAATATGTGCATCTGTGAACAATGAAATGTGTCATGGGTTTCCAACAGATGTTCCTTTAAGTGAAGGAGATATTGTGACAATTGACATGGTAGTAAACTTAAATGGTGCGCTCTCGGATTCTGCATGGACGTATATAGTTGGAGATATTTCTGATGAAGCAAAAAGGCTATTGTTAGTAGCAGAGAGTGCTTTATATAAAGGGATTGAGCAAGCGATAAGTGGTAACCATGTTGGAGATATTGGATACGCAATTGAAAGTTATGTAGCTTCTGAAGGGTTTTCTGTTGCAAGAGACTTTACGGGGCATGGAATTGGTAAAGCCATTCATGAGGAACCAGCCATTTTTCATTTTGGTAAGCCAAGGCAAGGTCCAGAGTTACAAGAAGGCATGGTAATTACAATTGAGCCGATTGTAAATGTAGGTATGCGCTATTCTAAAGTTGATTTAAATGGATGGACTGCAAGAACGATGGACGGAAAATTGTCAGCGCAGTATGAGCATACAGTTGCAATTACGAAGGATGGGCCAGTTGTTTTAACGTGCCTTTAAAGAGAAAATATGAAATGTAAGAGTTTTCAAAAAACGAACAAAAATGGTGTTTTCATAAAATTCGTACGTGTTTTTTTGATAAATGCTTTTCAAAGCGCAAAAAGTACGTTATAATCCTTCTATAAATAAATAAGTTAGCTACACTCATATAATCGCGGGGATATGGCCTGCAAGTTTCTACCGAAGTACCGTAAATACTTTGACTATGAGTGAGGACGAATATATTTGCTTGTTTAGCATTCTTTTTTTGCAAAACTCCAAAGGCACGTCTCTCACTTGTAACGAGTGGTGGCGGCTTTTGGAGTTTTTTATTGCATAAGAGGAGGAACAAACATGAAAGTATTACAAGAAAAGATTTTGAACGAAGGAAAGGTTTTATCTGGTGATGTATTAAAGGTAGATGCGTTTTTAAATCATCAAATTGATCCAGTACTTATGCAAGAGATCGGAAAAGAATTTGCTAAACGTTTTAAAGAAGATAACATTACAAAAATCGTGACGATTGAATCTTCAGGCATTGCACCAGCAGTTATGGCTGCTTTAGAGCTTGGTGTAAAAGTAATTTTTGCAAGAAAGCGTAAATCGTTAACGTTACAAGATAATATGTATGTTGCGAAAGTATACTCATTTACAAAGCAAGAAACGAACGAGATTTCACTATCTCGAACTCATATCGATGAAAATGATCGTGTACTAATTATTGATGACTTTTTAGCAAACGGTCAGGCTGCTTTAGGTTTAATGAGCTTAGTAGAGCAGGCTGGGGCAAGTATTGCGGGGATTGGAATTGTTATTGAAAAAGCATTTCAAGATGGAGGAAAGAAACTGCGTGAACAGGGAGTTCGTGTTGAATCACTAGCAGAAATTGCATCACTTGATAACGGCACAGTTACATTTGTACAGCAAGAAACTGCGGAGGTGAAATAACGATGAAGCAGCATCCATTTAAAATCGCATCGCTTGGCATTCAACACATGCTTGCGATGTATGCGGGCGCAATTATTGTCCCGCTTATTGTTGGCGGTGGACTTGGTTTAAATCAACAAGAATTAACGTATTTAGTATCGATTGACTTATTAATGTGCGGCGTTGCGACAATTTTACAAGCATTATCAAATCGCTTTTTTGGTATTGGGCTTCCGGTTGTACTTGGTTGCACATTTACAGCAGTGGGACCGATGATTGCAATTGGTAAACAATACGGCGTGTCCTCTATTTATGGGGCGATTATTGCTGCTGGATTATTCGTTGTTATTTTCGCGAAATTATTTGGGAAACTTGTAAAACTGTTTCCTCCTGTTGTAACAGGATCTGTCGTTACAGTCATTGGGGTTACACTTGTTCCAGCAGCTATTAATGATATGGCTGGAGGAGTTGGAAGTAAAGATTTTGGAAGTCTAGAAAATTTAGCTTTAGCATTTGGTGTTTTATTATTTATCATTATTATGTATCGTTTCTTTGACGGATTTATCCGTTCAATTTCTATATTACTTGGTCTTTTGTTCGGTACAATCGTTGCAGCGTTTATGGGGAAAGTAAGCTTGCAAGCGGTTGGAGAGGCAGATTGGTTCCACGGTATTCAGCCGTTTTACTTCGGTACACCAACATTTGAATTAACGCCAATTATTACGATGATTCTCGTTGCTTGCGTAGGGATTGTGGAAGCAACAGGTGTATATTTTGCATTATCTGATATTTGCAATAAAAAAATTGGTGAGAAAGAATTAACAAAAGGCTATCGTGCAGAAGGATTAGCGATGATTTTAGGTGGTATTTTCAACGCATTTCCATATACAACGTACTCTCAAAACGTAGGTCTAATTCAATTAACTGGAGTAAGAAATCGCGTTATTATTTATACTTGCGGTGGGATGTTGATCGCTCTTGGATTTATTCCTAAAATTGCAGCCATTACAACCATCATTCCGAAGTCAGTACTTGGCGGTGCTATGTTAGCGATGTTCGGTATGGTTATGGCGTATGGCATTAAAATGTTAAGCAGTGTTGATTTTGGGAAACAAGAAAATTTATTAATTGTTGCATGTTCTGTCGGAATTGGACTTGGTGTTACAGTTGTTCCAACTTTATTCTCACAACTTCCTGAAAACATTCGTATTTTAACAGATAACGGGATTGTACTTGGAAGTGCATCAGCAGTACTTTTGAATATTGTATTTAATATGGTGCCGCAGCGTAAAGTGAAAGTAAAAGAAGAGCCAGTTCCGATGCAAAGTGCAGTAAGAGAAGCATAGAAAAGCAAGGTCTCATTATGAGACCTTGCTTTTCTTTTTAAGTGGCATCATCTTACCGTACGTACCAAGACGCCAAATGTATTCAAGTGGCCCGTATTGATAACGAGAAAGCCACCAGCGGCTAATGAAGATTTGTAACGTGTAGAAACCGATGCAAAATAGTGGCCCAACCCATAATGGAGCGGGATAATAATTTTTGAAAAATAGACCGAATACAAGTAACGTAACAATCGTATGCGTGATGTAATTTGTTAACGCCATTCTTCCGACATATTGGAATGGGCGTAATAATTTTTGCCATCTTTCTTTTTGTAATAAGCGTATCAGTGTAAAAATGTAAAAGATGAATAAGGTTTTTCCGCTAAACATTGTAAAGGCACTCATGTAAATCGGATCATAAGGTTGTTTTGACAAGAAATAACGAACCATAAAGAACCACATTGGTAATGTTAAAACGAACATAATAATTTGCCATTTTTTTAGTTTTGGATCTAATTCTTTTGAGCGGCGGAAAATATCTTTTTTGCCAGCATATAAGCCAAGCAAAAATAATCCAACTGTTTCTGGAAGCATGAATGCACTTAGCCCAATTGCTTCAGAATAAAACGCATGGAAACGATTTTGTATTTGTAACATCCAGTCCTCTAATGGCATGATTGGTAAGGAGAGTCCTAGCTCATCTCTTGGCATTAAGGCAATTCCAATGCTACTAATTAGCATTAAAAATTGAAAAATACTTAGTAAGATTAATGCCCAAATCAAAATAGTACGAGGTTCTCTCTTATAAAATAACAATAAGAAAAATCCAGCGATTGCATAACTATGTAAAATGTCCCCGTCCCATAAAAGAACGTAATGCAAGAACCCAAATAATAATAAAATGAGCAAGCGGCGAACAAATAAAGTTTTCGGACGATCTGTTTTCGCCTCAGCACGATTCATAAAGATATAAAAACCTAATCCGAATAAAAATGAAAAAATAGTATAAAACTTTGTTTGAATAAACATGTCATAAAACAAGCGAATATAGCTGTCTAATCCATCATAAACGCCGGAAATGTCTCGAGAATCAACACCAGCGATAACTGGCCAGTTAACAAGAAAAATACCTAGTACAGCTATTCCTCTAATAATATCGATTGAGTGTATCCTCTCGCCTTGCGTGAGATTTTGTGTCATTTTTTTCCTCCTTGTTAAGTAATTCCCTTTTATTATACAAAATGTAAAGAGGAGGGTATATAGGTAATTTCCAGTTTTTAAAGCTGTTAAGTTGTGTATTATGAGATATAATAAGAGTGCACAGCAAGTTTTAAACTTCTTTAAAACAGGCAGTAAAGCTCCTTTTCCCGAAGGAGCTTTCTTTTTTAGAAAATTGTTGATAATGATTATCTTTAATGATAAAATGTATTCAAAAGTGATAATCATTATCAAAAAAGGTTGGTGTGTTAATATGGTGTATGCACTTGTTGCAGGAACGATTGCTATATATGTTGGTGTTACAAAGTATGTATTAAATGGAGTAGGAACAACAAAATGAATAATATTACATAAAATCCCTTTCATTTGTAAAAAGAATGAAAGGGATTTTTTATTTTTGATGTGAATATGCTGAAAATTTAGTATGATAATAAAGTGAAACTTTAATCAGTAGGGAGGTCTATCCCTCACTGATTATTAGCCCGCACGAAACGGGCTTTTACTGCCCACAAATAGCGGGATAAAGTATATACATCTTGGATAAAGGGGAACAAGGGGATGACAAACATAGTACAGACAAACGGTATGAAAAAACTTGTTTGTTTTTATGAAGAGTGGCAAAAAAACGGTGATGCAGAGAATAGTTTGAAGTTGTTTGAAGTGATTCAAAAATATAAACAAGAGCAGCTTATGCTAGCTTTTTGTGGTCATTTTTCTGCGGGGAAATCGACAATGATGAATCACCTATATAAAGCGCAATTATTACCGACAAGTCCGATTCCAACAAGTGCTAACGTCGTTAAAATTGAAAGAGGATCTGATCGCGTTGTTGTAACGATTAAGTCTGGAGAACAGTATGAATATGACGGCGCATATTCAGCAGAAGAATTAAAACAAATATGTAAAGACGGTGATGAAGTAATTGGTGTTCATATTTATCGAAATGATGCACCAATTCCTGACGGAGTTATGCTAGTTGATACGCCAGGAATTGATTCTACAGATGATGCTCACCAATTAGCAACAGAATCAACACTCCATCTTGCAGATGTTATTTTCTATATGATGGATTATAACCATGTTCAATCAGAGGTTAACTTACAATTTGTTAAAGAATTGAAACAACGTAATAAAACGGTTTATCTCGTTGTAAACCAAATAGATAAACATAAAGCAAATGAGTTATCGTTTGAAGAGTATAGAGATAGTGTAAAACAGTCTTTTTCTAACTGGGATATTGAAGTAGATGGTATTTTTTATACATCATTGCGAATGATGAATCATCCATACAATGAAATTCAAAGTTTAGAAGCATTAATCTTTTCTATCATGAAAGAAAAAGAGCAGTATGTAAGAAAGGGAATGGAGCGAGAAACAGAATATTTATTGGGGGAGCATTTCTCGTTTATTCTTTCTGAAAATGAAAAACATCTCATGAAATATGAAGAAGAATTAACATCACCACTGTCACTTTCAGAGATAGTTGAAAAAAAGGAAGAGTTAACTGAAAATAAAAATAGCGCGGCTAGTAAAGAATCTGATGTGAGAAATGAATTTATAAAAGGTTTACAAGCCATATTAGATAACGCATATTTAATGCCATTTGAAATGAGAGAATTGGCAAATGAATATTTGGAAACGAAATTAACGAAGTTTAAAGTTGGTTTGTTATTTGCGAAAGGAAAGACGGAGCAAGAAAAACAGAGACGTGTAGATGCTTTTTATTCTGCTCTTCAAAAGACTGTTGAAACGCAACTTGATTTTCATGTGAAAGAATTTATTGTAGCCTTCTTAAAAGAAGAAGGGTTATTTACAGAGGAAATAGGGAAAGACATATATGCGTTAGAGATTGCTTTCGGACCGGAAGTGTTGGCTGAAACAATTAAACAAGGGGCTGGATTTACCGGTGATTACTTACTTCTTTATACTGCTGACGTTGCAAATGAGTTAAAGAAAAGATACTTTATGAAATCTCAGCAAATTTTTGAAAAAAGTACGGGTATATTGCAGAAGAAAGTGAAGATAGAGATTGCTCGTATTGAAGAAGAGATTGAAAAATACACGATGTTACAAACAGCAAAAGAAACGAAATTACAATACATTAAGACGTATGAGGAATATGAGAGCTATTTAGGAGATATTTGGAATGAACATGTTTCTATACCAGATGGATTACAAATAGACGAAATATTACAAAGTAAAAACCAAGTTGTTAGTGAGAAGTTTACACTACAAGAGCAAGAAATGGTAAATGAAAACGTAGCGGCTAGTGAAGAAGAGATTAAAGGAACGAAAGCTTTAAATATTCAGCGTATATTAGAAAAAGTGAAGAAAGCTGAAACGATATTAGATCCATTGCCTACACTGAAACATTTACAGCAAGAAGTAGTTGGAAAAAGACAGCGTGTAGAAACGAAGCAATTTACAGTAGCGTTATTTGGAGCTTTTAGTGCTGGAAAATCATCATTTGCTAACGCATTGCTCGGTGAAAAGGTACTTCCTGTATCGCCAAACCCAACGACAGCAACGATTAATCAAATTTTACCGGTTACAGAGGAAAAACCACACGGAACAGTAATTGTTCAGTTTAAATCAAAGCAAGCACTATTAGAAGATATGAAAGCTGTTTATAAGCTGTTTCATTATGAGATTACTACGCTAGAGGAAGCATTAACGCAAATTGATAAAATTATGAAATATCCTTCACCAAGCGGGAAGCAAAAAACAACATTTAGCTTTTTACGAGCGGTACAAAAAGGATATGAGGCAGTTGCTGATCATTTAGGGGAACAAGTACAAGTTACGTTAGAGGAGTTCTCTGATTATGTAGCTAATGAAGAAAAATCATGCTTTGTTGAGTATATGGAGCTTTATTATGATTGTGCTTTAACAAGGCAAGGAGTAGCTCTTGTAGATACACCAGGGGCGGATTCTATTAACGCTCGCCATACGGATGTTGCATTCCAGTATATTAAAAACGCAGATGCTATTTTATTCGTAACATACTATAATCATGTTTTCTCTCGTGCAGATCGTGAGTTTTTAATTCAGCTCGGTCGTGTAAAGGATACATTTGCACTTGATAAAATGTTCTTCTTAATAAATGCTGCCGATTTAGCAGAGTCTGAAGAAGAACTTGAAATGGTAAAAGGTTATATTGCGGATCAGCTCTTGCAATACGGTATTAGAAATCCACGTTTATTTGCAATTTCAAGTTTATGTGCGCTTGAAGAAAAGCAAGGGAAAAGTATTGATAAAGAAAAGTATGGTATTTTACAAAACTCTGGGATTGCTAAGTTTGAAGAATCATTTACGTCCTTTATGATGAGGGATTTAATGCTTGTATCTGTGCATGCTTTATATGGTGCATTGCAAGGAGCGAAGCAGCTTCTTGTAAATATGATAAATGGCGCGAAGCAGGGAAATGATGAGAAAGAGAAGCAAACAAAAAAATATGAAGCAGAGCGTGATCAGCTACTTCATATTATTTCATCATATAGTGTACTTGCTGAAGAGCAAGCAATGCAAAATGAAGTGAAAGAATTGCTTTATTATGTACACCAACGTCTATTTTTACGCTATAACGATGTGTTTACTGAATTTATTAATCCAGCGTCGTTACGAACAGATGGGAATGTGAAAATGCAGTTGCAACAATGTGTAATGGAATTAGTTGCATTTATTCAACATGATTTATTACAAGAAATGCGTGCGACATCATTACGTCTTGAAAAATGGATAGATGAAGCGATGAAGCGTGCAAAGGATGAAATTGTTGTGAATTGCAAAGTGGAAAATGAATCGATTTCTATGGGTGGAACAGTGGATTATGAATATAAAGTTATTACACATAAAGAGCCGTTTCCTTCAATAGAAATAAAAGATTTTAAAAAGGCACTAGCACATTTTAAAAATGAGAAAAGCTTTTTTGAAAAAAATGATAAAGCTTTTATGCAAGAAGACGCTAAAGGAGTGTTAGAACCTTTCGTATCAAACTATGTAGCTGATGAAGAAGATTTATTCGTTCATCATTATAAGCAAGAGTGGGATGCAAAATGGAACCTATTCCAAAAAGTGATGCAGCAAGATGTTGAGAATTATTATGAAAGTATATTATTCGCTTTAGCTGAAACAATTGATGTATCACTATATGAACAAAGTAAAGAAGAGCTTCAAAAACAGTTAGTAGAAATTGAAAAAGAAATTTATATTAAATAGCTGTTATGAAAAAAAGATTCGTTCAATTTTCTTTTGTAGTACAGTATCTAAAGATTTTACAAACCCTGCAAACTCATCAGTAGAAATCATATGGGTAAGAACTAAGCGTCTGCCGTCTGGTGTTTCACCGCATAAGACGAATGAAGAAAACTCATACGTTTTGTTTTCTACTACTAATTTTGGATAGGAATATGTGTCGCTCTTCTTTTTCTTTCCATCAATAGAGATGACGTTGCATTTTTTCTCATTGTTGTCCATGGTGAATCCCTCCTTTCTATTATCTATGGTAGACAAGGGGGGTTTAGAACAATAGGGAAGGGGGAATTTTATGTCTGTTGTAATAGAGCGTATTTCGAAAGAAGCTATACCGAAATCTTTATTGCTCCTTGCTGATCCAAGTGAACGCCAAATTGATGCATATGTACAGAGAGGGTTTACGTATATAGCTAAACAAGAAGAACGAATTATCGGTGTATATGTGCTTTTGGAAACAAGACCAAAGACAATGGAAATTATGAATATTGCGGTTGTAGAACATATGCAAGGAAAAGGTATTGGTAAGGGGTTATTGTTGCATGCAATAGAAAAAGCTAAAGAATATAATATGTACAAGCTTGAAGTTGGTACAGGTAATTCTAGCATTTCACAACTTGCGTTATATCAAAAATGTGGATTTCGTATTTTTTCTATTGATTTTGATTACTTTTCGAAGCATTATGAAGAAGAGATTATTGAAAATGGGATTGTATGTCGTGATATGATTCGGCTTGCAATGGAATTGAATAAGAACGTATAACTTATTTAGGGGGAAGAGAAGATGGAAGTACATAAAGCAATTACAGCACATTCTCGTAAACAAAATGAAAGTGTAAAAGCATGTTTACAATTAGATGCGCAGCGTGAAGCAGCTATTGAAGCAGCCGTATCTCTTGCGTCAAAGGGGAAAGAATTTTCTGTTGATGTCATAAATGTTGTAACAAAGCAAATTAATGATCTTGCAAAAAATGGTGTTACACTGCAGCGTAAATTTGTTACAGAAGAAATGGTTATGGAGTATGTAAGTCGTTTGCAAGAGAAAGAAGGTCGTTAAAGATGATAGTTACAGTCGAATGGTTGCGTGAGCATTTAGAAGATGAACATGTCCGTATAGTCGATTGTCGTTTTGATTTAGCGAATTCAAATTGGGGTAAAGAGAAGTATGAGGAAGAACATATTCCCCATGCGTTATATTTTGATTTAAATTTAGATTTATCAAGTTCTGTAATAGAACATGGTGGTCGCCATCCATTACCAAATATAGAGCAGTTTGCAGACAAGCTTTCAGGGGCTGGGATTGATGAACATACGACAGTGATTGCGTATGACAGTCAAGCTGGTGCAATGGCTTCTCGTTTATGGTGGTTATTAAACTATGTAGGACATGAGAAAGTGTATATATTAGACGGTGGATTTCCGGCTTGGAAAGAGAATGGATTACACACAACGTCGAATACCCCAGTTATTGCACGAAAACCTTTTAGACCGGAAATACAAGAAAATATGCTTGTAACGATGGAAGATGTGAGAGGGAAAATTCGTGCAGATGCAAATATGACATTAATTGATTCTAGGGAACCAAAACGTTATGCTGGTGCGGAAGAGCTCGTTGATTCGAAGGCAGGGCATATTCCGACGGCAGTAAACTATTTTTGGAAAGATGGAATTTTAGAATCGGGACACTTTAAAAACGAAGAGGAACAGCAAGGGCGTTTCCAAAATCTTGATAAAGAGAAGGAAACAATCGTATATTGTGGTTCTGGTGTTACAGCGTGTCCGAACATAGTTGCATTAAAATTAGCTGGTTTTCAAAATGTTAAATTGTATGCAGGTAGTTGGAGTGATTGGATTTCTTATCCAGAAAATCAAATTGCAAAAGAAGAAGATTAATCACTTGCATGCAAAAATAATTTGTATTAAAATAAGGTCACAAGCAAGAGATTGCTTCAAAAATATTATATTTTACACATTGGAAACAATGTGATAATATAACGACAAGTAAATAATACATCCTGCGGTGTGCGTAACTTATTTATGTCTAAAACCGATGTTAGTTTTACGGAAGCTCAATATTTAGTGACCATTATCAAGCCTTCCTTGTGGAGGAAGATATACGGTAACTGTGAGGGCATCCACCTGCGAGTAGCGGGTTTTTGGACATTTACGAGAGACGGCACTTGCGGGGGTCTTATTTCAACTAACAGTATATAAAATTCCTACGGTGTACGTAGCTTGTGTATGTCTTAAACCAATAAGTATAATACGGAAGTTCAATATTTAAATGTAGATAGCAGGCCATCTTTTTAAGAAGGAAGTTACAAACATTTGTGAGAACATCCACCTGTGAAAGCAGGTTTATGGACATCTATAGATAACGGCATATGTGGGACTATATAAAAACCTTACGTTTTATACGTAAGGTTTTTTTGTTGAATAAATATGCTCATGTTATCTCGATTTACCTGTAAAGTTCCCATAATAAATATAGCACTTGCGGTCTTCATCAATTTCTCTTGAATCTAGGGTGAATTCCAAATGTATTCCATCCTGTTGAATATATATAATATCTGAATGGAGAGAGGGTAAGATGTCCTCGTAATTCCACACATCTTTACTTTCTATCATAATTGAGCTTGTTTCCTTTAGTTCTCTAATTTCAAAACCTATGTGCGAGTATGTAGGATCTGAAGGGTCGTTGAAAAAAACTTCTTTTTGTATATATAACACTGCTGTCCCGTCTGGATCTACTGAAGTTGCAGTAACGACATATGTATTTCCATCTTTTATAAAATATTCACAAGTCATGCGCGCGACAATTTCAGAATTAGAAATATTTGCGTAGTTCCATAAAGCCGGATACCCGTTACTTTCATCATTGAGCCGATATTCCAATCGCATTTTATCCCTCTTCTTCCTTTTTCTTCTACTTTATCATGACATCCTATATAATAGAAATATAATTTAAAAAGGGGAGTGCAAAGGTGACAAAAACGAAATGGCTAGTAGGTGGTGTCCTGACATCTTTAATGACGGGCACTTTATTTGGCTGCACGCAAGATATTCCCCCCGAACCGAATGATAATAGTTGTTCTGATTGGGATTGGGATGATGAACTTGGTGTTTGGCAGTGTGATGATAGTAGTTCAGGTTATCGTGGACATTACTTTTATGGTGGTAAATACTATCAAAATAAATCCACCTTCAAAAATTCATCAGAGTTTAAAACTTATCAATCTTCGGCCGAATTTAAAGGTGGAATTGGAAGCGGTTCAAAAGGTGGATTTGGAGGTTAAAATATGTCGCAATACATAAAGAAACGAAAAGAATTTTATTCGAATTATCCGCATTTCTGGTCGGATTTATATGAATGTGAGTATAGTTTGTTTCATGTTTTCCCAATAACAGAGCAAATGATGAAACAATTACAATTAGCAACTGAACGAATGGGGAAAATATTTTTTAAGACTGCTAGAATTCTTCGGAATTTATCCAATGAACAGCTTCTTGAACTCGGTTTTCCAACTGCAAGCTGGCCTTTTATTAGACTGAAAGGAATGTATCCTGAATCTGTTATTTCACGATTTGATTTTGCTTTAACAGATGATAATCGTATTAAAATGCTTGAGTTTAATAGTGACACTCCAACTTTTATTGTGGAATGCTTTCAAATGAATGGAAAAGTTTGTGAAGAATTAGGCTATGATGATCCAAATGCAAATCAAGAGCGCTTACTTTCTTCTGGTATTACAAAAGCCGTAATGGAAGCTACAAAAGGAATGGAAGATCCAAATGTTGTTTTCACAGCTCATCATGAACATATAGAAGATTGGAATACGACTATGTATTTGAGTGGGTTATGTCATGTTGAAAATAAAGTGATGCCAATGACAGAACTTCGAATTACAGCCGATACTTTAGTAGATAGAGAGGGCGTACCAATTGATGTTTTGTATCGCCAAACATATCCAATTGAAGACTTGATTGAAGATCAAGATCCCGAAACGGGGGATTTGGTGGGAGTAGAACTTTTGCAACTTGTAAAAAAAGGAAAGCTTTTTATTATAAATCCTTTGTCGGCCTTTTTACTTCAGCCAAAATCAATTCAATGTCTTATTTGGGGATTAGCAGAAGAAGGTGCTTTTTACACAAGTGAGGAACAAAAGTGGATTAAAGAATATATGCTTCCTACATATTTAGAGCCAGATTTATTTTTTGGGAAAAGTCCTTTCGTTCAAAAACCTTCGTTCGGTAGAGAAGGTGACACGATTACGATTCGCGATAAGGATACAAACATTATGATTCGAAATGCACATGAAACGTATAAATCGTCACTTCCTATATTTCAGAAATATACAGAGCTTCCAGTTGTATTTTTGGAAACTGAAAAAGGAATTGAGAAGCTGTCGTACGTGTTTGGGGCGTTTTTAATTGCTGGAAAAGCGAGTAGCATCGGTATACGTGCCGGAGAAAAAATTACGGGAAATGAATCATATTATTTACCGGTAGGTATTAAGAAGGAGGAAAATAAATGATTAATTTTTTACTATATTTAGCAGTATCACTTGCACTTTTATGTATCGGTCTTTTTCTTATGGAAGTGACAACGAAAGTTAAGGAATTTAAGTTAATGGCTCAAGGGAATAAAGCGGTAAGCTATGTACTTGGAGGAAGACTACTTGGTCTTGCTATCGTTTTATATTCAACGGCTGCTAATTCTATTTCAATTCTTGATATGGTTTCATGGGGAGCTGTTGGGATATTAGCTCAAATTATTGTCTTTTATTTAGCGGAATGGCTTACACCACGTTTTAATATTAATAAAAGCCTTGAAGAAGATAATCAAGCAGTTGGTCTTTTCCTTATGTTTTTATCACTTTCCATCGGAATTGTAATTGCTGGTTGTGTAACGTATTAAAACCCTTACATTTTAACGTAAGGGTTTTATTTTTTATGTGCTAATTTTTTGCAATATGTGCTCAAGTAATTTATCCCGCTATTTGTGGGCAGTAAAACTTCCACCTCAAAATTCAGCTGGAGCAAAGAAGTTGGTTGGGAGATTAACTGCCCGTAAAAGCCCGATTGGTGAAGGCTAATAATCAGTGGGACTGATTAAAGTTTCACTTTATGTAGTCGAATGCTGAGCAGGATGCATATTAGTGTACTAAACTCGAGGTAGTTGTTGTAATAAGGAAAAGTTTCCATACAAAGTGTTGACATCTATTTTAAATAAGAGTAACATTTTCTATGTAATTAAAATAAGTCTCTGTTAGGTGAGGCTCCTGTATAGAGAAATGCTACTGCCCAAAAATGTCGAGAGACGCCAATGGGTCAACAGGAATGATCGAATTAAGGTTTTTCTTAACGTAGCTGGTAATGAACCTATGCTATACAGTGCTAAAACTCGGCGAGGGAGCGGTCTGTAGATTTCTAATTGTATTATATTAGGAATCGCTTATTTGTGTATGCAATGACCTTTGCTCTCTTATGAGTAAGGGTCTTTTTTGTTAGCAAGCTATGAGTAATTTCATAGTATAGATTATAACTAAAAAATTAAAAAGGAGGTGAGGAGCATGTCAAATTCTGACTCGGTTCCGTTACCCATATACTTCAAATCAAAAATATATGATGTAGGCAGGAAACGACTTGTTCCTCCCTCTATATTTATCATAATGTAGCGTTTATTCGAGTATTTGAGCGCTAGACACTTTCACGGTGAAGTGGATAAATTGAGAAACAAAGCGTTTCTTCCTATGTTGTAAAGGAGGAGACGATAATATGTTATATGTAAATAAAAGTGTGGGTAACACTGCGTATAAATTAAGTAAAAAAGCAATGAAAGAACAAACAATGCTTCAAAAAAATAAAGATTTATTAATTGAAATCGCAACAAGAGATGTAAAATCTGTATTTGCGTATTTTAAAACAACAAGAGACGGACTATCTATGAAAGAGGCACAAAAACGTATTCAAATATACGGTCGAAATGAATTAACTTCAAAAAGAGCGCGTATTGCGGAAGTAATGATGAAGCTAAGTGGAATGATCCCAGGTTTTTCAAAACAAAATATGCGTGATGAATTGCAATGTGAAACAGTTACTGTTTCTAGAGTAGAAGCCTCTAGCGTAACAGGGCTAAACAATGAATTAAAAATGATGAAGCTATCAGTACAAGAGCTTGTACCTGGAGATATGATTTTTCTTTCAGAGGGCGACACAGTGCCAGCAGATGTACGTATTATTTATGCAAATGATTTATTAGTAAATGAATCTATGCTGACAGGAAACGATGCTAGTATTGAGAAATTTGAAAGTTGCTATCATCTTGAACGTAAACGATTTATTCCATTAAAACGGATGAAAGACTATAATCCACTTGAACTTGAAAATGTATGTTTCAACGGTACGTATATTGTTGGCGGAAATGCAAAGGCTGTAGTTGTTTCGACAGGTAAAAATACGTATTCAGGAATACTTCATACTTGTTGCGGTAGAACGTCTTAATGTGTTAATGATGCTAAATATACAAAAACAATGTATAATAGACAAAGTTGAACAAAAACGTAGAATGGTAATCTATATATAACCTTACGTGATAACGTGAGGTTATTATTTTTTGTTAGTAGGAGAGGAATTATGAAAAAGGTATTATTAGTTGATGGTATGGCACTATTATTTCGTGCTTTTTACGCAACAAGTGTATATGGACAATTTATGAAACGACAAGATGGTACCCCGACGAATGGGATTCATGGTTATATGAAGCATTTATTAACAGCAACACAAGCAATCGAACCAACGCACATTGTAACGTGCTGGGATATGGGAAGTACGACATTTAGAACGGAATCTTTCTCGAATTATAAAGCAAATCGTGCAGCACCGCCGGAAGAATTAATTCCGCAATTTGATTTAGTGCAAGAAATGACTGCGAAATTATCTATGCCTGTAATTGGTATGAAAGGTTATGAAGCGGATGATTGCATCGGTACGCTCGCAAAACAATATTGCAATGAAGCGGAAGTTTATATTTTGACAGGTGATACAGATTTACTTCAACTTGTTGATACGAATGTTACAGTTATGCTTCTTCGTAAAGGAATTGGAAATTACGAGTATTACACACCAGAAAAAATCATGGAAGAGAAAGGTGTAGAACCTTGGCAAATTGTTCATGCGAAAGCTTTTATGGGAGATACAAGTGATAATTATCCAGGTGTAAAAGGTATTGGTGAAAAAACAGCGTATAAGCTTATTCAAGAATACGGGACAGTATCGGCAGTACTAGAAAATATAGCATCATTAACGAAAGCGCAGCGCACAAAAATTGAAAGTGATTTAGAGAATTTAAATATCTCTTTACAATTAGCGCAAATTCATTGTGAAGTTCCAATTTCATGTTCGTTAGAAGAAGGGTTACACACAATGAACGAAGAAAAACTACGATTTGTTTGCGACGAAATGAATTGGGGAAGACCTGAAATATTGATTAATATGCTTTAAAGTGTATGGAAAGGTAGATCAAATATAATTTTGATCTATCTTTCTTTTTTTGTTCACAAAGTTGTCAGAATATAAACTCAGTTTTCATATGAAGTTCAAATGGATTTCACAACAATCAATTATTATAAGTCTACACAGATAATTACTTATCCCGCATTAACGGGCAGTAGGACTTCCATCTAAATATTATAGCTGACTGAATAAAGAGGAACGATGGAAGATCAACTGCCCGTAAAAGCCCGATTGGTTTAACTAATAATCAGTGGGATAAATCCTCCCCACTGATTAAAGTTTCACTTTATCTATTAAATAAACCATCTCCCCAAGGAGGAAAATGAAAATGCGAAAAAAAGTGAGAAAATCCTTTAAACAATTATTAATAGAAAATAAACAGTCACTATTAAGTAATAAAGAAAATATGAAAGAAATTGAAGAACGGATTGAGAAACGGCATGTAGCATATAGTGGTGCTAATAATTAAATAAAGTAAAAAAAGATAGCTGATAGAGGCTATCTTTTTTATTTTATATGAAAAGAATCACATACATGTTATTGTCTTTAAATTTTTATAAATAAGAAATATATATTTATAGTGTTATTCTGCCAATATTTCTTATTTTTCGAGGTTGAAATTGATATATGCCAATTATTGGGATTTTATATTCAAAATATTACAAAAAGTGTTACAATACATTCAAAATTACTTTATATCATCGTTTTAATATCAATATAAAAAGTGGAATAAATAGAGAGGAGGAGAATATGAATAATGATGTCGCTTTTAAATCATTATGATCATTTCATTTGGAGTTGATGTCAAGCGATGAAGAGGTATGAAGAACTGGATTCTATAAGAGGGATTTCTTCATTTTTAGTAATGATTGGACATCATTTAATGATTTTTACAGTATATCAAACTTACAGTTATGAAGATAATAAACCATTTGTTGTATATCTATTAAAAGAAACGCCTCTTCGTATTATTTTTAGTAGTGGTAACGAATCAGTTATTGTCTTTTTTATTTTGAGTGGATTTGTTTTATATGAATCTGTTCAAAAAAATAATAGTCGTTATGGATTATACCTTTTAAAGCGTATATGTAGAATATATATTCCATATGTTGTGGCAATCACGATAGCGATTTTGTGCCAACTTACAATGAGTCAATATGGTATTTCTTATTTAAGCGAATGGTTTAATCGAATATGGACAATTGAGGGTTCTTTCAATTTAGTGATGCAGCATGTTTTATTGATTGGGAAATATAATACAGATGCGTATAACAGTGTTATTTGGTCACTTGTCCATGAAATGCGAATTTCAATTATTTTTCCGTTAGTTTTAATGGTTTGTTTACGTAAAACAGTACGATATTCATTATTGTTCTTGTTTGGTTTCAGTATATGTTCTGTCTTGATATTGTTTTTATTTCACTCAAGTTTAACGTTAACAAGTTATGCATTAACGTTTCATTATACAGTGTTTTTTTTAGTAGGAGCACTAGTTGCGAGGTATAAAAATAATTTAATAATGTTTTATAGTAATTGTACTAAGTACAAGAAAATTTTATGGTTTTTATTGGCGATTTTGTTTTATATGTATGAAGGGGTTATTGGAGAAATTAAGATACTTAATAATTTTATATTTCGGGACTATGTTGTAGCGATAAGTGCATGTCTATTTGTCATATTAAGTCTTTCAGTATCAACATTTTCATCCTTGCTACGCAATAAATATTTATTATATTTGGGGAAAATTTCTTACAGTCTGTATTTGTACCATCTTATATCATTATTTTCTTTAATATATATGTTCAATGAAATATTACCGTTAACCATTATTTTGATTATGTCGCTCATTCTTTCTTTTATACTTGCAATGATTTCATATTTGTTTGTAGAGAAATTTGCATTCAGAGTAGGAAAGTATATAACAAAACAAGCAGATATAGAAAAGAAAGGGTTATCTGTACAAAATGATTAACAGGATGCTATTCATAAAAAAAGGCGGTGGAATCATTGAAGCAAGAAATTAGTATAAAAGACTTTCAGCAGTTACTGAAAAGAAGATTTATAACGATCATTTTGACGATGTGTTGTTTAACAGTTTCTCTAGTTCTTATCTCTATGTATGTGCTAAAGCCTTCGTATCAATATTCAACGCAAATTCTTGTTGGAAATTTAGATGAGTTTAATAAGGAGAATGCAGCGAATAAAACACAAGAAAATAAGCAACTCGTAACATCGTTTGTTGATATTTTAAAAAGTCCACTTATTATTTCGACAGTAAAAAACACTTTGAAATTAGAACAATCAAGTTATGAATTAGCACAAAAAATTTCGGTGGTGAATACGGACAACTCACAAATTGTTACTGTAACAGTAAAAGATTCGGATCCTCAAGTCGTAAAAGAGATTGCAAAGTCATTGGCAGAACAATCTCAAAAAAGCTTTCAACAGTATACGAATGTACAGGGAGTAAAAATATTGATTAATCCAGACTTACAGGAAAAAGCGGAGAAATTGTTTCCAAAATTACAACTTATTATTCCTATCTCTTTAATTGTTAGCTTTTTTGTTGGTGTTGGTTTAGCTATATTTCGTGATTATTTTGATGAGCGAATATATGTAGAACAAGATTTAGAGAAAATAACCACAGTTGCTGTTATTGGCCACATAAGTATGGGGCCGAAAAGAAAAAGAAAATCTACAGAAGTTGAAACACAATCATCTATATATCGAGGTGAACATGTTGATGTTTAAGACAAAGAAACAGTTGCAGTTCGATCCGCATGATGCTGTGATGAAAGAGCAATTTTATACTGTATATCATGAATTGAAAAAATCAGGAAAACAAGTATTCACAGTTAGTTCAACGAAGGATAGAGGTGTTGTTGCTGCACTTATAGTAAATATGGGATTAGTTTTTGCGGAAATGAAAAAAAAGGTATTACTTGTCGATATGAATTTTTCTGATCCTAAACTCCATCTACTATTACACAGCAACCATATGACAACAGTAAACGATATATTAAGCTCTTCCGCCTTAAATTATGAATCGTTTTCCAGTTCTTTTTCTGAATATTTATATTGTATTCCCGCAAAAAAAACAGTACATACGACGCCCTTAGTTGCTATGGATGAATTTGATAATGTAATAGATAAGTGGAAAGAAGATTTTGATTATATTTTCTTTTATTCATCCGAAGTATTTGAGCTTCCTGCTACGTATATTATTGCGGAGAAATGTGATGGAGTAATTTTGGCAGTCAAAAAGCGAAAAGATTCGCTACGTACAGTGAAAAAAGTAATAGCGGACATAAAGCGGAAAGAATGTGAATTGCTAGGTATAGTTTTATATTCTTGAATTTGGGGGTAACGATCCATGATTCGTGAAACAAATCAAGCTAAGTTGTATGCTATTCCGGCTCAAGAAAAGGATAAGGTTTTGAATCGAAGTGTAAAACGCTTGTTTGATATTATATTTTCAATCATATTGTTACTTTTTACGATACCAATTATGTTGTTTTTTTGTATTTTGATTGCTTTAGAAACATCAGGGGCTCCAATCTATTTTCAAGAGCGTTTAGGAATCAATGGAAAGAGATTTTATTTATTTAAATTAAGATCGATGGTTAGCGATGCTGAAAAGAACGGACCACAATGGGCAAACGAAAATGATCCGAGAATTACAAAGGTTGGATTGTTTATAAGAAAAACGAGAATTGATGAATTACCACAACTTATAAATATTTTAAAAGGTGATATGTCTTTTGTTGGACCTAGGCCAGAGAGAGAGTATTTTTATGGGAAATTCGAAGTTAATATTCCAGAATTCAGGCACCGTTTATTAGTGAAACCAGGGTTAACAGGGTGGGCACAAATAAATGGGGGATATAATCTTGATCCGAAAGAAAAGTTGAAATTGGATATGGAATATATTGAATTGAAAACGATTAGAATGGATATTCGTATTTTATGTAAGACAGTTTTTATTGTATTGAACGGGAATGGTGCAAGATAAAAAACATAGTAAATATAATTTTATGTAAATATTAAATTAATACAGAGCAAATATAAGTAGGTTACATGCAAAGGAGAACTGGTATGGGTAGATCCATTCTAAACAATATTGTACATCTATTTTATAGTACGATTTTAGCTAATCTTCTTCAGGCCATTAGCTTAATTGCTTTAGCCAACTTTTTTAATGCACAAAACTATGGGATGTTTAGTGTTGCGATAGCATTTACGTTTGTAATGTTATTTTTTACAGATTTAGGGCTTAGTAATACATTTCTTCGAGAAGGGGCAAAGGATGGAGTAGATTTAGGAACGATTGTATCTTCATACATAAAGATAAGGATGCTTCTTCTTATTTTTATTTCCGTAATTGGTTATATAGCTATTCATTATGTGTATGAGGATAAGAATTTAATTTATATGATGTTAAACGTAATGTTCCTGATGTTAATAGGACTTACATGGCAAAATATAGGGATTGCCTACTTTCAGCTTATGGAACGTATGAAATATATAGCACTAATTAAAGTTGTATCCGCATCAGTTGTCATTATAATTACATGCTTTTGTATTTTCGGGGAATTACCAGTGTATATAACAGCTCGCTTATATGCTTTTGGTTATATGATTGGCGGTTTATTTAGCATATACGTTATGAGAAAAAAGACGAATATTAATATGAAAGTAGCAATTCATAAAGGATTGTTTTGGCAATTAGGTCCTTTTATTGTTAGTGGTTTTTTAATAATGAGTACGCCACAATTAGCACCCATCTTACTCAATTATACATTACCGTTAAGTATGGTGGGTGTTTTCGCGGTTGCTTATCGGATGCCAGCGGCTTTATATCAAGTGCCAGGGGTAATTGCGGGGGCATTTTTCCCAGTGCTCTTTAAACACTATAACCAGAATAATTTAGAAGAGCATACGAAATTAAATATGCTTCAAATAAAATCAATGGCGGTCGTGGGAATATGTATGACGATAGGTTTATATAATTTAGCACCCTATTTTATTTCTATATTTTTTCATGAGGAATGGAGTAATGCAGTAGAGCCGCTCCAAATACTATCTTTTCTCATTGTATTACAAAGTTTAAATATTGCTATCGCTGATGGTTTAACAACGAGTGGATTTCAAAATAAGAGAACTGCCGTACAGTGTGTTGCTTTAGTGATTGGAGGAATTATGCTATATAGCTTCAGTAGCATTGGTGGAGTTAGAGGAGCGGCTTACGCTATGGTTTTATTTGAAATAGTGGCTTTGATTGGATATATAGCAGTAAGTACAGTGAGGGGGAAAATTGTATTCCAAATTGTAATACCGTATACAATTTATTTTGCTGTAACTTTTATTGGGGTGCAATATGTATTACAGAAATATAACTTGATTGCACTTGTTCTTAATACGTTAATCGTAGTAGTTGGGATATTCCTATATGATCACGAATTAAAAAAACTTATTCTTTCATTTACAAGAAAAACACGAGAAAAGGATTATATTACGAAACAGGGGATATAGCCTATGGAAAATAATATGCAAATTCCGATGAAATGGATTTTTCTTCTAATCTTGTTTGTTATGTTAAGTAAATACAACATATATATAGGATTTTCTTTGAAGATATATATGATTTTTCTAGTCATTTATTTTTGTTTAACAATTAAAGATTTTTATATTCGAAAGCTATATTTTCATGAAGTTGTATTTTTACTGTTTTATTTCATCTATTGTTTAAGTGGTATTCTTTCTATATATTTAAGTGCTAGTATTCGTATGATTTTTGGCGTATTACTTGTTTTAGGATGTTATTTTATTATGAGGAATTTACTGGGGAACACGGAAATAGTAGTACTCGAGTCAGCCATTGTATATGTAGGATTAGTATTTAATATTGTGAGTCTCATACTCTATATAGTTGGATTACAACATTTTGGATTATATGGCGGAGAAGAGAGAGAGGTTTATGCTGGATTATTAGTAGATAGAGGATATCCGAGATTAATTGGATTATTAGATGATCCCAACATCTTTATTTTTTATAATACAATATTTTTTATGTATTATATGACAAATTTATATAATATCACCAATGTAATAGGATTGATTCTATGTGTTACAACGAGTTTATTAACTTTTTCAAGAGGTGGTATTTTAGCAATTGCGCTTGTCATTTTTGTATATGTATGCATGTCCAGTTTTGCTAAAAAAGTAAAAATAATAATGGGTTTAGTATTGTTTAGTGTTATTATTTTTAGTTTAGCGAATGTAGTAATGGGCGGACAACTAGATGATATATTGAATGATCGAATTTCTGATTTTTCACACGATAATGGGAGTGGCAGATTTACACTATGGGAAGCAGCTTTTAAATATTTTTTATCTAATCCATATATCGGTATCGGTGCGTTTAATTTTTCGAATTATTATGAGTATCAGTTCAATGAAAAACTATATGTGCACAATACATTTTTAGAAATTCTATCTGAATCCGGTACAATTGGTTTCCTTTTATATTGCGCCTTTCTATGTCTTCTAATGGTGAAGTTAACTAAGTGGGGATTGTTTCGTGAAAAGCCATATCTTTTATTGACTATGATTGCATTTTTATTTCAGATGATGTCATTATCACTTATTATTAACGAAGCTTTCTTTCTATTTTTAGCAGTTGTTGTGAAGTACATTTCAATATATGAAGGAAGGGGAACGATAGATGGTAAAGTGTCTATCAGTACATAATGAGGGGCCTTGTGTTTCTATAATAACACCTTCTTATAATAGTTTACGTTTTATTGGTGAGACAATCACATCTGTGCAGAGTCAATCTTATGAAAATTGGGAAATGCTTATCATTGATGATGCTTCAACGGACCACTCAGCTGTAAAAATTAAAGAGATGATAGAAGGGGATTCACGAATTCGTTTATTAGTATTAGAAGAAAATATGGGTGCTGCTAGGGCTCGGAATATAGCGATTAAAGAAGCGAGAGGAAGGTATATTGCCTTTTTAGATAGTGACGATATTTGGCTACCAAATAAATTGGAGATGCAATTGTTATTTATGGAAGAAAAGAATGTTGCGTTTTCATATACATCTTATAGTTTAATAGATGAAAATAGTAATGAATTGAATAGAGAAGTGTATGTACCAGAATGTGTTGACTATCATTATTTAGTAGGAAATACAATTATTGGGTGTTTAACAGTAATGCTTGATCGTGAGAAGATTTCTTGCATTGAAATGCCCAGTGTGCAGCCTGAAGATACAGCGTTATGGCTGAACTTGTTAAGTAAAGGATATGAAGCGAAAGGGATACAACAAGTATTGGCAAAATATAGAATTGTTGCAAATTCTGTTTCGAGAAATAAAATAAGGGCGGCCTTCCGATATTGGAAGCTATTAAGAGCACAAAAACCACTTAATTCATTGCAAACCTTTTTTTATTTTAGTAAGTATGCTTACCATGCTTATAGAAAAAATAAAATCAATGTAGTTGGGAAGACGCAATTATGAATATATTGTTGATGACAGATAAATTGATAACTGGGGGAGCCGAGAGTTACTTCTGTAAATTGGAAAATAATTTGCAATATGAAAACTTTACGGTTTATACAGCTGCAGGTGATGGGGAATTATATCAATCTCTAAATAAAAAAGAAAATTTCATTTTGCTCAGCCGCGGGAATCATTTGAGAAATATTTATGCCTTACGAAAAGAAATTTGTAAACGAAAGATAGATATTATTCATGCGAATAGTTTGCGAATGGTATTATATGCTTTGTTACTTCAAAAGTTTATTAAAAGAAAGATAAAAGTTGTGTATACAAAACATAATGTTACGATACTAGAAAAGAAAATGCCAATGATCTTTCGTTATTTCATGAATAAATACGTGAATAATATTATTACAGTAAGTGAGTCTGAAAGAAAGAATTTAATTTCAATTCGTGTAGCTGAAGAAAAAATCAAAACAATTTATAACGGTGTGGATATTGAAAAGTTTTTATTCCAGCAGAAAAAGAAAGAATCTATTTATAGGGTAGGTATATTAGCGAGATTATCTAAGGAGAAAAATCATCAACTATTTGTTAAAATTGCAGATGTGTTAAAAACGAGAAAAGATTTTTTGTTTTATATCGCTGGTGATGGACCAGAGAAAGATTCTATAATGAAAGAAATAGAAGAACATGGTTTGCAGCAAAGTGTAAAAATGTTAGGAAATGTTTCAGAACCACATGAGTTTATCAGAAATATGGATGCTTTGCTATTACTCTCTTTTCGTGAAGTATTTCCAATGGTAGTAATTGAAGCGATGGCTACAGGAACACCGATTGTTTCGATAGATGTTGGCGGAATAAATGAAGCGGTAATAGATGGAGAATCAGGTGTATTGATATCTGAATATCGCGATATCAAATTCGCAGATGCACTTAAGGAATTACAAGGAAATGAAGAAAAGGTGAATGACATTAGAGTGAAAGCAAGAGAAAAAGCGGAGAGGAATTTCTCGTTAACTAAAATGGTAGAAGAAACGAAAGGTATATATGAATTAAACAAATGACTGTATATGTCGTTTGTTTTTTTTATTATAGAAACTTTTAAGAGAGAACTAACATATTATATGAAAAAGAAAATATTAGGGGTGAATTTATTTTGTCAGAGTATATTTCATCACAAGAAGATTGTACACCAAAATATAGCGTTCATATTGATTGTTTTGGTGCAGTTCCGAACTCTGGAAATGATAGTTCATTAGCAATTCAACAAGCTATTGATTATTGTGTATCGAATCGCATTTCAACAGTGAGAATTACAGGTGTAAATACGTACAAAATTTTAAAGCCGATTGTTATTAAATCAAATGTAAGGTTAGAGTTAGATCCTACAGTAACGGTACAAATCGATGGGGATTTTAATGCGTTTGAACTTCAAAGTAATGCTTCTATAACTGGTGGTACTATTCAAGTAATAAATCAGATATTCCAATCATCTGTTATTTATGTTTCTGGTTCACAACAAATAGAAGTGCCTAATCAATCCATCATATCAAATATAAATATAATAAATACAACGCCGTCATATAAAGGAAAGGCTATACACTTTTATTGTCAAAAAGCGTGGGATTATATTAGTTTCTTTCAAGTTAACTTTATTCAAATTAAAAATTTTCAAATTGCAATATATTTAAAAACAGAATATATAGATGATATTAATACACCTTGTTGGATTAATGCAAATGTATTTCAATCTATTTTTATTGATGGTTGTCAGTATGGGATAGAAGTCGATGGAAATAGCGATTTACCAAATGAAAGTTCAGGAAATACATTTCATGATATTCAAGTGCAATGTAGACAACAAACGAAAAAAGTAATTCGTTGCTCGGGTGCGTATAATACATTTGATTGTATGATTTGGGATACGTACCGGATGAGTAGCGAACCAATTGTCATTGAATTTTCTTCTAATTCGCATCGGAATTACCTTTTTTCAAACTTACTTTCAACAACTATTGTAGATAAAGGACAATACAATGTTTGTAAGTCTACCTATGAAGAATCACTTCGAATCCAGTTACCCTTGACGCTAAATAAACCACATTTAATAGGGAATCAAGATGATATTTTAGTAAATGCTCAGCAGAAGTATAGTGTTAAGCAAGTAAGTGGGAAATTACCTTACGGTGGAAATATCGCTAATTGTTTTAATTTAATAGATGAACAAAGTGTGAATTATATTGATGTTCCAGATAGTAATCCAGTTGTTATTGAACTGGACTTTACGAAAAATCCGATTAAAATGTTGAATTGTTTTGGGATATACTTTGGATGGGGAGAGAGCCCTAAGAAAATTAAAATAGAATATGTATTAAGTGCAAATGGTAGTTGGGTTATTGCGACGGATGTTCCATTAAATGTTGGAGATACAATTATATCGAATATGAAGGCTAGTCAGTTATATAAAGTAAGAATTACATTGAGTGGTTATGCTCAAGACCATAAGCGTTTTCGGATTAATCGTATTTTTGCAAGGTCTTCTATGGAAAATGGGAATGCTTGGCTAGCGACAACTGGTGGAAGAATGTTTGGAGATATTGAACTAGAAGCAAGTAAAGGTGTGATTATGAAGACTGCAAGTGGAGTGAAATGGAAAGTTACTATTAATGAAGCTGGTCAGCTTATTACGACTAAAATAACTTAAGATGATACATTCTTTGTATAATTTTGGACGAACTCTAGGAAATGTGATGGACTAAATTCAAAAGAGAAAAGTGGAGCCTATGGCATGAAAAAGAGATTGTAGTTTGGCTACAATCTCTTTTATTTATTTGAATTAATTCCACCAAATCCAAGGCCCGAAATATTTTCGTATGTTCCGAGGAGTAATTCGTATAAAGCGTTCACCGTCAAAGAAGCAACTTAAGTTTGGTAAAACACGATCTATATTTGGCGGGAGGAAAGAGACGATGTTTTCGTTACTTACAATTGTTAATGTTATAGGTGGTTCGGCAGGAGATGTTTGAAGTTGTAAGGAAATATTAGCGGTGTTTATAAATTTATTGTTTACTGGTTGATCCATTACTTGTACTGTGAATGACACAATAATTACTTCATTTGGTTCAACGTTAGTTGCAACCAGGAATCCGAAATTTGGATCAGCTAAAGGAAGTGATATGCCGTCAACTATAACGGATCTGCCAATAAATCGTAAACCTGCAGGAATGGTGTCTTGTAAAGAAATGTTTGTAATTGAAAAACCCGAGGTATTTGTAATATGCAATGTGTAATCAAAATATTGGTTTAAAGAAGCTGAGGCGACGGAAGATTTTTTTATTACTGTTGCAGTTATACTTTGAACTGGTATGCGAACAATGTTGGAATTCTCGATGAAAGTAATAATGGGATCTTGAGGCGTCAATTGAAAAGCCGCTGTGACAGTTGCAGAATTGGTAATTGTATTGTTTGAAGGGATAGATGTTACGAGAACTTTAAAGGATAAAGTTACTTTTTCGTCTGCCGGTAAGGTGCCAATAGTAATACCTGTATCTGGTCGTATATTTGGAAATGGTATTCCGTTAATTGTTACACTATTTTCAATAAATGTTGTACCCGTTGGAATTGTATCTAAAATGGAAGTACTTATAGTCGGAATCGGAGAATGATTAAATACGTCTAGTGTGAATGTAATGATATCTCCAATAGATACGATTGTTCGATTTGCTTCTAAAACAGTAGTAACAGTAGCGTTATTTATTTGTGTTGAAGCACTATTAGAGTTTATTGTACCTGTAACAGGGGGGGCTGCCGGATCAACAATAAATGCGTATTGAATAGATGCAACGTTTGTGATTGGATTTGAAGGTGGAGTAGATGTAACTATAACTTGGAAAGTAACAGTTAAGGAATTGCTGGCGCTAACGGTTCCGATATTAACTCCGTTATTTGGATTTGCCCCTGGAATGGTACTTCCATTTACAGCAAAACTATTTTCAATAAAGGTCGTTCCAGCTGGAATAAGATCTGAGAAATTTAAATTTGTAGCGGTTGTATTGCCGCTATTTTGAATAAGGACAGTGTAAGTGATTGTGTCTCCGATATTTGCAAAGGCTGTATTAGCAGTTTTTACAGCTGAAAGTATTGCTGAATTAATAGAAGTAACGAAGACGTTCGTTTCCACATTGCCAGGTTGAGCCTGTAATGCATTGCCTACGTTATATTGGAAGTTAACAAACCCTAAGTTTTGGAGTTCAGGTGTGAACGTTGTTGGATTGCTTACAATTTGAACTTGGAATATGATTGTTACAATTTGATATGGAGTTATTGTATTTATGCCAACGCCGTCAATAATAGAAGCGGATGGCAATGAAGTGCCGTCAACAACAACTGATCCTGTAACAAATTGTGTCCACGATGGTATAGGGTCTGAGAAAATAACGTTGTTAGCTGGGATATTTCCTGTATTCGTAATAGTCGTTGTATACGTAATTGTATCACCAATCGTTGCAAAAGCTTTATCTCCTATTTTAAGAGTAGTTAAAATAGCACTTTCAATTTGTGTTGAAATGCTATTAGAAGCAATGTTTTTTGAAACGGGAGGATTAGCTGGATTAACGATATGTTGAAAACTAACGCTAGCTTGATTGGTAATTGGATTTATAGGCGGGATTTCATTTGAAGTAATATGAAATGCTACGATGACAGATTGGTTTGGCGCAATATCACCAATTGGAACGCCTGTAATTATATTTGCATTTTGGATAATAGTTCCGTTAAGTGTAAAACTATTCGTTTCAATGGAAGTTCCGTCTGGAATAATGTCGGTAAAAATAACATTAGTTGCACTAACATTTCCGCTATTTGTAATTGTAACGGTGTATACAATATCCTGCCCGATATCTACCGTTGACACATTTGAATTTTTTTGCGCTGTAAGAATAGCACTATTAATTTGGGTTGTCGTTGTATTAGATTGATTGGAAGCTGTAATAGGTGGCAGGCTAGGATCAACGACATAATGATATGTGGTAGAAGCAGAATTAGAAATTGGATTAAGTGTTGGAAGTGTAGTAACAATTGCTTGGAATGTAACGATTGCCGAATTACCACCATTAATGGAACCAATATTTACACCAGTAGATAAATCAGCGTTTGGAATGGTTTGCCCGTTAACTGTGAAACTATTCGGAACGAAACTTAAATTGCTATCAAGAATATCGATAATAGTTACATCAGTTGCAGTTATATTTCCAGTATTGGGAAGGTTAAGTGTAAATGTTATTGTATTACCAACATCCGCGAAAGTAAGATTTGCTGTTTTTGTACTTATAATATTTGCGTTATTTATTTGGAGAAGCGTAGTGTTAGAATTAGCTGTACTCGAAACTGGAGGGTTAACTGGATCAACAGTAAACTCATAAGTCGTGGATGCTATATTTGGTGCTGGATTAATAGGTGGGATGCTGTTAACCGTAACTTGAAAGACGATACTATATATTTCATTTGGTGGAAGTGCTGCAAGTAATACACCTGTATTTGGGTTTGCATCAGGTTGTAAGACGCCATCGACAGTTAATGTGTTAGGAACGAACGCGATTCCACTTGGTAATACATCTGTGAATACAATACTAGTTGCATCGGTATTACCTACATTCGAAATAGAGGTAGTGTAAAAAGCAGTTTGCCCGACATCTGCATAAGACACACTTTCATTTTTCGTCATAGATAATATGGCTTCTTTAATTTGTGTTGAAACGGGATTACTAATTGAAGTTTCTGCATCAGGTGGTGAGACTAATTGATACGATGTTGATGAGAAATTTACAATTGGGTTTTCGGTTGGTAATGAGGTCACGTTTACTTGGAATGAAACATTTACTGTAGTCCCAGCTGTTATAGGTCCGATATTTACACCGTTCGTTGGATTCGCATCACTTTGAGGAATTCCATTAATAGAAAATGTGTTTGCAATAAATGTGGTTCCGCTCGGCATTGTATCTGTGAAAATAACATTTTGTGCGGATGAATTTCCGTTATTCGTTAAATCGACAGTATAAGTGATTGTACCTCCGATGTGGCTAAATGATTTATCGACTTGTTTTGATGAAAGAATGGTAGCTGTATTAATTGTAGTAAAGACTGTATTTGAAGTAGCAGTTCTTGAAACAATCGGTGCATTTGGATCAGCGATAAATGTGTAAGAAGCAGTAGCAGAGTTAGCAATAGGATTTTGAACTGGTGTAGAGGTAGCGGTAACTTGGAATGATATAGATATAGAACTGTTAGGGGCGATAGTCCCAATCGTTACGCCTGTATTAGGATTGAGTCCGATTTGTGTGATGCCATCTATTGTAACGCTATCAGTAATAAACGTTGTACCATCTGGTATAAGATCAGTGAAAGTAATATTAGTTGCATTTGTATTACCGTTATTCTTTAAAAATGTCGTATAGGTAATGGTATCACCTAGTGTTACAAGTGTTTGATCGACCGATTTTACCAATGTTATCATAGCGTCTAGTACAGGGTTTGTAACGATATTAGTTGAAGTAGAAGTTGTAACAGGAGTTCCGTTTGGATCAATAGCATAAGAATATAAAATTGTGTCATTACCCATAATTGAACCCGAAGGGGGAACAGAAAGAACATTTACTTGGAAAGTAACAGTTACTGTTTCACCAGGAGCGATGTTGGGTATATTTACTCCAAGTGCAGGTTGCGCACCAAGTTGTTGGATTCCATTTATTGTGACCGAATCTGGTACAAAAGTAGTATTAGGGGGAATCGCACTTGTAAAAGTTATATTTGTAGCTGGTGTATTTCCTGTATTCGTAATAGTAGTTGTATACGTAAGTGTATCACCAACAGAAATAATAGATTTATCAACACTTTTTGTTGTAGTTAATATTGCGCTATTAATGGTTGTAGAAACGGTATTAGATACGATCGTTTGAGATGCAGCAGGTTGGCTAGGATCAACCACATGTTCAAATTGTACAGAACTAAAATTAGAGATTGGATTTATACTTGGAATGTTTGTAACAAGTACGTTGAGAGTAATAACGGCCGTTCCGCTTGGGTTTATATTTTCGATTTGTATCCCGCTTCCAGGATTTCCAATTTGTTGTGTGCCAGAATCGTTTGTAAGAGTTCCAGAAATAAATGTAGTTCCTTCAGGTAAAATATCTGTGAAAATTATATTTTGTGAAGTTACATTTCCTGGATTGCTTAATGAAATTGTATAAGAAAGTGTATCCCCGATCGTTGCAAAAGTTTTATCTGCAGATTTAACCAGTGCAATTTCCCCAGAATTTATTTGTGTCGAAACAGAATTGGATGTCGTACTTCTTGAAACGATTGGTAAATTAGGTCCTGTTATAAATTGGTAATCAATGAAAGCGCCGTTTATAACTGGTGAGTTTGGCCCACCAGGTCCAATTGTGAAAATTGGATTTGGAATGCTAACTACTTGCACACGGAAGGTGACATTTATAAAATCCTCGGCAATAATATCCCCAATTGGTATTCCATTTGCTGGATTTACTCCAGGTAATAAAACTCCACCTACTCGAACGCTATCTTCTATAAATACTGTATTATTCGGAATCGGATCTGTAAAAATGATATTAGTAGCAGTCGTGTTCCCTATATTTTCTAATAAAACTGTATACGTTAAAAATGAATTTCCAGGTGCGACGTCAGAAAATAGTCGATCCACATTTTTCGTTGCTTGAATGATTGCTTCATTTATTTGAACTAAGACTGGATTACTAGTAGCCGTTTCTGTAACAGGCGGCTGAGTAGGATCAACAATGATAGAGTATGTTGTGCTAGATTGGTTCAATGTTGGATTTGTAGTTGGTATTGAGCCAACGATAGCTTGAAAGCTAATTGTTGTTGTTACTCCAACTGGAATTGGGTCTAAAGGAACCCCGTTATCCGGCCTAAATCCAAGTTGTGGGATGGTATTAATTTGTACACTATCGGGAACGAATGAAAGTTCAGGTGGTAATATATCTATAAAAACAGGTGTGTTTGCAGTTGTATTTCCGCTATTGGTAAGGGTGGTTGTATACGTAATGGTATCTCCAACAGCAGCAAATGCACTGCTCGCAGTTTTTGTTGCGATAACGGAAGCGGTATTTACTTGTGTGAAAGTTTTATTAGATTGAACTGTTCGTGAAACAGGCGGTTCATTTATATCTACAATAAAACTATATTGAATCGATGATTTGTTAGGAATTGGATTAGGGTTTGGAAGCGTTGTAATGTTTACTTGAAAACTAAGTGCAACCGATACATTTGAATTCATGTTACCAATATTGATACCGTTTTGTGGATTTGCATTCGGGACGGTCACACCATTTATCTTAAAGCTATTTGGGATAAAGGCAGTACCATTTGGAATCGTATCTGTAAATACAACGTTGTTAGCAGTTGTATTTCCTGTGTTTGTAACAGATGAAGTGAATGTAATTGTATCACCAATCGTAGCGAAAGTTGTACTCGCATTTTTATTTAAAACTAAAGTAGCGTCGATAATCGGTGTAACTGTCGTATTGGTTACGGTGCTACCAAGAGCAGGCGACTGACTTGGATTCACTGCATATTCGTAGTTTACAAGGGCGTTATTCGTTAAAGTACCACTAGGAGGAATTGCGAGTATTTTTACTTGGAATGTAATGAAAATAGTATCTGCTGGTGAAATATCGTTTAATTGAATTCCTAGTGAAGGGTCTAATCCAGGTTGGGAAACGTTATTTATCGTAACTGAATCCGGGATGAAGGACGCGCCTGGTCCAAGTCCATCTGTTAAAACTGTAGCACTAGCAGGGATATTACCTGTATTTGTTACTGCAATCGTATAGGTAACGATATCTCCAATTGCAGCTGTCGGTGTATTCACTGATTTCGTAGCGACGATCGTAGCATTATTAATTTGAGTTGTTATTAAGTTGCTTAACGCATTGGCGGATGCTGGAGGTAAGTTAGGATTTACGACATATTGGTACGTTGTATTACTTTGGTTCGGGATTGGATTTGGATTAGGGATAGAATTCACTTTTATTTGAAATGAGATTATAGTATTTGCATTCGGGTTTATTGGATCAATTGCAATTCCGCTTGCTGGATTTACATTAGGAATTATGTTTCCATTTACTGTTACACTATTAGGAATAAACGATGTCCCGTTTGGAATTACATCTGTAAATACTACATTTGATGCAAGTGTGTTCCCAGTATTCGTTAAAGTAGTCGTGTACGTAATAATATCATTTACGTTAGCAAACTGTTTATCTGCAGACTTTGTAGCGGCAATCGAGGCGTTATTAATAGTTGTTTGTACAGTGTTAGAAGCAACCATCTGCATTACGGTTGGTTTTGATGGGTCGTACGTGTATTGGAATGTAGTGCCTGATTGATTAGTAATTGGATTAATGGATGGAATAGCTGGTACATTCACTTGAAAGGAAACAGTACGTGAGGAATTTGCTCCAATTGTACCGATGGAGATGCCGTTTGCTGGATTAACATTAGCTACAGGTACATTGTCAATTGCTACACTATCTGGAATGAAAAGTGTACCACTTGGAATAACATCCGTAAAAATAACATTAGTAGCCGGGATATTACCGTTATTTGTTAATACAGTTGTGTACGTAATGCTATCACCGATATCAGCAAAGTTTGTACTTGTTAATTTATTCGCTACGATATTAGCGGTATTAATTTGTGTAGTTACTATATTGCTAGTAGCGTTTCTAACAACAGCAGGTAAATTTGGATCTGCGATAAAGGTATATTGAAGTGCAGCGCTATTTTGAACTGGATTTGGTGAAGGTAAACTATTTACACTAATTTGGAAAACAATTGTTGTAATTCCACCTGCTGGAATTGTACCAATTTGAAGACCAGCACTTGGGTCTGCGCCTAGTTGTAAACTCCCGCCTATAAAAATACTATTTGGTATAAGAGTCGTACCAGGAGGTAGTATGTCGGTAACAACTACATTATTCGCTGGAGTATTCCCAGGGTTGGCTAAGGCAATTGTATATGTGATTGGTTGCCCAACATCGGAGATAGTTAAATCTACATCCTTGAAAATAATTACATTTGCTAAATTAATTTGTGTACTTACAGTGTTACTTAAAGATGTTTCTATAGTTGGTGGATCGCCTGGATTTAGAATAAAGCTATACTGTGTACTAGATGAATTTATTGTTGGATTTTGTGTTGGTAAAGAGATGACAGTTACTTGATAAGAAACAGTAATTTCACCGTTAGCAGGAATGGAAGGTAACGGAACACCAATGTTCGGATCTGCATTATTTTGTAGCGCACCATTAATAAGGAAAGTATTTGGAATAAAGATAGTACCATCTGGATTCGTATCTACGAAAGTTGGATTATCAGCAGTAACACTTCCTGCATTCGTTAAAAGAATAGTATAAGTTAATACATCCCCAACTGTAGCAAACGCTTGATCCACTGTTTTTGCTGAAATGACATTTGCGTCATTTACTTGAGTAAATGTAGTGGTTGAAGTAGTGTTCTTACTTACAGGGGAAGCGTTTGGATCAACGATAAAATTATAGGAAATGGAGGCATTATTTGAAATAGGATTTGGATTTGGAATACTAGTTATTAATACTTGGAATGAAGCTGTAATTGTAGTGCCAGCATTGATACTACCGATATTGATGCTAGCTGGTGTAACGCCTGGTTGAGTAACATTGTTAATCGTAACGCTGTTTGGTACAAAGGCAGTACCATTTGCAATTGAATCGGATAGTACTACATTGTTCGCCGCAACATTTCCATCGTTTGTAAGAGCAAAGGTATAAGTTAATACATCCCCAACTTCCGCAAACGTTTGATTTACAGACTTGTTAGTATGAAGATTTGCTAGTCTAATTGTTGATGTTACAGAATTAGAATTTGCTGTTTTCGAAGTCGGTGGCAGACTTGGATTTACAGTATATAGATAAGAGGCGAAAGCATTATTAATGATAGGATTTTGGGCGGTAATATTGATGACTGTTACTTGGAAAGAAAGGGTAAAAGTAGCTCCGCCAGGAATTGTGCCGATAGGTAAGGCAACGAGAGAATCTACATTTTGCAAAACTCCGTTTAGTGTTACAGTACCAGGAGTCAATATCGTTCCATTTGGAAGTGGATCTGTTAGTTGAACGTTAGTGGCAGCTGTATTTCCACTGTTTGTAATAAGGATTGTATAACTGATCGTTTCACCAATTGTAGCAAATTGTTTATTTGTTGATTTTGTTAATGTTACATTCGCATTGTTAATTTGAGTGGAAACGAGATTAGAAGAAATGTTTTTTGTAGTGGGTGATTGGCTAGGATTGACGGTATATTGATAAGAAGCGCTTGATCCATTAGATACGACATTCGATGCTGGAATTGTATTTACTACTACTTGAAATGAAACATTTTTTGTTGTGCCAGTTGGGATAGATCCTATATTCACACCAGTAGCGGGATTTGCTCCAACTTGTGTCGTGCCATCAATTGTTAAACTGTTTAGAACAAAAGTGGTTCCGGTAGGAATGACATCTGTAAAAATAACATTGTTCGCATTCGTATTACCTGTACCTGTAAAGGCAACAGTGTAAGTCAGTGTATCGCCAATATCTGCATAGTTTTTATCTACTGCTTTTGCCATAGTTACAGTAGCATTATTGACTTGAGTAGATACGGTATTTGTCGCATCGGATCCATTTACTGCTGGCTGATTTGGAATGGGGACGTACTGGTAAGTTGTTGTACCACTATTTAATATTGGATTTGTTTGCGGGATAGAAGGAACGAATACTTGAAATGAAATAATAGCAGTAGAATTTGCAGCAATAGACCCAATTGATATACCAGTAGCTGGATTTGCTCCAGCTTGAGTCACTCCGTTAACAGTTACACTATTAGGAATAAAATTAGTCCCGCTAGGAATTGGATCCGTATATATAACGTTCGTTGCAGCGATATTTCCTACATTAGCTAAGGAAATACTGTAAGTTAATGTTTCACCAATATCGGTAAATAGTTTGTTAACGGATTTTGTTCCATTAATATCTGCTAGGTTAATTTGTGTACCAGCAGAGTTGCTTGTTGCAATACCGTTAAAAGTCGTTCCTCCGGCAATTGGTGTATATTGAAAGGTAATATTAGCAGTGTTAGAGATAGGGTTTTGACTTGGAAGAGAAACGACAGTTGCTTGGAAAGTTACTGTACGAGAAGAGCTGTTATTAATTGTCCCAAGAGATATACCGGCGGACGGATTTGCATTTGTTTGTGGTACGTTATCTATCGTTACGCTGCCAGGTATAAAGGAAGTGCCATTAGGAAGAATGTCTGTAAAAGTAACGTTATTTGCAGGAAGAAGGCCGGTGTTAGGAACAGTAACTGTATAAGTGAGAACATCTCCAATTGCAGCAACACTTTTATTCACGCTTTTCGTTGCTTGTATATTAGGTGAATTTATATTAATTTGTAAACCGACTGTATTTAACATATATGCATCTCCGTTAGTTGTTAAACGGATTGCAGCGGAAATTTGGGAGTTTGTTAAATAAGGAGAAATATCAATGGAAGTAATGTCCCAGCCTTGCCTACCAGCAGAGATGTTTGTGCTTGAAGAAGCACTTTGGTTTCGCGTTCCAAATGTCCCAGTTGTATCTAAGTTTCCTGCAGCATTATTAATTTGAGAACCAAAGAAATTATTTACAGCATTGTTTGGCCCAGATAAAGCATTTAATGAACTGAAATTTGGTCCAAATAAAGCTTGATCCCCAGTTAAATCAGCATCTCCTTCAGTAGAACTTAAAAATAATCGCCCGCTTACAGGCCCCCCGGCAGGTGTTAAAAACCCTGAGACAGATACATCGGCACTACCAGTTTCTGCAGAAACACGGTTACCAGCTACATAAATTGTTAAGTTTCTTGCAGGTAATGTTCCGTTTTGGTAAGCGACAATAAGGGTCCATCCAGCCGAATTAATTGTTCCATTAGATGCATCTAATGGATCTACAAGTCCAGGGACAGAACCGGTTGTATAAGAGCCAGATCCAGCAGCTTGAACGAGTGATGTTACATCTGCTGAGCGTGTATAAAAGCCGAATGTGACAGATCCAGAAACAAAAGTTTGATTGGAAGCTGTAACAGCTGAAGGAGTAATCGAGTATGTTGAAACAGGCGTTGTGAAAGAAACGGGGTTTCCTAATACACTTGTAATGTTTTGATCACGAGATAAATAGTTTCCACCCCAAACAAGTTCTGCGTAAAGAATAGTACTACCAGCAGGGATATTCAAAATAGCGGTAGAACTATTTTGTGTGTAGTTTAATGTTGTACCAGCAGGAAAAGTAGTTACTTGTAAAGCAGTATTCGTAGTTATGAATGCACCAATTGCCCCGATTGTACCAGCACGGTTTTGATTACTAATTTTACTTAAGCCGAGTGTGTTTCCTGTAATAGCGAGTGCTCCGTTAGTGGTGGTAGAAAATCGATTCGTAATGGGCATGTTGTCACCTCATTTACAATATAGTCTTGGTCAAAATAGGATATGTGTACGAATGATGAAGGGAAACATGTACAAGTTGATTCGTAAAGAATGATTCAAACGTCTAAATAGGGGGAATGATTGTATTGGAAAATAGAGTGGAGCGTCTTAGTAAAGAAACAATAGATGATATTGTTGCATTATCTTCTTATATTGGATGGGATTATAACAAAGAAGAAATCGAAACGATTTTTAATTCAGGTATTGTATACGGTGTGTGGAATGAGAGAAAGGAGCTTATTGCTAGCGCGGCAATTATATTATACGGGGAGACATTAGCGTCTATCGGAATGGTAATTGTACATCCAGATTATAAAGGAAGAGGGATTGGAAAGGCGATAACGGATTCATGCGTTAAAAGCGTATCAACTCAAAATCCAATTATGCTTATTGCTACGGATGAGGGGAAGCCTTTATACGAAAAGCTAGGGTTCAGGGCTGTTAGTTATATTTCTAAATACATATGTAACTCTTACAATGTGAATTATACGAGTGCAGGAAATGAAGAGTATATGATGAATTATGAAGAGTGTGATTTAGAAGGGATAATAAAAATAGATGAATATGCGTTTGGAACAAATAGAAGAGAGTTTTTAAAGGAAAGAATTATGCAAAGTGAGCGGTGTATCGTTGTGAAGGATAAAGAACAAAATGTACTAGGGTATGGTATGAGTATACAAACGCCAGAAAATAAAATAATAGGGCCAGTTGTTGCTAAAAATGATACGATGGCAATAGAGATTGTTCATTATTTAGCAAGAGAGCATAATGGTAAATTAAGAATGGATGTGCCAGAAGGAAAGAAAGATTTCATGAAAGAATTAGAGATTATTGGTTTTCAAAAGGTTAATACACCACCAATAATGATAAAAAATCGCGATCAATTATTAAAAAGGAATGATAAGCTATATGGCATTGCAGCACAAATTTTTGGATAAAAAAGAATCCTTTCGTGAAAAGGATTCTTTTTTATAGTTAATTTAATCACGATATTGGTCATGAGTTGGTTGAAAGAGGTCTTCCTCGATATTTCTCACCATAGAAAAATGATCAACGTTATAATGACCGTGTAAAATCTTATTATGGTGAGAGATAATTTGCTCTGCAGACAATACGTTAGAATCAGTTGTTGAATGACCGTTTTTAATTAATGTAACATCAAAGCCTTGTACAGTGGCTGTTCTAACGGCGGTGTCGATGCAATGTTCTGTTTTACATCCACCTATAACGAGATGATTAATCTTCTCTTCTTTTAAAAGTTCAAGTAAAGAAGTGCCGTAGAATGAATTTGTTGCTGCTTTATTAATAAGGATTGCAGACTGAGGTACTTGAATTTGATTATGTACTTCAAAGCCCACGCCGCTACCAGAAGCAACATCAGTATCTCTTACGAAAACAATAAGGGCATTTGAATCAATTGCTTTCTGTACAGCTGTATTTAGTGTAGCTAATAACTCGGTTTTACGGAACACTTCATTTTCTTCTTCGTTTCCATCAATTAATTCTTGTTGCGCATCAATAATTAATAGTGCTTGTTTCATTTTGTATCCCCTTTTATATGAAATAAATTCCACTTTACATATTCTTTCATATTGTAAGGAAATCCTCCATTACAAGCGAAATAGACGATTGATTTACAAAGTTGTCAAAGAAATTTCATTCTCATAGCGTGTAAAAGCATGTATGATAGGAGATGGAGAATTTTTGAGTAGGTGGGAATAACATGCAAACAGTAGAAGATTATCTTTCATTCTTACATACGAAAGGATTTAAATTATCAGAGGAAGCACAAGGATTTATTATGTTCGGACAAGGATATACAGGTTCATCTGATGGAATTGTGAACGCAGCAATAGAAGCGACAATTAAACATCAATTGCAGTTTGATGGTAGTTATTTTGTTGCATTATTAGAACGATTGAAAGAAGAAGAGATTACAGATAAAAAAAGCGCTAAGGCTTTTATGCGGAAGTTACAAGCGTAACTTCACGCAGCCTGCGCTTCTTTTTTTGGTTTGGAAGGTAATTCAACAAAAATCATTCCTAAGAAAATACAAAGACACCCAACGATAGCAGAAATAGAAAGCTGTTCATTTGCTACTAGAACGCCTGTTAATGCTGCAAAAACAGGCTCCATTGCGAAAATAATGGCTACTCTCGTTGGAGAAGTGTGTTTTTGTGCAGATGTTTGAATGAAAAAGGCAATTGCTGTCGCAAACAGGGAAGTTAGAAATAGAGCGAATAAAAAGGAATGGTTTGTCCATAGTGATACTGAAAATAATTTTTCCCAATCTTCAAATAAAAAAGCACAAATAGAAGAAAATATACCGACAGCTAATACTTGAGAAGTGCTTAGTAATAAAGGTGATATTTTTTTAGAAAAGAAACCGTTAACAAGAATATGGGCAGCGAAAGCGACAGCGCAACCGAGAACGAGTATATCTCCAATGTTTAATTGAAAAGAATCACCAGCGGTTAATAAGTATAAACCTGCTGTTGCCACAGCAATACCAAGTGCGATGAAAACTGTAGCTCGCTGTTTTAAAAAGATAAAAGACAAGATTGGGACCATAATGATACTAAGTCCTGTTAAGAAACCAGCTTTTGAAGAGGTTGTATAGAGTAAACCGAATGTCTGTAATAAATACCCAACACATAAGAAAAACCCAACAATTAGCCCAGCAAGACTACTATGTTTTATGTCTTGTTTTGAAGTTTTTTGAGAGAAAATCATTTGAACGAATAATAAAATAATTCCAGCAAATAAAAAGCGAATAGCATTAAAAGTAAATGGACCAACGAAAGACATAGCATTTTGAACGACAACAAACGTAGCTCCCCAAATAAAAGAGACAAATAATAATGCGAGAGGAGCAATCCACCCTTTTTTCACACTCATACCCCCGTTAATTTTGTGAAATGGCTTTTCTAGCCAATTCATCAGCGACTTTATTTTGACTACTTGGAATCCACTTAATAAAAAAGAGATCGAAATTTTTTATGTACTGCAGTGCTTCTTCTAGAAGCGGTGCAAACATTTTATTTTTTGCGTATTCTTTTTCAACAGCCCGCTCAACAAGTTGGGAATCTGTACGAAAAGATACACTGCTATAATTATGCGCTGCGCAATACTTTAATGCTGCAAGTAAAGCGTGGTATTCTGCTTCATGGTTTGACATTGTCCCAAGTGGTAATGACAATTGTACAGGTGGCTGTACCCCTTTAATAAAAACCCCGGCACCAGAAGGGCCAGGATTTCCTTTTGTTGCACCATCAATATATACTTCAATCAAAATGCGAAACCTCCAAATTATAAGATTATCCCGCGTTAACGGGTAGTAAGACACCCACCTCAAAACTCGGCTGAAACAATGAAGTTAGGTGGGTGTCGGGCTGCCCGTAAATGCCCGATTGGTGTGGGCTAATAATCAGTGGGGATGAACACCCCCCACTGATTAAAGTTTCACTTTATCCAATTGTAATGCTATAACGACATGTAAATGTTTCATTCGCTTGTAAAGACTGAATTCCTTTTTTTTCTTTGAAATCTTTTGCTGGTTTTACTTCATCAGCGATTCCATACCAAGGTTCAATACATAAGAAAGGTGCGTTATCTCCTGGTGTCCATACGCCGACAAATGGGAACCCATCAAATTCTACTTTTACAAATTTATTATGTTTATGTGAGCGAATCGAAATTTCATTCGTATTCATATTTTCAAAAATAAGTGCGTCATTTTTGAATAAATCGTATGTAAGTGGTAACTCTTTTGTATTTTCAGCGATTAGTTGCTTGTTACTTGAAAGATAAGGTCCTTCTAGTACACTTGTTTCTAAGCGTTCTGAACCATTAAATGATAGATGATAATCTGTAAATGATTCGCCGTCTACTAATGGGAAATTGAATCCAGGGTGTGCTCCAATTGAGAAGAACATCTCTTTTGAAGAAGGATTATTTACTTCATATGTAACATGTATATTTTGTTCTTCTAACTCATAAGAAACAAGTAATTTAAATTCGTATGGATACTTTTGTAGTGTCTCTTCATTACTCGTAACGATATAAGTGATGTTTGTTTCACTTTGTTCTTTAACAGAGAACGAAAGGTCACGGGCAAAACCATGCTGTGTTAATGAATAAGGTTTACCGTCTACGTAGTATGTATTTTCTACTAATCGACCGACGATTGGAAACAAGATTGGTGCACGACGTCCCCAATAAGTAGAATCACCTTGCCATAAATATTCTGTGTTGTCTTCTTTTAAGCGAACGCTTTGCAGTTCTGCACCTTTGTCAGAAATGGAAACGATCACTTTTTCGTTTTGAATTGTTGCGGTCATGAAGTGAAACCTCCTAAATATTTCATATGTTTCATTATACGTTGTCTAAAAGAAAAAAGGTAGTTCATGATAGGAATCTATTGACGAAAGAGTGCCTATTGCGTAAAATATAATCTTGTTGCTTAAAAAGCGAATGACGTGGTTCGAAACCATCCCACGTAAAAAAACTAAGGAGATTTTGTCATGAATATAAGAACATTAGTCGGTAATGGTATTTTAGCGGCATTATATATTGCTGTTTCTATGCTTATTCAGCCATTTGGCTTTACGAATGTACAGTTTCGTATTTCAGAGATGTTTAATCATCTCGTTGTATTCAATAAGAAAGCAATTTACGGGATTGTATTAGGTGTATTTTTAACGAATCTCTTTTTCTCACCTATGATCGCTTATGATTTAGTATTTGGAGTAGGGCAATCAATTCTTGCACTACTTGCAACTATTATTTCTATGCGCTTTATTAAAGGTGTTTGGGCTCGTATGATTTTTAATACAGTTATTTTTACAATTACAATGTTTATGATAGCAATTGAACTTCATCTTGCGTTTGATCTGCCATTTTTATTGACATGGCTAACTTGTGCAGTTGGTGAATTTGTTGTGATGGCGATTGGTATGCCTGTAATGTACTGGATTAATAAGCGAGTGCAATTTGAAAGATTTATGTAATAGATGAAAGAGCTGTTCCTTATATAGGATGGCTCTTTTTGTATGTGATTATATTGAATATAATACTGTGACTCTTGATAAAATATAATAAAATAAATATTAAGAAGTCTTATTATAAGGGGAATCTAGTATGAAATATAAAATACATTGGTTGTATAAAACGAAGCGTGGTTTACAAACTGAATTAACAACAGATTATATGAACATAGAAGAAGTGCTTCAATTTGCGGAGGATTTTGAGAAAACAGGTAGGGTGAAAGAACTTTTATTTTACGATGAAATGGATGCAGAATGGTCATTAAAAGAAATGAAAAAACTAAGTAAGCAAGTGGAGGAAGATCCTCAAGAAATTCAAGTTTATTTTGATGGTGGTTATGATGTGCAGACGAAAGAAGCTGGGGTTGGCATATGTGTATACTATAAAAAAGGAAATACAAATTATCGAATTCGTCGCAATGCATACATAGAAGGCATATATGATAATAACGAAGCGGAGTATGCAGCATTATTATACGGGATGAATACACTCGAGGAATTAGGAATTAAATATGAAGCAGTTACACTTCGGGGTGATTCTCAAGTTGTACTGCAGCAATTAGCTGGTGAATGGCCTTGCTATGATGAACATTTAAATCATTACTTAGATCAAATTGAACAAAAAGCGAAGAAAATGAAATTAAAGCTTGTTTGTGAACCGATATCTAGAAAACAAAATAAAGAGGCGCATCAATTAGCAACGCAAGCATTAGAAGGAACGGCAATTGACAGTCATAAAGAAATAACCGAATAGAGAGGTGCAAAGGTGAATAAAAAGCAACTCATTACAGAGGTAAATGACTTATTAGAGACGTATTGCGAAGGATGTTTCTTACAGGATCATAATCGGAAAAATCATAGTAAATACTATGCCCATTCTTTTTGTATACGGCAATGTACGGTTGGAGAGAAATTGAAAAAGTATGGGGAGCAATTGTCATGAAAAAACATCCAGAGAATTTTCTCTGGATGTTTTTTTAATGCTTCGCTTCGTGTAATTGATGCTCACATTTACTTAATTTCTTTTCCTCATTCATTAGAAATGGCTCATCTAAATCTGTCGCAACAGATTTCATAATTTCAAGCTGGGAGCGAGCTGCTTCTACAGCAGTAGTAGCATGCTCTAATGTGTCTGGATCCATTGAAATTGTTGCAGAACCTACCATCTTTTGTGCAGTTTCTACACGGAATTTTACTTCTTCAAAATCATTTACTTCTGATCCCATTAATAATTCCTCCTTTGTATAGTGCGCATTTCACATAGTTTTTGCTCTGTAAAACGGAAATATACAAAGGAATAACAAAGGAGGTTACCAAGTAAGGTAACCTCCTGTTATATGTGGGATTAAAGTTTTACTACGTTAGCAGCTTGAGGTCCACGGTTTCCTTCAGTAATGTCGAAAGATACTTCTTGACCTTCCTCTAAAGCTTTGTAGCCGTCGCCTTGAATAGCAGAGAAATGTACGAATACATCTTCAGAGCCTTCCATTTCGATAAATCCAAAACCTTTTTCATTATTAAACCATTTTACTTTTCCTTGCATGTCACAATTCCTCCTAAAAACAATTCCTTTTTTCATTTAGTGAAATTCATTAAAAAAATAATATAAATAAAAAATGCTATATTATCGAATATTCTGCTAAATGATTAATTTAAATATACACGAATTGGTAGAATTCAGTCAAGTAAGCGGTTTTAAAATTTTGTATTTTTAAATAATTTTTTCTCGGATTTTTAAAAAGGTATAGGACAAGCCGCGTATGTAATATTCTTAAGTGAATGCTGTACATAATGAGGTGAAAGAATGGATGAGTCTTATTTATTAGATAATGAAGGAATGGAGAATAGAGTCGACATACCGAATTGGGTTGCAAAAGAATTTCATAATTTTTCGAGTGTCGTGTTAGAACCAACTTTTCCGTGTTATTTCGGTTTAACAGCTTTGAAAAAGAATGAACTTCGTTATTCATTTCTCTCTCATAATGATTGGGGGCATTTACCCAATACAATGTTATCTTTTTTAGAGTTAATGAGAGAGCGGCCGATTGTAAGAAGAGGATTTTTTCTTTTTGTGGAACCGGAATGTGAAGAAAAATCAATCGAATATTATCGAGATTATTTTTGGAAAGTACTACAATATTTGCATGAACAAGATAATCAATTATGGCCAAAGCAAATCCCGAAAAATCCAGAGCATTATTTATGGGAATTTTCATTTGGTGGTGAACCAATATTTGCATTTGGGAATGCGCCAGCTTATAAACAGCGAAAGACTAGGCATTTGGGGAATTCTCTCATTATTGGATTCCAGCCACGAACTATTTTCGATGGATTAGAAGGAGATCGTCCTAAAGGGGCGTATTCAAGACAAATGGTCCGTGAACGAGTTGAAAAGTGGGATCAGTTGCCGAAGCACCCTAACATTAGTCACTACGGCGATCCTAATCATCGTGAATGGAAACAATATTTCATAGGGGATGATATTGAGCCGATTAAAGGTAAATGTCCTTTTCATTATAGAGTAGAGAAATAAGAGCCATCAACTGGATGGCTCTTTTGTATGTTTTGGATAAAAAAGGGTATTGTATTAGTGAATAATTTTTATGAAAGCTAGTCTATTTTCTATATTTGCATCATTACTTAATAGTAAAAGAAGTAGAAAGGATAGAGCGATGTTTGGAGCAATTATACAACAAATAGTATTAGGTATTTCATTAGCTGCACCGGTAGGTCCAATTAATATTGAAATGTTAAAACGGGGAATTGAACGTGGATTTTGGCATGCATGGATTGTTGGAATCGGAGGCATGACTGCTGATATTTTGTTTATGCTTCTCATTTATTTTGGTTTATCTTCTGTGTTTATGTATACATATGTACAAGCTTTTATGTACTGCGCTGGGTTTTTCTTATTATTTTATTTAGGATTTCAAAGTGTAAAACAAGGAATTTCCCGCTCGAATATGGAATATAAAAAAGAAGAGGTAGGTGGCCTTAAACAATCGTTTATGGCAGGGTTTTTAATCGCGATATCCAATCCATTAAATCTTGTTTTTTGGTTTGGAATATACGGAAGTACACTTAGCTCTTTACTTACAAAGGTAACGAAACAAGAAGCTTTTTTGTACAGTCTGTGCATTATTGTCGGTATTATTTTGTGGAATTTAAATATTGCTTTTTCTGTACATTTTGGAAGAACTTTATTAAAACAAAAAGCACTTGGCTATATTACAGCCGGAGCAGGTATTATTTTAGTAGGATATTCTATCCATTTTGCATACAAAGCTTTACAGTTGTTCACATAAGATTGAAGGGGAGATTTTTATGTATCGAACCACTATTGACGGAAAAGAAATTATTATCACTTTAGCACCAAAAATTCGAAAAGAAATTACTGATCGAAATCCACTTTATGAAGCAGTCTTTAATACTGCAGCAAGGTTGCTGCAAACGAAACAACCAACGTTTGCGGTAAATCATGAAGTATTTGGGCTTATTATTGGAGAAGTACAAAGGGGTGAAGTAACGGTGTTTGCAGTAGAACACATTATCCCGAAGCAAAATATATTTGGTCCGAACACTTTTTTCTCGACAATAGAACAGCAGGCAAATTTGTAAAGTGAATAGAATAAGAATAAAATAGAAAAGAAATGGTCGTAACGATATGTTACGGCTGTTTTTTGAGAAAAGGGGGAAGAAAGATGAAGAGAGTGGTAAAGGAGTTTTTTTTACAACATGATATTGTTATTATGTATAGTATTCTATTTATTTTCATCATTATTTTAAAAATGCAATTTTTCACCTGGATAGGTATGTTAGCGTGTGTGTTTGGGATTGCTTTTTATACGTTTAACGAATATATGACACATCGTTTTTTATTTCATTTAAAGCCGCCTAAAAACGCATTTTTATTAAAAATGTTAAGAAGATTACATTATGATCATCACGTATATCCAGATGATTTGAAACTTTTATTTTTGCCTGTATGGTTTAGTATACCTAGTTTTACTATATATTTACTTATATCGTACGGTATTACAAAAAGTGTTACTGTTACACTTTCATTTGGAATCGGAATGATTATCATGCTCCTCGTTTATGAATGGAAACATTATATTGCACATAAACCGATTCGTCCCTTCACTAAATTTGGAAGATGGCTAAAAAAACAGCACATATTACACCATTATAAAAATGAAAAGTTTTGGTTCGGAGTTTCAAATCCAGTATTCGATTTTATATTTGGAACTCTTAAAGATGGAAAAGACGTTGAATTAAGTGAAACAGCTCGTAATTTAGAAAAGGAGACAAAGAAAGAAGTAGTGCGATAAGCACTACTTCTTTCTTAATGAGGGGAAAAAGTAATTGAGGTTTCGCTGTATTTTGAAAAAGTATATTAAAAATTTAAGAGAAATTGACGAAAAATGTCTATCGAAAAATCTTTGCAGGAATGTATAGATTGTCTAAAATGAAAATAAGTTTCTGAATATTTATAAAATTTAGTCTTTATGTATGCAAGGGAGAATTGTATTTTAAGTAAGAGAGGGGACCAGAGAATGAAACGAGATGATACGTCAGCACGTAAGTTACAAAATGAGGTGAATTATACAGAAGTTGTTCAGTCTGAAGAGTTTCAATTGTTATTAAATACGAAAAAGAAGTTTATCATTCCGATGAGTATTTTCTTTTTAAGTTTTTTTATTACATTACCTATTTTAACATCGTATTCAAAGGTGCTCAATACACCGGTATTTGGTGATGTGACATGGGCGTGGGTATTTGCTTTTGCGCAATTTATAATGACATGGGCATTATGTATGATTTATAGCAAAAAGGCGGAATCCTTTGATGAAATGTCGCAAAAAATTCTACAAAATATGCAAAAAGGGAGGGGCTGAATTTGAATACTACTGCGTTTGCACTATTTTTAATTATTGTTCTTGGTACGCTCGTCATAACCTATTTTGCATCGAAAAAAACGAAAAATGCGAGTGAATTTTATACGGCTGGAGGGGGATTAACTGGTTGGCAAAATGGACTGGCTATTGCCGGGGATTACATGTCTGCGGCGTCATTTCTTGGCATCGCTGGAGCGATAGCTTTAACAGGATTTGATGGGTTCTTTTATAGTATAGGTTTCTTAGTTGCTTACTTAGTTGTATTATACCTAGTTGCAGAACCGCTTAGAAATTTAGGGAAGTATACGTTAGCGGATATGATTGCAGCGCGTTTTGATGCGAAAAAGGTTCGTGGTATTGCAGCGCTTAATACGATGACGATTTCGATTTTTTATATGATTGCACAATTGGTTGGTGCGGGTGCACTTATTAAATTATTATTAGGAATTGAATATACGACATCCGTTTTAATTGTTGGTACACTTATGACAGTTTATGTTATTTTTGGTGGTATGACTGCTACGAGTTGGGTACAAATTGTAAAGGCTGTACTACTTATGGCGGGTACATTTATCATTTCTGTTATCGTTTTCGCAAAATTTAATTTTAGTGTGACAGAAATGTTCGCTCAAATGAAAACAGCTACTCCACTGAAGGAATCGTTTTTAAATCCAGGAGTAAAGTATAAAGATGGTCTTGATACACTTTCTTTAAATTTAGGACTAGTTCTTGGTACGGCAGGATTACCGCATATTCTTGTCCGTTTTTTTACAGTACGTGATGCAAAAACTGCACGTCAATCAGTTGTGTATGCTACGTGGTTAATTGGAGCATTTTATATTATGACGATTTTCTTAGGATTTGGTGCGGCGGCGTTTGTAGGGAATGAGGCAATTATTAAAGCAAATCCAGCCGGTAATATGGCAGCACCTTTATTAGCTAAAGCGCTAGGTGGAGATTTCTTATTCGCATTCGTATCGGCGATTGCTTTTGCAACAATTTTAGCTGTAGTAGCAGGCCTTGTATTAACAGCGGCTTCCGCATTTGCTCATGATTTTTATAACGAGATTATTCGAAAAGGAAAATCAACAGAAAAAGAGCAAGTGTCAATGGCTCGTTATGCGTCTATTGGAGTAGCGATAGTATCTATTATACTTGCTTTATTTGCTCAAACATTAAACGTAGCATTTTTAGTCTCATTAGCATTTGCAGTCGCGGCTAGTGCAAACTTACCAGTTATATTATTTACAATCTATTGGAAGCGCTTTAATACAACGGGTGCCATTTCCGGTATGATCGTTGGACTCGTATCAGCAATTGTTCTTGTTGCGTTAAGTCCAAACGTCTGGAACCCTGTAGCTGGAAAAGCTATTTTTGTTGGAGAAGCATTATTCCCATATACGACACCTGGAATTGTTTCTATTCCGCTTGGATTCCTCGCAGCATATTTAGGAACTGTTTTCTCTAGTAAGAAAGAAGATGCAGCGAAGTTTGATGAAATTCTTGTGAAATCTAATACTGGTCATGGAATTAGTGATGCATCTACACATTAAAAAAGAGGAGCTTTTCGAATTATGAGAAAAGCTCCTCTTACTTTTGGCATTTTCTTATAAAGTGAAACTTTAATCAGTGTGGGGGATTGTTCATCCCCCCACACTGATTATTAGTTGAACCAATCGGGCGTTTATGGGCAGTTAATCTCCCACCTAACTTCTTTGTTCCAGCTGAATTTTTGGGTGGGAGTTTTACTGCCCGTTAATGCGGGATAAATATTACATTATTTTTGGTAGGATTTGTCTTGGTTTTGTGGAATGAAAATAGCAGGGAGAAATTTAACTCATCATGGCACCAGCGCAGCTTTGTGAAAAATAAGTTGTTATGGAAGGTGGAAGAAATGATGAAAACAAAACAAACAGATGAATTATTAGCAAAAGACGAGCAATATGTTTGGCACGGAATGCGCCCCTTTAGTCCAAATAGTACAATGGTGGGGGCAAAAGCAGAAGGGTGCTGGGTTGAAGATATACAAGGAAAAAGATACTTAGACGGTATGAGTGGCCTTTGGTGTGTAAATAGCGGATATGGAAGAAAAGAGCTCGCAGAGGCAGCTTATAAGCAATTGCAAACATTATCATACTTTCCGATGTCACAATCACATGAACCAGCAATTAAGCTCGCTGAAAAGTTAAACGAGTGGCTTGGTGGAGAGTATGTTATATTCTTCTCTAATAGTGGATCAGAAGCGAATGAAACAGCTTTTAAAATAGCAAGACAATATTATGCTCAAAAAGGTGAACCGCATCGTTACAAATTTATGTCACGTTATCGTGGTTATCACGGAAATACAATGGCAACGATGGCAGCGACTGGACAAGCACAGCGTAGATACCAATATGAGCCATTTGCGTCAGGGTTTTTACATGTAACGCCTCCAGATTGTTACCGTATGCCAGAAATGGAATCACAAAATATTTATGATGTAGAGTGTGTGAAAGAAGTCGATCGTGTTATGACATGGGAATTAAGTGAAACGATAGCTGGATTTATAATGGAACCAATTATTACAGGCGGAGGTATATTAATGCCGCCACAAGATTATATGAAAGCTGTTCATGAAACTTGTCAAAAACACGGGGCGTTACTAATTAGCGATGAAGTTATTTGCGGTTTCGGGCGTACAGGAAAAGCTTTTGGATTTATGAATTATGATGTGAAGCCAGATATTATTACAATGGCTAAAGGTATTACGAGCGCATACTTACCCTTATCAGCAACAGCTGTGAAAAAAGAAATTTATGAGGCATTTAAAGGAACGGGAGAATATGAATTCTTCCGCCATATTAATACATTTGGTGGGAATCCAGCTGCTTGTGCATTAGCGCTTAAAAACCTAGAAATTATGGAAAATGAAAATTTAATTGAGCGCTCTGCACAAATGGGTTCACTTTTATTAAATCAATTAAAAGAAGAAATTGGAGAGCATCCGCTTGTTGGGAATATTCGAGGGAAAGGGCTATTAGTTGGAATTGAACTAGTAAATGATAAAGAGACGAAAGAGCCAATTGATAACGATAAAATTGCAAGTGTTGTAAATGCTTGTAAAGAAAAAGGGCTCATTATCGGACGCAACGGTATGACAACGGCGGGGTATAATAACGTATTAACATTAGCACCGCCACTTGTTATTTCAAGTGAAGAAATTGCTTTCATTGTTGGAACGTTGAAGACGGCAATGGAACGTATTTAATAAATAGAACGAGAGGAGCGAGCTGAAAGATAAGGCTCGCTTTTATTTATTAGGAGGGGCTTTTAATGGATAAATATGATCCTAACAAACATTATCACATCGGTTATTATGAAGATGGATATGATTTAGAAGTGACAGCGTACAAAAGAATAAATGAACCAATTTGGGATGCCTATATACCACACTATGAGGCAGATGATTTTTACAAAAAAGTGGAGAAAATGAAGCTAGGTGAATATATAGATGACTATGGCATTAAAGTATATTCATTTAGTGATGATATAGATGATGAAGAAGCACGAACTATTTTTGAAAAATGGTTAAAAACGAATGGAATTGTTTAAAGAGAAAATGAAAAAGGAGATTACTATTTTATAAAATAGTAATCTCCTTTTATTATAGTAAGCTTATTTACTTGCCTTAAGTGCTTTATCTTTTGCACCAAAAGTGTATTTTAACATTGGTGGTGTAATCATCGTAGTTAAAATAACGACAATAACGATTGCTGTAAAGTAATCTTGTGCTAATAGGCCAGAAGAAAGTCCTGTTCCTGCGATGATAAGTGCAACTTCACCACGAGAAACCATACCAGCACCGATAATTGCAGAAGACTTTGCATCAAATCCAGTCATTCGTGCACCGAATCCACAACCGATTAGTTTTGTGAATACAGCGATTACTGTTAATGCTAAAATGAACCAAATTTGATCACCAATACCGTCAAATGTAATATTCATACCGATGCTAACGAAGAATACTGGCACGAACATAGCATAAGCGATTGGTTCTACTTTCTTTTCTACTTCATGTTTGTAGTTCGTTTGAGAAATAGCGATACCAGCTGCGAAAGCACCGATAATACCAGCAATTCCTAATAGTTCACCGAAATATGCGAATGAGAAACAGATGATAAGTGCTGCGCTAACGATAGACTCAGATACGCGTAGTGGTGATAACCAACGCATAATCGCTGGAACACCTTTCCAACCGATTAAAATAATAGAAGCAAAGAATACTACTTTCTTCAAGATAACCATTGTTAAGTTAACATCATCTGTACCTAAGAAGCTCATTGCAAACGCTAATAAAATAACAACAAGAATGTCATCGAATACAGCTGCTCCAAGCATAGTAGTACTTTCACGTGTTTTCATCTTTCCTAAATCGCGAAGTGTTTGAACGGAAATACTAACACTTGTCGCACATAGAAGTAATCCTAAAAATACAGCATTCCCTTGTTCCATTCCCATAACAAGACCAGAAACGTAACCACCTACGAATGGAAGAACGATACCACCGAGTGCAACTGCTAAAGAAGAATTACGATTTGCATTTAATTCCTCTAAGTCTGTTTCAAGTCCAGCCATAAACATTAAAAGAATAACTCCGACATTACTTAATTGCGTTAGAAGTTCTGAATTCTCGATCCAACCTAATACAGCTGGACCGATAACGATACCGACAATTAATTTACCGAGTACAGAAGGTTGACCTAATCTAACACTAAGATCACCAGCAAGCTTTGTACTTAATAAAATAAGTGCAATTTGAAAGAAAAATTCGAATTCCATCTGATCCTCTCCTCATCATTTTTGTTTTTATCATACGATTTCTCGGAATTTGCCTAATGAAAATATGTAAAACCCATTAAACAAAGGGTCTTATTACAAGTTCTTTTGAACTCGTAATTTGAACCTGTAATTAATATATAATAAAATTCACTAAAAATCAATGGAAAAATAGCAGATTTTCATGAGAGGATTCGTTTTAGAAAAGGGAGATATAGCTATATAATAAGAAGTAATAAAGTTTACATATAATGAATGGAGAAAGAAAAATGTTATTAAATCAACGTTTTACCATTGGAGAAATGGCGAAAATGCATAATATAGCGGAATCTACATTACGTTATTATGATGAGAAAGGGATTTTTCATCCGTCAAATGTTGACCCTCAAACGAATTATCGTTATTACACAATTGATCAGTTTTCACTATTAGATACGATTAAATTTTTACGCCAATTGAACATCCCGTTAAAGGAAATAAAGAAATATATTGATGAACGAAATCCGTCTTATGCGCTGAATTTACTTGAAAAACAACAAGAAATGATGCTGAAAAAGCAAAGAGAAATTGAGTATGCTTTGGCAAAAATGGAGCATAAAATCCATTTAATGAAGAAAGCGACGAAATCTGAAGCGAATCAAATTATTTATAAAAAGATACCGAAACGAAAAATTACAGCGATTGCAGTGGCGCCGAATACGACAGATGATATGTTTGAATATTATATCCATTCGCTTCAAAAAAATATGAAGCAAATTGATAATAGTTTATTTTCAGGAGATATCGGTGTAACAGTTTCCAAAAAAGCATTACTGCAAAATGAGTTTCAAGCATATAACAGTGTGTTTATTTTATTGGATTACATGCCTTTTCAAGTGCATACTTCAGATGAAATAAAAGAAGGAATATTTGCTTGTTCTTATCACCATGGACCGTATGAAGAAACAGACGCAACGTATACGAAATTATTAAAGCACATTGATAACGAAGGATATGAAGTGTGCGGAGATGCGCTTGAGCTTGCGTTAATTGATTGGTCTGTAACAGAAAATCCGAAGGAGCAAGTAACGGAAATTCAAATACCTGTTGTTAAAAAAACAAACAAAAAATAAGCTCATATATTTTCGATTGTCTATTGACCTTCAAGTAACTTGAAGGTTTAAACTGTGAACAGGGCATTGAAAAAGGAGCATTTATATGATGGAAGCAACAGAAAAATTAAGAGAAAAACCAATTAAAAGTTTATTTATTTCTTATTTAATACCAGCTGTTCTTGGAATGGTATTAATGTCAGTGAATATTGTGATTGATGCGGTCATGATTAGCAGGGGAGTTGGAGCGAACGGTTTAGCAGGAGTAAACGTGGCTATTCCAGCGTTTTCAATTTTCTTCTCTATTTCATTATGGATTGGAATGGGCGGGGCAACGTTATATTCAATTGCACTAGGTGAAAATAAAGTAGAAAGAGCGAGGTCTATTTTTACTCAATCCATGACGGTAGCAGTAATTATCGTAGGTATTTTAGCAGCTATTTGTTTATGGAGAATAGAAGATTTAGCATACTTATTCGGTGCAAATGAAGTGATTTTACCATATGCGTTAGACTATTTACACGTGTTATTAACATTTGGAATGATATACGTTTTAGAAAATATTTTAAGTACATTTATACGAAATGACGGAAATCCTAATTTAGCAATGGCAGGTCTTGTTGTAACGGCTGTATTAAACATAGTGTTTGACTATATCTTTATTTTTATTTTTGGATGGGGCGTAACAGGTGCTGCTTCAGCGACTATTCTTTCGGCAGCGATTGGTTTCCTTGTATTATTAACTCACTTCTTTAGAAAAAGTAGTATTTTAAAGTGGACGAAATTCCATTTTGAATGGGATACGGTTAAACAAATTATGGTAATCGGTTTCCCGAGCTTTACAGCAGAAAGTACAGTGGCAATTGTAACGATCGGTTTTAACATTGCGTTCGTTCAATATGCAGGAGAACTAGGTGTAGCTTCTTATGCGATGGTGAATAGTATTCATGCAATGACATTACTATTATTCTTCGGTGTTGGTGCAGCATTACAACCAATTGCTAGTTTCCATTATGGTGCTAATTTATCAGAGAGACTTCGTGAAGGATTGAAGTTTGCTGTAAAAATTGCAGTTGTACTCGGGTGCGTTGCGATAATTGTCGGATTATTCTTCGGGAAATATATCATTGGTCTATTTGATGTCCAATCTCCAGAATTATTGGAGTTAACATTAACGGGTATTAGCTTGTTCTTTATCCAATACGTATTTTTAGGCTATAACATCGTGTATGGAGAGTACTTCCAATCAGTGCGACAAACGAAGAAATCGGTACTTATTATAATGAGCCGAGGGTTACTATTTATTATTCCATTGTTATGGATTATGCCAAAGTTATTTGGGATAAATGGAATTTGGCTTGTTATGCCAGTAGCTGAAGTATTGACAGCGATTATCGTATTTACGATGAATCGTATGAAACATCCTGTTCCGTTAAATATGGCAGGAAAGAAAGAAGCAATATAGTGAAGAAAATCCCCTTGAACAAATAAGGGGATTTTTTCATTCTTTTAAACTAATCGCAAAAGATCCATCCGTTTCTTGAACAGACGCAAAAGCAACGTTTTTAATATTTGTGATGCCTTTTTCTTTTAACTCTTTATATAACCACTTTTCATCTTTATGAATTAACTTTAAGTTATCGTATTGAATTTGTGAATCGACGATAAGGGCGATTGGTAATCCAGCATACTTAACATCTATATTCATATCTTTTGGAGTCAATGGCACAAGTTCTCGCTTTGGTAAAATACTTATAGATCCATTTGATTCTAAAATTGCATATTCAATTTCATGAACACTTGGATATCCTGCTACTCGGAGGTTTGAGAGTAATTCGGCAATCGGGTATCTACTTTTCTTTAAGTTCTCAAAAATAATATCTCCATGTTTTATTAAAATAATGGGGTGCCCGAGAATGAAGCGATTTAATTTATTGAATAAACTTAGTTTTGTAAGAAGTAGATGTAAGCATGTAATGGTAACCATGCCGAAAAATGCTTGTAAAGCACCAGCGACTGGTATCGCTTGAAAAGCTAAATAAGATAAAAAAATAATAGCCCCAAAATCATGAGGGGTTAGTTGTGCTAATGCAGATTTACCAAGTAGCTTAAGTGATAGTAAAAATAAGATAAAAAAGAACGATACATTAAATAAAAAGAGAAGCAAGAGGGACACTCCTTCGTGTGAAGTTGTACTTACTATTCCCGAAAGTAATATAAATATTACCTTTTATAGGATGAATTAGGGTGAAATGGAATTTGGCTGTATACAAACAAATAAATGGATATTATGATGAAGGAAGTAAAGGGAATAGGAGTATATGGATATGAGAAAGAAGAAAATAATTAAGTACATTTTAGTTGTTATAATGATCTTCGCCGTGTATGCGGGGTTTTTACAATATAACATCTATAAGCAGGGGCATATGAATGCCACCTACGATGCGGATTATATAATTGTACTAGGATCGAAAGTAAATGGAATAAAACCTTCTTATTCATTGCAATATCGTATTGATAAAGCAGCTGAGTATTTAAAATCACATGATAAAACAATTGCTATCGTATCTGGAGGCCAAGGAAAAGGTGAAGATATTACAGAAGCATTAGCGATGAAACAAGGATTAATGAAACAAAATATTGCAGAAGACCGCATTATAATGGAAGACCGTTCGACGAGCACAGATGAAAATATTAAATTTTCAAAACCTCTTATCCCTGAACATATGAAAAAAGGGATGATTGTAACGAACGATTTTCATATGTTCCGAGCCAAAAAGATTGCAGAAAAACAAGGATTGACATTAGAAGGTCTTCCGGCGAAAACACCGAAGCCAATTATTATTCAATCGAACGTTCGAGAATATTTAGCGATCACACAATATTGGTTATTAAATCGAATATAATCAACGTGAATCCCACCTGAAATTTCAGGTGGGATTTACATTAAGGTAAATCTTACAAATGTGTCATCTTAATGAAAGGTAAAGCGATAGTTTCTAAAGTGGTTTCCTGACATAATGAAGATAACAAAAAACTTTAGAGGTGAATCGTATGAAAGGGAATAATATATTATCTTCGCTTTGTTACTTTAGTATCTTTTTTGCACCATTTTTACTGCCAATTATCGTGTACTTTGTTGCGGAAGATGAAGTGAAATATCATGCGAAAAAAGCATTTTGGTCACATGTTTTCCCGTACGCAATTTTATTTGGAGGATTAGCACTATCAGGAGTATACGGTTTAAGTTTCAATCAGTCTGAGAGCGTTGGAATTGGGATGGTTATAACGTATGCAGTGTTTATACTTGTAGGGATTTACTACTTCATTTGGAACATCGTTAAAGGTATTAAAGTTTTGAAAGCAACTTAACAAAAATTGAATAACAGCATATAAACCTGTCGTTATTTGTTGATAAGTCGATATCCCTTTTCGAAACGTTGATATAATTTCATATACCGTATTAATAGACATTATAAAAAGAGTAATTCACAAAGAATTGCTCTTTTCGTGCTTATAAGTTGTGAATAATGAAAAATATATGTTAATTTTTCATTATGAAGAGAAAAAAGGAGTGACCCTCATGAATGAGATGATACGTAAGATGGAGCAACATGTTTCAGTTCGTAAGTATAAAGAAGAAACAATTTCAAAAGAAATAGTAGAAAGAATGGTGCAAGCTGCTCAGCATGCGGCTTCCTCGCACTTTGTACAGGCGTATTCTATTATATATGTAACAGATCAAGAGCTAAAAGCTAAACTAGCAGAGCTTTCTGGAAATCGTCACGTGAAAGACTGCGCAGCATTTTTTGTTTGTTGCGCAGATTTAAAGCGACTTGAAATGGCATGTGAAAAACATGGTACAGAGATAAAACATGAAGGAGTGGAAGATTTTATCGTTGCGACGGTAGATACTTCACTTTTTGCACAAAACTTAGCAATTGCAGCTGAATCTTTAGGATACGGCATTTGTTATATTGGCGGAATTCGTAATAACCCGAAAGAAGTGAGTGAATTGCTTCATTTACCGGATAAAGTATATCCGGTATTCGGAATGACAGTCGGCGTACCAGATGAAGATCATGGAGTAAAACCACGATTATCGGTAGCTGCAATTCTTCATGAAAATGGATACGATGAAAAGAAATATGATGAATTATTAAACGAATATGATGAAACGATGAGTGCGTATTACAAAGGAAGAGCGTCAAATCAAAAAAACGTAACATGGACGGAATCAATGAGCACATTTATGTCAAAAGAGAAGAGAATGCATATGAAAGAGTTTTTAAGTGGGAAAGGATTAAATAAAAAATGATTGAAAAGACAAACCTGAGATGCGGGTTTGTCTTTTTTTTTGAGGAGAAATGTATTTTGTTTGCTATCATATACGTAGAAATAAACATTAATAAATTTTTACAAAAGTGATAGAAAATGAGAATGAAATGCCAATAGTAAGTAAAGCAGCTGCTAAAGGGGAACTGAGTAAGGAAGATGTTTATGGTTTTCGATTCTGAAGAGGATTTAATTATAGCTATGAAAAAACGTGATCAATATGGAAAATTAGTTTTATACATTATTCATAAATCATTAATTACCCCTATTGAGAAACAATATGTAGATGATTGGTATTACTAATTGTGGACTGAAAATAAAATTATTTAAGTTTTGATGTGAAATAATCCACTGCACTTATAAATACAACAATAATTTCATTTAAACCCATCTGTTATTGCATAATCTAAAGCACCTTCTATAACAAATGCAAACTTTCAATAAGAAGATAAATACCCGTGCAACTCAAAAGGATATATGTAAATATTTTAAAAACTCGTTGGTTAATCCATTTGAAAATAATTTGGCCTATAAACAAGCCTAGAAATACGATTGGAATTGCATAAAAACTTGATTCCCAAATTGTTTTGTTAGTTCCAGTAAAGAGTATTTGAGTCATCAGACTAATGAAATATATAAACAGATAAAAAGCTAAAGTAGTTGCTCTCAACTTCTCTTTTTTAGTATCAGTTCCTGTAAAGTAAAGTAACAGGGGAGGCCCTGGCATACCGATACTTGTCGTTAAAAGACCTGATAATCCACCAACTATAAAATCTCTAAATGGTGTGGATTTAACCTTAAAGTTGTATATTAGCATAAGTGTTAATAGTAAGAGCAGGATGCTAATTGCTAATTTGAAAGTGTTTATGTTAATGGAAATGAAGAGTAAAATACCAAAAGGTACACCAACTATACTTCCAAAAATTAATCTTTTCAGTAGAATAAAGTCAATGTCCATTCTTATTTTCCAAATGAGTGATATTGAAATAATCAATGATAAAATGATATTTATTTGTATGGCTTCTTGTGGTAGGAATAACATTAGTAAGAACGGTGTTGCCATTATGGAAAAGCCAAAACCTGTACTTGCTTGCAAAATAGAAGCCACCAATATAATACATATGAAAATGAACGTAACCTCCAAAATATCCCTCCTATTTAATCAAATGCAATAAATATTTTAATACCATGAAAATCGAATTTAGCTATTTCAAGCTTATAGATTAAGTGATCTTTTTCACAATCCTACCTATATTTTAACATAATTATTTAGTTTCTTCTCAAATGGTGTTCATGTATATGACTCTGTAACCAAATAATATGTTTAACTTTTTTTAATAATGTTATTGGTACTCAACACTAACGAATGAGATCGAATAAACAGTAACGGTGAGCTGAGCTATTGATTATCAATAGATTCTTCGCTAAGCTCCCCGTGATAAAATAAAAAAAGCCATATAAAACTAACGAAAATACAGCATATAGATATAGCTAACAGGCTACCAATGATTTGAGGAGAAAAAAATTTCTAAAAGCCATCCTGTTATAAACATAGATAACTGAATAAGAGATCCGTAAATGGAATAATGAAATGAAAAAACAGCTCAAATATGAGCTGTTTTCGTATAGTTTTTAGTTAGCATATTTCATTCATTTAGAGTTTAACGAAAAGGATATTTTATCTTAATATCCGCCGCCGCCACCCCAACAGCTACATCCGATAATAATTAGAAGGATGAATAGCACGATGAGTAAAGCAAATCCACCGCCGAAACCAGCGCAACTACCACCAAAGCTCATGTTTTTTCCTCCTTTTTAGTAAATTAATCTATATAACTAATGGATTACTTTATAAGATATGTTTTTATTTGGAAAAGGAGCAAGTCTTACTTCTAATTAGACAAGAGTCTGTAATCTGATTTAAATAGGATATTAACTTTGTTTCATAGCGATTTTTTGAAAATGGTAAAACAATATGGAAGTGTATAATAGTTGAATGTATTGTAAATGAAAGGGGTATGTAACTTACAATTACATTAAAATTTCTTTTCATAAATATAAAATTTGTAAAAAAAACCATTTTTTTATTTTTTTATGAGTGAAAATGTACTATAATTTTACAAGTAATATTATGGGAAAAGGGAGTTTTAGTATAGAGATGGAGATGGGACAATTACACAATAAAATAAAACACAAAAAGAAAGAGTTAATTCAACTTGTTGCTAGGCATGGATTAGATCATGATAAAGTTTTGTTGTTTAGTCGAGATTTAGATATACTAATTAATAAGTTTATGAATATGAAAGACAAAGTATATAAGTGATTAATCTTTAATTTTTATATTAGGATTATTTATTTATAAAGGAGAGAACAGTTATGGAACACTTACAAGAAGAGTTGTATAAACAAATAAAAGAAGAAAAAGGTGCAGTTACTATATTCTTAAAGAGTGGAGTAAGAATAGTAGGGGAAGTAGTTGGAGTAGATAGATTTACAGTATTAATATTAGTAGATGGAAAACAACAACTTATTTATAAGCAGGCAATATCAACAATTATGAAATAAGGCACTCAAAATGAGTGCCTTATTTCATAATTAAATGGTTACTGTTTGCATGCTTCAACGTCAATGCCAGCAGCGAGTAATTTTTTTTCTCCATCTTGTTCAATGATTTTTTGTAATTTAGATAAGAAAGAGTCGAAATCTGTATGTTTACCAACTTGGAAAGTCATTTTATGCTCAATTGGTAGCCAAGTATCAATATCAGCTTCGTTATGCTGAATTTTCACTTCAAGTTTATCAAGTGCGTTAGCAACTTTTGCTTCGTACGTTTCCTTTGCTTCAAACTCCATCCATAAATCGTATAATTCCACGCCAAGAGAACCTTCTAGTGTATGTTTAATATTTAAAATAGCCTTTTGCTCATTTTTTTGTTTTTGTAATTGTAATTCACGGCTATTCATTGTATCAAAGGCAGGAATATCACCAGCTTCTGCTTCAACAAGATCGTGAATTATGACCATTTTAAGTAATTTTTCAATGTTTACTTTTTGATCCAAATAAGGCTCAACTAAAATGGCCATTAGAGACATGCGCCATGTATGTTCGGCAACACTTTCTTGCCGTCCGTTAGAAAGCCAACTATGTCGCATTTCGTATTTTAGTTTTTCTGCTAATGCAATGACTTGTAAAATGTTATGTTCCATCGTGATCCTCCTCTTATTTCTATATCATAATTCTAATATGGAAATGAAATGTGTCAATTTTATGAGTATATTGCGATAAATAGATGATAAGCGTATAATGAGCATTATATGTGAAAACGCATTATTAAAATAAAAAAATGTTTTATAAAAATGAAAAGGGAAGGGCAGGAATATGGGAGACGAAAATCAAGTATTTGCTAGACCAGAAAGAAAAAGAAGGAAGTTTGATATTTCTAGCCCAGTGGGTATTATAGTAGGTTTTGCCATTGTAATAGCGGCGATCATGCAGAACTTCTTGAGCAGCAAGATGCATTACATATTGAAATGAATCAGCTAAGGCAGCATCAGCAAACGTTAGAACGAGAGCATCAGCAGTTGTTGCAGGCTAAAGAAGAGTTTCAAATGCATATTCATGAACAAATGGAACAGATGGAAGCAGCACGTTTACAGTTTCAAAAGGAGCAACAAGAAACGGCATACGAATGGACGGAGTTATTATGGAATCAATCTTTTCAATTAGCAGAAAAAATTGTGAATCAAGCGGTAGATTCACGAGTATTAGACGTTCTGCCAATATTAACAGGTATCGTTCAAACATTGCCTACTTCATTTGAAAAGTTAATTATAACGGTTCATCCAGAAACATTTGAGCGTATACAAGAAGAGAAGGAAAATACGAAAGAGTACTGGTTACTACAATTAGTAGAATGGAAGTATGATTTTTCTTTACAGTTTGGCGAATTTGTTTTGGAAGAAGAGAAAGAGTTCTTTGAATTTAAATTCGCACCTATATTTGCGAAACTTCGTCATAAATGGGAAGAAGAAAAGTTGTTTGAGGAGCAAAACGTATGAACAACAAGCTCATGAACGAACATAATAAATGGAATACGTTTATTGAAACGCCGTTTTATACGAAAGTTGGAAAAGTTCATAGTGTACAAGAGCAGTTTTTTGTAGCGAAAGGTCCGAAAGCGAAGATTGGAGATGTTTGTCTCGTTGGAGAACATAGCGTCTTATGTGAAGTTATTGCAATTGAAAAAGAAAACAATATGTTACTCCCATTTGAACAGACAGAAAAAGTGTGTTACGGAGATTCAGTTACATTAATTGCAGAAGATGTCGTTGTGCCCCGTGGTAATCATTTGCTTGGCAAAGTGTTAAGTGCAAATGGAGAAGTGTTAAACGAGGATGCTGAAAACATTCCATTGCAAAAAATAAAATTAGATGCACCGCCGATTCATGCATTTGAGCGTGAAGAAATTACAGATGTATTTGAAACGGGAATTAAATCGATTGATTCTATGTTAACGATTGGGATCGGTCAAAAGATTGGTATTTTCGCTGGATCAGGTGTTGGGAAATCTACATTACTTGGAATGATTGCGAAAAACGCAAAAGCGGATATTAACGTTATTAGTTTAGTAGGTGAGCGTGGCCGGGAAGTAAAAGACTTTATTCGAAAAGAATTAGGTGAAGAAGGCATGAAAAAAAGCGTCGTTGTTGTAGCGACGTCAGATGAAAGTCACCTTATGCAACTTCGTGCGGCAAAGCTTGCAACGTCTATTGCTGAATATTTCCGCGATCAAGGAAATAATGTATTACTTATGATGGATTCAGTTACTCGTTTTGCCGATGCTCGCCGAAGTGTTGACATTGCGGTAAAGGAATTACCGATCGGTGGTAAAACATTGTTAATGGAAAGTTATATGAAAAAGTTATTAGAGCGATCCGGAAAAACGCAAAAAGGGGCAATAACAGGTATTTATACAGTGTTAGTTGATGGTGACGATTTAAATGGTCCTGTACCAGATTTAGCTCGTGGTATTTTAGATGGACATATTGTATTAAAACGTGAGCTTGCAACTCTTAGTCATTACCCTGCCATTTCTGTACTAGATTCGGTAAGTAGGATTATGGAAGAAATCGTATCGCCCAATCATTGGCAACTTGCAAATGAAATGAGAAAAATTTTATCTATTTATAAAGAAAATGAATTGTATTTTAAACTAGGAACAATTCAAGAAAATGAAGAAAATGCTTATATTTTTGAATGTAAAAATAAAGTAGAAAATATAAATACGTTTTTAAAACAAGGCCGAACGGATAGTTTTCATTTTGAAGATGTTGTCCAAGCGATGCACCATATTGTATAAGGCCTCGCCCTTTGAGGTCTTATTTTTTTGTTTTTAATATTTCACAGATTTTTTTGTGAAAAAACTATATAATAGAAAAAGGGAACGTTATAATAGGAAGGGGCTATGAAAACAGGTGGATAAGCAGCAGTACGACACGATAAAATTGCAGATTAATCAAGAGAAAGAACAAATCTTGAAAGAAGTGTACGAACTGACAGCTGAAAAAAGAAAAATAGAACAAAAAAAAGAATATGATTTGTATGTTGTGAAATCACGTAGTAAAGTCGTACAAACTGGGCAACGCATTATGGCTGGTATGCTGTCTTCACATACATTTTCACCTGAAAGAATAGAAGAATGGAATCGGAAAATAAAAAAAACAGAAGGTTTTATTCAAAAAAATAAAAGCCTTTTAGAGCAAATAAAAGAAAAAGAACGTGTCATTGATGAAATGTATCAAGAAGATTGTAAGAAGCTCGCGAAAGTAAAAGAAAAATTAGAAGAAAAAATGCTTCTTGATTTAAAAATGTGTATGAACGGATGAGGTGGATGCAATGATACAATTTGTATTACCGGTGCAGAAAAGTTTACCTCCGCAAAAAGACAAAGGGCTAGAAGTACAATCGAAAAATGAAAATTCTTCATTTGATAATACAATGAGAATTGAAAATAAAAAACAGCCGAAAACGGAGAAACCGAAACGAGAAAAAGCACCAGAAGAAGAGAAGAAAGAATATCTTCTCGCAAAAAAAACGGTAACGAAAGAAGAGCCGATTGAAAAGAAAGAAGAAAAAAAAGAGACAGAACAATTATTACTAGCTGTATCTGAGCAAATGATTGCAATTGAGCAATTACGTGTGCAACCAGAATTGTTATATCAATACATACAAAAAATACAAGAATTATATAAAGAATACGGAAATATTAAACTGAACGAATTGCCTGCAGCTGAATTACACCAATTACAAGAACTGCTTTCAAACATGAATATTAAAAATGCCATATGTTTAGAAGATACAATGCAAATGGCGTTAGATAAGGTGACGATGCCAGAGCAGACGTTGCAAGTATTAAAAGTCGTAGAATCAGAAACTTGTAATATTGCAAAGAAACAAGAGGAGTCTAAAGAAGTAGAACTCCCAAAAGCAGAGAGCGATGATGTGCAGGTAGAGTTACCAAAAGTCGATCAGTTAAATGACTCAATTTCGGCCGGAGCTGAGTTGTTAAATAAAGCAACGGGTACTGACCAAATAGGAAAACAAAATAGTGGAGCTGAGAAGGTTACATTACCTGACTTAGGAAAGAAGATGGAAGCACAAGTAGAAGCTCTGCAAAAGTTTGTGGTGAAACAAGAACGTGTTTTATTCCAGCTAAATCCAGAGAAACTTGGTACATTAACTGTATTTATGAAAAAGCATGGAGATCAAATTGATGTCCATGTAGAAATGGACAAACACGATGCGAAAAAACGTGTTGAAATGATTTTTGACGAATTGAAGCTAAAGTTAAAAGAAAAAGAAATTAATATTCAAATTAGTTATTCAGAAAAAGATGAACATCGTAAAGAACAACGAGAACAAGAGCAAAGACAAAAGCAAAAACTAGCAAGTACGAAACAGGAGAAACAAGAATCGAAAGAATTTGCTGGATTATTGGAGGAATAAAGCGTGCCAACAGTTGGATTAAATACAACGAGTACAAATCATATTCCATTACAGGCGGGAGCGCAAAAAAGTAATGCACCTGTTAACGGTGTACAATCGCCAGTAGGGCAAACAAACGGAGTATCAGCAAGTACTCAAAAAACTCCTGGTGTAATGGAGAAAGATGATTTTCTAAAATTGTTTTTAGCGAGTTTTCAGCATCAAGATCCATTCAATGCGATGGATATGAATCAAATGATGAATCAGACAGCGCAATTATCTCTTATGGAACAAGTACAAAATATGACAAAAGCAGTTGACTCTTTAAGGACGACGATGTATTCGACAGCGCTTGATGGTGGAATGAAGTTTTTAGGAAAGTATGTAAGAGGCATTGACGGTGAAGGAAACAAAGTAACTGGTCAAGTAGAGACAGTTCGCCTTGCAGAAAATAACGATGTACAGCTCATTATTGATAATAAAGTAGTGTCTCTTCGTTTCGTTGAAAGAGTGTCTGATAAACCAATTGGAGAAACGAATCCAGAAGATGCAAAGAAAGACGATCAAAAAGTAACTGAAGAAGTAAAAATAACAAATTCATAAGGGAGTGTCCATACGTTATGATTAAAGCGTTATATACAAGTATTACAGGGATGAATGCAACGCAAAATGCATTAAGTGTAACTTCAAATAATATTGCCAATGCACAAACAGTTGGTTATAAAAAACAAAAAGCAATGTTTGATGATTTATTATACAACAATTCAATTGGTGCAAAAGGCGATGGTAAATACGCAGGAACGAACCCGAAAAGTATTGGTAACGGTGTGAAAATGAGCGGAACAGTTACGGATTATAGCGACGGTACAATTACGTTAACGGGTGGTAAAACACAAGCAGCGATGGAAGGTAATGGTTTCTTCGTAGTAGGTGATTCAAAAGGCGGCAACACGGAATTTACGCGTAAAGGTACATTTGGGATATCTTCAGATTACTATATTACGAATACTGAAGGCCAATACGTATTCGCATATCCTGCAAATGCAGCAACTGGTGAAGTCGATTTATCTGGTATTCCAGGACCGTTGCAAATTCCAATGGGATCAGCAATCGGTGGTATTCGAACGTCAAAAGGAGTAGTTGGAGGGAATATTCCAGCTGATGCAAAGCAGATTACGCAAGAATTGCCTGTATACGATGATGCCGGTAATACATGGACAATGCGTGTAGAGTTTACACAAACTAGTGAACATAATTATAAATATACAGTACATATGCGTAACGACTCGAAAAAAGAAACGGAGTTCAAAGAGGTTCAAGACGCAGGTGGTGATATGACGTTTGATGCAGTAGGGAATCCAAATCAGCAAAACCCTGGAGCATCTATTCCGTTTAATGGCGGAACAGTAAATTTAGATTTTAGTAAATTAACAAACCATCCAACAGAGAAAACATTAGCAGTAACAAACGTAGATGGTAGAGCAGCGGCGACTGTTAAAGATTGCTTTATTGCTGACGGTGGATATGTGATGGTGAAATATTCTGATGGAAGTATGAAAGCTGCTGGTCAATTAGCTGTTGCAATGTTCCCGAATGAGGGCGGTTTAATGAAAAACGGAAATGGTAACTATACAGCGACAAATACAACTGGTATTTTAGCAATGGGCGTATCTGGTCAAAACGGTGCAGGAAAAGTACGTGGTGGCGCACAAGAAGGTGCAAACGTAGATTTATCTGTAGAATTCGTTGATTTAATGCTATACCAACGCGGCTTCCAAGGAAATGCGAAAGTAATTAAAATTTCAGATGAAGTATTAAATGAAGTTGTAAACTTAATTCGATAATAAATCGTAAAGAAAAAATTGTAACGTAGTAGAAAGGGTTTTTTATTCGTATGACAAGACAAGAGCGAATTTTACAATTGCCTTTTTTCGAAAATAAACGTGAGCTTGCTGAGCAAGTGTTAAAAATAGAACGAGAAGAGCATGTATATTTACCAGATCAATTTGAAATTAAGCAAGTACCTCCCTACTCATTTGGTGAAACAAAAGCAGCTATAGGGCGTATTCATGAATTTTATTTTGTGAGTGTTGGTAGTGATGAGGTTTGGAAGTATCAAGTGTTTAAGGATGAGATGAAGTGCCGCGAGTTTTTCGTTATGTTACCGGATATTACGGATCAGCAGCTTGCTTTTTGGTTCAATAACATTGAGTTATTGAAAGGGGCGTAAAAGCTTTCTTTTTAGGTTTTGAGAGAGGGCCCAGCGATGAGTAGTAGCGGTTAGTGCCTATAAGTGGCTCGCATGTTGTAAAACCAGAGATATGGAGCGGTTCTAGGTTAGTTGGAGAGGCTGGGAGCCATGAATGAGATTGGTAGGCTCACCGGATTGTAGTAGCGACAATGCCTATGAGTGGTTCTAAGGTAGTTGAAGAGGCGATGAGCTATGAATGAGATTGATAGGTTCTAGGTTAGTTGAGAAGGCCGAAAGTCAATTGTGATGGTGCCTCTTCTTTCTTTGAAGATAGGGTCTATAAGTAGTGATTTGAAATAGATTATTTAGATTAATTTAAGATAGTTGTGCTATATTGTACAATTAAACTAAGTTTATATAAAAGGAGAGGTGAGGAGGATGGCGCAGAATAAGTATCGCGTTACATTCATTTCGCCAAGTGAGGTTGAGCAACGTACTGTAATGACGGCGAGTAGTTTGCCAAATTTAATACGCCAAGTAGAGAGTATTATTGCAGATCCGAACGGTTATTTTGTAAATGATAAAAAGAATAATTGCTATTTTAAAGTGATTAAAGAAAATGTTACGTTTATTCAATATGAGTTACTATTTTCTGATAAAGAAATTCACATTGAAAAGTTAAAACATATAGCACCGGCAGTATTGAAACAAGTATTTAAAAAAATAAACGATCCGGAATTATATGCACTTGCACTCCTTGATGTTGATATAGCGACGAAGGAATATGTGCTAGGAGAAATGAATCCAGAGCTTAGAATGAGAGTGGAAACAGAGCTTTCGAAAAAATGGGAAGCGATGCCGACAGAAATTGTAGGAGCGCAAGAAGTGTTACTAGAAGCACTTGCTTCGTTTATACAAGATTAAGCTTTACTACTGTTTTTATTATTTTAAAACTGTAAGGCTAAGTCAACTACCTATATTTTTATATAGGTAGTTGACTTTTGGGGTTTATTAAAGCTTAATAATTAAATATACGGAATTAATGAAAGGGGAGCGACACCTTTATGTCACAAGCACAAAGTATTTTATTAGAAAGTGGAACAAACGAATTAGAAATCGTAACTTATACTGTTGGTGAAAATTTATTTAGCATCAATGTAATGAAAGTGCGTGAAATTATTAATCCATTCCCTGTTACAACTGTGCCGGAATCTCATCATGCAGTTGAAGGTGTTGTTCAAGTACGCGGTGAAATTTTACCTGTTATTAACTTAGCAACAGCTCTTAATTTAAAATCTACAAAGCCACTTGATCAAACGAAATTTATCATCTCGGAATTAAACCAAATGAAAGTTATTTTCCGTGTTGATGAAGTGCATCGTATTCAACGTATTTCTTGGGAACAAATTGATGAACCAGCTTCATTATCTATGGGGCTAGAAGAAACAACGTCTGGAATTGTAAAACTAGATGGGAAAATTATTTTATTGTTAGATTATGAGAAAATTGTTTGCGAAATTAGTAACAGTGGCTATGACAATAAAACACTTTCAGGATTAGAGCAAAAAACTGATCGAGCTGAAAAAGTTATTTATATTGCGGAAGATTCAGCGATGCTTCGCCAAATACTAGAAGAAACATTATCAACAGCTGGATATACGAAAATGAATTTCTTCAGCAATGGTGCAGAAGCGTTAGCACAAATTGAAAAACTAGCAAAAGAGCAAGATGAAAAAATGTTTGAACATATTCATCTGCTTATTACAGATATTGAGATGCCAAAAATGGATGGACACCATTTAACGAAAGTAATTAAAGATAGTGAAGTAATGAAGCAATTACCAGTTATTATTTTCTCTTCTTTAATTACGAATGAGTTGTTCCATAAAGGCGAGGCTGTAGGGGCGAATGCTCAAGTAAGTAAGCCTGATATTCAAGAGTTAATTGGTTTAGTTGATAAGTTAGTGTTGTAAAAAAGTTTTGAAAAGCGTTTTTTTAGTTGGAATAGAGGATCTAGCCAAGTGAGGAAGCGGTCAGTGCCTAATAGAGGTCCATACGGTGTAAGACCAGAGATATGGAGTGGTTTTAGGTAAGTAGGAGAAGTGAGTATTTGAGTGAGAGTTTGAAGAATCAGTTTAAAACACGTTTTTTAGCTGGAAGAGAGGAATTAGCCATGTATAGTACTGGTTAGTTCCTTTTTTGTATTCTATGCTCTGTACAGGCAGAAAAATCAAACGTTTCTGGAGTGTTTATGACTGCATGTATTAATAGTTTCTTTCGTGTATGTAGCTGTTTTTATTTAGGGGATATTGATTGGTTTAATTAATAAGTAGTAGGTTTTTTGATTTGAAAATATAAGAGAATGTATCTTTGGATTGTGTTAGTAATATTTCGTGATAGCGCAAAATTTTTCGGTGAAATTATATTGGGAATACCATATAATATAATTAAACACATTTTATTAATATAACATCGTGTTAGATTTTTTTATTATTTTCTTAAAAAATCTTTACTATTATTTACATACTTTTTATACCTTTTTATATGTTAATTATTTGACAGATAATTTAGAAATGTTATAATATGGATATGTGGAAATTTCTATTTTCTTAAAAGACATGGGAGTCAGATGAGAATTGTGAAAGGATGAGGGGCAGTGACACAGAGTATGTATCACCACACAGCAATCAACGTATTAAGTCTTTTACAAAACATGTCAAATAATAAAACGAGCGATATAAAATTAGAGGCGGAATTTAAAAAAATAGAGAAACAATTCCGAATAAAGTATGAAGAGCTTATCGACTTATATAATAGAATGGTATTATTTCAAATAGATATAGAAAAAAATGGCGGTATGCGAGTATATGAAAAATCAGGGATTACATGGTTGAAGTCTGAACTGGAACTACTGTATGAAGTATATCAATTTTGTCAGCGTCAAGGCTTAAACATCGCAAATATTTCAAAATATGTTAGTAAAAATGAACTGAATCTATTTCCAAAAACGGAAAGCCAATTACAGAACACGTATTATAAATTAAAAAAACAAGAAATCCCGTTTGAAAATATTGAAAAACAAAAGCCGGGTCGAAAACGCAAATATACACCTGTAAAGGATACAGTTGTTGAGGCGAAACAAGAAAGAAAACAGGAAGTAAAAGAAGATTTCCGAAGTGAAGAGGACGAAAAAAATCTCGTAACAGTCATATCTGGTATCGTTGATAACTTTGAAACAATTAGTCAATTCCGTGAAAAGAAAGAGCATGAATTACATCAGTTTATGGAGGGAATCTATAAACTTTCTAGCATGGCTGCAGAGCGTTCGAAAGAAGAAAAGAATGCTCGAGGTCTTGAAGGAGAAGTACATTTATTACGAGCTGAAAATGAAAGATTAAAACGAGAGAAGGAAGACCTTGTACATGATATTAAAGAAATGACGCATCATTTAACTCATTTCATTAAGAGCTCTGATATCGATCAAATTCGTACGTTGCCTTTCTTCGTAAAAGAGTGCAAACAAGATTTACATAAGCTAGGATTATATAACGCTCAAGACGGAAAAATGAAAATTATGGTTGATAGTAGCGGTCAGGTTATGACCATACCACAATAAAAATGGGTACAAAACAAAAGGGAAATACATATACACTATGTATTTCCCTTTTGTTTTGTAGAGGATAACTTTAAATAATCATTCATGTGTTCAAAACGTTGCCTGCAAGTTGGATTAATTAATGTCTCATAAAAAGAAAAGAGTATATGTCTTTCGGTAGATATCCATAATAACCCATATGAAACACAACAGCGAAAAAGGTGAACGTATGGACTCTTTTCATAAATGGTTACGAGGTGAAAAATCTTTTTCTACGCAGGACCAAGCTGACGATGTATTAAACAGTACGGTTTCTTCTTCTATATCTACAAACCTAGAGCAATTATCTAAACTATTTAGCGGAATTCCAGAGTTAGTAATTAGAAACTTTCCATTAAAAAACGGACAAGAGGCCGCTCTAGTGTATATGGAGGGATTAGTGGATAAAACTGTTATCAATACGGATGTTCTTCGCCCTCTATTGTTTCAGGCATGGAATGAACAAGATTTTTGGAAGTCTTCGGTTTCTATCGGGCAAATCAAGAAGGTTGAAAAATGGATAGAAATTGAGCAGGCTATTTTACATGGTAAAAGCATTTTGCTTATTGATGGCCAGTTAACAGCGTTAGAGCTAGACACGCAGGGGGCACCTAAGAGGGGTATTCAGGAACCAACAACAGAAACTGCATTAAAAAGTTCACATGAAGGTTTTACGGAAGTAGCTAGCGAGAGTATTGCCCTCATTCGACGATATATTCCAAATCGTGAATTGAAGGTGAAAGAGTTCACTGTTGGAGAGCGGGCAACTTCAAAGGTGTTTATGTTGTATTTAGCAGATGTTACAAATGAAACAGTCATTCGAGAAATGACGAGTCGTATAAAATCAATCAACATAGATGCTATTCTTAGTACCGGTACGTTAGAGGGGCTTGTTGAAGATAATTCTTATACACTATTTCCGCAATTTTCTATAACTGAACGCCCAGATACGACTTCACATCATATTTTGGAGGGGCGAATTGCGATTGTTGTAGATCGCTCGCCAGGTGTGTTAATTGGTCCGATGACTTTTTCATCATTTTTTCAAACGATAGACGATTACAGTTTAAGGCCAGCTATCGCCTTATTTACACGTATACTTCGTCTCACAGGATTATTTATTGCAATTTTTGCTCCAGCTCTATATATCGCTATGATTTCCTTTCATTATGAAGTGCTTCCTCTCAAATTGCTATTAACGATTGGGGAATCACGTGCCAAAATTCCGTTTCCACCTATTTTAGAAGCTTTATTAATGGAATTAGTTCTTGAAATGCTCCGCGAAGCGGCTATTCGGCTTCCTGGTCCGATAGGGCAAACGATAGGTGTTGTCGGTGGGATTGTAATCGGGCAGGCAGCAGTACAAGCAGGAATTGTAAGTAATGTTATGGTAATTGTCGTCGCAATTACAGCGATTGCATCTTTCATCATCCCTAATTTAGAAATGTCAGCAGGAGTTCGTCTAATTCGATTTCCGATGATGTTTATCGCTTCTGTATTCGGCATCATCGGGATTATGGTAGGGATGACAATCATTATAATTCATTTGCTTTCTTTAGAATCACTCGGAGTTCCGTATAGTAGCCCTGTGTCTCCACTGCGTATTTCCGATTTGAAAGACGCATTTATTCGCTTCCCGCTAAAGATGATAAAGAAACGACCGTTATCCCTTCAGCCTAAACAAGTAAACAAGCAAGGAGATATGAGAGAAAGAGGGGACAAGAAGTGAAGACAGGTGTAAAACAGGAGATATCTTTACTACAATACATTTTAACGATTAGCGGTGTGCAAGTCGGATTTGGTTTGTTGACACTTCCAAGGGAAGTAGCACAGGGAGCGGGGACGGATGGGTGGATTTCAGTTATTATCGGATGGGCAATTACTACGTCGGTGAGTCTTTGTATTGTGAAGATTATGGCAAAGCATCCTGGAGATACTTTACTTGGCGTTTTGACGCGTTATTTAGGGAAATGGCTAGGGAAAATAGGGATGATAATTTGGATTTTATATTCATTGCTTGCAGCTATTTCTTTAGTGTTTTCCCTTTTATATATTATACATATTTGGATTTTACCGAAAACTCCCAGTTATTTAATTTTGATTTTATTAGCTATTCCTATGTATATGTTGGCTCGTGGAGGGGCGCGAATTATAAGCCGCTATGCGGTCTTTCATTTTTTCTTTACGCTTTGGATGCCGCTTTTATTATTTATTCCCCTTAAAGATAGTCATTGGATTTATCTATTACCACTTTTAAAGGAAGGGTGGATGCCAGTTTTTCACACTGTTAAATCAACGATCCTTGCTTTTCTCGGATTTGAATTTGCATTTGTACTTTATCCTTATTTAAATGATAAACAATCGGCCGGGAAAGGTATTATTATAGCTAATGCTATTACGTTGTTAATATATCTTCAAGTTACCCTCGTTTGTTTCGTTTATTTTGGTCCAGACGGGATAATGAAATTTTTATGGCCAACCCTTTCGTTAATTACACCGCTTCATTTCTCATTTATTGAACGGTTTGAAATCATATTTTTGTCGTTTTATCTTTTTATTGTTTTCGATTCTTGTATTCCATACATTTTTACCGCGGCGGATGGAGTGAAGCAACTGTTTCATCAAAAAGAGTGTTCAATGTTTATCTTGATTCTACTTTGTGCGTGTGTTTTGTTTTGGGTCTTCTATACACCGTCGTCTTATCAAATAGATGGGTTAAGGGAAATATGGGGGATAACTAGTTATTTCGTTGCTGTTCTTTTTCCGGTTGTATTTTTATTGTACATAACTGTCTATGAGCAGTGGAAAAGGAGGAAGAACTAAATGCTGCGGTTTACAAAGTTTACGATGATCGGTTTTCTATTAGTATTTATGACAGGTTGTGGGGATCGGCTTGACTTAGAAAAACAGTCCATATCGTTAGTTTACGGTTTTGATATGGATGAACAAGGAAAAATGATTGTTTACGACTTAACACCTAACTTTAATGAAGATGTTGAAAAAAAGTATGAAGTGCATGATGCGCGAGTGAATACACCAAGGGAAGCGAAAGAACATTTTAATAGCTCCAGTAAAGGGTTAGTTTCTACTGAAAAATTACAATTAATATTATTAAGTCAAAAATTTTTACAACAAGAAGGGGCGATGCCTTACCTTGATGTATGGTATCGTGATCCGAAAAATACAGGAAATATGCGTATTGTCGCTGTAAAAGGATCAGTTTCTTCTATAGTACATAATGATTTCAAAGATAAGCCGACTCTTCCTGAATATTTGACTGATTTAATTGAGACGAATAAGTTGTACAATCGTACAGCTGTTGCTACATTTCATGAATTCCATCAACAAACGTTTAATAAGGGAATAACACCTGCAATTTCAGAAATAAAAGAAGGGAAAAATGAAATTATAGTTACTGGTTCTGCGCTTTTAACGAGCCGTGGAATGTATAAGATATCTTTAAATCGTCAGGAAAGTGCGCTACTTCTTATGCTGAAACAGAAAGTGAATCCGCCAGTTTCTCTGACAATGCCTATTTATGCTAAAAGAGTGGAAGCTGACAGTTCTCTTAGGAATGCAAAGGGGAAGGACTTTATAACGATAAATGTGCAAGATATAAAGCGGGATCTTTCAACTCGTTACGATAGAAATCATTTTATTTTCAATATAAAGCTGAATCTCAAGATATCTATTGCTGAGCGAACATTCGATGTAAATATGAGGAAAGATAAAGGAGAACTAGCTGCACTTATTACGAAACAGTTAAATAAAGATTTCAATAATCTTATACATAAAATACAAAGTGAGAAATTAGATCCATTTGGATTTGGTGATTATGCACGTGCCTTTCAATATAAGCATTGGAAAAAAGTCGAAAATGATTGGCCAAATGTATTCTCAGAAGCAAGTCTTACAGTAACACCCGTCGTGAAAATTTTAGAAAATGGGATTATTAAATGATTTCAATTAATAAAAGATAAAGGGCGGTAAAGTAACTGTTAAAATATTGTAGCCGCCATTTTTAGGGTTTGATTTTGCCTAGTAGGAAATTCTATTGTTAGCAACGTCTTTACCCCATTCTTGTTTTAGAAAGGAGAGAAGTGGATGGAGTCAATATGGCTAGAGTACGCTTGGGCATTATTAATTCTAATTGGATTAGAAGGATTGTTATCGGCTGACAATGCCCTTGTCCTAGCGGTTATTGCGAAACATTTACCCGAAGAAGAGAAAAAAAGAGCTATAAATTACGGAATCATTATGGCTTTTGTTTTTCGATTTGCAGCTCTATTTGCGATTTCATTTATTGCAAATGTTTGGCAAATACAGGCGATTGGAGCAGCCTATCTTCTTTATTTAGGATTGAAGCATGTCATTCAGGCGCAATTTGGAAAAGACAATCAAAATATTCATAAGGAAGATGAAAAGGCAGCGGCAGGTAAAAGCTACTGGTTCACAGTAGGTAAGATTGCATTAGCTGACCTTGCTTTCGCGATTGATTCAATATTAGCCGCAGTTGCTCTTGCTCTGGGGCTTCCGGATTCACCGCTTGACGATTTCGGAGGTATGGATGGAGGACAGTTCATTGTTGTACTTCTTGGAGGGATTGCTGGACTTATTTTAATTAAATTTGCGGCAACTTGGTTTGTTGGGCTTCTTGAGAAACGGCCAGCACTTGAAACGACGGCATATGCGATTGTTGCTTGGGTTGGTGTCAAACTAGCTGTCATTACACTTGCCCATGAGGATATTGGTATTTTAGACCATGATTTTCCGCACAGTACAACTTGGACTTTAATCTTCTATGGAGTATTAGTTGCTATCGCACTAATTGGTTGGTTTGCACCGGGAAATAAGTCAGCCAAAAATAATCCCGAAAGGTAATAAAAAGGTCAGAGCATTATGTGCTTTGTCCTTTTTAATGATAATTATATTGTGTATTTTTCGATTTAACGCTATAATTACAGTGTTAAAGATGGAATCGTGATATGACCTGTTATGAATCTATCATTTTATTTATGAATAAATGGATTGGTATTTTAGCAAGATGTGCTAATAAACTACTCCACCATGATGATAACGTGCCAAAAATGTGGTGCGTATATTTTCGTGGTGGAGTTTTTTTATTCTCAAAAAGGGGGAGTAACCATGAACGACAGCATGGTTCATATTACAATTGACGGCAAAGAATATAGTGCTGAGCCTGGTTCAACTATACTAGGCATTATTAATGAGAACGAAATTGAACATCCACAAATTTGTTACGTGCCAGAAGTGGATCCTATTCAAACATGTGATACTTGTATTGTAGAGGTGAATGGAAAGCTAGTGCGATCGTGTTCTACAGTAGTGACGGACGGTATGAATATCGAGTTGTCCTCTATTAGTGCAAAGGCAGCACAACATGAGGCGATGGACCGCTTGTTGGAAAATCATTTACTTTACTGTACGGTATGTGACAACAATAACGGGAATTGTAAATTGCATAATACGGCAGAATTAATGGAAATTGAGCATCAAAAATATCCTTATGAACCAAAAGTTGATGCAAGTGAAGTTGATATGTCTCATCCATTTTATCGCTATGACCCGAATCAATGTATTGCGTGCGGTCAATGTGTAGAGGTGTGTCAAAACTTACAAGTGAATGAAACGTTATCTATTGATTGGGAGGCAGAGCGCCCTCGTGTTATTTGGGATGAAGGAGTAGATATTAATGATTCTTCATGTGTAAGCTGTGGTCAATGTGTAACAATTTGTCCTTGTAATGCATTAATGGAGAAATCGATGCTCGGTGAAGCTGGATTTATGACAGGATTAAAACCTGATATTCTTGAGCCTATGGTTGACCTTATTAAAGAGGTTGAACCTGGGTATAGCGGTATTTTCGCTGTGTCAGAAGTAGAAGCTGCAATGCGCGATACCCGTACGAAGAAGACGAAAACAGTATGTACGTTTTGCGGTGTAGGTTGCTCATTTGAAGTGTGGACGAAGGGACGTAAAATTCTGAAAGTACAACCAACTTCTGAAGCGCCGGTTAATGCAATTTCTACTTGTGTAAAAGGAAAATTCGGTTGGGATTTCGTTAATTCTGAAAAACGAATTACGAAACCTTTAATTCGTAAAAATGGAGTGTTCGTGGAAGCAACTTGGGAAGAAGCGCTTCATGTAGTGGCGAATAAATTGGGCTCTATTAAAGAAGAGTACGGTAAAGGTTCTATCGGCTTTATTTCTTCTTCTAAAATTACGAATGAAGACAACTATGTTATTCAAAAATTAGCACGACAAGTGTTTGAAACGAACAATATTGATAACTGCTCACGTTATTGCCAATCACCAGCGACGGATGGATTGTTCCGTACAATTGGTATGGGCGGGGATGCAGGAACGATTAAAGATATTGCGCAATCAGGCCTTGTTATTATTGTTGGTTGTAATCCGACAGAAGGTCATCCTGTGTTAGCGACTCGTGTGAAACGTGCACATAAACTTCACGGTCAAAAGCTAATTGTTGCAGATCTTCGTAAAACTGAAATGGCAGAGCGTTCAGATATCTTTATTAGTCCAAAGCAAGGAACAGACCAAGTATGGTTAATGGCTGTTACGAAATATATGATTGATCAAGGTTGGCATGATGAGCAGTTCATCGACGAGAATGTAAACTTCTTTGAAGATTTCAAAGATAGTCTTAAAGAATATACGCTTGAATATGCAGAAGAGATTACAGGTATTTCAAAAGAAACTCTCGTTCAAATGGCCGAGATGATTCGTGATGCAGATGGTACGTGTATTCTTTGGGGTATGGGTGTAACGCAAAATACGGGTGGTTCAGATACTTCCGCTGCGATTTCAAACTTACTTCTTGCAACAGGAAATTATCGTCGCCCAGGTGCTGGTGCATATCCACTTCGTGGTCATAATAACGTACAAGGTGCTTGTGATATGGGAACTCTTCCAGGCTGGCTACCAGGATATCAACACGTTACTAACGATGTAGAACGTGCGAAATTTGAAATAGCTTACGGAGTAAAAATTGATAACAAACCAGGTCTTAATAACATTGAAATGCTTCACGCAATTGATGAAGGAAAAATGAAAGCTATGTATCTTGTTGGAGAGGATATGGCTCTTGTAGACTCTAACGCAAATCACGTACATGAAGTGTTATCAAGTCTTGAATTCTTTGTCGTTCAAGATGTGTTCCTTTCTAAAACAGCTCAATACGCTGATGTCGTATTACCAGCAGCGCCATCTCTTGAAAAAGAAGGTACGTTTACAAATACAGAACGTCGTGTACAAAGATTATATCAAGTACTGCCGGCGCTAGATGAGGCGAAACCAGACTGGTGGATCGTGCAGGCAATTGCTAATAAATTAGGCGCGAACTGGAACTATAGTCATCCAAGTGAAATCTTTGCTGAAATGGCAAGTTTATCACCTTTATTCGCACAAGCAAACTATGAAGTGCTTGAAGGATGGAACAGTTTTCACTGGGGAAGTTTTGACGGAACGAATACACCGCTCCTTTTCCAAGATGGATTTAACTTCCCAGACAAAAAAGCGCGTTTTGCGATAGCTGATTGGGTACGTCCTGCTGAATTCCCAGCAGAATACGATCTTCACATTAATAACGGTCGTATGCTTGAACATTTCCATGAAGGGAACATGACAAATAAATCAACTGGTATTCAATCGAAAGTACCAGGTGTTTTCGTTGAAGTTTCTCCGGAACTTGCAAGGGAACGTGGAGTGAAAACGGGTTCGTTAGTACGCCTTGTTTCTCCTTTTGGAGCACTTAAATTACGTGCACTTATAACGGATCGTGTAAAAGCGAATGAGTTGTATTTACCGATGAACTCGACAGATAACGAAACGGCGATTAATTTCTTAACAGGTCCTGCCGTTGACTTACGTACAAACACGCCTGCATATAAACAAACGAAAGTGCGTATGGAAGTGCTACAAGTAGAAGGTGAAAATCCGATGCCAAAAACGAACCCACGTAATAAAAAGCGTCATCCTCAAAACGGCATTGAGGTAAATCGCAAGTGGGCTCGTCCAGGATACGTACACTTAACGGATAAAGTGAAACTTTAATCAGTGGGGGTTTTCTTTATCCCCCACTGATTATTAGCTTTCACCAATCGGGCTTTTACGGGCAGCCCAACCCCCACCTAACTTCTTTGCTTTTGCTGAATTTTGAGGTAGGGGTCTTACTGCCCGTTAAAGCGGGATAAATAGGGAGGAGAAAAGAAGATGGCAGCACCTATTCAAGCGATCCAGAAGCAGGAGCTAACTGAGGAAGAACTCAAACAACAAAAACTCGAAGATTTAAAAGAACTTTTAGCGAATAATGAAGAAGCGTTAAATCAAATGTTTAATATAGTAGGTGAACTGAATGACATTGGGATGTTGGAAGCTGCAAATTCTATGCTGAAAGCGAAAGAACCAATCGCAAAAATTGTTCTCGGTCAAGTCACTCGTGAACCAGTTACAAATTTAATTAATAATATGATGGGCGCTGCAGGAGCTTTAACAGAACTTGATCCGGAACTTACGAAAAAGCTTATAGGTAGTTTATTAGTAGGGCTGGATGAAGGTAATGAGCATCTACAAAACAATAAAAAGGTTGGGGTATTTGATCTTATGAAAGTACTAAAGGATCCAGATATTAATCGGGCTATCGGATTTGGTCTTCATTTCTTAAAAGGTATGGGTAAAGGGTTAAAAGAAGAATAGGTAAGAAACAATAATAGTAATTCATCTTTACACTTATTTGAAATCATGTGTAAAGATGAATCTTTTCGTCTCAATTTAAGTGAATGGTTTAGATGAAAAGTTCATTTTGGTAGAATAGTTATGATGAAAGAATATGCGAAAAATTAGTGTTGATGAACAGGGGAGGAATGAGAGTATGTCAAAGATGGTACACGAATTTAATGATATGATACGAAAGCTTCGAAAGGATTTATTCGGAAAAGGACCGGAGCGAATTCATACTGTATTTGCTGAAAATATGGCGATTGCCACACTTTATGGGAATTTGACACCTACTGAGAAATTTATTTCGGGAACGATGGATGGTGCGGAAATGGTTCATATGGCTCGAACGAAAATGATTCAAGAAGTGTATGCTGTTAATTCTCGTGAACATTTAGAGGAACTTGTTGGAGCGAAGTTAGTTCATCTGTTTTCTGATATGAAAGTAGATGAAGATATTGCAGTTTCAGTGTTTGTCTTTGATAAAAATATAACGTGAGAGAAGGATACTCATCGTGAAATCGATACAGGTGGAACGGGAAATTTTTCGTTATGAGCAAGGGGAGTTCGCACATATAGAGGACAGCATTGTAACAGAGTTTCCTGTTACGGTTAAAATGAACGGACAGGAATTTGTTACAATGGTTAGTACTCCAGAGTATATTGAAGATATGGTAATAGGCTTTTTAGCTTCTGAAGGCGTTATCCGAAAGTATGAAGATATTGATGAAATATGGGTACAGGAAAAAGAAGGATATGTGCATGTAAAAACGAAAAAAATCAATCCTTATTATCGTGACATACAAAATAAACGTTATATTACGTCATGCTGTGGAATGAGTAGGCAAGGGTTTGTTTTCGCAAACGATGCGCTGACTGCGAAAGAAATGAATGATATTCGCGTAAAAATCTCTACCGAGGATTGTTTTCGGTTAATGAATGATATGCAGCAATCTGCGTCTACGTTTCAACATACAGGCGGTGTCCATAATGCAGCTTTATGCGATGTGAACGGAATTGTTTTAAGCCGAATGGATATAGGAAGACATAACGCTTTAGATAAAATTTACGGCTATTGTTTAAAAAATAATATTTCGATTGGTGATAAAATTATTGTGTTTAGTGGTCGTATATCTTCAGAAATTCTATTAAAAGTTGCGAAAATTGGTTGTGAAATTATATTGTCAAAATCCGCTCCAACTGAGTTGGCATTAGAGCTAGCGGAGCAGTTAGGGATTACGACAGTAGGTTTTATTCGTAATGGATCTTTAAATGTATATACGCATCCAGAGCGGATTGTAAATATAAAATAAGTAGAAACGAGGCAATAAATATGAAATCTGTTACATTAGACAAATTAGATCGTCCTTTAAAGGATTTACGTATTTCTGTTACCGATCGCTGTAATTTTCGTTGTAGATATTGTATGCCGGAGGAAATATTTGGTCGTGATTATGCTTTTTTGTCTAATGATAAAATTTTATCTTTTGATGAAATTGAAAGGATTACACGTATTTTCGTTTCTTTAGGTGTCAGAAAGTTACGTATTACTGGAGGAGAGCCTTTACTTCGAAAAAACTTACCTGAACTCATACAGCGATTAAACGAAATTGACGGAGTAGAGGATATCGGTTTAACGACAAATGGATCATTACTTAAAAAGTTTGCTCCTGATTTATATAAGGCCGGTTTATCTCGCGTGACAGTTAGTTTAGATTCTTTAAATGAAGAGCGTTTCTCTTATCTAAATGGAAATAGAAGTAAAGTAAAAACAGTTCTTACAGGAATACAGGCTGCAGCGGAAGTAGGAATGAAAATTAAAATGAACATGGTTGTTCAAAAAGGGAAAAATGAACAAGATATCGTTCAGATGGCAGAGTATTTTAAAGAGAATAAGCATATTTTGCGATTTATTGAGTATATGGATGTCGGAAATTATAACGGCTGGGAATTAGGCGAAGTAGTTTCTAAGCAAGAAATATTAAAGATGATTAATGAAGTTATGCCGCTTGAACGTATTGAAGCGAACTATCCTGGTGAAGTTGCGACACGTTATCGCTATATGGGTAGTAATGAAGAAATAGGAATTATTTCATCTGTAACAGATTCGTTCTGTTCATCATGTACAAGAGCGCGTATTTCAGCAGAAGGAAAATTGTATACATGTTTGTTTGCTTCTAAAGGAAACGATCTTAAAGAATTACTTCGTTCTGGATATGCGGATGAAGAGATTACTAATATTATTCGTGACATTTGGAATAATCGTTCAGACCGTTATTCAGATGAACGGTTAAGCAATACGAATAACAAAACAATGCCGAAAATTGAAATGTCGCATATTGGTGGTTGAGAAACTACTATGAATGTAGAGTCTCTTTGTTAACGTAAATAATGGAAAGTGTGCAAGTTTTGCAGATTTTCTATGAATATAGTAAAAATGATGATTGATATTTCTGTAAGAGAGATGCAGAGAAATTAAGCAGCATTCAAAAAACCTTACGATGTTAAGGTTTTTTGAAGCTGCTTTTTTTGATTAGAAAAATGGAGGAATCGATTATGGCATTTCATAAACCGGAACAAATTGCTGCGCTTGTAATTGAATCCGGTGTTCAAAAGGTAAGGCAACCGCTATCCGCGATGCTTATCCTTGGTTTTTTAGGAGGAGCATTCATTTCGTTAGGATTTTTACTTAATATTCGTGTTCTCGGTAATGTACCGGAGCAATGGGGGAGTTTAGTCAATTTTATAGGAGGAGCGGTTTTTCCAATCGGACTGATGCTCGTTGTGTTAGCGGGAGGAGAATTAATTACGGGAAATATGATGTCGATGTCCATGGCACTTTATGCACGTAAAATCTCATTGAAACATGTGTTAAACAATTGGGCTTGGATTACTTTAACTAATTTCGTAGGTGCGCTTTTCGTCGCGTATTGTTTCGGTCATCTTGGCGGGCTTACAGAGGGAGCGTATTTAAATAAAACGATAGCGATAGCTCAAGATAAGTTACATGAATCTTTCGGGAGAACGTTAATTTTGGCAATTGGTTGTAACTGGCTAGTTTGCCTTGCGATTTGGTTAGCGTACGGAACGAACGATTTAATCGGAAAGATTGTTGGAATTTGGATTCCGATTATGGCTTTTGTCGTAATTGGGTTTCAGCAAGTGGTAGCGAATATGTTTGTCATTTCAGCCGTTATTTTTGCGGGACACCTTACGTGGATGGACCTTGCGAAAAACTTCGTACCTGTCTTTATTGGAAATGTAATTGGTGGAGCTGGCTTTGTTGGATTCGCTTATTTTTCTTGTTATCAGAAACAAAGTGTTATCGAGAAAGATGTGTTGAAAAAATAATCGAATAGGAAGCAAATTTTTTACATGAAAGGAAGGCTATCTCATGATAGAGCGATATTCACGTCAACAGCTGTTCAACCCTATTGGGAGTGAAGGACAAGAGAAAATTAGAAATAAGCATGTGTTGATAGTCGGGGCGGGTGCATTAGGAAGTGCAAGTGCTGAAAACTTCGTACGCGCAGGTATCGGGAAATTAACGATTATTGATCGTGATTACGTAGAATGGAGTAATTTACAGCGGCAACAGCTTTATGCTGAACAAGATGCGATAGAAAAGTTACCAAAAGTAATAGCGGCACAGAATCGTCTCAAACAAATTAATTCAGAAGTACAAATTCAAGCTCTTGTAATGGATGCAAGAGTAGATAATATGGAAGCTTTATTAAATGGTGTAGATGTCATTATTGATGCAACAGATAATTTTGATATTCGATTTGTAATCAATGACCTGTCACAAAAACACAATATTCCTTGGATTTACGGTTCTTGTGTTGGATCGTACGGCATGAGCTATACGATTATTCCGAAGAAAACACCGTGCTTACATTGTGTGCTGAAAAGTGTGCCTGTTACAGGAGCGACATGTGACACAGTTGGAATTATTAGTCCAGCTGTTCAAATCGTCGCTGCCTATCAAGTGGCAGAAGCATTCAAAATTTTAGTAGAAGATTTCGCAGCAATTAGAAAAACATTTTTAATGTTTGATACATGGAGTAATCAACATCATTCTATCAAGCTAGGAAAAATAAAAACGGAAGACTGTCCTTCGTGTGGAGCAAATAGAACTTATCCTTATTTATCTTACGAAAATCAAACGAAGACAGCTGTTTTATGCGGAAGAAACACAGTTCAAATTAGACCGGCGCATAATAGTCATTACAACTTTGACGAGTTAGAAAAAGTATTAAAGAACCACGGGAAAGTTGATCGGAATCCGTATTTGCTCTCTTGCCAATTAGAAGAGTATCGCATCGTCATTTTTCAAGATGGTCGTGTGTTTATTCACGGAACGAATGAAATTCACAAAGCGAAACAACTATACTATCGGTTATTAGGGTAATAGAAAGGGATTGGTAATGATGGAAAGAAGAGTGCCGATTACAGTTGAAGAGGCTGTTCGTAAAGTGATGAGATTTGCTAATTGTGGTGTAAAAGAACTAGTACCAATTGAATTAGCATACGGGCGAACATTAGCAGACGATTTAGTAGCGGATCACGATGTCCCTTCTTTCGATCGCTCGCCATATGATGGATTTGCTATTAGGGCAGAAGATACTTCTCAGGCAAGTCGTGAGAATCCAATTGTATTTGAAGTAATCGGTGAAATTGGAGCAGGTTCCGTATTCCATAAAGAAGTAGGAGCGTTTCAAGCAGTTCGAATTATGACAGGGGCACAAATTCCGAAAGGATGTAACGCGGTCGTCATGCTAGAGCTGACTCGTCATCGTCAATATGAGAATATCGGAAAAAGCTATATGGAAGTGAAACGCTCATTTAAAGAAGGGGACAATATATCCTTTCAGGGAGAAGATGCTCGTAAAGGAACTGTTCTCGCAAAAAGGGGTTGTTACATTAATCCAGGCATTTCAGCACTTCTTGCTACATTCGGTTACAGTGAAGTGCCAGTTGCGAAAAAGCCTGTAATCGGACTACTAGCGACTGGGAGTGAACTTCTCGATGTAAATGAAGAACTACAACCAGGGAAAATCCGAAATAGTAATACGTATATGATATCGTCTCAAATTAGAAGAGCGGGTGGAAGAGTAAAATACTTCGGGAAGTTTAGCGACGATTTGAATACGTGCTACGAAGCAGTGAAAAAAGCGTTAAGCGAAGTTGATATGTTAATTACAACTGGTGGTGTTTCGGTAGGAGATTACGATTATTTGCCAGCGATATACGAAAAATTAGGAGCATCAGTTCTTTTCAACAAAGTTGCAATGCGGCCGGGAAGTGTCACGACTGTAGCACAATTAAATGGAAAATTATTATTCGGATTATCAGGTAATCCGTCTGCTTGTTACGTAGGTTTTGAGCTATTTGTAAAACCTAGCATTCGTGCGTATATGTTTAGTGCAACACCACATGTAAAACGAGAAAAAGCAATGCTCGGAGAAGATTTTCTAAAACCGAATCCATTTACAAGATTTGTACGAGCGAAGCTGAAATATAACGAAGGAAAACTAATCGCTTATCCTTCAGGATTTGATAAATCTAGTTCCGTTTCTTCACTAGCAGAATCAAACATTTTTATCGTACTACTAGGCGGTACGAGAGGATATGAGAAAGGGATGTTTGTAGACATTCTCTTATTAGAAGATAACGAAGGTAGTAAATGGCCTTGGACATTCCGAAAAGTGGGGAGAGGTTTTGATGGGACAAGCACGATTTGAAATTGTAAATACGCCAATTGTAGTTGAAGAAGTAACGAATAAAGTAGCAAGAAGAGAAGCTGGAGCCGTTACAACTTTTATTGGAACGGTTAGAGAATTAACGAAAGGAAAACGAACGTTACACCTTGAGTATGAAGCGTATAAACCGATGGCAGTAAAAAAGCTTACTGAAATTGGAGAAGAAATTAAGAAACAGTGGCCAGATGCAAAAATAGCAATCACACACCGAGTAGGACGATTAGAAATAATGGATATCGCAGTTGTCATTGCGGTATCCTCACCGCATCGTAAAGTAGCGTATGAAGCGAATGAATACGCAATTGAACGTATAAAGAGAATCGTCCCAATTTGGAAAAAAGAATTTTGGGAAGATGGAACGGAGTGGATTGGAGATCAACTTGAAAATACTCCATATCCAGAAGGAAAACCGAAGAAAGAAGAATGAGAAGATGATTACAATTTTACTGTTCGCCAATTTACGAGAAGAAGTCGGTTCAGAGAAGTTAGCGATAATAGAAAAACGAGAGATGAATGTTCATCAATTAAAAAAATGGCTGGAAGATAAGTATCAATTACAGATGCTAAATAAAGTGATGGTAGCAATTAACGAAGAGTTTGTAACGGGCGAAGAAATCGTAAAAGCCGGAGATATCGTAGCGTTTATCCCGCCTGTAAGTGGAGGTTAATTCTTTCTATTTGAATATCTTATCTTTCATACGTTAAGGAGGATCATTATGAGTGAGTTTTCGCACTGGAATGAAGAAGGAAGAGCTAAAATGGTTGATATTTCTCAAAAGGATATTTCAACACGTACAGCTGTTGCGCAAAGTACAATTTCTTTATCAAATGAATTATTTGAAGCCATTAAAAATGGTGGATTGAAAAAAGGTGATCCGCTCCAAGTAGCGCAAATTGCTGGCATAATTGGTGCTAAAAAAACAGCGGATATAATCCCTATGTGTCACCCGATATTAATCCAAGGAACTGATTTTACGTTCCATTATGAAAAGAAAACTGATGGCTATGAGTTAATCATACGAGCGACAGTAACATGCAGCGGGAAAACAGGTGTAGAAATGGAAGCATTAACTGCCGTATCGATTGCCGCTCTTACTTTTTACGATATGTGTAAAGCTGTTGATAAAACGATGGTTATGAAAGAAACATATTTAGTACAAAAAATGGGTGGGAAAAGCGGAGACTTTTTTCACAAGGTAAAATAATTAGAGTGGAAGGAATGTGTATGATGATTACTCACGAACAAATTATGAACGCTTTAAGCCGTGTAGAAGATCCAGAGTTACACAAAAGTATTGTGGAATTAAACATGGTAAGAAATATAAAAATTGATGGTACAGAAGTTGGGCTAGAAGTAGTATTAACGATACAAGGTTGTCCGTTGAAAGCGAAAATTCAACAAGACATTGAAGACTCACTTCGAAATATTGGTGCATCGAAAGTTTCTTTAACATTCGGCTCTATGACACCAGAAGAACGAGCGGCATTAACAGCGTTTTTAAAGAAAGAAGCTAGAACAGAAACAGGCATGCCCAGTATGCTTCGACCTGATTCAGGGGTACGTTTTATTACTATAACAAGCGGAAAAGGCGGCGTAGGGAAATCAACTGTGACGATTAACCTTGCTACTGCTTTAGCACGTATGGGGAAAAAGGTTGGAATTTTAGATGCAGATATATACGGGTTCAGTATTCCAGCTATGATGGAAACGAATGAAAAGCCAACGATGATCGACCAAACAGCAATTCCAGTCGTTAGTCACGGTGTTAAAATTATGTCGATGGGATTCTTCACAGAAGGAAATAACCCAGTTATGTGGCGCGGACCGATGTTAAACAAATGGATTCAAAACTTCCTTGCGAATACGCACTGGGGAGAACTAGACTATCTTCTTCTCGATTTACCACCTGGAACAGGAGACGTTGCGATAGATGTTGCTGCAATGATTCCGCAGGCGAAGGAAATTATCGTTACAACGCCTCATAACGTAGCATCATTTGTCGCATCTAGAGTAGGAGTAATGGCAAAACATACGAAACACGATATTTTAGGTATCGTTGAAAATATGGCATATTACGAAGAACAAGACGGCTCAAGAAACTATCTCTTCGGAAAAGGCGGCGGTGAAACGTTAGCAGAACAACTGCAAACAGAAGTAATCGCTCAAATACCTTTTGCGAAACGTGAAGAGAATAAAGGCTCGTGTGTATATGATGAAGACTCGCTCGTTGGGGAGATGTTTACTTCTTTAGCGGAGGATCTTATTTATAAAGGATAAGTTGAAATGAAAGTGGGATGCATAATACATATGTATCTCGCTTTTCATTTTTTATGGAGTTCTTTCAATAGTTTTAAAGGTTATATTTACGATTGTAGTAACTTTGAAACCATTTGTGGAATTTGATTAGCCTGTGAAACCGTATTAAGTGCAACTAAATGCTCCATCGCAACATACATCCTATATAAAGGCTGCCTAGCATTCATACTTAAAATATTCGTGCCGATACGCATAATAGACACTTCTTATCTTATAGATTCATATAGGATCTTAAAGTCAATAAACGGCTATGAAAAGAAAAAGGGACTTATGATTATCTTCTATTTGTGTTTTAACATGAGAGGGGATAGAGGTGGGTACTGACCGCTTCTACACATTGCGGATGCTCTTTTCCATCTAAAAAAAGAAAGGTTTTCCAGATAATTCATCTATATAGAAAAAACAAACCTCTCTGCAAGCAGAGAGGTTCATTCATGAAACTAACTCAAATGGCTTATTGTAATAATTTAGAAACCATTTGTGGAGTTTGGTTTGCTTGAGAAAGCATGCTAATACCAGCTTCGTTCAAGATTTTGAACTTAGTCATTTCAGACATTTCTTTCGCCATGTCAGCGTCTTCTACTTGAGAAGCAGCAGATGCCATGCTAGATTGTTGGCTCTTTAGGTTGTTTACGTTAAAGTCTAGACGGTTTAATGTAGCACCTAAAGTAGCACGGTTGTCAGCAACCATTTTGATTGCTTCATCAATTTTATCAACAGCAGCTAATGCATCGGATTTAACAGTGCTTATTGGTGTCTTACCTTTGAATGCATTACCAAGTGCTTGTGCTGCAGCGTCGCCTTTGTCTCCGCTAACTATTACTTTATCAGTTTCATATTTATCAAAAGCAGCTTCGATTTTTTCAACGTCTTCTTTGCTATATAAGTCTTTTACTTTATCAAAAGCAGTTCTAGCCTCAGTTACTTTAGTACCTCTATTCGCCTCAACAACTGTAGTTTCAAGCGTTTTAAATGCTAATTTAGCAGCAGCAATGTTATTATTAGTAATCGTATTTTTTCCGCCGAATTCCGTACCAATATCTTTAGCGTTTTGTAGAGTTGATGGATCACCAGCAAAGGTAATGAATTTGTCTTCAATATCTCTAGCATCTTGTACGCTAAATTGATCTTTAACTTTGTCAAATGCTGCTTTAGCAGATGCAACATCATCTTTTGCTGTAGTTGCATCAGAGGTTGCAAGTTTTGCCATAGCTGCTTTAGCATCTTTAAGGTTTACTGCAGCACTATTATCAGCACCAATAGCTGTACTATCAATCCCAAGTTTATCAAGCGTAATACCTTTTAATGAAATACCAATTTGTTTTGATTGGTCACTTGAATCAAGAGTTTGGATATTGATTGTTTGATCGTTTTTAAGTAGATTTTTATCGTTAAATTGAGTGTTGTCTGCAATGTAAGTAATTTGTTTTTGTAATTCACCAAATTCTTTTTGAAGAGCAACTTGGTTTTTTTCTGTGTTCGTACCGTTCGCAGATTGGTTGGCGATGTCACGCATACGAAGTAAGATGTTAGATACAGAGTTTAAAGCTGAGTCAGCTGTACGGATTAAAGACATACCGTTTTGCGTGTTGTCAGCAGCAACACCTAATCCGCTTTCACGTGAACGCATACGAGTTGCGATTGCAAGACCTGCTGCATCGTCAGAAGCGTTGTTGATACGTTTACCGCTTGATAAACGGTCCATAGCGTTACTCATTTTAGCTTGGTTTTGACGCATGTATTCTTGCGTACGCATGCTATTAATGTTTGTATTGATTCTCATGTTAAGAACCCCCATTTTTTTATATTGATTTTTCTGCAAATTGAAAAACGGTAATATGCGAAAAAATCGATTTCGAATTTATTGTAAGTCTTGCTATATCAAGTTTCAACTGAAAATTTGAATTAATAAATATAAAAAAATAACAGTTTAACAATTTAGTTGTTTTTTTATTGCAAAGGATTATTGCAAACTTTTTTAAAAAACTCTAATATTAGATTATCTTTGTTTACCGAAAAGGTGATATTATGGTAATTGGAAATATAGTAAAAGAAGTTCTTGCATATAAAAAAGGACAAATTCAGCAAAAGTTAAGTAGTCCGCAGACGTTTATTAGTAGTCGTTTTCAAGATCAATTGCAGAGTGAACCTGCGAAGGAGACGAAGGTTACTCCGCCAACGGCAAAAGTAGAAGATATGAGTCAGCCGGTACAATCTACGAAAATAGAAACGGTTGTTAATAAACCGGTAGAGCCTATTAAAGTAGGGGAAATGAGTAAACTTGAGGAGACGGAGAAAGCTGAAACGAAGAAAGTGGATGAGGTGCAAGTCGCACAAAAAGAGTTTGAGCGACGTTTCCCAGAAACGAAAAATGAGACTGTTGATACGTGGGGATTAACGAATAAGTATAATATTCAGAAAATACGTTCTTCAAATGAAGGTAAGTATGAAGATATTATTGATCACGCTAGTCATACATATGGAATTCCGAAAACGTTAATTCAAAAAATGATTGAAGTAGAGTCTAATTTTAATCCGAAAACGGTGTCACATGCAGGAGCGATGGGGCTGATGCAGCTTATGCCAGCGAATGTGAAAGAGATGGGTATAAAGAATCCATTTTCACCAGCTGAAAGTATTGAGGGCGGTGTGAAAGAGTTAAGCGGTTATTTAAAGAAAAATAACGGTGACTTAGTATTGGCGCTTGCTTCTTATAATGCTGGTCCTGGTAATGTGAGAAAGTACGGAGGCGTACCACCATTTAAAGAAACACAAGGATATATTAAAAAAATATTAAATATCGACGTTTCGAAATAGAAAATTTCATTATATAAATAGAGAACATGAAATTTTAGTGAACATGATATGGGAGTTGGCAAGATTTGAAATTACAAGATGATATTCCGTTAACGATTTATTTTGAAATCGGAAATACAAAAAAGAAGATTGAAGATCTGCTTCATATTACGAAAGGTACATTGTATCGTCTTGAAAATTCAACGAAAAATACGGTGCGTCTTATGCTTGAAAATGAGGAGATTGGAACCGGAAAGATTTTGACGAAGAATGGAAAAATGTACGTTGAAATCGTTGAATTGAAAAGGTAGGGAAGGGGATTTTCATGAGTGGCGATAAATTAAGCCAAGAGCAAATTGATGCCCTGCTGAAGGCGGTAAATGAAGGCGAGGAAATGCCAGCTTTCGCACAAGAAGCAGGAAAGCAAGATAAATTTCAAGAGTATGATTTTAATAGACCGGAGAAGTTCGGTGTTGAGCATTTACGTAGTTTGCAAGCGATTGCTTCTACTTTTGGCAAACAGACGTCACAGACGTTGTCAGCGCGTATGCGTATTCCGATTGAACTAGAGCCTTCGACCGTTGAGCAAGTTCCGTTTACGAGTGAGTATGTGGAGAAAATGCCGAAAGATTACTATTTATATTGTGTTATTGATCTCGGCTTGCCAGAGCTTGGAGAAATCGTAATTGAAATTGATTTAGCGTTCGTTATTTATATTCATGAATGCTGGCTTGGCGGAGATAGTAAGCGTAACTTTCTGATGCGCAGACCGCTAACGGCGTTTGAGTTTTTAACGCTTGATAATATATTTGCTCTTCTTTGTAAAAATTTACAACAATCATTTGAAAGCGTTGTTGCGATTGAACCGAAATTTGTAACGACGGAGACAGATCCGAATGCGCTGAAGATTACGACAGCGAGCGATATTATTTCATTACTGAACGTAAATATGAAAACAGATTTTTGGAATACGACAGTTCGTATCGGTATTCCGTTCTTATCTGTTGAAGAAATTATGGATAAGTTAACGTCTGAAAATATTGTCGAACATTCTTCGGATAAGCGTAAAAAGTATACGTCTGAAGTGGAAGTGAAAGTAAATCAAGTGTACAAGCCTGTTCACGTGGCGATTGGTGAACAAAAAATGACAATGGGCGAGATTGAGCAAATTGAAGAAGGCGATATTATTCCGCTTCATACGAAAGTAACAGACCAACTACGTGGTTATGTAGATGGAAAACATAAATTTAATTGTTTTATCGGGAAAGATGGAACGCGTAAGGCGCTCCTATTTAAAAGTTTTATAGAGTAGGAGGATCCATATGAAGCATGAAGTATCTCCTGTGTCATTAATGGGATTAGAAGAATTTGCAGGGAAGCGAAATGAAGCGGGGAAGGCACATATTGATACCGTTTCAGATATTTCGATTGAACTTGGAGTAAAGCTTGGGAAGTCATCAATTACGCTTGGTGATGTGAAGCAATTAAAAGTTGGCGACGTTCTTGAAGTAGAGAAAAATTTAGGACATAAAGTAGATGTATATTTAAGTGATATGAAAGTCGGTATTGGTGAAGCGATCGTAATGGATGAGAAGTTCGGCATTATTATTTCTGAAATTGAAGCTGATAAAAAACATGCAGCGCTTATGAAGGCGCAAAATCAAATGCAGGATAAAGAGTAGAGGAGGAGTCATATGTCGTATATGACGACCTTATTTCAAGTCGTTTTACTGTTTGGTGCGCTCGGTTATGGTGCATATTATATGACGAAAAAGACGCGCAAACAGCAGTTTTTTAAGCAAGGTGAAAACGGCCATATTCAAGTGAAAGACGGCGTATATTTAAATCATCAAACGAGCGCCTTTCTGTTTGAAGTGGACGGAAAGCAAGTGTTCACTGTTATTAGTAATAACGGTGTGCAATCTGTGCAATTAACAGGAACAGGAAATCAGTTTCAACAAGCGCTAGAAGACGCGGTGAAGAGTGAAACGAAAAAAGTAGAGGATCCATCATGAGAATAAAGAAACAGTTATCGTTATTTGCCGTTATTTTCGTATTTTCTATTATTTTTTCATTTGTTTTTGTAAATCCAGCGTATGCAGCCCCGAACGGTTTTATTAATTTCGAAAATGGAAAAGAGTTTACGAGTAATTCAAGTGTACAACTATTCGCACTCGTTACCCTGCTATCATTATCTTCTTCTATCGTTCTTTTATTTACGCATTTTACTTATTTCATGATTGTTCTTGGGATTACTCGTCAAGGACTTGGGGTTATGAATTTACCACCAAACCAAGTGCTTGTTGGACTTGCATTATTTTTATCATTATTTACGATGCAGCCAGTGCTTGGACAGTTAAAGAGTGATGTGTGGGACCCGATGACGAAAGAAAAAATAACAGTAAGTCAAGCTGCGGAGACGACAGCTCCAATTATGAAAGAGTATATGTCAAAGCATACGTATAAGCATGATTTGAAAATGATGCTGAAAGTGCGTGGGGAAGAATTGCCGAAAGATTTAAAGGATCTTTCACTATTTACGCTTGTGCCATCCTTTACGTTAACGCAAATTCAAAAAGGGTTACTTACAGGGATGTTCATTTATTTAGCGTTTGTCTTTATTGATTTAATTATTAGTACACTTTTAATGTACCTTGGGATGATGATGGTACCGCCGATGATTTTAAGTTTACCATTCAAAATACTCGTTTTCGTATATTTAGGTGGATATACAAAAATCGTCGATATTATGTTTAAAACGGTCGCCTGAAGCGTTTGATGCTATGTGATAGGAGTCATATAAATGAATACGTCACCAATTATAGATATTTTTCAAACCTTTTTTTATAAAGGGGTTATGATTTTAATGCCGGTTGCCGGTGTAAGTATGATTGTCGTTATTATTATCGCTGTCATTATGGCTATGATGCAAATTCAAGAGCAAACGCTGACGTTTTTACCGAAAATGGCGAGTATTGTACTCGTTATTATCATTTTAGGTCCGTGGATGTTTCAAGAGTTAACGACGCTTATTTTAGATTTATTTGATAAAATTCCATCGCTATTGCGTTCGTATTAAGATAGGTGAATTGAAATGAATATGGAATTATGGGCGGCGACGTTTTTTGCATTTTGCCGCATTACTTCATTTTTATATTTTTTACCGTTTTTCTCAGGACGATCGATTCCAGCGATGGCAAAGGTTACATTTGGACTTGCTCTTTCGATTGCAGTGGCCGATCAAGTGGATGTCTCTCACATTAAGACAGTTTGGGATGTAGCTGCTTATGCAGGAACGCAAATTGTAATTGGATTATCACTTTCAAAAATTGTAGAAATGCTGTGGAACATTCCAAAAATGGCCGGGCATATTTTAGACTTTGATATCGGTTTATCACAGGCAAGTTTATTTGATGTGAATGCAGGATCACAGTCTACTTTACTATCAACAATTTTTGATATATTTTTTCTTCTTATTTTTATTTCACTTGGCGGCATTAATTATTTCGTTGCCACGATTTTAAAGTCGTTTCAATATACAGAGGCGATTTCAAAATTGCTGACGACTAGTTTTTTAGATAGTCTACTCGCAACGTTATTATTTGCGATTACATCAGCGGTTGAAATTGCTCTTCCGCTTATGGGAAGCTTATTCATTATTAATTTCGTCTTAATTTTAATCGCAAAAAATGCACCGCAATTAAACGTTTTTATGAATGCGTACGTGATTAAAATTACGTGTGGTCTTTTGTTTATTGCGATGAGCATACCGATGCTCGGTTATGTGTTTAAAAATATGACAGACATATTACTAGAAGAGTATACGAAACTATTTAACTTTTTCTTAACGAAGTAGGGGGACACGCATGGCAAAGGATAATAAAACAGAAAAGGCCACCCCGCAGAAGCGTAAAAAATCGCGTGAAGAAGGGAATATTGCCCGGAGTAAAGATCTAAATAATTTATTTTCCATTCTCGTATTAGCAGTTGTCGTTTACTTTTTCGGAGATTGGCTCGGTTATGAAATCGCGAACTCTGTAGCGGCGCTGTTTGATCAAATTGGAAAAAATACAGATGTGACGGAGTATTTGTATTTAATGGGGATTTTACTTTTGAAAGTATCGGCCCCTATATTAATACTCGTATACGCCTTTCATTTATTCAATTATATGATTCAAGTCGGTTTCTTATTTTCTTCTAAAGTAATAAAGCCGAAAGCATCACGTATTAACCCGAAAAACTATTTTACGAGATTGTTTAGTCGTAAAAGTTTAGTAGATATTTTGAAATCACTGTTTTATATGGGATTAATCGGTTACGTTTCGTACGTTCTCTTTAAAAAGAATTTAGAGAAAATCGTTAGTATGATTGGATTTAACTGGACAGCGTCACTTACTGAAATTATTAGGCAAATTAAATTTATCTTTTTAGCCATTTTAATTATTTTAATCGTTCTTTCTATTATTGATTTCATTTATCAAAAATGGGAGTACGAACAAGATATTAAGATGAAAAAAGAAGAGGTAAAACAAGAGCATAAAGATAATGAAGGGGACCCGCAAGTAAAGGGGAAACGAAAAAACTTTATGCATGCCATCTTGCAAGGGACAATTGCGAAGAAGATGGATGGTGCAACGTTTATTGTGAACAACCCAACACATATTTCGGTTGTGCTTCGTTACAATAAACAAGTTGATGCGGCGCCAATTGTCGTTGCAAAAGGGGAAGATGAGCTCGCATTATATATACGAACACTTGCCCGTGAACAAGAAATACCAATGGTGGAAAACCGTCCGCTCGCTCGGTCTTTATATTATCAAGTCGAGGAAGACATGGCGATTCCAGAAGATTTATACGTAGCTGTAATTGAAGTTATGCGCTATTTAATTCAAACGAACGAACTTGAAGTATAATAGCGCGTTTGGAGGAGATCTCTTTTGTTTAAGATAGATTCTGCAAGAACCTATTTTTCTATCTTTTTAGCAGCGTCATTCGTTGTGGCGCTCTTAATTCCACTTCCACCATTTATACTTGATATCGTTATCGTTTTTCTACTAAGTATGTCAGTGCTTATTTATATGCGAGCTACAAGTATTAACGAGTGGGATGAATTAAAGTCATTTCCGACGATGTTGTTATTAATCGGGATTTTTCGCGTATCGATTAACGTTTCGACGACGCGAGCGATTTTAACAGACGGAAATGCGGGTCATGTTATTGAAGAGTTCGGCCAGTTCGTAATTGGCGGAAACTTATTAATTGGTATCGTTATTTTTATAGTATTAATCATATTCCAATTTATCGTTGCAAACGGTGCGTCTCGTACAGCTGAAGTTGCAGCTCGTTTTACACTTGATTCTTTACCAGGGAAACAAATGTCTATCGATGCTGACTTGAATCAGCGTCTTATTACAGAAAAAGATGCACAGGCGAAACGAAAAAAATTAAATATGGAAACAGAGTTTTACGGAGCGATGGATGGTGCCGGAAAGTTCATTAAAGGTGATGTTATTTTCGGGATTGTCATTTTATTCGTAAACATTATTTTCGGTTTAATTGTCGGTATGATGCAGCAAGGAATGAGCTTTGCAGAAGCAGCTCTTCATTATACACAGTTAACTGTCGGGGATGGAATTGTAAACCAAATCGGTTCGTTAATGCTTGCGATTTCAACAGGTATTATCGTAACGCGTGTATTTGACGGTTCATCTGATACAGTAACTGAAGGAATCTTTAAAGAGTTATTAGCGCATGAAGTTGTTGTATATGCGCTCGGTGGTTTATTTATCGCAATGGGTGTTTTTACACCGTTACCATTTTTACCATTTGCTCTCGTTGGAGGCACGATTATTTTCTTAGGAGTTCGTAATAAAAAGCGAATAAAGAAAGAAAAAGAAGATGAGCTTCAAAAAGAATTAGAAATGATTCAAGGCGATGAAGAGCAATTGCAACAAGTGGAAGATTCATTCGGCGTCTTTACAGATAAATATCCAATTATCGTAGAGCTCGGATTAGATTTAGCGGCGCTTGTGAAGCAGAAAATTAACGGGGAAACAGCAAGGGATAAAGTTGTTCTTATGAGGAAATCGATTATTACCGACCTTGGTATTAACGTTCCGGGAATTAACTTTAAAGATAATACGAGCTTTAGACCACGCGGACGTTACGTTATTCGTATTAAAGGTGCGAAGGCGGCTGAAGGTGTTTTAAAATCAGGTTATTTATTAGCATTGAAAACACCGAACGTAATGGCTGATTTAGATGCAGAGCCAGCGAAAGATCCAATTTTCGGCGAAGATGGATATTGGATTTTGGAGCATATGGTACAAGATGCACAAATGAAAGGCTATCAAGTATTAGAGCCACTTAGCATATTAATTACGCATTTAGATGTTGTCGTTAGACGTAATCTTCACGAGTTAATTCAGCGTCAACATGTGAAAGATTTAATTCAATCACTGGAAACTGATAATGGCGTTTTATTAGAAGAAATTAAGAAGAAAGAAATCGATTTATCACTCGTGCAAAATGTTATTAAACAACTGCTGAAAGAAGGAATTTCAATCCGTGATTTACCAACAATTATTGAAGGTATTATTGACGGGAAGGAAATTTATCAAAACCATGTTGATGGTGTCACTGCATTTGTTCGTGAATGTATTTCAAAAGTTATTTGTGAGAGTGCGAAAAATCCTGATGGGAAAATCTATGCGGCGCTATTCGCTGATTCAATTGAATTGGATGCAGATGTTGTTAACAATTCGTATCAAGGTTATTTATTAAACTGGGATTTAGATTTAGAAACGCGAGTAGTAGAGCAAGTACAGCGCGTTTTCAAACAAGCTCGTTTAATGGGAGGAGAGCCAGTATTATTAACACGCAGAAAAGATTTCAGATTTGCAATTGTGAGACTTCTTGAACGTTATCAAATAGAAGCAAAAGTATTATGTATTAGTGAATTAGCACCAGAAATTGTTGTAGATCAAATTGCTTATATTGAATAGTAGGGGGTGAAGTAATGGAAAGTACAGAAAAAAAAGAAGCGTTAATGCGAATAAAAGCAGCTTCGAAAAATGAATTGTATCGAAAGTTATTTGACCAATATGGTACAGATTATTACTACGTTGTCGATGAAAGTGTAAAACGAAACATCCCGTTTTTCTGGAAGAAGAATTATGAAATGTTAGTCGCTTTTCCTGAAGATAAAAAGGAAGAAAGTAACGAAGGCATAGCTCATTTTCATGACCAATTAATGGATGTTGTAAATGAAATTCCCGAAGAAATTGTGAAGGGAAATGGAATTCAATCGATCTTGCACAATTTAGAAAACGTAACGACTTCTATGCCTTACGCAGCGATGCAAACAGGAAATAGTGAAGAATGGGCAAGAAAAAAAGAGAAACTATTACAACTGTTTGAAAAAGGGATTGTCGTTGTGAAACAGACGGAAGAGGCGAAAGTAACGAAAAAACAGCCTGCTGTGAAACAAGTTATTCCTGTAAAGAAAGAAGAAGTAGTTGTTAAAAAAGAAAAGCAGGAATCTGTGCCATTTATTATTCAAAAAGTAATTCGGATGTTAGAACAAAACGATGTGGAACAATACTTTATTCATGCATATGCTGAAAAATTAAAAGTGAAGTTTGAGAATGCGACGATGATTACAGAAGAGGAAGTCATCGGATACATATTGGAAGATATGAGGTCCTATTTCAATACTGAAAACGTATTTGAAAAAGAGGTACAAACGATTGCGTTAATTGGCCCAACTGGTGTTGGAAAAACGACGACACTTGCAAAAATGGCATGGCAGTTTCACGGTAAGAAAAAAACGGTTGGTTTTATTACGACAGATCATTCGCGCATTGGGACAGTACAGCAATTACAAGATTATGTAAAAACAATTGGATCAGAAGTAATTGCTGTGCGAGATGAAGCTGCAATGACAAGAGCGCTCACTTATTTTAAAGAAGAAGCGCGCGTCGATTATATTTTAATAGATACAGCTGGGAAAAACTATCGTACGTCAGAAACGGTTGAAGAAATGATTGAGACGATGGGACAAGTAGAACCAGACTATATTTGCTTAACGTTATCAGCTTCTATGAAAAGTAAAGATATGATTGAAATCATTACGAACTTTAAAGATATTCATATTGATGGTATCGTGTTTACGAAATTTGATGAAACAGCGAGTAGTGGTGAATTGCTGAAAATTCCAGCTGTATCATCAGCTCCAATTGTATTAATGACAGATGGACAAGACGTGAAGCAACATATACATATCGCTACAGCTGAACATTTAGCAAAACAAATGTTACAAACATCGTAAGAAAAGAGGTGAAGAATAAGGCACTTGCCTTATTCAAACAAGTATGAACGGTCTTTATATAGGTTCTATGGGTATGATGAATTACATGCAGCGTTTAAATGTTCATTCGAATAACGTCGCAAATGCCCAAACGACAGGATTTAAAGCAGAAAACATGACTTCTAAAGTATTTGATGTGCAAGACACATATCGCCGCGGAGACGGATCGGCGACAAATATCGGTTCGGTCGATTACGCTGTAGTACCAGCTGCGACGCATGTGAATTTAGCGCAAGGAAATATACAAATTACAAATAGCCCTACAGATTTCTTTTTAGATGACGGTGCAGCTGGTACATCATCATTTTTCGTTACATCTAAAAATGATGAAACGTTTTTAACGAGAGATGGTAGTTTTACATTAAATAGTGATCGTTATTTACAAACAGCATCTGGCGCTTTCGTAATGGGTGAGAATAATGAACGTATTCGTATTCCAGAAGGAGCAAAGGTAGCTGTACAAGCAGACGGCACTTTATACGATGAAGTAACACAAAATAATATTGCTCGCTTGCAAACGAAAACAGTAGATGCAGAAACGAACGCTCGTCTTATGCAACGTGAAAATAAAAGTTTTACACTAGCAGAAGGAAATATTGCTGATTTACCGAACGGTACAGGGATAGTAAAAAATCACATGCTAGAAAATTCAAATGTGGATATGACGAAAGAAATGGCTGATCTTATGACGAATCAAAAAATGATTCAAGCATCGCAGCGCATTATGACTTCATTTGATAAAATTTATGAAAAAGAAGCGAATGAAATATTGAGATAAGGGACTCCCGTGAGCGGGAGTTTTTTTGTTGTTGCATTTTTTTCAGTAATACCATAAAATGATATTGATAATCATTATCATTTTATGGTGTTTAATAAGAATGGAAGCTGTGATGGTCGTATCACTTGTTTAACTAGGTGAATTAAAAACTAAGGGGAAGGTGTATTTATGTCTACTAAAAAGCAACTTTGCATTGGATTATGTTTAATTTCTAGAAAGAAAGAACAAGAGAGTATGTTTAATTCAGGGATAGATGAACAAGTAGAGTTGGCACTACAGGCAGAAGAGGCTAAGTTAGATTTTGTTTTTAAGGCAGATTATTTAGTGGCACACCCTGATTTAATCGCTCGTAATAAGGGGAATGTAATTTTAGATCCGACATTATTGTTTACTGCTATTGCGTATGCAACAGAAAAAATTGGAGTGGTTACGACTGCTTCCACATCATTTTATCCACCATACATACTTGCGAGGCAATTACAATCTTTGAACTGGATTAGTAACGGCCGAGTAGGATGGAACATTGTCACATCCATTGACGGTGCTGAAAACTTTGGTGAGACAGGGATGCCACCATCTGAAGAGCGATACGCGAAAGCGGCAGAATGTACAGAGTTAGTAAGAAAACTTTGGAGGAGTCATCCTTATGAAGTTTTGGAAGTAGATAACGCTGACGTAATTAGAGAAATAGTACAGCCAATTGAGCATCATGGCGAGCATTTTGAGGTGAAAGGTCCACTTAATATCCCGCAACATATTTCTGGAGAAATGCCATTATTTCAAGCTGGTGCTTCAGAGCCTGGTCGGAATTTCGCTGCTTCTGTTGCGGATGCAATTTTCGCCGCGATGCCAGATGTAGAGTCAGGAATCGAACTTCGTCAAGATTTAAGAAGAAGAGCAGAAAAGCATGGCCGAAAGCAAGAGGATATACGTGTATTGCCTGGTTTATATTTCTTTATTGGCGATACATATGAAGAAGCGTTAGAAATGCACATGCAAGCTCATCAACATCTCACAAAAGAGAAGAGGTATGCTTTACTTGAAATGGTTCTCGGACTAGACGTTAGAGGGATTCCGTTAGAAAGTAAGGTAACTGAAGATATGCTGCCAAGCAGGGAGCAAACTGTACGTAGTAAAACACATGCCGAATTATTACGGAATTACATCATTAAAAATGAGCCAACTGTTGAACAAATACTGGAGCGACCAGAAGTTGTTGGCTCTGCTCATTGGGTAGCGGTTGGCACACCACAAGACGTTTGTAAGCAAATTATGGATAGGTTTGAAGCAGGAGCATTAGATGGATTTATTGCAATTCCAGGGGGACCTCCAAAATCATTGGATTTATTCTTTAGTGAAGTCATTCCTGTATTCGTGAGAGCAGGTGTGTTTAGGGAAGAGTATACAGGTTCAACCTTACGTGAGCATTTGGAGGGGAACATATCAAATACTTTGCAGTTAAAATAAGTGGAATAGTATGTACAAAAAGCCTTTCACAAGAAGGCTTTTTATTCTGGATTAAATTTTCGGAATTATCAATTGACTTTAAGGATCTTCTTTTTTATATTAGTAGGTATAACAATAACCACTATCAGAAAATAGAATAAGAGCTATATAGATTGTGAGGGATTACTGTTGGATGAAATCATAAAAGAATTACAAAAACTAGGGTTTTCTCAGTATGAATGTAAAGCTTATATAGGTTTGTTAAAACATTATCCAGCAACTGGTTATGAAGTGAGTAAACAAACAGGCGTACCTCGTTCGATGATTTATGAAGTACTTGGCAAGTTGATGGATAAAGGCGCAGTGCATTTAGTTCCTTCCGAACCAGTGAAATATGTACCAGTACCAGCTACGGAATTAATGAATCGAATGCGGAAAGACTTTGAAAAGTCTTTTGAATTTTTAGATGCGAAATTAAATTGTTTAGAACAAGAGCGACAAATAGATGTAATTTCGCATATTCGCTCAAATGATCGTGTTTTGAAAGAAATATGCAATATAATTAATAGAGCAAAAGAAGAGTTATGGATTTCTGTATGGGAAGATCAAGTGCATGAAATTGAGCCTTTCATTCATCAGAAAGAAGGGGAAGGTGTACATATATTTTCAATCTTATTTGGTGCTCCGGATACAAAAATAGGAGCGACATTTCACCATAATTATATGACTCCTCACGTTGTAGAGAAGAGGATGGGTGGTCATTTAACTGTTATAGCGCGTGATGGAGAAGAAGTATTAATCGCCAATTTCTCGGGTGATAGTACTTCATGGGCCGTTACAACATATGATCCAGCTTTAGTTCTCGTTGCTACAGAGTATGTTCGGCATGACATTATGGTGGAAGAGATTACGAAGAAATTTGGTGCTGATAAGTTAGATACGTTATGGCGAGAAAATATAGATTTAGTTCATGTCGTAACAGGAAAACGTAGTATGGAAGAAATGGAGGGAGAGAAAGGTGAATAAAGCTCAGGCACATATGACATTGCAGAGCGATGATACATTTCAACAAGGTGTAAAGGATTGTTTACCAACTGTATTTGGGTATTTGAGCATTGGTATAGCGGCTGGTGTAATTGCGAAAACAGCTGGTTTCTCCATCATTGAAATTGCGTTTATGTCCACTTTAATTTATGCAGGTTCTGCTCAATTTATATTAGCAGGTATGTATGCAGCTGGTGCTCCTGCTTCCGCAATTATTTTTACCGTGTTTTTTGTTAATTTACGTCATTTATTAATGAGCGCAGCGCTTGCGCCCTACTTTTCGAAAATTCCTCTATTTAAAAACTTAATAATCGGTTCGCAAATTACAGATGAAACTTTCGGTGTTGCAGTGCAGCACGCAGCGCAAAAAGGTTATTTAGGTGAAAGGTGGATGCTAGGACTAAACGTAACAGCATATTTAAATTGGATTATTGCTACAATTATTGGCGGACTCTTTGGTGAATGGATACCAGACCCTCATACGTACGGGATGGATTATGCACTACCAGCAATGTTTATCGGACTATTTGTTCTTCAGCTTATAAGTAGCAAACCGAAACTAGCAATTCATCTTACAGTAGCGATTGTAGCTATTATTATTGCATACGTTTCACACATTTTTATGCCAGATAGTATAGCAGTTATTATCGCAACACTATTAGCTGCAACGATTGGAGTGGTGATTGAAAAATGGAAATGAGATTAGACGTATTATTACTTTTACTAGCGGCAGGAGCAGTCACACTTGTGCCGCGTATATTACCACTTCTCGTATTTAGTAAACTGCAAATTCCGGATTGGGGCTTAAAATGGTTAAATTACATACCGATTGCGATATTAGCAGCACTTTTAGCACAAGTATTATTTATGCATGAGACGATGCAGTGGGATTATCTTATCGCAGCAATTCCAACATTTCTTGTTGCAATATATACTCGTAGTTTATTAGGAACAGTATTAACAGGAGTCATTGTGATTATTTTGTTACGTTTATTTTTCTAAAAAGGATTACGCTCATATAATAGCGAAAGGTGTAATAACATGAAATATATAGGGGTGGTGTTATGATACTTTTAACGATAGGAGCAATTTTGTTAACGGTATTCATTTTCTTTATTATCGGTTTTATTACGTTTATGATGGTTGTTGATAAGGCGACACCTCAAATTTATTATACACCTTGTGAAACTATGACAATAAAATCTAAAGGTAAAAATAGAAGGAAGAAAAGTTGAATGTAGGCTTTTCTTTCTTCTATTTTTCTTGCTTTATAATGTTCTATAAAACGTTATAGAACATGCTAATGTAAAAGGGAAGTCATGTTGAGGAATTGTTCGTTTCATAAATATATCTTAAAAAGGAATTCAATTTAATATCAAATTTGTGTATAAATGTTCTATACACAAGGGTAAAGCCTTTTGATATACCATACCCTAAAATGACACCCATACAGTTAAAAATTACATCGTTTATATCGACATATCGAAAAGTGAATCCGGCATAAAGTGCTGATAAAAGTTGTAGATTTTCTAACAAGAACCCTAAGACAATTCCTGATAAAATAACTTGTTTGAAATTCGTCTTTTTTATGTAAGGAAAACCAAAGCCAAAAGGAATTGTTAGTAGTATATTAAGTAATGATGTTGTTATAGCGAAATGCTCCGTGTTGAATGGTATAAAATTAGCATCTCTCCAAACATTTTGTCCAATTTCTTTTTTCATATTTTCATCTATAATAATTGGGAATTGGGTATAATTAAGTACTACACAAAGGTATAAATAAAATATTGAAAAAAATAGTAAGTACATGTTCCTCTTTTTTAGTTGTAACTTAAAAAAGAGGAGTAAAAATAGCCATATAATAAATGCTCCAATAAGAATAAAACCATCAAAGTCAATTAGCATGTTTAAAATCCCTCATATATTCATATTTAAACTATGATGTCTATTATTAGACATCATAGTTTAGTAGCAATATTTTAATTAGATATTTTTCCGTTCCCTTTTACATTCTGTCCATCGTCATTTGTTTTCCAAATAAATAAGTAGTATTCATTTGAATTTGTATCAACATTGTATGCACCAGAGAAAGATTTATTTATGCCGCCATTAACTGTTCCATAACTAGGGTCCGAACCCCATGCAGATCTGTACAGAGTATATTTTACATCGTAAGGTCCCATCGCTCCTCCATCAGTAGAATATACATATGCACTCCCATCGATATATACACTTCCTTTAGACAGTGTGTGGAACTGTTTGTTTTTACTACCATCCACCACTCGATAGTCCATTTTAAAACTGTAACTACTAGATGCTGCTAATGTTGGTATAGCGAAACATGTCATTAAAGTTAAAGCTGTAATAATAGAAAAAATTTTTGTTTTCATGTTTTCCTCCCTGTTATTTTATTATTGAGGGGCCTTCTCAATAAAGAGAATAATCCATTTAATTTTATGTGTAAATAATAAGATGTAAAGATTTATAATTTTTACAATAGTTTTACAATCATTAAGAAAATGCCATATAGTTTCAATTTGTTTAAGATAAGATAGTTCAATTGTTAAAAAATGATTAATGAATTGATTAAAATTGGTATGATTATATGGGGATCATGAATATACGACTTCAAAAGTATATTGAGGAGAATGAAGCAGCTGAACAATTCTTTAGTACTATGAATTTCTAAGTTTAAAAGACTGTGGAATGATTTCAAGAAGAGTGCGCCAAATAGATGAGATATTATAATTACATAAGAATTAAGGAGAAATTAAATGGCCTGAGCGTGGTATAATACCAAGCTCAGGTCAAAGGTGTTAATGAAATAAAGTGGCTAGGTTTTCGGTGGCACTTCATATTTACATTCCCGAAAGAACTAACAACAATAATCCAAATAGAAAACTAATAAAAGAAAGGAAACCGATAGATATGGAAAAAACACGGTTGTTCTTCCATTCGCGTGCGAAAACGATAAAGCCTAAAACGCAAAGGAAAAACCAAATAGGTAGAAATATAAATCGACTAACTTTCTCAGGTAGTAATGAATAAAAATTTGTTAAATATAATATCCAATTCGAAAAAAATAGAGCACATACGATGAATGATTGTAAGTATGGTCGTTTTAAAAAAGTTCCTTTTTTAACTGTCATAAAAATGAGAGCTAATGCCGAAATGAAGGGAATTATTATGAATATGAGCAATAGTAATGTTAGTGGCATATGAAACTCCTTTACAACATAGTTTTCATAAGAAACGAATCTATTATTTTGTATACTTGCTTTGTAGATTGTTCGTTATATGTTACTGCGTATGAATTTAAAAATCCATGTTCGCCATGTAGTTGTTTTATTTCTAATAGCGGATTACTTTGTTGCTGCAATGTTTTCATTAAGGAGGATACTGAAAAACTAGCTTCTTGTTCAGGGAAAATAAGTAATGTAGCACACGCAGGTTTCATGTGAACATAGTCGCGTATACGTGAACCGTAACATCCAACGATAAAATCTAGTTTTGGATTGTTACTACATAGCCATGAGATGGTAGCTCCAACGCTAAAGCCGATAAGTCCAATATGTGTGTAACTATTGGAAAGGCTATTAATGAGTTCCTCAATTTGCTCTTTCCCACCATCAAATCCAATGTGATTCATAAAGTGCTGATATGCTTTTTCTTCATCACTATAATGAAATGCATGTTGTGATTGTAGAAGGTTAGGACAAAATACATCTATATGAGATGAAGTGAAGCGGTCTATAACGTGCTGCATATGATCATTTACACCATATATTTCATGAACAACAACGAGAGCTAATTTTTTCTTCATAGTTACAATGGGCCTCTATGAAACTTATATTCTTTCTCAACAAGGCAGATACGCAGGTGGAAGTTTTCATACCATTGCTCACGGCCTCTTTTTTTCGCTTCTTTATGTAAGGCGTTATTTTTCCAATTTTCAATTGCTTCAAGTGACTCCCAATAAGAAATTGTAATTCCGAGTCCCGAATTATCACGTGCGCTTTCGACACCTAAAAATCCAGGTTGCTGTTTCGCAAGGTCTTCCATTTTTTCGGCAACGGTACTATAGTCTGTTGTATCATTTGATAGGTTAGAAGTGAATATAACTGCATAATAAGGCTTGTTTTTTTCTAAATCAGATTTCATTCTCTTTCCCCCTTAATGTATAGTGCGAATAATTAATTCATAGTTTGTATTTTAGCAGGTTAAAAAAAGAAGTAGAAGATTCTTATTTTTTTAGCTGTTGTAAAACAGAGATAGAAGGAATTCATATTAAGTAATCTAAAGTAAGAAAAATGCCACTTCAAAAAATTTGAAGTGGCATTGCTTATATTTCCTCTAAGCTATTAACTGGAACTGTTAATTCGCGTCCTGGGTTTTTAACTTCATATATGCGGGCGGTTTCGCTGCTTTCGTCGACGTGTTGAATCATAACAGGCATACCTTGAAAACTGACATTGGCATGTTCTGATGACACAGAAAGCTCTTTTGCACGTTCTATATTCATTTATATTCCTCCCATCATTATTATCTTTGCTAAAAAGGAGGGATAATATACCATTTCGAGACATTCTTAAAGTTTTTGTATTATTTGTAATGTTTCTTTAATGAATGAAGAGAAAATAGAATTTGGATAGGACTCTATGATTTGATTTGCCTTTGTTACTTCTTCAAGAGCTCTTTTTTTATCATTAAGTTTTACATAACAAAGGGCACGATATGCACCTGCTGTTGTAAGCCACGATTGATCAAGTGGATGCGTCATATAATCAGGAATGTTAGCACGTTGTAAAGTTTCTAGGGCTTCCTCATATTTTTTTAATCCGTACAAAGATTTTCCTTTTTCAAGACAATACAATCCATCTTCTTGAAACATTGGTTCATCTTTTAGTTTTTCTCGAAATTGTTCTAGATGTTCTAATGCAATTGTATATTCATTAGTAATTGTGTTGTAGTAATATGCTTTTAATATATCTACAGTTGCGATTGATAAAGTATCTTCAGTAAAAATAGCGAATTGCTCAGATTTCTTTATGTAGTGCAAATATTGTTCTTTATCAGCCATGATGACTTTTTGATAAGATAATATGCGGTAAAATTCATCTGTTTTATAATACACTTGATGTTTTTTTGAAAACGCGAGTGCCTCTAATATCGTTTTTTCACATTTTTCATAATCGCCACATGCTAGTAAAATGATGGCCTCTTTTAAATATAATTGAATGTGTATAATAAGATCCATTTCTAAATGTTTCGCTTCATAATCATCTCGAATGCTAGCAATTAGCTGTAAACACTCCTCATACTTTTTACGTGTGAATAGCGTATAAGAAAATGTTAATTTTGTTTCAGTACTGTCCCGGTATAAAGTATATTTTTCAAATATAGAGGTAGCTTTTTCAACGTAAGACTCAATATTGTAATCTTTCATTATAGCCGCTCCGGTAATAAATTGTTTATATAAACGAGCGGTATTTAAAGTAAGGGGCATCTCTTTTTGAACGATAGGTAGTAAAGTGTCATATACTTCATCACATTTATTTTCCTTTATGAGTTGCTCCATTTTTGTAATGAGTTCTACTATTTCTCCATCATCTTCTTCTAATAAAAAACTCGTTTCGCATTCAAGTTTATCAGCGATATATTGTAATGTTTTCATGGAGGGTGTAGCTTTTCCATTCTCAATTTGACTTAACATACTTTTTGTCAGTTCTGAGCCAGCTAGTTCTGTTTGTGTAAGTTTTTTTTCTTTTCGTAATGCTTTAATTTTTCCGCCGAGAGTTGCCATATTATTGCTCCTTTATAATTAAAAAGTTAAATACAATTAAACTTTTTGTTGTAAAAATTTGAAAAGTAATTATATAATAAGTTTAACACAGTTTAACTTTTAAAGGGAGAGTGTCAAAATGGGGGATGTAAGTATAGGTCAAAACGATTTAAGAATGAGAACCGCAACGAGAAATATTATTTTAATGATGATTGGAAAAATGACATCTTTATTAGGTGCGGGGATTTATACATTCGCAATGGGGTTATATGTATTAAAGACAACAGGATCAGGAATGGGATTTGCGACTACGCTCGTTTGTGGATCACTTCCAAGGATGATCTGTGGCCCAATTGCAGGTGCTGTAGCAGACCGTGTTAATCGAAAATGGCTTGTCATTGGCACGGATTTATTAAGTAGCTTAACGATGCTTATTATGTTTATTCTTGCTACTATATTTGGGCCATCACTTCTGTTTATTTATGTTTCAGCGGCATTATTATCAATTTGTGCAAGTTTTTATTCTGTAGCATTAACTTCGTCTATTCCTAATTTAGTAGATGAAGGGCGTATTCAAAAAGCGAGTGCTTTAAATCAAACGGCATCTTCTTTATCAAATATTTTAGGGCCGATTATTGGCGGAGTTGTATTTGGTTTCTTTTCAATTAAGTCGTTCTTTTTGTTAAATAGCATTACGTTCTTTTTAGCAGTTATTTTGCAGTTATTTATCGTATTTGATTTATATAAAAAAGAAGTGGCTGAGAGTAAAGAGCATTTCTTGACGAGTATAAAAGAAGGTTTTTCATATGTAAAACGACAGCATGAAATATATGGTTTAATGAAAATAGCACTGTGGGTAAACTTTTTTGCGTGTGGGCTAACCGTTGCACTTCCATATATTATCGTCCAAACATTGCATTTATCTTCAAAGCAACTTGGTACTGTAGAGGGAATGTTAGCAGTCGGGATGTTAATGGGGGCGATTGCTTTATCAGTGCGTAAAGAAGTGAATAATCCGTTTCGTTCTATTTATAGTGGACTGTTTTTATTTGCGAGTTTGAGTTTATGTACAGTCTTCCCGTTGTTAGTTACCATTCCGAAAGTAGCAAGTTTTATTTACTATATTGCTTTTATGATGTTAACTGGTATATCAATTATGATTGTAAATATTCCGATGCAAGTACATATGCAAAAGACGACAGATCCGAGCTATTTAGGGCGTGTGTTCGGCCTACTTGAAACAATTGCTACTGCAATCGCACCGCTCGGTATGATTGTATATGGATTATTATTAGATATGTTACCTACTAGCATTGTTATGATGACAATAGGCGGAGGATTATTGTTAGTTGTATTAGTTGGAGTAAAGCAGCATATGGCGAAAAGAAAAGTGAATGTTTCAGCTTAAAAGAAAATTTTAACAAAATAAAAATGACCATATTAGTATTTTAGTTTTTGAAACTATTTTTCATGTATGTTACAGTAAAGTGAGCAGGCAAAGAAAAGGAGAAAACATCATGAAAAAATTAAGTTTTGTTATGCTTTTTCTGTTAGTCGTAATGACTGGGTGTAGTAATTATGACACGTATATTGAAACAGGTATGCAATCATTGAAAAATGAAAAATATAGTGATGCAACAATGTGGTTTGAAAAAGCGGAAAAAGAAAAATCAGGAAATGAAGCGAAATCATATAAAGAAGTCGCTCAGTTACTAGATCACGGTGCGACAGCATTAAAAGACGGTAAGTATTTAGAAACGAAAGACATTGCAAATGAAGTGTTGCAAAAGAAAAAGGACAATGCACTTGAAAAAGCTGTGACATCAAATGCAGAAAATATGCTTCAAAAAGCAAAAGATGTTGAAAAGAAAGTAAATGAAAGAGTAGCAAAGCAAAAAAAGGTAGATGAAGAAGGAATCGATAAACTTATTAAAGCTGTAGATAGTATAGATGATGTAAAAGAAAAAGAGAAGAAAGTTTCAGAAGCATTAGATAAGGCTGAAGAGGCGCAAGCAAAAATTGAAGCGAAGAAAAATAAATAGAGATATAGTTTAAAAGGCTGTCGTTATAAACGACAGCCTTTTAAACTATATCCGCTGATACGAACATATCATTATTTTGAAGGTTTTTAGAGCGTAAACTATAAGCAACTACCTTCTTTTTATATTGCTTTACAACGTCGACATGTTCTTCATGACTATAAATATAAAAGGTAAAATCTTTTTTGCCACGTTTTGCATTGATAATTAAAGGAGTGCCCTCATTGTGTGGTGGTGCATAATAGCGATCTAAAAATAAACCTTCGTTAAAATCATGAATAATTTTGGATTTCTTTTCGCCTTCTAAGTTATTTCCATTGATTGTAACAGTCACATTCTCTTCTTCAAGTTGTGGATGTGTTTCGTACTTGCTAATAATGGATTCAATAACAGAGTTCGGAAGGCTAGAAACGATAATTTTAAATGCCCCAAATACAACTAACATTACAATAAACCAAGTCGTCATAGTATATCATCCCCTTTATTCTACTTAATAATATAACTCATATGGTAATAGTACATATGGTGAAGTTTTGTATAATTTGTGAAAAATATTCCATTTCCACGAACGAAATATTAGAAAAATCAATTTTGTTACAAAAAGTTGAAATCAAAGCTTTTTATAAAAAAAAGGTTTATAATAAAAATATAACTAATAACAACATAACTAATTATAAGGAAGTGTAACTATGAGTACTGTAACAATCGTGTATGGTATTATTCTTTCCACAATTATTGTTTTATTTTTCGTTGGGGTTTCACGTTATATTCATAAATGGAAAGAAGGCGTTGCGAAATTAAATCACATTGAAGAAGAACTCAGTGATTTAATGTTACATCATGGTAAGTAAAAAGTTTATTTTTTAACTAAACAATGTGAAGAATATCACAAAACATGCTCTCATAATGAAAGCATGTTTTTTTGTTATGTTGATAATAGGCACATTCATAAAAAATTCCCATACGATACAGTGTGAAATCAGAAATGTTCGGAGCGGGAAAGAGGGATAAAATGAGTAATTCAGGTTATGTTACAGATAATAAAAATTTAAAAAAAAGCTCAGGAACGCCAAATCTTTTCTTTGATTCAAGAAAAAATGTCTTTTTTAAAAGAGATGAGAAAAATGTTGCGTATGAAGTAACGTCAACACAGTTACCGGCGATGATTGGAGGAGCATTTGTTGATTTGTTTATGACGAAGGGGCATATGCGAGAACCACATTGGCATCCGAATGCTTGGGAGTTAGATGTTGTTGTCTCTGGGGAAGCCGTTACTTCTATATTAAATCCTGAAACGAATCAATTGCAAAATTATCATTTAAAAGCGGGGCAAACTGTCTTTATTCCAATGGGGTGGTGGCACTGGATCACAGCAGTAACAGAGGAAGTACAATTACATTTATTTTTCAATAATGATCAGTTTGAAACAGCAGAAGGATCGGATGTTCTTAGATTAACGCCTCCAGAAGTATTTCAAGCTGCTTACGGTGTAAGTGCAGAGAAGCTAGCGATTGATCTTTCGCCAATTAAAGAGTCAGTTGTAATTGGGCCGCCCACATCAAATCGTTCAAAAATTGATAAACAGATTGATGATTCAAATATAGTAGTTACGTTAAATGGACAAATAACTTCATGTGAAATAGAATAACTCTTTCCTTTTTAGGAAGAGTTATTCTATTTTGTAATGGAGAATGTTTTTAAAGGAGCAGTTGAAAATAGTAAGTTTGAATATGCTGGTCAAAAAGGTGGTTCTACCGCATTCGTATTGACAAAAAGTTTGTATAGTACGGATAAGAAGGGAAATAAGGTTGAGGTTGTAATAATGTTTAATGATATAGATAATCAAATTACGCACCAAAAGCTTAGAAATAATATAGATTACTTCATTCGGGATGTTATAACAGATGAAGAAATCAGAAGAAAGCTATAATGAAATAATTTTATTATGTAAACAAAGGGCGCTTATTAGAAAGCGTCTTTTTCTTTTAATGATACAGGATTTTCTATTTACTCCATTGAATATTGATTGAAACTAAGAAAGGAAGTTGAATAAATGACTACAATATATTTCGTGCGGCACGCTCACTCTACATATACAAAGGAAGAAAGGGAACGTCCCTTATCTGAGAAGGGTTGGTTAGATGCACAAAACATAACAAGCTTGTTAAAAGGTGAGAAGGTTGATGTTGTTATTTCTAGCCCATACGAAAGAGCGATTCAGACCGTTGAAGGAATTGCGAATGCAAATAAACTATCAATACAATTGGAAGAAGATTTACGGGAAAGGTTATTAAGTAAAGAACCAGTACAGGATTTTAATGATGCTATTCAGAAGGTGTGGGAAGACTGGACTTTTGCATACGAAGGCGGGGAATCAAGTAATGCAGCGCAAAGGCGTGCTGTATTATGTATGCAAAATATATTTAAAAAATATAAAGGGAAGAATATTGTAATAGGTACTCATGGAAATATTATGGTATTACTAATGAACTATTTTGATTCGAAATATGATTTTCAGTTTTGGAAAACCCTTCATATGCCTGATGTGTATAAGTTAACTTTTGATAATAATCGTTTCATTTCTGCTGAAAGAATAGAGAAAACAGGTCATCAGATAAACATTTTGTAAAAGTTTATCAAAAAAAGAGGAAAGAGAGAAGGTATTGTAGAAGTATGACTTTGTAACATAAAAAATATTGGTTAAAGGAGGCTGTTTACATGTTTGAGAAAGAGAAAGAAGGGCTTATTGAAGTTCACAACGTATATGAAATCGCACCAGCAGATGGAGCAATTATAGGTATGGCAACGGAAGAAGAAATGGAGATTGCTGCTGAACTAGAGTTACAGTACTATGCCCATTCTCGTTTATTAGAAGCAAATATTCAGTTAGACGGTTCCTCCTATAAAGAGTTACTTCAGGAGTTCCAGGAGTACGAAAGAAAATCAATGAATTTTTGGAGAGCAATACATAAACGTTTAGCTGTGCCATGGGCATGGGTACTACGTATTGATGTTGCGAATGGTCCTATATATGTAAGTAATGGGAGTTCGTATTATGAAGAAGTTGATGATGACGAAGAAGACTATGAATAGATAAGTAAGGAAGCAGCTTTAGTTGCTTCCTTTTTTTGTGTGTAAAGATTGAATGACTTGAATGATAATATCTGGTCGATCATTTTCTATTCCGTGACCAGCATGTTCAGCCAAAATGTATTGGCTGTTTATTGAGAGATTTAATTGTTCACGAATAAGTTCTTGCCACATATCTTCAAGTTGTGTAGCTTCTTCTTTTGGCATACCGCCCTCAATCAATTGGGCAATAGAATATTGAGGATCTCTACCGATAACGATTAATGGTATTTCTAATGTTTTATGTTGTTTTTTTATTGAGCGAGCACAATTTTTCCACTCGGACAGTTCAGAAGCTATCGCTTTATATAATGAAGGAGATGTAGAAAATTTGATATGCTGTTTTGTTGTATTGACGAGCATAGGTTTTAGTTCAGTATAAAGTGCATCTGCATCCATGTTGGAGTAAGTATGATATTTGTGTAGCCAAATATCATCAGAATCGGTTTGATCAGAAACTGGTAAATGAAGCTCATCTAATCGGTGTAAGTTCATGGAAGTAGAATCAACTAAAATAAGTGCTTCAATTTGATCCTCATGGAATATCGCAAAATGTTGTGCGCATAAACCTCCATAGGAATGACCGATCAAAATGATTGGCTCAAGAATAGAGAGTTCATGTAGTAACATATGTAGTTCCTTTGCAGCTTGTATTGTTGTACATGGATTAGTTCCCAGCTCACTTTCTCCATAACCTGGGCGATGGTATGAAATGACGGTAAAGTTTTGTGAAAGCTTTTCTATAATAGGAAGCCAATCATAAAATGAGCAGCCCATTCCTGTTTGAATGACTACAGTTTGTTTACTACTACTTCTCATATATACTTCTACATTTTGTCCAAATATCTCTACGGATCTATTAATAGTAATTCCCCCTAAGCTTGAAATACTTTTTGGCAAGTAAAGACGATACACCAGGCACATATGCCGAAGAGTATAGATGTACTAAGTGAACAGGAGTTCTTTAAACCGATATAAACAATAAATAATAGTAATGCAGATGCAGGAAATCCATATAATACGCCTAAAGCGAATTGACTTAACTCTTGTTTACTCCCACCTTCGAAAGAAATCCAAAATAAACTAAGTAAACTCACAAGAGGAAGGGCAGCAATAAAACCGCCTATCGTACTATAATGTTTCGCGACTTCAGTAATAACGCCGATAATAAGTGCGGAAACGATTACTTTAACGAGGAAATGCATATTTTGCCTCCGTAGCTAATAACGAAAAGGCTTTTTCTATTAATTGTTGCTCTTCTTTTGATAACTTTGATTCTAATATTTGTATCTTTTCTTTATCTAGCAAAGTATGTTTTTCTAATGCTTCAATTCCTTCTTTCGTTAATGTAAGGTTCACAACTCTTTCATCTCGTTTATTTCTTTCTTTAATGATAAATCCTTTTTGAATAAGGCGTTTTACATGTTCGGACGCTGTGTTATGAGATAAACCAAGTTCAGAAGCAATTTTTCCAATTGTTATATCTTTCTCCCGAGAAGTGATTTGTAAAATACGAATTGCTTGATGAGAAAGATTGTCTTCATATTCATAGCGTAAGTGGTAGTATATTGTCTCCCAATGTGGATTAATGTCTTTCATATTATAATTCCCCCTAATTTTTATATCGTATTATAAGATATATTCGCTTTGTAAGAATTAAAATCCTGCTATTTTCATAATAAATGTTGAAAAAGTTCATTTTTATTGAAATATAAGGTAATCTATGTGTAAAGGTATACATTTAGCAAGAAAGAGGATGATAGCTGTGAATACATTTAAATGGATTAGTCATGAAAAGATGTATGTAGATCAAATACATGTTGAAAAATGTGGTCCTCTTTCAGTCGGCGTATATGGAGGAAATCAAGAGAGTGATGCATATGAAAGAGGAGATGCAGTGCTAGCTTGGTGGGATCCGAAATTAGAATTTGAATTTGTTATGATTTTTGATACACATCATAAAACGAAAAATATACATTATATAATAGAAGCGATCTCAGAAAGAGAAGAAAAACTAAAAGAGTTATTCTCATACCCAATCCATTTAGCTTTTCATCATACACATATGTATTTATTAGCGTTATTTACAGATGAACTATTTATCGAGAAATGTGATCAAGATGATGAGGAGCTTGCATGCTTGATTTGTTTACGAAAAGGTGAATTTTTATATTGGCTATCAGTTGGTGATTGTTTCGCGTATTTATTCCATTCAGAGAAAACGAAAAATGGAAAAGGACGATTAAATAAGCGGAAGAATTACGAGTATATTGGCAGAAAAAATATTTTTGCAGCAAATACACCTTGTTTTACGTCAGGTGTGCGGGGATTAGAAACAGGAACAAATCACATTGTAATGGCAACGGACGGCATTTTAGAGTGTGATAAACGAAGGTTTGATGATGATCAATCTTTAGTAGAAATATTACACGACGGAAGTTGCTTACAAATTGAGCCAGTATTAACAAATGTACTTCAGTGGAAAGGTAGAGATTGTGCCACGATTATTGGATGGTCAATTGATACTGAAAATAAACAATGCGCGAATGAATAAATAAAAGGGAGTTCAAGGATTTTTGTCCTTGAACTCCTTTTTGTTAAACAATATGAATATGATACGTTTTTAACCATTCATTTACTTGGAGCATATACTCCATAGCACTTCTTACTTCAAAATTGCTAATCTCTTTATTACTTTGATCAGCAATTGAAAGTAAAATGGAATGGCTAATAAGTGAGAAAACGGGCTTGTTTTTATTGTTACACATTTTAAGTGTTAAATTACAGATCGTTTGTAAGTAGTGAGGGTCTTGTGAAGTTGGATAAGCACTTTTTCTTCTATTTCGTACATCGTCGGGTAAAATCGGTTTCAGTGCTCTACGTAAAATACCTTTTTCAATATTATCAATACTTTTTATGTTGAAAGGAACGTTCCATAAATATTCAACTAATCTATAATCACAAAACGGTACACGAACTTCAAATCCTACAGCCATACTCATACGATCTTTACGATCGAGTAAAAACGGAAGGAACCTTGTTAAAAATAAATAAAACATTTGACGCTGTTTCGCTTCTTTTTTACTTTCACCTTTAAGAGTAGGTACTTCAAGAACAGCCTCTTGGAATCATTTATCAATATAATGTTCTGGATTACATTGTTTCGTTACATCGTTTAATAATAGAGAAGATGTGCTTTTCCAGTTTGTTAATCACGGAAACTTATCTACGTATAATAGTTCTTCTTGATGAAACCAAGGATATCCCCCGAATACTTCATCAGCAGAATCCCCAGATAAAGCTACTGTGGCACCTTTTTTTATTTCGCAAAATAGTAAATATAGTGAAGTTTCCATTTCATCAGCATTCGGTAAATCTTTCGCGCTGTTTACAAAATCGATTGAATACGTATGAAGGGTTTTATTTTCCGCTGCAAATTCTTTACCTGCTAGTGCAGCAATACCGCTAGAATCTAATCCTCCTGATAACATACAAACGAGCGGGACATCTGATATTAGTTGTCTTTCAACAGTATCTTGTAAGATAGATAAAATGTGTGAGGATGTGTCTTCGATAGAGTCTGTATGGATCTTACTTTCTAAATTCCAATACTTCTTAACTACTTTTTTATCATGTGTAAATGTTATAGAGTGTCCAGCACGAACTTCTTGAATATGTTTAAAGACGCCACATCCTGGAGTTCGAAATAAGCCTAATCCAAATATTTCATTTATTCCATTCATATCTATTTCAGTAGGAACAGAGGGTTGAGCTAATAATGATTTTATTTCAGAACCGAAAATAATACTGTTATTTCTTTCTGTATAAAAGAGTGGTTTTACCCCATCGCCATCAAGCTAAGGGTATCAAGAGGGTATATGTGAGTGTATTTTTTTGGAATTTCTACGACTACACTAAAAATGTGCATAACAAATAAACCTATCAAAAAGGTGTTTTGAAAAATATTATGCAATTTTGAAACTCTGTGACAACGTACAATCATACATAACGCCTAGGATATCAAAGACTGTTTTCTTTTCGTAACGGTGAGATTTCCGTCCGTTTTTCTCTAAAAGATAAAATAAACGCAGAAAAACTTTTAATAATTCTTGGATGTCCTTTTTTAATCCATGGTAAAACAATAGATAATAATTCTTTATCATATAAATGGATTTGTACTCACTTAACTCTTTCTTTTTCTTATCTAAGAGTAACTGACGTATTTTAAACAACGTCGATGAACAGAGTAAAATGCTAATAAGTTGACCGTATAAATGACATTCTAAGCGTTCTTTCTTGATTTCTTTGCACTTGTGAATTTGAAAGAAAGATTTCCATGCTTCTGAAATTTCCAATGTTTGACCAGGGGGGCAATTGATTCATGAGTTCTTCCATATCTAATTGAATATAGAGTGTTCCTTTCTTCACGGTCCCGTTTCGAAAATACTCTGGCTCATCATTCTTACGATAGATTCGAGAATTTAATTTCAAACGTGAGACATAGTAAGCGCCTTTATCATGAACCTTCTGTAAGTCATGTAAGTCAAAATAGCCTAAATCTCTTATATACAAGTCTTTTGGTTGAATGGTTTTTAGGCTTGTTGAACCAAAGGTTTTATCATTTTCTCTTCCTTCTCCTACATAAACGTACAGGAACTTCCCACTCAATAAGTCATACTCCAATTGAATTTTGACTCCTGCCGTATGGCTACTTCCACCTGAGCCTTGATAATGTGAAGAAAACTTATCTGGAAGCTGAAATGTTGTAGAATCTAGAATCCGAATGTGCTTAAAGATCGTGGTATATTGATGAATTATTTCCTGTGTTGAATGAATTCTTTGGGTTAGAAGGTTAGCTAGAACTTGTTCAAGAAACTTTACTGCGGAAGCATTAGATCGTTGGTTAAGTCCTTCAGGACTTATAAGAACACCTGTAGATACTTCAAGACAGCTACATAATTGCGTGAGTGATGTACTTGCGACCTGTTGACTAAGCCATACACATAAAGCACCTAACTCCTGTGCTTGATATTTACTCTTTCGCTGAACGAATCCTTTTTCTTTGGCTAAGTGTTCTAGAACATGAGAAGACATATGTCGTTGTAATTCTTCAGCAATCGGTTGAAGTTCATCAAGAATCGAAAGATTCATAAAGAAACGCGATCCTTTCTTATAATTCTACAGAAAGGATAACGCCTTTTTTGCTTTATGGGTAGTGTAAGACCTTAGCTTGATAGCGATGGGGTACCGCCAGCATTTTGGAAAACCCCATGCTAAGCAAAAAATATAATAAGCTGCCCATATGGACAGCTCATTCACATAATTAGTGTTGTATGAAGTTAGTTTTTAATTTACATTGTTGGAGATGGAAATCTCGTAGCTTCAAAATGTGTAGATGCAGGAATTGAAAGGATTTTCCCAGTTACGGTACTTGTTACCAATACTTGTACTACATCTCCAGCTTTTAACTGAATGTTAGTAGAAACAGATACAATATTATTTGTACCTTCATCATAAAATTCATTATCACTGGCTACTATATCAGTACCTACCTTGATGGATAATGTTACTCTAAAATCTTCTTCAGCAGGATCATCAGGAGTAAATCCGACACTTGCAATAATAGAATATATACCTTTTTTTGCTGGACTAAAATTGGAAGTATTAGCATCATATTCACTCATTAGATCGTATTGTTGATTTGGGTATAAAACTTGCTTAGGATTATTTTGAATAACAGTTAAAGCTTCATTAGTTCCATTTCTAACAGCCCTGAATGCTGATTGTATCTCAGGTCTTGGTGGTTCTGAAATAGGAAAGGCACAAGGATTCCAACAATGATCGGGGTGTTTTCTATAATTTGATGACATAAACAATCAAACTCCTTTATTTATCATACTTATTATATGTAATGTACAATGAGCATGTTTTGCTTGTACACTTATCCATGATTCATAATCAACGAGAAAAAAAGAAATAGAGATAGTGATTTAGAAAGTGTTTTAAGAGCGATTTACTTGACCACGAGCTTCTACACCCTCATGGCCAAGTAACTTTCGCGACATAAACGCATAGGACTTAGTGATTCCCCCATAATCGTCGCCACCACGAACTAAGTTGTAGTAGGGTTTATAAATTTACAGCTGTAATTTTACAAGTTGAAATAGCAAATCTATAATCGGTTGGATGAGATGGGTTTATAGAAAAAATACCTATCACGATTCCAAGACCTGTTCGTTCCACGTTAAAATCTCCTGTAGTAGAACCATTACTTAATACAAGGTCCACTGTAGAACCAATACGTATATCCAGTACTTGTCTAATTGGTCGTTCACGACAATCACATTCGCACCCTGAATCTGCAGATGAAAGTAATGTTATAGGTGGTCCTGGTGGTAAAAATCCTACTCCTATTACATCAGAAATATTGACCACATAGAATGTAGTGCCATTTGTAACTGTAACTAAAAAATTATTCACGGAAGTAATAGTGAATAAATAGAAACGAGGTATCGTGTTTGGTTGGTCTGCAATAGTGCCAAGAATCACAGTTTGCCCGATAAGTTGTTGTAAAACGTTCTGCATAGGTGAAACACAGCAATTACAAAGGCCACCTTTTCTTGGAATAGGATCAGGAATAGGAAATGCACAAGGTATATTACAAGGATTTAAGTATTTTCCATTTTTTGATGACATAAACAATCAAACTCCTTTACGTATCATACTTATTATATGTAATGTAAAATGAGCATGTTTTTCTTGTACGTCTGTCCATGCTGGTTTCATTATCGGTAGTAAAAAACAAAGCTCACTTATTACATTTCATTTTAAGTAGGTTGGTTTTGAACAATAAGAAGTTCTCTTATTTACAAATTTATAAAATAAAGAAGCACTCAAAATGAGTGCTTTTTATTTTATATTTGTACTTGTTGTACTTGTAAAACTTTTAAAGTAAGATCTAGTACAATTTTTTCACGAAGACTTTCAAATGGTTCGTTTAAATCTGTTGGACAAGGGGAAAAGTCTAACTCGAAAAATTGAGCGCTGACTAATTCGCAATATGGTTGTTCGTTATAAAAAACTGTATTTTCGAAGAAGTACTTGTCTAAACGTGGTAAATCACCATTTTTAGGATTAATAAAGTGAGACGTAGTATCTGAGGAAGCTGCTATTATAGCTTGTGATAGAAAATCACCAGCTGTTAAATCAGCAAAACCAGAAAATGGAACATTAGCAATGCGGTCATATAGCACTCCATTACACTCGTCATTTGCATATTCAATGTTTTTACGAATATATCCTTGTACAAATAATTTTGCTCTTGTAACTCGGCGGTAATTTGTACCTGCTACTGGAGTAAACGCTACAGGAACTAACTTACATTGTGTTAAAAATGCATTTTTTAAGATGCGTTTGATTTCAACTGCTGGAGGATCTAATGAAATATCAGATTCTACAACAATTTGAATTGTTCTTTCTGCTAATACAACTGGTATTTTTACAATCGGTGCTCCTGGAGTAAGAATTGGTGTTGCAGCTGCATCACTTAATGGTGTTTGAGTTTGTCCGTCTACCTGACAAGGTACATTAATTGGACATTGTTCGCTCATATTATCTAATCTCCTTTTTGAAATTACTTTAGATTTTTAAAACTATCCAATGTTAATATATTCGTTTTTTTTCATTTGTGTATGAGCATGTATACTAGTTTTTGAAATTTATTTATAGAAGTTTATTAATGAACTACAGACAATAATCTATGATTATCAGTATTTTATTAATAGGAGATGCTTTTATGAGGTATATTCCTCTATTAGATTTTTTTATACTTATATAAAAATAAAAGAAATTCCCGCTAATAAGATTTATAGAAAGAGCAATATGAGTTTTTTATTTTTGAGTCTTTCGATTTCTTTTATGATGAAATCAAATCATAGTATATCTTTGTTGCTTTGCAGCGTTTTCAATTACAATGAAACTACGACCTTGTTGACGTCCATCGTGCTGCTCAGAACCCGTTAGATATCGTTACCAAATGTAAAATTCCTTACCACTTATAAAAAAGAAAATATTGATGTATTGTCGTAAAAAAAACCTTAATGTGCCTTTCTCCGACTTGATAACCGCATTTAATTAATACTGAGAGAAAATTAACTGAAGTAGAGGAGAAGAATGGTGAATTAGAAGTCTTTATAGAGAAAAAGTTAGAGAAACGAGATCAGTTATTGCTTGAAAACATTAGAGCTATACAGAAACAAAAACGGAAACGTTTTTTCGGTTTGTTTAAAGACTAATTAATTGATTATGTGAAAGAAAAGTACCTTCTGATCTTCTGAAGGTACTTTTCTAGGTTTCTAGATACATTGGATACCGATAAGTGGGGTTATGTTAACTGAACATGAATAAAGTACACACTTACTCTCCTTCTGTTACGTACATGCATATAGTAAAGCATAATCAAACGAAAGGATGAATTAATAATGAAATATAAGAGAGAAATATGTTATCCGTGTGCATTTCCTGTACATCAACCAGTCCCTCCGTCTCCCCGTCTATTTTTTACTCCTTTGTCACCAGAACCATATCCTATTGATCTTCCGGAAAATAAGCTTGATGTTCCAATTATGGAGTTCTCAGTCCCTGCACGAGAAGTAGCAAGGGCAAGAGTCCAATTAAATGCGACAATCAGCACAGAAATTTTTGCTGATCCAGGAAATGGAAATGGGAGTGGGTCTTTTTTTAACGTGAATGCCATTACGTATAAGTTATTCCGTGATAATATGTTGCTGACAGATACGCTTATATCTGGAAGCTATGCAAGTGGTACGAATGATGAGACTCTTTATACCTTTAACTCCACGTTTACTTGGGTAGATACACCGACAGATCCGATAGTACCGACAGATCCGATACATTATCGAATTGTTGCGAATATAGGAGATTATGAGCATGTAGTAAGAGCTCAAGTTAGAAATCGCGGATTTTTTGGTATAGCTATTCCTGGTGATCCTGTCTGAGGATGATGGAAATGCTGGGTGTATGTCAATGGTAAGCGGCGGAAGGCTGATTTTTCCGACCGAGCATTAAGGAGTTGACATACTCACTGTTCCAGACCCTCTTGCGGTTGTCAAAAGGTATTCTTTTGAACCTGCCTGGTCTCCATTCATGCTTCCATAAATTACACATTAAATGAAATATCTTTGTTCAATCCCTTAGATAATGAAACTTTTCTATTTTAAAACCACCGTCCCGTTTACAATCAGGACGGTCTTTTATGTTTATACAGCTTTCTGGAGGGGGTTTTTGTAAATTCCTAGATACATTGAATTCCAATAATGAGACGTTATGTTAACCTAACATGAATATAATATACAAAAGGAATTTATAAGATTTGACGAGAATAAAATTGTATTAAAAGGATATCGGAGGGTTTTTATGAAGCTAGTAGGGCAACAAATATATCTTCGACTTTACAAAATTTCTGACGCGAGCGAGTTAGCTAACTTACATACTAGAAATCGCGAATTTTTTTAAAGAGTTTGTCCATTACTCCCAGAAGTCTTTTACACAGAAGAACATCAAAAAATACGCATTGAACGGGCATTAAAAAGAAAGATGAAGGCCAAGTATACGCTTTTGGAATCTTTTTAAAAGCAACTGATAAACTTATCGGAGACATTTCATTAACTCAAATTGCTAGGGGGGACGTCCAAAGCTGTTATACGAGATTTACCTTAGATAGGGAGCATAATTCAAGGAGCTATACAACAGAGGCTCTTCAACTTGTTGTAGACTTTGCATTTAGAGAATTAAAAATACATAGAATTGAAGCAGGAGCTATGCCTAGCAATATAGCATCTATTCGTGTATTAGAAAAAGTAGGATTTAAAAAAGAAGGTATAGCTAAAGAAAATGTAAAGATTAATGGCAAGTGGACAGATCATCAAATATTAGCTATCATCAACAGCTTGGATGTATAAGCACATTTCACTTCCAATAACGATAATTATGTAAATGAGCTGCCCATATGGACAGCTTATTTACATAATTATCGTTAGCGGTAGTAACACAAATAACTCTGTTCGAATAAATCGAGGCAGAGTTATTATAAGTGTTGAAAAATTCTTAATCAATTACAGCATTTTATATATTTCAATAAGGTTCTTATCTGGATGTTGAAAATGTGCGCTACGTGATCTCCATTCTTTACGATCGTGTGGTTTAGTAACAAATTTAATCCCATTTTCTCTTAAATGATTATAAGTCTTATCAACATCTTCTACTTCGAATTGAAGTAAAAAGTTTGATTGAGATTCTCCTTCCAAAAATTCATTTTCCTCTCAAATCGGTCGGGGGGGGGCACCCTTAAACCAAACGACCCAATACAACTTTGTCGATTTCTAAGAAACCATTTGGAAAAAATAATTTTGTAAATTGAATCCTAGCTGCAGCAGTATTTAGTGGTGCTGGTTCAGTGATCCCGGTATAAATTAGCCATTTAGGGAACTGTAGTACATCGTTCTGGCCAAAACAGACTAGGCTAAGCCCCTCACCAATCTCCCTGCCGCTGTTATCTAGCCATAGCACCTTAACCAGGACGTTACTTACAGCACCTCCCATGCCAAATCTGAAGATCCTAATACCGCAGTTAAACAAGAAGCAATGGTCCGCAGCATTAGCAATAGGAACATCTTGGAAGGTTACACCACCAAAATTATTAACAAGGGCAGCAGCATCCCCCTCATAAACATCAGCTTCGGTAATTAAGCTTGTATTCACTACTGTCCAGTCGTTTAAGTCGTCTTCGAAGCTAGGGTTGCTCACGAGATTGGTTGAAGTAACCCTGACCAAAATGACCTTATCTACTTTTAACGTGCTTCCCGAATCAGGACCAATGTCCGGGGAAAACAGGATCCGTGCAGTAACAGCTCCAAGAGGGGCACGATCTGTGATATCGAGATAAGTTAAGTAACTCTCCTGATTCTTCAATGTTTCATTGGGAATCGTAAGCTCCAGCCCTGGTGATCCGATGATATTGTTTGCAGTGTCCAACCATTGTACTTGAATAGTCAAGAAGAGGAGCCCCTCAGAAAACGCACCGAAACTGAGCAAGTAGGGAGAATTAGGAGGTTGGTCAGCAATGGATACATCCTGGAAAAGTGTACCGCTTTGGGCAGCAATAACATCCGCAGCACCTTGCAAGGGTTTTCTAAAATTTGGTATAAAGGTGTTCGAGTTCCAAGACGCCAAACCCACTTCGAAGCTCGCATTTTGTACCAGATTGGGTGTAAGAACCGGGGTGAGGATTACTTGGTCTATGTCGATAAAAGTCCCCTCTCTCTTACTAAACAGTATCCTTGCAAAGGCAGCGCCTTCAGGGCGGAAGTCGGTAATGTCAAAGTAGGTAATCCTAGCATTACTAGTGCCAGTAATCGTGCCCTCGGGAATAAACATTCTTAATCCAGTGGCGATCGCCTGATGGTGGGCATTTAGCCACAATATTTCTACAGTTAGATTGGGTACAGGATCTACACCGAAAACATTAAAACTTAAAAATAAGGAACAATTTGTTTTGAATGGCAAATAGACATCCTGAAACATATGGGCTACACCTTCAGGCATCCTAGCCACCTGGTTTCCTTCAAACGGAGCCTCACCGATAGTTGATAAGTTATCACTTGTGATCCATTCGGCTAAACCGGCTTCAAAACTGGGATTTTGCACTAGACTCAAGCATCTTTTTTTATGATCAAAATCGATGGAGGTAGGTCCTGGAATAGGAACAGGAAACGCACAAGGCATATGACAAGGATCAAAGTATTTTCTATTTTTTGATGACATAAACAATCAAACTCCTTTACGTATTACATTTATTATATGTAATGTAAAATGAGCATGTTTTTCTTGTGTATTTGTCTATATTTATTCAATATAAAGTAATGATGTATACCCTATACATGTGAAGTTTACATAACGTCTCAATTATCGGTAGCAAGGAAAAACGAACAAACCTTTTCTATCATTAGGTTTGTTCGTTTTCTCTATCCCATTCTTATATATAGAGCTAAAAGTTCCGTAAGGAACAGGTAGTATTTTTGAGAAAACCACTCAAAAATCTCCACCCTCAATATCAAAACTTTTTTCGGATCGTTTGCTTTTCTCACCAAGCCGACAGACAAAAAGCAAGTTTCCAACTAAAAATCAAGAACAATACTATAAAAAAGAGAAAAATGAATAAGCATTTATGTTAGATTAATATAACTTTTTTAATTCCAAATAAAATGGATTATCAGAAATTAAAAAGCTCTTGAATTTTGGTATATCTAGTGGACATGTGCCGTTTCTAAAACAATGTTTAGGGAATAAGATGTTAGATGCCTAAATAATAAAAAATATGAGGTGAAAAATAAATGAGTTATTATCGCAATTTTCAAAAACATAAATGTGTAATGTCGTGTCCGCCAGGATTTATACCGCCGGGCCCGCCAGAATGTCCCCCTTCGCCATGTCCTTCGCCATGTCTGTGTCCGCCAGCATGTGACATTCAAACAGAGACATTTCTAAACCCTACTACGATTATTATACCCCAAGCTGGTCCAGCCACACCTTATCCATCATCGATCGCTGTCTCGGGTATGACAGGTAAAATTATTAAAGTTACTGTGAAACTTATCGATTTAAATCACAGCGAACCGAGAGATATTGATATTATGCTTGTGGGACCGAGTGGACAGAACGCTACGATCATGTCGGATGTAGGAGGCCGGGATACTGTTATCAGCGTGAATCTTATACTTGATGATTTAGCACTAACTGCATTACCTAATTTAAGTCCCTTGGTCTCCGGTACATTTAAGCCAGCCAACTATGAGGATTCAGTATCAAATACTGATCCTTTCCCAGGTGCCCCACCACCATCTGGAGGCTCGATGTTGAGTTCCTTTAATTTTACAGATCCCAATGGGACATGGATGCTTTTCGTCTTCGATGATAACGCAGGTGAAGGTGGTAGTATGGGCGGCTGGCAGTTAACCATTACAACAAGTAATTGTACTCCATAATACCTATGTCATTAAACAATAGCTTTTTCTCCCATCCCCGTGAAAGCTGTCACTTCGGTGATGGCTTTTTGTTTTGTTATAATGAGGTGGGAATGTGAAGAGAGATAGGGACTTAATTAGAAGGCTTCTAGTACTTATTGAGGAACAGGATATTAATAGTTATGTCTTGGAAATACCGGACGATATTGATGTTAATGTTGCTGTATATCATTTGAGATTACTGGAACAAGCTGGTTTTACTGAAAATAGCATACAATATGGTGGAAATACTGCTGAATGTATTTCCAGTTCTCTAACATGGGACGGCCATGAATTTTTAGAAGCAATAAGAAATGATACAGTATGGAATAAATTGAAACAAACCATTGCAGAAAAAGGCGGGAATATTCCATTTGAAGTGATGAAAGCACTCGCTATAAAAACTGCAACAACTGTATTTTTAGGATAATCAAGCATCCATAACGGGCGCTTTTGTCTTTGTTATATAGAAATTACACATTAAACCAGTGAACATTCTAATAAGACAAGCATATGATGAATTCGTGGGACGAGTTATCATATGAGATGAAACTTGGAGCGCCATACTTATTTTTTGAAGGGTACCTAATGACAGGTACTCTTTTTATTTTGTACCTTTTAATAGGGACAAGCATATATTGGAGTATGGGGTAGCCCCATTTCATATATTTGAGCACCTACAATCGTAAGGTGCTCTTTATTTTGAACAAAATGGACATTTGAATAGGAGGGTAATGGATGATGGGTTTAACATTAGAAGGATTGGAAAAGTGTTTTAATGAAGCTGCAAGTGAAGGCACAGAGTATGTAGCAGTTCAAATTGAAATGGATGGATTTCCAAGTGATGAAGTTATTATTAATGACAACGATAATATCACTTCTAAATTAGCGTATTATAAGAAAACCTATAATGAGGAATTAGAACATAGATATGCTCCAGGTATTCGAATTGTAGGTTTCGCACATGGATACTCGTTTTTAAATATTGAACACAAGTTAGGATTACTTGAAAGAAACAATGATTAAACCAATAGCAATTATCGTAGGCGCTGCCGTGATCTGGGTGGCGTCTTATTTGTTGTTAAGGGATGAAATAGACTTGCAATTTGAAGATTAAATAATATTATTATTACTTTAAAATGCAAAAAGTAGACTAGTAAACAAGCTGTTTTTGTTTTTTAGCATAGAATATGATGAATCCTAAAGTTAAGAGGAGGTAATTATATTTATGGGATGTAATTGTAATTTCAGACGTTGCCGAGATTGTAATAGATTTTGGGATGATTTAATGTTCTGCAGACGCAGACATAGAGATTGTGATGATCGTCGTTGTAGACGTGACCGCGACTGTGATTGTGATAAACGTAAGGATTGGTAAAGTCCTTTGAATGAGTGCGTTTCTTCACAGTACTCTTTTTTTGTTTATGGGTTTTCTAAGTTTATACTTATTAAATACGAAGAATGTAGTTGCAATTCGATTTAAGAACTAATAAAACAAACGAACACAACGAACGAAAATAAATGTCTTACTTCCCTGTCTAAAAGTTGAAACTTCTAGACAGTTATATTTAGAGACTCGAATTTAATTGGAAACACTACTTGTTATCATCTAAAAGTTAGTCTGAAATTAAATGTATAAAACATATGAGACTTTTGGACGATAAGGGGATGGTTTGGTGGCGTTAATTGGATACGCAAGGGTTAGTACAAGAGATCAGGATTTAGGATTGCAAATTGATAAGTTAATCGAGTTCGGATGTGACAAGATATTCACTGAGAAACAAAGTGGAGCAAAAAGTGAACGGGAAGAGTTAAGTAATGCAATGGATTATTTGCGCTCTGGTGATAAATTGGTTGTTTATAAAATTGATCGTTTAGCTCGTTCTACTTTTGATTTGCACAAAATTGTACGTGAATTAGATAAGAGGGATATCTCGATTGTATTTATAAAAGAGCAAATCGATTTTTCTCCACCTGCAGGAAAACTAATGTTTACAATGTTAGGTGCTATTGTTGAATTTGAAAGAGATTTGATTAATGAAAGAACATCAGAAGGTCGAGAAAGAGCAAAGGCTCAAGGTAAGCATATGGGACGAAAAGGGCAGGATGAAAAGTGTGTTAAACAAGCTATGAACCTATTCTTTAATAGAACGGAAAATGGTTTGAGTGTAAATGACATTTCGAAAATGACAGGGGTTCCGCGCTCTACTTTTTATGCTAAGGCGAAAGAATTAAAAAAGGAAGTAAAGGTTAATGAGACTTCCGAAAAAGAAGGCATAAAAGTAAATATAGACAAAATGGAAGTAACCCCTATGTCATTTATCGTTTTTTTCAATCAGGAAGAATCTAAGGCATTAAGAAGCATATGGGATAGTGCAGATGTTGAATTAGAAATAAAAGATGATTTAGGAAATCGATATGCAGGTGAAGGAAATGGCGGAACTGGTACAGTAGCAGAGCCACATAAAAGTAGTTGGAGTGCTACATTCCAAAAGTTAAACGAAAATGCAACAAAGCTTATCGTTACACCTCACGTGCACTTGCAAGTTCATACACCTGAAAATCATGGTGGAGTAGAGTATGTTAATGGGAAAGAGAAGAAAATAGAAGTGCCGAAAAAAGAAGCGAAGAGTAAAGATATTGTATTAGATGATATTGTGATTGACCTAAAGAAATAAAAAAAAAGACTGCCTGAAACCGTTAGGCAGTCTTCTTTTTATTAAGAACTAGTAACAAGCAATGCATGTGGATGCTGTGTTTTATATTCATCTTTCCACGGAATGTTTAGTTGTTCCCACGTTTCTCCGCTATCAATAGATTGAAAGATACCATTGTTATTTAAAGTGTAAAACGTATGTGGTTCAGCTGGATTTGTAGCAAACATCGAAATGACTGTACCGATTGCTGATGGTAGTCCTTGCTGCACTTGCTGGAACGGAGTATCTTTCGTTTTACGATAAATATAAGATTCATAAGGAATACGGTGATGAGCGAGGTCAGCACTCGGTGCGGCAGAAACGAGAATCGTATCGCAATCAGCTGGATCGATAGCCATGCTGTATAAATAATGATGCTCAAGTCCGTCACTACATGAAATCCAGTTGTTTCCGCTGTTATAACTTTCAAGATATGCACGATCAGGTCCGCCCATAAATCCGTCACCACATGATGCATAAAGGCGATTTGGTGCTTCAGGGTGCATAAGTAATTGATGAGCATCGATAGGAGCACCGAATTTTTTATCAATCCATGTATGTCCTTTATCGTTACTTTGAATAACAGCACCAGCTTCGATTGAGACGTGGATTGTACTTGAATTGTTTGGATCAACTGTAATCCAGCGTACGTGATGTGTAAAAGGTCTAGGCGGGAAAGCCCACGTATAAGAAGATAATAATGATTTCATATTTTTAAGTTCAGTCCACGTTTCACCACCATTTTCTGAACGGAATAAAGCACTAGGTTCAGTCCCTACATAAACGACTCCATATCCGTTAACTTGTTCATTAGGGCTTATCGTAATGGAAGTGATCGAAGAATGTAAAATACCATCTTCTTTTGGGAAATCAAAGTAACGATAAGAATCTCCAATTGGTCTCCATGAGTCTCCGCTATCGTCACTTAACCATAGACCTCGTCCAAATGTTCCGCAATATACACGATTCTTTTGAAATGGATCCACGGCAATACAGGTAGGTTGCATATTTTGTAAGTGATACGCTGTTTCATAGTTACCATATTGTTCTTTCACTACAACAAGTTCACGTTCCATACAGAGAAATAAACGTTTCATTTTAGTAACCCCCTTTAAAATTCTTTCATTAGTAAACGATATGAAAATAAAAAAGAAGTAGTCTTGTTTTTATTTGAGAAAAAGGAATTGTTTGAAAAATAGCGAAGTGTGTATACAGAGGAAGCGGACGTTTACGAGCAGTCAATTCGGGATAAAGATGGGGAGTTTGTTTCATACTAACATACAGATATTGCAGTTAAAGGAGTATTTGTATGGGACATTCACATGATCACGGTCATTCAAAAAATAAAAAGGCGTTACTAATTGCCTTCCTACTAACGACCAGTTTTATGATTGCTGAAGTTATTGGTGGATTTGTAACAAATAGCTTAGCACTATTATCTGACGCGGGGCATATGTTAAGTGATGCAGTATCCTTAGCGCTGAGCTTACTTGCGTTCAAGCTTGGAGAAAAAACAGCAACGGCTGCAAAAACATACGGATATAAGCGAGTTGAAATGTTAGCGGCATTATGTAACGGTGTCGTACTTATTGTCATTTCTATATACATTTTTATTGAAGCAATTCGTCGTTTTACAGAACCAATTGAGATTGCTAGTAATGGAATGCTCATTATTGCTGTACTTGGTTTGCTTATTAATATTTTATCAGCTTGGATATTAATGAGAGGCGGAGATGTGAAAGGTAATTTGAATTTAAGAAGTGCTTTCTTACACGTACTAGGCGATTTATTAGGTTCAGTCGGGGCAATTATTGCTGCGTTGCTTATTAAATTTTTTGATTGGAATGCCGCAGATGCGGTTGCTAGTATTCTTGTGTCTATTTTAGTCATTATAAGTGGATGGCGTGTAACACGTGATACAGTTCATATATTAATGGAAGGCGCACCGCAGCACATAGATGCTGAAGAGGTGAAAAATACATTATTAAATATTACGATTGTAAAAGAAGTTCATGATTTACATATATGGTCTGTAACATCAGATTTTCAAGTATTAACTTGCCATCTTATTATTAAAGGTAATGAAACGCAAAGTGTATTGAAAGAAGCAACGGATGTATTAAAGAGAAAATTTCATGTAGAACATGTCACCATTCAAGTAGAAATTGAGGGTGAATTTAATCATAATGAGACAACTTGCAAAGTATGAAAGAAAAAGGGTACGAAAAAGTGTCATAACATTCTTCGCGTGGCATACATATATATAATGTGGCCACAAATACTTTGTAAGGTAAATATTTCATAAGATTACTTTACTTATTAAGAATCATCTTTTATAATCAAAAGTGGTAATTGATAAAGATTATCATTTTCAATGATCGTAGAAAGGAGTTTTTTAAAAGATGAGTAGTCAACTCCGTTTTGCTGTTGAAAATCGTAAGAGGCACTTAATTGATGAGTTAATTGGAGCAGGGGTGTTTAAGGTTCGTGATCGGCAATTATACGAGCTTTCTTTGGAGGAATTGGAAAAAGAGTACGAGCATATTGAAGAATTTGCAGACATTCAGGCATAGCCATATAGAGTAGTAAAGAAAGAGCATGTTACATAAAAGTGTAACATGCTCTTTTTTTGATTATGAAAAAATATTGTAGAGCGGTTGGTGTTGAAATGCTAGCAGGATTTTTAATTTGATTTTTTTCAGCTTTAGGTAATGCCGCAATCGATTCACCAGCCCTTGTATTGTAATAAATGATGTGTGCTCTTTTGGATACGGGGAAATATAAGTACTACATATGAGCTGAGAACAGCGGTGCAAATCTTTGTTATGGCAAATAATAAAAAGGTTATTATTATTTGATGGTTCTTTTTAAAGAAATAAAAATACAACATTTTTTATATTTTCCATTGCGAAAAGTAGCATCTACTTTTACAATAGAAAGGGTTGTGAATATATTATACTGAAAAAATAAATCGAAATAATATGAAAATTTTGTTTTGTCTTCACTAATTGTATACTACATACACGTAAGACGACGTACATCATGTTATCGACTTGTAAGGAGAGAAAAAAATGAAAAGTGTAAGATTACCCTCCATGCTAGAAATTATCATTCTTTTATTCCTATTTCTTGCTGTCGTCTTTTCCTTCCAAACGATTTTTGATCTCCCAATTCAATTAGCGCTATTTATTTCATGGTTTTTAGTTATTGCGCTTGGATTAAGGTTAGGATTTCGTTATCAAGAATTGCAAGATGCAATTACGAAAGGGATTTCTAATGGATTAGAAGCAATTCTTATTTTAGTTGCAGTTGGAGCTTTAATTGGAACATGGATTGCTGGCGGGGTTGTACCTACATTAATTTATTATGGATTAGAATTCATTCACCCTAGCATATTCTTATTGGCAACTTTAATTATTTGTTCAATAACTTCTATCGCGACAGGAACATCATGGGGAACAGTTGGAACAGCTGGTATTGCTATGATGGCGATTGGTGAAGGGCTTGGATTACCACTTCCACTTGTTGCGGGTGCAGTTCTTTCAGGAGCTTATTTTGGAGACAAATTATCACCACTTTCTGATAGCACAGTTCTTGCAGCTTCTATGGCAAAAGTAGATGTTATTGCTCACGTTCGAGCTATGCTCGTATTAGACGTTCCAGCTTTTATTATTACCAGCATTATGTTTACTGTTGCTGGATGGATGTATGGCGGGGATAATGTAGATTTAAATAGAGTAGAGTTTTTAAAAGAAGCTTTATTAAAGCAATTTGATATTAAAATATGGATGCTTGTTCCTGCTGTAATCGTTATTGTTCTATTGGCGCTGAAGAAACCTTCTATGCCAACAATTGCTATGGGAGCTTTAATTGGTGCAATTTGGGCAACTCTTTTCCAAGGGATGCACTTTGGAGAGGCAATTGGAACAGCATATAACGGATTCTCAATTCAATCTGGCGTCGAGTTTGTCGATAAGTTATTAAACCGTGGTGGAATTAACGGTATGCTTAGTTCAGTAGCCGTTATTATTTTCGGCTTAGGTTTTGGTGGACTACTTGAAAAGCTAGGTGTTCTAAAAGTAATCGTATCAAAATTTGAGAAGAAATTAAATTCTGCAGGTAATGTAACATTGTCTACATTAATCGTGGCATTCTTAGCTAATATATTTGGTTGTGCGATGTACGTATCACTTATTTTAACACCGAAAATTATGGAAGATAGCTATGATAAATTAAAAATAGACCGCCGTGTATTAGCGCGTAACTCAGAAGTAGGGGGAACGTTAACTTCTGGTATGGTTCCGTGGTCGGATAATGGTATTTTTATGGCTGGTATTTTAGGTGTGGCAACGTTCTCATACGTTCCGTTTATGTGGTTAAGCTTCGTTTCATTAATTTTGGCAGTTATTTACGGATATACGGGCAAATTCATTTGGTATGTAGATGACGCTGAAAAAGGAAAGCAAGCATCATAAAAAATACCTTCTGCGGTGGCAGAAGGTATTTTTTTTATATATACGAGTGAGAATTCTTATCATTTGGGTGAAAGTCTGTTAAAATGAGAAATGTAGGTATTTTATTTTCAAGGGGATGAAAAAATGGAGTACAGAATTGAAAGAGATACATTAGGAGAAATGAAAGTTCCAGCTGATAAATTATGGGCAGCACAAACACAGCGTAGTAAGGAAAATTTTCCGATTGGAACAGAGCATATGCCGCTTGAAATTGTAAAAGCATTTGCGATTTTAAAGAAGAGTGCAGCGATTAGCAATCAAAAATTAGGGAAGTTATCAGAAGAAAAAGCACAAGCAATTGTGGAAGCTGCTGATGAAGTTATCGCAGAAAAATGGAATGAACATTTTCCACTTGTCGTATGGCAAACAGGTAGTGGTACACAATCGAATATGAATGTAAATGAAGTAATTGCAAACCGCGGTAATCAAATTTTGAAAGAAAAGGGATCTGACGTACATATTCATCCGAATGATGACGTGAACATGTCTCAAAGTTCAAATGATACGTTCCCAACGGCACTTCATGTAGCGTGTGTAATTGCAGTAGAAAATCATGTATTACCAGCTATTACGAAATTAAAAGAAACATTAGCAGGAAAAGTAACTGCATTTGAACATATTATTAAAATCGGTCGTACGCATTTACAAGATGCAACACCTTTAACGTTAGGACAAGAAATTAGCGGATGGCACCGTATGCTTGAAAAAACAGAGCGTATGATTGCAGATAGCAATACATATATGAAAGAATTAGCAATTGGTGGTACTGCGGTTGGAACTGGAATTAATGCGCACCCTAAATTTGGTGAGATGGTAGCAGAAGAAATTAGTCTATTTACAGGTAAACAATTTGTTTCTGCACCAAATAAATTCCATGCGTTAACGAGCCATGATGAAGTTGTATTTGCACACGGAGCATTAAAAGCATTAGCTGCTGATTTAATGAAGATAGCTAACGATGTGCGCTGGCTTGCAAGTGGTCCACGAAGTGGTCTTGGGGAAATTATTATTCCTGCAAATGAACCAGGAAGCTCTATTATGCCAGGGAAAGTAAATCCAACGCAAAGCGAAGCGCTAACAATGGTTGTAGCACAAGTTATGGGGAATGACACAACAATTGGATTTGCTGCGAGCCAAGGTAATTTTGAGCTAAACGTATTCAAACCAGTTATCGCTTACAACTTCCTGCAATCTGCTCACTTATTAGCCGATGCAACTGTTTCATTTAATGATAAATGTGCAGTCGGTATTGAAGCAGATGAAGAAGTAATTAATGAAAATGTAAATCGTTCATTAATGCTTGTAACCGCACTAAACCCACATATCGGGTATGAAAATGCTGCGAAAATTGCAAAGCATGCTCATAAAGATGGATTAACTTTAAAAGAAGCAGCACTGCAATCAGGATTACTAACAGAAGAGCAATTTGATGAAATTGTAGACCCGAAAAAAATGATTGCTCCGAAAGAATAATAGAAGAGGCCAAGGTTCTTAGTTTAGAATCTTGGCTTTTTTATCGCATATTAATTTTTAATTCCTTGTGGAAAAGTAAATACACATAAAGGGTCATATTTTTTACTAATTTTTCTTAATTTGTTCGCGTGTGTTCCGTAATAAGCGTTCATATAATCTTTCAAATCGCTGTATGGGAAATTGACGAATGAGCCTTCTGTTATGGATTCTATATAGTCAAATCGTTTTTCTAACCATTGGGAATTATCCTTTTTAAAAATCGGATCTTCCCATATAGTTTGGATACCTAGAATATAATGTGCATCGCGGTAATAAAAAGCGCTCGCATCTTTACTTACATCCTGAATTTTTCCTCCAAGGGGGTAGAGACTTATAGCTGCAAAAATACTGCCGGAAGCTCTATCTTCAATAAGACTAATAATTTTTTCGATTTCTTCCTCGTTATATTGTTTATGAACGAACCGGCCTGTAGATTTAAATTGTTCAGACGGTGGATATGAAGATTGTACAATGTCCATTGCTTCAAGAAAACTAATATATTGTAAATTCACCTTCACCCCGTTTATATTGACTAAATCTTGTAAAATGAATGATGCATCTTCAGGGGTACCGTAATATAAACCTCGTCCATATATTGCAAGTCCTTCCGCAGCAGAGTTGTATATGCTCGCACCAATTGTCATTTTACTATTTAAATTTACTAGCCATTTTTGCCATGTGTGAAGAAATTCCTTTTGGATGTCTACTGAAGCGTTAGGACAATATAGTTCAACGAAAGTAACTTTATCAACTATTGGAGGGAGTTTAAAAGTTAACGAAACAATGATGCCAAAATTTCCGCCACCTGCCCCGCGACAAGCCCAAAATAAGTCTTTGTGGTAAGTTTCATTAGCTGTAATTACTTTACCTTTATAGTCGATTAATTCTAACTCTATTAAATTGTCACAACCAAGGCCGAAATATCTACTAGAATAGCCCCAACCTCCGCCTAAAGTGTATCCACTTACTCCAACAGTTGGACAAGTTCCTCCTGGAAATGGATAACCTCTTGAAGAGATAAAGTCATAGATTTGTTTATTTTGAACACCACCTTGAATGACTAATGTATTTTTATGTTCATTAAGCTGCATACAGTTCATTTTACTTATATCAATTACGAGGACGTTGTTACCGACAGAATATCCTTCGTAATGGTGTCCACCAGAACGAATGCGAATAGAAATTTCATTTTTTCTCGCCCAAATAATCGCATTACTAACATCCCATTTCGTAAAACAATAAATGATAGCTAAAGGAAACTTTTGAATAGCTCGATTCCATTCTTGTCTAGCTTCTTCATACTCACAATCATATCTTGTAATAATTTCACCTGTTAATCCTTCATAACTTAACTCATACATAATAAGCACCTTTCATTCATTTTGTGTAGAAGTTTACTTTTTTAGAAATAGTGTATGTTTGTATCGTTTGTTTGTGATGGAGGGGTAGTATCTTTACGTAATAAAAAACAGACTAACTATTGGATAGTTAGCCTGAGGGGAGAATAAATATGTAAACGGCAGTTTTGCTTTGGGAGGATATTCAATTCTTATATAGTTATCCTAATAGCACCTCAAACAAAACTATTCATTTGAGGTGCTATTGATTATTTTTACATTTGGCCAGTTTTCTTTTAAGAGTGAAATGAATTTCTCCTCTTCTTGTGGTACGAAAGATGTTACTGAGTCGAATAAATTATAATGAATTTCTATTTGCTGTCTTGTCCAATTTTCTGAACGAAGCTTTTTACCAGAGTATTTAATGTGACGTATATCTTCAAATGGAATTTCAGTACGGAGTATGAAACCATGTTTAACAACAAGGGCAGATTCCGTTATTTTGTAATGAGAAAAATAGAAAGAAGAGAGATTCACGATATTTAAGAGCATCATGAGAGTGAAAAAAATAGAATTCTCATTTTGAAAGAATAGAGAAATGAAAAAAACAACTAAAAACAATGAGATTAAAATGATATGAAATGGATTTTTTTTCGCTTTAAATTTCAAGTAAATCACCTCGGTATACCAGTTATTAAAATAATTAAATCACAATATTGTAATGAAACGTAAAAATATGCAACATTACATATTTTTGCGTTTCATTATTCGTGTAAACTTTTTTTGATGGGATAAATTTAAATGAAGTTTTTCAAAAGTGGAGTTGCATAAAATGATTTGCAGAAAAAGTATTAAAGTAATAGTCATAATTAGTTGTATGATGATGATTAGTGGTTGTTCAAATAGATTCGTTGAGGATGGAAATCGAAAACATGTATTTGTACAAGCAAGTAAAGTTTTAGTAGAGGTTGTTTATAAAATATATAAAAGGTAAAAGGTGTTTCCATATGCGGAAACACCTTTTTTGTAGTTAAAATTGAATGCTGGAAGGATCTTGAATAGTAGTCATGTTTTGTTTCACATCCCATAATAATTAGTTTGTTAAAATACATTCGTTTTTCGGTGTGATAAGTCCTGAATATTATAGTTAGATAAACATTTTTATAAAGGTTTATAAAATAGGTAAACGAAACATTGAAATGTTTACTTTTTATATGTTAAGATGATGAAGTGATAATAAACGTTATTGTAATTTGTTTGTTTTTAAATAAACATTTTGAAGGAGTGTTTAGTATGAGTGATATATCAGAGAAGTTTTGGGATGCGTCGGTAGAGGAATTGAAGAAAGGGTATGTATTTGACGAGGTAGCAGAGGAGTATATTTGTTTAGCTTGTGGCGAAACGTTTATCAAAGGGGTTATTTATCAAGAAAATCAAGTTTTGTATGAAGCAGAGAAGTTTGTACAGTTGCATATTCAAAATGAGCATACGTCTATGTTTGAATATTTATTAAATCTTGATAAGAAGTTTACAGGTTTAACTGATTTGCAAAAGAAAATGGTTCAGTTTTTCCATATGGGACTTAACGATAAAGAGATTGTAAAAGAAATGGATGGCGGGAGCACGTCGACGATTCGCAATCATCGATTTACATTGCGAGAGAAAATGAAGCAAGCGAAAGTATTTTTAGCGTTAATGGAATTGTCAGAAGAAAAATCAAAAGTTCAAACTAAATTTGTACCGATTCATAGAACAGCTACGATGGTGGATGATCGATACAATATTACAGAAGAAGAAAATGCTGAAGTTTTAACAACACATTTTACAGAAGGTTTGGATGGGCCGCTTTCTAAATTTCCGAAAAAGCAAAAGCGTAAATTAATTATATTACGTCATTTAGTGAAGAAATTCGATAGTAATAAAAAGTATACTGAAAAAGAAGTAAATACAGTTTTAGAAAATGTATATCCGGATTTTGTAACTTTAAGAAGATATTTAATCGAATATGGTTTTTTAGATAGAACAGCTGATGGAAGCCAATATTGGGTGAAGTTATAAGAATGAAGCGAAGAAAATGAATAGATGCACATAATAAAAACAACTATACAAAGAGATAGAGGATTACAGATACGAAAAATATGTTAAAGTTCTATGATGAATTTGAAAATAGTGAGTAGAAGAAGCATTTGCTTTAACGAGCAAACAGTATAGAAATGGTTGGAGTAATTACAATTATTTGAGCACGGATTTAACCGTGCAGATTTTAAATAAAAGGAGAAATGAAATTTGAAACCACCTACAGATAACAATAAAGAAGGTGTAGAGTCACAGAAGTCAGAAACGGAACATAAGCCGATATGGAAATCGATGTCCATGTTTTTAGTGCCGTTACTTTTAAGTAATGTATTACAATCAGTTGGACAGTTATTTGGAATGGTAGTAGTAGGAAGATGGCTTGGCGTAAATGATCTAGCAGCTATATCGGCATTCTTCCCGTTATTTTTCCTGCTCGTTTCATTTGTAATTGGAATTGGTTCTGGTAGTTCAATTTTAATTGGTCAGGCATTTGGTGCTAAAAATGAAGAGCGCTTAAAAGCTATCGTTGGTACGACGCTGACGTTTACTTTTATTATCGGAGTCGTGTTGGCGATAATAGGTAGTATTTTTGCGATGGATATTATGCGCCTTATGGGAACGCCAGAAAATATTATTGAAATAAGTGTGCATTACGCAAGAATTTTATTTATATCTATGCCAGTATTATTTTTATATTTTGCATACACAACATTTATGAGAGGTACAGGAGATTCTAAAACGCCATTTTACTTTTTAATCGTAAGTACAGCGCTAAATATGATCTTATTGCCAGTTCTTATTTTTGGTTGGTTAGGAGCTCCAAAATTAGATGTTTATGGAGCTGCATATGCTTCTGTTATATCTACAGTTATTACGTTTATTGTCATGCTAGTGTATTTAAAGAAGAAAAATCATCCACTACAATTAGATGGGACAGTAAGAAAATATCTTCGTATGGACTGGGAGTTATTAAAGTTATTGTTACGACTTGGTATTCCAGCGAGTATTAATATGATATTAGTTTCATTATCTGAAATTGCGGTAATCGCGTTTGTAAATCGTTACGGTTCGGATGCAACAGCTGCTTATGGTGTTGTGAACCAAGTTGCAAGTTATGTACAAATGCCAGCCGTTAGTCTTGGTATTACTGTCTCCATTTTTGCGGCGCAATCAATTGGTGCTAATCAATTTGATCGATTGCAGAAAGTTGTAAAGGCCGGAATTATCATGAATTATGTCATCGGTGGTGTATTAATATCACTTATTTACTTGTTCTCAAGAGACATTTTATCACTATTTTTAACGAGTCAAAATACAATTGAAATTGCTCATAGCTTAGTTATGATTACATTATGGAGTTACTTAATTTTCGGTCATGCACAAATTATTAGTGCGACAATGCGAGCAAGTGGTACAGTACTTTGGCCAACTGTGATTGGTGTTGTATCAATCTGGCTTGTTGAAGTACCTGTAGCGTATTATCTTTCTTACCATACGAGCCTTGGTATAGAAGGGATTTGGATTGGGTATCCAGCGGCATTCATTGTCAGCTTAATATTACAGTATGCATATTATAAGCTTTCATGGCAGAAGAAACGAATTACACGATTAGTGAGTTGAAAGATAAAAATGTCCCTAAGTCTATATACTTAGGGACATTTTTTTGATGAATGCTTATAAATAACTTTTTAAAGTTATGTCAAAATGTTGTCTAATGAGTTTTCCATTATTCATATAAAACTCCCAAGCTGTATCTGGTTCACCGATAATTTCAAATGAACCTTCTGTAATATATAAAGCGCAATTATCTTCTAATGCAACGCCCTCTATATTACCTTGGTGAGTTTGTAAAAACGTATGGAAGGCATTCATTCTATTTAATTGATTGTAATGGGGGCAAAATCTTTTGTTAACAATACTCCAGCCACTACTTTCTATATAACCAGAACCTTCATAATCTGAACGAATACTAGATGTGAACCAGCACATCGCACCGGCACTATATCCTGCAATAAGTGTTCCGCGTTTTAAAGCAAATAGTAATTTTTCATCTAGTTTATGCTCTTTCCATTGTTCAAGCATATGAACGTAATTCCCACCGCCAAGATAAATTAAATCGGCAGAATGAATCATCTCATCTAGTTCATATTTAGTAGGTGTTTCGGTTATAATACGTAAAATTTGAACCTCACAATGTAATTGCTTTTCAAACGTTTCTAAAAATAACTTTATATATCCTTCATCATCACGACTAGCTGTTGGAATGAATAATACTTTTGGGTATTGCTTATTGGTTAATTCTATAAGTCGTTCATTAATATGCAAGTGATTTGGATCTTGTAAATCACCGCCACCAATGACAGCTAATTTCATAGTAAAGCACCACCTAATAATATTTGTTATGTAAAAATTCGATAGTGGGGAGTTACATTCCTTCTGTGATTTAATGAATAAGGGGAAATAAAGCAAACAATATATTGAAATAGCATGAGGTGTCGATAGCTGCAGATAGAAAGGAATTAGAAGCAGTTTATCCCGCTATTTGCGGGCAGTCGGGCTGCCCGTAAACGCCCAGTTGGTGAAGGCTAATAATCAGTGGGGGATGAACAAAACCCCACTGATTAAAGTTTCACTTTATTGATATATAATACTGGATAATATTGTTTCAAAGTATGGAAACAATATGTTTAAATGAATATAACGACGTACTAATTAATATTGAAAGAGTGTTTGTATTTAAAAAGTGCGGGGAATACCAGAGGTTTTTACTTTTTATAGGAAGTTATTTTATAATATGGTAAAATTATATCAATATATCTATTGGCGTAGAATGAAAAGAGGGAGCGTGAAAGTGTGGATTTTCGATTTGAGTTTGCAGCTAAGGTGAAAGAATATTTAGATGATGAAAAAGATGAAAAAATAATAAAAGATGGACACAGAGATATAATTTTCAAATATTTATATCCATTAGAGAGTGAAATTGGAATTTTTAAAAATCCTAACTTTACTTTTTTTGCATCAGGAAGACGTTCACATATAGTATTAGAAAATATTGAATTTAAAACAGAAGTAAATGTGGAAAGTAATATAATTGAAATTACAAAAATGGTGGATAATGTGGTTATTCCATTAGATACTATCGTAGCAAAAGATTGGGAATTATTTGCACTCGGACGTAATGAGAAATTTAGTGTGCAAATATTAGAATATTATCTCTATGATACATTTGGAGAGAAGTTAGGTTTACAATGAATCGAACGCGGTACAAATAACTAATTAGTGAAGATTAGGATCTATTTAAGTATCAGTTAATATCATTCATGTTTGACCTTCTATATATTTTATACTACAATCTGTAGTGTGAAAGGGGCCATGCGATGTTTACTCAAAACTACAAGTTAAATGAGCAAGGGTTAAATCACTTTTTCGGACCGCTTGAAGCGAAAATAATGGAAATTGTTTGGGCTACTGAGGGTATTACCATTAAAGATGTGCAACAGAAATTAAGTGAAGAATCCCCGGTGAATTTTAATACTGTAATGACAGTTATGAACAGATTAGTAGAGAAAGCACATTTAGAAAAGCATATCGTGAAAAGAAGTGGTATGTATCGTGCTGCACAAACGAAAGAAGAATTTTTATCCAATCAAACGAAGAAAATGACACAGGAATTAATGGGTGAATTTGGAGATCTTGTTGTGAACCATATGATAGATGAGTTAGAACAAGCTGATCCATCTTTAATAAAAAAATTAGAAGAGAAATTAAGTCAGCTAAAAAAAGAGGACCGATAAAATGAAGTGGCAAATGCGTAAAATCGTTTTGTTAGCAGTGACTACTAGTGTTCTTTTTTTTAGTATGTTAATGTACTACGTTACATACCCATTTCTTTTTCAAAATAAAGCATTTTTCCTTTCGCAATTTTGTTTATTTGAATTACAAAAACATATGAGGGAACTATCAATACTTCGTATAATGATAGCCGGATTACTGTTATTTACTGTAATCATTATAAGTAAAAGAATTTGGAAGCAATTTTTTGATAGTAAAAAATTGAAAAGAAGTCTCGTGTCTATTACTAGAAAAGGAAAGCAAGTGTACGTATTACCAACGTTACAGATTACAGCATTTACAATTGGATTATTTCGACCGAAAATTGTTATTTCAGAAGGAATGTTTCAGGCTTTTTCAGAGGAAGAAATTGATGCGATTATATTACATGAGGAATATCATCAAAAAAATCGAGATCCATTAAAGTTATTTTTCTTTACATTGTTAGCTGAGGGAATGATGTATATTCCTATATTAAAAGGGATGCTGCAGCGTTATCATGTATATCAAGAGCTATCAGCTGATAAATATGCGATGCAAAAAATGAAATCGTCATTTGAGCTAGGTAGTGCATTATTAAAGTTAATTAAAATAAAGACGATGGAAAATCAATGTATTACAGCGTCGTTTGCGAAAACTGCAATTAATTTACGGATTGAGCAAGTGTTGAATGAGAAAGTTGTTAAACTGAATATGCCACTACATACGAATTCAGTATATGTAACGTTAGGGCTATTTTGTATGTCGATTGTACTTATTGTTGGAGAGTGCATATAGCCTTTTTTTTTAATAGTTAACACTACGAATTGTAGTGTGTTTAGGAGGAAGAAAAGTGAAGAAACTACTTGCTATTATACTGGCCGGGGCACTAATTTGGGCAGGGGTTAATTTTTATAATTCAAAGAAAGAAGAAAAAGAAAGAAAAGCGAAACAAGCGGAGTTACAAGAGAAAGAAGTATTGCCACAAGTGGGATTTAAAGCACCAAACATAACATTAAAAGGATTAGATGGGAAGCTGTATTCGTTAAATGATGCAAAGGGAAAACCATATGTTATTAATTTTTGGGCATCATGGTGTGGTCCATGTGAAATGGAGGCTCCTGACTTAGTTCGTTTGTATGATAAATATAAAAAGAATGTTGAAATTTTTGCGGTAAATGCAACAATCGGGGATCCAGTACAAGAAGCGAGTGCATTTGCGGAGCGTCATGGATTTAAGTTTCCTGTTTTATTAGATATGGACGGAGTAGCTGGAATAGATTATAAAGTATTTTCTTTACCGACGACATTTTTTGTTAATAAAGATGGAATTATTGTAGATCATGCACGAGGTGTATTACCTCCAGATCAATTAGAAGAGAAGTTTAAGAAAATAATTGAGAATTAAGAGGGGATTTCATAGTGATGGAGTGGATCGTGAGGTTACAACCCGTATCTCTTATAATTGGAAGTCTATTTGGATTTACTCTGATGAAACTAAGGATGAAAAAGCAAACTATTCAATATGAAAAAATGATGGATGCAGTAACGAATGGTCTTCTCATCATTGTATTCATATGGAAATTCGCACCGGCAATTTTAAATCCGGTATGGGCCATTGGGGTGCCAATGCAAGCATTATTAGCTGTAGGAAGTATTCAGCATATTATAGTAGGTTTTATTATGGCTAGTATATACATTGTTTGGAAAAGTAAAAAAGAGCAATTTTCTCTTCGAATTTTACTTGATACATTACCCTTCGGATTATGTGTGAGTATTATCTTTTATTTTCTATTCTATCAAGAAGTAGGTATACAAACGACACTCCCATGGGGAATAAAAATATATGAATCGAAATTTTTGTATCATCCTATTTTCATATATGAGATTATACTTGCACTCGGTATAATTGGCTCGTTATGGATTAAAAATGAAAGATTAGGAAATGGAAAGAATATAAGCTTTTTTCTAATTTGCGAGGGAATTGCTCATATCATTATTTCACTTATTAGTGAACAAAATTCAGTTCTATTTGGTCTTTCAATACAGCAAATACTCAGTTTTGGTGTTATTAGTTTAGGGATTTTGTTAGTACCAAAAAAATAAAAATAGCCATGTACGGAGAGCATCCGTGCATGGCTATTTTTTTATCATCACATGAATTAAAAAATCGGCGGAGTAACAGAGAATAAAACAATCGCACTTTTCTCGAATGGATTCACCCATTTATGCTTTAAATAAGCCGGTATTTTTACACTATCACCAGTTTCTAATGTGTATTCTTCTTCATTTAAGTGCAATATGATTTTCCCATCTAATACAAATGCTAATTCTTCTCCTTTATGTTCTAGCACATTTTCTGATGAAGCAGTATTCGGTGGGATAGTCATAATTGCTGTTGCTAAGTTTCCTGTGAAATCAGGTGATAACAATTCATATGATAAATTATCGATAATCATTTTTTTTCTTTTATTAGAACGCACTATTAGATCATTTGTATTAGTTTCTTCAAGTAAAAAACTAAATGTTGGAACATCAAGAGCTTTTGCGAGGACCTTTAATGTTTGAATGGAAGGGTTAGCGGAACCACGTTCAATTTGACTAAGCATTGATGGTGTGATTCCGGCCATCTTTGCTAGTTCTTTACTAGTTAATCCTTTTTCTTTTCTTTGCTTTTCAATCTTTTTCCCGATATCTATATTTTCCATAATAAATGCTCCTTAATATTTATTAAATTATACTTAAATAAATTAAATTAAAATTAACCGAAACTGAATTTTATGTTAAACTATATTTAAATTAATTTAATTATAATTTATTATATGGCTAGCTACAAGAATATGAGGAGGAAGAGGAATGAAGGAGATAGAGGTATTAAAAGAACGATTCCCATTAGTAAATAACCTTATTGCAACGGAAGAAGTATTTTGGGTAAACCCGAATATAGAAAAATACGAATCAGCAATAAAAGCTTCTCCGCTGAATGAAGGAAATGTAAAAGACGCGGAAGAGAGATTAAAGCGTTTTGCACCATATATTGCGAAAGTTTTTCCTGAAACGAAAGGAACGAACGGCATTATTGAATCCCCTTTAGTGAAAATACCAGCTATGAAACAATCTTTAGAGAAAAATTACGGGCAACCAATATTAGGAGAATTACTATTAAAATGTGATAGTGGGCTTCCAATATCAGGATCAATTAAAGCTAGGGGCGGCATTTATGAAGTGTTGAAACATGCTGAGCAATTAGCATTGCAGCATGGAATGTTAACAGAACAAGAGGATTACTCAATTTTAGATAGTGATATGTTTAGAGAGTTTTTTGCAACATATTCTATTGCGGTAGGTTCGACAGGGAACTTAGGACTAAGCATCGGGATTATGAGTGCGAAACTAGGTTTTAATGTGACTGTTCATATGTCAGCAGACGCGAAACAATGGAAAAAAGATTTATTAAGAAGTAAAGGTGTAAATGTTATTGAATATGAGGCTGATTATAGTAAAGCAGTAGAAGAAGGACGAAGACAAGCAGATGCTGATCCTAGCTGTTATTTTGTTGATGATGAAAACTCGCATGATTTATTTTTAGGATACGCAGTAGCAGCATCACGTTTACAAAAGCAATTAGAAGAGTTAGAGATTGTAGTAGATGAAGAACATCCTTTATTCGTTTACCTTCCATGCGGAGTAGGGGGCGGACCTGGCGGAGTAGCATTCGGCTTAAAGTTATTGTATAAAGACAATGTGCATTGTTTCTTTGCTGAACCGACACATTCCCCGTGTATGTTACTCGGTTTAATGACGGGGCTTCACGATAAAATTGCCGTTCAAGATATCGGGATTGATAATGTAACCGATGCGGATGGACTTGCGGTAGGAAGACCATCTGGATTTGTCGGTAAAACGATGGAACCATTTTTGAGTGGAAATTACACAGTAAGTGATGAAGAGTTGTATAGATTATTAAAAGAACTGGCTGATACTGAAAATATTTATTTAGAGCCTTCGGCGTTAGCGGGTATGATAGGTCCGCTTAATGTATGTAAAGCTGAAAATGAGTATTTACAAAAGCAACAGTTAACTGAGAAGGTGAAGAAAGGTACTCATATCGTGTGGGGAACTGGTGGGAGTATGGTTCCAGAAGACGTGATGAATGGGTATTATAAAACAGGTGTGGAATTAACGTTAAAATAAAAATGAGGCTATTTACAGCCTCATTTTTTTCATGTACATAAAATTCTTTGTTATTTTCACAATAGTTCTTTATAGTATATATAAGGGATAGCTAATATTGAATAAATATAACAAACAGCTTTATTTTACATAATAAGAGGATGTGTATACGATGTCATTACAGACTAAATATATAGCGGGTATTTCGCTTGGGGTTATGGGAGTAGGTTTTGCGGCTTCAATCCCTTTTCAAGGAACGGTAGCTGGAGAGATTATTCAAGGGGGATTTGAAGCTGGGTTAGTCGGCGGACTTGCGGATTGGTTTGCGGTTACAGCTTTATTCCGTCATCCGTTGGGAATTCCAATTCCACATACAGCATTATTACCAAAAAATCGTAAGCGGGTAACAAAGGGGCTCGTTTCTACGTTAGAAAATGAATGGCTGACGAAAGAAAGTATTACAAGTAAAGTAAAAGACATGCAGCTAGCACAAATGGTACTGCAAATTGCTGAGAAAGAGTTACAGTCTGATGCTGTGAAAAAAGGAATTGTAACAATTGCTGAGAAAGCGATTCTTCAAATAGATACAGAAAAATTAGCTGTTATTATTGAAAAAGAATTAAAAACGTATTTGCATACAATTAACACAAGTAACATATTACAAGTGCTTGTTGATCAATTAGTTGTGCAAGAATATGATGAAAAGACACTTGATTATATATTAGTAAAAGTGAAAGATTGGACAGCTCAAGATGAAGCACGTTATCAGCTAGGAAGCTTAGGTATGAAGGCGATGGAAAACATAAAAGTAGATGGATTTTTACAGTTTACTTTGAAGTCATTTATGAATATTGTAGATGAAGATAAAATCGGCAGCATCTTGCAAAAATTTGTTATTAGTAATATTAACAGTTTGCAAAATGCTGATAATAGTACGAGACAGCTTATATTAATGAAGATTCGTCAAGAGCTTATTAATGTGAAGGAAAACGAAGCTTTATTACAGGAATTAGAGAATTGGAAAGAAAGATGGATTGCAAATTGGGATGCTACTGACAAAATAAAAGAAATGCTAGAGCAAGTACAGAGTAGGGCAGTTACCTTCGTGCAAAATGAAGAGTTTGCTGATAAGTACCTTGTTCCATTTTTAAAAACGCAAATGAATAAAGTAAAAGAGGATGCAAGTACCGTTCAAAAAATAGAAGAGTGGTTACAAAAACAAGTTGTCATTTTTGTTGAAAAGAATCATTCGAAAATTGGAAAGCTTGTGCAAGAAAACCTTGATAAGTTAGACGATAAAACATTAATCGAAATGATTGAAAATAATGTCGGTAAAGATTTGCAATGGATCCGTGTGAACGGGGCTGTTTGTGGCTTTATGATTGGAATAGTTTTAGAAGGAATTAAAGCGATTATATGAGAAAAACCTTCCACAATTGTGGAAGGTTTTTCTTATTTTTCAATAACGCTCATATTTAAATTATAAGCTTTCTCAATATTTAACTTGTACGTGCCATTTCCAGTTTTAATCGAATTTTTATACCAATGTTCTTGGTTGTTTAATTCTGGATGTTCTTCTGAAGAATTATTTTCTTTTTTCGTTAAATCTTCTACTTGTTCCCAAGGTGTGCTTCCATGTGTTTCTTTTTGATTTGTTACTGCTGTTAAAGATACATCACTCTCTTTTGCAAGATGGACAGACACTCTTGAGCTTTCCTGTACAAACCAATTATTTTGTAATTGACCTGGATAAAGAGATAGTTCGTTATTTGAAGCACGGATTTCCACATTTTTATTTTGCGGAAGAACAAGCGTTGGTTTCACCTGTGGTGCTGAATTAAATACCGTATGCTGAACAGGTAATGATTGTAAAGTGATATACATCGTTTCTCCAGCCGTTTGAACTGAAAGGAAATCATCTCGTTTTAAATTGAGTTTTTCATTTGCTTTCGTCGTCATTTCATAAGTTCCCAAAAGATGAATTTGATTTGTATTATTTCCCTCTATCGTTAGAGGCTGATGTCCTGCATCTACTACGATTTTTTTGATAGATTCAGGTATATCAAATTGTCCGCCTGGAATATTACTCGTTTGCCTCGTTGTGTTAATAGAGTGACGAACTTCTTCTAGTAATCCAGTTGATAATAAACAGTAAAAAGCAATTCCAACACTTCCTAAAACTCCGATAAAGAAAATACTAAAAATATCATAGTTAATAAATGAATGTTCCTTCTTAGAAAAGAGAAGGTATAGTAAAATTTCAGCGCCAAGTATGATAAGTAAAACAGGCCACCACGCTGTAAGTGTATCTAATACTTGAACTCCTTTTACGACTGAATATAGTAAAAAGCACCCTAACAATATAATGGAAATACCCATTGAGAATGTTCCAACACGCCAAGTCCTCATTCTTTTGTCCCACCTTTGTTTTCTTTTTTATTTCCAAGTAGCAATTTAAAGCCGCCACCAATTAAGAGGAGTGCAACGATAGATGTTTGGAAATAGCGATAATATAGTTCGCTAAGATGAATGTTAAATATAGTTGCAAAATAATCGTCCAAAATAGGAAGGAGTGTTTGATCTAATAATTGATAACCACCGAGTGTAATTAATCCGATACCGATCCATCTTTGATGATTTATAAAATAATCGATGATAGGTTCGTCATGTACGCGTTCTTTTCCGTATTTTGCTGTTTGCTGTAATGTGTCAAAAAAGCTATAAAACCAAATGATGGGTACTAAAAATAAAAACGCAGAAAGTCTTAATAAATCTAGTAAATAAATAGATAGTAAAAAGGCCGCCATAAGCTGAAGACCACGACGTTGTAAGCCTAAATACATATGTCCTGCTCCAGGGAACATCGCTAAAATAGAAGCGAATGTTTTACTTTTCTTTCCTTGCTCTCGATGTTCTTCAAACTCTTCGAAAATAGTGCGATCAATTAATTGTTCACCACGTTCTTTTTTCTGTAGTTGCTGAACAACATCAAAGAAATTATAAATCCATAAAACAGGTAACGTAACGAGAAAGATAAGGAAACTTTCTTGAGATGTTAAGAGTGCAACGAATATAATCATACTCCCGATTCCTGTGCAAGCTACTAAAAATGTAAGGCCACGCTGCATAAGTCCTAATTGGAAATGTCCAAGTCCAGGAATGATGGATAAGAGAATGATATAAAATCGTTCGCTTTCTTTAACGGATTCTTGATTTTCTCCAGTTTGCTGTTTCGGTGATTGCTTCATTATTGTAATGATTAAGTCTATTATATTTATCACCCATAATACTGCTAATAAAAATAAAGGGAGAAAAATAATTTGGTGATTTCCAAGAACGGTAAACCCTACTGCTGCAATAAATAGTAATAAAGCTCCTCCGCTATATAAAATAAACCTTCCGAATTTCTTTAAATATAAATGTCCAATCCCAGGGATTAGCCCTAATATAAGTGCTAAAAAGGGGTTTTTATTCATGCTTTAAACCTCCGTCCTTTTTTGATGGGTGTACTGCTTTGTTTACAAGTTGCTGTGAGATAGAAGTCTCATTATGTTTCGAAGATTTCTCGAAATTAGATGTTGCTGTGAAAATATAATGGAATAGACCACTTACCATAAAAATGATTGTAGCCGCAGTTGCAATTATGTAATGAATAATCGTGCGCTTTAGCTGGTTTGTTTTTATATTTTCATTAGATTGTAGTGTTTCAAAATTAATTTGCGTCATAACTTCGTTCGTAAATGAATCATCACTCATCATTGGAAGGTTTTCAGTTTGTTCATCAATACTTTCCATATAAAGTGCTAAACAATGATCACATTCATAAAGGTGTTCTTCCATGGATTCACGTTCATTGTTTGCTATAGTATCTAATGTATAATTGCTCCAATCTTCTTTTGAATAATGCATCATAGAAACTCTTCCTCCTTCCAATGTTTTTTAATCCATTTTCTTGCCCGATACAGTTTCATTTCGACTGTTTTCACTTCAATGTTTTCCTGAAAAGCAATTTCTTGATAGCTCTTTTCCTCTAAATAATGCGCGAGAACGACATCACGGTAATTTTCCGGAAGTTCTCTTAGTTTTTGAGCAATCAATAACTTTTGCTCTTTCGTCAATAGTAAAGCTTCAATGTTATGAGAGGATTTTATATTTTCTTCAGTTTCTTTACATAAGGAGAGTTCTTCGTTTTCTCTAGCTTTCTTCCTCTTATAATCAATAGCGTGATTGGTGGCAATGCGTGCCATCCACGTTTTTAATCCGCGAAATTGATAATTAGGGAGAGAGGTGTGAATTTTTACGAATACTTCTTGTGTAACATCTTTAGCATCTTCTTCATGTCTTAAAATAGAAAAGATAACTTGGAAAATATAATGACGATATGTTTGGACAAGGATACGAAAAGCATGCTCGCTTCCTTGCTGTGCTTTTTCGATTAATTGTTTTTCTTCAATGGGTCTCTCCCTCCTTTTTGACGCATTCTATTATATAGACGTAACAAACAATAAGGCACCCTACACATGTTGTAAAAAAAGAATAATATATTTTTAGAGAAGGGGCTATATGAAAAAGGTGTGAAAAAATGGTAGAGAGAAGTATATAATGAGCAAAGAGGAAATGCTACGCGGAGAAAGGATGTGAATGTTAGTAGGGGATGCCATACTAACAAACATGAAAATTAAAATATTAATAGCAGATGATAATTCTTTTATTAGAGAAGGCATGAAAATTATTTTAAATACATACGAAGAGTTCGAAGTATTAGATACTGTAAATGATGGAAAAGAAGCTGTAGCGTATTGTAAAAAACATGATGTGGATATTGCACTTTTAGATGTTCGTATGCCAAACATGAACGGTGTAGAAGCGACGAAGCTCATTTGTGAAGAAACGAAAACGAAACCACTTATTTTAACAACGTTTGATGATGATGAATATATTTTGGATGCAGTAAAAAACGGAGCGAAAGGTTATTTATTAAAAAATAATGATCCGGAGCGTATTCGTGATGCAATAAAAGGCGTATATAACGGCCAAACTGTTATGCAAGATGTAGTTCTTGATAAAATTAAGTCTAATTTAATGGAAAATAAAGAGGAAGAATCTAAAATTGATAAGAGTCTTTTTACAGAAAGAGAGCTTAGTATTATCGCATTAATCGCAAAAGGCTTTTCGAATAAAGAGATTTCGAAGCAACTTTTTATATCAGAAGGAACGATTGCAAATTATATTACATCAGTTTTAGGGAAAACTGGACTAGAGCATCGTACGCAAATTGCGATTTATTACTTAACAGGGAAAGTAGATTAGTGATATGGAATTTTGGTTAACTGTAAGTAAATTAATTGTCTTTTTATATATTGTGTTCAGCTACATTCATTTAAATGTTGCGAACTTACCGTGGATTATACTTACTTTGCTTATATATCTTTCTATAAATGTGATGATTTCTATTTTAAAAAAAGATACGTACAATAAAGTTTTAATTCTCGTGTCAGTTGGCGTAATCATATTGTTTACGTGGAAGGTTCATCCATTATTTATTTTGTTTTTACCTTTGAACTTATATGAAATTGCAAATTATTACATAGAAAAGAAATGGTTAATTTTTTTCACTATGATCCTTCCAATTATTTTTATAGGTGAAGATATTCAAATGATGTATGGGCTTATTAGTGCATTTTGTTTTCTTTCCTTAACGATAGCTCGCCGCTATATAGCACGACTATTAAAACTTGAAATGCAAAACGATAAGATGAGAAAAGATATGCAACGACTTACGAAAAGTTTGCATGAAAATAAAGAGTACATAAGGCAATCAGAATACACATTTAAGTTAGAAGAGAGAAATCGGTTATCTCAAGAAATTCATGATAAAATTGGTCACTCGATGACGGGTGCGCTTATTCAAATGGAAGCAGCGAAGAGATTGATGGAAATAGATAAAGTGAAATCTGCGGAGTTATTACAAAATGCAATTCATATTTCGAAAGACGGCATTGAAAGCATTCGGATTACATTGAAAAATATGAAGCCGCCAACTGAGCAAATTGGCATTCATCGTATGAAATTATTCATAGAGGAATTTGCCGGTAAGCATGATGTGAACATTCCTTTCATTTATAAAGGGAACTTAGATATGATTTCTCCCATTCAGTGGAAGATTATCGGTGAAAATGTTACGGAGGCGTTGACTAATGCGATGAAATACGCTGATGCGACAGTCATTTCAATAGATATTCATGTACTTAATAAGATGATCAAAGTACAAGTAAAGGATAACGGAAAAGGTGCAGCTCTTGTTAAAAAAGGTCTCGGCATTATGGGGATGGAGGAGCGAACAGCGTCTGTAAACGGGAAAATTATTGTAGATGGGACAAGTGGTTTTTCAGTAACGATGTTGTTGCCGATATAGGAAAGTGTGATGAGGATGAATCATCTCATATGAAAAAAGTGAATATTCTCATGTGAAAAGAATGAAGTTCTGCACTGAGCAGGTTCATTCTTTTTGTTTATACTGATAGCAGAGAAACCGAAATAGGGGTGAAATGATGAACACATTGGAAATTAAAAATTTAACGAAAAAATTTGGTGATTTCATCGCGGTAGATAATATGTCTTTATCTATTAAAGAAGGAGAAATATTTGGCTTTTTAGGATCGAATGGTGCTGGTAAGAGTACAACAATTAATATGATTGCTGGCTTGTTAAGAAGTAATGAAGGTGAAATTAGCATACTAGGAAAAAATATAAAGAAACATAATCGATTTGCGAAAATGAACATCGGTATTGTTCCGCAAGATATTGCAATATATGAAGAGCTAACCGCCTATGAAAATGTGAAATTCTTTGCCGGATTGTACGGACTAAGAGGAGCTGAACTAAAAGCGAGAGTAGAGGAAGCACTTCAATTTGTGGGGCTTAGTGATAAACATAAAAGTTACCCGGAAAACTTTTCTGGCGGGATGAAAAGAAGGCTGAATATCGCTTGTGCAATCGCTCATAGACCGAAGTTAATTATTATGGATGAACCGACAGTTGGAATTGATCCGCAGTCAAGAAACTACATTCTTCAGTCTGTCCGAAAATTAAATGAAATGGGAAGCACGATTATTTATACGAGTCACTACATGGAAGAAGTAGAAGAGATTTGTACGAAAATAGCAATTGTAGATCACGGTAAAGTAATTGCAGAAGGAACGAAAGAACAGTTAAAAGCAATTATTACAGATACGAAAGACATTTGGATTGAAGTGAAGTCAGTAGAAAATTTAGACGTAGAAAATTTAAAAGAGATAAACGGTGTGAAAGCTGTTCAAATCGAAGAGAACGTAATTAAAGTGAATTCTGATGCAGGATTAAATAATTTAAATAAAATTATTCAACACTTTATTAATCATGACATTGAAATTCGTTCGTTAGAGGAGCAGGCTCCGAACTTAGAAACTGTATTCCTTACGTTGACTGGAAGAAACTTACGAGATAAATAAAAGGTAAATGAAGAAAAGGTAAAGGGAGGTTCATCAATTGAACATCTTTAATATTGCAATTATGCACATTAAGAGGGATTTCAGGGACGTAAGAACTTTAGTTTTTATGTTAGCATTTCCGATTGTGCTTATGCTTGTGTTAGGAACAGCGTTAAGTAACGCGTTTAATAGCGATAGTCAATCGATTAAGGATATACAAGTGCTATACAAAGATGAAGCAAGTAGTATGTTTTCACAATCATTTGAAGCATTTACGAAAGAAGTTGATAAATTAGGTATTCACTTTAAAAAAGTTTCTGAGGGCATAGATGGGAAAGAAGAAGTGAAGCAAAATAAATATGCTGCCTATATAGAATTAAATAAAGATAGTGCGAAATTTTACGGGAGCGATAGAAGTAGTATTGAGGGAAGTATAGTGGAAGGGATGCTTACAACATTTGTTGATAAGTACAATGTAGCGATCGAAGTTGCGAAAGTAGATCCTAGTAAGGTTAGTGCAGTTATTTCAAACGGAAATCATAACGATTATATAAAAGAAACATCCTTACAAGCTGCGAAAAAACCAGGTTCTATGGATTACTATGCAGTTGTAATGACGACGATGATAGCGTTGTATGCTGCAATGGGAGCGAGTTCTTTAATTCGAGGAGAACGAGTACGTAAAACAGGAGATCGATTGATTGCTGCGCCGATAAGTAAGGCTGAAATTTTCATTGGGAAAGTGCTAGGTAGTCTTGTAGCAAATGCCCTTTGCATATTACTTGTCATTTTATTTAGTAAATTTGTTTTTCAAGCAAATTGGGGAGACCATCTTGGAATCATATTTCTTATTTTATTAACAGAAGTCTTTCTAGCGATTAGCTTCGGTTTAGGGATCGGATATATTACGAAAACAGGTGAAGCATCTAGAGCGATTGTTTTAGTTATAGTACAATTAGCTTCTATTTTTGGCGGAGCATACTTCGTAGTAGAAGAAAATGTCGTTACGAACTTATCACCATTAACGTGGGCAAATACAGCTGTTATGAAAATTATTTATGCGAATGATGTAGGGGCAGCATTGCCGGTAATATCTTTAAACCTTGGGATTTCAGTACTCTTTTTAATCATTGCGATTATTGCATTACGTAGACGGGAGGGGCTATAGTATGAAAGATATTTTATGGCTCATACAAAAAACGTTATCTGTACTTTTGAAAAATAAAAAAAGTTTACTCATTATTATTAGCTTGCCGATAATAGGGACGCTCCTCTCCTTTTCGATATACGGAAATGTAGGGCAAGGAACGTTAAATATCGGGGTTATAAATAAAGAAAATCAATCTATAGCAAATGATACGGTGAAATTTTTAGAAGGGCTAAATCATGTAAATGTGAGTATGGTTAAGGAGTCTGAAGTAGAAGATAAACTCACTTCAAAAAAACTTGATGGTGTTATTACGTTAGAGTCTGGTTTTTCCGAAAGTGTTCGAGAAGGGAAGCCGAGTCATATTGGAATTTCATCGATTAAAGGTGAGCAAGTAACAGCCTTTATAAAGTCATATTTATACAACTATATTGATAATATAGCATCTATTAGTAAAGTAGCAGGAACAGATCAAAGTGCATTTGATACTATGTACGCAGGATATCAAAAAGGTTCATTTAAAGTAAAAACTGCGACGCTAGAAGATACTTCGAAAAATAAAGATATGACAAATCAAACGATGGGCTATCTTATTATGTTTATGCTATTTTCAGCAGCGAACTTATCAGGATATATTTTAAAAGAAAAAGAGAATAGAACGTATTTTAGATTATTATCAACGCCGATAGATGGGAAGAAATTTATATTATCTAATGTCGGGGTAAATATGATGATATTAACAGTGCAAATTATGATAACAATCCTATTTCTAACGAATGTTTTTCATACCAATATCAATATGCCTTTCATAGTGATGATTGGTGTACTAATGATATTTGCTTTAGTAGCGGTTGGAATGTCATTAGTAATTGTCGCTTTTTCGAAAAACTCAGCATCGGCAAATACGATGCAAAATATGGTCATTGTACCAACATGTTTACTCGCTGGATGCTATTTTCCGTATGACATTATGCCGAAATCGGTACAAAAAGTAGCTGATTTTCTTCCGCAACGATGGTTGTTAGACACAGTATCAAAACTACAACAAGGAATACCGTTCTCGGAGTTGTATTTAAACATTTTAATTTTATTCGCTTTCGCAATTGCATTCTTCTTAATTGCTATTTATAAGTTTGGAAGAAATAATGATGCGAGGAACTTTGTTTAATATAAAAAAGGGTGTGACGCTAAGTCACATCCTTTTTGTATGAAGCATGAAATCTAAATTTGAATGACAAAATAGAAGGGTGGAAAGAAAATAAGCGGAAGGAAATCAAAATGATTAAAAAAATATTGCGAGTTACTTCTATTATTATTGCTATTTGCGTTTTTATTTTAATTTGGATGCATATCGATGTTACCTTAGGCAGGAAAATGGAAGCTGGGAAAAATATGCCGACAGAGTATGCACCTCATTATAGTGACTTTCAATTATATGTAGAAGGGAAGTCGTTTTATAAACAGTTATTTACTGATATAAGGGAAGCGAAGCAATCTATTTATACGTATTTTTTTATTTTATCGGATGATAAAAGTAGCCATACTTTTTTAAACTTATTAAAAGAGAAAGCGAAAGAAGGAGTAAACGTATATTTATCTGTTGATTTAATAAATGATTTATCATTTGAAAGAAAGATGAAAAAAGAATTACAGGAAAGCGGTGTTCATTTTACATATAGTAGAAAACCGGAACTGCCATTCGGATTTTATTCTTTGCATCACCGGAATCATCGCCGTATTACATCGATTGATGGGGAAATTGGTTATACAGGTGGATTTAATATGGGAGATGAATATTTAGGGAAGGATAAGCGTTTTGGATATTGGCGTGACTATCATGTGCGGATAAGAGGAGAAGGAGCAAAGGACTTAGAGGAACAGTTCGCCTTAGATTGGAAAAGAGATACGAAAGAAGAAATAAAAAGAAGTACGAATAAGGCTAGTAAAGGAAACACGTTACATACAATGGTTAGCTATAATGGACACCATGTCGCTGGAAAATATATAGAGTTAATAAAACAAGCGAAGCATTCGATTGTTATTACAACACCTTATTTTATAGCGAAAAATAAAGAACTAATGAGTGCTTTAATTGCGGCACAAAAACGTGGAGTCACAGTAAAAATAATTTGGTCATATAAACCAGATATTCCTCTCATTAAAGAGGCAGCATATCCGTACATACGTCAAGCTGTTAATAATGGGATTACTGTATACGGTTATAAAAAAGGGATGTTTCATGGGAAGTTAATGCTGATTGATAATGAATTAACGGTTATCGGTACAACGAACATAACTGCACGTAGCTTCTATATAAATGATGAGATGAATTTGTATATTCATGGTGGAAGTATCGTATCAGAAGTGAATAAGGCGTTAACAGAGGATTTTCATGATTCGAAAGAAATGACGAAAGAGTTTTTTGATAACATATCTTTCTGGGAGCGTTGTAAAGAGAAAGTGGCGGGATTAGTGGATTTTTATTTATGATGATTAATAGGAAAGGGTGTCTACAAAAGACACCCTTTTGTTGATGGGGAAAATTATTATTCATGCACAAGCATCGAAGCATCATCATTAATCAATGTCCCTACATGTTCTCCTAAACATATTTTCTTCATAACTCCGGGCTCATCAAAGTTAAAAACGTGTGCTGGTAAATTGTAATCCCGAGCAAGCAGTAAAGCCGCTTGATCCATTACTTGTATGTTTTGTCTAACGACATCGTTATAGTTCAGTTTTTTATACATTTTCGCTGATTTATTATGTTTTGGATCACTTGTAAAGACACCGTCTACTCCTTGTTTTGCGACTAAAATAGCGTCACTATTCATTTCAATTGCTCTTTGTACACTTGGATAATCTGTCGTAACGAATGGTTGCCCGTTGCCACCACCGAATATGACAACATAACCGTTATCTAAATGATGTACTGCACGTAGGCGAATATAAGGTTCAGCTACAGCATTAAAAGGGATAGAAGTCATTACGCGTACTTCTTTATTTGTTTTACTTGTTAGTACGCCGCGAAGCATTAAGCTGTTAATAATCGTACCTAACGTACCGATATTATCAGCTTCTACACGATCAATTCCCCATTCTTCTGCTAGATGACCTCTGAAAATGTTACCACCGCCAATGACGATGGAGACCTCGATACCTAAATCAACAATCGATAAAATTTCATTTGCAATATGTTCTAATCGTTTGGAGTTAAAGCTATTTCCCGATTGATCGGCAAGTGCTCCACCGCTTAATTTAATTAAGACACGTTTATATGGCTTCATAACAATTCCCCCTATATAGATTGCAATAAAAAAGGAACAAAGGCGAATGCCTTTGTTCCTTCGTAAGAAAATGAAATAGAAAAGAAATAGATATGATGAACTTCTTCACGTGATTCTTCATAACATCCACTCCTTTTCATACTCGATTATTTTGAATTTATATATCTTTTAGATTATACGAAATAATCTGATGTTTTATCAAGTTATTTTATTTCTTTTTACGAAAAAAGGTGTCAATGAAAAATGTAAGAAAAAAATTTGAATTTTTTGTGACGAACTTGTAGGTTTTTGTATGATTTTGTAGGTTCGCTTATATCATGTGTGAGTAAGCTTTTATAAATACTAAATGAAAGCGTTCGCATAAAGGGGATGAACATAAATGAAAAAATTCGGATTGGCAACACAAATTTTTGTCGCACTTGTTTTAGGGATTGTAGTAGGGGCAATCTTTTATGGCAATAAAACGGCGATTTCTTATATCACACCAATTGGGGATATATTTATTCACTTAATTAAAATGATTGTAGTACCAATTGTTATTTCAGCATTAATTGTTGCGGTAGCTGGTGTAGGTGATATGAAGAAGCTTGGGAAACTGGGCGGTAAGACAATTCTTTATTTCGAAATTATTACGACGATTGCTATTTTAATGGGATTACTTGCAGCGAATATATTCCAGCCAGGTACTGGCGTTGATATGAATAGTTTGCAGCAAAGTGATATTTCTTCTTATAAAGAAACGGCAGATGCCACAGAGAAGAAAGGTTTTGCTGAAACAATTGTTCACATTGTACCGAAAAACGTATTTGAATCTATCGCACAAGGTGACTTATTACCGATTATATTCTTCTCAGTGTTATTCGGTTTAGGAGTTGCAGCAATAGGAGACAAAGGAAAGCCTGTTTTTCACTTTTTTGAAGGTGTACTCGAAGCGATGTTTTGGGTTACGAATCAAGTTATGAAATTTGCACCATTTGGTGTATTCGCATTAATTGCTGTTACGGTTGCAAAATTTGGTGTAGTGACACTACTTCCTTTAGGAAAACTAGTGCTAGCTGTATACGTAACTGTTATACTATTCGTTGTGATTGTATTAGGTATTAATGCGCGAATGGTTGGAGTAAACATTTTTACATTAATGAAAATTTTAAAAGAAGAACTTATTCTTTCATTTACGACAGCAAGTTCAGAAGCTGTTTTACCTAATATAATGAGAAAGATGGAAGAGTTCGGTTGTCCAAAGGCAGTTGCCTCTTTCGTAATTCCGACAGGTTATACATTTAACTTGACTGGATCAGCTATTTATCAGGCGTTAGCGGCATTGTTTGTTGCACAAATGTACGGTATACACATGTCACTGACGGAGCAAATAACGCTATTATTCGTTCTCATGTTAACATCCAAAGGTATGGCGGGAGTTCCGGGTGCATCATTCGTTGTTGTATTAGCAACGTTAGGATCAATGGGATTACCTCTAGAAGGCATCGCATTAATTGCGGGAATTGACCGCATTTTAGATATGATTCGCTCAGCTGTCAATGTATTAGGAAATGCATTAGCTGCCATTGTTATGTCGAAGTGGGAAGGCGAATTCGATGATGAGAAAGCAAAACAATATGTAGAAACAGTCAAAGAAACAAAAGCAGCGTAAGAGATTGTTAAGGAGTGAGTAATCATGGCAACATTAACTGAAGTTAAAAATGAAGTACGAATTGAAAAAGATTTTTTAGGTGAAAAAGAAGTACCAAATTATGCGTACTACGGCGTACAGACAATGCGTGCAGTAGAAAACTTCCCAATTACAGGGTATAAAATCCATGAAGGTTTAATTAAAGCATTCGCAATTGTTAAAAAAGCAGCAGCACTTGCTAATGCAGATGTAGGAAGATTGGAATTGAAAAAGGGTGGTGCTATCGCAGAAGCATCACAAGAAATCCTTGATGGGAAATGGCATGATCATTTCATCGTAGATCCAATTCAAGGCGGCGCGGGAACTTCAATGAATATGAATGCAAATGAAGTCATTGCCAATCGTGCTCTTGAATTATTAGGAATGGAAAAGGGAGACTATCATTATATTAGTCCAAACAGTCATGTAAATATGGCGCAATCAACAAACGATGCGTTCCCAACAGCAATTCATATCGCAACATTAAATGCATTGGAAGTCTTATTACAAACGATGGGTTATATGCATGATGTATTTGAATTAAAAGCAGAACAGTTCGATCATGTTATTAAAATGGGTCGTACACATTTACAAGATGCTGTGCCAATTCGTCTTGGACAAGAATTTAAAGCATACGCTCGCGTACTTGAACGTGACATGAAACGTATCAAGCAATCGCGCCAACATCTATATGAAGTAAATATGGGAGCAACTGCAGTTGGTACAGGCTTAAATGCAGATCCAGAATATATTGAAGCGGTTGTAAAACATTTAGCAACAATTAGTGAGTTACCGCTTGTTGGTGCAGAAGATTTAGTGGATGCAACGCAAAATACTGATGCGTACACTGAAGTGTCAGCGGCATTAAAAGTATGTATGATGAATATGTCTAAAATTGCGAACGATCTTCGACTAATGGCATCAGGTCCACGTGTTGGATTAGCAGAAATTATGTTACCAGCTCGCCAACCAGGCTCATCTATTATGCCAGGGAAAGTAAACCCTGTTATGCCAGAAGTAATTAATCAAATTGCGTTCCAAGTAATTGGTAACGACCATACAATTTGCCTTGCTTCAGAAGCGGGACAATTAGAATTAAATGTTATGGAACCAGTACTTGTTTTCAATTTACTTCAATCTATTAGCATTATGAATAACGGTTTCCGTGCCTTTACAGATAATTGCTTAAAAGGAATTGAAGCGAATGAAGATCGCTTGAAAGAGTATGTTGAGAAGAGTGTAGGAATTATTACAGCCGTGAACCCTCATATCGGTTATGAAGCAGCAGCTCGTGTTGCGAAAGAAGCAATTGCAACAGGTCAATCCGTTCGAGAACTTTGTGTGAAAAATGGTGTATTGTCACAAGAAGACTTAGAGTTAATTCTAGACCCATTCGAAATGACACACCCAGGGATTGCAGGAGCAACTCTTTTAAAGAAAAATTAAAAAAAGAGGGGGGACAATCCCCTCTTTTTTGTTTACAATATAGAAATGATATATACGAATAGGGGTAGGGATGTTATGAGTAAGTTTACAGTGGCTTCTAATGGTGCATTAGAAACAGCATTAAGAGGAGTAGAAGTATTATCAACACCACTTTTAAATAAAGGCGTAGCTTTCACACAAGAAGAAAGAGAAGAGTTAGGACTAAAGGGGCTATTGCCACCAGCAGTTTTAACGTTAGATGAACAAGCACGCCGAGCGTATGAGCAATTTTGTTCTCAGCCGGATGATTTATTAAAGAATGTATACTTAACTGCGTTACATGATCGAAATGAAGTATTGTTTTATCGTATACTAACAGATCATTTACGTGAAATGTTACCAATTGTATATACACCTACTGTTGGTGTAGCAATTCAAAGATATAGTCATGAATATCGTAAACCACGTGGGGTTTATTTATCAGTTAACGATCCTTCAGGTATTGAAGAAGCGTTCTCAAATATCGGTGCAACAGCTGAAAATATTGACTTAGTCGTTGTAACAGATGGCGAAGGGATATTAGGAATTGGTGACTGGGGTGTTGGTGGTATTAACATTGCGATCGGAAAGCTAGCTGTTTATACGGCCGCAGTTGGAATCGATCCTAGTCGCGTATTACCTGTAATTTTAGATGTAGGTACAAACCGTGAGGATCTATTAAACAATCCGTTTTATATTGGAAATCGCCATCCACGTGTAACTGGTGAGGCTTATGATGAATTTATTGATACATTTGTACAAGCTGTAGGCAATAAGTTCCCGAAAGCACTTTTACATTGGGAGGATTTCAGTTCTCGTAATGCACGAAAAATTTTAGACAAATATCGTCATGACGTATGTACGTTTAATGATGACATTCAAGGTACAGGTGCAGTTTCACTTGCTGCAGTATTATCGGCAGTGAAAGCTTCTGGTGTACCTTTAAGTGAACACCGTGTAGTTGTGTTTGGTGCGGGTACAGCTGGAATCGGTATCGCAGATCAAGTAAGAGACGCACTGGTTCGCGCGGGATTATCAGAACAAGAAGCACATGAGCGTTTCTGGTGTATTGATCGTAACGGGTTAATTACAGATAATATGGAAGATCTTCTTGATTTCCAAATTCCATATGCAAGAAAAGAAGCTGAAGTGAATGATTGGAAACAAAGTGATGCTATCGGACTTGCTGAAGTTGTGAAACATGTGAAACCGACAATTTTAATCGGTACATCAACTGTTGCTGGTGCATTCAAAGAAGAGATTATTAAAGAGATGGCTTCTCACGTAGAAAGACCAATTATTTTACCAATGTCGAATCCAACGCCACTTGCTGAAGCGAAGCCAGTAGATTTAATCGAGTGGACAGAAGGAAGAGCGTTAGTTGCAACAGGAAGTCCGTTTGATCCAGTTACATACAATGGTGTAACGTATGTGATTGGACAATCAAATAATGCACTTATTTTCCCAGGTCTTGGTCTTGGAACAATTGTTGTTCGTGCAAGCGTAATGACAGACGGTATGTTTGCAGCGGCAGCAGAAGCGGTTGCAAGTATGGTAGATACAAGTCAGCCAGGTGCACCTATCTTACCAGAAGTTGAAGAATTACGTAATATCTCTGAAATGGTTGCAATTGAAGTAGCGAAAGTTGCAGTTGCAGAAGGTGTTGCTAGAGAAAACTTAAGTGATAACGATATTAAGATTGCAGTGAAAGACGCAATGTGGAAGCCTGAGTATCGTCAAATAAAAGCGGTAGAAAAGGTTAGAATATAGAAAAAAAGCCCGTTTATTATAATAAGCGGGCTTTACTTGTACATTTTTGAAAAAATACATAGGAAGTGGCAGCTTTGAATTGGAATCAATTATGGAAGAAAGATATGTCTCTTTTAATTATTTTAATGATTGTTGTTCCGATTGCTGGAGAGCTGAATTTTCATCCTTTCAACGATACGTTTCGTGTTAGCTTCGGGACACCGCTTTTCTTCTTTTTGTTACTCTTTTTAAGAAAAATACCAGCAGCAGCTGCAGGTATTCTTGTCGGTATATCTGTAGTCTTATTCCGCGTATGTCTGGATTGGGTATTGCAAGGGTCATTTCATATGACAGAATCATTTTATTTGCGCTATCCTGTGTTCTTTTATTATTTTATTTATGGAAGTCTTTTTTCGCTTTTTAGGGTGAATAAGTTCCATCAGAAGCCAATTATAATTGGCTGCCTTGGGATTACAATTGAAATTATCGCAAGTATGTCAGAACTTGCGATTTATCATATGTTAGTACTTGGTACAACGATAACAATTTCTGAAGTGAATAAGCTAATCATTATTGCTATTTTTCGTAGTTTCTTTGCGCTTGGTTTTTTAAATATGATGAATTTGTATGAAACGAAATTAAAAGAATCACAAGTGCGAAAAGAAAATGAAAAAATGTTGATGCACCTTTCTAATTTATATGTGGAATCCGTTCATTTGAAAAAAACGCTGCAAAATGCGGAGTTAATTACACAAGAAGCGTATCAATTATATCGTAATTTACAAGCGAACGATGATTCGAGTAGTATAGAAAGTTATAGTAAAATAGCATTGAAAATAGCGGGAGAAGTGCATGAAATAAAAAAGGATAATCAAAGAATTTTTGCAGGATTATCTAAATTGTTATTAGATAAAAATGTGGCTGAGTATGTAGAAGGTCATGAGCTTGCGGAAATGATTGTGAGAATAAATGAAAAGTACGCTGACATGTTGGAAAAAGATATACGTTTTTCTAAACATATAGAAGGTGAACATGCAGAATATCATGTGTATACAGTCTTATCAATTTTCAACAACTTAGTTGCAAATGCAGTGGAAGCAATTGAGGATAATGGTGCTATCATTATTAAGTTATATAAACTTGATAAACGTATATTTTTTGAAGTAATTGACGATGGGCCTGGTATTGCGCAAAAATATAAAAAACTAGTATTTAAGCCAGGATTTACTTCAAAGTATGATCAAACAGGAACACCATCAACAGGAATTGGACTTTCTTACATAAACGAAATGGTAACAGAGCTCGGAGGAGAAGTAAGATTGGAAGACCTGGAAACTGGTGAAGGGTGTAAGTTTGTCGTTTGTTTACCGGAGTGCAGTTTAAAGCGGGAAGGGGAACAAAGTTGTTTTATTATATCGTAGATGATGATGAAGTTTTCCGTTCTATGCTTTCGCAAATTATTGAAGATGGCGATCTTGGGGAAGTAATTGGAGAATCGGAAGACGGAGCTTTTATTGAAGCAGATCAACTAAATTTTAAAAAAGTAGATATTTTATTTATTGATTTATTAATGCCAATGCGAGACGGGATTGAAACAGTTCGCCATATTGCATCCTCTTTTACTGGGAAAATCATAATGATTTCTCAAGTTGAATCGAAGCAACTTATAGGTGAGGCATATACACTTGGAGTAGAATATTATATTACAAAACCACTAAATAAAATTGAGGTTGAATCAGTTGTACGAAAAGTGATGGAGCGTATTCGCTTGGAACGCTCTATATATGATATTCAAAAATCATTGAACAACGTGTTCCAGTGGGAGCAGCCACAAATGCGTAGTGAACCAGTGCAAGAAGCAAAAAAGATAGCAGATTCAGGACGTTTCTTACTAGCAGAGCTCGGTATTGCAGGAGAGAATGGAAGTAAAGATTTACTTAGTATGCTGGAATATTTAAATGGACAAGAAAAAGCGCAAACGTTTGAATTTGGATTTCCAGCGTTAAAAGAAATTTTCCATCATATTACGATAAGAAAATTAGGAGATATAGCTTTAGATGCGGATATTGATAAAGAGAAAAAAGCATCTGAGCAAAGGGTACGAAGAGCGATTTATCAATCGTTAAACCATTTAGCTTCCCTTGGGCTAACAGACTTTTCAAATCCAAAATTTGAAAGCTATGCACCGAAATTTTTTGATTTTACTGTAGTTAGAAAACGGATGACAGAAATGATGAAAGAAGAAGTAGCGGCTTCTGGACATATACGAATTAATACGAAGAAATTTATTCAAGTGTTATATTTTGAAGCGAAACGGTTGATGGAGATAGAGTGAAGAAGATGCTTATAAATAAGCATCTTTTTTTTGTTAAATCAACATTTTATATTTTCTCGTGAAGCATGTAAAATGTTAAGTAAGAGAAAATGGTTTTACATTAAGGAAGTGTCAAAACAATGAGTTTTACATTAAATAAATCAATTATTAAAGAAGTATGCGGAGAAACCTCATATAAAAGAGGCGAAGCTTATTATAAAGCAAATAAAGTGATAATAAATCATTATGATGAAAATAAAGAAATTTGCGGGGCAACGGTAAAAGGGAACGAAAATTTTCATGTTACAGTAGAAAAAGCTAAAAAAGGTGATGTTGTTGCGAGATGTAGTTGTCCTTCGTTAGCGTCTTTTCAAACGTACTGTCAACATGTTGCAGCAGTATTGATACAAATAAATTATAATCAGCAAACGGGTGGAATGCTCCCCACTAGTAGCGAAAACATGAGCGGAAATGATCAATTAACAAGTGGGATGTTTCAGTTGTTTGCAGATAAACCACTGAAACCAAAAAGTAAACAACATCGTTTTGATACACGTGAAATACTTCATGTTGAATTTATTTGTACACCAGTAGTTACGAAACAAGGCGGGGCCCTTCTAGGAATGCAGCTAAAACTTGCCAAAACGTATTTCGTAAATCAAATTAGAGAGTTTCTTTCTAAAGTGGAGAAAAGAGAAAATTTTAATTGTTCCAATGAATTTACATATACACCAGATGTACATAGCTTTAAACAAGATACAGATGCGATTATTCAGAAACTTATTAAAATGTATCACAATGAAAAAATGTATGAGGATGCGCTAGAAGTTCATGCGAAACAAGATGAGAGTATGATTTTAATACCACCAGCGTCTTGGACGGATATGCTTTCTTTACTTTCTAAAGTTGAGTGTGTGAGACTTAATCAAGATGGACAATCTTTTCATGGTCTACAAACTTCAAAAGGACTACTTCCTTTACATTTTGAGTTTAACAAGGGGAGTAACGGTGGTTTTACACTTTATATTGATGGTTTACAACGAGTTGAGGTAATGGATACGTATAGTTATGCTCTATTTGGAGGGAAACTGTATCAGTTGAACGCTGAGGATTGCAAACGGCTTATCGAATTACAAAAAATGATGAATCGCTCTAGTAGTAACCAATTATATATTCCGGCGGATAAGATGGAATATTTCGTAGCGAAAGTTGTACCAGGTTTAATGAAGCTAGGAACTGTGCGGATAGATGAAGTAGTATCAGATCGTGTTGAAACCCCCGTATTAAAAGCGAAATTATATTTAGATCGAGTGAAAAATCGCTTGCTAGCGGGTCTTGAATTTCACTATGGAAACGTCTTAATTAATCCACTAGAAGAAGATGGACAGCCGTCTGTTTTTAATCGTGATGAGAAAAAAGAAAAAGAGATTTTAGATATTATGAGTGAAAGTGCCTTTGCGAAAACGGAAGGCGGTTACTTTATGCATAATGAAGAAGCAGAGTACAATTTTTTATATCACGTCGTTCCAACATTAAAAGGTTTACTTGATATTTATGCGACGACAGCAATCAAATTACGAATTCATAAAGGGGACACAGCTCCTCTTATTAGAGTGAGAAGAAAAGAAAGAATAGATTGGTTGTCATTTCGCTTTGATATAAAAGGAATACCGGAAGCGGAAATTAAAGGTGTACTAGGGGCTCTTGAAGAGAAACGTAAATATTACCGATTAGCAAACGGTTCTTTATTATCACTGGAGAGCAAAGAGTTTAATGAAATTAATCAGTTTGTAAAAGAATCGGGTATTCGAAAAGAATTTTTACATGGGGAAGAAGTGAATGTTCCGCTTATTCGGAGTGTAAAATGGATGAACGGACTTCACGAAGGAAATGTTTTAAGTTTGGATGATTCTGTTCAAGAGTTAGTAGAAAATATTCAAAACCCGAAAAAATTGAAGTTTGCTGTACCAAATACTTTACATGCAGAGATGAGAGAGTATCAAGTGTATGGATTCGAGTGGATGAAAACACTCGCCTATTACCGTTTTGGAGGCATTTTAGCAGACGATATGGGACTCGGAAAAACACTGCAAAGCATTGCTTTTATAGATTCTGTTTTATCGGAAATTCGTGAGAAGAACATGCCTATATTAGTCGTTTCTCCGTCATCTCTCGTCTATAATTGGCTTAGTGAATTGAAAAAGTTCGCCCCTCATATTCGAGCAGTTATTGCAGATGGGAATCAAACGGAACGCCGTAAGATTTTAAAGGATATAACAGAGTTTGATGTCGTAATTACGTCATATCCATTACTGAGAAGAGATATAAGGTTGTATGCAAAGCCGTTTCATACACTATTTCTTGATGAAGCACAAGCGTTTAAAAACCCTACAACGCAAACGGCAAGAGCGGTGAAAACGATTCAAGCTGAGTATCGTTTCGGATTAACGGGAACACCTGTAGAAAATTCATTAGAAGAGCTATGGTCTATCTTCCATGTCGTCTTCCCAGAATTATTACCAGGAAGAAAAGAATTCGGTGATTTAAGGCGAGAGGATATAGCAAAGCGCGTAAAACCTTTCGTATTAAGACGACTAAAAGAAGATGTATTACAGGAGCTTCCAGATAAAATAGAGCACTTACAGTCATCGGAGTTATTACCAGATCAAAAGAGAATATATGCTGCTTATTTAGCGAAATTAAGGGAAGAAACGTTAAAGCATTTAGACAAAGATACGTTACGTAAAAATAAAATTAGAATCTTAGCTGGCTTAACGAGATTACGACAAATTTGTAATCATCCCGCTTTATTCGTTGATGATTACAAGGGGAGTTCAGCTAAATTTGAGCAACTGTTAGAGATTTTAGAGGAATGCAGAAGTACTGGTAAGAGAATTTTAATCTTTTCTCAATTTACAAAGATGCTGTCTATTATTGGTCGTGAGTTAAATCGTCAAGCAATTCCATACTTTTATTTAGACGGAAATACCCCTTCGCAAGAACGTGTAGAGCTATGTGATCGGTTTAACGAAGGTGAAGGAGACCTATTTCTCATTTCTTTAAAAGCTGGTGGTACAGGTCTTAACTTAACGGGTGCCGATACAGTTATATTGTACGATTTATGGTGGAATCCAGCTGTTGAACAACAAGCAGCAGATAGAGCATATCGAATGGGACAAAAAAATACGGTACAAGTTATTAAATTAGTGGCTCACGGAACAATTGAGGAAAAGATGCATGAACTGCAAGAGAGTAAGAAAAATTTAATCGCTGAAGTAATTGAGCCGGGAGAAGAGAAATTATCATCAATCACGGAGGAAGAAATTCGAGATATTTTAATGATTTAATATAAAAAGCTATGCCCTCGAATGTATGAGGGCATAGCTTTTTTGTTGTAATAATTATATTTTGTTTTGTACAAAGTAAAGAAATCAAATACAATTTAAATTACTTTTTTGTACCTTTACTTTTGTATGGTTTTGCAGCTGCCTTTTTCTTTGCACTTGATTGCCAACGATTCCAACCTTTACTTCCTGTACCTTGTCCTACACCTTTTTTCGGTTTTGCTTTCGTTTTACTCATATGATCACTCCGTTATATAAAAATCTTATTTGATAATAGTCAATGATTTAGAAAATACTCTTTATAAATGACTATGATTGCTTTAAGTAAAAATAAACTGCTTGAATGCTATAGTATAACATGAATTTGCAAGTAAACTGAAAGGAATTGCAAAGAAAATGAAAATAATACGAAATACTGCGGATTCTATATTCCGAACGATTACATTAGTTGTTGTATATATGTTAGTTTCTGTTAGTGAAACGTTTTTTGGGTTGACGAGGCAAAAGAAGTAAATATGCTATATTAAAAACAATCAATAAAGCCATAAAATAAAGAATTGAAAAACATTTTAAAATTTTTGTTGACTTTTTTTGTTTTTTGTATAGAATAATCATTAATAAAATGTTTCAGAGATGTGACAACAAAACGACTATGAAAGGACGAGTAGTAGTAGGATGTAGTCTAAGCGAGTCAGGGTTGGTGTGAGCCTGATACGAAGCCTATTATGAAGAACCTCCTGGAGTTGCTAACCGAAATCCTTTATAGGAAAGTAGACTTAGCCGGGTACTTCGCCGTTACAAGAAGAACAGTATCGAGATGTTTCATCTCCGTACTGTATAAGTGAGCAACCTCTGTTGCTAATTTGGGTGGTACCGCGGAACCAAAGCCTTTCGTCCCAGTTTTTTGGGGAAGAAGGGCTTTTTTTGTTGGCTTCTTTTCACAACATCCAAACATTTTAGGAGGAAACCACCATGTATCAATCATTAATGACAGTAAGAGAGACTCAAATCGCAATTAAGGAAGTTAAAACATTTTTCGAGGACCAATTAGCAAAACGTCTTGAACTATTCCGCGTATCTGCACCATTATTCGTAACGAAAAAATCAGGGTTAAACGATCATCTAAACGGTGTAGAACGTCCAATTGAATTTGATATGTTACATTCAGGAGAAGAGTTAGAAATTGTTCATTCACTAGCGAAGTGGAAAAGGTTTGCATTACATGAGTATGGGTATGAAGCTGGTGAAGGTTTATATACAAACATGAACGCGATTCGTCGCGATGAAGAACTAGATGCAACACATTCTATTTACGTTGACCAATGGGATTGGGAAAAAATTGTTCAAAAAGAATGGCGCACTGTAGAATACTTGCAAGAAACAGTACGAACAATTTATGGAATATTCAAAGATTTAGAAGATCACTTATTTGAAAAGTATCCGTTCCTTGGAAAGTATTTACCAGAAGATGTTGTTTTCATTACTTCCCAAGAGCTAGAAGATAAATATCCAGAATTAACGCCGAAAGATCGTGAACATGCAATTGCGAAAGAACACGGTGCAGTCTTTATTATCGGAATTGGTGATGCACTCCGTTCAGGTGAAAAACACGATGGACGTGCAGCTGACTATGACGATTGGAAATTAAACGGTGACATTTTATTCTGGCACCCAGTATTACAAGCTTCGTTCGAATTATCATCAATGGGAATTCGTGTTGATAGTAAATCACTTGATGAGCAGTTAACGAAAACTGGTGATGACTTTAAACGTGAGTATGATTTCCATAAAGGTATATTAGAAGATGTACTACCATTAACAATTGGCGGTGGTATTGGACAATCAAGAATGTGCATGTACTTCTTACGTAAAGCACATATCGGTGAAGTTCAATCTTCTGTATGGCCTGACGATTTACGTGAAGCTTGCAAGAAAGAAAACATTCATCTGTTTTAATATAAGTGTGGGGGAGAGTAGCTGTGGAATAAGAGCTACTCTCCCTTTTTTACTCTGACGTGAAAAAAGTTATTTTGAATGAAGATAGATTGTTTTTTCAAGGAGAATAGCAAAAGGATATTTGTGATAAGAAGTGAGAAGAGTCATGTATATTTCCTAGGAAAGGATATAATGAATAATTTAATTGTTTTATAGTGATTTATGAATATTGATAACAAGATAAAAAGCTGTCTGCATAGAGTTTTAAAATTCTATGTGAACAGCTTTCTATTTATATAGGAAGGAAATAGATTAATATAATTTGTTGTAAGTTTTACCGGCAGAAATTAAATCATTTGCACTAAAGGTTCAATTTTCGCCATAAATGATTGATGCAGTGCTTCAACACCATCTACTAAGTGAATTCGGTCAATGACAACTGATACTTTAATTTCAGATGTACTCACCATTTTAATATGAATACCGCCTTCTTTTAAAGTAGTGAACATATTCGCAGCGACACCTGGATTAGATACCATACCTGATCCTACAATTGATACTTTCGCTAAATGATTTTCATGTTCTACAGATTCATAGTGAAGTGCTTCTTGATTTTGTTCCAATACTTCTAATGTTTCTCTTAAATCATTAGAATGGATTGAGAAGGAGAGGTGGACAGTTCCTTCATTTGTAATACTTTGAATAATAATATCTACATTAATATGTGCTGCTGCTAATGTAGAGAAAACTGTTGAAAGTGCACCTTGTTCTAATCCTTTAATTGTGACGCGTGTAATATTATCCTCAAATGCAATACCTTTAACGATTGATTGTTGTTCCATGGTACATTCTCCTTTTACAATTGTTCCGTTTTCTTGTTCCATACTTGAGCGAACTTCTAAAACTACGTTATGATTTTTAGCAAATTCGACAGCGCGTGGGTGTAATACGCCAGCACCAAGGTTGGCAAGTTCTAACATTTCGTCATAAGAAATTTCATCTAATTTATAAGCATCTTGTACAACTCGTGGATCAGTCGTATATACGCCGGTCACATCTGTATAAATATCACATTTTTTTGCTTTTAGTGCCGCAGCTAATGCGACAGCAGTTGTATCAGAACCACCTCGTCCAAGCGTTGTAATTTCATTTTCTTCACTTACTCCTTGGAAACCAGCTACTATAACAATCGTGCCTTCAGTAAGGTGAGACTGAATACGACCAGTATTAATATCAGTAATCCGTGCACTATTATGTACAGATTCTGTCGTAATACCAGCCTGCCATCCTGTTAATGAAATTGCGTTATAACCTTTTGTTTGTAGTGCCATTGTTAATAATGAAATGGTTACTTGTTCTCCTGTAGATAGGAGCATATCCATTTCACGTTTACTTGGATTTTCAGTAATAGCGTTAGCAAGTGCTACAAGTTCATCCGTACTTTTTCCCATTGCTGAAACGACAGAGACAATGCTATGTCCTCGTTCATATTCTTCAATAATTAAATTTGCTACATGTTGAATGCGTTCAACACTTCCGACAGAAGTACCACCAAATTTTTGTACAATCGTTTCCATTACGAATTCCTTCTTTCGTCCATTTTTAAGAATAGATTAGGACATATATAAATCCCAATATTCCTGTAGTTACCAGAGAAAAAAACAAAAAACACCATCTCAAATAAGTGAGGATGGTGCTGTTACAGGAAAAGGGAAACAGAAAACGGAGCTAATAAAAAAACCGCCAAAAAAGGAATATCATAAAAAATGATATCTCTTTTTTGTAGATAGCTCTTCATACATACACTTTTGTATATATGACAGTTCTGTTTCTATTCGAAAACAGCCCCAATTGATAAATACAGAGAAATTTATCGATTTCGGCAACACTTCCTTTCATCTAATTTCATAGACATCTCTGTGTCTCCATTAGAATACTCATAAGTATTGCAACCTCTATCTCACGTTTTAGGCGAGAGTGTTTGAATTATGAAGTTGTTGGTAACATTTGTTTTATAATAATTCAAATTTTTGGGGGAATCAAGTGTTTTATATATTTTTTAAATTCTTTCTTTTTTACAAAGAAGTTTGTGAAAAATGTAGCAAAATAAATTCATTGCATGTACATTAAAAATATAGTACTTAGGAGGTGGGGGAATGAGTAAGAAAAAGCCTATTTACGTTGCAACAGAAATGAAAACAACAATGGAAAAACTATGGGAATATACACAAGAACCAGACATACATACAGAGTGGGATGCTCGCTTTACTGAAATTTCGTATTTAGAGAAAAAAGAAGGAGAACCGCAGCAGTTTTTATATAAAACAAAGATCGGATTTGGACTTGAAATAGCTGGGGAAGGTGAATCGATAGGTGAAATAAGAAAAGAAACTGGTGAAAGAATTTCTTCTTTGAAATTTTGGACAGATAATACATTATCACTTATACAAATAGGGCGTGGTTATTGGAAGTATACAACGAATAAAGAATACATTCATTTTGAAACGCAATATGATTATGACACGAGATTTGGTCGTATAGGAAATGTAATTGATTCATATATTTTTCGACCTTTATTAGGATGGGCGACTGCTTGGAGCTTTGATGCCCTCAAATTATGGTTAGAAAAGGGGCTTCATCCTAGTTTGCTAATTAAAAGAACGATTACGTATTGGCTCGTTTGTTTTTTATTTGCTTTCGTATGGTTATATCAAGGGATTGTACCGAAAATAATCTTTGCTCATCCAGAGGAAGTGGAAATGCTTTCTATGCTTATTGGTTCCAATGAAAATAGCATGTTTGCTCTCAAAATAATTGGGTTATTAGAAGTATTTTTTGGTGTTGTATGGATATTGCCACTTCCAAAACGAAAATTATTTTTAATGCATATTATTTTGTTGCTAGTCTTAACATTAGCAGCTGGATTTACAAATATCATAAGCTTTACAGAGCCGTTTAATCCAATTACATTAAACGTTCTACTTATGGGGGTATCGATTGTCGGTTATATAAATAGTTTTGATTTACCGAGTGCAAAAAATTGCAAGAGGAAGAGAAAGTGATAATGTATGGCTAATATTTATGAAAGACTACTAGGAAATTCTTATAAAAGACTTCATCCAAAATTACAGAAACGCTATGAGATTACCGAAGAAAATAGCTTTACTGGAGAAGGAAAGATGGATGAAATTTACGGTGGCTCTTTTTTTGTTAAATTGATATTGAAAATTGCATCGAAGTTTCGAATGTTTTTCTCCGAGCGGGGAAAGAAAGTTCCATTTACGATACATAATACCGCTGAGCGGGATGAACATGGAAATGAACTTGTACGGTGGAATCGTACTTTTTATTTTCATAATAAGAAAAGATATTTTAACGCGGTTATGCAGTTGGATGAAACAGAAAATGAAATTGTAGATTATTTTGGTGAACCGCACATACTCGTTTCTACGTTGAATTTTCATATTGATGAGATAGGGGCAATGCATATTTCGTCAAAGAAACAATGGTTTTTTATGTTTGGAAGAAAAATTCCGTTGCCGAAATTTTTGTATGGAGAAGCAAACATTGTTGAAAGCTTTGATGACGAACTACAATGTTTTCGAATTCATGTACAAGTACGAAACCCGTTAATTGGTTCGCTATTTTCATATAAGGGAACATTTGTGGAAAGGAAATAAACGATATGAGAAATATAATATTTGGGCTTGCTTGTTATATTGTTTTTTTAATATATGAGTGGTCGAATGTAAATCCAGTTGAGGCAATTATATTATTATCCGTTTTACTATTTATACCGATGTCTTTTTGCATTATTGATAAAAGAACAAGAAATGGATCATCGTTACTATTTTATAAATTCGTATCGTTTTTATATCCAATTGCAGCAATTAGCGCGATGCTAGCTTTCATAACAAATCATTTTGTCTTTGCACTCCTTTGGTTTATGTATACAGGAATTATTGCATTATTTGGTGTTAGTAGGTTGCTAGAAAGAGGATGGAAGCCTTTAGAAGAAACAGCAATAGATAGTGCGTTTATTTATTTGTTTCTAGGCGGTTTTTGGTTCTTTGCTTCTGTAGCAAAACTTTCAATTATGCACTTTAGTTCTGACATTGTTTTACTCACAGCTGCACACTTTCATTACTCGGCATTTTTATTGCCGTTATCAGCGGGTTTACTTGGAAGAAAAAGAGAACGGGGAAGTAAGTTATATGACGCTATTATGTTTATCATCGTCATTTCTCCAATGACAGTTGCAATAGGAATTACGTATTCGAGGGTGTTTGAATTTTTTGCAGTGTTCATATATTTATGTGCCATTTATGGATATGGAGTTTACGTGTGGAGAACGAAATTCAATACTATAAGTGCGAAGGTACTTTTGGTTCTTTCTTCTAGCACACTTATGGTAACAATAATGTTTTCACTCATATATTCATACGGAAATTTCAAACAAGTAATGACGATTACAATTGCACAAATGGTCTGGATTCACGGTGTGGTAAATGGAATTGGAGTAGCGTTACCGGCATTTGTTAGCTGGATGATTGAAAAAAGTGTTCCGAATTATAAATATTATGGGAAACCAATGAGCAGGTTAAGAGGAAATGTGTCGATTGGTGAGGCATTTTTACATAGTAGAAATTTAGTAGATGGCAAGGAATACAGTGGACTAGTTGATAAAATGAGTGATTTTCATAGTGAAGCATTTGACGTGACGAAGATTCCTATGAGTATTATTCGCTTTTATGAAAATACAACAGCGTATGAGTTACAATCGAATATTCAATGGGCTCGTTGGTTCCGTCCATTTGCATTTTGTTATGAGAAAATGAGTAAACGTTTAGGACAAATACATTTAGGAATGGGCGGCAAGTGGGAAACGATGAATGGCTCTATCGTTGGTGTAATAGATGAGAAAGATGGAAGAGAGAACGTAAGGGCTTGGTTAAGAAAAAATGAAGCAGGAGAGTCTATTTTTTTAGCTCTTTATTCAAAGCATACACATAAGAACGAGACATATATGAATATTGCATTGCCTTTACCATATTCGAATATGACGGGGCTTTTGAAATTATGTAATAGGAGTAAGGATTTAATCATTACTAGTAAGCTGAGAAGAAATGGTAAGGGAGATGAGGGGATTTATTTACATACTCGCTACTTTACAATCCGTTTACCGTTAGCAGAGACTTTTATTATAAAAGAGGGCGCAAATCAAATGTTAGAAGCTAACCATAAAATGTGGATATTCGGAATCAAGTTTTTAGAAATTGATTATGAGATTAAGAGATTAGAGGAGAAGTAAGGGAAGCTTGGAGAGATTCCAAGCTTTTTATGTATGGGTAATTGTCATAGCAACTTGTTTATCTAAGTCTCTGTCCCAAACACGTTGAATTTCAAACGTACCTTTTTCAAAAAATAATGGGAATCTTTCTTTAAACCAATCTTGCATAGGAAGATTTAGTGCTGTATCGATTGGTACCCATAATAATTCGCCCTCAGGGGGGTTCATAAGAAGCTCTTCTTCAAATGAATCTGTCCAATAGTTGAAAACCATATAGCGAACCTGTTCTTTTGGATTTACATATTCGTCTAATCCTTTAAAGGTTAAATTGGAAACAAGTAATCCAGTTTCTTCTTTTACTTCTCGTATAGCAGCTTGAACGATACTTTCTGGAAAATCTACTTTTCCACCAGGAGCGATGTAACCAGGGAAGCCTAGATGATCGGGGCACTGTATTAGTAATATTTCGTTATTTCGCTGAATCATACACATTGTAAAAATACGGTGTTCGATACTTTTCCAGTTCTTGCTCATACGAATCTCTCCTCGTATAAAATAAGTATATTACTATTATTAACTATAATTATTTGTTCCAAAAAATACAATAATAATACAAAATTATACAAAATACAATTGACTATTACTAATTTTCAGAACTATAATTACTCTGTTATATAAAAACTTGTACTTGAGAGGGGAATATATTCTATGAAAAATAGAATAATCGCAGCAGGAGTAATAGCAGCTAGTATATTATCTTATTCATCTAGTAGTTTCGCACAAACAAAAACGTTTCCAGATGTCCCAGCAGGGCACTGGGCAGAAGATTCTATTAACTACTTAGCAGAAAAAGGCGCAGTTACAGGTAACGAGAAAGGAATGTTCGAGCCTGGAAAAGAAATCACTCGTGCAGAAGCAGCTACAATGATGGCTAAAATCTTAAACTTACCATTCGATAAAGATGCTAAACCATCTTTCGGTGACTCTCAAAACGGATGGTATACCCCATACATCGCAGCTGTAGAAAAAGCTGGTGTTGTTAAAGGGAAAGATGTCGGCGTATTCGATCCAACTGGAAAAATCGACCGCGTTTCAATGGCATCTCTTATTGTAGAAGCTTACAAATTAGATTCTAAAGTAAACGGTACTCCAGCAACTCAATTCAGTGATTTAGAAAAAAGCTGGGGTAAAGCAAAAGCTAACATCCTAGTTGAATTAGGGATTTCTGTTGGTACTGGTAACAAATGGGAGCCTGAAAAAATTCTAACTAAAGCAGAAGCAGCTCAATTTATTAAAAAGGCTGATTCAATTAAAGTTGGAAATCCATTAGTGGAAAAGGTAGTTATTATTGATCCTGGTCATGGAGGATTTGATCCAGGGAATCCAGGGCAAGGTGTAGAGGAAAGTGAAATTGTATTTGATACATCTTTAAGATTACAGCAATTATTAGAAAAAAATACACCTTTAAAAGCTTTGTTAACACGTGAAGAGAACGGAAATCCAGGAAGTAACAAAAACGAATCTCTTGTGAATCGAGTGGAATTTGGTCAAGAGAACAATGGAGATATATTTGTAAGCATTCATGCAAACTCTTCTAAAAATCATGATGGTCATGGAACGGAAACATATTATTATAAAAAATCCAAGAGTGGAGAAGAGACACAGATTGAAAAGGATAGCGAAGTATTAGCGAAAAAAATTCAAAAACGAGTAGTAGAAGCACTACATACACGAGATAGAAATATAAAAGACGATCATTCATTTTATGTAGTAAATAATAATACAGTACCAGCAGTTTTAACAGAGCTTGCCTTTATTGATAATAATATAGATAATGGAAAATTAGCTACTGAAGAAGGAAGACAAATTGCTGCTGAAGCAGTTTATGCTGGTATTTTAGATTATTATGAGTGGAAAGGTTTCAATGTTTCAAAGTATCGATTAGCTAAATAAAAAAACATCGTTTGCTAAGCCCATCGTTTATATAGAGATGGGCTTTTTATATGAGTTTATATAATTTTGTATCGAAATAAAAAGATATATCGTATTATACTGATTATAAACAAAATAATGGTAGATTAGTTTATTTGTATCACGTATACTTTTACTGTTGACTAATTAATTTAATTAAGAGTTTGTTAGTTTAATAGGGAAAATTTTATTATAAAGGGAGGCAAGTTAACACGGGACAAGCATATACATAACGTGTTAAAAAAATTATGAAAAAAGTTATTTCTAATGTGTTAGCAGCGACAATCGCACTTCAAGTAGTGATGGTTCCAGCAACTTCATTTGCATCTGAAAAAGATTTTCCAGATGTTCCGAAAGATCATTGGTCATTTGAAGCAATTACTAATTTAACGTCAAAAGAAATTATTGCTGGATATGATAATGGTAAGTTTGGATTTGGTGATGTTGTAACTCGTGAGCAAGTAGCTGCATTAATGTATCGTGCATTAAAACTAGAAGCGAAAAGCGAGTATAAAAATCCATACTCTGATATTAGTGCAGGAACAACAATGTTCCAAAAAGAAATTTTGACTTTAACGGATATGGGGATTTTTGTAGGTGATGGCAAAGGGACGTTTAGACCGAAAGAATCTCTAACGCGTGCTGAAATGGCCGTTGTTTTGCAAAAAGCATTTAAATTAGAAGTAAAAGCACCACACACATTTAATGATGTAGATACAACTCCTTGGGCAAAAGATGCAATTAGTGCTTTACAATCTAATGGTGTAGCAGCAGGGAATAATTTTGGCGGATTTGATCCATCAGGTGTATTAACGCGTGAAAGTTATGCACAGCTTTTATATAAAGCAATGCAAGTGAAAAACGATATTCCGGTTGAACAACCATCATATATTAATCTAGATGTAACATTACCATCTAATGTAACAGCACAAGAGATTGATAATTTCATTAAAGTACCTCATCCTGATAGCCCGCTTGTTGGAACTGGACAAGATTTTATAAAAGCACAAAATGAGTATGGTGTGAACGCTTTATATTTAGCAGCTCATGCCATCTTAGAATCTGGTTATGGGAAATCAGAAATTGCATATCGTAAACATAATTTATTTGGGCTAAAGGCATTTGATTGGGATCCATTTGCAAATGCAAAATATTTACCGTCTTACGGGCAAAGTATTTCGTACAATGCTGATTATGTAAGAAAGAACTACTTAGAGAAGGGTGCTCCTCATTTCAATGGTTACACATTACCTGATATGAATGTTAAGTATGCAACCGATAAAGAATGGGCTGGAAAAATCGCTAATATTATGGAGCGTATTAAGCCTTTTAATAAGAAAGATTATCAAAATGTAACACGATTACCGAAAAATCCTAATACATTAAATGTAAATGCATTAGGCGAAGCAATTCCGTATAAAGATTATGCAAAAGATGCAACAGCTACCGTTCAATCGGTAGGATCTTACTATCAAGTTCCATTCCCGTTTAACAATCCAATTAAGAGTGTACCAAATGTTGCACAAAATGAAGTTGGAAAATTAGAAAATGGTGCAAAAGTAAATGTATATCGTGAAGATCCAAATGGCTGGGTAGAATTCTCACTTGAAAATGCTCCAGAAAAATATTGGACATTGAAGAAGAATTTAAAATTATAAAGTGGAAAGGTGTTTTCATATATGAAAACACCTTTTTTATTTATATTCATCACGATTTTCTTTTTAGTATTTTGATATTTTTACCAATAATTTAATTGTTTCATATATAATTTAAGTTATTAGAGTTTGAATTTTCTGTATTTATTTTCAAGTATTAACTTAATTTGAAAAGAGGAGAGAGCTATGCAAGGAGAAATATCAACAGAGAAAAAGTTAGGTTATGTAGGGAAATTGTTATTACCAGTTAAATTGTCACCACACTTTAAGTTTTTATGGATCGGACAATTACTTTCAACTTTAGGTAGTTCAATAACGATGGTCATTCTTCCTATCGTTGTTTATTCATTAACGGGCTCAACAGTTGTAATGGGAATGACTATGGCAATGTACATGCTTCCTAATATTCTTGCGTTACCGTTTGCTGGATTAGTCGTGGATCGGATTGACCGGGTGAAATTAATGTTATTTACAGATATAATCCGCTGCATACTAATGATGTTATTTGCAACGCTTATATTTATGGACGTTTTAACAATTCCACTTCTATATGTACTCGTAGCGTTATATGGACTTATGGAAGGGATATTTCAGCCGGCGTATTCAGCTGTAAGAGCAAAAGTATTTGTACCGGAAATTCGAAATGCAGCTAATGCATTAACACAAATGAGTAATCAAGGAATACGACTAATTGGACCGGCTCTTGGAGGATTAATCGTTTCAGTTGCATCTGCTGGAATAGGATTTGGATTGGATGCAGTAACGTATTTGCTATCATTTTTATGTTTATTATTTTTAAGAGAAATAAAGTTTAATAAAGCACAGAAATTTGAAAAAAATAAAGTCAATTACAAAAAAGATTTTATGGAAGGGATTCTTGTTCTAAAAAGTCATCCGTGGTTGTGGATTACCATTCTAGTCTTTTCTTTCGTTAATATTTGTTATGCTGGCGTTATCGTTGTATTAATTCCATGGTTGTTTAATGTTCATCACCATTTTGAAGCTTACGTGTATGGATTGGGTATGGCTTCTTCTGGTGCTGGAGCTGTAATCGCAGCACTAATTTTTGGTGGGAAGGAGAGGTGGCATAAGAGAGGATTACTTGCGTATGGTGGTGTTTTAATAAGTGGAATGGCACTATTAATTATGCCTTTCGTGTCTTGGGTACCTGCCTTAATTGGATTAATGGCAATTGAAGGGTTCGGTATTATGATATTCGGGCTCATTTGGGAAACGAGTTTACAAGAACTTGTACCAGAAGAAGCATTTGGAAGAGTGGCGAGCCTTGATATGTTAGGTTCATTTGCTTTATTACCATTAGGATATGTGGTTGTAGGCTGGTTAGCTACTGTAATAGGTGGAAAGATAACCATTATAACACTAGCTATTTTAGTAATCATAACAATTGGAACGGCATTGTCTGTACCAAGTATTCGGCGGTTCGATTGATTATGTAGGCTAAAAGGGGGATATGGTATATGACTATAGAGAGCCTAGATGAGTTAGTAGTAGATGAGTTGGGATGTAAATACGTTTTGGGAGAAAAGGTATTTGAAGCCAGGAATTTTACTGTGTATATTGCTACTCCTATAGAAAGTAAAATGGCATATAGTCGATTGGTTTTAATGAAGCACCTTTCTAATAAAAAAAAATCCGTACATATTTGGTATAAAAAACTTTGTATGGAGGCAACGACAATGGAAGTTGCAAAAGAAGTGACAGAAGCAATTCAATCTGGTTTTGTAAATAAAGAGTAAGCCCTAATCAAATTAGGACTTACTCTTCATTAAATACAAATGTTTGTTTCATTTTTTTACTCTCATTTACTGGATGACCGTTGTAAGAGAAATTCTTTTCTTCCCAAGTAATGACGACTTTGAAATTGTGGCTATTAAAGTCTAATGGGAACACCATGTAGTCAAAGCTTGTATGACTTTTAGAAACGGTGTTATTTGATGTAGTAGGATTAAAGGTAGCTTTAGATGTAGGAGTGTTATCAAGTATTTCCACGGATACATTTGATACATCATTACCAATATTTTTTAAGAGTAAACTATACGTATCATATACACCTTGTTTTGGCTGCACCCCTTGCTTGTTTGCGTTATGAGATTTGTCAATTTCGATATACCACTGTTTAGACTTTGACGCAATTGGTAGTGATTGAAATGTGTATGCATTAGCTTGTATTGGTAGTGCTAAGCAGATAAGGGAAAAAAGAGATATTATTTTTCGTTTCATTTTAGAGAGCTCCCATTCTTTAATGGATTTATTTGTTATTATCTTCTCCTTTTGAGATAATATACCATGCAGTTTAGGGGGAGGGCATATTGAAAGAATTAGTAAGTATGGGAAGCAGCATGTTTTTACAACTGTTATTTTTGTATATATTTATTTCTGGTGTTTTATTGGAACTCAATCCATGGTATGCGGTAGTGGTTTATGTAGCTATTGCTATAATAAGTCTTCTGCTAGGAATATACTCGATTGCTTTCTCTATGAAGAGTAGCTTGAATACTATTTTTCTAACACTACCAGGTGGAATTGTAATAACATTATTTTCAATATTAATTATTGGATTTACAGTGTTTGCTTACTTTTTACCAGAAGGATATATTCCGCCTGTAATTCGTTTGTAGTATAAGTGAATCGATAGAGCTCCTGTTTTTTATTATTAATCTTCTCGAGTATGTCACACGCATACTAAAAAAGAAGGAAACTGTGTAGATATTTTTCGGCATAGTTTCCTTCTTTTTTGTTTTTGTGATTAATAATAAATGTTTGCTAAAGGATACTAAAAAGCATAGCAGGGGGATTAATTTATCAATATAAAGAAGCGTCCAACTTACAAAAGATAGATACAGGTGGAGGGATACGAGTATTAGTTAAAAGGAATATAAATATGAAAAATTTCCCAATAAATATGTTAAAATAACATTGTCATACGACAAGGGGGAATTGTTTTATGGAAAATGGACATCTTGCTAAAGTAGATTTAACGAAAAGAATTGAATCGAAATCTAAATAAAATAAGAAGCTCGAAAAATATCAAATGCGTTTATTGGCACTACAGCAAATTTTAAAAGAAGAAAAAATAGCTGTTATGCTTGTTATGGAAGGCTGGGATGCAGCAGGTAAAGGCGGAGCAATTAAGAGAGTGACGGAACATCTTGATCCGCGTGGATTCCAAGTGAATCCAATTGGCGCGCCTGCTCCTCATGAAAAACGGTATCATTATTTGCAACGTTTTTGGCGGAAACTTCCTCAGTACGGGCAAATTACTATTTTTGATCGCTCATGGTATGGCCGTGTGTTAGTTGAACGTGTGGAAGGCTTTGCTACGAAAGAAGAGTGGAAGAGAGCGTATAATGAGATTAACGATTTTGAAAAACTATTAACAGATGATCATTACATAATAGGGAAGTTTTTCTACCATATTAGTAAAGATGAACAGTTAAAGAGGTTTAAAGATAGAGAGAAAAATCCTTTGAAAAGATGGAAAATAACAGACGAAGATTGGCGTAACCGTGAAAAATGGGACGATTATGTTGAAGCAACGGAAGAAATGTTTGAAAAAACAAGTAAGCCAAATGCTAATTGGCATATTATCGAAAGTAACGATAAATTGTATGCTCGTTTGAAAACGTTAAAAATTATTATTTCATTAATTGAGGATTATTTCTTAGAGCATGGTATAGAATTGCCTTCTTATTATTATGAAATGAAAGATGACATTGAAATTTTACAAAATGTAGATGTTAAAGCATAAATACATGACGAGAGCTGTCCTGTAAATTGATGAAACTAAATTATGGGGCAGTTTTTCTATTTAGAAAACGATGAATTGTTATTAAGGGGAGAGAAAGTTTCAGAGCAGAAATCGCGCGGAAAAAAGATAAACTACCTTCTGAATATAAATTTAAAATTCCAGAAATTTTTTGAGGATATGAAGGCATATCTGTATTTTGATGAGATGAAATAAAGTAACAACTACTATAATTATTGAATAGGAGACAATAATTATAGTACATTAGCAAAGGGGAGTTATTATATAAAGTAGGTGAGGAATTGTTAGATAAAGCGGGGACTTTAATAAGTAATCGTATGTACACGGAAGAAGAGCAACAAAGTTTATATAAACGAACGTTAATAATTGTAAGCATTTCACAAATGTTCGGCGGGGCAGGATTAGCTGCTGGTATTACGGTAGGTGCACTTCTTGCGCAGCAAATGCTTGGAACAGATGCATATGCAGGTTTGCCGACTGCCATGTTTACATTAGGATCTGCGTTAGCTGCATTCATAGTAGGGAAACTTTCGCAGCGATATGGACGCCGTATTGGACTTGCAACAGGATTTATAGTAGGAGGACTTGGGGCAATTGGAGTTGTATTGGCTGCTTTAACAAATAGTATTATTCTTTTACTTATTTCTTTACTTATATATGGTGCAGGTACAGCTACAAATCTACAAGCTCGTTATGCTGGTACAGATTTAGCGAATAAGAAGCAACGAGCAACTGCTGTTAGTATTACGATGGTTATGACGACTTTCGGTGCAGTAGCAGGTCCAAACTTAGTAGGAGTAATGGGAGAGTTTGCTTATTCAATTGGCGTTCCTGAACTGGCTGGGCCATTTATATTATCGGCAGCAGCATTTATACTTGCTGGTCTTGTCCTATTTGTTATGCTTCGTCCAGATCCGTTAATTATTGCTAACATGATAGAAACATATAAACAAGAACATACATATAAAGGGCAACCAGTAACAGAAGAAGCGAAAGAAAATAAACGAGGTATTACCGTTGGAGCGGTCGTAATGATACTTACACAAATAGTGATGGTTGCGATTATGACGATGACTCCAGTTCATATGGGACACCACGGTCATGGTTTAAGTGCAGTAGGCCTTGTGATTGGTTTTCATGTAGGTGCAATGTATCTTCCATCTCTCGTTACGGGAATGTTAATTGATAAAATTGGCCGAACTACGATGAGTATAGCTGGTGGGGTGATTTTACTAGCAGCGGGTGTAATAGCTGCGGTAGCACCGAGTGATTCTTTACTATTATTAATTGTTGCTCTTTCTTTACTTGGATTAGGGTGGAATCTCGGATTGATTAGTGGTACGGCACAAATTGTTGATTCCACAACTCCTTCTACACGTGCTAAAACACAAGGGAAAATAGATGTTTTTATTGCGCTAGCAGGAGCTTCAGGTGGAGCGATGTCAGGAATGGTAGTAGCTAATTCAAGTTATGCGGCATTATCATTAGCGGGAGGGGCTGTAGCCTTACTGCTTATTCCAGTTGTGATATGGTCTCGGACAGGTAAATAAAATGAGCTGTTTTCAAAGCAAGGTAATAGCCCTTTGAAAACAGCTTTTTTGTGATTAGCTAATAGTCTAGTTCGAATCGTTGATATATTTTGAGCTAGGATAGATATATTCAGAAAACCATTAATATAATTTCATTTATCGTAATGTTAGTTGTATAAAAGGAAAATTTAGTTTGAATACCACTCCACAATAAGCCCTAAATGCGTAAGGCCACCGCCAAATCCGTACAGTAAAAGTGTATCTCCGTTAATTAATTTCCCTTCTTTTCTAGCTAAATCTAAAGCGAGTGGAATGGAGACGGAAGATGTATTCCCCATGAATTCCACACTCGTTAATGTTTTTTGCATTGGAATTTGAGATTTCTCACAAATAGATTCGATCATTCGTAAGTTAGCGCTGTGTGGTATGAACCAGTCTATATCATGTATTTGCATGTTTGCGGTATGTAATAATTTTTTTATACCTGCTGGTACCGTGCGTGTAGCCCATTTATATACTTCTCTTCCGTTTTGAATGATTTTTTCATTTGCTTGCAGTGGTGTGCCATTCATAGTAGTAGATAAATTTGTTCTGTACAGATGAATGCCGCCTTCCCCATTTGTTCCCATATGGGTAGCGATAAAGCTTGGTTTGTTTTCGTCTTTTTCTAATAAAATAGCTCCAGCACCATCTCCAAACAAAATACAGGTTGTTCTATCTGTATAGTCTGTTACTTTAGATAATGTTTCAGTCGCTACGACTAGTACTTTTTGGTGGGTACCAGCAGTAATTAAGCTGTTACCGATATGTAGCCCATAAGTGAAGCCGGCGCAAGTAGCGTTTAAATCAAAAGCAAGTGTATGCGGGATATTGAAGTGTTGTTGTATTTGACAAGCAACGCTAGGGAAGACATAGTCAGCAGTTGTTGTAGCGACGATAATGCAGTCAATATCTTCTAAGATTTTCTTATACGTTGTACATAAATTTTCGATTGCTTTAATGGCTAAGTGTGAGGAGTATTCGTCTTCGCCTGCAATCCTTCTTTCCTTCATTCCTGTTCTTTGTACAATCCATTCATCATTCGTATCAATCATCTTCTCTAAATCGTTATTAGATAATATTTGATTTGGAACATAAGTACCAATTGCGGTAATACGAGATTTAGAATGCATAGGAACATCTCCTAACTTATTTTTATAACCTGATACTAATATCAGGTTATAAAAATGTCAATAAAGACTTTTATTGTATTGAAACGATAATGCTTAACTTACTATGAAGGAATTTGGCGAGTGGTGTAAAAATAATATACGAGAAGCTTCTAAAATTGATAATGAAGGAAGTTGAGCTCCTTGAAAAGGATTTTATACATGTTTTCTGTTGTTGTTATTTGTAGTTTTATTCTTATTATTTTTCCAGAGAAATCTTATGCTTGTGATTGTATTAATGTATCAGCAGAAGATGCATTTCAAAAAAACGATGTAGTGTTTGAGGGGAAAGTAATTGAAATTGGAAGGAAAGAGGGAGTTGGAACTGAGGTATTATTTGAAGTGAAGAAAATTTGGAAAGGGACAAATTCTTCGCAAATTATTATATATACAAGTGTTAGTAGCTGTGCATTTCCTTTTGCAAAGGGAGGAGAGTACCTAGTCTTTTCTTCTTACAGAGGAGAAGAAAAGTTAGAGACATCTATCTGCAGTAGCACGAAGAGATTAGATGAGGCAGAGATTGAGAAAAATGCTTTAAGTCATATTGCAAAAGAGTCTGTTCCATCGAAGAAGGTGAATTTAAAAGGGGATATGGCTAACGGTTTAAGTTGGTGGAAAGTTGCTATCATTTCTATAGGTGTGTTATTAATAATTGCTTTTGTTATTGTTTTTGTGAGAAAACAGCGCAAAAAATGACGATTAAAGTAAAAATACAAAGATTTTCTTTCTGTTTCTATAGGTGGTTTAATCTTGTGAAAGCGAATTACTTATGCTACACTTTATGTAACTTAAAATGAACGGAGGGGCTTCCTTTGATCTTAATCAGATTACGTCTCAATACTTTGTGCCAATAATTGAATAGCGCTCAAAGGCTCTGTCTGTGTACAGAGTGAACGGGATTGGTCTGCCTATTTTAAAGGAACCCTTTATTAAGCTTATATGTGAAAAAGAGGGAGGGACGAATACGCCCTCTTTTTGTTTTGCCTTTATAAATAGAATGGGGTCGTATAGGTGAACACTTGTTGGATACGTATACGATCTTGGGACTTTTTGACCATGTATAGGACGAAAGTACTGCTTTCTTCTATTTCTTTGGTGAACCCTTATCCGTTTACGAAAACACAGGCAGTGACCTGTGTTTTTTATTTTGCGTAATCGAAATGGAGGAATAAATATATGGAAGAATTATTACAAAGAGCAATATTAGTTGGAGTAAATTTAGGTAATGAAGCTGATTTTTCATATTCGATGGAAGAGTTAGCAAATCTTACGGAAGCTTGTGATGTGGAAGTAATCGGTCAAGTGACGCAAAATTTACAACGAGTAAATCCGTCGCATTATATTGGAAAAGGGAAGATTGAAGAAGTAGCAGCGTATGTGAAAGAAGCAGATGCAAATATGGTCATCTTTAATGATGAATTATCTCCTTCACAAATTCGAAATTTAGAAGAGGATTTAGATTGTAAAGTAATTGATCGTACCATTTTAATTTTAGATATTTTTGCGCAGCGTGCGAAAACGAAAGAAGCGCAGTTACAAGTAGAAGTGGCCCATCTTCAGTACATGATGCCTCGTTTAATCGGTCTTCGTGAATCGTTAGGAAGACAGAGCGGCGGAGTTGGTACGAAAAATAAAGGTGTCGGTGAGAAGAAGTTGGAATTAGATCGTCGTAAAATTGAAGAGCAAATTGCAGCTCTAAATAAAGAATTAGAAGCACTTGTTGCACAGCGCCAAACGCAGCGTAAACAACGTAAGAAAAATGAAATTCCGGTTGTGTCATTAGTAGGATATACGAATGCAGGTAAATCAACGATAATGAATACAATGCTTGAAATTTTTAATGGTACTGTAGAGAAACAAGTATTTGAAAAAGATATGTTATTTGCGACGTTAGAGACATCTGTACGAAATATTGATTTGCCAGATAATAAATCATTTTTATTAACGGATACAGTTGGATTTGTAAGTAAATTACCGCATCATCTTGTGAAAGCATTCCGTTCAACGCTAGAGGAAGTGGCGGAAGCAGATTTACTCATTCACGTTGTAGATTACTCAAATCCCAATTATGAGCAATTAATTGATATTACAAATGAAACGTTAAAGAAAATTGGCGTGGAAAATATCCCGACGATTTATGCATACAACAAATCAGATATGGTAGATGTTGAAATTCCGAAAGTGCAAGAAGATCGCGTTTACCTATCTGCGAAGAAACATGTTGGAATTGAAGAGCTTGTAGAAATGGTTCGCTCACACATTTATAAAGAGTATACGAAGTGTGAAATGTTAATTCCATATGATCAAGGACAGGTAGTTTCGTATTTCAACAATCATGCGCACGTTTTATCTACGAGTTATGAAAACGAAGGTACGAAAATTGCACTAGAATGTAAGACGAGTGATTACGAGAAGTATAAGCGTTTTGCTATTTAATAGAAAAGGCGATCCTAATATGTTTTAGGATCGCCTTTTTCTTCATAGTTGCAAGCCTTCCTTTCGTCCTGTTCCAGTATAAAAGAAAATACAGAGAGTTCATATAAACAAATCCGACAAAGCATATAGAAAAAATATATTTTTTTAGAAGTTGAATTTCTGGAAAAAGAAATGAAACCAGTATAGAATAGAAATGTTTCAAAACTCAGAATTTATTACACCTGCTGTAATAAATATATAATTTGTACAGAAAGGAGAGATTCATATATGCAGGCAGTTGCGCAAAAAAATACAGTAGAAACACCGACGATATATCGAATATTATTTGCGATTAGTTTCGGACATTTTTTAAATGATTCGATGCAAGCAGTTGTGCCGGCTTTGTTTCCAATTTTGGAAAAAACGATGAATTTATCCTACATGCAAGTAGGGTGGATAGCGTTCGCGTTAAATATGACGTCATCGATTATGCAACCGGTTTTTGGGATGTATTCAGATAAGAAGCCGTCACCATTTTTATTACCACTCGGTATGTTTTCGAGCATGCTTGGGATGATTGGGCTCGCGTTTGCCCCGAATTTTATTATTGTTATTATTTCTGTTTTATTTATTGGATTAGGTTCCGCAGTCTTTCATCCAGAAGGTGCCCGAGTTGCTTATATGGCGGCAGGTGCCAAACGTGGTTTAGCACAAGCGATTTATCAAGTGGGAGGAAATACAGGGAACTCGCTAGCACCTATTTTTACAGCGCTCATTTTCGTTCCACTAGGTCAAATTGGTTCTCTAGGTTTTACTGCTTTCGCAGCGGTAGGGATTGTATTGTTACTTTTTGTTTCAAATTGGTATAAAAATGAATTAGCGACTGGTGCTGTAAGAAGGAAAAAGAGGGCTGCACTTGAGGCTGAAAATGCGATTGTAAGTACGCACATTAAATTTGTTATTATACTTCTTGTTTTTCTAACATTCGTACGCTCTTGGTACGGTGCTGGTATCGGGAATTTCTATCAATTTTATTTAATAGAGCATTACGGTTTATCTATAAAAAATGCACAGTATTTCGTCTTCGCTTTTATGATTGCTGGTGTATTAGGTACTTTCTTTGGTGGTCCGCTAGCTGATCGATTCGGTAAGAAAAAGATCATTGTCTTTTCAATGCTCGGTTCAGCGCCGCTAGCACTATTGTTACCGCACGTTTCTCTCGTGTGGGTCGTACCGTTGTTTTTATGCATCGGATTTATTAGTTCTAGTAGTTTTAGTGTAATCGTTGTATACGCACAAGAACTTGTTCCAGGTAAAGTTGGAATGGTATCGGGATTAATTGTTGGCCTTGCGTTTGGTCTTGGAGCATTAGGTGCTGTAGTCCTTGGAAAATTAGCTGATATGTATAGCCTTCAATTTATTATGTTATTATGTAGTTGTTTACCATTAATTGGACTAACTTCATGGTTACTGCCAAATGATAAGAAAACGATAGAATAGGAGATGTGCTATGAAATTATGTGAAAACGTTACAGAATTAATAGGAGACACACCTGTCGTCCGATTATCTAAATTTATTCCAGAAGACGCAGCGGATGTGTATGTAAAACTGGAAATGTTTAATCCATCTCGCAGTGTGAAAGATCGTGCTGCTTATAATTTAATTCATATTGCTGAGGAACACGGTCTCATTAAGCCGGGTGATACAATTATTGAACCGACAAGTGGAAATACAGGAATTGGTTTAGCGATGAATGCAGCAGCTAAAGGATATAAAGCTATTTTAATTATGCCAGACAATATGTCCAAAGAGCGTATTAATTTATTGAAAGCATACGGAGCAGAAGTAATTTTAACACCAGCGGAACAAAGAATGCCAGGAGCAATTGCAAAGGCGGTAGAGTTACAAAAAGAAATTCCAAATAGTTTTATTCCGCAGCAATTTGAAAACCCAGCAAATCCGAATATTCATCGTTATACGACTGCACTTGAAATTTATGAACAAATGGATGGAGAACTTGATGCATTTGTAGCAACTGCTGGAACGGGCGGGACTATTACAGGGACAGGTGAAACATTAAAAGCGAAACTACCAAACTTATATATTGCAGTAGTAGAACCGAAAGGATCACCAGTGTTATCTGGTGGTGTTCCAGGCCCTCATAAACTAGTCGGAACAAGTCCTGGTTTTATTCCAAAAAACTTAAATACAGAAGTGTATAACGAAATTATTCAAATTGCAGATGAAGAGGCATTAACTACAATGAGAAACTTAGCAAGACAAGAAGGATTACTAGTAGGGCCATCTTCAGGAGCTTCTGTTTACGCCGCAATTATGATAGCGAAGCGCCTAGGCGCTGGTAAAAAAGTTTTATGTATTGCGCCTGATACAGGGGAACGTTATTTAAGTATGGGGCTATTTGAATAAAAGTGATAGAAGCATTTTAATAGTAAGGATGAAAATCCTCTATTAAGGTGCTTCTTTTAGAACAATAGAGAATGGATGAGTGGGGAAAATGACAATGAAACTATTGGAACCAACATACGAATATAGCGAACAAATTATAGAGTATAGGCAGGCATTTTTACAGTCAGGAGAACAACCGCACGGTAGTAGTTCTTTACAAAATTTTGATTCTCTTGATGAATGGTTTGAAAAAGTTGATTTACAAGAAATAGGAGAAAACTTACCACCCAATCGAGTGCCATCTAGTCAATTTTTAAGTTTTGAAAAAGGAGAACTTATAGGTTTTGTGAATATTAGACATCGATTAAATCCAGAATTATTGCTGGAAAGTGGTCATATCGGTTATAGTGTCCATCCGAATAAACGTCGCCAAGGTTACGCTACGAGGCAACTGCAACTCTCATTGGCTGAGGCGCAAAAGTTAGGATTGCAGAAAGTGTTAATAACTTGTGATAAGTCTAATATTGGTTCTGCTAAGACGATTCAAAAGGTTGGCGGTGTGTTAGAGAATGAAGTAGTTTCTTCTCATACCGGCGAAATTGTTCAGCGTTATTGGGTAGAAATTTGATTAAGTGTGAATTTGAAAAGGTAAGATAATATGCAATATCGAAATAGATAAATGAAAAGCGAGGAGAGTACTGCGGTATTAGGGGGGAATGAAATGGGATTAAAAGAGAAAGCGATTGAAATGTCAGAGATTTATAGACAAAACTCGAAAATCGAATCCATTATTTTAGCAGGTTCAGTAGCTAGAAAGTTAGAAGATGAACATTCAGATATTGAATTACATATTTTATGGTCAGCGCCACCAGAGGATGAGGATCGTAAAGGGCCTATTAACCATATTGGTGGCACTATTTTGTCATATCATCCTTATGAGGAAGAAGAATGGTCGGAAACGTATTTGACGAAAGAGGGAATTAAATTAGAGATTAGTAACTTTTTAACAGAAACTGTTGAAAAGTTTATTTTAGATGTTGTAGATTTATATGATATAAATTATGAGAAACAATGTATTGTATCATCCGTCCATGATGGTATGAGTTTGTATGGAGAAAAGAAAGTGAATGAATTAAAAGATAGAGTGGCGGTGTATCCAGAAGAACTAGCGAAACGAATGATTTCAGAAAACCTTTGGTTAAGCAATCGTTGGCATAATCGAGAGGCACTTTTGAAACGAAAAGATTGGCTTATGCTTTATGATGTTATTTGTGAAGTGCAAAGGAATATATTTGGTGTCTTGTTTGGAATGAACCGAATGTACGTGCATCATCCTGCATTTAAATGGATGCCATATAATGTGGAACAAATGACTATCAAACCTGAAAATTTATATGAGCGTATGACGAATACATTAATAGGGAGTCCAGAGTATAGCGTGCGAGAGTTAGAAGTACTAATCGAGGAAGTATTACATTTGGTAGAACAATATGCTCCAAAGTTAAATATTGCTGAACAACAAAAGCGTATTCAATATGCAAAGTAAAAAAAGAAGAGATGTAACAACGAGTTACATCTCTTCTTTTTTTATTTTACTAATTTTCCTAGTACGGGTAATCGTTGAATCCTATCACCGAGAATATGTGAAGCAAGTCCACTCGTTAATACGAATAATAGATAAACAAGTCCTCCTGCTGCGGCGCATATAAACACAATGATCAGTGATTCTATATAAGATTGTCCAGGAATAATCCAGCTTATAAATGCTCTTAATGCAATTACAACAGCAGACATTGCTGCGGAGTAAATCGTAATAAGAAGTACTGTTTTTGCGGTTTCACCAATTTTGAATTTCGCAAACTTAACGATGCAGTACAGCATAATAATATTTGAAACGAGATATCCAAGAATTGTTCCAAGTACAGCACCGTGTCCGCCGAATAAATGTAAGAGCGGTGTGTTCACTAAAACCTTAACGAGAATACCGACTGAGAATGCAATCATTGTTTTTCTTTGATAATCAATTCCTTGTAATATAGCTGCTGAAACTGTAAAAATCGCACTTAATATAGCAGAAGGTGCAAATGAAATTAAATATTGTGATCCGCCAAGTGCAATTTCAGGATTTACATAAACCATGCGGAATGCATCATAAGCTATACTAGCAAGACCAAATGCGGCTGGGATAGTGAAGAATAACAATACTTGGAATATCTTTGAAATTTGATCTTGTAATTCTTCTAGTTTCCCGCTTGTAAATGATTTCGTTATAGCAGGAATAATTGTTAATGAGAATCCAGTTGCAAGTGAAGCTGGAATCATAATTAACTTTTGTGCATAGTTCGTTATATAAGCGAAAACTGCATTCGCGGTTTCTAAAGGCTCTCCCATCGCTCTAAGGACATCAGCTACGGTATATTGATCTACTAACGTATAGAGCGGGATTGCAATGCCTACAAATACAATTGGAATTGCATAACGTAGTAATTCCATATAAATACTTCTTAACGAAATATTAGATGATCTCGTTTTTAGCTCACCTTCAGGTGGCTTTAAACCATTATATTTTTTCCAGTACATCATTAACATGGAGACGCTCGCAAGTGCACCAATAACGGCACCAAATGTAGCAACTGCAACAGAAGAAGCTACTGAACCACCTAATAGTTTCGAGACAATAAAACTACCAACTAAAATGAAAACAACGCGCGCAATTTGTTCTACGACTTGAGAAACAGCACTTGGTTTCATATGTTGAAAACCTTGGAAATAACCACGTGTAACACTCATAGCTGGTACGATAATAAGCGCGAAACTTAATGCCCGCATTGTAAGTGTTACGTCGGCAATAAATTGTGGATCTGGTGTTTTAGAGCGAATAATAAATTGTGATATGTACGGTGCTCCAATAAATAAAATTAAAAATCCTAAAAAGCCCATAAACAGCATCAATTTTACGCTAGAGTTATATAATTTTTTACTTGTACTATAATCACCGAGCGCATTATGTTTTGCAACAAATTTGGAGACGGCAATAGGAATACCAGCTGTTGAAAAACTTAATAAAATACCGTACCAAGAGTATGCATATCCATATAAAGCGACCCCTTGTGTTCCGACTAATAATTGAAAAGGGAAGAAGTATATAAAACCTAAAATACGTGAAATCATTGTGGCACCGCTTAATAAAGCAGTTCCTTTTAAAACTTTTGAAGTAGACAAAATTTTTCCTCCTACTCGTGCTGCCTTGCATTCATCGTATACTACTATAAACCTGCTAGAGAAGTTAATACAGTATAAACCATAAATGTTCTAATACTATTCATACAAAAGTCATATTTTGAATTTTCAAATAGAATGTGCTACATAAAAATTCAAAATATAAGTTGACACTATTTTTAATGTATGATAAAAATGATAGTAATCAATTCGGAAAATAATATTTGGGCAATGAAAGGGTATAGTAGTGAAAATCTCCCTATTTCAGAGAGCTGATGGTTGGTGTGAATCAGTATATAGATTATTCATGAAGTTCGTCCTGGAGCATCTTTCATAAATCTCGCATTGTGAGGAAATGAAAGACGGTAGTGCATACCGTTATCAAATAAAGTGGTGAAGATTTTGTTCACAACTAGGGTGGTACCGCGATATATATCGTCCCTACGTATTTACGTAGGGACGTTTTTTATTTAGGTCTTACTTTGTTGTGTCTTCATAACTAGGGTGGTACCGCGATATTTTGTCGTCCCTACGTATTTGCGTAGGGGCGTTTTTTATTTAGGTCTTACTTTTGTTGTATCTTCATAACTAGGGTGGTACCGCGATATTTTTGTCGTCCCTACGTATTTACGTAGGGGCGTTTTTTAGTTGAAGGGAAGTGGTTGTATTAGATCGGGGTGGTAATAGAACAATATGAACATAGACAGATTATAACGAAAAAAGAAATAGAAAAAGAGAGGAGATAAAAAGATGAATTCACAGCAATGGACATCGAAATTAGGTTTCGTATTAGCTGCAGCAGGTTCAGCAATTGGTCTTGGGGCGATTTGGAAATTCCCATATATGGCCGGCATTGGAGGAGGCGGGGCGTTCTTCCTTATTTTCATCGGTTTCACATTATTAATTGGTTTACCGCTATTATTAGCTGAATTCGTTATTGGAAGAAGTACACAAAAAGAAGCTGTTGATGCGTATAGAGAGATTGCTCCTAAAACGTTATGGCCGTGGTTAGGTAAATTGGGAATTGTAACTTGTTTCATATTACTTTCTTTCTACAGTGTTGTAGGAGGTTGGATTTTATTATATTTATGGAATGCAATTACAGGTAGACTATGGGAAGGCAATGGGGCATACGAAGATACGTTTGGTGAAATCATTTCCAATCCATATTTAGCAGTTGGATCACAGCTATTATTCATCCTTATTACTATTTTTATCGTAAGTAAAGGCGTGCAAAACGGTGTTGAAAAAGTAAATAAATATTTCATGCCAGCACTATTCGTTTTATTCTTTGTATTAATCGTTCGAGCACTTACATTAGACGGTGCTGGAGAAGGAGTTCGCTTCTTCTTACAACCTGATTTCTCAAACGTAACGTCAGAAATTATTTTATATGCAATGGGGCAATCGTTCTTCTCACTATCAGTTGGTGTAGCCGTTATGGTAACGTATAGCTCATACTTACCGAAAGAAGAAAGTTTACCACGTTCGGCATTTTCTATCGTAGCTTTAACGCTTGTTATTACATTACTTGCAGGACTTGCAATTTTCCCAGTTGTGTTCGCATTTGGAATGGAACCATCTCAAGGACCGGGACTATTATTTATCGTATTGCCAGCTATTTTCAGTAAAATGGCGTTCGGAAAATTATTCTTCATCGTTTTCTTATTACTATTCTTCTTTGCTACTATTACATCAGCAATTTCGATGTTAGAAATTAGCGTTGCGTCTTTAACGACTAAAGGTAAAAGTAAAGGGAAACGTGAAAAAATGGCCCTTATCGTTGGATTATTAATCTTCGTTGTTGGGATTCCATCAGCATTATCGTTCGGTTTGTTAAGTGATGTGAAACCATTTGGAAAAACAATCTTTGATTTAGCAGACTATGCAGTAAGTAACATACTTATGCCACTTGGTGTTTTATTAGTATCTATCTTTGTTCCTTTAAAAATGAAGAAAGATGTATTAATGAAAGAGCTTGGTGTAAGTAAAAATAAAGGCTATAAACTATTCGTATTATGGTTATTCTTACTTCGCTATATCGCACCAATCGCAATTATTATCGTATTCCTAAATGTACTAGGAATTATATAAAAGAAAGGTAGCGTATCGTGGTATGATACGCTACCTTTTTATTTTGCGTGCATAGCTGGGCACGGCTTACTGGTGAAAGACCAGTCTAGGTAAGAGCCAGGTCGCCTAGTAGCTGACAGGCAACTGGTGGAGAAACCCTAAAGAAATTTAATTTGTTTCAGTTTTCTACTCTACGCTCTTTTTTGCAATTCATTTACTGTTACGAACTGATATCCCTTCTTAGATAAGGAGTCTAAAATACCTTCAATGGTCTGTAAATTTTCATTAGATTCATCATACATAGAGTGTAATAAAATGATAGAACCTGATTTTACATTTTTATTAACGTAGTCAATTTTATCAGCTGCAGATTTATAAAAAGTATCAGGCTCAAGATCCCATGTGATCGTTTCGACATTATTTTTATTTAAATAGTATGGTAGTCCGATTAACTTCTTACCGTTAGGTGGTCTGAAATCAATTTCGCCTGTATATCCTGTTTGACGGATTAATGAATTTGTTTTTTCTAATTCATTTTTAATAAAAGAAGGTGTTTTGAAAACCATTCTTTTATGGGAATATGTATGGTTCCCAAGTTGATGTCCAGATTGAACAATTGCTTTTCCTATTGGTAAATTTTTTTCTAATTCATTTCCAATAACAAAGAAAGTAGCTTTCGCGTTGTACTTATCTAGAAGTGGTAATATTTGTTCTACACTTTTTGTAGGACCATCATCAAAAGTTAAAGCAATCACTTTCTCATTTGTTTCAACGCGATTCGTTAGCTCTCCAAATAATTGAAAGCTTCTTGCATTCATTAATTTGTACGTGCCGAATAACGCTATGACAACAATGAATAGTGTAACTGTTGTAACAATGATTTTTTTCTTCATAATGCAACCTCACAATACTTTTTGATTCAATTAAAAAGTATTATATCAAACTGCGTAACTTGTTGCTCCAAAAAAGCATGAAGATGCAAGTAATGGAAATTTATCATATAATGAAATGAAATCAAAAGGTATATTAGGAGGTGTTTATATGGCGATTACAATTCAATTGCCAGACACTGCAACGTCTCATGCAAAGCCAAGTATGGAAATGGCGATACTTTGCGTGAGGTAGACAAGTAATATACAATCGCCTAAATGAGCTCGTATCATTTTTTATATTTGGCTTTGCACCTTATTGAAATGAACCATAAAAAATAAGGGGCGAGCAGAAATGAAATACGTAAAAGCTGCGACTGTTTTACCAGAGAGTTTAATTGCTGAAATTCAAAAGTATATACAAGGTGAAACAATTTACATTCCAAAACAAGAAACGAAACATTATAAGTGGGGTACACGATCTGGAGGAAGAAAGCAACTGGATGAAAGAAATAGAGCAATTAAAGAAGCATTTAAAAGCGGAATCGCTATTCATCAACTTGCAGAAGAATATTTTCTTTCTGGAGAAACGATTAAAAAGATTGTGTATTCTAAATGAGAATAAAAGAGTCCGATTCAAATATTATTTTGAATCGGGCTCTTTTTGCTTTGTACATATTGGATATATTGAGTGTGAATGGGCATGATAATAGCAAAAAATGAATCGTATAGAAGTATGAATGGGGATTAAAATGTTATATTTCATATTATAGAAAGGTGAACAACTATGAATCATTTTGGACAAATAACGATAGAACTTTTTGTTGGTTTTTTTGTTCTACTGATTGCTACTAAAATATTAGGGAAAACACAAATATCGCAGCTAACGCCTTTTGATTTTATTTCTGCCATTGTTCTTGGAGAATTGGTTGGAAATACTATATATGATCCGGAAATAAAAGTAGGGTCTATTTTATATGCTGTACTTGTATGGGTAGTGTTAATTTATACGATAGAAGTAATAACGCAAAAATTTAGAGGGACGAGAAGTTTTTTTGAAGGCTCTCCGTCAATCATTATCCGTAATGGATATATTGACCGTGAACAACTAAGTTCAAATCATTTGGATATTAACCAATTACAACAAATGCTAAGACAGCAAAAAGATATTTTTTCAATTCGAGAAGTTGAGTATATGATATTGGAACCTAACGGAAACATAAGTGTTCTGAAAAAAAGTAAATATGCATCTCCTACTATAAATGACTTAAGTTTAAAACATAAGCCAGTTTACTTACCTATTTCATTAATTAGTGATGGAAAGGTAGTTAAGGATAATTTGAGGGAAGCGGGTTTTGATGAAGGTTGGCTTTATAAGCAAATTAAGCAAAAAGGGATTACTAAATTTGAGGACGTATTATATGCGGAATGGAAAACAGATGATGGATTCTTTTGTCAGGAAATGAATCGATAGAACATAAGTGATATATTAAAAATGGTTATGAATTCCATTTTATTGCTCGTTTTGGATGGCGTTTGTTTATGTAATGTTTATTTCTAAATTATCTTTTACATATCAAAAAACTGAATCATTGTATACAATAAAACTAATTCAACAATTTGTATGGAGTGATAAAGATGGAAGCTTTTATTAGAAGTGATCAATATAATTTTATAAAATCACAAGCTTATATTTTAGCAAACGGGCATGCGACGGCAAATGATAGAGGAGTAATTCAAGCGTTAAAATCACTTGCAATTGAAAAGATAATATATGTATTTGAGAATTTAACGGATGAACAGAAAGAGTTAATTGATACGGTATTAACAGTTGAAAATAGAGAAGATGCAGAATCGTTTTTACTGAAAATAAATCCGTATGTAATACCGTTTCAGGAAGTTACGGCACAAACGTTAAAAAAATTATTTCCTAAGGCGAAAAAATTAAAACTTCCTGATATGGAAGAAATTAATATGAAAGAAACGTCTTATTTAAGCTGGATTGATAAAGGAACAAGCAGGAAATTTATAATTGCAAAAAACAATAATAAGTTCGTTGGTCTACAAGGAACGTTCCAAAGCATAAATAAAAAAAGTATTTGTTCATTATGTCATGGGCATGAAGAAGTAGGGATGTTTTTAGTTGAAATAAAAGGAAAAATCCCAGGAACGTTTGTTAAAAAGGGCAATTATATTTGCAAAGATGGTGTTGCTTGTAACCATAACATGAAATCGCTTGATAAATTACAGGATTTTATTGAGCGATTAAAGAAATAACATAGAAGACCTCTAGTACTTAAACTGGAGGTTTTTATTTTTGAAGAAGTAGTAATAGGTTTCCTTTGTAGATGTAGATTAAAAATTTTGTTGATGGGTAATAAGAATGTTTAATTTCTAATAAAGCGCTGGTAATATTATTTTGTTTCAGGAGTAATTATGGAATAAGGTATGTAGAAAATAATTAAACTTAAATCTACTGAATAAGAAACCTTTTACAAAAGGAGTTCTTATTATTTTCCATAAAATGAGAGTTTACATGGCGTTTTTGAACAAACTTTATTTCAAAGCTACAGTAGAAGGTGTAATTTACAAATAAAGCATAGGAGAATTGAAAAAATGCTTAAAAAGTTTTTACTTTCTTTACCAAATTTTTTACTTGTATGTATCGTTCTCTACATAACGTACACAACTTCTCTTAGTTTTGGACAGATGTTATTAATCGCGATTGCAATCGGAATAATTGGTGGTCTTGCTATAAGAATATGTACGGATTTATTCACATTTATCAAGTGGACAATTAAACAAAGGAAATCTTGAATATGTTTAATGGCTATAAGGAGGGAATGAAATGACTAAGAAAAAGAATAGAGTGAAAAACGAAATAATACTTTGGACACTAACAGCGATTGTTCTTTTAATTGTATGGTACTTGTTTCAAAGATAAAAACGCATCGCACTTTGAAAAGAAAGCACGATGCGTTTTTATTATTTTTTTTGCCAGTTTTCATTAATAAAATCTTCACGACCAGATTCCTTTTGCTCAGTAGCATATTTCTCTGGGTTCTTTTTATAAAAATGTTGATGGTATTCTTCAGCCTCATAAAAAGGTGCAGCCAGACGAATTTCAGTTACGATTGGCTCTTTAAACATACCGCTTTCTGCAAGAGTTTGCTTCGATCTTTCTGCAAGCTCTTTTTGTGTTTCATTATGATAGAAAATAGCAGTGCGATAAGATGGACCACGGTCAAAAAATTGTCCGCCATCATCCGTTGGATCGATTTGTGGCCAATATAAATCTAATAATTTTTCATACGGGAAAATAGAAGGATCGAATGTAATTTGTACGACTTCTAAGTGTCCAGATGTTCCAGCTTTTACTTGTTCGTATGTTGGATTTTCTATATGACCTCCTGCATAACCAGAAATAACTTTTTGGATACCAGGAAGTTCATCAAATGGTTTTACCATGCACCAAAAGCAACCGCCTGCGAAGGTCGCGAGTTCGTATGTTTTTTCAGACATTGCTGTAATCCTCCTAAATATATATGTTTTATACAGTATTATATAAATTGTTTTATTGCGCAATAAAAAAAATTAAAAATATATGTTTTTTTATAAACAAGATCCTCCGCTAACATCAATCAATTGTCCAGTAACCCAGCGACTATCAGGGGAAGCGAGAAACGCAGCAGTATCGGCAATGTCTTCTACTTCACCTAATCGATTGAAAGCTGAAATGTTAGTAGCATATTGTTTCATCATTGGATCGCTCAAGAGTTCCGCGTTCATATCTGTTTTAATGAAGCCTGGAAGTATTGCATTCACCGTTATTCCTCGTGATCCGAGTTGTTTTGCTAGAGTGAAAGTCATTGTGTTAATTGCACCTTTCGTCATACTATATGCAACGAAATCAGGTAAAGAAATGCGAGTTGCGGCTGATGAGATATTAACAATCCGACTATTGTCACGTAAACGTGGTAGAGCTTGTTGAATGATAAAGAATGGTGCTTTTGCATTTACGGAAACAATTCTATCAAAAAATTGTTCAGTCGTTTCTTCAATAAAAGCACCAGGACCAATTCCAGCATTGTTTATTAAAATATCAAATTCTGTTCCACCAGTTCGTTTTTGCAATTCAGTATCTAAAGAATTATATAGGTTTTCTACACCGTGTAAAGATTCCAGATTTGCACCGATAGAAAAAGCTGATCCGCCATTTAATTGAATTTCATGAACAGTTTCTTCAGCATCTTCTTTTCGGTTACCATAATGAACAGCAACTAATGCACCGTCGTTTGCTAAACGCTTTGCGATAGCACGTCCAATTCCTCGGCTTGCTCCAGTAACTAATGCTATTTTACCTTTTAACATATTTCCCTCATCTCCTCATAATTTTTTTATATGTTTTAAATTGGTTTTCTTTATGTAGAAAAGCAAACATACTTAAGTAATATATGAGTACGTGTAAGAAGTTCATTCCAATTTTGTTTTGAGAAAAAATAAATAACTGTTTAGTATGTGAATTGAGATTAAAAAATAAATTTTCAAAAAACATTGACAATGAAAAGAACAAAGTCCTATAATACGTTTAATAAATAAAAGTTAATTAAGAATTTTCAGACTTTATATTTTGTATATGCAAAGAAGAGGAAAGTAGATGATTATGATTGTTTCAGAGAGCTACTCCAAGGCTGTGAGAGTAGTAACCATCGAATCATTGAATATCACCTCGGAGCATCGCTTGCGAAAGGGAAACTGAGTAGAGGGCGGCGGCATCGTCTCCGGTAAAAGGACGGAGGTCTGGTTGGACCTACAGAGCTTATATTTCGTGAGAAGTGTAAGGAAGCTGAGTGGTAACGCGAAACTCTCGCCTCAGCAATCAAAGCTACTATTAAGTAGTAGTTGATTGCTGAGGTGAGAGTTTTTATTTTAAAAAATAGATTATATAAGAGAAAAAATGTGTAAGAAGGGATTTGACAAGATGAGAAGTGACATGATTAAAAAAGGTTTTGATAAAGCTCCGCATCGTAGTTTATTAAAAGCAACTGGTTTAAAAGATGAAGATTTTGATAAGCCGTTCATAGCAATTTGTAATTCTTTTATTGAAATTATTCCAGGTCATAAGCACTTAAATGAGTTTGGGAAACTTGTTAAAGAAGCAGTGCGTGCAGCAGGCATGGTTCCATTTGAATTCAATACAATCGGAGTAGATGATGGAATTGCGATGGGACATATTGGTATGCGTTATTCGCTTCCGAGTCGTGAAATTATTGCAGATTCAGTAGAAACAGTTGTAAATGCACATTGGTTTGATGGAATGATTTGTATTCCAAACTGCGACAAAATTACGCCAGGTATGATGATGGCTGCACTTCGTGTAAACATTCCAACTGTTTTTGTTTCAGGTGGACCGATGGCAGCAGGGAAAACATCTAAAGGGGAAGTTGTCGATTTAAGTTCTGTTTTTGAAGGGGTAGGAGCCTACCAATCTGGGAAAATTTCAGAAGAAGAATTAAAGGATATTGAAGATCATGGCTGTCCATCTTGTGGTTCTTGTTCTGGTATGTTTACAGCGAACTCTATGAACTGTTTATGTGAAGTGTTAGGTTTAGCACTGCCTGGTAACGGGAGTATTTTAGCGATTGATCCAAGACGTGAGGAGTTAATTAAACAAGCAGCAGAAAAATTAAAAATTTTAATTGAAAGAGATATTAAACCACGCGACATTGTAACAGAAGAAGCAATTGATGATGCGTTTGCACTTGATATGGCGATGGGTGGATCAACGAATACAGTATTACACACGTTAGCACTAGCTCAAGAGGCGGGATTAGATTACGATATGAACCGCATTGATGCAGTTTCAAGGCGTGTACCGCATTTATGTAAAGTAAGTCCAGCTTCTAATTGGCATATGGAAGATATCGATCGAGCAGGTGGGATTAGTGCAATTTTGAAAGAGATGAGCCGAAAAGAAGGGGTACTTCACCTTGATCGTATAACTGCTACTGGGCAAACGTTACGAGAAAATATCGCTCATGCAGAGATTCAAGATAAGGAAGTGATTCATTCTCTCGAAAATCCTCATAGTGAAGAAGGGGGATTACGTATATTAAAAGGAAACCTTGCGAAAGACGGGGCGGTTATTAAAAGCGGAGCAACAGAAGTAAAACGATTTGAAGGACCTTGCGTTATTTTTAATTCACAAGATGAGGCGCTTGCTGGCATTATGCTTGGGAAAGTTAAGAAAGGGGATGTAGTTGTTATTCGCTATGAAGGACCAAGAGGCGGACCTGGTATGCCGGAAATGTTAGCACCAACATCAGCAATTGCTGGTATGGGATTAGGAGCAGATGTTGCGCTTTTAACTGATGGTCGTTTCTCTGGTGCTTCACGTGGTATTTCAGTAGGGCACATTTCACCAGAAGCAGCTGCTGGCGGAACGATTGCACTTCTTGAACAAGGAGATATTGTATGTATTGATGTTGAGGAACGCTTGTTAGAAGTGAGAGTTAGCGATGAGGAATTAGAGAAGCGTAAAAAAGAATGGAAACGGCCAGAACCAAAAGTGAAAACTGGGTGGCTTGGACGTTATGCACAAATGGTAACATCGGCGAATACAGGTGCAGTTCTGAAAATCCCGAATTTTGATTGAGCCAATATAAAAAGAGATAAGGATGATATGAAATGGTGCAAAATGTAAAGGAGAGAGTGAAAATTGAAGATATCTTAATGGCCCATAATTGCATGAAAGATATCGTTATTAAAACACCGTTACAACGAGATTCAGTTTTATCAGAGAAATATGAATGTGACGTATATGTTAAGCGAGAAGATTTACAAGTTATTCGTTCTTTCAAAATTCGTGGTGCGTATAATTTAATTCAAAGTTTACCGAAAGAAAAGTTACAAAATGGTGTTGTTTGTGCAAGTGCTGGTAATCATGCACAAGGAGTTGCTTATACGTGTAATTTATTGAAGATTCCGTCAAAAATTTTCATGCCGACAACGACACCTAAGCAAAAAGTATCACAAGTTGAATTTTTCGGTGGTGATTTCGCAGAAATTGTATTAGTTGGTGATACATTTGATAGTTCTTTCCAAGAGGCGCAGCGCTATTGTGTGGAAAATAGGATGACATTTGTACATCCGTTTGATGATCCGTATGTCGTTGCTGGTCAAGGAACAGTCGCTGTTGAAATTATGCATGATATGGAGAAACCAGTTGATTATATATTTACAGCAATTGGCGGTGGTGGATTAGCATCTGGTATTGGTACATATGTAAAGGGGGTTAGTCCTACTACAAAGGTAATCGGTGTAGAACCGATGGGAGCTGCATCTATGAAAGAAGCTTTTTTACAAAATAAAAATGTCGCATTAGATAAGATTGATAGTTTTGTTGATGGTGCAGCTGTTAAAAAGGTAGGGAAGTTAACATTTGAAACATGTAAAGATGTAATTGATGACATTGTTTTAGTACCGGAGGGAAAGGTTTGTACAACGATTTTAGAACTGTATAAGAAAAATGCGATTGTAGCAGAGCCGGCTGGTGCGCTTTCTATTGCAGCACTTGATCTATACAGAGATGAAATAAAGGGAAAAACAGTTGTATGTACGTTAAGTGGTGGGAATAATGATATTGATAGAATGCAAGAAATGAAAGAACGATCCCTTATTCATGAAGGATTAAAGCACTATTTCATTATTGAATTTCCGCAACGTTCAGGAGCACTACGAGAGTTTCTAGATAAAGGATTAGGACCGGAAGATGATATTACTCGCTTTGAGTATATTAAGAAACATAATAAAGAAAATGGTCCAGCTTTAGTGGGGATAGAATTAAAACATAGGGAAGATTATGAAGCTTTAATTATTCGTTTTCAAGAAAATAACATTCAATTTGTGGAGCTTAATAAAAATCCTGTTTTGTTTGATTTACTTATTTAGTAAAAAAAATAAACATGTAACTTTATTTGAAATGAAAAAAGATAGATACAAGCAAGGGAAATACTGCTTGTTCTATCTTTTTATAGTTAAATTAAATACTCTCCATATTCAAGAAAGATAAAGCTAGTTAACCAAAAAAATATCGCAATACGAATGATTACGTACATTGTAAATTCAAAGGGAGTAAGTTTTCTCTCTCGCTTTATTTTTCTTAGAAGTCTAACAGAAAAAATTGAACATAAAAGCAGGATTGCTATAGACATTTTATATACGTTTTCTAGCAGACTTATATTTTCTAACAAGTCTTTCAGCATATTCATCACCTATTCCGTAATGTATGTTACAGAGAAATGAATCTCGCGCTGTTTAGTTGCGTTTGTTAATTATTTTCCCAGTATCATCAATTTCTACATCAGTTGAAACCGTTTGTAAATATTGTAGTGCTTTTTTCTTTTCTTCTTCATTTACAGGAGAAACTTGGTTGTTACGAATGATGTAAGGGTTAAATGACATTTGGACATCTTCCCCTTTAAATGTTAAGGTCAATACGCCTGTTTCAGCACTCTTTCCATTTACATAATTCGGGAATAAAAAGTTTCCTAACGAGTATGCGATGGGAACTTTATTGTAATACTCAAACCCTTGTAACCAATGGGGGTGACTTCCAACGATTGCATCAGCACCCGCCTCTACCATTTTCGGAACATATTGTTTCTGGTATTCTATTGGGCGATTAGATTTTTCGACGCCCCAATGCATATAGACGATTACATAATCAGCATCTTTCTTTTGCTCTTGAATCGTTTTTGTTACAAGATCTAGATCATATCCGTTTGCAACGCCAGGTTTATTGTCACCAGCTACCCAATTAAAGTCAGGCATAAAGCGTACAAAGGAAAGAAATTTAAACTTTTTTCCTTTTACAGTTAGTTCACGAGCGGTATAGGCATCTTCAGCGTTTTTTCCGGCTCCAGTGTAAGGTAGTTTTAATTTTTCGACGTGAGAAATAGTGTCTAGTAGTCCATCTTGTCCATAATCAAGCGTATGGTTATTGCCAATGTTCACGATGTCATATCCGGTGTTTTTAATGGCTTGTAGTGTGGATGGATCACTTTTAATCCAAAATTGTTGCCCAGGTACTTTTTTTTCTCTCGTTGTAAATGCTGACTCTAAATTAACAAAAGAAATATCAGCTTTCGTTATTTCTTCTTTTACATGTTGGAATGGATAATCAGCTCCATTTTTTTCAATTACGGGACGTAATTGCCAATCAAACATTGTATCACCAGAGAAGGTGAGTGTAATTTCAGGGTCTTCGGTATTCTTTTCGGTCGTTGAATTTGCTTTGCTTGATGTGTTTTGTGTATCTGGTTTATCTTTTGCTTTTGAAATATAAGTGTAATTGATTAATAAAACAATTGGTGTAATGAAAAAGGCTATTAAAAAAAGTCGTTTTAATAAAGTTTTCATAGTTACCGTCCCTTTTTGTTTTATCCCGCTTTGTTTAATTCATAATCAGTAGGGATGATAAAACTCCCATTGATTAAAGTTTCGTTTTATCCCGTTATCGTTAATTTTCATAATGAAGTTAACGATGATTGTAGTAAAGGGAAGTTATAGCTAGTTTCATAGATGTTAAAAAAAGCGGGTTTTTAATAGTGAAAATCATTTGTTAATATTCATAATATTAAGTTAACATATAGATAACCTTTAAATCAATGTGTAATCCAGAATGTAGTAATAAAGAATTCAGAGGGTGGAGAATGAAATGGTTATATTAGGAGCAGTTGTAAATGGGATTTGTATTATATTTGGTACTTTACTTGGTAAATTATTTAGTAATATTCCAGAAAGTATGAAAGGGACGATAATGCACGCAATCGGTTTATCGGTTACTGTGCTTGGACTTCAAATGGCATTGAAAAGTGAAAATTTTCTTGTTGTGATACTAAGTTTAGTGATTGGTACGGTAATCGGAGAATGGCTACAATTAGAAGAAAAGTTAAAACTTTTAGGGGATTGGCTAGAAAATAAAGTTGGATCGAATGGTAAAGGAAGTATATCAGAAGGTTTTGTAACAGCTACTTTAATTTTTGCAATTGGCGCGATGGGGATACTTGGCGCATTAGACAGTGGTATTAGAGGGAATCATGATATTTTATTTACAAAGGCGATTATTGATGGATTCATTTCTATTATATTAACGACAACACTAGGAATTGGAGTAGTATTTTCAGCGATTCCAGTTATTTTATATGAGGGAGGTATTGCAGTTTTTGCAACACAAATTAATAGTTTTGTCCCGAAAGAACTAATGAATCAATTTATAGTGGAAATGACGGCTACGGGCGGTATTATGATATTCGCAATCGGATTAAACTTACTTGGATTTATTAAAATTAAAGTGGCGAATTTACTTCCAGGTATATTGGTGGTTGGAATAATTGTTTCAATTATTTATGGTTACGGTTTGATATTTAGTTTTTAGGGGGAAGGAATATAGATGGAGGAGTTTCAATTTTCAAAACGTGCATATAAAATATTAGAGATTGCAGCAGGAGAGGCCGAGTGTAATAAAGGAATTATTCATCCAGTTCATCTATTTATAGGAGCTTGTAAGGAAGGTACTGGAGTTTGCGCGGAGTTACATATGTATTTATTTCACACGGTGGGTATGGATTTTTTAGCAAAAATATCGTTACTCCAACAATATTATGCAAATGAAATAGAATACATAAATGTTGGGGAGTTTAAAGTTTCAAATAAGACGATAGAAGTTTTAAAAATAGCGAAGAAACGGATGGAACGTTTTCAGCAAATATTAATAAATGAAGGACATGTTTTATATGCGATTTTTCAAGAGGATACAGTTATTGAAAAGGTTTTAAGTAAAAATGTGCAAAAAGGTGTATTGCAAATTACATTTGAGCCAAGAGACTTAACCGTTGCTTTAAAAAGATTTAATCCTATTTATAATAATTTAAGCTGTAATATTAGAAGAGCGATTTTTTCTGATTTTGAAAAGTTAGCACGTTTTGTTAAGGATGAATTTGGTGAGCGTTGGTTAAAATCTTTAGATTATGGATTTCGGACATATAAAGAAGAGTTTCCTATTTTTATTGCTGAGGAAGGAGGAGAAATTATTGGTTTCGCTTGTTACGATGTTGTGAGAGGAAAGAAAGGACTGTTTGGCCCGATGGGTACAGCGAAACATAATCGTGTGAACGGTGTTGGGAAGACGTTATTGAATCATTGTTTATATAATATGAAGAAAAGTGGATATGAGTATGCAATTATAGGACAAGCAGGTCCGATTGAGTTTTACGAGCGATGCTGCAATGCACGTTTAATACCTATAGGAGATAATTAACTCTATCCCTTTGCTAAGAATGCAAGGGGATAGAGTTTTATTATGTATAAAGCAAATTACTAAACTTTTTACAAAAAAAGGTGTAGAATGGGTATCGAATGAAAGAAGGTGTGAAAATGGCCAGCTGGAAACGGAATTTAATGATTTGTTGGCTAGGTTGTTTTACCACTGCAGCCGGTATGAGTTTAGTAATTCCCTTTTTATCTTTTTATATTGAGGAATTAGGTGTGACTGGCACTTCTAGTATTGCACAGTGGTCGGGACTTGCATTTGGTGTAACATTTTTAATGGGTGCGATCGTATCACCGATATGGGGAAAGCTTGGTGATATACATGGACGGAAATTGATGCTTATACGTGCGAGCCTTGGTATGGCGATAATTATGACGCTTATGGGGTTTGTGACGGACGTGTATCAACTAGTCGCACTTCGGTTTTTAATGGGAGCGGTATCGGGTTTCCTTTCTACAGCGATGACATTTATTGCTGCAGAAACTCCGCAAGAACATTCAGGTTGGGCGATTTCTACAATCTCAACTGGAGGCGTGAGTGGTTCATTACTTGGGCCGATACTCGGAGGTTATTTGTCAGAGTTAATCGGAATGCGTCATGTTTTTCTAGTTACAGGAGCTTTCTTATTCCTTTCCTTTCTTATCGTTTTTTTCTTCTTACATGAGGAGAATCATTCTGCTAAAGCAAGAAAGGCACAGCCGAAGAAAGTATGGACGATGGTCCCGGCAAAACATTTAATAATAAGTTTATTTGTAGCAACGTTTATTATTCAGCTTGCAAATATGTCAATTCAACCTATTATTACGTTGTACGTAAAGCATTTGGCAGGACCAGGAACAGATCATATTGAAATGATTGCAGGTGCAGTCATGTCTGTGACAGGATTAGCAGTCATTTTAGCAGCCCCTAAGCTAGGAAGATTATCAGATCATATTGGACCTCAAAAAACGTTAGTTGTAGCGTTATTTGCTGCAGGAATTATTTTTATCCCGCAAGCATTTGTAACCTCAGCTTGGCAACTATTAATTCTTCGCTTTTTATTAGGTATTGCACAAGCAGGACTATTACCTTCCGTACAAACTCTACTAAAACAACATACACCAACCCATGTAACGGGACGAATATTTGGATATAATCAATCATTTCAGTTTTTAGGAAATATGATTGGGCCAGTACTTGGTGGACAAATTGCAGCTCATGCGGGATTCCAATATGTTTTCTTCTCTACATCATCATTATTATTTATTGCATGTATTTGGGTTTATTTTCATAGTAAGAATGCAGAGGTATCAGAGAAACAACATTTGGAAGTTAGTTAATTAGGTGAATGAACAGTAAAAAGGATGAAGCAATATTTGCTTCATCCTTTTTCATTAAAATTGAAAGCAAAGATAACTTAATGTACCAAGCTCGTAACTACGGTGAATGACTTCACCTTTATTCTCACCACTTCCCATGGCGATAAATAAAGGAACAAAATGCTCTGCTCTTGGTACTGCTAATTGCGCATGAGGCGCATTTTTCTCCCAATTAAACAATGCATCTTTATCATTGGTCTGCATATGTTTAATAATCCAATCATCAAATTCAATTGCCCATTTTTCAGGTGTGATTTGATTCCATTTCAATACCCGTAAATTATGAACAGTAACTCCGCTACCGATTACTAAAATATCTTCTTGTCCAAGTCCTTTTAGTGCCTCTCCAATTTCAAATTGTTCTTTTGCAGGAAGGAATGGATTTACTGATATTTGTATGACAGGAATATTTGCTTCTGGGTACATACGGTGCAGGAGTGTCCATGAACCATGATCTAACCCTCTCTTCATATTATGATGGACTGGAATACCTTTGTTTTTAAGTTTTGTTTCTAGCATAGACGCAATGCTAGAAGAGCCTTTCGCTCGATATTTAATTTCGTATAACTCAGGAGGAAAACCTCCAAAATCATAAATTGTTTCATATTCGTCATCTGATGAGGAGATTGTTAATACTTCACTTTCCCAGTGAGCGGTAAAAATAACAATTGCTTTCGGTTTATATGTTTCTCCAAGTGTTTTTAAAAAACGTGTATAATCTGTATCTTGAATAGCGAGCATGGGTGAACCATGTGCTAAAAATAGTGATGGCATCATAATGAAAACCTCCTAAAAATATATTGATTACTTTATGTAAGTAACTATATAATTTTTATTTTAATTCGTCAAGAAAGTATTTTTAAAGCGAGTCTGAAAAATAGATTATTTGTTATAATGAAAGCAATTACATATAATATGTAATAAGAATAATGAATGTATATTCATTTTTAAAATAGATACATAATAGATTTGGGGGCTGACGAAATGAACGTACAGGAAAGTTTCGTTACGGCATTGGATGGATCGGAAATTTATTTGCGTAAGTGGTTACCAGAAGAAAATCCGCGAGGGATTATTCAAATTGCACATGGTATGACAGAACATGCAGGTGTTTATACAGAATTTATTGATGCTTTATTAGATGCAGGATATGGTGTTTATGCTCAGGATCATAAAGGGCATGGAAAAACAGTGAAAAGAGAAGAAGACTATGGTCATTTTGAACCAAATGTAGGTTGGAATCAGGCTGTGTCTGATGTTATCTTTGTTTCGGAAATGATAAAAGAAGAGCAGACAGGTCCATTATTTTTACTTGGACATAGTATGGGCTCTTTTTTATCTAGACGGGCTGTACAGCTTAGAGGCGAATTATATGATGGATTTCTCATTTCAGGAACTGGTGGAAATCCAGGGCTTTTAGGGAGTATTGGTCATAAAGTAGCGACAATTGAGATGAAACTTCGCGGAAAGAAAACGAAAAGTCCGATGCTGAACTTCTTATCTTTCGGAAACTTCAACTCACACTTTAAGCCAAATCGTACGAAATTTGATTGGCTATCTTCAGATATTAATCAAGTTGATAAATATATTGCTGATCCGTTATGTGGGTTCATTTGTACGACGAGTTTTTATCGAGAATTATTTCATGGAGTGTTAGAAGTAAATAAATTAGAAGAATACAAGAAGACACCAAAAAATCTTCCAATACATATATTCTCTGGTGATCGAGACCCTGTTGGGGATATGGGGAAAGGTGTAAAAGAAGTATACGAAAACTACAAAAAATGTGGTGTGAAAGATGTAACACTGCATTTATATGAAAATGGTAGACATGAAATGTTCCATGAAGTGAATAGAGATGAAGTATTTAAAGATTTGATTTCTTGGTTAGAAGAGCATAACAAATAAGTATAGAATGTAAGTTTTTAAGTCCAAACGGTATGTGGTTTGGACTTTTTAATTATATAACAATTTTTTTAGAGCATATTTACAGTACGATGTGTAAAACTGAAAATGATAGGGGATGCTGAAAATGGATAGTATAAACATTAAACAAATATATGAAGCATTAAGAAAATCATGGTCAATAGAAACGAGCTCTAAGTGGACGAGCGAAAATCCGGCAAAGGGACAATGTGGCGTAACGGCGCTTATTGTTCAAGGATTATATGGAGGAAAGATTAAAAAGACGAAAGTAGGAGAAGCGTGGCACTTTTATAATTGTATAGATGAACTGAGGTATGATTTTACAAAGACACAATTTGATGAAGAATTGAATTATATGGACATGAAGTCAAGCCGTGAAGAGGCATTTGCAGATACAAATGAAAAACAATATGACATTTTGAAGGGAAAGATAGTTAAAGAATTAAAATTATCTTTTGACTCTTAATCTCCGATAAGTTACTATAATGGTGGTAACTAATTAAAGGGAACTTCATAGAGTTGAAAGGGGAAATACTTTTGAAAACAGCTTATGTAAGCGCTACTATTGTAACGATGAATGAACAAAGTGAAGTAATAGAAAATGGATATATCATTGTAGAAAATGATCAAATTATAGATGTGAATAGCGGAGAATTAGCTAACGATTATGAAGTGGATGAAGTAATCGATATGAAAGGAAAGTGGGTTTTACCAGGGCTTGTAAATACACATACACACGTTGTGATGAGCCTTTTAAGAGGTATTGGCGATGATATGTTATTACAGCCATGGCTTGAGACGAGAATTTGGCCGCTTGAAAGTCAATTTACTCCAGAGCTTGCGGTTGCTAGTACGGAATTAGGATTACTTGAAATGGTGAAAAGTGGTACAACAACATTCTCTGATATGTTTAATCCAATTGGAGTAGATCAAGATGCAATTATGGAAACGGTATCAAGGAGTGGAATGCGAGCTGCTGTTTCAAGAACTTTATTTAGCTTCGGAACGAAAGAAGACGAAAAGAAAGCGATTGAAGAAGCTGAGAAATATGTGAAGCGTTATTATAACAAAAGTGGTATGTTGACTACAATGGTTGCACCGCATAGCCCGTATACATGTTCTACAGAAATGCTAGAAGAGTGTGCACGTATTGCGGTAGAAAATCAAACTATGGTTCATATCCACCTTTCTGAAACAGAGCGTGAAGTACGTGATATTGAATCACAGTATGGAAAACGTCCAGTAGAATATGCTGCAAGTTGTGGATTGTTTCAACGACCAACAGTTATTGCTCATGGTGTAGTATTAAATGAAAATGAGCGTGCTTTCTTAGCAGAATACGATGTTCGAGTAGCTCATAATCCGAATAGTAATTTAAAACTAGGTTCTGGTATAGCGAATGTAAAAGCGATGCTAGAAGCAGGAATGAAGGTAGGAATTGCAACAGATAGTGTTGCATCTAACAATAATTTAGATATGTTTGAAGAAATGCGGATCGCAACATTATTACAAAAAGGCATTCATCAAGATGCAACAGCACTACCAGTTGAAACAGCTCTTACTCTTGCGACAAAAGGAGCTGCGGAAGTAATTGGCATGAAACAAACGGGATCGCTTGAGGTTGGAAAGTGTGCTGATTTTATTACGATTGATCCGTCGAATAAACCACATTTACAACCAGCAGATGAAGTGTTATCACATCTTGTGTATGCAGCTAGTGGAAAAGATGTAAGTGATGTAATTATTAACGGAAAACGTGTCGTTTGGAACGGTGAATGTAAAACATTAGATGAAGAGCGTATTATATTTGAAGCGAGTCGTTATAAACGAGGTTTACAAAGATAGGTAATTACATGTCAGTTGAAAAAGCTATCCTTTTTTAAAAGGATAGCTTTTTTTCTTAAATGAATAAATATTCAATATAATGTTGCATCTTTCTGTTAGTATTTCTGCTATAATATATAACGTTTTATAATATTTTATTTTTAAGGAGAACAATTCATGAAGCGAAAAAAGAGCCATTTAATGGTAATGGCACTTGTTACATCTTTATTATTAACAGCTTGTAATAATAAAGCGAATAAAAGTAATACAGAGGCTAAAAAACAAGTGTTAAATGTAACGGTATCAGAAGAAATTCCTTCTCTTGATACTGGAAAAACGATGGATGGTACGTCAGCACACGTTATGCAAAACATATTTGAAGGGTTGTATGTACTAGATGATCAAGATCATCCTATTCCAGCAGTAGCAAAATCGTTTGAAAGAAGTGAAAATGGTAAAAAATATACATTTGATTTGCGTAAAGATGCAAAATGGTCAAATGGAGCCAGTGTAACAGCAAATGATTTTATGTTTGCGTGGAAACGTGCGGTTAACCCTGAAACGGCATCACAATATGCATACATGCTCTTTTATGTAAAAAATGCGAAAGAAATAAATAAGGGAACAATGCCACTTGATGAACTTGGGGTTAAAGTCATAAATGATTATAAGTTAGAGGTTGAACTAGAACAGCCAATTCCGTATTTTTTACAGTTGTTAGCGCTACCTATATACTTACCACAGCATGAATCATTTTTGAAAGAACAAGGAAAGAATTATGGATTGGAACCTAGTAACCTCATATATAATGGCCCATTTGTATTAGAAGAATGGAAGCATGAACAAGAATTTCAATTAAAGAAGAATGCTACATATTGGGATCAAAAGAAAGTGAAATTAGACGAAATAAACTTTCATATCGTAAAAGATACAATGACGGCCGTAAATTTATATGAAGCTGGTGATTTGGATCGAGTGCCTATTAACTCTCAATTTGTAGATAAGTATAAAGGGAATAAGGAATTACATATGTCGAGTGATCCAGGAATTGCTATGCTACGTTTTAATGAAAAAAATAACACGTTAGCAAATAAGAAAGTACGTCAGTCTATCTCGTTAGCATTAAATAAAGATGATTTCGTTGCGCACTTTATTAATAACGGAGCAAAACCTGCAAGTGGACTTGTACCAGTTGGTCATATAAATGAAGAGACTGGAAAAGATTTTAGAAAAGAGAATGGAAACATTTCTCCATATGATCTGCAAAATGCGAAAAAGATTTGGGAAGAAGCGAAAAAAGAACTTGGAGTAGAACAAGTAAACCTCGAGTTTTTAACGTTTGAACAAGATAATGCAAAACGTATGGCAGAATATATAAAAGGTGATTTAGAAAAGAATTTGCATGGATTAACGATACAAATTAAACAACAGCCATTTAAGCAAAAGTTACAGTTAGAACAAACAGGTGATTACGATATATCTATGGCAAATTGGGGACCTGACTATAAAGACCCAATTAGTTATTTAGAGCTATTTACGACGAGTAATCCGAATAATAAAATGAGTTACTCTAATTCTCGTTACGATGAATTAATAAAGAAAGCGAAAACTGAGCTAGTACTAGACCAAGAGAAACGATGGGAAGCTCTGCAAGAGGCTGAACGTATTCTGTTAGAGGATGCTGCGATAGCACCGCTTTATCATATTGGTTCAGCCTATGTACAAAAGGATTATGTAAAAGGGATTGAAAAGCATCAATTTGGTGGCGTTTATACTTATAAGAATGCTTATATCGCTAATGAATAAATAAAAAAAACCTTACTTTTTAAAAGTAAGGTTTTTTTTAAGAGTACATGGAATAAGGAAATGCAGTACAAATCAGCATACAAGCATTCTCTTGCTGTAACTATGGTTGTTTTTAATTATATAAAAAAAATAATAGATTATATATTTTGTCATTGATATACTTAAAAGGTAATTGAGGTATTAAGATGAATTGATAGAGATGTTTGCGTGTAATTATTTGAGTATTATAAAAAATAGGGGAGCTTAAGTGTTTGATTGGAACGGGGCTTTTTCTATATGTATTAATTGGTATGTATAATACTTGGGGATATTAATTTGGGAATCTCGGGGGATCTTTTGAAGCTGGAAAAAGCAGATTCAAATTCCATGTACCATTTGGTCCTGGTGTAGGTTTATGGGGATTTGGTTTAGAAGTTAATGTTAAGGAATAAAGGGGATAATTAGTATGAATAAGAAAGTAAAAAGATTTAAATATTTTATGGTTGTATTAGCCTGTATTGCAATTTTTGGTACAATTTTACCTAATGCATTAGATCCAAATGAAACATTAGCAGGTAAAATTTCAATTGCAACTTTCGGTACAATTGGAGCTTGTTTACTATTCTCTATTATGTATTTTATTGTAAAAAAAGCTATTTTAAGAGGTGGGAAATAAGATGGGACAAAATTTAGAGTTATAATTACTTCCAATAGGTTCTATTGTAATGTTTAAAGATTGGGAGCACCCATTAATGGTTTATGGAAGAAGACAGATGGATTCTGAAACAAAAAACATGGGATTATGTATGTTGTTATTTTCCTCATGGTAATATTTCTTCGGAGTACAATTTCTTTTTGAATCATGAAGATATTTCTAGTGTGTTACATCTTGGTTTTATTAATGAAACAGAATTAGAGTTTCAAAAATTATTTAAAAAAGAAATTGAAGAAAAGCAGTGATTCTTTTAAGCTGTTGGTGTTTTTGAAATAGTTAAAGAATGAATCTTAATTCATATACATAAAAAAGGGGAATTTCTATGAAATTACTACGTTTATTTATGATTCTCACTCTTGTTGTATTGTTAAGCGCATGCAATACAGCAACACAAGTCACAAAGGTTCAAAAAAATGGTGAAACGACTTTAAAAATTGGTTCCTTGCAAGGGTATTACGATGTGCAAACGCTTAAAGCTGAAAAAGGAAATGTGGAAATTCCTTATGAAGCAGCCGTTGAAGAAGGTACGATTTTATTGCAAGTTACAAAAGATGATAAGGTTATTTATGAAGAAGAAGTCACTTCTCAAAAAGAAGGTTTGCTTTCTTTTGAAGCGCCAAAATCCGGATCATATGATTTAATTGTACGCGTGAAGGGTGAAAAAGAGAAAGCAAAAGAAATTCAAATACATACTAAGCTATGAAAAAACGGCAAGTGGAGTGCACCCGCTTGCCGTTTCCATTTTCAGTTGATTCTGTCACAACATATGTTCATTAATTTAAGAAGTGATCCGCCGAAATTCCTGATGAAGTTAAAATAAGAGATGAACAAAAGAATGTGTTACAAACTTGGCATGTTAGTAACGAAATTGATAACTCTCTTTTACATGATAAAAAGACTGGATTTGATGCATTTGTATTTGAAAGAGATGTAGATGGTAAATAGCAAGTAGTAGCATTTAGGGGGACATAAGGTGATGATCTTTTTGGAGAAGGTGTCCCAGACCTTACTACAGATATTGATTATATATGGGGGTAAATAAGTTGAAAAACATTGAAGTTCTAAATAAATACATTGAAGGGTTTTCTGATGCTCTCCCTACGTGGTTAAAGCATCTAATCGAGGCAGAGGAGATACATCAAAACTATGAGAATGTACAGGTACTTGGTGCATTAAAAACGGATGCGGTGTTGTACTATGTACACCGTACGCTGCAAGTATTAGATGGGTTGCCTTTAGACGAAGAAGCGTATTGCATTATTGAAAAGGTACTAACGTATAGTGAGCTTGCAAAGGTAGGCTCTTTAAAACAGAGGGAGCAATGGAAGAAAAACGGGATTAATCTATTGGTACATAACGAGGGTTCTGCTGATATCTTTAGTGATATTCAGTTTAGCGAACGTATAGAGACAAACTTAAACTCTACTGAGTATTTGTTTGTTCGAGATTTAATTAGAACACATGGATTAATCGGGCAGTATATCCGCGGAGAGGCGCGTTTGGACTCTCATGTTGATTTAATTAACACATATAAAGAAGCATACGGAGACGTTAGGTTAAAGGAGATTCTATACTATCTTAACCAATGTATTATTGAGGGCGTATCAAAATCCTTGTGGAGTGAAGTAAAGAACGATGTGAAGATTACAATTGATGGTCTATTTGATGGCTATGTGGAGCCATTTACTTCTCGCATACATAGACTCACACCAAAACATAAGGAGTCAGCATTTGAAAAAGATATAATTATGGGGAGCGAGAAGAGTGGCGTTCAAACCTTCTTATCTGATAAGGATTTATGGTATGTAGAACCGTCTATGCATGCTCTTAGCTTCGAGGATATTTGGACAGTTTTTGTTATGTTAAAGAACGAGATAGGCACTGGAAAGGTTCAGCATATCCATTTCGAGAAATTGATGCAGCAGTTGCACTATGATTTCAAAGGCGAGAAGAAGAACAACGTGTATCGTAAGCGGGTTATTGAGAAGTATCTACGGGAGTACCGTGAGAACGAGAAGCCGGATACAACGCATGTTTCTTTTGAGGCTAAAGTTGATGAAGATATGAAGACTGCGTATGTGTCGTTTCAGTTTTCTGCTGTAGGTGAGGCGTTAATTACCTTCTGTGTAGAGGCAGAAAAGATAGATATGATGCATGCTCGGGCAAATGTGCTGCTATTTGATTTCTTCGGGTTACGTAAGGATGCGTATGATAGATTCCATAACGAAGAAGTATATCTGGAGCATATGAATAGTTCGGCTGATGATAAACGAATTATTCTTGATTATATAAAGGGAGATACGGTTGTAGATGTCGGAGCCGGTGGTGGTGTCATGCTAGATATGATTGAAGAAGAGACTGAGAATAAACGAATCTACGGTATCGATATTTCTGAAAACGTGATTGATACATTGAAAAAGAAGAAGCAGAAAGAGGGGCGGTCTTGGGACATCATTAAAGGGGATGCAATCAACTTAAGTAGCTCGTTTGATAAAGAATCGGTTGATACGATTGTATATTCTTCTATCCTTCATGAGCTGTTCTCTTATATCGAGTATGAAGGTAAGAAATTCAATCATGAAGTAATTAAAAAGGGGCTGCAAAGTGCCTACGAGGTGTTAAAGCCAGGGGGGCGTATTATCATTCGTGATGGCATCATGACTGAAGATAAAACGTTAATGCGTGTGATTCGTTTTAAAGATGCCGGCGGAATGAAGTTCTTAGAGCAGTATGTCCATGAATTTAAGGGGCGTATAATCCAGTATGAGGTACCTGCAGACAATACAGCCAAAATGCCTGTTAACGATGCGATGGAGTTCTTATATACGTATACCTGGGGCGAGGATTCCTTCGTTCATGAGGTGCAGGAGCAGTTTGGAATCTTTACGCCAAACGACTATAAGGATTTTGTAAAGGGGATCTTTGGAGATAAAGTAAACATCGTTCAAGCTATGAACTATTTGCAGGATGGATATACAAACCATCTTAGCGAGAAAATCGAGTTTACAGATGAGTCTGGGAATGCGGTTGCGCTACCGGATAGTACGTTCTTTATGGTTTTAGAAAAGAGGCAAGCTGACTAACGTAAGTGAGATTCTTACTACCGAAGGTGAAGTCCATTTTTGGTATTGCTGACGTGCAATATTGCGGTGTGCCATCACCAGTATTTTGGTGAAAACCACGCTAAAAGCATGCAGGATTTTATAGAGTTTTTCGGCTGATCCAGTAACAAACGAGACCCCACATTATGATAGGAATGTATAAAAAATTGCAGGGATTGATAGAAAGAGAAAGAGGTAGATTCTTTATGAGAGTAGGGATCTGCTTTTCCCTTGCTACCGATAAGTGAAGTTATGTAAACCTCGCATATATAGAATATACATTGTTTTTTACTTATCTAACGGAACTGTTTTCTTCAGGGAAACTTGTTATAATATTCTCAATTGGAAAGTGCAATTTATGGGAGGATAGACCACAATGCCTGAACCGAATATGAAAATAAAAAGAATATGGGAAGATACCGATTTTTTTGAATTGAATTTTGATTTTACTGGATTTTATGGCACTGCGAACATTAATATATATACCACCAATGAAGAACTCAAAGTTTTAAAAGAGGGAATAATCAAGTTTTCCACTTTTAAACTACATGAATTTCAATGGGTTTCAGGTGAGGATATAGACAATGTAACTCATTTCTTATCTATGAGATTCTTCTTACATGACAAAAGAGGAATTGTAGGTATTGAGGTAGTAGCTGACAATAAGCAATCAAAACCTTATTGGATGCGTTCAAATCTGTTTATTCTTACGGAACTTAATCAAATTGATGACTTTTATAAAAAAATAGAGCAGTTAATTAGTGAGGAAATTACTGAGTTGGAAGGCATAATCCCAGTCGGATAGTGATAATTTTTTGTAGTTGAAGTTTTCCAAATAATAAGTTACATTTTTAAAGTTCAAGCAACTTTATGACATTACAAAAAGGGGAGAAATATTGTTATTATGCAAAAAATGAAATGGAAGAACTATGTATGTTATTTTGTAATTTTTATGCTTCTTGTAACAGCAGTAACAGTCAAACCAGCTATCTCTAAAGCTGAGGAATCTGATGTTAATATTACATTGTTGGGTACTGCAGATATTCATGGTAGATTTATGCCTTGGGATTATGCGCTTGATGGTGCAAATATGAGTGGAAGTTTAACGCAGCTTTATACGGTTATACAGAAGGTACGTCAAGAAAATCCAAATACCATATTAGTAGATGCCGGGGACACAATTCAAGGAAACTCAGTAGAATTATTCAATGATAAGCCACAATCGCCAATGATGGTAGCGATGAATGCAATGGGATATGATGCTTGGGCATTTGGAAATCATGAATTCAACTTTGGATTAGATACATTGAAAAAAGTTAGTGAGCAATATAAGGGAAAGACGTTAGCAGGAAATATTTACAAGGAAAATGGAGAGCGTTTTCTTCCTGCATATACGATTGTTGAAAAAGATGGAATTAAAGTCGGGATTATTGGCATGAATACACCAATGATTAGTGATTTTGAAAAAGGGACAGATCATTTGGATGGTTTAGTGGTGAAAAATCCAGTAGAAGAGACAAAAAAGGCAATTAAAGAATTAGAAGGTAAAGTAGATGTAATGGTAGGAGTTATGCATATGGGTCTCGAAAATGAGAATGGCATCCCTGGTACTGGGGTTCAAGATATTGCGAATGCTTGCCCGGAACTTAGCGCTATTTTTGCAGCTCATATGCATAAACTTGTAAAAAAAGAAGTTGTAAATGGCGTAATTATTACAGAACCAGATAAATATGGAACACATATCTCACGTATTGACCTTACTTTTACAAAGCAAGATGGAAAGCTCGTTTTAAAAGATAAAACTGCTACCACTATACCTGTAAAAAATGCTGATGGAACAACAGTATTATCTGATCCTACACTTGAAGAAACACTAACACCTTTTCACGAGTATGCGAGAGGAGATGCAAATGTTGTAGTCGCTCAATTAAAGGGTAGGAACCTTGTTCCTGAAAATGAAATAAAGGGTATTCCAAGTGTGCAGATTCAAGAGACACCTTTATCAGATTTCTTTCATGAAGTCATGCTTTACTACAGCAAAGCAGATGTAGTAGCCCATCAAATTGATAATGATTATGCCCGTTTGGATATAGGTCCTATTAAGAAAAAAGATATTGCGTACAATTACCAATATGCCTTGGGAGAAATTACAGTATATAAGATAACTGGAAAAGATTTAAAAGACTATATGGAATGGGCAGCAGGATATTTTAACTCATCTCGTGCCGGAGATGTAACAGTTAGTTTTGATAAAAACCGCCGTGCTTCTAAATACAGTACGAACGATTTCTTTGGAGGCGTAAAATACGAAATTGATTTAACAAAACCATATGGAAGTAGAATTACAAATTTACGCTCTGTTCGTACAAATAAACCAATCAAAATGGGCGATGTTATGACGCTGGGAATGAATGCATATAGAATGGAGGCCCTTCAGGCAAAAGGAGGAGTTTTAGAGGGGCGTAAGTTTGAACAAATTTGGTCATCTAAACAAGAGAATGCATTCGGAGAAACAGGTGGAACCATTCGTAACCTTGCTATTACATATTTAAAAGAGGTAAAGAACGGTGTATACACGCCAAAAGTTATGCATAATTGGAAAATTACTGGTGTAGATACACATTCTTCAGAGCATAAGGCTGTAGTTGATCTTGTAAATAAAGGGATTTTAGAAATTCCAAAAACAGAAGATGGAAAATATACAAATATAGCATCTATAAATACTAAAGATTCAATTACAAAAGAGGAGATTGTAGCACTCTCACAAAAAGCTAATATTAATCCGAATCAGTTTAATCATGTAAAAACAAAAGGTGAATTTTACAAAAAACTTAATAGGATTATTAAAAAAATATAAGAAAAATTGTTCTCCAAAACATTACGCGAAGCTATCTAGGAAATGTCTAAACAGCCGGACATAAAGGGGGCTTTAATCGAAGTTCCCATTTGAATTTTAGATTATCATTTACTAATTAAGATCTTCAATAAACGGGCGCGATCTTTTCCTCTTTTTTATCACTGTTGACACATGAAAAGATTTTCTCCACAGCCTGTAAAAAACCCTTACTTTTAAAAGTAAGGGTTTTTTACACATAATTTCTATTAAACGGATTTTAATAAAGAATAAAAATTCGTATCATATGGGATATCATCTTGATACATATAATTTTTTAGTAACCCTTCTTTTTCAAATCCTAATTTTAATAGCACTTTATTTGAAGCTTCATTTTCAAGAAAGACAATTGCCCCAATTCGTTTTAAATGAATTGTATGGAAGCCGTATGATATAATTTCAGATACCGCCTCAGTAGCATATCCATTTCCCCAGTGTTCAGGCAAAAAGGCATAACTAATATTTGCTCGTTTATGTTCAGAAGACCAATCATGAAAACCAATTGTTCCAATGATCCCTTTCTTGTCTTTTAATTCGATGCCCCATTTAATGCCGCGTCTTTCATTGTAACTCAACTTAAAATTATTAAGGATTTGTTTTACTTGATCCAAATTTTGTAATGGTTTTTGGCCATAATGGCGCAGGACATCGGAATTAGAAAAGCAATGTAATATACTCGGTGCATCTTCTTCAGTAAGTTCTCTTAAAATAAGTCGCTCAGTTTTTAATATAGGAAACATGCCTTCACTCCTGTTCGTATGAAATTAGAATGTATTTGTTATTATATAATTTAATCTGAAAATAAAGATTATTCAAGGTGTAATGATGATTTTCAGTCAATGGCGGGGAATCATATTTATATACAGTTAGATGAAACAGGAACATTTTTATTTCTCGCGCACTTAAAGAAAGAGTCAATTAAAGTTAAAGAAGGACAACATGTAAATGAAGGGGAAGTTCTTGCTCAAGTCGGTAACTCAGGAAGTTCAAGTGAGCCGCATTTACACATCCATCATCAAAGGTAGGATCCATCCAAGGTGAGTATGTTTTTTGCGGAAGGATTACCATTTTACTTTCGAACTGAAGAAGGTACGGTAATGCCAGAAAGAGGCACATACATAAGATGGAATTAGAAGAGAAGTATATCGTCAAAAAAGGGTATTCCAAATTTAATTTGGAATACCCTTTTTCATTAACCTACAAATGTTTGATACAGCAAGAAAATATTTAAAACGATAACGAGTGCAGCAATTACCCAAGCGATAAATGTTGTAATGCGATGGTTAACAAGTGCACCCATAATCTTTTTATTACTTGTAAACATAATAAGCGGTACTAATGCAAAGGCAATACCGAACGATAAGACAACTTGGCTCATTACGAGAGCGTAAGTTGGATTTACACCTAAAGCGATAATAACAAGCGGTGGAATCATCGTTATAAATCGGCGTAAATATAACGGAATATGCATGCGAATGAATCCTTGCATAATAATGTCACCTGACATTGTACCGACTGAAGAGCTAGATAATCCCGCTGTTAAGAGTCCGATTCCAAATAAAGCAGCGGATGCAGGACCGACTAAATTACTGAATTGGTTAAAAGCAACATCAAGGTCTTCAACGTGTAGACCATTTTTAAAGAATAGTGCAGCAGCAACAATTAACATACTTGCATTAATTGCTCCAGCGATAACCATTGCAATAATAATGTCAATGAATTCGAAGCGGAAAATCTTTTTCTTTTGTTCATCATTTGTTCCGACTACGCGGCGCTGCGTTAAGGCGGAATGTAAATATATTGCGTGTGGCATTACTGTCGCACCTAAAATACCAGCTGCTAAAAGAATACTATCTACACCTTGGAATTTTGGAATAAATAGTCCTGAAAGAAGGGGACTTAATTCCGGTTTTGCGTAAAAGACTTGGACACCAAAAGCGATAACAACGATAAAAATCATTCCTGTTATGATAGCTTCTAATGGACGAAAGCCTCTGCGCTGAAATTCAAGAATAATAAATGATCCAACTGCTGTAATTAAAGCAGCTGGTAACATCGGAATTCCAAATAGTAAGTATAAGCCGAGTGCTGCCCCGATAAATTCAGCTAAATCTGTAGCCATAATAACGAGTTCGCCTTGTATCCATAAACCAACGGAAACTGGTTTTGGGAAGTTTTCGCGAGCTACTTCAGGAAGATTTCTCCCAGTAGCGATTCCTAATTTGGCTGATAAAGTTTGAATTAATACAGCCATTAAATTAGAAACGAGTATTACCCAAAGTAGTAAATAACCATATTGTGATCCGGCCGCGATATTTGTAGCGAAGTTTCCGGGATCAATATAAGCAACCGATGCGATAAAAGCAGGACCTAAGAATGGTAACAGTCTTTTAAATCCTTTTGTTTGTCCACTTAACGCTAAATGTGCTGATTGAACAGTTGTACTTTGAGAAGGGACTTGTTCATCTTTTGATATATCTTTATTCATAGTAGTTTTCCCCTTTGAAATCTTAACTTGATGAAATTATTGTATTTATTCTTACTCATTATTTCAATACATTTAGATATATTATGTGGTAATTTCATTTGAACACAAAAGTTTCCTTAATGCAAATTATATGACTGTGTGCAATGAATGGTGTGAAGATGCGAAAATGTTTTGGGAGTTTATGGTTGCTGAATAAGGGGGAAGATAATAAATTATAGGGCTGTTTTTGAAATTTTTGTGAACATACAGCCTATATTACAGCATATTAATTGATGGAAATGAAATTGTATGATATATAATATATTGGGATTACAACATAACCATAGTGTTTTGTGATGTAATCTTGTTTTTATTTTTGTTAACTTATAGAAAAAATTGTAAATAGAAGAAAATAGGCTAAGTACAATTTTGTATGTATTTTCTTATTATATATGTTTTGATATGAACGTTAACTTATACATGATTTTAAAATTTAGATAGGTGGTAGAAATACATTGGCAACTACAAAACCATATAGAGTATTACTGTATTACATGTACACAACAATTGAAAACCCAGAAGAATTTGCTGAACAGCATTTAGAATTTTGTAAATCACTTGAGTTAAAAGGAAGAATTCTTGTAGCGACAGAAGGAATTAACGGAACATGTTCTGGTACTTTTGAGCAAACAGAGAAATACATGGAAGTAATGAACAATGATCCACGTTTTGCTGGAATCGTTTTTAAAATTGATGAGGCGGATGAGCATGCATTTAAGAAAATGCACGTACGTCCTCGCCCAGAGTTAGTTACACTTCGTTTAGAAGACGACATTAACCCAAAGGAAATAACTGGGAAATATTTAGAGCCAACAGAATTCTATGAGGCAATGAAACAAGAAGATACAGTTATCATTGATGCACGAAATGATTATGAGTTTGATTTAGGACACTTTAAAGGTGCGATCAAACCAGATATTGAATCATTCCGTGAATTACCAGATTGGATTAGAGAAAACAAAGAAACACTTGAAGGTAAAAAGATTTTAACGTACTGTACAGGTGGAATTCGCTGTGAGAAATTCTCTGGTTGGTTAGTTCGAGAAGGATATGAAGATGTAAGTCAGCTTCACGGCGGAATTGTAACTTACGGAAAAGACCCAGAAGTACAAGGCGAGCTTTGGGATGGTCAATGTTACGTATTTGATGAGCGTATCGCTGTACCAGTAAACCAAAAAGAACATGTTATCGTTGGTAAAGATCATTTTACAGGCGAACCTTGTGAGCGCTATGTAAACTGTGCAAATCCAGAATGTAACAAGAAGATTCTATGTTCTGAAGAAAGTGAAGCAAAACATTTACGCGCATGTTCTCATGAATGTCGTGTACACCCACGTAATCGTTATATCGTGCAACACGAATTAACAGAAGAGCAAGTAGCTGCTGCATTAGAAAAAATCGAAGCAGGTAAGTAAGCATAATAGAAAACAGACGGTAGCATCGTGCTGCCATCTGTTTTTTTTATTTACCCATGCTTTTCTTTTTTTATGCTGTATAGCCCATTGGTATAAACCTTGCGCATCTAAAATAAGTGAAATGACTATGCCGCTAATCGCTATTAATATAGCGTAATAAAATTCCCCGTACATTTGACTAGCAAGTTTAGCTATTTTATCGTCATCTTCGTTCGTAATACATGTGAAAATATGTTCTTCCATTATGAAATAACGATTAGGAGCCCATCTCTGGTAAGCATGTTGTTTTAAATAATCATGAATATAAGGAAAGATAATAAGCTTCCATATTTTGATGTGAAACTTGAAATTTCCCGTAATATGTATTGTCATCTTCAAGATGATTGAGTCGAAAAGGACGAAAATCATTTTTTTGTAAGAAAGGGAACATATTTTGTTCATATCTAGTTTTAAACGAAGATGGGAATATAAATTGAAATATAGCTGTTGTTACACCTTTTTCCTCGATTGTTTGTATTGCCTCCATCAACATTGTTTCCTTTCCATATAAGCTATAGAAACAACATGCCCAATTTTTCTTGAAAATAACCTCTCGTTTTCACTAGGTTAAGAATGAAAATTCAGCTTATTTAATAGGAGACCTGTATAATAAAACTAGTATGATTGTTTTATGAAAAGGGGGATGTAGTATGCGGATTTTAGTATTAGGAGCTGGTGGCGTCGGAGGATTTTTTGGTGGCCGATTAGTAGAAAAGGGAGAGGATGTTACATTTCTCGTTCGCAGCAAAAGAAAACAGCAATTAGAGGAAAAAGGACTTGTTATTCGTAGTGTTAATGGAGATTTTTCATTTCAACCGAAATTGATAACGAAAGAAGATATAACTTCTCCATTTGATGTAATTTTATTTTCAACAAAAGCGTATCATCTAAACGAAGCGATAGTAGATTTGAAGCCGTTTGTAGGTAAGAACACAGTAATAATCCCATTATTGAATGGTATCGCACAGTTATCACTATTACAAAAGGAGTTCGGCGTGGAAAAAGTGATTGGTGGTTTATGTTTTATTGAAACGACACTGAATAACGAAGGAGATGTCGTACAAACTAGTGTTGCCAACAGACTTGTATTTGGGGAAATTAAGCATCAAGATTCAGAGAGAATAAAGCGTATTTCTAAAACATTTGCAGATACGAAAGCTAGTTTTGTTTTAAGTGAAAATATTTTGCAAGATATGTGGCATAAATATTTATTTATCACCGTAATGTCAGGTGTGACAACATTAATGCGTGCGCCGATAGGACCGATTCGTGAGAGTGATGGTGGCCGAGAATTCATTAGGAATTTATTTGAAGAATCTGTGCAAATCATGAAATCTATGGAGGCTCCAGTTAAGGACAATATCGTTGAGGAACATATGAAAACGATTGATAAAATTTCGTATGATATGAAGTCATCGATGCAGCGAGATATGGAAAAAGGTTCGCTCATTGAAGGGAAGCATTTACAAGGATACTTATTGAAATTAGCAGAGGAAATGTCTATAGATGTGCCTTTATTAAGTGTTGTATATCAAAATTTAAAGGTATATGAAGAAATGATCTTAAGTAAAGAAATAGTGTGATTTTAATGGTATGAAAAAGTGGAAAGGATAGCAAAATATAAATGTTGCTATCCTTTTTTGTGTTTACTTTTGACAATTTATTCGTTTCTTTTCGGTTTATTGGCCGTATTTCGTTCTCTTTCACGATTACCATATAACTGATTAATTTCATTTGCTACTGCATCTAAATATGAGTCGGAAAAAAGTGGCTTCTTTTCTTTAGACATATGGGTCTCCTTTGTGGATTTTTAGTATTCATTATGTATATTTTTCGGTGGATTATGCACAATCATTTTAATTTTTTTCTTTTTTAAAATTTTTGTTTACTTTTTGAAAATAAAGGAGTATTATAATCCACAGTTTCAATTTTCTAAATCGCTGAAGCCGCATGGTGCGGGGGACCCGTTTTTATGGATTAATACATAATCCAATGGGGTGAATCCTTGAAAAAGGTAGGGCTACTCATAGGCCCGAATCCGACAGCTAACCTCGTAAGCGTTATATTGAGAAGGAAGGTGGAGCTTGTGCGACAAAAAAATTAATGTCTACAAGTCTATTTCGTTATGGCTTGTAGACATTTTTTGTTTTCTGAAGAAATACTTTACTTGCTGTAACTAGCAGAAAATTTCGTACAAAATTATTGGAGAGTGGACAGCATTGGTTTCATCTATTAAAAGATTTTTAATTGGAAGACCGTTAAAATCAACTGAGCTAGGAGAACAAAAGCTCAATAAAACGAAGGCGCTAGCAATTTTATCTTCTGACGCTTTATCATCGGTTGCTTACGGTCCAGAGCAAATTTTAATTGCTTTAGCAGGTCTTGGAGCAATAGCTTATTGGTATTCAATTCCGATAGCTGTTGGGGTATTAGTATTATTGACAGCCCTTATTTTATCTTATCGTCAAATTATTTTCGCTTATCCGCATGGCGGGGGAGCGTATGTTGTATCAAAAGAAAATTTAGGGATGAATCCAGGCTTAATAGCAGGAGGATCTTTATTAGTCGATTACATTTTAACTGTTGCAGTAAGTGTATCAGCGGGTACAGATGCACTCACATCAGCTTTTCCTAGCTTACATGCACATAATGTAATCATTGCGATTATATTTGTAATATTGATTACCATCTTAAATTTAAGAGGCGTAACGGAATCAGCTTCCGTTTTAGCATATCCTGTTTATTTATTCGTTCTAGCACTATTTATATTAATTGGTGTAGGAATATATAATATTTTAACTGGTCACGTTTCACCGACTTTACACGCGCCAATTGGAACACCAGTTGCAGGAATTAGTTTGTTTTTACTGTTAAGAGCATTTGCTTCAGGAAGCTCTGCTTTAACAGGTGTTGAGGCAATCTCTAATGCGATTCCAAACTTTAAGGATCCTGCACCTAACAATGCAGCAAAAACATTGCTTGCAATGGGCGCATTACTTGCGGTTTTATTTTCAGGAATTGTCTTTTTAGCTTATTATTATGGAATTAATCCAAGTAAAGAAGTAACAGTTGTTTCACAAATTGCTGAACAAACATTTGGACGTAATTTCATGTACTATTTCATACAAGGTACAACAGCTTTAATATTAATTCTTGCTGCTAACACAGGTTACTCTGCATTTCCGTTATTAGCGGTTAACCTTGCAAAAGATAAATTCATACCGAGAATGTTTACGATTAGAGGAGACCGTCTAGGTTATTCAAATGGTATTATTATACTTGGGATTTCTTCAATTATTTTAATTGTAGCTTTCCAAGGACAAACAGAACATTTAATTCCGCTATATGCGGTAGGGGTATTTATCCCATTTACACTTTCTCAAACTGGGATGGTATTAAAATGGCTTCGTGAAAAACCTGAAGGGTGGATTTTACGTTTATCGATTAATTTAATTGGTGCAGTCATTAGTTTTATCGTAATGAGTATGTTCTTTTTAACTAAGTTCGCACAAGTTTGGTCAATTCTTATTTTCTTACCTGCGATCATATTCTTGTTCCATCGAATTAAGAAGCATTATGATGCAGTAGGCGACCAATTAAGTTTAAAAACTTGTGAACGGATTGTTCCGATTGAGGGAAATGTAATTGTCGTTCCTGTAGCTGGTATGACTCATGTAGTAGAAAATTCATTGAACTATGCTAAAGCTCTTTCTGCAGATCAAGTTATCGCTGTATATGTTGCTTTTGACAGAGAAGAGGAAAAGAAATTTGAAGAGAAATGGAAGAAGTGGCAACCTGAAGTAAGGCTTGTTACATTACATTCTCATTATAGAAGTATTATTCAGCCGCTAACAAAGTTTATTGATACAGTACAATATAAGGCGAGTGAATCAAATTACCGAGTGACGGTCGTTATACCACAGTTTATTCCGAAAAAAGGTTGGCATAACATTCTTCATAATCAGTCTAGTTTACTCATTCGTGCGTATTTACTCTATAAAAGAAATGTTGTTATTACGACAGTACCATATCATTTGAAAAAGTAAGGAAATTTTTTAAGGATAACTTCACGAAAGTGAAGTTATCCTTTTTGTGTATATGCTATGCATAATTGCATATGGGTTCAAAAGATATATCGATATAATATTATTAGTTATGAGTAAGTAGTGTTTTTTGTTGTGATATATGGATATTTTAATTGAGGGAGTGAATCGGATTGTATTTTGAAATAAGGACATGAGAGCTTGAAGATAAAGGGAATGAAAATACTTCTTTACGGTAGATAAATAGCTGTGTTTAAATGACCTTACAGTACAAAATTTACATGAAAACAAAATAAAATTTCATACTTTCGTACGTTAATTAGTTTAAAATGAATAATATTTTTAGGTGATATATTCACTGTGTGAATGCGGGACTTGCGATGATATAGAAATTTTATACAATATTATTCATACTAAGAACATATGAAAAGTTATGAAATGTTTTATAACAATAAATTAGTACTGTAGTAATAAAATTTGAGATAGGTGATTCGTACATGAACCACGGTGAGAATGTTCTCTATTTTAACCATCTCAAATTATGTGCAAGAAAATAGAATAATAAAATGCGATAGTAATAGTTGCTAATACATAGGAGGAGTTAAAGTGAAAAAGACTTTAATTACAGGGTTATTGGTTACAGCAGTATCTACGAGTTGCTTCATTCCTGTAAGCGCTTACGCTGAAGGGGGGCAATCAGAAGTGAAAGTATTAAACGTGCAAAATGTAATTGCTCCAAATACATTATCAAATTCAATTAGAATGTTAGGGTCACAGTCACCACTTATCCAAGCATACGGATTAGTTATTTTGCAACAACCAGACATTAAAGTGAATGCTATGAGTAGCTTAACGAATCATCAAAAGTTTGCAAAGGCGAATGTACGAGAGTGGATTGATGAATATAATCCGAAGCTAATCGACTTAAATCAAGAGATGATGAGATATAGTACTAGATTTAATAGCTATTATAGTAAGCTCTATGAACTAGCAGGAAAAGTAAATGAAGATGAACAGGCCAAAGCAGATTTTACAAGCGCATATGGAAAATTGCAATTGCAAGTACAAAGCATCCAAGAGAGCATGGAGCAAGATTTATTAGAGTTGCATCGTTTTAAAACAGTATTAGACAAAGATAGTAACAATTTATCAATTAAAGCTGATGAAGCAATTAAAACAATGCAAGGATCAAGTGGAGATATTGTGAAATTAAGAGAAGATATTAAAAGAATTCAAGGAGAAATTCAAGCTGAACTAACTACTATTTTGAATAGACCACAAGAAATTATTAAAGGTTCTATTAATATCGGTAAACAAGTATTTACAATTACAAATCAAACTGCACAAACGAAAACAATCGATTTTGTTTCTATCGGTACTTTAAGTAATGAAATTGTAAATGCTGCAGATAGTCAAACGAGGGAAGCAGCTCTTCGTATTCAACAAAAGCAAAAAGAGTTATTACCGCTTATTCAAAAGTTATCGCAAACTGAAGCAGAGGCGACTCAAATTACATTTATTGAAGATCAAGTAAGTAGCTTTACAGAACTAATTGACCGCCAAATTACAACTTTAGAAACGTTATTAACGGATTGGAAAGTTTTAAATAATAATATGATCCAAATTCAAACAAATATTGAATCTGGCACGTATACAGACAGTAGTTTACTTCAAAAACATTTCAATCAAATTAAAAAAGTAAGTGATGAAATGAATAAGCAAACAAATCAATTTGAAGATTACGTTACAAACGTTGAAGTACATTAAACAGAAAAATAATTAGCGATATAGGGAGAGAAGAAAAATGACAAAAAAACCTTATAAAGTAATGGCACTATCAGCACTGATGGCAGTATTTGCAGCAGGGAATATTATGCCAGCCCATACGTATGCAGCTGAAAGTACAGTGAAACAAGCTCCAGTTCATGCGGTAGCAAAAGCTTATAATGACTATGAAGAATATTCATTAGGACCTGAAGGCCTAAAAGATGCGATGGAAAGAACAGGCTCAAACGCTTTAGTAATGGATCTGTACGCTTTAACAATTATTAAACAAGGTAATGTTAACTTTGGTAATGTATCGTCTGTTGATGCGGCTTTAAAAGGAAAAGTAATTCAGCATCAAGATACAGCTAGAGGAAATGCGAAACAATGGTTAGATGTATTAAAACCACAGCTTATTTCAACGAATCAAAATATCATTAACTACAATACGAAGTTCCAAAACTATTATGATACTTTAGTTGCTGCGGTTGATGCGAAGGATAAAGCAACTCTTACGAAAGGTTTAACTAGATTATCAAGTAGTATTAATGAAAATAAAGCGCAAGTAGATCAATTGGTAGAAGACTTGAAGAAATTCCGAAATAAAATGACGTCGGATACGCAAAACTTCAAGGGAGATGCAAATCAAATTACATCTATATTAGCTAGTCAAGATGCTGGAATTCCGCTTCTGCAAAATCAAATTACAACGTACAATGAAGCAATTAGTAAATATAATGCAATTATTATCGGTTCATCTGTTGCGACAGCTTTAGGCCCAATTGCAATTATTGGCGGTGCAGTAGTTATTGCTACAGGAGCAGGAACTCCGCTAGGAATCGCATTAATTGCAGGTGGAGCAGGAGCTATAGGCGGTGGTACAGCTGGAATTGTACTAGCTAAAAAAGAACTGGATAATGCACAAGCTGAAATTCAAAAAATAACGGGACAAGTTACAACTGCCCAATTAGAAGTAGCAGGGTTAACAAACATTAAAACACAAACTGAGTATTTAACAAATACAATTGATACAGCAATTACAGCGTTGCAAAACATTTCAAATCAATGGTATACAATGGGATCAAAATACAATTCTTTACTTCAAAATGTAGATTCTATTAGTCCAAACGATCTTGTTTTCATTAAAGAAGATTTAAACATTGCGAAAGATAGCTGGAAAAACATTAAAGACTATGCAGAAAAAATTTATGCTGAAGATATTAAAGTAGTAGATACGAAAAAAGCATAATAACAATTAAACTGTTATAGCATTACGTATAGATAAAAGATTTTTAAATAATAGAGAGCTCCTGTTCAGTAGTGAGCAGGAGCTTTTTTTACCTCTAACGTTTCATATCCTCATAAAAAGAATAGGTGATAAGTATGCGTAATAATTTCTATAAAAAATATCTTTTAACGATAATGATTGCTGGAGTAGCAACGAGTAATGCGTTTCCTTTACATCCTTTTGCAGCAGAACAAAACGTAAAAACATTACAAGAAAATGCAAAAAATTATTCTCTCGGTCCAGCAGGATTCCAAGATGTAATGGCGCAAACGACATCAAGTATATTTGCAATGGATTCATATGCAAAATTAATTCAGAATCAACAAGAGACTGATTTGAGTAAAATAAGTTCGATTAATGGTGAGTTTAAAGGGAATATGATTCAGCATCAAAGAGATGCAAAAATTAACGCGGCGTATTGGTTAAATAATATGAAGCCTCAAATTATGAAAACGGATCAAAATATTATTGATTACAACAATACTTTTCAAGCGTATTATAATGACATGCTAGTAGCGATTGATCAAAAGGATAGCGGTAAACTAAAAGCGGATTTAGAAAAGTTGTATGCGGATATTTTAAAAAATCAAAATGAGGTAGATGTATTATTAGGGAATTTGAAAGCTTTTCGCGATAGAATGGCGAAAGACACAAATAGTTTTAAAGAGGATACGAATCAATTAACAGCGATTTTAGCAAGTACGAATGCTGGTATTCCAGCTTTAGAGCAACAAATAAATACATATAACGATTCAATTAAAAAGAGCAATGATATGGTTATTGCTGGTGGTGTACTTTGCGTAGCGCTAATAACATGTCTTGCGGGCGGACCGATGATTGCGATTGCGAAAAAAGATATCGCAAATGCAGAAAGAGAAATCGCCAATTTAAAGGATAGAATTTCAGGAGCGCAAGCAGAAGTCGCAATTTTGACTGATGTGAAAAATAAAACAACAAATATGACAGAAACAATTGACGCAGCAATTACAGCATTGCAAAACATATCAAATCAATGGTATACAGTAGGGGCAAAGTATAATAATTTACTACAAAACGTAAAAGGAATCAGTCCTGAAGAATTTACGTTTATAAAAGAAGATTTACATACAGCGAAAGATAGCTGGAAGGATGTAAAGGATTATACAGAAAAATTACATGAAGGTGTGGCGAAATAAACAGTGGACTAGTTCTGCTGTTTATTTTTTATCTCGTTTTTAGTGAGAGTTGGACTTGTAATTTGATAAATAAATTTTCCATGTGTTTTATCAATGTAGCTTTTGGATAATGTTTAGTCAAATTGATACTAATAACCTAGATAAACTTCTGATCAAGCTTTTAATATTTAATGTTTTAATGAAAAAAGCTATACTGTAATCAAAACTAAAAATTGGAAGGGAAACACCAGAACATGGAAAATTATTTATTATTTATCCTTACAGCAATGCTAATTATAATGATGCCTGGTCCCGGTTTTGCACTAGTTACAAAAAATACTATCTCACATGGTAAAAACGGTGGGATAAAGACCGTCTTAGGAACGGTATCTGGAATGATGATTCATACAATAATGGCTACGTTAGGACTCTCTGCTATCCTGATGAAATTTGCTATGTTATTTACATTTATAAAATATGCTGGGGCTTTTTATTTAATTTACTTAGCTGTAAAGTCAATTAAAAGTGCCTTTTCTAAAAAAGAAGATATGTCATGTTCAGTGGAAATGAATTCTAAGGATATTGGAACGATTAAAAGCTTTAGACAAGGATTTACTACGGCAATTTTAAACCCAAAAACTGCTGTGTTTTTTCTTAGTTTTCTACCCCAATTTATTGTGAGTAATCAAAATCATTTCCTCCAATTTCTTTTATTAGGAGCCACATTTACGACTTTGACAGCAATATGGTATTTACTTTATATCTCACTCATACGTCAATTAAGAACTTTTTTAAGAAAAGAACGAGTGAACCGTACAATTGAGGGTATTACGGGCGCAGTATTATTAGTATTTGGAGTTAGGTTGTTTTTCCAAAAATAAATATGTATTTGAAAAGAAAAATAATCAATGGTGGTTATTTTTTCTATTCACTTATTCTAAAACTACCATTTTACAATTGATTTCACATATTTATACTAAATTTATATACATATCTAACATATAGGGGGATCGCCACATTGCTATCAAGCTAGCAAAACGCCCCCATGTTAAGTTGTATTATTTATTGAGAAAAACAAAAGCACTCCTTAGAGTGCTTTTGTTTACTTGACTACTTTTTCCATAACCTCTTTATGTTTATTAAACTCATCATAGTACTTCTTAGTTTCTTATTTAGGTTTTGATTCAGTTACATTTTTATACGTTAAGAGGTTCTAAAAATTCATTGCTACTAATTTAAATTGTCCTATTATAAGAACTAAGCCTTTTCTAAACTATTAATTTCCTTCATAAGTACAGGCAGTCAATCCGATATGTTAATAGTATATTGTATTGGGATTTATTGTTATAAATTTTATATTGAAAGGAATAATAAGATGTCAAAAAAATATATTTTTGATTACATCGTGATTGGTGCTGGTACTGCCGGAGGGGTAATTGCTAAAGAATTAACGGATGATAAATGTACTTCCGTTCTTGTTCTTGAGGCAGGAACAAACATGACAGAGGAATTAAGCAGTCCTAATCTTATAGTTTCTATTTTAAATGCTGCTGATAATAGACATTCATTTCATGTCACTACTATAATTGAGCAAACGCTAGGTCGTCAGTTGATAACACAAAGTGGTCGTGCCATTGGTGGAAGTTCTGAACATAATCAGATGTTAGCTGTACGTGGTAGTCGTGATCTTTATGATGTATGGGCAAAATTAGTTGATAATAACGCATGGAATTATGATAGTATACGCTCATTATTTATTAAAAATGAAACCTATACAGGAATGACACAAAATCCTCAAGAACGCGGAAGTAACGGCCCTATTTTTATTAGACAACAAAACATTCCTAATCAAGGATTAATCCAAACCTTAGCACAAGCCACTTCAGAAGTCTTTAATATCCCAATTGAAGAGGATTACAATACAGGGATAAGAGATGTCACAGCCCTAAAAGGTCAATATATTCAAAAGTTGGAAAACGGAAAATTGGTTCGTTCCTCGACAGCAACCGGATATTTAAACAATCAAATTGTCACTCAAGGAAATGAATTCCAAGCTGATGAATTTGGAGTTGATCAGAGAAAATTGGTCATCTTTTCAAAAACAACAGTGGATAAAATTCTATTTAAAGAAAAAAAGGGAGTTAACATTGCTGTTGGCGTTCAATATGTTAAGAACGGGGTGTCACACCGAAGTTATGCCCGAAAAGGAATCATTGTCTCAGCAGGCCAATTTTCCTCCGTCATACTTCAACGCTCAGGTATTGGTAGGCCTGAAGATTTAGCTAAAGCTGGCATATCAACTTTAGTAGAAAGCTCTCAAGTCGGATATAACTTCCAAACACACTATTCTGTCGGTATGGGGATTAGGGTGGAAACAGGAAGACTTCTTCAGGTATTGGCTGCTGATCCTAATCAGCCAGGAGCATTTGGAGCATTTAAAAAAGTCAATAACCCTATTGGTGGCCGGCGCCTTCAATTATTAGGCCTTCCACTTCCATTTTTTGTACCCAGTCAGGAAATTGCGATAAATGGTTGGGATTTTAACGAGACAAATCTTAGTAATATTATGAGTATCGGAATTGTAGATGTAAATCCAAGCAGCCGAGGTACTGTCATGGTTTCCCATAGTGACCCCGAGGCATATCCAACTATTGATTTAAACCCGTTGGCAAATCCAGATGATCTAAATTTCATGGTGGATCAATATATTGAGACGTATAACATGATTGTTAGAGCACGTGAACTCGATCCGGGAGGCATCTATCAGGTAGTCTTTCCTGATGAAAGTATATTCCAAATTCCGGATGAGAATGAAAAGCGGACTAAATTGGTTGGTTTTGTCAGAGCTTCGTATTCCCTTTTTACTCACTTCGGTGGGCAATGTAAGATGGGTAAAAATATTAAAGAAGGAGTTCTTGATGGATTCTTGAATGTTTTTGGGACTCAAAATCTTAAAGTTGCTGATCTTTCCATCGCTCCGATTTTACCGGATGGTAATACGTCAATACCAGCCCAAATGATAGGGTTAAATGCAGTACGTTTTATTCGAGAAGATCCTTTCCCATGTGTGGTGGATGATACGGAAATTAAAGATTATGAATGCAAATCGATAAGAAATAAAAAATGAATACTATACACATCAATAGTTAACATAACACAAAATTATCGGGAGCCAATGTATTTAGGAGATTACCAAAAGCCCTCCAGTTAAGTAATCTGGAGGGCTTTTGTATTCACATAATCAAAGTTATTGGTAGTTGTATTGTTGTAACATACCTTACTAGCCGAATAACGTAAAAACAGCCAACCCATTAGGAACATTTAAATCTCCTGCACCAAACTCTCCCGCGCGTACAGGAGCTGTAGGGTTAGAAATATTATAAATTTCTATAGTGTTGTCACCTTGATTTGCGACATAAAGAGTAGTATCTGTAATAGCTAATATAGCAGGAGCATTTAAATTTCCTGCATTAAACTCTCCTATACGTATAGGAGTTGTAGGATAAGAAATGTTATAGATTTCTACTGTGTTATCGCCAGCATTTGCGACATAAAGAGTGGTTCCCGTAATAGCTAATCCAGCAGGAATATTTAAATCTGTAGAACCAAATTCTCCCACGCGTACAGGAGCTGTAGGATTAGAAATATTATAAATTTCTACTGTGTTATCGCCAGTATTTGCTACATAAAGAATGTTACCTATAATATCCAATCCAGAAGGAGCATTTAAATTTCCTCCGTTAAACGCCCCTATACGTACAGGGGCTGTGGGATAAGAAATGATATTTATTCATACGAGGGTACCACGTCCGTGGGAATCAATCATGAATGAGAGATTGAAAGTAACGGCATCTGAATATTTGAATGTAGCTCTAGTTGATTGGTATGCAGCAAGTGCAAAAGGATTTTATTTTATTTTGTGGAATGTTATTTATATTTACCTTATTAAAATTTGGAAAGGAGAATATTTATGAAACATTCCTTATTGGAGACAAATACAGATCCAGGAAAGAAAGAATCTTTGCTTACTAGGTGTGCAAATGTATTTTCGAGATGGTCTCAGAAATATGTCCCAGATGCCTTTGTTATTGCTGTGCTGCTCACTTTATTTACTTTCATTATAGCTTTGTTGATGAATCCCTCAAATCCGTACAAAATCGTAAAATCTTGGGGGGATGGGTTTTGGACTTATTTAACGTTTACAATGCAAATGGTATTGCTAATGGTTACAGGGATGACGCTAGCTTCTGTCCCGTTTATTAATAGAGGCTTGCAGTCCGTTGCAAAGTTAGCCGATACACCTCAAAAGGCTTATACGATGACATTTTTGATCAGTGCAATTGCATACTATATCAATTGGGGACTAGCCGTAGTTGTGGGAGCGATCATTGCGAAGGAAGTAGCGAAAAAGAATCCGAATGCACATTTTCCATTACTTGTAGCAGCTGCTTATGCTCCGACAGCCTTATATAGCGCAGGTCTTTCCAGTTCTATTGGCCTGACAATTGCCACAAAGGATCATTTTCTTGTAGATATGATTGGAATTATTCCTACCTCACAAACAATCTTTAGTTATTCTACTCTAATTATCTTTTTCGCTCTATTCATCACGATGCCAATTATTATTGTACTTATGGCTCCAAAAAGCGGGATTATCAGTTATAAAGCACTCGAAACAGATACAAATTCTTTTGTAAAACCTCCTCAAAAGAATTTAACTATTGCGGAAAAACTGGAATGGACACCGGTTCTAGGAATAGTATTAGGCGCAATCGGCACGTTGTATTGTGTTTATGAATTCATAAACGGTCGTAGTTTAGATTTAAATATCATTAATTTGTTTTTCTTATCACTTGGTTTGCTCCTGCATGGTTCTCTTGGCAACTTTGCACAAGGATTCAAAGAATCTGCGCAATCCATTTCTCCAATTATCCTACAGTTTCCATTTTATGCGGGGATTATTGCTGTTTTAGGTAGTTCAGGATTGGGAAGCTCAATCATTGAATGGATGGCATCCATTGCGTCAAAGGATACATTTGATATATTTACATATTGGTCAGCGGGATTGGTGAACTTATTAGCGCCATCTGGCGGGGGACAATGGGCTTTGCAAGGGCCACTGCAGGTTCCGGCAGGCTTGAAGTTAGGTGTAGATCCAGCTACTATCGCTATGGCGGTAGGCTGGGGGGACGCATGGACAAATTTGATTCAGCCGTTCTGGGCACTACCTCTTTTAGGAGTGCTGGGATTGAAAATTAAAGATATCATGGGTTATTGTTTCATTCTCTGCATTTGGGTCGGGATTGTTACAAGTGTATTGATGTTATTTGTATATTAGCTTTCATAGGAATACACATCACTATCAAGTAATACCATTAAAATGAAAAAAATGCTATTCTTTCTGTAAAATCATAGGAAAGGATAGCGTTTTTTATGTCTATTGCTGTATCTGATGAATTACAATTATTTGCTGAAGAATTTTAAAGATTCTTATCTCCAAATACCTTACGAGATATTACATAACAGTTAATAAAGGGATATTGCAATGATGAAATATTGCATATTCAATTGAAATAGAAAATTACAAGTGAAAAGTGAGGAATAACAACGAGGCTGGGGAATCATGGAATGGCATTTGAAATGCTTATTAATCTAGCGAATGAAATGTATAAAAGAAGGGGAGTGGCGCTTATAAACAGGCGTCCAACTCCTATAAAGATATAAAAAGTAAGCCATACAATAAAGTTTCATTGTATATACTAAGTCAAGTAGAAGTTTAGGTGGATAAAATTCGGTAGTCGAATTTTTTTGAATAAAGCTGTATAATGCTTGTAACGAAAGGGAAATACAGGAAAGGATTTGTAATGAGTTACTATGGATAAGGATAAACAACAATTAAGCGTTGAAGTTGCAAGATTATATTATCAATCAGATTATAGTCAGCAAGAAATTGCTAACAAATTAAATATCTCAAGACCGACAATCTCTAGATTATTAAAGTACGCAAAAGAAAAAGGATTTGTTCAAATTAGTATAGCTGATCCATTTGCTGATTTAGATAACGTTGGGAATTTACTTAAAGAAAAGTACAACTTGTTAGAGGCACATGTTGTGTTTTCTCCAGTTCCAGAATATGCAACGATTACTGAGTATATTAGTAAATATGCAGCTGAGTACATGGAAAAGACAGTGAAAAACGGTGATATCGTCGGTGTAAGCTGGGGAATGACGATGTATGAAATCGCTAGAAAAATCGTACCGCAACATGTGAAAGGTGTAGAAGTTGTCCAATTAAAAGGTGGTATTAGTCATTCGAGTGTAAATACATATGCGAATGAGACCATTGCATTATTTGCAGAGGCTTTTCAAACGACACCAAGAAATTTACCGCTCCCGGTTATATTTGATAATGCGGTGACAAAAGAATTAGTGGAGCAGGATCGACATATACATCACATTATCGAAATGGGGAAACAAGCGAATATTGCAATTTTTACTGTAGGAACAGTGCGAGATGAAGCGCTATTATTCCGATTAGGTTATTTCGATAAGGATGAAACGAGTTTACTCAAAAAACAATCGGTTGGTGACATTTGTTCACGTTTCTTTGATGGAGACGGAAATATTAGTAGCGAAGAAATTAATCAGCGTACAATTGGAATTGAGTTAGAGGAACTTAAATTAAAGAAACGTTCTATTTTAGTTGCAGGTGGTAATAGAAAAATAAAAGCAATTGATGGTGCGTTACGTGGTGGGTATGCAAATGTATTAATTATAGATCAGCATACGGCGAAAGAATTGTTACATTATCAAAAAGATTAAAAATAAAAGGCTTTCTCAAAATATTAATTTTGAGAAAGCCTTTTATTTTGTTATGTATGAATTATAGGAGTCCTTTTTGGAACACAAATTTCCTTTTTAAAAATAATTATGGATATTGAGATACATACTACCAGTGTTAACATAAAAGTTTTGATTTCAACTTGTGATACATATGAATTGTTTCTTAGCTAGAATGCACCGCATCTACTACAAGAAATGCCCTTCCAAAAAAGAATGAACAAAATTTCAAAAGTGTATTTACATTTGTTCAACTAAGGGTTAGAATGAAGTTGTTAAAAGATATGAGGAGTGAAGATAATGAACATTGCAAAGTTAATTGACCATACAATTTTAAAAGCTAATACTACAAAAGAAGATGTTATGAAAGTAATCGAAGAAGCAAAGGAATATAAATTCGCTTCTGTTTGTATTAACCCAACATGGGTAAAGCTAGCTGCGGAAGAATTAGCTGGACATGATGTAGACGTTTGTACTGTAATCGGTTTCCCATTAGGAGCAAGCACTACTGAAACAAAAGCATTCGAAACAAAAGATGCTATCGCAAAAGGTGCAACTGAAGTTGATATGGTAATCAACGTAGGTGCTTTAAAAGATGGCGACAATGAGTTCGTTGAAAAAGATATTTATGAAGTAGTACAAGCAGCAAAAGGAAAAGCTCTTGTAAAAGTTATTATTGAAACTTGTTTATTAACAGATGAAGAGAAAGTACGCGCTTGTGAATTATCAGTAAAAGCTGGTGCTGATTTCGTAAAAACTTCAACTGGATTCTCAACTGGCGGAGCAACTGCTGAAGACATCGCATTAATGCGTAAAACAGTAGGACCAAACGTTGGTGTAAAAGCATCTGGTGGAGTTCGTACACGTGAAGATGCAGACAAAATGGTAGCTGCTGGAGCTTCTCGCGTTGGAGCTAGCGCTAGTGTTGCAATCGTATTGAATGATGCAAAAGGTGCTACAGATAACTACTAATTAATAATGAAGTAAAGAGCAATAGATACACTACACGTTTAAAGTAAAGTGTATCTATTGCTTTAACAATTGAAAAGAATGTAAGCGGATACGAAGGGAGAAGACGGCTTATGAAATACTTAATAGGTATTTTTGGCCTCGTATTGATTTTAGGTATCGCTTGGCTTGCTAGTAATGATAGAAAGAAAGTCAAATATCGTCCAATCATAACGATGGTTATATTACAATTCATTTTGGGGTTTTTATTATTAAATACAAGCGCTGGGAATATATTAATTAGCGGAATAGCAGATGGCTTTGGAGAGTTATTAAAATATGCCGCTGATGGTGTGAATTTTGTATTTGGTGGATTAGTAAATCAAAAAGAGTTTTCATTCTTTTTAAGTGTATTAATGCCAATCGTGTTTATATCAGCTTTAATAGGTATTTTGCAACATATTAAAGTATTGCCTATTATTGTGAAATTTATCGGTGTAGCATTAAGTAAAGTAAATGGGATGGGGAAACTAGAATCGTATAATGCGGTAGCTTCTGCGATTTTAGGACAATCGGAAGTGTTTATTTCCGTTAAGAAACAACTGGGATTATTGCCAGAGAAAAGAATGTACACTTTATGCGCATCTGCGATGTCAACAGTATCTATGTCTATCGTTGGATCGTACATGGTGTTATTAAAACCGCAATATGTTGTAACCGCTTTAGTGCTTAACTTATTTGGTGGTTTCATCATTACTTCTATCATTAACCCGTATGAAGTTACTGAAGAAGAAGATATGTTAGAAGTACAAGAAGAAGAGAAAAAGACATTCTTTGAAGTATTAGGGGAATACATTATAGATGGATTTAAAGTTGCGATTACAGTAGCAGCTATGTTAGTTGGTTTCGTTGCTCTTATCGCATTCATTAATGCAGTATTTAAAGGTGTAATCGGTATCTCATTCCAAGAAATTCTTGGTTACGTATTTGCACCATTTGCATTTATTATGGGTGTTCCATGGCATGAAGCAATTAACGCCGGAAATATTATGGCAACAAAATTAGTATCAAATGAATTTGTCGCTATGACAGATTTAGCACAAGGAAACTTTAATTTCTCAGATAGAACGACAGCGATTATATCTGTATTCTTAGTTTCATTTGCAAACTTCTCTTCAATCGGGATTATTGCAGGGGCAGTTAAGAGCTTAAATGAAAAACAAGGGAATGTAGTCGCAAGATTCGGTTTGAAATTACTTTTCGGTGCAACATTAGTAAGTTTCTTATCAGCAACGATTGTGGGCTTACTATTTTAATAGATTCATACAATATGAAAAGGAATGGTGATTATAATGAGAATGGTAGATATTATTGCGAAAAAACGTGACGGAAAAGAATTAACGACTGAAGAAATCAAATTCTTTATTAATGGATATACAGACGGAAGTATTCCTGATTATCAAGTGAGTGCACTTGCAATGGCAATTTTCTTTAAAGATATGACAGATCGTGAACGTGCAGACTTAACGATGGCAATGGTTGAATCTGGAGAAACAATCGATTTATCAGCAATTGAAGGAATTAAAGTAGACAAACATTCAACTGGCGGTGTTGGTGATACAACAACATTAGTATTAGGACCATTAGTTGCTGCTTTAGATGTACCAGTAGCAAAAATGTCTGGACGTGGTTTAGGGCATACAGGCGGAACAATTGACAAATTAGAAGCAGTAGAAGGATTCCACGTTGAAATTACGAACGAGCAGTTCATCGATATTGTAAACCGTGATAAAGTTGCTGTTATCGGACAAACTGGAAACTTAACACCAGCTGATAAAAAGATTTATGCATTACGTGATGTAACAGGAACAGTAAACTCAATTCCTTTAATCGCAAGTTCAATTATGAGTAAAAAAATTGCAGCTGGTGCTGATGCGATCGTACTTGATGTAAAAACAGGTGCCGGCGCATTTATGAAAACAGAAGAAGATGCAAAAGAATTAGCACATGCAATGGTACGTATCGGAAATAATGTTGGACGTCAAACGATGGCAGTTATTTCAGATATGTCACAACCTCTTGGTTTTGCAATTGGTAACGCTCTAGAAGTGAAGGAAGCAATTGATACGTTAAAAGGTGAAGGTCCAGAAGATTTAACAGAATTAGTACTTGTATTAGGAAGTCAAATGGTTGTACTTGCGAAAAAAGCTAATACATTAGAAGAAGCTCGTGAAATGTTAATTGAAGTTATGAAAAACGGAAAAGCAACTGAGAAGTTTAAAGAGTTCTTAAGCAATCAAGGCGGAGATAGCTCGATTGTAGATCATCCAGAAAAAATGCCACAAGCGAAGTATGTAATTGATGTACCTGCTAAAACTTCAGGTGTTATTTCTAACATTGTTGCAGATGAAATCGGTATCGCAGCTATGTTACTTGGTGCTGGTCGTGCGACAAAAGAAGATGAAATCGATTTAGCAGTAGGATTAATGTTACGTAAAAAAGTTGGCGATGCAGTAAAAGAAGGCGAGCCATTCGTAACAATTTATGCAAATCGTGAAAATGTAGAAGATGTAAAAGCTAAAATTTATGAAAACATTTCTATCTCTGAAACAGCAGTGGCTCCTAAATTAGTTCATACAGTTATTACTGATTAATCATAATTACATTTACTTTGAGGAGGAAATAATATGGATAAGAAAAAATATATTGAAGAAGCAAATAAGATGTTATCAAAAGCGTATATTCCGTATTCAAAATTTCCTGTTGGCGCAGCATTAGTTACGAAAGAAGGTAAAATTTATACTGGTTGTAATATAGAAAATGCTTCTTACGGTTTATGTAATTGTGCAGAAAGAACGGCAATCTTTAAAGCAGTATCAGAAGGTGAGCGCGACTTTAGTTACTTAGTTATTACAGGAGAAACTGACGGGCCGATTTCGCCATGTGGTGCTTGTAGACAGGTTATTGCTGAATTTTGTGGTCCGAAAATGCCTGTATTACTAACGAATGTAAAAGGTGATGAAAAAGAAGTGACTGTGGAACAGTTACTGCCAGGTGCTTTCTCAATTGAAGATTTAAAATAAGATGAAAAGTCATTTCGCAATTAATAATTGTGGAATGGCTTTTTTATTTTCAAAAATAGAATGTAATATTTTGTTCATACTCCGTTCATAATCTTTGCGTAAAATTATTGCATCGAATATGGAAAGTTTACAGCAGGAGGAATATAATGAAGAAATTATATAATGCAGCATTCATTTACTTAATAATTGGTTTATTATCAGGAGTATTTGCAAGAGAGTATACGAAAGCACAAGGAATTAAAGGATCTACTATGTTACAGCTAGTGCATACGCACGTATTAGTATTAGGATTCATATTCTTTTTGGTCGCTTTCGCTTTATTTAAAGTATTTCAAATGCAAGAAACAAAAAGTTTTCGTGCATGGTTTGTTGTTTATAATATAGGACTAATTTTTACTATTGCTACAATGGTATTTAGAGGTCTTCTACAAGTAAACGGAACTGACTTTAACGGTTTAAGCCATATGACTGGATTAGCTCATGTCATTATAAGTATCGGGCTCGTTTGGTTTATGATTTTGCTTAAAAAGTCTTTTAAATAGATAGGGGTGGGGAATATGAATGTAGCACTTTTATCAAGTATTGTAGCAGTTTGTATGGCCGTTGGAGTAATGTTTCTTCGCTTTAAGTCAGCAAAAAAACCGGTAACGAAAAAGAAAATTATATTACCACCAATTTTTATGAGTACGGGTGCAATGATGTACTTCTTACCGGAATTCAGGTTAACATCGTTAGAAATAGGAGAGGCAATTATCATAGGGCTTATTTTCTCTATATTTCTTATTAAAACAACTAAGTTCGAAACAAGAAACGAACATATATATATGAAACCGTCAAAAGCATTTATATTTATTTTAGTTGGTTTATTAGCAGTACGAGTAGCATTGAAATCATATTTAAGTCAATCGATTGATTTAGCGCAGTTAAGTGGAATGTTTTTCTTACTCGCATTTGCGATGATCGTATCGTGGAGAATTGCTATGTATCGCTCATTTGCTAAATTAGAAAAGACAATAAAAAGAGCTGGAATTTCTATATAGGAATTTCAGCTCTTTTTATGTTTTTTGAAATGTGGTCTTATGCGCGGAACTCATTTACTAAATTTCAAACGATCTTTAGCATCTTGTAATGCAACTGGTGTAACATTAATACCATTTGGATCAACAATTTTTGTGTTTAATAAAATGGAATCTAGGCTTCCACGAAATGTTTTTGTATAGTTTTGACGCAACATTTGTTGTTCTTGTTTTTCATCAACTGTTAATCCAGATGCTCTTTCTTTTTTTGCCAATTCGTTAATGCGGAATAAAATGTTTTGCATTTGTTTTCACCTCTAGTTAATTTTAATTAGTTACTTACTAATTTATAGTTATTTTAACGCTTAATTTTTATTATGTCAACACCATCTAAAAGATTAAAAATTGACGAAAAATTATAACAATAATAAAATGAATAACAGAGGACAATTAGCTTTAAATGCATACATAGAACGCTAGGGGGATTATTATGAAATCAACATTTTTTGCTCAAAATAGAGAGCGACTAACGAAAACATTACCAGATGAGTCTATTACTATTTTATTTGCGGGACAAGCACCTCATATGTCAGCGGATGGACATTATAAGTTTGTGCCGAATCGAAATTTTTACTATGTAACAGGAATCGATGAGCCGAATGTTATTTTCATGTTGAAGAAGTTTGGAAATAGCGTAGAAGAAATACTTTTCATTGAAAAATCAGATCCAGTAATGGAAAAATGGGTTGGTAAAACAGTTTCTAGTGAAGAAGCAGAGAAAATTTCAGGTGTAAAGAAAGTTGTATATTTAGATAGCTTTGAAAAGACAATGTCAAATATACTTTTTACAGAAAATGCGAAGCACATATATTTAGATTTAGAGCGCCGAGAGTGGAATGGTACGGAGACAAAAGTTTTAACGTTTGCTAAACATATAAGAGAACAATATCCGCACGTATTAATTGGTAATGTATATCCGAATATTTGTGAATTACGAGTGTTTAAAACTGAAGAAGAAGTTGAAATTATTAAAGAAGCGATTGCTGTAACGAAAGATGGTATTTACAATGTGTTAAAGCATGCAAAAGCAGACATGATGGAATATGAATTAGAAGCTCATTTTGATTTTACACTGAAATCATCAGGTATTAAACACCATGCGTTTCATACAATTTTGGCGAGTGGTAAAAATGCTACAGTCCTTCATTATGAAAATAATGATGCACAAATTCAAAATGGTGATTTAGTGCTGCTTGATTTAGGTGCTCAAAAAGACTATTACAACGCTGATATTAGTTACACATTCCCAGCAAGCGGAACATTTTCTAGTCGCCAAAAACAAATATATAATATCGTGTTAAAAGCATTGAAAGAAACAACGGAACTTATTAAGCCAGGAGTAAAGTTTGCTGCATTAAATGAGCATACAAAAAAAGTACTGGCAGAAGAGTGTAAAGCAATTGGCTTAATTCAAGATGACGAAGAATTATCTAAATACTATTATCATGGAGTAAGCCATTTCCTTGGTTTAGATACGCATGATGTAGGAACATACAAAGATAGAGTATTAGAAGCAGGTATGGTCATTACAATAGAACCGGGTCTATATATTGAAGAAGAAGCAATCGGTATTCGAATTGAAGATGATATTCTTGTAACGAAAGATGGGTATGAAAACTTATCAAAAGATATCATTAGAGAAGTTGAAGAGATTGAAGAGTTTATGAGTGAAAATAATGTAAATGTAAAAGAAGATGAAGTTGTTACGAAATAATAATTAGTAGAGGCGCTCAATTTTGGGCGTCTTTTTATTTGATCTATTGCACATCTCCATATTTTCTTGAAAATCATCTTCTATAATGATTTTGAAAAAGAAAAAGGAGGGATTTTCAATGAAGAGATTTGTATTAACAACAGTTACAATCTCCGTAATATTTTTAATTGCTGCATGTTCTTCGACCGGAAATACAACAAATGATCATAAAAATATGAATGATAAAAAAACAGTACAGACTGAAACGGCTATAAAACCATTGAAAGTTGTAAAAGGACCAGAAATTACTTTAGTAGCGAAAGAAGAGAAGCAAAAGCTAAGTAAGGGTGTTATTGTTCCGGTCTGGACATTTAATGGTTCATCACCTGGTCCAGAAATTAGGGTGAAAAAAGGTGAAAAGGTTAAAGTGACATTAAAAAATGAACTATCTGCACCAGTATCTATTCATTGGCATGGGTATCCTGTTCCAAATAACATGGATGGAATTCCAGGTGTGACACAAGATGCAGTTGAACCAGGAAAAAGTTTCACTTATGAATTTGAAGCGAACGTATCAGGAACGTATTGGTATCACTCGCATCAAGATTCTGTAAATCAATTAGATAGAGGTTTGTATGGAGCGCTCATTGTAGAAGATACAAAGGAAAAATATGATAAAGATTACACATTAATGTTGGATGAATGGGTTACAGATAAAGAAGAAATTAATAAGCAGTTAAAAGAAATGATAAAAGGGAAAACAGAAAAATTAGACGGTAATAAATCTAGTAAGGATAATGAAAATACGAAAAAGAATGATGATAAGAACGGCATGGATCATTCCGGTATGGACATGGGCAGTGATAAAAAAGACTCTAGTAATATGGCAGGAATGGACCATGGAAATATGAAGATGGAAGGGCATGACATGAGTATGTATGACTTATTCACAATCAATGGTAAAAGTGGTGATTTAGTAGAGCCATTAAAAGTGAATAAGGGAGATAAAGTTCGTCTTAGACTCGTTAATGCTGGTTATCTATCACATGATATACACGTTCACGGTCATGACATTAAAGTGATTGCGACAGATGGTCAACCAATAAACGATCCAAAAGTTATAAAGGATAAAGTAATTTCAATCGCACCGGGTGAACGTTATGATATTGAATTTACTGCTAATAATACTGGGAAATGGTATGTTGAAGATCATTCAAAAAATAAAGGTGCAAAAGGAATGAAAGCTGTTATTGAATATGATGGCAGCAAAGAGATGAAAGATAAAGCGGACGAAAAGGAAAAATTACCGAAATTAGATATAACGAAATATGGTGCTAAAAAATTAGGTAGTTTCACGTTAAATCAAGAGTATACTGCCACATATAATATGGACTTAAATACGCAAATGAATGGAAATGAAATGGTATATACAATTAACGGAAAGGTATTTCCGGATATTGACCCAATTCAAGTGAAAAAGGGTGATTTGGTAAAAGTGAAATTGGTAAATCGTTCTAAAATGGATGATCACCCAATGCATTTACATGGGCACTTCTTCCAGGTGTTGAGTAAAGATGGAAAACCGATAGAAGGTTCTCCAATTGTAAAAGATACATTGAACTTAAAACCGGGAGAAGAATATGAAGTAGCCTTTGTAGCAGACAATCCGGGTGAGTGGATGTTCCATTGTCACGATTTACACCATGCTTCAGCAGGGATGGTAACGGAAGTGAACTATACAGATTATAAATCTGACTATGTTCCAAACCAAAACATTCCTAATAAGCCAGAATAATAGGAAGCAGTTATCCTATGGATAGCTGCTTATTCATTTTTGTTGCAAGTGTTAATGTATATGTTGATCATGCCCGGGTGAAGGTGAGGGAGTATGCTCTGGGAATGTCGCGAATACGGCAACGATAATTACTACACTAATTGAAAGTAATAACAAAAAACGCCGTTGGATAAAAGTAGAAAAGTTCTCTGATAACAATTGAATCACACAGGACATAGTAATCGTTATAGTAAGTAAAAGGCTAATGAACAATATACTATGGGCTTGTTGAGCGTTTAACATTTCTGTAATCATTGCTCCCATCATACTTGCCATTAATCCAGAGAACATTCCTTCTAATGCGGTATATAGGTGAAAACGAAGACCGACTAAAAAACCGATAAAACTACTAATCAAAATAGCAAGCAAAGTAGAATATAGTAATTCTCCTTTAAAAAGAATACCTAAATAAAAACCAATACTTAAACCTATACTCATACTAAAAGACATAATAAATACCATATACTCCATTAGGGTACCCTTACGCTTAGAAATATATGATGTAATCATAATCGAGATACAACAAAGTGTTAAGGCAGTTAACGTATAAGCAAACATCATGATACCTCCCTGTCCTATCATTCATTTCATCATATGTTTAAATGGAGAATACTTATGCTTATTTATATCTGCAAATTATCTGCACAATTTCATAAATATAAGCAAGGAGACGCTTGATTTTTTGGGGCATCTTTTTTGTGTGTGAGTATGTGAAAGAAATTGTTATATGATGAGTTTCTATTGTGAAGCCATAAAGAATAAGCGTATAATATTATAGGTCTCACATTTGTGAGGCAAACCGCGAATGATAAATAAGATTGTTGTTTTATCATCGCTTCTAAACATATAGACAATGAACGTAACACTGGAGTACAGATAGGGAGTTAGAAGATGAAATTAATTATTGCCGAGAAACCAGATCAAGGTTTGGCTCTTGTTTCACAGTTTAAATATCGCCGGAAAGATGGATATTTAGAAGTAGAAGCAAATGAGTTATTTCCAAATGGAGCGTACTGTACATGGGCAATTGGTCATTTGACGCAGTTATGTAATCCAGAACATTATCATGCAGAATGGAAAAAATGGTCACTTAATACGTTACCGATGATTCCAGAGCGTTTTCAGTTTGAAGTAACAAAGTCAAAGTATAAGCAATTTAATGTAGTGAAACAGCTGTTACATAATCCTCAGGTAACAGAAATTATTCACGCAGGCGATGCTGGGCGTGAAGGGGAATTAATCGTACGAAACATTATTAATCTTTGCAACGTGCAAAAGCCGATGAAACGTCTTTGGATTTCATCTTTAACGAAGCAAGCTATTTATCAGGGGTTTAAAAACTTACTAGATGAAGCAGATACGATTAATACGTATTACGAAGCATATACAAGATCTTGTGCTGACTGGGTCGTTGGTATGAATGCATCGCGTGTATTTAGCATTTTGCTAAAGAAAAAAGGAATGAATGATGTGTTTTCTGCTGGTCGTGTACAAACACCGACACTCGCGTTAATCGTAAAACGGGAGAAAGAAATAGAGAACTTTAAATCAGAGCCGTTTTGGGAAGTGTTCGCAACCTTTAACATAGAAGGTAAGAAATATGAGGGGAAATGGGAGAAAGATAATGAATCCCGATTAAATGATCCTGATCTGGCAAATAAAATTGCGGCATTTTGTCAAAATAAACCGGCTGTAGTAAAAGAAATGAAAACGGAGCGTAAAGAGTTTCAGCCGCCGTTTTTATTTAATTTATCAGCACTGCAAGCGACAGCGAATAAAGCTTTTAAATTTTCGCCGAAAAAAACGCTTGATATAACGCAAGCACTATATCAAAAAGGGATAGTCTCTTATCCACGTTCGGATTCTAACTATGTTACACAAGGAGAAGCAGCGACGTTCCCTGATATTTTACAGAAATTAAGTCAGTTTGATGAATATAAAGGCTTGTTGCCAGCACCAATTGAATCGATTATGAACAATAAGCGTTATGTGAATGAAAAGAAAGTTACAGATCACTACGCGATCATACCGACAGAGCAAGTTACAAATCCAAGCAAACTATCAGGTGATGAAAAGAAAATTTACGATATGATCGTAAGAAGACTAATTGCGGCGCATTATGAAGTAGCGATCTTTGACTATACAACGATTACAACTCTTGTAGACGAACGTGCTGCGTTCATTTCGAAAGGAAAACAGCAAATTCAAGAAGGTTGGCGTAAAGTTATTTTCCAAGACGATAAAGATGACGAAACAATTCTTCCAATTGTCGCAGAAGGTGAACAAGGAAAAGTTGTAAAGGTGAAAGTGAAAGAAGGAAAAACACAGCCGCCAAAGCGTTATACAGAAGGACAACTTATTACGTTAATGAAAACGGCAGGGAAGTATTTAGAAAATGAAGAGCTTGAGAAAGTATTAAAGAAAACAGAAGGTCTAGGTACTGAGGCAACTCGTGCAGGTATTATTACGATGCTGAAAGACCGTAAATATATAGATGTGCAGAAAAACCAAGTGTACGCAACAGATAAAGGGAAAGTATTAATTACAGCAATCGGCGACAAAATACTAGCTTCACCGGAAATGACTGCAAAATGGGAACAACGTCTTGCGGAAATTGGTGAAGGTACCGCTTCACCAGCTACATTTATGGAACAGACGAAAAAGCTTTCAGCTAAAATTATTGAAGACGCAGTTGAAATGTCTGAGAAATGGGATTTCACCGGATTACATGTTGAATCGATTGAGCGAAAAGGATCGAAATTTACAACAGGTAAAAAGGTTGGTAACTGTAAAAAATGTGATGGTGAAGTAATTGATAAATCCACGTTTTACGGTTGTTCTAACTACAATACAACACAATGTGATTTTACTATCTCGAAAAAGATATTAAGTAAAACAATTTCGCAAAAAAACATGACAAAGCTATTAAAAGGTGAGAAGACCGATTTAATTAAAGGCTTTAAAAAAGGCGAGAAGACGTTTGATGCGAAGTTAGAGTGGAAAGATAATAAGATTAATTTTGTGTTTGAGAATTAAGTGGTTTCAACAAATAAAAAAGTGCTGTACTAAATAAAAAAGCTCTTTTCACGAGTAAAAGGTTCTGTAACAGGTTAGGTTTGAAAAAAATATTGATAGAAAAGAAAAAGCATGACAATTTTATGTCATGCTTTTTTATTTTATAATTACAGAGTTTTGTATACTAGCACTAAAATTTATTTGAAATAATTGTTTGAAAAGATGGTATGAAATAGTGTTAAGTAGCAATAAAGTTATTTAGTTTACAATAAAGTCTTTTAAAATATAAACAAGTTGTTTAAAGATCCTTCTTTAACTAAACGGCAGGTTAGTTTTAATACAATGTTTGTTTTATCATTTAACCAAAGTGATAGAAGGTCAAAGAAAAGGCAGTAATAAAGAAGTGCCATTCTTAATGTGGACTGGCCCTTGTTAAGGTGCAAAATTCATTATTTGATTTCGGCTGAGGAATTTGATTCATCTATTTTTCCTGTACTTTATTATGATTCCTTAGGCAGCCTTTTCTGTTTTAAATACCCATTGTTGGAGAGGTGGTTGATAATACGGTATCATCCACCCTAAAATTTTGCCGATAAAATAGGCGGCAATTAGTGTGCCGATTCCGATTGAGCCTAATGATTGAATGAAAATTATACAGATTGCACCAGCCACACAAATGTTTATTAAATCGCTCAAAATTTTTGCATTACCGAATTTTAAATTGAATTTTTCACTAATTGCATAAGTTAATGCATCATACGGCATTAATGGCAGTTTCGCTGTTGTATAGCCCATTAAACCGACCGCTATAACAAATAAACTAACAATCAAATATACACTTCGAGCAAGGAGAGTTTCAGGTGCAGGGAAAAGTTGTACAAGGAAGAGCGTTGCATCCATGAAAAAACCAAATAAAAACGAAATAATGAATTGACTCACAAATTCATTTAACTCCATTCGTTTACTTAATATCACTTGAATAATAATGTATAAAACATTTGCAAGCGCCATTGTCACACCAACCGATAAACCAATCGTTAGCGTACTTGCATATGCTAATGATGACACAGGCGATACACCAAATCCTGCTTGAATCGACATGCTAATGCCAATCGACATAAAAAATAACCCGAGCACGTATAAGAAGATGCGCTTCAAGGTTCTGTTCCAATGATTCATAGTATCTCTCACTTTCTAGTTAATATTATCAATATAAAGACTATAGCTATAGAATTAAATATAACGCCAAATTCGACATATGAAAAATGTATATATGATAAACTAATCATATTAAAAAACATATGACGGAGAGATACAATGGATTTTCGACAATTATATTACTTTAAAGAAATTGTGAAACAAGGAAGCATTTCTAAAGCAGCAGAAGTGCTCCATATCGCGCAGCCCCCACTTAGCCAATTATTAAAAAAGCTTGAAACTGATCTTGGCACAACTTTAATTCATCGATATCGTCAAAAATGGGAGCTTACAGCAACAGGTGAAATACTATACCAATATGCCAATCAAATGTTAATGCAAATTCAAGATGTAAAGCAGCAAATTCAAGAAATTGAACAAGGTATAGGAGGAACAGTAAGTATCGGTGTATCGTCTACATGTTCGAATATGCTCATTGACTATGTTAGTACGTTTAGAACACAATACCCTAATGTTAAAATAAATATAGTAACTGGAAATTCAGAAGAATTATTAAAAAGAATAGAACAAAGAGAAATTGATGTTGCCTTACTTTTAAGATTGGGCAATAGTGAACAATATGAGATGAAAATATTAAAAAAACAACCAACCGCTGTGATTATTCCATCAAGTTGGGCAACATCGTTTTCATCACAGCATGTGACGATTGAAGAGATTGCCCAGTACCCATTCATTATGCTAGGAGCAATGGAAGGACTCTCCTTCAATGAAGATCTTTTCAAAGTGTTTGATGAACATCAAGTCAAGCCAAATATCATTATCGAGTGTAAAGATATAAGGATGGTTGTAGCACTTGTTAGTAGAGGACTAGGATTATCCGTTATTCCAAGAATGGATTACACATCATCATTTTTAGAACATACAACGCTTTTTGAATTGAAACAATTTGATTTTCATCTAGAGCCTGTAATAGTAAAATTAAAAGACCAAAGAATTTCCAAAGTAGCATCTCAATTTTGGGAAATGGTTGATTAGGAGATGTGAACAAAGCAAAGATAGCCTTCAATCAAGTAATATAGACATCGTCCGAAAAATGTAGGTGAGTTTTAATTTTTAACTTAATGAGCAAGTTGTTTTACTAGAAAGTGCGCATCTTGTTCCGTTATTTCGATTGATATTATGCCGTTTCTAAAAATAACATATGTTATTTTTTGCTCATCAGCTAGTAAACGAGTGTTATCATTTTTCGCAGAAATGATAGCACTTTTTTTCTTTTTGTTAATTGCTTCTTTTTCATTCTTGCTCAGATAAAAATCGATGGTATTTCCTTCAGAATCCACGGCACGATACAGGTACATCCATTGACCTTTGACGTTTACAAATAAACATAGAGAAAAAATTTTGTTTTGGGGTATTTTCTTTTCGTAGCTTGATGGCGATGGAGGAAACCCCTTCACTGATTAAAGTTTCACTTTATAAATGAATAAATACTGTGTTTTATGAGGGAGCTGTTAATAGGGTATCCTTTTTTTGTGTCAATTTTAAAAACGTATTTCACTATCTCAAATAAGTTTGAACAAAATTTCATAAGTGTATTTACATTTGTTCAAACTGGAGTTAGAATGAAGTTGTTAAAAGATATGAGGAGTGAAGAAAATGAACATTGCAAAGTTAATTGATCATACAGTTTTGAAACCAGATACTAAGAAAGAAGATGTTATGAAAGTTTTAGAAGAAGCAAAGAAATATAATTTCGCTTCTGTTTGTATTAATCCTACATGGGTAAAATTAGCTGCTGAAGAATTAACAGGCCATGATGTTGATGTTTGTACAGTTATTGGATTCCCCTTAGGTGCAAATACAACTGAGACAAAAGTATTTGAAACGAAAGATGCTATCGCAAAAGGTGCAACTGAAGTTGATATGGTAATCAATGTAGGTGCTTTAAAAGATGGCGACAACGAATTCGTTGAAAAAGACATTTATGAAGTAGTACAAGTAGCAAAAGGAAAAGCTCTTGTAAAAGTAATCATTGAAACTTGCCTTCTAACAGATGAAGAAAAAGTTCGTGCTTGTGAATTATCAGTAAAAGCTGGCGCTGATTTCGTAAAAACTTCAACTGGATTCTCAACTGGCGGAGCAACTGCTGAAGATATCGTATTAATGCGTAAAACAGTAGGACCAAACGTTGGTGTAAAAGCATCAGGTGGTGTTCGTACACGTGAAGATGCAGAAAAAATGATTGAAGCTGGAGCTTCTAGAATTGGCGCAAGTGCAAGTGTTGCAATCGTATTAGATGACAAAAATAGCGTTTCAGATAATTACTAATCAATAAAAGCTAGAAAGAAATTGGGGAAAACCAGTTTTTTTTCCTAATTGTGAAAACGAATACATTTTAATAAAGAAATAAATTGTACAGATTACTCGATATGTGAAACGAGTAGGAATTTTAGTTGGATTATAGTTCTTGATGGTTAAGTAAATCAAAAAAATAGAAATGGGGATATTATAATATGACAACAGCTCATAATACCGCGAAAGTTGGAGAAATTGCAAAAACAGTTTTAATGCCAGGAGATCCGCTACGTGCGAAATACATTGCGGAAACATATCTAGAAAATCCAGTGCAGTTTAATAGTGTACGTAATATGTTTGGTTATACAGGAACTTATAAAGGAAAACAAATATCTGTAATGGGATCAGGTATGGGAATGGCAAGTATTGGAATCTACTCATACGAATTATATAAATTTTATGATGTGGAAAATATTATCCGTGTTGGTAGTGCAGGAGCTTATACAGAAGAACTAAACATACATGATATTGTGCTTGTAGATAGTGCATGGAGTGAATCAACATTTGCAAAGGCTCAAGCAGGAGTAAATGGTGATATTCAGCTTCCTAGTGAGTTATTAACGCAGAAAATTGAAGATACTGCAAATAGCATTCATTCTCCTATTGTTAGAGGTAGAATTCATTCAAGTGATGTATTTTATCATGAAACTAATGTTCCAAATCATGTTGATTTTTATAATGAACATAATTGTATTTGTACAGAAATGGAAAGCTATGCATTATTCCATACTGCAAGAATATTAGGAAAACAAGCGGCGTGTATACTAACTATCTCAGATTCTTTAGTAACCCATGAGCAAATTAGTGCTGAAGCAAGACAAACATCATTCGATAAAATGATGAAAATTGCATTAGAGGCTTGTTTGTAAAGTTTAGAAATATGAAATGTCAATACATGTAAGAGCATGTATTGACATTTATATTTTCGAAAATAGGAGCTTTTTGAGTACCGTCATATGCCTATCAAGCTAATATTTTGAAGTATTTCCGTATCCATCAACTTAAGAGAAATAAAGGCACCAAAGATGAAAGAATGAGCTGAATTCTCAGAGGAACTTTCTGTAGAGAAAGAAAATTTTCTTTTAGGGGATATATGAAAACATTAGCTTAATAGTGATATGACGAAACCCTTAGAATGGCTGGGCGATTTTTTGTTATTTATGAAAACGTTTCCTTTTGAACGCCATAAGAAGAAACGAACAAAAATCGGCATAACTGTGCACAAGGAAGCCTCACTAATGAAACAACAGGTGTAGAAATTACTGAAACGATTCTTTTACAAAAGGATCAATTGGTAGTTATAGGCCAGATAATCATGAATCAGGGAGACAATTTCCTGAACAACAAGAAAAGAGGAATATAGCTATGTCTATCATTAATGAAGATGTGAGCATGAAGAAAACTCAGGAATATAGTGCTAAGAAAGCAGTACCCGTAATCTTACTGTTATTTCTATTATGTTTGGTAATTGACAATTCGTTTAAGATTATTTCTGTTGACATGGCAAAGGATTTCCACATTTCAGTGACAACAGTTAGCTGGCAAGCAACACTAGCTGGTCTTGTAATTGGAATTGGGGCAGTGGTTTACGCAACTTTAGCGGATTCCGTTAGTATCAGAAAACTTTTTAGCATTGGTATTATTTTAATATGTGCCGGTTCAGCCATGGGGTATATTTTTCAACACTCGTTTTTACTAGTTGTTATCTCACGAATTATCCAAACTGCTGGTCTAGCATCAGCTGAAACCTTATACGTGATATTTGTAACAAAACATTTACCTGCAAATGAACAAAAGAAATTTTTAGGATTAAGTACAAGCAGTTTTGCTCTTTCACAGCTTATAGGTGCATTAACTGGAGGTTATGTTTCAACATATTTCCATTGGACAACTCTGTTTTTACTTTCTTTTGTAACACTTTTCACCCTTCCGTTTATTTTAAAGTATCTTCCTAAGGATGAAGCGAAAAACAGTAATGTAGATGTATTAGGATTATTTCTAGTTGGAGCCATTTCAGCATCCCTACTACTATATATTACCGATTTCAATTGGATTTACCTTCTCTTGTTTATTGTTGCAATTACCTTGTTCCTTACTTATATCAGCAAGAACTCCAAAGCTTTTATCGGAATATCATTCTTTCAAAATAAACAGTTTATCTCATTGCTTGGAGTTGCTTTTATAATTTACTCTGTACAGTTAGCATATATTTTCTTATTTCCATTTTTGCTTGAAAAGATATATGGTTTGAAGCTAGATACCATTTCACTATTATTGATTCCAGGCTATATAGCAGGTGCGATAGTCGGGGCTCTTTCTGGAAAAATTGCGAAGGTTTTGGGAAGCAAGCAATGTATTACAATCGCTATGTCTAGCATTATAGTCAGCTTACTATTAGGCGGATTCTTTGTAAAAACTTCTGTTGTTGTATTCATAATATCCATGATTTTATTCTCTAGCTCATTTGCTTTCATGTATGCACCATTACTTGATTCTTGCATTGGTACGATTGAGAAAGAAAAAACAGGAACAGCAATCGGATTTTATAATTTAACACTTAGTGTCGCTATGTCAATCGGAATTGCCTATACAGCCGCAATGATGGACCATTCCGCAATGAGAACAAATTTCCTAGGGATTATAAGCAATCCGGATGCTTCCATGTTTAGTAACATCCTATTCATTCTCGCACTCATTACCCTTTTTAGTTTATCTCTGTACTGGGTATTAGTAGGACGAAAAGCGACAAAATAGATTTATAAAAACCTTAAAATGATTATTTCATGTTAGAACCCCATATCCCATTGCTATCAGGCTAAGCATTGGTGAAAGAAGGTTTACATGATGTATACGCAGCTATTGATGCTTATACAATTAAGCCTGCCAAATCATTAGGTCTTGATAGTATAACTTATTCAATCGAGGTAGGAAAATCAGCTAAAGCTAATCTACTTTGTTTAGAGCATGGAGAAACTATCTAATTGAAAAAAGAGAGTGCCTTTTGGGAAAAGGGACTCTCTTTTCGTGTTTATATTATTGTAGCTTTGAAATAAAGGTTAATCAAAAATACCCCACAATCCAGAATTTTACAATAAAAATAAAGCATCCACTTTGAAAAAAGATTAATCCTTTGTTACTTATGTTGTTCAATAATAGTGCTCTTTAGTAGTATGTAAGAAGAATATCTCACGGGTTATTTACAAATAGTAGGGGAATATTTGACGCTTACCAAAGTAGCATCTTAATTTTGGGAAATGGCTGATTAGGAGATGTGAACAAAGCAAAAATAGCCTTCAATCAAGTAATATAGACATCGTCCGAAAAATTGAGTCGGGATAAAAAAGTTCTTTACTTGAGGAAGTTTCAAAACTGACTGTAGCTATATAAATAAAAGATAAAAAAGTTCTTTACTAATTTGAAAAACGCAGTAATTACACTACTTATTAGTAAAGAACTTTTTTATACAAAGACATAAGTGGTTTTAACAAATAAAAAAGTGCTGTACTAAATAAAAAGCTCTTTCACGAGTAAAAGGTTCTGTAACAGGTTAGGTTTGAAAAAATATTGATAGAAAAGAAAAAGCATGACAATTATATGTCATGCTTTTCTATTTTATAATTACAGACTTTTGTGTACTAGTACTAATAATTATTTGAAATAATTGTTTGAAAAGATGGAATTAAATAGGACATTTATATCATTTTGATCATCTCTTTTATATAAAGGAAAAATAAGAAATTAGAAAATGAAAACAAGCAATGAAAAGAAGAACTGAAAGTAGCTTACGCTGATGTTTATAAAAAGTTATAAAGCATTTCTTTGAATAAGGAATGCTTTTTGTTTTTGGTCGGAACAAAATTAAACAACAAAAACATTATCTAATATAATAAAAACTTATTGTAAAACGATAAATTTTATATTAAAATCAAAATCATAATAAATAAACGACGTGCTTTTTATGGAAAAGGTAACAACGTTATTTTTTAAATTAGAGGAGGTATAAATATGGACATTAACAATTTGATTATTGAAAATATGGATAACCCTCATGAGTTGGAGAGAATGTATAGAAAAGACCCGAAAGCTTTTAAAAAATCATTCTTACACGCATGGGAACAAAATCCTGATTCTCAGGTTCTGGGTATTTGGTATGAAAGATTGCATTTCAAGGAGACGGAAAATACAGGGAAAACTTCCTTGATTCAAAAAGGTTTCTTATTCATGGGCATTTTAGCCATTCTGGCCGGGATAAGCACTAGGATCATTTTCCATTTTGTCGAACAGGAAGCAATTGCTCCAATTAACTTGGCTTTTGGTATAATTCCCTTTATTGCTGCCTATTTTGTTTACAATAATACTCCGAAAAAAAGTGTTATTTATTCTCTTGCAGCGTTGTTCCTAATTTCTGGGTTGTATCTTAATATGCTGCCATTAAATTATAAAGACAGTATTATCCTTGCTTATTTACACCTTCCCATATTCTTATGGGTTTTGGTAGGGCTTGCATTTACAGGAAATGAATATTCAAAAGGCAGTACAAGATTAGCCTATATTAAATTTAATTTGGAATATTGTATTCTCTACGCCAGCATGGCAGTTAGCGGAATGGTACTAGCAGCATTAACCATGCAGTTATTTAGATTTGTTGACTTGGATATAGAAAACTTCTATTTTAGTAATGTCGTTTTATTTGGTGCTGCCGCTCTCGCTATTGTTGCTGCATACCTCGTATCAATGAATCTTAAACTTGCTAAGAATATTACACCATATATAGCTAAAATTTTTAGTCCTCTCGTACTGATCACATTGTTGATCTATCTTATAACGGTTATATGGGTCGGGAAAAATCCATTTTTGGACCGCGATTTCCTGATAGTCTTCAACGGAATACTCCTTGGTGTATTGGCCGTTACCATATTTTCCATTATCGAGAGCGACTCAGACGAGAAAAAGGACATTTCAGATTATATAAATTTTGCCTTAATTGTTCTTGCGCTTATCATTGACAGTGTGGCTTTGTCAGCCATCGTGTTCAGACTTTCTTCTTATGGGATTACGCCTAATAGACTTGCTGTTTTAGGAGTAAACATACTTATCTGGGCAAATCTAATTTGGATTATGCTCTCCTATATGCGTTTTCTACAAAACAAATCCGGGCCGTCAACTATCCAAGATGCCGTTACTAAGTATTTGCCGGTCTACGGACTTTGGGCAGCTTTCGTTATATTTACTTTTCCTATAATTTTTTAATTAGAAAGGATTTGTTAATGTAACGAAAAGTCAATCTTCTATAACGTATAAAATCTTTAGAGGCGATAATTCAATTTTGCATTTATATAATTTCTCGACAATAAAAAACGTCCCAAAGTAGGACGTTTTTTATTATGCGTATTGCTGTTTTTTCTTAATAAGCAACAACACTTGCGAAATAGTTGCAAGTACAGGCAATTCAATCAACGGCCCAATGACTAATGCAAGTGCAATAAGGGGCTCGTTAGGAAAAGCTGTCACAGCAATAGCAAGTGCAACAGGTGAGTTTCTCGCTAATGTTGTTAAGCTAAGGCTTACTGTATCTTCATAGGATAAATGCATAATACGTCCTACAAACTGTCCTAGTATAAAGTTAATCATGAAGAATAGTAGCACTGGGATAAGTAACAATAAAACAACATTCATGTTTTGTAATAAGTACTTACCTTGTGAGGCAAACATCGCTACTATTGCTAAACTTAAAAATACAATTTGAGCAGAGCTGAAAAATGGAATGAGTTTATTCTCAAGTGCATCAGTCTTTTGTATTTTATTCATAATGAATTTCGTGCCGTGAGCTAGTAAAAATGGTAAGACTAGTACGATAACGATGCTTTCTACTAAAACAGAAATCTCTACAGTTTTCATTACATCTGCAAATAAAAATAAATAAACCGGGAGCAATAATACTTGTAAAATTAAGTTTACAGGTAAAATGGATGTAGATAATGCGACGTTACCTTTCGCGATCTCTGTGAAAATTAAATACCAATCTGTACATGGAGTAACCATTAACATAATAAAGCCAACCCAAAGTGCTGGGTGATCTGAAAGAAATAACGCGCCTAATCCCAAAGCAAGAAAAGGTGTCCATATAAAGTTAATACCAAGGCTTGTTCCAGCAAATTTTAAGTTGCGGAATCCATTTTTTATATCCTTTAATGGAATGCTGAGGAATAATCCGTAAAGCATTAAAAACAAGAAGGGGACAATAAATTTTTCCGAATACATATGTACCATATTAAATTGTCCTAATATAACCCCGAATATAACAGCTGCAAGAATGATAAAGGTTTGAATTTTTTCTAAAGTGCTCATTAATTAATCCTCTCTATAGATGAATTTCCCTCTCTAGTTGTATTATACAAGGTATTTTACTTATGTGTTTTCGGATTTATTATTTTGACTGAGGGAATATCGCTTCTTATTGTTTTTAATTCGAGATTTTTTTCTTTTTTAAAAGTTACTTGACTAAAGTAAGTGATTATAATATACTCGCTTACATAAGGTAATTAAATAACAAAAAGTTTTGGTGGTTCAACTTAATAAGGTGTCGATTGGAACTTTTTCCTAGAATAAGAATTTTTATGATGATGAATAATGAATATGATAAGAAAGTTTAGGTGAAGAGAATGGGATTATTTAGCTCATTATTTGGTAAAAAAGAAGAAATTACGAAAGTAGAGGAGAATAAAACAATGTCAAAAGTATTATTTGTAAAAGCAAACGATCGTCCAGCGGAGCAAGCAATTAGTTCAAAAATGTATGAAACATTTGTAAGTGCTTATAAGGAAGCGAACCCAAATACAGAAATTACAGAGTTAGATTTATTTGCATTAGATCTTCCTTATTACGGAAATATCGCAATTTCAGGTGGATATAAACGTAGTCAAGGAATGGAGTTAACAGCTGAAGAAGAGAAGGCAGTTGCTACGGTAGATAAATATTTAAATCAGTTTTTAGAAGCTGATAAAGTTGTATTTGCGTTCCCATTATGGAACTTTACAGTGCCAGCGCCATTAATCACGTATATTTCATATCTTTCTCAAGCTGGAAAAACGTTTAAATATACAGCAAATGGTCCAGAAGGTTTAGCTGGTGATAAGAAAGTAGTTGTATTAGGTGCTCGTGGTTCAGATTACTCTTCAGAACAAATGGCTCCTATGGAAATGGCAGTTAACTATGTAACAAATGTGCTTGGGTTCTGGGGGATTACAAATCCGGAAACAGTTGTTATTGAGGGACACAATCAATATCCAGATCGTTCACAACAAATTGTTGAAGAAGGTTTAGAGAACGTTAAGAAAGTAGCGGCGAAATTTTAATTAATGATAGTAAATGGAAAAACCAACATGGATGACCATGTTGGTTTTTTAGTCTATTTCCTATGTTAAAAAATGTATTTTTATAAAATAAAAGAAAAGTTTGAAAATAGTATTGCAAAATATTATATATCAAACTATAATGAGTTCAAGAATAGTTGATACTTAAATTAAATATTCAGAAAATTCAATTAGTTAAAATTGGAAAATGAGATAAGGAAATTTGAATGGGGGTTATATTATGGCGAATAAAGTACCGTTTTCGTTCATAGTAGTTATCGGATTAATGTTATTTGCACTATTTTTTGGAGCAGGAAATTTAATATTCCCAGCGATGCTAGGTCAATCGGCAGGAGAGAATGTATGGATTGCTAACGCTGGATTTTTAGTAACAGGAGTAGGTTTACCATTACTAGGCGTATTAGCATTTGGTTTTTCGGGTAAAGACGATTTACAGTCATTGGCAGGTCGTGCTCACCCAGTATTCGGGATTGTGTTTACAACAGTTTTATACTTAGCGATTGGTCCGTTATTTGCAATACCAAGAACGGGAAATGTTTCTTATGAAATTGGCCTTAAGCCGTTTATGCCAGAGGGATTAGGTTCTACACCGTTAATTATTTTTACAATTATATTCTTTAGCATCACTTGTTTTTTTTCGCTAAATCCTGCGAAAATTGTCGATATTGTTGGGAAAATCTTAACGCCAATTAAGTTAACATTCATCGGTATTTTAGTAATCGTTGCTTTTATTCATCCGATTGGAGATATGCAAGCACCAGTGGAAGCTTATACATCACATGCATTCTTTAAAGGATTCCAAGAAGGATACTTAACGATGGACACTCTTGCATCATTCGTATTCGGAATCATCATCATTAATGCAATTAAAGAAAAAGGTGCGAAAACGAAAACACAAATTATGGTCGTTTGTGCAAAAGCGACAATCATTGCAGCATCTATTTTAGCAATTATATATACAGCTCTTTCTTATATGGGAGCTTCAAGTGTTGCGAAGCTTGGACATTTAGAGAACGGCGGAGAAGTATTAGCGAAAGTTTCTAACTACTATTTCGGATCATATGGCGGAGTATTATTAGGGTTAATGATTACAGTAGCTTGTTTAACAACTAGTGTGGGACTTGTATCAGCATGTTCTTCATTCTTCCATAAGTTATTCCCGAATGTTCCTTACAAAGCAATTGCAATCACGCTATGTGTATTTAGTGCAATTGTTGCAAACGTAGGATTAACACAGTTAATCGCAGTTTCTGTGCCAGTATTAACAGCAATTTATCCACTAGCAATTGTATTGATTTTCTTAACATTCTTCCATTCACTATTTAAGGGAAGAGCTGAAGTTTATCAGGTGAGTTTAATCGTAACATTTATCATCAGCTTATTCGATGGATTAAGTGCAGCTGGAGTTAACATTGAAGTAGTAAGCCAAGTGTTCACTAAATTCCTTCCGATGCAGGAAGTAGGATTAGGCTGGATCTTCCCAGCGATTATCGGTGGATTTATCGGATATGGCATTAGCGTTTTAAAAGTGAAAAATCAAGTTCAACCAGCAGCTAGAGCGGATAAGAAAATAGGTTAAAGAAAAAAGTTATAGAATTTTTGATTCTATAACTTTTTTTGTTACTATTGATAAGTATAGAAAAAATAAAGTAGTAGGGGAAAAGTACATGAAAAAAACAATTGATCATATCGGGATCGCAGTTCGAGATATAGATAGTACGATACGTTTTTATGAAAAGGTATTGTTAGGAACTTTAATAGATCGTTACGTAAGTGAGGCACCAGGTGTAGAAAGCGAAGTAGCCATTCTTGAAGTTGATGGTGATAGAATCGAATTACTTGCACCTACAAATAATACGACATCTCCAATAGCAAGATTTATTAAACAAAAAGGTAAAGGTGTTCATCACGTTGCATATCGTGTTGATGATTTAGATGTAGCTTTAGAAGAGTTAAAAGAACAAGGTATTCGAACATTAGAGCATACACTTCGAATAAATAAACATGGTAGACGATTAATCTACCTTAACCCAGCGGATACAGAAGGAACGATTATTGAGTATTGTGATTATCCGGAAGAGAAATAGAAGAAGGATATTTTTTTAAAAGGTGTTACGTAATAATGTAACACCTTTTTATTTATCCCGCTAATTGTGGGCAGTAAGACCCCCACCTCAAAAGTCGGCGAATGCGAGGGAGTTAGGTGGGAGATCGACTGCCTGTAAAAGCCCTACTGATTAAAGTTTCACTTTATGTATTTCACATTTTCTTCACAAATGATTCACGAGAACTTTTCTTCTTAGGGAACTTACATAAATATATTTTATGATATAATAACAATCAGCTTTAAAAATATAAGTTATATATATGAAAGTAGTTACTATTGTATTGGAAGTTTAGAGGTGAGGGAGAAATAAAGAGTCATACTGTATAGAAGTTTATACTTAATCAGGTTAATATTTTGGCGAAAAATAAAAGTTGGAAAGTAATGAAAGTGTAGCGATGAAGAAGAAAGAAGTGAAATGAGTGTGAAAGTAATGAGAAGGTTAGGGACATGGCTATTAATAGCATGTGTGCTTATTATATTGATACCAAAAAGCGCGTCTGCTCATGCGTATGTTGTGAAATCAAATCCTGCTGAAAATGAAACGTTGAAGAAAGCACCAACTGTCGTGAAGATTGAATTTGATGAGGATATACAAGTTTCACATTTTAATACATTGTTCGTAAGAGATACCTCAGGTAAAAGAGTAGATTTAAAAGATGCTCATATTGATAAGAAAAACAAAAAATTATTAGAAGCTGGGTTAAAAGAGAATCTCAAAAATGGTCTCTACTCTATTCAGTGGAAAGCTATTTCAGCCGATGGACATCCAATTCAAGGAGTTATTCCATTCCGTATTGGATTAGCAGAAGCGGGAGCAGACGATGTACAAGTAGAAGAGATGGGGTATGTCCCGCAAATCGATATGATTATGGAACGCGGGGTTCTATATACAAGTTTCTCACTATTTTTAGGAGTTCTATTCTTTAATCTTATTATATATAAAGGGAATGCAATAGAAGTTCACTCAAGGAGTAAGAGAATAATATGGATGTCATTAATTGGTATATTCATTGGCTTACTATTCAATCTACCATTGCAAGCGAAAATAAATGCTGATGTTTCGTGGTTAGAAGCATTTGATCCACTATTATTAAAAGAAACATTACAACTATCTGTTTTTGGTTATGTATGGATAACTCAAATGGCTCTTATTAGTACGCTTATAATTGTTACATATTTTGCGGTGAAGCGTGAGAAACTTTCATCGTTTAAAGTATGGAGCATTCCAATACTATTGTTTATTGGGTTACTCGTTATGAAAGCATTTAATAGTCACGCATTTGGTTTGAAGTTTAAAGACATTGCTGTCGTTATGGACTTTATACATTTATTCGCAGCTTCGTTATGGATTGGCGGTCTATCATCAATTATTCTTCTTTTACGTAAAGAGGATGACAAGTGGACTATGTATTGGGATGCAATTAGGCGTTTTTCACCATGGGCAACAGGTGCTGTCATAGTGATTTTATTAACAGGTCTTTTTAACAGTACATTTTTTATTCCCACGATTCATTCCCTATTTGATACGAAGTACGGATTGGCCTTATTAGCAAAGATACTTTTATTCGTCTTCATGGGGATTTTGGGAATTATTCATTATGTGAAAGGGAGAATGCGAGCGCAGCAAGGATTAGGAGCTACGGTGAAAGTAGAGTTTATCATTGGAATTATCGTTTTCATAATCGTAGCTTTTATGACAAACGTACAAACACCGCCGATGCCTCCTACTGGACCTTTTACAGAGAGTAAACAATTAGATAATGGATATGAACTTACTTTGCATGTAAGTCCTAATAAGGTAGGACAGAATACATTTCATATTACTTTAAAGGATGAGAATGGACAGCCTGTTACTGATATGGAACAAATTGTATTGACGACTCAATCGTTAGATATGAATATGGGCAAAGGCTCATTTAAAGTTTCGGCAGTTTCACCGGGAGAATATGAAGCGGAAGGCATGTATATTAACATGACAGGAAACTGGAATATACATGTTCATGGATTAACAAAATCTCTTGATAGCTTCGATACAGATTATAAATTTATTGTAGGTGGCAGATAAAGTGAAACTTTAATCAGTGGGGTTTTGTTCATCCCCACTGATTATTAGCCTTCACCAATCGGGCTTTTACGGGAAGCGGGGCTTCCACCTAACTTCTTTGCTCCAGCCGAATTTTGAGGTGGAAGTCTTATTGCCCGGCGAATAGCGGGATAAAGAGAAGTTACAGATGAAAAGGAGTTAAAAGAGAATGAAACGTATAAAGAAATTAGGAACAACAATGATAGCAACAATAATTGCAATGGGAATTTTTTCGTTACCTGTTAGTGCTCACGTAACTGTGCAACCAGCAACTTCGGATGTTAACTCATGGGAGACTTACACGATAAAGGTACCAGTTGAAAAAAATGTGGCAACAACAAAAGTTACACTAAAAATACCTTCTGGCATCGAGTTTCAACAGTATGAGCCAGTGCCAGGATGGAAAGTAGAAGAACAAAAAGATGCGGCTGGAAAAGTTAAAACTGTAATATGGGAAGCAACAGGAGAAGGGATTTTACCTGGTCAGTTTCAGCGATTTACTTTCGTTGCTAAAAACCCAGATAAAGAACAAAAAGTCGCTTGGGATGCATATCAACAATATAAAGACGGAGAAATTGTTGAATGGACAGGCGATGAGAAAGCTGAGAAGCCACATTCACTTACTACAATTGCAAAAGGTACGTCCTTAACTGGAGAACATGGAGAAGTATCTAGTGTAGGAAAGAATGAAAGTACAAGTAATATGCAAACAATAGCAATTGTCTTATCTATTTTAGCTATTGTATCATCGGTAGGTACGTGTATTTTTGTAGTACGCCGTAAAAGATAAGTAACATTAAAAGGTCTCATCGAAAATAATGAGACCTTTTTTATTGGTTTTAGGGAATAGTGAAAATGAGGATAGCGAAATTGTTGTAGTCACTATATAACAAAATTTATTGATGTATGGAAATCAATTGACGATTATTACGTCTTCCGGCAGAATATCATGTTCGAGCCAGTTTTCAATTAAAGTATTAAATAGTTTGGGATTTGCTAAAGAGATTCCATGACCAATTTTAGGAATGATAATACCTGTGCAATTAGTATTACTTTCAAGGATTTCAGTCATCGAGTCTTTCATGATTCTTTTTTCGTTATCTCCAACAGTTACTAATATATTACTACTAGCATTCTTAAAACCTTTTGGTATTGTGAACGACATGTTTTCTTCTAATATCCTCACAAATGTATTTTTACTTATTTGACAACTGTCATGATAATAGTTATTAAATTGTGTTTCATCTATGTACATTGATTTTGCTTGTATTTTGGAAAATGTCTTACTCTTTATTAGGGAGTAGGTTAAGCCAAGGGAGCTTATTAATGTTTTAGCGAAGGGAATTGGTTTAACTAATGCGCTATTTACCATAGCGTATTGAATTAAGTTTGGTTTCATGCTGAGCATAGCAATTAATACTTGAGCACCTAACGAAAACCCGATTACTATAACTGTTTTGCCTTCTCCTTTTTCTTCAATTAATTCAATGATTTTTTGAGCACTAAAGTTTATTGAGAAACGATCCTTACCCCTGTTTTTCCCTTGCTCGGGTAAATCAGGAACAAGGCAGTGAAAGTTAGTAAAATGTTTAACTTGATTGTCCCACATCTATCCACTGACTCCGCCTCCGTGAATAAAAACCATAAGTGGAGAGCTTGTATCTCCAAATTCTCTATACTGTAAAACCATATAATTCCTCCCTTATGATTGGAATTGTAAGTCCATCCATGTGTATTAGAGATAATATTTTTACAACTTAATTATCATCATACAATAAAAAAGAAAAAATTTCCTTTTGTTAAGATACTAAGTGACTGTACTGATAAAATGTTAAAAAAGAAAGAGCCTACAAACGGTAGGCTCTTTCTCATATTTATTTCACTTCAACTTGCTGCCTTACAGCAAGTGTTTTCGGCTTTATATTTACAAAACAAATACTTACCACAATAAATAAAAGTCCGATGAATAAGCTAATTGTAATGGCCTCATGTAAGAAAATTGAACTTACAATAATAGCAATAAGGGGGATAAGGAATGTATAAGCCCCAACTTTACTCGCTTCACCAGCTCCGACAAGTGTGAAGTAAGCGAGCCATCCCATTGCAATTACAAAGAATGAAATAAAGAGTAGTATACTTACAAATGGTATACTCCAAGCGATGCTAGACCAGCTTTCAAATTCTGAACCAAATCCGATTAAGCAAAGTCCGCCAATAATAAGCTGAAGTGTTACCATCCAAATGGCATTAACGCGGTGTCCAGTTTTCTTAATAAATACTGTGCCGAGTGCCCAGCCGATAGCACAGCCTAAGGCAAGTAGAACACCGATAATAGAAATATGTCCAGTTAAACTACTAGAGCTAATAACCCCTACACCAATAAATCCAAGAATAAGTCCGAAAATTTTCAAGCCATACATTGCTTCTTCAAGCCAAATCCATGAGAAAATGCCGAGTAAGACAGGTTGGAGAAATACGATTGCGGAGAATAGTCCGGCGGGCATGTATTGAAGTCCGACAGTTTGTAATCCGTAAAATAAAATAATATTGAGTAAAGATGAAATAAAGTATAGATGCCAAGTTTCCTTTAAATTTAACTGTTTGTATTTCGGTAATGCGAAAATAAGTAGGATAAATCCTCCTATTAATGTTCTAATCCCTGCAAAGAGTACGGGTGGTGTGTAATGCAGAGCGAATTTAGATAACGGCCAATTAATCCCCCACATAATAACGAGAAAGGCAAGGATTATGGTAGCTTTAGTTCGAGAAAGCTGTGTCACTGTAAGACCTCCTTGTTGTCATTCATTTCACTATGATATGATATCGACTATGATAAATAAAATGAATCTTTTTTATAAGGAGTATAAGTGATTAGTTATGACCATTACACAACTTCAAGTTTTAATAAAAACAGTTGAGTTAGGGAGTTTTACGAAGGCTGCCGGGATGTTAAATATGACGCAGCCAGCTGTAAGTCATGCGATTTCAAGCATTGAGTCAGAGTTAGGAGTTACCATTCTTATACGCGATAAACGAAAAGGGCTAATCGTTACGGATGTTGGAAGTAGAATTCTTGTACATATTAGAGAAATCTTAAGCGGCGTTGAGAAGATTGAACAAGAAGTGGCGATGGAGAAAGGGCATGAAGTCGGAACAATTCGAATCGGGAGTTTTCCGAGTGCCTCGGCATATTTTTTACCGAAAATGATTAATATCTTTCGTGAAAAGTATCCGAATTTAGAAGTAGTTCTTTGTGAGGGGGCGCTTAAAGAAGTAGAGGATTGGCTATTATCACGGGTCATTGATATTGGAATTGTTATTTTGCCAAATAAAGATATGGAAATAGTCCCAGTAACGAAAGGGAAGATGGTTGTAGTATTAAGGGAAGATCATCCCCTTTGTAAGAAAAGTTCTATTACGATAAGTGATTTAGAGAACGAACCGATTATACTATTTAAAGGTGGATATGAACCGCCGATTATTGATATGTTCAAACAAGCAAACGTGCCACTTCGAGTTGAGTATGCGGTTTCGACCGTTACTACATCATTAAATATGATTCAAGAAGGATTAGGCATTGCCATATTAGCTGAATTATCTTTAACGAATTTACCAAAGAACGTGCAAACGCGAGAATTGGAGCCGAAAGTGTGGCGAGAGATTGCTTTAGCTGTTCCTTCATTAAAGGAAGCTTCACTCGCTGTTCAGTTATTTATTGAAGAATTCCAAGAGTTGTTTACAGAGTAAGAAGGGATGTCTCATATAATGTAATGAGACATCTTTTTTATTTGCTTTAAAAAATCTGTAAAAAGGATTGACTTATCTTTTAGTTGTAACTATAATGATTACATCGAGGTGGTGATCAAGATGAAAATTAGTAGCCGCTTTTCTATAGCTGTTCATATTTTATCGATTTTGAAAAACAATCCATCTTCACTTTGTACTTCGGACTATATGGCCGAAAGTGTAAATACAAATCCGGTAGTCATTCGTAAAATAATGTCTTACTTGAAACAGGCTGGATTTGTTTACGTAAATCGCGGGCCGGGTGGCGCGGGATTATTAAAGGATTTACATGAAATCACATTGTTAGATGTGTATCATGCAGTGAATGTAGTAGAAGAAGACAAACTATTTAACATTCATGAACAACCAAATCCAGATTGTCCAATTGGAGCAAATATTCAAGCAGTGTTAGAGCTTATTTTAATTCAAGCACAATCTGCGATGGAAGAAGTTTTGAGAAATATTACAATGGGGCAGTTGTTTGAATCTTTGCAAGAGAAAATGAATGCGTAAAATAATATCTATATTTTTTTGTCATTAATGTAACTATTGTGATTACAACTATAAAGGTAAGGTGTGAAAAATATGACTGTAAAAATGAAAGTATACTCAGATTTTATCTGCCCGTTTTGCTTTTTGGCAAAAGGTCCGTTAGATGAAGTAGCGAAAGAGAAAGATGTAGAGATTGAATGGATGCCATTTGAATTGCGTCCAAGTCCATATTCTAAAATAGATCCTTGGAACGAACCGGATAAGTTAGGTTCATGGGATGCTTTCATTCGTCCTACTGCAAAGAAATTAGGAATTGAAATGCGCTTACCACGTGTTTCACCGCATCCATACACACATTTAGCTTTTGAAGGATGTGAATTTGCGAAAGAACGTGGACTAGGAAATGAGTATCATCACCGCGTATTCACTGCATTTTTCCAAGAAGAACAAAACATTGAGGATATTGATATTTTAACAAAATTGGCGGTAGAAGTAGGGCTTCCTGAAGTTGAATTTAAAGATGCTTTAGTAACTCGAAAATATAAAGAAAAACATCAAGCAGCAATTCAGCATGCATATGATGAAGCGAATATTATGGCGGTACCAACTGTCATGATTGGTGATGAAGTCATTCAAGGGCTTGCTAGTAAAGAAACGCTAGAAAGAGTAATTGATAAAGAAATCGAAAAGGATAAAACAAATTCATTTGAGGGAATGCAATGTAATACGGATGGATATTGCTAATTCGTCTTACATGAAAGAATCATATTGATTTGTTTAAATAAAAAAACATATATTTGGAGGAATTATTATGTCAGCAACTACAACAAACTTAAAAGAAGCAATTGTGAACCGTCGTTCAATTCGTAAAGTAACAAAAAATGATGCAATTACGAAAGAAAGAATTGAAGAAGTTTTAAAAACTGCTTTACATGCACCAACGTCTTTCAATATGCAAAGTGGCCGTATGGTCGTATTAATGGATGGAGAGCATGAAAAGTTTTGGGATATCGTAAAAGAAACGCTTAGATCACGCGTACCAGCAGAAAACTTTGAAGCGACTGTAGAAAGACTAAAAGGTTTCCATGCAGGCGTAGGGACAGTTCTATTCTTTGAAGATCAAGCAACAGTAGAAAAAATGCAAGAAAATGCACCATTGTATAAAGATCAGTTCCCATTCTGGTCTCATCAAGGAAATGCAATGTTACAACATACTGTATGGATGTTATTATCGGCTGAAGGAATCGGAGCGTCATTACAACATTACAATCCAATCGTAGATGCTGAAGTAAAAGAAACTTGGAACATTCCAGCAGAGTGGAGCTTAGTAGGACAAATGCCATTTGGTGAGCCAAATGAACAACCAGGGGAAAGAACATTCTTACCTACTGAAGATGTAGTGAAATTTTATTAAGAAATACAGTATGTAACAAGAAGGGATTTGTTACATACTTATCCAATTTAAAGGACAGCCCATATTATAATATGGGCTGTCCTTTAGCATAATAATGAAAAAGTTGTTATAGGAACAAATTTTTAAATATGGATTGATGACTTAAAATAAAAAATCTATTGTGTTTATCCCACTATTTGAATGCAGTCCCACTGATCAAAGTTTCACTGTATTATTTTGAAATGACAGTAAACATCCCAGTCATGTTTGGTGAGTAATCTTTAAAATCATATTTTTCATAGAAAGATTCTTTACCTTGTGATGCAAACAAACCGACAAATGCCTTATCAGGGGCATTCTGATTTAAGTATTCAACCAACATATGCATTATTTTTTTCCCAATCCCACTTTTCTGATAATCTGGATGAACCACTATATCTTGAATATAGAAATAGATAGCCCCATCACCAACAATTCTCCCCATGCCCACAATTTGTTCATTATCTTTGACTGTGATGCAGTGGATAGAATTCTTCAGTGATGTTTCCACCACTTCAAAATTCATATAATTAGTCCAGCCAACAGACTCGCACAAATATTTGTACTCTTCCAATGTTGGAATGATATTTTTAAACTCATATTTCTTCAAAATGTATCCTCCAAGTCCTCAATTTCAACAAATAAATAAATTCGACATTTTTTTATCTATTCCTCTTATGCAACTAAACTTCCGTTAGCTATTGAACATAGTCTATTTAATTTAGTACAGCTTATTTGTGTTAATTTGTAAGAGTTTAGGGAAGAAATATAAGAAATGATCTGGTGAAAAAGGAAGTGGAAATATGAGTGATGAGAAAAAATATACAGTGGTAGGTACTGATGTCGAGGAGGTAAAGCGTTTAAACAAAAATTCAGGTTTAACGTATAACCAAGTGAAGGAATTGTTAGCGAAGCAAATGCAAAAAAGAAATGATTAGATTGAAATAATTAAGCTTTTCAGTTAGCAATTTTCTAGAGAGAGTTAAGTAATAGATAACTCTCTTTTTTCAATATGAAAAATCTACTAAGGAGCAACAGTCTAAAAATAGACGTTCTCCTAAAATATAGAGTTGAAAAATAGTTTTTAGAAAAGTATTAGATGAAAAATCCGACATTAAAAAAGAAAAAAAGGATTCTTTCCAATTAGTAAGAAAGATTGTCTATAGAAGTTCATAAAATGTAATATATTCAATTTCCATCCATTGAAGGGGGAGGTTAATTTTTAATGAATGAAGTGAAAAATTTCTTTCGAAGTAGAGGGTTTCAACGGTTTCTCGTTTTAATAATATTAGTGCTTGTATTGTATGGATTAAAAAGTATGATTAATTTAATATTAATTACGTTTATTCTCACGTTTTTGATGGATCGATTTCAAAAGTTTATTTCAAAAAAGTTGAAAGTAAATAGGAAAGTGGTTATTGCTGGTTTATATATTGTATTAGTGACGTTTATTGTAACTACACTATATAAATATTTGCCTGTACTAACGATACAAATTTCACAATTAATTTATCAATTTAAATTATTTTTTCAAAACCCACCTGATAACGAGATAATTAAATATGCACTTTCGACAATTAACGGAATGGAAGTATCGAAATATATCGAACAAGGTGTAGATGTCATTTATCAATCGATAGCAAACATAGGAAAAGTCAGTTTACAAATACTACTTTCTCTTATTTTAAGCCTCTTTTTCTTATTAGAAAAAGAACGCATTATAGCATTTACTTCGAAATTTAAAGATAGTAAGCTGAAAATTTTTTATGAGGAAATTGCATATTTCGGTGAAAGATTTGCAAGATCGTTCGGAAAAGTGATTGAAGCACAGTTTTTAATCGCGGTTGTCAATTGTGTGCTCACTGTAATTGCACTTGTCATTTTAGGATTTCCACAGCTTCTTGTATTGGCTGTCATGGTCTTTCTACTCGGTTTGATTCCAGTTGCTGGTGTTATTATTTCCTTGTTTCCACTTTGTATAATTGCCTATAACGTCGGTGGGGTTATGTATGTTGTATACATACTAGTGTTCATTACAGTAATCCATGCCCTTGAAAGTTATTTTTTAAATCCAAAATTTATGTCTGCAAAAACGAATTTGCCAGTATTTTATACATTTATGATTCTTATCTTTTCAGAGCATTTCCTCGGAATATGGGGGCTTATTATTGGGATTCCAATCTTTATCTTTTTATTAGATGTACTTGACGTAAATAATGATGAACCGATTAATGATAATAAGTGATAGAAAATAGCCGATGTTTTCTCTTGATGAAAACATCGGTTATTTGTTATTTTTTCTTTGGAGGAGGAAGTTTAATGAAGGTATTTGCAATTAAAGCTATAATAACAGCAGCAAAAATAAAGACTGCGATTACACCAACTCCCATACCTGCCCATCCTCCTATAAGGAAGATACTTATCGGTATTGCTAACAAGCTTAAAATAATTAGAATCAATCCGAGATTCTTATCATATTTTTTAGTTGGAAATAGAGTTCTGATGATTAAGAAGAGGAAGAGAATTAAGGCTGCTACAGCTAGTAAGAGGATGACAATCGTCCAAGAATCATTCATGAAATCACTCCTTTTTATTATAGATAATATTACTGTTTAGATTGAGGATGAACAATAAAAATATAAAAAAGCAATCCAAAATAAGTTGGATTGCTTTTTGAATATACGATTAAAGAACTGGAGCCATTGTTTCTTTCAATACTTGAACAGAGTGATCGAATTTTAATTCTTCTTCTTCACTTAGTTCAACTTCTAAAATTTCACGAACGCCTCCACGGTTTAAGACAGCAGGTACGCCAATATAAACGTCTTGTTGGCCGTATTGACCTTCAAGATAAGCTGATACAGTTAATACGCTGTTTTCATTGTTTAAGATTGCTTTCGTTACACGAAGCAGTGACATACCAATGCCGTAGTATGTAGCACCTTTTCGTTCAATAATGTGGTAAGCTGCATCACGAACGTTTATGAAAATATCATCTAAATCTTTTTGGTTATATGTGTTGTCTTTTTCAAGAAGCGTTTCTAGTTTTTGGATACCAACTGATACGTGACTCCACACCGGAAGTTCTGTATCACCATGTTCTCCGATAATATAAGCATGAATGTTATGAGGTCCAATATCGAAGTACTCACCTAACATATAGCGGAAACGAGCAGAATCAAGTGTTGTACCAGAACCAATTACACGTTCTTTCGGTAAACCAGATTCTTTCCAAGTTACGTAAGTTAAAATATCTACAGGGTTAGTTGCGATTAAGAAGATGCCATCAAATCCGCTGTCCATAATGCTACGAACGATTTGTTTAAAGATTTTAGCGTTTTTCTCAACTAAATCTAAGCGTGTTTCACCTGGCTTTTGTGGTAACCCAGCTGTAATTACAACAAGATCTGCGTCTTTACAATCTTCATAGCTACCTTTCCAAACTTTTGTTGGAGCTGGTGCGAATGGCACAGCATGGCTTAAATCCATTGCTTCTCCTTCAGCTTTTGCCTCATTTACATCGACTAAAACAAACTCTTCAGCTACAGCTTGGTTAATCATACAATAAGCATAACTACATCCAACTGCTCCTGTTCCTACTAATACAACACGGTTAATACCATTTTTCATTTCAAAATTCCTCGCAATTTCATTATTTTATTATGTAAGATAACACGTCTTACCTCTATAGTTTCATATCTATTTTATTACATTTTATAAAAGATATTCAAGTATTTGAAAATGTATCCGGGCAATTCCTTGAATGAAACATAGGAATTCTGCTAAACGAATATAATTCAGTAAAATCCTTCGTAAAAGGGGAAGTGGCATGGGGAATCCATTATCGATGGAAAAAATGCTTCAAATTATTCATGAGGGGCTTGCAAAAACAAATAACCCCAAACGGATTACTATTGCCGGTGCAGGGATATCTGGATTAGTTGCAGCATCTTTATTAAAAGAAGCTGGGCACGAGGTAACGATTATAGAAGCAAACAACAGAATAGGTGGCAGGGTGTATACAATTCGTGAACCATTTAGTGCAGGATTATATTTTAACGCAGGTCCTATGCGTATTCCGGAGACTCATGATTTAACATTAGCCTATATTAGTAAATTTAAACTACCGTTAAATCTTTTTATTAATAAAACTTCTTCAGATATAATTTATACGAATAACATTAGAACGAGATTGAATGTGTTTGAAAATAATCCAAGTGTACTTGGATTTCCAGTTTTAGAAAAAGAGAGAGGGAAAACGGCAGAAGAATTAATGTTAGAGGTGTTAGAACCGATACTTAATTATATTAAGAAAGATCCTAATAAAAACTGGATTATTGTTGAAAAAAAGTATAAAGCATATTCGCTCGGTTCATTTTTAACTGAGTACTATTCAGATGGAGCAATAGATATGATCGGAGTACTTCTTGATATGGAAGCATACATGGGAATATCTTTAATTGAAGTATTACGAGAAATGATCTTTTTCACTTCAACGACGAAATATTATGAGATAACAGGCGGGATGGACGCATTACCAAATTCATTTTTGCCGCAGCTAAAGGATAATATTTTTATGTCATATAAAGTAGAGAAAATAATGCAGGAAGATAATAAAGTGATGATGCAAGTAAACCATGAACATACGTTAGAACAATTTATAGTAACGGGTGATATTGCTATTATCACAATTCCATTTTCAGCTTTGCGCTTTGTAGAAGTCCAGCCGTATCAGTTATTCTCATATTATAAAAGGCGTGCAATCCGTGAATTAAATTACATTGCTGCAACTAAAATTGCGATAGAGTTTAAAAGTAGATTTTGGGAAAGAGAAGGGCAGTATGGTGGTAAGTCTATTACGGATTTACCTATACGTTTTACGTATTATCCGAGCTATGGCATTCGTACACAAGGGGCGGCTATCGTTTTAGTGAGTTATACGTGGGCAGATGAGGCATTAACATGGGATAGTCTCTCGAATAGAGAACGTGTTCGTTACGCATTAAAAAATTTAGAGCAAATATATGGTAACGTGGTTTATAGTGAGTTTGTAACAGGCGCATCTTTTAGTTGGAGTCAAAATCCGTATTCTTGCGGAGCATTTACAGCTTTTGAACCAGGGCAAGAGCTTGAATTATTTCCATATATTACGCCGCCAGCTGGTAGGGTGCATTTTGCAGGAGAACATACGACGTTAACACATGGGTGGATGCAAGGAGCGATTGAGTCTGGAATTAGAGTTGCTCATGAAGTGAATGAAAATGAAACGATAATCTAGCAGTTTTGTTTACAAATAGGTGTTCTTTTAATAAAATGATAAGTATAAATCGTAATAATTACGCTTTGAAGGAATTTGAAGTAGAGAAATGGATGGTCGGTCGAATGAGTAAAGTAGAAATTCATATATTAGGTGGTTTTTTAGGTAGCGGAAAATCAACATTGCTGCAAAATTTATTATTAGCAGAAAAGAAGAAAAATCGAAAAGTTGCAGTTTTGATGAATGAAATCGGTGAATATTCGGTAGATACAGATATTATTGGAAAAGAGAATGTGTTAAGGGAACTTCTGAAAGGATGTATTTGTTGTACGTTAAAAGAAGAGCTTGAAATACAATTACATTCACTATATCAACAGGAAAGACCGGATGTAATTTATATAGAAACAACAGGCGTCGCACATCCAATTGAAGTGTTAGATGCATGTGTATCACCAATTTTAGCTCCTTTCCTTGAAGTGAAATCTATAGTAGTTGTATTAGATGCAGTGAGATGGTTAAACCGAAGTATATTAAGTGCAAATGTACAACAACTATTACATGAGCAAATGAAATATGGAAGTCATATTCTCATTAATAAATCAGATTTACTAACGGATGAGGATAAGAAAAAGGTTTTAGAAGAAGTGACAGTAATTAATGAACATGCGAAATTGTATGAAACGAAGTATTGTAATATATCTTTAGAAGATATAGAAGAAGCGGTACTTGGAAGTAATGATGAACATGAGACCTTGCATGTAAAACAGCATTTACATATACAAACGATGACATATCAATTTACGAAATCAATCGATCAAGATAAATTGTATGAATGGCTTTCAAAATTACCTGATGGCATTTATCGTGTGAAAGGTTTCGTGAAATTCCATGGGGATAAATACCCACACTTATTACAATATTCATTTGGAGTACCAACTTTATTAGAACAGGATTTCGGTTTCCCGACAAACTTGGTGATAATAGGGGAAGGGCTAGATAAGAAACAATTGGTTGAAGGGTTAGAGAAGGTCGAAAATAATTAATCAATTGTTCTATTCATGTTTTTTTATGTAAGCTGCAAATAATTGACTTAATGAATGAAGTCAATTATTTGCAGCTTTTTGCGTGATGAATACTGTAATGAAACAGTAATTTCATTTGAACAACGGAATATATATTGATTGTATGTCCGTTTCCATTTAATAGGAAGGTGATTATAGATTTATGCCGAATGTAGAGGTTACTACAAGAGTTTCCATTACCAATTTTAAAGTCATGATTACGGACAGGGGAATTTGGCGTGTTTGATTCTATCGGAAAGTAAAGTATGGGGAGGATCACAATGTCGATGAAAAAACGTAAATGGCTAAGAACGGTGGTTACTGGTTGTGTTTTAGGATCGTTATTAGTAACTGCGGCTTGTTCGGGAAAGAAGACAAGTACAGAAGATGAAAAAACGATTAAGGTAGGGGTTCTTGCTTCACTAACAGGCCCGCTAGAATCGTATGGAAAACAAACGGTAAATGGATTTGAATTAGGGTTAGACTATGCAACTGGTGGAACAGGGAAAGTAGAAGGAAAGAAGATTAAGTTTGTTGTAGAAGATACGGAAACGAAAGCAGATGTAGCGGTTAAGAAGGCTACGAAATTATTAGAAGAAGAGAAAGTTGATTTTTTAGTAGGATCATCTAGTTCAAGTGATACATTAGCAGTTTTACCACTAGCTGAAGAGTATAAAAAGATTATGGTTGTAGAACCAGCAGTTGCTGATAGTATTACTGGGAAGAACTGGAATAAATATATTTTTAGAACAGGAAGAAACTCTTCGCAAGATGCGATTGCTGGGGCTGCCTCAATTGCTAAAAAAGATGTAAAGATTGCGACGTTTGCTCCAGATAATGCTTTCGGTCGTGAAGGAATTGCAGCATTTAAAGCGGGAGCGAAGAAATTAGGTGCGAATATTGTAAATGAGCAATACGCGGATACGAATGCAACTGATTTCACTGCGAATATTCAAAATATTATTAGCTCAAAACCAGATTATTTATTTATCGTTTGGGCAGGTGCGAATTCACCATGGAAACAGTTGAAAGATATGAATGTGGAAGCGCAAGGTATTAAAATTTCTACTGGTGCCCCTGATATACCAGCATTAAAAACGATGGATGCGCTAATAGGGATGCAAGGGTTTTCTGTTTATTATCACTCACTTCCAAAGAATAAGGTGAACGATTGGCTAGTAGAAGAACATAAAAAACGTTTTAATGGTGCTGTTCCAGATCTGTTTACAGCAGGAGGAATGTCAGCGGCGATTTCTATCGTCGAAGCTTTGAAGAAAACGAAGGGAGATACAGATGTAGATACACTTATTAAGAAAATGGAAGGGATGGAATTTGAGACACCGAAAGGAAAGATGAAATTTAGAGAGAAGGATCATCAAGCATTACAAACTCTTTATTCTATAACTCTGAAAAAGCAAGAGGGTGTTGATTATCCAGTACCAGTGTTAGAGCGAGAATTAACAATGAAAGAAACAGAACCGTCTGTTCAAAATAAATAGACTGAATTTTCTGTTGTTTTTTATAAAGAGGGGATACCCTCTTTATACTTATTTCTTTCATAAACATGGCTTTCAGTGGGAGGGATTTCATGACACATTTGTTAGAGACGAAAAATCTTTGTGTATCTTTTGGGGATCATCATGTTATTAAAGGTGTTAATTTAACGGTACAAAAAGGAAAGCTCATTTCAATTATTGGACCGAATGGTGCTGGAAAGACAACGCTATTCAATTTACTAAGTGGGCAAATTTCTCCGACGAAAGGCGAAGTTTATTTTAAAGGGCAGGATATTACAAAATTATCAATTTCAGATCGAACGCGCTTGGGGATTGGTCGTTCTTTTCAGTTGACAAATATTTTTCCAGAGCTAACAGTACTTGAAAATGTGCGTTTAAGTGTTCAATCGTTTGTTCAGGATTATTATAGTTTCTTTCCAAATGCAGCCAAGTTAAAGCAGCAAACTGGAGAAGCGAGACGTCTTTTGAAGACAGTACTCCTTCACGAGAAAGGGGACGTATTAGCTAAAGACTTAGCTCACGGAGAAAAAAGAAAGTTAGAGCTTGCTATGTTGTTAGCATTAAAGACAGATGTATTACTATTAGATGAGCCGACAGCAGGTATTTCAGTTGAGGAAGTTCCGGCTATATTACAAGTAATCGAAAATATTAAAAAGAATCCAGAGAGCACAATTGTACTTATTGAGCACAAAATGGATATGGTGCTAGATTTATCAGATCATCTTATCGTTTTATTTCATGGTGAGTTATTGGCTGAAGGGTTACCGGAAGAAATGATGAAAGATGAGCGTGTACAAAGTGCTTATTTAGGGGGATTATACAGTGGCACTATTACAAGTGAATAATATAGAGACGTATTTAGATCAGTTTCATATTTTACAAGGAGTGTCCCTTTCGGTTGAGAAGGGAACGATTACAGTATTGTTTGGAAGAAATGGAGCTGGAAAAACAACAACATTGCGGTCGGTTATGGGGTTTCACCGGATAGCAAATGGAGAAGTTTATTATGATAACACAAAAGTAAATGGATTATCTACACATTTAATTTCAAGAAAAGGTATAGGTTATGTGCCAGAAAATCAAGGTATTTTTCATGATTTGACAGTAGAAGAAACATTCGCACTTGCTAGGGGAAAAATAGGAAAAGAATCTGAAGAGAAAATAGATTGGATGCTCGAACTATTTCCAGATTTAAAGCAGTTTTGGAATAAGAAAAGTGGGCTCTTAAGCGGGGGACAAAAGCAAATGTTGGCTATTTCAAGAGCATTTATTAATAGTGATGGACTATTGCTTATTGATGAGCCGAGTAAAGGGCTGTCTCCAATTATGATAGAAAAATTAATGGTAGCTATTTTGAAAATGAAGGAAAAAACGACTGTTTTACTTGTTGAACAAAATTTTATGATGGCTAGTCAAATCGGTGATTATTTTTACATTATGGATAATGGGCGCATTGTGCATAACGGTTTCATGGAGGAACTGCGGGAGGATAAGGAAACATGTCATAAATATTTAGGTATTTCTTAACATTGATACGGGGGGATAGAACGTGGATGTGTTAATTAACTTATTTGTAAACGGCGTTTCGACAGGGATGCTTATTTTTTTATTAGCTTCTGGTTTATCACTTATTTTCGGTTTAATGAGCGTACTGAATTTTGCGCATGGCGGTTTATTTGCATGGGGAGCATTTACAGGCGTTTGGTTATTCAATATGACAGGTAGTTATTTATTAGCACTAATTGGAGCAGTCGCTATGGGGATGTTTCTCGGTTTCATTTTAGAAAGATTTCTTATTAGACCAGTGTATGGAAACCATGTTCGGCAGCTTCTCGTTACACTCGGAGGAATGCTCGTTCTTAGCGAGTGCATCAAAATATTTTGGGGTCCTAATCCAATTGCTGCAAAATTACCGTTATGGCTTCAAGGAAGTTTTACATTTGGAGGAGTTATCTTAATAAAATATCGCCTATTCGTTATTTTAGTTGGGATACTAATTTACATCGCTTTACTATTGCTGCTGAAAAAAACAAAGATAGGACTTATGATTCGCGCTGGTGTAATGGATAAAGAGATGGTTCAAGCTCTCGGAATTAACGTGAAAGCGATATTCTCGTTTGTTTTTTTATTAGGAGCAGGGATGGCGGCGTTAGGTGGTTTTCTACTAGCACCATATTCAGGAGTTATTTTCGCTGAGATGGGCATGCAGTATGCAATTTTAGCCTTTATAGTAGTTATCATTGGAGGATTAGGTAGCGTACAAGGTTCAGCGATAGCTTCTTTAATCGTTGGATTAGCCGGTGCTTTTACAGCGTATTATGTGCCAGATTTATCTCTTGCAATCAATATGTTAATGTTACTATTTTTCTTAATAGTGAAGCCAACGGGACTCGTTGGTGAAAAGGGGTGACATGGTGAACAGCATATCGGGTCGAATTAAAGTATACTTCGGAGTTTTTATGCTCATTTGTTTAAGTGTATTTCCATTCGTAAATGATTCACGGAGCTTGTTAATTTTGTTCACTCAAATCTTCATCTTTGCTATTTTCGCTATGAGTTTTGATGTTCTCCTTGGATATACGGGTATTGTTTCATTCGGTCATTGTATGTTCTTTGGAATAGGGGCGTATGGTGTGGCACTCTTATTTGATCGGCAAGGAGTGTCTATAATGAACTTTTTTATAGGCATAGCAGCTGCTATTATTATTTCGGCCATCGTTAGTTATATTATCGGTATGCTGTCATTACGTTTGAAAAGTCATTTTTATGCAATGTTAACGCTCGCTATTTCTCAGCTGTTTTTTGTACTTGCTGAAAAATGGCGTACGCTGACTCACGGAGGAGATGGATTTACATTTGGTGTACCAGATATATTCCGTGATCGCTTTACGTTTTATTACGTAACGCTTATATGTTTAATTTTCATTTTTATTTTGTTACGTCTTTTCACAAAATCTTCTATTGGAAAAGTGTTAAAGGCAATTTCACAAAATGAACAACGTGTTGAAGCGCTTGGATATAAAGTTCTCCATTATAAAATTATCGCAAGTGTAGTGGCAGGAGTAGTTGCTACGATTAGTGGGGGATTATTTGTTATCACATTACGTTTTGTAAATACGACGGTATTTTCAATTGAAATGACGCTAAACGCATTATTGATGACAATGATTGGAGGAGTTGGAACATTAATTGGAGCAATTGCTGGAGCTGGGATTATTGAATCACTGAAATATTATTTATCAGAACTAGCGACAGAGTATCCGATTTTTGAAAGATGGACGATTATTCTTGGTTTATTATACATTATCGTGCTACTAGTTTTTCCAAAAGGATTAGTTGGAACGATTAAGAAGTTGAAGAATTTTAAAAGAAGTAAGAAGGAGAAGAGTACAGGGGTGGAGCAGAACGTGTGAAATGTATGAATTATAAGGTAAGTCTTCAAGATAAAAAGGGATGTCCTAGTAGTTGAACATTTTAACTAGGTAACATCCCTTTTTATTTTATTAAGCGGATAGTATATGAAGTTATATTAAAGATTCAAAAAGGGATATCTATTTATCCGTAAAATACGAAAAGTATTAATTAAATAGTTCACCTGGAATTGCTTTTTCTAAATCTCGATTTGTAAAGAAATTAATAGATAGTTTTTCAACCTCGACATTTTCAATGGGTACTAATTTATCATTACTAATCGGTAAAAAAGCTATCCCATTTCCCTCAACAATAAACTCTTCAATAAGCGAATAAGAATCTAACTGTTGAAGTTGATGCTGAGATAGATTGTTTTTTTTTAGAAATTGTATTGTCATATTTCTAAAAGGACACTTTTTATCGTTACTAACAAAGAAAAGTTCTTTTGAAAAGTCAATGGTACACTGTTCTTTCGCTTTTAATAAGCCTACAGAAATTGAAGTGGTGAATACTTTTTTAAACGCTGCATCAGGATAATCCTCATAAGTTAGGACCATATCAACTTTTTGTTGCTGTAGTAGTTTTTGTAAATGGCTACTACTTTCTATATATATTTGATAATTCCTGAAATTTTCTTTAATACGCATACTTAAATAATTAGTCAAAATAGATTGTGATGTCGCTATTACATAAGAAGAAGCACTTGTTTTAATTTCATTTTTCGCTTCTTCTAATAGAGCTAATATTTTATTCGTGTAGTCTAATAAAATATCACCAGAAGGTAACAGGGAAACACCTTTGTTATCTCTATGTAGTAAAGGTGTTTCTAATTCTTGTTCTAATTTTTTGATTCGCTCAGTTACATTTGGTTGTACATAGCCTAACTCTTTAGCAGCTTTACTAATAGATCCTTCGTTAGCTACAGTTTTAAATATGATAAGATCATTTATTTCCATTCATTTCATCCCCTTATACGGTATCATTATAAATGATACCAAATATAATTTATACCTATTTTACGTCAGCCAATCATCGATTTATCATTATGTATATAACATCGAAAGTGAGTGATAAACATGATTGGAATGCAATATAAGATCATTTTTCCAAAGGATTATGATATGGGGACTATTAGAGAAAGGGTAAAAAAGAATGGTTATAAAACGGATGGTTTTCAAGGGTTGAATTTTAAGGCCTATTTAATTACTGAGACAGGTAAGGATGGGAATTTCGATAACTGTTATGCACCTTTATATATTTGGAATGGTCATGAAGGGATGAACAAATTTATATTCGAAGGGTATTACGATAATATTTTGCAATCGTTTGGGTGGCAGCAAATAAATATAGGTGTTCCAGTAGTTGTTAATTTAAGTAATGATTTTAGAAAAAGTAGATATGCTGTTGAATATGCAGGGAGTATTTCTCAAAGTAAATCGCTGATTGGGACGCAATTAAATAAAGTAAATGAAAATGTGCAAAACATAGAAAAATGTTTAGGAAATGTAATAGTTTATAATCCGGATAAGTGGGGATATAGTCAATTCAGTTTTTATAAGGAAAAGCCTGAAATAGATGTAATGGACGACGTTACTATTTATGAGATTTTACATATTTCACGATGATATGTTGTTGAATGCTAAATTAAGAAAAAGGAATGAAAATGTATGCCTTTTGTGAACGTTTATTATCATGAAAATATATTAAATAAAGAAGAGTTGAAAAAGATAGGTGAATGTATCCATCTTTCATTAATTGAACATTTTAACATCCCTAAAAATGATTATTTTCAAATGTTTTTACCTTATCAACAAAATCAATTTTTGTATAATCTATATTATTTGTTGGAAAGAGGAGAAATGAGAACTGAGAATATGATTCATGTTTCTATTACATGTGGACCTGGAAGAACAGTGCAGCAGAAAAAAGGTTTGTATCAATCTGTATCCTTTAAAATTTCAGAATGTTCCAATGTAAAAGTTGCTGACATTTTTATTACACTACATGAGACAGCTGCTGAAAACTGGTCATTTGGTCAAGGGATAGCACAACTGATAAAAATGAAGGGAGCAAAATGATGAATGAACCAATTGAATTTTATATTCACAAGAAAATGAGGGAAATAGCACCTGTATTTGCTCATTATAGTGAAGAGATATTATTTGAGGAAGTGTGGCGGGATGCCACTGTAACATTAAGAGAAAGAAGTTTATGTACATTGTCGGCACTAATCAGTCTCGGTAATACAGAACAATTACCATTTCATCTGAAGCTAGCTAAACAAAATGGGATTATGGAGACTGAATTAGTTGCATTAATAACACATATGGCTTTTTACGTTGGTTGGCCAAAAGCTGTGGCAGCTTTAAATATAGTAATGAATGAAATGGAAAGTTAAGAATAATGATTTTGGGAGGTATTTTTAACATATTTCTACTTGCATTACTATCACTTGAGTGGTAAAGTGATAGTAAGATCAACGCTAGGAAGTGATAAAACATGCGTGAAAATACGATAGGATCGCTAATATGGTTACGTTTAATACGATTTACGAACCAAAGTAATCAGATGTCAAATGAGTTTTTAAAACGTTTTGATTTAACGACAGCTCAATTTGATGTGCTTTTGCAAATACGGACTTATCAGCCATTAACACAAATGGAGTTAGCAGAAAAGGTTACCGTTACACAAGGCGGTATTTCTCGAATGTTAACACGTCTTGAAAAAGAAGGATATATTATACGAAAACAAGATTGGAAAACGAAAACAATTAGTCTTACAGAGCAAGGGGAAGAGGCTTTAGAAAGAGCATTGCCAGAGCAACTTGCATTTCAATCATCATTTTTTGATGACGTATTAAATGAAGATGAGCAGAAGATACTATACGAGTTAATGACAAAAGTTCATAAGCATAGTGAAAAAAAAGAATTACCGAATGAGTAATTTTTTTTACTCATTCAATTGACTAATCAAGTGATAAAGAGGAGGAAGTTTTATGTATACAATTCCAGGACATCACCACATTTCTATGGTGACAAAAAATGCGAAAACAAATAATGATTTTTATCAAAAAGTATTAGGATTACGCCGAGTGAAAAAGACAGTCAATCAAGATAATCCATTTATGTATCATTTGTTTTATGGCGATTTAACAGGGAGTGCCGGAACTGAATTATCATTTTTTGAAATGCCGAATGTAGGAAGAACAATCCGTGGTACAAATGCAATAACGCAAATAGGTTTGCTAGTACCTTCAATAGAAAGTCTTACATTTTGGAAGAGACGTTTTGAGTCGCTTCAGGTGGCGCATGGGGAAATTACAACTTACGCCGGCCGAGACGCACTGCACTTTGAAGATCCAGATGGCCTACGGTTAGTACTATTAAATAATAACGGTGAAGAGGTGCCTGAATATTGGACTGCATGGGATGAATCTTCTGTAGAGCAGAAGCACCGTATTTTAGGCATGGGAACAGTTGAAATGACAGTGCGCAGTTTAAATAAATTATCAAAAACATTAACAGGCTTGTTTAGTTATAAAGAAGTATCTCGTTCAGACGATGAGGGGATTTATCAAGCTATTGCTGGTCAATCTTTTGGAGAAATTTTGGTGAAACAGCAAGAGGGAGAGAGTGAAAGACCTGGAAAAGGAAGTATTCATCATTTAGCTATTCGTGTAAAAAATGATGAAGAACTGAGTTACTGGAATGAAGCTGTGAAAAATAAAGGGTTCCAATCAACAGGGATTATCGATCGCTTTTATTTTAAAAGTTTATATTTCCGTGAATCAAATGGCATTTTATTTGAAATTGCGACTGATGGGCCAGGATTTACAGTAGACTCAGCAGTTGAAGAATTAGGAAAAGCACTAGATTTACCACCGTTTTTAGAAGAGAGAAGACAAGAGATAGAAGCGAAACTAATACCACTGGATTAAAGGAGAGAGTAACTATGGAAAAATACCGCATGGATACAAGTAAAGGAATTGAATTTGGATTATATTCAATTGGGGATCATATTTTAAATCCGCATAATGGGAAACAATTAAGTGCAGGGGAGCGAATTCGTGAGCTTATTGAAACAGCTAAGTTAGCTGATACAGCTGGACTTGATGTATTTGCGGTTGGTGAAAGTCATCAAACTCATTTTGCAACGCAAGCCCATACAGTTATTTTAGGGGCCGTTGCACAAGCGACGAAAAATATTAAAATTGCGAGTTCTGCAACAATCTTAAGTACATCAGATCCCGTTCGAGTATATGAGGATTTTGCGACTATTGATTTAATTTCTAATGGTCGTGCTGAGATCGTAGCTGGTCGTGGTTCTCGCATTGGAGGATATAGTTTACTTGGTTACGATGTAAATGATTATGAAGAGCTATTTGAAGAGAAAATGGATCTTTTATTAAAAATTAATAAAGAAGAGAGCGTGACATGGAATGGGCAGTTTAGAGCACCACTTGAACACGCTTCGATTATTCCAAGAGCTAAAAATAATAATTTACCAATTTGGCGTGCGGTTGGTGGTCCACCAGCTAGTGCAATAAAAGCGGGGCGCGCAGGTGTTCCGATGATGATAACAACACTTGGCGGACCAGCTATTAATTTTAAAGTGTCAGTAGATGCTTATCGTGAGGCGGCTGCGCAAAGTGGGTTTGATCCAGCAAGTTTACCGATTGCTACAACGAGTTTATTTTATACAGCAGAAAATTCACAGGATGCGCTAAGTGAATATTATCCTCACATTAATGCTGGAATGATTGCGTTACGTGGAGGCGGATATCCGAAGCAACAATTTACAAATGCGCTAGATTATCGTGATGCGTTAATGATTGGTAGCCCACAGCAAATTATTGAAAAAATGCTTTATCAATATGAATTATTTGGACAACAACGTTTTATGGCACAAATTGATTTTGGCGGTGTACCATTTGATAAGATTGAAAAAAACATCGAATTAATTGCTACTGAAATTATGCCGGCTGTTAGAAAATATACAACGAAATAATGATAAAAGTACCGGGAATATAATCTATTCTCGGTACTTTTTTATTTAGTCAGTTTGGAAAAATGACGAAAAAATGAATTTTTAGTCTAAAAAAAGGAAAGGATTTTTCTATTTGTGAATAACAATATTGATGATTTGAATTTTGGAAATACATTTTTCTCTTGACAAAAATCCAGCTTATTTTCGGATTTGATTCGAGGACATTTTTTAAGAGGGAAGTCAAGCGTATGAAGAGAAAAACGTAATAATAATTGATATAAGAGTAAGTTGTATGTTTGGAAAATACGTTTTTTAAATGTGAGAAATTTAATTCAAAAAAATTACAAAAGACATATTTCAGACAAAATCCTGTCAATAATACGTCAAAAATCACCTGAATTTATTATGTAAGTATATTATACAATTCGATTAACGAATAAAACACTACTGAAATAGTGAAAAGGTAAATCGTAGGAAGAAAGTTCTTTTGTAATTATCTAAAAAACTGACAATCTATATTTTCAGAATGTACATAAACGAATTTATCTTTTTGTATTTCCAAATGATTGAATTGTTCGTTATGAAGTGAATTCATACAATTCAATCGATATTACGATATAAAAAATTATGAAGGAAGTGATTTAAGCATGGATACGCTCGAATTGGCACGAATACAATTTGCATCTACAACGATTTTTCATTACTTTTTCGTTCCGCTGTCTATTGGTTTAGCTTTTATCATTGCGTTAATGCAAACGTTGTATGTGGTAAAGGGACAAGAAGTTTATAAGAAGATGACAAAGTTTTGGACACAAATATTCCTTGTTAACTTTGCAGTAGGTGTTGTAACAGGTATTTTACAAGAATTTCAGTTTGGTATGAACTGGTCAACATATTCACGTTTTGTTGGTGATGTTTTCGGACCGTCACTGGCAATTGAAGGTTTATTAGCTTTTTTCATTGAGTCTACATTCCTAGGTTTATGGGTATTCGGTGAGGATAAACTTCCGAAGCGAGTTCACCTTTTATGTATTTGGCTCCTCTCAATAGGAACAATGTTATCAGCATTTTGGATTTTAACTGCAAGTGCATTTATGCAGTCCCCAGTAGGATATGAAATGGCTGCAGATGGACGTGCGCAGATGAATGATTTCTTGGCGATTATTCAAAATCCACAACTATGGGTGCAATTCCCGCATACAATTACAGCGGCACTTGCAACAGGCGCATTCTTTATTGCTGGTGTTAGCGCATGGAAAATTGCAAAACAACAAGAGACTGAGGTGTTTAAGAAGTCTTTCCGAGTTTCTATCGTTGTCGGAACAATTTCAACAGCATTGGTATTATTTTTCGGTCATGCACAAGCGCAAAATTTAATTAAGACACATCCGATGAAAATGGCGGCAGCTGAAGCATTATGGAATACGAGTGAGGATCCAGCGCCATTTACAGTATTTGCGAAAATTGATACAGAGAAGAAAGAAAATTCGTTTGAAATTCAAATCCCTTATATGCTAAGTCTATTGTCATACGATAAATTTAGCGGTCAAGTTGAAGGGATGAATCAAATTCAAAAACAATATGAAGAAAAATATGGACCTGGAGATTATATTCCGCCAGTACATACTATGTTCTGGAGTTTTAGAGCGATGGTAATGAGTGGAACATTCATGCTTCTTCTAGGAGCTTACGGCTGGTTCTTATCAAAAAAAGATCGTTTAGCTGAAAAAACTTGGTATTTAAAATTAATGGTATGTGCAATTGCACTACCGTTTATCGGAAATACAGTAGGTTGGATTATGACTGAAATGGGACGTCAGCCTTGGGTTGTCTTCGGTGTTATGAAAACAGAAGATGCAGTATCTCCAAACGTTACATTTGGAGAAGTATTATTCTCTCTTGTTTCATTCACATCACTATATGTAATTATTGGAGGCATTACTGTTTACTTATTCGTTCGTATCATTAAAGGACATGCGAATAAGAAAACGAAAAAGGATTATCAAAGCCATGATCCATTTGATAAGGAGGAAGAGTATGTTATCTCTTAATGAGTTATGGTTTCTAATTATTTCAACCTTATTCGTTGGATTCTTTGTACTTGAAGGTTTCGATTTTGGTGTAGGAATCGTTTCAAGGTTTTTAGGAAAGAACGATTTGGAAAAGCGTATATATTTAAATACAATTGGACCGTTTTGGCACGCAAATGAAGTATGGCTTGTTTGTGCTGGTGGTGCTATGTTTGCGGCATTTCCGCACTGGTATGCAACTTTATTTAGTGGGTTCTATATTCCGTTTGTGTTTATGCTTCTTGCTTTAATTATAAGAGGCGTTTCCTTTAAATTCCGTGCGAAAATAGAAAATCATAAGTGGAAAAGTTTCTGGGATTGGGGCATGTTTATTGGAAGCATGCTACCTCCTATACTTTGGGGAGTTGCAATTGCAAACTTTATGACAGGTGTACCAATTGATGAAAGTAAAAATATGGTAGGCGGATTCATGAAATTACTTCACCCATTTGCGTTACTTGGAGGAGTTATGTTTCTTCTTCTATGTATTGTTCATGGTTTGCAATTTCTTACTATACGTACAACAGGGAAATTACGAGAACGCGCACGTATTGCCGCAACAAAGATGGCACCTTTTGCATTAATAACACTTCTTGTTTTTGCAGCTGTAGGGTTATGGAAAACAGATATTTTCACCGCACATGGTTCAGAGTGGCTAATGGTTCCGATTGGAGCTTTTGTAGCACTATTTGTTTCTACTTTATTAAATAAAAGAAGAAGAGATGGTTGGGCTTTCTTTATGACAAGTTTAACAATCATTTTGCTAAGTGCAAGTGTGTTCATCGGTATGTTCCCACGTGTCATGATTAGCTCATTAGGAGCGGCGAATGATTTGACAATTTATAATGCGGCATCAGGACCTTATGCATTAAAACTGATGAGCTATTTCTCTCTTGCTATTTTACCGTTTGTTATCGGTAGTCAAATATGGAGTTTCTATGTATTTAGACAACCTGTTAAGTCAGACAAAGATTTGGAGTACTAATGAAAAGAAAAAGAGGACTTCCGTCGTATCCTGGTAGCCGAGTTTTATATGTAACTTTAAGCCTTATTAGCATTTTAGAGGCGTGTAGTATTATTGCACAGACAGTGTTTTTAGCACGAGCAATCACATTTTTATTTCATGGAGAAACAGTGCAAGCTGTGCTAAATGAAACTGTTTATTTTGGGATCACGTTTGCAGCACGCCAAATGTTGGTGCGAACATCGCAAATATTGGTTGAGCGTTTTGCTGAAAAAACAGGATTGGCATTACGTAAACAGTTAATAGAAGCATATTTCACATTAGGGCCGAGATTTGTCCAAACGAATGGGACTGGTCATCTGGTTACTTTATCGATAGAAGGTATTGAGAAATTTAAAACATATATTGAATTGACAATTCCTAAAATGATTAGAAGTAGTATCGTACCAGGACTAATTGTTCTATATGTTTTTACACTAGACATTGAGTCTGGAATCATTTTAGTTGTAACGATTCCAATTGTAATCATATTTATGATTCTTCTAGGATTAGCAGCGCAAAAAATGGCGGATAGTCAATATGAGACATATCGTGTACTTTCTAATCATTTCGTAGATACGTTAAAAGGATTAGAAACATTAAAGTATCTAGGGAAAAGTAAACAGCACGAAGGAAAGATTGAAAAAGTAAGTAAACGATATAGAAAAGCAACGATGCGTACTTTGCGAGTTGCTTTTCTTTCTTCTTTTGCATTAGATTTCTTTACAAGTTTATCAATTGCATTTGTAGCAGTTGGATTAGGGATACGGTTAATAGATGGAACGATAATACTATTACCAGCCCTTACGATTTTAATTTTAGCGCCGGAATATTTTCTGCCGATAAAACAAGTTGGAGCGAATTATCATGCTACATTAGATGGACAACTTGCAATGGAGCAAATAGAAGAAATTTTACAGAAACAAAAAGAAATAGAAAAGAAAGATTCAAATGTAGATATAGTATGGAATTCTTCTAGTAGCTTGAAATTACAAGATGTAAAAGTAAATAACGATGAATCTGAAAAGGCTATATTAGAGGGGATTGATTTTACTTGGCAAGGTAACGGTGCTATAGGCATTATTGGTGAAAGTGGGGCAGGGAAATCAACGTTAATCGATGTGTTAGCAGGATTTCTTTCTCCTTCGGGTGGGAAGATGTTAGTAAATGGTGTGGAAATTGATGGATCTACTCGAGAAGATTGGCAAAAAAATATTGCCTATATTCCCCAGCAACCTTATATTTTTCCGCTTTCATTAAAAGATAATATTTGTTTCTATGAAACGAATACAACTGATAAAGAAGTTGAGAGAGTTATTAATGAAGTTGGTCTTCGTTCGCTCGTTGCATCATTACCACATGGGATGTACGAAAGAATTGGAGAAGGTGGACGTATGCTTAGTGGCGGACAAGAACAACGTGTCGCTATGGCACGTGCACTTTTAAGTAAAAAGCCAATCATTTTATTAGATGAACCTACAGCACATCTTGATATTGAAACTGAATTTGAAATAAAGCAATCGATGTTACGTCTGTTTGAAGGTAAGCTAGTATTTCTTGCAACGCATCGTCTGCATTGGATGAAGAAAATGGATCATATTCTTATTTTAAATAAAGGGGAAATTAAAGAAAGTGGAACATATGAAGAGCTTTTAAAGAATGAGGCATTACATTTTCATAGGGAAGAGAGGGGAGAGCGATGAGTAACTGGATTAAACCTCATATACAGCAAAATAAAGGTAGAATGACGTTGACTATTTTCCTCGGGCTTCTTGGAGTTAGTTCAGGTGCGATGTTACTTTTCATTTCAGGTTATTTAATTTCTAAATCTGCTCTCAGACCAGAAAATGTAATGGTTGTATATGTTCCTATAGTTGCAACGCGTGCGTTTAGTATAGGGCAAGCTGTCTTTCATTATTTAGAGCGTTTAGTAGGGCATGACGTCGTTCTACGAATTTTAGAAAAAATGAGGACAAAACTATATAGAATTGTAGAACCACAGGCGTTATTTTTGCGCTCAAGATTTCAAACAGGTGATGTACTAGGTGTATTGTCTGATGATATAGAACATTTACAGAATCTATATTTACGTACAATATTCCCTAGTATATTAGCGTTAGTTGTATATAGCATTTTCGTACTTGTTATCGGTGCATTTGACTTAGTATTTGCACTTATCGCAGCTTGTATGTTAGCTGTTATTGTTTTTCTTCTTCCATTCGTATCACTACTTTTGATGAAACGACATCATGTTGCTTTGAAGCGAGGAAGAAATCGTTTGTATCAACAATTGACAGATGCTGTATTTGGGTTATCTGATTGGCAGGCGAGTGGTAGAAAAGATGAATTTATTAATGCGTATGTAGAGCAAAATGTCCAGCTGTTAAAGAGAGAGAAGAAAGTAAAGCGCTGGTACCATATTCGAGACAGTATCATTCATTTAATAGTGGGCATTGTCGTCATTTCGATGATTTTGTGGACTGGAAATCAATCTGCAAGTGAACAGATTGCTCCTACAGTTATTGCAGCATTCGTATTAATGACATTATCTGTGACGAATGTGCTTATTCCTGTATCAGATGCTATTGATCGAATTCCATCTTATGTAGAATCTGTTCATCGGCTTAATGGCGTAGAAAGTGATAGCGCTTTGGATGATGGTAAGGAGTTACCTGGAAATAAAGAATACGTTGTACCAAAACATGTAGATATTGAACTGAGTAATGTGTCGTATAATTACCCGAATAGTAATGAATCCGTATTAAAAGATGTATCATTGCAAATAAAGGCAGGAAAGAAAATTGCTATTTTAGGTAGAAGTGGGACAGGAAAATCTACTTTACTAAAATTGTTAACTGGTGCACTACGTCCGGTGAATGGCCAAGTTATATTGAATGGTGAACAAGCTCATACGGATTTTTTGTCAAAATATATTTCTGTATTAAACCAAAAACCACATTTATTCGATACGACAATTGGAAATAATGTGCGGATCGGTAAACCAGAGGCTAATGATGAAGAGATATGGAAAGCTTTAGAGAAAGCACAGCTAGCACAGCACATTGCTTCTCTTCCTAATGGATTACAAACAAAAATGCATGAAATGGGAAAGCGGTTTTCTGGCGGAGAAAGGCAAAGGGTAGCATTTGCAAGAACTCTTATGCAAGAAGCATCAATCATTGTCCTTGATGAACCGACTATCGGTTTAGATCCTAAAACGGAATTAGCTTTAATAGAAACAATGTTTTCTGCAACAGAAGAAAAGACTGTTATTTGGATTACACATCATCTTGTAGGAATTGAACATGTAGATGAAGTTATTTTCCTTGATAGTGGCCAAATCGCTATGCAAGGTAGTCACGAACAGCTACTGAAAGAAAATGAGAAATATCGTAGGTTATACGAGCTTGATAAAGGTATATAAGAATGAAATGCAAAAAACACAAATTCTTGATAGTTCAAGGTTTGTGTTTTTTGTATTTGTGGTGAAATCATATAGGCTGTATAAGCTAGTTGATCATGAAATGGTTATATATTTGTTAGAAAGGGTGTTTAAAACCTATCCTTTCAAGGCAATACTTGAGCCATAGTGAATGGATTGTTGGAAGGCGTGATTATATGTTTGAAGAGGATGGCATTGTTTTAATTATGGAGCCTGCTGATGAACGGAATATGAGAAAATTTATTTTTACAATACCGAAGTCAGTTTATGAAAAAAAAGAGATTTTATTACATTACGGAACACCTTTAGGTCAGGGATATACGGATATTATAGAAGATATTATTAGTATACATATAGACATAGATATCGTAGCGGTAACAGGGCGTGTGAGAGGATAAAGAGGTGGGAGTTATACTGACCTTGAAAACAGACATACTTAAAATAGGTGTGTCTGTTTTCATATTAAATGAAGATAGTTTCGAGGTACATGTTGAACAGGATAATAATGATTTTTCTAGAATGTATAAGAGGAAGAGTAAAAAATAAGATATGATGTGATAAGGTGTATAAGAAGAAAACAAAGTGTTTATAAATGAATAAAAATATGACAATTATTTAGGAGGTAAAAATGAAGTTTACAAAAACAATGTTACTTTCAATTGTAGTTTCAATTGGTTTGATGGGATGTTCGCTAGTAGAGGAAGGAAAGAACTCCATAGATTATGCTCAAAAAGCGACAGACTATGTAAATGAAATAAGTGCATTTGCAAATGAAGCACCAGCATTAGCTGAAAAGGCTGTTAATGATGGAGAAGCTCGAAAAGAACTAGAAACGAAACTCACTGAAATTAAACAAGATATACCAGCTTTTAATGAATTAACACCACCGGATGTAGCGAAGGATCTTCACCAGCAAATCGTCGGATATAATGAAAAGTTAAATACATTAATTGATACATCTATGCAAAAGATAGAGGAAGGAAAAATGAATGTAGAGCAGTTTAAAGACTCTGAGCTTATGCAGACGATAGAACAAGTTCGTGATTTGAAAGATAAGGTTCAAAACTTAGGGCAATAGCAAAAAGATCCGTTTATCATAAACGGATCTTTTTGCTATTGTATACAATAGACGATTACACCAATGACAATAATAATATTGCCAATGACTTTTCGTTTCGTTATTTTTTCCCCTAGGAAGTACCAACCGAAAATTAATATAATGATATAACTTAATGATTCTAATGCAGATGCTTGCTTTAATGCCAAGCCTTTTAAGGCGATCACATTTAATCCGGCGTTAATTACAAATAAAAAGTAGCCGATGATAACATAAGGATTCACATATTCTTTTATTCTAGAATCGTATTTTTGTAAAGTGGCCTTTTTTAATAATATTTGTGAGTAATTAGCTAAAACTATCCCGAAAATAAATAATAACATATAACTATTCATCTTTTGTCACCACCACAATTCCGACGATAATAATAGCTGCGCCAAGTATGTGATTCCACTGTATCGTATCTCCAAATAGAAATACTGACCAAAGCATTGACCACAGTATTAGAATCCCACGGTGTGAATATGCTTTTGATATTTCGAAATGCTTAATTACTTGTTGCCAAAGAATTGCATATCCGAATAAAAGTACAACAAGTCCAAAGTAAGCAATAAAAAATGAGATTGATGCAATAGGGAATTGAGCTGCCCATTTCATGTAAACCATAATGATAGAATATATCAAGAAGGCCACATGTAAAAATACATAGTTTTTAATAGTTGGTTTCATATATTCACTCTCTTTTACTTTATATACACGTATGTAAACTCGATGTATATAATCAATAGCTTCTTATTATATAAAAGGCATATTGAAATGATTTTTGTTTATTCCTTCACATTCCAAAATATATAGTATCATGTCTTCTTATGTAAAACAATAGAAGGCAATACGTAGCTTTAGAGCTGAAAATAATAGAGGTAGTAGAGTTAGATTTTCCACTGTTCTATAATTTGTATCGTTTTATTTGTTGCATCCATCTCCACTTGAATACCTATTGGCATAGTAATCATCGGATGAGTATGACAACAATCAAAATCGGCTAGAATAGGAATCTTTTGATTTTGTAGTACTTCTAGTAGTATTTCGTAAGGTTTTCGATTTGTACCACAATCATCAAATTGCTCATGTTTTCCAAGAATGATACCAGAAACTTTATTAAATACGCCGTTAATCTTCAGTAATGAAAAACTTCTTTCAATAGTAGCTGCATCTTTTGAGCTATCTTCAATAAATAGAATGTCACCATCTTGAATATGTGGCATGTACGGGCTACCCCAAATGCCTTGTATTGTGTTTAAGTTCCCACCAATAATCCGTCCAGTAGCTTTTCCGCCAATTACTGAAATCCAGTTGTTCGGTCGAAGTTCTTTTTCCTTCGTTTTTTCTTCCCAATTAATAAATTCATCTGACCAAAATAACGGCTGGTTTATGTTGTAAGGAAGGTGTTGATCAGTTAATAAAGTATCCGCAAAATATTTGTACGTGTAATCTACGAAAGGCTCAAATTCACCAAAAGAAGAAACAAGTGCTGGACCATAAAATGTAGGAATTCCTGTTTTTGCATAAATTCCTAGTAATAATGCTGTTGCGTCGGAGTAGCCAATCATTATTTTAGGGTTCATTTGGAAAGCTGCATAATCAATATAGGGTAATAATGAATTAGAATTCATTCCCCCAATTGTCGACATAATACAGGAGATGTTAGGGTTTCTAATCAATTCATTTAGCTCCTCCGCACGCTCTTGAATACTTCCGGAACGATAAAAATCAGATTGACCTGTTAGTGATCCCTCTAATATACGAAATCCTTTCTTTTGTAAGTATGATTTTGCTCGCTCAAATCTTTTGGGAGAAGTATAGGTTACTGGTGAAGAGGGAGAGTAGATGCCAATTGTATCGCCATATTTTAATGATTTTGGAAGTATCATTTGTATAAATCCTTTCTATTATATAGTGTTTTTGTGTTTGTGTATTATTGAATATTCTTATATTTCGTTGTTTTTAGTGTAACACATATGAAAAAGAGAAAGAGGTTGAAATTATAATTGCTGTAGATGAATAAATATGCTTTTTACCTTGACGATATAAAGTAATTGTTGTTATGGTTAAACATGAGTGTATAAAAGGTTTGCTAAAGGAGTTTTAGAATGAAGCGGTTAAAATGGGGAAGATTAACGATCCTATTAGTAGTAATTCTGGGTATATGTTGGTTCTTTTTCCAAGGAGTTCAAAAGAGTGAAACAAATATAGATACTCAGCCTTTACAAGTGGCAGAGCTACCTAAAACAGGGCTATCTGAAAAAGTAGTTCCACCAAAATATATACCACCAGAAATTGATGCAAAAGCAGCTGTTATTATCGATGCGAGTAATGGAGATGTTATTTATCAAAATAATGAAAATGAAGCTGTTGCCCCTGCTAGTATGTCAAAAATGATGACAGCATATCTCGTTTTAGAGAGTATACATAATGGGAAAGTCCGCTGGGAAGATCCAGTGAAAATAAGTTTAAAATCAGCACAAACAGAGGGTGCAAAAATCCCAATGCAAGTAAATGATACGTTAACTGTTAAAGACCTATATTATGCTTTAATGATTGAATCGGCTAATAATTCGGCTGTCGCTTTAGCAGAACATGTAGCTAAGACGGAAAAAAACTTTGTTCAACTTATGAATGAAAAAGCCCAGCAGTTAGAAATGTCAGATAAAGCTAAATTCGCGAATGCTTCCGGATTACAGGAGCCCGACGGAAGTGAAACAAAAATGACAGCAGCTGACGTAGCAAAATTAGCGTATCATCTTATAAAAGACTACCCAGAGATATTAGAAGTGACTCACTTACGTCAAAGTCAGTTAGCATTTAATAATGTTAATGTTACAAACACAAATGAGATGTTAAACAAAAATAATAAAGCTTTATATATAGAAGGAATAGACGGATTAAAAACAGGGTTTACAGATAGCGCAGGGTATTGTTTTACAGGTACTGCAAAACAAGGTGATACTCGCATTATTACAGTTGTCATGGGGACTTCAAGTAAAACAAAACGTTTTACAGAGACGAATAAGTTAATGTCTTATGCATTTGGATTAGTTAATTAAGTAAAGCAGTTTATTGTTACTTATTTTTGGTAACGATAAACTGTTTTTTTATTTAAAACATAGGAAGTAAAAAGGTAAAAAATGTGAGTGTTATTATTTGAGTTTAGTATTGTTTGTTGATATTATAAAGTTATGAACTTATTAATAATAAGTTTATGGGGCGCAATATGATGTATACATATGAAATAGCCTCAAATGAATATTGGAGGGAATTGTGATGGCAAAAGATTTTTACTCAGCGATTGAAGACAGAAGATCTATTTATGCGATTAGTAAAGAGCAAGTAGTTTCTGATGAAAGAATTCAAGAAGTGATTTATCATGCTGTGAGACATACACCTTCGGCTTTTAATTCTCAAAGTGCAAGAGTTGTTGTATTACTAGGTGAACAACACGACAAATTATGGGATGTTACGAAAGAAACGTTACGAAAAATTGTACCTGAAAATAATTTTGTACCTACTGAAGAGAAAATGAATGCATTTAAAAGTGGCTATGGAACAGTTTTGTATTTCGAAGATAGTAAAGTAGTAGAAAGTTTGCAAGAGAACTTTGCACTATACAAAGATAATTTTCCTACATGGTCTCAGCAATCTTCTGGAATGTTGCAATTTGCGATTTGGACAGCATTAGAGATTGAAGGTTTTGGTGCTACACTACAGCATTATAATCCGTTGATTGATGAAGAAGTAAGGAAAGAATGGGATGTACCTGAAAACTGGAAGTTAACTGCACAAATGCCATTTGGTAAACCAGTAGTTTCTGCAGGAGATAAAGAATATCAGCCATTAGAGACTCGTGTGAAAATTTACAAATAAAATAAAAAATAGAAGGTGAACAGAGATATAATCTGTTCACCTTTTTATACGTGGTATGGGCTTTCGTACTGAATTGTTTTCATCTGCTCTTTTAATTCGTATTTCTTTGTTTCAATAGTTGTTATTTTTTTAAATGTTGCAAATGATAATAATCGCGTAAAAGCATAGTATAGTTCTATATTTTTATGTATGTGATCGTCTATTATTTTTTCCACAAATGCAACTCCTCTTTTTATGTGATTATACATATTTTATCAATTAATCCCTAATAATTCCATAGTTAGTGAAAAAACAAATAGTCAATTGCGTTTCTTGGAATGGGAATGCTTACGAGTAGGATGGGATTTTTGTGTATGAAATCTTACAAATCACCACTTTGTTTAAAATCATAGATAGTATAGAAAAATAGTTTTTTAAAAATATTATACTATTGATAAACGAAGTGTTTTTTGTCATGATAAGAGTGTGCCTCATGTAAAAGAACTTTCTAGAAAAACATATTGTGTTTATGTATTAGATTAATGGAATTTTTATATTAGATAAAAAGTGTGAATTCTATATTGAAATAACATAGGGAATTTTAAGTTTTGATGTAATACATAAGAAATTTGAAGAAATCGTTGCAAAAACACACAGTTTAATGGTAAAGTTCACATGAAGTTCACACGGAAGTCACTTCAATCGTTTAAAATGAACGACGTGTGAAAAATAAAACTCTTGCTAAAAAATGGAACTGGATGAATATTTTACTTTGATAATATTGTAAAGTACTAAGTTTATAGTTTTTCTCAAGAGGATAGTAGGGAAAGGAAGTAAAGACAACTTATGAAAAAAGTAATCGCAGGTTTAGCAGCAGCATCTGTAGTAGGCGTAGCAGTTCCAGGAATGGATTCTGCTCATGCACAAGTTTCAAATGATGCGCTAAAAGAAATTAATGGACAAACTCAAACTCAAACGACTGTAACTGAAACAAAAACAGTAGAAACAACTTCTGAATTAAAATACACAGTAACAGCTGATGTATTAAATGTTCGTTCAGGTGCTGGTACAGGACATAACGTTATTTCTAAAGTAAAAGAAGGTCAAGTACTACAAGTAATTGGACAAGAAAACGGTTGGTTCAAAGTTAGTGTAAATGGTCAAACAGGTTATGTAAGTGGGGACTTCGTAACAACTGGTGGCAATAAAGGAACTACTGTTCAACAAGGAACAGGTACTTACACAGTAAACGTTTCTTCACTTAATGTACGTACAGGCCCAAGCGCGTCTCATACTGTTTTAGGTTCTGTAAATAAAGGTAAAACAGTTCAAGTTGTAGGTGAAGTTCAAGATTGGTTTAAAATTAACTTCAATGGTGGAACTGGATACGTAAGCAAAGACTTCGTAACAAAAGGTGGTTCAGCTGTATCTAATGAAACACAGCAACCAACTACAAACAACAATAATACTACAGTTCAAACTGGTGGTTCATATGTTGTTAATACGGGTGCTTTAAAAGTACGTACAGGTCCAGCTACATATAACCCTGTAATTGGTGGGGTAACAAACGGTACAGTATTAAACGTTACTGGTGCTGAAAATGGTTGGTATAAAATTAACCATAACGGCCGCACTGGCTACGTAAGTGCAGACTTTGTTAAGTTTGTAAAAGGCGGAGTGAACAATGTAGTTACTGGTGGTAACCAAGGTACGAACCAAGGACAAAACCAAGTACAAAAACCAACAGCGCCAACAGGTGGAGATACATCTTCAATCGCTGGATTCGCTAGATCTTTAAATGGTTCAAAATATGTATTTGGTGGTCAAACTACTGCTGGTTTCGACTGCAGTGGATTCATTCACTACGTATTAAATCAAACTGGTCATAAAGGCGCTCGTCAAACAGTTGCTGGATACTGGGGCTCTAAAACAAAAACTAGCAATCCACAACCAGGTGATTTAGTATACTTCTCTAACACTTATAAATCAGGTCTTTCTCACATGGGTGTTTACTTAGGAAACGGTCAGTTCATTAGTGCAGAGAATGAAAGTGTGGGTGTAAGAATTAGTTCAATTAATAACTCTTACTGGAGCAAACATTTAACAGGTTACACAAAAGCATACTAAGAAAAAGTATTTTATATACTTTTCGTATAGAGAAAAGGCTTTCCAGGGAAACTTGGGAAGCCTTTTTCATAGTTGGATAAACTGTCAGTATAGTAGTATTTATCCCGCTATTTGCGGGATAATAATCAGCGGGGGATGGACAACCTCCGCTGATCAAAGTTTCACTTTATGTCAATTTTCCATGCAAAAACTTAGCATATAAATCATGAAAATAGTTTGGACGGAATAAGTTTGCTGCATGTCCTGCTAACGGGATTTCTTTATATAAAACGTTTGGAAGAACGGTCTTTAAATCAAAGAGACACGATTTATAGAGATGGTCATGTTCGCCCATTACCCATAATATAGGGTGAGGAAGTGCTTTTAATTTAGATTTCAAGTCGAATTCTAAGCGATGTCGCAATGACTCAGCAATAATGGACGAGTGTAATTGTAACCCAAAACGATAATAAATATTTCGTGAAATAACAGCGAAAGGATTTGCTTTTAATATCCCGCTTGGAAAAATAGTATTTGCATACTGAGAAAGCCAAGATGAATAGTCATCTCCACGCTCCTCCCAAAACTTTTGAAATACGTTATATAAACGGGAAGGATTATTATAATGTCCACCAATATGACAAATGCTTAATACTTTTTCTGGGTGCATTTGTGCAAATGTCGTAGAGATATAACAGCCATAGCTTAAAGCGCAAATATGGGCCTCTTTAATTCCCTCTTTTTCATACAAATTCAATAATTGATCTACGAGGCGCTGTATTGAAAAGTCGATAGCTTCTCCTTTATCGTCGCCGTGACCTAATAAGTCATAAGTTATAATATTGTAGGAGGCAGAAAATCGTTTATGCTCTTTTTTGAAGGCGCGGCGATTGCCAACTAATCCATGAATAAAAATGATTGTTTCCTTTTCGGAATGTTTATTTGTTTGCAAAAAGGATACTCCTTTCAATAACTGGAGATTTATATAGTATTTTAAATTAGTTATCTATAATTTACATAGAATAATATTAAGTACCAGGTAATAATATCAGATGTTTATATCTGTTGTAAAGATGAGTTTGTATGTATATTTTGTAAAAATAAAAAAAGTGTGTTTACATTCAGTTTACATTTGTATTGTATTCTAATTTTAGAAAGAAAAGTTTGGCTTAACACGAGGAGATGAACATGAATGGAAGTTAGAAATGAAATGAAGAAAAAAGGGAGTTGGAGGCAGTTTTTACGCCTTATTCAAGATACAAATCCTCCGAAAGGAATTCTTGCTTTTGCGTTATTAATGAGTTTGCTTTCTACGGGAGCGAGTTTATTTATCCCGATGTTAACAAAAGGGTTAGTAGATAATTTTTCACTTTCGTCAATTAGTACCGGACAAATTGTTGGGTTAGTTGCCTTCTTTGTAATGCAAACCATTGCTGCAGGATTGTCTATTTATTTACTGAATTATATTGGACAGAAGATTGTAGCTGGACTGAGAGAACGTTTATGGAAAAAGGTGCTTATTCTACCTGTACCTTATTACGATCAAAATAGAACAGGCGATACAATTAGTCGTATGACAAATGATACAGGTGTTGTGAAAACGTTAATTTCTGAGCATTTGTCAAATTTATTAACAGGCGGTATTTCGATTGTTGGATCATTAATCGTATTATTTGTTTTAGACTGGAAAATGACAGCTTTACTCTTAACGGTTATTCCATTATCTGTACTAATTTTAGTTCCACTTGGACGGAAAATGTATAAGATTTCAAAAGCGCTTCAAGATGAAACAGCATCTTTTACAAGTGTGTTAACACAAGTATTATCAGAAATTCGCTTAGTGAAATCTTCAAATACAGAAAAAAAGGAATATGAAACAGGAAATAAAGGGATACAAAAGTTATTACAATTTGGTTTGAAAGAAGGAAAAGTGCAAGCGTTAATTTCACCAGTTATGTCCTTTGTTTTAATGGCACTTCTTGTTATTATCGTCGGATATGGTGGAATGCGAGTTTCTAGTGGTGCATTAACAACAGGTGAACTTGTAGCGTTTATTTTATATTTAGTTCAAATTATTATGCCCATGAGCCAGTTATCTATGTTCTTTACACAATTCCAAAAGGCAATTGGTGCAACAGAAAGAATTAATACGATTTTAGAATATGAAGTAGAAGACCATGAAACTGGTGTGAAAGTTACAAATGCGAAGCAGCCGATAGTTCTTGAAAATGTACATTTTGAGTATAACGAAGATGAGAAAGTATTGAAAAATATTGATTTCACAATTGAATCTGGAAAAGTAACAGCGATTGTAGGGCCAAGTGGTAGTGGGAAAACGACGTTATTCTCATTGTTAGAACGTTTTTATGAGCCAAATAGTGGTGCTATTAAATTAGGAAAAGAATCAATTTCGAGCTATTCATTACAGTCATGGCGACGTCAAATCGGTTACGTATCACAAGATAGCCCGTTAATCGATGGGACGATTCGTGATAATATTTGTTACGGTGTTGAGGGAGAAGTAACGGATGAAGAAATCGAAAGAGTAGCGGCGATGGCATATGTTGATGCATTTATTCATGATTTACCAAGTGGATATGCAACAGAAGTTGGAGAACGTGGTGTGAAATTATCTGGAGGGCAAAGACAGCGAATTGCGATTGCTCGAGCGTTACTTCGAAATCCGCAAATTCTTATGTTAGATGAAGCAACTTCAAGTCTAGATAGTAAATCAGAGTCTGTCGTTCAAAAGGCATTAAACAACTTAATGAAAGGCAGAACAACGTTAGTTATTGCACATAGACTTTCTACTGTTGTAGATGCAGATAAAATTATCTTTATTGAAAAAGGGAATCTTACAGGAAGTGGCTCACATGATGAGTTATTACGGACACATGACATGTACCGTGAATTTGCAATGCAACAATTGAAAATTAAAGAAGGCGCGCTATAAAATGAATAATCAGTGGGGATTGTACTCCACTGATTATTTATTTTAAAAAATTATTTAAAGGATGCTAAATAGAAAGGAAGTGGTTCCTTTGATACCTAAAATTTTAATAGTAGACGACGATCCGCACATTAGAGAACTTGTTTCTGTATTTTTGGAACGAGAAGGTTTTCAAACATATGAGGCAATGGATGGTCTAGATGCACTTCAGAAAATGGATGAAGTGAAAGTTGATATGGTTATTCTTGATATTATGATGCCGAATATGGATGGATTTGATGTATGTTTTGAATTAAGAAAATACTATGATATTCCGATTTTGATGCTAACTGCCAAAGGGGAAACATCTCAAAAAGTAAAAGGTTTTCACCTAGGAACAGATGATTATCTTGTAAAACCATTTGATCCTATAGAACTAGTAGTGAGAGTAAAAGCGTTACTGAAACGTTATCAAATTACAGTATCGCAATCGATTCAAGTTGGAAATGTATTATTAAATCGTAAAACATTTGAAGTTATCTTTGGAGAACAAACGGTTACGTTACCGCTAAAAGAATTCGAGTTGCTCTTTACATTAGGCTCTAAGGCGGGAAGGACATGTTCGAGAGAGCAACTAATTGAAGATGTATGGGGATATGATTTTGAAGGGAATGAACGTACACTGGACGTTCATATTAATCGGTTACGTGAGAAGTTTCAAGAAGAAAAGTCGAAATTTAGTATTAAAACGATAAGAGGTTTAGGGTATCGCTTAGAGGTAAGTAAATGAGAAAAAGAGAACGAATGAGTAAGTTGAAGATGCTGAAAGTAATTGGAGCGGTAATAGCACTTTTTTCTTTTCTCACTATAATTTGGTCTGTAGCATTTTATGTATCATCTAGTATATTGGAAGCTCTTGAAATAAACGTATCACCTTTTATTGCTTTTCTAATTAGTGATATGGTCGGCTTTGTATTCATTGTTCTTATTTGGACATTGATCGGAATATTAATGAGACCAAAACGAGAGGCAATGATTTGGACTATTATTGAACCGATACAAAAAATTGCAAAAGGAGACTTCTCCGTAAAAATACGAAATGAAGAAAAGTATGATGGAGAAATTGGTGTACTCGTAAAAAGTATAAACGATATGACAGATGAATTGAATGCGATGGAGAAAATGCGCCAGGAATTTGTATCGAATGTTTCTCACGAAATACAGTCCCCCTTAACTTCTATAAAAGGTTTTGCTAGAGCGCTACAAGATAATAATCTTTCTGAGGAAAAAAGAAAGCATTACCTTACTATTATTGAAACTGAAACGACGAGATTATCTAAACTGAGCCAAAATTTACTGAAGCTCACCCTTTTAGAGTCGGAAGAGTATACACCAGAAAAAGTGAACTATCGATTAGATCAACAATTAAAGCAAATTGTGCTAAATAGTGAACCGCTTTGGGATGAAAAAGAAATTGAATTAGACCTTGATTTAGAAAAAGTGCATATAATTGCCGATCAAGAAAGTATGAGTCAAGTGTGGATAAATTTAATTCATAATAGTATTAAATTTACTCCAAGTGGTGGTACGATTACAATTCAGTTAAAAGAACATGAGGAATTCGTTGAGGTATGTATTCATGATACGGGAATTGGTATATCAGAAGAGCAGAAGCAGCATGTTTTTGAACGTTTTTATAAAGCGGATTCTTCACGAAATCGTACTTATGGAGGAAGTGGCTTAGGTTTGGCCATCGTAAAAAAAGTACTCGACCTTCATCAAGGAGAAATAAAAGTCGAGAGTGAGGAAGGGAATGGTGCAGAATTTATTGTGCGTATTCCGAATTATGAAGAAAAATAGTGTTAGAAGGTTTCCCTCCTAACACTATTTTTCTTTAAAAATGCATTTACCATTACTGCAATTATATTGATAAGCTTTTCCTTCGCTATTCATACGATATGAGTAATCTGATCCTTTATCTTTCTTAAAGTCAACGTATGCTTCTGCACCATTTCTATCACTATCTATATCAATAAAATGAACGTGTCGTATAGAATAATCCTTCTTTTCACTTAAACCTCTTTCTTGCAAATTTTTATGAATACCTTCTACTAATTGATCGAATAGTGACCAATTTAAATTAAGATCCTCAAATGATTCAGTATGTCTCCCTAAGATACCGTTATCTTGTATTATTTTTTTATTATCATCGTATTTATAAAAGTATGTAAAATATGGTTCATTTTTAAAGACTACCTTTGTATAGTAGCCTGTATTGTAGATTGGTGTATGCTCTCCAGATATACTTTGTATATCTTCTTCCGTATAATTTTTTATGTTTTTGAGGTAATCGGCTGTATCTTTTTCTATAACCTTGTAATGTAAAGGATTACCAAATGAAAGATACAACCCAAAAAATATTATGCATAGTCCGATTGCCAAAAGTGACAAGAACCATTTTTTTCTTTTCATACTTATACACTCTCCTATGAGGGGGTTTCCTTTATTTTACATTAATTATGATAAAGACGTACCATTAATTAATAATAATTTTCTATAGTTACTTATAAGTAACCTACGCACATGAAAGTGCATCATTGCCTTTTTACTTAAACATGGATACACTTTTAATATAATACATAACAGAGATGATTAAGGAGTGTTATACTTGGCAGAATTATTACAAGGTAAAAATGCTTTAATTACAGGAGCAGGTAGAGGGATTGGTCGTGCTGTAGCGATCGCATTAGCGAAAGAAGGCGTAAATGTAGGTCTATTAGCTCGTTCAGAAGAAAATTTAAAAGCAGTTGCGAAAGAAGTGGAAGCAGAAGGTGTAAAAGCTGTTATTGCGACTGCTGATGTATCTTCATATGAAGAGGTAACTACTGCAATTGAAACATTAAAAAACGGCTTAGGATCTATCGATATTTTAATTAATAACGCTGGTATTTCTAAGTTCGGTAAGTTTTTAGAACTAGAGGTTGCTGATTGGGAAAAAATCATTCAAGTAAACTTAATGGGTGTATACTACGCAACTCGCGCCGCTTTACCAAGTATGATTGAACAACAATCTGGTGATATCATTAACATTTCATCTACAGCAGGACAAAAAGGTGCACCAGTAACAAGTGCATATAGTGCTTCTAAATTTGGTGTTCTTGGATTAACAGAATCGTTAGCAATGGAAGTTCGTAAACATAACATTCGTGTAACAGCGTTAACTCCAAGTACAGTAGCAACTGATATGGCTGTAGATTTAGGGTTAACTGATGGAAACCCTGATAAAGTAATGCAAGCAGAAGATATTGCAGAATTTATCGTAGCGCAGCTGAAATTAAATAAACGTACATTTATTAAATCAGCAGGACTTTGGTCTACTAATCCGTAAGGGCTAAATTTATAAAAAAGAGGGACATCTATTCTGTAATGGAGTGGATGTCCCTTTTTTATTTTTTGTTTGAAACATAACTTTCGGTATAATTAAATGTACATGGTAGAAAAGCATTAAAAAGGGATAGGCCGTTTCTATGAATTAATAGCTATTGATTCACGTGCGTAAGTGCTACAGCGCTTCAAACTGTCGGAAGTAAAGGATACGATGGATTTGTAACGGCAGTCGTAAAAGAATGATGTAAGGAGATAAATAGAATGAAAAAGATGTTTGAAAAATTATAACGTGTATCGTGTACAATACAGTTAACTCGTGGGCCTCCGACATACATAACACTATATTTTATATTAAAAAATTGGAGGATATAAGTAGATGAGAACTGAAAAAGAAATGCTAGACTTAATTATAAATACAGCAAAAGAGGATGAAAGAATTCGAGCTGTCATCATGAATGGATCACGTGTGAATCCGAATGTGAAAAAAGATTGTTTTCAAGACTATGATATTATTTATGTTGTAAAAGAAGTACAACCTTTTACATCTAATCATAATTGGATTCATAGATTTGGAGAAATAATGATTGTTCAAATGCCGGAAGAAATGTCATTACTTCCAGCAGAAGAAGACGGGAAATTTCCGTATTTAATGCAGTTCACGGATGGGAATCGGATTGATTTAACGTTAGTTCCAGTTGATTTAATAACTAAGTTCGTTGGACAAGATAGTTTAAGTAAACTACTTCTTGATAAAGATAATTGTATGGGAAAATTCCCACCAGCAAGCGATAAAGATTACTTAATAAAAAAGCCTATAGAAAAAGAATTTTCGGATTGCTGTAATGAATTTTGGTGGTGCAGTACAAATGTGGCAAAGGGGCTATGGAGAGAAGAGCTTTCTTACGTGAAAGGAATGCTTGAAGGCCCAATGCGAGATATGTTAATCGTAATGCTAGAATGGCATATTGGTATGAAAACAAATTTTACAGTTAATACCGGGAAGTTTGGAAAGCATTTTGAGCAATATGTTGAAAAAAATAGGTGGGAGCAATTTAAAAGGACCTTTTCAAATGCAGAATATGAAAATATATGGGAGTCATTCTTTGTAATGGGTGATTTATTTAGGGAAGTTGCGAACGAAATTGCTAACACATATGGATATCAATATCCGCAAGATGATGATGACAAAGTGACGAGCTATTTAAAGCATGTAAGAAAATTACCGAAAGATAGTAAAGTGATTTATTAAGTATATAAAGCAGTAAGACTGTCCTAATTACGGACAGTCTTATTTTTGTTCATGAATAAGAATTTCTCTAACAAAGTGCAGCTGAATCACATATGAAATTTTAGGGAGGTTTTTATCATGTATTATTTTTATTCACCAGATATGTTCGTTCCATTTCAATGGGGATTAGAGCGAAATGTTTCGTATGCTTATATGCCATATAACTCATTTTATTATGGAGACTATATAAGCTCATTGCCATACGCTTTACATGTTCCTCAAAATTATGAAGCCCAAATGAAAGAAGAGGATCGAGGGTCATGGACACCATTTTCATGGGTCGAAAAATATGCGTATGCATTTTCAGGACCATACAATAAAGCGGAAGTAGCTCTGACATTTGATGATGGACCAGATTTAGTATTTACGCCAAAAATTTTAGATAAATTAAAACACCATAATGTGAAAGCAACTTTTTTCTTGCTTGGTGAAAATGCAGAAAAGTTTCCGAATGTAGTACAGCGTATTGCGAATGAAGGGCATGTAATTGGTAATCATACGTATAGTCATCCGAATTTAGCGAAAGTAAATGAGACCGAGTACCGGAATCAAATAATAAAAACAGAAGAAATATTAAAGCGTTTAGCTGGCTATGCTCCTAAATTTATACGTCCGCCGTATGGTGAAATACTTGAAAATCAATTGAATTGGGCGACTGAGCAAAATTTTATGATTGTACAGTGGAGTGTTGATACAGTTGATTGGAAAGGTGTAAGTGCTGATACGATTACAAATAATGTGTTAGGGAATTCATTTCCTGGTAGTGTCATACTGCAGCATTCAACTCCAGGAGGGCATTTGCAAGGGTCTGTAGATGCACTAGACAAAATCATTCCGCAGTTAAAAACGAAAGGAGCACGTTTTGTAACACTTCCAAGTATGTTCCAGACATCTAAAGAGAGAAAATAAAAATGTTAATAATTGGGGTGTTTAAAGTTGTATAGTATAATGAAAGTGTAAATTAGGAGGTGGATATAATTGATAGATGTACTAGTAAACATAGGAATGAGCATATTGATTGGTGTTATATTTATACTTGCTGCACTTATTCTTCAAAAAAATCCACCAACGGATATTAACGCAGCATATGGTTACCGTACGAAACGATCTATGAAAAATAAAGAATTATGGGATGCGGGTAACAGGTATAGTGCAGAAGTGATGAAACAGAACGGATTCATTATGATGTTAATTGGAAGTGTTATTAGTATACTGTTTAGATATCCACATACAATGATAGCGATTATGATTGTTATGCTATTGTTAATCATTCGCTTATTTATACGAGTAGAGAAAAGATTGAAGAGACTTGAACAATAATAAAAAACAAAACATGACTCCCGCGTAATATAAGCTAGGAGTCATATTTTATCCCGCTATTTGCGGGCAGTAAGACACCCACCTTAAAATTCGGCTGGAGCAAAGAAGTTAGGTGGGAGATTAACTGCCCGTAAACGCCCGATTGGTGAAGGCTAATAATCAGTGGGGGGATGAACAACCTCCACTGATTAAAGTTTCACTTTAATTACAAACTATTATTTTTTAGCAATTCTTTTCCTTGTTCTACAACAAATTCATAGTATTCAAGGTCATACGGATAAATATCTTCAAATGTTATCGTTATCGGATTACTGTTTAAAACAGAAATAACCGTTAAAGATGAAATATCTCTTTTTAATAGTTGTAGAAAAGATGTTGCATGTACTTTCATCACATCGTCTACTTCTTCACCTGGTGCAAATGAAAGTGGTTTTAGTACATTGTGAAAATACATATGACAAAACTCACGATCAGTAAGATTTGAAAGTTCATAATCTATTTTAAAGATACCTTTGTATGCTAAATCAGTAGTTTGAAAGGAAAGCCCCAATTCTTCTTCGATCTCACGTAGGCCACCAATTTGTACATCTTCATCATGCATAATATGTCCAGCTGAAGTAATATCCCATATACCCGGAGCTTCTTTTTTATTTTTAGAGCGTAATTGGAAATATAAAAACATATCTTCAGCATCTTTTTCTACAAACCAACAATGAAATGTTTCGTGCCAATCACCGTCACGATGCACTTCATCACGTAATTTTTTTCCGAGTGTATTTCCTTCAGTATCAAATATCGTTAACCACTCTGTCATTTTAATTCCCCTTTCTGCAAATTTTATTATACAATATTCGTATTGAATTTTGGGAAAATAAAGAAAAAGGAGTGGGTATAAGTGGGGATAGAAAGTAAGGAAATAAAATCGATTATTTCAACAGAGGAAGAATTACGACAAATATTGGGGCAACCAAGTGAGCGGGCTTTGAAAAAAGTTATTTCATCACTTGATCATCATTGTGTAGATTTTCTGTCTAAATCTCCTTTTTTAGTGTTATCTACTGCAAATAAATTAGGAGAGTGTGATGCCTCGCCGAGAGGGGATGCACCTGGATTTGTATATATATTAAATAATAATAAAATTATTATTCCAGAAAGACCGGGTAATCGTCGTATAGACTCTATTTTAAATATTATTTCGAATCCGCACGTAGGATTAATCTTTTTTATTCCTGGTCTTGGGGAAACACTCCGAATAAACGGTAAAGCATATATTACAAACGATGAAGAAATTTTGAAAGATATGCAGGCGAATGGACGTAATCCGTTACTTGGAATCGTTGTTGAAATAGAAGAATGCTATATTCATTGCGCAAAAGCTTTTATTCGTTCTAAGATGTGGGATACAGAATCTTGGTTAAATAAAAAAGAGTTACCTTCAGCAGCAAAAATGTTAATGGAACATGCGAAAGTGAATGCTTCAGAAGAAGAAGTTGCACGTTCTTTAGAAGAAAGTTATACGAAAAGATTATATTGAAAATTCTTTATTAATATAGTTTTAGAGGGTTGAGATCTACTCGTTTTAGAATGGGATATTTATATATGAACCATAGATTTATAAGTTGAAAAATTACAAAATAGGTAAATGGAGTGGCTATTGTAAAATGTTATTGTGAAATATAATGAAAAATTATCTTGAAAATAGTTAGTGAAAATAGGCTTGCTTTTTGAAATTTTCATAACTATAATAAATTAACAAATAGACATGAACGAAAAAGTAACGATAAGGACATGAAATCATTTTTACGGTTTACAGAGAAGGAAGCCAAGGCTGTGAGCTTCCTAACACGAAAAGTGATTTTACCACCTTTGAACTTCAATAGTGAACGAGTAATCTAGTAATTATTGACGGTATCAGCCGTTATCTGAACTTGAGCAATCTAGAAGGGAATAAGTCTAGGTTGGAACAAGGGTGGAACCACGAAAACACATTCGTCCCTTTCCTAGGGATGAGTGTGTTTTTTTATAGGTTTTAAGATTGAAAATTTAAAATAATTAAAAAATAGTATTGATTTTGTTTTTTATACGAGTATAATGAGTTAACAAATGAACATGAGCGAAAAAGTAACGATAAGGACATGAAATCATTTTTACGGTTTACAGAGAGGGAAGCCAAGGGTGTGAGCTTCCTAACACGAGAAATGGTTTTACCACCTTTGAACTTCAATAGTGAACGAGTAATCTAGTAATTATTGACGGTATCAGCCGTTATCTGAACTTGAGCAATCTAGAAGAAAATAAGTCTAGGTTGGAACAAGGGTGGAACCACGAAAACACATTCGTCCCTTTCCTAGGGATGAGTGTGTTTTTTTATTACTTTGAAAGGAGGTGCTGTAACATGAAACGATTAGTACGTACGGAAATAACCACCACCTGCATGGGAAAATGGCAGAGCAAGGTGATTGATAAAAGCGAAAAATAAAATTTTAGGAGGAGATTAGAAGATGAATAATGTAATTAATGTTGGGGTAATCGGTTTAGGTACGGTCGGAAGTGGTGTTGTCCATATTTTGAAAGAACATTATAAAAAAATCGCTCTTGATACAGGATATGAAGTAAAGGTAAAGACAGTCGTTGTACGTGATTTAGAAAAAGAACGTGATGTTTGCATTGATGGAATCGTAGTAACAAGTAATGTCGATGAAGTTCTAAATGATTCAAATATTGATATTGTAGTAGAGGTAATGGGCGGAATTGAAGAAGCAAAACAGCATATTGTTAAGGCTTTACGAAATAAGAAGCATGTCGTAACAGCAAATAAAGATTTAATGGCTGTATACGGTGCAGAGCTTCTCCAACTGGCAAACGAAAATGATTGTGATCTATGTTATGAAGCAAGTGTAGCGGGTGGTATTCCGGTGTTAAGAGGATTAACAGACGGATTAGCTTCAGATCAAATTGAAAAAATAATGGGAATTGTAAATGGAACAACAAATTACATGTTAACAAAGATGAGTCAAAAGGGATGGTCGTATGAAGAGGCTTTACAGGAAGCACAAAAATTAGGATTCGCAGAATCAGATCCGACAGCAGATGTAGATGGACTAGATGCGGCGAGAAAAGTAGCAATCCTTGCGAACTTAGGGTTTTCGATGAATGTTTCTTTAGATGATGTGCAAGTAAGAGGGATTCGAAAGATCGAAAAAGAAGATTTACAAATGGCTGAAAAGTTAGGATTTACTATGAAATTAATTGGTAAGGCGGAGAAACACGGATCAGCCATTCATTTAAGTGTGGAACCGACTTTATTACCAAGTCATCATCCGTTATCGAATGTAAATAATGAGTTCAATGCGGTGTATGTTCACGGCCAAGCAGTAGGAGAAGTGATGTTTTACGGACCTGGAGCTGGGAAGTTACCGACTGGCTCTGCTGTAGTAAGTGATATTATTTCAATCGTTAAAAATATGAATCAAGTTCCGAAAAATAAAAGTGCGTTAAAAGAACCAGTGCCTTACGAATTACAAGGAGATGAAGAAGTTGTTTCGAAATATTTCTTACGTATTTCATTACGAGATGAGCCAGGGATGTTGCAAAAAGTAACAGAATGTTTCGTTAATTATTCTGTAAGTTTAAAAGAGGTTATCCAATTACCTTTAAATAGGGAACTTGCAGAAGTCGTTGTTGTGACACATCAAACTTCAAAGTATCAATTTGAACGAGTTTTAGGAGCGATAGAAGCTGTCGCAAGTGAAATAAACAGTTACTATATTATTGAGGAGGAAAAACAATATGTATAAAGGATTATTAAAACAATATGCTTCTTATTTACCAGTGAATGAAAACACACCTGACGTAAGCTTAATGGAAGGGAATACACCCCTTATTCCATTATTAAATATATCAAAACAATTAGGGATTCAGTTATACGGGAAGTATGAAGGAGCGAATCCGACAGGCTCGTTTAAAGATCGTGGTATGGTAATGGCAGTTGCTAAGGCGAAAGAAGAAGGTTCGGAGGCAATCATTTGTGCATCAACAGGTAATACGTCAGCATCAGCTGCAGCATATGCGGCCCGCCTCGGAATGAAATGTATTATCGTAATCCCGGAAGGAAAGATTGCGCATGGGAAATTAGCACAAGCGGTCGCTTATGGAGCGGAAATTATTTCAATAGAAGGGAACTTCGATGATGCACTTAAGGCTGTAAGAAATATTGCTGCAGAGGAGCCAATTACATTAGTTAATTCGGTAAATCCTTACCGAATTGAAGGGCAAAAAACAGCAGCATTTGAAATTTGTGACCAGTTGAAAAATGCACCAGATGTTTTAGCTATCCCTGTTGGGAATGCGGGTAATATTACAGCATACTGGAAAGGTTTCTGTGAATATGAGAAAGAAAAAGGCTATAAGAAGCCAAGAATTCACGGTTTTGAAGCGGAAGGAGCAGCAGCAATTGTAAAAGGACATGTCATTGAGGCACCTGAAACAATCGCAACAGCGATTCGCATCGGTAATCCGGCAAGTTGGTCGTATGCAGTAGAGGCTGCCGAACAGTCTAATGGTGAAATAGATATGGTGTCAGATGAAGAAATATTACATGCGTATAGATTGTTAGCAAAAACAGAAGGAGTTTTTGCAGAGCCAGGATCAAATGCTTCATTAGCGGGTGTAATTAAACATGTTCAATCTGGAAAAATCAAAAAGGGAGAAACTGTTGTTGCAGTTTTAACTGGAAACGGTTTGAAAGATCCTGATATCGCTATTTCTTCTAATAAATTAGACATTGCAAATGTTTCAAATAATATAGAACAAATTAAAGAGCATATAAAAGGGGTGATTATGTCGTGATACCATTAAGCGTTCGTGTTCCTGCTAGTACAGCGAATGTTGGACCTGGATTTGATTCAGTAGGAATAGCATTATCATTATATTTAGAGGTCATTGTAAAGGGGACAGCTGATAAATGGCAAGTCATCCATTCATTTGAAGATTCAATTCCAAAAGACGATAAAAATTTAATTGTTAGCACGGCATGTAAAGTATGTCCTTCTTTATCCCCCTATATAATAGAAGTTACTAGTAATATTCCGCTGACAAGAGGGCTAGGAAGTAGCGCGTCGGCAATTGTAGCAGGAATAGAGCTTGCGAATCAACTTGGAAATTTACATTTAACAACTGATCAAAAAGTTCAAATTGCTACAAATTTTGAAGGACATCCAGATAATGTTGCTGCTTCTATTTTAGGTGGAACTGTAATCGGAGCACTTGATGGAAAGAATGTTTCGGTCGTAAGGATTGAAAGTAAGGAATTAGGCGTAATTTCTCTTATTCCGAATGAAGAGCTAAATACGGATGAAAGTCGATCTGTATTACCAGAGATGTTTCCGTTTCATGAAGCGGTTAAGGCTAGTGCGATAAGTAACGTATTAGTAGCTGCGTTATGTCAAAAGAAGTGGGAAGTTGTAGGTGAAATGATGGAAAGAGATCATTTCCATGAGCCATATCGTTTAGAACTTGTACCGTTATTACCATCAATTCGTAAATGTGCAAAAGAATTCGGAGCATATGGCACAGCCCTTAGTGGTGCGGGACCATCCATTTTTATTTTAACTCCGTATGAGAAGCGTCAAGAAATTGCTGACCAATTAGCGAGAGTATTTGCAGCTATGAAAGTATGTGAGCTTGAAATTGATCATAAAGGGATTACTGTAAATAAGGAAGAACGTATTGAATTATAAAGAAAGCTAGCATTGCTAGCTTTCTTTAAGTTATGGGGAATCTATTTTAACTGGAATTTTTTTAGGAGTAATAATATTTTAGAAAGAGAATATAAAATGAATATTAATTTTGGAGGTGATTATATGAGTTCAAAAGAGTCACCAGAAGAAAAAAGAGAACGTATGAGACAAAGTGAATTGAAAAATAATCCTACCGGTTCTTTGAATGATGGACTCAATAGAGCAGAATCAGGTAGTCCAGTTGATATGGCAGGTGGTATGAATTGGAGAAGTACAGGGATAATCATCTTAGTGCTACTTTTAGGATACATTATATACACTTATTTTTTCAGTTAAGGAATGCTTATTAAAACTTTGATTTGTTTGGTCTCGTAATTAGTGAGAAAGAAAAAGCACGGTCACTGTATTACATATCTTTTAAGCAGGCTATAGGTGTTCATGTGAACTTATTTTTAATAATCCAAATAGAGCTAGCGATATGCTAGCTCTATTATTTTTTGCCACATTCCTGTAACAAAGCACCTGTATATTCAGTGGTGGAGGTGCAGAAGATGAAAAAAATGATAGCAATATGTCTTCTTACTACTATGTCATTTTCGACTTTAGTCGGGTGTGATGTAAAAGGTAATAATGCTTTACAAGAGTCTAAAATAAAGAAAGCCGCGTATAAAGATTTTACTTACGATGTAAATCCAGAGACTTTCACGTTAACTGTAGAACATGATGGTATAAAAGAACAGGCATCACAACCGTTACCGAAAATGAAGGTGTCGAATTTGAAAAAAGTCAAGGATCGTACATCGTGGGAATATCCAGATCAAAAAGTAAAAGTAAACTTAGAAAAGAAAAAAGATCACTTAAATATTGAAGTGGAATCGACTGGTGCAGAAAGTTTTACATGGCCGAAAGTACAAGCTGAAAATTATACACTTCCGTTATGGGAAGGTAAGAAAATTCCAAGTAATGATGAGAATTGGAAGAAGTTTTTGAAGGATGATGCATATTCATTTGCTGAATCATTTTCCATGAAGTTTTTCGCATTAAATGGGTCGAAATATTCGATTGTATATATTGCGAACAATATATTTAATAATGAATTGAAATTTCATTCGGACCCGAAAATAGGGTTTGATTTTATACATGAATTCCCGAGTATAAATAAAAATAAAACATATGGATTTCAGTTATATGTGACAAATAATGATGCAGTAAGTATCGCAAAACTATACAAGGACAATATTATTGAAAAAGGTGAATTTAAAACATTACAAGAAAAGGCTAGAAAAAACAAAGAAATTGAAAAACTTTACGGTGCAGGTCATTTTTATTTTTGGAATCAAAATGGTTTATCAGAAAGTAACGTAAATTGGCCAAAGCTAAGGGAGCAAATAAATAGCCCAATGTTTAGCCATATAAAAGAGCTTATTCAAAAGAATAGTTCAGAGCCTGGAGAACTGAATGTATTTGAACAAGTAAGTAAACAAGATTTCATTGATAAGTATCAAAAAAATGTTATTTTACGTTATGTAAACGAAGCATTATCAATGAAGGAATTATATAAAGAGGATATTTTCCCGAAAGTTGATCAGGAGGCTAGTGAGTTATTAAAAAAAGGTGTAGATAACTTATCGAAGATGGAGTTATATAACTTAAATAAGCATTTATTAAAGTCGATACTTGGTGATGCGGTTGAAGAAGTAAGTAAATGGGGTAACGCAGATGGAACAGATATTATAAAGGAAATGAAAGAAGCAGGTATAGACAAAGCGTGGATTGGTCTGCCGAACTGGGAACAAGGATTTATACAGCCTAATTTCGTAACAGAAGCTAAGAAAATGGGATATTTAGTTGGTCCGTATGATTCTTATCATTCCATCCACGAAAAAGGTGATAAAAATTGGAACACAGCTTCCTTTAATGATCCATCGTTATACGAAGAAGCAACTGTAGCGAAGAAAAATGGAGAGAAAGTGCAAGGGTTTTTAGGGAGAGGCCGAAAGTTAAATCCGACATTATCACTTCCTAGTGTAAAAGAACGAATGAACGATATATTACAAAATGGCCCTAAATATAATTCATGGTTTATTGACTGTGATGCGACGGGTGAAATTTATGATGATTATTCAACAAAACATTTAACGACACAAGAACAAGATTTAAAAGCACGATTAAAACGAATGGATTATATTGCGCAAGAAAAAGGGATGGTAGTAGGTTCTGAAGGTGGAAATGATTTTGCAAGTAGTACAATTGCATTTGCACACGGAATTGAAACGCCTGTAATTAAATGGGACGATGAAGATATGAGGAAAAATAAAACAAGTCCGTATTATGTCGGTGGGTATTGGTCACCAAATCAAAATGTTCCAGAAAAATATGCAAAACAAGTACCGTTGAAAGAAGAATATAAGCAAGTATATTTAAATCCAGTATATTCGGTGCCATTATATAAACTAGTATACAATGATTCGGTTATTACAACGCACCACTGGGAATGGGGAAGTTTGAAGGTAAAGGACGAGGTTGGAAATCGTATGTTATATGAATTATTGTATAATGTTCCACCTTTATACCATTTAGATGAGGTAGAGTGGAATAAGCATAAAAAAGAAATTACAGAGCATCTGAAAGTTTGGAATGATGTTCATGAAAAGGCAGTAAAAGAAGAAATGACGGCCTTTGCATATCTGTCAGAAGATAAGCTAGTACAATCTGCTTCATATGGAAAAGATATTAAAATCATTGTGAATTTCTCTAATGATGATGTGGAAATAGAAAAAACGAAAATAAAAGCAAAGTCAGCTTTAATTTATAATCATGGGAAGCAAATCATATACACACCAAATGAGAAATAATAAAGTGAAACTTTAATCAGTGGGGGATTTATCCCTCACTGATTATTAGCCATCACCAATCAAGATTTCACGGCAAAACTTGACTCTTTATTCCTGCTAAATTGCGAGGTGAAAATCTTACTACCCTCAAATAACAGAATGATAAATCTGTAAATTCGAATATTTTGAAGTTTTGAATTTTTGAAGTTGATAAATAGTGACTTGCTAAAAATAAGCACAAGAGTATAATGTGAAATGGAATACATATTGAATTTATGAAGTAACCTTACAAAAATGTAAGGTGATTGAAAGGAAATTCAATATGAAGATTACTAGACATACATTATACTAGGAAAAGAGAAAGAGAGGAGAATGAACATGAGCTCTGAATTAGAACAAAATACGAGAAGTAGTAAAAAACGTTCTAAAAGAAAATCAATAAAATGGTTCATTTTAATTCCATTTTTCCTACTTATTTTTGGAGGAGTAGGATATGGATCGTTTATATATAACAAAGCAAAAGCTGTTGTAAGTGATGCATATGCAAAAATTGATAAGTCATCAAAAAGGGACAAAGAAGTGGAACCTTTAAAGGATAATATTTCGATTTTACTCATGGGTGTCGACGGAAGCGACATGAGAAAAAGCCAATATGGCGAAGCGGTTCGAACAGATGCACTTTTATTAGCGACAATTAATAAAGATGATAAATCCGTTAAATTAGTAAGTATTCCTCGTGATTCACGTGTTTATATTCCATCTAGAAAGAAATTAGATAAAATTACACACGCACACGTATTTGGTGGTGTTGAAAGTACAAGAGATACAGTGGAAAGATTTTTAAATGTTCCAGTTGATTATTATGTGAAGTTTAACTTTGAGTCATTTGTACAAATTGTAGATTCAATTGGTGGTATTGATATTGATGTACCGGTTACTTTCACAGAACAAGATAGTAAAGACCAAGCAGGTATGATTCATTTAGAAAAAGGTTACCAACATTTAAATGGTGAACAAGCCCTTGCACTTGCGAGAACGCGTAAAATTGACAGTGACGCAATGCGTGGTCAAAGACAACAACTTGTAATTGAAGCAATTGCGAAAAAAGCTATGTCTGTTCAATCAATTAGCAAAATGGGCTCTTTACTTGATGCAGTGGATAACAACATGAAAACAAACTTAACATTTGATGATATGCTTGCTATTACGAAAAATATGGCTGGATCTGATCTGCAAATGGAAAAACTGCAAATAGAAGGTACGGATAAACGTATTGGTGGTATTTATTATTACATTCCAAACGAAAAAAATGTGAAAGATATTTCGAATAAGTTAAATGAGCATTTAGGTGTTACACCAAAATCAACTCGAAATGAATAAGTATAAAAAAGGTTGGCCTCAGCCAATCTTTTTTTATGGAAATAGATTGCTTTATTTGTTTTTTAGTAGAAAAGCTACTAAATTTTTCAAATCTATATTTAAATCATTTAAATTTATATAAACAAAAGGTGTAATTGTACGATATACTAGAGGAGAAGAATTGGTAATTGACTCCTAAAGTAGAGAGAATAGATTCATCTCATTGCAAATTTAAAACAAATCTTCTTGAAAGTTGTACATAGTACAATTAAGAATTGGCATGAAAAGAGTAAAGAGTACAACGATTTTGATAAAACTCCCACTATAATTCATATATAATTTGTTTATATAGTGTAATAAAATAAATAGATGTATAATTATATTGGGTGATTTATATATGAGATTAATAGGGAGAGGGATTCGATAGAATGGAAAAGGCTTTTAAAATTAAACGAGTTGTAGTTGTTTTAATAGCGATTGCAGTAGTAGCTATTGGGTATTTCATGTTTCAATCTATTACTTCACCAGCAAAAGCTGTTGCGAAACAAGAAAATGTAGTGCAGCTTGCAAGTGAACAATCAAAAGTTGAAATGAATAAAACGGCACCAAGTCGTTTTAATGGACAGGAAAGAAAAGTTGCTTACCTTACATTTGATGATGGGCCAGGAAAATATACGGCTGAATTATTAAATATGTTAAAACAGCATGATGCGAAGGCGACATTCTTTTTAATTGGTGCGAATGTGAAACAGTTTCCTGATTTAGTAAAGCGTGAAAATGCAGAAGGACATTATGTTGGAATGCATAGTATGACACACAATTTTGCGAAGTTATATAAAAATGGCGAGTATGTTAATGAAATGAAAGAAGATCAAGGCTTAATCGCAAATATTATTGGGAAAGCCCCTAAATTAACACGTCCTCCATACGGATCGATGCCTGGTTTAAATGAAGGTCTCCGAAATAAAGTAGTTGAGGATGGTTTAAAAGTGTGGGACTGGACAATTGACTCTTTAGACTGGAAATACAATAAAGTACCAGTTGATGCAGCGGCAGCGCAAATCGCTCAAAATGTATTAGCTGGTGCAACAAAACCGCAAGAAGTCATTTTAATGCATGACATTCACCCGCAATCAGTTGCTGCTGTGCCAGCAATTTTGAAGGGTCTAAAAGAAAAAGGTTATGAATTTGAGGCATACCATGAAGAGAATCACTTCCCAGTGAATTTCTGGCACGATAACCGTATGTAATTGGAGGAATTGAAGTTGAAGTATGGAAAAGTAGCAGTAGTTGGAGCATTATCAGTAGGATTATTATCAGGTTGTTTCGGTGAAAAACCAGAAGAAAATTTATATACGGCTTTTGAAACAGCAGCGACACAAGAAAAATCGTTAGCTGATGATACGAAAAAGTTAGAGCAATTAGAAAAGCAAGGGCAAGAATTATATTCTCAAATTTTGCAAGAAGGTAAAGAACATAATGAAGCAGTTACGAAAAAGATAGAGGAAGCTACTGCAAATGTAAATGAGCGTGAGAAAGTATTGAAAAACGAGAAAGAGCTGTTAGAGAAAGCTCAGAAGGAGACGACATCAGTTCAAAGCAATATAGAGAAGCTTGAAGATAAGAAATTGCAAAAACAAGCTAAAGCAGTAGAAGAGTCGTATAAAAACCGTTATGATGCATTCCAAAAGATGAATGAGGATTACACGAAAGCCTTGGCGACTGAAAAAGAGCTGTATGAAAAATTAAAAGTAAAAGAAACGAAGTTAAAAGAAATTGGTGAAAAAGTTAAAACTGTTAATGAGTTAAATGTGGAAGCTCAAAAGGCGAAAGAACAATTTAACAAATACACAAAAGAGTATAATGACAGTAAATTAGCATTTTACAAAGATGCACAGATTAAGATTAAAGAACAAAAATAAAGAATGACCTTAATCGTAATAAAAAAGCTATAGAGAAAGCCGGGGAAACATTGTAAAAAATGTTTTTTCGGCTTTTGTCGTTAAATGAATAGAAAAGACTGGAATTGATATCATAAAAGAGTTATAGTGTATTATTCAAAGGAAAACATTGTAAAGTAAGGAGAATGAAATATGTCATATGAGTTTTTATTCAAATTAGGTTTAGCACTCTTTTTAGGATTATTCATCGGGATAGATAGGCAGCTAAAGAATAAACCACTTGGTGTGAAAACAAGTATGGTTATTTCTGTAGCAAGTTGTTTAATTACAATAGTTTCAATTGAATCTGTAAATGTATATTCTGTACCGGGTCATACGAATATGGATCCAATGCGATTAGCTGCCCAAATTGTTAGTGGTATCGGTTTTCTTGGGGCAGGTGTAATTTTACGAAGAAGTAATGACGTTATTTCTGGATTAACGACAGCTTCAATGGTATGGGCTGCTTCAGCTTTAGGTATTGCGATTGGAGCAGGGTTTTATATACAAGCGACGGTTGCAATGATTTTAATCATTTTAGCAATCAATGTACTTCCTCAAATTGTGAAAATTGCAGGACCGTATTCATTGAGACAAAAAGACTTATCAATAAAGATTACCGTAAACGAGCATCGAGAGTTAGATGGGATTTTTAAGCAAATTAAAAATTTAAATATGCAAGTGAAACGAGTGAAAATTAAAGATATTGATAATGGAGCATCTCAGCAATTAGAAATGGTAATTTTAGCTCCAGAAGATTTATATACAACTGAATTATATAGTTCTTTAAAAGAGATCGATCATGTTGTATCTGTAGAAGTTGAAAGTAGATAAAAAGAGTGAGAAAATTCACTCTTTTTTTAATGAAAAGAAACATTTTTCTATAATTAATTACAAAGGGGGATACAAGTGATGGAGATACATGTTCGAAGGGCAACGAAAAATGATATTGCAAGTATAGCAAAAGTGCATGTGGAAAGCTGGAAAACAACGTATAAAGGGATATTTTCTAACGGGGTTTTAGACAATATAACGTATGAACAACGAGAAAACCTGTGGAAAAGCATCTTCCAAAAAGATGATAAGAAGCAATATAGGTTTGTAGCAGAGACGTTAAATGGGGAAATCATCGGATTTATCGATGGTGGAGCTGAAAGAACAGGGACATATAATTGTGATGGGGAATTATATGCAATATACATTTTACAAGAGTATCAAGGAATGAAGATAGGACAAAGATTATTTCAAGCTTTACTATCTGATTGTAAAAAAGATAATATGCAATCTCTGTTAGTTTGGGTGGTTGCTAATAATCCTTCTAAAAAGTTTTATGAAAAATATAATCCGGAAAAAATTTACATGAAACTTTTAGAAAGACTAAATGTAGAAGAAATAGCATATGCTTGGCGAGATATGGATTGTTTATACAAATCACTATCAATTTAGAATTCGATAATATTATTATGTAAACTTAATTTACAAGAATGAAAAAATACATCAATTATTATATTGGTGTATTTTTTTGTTGATGGATTAAATGTTTCGAAAAGGTAAAAAATTTAGCTAGATAAAAAAATTCTGAAATATATATTGAAATGATTATCATTATCAATTAAAATTATGATTGATAATGAAATTCAATTATCGATAGTTTTATGAAAATTTTAATAGTGTTCGTCTAAAAGAGGAGGAGCAGTATGCAGCATGCGAAACAAATCGCGGAACATGCAACAATACAAAGCTTTTTAAATTGTTATTTAAGAGAAACAGGAAGTGGAGAATGGATTACGGAGGATAAAAGGATAGAGGATATTTTCTGTCATTCATTTCAAAGAGATACTATCCCGACTTATTTATGCTGTCGGTTATCGGCACAAAACGTTACTTTGTATGGAGAAGTTATATATAAATCACCAACAGACCGTCATTTGTTTGGAGAACAATTTTATTATCAAATTGGAGAAAGTAAGAATGTCATAAAAGCAGATTATGTTACGGTTATTACGTTTTTAATAAAAGAAATGTCTATGAACTATGGAGAGGGTACGAATCCTGCTGAACTTATGCTTCGAGTTATTCGTAGTTGTCAAAATATTGAGGGATTTATACGAGGAAGGGAACAGGATACAGCTGAATTATATGGTTTCCATACAACTTTTATAGAGGCGGAGCAATCTTTATTATTTGGACATTTAACTCATCCTACCCCAAAGAGTAGACAAGGTATATTGGATTGGAAAAGCTCAATGTATTCTCCTGAATTAAAAGGAGAATGCCAGCTTCATTATTTTCGCGCACATAAAAGTCTAGTAAGTGAGAATTCACTGTTACAAGATTCTACAACAGTGATGATAAAAGAAGAATTAAAGAATGACGATAAGGTTAGTAAGCCATTTATTGAAAAGTATTGTCAAGAAGATGAATATTCATTGATTCCAATCCATCCGCTGCAAGCAGAATGGCTATTACATCAATCTTATGTGCAAAATTGGATGAATCAAGGTGTACTGGAATATATCGGTCCAGTAGGTAAGTGTTATATGGCCACATCATCACTTAGGACGTTATATCATCCTCATTCAAAGTATATGCTCAAATTTTCATTCCCTGTAAAGGTGACGAATTCAATGCGTATTAATAAATTGAAGGAACTTGAGAGCGGCCTTGAAGGTAAGAAAATATTGAATACTAAAATTGGAGAGGTGTTAGAAAAGTTTCCAGGATTTGATTTTATATGTGATCCGGCCTTTATTACTTTAAAATACGGGGCACAAGAGTCTGGATTTGAAGTAATTATTCGAGAAAACACATTCTATAGTGAAAATGAAAATGATGCAACGCTTATCGCTGGATTAGTACAAGATGCAATCCCGGGTGAAAGAACTCGTTTAGCAAATATTATCCATCGCTTAGCGGATTTAGAAGGTAGAAGCTGTGAAGAAGTAAGTTTAGAGTGGTTTAGACGATATATGAATATCTCTTTAAAGCCAATGGTATGGATGTATTTACGTTATGGCGTTGCATTAGAAGCGCATCAACAAAATAGTGTTGTTCAATTGAAAGATGGTTATCCAGTTAAGTTTTACTTCCGTGATAATCAAGGTTTTTATTTCTGTAATTCAATGAAAGAGATGCTTAATAATGAGTTATCTGGTATTGGAGAACGTACTGGAAATTTATATGACGATTATATTGTAGATGAAAGGTTTCGTTACTATTTAATTTTTAATCATATGTTTGGACTTATTAACGGTTTTGGTACAGCAGGATTAATTAAGGAGGAAATTCTTCTCTCTGAATTAAGGTCTGTACTTGAATCATTCCTTCCATATAACCGTGAACCTTCTACATTTTTAAGAGAGTTGTTGGAAGAGGATAAGTTGGCATGTAAAGCGAATTTACTAACGAGATTTTTCGATGTCGATGAATTAACGAATCCGTTAGAGCAAGCAATTTATGTGCAAGTACATAATCCACTCGTTAGAGAAGTGGCTGTTCGTTCATAAATAGCGTTAAAATTTCACGTAATACAAATAATGGAATTTGGTATTTAGTCATAAAGTGGAGGAGTTTATGAAAGTGGATATGTATCAAACGAAAATATTGAAGGCACTTGAATCAGAAGATTACATTTCAGTGCGAAGAAGAGTGTTACGTCAATTAGTAGAATCGTTAATTTATGAGGGGATTATAACGCCAGTTCGTGTAGAGAAGGACGAACAAATTTTTTTTATTATACAAGGACTTGATGAAGAAAACAAAAGTGTTTCGTATCAATGCCATGGAAGAGAAAGAATGACATTTGGACGTATTTCTTTAGACTCATTAATAATAAGAGTCCAAGATGAACAACAAGAAATACAATCTGTGTCGCAATTTTTAGAAGAAGTTTTTCGGGTTGTGAACGTAGAACGAACTAGATTAGATTCTTTTATTCACGAATTAGAACAAACAATATTTAAAGACACGATTGCACAATATGAAAGAAATAATAAGGAAGAATATACTCAAAAATCTTACGATGAGCTTGAAAGCCATTTAATAGACGGCCACCCATATCATCCTAGCTATAAAGCACGCATTGGATTTCAATATCGTGACAATTTTCAATATGGATATGAATTCATGAAGCCAATAAAACTCATATGGATTGCAGTACATAAGAAATATGCGACTGCAGGTTATGAAAATGAAATGATTTATAGCAATACTTTAACAGAAGAAATTGGTGAGCAGAAAATAGAAGAATATATAAATCGCATTCAAAATATGGGATGTAATCCAAAACAGTATTTGTTTATCCCAGTCCATCCTTGGCAGTGGGAGAACTTTATTATTCCGAATTATGCTGATCATATACAGGGGAAGAATGTAATTTATTTAGGGGAATCATCGGATGATTACTGCGCGCAACAGTCAATGAGAACGTTAAGAAATATTACGAATCCAAAGAAGCCGTACGTTAAGTTATCGATGAATTTACTCAATACTTCAACTATCCGTACGTTGAAACCACATTCGGTTGTGAGTGCACCAGCTATATCAAATTGGTTAAGTGATGTCGTAAGTCAGGATCCTTATTTAAGGGATGAATCGCGCTTGATTTTATTAAAGGAGTTTTCAAGTGTAACGTATGGTACGAATAAGAAAGCTACATATGGTTCATTAGGATGTATTTGGCGTGAAAGCGTTCACGAATATTTAGATGAACAAGAGGATGCCGTTCCCTTTAACGGCTTATATGCAAAAAAGAAAGATAGTACACCAATTATTGATGCATGGTTAAACAAATATGGAATAGAAAATTGGATGCAATTACTTATTCAAAAAGCGATAATACCGGTTTTACATCTTGTTGTAGAGCACGGGATCGCATTAGAATCACACGGTCAAAATATGATTTTAGTCCATAAAGAAGGGCTACCTGTCCGGGTTGCATTAAAGGACTTTCATGAAGGACTTGAGTTTTATCGTCCATTTTTGAAAGAAATCGGAAAATGTCCTGACTTTACTAAAATGCATAAAACATATGCGAATGGTAAAATGAATGATTTCTTTGAAATGGACCGTATTGAATGTTTACAAGAAATGGTTTTAGATGCGCTTTTCCTGTTCAATTTAGGTGAACTGGCTTTCGTGCTGGCAGATGAGTATCAGTTGAAAGAGGAACAATTTTGGATCATTCTTGTTGAAGAAATAGAAAATCATTTTGAAAGATTTTCGCATTTGAAAGAACGTTTTGAAGCATTACAATTATATGCACCTACATTTCATGCAGAGCAATTAACGAAGCGTCGTTTATATATGGATGTGGAATCGCTTGTTCATGAAGTTCCAAATCCATTGTATAGAGCAAAGCAACTTACAATACAAAAATCAGTTGTTACAGGGGGAAATCATGCTAATCGTTAATAAACAAGAATTTAGCAAATATGATTTTGAATTGAGATTACAAGGTTACGAGGGAGTGGAACAATTTCAAGAAGCAGAAGGAAATAGATTTGCACTTTGTCTGAAAGATCCATTCGATATTATTACGCTTGTGTTTTTCCTAAAAGAAAAAAGAGCATCTGTACTACTTATTCATGAAGATACGCCAAAGGATACAGCTATTGAAATGGCAAATCGCGCAAAGTGTACTGCACTTTTATACGGAGAAAGTAACGACTTTACAAAATTAGAAGTTCCAAATCTATTACAAGAAGAACCGTCTTTATTGCAATATAGTTCAGGCACAACAGGAGAGCCAAAACTTATTCGTAGAGCATGGACGGAAATTGAAACAGAAATTGCTGCTTACAATGAAGCTTTAAAATGTGAAGAAGACGAAGTGCCAATTGTAATGGCTCCAGTTTCACATTCATACGGATTAATTTGTGGCACGTTATCAGCAATTACGAGAGGTAGCAAGCCTATAATCATCACAAATAAAAACCCTAAATTCGCATTAAATATAATTCGTAATACCGAAAAACATATCATATATGCAGTACCACTTATGTTACATATTATGGGGAGTTTTCCACAAGGGACTTTTCAGTTTCATAAAATTATGACATCTGGATCACCTTTGCCGGAAACGTTATTTTATAAGTTAAAGGGCATGACGAAATACATGATGCAGCAGTACGGCTGTTCTGAAGCTGGTTGCATTAGTATATGTCATGATATGGAGAGTCATTTAGATTTAGGAAAACCACTTCCACATGTAAGTATAAACATAGGATCAGATGAAAACGAGCCTGAAGAAATCGTAGTAAAAATTGCCGAGAAGGAAATTTTTACGAAAGATTTAGGGTATGAATCTGAGCGTGGCCTTCATTTTATGGGGCGAATAGATGATGTTATTAATGTGTCCGGTCTAAAGGTCTTTCCTATAGAAGTGGAAGAAACGATGCTTCGATTAGAAGGTATTCAGGAGGCGATTGTATACCGTGGCAAGCATCCTGTGATGGGGGAAATAGTAAAAGCGAAAGTAGTCTCTCGTATTGAACCAGTACAAATAAGAGAATGGTGCATACAGCATTTACCGTCTTATAAAGTACCGCATGAAATTGAAAATGTAGCAGAGATTCCGAAAAATAAAACAGGGAAAGTAAGTCGGAAGTTATTAGAGATGGGAGAGATAACAACATGAGGCGTGAAATGTTAAAAGAAGCAGTTTTAAGCATTATGAGAGAAAAAATGGAACTGAAAAATGTAACGCATTTAGAAGAAACGATGCGTTTAAATCAAGATTTATATATTGATTCAGTAATGATGTTGCAGCTTATTGTATACATTGAAATGGAATTAAAGTTATGTGTTCCAGAAGATGAGGTAGATCCAAAGGCATTTCTTACAGTAGGATCTTTGCTTGACTTTATGGAAGAGTTAAAGCCGTTACAAGCAGAAAATATGAATAATTAACTTTGAGAAAGTGGGTGAGAGTATGACTTCAATTAAAGTTCACTGTTTAGTGAGTTGTTTTTGTGAAATTATAAAAAGGCGTAGTGATATAGATTTCCGTCCATTTTATTTCGGATTATGGGATGGAGATTTTGATATAACAGAAGGCGGGATTATTTCTTATCATTCCGAAAACATTAACCATGACAATTACTTGCTTTGGTATGAAAAATTGTATGGGATAAAAGTGAACGAATGGTATGATTATTCAAAAGATAAGAGTATCAATGTAGAAACATTTTTAGAATTAGTGGAAAATAAGCCTGAAAATCGTTACATAATTGTAATGGTCGATATGTCTTTATTACCAGAGAGAGAAAATAAGTTTCATCAAAAACCGTTTCCACATTATTTAATGATATCAAAAACAGAGAAAGAAAATGAATGGTTCATGCTTGATCCTGATTTTCGCTGGGAAGGGAATATGGAAAAAGATAAAGTGCTTCACTCTGTTAAAGACAACCCATTTGGTGGAGGCTATTTCATTGATATAGAGGGAATTCAGGAGCCGACACAAGAGATGATAGAAAGTTATTTCATGGAAACATTCAAAAAGAATGATAATGAATTAACTATGGAATTAAAAAATTTAATTATAAAAATGGTAAATGAAGAGGATGGGTATTCACTTTCTGGGCTCGTAACGGCAGTAAAGCAAATACCCGTATTGGCAATACGTAAATATAGCTATGAACATGCCTTTGCATACTTCCGTGAAACGTTACAATATGCGGAGCAAGAATTTGAGTATTGGTGTGATCGAGTGGAAGACATTGTACAAGGATTTACAAATGTACAGTATCGCGCAATCAAAATGGTAATGACAAACGATAAAGATATGTTAATACCAATTGTTGAGAAGCTTGATGAAATGAATACAATTGAACTGCAGATTAAGGATGAATTAGAGAAACAGTTTCTGTCATGGAAAGATATGAAAACAAATCAGTCTGTCTTAACTAATACAAGTTCATTGAATTTAAGGTAAGGGAGTTCAAACCTATGAAATATTCACTATGTACAATTTCATTTCGCCATCAACTAATTTCATTTACTGATATTGTTCAATTTGCATACGAAAACGGTTTTGAAGGAATTGAGTTGTGGGGGACTCATGCACAAAATTTATATATGCAAGAGCGTGAAACGACAGAACGAGAAATAGATTATTTAAAGGATAAAAATTTAGAGGTCACGATGATAAGTGATTACTTGGACATATCATTATTAGCAGATTTTCAAAAAACGATGGAAAAATGTGAGCAGCTGGTAACACTAGCTAATTGGTTTAATACAAATAAAATTCGTACGTTTGCTGGGCAAAAAGGTAGTGAGGATTTCTCGGAACAAGAGAGAAAAGAGTATGTGAAGCGAATTCACATGATTTGTGATCTATTTGCTCAGCACAATATGTATGTACTATTAGAAACACATCCAAACACGTTAACGGATACTTTGCCGTCTACTTTGAAATTGTTAGAAGAAGTAAATCATCCATATTTGAAAATAAACCTTGATTTCCTTCATATATGGGAGTCTGGTGCAGACCCGTTAGATAGTTTTCAGCGACTAAAGCCGTGGATACAACATTACCATTTTAAGAATATATCATCAGCGGAGTATTTACATGTGTTTGAACCAAATAATGTATATGCCGCTGCTGGAAGTCGTATAGGAATGGTTCCATTATTTGAAGGTATAGTAAATTATGATGAAATCATCCGGGAAGTGAGAAATACTGATTATTTTGCTTCGCTTGAATGGTTTGGGCATAATGCGAAAGATATATTGAAAGAAGAAATGAGAGCATTAACAAATAGAAAATTAGAAGTAGTAACCTCATAAGATGAAATGATGTAAGAGTCTCGTTTAAGAGACTCTTTTTTTATGAAATAAATAACCAAAAATTACCATGTATTTAATTTCGGATTTGATACAATTTAATATATATAAGGAGGTGATCGGTAATGGCTAGAAATCGTAACGCTAATCAATTAGCATCACATGGAGCACAAGCAGCTCTAGATCAAATGAAATATGAAATTGCACAAGAGTTTGGTGTACAACTTGGAGCTGATACTTCTTCACGTGCAAACGGTTCTGTAGGCGGTGAAATTACAAAACGCCTTGTAGCGATGGCAGAACAACAGCTTGGTGGCGGATATACTCGCTAAATGTAGAAGGTTATAGGAGAAAGGAAGGATTCTTCCTTTCTTTTTTATTTTCAATTAATTGGTATGGATATATTGTGAACAGGATTCAAAGAATAGGAGTAATGCTATATTTTACCCAATTTCTTTTGTTGTAAATGGAAAGTAGTAAAGATGAAATAGCCCTGGTGGAATGTAAACATAATTTCCAGCAGGGCTATTATATGGTAAGAAATATATGATGAAAGGTTCCGAAATCAACATGTTAAAAAAAGAAAACTGTTGTTTAATTGCACTTGCATCAGTTCCACTTGTTATGACGTTAGGTAATTCAATGCTTATTCCAATCCTACCAACCATTGAAAAGAAATTACATATTTCATCTTTCCAAGTATCCATGATTATTACAATTTATTCTATCATTGCAATTATACTCATACCGATTGCTGGTTATTTATCAGATAGATGGGGACGAAAAATGGTAATGGTTCCAAGTTTATTAATTGCAGCTATTGGAGGAGCGATAACGGGCTGGGTATCATGGAAAGTTGATAACCCTTACGTTTGGATTCTTATCGGAAGAGCAATTCAAGGGATAGGTGCTGCTGGTGCTATGCCAGTTGTCATACCATGTGTAGGTGATTTATATAAAGATGAAAAACAGGTTAGTGCAGGCTTAGGAATCATTGAGACGTCAAATACATTTGGAAAAGTATTGAGTCCCATATTAGGATCAGCTCTTGCGGCTATTGTATGGTTCTTACCATTTTGGGCGATTCCAGTTTTATGTGTAATATCAATTATTTTATTACTGGTACTAGTAAAGGCGAAGAAACAAGAAGAAGAAGCCCCACCACTTAAAGAATTTATTCAATCTATTATCTCTACGTTTCGAGAAAAGGGAAGATGGTTAATTGCCATTTTTATACTAGGTGCAATTATTATGCTTATTTTATTCGGAATACTTTTTTATCTGTCAACTATACTGGAGTCGAAGTACGACATTCATGGTATATGGAAAGGGTGTGTACTCGCTATTCCTTTGCTTGTGCTATCACTTAGCTCATATATGGCTGGTAAAAAAATTGGAGATAAACAAGATATTATGAAAAAGTGTATTTATATTGGATTTTTACTGGCTGCTGCATCTACCTTCTTACCTTTATTTCTAAAAGGAATCTATTTGCTACTTCTTTGTCTCGTTATTATGGGGATAGGAATTGGTATTGCGTTACCGTGTTTAGATGCTCTTATTACACAAGGGATTGAAAAAGAGCAGAGGGGGACAGTTACGTCATTTTATAGTTCAATGCGATTTATCGGTGTAGCAGCTGGACCACCCCTGTATTCTTTTTTTATGAAAGGGGCGGACCATGAAGTATTTTATTTAACAAGCATCTTCGCTGCTATTGGTGCCGTCATAGCAATTATTTGGATTAAACCAGCAAAAGATAAAATGATGTTAAAACAGAAACCGGAACTGGAACCAACTTCATAATCTGAAAGAGAATTGCATGCTAATTACATAACATGCAATTCTCTTTCATTAGTTAGGAAAAATAACTTGTTTTAACATATAAAGTGCGACTCCCCATATGATTAGCCCTGAAAATTTATTTAATACTGTAATCGTTTTTCCTGTTGAGTCTAATCCTTTTAGAAATTTTCCAGAAAAAGCTAAACTAATAAACCAAATCCAAGAAACTATAATTGTTGCAAAAGTGAAAGCCCATTTCTCACTTCCTATGTACTGTATAGAGTTTGTTCCGATTACACCAATTGTGTCTAAAATTGCGTGTGGATTTAGTAATGAAACCGATGCGGCGAAAATAATTTGATTTTTTAAAGGCATGCTTTTGTCTTGTTTTACATCATTTGAAGGATCGCTTCTCCAAATAACCCAGCCCATATACATAAGAAAGAAAAATCCAATCATATACAAGGTGGTTGTTAACCAAGAGAAAGTTAGGAGGACAAGGGAGACACCTTGTACAGCAATTAATATTAATAATGTATCACATATAGATGCAGTCAAGACTACAGGAGCAGCTCGCCAAATATTTGGTTGACTAGCGCCTTGGTTAAAGACGAAAACATTTTGGAAACCTAATGGAATGATAAGACCAAATGCAAGGATGATACCGTGAATAATTGCTTCACTCATTATATTACCTCCTACTTAATGTGATTAATTATGATAGTCTATATTGTATAGAAGAAATGAAAATTTGTATCCATCCATATGGTTGGATAGGTTACCAACCATAAAATATGTGAGGTGAGATAATGGAAAGGCTCGTTTGGAAACCTAATATGTCTTCGTCTATTCCTTTATATAAACAAATAGAATCTTATATAAAAGAAAGAATTATTAATGGGGAATGGACAGTTGGAACTAAATTACCTTCACAAAGAGATTTGGCGCATATGTTTGAAGTAAATCGAAGTACAATTGTAATGGCTTTCGATGAATTAGTAGCAAAAGGGTATATTGAGGGGAATGGCCGGAAGGGAACAATTGTTATAAATAATAGTGAGAGTACTTCTACATATGCCCCGCCTCCAAACTGGCAGTCTTATGTAGAAACAGGACTTCATTATCCGAATCTTCCTGCTGTACAAGAGATTAATCAAGCAGAATTTACTCCTAATGTAATTAGATTAGGAACAGGTGAACTTTCACCGAGTCTCTTGCCTGAGAAAAAGATGAAGGGTATTATTAATAAAATTTTACAATCAAATGTTACACTTGGGTATGAGGAACCGAAAGGAAATCTCCATTTAAGAGAAAAAATTGCGGAATATTTAAAAGGGCACGGGGTATATGTATCTCCTGACGCTATTTTAATTGTTTCAGGGGCAATTCAAGCACTGCAACTTATTTCTATGGGGCTTCTTCCGAAAGGAGCATCAATTTTATTAGAAAAACCATCATATTTATATTCGCTTAATGTATTTCAATCAGCAGGAATGCGTTTGATTGGAATACCAATGAATGAGAATGGTATAAATACTTCATATATTACAAAATATAAGAAACAATTTAACGCATCTATTTTATATACGATCCCATCTTTTCATAATCCGACCAATTTTAGTATGAACGCTAAGAAGAGGGAAGAAGTGATGGAGATATGTAATGAAATTGGATTACCTATTATTGAGGACGCGGTATATCAAGATTTATGGTTCGATGCACCAATTTCAAAGCCTTTAAAGGCATATGATAAAAATGGTATCGTGCTACATATTGGAAGTATGTCCAAAGTCATTAGTCCTGGTTTAAGAATTGGATGGGTTGTTGGATCAGAATCCGTTATTCAAAGATTAGCAGATATAAAAATGCAAACTGATTATGGTTCAAGTTCTATATCCCAGCAGATTGCAGCGGAGTGGTTTGAAAATGGATTGTATGATGAACATTTACAGTTTGTAAGAAGTGAATTGAAAAAACGTAGAGATTTTATGATAAGTATGTTAGAAAAGTATTGTAGGGGCATTGCAACTTGGCATGAGCCAGTAGGAAGCTTTTACATTTGGCTACATATAAATCTCCCAATTTCGAATCGAAGTTTATTTGACAAAGCTTTGCAAGAAAAGATTTTATTAAATCCAGGTACTTTGTATGATAGAAGTGCAAATGAATTTTTGCGCCTTTCTTATTCATATGCAACTGTAGAAGAAATTGAAGTTGGAATAAAAAAGATCGCACAATTAATTAAAGGGTAAAAGGAGAAAACCATGAAACAATATGTGATTTGCCAAATGATTGATGGAGATAAATATTTAGCTGCTTATGCGGAAACAAAACAGGATGCAATTGAAAAGGCAGAATTGTTAGGGTTAAGAACTGGAAATCGTTATATAGTAATTACTGCGGAAGAAGCAGAAGGGTTAACTTATCCTTAAACAATAGGAGAGTACATAAGAAGTAAATAAGCCTAATAATATACTATATTATTAGGCTTATTTACTATTAAAGTATGACAGGGAAAATAATATAATTATGAGTCAAGTTGACGGAAATACCGGTTTGTTTTTCGATCCTGATTTCCGTCTCTATATTCATCAACATATTGCCTGAAATTCCAGGATTGTAAAAACTTATTAGCGGCATTATAACCAGAGTTATAGAGCCATTCTTTCTCTTCTTTAGTTAATTGGAAATCAGTACTTGTAATGGTTCCTGTTGGAATTGTAATAGTTCTAGCCTTTGATTCTTTATCTAAATGACGTAAATCATGGGCTTGCATCATCGTTTTAAATAGTCCTTTGAACATGGAAATAGGTTCTTCATAGTGGGCGGGATCAGCTTGAATCTCATCTTTTACAAAATGAAATCCAAAGGTAGGCCAGCGAGGAGAAGTCGGTGAATCGAAAATCCAAATTGGATAATTACTTAAAATACCGCCGTCAACCATATAACAAGGTTGTTTCCATTTCGGTGTTCTCCATTTCACTGGTTCGAAGAAGAAAGGAATGGTTCCACTCATTCTTACTGCTTTAGCGATAGGGAAGCGATAATTTAAAAATCCGTAGTTTGGCAAGTCATCAGGAAAAATAACCATTTTACCATTGCTTATATCTGAAGCGATAATTTTGAGTTTATTCAAATCGGGTAAGTCTGTAAACAAATGAATTCCTTTTTTTCTAAGCAGGTCTTCTAGCCATTCTTCGAGAAATACATTTGAATAAATACCTAGAGTAGACCAAGCGCTTAATCCTTTACCAATAAAGGGGATTCTATCAAGAAAAGTTTTTTTAGTGAATTTTTCATAATCAATGTCAGTTACAATCGTTTTTAATTCGGAACAGGAGTATCCTGCTGCTAGAAGCGCTGCGATAATAGCACCAGCTGATGTCCCTGCAACACGCTCCCATTCATAGCCTTTTTCAGCTAATGCGCAAATTGCCCCTACATGAGCAATTCCACGTACACCGCCTCCCTCGAAAACACCATCTATCTTCATAAAACATACTTCCTTTCTAATGGGAAATTTAAAAATGGCAAAAAAGCACGTACAATACGTGCTTTTTTACAATAGTTTTTAAGTTTACTAGCAGCCGAATCCGCCGCCCCAACAGCTAGCTCCGATGATGATTAGAAGGATAAATAAAACGATTAATAAAGCGAAACCTCCATAACCACAACCGCCACCGCCGCCGTATCCGTAACCACAGCAACTATATCCGTAACCCATGTGGAATTCCTCCTTATATTAAAAATGAAAATGAACGTGGGGAAAATGTACTGGAAGGAATAAAGAACTATCGTGTTTGTAGGAACAATGTATACTATGCTCTTTTAAACTTGTTCGCGTACGAGGGATAAGCCCGTTTTTTTGAAGGCTTGTTGATTTTACGATGAATGAAGTATAATCTTTGTGCTATGATACAAATAAGTATGTAAATGTAAGGAGAATTTATGGATAAAAAAATTGAAGTATTAATTGATAAATATGGACTGACACATTTAAAAGAGGAGCTTATTAATACTGTATTTCCTTGTGTAAAAGTTGTGCCAAAAAAACAGGAAACAATTGCGATAGGTAGTTCGAAAATGGGTGGAGTTCCTGATTTGCCGGATTCATTTGAATATCCAACATACAAAGGGAATCCTCTATGCTTTATCGCGCAATTTAACTTAAGTGATTTACAAAACGTTGGCATGGATCATAATCTTCCTAAGACAGGGATGTTATATTTCTTTAGTATTGAAAATTACTTTGAAGAAGATGTGGATCCAACCGAAGCTGGCCGTGTACTTTATAATGATGTTCCTATAGAGCAATTACGAAGAGCTGATGAAATACAAGCGAAATATATCCAATGTGCAATTACTTTTGAACTGACGTATAAATTACCGGAGCTTTTCATTGAAGATGAGGCGGATTCAGATCGTTTCTTGCAATTACTTGAAGAGCTAATCCCAGACAACTATGATAATCATCAAATGTTTGGAGAACCATTCTCTGTACAAGATGAGGTATTGTACGAGACTGGACAATATATGGGGATAGATCCACAGCATATGAAGCTCTTATTCCAAATTGATTCAGATACTAAAAATTGTAATATGATGTGGGGAGATTTAGGAATGCTTTATTTCTGTATTGGAAATGAAGACTTGAAAAATCGACATTTTGAAAATACATGTTGTGTGTTACAAACTTGCTAAAAAAAGGGTTGTTCTTTTTCTAAAAGAACAACCCTTTTAAAAATGTTAAATATGCATAATCTCATATGACCTATTTTAAAAAGTATTGTATACTCTGAAACTATACGATACTTTTTTGTATAGTTATAGAATGTAAGGAGTGACGAGATGAGAAAGACAAATAAGTATGTAACAGCTGCCCTGTTTTGTTCAACAATTGCAATGGGCAGCTTACACGCGTCGTCTGTATCTTACGCAGCTACGAAATCGACTGTAGTTACTACACAATCAGACGCTAAATTATTAAATGATTTTCGAAAAGAATTAAAAAAACATATTGATGATCGGGATGAAAATATTACAATCGCATATAAAACAAAAGATAGAAATGCTAGAGAGGTTATGGACCAATTATACAAAGAATATAATAAAATTGTAGATGCTGATGAGTATGTAAAATATAATGTAGCGTCTACTAAATATTCTATAAAAGGGATGCCTGGGAATTATACGTTTACACTACAAGTGAAGTATCGTGAATCAAAAGAGCAAACACAGTATGTAAGGTCTCAGGCGAAAGCAATTGTAAATTCTATCATTAAACAAGGTATGGATGAACATGAAAAAGTGAAAGCTATTCATGATTATGTTGTGAAACAAGTATCATATGATACTTCTTATCAAGCGTATACAGCGTATGAAGCGTTAGCGAATCGTTCTGCAGTTTGCCAAGGATATACATTATTAACATATCAATTATTGCAAGAAGCAGGTATTAAAAATCATATTGTAACAGGTACAGGGAATGGACAAGCTCACGCATGGAATTTAGTGAACATTGATAACAAGTGGTACCACCTTGATACTACATTCGATGATCCAGTGCCAGATAAAGCTGGGCGCGTGACATATTCATATTTTAATATGTCAGACGAGCAGTTAAGCAAAGACCATGAATGGGATCGAAGTAAATATCCAGCAGCAACTACAAGTTACTTTGGTGAATTAACAAGTAAAATAAAAGCCGGTAGTTCAAAAACTGCTGCATATGAACAAATGTTAAAAGAAACAAATTTAAAGTATTTGTCTGCACAATATGGAGCGGAAACTTACAATGAATTTAAGAAAAAATTACAGCAACAATTTGCTTCCAAACCAGAAAAAGTAGAAGTGCGATATAAGCAGACAATGGATGGAACGATGCAAGATATAAAGAAAGTATTAAATGAAATCACTTGGCCAAAAGGTGTAAAGCGTGTATCGTATCAAGTTGCGCCATATAGTGCAATGACAGGTTATTCATTAGCGACAATTACATTTACGTATTAATGGAAAAGAGCATCTTTAAAAGGTGCTCTTTTTGTGTTCAATAATTATCTTAGTGACTATTTTGAATTATATGATAAAATAATTGGGAATGAAGGGTGTGATAGCTAAATGAATTTGTTCGAAAATAATATATTTGCGTTGATATATTTTTGTTTAGTAATTGGACTTATCGTTTTGTTTTTCATATCATTTACTTTATTTATTAGAAGGTTATTGCAAAACAGCTCTGCGAAAAAACAACATATAATCAATATGAATCAGAAATTAGATCGGATTATTGAATTGCTTGAAAGAGATAAAAATAATGGAAGATGTATGAAAAGGAGAAACAGATGGCGAATTACATAAAGGAATTACGTGAAAAAATAGGGCATGATTATGTTATTTTGAATTTTGCTGGTGGTTGTGTATTTAATGAATATGGTGAAGTACTTCTCCAAAAAAGAGGGGACTTTAATGCTTGGGGGTTTCCGGGTGGTGCGATGGAAATAGGAGAGTCTGCTGCGGAAACTGCGATCCGAGAAATAAAAGAAGAAACAGGATATGATGTAGAAATAAATGAGCTTATTGGGGTGTATACAAAATATTTTCAAACATATCCAAATGGAGATAAAGCACAGTCAATAGTGATGTTCTTTTCATTCTCAATAGTTGGAGGAGACAAAAAAGTAGACGGTGATGAAACGTTGGATTTGAAGTTTTTCCCGTTAGATAAAATGCCACCTTTATTTTGTAAACAACATGAAGATTGCTTGCAAGATTTATTAGAGAAAAGAGTAGGGGTATATCGCTAACATATAAAAAAGAAGCTAAAAGATTAGCTTCTTTTTTCATGTTCTATTTCCACCAATCATCAAACATAGACGCTGGTACTTGTCTTTTATGTTCGCTCACTGTATAACGTTTTTCAATCTTTTCAGCAACGTCAGCTGGTACTACTTTACCTTCTAAATAGTCATCTAATTGATCATATGTAATACCTAACTCTGTTTCATCAGCTTGACCTGGTTTTTCATCTAATAAATCAGCAGTTGGCATTTTTAAGTAAAGTCGCTCGTCTGCACCTAATTCTTGTAATAGAGCACGTCCTTGGCGCTTCGTTAATCCTGTTAATGGTAATAGATCTGCACCACCATCTCCGAATTTTGTGAAGAATCCTGTTACAGCTTCAGCAGCATGATCCGTTCCGATAACAAGTAGGCCGTGTTGTCCACCGATTGCATATTGTGTAACCATACGGATACGTGCTTTCACGTTACCCTTATTGAAATCAGTTAATGATTCACCTAATAAGTTTTCGTATTGATTTGAAAAGGCATCAACTGTTGAAGCAATATCAAATGCAGTTGATTGATCAGCTTGAATAAATTGTAATGCTAATTGTGCATCATCTTCATCTTTTTGTACTTTGTAAGGAAGGCGAACAGCGATAAACGTGGCGTTACCACCTTCGTTACGAATTTCTTCAACTGCAAGCTGAGCTAAACGTCCCGCTAATGTAGAGTCTTGTCCGCCACTAATTCCAAGTACAAATCCTTTCGCACCTGTTTTTTTTACATAATCTTTTAAGAAATCAACGCGTTTACGAATTTCTACTTTCGCATCAATTACAGGCTGAACATGTAATGCTTTCATAATCTGTTCTTGTAATGTCATTATGTTTTCCTCCTATTCATATTAAAGCGGTAAATAAGTTTATATGTATATTGGAACATACTTCTATCCTTTATTATTTCGCAAAACTAACGAATATACAATAGGATGCGTGTATGAATATGAATGTAGTAATTATAAGTAAACTTTATTGTATAAGCAATTTTTTTAAACCTTTCAATAATGTCATGTAATCTGGTGATACATAAAAGTTGAATACAGAAAACTCAAGTCTAAAAAGGAGACAGGTGTTTAAATTATTTACCTAAAGTATTTAGTCGTTCCGTCAACCGTTCAAAGTCTAAATCTAATATTAACTTTAACTGTCCCTCATATGCCCTACTTAATCTACTTACTCCAAGATCCCCCAATGGTGCACCGAAATGAACCCCTGAATTTCTAAAATATTCTTCTGTTTCTTTAAGAATGTTATTAAAAGGAATAATATATTCAAAGAAAGTGATGAGCGTCGTAGAGTCTGTGATGTCTAAATAGTCAGAAATATCTGTGTATAATATTTCCCAGTTTTGTGGGAGGATTATTGGTTCTATATTTATTCTTGTAGGTGTTTCGTATCTATATTTTAAGTCTTTAATAGTATTTTCAATGTTAATAAGCAGTCTGCGACAACTTACTCTAATATTTTTTGTAGGTATATCAGGAACATAATAATTTACAATGGTATTTGCAATTTGACCGTTATTTTGATACTCATTTTGTATTTGGATTTTTGTTTCAATATGCATGTTTAGAATCAATTGATTGACAATGTCTATGCTAACTTCATCTTCATTTATAGGATTATTATTGTGATTTTTTTTAAGTGCTATTAATCTTTCAACAGTATAAGATTCTACATCACTATCGATTACGTCATGATGTATAGGACACATTAAGATGAGATTATCAAAACCTCGTCTCTCATCGGCATCCTGGTTCAGATCATATCTGGGGCCTCCTTCAGAGCGCGCTTTAATATGACAAATTTTCCCTGTTACTTTTTTGCCTTCCACTAATTTATTTTTGCATTTAGGAAATGCACACTGATTTCCTGACAATGCAAATAATCTTTTAATAGTACTTGGTGTTGGATTATCGGTAGTACTCATCTATATCCTCCTTTTGGGTAATAAATCCATTATAAATCTCTTTAAGTATAATTGGTAGAACATTGTTGCGGAAGGTAAATATAAAGCCTTAAATAAAGATGTTTTGATTTTTAAATTCGTAAAAAGTTAAATTAATGAAGGAATTCTTATGAGAAACCTTTTCTATTATATAACCTAAAATGCGCCAAATATTTGTAAGGTTTGATTATTTTGTACATTTAATATAATATTTAAATGTATAAATTGTAAGGGAAATATTGGAGGTGTTTTAATGGCAACTGAGCCAAGAACCGAGCCATACATGTTCCAAGTACAAGAGCATTTAGGAGATGGTGGATTCGGTAATGTTTATAGAGCAAATGGACTTTTTGATGATGATGATGATGTAGTAGCAATAAAGGTTTTAAAGACCGATCAATTAACTCCAAGTATTTTAAATCGATTTAATAGAGAGATAAGGATACACTCTAAATTGAAACATGTAAATATAGTCCCTATCATTGAGTTTGAGTTGGATGATAGTCTTCAAAGTGATGAAGGAAGAGGTCTAGCTTATTACACAATGCCTTTAGGGACATGTAATTTTAGAACTTTTTTATATGAATATAGGCAAAATAATTTCGGAAATATGGATGATGAAACTGCAGTATACTATTTCAATCAGATTTTAGATGGTATAGAATATGCTCATAGTGAAGAAATCATTCATAGAGATCTAAAACCTGAAAATATTATAGTTTATAGAGATAATGAAAGAGAGACCTTAAAAATCGCAGACTTTGGTTTAGGAAAATTTTTGCATAGTGATGCCACAATGTTAACACAAACTAGAATGGCTTTAGGTACTGATACATATGCTGCTCCTGAACAACGTGGAAACTCGAGAGATGTTGATGAAAGAGCTGATATATACTCTTTAGGGAAAATTTTATATGAGATGCTTACTTATGATATTCCACACGTGATTGACTATGAAAGAATTCCTCATTCAAAGCTTAGATATATTATTAGGAAAGCTACGCAGACTAATAAGGAAAGAAGATTTAACAATATTCAAGAATTAAAGGAACAGTTAAATCTTGCTATGGGATATACCAATACTGCAAAAAACTTATCAATGCAGTTTAATGAATTATATATAGGATACATTAATGAGGATAATGACCTATTATTAAAAGAAATATGTGACTTATTATTAAAAAATAATAATGATTACATCCTTTATACAGAAGATTTTATGAGATTAGATGAAAGTACAATTTCAGCAATATATGCGAATTCTAAGTATGAATTTTATGAAATTGTAGAGAATTATTTTTCTATTGCCGATGGAGGTCACATATACAGTTTTACAGATAAGATATGTGACTTTATTTTTAATAGATTATTATCATGTCTTAAAGAGAATATGGATTTGTATGAAAGAGCATTTGAAACTGTATTGTGTGTAGGATATAATCATAATCGTTTCTACATCGCACGAAGGTTTGCTAGAGAAATAGAAAAACTTTCTGAAGAAGATACAGAGTATAAAATGATTGTAGGAGATGTATTAGCAAATCATGAGGCGGCGACAAAATGGGTAAGATATTATGTGCATGAAGATCAACTTTGCGGATATCTTGCTACAGAAATAGCAAAATATTAACTGTTTAATAACATGATTTTTTACAGTTAATGATTATGATTTAGTTGCTACCTTTAGTAAACAAGCATAGAACAAGATGGATGGTTTTATAATTTAACCACATCAAAAACAATCATAATATGTATCATATATAGTAATCTTCCAGTTGTAATTCGATTGGAAGATTTTTGTATTTTATTTTCTGTTTGGTTACCAACAATTTTTTCTATAAATAATTATCACACTAAAATAAATGTAATATTGAAAGATTAATATTATGTATTTTTATAGCAGAAATTATAAAAAGTTTTTTTCGAGTTTGGTTTACGTTTTGAAATGTTCTATATATAATAACTTTTGTAAGAAGGATAAATACAAAAATTTACAATTGGAGTGTGGTTAAGATGAAAACACAATACATGGTTAGAAAACACAGAAAGATTATGCAAGAACAGTTTAAGAAAACAATAGATGCCTTCGATGGTATGTCTGACCAACCTTATTCGGGGAAAATGGGGCAATTTGGAAATGAATGGGGCAAGGTTCAGGCAATGCATTTGCTCATCTCCGCGGTAGATTCAGTAATAACATATTTGGACTATCAAGATGGTGATACCAAAACGCTTCTTCAATATAAAGAAGAATTAAAAACAGATCATGATAGATTGAAAGAGTCTGCAGAGATTTTGTTAGGCGAATTGTTTGATCGGCGTGAAAAGGAAAAAGAGATGAAAAAAAGAAATAAATTGATGACTAAATGAAGAGACATATTCTAATTATTAATTTTTATCACTTAAACTATATATATAGATTTATAAAAATGGAGGTTTTTGAAATGATTGAAAATATTTTATTAGACAGAAAACTTACAGAAGATGAAGAACATACATTGGCAATAACTCTTTCGTATGCGAATGATTATAAGCAATTTAGACCAAGAATTAAATTTGAGCAATGGCTGATGAAGGTGATGGAAATAGTCAGTAAACGTGAGCAAAATAAACGAGGTACAATAGATATAGATAAATTTTATAGAGGGTGGGAAACTCTGCAACCAGACAAGCATAAAATAAAGCTTGATTGGAATAGTGGCCATGTTTTGTTAAAATGATGATGTAAAAAGAAGATTAAGAATAATTGCAATTTTGAAAAACCAAGCAGGATTAGTTCGCTTGGTTTTTCAATATCAAAGAATCAAGTAACTTTTTGATTTCTTGTGCCACATGTAAAGGGATTTTTTCAACAGATGCTGTATTATTTGATGTCACAATAGCAATTTCGACACTTAGTCCTTTAACATTTGTATTTACTGAACTAATGGAAGATAAGGGGATTTCTACTTTGTTGTTTTGAAATACGCCTTCGATTTTGTGTGCAATTACTCTTTTATTGGTTATGTATAATTGTTCAGTTGGATTTGGTTTTGAAGCAGCAACGCCAAGTAATTGTTCATCTTCTAACAACTCTTTTTCGAATAATTCAATTTGTTTTCGCATTGCTTTACGTCTTCCCCAACCAGCTAATTTAATAGTTTCTTCAATAGTATTTAGCATCAGGAACACTCCTTTTGTTTAGATTCATTATAATTATATGAAAAATATTGATGAATTGTAATATATTTGATGAATCTTTATATATGGAGGTATTTTGTATTCAAAAATTATCATAGTGTAAAAATGAGCAAAAATCTGTTCATATATTCTGGATGTTTGGAAAAAACGAACAGAAAACAGTCCGTTTTTACACTGATAACTATATATACTAATAATAACTATATATACGATATTTAGCACAGAAAACTTTGCAGTTTTCGTGCTAGTGTCTTTTTACATATTGTAATCGGAGTGGGCGATAAAAAATTATAAATTTAAATGAAAAATATTAAAATTTTTGGTTTACAAATCTGCTTCTAGTACACATATGTTATGTAGGGTATTACTAAATGGTAAAAATATATGGGGGTTATGGAATTGAAAAATACTTACATTGTTTATAATTTGAATCTTATGGAACATCTTGTTAGAAAAGGTTATGGACTTGTTGGGATTTCTCCAAACAAACATTGTGAGGGGAAGTTTGTATTTTTCTTTAACGACAAAGATGGTCGTATTGAATATGCAGTGAATCAATATAAAAATCAAATTGCTTAAACAATATCAAATCCAATCAAATTAAAATCAAAGGAGAACATTAACGATGGGGAAGTTTATAAGACTACCAAACTCAATTGTATCTACAGAAGAAAAATTGGCGATGTCAGCTTTGCTCATGTGTGCTAAAAATGATAATGAAACAATTACATCAGTTGCAGTACTAGAAGCAAATTTAACAGGACTATCAAAACTAAATAGAAAAACACAAAATGCTTTGTTTAAAGGTTTAAGGTATTTATGTGAAAAAGGCATGGTGAAAATTGAAAATATGCCGAGTAAAGCAAATGATATTTTTAAAGTTATTATTACTGTTCAAGAGGGAACGTTCACAATGTTGTATTATGAAGAAATTCAAACAATTATGGGTGGGGATTATAAAGGAGCAGTGAACCGAGAATTATTTGCTTATTATACAGTTCTAGCATCATTTTATAATAATACGAAAAAAATTGCTTATCCATCAGTTGAGCAACTTGAAGCAGAAACAGGTTTGACAAATAAAACAATTATTAACTATAACTATAAGCTAGAAGAGTTAAATATAATTCATATTGAAAATAATGGGCTCATTAAAACGGAAAGTGGTGTACAAAGTTTAAGAAATACTTATTCTCGTAAAGAACACGCTGATTTATGTAAAAAAGAATCTGAAAAGTACAAAAAAATAATCGTTGATAAGGGTGGGCAAATTCTTCAAAAGAAAGATAAAAATAAGGATGCACAAAAAATAATGTTGGTTAAAGATGATAATAATCAGGAACAGTTATCAGATAAGCAAACTGTGTATGTTCAAAGAGATGAACATGGAGTTCCAATTATTGTATACAGATATGATAATGGCATTAAAGAAGATATGTTTGAATATGCAAGACGTTCTAATATGAATATGAAGACATATTTAGAATCAATTCAGAGACACCATGGAGCAATTATTAAATATATTCCATGCAATCTAACTGCATCGGTTGTAAGTTAAGACTATCAAGAAATGATAGTTTTTTATTTTGTTTAAAATCAATAAAACTATCAGTATTATGGTTTACAATTGGCAGTTTTGTGGACATATATATTGTAGGGTATTACTAAATGGTGAAATTCAAATATTAGGAGCGATAATTATGGAAAAATATATGACTGCAAAACAAAAAGAGGTATTATTCAAAAAACAACGCATTTTTGAGTTGAAAAATTCAGGTTATACTCATCAACAAGTTTGGTTCAAGTTAAATGAGGAATTAAAAGAGCTCGACATTAAATCTGTTTCAATCAGCTACATTTATAAATATTGGAATGAAATGAAGAAGCAACATGGGATTAGTTAATTGAGTGCCGATCATAAAAAATGATGGCACTTATTTGATTTAACAAGGAGTGTTGGGAATTGAAAAGTGATGGGGTTAAAGAAGGTTTTAGAAATACGGTTATGATTATGTGTTTATGGTTGTGGTTATTTGTTTCAAGGAGAGTGGTTGTATGGAAATTAAAAATGGAAGAATTCACTTATATAATTCAAGGTATTATTTGAATTTAGGTTCGTTTGGTATTGAACCGATTATAAGGTTCGAGTATCCAAGAGAAACAATATATGTTTATGAATATAGCAAAGCGACAATTAAATTACTAGAAGAAATGATGAAGGGCTCGTTAGATTAACGGGCTCTTTTATTTTGTACAAAGAGATAAAAGGAGACCAATAAAATGCTAAAAAACGTGATGAGAGATATAAAAAAGGAATTGAGTTATGAAAGAAATACTGAAAAAAGAATGGATGAAGTATCAAGAATTACAAAGAAATATAATCTTAATGACCATTTTCATACATTCAATGCAAAGAAGGTAACAAGTGATAGTAAAACAACAACTACAATTAATGAAATATTAGATTTTCTTGCGGGATACATTCTTGAAAGTGAAAATCTTACAACAAAGAAAAATGAATATAATATCTTGGATGAAAAGAGAATGAAAGATGTTGAAATGAATGAGCAAGGTCTTCCATCATATTCAAGCGATGATGAAGAAACTACTGCTGAATTTGAATTGACAAGCGCTCTGATTAACAAGGAGCGACTATTAAAATATGAAGATACTGTATATCAGTTGTTAAAAGGTGATTATGAATTAATCAATGATGGTGCGGTGTTTGAAGATTTATGGTGTTATCAAACAATACAAAATGAAGATGCTAGAGTACTCATAGAAGGAATTTATAATACAATATTATTTATCGGAAATCCATACATCATGTTCTAAGAAAAAAATAATGATTAATAGAAAAAGGATAAAGGAATTATTGTATGGCGATATTGGAAGTATTGTCCGCTCTTATACCAAATTTGAAAAAATACAAAAAAGAACAGGTGAAAGAGCCAATAAAAAATATGTTGCTGAATCTAGTGAAGAGATTGTAACCAATAAACATCAACAAATTTTTAAATGGCTCGTGGCTGATAAAAGTGCTATTACAAATCCAAATGAAATTATTCCGATCATAGATTTAGAACAAGCTATTGAAAAGAATATTGAAAGTTGTTTGTTAGATGAAAAAGATGTCGAAATGATTAAATTGTTAAAGAATCATTACAAAGGTGATTTAGTGGAATGTTTAAAGGTAAGTGGAAGACGTACAACATACCGTTATCGTCTTGAACGTTTGATAAATAAATTAGAAAAAATTTGCTGATTTTTTGACCAGAAGGGAGAGATTTCTCCAATATATTATGTAATGGTAAATACGAACTTTCTCAGGACTCTAATGTTGAAGCCATAGTGTCTAATTCATCTAAAAGACCGTTGAATTTTTAATCATTATCGGTATAGTTTTGCAAATTCACGAATGCTACTTATCTACTCCATTGATAAGTAGCAATACATAATTCATTTTCATACTCTCGGATGAATTTATTGGCACTTTTGTTGGTGCTACTTGACGCTCTCCTTACAGCTCCATTAACCATTTGTGTTAATGGGGCAATCTTTTTATTACTAATACATAATGAATCATAACAAATAGATTGGTGGTGTAACGTTATTGATTATTGATGAATTACTCAATACAACAAATAAACGATTGGCTCAAATAGATGAAATATTATTAATAAATGCTAATAGTATATTAAAGTCAATTGATATGCAGATACAATTGCTCAATGATGTTGAGGAACAGACAGAGGATAAACAATTACTTAAACAAATAAACAAACAAATAGAACAGTTAAAGAATAATAGAGTGTTATTGGTGTTGGTCACTAAATATATCGTGAAGAATGAATTAAATGTTCAAGAAAAACGTGTGATAACAAATATTTTAAAGAGAGATTAAGAATTAGATGCCCCGTATTAGTCCAGAAAAAATGGGTGTAGTCCTTAGAATAACTTAGCCACCATTATTCACACTTAACTGTACAAAATGCTTATAACTAAAATATGTAAAAAAATGTGAAAAGGAGTGATGATATGGCAAAACCACAACGATTAAAGAAACGTAATCAAGGTCGAACGAGTGGACAAGAATTGATTGAAAAAGAAAAAGAATTCAGTGAACATTTTTCAAAAGACCATATTGATAATCCTCCTGTATATTTCAGTGAAAGTGCTAAAAAGTACTATATATTTATTGTTAAAGAGTTAAAGAAAATTGATTTGGTGAATGATTTAGATAAACCGACGATTGAAAACTTGGCATTCTATTATTCATTAATTGAGGATTGTCATAAGACTATTTCTGAAGAAGGTCAATTTGTAGAACACTTACATGGTAAGAAAGCACATCCTGCAACCGAGCAACTAAATAAGCATACAACCAAAGCTAATGAATTAGCAAAATTATTATGTTTAACTGCTGATACTCGTCAAAAATTACAAAACATCAGTGAAAGTAATGAGGGAGATGAAATGATTGCTCGAATTATGAGAGGTGAGTTCTAAGTGTACCATTTGATTAACGTTGAGAATCTAAGAAACTTTAATCCAGATGAATATATGGAATTTGAAGGAATGCAAGGTTATTACTATCACATTGACAGTCCACAAAATGCAATGAGGAAATTGGAAGAACCGAATGTTATTGTCATAGAAAAATTAGTTCAATCTAATCAAATTATTGAACCAATATTGTGGATACTCAGATTTGAAAATGTAACAAACGTTGAGTACAAAAAGTATTTAGAACTCATGGAATATAAAGTAACTAAAAACAGTAACTCAAAAATGCTTAAACAAATTGAAGAGTATAGAGATTTAATGTTGTAAGAAAGGAGGAATTACGTGGGATTATTTGATTATTTTAATAAGAAAAATGATGTAGAAGAACGTTCATTATATCGCGGAGATGGCTCAGCGTTAGCATTAACAATGTTATTGGGTGGAGGAATTGTTAAAGCCGATCAATTAAAATCAATTCCAACTGCTAAAACATCGCTTGAATTAATATGTAATTCTATTGCTCAATTACCAATTTATTTGTATAAAGAGCAAAATGGTGAAATAGTAAAAGTACCAAATGACAAACGTGTCATGTTGCTTAATAATGAACCAAACGAATTTACAGATTCGGTTCAATTTAAGCGTAAATTGGTTGAAGATTATATTCTTTATGGAAAGGCGTTATCTTATGTAGAAAGAGCAGGAAATAAAGTGCTTCATTTACATGGATTAGATGCTGATAAAGTACAGTTTAAGAAGTTCACAGATGACGGTGTTGCTTGGAGTAAAATTGAAGTTCAATATATGGGTGTTGGTGGAGCGAAAATTTTACCATATGATAATCTACTGTTAATTGACAGTGGTTCGAATGGTGTTTTAAAGAGCGGTGAAAGAACGTTGCAATTAGCATTGAATGAGGTTGAATTCTCTAAAAGTCTATTAGAAAACTTTGCACTTCCAACAGGTGTTATTGAAACAACAAACAAACTTAGTGAGAATGCTGTAAAACGACTACGAAGAGGTTGGGAGTTATTATATGCCGGTGCAAGAAACGCTGGTAGAACAGTTATTCTTGAAGAAGGTTTAAAATATAAGCCAATTTCATTAAAACCAGACGAACTTCAATTAACAGATTCAAAGAAAGTGACCACAAGTGAAATTGCAAGGTTGTTCAATGTTCCAGAATCTATGATTAACTCAAATTTAAATAAGTATAATAGTAATGCGGCTGAGAATCTACACTTCTTACAATATACTTTGTCACCGATCATTTCAGCAATTGAAAGTGCATTGGATAAGTCATTGTTATTGTATTGGGAAAAAGAAGATGGTTACTATTTCCGTTTTGATGTAAATGAAATTCTTCGAGGAACGCCAAAAGAACAAGTTGAAACTATTGGATTAGCTCTTGAAAAAGGATTATTGAGTATCAATGAAGCTCGGACAATGTTAGATAAGAATCCAATTCAGAAAGATTACTTTATGTGGTCATTAGGTGATATATTGTATGATGCTGAAAAAGATGAGTTTACCGTACCGAATACAAGTATGGCTATAGGTGATGAAAAGTTATCTGAAAATAAAACTGAAAAATCAGATAAAATGGCAGGTGATAAGAAAAATGAAAATGGAACTACGAGTTAATCAGACCAACATTGAAGCAAATGAAGATGGCTCAATGACTGTCAATGGCTATGTAAATAAGACTGAACAATTTAGTAAAATGTTGGGACGAAACGACCAGTTTAAAGAAAAGATTTCACGCGGTGTTTTTAAACGTGCAATTGAGAAGGCAAAAGAAATTCACTTTCTCGCTGAACATGATGGTGAAAAGATTTTGTCTTCAACTAGAAACGGTTCTTTGGAATTGTCAGAAGATGCAAATGGACTTTATATGTCTGCAACAATTACACCTACATCTTGGGGCAAAGATTATTATGAATTAATTAAGTCAGGAATTTTAAAGAACATGTCTTTCGGATTCCGCTCAATTAAAGATTCATGGAAAAAGACTACTCAAGGTTATTTTGAACGGACAATCCATGAACTTGAATTATTTGAAGTTTCAGTTGTAAAAGACCCTGCATATTCTCAATCTTCAATTTCTGCTCGTGGAATTGATGTTGTTGAAGAGGTTGAAGTACCTGACGAGGTTAAGAAGAAAATAGTAAGAAATGTTCAAGAAATGAGTCGCAAGGCTCTTATTGAATTGCGAAATGACTTGCTCGAACAATCACAAAGTTATGAAACTCGTGGTCTTACGGAAGAACACGAATATGAGCAATTAAAATCTCAAATTCGAGATATTGAAATACAACTAAAAAAAATAGATAAGAAAGAGGTTAGAAATATGGTTGAATTATTAAGTCCAAACGATACAAATGTAGAACAACGTGGTTTTGAAGAATTTTTAAAAGGTCACTTATATTCTGAAGAAGTTCGTGCAATTACAACAGGTACGTCACCAGGAAAACTAACAGTTCCAACTTCAATTTCCGATCAAATTATTAAGAAATTAGAAGAAGTAGCTCCATTATTTGCACTATCTAAACAGTTTCCAAGTGAACATGGTTATCTTGAAGTGTTAAAAGAAACAGGTATTGGTGGAGCTCAATGGCTAGGTGAAATGGAAAATGCAACTCCAGCAGACTTCACAATGTCAAAAGTAAAATTAGAACAAAAACGTTTAACAGCTGCTATTGAATTATCACAACAACTAATTAATGATGCTGGCTTTGATATTGTGAGTTATGCAATCAATGTTTTATCTCAACGTATTGCTTATTCAGTTAACCGAGCAATTGTTAATGGAAATGGCGTTGGACAAATGGAAGGTTTCTTAACTGCAACATTGGCTTCAGAATCAGTGGTTAAAACAACTGCAAATACAGTTACTACTGATGATGTTTTAGGACTATTCAACTCTATGAATCCAGAACTAATCGAAGGTGCAGTGTTTGTTATGAATCGTAATACTTGGAATGCGGTTTCAAAGCTGAAAGATGCTGAAAACCGATACTATCTTGTGGATTTCAAAAATGGTAATGGTTCTAAATATTACAATATGCTTGGATTACCGGTAATGATTTCAGATGCCATGCCAGATATTGCAACAGAAAACAAAGCAATTGGTTTAATTAATATGGGTGAAGCATATGGAACTCTGATTAAGAAGGGAATTGAAGTGCAACATGTTTATGCTGATAGCGCTCAAGCACTTCGTGGTTCTCAATTAATCGTTGCTTCTATCTATCTTGATGGTAAAATTATTAATGACCAAGCAATTCGTTTATTGTCTATTGTTGCATAAAGTAAGAATTTCACTTACCGTATTGTAGATTATAAATAATGCGGTAAGTTCCCAACACTCCTTTATATACCCGATGAATAATTCCGTTCATCGGGTAATACATATTAATGATTAATTTTCAATTTTTCTTTTAATTGGTTAAATAAATTTTCATTATTACCTTCTAAAATTATGTAGTTATGCTCATATTCATCATAGTTTGAAACGATATCATCCATGGTGCTTAAGTGTTTACTTATTGTTACGGCTTTAAAAATTATTGTCACAGATTTAAAGCTTCCATGACTCCCCTTTTTTATATTATCAAGTCTAAATAGGTCTTGAACAACGGTAATATTACTTTTAAATTTATTTATAACTTCTGTATTTTTTTCATGGTCTTTTAATTGTACTGAACCGGCTCCTCTTTTAACCGATATCCCATACTTAATTTTATTATCTTTAGATAAAAAAGCATAGTCAATGGTATTTTCTTTATTGTTATATCCTATTTTTTTGACATCACTTTTAATAGTATATTTAATATTTAATTCATCTTTAAAGGCTTTTAAGAACATAGCTACCAATAATTCAGTTAATCCTGTTAGATTGTCAGTGTTGCCTTTATATTCATCACATTTTCTGTAAAAACGTTCTTTAATGATGTATAAATCATTACATGTAATAGTTCGGATATTATTTTTAATTTGCATATACATATCATCAAAAAGCGATTCAATTAATAATGATTGCATGTTAAAATCGACCTCCTTTTAATATAAAATAACAATTTTATAACTAAATAATAAAAGCATATCATTTGATATGCTTTTTGTATTGAATTTTTTTAGCAAATTTATCTTCATATCTGAATGAGTGAACAGACCCTTTAACTCTCCAATCAATACCTTCCCGTATACTTTTATGAATCGGAGCAAATGGCAACGTTGACCGATGAACATATTCCTTCATAAATCGAGCGGTAGCTTGGATAGAAGGGAAAGTTTGTTTATATTCACCATTTTCATACCATTTAATACGAATACCTACAGCACGTTTGTTTTTTTCTTTTACACCCTCGACATTTTCGATTGTTTCTTTTGAATTAAAACTCTCCATAGTTATACCACCTCTAAATTGTATTATTTACCATTAATGTTATATTAATCTAGTTATTTTTCTGTGTAAAGATTTATTAAAAAAAGTTAAAAATAATTTTTCTATTTGGTTTCCACATTTAAATGAACTATATATAATAACTTCGAAATGCAAAACAAGGTATTTGTGAGCTCTTCAAATAGAGCCTTTATATAGTTAGAAAATTATCTAGAGGGCAGGTTGATGTAATGTGAAGAATACAATTTTCGGCACTGTAAACGAACAAATCAAAGTAATGTCTCGAGAACATTTGGAAGATGGATTAACTAGAACAACTTTTAAGTATGGAAAATTTACTGTTATCGGAGTAAGTAATGAACCATCAACAGAAGCTATTAAACGAATGGGTGAAAATATGAATAGTATTGCTGAAAAATATGTAAATGAAGAATTAGAACAAAATATTGCTTGAATAATATAATTATTTTCTTCTAAACTATTTAAAAATTACCAGTATTTGTTAAAATTATTTATATATTACATGACAAAATGAGGTGTCATAACATGAAACCAAATATTAAAGAAGTAGCTATTTATTTAAGAAAATCAAGAGATGAGTCTGATGGAAAAGAAGATGTTCTAGCAAAACATGAAAGTTTACTTTTAGAGTATGCAAAAAATCACAATCTTAAGTATAAGATTTATAAAGAAATTGGAAGTTCTGAATATATTGATTCAAGACCAAAGATGGTTCGTTTGTTAAGTGATGTTAGCCAAAAACTATATGATGCAGTTTTGGTTGTTGATTTAGACCGTCTATCACGTGGTGATCTTGAAGAGATGGGGCGTATTAGTAGAGTTTTTCGTGATTCTAAAACAATAGTATTAACACCAACTAAAACATATGATTTTAATAATGAAGACCAAGCACTTATTAATAATTTTGAAATGGTATTTGCAAACCATGAGTTTCGTATGATAAAAAAGCGAATGATTCGTGGTAAACAACAAGGTACAAAAGCAGGGAAATGGACAAATGGAAGACCGCCATTTCCATATGTTTATAATCGCTTAACGAAGGAACTTGATGTTGATCCAGATAAAGTGAAAGTTTACGAACTTATGAAAAAGATGTTTTTGGAAGACATGAAAGCAACCTATGAAATTGCTTGGAAGCTGAATGAGTTAGGATTTAAGACTAATAGGAACAGTTATTGGTATGAAAATACAGTTCGCAGGCTATTAATAAATGAAGTGCATTTAGGAAAAGTTGTATATGGAAAGACTTCCGGAAGTGGTTCTAAGAAAAAGCCGAGTGCTAATGGTGTTCAACTAAAAGATAGGTCTGAATGGATTATTGCTGAGGGTTCACATCAACCATTAAAAACTGAGGAAGAGCACCAACGTATATTAGCGATACTTGAATCAAGAAGATATACACCAAGGGGAACGAGAACGAATGTTCAAGTGCTTTCAAAGTTGATATACTGTGGTAAATGTAAAAGGGTAATGTCTTTTACTGGAAAGGCGAGTGGCAAGAGATACGTAAAAACCTGTTTGACAACAGATCGTTTTGGAAGTCGCTGTCATAATAGGAGTCTTAATGTTGAAGTTATTTATGCTCAATTATTTTTGGATTTAGAGCAATATGAGCAACAATTACTTAGTCATGAACCAAAAGAAAAACAGGGTGATAGTTCAACACTTCAACTAGCTTTACAAAATAAACATGAAGAGTTAGAACGGTTAGAGAAAGGTATTGAACGTATTAAAGATTTGTTTATTGATGAAATGATTGATAAGTCGGAGATGCAGAAGCGAATTGAAAAACAAAAACAATCAATGCGAACGAAGAAAGAAGAAATTCGGTCTATTGAACAATCACTTGCAGTTATAGAGAATGTAAGAACAGATGATGATAGGTTACATACAATTAGGGAATTTAAGAAGGCATGGGATACGGAAGGTATTAGCAAAAGAGAACTGAATATTCTTGCTAAACAACTGATTGATAGGATTGAATATGTTCGTGAAGGAAATAATGTACAAATTAATATAAAATTTCTGTAAAGCAATTGTTAAAATTAGGGGTGTTTAAAATAATGTGCAATATGTAAAAATGATATAAAAGAAGGCGTTATCTTGAGTTATTAAAGATAACGCCTTCTTTTAATATTAAGAGTTAAAAAAGGTATTCAAAAGTTTTTTGAATGGCTCCCAACCTGTTGTTACGGTTATGATAGATGAGACTAATCCAATAAATGTAATAAGAGAATTAAAAAACTTAAATATTGCATTGTTCGAAATTTTGGAAAGGGTTGTATACTGAATTAGTCCTGTCCAGTATAATGTTGAAATTGGTAAGGTAACCACAAATTGAACTCCTTCTCGTAGCAACATAAAAGGGTTTTTTCTTTCTTTTTTAATCTGTTGTAGCAATTCTTCATTATTAGAGATACCTCTTAATAATTGGTTTTTTACCATTTGAAATTCTTCTGCTAGCACTGGCTTACTTAATACAAAATCAATGTCGTTGTGTGTACGTAATGAAGATACAACATTTACAACTAGTTGGTAATTTTTAATAATATAGTTTGAAAAAGCTGGTTGATAATCAATCTCCCCTAAACTTCCTAAGGTTCTTTGGGCTTTTAAAGAATTTTTAATTAAATAGGTATATAATTGATCTTCTTCAACGCTACTAGTTTTTCCACGATAATGGTTAAGATATAAAACAAAACTTTTATTATATTCGTTGAGAAACTTAATATTATTTTCTAATTTATTTAATGTTTTTGAGTGTTTAATAAGTCCTATTATTACTAAAATGAAAATAGTTAAAAAGGTAATATAAATCATATCTTTAACCGCCTATTTAAGTTATTTGTATATTCTTGATTTTAGCATATAATAGGTTGAATATCACCTGATACTGCCTGCCTTGGATTAATATAATAAAATAAGGTATCACCAGATTACCTTACACTAATGTAAGGTTTTTGTCATTTGAATCGATGGAAGGTATTTCCGAACTTTACTAATATAAAAGCATAGTTAGTAGAAGGGCGGAGAAGTAGTATGAACATTAGAGAACTCGCATTTCGAAATGTAACGCGAAATAGACGAACATACTCAGCTTATTTTTTGAGTAGTGCATTTGCCATTATGGCTTTTTTTGTGTATTCATTTTTTGCGTTTCATCCGGCATTAAGTGCTGGAGAATTAGGGCAGTACGTATTTGTAAGTATGTCTTTTGCACAGTCTATTATTTACTTATTTACATTTTTCTTCATTTTATATTCTATGGGAATGTTTTTAAAAACGAGAAAGCGTGAGCTAGGGATATTAATGATGCTTGGAATGACGAAATATCAATTAAAGCGTCTTATCTTTTTTGAAAATATCATGATTGGAATAGGGGCAATTATTTTTGGGATTCTTTCAGGTATGTTATTTTCAGGGATATTAATTTTTGTAGCCCCGATGATTTTAAAATTAGATATTTCTTTATCCTATTACATACCGATGAAAGCGATTGTTGTAACGAGTATTATGTTTTTCGTATTATTTATGATTATTTCATTGTTCAGTGCAGGAATGGTTCGTAAAAATAAAATTATGAAATTGTTTAGAGGATCAGCAGAGGCGAAGCCAGAACCGAAGGCATCTATAATTTCTTCTATATTAGCAGTAGTATTGCTTAGTGCTGGTTATGCAGGAGCTCTTATGTCACATGGTGCAATGGTATTTGTAATGATGATTCCTGTTACAACGGTAGTCATTATTGGTACGTATTTGCTGTACAAGCAGTTGAGTGTCTTTATTATTAGACTATGTAAAAAAAGTAAACGTTTCTATTGGACACAGACAAATATTATTACTTTGTCAGATTTAGCATACCGTATGAGAGATAATGCAAGGATGTTCTTTATTGTAACAATTATTTCAACAGTAGCATTTTCAGCAATAGGTACATTGGTTGGGTTTGCTTCGATGACGAAAGAAATTATGGAGAAACCAATTGCGTTTCACTATCATTCTAAGCAAGGGAATAGCAATGAGTCACAGCATCTGAAAATCATTGACGAAGGATTAAAGAAATATAATATAGCAGCTTCAAAAACGAATATTTCCACAAAAAAAACGGAGGAGCAGTCGTTAAGAAGCGCCACCTTTATAAACGAATCAGACTATAAGGAATATGCAAAGTTAACAGGAGAACCCATTAATACGGTATCAAATAAAGAAGCTTTATTTTTGTCAGTCGATATACCAGGACCTCCGATGAAAGAAAGAAATGAAATTACATTACCAAATATGAACGAATCTTTAAATGTGAAAAAAGTTAATACTTCTTCATTAAGTAAAATACTAAGAGGAAACGTTTATGTAATCTCTAACAATCAGTATGATGCATTACAAGATGGATTTAAAGAGGAAAAAGATTATGTGTACAAAACAGAAGGAACGAAAGATGAAATTGAGGTTGGTAAAGAACTTACTAATCAGATGAAGCCTTATGAAGAACATATAATGTTTAGTGCAGAAGAATACGAACAAAACCAAAGTTTACAAATCGCAGGACCAATTCTATTTGTAGGTTTCTTTATTGGTATTGTATTTTTCGTTTGTGCAGGAAGCTTTCTTTACTTCCGTTTATTTTCCGATTTAGAGGACGATACTCGCTTGTTCGAGATGATTCGAAAAGTAGGCTTAACGAGTGGAGAATTATCGAAAGTAGTTACAATCCGATTGGCACTTTTATTCTTCGTTCCAATAGGTGTTGCAACATTACACGGGGCGGTAGCATTAACGGCATTAGGACAAATGTTTGAGTACTCACTTTTTAAAGAGAATACGATTGTATTAAGTATTTTTGTAAGTATTCAAGTTCTATATTTCGTCATTATACGATCTCGTTATTTAAAACAATTGAAAGAAAGATTGAATATTCGTTAAATGTGTTTTTTTAACTTTTGTACTATATTTTCTAAAAAGAGTAAGGCATTACCAAATATATAGTGATAAAATGAAAATAGCGAGGTGAAAAAAATAATAGAGAGTAAGGAGGGAGTAACATGAAAGCAACAGGAATTATTCGAAAAGTAGATGAATTGGGACGGATAGTTATTCCTAAAGAATTACGAGATGTATTAGGAATACAAATCAAATCACCACTTGAAATTTTTGTAGAAGAAGACAAAGTCATTTTACAAAAATATCAACCTTACAATGCTTGTCAAATAACAGGTGATGTTTCAGACCAAAATATTTCATTAGCAAATGGAAACATTACTGTTAGTATAGAAGGGGCAAAACATGTAATAAAAGAAATTGAGCAGTTTTTGAACAAGAGTGAGATTTAGTCTTAATTTATCCCGCTATTTGTGGAAGCCCTGCTGCCCGTAAACGCCCGATTGGTGAGGGCTAATAATCAGTAGGGGATGAACACCCCCCACTGATTATAGTTTCACTTTATATTATTCTTTTGAAAAACTGAAAAATAAAAGGACCATTAAATGGTCCTTTTATTTTGTTTATTGAGAAATATTTGAGAGGGAGGGAAATGGAACGAATAAAACGAATGTTAAATCTAAACGTATTCAATAGTGGTCTGAAATGAAAATAATACATTTTCAGGAGGGATTACGATGAATAGTAGTACAGCGAATAAACAAAAAGGCATTAAATTAATTCCGTTTACTGTAAATAAAGTGGTTGAGCAAGTAAATGAAATTCCACCAGGTGTACAACTGATTCATGCTCCGCAAGTATGGGAAAAGAGTGCGAAAGGGAAAGATATTGTCGTTGCCGTTTTAGATACAGGTTGTGATATAAGTCATGTAGATTTAAAAGATCGTATTATTGGTGGGAGAAATTTCACGAAAGATTATGAAGGTGATCCGAAAATTTATCTTGATAATAATGGGCATGGTACTCATGTAGCGGGGACAATCGCAGCAACCGAAAATGGAGTGGGTGTATTAGGTGTAGCACCACTTGCTAAAATGTTAGTTTTAAAAGTATTAGCTGGAGACGGTTCTGGAAGCTATGAGCAAATTATTGAGGCCATTCATTATGCTGTAAATTGGAGAGGACCGAATAAAGAGAAAGTGAGAATTGTTTCAATGTCACTTGGTGGCCCGCAAGACGTACCAGAATTACATGAAGCTATTCAAAATGCGGTAAAACAAGACGTACTTGTCGTGTGCGCTGCAGGAAATGATGGAGATTGTAACGATGATACTTCAGAATTAGATTTTCCAGGTGCTTATTCTGAAGTAATTGAAGTAGGTGCTGTTAATTTAGAACGAAAAATTTCATGTTTTAGTAATTCAAATCAAGAAATTGATTTAGTAGCGCCAGGTGATGAAATACTGTCTACGTATCCAGAGGGGAAATATGCAGTATTAAGTGGTACTTCAATGGCGACGCCGCATGTCGCTGGGGCGCTAGCACTCCTCATAAAGCAGTGTGAGAGAGAGTATGGTAGAAAATTATCAGAGCCGGAAATATATGCACAACTTATTAAAAGGACTGTACCTTTAGGGTATGAACGTACATCTGAAGGGAATGGATTAATAGATTTATTAAAAGAATAGGAAATACTAAAAACCATCTCATATGAATATGAGATGGTTTTTAGTATTGATCAGTTGCGTTTAGTACGACATTTAATAAGCCAGGGAATCTAGCATTTAAGTCTTCTTCTCGAATTAAAGTAAAACGCATTGGAAAATAGTTTAAGAAGATTACAGACTGATTATATTGATTTATATTATTTACATTTTATAAATACTGAAACAAGTTACATAGATTCAATCGGAGAGCTTACGCGCCTAAAAGAAGAAGGGAAAATCCGTTCAATTGGAATATCAACGTAAACGTAGAGCAATTAAAAGTAGCGAATCAGCATGGAGATATAGATGTTGTACAAGCACCTTACAATATGTTAAATCGTACTGCTGAGGAAGAACTATTACCGTATTGTATAGAAGCTGGTATTTCATTTATACCGTATGGACCTCTTGTCTTTAGAATATTAGGTGGTAAATATATAGAAGATTTTAAATTGAACGAAGGCGATTAGCGCCAAAGTGTAAATCTATTTGAGGAAAATACATATAAGAAAAACTTTAAGAGAGTTGAAGAGCTAAAAGGTTTAGCTGAAGAAAATAATATTGCAGTGTCTCATTTAGCGTTAGCGTGGTTATTAAATAAAAAAGGAATTGATACTGTTATTCCTGGCGGGAAGCGAGCAGCGCAAATAAGAGAAAGTGTAAGAGCGGTGGCCGTTTTATTGAATGAAAAGGATATGAAACAAATTGAATCTATATTAGAAGATTAGAAGGGAAGAGGTGAGTGTTTTAACACTGAGCTTCTTTTCTTAAAAAAATAAAAAATCCCTACAGAGATAGGGATTTATATATCGGCATATAGTTCCTTGGAAAAGGATATATTTAGCTTACCATAATGGAGTACGTATATTTGTGAAATAGATGTGAAAGTAATGTGAAAATGCCGTAATAAAAAGCACTGTTTTAGCTAAAACAGTGCTTTTCTCTTTGATTGCACAGTTGCTGCATTTTCATCATGTATTCCTGCTTCTTCAATAATTCGCTTTTTTACTTTATTTAATAGATGGTCTACTGCTTCACCAAAATAGTTAGCTTCGCTTTTTGTGCGGGCTTCTCGTAAACATTTATAGTTTTCTAGCAGTTCCTCTTTTTCGGAGTTTGTTAAGAAATCTTCTATTTTCTTTTTTGTCATACGAAACACCCTTTCTTCTGACAAACGACGCAATAGAAAATATTTATTTTTCATTATAACAATAATTTAAAAAGAAAGTATATACTAACGTCGCAATAATTTGTCAATTTCTTGAATCTTCTCATCAGCTTTTCCAATTTGCGTATTTTTAGCCTGCTCACCACCAAGAGCCTGGTGAAGTAAGAACGTTTGGCCAGAAATAGCAGTCACAATGGACACCTTGATTATTTCTTTTATTAAGGTGGCATCGAATAAAACGAGTCCGAGAAGTGCAGCTAGACAGCCGGTAAAAATATCAGTTAAAAAACCAAAATGAAAAAAAGTTTTCAAACGGCGTGGAAGCAATAACTTACCTTGGTTATTGATTAGATGGGAAACGAAGCCGGTAATGCCACCAACGAGAACAGCAGTTAGCCATTGATACATTTCCATCGAATCCACTCCTTTTAGTGAATAAGATTCGATTTTTACATATTGATTCCTTTTAATATTTCATATAACCATATTGAGAAAGTTTGTTTGGGCATATTCCGCATTCAATTTAATTATAACGGAAAATTCCGATACATTTCAGTCTAGTATATGAATTGCTTTTACTATAACCAACACTATACTTGGTTTCATGTACTAGAAGATAAGATTAGTCATTGTGGACAAACTAAAATGCTAAAGGGTTAATTGTTTGAAAATTACATTAAATAAGGTGGCTTTTTAATAAGATATTCCATATAATGAGAGTAATTAAAATTAGAACGGGGTGATGTGTTATGGCGAAATTGACTTATATGAATAATAAACCAAATACAAAGGTGGACGGAAAGGGCGATACTCTATAAGTGAGCGCACAATCCTTCCACTAAGTTCAAACTAGGGAGGATATCAATTTGAATCAAAATATTTTAGAATCGTTCGGATGGGATTCTTTTTTTGAGGAACAAGCTGTAGAGAACTATGAAGTAGGACGTATTTTACTTGAGCATAAGCATATATATAGGATTATTTGTAATGATGGTGAATATGTAGCGGAACTGTCTGGAAAGTTTCGTCATGAAGCGTTAACGAAAGGGGATTATCCGGCAGTTGGTGATTGGGTGTATATAAAGAAAATAGAAAATGAGAAAAAGGCAATTATTCACCGTATTTTTCCGAGAAGAAGTTCTTTTTCAAGACAAGAAGCTGGTAACAGAACTGAAGAACAAATTATTGCAGCGAATGTAGATTATCTATTTTTAGTGAATGCTCTTAACCATGATTTCAACGTAAGAAGGATGGAACGTTATTTGTTATTGGCTTATGAGAGTGGTGCAATGCCTGTTATTGTTTTAACGAAGAGTAGTTTATGTGAAGATGTGGAACAGAAAATTGCAGAAACTGAAGCGGTAGCAATCGGTGTTCCGATATTTGTTGTTGATAGTTTAGTGTACGTCGGAATAGAATCATTGCAACAATTTGTTTCACCAGGAAAAACAATTGCTTTAGTTGGATCTTCAGGTGCAGGGAAATCTACTTTGTTAAATGCATTAATAGGAACAGATGTAGCAAAAACCGGAGATATACGTGAAGAAGATAGTAAAGGGAGACATACGACAACTCACCGTGAGTTATTCCACTTACCAAGTCGTGGTTTAGTAATTGATACTCCTGGTATGAGGGAACTTCAGCTTTGGGAAGGAAGCGCGGCAATTCAAACTACATTTTCTGATATTGAAGATCTTGCAAATACTTGCCGCTTTCGAGATTGTAAACATGATGGTGAACCAGGATGTGCAGTGCGAAGTGCTATAGATAACGGAATTATACCCGTAGAGCGCTTGCTAAGCTATAAAAAGCTGCAAAGAGAATTGGCATATGTTATGAGAAAACAAAACATTACTCTGGCAAGAGCGGAACGAGATAGATGGAAAAAGATTTCTAAACAACATAAAAAAATGTAAAAAACCAAAGGGCTTGTTCCTTTGGTTTTTTGTATTTGTAAATTTTATAATAATATTATTCGTATATATAGACAAAGGGAGTTTATTTGTTTAAACTTTACAAAGTGTTCATCAAAACAAGTTATAAAAATAGAAACTAAGGAATGGGATATATTCAAAATTAGCTCTATATAATCTTTAAAACTTAATATTGAAATACAGGAGGTTTGTAATGCGTAAACTAGTAAGTCGGTTTAGAGATATGAAAGTAGCAAAAAAGCTATTAATTTCATTTTTTGTTATATTAATTGCGGCAGTCTCTATTATTGGGGGCATGTCGTATCAAACAGCTAAAAAGAATTTTGAATCACAAATTATGAGTAGCGCTCAAGATAATATAAAAATATTGGATAATTTAATCAATCAAATGATTGAAGCGAAATTCAACGATGTAAATAATTTTGCACGAGTGATTCATAGTGATATGTATCAAGGGGATAATCAGGATGAACTAAGAAAAACACTATCTCAATATATTAGTTTGAACAAAGATGTAGAACAAGTGTATGTTGCCGGAAACGATAAAAAATTTGTACAAGAACCAAATATACAAATGGCAGCAGATTATGATCCAACAGCGCGTTCTTGGTATAAAGATGCAGTGAATAAGCAAGGTGGAATTGTTGTCACTGAACCATATAAAGCACAAGGGAATGGACATATTGTCGTAACAATCGCAAAACAAACTGAAGATAAAAATGGTGTTGTTGCGGTAGATTTAAGTTTAGATAATTTATTAAAAACAACAAAGTTAATTAATATTGGTAAAAAAGGCTATGCTTTCATTTTAGATGGAAAACAAAAAATAATTGCTCACCCTCAAGAAAAATCGGGTGACAGGGCAGATGATTCTTGGGCAAAGAAAATATACGAAGATAACAATGGTACTTTTTCATACACTTATGGTGGTAGTGAAAAGAAAATGGTATTCGCTACAAATTTAAAAACAGGTTGGAAAATTGCGGGGACGATGTACTCAAATGAAGTAGTTGAAGCTGCTCAACCTGTATTTTATAATATGTTAATTGTAATGTTTATTTCATTAGTTGTAGGCGGAGCGCTTATTTATTTCGTGACACTTTCTATTACCAAACCTTTAAAACAATTAGTTGTCACTTCTAAAGAAATAAGCGAAGGGGACTTAACTCAAACGATTCAAATACATTCAAATGATGAAATTGGACAACTTGCTAAAGGTTTTAATGAGATGACTCATTCATTACGTACATTAATTGGAAGAATTAATACTTCAGCAGGGCATGTTGCAGCTGCATCTGAAGAGTTAACAGCAAGTGTTAGACAAGCGAGTGAAGCGACTGAACAAATTACAATGGCAATGGATGAAATATCAAGTGGTGCAACGACGCAAACAGCAAGCGTAGAAAATGGTGCCATGTTACTGTTTGATGTAACAGAAGGGATTCAGCATGTAGCAAATAGCTCATCATCTATTAATACTGCTTCTGCTCATACACGTGAAAAAGCAGAAGATGGCGGAAAACTAGTAGGAAAAACAGTAAATCAAATGCAGTCTATTGCGGCATCTGTTTCGCAATCAGATGCAGTTATTCAGTTATTAAATAATAAATCAAAGCAAATTGGTGATATTTTAGAAGTCATTCAAAATATTGCAGATCAAACAAACCTTCTAGCATTAAATGCAGCAATTGAGGCTGCAAGAGCTGGTGAGCATGGAAGAGGCTTTGCAATTGTTGCTGATGAAGTACGAAAATTAGCAGAACAATCTAGTGTATCATCGAGTGAAATTAGTAAATTAATTTCTGAAATACAAGATGATATGAGTAAGACAGTAAAATCTATGAATAATGTAAATGAAGAAGTTCAATCTGGACTTGTTATCGCAAATGAAACGAAACAAAATTTTGCTGAGATTTTACAATCTACAAATGAAATTGTTGATCAAATTAAAACGATGGTTGAAACGGCTAATGGAATGTCAAAAGGTGCAAATGAAGTATCTATTTCGGTTGGTCAAATTGCTATGACAGCACAAACTAATGCGACGAGTACACAAAGTGTTGCAGCATCAGCTGAGGAACAGCTAGCTTCCATGGAGGAAATTGGTTCTGCAGCTGGTACACTATCTCAAATGGCTGAAGAGTTACAAGTATTAATTGAAAGATTTAAAGTGTAAAGAGAGATGACTGCCTCAAAATAGCATTCGTGCTATTAGAGGCAGTTTTTTTTCAGCAAATATTTTAATAATTAGTGGAGGATGGGTGGAAAAAGGGGTACGGAAACGATTCTAGGGATGAGGGGCCAATCTAGGAAAATATTCAAATTAATACTGTGAATATAAACAAGAAACCTATTTCTGGATAGGTTTTTATTTTACAATGAAGATGGTTGAATATTGAAACATATATAGATTCTAGAGGGATTAGTTATGCCTAGTATTCAAGATACGATATATCCAAAAATTAAACAAAATTTAAGTACGGAAGATTTAAGTAGTGTATATATGCCAACAAGAAGTGAAATAGAATGGACAAGTTTGAAAACAAAAGGAACATTACAACAGCTCCCGCCGAACCTAAATAAGATGTTCAACAATCTGTATCGGGATTTACAAATTATATAAAAAGGTGATTTTATATAATATTATTTATATGAAATATTAAAAATGTAGATAGGGGAAGTGAATATGGACAAGAAGCTAACGTATTGGCTAGGATCTATTATAGGGATAATAGTACTTGCAGCTGGTATGACTTATGGAATGTTACAGTTTGCTGAAGTACCAATAGATAGTGAGAAGCATGCTTTTGCAGAGTCTGATTATAAAGAAGCACCACCATCGAATGAAGCAGAAATTGAAGGTTCAAATGCACAACTTCACATCACTAAAAGTTCTACTGAAGAAGAAGTTATTTCAGCAATGCATAGCATGACTCATCAAAAAGTAAAAGTGAATGACGGACGGGGAGCAACTCCGATGTCTAAAAAGAATGCAGAAAAAGTAAGAAGCATTCTAAACCAAAATGATTTCAAGAACAAAGAAGAACTATTAGCAATCACTGAAAGATGGGTAAATAGGGATTTTAGTAAAATCGTAGAAGAACATAATTATTTTTGGGAACTTCAAGACGGCAAGATAGGTGAAGCTACAGAAATGGATTCGATAGAAGAGCAAACATTCTCCTTAAATAATTTCGGTGATGAAGTAACAGCCGCTTTACATAAATCAGGAGATCTTTAGTACGTTGGAGAATAATAAACTATGCTTAAAGAAAATAAAAGAGCTTATTCTCATTTGGAATTAGGCAGACTAACTACTGATAAGAGGGTTTTAGGTCAATTAGTTGGCGGGACCCCATTGCCAGCAACTTAAGAAATTGGCATTTCCCCATATTGAAAAAAATGAACTGAATTATTATAAATAACTCTGGAAAGATAAAATTTTCATTTTGGGGATACTTCAAAATATTAGCCTGATGGACATAGGTATCACCACATGTCCATGGATTAAAGAAAGAGCCTATTATTAAACTGTACCCTACTCTTTGGGTCGGAAGAGGTGCTATAGATGAATGTAAAGACATATAGGGCTCAAGTGTTTTCTTGGTCTAAGGAGGCAAAGGTAGAAATAGTAGAACTCATTTCCGCCGGCATAGGTATGGCCGGACCTGTTCTGTTCGCCACAGTTCTAGGCTATCCCGCTCTTGGTTTTGCTGCATCGGTCGGCAGTTTGGCAGTCAGTAGCGTGAAAGTCGGTTCGAGTTTTATAAATCACGGGAAAAAGTTGGTATCAGCGTTGATATCAGTAGTGCTCGCTGCGATTGCTGCTGTTCTTTCTTTCGGACATGGCTATCTGACATTTGGAGTCTTGATCCTGCTGGTAAGCCTTGCTGCGCTAATTGGCGGATATAGTCGTGCCTTGGCGGTGGCAACAACACGCTTTGTTGTATTCCTGATCATCATCCTCAACATGCTCGACCAGACGGAGTACCGGATGGAACTAATTTTTTCAATCTTAGCAGGGGCGATTTGGACCGTCAGTATCAGCTTGGTGCTAGGCATCTGGGTACACCGTTGTTATAAATCATCGCTGGATGGAGATGTGAAAGGCCCAACATCGAAAAAAATCATTCTATGGCGGAATTCTCTTGCACACTTATCCGGTTGGCAATTCCCAATCAGGCTCGCATTATGTCTAGGTATAGCTGAGGGATTGCGAATACTTTGGCCCGAGCACCACTTCTATTGGATTGCAATTACCGTAGCGATCCTTACTCAGCGGAAAATAGAACTCTTTCCAATCAAAACAACACAACGAGTGCTTGGTACAGTAATCGGAGTGATTGTTGCGAGCTTGCTTCTCGCAACTAGTCTACCAATTTGGGGGTTAGTTATAAGTATCGGGCTATTCGCAGGTGTTCGACCTCTTCTAAAAGTTCGAAATTATCTTGTATACTCTGCAACCATGATCCCACTCATTATTTTGATCATGGAAGCCGGCAAGCCGTTCCAGTTTATCATTCTGTTCGACCGTGTATTTGCAACCCTTATCGGTGCAGTCATCGTGATTGCAGTGAACTTGATATTCAGTAGAGCGATGGCGAAACCAGTGTAAAGGTGGTTATCTAGCGAAAGATGCTTTAATATTTCGGGTATCTTTTCCAGTCTTTTATATTATCGGGTTTAGGTAGACTATTAGGGGGAAATGAAGATGCACTCTTACACTTGCAATCATTAGAATTACAGCTTTCAATAGATAAATCTTCACCCGGGATATCTGAAAAACTCAGAGTGGCCCCTCATCCCTAGAATCGTTTCTATACCCCAAAAACATTAAATAAAGTTTCATTTTATTTAATGTTTGTCGAAAAATAGAGGAATTTGTTAAGTGGGTGTATAATCAATACCATACAGACTACGTATAAAGGAGATTATTATGGGAGTGTATTGGGGAACGAAAAGGCATTCTTGGCTTAGTTATGTCTCGTTTTGGTTAAGCATTTTATTCTTTGTTGTTTTTTTAATTGAAGTGTTTGTATTTAAAACACTTTCAAATAGCTCATTACAAATCGTTAAATATTTTTATTTTATATTTGCACCATTAAACATCATTCTTAGTTTAAGGCTATTATCTAAGAAGAATGAAAAGAAAGTATTACCGATTTTTAGTTTAATTGTATCGCTATTATTTGCAGGGCTAATTATAGTTTTAGCATTAGCAGCGACGGGAAAAGTCTTTTGAGAGGAGAGTGATATAAGTCACTCTTCTTTTTTATGTAGAATCCGAAATGTTTATCCTGCTATTGGTGGGAGTCGTGCTGTCCATAAAAGCCCGATTAGTGTGGGCTAATAATCAGTGGGGGATGGACAAAACACCCAATGATTAAAATTTCACTTTATAGGTAGTGTTAAAGAAATGAGGTAAGAGATAATTTGTCAGTAAAGAGCTATACTAGTGAGTGGAGAATGAATTAAAAATACTATATGTTTTGTATATGTTTATAAAGCAAATGAATGCGGTAAGATTTGTGATATATGGTACAATAAGCATGGATAGTGATAGAGATAAAGGGTATATAAATACTCATCGTTTTTAGTAAGAGAGGGGTTATCTTATGCTATACGAGGATTTGATGACATTATTCCAAGCTGCTCCGATAGAATTGGATAGAGGCGGCTGGAAATATATAATCCAGGAACAAAATGATAATTATGAAATTGTTGATGAAATGTTAAAAAAGCAAATGAATGTTGAATTGTATTTTAATGAGTATGATGAGGTGAAAATCACTTTATATAAAGATGGAAGCCCCATTACTACTATGCAAAGAATTGCTATTTCAAAAGTTGAGTTAGATGAAGAGGAAGAAGGCATTCAATTCGTATTAGAACGCATGCCAAGTCGAATGATTCGTTTGCAATTAAAGCCATATCTTGCAGTAGAAATGGGGCCGTACTGGGAAGTATGTGAAGACTGTGAATGAAGATGAAAAAACATCCGTATACATGGATGTTTTTTCATGTTTTTTGAAGTTGTTTAAAGGCAATAATCGGTAGCAAAATGATGCTCACCCAACCGATAATAGGGTATAGAATATGAAGTAATTCACTATATCCGATGAAACTAAAGCAATAACTAATTAGTAATATGAAGTAAATAATGTTATTACTTTTCCATCCGGTAATGGATTGCATTTGTTTTGTCATTCCGAATATATTCCCAACTAATGTTGTGAATACTTCACCAAAAATGATAAGAACAAAGAAAAAATGGAAAGTTGCATTAAATCTTCTTACAACTTCAGCCATTGGGATGTTATATTGATAAAATTGTTCAACTGATAATATTGCTAAATGGCTACATAATAAAATAAAGCAAAGCCCCGCGCCTCCTAAAATACCACCCCATAAAATAGCTTTTCGATCTTTTACCTCACTGGCCAATGGGACGAGAACACTTTGGGCGAGAGAAAGATTTAATGCGACATATGTAATAGGACTAGTAATCCATTTCATATTCCAACTTTCTGTAGGAACGGTGTCAATAATAGGAGTTGTACCATGAATAAAGGTTGTAATAGCAAGTCCGATAATAAAAATCATCATAATAGGTACGACAAGTGTATTCACTTCAAAAACACCTTGTAATCCCCGGCTCCCAATAATGAGGCAGGCGATGACTGTGATGAAAATACCAAGTTGTCTCGGGAGACGGAGTTGTTCTTCAAATACTGCTCCGGCTCCTGATAACATAACGCTAGTTACGCCAAATAATACGAGTAATAATAAAGTATTTACGACATTTCCAAATACATCCCCAAATAAATATTTGTTAAATTCTTGCGCTGAGAAAGCCCCGATTTGTGATGACAGTAACATCATCTTTGTACCGAGCCAAATAAAAAAAAATCCACTTATACATATGCCAATGGTCCCGTACAATCCGTTAACTGTAAAAAACTCAACAATTTCTCGCCCAGTAGCAAATCCAGCTCCAACGACCGTTCCGATATAAGTAGCAGCGACTTTCTTTGCTACTTGCCATTGTTGATTGTCCATGTTATCCCTCTTTCTTCTATGATGAGCTTGACTTACTATTATGCATATGTGTGAGCTTGGACAATTAGACATATGAAGTAGTTGAAAGAATACATGAATTATATGATATTAGGGAAATATTAAGGTTGTTAAAACTTTGTTACATATAAGCTGTTCATTCGAAAGCGTAGGAAATGTATGGTAAAATGTAGTTAGGTTATTAAAAGATAATAATTATAAAATGATAAGAGGAGTGGATTGTATGAGTACGAAAACAAATGTTGTTGAAGTATTAAACAAGCAGGTAGCAAACTGGAATGTATTATATGTGAAACTGCATAATTATCATTGGTATGTGACAGGACCGCACTTCTTTACATTACATGAGAAATTTGAAGAGTTTTATAATGAAGCAGGAACGTACATTGATGAGTTAGCAGAGCGTATTTTAGCATTAGAAGGAAAACCGTTAGCGACAATGAAAGAGTATTTAGCAACTTCAACTGTAATCGAAGGGACAAGCAAAGAGTCTGCAGAAGAAATGGTACAAACTTTAGTAAACGATTTTTCTGCACTTATTCAAGAATTAAAAGAAGGTATGGAAGTAGCTGATGAAGCTGGTGATGAAACGTCAGCTGATATGTTATTAGCAATTCATACGACATTAGAACAACATGTATGGATGTTAAGTGCATTCTTAAAATAAACATAAATTGATTAAAGAAAAACTCTATCGAAAAATTCTTTCAATAGAGTTTTTTATAATTTTTCAGTTTTCTTTTATGCTATAATATAGTAAAAAGGAGGCGATATGATGTTTCGCTTTTTCAGAACTGGAAAAGAAGATAGGGAAATTACGAAAGATGAATTAGAGCAAGCGATGGCTAAGTTTCTAGAAACGAATGCTAATATCGTTTATACAGTCTTAGTAAATGATGATTACACAGTAAATTATGATTTGTTAAAGCCCTATTTACCTGCATTTCCAACGAATTTTTTTCTGATAACGAAGGAAACGCTTGAAGTATTTGAACATACAGAAGAAAATTTAAACCTAGTTAAAGAAATTGATATCGTACAAAAGGCCGTAGATCAATATGTAACAGAAAAAGAAATGTTCCCCATTGTTGAAGATAGCGAAGAGCGCCTCATATGCGGAGTGAAACTAGGACCATATTTAAATCGTATATTAAAAAGAAACTTATATATTTCAGAAAAGCATTATTTAGTTTCAAGTAAACCAGATAAGAAAAAAAAGCATAGTGGGTAGATGTTATGAGAACAACAATAATATATTGTTGTCTTTTTTTGTTGTCAGAATATTGATTATTCAGTTTATTTAACTGTATACTACAACTAGTGGATAGGAAGGAGTGGTGTATTATGCGTATACATACATTAATTATTAAAGATCATTCTGAGAATCAAGTATTGTTAAGGTGAATTGTCGAATTTACCTACTTATACCGTGACCCTAGAATGATAGGAAGATTGGAGAAACAATTATTATAAAAGGTTACGGAGGAATTTCTATATGAAAAATAGTATGACTTATATTAAGTTATTAAATGAAACGTTACATTGTTATGCAAATAAAGGAAGTTTTGAAGCATATTCTTATATTATGAAAAACGCTAAAGGTGTAATAGGTAATGAAGCACAAATATATAATTTTAAATATGCGCTAGCAAGTGCAGCAGGGCTTGAAAAAGAAGCGTTGCATTTAATGAAGGAAGCAATTATAGTGAATGGATTTTGGTATGGAAGTGAGTATTTAATTTCAGACGACGATTTAAAATCACTTCATAAATATGAAGAGTTTCATATGATGGTTCAATTATGTAAAGAAAGAGAAGAAGTAGCAACGGCATCGGAACAAGTTGATGTGAAATTTATAGGCAGCAAGAAAAAGGAAAATCTACTAATCATAATGCATGGAGATCAAGAAAATATACAAATAGTAGAACCCTATTGGAAATCTGCTTTGGAACAAGATTATATGCTAGCATTGCCTCAATCATCTCAAATTCAATTTTCAGATGGATATGTTTGGGATGATATAGAAAGAGGAAGAGAAGAGTTAAAAGGACTTTATGATAAAGTTATAGTAAGTAATACTTTTAAAAATAGTATTATTGGTGGATTTTCTGCTGGGGCAAGGGTAGCGTTACATTCCATGTTACAAGGCGAACTAGAAGTGAACGGTTTTATTTTTATGGCACCGTGGCTCCCAAAAATTGAAGAATGGGAAGAGCTGTTAGGAATGTTACATGATAAGGGCACAAAAGGATATATAATATGTGGCGATCAAGATGAAGACTGTTTGGAAGGAACAGAGCGATTTGTACAATTATTAAGGGATAAAAATATAGAACATAAGTATAAGATTGTGCCTAACTTAAATCATGATTATCCTAATAATTTTGATGAGCTATTAAAAGAAGCTATTGAATATATAGAAAGAAAAAACAATAAGTAGTAAGAAAGGGAGATACATCATAAGTGATGCATCTCCCTTTTGCAATTATAAAGTGAAACTTTAATCAGTGGGGGCAATCACCCACTGATTATTAGCCCACACCAATCGGGCTTTTACGGACAGTTAATCTCCCACTGCACCAAAGTTTGAGGTGGGAGTCTTACTGACCGTTAATGCGGGATAAATTAAAAGCATTTGCCAATAAGCGATAAGAGTTTAATTTATCTTCAAATCGATGAGTAATCGTGACAATCATAAACTCATCTGTATTGTATGTGTTGCTTAAGTTTACTATTTTTTCTTTCACAGAAGACGGATCACCGACGATCATACGTTGACGGTTTTCTTTTATACGGAATAAATCATATGCACTGTATGAATAATTTTGAGCAGTTTCGATAGAAGGTGTACCAGTAGTCCGTTTTCCTTGCTCTAGTAATAAGATTGACAAATCTAAACTAGAAGCAATTCTTTCCGCTTCCTCATTTGTTTCTCCGCATATAACGAAAATAGCAACGATCGATTTTGGTTTATCTCCTAAAAAGGAAGGTTGAAATTGTTCCTGATAAGCCCTCATAACTTCTGGGCCCCCGAAGCCATTAATAAATTGCGCGAATGCGAAAGAAGCGCCATTGTTCGCCGCAATTTTAGCGCTCTCCCCGCTAGAACCGAGCATCCACATTTCGGGTGATGTTGTGATAACTGGAGTAGCCTTTAAGTTTGCATAATGATGGTTTTCTGGTACTTGATCATGTAAGTACATTGCGACATCTGCAATTTGCTCTGGGTATTGATCAAGTGAGACCATTTTTCCTTCTTGAAGTGCGCGAGTTGCTATTGGCATACCACCAGGTGCTCTACCAACACCGAGGTCGATGCGGTTTGGATAAAGTGCTTCTAAAACGCGGAAATTTTCGGCAACTTTATATGGGCTATAATGTGGCAACATAACACCACCCGAACCAACTCTAATACGATCCGTTTTTGCTGCAATATGAGAAATAAGTATTTCTGGGCTTGAACCAGCTAGGCTCACGGAATTATGATGCTCGGATACCCAAAAACGTGTAAATCCTAGTTTTTCAACTTCTTGTGCAAGCGTAACTGTATGTGAAATAGCTTGGGCTGCTGTGCTACCATCTGAAATAGGTGATTGGTCTAATACACTTAATTTGATCATAGAATATACCTCTCAATCTTAATGTACATCCTATTATATATTTGCTTACGAAAAATGCGTAATAAAATGCTCAAAATGAAAAGCGGATAATCTTATATCCACTTTTAACGAGAAAATCCCCGTTCATAATGATTCATTTCGACTAAGTTTAAAATATATTCGTAGTTATCAATTTCTAAATGTATTTGCTTGCGTTCTTCTTCAGTTAGTTTAATGCTAGTGAGTTTTTTACATAGCTGCTGTTTCTTTAATTCTAAATGTTTTTTTGTAGCATGATAATCGTAAGTGCGTTTCATGTGTATCCACCCTTTCCCTACAGTTACTATCTTTATGTTTATAATATGAAGCATGTGGAAGTGGGAGAGCCGTACCTTATGTATTTTTAGTGAATTTTCAAATTGTGACGGTGTTATGTTTAAGTGAATTTATGAATAAAATGCACTAAACCACTAATGCACATTTTATGAAGTAAGGGGTGAAATTGTGCAGAAAGATATTATGTATAACACTGAGATGGATGCAACGTTACAAGTTATAAATAAGGGATTAGAGAAGACGACACGTCCGAAACAAATTATTGTAGTAGGGGCAGGCATGGCTGGATTAGTTTCGGCATCTTTATTAAAGGCTGCAGGACATGAAGTGAAGATTTTTGAAGCAAACAATCGTGTAGGTGGCCGCATAGAGACAGTTAGAATGGAGGATACCGGATTATATTTAGATGTTGGAGCGATGAGAATTCCATATGCACATACGTTAACGATGGCATATATAAAAAAGTTTGGGCTACAGGTGAGCCCTTTTATTAATAGGAATGAGACAGATATCATTTACGTAAATGGTCGGAAAACGACATTAAAACAATACGAAAAAGATCCAAGTATTTTAAGATATCCTGTGGAAATGAACGAAGTTGGGAAAACGTCTGAGGAACTATTATTGTTAGCGGTACAGCCCATTATAAATTTTATAAAAAAGAACCCAGAGAAAAATTGGGATGTTGTAGTAAAGGATTTTGGAAAATACTCTACAGGACAATTTTTAAAGTACCATCCTTATCAATATAATACGTATTTTTCACCGATAACGATTGAGATGATTGGTGTTCTATTAGATTTAGAAGGTTTTTTAGAAAGGTCATTCGTTGAGACGTTACGTTTTTTATACATTATGCAAGAGGAGAGCGGATTTTGTGAAATTATAGGTGGAAACGATAGATTACCAAAGTCTTTTTTACCGCAATTAGAAGAAAATATTATTTATAATCAAAAATTAATGAAGCTACATCAACACGATAACGGTGTGACGGCTTTCTATCGAAATGAGGAAAATTTTGAATATAGTAGTATTACAGGGGATTTAGTTATTGTTACAATTCCGTTTTCGACAATGCGTTTTGTGGAAGTAGATCCATTTGACTCTATATCTCATGAAAAGTGGAAAGCAATTCGTGAATTGCATTATATGCCTGCGACGAAAATAGGCATTCAATTTAAAAGTCGATTTTGGGAAGAACAAGGACAATTAGGTGGCAGAATTATAACAGATTTGCCAATTCGTTACGCCTATTATCCAAGCCATGGAATTGGAGAGAAAGGACCTGCTATGATGTTAGGAAGCTATACATGGTCTTATGATGCGTTACTATGGGATGGGTTATCGAAGGGTGATCGTATTTATTACACATTACACAACTTAGCAACGATATTAGGTGGTCAAGTATATGATGAGTTCATGTCTGGAATATCAAAAAGTTGGACATTAGATCCATATGCGCTTGGAGGATTTGCCCTTTTTCAAGCCGGTCAAGAATCTGAGCTACAACCAGCGATTGTAAAGCCAGAGGGGAAAATATTCTTCGCTGGAGATCATACAACGTTATATCACGGATGGATTCAAGGTGCGATTGAGTCTGGAGTTCGTGTAGCGATGGAAGTGAATGAATAAAATGTTTAAAATTCAGAAATTTCTTTACTGTATAACTTGAGATAGATATTATTATATATAAAAGAATTATAGGGAGTGTTTACAGTGAATCCGTTATTATTCGATTTTCCTTCTGAATTTTATACTGAAAGGCTTTTAATTCGAATGCCAAAACCAGGTGACGGTAAAGTTGTATATGAAGCAATTCAAGCTTCGATGAAAGAATTAAAGCCTTGGATGGTCTTTGCACAAAAAGAGCAAACAAAGGAAGAAGTAGAAGAGAGTATTAGAAAATCGTATATTCAATTTTTGCAGCGTGAGGATTTGAGATTACTAGTTTTTTCGAAAGAAACAGGTGAATTTATTGCTTCTAGCGGATTACATCGTATTAATTGGGATATACCTCAATTTGAAATCGGGTACTGGATTGATTCAAGGTTTAGTGGAAAGGGCTATATGGTAGAGGCTGCGAAAGGTATAACAGATTACGCTTTTTCTGAACTAAAAGCAAACCGCGTAGAAATTCGTTGTGATTCTCTAAATAAGAAGAGTAGAGCGATACCAGAGAAATTAGGTTTTAAATTAGAGGGGATTTTAGAAAGTGCGAGTGTTGCGGTAGATGGAAATGGATTAAGAGATATGTGTGTATTTGCAATGACGAGAAATACATATGAAAAAGAAGAGCTGTAAGAAAATAGCTCTTCTTTTTTTATATTATGGTACAGGATGACCGTTAGAGCTCTCGAAAATTGTAAACCATTGTTGGCGATCTAAATTAACTTTTGTTGCCATTACAGCCGTTTTTACACGATCTAATTTACCAGAGCCAACGATTGGCATCATATTAGCTGGATGTGCAAGTAACCATGCGTACATAACAGTATCGATACTGTTAACACCTAGCTCAGTAGCAACTTTTTGCACAGTTTCACGTACACGTACGGCGCGTTCTGATTGACCAGTAAAGATTTCTCCGCCAGCAAGAGGTGACCAAATCATTGGATTGATTCGTTTTTCTTGGCATAAATCAATCGTACCTTTTTCAAAATGCTCAAGCTGCATCGCCGATACTTCAATTTGATTTGTAATGAGCGGGAAATCTAAATATGAACTTAACATATTAAATTGAGAAGGTAAAAAGTTAGAAACACCGAAGTGACGGACTTTTCCTTCTTGCTTTAAGCGTGAGAACGCTTCTGCTACTTCATTTGGATCCATAAATGGATCAGGGCGATGGATGAGCAATACATCAATATAGTCTGTATGTAAGTTTTGTAATGAATCCTCCGCGCTTTTTATAATATGTTCAGCACTCGTATTGTAGTGCGCAACATATCGCTCTGGAAATTTCGGTGATGGGGGAGCGATTCCACATTTTGTGATAATTTGCATATTTTCGCGTAAGGAAGGCTTGAGTTGTAATGCTTCTCCAAACAGTCCTTCACACGTATAACCGCCATAAATATCAGCGTGATCGAAAGTAGTAATCCCCATATCCATACATTCTTCAATGAAAGAAAGTAATTCTTGTTTCGGCATATTCCATTCTGCTAAACGCCAAAATCCTTGAATAATACGAGAAAATTCTAGAGTTTCGGCCATTTGAACACGTTCCATTATAAGTACCCCCTTGATGAATGAATAATGTTTTTGAAAAGGCTTTCTTGCTAAATATCATTATATAGTTAGAGGGGCGTACATACAATAAATATGTTTTGCTACAAAAACGATTTTCTCTATATGCTATAATGTAAAAACATATAGCTATAAGGAGATGTAAGTAATGATTCCAGTAACAATATTAACTGGTTTTCTTGGATCAGGGAAAACGACTTTATTAAATCGTATTTTATCAGAAAATCACGGTAAGAAATTAGCGGTGATTGTAAATGAAATAGGACAAATTGGTATCGATAATCAGTTGATTATGAATGTTGAAGAAGAGATTATGGAAATGACAAACGGTTGTCTATGCTGTACTGTACGTGAAGATTTACTCGTTGCTTTAAAACAATTACTGGACGTAAAAGCAGAAGGGAAAATGGACTTTGATGGCTTAGTGATTGAAACAACTGGTCTTGCAAATCCAGGACCGATTATACAAACATTCTTTTTAGATCCAGTAATTCAATCTGCATATCAAATTAACGGTGTTGTAACAGTAGTAGATAGTTATCATATACATAAACATTTTGAAAAAGGGCTAGAAGCAAAGGAACAAATTGCATTTGCAGATGTCGTTTTAGTAAATAAATTAGATTTAATTGACGAAAGTGAAAAGGAAAATCTTCTGCATGAACTGCAAGGAATTAACCCAACTGCAAAATTAATCGAGACGACTAACTGTGAAGTAGATATTTCATCATTACTACAAATTCAAACGTTTAAAACGAAAGATACGTTACAAATTTATCCTCATAAAGAACATAACCATCTAGAAGGTGTAAAATCATTTGTATTACGTGAAGAACGTCCGTTAGATTTACAAAAATTGAATGAGTGGATGTCAGCTGTCGTTCAAGAACTAGGAGAATATTTATATCGATACAAAGGAATTTTATCGATTGATGGAGTAGATAAACGCATCGTATTCCAAGGTGTACATACATTATTTGCTGCTTCGTACGATAGAGAGTGGCAAGAGGGCGAAGAGCGAGTAAGTGAAGTAGTTTTCATCGGTAAAGGTATTAATAAAGAATGGTTCCAGGAACATTTTGAAGAGTGTGTGAAATAAGTTTGCGTAAATCGCAGGCTTATTTTTTATGAGCATTTCAATGAGATAATACTAGATTGTAAAAGTGAAGTATATAAGGAAGAGAAACTGAAAATAGAAAACATAACATTGATAAATGTATAATAAAAAGCCTGTTTTCACAGGCTTGTATTTTCATCCCACGTTAACGGGCAGTAAGACTCCTATTCCAAAATACGACCGTAAAGCAAATAAGTTAGGTGGGAGTCGGGCTGCCCGTAAAAGCCCGATTGGTGTGGGCTAATAATCAGTGGGGGATGCCCCCCACTGATTAAAGTTTCACTTTATCTATAAGTAATTCCATTACAACACCTACAACTGGGCCCTCGTCATCAATATCCCCATTTAAACGGAAGCCAAATGACTCATATAGTCCCATTGCGTGTTTGTTGTCTGGATGTAAACTTAAATAAATTATTTTACAGTCAAATTTTTGTTGTAAATATTGGATTAATAAACGAAGGAAACGTTTTGCATATCCTTTTCCTTGAAAGTGCTGATCAATCATAAAACGATCTAACCATACGCTTTCATGCTTTTGGGAATACCAACCGTACATTGCGTATCCAACGAGTGTTTCTTTGTCATATAAGCCTATTGACGTTCCATTTTCTTCATATAATGATTCTGCTAAAGAAAACGCATTGCTTTCAATAAATTGCTGCTGGTCTTTTGCTACGTCTAAAGCAGCAACTGAACGCCAATTATTTGCTGTTACTTCACAAATGTGAAGATTCATAGTTCCAACTCACCTTCTAAAATAGTATAGCTTAAAAGCTAATATGGATAATTTTACTTGTTATTTCGGTCAAGTCAAGGGTAAATACATAAAAGGCAGCTGAATGACATATTCAGCTGCCTAGAAAATATAGTTGATTAGTTTGTTGCTTCTTTTAAAGTATTTACGTTTTCTTCCATTAATGTGAAGTAATCTTTATTGTTCTTTGCATCATCCTCAGAAATAGTAGCAAGGTGATTTAAGCGTAAAATTTTTGTGCCTGTTTCTTTTTGAATAACTGCTGCTACTTTTGGAGTAGAGAATGTCTCAAATAAAATATATTTTAAACCGTGTTCTTTTACTGTTTTTGTAATGTCAGTAAGCTGTTTTTGAGATGGTTCATCAGACGCTGAAATTCCAGCGATTGGAATTTGTTTTAGACCGTAGCGTTGTTCCCAGTAACCATAAGCTGCATGTGAAACTAATATTTCTTTCGTTTTTGCATTTGCAACAACAGCTTTAAATTGATCGTCTAAATCAGTAAATTTTGTTTGTAGTGCTGCGAAGTTTTTTTCGAACTCTTTTTTATGTTCAGGTTGTAATTCTACAAGCGCATTTTTAATTTTTTCGGCTTGTTTCATCGCCAGAGTAGGATCTATCCAAACGTGTGGGTCTTTATCATGGTGATGTTCATCTTCTTTATGACCGTCTCCATGATCGTGCTGCTCTTCTTCAGATGAAGCACGAAGTTCGATATCTTTAGATGCATTTACAACTTTTACGTTTTCTTTTTTTAATGATTTTTCCATTTTTTCGGCAAATGGTTCTAATTCTGCGCCGTTATAAACGAATAAATCGGCTTTTGCGATTTGTACAGTCTGTTTTTGACTCGGTTCAAATGTATGAGAATCCGCACCAGGTGGGTAAATTGCTTCTACATTTACATAATCACCACCGATTTTTTTTGCGAAATCAGCAAGTGGGAAAATGGTTGTATAAACAGTTAGTTTTCCATCTTTCTTGGCAGTATCTTCTTTTTTATTTGAGCAGCCAGTAAAAATTAAAGTGAAAATAAGTAAGAATGAAAATATAGTCAATCTTTTAGGCATGAAGTTCTCCTCTTTTCTGTTTTTACCGATATATCTTCCCCAATTATAGAAGAAAAATATCATTTTAATGCAAAACGGAATAATTACGTTTTAGTTCGCGAACCTAGTATAATACATCTTTATGAAAGTTGCAATAAATAATAATCATTACGATTTGTTTTTGTTATAAATCTGTCAAAAAGAAAGGTATTAATTTTTATGATTGGTGCATATGTGACAATGTTGCTTTCATATATTGGGAGGGAGCAGAAAAAAGGGGATGAGCGCTTGAGTTACATTATGGAGGCTATCTTTTTAATACTTGCGGTTGTTTTGCCTTTATCTTTTGTTTTAATTTTTTTAAGAAAACTAATAAGTAATTTAGGTGATGCTACAACAATTACGAAATTGCCAGTTGAAGAAAAAGAAAAGAAAAAAGAGTAAGTAAAGCACTATGCTTACGCATAGTACTTTACTTATGATAAAATAATAAAACGGAAACTCCTATTAGCGACTTTTAGCAAAAGGAGAGAAAAGTAAATAAAGAGGTATGCATATATATGAATGAGCGAACAGCGTTAGTACTTGGTGCAAGTGGATTAGTTGGACAAGAAATAACGCGTCTATTACTTGACTCAGATTACTACGATTCGGTTACTATTTTTGTAAGGGAACCATTGAAATGGAAACATGAGAAATTACAGCAGAAACAGGTGGATTTTTCGGTATTAGAGGAATATAAAGAGTTTTTTGCAGTAGATGATGTATTTAGTTGTTTAGGAACAACGATTAAAAAAGCGAAATCGAAGGCGAATTTTAAAAAAGTAGATTATGAATATACGTTACGAGCTGCTTGTTTAGCTGAAAAACAAGGCGTGCAAAATTTTCTTGTTATTTCATCAATGGGAGCAAATCCTAAATCATTCTTCTTTTACTCGCAAGTGAAGGGGAAAATGGAAGAGGAGCTGAAAAAGTTAGTTATTGGTGGCATACATATTTTCAGGCCGTCATTATTAGTTGGAAATCGACAAGAATATCGTTTTGGGGAAAGAATGGCTGAGAAATTATCTCGTATTCTTCCGTTTATATTTAAAGGGGCTTTTAAAAAGTACAAACCAATTTCAGCTAAAGATGTGGCGAAAGGAATGTATATAACAGCGCTACGTGAAGAATCTGGTATTCATATTTATAGTTCAAACGATATTATAGAGATAAAATAAGTAAAACCGAGAGGAATAACTTCTCGGTTTTATTTATTAGTTTTAATTTTTCCGTGTGCTCATCGGTACTGATATGGTTCTTTTAATTCAAAGCCAAGTTCATTGGTGGCTATTCTTGGGAAGTATGGATTACAAAGTAACTCGCGTCCGATAAAAATTAAATCTGCTTCGTTATTATTTAAAATTTGCTCTGCTTGTGATCCGGTTGTAATTAATCCTACCGCACCAGTCGCGATGTTAACATGCTCCTTAATATGTTTAGCATATTGTATTTGGTAACCAGGATAAATATAAATATGTGCTGGAACAACTGCACCAGAACTACAGTCAATTAAATATACGCCTTGCCCTTTCATCCACTGCGTATATTGGATGTAATCGTGAACACGAAAAATTTTGTCTATTCGTGTTACAATGACTAATATGAATTGAATTGGAGGATGACATATGTATCAGGCTTATTATGAAAGTGAATTAGGTTTGCTGGAAATTACAGCGAATACGAAAGGGATTACGTCTGTTATATTTGTTGAAGAAAGAAAAGAAGAACATAAAAATGAACTTGTTGAACAATGTATAAATGAATTAGATGAATACTTTCAAGGAAAAAGAAAAGAGTTTACAGTTCCATTGTTTGCTGAAGGAACACCATTTCAAAAGAATGTATGGGATGCACTTTACACTGTACCATATGGCGTAAGTGCTTCATATTTAGATATTGCGGAGAAGGTTGGGAATACGAAAGCTGTAAGAGCGATAGGCGGAGCAAATAGCCGGAATCCAATTTCAATTATCGTTCCATGTCATCGTGTAATAGGAAAGAGTGGAAAACTTGTTGGGTATGCGGGTGGTTTATGGAGGAAAGAGTGGTTATTAAAGCATGAAGGTATTTTAAAATGAAGTATGGATGGAAAGAGGGATTGTTTTGAAATGTATAAATTGTGGGCGACCTTGTATTAATGATCAGTTGAATTGTGCAAATTGTCAACGAAACTTGCATAATGAACAAGGTGAAGAAAGCTCGCTAATAGACAAAGAATTAGAAGTATATGTAGGGAGACAATATCGATATTACAAAAGAAAATGGGAGCTTGAGAATAAGCGAATTGCTAGGTGGAGCTGGAATGGTTGGGCTGCTATTTTCAATGTAGGTTGGCTTGGATATCGTAAGTATTATTTACCTGCTGCTTTATTTATACTGTTATTAGTAGCATGTGATGCATTTTCTTATTATATGGGGTTCAACGTAGCATTGCCAATCATTAATATGGTGCCTCTCACGTTTTTATTACTCGTTTTTATTCTATTTGGGATGGGGATTTTTGCAAATGGATTATATTATCAATTTGCAGAAAGGCGTATATATAGAATAAAAGCACGGGGAATTAAAGATGAATCGGTTGAAAATTATCTCATTCGTGATAGTGGCGGAACAAGTAAAATGGGAGCGACAATCGTTACTATTTTAGCAGTTGCTAGTATTTTTTTCAGTCATTTCTTTTTTCCGACTGATCGAGATATTATACAAAAAGTTCGTACGAGCTCGCTTTATGAATATCCTTTCTTTTCAATAGGTGAATCTTTTGAAAATTATTTTCAAAATTCAGGATGGATATATTATCGCGGGACGGAAGGGTTAGAATTAGTAGAATTTCAAGGATATAGCGCCGGGATGCCAAGACAAAAGGTGACGATTCAATTTGTTGTAGATTATAAATTAGGTGAAGTTGAGCCATATTCACTTACGATTAACGGTGAATCTAAAAATGAAGAAGAGTTTTTGAAGATGATGGAAGAAATATTCAAGGTTCAAAATCCGTTTGAAATAGAGGATGGATTGCAAGTAAAAGTGATAGAAAAAGAAGCGGATGGGAAGCACCTTCTATCTGCTTCTTTTTTTGTATGCGAAAATAATATTTGAAATAATCTGAATCTTTTGTATAATAATATATATTATACTGGATTTCATTTATACATATAGATTGGGGGAAGGAAGAATGAAGAGAAAGGTAACAGCGATTGCTGCAGTTGTATTATCGACTAGTGTATTAGTTGCAGGTTGCGGAAGTGGGGAGAAGGCATCTACAACGAAGAAAGAAGCAGGTAAGGGAATAGCAGATAAGCAAGTATTAAACTTACTAGAAACAGCAGAAATTCCTTCAATGGATACATCAAAATCAACAGACTCTGTATCATTCCGTGCCTTTGTAAATGCAATGGAAGGGTTATATCGTTTGGACAAGGATAATAAGCCAACACCAGGTATGGCAAAAGATGTGAAGATTAGTGAAGATAAAAAGACATATACATTTGAATTACGTGATGCGAAGTGGTCAAACGGAGATCCAGTTCGAGCGCAAGATTTTGTATATGCATGGCAACGTACATTAGATAAAGCAACAGCTGCAGAATATGCATTCATTTTATTTGATGTGAAAAATGCACAGAAAGTAAATAAAGGAGAATTACCGTTAGATCAATTAGGAGTGAAAGCGAAGGATGACAAAACGTTAGTAGTAGAATTAGAACAACCAGCACCGTATTTCCTTGAACTTACTTCATTCCCAACATTTTTCCCTTTAAATGAAAAATATGTGAAAGAACAGGGGGATAAATACGCATTAGAAGCAGACAAATTATTGTACAATGGACCATTTACAATGAGTGAATGGAAACATGAGCAAAGTTATCAGTTAAAGAAAAACCCTAATTATTGGGATAAAGATACTGTAAAGTTAGAAGAAATTAATGTAAGTATTGTGAAGGAAACGAGCACGGGAGTAAATTTATATGATAGTGATCAAGCAGATCGAGTTATTTTAAGTTCTGAATTTGTTGATAAATATAAAAAGAATAAGCCAGATGAATTTAAAACGAAGTTAGATCCACGTATGTATTTCTTGCGCTTTAACCAAAAAAATGCAACATTTAAAAACCAAAAAGTACGTGAAGCGATTGATCTGGCATATGATAAAAAAGGAATTGCAAATGTTATTTTAAATGATGGCTCATTACCAGCATATTTCTTAGTCCCTGAAAAATTTACGACAGGACCAGATGGAAAAGATTTCCGTTCTGTAAATAAAAATTTCCGTGACAGTAAAGACAATGCAGCAAAAGCAAAAAAATTATGGGAAGAAGCGAAGAAAGAACTTGGCCAAGATACAATTACAGTAGAATTTCTAAATGATGATAACGGTAGCCGTAAAAAAGTGGGAGACTTTATTAAAGAAGAGTTAGAGAAAAATTTACCTGGTATTAAAGTGAATTTGAAACAACAACCATATAAGCAGAAGCTAGATTTAGAAAAGAAATTTGAATATGAATTCTCATTATCTGCATGGAGTCCAGATTATCCAGATCCAATGACTTATATTGATATGTTCGTTACTGGAAGCTCATTTAATGAAATGGATTATTCTAATCCGAAGTATGATGATTTAGTAGCGAAATCAAAAGGGGAACTATTAAAAGATGATGCAGCACGCTGGAAAGCACTTGCGGAAGCTGAAAAAATCCTAATTGGTCAAGACGCTGCAATCTCACCTGTGTATCAGCAAAGTACAGCGTATTTAGAGAAGAAATATGTAAAAGGTATTGCTAACCATACGTTTGGTGGAGACTTCAGTTATAAATGGGCATATATTACAAAAAAATAGTACAATAAAAGATGAGTGAATTTTCGCTCATCTTTTATTTGTATAAGGAGGAGTCATAGTTGTTAAAGGGAATCAATCATCTTTGCTTTTCAGTTTCCGATTTGAAAAAATCTATTATGTTTTACGAAAAAGTACTAGAAGGAAAATTATTGGCTAAAGGGAGAAAACTTGCATATTTTAATATATGCGGGATATGGATAGCACTTAATGAAGAGGCGCATATTCCGAGAAATGAAATTCATCAATCTTATACGCACATTGCATTCACTGTAGAACAAGAAGATTTTAATTATTTGTTAAAGCGATTAGAAGAAAACGGAGTTCATATTTTAAAGGGTAGAGAACGGGATGTAAGAGATTGTGAGTCTATATATTTTGTTGATCCTGATGGTCACAAGTTTGAGTTTCATTCAGGGACATTGCAAGACCGTCTAAATTATTATAAGGATGAGAAACCTCATATGACATTTTACTAAGGAGGACGAGTATTTGCATGCACTTGTAATTGGTGGAACAGGGATGTTAAAGAAAGTGTCTATGTGGCTTTGTGAGCAAGGGTTTCACGTTTCTATTATTGGACGAGATAGTGCGAAATTGGAAAATGTTAAGCAAGGGAGTTCTGTACCGGGAAATATTACGTGCCTTTCTGTAGATTATCAAAATGACGATGATGTAAAGCAATCTATTAAAAGTACAATTGAACAAAATGGTCCAATTACATTAGTTGTCGCATGGGTACATTCGAGTGCTAAGCATGCATTACGACTCATTTGTAATGAGGTAGAATTGTCGTCGGAAAAGTACAGTTTATTTCATATATTAGGTAGTAGTGCATCACGTACGAAGTCACAAAAAATAGGCGGGGCATTATGTAGTTATTATAGAATTATATTAGGGTTTATTTTAGAAGATACATATGCAAGGTGGCTTACTCATGAAGAGATAGCTGACGGAGTTATAAAAGGAATAGAAAGTAAATGCACAGAATGGATTGTAGGGAGAGTAGAGCCATGGGAATTGCGGCCAAAATGGTAAGGGGGAATGGGAAATGAAGACAACGGTATATGTAACAAGGCACGGTGAGACAGAATGGAATGTAGCAAAGCGGATGCAAGGGCGGAAAAATTCAGCATTAACTGAGAATGGTATGATACAAGCGAAACAATTAGGGGAGCGTATGAAGGATTTACCGCTCCATGCCATATATAGTAGTCCAAGTGAAAGGACGCTTCATACTGCTGAATTGATTAAAGGAGAACGCAATATTCCAATTATAGCAGATGAACGTTTCTATGAAATAAATATGGGTACATGGGAAGGGCAAACAATTGCTGATTTGGAAATGCAATATCCAGAAGAAGTACATTTATTTTGGAATGAACCACATCTTTTTCAATCAACATCAGGGGAAAACTTTGCGGCCGTTCATAAAAGAGTAATTGAAGGGATACACTTTCTTTTAGAAAAGCATAAAGGTGAAAATATTTTAATTGTCTCTCATGCTGCAGCGGCGAAATTACTTGTAGGGCATTTTGCAGGTGTTGAAATTGAACATGTATGGGGAGAGCCATTTATGCATAGCGCGAGTCTTAGTGTGATTGAATTTGATGAAAATCTTGGTAAAGTAAAACAATTTGCAGATATAAGCCATTTTCAGGAAAAGTAAAAAAAGGCCGCAAAACGGCCTTTTTTTGTGGGAATAAAAAACTAGCAATTACGCTTTTTATACCAGAAGTGATCGAACTTTTTATTTTTGCAAGATGAGGACTTGTGTCCGCTACCTTTGCAATCGTCCCATTTGTGCCCGTCATCGTGACAGTCCTTACCATGATCCCACGAATCATCACAAGAACCATGATGGCTATGAGGGAAAAATACACATTTTTTACAGAAACATCGTTTTGTCCAGAAACATTTCTTTTCAAAGCGAACGCATTTTGTAACGAAAGTACATTTTTTCACGCGAGTACGTTTTGTAACTATAACGCATTCTTTTCTACGAGTAACCTTCGTAACGAATGTCCATTTTTGAACGCGTACACGAGTACATTTTGTAACAAATGTCCATTTTTTTACATGAGTACATTTTGTAACGAAAGTACAATGTTTTACGCGAGTACATCTTGTTCTTGGACATTTACGCCCTGTTGTACATTTACGCCCTGTTGTACATTTACGTCCTGTTGTACATTTACACCCTGTTGTACATCTATGATGAGAGAATTTATCATCATCGCACTCAAAAGTACTTGGATCTTGGTGTAAGAAATCCTCCATCCCTGCACTTTTGATTTCTTCAACAGCTTTTCTAATATCACGTTTCATAGAAATCCTCCTTATCGAGTTTTAAATTGAAAAGGTATTCTTTTTCCTTAACATGATATGAGATTCGGTTTCTTTCTGAACAGGACAAGAGTTTAATTTTATATAAATAGATGATAGCGGATGTATGGACAAGGCGTGGTGCATACATTGAATGAAGAGAACTGAGAAGGGATGAGAAAACATGCTACCTTCATATGAATTTTTTATTCATCCAATGTACTTAGTGGAATTGAAAAAAGATATTTGGTCAGATAGTCCAGTGCCAGCAAAGTTAACATATGGAAAAAAGAAATATGATATTGATATTGTTTATCGAGGTGCTCATATTCGGGAGTTTGAGAAAAAGTCTTATCACGTTAAGTTTTATAAGCCGAAAAAATTTCAAGGGGTAAAGGAGTTTCATTTAAACTCTGAATTTATGGATCCATCTCTTATCCGAAATAAATTATCGCTCGATTTTTTCAATGATATCGGGGTACTTTCACCGAAGTCACAGCATGTATTTATAAAGATTAATGGTCAAATTCAAGGCGTATATTTACAGTTAGAATCGGTTGATGAAAACTTTTTAAAAAGTAGAGGGTTGCCGAGTGGTTCTATTTATTATGCGATAGATGATGACGCGAATTTTTCTTTAATGAGCGAGAGAGATAAAGATGTTAAAAATGAGCTTTTTGCAGGGTATGAATTTAAATGCTCGAATAAAAATAGTGAAGAGCAACTGAGTGAATTCGTTTTTCAAGCAAATACACTATCGAGGGAAGGTTATGAAAAAGAAATTGGAAAATACCTTCATGTTGATAAATATTTACGCTGGTTAGCTGGAGTTATTTTGACTCAAAACTTTGATGGTTTTGTTCATAACTATGCACTGTATCATAACGATGAAACAAATTTATTTGAAGTCATCCCGTGGGATTACGATGCGACTTGGGGGCGTGATGTACAAGGAAGACCGCTTAATCATGAGTATATTCGCATTCAGGGATATAATACGTTAAGTGCAAGATTGTTAGATATACCTGTTTTTAGAAAGCAATATCGAAATATATTAGAAGAAATTTTAGAATTACAATTTACAGAATCCTTTATAAAACCAAAAGTAGAAGGCATGTGTGCATCCATTCGTCCATATTTACTTCAGGATCCATATATGAAAGAGAAAATAGAAATTTTTAATCAAGAGGCTGAGATGATTTTTCAATATATTAATAAAAGAAGAAAATATATACAAGAACATCTTCATGAATTGGGATGATTTTGAAGGAGATTGAAACATTATCAATCTCTTTTTTTGTATACTAAAGGTGGAGAAATAAAAAAGCGAAATAATATTTAGTAGAATGAAATTGATTAAGAATGGAGTTGTGTAGATATGAAGGTTAAATGGATTGATTGGGTAAAACAAATACAATCAATAGCACAAGCAGGTTTAACGTACTCCAAAGATGTGTATGATCTAGAGCGTTTCCAACAATTACGAGACATTTCAATTGCGATGATGTCACATTATACAAAAACAGATTGGGAAGTAGTAGAGAGAGTATTTGCAAGTGAGACAGGCTATCAAACACCTAAAGTTGATATACGGGCAGTTATTTTTCAAAATGAAAAGTTATTATTTGTGAAAGAAAAAAGTGATGGTAAATGGGCATTGCCAGGTGGATGGGCTGATATTGGTTATACTCCAACGGAAGTCGCGGCAAAGGAAGTGTTAGAAGAAACAGGCTATGAAGTAGAGCATTTTAGGCTACTAGCAATATTCGATAAAGAAAAACATCAACCATCTCCATCAGCCACGCATATATATAAGATTTTTATAGGTTGTGAGATTGTTGGTGGAGAAAAGAAACTAAGTATTGAAACAGAAGATATAGATTTTTTTAGTGAAAATGAAATACCTGATTTATCAATCGCTAGAAATACGGAATGGCAAATTAAAGAAATGTTTGCGTATATGAAAGATCGAAATAAGGAAAGGATACTTGATTAATTAAATGAATCAAGTATCCTTTTAGGGTATATTGATGAAAGGCTGTACATATTCTTTTAACAAAAAAGAATGTAGTATAGTCCTCTTTAAAGTCTATGAGCTAGGTGAAGAGATTCACATGATTATATTGGCAGATTGCAACCTTTATGTGATAATGAGATGGTATGTGAAGAAAAAAAGGAGATAGAAAAGAAAATGTTAGCAAATATAATAGATCAGTTATTGCAATTCTTTGCAAGTTTAGGGTACTTCGGAGTAGCTCTAGCTTTAATGATTGAAGTTATCCCAAGTGAGATTGTACTTTCGTATGCCGGTTTTTTAGTGGCAGAAGGGGAAATTAGTTTTGTCGGTGCTGTTATTGCCGGAACAATCGGTGGTACTTTAGCGCAAATCTTTTTATACTGGCTTGGATACTACGGTGGGCGTCCTGTTGTTGAGAAATATGGGAAATATCTGCTTATTAATAAACATCATTTAGACATAGCAGAAAATTGGTTTAAGCGTTATGGAGCTGGAGTGATATTTTCGGCACGTTTTATCCCAGTTGTACGTCATGCAATCTCTATTCCGGCAGGATTAGCTAAGATGCCGTTAAAACTATTTACATTGTATACAGTTGTAGCGATTATTCCATGGTCAATTCTATTTATATACTTAGGAGAAACGCTTGGTGGAAAATGGCGAAATATTAAAGAATATGCATCTGATTACACACATTACATAATTATAGGTGCGGTTTTCTTTATTGCTCTTTACTTCGGTTTAAAGCTTTTGAAAAAGAGAAAAACAACTCATTAAAGTCAATGATTTTTCATTGGCTTTTTTTAATTGTTTCGGTTCTAAAAAAAAGGAGTTGTCCATAATGTGTAATAATAAAGCGTAGCGGGGGAATGTGATGAAAGGATCACCGTTTTTACGTGGAACGATATTTTTAACGATGGCAACGATGATATCTAAAATGTTAGGGTTCATATATGTTATACCATTTACAGCAATGGTCGGTACGAGTGGGTACGTATTATATACGTATGCATACCGCCCTTATACAATTATGCTTAGTATTGCAACGATGGGATTGCCACTTGCCGTTTCAAAAATGGTTTCAAAATATGATCAACTCAATGATTACCATACTGTTAAGAGAGTATTAAAGAGTGGCATTGTTTTTATGCTTTTAATGGGGGTTATCTCGTGTGTTACGTTATATATGTTAGCGCCGCATTTAGCTGAACTTGTAATCGATGGAAACGATCAGTCGGGGAATAGTGTAACGGCGGTCACTTACAATATTCAAATTGTAAGTTTTGCGTTATTACTCGTTCCTGTAATGAGCTTGTTACGTGGTTTCTTTCAAGGTTTTCAATCTATGGGACCTTCTGCGCTCAGTGTAGTTGTAGAGCAATTTTTTCGGGTCTTAACCATTTTGATAGGAAGTTTTGTCGTTTTATATGTTATAAAAGCTTCTGTTTCGTTGGCAGTTGGTATTTCAACGTTTGGAGCATTTATGGGAGCACTGGGTGGATTAAGTGTTTTAAGTGCGTATTATATAAGAAGGAGAAAACATTTAAAGAAAAAAGAGATTGCCAGTATACCACAAACGACGAAAAGTTTTTTTTCGTTGTATAAAGAACTGTTTACATATTCTATCCCTTTCGTTGTAGTCGGATTAGCGATTCCGTTATATCAGACGATTGATACATTTACAATTAATAAGCTACTTATACAAGTAGGATATGTGCAAGGAGAAGCAGAAAAGATTAATGCGATTATTGGCCTTGTTCAGATGGTTGTACTTATCCCGGTTTCTGTTGCAACGGCTTTTAGTATGTCCCTTGTACCTGAGATGACGAAAGCTTATACAGCGGGAAATGAGAAGCTATTGTATAAACACTTTACAAGGACAAATTTATTAGTGGTAGGAATTACCGTACCGGCGGCGATTGGAATGATGGTTTTAGCAAAACCAGTGTATACTCTTTTATTTGGTGCTGGAAATGATCCAGAGATGGGCAGTATTATTTTGCAGTATTATGCTCCTGCTTGTATACTATTCTCGCTATTTACAGTAACCGCTGCCATGTTACAAGGAATTAATCAACAACAGAAAACAGTGCTAGGATTAGTAATCGGAATAACTGTGAAGATAGTTTTAAATATTGTATTGCTACCGTATTTTGATTATGTAAGTTTTATCATTTCAACATACGCTGGCTATACGATTTCAGTCGGCTTTAACTTGTGGATGCTTTCTAAATATGTTATAAAGGCAACATAAGCTTTTTTAAAGGCAGAGAACACTCTGTCTTTTTCTATGTTTACAAGATTTTTCTTAAAAAAACGTTTTCAAAATAATTTTTCTATTGAAATTTAATCGTTTGTTTCATATGCTGAAAATAGCGGTTCAAAAACTGTTGTTTAAGTGAGGTAGATTCCCACATGTAAAAAGAATCGGGGTGATAGTATGTTAAATATTTATTTAACAGACCGAAACGGAAAACTACAAGAGATTGAGGAAATGCAAAAGGGCTGCTGGATTAATGTACTTCATCCAACAGAAGAAGAAATTCAGTATCTAGTACAAACTTTAAATGTAGACTTAGATTTCATTAAAGACCCTTTGGATGATGAAGAACGCTCTCGTATTGAAAAGGAAGACAATAACACTTTAATTATCGTGGATATTCCGACAGTCAGACATGATGAAGAAGGAAATTCAATTTATGACACGATTCCAATAGGTATGATTGTAATGCCAGATTGTTTTGTTACTATTTGCTTAGAAGAAAATCCAATTTTTGAACGCTTTATTAATCAACGTATTAAAGAATTTTATACGTTTAAAAAGACGCGCTTCGCACTTCAGCTCTTATATACAATTTCTACTTATTATTTAAGATACTTAAAGCAAATTAATCGAAAAACAATCGATTTGGAGCACCAATTAAATAAATCGATGAAAAATAAAGAAATTTTCACATTGCTCGGCCTTGAAAAAAGTTTAGTTTACTTTACAACATCATTAAAGGCAAATAAAATTGTAATTCAAAAATTAATGCGTAACAGTACATTTTTAAAAATGTATGAAGACGATCAAGATTTATTAGAAGATGTATTAATTGAAAATAAGCAGGCTATTGAAATGGCGGAAATATATAGTCACATTTTAAGTGGAATGATGAATACTTTTAGCTCCGTTATATCAAATAATTTAAATAGTGTTATGAAACTGTTAACGTCTATTACAATCATTTTATCATTACCGACGATGGTTTCTAGTTTCTTCGGAATGAATGTAAAGGTTCCATTTGAAGGTGAAGCTCATGGTTTTGTCATTGTACTCATAATATGTGTAACATTATCTTTCACATTAGCATTTGTTTTTTGGAAGAAACGTTACTTTTAATGATAAGAAAGCTGCTCTAGCAAAGTCATAAAACTATGCTAGAGCAGCTTTCTTTGTTATAAAATCTCAGTTTTGAAGTAGAATATAAATTGTAAAATGTAATGTGTATTATGGTTATGAATTCCATATAACTCTTGTTCAAATAATAAAATGGGGTTAAAATTACATATTGTTAATGAAAAGTTGGAGGAAATACAGCATGGAATTGTTTCAATTACCGAAAGCATTCCTGCAAATGAATACAATCTTTATCTCAATATTGATTGAGGCACTTCCGTTTGTGCTAATTGGTGTATTTATTTCAGGATTCATTCAAATGTTTGTGACAGAAGATATGGTGGCAAAGTGGATGCCTAAGAACCGTTTTCTGTCTGTTCTATTAGCTACTTTTTTAGGAATGATGTTTCCAGGCTGTGAATGTGGAATTGTTCCGATTGTAAGACGATTAATCGGAAAAGGTGTTCCACCATATGCAGGAATTGCATTTATGTTAACTGGACCGATTATTAATCCGGTTGTATTATTTGCAACATATGTTGCCTTTGGAAGTAGTATGCACATGGTATGGTATCGTTCTATTGTAGCGATTATCGTAGCAATTATCGTTGGAATTATATTATCATTTATGTTTAAAGAACATCAATTAAGAGATGATCACTTCCCAGAAGTGAACCATAAGCGTCCATTACGTAAAAAAATGTGGGATGTATGTACACACGCTGTTGAGGAATTTTTCTCAATGGGGAAATATTTAGTATTAGGAGCGTTAATTGCTGCTGCAGTTCAAACGTTTGTACAAACTTCAACATTGCTTGCGATTGGACAAGGTCCGTTTTCTTCATCAGCTGTAATGATGGGACTTGCTTTTATTTTATCACTTTGTTCAGAGGCAGATGCATTTATTGCTTCTTCGTTCCAAAGTACATTTTCAACAGCGTCACTTGTCGCGTTCCTCGTATATGGACCGATGGTGGATATTAAAAATATGTTTATGATGCTTGCGACATTTAAAACAAAATTTGTAATTGTTGTGACGGTTACAGTTACACTTGTTGTTTATGCAAGCTCACTACTCATTTATGCGATGGGGTGGTAGGTTATGTTTCGAGCATATATATTATTAGGTTTTACAATTTTAATTGGACAGCTTCATATTTCCGGTAACATTACGAAGTATATAAATATGAAGTACGCCTATTTATCAAAAACTGCAGCTATTATTTTAGGTTTCTTAACGATTGTACAAATTATTATCGTTTTCCAGAAAGAGCACCAAAAGGAAAAAGAGAAACATGATTGTAGTTGTGATCATAGTCATTGCGGGCATGATCATTCGAAAGATGAAAATACATGGTGGAAACGAACGTTTTCTTATACTCTTTTCTGTTTTCCGATTATTTCAGGATTATTTTTCCCGATTGCAACATTAGATTCGGACATTGTTAAGGCGAAGGGGTTTCACTTTCCTGTTGCACAAGCGGAAAGTAAAGATCCATTTATGACAAGACAATTTTTAAGACCGGATACGAGTATTTATTACGGGAAAGAAGGATATCGTGGTGTAATGGAAAAAGGGAAGAAAGAGTTTGTTACGAAAGACAATATAACTTTAAAAGATGAAGATTTCTTAAAGGGTATGGAGACAATTTATAATTATCCTGGTGAATTTACTGGTAAAACCCTGTCTTATAAAGGATTTGTTTTCCGAGATGATTCTTCTAAAAAGGAACAATATTTCTTATTCCGTTTCGGTATTATACATTGTGTTGCGGATTCGGGTGTATATGGTATGTTAGTTAAAAAGCCAGAAGGTGTAGAGTGGAAAAATGATGATTGGATTCAGGTGGAAGGAGAAATTTCAACTGAATTTTATCAGCCGTTTCATGCGAATATTCCAGTGTTAGAAGTAACGAAATGGAATAAAGTTGAACAGCCGAAAGAACAATATGTATTTAGAGGAGCCGATTGATAAAATCGGTTCTTTTTTGTGGACTAAAAGTTCTAAAAATTGTTAATATTAAACGTGTAGTTCATGAGGTGTAGTTTATATTGGGATATTAGGGATAAATAATTAAAGGGGGGATAACAATGACTGAAGTAAAGGGTAAAACAGCTAATGAATCGAGAGTGTTTAAAACGAGTCGAGTATTTCCAACAGATTTAAATGATCATAACACACTATTTGGTGGAAAGATATTGGCGGAGATGGATATGGTTGCTTCAATTTCAGCAACGAGACACTCGAGAATGGAATGTGTCACAGCGTCTATGGATTGGGTAGATTTCTTACACCCAGTTCGTTCTTCAGATTGTGTTAGTTATGAATCTTTCGTAATTTGGACGGGAAGAACTTCTATGGAGATATTTGTGAAAGTAGTAGCGGAAGATTTAATTTCAGGTGAAAAACGTGTAGCGGCAACTTCATTCGTTACTTTTGTTGCGCTTAGTAAGGAGAATAATCCAGTGCCTGTACCGCGGGTTATCCCAGAAACAGAAGAGGAGAAAGAATTACATCGAATTGCTGTGTTACGTGCAGAACAGCGTCATATTCGTAAGGCGGAGAGTAAGAAGGTAGCTACACTGCTAACTTTTTGATGTGAAATATTTTCCTAGTGGTACTATTTTTGAAATGAAAAGCGGACACCTAAAAATAGGTGTCCGCTTTTATAGTTTTTTCATCCGCATATCGTATTACAATAACTGCTTAGCAGAAGCAAGCAGCGCCGACGATAATTAAGAGGATAAATAATACGACTAGTAGCGCAAATCCATTACCATGTGCGAAGCCCATTGTTATTTCCTCCTTTTATTTTAAGATACAACATACAATATGCAGATGAGCTCCTGTTTGATATGGACGTATATCATGCAATGACATATTTTTTTGTATGATAATGTTTAAAAAAAGGAAAGATATAGGAATAACAGTAGTTAGAGAAAGGGAATTACCCATGAAACACTTTTTAATTGTAATAATTTGTTTTATAGGTGTATTCGTATGGATGAACGTTGATGTGGAAATGGGGAAGAAAATGGCTAGTGGATATGAATTAGAAAAAATTCGATCAGGGGATTTTCAATTATATACGAACGGTGATGAGTTATATAGAAGTTTATTTGAGGATATAAATCGTGCAGAAAAGAATGTATATATTCATTTTTATATTGTAGGTAAAGATGAAGTAAGCAAAGAATTCTTACAGTTATTAGAGAAAAAAGCATCTAGTGGAGTAGATGTGAAATTGTCAGTAGATCGTATAGGTGGATATAAGCTTAAGAAAAAGATAATTAATCAATTAAAAGAAAAAGGCGTGAAGTTTACATTTAGTAAAAAACCTAAATTAAAAAACTTATTTTATTCTTTGCATCAACGTAATCATAGACGCATTGTTACTATAGATGGGAAAGTTTCTTACATTGGTGGCTTCAATATCGGAAAGGAATATCTTGGACAGGATCCTAAATTTGGTCCGTGGCGTGATTATCATGTACGCATCGAAGGGAATGGAGCTACTGATATGGAACGGAAGTTTGCTGAAGATTGGCAAGAAGATACGGGAGAGAAATTCCTTATACATCAAGAGCTACCGGTACAAGGAAATGTAAAATATCAATATATATTTTCGAATGGAAGAGGCTTATGGCAGAAGTATGGGGCACTATTAAAGAAGGCAAAACACAACTTAATTATTGCTACACCATATTTTGTACCGAGTAAAGAAATGGTAAAAGGACTGAAAGATGCATTAAATCGTGGTGTCCGTGTGAAAATTCTCGTTCCCTTTAAAAGTGATGCCGTATTGTTAAAACAAGCTGCCTATCCTCATTTGAAAGATATGTTAGATGCTGGGGCGGAGATTTATCAATATCGAAACGGATTTTTTCATGGGAAAGTGACAATCATTGATGAGGAAATCGTCGATATTGGTACAGCGAATTTTGATAATAGAAGCTTTTATTTAAATAACGAATCAAACTGTGTCATATATGATAAGACAGTCGTTGCTGACGTCTGGAATCGACTAAAAGAAGACTTTCATAAGTCAAAACGATTTTCAAACGAAGATTTTGAGAAAATTAGTCGCTGGGATTGGTTTCTAGCAAGAATAGCGAATGTTATCGCATCATATTTATAGTATATAGATGAAAAATAGGAAGGGAGGCGCTTTAATGGATTGTATGAAAGAATTGATGACATATAGTTACACACTTATATATAAAGTTGGAGAGTATACGGGCAAGGTTCGAGATGAAGAATTAAAGGATATTTTGCAGCATCATTTGCCGTATATGTTACAAGCATATAATGAACAAGTGAATTTTCAAGAAGGAGAAAATGTACAGCATATAACTTGTAAACAAATGTGGCCGGAATTTACAGAGATGGATAGGGAAACAGATAATGAATATACAGGGGATATTGGGATTGCTATTTGTTATATTACACATTTGAAACGATTAGCATTAAAGTTTGCTCAAGTGGCAGTAGAAGTTGCGAACCCGGAGTTTCGTTCTTTTCTGGAAAATTGTTTTGTGAAAATGAATCGTTACGCATATAATGTTTGGCAATATGTTGTGAAGAAGGAATATAAGATTAAACATGTATATGAAAATGAAAAATTCGCGTGAAAAGCTAAGGTGGAATGAAAGGCGCCTTAGTTTTTTTTATGTCTAATTAGAGGGGAGGATTAAAGATTGGTTATGTTATCAGAAAATTTACAAAAGTTTACCGTATCTTTACTATTTTTAAATCTTTCCTTTAAAAATAAAGAGTAATATGGGATTGTACATATTCTATCAAAGGGAGGAAACGCAAATGAACAAATGGGTTAAGTCATTAACTGCTATGGCACTTGCAAGTTCTTTATTAATGGTAGGTTGTAGTAAAGATGAGGATAAAAAGAAAGAGGATGACACAACTTCGCAGCAAGATGAAAAGAAGGATAAAGAAACAAGCGGAACAGATAAGTCTTCTGATTCAAAAGAAAAGAAATAAAGTGAAACTTTAATCAGTGGGGGTTTTGTCCATCCCCACTGATTATTAGCCTTCACCAATCGGGCATTTACGGCCCGTTAATGCGGGATAAATGGATAATAGAGCTTCCTCACATATACGAGGAAGTTTTTTTTGTTGTATATTTGTATGTTTTACGGAAAAATAGAGAGAAAGAACTGAAGAGGGGATAGTATATGAAAGTATGTATATTAGGAGCGACAGGTAGAGTAGGATCACACATTATGAAATTGGCACTACAAGATTCATATGAAGTAACGGTATTAGTTCGTGATTTGAGTAGAGTGGAAATAGAGCATGAAAGGTTGCATATTATAGAGGGAAATGTATTAAATGAAAATGATATAAAGGAAGCAGTGAAAGAGTGTGATCTCGTAATTAGTGCTCTTGGAACTGATCGGAATGGGACGTTAGAGAAGAGTTTACCGATTATTATAAAGCAAATGGAAGAAGAGGGCATAAAGAAAATTGTTACAATAGGAACTGCTGGTATTTTACAAGCGCGAACAAACCCCAATATATATCGTTTCCAATCAAAGGAATCGAAAAGAAAAACAACAACAGCTGCGGAAGACCACTTAGCTGCTTATAAAGCACTACATAACAGTAATTTATGTTGGACTGTTGTTTGTCCGACTCATTTAATAGACGGTGATGTAACTGGGGTATATCGAACTGAAAAAGATATGTTGCCAGCAGATGGATCGAAAATTACAGTTGGTGATACAGCTCATTTTACATGGAGATTACGTAATAAAAGCAAATATGAGAAAAGCCGAGTAGGTATTTCATATTAAAAAAACCATCCCAAAATAGGGATGGCTAAAAAATGATATAGCATACAAAGAAAATAATCATAATGATTTGGAGAATTGCTTTTGCTACCGTACTACTTAAAAAACCGACTACAGTTGCAATTCCGACTAAAAAGGCGTCTTTTGGCGCCTTTTTATGCATTAGTTCTGTTATAAATACCGATAAGAACGGTATGATAATAAGACCAAATGGCGGGAAGAAGAACGATCCGACAATGATAGAAATCATGCCGACACGTTCACCCCACTTAGAACTTCCGTATTTTTTTAGGAAATATCCATTTGCTATAAAATCAGCACCGAAAATGAAAAGTGTAAAAATGACTTGAATAACCCAAAAAGAAGTTGTTAGTTCTCCGCCATTTATACCAAAATGATAAATGAAATAGCCAGCCCATACTGCAAGAATGCCAGGAATAATGGGGTAAATAAAGGCAAGAAATGAAACAATGAAACAAGCGATGATACTAATTGTTAATAATACAGTCACTTTATACCTCCTTAATAGAATCTAATTTATGTACAGCAATTTTTTTAATCTGATGCCCATCAAGTTCTAATGCTTTGAATTGAAAACCAGCATATTCAACCGAATAGCCAGCCTCAATATTTAAATCGATTGCTTGAGAGAGAAGCCAACCACCAATTGTATCTAAATCACTATCATCAATATGCAGACCAAACATATCATTTACTTCAGAAATGAGTACTTTTCCATCTAAAACAGTAAGTTTTGGAGTACGCTTTTCAATCATTGGTGATTCGTCTGTATCAAATTCATCTTGAATTTCTCCGATAATTTCTTCAAGAATATCCTCCATCGTTAAAAGTCCAGCTGTCCCACCGTATTCATCCATAACAATTGCCATTTGTACGCGATTCTTTTGAAGGTGGATTAACGTTTTACGAATGGGAACTGTTTCAAATACAGTTAAAACAGGATGTATGTACGCATCAAGCGGTTTGTAAATGCCTTTTGTTTGATTATGAAAAATCTCTTTCGTATTTATCATACCGATAATATCATCTTTATCTTTTTCAATAATAGGATAGCGTGTATATTTTTCAGTTGCAACGATTTCCATATTTTCTTCTAACGTATTTTCAGTAGATAAGCAAACCATTTCAGTTCTAGGTACCATAATTTCTTTAGCAACACGATCGTCAAATTCAAAAATATTATTTACATATTTATATTCGGTTTGATTAATTTCGCCACTTTTATAGCTTTCACCTAAAATGAGTCGTAGTTCTTCTTCGGAATGAGCAAGTTCATTTTCTTTTGCAGGTTCTAAACCGAATAATTTTGTGAAAAATACAGCTGAACTATTCAATACCCAAATAAATGGATACATAATTTTATCAAACAAAATAAGAGGTCTTGCAAATTTTAAAGTGATTGCTTCTGCTTTCTGGATTGCGAAAGACTTAGGAACTAACTCTCCTAATACAACATGGAAAAAAGTAATAATACTAAAAGCAATAATAAAGGACAACGTGTTAGCCGCCGTTCCAGTAATATTGATTTTTTCAAATAGTGGTCGTAGTAAATGTTCCACAGTTGGTTCACCAAGCCAACCAAGTCCTAGAGAAGTGATAGTAATACCGAGCTGACAAGCAGATAAATAAACATCTAAGTTAGATACAACGCTTCTTGCAGCTAATGCTTGTTTATTACCTTCATTAGCAAGCTGGTCAATTCGACTTTTTCGTACTTTTACGACAGCGAATTCTGAAGCAACGAAAAAACCAGAAATAAGGATAAGTATAAAGATGAGAAAAATATTTAATATGTCCAAGTGTGTTCTTTATTCCTAATTTGGAATAAAGATGTCACCTCCTGTAATTATGTTATACTTTTATAATAAATCCAAATGAAAAGATTAGTCAAAGAAAATGGGTAAATAATGGTAGGTTTTAATAGTAGTTTTTTAATTTGCTGTTATTTTGTCCGCTATATAAAAGGAATAACCGTCTACTTTTAATTTAAAGTAGACGGTTATTCTACGTTATGGTTTTGAAATACTTCTTGTTAAAGTGTATGTTTGCTGTTTATTGTAGTTTGTTGTCCATAGTGTTTGGAGAAAAGATAATACGCTGTATGGGATGTAAAGAAGTAATAAACCAATTGCGACAACTATAGGTGCATTTCCACCAAATTGAACGATAAATTGTAAGAGTCCGTTTACGTGAAAAACACATTCCATAAAAACAAATGAAAGAATAATGGAACTTAGAATAGATTTATGATTGGAAGTAAGCGCCATAAATAACGTATCAACAAGGAAAGCTGAATTTTTTATTTCGTATTCATTTGTATTATTTAAGAAAGGAAGCCATTTTTTTATTGCTTGCATAACGATTATCATGGAAGTACTACATACGATGATAAAAGATGAGAAGAAAGGAACCTTTATGAATTTCGCGATGTAGAGTAGTAGCAATAGTACTGAACATTGTAATATTACAGTACTAAAAGAATATGGTATCCAGCGTAATAAAGAAATGCACTTTCTTACTGATCTCGGTGTTTTTAAAAATAGATGACCGATCCCTAAACTAATAAAGAAACCGATTACAAGAGTGAATGTGAAACGAACGATTGATAAAAAATATATTTCCCATATGTAGGGGAATAGTGGTGACGAATGGCTAGAAGTATGTATCATATTTTGTGTATTTATAATCTGATTTGCTGAGAAAAGGATAGGTTCATGCATCCAATCGATTCTTGGAATTGAAATAGAAGAAAGTTGTGCAAAGTTATGAAAAATGCTAATAAATCCAGTTGTGTAAGAGTAATTATGTGTAATTAATAATGCTGGAATAGGACTTATGACAAAAATAATAAAAACACCAACTATAAATTTACATATATGTGAGCGCAATAAGGACATATAATCACCTACTCTTAGAATATTCAGAAAATTCTTATTCTTATTTTAGCTTTTTTCAGGGGAAGTTACAATATATTTTTCTCGAAGTAAGTTAGGGAGAATATACTATACTGAGATTATCCCGCTTTAACGGGCAGTAAGACTCCACCTCAAAATTCGGCGAATGCTAGAAGTTAGGTGGGGAGATCAACTGTCCGTAAAAGCCCGATTGGTGAAGGCTAATAATAAGTGGGGTGGAAAAATCCCCACTTATTAAAGTTTCACTTTAAACAAGTGTATGATTAATGAATAAATTATGACGAAAAAATGAATAATTTTCAGAAAAATAAAATAATATATTTATTTTTTTCTGAAAATATAATATAGTTATGGCACAGAAAGTATTTTAGCATAAGGAGGCTTTTTTATGAGGATTAAAGGGAATTATGTGCCAAAGAAGGAAGTTTTGTTCTGCTCAAGTTCAATTGCGATAGGGGAAGCGCTGGAGCATTTAAATAAAACGGGGTATCGTTGTGTACCAGTTTTAGATGAAAAAAAAGAGAAGTTTTTAGGGAATGTATACAAAGTAGATATTTTAGAATATAAAGGTTCACTTGAAGATAATGTATTACAATTATTGAACGATAAGAATGGGTACGTGAGAGAAGACTCTTCCTTCTTTAAAGTATTTTTTACAATTAAAAAACTACCGTATTTATCAGTAGTTGATGAAAAAGGGGTCTTCCTTGGTATTTTAACTCATAAAAAAGTTTTTGAACTATTAGAAGATGCATGGGGAGTCCATTCTAGTAAATATTCTGTCATGATTGGAACACAAGATTATAATGGGGCCATTCAAAAATTATCGACAGTGCTAAAGAAATACACTGGTATTCAAAGCTTAATGACTTTTGATAATGATGCTTTATTAGTACGTAGAATTATGTTTACATTGGGAGAAGAGTTTGAAGATAGTGAATTAGAAACATTGCTAAAGGATTTAGAAGATCACGGATTTAGAGTTGTATATGTTGAAGAGATGAAGAATCCACGTGAAGTTGAAACGATAGACTAAAAAGTAAAAGCCATCTTATTTTTTGATGGCTTTCACTTTTTTTCACATAAAAATATTCAAATATAATAAAATATAAAAATTGTAAATTTCTAAAAAAAATTTGTGTAATAGAATAAATAAAGGAGGTATGTGTGGATAATTTTGATTTTCAAAAAATTCTATTTAAAAATATGTTTTTATTTTTCAACCAAATATGTTACTATATGTGTGATAAAAACAAAGAGGTCTGACAACTAAACTCCACGTTATAACACTCTAATGTCTTAAATATTCAAAAAAATCAAAATTTATTATTTAGAGTAATAAAAAGGGGAATGGAGAAATTATGGAGAAAGACACTGCTTTGTAAGGGGCATATTTATCATCTTGAGCAGAGAGGAGGATGCATAGCATATTGTGAGAATAGAGAAAAACAATGAAAAAGTGCTATGCAAATGAAAAGTATGAAGGGACGTTTAAGGCCAGGTGATACGGTAGCAATTGGTTTAATGTTATTTGCATTATTTTTAGGAGCAGGAAATTTAATTTTCCCGCCAGTTTTAGGTCAACAGGCAGGAGAGAATGTTTGGATTGCTACAATTGGATTCCTTGTAACGGGAGTCGGATTACCCCTATTAGCTGTAACAGCTGTCGCGTTTGTAGAGGGGGACTTGAAAGCGCTATCTTCTAGAGTTCACCCTATATTTGCGTTTATATTTCCACTCATTAGTTATTTAGCAATTGGACCATTCTTCGCGATCCCGCGGACTGGAGCCGTTTCGTTTGAGATGGGTATGAAACCATTTTTATCAGATGCAATGGTTTCAGAGTGGTACATGCTATTTCTTTACACTGTAGTCTTCTTTGGAATTACGTGGTATTTATCATTAAATCCATCTAAATTAGTGGATTGGTTCGGGAAATTTCTTACCCCATTATTAGTATTAATTGTTGCTGTTATTGTTGGAAAGGCAATAATTGATCCGATCGGAGAACCAGCTGCGCCGTTAGCTGCTTACAAAGAAAATGCTTTCTTTGGTGGATTTATTCAAGGATATTTAACGATGGATGCAATAAGTGCTCTCGTATTTGGAATTGTTGTTGTGCAGGTTATTCGCTCTAAAGGGATAAAAGAGAGTAGTCAAATTGCAAAAATAACTGTTGTATCAGGGATTATTGCTGTACTTGGTTTAACGTTAATCTATTTATCACTTGCTTATCTTGGTTCAACAAGTACATCACTTGGTGTCTCAGAAAACGGTGGTCTTATTTTAACGAATGTTGTAAATGAGTTATATGGGACGAGCGGTAAGATTTTATTAGCACTTGTAATTACACTTGCATGTTTAACAACTTCTGTTGGATTAACATCTGCGTGTGCAGGGTTCTTTTCAAACTTATTCCCGAAATTTTCACATAAAACGATTGTAACGTTAGTATGTGGATTTAGTTTAATTGTATCGAATCTAGGATTAACACAATTAATTACAGTCACTTTACCAGTGTTAATGATTATTTATCCAGTTGCAATTGTATTAATCGTTCTTTCGTATTTCCATAAGTGGATAGGAAAGCGTAATACAATTTATATTGGAGCAATACTTGGTGCCTTGTCCGTTAGCTTATTTAATGGTTTAGAAAGTGCGAATATTAAAATTGACGCGATTTCTAATGTGCTACAAATGTTACCTTTATATAAAGAAGGAATAGGGTGGTTAGTCCCAGCGTGTATTGGTGGGGTGCTCGGTTTCTTCTTTTATAAATCAAATGAATCAAGTGAAATGCAAAAGAAAGGTGCTTAGGCGCCTTTCTTTTTTTTGAAGGGAATTTTTGTATTTTGTCTAAGTAATAAGTTGGGAGGAATGATAAAATGGCTAATTTTGAAGATTTTTTAACTTTAGATTTACGAATTGGAACTGTAACACATGCAGAGGAATTTAAAGAAGCGAGAGTTCCAGCGATTAAATTAGAAATTGATTTTGGGGAGCTTGGGATAAAACAATCAAGTGCTCAAATTACGAAGAGATACAATCCAGAAGATTTAGTCGGTCAACAAATCGTTGGGATTGTAAACTTTCCGCCAAAGCGTGTAGCTGGATTTAAATCGGAAGTTCTTGTACTAGGCGGTGTTCCTGAAGCTGACGATGTTGTTTTACTTCAGCCTAATATGGAACTACCGAATGGAACGAAAATTAGTTAGTGTGAAGGTAGGTGTTAATTTGGATATCGGACGAGAATATTTAAAATGTGCAATTTCGAATTTTAAAGCAATACAAAACCAAGGAGAACGAGTACTTTCTCAATTATCTTATGAACAGATAATGTGGTCTTCTCATAAGGAGACAAATAGTATTGCGATTATTATTAAGCATTTACATGGTAATATGCGTTCAAGATGGACGGATTTTTTAACGTCTGATGGTGAAAAAACAGATCGTAATCGAGATGGTGAATTTGAAGGCGGCTACAATTCAAAGCAAGAAGCTCTTGCTGCGTGGCAAGAAGGGTGGGATTATGTTTTTCAAGCTTTGGATAATTTAACGCCAGATAAGATTTTGCAGAAAGTATACATTCGCGGAGAAGAGCACACTGTAATGCAAGCGATCGAAAGGCAAATTTCTCATTATGCTTTACATATTGGACAAATCATTTACATTGGTAAAATGTTAAAAGAAAATGATTGGGAATGTTTAAGTATTCCAAGAGATCAGTCTACCCGTTATTTAGAGAAAAAACGTTCAACGTAATAATATGAAAGAAACCGATATAAAATAGGAAGCAAAAAAATAAGCCAAATAATAGTGGGTTCTGTGAACATAAGAATGCTGCCTACAATAAGCCCATATGTAATAAGAAAGAAACTCAAAAGTGTATTCATAGGGATAAAACACGAGGCGAACAGTTGTTGCTGTTTAAAACAACTGTTGTGAAATAAATAAAAACGGAAGTACCGTGTAGTGGTAATGATATCTTTCTTTCGTGCAATTCTTTTTTTGCATGTATGACAGATGAATGGTGGCCGCATTTCGCTACACTCCATTTCTGGAATTCATTAGTTGCATAATAATTTGAGAAAAAATTAAGTACAAAGTGTATACCCCTATATACGCTCCTGCAAGCAGAAAAAGTGGATTTAGTAAAATTCCATGAATGCTTGTCATGAAAACTAAATTTTGTATTAAAACATCATATATATTAATAGAAATAATTGTCCCGAGTACATACAGTGCTAAGTATGCGAAAATATGTAGCGTAATACGAATTTTAGGATGTAAAGCAAGTAAATAAAAAGTAATTGATAGAGCGATTGGTAATGCTCCTATTATTAGCTTCAATTCATTTCACCTCATTAACAATATAGCCGGAATTTAAGCGGTCTATTCTCTAGAGCTTGTACATAACTTGAAATAGAGAGGGTGATAGTATGAATCGAGGCTTTTTTTATGTGAAATTAACAAGTGTACGCAAGTTAATTTTATTTGTTATTACTACGGTATTAGCGACTTTTTTTCTTATTAGTGTAATGGTAACTTCCATGAAAGAGACGAAGTCAACGTATTTATATAATTGGTTAAATGAGTTATCAATGAATGGTTACATGTACGTTATTGGGAAAGAGAATCATTATTTTACACAGGAGTACCGGAATTTGAATCAAGACTTTTCTATTTCTTCATTCCTTTTTTCGATGGCTACGAATATTCGTTTTGATGATGTACGTAGTTTTGTCGGGAAAGAACTTCCAGGATTTGGGAAGTATGATACAGAAATCGTTATAGCAGGTGAAGGAACAAATTACTCCAACTTACCGATAGAGTCGAGTGTTCCTCTTGAAGAAGTAGTGAAGGAACGGACTGGAGACGCTGGACAAGTTCCTAAGCCTGATCCGAATAAAGAGAAGAATCAACCATCTCAAACGACGGGAAAAAGACAAGTTGCATTGATTTATCATTCACACAGCTGGGAATCTTATTTGCCGTTACTCAACTTAACGAATGATCCAAATCCAAATAAAGCAACGAGTTCTGTAACGAATATTTCAATAGTTGGCGATCGATTGCGTGAACAGTTAGAAAGTGAAGGGATCGGTGCTACTAACGATAAAACTGATGTTGGTCAAAAATTAATAAGTAAAGGATTAAACAGTAATAGTTCTTATAAACTGTCACGAGAAATTGTACAAGAAGCGATGGCTGGTAATAAAGAACTCCAATATTTTTTCGATTTGCACCGTGATAGTGCACGGAAAAATGTCACGACAAAAACAATTGGAGATAAATCATATGCAAAGCTTGCTTTTGTAATTGGGAAAGGAAATAAAAATTATGAAAAGAACTTACAGTTAGCAACAGCTCTTCATGAGGAAATTAATAAGAAATACCCAGGAGTGAGCCGTGGTGTAATTCAAAAAGGGTTCCAAACAGGAAATGGAGTCTATAATCAAGACTTATCAGGACAGGCGATTTTAATTGAAGTTGGTGGCGTAGATAATACAGAGGAAGAATTAAATAGATCGATTGATGTTCTTGCTAAAGCATTTGGAGGCTATTTTTGGCAAGCTGAAAAAGTGAATGGATAAAGTGAAACTTTAATCAGTGGGAGTCTTACTGTCCGCAAATAGTGAGAAAAACGTAAGCGGAAAGCTTACGTTTTTTGTTTGGACATAAGTTATGGTTAGAAAGAAATGTCACATAATAGACATAATTAACTATTATTATAGTAATATCGAAATTTGTCTATTTTTAGTAAGGAATTTAGAAAGGGTTTTTTCAGAATAGTAGAGAAAATCTTTTTACAAGGAAAATTTTTAACTAACAGAATAGGTAGGGGATCAAGGTGATACGAGAGATTAGAGTAGAAGATGCAGCATCATTTTTACAATTGAGTAAGCAATTAGACGAAGAAACGAAATTTATGTTATACGAACCAGGAGAAAGAAAAACTACAGTAGATCAACAAGAAAAGATGGTCCACCGTTTTATAGAAAATGAATATGGGACAATATTTGTAGCAGTTGAAGAAGAGAGAATAGTAGGGTTTATTTTAGTTAATGGAAATAATATTCAAAGAAAGAGACATGTGGCAGGCATTGTAATTGGTATTTTGCAAGAGTATAGTGGCCGAGGTATTGGAACGAGTTTGTTTAAAGAAGTAGAGAAGTGGGCAAGATTACATGATGTATGGCGTTTAGAATTAACGGTAATGGCCCACAATACAAGAGCTCAGGCACTATATAGCAAAATTGGATTTGAACAAGAAGGTGTCAAAAAATCTGCTCTTATCATCGATGGAAAAGGTGTCGATGAGTATGAAATGGCCAAATTATTAAAATAAGAGGTCGTTATATGAAAAAAAGATGGGCACTACTTGGTATCGTAGCAATGTTACTGATTATTGGAGTAGCAGGTATCAATTATAAACTGTACAAGGATCAAGAGGCGCGAGAAGTGAACGTAAACAATATATTTCCGAAAGCTAAAGAAACGATTGCTAATATGGACGGGGATATTGCCGTGATTAGTAATCCAAATTCGATGCTTGTACTTGTAAATAAAAGTAGGCGTTTACCAGACGGATATAAGCCGCAAGATTTGGTTATTCCGAAAGTACGTTACTCTAGTGAAGGTGATCAAGAAAAGAAAAAGATGAGGAAAGAGGCAGCGCTGGCGCTGGAGGAAATGTTTCAGCAAGCTGATAAGGAGCGGATTTTCCTTTTTGCAGTCTCTGGATTTCGGTCATTTGATCGACAAAAAGCATTAAATACGATGTATAAAAGGCAAGATGGAGAAGCGAAAACAGCGATGTCTAGTGCGGTTCCTGGTACGAGTGAACACCAAACAGGACTAGCTATGGACATTACATCTCAATCTGCTAAATTTCAGTTAGAAACTGTTTTTGGGGAGACGAAAGAAGGAAAGTGGCTTTCTGAAAATGCCCATAAGTTCGGTTTTGTTATTCGATATACAAAAGAGAAAGAAGGGATTACCGGTTATCGATATGAACCGTGGCACGTACGATATTTGGGGAATCCGCAAGCTACATATTTATATGAAAACCAACTGACGCTTGAAGAAGTAACGCAGTAGTGAATTGAGGGGAGAGGGCTAAGATGACGATGTTATATAAGAAAAAGGTACATGCATATATTACGAGAGAAAAAGAAGGGGTTATGCAACTACTCGTTTTTAAACATCGTGATATACGAGAGGCTGGTATCCAAGTGCCAGGTGGGACAGTAGATGAAGGAGAAACGTTAGAGGCAGCAATTTTACGTGAAGTGCAAGAAGAGTCAGGACTACGCCATTTTTGTATCGAGCGCTTCCTTTCTGATTACATTATTTATATGAAAGAAAAAAAGGAATATCAAAAACGTCATTTTTTCCACATTTCATTATTAACAAATGTGAAAGATACGTGGGAACATATAGTAAGTGCTGGTGAGGAAGACAAAGGTTTAGTATTTTGTTATGAGTGGGTTGATATTAATAAATGCCCTGAATTAGCAGGTAAACAAGGCGAGTTTTTACATTTGCTAGAAGAGGTATATGTAAAATGATAAAAAGAGTCTGAGGCGATATGGAATTCGTTTCAGACTCTTTTTATTTCTCTGGAAATTAAAGGTTTTTTAACTGGTAAGTTGAAGTCCTTTAAAGGGATTGTAGTTGTTTATGCGAGGAGCGGAGAAAATGAAAAAGTAATAGATACACGTCATCAATAAAAGGGCTTATAAAAGGAGAATGAAAATGGAAATCCAGTTTAATACATTATTGCAAAAAGAATTAACAATTCATGATATCCAAACTGCGATGGAGGATGGGAAGTTAACTTCAAAAGAATTAGTTATGTATTATCTTCATAGAATCGCAAAATATGACCAAGATGGTCCGAAACTCAATTCTATTTTAGAAATCAACCCAGATGCTATCTTTATTGCAGAAGCATTAGATCATGAAAGAAAGACAAAAGGTGTAAGGGGTCTATTACATGGTATACCGGTTTTACTTAAGGATAATATTGAAACGAATGACTCAATGCATACAAGTGCAGGTACAATTGCCTTAGAACAAAATATAAGTAGTGAAGATGCATTTCTCGTAAAAAAACTGCGAGGAGCAGGAGCGGTGATAATAGGAAAAACAAATATGACAGAGTTAGCAAACGGAATGTCTTTTGAAATGTGGGCTGGATATAGCGCTAGGGGCGGTCAAACAATAAATCCTTACGGAACAGGAAAAGATGATATGTTTGTTGGAGGATCGAGTACAGGGTCTGCCGTTGCAGTTGCTGCTAACTTTACTGTATTATCCGTTGGAACAGAGACAGATGCTTCTATTTTGAGCCCAGCTGTTCAAAACTCGGTTGTAGGTATTAAACCGACTGTTGGTTTAATTAGCCGTAGAGGAATTATTCCGTTCACATATTCTCAAGATACAGCCGGTCCGTTTGCTAGAACGGTAACAGATGCAGCTATTTTACTAGGGAGTCTAACTGGGGTGGATGAGAAGGATGTAGCTACTCATAAAAGTGAAGGAATGGCATATCAAGATTATACACCTTACCTCGATGCTAACGGTTTGAAGGGGGCAAAGATTGGTGTATTTAGCAATGCGCCAAAAGATTATTATGAATCTGGAGAATACGATGAAAAATTGTTTAAGGAAACGATTCAAGTTTTACGTAGTAAGGGAGCGACAATAGTAGAAGATATTGATATTCCATCTTTTCATAGAGAATGGAGCTGGGGAGTTCCGCTTTATGAACTGAAGCATAGCTTAGATAACTATCTTTCTAAATTACCTTCTACCACTCCAGTACATTCTATGTTGGAATTAATAGAGTTTAATGAAAATATAGCAGAAAGAGCTTTGAAATATGGACAAACTAAGTTAGAGAGAAGAACAGATTTTCCTAACACGTTAAGAAATCCTGAATATTTAAACGCAAGATTAGAAGATATATATTTTTCTCAAGGACAAGGTATTGATTTTGCTTTGGAAAAATATAAACTTGATGCGATTCTGTTCCCATCCTATATAGGATCCACTATATGTGCAAAAGCAGGTTATCCATCTATAGCGATGCCTGCGGGGTATATGGATAATGGGAGGCCTTTTGGAATTACTCTTGCAAGTGCTGCTTTTAGTGAAGGGACATTAATTAAACTAGCATATGCTTTTGAACAAGCGACAAAACATAGGGAAATTCCCAAATTGTCATGAATAGAATAAACAAAGAGGACAGGAATTCCTGTCCTTTTTATTTTATTGATTAAAGTGAAATATCTTTCTGCTCCGTCTTATGATATTTTAATAAGCTAAAGGATAAACAAGCAGAACATAAAATAAGAAAAGAAGCGATGATATAAATAGTACGAACACCGAAAATATCAGTAATAATTCCAACGCTAAGCATAGAAAGGCCAGAAACTGTCGAGAGAAGTGCACCGTGGGCTGTATACATCTTTGATAATAATGAAGGAGAGACACTTGATTGAAGAACTGTTGTTTGAGAAATATCTCTAATTTGATAACATGGTCCCATTAGAATGCAAAGAAATAGAGCGATAAATGCGTTGCTTGTAACACCATATAGAAACGTAAGGATGCTAAACATAAGAGAGCCTAACGCCATGGAGCGTATTAAATTGTTTTGAATGTATGAACTCATTCTCCACGCTATTAGACCACCAATTAATGTACCGACATAGTAACTTGTATTAATATATCCCCACCATTCTTCACCTTTATGTAGAATAGTCGTTTCAAATCAATAATGCTTTTTAATTATAATTATTATAATCTGTGGGTTATATTTTTGAAAGAATTAAATTTTTTGTCATTTTTTGAAAGGGATTTTCATGTATAATGAAGAATATATTGATATAGTATTTTATTAATACTTGTTGTAACAGCGAATATGTATAATAGCTTGTAGCAAAACGCCCTTCTATGAGAAAGGGCGGATAAACCATTCTTTTCTTCATATACATATAGAAAATGAGAAAGAAAGTGAGGGTTGCATATGGCTGGTTGGGTAATTTGGTTTATAATAGCTGGTATTTTATTTATCGCGGAAATGTTGTCGATTACGTTTTACATGCTTTGGCTTGGAATTGGAGCTGTTGTCGGAGGTCTTATTGCTTTGTTTGCTCCTGATGCATTATTTTTACAAGTTGTTATTGGTGGGATTGTAAGTTTAACATTGACGTTCTTTACGAAAAGAATTTCAAAAAACTTTCGAGAAGCAAAAGGTTTTACTGATACAGTGGATATGCTTGTCGGTAAAAAAGGAATCGTTATGCAAGCGATTACAAGAGAAGCGAACGGTATTGTGAAGGTGGATGGAGATACTTGGACAGCTATTGCAGATACTCCTATTGATGCTGGAGAAAAAGTCGTTGTTATAAAGAGGCATAGTACTATTTTACAAGTGAAAAAGGAGAGTGAATAAATATGGTAGTAGCATTAACGTTAACGATTATTTTTGCACTAATTGTTGTTACATTTATCGCATTGACAATAAAAATTATTCCTCAGCAAAAAGTTGGGGTCATTGAAAGGTTTGGTAAATTTCAACGCATTATGCACCCAGGGTTAAATATATTAATCCCGATTGTAGATCGTGTTCGTGTATATCACGATTTACGTATTCAACAAACGAATGTACCACCGCAAAAAGTAATTACGAAAGATAATGTACAAGTAGAAATTGATACAATTATTTTCTATCAAATTGTGGAACCAGAACTTGCAACATACGGTATTTCAAATTATGAATATGGTGTGCGTAACATTACTTCTGCAACGATGCGTCAAATTATTGGTAAAATGGAACTTGATGAAACGTTATCTGGTCGTGAAAAAATTTCAACAGAAATTCGCTTAGCGCTTGATGAAGCAACAGAAAAATGGGGCGTTCGTATTGAACGTGTTGAAGTAGTAGATATTAACCCGCCAAAAGATGTGCAAGCATCAATGGAAAAACAAATGAAAGCAGAACGTAATAAACGTGCGATTATTTTAGAAGCGGAAGCTGCAAAACAAGATAAAGTCCTGCGTGCTGAAGGGGAAAAGCAAAGTAAAATTTTAATGGCTGAAGGGGATAAAGAAGCACGTATTCGAGAAGCTGAAGGTTTAAAAGAAGCAAAAGAATTAGAAGCGCAGGGGGAAGCAAGAGCGATTGAGGAAATCGCAAGAGCAGAACAAAATCGAATTGAATTGCTACGTGAAGCGAATTTAGATGAGCGTATACTTGCTTACAAATCATTTGAATCATTGATTGAGGTTGCGAAAGGACCAGCAAATAAAGTCTTTATTCCGTCTAATGCAATTGAAACACTTGGTACTCTTGGTGCAATTGGGGAAATTTTCAAAGAAAAACAAGCGAAGAAATTACCTTCGTCAGATACAGAAAAATAATTATAAGAGTGAGGAAGGGAAATGGGATGCCATTTCTCTTTTTTGTGCGTATATTACGAAAAGCTTGTACATATCCATGTATAAAGAAGGTGATACAGTGAAAAAGTATGTAACTCGTATACATGGGAAGAAACTAATCTCGTTACTCTTTCTATATGCACTAGTAGTAATTATTATTGCGTCGATTGTGACGTCACTTTTACATACAATGAAATCTTATTATGCAAATCAATGGTTTGGAAAAGTATCGATGCAAGGTTTTGTTCAAATGATAGAAAGTGAGAATCATTACTATGGATATGATTATTTTAAAAAATATAAACGAGACTCAGTTGGAAGTTTACTATTCTCTATCGCGACGGATTTGAAAATTAAAGATTTAAGAACATTCGTTGGTAAAGAAGTACCCGGTATGTCAAAGTATTATTCTAACATTATCGTAGCTGGTGAAGGGACGAACTATACGAATATTCCTAATGAATCTAGTGTAGCAATTGAAGAAGTAACGAAAGAACGAGAAGTAGCAAAAGATAAAGTTACAGAAGCAGAAAAGAAAAATCCAGTGCAGAAAAAGAATGGAACGAAAAAAGGAGAAAGCGCAGTATACATTTATCATACACATAGCTGGGAATCTTTTTTTCCATTGTTACCAGGGGCTACCGATCCATCAAGTCCAGATGTAAATGTATCCTTACTAGGAGAACGTATGAAAGAGCAACTTGAAGGACAAGGAATTCCGGTAATTCATGATAAAACGAATATGGGGGATTTATTAGCGAGTAAAAAATGGAAGTGGCCGCAATCATATAAAGCGTCTCATGAATATGTAAAAGAAACATTAGCACAAAATAATAAAATTGCGTTTCCGATTGATATACATCGTGATGACCAGCGCAAGAAGGTAACAACAAAAGTCATTAACGGGAAATCATATGCAAGAGTATATTTTATTATTGGGATGGAAAACGAAGGGCGTGCTGAAAATGAAAAAATCGCAAGGGCGATCAATAGTTATTTAGATGAAAACTATTACGGATTAAGTAGAGGGATTTTTCCGAAGTATAAAAAAGATGGAAATGGGGTTTATAACCAAGATTTATCTAAAAACGCAATATTAATTGAAGTTGGTGGTGTGGATAATACGTTAGATGAACTATATAATACCATTGATGTGTTAACGGAAGCGTTTAGTAAGTATTATTGGAACAATGCGGAGAAAGTGAATGGGTGAGGAACGGGAAACTGTTCCTTTTTTGTGTTACTTAAAAAATTATTAAGATTTCATAATGTGAAATAAGAGAGGGATTGTACCTATTAAAATTGATATAATGATTGAAAATTCAGTCATCTAATAGAGTTTCTAAACTTTTTAGTATATTATTATGGAAAATTGGAGGGGAAAGAATGGCAATTAGAACAGGGGAACAGTATATTGAAGGGTTGCGAAAAAGAAATCCTGAAATTTGGATTGGTGGAAGAAAAGTAACGGATGTAGTAAATGAAGATGTTTTTCGCGAACCTATTTTACAAATTGCTAACTTATATGATATGCAGCACAATCCAGAATATCAGGATAAGATTACTCATATATGCGAAGAGACAGGCGAAAGAGTCTCAAATGCATTTTTAGTGCCCAAAAATTATGAGGACTTAAAAGCACGTCGTGAATTATTTGAAGTGTGGGCAAAAGCTACGTTTGGTTTAATGGGAAGAACACCTGACTTTTTAAATGTAACAGTTACTTCAATGGCAAGTAATTCGTGGTTTTTTGAGAAGTTCAATTCAGAATGGGGAGCGAATATAAAAAATTATTATAAACATATACGGGATAATGATTTGTTTTTAACACATGCGATTATTAATCCGCAAAATGATCGGAGTAAGGCTTCTCATCAACAAGAAGATGAAACGATGCATTTAGGTGTAGTAAGTGAAACAGCGGAAGGAATGTATGTAAGTGGTGCAAAAATGTTAGCGACACTTGCTCCAATTACAGACGAGGTAATTATATATTCTTATCCAAGTTTTAAACCAGGTGATGAACGTCATGCCATCTCTTTTGCAGTTCCAATTGATGCACCAGGACTAAGAATTCTTTGTCGTGAGCCAATGCAAGATGGAAAACGCTCTCTATTTGATCATCCACTTGCATCAAGGTTTGAGGAGATGGATGCATTACTAGTATTTCATAATGTGTTTATCCCGTGGGATAAAGTATTTATTTATCAAAATATAGAAGCTGGGAATCAATTGTATCCTAAAACGGGAATTGGTCATCAACCAGCGCATCAATCTGGGGTAAGAGGATTAGTTAAGCTTTCTTTCGCTGCTGAAGTAGCTATGAAATTAGCAGATTCGATAGGAGTAGATGGATTTTTAAATGTACAAAACCAGTTAGCAGAGCTTATGCAAGATGTCGAAACGATACGAGCTCTCTTACAAGTAGCTGAATATGAATATGAATATGAAACGAATCCATATGGAGAAGTTGTTCCTGCAAGGTTGCCACTTGATACAATACGCAGTTTATTACCTAAAATGTATCCGCGTGCAATTGAGATTATTCAAACCATTGGTGCTGGTGGATTATTAATGTCACCGACAGGTGCAGATTTCATGAATCCTGAAATTCAAGACGATATGGAAAAATACTATATTGGGCGTGAAGGAGTATCTTCTGAAGAACGAGTTCGTTTATTTAAATTAGCATGGGATTTATGTGGAGAGGCTTTTGGACAACGATTATTACAATATGAGCGTTATTATTCTGGAGATCCGGTGCGCAAAATGGGAATGTTTTATAATGCGTACAAAAAACAACAAACGTTTTCTCTAGTGAACAATGCGTTGCAATCGAGTTCATCAGAAGGTGCTTTAAGCTAAATGAAAATGTTTGCGCTTACATTTTTATTTAGAAAAGGAAGGAGCAACAGATGATAACAAGAATTTTACTGTTAGGATGTAAATCTTCTTATATTTTTAACAACATCTAAAACTAGAGAACTGTAACTGGAATAGGGGAGGTAAATGATTTGATCGCTTCTATCAGTAAAATTTGCAAAATTCTAAATTGCTTCACGAGCGATGAACCGGTACTAGGAAATTCTGAAATAGCGGAAAAATTAAAGATGAATGCTAGTACGGTTCACCACCTCGTACGTACGTTGTGTGAAGAAGGAATGCTCATTCAAGATGAGCAAAGGAAATATAGACTAGGTTGGAAGTTGTTAGAGTGGGGAAACCAAGTAATGTTTCAGCAAGAAATATATAGTGGGGCAATACCGCTTGTAGAAGAGCTTGTAAGAAATTTTAGTGGTACTGTACATATTGGTATGTTTGATCGAGGTGATGTTGTATTTATTTTGAAGGTTTCATCGAAGGAGTCCGTTCAAATTTCAACACATGTTGGATCAAGAGAACCTGCATATTGTACAAGTACAGGGAAAGTACTGCTTTCATTTAATTCATCTTCCTTAGAATATACTTCAGAAAAAGGGCTTTTACCACGAGCGCCTAATACAATTACTTGCGAAAAACAATTCCAGACAGAGTTACAGAAGATTCGTAAGCAAGGCTATTCAATTAGTGATAATGAAAATGAGCATGGACTGTATGGGATTGCTGCTCCTATTCGATCTTATACCGGGAGAACTATTGCTGCGCTTAATATTGTTGGACCTATATCGTATATGCAGGGAAGTAATCGTGAAATCATAATTCAAAGCGTGATGAATACGGCAAATTTGATTTCAAAGGAATTTGGTTATTTAGAAATTTAACTCTAGAAGAAGAGAGATGAGAGTCATTTATATACATGAGCAGTGTATACCTGAATTAACGAAATCCATTGTTTCAATTGGTGCTTTTGATGGTGTACATAAAGGACATCAAGCTGTTATTAAAAATGCGATTGAGAAGGCAAAGGAATTAAAGATAACAAATGTTGTGTATACATTTGATCCACCACCACGCTCTTATTTTCAAGGGGCGCAAATATTAACACCCATTGAAGAGAAGGTGAAACGTCTTCAAAATCTCGGTGTTGAACATGTGATTGTAATTCGGTTTGATGAGTCATATGTAACAAAAAGTGCGAGTTGTTTTATTCAAGATTTAATAAGGCTAAACCCTGTAGAAATTTATATTGGTCAAGATTTTAGGTTCGGAAAAAATCGAGAAGGTAATATAGAGCTGCTAAGAGCACACTTCAATATTTCTATAGTGAAAGATGTTTGCTGTGAAGACGGTGAGCGAATATCTTCAACGAGAATTAGAAATTATGTATGTCATGGAGAGTTGCAAAAGTCTAGCTCTTTACTCGGTTGGTCTTTTAAAACGATATAAATAAAAGAAATAATGAGGAGGAAACAATATGTCTAAAACATTGCAATCTTTTAATTTACTAAAATGGATTGATGAGAATAAGGAGTTATTGAAGCCGCCAGTAAATAACAAAGTTATTTGGCAAGATTCGGAATTTATCGCCATGATATTAGGTGGTCCAAATAGAAGACGTGATTTCCACGTAGATCCTTCAGATGAATTTTTCTATCAAATTAAAGGTGAATGTTATGTGGAATGTATTACAGAGGAAGGTAAGCGAGAAGTCGTCACAGTAAAAGAAGGGGATGTATTTATGCTACCAGCCATGGTACCACATTCACCACATCGCGTTGCTAACACATTTGGGCTAGTAATTGAAAGAAAACGTAGCCAAGGAGAACTTGAGGATTTCGTTTGGTTCTGTGACGAGTGTAATCATGAAATGCATCGTGTACGTGTTCAATTAAATGATATTGAAAAACAAGTAAAAGAAGCAATTCATAGTTTTAATTCAAATAAGGAAATTCGAGCATGTAAGAACTGCGGTCACATTATGCCAGAAGAAGTGGAGGAATGGAAGTGCGAATAGATTTTCATACACATATTATTCCTGAAACTTTTCCTGATTTTGAAGAGAAGTTTGGTGGCGGTCGTTGGCCAATATTAAATCGGACTTGTACATGTGGTGCAAGTATTATGGTTGGAGGTAAAAACTTTCGTGACGTGACAGACCAAGTGTGGTGCCCTAAGAAAAGAATTGAAGATATGGACCGTGAAGGTGTAGATATTCAAGTTTTATCGCCAATCCCGGTTACATTTTCGTATTGGGCAAAACCAGAGGAAGCTGAAAGCATGGCACGTATTCAAAATGATTTTATTGCAGAAACAGTTTTAGCACATCCAGATCGTTTTGTAGGGTTAGGAACGGTTCCGATGCAAGATGGAGAAACTGCAATTCGTGAAATGGAGCGTTGTATAACGGAATTAAATTTACATGGTATTGAAATTGGTACAAACGTAAATGGAAAAAATTTAGATGATCCATCGTTTATTGAATTCTTTCGAATGGCCGAAAAGTGGCAAGTTCCGATTTTTATTCATCCATGGGAAACATTAGGGCGCGATAGAATGCCTCACCATAATTTTATGTATACAGTCGGGATGCCAAGTGAAACAGCACTTGCGGCAGCTACCCTAATATGCAGTGGGATAATGGAGAAGTTTCCACGGTTAAAAGTTTGTTTTGCTCATGGTGGTGGGTCTTTTCCATATATTTTGCCACGGTTAGATCAAGGATGGAAAGTGTGGCCGCATTTACGGTTGACCACTCACCCGCCTAGTTATTATGCAAAGAAATTTTATTTTGATTCTTTAAATTATGATCCTATGAATTTGAAATATATGATTGAAAGATTTGGACATGAAAAAATTTTTATGGGTTCGGATTATCCATTTTTATTGCGAGAAATTGATCCTGGCAAAGTGATTGATGAAACAGTTGGTTTATCGGAGGAACAAAAAGCAGCAATGCTTGGGGGAAATGCAGCAGAATTTTTAAATATTGATATAAAAAAACGAGGTGTAGCATATGCAGAGAGTACAAACACCTGAGGACAAACTAAGTGAGTTAGGAATTACACTACCAGCTATTCGCCCTGCGGTTGGAAATTATGTTAGTTGTGTAAAAGTAGGTAACTTATTATTTACTGCTGGACAAGGTGTAGATGAGTATCACGGGAAATTAGGCAAGGATATTTCAATTGATGAAGGATATAAAGCAGCGAGACAATCCATGTTGAATTTATTAAGTGTTGTAAGAAACGAACTAGGGGATTTAAATAAGGTGAAACGAGTTGTAAAGCTGCTTGGCTTTGTAAATAGTACGGAAGATTTTATCAATCAGCCAAAAGTAATGAACGGGGCATCTGATTTATTAGTAGAGATTTTTGGAGAAAAGGGAAAACACGCCCGCTCTGCAGTCGGTATGGCTCAATTACCTAATAACACAACAATTGAAATTGAGATGGTTTTAGAAGTTGAGGAATAGGAGGCGAGGAAGGTGAACAAAGAATTATTAGATGACAAAATGAAAGTAAAAGATGCGAAATTGTTTATTGATGGACAATATGTGGATTCCATATGTGGTGAAACGTTTGATACGTTCAATCCAGCGACGAATAGAAAGTTAGCTTCTGTAGCGAAGGCAAATGAAGAGGATACAAAAAGAGCGATTGATGTGGCAGAACGAACATTTAAAAGTGGGATTTGGAGTAAAATGCCTGTTGAAGAACGATCGGATATTTTATGCAAAATGTCGGATTTAATTATGGAAAGAGTGGATGAACTAGCGTATATAGAAACTCTTGATGTTGGAAAACCAATTAAAGAAAGTAAAGGATTCGATATACCACGCGCGGCTCATAATTTTCGTTTCTTTGCTGAAATGGCAAAATATTTGGTACATGAGCATTATGACAAACATAATTTTATGTCATATGCAAAGTACGCTCCAGCGGGAGTGACTAGTTTAATCATTCCTTGGAATTTGCCATTTATGCAAATGACGTGGAAAGCATCAGCGGCACTTGCTTCTGGTAATACAGTTGTTGTTAAACCAGCCTCTTATACGCCTTTAAGTGCAGTTATGCTCGGCGAAATTGCAAATGATGCAGGATTACCTCCAGGTGTACTTAATATTATTACAGGTCCAGGTAATACTGTTGGGACAACAATGACAACCCACCCAGCCGTAAGAAGAATTTCATTTGTTGGAGAAAGTAATACAGGAAAAACAATTATGCGTAATGCATCAGAAAACTTAATACCTGTTTCATTAGAATTGGGAGGTAAATCAGCAAATATCGTATTTGAAGATGCAGATTTAGATGAAGCGGTACAAGGATCGATTGAAGCTATTTATCGGAACCAAGGAGAAATTTGTTTAGCTGGTTCGAGATTACTTGTGCAAGAAAGTGTATATGAACAGTTTTTAGAGAAATTTGTAGCGGCTGTAAAAAGAATAAAAGTTGGAGATCCTCTTTCTGAAGATACAGATATGGGAGCACTAGTATCAAAATCTCATTTAGAAACGGTTGATCGCTATGTAGAAATAGGGATTTCGGAAGGTGCAAAATTAGCCTATGGTGGAAAAAGAGTTGAAAGTTTAATAGAAGGGAATTTTTATGAACCTACTATTCTATATGATGTTGATAATAGTATGCGTGTAGCGCAAGAAGAGATATTTGGTCCAGTTCTAGTTGTTATTCCATTTAAAACGGAGGAGGATGCAATTCGCATTGCGAATGATTCCATTTATGGACTAGCTGGAGTTGTTTGGACCAATGATCTTAGAAGAGCGCAACGAGTGGTTTCACAAATTGATTCAGGCTTACTATGGATTAATTGTTGGTATGTTCGGGATTTACGTACTCCATTTGGAGGTTCGAAGGCTAGTGGAATTGGTAGAGAAGGTGGACGTCATAGTTTTGAATTTTATACGGAAGCTAAGACAGTAACGATGAAATTATAAAGGTGATGTTTAAACTTAAAGTACAAAGAACTCCCATCTAATATTTATGGAAATAAAGTAGATAGATGGGGGTTAGTTACAATGTAAATATTTAGGGATATATAAATTTAAAAATGAGGTGAGAGCAATTGTTAATTAAAGAATTAGCCGATGAACTATTACAAGCTGAAAATTCACGTGTAGGGATACTTCCTTTTACTGAGAGATATGCTAATTTATCTGTTGAGGATGCTTATAATATTCAACTTGAAGTTGTAGGGAGAAAGTTAGAGAGTGGACGTAGCATAATTGGCAAGAAAGTTGGTCTTACAAGTGTTGCAATGCAACAAATGCTTGGGGTAAATGAGCCAGATTATGGACATTTATTAGATGATATGGAGATAGAAAATGGTAGTGAAGTCTCAATGAGTTCCTTTGTATCTCCAAAAATAGAGGCAGAAATAGGATTTGTTTTAGCCGAGGACTTAAATGGTCCTAACATTACATATGTTGACGTACTGATGGCGACGAAATATGTTGTACCTACACTTGAAATAATTGATAGTCGCATTGCTGATTGGAAAATTAAACTGGCTGATACAGTAGCGGATAATGGCTCGTCAGCGAAAGTTGTAATTGGTAATACATTCTCTAGCATCGATAAAATAGATTTACGTACAACTGGGATGACGCTTTATAAAAATAATAGTTTAATTGCAACGGGTGCTGGCGCGGCTGCATTAGGCCATCCTGCGCAAGCTGTTGCTTGGTTAGCTAATAAACTTCATGAATTTAATATTGGATTAAAAGCAGGGGAGTTAATTTTACCAGGTGCGTTATCTGGTGCAGTCTCAGTAAATAGTAAAGATAGTATTCAAGCTGATTTCGGTTCACTAGGATCGGTTTCTGTTACCTTCATATAGATTAAAGGATTGAAAAAGGGGGAATAGATGTGGAGAAAGTAAAGGCGGCTATTATCGGATCGGGTAATATTGGCACGGATTTAATGTATAAATTAAGAAAAAATGAAGTCATAGAGCTAAATGCCATGATTGGAATAGATTCGGAGTCGGATGGTTTAAAGCGAGCAAAAGAAGCGGGATACGAGGTTTTTGATAATGGAATACAAGCAATTATTGATAATCCAAGTTTAGCTGATATTGTATTTGATGCAACTTCAGCTAAAGCACATAGCTATCATGCAAAAGTATTAGGAGAGCTTGGGAAAATAGTAATCGACTTAACACCTGCTGCATGTGGGCCGTTCGTTTGCCCTGCTATACAAAATAATAATTTTGTAGATAAGCAAAACGTTAATATGATTACGTGCGGGGGACAAGCAACGATTCCGATTGTTCATGCTATTAATGAAGTGGCAAATGTTACATATGCAGAGATAGTTGCTACAATTTCAAGTTTAAGTGCAGGTCCAGGTACAAGGGCAAATATTGATGAATTTACAATTACGACGAGGCGTGGAATTGAAGAAATTGGAGGGGCAGATCACGGGAAAGCACTCATTATATTAAACCCTGCAGAGCCTCCTATATTAATGAGAGATACAGTATATTGTGAAGTTAAGTATATGGATGAGGCTTCTATCCAAGAAGCGATTCAAAAGATGGTTGAAGTAGTTAGGACGTATGTTCCAGGTTATTCTTTAAAACAAGAGCCGATGTTTGATGGGAATCGTGTAACTGTATTTTTAGAGGTTGAAGGAGCTGGAGATTATTTTCCTCCTTATGCCGGTAATTTAGATATTATGACAGCGGCAGCATTAAAAGTAGGTGAAGAATTTGCAATGCGGATCATCTCAGAGAAGAAAAGAGGTGTAATGAATGAGGCGAAATAGTGAAATGCCAGTGAAAATAACAGAAGTTTGTTTACGTGATGGAAGCCATGTAATGAAACATCAATTTACAGAAGAACAAGTTCGTTCTGTAACAAGGGCATTAGATGAAGCTGGTATGCATTATATTGAAGTGAGTCATGGAGATGGTTTAGGAGGCTCCACATTACAATATGGAAAGTCATTAGTTAATGAAATGAAGTTGATTGAAGCAGCGGTAGATGAGTGTAAGCAAGCTAAAGTAGCTGTTTTGTTAATTCCTGGTATTGGAACGATCCATGAGTTAAAGCAAGCTGCAAATATTGGTGCGAAACTTGTTCGTGTAGCGACGCATGTAACAGAAGCAGATGTTTCAGCACAGCATATTCAATTTGCGCGTGAGTTAGGTATGGAAGCGTGTGGCTTTTTAATGATGGCACACTCTGCACCGGTTGAAAAGTTAGTAGAACAAGCAAAGCTTATGGAGGACTATGGTGCTGAGGCAATTTATGTAACGGATTCAGCGGGTGCTTTATTGCCTCACGAAGTACGTGAACGTATTCGAGCATTACGTCAATCTTTAAATGTCGAAATTGGTTTCCATGGTCATAATAATCTTTCTGTTGCAGTAGCGAATACAGTGGTGGCAATTGAAGAAGGTGCGACACGTATTGATGGAAGCGTGCGCTGCCTTGGCGCAGGAGCTGGAAATGCCCAAACAGAAGTATTGCTCGCTGTTTTAGACCGTATGGGATATAAGCTAGATATAGATTTATATAAGATGATGGACTTAGCTGAGGATGTTGTTGCACCTTTATTGCCAGCACCGCAAGAAATTCAAAAAGGAAGTCTTGTAATGGGATATGCTGGTGTATATTCTAGCTTTTTATTACATGCTGAAAGAGCGGCAAATCGTTTTGGTGTAGACGCCCGTGATATTTTAATAGAACTCGGGAAAAGAAAAGTAGTTGGTGGACAAGAGGATATGATTTTAGATGTCGCGGCAGAATTAGCAAAGATAAAAATGGGGGTGTAAAAGATGGCTTTAGTAAAAGGGGCAGATATAGAAATTGTTGACTATTTACTTCAGGCTGAAAAAGATAGAAAAGAAGTAGTGAAAGTAACAGATAAGTATCCGGATTTAACGGTGGATGACGCATATAGATTGCAAAAATGTTTAATTGAACAAAAAATGAACGAAGGTTCTAAAAGAGTTGGGGTAAAACTTGGATTAACAAGTAAGGCAAAACAACAAATGATGGGTATTGATGAAGCGATATACGGATATTTGTTGGAAGATATGTTAGCGTTCGAATGGGAGCCATTACAATACGAAACATTGATTCATCCAAAAGTAGAACCAGAGATTGCCTTTTTAATGGGTGAGGATTTACAAGGGACGAATGTGACAGCTGAGGATGTATTAAAGGCAACGAAATATGTTGCGCCAGCTTTAGAAATTATTGATAGTAGGTATTTAAATTTCAAATTTACATTACCTGACGTAATAGCAGATAATTGTTCATCTTCAAAATTTTTGTTAGGAAGTAAGTGGATTGATGTTAAAGATATAGATTTAGCTAATGTAGGGATGGTTATGTCGAAGAATGGTAAGATTGCTACAACTGGAACGGGGGCAGCTGTACTGGGACATCCAGCAGAGGCGATTGCTTGGGCGGTAAATAAACTTGGTTTACAAAATGAAGGATTTAAAAAAGGTGATATCGTATTAAGTGGAGCATTATCAGAAGCGATTGCTTTCAAAGCAGGAGATTCTATTATTGCACAATTTGATGATTTAGGAAGTATAGCGATGTTTTGTGAATAAAAAGTAAAGCGAGAGATAAAAATGCCCATTATACAAATTCAAATAATAGAAGGTAGAAAGAAGGAGCAAATTCAAAATCTAATATTTGATGTTACAGAGGTGGTTGCGAAAAACTTAGATGTAGATGTTGGAAGAGTGCGTGTTCTAGTGAATGAAATCCCGAGTTCACATTGGGGAGTAGGAGGAAAGTCTAAAGCTAGTTTAAAAGAAAGTTAGTAATAAAAGCAATGTTCATTCTTTTATGAATGGGGATTGCTTTTATTATTTTGAAAAGTTTTAATAATATGTTAAAATTTAGTCTTGGTTTTAAGGAGATAAGGGGGCGTAAACATGCAAATACTACTAATACGACACGGAGAATCAGAAGCTGACATTTTACATGTACATGAAGGACGAGCGGACTTTGAATTAACAGAAAAGGGAAGACAGCAAGTACAAAGACTTGTACAGAAAGTGAAAAAGGATTTTGCACCAGATTTCATTTGGGCAAGTACATTAAAACGTGCTCGTGAAACTGCTGAAACGTTAGCTGAAGGAATTGGGTGTCCAATTCAATTAGAAGAGGAATTAATGGAGTTTAATAATGGGGTACAAGCCGGCTTGTCTTTTGAAGAAGCAAAGAAATATCCTGAGCCAAAGTTTCTTCATGACCGTTTTGAAAATGGTGAATCATTTATCGAATTTCGAATGAGGATAGAAGGAATATTTTCTAAAATCGTGATAGAAAATACATATAATCGAATTGCAATTGTTGCACACGGTGGTGTAATAAATAGTATTTTACGAGCGTTTTTCCAAATGCCAATTTCAATGGACTATTATTTTAAAATGGGAGATACGGGAATAAGTTTGATTGAACTTACGGATAAACAGAAAACGGTTCATTTTATAAATGATACAAATCATTTAGATGGAATGTAAGCGGATATGTACAAAGTTGTATTTTTTGATGTTGACGGTACGCTTTTAAACGAGATTGATAGAAGTATGCACGAAAGTACAAAAGAAGCGATACAAAGATTAATAGATAAAGGAATTCACGTAGTCGTTACAACTGGGAGACCATATAGTTTATGCTCACAATTTAAAGATTTGGGCATAAATATGTTTATTTCTGCAAACGGTGCACATATCAAGTGTGAGGAAGAGGTCATACATAAATCGGTACTTTCAAGAGAAATTGTGCAGGATATTTCAAATTTCGCTGAGTTACATGGTCATGGTGTTTCTTATTTTACAGAGGATTTTGCAATGAATAATATTGCCTCAAAAGATGAACGTGTAATACGAGCATTAAACGAAACTTTAAATTTAGAGCGGTATCCTGACAAAGTTAGAAACTTATCAGAAGAGATTTATTGTGTATGTCTGTATGCTGATGAAACAGAAGCTCTAAAATTCTTTGAAAGATATCCAGCACTTACGTTTGAACGTTTTCATAGTTACGTTATGAATGTATTAGAAGATAATAAAGTATCAAAATTAACGGCTATTCAAAAGGTATTGGAGCATTTAAACATTTGTAAATCAGAAGCAATTGCTTTTGGCGACGGTGGAAATGATATTGAGATGTTGCAGTATGTAGGATTAGGGATTGCGATGGAGAATGGCGGAAAAGAGTTAAAAACAAGAGCAGATTTCGTTACAAAGAAATCAAGTGAAGGTGGCATTTCTTTTGCTTTAAAAGAGTTTGGGATTATTTGAAAAAATAATTTGTCAGCGTAAAAAAATCCTGTGTTAATAACAGGATTTTTTTGTCTAACAATATTCTTGCAATAAAAGGAAGAATGTGAGTATAATGAAAAATAGTTAGGTAAGCTAATTAATTAAGGGGAAAGGAGAGTGAAGATGAATGGATTCAAGAAAAGATTCTCTTCCTTTAGGGATTGAACCTTATGCAGAGTTAATAAAAAAGACAGCATCAGCGGATACGGATCCAATCGCAGCAAAACTTGGTTTGTTAATGTTATGGACGTCTGATAATGTTCTTGATGCTGTTGACCTAGATTTAGCTCCGCTTGGTATTTCGGAAAGTAAATTAGATTTTTTACTGTTGTTTATTTTGCGTGAAATGGAATCGAATGGGGAAGAAGTGAACATGAGTCCTTCGGGGATTGCGAGTCGATTAGGGATTACACGTGCTTCTGTCACTGGTTTATTAGATTGGATGGAGAAACGAGAGTTAATCGTAAGATTCCATCATTCTGAAGATCGAAGAAGATTAAAGGTGAAAATTACTCCGAAAGGAAAAGAACTAGTTACGCATTCTTTACCAACTTTTTGGTTATCTTGCGCTTCGTTAGTTGATGACTTTAATCAAGAAGAGCGTCAAGTTTTAGAGAAGCTATTAAATAAAATGCAAGTAACTATGCAGGTGAAATTAGGAGAAGGTAGGTAAATAAGTTGATTATGAAGGTCAACTTATTTATTTGGATATATAATTAGGTTACCTTATTATATGCTTAACTAACTGTATAGGTGGCGGTGATAAGTTTTGCGATGTAATTAAAATAAGTAACAGTTAAAGGAATGTTATTTTGAGTGCTTTGGAGATTTTAAACTGATAAAACAAATCGTAATAAGGGAGAGATTTTATGATGGAAATACGAAAGGAAGTAAATAGTGAAAAGAATTACACAATAATGACAGCTGTATTATGTTGGTCGGGTATGGTAGTTATGTCTAGCCTATATGTAACAATACCTTTAATCGCTCTATTTTCAGACCTTTTTAATGCTTCACTAGCGCAATCTGCAGCTACAGGCAGTATATTTTCTGTTGGTTTTGCTATAGGTTGTTTGTTATTTGGGGCAATCTCTGATAAATATGGGCGGAAAAAAGTGATCTTTATTGGATTGCTCGCACTGTCGATTATTTCTTTTTCCTTAGGGTTTGTAGATAGTCTATTTTGGCTTGTTATTTTTAGAGGATTACAGGGTATAGCAGCAGCTACATTTTCTCCAGTAGCGTTAGCTTACGTTGTAGAAATGTTTCCAGTAGAAAAAAAGGTTACAACAATAGGATTTGTTAGTACCGGTTTTTTAGTAGCTGGAATTGCAGGGCAAGTAATAAGTACTGCTGTTAGTCAGCATTTTGGATGGCATATGGTGTTCTTTCTTCTTAGTATTGTCTATATCATTACTGCTGTAGGGGTTCATTATTTTCTTCCGAAAGGGGAAACGTTTCAGTCCTATACTGATATTTTGGGACCAATTAAACAGATGGGTAAAGTCTTTACACATAAAAGCTTAGTATTGAGCTATATGATTGCGTTTGTTTTATTAATGGCTTTTGTTAATATGTATACTGTTTTAGGGAATTATTTGAGCTCTCCTACTTACAATTTAACTGCAGAACAAATCCTTTATTTTCGCTTAGCGGGGCTATTTGGTATGATGCTGTCACCGATTGCGGGGCGTTTAACAAAGAGTTTCGAAGTAAGGAAAGTTCTTCAGGGTGGATTGTTGGTCGCTATTTTTAGTCTAAGTTCAATGGGCTTTGTTTCGCATCTGCCTCTACTTGTCATGATGAGTGTTTGTTTTGTAATAGGTATTGCTATATCCGTTCCATCCTTAGTTACACTTGTCGGTCAATTAGGAGGAAATGCACGAGGGATAGCGGTTTCTATTTATACTTTCATTTTATTTTTAGGAACAAGTATAGGACCTATCATTTCTATTTATCTTATGAAAATAGGGGACTATGCTCAGACGTTTATTTTATTAGGATTGATACTCTTTATTGGTTTTGTTGTTTCGCTCTTTATAAATAACGAATCTATGTTTGATAAGGCGTGAAATTGGTTTATATAAAGTGATCAGGCATTCGCTTTCTCTCTATATGTTAACTTTGTCAGGGGCTGACCGTTTTTATGCAAAATTTTAAAATTACATTTATATAGAAAGAAAGTGGTGATTTCATATTAACTAAAATTTTATTAGGTATGTAAATTGAATAAAGAATGAGTGGAAAATCACTCAAATAAAGGAATGCAAGGATCTTTCATATGCTCAACTAATAAAATATGAATTTGTCCACGATGATGATAAAAGTGTGCAACGATTTCAAGTAACCATTCAAAGCGTGAATAAGAAATACCCCAATAGGCAGTCATAACTTCTGCTAATTCTACTTGGGAATAGGAAAGAAATGTTTTAGAGAGAAGATTGTATCCTTCGATCATTGTTTGTTGCATATGAGCAATTGTTTCAGGTGTATGTTCTATATAAAAGGTATGTAACTCTTTTTCCGTAATACCATTTAAAATGAGTAAATCTGCATGGCAAATAAGAGAAAGATGTGCACACATTTCATATACTGATCGTTTTGAGTGAATTGGTTGTATTTTTAAATCGCCTTCATTATATTGGTTAAGCATTTGAATAGAAGTATCAACAGCAACTTGTAGTTGATGCAATGCAGATTGAACAAACATTGTAATTCTCCTCATCTCCGTATATAATAATTTCTTAAGGGTATTATATCATACTAAAAATTCCGAAAATTCTAGTAGTTTGACTAGCATATTGAAAAGTATTATATTGTAAAAGGTCATATGAAACGTGAAATAGAATGGAATGTAATTATTGAGTTAGGAGTTAGACCAATGAGCTTGAAATATGGAAGAGATACAATTGTTGAAGTTGACTTAAATGCTGTAAAACATAATGTAAAAGAATTTAAAAAACGTGTAAATGATGAAAATATTGCAATGATGGCTGCTGTAAAAGCGAATGGGTATGGCCACGGAGCAGTTGAAGTTGCCAAATCTGCAATTGAAGCAGGAATAAACCAGCTTGCAGTTGCATTTGTAGATGAAGCAATAGAATTAAGAGAAGCGGGAATCACTGTACCGATTTTAATTTTAGGTTATACATCAGTAGCAGCTGTAGAAGATGCAATTCAATATGATGTTATGATGACTGTTTATAGAATTGAAGATTTACAAAGTATAAATGAAATTGCAAACCGTATTCAAAAGAAAGCACAAATTCAAGTGAAAATTGATACAGGAATGAGTCGTATCGGTTTACAAGAAGAAGAAGTTAAACCATTTTTAGAAGAATTAAACCGTATGGAGTATGTAGAAGTGGTAGGAATGTTTACACATTACTCTACCGCTGATGAAATTGATAAAGCATATACGAATATGCAAACAAGTTTATTCGAAAAAGCTGTAAATACAGCAAAAGAATTGGGAATTCATTTTCTATATATTCACAGTTCAAACAGTGCAGGATCAATGGAACTTAGCAACACATTTCAAAATATGGTTCGTGTCGGTATTGGAATCTATGGAATGTATCCTTCGAAAGAAGTTGATCATACTGTTGTAGCGTTAAAACCAGCGTTGTCTTTAAAATCAAAAGTAGCTCATGTTAAACATGCGAAGAAAAATCGTGGTGTTAGTTATGGAAATACGTATGTAACAACGGGCGAAGAATGGATTGCAACTGTACCGATTGGTTATGCTGATGGTTATAATCGTCAGCTCTCTAATAAAGGGTATGCACTAATAAACGAAGTACGAGTACCTGTAATTGGCCGTGTTTGTATGGATCAGCTTATGCTAGATGTTACAAATGCAATGCCAGTACAAGTAGGAGACGAAGTTGTATTCTACGGCAAACAAGGTGAAGAAGAGATTGCAGTAGAAGAAATAGCTGATATGTTAGGTACAATTAACTATGAAGTTACATGTATGTTAGACAGAAGAATTCCACGTGTCTATAAAGAAAATGATGAAACGACTGCGATTGTAAATATATTAAGAAAAAAATAATAAAAAACTGAATCGATAGGATTCAGTTTTTTATTTTTGACAAATGAAAAATGTTCTATTTATGCCATGTAGTTGTATATTGTTAAATCTTACAGCTTTTAAAGAGGTAATAATTTCGTCTCTAGAATAACATGCTTCCTCGATAGAAAAGTCACTCTTATTCCAACAATCCATAATAATCATACTTTGTCATAATTTCAAAACCGCATTGTGTATATAGTTTTAAAGCATTGTTATTTTTCGTTTCGACGTCTAATTCAATTGTTGAAACTCCTTCTGTAATAAGTGTATGTACCATATAACTAAGAATATCTTTACCGTATCCTTTACCTTGATAAGAAGGATGAACTGCGAATCCTGATAGTGTAGTAGATTGCTCTTGCTCAGTAACGGTAATTGTTCCAATTGCTTTTTCATTAATAAGAGCAATGTAAACTTGATGAGAAGGTGACTTCATCGTTTTTTGTAACCATGTGGATGTATTTGCTGCCGAATCTCCAAAAGCTTTACTAGCGATTTCTATAAGATCAGGAAGTAATTCAGAAGATGCAACGATAAGGTTAGTATTATTTTTTATTGTTTTTTGTGCTTCGTTTGTTTTGAACTCCATACCGTACTCACTATATAAATAAGGCAAGTTCATTTGTTTTGCAAATGATTTCCCTGAAATAGAGTCACCATTAATTATAAGAAGGGCTTCATCTGCTTCTCTTTTTTGTATTTCTTTCATTGCAGTTTGTAAAAGAGTAGTGCCTATATGTTGTTTCCTATAGTCCGGATGAACAAACCCTATTAATTCCATTTTTGTCGGTCTTTCAAAGTCATACATACTTAATGCACCGATTAATTGAATATCATCATAAAATAGAAAATCATTTACCATATCTTTATTACGGGCAGTTAAAAAGTTGACATGTAAATCTGACGAGTAATCAATTTTATCGTGTTGTCCGCAAATATGAGCTAAATCTTTCATTTGCTGAATTTCGGCTGCTGTTAAAGATTTCTTTTTTTCAATATTCATTTCATAATCCCTCGCAATCGTTTCTAAAAATAGGATGGGTGACGTAACCACTTTTTTAACTCCACACTACCTTGAACAGATAATAAGCGATATAAATATCGATAGGGTTGTCTACATTCTTCAAGACAAGGAATGGGCATAATAGTCTCATAACCTTGTTTAAAAGCAAGAGCCTCTTTTTCTGTAAGTACATATTCTAACCCGATAAAATCGAACTCTCGTGGAGCAATTGCATAAGCTTCTGTATCTACTAAACCAGTAATAGATTGACCATCTGATAAAAATTGAGTAGGATCCATATCGATTAAAACGAGTGTAGATTCCCTCGGTGCTGGCAAGGAAGAGAGCTGTGACTCAAAAGTATGAAATGCGTTATGTATGCTTGCGTTATCGGAATAAAACATATGTACAAGGTTCTTGCTTACTTTTAAAATGTGAGATTTAAATTCTTCTAGTGGAACTTGGAAAGTACTTGATGGGTTTCCTATAAAGTTTGCTTGAAACGAATGAATCGCTGCTAGTCCTTTTCCAAGGCTGAATAAAATAGAATCAGGTTGGCCGATAAATGATTGCAGCGTATTTCCTGCTAGTTTTTCGGCGATAACATACTCTCTTCCATCTAAAACATGTTTTTGTAAAATAGTCGGGATGGGTAAGGTGGTACATTTTTTCAATAAAGTGTGTATCGTTTCTAATTGGTGTACATTTCTTGGATCAATTCCAAAAAGTTTTTTGCAACCCCACCAAAAATCATCGTGTGGTTCCTCAGTCATTTTTGAAGAACGAACGATAACTTCTTCAGTCTCTGTTTTTACGAGAAACACGTCGCTTGCATGGTCTTCATATCCTGGATGTAGTGCTTGGGCGGATAGGATGGGGGAAGTGAATAGTTGTTGTAACATCGGAATTCTCCTTTTATTCTGTAAATTCTATGAATTAATTATATAACATAATGTAAGTATGAGGGGCATCTAGGATTGTAATTATTTCTGTATGAAAGCTAGCAATGCTACATAAAAATTACCAAAAAAGTGAAAAATGTGTGTATATAAGCCGATTTCTTGGTATTTACAGAAAAATTACGTTAAAATAATACTGAGAAAATATATATGTTTTGGGGGTAATGAATGAAAAAAGTATTCGAATACGTATTATTAACAATTGGATCTATTATTGTAGCGGGTTCACTAGAGCTTATTTTAGCGCCTAATGGACTAGTGGACGGAGGGGTAACCGCGATTGCTATTATGGCAAATAAAGTTGCAGGATTACCGCTTTATGGAGTATTTTTAGGACTTAATATTCCTATTTTATTATTTACTGCAAAAGTAATGGGAAAGAAGTTCTTCATCCGTACATCTTATGCAAATGTTGTTACAACACTCGGATTGATTTACTTAAAACCATTCCCAGCAATTACGACTTCGGAATTATTAATTGTACTTTATGGAGGAGTTCTATTTGGTGTTGGAGTTGGGATCGTTGTAAAAATGGGCGGAGCAATTGATGGGTCAGAAATGTTAGCTGTTTGGATGAACAAACATTTTAAAGTGCCAATTAGTACATTTTTACTTGCTGTAAATGCGGTTATTTTTGTATTTGTTGCTATTTTATTTTCAATTGAGCAAGCGATGTTTTCATTAGCGATTTTCTATATTGTTACGAAAATGATTGATTTCATATTAGACGGTATTAATCAAGGGAAGAGCGTCATGATTATTTCTGGTAAGAATAAAGAAATAGGCGATCTACTTATGAAAGAATTGCAATTATCCGTTACGTATCTACATGGAGAAGGTGGTTTTTTAGGAGAGCATAAGAGAATCATTTATTGTATTACTAACCGTTTCATTTATCCAAAAATGAAAGATCTCGTTCTCTCTGTAGATCCAAGTGCTATAATTGAAGCTTCTTATTCAACAGAAACAACTGGTGTAAAGCGTCCAGGAAGGACAGCGAGATCAGGGCAAGTATCAGAAAAATAGTGAGTAAAAATAACTCCACGTAAGTATAACTTGCGTGGAGTTATTTTTACTTAGGGAACCAGACTTTTTTCAGTAATTTGACAACCGTTTCGATACAATCTTCTGGAATACTCCCGAAACCGAGTAATACATACGATGCCCCCCTTAAATTATGAACAGAATCGTATGTTGAGAGAGGGTACAACTTAATGCGTTGTTTCGCAGCGGCATGAATAAGTTCTTGTTCGTTCATCCCATTATGAACGTGAAGTACGATATGAAGTCCTGACTGTTCGCCAAGTATTTGTACGCGAGATTCCATTTCATTTTTGATAGATTTAACTAGTAATGTATGCTTTCTCTTATATAACGTACGACTACGGTTTAAATGACGCTCCCAATCACCATTGTGAATAAAGGTTGCAAAAGCGAGTTGCTGTATTGTGGAAACTGTTTGTTTAAACTTACCTTCAAGCTCTTTATAGACTTTTAATAGATGAAGTGGTAAAACGATATAGCCCATTCGTAAAGAAGGTAAAAAGGATTTTGAAAAAGTTCCCATATAAATAACACGTTCCTTTGAATCCAGTCCTTGTAAAGAAGGAATAGGTTTTCCTACATAGCGGAATTCCCCGTCGTAATCATCTTCAATAATATATCCCCCGCAATCATTCGCCCATTTTAATAGTTCGAGTCTTCTAGATAAAGGCATAATTATTCCAAGTGGAAATTGGTGAGATGGAGTGACGTATGCTACATTAGCACCTGATTCACGTAAAGCTGAAATATGAATCCCTTTACTATCTAAAGGGATAGGGTGAACAGGAAGATCAGCACTTTGAATCATAGCAGTTATACGGTGAAATCCAGGGTTTTCGATTCCGTATGCTTTTTTTGAACCAAGCAGTTGAAGTAGTAGCCAAAGAAGAGGCTGTGTACCGGCTCCGATAATAATTTGATCAGGTGAAGAATGTACCCCGCGGGCATGATATAAATATTTTGAAATATGCTCTCGTAGAATAAACTCGCCTTGAGGATCTTCTTTAGAAAATAATTTATCTTCGTACTGGAATAAGGTTTCGTGTAATGCTCTTTTCCAGTTTGTAATGGGAAAAGCTTTTTGATCAATAAGTCCTTGGCTACAATCAAAGTCATATAGTTCTTCTATCGTGTTTTTAGTTTTGCGTGACGCAATGCTTTCACTTTTTGGCATAATATCAATATCAACCTCTGCAACAAAAATCCCACGTTTAGGTTTACTTTCTACATAACCCTCAGCTAGTAATTGTTGATAAGCAGATTCAACAGTAATACGGCTAACATTAAGTTGTACCGCTAAATTTCTGTGAGAAGGAAGGCGTGTACCGGCAGGCAGTGATCCCTGAGAGATTTCTCGTTTCATATATTCGTAAATTTGTAAGTAAATTGGTGTTTTACTTTCTAATTGTAATGGGATAGTAAGATCCATTTTATGAATTCTCCTTTAAAAACTGGCCATATAAAAAATAATCGAACTGTCACTTAAGTTAGGGGCAGTTACTTTTTATAATAATGATACAACATTTAGAAAATTTTATGAATAGTAAGGAGAGAATCATAATGAATATTAGAGAAGTAATAACAGAAGCAGATTTACATGATGTATTCCCCGTATTACAGCAATTACGAACGAAACTTTCAAGAGAGGAAGCAAGTTCTTTATTTCAAAAAATGAAAGACGAAAATTATAAACTACTCTCGTTACAGAATGAAGATGATGAAGTTGTTAGTCTAGCTGGTGTAGCGATTTGTACGAATTTCTATAATGAGAAACATGTTTTCGTATATGATCTTGTAACTGCAGAAGCGCACAGATCAAAAGGATATGGTAAGGTTCTACTGTCATATGTAGAAAAATGGGGGGGAGAAAAAGGGTGCGGTTCTATCGTTCTTACATCAGCGTTTCCAAGAGTTGATGCCCATCGTTTTTATGAAAGAGAAGGCTATGATAAGGTAAGTTATTCTTTTTATAAAGAGTTATAATACTAAGTAGGTTCTATGTGAGATACCATATAGAACCTACTTTTATTTAGAAGTATAAGATGAAAAGGGTTAATTGCTTATTTTGTCGAATAGTTTTTTTATAATTGAGACGATAATATTGAATTAAAAGAAGGTTAGGGGAGTTTATACTTGGAAAAAATTCAGAAACTATTAATCCCAAAAGGTGTAAGAGTTATCGTAATATCTGATATTCATGGCGAATTAAATCTTTTAAAGGAATTATTACATAAAGTTAATTTTAAAGATGATGATTATTTAATTATAAATGGCGATCTTTGTGAGAAGGGGAATGATAGCATTGGCGTCGTAAACTATGTGATGGATCTAGTAGTTAGCAAGCCAAATGTTTATGTTGTTGAAGGGAATTGTGAAGTTGTAGTTGAAGCACTTGTACATGAAAATCCTGAGCTAATAAATTATTTATGTACGCGAAAAAATACCATTTTTAATGAATGGCTAGAGCAATTGAACGTTACCGTTAATGAAGAAAGTGATATTCGTGAAGTGAAAAACATTTTGATGAGCCATTTTTCAAAAGAAATAAAGTGGCTAACAGAATTGCCTACTGCTATTGAAACTGAGGATTATATTTTTGTACATGCTGGCCTTGAAGATAGAGAGGATTGGAAACAAACAGACAGGAAAAATGCAATTGCAATGCCAGAGTTTTTTAATAAGTCACATAGGGCGGATAAGTACGTAATTGTTGGGCATTGGCCTGTTGTGAACTATTCCGAGGAGGCGCCGTCTAACAATCCAGTTATTGATAATGTGAAAAAAATTATTGCGATTGATGGTGGTAATGCGATTAAAGAAGCAGGGCAATTAAATGCATTTATTATTCATCGAGATATTTTAAATGATACATTTTCCTATACATATGTAGATCATTTTCCACAGTATGAAGTATCGGCCGATTTTAATGCGAATTCAGTAATGAAAGGTGGGGTTACATATCCGCATTATTACATAGAGCCTGTGGAGAGAATGAAAGATTTTACCGTATGTAAACAACTAGGAACAAATGAACTACTTCATGTTAAAAACGAGTATATAAAGCAACTTGAATCAGGTGAGTATACAGTGAAAACGGATATTTCTTGCGCACAAATCAATATTAGAAAAGGGGATACAGTTTCTTTAATTGATGGTAGATGCATGGGATATGATTTAATTAAAAAAGATGGTGTAGAAGGCTGGATAGAGAAAGGGATTCTACTTGAGATAGACAAGAAGGGAAATACAATATTTAGCTAAAATGGGAGGGATATAACCTCCTATTTTTTATGCTGTAGGTGTTGAAAGTGTATTTCTTCTAAGTTGTTATATAGTTCATCTCCGGAAACTTCGTTTTTCTTTAGTTTAATAAAAGTATGTACGAAATTCCGCAGCGGCATCTGTAATTTCAGGTATTAATAGTATTATTAAATGATTGAAGGTTTGTGTTTTGATTTTTCTGAAAAAATATTATAATTGTATATGAAATAAAGAGGAATGTAGGAGGAAATTATGCAAAACGTTATACTAAAGGGGAACAAAGTTACAATTCGTACAATAGAAGAATCAGATATAAAAACATTATGGAGCTTCATATTTAAAGAAGAAAATCCAGAATGGAAGAAATGGGATGCACCGTATTTTCCGTTTGCAATGCAAGAATACTCGTCCTATAAAGAGAAGATGCAAACTCATTTACAAGAAGAACCTCTATCAAAATTAATTATAGAAAATAACGGTCAAATTATTGGGACAGTCGGATTTTATTGGGAGCATAAACCGACGCGTTGGTTGGAGATGGGAATTGTTATTTATGATCCAACATACTGGAATGGTGGCTACGGTACAGAAGCATTAACATTATATCGAGATTTACTATTCGAAAATATGGAGATTGGTAGAGTAGGGCTCACAACGTGGTCTGGTAATGAACGAATGATGAAAGTAGCGGAGAAAATAGGAATGAGCTTAGAAGGTAGAATGCGAAAATGCCGATATTATAACGGAACATACTATGATTCTATTCGAATGGGAATGATTCGTGAAGAATGGGAAGAGTTATGTGTAACGAAGGGGTGAGGAAGCATGTACGCTATTATTGCTACATTTGATCGTTTGTTTATTAATAAAATTACAGAACTGCAAAATGAATTAACAAATTTAATTGGAACAAATCAACTAGCTGGAGTAGAACCCCATATTACATTGGCTGATTATAATGAGTTGGATGTTAATTTATATACGGAGAAATTAGAAGGGTTTGTAGCTATTCAAGAGAACATCGCTGCTGTAACGTTCCCTTCTGTTGGAACTTTTCCTACTAACGGAACGATCTTTCTAGCACCGACCATTACTGATGAATTATTAAGACTTCATCATTCTTATCATAATTATTTCAAAACTTTTCATGATATTCCAAATTCATATTACGTACCAGGAAAATGGATTCCGCATTGCACGATTGCAAATGGGTTAAATTTAAATCAGTTTTTAAGTGTAATGGATTATATATATGAAAAATTTGATGTTACAATAGCTTCGATTGAGAAGTTAAAATTAATTAAGGTAAACTATGAAAATGGTTTTGCCATTTCTTCTAGTATATTAGCAGAATATAATTTAAAGAGAATGGAGACAGCGAGATGACATATGTAATTAGAGAAATGAAGCAAGAAGATATTCATGCTGTACAAAACGTAGCAAAAATAGCTTGGCATGATACATATGAAGGAATTATACCGAGAGAGATTCAAGATAGTTTTTTAGATGAAGCATATTCTGATGAAAAAATGAAATATCGTCTTAAAAATACACATTTATTCGTTGCAGAAGAAGAGGGAGAAGTAATTGGGTTTGCGAATTTTTCACCTGTTAGACTGCAAAATGAAGCAGAATTAGGTGCGATTTATTTGTTGCCAGATCAACAAGGAAAAGGGATAGGGAGTGCTTTATTACAAAGCGGGATTAAGGCATTAAAAGGGATCCGGAAACTGTACATACATGTAGAAGCAGCAAATGAAAAAGGAAAACGCTTTTATGAAGCGAAAGGTTTTGCGGCTCTAGAGCAATTTGAAGAAGATTTTGAAGGGCATATGATGCAGACAGTAAGGATGGTTTTATACATATAAGAAGGATCAGAAATGAAAATATTTGATTTCAGTGAAAAAGTAGGAAAGCATATATCAGCATTTCAATCTAACTTTGTAATGTCAAAAATATTAAAGCATCAAGGGGATATACATATCGGTGCTATGCATTTACAAGAGAATGGAATAATAGGATATCAAGAAGCAGTTGTATCGCAACTGCTTCTTATTGTGGACGGCGAAGGATATGTGTGTGGAGCAGATAAAGAAAAAGTGAAGGTGGAAGCTGGACAAGCTGTGTATTGGGAGAAGGGTGAGTTTCATGAGACAAGTACAGAAAAGGGATTGATGGCAATTGTGATTGAATCGGAGAATCTTGAACAAGCGATATTAATGCCTATTAGTGATGGGGAGTTGTGAAAAATGATAGAAAAGGCAAATCAAGAAGATACAAAAGAAATATTAAAATATGCAGCTCAATCGCTTTTTGAAGGGACGAGAGGAAACTGTCAGTTAAGTACAGAGAAAGCGATTGAAATTACAGAGCCATTAGTAGAAAAGGGAGCATATTATTTAGTCATTAAAGAAGAAAATAAAGTAATGGGATGGATATTAATAGGGGAAAATACAGACTATTTTTCTCGTGAAAAACTTGGATTTATATATGAATTGTACGTTTTCCCAGAATATCGCGGGAAAGGATTATCGCGAGAACTGATGGAAGCTGGTATTAAGGAATTGAAGGAGAAGTATTCAGAAATTCGGTTGAATGTATTTGCTGGGAATTTTGCGAAAGAGATGTACGAAGAGTTTGGGTTTGTTGAAAGGCAGGTAATTATGACTTTGAAGTGAGGATATAGCTCAAGCTGGAATAGCACAATATAAATAAAAGAAGCCGATAAATAGATCGGCTCTTTAACGATACAACGTCCACATGCCAATATCTTTAAATCCTAATCGCTTATAAATTCGTCCAGCAGTTGGATTGTTATAAAATAAGCAAAGTGTTCGGCCTTCTTTCGTAAAGTCTTGGATCATTTTCTGTAATATGAGCGAAGCATATCCATTCCCTCGATAATTCGGATGTGTACAGACGCCAATAACCATAGCTGATAGACGGAAAGCTCAGCAGGTGACGCTTGCGGAGGTATACTGTAGAGGATTGTCCTATATTGACCACTCTTTTATATATTCATTTAGATAAATCATAAAGGTTACAGGCTATCAAAGTCAAGACTATTCAGACAAAACTTGTGAGCTAGTATTCGACAAAAAGAGGATGAATAAAATAGGCTTTCCCAGGTGGTATTGATAGGGGGGAATTGGGAATAAATAGAATAACTATTTATGAAAACTAAGAGGAGGAATATAAAATGTTTAAGTGGTTTACGAAGTGGGTTAACTGGCACGATGATCTAGATCAGGCAGCTATTGAGTTTTATATCGGTGACGATAGAGTCGTTCTCATAGGTGATGATGCAATGAACTTTGTAGCTAACTTTAATAAGAAATACAAAACTCTATATGTTGAAAATAAATTAACTGGAACGAATATACGATTTAGGGTGTCTCATGCGGGTACCTACAAGAGAACAACTTATAAAGTAGCAATTGGGAGGTAGGAAACTAATGGATATTATGGAGATAGTAATGAACAAGTGGTTTGCTGGCTCGGTGCCTTGTTAGTTGTAGCTATAGGGAGTTGGTTCTTCCTGTGGAGCGATGTGCAATCTCTAACCAATTAAAGTAACTGTCAGGTGATACTAAATAGTAAAACCCCCACCTCGGTGTGGTCACTTTTCAGTACATCAACATAGGAACTATAAAGGGTATAAACTATACCTATTTAGCTCTACCTGAGAAGGCGAAATACTCTTAGGGTATACTCAGTTAGGTACTATTCGTGTTGTTCCACCTCATCAATACAAACAAAAAAAGTAGAAACTTTATAGTCCTACCTCACTAGTTTTATTCATTGTTAACATACTCACAGTTATTCCCTCGAGTCTGTCTTAAGATTACATAAAACGATCAATTAACGTAACTCACGAGATTGAAAACGAGGTGCACTCACAGAACTACTATGTAGACACCCATGAGGAAGATATAGAAGCTATAAAGGGAATGCTCGTAGGCGTTTACTCTAGAGCTTACAATAAAGCGGGTATTGATCCGACGAGTATTATTATAGAGGGAATAAGTGAGTTCACATACAAGAGAGAATCATTTAAGTCACACAATAAACTACAAAATAACCTTAGAAAGAGAGGGAACTAATGTGAGGTATATCAAAATCGCTTTATCTTACAAGTTTAAACCTGAGGGGAATACGTACAAACAAGCACACTACAGAGAGGTAACACCTGAGGAGGATTTCCACGCAGTTAAGATTGATACACTACACCTGTTTAGCAACCTGTTTGACAAACTAGTCTACCTCGAGGGGATTAATGTTACTGAGGTGAGTGGGATGGAATACCAAGCAGGTAGGGTAGAGGAAGATGCTGAATTGAGATTCCTCCAGCAGATCACACTAGATGGTTGTGTCTCGTGAGTAGAACGATTATCCATATGAGTAAAGTTTGATGGGTTATTATATGGTATTTATTCGTGAGGTAGCAATCCAAAGCTACCTCTTTAATTTTGCCTAGAAGGATGTGGCTAAGTGAATCGAACATACTAACTTAACTAGGATGTTAAAAGCTGTTGACGAAGACGAGAAAGTCAAACTAAACAATAATTATCTTGAAGGAAGAACTGGTGGAAATGGAACGATGTTTCTTACGGAAGATGGGATTTTCATAGCCAATAATTGTTTTTAGGATAAATACAGATGAATAGGATTCACTTTTTGGGAATACATAAAATATATACGTACAAGCCTATCCTGCTCACTAAATCCTTAGTAAAAATAGGATTCTATAAATTTGGGAGGGAGATATATGCAAAAAAAAGTTCTCCTGTTTACAGATTTGGGGATTGATGATGCGTTTGCTATTTTGTATACCTTTTTTCGTAAAGATATTCAACTTGTAGGGATTGTCGCCGATTATGGAAATGTGTCAAGAGAGAATGCTATCAAAAATATTAACTATTTGAAGTACATTGCAGGAAAAGAAGAGATACCTGTATTCCTTGGTGCTTCTGTACCTTTGACGGGTATATTGGTTCAGTATTTCCCTGAGGTACATGGAAAAGTCGGATTAGGACCTATCATTCCCCCTGAAATTTCTTATCCAGTTTATCCTTTGAATGATATTTATCGAATTATTCATTCGAATGTAGAAGACCTTACAATTATCAATTTTGGAAGACTTTCTTCGCTAGCTACGACCTTTGTATTGAATTTAGAAACAATGCGAAACGTAAAAGAATGCATTTGCATGGGTGGAGCTTTTTTCTATCCAGGTAACGTAACTGCCGTGGCTGAAGCTAACTTTTACGCAGATCCTTATGCAGCAAACTTAATTCTACAGCATGCGAAGGAGTTGACAATTATTCCGTTAAATGTAACTCAACATGCGATTGTTACACCTGAAATGGTCCAACAAATCGATGCGTTTCATAGGAATACACAGGATCTTGCAGGACTCATCATCAAACCTATGTTAGATTATTATTATAATTTTTACTCCAAGTCTAATCCTGGCATAAGTGGAAGTCCTATGCATGATTTCGTAACAGTGTGGTATTTGCTGAATCAAGAGGCTGTTAGCCTTTCGAGAGTACCAATTAAAGTAATTGCTGATCAAGGAGAAGGATTTGGTCAAAGTATTGCAGACTTTCGTTTTGCTACTAATCCAGGCTATAAAACGCATAATGTAGCTTTTCAGTTTGATTATGAAAGATTCAAGAGGGATATTATGGAAACGTTCTTACAGAAGAGATTGTGACATACTTTGTTACCTTCGGATAATACGGATTATTGGTTTTTAAAAGAAGACGGTCTCTACGAAGTGCTGATGGCTTTGTGCTAACTCCCGAGCCACCTTATCCGTTAACGGCGTAGACAGGCTCTTACGATTCTTCCCAAAGATAGTGATAGTCTTATTGAGTAGATCCACGGAGTCCCACCTCATGGATACCAGCTCGCCTAGTCTTATGCCTTGTACCAGCGAGGACGACTATCACGGTATGCCCTCTGTAGCTATACAATGTGTTTTCGCGAAAGCGCATCCTCCTGTAGTATCTAAGCATCTGCTTTATCTGTTCATCGGAGTACACCTTGATAGTCTTGTCCGTCTTAGCAGGCTTAATTTTGTTAATGGGATTGCTACGGAGGTCGATAATGTCCTCATCCTCTAGGTACCTGAAGAATGTCTTCAAGTGCTGGAGCTTACCATTACGAGTTACAACTGAGTTTCCTCTCTCCTTGGAACAGTAGAGGAGGTAGCTCTTTATAACTGGTGGAGTAACATCCTCTACGTTAACGATCTCAGAGCCAGCGAGAGAACTCATTAAGCGTATCTCGGTAGCTCTGTATCGTTCTCGGTGCTAATCCACTAAGCTCCTTATCTTCTAGGTAATCCTTTATCATGAACCTAAATAGTGCCATTTCGTTTCCCCCTTGAGTACGCATAAAAAAGACCACCTCTACAGGTCGCTCTCATAATTGAGATAAACCTATAAAAGTGGTCACTTGTGAGGATATTGTTTCTGTCATAGACAACCATTCAGCATAACCTTGTGAATACCGCTGCTGAGCTATACTTGTGTACAGACGCCAATAACCATAGCCGATAATGAATTTTCAGCGGATGTAGAGGCGGATGCGATGATCGCACCGTCTTTTTCAATAAAGTATGTACGTCCTGTATTTGTTTCGATAGCTTGCCTTAAAATTCTCTCTGATTCATTAGCAGCTGGAAATTCAGCGATGTTGCTACGTAAACTCATAATTCGTTCAACATCATCTACAGAAGCAAGTTTTATTGTTTCATGAATAGGTGTGCTAGGTAGTCTAGTGTCATCAAGACATTCGCAAAAGTACATTTTATTTTTTTTACCTAAATGTATACTAGGGATGTTTTCAAATGTTTCTACTACTTCTGATTTTCCGGATATTTTCAGCGGGGCATACCTCGAAAGGATGGATTCAAATTCAATCCCTAAAAAATCAGTTTTTCCATAAGGTATAAATGAATCGTGGAAGCGGAGTAAAATAGCTTTTAACGCGCCATCCTCATTAAAATCCCCCATAGTTCTTGAAAGTCTTTGTTATATCCAAAAGCTTCAATGTCTCCAATGATGAATAAATTTATGGCTTCTTCTTCTTCTTTTAAAAAAGCGAATACTTGTTCATGATCATTTTGAGTTAATTTTTTGAGCACAGTAAATCGACCTCTTTTTTATTTTTCTGAATATTACAACTTATATTTTTGGAAATCAATATAAAATTTTATGTTTAGTTCACAAACTTTCGGAAAAACTAGGAAAGATATGACAAAGGAGGTTATGAACGGTGGATCATCCAATTCAAGGGTTAATGAAAGCGGCAATGGAAAATTTAAAAGAAATGGTCGATGTAAATACGATTGTTGGAGAGCCTGTTCAAACGGCTGACGGTGGTGTGGTGTTAACGGTTTCTAAAGTAGCATTCGGTTTTGGAGCAGGAGGTTCTGATTTCCAGACGAATGATGGTCAAAGAGCGAACGGTAACCCAGCATTTGGTGGCGGTAGCGCGGGTGGTGTTTCCATTACACCAGTAGCATTTCTTGTGGTGAATAAAGATGGAGTAAATATTCTTCATTTACAAAATGCGACACATTTAGCGGAAAAAATGATTGAATTAGCTCCGCAAACAATTGATAAAATTCAATCGATGTTCCAAAAAGATGAAAAGAAAGAGGGAAATCATCACCCTCAAAACCCAGATGATATCCTTTAAAAACGCCTGCTCATAAGCAGGCGTTTTTTCTTGTAATCAGTATGTAATAAAACACATGAAATTGTAAATAGTTTTTGAAGTTTTTTCTATGTTTCTAAAATTTTTCATGTTAAAATATGCTATAGAATTGAAACATACAAAACGAAGGTGGCTAGGTGCTTTGTCTGGAGGATCTGACCAAGTAAACAATATGATATATATTAATGGTAATCGTCGGGGTCATTGTTTTATTACATCTGGAATTACGTTTAAAGAGTTTGCAAGTAACATCCCTTCACCGCTTCATCAAGTATTGCTTTTAAAGCATAATTTCGAGTGGACAGATTTTCATTATCATACTTTATTTGAATATGTTGAGGAAGAAAACATACATAAACTCATTCAAGCAGAGATTGATGAATTTGATGAATTTTGTTGGGTAGATTTCGATGATGCAAGCGATTTAGATGAGTTAGAGCCAAAAGAAATTGCAGAATTATTATATTTGGCTCACAAAAAAGAACCACTTGGAAGAACGTTCTTCCCGTTGTTGAAGAATAGATTCGTTTATTTTTCACATGATGACGGTTGGTACAACAAAGTGTATTACCGTAGAATCGGTGATTTTGTAGGAATGCTAAGTAAAGTGATTCCATATAAACTCGGTTCGTTTGGAAAGAAACGTTTTACTTTCTTCCAAAAATCAAAAATTTTCCCAGCAATTTCAAAGGAAGTTATCCTTGGGCTTATTCCTTTAATGGAAGATGGGTTATACATTGATTTAGCGGGGAAAATTGAGTCAAGAAGAGGTCTTGAAATTCCGGTATATGTAGTAGGATCATTCGAAAGTACGGATGAGGTACTAGATAATATCGATGAATTGAAAGCAGAAGCAACAGAAACGGGTTGGCTCATTTTTGATAAGAAAGAACAAGAGTGGCAATGGGTTGTAGACTAAGAAAACTTGGCGCATGAAGTCAAGTTTTCTTGTCTTTTGAAAGGAGAACAAATGAAGAAATATTATACAATTGTGGGGATTGTAAGTATTATTCTCGTGGCGATATTACTTATAACTTGTCCGAAAGAATCAGATTTTAAATTGTATTTAGAGGATAAGTATGCATTGAAATGTGACGAGAGTAGCTTTGAATGCACGCAAAATGTAGATGAAAAAAAAGAGAAATTACAGTTTGAAAGTATTGATGCACGAAATGGTGTTTTCTTTATGACTGTAAAGCAAACGTATAAAACAGAAGCTGGTGTTACGAAAGAATATAGCGGAGTAGGTATATTCGGTACATTTCTTTTTGTTTCAGAGAAGACTTTCTAATAATAGAAGGTCTTTTTTTTATGCTTATGTTCATATAGATGAAGTAAGACAAGCATAGGAGGGGTATTGATGAAGAAGGGATGTATCGTTTGTGGTGGTGAGGAGTTTTTTTCTTCAACATTATATGCACGTACGAAACAAGATTGGGCATATGCGCCAAACATGTACCGATTTGAAAAGGTGTTTATTGAGCATAGAGATGAAGAGAATTATCCAGTTTTTCAAGAAATTACAGCGAAGCATTGTTGTGGATGCGGACATATCATGTTGTATCATGAATGAACACACCAAGTATAACTTGGTGTGTTTTTTTAAAACGCTGATAAAGCAAGCGGATATAGTAAAGTGAATAAAACAGAAAAACTGCCAAAACCAATTGCGGTATATCCAAGTGTTCTCGCTCCAAAATTGACAGCTAATAAGCCAACTAAAATAGCAAGGGAGCCGAGTGTAACAGGATAAAAAGCAATGGAGAATAACGAAAGAAATAATGCGACATAGCCTATCATTGCACCGGTATTTGTACCTTCTATTTCATTTGCAATTTCTTTGCGCTCATGTCTAATCGGAATACCAGCTGGAGATATTTCAGCTGCATACTCTTCGTTTTTTTCACCACTTTTAAAATGATGATTTCTCTTTCTTCGCATGTACATCCCTCTCTTTCAATTGGGTGTATCTATAGTATCTTTCATAAGGAGAAGAACATGAGTATGAGTTAAACCCAAGTAAAGCAAAAAATGGAGAAAATAGATTCCGTTGTTATCCTGTTCACCTCCTTATGAAGATAAAGTGAAACGTGGGGGTTTTGTTCATCCCCACTGATTATTAGCCCTCACCAATCGGGCTTTTACGGGCAGTTATCTCCCACCTAACTTCCTCGCATTCGCCGAATTCTACTGCCCGTTAATGCGGGATAAACAGGAATTTTGGAAAATGATGTAGAATGAAATGAATGATAATAACTGAAGGTAGGGGAATGTATGACGAAGTTTAATTGGCATGAATCGGCAGAGAAAAAATGGGATAATAATGCAGATTTTTGGAATCAAAATAGTCAAGAAATGTGGGATAGTGGGAGCAGGAGTACAATCATTCCATTTTTTGAGCAGTACGTGGAAAAGGAAGTACAAGTGTTAGATGTTGGCTGTGGTGATGGGTATGGTACATATAAATTAAGTCTTACTGGGTACAAAGCGGTTGGGGTGGACTTATCGGAAGTTATGATTCAAAAGGGTAAAGAACGCGGAGAAGGCCCAAACTTATCTTTTATTAAAGGTGATCTTTCTTCATTACCATTTGAAAATGAGAAGTTTGAAGCAATTATGGCAATTAATTCTTTAGAATGGACCGAGGAGCCATTGCGAGCATTAAATGAAATAAAGCGTGTTTTAAAGAAAGATGGATATGCATGTATTGCAATTTTAGGACCGACAGCAAAACCGAGAGAGAACAGTTATCCTCGCCTATACGGCAAAGATGTTGTTTGCAATACGATGATGCCTTGGGAATTTGAACAGTTAGCGAAAGAACAAGGTTTTGAAGTTGTAGATGGCACCGGCGTATATAAGCGCGGAGTAAATGAGAAGATGTTAGGTCAACTACCTACAGAGTTACAACAAGCGTTAACATTTTTATGGGTATTTATGTTAAAAAACGTATAACAAAATTGAAGAATTTTAGGAGGTAAATAAGTGCAGAAAATACAAAAAACTGATACAATATCATCAGAACCAATTAAAGGGGGACTAGGGTATATGACAACTACTACAACAGTTAAATCTGATATTGAAATCGCACAGGAAGCAAGTATGAAAAAAATTCAAGAAATTGCAGCTGATTTAAATATTTTAGAAGATGAATTAGAGCCATACGGGCATTATAAAGGTAAGTTATCTCTTGATATTTTTAAGCGTTTACAAGATGAGAAAGACGGTAAAGTTGTTTTAGTAACAGCAATTAACCCAACTCCAGCTGGAGAAGGTAAATCAACAGTAACAGTTGGTTTAGGTCAAGCTTTTAATAAAATTGGTAAGAAAACAGTAATTGCACTTCGCGAACCATCTCTTGGACCAACGATGGGACTAAAAGGCGGAGCAGCAGGTGGCGGTTTTTCACAAGTCGTACCAATGGAAGACATTAACCTTCACTTTACTGGAGATATTCATGCGATTACAACTGCCAACAACGCATTAGCGGCGTTTATTGATAATCATATCCAACAAGGAAACGTACTTGGAATTGATACGCGTAAAATCGTTTGGAAACGCTGTGTTGACTTAAATGATCGTGCCCTTCGTAACGTAGTAATTGGCCTTGGTGGACCAGTTCAAGGTGTACCACGTGAAGATGGTTTTGATATTACTGTAGCATCTGAAATTATGGCCGTATTCTGCCTTGCAACAGATATTCAAGATTTAAAAGCACGTTTATCTCGCATCGTAGTTGCTTATAACTTTGCAAATCAACCTGTAACGGTTAAAGATTTAGGTGTAGAAGGTGCGTTAACATTATTATTAAAAGACGCATTAAAACCGAACTTAGTACAAACGTTAGAAAATACACCAGCTATCATTCATGGCGGACCATTTGCGAACATCGCTCACGGTTGTAACAGTGTTATCGCTACAACAATGGCAGCAAAATTAGGTGATTATGTTATTACAGAAGCTGGATTTGGTGCAGATTTAGGTGCAGAGAAGTTTTTAGATATTAAAGCTCGTGCAGCTGGCATTAAACCAGAAGCAGTTGTTATTGTTGCGACTATTCGTGCGCTTAAAATGCATGGCGGCGTAGCAAAAGATCAATTAAAAGAAGAAAATGTAGATGCATTAGCAAAAGGTATGGAAAACTTACAGAAACATGTTGAAACAATTCAAAGCTTCGGTGTGCCTTTCGTAATTGCAATTAATAAATTCATTACTGATACAGATGCAGAAGTTACATACTTACAAGAATGGTGCAATGAGCGTGGCTATGCAGTATCCTTAACAGAAGTTTGGGAGAAAGGTGGCCAAGGTGGTGTAGACCTTGCTGAGAAAGTGTTAAAAGAAATTGAAAAAGGTGAAAACAACTACGCACCACTTTATGAATTAGAATTACCATTAGAAGAAAAAATTCGTACAATTGCTCAAAAAGTGTATGGCGCAAAAGATATTGAGTTTGCACCGAAAGCACGTAAACAATTAGCTCAATTTGAAGGAGAAGGATGGAGTAACCTACCAATATGTATGGCGAAAACACAATATTCTCTTTCTGACGATGCAACAAAATTAGGTCGCCCATCTGACTTTATTGTTACAATTCGTGAATTGAAACCATCTATCGGTGCAGGGTTTATCGTTGCATTAACAGGAACAATGTTAACAATGCCTGGTCTTCCTAAACAGCCAGCTGCGCTTCAAATGGATGTAAATGAAGATGGAAAAGCAGTAGGTTTATTCTAAAAGGTTGTAATTCATCTCGTTTATCTGTAAACTATATATACATCAAGTGGCGCCTTTCCATAGAAAGGCGCCTGTTTTTTGGAGGAAATTATGTTTGATCCAACTGCTTTTGAAAATTTAAAAGTAATCGTAGAAGGGGCTGTCTATGATTTCGATTTACACGGTGATATTCTTGTAACAGATCGAAAAGATGTGATGGATCTTGCTTCATTAAGCCGTATGTATAGTATTTCATTTCAACTAACAGAAACATTTAAAACAATGGTAGAAGCGATATTTTCACTATCTGTTGATGCGAAGAATTTATCAGGTGAAATATTGGAAGTACCTCAGTTTATACCAGGTTGTGAAATGAAGTTAGCGTTCTCGTTCGAAATGGAACAGCCAGAGATAGGATGCCAAGAAATTGAAACTTTATTGCAATCTATTTGGGGAAAAGAGCGAATGATTACACAGAAAATTTCATACGAATATAATAAGCAAGCGATTTCATATCATAATAAGGTAGAGGTTCTATTTCAAAAAGCGATTACAGAAGACCATGTTGATGATTTAATAGCTGTTATTTCACACATGATAGAAACGGTGCGAACAATACAACATTTTCTTCAAAAATAGAGATAAAGGAGAAAAACAAATGATAAAAGATATGCAACCATTTTTACAACAAGCTTGGGAAAAGGCTGGTTTTAAAGAGTTTACTGAAATTCAAAAACAAGCGATTCCAACTATTTTAGAAGGACAAGACGTTATAGCTGAATCTCCAACTGGAACAGGAAAAACATTAGCGTACTTATTACCCCTTTTACATAAAATTAATCCTGAAGTTAAACAACCTCAAGTTGTAATTTTAGCTCCAACTCGTGAACTTGTTATGCAAATTCATGAAGAAGTTCAAAAGTTTACAGCGGGAACTGATATTTCAGGTGCGTCTTTAATTGGTGGTGCGGATATTAAGCGCCAAGTTGAAAAATTAAAGAAACATCCGAGAGTAATTGTTGGTTCACCAGGACGTATTTTAGAATTGATTCGTATGAAAAAACTAAAGATGCATGAAGTGAAAACGATTGTATTTGATGAGTTTGATCAAATTGTAAAACAAAAGATGATGGGTGCTGTACTTGATGTAATTAAATCAACGATGCGCGATCGTCAATTAGTATTCTTCTCGGCGACAATAACGAAAGCGGCAGAAGACGCGGCACGTGATTTGACAGCTGAACCACAATTAGTACGTGTAACACGTTCAGAGACAAAGAGCCTAGTTGAACATACGTATATTGTGTGTGAACGTCGTGAAAAAAATGATTATATAAGAAGAATTATGCATATGGGAAATGTAAAAGCAGTTGCCTTCTTAAATGATCCATTCCGTTTAGATGAAATTACTCAGAAACTGAAATTCCGTAAAATGAAAGCAGCAGCTCTTCATGCAGAGGCAAATAAACAAGAGCGTGAAGCAACGATGCGTGCATTCCGTAGCGGCAAATTAGAAATTCTACTTGCCACTGATATTGCAGCACGTGGAATAGATATTGATGATTTAACACATGTAATTCATTTAGAGTTACCAGACACTGTAGACCAATACATTCACCGCTCAGGACGTACTGGACGTATGGGGAAAGAAGGAACAGTCGTTTCTCTTGTAACAGAACAAGAAGAGCGTAAATTACTTCAATTTGCAAAAAAACTAGGTATCGTTTTTACGAAGCAAGAAATGTTCAACGGATCATTTGTAGAAACGAAACCGAAAGCACCAAAGAAAAAGAAACCAGCATTTACTGGTAAGAAAAAACCTAGATAAATAAAAGGAAAGACGTAACTATGCATAGTTACGTCTTTTTTGTTTGTAAGTTGTTAAATAGTAACTTCAAATATATCAACGATTTTTAGAATATATCTAACGTAACTCCAAAAATATATCAGCGATTCTATAGGGGATATTGATGCAACGACAAAAAAGGCAATAGTGTTAGTTTCTAAGTTTGTATGTGCATTGAATGAAATGAGTCAGTCGATAAATTTCGTGAAGAAGTACATATAAATGAAAAAGGAATAATAATAGTACCTGTAGAAAGCTACATAGAATATAAAAACCATTAGGGGGAAAACAAATGATTCATAAAGTCGGACAGATTATGTTATATGTAGATAACCAAGATGAGGCAGTAAATTTTTGGACTGAAAAAGTAGGGTTTCATGTAATCGCAGAGGAAGATAACAATCAAGGAATGAGATGGATTGAAATTGCTCCAACTAATGATGCTGAGACGAGTATCATATTACATAATAAAGAAGTTATTTCTAAAATGAGTCCAGAATTGAATCTTGGTACACCATCTTTAATGTTCTTCTCAGAAAATCTTGACCAACTATATAAAGATTTAACAAATAAAAATGTTACAGTTGGCGAAATGGTAACTATGCCCTCTGGTAAAGTATTTAACTTTGCTGATAGTGAAGGGAATTACTTTGCAGTAATGGAAAAAAATAAATAATTATATTGTAATGTGAAAATCCCCCTCGTAAATAATGAGGGGGATTAAATATTTGAAGTGAATTTTTTATTAGCGAGTTGTTCTATAAAAAATGTTCCTTTTTCAATTGCAGTCTCAATATAACCAACGATTTGATCAAATGAAAACACTTGTAACTCTTCGTGCAAATGTTGCTCGGGATACAGCATATCTTCAAAAATATATTGCCGAAAAGCTAAAACATTCTCTTTAGAAACCTCATCGATATTCACAATGTTAGTCTCTTGATTAAGTAGGGCGAAGAGCTGTTGTTCTTTATCGTAATGATGAAGTAATTTTGCATTTAACAATTTAAAATCGTTATAGTACATAGGTGCGATAGTTTCGTCATTTTCTATTCTGTTTTTTAGCCAAGGTAGAAAAAATCCACTTAGCCAATTATCATCGGCAATGAGGTGGGTATAATAGCCTAAAATAAATGGGGAATCTATATGTGCTTCATATTTATGAAAAAATGAATCATAATCTATTCTTCTCGTATAGTTCTTCGTTGTACCCGCGTAAAAATGTGAAGTTCCTTTTTCTTTTTTTGAATGAACAGCATCAGGGGCTACACCACCAAGTAAGAAAGAAGTTTTATCTTGAATAGATAGTTTCTCAGCAATACCGTTAGCGATAATGATATGCATAATTCGCGATCCCATGAATAACACCTCTATTTCATGTATTCATTTTAGGGAGCTGTCTGAACGTGTAGTATTACTTTCCCTGTACTTTGTCTACTTTCGACCCATTCATGTGCTTTCCCTGCATCTTGAAGAGGAAAAGATTTCGTGGCTTTAATTTGTAAACTTCCATCGCGTAAATAACGGAAAATTTGATTCGCAGTTTCTTGAAGCAATTCAGGACGGTTTTTTCGTGTAGTGCCAAAGCTGAAACCGAGTATAGAACGGCAACTTGCGTGTAAATCTTTCGTTTGAAAACTACCAACTTCTCCGCTAACATTGCCGAAATGGACGAGACGACCGTAATAAGCAAGGCATTCTAAACTTCTTTCGGACACAGTACCAGAAATAGAATCTAAAACAATATTAACGCCTTCTCCGTTTGTAAGCTGAGTTACCCTCTCTACAAAATCTTCATCTTGATGACAAATAACATAATCAGCTCCAGCATCTAAAGCGATTTTACCTTTTGTTTCACTTCCAACAGTACCGATAATTTTTCCAGCTCCTAATAGTTTAGCGAGTTGAATCGCTGTAGTACCAATTCCACCAGCCGCTGCATGGATTAGTACAGAATCCCCTTGTTGAATTCTTGCAACATTTGCAAGTAAATTATAGCTTGTAAAAGATACGATAGGACAAGCGGCGGCGGTTTGAAAGTCGACTTCATCAGGTAAAACGAAAGTAAGGTTTTCGTTCGCGACAACATATTCAGCGTAAGAGCCATTTTGAGGAAAAGCAATGACACGCTGGCCAGGATAAATGTTTTTTACATGAGAACCTACGCGTTCTACAATACCAGCCGCATCTATCCCTGGAATAAAGGGAAATGCTTTATTTCCTTTTTTACCATATCGAGATTTAATATCGGCGAAATTTACACTAGTAGCAACAACACGAATTAAAACTTGATTGTCTGAGATAGTCGGCATATCCACATCTGTATATTTCATCACTTCAGGACCACCGAACGACGTTACAACGATAGCTTTCATCATATATCCTCCTAAATTTGACTATATAAATCATTTTAAATCTTCATTAGGAATTGGAAAATTATATAATTGTTATGCATGGTTATAAGTGAAGCTTATGAGTTCATTGAATTATTATATTAATTTATATAAAAAACTTTTTTGAAAAAATCGAACGAAATATCAATTACTTGCCAATATATAGTGTAAGACAAAGGAGGGGTGGTATATGAAGGATGAAACAGTGTATACAGATTTAATCCAATTAACTTTATCGGGCAATAAAGAAGCGTATAGCGAATTGTATGATAAAACGATTCAAGAAGTATATAAAACAGCACATTTCTTAATCGATGATAAAACGGATGTAGATGATGTCGTTCAAGAAATATACATACAGCTATATGAATCGCTTCGTAAGTATGATAGCGAGAAGCCATTTCGTCCTTGGTTAATTGGACTTGCGATTAAACAAATTCATTCTTATAGAAGAAAGAGGTGGATGCGACTACGAATTGTAAAAAAAGCAGAAGAGCAAAGGAAGCCAGTACAAATTGATTTTTCTAACGATGTTGTAAGTAAAATATCAAATCAAAAACTAATCGAACTCATTCATAAATTACCGTATAAATTGAAACAAGTTATTATCTTAAGATACTTACACGATTACTCACAAGAAGAAGTAGCACAAATATTACATATTCCACTTGGTACTGTGAAATCTAGAATTCATGCGGCCTTAAAGAAACTACGTCAAAAAGAGCAAGTAGAAGAAATCTTTTTAGGAGAGGTAGGGAATGTAAAATGAGTTTAGATTGTAGAGTTAGAGAATCTATACAAGAAGAAGCGAAGGGGGTTGTAGCCCCGCCGGAGTTAAAAGAAAAAGTAATCGTTCAAATAAAAATGAAACGCGGGGGAAGTAAGGTGAAGAAACGCCTTATCGCAGGAGTGCTTGCAGCAGCATTTTTAATCCCTACGACCGGTTTTGCTTATCAATCTATTATGGCAGATGGTATATACGGATCTTTTGAGAATTTAAAAAAACATGCCGGAGCGATGACATTAGAAGCGTATATGCGTTTTAATGCAAAGTTATCACAAGCGAAAGATGAAATGGGTGCAAAGGAATATGAAGAGTTTACAAAAGAATTAAAAAAATTAACGAATGCAAAGCTGGAGTACGGGGATTCGAACGGTAATATTGATTATGATCAATTATCACCAGCTAAAAAAGAGGAAATGAAAAAGGTAGTGATGGGGCTTCAGCCATATTTTGATAAATTAAATGGCCATAAATCTAGTAAAGAAGTATTAACTTCAGAAGAGTATGAACAATATATGGAAGCGTTAATGTCATATCAAACTGTATTAGTAAAAGCGAAATCGAGTGGTGGGATAACAGTAGAAGAAGTACCTGAAGCGTATAAAGAAAGATTTATTAAAGCAGAACAGTTTATGGAGTATGTAGATGAAAAGGTGAGATAAGTAAAAAAGCTCATAGCTTAAGCTGTGAGCTTTTCTTATTGAAACGTAAATATATTAACCACCTATTCCTTTTGCTAGCGATAAGAAATATACAAATACTAGTATTACGCCATTTAATGCAGTCCCAACTATTTTAAATAGCCAATTCTTTGATGCGATCGCAAAAATAATACCGAGTAATGAAAGCATACTTAGAAGCACAATAATTAATGTTAAATTCGCATTAGGTCCTCTTAAAACAAAGAAAGAACATATACTTGCGATAAACGTTAGAAACGAGAAAGTCCCTAATTTCATAATAAGTCTCCCTTGTTTGAAATGTATTTTGATTTAGTGCACGACTTTCTTTAGTTTAACATAAATTTCCTATTATCAATTAAATATATGAACAATAAAAAACGAGTATAAAATCTATGCGATTTCATACTCGTTTTGTTATTACTTAAATTTCCTTACCGCATGTATAGCAACTCTTACAAGGAGTATTGCACTTATAAATAAACCACCATAACCAACGACACTTAAAAATTGAACATTAGGCTCTTTTGCATACAAGTCAGGGGCAGAATTAACTTGATTTGCTTAATAAAGTGAAAGTGGGAAATCACTTAGTTATATTCCTTACTATTATCCTTGTCTTTTTGTATAAAACAATCTAATAGTGAATAACCAGCTATTAAACTAATAATGGTAACGAAAGTTGTATTCACAAGAATAATATTAGTTAAATAAGGTAGGTATTCGCCAAGTGGTGAAAAGAGTAGAGCTGGAGAAAAGGAAATGAATAGTGTAGGCAACGTAATAGCGATAAATTTATCCAGCTGAAAGTTCCAGTTTTGTTTGCTCGTTTCGCGATTAATGGATTGTAGGAATCGTAATAAAATGCCGACTAAAAGAGGGAAGAGTGTAAAGTAGAATAACCTTGGATAAAGGTTAAAGTTCACTTGCGCATCTGTATCTAAATAAAATTGAATTTTTACTCCGACAAATAATAATAAGACGATAAATAATGTAAAGCAGAGGTATAGCATCACTTTTTGCATTGCATTCCACCATCCTTTACTAAAAATATATTCAAAGAAAGAAGAGATATACAATAACTACTGTTGTATATCTCTTTTTTTGCCGTTATTTAATAGTGGAATTTGTTTTTTCTTGCTTTGTGAAATAATCAATAATGCCTATGGCGCTAATTTCTATATCTAGATGTAAAATGTTATAAACGGAATGATCGGATGGGACGTTTAATTTTGTAAGGTGAGAAGAGATGTTATCCATTAATAAAGTTTGTAAAGCTTTAGTCGCTTCATCGAAATCATTATACTTTTCAAAGACCTCTTTACCAGTACCAACGAAAATAGGTAACCAATGTTCAAGTTGGTTATATACTTCTGTAACATTGGATGAAGCGCCGTAATGACCGAAATAAATAGTATCTACATTCATACTTTGAATATGGTTTTTAGAAGCAATCATCGCATCTGGCTGAAATTGTGAAGGGGACGTTGATGGTAGATATAGTTCTACACCAAGGTCTGCGAGTTCTCTATAATAAATTCCAATTGTATCGCCAGTAAAAATGCCGTTTGTAAATGAATCATGAATGCTAATATGGTGCTTTGCATGCCCTGGTGTATCATAAAATGTAAGGATGCGGTCTTCTGCAATTTTTAATGTATCACCATTTTGCACAATATGAACACGTTCTTCTTCTATTGGAAGAATTGGATCGAAAAGTTTATCGAAATCTTCTTTGTACACAGCTTTTGCACCTAGAATGAGTTTTGTTGGATCAATCATATGACGAGCACCGCGAGAATGCACATATAAAGTAGCATTTGGGCACTTTTCCATCATTAAACCAGCTGCCCCAGCGTGATCTAAATGAACATGTGTAACGATGATGTTTTTTACATCGTTTAAATCAATATGTAATTGTTGTAAGCCGTCTAAAATATAGGGAAGAGAAGGGGCTGCACAAGTTTCAATTAAAGTAATATCGTCACCTAATAAAACGTATGTACCTGTCCGTTCATTATGTTGTAAGTCGTAATCATCAATAAGATATAGGTGAGAAGATAATTGCTCTACTTTTTTCATATTTACCACTCCTTATATACTGCATGTTTTTCCTGCATTAACGGGTAGTAAGACTCTCATCTTAAAATTTGGCTGAAGCAAAAAGGTTAGGAGGGAGATCAACTGCCCGTTAATGCCCGATTGGTTCAACTAATAATCAGTGGGGAGAAAGAAAATCCCCACTAATTAAAGTTTCACTTTATATTATACGCTAAAAAAGAAAAAAGGCAGAAAACGAAAGCTCGTCTTCTGCCTTTTTCTAATGTAGTTATTTCGTTTGTTCTTTATTGATAGACATTACGAACAGTCCAACAAGCCCGCCAACTAATGGAAGCATAATCTCTCCTGCTAAATTAAAGTAGGAGCTTAAGAATAAACCATTCACATCGATTACCCAACCAGTAACATACAATAACATCATATATAGTACGAAATAAAACTCGCGATTTGAAATCGTTTCACGTTGTGCAGTTTTCATAATGAACACCATCCTTTTCTTTTATAATGGAATATAAACTGTCACATTTTGTTCACAATTCAATTGTAAAACTTTCCATCATAAAAGTCTAGTAGTTTGTGTCGAAATTTCGAACAAAAATAAAGCGCTACCATTTTAACGCGTAAGTATGTAAAAAGAGCTGTATGTTCACTTATGTAGTATAGTATAAACATAGAATGATAGCGAAGAGAGGGGTAGAGAAAATGGCAGTATATGATTTTTCTGCGAAAACAATAACAGGAGAAGAAAAGTCGTTAAAAGATTACGAAGGAAAAGTACTTCTCATTGTAAATGTAGCTAGTAAATGTGGATTTACACCTCAATATAAAGGGTTACAGGAAGTATATGATAAATATAAAGACCAAGGACTAGAAATACTCGGTTTCCCTTGTAATCAATTCGGGGGACAAGAACCAGGCACAGAAGCAGATATTACAAGTTTTTGTGAATTGAACTATGGTGTAAACTTCCCGATGTTTGCAAAAATCGATGTAAAAGGTGATAAGGCTCACCCTCTGTATACATACATGACAGAACAAGCACCAGGTTTACTCGGTATGAAAGCAGTGAAATGGAACTTTACTAAGTTTTTAATTGGAAAAGACGGGAAAGTAGTAGGGCGTTTTGCGCCGCAGACGAAGCCGGCGGATTTAGAGGTTGAGATTGAAAAGGTACTTGGGGAATAACTAGGAGTTTCACTTTATTAAAAAACGCCTCAAAGAACAATGTAGTTCTTTGGGGCGTTTTCTTTAAACTCACATTATCAAGATTAAATCACTGAATGGAAGTCATTTGATTTTGGCGGAGAAGCTGCTTTTTTCATAAGCACTTCCCATAAGTGTACGGATTTCCTCCATTCTGCTGCGGATTGTCCCTTTTGATACATAGCGTTCTCATAACTGAAAGTAAGTTGTTGCATATCGGCCGAGTTGTAAAGTGTATCGATGTGGAGAGCGTATTCTCGGTATGTTTGACTTTCACCCCGTGGTATGCCAATTCTCGCAAATTGTTTTAAAAGTGCACCGTAAGCTTTTTGATAAACAGCATCATCTTTTCGGTATTTATAGAAAAGAATAATAAAAAATGTAATCCATTTCATTCTAGTGGTGAAGAGAATGTATCCTAGGATACTAATCGGTATCATAGAGAGGAATACGTACCACCAAGAAACCCCATTTTTAGAATTTGTGATTTTTTTAGTAGAGGCTTCTTCTGTATTTTCTATTAAACTTTTGAGCTTTGCTTCATTGTTCCGCTCTTGCATTTGCTCGTTATTAGAATTATTTTCTTCGCTAGTTTGTGAAGTGGAAGCAGGAGTATTGTTTACAAAATTATAGGGATTGGTAAATCCTTTTGTTGGTTCAAATGGAACCCATCCATATCCTGAAAAATATACTTCGACCCAAGAGTGTGCGTTATTGTTCGCGATTTTATAAACATTCTCACCCTCTGCATTAGCAATTGTATTCTCAAGAGTTCCTTCTGTAAATCCTTTTACCCAGCGAGCGGGAATCCCGGCAGAACGAAGTAACACGATCATAGACGTCGAAAAATTATTACAGTAGCCACTTTTTGTATCGAAAAGGAATTGATCTACATAATCTTGGTTTTTGGCAGGGAATAAGACATTCATTGTTTCGTATACAAAAGAATTGTCTGTGAAGTAATTTTCAATAGCTAATACTTTATCATATCGGTTGTCTTTCTCATTTGTAAGATTGACAGCCAAGTCTTTTACTCGCTGCGGTAATGATTCGGGAAGTTGTGTGTACTTTGTCATGAAATAAGAACTTGTTTCATGACCTTCATTCGTTTTTGCAGCTTTCAAGTTTTCTATGGAAAACTCCGGAATCTCATACGTTACTTTATACGAATTTAAAGTAGTAGAAGAGTCTCCGTGCATCGTATAGATTTTTTCTGAAAATGGGTCAACGCTGTATGATACATCAGAAGAAGCCTCAACTGATACTAATCCTGCTGGATAGGTAAGGTGAGGATAACTTTTTTGCATGGTGATTGTTGCCTCAGTTATCTCCGTTTTTGTATTTTGTTCGTACCAACTCATGACGTCGTTTTTATTTTTAAAAGAAACCTTCTTCGGATTTTCAGAAACCTCCCAACCTTTTCCTGTATAAAAATCTTTTGTTTCTACTCTCCAATATTGTTTGTTTTGCGTTTGTGCTGTAAAAACAATTGTATTATCCGCCTTAAAAGGACCACCTAATTGTGCGTCATCTAAACCATACCCAATTTTAGAAACTTCTTGTTTTTTACTTGCTTCGGATGTGTTGAATTTTAAAAAGTTCATTGGATTTGGCCATTGAGGGCCGAATTTTGGAGCGAAGTATGCGATGGTTGCTGACAATACAATAAATATTGTAAGAGGTCTAAGTAATTTTGAGATTTCTCTAGCATAATTTTGTAAGTGTTCCATCTCTTTTATTCGTTCTATTCGAAGAAGACTAAGCATAAAAAAGCCGATGACAACAGTACGAATAATAGCGTAGTTTGCATTGTATAAATGTAAGTTATGAAAAGTTGTGATATAAATAATAGTCAATGCAAGAAATAACAATCCACGTTTTTTACGAATCATCCAAAAAGAGGTGAAAGAACTCAAAAACCAAAATGATAGAAAAAATAAAACTGTTGGAAAAACTGGAGAAATATCTAGCAAATTCCCCTGGAAAAACAGGGAGGAATTTCGAGAAATATCAGAAAAAAATTTTGTTAGCCAAGATGGATTTATAAAAGCATTTTTATAATACAGGGAATGAATGATGAATAAGATAGTGACGATTTTTATTGGAATTTGCCACCTTGTTTGAAAAAAAGAGAGGGTGAAGCAAATTACTATAAATAGTACAAAAATATCTAATCTACCTACGTTTGTAATACCTATAAGGGGTCTTAGCCATTCTAGTAAAAGAAGACATACACATACATGCATGAAGAATCTACTCATATCCCATTGTTTTTTTGTTTGTAGTGTTATCATTTGCTCACCTCAAAAAACACGTTTGTATACCGGTTTTCATAAACCACATTTACAAATATTTTTCGTTTTTGTAGAGTCTCTAGAATACTTAGTTCTCGATGTGAGAGTTGATTCGCTTTTTCTTTCACGACAAACACCATTAATTTTCTATTTTTTATAGCAGCACAGTCAGCCGCCTTTTGAATGTCGGGAGAAAGATCGCTTGTCACGAGTATAATTGTTACGGGCTGATAAATTTTTCTTAATTCCATTTCTACACTCTGGGAGAGCGGGAATACACTGTCTGCTTGTACTTTCGCTAAATGAAAAAAGATTTGTTGCAACTGAGTATCTCCATTGTCTAAAGGGAAAATAGTTCGTTCTTTTCCGACAAACACGAATGACGCTGGTGAATTTTGCTTCAAGACAGACCTCACAATAGAGGCAGTAAATGTTACGACTGATTCGAATAGAGGGGACTCAGTTCTGTCCATGAATATCATGATATTATGGCTACGCTGTTGTTCAAACTCTTTCGTCATAATATTGTTTGTTCGTGCAGTTGCTTTCCAATCAATCCATGAAAAGCGGTCACCAGGTTTATAGTCTCTGACACCGACAGAGACTGTAGAGTTTTTTGCTAAATTTATATTTGCTGAAAGCGCTCCTTGTTCGAAATGATTTTCCAATTGTCGATACGTTATATCTACATACTGGGGATAGACTAAAAATGTACCTGGAGCTGAAAAAGTTACTTCTTTCTCCATTATGCCGAATAGATCGCCAGTTTTGACACGTACGCTTGAAAAAGTGTGCTCTCCTCTAGGGATTGTGTCAATAACATATTGAAACGAAATATTTCGTTTTAATCCTGGAAAGAGTATTACTTTATTCAACTTTGTTTGTCTACAACTTGTAAATTGTGGTGGCAGTTCATCTTCTATAATTAAATAAAGTAAGGGAAAAGGAAATTTTCTTTTTATTGTAATAGTGCTTAAAAATTGTTCTCCTGCTACATATTCATTTTGGTTTGTTATTCGTTTTACTTCAGCGTCCCGTAAAGCGTAGAAGGGGAGTAGTAGTGAATAAAGGCCAATAGGAATCGTACTGTAAAATAAAAACCAACTTACAAATCCTCCTTGAAGCATAGCGTACACAAATGTTAAGACTAGGCATAAAGGGATTAGCAATAACTTGGTAACGTGATATAGTGCTCGTAGTAGTCGCTTCATCAAAGGTTCTTCGTCCTTTGAGTCGGCACGGTAGTTCGTGCAACGATTTTGGCGATAACTTGTTCCCCTGTTATTCCTTCAAATCTTGCTTCCATTTTTAGAATGAGTCTGTGAGCTAAAACGTAAGGAGCTAAAAATTTAACATCGTCTGGAATAACATAATTTCTGCCATGGATGAATGCATAAGCCTGTGAAGCTTTCATTAAAGCAATTGAGCCACGTGGACTCGCACCTAGCTGTATAGAACTATAAGAACGAGTCTGATTAACAAGCTTTACAATGTAATGCTTGATTGCTTTGTCCATACTTACTTCCCGTACGCTTTGTTGTAAATAAAGTAATTCTTTTATTGTTGTAATAGCTTGTAAATGGGAGAGTGGGTTTGTTTTTTCCATCCGATTTAAAATTTCAAATTCTTCTTCTGGTGTAGGATATCCCATTGTTAGCTTCAACAAGAAACGATCGAGTTGAGCTTCTGGTAAAGGATATGTTCCCTCATATTCGACCGGATTTTGTGTAGCCATTACAAAGAAAGGTTTTGGTAACGATCTTGTAATGCCATCTATTGTGATAGTGCCTTCTTCCATACTTTCAAGTAAGGCAGATTGTGTCTTTGGAGATGTACGATTAATTTCATCAGCAAGTACAAAATTCCCCATAATTGGTCCAGGCTTGAACTCAAATTGGAGCTCTTTTGGATTGTAAATAGAAACACCTGTTACATCTGACGGCAGTAAATCAGGTGTGAATTGAATTCGCTTGTAATCTGCATCAATTGATTTAGAAAGAGCACGTACTAGCATTGTTTTCCCGACACCGGGAACATCTTCTAATAGTACATGACCTTCAGCTAAGAGAGCTGTTAAGGCTAAGATCGTTTCTTTTCGTTTTCCGACCATTAATTTTTCAATATTGGTAATTATTTTTTCTATAATGGGATGTAATGAATCAAGCTGGGGCATCGTAATCCTCCTAATTTTATTATCGTTTTCTAATCTATTTAGTGGAAAATAGGATTTATCCCGCTATTTGCGGGTAGTAAAACTCTCATCTTTAATTCTGAGAATATTCAGATTATTTATTCCGATTACAACTAGTATAATTGTTTCCATAACTAAGGGCAATACAGTAAATAATGATTTGTAGTTTTATATAAAATATGTCTTGATATAAAATAGTAGCGTTGAAGAAAAATAAATTCCTTACGTACAATAAAACAATAGGATAATCCGTGTCAGAAGGTGACGAATATTTATTATTTATATATAATTATGGGTTATCGAGAGTATTGTCGGTAAAGAAGAGGAGGGAAGGAAAGGATGACCTTAGTGACCAAAATAAATAGCGTAGAAATCCCTACGCGTAAAGGTTAGATACATATATCATATGTCTTGTGATTAAAATTTATATGAAATAATAAATAAAGCCGACTGCATGTAGAGGCCAGCCACTTAAATTATTACAATTCTTTATTTTTCTCTTTTTTTAATTCTTTTCGTTTAGCTAACCAAATATGAATTAATTCTACCAATTCCATTGTTTCTATCTCACAATATTCACCTTTACCATCTTTTGCTAAATTGTCTAGCACAGTAGTTGTGTCGTTCCGAATTTCTAAACCGCAAATGTTGCCATTTACTACTCCGTAATTTTTTTCTCCGTTTAAAACACTATGTATTTCTTCTAAAATCCAATCTCCAAAAGCAGAAACTTCAACTCCTAAAAAAGTTTCAACAAGTTTAATTTCTTGAGGAAGTCTCATAACTAAATCTCTATTGTTAAGTACTTCAAAACTATATGGATATTTCATTACTATTCTACTCCTTTATACTAGCATCACTCTTGTCCTATTTAAATTATAGAAAAAGTAGCTTATTATGAAACTCATCTACCCAATAATTCTCTGATTCAGGTATTAATTCAGTGAAACCTTCATATTTACCTATCCAATCTTTTGGTACATATTCTTCATATGATGCTGGTTCCGGAAACATCGAATATAGTATTGTATCATCAAAGTTAATTAATAACACTGGACTGAAATCTAATAGATCTTCTCCTGCATTTTTACTTTTAATATTTTCAAGTAATAAATAATTTAATTCCTCTTTAGTTACGCTATATTTATTAATCCTTTGTAAAAACACCTCTATATTTTCATTATCTAATACTTTTATTCCATTTCTTTCTTCCGTTTCGTAATTATCTTCAGTGCTTACACCTAAATTTTTATATGCATTATCTAATTTATTATAATCTAAAAACCATAGTTCTTTATCTGTTACATACCATCTAAATTCATTATTATATATGACGGCTACTACAATGTTTTCTGCATAAAGCGGTTCTAATATCATAATATCCTCCTTTTATTATTACTTTATAATCCTGCCATTCTTGGCGTTGTTGGGTCAACTATTTTCAGGACAGTTGCCCTTGGTTTAGTGGATATAAAGTATTGCATTTTCATTTATAAACACATCTAACGATTTAAGTATATCAAATTTAACAGTCAGTGAAGGATGTGAACCCCACAATGATTAGATTTTCATTTTTTCATATTTTCACTGGAATTTATGACAATCTCTTGAACTGTGCGAAATGTCACATCTGTATTTTACAACCTCTCTTATAGTAAGGGTATGTAAGAGAGACGTATTAAAGGAGTGAACATGATGAAGAAGAAACCTTCAGCACTAATGAGACGTTTAAAATATTTTTCACCAATAGATCGTTATAACGATAATCATACACAAGAAACATATGAAGATCGTGAATGGGAAAATGTGTATAGAAAACGCTGGCAGCATGATAAAGTAATTCGTTCTACACACGGCGTGAACTGCACTGGTTCATGTAGTTGGAACATTTATGTGAAAGATGGAATTGTAACTTGGGAAGGGCAAGAGCTTAACTATCCAACGACAGGTCCTGATATGCCTGATTTTGAACCACGAGGATGTCCGCGTGGAGCGAGTTTTTCTTGGTACATTTATAGTCCACTTCGTGTGAAATATCCGTATGTACGTGGTGTTCTTTGGAGTATGTGGCAAGAGGAATTACAAAATAATGATTCACCACTAGATGCTTGGAAAAGTATTGTGGAAAACCCTGAAAAAGCACGTAAGTATAAGCAGGCGCGTGGTAAAGGGGGATTCATTCGTGCGAATTGGGATGAAGTATTACAACTCGTTTCTGCTTCGTTACTTTACACAATAATTAAATACGGCCCAGATCGAAATGTTGGTTTTTCACCAATTCCAGCTATGTCGATGTTAAGTCATGCAGCTGGTAGTCGCTTTATGCAACTTATGGGTGGGCCGATGCTTAGCTTCTATGACTGGTACGCGGATTTACCACCAGCTTCTCCACAAATTTGGGGTGATCAAACAGATGTACCAGAAAGTAGTGACTGGTATAACTCTGGTTACATTATGACATGGGGTTCAAATGTACCGATGACGAGAACGCCAGATGCACACTTTTTAGCCGAAGTTCGATATAAAGGAACGAAAGTTGTTTCTGTAAGTCCTGACTTCGCCGAGTCTACTAAATTTGCGGATGATTGGATTAGTGTGAAACAAGGTACAGACGGTGCACTTGCGATGGCAATGGGGCACGTCATCTTACAAGAATTTTACGTAGATAATCAAGTGGAATACTTCACAAAGTATGCGAAGCAATATACTGATTTTCCTTTCTTTGTCACACTGAAACAAAAAGGAGATCAATTCGTTGCTGATCGTTTCTTAAACGCTTCTGATATTGGACGTGAAACTAAGTTAGGTGAATGGAAACCTGTTCTTTGGAACGAAAATACGAAAGATTTTGCAACACCTCACGGCACAATGGGGTCACGATGGGATAACGAAAAGAAATGGAACTTGCATTTAGAAGATGAACAAACAGGTGAAAAGATTGATCCACGTCTTTCTTTACTTGGAATGGAAGACACTGTTGGAACGGTACAAATTCCGTACTTCTCAGATGATGGAAACAAAGTATTAGAACGTACAATTCCAGTGAAAAAAGTTATGACAGAAGAAGGCGAAGTGTTCGTTACAACTGTATACGACTTAACATTAGCGAATTACGGCGTGAACCGAGGGCTCGGTGGACAAGAACCGAAAGACTTCAATGATGATGTGCCGTTTACACCTGCGTGGCAAGAGAAAATGACAGGAGTGAAACGAGAGCTTATTATTCAAATCGCTCGTGAGTTCGCACAAAATGCTGTTGATACAAATGGTCGCTCAATGATCATTGTCGGAGCCGGTATTAACCATTGGTTTAATTCTGATACGATTTATCGCGCAGTATTAAATCTTGTTCTTCTCGTTGGGGCACAAGGTGTAAACGGCGGTGGTTGGGCGCATTATGTTGGTCAAGAAAAATTGCGACCAGCAGAAGGATGGCAAACAATCGCGATGGCAAAAGATTGGCAAGGGCCACCGAAATTACAAAACGGTACTTCATTCTTCTATTTTGTAACAGATCAATGGCGTTATGAAGATACACCGGTTGGACATTTAGCATCACCAATTGAGGGGAACTCTCGTTATCAACATCACGGTGATTACAATGTATTAGCAGCACGACTTGGCTGGCTACCTTCCTATCCGACATTCGAAAAAAATGGAATTGAATTATATAAAGAAGCTATTGCTGCTGGTGCAACAACGCAAGAAGAAATCGGAAAATATGTTGCACAAAAATTAAAAGAAAAAGAACTGAAATTTGCGATTGAAGATCCAGATAACAAAAATAACTTCCCGCGCAACTTATTCGTATGGCGTGCAAACTTAATTTCAAGTTCTGGTAAGGGACACGAATATTTCTTAAAACATTTATTAGGTACAACAAACGGATTAATGAATGACGATAGTGATTCAATACGACCAGAGGAAATTAAGTGGCATGAGGACGCACCAGAAGGGAAGCTTGATCTACTCATTAATTTAGATTTCCGTATGGCTGGAACAGCGCTTTATTCTGATATCGTCTTACCTGCGTCAACTTGGTATGAAAAGCACGATTTAAGTAGTACAGATATGCATCCATTTGTACATCCATTTAATCCAGCAATCGGTTCACCGTGGGAAGCACGCTCTGACTGGGATATTTTCTGTGCTCTTTCTAAAGCTGTTTCGGATTTAGCGAAGAAAATTGATCTTGAGCCAATGAAAGAAGTTGTTGCAACACCACTTCTTCACGATACACCGCAAGAATTAGCGCAACCACTTGGCAAGATTAAAGACTGGAGCAAAGGTGAGTGTGAACCGATCCCAGGAAAAACAATGCCGCAAATTCATGTTGTCGAAAGGGATTATAAAACGATTTATGACAAAATGACAGCGCTTGGACCGAATACCGGAAAACAACCGATTGGTACGAAAGGGATTTCTTGGTCTGCAGAAAAAGAATATGAGCAATTAAAGAGTCGATTAGGAGTTATTCGAACTGATTCTATTGCGAAAGGGTGCCCAGACATAAAAGAAGCAATTAATGCTGCTGAAGCGGTATTAACGCTTTCTTCTACAACAAACGGTCATATGGCTGTAAAAGCATGGGAAGCACTTGAAAAACAAACTGATTTAAAACTGCGTGATTTAGCAGAAGAACGTGAAGAAGAATGCTTCACATTCGAACAAATTACTGCGCAGCCTAAAACAGTAATTACTTCTCCAGCCTTTACGGGTTCTGAAAAAGGTGGACGACGTTACTCACCATTTACAACAAATGTCGAACGTCTCATCCCTTGGAGAACGATAACTGGTCGACAATCTTTCTACTTAGATCACGACATGATGAAAGAATTTGGTGAAACGATGGCAACATTCAAACCAATTCTGCAACATAAACCGTTTCGTAAATCACGCCCTGAAGTAGAGGGGAAAGAAATTACACTAAACTATTTAACACCGCATAATAAATGGTCAATTCATAGTATGTACTTCGATTCATTGCCGATGTTAACGCTGTTTAGAGGCGGGCCAACGGTTTGGATGAATAAAGATGATGCGAATGAAGCTGGTGTTGCTGATAATGATTGGATTGAATGCTTTAACCGTAACGGAGTTGTCGTAGCACGTGCTGTTGTAACGCACCGTATACCGAGGGGAATGGCATTTATGCACCATGCGCAAGATCGTCACATTAACGTGCCTGGTACGAAATTAACAAGTAACCGAGGTGGAACGCATAATAGTCCAACTCGAATTCACGTTAAACCAACGCATATGATTGGTGGATATGGTCAATTAAGCTATGGATTTAACTATTATGGTCCAACTGGGAACCAGCGTGACTTAAACGTTGTAATTCGCAAACTGAAGGAGGTAGATTGGCTTGAAGATTAAAGCGCAAGTCGGAATGGTAATGAACCTAGATAAATGCATCGGCTGCCATACTTGTAGCGTAACGTGCAAAAACACCTGGACAAATCGTCCAGGTGCTGAATATATGTACTTCAATAACGTAGAAACGAAACCTGGAATTGGTTATCCGAAACAATGGGAAGATCAGGAGAAATATAAAGGCGGCTGGGAATTGAAAAATGGTGAAATTCAGCTGAAATCCGGTTCGAAAATGAAACGTCTTATGAATATTTTCCACAATCCAGATCAACCAACAATTGATGATTACTTTGAACCTTGGAACTATGATTATGAAACATTAACAAATAGCCCGCAGCGTAAGCATCAACCAGTTGCTCGTCCGAAATCAGCAATTACAGGTGAATTTATCGATAAAATTGAATGGGGTCCAAACTGGGAAGATGATTTAGCAGGCGGACATATAACAGGGTTACAAGATCCGAACGTAAAGAAAATGGAAGAAGAAATTAAAACAGATTTTGAAAATGTCTTTATGATGTATTTACCACGCATATGCGAACATTGTATGAATCCATCTTGCGTATCTTCTTGTCCATCTGGTGCGATGTATAAGCGTGAAGAAGATGGGATTGTACTTGTGGATCAAAATGCATGTCGTGCATGGAGATTTTGTGTATCATCTTGTCCGTATAAAAAAGTGTATTTTAACTGGCAAACAAATAAAGCTGAAAAATGCACAATGTGCTTCCCTCGTATTGAAGCTGGTATGCCAACAATTTGTTCAGAAACATGTGTAGGACGCATTCGATATATTGGGGTAATGTTATATGACGCTGACAAAGTAAAAGAAGCGGCTTCTGTTGAGGATGAAAAAGATTTATATGAATCTCAGCTTACTGTTTTCCTAGATCCAAATGATCCAGAAGTAGCAGCTGAAGCGAAAAAACAAGGCATTCCTGAAGAATGGATTAAAGCGGCACAAGAGTCACCAATCTATAAAATGATTATCGATTGGAAAATCGCTCTACCTCTTCATCCAGAGTATCGTACAATGCCAATGGTTTGGTATATCCCGCCGCTTAGCCCAATTATGAATATGGTGGAAGGGAAAGGAAGTAACTGGCAAGCTGAAGAGATTTTCCCTGCTATCGATAATATGCGTATTCCAATTCAATATTTAGCGAATCTACTCACTGCAGGAGATGAATCACACATTCGTCTTACTTTGAAAAAAATGGCTGTCATGCGAACGCATATGAGAGCATTGCAAATTAATAAAGCACCAAATGAAGCAGTATTAAAAGAAATTGGTTTAACGAAACAGGATGTAGAAGATATGTATCGTCTTCTTGCCATCGCGAAATATAAAGATCGCTTCGTCATTCCAGGCACTCACCGTGAACAAGTTGCAGATTTATATAGTGAGCAAGGAAGCTGTGGTCTTTCCTTTACAGGTGGCCCAGGCTCTTGTATGACAATTTCTTAAATAAAGGGGGTAGAAAATCATGAAACAAAGTTTACAAACTGCTTTTTCTTGTTCTTCTTTTCTTCTCTCCTACCCTGAACTAGGGTGGAGGGAAGCTTTACTAGAATTACAGGAAGAAATTCAAAAAATTGAACAGAAAGAAATCAGAGCAACACTTACAACATTTATAAAACAAGCGCTAGATAAAACAGACAATCAACTCATTGATTCTTACGTATATACATTCGACTTTGGAAAGAAGACAAATATGTATCTTACCTACATGAAAACAGGTGAACAAAGAGAGCGTGGAATTGAATTATTAGAGTTAAAACAGCATTATAAAAAATCTGGTTTTAACGTAACAGATAAAGAACTACCTGATTATTTACCACTTCTACTTGAATTTCTTGCAAACGCGAATGAAAAAGATAGCGAACCAATTATGAGTAAATACACAGAAAATATACAAGCATTGCACGGGCAATTAAAAGAAGCAAACTGTATGTACGAACCAATTCTTGCAGCCGTTCTCCTCACCATCGATGCATGGGGAGTACAGACGAATTAGAAAGGAGCGTTGTCAAAATGATGGATCAATTTTTATGGGTGTTGTTTCCCTATATCATTTTTGCAATTTTTATTGGCGGGCACATTTTCAGGTACAACTATGATCAATTTGGATGGACATCAAAATCTAGTGAACTATTAGAGAAGAAAATGCTCCGAATCGGAAGTCTATTATTCCACTTTGGGATAATGTTCGTAATTGGCGGTCATATTATGGGGATTTTAATTCCAGAGGCTGTATACCGTTCAATAGGTATTACAGAGCATATGTATCATATTGTAGCAATTAGTTTCGGACTTCCGGCAGGTGTTGCTTCTATCATCGGTTTAATTATATTAACGTATCGCCGTGTAACAGTAAAACGTATCATTGCAACGAGTACAAAGGGAGATTATATTGCGCTTATTTTATTACTTATCGTAATGCTAGCAGGACTGTCCTCAACGTTTTTAAATATTGACTCAAAAGGGTTTGATTATCGCACAACAATCGGTCCATGGTTCCGAAGTCTCTTTATTTTCCAACCGAAAGTTGAATATATGATGGAAGTACCTGTGTGGTTTAAATTTCATATTATTGCAGCGATGGGACTTTTCGCAGTATGGCCATTTACAAGACTTGTCCATGTATTTAGTGCCCCAATTAAATATGTAAGCCGTAGTTATGTAATTTACAGAAGACGTATTCCTAATGAGTTGAAAAAATAATACCGCTTTAAACAAATAATAGCTAGCGCCTAAGATGACACGAGGTCTAATATAAAAGGCCTCGTTTTGTTAATATAAGGTGACAGCCGTGTACGTGAAAATTAATTAAGTAGCTTAATATGAAAACAGAGTAGCATCTATATAAGATGCTACTCAATACTACAAATTGAGGCAGAGCAATCTTCACAAGCAATTTCACATTTTAAAAATTGTAAATCATGGATCGTAATCTTTCCTTTATTAATAGAAATAGTACCTTTTTTTTTCAAATCATTTAACATTCGATTTACACTTTCACGCGAAGTTGCACAGAAATTAGCAAGTTCTTGATTTGTTAAGGGTAAATCGATGAGAATCCCATTTTCTTTTAACACACCATAACTATTTGTCATTCGAATGAGAGTAGAATATAGGGCACCTTTTTTGCCGTGCAATACTAAATCTCGGAACTTCGTTTGCATTCTTCTTAAATGTTCACTAATCCATTTCATAAATTCAAATACAAGAGCGGGTTTTTGGAGTAATGCTTTTTCTAAGGCTTCACGCTTTATAACTCCTACTTCAACATCTTCAAGGCATTTTGAATTTAATAAATACTTCGCATTGTCCGTGAACAATGTTAATTCTCCGATAATATCATTTTGTGAACAAATGCGAAGTGTTAATTCTTGTCCGTCAGCACTAAGTTTACTGATTTGTACTTTTCCGGAGTGAATGATATAAATTTCTGTTGCTTCCATTCCTTCTTGAAAAATAAAACTCCCTTTATTGATTTGGATTTTATATTCAACAGATGCAAGTAACTCCTTTAAATCTTTGGATAATGCCGTACTGTTTGCCACAGCAATCACCTTTCTTCTTATAAAGTGAAACTTTAATCAGTGGGGGGGTTGTTCATTCCCCACTGATTATTAGTTGAACCAATCGGGCATTGACGGGCAGTTGATCCCCCACCTAACTTCTTTGTCCCAGCCGAATTTTGAGGTGGGGGTCTTACTGCCCGTTAATGCGGGATAAGCAGTATATTTCTTATTTTGGATGTAATTATGATGAAATTGCAAGAGATATTTTTGAAAATAAAGTAAAATTTCAATGACCATAAGGAGAAACGGCCTTAAATTTCTAAAAAGCTACTTGTAGTAAGGGATTATATTAGAATATAAGTTTTTTAGTTTAAGAAATTTCAGTATGTAAAAAGAATGGGACTAGAGATGTGAACAAAATTCGAACGGATTTGTGAAGAATTTTTGAATGGGGAAAGTAATGTGAGAAAAGTCACATTGAATATGTAGCTTCTTTTTTATAATAAAGACAAATAAAAAAATTGAAAACTTACTAAGGATTTGAGTAGAAAAGAAGGGATATAGATGCACGAGAAGATGAAAGATTCTTTAGAGCGGCCACTTCAAGATTTACGTATTTCAGTTATTGACCGTTGTAATTTTAGGTGCACATACTGTATGCCAGCTGAAGTGTTCGGACCTGATTATGCCTTTTTACAGGAAGAGTTTTTATTAACGTTTGATGAAATAGAAAGGTTAGCGAGATTATTTATAAGTATGGGAGTCAATAAAATTAGGCTTACTGGCGGTGAACCTTTATTGCGTAAAGATTTACCGAAGTTAATTGCAAGGCTTGCAAAGCTAGAAGGCTTAAAAGATATTGGACTCACAACAAACGGTATTCATTTAGCCAAACAAGCCAAGGCGTTAAAAGAAGCGGGATTAAAACGTGTAAATATTAGTTTAGATGCGATAGAGGATCACGTCTTCCAAAAAATTAATGGACGAAATGTAAGTACAAAACCCGTATTGAAAGGAATTGAAGCAGCAAAGGCAGCTGGATTAGAAGTAAAGGTAAACATGGTTGTAAAAAAAGGGATGAATGATAGTCAAATTCTTCTTATGGCTCGTTATTTTAAAGAACAAGAAATCGAGCTTCGTTTTATCGAGTTTATGGATGTGGGCAGTACGAACGGATGGAACTTTGAACAAGTCATTACGAAGGAACAATTAATAGAGAAAATTAATCGTGTATATCCTATTGAGCCCATTAAGCCTCGTTACTTTGGAGAAGTAGCGAAATTGTATCGGTATGTAGGGAGCAATGCAGAAGTTGGGTTTATTACTTCTGTTTCTGAGTCATTCTGTTCTTCTTGCACGAGAGCTCGTATTTCGGCAGACGGTAAGTTTTTTACGTGCCTATTTGGAACAAAAGGAATGGATTTGCGAACGCTTCTTCGAGAAAATATTTCTGATGCATCACTATTAAAAATTCTAAAACATACATGGGAATTTAGAACAGACCGGTATTCAGATGAACGAACAGCTGAAAGCACAAATAAACGTCCAAAAGTAGAAATGTCTTACATTGGTGGATAACGAAAGGAGGGTTCCCTATGCAAGAGCGTTATTCAAGACAAGTATTGTTTTCTGGAATTGGTGAAATGGGACAAAGAAAAATAAGAGAAAAGCATGTGCTCCTAATTGGTGCGGGTGCACTAGGAGCTGCAAATGCGGAAGCGCTCGTTAGGATGGGAATCGGGAAATTGACAATTGCTGACCGTGATTACGTCGAATGGAGTAATTTACAAAGGCAACAGTTATATACAGAAGAAAATGCGCAGCAGTGCAAACCAAAGGCAGTTGCAGCGGCAGAGCATTTAAGGAAGATTAATTCTGAAGTAGAAATTGTACCAGTTGTAACGGATGTAACAGTGCAAGAAATCGAAGAATTAATAAAGAATGTGGATCTAATATTAGATGCGACTGACAATTTTGATACACGCCTGCTTATTAATGACATTTCACAAAAAGAAAATATACCTTGGATATATGGTGGGTGTATTGGAAGTTACGGTGTAACGTATACGATTCTTCCAAGGGAAACACCATGTTTTCGCTGCCTAATGGACCATCCAATGGGCGGTGCAACATGCGATACAGCAGGAATTATTCAGCCAGCTGTACAAATGGTCGTTGCTCACCAAGTAACAGAAGCGATGAAAATATTGGTGGAAGATTTTCAGTCATTGCGAGGAACAATGTTATCGTTTGATATTTGGAACAATCAATATCTCTCATTAAAAGTAAATAGGCAGAAGAAAAGTACATGTCCATCTTGTGGGAATGTACGCACGTACCCAAGTTTAACATTTGGATCACAGATGAAAACTGAAGTGCTATGCGGAAGGAATACGGTTCAAATCCGTCCGGGAGTAAAGGGGACTCTTAATTTAGAAGAAATTCAAAAGCGCTTACAAAAAAGTGTGAAGGTCCAAAAAACTCCGTATTTACTATCGTTTCTAATGGATGAATATCGTTTTGTTTTATTTACAGACGGTAGGGCGTTTATTCATGGGACTAATGATAGGAAAATGGCAAAACGATTATATGCAAAATATATAGGGTGAATAGAAAGAGAGTTTCCTCTTATCCAAACGAGGTGAAAAAGAATGTTAGAAAAACGTATACCAATCTCAGTGGCAGAGGCAGTTGCACGTGTAATGGAATATGCCTATCAAGGTGAAACGGAAAAAGTTTCTCTTATAGAAAGCTACGGAAGAACGCTTGGAGAAGATGTTGTTGCAGATCATGATGTTCCGCATTTTGATCGATCTCCATACGACGGGTTTGCAATTAGAGCGGAAGATACAAAAGAAGCAAGTAGCAGTAACCCAATACAGTTTGAAGTGATTGGTGAAATCGGAGCAGGTTTTGTTTTTAAAAAGGAAGTAAAAGCATTTCAAGCTGTACGTATTATGACAGGAGCCGCAATTCCAGTGGGGTGTAATGCTGTTGTTATGTTAGAACTAACGGAAGGGTTTGAAGAAAACGAAAAGACTTATATGAAATTAAAACGCTCTTTCTCTTCTGGTGATAACATTTCTTTTACAGGGGAAGATGTAAAACAAAATGCTGTACTTGTGAAAAAAGGGACTGTTATTAACCCAGGAGTAGCAGCACTTCTTGCTACGTTCGGTTATAGCTCCGTATATGTTGTAAAGCGGCCGGTTATTGGAATTGTAACGACAGGAAGTGAATTATTAGAAGTACATGAACAACTGAAAGAGGGGAAGATTCGAAATAGTAACTCCTATATGATAGCTGCTCAAGTTGAACGAGCGGGCGGAGTTGTACGGCATTATGGACAGTTCGCTGATAATTTAGAGACGTGTTATAACACTGTGAAAAGAGCAATGAAAGAAGTCGATATTTTAATTACAACTGGTGGCGTTTCAGTAGGAGACTATGATTATTTACCTGCTATTTATGAGAGATTACAAGCTCATGTACTTTTCAATAAAATAGCGATGCGACCAGGAAGCGTGACTACTGTCGCTGAGCTAGAAGGAAAACTATTATTTGGTCTATCTGGTAATCCTTCTGCTTGTTATGTTGGATGTGAATTATATGTTCGACCAGTCATTCGAACATATTTGCATAGGAAAGATCCACACGTATATCGTGCAGAAGCGATTTTACAAAATGATTTTCCGAAAGCAAATCCATTTACTCGTTTTGTAAGAGGGAGTGTGGAAATTGTAGATGGTCAATTGCAAGTTACACCAGTCGGCTTAGATAAATCAAGTGCAATTTCTTCACTTGCAGAAGCGAATGTATTTATTGTTTTACCGGGAGGAACGAGAGGATTTGAAGCAGGAATAACTGTTTCGGTACTGTTATTAGAATCAAACGTAGGAAGCGAGTGGCCATGGGAAGAACCGCTTCGATCGTACAAGTAATAGAAAAATAGATTGGTAGCTTCTCAGCAGATTATGATTTATCCCGCTATTCGCCGGGCAGTAAAACTCCCACCTCCAAATTCGGCTGGAGCAAAGAAGTTAGGTGGGAGTCGGGCTGCCCGTAAACGCCCGATTGGTGAGGGCTGATTAAAGTTTCACTTTATACAAAGATAAGAGGTGCAAGATGACACATACGTATTATGAAGTAATTGATACACCTATTTCAATTGAAGATGTTACAAGTAAAGTAATTCGGCGTGAGTGTGGTGCTGTTACTACTTTTATTGGTACTGTCAGAGAATTTACGAAAGGACGTCGTACACTATATTTAGAGTATGTAGCTTATAAGACGATGGCGGAAAAACAACTTGAGAAGATTGGGACCGAAGTAGAAGAGAAATGGCCGGGGACATATGTGGCAATTACACATCGCATTGGTACATTGCAAATTTCTGATCTTGCTGTTGTTGTCGCTGTTGCTACACCACATCGGAAAGCGGCCTATGAGGCGAATGAGTATATTATGGAGCGTATAAAACAAATTGTTCCGATTTGGAAGAAAGAGTTTTGGGAAGATGGTGAGTCATGGATAGGTGATCAGTTAGAAAAAACAGCATATGTAAATGGTGAACCTGAAAAGGAGATGATAACATGATTGAAGTACTATTATTTGCACATTTGCAAGAAGAAGTAAGTAAGCCGGCCTTGCAAATAGATTGTGAAAAGATTACGGTTGCTGAGCTAAAGGATGTTCTTATAAAGAAATACAACGTAGCAATTTCAAAAGAGATTATGGTCGCTATAAATGAAGAGTACGCAAATGAGGACGACATAGTTCAAACTGGCGATGTCGTAGCAATGATTCCGCCAGTAAGTGGTGGTTGATTCTTTTCAGTCTAATCATGTTAGGACGTGATTAGACTGGAGGGAATTAATATAACTACGAATACATAGGAGGGAACAGGATGAAAAGTCCTAATTTTCAATTAAGTTTACAAACTTCTAATCTAGTTATCGGTTTTATGGTATGGGTCATTTTATCATCATTAATGCCTTATATTAAAGCGGATATTCCATTAACTGCGGGACAAATTTCTATGGTCACAGCAGTACCCGTTATTTTAGGTTCTATTCTTCGCATTCCAATTGGTTACTGGACTAATCGTTTCGGAGCAAGAAAATTGTTTTTTGTGAGTTTTATTCTTCTATTATTCCCTGTCTTTTATATTAGCGTTGCCAATTCTATGATGGATTTAATTATTGGTGGTTTATTTGTAGGGATCGGTGGAGCTGTTTTTTCCGTGGGGGTAACTTCTTTACCAAAGTACTTCCCAAAAGAGAGTCACGGCTTTGTAAATGGTATTTATGGTGTAGGTAACGCCGGAACAGCAATTACTTCTTTTTTAGCACCTGTAATTGCAACTTCATTTGGCTGGAGAACAACAGTACAGTGTTATTTAATTCTACTTGCAGCATTTGCACTTATGAACTTTTTATTAGGTGATCGTAAGGAAAAAAAGGTGAATACACCATTAATGGAACAAATAAAAGGTGTATACAAAAATGAAAAACTTTGGTTTTTATGTATCTTTTACTTTTTAACATTTGGATCATTTGTTGCATTCACAGTATATTTACCAAACTTTTTAGTATCTCACTTTGGATTAGAAAAAGTAGATGCAGGTATGCGTACAGCTGGATTCATCGTATTAGCAACAATGATGCGCCCAATTGGTGGTTGGCTCGGTGATAAATTTAATCCATTTAAAATATTAATCTTTGTATTTATCGGTTTAACACTATCGGGTATTGTTTTATCATTTATGCCTAGTATGAACGTGTATACGTTTGGTTGCCTACTAGTTGCATTTTGTGCAGGGATTGGAAATGGTACAATCTTTAAACTCGTTCCAATGTACTTCTCTGAACAAGCTGGGATTGTAAATGGATTAGTTTCAGCTTTAGGTGGACTGGGAGGGTTCTTCCCGCCATTAATTTTAACATTACTATTCCAACTGACAGGTCATTATGCAATTGGATTTATGGCGTTATCAGAAGTCGCACTTGCTTGTTTAATCATTACAGTGTGGATGTATAGCCAAGAGAAATTGTTAGTGATGTTAAAGAATCATTAGTAGGGGAAAAGGATGTCTAGTAGAGGCATCCTTTTTTAATGTTAAAACATAGACTTCGTAAAAGTTGAAGCGTCATTTATTTTATCACTATCGTTCTAGGAATAACGATAGTTTACTTGTTTAATAATAAAAAGAACAAACGCTTCTAAAAAACGTTTGTCCAAAGGTAATTACTATGTTAGATAAGAGATAGATTACGATTTATGTGTACGGGAAAGCTTTTTTATAAGTTTAGGAAGTATAGATGTTAGTTCCTGCTTCATACGCTTTGTAAACGATGGATCTTTACCTGAAGTTGAAATAGTGACAATATATTCATCATTTCGGATGACACCAGGTGTGTGAAATGATGATTCTGTACCATCACTTACAACGTTAACCCATTGGAAATCATGGGCGGCCTGTTTGACCATCATATTTACAGCATGATGATTAGTAGCTGCATAAATCAGATGAGCATCTTTAATATCATCATTCGTAAAAGTTTTTTGCTTCCAAGTAATATGTGGAAGTTCTTTCATTTCCTCGCAAATCTCTGGGCTGACAACCGTGACAAAAGCGCCTGTATTCTTTAATCCAGACGCTTTCCGATATGCAATTTTACCTCCGCCAATTATAACGACCACTTTTTTATTTAGATTAAACATAAGGGGATACATGCTATACATACACACATTCCTCCATTCGTTCTAATAATGCCAACTTCATGTATGTATCAAATTGAAGACACTTACAAGTCGTAACGTGATCATATTTTTTTGTATGTAATTTAATTTTCTGAAGCAACAATCCGGTAAAGAGAAGGTACGGCATAACATATACACTGGACGCAGTCGATGTTATATTCTTGAGCTCAGCAGTAAAAGAGGGAGTTCCTTTCGTTAAAAAGGAACAATGTACTGGCATACCGAGTTTCTGCTCGACAGCTGCTCCGATTTGTTGTAACTCATATATAGGCTGAGGGTCACTGCTACCTCGTCCTACGAGTAAAACGCTACTATCTTGCATTGGCATCGTTTCACGTATTCTTTTCACTACAAGTTCAACCATATGTGGATGCGTACTAAAAGGTGGTGCAACTGAAAATGTTATATGTGGATATTTCTTTTGCACTTTCTCTATCTCAAAAGGTATATCACGTTTATAATGAGCTGCCGCAAATAATAAAACCGGTACAATCATTATTTCAGTTGCTCCCTCTAGTATTGTTTCTGTAACTGCATCCGAAATGGTAGGTGTTGTTAGTTCTAGAAAAGCTATTTTTTGAATTCTTTCGTTACGTTCTTTCATGACAGATTGAATAAAGCGAATAAATTGTTCATTGCCTTCTTGCAGGCGACTACCGTGTCCAACATATACAATTCCTTTCATTGTGCCACCATGTCTTTCTTCATAATAATTTCTTGTAATTGCTGATCTACGTTATGAAACCCAACTTTATTTGCATAGTGTAAAGTTGGAACGTCGGTATACGAGAAGGGAAGAGTAAGAATATGCATAAAGCCAAGGCGTTTTACTTCTAATAGAAACGTATCAATTGAAGCACGCCCTTCAAATACAATGCTATCCCATGAGAATTCAGAAAGCATACGAGAATGAATTTCGTCGAAGCGATTATCAATTGTATACTCATGAGTCATCATATAGGATCCAGCACCAATTTTCTCTTGAATGAAAGCAATTCGGTTAATGTTCCGGCCTAAATAAACAGTTGTATCGGAAGAAAACTTTGCTTGTTTACCTAATAGTCCATATTGCATCAGTTTTTCTTGAGTGGCACCGTTCATATATTGCAGTTCTGCCTGTAATGAACGAATATCTTTATGATGCTTACCGCATGATTGCATCAAGATTTCTACACTCTCAGCTGAACAAAATACAAGGCGATCAACGCTAAAAATTTCATTGACTTGTTCAGAGGTTAATGTGTATTTTTTCTTTTTGAAAGTTGGAATTTGATATATTTCTGCACCGGATTCTTGCAATAGTTGTTTTATTGTGCTTTTTTTATTTGTTGCAGATGCAAACAAAACTTTCTTGCCGTGCAATGGTGTATGTTCTTTCCAAGCGATTTGGTTACGTAAGGAAACGACATCACCAACAATCGTCATGGAAGGGTTAGAAATATTTTCGGTTTTGACGTTATGAACAATGGTTGCTAGTGTCCCTGTGACAACGCGCTGCTTTCCAGTTGTACCCCATTCAATGACTGCTACGGGTGTATCTTCTTTCTTTCCTGCTTGTAGTAAGTTTTCACAAATGGTAGGTAAGTTTTTTATACCCATATAGTAGGCGATTGTATCGCTATTGTGGGATGAATTATATTTTCCATGATCGGTTAAAGGACCTTTTGCATGTCCAGTTAGTAAAGTGACGCTATTACTGTAGTCACGGTGGGTGAGGGGGATGCCTGCATAGCTACTAGCGGCGATGCTGGATGTAATACCTGGTACGATTTCATATGGAACGTTCGCTTCTGCTAAAGTTTCTGCTTCTTCACCAACACGGCCAAAAATAGATGGATCCCCGCCTTTTAAGCGGACAACGATTTTCCCTTCTTTCGCAAATTGAAGGAGGTGTGCGTTAATCATTTCTTGTCGCATAGTATGATTTTTCGGCATTTTTCCGCAATAAATAAGTTCGCATGTTCCTTTCGTATAACTAAGAAAGGCAGGATTTAATAAGCGGTCATATAAGACAATATCTGCACGCTTTAAGCAATCTATCGCTTTTTTTGTAATAAGCCCTTCATCACCTGGTCCTGCACCAACTAAATATACATATCCGTTCATATTCGCACCTCATCTATTTTTATTTAAAGGAAGCCAAGGGAGGCTTCCTTTTGTAAATTACATGTATATATAAATATCCCCATCAACAACTTCTACTTCGTACGTTTGAATACAACCGTCATCAGGTTTTTGAACTTCACCTGTTATTAATGAAATTTTCCAATCATGTAGTGGGCAAAAGACGAATTCCCCAGATACAATTCCTTCTGCTAATGGACCGTTTTTATGAGGACAACGATTTTCTACAGCTCGAACATCGTCATTTGAGAGACGAAATAAGGCGATAGACATACCCTTCATTTGCACCTCTTTACCAATTTGAATAGGAAGGTCTTCTGCACGCATAATTTTTATTTTTTCTTTCGTTTGTAACATATAGTGCACGCTCCTTATTTTACAGTTTCTACTTCATACATTGCTTTTAATGACTTCGATTTTAGCGCTTGTCCCCATGCTTCCGTATATGTGCTACGAGCTGTTTGGAAACGCTCATTTAACATCGTGACCATGTTTGTATCTTGTAGTATTTCTTTTATATGATCGAAGCCTAATCGTTCGGTCCAGTAGGCAGTGCGTTCTCCGTAAATACCAGTTTCACGATAATATTGCATGTAAGCTGTAGCGATGCGAAGAACATCATCTTCGGTAGGGACAATCATTACAAAATCAGCCTCACGTACTTCCGTACCACCATTTCCGCCGATATAAAGTTGATATCCATTTTCGACACAAACAACGCCAAAATCTTTCGTAAGTACTTCAGCACAGTTACGTGGACAACCCGTTACACCCATTTTCATTTTATGAGGTGTATCTACCATTTCTAATGATTGTTCAAGTAGCATACCAAGTCCTAATGAATCTTTCGTACCGAAACGACAAAAACGAGAACCAACACACGATTTTACATTACGAAGCGATTTTGAATACGCATATCCAGAAGCCATATTTAAGTCAGCCCATACGTTAGGTAAATCTTGTTTCTTAACACCATATAAACCGATTCGACTTGCGCCTGTAATTTTTACAAGAGGAACATCATACTTTTTCGCAACTTCAGCAATTTTCATTAAATCATCTGCGGTTGTAACGCCTCCGTACATACGTGGAATAACAGAAAATGTACCATCATGCTGGATGTTACCATTCATTCTTTCATTAACGTAACGGGATGATTTATCATCTGCATATTCTTCTGGAATCGCCATACGTAAATAGTAATTTAAAGCAGGACGACATTTCGAACATCCGTCTTCATGTACAAAACCAAGAACATTTCGTACTTCTTTTGGTGATTTCAAACCTTTCTCATGAATCGCCGCTACGACTTCATCACGCGATAGAGTTGTACATCCACACATACCGGCAGATTGTGCTGAGGCGTCAAAAGCATCTCCAAGTGTATGAGATAAAATTTGTTCAACAAGTGGACGACATTTACCACAAGAACCTGCGGCTTTCGTGCATCCTTTTACTTCTTCAAAAGTAGTTAATTCTTGTTCTAAAATGGCATGAACGATTGTGCCTTTCGTAACACCATTACATCCGCAAATAGTGTCATCAGCACTCATAGTAGCGACGTTAAGTTCACTTTCTTCACCAGCTTTGTGAAGAAGGGAAGCTGGTGTATATTCTTGTATGTCTTCTTCTTTCTTTAACATGCTAAAGAGGCGTGTACCATCAGCAGTATCACCATATAAAACGATGCCAACGACTTTATTGTCACGAATTAATACTTTTTTATAGGAGCGTTTACATTCATCAAAGATTGAAATTGCTTTCGTTTGATCATCTTCATAGATTTGACCAGCAGAGAATAAATCACAACCTGCAACTTTTAATTGTGTACCGACGATACTGCCCACATATCCATCCGTTTGTAAATTCGTTATATGTTTTGCTAAAATTGCGCCTTGTTCATAAAGTGGGGCAACAAGTCCATATGCGATACCATCATGTTCTGCACATTCTCCAACCGCATAAATGGATTCATCATTTGTTTGCATATAGTCGTTGACTACAATACCGCGATTTACAATTAAATTAGCATCTTTTGCTATTTGAGTATTCGGACGTATTCCGACAGCCATTACGATTAAATCACAATTTACAATTTCACCATCTTCAAATTGAATGCCCTCAACATAATCTGTACCAAGAATCTTTACAGTTCTCTTTTCCATGAGAAATTTCATGCCTTGCGCTTCTAAATCTTCACGCAATAGAGAAGCTGCTTTGGCATCTAATTGTTGCTCCATTAAGCCCGGCATTAAATGAACGACATGTACATCCATTCCTAAGTCAATGAGTCCTCTTGCGGCTTCTAAACCAAGTAATCCACCACCGATGACAACGGCCTTTTTCTTATTTTTAGCAGTATTTATCATAAATTGTGTATCTTCAATTGTTCGAAATCCTGTTACACCAGTAAGGGTGGAACCTTCAACAGGTAAAATAAAAGCACTAGAACCTGTTGCAATAATGAGTTTGTCGTATGTAAGAGTACGTTTTTTTTCTGTAACAATAACTTTTTCTTCTCGGTCAATACTTTGAACTTTTTCGTTTGTATATAAAGTTATTTCATTTTTTTCGTACCAACTATACTCGTTCATAATGATGTCTTGCATGTTTGTTTTGCCTTGTAAAACATGAGAGAGCATAATGCGATTGTAGTTTGGGTGCGGTTCATCTCCAAAAATAGTAATCTCATATGAATCACTATCAAGTTTTAATATTTCTTCCATACAGCGTATTCCAGCCATACCATTTCCGATCATTACTAAACGTTTTTTCATTTTCATTTCCCCTTTTATGTGAAAAGTTGAACAAATAATTATATTTCTATTATAGAAAATCAAAAAAGGGGGAGATGTGATATTTATCACATTTTTATAATGATTCACAAATTGTTAAAATTCGGATTTATGTGAAGGGAGAAGCGAGAGGATAATTTGTTAATATGAGTGGATAGGTGAGATGGGGGAGTGTGAATGTTTTTCACGTAATAAAAAAGCAGGACATGAGTAGAAATACTCATGTCCTGCTTTTAATTATGCTTTTGTAATGGCACGTGGAAATAAAATATTATTTTCTAAATGAATATGCTCAAATAAATCAGATTCTAGAGCTTCAAGACGTTGGTAAACAAGGCGATAAGTACCGCAAGCTCCTTCTGGAGGAGTAAAGTCATTTGTCACTTGGCGAAGTTCTTTAATAATATTACCAGCGTGGGTATGTTCAGTTTCCAACTCATCTACTACTTTACGTAACTTTGCATAGTTTTCATCAGTTGGATTTTGTTCGAACTCTAAAATTAATGGGAAATCTTCCGTTTCTTCTTTAATTAAATGCTGTTCTAACTCAATCTTTAGTTCATGAAATAACTTATGAATTTGAGCCAAATGAGGCTGACCTGCCCCATGAACGCGTAATACTTTCGTCACATATGGACTTAACTGTGGCAACTCTTCATTTAAATAACGATGATGCTTATTTATAACATAATCTATTAACTCGCGATAAGAAGCATTTTTCCAATCAATTTCAGATTCGTTTAATAGTTTTGTTTTGTGATAAAGCGTATTTAACTCTGTAATTACTTCTGTTGCTGATAAATTTCTTTCATTAATTGCATCAATAAGTGGTCTATTACCACCACAACAAAAGTCTATTCTATATGATTTAAAAAGATCACTAGCCTTTGGGAATTGTGTTACAATCTCACCGATAATTGAAGTTTCAGTAAATGTATGTTTCATATGAATGCCTCCATAGAGTTTAAATTTAATATCTAGATCAAGAATAGCGATAAATTAAAATCAATGTGGTGATTTAAATCACTTATTATGTGTCATTTTTGAGAATAATAAAAGGAGTTTTATTTAAGCAAGAGGAAGCGCAATTAGTCGCAATACTTTACGATAATAAAAAAAGAAGCTTAGTAGAAGCTTCTTTTTTTATTACTATTTTTCACATGCGACTCCATCGCCATCACGATCAAGTTTAGAGCTATATCCTGGTTGGTCTCTATATAATGGAGCTTTCCCAGCATTTTTAACTTCAGTACAATTTTTGAAATATGTATTACTATTGTTTCCAGCAGCTGGTTGTGTTTGAGTTTGTTGTGCTTTTTGTTGTTCCTGTTGTACGCGAGCTTGCTCAGCAGCTTGGCGTTGTTGCTCTTCTTGTTGTTTACGAGCTTGCTCAGCGGCTTGACGCTGCTGTTCTTCTTGTTGTTTACGAGCTTGCTCAGCAGCTTGGCGTTGTTGCTCTTCTTGTTGTTTACGGGCCTGTTCTTCAGCTTGACGCTGTTGTTCTTCTTGTTGTTTACGAGCTAGTTCTTCAGCTTGGCGTTTCTCATCTTCTTGCTTACGAGCTAGTTCCTCAGCTTGGCGTTTCTCATCCTCTTGCTTACGAGCTAGTTCCTCAGCTTGGCGTTTTTCATCTTCTTGTTTACGAGTTTTTTCTTCCGCTTCTTTCTTTTCTAATTCCTTTTTCTTTTCGTCATCTTTTTTCTCTTCACTATTAGAAGCAACTTGTTTATTCGTTGCTGTCGTTTTTTCAGAAGAAGGGCTTGAAATACTTATTAACGCACCAAAAATGACAAACAAAATAGCTGTAATAATAAATTGTTTTTTTGCTACACCTGTTTTCTTAATAACAGATAATATTGCAAGAACAAGGAAGAATATAAATAGAATGAAACTTAAAATAGCAAAAAACTCGACAACTGGGTGTTCCGATTTTGTTGTGCCAGTCAGTATTAAGATGATTGAAATCATAAAAAGAATAACAGTAGGACGCCCATATTGTTTTGCTTTTCCATTTTTCTTAAAGAATGAGATGATACATAAGATTAAAAGAATGATAGCAATCAAAAATAAAGCTGCACCAATATTACTCAAAATAGCCATTTTCATACCTCCATTTGTAAGATTTTCTCTATTGATTATATAAGAATTCATTGGGAATTACAGGGTTTTTAATAAAATAAAAAGATTTATATTATTTTTAATAGATAAACAAACAATTATTTGTATATAAAGAAAACCGGATTTAATTCCTATTATCTTTTGAAAAGATTTTCATAGATTATAGTATCTCATTTGAAAGGAGGGGATTTAAATGGAATTCCAATTGTTAGTAAATTGCGTGTTACAAGAAGGGAATGCTTACTTTTTAGTAACGAAGGTAGATGATGTTATTACGTTGAAAGTACCAATTACAGCAGGAGTAGCAGGTTTATTTTTAGCTTTAGGTGTACCAAGATGTTCTTAATTAAAATTTTTATAGTAACAGGATGAGGGACAAGCCTTATCCTGTTACTATTACATAATTTTGTTATGTAAACTAAAAAGTTATGCCAGTTTTTTATACTATTTTTCAATAGCACGTTTAAAGCAGACATGCATATACTATAATGTTTCATTAGCCTTTTATGATGAAGTATTATTTTAAAAAGTGTATCAAAAATAGAGGGGAAACTCTTTATATTTATGAAAATAAATGAGGTGCTAGTATACATGAAAAGACGAACGTATGACATTCCAGTCACATTGCGAAGAGAATGGTTTTTAATAGAGTTAGCACATTTAACAAAAAAATATGGGATTGAAATTGCAACTAGTAAAATAGAAGATGCACCATTCCTTAGAGATCAAGTTACAGAATTGGGAATAGGAGCTGGTTTGCAATACGATAAATATGATGATGAGTATATCATCGGATTGTAAACAAAGAAGCTGCGTATAAAAGGTTATTAAAGAGACCTTTTATACGCAGCTTTTTTTGTAAAGAGAAAGCTTTATTGAGAAATATTCAAAACGCTTATTGTAAAAAGGAATGAAGGAATGTTGAGAGAATAACGTTTGATAAGAAAGGAATGCGGCTATTAATTTCTTATCCTAATGTATCGGAAAAGTAATTGATTAAATGAATTTAAAACAATTGATGTTTAACAGAATGGTAGCGCTTTCTTTCAGGAGGAAAAGGGGGATATTAATGGGGATTATTAAAAGGAGTATCGCATTATTTATTATACTTTGTTTTATGAGTCCGATGGTTTTTAGTACAAATGTACACGCGGAGGTTGTAACAGAGCTTAAGACTGGTTTTCCAGATAAAGAAGTATTTACTCCTGGAGAATGGTTTTTAGGGCAAAAACCTGCTAATTATGATGAGAATAAACCACCAATTCTCTTTGTGCAAGGAAGAAATGGTAATGCGGATAGTTGGTATGGAAAGACAGTATATCATGATATGAATGATATGTACGACTATGCTTTGAAAGCAGGTTATCAAACCGTATTTATTCAATTATATGATGCTGCGGGGAAAGGATCAGCTAGCCAATGGGACAATGGAAAATTGTTAGCGCAAAAACTTGAAGAAATTTATAATCATTTTGGTAAAAAAGTAAATGTTGTGGCTCATAGTAAAGGTGGTATCGATACACAAGCTGCGTTAGTTGGATATGGAGCGAATCGATTTGTTGGAAATGTTATTACGCTTGCCACTCCGCATTACGGATCCAATTTAGCAGATTTATCATATAGTTGGTGGGCAGGATGGCTTGCCTCTATATTAGGTCAAAAAGATGATGGGACATATTCATTGCAAATAGGTGAAATGGCAAAGTTTCGTTCTACAATAGATAATAATCCTGCAGCTAAATTAAACCGTTACTATACGGCTACTGGGACAAGCTGGGGACCTGTTTTTTCAGCATTATCTATGGGCGGGGTGTATTTGTCATCATACGGTTCTAATGATGGATTAGTGAACGAATGGAGTGCTAAGTTACCATATGGAACACATTTATTTACGGATTCACGATTTGATCATGATAATATACGAAAAGGTTCAGCTGTTTTCGCACGAATTGAACCATATTTACGGACAGCAAATGTACCAGTACCGGCTTTATTAGCCCCAAGTAATAGTTCAGAGGAAAAGGTAGAACTATTAAACACAACTTCTAATCAAGCTATTTTAGGAGGAGAGTTGTCACAAAATCAGTGGGTAGGGCAAACTGTCGCAGTTGATAAAAAAGCAGAAGGGGTAGTTTCTGTTTTAACAGCTTCTTCGGATGTAGAAATACAACTAATATCTCCAAAAGGAAAAGTTTACACAAATAAAGATAGTGCTGTATCTACTGGTGAAGGTGAATCTTTCTTTAAAGGAGCGACTATAAGAACATTTAAATTTGATAAAATGGAAGCAGGAGAATGGCAAGTTAAAATGATGGCGAAGCAGCCGAAAGATGCATATTTAATCGTAACCGATTACAAAAAAGATGCTCCGTTCGTCCTTCAAATGCCGGCAAAAGTTAAAGTAAATAAAGCAGAGTATAAACTCAAAAAATCACCTGCAGCTCCAGAAATGAAAGGCGATCTTTCAGTAACAGTAAGAGTAATTAATAAAGATGGAAAGGTAGTTTCTGAATCAAATGAATCGCAAAATATTAATGCAAATACATTTACAGGTGCTTTGAAAAATATAGAACAGCCGGGTGTATATAACGTTACAATTGATATGAAAGGGATGAATAAGGAAGGACAACCTTATAATCGTACGATAGTTAAGTCGGTTTATGTGGAGAAGTAGGAAAGAATGAATCGGTTTTAATAAAAAAGTGCCGAACTCTTGTGGTAGAAGGATTCGGTACTTGTTTTGCTTATTAGATTAATAGAACTGTAAAAATGGATAAAGCGATGATTAAGTTTCCAACGTAGTCATCGCTTTTTATTTATGCAATTGAGCAGGAAGAAGACAAAAGATATCGAATGAATGTAATTATACAGAATTGTTTGCTTTTGGTATGGATAGTAGTTAAAGATACGTTAGTTATAGTTCAAACCGTAAGAAAAGAGAGATTAAATAATAGAGGGAGCAACTTACATGGAAAATATATTAAAGGTATCCTCAAAATCAAGTCCAAATTCAGTGGCAGGTGCAATAGCGGGTGTACTAAGAGCAAGTGGCAATGTAGAAATTCAAGTAATTGGAGCTGGTTCTTTAAATCAAGCGATTAAAGCAATTGCGATTGCAAGAGGTTTTGTCGCTCCAAGTGGAATTGACTTGGTTCTTGTTCCAGCGTTTCAAGAGGTTACTATCGATAATCAAGAAAGAACAGCAATCAAATTAATTGTAGGTCCTAGAAGGAAAAGGTCTTAATAGCGAGCACTAATATAAGAGGATTTGAAAAGGCCAATAGACTCCAAAAAGTTAGACACGTTATTTCATTTGGCAGTTCTTTGGGCGTGGAAACAGTATTGTACCAGATTCATGACTTTTAATTCCCCTTATATTTAGCAGGTTTTTCTAGAAACTTAAAAATGCCAAATCCTTTGTGACATAAGGGATTTGGCATTTTTGAAGTTTTTATGTTTTTTTAAAAAAATAATTCTAAAACTGCTCATTCTTCTCCCAAGATTCTACAATATAGTGAGCAATCGTTGGGTTGAAGCCTTTACCAACTAAGAACATAATCGCAGCAACTTCTGTTAAAGCATGTTTGTGTGATGTATGTTTCGCTTCATTTAAACCGTAATCTACCCAAGGTTTTACGAAATCAAGTACAGGTTTCTTTAAAGGTAAAAACTGTGTACCGACAACTTGTTGGATTTGTTGTTGTGTTGGTTCTGTAATAGGTCCTGGTGGTAAAATTTGTGGCTGTGTAATATCGAATGTTGGACCAGGCGGTAAAATTTGTGGTTGCGTCGGATCGATAGTTGGTGGCGCAGGTGGTGAGACACGTTGGTCGGAGTTTGGTTGATACATAGGTTGTTGGTATTGCGGTTGTTGTGGCTGAGTTGCATATGGATTTTGTTGATATTGTTGTTCTTGAGTATGCTGAGTTGTATATGGATTTTGCTGATATTGTTGTTCTTGAGTATGCTGAGTTGTATATGGATTTTGCTGATATTGTTGTTCTTGAGTATGCTGCGCTACATATGGATTTTGTGGATATTCATAATTGAGACGTGTGTCATAAGGGTTTTGTTGATATTCAGCTTCTTGATTTTGCGGAGTTGCGTATGGATTTTGTTCGTATTGGGGTTCTTGATGCTGTGTTTCCCGCTCCCCATATTGTTCTGCATATCTTTGTTCCTGATGTTGAGGGGAAAATGGTTGCTGTGGATAAGGTGGTTGATTATTATAGAACATTTTTATTCCTCCTTCATGATGATGCCTACCACCTAGTGTATGGGCGGACAAGAAAATATGTGATGAATAAATGCAGGCGTGTTACAATAAGAAACTGGGTGAAGATAAAATGATAAAACAAGAAAAAATACAAAAAACAATAACTTTCGTAAAACATATTTTAGAAAAAGATGCGAGTGGGCATGATTGGTATCATATTGAACGCGTACATAAATTGGCGATTTCTTTATCCGAGCAAGAAGGTGGAAATCGTTTTATAATTGAAATGGCAGCATTACTTCACGATGTAGCAGATGAGAAGTTAAATGAGAGTGAAGAAGCAGGAATGAAAAAAGTTTCTGATTGGTTAGAAGAGTTACGTGTTGAAGAAGAGGAAAGTAAGCATGTTCTTCATATCATCGCCAATATGTCTTATAAGGGCGGTCATGGTGGCACAGTTGAGTCACTTGAAGGTAGAATTGTTCAAGATGCCGATCGTTTAGATGCTCTTGGTGCAATTGGAGTTGCTCGTACATTTGCATACGGAGGAGCGAAAGGGAGATTAATGTATGATCCAACTATTCCGCCGCGTGAAGGAATGACGAAAGAAGAGTATAGAAAAAATAACGATCCATCTTTAAATCATTTTTATGAAAAACTTTTAAAATTAAAAGACTTAATGAATACGAACGCGGCAAAACAAGAGGCTGAAGTTCGTCATCGTTATATGGAACAGTTTATTGAACAATTTATGAAAGAGTGGAATGCACAAATATGAAAATGTTAACTGTGGAGAACTTATCGAAATCATACGGAGAAAAACCGTTATTTGATGGACTATCATTTAGTATTACTGAGGGACATCGTGCCGGAATTATTGGTGTAAATGGTACTGGTAAATCAACGTTATTAAAAATTATTGCAGGAGCAGAAATTCCCGATACAGGTGATATGACGCATTCACGCGGGTATACAATTAGTTATTTATCACAGCAACCAGAGTTTGATGAAAAACTAACAGTATTAGAGCAAGTGTTCCATGGTGATACACCTTTAATTCGTCTTCTTCGTGATTATGAAAAGGCACTATTAAATATCGAAAAAGATCCAAGTAATGAAAAAGTACAGGAACAATTATTTGCAGTGCAGCAACGTATGGATGCGATGAGTGCATGGGAAGCAAATGCGAATGCAAAATCGTTATTAACGAAATTAGGAATTACTGATTTTACAGCGACTGTTGGAAACCTATCTGGTGGACAAAAAAAGCGTATTGCAATGGCGCAATGTTTTATTGAAACACCTGATTTATTAATTTTGGATGAGCCTACGAACCATCTTGACCATGAGACAGTTGAATGGTTGGAAGAATATTTAGCAAGATATACAGGTGCGGTATTACTTGTAACCCATGATCGTTATTTCTTAGATCGTGTGACAAACCGTATTTTTGAATTAGACAATGGTAAACTATATAGCTACGAAGGAAACTATAGTACATTTTTAGAAGCAAAAGCACTTCGTGAAGAGCAAGAATCGGCACAAGAATCAAAACGCCAAAATTTATATCGTCGTGAACTTGCTTGGATTCGTCGTGGTGCAAAAGCGCGTTCGACAAAACAAAAAGCACGTATTCAGCGTTTTGATGAGCTGAAGGGACAAGAAGGACCAGCGACGAAGCAATCAGTTGATATTGCATTAAGTGGAAGTCGTTTAGGAAAGAAAGTACTTGAATTAAAAGATGTAACGAAAAAATTTGGTGATAAAACAGTATTACATAACTTTAATCATATTGTGAAGCCTGGTGATCGTATCGGAATCATCGGAGCAAATGGAAGCGGGAAATCATCACTATTAAATATGCTTGCAGGAAAATTATCTCCTGATAGTGGTGAAATTGAAGTTGGGCAAACTGTAAAAGTTGCTTATTATACGCAAGAAAATGAAGAGATGAATTTAAATCAGCGTATGATTGAATACATTAAAGAGATTGCAGAAGTTATTCATACAACAGATGGAAAAGTAATTGGCGCATCTCAAATGCTAGAACGTTTCTTGTTCCCGACGCATTCACATGGTACACCGCTTGGTAAACTATCTGGTGGTGAAAGAAGACGTTTATATTTATTACGTATTTTAATGGGAGAACCAAACGTACTATTGCTGGATGAGCCTACGAATGATCTAGATACACAAACATTAACAGTGCTAGAAGATTATTTAGAAGATTTCCCAGGTGTCGTTTTAACTGTATCGCATGACCGTTACTTCTTAGATAAAGTAGTAGATGAATTGTTCATCTTTAGTGGTGAGGGCGAAGTGCGTGAATTCCTAGGTAGTTATACGGACTATTTAGAAATGGAAAAGACGAAAGAACTTATTGAGAAAGCGGAAGTTCAAAAAGAGAAAAAAGTAGTAGAAGAAGCTCCAAAACAACAACGTAAACGTAAACTTTCATACAATGAGCAGCGTGAATGGGAAACAATTGAAGATACAATTGCCGAACTAGAAGAGAAAATTGAGTCAATTGGAGAAGAACTTGCGAAAGTTGGATCTGACTTCACAAAGGCACAAGAATTATCTGAAGCACAGCAGAAAACAGAAGAAGAGCTAGAAAAAACGATGGAAAGATGGAGTGAGTTATCTGACATCGTTGAAGGATTAAAATAAAAACAAGCTGCATATATTGAAATGTAAAGAGAAAAACTTTACACTATTGGTAGAACCTATTTTAGGAGGGAAAAAATGAGAACATCTAATCCAATGTTGAAAAAAGAGGCATTCCGTAAAGAGGGTGCAAATACTTCTGCGATGACTATTGGTGGAACAGTAGGCAAGACGTTTATCATGCTTTTCTTGCTGCTTGCAACGTCTGTCTATTCATACATACAGATGACGCAAGGTACGATGAAGATGCCAGTATTAATTGGTGCTTTAGTTGTTGCGGCAATCGTTGCGTTTGCGTCTATATTCTTCCCACGCATATCACCTATCGGTGCGCCAATCTATGCAGCGGTAGAAGGGGTAGTGTTAGGAAGTATTTCAGCGGTTTATACAATGAAATTTGGCGATACTATCGTTTTAAACGCTGTATTACTAACAATTTCTATTCTATTTGCGATGTTAGTTTTATATGCAACGCGCGTAGTAAAAGTAACTGATAAATTCCGTACGGGTGTAATTGCCGCTACAATGGGGATTATGGTTATGTATTTAATCGTATTCTTATTAAACATGTTCGGTGTAACTGTTCCATATATTCACCAAGGTGGAACAATCGGTATTATCATTAGTGCGGTTGTTATTGTAGTTGCTGCATTAAATCTATTACTAGATTTCGATCTAATCGAAAGCGGCGCACGTAGCCAAGCTCCAAAATATATGGAATGGTACAGTGCAATGGGTCTAATGATGACTCTAGTATGGTTATACTTAGAAATTCTTCGTTTCGTTTCTTACTTTACGAAAAATGACTAATAAAAAAATCCTGCATGAAATGTGCAGGATTTTTCTATTTTCAAAGATAAATTGAGAAGATGGATGTTGGGAGTCTGAACTGAAGGGAGATGGAATATGATGAAAGAGAAAAAAGGATTATGAAAAAACTATTTTCTAAAAGTTTTTTCATAGAACTAGATGATGCTTTAACATATCCGTCAGCAGAAGCTATTACTTCAGCTATCGAAGGATATGCGGCTGAATATAATGAAGACTTAAAATTTGAGAGTAAAGTTAAACCGATTATTTTCAACTTAGAAAATATAATGTACCGCGCTAAAATAAAGATGGCTCGTGGTGGATATTACATATCTTGCAGTGAAGTATAATATTTTTGGAAACCTTACATGTTTAAAATATGTAGGGTTTCTTTTTTACTTTTGTAAGATATAAAGGAATAATTTTTCCTTACAAACACGTCGTTTTGTATTTTTTACCCTTCCAACATTTTTCTTTACAATGAAGAAAAATATGTGAGGTGGTATAACTTATGATGAATCGAGTTGTATTAATCGGTAGATTGACAAAGGAGCCAGAATTATACTACACAAAACAAGGAGTCGCTTATGCACGAATATGTGTTGCAGTGAATAGAGGATTTCGAAATAGTTTAGGTGAACAACAAGTGGATTTTATAAATTGTGTTGTTTGGCGAAGGTCGGCTGAAAATGTAACAGAATATTGTACGAAGGGGTCACTTGTTGGGATTACCGGGCGTATTCATACGAGTAATTACGATGATGAACAAGGAAAGAGAATATATAGAACTGAAGTTGTGATTGAGAGTATTACATTTTTGGAGAGAAGGAGGGAGGGAGCATCGGGGTAGAACGTAAAGAGCATTAAAAATTAAGAGGGCTATGTAGCACAGCATAGCCCTCTATTATTTTTGATTGATACCTTCCCAAATAACATCTAATTGTTGATTGAGTATATTTTTCGCATTGATTTCATTTTCGTGTAATAGCGAGTGCGACATTAGTGTATAAAAATAAGTGCTCATAATAGTAGAAGTGATAATATTTATATCCCATTGACTGTTTAATTTTCCTGTCTCTTTCGCTTCTGTAATAATTGAAGACAAACCTTCTTGTAGCTGTTGTATACTTTTTAACTATAGTTCCGGAACGATTAGGTGAAAATAGAAATAATTGAAATTCTAAAAATGTAGAAGAGGAATTAGTAAAATTAAGCATCCGAGTAGGAGTATAAAGGGGTAACATGTTACAATACAGCTAAGAACACGCAATAAAGGAGAGTTTTTTACGTGAAGATTAAAGCAATTGAACCGACGCCAAGCCCAAATACAATGAAAGTTATTTTGAATGAAGTATTACCATCAGGAGCGCGTAATAATTATACAAATGAAAATAAAGAACAAGCACCAGTGCAAGTGCAAGAAATTTTGAAAATTGAAGGTATTAAAGGTGTGTACCATGTTGCAGACTTTTTAGCAGTAGAGCGTAATGCGAAGTATGACTGGAAAGTTTTATTACAACAAGTTCGTGCCGTTTTCGGTGAAGAAATAGTGGAAGAAAGTGAAGCACAACAACTTTCTCATTTTGGAGAAGTAAAAGTGTTTGTTCAAATGTTCTTTACAATTCCAATGCAAGTGAAGTTAACAGATGGAACGACAGAAGAGCGTGTTGGCTTACCTGATCGTTTTAAAGAATCCATTATGAAAGTACAAATGTCTGCACCTAACGTTGTGAAAGAGCGTAAGTGGGTAGAGCAAAGTACACGTTACGGTAATTTTGAAGAAATCGGGAAAGAAGTAGTAGAAGAAATTGTTGCTGCTTATTCAGAAGAACGTGTAAATGAAACGGTTAAAGAATTATTAAATCAGGCAGGAGCAGTTGAAGTAACGATTCAAAAGCGTGAGCCATATAAAGTAACAGAAGAGATGATGAAAGATTCCGACTGGAAAAAACGTTTTGCAGCTTTAGAGCAAATGGATCCTACTGAAGAGGATATGCCAGTATTGAAAATAGCGTTAGATGATGAGAAAGTATCTATCCGCCGTTTAGCAACAGCATATTTAGGCATGGTAAAAGGTGAAGGAGTATTACCGTTATTATATAAAGCGTTATTAGATCGTTCTGTAAGTGTTCGCCGTACAGCGGGCGATTGCTTATCAGATGTAGGTGATCCAGCAGCGATGTTCGTTATGATTAAATCTCTGAAAGATCCAAGTAAATTAGTACGATGGCGTGCAGCAATGTTCTTATTTGAACTTGGAGATGAAAGTGCTATTCCAGTATTAAAAATAGCGCAAGATGATCCGGAGTTTGAAGTAGCGATGCAAGCGCGTCTTGCGTTAGAGCGTATTGAAGGCGGCGAAGAAGCAAAAGGTTCAGTGTGGAAACAAATGACGGAGTCTCGTAAAGGGGAATAGTTTATGATTGTTTTCTATGATAGTTGGTGTCCGATGTGCACGGCAGTGGCAGAACGTACGAAAAAAGTAGATAAAAAGGGTAAGATGAAATTTGTTTCATTTCGAGATGAAGATGTAGTTGAGAAATATGAACTTTCTCAAGAATTACAAAGTAAGATGGAACAAAGATTGTATATTTTAAAAAATAATAAGTGGTATGACGGAATTCATAGCATTAACGTATTAGCAAAAGCCGTTCCATCTTATTGGTTTGCAGTGCCTTTTATAAAACTATCTATCGTACTTGGATTTGGAAGCAAAGTATATGATTATATCGCTAACAATAGAAAACTTGTCCCAGTTGGACACTGCCGTGAAGGGGTTTGTGAAATCCCTACAAAAAAATGAAATCATCGTTATCTTTCTTTTGCACCTATTAATAGAGCGTGATATGATGAATTTAGAATGAAAGTTGAAGGAGAGATTACACGATGTCAAATGCTTATGAAGAATACATGCGCCAAATGGTAATTCCAATGCGCCAAGAATTAGTGCGTTCTGGATTTGAAGAATTAACTACAGAAGAATCTGTTACAGAATTTATGGAGAATGCATCAGGTACAACTTTAGTAGTTGTAAACTCAGTTTGTGGTTGTGCAGCTGGTTTAGCACGTCCATCAGCAGGTCAAGCGGTAGTTCGCGCTGAAAAACAACCTGATCATCTTGTAACTGTATTTGCAGGTCAAGATAAAGATGCTACTGCAAAAATGCGTGAATACTTCGGAGAAATCCCTCCATCTTCACCATCTATGGCATTACTAAAAGGAAAAGAAGTTGTTCACTTCATTCACCGTCATGAAATTGAAGGCGCAACAATGGACGAAATTATTACAAACTTAGAACAGGCTTTCGAAAAGAATTGCTAAAGTAGGGGGAGAGTGAATCTCCCTCTTTTCTTTATATAGAGGTGAAAAAATGATAGTAACAACAGCAGGAAGAACAAATAAAGAAATGACAACTTATGCAAATAAGGTAGCGGACGAATTAAATTGTTCTTTCGTTTTACGTAATGATATACCTGTGCACAAACTGCATGAGCAGTATGAACAAGATGTGCTTGTCGTAGGGAAGAACCGATTAGCTATTTATCCAAAAGGTACGGAAGAGTCGTTCTTCTTTCATCCAAATTCAGCGATGTTTCGTGTGAAAAGGTTAATGCGCGGAGAACACGATCCGTTTGTACAAGCTGCTAAATTAGAGAGCGGAATGACAGTATTAGATTGTACGCTCGGTATGGCATCAGATAGTATTGTAGCTAGTTATATTGTTGGTGAAAGTGGAAAAGTAACAGGACTTGAAGGCAATAAATATATGGCTTATATCATGAGAAATGGTTTGAAAACATGGTCTTCATCTGTTTCTGAAATCGATGAAGCGATGCAAAGAATCCAAGTAAAGCAAACGGAGCATTACGCATTTTTAACACAATGTGAAGATAATAGTTATGACGTTGTATACCTTGATCCGATGTTTGAAGAAACTGTAATAGAATCAGATGGAATTAAAGGGTTAAAACACTTCGCTTTGTATCATGATATTACTGATGAAACAATTGCGGAAGCGAAGCGTGTGGCGAGAAAGCATGTCGTTCTGAAAGATCATTTCCGTAGTTCTAGATTTGAAAAACATAATTTTCACGTATACAAAAGAAAAAGTGCAAAGTTTCATTTTGGTGTAATTGACCCTTGCTAATTGTTTGAAAAGATGTATAATAAGCAATAATTAATTAAATATACTGTCTGTGATGAAGAGAGTAGTCTTTTTCAGAAGGAAAGCGAGCTAGGGATGGTGTGAGCCTAGTGCGGAAGAAAAGATGAAGCGCACTTCGGAGATGCTTCTTGAATGAATAGTAGAGTAAGCCGAGGCCCCCTGTCCTCGTTATAAACGGGAAAGTGGTTCGAAATGAACAACAAGGGTGGTACCACGGGTTAAAACTCGTCTCTTATATAGAGACGAGTTTTTTGTGTTTAAAAAAATAAGGAGGTTGTAGTATGGAATATAAAACACAGTTTGCGAAAAGTTTATCAAATATTCTTGCGAATGAATTAACACAAAGTCAAATTTTAGATTTAATTGAAACACCAAAACAAGATGAATTCGGAGATGCAGCGTTCCCATGTTTTTCACTAGCGAAGCAATATAAGAAATCACCAGCTATTATTGCAAAGGAAGTTGTGGAGAAATTAAATGATTCATTCTTTACGAAAGTAGAAGCCGTTGGTCCTTATGTAAACGTCTTTTTTAATCGTCAAACAGTAAGTGATGAAGTATTAAAAACAATTTTAGCGGAGAAAGAAGAGTACGGTCAAAATCACTTTGGATGTGAAAAAACAGTAGTTATCGATTATTCCTCTCCTAATATCGCGAAACCTTTTTCAATGGGGCATTTACGTTCTACAATGATCGGTAATTCGCTGAAACATATTGCCGAAAAATGTGGGTATGAAGTTGTCGGAATTAATTATATTGGCGATTGGGGAACACAGTTTGGAAAATTAATTACCGCATATAAAAAATGGGGAAATGAAGAAGTAGTTAAAGAAGATCCAATACGTGAGTTATTTAAGTTATATGTTCAGTTTCATGAAGAAGTAAAAGAGAATGAAGAACTAGAAGAAGAAGGTCGTGCATGGTTTAAAAAGCTAGAAGAAGGTGATGAAGAAGCAGTCGAGCTTTGGAATTGGTTCCGTTACGAATCTTTAAAAGAATTTTCTCGTATTTATGATCTACTCGGTGTGGAGTTTACAAATTTTCAAGGCGAAGCTTTCTATAACGATAAAATGGAAGACTTTGTTGGGATTTTAGAAGAGCACGACTTACTGGAAGAATCAGAAGGCGCATTAGTCGTTAAATTAGAAGAAGAGGGTATGCCGCCTTGTTTAATTAGAAAATCAGATGGTGCTACCATTTACGCAACACGTGATTTAACAGCGGCATTGTATCGTCAAAACACATACGAATTTGATAAAGCTTTATATGTAGTAGGACCTGAACAAAGCTTGCATTTTAATCAATTTTTCACTGTATTAAAAAAGCTTGGATACACTTGGGTTGATGGAATGGAACATGTACCGTTTGGATTCATTTTAAAAGATGGTAAGAAAATGTCCACACGTAAGGGCAGAATTATATTACTAGAAGAAGTACTTGAAGAAGCAGTTGCACTTGCGAAACAAAATATTGAAGAGAAAAACCCTAATTTAAAACAAAAAGAAGAAGTAGCAAAACAAGTCGGTGTTGGAGCAGTTATTTTCCACGATTTGAAAAATGAGCGTATGCATAATATCGAATTCTCATTAGAAAATATGTTGAAATTTGAAGGGGAAACAGGACCTTATGTACAGTACACGCATGCGCGTGCTTGCTCTATTTTAAGAAAAGAAAGTGTAGAATTTGAAACATGTACTTTTGCATTAAAAGATAATCATAGTTGGAGCGTTGTAAAATTACTCAATAAATTCCCTCAAGTAATTGAAGCGGCCTTCAACAAAAATGAGCCATCCATTATTTCAAAATACGTATTAGATGTAGCACAAGCATTCAATAAATATTACGGTAATGTTCGCATATTAGAAGAGAACGAAGAGAAAGACAGTAGACTCGCATTAGCTTATGCTGTGACGGTTGTATTAAAAGAAGGATTACGTTTACTTGGGGTGGAGGCTCCTGAGGAGATGTAAAATAATAATTTTGTTCTTATACGCAGTGAGAAATATTCAAATTACTTTAGTGAAGAACTGCAGATCAAATTAAAGCGTAATATTGTGATAAAAAGACAAATCAGACGATCATTAACCTGAGTTGTCTTTTTGTATTTTCTTGAATAAATTCTTATCTATAAAGTGTTATACGCTACGAAGTGTAAGAACTATATAATTTTGTTGCGAAATCAATTAAAATATTTGTAGAGAGGATGGTTCGTATTGATCCGAGATTTCATTTTACATATTCCTTGTCATAGAATACCGAAAAGGAGTTTCCTTAAACTACAAAAATACATACCTTTATGTGCACGATGCACAGGTATGTTTATTGGTTTCTGTATGTTCCCAATATATTTTTTTATAACGCCTTCGTTTAGTCTCTCATTAATGTTATCCTTTTTCGCTCAAATTCCATTATTAATCGATGGATTCACCCAAAAGTGGAAATGGAGAAGCAGCACAAATTTACTAAGAGTAACGACCGGTTTATTAAGCGGTAATGGCATGGGATTATTTATTGTATCTAGTATTATATGGATTATATCTTAAACCAAATATCAACGGAGGTAGCTACTTACATGTTTTGGATTTACATAATTCTAATTTTTATATCAGGTGGAAGTGGAATTGGTTTTATCATTCATGAAAAATATATAGAAGCAACAATAGCTTTTGTTATTTGCGTGTTATTTATGGTGCTACTATATTTTTATTTAAAAAGAAGCAAAAAAAGGGGGAATTTAGATTGTGACGTAATAGATTGTACCGATTGCTCAGATTGTGATTGTACTACCTAATTTTCTGTTTATTCCAATATTGTTATGAAAAGGAATATATATCGTTTCAGGTATGTAGTCCTTTTTATTTTTTTTAGATTAGTTTGTCAAATAAGTGGGAGAGTAAAGAATATGTACAATTTAACGTATTAATTAAAATTAAACATCTCTAAAATTTTTAGAAACATAGGAATACATTTATTAAATGGAGAACTATAGTTTTGTATATAAAAGGAGGCATGGGTTTTGGAAAAATATGATTGGAATAGTAGGCTAGCGTATTTAAGAAATACGAGAGATTTATATTATAACGATGATTATTTAAGTTTTTTAGTCAATTTAGTTTGGAAGATTACTGAACCTGTACATATTGTTGATTATGGTTGTGGATATGGTTATTTAGGTTTAATTTTGTTGCCTTTACTTCCAAATCGATATCCTTTGTCGAATCGTTAATATATTTTGAGTTACGGTAGATATGTTTGAAAAATCGTTGATATATTGTAAGTTGCGATAGATATATTTAAATAATTGTTGATATAATTTCATTTGCTGATTATGATCTCTAAAACATTGTTTCAAGATAATACGATATTACATCAAATTAAATAAAATACCAAGAAAAATCATCGTTTTTAAGATATTTAGTTGTAAACTTGAATAATATTAAATAATATCGTTCATTATATGAGGTTTTAGTTGAATGCATACTATATGATGTGTAAAATCTAAGCAAGTAGGTTAGAATACTGCTTGCAAATGGCAGTATAAATAATAATTTGAGGTGAATGCATGCTAGATTTTAAGCAATTAGAGATTTGTTTAAAAGAAAAGAGATTTGTAGATGGATTACAGGAGATAAATAATGAAATTGCACATATAAAAGAAACGAAAAAGTTATCATACGTGAAGAACTGGCTTTCTAACGTTTCATCACCCAAGGAGTTTGATACATTAATTCGTCTTGCTGATGAAGGTTTGATGCATCAATACAGCTCCTTTTTAATTCGTTATACTTATAAAAAATTCCCAAATATGAGAACGCTCTCTTTATATTGTGATGAGTTAATTGATGAGCGTAAAATCCTTGATGCTGAACAATTATTAAAAGATTCTTTGGAAGAGGTAAATGAAGAAGAAACTGATGCGGATGTTTTAACGAAAGCATATTTTACGTTAGTTAGATGTTTGTTAGATATGAAGCGCAATGAAGAGGCTTATGCCTATATGCAAAAGGCAGAAAAGTATAGTACACGCGCAGTTTTTGATAAATGGGGTTACTTATATATACAGACTGGTGAGTGGGAGAAAGCAGAGGAACAACTTTTAGCTGGTCAGCAGCATAAAGATTGTGAAGAGTTAGCTACGTACTTATTGGCGCAATTATATGCATATAAAGGTGAACAGCAGCGAGCATTACAACTCATTAATGATGCGATTGCAAAGTTCCCTCAAGTACCATATTTCTATTTTGAAAAAGTAAAATATTTATTAGATTTAGAGTGCTATGAAGAAATGTTAGTGGTAATAGATAAAATGAATCATATGCTTCCGCATCATGCATATACAACTTATTTTGTACATTTACGTGCAGAAGCATTTTATAAAATGAATAATATTCACGATTTGCAAGCACTATTGAAAAGTGAAAAGAGTTTAAAAAATTCTCTATATCATCATATAGAAAAAAATCCTGATGGAAAAAAGGTTCGCTTACCGATAGTTCCGGTTGTACAGAAGGATAACTATTGCGTTCCGACTAGTTTGGAAATGATGTTAGGGGTATGGGGAGAAAAACGTACGCAAGACGAAATTGCACAACATATTTTTGATGTAACAGGTTCTAAGTTTTCAGATACAGTTACATATATAGAAGAGCAAGGTTACGAATATCGTTATTTTCAAGGGAATGAGGAAAATTATAAGAAATTACTCAATCAAGGTATTCCCGTTTTATTAAGTATAGATATTGAGCACGCTTCCCATGTACAAGTGCTTTCTGGTTATGACGATGTACTGCAAGCTTTTTATATTCAAGATCCGAATTTCTTGGAACCGATTCTTGTGGAATATGATAAGTTACAAGAAAAATATCGTTATACAGATTGTTTAGCTATTACGTTTATACCAAAAGATAGAATGGAACAACTTTCATTTTTAAATGAGGAAGAACACACTTATTATAAAACAATCTTTTCTCTTACAGATCATTTAGCTGAGCAAGATAAAGAGGGAATTGAAAAGTTAGTACTATTTTTAAAAGAAACAAGTGAAAACCCAAACACTTGGCTATATACGATTAAACATTTAGATGCTGAGGTAGATAAAGATTTTATTCAGTTTTGTATAGAAAAATTAATGGAAAAGTTTCCAAGCTCTGACTTTGTGAAATTGCATAGTGCACAGTGTTTTATTCGTCTGCAAGATATGGAAAAAGCAGGACATATGCTTCAAAGTGTGGAGAAGAAAAGCAATCAAGCGTTGTATCATTTTATAAATGGACGTTATTCTTTTGAGCAAGATAATTATGCAGAAGCGATTGCTAGTTTTCGTTCATCATTACAATTGGATGCAGATCAACCAGTTGCGTGGAGTTTCTTAGCATTATCATACATGTATATGGATCAATCCGAAAAGGGGCTAGAGTATTCTCTAACAGCTATAGAACGTAGCCCAGAAAGGTTTACACTTGTAAATCACGGTTTAATTTTAATAGATTTAGAACGATATGAAGAAGCATATGGATTCTTTAATGATTTATTAAAAGAATATAAGTATGAAGCGCACATATGGTATGAACGTGCAAGATGTGCTCAGCATTTAGGGAAAGTGTATTTGGCGGTAAAAGGACTTAAAGTAGCAATTCAATTAGATAAAACAGCAGCCTATTTATATACGAAGCTTTCGGAAATCTATGAATCAGATATGGATGATGAGAAAAGTACGAAGGAAATTTTATTACAAGGAATTCAAAATTGTGAAGATCAGGCATCTTTATATGTTCGTTTAGGAGATGTACATTTTCAAAATGATGAACTTGAAGAAGCGGAAACTATATATAAGCGTTCTTTAGAAGAAAATAATGAAGATGTATATTCTCATTTCGGTTTAACTCAAGTTTATATGGCAAAGGAACAATATGAGGATGCAAAAAACTATATTGTTAGTATCAATAAGCAATTTGAAGACAATCAAGATTTCCTTATGAATGCTGGCATGGTGCTATGGGATGCTGAAATGGCATTAGGTGGGGATGAAAAAGAGTTAAAACTTGCACTTTCTAAATTAGAGAACGGTATACGAAGCGTATACGCTAATATAGCGAGCGTGTTGGATGAGTATGTAAATCGAATAAAAGACACAGCTTTTGTGCAACGAGGCATAGCGTTTTTAAGAACGTTAGAAAAAGAGAAAACGGAAGTAATTGAATACGGTTGTTACGCTGGTGTTTTATATGAATCTATTGGACAGTATGATCAAGCAATGAAGAGATACAACAAGGCAATAGAACAAAAGAGAACTGCATTTCCATATTTTCGAATTGGCGAAACATATATGGCATTAGGACAATTGACAGAAGCAAAACAAGCGTATGAAACATGTTTAGAGCTTGATGCAAACTTCCGAGGTGTACATTTACAACTTGCAGAAATATATGAAAAAGAAGAGAATCGTTCCAAAGAACAAAATCATATGGTCCAGGCGATGAAAGAAGAACCAATGCATATAAATATGGAATATTTAGCGCAGCTTTCAGTAGAAATGAATCTTCAGGAAGAATTGCTAGTTGAATTAGAAAAATTAGCGGAAGAAGTTCCTGAAACATGGCGTTTAGATGCGATTGCATACGTGTTTGGCGCGATGGATGATATAGATAAAGAAAAAGAATATATCGAATATGCAATGAAAATAGATGAAGAGCATGTGGAAGTACTATATCATTATGCGAAAGTGCTAGTTAAAAAGCAGAGTGCAGAAGCAATCGAAGTTGCGCTGAAAGTAATGCATAAAGATTTGGAAAGTGAACGTATATTTGGTGTGTACGTAAAAGCAATGGAACAACATAAAAAATTATCCCAAATACGAGACGTACTTCATACGTTAAAGGTGAGAAAAGCAGAAAGAAGTACAGCGTTTATGTATGCAGCTACTGCAGTTGCCGAAAGATTAGTAGAAAGGCAGCAAAATGAGCAACCAAAAAAATCTATATTTAAAAGAGCATTTTATCGCATGAAAAATCGTGCGAAGGAAATTTCAATGATTACAGTTATTATTGATTTATTTGAAATCTCCTTGAAGTTAAACCCGAAAAATAGTATGGTAGCGCAGCGTTTCGCAATATTTTATGAGAATGCAGCGATGAATAAAGAAGCGATAGAGGTATTACAAACATCGTTAGAAAATAAGTGGGATTATGATGTAGCGAAGCAACTTGTAAATCTTTTCATTGAGTGTGAGGAAGAAGATATGTTACGAGATGCTTTTGAATTAACGAAACAAATGGTTCGAGAGCTACCGGATGATTATGACACTCTTCTTTTACAAGCGAATGTATTATGTAAGCTAGGCGAAGAAAGAAAAGCCGAAAAAATTTACTTGCAATTAATTGAGAAAACACCATTTGTAAGTAGAGGATTCCTTGCTTTAGCAGAAGTATATCAAAGTCAAGAGAGGTATGAGGATGCGATTTATTTATTAGAAGATGCTTCTGTACATCATCCAAATGAAACAGCAATTCTTCTTGCTTTAGCATCTTCGTATCATAGAGCTGGGCAAACGACAAAGGCAGAAAAAATAACAAGTGAAATATTAGCAATTGATGCTACTGACTTGTTAGCAAGATACGATCATGCTTGTTATTTAACATTATTAAACAGAAATGAAGAGGCAAGAGATGAACTTGAAATTGTGCTTCGTGAAGATGAAACAGGATTTTTTGCTGAACTTGCAGAGGAAGATGAAGATTTAGCAGGATTGAGAGAATTTGAAAAGTAATTGTATAAGAATAGAGAAAGAGGATATAAATAAAAATATGTTTTGAATTGGTTGACAATTAATTGCCCAATGGAATAAAATAACTTTTAATAAAGTATACAAATCTGAAGACGAGAAAGAGTAGAATAGTGAGCTGTTCCCCAGAGAGCCGGTGTATTGCTGAAATCCGGTGTGCAGACGTTATTTGAAAATCATCTCCGAGGAGCCGTGGCTGAATAAAGTAAGCTCGGACGGATGTCTACCGTTACAAAGAACGCGTATGTTAGTACGTTGCTAAGTGCTATTAGTGAAAAGCTAATAGAATTAGGGTGGTAACGCGGGTAAACCCGTCCCTACTTCATAGGGACGGGTTTTTTGTGTGCTTTTAAAAAATTCAAAGGAGTGATTGTACATGAAAAAAGTAGATGTAAAAGAGTCAGCTGTAGGGAGAGAAACACGTATTCGTAAGCAGTGGAGCGAGCAAAGTATTTTTGAGCAATCAATTCAGAATCGAGAAGGCGCACAATCTTTTGTGTTTTATGAAGGGCCACCAACTGCGAACGGATTACCACACGTCGGCCATGCACTTGGGCGGGCGATTAAAGATTTAGTAGCGAGATATAAAACGATGGCTGGATATAAAGTTTTAAGAAAAGCCGGATGGGATACACATGGATTACCTGTAGAATTAGGTGTTGAAAAACAACTTGGCATTTCAGGTAAACATGAAATCGAAGAGTACGGCATTGAAACATTTATTCAAAAGTGTAAAGAAAGTGTATTCACATATGAGAAGCAGTGGCGTGAATTTACTGAAAGTATCGGTTATTGGGTAGATATGGATGATCCATACGTTACTTTAGAGAATCCATATATCGAAAGTGTATGGCATATTTTAGGGACAATTCATGAGAAAGGCTTGTTATATAAAGGGCATAGAGTTTCACCGTACTGTCCAAGCTGTCAAACATCACTTAGTTCACATGAAGTTGCACAAGGATACAAAACAGTTAAAGATTTAAGCGCCACAGTTAAGTTTAAAGTGAAAGATAGTGAAAATGAGTATTTCCTTGGATGGACGACAACACCGTGGACGCTCCCAGCGAATGTTGCACTTGCCGTACATCCGAATATGGAATACGTAAAAGCAAAACAAGAAGAGTCAGTGTATATTGTTGCAAAAGAACGTGTGCAAGAAGTGCTTAAAGAAGATTATGAAGTAGTGTCTATCCATAAAGGAGAAGAATTATTAAATATTTCATATACAGCACCGTTTCCTATGAAGGAAGTTACAAATGGATACCGTGTGATTGCGGCAGATTTTGTTACTGCAGATAGTGGTACTGGACTTGTTCATATCGCTCCAGCTTATGGGGAGGACGATTATAGAGTCGTTCAAAGTGAAGGGTTATCTTTCTTACATGTTGTAGATGGAAAAGGTGAGTATACAGAGGCAGTACCATTTCTAAAAGGCAAGTTCGTAAAAGAATGTGATGTCGATATCGTTCGATATTTAGCAAAAGAAGGCTTGTTATACCATAAAGAAAAATATGAGCATAGCTATCCACACTGTTGGCGCTGTGATTCACCGTTACTTTATTATGCAGGAGAAAGCTGGTTAATTCGAACAACTGAGATTAAAGAAACATTTTTACAAAATAATAATTCCGTCACGTGGTATCCAGATCATATGAAGCACGGACGCTTTGGAAAGTTTTTAGAAAATATGGTGGACTGGAATATTAGCCGAAATAGATATTGGGGAACACCATTAAATGTATGGGAATGTGAAAGCTGTGATCATCAATTCGCACCGAAAAGTATTGCTGAATTAAGAAAGCATAGTACAAAAGAAACGCCTGAAGATTTAGAATTGCATAAGCCATATGTAGATGAAGTACAAGTGTGCTGTGAAAAATGCGGAAGTACAATGAACCGTACACCAGAAGTAATTGATGTTTGGTTTGATAGTGGTTCCATGCCTTTTGCGCAATATCATTACCCGTTTGAAAATAAAGAGTTATTTGAAGAACAGTTTCCAGCAGATGTAATTGCGGAGGGAATTGATCAAACACGCGGTTGGTTTTATAGTTTATTGGCAGTATCAGCACTATATACAGGGAAAGTACCATATAAACGAGTATTATCACTTGGGCATGTTCTAGATGAAGAAGGACAGAAAATGTCTAAAAGTAAAGGTAACGCACTAGATCCTGTAGATTTAGTAGAGAAATTTGGGGCGGATGCACTACGATGGGCTCTTCTTGTTGACAGTGCTCCGTGGAACGCGAAGCGATTCTCTGAAAGAACAGTACAAGAAGCGAAATCTAAATTTGTAGATACGTTAGTCAATGTGTATAGCTTCTATGTTTTATATGCAAGTTTAGATGAGTATAATCCGAAAGAAACATATGATGTTAAACGGACGAAATTAGATGAATGGGTGTTATCAAGATTGCATAGCACAACGAGAAAGGTAAGAACTGCACTTGATGATTATCAATTTACGAATGCAGCTCGTGAAATTGCGGCGCTTGTAGATGAAGTGAGTAACTGGTACGTAAGACGATCACGCAATCGTTTTTGGGAATCTGGTATGAATGCTGAAAAAGCAGCTGCATATGAGACACTTCATGAAGTGCTTGTAACAATTAGTAAATTAATTGCACCATTTACACCGTTTGTCGCTGAAGATATTCATCTGAATTTAGAGGGTAGTAGTGTTCATTTAGAAGATTATCCAGTTGTAAATGAATCACTACTTCAGCCGAAGTTAGAAGCGGAAATGGATGCTGTTTTACAAGTTGTTGAACTTGGAAGAAGTAATCGTAATCAACATTCATTAAAAGTAAAACAGCCGTTAGCAGAGCTGGTATTACTTGAGCATAACGAAAATGATATCGATTGGGAATCTTATCGTGATATCGTTATGGATGAACTAAATGTGAAGGCATTCCATGTTGAACTAGATGAAACGAAGTATACATCTTATCAATTAAAGCTGAATTTTAAAACGGCGGGACCGAAGTTCGGTAAAAATGTGAATGCAGTAAACGGCTGGTTAAAACAATTATCACAAGAAGAGGTACAAAACTTTGTATCTACAGAAAGAGCAGTTTACGAAGCAGCATCAGGAGAAGAAGTAGTTGTAACGGCTGAAGATGTGTTGGTAGAGAAAGTTGCAAAATCAGGCTTCTCCAATACGACTAACGGACAATATACGGTTATGTTAGATACGAATGTAACGGAAGAATTGTTACAAGAAGGGGTAGCACGTGAATTTATTCGCGCCGTTCAAGAATATCGTAAACAGTTGAATTTACCGGTTAATTTACGAGTGGATGTAATTCTTGATACAGAAGAAGAACTACAGCAAACGTTAACGAATCATAAAGATTTATTGGAAGAAAATTTACTCGTTAAGCAATTTACATTTGATCACTTAACGAATGACGACGATGAACTATCTGTAGGTGAGACAAAAGTCCGCATTAAATTAAGCTCGGCTAATTAAAGTGAAAAGGAAGTTGGAATCATTCCAACTTCCTTTTTGTATGACTGGGAAAGAAATATATTTCTAAAGTATTGTTTTCGTTTTACACATAAATATTGAGAAAATTTCACTCACCCTAAATGGAAAGGTAATAGAATTGCTCATATAGAATTACTCGTAGATTCACTTTATTTCGTTACTTATGGACAGTGATAGCCTTATAGGAATGGGGTAAAGGTTTCAATTTATTAGGGGGAGTGGTTCTATGTTTAACAAAAAAATGGTGGCAATGGCAATGACTGTACCATTAGTAATGGGGACAATTTCTACTGTGTCGGCACTGGAAAAACAACAACAAGTAAAGCTAGAAGCGTATTCACCGCAAAAGAAAGCAATTGAATATTTAAAAGGACATGCTACGGAATACGGATTAAAGCCAGACCTTTCAGATTTACAATATATTTCTACAACGGATACGTCAGTAGCTTCATATGTTCGGTTCCAGCAAGTAGTCAATGGTGCTCCTGTATTTTCAAAACAAATAACAGTTACTATTAATGGACAAGGGCAAGGAGTACTTGCTGTGTCTGATTACCAGCCTGTTCAAAATGTGAAGGAAATAACGAAAAAGATTAGTGAAAAAGAAGCAGAACAGAAATCAATGGCGTATGTTGGAGGGGAAAGTGAGCAAAACTTATGGGCTCCTACAGAGAAAGAATTCGGATATATTATTGAAGAGGGAATCGCTATCCCAGTATACAAAGTTGTAGTCCATTCTAATAAACCTTTCGGTGCATGGGAAACATTTGTTGATGCGGAAAATGGGAAGCTAATAAAAAAGGTTGATATAAACCGAAAGGCAGAAGGAACTGGGAAAGTATTTTTACCTAACCCAATTGTATCTAGCGGTAGTTTAGCTGGGTTAAAGGATAATAAAGATGCAGATTCGGCGGCTTTAACGAACCAATTGAAAACCGTTACTTTAAAAGGGTTAGATGGTACAGGATTTTTAATTGGAGAGTATGTTACGATTTCTTCAAAAGCGAAGACAAAATCTACAAATCTACAATTTAACTATACACGCGCAAATGATAGCTTTGAAGATGTTATGTCGTATTATCATATTGATACATTACAGCGTTACATTCAAGGATTAGGCTTTAAAAATATTAATAACCGTTCCATTAAAGTGAATGTAAATGGTACAACTGATGATAACTCATTTTATTCACCATCAACGAAAGCATTGACTTTCGGTACTGGCGGAGTAGATGATGCGGAAGATGCGGGCATTATCGCACATGAATATGGACATTCGATTCAAGACAATCAAGTACCTGGCTTTGGAAGTTCAGCAGAAGGCGGAGCGATGGGAGAAGGGTTTGGAGATTTCTTAGGCGCTACTTATGAAGATGCGGTATCATCGACAGGTTACGGAAAAGCATGTGTTGGAGAATGGGATGCGACTGCGTATTCTAGTTCAGATCCGACATGCTTACGCCGATTAGATACGAATAAAGTGTATCCGAAAGATATAACGAACGAAGTGCATAATGATGGGGAAATTTGGGCACAAGGCCAATACGAAATGGCACAAGCTTTTGGCCGTGATGTAGCAACAAAAATTATTTTACAATCACATTGGTCATTAACGCCAAATGCGAAATTCCGTGATGGGGCAAAAGCAATTAAGCAAGCGGATGCTCTTTTATATGGCGGACAACACGCTGCTGATATCGATCGTATTTGGGCAGCAAGAGGAATTAGTACGAACTAATATAAAAAGTCGTGGCATTTATAACCCACGACTTTTTTATTTTTCTAAGAACTGGTATGAGTAAATTAGGTGATATAAATAGAATGTGAATATATTCATATTTTATTTACTTTTTTGTGTCTTTAAAAACAAAATGCTCTTTAAACTTTCTAGACTCAACTTTTTGACCGTTTCGCATAGAGCGGAAAGGATGCTCTTGCCATGTAATGATCACGTCAACCTCATCTGCTTTTGTAGAAACAGGGAAGTTAGCATGTCTAAATCCAGTTTTTCCACTTGCGAGACGACCTTCTTTCAGGGAAAAGAGTTCGTATTTTGTTTTCATATTTGGTTCATTGCGGAAGACTTCAACTTGTACGTTATATACTTCGTTTTCTCCAACATTTTTTACTGAAAATTGATATATTTGAAATTCATCTTTTTTAGCTTGAAGCATATTTTTACTTGTTTTTTTCGGTTCATCAATATTCACTTGCCATTGATCAGAGTTTTGAGAGGTTGGTAAAGATTTTGGTGAGTATGCGTGTGTTTCATTCACTACAATTAGGCATAACAACAGGAGAAAGAAACTAATTGCTTTTTTCATATGTATACCTCCGTTACAATTTTGATATTAATATGTGTGGGAAATACAGAAATTATGTAATAAAATGGAAGTTATCTAAGGGTATTAAAAAGACTAATGTAAATCTACATGGGTAAATAATAATAAAACGTAAAAAATACTTACTAAATAAATGTAGAGTTTAATAAAAAGGCTTGCATTTTACAAAACTAAGAGTTAGAATACTCTGTAAATATAAAAAGTGATGATCAGGAAAAGTACATGATGCAAGGGTCTACAGAGAGCAATCGGTTGCTGGGAAGATTGCGATACCGCATGATGGAAAGACACCTGTGAGTGTTGCTTTGAACGTGATTATTAGTAAAAGCAAACGGTACCTACCGTTATCAGGGCTAAGATGGTCATTATGACAATTTGGGTGGTACCGCGGAAAAATCCGTCCCTATTTATAGGGGCGGATTTTTGTATTCTTTGAAAGGGGGTGAGTGACCGTGGATGATGACGACGACAACAATAACAATAACGTAAATAGATATAAAACTACTGGAGGGAAATATAATGGATCAAATAATGAAGCGTTCACTCACACGAGAATGTACGGAGCATACCGGAAAGACGGTATTACTACAGGGATGGGTAAAAAAGATTCGTCATCTTGGCAATGTTAGTTTTTTATTATTACGGGACCGGACAGGAGTTATTCAATGCGTATTAGAAAGTGAGCTGGCTGGATATAAAGTAGATGTTGAAAGTGTCGTCGAAGTAATTGGTGAAATAGTTGAGACACCGAAAACAGAATTAGGAGTTGAAGTACTTGCACATGAAGTGAACGTATTAAATAGTGCAGAACAACTGCCATTTGAAATAAATAAGAAGAAGTTACAAGTTGGCTTAGACCAATTATTGAATGAGCGGGTATTATCATTAAGACATGAGCGAACTGCGGCGATTTTTAAAGTGAAATCTACACTTGTTCAAAGCTTTAGTGAATTTCTAATAGAGAACGATTTCACACGTATATTTACTCCGAAAATTGTTTCGCAAGGGGCAGAAGGAGGAGCGAATGTTTTTAAGCTCCCATACTTTCAAAAAGAAGCTTATTTAGCACAATCACCACAGTTTTATAAACAAATGATGGTAGCGGGAGGACTCGAGCGTGTATTTGAAGTTGCACCTGTTTACAGAGCGGAGCATCACAATTCTTCCCGTCATTTAAATGAGTATATTTCGTTAGACGTAGAAGTAGGATTTATTCATGATTTTCATGAAGTGATGCAATTAGAGGCAGATGTTTTACGATACATGTTCCAACAAGTAGGAGAAAAATGTGAAAACAACTAATATGGTTGGACCTGTGGTGGATAGTCCCAAGTCACCAGCGGATTCGAATACACCAGTGGATCCTAAGTTACAAGTAGATCCGAATGCTAAGCCGTCAGTAGATTCGAATACGCCAGTGGGTCCTAAGCCATCAGTAGATCCAAATACACCAGTGGATCCAAAGTCACCAGTAGATCCAAAGCCACCAGTAGATCCAAATACACCAGTGGATCCAAAGCCACCAGTGATAGATCCAAAGCCACCAGTGGTAGACCCTAAGCCGCCGGTGGTAGATCCAAAGCCACCAAAACCAACACAACCCACAATTACAGTATCACCAAAAACGGGTGATATTTTAGTTGAGTGGTATGCTGGGAATGGACAATACTACTCATCTGTTTTCTTTAGTGATTTTTATCCCAATCAAAAAGAACCGGAAGAATATGTATTAAACAATCTAACTAACGGTCTTAACAAAAGGAATGAATGGACGCTTGTTAGTCAATTGAATACACCATCACAATCGAAATCGATAGCTGAACATAAGTTAGCATTAGATAATTTAGCACAAATACTCTCAAGTGGTGAATATTCAAATGAGAGAGCGTTATTCTATTTACGTAATCAAATCAATGTGCTAAATGAATCGGTTACTACACAAGATGAGTTACAAAAGTATTTAAATGAAAATAAGAAAGATTATATTAAATCAGTAGCAGAAAAAGTGTATCAAACAGCAACAGAAGAAAAAACAACGTGGTTAAATACAGGGGATGTAGTATTTTTAGAACAAGCATTAAGTAAATTTTATTTAGTCACGTCTGTATTTGAAAGTGTAGATCCTACATTAGTAGAAAAAGCGAATCAACATGTAGAAGATATTTTCAACAAACTATTACAAGAAGAATTAAAGAACCTTAATATCCAAACATCAGTAGTGCTGTCTACAACTGAGACAAAAGAAAAAGCAAACCCAGTAAAAGAAGATACTAACAGTAATGAAAGAAATGTAGTTATAGGAAAAAATGTAAGTGAAAATGAGGCAACAAGTTCATCAAGTGAGAAAAACCTAAAAGACCCAAAGACTGAAGGTGCCAAAAATAACACAACAAATAACGATAAAACAAGTAATATAGATTCAAGTAATCAAAAAGCACAAGTGAAATCTGATCCGGTTGAACAAGCAATTGATCAAATTGATGAATATTTAAACCCAGAGAATCCACATTATGAAAATGCTTTACTATTAGCAAATCAGTGGATTGATAAGGCAACAGGTCAACAAAAAAATACAATAGAACAGAAATTTAGTGCGGCTGTAGAGGGACTTCGTGGACAAATAAAAGATCCTAATTTTACAGTGGAAGATGCTATAAATAAAGCGAATTTATTAGCAAATACGGCAAGGGTAGAAAAATCCGTTCAAGATGAATCTAATAAGTTATTAATGCCGCTTATGTTTGAAAGAAAAGCAAACGAGGCTGCAAATAAAGGAGAATACTATACAGCGGTATTAAATATTGCAAATGCAATTCGTACAAAGCACCCATTGGAACGTTCAAGAGAAGAAATGGTTAATTATGCGAGTAAATTATGGGTAAATACAGAAAATGAATGGAATGAAATGAATGGAACGACAGGATGGCAAAGTGAAGTAGGTAAAACCGTATTACCATCATACACATTACTTGCACAGTTAAAAGATATTGATAAAACGATTGGACAAATTAGCGGTATGAGTATGATTGATAGTGCATCAAAAAAAATGGAGGGAATTCAACTTATTCAATTAGCGAGTGATGAAGTAAATAAAAAAGAGCAAACGAGCCTTTATAACGCTTTACATTATTATGGTCAAGCAGCCTCTCGTGGTGTTGTTGAAAAAACAGGGTTTTCTAATGTTGCTAGTCTTGTAATCGAAGAAGTAAAACAGTTAGAAAAAACTCAATATAAGGCTGCATTAAACAACTATCAAATTTTATATAAAACACCAGGAATTGAAGAATTAGGAATTAAAGATGGGATAAAAGCGAAAATTGAGTATTTGAGTACATTTGAAGCTGCAAATGTAAGCGGGGATAAAGATACGATTGAAGATTTAGCTTCAGCAGTTGAATTAACTTATCATTCTATGGAACTAGGATATCCAGAAGAAGATGCAAAAGAATGGATGAATACGGTAGCAGTAAAAATGTTTAATAAAGGTGCAGGATATATGTCTTCAAATGATACAAATAATGCATATAAATGTTTTGAATTTTTAACTCGTGAAAAATATGCAAATGCTATTAATGGAGAAATAACTAAACAAGCAAAAGAGAATGTAGAAAAAATTAAAGCAATGAACGTTCAAAAATAACTAGATTTAAATTTCGCATAAGGAGTAAATATTAATGAGTTTAGTAGAAATTTGAATTCTACTAAACTCATTAATTATTCATTAAAGTCACACTTTGCATAATAAAGAATTTGAAAGGTGGAAAAAAGATGATTAGCAATTTAAAAAGGGAAGCATTATCCTCATTGAAAGGCCGATGGGGATTAGGGGTAGGTTCAACGTTTATTAATTACCTCATTCCCGCAGCAAGTATGTATTTCATTGGTATAGTAGTATTTCTAATTTTTGGTTTGTTCATAGACGTTTTAGGACCTGAGAACCTTGTATATTATTCATATGGCGAACCTCAAATTAATTTTGGAGTTATTTTATCTCAAATTATTATATGGGCTATTATTTTTATTCTTTATATTGTTGTACAAAGTGTTATGAGTTACGGCTATTATACAATCACATTAGGTTTAGCGAAAAATGAATCTACCACAATTGGTGATTTATTTGCTGGTTTCAATTCAAATAATATATTTAGAGCTATGAAACTAGGTATCTTACAAACAATATTTATTAGCTTATGGAGTCTTTTGTTCATTGTTCCAGGTATTATTAAATTTTTCTCTTATTCTATGGCTTACTACATTATGTTAGAGGATCCAAAATGTACAGCAAGTGAAGCAATTAAAAAAAGTAAAGTGATGATGAAAGGACATAAGTTAGATTTATTTATCACTTGGTTAAGTTTCATTGGTTGGTTTATTTTAGGTTCATTGGTGGGAATATTTACACTAAATCTCCCATACCTTTGGATTTCTCCATATTATACTACTACAGTATCGCATTTCTACTTAAATCTAGTGGATAGAACTAATAATACAAAAGAAGTAACAGTTATCTAGGAAATGATGATTCTTTAGGTTGATGGCGATGTGGTACTAACCCAATTATATCAGTTACGAATCCCTGCACATTGTGTGGGGATTTTTTCATAAAAAAAACTCTTACCATTAGGTGTCCAAAAGTTTAGTATTTTAATTCTAAATTTTCACTTTTAGAAATCGAACCTATTGTGTATTCATCTCCGCCATAAAGTGAAAAAAGTTCTACTAATATTGAGTAGAACTTTTTTATGTTTATTTTCGATAGAAAAGCAGTTAGTTTCCGATCTAAAATCAAAATATAAGCAATTTTTTAAGTAAAAGAAAGCCTAGTATAGCTATCTGTGAGAAACAGAAGTAATTAAAAAGCTTATTAAAGTTTGTAAAAGTTCATCAAGGCAGTCTATACTTTCTTTTTCATACACATCATTTCTAGTAGCCATTCTATATAAGGTATCTAATAAGATGTGGGGAATGGATAAACATGAGATAGACTCCTCAGTCCTTCCTCTCAGAGAAGAGTATCTAACCTTAATATCACTATACAGATGACAAACTATTAAGATGTTAGGTAATCTCTATAGTGAAAAATACGAAAAGGCTATGGAGTCCGAGTTCGTTGGTGGCGGTACTGTTTTTTAGTGTGGATGTTAAGGGAAGCACTAAAGGAAGAGAACAAGTACAAGGAAATGGTTAAGAAGTATGGCAATATGTATCATTAATAACCTTGGGTAGCCTAGTAGGCTACCTCTTTTAGCTTTATCCCCAAAAAAGAAGACTAGGAGAATGTTTTTATCTCGGTGTCATCTATTTGTACATTTATTAGTATTGATTAAAATTGCTTACCTTGAGGAGACAGAGTCTTCGAGCTTTAAGAGTATAAAAAATATTCTTCTACCTAATTAAATTTTTGTGGTGAAATATTCTATATAAAAATTTAAAAGGGGAAAGGCTTATGGATTTAATAAAAATTACTCCAGAGCGTTTGGAGCAGTCTGCTAAGTTGGTACAAGATATAAGACAAACTTTAGACAATATGCACAAAGATCTTTATAATCAAACAGAATACATAGCGTCTCAGTGGACAGGTGCAACAAGTCAAGATTTTTATCAAATGTTTAATGAAGCTAAACCAAAGATTTTTGAAGTTAATAATCTATTGGATAAAATTTCAGAAGAACTCAAACATTCTGCTAAGAAATTCCGCGAAGCAGACCAAATGAATTATATGTTAGCAAAGGAAAAATCTCAAAATGATGTGGAGTATTTACAAGGAAAATCAGAATATAAAGAAGGAGACCGATTTGGTAAAACGCTAGAGGGAGCAGTGGTAGAAGCAAAGAATAGTGTAGGGACAAATGGGGAATTGACAATGAAAGCCTTATCTGGGAAAGTAGATGTAAATATTCCTTATTCCTTGGATGCTGCTAAAGATGATTTATTTGCAGGGAATATTATTGGTGCAAAGATAGAGGGGTCAGTTTTAGAGAACGAATATAATACAAAAGTTCCTATACTTACCCCTATGGGTTTTGAGATGAAGGATATTAAAATTACTCAAAAGTTTGGTGAAGGAAACTTTGCGTATGGTGTGGATGAATATACACTAAAAAATGCAGCGGAAGTTACTACTAATAAATATGAAGTAGAGATGGACCTTTTTCATATCCCAGAATTTATTCCTTTTATAGGTGATAAAGATGTAGTCGTAAAAGGTGAATTGGGTTTGGGGACACTTGGTTATGACTTTAAATTAGGAAAAGAAACGGGATTATATGTTGGAGATGGTTATGGATTAGGTGCTACCATTAAGTTTGAGGATTAAGAGAGGAGCATATTAATATGCAATCAATTAAGGCTGGAAAATATATTACATATGTTGCAATTGTTATATTACTTGTAGTTGCTATTACGTCTTCTTATGAATTACCTAAAAAGATTGGCTTTATTATAGGTGTTCTTATTTTAGGAGCATGTGCACTTGGTACTAATAAACTTTACGAACGGATGTATAGTAAATTTAAAAATAAATAATGTATAACATAAGAGGGGGATAAATAAATGAAACTTTTACCAATCGGAACAGTAGTGAAACTAGAAGGTGTAGAACCTGTCATTATGATAATTGGAAGAATGATTGTATCAGCAGATAAACGTGATTTTGATTATGTGGGTGTTCCTTACCCAGTAGGCTATCTAGGTGATGAAAAAGTATTGTGTTTTAATCATGATAAAATTGTAGAGGAAATGCATAGAGGGTATATGACTGAGAGTGAATTGGTTCTACGTGAGAAATTAGTAGAATTGTAAAAAGAAACGTAAATCTTAAAGATATGATAGGAGAAACAAAATGGGGAAGATAATGAGAATCATTGTAATCATTGGTATCCTTATTCCTCCAGCGTTGCTGTGGAGTGCACCTGATATTCCTCTAAATGTTAAACTTTTGTTTACAGGTTTACAACTAACTGTAGGATTCATCGCAGTAGTAGTGTTAGAGGTTATATTTAGAAATCGAAAAAAGAAGAGGGCAAAATAGATATAAATTGTATAGAATGGCAGATAAGAATATTGGTGGTTAATCTTCTCAATAAAAGAAACTAACAGAAGCAGGGAGAAATCCTTGCTTTATTTTTGTACAAAAATAACAAGTAGAATATTATTAAATTAGGATATTCGAGGGTAGAGGTTACAAAACCTTAAATTCTTTCATAGCAGACTTAAGTAGCATTTTCTTATCAGTCCTTTGTTAGTTTATAGAAACAAAAAAGAGGACTACTCCTGAGCCAGCTGATTGTCTATGAAAGGCAACAAGTGTTTTTGCTTTTGTAGTAATACTAAATAGAAAAAATCATAAATAAGAAAATCACCATTTTGATCTTTGTGAACAATGGGGTTTTTATAGTATGTTGCGAATTTTTTTAATAAACTTTCTTTTTAAAGGATACAGGGGATTTCTTTTTTCGTTTTTTTCTTTAGCTAAAACACTTAATAAAAGCGAGTTATCTATATAATTTACATCTTTGTCTAGTGCGGTTTGCATTCCAGATAACATCATATACACAGCTAATATAACGATAGTGAAAAATAAAACGGGGCCGAATGCTATCCAAGGTAAAACATTTAAAAACTGATGATTGTGGCCAAGTAAAACAAGTGTACCAGCAATGTTAAATGAAATGGCTTGAAACAGTGCTAAATGCAGTAATAAAACTAAAGTTTGTAGCATTTGTTGATTAATCCAAATGAAAATCTTTGGTGTAAGAAAGGGTTTTAAATGAATCTTACAAATGTGAAAAAACCCACCACCTAATGTTTTAGAACTTGTCACAAATTCATTTTGTAGTAATAAACGAATTTCATTGCTGAAAAGTTGTACTAAATTAGGTACACTAATAAAAATTAAAACCGAAAGCGTATAAGTAAGCCAAAGGTGTTTATCCTCTGGGGATACAAACAATACTGGTGATAATAAAAAAATTGCTAATAAGGTAGTGGGGACGTATTGGAATGTTTCAAATAAAATATCTAAAAATCGTACATATCGATAAAAGTATGCATGAAGAACACCGAGTATAAGTGAAAAGACGATACGGAAAAAGCTAATAATTACAGCATAAAAAATTGGTGTTTTTGCATCATATAGAGTCCAAACTAAAACATCATTTCCTTCTTTATCAACACCGAGAGGGTGAGAAAAAGAGGGCGGTGCTGGGGCAGTACTAGTTATTTTATCGTTGATATATTGATAAGCAGGAACAGGTTTGATTTTTCCTGCGTCTACTTTCTCTTTCGTAATAAAACTTGAAATAATAATAGCTACTAAAATAAAAAGACCGATTAAAAAGCGTATATTAAAAACTACCTTTTTAAGCATGTAAATCCCTTCTTCCTGGTAAAATGCGTTTTAATAGTTCAAAGGAGAGATAGAATGGAATTGTTAAAATTAATATACTTACCGTAATAATTTCAGGTGTTTGATGCATAATTAAAAATTTAAATAAGCCGTAGGAATTAAATAAATACTCCAGTACGATCATATTGGAAATCATAAATAAAAAAATAGATTTTGCATTATAAAAGATGGAGAGTAAGGCATTGATAAGCACGTGTTTATATAAAATGTAAAATGGTTTTAATCCTTTTGCGACCGCAACGTTTATATAATCTTTTTGCAGTTCATCGTTATAATTTAACAAGCAAATTTTGTATAAGTAAATAATCGGTAAAATACTCAGTGTTAATATCGGTAACAAATATGTTTTTTCTTGCATAGTAGAAAAAGGAACCGTAACGAGTATATTTGTATTTTTATAAATCCAAATGACAAATAACTGTACGCAGACGACAAAAAATAAGTCTGGCAATGATTCTAGTACGTGTAAAGTTTTAAGAATAAGAGATTGAATACGTTTAGGAAAGTAAAATGTAAGTATAGTAAAAATAGTAGAAAGAAGTACGGCGATAAGGAAGGCACAAATCATAACAGTTAATGTATGCGTATATGATTCTAGTAAATATGGAAAAAGATCACGGTCTGGCGACTGAGTGCCAGCATTGCTAATTCTATAAGTAATACTTGTAGGATGAAACAAAGAAGAAATAACATTTGATATCGAATCTAAATAGTTACTAAAATTAAATTGTAAAGTTGGTGTAGGTGGAATTGCTAGCGACTTTGCTGAATTTAGAGGTGTACCAAAAAACAATTGTGGCAAGGAACAAATTGCAATAATGCCAAGAATGATGAGAAATGAGCGGATAACAAAAAAACAACCGTTCTTAAATAGTGACATAACGTTTGAATCTCCTTTTATTTTCATTGTAAATATTTTCTATAAATCTATATGAAAATCCTTTTCGACAAAAAACTTAATCTATACCTTGACAGTTATAAATATAACCGATATACTTCATATTAATTTAAAAAGAAAATATATTCTAAATATTAAAATGCGTTGAATAGGAGTAGTAAGGTCATGTATTTGTACAGAGAGCTATGGGTTGGTGCGACATAGTCAAATGACATCCTGAACTCGCCTAGGAGCAGTAAGGTGGAACGGAATTACATTCTTAGTAAATCTTAACGGTTAACCTTCGATATTAGGTTTGTAATCAAACGATTACTACTAAGGTGGATTCATAATGGAATCAATAAGGGTGGTACCGCGTTAAGTAAATGGCTTAGCGTCTCTTTATTTAAAGAGATGCTAGGCCATTTTTTATTTTATAGAAAAAGAAATGGAGGGTTTATTTGGACTGGTTTATAAAATTTGATTATTTATATAAAAAGATTTAATTAGGAGGAAAATAAGATGAAACAGACGGAGCAATGGACTTCAAAATTAGGTTTTATAATGGCTGCGGCAGGATCAGCAATTGGACTAGGCGCAATATGGAATTTTCCTTATATCGCTGGAAAGAGCGGGGGAGGAGCATTCTTTTTAATCTTTATATTATTTACTGTATTAATTGGACTACCGCTACTAATAGCTGAATTTATGATTGGACGCAGTACACAGAAACAAGCAGTTGGAGCATTTAAAAGTATAGCGCCAAATACAGGATGGCACTGGATTGGACGTCTTGGTGTTGGAACTTGTTTTATATTACTTTCGTTTTATAGTGTTGTAGGTGGATGGGTATTAATTTATTTATTCAGAGGAGTAACTGGACAACTTATTACTCCAGGACAAAATTACGGTGCATTATTTACTGAAACAATTGGAAATCCTGTTTGGGCTATTACTGGACATTTCGTTTTTATGTTCATTACGATATGGGTTGTATCAAAAGGTGTACAAAATGGGATTGAAAAGGCAAGTAAATATATGTTACCGGCATTGTTCGTATTATTTGTCGCTCTTATTATTCGCTCATTAACACTTGATGATGCGATGAAAGGTGTGAAGTTTTTCTTACAACCAGATTTCTCAAAGATTACTTCAGAAAGTATTTTGTTCGCAATGGGCCAATCATTCTTTGCGATTAGTATCGGAATTTCGATTATGGTTACGTATAGTTCGTATTTAAATAAAAAAGAAAGTTTACCAAAATCAGCAGTTACAATTGTTGGATTGAATTTATTTGTTTCTTTATTCGCAGGTCTTGCTATATTTCCAGCAGTATTTTCACTAGGCATGGAGCCGACAGAAGGACCTGGACTACTATTTATCGTACTACCATCAGTATTTAGTCAAATTCCATTCGGCGGATTGTTCTTAACAGTATTTCTTGCGCTATTTACATTTGCCACGTTAACATCGGCATTTTCTCTACTAGAGACGGTCGTTTCAGCATTAGCAAATGGCGAGCAAGAAAGAAGAAATAAACTATCATGGATCATCGGTTTCTGCATTTTCCTAGTAGGTATACCATCTGCGTTATCATTTGGAGTATGGAGTGATATTACGATTTTTGGGAAGAATATTTTTGATGCGATAGACTTTTTATCTAGTAATATATTAATGCCACTTGGAGCACTATTTATTAGTATTTTCGTATCATTCAAAATGGAAAAGAAAGTGTTAGAAGCTGAATTTTTTGTAGGTGGAAATTACGGAAAGAAAGTATTTACTTGTTGGGCATTTTTACTTCGATTTATAGCACCCCTTGCAATAATTATCGTCTTTTTAAATGTAATAGGGATTATTTAAAATTAAATGTTATAATATTCAGTAAAAAAGAAGGTGATGATAATAAAAACGAATTTGATTGAATTTGGGAAATACATGAACATTAGAGGGAAAAAGCTATACGTTGAAACACATGGAAATCCTAAAAATAAACCAGTATTATATTTGCACGGCGGACCAGGAGAGAGCTGTTATGATTTTTCATTTCATCAAGCTGAACGATTAAAAGATTCATTATATATAATTATGTTAGACCAAAGAGGAGTTTGTCGATCAGAAGGAATTACTGAGGAAGAATCTTTTGGATTAAAAGATTTAGTTGAAGACTGTGAGGAACTAAGAAAATTATTACAAATTGAGAAATGGTCTGTGATTGGACATTCTTTCGGTGGATATTTAGCGTTATTATATGCGGCGGCATACCCAAATTCAATAGAAAGAATAGTATTTGAAGGGCCGACTTTCGATTTTGCATTAACAAGTAGAGCTTTATTACAAAAGACAGGGAGTTTATTAAAAAAGTATGGAAAAGAATTAGCGGCAAAAGAGTGCCTAGCTTATTCATCTAGTCATGCTAGTTCAGAAGAGTTGCTCGAAGCTTATATAAGATTAAGCGCTGAATTAGAAGAAAAAAGAATGGAGATTTACAATTATAAAGAAGATGAAACAGATGAGAGTTTATATAGTGACGAAGAGTGGGAAGTATTTTCAAATCGTTCCAAAATCCATTTTGATAGATTGAAGTCAGAAGGGGCGTGTCATACGTCATTATTATCAAAAATAAAAGATGTACAGAATCCAATGTTATTAATTGTAGGAAAACATGATGTAGTAACGTGTGAAAAGCAAATTGAAATATTCAATCGAGATTCTCTAAATGGAAAGCATATCATATTCGAAGAAAGTGGTCATACACCCCATTACGAGGTAGCAGATCGATTTGCTGAAACAGTCATTCATTTTTTGAAATAAAAAAAGGTGCTTCGTATAATTCGAAGCACCCTTTTTAAATTTTGGGATAAGTGATTGTAATGTTAGGCCATTTGCTTTGCCAATTTTTTTTCATAACTCTTTTTTTGTACATATGTATTCGTTCTTTCGTTTCAAGAAAATGAGATGTAGGTTTCACTTGTAATGAAAGTACATCTTCAATTCCGCATGGAGCTGTTAATATGACATTGTTTTGCTCGTCAAGCGTAACTCCTAAAGCGGTTGCTGTTTCAGGAAATTTAGAAATAGCATCAACAGAAGAAGAATAAGGTGGCATGTTATTCATTACATGCATACGAGCTTGATTCTTAACCGACCAAGGTATAAAAGAATCCATATTTGTCAGTTTCTTTTCTAATGATTGTTCGTATGCCTCATCTTTAAGAAAAGAATCAAAATAAATGACATCAACGTCTGGTGTAGTTGTTCTTACTTCGAAGTTATGTAAAGTATCCCAAATTTTAGAACGAACAAACCCGGCGCAAATCCACCAATCAGGTAGCCCTAGTGATTTTGCCATTTGTAATACGTTCATCATCCACGGATCATTTTGTATCAATTGGATAATATCTTGTTCGGTTTTAATAGTCATTTAATATTACACCTACTTTTTTTAGAGAGTGAATTAATGCATAAGCTCAATAATCCATAAAATCCAGTAAGCACCTGGTACAAATAAAAGTTGTGCGAGTAATGTGCCGAAAAGTCTAGAAATCATTAGCCAACCATACATTTTACTCATTGCTTCAGCACCCTTTTCTGATTGTAAAGCTCGTTCTGTTAAAAGAGCAATACGTGGATCGAGTAGCACTGTTAATAAAATAGTAGCAAAACCATTAACAAGGCCAGAAGCTGTACTTGCATTTGTTGCGTAATCTGGGTTTAAAAAGGAAGCGTAAAGGGCTGAAAGGACACCCGCTGTATAAATTGCAGTAGCAAACATGTTGATAAGCATAATACGTTTTGGGATACCACCGATCCTCATTCGATGAATCATTTCGAATTTTGGGAAGCGTACATATTTTTTTGTGTACTTTAATTTTTGAATGTTATTCGTCTTCATCATTCGAATGAATGAACCATCTGTTTCAAAGTTTTGAATGACATATCCAAATAGCTTTGTCAAAGTTGGATAAAGTATAATCGCGAGCAATGTACCGACAGAAGCAGATAATAGAACGAGCCGTATAATATGCTCTAAATTAATAGAAGAATCTAGCTTTGCTTCATCGACAATACCACCGATTAAAAAGGCTTGTAGTAAGTTAGATGTTCTTGAAATAAGCAGTACCATTCCTACGACGGATAAGGCAACGGCAATCTTTTTTAAACGTACACCAGCTAATCGAATACTATAAGAGCTAGTTTCAACTGCGTGGATAACAATTGTGAAAGCCATTATAAAAATTAATGTAATTGACATTTGATTCACCAGTTTCTATTAAATTAAGTATAACTTTTTCACTTTATCATATCTTTTGTGGTTTTGTAACTGAAAGTATAAGGGTTAGAAAATTAATTTTCTGAAAAGTTAAATGGTGATATTATAGTAAAGGTGTAAGTAGGAGAATGGCCTTAATGGAGTACATATAAAATCAGTGGGGGAATGAAATATGTATACAACATTTCTATTTGATTTAGATGGAACATTAACTGATCCGAAAGAAGGGATTATAAATTCAGTTTTGTACGCGTTAAAAAAAGTAGGAATTGAAGAATTACATGCAAACGAGTTAGACTCATTTATTGGTCCTCCTATTCAACAATCATTCGTAGAGAGATACAATATGAGTGAAGGAGAAGTGGAACGAGCTGTTTTTTATTTCCGGGAGTATTTAAAACAGCGTGGATTGTTTGAAAATAATGTATACGAGGGTATTCCAAACCTCTTACAACAATTAAAAAATACCGGGAATCGCTTGTTTGTAGCAACTTCAAAGCCTACTGTATTTGCGAAACAAGTACTAGATCATTTTCAATTAACGAATTATTTTGAAGATATTATTGGAAGTAATTTAGAGGGTACAAGAATAAAAAAAGAAGAAATCATTGCTCATATTTTACAGACAAATGAAGAGCTTAATAAAGAGGAAATTGTTATGATTGGAGATAGAAAGCACGATGTAATTGGTGCGAATCATAATGGAATTGCTTCAATTGGTATTTTATATGGCTATGGTAGTGAAACAGAATTGACTGAAGTTGGTGCGACTCATATAGTAAAGGATGTAAAAGAACTACATCATTTTTGTTTAGAAAATAGTTTGATAAAGAAGTAAATATAGAGACTGACAGTCCCTTTATAACGTATGATGATGAAATCGTTATTGTTTAAAGGGATTTTTCATATGTAATCGAATATGTATAATTAGACATTTTTAGCATAAAAAATTTGTAATAAATAGAGGAAGTTTGTCTGGATAGAATAGAGTTTGACATGATTGTAGAAGTTCGTCATTAAAAGATTGAATTTTCAGTTTAAAAGGAGGGTTATAATTGGAGCTAGTTATTATTTTATTAGCACTTAGTTTACTTATGTTTGTAGCATATAAAGGATTTTCTGTAATATTATTCGCACCGATTTTTGCATTATTTGCGGTATTTTTGACAGAGCCTAGTTTTGTATTACCTTTCTTTTCAAATATTTTCATGGAGAAAATGGTAGGATTTATTAAACTATATTTCCCTGTGTTTTTACTTGGAGCAATATTTGGGAAAGTAGTAGAAATGTCAGGAATCGCTGATTCCATCGCAAAGACGATTGTAGAGTTAGTTGGGGAAAAACGTACAATTTTAGCGATCGTTTTAATGGGGGCTATTTTAACGTATAGCGGCGTTAGTGTGTATGTAGTGGTATTTGCTATATTTCCATTTGCGGCTAAGTTGTTTCGTCAAGCGGATATTCCAAAGCGTTTAATCCCTGGAACAATTGTTCTTGGAGCAGTAACATTTACAATGGATGCGCTTCCTGGATCACCACAAATTCAAAATGTAATACCTACAACTTTTTTTAAAACTGATATTTACGCAGCGCCGATACTTGGTATTTTAGGAGCAATCTTTGTTCTAACGTTAGGTTTACTTTATTTAGAGAGTAGGCGTAAGAAGGCAAAAGCAGCAGGAGAAGGGTATTTTGGTTTTAACGATGGGAATTCTGAAATGGCAGCATCTTTGCAATTAGAACAAAAAGATATGCCGATATTAAGCAGTATTGAAATTACAAGAGTACAGCAAGTAATTGCGTTTGTACCACTTGTTTTAGTAGGTGTAATGAATAAAGTTTTCACAATCATGATACCAAAGTGGTATCCAAATGGTTTTGATTTCTCAGCTATTGGTATGAAAGCATTTGGAAAAGTAGAATTAAGTGCGGTAGTTGGAATTTGGTCTGTAGAATTGGCACTTATTATTGGGATTTTATCAACGCTTTTATTATATTGGAAACGAGTAGTAACTGGATTTCAAGCTGGATTGAATACAAGTATTGGTGGAGCGCTACTTGCAACAATGAATACAGGCGCGGAGTTTGGATTTGGTGGTGTTATTGCAGCACTTCCAGGCTTTGCAATTATGAGAGATAGCATCTCTGCAACTTTCACGAATCCATTAGTAAATGGGGCAGTAACAACGAATATTTTGGCTGGAATTACAGGGTCAGCATCAGGAGGAATGGGAATTGTTTTAAGTGCGATGGGAGATAAATTTATTGCAGCGGCCAATCAATATGATATTCCGTTAGAAGTTATGCACCGCATTGTATCAATGGCGTCAGGTGGAATGGATACATTACCACATAATGGTGCAATTATTACAATATTGACGGTAACGGGATTAACACATAAGCAATCATATAAAGATATTTTTGCTATTACAATTTTGAAAACGGTCGCTGTATTTGCAGTCATCGCGTTCTATACTTTAACAGGAATTTATTAAAAATAGATACTAGATGAACTAAAAAGATTTATCAAATCTATATTTCATATAATAAAATATTAATTAAGGTAAGAAGGGGTGGAATACTTGCAAGAAGTTGCTGAGTTTCGTATGCCGAAGTCTGTATTATATGGAAGAAATTCGCTTGAAAAACTGGGGGAACAATCAAAGAAATTTGGGAAAAGAGCTTTTATAGTTACTGATACAATTATGGAGAAATTAGGGTATGTTGAAAGGTGCATAAAACAGCTAAATAAGAAAGGTATTACTGTTATTACATATAATAAAGTGAATGCTGAGCCTACAAATATACACGTATTAGAAGCGTTAACTATTTGTAAAGAAGGAAAGTGTGATTTTATTATCGGTATTGGTGGTGGAAGTTGTATTGATGCTGCGAAAGCAGTAGCAGTATTATATACTAATGGTGGAGAAATTGAATATTACGTTCAAAGGGATTTCGAAATAGAAAATGATCCACTACCACTTATTGCAATTCCAACAACTTCTGGTACTGGGTCAGAAGTAACAAGTGTAGCAGTAATTACGAATAAAAAAACAGACGTAAAAATGATGATGAAGCATCCTAGTTTTATACCACAAGTAGCAATTATAGACCCAATTTTAACATGTTCGGTACCACCCGATATTACGGCAGCGACAGGAATAGATGCATTATGCCATGCAATAGAAGCATATATTTCTAAAGTTTCACAACCCCTTACAGATGTCCTTGCTCTTTCAGCTATTGAAAGCATTATGAAATATTTACGTATTGTATATGAAGATGGAGATAATATGGAAGCAAGAGAAGCGATGATGATTGCTTCATTACAAGCGGGGATTGCTTTTTCAAATGCATCTGTTACATTAGTTCATGGTATGTCCCGTCCAGTGGGAGCATTATTCCATGTACCACACGGAATATCGAATGCAATACTATTACCTACAGTTTTAGAGTTTACAAAAATGAGTGCAGTAAAAAGGTTAGCGGAAGTAGGACGTAGCTTAAACAAAGATTTGTATTCTTATTCTGATGAAGAAGTAGCGAATTATACAATTGCTGAAATTAAGAAACTTTGCTTTGATCTTTGTATTCCTAATTTAAAAGAATACGGAATTGATGAAGTTGAATTTGAAAATGCTATTTCTAAAATGGCAAAAGATGCTATTGCAAGTGGTAGCCCAGGAAATAATCCACGAGTACCTTCTTATGATGAAATCAAACAGTTGTATCGAGAATGTTTTAATTATCATTATGAATCTCTTTCCGAAAAATCTAATAGATAATTTCTGAAAATTCAATAAAAAATTTCCTTGGAAATGAAATAGAGTATAAATCAATAATGAAGTGGGATTCTGGGGTCTGGGCTGGGGTAGAAACAAGACTTTGTATTTGTTATAAAGTCTTGTTTAATTCTGTAAAAAATATACAATAATTTATTATTATTATGTCCGTAAAATAATATGGAAGAGGGGTTTAATTGTGAAAACGATAGGACTTATAGGTGGTATGAGTTGGGAATCAACTTCGGAATATTATCGAATTCTAAATGAAGAAATAAAAAGTAGATTAGGAGGATTACACTCAGCAAAATGTATGATTAATAGCGTTGACTTTGAAGAGATTGAACGATTCCAGTCTAACGGAGATTGGAATGGAGCAGGAGAAGTATTAGGGAATGCGGCATATTCATTGCAGATGGGAGGAGCAGACTTTATAATCATTTGCACAAATACAATGCACAAGGTAGTTGACAAAATAAAGGAAAATATTAATATTCCAGTCTTGCATATTGCTGATGCAACTGCAAAAGAAATTAAAAGAAAAGGTATTCAAACGGTGGGACTACTTGGAACAAAATACACAATGGAGCAAGATTTCTATAAGTCACGTATAGTAGAGAATGATATCAAAGTAATAGTACCATCAGAAAAAAATAGAGAAAAGATAAATGAAGTAATATATACAGAATTATGTTTAGGAGAAATAACACCTCAATCAAGAGAGTATTATAAAAGGGTCATAGAAAAGTTAGTACAAGAAGGGGCGCAGGGAATAATTTTAGGTTGCACAGAAATAGGGTTATTAATAAAGCAAGAGGACGTATCAGTTCCGATATTTGATACAACGCATATACATGCAATTGAAGCAGTAAATTTCGCTTTAGAAAGTAGATTATAATCATATTATGCAAACTTAGTTCGTGTATCTGGAAAACATTCAGAAAATATCTTATAATGTAAGTGGTTACATTCGAGGGGGAATGCGGATGTTTTCAGTTCAACCAATCGCATTTGTACATAATGAAAGAAGGGAAATTGCGGATGATGAGTGGGGAGAAGTAAGATCACTTATTACTTTAAGCGAGTCGTTTACAGAGGAAAGTATACACGGGGTCGAAGAGTTTTCTCATATTGAAGTTATTTTCTATTTTCATAAAGTAACAGATGAACAAATTCAGTATTCTGCTAGACACCCTAGAAATAATAGTAATTATCCGAAGGTAGGGATTTTTGCGCAGCGTGGAAAAAATCGTCCGAACCGACTAGGAGCGACAATTGTTAAAGTGATAAGAAGAGCTGGAAAAACAATTGTTGTTGAAGGATTAGACGCAATCGATGGCACGCCTATTTTAGATATAAAGCCTGTTATGAAAGAATTTATACCGAGAGAAGAAATAAAGCAGCCTGAATGGGCAACAGATATTATGAAACAGTATTGGAAGGGGAACGGAGAAAAATGAGAATATATGAAGCAACAATTGCAGATTTAGATGGACTAGCATCTGTTTTTAATAACTATCGCGTATTTTACCGACAAGAGTCGAATGTAGAAGAAGCAAAAGTGTTTTTACGTAATCGGATCGAAAGAAAAGAGTCAGTCATTTTTGTGGCCGTTGAGGACGGAGAATATATTGGTTTCACACAATTATATCCATCATTCTCATCTATTTCGATGAAAGAATTATGGATATTAAATGACTTATTTGTACAAGCGAAGAAACGCGGAGTAGGAACAGGGAAAAAGTTGTTGGAAGCTGCTAAAGCATTCGCATTAGAAAATGGTGCAAAAGGTTTAAAACTCCAAACAGAAATTGATAATTTATCAGCACAGCGATTATATGCTGAAAATGGATATTTGAGAGATAATCGTTATTTCCATTATGAATTAACTTTTTGAAATATATATAGTTAAATGAGACGTTTTCAAAGTGAAGACGTCTCATTTAATTTTTTATTGATGATTTAAAATCCAATTTGCAGCGTCTTCAAAGTTTTCTGCAATGTAATTCGGCTCAATATGTGCCCATTTATCTCGGTACGTATGTAAAGCATCATGACCAGCGCCAGTTTGAACTAATATTGTTGTTGCATTTACTTTTGCACCAGCAACAATATCAGTCCAGCGATCACCAATTACAGCACATTTTGTTAAATCAAGCCCATGTTTTTCCGCTGCTTGCAGGAGCATACCTGCGCTCGGTTTGCGGCATTCACAGCCATCACCATGTTTATGAGGACAAAGGTAAATATCATCAAAACCAAACTCTTTTAATTCTTCCGCAAAATCATTCACTGTCGCTTTTCCATCCGCGATACCTGGTTGATTCGTAAAAGAGAAAAGTTTTATATTTTGAGCTTTTAATGTTTGTAAAGCTCCTTTCGTAAAAGGAAATAATGTGAAAGAACCTGGATAATGTATTGTAGTATCACCACCAATTGTTCCGTCACGATCAATGAATATTGCTTCAATGTTTGTCATAGTTATAGTCCTTTCTTTGTACCAGTAGTTTAAAAATGTTTTACAAATCAATACCCATTTATTTCATAGCCAAGGGGTGTGCTTCTTTTTGGTGCATTCCACTAACAAGCCAAGTACCAATACAGTTATGCTCTTTTGCTAATTGTTCTGCGTAAGCCATTAACACTTGTCCAATACCTTTACGACGTATTGTAGAATCAACATTAATAATTGAAATCTCTCCATAACGAGTTACATCTTCTGAATTATCACGTATGCGAAATTCTAGTAATCCCAAAATAGTAGTCTCTTCTTCATATACATATAAAAAATCAAAAGGACTCATTTTTACGAATTGTAGACGCTTGTTCATATCTTCATTAGAGATAGAGGACCCTTTTAATTCTTTTGTAAGAGAACAAAGTGAATCTATATCATCTATAGTCGCTTCACGAATTTGAAATGACATATAATCAAACATTAAATATTCTGTTAAAATATGTTTTTTCCTGCTTTAAAAAGAAATCTTTCAGAACTATATTAAGAGAAAATATGTTATCATTTCCCTTGATTGTATTGTAAATGGAAAGAAGGGAAATGTATGCTAGAGGTGAATATCCGCTCAGCCGGATATGAAATTGGTGAAAAGACAGTTCATGATATTGCATTTTTAATTGAAAAAGGAGAGTTAGTTGCTCTTATTGGCGCAAATGGCGCAGGAAAAAGTACGACAATTAAAACGATACTCGGTTTGCTTGTCAATATGGATGGTGAAATCTCGTTTGGTGAAAAGAACAATCCATATGCATATGTACCGGAGCATCCCACTTATTATGATTATTTAACTTTATGGGAGCATATTGAATTATTAATGGCGGCTCGTGGAAATGAAGTGGGAAATTGGGAGGACAAAGCAAGGGAATTATTACATACGTTTCGAATGGAAAAACATATACACGAATACATATCAAAGTTTTCAAAAGGTATGAAACAAAAATCGATGCTTATACTCGCGTTTTTAACGGAGCCGGATTTCTATATTATTGATGAGCCTTTTATCGGCTTAGATCCAGTAGCTACGAAAGAATTTTTGAACTACTTATATAAAGAAAAAGAGCGAGGAGCTGGAATTTTACTTTGTACGCACGTACTAGATACAGCTGAAAGAATTTGTGAAAGATTTTTACTCATTTCGCAAGGTACGTTAGTAGCAGATGGACATTTAGAGGCGATACAATCGTTAGCAAAAATGCCAGGAAGCACACTTTTAGATTGTTTCGATGCAATTGTAAGGCGGGAACAGCATGATTAAACAACAGTTTGATAAAAGATTGCGCCATGAACTTGAGCGGAAATGGAAGTCCATACGTTCGATAACAGATTGGACAGTTGCTATATATATTATTATTCCAGCGCTTATATTTATAGGAATCTATTATCGTTCTCTATGGATCAACGAATTATCGATGGAAGAGACGATTTATTTCGGATTAGGGTTATTTGTATTTTATCTTGTAACATATTCGAGAGGAGTTCGCTCATTTTTTGAACAAGCGGATAGTTTATTTTTAATTTCGTATCCGACTCATATGCGGAAATTAATCCAGTATGGCATGATATATACATGTATTCGAATAGCGATAACGAATGTAATGGTAGTGGTTGTTATGTTGCCGGTGTTGATGAAAAGTATTGGAGCGACAACGGTACAAATTGTATTATTTTGGGTATTATTTACTGTATTTCGATTTATGCTATCGTTGTTGACGAGATTCATAAATGTACGTGTGGGGAAACGATGGGTTTTATGGATTATAAAAAATGTCCTATTTTCTTTCGGATTAACCTTCTTTGGAATAAGTACATTTTTCATTTATAAAAATCCATTGTATTCCATATTATTTATCGGTCTAGCAGCTTTATTTACTATAGTCTTAGTAAAAGAAAAGATGAATTATAAAAATTATTTTTTTAAAGAAGTTGAGAAAGAAAAAGAAGAAAGTATGCGCTGGACTGTAGGTATTATGCAAGTTGGTGGTCATGCTGCGAAGCCGAGTAGTTCAAATAAAAAACCGTGGATGTTCCCTCGTTCTAAAAATATATTAGGAAAAAAATCTGATTCGCGTATTGTAGAATCTTTTTTGAAAGAATTTTTGCGTACAAGTAGCGCTTTAACGTTTTATGTGCAAATTGTTTTAATTAGTACTGTAAGTATTATCATGACTCCGCAGTGGATAACAGCTATTATTCTTGTGTTTGCTTTAGTTGCTATTTCTCATTATGCACGTGATTATTGGAATGAATTCACGAAGAAAATGTTTCTTCATTTATATTGTGACGAAGGAAAATTACTATTATTAAGATGGAAGGCGGATCGTTATTTGCTCCTCCCAGCCGTATTCATATACGGGACAGTCATCCTTTCTCAGTTTTATATATTGCCAGCAATAATTATTGGGGTTATTTTTATAGTATTCATTGGTTGGATTGTATTTTTACCATAGAAAAAGAGCCGGAAATGGCTCTTTTTCTAGTCTGTAACACACTGATAAATAAAATATACTAAAACGAGTATGCTTGCGGCGGAGTATATGACATCTAAAGTCATCTGATCGCCTCCTCATTGATGTTGTATATATAGTGTATGAAATCTTACAATTTCATATTCAAGTGAAAAATATGTGAACGTTAACAAATTTGTAAAGTGCAAAAATTACAATCATTTTGTATAATAGAAGAAACAACCGTTATATAAAAATATAATGAGTGAAAGGGGAGGGAACATAAATGCCAAATTGGTTTAGAAAAACCTTAGTCGCATTAATTACTGTATTTACGTTTGGTTTAGTGACGCCTCCTTCCATATTACTTGATAATGCCAAAGCTGCGGACAAGCCTACGAGCACAGCTGGGCAACAAAATTTGGAGAGTACGTCCTATACATATGAAGAAACAAATGATAGGTTAACCACCGATACTTTTGTTAACTATGCGATGCAAGAAGCAGAGAAGCAATCTATGCAAAAATTCGGCTCTAAAATTGGGCCTGTAATTGAAGATGAATTTAAAGATGTTGTATTACCTAAAATTGAAGAGGCAATCGCGGAACTTGCCAATGATGTGCCAGAAGAATCGTTACAATCATTAGCAATCTCCCAAAGACCAGCTGGCGGAAATAATGAAAAGATTTTTCATGTTTATGACACGAAATCAGGAAATGACTTACTGCGATTTCATGTGAGGAGAGATCATCCACCGCAAGATGGATATTATTTTAATTTCCACTATCATCGTTTTGATGATGGATACTCAGGACACCATGAGTTAGGAAATATTTATTGGAATACGAATGTACCACCGAAATGGTTGTCTTAATGAAGAACAAGAGAAAGTCTTGTTCTTTTTTTATGTTTATGAAAGGGTAAGACATTTATGTTGTTGAATGACATAGGTTTAGGAAAAAAAGCAAAGGGAGTATGGGAATGCAAAAATACATTGTTTTTGACTTTGACGTCTACTTTATAATATAAAAAGGGGGTGAATTATTGAAAATCAGGAAAGGCAAATATGAAGAAATAAAATTACGCGATAGAATTCCAGGAATGGTTGAATATATAGAGGATACAATGTTGCCTACTGGTTTTCACTACTATATTCCTCCTCACTGGCATAGAAGTATTGAAATTAGCCTAGTCGTATATGGAGAAGTTTTCTTGTATGTGAATGGGCAAAAAAAGAAAGTATCCGCTGGCGAATTTATTTTTGTAAATAGTGGCGATGTTCATGAATTCGAAAAAGTTGAAAATACAAGTTGTGCAGTAATGATGTTAATTATTTCTTACGAATTTCTTAAAGAGGTAAATGAAGATTTTGATAAATATAGATTCACTATAAAGGAATCAGTTGTTCAGAAAACTAATCTCCAGCAAATATTTTATGAATTAAAGGAGTTAGTCACAAATTCTGATGATTTCAGTTACATAAAAATTAATAGTTTAATTTATGAAATTGTTTATATTCTATTGCGATATTGCAAAGATGGAGAGAATATAGACAATAATTATCAACTTGGAAATAAACAGAAAGAAATGATTACATATATTTATAAACATTACGATGAAGAACTTAAATTGAAAGATGTAGCTAAACATTTTTTTGTAAGTGAAGAACATTTTTCACGTATGTTCAAAAAATCGTTCGGATCAAATTTCACCACTTTTTTAACGAGATACAGGCTCTATAAAGCTTATGAAGATATTATTAAAAGTACAAATTCTATACAAGATATAGCAGTAAAACACGGGTTTCCAAATGTAAAATCATTTATTTCACAATTTAAGGTAAAATATGGATATACACCATTACAGTACAGAAAAAATATCACATCAAAAAATGACAATAATCGAATCAAATATGAACAACAATAAAAACACGTTCCATGGTACATTTTGTACATGGGACGTATTTTTATTTAGTAAATGGGAAGTTATATAATCCCGAATAATGAAAGCGCTTGAATTTAGAGGGGAGAACTATTAGATGACTAGAAAATATGACTTAGACTTATTAGAAAAAATTCAAGAAAAACAAGAAACTATCAACGTACAGGGGGCAAAAGTCTTAGTAAAAAACATACCGGATTGCGATGAAAAAGGAGCGATGGATCCACGCCTTTATAAGGATACGAAGGTTCAAATGAATATAATGAGGTTTATGCCTAAAAATATGATGAAAATGGATGCTTCTGAAAAGTCGGTAAAGAATATGCGAAAACAATTTAATGGAATTAAAAGTATTCCAATTGTCACTAAAGACATAAATATTACGCATAAAACAGTGAAAGCGGAAGATGGATATGATATTCCGATAAGAATTTATAACAGTGTTTCTAAACAAGAGAATGCGCCAGTTTTATACTTTATTCATGGTGGTGGATTTTTGGCAGGTTCACCAGATGTAGTAGAAGAACTTGTGAAATTGATAGTGGAAAAAACAGATATACTAGCTGTTTCAGTGGATTATCGATTAGCTCCAGAAAATCCTTTTCCAACTGGGCATACAGATTGTTACACTACTTTAAAGTGGATTTATGAGAACGCTGGCACATTAGGCGGGGATAAGAATAATATCTTTGTGGCAGGTGATAGTGCAGGAGGGAACTTAACACAGTATTGTACAACTAAAGATATGGAAGCTGGTAGGAAGTACGTGAAGGGACAGTTGCTTCTGTATCCCACAATTAACATGTGTGACTATGAAGATGAATTTTATTCTTGGAGTATAGATAAATATGAAATTGCTCCTAAGTATAAAAAAGGATTAGAAAAAATGCTTAATATTATGCATTCAATGGTTGGAGGTATGTCAGAAGTACTTGGTACGAAAGAAATTAATTCTAAGTATTTAAGTCCATATGTTGATGTATCCCCAGACTATCCAAGTACATTTATTACGGTAGGAGAGCATGATTTTTTAATGATAGAATGTTTAGCATATGCAGCTAAATTGACTAAAAAAGGAGTTGATACTGAAACAGTTCTTTATCGTGGTTTAGGGCACGCTTATGGAGATAACGTAGGTGTCTATCCTCAAAGTGAAGACTTAGCAATTGAGATGGGGAATTTTATATTAAAACATAGTGGAAAGTAGGGGGAAATGATGAAAAATAAAAAAGTGATATTAATTGCGATTGTCCCTATTTTACTATGTATCTTTGCATTTACAGACTTACAAATATCACATAGTCAATAATAATGATGTTCTTCCGCATTCATTGAATCGGTGATAAGGAAGTTTTGTTCTTTGAGGGAATATATAATAATTAATGCATGGCTTGTTCATTAAGCTATTTTGATAAATAAATTAGCATTTAGGTTATCCTCATTTCATTTGTTAAATTCAATAATAGGAGTATAGGTTACAGGGTGGATTTCTAATTCTAAAATAATAGAGGGAAGCTCAATCTTCCCTCTATTAAATTAACTATTTAATTTTTGTAAATGTAAGAGGTTGAGTACTTAACATTGCAGGTACATGTAATTGAAGATTCGGGAATTCACCATTTACATTCATATCATAAGCGAATAAAAGCCCCATTTTTATTTGGAATAAACAAATTGATGCTGAGAAGATGTCGTAATGATGGTGCTGTAGTTTAATTTCCATATCCATGAATTGTACATGTAAGGAGTCATCTTGTTTGTATACTTTCAGTCTTCCATAAGCAGGATGCTCAAAAGTTCCAGTATAGTCATCTAATGTATGAGAAGGAGTAGTCTCTTTTATTGCTTCAGGAAGTGATTCAGTTGCCTCTTTCATCATTTCTTTCATTTTTTCGCTATCTTCTACAGCACGTTCATGCCAGTCGATAAATTCTAGTCCGAGAAGTTCGTCGTAAATATGTTTTGTAATATAAGTAGGAAGTAAAGTTTGTCCGGAATTTGTTAGCACGATAATACCAATGTTTTCATTTGGCATGAATGATGCAAGTGCAGAGAATCCATCAATATTACCGCCGTGATGAATCAGTTTATAACCGCGATAAGCGCTAATAAACCAACCGAGCCCATAGCTATTTAATGGAGAATCACTTGTTGATAACATTGGCTGATCCGGGATTGGAGTATGCGGTGTATACATGTCTTGGAGTAATTCAGTAGAAATCAAATCATGATTTTCTCTTTTTCCTTCGTTTAAATGAAGCAGAACCCATTTTGCCATATCTTCAATGGTAGAGTTAATACATCCGGCAGCTCCAACTGTATCGATATTTCGGAATGGGATTTCTTTCATTTCACCATTTTCTTCAGCGTAAGGTAATGCATAATCATCTGTATTTTGTGAGTCTGTAACAGAGAAGTTTGTATGCCTCATATTTAATGGTTCTAAAATATGTTCTGTAACGTATTGCTCCCACGTTTGATTCGTAATGTTTTCCACAATATAACTAATTGTTGCATACATTAAGTTGTTGTATAAAAATGCTGTGCGGAACGGTGCATCAAGTGATAAATGTTTTATTTTTTCTACGATATCTTTTCGAGATAAGGAAGAGCTGTACCAAAGAGCATCGTGACGACTTACCCCAGTACGATGAGAAGCTAAATCTCGTCCTGTAACTTGCGAGTTAGCGAGCATATCGGATAAAGAGAAGTTAGGTACGTAAGTTTGGACAGGAGTATCCCAATTAAACTTTTTTTGCTGTGCTAATAAGCTTAATGAAAGCGTACCGAATGCTTTCGTCGCAGAACCGATTGCGAATCGTGTCTGCGGAGTAACAGCCTCTTTTTTCTCTATGTTACGATAGCCGAAACCTTCTGAAATAATGACCTCACCATCTTTTATAACAGCTACAGCAGCGCCAGGAACGTGTAAATCTTTCATCATCTCTTCAACCTTATGTTGTAACGTACTTAAAACAGGAGTTTTGATTTTAGACATGCTTTCAACCTCCAAATATAAATTTTATGTTCCGCACTATACTTTCTGTAATAGAAAAGTGAAAACCTTTTTTAATATTGAAAGTTAATAATTTTGTAAGAAATATTGAAAGAATTTTTATTAATTCGGATTATTAAATTCGCTGTTTTTCATGTTATGATAAATCTCATATAAGATTGAAAGAAGGTTTTCCTACATATGAAACATGCTGAATATGAATACTTAAATTTATGCCGTCATGTAATGGAGCACGGTACGAAGAAAGAAGATCGTACGGGGACAGGTACTGTATCTGTATTTGGATACCAAATGCGTTTCGATCTAAGTAAAGGATTTCCTTTATTAACGACAAAGAGAGTCCCATTTCGCCTAGTAGCAAGTGAACTGCTTTGGTTTATGAAAGGTGATACAAATATTCGTTATTTATTGCAACATAATAATAATATTTGGAATGAATGGGCGTTTAAGAGCTGGGTAGAAAGTGACGAGTATAATGGTCCTGATATGACAGATTTCGGTCTTCGCTCTCAACAAAATGAGGAATTTAAGAAGCAATACGATGAGCAAATGGAATTGTTTAAAAAGAATGTTCTAGAAGATGATGATTTTTCGAATAAATATGGTTATTTAGGAGACGTATACGGAAAGCAGTGGCGTGCTTGGAAAACGACAGCTGGTGAAACACTTGATCAACTAAAAGATGTAATTGACATGATTAAAAAAACGCCAGATTCACGTCGCCTAATCGTTTCTGCTTGGAATCCTGAAGATGTACCAAGTATGGCATTACCGCCTTGTCATACGCTATTCCAGTTTTATGTAGCGGATGGAAAGCTTTCTTGTCAGTTATATCAAAGAAGTGGAGATATATTCCTTGGAATTCCATTTAACATTGCAAGTTACTCATTGCTAACACATTTAATTGCACACGAATGTGGTCTTGAAGTAGGAGAGTTTGTTCATACAATTGGTGATGCACATATTTATACAAATCATTTTGAACAAGTAGAAAAGCAGTTGGCACGTGAACCACGTCCGTTCCCTAAACTTACATTAAATCCAGATGTGAAATCTGTGTTTGATTTTGAAATGGACGATTTAACGATTGAAGGATATGATCCACATCCAGCAATTAAAGCACCAGTTGCAGTGTAATTGTAGAGGAGATGAAAAGATGATTATTTCATTTATGGTCGCAATGGACGAAAATAGAGTAATTGGTAAAGATAATAAACTACCGTGGCATTTGCCAAGTGAATTACAGTACGTGAAGAAAACTACAATGGGTCACCCGCTTATTATGGGAAGAAAGAACTACGAAGCGATTGGCAGACCGCTCCCAGGAAGACGTAATATTATTGTAACGCGTAACGGTGATTATCATGTAGAAGGTTGCGAAGTTGCTCATACTGTGGAAGAAGTGTTTGAGCTATGTAAAGATGAAGAAGAAATCTTTATTTTTGGTGGGGCGCAAATTTATGATCTGTTCTTACCGTATGTGGAGAAATTGTATATTACAAAGATTCATCATGCTTTTGACGGAGATACGTTCTTTCCAGAAATGGATATGACGGATTGGAAAGAGGTTTTTGTCGAGCAGGGTGTTACGGATGAAAAAAATCCGTATACGTACTATTACCATATATATGAGAAGCAACAATAGGAAAGAGGTTGATGTGAATATTCACATCAACCTCTTTATTTGTATTATTAGATATATCTTTATAGATGTGATTCGGTAGTGCTATAATGAGAGCTAGCATGTACAAAATGCTAAAAAAAATCTTTAGAAGCACGTTTTGTAATAAAAGGAGGAGAATCGGTTGAGAAAAATATGGGGGATTCTTTTTCTTTGTTTTGCATTAATGCTAGTCGGATGCGGCAAAGAAGAAAAACCACAAGAAGCGTTTGATACATATGTCAAAGCGTGGAATAAGCAAAAATTTGCTGATATGTATGATCAATTATCAGAAAATGCAAAAAAGAATATCTCTAAAAAAGATTTCACAGAGAAATATGAAAAAATTTATGCAGGTATAGAAGTGAAAAACTTAAAAGTAGAGACTGGCGAAGTAAAAGAGGATAAGCAAGAGAACGGCCCTGTTCCTTTTAAAGTAAGCATGGATACAGTTGGTGGTAATATCTCTTTTGGCCATGAAGCAAAAATGGTGAAAGAAAAAGATGGAGATAAAGAATCTTGGAAAGTTGATTGGACTCCTGATTTTATTTTCCCAGGCATGACAAAAGATAGTAAAGTGCGTATGCAGACAACACAACCAAAGCGTGGTGAAGTTTACGATCGTAATGGAAAAGGTCTTGCGACGAATGGTAAAGCTTCTGAAATCGGAATGATTCCAGAAAAATTAGGAGATGCTGCTCCACAAACGAAAGAAACGGTAGCGAAGTTGTTAAATATGTCTGTAGAAGAAATTGATCAAAAACTAGCTGCTAAATGGGTAAAACCAGGGTATCTCGTACCAATTGGAATTTTGCCTGAAGGGGCAACACAAAATACGTACATTGATTTACCAGGTGTTGCAACAAAACCTGTAAATGTTCGTACATATCCGTTAGGAGAAGCGGCAGCGCATTTAACTGGTTATATCGGAAAGGTAAATGCTGAAGATTTAAAAACGCTTCAAAAGAAAGGGTATCAAGCTGATGATCCAGTTGGTAAAGCTGGTTTAGAGCAGGTATTGGAAGAAAAGCTACGTGGTAAAAAAGGTGGCCGTGTCTTCATGGAAGATGCACAAGGAAAAGAAATTAAAAATTTAGCGAAAACAGATGCTGTTGATGGAGAGAATGTAACTTTAACTATCGATAGTGCTACTCAAGAAAAAATTTATAATGAAATGAAAGGAGAAGCTGGATCAAGTGCAGCAATCAATCCGAAAAGTGGAGAAACGATTGCACTTGTGAGTAGTCCAGCATACAATCCTAATCTTATTGCGAGAGGGACATCAAAAGCTCAACGTGAAGCTTGGAATAATGACCCGAAAAAACCAATGACGAATCGATTCACACAATTATCGGTTCCGGGTTCTGTATTTAAGCCGATTACAGGTGCAATTGGACTTGAAACAAAAACAATCGATCCAAAAGAAGAATTGAAAATTGAAGGATTGAAATGGACGAAAGATTCTTCTTGGGGCAATTATTACGTAACACGTGTAAAAGATGCAAATCCGATTGATTTTGATAAGGCAATGAAATACTCGGATAATATTTACTTCGCACAAGAAGCTTTGAAAATTGGAAAAGATAAATTTATGGCTGAGGCGAAAAAATTTGGATTTGATGAGAAATTACCAATTGAATACGGATTCCCGGTTTCTAAAATCGCAAATGATGGCATAAAAAATGATATTCAAATGGCAGATACAGGATATGGACAAGGAGAAGTCTTAATGACTCCTCTTCATTTAGCTTTAACGTATGCACCAATTGTAAATGATGGAACGATTCCGTCGCCATATCTTATTAAAACAGATAAACAACCAAAGGCCTGGAAAGAAAATGTGATTTCTAAAGGAACTCAAGATATATTGAAAACGGCTTTAACAAAAGTAATTAACGATCCAGATGGTACTGGGAAAATTGCGAAAATTGATGGTATGACTCTTGCTGGTAAAACAGGAACAGCAGAATTAAAAGTATCAAAAGAGGCAGAAGGAAAAGAACTAGGTTGGTTCGCTGCGTTTGATTTAAATTCACCTGATATGGTCATTACAATGATGATTGAAGATGTAAAAGGTAGAGGTGGAAGTAATATTCCGGCTGAAAAAGTGAAACATGTTTTTCAAAAGTAGTAATTGATGAAGACTATCTCCATGAAATATGGAGATAGTCTTTTTATTTGGTTAAAACCTTAATATTTATATACAAAAACTAATTGAAATAATATAACTTATCCCGCTATTTGTGGGCAGTAAGACTCCCACCTCAAATTTCGGTAAATGCGAGGGAGTTAGGGGGGAATCGGACTGCCCGTAAAAGCCCGATTGGTGAAGGCTAATAATCAGTGGGAGATGGACAAAACCCCCACTGATTAAAGTTTCACTTTATTAACTTACGAAAAAAAAGTAACTATTTTTATTGACATCTATTGAGACTTTTTGTATTATACTTACATAAGGTAAGTTATTTACCATAAAATAATAAATCTCAAATTAAAGATAAATTAGAAAAAGGGAGATAATACAATGACAAAAGTACTATTTATTACAGCAAATCCAAATTCAGCAGAAGGTTCTTTCGGTATGGCAGTAGGGGAAGCTTTCATCGAAGCATATAAAAACGAACATCCACAAGATGAAGTTGTAACAATTGATTTATTCAATACAACTGTACCAGCAATCGATGCAGACGTATTCGCTGCTTGGGGTAAATTTGCAGCAGGCGAAGGATTCGAAACTTTAAGTGAAAATCAGCAACAAAAAGTTGCAGCAATGAACAATAACTTAGAAACATTTATGCATGCAGATCGTTATGTATTCGTGACTCCAATGTGGAACTTCAGCTACCCAGCAGTAGTGAAAGCATACTTAGATAACTTATCAATCGCAGGTAAAACATTCAAATATACTGAAAATGGTCCAGTTGGCTTACTAGAAGGCAAAAAAGCACTTCATATTCAAGCTACAGGCGGCGTTTACTCTGAAGGAGCATACGCATCTATGGACTTCGGTCGCAATCACTTAAATGCAGTATTAGGATTCATGGGTGTATCAGACACTGAATATATTGCAGTTGAAGGAATGAATGCAAATCCTGAAAAAGCACAAAACATTAAAGAAGCAGCAATTGTAAATGCACGCGAATTAGCAAAACGTTTCTAATATAGAAAACTTCAAAATGTCCAAACACTTGTTGTTTGGACATTTTTTCTTCTTTTTCCTTCGTTTGTCTAGTATAATGAAGGTCGGAATGATAATAGGTGGGGGTTCTGTATGATTCAAACGTTTTTTAAAATCTTTTATTTAATTTTAATCGTAATTGCGATTACACCAAGATTGTGGCGTATAAAAAGAAAAGCAAATGCGATGTCACCGCAAGAAAAAGATAGTGTTGTGTATAAAACAACAAACTGGTTTGGTAAGAAAATGGTACGTGTAACTGGATCGACTGTAGAAGTAAAGGGACTTGAAAATGTTCCGAAAGACAAGCCGGTGCTAGTTGTAAGTAATCATCAAAGTAATATGGATATTCCTGTTTTACTAGGTTACTTAAATAAGCCAATTGGATTCGTTTCAAAAGCGGAAATTAAAAAGTTTCCGGTTGTACCAACATGGATGGAACTAATGAATTGTGTGTTCATGGACCGTAGCGATCGCCGTCAATCTCTTAAGGCAATTAAAGATGGAATTGAGCTGTTAAAGAATGGACATTCTATCGTAATTTTTCCAGAGGGAACGAGAAGTAAGGGTGGCGAAATCGGTGAGTTTAAAGCAGGGAGTTTTCACCTTGCTGTAAAATCTGGCGTAGCTATCTTACCAGTAACTTTAGATGGTACATATAAGATGTTTGAGGCTAATGGAAATCGTATGAAACCAGCTCATGCAACATTAACAATTTCTAAGCCAATTACACCTGAAGAATATGCAAGTATGGATGCTAAAGAGTTAACCCAGCATACAAAAGATATTATTGCATCTCAATTACATACGTAATAAAAAAAGTTTCAGCTTATACAAGCTGAAACTTTTTTTATGCTGCGGGTAAGACATAAAACAGTACGCAGAAAAACATCATTGTACTACCACCTAGTACGAAGAGATGCCAAATGGCATGATTGAACGGAAGCTTTTCCCAAAGGAAGAATATAGCTCCGACAGAATACAAAATGCCGCCTATTAATAGTAGTGAGAAGCCGTGACCGGTTAAATTTTCATAAAGGGGTTTAATGGCAACGATGATGAGCCAACCCATAATGATATAACATAATGTTGATGTTTTAATAAAGCGACGAACAAAGAAGATTTTGAAAATAATGCCACCAATCGCAAGGGTCCAAATAATTGCGAGTAAAGTCCAACCGAGCGGACCACGCAGTGTAATGAGTAGAAATGGTGTATACGTGCCGGCAATTAATAAATATATGGCGGAGTGATCCAAAATGGTAAATAACTTTTCTACTTTTGGATGATGGATGCTATGTAACAGTGTAGAAAATAAGTATAGCAAGAACATGCTTACGCCATAAACGGTAAAGCCAACAACAGCAGATGCTGTGCCATGTTTGGAAGCATGAATAATTAATATGATTAAGGCAGGGATGCTTAAAATGGCACCGATACCATGGGTAATTGCATTCGCAATTTCTTCTTTTACAAATTGGGTCATTCTTGTGATTTTTTGCGTCATAATGTTAATCCCTTTCACTGTATTGAGATAAGTTATATTTTCCTTAACCATATCATATACAAAAGGAATAGAAAATGATATTTGTATAATTGATTTTATTTTTGAATTTTTTTGACAAAAGACAACGGATACATTGACGTTTACAAAATTTTTTGACAAAATGAACTTATGGAATAGTAGGACAAGGAATCTACTTATGAAGGGGATGGGGAAATGTTTTCAAATATTGGCTTTCCAGGGTTAATTTTAATTTTAGTTGCAGTGTTAATTTTATTCGGCCCAAAAAAGTTACCGGAAATTGGGAAAGCTTTAGGGGAAACGTTAAAAGAATTTAAAAAATCAACAAAAGAATTGACTGATGAGGCATTTCAAGAGAAGGAAAAAAATAAATAAAAGAATATGATGAAGTTTTTCTCGGAATGGATAAATAAAGTGTGGTGAACGAGATGGAAGATCGGGAAATGAGCGTAGTAGAACATATTGTTGAGCTTCGCAAACGAGTAATATATACAGTATTATCCTTTGTATTATTTTTAATTATTGGATTTACTTTTACGAAGGATATTTATTTTTGGCTTGTAAAAGATTTACCAATGAAATTAACTGTTCTCGGTCCAAGTGATGTGTTGTGGATTTTTTTCTCGATTGCTACAGTATTTGCTATCGTTTGTACAATTCCTTTTGCTGCGATACAAATTTGGCTATTTGTAAAACCAGGTTTACATCCCAATGAACAAAAAATGACATTAATGTATATACCGGTATTGTCTATATTATTTATAGCAGGCCTATCTTTCGGTTATTTTATCGTCATGCCATTTTTATTTCATTTCCTAACTACAATTGGTAATGAGATGTTTAATACAATGTTTACAACGGAAAAATATTTTCATTTTGTATTAAATTTAACAGTTCCGTTTGCTGTTATATTTGAATTACCTGTAGTTGTTATGTTTTTAACGAGTATAGGTCTTCTAACGGCAGAATTTCTTCAGAAAATAAGAAGATATGCTTATGTCGTGTTGATTATAATTGCATCATGTATATCGCCGCCAGATTTTTTATCACATAGTTTAGTAGCGGTACCGCTTATTTGTATTTATGAAATTAGTATCGCTTTATCAAAGATAGTTAGTAAACGAAAACAGAAAAGAGAAGAAGAAATACAGTCGAAAAGTGCCTCGTTATAAAGGCACTTTTTAATTTATTTGTTATACTCTAACTATAATTGTATACAATATATAGAAGAAAAAAATTATAGAATCTCCAAAATTTAGACAAACTTTTCATTTTTATAAGTTTATACTGAAGTTATAAAGCTATATATGGGTAATAAGACTCCCGTCTCAAAGTATATATAGGACAGGATTCGAATTAGGTGGATATAAATGAAGTAGTAACTTCTAAACGGGGCAGCTTAAGGATATTTTAGTATTCATAGGAAACCTACACTAAAAAAGGTGTTAAAGAATAAAGTGGAGGAAGTTCAAAAATCCAACGAAAAAGAGGATTGATATTGTGATTACGAAAAGTTTTTATTTCACTCATGCAACAGGGAATTGTATTAAAATATTTGAAATCCCTGTCCTACAAACACAGCATCCATTAGCATTTCTAATTCAGTCTCGTCTTCAATTGTTTATTGCAAAAATTCAAAAACATAAAAACCCAAGATTCTCGTACTCTTTCCGTGAATATTTACAAAGTTGTTTGAAGTGGAATGATTATTCAAATGTATATAAAACAAATACTCTTGAAAAGAATGCATAATACACAGTAGGGACAGAGTTAGGTAGACTCTGTCTTTTTCATTTTAGGTATAAAAATATAATTAATTTGGTGAAATTTATCCGAAATTGTTGAAAGCGTCGGGAATGCTAGTATAATAACAGGGAGAGCGTATTGGAAAGGGAAGAATATAATATGCAAAAAATTAAAATTGTAACAGATTCAACGGCAGATTTATCTCAAGAAGTGATTGAGAAGTATGATATTCATGTTTTACCATTATCTATTTCTGTAAATGGACAAACATACTTAGATCGCGTTGATTTACAACCAGATGAATTTATTGAAGAAATGGCGAAATCAGAAGAATTACCAAAAACATCACAACCAGCTATGGGTACATTTGTAGAAATGTATGAAAAGTTAGGGGAAGATGGAAGTGAAGTACTTTCCATTCATATGACAGGTGGAATGAGTGGTACAGTTGCAACGGCAAATAGTGCCGCATCAATGACAGACACAAAAGTAACGGTTGTTGATTCTCAATTCATTAGCCATGCTCTAGCATATCAAGTAATTGAGGCTGCAAAAATGGCAAAAGAAGAGCGCTCACTAGAAGACATTATAAATCGAATTGATGAAGTGAGAAAAAATACTCGTTTATACGTAGTCGTAGATACATTAGAGAACTTAGTGAAAGGTGGACGTATTGGTAAAGGGAAAGCATTTATCGGTTCTTTACTGAACATCAAACCAATTGCAAATCTGGAAGGTGGAGCATACAATCCAGTGACAAAAGTTCGTAGTCAAGGACAGATTGTAAAGACGTTAACAAAATTATTTGAGCAGGATACAGCTGGGAAAGTTGTAAAGGCTGTTGCGATTCCTCATGCAAAAGCAATTCCTTTAGCAGAAAGTGTAAAAGCTGCTGTTGAAAAAGTGAATGGATTCACTCAATCAGAGATTTTCTATACAACACCAGTTATCAGTACTCATACAGGACCAGGAGCAATTGGTTTTATGTATTTAGCAGAGTAATAAAAAAGCTACTTGAAATGAATTTTCAAGTAGCTTTTTTATCATTTCAGGACAAAAAATAAGAAATGAGAAAGGCAATACAGGCGCTACAGCTAATTATATAGCGAGTCTGTAAATAATCTTTCATGGAAAACACCCTTTTCAATTTTTTAAAGTATATGATAAATTACTCGCAAAAATTAGTTCTATTATACATGAGAGGTTTCTATGATTTTTACTGGTTCTTTATCTGGGACAATAGGGCTATAAGTGAAAGTTTGGCCTAAAAAGAGAACATGTAGTTGTTCCCACGGTAGCATTCGTAAATTCCAGTTGTTTCGTAGTCGTGTTACTGCTTCCCTTGGTGTTTCATCTGCTAAAGCAAAAGTACCGTAGTGCATTGGAATGAAATGTGTAGCTTGTATATCTAGATAGGCTTGCACAGCTTCTTCTGGTGAAACGTGAGACACTTTCATAAACCATTCTGGTTCATAGGCACCAACTGGCATAAGTGCAATATCGATTGAAAACTGTTTGCCGATCTCTTTAAATCCTTGGAAATAACCACTATCACCAGAAAAATAAATGGTTTCTGAAGAAGTCATATTATCAATGATCCATCCTCCCCAGTGAGAGGTGTTCATATCAAATAATGTTCTTCTCGTCCAGTGCTGGGCAGGTACGAAGTGAAAAGAGACGTCATCAATTGTTGTACTTTCCCACCAGTTGTATTCTTCTACATTGGTGAATTTTTTACGAGTAAATAATTTTTTTAGCCCAATAGGAACAAGGTATAAAATATCATCGTTTAGTTGGCGGAGAGATGAAAAGTCTAAATGATCGTAATGACCGTGTGAAATAAGAACGATATCGATTTTAGGCAGTTCTTTTATAGTGAGCCCTGGCTCAGTAAGTCGTGGAACTAACTTTAATTTATTAGCCCATACTGGATCTGTTAAAATATTTAAGCCGTTCGTTTGAATGAGAAAAGTTGAATGACCAATCCATGTGACAGTCGTTTTTTTAAAGTTATTTAGCAAAAATTCACTTTGTTTAACAGGTGATTGTTCTACTAGAAAAGAAAAATCTTTTTTGTTTTGCTTTCTCTCTTTACGCCAGCGTAAGAAGGAGCGAATTGATTTTTTTGTACTTACATTATCCATATTTTCATAGCGCTTAGCCATGAACATCACCTCATTTAAAATCGTTGTAGTTGTATTGTACCGAAATGTTGTAAAGGAAAACAGTGTTTAACATGGATTAATGTTTAAGTAATTGTAAAAAAATAGGGGGAGGTATTTACAAATTTAACAATGAACTTTGTTTCGCAAATAATGTTTAGAGAAATAATAGTAGTAAAATATATTTTGTCTAGTAATTAGCTTGAAATAAAGAAGTAACATACGTAAAATCGTACGATTTCGTGAACAAATGAAGTAAACAATTTTCTCGTAGTATTTACTTTTGTTATGATGTACATAACTTACATAAATTAAGGGAAGAGAAAAGAGGTTTAATAATGAAGCATTATCAAAAGTTAATTGGTCTTATGGTTGTATTTTGTCTCTTTGTACTTGCAGGTTGTAGCAGTTCAGGGTCAAAATTACGTAAACCGTTAAACTGGGATTTAGAAACTTTCCAATTTACAAATCAAGAAGGAAAGCCGTTTGGTACAAAAGATTTAAAAGGGAAAGTCTGGGTAGCTGATTTCATGTTTACAAGCTGTCAAACGGTTTGTCCGCCAATGACTGCTAATATGGCTAAATTACAAAAAATGGCTAAGGAAGAGAAATTGGACGTTCAGTTTGTTTCGTTTAGTGTAGATCCTGACCTTGATAAGCCAGAAAATTTGAAAGCTTTCATTCAAAAGTTTACAGAAGATACAAGTAACTGGAACTTGTTAACAGGTTATTCACTAGAGGATATTACAAAGTTTTCAAAAGATAACTTCCAATCGCTTGTAGATAAACCAGAGAATGGGCAAGTTATTCACGGAACATCATTTTTCTTAGTCGATCAAAATGGAAAAGTTATGAAAAAATATAGTGGCATTAGTAATACGCCATACGAAGATATTATACGTGATATGAAGCGATTAGTGGATTAAAAAGAAGGGTGCCTAGCACCCTTCTTTTTTGTCTTTTAGTCTATGGATAAAATGTCATGCTGTTGTGGCAATTTCGTTGCACGAATTTCTAATACACCGTTTTGATAAGAAGCTTTCGCTGCTTTTTTATTAATTAAATATGGTAACTTAATAATTCTTGACGCTTCCGAAATGGAACGTTCTCGGCGATAATAGTTATGAGATGTTTGTTCTTCTTCTGTCTCTTCAAGTATATCTTCTTTTACAGAGACTTTTAAGTACTCGCTTTGTATTTCAATTTGAATTTGTTCTTTTTGTATACCTGGTAGTTCGGCTGTAACGACGAGTTCGTCACCAACTTCGTATAAATCTACTGGGAATGTTAATAAACGGTTTCCTTTTTGGAAAAAATGATTTAAATCAGCAATTACGCCACGAAGAGGTGTTTGTTCGAAAAAGTCATCAATTTGTTTTAAATAATTACGAACCGGTGGGCGAGAAGAATCTTTTTTTTCTTCACTCATAGTATTCCCTCCTAGAAATCAATTTGCAATATCATATGACAAAAGCGGAGAAAGGTGAGTGCCTAGTTTTCATGTTTTCATAAAAAAATGTTAAAAATGTGAAATGGAGTGAGTTTTTTATAGTTTTTGGTCGCCATATTCAGTTGATTATGCTAGTATAAATAGGGTTGATATAGTAGTATTGAGACAGAATGAAAACTGAAAGAGGGTAAGAAGTATGTGTGGTTTTGTAGGATGTTTATGTGAAAACCCTAGAGAGTTTTCAGAAACAGAAAAACATCAATTTGAAAATATGAACACGATGATTTTCCACCGCGGTCCAGATGACGAAGGATATTTTCGTGATGAACATGTACAATTTGGCTTCCGCCGTTTAAGTATCATTGACTTAGAGGCAGGACATCAGCCGCTAACTTATGAAAATGATCGATATGTAATTATTTTTAATGGTGAAATTTACAATTATGTAGAACTACGTGAAATGTTACTTGAAAAAGGTGCAACTTTTGCTACACAATCGGATACAGAAGTTATTATTGCATTGTATGCACATATGAAAGAAAAATGTGTAGACTACCTTCGTGGTATGTTCGCATTTATGATTTGGGATCGTGAAGAAAAGAAACTTTTCGGTGCGCGTGACCACTTCGGCATTAAGCCTTTATACATCGCACAACAAGGTGATACTACATTCTTCGCATCTGAGAAGAAAAGTATTATGCATGTAATGGAAGACAAAGGGGTAAACCCAACGTCATTACAACACTACTTTACGTACCAATATGGTCCAGAGCCAGAAACATTAACAATTGATGTTAACAAAATTGAGCCTGGTCATTACTTCGTAAAAGAAATCGGTAAAGAGATGGAAATCCATCGCTACTGGAATCCTTATTTCAACGCTTCAAGCGCAACGAAAGAGGAGCATATCCAAGCAATTCGTGATGTATTATACGATTCTGTAAAAGTGCATATGCGTAGTGATGTACCAGTAGGTTCTTTCTTATCTGGTGGTATCGATTCATCTATTATTGCTTCTATCGCAAGAGAAATGAATCCAAATCTATTAACATTCTCTATTGGTTTCGAACAACGCGGTTTCAGTGAAGTTGATGTTGCGAAAGAAACTGCTGAGAAATTAGGAGTTAAAAATCATAACGTATTCATTACAGCGCAAGAATTTATGGATGAGTTCCCAAAAATTATTTGGCATATGGATGATCCTTTAGCGGATCCAGCAGCTGTACCATTGTATTTCGTTGCGAAAGAAGCGCGTAAACATGTAACGGTTGTTCTTTCTGGTGAAGGTGCAGACGAGCTATTTGGTGGATATAACATTTATCGTGAGCCAAACTCTTTAAAAATGTTCTCTTACATTCCTAGCCCAGGAAAGAGTGTTCTAAAGGCATTAAGTGGTGCTCTTAAAGAAGGGTTTAAAGGAAAAAGCTTCTTAGAGCGTGGATGTACGCCAATTGAAGAGCGTTACTATGGAAATGCGAAAATCTTCCGTGAAGAAGAGAAAGCTGAATTAATGAAGTATTACGATGAAAGTGTTAACTATATGGATATCACGAAACCATTGTATAACGAAATTAAAGATTATGATGATGTAAGTAAAATGCAGTACATTGATATGTTCACATGGTTACGCGGCGATATTTTATTAAAAGCTGATAAAATGACAATGGCAAACTCATTAGAACTTCGTGTACCATTCTTAGATAAAGAAGTATTTGACGTAGCATCTAAAATTCCGACAGAATTTAAAATTGCTAACGGAACTACGAAAGCTATTTTACGTGAAGCAGCACGCGGAATCGTTCCGGATCACGTGTTAGATCGTAAAAAACTTGGATTCCCAGTACCAATTCGTCACTGGTTAAAAGACGAAATGCATGACTGGGCTATAAATATTATAAACGAAAGTAAAACAGAGCATTTAATCGAAAAACAGTATGTATTAAACTTACTGGAAGCACATTGTGCAGATAAAGGCGATTATAGCCGTAAAATTTGGACTGTACTTGCGTTTATGGTATGGCATCAAATTTATGTTGAGCATAAATACGATACGAATAAGTTCCACGAAGAAACAAAGCGTGCGTATAGCTTAGTTTAATAAAAAACCTTAAGGTCGCATTCGATCTTAAGGTTTTTTTCATAAATTACATTTATTATTGATACAATAATAGTAAAAGGATGGACAACATATGATTACGTTTGAGAAAGTAAATATAGAAAATAAAAGCGCTGTAAAGGAAATGTTTCACTCACACAGCTTAGATGAGAAAAAGGTTCAGTATTGTGTAAAAGTTGATGATACATATATTGGTGTAATAGATTATAGCGTTCAAGAAGAGAGTGCTATTTTGTCACAGTTAATTATTCATTTTGATTATCAAGGTTATGGATATGGGACAAATACGTATTTTACATTTGAAGAAATGATGAAACAGAGAAATGTGAAAGAAATAAAAGTATTGCAAGAGATGTTTACGGAACAAGCTAAATCTTTCATAGCGGGATCTGGTTTTATTGAGGAAAATGGAATATATGTAAAGAAAATATAGTGAATATTGATTACAGCCCTTTCCGAACGATTAGTCATTCAAGAATCCCATCCATAACTCCGTAAGGATTCGGGCTTGCGACTTTAGTCGTGGGAGTCTCAATTGATGAAATGAATATGGGGTAGGTGAACGTATGACAATGACTGCTGGTCTTGTATTAGTTGGAAGTTGCTTTATTGTAGCAGAGTTATGCCAGATTTTCATTCGAAAAAGAATGTATAAGAAGAGAAGACCATATGAATTACAATATATACCTGTGTTTGTAATTTTGTTTTGCATGTTATTTGTATTACAAAACGCATCTCATTTCCCGCCTCTGTTGAACATCTTTTTGAAGTTTGGTTTGCTATATAGCGGCGTTGGAATATTTCTTTTATTTCTTTTATTTTGCGTACGTTACATCCACTATCAATCATACATATTCATTTTAAATTGGTTAAAAAAAAGTGATAGAAACCCTCTTACATAAGGGGGTTTTTAATTTGTATTTGTAACGGAACTTGTACAATTAACATAAAATAGGACGAGTAGAAATGAAAGCTTATTACAATAAAGAAAGGAACGAAAAAAGATATATGAAACTTGTTATAGACGCAGGGCATGGTGGATATGATTCTGGTGCTGTTGGTAATGGGTTAGTGGAAAAAGAGTTAACACTTCAAATTGCTAGACGTGTGCGAGATATTTTATCTGCAAATTACCCAATCAATATTAAAATGACACGGGATAGTGATGTTTTTATCTCTTTATCAGAACGTGCTAATATTGCTAATTCATTTGGTGCAGATTATTTTATCTCATTTCACATTAATAGTGGCGGTGGCACTGGATTTGAAAGTTATATTTACAATGCGCTATCTAATAGTAGTTCCGCATATGAAAAGCAACAAAAAATGCATGCAGCAGTCAATCCTGTATTAACAAAATACGGCCTTCGTGATCGAGGAGAAAAAAAAGCAAATTATGCGGTACTAAGAGAGACTGCAATGGATGCAATTTTAACTGAGACTGCTTTTATTGATACAACGTTTGATGCTAATTTATTGGGGAACCCACAATTTATTGAAGATTTAAGTCAAGCATATGCAAACGGAATAGCAGCTATTTTTGGAGTAGCTCCAAATCCGAATCCTCCAAATCCACAACCTCCAAACCCTCAGCCAACACCACAAACGAAGGGGATTGCTTATATCCTTGGGAAAAATGTGAATTTAAGAAGTGGTCCATCAACGTCTTCTTCAGTTATTCGTCAACTAAACTCCCCAGAATCGTATGTCGTATATCAGGAAAGTAACGGATGGTTAGACTTAGGAAATGGACAATGGGTGTATAATGATCCATCGTACATTAATTTTGTAAGGACGAGCAATAGTGATGGAAGCGCAATTGGTGTCGCATATATACAAGGAACAAATGTGAATTTAAGAAGTGGTCCATCAACATCTTCTTCAGTTATTCGTAAATTAAATAATCCAGAATCTTATTTAGTATATATTAATCAAAACGGTTGGTTGAACCTTGGTGGAAATCAGTGGGTGTATAATGATCCATCATATATTAAATATAATCAATATTGAAAAGTATAATTGAACATGTCTCCATCTTATTGCTGAGATAATAAGATGGAGACATGTTTTTGTATTACTTATGTTATTTGTTGACTGGAATAGTAATTACTTTCTTATGGTCATTGATTTTTCAAATGTTTCGAATGAAAAAATGTGGGTTAAAGACGGATATATATGTATTTCGAATGGGGACGAGTGTCTAAATTATATATATTTAAAAAGTTTTCTGATATATGTATTGACAATATGTAAGATATGCATTAATCTTTTGAACGTTATTGATAATCACTTTCAACTAGGAGGACGTATGACACGCACTAAAAATATGCTTATACTTTGCATTATGTTACTAATGGTCATAATCGCAGGGTGTGGTAAAGAAGAGAACAAAGAAAATGATACATCAGCAAAAGCAAAGGATTCGTATACGATAAAGCATGCAATGGGTGAAACGACAGTAAATGGTACACCTAAAAAAGTTGTAGTTTTAACAAATGAAGGTGCAGAGGCCCTTCTAGCAGTGGGTGTAACACCAGTTGGGACTACAAAACCGCGTGCTGGTGATGATTGGTATCCTCATTTAGCGAAAGAGTTAAAAGATACGAAAGTTGTAGGAACTGAGCGTGATATTAATTTAGAGGCAGTAATGAAGCTTAAGCCAGATTTAATTATTGGAAATAAAATGCGTCACGAAAAAATATACGATCAGTTAAAAGAAATTGCGCCAACTGTATACGCTGAAACATTACGTGGTGATTGGAAAGAAAACTTTACGCTTTATACAAAAGCTGTAAATAAAGAAAAAGAAGGGCAAAAGGCTCTTGATGATTATAAAAAACGTATCGAAGGAATGAAAGAGAAGCTAGGAGATAAAATAAACTCCAAAGTGTCTATTATTCGCTTCGTACCAGGTGATGTTCGTATTTATCAAAAGAATTCATTCTCAGGTGTCGTATTAAATGATGTTGGATTTAAACGACCACCACTACAAGATAAAGATGAATTTGCGATAAAAGGAATTACAAAAGAGCAAATTCCAAATATGGATGGGGACTACATATTCTACTTCACATCTGATAAAGATGCAGATAAGAATAACGAAGGAAACACGTTAGCAAAAGAATGGACAGAAGACCCACTCTTTAAGCAGCTACAGGCTTCTAAAGACAATAAAGTATTCCAAGTGGATGAAGTAATTTGGAATACAGCAGGCGGTATTAAAGCTGCAAACTTAATGCTAGATGATATTGAAAAATATTTTTTGAAATAAATGAATGGTTGAGTGCATCACTTTAAATAGGTGATGTACTTTTTTTGTTTATTTAAATACAGAAAATTCCTTCTTTTAATTGTGGATAAGTTGTACAATAAAACCAATCATGGAATAAAGGAGTGGGAAGGATTGAAAGCTACTCATAAAGATTGGATTTTGTTTAACGGAAGAATTGTAAATACGAAAGAAGAACAGCCGATGGTTGCGTTAGAAGAGCGAGGACTCCAATTTGGTGACGGCATATATGAAGTATTTAGGCTATACGATGGGAAGCCTCATTTACTAGACTTACATTTGGAACGCTTTTTTAAATCTATGAGGGAAATAAATATTGTTCCGCCGTTTACAAAGGAAGAGTTAGTTGAAGAACTTCATCAAATGATTGAAAGAAATCAATTTCAAGAGGATGGGAATGTGTATCTTCAAATATCACGTGGAGCTCAAGCTCGAAATCATGTGTATGAAAAAGATTTACAGCCAACATATTTTGCGAATATTGTTTCGTTTCCAAGACCTACCGCTACTATGGAACAAGGAATAAAGGTTACTGTAGAAGAGGATATACGCTGGAAGTTCTGTCATATAAAATCTTTAAACCTTCTACCTAATATCATGATTAAAAATAAAATAAACGAGCAAGGGTATCAAGAAGCGATATTAGTACGAGATGGAGTTGTAACAGAAGGGTGTCATTCGAATTTCTTTATGGTGAAAAATAATAAATTAATTACACATCCGGCCGATAATTTCATTCTACACGGCATTACTCGCCACTACGTTATTACATTAGCGAAAGCTTTACATATTGAAGTAGAAGAGCGTGAATTCTCATTGCAAGAAGTATACGAGGCTGACGAATGTTTCTTTACAGCGACACCACTTGAAATATTCCCTGTTGTTCAAATTGGTGATGAGAAGTTTGGAAGCGGCGAAAGAGGACCAATTACGAAAAAATTACAAGCTGCATATGAAGAAAGTATTAGTTTGTTTAAAGTGACAAACTAATAATGAGGAAAAAAGCTGGTATTCCCCCAGCTTTTTTTCATGATATAATTCAACCATAGGACAAGTTTTGAAAACGCTGTAAAAAGGGGATTTAATGTATGAATTATGAAGATTTTAAAGAAGTAATTCACGGTAGACGAAGTGTTAGAAAGTTTACAGAACAAGAAGTATCCACTAGTGATATAAAAGAAATTATTGATTGTGCTCGTTATGCACCGAGTGATACGAACTCACAGACGTGGGAGTTCTTGGTCATTATGAACCGAGAGAAAATTAAAGAAATTGAACAAATGACATGGGATACATTACATAAACTTGCGGCAAAAGCAGCAGAAAATGGAGAAGAGAAAGCAGGGAAATTACTTACACGTTCTTTCGGTCCATATGCGACAGCTTTCTCTGAGGCGCCAGTATTAATCGTATGTTTGGCAACACCATATGAATCAAAGTTTCGTGAAAAGATATTTGATCCAATTGCCTTCGTTCCTGATTCAGTATGGGAAGAGGAAGGAATTAAGAGTAGCTGTTTAGCAGCGCAAAACTTAATGCTGGCTGCACATGCGAGAGGACTGGGTACTTGTCCAATGACGGGACCTGTATTATTAGCTCAAGATGAAATGCGACAATATTTACAAATTGAGCCTCAAAAACAAATTAATATGGTAATTTCACTCGGGTTTCCGAAAGATAAGCCGAAGAAACTTTCTCGAAAAGAAGTTGATGAGATTACAACATTTATTTTCTAAATGTTATGTAGAAAAGACATTGAAATAACAATGTCTTTTTATTTTGAATGGATATTTCTTTAGTGAATTGGGCTAAAATGATGAATAGAGTGGAATTACTATTTATTTCTTTAAAAAAATTAATGTTCTTAAAATGAAAGTATGGTACAGTAATCGTGAGCAAGCTAATATTTGTTCATGAAAGTGTTAAAAACTAGTTTTAAAATTAAGAAGTTATTTTTGTATAATAAATTATAATGAAATAACAGGGGGGATGAATTTTGAAGAAATTCATAATCACTGGATTGTCTGTATTGTTATTAGTAGGCTGTGGTGCTCCAAAAGAAAAAGAAGATGCACAGTCAAACCAGGAAGAACAAGTTGTAAATGCAAGTGATGAGAATATGGTCGTATTTCCTGAAGGAGCAGTGCCAATTGGAGAAGGGAAAGTAAAAATAACTACGCCAGATGGTACTTCTGAAAATGGTAATATACCAACTGTATTCATAAAAAAGGATACTTTAATTCAGCAAGTCGAATTAGAACTTTCCAATTTTCAAAATGATAAAGAAACATTTGTATTTGTAGATCAAATATTTGCAGATAAACATCAAGTAACTAGTACAACACAGACAACAGTACAATTAAAAGAAAAGACGCTTGAGACAGGTAGTCATACGATTACCGCAGTTCAGTTTGAAAACAATGACCCGAAAGGAAAAGTCATTAGCTTTAATCAAGCGACGTTTGAAACGAAGCCTGCGTCTTAATATGAATAAAAGTACATTACTTAAAAAGTAGTGTGCTTTTTTTGTTTGTATTGAATGATCTAACAGTGAATAATTTGTTTTGCGTTCTAGTAGTAATGGGTAATAAGAAATCACTTATTACTACTATGACAGAGAAAGAGGTTGAAGATGTGAATCGGTTTGTTCGTATCGTCTTGATTAGTATGATGATGTCAGTAATTTGGTTTACTATACAAGAGAGTATTCACATGACGCTCAATTATCAAATCCATGACATGATAATGGGAATAGTATGTTTTGTCTTTGTTTATCTGTTTTATGATAAACTCGGATTGAGGTAAGTTTGCAAGAAAAATGTAGGTATTTCATTCGAAATGTCGAATAGTACATACGATGTCGTAATAACAAATTTTCTATTGTTTACTGTGAAACAGAAGAAGGAGAGATTGTAGTTATGAAAAGAGCGCTTATAAATATTGATTATACATATGACTTTGTAGCTGAAAAAGGTGCGTTAACATGCGGGAAACCAGGTCAAGAAATTGAGAAGGAACTTGTAAATGTAACGAAACAATTTATTGAAAAAGGTGATTACGTAGTATTTGCGATCGATAAACATGAAGACAATGATGTACATCATCCTGAAGCGAAATTGTTTCCACCTCATAATATAGCAGGTACAAATGGAAGAGACTTATTCGGTGAATTACAAGATGTATACGAAAAATATAAAAATGCTGAGAATGTATATTACATGGACAAAACGCGATACAGTGCATTTGCTGGAACAGATTTAGAGATGAAGCTTAGAGAAAGAGGAATAGAAGAAGTCCACCTTGTAGGTGTATGTACTGATATTTGTGTTCTTCATACAGCGGTGGATGCTTATAATAAAGGATTTAAAATTGTTGTTTTTGAAAAGGCAGTTGCATCTTTTAATGCACAAGGTCATGAATATGCACTTGGACATTTTAAATCTTGTTTAGACGCAGAAGTGAAGTGAAAAAAAGAGGCCTTTAAAAAAGGTCTCTTTTTTACTTTTAAATTGAGACGACGTTTTGCTCGATTAGTTTTTTTAGGAATGGACTAATTTTTTCTGGTAAACCATTTAAATCAAAAAATTGTACATGTAATGATTCAAATCCATCGGCTTTTAACGTACCACCTGTAATGTCTTTGCAAAGATATGCGATCGTTATGGGGTAAAATTCATCCCCGTTCGGTAATTTCACAAAAAATTCTTTTCCAGAAAATACGTTTATTAACTGTAAAGTTCCTATTTCAATACCTGTTTCTTCAAGTACTTCTCGTCTTCCTGCTTCTTCTGTTGATTCAGCAAGCTCCACAAAACCTCCAGGAACGCCCCAAATACCATTTCGTCTTTGTTGCAATAGTATTTGTCCTTGTTCATTGAAAACAGCTACAGCAACGCCTGCTAAATTGAGTGGTCTTGATCCAACAACTTCTCTTAGTTCTTCGATATATCCCATTGTTTGTAACCTCCGTGAGAAAAAAGTATCAAATGAACTATTCGGTGTTATGTGAATACATTCCTTTGAACGAGTTGAATATTGCAAACTTGTTAATAAAAATTTCTATTGTAATCTCCCTTTAGGCTATTAAAAAGGGTATATTTATAGTAAATAGAAAAGGACAACTAAATGCAAAGATTGACGGAAGGGTTATATTGTTGAAGAGGAACAATGAATACAAATACATAAGTAAGAAAGTGCGATTTAAGGTCAGGGTACAGGGTGTTCCGATAACAAGTCTCGAGATGATAAATATGTATTTATAATAAATCAGCTCTGTATGAAATTTTCATTAGTTAAGGAAGTGGATGAATGAGTGTATTGACGTATACGGAGGAATTTTTTAATTTTGTAAGGGAGTTTTTACTTTTAAGGTTTCTACTATTTGCTTTAGTTCTTCTAATTATTTCTTTTGTCATAAACCGTATTATTGATTGGTTTTTTAAAAAATCAAGCTTTTTTGATGAAGAGGTAGAGCAGACGATACAAAGTGTAATTCGATCTATTTTTAGATATATCATTATCATCAGTCTTATCATATATTTAATTAGCCAATTTGTAGATATAAAAAGTATTATTGCAGGTGCAGGGATAGCTGGAGTTGTCATCGGTTTTGCTGCACAACAGATGCTAAAAGATGTTATTTTAGGATTCGCAAGATTAGCGGACAAAGAGTTTCGTGTTGGTGATTTTGTTACTTTTAATGGAACAAATTCAGGAACGATTGAGGAAATTAGTATTCGTTTTATGCAAATTCGTGAATGGTCAGGAAAACTTCTCACTATACCACATGGAGAAATCAGAACGATTCAAAACTTTAATAAAGGATGGATGCGAGTTATTGAGCGGATCACGGTAAGTTATCAGGAAGATCCTACAAGAATTAAGGAATTGTTAGAAGAAGTATGTGTTAATTGCAATGAAAAATTAGATCAAAGTCTTTATAGAGTAGAGGATGAGGCTGTTGAACCATTTAAATATGTTGGTGTTACAGACTTAAATCCTAACCTTAAATATGTTGGGTACGAATTTTGTATTATAGGTTTGATAAAGCCAGAAGATTATTTTGAAACTTCTAGACAAGTAAGGTTTGAATTAATGTCTATGTTTCATAAGAATCAAGTGCAAATGCCAGCAGCAAATATGTTCGTTACTACTGAAAGTTTACAGCCTATTCATAGAGGACAAACTTCATCGGATAGTTAAAAAACAAGATGAAGTTTCTTTTGCTAGAAAATGATTTTAATACTTGGCGTATATAGTAACAAGAATTACACTACCAAGTTTGGAAGGACAAACATTCATATGGAAGAAAGAGCTGAAGGAGTTCAGTTCTTTTTTGTTTGTAGAATTTAGAAATTTCTTAATGTTATAATGATAATTGGTGATGAGAATGAACTTTGATGAACAAGAGGTATATCGCTTAGAAGCATTAAAAGAAATTGCTGAATTATTGAATGAAGCAACAGATTTACAGGATATGTTAGAAAAAGTATTACATACATTATTACAAGTTATGAATTTACAAACAGGATGGATATTCTTTATTGATGAAAGTGGAGAACATCGAATGCTTGTAGATCAAAACCTACCACCAGCTCTTACATGGCAAGAAAAGAAACCAATGTGTGAGGGGGATTGTTGGTGTGTAGAGCGTTTTGTGAACGGGAGATTGGAAAAAGCGACAAATATTATTGAATGTAAACGAATAGAGGATGCGATTGAATGTAATTGGGGTGAAACAGAAGATGTTACACATCATGCGACAATCCCGTTAAGATCTGGATCGGAGAAATTTGGTCTATTAAATGTGGCTGCGCCTCATAAATCACATTTTGCAGAGGAAGAGTTAGCGTTATTAGAATCGATTGCGTTTCAAATTGGAACGACAATACAACGTATTCAGTTAGTTGAGAAAGAACGTAAATACGTAGTGGTAGCTGAAAGAAATCGACTTGCACGTGATTTACACGATTCCGTTAAACAATTGTTATTTTCTATTATGCTAACAGCTAAAGGTACTCTAAATATGACGGAAGATAAAGATTTGCAAGAGATGTTAAGTTATATTGGAGATTTATCGCAAGAAGCCTTGCAAGAGATGACGCTTTTAATTTGGCAATTAAGGCCGGAAGGATTAGAAAAAGGATTAGCAGAAGCAGTTCAAAATTACGGAAAGCTGTTAGGGATTCATGTGGAAGTTCGAATTGATGGAATGGTCTCAATTGGAGATGAAATAGAAGAAGTATTATGGCGCATTAGTCAAGAAGCAATACATAATTGTAAAAAACATGCTTCGTGTGAAAAGGTGTATGTTCATTTAAAGATAGAAAATAACCAGTTACATTTTTACATAGAAGATAACGGAATAGGATTTATACAAGAGCAAGTAAGAGAGTCCGCACTTGGTTTGAAAAGTATGAAGGAACGAATTGAATTAATGAAGGGATCTTTTCAAATAACAACAGAGCTGAAAAAAGGTACAAAAATAGAAATTCAATTACCGGTTTGAAGGGGAGAAGCTAGGTGAAGATTAAATTGCTATTAGCAGAAGATCATCATATCGTTCGAAGAGGACTTGTATTCTTTTTGAAAACAAGAGATGAATTTGAAATTATCGGGGAAGCAGAAAATGGTGAAGAGGCGTTATGTTTTGTAAAAAAAGAAAAACCGGATGTCGTATTAATGGATGTATCTATGCCGAAGATGGATGGAATTGAGGCGACAAAACACATTAAAGAATACGATGAGACGATAAAGGTACTTATGCTAAGTAGTTTTTCAGAGCAAGATTATGTTTTGCCCGCACTCGAAGCTGGAGCAGATGGTTATCAATTAAAAGAAGTACAACCTGAGCAACTTGTCGCTTCTATCATTGCAGTACATGAAGGAAATGCGAATTTCCATCCGAAAGTAACACCTGCATTATTAGGACGCCCAGCAGTTAAAAAAGAAAAAGAGAATCCTTTTGCTATGTTAACGAAAAGGGAGCAAGAGGTACTTCGTGAAATTGCGAAAGGAAGAAGTAATAAGGAAATTGCAGCAGCACTTCATATTACAGAGCAAACTGTGAAAACGCATGTATCAAATGTTTTAGCTAAATTGGAAGTAGATGATCGTACACAGGCTGCATTATACGCAGTGAAACATAGGGGAAGCTAATAATAAGTATGAATAATTGTGTCATATGTTATGACAGAATACATAGGAACCATTAAAATGTATAGTGATTCCGAATAAAGGTTTTTCTTCTTTCAATAATTAGGTACAATAAAGTGAAACTTTAATCAGTGGGGGGATCTTACTGCCCGTTAATACGGGATAAAGCTACTATGGAAGGGGAAGATACGATATGCCTGGTACAAAAAGTGGGATTGGAAAGATTCAGGCTTCGTTAAATGGTTTATCACCGAAATTACGAAGTATTGCCGAACATATTTTGAAACATCCACAAGATGTTGTACATAAATCGATTACGGAATTAGCGGAAGTTACGAATAGTTCCGAAGCAACGATATTCCGCTTATGCAAACAACTAGGTTTTCAAGGGTTTCAAGACTTGAAAATTACATTAGCTCGTGAGATTGTACATACCCCGATGCAAAATATTCATGAGGAAGTATCGGTAGAAGATAATATGGTCACTGTTGCTAAAAAAGTTTTTCATTCGCATATTACAGGACTGCAAGATACATTGCATTTGTTAAATGATAACGCGTTGGAACAGGCAGTAAGTACGCTGAATGAAGCGAAGCGAATTGAGTTTTATGGAAATGGTGGGTCGGGTATTATTGCGATGGATGCTTATCATAAGTTTATGAGAACGGGTATTTCTTGTATTGCTCATACTGATTCTCATTTTCAAATTATGGGAGCTGGCTTGCTGACAAAAGAAGCGGTGGTCATTGCAATTTCTCATTCGGGCAGTAATAAAGGATTACTTGAAGCATTAGAAGTAGCAAAAGCAAGAGGGGCCAAAATTATTGCGATTACGAGTTATCAAAAATCGGCATTAAGCCAACTTGCTCATATAACGCTATATACTTCGACGCGTGAGACTGAATTTCGTACAGAAGCAAGTTCATCACGATTAGCACAGCTAAGTTTGTTGGATACTTTGTATGTGGGATTATCGTTACAGCGTCAAGAGGTAACACTACAAAATTTACAAAGCATTCGTGAAACGATTTCGATGAAGCGAATATAAAAAAGCTCTTCAAATGAGGAGCTTTTTTATATTCGTTAATAGTTTGTTGATATAGTCACTAGATCTACTCTATGTGCACAATTCCCCCCCAATAAACACCGATATACATATAATAAAATTTCAGGTTTCCTTTCAAATACTTTAAAAAACTATTTGGTTAAAAATTCAAATATTGTTCAATATTTTACAATATGCTTACAAAATTACATGTTATGATGAACATGTAATGATGATTGAACACTTAAATTTGGTGCAATAATTGACCAAAACAGTGAAGACAGAAGTTGTGAGGTAAACTCATTGAAATTCTAAAACACTAAAGGGGAGATCACATATGAAAGCAGTAGTCGTAAATAAAAATAGTAAAGCAAACATTGAAATTGTTGAAAAAGAATTACGTCCGTTACGTTCAGGCGAAGCGTTAGTAGATGTAGAATATTGTGGCGTTTGCCACACTGACTTACACGTTGCGAATCATGATTTTGGTAACACGGATGGCCGTATCCTTGGTCATGAAGGTGTAGGTATTGTTACAAAACTTGCTGATGATGTAACTTCACTTAAGATTGGTGATCGTGTAAGTATTGCATGGATGTTCCAATCTTGTGGACGTTGTGAATATTGTGTAACTGGTAGAGAAACGTTCTGTCGTGAAGTTAAAAATGCTGGTTATACAGTAGATGGTGGTATGGCTGAACAGTGTATCGTAACAGCTGATTACGCGGTTAAAGTACCAGAAGGATTAGATCCTGCTCAAGCATCATCAATTACATGTGCAGGTGTAACTACATATAAAGCTATTAAAGTATCAGATATTAAACCAGGTCAACCTATCGTAATCTATGGTTGTGGTGGATTAGGTAACCTAGCTATCCAATATGCTAAACATGTATTTGGTGCAAAGGTAATTGCAGTAGATATTAATGATGACAAACTAGCCTTAGCAAAAGAGGTTGGTGCCGATATGACTATCAATCCAATTACGCAAGGGCCTGCTGATAAGATTGTACAAGAGGAACTCGGTGGCGCTTATGCTGCTGTAGTAACAGCAGTTTCTAAAGTAGCCTTCAACTCAGCAGTTGATGCGGTACGTGCTTGCGGTAAAGTAGTTGCGGTAGGTTTACCAGTAGAAACGATGGATTTAAACATTCCACGACTTGTATTAGACGGAATTGAAGTAGTTGGTTCTCTAGTCGGTACTCGTAAAGATTTAGAGGAAGCATTTATGTTTGGTGCAGAAGAAAAAGTAGTACCGGTTGTTCAAACTTGTCCGCTAGATGAAGTACAAGACGTATTCAAAGAAATGGAAGAAGGTAGAATTCAGGGACGTATGGTCATCGATTTTAAACAACATGATTGTAATTGTAAATAATTCACTTTGTTTAAATCATCGTTAGTGCGAATCTCTTTAAATAATAGAACGATAGTTTTGAGGCATGAGTCCGGTATTGAACTGGATTCATGCCTTTTCATGTTTCCTTAATCCGTTTGTCGTAGTGAATATAGTTCTTCAATTTTCGTTTCATATCCCATAATCTGTCATGTTAATGAGAGAAATTATGATTGTATGCAAGTGGAAAGAAAGGACTTATATTTATCTGTGAAAAAAATTTTCTTTTTAAAACTTGATTTAAGAAAAAATATTTTATATACTAATTCATGTAAACGGTTTACTAGATTATATTTTGCTAGAAACGAAGGGAAGATTCGTATGGAAACAAGGGGGAGAGTAATCGGGATTGATATCGGTACCACAAGTACGAAAACGGTTGTGTTCACAGAAAAAGGAAAAGTCGTTGCTTCACATGCAATTGATTATCCTATTATTCAGCCGAACGTCGGATGGGCGGAGCAAGATCCTGATGTAATATGTGCCGCTGTATATAAAACTGTAAGCGTTGCCATCGAAAAGGGTAATGTGTTACCAGAGGAAATTTCTTCAATTGGTATTAGTACAGCAATGCATGCATTAATTGCAGTAGATAAAAACGGTGCGCCGTTAACGCGCTCTATCATATGGGCAGATAATCGAAGCACAAAGCAATCAGAAAAATTATTACAACAAATGAATGGTCATGACATTTATAGAAGAACTGGTACACCGATTCATCCTATGTCACCACTTTCTAAATTATTATGGATGAAAGAAGAGGAACCAGAGTTATATAAGAGTGCTTATAAATTTATCTCTATTAAAGAGTATGTTATTTACCAACTATTCTCACGTTACGTAGTTGATTATTCGATTGCTTCTGCTACTGGGTTATTTAATTTAGAAACATTAAACTGGGATGAAGATGTTTTAATGATGTTACAAATGTCACCAGAACAATTATCAGCACCTGTACCAACTACATATATTTTATCGGGAATGAAGCCGGAATTGGCACAAAAGATGGGGATTAGTGAGGATACTCCAGTTGTTATTGGTGCAAGTGATGGAGTTCTTGCAAATGTAGGTGTTGGTGCAATATCGCCTGGATCAGCTGCAATTACAATTGGAACAAGTGGTGCAGTTCGAACAATTTCATCAAGTGTTAATACAGATGAAAAAGGCAGAACGTTTTGCTATGCATTAACAGATGAGCACTGGGTGATCGGCGGACCAACGAATAACGGCGGAATATTACTGAGATGGTTACGTGATGAATTTGGTAGTCCGGAGCAAGAAGTTGCAAGGAAGCTTGGGATTGATCCTTATGATTTATTAATTAAGTATGCAGAAAGTGTACCGGCTGGAGCAGAGGGATTGCTATTTTTACCGTTTTTATCTGGAGAACGTGCACCCTACTGGAATGCAAATGCTCGTGGTACATTCTTTGGAATTAACCTTCAGCATAAACGTGAACATTTCATACGGGCTGTCATGGAAGGAGTTTGTATGAGTGTGTATTCAGTTGCACTTGCCATTCGTGATTGTACGGGGCCACTTTCTGAAATACGTGTTTCAGGAGGCTTTGCAAAGTCTGCATTTTGGAGGCAAATGTTATCTGACATGATGGGGAAAGAATTACTTGTTCCAGAAAGTCATGAAGCATCTGCGCTTGGGGCAGCGGCACTTGCTTTGTATGCAATTGGGAAAATTGATTCTCTTGAAGAGGTGAAGGATTGGATTGATATTGTCCATCACCATGTACCGAATAAAGAAAATACGGCTATTTATTTAGAAATGTTTTATATGTATGAACGACTTTACAATCGATTGAAAGAAGAGTTTGATTGTATAGCTGCTTTCCAACGTAAACAATAGGGGGATTGGGAGAAATGGTAGTTGGAATCGTACTAGCGGCTGTTGTCATATTACTTTTACTAATTACGGTAGTAAAATGGCATCCATTTGTCGCGTTAATTTTAACAGCAATCGGAGTTGGGCTAGCAATGGGGATGCCCTTAATTGGAACTTCACCACAACATCCGGGGATTATCGATTCTATTAAATTAGGTCTTGGTAATACGTTAGGGTTTTTGGCGATTGTTTTAGCTTTAGGAACAATGCTTGGAAAAATGATGGCTGAGTCTGGCGGTGCTGAACGAATTGCTAACACATTAATTGGACGTTTTGGGAAAAAGCGTGTTCACTGGGCAATGATGTTCGTTGCATTTATAGTAGGGATTCCGGTATTTTTCCAAGTTGGATTTGTACTATTAATTCCGTTAGTATTTACAATTGCGTTAGAAACAGGCGTATCACTTATTACAATCGGTATTCCGCTAGTAGCAGGTCTTTCGGTTGTACACGGACTTGTTCCACCGCATCCAGCAGCTATGGCAGCGGTAGGTATATTTAAAGCAGATGTAGGGAAGACAATTTTATATGCATTAATTGTCGGACTTCCAACTGCAATAATTTCAGGTCCGCTTTACGGAAAATGGATCGGTGCTCGTATACATAAAGAAGTACCATTAGATATAGCGGAGCAATTTATTGAAAGAGATAAGAAGAAGGAACTTCCTAGCTTCGGAAATACATTGTTTACTATTTTACTTCCAGTATTTCTTATGCTAGGTGCATCGATAGCGGAAGTAGCATTAAATAAAACGAGTCAACTTGCACAAGTATTGCACTTTATTGGAGATCCTATTGTCGCTTTATTAATTGCAACGATATATTCTTTCTTTAGTCTTGGCTATGCAAAAGGATTTTCGAAAGATAAAGTTTTACAATTTACAAACGATTGTTTAGGTCCAATTGCAAACATACTGTTAGTTATTGGTGCAGGCGGCGCCTTTAATAAAGTATTATTAGATTCTGGAATTGGAACGACAATTGCGGAGATGGCGAAAGAATCACATATTTCACCAATATTATTAGGGTGGGGAATTGCTGCACTTATCCGAGTCGCAACTGGATCTGCTACTGTCTCCATGATGACAGCAGCAGGAATAGTAGCACCGATTGCGGCAAGTACACCAGGAGTAAATGTAGAGTTACTGGCACTTGCAACAGGCGCAGGTTCATTAATATTATCACACGTGAATGATTCAGGATTTTGGATGATTAAAGAGTATTTCGGAATGACTGTGAAAGAAACATTATTAACATGGACTGCAATGGAGACGATACTATCGGTTGTAGCACTTGGACTAATTTCGTTATTAAATATATTTGTATAGAATGGGAGATTGATTAATATGAAACTAGGTTTAATTGGATTAGGAAAAATGGGATTCCCGTTAGCTGAACACTTACATGAAGACAAGCATGAAGTAGTTGTATACGATGTAAATAATGAGCTTGTTGAAAAGGCAGGAAAACTAGGGATTACTGCACGTCATACATTAAAAGAAATGATCGCTGAACTAGAAGCACCTCGTACAATTTGGGTAATGGTACCTGCAGGAGAAGTTGTTGAGTCAGTATTAAAAGATGTATATCCATTATTAGAGGAAGGCGATATCGTTATTGAAGGTGGAAATTCATTCTATAAGGATACGTTGCGCCGTGCTGAAGAAGCGAAAAGCTTTGGCTTACATTACGTAGATATCGGTACATCAGGTGGTGTAGAAGGAGCTAGATACGGTGCGTGCTTAATGGTTGGTGGAGAAAAAGAAATCTATGATCAATTAGAACCGTTATTTAAAGACTTAGCAGTAGAAAATGGTTATTCTTATGCAGGCCGCGTTGGAAGTGGTCATTTCTTAAAAATGGTTCATAACGGTATTGAATATGGAATGATGCAAGCAATCGCTGAAGGATTTGAAGTGTTAGATAAAAGTGATTTTGATTTCAATTATGAAGATGTTGCAAAAGTATGGGCAAATGGATCAGTTATTCGTGGTTGGTTAATGGACTTAACTGAAAAGGCATTTGCAGATGATCCGAAACTTGATGGCATTAAAGGTGTAATGAACTCTTCAGGAGAAGGCAAATGGACTGTGGAAACTGCGCTTGAACTACAAGCAGCGGCACCAGTTATCGCAATGTCATTATTTATGCGTTACCGCTCTCAAGAAGATGATACATTCCATGGGAAAGTTGTCTCAGCTCTTCGTAATCAATTCGGTGGACATGAGGTTGTGAAAAATTAGTTTTGTGAAACTCATACGAAAGTATGAGTTCTTTTTTTATTTCTCATACTATTTTATGAAAGTTTTTACTTCTTTTTACTGTATTCTGTCTAGAAATTTCTGATAATATAAAGGTAGAATTTGAAAACAAAGGGGAGAAATGATTATGAAACTAGTCGTAATTAATGGTACACCAAGAAAATTTGGAAGAACTCGCGTTGTGGCAAAATATATTGCAGAGCAATTTGAAGGGGAGTTATACGATTTAGCAGTAGCGGAATTGCCTTTATATAATGGAGAAGAATCACAACGTGAATTAGAGGCAGTAAAAAAATTAAAGGCTTTAGTGAAAGCTGCGGATGGAGTAGTACTATGTACACCAGAATATCATAATGCGATGAGCGGAGCGCTGAAAAATTCGTTAGATTACTTAAGTAGCAGTGAATTCATCCATAAACCTGTCGCATTGCTAGCAGTTGCTGGAGGAGGTAAAGGGGGAATAAACGCATTAAATAGTATGCGCATTGTCGCTAGAGGTGTTTATGCAAATGCAATCCCAAAACAAGTAGTACTTGATGGATTACATGTGCAAGATGGTGAACTGGGAGAAGATGCAAAACCATTAATTCATGATTTAGTTAAAGAATTAAAAGCATATATGAGTGTATATAAAGAGGTGAAAAAACAATTAGGAGTTGAGTGATAAATCCATCGTTTAAAAAATACTTCTGCCTCCTTTTCTTTTTCTATATAATAAAAAGAAAGGGAGTGTTAACTTATTTATGAACAAATGGATATTACTTATAATCTTATTACTACCTCCGCTATACATCATTTATATGACGTTTCGAATGAATAAAGTTGCTCGTGAAAAATTGAGTAATCACTCTCCATACGTTCTTATATTAGGTGCAAAGTTATTTGGAGAGAGACCGTCTTTATCTCTTCAAAATCGTTTGGATGTAGCGTTGGAATATTTACACGCTCACCCTGAGGTGAAAGTAATTGTTTCAGGTGGTCAAGGGGAAGATGAAGATATACCGGAAGCTCATAGTATGAGAAACTATTTAATGGTACACGGTATAGATGAGAGTCGTATTTTAATTGAAGACCGCTCTACAAATACGTATGAAAATTTAAAGTTTAGTATGGATTTATATGATGTAAAGCATGCGGTAGTTGTAAGTAATACATATCATTTATATCGAACGAAAATAATTGCAAAGCGTTTAGGGATAAAGATGGAAGCTTTGGCTGCTGAAACACCGAGTCGTTCTAAGAAAAAAGCGTATGTGCGTGAATATGCTGCTATTATGAAAACAATATTGTTCGACCGTTAGAGCTCAAATGAGAGCTCTTTTTTTGTATAATAAAGCGTATCATTTGAAATGAATTCTATATTCCATCAAAATAAAGGAAACAACATGAAAGGAGTTGTGTCTGTGATTCAATTTAATCATGTGTCAAAAGCGTATGAAGATGGCACAAAAGCAGTGGATTCATTGCATTTAGAAATTAAAAAAGGAGAATTTTTTGTTCTCATTGGTCCGAGTGGTTGCGGGAAAACAACGACAATGAAGATGATTAATCGTTTAATTGAAACGACGGAAGGATCAATTTTAATTGATGGAAAAGATATTCAAGAATATAACATAAACGAACTGCGTTGGAATATAGGGTACGTGTTGCAGCAGATTGCTTTGTTTCCACATATGACAATTGCTGAAAATATTGCAGTTGTCCCTGAAATGAGAAAGTGGAGTAAGGAGAAAATAAAAACGCGTGTTGATGAACTGTTACATATGGTTGGATTAGAACCAGATGTATATCGTGATCGTATGCCAGATGAATTGTCGGGAGGACAGAAGCAGCGCGTCGGTGTCGTTAGGGCATTAGCTGCAAATCCGAAAATCGTTCTTATGGATGAACCATTTAGTGCGTTAGATCCATTAAGCAGGGAACAACTCCAGCAGGATATAGTGCAATTGCAAAAAAAGATTCAAAAAACGATAGTATTTGTAACGCATGATATGCAAGAGGCTTTATCACTTGGTGATCGCATTTGTGTAATGAAAGAAGGGAAAGTTGTTCAATTAGATACACCAGAAGGCATTATACATAATCCGAAAAATGAGTTTGTAGAGGAGTTCATTGGAAATCGTGGACGACCTTGGTATGAGGGGAAGAGTATAGAGGAGGTATTGCTGCTAGACAATGGTATACGAGTAGAAGGGAATGCTTTATCTTTACATTCGACTTTACAAGAAGCACTAGTCCGTTTACAAAATGAAGAGTCAGTGCCGGTTGAAGAAAATGGTCAATATGTTGGAGCGTTAACAAGTCGTCATATTGTCAATTACATTGTTGAACAAATGAAGGAGAGAGGCTAAACAGTGACTGATTTTATTCAAACGTTTCAAGAACGAAAAGTAGAATTGCTAAGTGCATTAAGTGAGCATTTACAAATATCGCTTATTTCATTATTTTTTGCAGTAATTATTGCGGTGCCTCTTGGCATTCTATTAACGAGAAAAGAACGAATGGCTGAATTTATAATAGGGACTTCTGCTGTTATGCAGACTGTGCCATCACTTGCATTACTTGGACTTTTAATTCCATTAGTAGGAATCGGAAAACTTCCAGCCATTATCGCATTAGTTGTGTATGCACTATTACCTATTTTACGAAATACGTATACAGGAATACGGGAATTAGATGAATCACTTATAGAAGCGGCGAGAGCTATGGGAATGAATAGCTGGAGAAGATTATGGAAGGTAGAGCTTCCTCTCGCATTGCCAATTATTATGGCTGGTATTCGTACAGCGATGGTATTAATTGTTGGAACGGCTACATTAGCTGCTTTAATAGGCGCTGGTGGACTCGGTAAGCTCATACTACTTGGTATCGATAGAAATGATCATGCGCTTATCATTTTAGGGGCCGTACCAGCTGCGTTACTCGCTTTATTCTTTGATATAGTACTTCGCATGCTTGAGAGGCCCAAACGCTCATATAAGCGCGTTATATTAACGATATGTATAGTTGTCGTAATGATCGCTTCGCCATTTCTTTGGAATACACAAAAGAAAGACATAGTTATTGCTGGAAAACTTGGATCTGAACCAGAAATTTTAATTCAAATGTACAAGAAACTTATTGAACAGGATACAGATTTACAAGTAGAATTAAAACCAGGCCTTGGGAAAACAGCATTTGTATTTGAAGCGTTAAAATCAGGTGAAGTAGATATATACCCAGAATTTTCAGGAACAGCTTTATCTACTTTCGTGAAAGAAGAACCGAAAAGTACAAATCGTGATGAAGTATATGAACAAGCTCGCGTTGGAATGGAAAAGAAATATAATATGATTATGTTAAAGCCAATGGAGTATAACAATACATACGCACTAGCTATGCCGAAAAAAATAGCAGATCAAAATAACATAAATACAATTTCTGATTTAGGAAATATTGCACAGGAAGCTAAGGTAGGATTTACATTAGAATTTGCTGATCGTGAAGATGGTTATAAAGGTATGCAAAAATTATATAACTATAAGTTTTTAAATGTTAAAACGATGGAACCGAAACTACGCTATAGCGCAATTCAATCGGGGGATGTTAACGTAATCGATGCATATTCAACAGATAGTGAACTTGAGCAATATGGACTTAAAGTGCTAAAAGATGATAAAGGACTATTCCCTCCTTATCAAGGAGCGCCACTATTAAGAAAAGAGACGTTACAGAAATATCCTGAGCTTGAAAAAACATTGAATAAATTATCTGGAAAGATTACAGATGAAGAAATGCGAAAAATGAATTACGAAGTAAATGTGAATGGGAAAAGTAGTGAAGAAGTAGCAAAACAATTTTTACAAAAAGAGAATTTACTTCGTTGATTTTACAATAAATATACAATTTTATATGTTTGAAATGACCGTTCATTACAAAATGAACGGTTTTTTGTGCATACTTATACATTTTTTCAAAAAAGTATTCCATTTTTCTTCATTTTCTTTTAGAATAAGTAATGTTTTCCTGAAAAAATATAAGAGAAACATCTATTAGAGAAAAGGTGACTTTAATAGTTGAACGAACATAACACCTAGAATGACAGATGGGGTGGTACAAATAGAAAAGAAGTTAGGCTTTTTTCCGTTAATCGCATTAGTAGTTGGAACGATGGTTGGTGGCGGTGTTTTTAGTTTACCGCATGATTTAGCAGTAGGAGCAAATAGTGGTGCAACAATAATTGGTTGGTGTATTACAGCGATGGGAATGATTCCGCTTGCGCTCGTATATCAAACGTTAGCAAGACAAAAACCGGAGCTTGAGGGCGGAATTTATAGTTATGCACGAGCTGGTTTCGGTGAATATATTGGTTTTAACAGTGCGTGGGGGTACTGGCTGGCAGGAATTTTAGGAAATGTCGCAACAATTATGTTGTTGTTTAGCACATTAGGTTATTTCTTCCCAATTTTTAAAGGAGGAAATAATATTGCGTCTATCGTTGGTGCCTCTCTTTTATTATGGACACTTCATTTTCTTATTTTATTTGGAATTCGTGAAGCTTCCATTATGAATGTTATCGCAACAATTGGGAAATTAGTTCCGATCTTATTATTTATTGTTGTGATGGTAACGGCGTTTCGCTGGGATACATTTACACATGACTTTTGGGGCGAAGGAACAATCTCAGTTTCCTCTGTACTAGGTCAAGTGAAAAATACAATGCTTGTAACTCTTTGGGTGTTCATTGGGGTTGAAGGAGCAGTTGTATTATCAGGAAGAGCTAAAAATAGCAGAGATGTTGGAAAAGCGACAGTACTTGGGTTAATTTTAGTTATGTCTATTTATATTTTAATTTCTGTTCTGTCAATGGGAGCTATGACGAGAAATGAACTTTCGGTTTTAGAAACTCCTTCAATGGGACATGTATTAGAACATGTTGTTGGACCATGGGGGGCAGTTGCGATTAACATCGGTTTAGTTGCTTCACTAGTAGGTACGTTAATTGGCTGGTTTTTACTTGTTTCTGAAATCTCTCACGTAGCAGGAAAAGATGGAGTATTTCCGAAAGTCTTTACGAAAACAAATAAGAAGCAAACGCCGCATATGGCACTATGGATTTCAAATATCGTTGCCCAAATTATATTTATAATTGTTCTGTTTTCAGAATCGACATATCAAATTATGTATTTTATTGCGTCAACATCAATTTTATTACCGTATTTATTATCAGCGCTATTTCAATTGAAATTAGTCATCACGAAAGAGCTGAAAGTTGCGAGAGTAAAAAATGGATTGTTAGCATTAATTGCTTCTGTATACTCTGTATGGTTAATTTATGCAGCGGGTTTAAAGAATTTATTACTTGTTTCGATTGTATATGGAATCGGGATTATCGTGTACGTTTTTGCAAGAAAAGAAAAAGGGAATCGTTGTTTTGTAGGTATAGAGAGATATGTGATGTGGGCAATTGTTATTGCAGCTATCACATCACTTTATATGTTACTGACAGGAAATATAAAAATGTAAAAGTCCTTTTAATTTAAAGGGCTTTTTTCCTTGTCTAGAGAATATTTAATACATAAGATATTCAGGAGGGATGAAAATGGAAGAAAAAGAACAGTTGTCTAGAATTATGGATTTAGCTAGTGATTTAAGGAAAGTATTAGTACAAGAATCTTTTTTTAATCATCATCCTGAACTTCGAGGCGTGATTGAAAATTTAGCGAGTTCTGTAGAGAATTTGGCGAATTTGCAACAAAATAAAGATGAAAATGCCGAAGATCGATTACGGTACGTACTTGCTAAAATGAAAATCGCTCATAATGCCATTTTACAAGAAAAAAAAGCATTTCCTTCTCATTAATATACGTTTTAATTTTGAACCTGACGGATGACGTCAGGTTTTTTATTTCTAGTTTTAGATTGTAGTTCATACACTAAGAATAGTATGAAAAAAAGAAGGTGACTACGTTGAAGTTACATAAAGCTCTTCATCCAAGTTTTATAAAGCGAATGTATTATATGAGGTTTATTGGGAAGTTTGTAAAAGCTGAGGGAGAGAAGAATGGGGAAAATTTCTTTGTACAATGTCTTTCTCCAATACCTTTAACTTTACAAGAGTTATTTCCGACTGGAAAATATTTGTTTGAAGGATTATGCAGTAATAAAAAGAATGAAAAAATCTTTACTGATTTAAAGAAGCGTAAATTAGAAAAGCAACTGGTTATGTTTCGTCTTTATTATGATCGTGGAAATTTATTTCTGGAATTAATATGTACAGAAGAGCCTCGGGAAATAGCATCTTCATATAAATTGATTCCTTCACCAAAGGTCTCAAATTATAAAAAGAGAGCGTCTTTGGAACGGAAGTTAAGCAACGGTTACTTATCATTTCTTATGCCTAAATTACCAAAAGACTTTGAGCCCCCAGAATTATTGTGGCATGAAGGCAGGCTATATGGAAATTTATCGTTAAAATCATCAATAAGTTCAATTTCATATTTTGAGCAAAGAAAAGAATGCAAATATATTGAAATAAATGATTGGATGAAACATGTAGAAATAGCAGTAGATGATCATTTATATTTTGTAAGTGAAAATATGTATGACCAACTAAATAAACGAATTGTTGAAGAAGGTAAGTTAGTTGAAGTAGAAGATATTAAAATGCAAAAGGAGGACTGGGAATGGGATGAGCGTGAATCCTCTTTTTTGCAGTATGTACAAAGTATTGTTCGTAATAAAGGGCTATATTTGGATGATACAGATATATATAATTTTCACATTAGTGTTAAAACCAATATGTTAACAATTGTTGGTGGTATACCAGGTGTTGGGAAATCACGCTTTGTGCAAGCTTATGCAGAAGCACTTGGATTACGTTATGGTGAAGAATTAATTTGGATTCCGATTTCACCATCGTATCAAGAACCACATGATATTCTCGGTTACCTTCATCCGAATGGTAATTTTATTGAAAGCGAAACGAAGTTAGTTCGGACATTGTTAAGGGCAAAAGAAAACCCAAATCAATTGTATATAATTGTGTTCGATGAAATGAACATGTCACATATTGAGCATTGGTTTACTCCATTTCTATCCGTTCTTCAACTTGAAAAGAAAAATCGTATTTTGAGTTTGTATGAGAAAGTACAAGAAATAGAAAATCCAATTCCACCTTCAGTGGAAATTGGTGAGAATGTTATTTTCGTAGGCACTGTAAATTTTGATGAAACGACGAAAGAGCTTTCCGACCGATTATTAGATCGAACAAATTTGATTACATTACAAAAAATTCCGTTTTGCGAGATGAGTATAGAACAAGAGAAAGTTGTTCAGCAACCCCCACTGAAAGTAACAACGGGAGAATTTCGACTCAATTGGTTTAGGAATAAAGAGATGATCGAAGTATTTACTGAAGAGGAATTAGAGCTATTGGATAAGTTACATGATGTATTATCATCACACGATATATCAAAAGGAATTTCTTTCCGATGTGCAAGCGCAATCGCTACGTATTTGCAAAATATACCGTTCCAAAATAATCAATCCTATATGATTAGCAGGGAAGAAGGTTTTGATTTGCAAATAAAACAACGTGTATTAACGAAATTAAGGGGGACAGAAATGACAGTGGGCTCTCTACTTTCTGAAGAAGCAAAAAGGGGAGCAACATTGATACCACTTTTACAGTCTCCGCTTGCAAATCGTGTATCTACATTTGAACATTCTTTAGCTTATATAAGACAAAAGCGTAGAGAACTGGAGCTGTATGGCTATGCAAAATGAGGAGCGTTATGAAACAGCAATCGTCGATACGAAAGAAACGCTCCCGTTTGTATTGAAGCTAATCATTGGTACTGAGGGGAAAGGCGATTTTATCCTTTTAAACCGGCTTTGTACGTCTACTACAGCATTAGTTCAATGTATTTATAAAGTACAGGAATTAAAACCACTGAAGTTGCATTTCCATTATCAAAATCCAATGGATATTACATTCATATGGAATAAAGTATATGAGGGACAAAAGAATATAAAAGAGTCACAATATGAATTAAATGAAAAAAAACAAAGAGTATTAGTGTATGAACATGGAAAAACTGAATTTTTTTATCCGTGGCGCTGTGGCTTATATCATTTTGAAGTGCGTATAGAAGACAAAACTTATTATGGTGCGTTTCAAGTTGTTCCTAAAAACTTCTTTGATGATCAATTTGAAATGATTCAAGATTATGTAAAGTCAATTTTAAACGAGTTAATTTTAGATAGAGGTTATTACAAGAAAACTTTCTCAGCACTTAACGATATTGAAGATTCTTCTTATTTGGTATTGTTAAGAAAGTTGCCACAAAAAATGAAAAGAATAAAACAAATTTTTAAGAAAGTAGAATCGAATGCCGAATTTGTACACGAATATGATTGGGAAACGAAAGAGCGGAAGACGACGAGAAAAACTGCCATTATGACAGAAAGAAAGCTTTATGCAAAATATTACAACCGTAAATTTAAGGAGCAAAAAAATAGTGTTGAAAATGCATTTCTTAAATTTAAAACAATGCAATTCTATTATTATTTACTTGAAGCAGAAAGTTTTGTACGTAAAACTATTGAAATACTAGAAGGAGAAAAGAAGAAAAAGTCAGACGAATTTCAAGCTGTTAAAACAATTATGAAAACGATTGAACGAAATGGATCCGTGACGGATAGGGAAAAACAAAAGTATAGAAATCTACATTTACTGAAAGAAGCAGATTTACGGAAAAGTTCTGTGAAAATACAAGAATATAAAATATTAGCTCATATCGTATATGAAAGCGTGCAATACTTTCGGAATTTATTGTATTCTCCATTTTGGAGGGAAGTTTCTGAAACAGCTACCATTAATTCGAACACTTTATCTATACCACATCAACAATTAATCCACCATTTAGAATTGTTACCGCAACATACGGAGCAATCTCCATCTTTATTATTCGTATATAAACCAACGTTTTTAGTGTATGAGTATTACGCTTTTTTTATCGTTATTTCTATATTAGAACAAATCGGATTTGAAGATAGGAATCCTATCCGTGAACAAATACAAGAACATTTTTATTTAGACGGATTACAAGATGGAACGACAGTGATTTTGCATCGAAATGATATAAAAGTACACGTCGCGTTTAATGATTTAATTGAAACGCACCCCCTTATTGCACTAAGCAAAGGAAGTAATTTTTATAACGGAGAGGACACAAAGAAGCCGGATATTCGTTTAGATTGTTATGTAAAGGAAGAAGAGAAGTATGTATATAAATCTTCTATTATTATCGAAGTGAAATACAGCCCTATGTACAATATTTTTCAGCCTGTCGGTAATACGAAAGCAACTGAGCAAATGTATAAATACTGGTCTATTAAGTACGTAGAAGAACAGAATGGCAAAAAAAATTTTAAGCGAAGAGCGATTTATGAAGTGATTTGTGTATATCCAGGTAGCCATATGCATAGTAAAAAAATTGAATCTGGTTGTGGAGTGTTTTTACAACTATATCCATATAAAACGAAACAAGGAGAAGAGAAGTTGGCTGGGAAGCATGGGATGATTCAAATTTTTGAGAAATGGTTAAAAAGTAATAAAATGTAAAAGAAATCCTTTTTAATGAAGGATTTCTTTAGGTTAAGAAGAATTATATGCCATAAGGAAAGAAGCATAACATAGGTTGAACTTGAAATGATAAACATCTTTCATTAGAGGAATTAACTTTCTTTGTATGTATGATTGTATAAGAAAGTAATAAATGGTACATGCGGGGGAAATGAGTGTGAAATAGGAATTTAATTCAATTTGCAAAATATAATAAGACATAAATATTTTTAGTTGCATACGAAGATTTGTTCTTATATGATAGTAAGTGAAAGCGTTATCAAAAACAGAGCGGCGATGGGAAAGGCGGTTAAATATGTTCCAGCGTGTTCAAACAAAGGAAGAACATTTTTGGTTCGAGCAACTGTGGGGAGATTTTTGTGAAGAAAGAAACTTAATGTTTGTAGAACGTAATTTAAATCCATCACGATTTTTATTAATAGAAGATGAACATCATATTGGTACAGTAGAATGTATTAAGTTTACGGTACCTGAACAATCAAATTCTGAGTTTTTCTATCCGTTTTCTAAAAATGATTTAGTGAAAGATTTGAAAAATGTGTATGAAATAGGAAAGTTAAGTATTGCGAAAACGTCTCGGGGGAGAGGACATTTCAAAAGGCTGGCAGCTATTTTATTTATGCATGCGTTAGAGACGAAAGCCGAATGGTATATTGCAGCAGTTACAAAAAGAATGTATATGTATTTACTTACACTCGGTTTTCCAATTGAACCGATAGATAGTCCATTCCAGTTTCATGATACTTTACAAGGTGTACCAGTACGAATTCATGCAAGAAAAGGGGCTACACATTTGTATTCTTTGAAAGAATTCCGTGATATTATTCAAGGGAATGCTCATGCACAGGCACTTATTGCAGAATACAGTAAAAATATTATGTTAACAAAATGAAAGTATATGAATATGTATAGTATGAAGAAGGGGGCATATTACGGTCATCTTTCTTCATACGAAAAAGTAGACCCTTATTTTTGTAATAAGGGTCTAAAAGATTATAGTCCAAATATACTAAAAATCATTTTGCGGCGCTTCGGTTTCTTTTCTCTTTCATATGTTGGTTTTGAATCAGGAGTAATGTATATTGGTTCTTCTTTTTTTAGGGCAGATTCTAGTTTTTGAATTCGCTCTAACATTTCCTCCATTTCGCGGCGATGTTGTAAAAGTTGGTATGTAACGACATCATTTGCTTTATCTTGCATTTGTTCTTCCATTCGATCTAGTCTTCTTGTAATTGTGGTTAATTGAGCTGTTAATTGTTCAAAATCATTCGATGATGTGTTTTGAACAATTGTGTTTACTTGAGTTTTTAATTTTTCTACATCATTTGATGATGTATTTTGAGTAGTTTGAGACTGGTCCATTTGAGAACGATGGTATTCTAACATTTGATCTAAATCACCTTGTGTGAAAATAAAATGACCATATTTATTTTTTTTTATCGTAAGATTTAATTGTTGTGCAATCCGGACAACAGCCTTTGGGCTAACACCTAATTTCTTTGCGATAAATGGTGTTTTATATTCCAAAATAATCCCTCCTATATATATCCTGTTGAATGATTTCTAGTTATGTAGCAAGTTCCCTTCAGGTGTGACAAAAGAAGTGTGGAATCGGCAAAGAAAGTGTTTTTTCACGAAGTTTAGCTGTTTAGTACATATGATTTATATAAATCATTTTCAATTATCGGAAAATTGGGCTTATTATAGTTTGACGATAATAAGCTAATTAGATTATCATAATTATAAATATCTTTTTTATGTATGCATATAATATATAAAAAGGTGGTTACTAATGTAGAATTTTATTAGAGTATAAGAATGCTTACTTCACTTGAATAAATTTAAGTAGGAGGTGGCTTCCTTGCTTACACTGTAAGTAAGGAAAAGTATTTGGACATATATAGTATAAGTATAGTGATTGTTTTAATTGCCTTAACGGCATTTTTCGTGGCAGCAGAATTTGCAATTGTTAAAGTGAGAAGTTCACGAATTGACTATTTAATTGCAGAAGGAAATAATCGTGCACTATCTGTCAAAACAGTCATTACAAACTTAGACGAATATTTATCAGCTTGTCAATTAGGAATAACTGTTACAGCTCTTGGGATTGGGTGGTCTGGTAAACCTGCGCTAAAGCACATGTTTGATGTGTTGTTTACAAATTGGAACGTCCCTACTCAACTCGCAGACATTTTCGCTATAATTTTAGTGTTTTTGTTTATCACATTTTTCCATGTGGTAGTAGGAGAGTTAGCTCCAAAAACATTCGCGATTCAAAAAGCAGAACAAGTGAGTTTCCTTGTTGCTAAGCCACTCATTGTTTTTTATCGTATTGCATTCCCATTCATTTGGCTTTTAAATGGATCAGCTCGGTTAATTACGAAGTTTTTTGGGTTGAAACCACCAAAAGGGCATGATGAAGTGCATTCAGAAGAAGAATTGCGGTTGTTAGTTTCAGAAAGTTATAAAAATGGTGAGATTAATCAATCTGAATATAAGTATGTAAATAAAATATTTGAATTTGATGATCGTATTGCGAAAGAAATAATGGTACCACGAACAGAGATGAATATTTTAAATAAAGAAATGCCTGCTGAAGAGGCTTTACAAAAAATGTCTCATGAAAAATATACAAGGTATCCGGTTGTTGATGGTGATAAGGACCATGTAATAGGTTTTGTGAATTTTAAAGATATATTTACAGATTTTGTGAAGCATCGAGTTGTTAGTGAAAAGACAGTGGAGCAATATATTAGGCCAATTATTTTAGTTATTGAATCTATCCCAATTCATGATCTATTTTTAAAGATGCAAAGAGAAAGAACACATATCGCTATATTAATTGATGAATATGGTGGTACATCAGGCCTTGTAACCGTTGAAGATATTTTAGAAGAAATTGTAGGGGATATTCAAGATGAGTTCGATACTGATGAACAACCGGAAATCCAACAAATTAGTGAGACGAAAACAATTTTAGAGGGAAAAGTACTTGTTAGTGAAGTGAACGCATTATTAGGTTTGACTATTGACGATGATGATGTTGATACGATCGGCGGCTGGATACTAACCAAAAATATTGAGATTGCCGAAGGAGATACCATTGACATTGAAAATTATAAGTTTTGTGTGAAGAAATTAGATGGGCACTATATTAAGAGATTGGAAGTAACGAAACCTTCAGAATCGATTGTTATTGTAGGAGATGAAAAAAAGATTTCGCTCCAAGAACAAATTAGTTCGTAAACTCTGCTTTGTAGCAGAGTTTTTTTTGAGCAAAATGTTTTTTGGTGTATTAGGGCTATGATACAATTACATAAGTCAGACCTTTCACCAGGTGAAATAAATGCAATGTATTATTGTATACATATATTTGGAAGGAGAACCACTATGAAAAAGCATTTATATATAAATGGGGTATGGAAATCAGTAGGGACGTATAAACCATTGTATGCACCATACTCTGAAGAAACATTAGCGGAGATTGCGCAAGGTACAGAAGATGACGTTAAGGAAGCAATAGTTTCGGCTAAAAATGCAATGAAAGAAATGAAAAAATTATCTGCATACGATCGCGCAACTATTTTAGAAAAGGTTGCACAAAAAATGGATGAGAGAAGAGAAGAGTTTGCAGAGATCATTGCAAAAGAAGCTGCAAAACCGATTCGTGCTGCAAGGGGAGAGGTAGATCGCACTGTTCAAACATATAAGTTTGCAGCTGAAGAAGCGAAGCGTATATATGGTGAGACATTACCACTCGACGCAGCACCAGGTGCAGATGGACGTATTGCATATACAATCCGAAAACCAATAGGGGTTATCGGTGCTATTACACCATTTAATTTCCCGCTAAATTTAGTAGCACATAAAGTAGGTCCTGCAATTGCTGCTGGAAATACAATTGTGTTAAAGCCAGCTGATCAAACACCATTATCGTCTTACGCATTAGTGGAATTATTTGAAGAAGCAGGATTACCAAAAGGCGCTTTCAACATCATATCTGGACCAGGATCAATTGTAGGAGAAGCAATAGTAAAGAGCGATGATGTCGCTTCTATTACTTTTACAGGAAGCCCAAAAGTTGGAATTGGTATTAAGGAAAAAGCTGGATTAAAGCGAGTGACGCTAGAATTAGGGTCAAACGCTGCAGTTATTATTGATGAAGACGTGGAGTTAACAGATGAGATTATTGAACGTGTAAAATGGGGAGCTTTTGTTAACAATGGACAAGTTTGTATTTCGGTACAACGGGTGTTTGTACATGAAAAGAAAATGGAAGAATTTCTTACGAAGTTAAAAAAAGCGATGGAAACAGTAGTTGTAGGTAATCCGCTTCATGAGGAAACAGATGTATCTGCATTAATTTCGAAAAAAGATGTAGAACGCATCGATATATGGGTGCAAGAAGCTATAAAAGAAGGAGCAAATGTTTTGTACGGTGGTAAAAAATATGATGCGAGGATTTTTGAACCAACTGTATTAACAAATGTTCCAGAGTATGTATCTGTTCAGTGCCAAGAAGTATTCGGTCCACTTATGACTGTAAATACATTTAAAGAATTTGATGAGGCTTTAGAACAAGTAAATAATTCACGTTATGGATTACAAGCAGGTGTATTTACAAACAATTTATGTAAAGCAATGCGTGCAATTGATGAATTAGAAGTCGGTGGTGTCATGATTAATGATATTCCAACGTTCAGGGTAGATCATATGCCTTATGGCGGTGTGAAAGAGAGTGGCACAGGCCGTGAAGGGATTAAATATGCAATAGAAGAAATGACAGAAATGAAATTAATATGTATTAAAAAATAAAAGGTACACTTCTTTAATCAAGTGTACCTTTTATTTTACTTCATTTCTTGTTTGAAAATATGATCTTCGACATAAATGTGTTCTTTATCTACAGCAGTGCTATGAGATAGTACTAAACCGATTGGTGTTTCTGTTCCTTTATTTTGAACAATTGTAAAAGGAACATTTTTTTCATTTGCTAATTTAATGTATTTTGATAAATGTGGGTAAGCAATGCTACCATTTAGGAATAGCTGTAATGATTGAGAAGAACGTATGCTACCTGTTACTTCTGTATACACATTACTTTGCATTACTTGACCGATTGTTAAAGCGATTTCTACACGCTCACGTAATGTAGTTAAGTACATATTACGTTCTTCTGGTTTGTTTTGCTTTTGGCCATATATGCCTTCTTGGAGATAGTCTTCCACATTTTTATTTACCATATTTTTCACACCTTTCACTTCTTATTGTACGCAAGAATTAAAAAGGATGCAAAAAAAGTAGTTTTGAACAGGAAAATAATTAAAAAAATGAGAAGGAAAAAGGGATATATGAATACAACTTATTAAATTAAGAACGGAAAAATAAATTTTATCAACAGAAATTAACAAAATGTGACAATAATCTATTAACGAAATGTATTTTTTGTGTTAATATTCAAAATATAAAGGGTGTTCGTCGTATGGAAATGGAGGGAATGGAGGTTTTTCCAATCGATAAGGATATTAAAGAAGTATTTTGTTCGCACTTGAAAAACAACAGGCACCAATTCGTAGAGAACTGGAAAAACAAAATGATAATTTCCGAAAAAGATCCATTTAAACAAGAGGTAGTTCAAAATGGAGAAAATTTATTAGAGTTAATTATCGAACTTATTATGGAAGATAAAGACATTGATTATCTTCAGCCATTATGTGAGAAAATTGCCATTGAGCGTGCAGGGGCAGATGTGAATATTGGAGATTTTGTCTACAATGCAAATGTGGGAAGAAATGAACTTTTTGAAGCAATGTGCGAATTGGATGTAAGCGCTCGTGAATTGAAACCGATTATGGCCAAAATACATACTTGTTTTGACAAATTAATTTATTATACCGTTTTAAAATACTCAGAAATTATATCGAGAAATTTAGAAGAAAAACAGCAATATATAAATGAAACACATAAAGAAAGGCTTACGATTTTAGGGCAAATGTCGGCTAGTTTTGTGCATGAATTTCGTAATCCGCTAACTTCGATTATGGGATTTGTAAAGCTATTGAAGACGGACCATCCTAATCTATCGTATTTAGATATTATTTCGCATGAATTAGATCAATTAAATTTTAGGATTTCGCAATTTTTACTTGTATCGAAAAAAGAAATGTGGAATGAATCTGAACGATTTTGGCTGAATGACTTGTTTCAAGATATTATACAGTTTTTGTATCCGAGTTTAGTGAATGCAAATGTTTCGATTGAAAAGAATTTGCTGTACCAAATTCCGCTCGTTGGTTATCGGAGTGAAGTGAGACAAGTAGTTTTAAATATTTTAATGAACTCGATTGATGCCTTGGAATCAAGGAAAGAAGAGCGGAAAATTATCATTGATGTATTTGAAGAGGATCAGGATGTTCGCATTGTTATTAAAAATAATGGGCCGATGATTCCAGCAGAAAATGTAGAAACCATTTTTGAGCCATTTGTAACTACTAAAAAGCTAGGTACTGGTATTGGATTGTTCGTATGTAAACAAATTGTAGAAAAACATAACGGATCCATATTGTGTCGTTCGAATCATGATTGGACAGAATTTCAAATTGCGTTCCAAAAATAAACAGTCTACACCATATGAATGGTGTAGACTGTTTTAATTTGTAAGTATAACGGCCTCTAACTTTGGATCCTTAGTTGAATAACCTACTATTGAAATTGTGTAAATTGTATTTGATTCAACGTTGAATTTCGGAATGGTTAATAGTACTTCTTTTGTATCAGCAAGTGAAACTTCAATATCTGCTGTACCAGGGCTAACTTGTAAAAAATCTGTTATTTGTTTAAAGAGTACATTTTCAAATAAATGATCCCCATCTTTTAAATTTACATTTACAACTGGAGTGTCTGGTGAAAAATGTGCAAACCGTATTTTTGCTTGACCAGATGGTAAATGAGTATTATCAATAATAGGTTGTAATTGGAGATGATTATCGCTATTGACCGCTGCAAGGGTATAAGTGTGATTCCCCATTATTGGTACTAATGCTGAGAATATTGGAGTTTCGTTTCCGACAGGGACAATATCAATACGGTATTTACCTTGCACTAATGATAAATAAGGACTGAATTGTTTAAAAGAAATATTTTTAATAACCTTTTGTCCGTTTATTATAATATCAACTGCTGGTGTATGGGGAGCTGTGTGAAAAATTCTCATATGTGACGGTAAAGTCGCTTCTTGTGAATCTCTCTTTTCATATGCTTGTACAAGTTTTGTAATTGCATCATGGTATTTCATATAGAGTTCTACATATCTTTTAGGATTGCTATATTGATAGTAACGAGCGAGCTGTTCGTAACGTGCAGCTTCTTGTCCGTATTTTTCAATTTCGGATTGAGTCATGAATATTCCTCCTTTATCATCATTACAAATATATGCGAAGCTAGAAAGAGGTTATGCAAAAAACTTGCCTTTCTAGAAGGAAAAGTTAAAATAGGGATTTTTTTATTTATAGGCAAACACACATACAAATCGATAATTGTCCTACATAAATTATAAAGGAAAGGTAGTTTGACTTTGATGGAAGGAGTGGAATCCTTGGGATGTGATATCCCAATAGTTATTGGGAATGAAGTTATGGAGGATTTGGTGCTGTAGGCTGTGGGACGAATTATGGATTTGTATTATGAGTATTTCTATTAATTTTAGTGATGCGTTGGATAAGGTAATACCGATAAAAGAGCGTCGTGCCGAACTGATTAATATGGTTAATCGGTTCTTTTTTTATTGTTCTAAACAGATGATACTATTTTTCAAGTAATAGTTACGATAAATGTGGCGAAGTAAAATGTCGAATTTTGTTTGAAAATATGCAATATAAAGTAGGATAATAGGAAGGATAATAACGGGAGTTCCGTCGAAGTTTACACAATGTCAGCAATTGAGGGAAGCTGATATTATGTTAAAAAAATATTCGATTTGTTGTTATCTTAAATCAGGGAGGGGTATTTAAGCGTAAGGATAAGGGTTGGTCTTCGTTTTAGATTCTGAATTTTCTGTTTTATAATTAATATTTAGCACTCATTTGTATATTTTATAATAGTTTTTTGATAAATTCACTGCTTGTGCAGAGGGTTCTTTTTTATGAAAGAAACGTCAATTTTCTTCATATATATATACAAATTGGAGAAATGGGGGAGCGCTATGCGCGATTACTTAATTAAACCACTTGTTGGTCAGCCGTATCCAATGATTTCACATGGAAAAGGTGTGTATTTGTATGATCAAAACGGAAATAAATATTTTGATGGTTCGTCAGGAGCAATTACGGCAGGTATTGGGCATGGCGTAAAGGAGATTGCAGATGTTATTAAAAAGCAAGCAGAGGAGATTGCTTTCGTTTATAGATCACAGTTTACGAGTGAACCAGCTGAAAAATTAGCGAAGAAGTTAAGTGATTTAAGTGTAGGAGATTTGAACTGGAGCTTTTTTGTGAATAGCGGTACGGAGGCAAATGAAACAGCTATGAAAATTGCAATTCAGCATTTTCAGGAGCGTGGCATTCAAGGGAAACACAAAATTTTGTCGCGATGGATGAGCTATCATGGTATTACGATGGGAGCTTTATCTATGTCTGGGCATCCGCTACGTAGACAACGTTTCGTATCAATTTTGGAAGATTATCCGACTATTCCAGCTCCATATTGTTTCAGATGTCCGATGCAAAAGGTATATCCAACTTGTCAGCTTGCTTGTGCGACTGAACTCGAAAGATCAATTGATCGAATTGGTGCAGAGCATATTGCGGCTTTTATTGCTGAACCGATTATTGGAGCAGCTGGAGGCGCGGTTGTCCCGCCGAAAGAATATTATAAAGTCATTAAAGATATTTGTAGTCATTATGATATTTTATTTATTGCGGATGAAGTAATGACTGGGCTTGGCCGTACTGGTGCATGGTTTGCGATGGAACATTGGGGTGTAGAACCAGATATTATGACGCTTGGTAAGGGATTAGGTGCGGGATATACACCGATGGCAGCGACGATTGTTAGTGACCGAGTTATGGAGCCAATTTTACGTGGGTCACGTTCTGTTATGAGTGGGCATACGCTAAGTGCAAATCCATTGTCTGCAGCAACGGCTTTAGCTGTTATTGAATATATGGAAAAACATAATCTACCTGAAAAAACAGCAGAAAAGGGAGAGTATTTAATAAAAGGTTTACAGAAAGTTCAGCAGCAATCCACAATCATTGCCGATGTGCGTGGAAAAGGATTGCTAATTGGAATAGAATTGCAACCGTTTACAAAAGCGTCGGAACTTATTTCAGTTGCAGCTAAAAATGGACTGCTCTTATACCAAGCTGTTTCAGGGCAAGCAGGGAAAGAGGATAGTGCACTGCTTGTTGCACCACCAATGACAACTACATATTCCGAGTTAGATGAATTACTTTCAATTTTTGTAAAGAGCGTGGAAGAGATGATGCAAAAAGGGGGGCATAGTATCGTATGACAACTATTACAAATACATTCGGTAAATTAAAAGAAATAGAGGAAGTAATTTCTTTGTTCCATGATGATATGACATTAATGTTTGGGGGATTTGGAGGGATAGGATCCCCTCCATCTTTAATTCAAGCTGTTTTAGATAAAGGCATTACAAATTTAAATTTAATAGGAAATGATACTGGATTTCCTGATGTAGGAATTGGTCGTCTTGTTACGAATGAAAGGGTTAAATCTTTAGTTACTTCTCATATTGGGTCAAATCCAAATGCGGGAAGACAATTAAATGAAGGAAGATTGCAAATTGAATTTTCTCCGCAAGGAACACTAGCAGAGCGTATTCGCGCTGGTGGTGTAGGGCTTGGTGGTATTTTAGTTGACGTTGGTGTGGATACGATTGTAGAAGAAGGAAAACGCACAGTTGAAATGAATGGGAAGACATATTTAGTTGAAACAGCTTTAACGGCTGAAGTCGCAATTGTATATGCGAAAAAAGCGGATCCGTTTGGCAATCTTGTATTTGATAAAAGTGCTCGTAATATGAATCCGCACGTAGCTATGGCTGGGGACATAACAATTGTAGAAGCAGAAGAAATTGTTCCACTTGGAAGTTTAGATCCAGAAGAAATTGTCGTCCCAGGTGTATTTGTAAATTATATCGTGCCATCGGAAGGAGTGAATTGGAAATGGGTATGGGCGTAGAAGTGAGAGATAAGATTGCAAGACGTGCAGCGAAAGAAATTCAAAATGGTATGCTTGTAAATTTAGGTATTGGGATTCCATCGCTTGTACCGAATCATTTGCCAGAAGATATGAGTGTTATGTTTCACGCGGAAAACGGTATTGTTGGTATGGGACCAACGCCAAGTAAAGGGAATGAAGATGAGAATTTATGTAACGCAGCTGGGTTACCAACATCTCTTATTACAGGAGCAAGTTATTTCGATAGCTGCACTGCGTTTGGTATGATTCGAAAAGGATTACTTGATGTTACGATACTTGGTTCGTTACAAGTAAGTGAAAATGGTGATTTAGCGAACTGGATTGTACCAGGAAAACGCGTTCCAGGTATTGGAGGAGCGATGGATTTAGCGCAAAAAGCGAAGCGGGTCGTTGTTGTGATGAATCATGTTGATAAATACGGAAATGCAAAAATTGTTTCGGAATGTACATTACCATTAACTTCGAAAAAATGTGTAGATTTAATTATTACAGACATGGCTGTCATGGAAGTGACTCCAAGAGGACTTGTCTTACAAGAATTAATGAGTCCGTACACTGTAGAAGATGTAAAACGACATACGACAGCTGATTTTCACATAAGCTCAAATTTACTAGTAATTGAATGAGGGGAGTTGTAATATATGGAGCAATTAAAAAAACAAGTTTGTGATTATATTGAGAGTCATGAAGAAGAGAGCGTAAAATTTTTAACACGATTAATTCAAGAAAAGAGCGTATCTGGTGATGAAAGTGGTGCACAGGCAATTGTTATTGAAAAGTTGCGTGAGTTAGGTCTAGACCTTGATATTTGGGAGCCTGCTTTTAATGAAATGAAAGATCACCCTTATTTCGTGTCACCTCGTACAAGTTTTACAGATAGCCCAAACATTGTAGCGACTTTAAAAGGAAGTGGCGAAGGGAAATCTATGATTTTAAACGGGCATATTGATGTTGTGCCAGAAGGGGATGTAAATCAGTGGGACCATCATCCGTATAGTGGAGAGAAAATAGGAAACCGCATATACGGACGTGGAACAACAGATATGAAAGGCGGCAATGTCTCACTTATGCTTGCGATGGAAGCGATTATTGAATCTGGTATTGAACTAAAAGGTGATATACATTTTCAAAGTGTAATAGAAGAAGAGAGTGGTGGGGCAGGAACATTAGCCGCTATTTTACGAGGATATAAGGCAGATGGCGTTATTATTCCTGAGCCGACGAATATGAAGTTTTTTCCGAAACAACAAGGGTCAATGTGGTTTCGTCTACATATAAAAGGAAAAGCAGCACACGGTGGTACACGTTATGAAGGAGTAAGTGCAATTGAAAAAAGTATGTTTGTTATAGATCATTTGAGAAAATTAGAAGAGAAGAGAAATGGTCGAATTACAGATCCGTTATTTAAGGGTATTCCGATTCCAATTCCAATTAATGTTGGGAAAATTGAAGGGGGAAGCTGGCCAAGTTCTGTTCCCGATTCATTAATTTTAGAAGGAAGATGTGGTATTGCGCCGAATGAGACTATAGAGGCAGCAAAAGAAGAGTTTGAAGGCTGGATTGGTGAATTAAAAGAAGTGGATAGTTGGTTTGTAACAAATCCTGTAGAAGTAGAATGGTTTGGAGCGAGATGGGTTCCTGGTGAACTAGAAGAAAATCATCCACTTATTACAACGCTTGGGCATAATTTTGTTGAAATTGAAGGGAACGAACCGATTATAGAAGCTTCGCCATGGGGGACAGATGGAGGTTTGTTCACACAAATCGCTAACGTACCCACGATAGTATTTGGTCCAGGAGAGACGAAAGTAGCACATTATCCAAACGAATATATAGAAATTGATAAAATGATTGCTGCCGCAAAAATAATTGCATGTACATTACTAGATTGGTGTGAGGTGAAGAAATGAAATACTATGAATCTTTTAGTGAACAGACAAAGCATTACACAGTAGAAGGGGTATTAGATTATTTTAATAAACGTGTTAGAGTTGATCACTATACAGGAAATGTTGAACGTATTATACAAACAATTGATGAATTAGCAGAGAAACATTCTTTCACTAAATGTATTATTAAAGGAAAGGGAGAGCATGTTTCAACATGGCTCTCTTTCGGTTTCTTACTGGAAGCAACGATACCTCATTATTTTCAAGGACACGATGCGCATTTCTTCGTGAAATATCATAATGATGAAAGACGAAATAGTATTCATTGGACTGAGGAAGATACCATTTTAAGTGGTGTAAAAGCAAAAGAAGTGAAAGAAAAAATAGTCCCAGAAGAATTTGTGTTAAGAAAAGCGACAGAAGAGGATGCGGAAGAATTAGCAATTGTCTTTGGAAAAGTATTTGAAGTTTATCCGACACCTTTAAATGAAGCGAGTTATGTAAAGGAAACGATGAAGGAAGACGATACAATTTACTATGTTTATGAATTCGAAGGGAAAATTATTAGTACAGCATCTGCTGAAATGAACGTGAAAGAAGGTAATGCAGAATTAACGAATTGTGCTACATTACCTGAATATCGAAAACATGGTTTCATGAAAAGTCTGTTAATTAAGTTGGAAGAAGAGCTCCAAGAAAAATCTATTTTTTGTTCTTATACAATTGCTCGCTCGCTATCTTTCGGTATGAATGCAGCCTTTCATCAATTAGGCTATACATATACGGGAAGGCTCGCGAATAATTGCTACATTTTTGATAAGTTGGAAGATATGAATATATGGGTGAAAGATTTATCCAGCTATTCGAAAGCAGTAAGACTCCCGCCTCAAAATTCGGCTGTAAAGCAAAGAAGTTAGGTGGGAGTCGGGCTGCTCGTAAAAGCCCAATTGGTGAAGGTTAATAATCAATGGGGATGAACAAAGCCCCAACTGATTAAAGTTTCACTTTATCTAACCATAAATAAGCAATAGAAATATATGGAGATTTTGTAAAAGTAAGAAAACGAAATCTTCATGCTTATAATCGCACAGAGGGGTGCCGGAAATTCGGCGTCTAATTTGCTGAATTTTCGGCAAAAGGAGGGATGACATTGCTAGCAGTTTCGACACAAGAAGTCATTGAAGCGATTTTGGGCAGTATTGATGAGGCAATACATGCAGTGGATGAAAATGGTATTACAATCTTTTATAATACAGTTGCTGCAAAACATGATGGATCGAAAATTGAGAATGTGTTAGGAAAACATTTATTGGAAGCATTCCCTTCATTATCTAGGGAAACGAGTACGCTAATGAAAGTGTTACATACGAAAAAACCGATTGTACATCAAGTTCAGCATTATCAAAATTTAAATGGGGAAGACGTTTGTACGGTAAATACGACGCTACCTATTTTTATAGATGGAAATATTGCCGGTGCTGTTGAAATTGCGAAAGATTATTCTACAATTCAAACGCTTACTGACACAATCGTAGATTTGCAATCGAAAATAAAACGGTCGACTAGCAAAAAAATGGTGAAAAAGCATGTTGCATTCGAGACAATTGTGACAAATGATTCCCGCTTTAAACAGACGAAAGAGTTAGCTCAAAAAGTAGCCCCAACTGATGCAAATGTTTTAATATATGGTGAAACAGGAACAGGGAAAGAGCTATTTGTGCAAGCAATTCATGAAGCTTCTAAACGGAAAAACAAGCCATTTATTGCACAAAACTGCGCAGCTTTGCCAGAGTCGTTATTAGAAAGTTTATTGTTTGGAACTACAAAAGGAAGCTATACAGGGGCAATTGAACGAGCAGGATTATTTGAACTTGTAGATGGAGGAACATTGTTTTTAGATGAACTTAATTCAATGCCACTCGATCTACAAGCGAAAATGCTACGTGTATTAGAAGATGGAGTTATTCGTCGCATTGGTGATAATAAGACGAGAAAAGTAGATGTTCGCGTTATTACTGCAATGAATCAGCCTCCAGAAGTATGTTTAAGAGAAAATAAAATTCGCACTGATTTATACTATCGATTAAATGTGTTTTCATTATATATCCCGCCGCTTCGCGAAAGAACTGAGGATGTACTGTTATTAGCGTCTTACTTTTTGAAAGAATATAATAAAAGTTATAAAAAAGGTGTACTTCAAATTGATAAGGAAGCGAAAGAAAGGTTACAAGCTTATCAATGGCCTGGAAATGTTCGTGAGTTAAAACATACGATTGAACATGCTGTCATTATTACGGAAGGGAATTCGTTAACAGCAAATTGCTTACCACGAACATTTCGGAAAGAGAAACTTCCAAAGAAGAAAAGTATATTACCGCTTAGGGAAGCTCTGCATCAAACGGAAAAGGAATTAATAGATCAAGCGTTAATTGAAACGGAAGGGAATATTTTGCAAGCAGCAAAAATGTTAGGTATTCCGCGTCAAACGCTTCAATATAAACTGAGCAAGTACGACAAAACCGCCGAATAATCGGCGGTTTTTGTGTGTTTGCACCAATGAAAGAGCGTTTACATATATAACAAGTAATAAATATGATAGTAAATATCGTTTTAGTACAGCACTTAAAAATATTTATTCTCTTATATAATAGGGTATTTCTCGCATTTACTTATTAAGAATATGAAGTTGGCATAATTATTGCTTATATAAAGGATGAGCGTATAAAAAGGGGGAATAGCAATGTTACATGATGTATACAAACCAAATCGTCACTGGAAGGATATTGAATTATGGAAAGATGTTACAGAAGAACAATGGAATGACTGGGTTTGGCAATTAACGAATACGATCAAAACTTTAGATGATTTAAAGAAAATAATTAACTTAACACCTGAAGAAGAAGAAGGTGTTAAAATTTCAACGAAAACGATCCCGTTAAACATTACACCGTACTATGCTTGGCTAATGAATCCTGATGACCCACGCTGTCCGATTCGGATGCAATCAGTACCGATTTCGGAAGAGTTATATAAAACAAAATATGATTTAGAAGATCCTCTTCATGAAGATGAAGATTCACCAGTTCCAGGATTAACGCATCGCTATCCAGACCGCGTATTATTTTTAGTAACGAATCAATGTTCTATGTATTGTCGTTACTGTACACGTCGTCGTTTTAGTGGACAAATTGGAATGGGCGTACCGAAAAAGCAATTAGATGATGCGATTGCTTATATTAGTGAAACACCACAAGTACGTGACGTTTTAATTTCTGGCGGTGATGGACTTCTAATTAATGATAAAATTTTAGAATATGTATTAAAGAATTTACGAGCAATCCCGCATGTCGAGATTATTCGTATCGGTACGAGAGCACCAGTTGTATTCCCGCAGCGTATTACAGAAAATCTTTGTAATATTATTAAAAAATACCATCCAGTATGGTTAAATACACACTTTAACACTTCTATTGAGATTACAGAAGAATCGAAATTAGCATGTGAAATGCTTGCAAATGCAGGTGTGCCAATTGGAAACCAAGCTGTAATTTTAGCTGGAATTAATGACAGCGTTCCAATTATGAAAAAGCTTATGCATGATTTAGTGAAAATTCGTGTTCGTCCATATTATATTTACCAATGTGATTTATCAGAAGGTATCGGTCATTTCCGTGCACCAGTTTCTAAAGGATTAGAAATTATTGAGGGCTTACGTGGACATACGTCTGGTTATGCAGTACCAACTTTCGTTGTCGATGCACCGGGCGGAGGCGGGAAAATTGCGCTTCAGCCAAACTATTTAATTTCACAAAGTGCGGATAAAGTTGTTCTTCGTAACTTTGAAGGGGTTATTACAACGTATCCAGAACCAGAGAGCTACATTCCAGGAAGAGCTGAAGGTTACTTTAAAGAAATTTATCCGAACTACGAAGAAAAACGTTCAGATGTTGGTATTGCAGGTCTTATGAGTGATAAGAAATTTAACCTTGTCCCAGACGATTTACAGCGTATGAACCGTCGTAAAGACTATGAAGATAATGAAACTCATGCATCTTTAAAAGATAAACGTGATAAGCGAGACCAATTAAAAGATAAAAAATATCAATCGCAAATGGCTAAATTAGAAGAAAATGACAAAAAAACTGAGGGTGATGCAGTATGAATTGTATGTGGTGTGACAGTACAGAAGCGAAAGAAAGCTTGAATACTGTATATTGGGAATTACCTGATGGTACGAAAGCCATTGAAATCCAAGAGACACCATGTATTACTTGTTCCTCATGTGGAATGGACTATCAATCAGACCATACTGTAAAAGAAATTGAAGATCAGTTGTTTTTAATTTATACGAAAGATTTGCCAAAACAATTAACATACGAAGAGTTGATGGGAAGACCACGTTTATTAAAAAGGAATTATTTCGACTTTTAACCAGCTTTTATGCTGGTTTTTTTCTTTTTCGCCTTGTATAATGTACCCAAGTTAGAAAGGTAGGGAATATTTTTGAAAAAGACATTTTACCATTATATGATGAAGCACCGTGCAGCTTTATTTAAAAATGAAATATCAGATTTAGCAGAGGCGATGTATGATGATTTAAGTTTTCCGAAGCAATCTGAAGACTATGATGTAATTAGTTCATATTTAGAGTTAAGTGGAATGCTAGAAAGTATGTCTATATTTGATGAAGCATGGGATTTATATATACAAGAGAGATAACGATATGAAGTTTTAGGAAAATGAAAACATAATGAATACATTACTTTGAAAGAAGTGAAGTATTCATTATGTTTTTTATTTACAATACGTCTTGCTGTTAGAACATAACTCAAAAAAGCTAGTTTAAATACTAGCTTTTTTGAGTTATATACAAATTCTACTTTATTTATTGAAAAAATTTATGAATATAAGCTTCTGTGATAAGCGTTTTTATGTAGGTTGCATATACTGTTATCAAAATCACGACGTTTAAAAAAGGAGAGATATAGATGGCAAGGAAAAAACAACCTAAATATAACGTAGGGGACATAGTCGTGATTACGCTATATGGAACCGTTGGAAAAATTACAAATATGAAGATTTTAGATGGAGTTTACGTATACGAAGTAAATAATCATGATGGATTTTATGTAGAACAAACTTTGCAGCATGTAACAGAGCAGGAAATGAAAAAGGGCGACACAGAGTGGATTGAATTAAATTATAACTTTACGTTTGGTGATCTTGTGCAAGTAACTGGATATGATAAAGATGTTTTTCGTATTGTTGGTTTTCGTACAGAAGTATGGAGATATAAAAATGATGCATGGGAAGATACAATATATGAATTGTCACGAATTACTGATGGTGAATGGTTAGAAGCTGATGAATCGGATTTAACATTACTTGCCAATGCCCAAACGGCAAATGCAATTTTGAAGAAAATGAAACAAGATAAAGCTGGTATGAATAAATTGGATTTAGGAAAATTGAAGTCGATTAACAATTCGAAAAAAGTAAGTGTAAAGACGAATCGCCAAGAAATTATTGATGGGTTATTAGATATTTATAATGATTATCATTTATTATTCGATACATTTAAAGATGAAGAATATAAAATTGTTATGGATGTTGTTCAAAATTATTTAGTTAAATTGACAGAGAAAAAATAGTTAACTAGAAAGAGAGAATAAATTGAACAACAACATATGCAGTATAAGGTATGCCTACAATTATTAAAAAAATAAAAAGCCATTTAATAAGAGAGTCTGCCCATTGATCTTCATGCATGAACTCTTCTTTTGTTTGCTCTACTTCGTATTGGTATTCCATTATTATTTCCCCCTTTGGATAGCTTGTACTAACATCGTATGCCCTTTGCCTACATGATATGACTTATACAAAAGAAAAAACTATTTTTCTAATCTCATATACATAATTTTGAGATTTTTTCATAAAACAGAAATAAAGGAGTGATGCTCATGAAGGAGATTGAAGTCGTAATTGACACGGAAGAGATTGCGGAGTTTTTTTATGAGCGACTAATTGAAAGAGGGTACGTTCCAAAAAGAGAAGAAATTGAGGACCTGGCAGATATTACATTTGAGTATTTATTAGAGAAATGCATGATTGATGAAGTTTTTGATGAAGAGGAAGATTGAAAGTAACGGCGGGCTTAACTCGTCGTTTTTTACTCTTTACAAACTTGTCACAAATATAGACAAGAATTGTTGGTATAATTAAAAGAAAATTTTATACAAGAGGTGAAGGGATGTTCAAAAAAATTATTGATTCCTTATTAGGAAGGAAAAAATATCGTTCGTATTCGAGTAGTGATTATCGCCGTAGAGGGCGCTCTTATTCAAGTAGCGATTATAAGCGACGTTCATCTGATTATGGGCATCATCATTATAAAAGAAAACGTAAAAGCCGTAGCTTCTTTTCAAGTAGCTGATGAAATGGCGTCGTGTACTAGCTATATTTGATAGACCACTGCGGAAAAATACAATCGTTGCAGAGCGTTATAAGATTGAATCAGTAATTGGAATGGGCAGTTATGGGGTTACATATGTTGTTAATGATTTGCAAATAAATAGATATAAAGTCTTAAAACAATTAAGACAAAGTAAACAAAGATACGAGTCTGGTAGAAGATCATTTGAACAGGAGAAGATGATTTTACGAACATTAAATCATCATGCAATTCCTAGTCTGTATGATGGTTTCATATGGGAGAAAAAGAGCTTTTTTGTGATGGAGTATATGCCTGGTAAAAATTTCGAAGATTATATTTTCTTAGATGGGCATATATATACAGAACGTAAAGTACTTGAAATTTTATATGAAATATTAGGAATTGTTTCGGTTTTTCATAGTAAAGGTATTATTCACCGAGATTTACGTATTCCGAACATATTATTGAAAGAAAATCAAATTAGTATTATTGATTTTGGTTTGGCTAAATTTAAAGGTGAGGGTGATGAGCGAGCTACAACTTATGAAGGCGAACAAGCTTTGATGCGAGAAGTTCACTTTCGAAGTGATTTTTATGCTCTTGGTCATTTCTCGTTATTTTTATTATATGCAGGATATGAATCTACTGAAAAACATGAAAAACCATGGTATGAAGAATTAACTTTGGAAAATTATAATTGTGAAATACTTATGCGAATGTTACAAATAAAAACACCGTACTATGAGAATGTACAAGATTTAAAAAAAGATGTAGCTTTTGCTTTAGAAAGGATGGAGACTCCATGTTTCAAAAGTTTTTAGCAAGCGTTGGTATTGGTAGTGCAAAAGTAGATACTGTTCTTGAAAAAGATGAGTATATAGTTGGAGAAGAGATAGTAGGGAAGGTTCATATAACTGGAGGTTCAGTTAGCCAACAAATTGAAAGCATTTACTTAACGTTGTCGACGTCATATGTAAGAGAAGTAGATGATAAAAAAGTAACGGCAACGTATGATTTAGAGCGAGTTCGTTTAACAGATCCATTTTCTGTAGAGCCAAATGAAAAAGTGGAAATTCCATTTTCGTTTTTAATGCCAATTGAAGCACCACTAACACTTGGAATGAAAACGGTTTGGGTTCATACAGGCCTTGATATTAAACGTAGTATTGATCCAAGTGACCGTGATTATATTCAAGTGTTGCCGAATGCACTATTGAACAGTGTATTAGATAGTGTAAATCAATTAGGTTTTAAAGTGCGTCATATAGAATGCGAAGAATTACCGTATCGATTACGCAAGCAAGTTCCATTCGCGCAAGAATTTGAGTTTATTCCAGTTTCCGGAGAGTATTATGGGAAATTAGATGAATTAGAATTATTAATTTTGCCAAGTGCCCACGACCGATTAGAAATTATTATGGAAGTAGATAGAAAATCACGTGGATTGGCTGGTTTATTCGCAGAAGCTCTTGATCTTGATGAGAAGGTTATTCGCTTTACAGTAACAAGCGAAGATATCCCGGCGATGCAGCAAAAAATTAATAATTATATTTTTTAATAAACTATGCATAAAAAAGAAATGGAGAGGAAAACTAAAACAACCGCTCCATTTTTTTGCATAGTGAGGTTATGTATGTGAAACGATATCGACATTTATACTTGTTAAGTTGTACACTACTCATTTGTTTTGTCGCACTATCACTTTCGTATCATACCGCTTGTATTGAAAAATTTGATAATGTAGTCGCACACTTTATTCAAAGTTTCCGAAACGAGTATTTGACAACCTATTTTACTTGGGTGTCCTTTATCGGTTCAAAAAGAATATATTTCCCGTTACTCATTATACTTGTAATGTATTTTCTTCTTAGAAAAAAAATATTAAGTGCATTACTTCTAACAATTAATTATTACGGATCACGTTATTTGAACAGTATGCTCAAACTATGGTATGAACGGGCACGACCTGATGTGACGCAGCTTGTTACAGCAACTGGATATAGCTTTCCGAGCGGTCATACGATGAATGCTACTGCTTTTTTAGGATTTATTGCATACGTCACAATTACAGAAGATCGTATTTCATTGCATAAAAAGTTGCTGATTATTTTTATAGCAAGCTTCGTTGTATTATCTATTTCAGTTAGCCGAATTTATCTTGGCGTGCACTATCCATCTGACATATTAGCCGGATGGGCAGCGGGCGGTAGCTGGCTCGTTTTATGTGTTATATTTCATAAAACGTTCATTAAAAAAGAACCTATGTCATAATAGGTTCTTTTTCCATTGGTTCAACATGAATGTGTGCATGGTAAATGCCAAACTTTTTCCGAAGCATAGCCTCGATGTTGTCAGTAATACAATGACTTTCACCAACATCCATACGAGCATCTACCTCGATTGTAATATCAACGTACGTTTGATTCCCGTACATACGAGCGCGAATATCTACGATGTTTTCCACGCCACCAATATGTTCAATAGCATCAGCGTACTCTTCCATCTTATCTGGATCGATTCCATCAGTTAACATATGAGAAGCTTCTACGAAGATCTCCCATGCAGTTTTACAAATAATAAGACCGACAATTAAAGCAGCAATAGGGTCTAAAATAGGCATTTTGAACTGTGATCCGACAATACCTATTACTGTACCAATACTTACGAGAGCATCTGATAAATTATCTTTTGCAGCGGCTTCTAACGACTTACTCTTTGTTTGAATCGCAATCTTTTTCGTATATTTATATACGAAATACATTACGATGGCAGAAAATAAAGCAACCCACGCAGCTAGTATATTAGGCGCTGCTTGTTTCGGAGTTAAAAACGATTGAATTGCACTAATCACAACTTCTAATCCGACCGTTGCCATAATAAAAGAAGCAACAAGTGATGCGATTTGTTCTGCACGCGAATGCCCATATGGATGATCTGGGTCACGAGGCTTACGAGAAATTTTTAGGCCAATTAATATTGCTAAAGAAGCACCAATATCCGTTAAGTTATTCAATCCATCAGCACGTAATGCGCTAGAGAGGGTAATATAACTGATGATGATTTTCAAAGAGGATAAAAATATGTAGGCCATAATGCTGACAATAGCACCTTTATCAGCTTCTTTATGAGAAAGAGAATCCATTTTAATCACTCACCTTCCTATAAGGAATTTCTTTCTATACATAGAGTATCAAACGAAACTCGTGTGGGTCTATACAAACATTGTTGACGTTTTATAGCTTTTTAAGAAGGGGATAACAAAGTTTCGTTAAGGAAAAAAATGTTGAAAAGTACAAAGCGGAAAGTTGTTAAACAATTAACGATGATTATGGCATAGGAGAAAGTGGCGAGAATAATGATTCGCATAATTCCTTTCATATATATTTTTCACAAAATGATCGTTTGTAATTCTTTGTGGGACTTATATATAAGGAATGATAAAAAAATTTCTTGGATAAGAAGAGGAAAAAAGCATTATTATGTTCAATGGCATAAAGAAACGAATACAAAGAACATTTTGAAAATAAATTAAAAAACCTCTGAAAAATTATCAGAGGTTTTTTCGTTTTTTAGTATGCTTCTAAAAACTCAGTAACTTGCTCTTCAGTTTTTGCATTCGCACTATGTAAGTGACCTAATTTTTCACCATTTTGATATACAAGTAGGCTTGGAATACCCATTACTTGATATTCTTCAGCAATACTTGGGAACTCATCTTTATTAATAGAATACCATTCAAACTTATTGAACTCTTCCATTACATCTCCGATAAAGTTGTCCATACGCACGCAATCTGGGCACCATGTAGTAAAGAATTTAACAACTACTGGCTCCTCGCCTGCGATGATGTCTTTGAATTCCTTGTCAGACTTGATTTCTCTCATGTTTTTGACTCCTCTCAATGTCACACGGATAAGCTAGTATTTTTATGCAAAATCCGTAATTGCAAACATTTTGCAAACATTAGTGTTTTTGAAATAGATTGTTTGCAAAATCTTCGACTGCTTTTTCTTGTAGGCCTGGTACAACATGTGAGTAGGTGTCCAATGTGATACCTACTCTTTTATGCCCTAATCGTTCACTGACAATCTTCGGATGAATACCTTGTTTCAACATTAATGTTGCATGGGTATGCCTTAGATCATGGAAACGAATATCAGGAACCCCACTTTTCTTTATAAGCTTTTTCCAGAGCTGTGTCAAACTTCTGAAATTGCATGGGTTACCATTATAGGTTGGGCAAACCAAATCATAATTATTATATCCATCGCCATAACGTTCTTTTTCTTCTATTATTTTTTGAAAATGTTTTTGAAGAGCCAGCAGAGTAATTTCAGGCAAAACAATTAATCTCTTTCCTGAAGATGTTTTAGGTTCATGAAACTCTTTGGTAATATGCGAGAGGGAACGATTAACAGATAAGGTCCGTCTGTCAAAATCAATATCCTTCCATTGGAGCCCTAAAATTTCACCTTTGCGCATGCCACAAGTGATAGCAAGTAAATAAGCAATGTAGTACCGGCTTTCTTTTGCGTTGTCCAAAAAGCAAAGTACATGTTCTTCTGACCAAGTGTTCACGGTTTTTTCTTCACCCTTAGGAGGGCTTACTACATCAGCGACGTTTCTTTTTATAATCTCATGACGTACAGCGTAGCTGAGAGCCGTTCTAACAATTTGGTGAATACTTCGAACTGTAATAGGCTTCATAGATTCAGATAAATCACCATAGAACTTTTCAAGATCTATACCTTTTAACTTTTGCATTGGAATGTTTCCGAGTTTTGGTATAATATGATTGTTAATATGTTTTCGATAGTTGTAGTACGTGGTTTCTCGAAGATTTATCTTCCTTGCTTCAAGATATTGAAGGAAAAACTCACGTACTCTCATTTTTGTGGGCTCAATATATGAGCCTTCTTCTATTTCTACGATTCTTCTAGCCATGTCGGCTTGTGCTTCTTTTTTTGTTTTATACCCAGAAAACCATTTCTGTCTTCGTTTCCCTGTCTCTGGATCAGGACCGATATCAATAATTATTGACCACTTTGTTCCTCTTTTGCGAATATGCCCTTTCATGTTAAACACTCCTTGATTTGTATTTTCCTTTGAATTTGTGTAAGACGCTGCTTACATAATTCAGGAGTAACTTGAAACACTTCAGACATATCAGCGACCATAGTATCCTTTGCAGGATTAATATATTTTAGCATATGGAAGGGGATAGCTGCATATTTGGTAAAACGAACCGCATCCCACTCTTGCAATTCGCGAAAAGCATTAGGCATAATCCCTTGTATACCAGTGTGGCGCAGGATATGGCATAATTCATGGAAAAATACTTCTTTTTGTTTTTCTTTAGATAAGCGTGAATCAATAACAATCATTTTTAAATAATTATTTGCTATGTAGTACGAGTCAATGTCATCTTTTAAAAGTATGATATTACAGAGCTGAGCGATTTTTTCAATACATAAGTCACTTGGCTTTAAAATTCCAAGCTGTTGATAAAATGTAGTTATCCAATCTTCTAGTAGGGTAGTGTGATACGACCAGTCCATGAATTTCACCTCATTGTTAAAAATAGGAACGTTTGTTCTTATTTTACTGTAAAAATAAAAGCCCGTGAAGTGGGCTTTTATTGATTAGTATAAAATTCATTAAAACTTCCATTTATATTTTTTATTTTCTACGTTTTTCCGCTAATTCTACAACCATATCAAAATGACGTTTAATCATTTCCACATCCTCTGGAGAGAGGTTTTTCCACTTTTCTATATCAAAGAATCCCATGTCGTTTATACCAAGTTGTTTGACATGCCTAGAAATTTCGTTAAGGGAATCATAGTGCTTTTCATTTGTTGAAGAAGTGGGTATCGCTTCTTCCTCACCAGTAATTATAAAATGTGTTGAACAACCTAAAATGTTTGATAAAACAACTATGTCATCAGGGTCAGGATATGTGTACTCTCTTTCCCAGTTGGAAATTACTTGAGGTGATACTTTCATGTGAATAGCTAATTCTTTTTGAGTCTTATTTATTCGTTTTCTTCCCTCGCGAATTCTTTCTCCAATTCCATTTTTCAAGATAGTTCACCTCTCTATGCTTTGTATATGAATAACTGTATAAGTTAGTTAGTAACACACCAATACATTAATTTTAACTAAAATTAACGGATTTCGATACATAACTAACGGAATTTGAGAAAATAATAAAAAAGAAATTGACTATAACGGAAATCGTTAGTATATTAAATGTAACGGATAACGTTATTTAAGGTGGTGTTTAAGATATTAGTTATAGAAAATGTAGAAAAGATTCGAAAGGCAAGAAGGGTTACTAAGACTTTTATAGCAAATAAAACTGGTTTATCTCTTCAAGGATATAGACATATTGTAAACAAAGATGTTCGTTTAGATGTAGAAAGATTAAAGAAAATATCGGGCGCTTTAAATGTACCAATATCTATTTTTTTTGACGATGAACTAACGGAATCCGTTATAGAAGAAATGGAAAGTGAGTTTGTAAAGTAACACTGATTTACGAAAGGAGAGCTAATATTATGAATCAAATCCAAGAATTGTATCGTGTTATACATCTTCAAATGAAACTAATGGATATTACCTACGCATTAGATAACGATCCAAATTATAAGAAAGAAGACGCGGTTCAAGAGTTACTGGAACTAATACAAAATTTAGATTGTGAAAAAACACATATTCAAAGGAATGAGGGGAGCAAATGAGTATTGAGGAGCAAATACAACAAGCAGTGACAAAAGCAATCCAACCTTTAATAGAAATTCTTCAAAGCCAACAGTCACAAGTTGTTAACCAAAAGCCTTTACTTACTTTAGAGGAAGCGATGGAGATTTTAGGAGTTGGTAAGAACAGAATGTATGAAATTGTTAAAACTGATGGCTTTCCGGCATTTAGGGAAGGGAAGCGGTGGATGATCATTACTCATAAATTTTATGAGTGGATAGAAAAGCAAGCAGAAAAAATCGTATAGGAGGTATTTAATGAATCCAGCATTAATTGAAAGTCCATTAAGTCTTGCGATGGTTGCAGTGTTTTTCGTGGTATTCGGCGGAGGTTTGGCATTGATAGATTTCATCGTTCAAACAATTGACAAGATCGAACAGCTGGAGCAAGAAAATGAACAATTACGAAAGGGGAAAAGGGTATGAGTAATACAGCACCAGTTCTGCCAAAGGACATGAAAAAGAAAGAAGTACTTATTAAGTTCTTACAATATTGCGAAACAATGCAAATTGAAGCAGTAAAGCAACGTGATCCAATTGCACTTTGTACATGGATTAAGGAAGCACGGTTAGCTAGAAGGGAACTTGCAACACTGTATCGAGCGAAAGAAAAGCACGATACGGAACACGAAAGGGACCGTAAGAACATTCTTAAAATCATTCAGCGGTTAAGGAGTCAGGGAATGGAAGCATCAGTTATTGAACGTACCCATTATATAACCCTTTGTGAGGAGGTGAGTTGAATGTTAGAAAATCCAATTGTAATAGGAAATCACCACGATTCATGCAAAAAAAACTTCGAACATTTTTGTAGCGATTGTGAAGGTGAATTGTACTTTGGAATGACGTATTACGAATTCGAAGGAAGTTTAATTTGTGAAGATTGTGCCGAAAAGTTTTTAGAGCGGCACGCAACGAGGTTTGTTGCAGGGGAATAAAAAAGAACCCACGGCAATGGGTTCCTTTTGAAAAATAAGTCAGAGCTAGTATATCACAGGAAGCGAGTGAATAGAACATGCAAGCAAAAGTATTGGTTAATACACTCAACATGGACCACGCTCAGTGGCTACAAGCACGTACACAAGGTATTGGTGGTTCAGATGTTTCTGCTATCGCAGGTTTAAATAAATGGAAATCAGCAGTTCAAGTATTTTTTGAAAAAACACAAGCGATTGAAAAAGAAGCTATACAAAGTGAAGCGGCATATTTCGGTAACGTTTTGGAAGAGGTAGTTGCGAATGAGTTTGCAAAACGTATGGATTTAAAGGTGCAACGTAGAAACGCAATTTTACAGCATTCTGAATACCCGTGGATGCTTGCAAATGTAGACCGATTGATTGTCGGTGAAAAGATTGGCCTTGAATGTAAAGTAGCGTCGGAATATTTAAAAAAAGAGTGGGAGGATGAAGAAGTTCCAGCGGCTTATCTTCTCCAGTGTCAACATTATATGGCTGTAACAGGATATGAAGCATGGTGGATTGCAGTACTGATTGGCGGTAATAAGTTTGTTCATAAAAAAATCGAACGTGATGAGGAATTGATTCAGTACCTTATCGATATTGAAAAAGACTTTTGGCTCAACAATGTTGAGAAGAATGAGCCACCGATGTTTGATGGTTCGGATGCATCAACAGAACTACTTAAACATTTATATCCAGAATCCATTGCGGATAGCTTTGTAAGTTTAGGAAAACAAGAAGAGCTTTTGATTGAAGCTCGTGATCAAGTGGATAGAGAGATTAAAGTACTCCAAGAGCAAAAGGCAGAGTACGAAAACAAAATCAAAGCAAAGCTCGGTACAAGTGAAGCTGGTGGAACTGAGAACTACACAGTTTATTGGAAGGCATACACTACAAATCGTTTTGATAGCAAGCGATTTAAAGCGGAACACCCTGATTTATATGAGCAGTATGCTAAAGAATCTAAATCAAGAAAATTCACGGTTAAATAAGGGAGGAAATAAACAATGGCAACGAACAAAGATGTGAAAAATCAATTAGCAAATCGTAAAGCGAGCGTACCAGCAACTCCGGAACAAACAGTAGAAGCGTATATGAAGAAAATGGGTCCTAAGATGGCTGCGGTATTACCAAAGCATATGGATATGGACCGTATGAGTCGGATTGCTCTTACAACAATTCGTACAAATCCTAAATTGCTTGAATGCAGCGTACCGTCGTTGATGGGAGCCGTTATGTCAGCAGTACAGTTAGGGCTTGAGCCTGGATTACTAGGGCATTGCTACATCTTACCGTACAAGAGTGAAGCGACTTTCATTATCGGATATAAAGGGATGATTGATTTAGCAAGACGTTCCGGCCATATTCAAAGCATTTATGCACATGCGGTGTATGAAAATGATGAGTTCGAATACGAATTAGGTTTACATCCGCAACTGAAACACAAACCATCATTCGGTGATCGTGGCGAGTTTATTGGAGCGTATGCAGTAGCTCATTTCAAGGATGGCGGACACCAAATGGAATTTATGCCGAAGAGTGAAATTGAAAAGCGCCGAGGTCGTTCAGCTTCCGCTAATTCGAACTATAGCCCGTGGAAGACAGATTATGAGGAAATGGCTAAGAAGACAGTGGTTCGTTACATATTTAAATACTTACCAATCAGTATTGAAGTTCAGTCACAAGCGCAGCATGACGAAGTGGTTCGCAAAGATATCACGGAAGAACCAGTATTCATTGAAGCAGATCCAATTGAAGTAGAACACTCAACTGAAGGTAACGGACAAGCTGAATTTGTGATTGAAGGTGAGTAATACATCAAAGGTGCTTCTCTCTCGCAAGTTGTGGGAGAGAGCACAATCAACAGACGAATTAAAACAGTTGATTGTACGTTATATACAAATTGGTTATCCAGGTTATCGGATAGAGAAAGTCATTAAGGAAAATGAGTTTTACATCGCGATTTGCACAAGGGGGTAGATGGGATGGCAACTTTTAGAGTTAGTAAGGATAAAAATTATACAACCATCAATAATACAGGTCTTCGTGATGATCGTTTAAGTTGGAAAGCGAAAGGTATTTTAGCTTATATATTATCACTTCCTGATGATTGGGTTTTTTACATGGAAGAGATAGCTACACACTCGAAAGATAAAATAAGTAGCTTGTATTCAGGTATGAAGGAACTTAAAGAACATGGATATGTCAAAAGGTTTCCTATAAAAGATGAGAAAGGAAAAATCACTAAGTGGGACACTGTTATATACGAAGTTCCACAAACAGAAAAACCACAAGTGGAAAACCCACATGTAGAAATTCCACGAATGGATTTTCCACAAATGGTCGAGCCACATATGGAAAATCAAACACTACTAAGTACTAATAATTTACTAAGTACTAATCTAACTAATGATGATGTAGATAAGCATCCTTTGATAGATGAAGAATTTCAAAAAAGTTATAACTACCTTTTACAGAACAACATTCCATTAAGTGAAACAGCTATGCAGGACCTTGGAGAATTTAATGATGTATTAGGTAGCCAAATCATTATGGAAGCTGTCGATAGAGCAGTGGATCAGAACGCAAAACGATGGAAATACATTAGCGGTATTTTATTCAACTGGCAAAAAAGTAACGTGAAAACAATAGCAGATGTAATCAAGCTTGATGAGGATTATAAAAACCAAAGAGGTGGTGTAGATAATGCAACACATCGGAAACGCACTGGCAGAGGTTATGGTACGAGCAGAAGCTATGAGGAAGAAAATGCAAGCCGAGAGCGAAACATGCCAAGCTTCATTAAACGAGTATAGATGTTTAAAGTGTCATGATTCGGAAGTGATTTTTTACGAAGAAGTGAATCAGTATGGAATGCGAGTGGCTATGCAAAAGGATTGCGAGTGTAAAGCACAGCGAGTATTAGAACGCAGGTTAAAAAACGCAATGATTCCAGAAGAATTTACAGATGCTCGGTTTGATTCATACAAACGAGAAACAGAAGAACAAAAGCTTTTGTATAGCACGATGGGAAAATACTTGCAGAACTTCAAAGAGATCAAGGAAACAAAACAAAATAGCCTGGGTTTCATCGCGACATTTGGAGAGCTTCGGATTAAACAACTAGAGCCAACAAAGCGCGCGCAAGCGAAGAGAGAACACAATAGCTTCGGGCTTGGTAAAACACATCTTCAAGTAGCTGCAGCAAAGTATCTTATGAAGCGAGGTCATAGCGTACTGCTTATATCAGACGGAACTTTCATGGACGATCTCATTGCAGCAAAGATGATGAACGATGATAAGAAAGAATTTAATCGATTGTTAAATCACGCAAAACAAATAGAGGTCCTCATCTGGGATGACTTAGGGAAGTCAAAATGGTCAGAAGCGAAAGAGAACCTCTACTATCAAATTATTGATTATCGGTATCGACATAATTTACCTATTTTATTCAGTTCAAATGAAGATGATGAAACATTACCTGAAAAGATTGGTTATGCAGCCAAGAGTCGATTGTTCGGTATGAGTAAACATTATTTAATCGCTGTAGAAGGCGAAGATTATCGTGAGAAGGAGTGAATGATATGTGCCCTAAATGCAATAACACAGGCATTATCTATAAAGAAATTTATCCTGGTGTGATTGAAACGAAGGGTTGTGATTGTGAGGTGGCTAAACAGCAAGAAGCTACGCAAAAAGAACGTTGGGAAGCTTGGTTACAAAGGTTTGCAGAATGGGAAAAGGGGTGCAGCGTGAGCAATGTTGTTTGAGGCTAACCAAAAGGAAAGTACGCAGTATAAGTAAAAAAGGACAAGCAGTTGTACCTGCTGTCCTTTATAGGAGAAAAATTAATCTGGATTAGAACTACGAATAACCAGAAAAACGCTTTTAATCAGTGTTGTCAAAGATGTAATAATCTATGCAACAAATGACCTTAGAAGGAATTCAAAACACCAAAATGACTCGTATTGGTATATCGGCTCAAAAGTAGTATATGTAAAAAGAAAATTCTCATACAAAAAGCAGACAACAATTTTGGTTGTCTGCCAGTGAGTTGAATGAGTTAGCTAATTGTGATAAATTGCTTTCCCATTACAAGAAGAGTGAAGCTGCTAGTTCAAACAGCTTGTAAGTAGTTTTTTCGATATTTTAAAAAATATACAGAGAAAGCAGATAAGTGAAGAACCTACCTGCTTACTACTGTAACAAAAGAAAGAAGTATTAGCCGTGGATACGGCGGCTTGAAAATAGTATGTATTGGTTTTGAAAAAATATTCAAGGGGTGAAGAGAAGAATGGCATCGATAGTGAATAGTGTATGTGAAATAATTCGGTTAATGAGTGAAACGAAAGTAGAACGCATCCAAATCACATACGAAATTGGCGATATCATAGAGCAGAAATGCAGACGTTGTTATTACAATCGTTCGGAAAAAGCATGTTTTAGTATCAGTGTTTGTAACAATTGCCCGACTGGTCAAGAATTACGCCAGTTGGGTAGATACCTTGATACAGAGCCGAAAGATCGTGGTGGAAAGCGAAAGGATATACCAATGGGACTTACTCCAGAACGTGTACGCGAATTGAATCAACAAGGTATCCCAGATAAAGATATCAGCATTATGTATGATCGTAGCCCTTCTTATGTCGGGAAAATGAAACAACAATGGAAACAAGCTGGTGTTTGGGAAGGACCAACTTTAATGCGGGAAATTAAAAGGAGTGGGGAGAATGCCTGAAATAGTTGATGTGAAAGCTCTGTCGGATTATGAGTTTATGAAAAAATACAAAAATCTAGTTTATAATTTCGTTTGGAAAAAATACAGTTCGACAGCTGAAGTGATAAAAAGTAATACGGGATTAGAAATAGATGATTTAATTCAATACGGCATGATCGGTTTACTGAAAGCGAGAGAGGGTTTGGACCCTACGTATGGATGCAAATTTTCTACCTACGCCATTCCAAAGATATTCGGCATAATCGCAGTGAACATTAGGGACGCTCAAAAGGTAAAGGTACCACGTGATGTTTATTACTTAAAAGGGAAAATCATGAATCAGGGACTTTTGGGAGAGAAACCAGAAGAAATTAGTAAGCAGTTAGATGTACCCCTACAAGAGATTGAAGAAGCCTTACAGTATCAACAAATAACAAAATCATTACATGAGGTAGCTCATTCAGCTGGGAATGGCGACGATGATTTAACAATAGAACAAATGCTGGTTGATGAATGGTCAATGAGTAAAACAGAAGAGATTGAGGATGAAATGTTGGTTAATTCTTTTGTTCACACTTTACAGGATTGAGAAATGATTGTCTGGGATATGCACTCACAAAATAAGTCACAACAAGAAATCAGTAATCGTGCTGGAGTGAGTCAACCGCATATTAGCCGGATATTAAAACGAATCAACGAAAGAGCTGTAGCGTTCGGCAAGAGTCAGGGGGTGGCGAAATGATTTTAACTGCATTAGGACTGTATCTCATGCTCGGTTCTTTTTTACAGCTATTGGTGCAGGAATAAAGTGGATAAACAAATCAATGTTCAATTAAACTTAAGTTTTTATCTTTCTGAACATGTACTCACCATAAAAAAGAGCTGTAATGATAAGGTTTTGTAGTCCGTAGTGTACAATTTCCCCAGAATGATATGGTGTCCTCTATTATGTAATTAGGATTTTATAAGAACAAAAAAGCCTTTCATGAATAGTCTCAGTCTCAGCAACTCAATTAATAACATGATTGGCTTTTTTGTTATAACTAATGCAAAATAGAAACCTGAGAAAGTATAGTGTTATACAACTGTAGCGATTGTTAGCGACCATCCGCCAGCGATAGTTCCACTATCAGCACCTGCATCGTCAAAAACAAAAAGACGCCATGTACCGTTTGGCTTTGTCCCATTGAATACGTTTAATGCAGAGCCATACGGTGGTGCTGGAGCTGGTGCAGGGAGAACATCACCACCTCCAAGATTTGTCGGCTGATACATACCAGAGACAATTGGAGTTGGTACTTGAGTTGCTGCATCATCGTCAAATGTTAACGTGACATTGACAATATTATTTCCCCCTCCTGCATCTGACATAAGCATAACATTTTGTCCCAGTGGTCCAACTAGCAAGATATCAAGGTCAGCCGGGAAAGTATGAGACATACTGTGTAACGTGGCTGTTACTTTAATAATGGTACCCGGAACGCCTGCAACTACAATATCGGATGGATAAGGGACAGCTGGTCCCTGTGTATCTCCATTGATGATGATCGCAGTTGGGTTAGTAAATTGGACAAAAAAGGTTGCCGGTCCTGGTGGCCCAGCTTCAGGTATTGGCACTGGGGGGAGAAAACATTCACACGGAATATGAAACTTCTTATTAAATTTACTCATTTTCACACCATCCTTATCATTCACCTACTTACACTCTATAACTTATGAATTAGCTAACACACAAGTATAAGGAAAAAGCCCTTATGTCACAAATATAAGGAAAAAGCCCTTATGTCACAAATATAAACCCATTCCATAATATATAAGGAACATGAGTTTACTCCAAACAGCTTTCAATATATATAAGGGGGGCAGCTTCCTGAGTCAATACCGTTGGCCCTGTTGCCCCTGTTGATAAAGTGAATGACGAAAAATAGGCGGGAGTGTGTAGGCCCAATTGAACCCGGATTTAATGCAGCAGAAGATAAAAACTCGTCCAATATAATTCACCTCTTAAAGTTCGTATTACTAATAGTAAATGCAGGAGTAGAGCAAAGTGAAATGGACAAGCGAGGAAATAGACAATGGAACTTTAATAAAAGCGTTATTTTGATACCGAATAAAAATAAAAAAAGCCCTATAAGAGGGCCGTGTAAATGCTATCGCATATCGTATAGCATAGTATATACATGTCTCGGAATAATGTGAACAAAATAGTTATTTAAATAAAAAGAGCGCTTTTCAAGGCGCTCATTGACCAAGAGTCATATAGAAAAAAGGTGCACATCATATTGTATGTATGTTTTTTATGTCTGTGCAGTTTTTATACAAAATCCTTATTTGAATGGCGAAAAAAAGACAACAACCGGAGGGCTTGTTGTCTCAAAAAAAGTGGAATGGAAAATGAAACCAATATTTGAAATGTTAACTGTATCTTGATATGTATACGTAACTTCTGTAGAGCTGGGCATATCGATAAATATAAGGCTAAGTTACTAATTATAAATTTTAGGACTATTCACTTGAACATCTACGTACCCGTCACGTTCCGCAGTTATAAAGGTATCCAACTGTGACGGATATCTGACTTATATTATTGAGGGAACGGGACGGAAGGATGCCACGGTATTGTTGCAGGAATCCAGACGGACCTGCGCGCTTACCCCAGCATTCGCGAGCTGCGTCACGGCATTCAAGATAGCAGATCTTCTGCCAGATTTGACGGCTACGTTATAGTTCACGACTAGGGGACGAACTGGGTCCTGAGGGGGAAATCGATTGAGAATTGCTTGGTGATAGGTTGTTCTTAACGTGACGTTCGCTGTCAGCGTGATACCTTCTATAGTAATGCCAGTCAGCGTTGCCCCGTTAAATGAGGTGAGTTTGACTGTAAGCATGTAACGGTTTTGCATATTTATTTCTCCTTTATTATTAGACTCAATTTATTTTATGCTTGTCTAACAATTTAGTGTAGACCCTTGCATCATAATAAGTTGAAAGATATAAAAGATTATATTTTGACAAAGCGTGAGGATTAAAAGGTATAAATTGAACAAAAACGTTATTAAATAGCAAATCAAAAGAGCATACATATAAGCATGCTCTTAGACAAGAAAGATAAGAATCTTATGAGTGGAGAGTCTCCATACAATAACATATGCTTGTCCAGTTTAAATGTGAAAGGTTTTATACAAAAACGCTATTTGGTAGCTAGATTTAAAAGTAAAAAGAGCTCCGTCTACTGGTCGGAAGCTCTTTTATGAAAACCAGTGAGTTTCGTTCATCAAAACAGTATATGCATAAATTATGTTAGAGTGATGAGTTTAATAAAAAAAGTCCTCTTTTAATAAGAGGACAGATGAGTGAGCACGTCTTATATCTATAAGGTATGTTTGTCTTATAAAATGGTGACAAGCTTATAAGAATTTCATTTTGTAGAAAAAACTAAAAAGAGCACTATCAATTAGTGCCCTTTGTAAAAATAGAGTAAGTGGCTAGCTCACGTTATAGAGAGAGGTAGAATTTAATATATTCAAAACCTGCTTAAATGGTGAAAACAAAAGAACAGTTAGCAAAAGTTAACTGCCCCGTTTTGTAGGAAAACCAATTGTTACAGATTGACGTATTCAAAGTATATACATAAATTGGATATTCATTCAAGCAAAACTAAAAAGAGCACTTTCAAGTAATGCTCTTTTTAGTTGGTTATGAGAGAGCAGTGTGGCATACACGATAATATATGTGAGTTATTCATTGTTGTGCAAATTTTTAATAAAAACTGCATTATGTAGAAAAAAAGAAACTAAAAAAGAGCACCATGCACAAGTGCTCTTTAAGAAAGGAGGTAACTCTATGAACTGGGTCTAGGTTAGAAGTATATGGTGTGAAAAAGAAATAAGAACAAAATTTTATAATCAGACTAATAAAAAAGAGCAGCTAGCAAAAGCTAACTACTCCATGCATAAGAAGAATACAATGGTCATTCATATTTCAACTTGGTGTATCTATAGCATTAACATATTTTTTGAATTTATTCAGCCAGTAAACAAAGCAGTTAGCTACTTAAGCTAACTGCGATGTTCTCAGTACTGTCTTTAAAGGATATGTGATTCGGCACAATTTCATGGGAAAACTAATATGGCTGTTAGCATACCTAAAATAAAAGGGAATCAATGTTACGATTCCCTTCTTTCACTATTGCCTCCGTTAGTAAACAAAATGACTGCTCTTGTTGAGCAATCGTGTCCTTCTAACTGTTACTCTTTAAACAGTGAATTTAAATGTGGGAGAGTATTTCTTAGCTCATCAAATATCTGTCGTTCTTTGGCAAGTCTCTCTTCATCTGAGAATTTTGCCAAATCATCTACTGAACTAACTCGAATACATAATGGACCAATATTTAACCGAATCAATCCCAACAATACTACCGTAGTCGTACAAGGAATGTTTATACATAGTAAATCACTCGCTTCACAAACAGTGCCTTCTGGACATGTAGGACATTCTTCTGTTTGTTGTATCACAACATTTCCCATAGGATCTTCTCTCCTTTCTATGAAGATATTACAAGATATGAAAGAAATACCCTATCTGACATGGACAAGCATCCTTTTTTAGTTAAAGGGGCATTTGATAGTTTATTAATTCATTCTTTAATTAGCATGCAACCGTTAGTTCAATTGAATGTAAAATAATTCATACGTATAAATATATGTATAAGTGAGTTTTTTTAAAATAATTCACGAGATAATGATATTACAAAGTGTAGGAGTGAAACCCTCACTTTGGGATGAAAATTAAATTTTATAATGTAAAACCCAAAAATAGAATAGGTTTTTTATCTTATTACTTTACGTTTGAAATGCTCAATTAACATTATATTTACCCTTTTTAGGTTTGCGTTTTCTATGTTTTTCACCTAATTTTCATTGGAAGTTCCATAGTTTTCTTAATTTTTTGGTGCATCAATCTAATAAAAATAAAAGAGCAGCTAGCAATAGCTAACTGCTTAGCCCCAGGGAAGGGAGAGGAGCGATTTGTTAGGTCTAAGGTTGAAATAAGGGTTTTAGATATTAAGACCTAAATATAGTATGGATTTCAATTTAAAAGTTATGCATATAAACTGTATTCGTACAAAAAATGGTTAACAAACAAAGCAGCTAGCTAATTAAGCTAACTGCAATGTTCTTAGTACTTTCTCTAAAGGATATGTGATTCGCACAATTTCATGGGAAAACTAAGATGGCTGTTAGCCTACCTATAACATCTACAATTTGTGGGAATTAATTCTTGAATTTTATAATAAAGGATCAATGAAAATAAGATGGCAGACAGTTGGTAAATGAACTGCCTGCCAAATGAACGAACAAATGTGATTTGGAAAGATTGAGCTACATCTGTAATAGCTCATGAGTAGTATAGTTAGAAACTTAAAAGTTTATTCATCGGGTAAAGTGAATTAAAAAACTTCATATTGCACGACAAAGTAGCTAGCTCAATTAGCTAACTACTTGTTGTACAAAAGAAAATTAGGCCCTACAAGTAAATGATATGTAACTTTGAGTTACAGCTATAGTAAAAGCAGAATTAAAAATATTATGTGGGAGTGAAAATGAGTTTAATAAAAATCTCATTTTGTAAAGTTCAAATGCATCCAACAGGAGAATAACCAAAGGATGCATTTGAACAGTAAATTTGTTATTAGAAATTTTAGTCATGTATACACATAACTAATGTTTAGTATGGGTTTAAATATAACAAAGTATGCAAAAGAGCAGCTAGCAAAAGCTAACTGCTCCCTACAAGGAGATACAGAGAAAACTACTTTAAATGAGTTCTGGCTAACAGCCTATCTACATTATTGACAGAATATTGAGTTTTATTCAAGAGGGAGATGTATTTAATGAAAGAATATAGCCCACCATATTCCGAAAAATGCAATCCAACCAACGCTAAGTAATATGTATTTCAACATTTTAGTAATTACTCCTTTTAGATACAAATTGCTCAATGAAGATGGATTTTATAAATTTGTTACAAAATAATCCTTTGAATAGATAGCGAGGTTGGAAGAATGGAAGGTAACGTAAAGCTTTTAGGTGATGATGGAATGTTAGGGATGGAGCACAAGGAAAGAACGATCCGTGTATATAACACAGAAGGTAATGTGATGGAATTACTTTCAACAAAAGAACAGGTTCAAGAGGCTATCGATTATTTAAAAGAATGTCAAAAAGAAATGAAGTAATGTCCTAAATAGTAACCAGAACGAACGGAGGGGAACCGTATCGTATGAATCAATTGTCATTTTTTGAGGACATCGATGAAAAGGAGATGCGAAGACTTGTGGTGAAGGAGCTGAAAAACTACAAAGCATTGTGTGTCCGGATGAAAAATCAAGAAGAGCAGGCTCAAGCGGGGGACATCGTTCTTTTTCCGAAAATGAAAGGTGACGATAAAAATCATGAGATACGTTTTAAACAAATTGAAAGGACATTAAAATATGCTCTTGATGAAGATGAGCGTAATATAATTGAAATGAAGTACCTAGGGAATCGGAAGGTTAAAGATTCGTATGTATACAATGAGCTGATGATGAAACGTGATCCGTTTTATGAGAAGAAAAGAAGTGCTATTCAGTTGATAGCTACGGCTTTAGGGATTATATGAACGAGGTTTTGTGCTGGTGATATAGATGGTATATGATGTAAGTGTCCTGGATTCCATATTATAGTATCTCTTTGCCCCACTCTTTGGATGGGGCTTTTTTAATTCTATTAAAAATAGTAACAGCTCGTCCAAACCTTTCTAATCTACCTTACATAGTATGTAGTAACAAATTTAAAGGAGGAATCTAGTATGTCTTATTATTACTGTGACCATTGTAAGGATTACAAAAAGAAATATCATGATTGTCATAAAAGCAGTAAGAGTTATGAAAAATGTGATAAAAAGCATGAGGAAAAACCTTGGGTTAATGTAAAAGTAAATTGTTGTTCTGATGAAGGGGACAATCTTGTAAGAGCGTCTGCTTTTAGAGCTGTGAGCACAGCTAATCAAAATGTGCCAGCAAATACTTTTGTTAAAGTTTTATTCCAAAATGAACAATTTGATTTAGCGAATGAGTATAATCCAGTTACATCAATTTTTATTCCAAAGACAAGAGGTGTTTATTCTGTTATTGGAACGATTGCTTTCCTTCCTGATAATCCAAATGTAAATTATAGAGCGCGTGTAGAAATTCGTGTTAATGGAAATCCAGCGATTGCAATAGATAATGATTTTTTTGGTCCAATAAACTTTGCTAATGTTGTAGCTGTTTCATCAATAATTCAGTTGAATGCAGGGGATTTAGTCGAGATTTTCGCACAAAGTAGCGTAGCTGGAGTTATTTCTAATGTGGAAAATAGTACGCATTTTGAAGCTGCGAGATTCCCGTCTCCAAAAGCATAAGTGATATGAAATCTTGTCAGTAATTTTATCTAAGGACAGTCCCTAATTTATATTTGAGCTGTGTTTATGCAGGTCTATTTTTTCGATAAAAATGGGGATGAAAAAGGGGACGTTTTCGGGGATTTTTCAAAACAGAATCAATATTACGCTATACCTATACAGTTCTTTGAAAAAAGAATAGTGTGGGGATAGCGTAGCCCCTTTATCAAAACGTTACCGAAGAACGGGCAAGGGCGGTAAGAATCCGCAAAAAGGACGAAAAGACCAATTACATTTATATATTCAGCCGCGATGCGTGAGTGTCGTGGCTTTTGTGTTTCTTATTGAGCCTGGTAATGTTGCTGGGTTGATTGGTGACATGAATTTCATTTGGAAGTTTTTAGTGATAAGTTGAAAATTATTGTATTTTGTTCTTGACTTCTCTAATTCAAATGGGTGAAATAGACTCAAATGAAATAGAGGAGGAAAAATATATGCTTAAATCGCCAAAAAATTATTTTAATCGAGAAGAACAATTATGGAATAAAGTAAATGAAAGCTGGGGAGAAGGATTTAAGGGTCTTTCTACTGTTCGGGGTGCGGAAGGTGATAATAAAAAGTGCCGATATTGCGGAGGCGATTGTGAACAGGTTGGGGAATGGGTGAAACAAAAGAAGCTGCATAATAAACAGATGTTTTTCGGAGCAGAATTTGCTTTGCATGTGTGTTGTGATTGTTACATGAAACAAAATGTATATAAGTGAGTGTCAAAAAGCATCCAAATGGGTGCTTTTTCTTTTGCGCAAAACAAACTCGAACGTGAGGTGGCAGGTGAAATGTAGATGGCGAGACAGCGTAGTCCAGACCGTGATAAAGCATTTGAAATATACAAAGCAAGCAATGGTGAGAAGCCACTTGTTGAGATTGCGAAGGAATTAAACTTAAAGCCATCTCAAATCCGAAAGTGGAAATCACAAGACAAATGGGACGAACACTTAAAAGGTAACGTTACTATTGCGAAAAGGAGCGTTACCAATGTTAAAAATCCCAAGACAAAAGCCAAGTTAAAAAAGATGCTAGATGATGAAGAGCTGACAGAACAAGAACGGCTCTTTTGTTTGTATTACGTGAAGTATTTTAACGGAACACAAGCTGCACTGAAAGCCGGTTATGCCAAGAGTAGTGCACATGTTACGAGTAGCCGGTTACTTAGAAGAGAACGTGTAGCATCGTATATCCGAGAGATTAAAGGTGAAATGGTAGAGAATATCTTTGTGGAAGCGATGGATGTATTGAATGAGTATATCAAGATTGCGTTTGCGGATATTACGAATTACGTAACCTTTGGCCAGAAGGATGTAGAAGTTATGGGACCGTTTGGACCTGTAAAAGATGAAGATGGAAAACCAGTTATGAGAACCATTAGTTATGTCGATTTCAATGAATCAGATATGGTTGATGGTTCTATTATTGCTGAAGTGAAGAAGGGGAAAGAAGGCGTGTCTATCAAGCTTGCTGACAAAATGAAAGCACTTGATAAATTGGCAATGTACTTTGATTTAGTACCTGATAATTTCAAACGAAAAATTGAAGAAGAGCGTCATCGTATGCAAAAAGAGATGCATGATGCACAGATAAGGAAAGCTAACGCTGAGACGGAAAACCTAACTGGCAAAGGAAAGAATGAACCAATCGAGATTAAAATCACCAGAAAGAGTGAGCGATCATGATTGTTGAAAAAGAAGTGAACCCACGTTTTGAAGACTTTCTGTTCGATTGGAATCATAAAAATTACTTCCTTGTTGGTGGTTACGGCTCATCCAAAAGTTATCATGTTGCGCTGAAAATCGTTTTAAAGCTTTTGGAAGAGAAGCGCAAATGTCTTGTGATACGTGAAGTATATGAAACTATAAGAGAAAGCTGCTTTGCACTGTTTAAAGAGATTATTGAGGACTTAGATTTAAGTAGTAAAGTTAAACCAACTGAATCACCAATGAAAATCAAATTTCCAAACGGGAGTACAATTATTTTCCGTGGTATGGATAAACCTGCGAAATTAAAGTCTGTTCATAATGTATCGATGGTGTGGCTAGAAGAAGCATCAGAAATCAAATATGAGGGCTTTAAAGAAGTAAAGAAACGTATGCGTCATCCATCATTAAAACTACACATGATTCTCTCAACAAACCCTGTTAGCATCGATAATTGGGTTTATTTGCATTTCTTTAAAGATGAAGTGAATGAGCGGATTGTGTTAGATGATGAGGACCTATATGAGAAGCATACGGTGGTTGTAAAGGATACGTATTACCATCACAGTACAGCGGATGATAATTTATTCTTGCCACCATCGTACATCGATGAATTGGAAGAAACGAAAGAGTATGACCCTGACCTGCACCGTGTTGCAAGATATGGGAAGTTCGGTGTCAACGGTGTCAAAGTATTACCGCAGTTCGAAATGATGGACGCTGAAAAGATGAATGACATCATTAAGAAGCAGCACAAGTTGATGCTCCGTGTTGGAATGGACTTTGGTTTTGAAACATCATATAACGCAGTAGTGCGCATGGCGATTGACCATGAGAAGAAGTATCTCTACTTGTATTGGGAGTACTACAAAAATAAGCAGACGGATCCGCAAACTGCAAAAGATTTAATTGAATTTAAAGAGTCAGGTGAACAGATTAAAGCGGATAGTGCAGAGCCGAAAACAATTGCTTACTTTAGGCAAAAAGGATTTGAAATGAGTGGGGCCAAGAAATTCCAAGGTTCACGCCTAGCAAATACCAAGAAAGTAAAGAGATTTAAAAAGATATTCTGCTCCACTGCTTGCCCGAATATGAGGCGAGAACTCAAGAATTTAACATACAAAAAAGATAAAAACGGAAATATCATCTTGGATGAATTTAATATAGATCCACATACTTTCTCTGCCATTTGGTATGGCTTAGATGGCTATGAAGTATCCGACTTGAAAGAGCTTAGTCATGCTAGTGCATTTGAACGTGTATTCTAGGAGGTGCGTTATGTTCGAACGCTTAAAAGAGTGGTTCCGCACCCTTTTTAAACGAAAAGGAGGTGTGAGTGTGCAGGAGAATTATACAGAAAAGTTAAAGCAGAAGGATTGGGAATTGCTGAATGAAATATTAAAAGAGCATGATAAGCTTCTACTGGATGTAGAGAAAAGGCAGAAGGTATTTGATGGTGACTTTGATATTTTAGAGCGAAAACCGAAACGTGCAGATGATCCAAACCATCGAATTGTAGTCAATTACTCCAAGCTTATTTGCGGTATGCCAGCTTCTTATATGCTAGGGAAGCCGGTAAGTTACGATGTTCCTGATACAGTAATCGATAAAGGTGCAAGTAAAGAAGTAGTTGAACAATTTAGAGATGAACTAAAGTATGTATTAGAAGAAAATGATGACCATGCAGTTGATTATTTAAATACGAAACGCGGATTGATTGCAGGTGCTGCGACAGTCCTTTTTTATTTCGATGAGATGGGTGAGATTAAGTACAAATCATATCCAATCAATGAATGCTTCCCAGTATTTGATCATAAGGGTGACATGCTTGCTGCTATTCATCGTTATAAAACAAAAGTTGGCGATGAGGAAATTGAGCATGTGGAAGTATACGATAACGCAACAGTAACGTATTTAATCAATGAGAACGGTACTTTTAAATTGAATAGTGATTATAAAATTAATCCAATGCCACATTCCATACCAATTGTACCTGCTGCATATTTTCAAAATGGAGAATTCGCTAAACCAAGAGGTGGTATGGTTCAATATGGCCCAAGTAATTTATCAGATGATATTATTTCACAACTAGAAGAACTAGCACGATTGATATCGGACAACTCAAATAGATTAGATGTATTCTGTGACCTGTATTTACTGTTTAATGGGGTTAAAGTCGACCCAGAAGAAGGAATGAAAATGCGTCAGAGTCGTGCTATTAGTATAAAAGGGGAACCTGGAGAACCAGTCGATGCTAAATATTTAATTGCTGATATGAAGAACGAACCGATTGAGTGGCAAGCAAAGACCATTATCGATTCTATTTTTGAAACATCGCAGTTACCGAAAATATATAAGCAAGAAGCACTTGGTGATTTGTCAGGTGTAGCAATTGATCAGTTATACGCACCGCTTGATTTACAAGTGAATGAGAAGGAAATCTATTTGTTACGATACATCAGACGTAAGTTCATGATTATTACTTTAATGATCAATGCACAGAAGTTGATTGAGAATGGTCATGAGAACCCAGCAGAAGCGTTAAAAGAAACATTGAATCCACGGAATGAGAATGATGTTTTATACAATCATAAGTGGATCTGGTGGGAAATCCATCGTAATAAGCCGCAAAACTTAAAAGAACTAATTGATATGCTCAACAAGTTGGAAGGTCGATTGTCAGAATTCACATTACTTCAATTGAATCCGCTTGTAGAGGACGTTCAAGAAGAGATGGAACGTTTAGAACAAGAAGCAGCAGAGAAGAAAGAAGTGGATTTAACTAATATAGAGGACCACATAAAAACCCGTGATAAACGTATGCAGAAGAGCGATAAAACGGATGATGAGCTATGAATCATGAAGAACTGAAAAAGCTTCAAGAAATGGCAATAGAACAGCAGAGAAAACTCATTCGTTTTAAGGATGAGCGTATTCGTGTGTTACTTGAAGTGTATGCAGAGTTCCTGCAAGACATAAACAAGGAGATTTCCTACCTTTATACAAGAACAAGCTTGGGTTCGCCAGAAGATTCATGGGATTGGGACGAAATCAGAAGAGGAAAAGATTTAGAAGCAATCCTAAAACAGATGGGAATGAGTATTGATCGCATAAATGAAGAAGTAACAGGAATAGTTACTAATGCTATAAAAACTGTAGGTGCTGTTGATTATGCATTTGCTTCTTATATCACTGCTGCTCATATACAAGGTTACATTGTTGTTCCACCAGTCATACCGGAACGTGCCATAAAAACACTGTTAGAAAAGGATTGGGGGCACGGTCACTTCTCGGACAACTTGTGGGGGCAAACAGAAAACTTTAAAGAGCATTTACGTACAACATTAGTTAATTCCATGCAACGTGGGGAGAGCTTCCGTACAACTGCAGTTAAGTTGCAGAAACGAATTGGTCAAGAAGCATATAAGAGTGAACCCCTTGTACGTTCTGAAATTATTACGGCCAGTAATGAAGCAAAGAAAGAATACATGACTGATTTTGATAAGCGTAGTAATGAGATGGGTATGGACTTACTCAAAGCTATGAAGGTACTTGAAACATTGGATAACAGAACGTGCAAAAAATGCCAGGCGATGGATGGTAGAGAGTTTTCTGTTGAAGAAGCAAAGAGTATACCGGCTACAGAGCATCCAAATTGTAGAAGAACATTTGTAGCGGTAATAAGAGGGTTTAATAATGCAAATCGTCAACGTGCTGCAAGAAGCATGAGTACTGGTAAAACGTATCGTACTGATGCGAAGAACTTTGAAGAGTATGCAAAAGAACAAAACTTGGAGTCTGCTGCTAGTTATAGTAAGCAGTACAAGAAACAGGAGAGTGAAGAATAATGAAATTACATGAAAAAGTAAAACCAACATTTAGATTACGTTTAGGAAACCTCCGATACTTTTCAGACCCGAATCCGCCAGCTGATCCACCACAAGACCCACCACCAACAGATCCGCCTAATGACCCACCTGTGACCTATACGCAGGAGCAACTGGATACACAACTTGGTGATGCAACGAAAGAAGCGAAGAGACAAGGTAAATTAGATGTGTATAAGCAGTTAGGCGTTGAATCATTAAAGGATTTACAAGATAAATTAGCTGCTGCAACTGGTAAAGAAGAAGCAGATGCAACATTACGAGTCTCAAACGAAACACTTACAACCAAAAATAAGTCATTGGAGACTGAACTTGCGTTTGTTAAAGCTTCTATTGGACACAAACCGCATGATGCAGATCTCCTTTTTACTGCGGTTCAACCGTTATTAACGACTGACCCTGACACTGGCGAAATTACGAATATGAAAGAAGCAATTGAACAGGTAAAGGCAGAGAAGCCATTCCTGTTTGAAAGTGAGGAAGCAGCACCAGGCGGTCAAGGAGGTGGTGGCCAACAAAGACCAGGAAGCACTGCACCAGGCGGTGGAAATCCACCTGCATCGAAAACAGACTACGACAAAGGTGCAGAATTAGCGAAAAGACGTAGTCAAAAAAATTAAGGAGTGAAGCAGATTGAATCTATATCCACGTAGTGAAACCATTGTTGCTGGTAAAGAAATTTTACGTGATATTGTTGGTGCAAAGAAAATCACGGTTACATTAGACTGCAAAACATTTACGCCAGGTGTTGTTCCTGCTGGTACATCATTAGTATTTGATGCTACATCTAAGAAGACGCGCCCTTTCGATAAAACAAAGGATGCAGCTACTACAGAGCAAGTATCATTGCTATTACGTGATATTCGTATTGGAGAGAACGATGTGCAAGGAGTAGGGCTTGTTGGTGGTTATGTAAATGAAGCAAAATGTCCTGCAATTACAGCAGAGTTTAAAGCAAAAGCGAAAATGCTTGATATTCGATAAGGAGAGTGAAACTGAATGGGAACATTTCTACAATTAGATGAATTTAAACGCGAAACGTTAATTGGTTATGTTGAATCGTTAGAAATACCGTTTACGTCAACAACGCTGCAATTTTTACCACGTGACAAACAAATTTTTTCGTTAGATTTCGGGATGGATATCTACGAAAAACATAACGTAGTAGCGGCCAATTTAAATGAGTTTGGCACTCCTGCTCCATTACGTGATAAACAAGGACTAGCGCGAGTGTTCGGTGAAGTGGCGAAAATGAGTCATAAATACCGCTTTGACGAAAGAGACGCATTAACAATTATGAATCCTCGTCATGATAAAGAACGTCAACAAGTAATCGATAAAGCTTTTGATTATGTCGATAATCTTAAAATGGGTGTTGAAGAAACAGAAGAGTACCTACGTACATCCATTTTGTACAAAGGTAAAATTGATTACAATATCGATGGATTTACAGTTGAAATTCCATTTAATGTACCGAAAGCGGTTAAAGTGATAACAAAATGGAGTGACCATGAAAATTCCAATCCAATTAAAGATTTAATTGATCTGATTGAGAAATTCAAAAAGACAAATGCAGGTCGTAAGCCATTAGAACTGCACATGTCTAATTTAGCTTATTTAGACATTCTTCAATCTAAATCAATTATTGGCAATATTAAAGGATCAGCTGGTGGAATGGTAACGCCTGAGGAACTAGCAAACTTCTTAACACGTTGGAAAATCCCACCGATTGTAACGAACGATTTAGAGATCACGTTTGAAAATGGAAAAACAGAACGTTATTTACCTGAAAACCGTATTGTTTTCTTAGGTATTGATGGTAAGAGTTCACTTGGATCTACAGTAGAAGGTCCTACAAAAGCGAAAAAAGGACAACCAGGCGTTTACGTGAAAACGTGGGAAGAAGATAATACAGGTGATGAATTCATTGAAATCGGTAAAGCTGCATTCCCTGAGTTGAATTATCCATCAGGCGTAATGCAAATTGATGTGTGATGAAAAGCTTAATTACAGCAGATGAAGCGAAAAGCTTATTTGCGGAACTAAATAACGTGAATGATCTGGAAGCCGCATTGTTACGAGCTTCTATTTTTGTGCGCTCAAAAGTGAAGAAAATAGATGAGCAAGTTCCTGATGATATCAAACTTGCCGTCTGTTATCTTGTGAAAGACGAGAAAGAACCGCAACAGGTGAAAAGTATTGAACGCTCTGATTACAAGGAGACATTCGCCGATAAAGGTACATCCTATCGTACTCTTGCAATGGATCTACTTGAACCATACATGCAAACAGGGAACGAATCAGGGGTGTTTTTCTTTTGAGTAGATATGAATCGATACTATTTCACCGAATGACGGTTTCTCGTATTGAATCCGATGGGAGCGAGTACGACAGTAAGCAAGTATTACAAGAAATTGATACTGATCTTCCTTGCGCTCTTGTAAAGAAAAACCAAAGCAAAGTGAATGAAGTGTTAGGTCGAGTAGAAGTAGACACTGTAGTTTTCATTCACACGCTTTATCCTGGCATAAAAGCAGGAGACACAATTGATGTATACGATCCTGAAACGAAATATAATTTAGGCCGTTATATTGCTTCACAGCCATATCCAGCATTTGGCCGAGAAGGCATTCATCATTTTGAGATTGACCTAAAAGGTGAGGTAACGGTATGAGTGGCGGCATGGAAGGTGGATTTATTCTCGAGGGATTCGATGAATGGATGCACCAAATGAAAAGCGTTATACAAGGTAGGTTGCCAAGAATGCTCGAATTGTGGGCAGAAGCATTGGCACTACAATTAATGTCAATGGTGGCAGAGAAAACGCCAGTTGATCAAGGGGCACTACGAAACTCATTCTTATCTGCCGGTGCAGGTGTAAATGGTGACGGTTCTGTTTTCTTAAAGGTTGGTATGGGAGAGGGAATCGAAATCGTTGTTGGTTCAAACTTAGAGTATGCTGAGTACGTGGAAGCAGGGCATCGTACAAGGAATAGTGGAATGAGCCGAGAGACCGCTAAACAGGCAGGGAAATGGGTAGAGGGTGCTCATATGTTAGAAGACTCTTGGCATGAATTCGAGCCGGAAGCATTACGATGGCTTGAGGACAGAGTGGGAGAGATTATGAATGAACTTGGTTTCGTGTGATTTAAATAGTGTACTAAAATTCATTCAAACTACCACTGGCATAAAAGGACATACGACAAGAAGGAGGCAGGAAACAGAGCCTCCTTTTTTCTATTTACAAACGCCAGTAGGTAAACCGTATCAGGATTCAGTTGGCTTTCATCGATACAGACCACTGATCCACGGTACATTGTTTCTGGATAAAGAATCGCCAGAAACACAAGCACTGCAATTTCAAGCGAAGTTGCAAGATGCACTTATGCGGTGTCGTTATGACATTCCGCTAGTAGATGAGAATTACAACCCAACAAAAGCTCGTTTAGAGGATGTTGAGTTTGAAATAAAGCAAGCTGATGTTGATGTGTGGACTTTCACTGTAAAAGGTGAGCGTTTCATTGAGCTTGTTGAGCACCATGAAATCCTGCGGAAAGTTCATAACAATATCAGAGTTAATGAGAAATGAGGTGGCTGTGATGGCAAGCAAAGAAGAAAAACAAACTGCTCCTGTTGTTCTTTACCCTGTAAAAGAGGTAGTTGAGAAAGCAGAAGCGTTATTTCATGTTCCGAGTTATGTTGCTGGTGCTGCACTTTTTGGTTTAGAAGAAGTAGATGTGGAAACAGCACAAAAGAGAATTGCCGCATTTTTAAAAAGAGAGGTGAAGTAACATGGCAAAACCGTTTAAAGATGGGAAACACGAACTGGAAACAGGGTTTTATTCCTATGCAGAGCTTACTGTAAAGGGTGCAGTTGATAATACGGCTCGTGGTACTTTAATCATGCCAATTAAAGCAGATTGGGGACCTGAGAATGTAATGGTTGAATTAAATTCATTCGATGAGAATCCATTCTATGGCCAAACTGCACACTTAGTGGATTTAGCGCGTAAAACGAAGTTGAAAACATTAAAAGTCATGCGTTTAGCAACTGCTGATGCAAAGAAAGCGACAGTTGCGCTAGATACAGTTAATGTTACTGCGAAGTATGTAGGAACTCGTGGCAATGGTTTTAAAGTTACGGTTCGTCCACAGTTAGGCGAAACAGGAGTAAAGCAATTAATTCTAACAGAAGGTACAACTGAGTTAGAACGTACAAGCTTTGCAACGATTGATGAACTCATTGCAAAAACAAAGTTCAGTTTATATATCACCATTTCCAAAATTGAAGGGAAAACAGAAACGACAGTTGGGGATGCGAATAATATCCCTCTTGTTGGTGGGAACAGCGGCGAAGTAATAAAAACAGAAAATTATAGTGATTTTCTCAATTTAGCAAAAGCAGAAGTATTTGACGGAATTGTATTGGACGGCATTGCAGATACATCGTTAAGAACCATGTTAGTCCAATTTGTTCAAACTTCTCGTATAGCTGGTCGTCTAATTACAGGTTATACAGCAGGAGAAGGTTCAACAGATATCGATTATTACGGTATTGCGAACTGCGTACAAAAAGCAAAAATTGATGAGCGTTTATATACGCCATATGAAGTTGCAGTATACATGGCTGCTGCTCTTTTATCATGCCCACTTAATGAAAGTGTGGCACAGAAAGCAACACCGTTTACGTGGGTTGAGAAGCTTTCTGTTGAGGAAACAAAAGGACGCATTGCGACTGGTAATATCGTGTTCTTCCAAGAAGGAAAGAAAGTTCGTTTCAATACGCCAGTTAATACGATGACGACACTGAAAAATCTTGATGCAGTTATTGGTATGTCGGAAGAGTCTGATCCGGCTGCTACCATTCGTACATTGCAAAAGGTGAAAGTCGTACTTGGTATTGATTACATTACGAATGCGCAAGAAGTTATCTTTAACCGATACATTTCAAAAGCGAACACGCAAGCGAAACGTATTGCTGCAGCACAAGCAATTAAAGATGAGCTGTTAGAAAGATTAGCGCAAGAAGAAGTGATTGAGTTAGGATCATTTAATTGCTATGAAGATCCACGCCATACGCAAGACCTTGGCAAGCCAGTATACAAAGATGAAGCGTTCTTTATCACTGAGTACACAATCGTTGATGCGATTGAAAAAGTGTACAACAAAAACAAGGTATCCTAAGGAGGTCTGCTAGATGTCTTTGTATGATAACAATTTACCAGTCGTAAACCCTAGAAATATTGTCCGAGGGAAGTACGGTGCAGTATATGATGATTCGGGAGAGCAATGGGCAGGAGTATCAGAATTTGAAGGTAAAATCAAATTCGATAAAAAGAAAGTAGAGCGTGCAAATGCTTTCTTAGATGGAAATCGTATTATGGGTGGTTCTGGTTCAGGGAAAATGAAAATGTATCACACAGAAGATGCGAAAGCCTTGACTATACGTATTTTAAAGAATCCAGATCAAACATTTACATTGATTGGAGACTATCATGATCCTGATGAAATGGCGCAGGGTGCAAATATGAAAGTTGCTTTTAAAGGTATGAGCTTTGATGAGGTAACTTTACTAGGCTTTAAAGTGAAAGACTTAGTTGATGATGATTTTCCGTTTACGTTTGATGATTTTGAGATTATTGAGTAAAGAGAGGGATAACCTCTCTTTTTTCTTTGCACATAAAATAACGCGTGAAAAACGCTAGGAGGAATACTTATATGACTGAATTACAGAAAAAACAATTTGCGAGTTTAGATGATTTATTTGGAGTAAATACAGATGAGCGTGTTCGTGGGAAAGTGAAAGTGCAAACGATCGATGGGCAATACATTGTGCTACCTATGAAGTCCCTTGATGCTGATACAGAACAAAAAATCCGTAAAACATCTACAACGAAAATTCCTCAAAAGAAAGGCATGCCACCATTAGAGCAGATGAATGAAGCGAAATACAACGCTTTAATGATTGCAGCTGCTACAGATGAAACAAGAACAAATATTGACTGGAGCTCACCAGAACTACAGAAAAAAGTCGGTGCACCTGTACCGAACGCTGAATTTATTGTACCTAAAATCTTATCGTTAGGCGGCATTGTAGCAGCTGCACAATACATTATTGAGCTATCTGGTTTAGGTCAAGATTCAATGGAAGAAGAGATTGAAGCGGTAAAAAACTAATTAAAACCGACCCTATGGCTTCATGGGCCCACAGGCTTTTTCAAACAAAAAATATTGATCCGGAAGACTTTTTTCTTATGAAACGTGAGAAGAAAGTCTTTTTTATTGCGTCTTGTTTGTACCAAGACGAGATAGATGAAAAAGCTGCCGAGGCCCAATAATTAAGGGCGGTGACGTATGAGTGAAAAACAAGTAACCGGTAAGATAAGTTTAGTGGATGCGATGTCGGCTCCGTTAAGAGCTATGACACAACACATGGAGCAAACGTCAAGAGCAACAAGGGAATTAGATACTGCGCTAAGATTTCAAGGAACAAATATTGTACCGCTTCACCAGGCAACGCAAAGTACAGAACAGTTGGATCGTAACGTTATACAATTAACAAACCATTTACACCAATCCGCACAAGGAACAACGCAATTTGGTAATAATCTGCAACATTTAAACACAGATTTAAGCCAATCTACACAACGAGTAAATCAGCTTGAGCACGAAATGCAACAATTGCGTCAAGAGTGCCAACAATCTGCACAACAGGTAAATCAATTAGAACAACATTTGCAGACGATGGAAACGAACTTACAAGAATCCGCTCAACGAGTCAATACTCTAGAAACGCAAGTGGAACAGTTGACTAGGGAAATGAAACAAGCAACCACTCAAATTAATCAATTGAATGCTGCATTAGAACGACAAAGAACACCAGCTGATGATGCAGCTGCAAGAATGCAAAGGTTACGAGAGAGGTTTGGTGGTGTTAGTGAACAAAATGCTTTAATGCTACAAAGTTTAGAAGGTGCGAGTGGAGCTTTATTTGCTACAGGTGCAGCTGCCACGATTGCAGGTGGAGCAATTGCAATGGGGCTTGGTTCAAGTGTAAAAGTAGCAGCAGACTTTGAATCCCAAATGTCTAAAGTAGGTGCGATTTCTGGGGCAACCGGTGAACAGTTAAGCAGTTTAACGGAAACCGCAAAAGAACTAGGAGCATCCACCACAAAGTCAGCAAGTGAAGTTGCAGTAGGTATGCAGAACTTAGCCGCTTCAGGATTCGAGGTAAACGATATTATAGGTGCAATGCCTGGTATTATCGCTGCTTCCGAAGCCGCACAAGAAGATATGGCAATGACCTCTGAAACTGTAGCAGCTGCTTTAAATGCGTTTGGTATGGAAGCGAAAGAGTCCTCTCATATAGCTGATGTACTCGCGCAAGCAGCCAATCAATCGGCAGCTGGTATTAAGGACATGCAGTACAGCTTTAAATATGCTGCACCAGTTGCGAAAATGCTTGGTATTTCGTTAGAGGAATTATCAGCAGCTACAGGTATCATGGCCGACTCTGGTATCAAAGGTGAACAAGCCGGTACATCGTTACGTGCTGCATTACTACGTTTAGCTGATCCACCTAAGTCTGCTAGAACTGCATTGTCTGATTTAGGGATTACCATTCAAGATTCATCAGGGAAAATGCTTCCTTTCCACGATATTATCGGTCAAGTTGGTAAATCGACAAAAGATATGGGAAATGCACAGAAAGCAGCCGCTTTATCAGCTATTTTCGGTACAGAAGCTGTATCAGGTATGTTAGCGGTAGTTGAAGCAGGACCAGATAAATTGCAAAAGCTGACGCAAGGATTGAAAGATTCAGGCGGCGCAGCAGCTGATACTGCGAAGAAAATGCAAGATAACTTAAATGGATCCTTGAATCAATTATCCGGTTCATTTGAAACATTGCAAATTTCGATGGGTAATGCGCTCATCCCTGTCATTCGTGTTGTTGCGGATGGACTTGGCATGCTAACTGATGCATTTAATGCGTTACCAGGACCCGTGCAAACAGTGTTAACGGTCATGCTTGCATTAGTAGGTGTTACTTTATTAATCGGTGGTCCTCTTATGATTTTACTTGGATTTTTACCGGGTATTATCGAAGGATTTGCCTTACTAGCTGGTGCAATGGGAATGACTTCTGGAGCATTACTAGGTGTAGCAGGAACCGCCTTAACCGTCATCGGGGTAGTCGCCGCAATAGCCATAGGAATAGCATTGCTTTGGTCATATAGTGAAACCTTTAGAAATATTGTTCATGCAGCGATAAACGGTGTGAAGTCAGCGTTTGATTCCTTGATGGTAAAAGTGAACCAGGTCAAAGCATTCCTTGTAACAACTTGGTCAGGTATAAAGGCGATTTTCGGAGGGAACGAAGGTAAGGGCGTTTCTATCTTAAGTCGCTTAGGATTCACACCTGAAGCAACGAAAACCATTGTCACTGTAACGAATGGGATTAAAAATGCTATCAACCAGATCAAACAACAAATGGCTAACTTAGGACAATTTACAAAAGGAATCGGAGCATTGTTTGGAGGAAACACCGGTAAAGGTGTATCCATCCTGACTTCACTTGGACTCTCACCACAAACCATTCGTAGTGCCGTTACTATTATAAATGGTGTCCGAACGGCTGTTACTAATGGCATGAGAGGAATCATGACAACAGTCCGAACAATCGGTGCTGGCATGAGCCGATTCTGGTCGCAACATGGTCAACAAATTGTTCAATTTGCATCTCAAGCATATAGCGGACTGAAATCGATGGTGGGTACGGTTCTAAATGGGGTCGGTACGGTTGTTCGTAGTCTTCTAACTGGAATCGCTAATTTCTGGTCCCAACACGGTACGCAGATCATGAATTTTGCATCGATGGCGTGGCGCGGAATTTGGACGACAATCACCACGGTAGCTGGCGTTCTATGGAAAATCGTGAGTACTTGTCTATCTACAATCTCTGATTTTTGGTCCCAATACGGCTCACAAATTATGTCGATTGCAAGTAAAGTTTTTGATACAGTCGCCAAAATCGTTGGAAATTGCTTAGATTTTATGTCTGGGCTTTTCCAAACGGTGATGCCGATCGTGTCTGGAGCAACGGAAATTGCCTTCGCATTAATAAAAACAGCAGTCGAAGTTGGCGGTCGTATCATTGAGGGCGTTGTTAAAGTTGTATCACATTTATTTCGTGGAGAATGGCGGGAAGCGTTTGATGCTGCATGTCAAACGGCAGTTGATATTTGGAATATTATCGTTGATACATTTAAGGGAATCGACTTATTCCAAATCGGTAAAGACATTATCAACGGATTGATTAATGGTATTTCTTCTATGGCTTCAGCGGCTTGGGATGCAGTAGGAAACATTGCAAGTGGAATCGCTGATGCGGTAACTGGATTCTTTGATATGCACAGTCCTTCACGATTAATGTTTGAAAATGGAGAATTCGTTACAGAAGGGTTAGCACTTGGTATTGTTCACAAAACAGATATGGCCGTTAAAGCTGCAGAACATGTTTCAGAAAAAGCAAGTATACCTTTTGCAACTGACGGAAAAGGCAAGTCTTACACATCAAACAACGTAAGCAATTCTAATAAGAGCAGCGTAATGAATAAGTTCGATGTAACTATATCAGCCGATACAGCACGAACAATGAATGAAGATGATGATACATTTAAAGAATTAGCAGATAAATTTATCAACTATGTAGCGGATAAATTGGATGATGTAAGTAATGCAAGAACAGATGTAAATTTAGGGGTGATGGAACAGTGATTTTTATTTTAACAAAGGATGCAAAGCTGACCTTCCCTGTAACCCCTTCAGGCATTGGACCAAAAGGAGGGGACACCCAAATTACAGAAGTACAAACATTGCATCGGGGTGTTATTCCTTTTATCGATGGAATTGGATTAGAGGAAGTCGCCTGGACTTCCTTTTTTTCATTTAACAAGGTGTATGGCGAAGAAGTTCGGCATGATCCATACAAAGCAATAGCTGCACTTGAAAAAATAAAGAAAGCAGAAGAACCGGTTATTCTTTGTATTACAGAGCTGAATTACCAAAAGGAAATGTTATTGAAAACTTTTGATTACTGGATGGATAAGCCAGGTTTTATTGAGTTCTCAATTGCGTTTAAAGAAAACAGGGATATCAAACTTGGTGTACTAAACGGAAATGGTGAAGTTATTCGGCCACCATCCAATAATATGGAAAACTACGCATTAAAAACGGCAAAAGTATCAGGTGATGCGTATATGGTAGCAGTGCGTGACATTCCTTCACAAAACGGAAAAGTTATTGGAACCGTAAAGAAAGGTGATACTGTTACACTTGCACGTAATGGGCAAGGAGAATGGTTATACATTCAAATGAGCAATCTTAATGGCTACGTATTGGCTAGTAATTTGAGTTAGGAGGGATTTTATTGCTTCAAGTGTTAATCGGCAAAATGGACGTAACAGATGCTGTTATCCCTCCTATTTCATTTGATGATGATTATGAATCAGGACCCGTAAAAGTAGATGTCAATCTTGTATATCAAAAAGAGTTTGAAGATATTGAAGGGGAACCGATTCGGATCAAGGCTGGCAATGTGATTTGGTTTGAAGGATTTGTTCGTGCTCATAAAAATGCGAAGAATAGAGATTACTCTATTACGGCATATGATCCACTATTTAATTTAGTGAAATCGGATGAAGAGTTCGTATTTCAAAATCGAACGGCTACACAAATGATGCAGTCCATTAGTGGGCAATACGGGCTTCCAATCAAAGAAATAACTAGTATCGATACTGTATTTCCAATCATGTATTTTGATAAAAATAACGCTCAAAATATTTTTGAAATCTATGTCATTCTTCTTTATGAAAGTAAGAAGAGAACCGGAAAAAAGTATTGGATTCGGTATGAGCCGGGTGGAATTAGGATATTTGATTGGGTTCCTCCTAATAAAGTTCTGGTACTTGGTGCAGGACTGACCGAAGTTGAAACGACTGTATCTGTTGAAAATATAAAGAACAGTGTAAAGGTTGTTAATCGTGAGAAAAACATAATGGCCGTACAAGTAGATAATGAGTCAATTAAGAAGTATGGTCTGTTTACAACAACTGAAGAACATGGAGCAGAAACAGAAGCAGCTGCACAAAGTCATGCAAATACTACACTGAAATTATCAGCTTTACCTGATGTATCAAGGCAAATCAAACATGTTCATAGTATTGACGAACCGCGTTTGTGGTCAGGTGATTACGTGTATGTAGAAGACCTAACAAAAACAATTCTTGGTGGATATTATATCCGCAAAATATCTTATCAATTATATAAAAATCGTGTGGAAATGAGCGTGGATTTATCAAAAACAGCTACATTACCAAATAAAGCGTATGTTCCACCAGAAGAAACACAAAAAGAGGAAGGGTAGGTGAGGAAGTGAGAGCAGCTGAACGGATATTTACTCATATACAGGATGCGAATAACAACAAAAAGGAAGAAAGCATGTTTGCGCTTGGTCAGGTCATTACAGGTGAACCGAATGTAACAATTCAAATACACGGTTCATCTAAGGCTTTACCTAGTGCATTTTTTGTGATGCCATATACAAAGTTTAAAAAAGGCGAAACAGTACTTGTGCAACGTATCGCTGGAACAAGGCCAACTGATCGGCAGTATGTAGTGAAACCACTGCATGATATGGTGTCTGTTTGTAATTATACGGGTTCTGATTATGTTTTATTGGCAGACAGTTCTATTAAATATCCTGCTTCACAAACATTTTGCCCCTGGCCGATACCGGCTGGAATGAATGTGTTATTACTTCCGAACCGATTCCCTACAAAAGATGCAATATGGGTGGTGGTGAACGCGTATGTCTAGAATGTTGCCTGAAATTAACTTACAAACTGCATTTGATGAGGATGTAAACAGTGAAGAGATTACCGGTTATTTAACACCCTTATTCGACTTCCGAGCAGGTGAATTTGTAGCGGATAGTAATGGGGTAGTAAAGGTAGATGATGGTCAAATTGGCATGGCAAATCTCATTGAGAAAATTCACCTCGTTCCTAGAAACGCTTATCGTGTTTATACAGACGCTTACGGTTCTGATGCACGTAATGTGTTAATTGATAAAGAACTAAACGAGGAAGCGAAAATACTACGCTTAAAAGAAGTGATTCGAGATAGTTTGATTTACGATAAACGGGTTGTGGATGTAGGTGTCATTGAAATTGAGCGACAAAGTGATGAGAATGATGTATTTGTTGCTTCTTACATCGTCAATACCATTTACGGAAATATCCCTGTGAGAAGGGAAGTGAGGTAATGAGTGTACCTGCATGGTGGAATGAAACAGAAGACGATATTATGAAACGCTTGCTCGGTAAGATTGATAAGAAATGGGACAAGCGACAAGGTGGTTTCATTTACGATGTGTTAAAACCAATTGCAGTTGAACGTAAAGTGGGACGAGAAGAGTTTATGAAATGGCATCAATCCAATTTTGCTCAATATGCGACTGGCATTGATTTAGACATAGTTGTTGCTGATAAAACACCTCTTACTCGTTACCCTGCAAGAAAAGCAAGAGGACCAGTAGTTGTAGAAGGAAACGAAGGAACGAAGCTTATTAAAGGCGCTACTTATATATCGATTCGATATGAGTTGAATAACAAAATCATCGAATATAAGCAACTTGAAGAAGCTGTAATTGGTGCAGATGGAACAGCAAAAGTAGAAGTCGAATGTGTCACGCCTGGTATTATTGGAAACACCGAGATTGGGACAATTGATTTAGGAGAGTCCATATTCGGTGTATCTAGCGTGAAAAATCCTGAAAAAATGACAGGTGGAGAAGAAGCAGAAAGTGATGAGGATTTTAGATCTCGTTACTTTGCGTATTTAAGAGAGTCCTCCAATAGCGGCAACATCGGTGATTACATTCGTTGGTCACTTAGTGTCAAAAATGTAGGGGGCGTATTGGTATTTCCAATAGCAAATGGAAAAGGAACAGTGAAAATTATGCTATGTGATTATAGTTTCGCTCCTGCTCCACCAGAACTGATTCAACAAGTGCAGCAAGTCTTAAATCCAACAATTGAAATGGGAGATGGAAAAGCACCTGTTGGAGCAAGTGTATCTGTAGTTCCTGCAATCCCTGTGAATATAAATATCACGGTGAAAGTATCGCCAGGAGGAAATACAGAAGAAAATAAGCAAAATTTAATTAAAGAAGCGAATGAGTATTTAAAAGAGTGCAACAAAGTATATTGGCGTGATGATGCAAGCAGACAATCGATTTTAAAAGAGTCTTATGTCGTCAATTATTTAAAACTTGGAGCAGTTGCGGTAGATGTATTTAAGCAGTCAAGAGTTAATGAAATGGTGATCAACGGACTACAGAAAGATGTTGTTCTCACTTCAGGCCAAATTGCAGTGATAGGCGAGGTAATCATAAATGAGTCGCCGTGATGAAATAGTAGAGCAACTGCTCGAATATTCCATGAAAGAATACCGCAGCTCGCATTTATTCAATAGCTTAATGCAAATCGTTGCTGATGAGAAGATTTCAGAAGAACAGGAATTTGTGGATACAAAAGCTCAAATGCGTGTAGAAACGGCAACATGGGGGATTGATGATTGGGAGAGAGAATATAGCATTCGTGTTGATGAAAATAAGCCTCTGGATCAAAGGGTTTCATTCGTATTGAGTAAACAGCGTAGTGCTGGTGTCACAAGAATTCCTTTGATTAAAAGGGTGGCAGAGTCGTTTGAATATGGCGAAGTGGATGTACAACAGGATATACCGAATTACACGATAACGATTTCCTTTGTTGGTAAACTCGGTATGCCGCCGAATATAAAGGATATTCAATTTGCGTTACGGAGCATTATTCCAGCTCATTTAGACATTAATTATATCTTTACGTATACAACATGGGATGAATTAGAATCACACCGTATGAAGTGGGATCAACTAGGAGCATTCACTTGGGATGAAGTCATGGTTTATAAAAAGTAGAGAGGTGAAAATATGCCTACAATTACAGATCGTTTGAAATTATCACTACCTCTTGGGAATGAGTTTGTTAGTAGGGAAGTGCTTGTACAGGCATTCCAAGATATTGATCGTTTAGTTATGATAAGTGGAAATCTGGATGAATTAAAAAAAGCAGTTAACACCTATACAGATGATGCGATTAAAGTATTAAAACAAAATACGCAAGATAAAATTGGTAAAGTTAATGGAATTGCAACTCTTGATGGAACTGGAAAAGTACCTACTTCACAGTTACCAAAGAGAAACGCAGCAGATATTAACTTGTCTGATTTGAAAAATTACTACACGGAAGATAACGTTGAAGCTGCCCTGCAACAAATAGGTGATATATTAAAGAATCTACAACTTAAAGTGAGTGTGTATCGTTCTAATAAAACAACAAGTGGTATTTTTGCAACAGTGGAATGGAAGACAAAAGGTGGTGTACTAGCTAGGAAAGCCGTGCTAAGTGATCCAGATACAAATGGGAATTACGGAAAACAAACCATTACGTTTTATGCGGAAAACGGAACAACAGTAATTGGAACGGATGTATATGTCATTACTTATGATGCTGATGGCGATGTGACAAGTGAGGTGCTGCAATAGTGCCTTATTTAGATGTACATTTCGGACATAAACAAGTGTCGGAGAATTTGTTTCCACATGGACTTGGTAATAAGGAGAGAATGTGGGACTTACAATTTATTTATCCTAACCATAGAATATACGATAAGAATATGCAGTTAGTACTCAGTGAGGGACGAGAATTAATACCACAAGCTCTAAGTATGTCTGTTGCACCATTTGTGAATCTTGGTGTTTTTGAAGCGTATGAATCAGGTAGTGAATTTCTCAAATTACATCTCATCGATATGAAGAAATTCACTAAAATAAATGTAATTCAAGAATCATTACTTATACCAAACACAAGTCCTGCATTATACGGGAGCTGTGATTACTCTGCATTTCCAAATGGAGATATCGTAGTCATGAACTACCCAAAAGATACTATGACTTTGTACAATAAAAAAGGGGAATATAAAAAATCCATTACTGGCGTTGTAAATGTAACAAATCAAAACAAAAATTATATGGAAGTTCATCAAAGAAAAGGTATCATTGCACTTCAATATGAGACAGGATATAAGTTTTATAATAAAAATTTAGAGTTTTTATTTCAAATTGGTACAAATGATGTTAGAAATAGTTTCAGAGGTGCAGGGTTTTATCCGAATGGGGACTTGCTAATAGGTAAGCAGAATCAAACATATACAAGATTAGTGATTGATTACACTAGCAAAACTTTAGTAACAACGTATTCGACACCATTAACAAGTGATCAAAGGGATACAATTTACCTGGTCAGAATAGAGAAAGATAAGTCGTTCTTCCAGAGAGCATACAGAGGAATAGGGAAAAGTACTCTTTTAGAATTTGATAAGAACATGCAATTAATTTCTGAAACAACTCCACCATATAATTTAACAAAATTAGTTTCTTGGGATGGTAAATACTATCATACAAAAGAGGAAAATGGCGCAGGTGGATTATATAGATCGTATGAAATAGCAACGAATAAACTTGTACTTGAATATGATATGAGATCCGTATCGCCTAGTGTGTATGGATCGTTACGAGGACAAAGTGAAACATATGGGACATATCAGTAAAAAGAGTTAAGCGCACAATAGTGGGCTTTTTTATTTTGCTTGAAAATGAGGTGGTTTTTTGTATCAAATATATCCTACTGGCGCAAAAGCAAACGGTTCAAATGACAGTCCTGCTTTTGATGTAATGCTAGAGAAAGCAAGAACTTCCCAAGTGAAAACAATTTTTGTACCAGATGGTGTGTATGGGATTCTAAAGACAATTGTAGTCCCACCGAGAGTCAGAATGATTTTCGCGCCTAATGCCGTGTTAAAGCCATTGGCAGATATTCATGTCATTCAAATGAAACCAGAAGCTTATTTAGAAGGTGCAACTATTGATTTGAGAAATATGAAGGTTCCATTTACTAAAGCAGCTATTTATTTTAATGCGACAGATATTTTTCAGTTCTATGAGCAAACGCATATGCTCAAAGACATTAATATCCGTGGTAAACATGCAACGAGTGGATGGACAGGCACAGGGATTCTCATGGAAGCCACAACACCAATGTCCTATATCGATAATGTGAAATGCAACAACATTACGATTACAAACATGCAAAAGGGCATTCATTTACGTGTGGATCCAAAAATAACAAAAGAATCCGATATGGCTTGGGTGAATGCGAACTTCTTCCATCAAATCACGCTCATGAATTTCGAATACGGTTTGTATTTAGAAGGAGATTCAAAAGTACCGCGTGATGTAGGAGGGAACTTGTTTGACCAGGTGCAATTCCAAGCGGAAGCAGGGACGAAACGACTCATCTACTGCGAAGGTGGTACAAATCGTTTTGACATTTTTGGTTGGGATATACACAAATTAAAGCCTACAGAAGCTGCATATGAGTTTACTAAATCTGCAAGGTTCAATCAAATTATCAGTCCGATGGCCGCTGAAATTACAGAAGCATGGATTGATAATGGATATTTGAACAGTCTTCCAAGTCCGAACAACTATGTATCGGATAAAAGAATCAATGCATTACCAATTAGTTTACCGTATGTGCCTAACTTTATCGGGAATCAGGATGACTACTTAGTAAACGGTCATAAACGTGGATATACCGTTACGCAAGTTTCAACGCATCCAATTGTAGATGGTGAATTAACGGATATTTTTACATTCGATACAGAAGCAGGAATTACATTCGATGCGAAAAATGCAACGTATGAGAATCCAATTGTACTTGAAATCAACACGTTTTCTGATCCAATCTTGTATGCTGCTTTCCTTACTGTCATGAGTGCATGGGGAAGCCAACCGCAAGGATATGAAATGGAGATGTACGATGAATTAAGTAAGCAATGGATTGGTGTACATTGGACCAAAAACAACAGGAGTCAGGCAATTGCAGTATCTGCTCCTTGGGCAATGGCTGATAAGTGTACAAAAATTAGGATTAAATGTTGGGGAAGTAACCTAGCTAATAAACAAATTGGTATTAGTCGAGTGATGATGACAAGCACAAAGTATGGTGGGAAAGCCTATCTTCCTTATACAGAATATCAACGTGAGCTACCTGAAGTTTCATTCCCACCAACATTACCAAATAAAAAAATCATGGTGGGAGATCAAGATGATGTCCTGTTACTTACTGATAAACGATACAAAGTAAACTTACCTGGTGCGCCTAGATCATCCGGTAACATTTGGGCCATGTTTAGTATGAGAAGAGAGCAATTCTGTCGTTGGACAAATCCCACGGCAGAGACACCAGCTATTATCGAGATAGATTTCGGAACAACTCCAATGCAATTCCTTGAATCAGTAGGGATTGAATTTGGATGGACTGAAACACCGAAAAATATAAAGATTGAACGTGCTACAAGCTCAAACGGTGCATACGTTCAATTATCAAATATTAATGGGAACAAATCTGATGTCATTCATGTCGCAGCAAGATCAGCAAACACATTTAAACTACGCTTTACCATTTCCCTTTCTAATAACGAAAACACTCTTGTCCGGGTGAATCGAATTTTTGCCACGAGTGGAGATGATTACCCGAAAGTATTTGTAAATACAGAATCAGACAATACCGTGTATGGAGATTTCCGATTTGGTGATAAAGCAAAAGGACCTGTCTTACAAGCAAACGATGGTTCTTTTTGGAGAGTAAGTGTGGATAGTACAGGAGCGCTCAAAACGACTAAGTTATAAATGATCGTTTTTTATTTTGGAAAGGAGTTAACATATGACAATTGAAATCGGTTTACTTATTGCAGCTGTTTCACTAGTTATCGGGTACCTTTCTTACGCTTTAAATCGTTCAAGAGAAATTAAGTCAGATGGTCAACAAAGCGCGGAAATGAAAGCTGAACTAGGGTATATCCGTAAGGGTGTTGATGATATTCGTATCGATCAGAAGGCAAGTGAAAGGCAGATGGTTTCGTTTGGTGAACGTATTACACGGGTAGAAGAAAACTCCAAACAAGCGCATAAAAGACTGGATACGTTAGAAAAGGAGAATGATTGATATGAAAGAAAAACTAAAAAATCGTGGATTATGGGTGGCATTATTCGCATTGTTAGGGATGGTCCTTATGGATACCATCCCTCATTTTAATTTAGGACGTTATCAAGAGTATGTGGATATACTGCTCTTTATTTTAGCTGCTGCTGGTGTCATTTCGAATCCGAACGCAGGTAAATGGTTCGCTGATCAAGATAAAAAAGGAGAGGATCAATAATGGGTCACGTTGTAGATATTTCAAAATGGAACGGTAATATTAACTGGCCAGTTGCAAAACAGTACTTGGATTTTGTTATTGCTCGTGTGCAAGACGGCTCAAATTACGTAGATCCACTATATAAAGGATATGTACAAGTTATGAAGCAACATGGCATTCCATTTGGCAACTATGCTTTCTGTCGCTTTATTTCCATTGCTGATGCGAAAAAAGAAGCGCAGGATTTTTGGAATCGTGGTGACAAGAGCGCTACAGTTTGGGTTGCAGATGTAGAAGTAAAAACGATGGGTGACATGAGAGCAGGTACACAGGCTTTTATCGATGAGTTATACCGATTAGGAGCTAAGAAAGTAGGTTTGTATGTAGGGCATCATATGTACGCTCCATTTGGTATGGCGAATGTGAAATGTGATTTTGTATGGATTCCACGTTATGGCGGTAATAAACCAGCGTATCCATGCGATATTTGGCAATACACTGAAACAGGGAATGTACCTGGGATTGGCAAGTGTGATTTAAATAAATTAGTTGGAAGCAAACCTTTAGCCTGGTTTACTAATCAATCACAAACTTCTAAAAAGGTACAAGAACAAGGTAAGCAGGAACAGGAGAAACAAGAAGGGATTGGAATCGCAACTTCAAAATACGCAGATGGTTATGGCGTGAATTTATATGAGAATCCTGCTGATCCGCAATACACAGGAAATATCACGAAAAAAATCCCGTATCTTGTTTTTAAAGGATATTGGGGTGGCGATGATAAGGATATGATTTGTTTAGGTAGCGAGAAACAGTGGGCAAAATTAGAGCATTTCGATGTGGAATGGTTCCATGCTTACTCTAAATATCCTCCAGGTTACGGGATTGCGGTCCATAGCGAACCTGAGTGTATAAATCACATCGATAACATCGATGGAACGGTTCCGTACCGTGTTTGGGGTAAATATTTGGATGCTATTGATATCGGTGGAAACAGATGGATTAAAGCGGAACATGTAACAATTAAATAGTGTAAAAGCCGGCTCTTATTGAAGCGAGTCGGCTTTTTAGTGTTTTAATAAACAAGAAATTGAACAGACTTTCGAGCAGTACGAATTGCATAAAGTATTTTGTCATTAGTAAATCTAATTCTGGAATCAGTATGCCTGTCGATATATTCTAAAAATTTCTTGTCTTTTAAGATTACTGCTGGTTCTCTAGAATCGTTATAAAAATCTAAGTTTTATTCAACAATAGCGCCCTTTTATGGAATAACTGAGTAGCTTCTATTAGCTGAGTCCGTAGGGACTACAGGGATACCTAATCAAATAGAAACCTTAGTTATTAACCGTATTAAAAATAGTTTCATAAGATACTTTGTGACAAATAACTAAAAGGTGTGATTCAAATGATTAAGGAAGAAGTTCAAAAGCTGCTTAATAATTTAATTCAACTCGAAAATTTATCGTCTTCCATCTATTTAGCCATGTCTGCCGATGCGAATCGTAAAAACTATACTGGTATGGCACATTGGTTAAAGCTTCAGTCGGACGAAGAGCGAACACATATGTTAAAGCTTATTGATTACTTAGCAGGAAAAGATGGAATCGTACAAATACTTGCAATACCAGCACAACCTACAGATTTTGGTACACCACTAGAAACTTTTGAGAAGGCGTTAGAACATGAACGTTTTGTAACAAACGCATACCAGCGAGCTTATGATTATATTACTCAAGTAGATTCTCAAACCCTGATTATTATTCTAGATTTTTTAAGGGAACAAATTGAAGAGGAAAATCAAACCTTAACCATTGTAGAACGGTTAAAAATAGCAAAGGATAATCCAGCTGCTTTATTGTTATTAGATCAAGAGTTGGGGCAAAGGAAGAACGTTGGAGCAGTAGAAGCAAACGGATAAAAAGCAAATATTTCTTTTGAACATTGGAAATGACTCAAACTTCATGTGTAAATATAGCCTGCACATTGAACAGAAGAAGTCAAAAAAACGCTATTTTTCCTGTATATTTCTACAGAGAGAATAACGTTCTTTCGTTTTGGGGATATTTCAAAATCTTAGCTTGATGGGCATGGCTACCCCTTATAGACAAAATAAAAAAGAAAAGCTTGTGTTGTGATCAATCATCGTCGTCATTATCACAGTTGAAACACTGAGCGAACGAATCATCTGGACATTCTCCAGGGATCGGTTCACACGGGTTAAAGTTTTGATTATCGAGAACTTCGTATGGTCTCATCATATCATGGTCTTCGTGTTCAAGGATGTGGCAGTGCCACGGGTAGATTCCTATAAATGGCCCAAAACGCGCAATGATACGGGTGACCTCCCCAGGATTGGCACGAACGGTATCTTTCCAACCCATCTCGCTTGGATCGGGTGGTTGTGGCGGTCCAACTATAAGGTCGGGACCATTTGGATCACCAGTAAACGTAGCACGATTCAAAATTTGAAAAGTAACAAGGTGCAAGTGAATCGGGTGAGTGTCAGGTGTAGTATTGTAAAGCTCCCAAATCTCTATCGTCCCATTATATGGGGTTTCTGTAAGGGGTAATTGATGCCAATCTAGGTTATTTAATAAAAGTTTTAAACGCCCAAATTCATCAGTAGTTTCAACTAAGAGATTTTTTCGTACGATTACAGCATCATTAGGATCCAGGTGTTCTAAGCAGCTTAACTTTTTTGGGATTTTACTGTTGTCAGGTTTGTGCAATTTTCGTTTGACACAAAATTCCATAATTTGCATAAGGTCTGAAGAAGGGGGGGCACCGTTAGGGAATGGAGCTGGTGCGTCATTTGTTAAGATAATATTTTGACCTTTATGGTTTGAAAAATCGATAATAACATCGACACGTTCAGCTGGTGCAAGGATGATTTCGGATACGATGATTGGTGTTTCCAAAAGTCCTCCTTCTGTGCCAATTTGGACAAAATTTTGTCCAGAACTCAACTTTATACGATAAAAACGAGCGTTAGAGCCATTAAGGATGCGGAACCGGTATTTCCGTGGCTCGACTGCAAGATAAGGCCATACTTTTCCATTGACTAGGATGGTGTTTCCAAAAAATTCTGGTACAACTGATGGATTTGGTAATGTTGGATCTATTGGTGGGGGTGGTTGTGGCGCTGGAGGTGGCTCATGTCCTGGCTGAGTTGGATAGAACAGTTCACCATTAGGATAAAATGAACGATCTTGTATGACTAGTGGAATTTCAAACTTTCCATTTGGTAAGTTCAATTCTTCCTCTTTCTTATCTCGAAGGAGATAAAACCCTGCAAGTCCTGCATAAACGTTCAAACGAGTGATCCCAAGAGCATGGTCATGATACCACAGAGTCGCAGGTCGTTGACAGTTTGGATAATAGTAAACTTCATGCACGAATTTCGGGCCAACATTTTCAAAGTTTCGTGTAAACCATGCTTCTGGATATCCGTCATTTTCTGGTCTAACCCGACCTTCATGCAAATGTACAACTGTCCTAACAGAAGGTTTGTCTGGTTCTGCTCCATGAATAGTTCGATCTACGGGTAGCAGATGTTCAAAAGGTAATTTATTTTTCCATTTGACTAAAATAGGGTGATTTCTTTGTACTTCGAATGTAGGACCAGGATACATACCGTTGTAACCCCAAACAGTAGTTGGTGGCAAATCGCGATGTAACTTCTGTTTGACTTCCTTCATAGTTACCTCATAGAATGGGATGTTATCATGCTTATCTTTTGCTTTTAAGACCGATGGAATAGGTAATGCATCTACAAACTTTTCTAAAGACATTTATCTGCCTCCTTTTTAAATAATCAGAATATCTCTTGATTCTATTTTTTTATACTTAATCATTTTATGTGAATAGAGACTTGAACAGAACTCACATTAGGAAAATGTAATGAATCGTTATTTATATAAAAATCTATAATGAAAAAAGTGAACTTAATTCTCATAAATAAATATAGTAAGAAACAAAATTGATGAAAAGAACAAGCATGTAATCCCCATTAACAAAGAAAAGAATCGACCTATTTTACTTTTGCTAGAAGAATTCTGACGAGTCACTTCAATAATAAAATTGTTGCCATCAGCTGTTGTTCGAGTTTCCATTTTTTATCTCCTTTAGTTTTTTAACACAAGTATATCAGAGTGTAGTTATGTTTAATGTGAAAATTCAGAAAAATAAATAAATGAAATAAGCAAGCTAACCCTTTTATAGAATCAGCTTGCTTGGTAATTATGAATTCATCATATGAATGAGTTTATCGCCATCGATTAACTCAATGTTTTTATTCGCAGCGTATAGTCTTGCGTTCTTATTGAAATGACTCAATGTAACGAAATACCCTCCAATAGCATCAGCATCCACAATGGCACTATGAAGCTTCTGGATAAACGGCCTACCAATGGAGCTTTTTGTATAGCGTTTCACCTCAACGAATTTCATTTCTTTTCCTTTACGAAGAATAATATCTTTACCGCCATCATTAGAACCAGAAGTTACTTGGACTTTATAGCCAAGTGAACGAAAGAAGTCGGCCATAAAATATTCGAATTCTCTAGGGTTCATTACTTCTAAATTATTACGAGTCGCAGCTTTCATAATTTGATTTGAACGAATTTCTTCAGGTGTAACATTAGGGGTACTAATTATCGTACCGATGAAAAAAACAATCAAAAGCAATGCTATTGCCCAAATCATGTAATTCACCTCATTATGAGTATGCCCTAATGGTGATTATTCTACTTCTTCTTCAATCCATATTTCTTCTAATTTCATTTCCAGTGTACGAGCAATACGATAAGCGACAGGGAGTGTCGGAAGTCCACCTTTCACTAAATTTGTCATTGTTGATGTTGCAATCCCAGCTTTTTTAGCAATAAAACTGTATTTAATTCCACGTTCATCCAAGATTTCTTTCAAACGACTTTCCATATCCTCACCCTTTTTTTAGTTGTCCTACGAATTTTTTCTCGAAGGACAGGCAAAATCCTTCTTTCTAGGTCATATACCTTTATCAAGACCACGAGGAATACCAAGTGGAATCAAGGACATCAAGAAGGGAGAGGGCGCGCATGCGTTGGCAATATTCACATTTAAACGAAACACCTTACCTGTATCCATCAAAGGAATTGAGAAATATGTATAAAGGTTCTAGTGGTAAAAAAGAAACAAATGCGATCGTGGATCACATGGAAAGACATGAGGTTTTTAATAACCGCGAATATAAAGGATATTACCGTTTATCAAACGATATTATGGATGATCTATATGAAGATGAGGACGAAGTGTTGGAGTGGGGAGATGTTATAAACGAGTATCTACCTGTAATGACTCCAAAGGGATTACAACTCATTCGAAAAGAGGGATTCAAATGACAATCCTAGGAGAAGCAGTAGTGGTATGGACGGCAACTGGCTTGTCAGTTATTACGATGAAAGTCGCAGAGAAAATGGGGGAGAGTGTTCCACATTGGCTTCCACGTATGACCATGTACACAACGCTTACAGGCTCGTTCTTGTATCTTCTACGTTATGTTCTTTTCGCGTTTCTATAAGGGAATACCAACATGGAATTGTAGGACATTTACATGTCAGTGAGAAAAAGCATGTATCGCTATGTTCCGAAAATAAGGGATATATACCCATATAAAGGGTATATGGGGAGTGGAAAAAATGATTGAATTATTACTTGTTCCAGCTGCAAGTTTAACAGTGGCATTATTCGGTGAAAAGTTCAAAAGTAAAAATGATGATAAGCGAAAGATACAAGTATTCTTTGAGGTATCTGGAATCGCGATAAAAAGAGAAGATAAGCTGCACTATCCGAAATTTCAAAAGCAAATCGATGATGATCGTAGTACGACTTACGTGTACACTTTACCAGTCGGAATGCCGAGTAAAATTATTCAAAAAGTCGAGGATGTTGTGAGTGAGGGATTAAGTAAGCCGGTACGGATCATGTACGATAATTATAAATTGAACATCCGTGTGTTCAGAAGAGAAATTCCAAAGAATTGGTCATGGTCTATGAACTTAGTAACGAAAGGGAAATGGCTTGTTCCAGTTGGCCAAAGTTTAGAACGAATTATCTATCATGATTTCGATGAAACGCCGCATATGGCTGTTGGTGGATTAATTCGTATGGGGAAAACCGTGTTCCTTAAAAATCTGTTCGCTTCTTTATCGTTAGCGAATCCAAATCATGCTCATTTTTATTTGATTGATTTAAAAGAAGAAGGCCTTGAATTTAGTGAATATAAAAAACTGAAACAAGTCGAACAAATCGAAGAAACATCAGAGCAAGCGCACGGCATGTTGTTAAAGGTGATGGAGAAAATGCATGAACGAGGAAAATACATGAAAGAACGCGGTATTAAAAATATCGTTCATACAAAAGAGAGAGACCGGTACTTTATTGTAGTGGATGAAGGAGCAGTACTAGCCCCAGCAAAAGGATTACCGAGAGCTCATAATAAAATGCTTGAGGAGTGTCAATACATGCTAAGTCATATCGCGCGTGTTGGAGGGGCACTTGGATTCCGTATTGTCTTCTGTACGCAATATCCAACTGGTGATACATTGCCAAGGGTTATAAAGCAAATGGCGAATGCAAAACTCGGCTTTCGTTTGCCGACTCGTACCGCTTCCGAAGTAGTTATTGATCAGTCCGGGTTAGAACAACTACCATCTATTCCAGGAAGAGCTATATATATGAAGGAAAACTTCACAGAACTGCAAGTGCCGTATATTGATGACAAGGTCATGTGGGAACATCTAAAAGAATACGAGGTGGAAAAACATGAACATCCAGAGTCACATGAAAATCAACCGTCAGATGGCGATACTTGCGACGATTAGAAAGCTACAGTTTGCAACAAGAAGACATGTAATGAGTGTACATGATATGGGTGGTATCCGAAATGCAAATCGCATTATGGGAGATTTAAAACCATACGTGAGCAAGACGATGCAAGGAAAGGAATATGTGTATTATCTCAATAAAGAAGGGCACGCCATGTTTGGTGATGACGGGAGGGTTGTATCAAGAGGGAAATTAGCTCATGCATTATTACGGAATGAAGCATGGCTGCATTTATTTTGCCCGGACGATTGGCAGATAGAAACGGATATACGTTATAAAAAAAACGGTGAGAAAAAAAGAATCATTCCTGATGTAAAGTTTCGTGATGAAGAAGGGATACTTCATGCAGTCGAGGTAGATCGTTCACAGAAAATGAAAGTGAATGAAGAGAAGTTAAAAAAGTATGAAGAGCTTACGCAGATTTATAAACAGAAGCATAATGGAAAAATGCCGGTGATGCATTTCTTTACGGTAACGAAATACAGAGAAAAGAAATTTGAAGAGTTAGCAGTAAAATATGATATATATGTGAAGGTCTATGTGATTCCGAGTATATAAGAGTGTAACAAAAAATAACAGCCTTTACATAGAATTGTTATTTTTACATTCCAAATAAGGCTGTTTATTTCTTTAATTTAGAGATTTTTACATATTACGTGTAATAATTGCATTTTGATAATCGTTATCTAAGCTGAGCACGCTTCCATTTGGTCGATATTCTATGTGAAAGGTATTATGTTATTACTTATACTCAGGCTCTTCTTGTTCAATTAGCTGAAGACGAGGATTTAAAGATTCAATAATTTCTTGAGTTTGTTGTGCTGCACATTTATATAATTGTTTTGCTTGCTGGTTATCAGTATCAAGAACAAATCCTTCTAGGCATGCTTGAGCACCCTTTAATCCAGCGATAGTTTGTTTAAGTTTAGTGCTTACTGTCATGTAGTTTTTCCTCCTTGTAAATGCACTTCAAAATATAGAATGCCTATTTTGTAATCATAGTACGATTTCCAATTTTAGGGTTATTAGAAATGATAACCCTAAATTAGAGGTATGTGAATAAGAAATTTTACAGTTAATTATTTGAAGGAGGATTTTTTTAGCCAATAGATACATGGAATACCGTTAAGCGGTGTTATATTAACCTGAATAGAAAATTCATAGTAAGAACGTAATTGATTTACATATTCTAGGGCAAAGATTGGCTTCATGGATGGATATGGAATAGTTTTGTCCCGATAACAAAAACTAACAGAAAAAGAACGATAATATATAAAGGAGATTAAATATGCTGAAAAAGATGGGGAAAATTCTCCGAGCACTCCTCTTTGTATTTATTGGCGGATGTTTTGTTTTACTTGTTTGGGGTAAAATCGACAGAACAATAGCTGAAAAAAGTGGGAGATTTGACCAGCAGCCTAGCCAATACCCTATTCGTCAGAGTGATATTACTATGTATACAGACGGGAAACAGTTAAACAATCAATTATTCTCAGATATAAAGAAAGCAAAACATTACGTACATATTAACTTTTTCTCTATTGCTGATGATAAAGTAAGTCACCAGTTTCTAGAGTTATTGAGGCAAAAAAGTCAGGAAGGTGTAGAAGTATACTATGCAGTGGACAGGCTAGGTGGAGTTTTACTAAAGAAGAAGGAAAGAGAATTATTAGTTAAAAGAGGAGTGCATTTTACGTATTATAATAAGCCAGCTTTCCCTTATCTTGTTTCTTCTTTTGATCATCGGAATCATCGTCGTATTTCAGTTATTGATGGGAAAATTGGGTACATTGGTGGATTTAACATTGGAAAGAAATATTTAGGAGAAAAAGAAAAACTTGGTTACTGGAGAGATTATCACCTTCAAATACGAGGAGAAGGCGTTCAAGATCTAGAACACCAATTTGTGTTAGACTGGAAGAAAAACTCAGAGGAACCGATTCCGATACACAGTGCGATAAAGGAAAAGGGAGCAACCTCGCATCGATTTACTGCATATTATAGTGGAGAAAAGCTTGGGCAAGATTATGCAATGCTGTTTCAACAAGCAAAAGAATCCATCATTATATTAACACCTTATTTTATACCCAAAGATAGAACTATTTGGAACGCATTAGTAGATGCAAGAAAGAGGGGAGTCCGTGTCAAAATTCTGTTCTCACCTCATTCGGATGCACTGTTAGTTAAAGAAGCAGCATATCCATATATTCGAAAAGCATTAAAACAAGGGGTGGAAGTATATGGTTATAAAAATGGAGTGTTACACGGTAAAGTATTTTTGATTGATGAAAAAGTATTGATGGTTGGGACCGTGAATTTTGATTCGCTCTCGTTTCATTTAAATGAAGAAATGAACTGTTATATTCATGACCCTGTCTATATTTCGAAAATAAAACCAGTGATTAATGCAGACTTACAAAATTCAAAACGAGTAACATCCTCTGACGTCAATCAATTATCTATAAAAGAAAAAATGAAAGAAAAGGTTGCAAAAATGTTTGAGTATTATTTGTAAAAACAAAGGATTTTTATATTAAGGAGTAGTAAACTGCATTTTATTAGAATAAATTAAATTACTGACATTAATAAAGAAAGCTATGGAGAGGGAACATTGTTTTCTTCTCTTTTTTATTTAGATTATGTTAAAGGAGAATGTTGGTAATCATTTTTTTAAGAATATTTCAAATGTTAGTTTTGATATAAGGTGCATAATAGTAAAGGGAACACATACTATATAACAGCAAATAAAGTCTATGTGTATGTGAAGTAAGGAAAAGAAGTGAATTTATAAGATTAAGTTACTTGTCCAGCCATGGTGTACTTAACCGAAATACAGTGAGGAAAAAAATAAAATGAGAAAAATTAATGTTTTACCTAATAATCTATTGAATAAATATAAAGGTATAAAGAGTGGCCTAGCGTAATGTTTTTGTGATTTTTTGTGAAAGGTCTTTCCTTGTGCATTTAAATAAGGGATTATTGCTGCAAGAGATATATGTGTCAATTTAAAAAAATCTGTATGGATATCTTCTTGATAGGTTGGTTATATTAACGGTTGTGGAGGTGACAAATAATGGATAAAAATCAACAAGGTCATAATAAAACAATTTCTGGTGCTAGTATTCAAAGTGCAAAACAACAAAATGCTGGCTATGGTACAGAGTTTGCAACTGAAACAAATGTAAACCAAGTAAAACAACAAAATGCCCAATCAGCAGCGAAAAAATCACAAGCTGCTAGTGCTGGTGTTCAAAATGCAAATGCTGACTATGGTACAGAGTTTGCAACTGAAACAAATGTAAATCAAGTAAAACAACAAAATGCTCAATCAGCAGCGAAAAAATCACAAGCTGTTGGTAAAAATCAGGGCACTGATCAATAACAAAGAAAAATACTCCTCGATTCAAGAGGAGTATTTTTTATGCTGTTTTAATGGGAGTGCCGCTAAATAAAAAATAAATAGAAGAAAAAGACTATTCCAGATGTGAGATATCGAGATGAGGAAGGAGTACTTCATCCCATTGGGGTAGAGCGTTCTCAAAAAATGAAAGTAACTGAAGAGAAATTAAAAAAGTACAAAGAGTTCACGCAAATTTATAAACAGAAATACAACGGAAAAATGCCAGTCATTTATTACTTTACGATTACAAAATACAGAGAAAAGAAACTGGAAGAACTAGCAGCAAAGTACGATGTGTTTGTGAATGCGTATATAATAGAAGAAATATAAAAAAGTGCTAACAAGTTTGCAAACGAACTTGCTAACACCTATACGAAATAGACATAAAATATCGCTGATATGTCATTTATAAAAACTAGCTTATCCCAGTAGATAGCAATAAATAAAAACAGTTATAACTACACATAGTATACAAGGAATATTAATTTTAGGAGGTGCTTTAATTGAAGTGTAAAAAAATGCTTTCTATATGTATGACAAGCATATTTACAGTAGGACTGCTATTTGGGTGTAATACAGCTCAAAAGGATGAACAGGAGCCAGACCCAACGGAGGAACCTTCTGAGCAAAGACAACAGGATAAGAATAAACAGAAAGATCCTTCTGAAGAACGAAAGGAAAAAGAAAATAAAAAATAAGGAAAAGTAAAATGTACCTTCAATTATTAGAATAAGTCTAATAGTTGGAGGTATGTTTCATTTCTAAGTATAAGAAAAATAGAGTTTTTTGTTGAGGAGGGCAGTAACTTAATTTTTATTAAGATTAATGTTATATACAGAATTAAAAGCTATAAAGATGTTTAGAATATCTTAGATGCTATGTATTTGTTATCTTTATTTTTTAGTTTTTGCTAGTAGATTGTTGTTTTCTTTTATATATCAGTACGAATCTTAGCAGCCAATAAATGTGAAATGACAATGTTATTTCGCATCTAGATGTAAAGTTTCGTGATGAAGAAAATATACTTCATGCAGTTGAGGTAGATCGTTCGCAGAAAATGAAAGTGAATGAAGAGAAGTTAAAAAAGTATGAAGAGCTCACGCAAATTTATAAACAGAAGCATAATGGAAAAATGCCAGTCATTCATTTTTTTACGGTAACAAAATACAGGGAAAAGAAACTGGAAGAGTTAGCAGCTAAGTATGATGTGTTTGTGAAGGTGTATGCAATAGTAGAAATTTAATCACGGGTAAATATATGGTGAAATATATGAATTAAACATTTTGACTTACAATAATAACTAATTATAGGTATTAATTTCAAGAAATGAATAAATCGCCTTTTTAAAGGCGATTTATATTTGTTTCATTCTCTTGATAAATAAGTACTTGTTTACTAAAAAAATGTTCTACATTAACGTGTTTCTGGATCTTTGTCTTTTTTTCTAAGACCAAATAATCCTAATAGTCCTAATAAACCAAGCCAAGTCCAATTATTATTTTTATCACGATTATCATTTAGGTCATTTGTCGTATTTACATTTCGAGTTCTCACATCATTATTAACTCTATTCATGTTATTGTCATTAACTCGAGTTGAAATATCAGTATTATTAACTCTATTCATATTATTTCCATCGTATTCAGCATGGGCATTTGTACCTAAAAACATAATAGCTAATACTAAAACGCTTAAAATAGATGATAATTTCTTCTTCATAGTTTTCCCCTCCTTTCTTATGTATTAATTTCTCCAGTTATTTTGTACATTATTCGTTTAACAGTTTCTAAACCTTAAGGCTAAAATTATGAGAAATATCTTTAATCTCCAGTATTAAAAGTACAGGTAAATACAACGAAGCGGTTAACAAAAGTTAACCGCTTACTCCATGTTATGCTTGATCAGATTGAAGAACATGTAAAGGAGGAGGAATAATCCAACCTTTTTTCTTATTTAATCGTAGTAAAGTAGCACCTGCTTGTGCTTTTTTCATATGGAATTGTCCAAACATCATTCCTACATCTTCTCGAAGAGATTGTCCCATAGCTTGACTACATGCTACTAATCCAGCAGCAAGATCCATAGAAACTTTAGCTGCAATTTCTGCGTCATTAATACGAGCACCAGGAGGAATTGTTTCAATAGATGCAACTGGGCGTTCTGGAGGTGCTGGTGGTAATGCCACCCCATTTAATTTCAACAAGTTTTTTAATTCTTCAACTTCTGATTGGATATCATTTTCTATAAGGTTTTCTAAAAATTTTTTTAAGTCCTCGTCTCCGGTATGATTAACGAGAACTTGGTAACCAGCAATTGCACCTTGCGCCCCTGCAAGATAACTCCAAAGCGCAAAAACTTCTCCGTAATGCATTGGTTCATTTTGGGGATTGCCACTTAGTACTCCCATTTTAATATGCCTCCTTAAAATGAATAAATTTTTTGAAAGACTTTTTATCAAAGAAAAAATGGTTTTAAAAATGTTCCGTAATAAAGAAAATAGGTTTCTAAAGTTCATTTGGAACACCCTAACTACAAATAATACTTTCTCAAACTATAATGTACAAATGTAAAGAATATATACCATGTAATTTAGGATAGAAATATTAATTCGATTTAGTTTATAGATTATTGAATTTAAAAGATGAAGTGAAAGGAAAAGAAGCTGTAACCATTCCTTTTACCGTTTTAACTCTTGCATACACTCTTGTACAAGAGTTACCTGACTTATAGTAGCACCACCACCAAATGCAGCTGTCACTCCCACCGCCTCAAAGATCTCCTGTTCTGAAGCTCCTTGATCTAGACATCCTTTAATGTGATAAATGATACAATATTCATCCTGAGAATAAAGGCTAATACCTAAAGCAATTAACTGTTTTTGTTTTTTTGATAAGGTGCCTTCTTTAAAGCATTCCTCTGTAAAGGAATTAAATTGTTCGGCAAGTTTAGGCATCTTCTCAGTAAATAAACCCAAACCATACTTATAATGAAGAAGTGCAGATTCTGTAGAATTTTTACCTTCAAATTCCATATTTAATCCAACCCCATTTCTCATATTTTTAAACAAAAGTTAGTATGAACCTATTGGGAATGGATTAAACAAAAATGATATTTATATCAAGGTGAGTGAAAGAGGAGAGGGGAATTTAGAGGCATGATATAAAAAAGAAATTAACTAATAGTATTACACACACGATATGGATAATCCATCGACTTCTGTAAAAGGAAATGATGATATGGAAAAACAGAGTGTAGTCAATATATTAAATGCCTTTCTAAAAGAACAGTACATGGGTATTCATGCCTATGAGCATTATATAGAGAAGTTAAAAGATTCACAAATAAAACGGGGATTTCAAAGAATACAACAAGATTACAAACAACATGCCTTAAAAGTAGCAGAAAGAATACAAAATCTTGAAGGAGTACTGGTTGATAATGAAGGAATCGTTGGCTCTGTTCAAGGTTTGATAAGTCAACTTACAGTACCAGATACAACAGAAGGAATTGTAAGTAGCGCGTTAAAGGGCGAAGGTTATTATGGCGTCAAATATCAGAAGAAATTGTACAAGGTGATTTGGATCCAGAAAGTTTTATGTTAATACATGATATTTTAGATAAAGATAGAGAACATGTAAATGTATAAAAACAACTTACGCATTAATATTTTTAGTTACGCTGTATCATAATTAAAAGAAGATAATTAAAATAACTCCACATATTTTCACAAGGAAGGAAAATACTAATACGTGTTTTAGTACTTTAATTCCAAAGTATTAAAGCAGGATTACTAACTGCGATACTAGGAGGACGTTACTATGAATATTCGTGAAGGATTAATTCCAACTACATTAGGTACAGCAGTTACAGCTGTGGGTTATGCCTTAAAGCAAACTCGTGGATCTAATAAGATGATTGCAAATACAGTATTTGGATTTGGTTTAGCCCACGTTGTTTTAGGTGTAATTGATCTTGTGGAACATCGTCGTTAGAAGAAAGGGCAAGCACATTTTGATGCTTGCCTTTTCATAGTTCTTAATTTAATTCATAAATTAAGAACTATGAAAAGGCGGTTACATGCTCAATATGTATACAAGAAGGATTTTGTTATCCAGGCTAAAGGAATGGGCTCATTCATTTCAAAAATTACCGACTGCCAAAGGAATATTAAAAGATCCTAATATGCCTGCCTTATCCACATATGTAAGGCATTTTGGTAGTTGGAATGAGTCTCTAAGGTAAGCTGGGTTCCAACCAAGAAAAAAAGGTAGATAAAATGTGAAAAATAAACAAAGCAGTCAGTTCAATAAACTGTCTGCTTTGCCCACTTGCTATGAAATTTCAGGTATTTATATGAGCTTTTTAACGGATTATATGTATTACTGAATACGGTATATTTATCACGTGCAGTAGATGCTTTACGTACAAAAAGCGTGGACATTCCAGAGGAATATTTACAACATATATCGCCACTTGGATGGGAACATATTACATTGACAGGTGATTATGTGTGGAATTTAAACCCAAAAACAAATTGTAATAATTTGTGTCCAAATTTATGGTGACCCCTATGTAGAAGAAATATAAAAAAGTGCTAACAAATTTGCAAACAAAAATGCAAACTAAACGAATACTTCTTAGTAATGGTAAGAGGGAAATGGTCGCTGATATGTCCTCTAAACCCTTATATATTAACGATTATTAACGTTGCATAACAATGCATAAAACGTACTACTTCACCCGCACGCAATCCGGGCACCATGTAGTAAAGAACTTAACAACTACTGGCTCCTCGCTTGCGATGATGTCTTTGAATTCCTTGTCAGACTTGATTTCTCTCATGTTTTGTTGCTCCTTTTTCACTTATAAGTTTTGGGATAATTTAGGTGGTGTTTTTGCTTGGAAACGAAAACTTCTAACGAGAGTTTTTCTTTCCGAATAATTCGTTTGCAAATTAATCCACCGCAGTTTCCTGAAGTTCTGGTACACCATGTGAGTAGGTGTCCAGTGTGATACCTACTCTTTTATGTCCTAATCGTTCACTAACAATCTTCGGATGAATACCTTGTTTCAACATTAATGTTTCGTGGTTATGTCTCAGATCATGGAACCGAATATCAGGAACCCCACTTTTCTTTATAAGCTTTTTCCAGAGCTGTGTCAAACTTCTGAAATTGCAGGGGTTACCATTTTAGGTTGGGCAAACTAAATCATAATTAGTATATCCATTGCCATACCGTTCTTTTTCTTCATTTATCTTCTGGAGATGTTCTTGAAGAGACTGTAAAGTAATTTCAGGTAGAACAATTAATCTCTTTCCTGTAGATGTTTTAGGTTCATGAAATTCTTTGGTGATATGAGAGAGGGAACGGTTAACTGATAAAGTTCTTCTCTCAAAATCAATATCCTTCCATAAGGAAAGTACGCAGTATAAATAAAAAAGGACGAGCAGTCGTACCTGCTGTCCTTTATAGGAGAAAAATTATTCTGGATTAGAACTACGAATAACCAGAAAACGCGCTTTTAACTAGTGTTGTCAAAGATGTAATAATCTATGCAACAAATGAACTTAGAAGGAATTCAAAACACCAAAATGACTCGTATTGGTATATCGGCTCAAAAGTAGTATATGTAAAACGAAAATTCTTATACAAAAAGCAGACAACAATTTTGGTTGTCTGCCAGTGAGTCGAATGAGTTAGCTAATTGTGATAAATTGCTTTCCCATTACAAGAAGAGTGAAGCTGCTAGTCAAACAGCTTGTAGATAGTATTTTCGAAATCTTAAAAAATATACAGAGAAAGCAGATAAGTGAAGAACCTACCTGCTTACTACTGTAAAAAAAGAAAAAAGTACCAGCCGTGGATTGAGCGGCTTGGAAGTAGTATGTATTGATTTGGAAAAATTATTCAAGGGGTGAAGAGAAGAATGGCATCGATAGTGAATAGTGTATGTGAAATAATTCGGTTAATGAGTAAAACGAAAGTAGAACGCATCCAAATCATATACGAAATTGGCGATATTATTGAGGAGAAATGCAGAAGGTGTTATTACAATCGTTCGGAAAAAGAGTGTTTCAGTATTAGTGTCTGTCAAAATTGCCCGACTGGCCAAGAATTACGTCAGTTGGGTAGATACCTTGATACGCAGCCGAGAAATCGTGGTGGAAAACGAAAAGATATACCCATTGGGCTTACTCCGGAGCGTGTACGCGAATTGAATCAACAAGGCATCCCAGATAAAGATATTAGCATTATGTATGATCGTAGCCCCTCTTATGTAGGGAAAATGAAACAACAATGGAAGCAAGCTGGTGTTTGGAAAGGCCCGACTGATACGAGAGAAATAAAAAAAGGCTAGGATTGCTCCTAGCACTCAAAAAGGAGTTGAAGTTATGGGGAATGTGACAGAAAACCCTTATTTCCTGTCGCACCTTGCGCCTTGATTATATAACGTTTGCCAAACAAAAAGTGCGAACGACAGCAATCTTAACACACCTTTTATGTGATATTCGTATAATTCAAGTTTTGGATGAATGCTAAAATTAATGAATAGGGGAAGGTACACTATGTTTTGGTTAGGATGTTCTTTAGGATACGTTGTAGGTTCGGTTATTACATGTACGCTATTCTATTTTGGTTTTAGATCTGAAGAAAGTAAAAAAGCTGATATGCAAAGAAGAATGATAGATGAGTCGGAAAAGAAAGCGCGGTAAAATTTGAATTTTGTTAAGAAACGAAATGGTTAATAACTGTGAATGATTAGATGATAATCGTGAAAAGACAAAAGAGCCCTTTATAAGGATTTTGTTGGTGTGTTAATCTAACAATCACATTCGTAATCACGGTAATATTCATCGCACGAATCATTCTTATCATTGCAGCAGATGCAAAAAGTTTTTTGGATCAAAATATCAATAAAATCAAGGATTTCAGTATTATTTGTGAGGGTCAGATTTTGGAAATCTTCTACTTGAAATACTCTTGTTTCATCTGGGACAAGGGTGGCGATAATTGGTGTGGGGGACCTTCTTGTTCGAATAGTTACTTCAATCGAGCTGACATCACTGGGAACAGATATTTGAATTAATGTTTTATTGTGGTTATTAGTGAAATCTTCAAAAACTCTTCTTGAAGCGCCAGGAGGTACGATAATAGTTAAAGGTAAATTTTCAGTTGGGGTGATATTTGAACCAGCTATGGTATGAGTTTCGATATAGCAGTTATCTTTTTGACAGTGAGAATACGATGGTTCTTTATAATCCTTTTTACAATAATCATTTTGATTATTGCAGCAGATACAAAATGTTTTTTGAATAAATATAGAAATGTTGCTATTGATATTAGTATTATTTGTGAGAGTGAGGCTATGGAAATCCTCTACTTGGAATACCTTGGTTTCACCTGCAACTATTGTTACAGTAATCGGCAGACGAGAACTTCTTGTTCGGATAGTTACTTCAATTGGTTGAGAAGTACCAGGAATGCGAAGATCAAGTAATGTTTTATTGTGGTTATTGGTGAAATCTTCAAAAGCAGTTCTTGTAGTGTTAGCTGGTACGTTGAAATTTAAAGCTGTATTTGAACCAGTTATTGTATGGGTTTTGATAAAACAGTTATCTTTTTGATGGTGCGCATACGATTGTTTTTTATAATACTTTTTACCACCTTTATAAAAATAATCAGCCATATGTCCCTCTCCTTGTAGTTTTGTCTATATATATTATCTGGAAAACACAAGGCAAGATTGGACAAAATGGTATTAAGTTTTTTGTATAGGAATTTCATTTTGTAAAAAAGGGGAATTGATATGTGTACTTATTGGGAAGATGCAGTTAAAGAATTATTTAAGAAGCAAGAAAAGGAACGAAATAAAAGAACAGCTAGCAAAAGCTAACTGCTGTACTTAATTTATGGCTTATTCCAAAAAAGAGACATACCACCAAAATATAAAATTATTAAAAGGACAATTACTATGAAAGCAATTAAAGAAACTTTCTTCCAGAAATTTTTCATTAGTAGACCTCCTTTATAGAAAATATTAACATCTATCGAAAATTTGAACAAAATAATCCTTTGAATAGAAAGAGAGGTTAGGATCAATGGAAAATAACATTAAACTTTTAGGTGACGATGGGATGCTAGGAATGGAGTACAAGGAAAGAACGATTCGTGTATATAACACAGAAGGCAATCTGATGGAATTACTTTCAACGAGAGCACAGACTCAAGAAGTAATCGATTTTCTTGAAGAATGTAAAAAGGAAATGAAGTAAAAGTTTAGCAGAGTAGATCGAACGGAGGGGAACCGTATCGTATGAATCAATTGTCATTTTTTGAAGACATCGATGAAAAGGAGATGCGTAGACTTGTGGTGAAGGAGCTGAAAAACTACAAAGCATTGTGCGTCCGGATGAAAAATCAAGAAGAACAGGCTCAAGCGGGGGGCATCGTTCTTTTTCCTAAAATGAAAGGTGACGATAAGAATCATGAGATACGTTTTAAACAAACTGAACGGACGTTACAATATGCGCTTGATGAAGATGAACGCAAGATAATTGAAATGAAGTACTTGGGAAATCGGAAGGTTAAAGATTCGTTTGTGTACAATGAGTTGATGATGAAACGTGATCCGTTTTATCAGAAGAAAAAAAGTGCTATTCAGTTGATAGCTACGGCTTTGGGGATTATATAAATTTAGTTTTGTAATGAGATTGTTCTACTTTATTGCATCCTTCTCCTGCCTAATGGTGGTTTTTTATTTAGAATAATCAATTGAAATTGATTATAAATAGGTCAATTATTATAATAGATTTGTATAATTTTGTATGGAGAAAAAATAGAAATCATATAATTGAGTGGTTTGGAGGAAGTTGAATGGGTGGAAAAGAAGGTTCAAGAGGATATCTTTATCAATCTATTGCTACTGTTTTGGATTCATTATTGGATGAAAAATGGATTACATATACGAAATTGGCGATATTATTGAGGAGAAATGCAGAAGGTGTTATTACAATCGTTCGGAAAAAGAGTGTTTCAGTATTAGTGTCTGTCAAAATTGCCCGACTGGCCAAGAATTACGTCAGTTGGGTAGATACCTTGATATGCAGCCGAGAAATCGTGGTGGAAAACGAAAAGATATACCCATTGGGCTTACTCCGGAGCGTGTACGCGAATTGAATCAACAAGGCATCCCAGATAAAGATATTAGCATTATGTATGATTGTAGCCCCTTTTATGTAGGGGAAATGAAACAACAATGGAAGCAAGCTGGTGTTTGGAAAGGACCAACTATTTGTAGTTTAAACAAGCATTAATTAATTAATTATACAAACAAAAAAAGAGCACTTTGTATAGGTGACATGATAGGGCGTGCGTAATGATCAAGATAATTACTTGCCTTTATTTATATGTTTTAAATAAAGGCCCTTTTCGTATAGATTGTTGTTTTTTTGCGATGAAAATAAGACCTTAGATTAAATCCAGGTCTTAAGTATTTATGAAAGCTTTCTTCGTATGGCGATATTAATCTTCAACACGATTTCCAAGTCCAAACAATAACCTAAATAAATGCACAAGGTAGAATCCGAAAATCAGCTTTATAAATATAAATATTTACTAAAATTCTATTTTTTGTGCATATTACCATTTAGAATATTCTTGCATTTTCTAATATTTCGTTTGATTTGCTGATTTTCAAAAAAATAAACCTCTGTACCTGCCCAAATAAAAACCCAACACACAATGCTTAATACTCCTGCAACATAGGCATGAGTGCTTGAAAGTTTCAAGAATATTAACCCAACAATAATACCAAGCACAAACAAAACAATAGCCTTTTTGACATTTCTCGCATATGTATATTCCTCTTCGTTCAAGAGGTTAGAAAAAGTGTTAAATGTGGCAGTCTTCAATGACTTTTCGTCAAAATCATTCTGACCTGAAAAAAATATTTCTACTTCTTTTCTTTTGCCACTGTGCAGCTTTGACAAAATAAAATCTTCAAGGTCAGAGCTTAGGTGAACATCATCTGAGCTATAATATCTTGAAAACGGAGTATCAGTTTCATCTAAATAAATATTTATACTTAATTCATCTTTCATGTTAACCCTCCTTTAAATCCAATTTACTAGTTGAAAGTCAACCTTTTATCAGTATGGTCAAGATAGCAACAATTCTTACGAAAACAGCGTAAATAAAAAACAGAACAGAATCCTTATTTAAACATAAAAGAGCGCTTTCCAATGCGCTCTCTGACCAAAATTAATATTGAAAAAGAATACCACATGTTATCGTATGTATGCTTCTTAGGGGTGTGTGGATTTAATACAAAATCGTTATTTGAGAAGGAAGAGAACTAAATGGAAAAATTGATCTATGATTTTGAGTTAATGATACAAGATGGTGATTTGAAAGTAGGAGATGAAATTTATGCTCCTAATGATAGAAAAGCGGAAGTACTATCAATTAAATCAATTAAAATCTTGGGTTGGAAAGTAAAGATTAAAGGAAAAGACAAGTTAAAAAGGCTATAACAAAAACGCTATTTGAATAAAGGCTAGTGAACCAGTTTTTAACACTCACTGAAATTAAGAATCATAACATACTTTGTAATAACTTATATGGAAGTGAGTTGAATAATAATGTTTTATTCATATTTTGATACCCGAGCTAGAATGCGTCCGTATGGTACGGCGGGTATTACGTATAGCGGAGCACAAAGTACAATTCACGCTGTTCAACAAGCGTTACAAGCACAGCAGCAAATGCAGCAAGGTATACAACCGTACTATTCATCTATGGAATATTATTACCCAATGCATCATATTACGCCATATGGAATTTCTTTTTCAACAATTCCATATGGAACTGTATACAATTTATAAAAATATACGGGGGAATAAATTTGAGTATTTATATAAGGGCGCAAGTACAGAACGCTCTTATAAGAAATGATATGTGTCTGATGAATTAATATTCAATTAAATGTGTAATTTAGATTAATATAAAAATTTTATTTTGTAGGGTTATTTATATATGAAAAAGAGCACTTAATAAAGTGCTCTCGTGACGAGTTTCGTTTTCTCAAAGAAAGGATACGCCATATCATACGGTTTTTTTCAAAATGTGCTGGGATAAATTAATTAGTATTTGAAAAAAGAGCAGCTAGCAAAAGCTAACTGCTCAGTCTTGAAGGAAGTCTCGAATAGTACGGTTACACACAAGAGATTTCCGGCTGTTTACCAGCTTATCTACAGTATGGACGGAATATTGAGTTTTATTCAGAGGGAGATACTGAAGGAATGCTTGTTAACTCAATGCATATCCAACAACCAAAGTAAGTGTTAAAAACACTGATAATGAAAGTGTTAGTAGAACTGTTACTATGCTTCTAAGCATTGAAATCCAATTATCTACTTTAGAGAATCCTTTCATACCAGCAAAAAAAGTTCCTATAAACGAAACGAATTGGATTTGTGAAAATTGTGCCCAAATTATGCATGAACAATGTATTGAAAGAGATGAATAGAATCCTTTACATCTTATTCCATATATAACAAAGCTGGTTAGCTTCTGATTCAAGCGCTATTAAATGATTATTATTAATAGAGTTATTCGTATACATTCTGTTCTTTTGGATGTTAAGGACCGTATAATTCACATCGTTATGTTCATTTGAAAATGTTGATTCATTTAATAATGTCAGTGTTGAGTTGATGTTGTATTTATCAATTCGCTCTTTTTTTCCTTTGAAAAACAGTTTGATAAGATGCGGCTCATCATTAATGAGCAAACCGAGTTCAGGTGATGAGCGGACGATTAAATCATCTGATATCCAACGTGATTTACCTGGATCGAACCAAGAGACGTCTTTGTTTTTAATAAATTTTTTGTACTGCTTTATAACATCAATGTAGTTTTGCTTTTTCTTCTGATCAACCGTTTGTACTAATGTTTCAAAACATTCAAAAGGTAGTTCGTTTTGATGAAATTTAATAATAGTGTCTCGTAATTGTTTCCAGTAATCAAAAGCTGGTTGGTATTCAGGTTGAGATTTTAGATTTTTTACAAAGTTTGTTTTAGCTGCACTACTTTTCAGTGTGAAGTCTAGAAATTGTGTAAGTCCTACTTTAATTTCTGTCATATTACACCCCCGTAGTATTTATATTTAATACTATCACTATTTATGAATTATTTGGATTGAATTGTATTTTAAAACTACAGTTGAATGCATCGAGGAAGAGCTCGGTATCGTTGTTTGTAAGCTGCAGGGGTTCCTGAGTGTGCGTAATGGTTTCTATGTAAATAGATGAGTTTTTCTCACTTATCTATTTACATAGAAATTTCATTTTAATACAAAGGGGAATGGACATGAATAATACTCTAGATATCTTGCAGAGTTCAATTAACTTATTAATAGAAGTTAGAGATTGGATGTATGTCATACCAAATGCTAATTCAAGGGGATTTAGTACTGACAAAGAGTATTGGTTTAATTATGAAGACTTTAAGATGTTTAGAACATCAGAAGAAGTTGGTATAGCTGTTAAAAATGATACGGGAGCATTTGAACATTTCAGCTACAGTGAATTTTTATCATTCTTTGATCGTAAATAAAAGAGCAGCTAGTAAAAGCTAACTGCTCAGATTCATAATATTATTCCAAAAGTATTATTTATTCTTTCTCGTCTAATGCTCGTGCAGCAATTTTGACTTTAGAAAATGCACCGCTATTGTTTCTAAATACAATCTGGTATCTACCATCAGGGAGCCAGTCCGACCATTCAATGCTGAATTCATTTATAGTTTGCTGTCCAGGTGTTAACTTACCATTCGATAACCAACCGCCTTTAGAATTGTATAGATCATAACTGAAAGTTTCATCACCAATGTTTTTTATGAAAACCCTTAGGTCTTTTCCTCCTTCATGATAAAATTTAAAAATTCCTGAACCATGAAAAGTGTACTCTTCATTAGCTTCTAAAGCATATTGAATCGGCGGAAGTTGTGTTTTGTTAGGCTCAGTAATTTTAGGAATTACATTTATTTCTTCAGTTGCCGCGAATGTTGAAGTTTGACCTACTCCGATAAGAGAAGCAGCAATTACAGGGATAACTAATAATTTTTTCAAGATAAACACTCCTTATGGTTTTTAATTGAGAATTAATCTCAAACACATAATAACCAATTAAGATGAATGAGTTAATAAATAAATGTTATGTTTTACAAAAGTAATCAATAATTTACAGGTAACCCAACATATTGATAAAAGTTAATATAGAGTTTTCGCGTTGAAAACCTAACAAAATAATCCTTTGAATAGAAAGCGAAGTTGGAAGAATGGAAGGTAACGTAAAGTTTTTAGGTAATGATGGAATGTTAGGGATTGAGTACAAGGAAAGAAAAATTCGTGTATATAATACAGAAGGCAATGTAATGGAATTACTTTCAACAAAAGAACAGGTTCAAGAGACTATCGATTATTTAAAAGAATGTCAAAAAGAAATGAAATAATGTCCTAAATAGTAACAAAATCGAACGGAGGGGAACCGTATCGTATGAATCAATTGTCATTTTTTGAAGACATTGATGAAAGGGGGATGCGAAGACTTGTGGTGAAGACGATGGGAAAATGCAAAGCATTGTGCGTCCGGATGAAAAAACAAGAAGAATAGGCTCAAACGGAGGGCATCGTACTTTTTTCTAAATTGAAAGGTGCCGATAAGAATCATGAGATACTTTTTAAATAAATTGAACGGAAGTTAAAATATACTCTTGATGAAGATGGGTTTGTTATACTTTATTATATTTTACTATTTTTAATTCTATTAAAAATAGTAAAAACCCGTCCAAACTTTTTAAATCTATTTTACATAATATATAGTAAAAAGTTTAAAGGAGGGAAATTAGTATGTCTTATTATTACTACTGTAAGTATTGTAAGGATTACCAAAAGAAACAGCATGATTGTCACAAAAAAAGCAGTAAGTGTTATGACAAATATGATGGCTATTATGAAAGATGCGATAAAAAACAAGAGGAAAAACCTTGTGTTAATGTAAAAGTGGATTGTTGTTGTGATGATAAGGATAAGCTTGTAAGGGCGTCTGCGTTTAGAGCTATAAATACAGTGAATCAAAATGTTCCAGCTAATACTTTTGTTAAAGTTTTATTCCAAGATGAACAATTTGATTTAGCGAATGAGTATAATCCAGTTACATCAATTTTTATTCCAAAGACAAGAGGCGTTTATTCTGTTATTGGAACAATTGCTTTCATTCCTAATAACCTAAACGTAAATTATAGAGCGCGGGTAGAAATTCGTGTTAATGGAAATCCAGCAATTGCAATAGATAATGATTTTTTTGGTCCAATAAACTTTGCTAATGTTGTGGCTGTTTCATCAATACTTCAATTACATGCAGGGGATTCAGTCGAAATTTTTGCACAAAGTAGCGTAGCTGGAGTTATTAGTAATGTAGAAGATAGTACGCATTTTGAAACTGCAAGATTCCCGTCTCCAAAAGTATAAGTTGTAAGTAATTTCATATAAGGACATTCCAAAATTTATACTTGCCCTGTACAAGAACGGATGATTTATTTGTAGTGCATGAAGTATTTTAACGGTGTCCAAGCTGTTTTGAAAGTACTGGATAAATTAACGATGTACTATTAAATAGTGTCTGATGATTGTAAATGAAACAGTCGAAGAAGAGTAGCGGTGTATGCAAAAAGAAATACATGATGTTCAGGTAAAGAAAGTCAACTGGTAAGGGGATCTTACCGATTTAGTTTATGAAAAAAGGCCCTGTTGTCTCCAACAGGGCCTTTTCTAAAATGGCAAAGAGTAACTCTTACCTTACTCCTTGTCCATAGAATACACAAAAATCTTACGCTTGTACAGGTCAATAATTTACAATAATAATATTGGAATATAATGCTTAAGAATAATTCTAGAGGATAGAAAAATATTTTGTATAGAGTATATTGTTGATTTTAAAGGGGATTTAAGAGATTGTTATCAACTTACCGGTAATAAAGAGATATTGAAATAATAAAATATGAAATGTTACATATCTCACTGAACAATATAATCTATTTAATAATAATAAAATTGCATGGAGGAATTTTTTCTGAAAATCCGAGTTGATGAAACTAGATAATTTGCATTACTGATATAACCGGAATGTTACATAAGTGCTTTGTTTTAAAAGTTATACTTTCTTTTCGCTTTGCCTGATGGTGAAGCATTCTTATTTTTTGTAATAGCAACAATTAGTTTAAACTTTTCAAATCAAGCTTGCATAGTATGCAGTAATAGAGTAGAAAGGAGCGCTATATATGTCTTGTTATTACTACTGTAAGAATTGTGAGAGTTACAAAAAGAAAAATCATGATTGTTGTAAAAAAAGAAGTGATTATTATAATAAGTGCGGTAAAAGATGTGATGACTGTTCTTGCGATCATAAGGAGAAAAACCTTGTAAGAGCATCTGCTTTTAGAGCTGTAAATACAGTTGATCAAAACCTTCCGGCAAATACTTTTGTTAAAGTATTATTTCAAAATGAACAATTTGATTTAGCGAATGAATATAACCCGGCAACATCAGATTTTACTCCGAAGACTAGAGGCGTTTATTCCGTAATTGGAACGATTGGTTTCTTTCCGAACGATACAAATGTAAATTATAGAGCGCGTGTAGAAGTTCGAGTGAATGGAAATGCGGCGATTGCTATAGATAACGACTTTTTTGGTCCGATAAATTTTGGGAATGTCGTAAGTGTTTCAACAATACTCCAATTACATGCAGGTGATATTGTTGAGATTTTTGCGCAAAGTAGTATAGCTGGGGTTATTAGTAGTACAGAAGATGGTTCTCATTTTGAAGCCGCAAGATTCCCATCTCCAATAAAATAAAAGAGATGTTTGTGATTTATGGACTATTTTTTTAAAAAAGGCTCTACCGTATGGTAGGGCCTTTTAGTTAAAGGTGTTAAATTGGTAATATATTAAAATAAGTTCATAAATACTTGATAAGCAACACCTAGAGTTAATACGATAGCTAATAGTTTTGCTACCCAACTCGGTGCATTTAAATTTAGTAAAAGGGAATGACATATACTAAATGTAATGCCGAGTGTTAAAAGAATTGCGATAAGATATAAAACTAATAGGAAGAAAGGGTGCTCTATGGAGCCAAAGTTAATTTTGGATTGAGTCATGTAATGTGTACCTCGTTTTTGTTTATATATTAATATAATAATAAATAACGCAAAAAATTGGAAGAGTTATGTAATAAATACTATAAAAGTAAATTTGAAGTTATGGATGAGTAGAAAAAAATAATCTTTGAAAAGACGATAAAAAGCTATCATTCGTTTAAGTATCTTTACAGTGGTTTTTGATTAAAGTTTAAGTTCGATATACAAGAACGAGTGTTCTTGATATACTGAAAACTAAAAAAGGTGCGTCTACATGATTGATTTTAGTAATATAGTTGGAAAACTAGATGAAATAATTTACAAACCTAATAATCTATTCATTACTAACCAAAAAGAAGAAAAGCAAAATTCAGAATATGCAGGAGGGGTATTCCAGCTAAATAATAGAAGCGTCCGATTTAGGGTATCAAAAATTACGCCTAATAAGATTGGACAGTTTGTTTCTTTTTGGGAGAAGGATGCTTCCATGAAAAATCAGGCATTTTCTTATGATTTGGCTCCTAACCTTTTAGTTATCACTTGTATAGCGGATAATAAACTAGGACAATTTATTTTTCCAAAAGAGATTCTTCTAAAAGAAAAAATATTAAAAACTCAAAATCAAAAAGGGAAAATGGCTATGAGAGTTTACCCTATTTGGGATAAACCTGTTAGTAATCAAGCTAAGAAGAGTCAACTATGGCAACTTCATTATTTTGTCGATTTAAGTGATGCTGAAAATGTAGCTACAGATAAATTATTAAACTTATATTTATAGCGAGTAATAAGAAAATGATTTTTTGAAATACCCAATGTTTGTAGGGGTGGATCTTCGGAAATGTGAACAGGGTAATGGTAAGTAAAGAATAAAAAAAGAGCATACAAATAAAGTATGCTCAAAAAAAGATAGGTTTTATGAGTGGAGAATCTCCATAAGATAATATATGCTCATTTCATTAATATGTGTAAAATATCAACAAAATATCAACAGAATATCAATAAATGAGTTATTTTAGTTTTTTAATGAAGTCATGTTTTTGTGAAATGAAAAAAGAGCCGTTTCTTTAGAAAGATTCGGCTCTTTCTATTTTTTTATTATCGTACTGTTCGAAATAAAAAATCATGAAATTATATGATTAACAATTTGATAATGATCGGACTTCAGTTATATATTTCTTGAAGTCTGGATACTGAGATATAGGCTGGCAGTTAGGGGTTAGTAGTTGATTAATTAAAGATACGTTCGTAATCACTTCGTTACAAGGACCGTAGAATGTAACTTTTAGCTTTGAATTCGGAGGAACTTTGAATACGATAGGGATTTTTTTCATTAAATCAACTCCTTATATAATAGGGGGTATATGTTTATTTCTTTTAAATTAGGAAGACATATTAATATAATATGTAATTTTATTGTATTTGATTATTATATATACGGTATTAGTAGATGGAGTTTTATTTCACCATATCATTTGAAAGTAAGGTGAGGAAATTTAGCATGCTTTTTCTAAATTGTTTTATCGCTATGAAAAGTAAGGGGCATTTTCCTAAATCGGAAAAGTCTTTTCTAATACGTATCAAAATAGCGCTGTGAAAAAATATATATCATGTTAATAATAAGCTTAAAAAATACTAATCCGAGGGAATAAGCGGTAATTAACTTTTCTCTATATAATAAATTGTAAAAAGGCAGCTTTTTTTAGCTGCCTTTTTACAGGGAAATTGAAAAATCTTGGAGGTCATTCATGAGTATAAGCAAAAATTGCTTATATATAGTATGCACATTAATTATAGTTTTATCCCAATATTTAGTATGAAATAAACGCAAGTCTATCGTTTACAAATGCAAAAAAGAAGAACTTGTTTATTATGGATAAAAGAAATTTTTTTGAGAAATTATTTAGTTTTAAAAAATGATGAAAATATATTTATTTGTTTTATAGAAGCTTGCTATTAGGCGTATGGGTCTAGCAATAAAACAAGCTTTGAATAAGATGATAAAAAGGAGTTGATTAGTAATGGGTTATATTGTAGATATTTCGAAATGGAATGGAAATATTAATTGGGATATTGCAGCGGCGCAGCTAGATTTAGTTATTGCTAGAGTTCAAGATGGTTCGAATACGGTCGATTTTATGTATCAAGGTCATGTGAAAGAAATGAAGAAACGTAGTATCCCATTTGGGAATTATGCATTTTGCCGTTTTATATCTATTTCAGATGCAAAAAAAGAAGCGCAAGATTTTTGGAATCGTGGCGATAAAAACGCTAAATTTTGGGTGGCAGATGTAGAAGTTCAAACAATGGTAGATATGCAAGGCGGGACTCAAGCATTTATTGATGAATTACGCCGATTAGGTGCAAAAAAAATTGGTTTATATGTAGGGCATCACACGTATGTATCATTTGGAGCTCGCAATATTGATGCTGATTTTATTTGGATTCCTCGTTATGGAGGGAATAAACCAGCATATCCTTGTGATATTTGGCAATATACTGATTCAGGAAATGTTCCTGGTATTGGAAAATGTGATTTGAATCAATTAATTGGGAATAAAAATCTTTCTTGGTTTATAGGTTCAAATCAAATAAATCAATCTAGTATTGGAGATAGTAAGCAACCAAATGGAATTGGTATTGCAGTTTCAAAATATGATGATGGATATGGCATTAATTTATATGAAAATCCTGTGAATCCGCAGTTTACAGGAAGACTTACGAAAAAAATCCCATATTTAATCTATAAAGGTTATTGGGGAGGTGGCGAAAAAGATATGATTTGTTTAGGTGGTGACCAACAGTGGGCTAAGTTAGAACATTTTAATGTACAATGGTTTTATGCATATTCAAAATACACACCTGGATATGAAATTAGAACGTACGATGGACCAAACGGGAATGATACAGGTGCGGTCGATGGGAAGGTCCCTTATCGTATTTGGAATCATCAAGATGGATATATAGATATAGGTGGGAACAAATGGATCAAAGAAGAACATGTGCAGATTAAATGATGTTAAAAAGTCGGCTTTATGCCGGCTTTTTTATTTAATAAAGCTTGTCTCTGACATGAAGAGAAATACTTGCGGAAAACACATTAATTTCACAATAGCGCTGTATAGTTCCTAATATACATTTATCAAAGTGAGGTATTTGAATTGAAAAAGAAAAAGCTATTTATGGGAACTATTATTACATGTGTGGCGCTAACATTGTCTGCGTGTGGTTCCTCAGAAAATGTTGCAACATCAAAAGTAGGAAACGTGACAGAGAAAGAGTTTAGTAAAGAATTAAGGCAAACATATGGAAAAAGTACTTTATCTCAAATGATGTTAAATAAGGCATTGCTAGATAAATATGAAGTTTCAGATGAAGAAGCTCAAAAACAAGTAGACGCAGCGAAGGAACAAATGGGTGACAAGTTTAAAGTGGCTTTAGAGCAAGTAGGATTAAAAAATGAAGATGAATTAAAAGAGAAAATGAAGCCAGAAATTGCACTTGAGAAAGCGATTAGAGCGACTGTCACAGATAAAGATGTGAAAGATAACCATAAACCAGAAATGAAGGTAAGTCACATTTTAGTGAAAGATGAAAAAACTGCGAAAGAAGTAAAAGAGAAAATAAATAATGGTGAAGATTTTACTGCTTTAGCGAAACAATATTCGGAAGATACTGGTTCAAAGGAACAGGGCGGAGAAATAGCTGGTTTTGCTCCTGGTCAAACTGTGAAAGAATTTGAGGAAGCTGCGTATAAATTAGATGCAGGACAAGTAAGTGAGCCAATAAAAACATCTTTTGGTTATCATATTATAAAAGTGACGGATAAAAAAGAATTGAAACCATTTGATGAAGTGAAAGATTCGATTCGAAAAGATTTAGAACAACAAAGACTACAAGATGCGACAGGTAAATGGAAACAACAAGTAATCAATGATCTATTGAAAGAAGCGGATATTAAAGTAACAGATAATGAATTTAAAGATACATTTAAATTCTTAGATGAGAAGTAAAGTTTAGAAGAAAAACAGAGATTTAGCATAGTGCTATATTTCTGTTTTTTAATTTTCAATAGAAAAGGGAACTCATATAGAGTTCCCTTTTCTCGTTAGTGTGTGAGTTATAAATAGATAGTAAGACAATACAATATTACATTTAAATATTAAGAATTACAATAGAAAATTTTGGTGTAAATAAAAAGGAATAAGTAATTACTTCGCAAAATGTTGAAATGATAATGTTTTAGTTAATTAATTTTGTTAAATATAAACCAAATATATTTTTAATATTTTCTTAGAAATTGAATAGAGTACATAATTTAAAGAATGGTACATATCATATCTTTGAATTATTTAGTTGTTGGGTTTGTGATGAAGATCAGGAAAAAGTTTGGGAATTAAACTTGAAAATAAATCAATTTGATATAGCTGAAATTTATATTCCAGAAAGAACGTTAGTTAGGATAGAAAAGTAAAATTAAAAATATAATTAGTTCAATAAAAGCGACTTCACATTAGGTGGAGTCGCTTTTATTGTTGCTACACGTATTCCATGATGCGATAGGAAGTGCAAAGAAATATGATTAATAAAAGGGAGTAATCAATGAGTATGAATAAACTTCATAGATTAAAGTTTTGTTTGAAAAATTTACATGTTGCACTTCCGAAAGAACGTTCGTTCGTGTATAATTAGAACGAATGTTCTTTTTGGGTTGAGATTCCTACAAATTCATAAATAGTTTTGAATTGGAAAGCTACGCTACATATAAATAAGAGATGGATAAAGTGTATTTAGAAGTGAAATTTCTATTTTTATGAATGGATAGATATAGAAAATTGAGGAGTAAAGATAATGAATCATGTAAAGATACAGAAAAAAGGAAGAGAGTGGGTTCCATTTACAGTAATGTCGGAACAATTATTAAGTATAAGAAAAATTATTGGAGAGAAATTAAAAGTCCAAAGGCCGTTATTAACGAATGAAGTGAAAGAAAGTATTTCAGACAAATTATTAACTTCATTATTGTCTGAAGAAGAGATGTTAGTGACCTATTTTGAAGAAGGATACATACTTACAAGTTATATGACAGTGGTTCATATAAATCCAATTCAACAAATTGTAAAATGTACAGATGCATTTTATAAAACATATATATTTTCTGCAAGGGACATAATTGATGTAACTTAAAGGAAGTTGAATTTTGAAGTTTAGCTTCTTTAATTTATCCAGCTATTTGCGGGCAGTTAGATTCACGCTTCAAAATTCGGCTGTGAGTCAGGCTACCTGTAAAAGCCTAATTTTTTTGAAGAGGTGAAGAACTAAATGAAAAAGCAGCTAGATGCAAACTAGCTGCTTAGTCCCAGGGAAAGGGAGAAAAAGATTGGCACTCAAAAAATCGACGTTAGCTGTGTATCAGCCTGAGTATAGTATAGACAAATCTAAAAATGTTATACAAAAATGATTACAGACCTGGTTATGCCGTACCAACTTGGTTTTGATCTGCTAGATCAGAATCAAATGTATTAGTCGCGCTAACCCCACTAAAAGTGTTCACTACGAAACCAACGTTAGATGCGCCAGAGCCGTTATAAGCTTTCGTATTCTCTTTTGGAGAGACGTTGTAGAAATCACCTAAGTTGAAAGATCCGTTACTATTTTGTACAACTAAATTCCCTACAACTGAGGGCATAATTTTCACCTACTTTATAAGTAATTGTTTGCATTACTATATGAAGGTATAGTCTAATTGGTTCATTTGACAAATATTCCGGAATAGAAAAATGTTTGAAGCTTTGTTTAATCAATCGAGCAAAAAGTATGTTAAAATTAACGAAGAGTTGAATTTTAAAAAGAATGAATTTGAATAATTAATATATATGGAATTAAAGGAGGCAAAATGTAATGGATAATGTTATAAAAACAGTGGATTTAACAGATGCAGAATCAAGTAAACTTGTTGCTTTTATTTATAGTAATGATGTTACATTGATCGAAAAAGCATTTTGTCCTAATGAAATAAAATTAAAGTTTAATGAAATAGCAATTTTATCGGCAATTAAAACCGCATATATTACGAAAGTATCTATAAGGAAAGAACTTGAAGCGATTTTTCACGATACAGGCGTTTTACTAGTGAAGCAAAATGTTGAAAGGAACAGTATTCAATCTATAACAATGCATTTTGAGCAATTTAAAAAGTTGCAAAATGAGATTGAGAATTTAAATAAAAGTATGTTATAAGACTAGGTGGAAATTCTTTGATAGAGGTGGGCTCTGTTAAGTTGAAAAAGTGGATTGAAAAGTATTTGGATAAATCGAACCGTAAACATAAATATACTTTCATTAAGGTGTAGCCTATATTTATCGATGTGAGAAATGTAGGAAAGAGAAGATACAATTTAAAAATAATAAAGATATAAACAAAAAGAGTAACTATGATGGTTACTCTTTTTGTTTGTAATATGTAATATCAAAAATACTTCTAAAGTATGAAATGCATTGATACTTAAGTGAGAAGTTGAATAAGAATAAAAAGAGTAATATTAATTGAAAGGAGGAGATGAAGTTGGAGCGAAACGACATTGGGAAACTCGTAATTATTACTGGAGTAACGCAAGGGTTAGGACGTGCAATGGTTGATAGGTTTCATGAATTGGGATGGAACATAGCAGGGTGTGGACGCTCAAAAAATAAAATTGAAGAGCTTAATAAATATTACGGTGCTTCACATGATTTTCAAATAATTGATGTCTCAAATCATCACCAAGTTAGTGAATGGGCAAGTCGTATTCTTAATAGGTATAGAGCTCCCGATATGTTAATAAATAATGCATCGATTGTTAATCAAAATGCACCGCTATGGAAAGTTACCGCTCAAGAATTTGAAAGTGTAATGAGTGTGAATGTGAACGGGGTAGTAAATGTTATTAGGGCGTTCGTCCCGGCGATGATAGCTAGGAAAGAAGGAATTATTATTAATATGAGCTCTAGTTGGGGAAGAGAAGGCGAGGCTGAACTTGCGCCATATTGTGCTTCGAAGTTTGCTATTGAAGGTATCACGCAGTCTATGGCAATGGAACTTCCAAATGGCATGGCCGTAGTTGCTTTAGATCCAGGTGGAAGTATTAGCACTCCAATGCTTCACTTATGTGCACCTCAATATGTAAAAGAATCTCCTACACCTGAAATGTGGTCACATAAAGCAATTCATTATATATTAAATATATCAATAGATAAAAACGGAGATTCATTGACATGTCCGGCATGCATGTAATGTTCAGATAAGTATTAAATGTTATATTCACAGTTTTGAAGGACAAGCATATGTTGTAATATGTAGGAAGCATTTGCAAATTATACATTCATCGAGAAACTCCTTGTCAAAAAGAGCGCCTGAAAGGTGCTCTTTTGTATTATTAGTACATTATGCGATGCACAAAATTACATATGAAAAATAAAATAATGAATTAAAGGTGATATTTGTTTATTTCGAATGTACTAGAAAATTTTAATATAGGTGATGGGAAATGAACCTACGCGATTTAGAATTGACAGGGGCATGGTTTCAAGTAGGAGGAAATCTTATAGCAGCTATTGGAATAACTAGAGGGTTTGCAGGAGAAGAAAAGATTGAGTCGGATCTTGTTATTGTAGGGAGTTCATTACAAGCCCTCGGATATATATTACAAATTATAGCAACTATTGATGCGAAAGATGAAGATAAATGTGAGGAGCAAGATGTAACTATAGATAATAAAAATAAAGCGCTAGCGAAGACGGGGATTGAATTGTTAGCTTTAGGTAATATTTCTAATGTAATAGGAACGTATTTTAATCTAAATGAACAAATGAAAGAAAATGATTTTCTTATAATTACTGGAAATAGTTTGCAATCAATTGGAGCTTTTTTAGGAGTAGAAGTAGCATTGAATGAGATAAATGGAATACAGTGGATTATTGTATTAGGGAATTCAATGCAAAGTTTAGGTGCAGGATTACAAGCATATGAAGGTATTCACAATATATCAAAAGAAGAAAAGGGAAATGAAGACAGTAATATAGATAAAGAAAATCAACGTATAATAGGGCTAATAGGTATTTGGATACAAGCAATAGGTACTGTAATTTCAGCAATTGGATTAACCGAAATAGTAGAGGAACAAAGATTGGAATCTAAGAAAAAGCAATGAAATACTCTTTTAAATGAAGTTTGGAGTATTTCAATTTTAGAAATAGGACAAGATTGATGTGATAATTCTTTTTGTAGGCTTTTTCATATAGGCGTAGAATATACATATAAACGAACAGGTGAAAATAGCTTGTTAACGTTAGTGAGAGGCTCCTTATTTAGTCATACTATTATATATGATTTTTGTAATGATGAGTTCTTATATACGCTTTTAGAAATAACATGATTTCATAGGTTTGATAGTGTAGGAGATGGATGGGTAAGAATTGAAAAATAAACATTAAGGAGTTTTTCAGACATGATGTACTTATTAGCAATTCTACTTCCGCCGGTAGCTGTTTTGTTTTGCGGAAAGCCGTTTCAAGCGATTATTAATTTTATTTTAACCTTAATTTTTTGGGTTCCAGGAGCGATACACGCAGTTCTTGTCGTACATGATAAAAAAGCCGACAGGCGACTTAAAAGACAAGTTCAAGCGTACGATGAAATTAATAAAAGAAATAGAAGGTAAATTGCGATTGGCATACAAAAAAAGAAAGGGGATTTGATTCGCCTTTCTTTTTTGTATGCCAATCAAGTTTAAATTTTAGTGTAGCGGTAAGAATTTTTAATATAAGTATTATGATAATAACTTTTAGAGTGTGCGTTTAATAAACCAGTGTAGATGCTTTCTGGTACGTTAAAGAAATCATACATACTATTTTTTAGTTGGATTCTTAAAATCATTGAAAAAGGGTTATAGCCAACAGCAACTATATTTCTTGATATAACGGGAGATAATTTCATCATTACGCAACTCCTTACTTTTCATTTAAGATGTTTTCTTGTAGGTAAGGGGATTGTGGGATTGAAATCCTTATAATTAAAGGGATATTATACTTATATGTAAGATATTAAATGTTCGTTATACGTAATTATAAGGAAGTTCACACGAAGTACATATCGTTGTGCTATTTTTATTTCACCTTTGATTTATAAATAAGAAAATATTGACCATTTGAAAAAAAGGTATATTATTTATACGAGGTATTAAAATTCACTTCTTACATTCTATGCTTTAAGGGGCAGTATTATTAGAAAAAATAGAGGTGAATATAGTTTGTATAAGAAGTATTCCAAAATTTATAATCTGTGAATTGGGAAAATATTGAATGCTCCAGGTCAATATACTTTCTTGACTAAATGTATTTGTGAAAGTGACCTCAATATTTTTAAGTAAATCAACGGGAGAATTGAAAGGCAGGAGAAAGTAGCATGTCAGAAAATTATCGTTCTCGAGAGGAGCGACGACAAGTTCAAAAGAAAAAACAGCCAGCTTCTAAAAACACAAAACCAAAAGGTAAAACATCGTTTTTCCGTAAATTTTTAATCAGTTGTTTACTAATTGGTATTATAGGTTTAGTGGCAGGGGTTGCTACCTTTTTCGTAATGATTAAGGACGCACCAAAACTTGAGAAAGCAAAACTTGTTAATCCGTTATCCTCAAAAATTTATGATAAAGACGGCAATTTGGTATATGAATATGGGAAAGAAAAAAGGACGAATGTTACGTATGATCAAATCCCTAAATTAGTAGAAGAAGCATTTTTAGCGACAGAAGATGCACGTTTTTATGAGCATAGCGGGGTAGACTTCAAAGGTACTGCACGTGCAGTTTTAGTTAGTCTTAAAGGCGATTATGGCTCTCAAGGTGGTAGTACGATAACGCAGCAAGTTATTAAGAACTACTTCTTATCGATGGAAAAAACGTCAAAGCGTAAGGTTCAGGAAATTTATTTAGCATATAAGCTAGAACAACAGTATTCAAAACATGAAATATTAGAGATGTATTTAAATAAAATTAATTTAGGTAACCGTTCATATGGAATCGCAACAGCAGCACAAAACTACTATGGTAAAGAATTAAAAGATTTGACATTACCAGAAGTCGCGATGCTTGCCGGTTTACCGAAAGCACCGAATAACTATGACCCAACGAAAAAAGAAAATGTTCAAAGGGCAACAGAAAGAAGAAATACTGTACTAGGATTAATGAATCGACATGGTTATATTACAAAGGCAGAAATGGAAGAAGCATCGAAAGTTGACGTAGAAAAGGGACTTAAGACTGCAACTGAACTACAAGCGATGCCACATACTGCATTTATGGATGCAGTTGTGAAAGAAGTAGAAAAAGAAATACCAGATGTTAATATTGGATCTGACGGTTTAGAAATTTATACAACTTTGGATCCAAAAGCGCAAGATTTTGCTGATCAGCTTTTAAATGCAAATATTATTAATTATCCAAACGATAGCTTCCAAGGCGCATTTACATTTATGGACACGAAAACAGGAGAAGTTCGTGCTATAGGTAGCGGACGTGGTGAAAATAAAGCGGTATTTAAAGGGCATAATATGGCAATTGAATTAGATCGTGCAGCTGGTTCAACAATGAAGCCAATCTTTGATTACGCTCCTGCTATTGAATACTTAAAATGGGCTACTTATCATCAAATTGATGATTCTCCATTTAAATATTCAACTGGACAAGAAGTTCGAAATGCAGACAGAAGTCATTTAGGTTCAATTACTATGCGTGAAGCATTAAAGATGTCACGTAATGTTCCAGCAGTTAAAACTGCAAAAGAAGTAGGAATTAGTAAGTCGAAGGAATTCTCTGAAAAATTAGGTATTACATTTAATACAGCACCGACAGAATCTACAGCGATTGGTACAAACGAAGTATCACCAACTGAAATAGCGGGTGCTTATGCGGCATTTGGTAATGATGGTAAGTATACGAAGCCGCATTTTGTTAAGAAAGTAGTTTATCCAGATGGCAAGTCACAAAGTTTTGGACAAAAACCAAAACCAGTTATGGCGGATTCTACAGCATATATGATTACTGATATGCTTCGTTCTGTAGTTACATCAGGTACTGGTACATCGGCAAATGTGGCTTCTTTAGATGTAGCTGGTAAAACAGGTACAACAAACTATTCTTCAAAACAAATAGCGCAATATAAACTACCAGAAAGTGCAACTCGTGATAGTTGGTTTGCAGGATATACACCGCAATATACGATGGCGGTATGGACTGGATATATGAAAGATGGTAAAGACGAGTATATTAGTAGTAAAAATACGAAAATTGCACAGTTGATTTTTAAAGAAATGATGAGCAAGATGGCTACAGATAAATCACGCTTTAAAATGCCAAGTAGTGTTATTCAAGAAGGTAGTGAGTTACGTATAAAAGGTGAAAAACGTGATACATCTCCAAATACGAGCGTACCGGATACAACTGAAAAACCAACACAGAATCAGCAGCAAAAAACTGAAGAAGAGAAAAAACAAGAGGAATTAAAGAAACAGGAAGAACTTAAGAAACAAGAAGAGCAAAAGAAACAAGATGAACTTAAGAAGCAGGAAGAGCAAAAGAAGCAAGATGAACAGAATAAGCAAAATGAACAAAATAATGGAAATGGTCAAGGAACTCCAAATCCACCGAACAATGGAAATGGTCAAGGAACTCCAAACCCACCAACTAATGGAGGTGGCCAAGGAACTCCAAATCCACCAAACAACGGTGGTGGCCAAGGAACTCCAAATCCACCAAACAACGGTGGTGGCCAAGGGACTCCAAACCCACCAACTAATGGAGGTGGCCAAGGAACTCCAAATCCACCAACCAATGGTGGTGGCCAAGAGACTCCAACGCAACCAACTACAGGCGGGAACACTGGAGAGACTCCTTCCAATAATGGACAATAAATAATGTATTTGAAAAACACTTAAGGAACCGCAAAAAGCGGTTCCTTAAGTGTTTTTTTGTATTTAAAAAGGTTGTGATTGCTTACAAATATTTTTAAATATTAAAAGTACCATAAAAATTTTGAAAATAAATTGATGGAAAATGGTAAAAGATTTGAGTTGAAGGTAAAGGAATATAACTGGGGTTATAAAAGGTGGTACTACTTGGATGTGTGCCATGATGCCAAAATGAGGGGGTGACTTGACCAGGAAGTTGATATTGTTGCCAAGTTGCGGGAAGTTCAATACCAGCATCGGAACTTGCTGTATGGACGGTGGGAACGTGTACTGATGGAACGGATGGAACCGCAGTAGTTATTCTTGGTGATACCCACATGAAAACGATCACTCCTAAGTTTCAATGATAAAGTAGTATATTCTTTTAATGCTTATAAAGGTACATATAGATAGGACTTTCGCTTAAAACATAGGTATAAAGTCGTAAGACCAACTTAAATTGAGGGTAGACCATTTATTATGAAAAGATAAGTCTATTAGCGGAGGGCAAGGGAACATGAAAAATATACAATTGATGTGTTGATTGCAATATTTTACGTGTTTATGGAGGAATTTTAATGGAACGATTATGGACGAAATCATTTATTCAAATGACTATCGCGATGTTATTTTTATTTACAGGGTTTTATTTACTTGTTCCAACGCTCCCGCTCTTTATTAAAGAGATAGGTGGAAATGAATCACAAGTTGGACTGATGATGGGAATGTTTACAATAGCGGCAGTAATGATACGGCCAATTATTGGAGGTATGTTAGATAAATATGGTAGGAAATCTTTTATCATTTGGGGACTTATCTTTTTTGGACTAACAATGTTTTCTTATAATTTAGCAACAACTATTATATTCTTAGCAGTTTTACGCGTTATTCATGGTGTGACATGGGCCGTTTCTACAACAGCTGTTGGGACAGCTATAACTGATATTATACCAGATTCACGCCGCGGAGAAGGAATGGGCTGGTATGGGATGGCGATGACAATTGCGATGGCAATCGGCCCGATGATTGGATTATGGGTTGTACAAAATTATTCATTTCATGGTCTATTCCTTTTAGCTACGATTTTATCCTTTATGGCAGTCGTATTATCATTAATAACGAAAATGCCATTCGCGCCACAAAAAGAAAAAGGGAAAATTCAGCTGTTTGAAAAATCCGTTTTATCAATAACGATTGTTGTTTTCTTTTTATCATTTGCATATGGAGGAATTACAACGTTTTTACCGTTATTTGCATCATCAATTGATGTGAATCCTGGGACATTCTTTCTTGTATATGCAATTGCCTTAACAATTGTAAGGCCGATTTCAGGTAAATTATTAGATAAATATGGAGAAGTATTTATCATACTCCCGGCACTATGTATTACCATTTTAGCTATAGTTGTATTAACTATTTCAAATAGTTTAATAGGAGTAATTATTGCAGCGGCATTATACGGTGTTGGATTCGGTTCAGCACAGCCCGCTTTGCAAGCAGCGATGCTTACAATTGTTGCTCCGAGTAAAAGAGGAGTTGCTAACGCTTCATTCTTTACTGCATTTGATTTAGGTATTGGATTAGGTGCGATTTTACTTGGGTTTGTTTCACAAATATTTGGTTACCGTATTTTATTCGCAGGTAGTGCAATTTCAGGATTAATAGCTTTAATTATATTTGTCACTTTTGTAAAGCAACGATTAGGCAAAAAAGATTTTGCGTAAACTGGAGGAACAAAGATGAAAATTTCAGTTGATGATGAAGCGCTACAATGGTTTAAGGAAGAATTACGTATAAAACATGATGAATCTGTTCGATTTAACGTAAGGTATGGTGGGAATAGCTCAACTCAGCCCGGATATTCTTTAGGAATTGTTTCTGAGAAACCAGTTGGGGAAATAGTGTCAGTTGAAAAAGAAGGTATTCTATTTTTTGTGGATTTTGATGATCTTGGGTACTTTCAAAACTATGATTTAGTTGTAAGCTATCGTAAAGAAACGGAAGAAATTCAATTTAATTATGTAAAATAATAACTTTATTAAAAATAAATAAATTTTATATAAGAATTATATTAAGGGGAATATGAAATAAATATTATAAAAAACGAGCTGTGCATGAGGGCAGCTCGTTTTTTATATATTTGTTAAAAAAAAGGAGATTAAAGGTATATTTAGTGGGATTATATGGAATATCTTTATATTTCGCTTTAGAAAATCGAAAAAGGATGTCTGTCCTTTTTTTATAAAATATGAAAGTTATTTTTGAAAAATTGTATTATTACATCGATAAAAGTATAGGAAACTTATCGTTATAAAATAAATTGAAATCTTCTAAAAACTCTGATACATTGAAATAGAAATGTAGTTACACAGTATTGTAAAGGCTTACAGTTATGTGCACGAAGATCTATTAGGATTGGAGGAAATAATGATGAAAGCTGAAGAAAAATTTTCCCCGGGATTAGATGGTGTAGTAGCAGCGGAGACGAAAATTTCGTTTCTTGACACAGTAAAAGGTGAAATTGTAATTCAAGGGTATGATTTAATCGAACTCTCAAAAACAAAAGAGTATTTAGACATTGTGCACCTTTTATTAGAAGAACATCTACCGAATGAGGATGAAAAAGCAACAATCGAAAAGAAATTAAAAGAAGAATATGCGGTGCCAGAAGGTGTATTCAATGTGTTAAAGGCATTACCTAAAGAAACGCATCCTATGGATGGATTACGTACAGGTGTGTCTGCATTAGCTGGTTACGATAGTGATATCGAAAACCGCTCGTTAGAAGTAAATAAAAGCCGAGGGTACAAGCTATTAAGTAAAGTACCGAACATTGTAGCGAATAGTTATCATATTTTAAATAATGAGGAGCCAATTCAGCCTCTTCAAGAATTGTCATATAGTGCGAATTTCTTCTATATGTTAACTGGTAAAAAACCGACTGAACTTGAGGAGAAGATTTTTGATCGTTCCCTTGTTTTATATAGTGAACATGAAATGCCAAACTCTACATTTACAGCGCGCGTTATTGCATCGACACAATCAGATTTATACGGTGCTTTAACAGGAGCAGTTGCATCTTTAAAAGGAAGCTTACACGGCGGTGCGAATGAAGCGGTTATGTACATGCTTTTAGAAGCTGGCAATGTTGAGAAATTTGAAGAGTTATTACAGAAGAAACTTTACAACAAAGAAAAAATTATGGGCTTTGGACATCGCGTATACATGAAAAAGATAGATCCAAGAGCACTGATGATGAAGGAAGCTTTAAAACAGCTTTGTGATGTAAAAGGTGATTATACACTATATGAAATGTGTGAAGCTGGAGAGAAAATTATGGAGAAAGAAAAAGGCATTTATCCAAATCTTGATTACTATGCTGCGCCAGTATATTGGATGCTTGGTATTCCAATTCAACTATACACGCCAATCTTCTTTAGCTCTAGAACAGTAGGATTATGTGCACACGTAATTGAGCAACATGCGAACAATCGCTTGTTCCGTCCACGTGTAAATTATATTGGCGAGCGACATGTATTTAGTAAATAAAAACAACTGGGGAGTTGTTAGCGCCGCCCGCCAGATGGGTGTTTGACCGACACCCATCATTAATAATAACGAATTTTCGACAGAAAGGGAAGATTAGTATGATTAAAACAAATGAAATTAAGCAAAAAGATGCATTATTAGAAGAGATTACGGATTATGTATTAAATAAAGAGGTTACTAGTGCAGAAGCATTCAGTACAGCTCGTTACGTATTACTTGATACACTTGGATGTGGAATTTTAGCACTACAATATCCAGAGTGTACGAAATTACTAGGACCAGTTGTGCCAGGAACAATCGTGCCAAACGGTACACGTGTACCAGGTACGTCTTATGTACTAGATCCAGTAAAAGGTGCATTTAATATCGGATGTATGATCCGTTGGTTAGACTATAACGATACTTGGCTTGCAGCAGAGTGGGGACATCCATCTGATAACTTAGGCGGAATTTTAGCTGTTGCAGATTATATTAGCCGTGTTCGTATTTCAGAAGGAAAAGAACCATTAAAAGTACGTGAAGTATTAGAAATGATGATTAAAGCACATGAAATTCAAGGTGTACTTGCTTTAGAAAACAGCTTAAACCGCGTTGGACTTGACCATGTATTATACGTAAAAGTAGCAACAACTGCTGTAGTTGCGAAAATGCTTGGCGGAACACGTGAAGAAATCTTTAATGCATTATCACATGCGTGGATTGATAATTCTAGTCTTCGTACATATCGTCATGCTCCAAATACTGGATCACGTAAATCATGGGCAGCAGGTGATGCGACGAGTCGCGGTGTTCATCTTGCAATGACTGCTCTAAAAGGTGAAATGGGTTACCCAACAGCATTATCTGCGCCAGGCTGGGGATTCCAAGATGTATTATTCAATAAACAAGAATTAAAATTAGCAAGACCACTAGAGTCATATGTAATGGAAAATGTATTATTTAAAGTTTCATATCCAGCAGAATTCCATGCACAAACAGCTGCAGAATGTGCAGTGAAGTTGCATCCGGAAATTAAAGAAAGATTAGATGAAATTGATCGTATTACAATTACAACTCATGAATCAGCAATTCGTATTATCGATAAAGAAGGTCCATTAAATAACCCAGCTGATCGTGATCATTGCTTACAATATATTACGGCAATCGGTTTATTAAAAGGAGATATCGTTGCGGACGATTATGAGGATGTAGTAGCAAATGATTCACGTGTAGATGAATTACGTAATAAGATGGTTGTTGTTGAAAACAAGCAGTACAGTTTAGATTATCTTGACCCGAACAAGCGCTCAATCGCCAACGCTGTTCAAGTTCACTTTAAAGATGGTACTGTAACAGAAAATGTGGAATGTGAATACCCACTTGGTCACCGTTTCCGTAGAGACGAAGCGATTCCAAAAGTTGTTCAAAAATTCACTGCAAATATGGCAGGTCATTATTCTAGTAAGCAACAAGAACAAATTCATGAAGTTTGTTTAAATGAAGAAAAACTAGAAAATATGAATGTAAACGAATTTGTAGATCTATTCTTAATTTAATAATAGGGGGAATCTAGAATGGCTTGGGTTGTGAATAAACAGTCAACACAAGAAGAGCTTGCGAATTGCTTCCGATCTTTAGTAGAAGCAAATGAAATTTTGCAAATTCCAGGTGCTCATGATGCAATGGCAGCTCTTGTTGCGAAAAATACAGGTTTTTCAGCTCTTTATTTATCGGGAGCTGCTTATACTGCAAGTAAAGGACTACCAGATTTAGGTATCGTGACGTCTACTGAAGTAGCAGAGAGAGCAAGGGATCTAGTAAGAGCTACAGATTTACCAGTTCTTGTTGACATTGATACAGGATTTGGTGGCGTACTAAACGTAGCGAGAACAGCTGTAGAAATGGTAGAAGCGAAAGTAGCGGCTGTTCAAATTGAAGATCAACAATTACCAAAGAAATGCGGCCATTTAAATGGCAAGAAACTTGTTACTACAGAAGAATTAGTTCAAAAGATTAAAGCGATTAAAGAAGTTGCACCAAGCTTATATATTGTAGCACGCACAGATGCTCGCGGCGTTGAAGGATTAGATGCAGCGATTGAACGAGCGAATGCATATGTGAAAGCAGGGGCAGATGCAATTTTCCCAGAAGCGCTTCAATCAGAAGAGGAATTCCGTCTATTTAATAGCAAGGTAAATGCACCTTTATTAGCGAATATGACTGAATTCGGGAAAACACCATATTATAATGCAGAGGAATTTGCGAATATGGGCTTCCAGATGGTTATTTATCCTGTAACTTCACTTCGCGTTGCAGCGAAAGCGTATGAGAATGTATTTACTTTAATTAAGGAAACAGGTTCTCAAAAAGATGCACTTTCTAATATGCAAACGAGAAGTGAATTATATGAAACAATTTCATATCATGACTTTGAAGAGTTAGATACTGGAATTGCAAAAACAGTATTATCTGAAGATCAATAGGTAAAGCAACTAAGGCGATGAGAATACATCTTTGGCAAAACGAACTGCTTGGTGTGAAAACTCATCGCCTTCTGTTTTCAATAATAAGATATTCCACTCATCGTAGACGAGCATATGCAAAGAGCAATGAAGGCCGAAATGATAGGGGGATTCAGATGGAGAAAACGAAGTTACCATGGGATGAATTTTTTTCACTCAATAAAGATGTGAATAATACTTTCTTTACACCAGAAGATTTTTCAGGGGATGAAGATTTAATTGCAAAAACGACAGAACAATTCGTTAAACAAGAAATTGTCCCACAAATTGAGAACATCGAACAACATAACTATAAAGTTTCTCGTCAATTATTTGAGAAAGCTGGGGAACTTGGATTATTAGGCATTGAGGTACCAGAAGATTATGGCGGGTTCGAGCTAGGAAAGGCTGTCTCAGGTCTTGTAGCAGAGAAAATGGGTTACGCTGGTGCATTTAGCGTTTCTTTTAATATACACGCTGGTGTCGGTACATTGCCTTACATATATTACGGAACGAAAGAACAAAAGGAAAAATATTTACCAAAAATCGCATCGGGAGAATGGATTGGGGCGTATGCTCTAACTGAGCCAAATGCTGGTTCTGATGCATTAAGTGCAAAAACAAGCGCAGTTTTGAATGAAGAGGGTACAGCTTGGAAGTTGAATGGTGAGAAGCAATGGATTACAAATGCTCATATGGCAGATGTATACGTTGTTTTTGCTAAGACAAATAAAGGAATGACAGCGTTTATTGTCGAAAGAACATGTGAAGGTGTATCCATTGGATTAGAAGAAAAGAAAATGGGCATTAAAGGTTCTTCAACAGCGACGCTTATTTTAGAAGATGTTGTTATCCCTGCTGAAAATACTTTAGGGGAAGTTGGGAAAGGGCATCACGTAGCTCTTAATATTCTTAACTTCGCTAGACTAAAACTTGCTTTTGGAAATATTGGAACAGCAAAACAAGCAATCGGTTTATCGGTCCAATATGGAAAAGAGAGAAAACAGTTCCAAACGGAATTAGTAGACTTTACGATGATTCAAGAGAAAATTGCAAATATGATTATTGCTACATATGGAGCAGAAAGTGCAGCTTACCGTACAGCAGGTGTAATTGATGAAGCAATTCATGAGAGTGATGAAGATCTTATGAAAAAAATGTCCCAATTTGCAATTGAATGTGCACTTAATAAAGTAAATGCTTCTGAAACACTTGGCAATATTGTAGATGAGGCTGTACAAATTCATGGTGGATACGGTTATATGCAAGAATACGAAGTAGAACGTTTATATCGTGATGCTAGAATTAGTCGTATTTTTGAAGGAACGAACGAAATTAATAGATTAACAGTTGCTAAAATGTTAATGAAACAGTTCGAGCAAATTGACGATCATGTAGTAGAAAGTGATATAACAAATGTAGAAAGAAACCATCGTTACATTTTATTAGCGAAAAAACTGTTGAAACAATCTTTGAAAACGCTCTCTAAAACTCCAGGCTTAAAAATTGATCAAGAGCAAGAATATTCACGCGTATTATCAAATATGTTGACGGACGTGTACGTTATGGAATCCGCATTTTTACGTACGAGGAAAGCGGTTAGTAAAAATGGTGAGGAAAAAGAACGTACGAAGCAAATGATAACAGATGTTATTTGTGAAGAAGGCTATCGTAAAGTAGAAGAAGCAGCGATTTCTATTCTTTCAGCGACTGTCACAGAAGAACAAGATAGACACATTGTTTTAGCTGAAATCCGTCAATTATTAGTGCCTTTATACACGAACTTATTTACGAAAAAGAGAGAAATTGCGAAAGTTATTATAAATCGCGGGAAATATATTGTGTAAATAGGAGGAAAGCGATATGAAAAAGATTGGTTTTATCGGTTTAGGTAACATGGGTCTTCCGATGTCTAAAAATTTAGTTAAATCGGGTTACACAGTATACGGAGTGGACTTGAATAAAGAGGCTGAAGCTTCCTTTGAAAAAGAAGGAGGAATTATCGGCTTATCAATCTCAAAACTAGCAGATACATGTGATGTGATTTTTACAAGCTTACCTTCACCTCGTGCTGTTGAAGCGGTATATTTTGGGGAAGAAGGATTATTTGAAAATAGCCATTCGAATGTAGCTTTAATTGATACAAGTACAGTATCTCCACAATTAAATAAACAATTAGAGGAGTCGGCGAAGGAAAAGAAAGTAGACTTTTTAGCGGCGCCTGTTAGTGGTGGTGTAATTGGAGCAGAAAACCGCACATTAACGTTTATGGTTGGTGGATCAAAAGAGGTATATGATAAAACTGAATCTATCATGGAAGTGTTAGGAGCGAATGTTTTCCATGTTAGTGAGCAAATCGATAGTGGCACAACTGTTAAATTAATTAACAATCTATTAATTGGTTTTTATACTGCTGGTGTGAGTGAAGCTTTAACATTAGCGAAAAAGAACAATATGGATTTAGATAAAATGTTTGATATTTTAAATGTAAGTTATGGCCAAAGTAGAATTTATGAGCGTAATTATAAAAGTTTCATTGCATCAGAAAACTACGAGCCAGGCTTTACTGTAAATCTATTAAAGAAAGATTTAGGATTTGCGGTTGATTTAGCTAAGGAAAGTGAACTCCACTTACCAGTAAGTGAAATGCTATTAAACGTATATGAAGAAGCGAGTAAAGCAGGATATGGTGAAAATGATATGGCTGCTTTATATAAGAAAGTTAGCGAACAATTAATTTCTAATCAAAAATAATAGACTTATATACATCATAAAAAAGGAGAGAATATAATGATTACAACTGAAATTAAACGAGTAAAAAATCATATTAATGGTGAGTGGGTTGAATCAACAGGTACGGAAGTAGAAGCAGTTCCGAATCCAGCGACTGGAAAAATTATTGCTTACGTTCCACTATCTCCAAAAGAAGATGTTGAAAAGGCTGTTGAAGCTGCAAAAGCGGCATACGAAAAATGGTCTAAAGTACCAGTTCCGAATCGTTCAAGACAATTATATAAATATTTACAGCTTTTACAAGAAAACAAAGATGAGCTTGCAAAAATCATTACACTTGAAAACGGTAAAACACTAACGGATGCAACTGGTGAAGTGCAGCGTGGTATTGAAGCAGTAGAACTTGCAACATCAGCACCAAATTTAATGATGGGACAAGCTCTTCCGAATATTGCTAGCGGAATTGATGGATCGATTTGGCGCTACCCAATCGGAGTTGTTGCTGGTATTACACCGTTCAACTTCCCGATGATGATTCCATTATGGATGTTCCCACTTGCAATTGCTTGTGGTAATACATTCGTATTAAAAACATCAGAAAGAACGCCACTTTTAGCAGAGCGACTTGTAGAGTTATTCTATGAAGCTGGTTTTCCAAAAGGGGTATTAAATTTAGTACAAGGCGGAAAAGATGTTGTAAATAGCATCTTAGAAAATAAAGATATTCAAGCTGTTTCGTTCGTTGGATCTGAGCCGGTAGCTCGTTATGTATATGAAACAGGTACGAAACACGGAAAACGTGTACAAGCGTTAGCTGGTGCGAAAAACCATGCGATTGTAATGCCAGATTGCAATCTTGAGAAAACAGTACAAGGTGTAATTGGATCTGCATTTGCAAGTAGTGGAGAACGCTGCATGGCATGTTCAGTAGTAGCGGTAGTTGATGAAATTGCTGATGAATTTATTGATGTATTAGTAGCAGAAACGAAGAAGTTAAAAGTAGGTGACGGTTTTAACGAAGATAATTATGTTGGACCATTAATCCGTGAATCTCATAAAGAGCGTGTTTTAGGTTATATTAATAGCGGCGTAGTAGATGGAGCAACATTATTAGTAGATGGCCGCAAAATTAATGAAGAAGTTGGAGAAGGATACTTTGTTGGTGCGACAATTTTTGATGGCGTAAATCAAGAGATGAAAATTTGGCAAGATGAAATTTTCGCTCCAGTATTAAGTATTGTAAGAGTAAAAGATTTAGAAGAAGGTATTAAGGTGACAAATCAATCGAAATTTGCGAATGGTGCTGTTATTTATACATCAAATGGTAAACACGCACAAACATTCCGAGACAATATTGATGCTGGTATGATTGGTGTAAACGTTAATGTTCCAGCACCAATGGCATTCTTCGCATTTGCAGGAAACAAAGCTTCATTCTTTGGAGATCTTGGTACAAATGGTACGGATGGAGTTCAATTTTATACACGCAAAAAAGTTGTAACTGAGCGCTGGTTTTAATAAATTGAAATGATAATGAGTGGGGTGCATTCCCACTCATTATAAAAATAATGCAAACGAAAATACACTACTCATAATGGAGTAGTGTATTTTCGTTTGCATTGTGTTAACTATTTCTTTCAAAGGCTAATTTAATACCAAACCCAATTAAGACGATTCCTGTAATCCCTTGAATATAACGCTGTGTCTTCGGCTTTTTCATAAAAGCACTAATTTTATCAATTAAAAATATATAAAAAGCAAACCAAATGACTGTTAAAATGAGATAAGTAAGTCCCATAACGAGAAGTTGTATAAATGTATTATGATTTGGATTTAAAAACTGTGGTAAAAAAGTTAAAAAGAAGACTGCAATCTTAGGGTTTAGTAAATTTGTAAGAAACCCTTGGCGAAAGCAAGAAGTATGTTTATTGTCATTATTTATTGGAACGTCATTTGTATTTAAGTCTTCTGTGTTTCTTACTGCTAAAAGGGCTTTAATACCGATATAGACTAAATATACAGCACCAACATATTTAAAAATAGAAAATAAAAGAGCAGACTTTACAATAAGTGCTGAAAGACCAATTACAGCAGCCAAAGTGTGAATTAAAAGCGCAACACAAGTACCAAAAACAGTTTTTACGCCACCGATTTTGCCAGCAACCAATGTGTTTTTCGTAGCCATTGCTGTATCAGGACCGGGTAGAATAATAAGACATATAGACATAATAATAAACAGAAGAAAATTTTCCATAATGTTATCCGCCTTCCTTTGTTGTTTTTAGAAAATTCGATTAACGTTAGTTTAACATACATTTTAGTTAAATAAAATTAAATTATATTTAAAAATATTTAACTGGAAAGAAGAGGCCATATAGAGTAGCTGAAAGTGAGCTACAATATATGGCCTCTTTGTTTAGGCGTTAAGTAAGTTAAAGAATCGATTTACATCTTCTTCTGAAACATCACTTAATTGTTTATACTTATAATTTGGATTTTGGTCTTTATCAACTACAACGGAGCGTACTCCTTCAAAGAAATCTTCATGTCGCAAGAAGTTTTTAGCGAGTATAAGATCTGTCGCGAAACATTCTTCAACTGACTTTTCTTGGCCATCGATAAACTGTTTTAATGTTACTTTTAATGAAACAGGGGATTTTGATAATAGCTTTTCTTTCGTTGTTTGGGCAAAAGGACTTTGATCTTTCTCTAACGATTGAATGATTCCCTCAATTGTATCGAATGCAAAATGCGAATTAATTTCTTCTAATGAAGAAGAAAGATTACCATCTAAGTTTGGAGCAGTTGCAAATGTACGAATAACTTCTTTTAAATGAGTATGTACATCTTCTTTATTCCAATTTACATTTTCAAGTGCGGTAAGGAAATTTGGTAATGAATCTGATGTCATAAAGTAATCAGCAGCGTTAATATATAATACATCAGGAGCTTTTAAAATGGATGCTGTTAAAGCAACATATCGACCAGTATATCCAGGCGCTTTATTTAAGAAATAAGCAGCACCGACATCAGGGAAGAAACCAATGTTCATTTCAGGCATTGCCCACTTCGTACGCTCTGTTACAATTCGATACGTAGCTCCATTTGTCAGACCGACACCACCGCCCATTACGATTCCGTCTAAACAAGCGATAATTGGTTTTTTGTATTGATAAATAAATGTATCAATTTCATATTCTTCTTCAAAAAACTGCTCTGCATGTTGTAATGCAACTTCGTTAGAACGTGCTTCGTATAGCGTTTTAATATCACCACCTGCACAAAAACCTTTCGTCCCAGCTCCTTTTAAAACGATGAGTTCAATACGCTCATCTTGCTCCCATTCTTTAAGTTTTTGCCCAATTGGCTGTAACATGTCATAAGATAAAGAATTGAGTGCTTTTGGACGGTTTAAAGTAATTGATGCAACGCCGTTTTCGCTAACAGAAAATAAAACGTGTTCAGTCATTATAAATCCTCCCTTACTTAATCTTTCTATTCTTATTTCTTGATACATGTTGAAATGTCCTCTATAATTTTTGTCTAAATTAGGTGCTTATTGTTATTATTTATCGCATATTTTGACGAGTTATATTTGCAGGATTTCAGAGAATGAAGAGGAATATTACAACATTACTGTAAGCGCAATTATTTGAAATCATAGTGTTGAAGGCGCTATTATATGTATAACTTATATTGTGTTATTATGCGTGGCGTAACAATCCATTAAAGAGTGGATGTAGAAAATTCCAAAAGGCTGAATTATCTAACTTTTAAAGAGCGTGGGGTTTGTATATAATTAGAAATAGAGAAAGGAGAGATCGGAATGCCAGGACCTTTACTATTGTCGGTAATTATTTTGTCATCTCTTATGGTAGGAATTACACAGTATTTTCATCATACAGATACGACAGAAGAAGTGAAGGATAAGGTGCGTCTCGTGTTTCCGATTTTTATAATATCTATTTCCATATGTTTTTTACTAAATAAAGACGGGTATGTTGTGGCTGTATTCGCGTTTTTTGTAGCGATTGTCTTAATAACTGTATTGTACTACGTAATGAAAGAGTACTTACAAAAATAAGGATGCCTGAATGGCATTTTTATTTTTGTAGATTGATAATTTCACATACCGTATTTTATGTAAAAAAACATAAAATATTTATAATTAAAAAAGTATGTACATCGCGGTGTATTTACTTGTCAATCTTGCATGACCACTATACTATTAAAATGTAGAGATTAGAAAAAAAGGGGTTGTATCTAGCATGAAATTTGAGATGCACACAAAAATTATTTCAAATGAAAAAGAAGTAAGATTACATATAGAAGATAATTTATTTCAATTAATTTTAGATGGTTATCATCTATTTACTATTCAAGAAATATTACCTTTATATAAATCAAACGAAGAAAGAATCGGTAGTGCAATTGTCCAAAAGTTAGAATGGGAGAATGGAAAAACTACACTAAACTATCAGCTTGTTTCACTACAATCAGTAAACTAAAAGGAGAAGGGTAATATGAAGTTTTTTCATACAGCGGATTGGCATTTAGGTAAGCTTGTTCATGGTGTATATATGACTGAAGATCAAAAAATTGTGTTAGATCAGTTTGTACAAGCTGTTGAAGAAGAAAAACCGGATGCTGTAATTATTGCAGGAGATTTATATGACCGAGCAATTCCACCTACAGAAGCAGTAGACTTATTAAATGATGTATTACAAAAGATAGTTATTGATTTACAAACACCGGTAATCGCGGTTGCAGGAAACCACGATAGTCCAGACCGCATACATTTTGGTAGTAATTTAATGAAAAAACAAGGATTACATATTGTTGGACAATTCCAGTTTCCATACAATCCTGTTGTTTTAAATGATGAATACGGAGAGGTTCATTTCCATCTCGTTCCGTATGCAGATCCAAGTATTGTTAGACATATATTGAAAAATGAAGATGTTCGTTCTCATGATGATGCGATGCGTATTTTTATGAACGAACTCTCTGAAACAATGGATAAAGAAGCGAGACACATATTTGTAGGACATGCATTTGTAACTTCCTCAGGAGAAGCAGAGGAAAATACGAGTGATGCGGAACGACCACTTTCAATTGGTGGTGCTGAATATGTAAATAGCCATTATTTTGATAAGTTCCATTACACGGCGCTTGGCCATTTACATCAAGCGCATTTTGTACGTAATGAGACAATTCGTTATTCAGGTTCACCACTTGCATATTCTATTTCTGAAGAAAAGCATAAAAAAGGATATTATATTGTGGAACTGGATGAAAAAGGTGAAACAACAATTGAAAAACGTTTACTTACACCACGTCGTAAAATGCGTACAGTAGAAGCGAAAATAGACGATTTATTGCTTCATCCAGTAAATGAAGATTATGTATTTGTGAAATTATTAGATGAAAATCCTGTCTTGCAGCCAATGGAAAAAATACGTTCTGTATACCCAAATGCAATGCATGTTGAAAGATCTATTCAAAGACGAGAGTTCACAGATGAAAATGAAGTAACTGTTTCAAGACATAAAACGGATGATTTATCTCTTTTAAAAGCATTTTATAAAGAAATGAAAGGGCTAGATTTATCAGAAGAGAAAGAACGTCTATTTTTAGATGTTTTGCAAACAGTGCAAGAACGGGAAGGTGAACGAGGATGAGACCGATTCAGCTTATAATGACCGCATTTGGTCCATATAAACAGAAAGAAGTAATCGATTTTAAAGATCTTGGTGAGCATCGTATTTTCGCTATTTCTGGAAATACAGGAGCTGGAAAGACAACGATTTTTGATGCGATTTGTTATGTATTATATGGAGAGGCTAGTGGAGAAGAGCGCAGTGATACAAACATGCTTCGTAGCCAATTTGCTGATGATAATGTTTATACAAGTGTGGAATTAACTTTTCAGTTAAAAGGGAAAAGGTATGAAATAAAACGACAACTGGGCCATAAAAAACAAGGGAATAAAACAATTACAGGACATGCAGTCGAATTATATGAAGTAATTGATGAGGAAAAAGTTCCATGTGTCGATCGTTTTCATGTAACGGATGTAAATAAAAAAGTTGAAGATTTAATTGGATTAAGTAAACATCAATTTAGCCAAATTGTTATGTTACCGCAAGGAGAGTTCCGAAAATTATTAACATCTGAAACGGAAAATAAAGAAGAAATATTACGCCGCATTTTTAAAACAGATCGTTATAAATTAATGCGTGAGTTATTAGATCAAAAGCGTAAACAATGGAAAGACGTCTTACAAGAAAAACAAAAAGAACGTGAGCTATATTTCCGTAATGTATTTAAATTACCAATACGTGATGGAGCATTATTAGAGACATTAGTAGAGCAAGAGCATGTAAATACACATCAAGTAGTAGAGTCATTAGAACAAGAAACAATTTGTTACAATGCAGAGGTTGAGCAATTACACGTAGAACAAAATGACAAAACGAAACAATTAAAAGAAGCAGAGGCACGCTTTCATGCAGCAAAAGCTGTAAATGAGAAATTCAAAGATTTAGAACAAAAGAATGAGAAATACAGTACTTTACAAGAAAACCGTGCCGTAATCGAAATGAAAGAAAAATCTTTTAAACATGCGGAACAGGCGAAGCGATTATTACCATTTGAGCAATGGTATGAGGAAGCGATGCAACATGAACAGCAGTCTGAAAGTTTGTTAAAACAGATAATCACAAAAAAAGAACATATAATGAACAGTTTTGAACTTGCCCAGGAGAAATATGAAGCATTAAAGAATAAGACATCTGAGCGAGAAAATGCTAAAAAACAAATTCAAAGAATAGAAGAGTTACAACCAATTATTGCATCGTTAGCTGAGAAAAAGTTGAATTTGCAAAATGCTGAAATTCAAATAGGAAAATTAAAAGAAGGTATGCAAAAGTTAGATGAACAACTAGAAGTGCATACAAATGAAAAACAAAGAATGTCTGGTGAATTACAGCAATTAGAAGCAGCGCTTGAACAATATGTAGCTAAAGTAGAAGAACTAACGAATATGCGAGAAGACGCAAAAGTATTAAAGCAGGCATATGATGTATGGCAAGAAAAACAAAAATATGAGCAAGAAAAAGAAATTGCGTTTCATAAGATGCAAGAGGCAGTTAGTGCATATGAAAATATGGAACGCCGCTGGTTAAGTGAACAAGCTGGTATATTAGCTCTTCATTTACATGATGGTGAATCTTGTCCAGTATGTGGTAGTATGGATCACCCGAAAAAAGCTACAGAGCAAAGTAATGCAATTGATGAAAAAGCGTTAAATGAGCTAAGAGAAAAGAAAAACGTTGCGGAAAAATTGCATGTTCAATTAGAAGAAAAGTGGAATTTCTATCGATTTCAATATGAACAAGTGATAGAAGAAGTGCTAAAGCGAGGGTATCGCTCAGAAGAATTAGTAGAAACATATAGTGCGCTTGTTCAAAAAGGAAAGCAATTAGCAGCAGAAGTTAATACGTTAAAAGCAAGTGAAGAAACGCGTAAGAAAATTGCTGTGAATATAAAAAGCGTAGAAGAAAAAGTGGAAGAACTCCAGAAACAACAGCGTGAAGTAGAAACAATTCAGCACCGTACTGAAATGGAGTGTATGCAGCTTCGTACGTCATATGAACATGATAAGCAAAATATTCCGGAAAGCTTGCAAACGGTACAAGCTTGGAAAGTACAGTTTGACCAAGCTCTGCAAGAACTCAGGTTAATGGAAGATGAATGGGAGAAAGTACAAGAAGCGTATCAACATTTGCAAAATGAAAATATACGTATTCAAGCAGAACATGATAGTGCTTCTAATCAATTTAATAGTGCAAAAGAGAAGAAAGAAGAGACTTTTACACGCTTTATGAAAGAGCTAGAACAAAGCGGATTTACAGATCAATTAACATATACAGAATCCAAATTAAATGATGCTGAGATGGATAAGTTACAACAAGAAATCCAAAATTATTACTCATCTCTAGAAGTACTTACAAAACAAATTGAAGAATTAAAGGCAAACTTAAAAGATAAAGAGTATATGGACATTTCTTCATTAGATGAGCAAGTGAAAGAATTGGAAATTAACCTTGATATTATTAAAGAAAAACGTCAACGTGCGCAAAACGCCGTATCATATATTACGGATTTACATGAAAATATTAAACGAATTGATGAACAAATTCATGAGGAAGAAAAAGCATTCCAAGAACTTGTTGATTTATATGAAGTAATGAAAGGGGATAACGATAGTCGTATATCCTTTGAACGTTACATCTTAATTGAGTATTTAGAACAAATTGTTCAAATTGCGAATGAACGACTACGTAAATTATCAAATGGACAATTTTATTTAAAACGAAGCGAACGAGTTGAAAAGAGGAATCGACAAAGTGGATTAGGTTTAGATGTATACGATGCATACACCGGCCAAACCCGAGATGTAAAAACATTATCAGGCGGTGAGAAATTTAACGCATCACTTTGCTTAGCACTTGGAATGGCAGATGTAATTCAAGCGTATGAGGGTGGTATTTCTATCGAAACTATGTTTATCGATGAAGGATTCGGCTCATTAGATGAAGAGTCATTAACGAAAGCAGTTGACGCCCTAATCGACTTGCAAAAATCTGGTCGCTTTATTGGCGTAATTTCACACGTTCAAGAACTGAAAAACGCAATGCCAGCTGTTTTAGAAGTAACGAAGCAGAAGGATGGGTGTAGTCAGACTAGGTTTGTGGTGAAATAAGCTTGTAACCTATTTGATTTATCCATCGTTTCCACCGTTTTTTAGGCCCGAGTCACACTAGCGGTCACACTTTTCGAATACTTCGTCGAGTTTTTCAGCTACAGAACGTTGCATATCGGGTAACACGTGACTGTACGTATTTAACGTCGTGCCTATATCAGCATGACCTAAACGCTCTGATATGAGTTTTACATTTACATTCTGTTGGATTAATAAAGTAGCATGCGTATGTCTTAAATCATGAAATCTTATTCTAGGTAATCCAAGTTTTTCGGTTACATTATAAAAGGATCTACGTATGCTACGAGAATCTAAAGGTTTCCCATATTTAGATGGGAGAACCAAGTCTAAGTCGGTGTATTTAACGCCGGCTTTTTCTTTTTCATATTCGACGAACTTACGGTGAGTTTTTAATTCTTCTACTAAAATATTCGGAATATGAATCGCACGTATACTTGTTTTATTTTTTGCGCCGTACTTTAATTCTCCACGCTCAGCTAGCGTTTGTCTAATGAAAATTTTATGGTTTTCTAAGTCGATGTCCTTCCATCGTAGTCCTAAAATTTCACCTTGACGCATTCCAGTTAATATCGCTATTGAAAAGCTAATACGAAATCTCGTTGCGTTCCTCATCTTCTTACTTCCACTTAAAAAGTAATTTACCTGATCCAACGTCCATACTTCCATTTCAGTTTTAGTTATTCTAGGTAAAACAACATCGGTTGCTGGGTTATTCTTTATAAGTTTAAGTACTTTTGCTCTTTTTAAAGACGTTCGTATAAAACTGAAAGTTAAATTTACTGTACCTTTTGAGTAACGATTCTCCTCGATTAGCGTGTTGATGTAATGTTGTAGATGCATTGTTGTAATATCTTGAATCCTCAAGTGACCGAGACGAGGTTTTATGATATTTAAGTAATGCGTGTAATTTGCTCGAAAGGTAGATTTTTGAAGTTGGTTTTGCCTTTCTTTAAACCACTGTTCCATAAATACCTCGTATGACATATGAGAAAGCTTAAGAAAATCATCGTTAAGATACTCAGCCTTTAAAAGCGTCATTTCTTCATTTGCTTCCCGTTTAGAAGGAAAACCTCTACGGCGTATCTGTTTACGCTTGCCTGTCATTGGATCTTTAATAGCGAAGACAAAATCCCATTTACCTGTATCCTTATTTTTACTTACTGTACCACTCAATCTTATGTCCTCCTTTAAAAAGTCACAAGAAAGAGAATTATACCATCCATTATCAGTATTTTAACGTTTTGGTCACGCTTTGTATAGAGACATATAAGATGAAGACAATTACATAGGGGGATCGATATTTGTAGAAAGCTAGAGTAAGAAATATATGATATTATAGAATATAGGGAAATAATGTAAAGTCTATTAAATAAAAACTATATTTTATACAAGGAGTGAACAGTGTAATGGATGAAAATAAATATCGATACAAATTCGAATTTTCCAATGCTCCTAAACTCGACATCAGAAGCGAAGTCGCTGAAAGAAATAGAATGTTTGAAGAAGCAGCAAAGAAGGCTTTAGAAGCCAATATACTAATGTTTAAATCTTTTTTTGACGCGTTAGCCTCCTTAAGTGATATAGATTGGGAAGAAGTTGATCGACCATACAAAGAAGCTGCAGAATCTCTAGCTCAAAAGGGTTGGACTATACCAATGAACATGGCAACCAATGATATAATTAAATTAGGAAGAATCCAGGATCAATACGAGTTAGATTATATCTTCCAAGAGTTTTACAAAATCGAAGAGAACTATGTATATATCAAATCTGCGGTTCTTGAAAACAGACTAACTCAAGAATGGAGAGAACTAATCGCACAATGCTTTAACAGCTATGAAAACGATAATTATTTAATTGTCATTCCTAATCTGTTTATTATTATAGAAAGTCTTGCTCACAGACTTATATCCCAAAGGTTTCAAAAATATATAAATCCTAATAAAAAGCAAAGACTACATGTAAGAGATCAATACAAAAAAGTTAGGAAAGAAATTGAAACCGATGGGACATATATAATACGTTACATTTCTGTTCTAGAGTTTTTATGTTGTGTATTTAAAAGTGGGAATTTTGATAAAAGAACGGCTCGATTGCCGATTATAAATAGAGATTGGGTATTGCATGGAAGAGATAATCCACGCCATTGGAAAAAAGTAGATGCATTACGTTTATTTAATGCAATACATACAATCATTCGATTAGATTTTTTGTTGGAAGATGTAGAAAAAGAGGAATTTGAAGCAAAATCTATTAAATAAAAGTTTAATTTTACTCAAAGGAGTGATATCATGAGTTTCATCCTGTGGATGTTTGACGTGGGTAAGAAGATAAAAGTAGGTAAACATTCGATGTTTGCAAATGAAGAGTTAAGAGGTAAAAGTGGAATAGTTATAGATAGAAAAAGTGAAGAAGAGAATAGGTCACAAAAATATACAGTAGACTTTGGAGAATTTGGCATTTATAAAGATTTGCCAGCAATTGTTTTTGATACAAGATCAAGAAATAGATTAACTTGAGATAATACTGAAATCAAAGTTACATCAATAGTTGAATGAAATAAGAGTTTTATACAAAGGGAGTGGGAGCAATGACAAGTCCAACAGTGAATTTAAATATCAAAGATGTTGAAGTAGATATGAATACAGATGGTGTTTTTGGGAATGAATATGGAACTTCACTAATGAAGATAACTACAATAGAAGAGTATTCTCTTTGTCTATCTTTTTTTATTGATATAAAAACCAATGCTATTGGAGCAGTAAACGCCCATACAATCAGAGATATTTGTCCTTGTTGCAAAGTAAAGATATTACAGTGTGAAGAGTTAAATAAATCAGAAAACAAGAAAAAAGTTTTACAAGATGCATATGCTTGGATGAAAAAAGCAGAAAAATATCGTCTTCAATTATTATTAGGCAATTATGGAAAATTAAACGTGATAGGGTAAAATTCTCGTTTTATAAAATCTTATTAGGAAGAGAATGTATGAATACATGAATTTTAAATAATCTCTTTCCTAATAAGTATCATTACGTTGTTTATTTGATATGCATTTTTTACTCCATATCGCGTAAAGGTAGATAGTGAAACTCTAAGGGTTCTTGTGAAAGCATAACCAGTGCCTGTTTATATCTATCATGCCAATATTTACGCTTTTTTTCCATTTTACTTTTTATAGCTCCCCATGTATCCTTTTCGTTTAACTCCCTTGAATCAAGGAAGTTCTTTTTCTTTGACTCCTCATATCTTTCTTTATACCACAAGAAATCTAATTGTTTTGCAAAAACAGGTGCTAGCACTAAGCTAGATATGTTGTAAATGGATTCATAATCATATTCATGGAAAAGTAAATATCTAACCTCACTAAATTCACGCAGGTCCTTTGTGAGAGTATGATACAATCGTTGATTTTTACAATTTATGCAGATTGAACTGCAAATTTCATTATCATATTTCACTAATTCTATTGAATCATGTATTTTATAGCGATTTCCTATAAAATTTGTATCCTCTAAAAAATGAATAAAAGAATTAGCGTGTTCAGCTACCTTTATCGCATTAATATTTTCTTCTTTTATAACATCCACAAGAATGCATCCTTTGTCTTCTGCTGTTTCTGAAATTTTAGTACGGAACATAAATACTATTTCATTTAAAGCAGTATTACCATAACCTATTTTTAAAAAATCGTATCTATACCGAGCGTTTAAAATTAAATGATTGTTATAATCTAAATCATTATATATTCTATTCATAAATGTACTTCCTTTCGAATTTTATCGATACAAATTATAATCCATTGTGTGACATTTAAATACAAGAAAGAGGTGGGGGGCATTACAGTATATTGAAGTAATAACATATACTCGGAGACTCTTTGATTTAACTTATGCTTTTTGTAGTACGGGTAGTAAAAAAGACGCTTGATATTAAGCGCCTTCCTCATCGACCAATTTTCAATGACACAATAGAACTAAGTAAACAAAAATACAAGCAACAGCAATAGAGATTTATGCTGAAATAAACAAAATTACGGAAAAACATCTCAAATTCACTTATATTCCAGGTAACAAATTCGAGAAATCCCCTAGATTCGTAGATATTTGGATAACTATTATTAACTCATTAGAAGAATTAGATGGCCATGAACACCCAGCAGTAATTCTGCCATTCAAAGACCCAATAAAACAATAATACACAGGAGAATAAAGCAACCATGAGAAAGAAAAAACAACTAAACATACCATTAGTAATGTTCTTCATTTCAAGTCCTATATGGATAATCATCGTCATCGGGGGTCTATTAGATACCTTCGACGAGGGCACATGGAAAAGTAATCACATGGATCTAGAATTAAAATTATATGATTGCAAACAATTATACACTGGCTACTCTTCTAGAGGAGATGGCATACCACCACTAAAAGGTGACCAAATACATTCCGAATCAGAATGCAAAAAGCTTAGAGAAGACATCAATACGTATAATAAAAAACTATATAACGAAGAATATCCATACGATTGGAAAATGGATAGAATAGAAAATTGGGATGAATTTAGAATGGAAGGCGAAGTGAAAACCGGAAGTTCAAGAAGATAAATAACCAGAAGAAAACATATGAGAAAAGACGTGACTTGTATTCACGTCTTTTTTTATAATATTGGTAATAAAACTGAGTGATTTTTAATCATATAATCTTTAGAATCTATTTTGATTCCTCTGAAGCTTTGCTTCTAAGCCTTCAATTTTGTTTAGTGTATCTCTACGAATAAGAAAAACTACCGCAAAGAATAACCCAACAATTAAAGTGCCCTTGAAAGTATCAGTAGGATCGAAAATTAATATAGCAATTGTTATATAATTCATGAACCACGATAATGCATAAAAGACATTTACATTACTTAACCGCTTTTCATAATACCAAATGTTATCAAGTATTAGAAATTCGTTTGATCCAGTATTTCTTGTTTCTTGATGGTGGACGATTCTACTATCTGTATTATTTCTTAGTTCTTGATAACGAGCCATTCTACTATCTTCATTGTTTTTATCTAATCTCACCATACGTTCACTCCTGTATATGTATTTCTATGATATTATACCAATCGAGAAAGAGTTTGTGGCTAGTTATATACAAGTCATTGGGTGAACCTTAAGGAATACAGAATAACTACAAATACTCCACTTTCTGGACCTTGGATTATAATTAGACAAAAACCAAGGAAAGGTAGGGTACAAATGATTTGGAATCATGGAACAACAGAAATAAAAGCAGAAAATATTTTTAAAAACGGTTTTAAGTTTCAAAGTGAAGAACAAGGGATGTAGGGTAAAGGGAACTATTTAAGCAACAAACAAAAGGATTAGAAAAAGCCTAAGAATTTATTCTAAGGCTTTTTTATTTCACAACGTATTGGAAAATGAAAGTTATGTTTGGACATAGTTTGGGGACTATGAATATGTGAAAAAAGGTCTACTCAGGCAATGAGTAGACCTTTTTTTATTTATTTAACTCACTCATTTGTTGAATTTAAACCCTTAATTTATATTAAATTCATCTTTTAAAGTACAAGGCATATCATAGCAAAAAGAATAAGTGTATCTTTAGAAATATTGATATAATGTTATTAGAATGCGAAATGCATTTAGCTATAAATTAGGGGGATTGTTCAATGCCAGTATCAACCAGTGAATCCATGGAGTATACAATTGATAGTATATTGGATTACATAGAAAGTGGTATAACAGAATATGCTGTTTTATTAAATGGAAGATGGGGTAGTGGAAAAACTTATTTTTGGGAATATGTATTAAAAGGAAAGATTGAAGGAACAGGAAAAAAAACTATTTATGTGTCATTATATGGTATTAACAGTATAGATGAGATTAGTAAGAGGATTGCCTTAGGTAGATGGGGGATTGTTCAGAAAATAAATGATAATAAATGGGGCGGGAGAGTGACGGAGTTAGCAAAAGCTACCTTTGGGATTCTAAAAAATGTTGAAATTCCGTTTGTAAAAGATACACAGTTTCCTGGAATAAATTTTGAACAGTTCATTGATTTTTCTGATACAGTTTTATGTTTTGATGATTTAGAAAGAGCAAATATAAGTGTTAATGAAATACTTGGCTATATAAACAACTTTGTGGAACATGATGGTATCAAGGTTATTATTATTGGTAATGAAGATGAAATCGATGAGAAATTAAATGAACAAAATCTGGAATTGAAAATGTTGACAACATATTTTTATTTAGAAAAAACGGAAGAAGGTAAGTTGAATAATATTCAATCTTCAAAAGAAGAACAGATGCCAATAAATAATTTAATCACCAACAAATTAAGAGACTTATTTCATAAAAAAAATGAATATAAAAGAATAAAGGAAAAGCTCATTGGAAAAACTTTAACAATCCAATTAGATGAGGGACCTCTAATTCAAGATATTATTAATGAAACAAAGAAAGCAAAATTACATAGTTTTTTAGAACATAATATAGACATTATTGAAACAACCTTTAAAGAAAGTGAAACAAAAAATATTAGAATCTTAAAGCAGGGATTAGATGATTTTGCGCTAATTCATAAACGTTTTGAAGAATATGGTTATATATCAAATATAATGCTTCAATCAATATTAAAATTTGTATTGGCAGCTTCATTCGCAATAAAAACTAATATGCCAAGTAACGAAGAACTAGAGGAAATTAATTCACATGATGATTTTATGACGGAAATAAGTTTATCAAGCATAATAGCCAGGAAAGCGAAGAAGTTCCCAGGAGAATTTCAAAAAAAATATTACAATGGCCAAGGTGAATTATATAAAAGGAAATTTATAAAATTTGCTGAAGTACTAATAAGAAAAGGAATATTTAACAAAGAATTATTTAAAGTAGAGATGGATAGTTTTCAATTGGAATTAGATGAAATAAAAAATAAAGATCCACACATAGAGTTTATTAAAGGAGGATATTGGGATTTATCAGACGCTAACTTTGCAGAAGTCGAACAATCTACATACGATAAATTAAAGAATGGAGAAATACATTTCACTTGGTATTTCAGAGCATATCAAATGTATGAATTCTTTGTAAGAAATAAAATGGTTTCCAAAAATATTATAGATATAAAGAAGGAATTCATGGAGGGGTTAGAAAAAGCTGGAGAAAGAGGAGAATACATTGAATATACTAATTCCATGTTCTATAGGGAAGGAAATATTGATGACGAACATCTCGATGAGTTTAAAAATAAGATAATTGAAATAAATAGTGGTTTGAAATTGGAAAAAGAAAAAGAAAATGTACAGATGTTGTTGGAATTAATGCGAAATGATGCCTATAATTTTTACATAAAGATTAGAGAACACTATCTATCTAATCCGTTTTTTGTATATTGTAATACAGAAGAATTATATGATAATATAATTAATTTATCAGCAGAAGCCATTAATACCGTAAGAGGTTTAATAGAACAGAGAATTCAATTAGTTGATGATAATTATAACAGTAACTTACAAAAGGACTTGCCTAATTTAAAGATAATAAAGTGTAGATTGAATGATGAAATCAATTCACAAAGAATGACGCCTAGATTAGTTTTATTAGTCAAATTAGCAGATACAATTGAACAATTTGAAAATAAGGTAGAAGAGTTAAATAGTACAAGTCAAGGACCCTTATAAAGTTATAAATTAAAAATTGGTTCATTAGGGTCGGCTTTTAATTTAAATTAACTAATTCATCAACTTAAACTCAGTATTCAAACCAAACGCATCTGTGCAATACACAGTTCGCAATAGTAAAGGTAAAACATACTATGTAACTACTAATGAAGCCTATGTGTATGTGAAATAAAGAAGAGCCGTCCTGTTGGATGGCTCTTCTCATTTTAATATTTAATCTTGCTATTCAAATAGTTTATCCATTAAATTTTGAATCTCATGCCTTCTTTTTTCTGTTTCATTTTTATCGATTGTATACTTATTATCCTCAATAATAAGAACATCACCCTCTTTTGCAGCAGAAGGAAGTTTTGATTTTGGCACATCAATTGTTATGCTATTAATTTCAATAACTGCTATTTCCCCTTCAAAACGGTCAATAATACCTATATGCATAATTATCTCTCCGTTCTTACAGAAATATTTGAACCATCACTATTAACAACTACTGTCCCATTTAAATCTGTTCTATACACCTTAACAGACATTGAAGATAACTTAGCTAAAGTTTCCTGTGTAGGATGGCCATATTGGTTACCAGCACCGGCACTGATTACAGCGATGCTTGGTTTTACTGTATCTAAAAATGGCTGTGAAGAAGAAGTCTTACTTCCGTGGTGGCCAGGTTTTAATACATCAGATTTTAGGTTTGAACCATGTGCCGCAATCATATCTTTTTCACTTTTTGATTCAGCATCACCAGTAAATAAGAAGGATTTGCTTTCATGTGTTACTTTTAATACAGCACTCCATTCGTTTAGGTCGTTACTGTATTCTTTAACAGGAGCTAAAAATTGTGAGTTTAAACCATTGATTGGTAAAGTTACACCAGATTTTGCTTCTTTAATTGTTAATCCTTTGTTAGCCACTGCAGTTAAAAAGTCTTTAAACGTTTGTGTCGTATGGTTTACTTTAGGAGCGTAAACATTTTTTACATTCATAGAATAAAGGACTTCATCTAAACCGCCTACATGATCAGCATCAGGATGCGTAGCAATCAAATAATCAATATTCTGGAATCCTAATTCTTTTAGATAATTCGCTACTACGTTACCTTTTCCGTTGTTTCCTCAAATTGAAATAAGTAAGGGTTTAAAAGGATTAGAATTAATAATTGAGAAATATAGTTTTCTAATAAACTGGATAATATTTTTCGTATCATTGATTCTAATTCGCTGGTTTATTAGAAAAACGATTGAGAAACTACAGACACCAGCACCATCTTGGTTTGGTACTGGAAACTATGATAAGGAAATTTATAAAGAAATTAACGGGTTTAATTGGATGGTTCATGCAAACATCAGATACAAAGATCCTTTCAATAAGGAAAAATTAGATGTCTATGTAGGTCAAGTAGACGGCCCATATTGTAAGAATGATGATAGAGAAATGAAGTTATCTAGAACGTATCTTGGCAGATATAAATACAAATGTCCTAAATGCGGATATCAAAAGGTGCTCTTTAAAAACAGATGGACCATTGAGAATGACATTAAGGATGAAATTGAAGCATTAGCTAGAAAACAAATAAGAAACAATCAACAATAGGAAGAGGGTGGTAATGAATCCACTCTTTTTCTAACACATATAAGTTCGCACGAAATATCAATTTTACGAACAATAAGGTTAAATATATAAATAAGAACAACAATATAGCAATATTAGTCTCCAGGCATGTAGGATTCTAACTTACAATACATATGGATCAAGATATCATATATACTTAGAGTAATTATATTGTAGTTTGCATTTATGAGAATATAAATTATATAAGGAGGAATTTTGATTGAACAAAAATTACATATCTTTCGGCTTAATAGCAGCAATTGTCTTTATGTTTTTCTGGAACAACAAATCAGACTATTACGGAGAATATAGCATGAACGGTCAACCACGTTATGATATAAAGATTATGGACAATGACACAGCTACATTTAATTTCGATAATCAATTTGTCACTGTAAATTATAAAGAAAAGAATGATCGATTAGAAATAATCCAAGATGATGTCTATCGTATTTACAATGAAGGAATAACGAATGTTTATTTAGAACCCCAAAAGGATGACACTCTTTTGTATAGTGTGGTTCAGTTTGGAGAAAAAAATACGATTGGTAAATATAAAAAAATCGATGGTAGTAATGGAGATAGCGGCCAACCTAGTGTATTTTGGTTAACTGTTAAAAATATATTTTACGGGTTCATTATCTTTGGTGTGATTATGACTATTCTTTGGTTTGGTTTTTCATATCTACGGAGAAATGAGAAATAACAATAAACATCAATAATAAAACTACTTTAAATATATATGCACCTTATTATTAATAGTTTATATATAACACCCTCCCTTCACACTAATAATGATGGAGTTTTTTTAATTACCATAATATTATTATGTCATAAAGTTTGTGTGAGAATCTACAAAATGTAGGTTCTTTTTTTGTTTAAATATCATTCGACTATTTTACAAAACCGAGTGATATAATTAAATTAGAATATAAGATTATAAGATAATGGGGGAGTCCTATGGATTTGAAAGAGTTTGTAATCAATAATAAAACTTGGATATTAGGGATTGCTGGGTTGTTAATAATTTGTTACTTCTTATTTGGCAAAACTAACGGTTTAACAAGAGAACAATTTGAGGATAAGCTGAAGGAAATGTCAAATGGTAAAATTGCAATTGTAGACTCTGAAGTATCAGAGATCACGAAAGATAAAAGTTTATATAATGCTAGTTGGAATGGGATGGGAATTTCTGCAGGTATAGACAAAGATAATAATATTACGATGCCATTTTTAATAGGGATTAAACCTGGTGGTCAAATAAATGAGATAACAATCGGTCAATATCAAGAACTGATTCAACACATTAGTAGAATAGTCGATCCAAAGCTATCAGAAGAAGATGCACAACATTTGATTACAAATGAGTTAAACTTTAATAATTATATTATGAATAGAGAAAAGCACTCTACAATTAAGCATGATATACGATATGAGCTTAGTCCTGGAGGGGATTCTGCTCCATGGTTTACATTAATGATTACTCCAAGTAAACAATGATACATATAAAAGAAAGTATTAGGTAAATATATAATCGTAAAAATAAAACTCTGTTTACTCAGGGTTTTATTTTTATGCCCAAAAACGTCATTCTCAATTTGCCTGACTTTTTAAATGGTATATATAATAGAAATAATGTAAAGGGGGAGGAATAAATGAATAGAGAAATATCATTAAATTATTTTAATGAATTAATAGATAAAAATAAAATATTGCATAATATGAAGTTTATATATATGGTAAAATATGATAGTTTATTAGTTGCAGTGAGAATTTTATAAAAGGGGATATATATATGTTGAAAAAATGGGGAGTTACGCTATTGATAGTGGCATTAGTGGCTGGATGTTCGTCAAAGACGGATACAGTCCAAGAAGAACCTAAAAATGAAGAATCAAAAGTAGAAGAAAAGGTAGAACAAACTAAAGTTGAACACGTTAAAGAAGAACCAAAAGTTAGTTCAGTTGAAGATGAGAAAGAGAAGAGAAAAAAATATGTTGATAATATTGTCATCATTACTGAGAAGACTGGTTTATCGAACAAACTTATAGAGAAACTTCTTATGGAAGCAAATGATAACACAAGTTTGTTTGGAGACAATAAGTGGAAAGATGCTATAAGAAAAGGATACAAAGCAATTGGAAATGATTATGACACATTAAAAACATACCCACAACAACATATTCCAGATGCATATAAACAACATCATGAAACATTATTAAAAAGTTATGAAACTTACATGGATAGTGGAGTGAAAATAATACTCTCAGTAGAGGAATTAAATTCAAGCAAAATGAAAGAAGGATTAGAATTAAAACAGAAAGCCGTAGAATTGTTAAACAAATATACTGATGATATTAAAAACGTTCCAGACCCAAAATAACTAAGAAAATGAGGAGTTACATATTGTCAGCCAAACGCTCACGACGCACGTCCAATTTCTGAACCCCACTCTTTACAAAGGTGGAGGACGGTGAAGTAAGTGGTAAAAGGAGAAGGAATTAATCAATATTGTTTAGACATTATACAGATGTGACTTTAACGACTAAAATAAAAAAACGTAGGAAAAAATCCTACGTAATGGATGTTATAATCTCTTGATTTGTAACGGATTATTATATAAATTTTATCGTTCTATCGGTCACACCAGCGGTCACACTTTTTACGAATATCCTTACTAAATACCTCCTAAAAAGCCTTTTGTATAGCCATTTTCGTATACGATGCATACACCGGCCAAACCCGAGATGTAAAAACATTATCAGGCGGTGAGAAATTTAACGCATCACTTTGCTTAGCACTTGGAATGGCAGATGTAATTCAAGCGTATGAGGGTGGTATTTCTATCGAAACTATGTTTATCGATGAAGGATTCGGCTCATTAGATGAAGAGTCATTAACGAAAGCAGTTGACGCCCTAATCGACTTGCAAAAATCTGGTCGCTTTATTGGCGTAATTTCACACGTTCAGGAATTGAAAAACGCAATGCCAGCTGTATTAGAAGTAACGAAGCAGAAGGATGGCTGTAGTCAGACACGGTTTGTGGTGAAATAAGCTTGTCAAATTGAAAGTATCTATCATTACTTTGAACATTGTACCAAATCGGTATAACGTTTTTTCAATAAAGTTCAAATGAATTTAATAATATTTTTATTTAAAGCCGTCTCTATAGCAGAGGCGGCATTTTTATTATATAAAGGAATGAACGATGCAATTATGAATCATTTGAAGAAGGTGGCGTATTTGCCAAACGGTTATAACTTTTAAAAGCTGCGATTGCCGATATTACACCACCTGTTAAAAATAAAGCTGAACCACCAACTAAAATAATACGACTGACATACGTTTCCCGAGCTTCTTCAACCTGTTCTTGTGATGGTGTTGGCATATAAATTCCCCCTCAATAATAATGTGTTTTGTAATAGTATATACAAATGCCTAACATGTGTTAAAAAAGCTGGATAGTTTATATGTAGAATCATCTAGTTTTTTGTTTTGTATGAAAAATTATAGAAAGTTAAATGAATCCTATAGTATCAAAAAGCGTTTCAATTATTTGAAAATCTTCATCCTAAATTTATGCTAACTTCACATACAGCACATATTAAGATTGTATTATGTATATGTACCAAATAAATAAAATAAATAGAATTTCTGTTTTTAATGAAATGAGATCTTATTATTTCTATATAAGGGTCTTAATTGGGGATTGTGGTTTTCTTTAGAAATGGATCTAAATAAAAAGGAATCAATATAAAAGGGGAATGTCTTATGACAACATATACGAGTGAGTTGACAAAAAAATTAGTTACTGAAGAAGATGTAGATATTTTAAAAATAATGGCGCATCCAATACGATTACAAATTGTAAATGAATTAAGTGCACGCAAAACTTGTAATGTAACACAATTAACAGAAATATTAAATATTCCTCAATCGACTGTTTCACAGCATTTATCAAAAATGAAAGGTAAAGTGCTAAGAGCTGAAAGAAGAGGATTAGAAATTTATTATTACATTAATAATTTAAAAGCAAGCAAGATTGTTAGTGTTTTAGGATATATAAATTAATGAAGTGTTATTATACAAAATAGCCTCCGCTGTTAAGCAGGGGCTATTTTGTGTTATTTTATTTATTTGCATTTAAAATTTTATAGTTTTTATGATTTACAATTGTTCGGTCAAATTCAAAAGTACCACCGCTTACATCTGTAACTTCAACTAAGACCGATTCAGTGTATAGTTTTAGCACAGATCCTGTAATCTTTAAGTTATTTCGTTGAAATAGTATAGTATCCCCTACGTTTGCTTTCATAGTACCTCCTTATAAAAGACAGAAATGTTTGTTTATTATATATATTAAACCACGTATAGATATATTAGTGAATGTTTAGTTTTATTTATCAATAAAATATTTGTTGTTTAATAAAAATTAAAGTGCAACATTATGTAAATGAATTATATATTTTCTATTTTTATGTAGAAAATTGTAAAAAACGTTGTAATTCTGTATGTTTCGTTAGAAAAACAAAATATACGGTCGACGCATAACTTTTTATAAAAGCTGCTACGAAAACCCCCGTAAGTCGTATAGATGCAAAACATTATAAAAGCTGCTACGTATTTAACAAGTAGTTTTTTGTATTTCACCCTTCGTTTTATGTAACTGGTTCCATATATTTGACGCTCCATCTTGTAAGTGCTTACATAGACGGAAATATCCTATACAATGAAGTTGTTAAATCGAATGAGGTGGCGAAAATGAAAATAAAAAAAGCATATTTAGCGAATAGCATTGAAATAGAAAGAGGAGGAGAAATGGTATGAAAAAATCATCGGTTAATCCATGGCTTGTTGTTCTTGGCACAGTCATAGTACAAATGGGGCTTGGAACGATATATACATGGAGCTTATTCAATCAGCCTTTAGTTAGTAAATACGGTTGGAGTCTTAACGCAGTTGCTATAACTTTCTCAATTACTAGTCTTTCTTTAGCGTTTTCAACTTTGTTTGCAAGTAAATTGCAAGAAAAATGGGGACTTCGTAAACTAATTATGATAGCTGGACTAGCATTAGGACTAGGATTAATACTTAGTTCACAAGCTTCCTCATTAGTATTACTTTATGTACTAGCAGGATTTGTTGTAGGTTATGCAGATGGTACAGCATATATCACTTCACTATCCAATTTAATAAAGTGGTTTCCAGAGCGTAAAGGTTTAATCGCTGGTATTTCTGTCTCTGCATATGGTTCGGGTAGCTTAATCTTTAAATACATTAACGCACAGTTGATTGAATCAGTTGGTGTATCACAAGCGTTTATATACTGGGGTGTAATTGTTACAGCTATGATCGTGATTGGTGCTTGTTTAATCCATCAAGCTGCTGATCAAGGTGCAGTTCAGGAAACAAAAACTAAAGAATATACAACAAAAGAAATGCTAGGCACAAAACAAGTATACTTATTATTTATTATGTTATTTACATCATGTATGAGTGGCTTATACTTAATTGGTATGGTAAAAGACATCGGTGTTCAACTTGTAGGGCTTAGCGCAGCAACAGCAGCTAATGCGGTGGCTATGGTTGCAATCTTCAATACATTGGGTCGTATCATTCTGGGACCGTTATCAGATAAAATCGGCCGTTTAAAAATCGTTACTGGTACTTTTGCTGCTATGGCGACTTCAGTCTTGGTTCTAAGTTTCGTAGATTTAAATTATGGTATCTACTTCGTCTGTGTAGCAAGTGTAGCGTTTTGTTTTGGTGGAAATATCACTATTTTCCCAGCTATTGTTGGTGATTTCTTCGGAATGAAAAACCATAGTAAGAACTACGGAATTGTGTATCAAGGATTTGGATTTGGAGCGCTTGCAGGTTCCTTTATCGGTGCACTTCTAGGTGGATTCAAACCAACCTTTATGGTGATCGGCGTATTATGTGTCGTGTCATTCATTATCTCAATTTTAATTCAAGCACCTAATCAGAAAAAAGAAAAAGAAGAAGAGTATCGCAGCGTAGCGTAAGTATATAAATCTTCTATTACACTACTATAACTAAAAAGTACCCTAATAAATAGGGTGCTTTTTTACGGTATATTATAAAATTACGAAAGGGAAGTGGATGAAAAACCACTTCCTTTTTTCTTCATGAACTATGTTTTTAGTATTTTTCTTTATCCAGGCTTTATTATCTTCGGAATTTTCTCAAACGGTGAAATCAACAGTATCTAAATTTTTTGGAAATCTTTATAAGCTAAAAAAATCAATATAGATAGTTGTATTTACAAAAGTGCAGAAATATTTATCTGAAAAATAAAAAAAGATTGACAAGTTAAATGAGAGAAATTATCATTTAGGTGTAGGTTATAAGTGAAAGTGATTATCAGGTGAGTAGTTTTCTGTACTTGTTATAATAAAAGCAATATTGATATTACAAGGGAGCGTATATGAAATACAACAATTAGATGCAAGAGAACTTTTGAAAAATTGTCAAGTTAATACTAGTTAATGAAATATTTTATAGAAGAGGTGTTCCTCATGTTAGTGGCGGAAAATAGAAAAAGCGAATTAACTTATAATGTACAAGCAATTAAAAATATTTTATTTTCTGGAGATACATCATCTATTCTTGCTTTAGAAAAGCTTTTGAATGATACAGTTCAATTGGATGTTCTCGAACAAGAGGAAATCGATAGACAGTACATTCCGAAAGAAGCAAAGAATTTCTTTGATAAAAACGGAACATTTCTTTACCGCGTATCTAATGTTAGTTATAAAGGTAAGGTGTTATCTGAAAATCTAATTTTTGCGGACACATCGTTTTTACCGGATACTATAAAGCAAGAATTAGAGGATGGAAATATTCCAGTTGAAAAAATTATAGAAAAAATGGAAGTAAGAAGAAACGTATTATACGAAGGATATCAGCCATCCGGAAATATTATCGAATTGTTTGATGGATGTTCTGTTGCGGCGAATGTTTATCCGACTAGAAAATATCAGGTTGTAAGTAACTGCAAATGTATATTTTATATTTGTGAAGTGTATCATGCGGAGAATATAAAGGAATTGCTTAAATAAAACAAGAAACCAGCCTATAAAAAGGCTGGTTTCTTGTTTATTTAACAGCTTCTTTTAATTCTTTACCTGCTTTAAATGCTGGAACTTTACCAGCAGCGATTTGAATTTCCTCACCAGTTTGTGGATTACGTCCTGTACGAGCAGATCTCTCACGCACTTCAAAAGTTCCAAAACCGATCAATTGAACTTTATCGCCAGATTGTAACGCATTAGCAATTGTGTCAAATACGGATTGTACAGCTGCAGAAGCATCCTTTTGAGAAATATCAGCTGATTGTGCGACATTTTTAATTAATTCTGTTTTGTTCATGTTTTCACCTCATAAAAAAATTTTAGAATAAAAGTCTTAGTATAATGAATGTTATAGAATAAGCTACTTTTGCTAGTAGAAAGAATACTGTATAGTTATGTTAATTTCGTTGCAAGAGACTGAATCCCTGCTAATAATCAGGGATAAATTAAGAATCGATGCATATAAAAAGCTGTAGTATGAAGATGAGGGGGATTATATAGATGATTTTTCGTGAAAAGAATGAGAAAGAAAGTATATTAATTCGTCAACATGATCATAGTTTTTTAGCTGGAGAGATTGCTAGTAATATAAAAGAGGATTTCTTTGAAAATCAGGAATATTTAATGGAAACTATAGATGCTATATATGAGCATGATAGAGGATGGATAGGGCTAGATAAAATCCCGATTTTGAACGATGCTAAAAATGTTCCATATACATTTATGGATTGTCCAAGCCCATTGCGCTTTGTTTTTTATACGATTGGCTTAAATGAAATTGAAGAATCTAGTCCATACGGGGCATTACTTTGTAGTAAACACTTTTTATCATTTCCACTAAATGAAGAAGATGAAGAGATGATGTCTTTTTATAAACATGAATTGGAACGACAAAAAAGAATATTGAAAACGTTAACAAAAGAACAATATACGATGTTCGATAAACATTATAGATTATTAAAGTTTTGTGATGAGCTTTCATTATATGTATGTATGAATAAACCTGGTGTAAAAAAGAAAGATGAAATTGATTTATTTAAAGATGGTTTTGAGGGAACAGAAATGTTTAATAGTAAGGAGGAGAAACTTATTCAAGCTGAGTGGGTGGATGAAGAAACAATTCGAATTACACCGTTTCCATTTAAAAAAGAATTTCATGCGTATGTAAAATATAAAACTATAAATAAACATGAAATTGAAGAAAAAGGGATTGCAAGGGAGGATAGAGAATCGGAAATTCAGAAGCAAACGATATATTTTATACAATAGAGAGGGCATAACAAGAAAAAGGAATGATCTCACTTTATGAGTCATTCCTTTTAGAAATAAATTAACTTACACGTTTTTTATTTAATTCCTTTAATTTTTCTGCTTGTAGAAACCGATTTGTTTCAGCGACAACTACACCACTTAATCCAATAAGGCCAATTAGGTTTGGAATTGCCATAAGTCCATTTGCAATATCAGCAAATGTCCATACGATGCCTAGCTTTAAATTAGCACCAATAGCAATCATCACGATGAAAATTGCTTTATAATATCGAACAGCACCTTCTCCAAATAAATAAGCGACGCATTTCTCACCGTAATACGACCAGCCTAAAATAGTAGAGTAGGCGAATAAAATAATAGCAATACCAAGGATCATACTGCCAGCGGTGCCGAATACAGACTGGAATGCAAGTGTTGTAGCTTCAACACCGGTTTTACCTGATTTCCATGCCCCTGTTGTAATTAATACAAGTCCTGTAATTGTACAAACAATAAACGTATCTAGAAAAGTACCAGTCATAGAAACGAGTGCTTGCTTTGCAGGTGAATCAGTTTTTGCTGCAGCGGCTGCGATAGGAGCACTCCCTAAACCAGCTTCGTTCGCAAATACACCGCGCGCCATTCCGATTTGAATAGCTGATGCAACTGTTGCTCCAATAAAACCACCAGCAGCTGCTGTACCTTGAAATGCACCAGAAAAAATAAGTGAAAATGCTTCTGGAATTTGATCAAAGTGATAGAAAATAATAATAAGACCAGCAATTATATAAAAGAAAGCTTTAATAGGAACGATAAATCCCGTCACTTTCCCGATTTTTTTTACACCGCCTAAAATGACAATAGCGATTAAAAATGACATTAATATACCAGTTAAAGCAGGGGGGAAAGAGAAATTAATTCGCATTGCCTCTGCAACTGAGTTAGATTGCACCATATTACCGATACCGAAAGAAGCAGTTGTACCGAATATAGCGAATAAAACAGCAAGCCATTTCTTACCTAAGCCATGCTCTAAATAATACATCGGTCCACCTGAGTATTCACCATTTTCATTACTAACACGGTATTTCACCGCAAGGATTGCCTCGGCATACTTTGTTGCCATTCCGAACAAAGCGGTAATCCACATCCAAAAGATAGCGCCGGGTCCACCGATTGTCACAGCGGTTGCGACACCGGCTATATTTCCCATACCAATCGTTGCAGCCATAGCTGTCATGAGCGCCTGGAAGTGACTAATATCTCCAGAAGAAGATGTATCTTCTGATTTTTTAAATGCAAGTTTATGAGCGTATAATAGTTTACTAAACTGTAAACCTTTTAGACGCACTGTGAGAATGATTCCAGTTCCGACTAGTAGCAACAAAGTCGGTAATCCCCACACATAATGATTCATTTGTTCTAATACTTTACTTACTGTCTCCATCTTTATTCTCCTTTTTTTAGAAAAAATAAAAACCACTTCAAGTAAATGAAATGGTCTCTGGAGAAACAAGGGATAGAAAAATAAACCGATACAAATCGGCTTTTTCTTTCGCTTGTCTCTGTCCTTTTACCTGAGAGATTATCCGCTAAAGTAGCGGATTTGCTCCTTCGGTGCTCGTTTTCCTCCGCGCTATACAAAAGCGAGAGGGAGTCTCTCCAGAGATTCGTCCCCATGCAGTTCTACTTGTAACCAAGACCTGAGAGTTTCAAAGTTCGTTTAACAACTTCTTGCCCCGTCGGTAGATCAATAGATCTTCTCCTGAATGGTTCATCCGAATTATAAAATTAATAACTTAAACGCATTGAATGTAAGTAAATATACATAATCAATAAAAACATTATAGATAGACATTAAGTAGATTGCAATCATTTTTTATTTTGAAATAGTAAAAATATTTATTTTTTTGATATTCCTAATTTATCTTCTATTTCATTTAAAGTAGACAAAGCGATTACAATATGTTGATCTGCAAGCCCTAAAGCATGCTTTGTATTTTCAATTGTTTCATTGGTTGGAGTAGAATTGTTGTATCCGTCTATAATCAAATCTGCTGCATTTTTCATGAAATTAGAAGCGGCCTTAAATTCAGTTGTGAAATAGACTAGTTGCTTTTGTATATGTGGTTCTGTTATATTTTCTTCGTTTTTCATAGTGTCTATATCTTTAATAATTGCTTCATATTGTTTGGAAACAGCATTCATTGTAACTAATAGTTTGTTTTTATCTACTGAATCTCCGTTTGTGTTAATCTCTTCCCAGGCAGGCAACCAATCTTTCTCAATTATGTCATTATAATTAGTAGTTAATTCATTCATTCATTTTAGGTTGTAATTGAGTTCGGAACGTTGTGGTATCAACGGTTTCTACAGTTGTTTTTTTAGCATTTTTTCGATCTTTAGCTGCGTAGAAAATAGTGCCGGAAATAATAAGAATAGAAACCAAAAGCAGCCATTTGTTTAAAAGTAATTTCTTCAATATATAAATCCTCCAAATTCTAAAAACTTATAATATATAATAATAATAATGTTAATGAGGGCAAAGAGTATAGTACAGAAGTGATTTGAATTACATTTATTCTATACACGAATAATTAAAACTAGTAAAATAATGAAGATATTATGTAAGAAAAGAGGATTTTTAGTGGGAACGAAAAGAAAAAAACGAGCTTCAAGTATTGCAACGGCTATGTTATTAGTTGGTTTACTTGCACTCATATATATGAGCAAAGAATCCAAAATTGAAGATTTTCCAGTACCAATGTCAGCGATACATGTTAATGATGATAATGAAGAGACTTATCAATATATAAGTGTTATGCCTATTACGGAGGCAAACGGATGGGAGAACTTAGGGGAAAACGGACATACTGTTAGTTTTAAAAAAGGGAATCGGAAAGTAACTGTATTACATTATCCGGGAGAGATTACTTATTATTTATTTGAGCAATAGATATACAAGGGAGATAAGATTGAGATGTAATTCGTATAGGGTTACATCTTTTTTTATGTTCCGAATTATTTGAAATTAAAATAGATAGATGGTTTGATAGATATAGTGCTAAAAAATGATTGTTTGTATATTTGTACAAAAGTAAAAATCTTTAGTTACCATAGTTTTATTATGTAAATTGATTATTGTAAGAGAGAGATTGTATTATAGGGGGAAATTAGAAATGTTACTAAAAACAATTTACTGTAAAGTGGAAGAAGAGAAAAGGGAATTGTTTTCTGATGCGCAAGAAAAATGGCGTGACTTACAGCATTTAGATGGATTTCATGGACAATTTGGTGGGTGGAATGAAGACGAGGCATGTGTATATACTTTATGGGAAGATAGAAATGCATATCAATCATTTATGAATGGTGCTCACGATACAATTTATTTAAATAGTAATCAAAAAGATACGTTTTTTTCATGTGAAATTGAACTATTTCAAACGTTGTATGATATAAATGATATTCCTTTGAAAGATGTTATTACACAAGGATCTTTTGTAAGAGTTGCTATTTGTGATGTAAAACAACAGAAAGGAAATCAATTTTTACATAAGCAAGAAACAATTTGGGATAAAGAAATGGAAAAAATAAAAGGAATGTTAGGTGGAGTAGTTGGGAAGTCTTTAAAAAATGAAAATCGTTACATAGTGTTAACTTATTGGAAAGATGAAGTAGCACATGAACGTTATATGAAAGAAATTTTCCCTGAGTTATATCAGTTAGCAAATGTAAATGAGTATGTTGAAAGTATAAATGGAAAGAAAATTATTCGGAAGGAAGAATGGTCTGTTACCGTTTCGAAATAAAGTTAGAACTTGTTAAAGTATCTGGTTTAGATAAAGTTGATATAGAACATTTGTTCTTGTATAATTGTTTTGTACAAGAACAAGAGGGGGAGTTAAAATGGGTAAAGTTTTAAGATTTGAAATTCAAGTTCCAAACCCTGAAGAAGCTATTCAATTTTATACAAAAAGTTTTGGATGGAAGTTTGAAAAAATGCCTGGGCCACATGACTATTGGTTCATAATTACAGGTGAAAGTGATAGACCCGGTATCGATGGTGGACTAATGAAATCCCCTGATGGTGCTACTAGGACGACTAATTCGATTGAAGTACCTTCAGTTGATGAGTACATAAATAAAGTTATTGAAAATGGTGGACAAGTAGTTGTACCGAAAACTGCTATTCCTAATTGGGGTTACTTTGCTTATTGTATAGATAATCAAGGGCTTCTTTTTGGAGTATGTGAAGAAAATATTGAAGCGTAAAAAATTAGGGGTTTTGAGATTATTTTGTTTGTTGAACGATGTTTTCAATTAAAGGTTATAATTATTAAAAACCCTTTTGTATAAAAACTAGTATTATTTGAGCTGAAGAAGGATCCATTTTGATTATTTTCAAAAGGATTCTTTTTTTGTATTTCACATATTACGAGTTATTTAGGCATTATTAATCAAACTTATATCGGTATATTATCTATGAAAAAAGTAAATAAATGATGTTATATTCAAATGTAAATCTATGGACTGCAAAATAGTTTAAAGTGAAAAGGAAAAGAGGAGCAATTATTTTCTCATAAACATGTAATTAAAGGAAGACGTCATATACCCTTTCATGTTAATATATTTAAGTTATAATAGGAGGCTTACCCTTTTTTATTGTAGGGTAGAAGCAGTGTGAGCTTGAAATTTTTTTTAGAAAAGGATGTGCCTAATTTGCGTATAAATAAATTTATTAGTGAAGCTGGAAAAGCGTCTCGACGTGGAGCAGATAAACTAATTAATGAAAGAAGAGTAATTATTAACGGTAAGGTTGCAAAAATTGGTGACCAAGTAAATCCAGGTGATGACGTGCGCGTAAATGGAGAGCAACTTCGTATTGCTCGAGATCATGTGTATATAGCTTTAAATAAACCAGTAGGTATTACATGTACGAGTGAAAAAGCTGTAAAAGGTAATATTATCGATTTAGTGAATCATCCTTTACGAATTAGTCATATTGGACGTCTTGATAAAGACTCAGACGGCTTAATTTTGTTAACGAATGATGGCGATATTGTTAATGAAATTTTACGTGCTGAAAACAAGCATGAGAAAGAATATATCGTTTCAGTAGATAAACCGATTACACCGGAGTTTTTAGAGAAAATGGCAGCAGGGGTTAAAATTTTAGATACAAAAACTCTTCCTTGTGAGATTACACAGTTATCAAAATATGAGTTCAAAATTATTTTGACACAAGGGCTAAATCGCCAAATTCGCCGTATGTGTGAAGCTTTAGGTTATCAAGTATATACGTTAAAACGTACGAGAATTATGAATATTGAATTGAATAATTTACCGGTTGGACAGTGGAGAGATTTATCGAAAAAAGAGAAAAAACGACTATTTTCAGACTTAAATTACGAACCACAAGATTGGTAATAAAGAGAAGGGGAAACCAAAAATGGATTTTTGGTTTCTTTTTTTATTGGCTCTGTTAAAGGTAAATAAAGGTGTAGCTACAAAATATCTGGATAACTACCTGTTTTGGTTCTTGTTTGTCGATAGTCGTAGTAATGAAAGTACTAAACATAATATTAAGGAATTTCTATTATCGTCGTTTGTATTTGAAATGTCAGATATTTATGAGAGTTTATGTTTATTTAAGTTTATCGTGTAATTGTTCATTCTTAGGCAAATAAAAAATGATTATCGTTCACCCCTTAAAATGGTAAAATCATATTTGGAGGTGGAATTGTGAAAAGATTTAGTATATTGTCAATAACTTTTATGGTTATAGGGCTATTATTATTCGGATTAAATTGGATAATAGTTGGCTATTCTGAACCCATTGTCCTTTTAGGCTTTATTTCTTCTTTAGTAGGAATTGTATTAAGTTTTATAGCAATTGCTAAACGGGAAGTGGGAACCATAAAATTCATATCACTTCTTTCTTTCTTTGTTGTTATGTTTTTAATTACTTGGTTTGAACCATTTCAGGTTCTTCGTATTATTACTTGGTTAAAAAGTAGCTCTTAATAGCGAAAATATAGGAATTAGTGGGAAACCTTTAAACTTAGGTTTCTCACTAATTTATTTAAAAATCAACATTAAAATTTAACAGAGCCTTGTTATTAAATAAAAAATGTTTTTTAAACACTTGCAAAAATAAAATGAATAAGATATAGTAAATAACAATTAATGGATGTACTTTTAAAAGCAAAGAAAAGGACACGAGTTATTTTAAACGGTTATACAGAGAAGGAAGAAAAGCTGAGAACTTCCTAACGCAGAAAAATAACTTACCACCTTAGAGCTGCACTGGGGAAATTAAGTATCTAGTGCCGTGTAAGCGACGTTACCGCAAAAGAAGCCATTATGTTTTTTGTAATGGGAATCTGGGTGGAACCACGAATATAAGCATATTCGTCCCTATTTACTAGGGATGAATATGCTTTTTTGCATTCAATTTCATAATAAGCGAAGAAAAGGACACGAGTTATTTTAAACGGTTATACAGAGAAGGAAGGAAAGCTGAGAGCTTCCTAACGCAGAAAAATAACTTACCACCTTAGAGCTGCACTGGGGAAATTAAGTATCTAGTGCCGTGTAAACGACGTTACCGTAAAAGAAGCCATTGCAATTTGTGATGGGAATCTGGGTGGAACCACGGGTAAAAGCACGCTCGTCCCTATTTTAGGGATGAGTGTGCTTTTTATTATGAAATGGAGAGATGAAAAATGAAAGAACAGATGATTGAAATTAAATTTCCAGATGGTAGTGTTAAAGAATTTGTAAAAGGAATTACTTTAGAAGAAATTGCAGGATCCATTAGTAGTAGTTTAAAAAAGAAAGCAGTCGCAGGAAAAGTAGACGATCAGTTATTTGATTTACACCGTAATATTGAAGGAAATGCGAATGTTGAAATCATTACTATGGATTCAGATGAAGGGGTAAAAATTGCAAGACACTCCGCTGCACATATTTTAGCGCAAGCTGTAAAAAGAATGTATGGTGACATAAACCTGGGGGTAGGACCTGTTATTGAAAATGGATTTTATTATGATATGGATCTTCCAAGCAGTGTAAACGTAGAAGACTTACCGAAAATCGAAAAAGAAATGAAAAATATTATAAATGAAAATGTAAAGATAGAACGAGTTGAAATCTCTCGGGAAGAAGCAAAAAAACTGTTTCAAGAAATGAATGATAGTTTGAAATTAGAACTGTTAGAAGCAATTCCTAATGATGAAAGTGTAACTATTTATAAACAAGGTGAATTTATAGATTTATGTAGAGGACCTCATTTACCATCTACAGGTTATTTGAAAGCATTCCAATTAACTCATGTTTCAGGAGCATATTGGAGAGGAGATAGTAATAATCAAGTGCTTCAGCGTATATATGGTGTTGCGTTTTCTTCTCAAAAAGACTTAGAAGAGCATTTACATTTTGTTGAAGAGGCGGCAAAGAGGAATCACCGAAAACTAGGTAGTGAACTTGAATTATTTATGTTTTCAGAAGAAGCGCCAGGAATGCCATTTTATTTACCGAAAGGGCAAATCATTCGAAATGAATTAGAAGCGTTTTTAAGAGAAATTCAAAAAGAGTATGATTACCAAGAAGTACGCACTCCATTTATGATGAACCAAGAATTATGGGAGAAGTCAGGACACTGGGGCCATTATAAAGACAATATGTATTTCTCGGAAGTAGATCATAAAAGCTTTGCGTTAAAACCGATGAACTGCCCGGGTCATATGCTTATATTTAAAAACAAATTGCATTCTTATCGAGAATTACCGATTCGCATGTGTGAGTTCGGTCAAGTGCATCGACATGAATTTAGTGGCGCTTTAAACGGATTATTAAGAGTTCGTACTTTCTGTCAAGATGATGCTCATTTATTTGTAACACCAGAACAAATAGAAAGTGAGATTAAGTCAGTATTGAAACAAATTGATTATGTGTATAAAACTTTTGGATTCCAATATGAAGTAGAACTTTCTACTCGTCCAGAAGATTCAATGGGTGACGCTAAATTATGGGAGCAAGCAGAATCGGCATTAGAAAATGTATTACAATCATTAAATTATAAATATAGACTAAATGAAGGTGACGGTGCATTCTACGGACCGAAAATCGATTTCCATATTAAAGATGCTTTAAATAGAAGTCATCAATGCGGAACAGTCCAACTAGATTTCCAAATGCCCGAGAAATTCGATTTAAATTATATAGATGAGAATAATGAAAAGAGAAGACCAGTTGTCATTCACCGAGCAGTTTTAGGATCTTTAGACCGCTTCTTAGCGATATTAATTGAACACTTTGGAGGCGCGTTCCCAGCGTGGGTGGCACCGGTTCAAGTGAAAGTAATTCCAGTTTCAAATGCAGTTCATGTACAATATGCAAATGAGGTTGCAGACAAGTTAGCACAAGCTGGAATTCGAGTTGAGCGAGATATAAGAGATGAAAAATTAGGATATAAAATAAGAGAAGCACAAATGCAAAAAGTTCCTTATGTTCTCGTTATTGGGGATCAGGAAATGGAAAGCGAAGCTGTAAATGTCCGAAAATATGGTGAAGAGAAGTCAGAAGTTATTGAATTAGATGCGTTTGTGGAAAGTATGAAAGAGGAAATAAAAAATAGGAAATGAGATTGATAATAAAAAACACCATTAATATGTAATACTGAATTTAAAGTAATTAAAGATATATAAGATATACTACACGACGACGCATGTTGTTTAACAAAGTAGTTTTAAGGTGTATCAACACTTTGCTTGATACGCCTATTTTTTATGTTTTTTATCACTACATTCCTCAAAACGACAAATATATTGCTTTGAAATAACGTTGTTTCTGTAATATTTAAAGAATAGCGTTATATAAAATGACAATAAAGGTATTTAATTTTAAAAACCCAAACAAGCATAACCCCATTCTAAATGTAGGACGGGGTTATGCTTGTTTTTATTGAGTGTATTCGTCGCTTTTATACTCCAAAATATCACCTGGTTGACAATTTAAAGTCTTACATATCGCTTCTAATGTTGAAAAACGAACCGCTTTTGCTTTCCCATTTTTCAGAATGGAAAGATTCGCCATCGTAATCCCGACCCTCTCCGAAAGCTCCGTTACGCTCATTTTTCGTTTTGCTAACATCACATCAATATTAATAATAATTGCCATATCCTCCACCTCAGACCGTTAAATCATTTTCTGATTTTATATTAATAGCTTCTTGTAAAAGTCTTTGGAGAACAGCAGCAAAAACGGCGATCACCATAGAGGCGAAAATAATGACCAATCCGATTGGTATGAAACTTGGAGGGTCAATTTTTTTCGCCATGAGATAGTAGAGTGGCATACCTAGCAAGTACAAGGTACTGATCGTGATGGCACAGTATTTTATATTCTTTAAAGCCTTTACCGATAATTCCGAGAACGCTTGGCTCTTATCAATATAGCTTAAAAGTTTAAAAGCTTGATACAGAGCAAAGTAAAAAGGTATCGTTGCCGCGTACATATCGATTAAAACGAGATATTGCATATAAGCAATATCTGGATATAATTCTTCAGCAAAATTCCCGATCTTAGGCACCAAAAATATGCACAATGCAAGAACTGGGATTCCTATAAAAATAATAGCTAGCTTTAAAAAGAGTGTCGTAACTTGTTTCATAAAAAGCACCTCGTTTATTTAATGACAACATGATTTTATCATACGATTTATCGTTTTACAATAAAATTGTATTGTTTTTTATTATGTTATTATTGTTATTGAAATATCCTTTTAATTTTGACAAAAATAAAAAACATTTCTCATTACAAAGAAATGCTCTTATGAAGTGGTGTGTTTTATTTTTACCTTACAAAAATGTAAGGTAAATGTAAGGGAAATCGAATGAACGGATTTTAGAAAAATGAGAATATTAAGTAGAGAAATCGTTCGTATTTCTTATGTATTTCAATGTGTGGTTGAAAAAATTAAAAATTCTTAAGAATTTTTATGAGAAAAATATAAGAAATATATGGGAAATTAATACTATACAAAAGGGATGGAGTGAATGAGATGTCAACAAATGTAGTAACAGTAGAAAGTGTAGAAAAAACGTATGGGAAAAGAAATGAGAATCAGTCGAAAGCGTTAAGGGGTGTATCACTAAGTATTAAAGAAGGAGAATTCGTTGGGATTATGGGTCCTTCTGGATCTGGAAAAACGACTTTACTTAATGTCATTAGTACACTGGATCAAGCGACAGGTGGTAGTGTAACAATAGCTGGCACAAATATTACTTCTATGAAGGGGAATGCATTATCAGATTTTCGCTCTCAAAAATTAGGATTTATTTTTCAAGATTTTAATTTACTAGAAAACTTATCAATTTATGAAAATATCGCTTTACCACTTTCTCTGCAAGGCGTACCTTCAAGTGAGATTACTGGAAAAGTAAATGGAGTAGCAAAGAAATTAGGGATTACTGAAATTTTAACGAAATATCCGTCATCCGTTTCTGGTGGACAAAAACAAAGAACAGCGGCAGCACGAGCTTTAGTACATAATCCAGCAATCGTATTAGCAGATGAACCAACAGGAGCGCTCGATAGTAAAAATGCAAAAAGTTTATTAGAAGCGATGCAAGATTTACATGAAAATCACAATGTAAGTATTTTGATGGTAACACACGATGCATTTAGTGCGAGCTATTGTGAACGTATTTTATTTATTCAGGATGGACTTCTTTATAAAGAGTTAAATCGTCAAGGAACACGAGAAAATTTCTATCAAGATATTTTAGGTGTGCTTGCCCAAATGGGCTCAGCAACTGAGTCGAAGTAAGGGGGCGAGACTATGTTATTCAAATTATCACGTCATAGTATGAAAAAAATGTTAAAGGATTATATGGTTTTACTTATTGGTCTAGTCATTAGTATTAGTATTTTTTACATGTTCCAAACGATGGCGATGAATAGTGAATTTACAAAAGATAATAGCCTCATTAGTAGTATTAGGCTCGTCTTCTGGGTTGGTGCAATATTACTTTCTTTCATTACAGTTTTTTACATCATATATGCCAATTCTTTTTTACTTACATTAAGAAGAAAAGAACTCGGGATGTACATGATGCTTGGGGCGAAAAAGAAAAAAGTAGCGCAATTATTATTTATTGAGACGTTTGGTATGGGTATTGTCAGTATTATTATCGGTATTTTAGTAGGAATAGTACTTGCTAGTGTAGCAGGGAATTTTTTAATGAATGGAATGGAAATTTCAGCAAAAGGTAATTACGCATCTGTGTACACACCAGCTATATTAGTTACATCTATTTTCTTCGTAATATTATTTTTCATTACTGGTTTAATGAATAGTTTCCGATTATTACGTAAAACAGAATTAGAGTTAATACGTGAAGACGAAACGCAAGATGAGGTTAAGAAAAACAAAACTCGTACTGTTATTATGACAGTACTAGGTGTGTTACTAGTAAGTGCAGGATACTATTTTATGGTAAATATAAAAATGTTTGCTGAACTAGGATTTATAATAGCGACAATCGTTACGACATTAGGAACGTATTTCATTTTTAACTCATTACTTCCACTTTTTGTAATGAAAATTAAGGGGAATAAAAAACGAAATGAAACGGGCTTAAATAGTTTTACTTATGCACAGTTACGTTTTCGAGTAACTAGTTTATCGAGAGTACTAGGTACTGTAGCGATGTTAATTGCATTAGGTGCAGGTGCGATGACAGCAGGTATGGCATTTCAAAAAAATGTAGGCATTATGACAGACTTTTCACGTGTATATGATGTCGTAATTCATGATCCAAATGAACAAGATACAGCAGCATTAAAAGAAATGCAAATTGTTGAGGAAAGCAAGTATAAGTATAAGGTAGATGGAGAGGCGGTTTATTATTTACGTAACGACTTAACTGCAAAACCGCCACTTGTTTCCGATCATTTTGATACAAAAACTTTAAAAGAGCCTGCACGTAAACGTGTGGCTGAACCTTTAACTGAACCTGTCTATTCTGCTTTGGAAGCTCCCGAAGCAGCGAAAAAGCTTCCTCCTATGCCAAAAGATTGGGAAGATGCAGTTGTAAGAGAAATACAAATTACACATAATCAATTTAACGGAAAACCTGTAAGAATTGCTGATGAAGAACACTACAAAGCAGTTCAAGGAACAGAACATAGTGTAATGCTAGTAAGAGTAGACGATATGAAAAAATATAAACCATTGTTACTCGACATAGATAAGAGACAAAAAGAATTAATTGAAAAAACAACAGGCGCAAAAGTAGAACTATATACGAAAATGACAATTTATCAGTTTATGAACAGTTTCATGAGCGGAACAATGTTTATGGGATTTTTCCTCGGAATTGCCTTTTTAGCTATGATGGCAAGTTCCCTTATGTTCAAAATATTAACAGGTGCTTCTCGTGACGTACGCCGATATGAAATGCTGCGGAAAATTGGTGTGAGACGTAGTATGTTAACAAAAAGTATATATAAAGAAATCTCATATTTATTTATCTTCCCAGCAATTATTGGAATTTCCCACGTTTTAGTAGGGCTTAACTTATTCAGCTTCATATTAGTTGACCCGTTTGTAAAAGTGTGGATGCCAATAGGAATCTTCATAGTAATTTATTTCATTTATTATTGGATTACTGTCCAACTCTATAAAGGTATGGTAATGCCGAGAGAAGAAGTGGCGAAATAGTAAAAAAAGACTCTTGTTTTCATAACAGGGGTCTTTTTTATAGGATGTTCTTTATAAAGAAGGAAAAGATTGGATAATAGTCGAAAAATATAATATAACTTCCTAGAAATGACTGAAATAACAATATTTTGTCGGAAGAAATGCTACAGTTATTTCGTAACAAAGTTTATTTAGCCCATTAACGACAGGATTCCAACTGTTATCTCTTGGCGCCATAGCAATGTTGTTCCCAAAATGGATTAGTGCAGATACATTGTATATTATTTTATTTGGTTTATTATTATTTGTTACGTGTTTATATCAAGCTCTTTTACCTAGTGGGCAAAAGAGAGAGCAGGGTGTAGCTGAAGAGATGTAATATATCTGGGTTTTAAATTCTGAATATTCTTTCTAAAAGTAAGGGGTAATAGTTATGTTCATTCGAATTGGTAAGTGGTGTGGGGTTACTTGTTTACAGTTATTTGCTGCAATCTTATGTATTATCTGTCTAGGTGCGCTCCCTCGGTTATTTAAGGGATTGCAAATTGATTTAATCGGTTTTTGGAATGCAATCATATATGTAGGAGAGAAAGTACTTCACCCAGCTGAAATTACATATGGGTTTCAGGTACCGAAAAAATTGTTCCCGCAAATTTGGACCCATTATATTGAAACGATGATAGTATTTCTTTCGGCTTTTTTACTTTCTTTATGTATAGCGTATGTACTTGTTGTTTTTGTACTACAGCGTTCTCCTATGAAACAAAGAATATGGAACGGGATTTTTCTTGCGCTTGAAAGCATACCAGATATTTTACTTATTTTATTATCGCAACTTCTTGTCATAATTATTTTTCAAAAAACAGGTTTTATGCCTATCAAACTTGCTGGATTAGGAGAAGAAAAAGTACGTTTGTTACCAATAATATGTCTTGCTATACCTACAACGTTATTATTTATGAAGCTACTATTATTACGTTTTAGGGAAGAATTAGAGAAAGATTATAGTATATTTGCAAAGAGCAAAGGACTAAGTTTAAGACATATTTTGACGCACCATATTTCAAGGAATGTCTTGTTAACAACAGTCTATTATGCAAAAACAAATATTTTATTTATGCTATCCAATCTATATATTATTGAATGGATTTTTAACACATATGGAATGTTTGTATTCGTAAAAGAATATTCGAATATAGAAATTTTCACAGTAAGTTTAATTATATTATACGTACCGATCTTTATCATATTTCGCTTATTACATACGTTCTTACAAAATGTAATACAGGAGGATGCGTAATATGTGGCAAGTTGTAAAAAGAGATATAAGATTTTGGTTTGGTGTAACTTTTTTAAGTGTCCTTATGATTACTAGTATTGGGAATACGTTGTTTTTCGATGGGAATATTCGTGAACTAACGATGATGTATGACGAAAAAGGAGAATTAAAGGTTGCTCCGTTTTCACCATCGAGTAAATTTTGGTTCGGAAGTGATGTGAAAGGCCGCGATCTATTTCAATTAATAATAGAAGGGGCAAAATGGACCGTAGGAGCGAGTATAGTTATCGCAGTTTTACGTGTAGTGATTGGGGGAGCTATTGGTTTATTACTTGGTATGTACAGTAAACGCTCATTTCCAGTTATCTCATCTTTTTTTGATCCGTTTAGTATCGTACCGATGATTATGATTTCCTATTTTATATTAAAGACAGTTTTAATGTTCGACAGTGGGGAGGTAGCTGCTCCGTTTCATTTGCGAGTTACGTTTCAAATTTTAGTTCTTACATGTCTTGCAGTACCAACAGTTATGTTGTATGTAGCGCAAGAAGTCAAACGTATTAAGAAAGAAGAATTTATGTTGGCGGCAACAGTGCTTGGCGGAAATAAGTGGCAGAGACTGAAACGCCATGTATGGCCGCATATGTTATCATCATTTCTTTTGTTAGTAGCTCAGCAATTTGTAAGCACTTTATTACTTCTCTTACACCTTGGTTTGTTGCAATTGTTTTTTGGTGGAACAATAATCTTTGGTACAGAGGCAGATAGTGTAACAAAAGAATGGACAGGATTAATTGGTCAAAATTTCCGTCATTTAACTACTCATACTTGGATCGTGGTAATACCAATACTTTTTTATAGTATGACAATCTTATCTGGAAATTTGATTAGTAATAGTATGCAAGATGCGATTAAACTAGGAAATGTGAGAAGGCCAAAGAGGGAAAAGAAAGAAGGGAAAGTAGAGAAACAAACACAGCCTACCGTGAACGATTTTTCATTTCATAGAGAGGTATCAAAATAGAGAAAGGTAGCTGGAAATAATAAGTTTTCAGCTACCTTTCTTTTATATTTTTAAGTGGAGGTAAAACTGCAAATAATTGTTTATCCGGAAAAACAATTGTTCCAGCAAGTGCACCAGGAAAATTATAATTTCCATTTATAAAAATGAATCCATAGTAAAAAAATAAAAATAGGTATATAAACAAGGTGCATCATCTAGTGATAGGTCATATTTTGTTGGTGTACGTATTGAACTTAGTTTATAGCGCTATTTCTACTTAGATTTAACAAACAGAAATATAGGAAAACATCGATGGGGTTGTAGTTAACAAACGGAGGTCATGAAAATGAATAAGTTTCAACAAGAACTACAAGCGTTAAGCCTGAATGATTACCATTCTGGAAATATTGTGTATTGGGACCAGCAAAATCAATATCCATATTACTATATAGAAGATGCTGCTCGTCGCTGTGGTGGCTGTGGTGGCTGTGGTCGTTGTGGCGGTTGTGGTCGTTGTGGTGGTGGCGGTGGATTTCGTTGTGGTGGATTCCGTTGTTTTGGTTGCTTCGGTTGCTTTAGTTGTGGCGGCTGTGGCGGTTGTGGTGGTTGCTCGAATTGTTTTGATGGTTTTACTGATACTACTGGTACTATTGTAACATATGAATATTGATAAGAGACAAAAGGAATCCATTTTGAAAAAGATTGATTAAGTAGATAATATTAATGTGAATACTCAATAAATCATTCGTGATATTAGTAATAGTATGCAAGATGCAATTAAGCTAGGAAATGTGAGAAGGCCGAAGAGGGAAAATAAAGAAGTGAAAGTAGAGAAGCAAATACAGTCTAATGTGAATGATTTTTCTTTTTATAGAGAGGTACAAAAATAAAAAAAGATAGCTGAAGACAAATTGTTTTCAGCTATCTTTTTTCGTTTAAAGTGGAGGTAAATCAATCTTACCTTCTTCAAATAATTCTTTTATCATATGTTTCGTATAACCAGCTGCTTGCCCAAATGTGATTTTTGCGGGCATTGGCGCTTCATTTACATCTACAACTACATCAATAATACATGGTTTATTTTGTTTTACTGCGTTTTCAAAAGCAGGGAGTAAGTCATCTAACTGTTCGACGCGGTATCCAATACCACCACAAGCTTCTGCGTATTTTGCGAAATCAGGATTTGTTAAGTCTGTGCCGAATTCGATATTACCCATAACCTCTTGTTCGAATTTAATCATGGCGATTTTATTATTATTTAATACGACTACAACGATTGGCAGTTTATATTTAACAGCTGTTACGAAGTCATTCATTGTCATTCCGAACCCGCCGTCACCACAAACTGCAAACACTTGTTTATCTGGGAAAGCAATTTGTCCAGCAAGTGCACCAGGTAAACCGCAGCCAAGTGTTGCAAGCCAACTAGAAATGATAAATTGCTGATTCGTCATACGGAAGTGCCTTGCCGTCCATACTGTTACATTTCCAACATCGACTGAAAGAATTGCGTCATCTTCTGCTACTTTCTGCAGTGCATGCATAACTCGCTGTGGTTTAATTGGAGTCGAAGAATCTTCTTCTTGATTGTGTAATTTTTCTTCCCACTTTTTCATCATTTCTTGATGATGCTCTAAGAAGGAATGGTCTTCATGTTTTTCTACATTTTCAATTAACCATTTTAATGTTTTATCAGCATCACCAGCTAAGCCGATGTCGGTCGCATAACGTTTCCCGATTTGAGCAGGATCTGTATCAATATGAAGTGTTTTTGCTTTCTCAGGTAAGAAACCAGTGAACGGATAAGAAGTACCAACCATAATTAAAGTATCCGCATGCTTCATTGCCTCATAAGATGGTTTCGTTCCAATTAATCCTAATCCACCAATACAAAGAGGGTGTTCATCAGGGATGATTCCTTTAGCGGGTAATGTAAGTACGATTGGAGCACCGATATGTTCTGCGAATGCAAGTAAAGATTCTCTCGCATGCTTTGCTCCTTTCCCAGCTAAAATAACAGGTTTTTTTGCTTCATTTATTGCGAGTTTCGCTGCATGTAAATCTTCTTCTTGCGGAAATAACTCAGGCAATGTAAAAGAAGTGTTTGTAACACGAGCACCATTTTTCACTTCGAATTTAGGAACATCATCTGGAATAGTAAGAACAGATACCCCTTTTTTCGTATAAGCCATTCGAATCGCTTGATTCACTACAGCAGGTAGTTGTTCTGCTGACATGATGCGCTGGTTATAAACCGCGACATCATCAAACATTCTTTCTAAGTTTACTTCTTGGAAAAAATCTGTTCCGAGTAAATCAGATTCCACTTGTCCTGAAATTGCTAGTACAGGGGCTTTATCGAGTTTCGCATCATATAAACCGTTTAATAAATGAATAGCGCCAGGTCCTGCGATTGCCATACAAACACCAAGTTTTCCTGTTAATTTTGCATAGGCAGCCGCTGCTAATGCACCAGCTTCTTCATGGCGAACTTGAATAAATTTAATTTTATCTTGTTTTTTTCTTAAAGCTTCAATTATAGAATTGATGGAATCTCCAGGCATTCCGTATATGTGTTCTACTCCCCAGTCAATTAATAGATCAACTAATGCTTCACCGGCTGTTTTCCCAAACATAATTGTTCCTCCTTATAATAGGTAGATACTATTATGTTTTGGAAAAAGAGGGAAAATATACAAATAATAAAGTGAATTTATTTTAGTGGTGTCCAGAGAATAGAGTGAATACTGTTATTAGTAAAAAACCGCTAGTCGCCCATGTTAGAAATGTAAGGAAAGAAAGCTGTTTCTTTGCTTTCCAAAGCATTTCATGAATTGTGACATAGCCAAGTGAACCGATAGCACTTCCCATAATGAGTCCTTGTAAATGAAGAGCTTTTCCTTCCATCAAAATGCCAAAAACAGTACCGGTACCGAGAATAAGAGAAAGTAATAAAGTGGTTAATAAAAATGAAATATATTTATGTTTTGTAAAGAGAAAGGGGATAATTAAAGCTAATCCCTCAGGAATATGGTGAATAACAATCGCAAGCAAGAAAGGAATGGCAGATTCGTTATGATTAATAAAAGCTGTGCCTAACGCAAATCCACTCGGCATATTGTGGATGAATATAGCGAAAGAGAGAAAAAGGAAGGTTTGCCATGCTTGTTGATCCTTTTTATGTATCATAGGATGATGACAATAGTTATCTAATAAACTCATAACTAAAATACCGACAGCTATACCAAGTATAGGGCCAATGATTTCATAGCTTGAAAATGTTTCAGGAATAATTTCAAGTGATAATAGCCCAAGTAAAATTCCGCCACATAATGCGTATAAACGATGCATCTTTTCTTCAATTAGTTGGCGTGTTGCTACTCCAACAGCACCTCCTAATAGTAATCCACCGAACGAAAAAAATGTAACGATTATTGGAATCCATAAACGTTCCATATTATCACACTCCGATTTTATACCCTTTTTTTAGCTTACTAACAGGCGAGGCAGATTAGTCCAAATAATAGTGTTTGATTATGGAGAAAAATATACTGATTCTTTATAATTTATATATTGAATTTAAATGGATGTAATAATGGAATATGCAGGGATTTCTTGAAAAGGTTTCGAAGTAGTTATTATACTGACGTTATTCAAAGAAGCAGGAAAATATATTAATTCTTTTAAGTAATGTAACATTAAAATAGTTGAGAAAGAGAAAGAGAAAGAGAAAGAGAAAGAGAAAGAGAAAGAGAAAGAGAAAGAGAAAGAGAAAGAGAAAGAGAAAGAGAAAGAGAAAGAGAAAGAAATATCAAAAATACAGAGGTGGCTTGCTTGCTAAGAGAAGAATTAAAGAAACGTGCAATATCGATGGTCCAAATTCCTAGTCATTTTCAACCTATCATAGAGGAGTATGTTGAGCGAGAGAATGGAGAAGGGGAGGCTATTTTTTCATGGACAAACGAAGAACAAGATGAGGGTATTACTATTAACCTAGATTTATCTGGTAATTTGACGGGTTTATCAATTGATAATAACGATAAAAATTCAGATGTGATGCCTTTAAATATAGAGGAAAAAAGAGAATGTGCCGAACAATTCTTACTTAGCAATTATCCTGAAGCATTAAAAGATTTAACATACTATAAAACAAAAAAAATTACTTGTGCAGACCGTTTTTACTATGAACAAATTGTTATGGACTTACCGTTAGAACATGCGGGCTGTTATATTGATATAGACCTCGCGGGGAATATTGTTAACTTTACATATAAAGGTGTAAAAAGGATTCATGATATTCCAAAAATGTTGATTTCAAAAGAAAAACTAGTTGAACACGTACAAAATAGACTTAATTTTCAACTGACAATTGCAAAGTTGTCTACCGCTACTCATGATGTAGCAGTAGATGGACTCCGTCTTGTGTACGAACCTGAGCAATTTTTTATGAAATATAAAGCTGACGTTTTGAAACCAACGTTAACGATTATACATGAAGAAGACGCTCCGCATACATATGTCTCGCTTACTCCTCCTTCGAGTACGACCGTACGAAGAGATTTATCTATTGAAGATATCATTGGTATTACCGAGAGGATGGAAGTCATTCGTGAAGTAGATATGGGAGAAGAAACGGGCATAGTGTGGCGTAATCGGGACTGGGAGATGAAGGAAGGGGATTTATCTATAAATGGCTTTTTCAAAAGACAGTCAGAAGATACAGTTAAAGCCTTCATTTCCAAGAAAACTGGTAAAATCAGAAGCTTTATGTGGTTTAATGAACGAAGTGGCAATCTTAGACTTAGTCGTGAAGCATGTTATCAAAAAGCCATTGCGTTTTTACAAATGATTGTTCCAGATTATTATCGGTATTTACAAATGATTGTTCGAGAAAACGAGGAAGAAGAGGATGATTCTTCAATGAAAGAATCATATACATTCCATATGCATAACGGTCATGGTATACCAATTCAACTTGAATTAGTTATGGTTGTTGTTAATCGTCAAACAGGACAGGTTGATCATTATAGTGGACCGTGTTTTGATATGGAACAATTGAGCCATATCCCTGTTGAACCGGTTATTTCAAAAAAAGAAGCGAGTGAAATATTTATCAATCATTTGGATTTTGAATTAGCTTGGAACAAAAATTATGATAGTGAAACAGAATCCTATATCCTTGTTTATCAAGCGTGTGATCGTCATTCCAGGACCGCTATCCAGTACATTGATGCCATGACTGGAGCGGTTATTTCCAATATAGATAAATAATATGTGATGATTTCAAATTGGACAGGTTCAAAGGGATAAAATTAACTAACCAAACTACAACTATGTTTTCTTTTTCATGGTATTTCAAATGTTAACGTTGACTGGGATTTATTTCTCATGCTAACATATAGATAATTTAATCAAGGCGGTGGAAATGTATTGGACTCAGATGTTGACTCGGATAGGTGGCTAAATGACCTCGATTTTCTCAGAGTACCCCTCATCATTTTGAGAATGTAGATTGTATTCAATCTCATGTTAATGTGTATGAAATTGTAGGTATGGAAAGAGAAAATATATCAGGAGGTGAATCCTTTAGTTTCAAGGAAGCTAAGGGAATTAGTTGGACATATTTAATTTAATCATGGTAGCGGTTTTAGTCGCATGTACTGCATTTTTCGTGGCAATTGAGTTTGCTATTGTAAAAGTAAGAGGATCAAAGATTGATCAATTTGTATTAGAAGGAAAGAAGGGTGCACTGGCAGCTAAGAAAGTGACATCAAACTTGGATGAATATTTGTCAGCTTGTCAATTGGGGATTACAGTTACAGCAATGGGACTCGGGGCACTAGGTGAACCAACGATTGAGAGGCTTTTACATCCTTTATTTGATAAGTGGAACATCAATCCTTCCATTGCAGGTGTATTATCTTTAGGAATTGCTTTTACTATAATGACGTACTTACATGTTGTAGTTGGTGAATTAGCACCAAAAACATTGGCGATTCAAAAGGCTGAGAAGGTTACTTTATTACTTTCGGCTCCGCTTATCTGGTTCTACAAAATCATGTATCCGTTTATTCGCTTGTTAAATGGCTCTGCAAGGATGATAACAGGAATGTTCGGCTTAAAACCTGCATCAGAGCATGATGTAGCACATACAGAAGAAGAATTACGACTGATTCTTTCTGAAAGTTATGAACGTGGAGAAATTAATCAAGCTGAATACAAATATGTAAATAATATTTTTGAATTTGATAATCGGATTGCGAAAGAAATCATGGTCCCACGTACAGAAATTATAGGGCTACATGTAGATAATTCTTTAGCAGACCATATGAAAATAATCCATGATGAAAAGTACACACGTTACCCAGTATTTGGGGAAGATAAAGATGAAATCATTGGTATGGTGAATGTGAAAGATTTCTTTATTCGTTATATGAATAAGGAAACAAAAGAATTCAGTTCTATTCAATCGTATACACGTCCAGTAATCGAAGCAATTGAAACCATACCAATACATGATCTTTTACTACAAATGCAAAAGAAACGTATTCCATTGGCTGTGTTATATGATGAATATGGCGGTACGGCTGGTATTGTAACCATTGAGGATATATTGGAAGAGATTGTAGGAGAAATACGTGATGAATACGATGAAGATGAGCGTCCGCCCATCCAGCAAATGAATGAAGGTCATGTTGTCGTAGAAGGTAAGGTATTAATTAGCGAATTAAATGATTTACTAGGATTACATATGAATGATAGTGATGTTGACACGATTGGTGGTTGGATTCTGATGCAGAATTATGATATAGAGGAAGGGCAAACAATAAATAGCGAAGGATATGCATTTAAAATTCTTTCTAAAGACCCTCACCAAATCAAACGTGTTGAAATACAAAAAGAAATGTTGGAAGCAGCAACTGTATAGTTGCTGCTTTTTATTCAGCTGATAACATGGTAGCCCTCCTCATTAAATTCATTGATTGATCAACTCTTTACCTGTTAACACATTACCGAAATAGGGAACGATTGTTTTCTTTGCATTCAAGGTTCAACACCCCTTCGATATTGTAAAATGTATCTCATTTATACAAATTGTAATATAATTTAAATGTAAATTCGTAGCGTAAAATAGATTAAAAGTAACAAATGTTGAGAAAGGATTCCCTTGTCAAAATTAGTATTTATATTTCACTAGATAATAAAAAATGTAGAATGATTTCATTTCTGACATTGTTATTTAATAGTAATCAAAATACAAAATAAAGGAATTTCTCGTCTGGAAATTGTTACACAGTCATAAAATGGAGGAATTAGTTATGCAGCAAATTAAAAAAATAGGAAACTCATTTTGGTATATGACACCAGTTTCTGAAACAGATAGACCTATATTAGGAATGGTCGTTGGAAAAGAAAAAACTTTAATGATTGATGCAGGAAATTCAGAAGCACATGCGAGATTGTTTTTAGAAATGCTAAAAGAACAGAATGTATCAAATCCTGATTTCGTAGCATTAACACATTGGCATTGGGATCATATTTTTGGATTGCCTGTACTACAAGATGCATTGTCTATTGCACATTCTGAAACGAAAAAAGAGATGAGTACACTTGTTTCTTATGAATGGACAGATGAAGCGTTGGACGCACGTGTAAAAGAGGGTACTGAAATTGAATTTTGTGCGGATTGTATCAAAAAAGAGTTTAATGAAAAAGCGAGAAATATTAAAATTATTCCTCCGACCTTAACGTTCCAGAATCAACTTGAATTAGACCTTGGTGAAGTGACATGCGTGTTAAAACATGTGGGCGGAGATCATTCACATGACTCTGTTGTTATGTATATAAAAGAAGAAAAGATATTGTTTTTAGGAGACTGTATATATGCAGATATTTTTTCTTCGAAGTGGAACTATACGACGAAACGAACGTTTACATTAATAGAAGAATTAGAGAAATTTGATGCTGAGACCTATATTCTTTCTCATGGAGAGGCAATAGATCGGGCTGAATTTTTACAAGAAATTCATTTGCTTAAAACAGTAGGAACTTATACGGAAACTCATAAAGGCGATGAAGAGAAGATAAAGGCAGCGTATAAACAAAAATTGGGTAGAGAATTAAATGAAGATGAGCTAGAAACAATAACATATTTTGTGAATGGTTATGAAATGGTTAATCTGTAAAACTTAACTCAAATTAAATTGAAGCTTATGCTGTTCAAATATAATTTAAATGTACGAAAAGAGTATTGAAGGTAAATTCAATACTCTTTTTTATGTTTTGTCATGATTCATATATTTACAGATTATTGGCAGTTGAAAAATCATCAATAATTTCCACCACTTCAATTTTCCCGTTAATTAATAGCTCAGGAAGTTCATTTCTAACATTTCCTTTCCAATACTCTCTAGCTTGTTCAATTTTTTGAGCGAAAGGAATACCATCTTCTTTCGGTAAAAGATTCCCGTCACCTTCAAAAGAACTTCCGATTACTCGTAGTTTAACAATCTGCAAAACTTCTCGATTGTAAGAATCAAATAGCGCTTTCCATTTCAAAGCATCTTCATAGCTTTTGGAAGCATATAAGCAAGACAACCTTGAAGGATATTCAGGAAATTCTTGCAGTCTAACCATTTCGACAATGGTTTCCCTAACAGCTCTAATTGTTTGATCCATATAATTCATAACTACTTGAGCATTTTCATTATTTATATGTAGTTCGTTATTTATATAATGGCTTTTTAAAATTTGAATAGAATCTTCGCCAGTAGCATTTAATTGTTCTCTTTCAAAAAAGAAGTGATATAGGGTATTAGTTTGATTTTTATCAAAATGAATGATTTGTCCGATATTCATTTTTTTCTTTGTAACGATGTGATATGCGTAAAATTCTGCTTCATTCATAGTTATCCTCCTAGTAGTAATGCATTTCAATGTTAAAATTAGTAATTCAACATTGAAATATATAAAACCTTTATAAGCATACAGTTATAGAATGGGAAGATTTGAGTGAAGAGTGAAAGAAATACACGTAAACGCTTTTGAAACGTTCACAAAATGTTCACTTACGAAGAGGTTTCCAATATCGATATAATGACAAAGACTCAAAGAGAAGGGATGATGGAAATTGCCAACAACAAGAAAGGAAAACCTCCAATTTGGTATGATGATGTGCCTCGGGATGGTTATCGTTATGACGTTTTACAATTTATTAATGAATGGAGCAGGATGGCCAATTCATATTAAGGAGATCGTATTAGAACTAATAATTGGATTTATTATTGCGCTATTAATTGAAATATGTATCGTTGGACCGTGTGCGAAAAAGATTGTATTTGCATTACCATTTGATAAATCAAAAAAAGTAAACATAATTATTGCGATGGCAACAACAATGGTAATCGGAATGGTATTCTTTATGTCATTTTACGGAATGGCTATGATGTATTTACATAATGGGTTACATGGTGACTCATTCGTTGCTATTTACTTTTCAATTTTTATTAAAAATTTCATTATGGCGTATCCATTACAATTAATTATTATGGGGCCACTTGTGCGTTTCTTATTTGCAAAGTTTGTTATGAAGAATAAACCTGTTAATATAGCGTAGTTTTAATTTGTTAAATGTTATATATTGATCATTCTATAAAGGCGCATCTCAAATATTTTGAGGTGTGTTTTTTTGTTCATTTCTCGTTATTTTCATAGTGATGTGACATTTGTCCTTTTGCCTTTGTAGGATTATAGCTTTTAATTAAGTCAGAAATAGAAGATTAGGAGATGATTTTTTGAAAGGTATTGTATTTGCTGTTTTTGCTGGCGTATTTATAACACTCCAAGGAACCTTTAATGCGAAACTTAGTTCACATATCGGCATATGGTCAACAAGTATTATAACTCATTTAATGGGGTTCCTTATTGCAACAACTGTATTTTTGTTAAAGAAAGAAGAGAAAGTAACTGATTTAAAGGGTGTGAAAAAAGTATATTTAGCAGCTGGTGCATTTGGTGGATTAATTATTTGTGCAGAAACTATGGCGATATATTCACTGGGAGTTACATTGACAGCTGGAACACTTATGGTTGCTCAATTGTTAACAGCAACCTTTATTGAAATGAAAGGATTATTTCAAATAAAAAAGATACAGATGGAGAGATATCATATTGTGGGAACAATAGTAATGATTATAGGTATTGTTGTGTTTAATATGTAAGGAAAGAAGGGACTGTAAGTGGAGAATAAATCAGACTTAATTATTCAATATTTGAAAGCTTATAATATGCTTGAAATTTTTTCAGGAATAAGTACTGATTATTTTCAAGTAAATCATTTTGAAAAAGGCAAGCTTATTTGCAATATAGATGATGAAATGGATCGTTTGTATTTTGTTGTTAAAGGTAAAGTAAAAGTGTACACGATTACACCAGAAGGAAAGAAGCTAATCCTTCGCTTTATCAATCCATTGGCAATTGTAGGTGATATTGAATTAATACAAAATAGCAAAGCACATAATGTTGTTGAAGCTTGTTCAGATGTTGTAGCTATCTCCATTTCTAATACGGTAATGAGAAATAAGTTATTACATGATCCTATATTTATAAATTTCCTGCTTGAAAACATTGCGAATACGTTAAAAATATCGACTCGTTTTACAGCTCTAAATTTACTTTATTCAGTAGAAGTACGTGTAGCTAGTTATTTACTTTCAATTTCAACAGATAGTAACGGGAATATGTATAAAGAGGATTTGGATGCAACTTCTGTATCAAGTATTGCAGATTTTGTAGGAGTAAGTTATAGGCACGTAATTCGGGTGTTACAAAAATTTTATAAAGAAAAATTAATTGAAAAGGATAATGGAGTTATTGTAATTAAAGATCTTTCTGGAATGAAGGAAGTTGCTAAAGATAATATATATGAGTAATGAAAGGGAGAGGAAGATTTTGATTGGATTTAGTTTAGCTATATTAGCTGGAATATTAATTAGCTTACAATCTGTTTTTAATACGAAAGTGAATGAAAATGTAGGACAGTGGTTAACAACTGCATGTGTTCTTGGAATAGGTCTCATGAGTTCTGTTCTATTTTATATCATAACAGAGAAAAGTATTAGCATTAATTTTTATACTACAAACTATTTGTTTTATATAAGCGGATTGTTTGGCATTGGATTAATTATTTGTATAATGGGTGCAATAAAGAGTTTAGGTCCAGCGTATACGGTGTTAATTAGTCTTATTACTCAATTAGTTGTTGCATTATGTATCGATACATTGGGATTGTTTGGAATGGAGAGCGTTCCAATACAAATAAATAAATTAGTTGGAATAGGTGTATTAATTGTAGGGGTAGGAATTTTTAAAAATCTATTTTCGAATAAGAAAGCTATTCATATAAACAAGGATAGGGTCTAACGAATTTAAAGGGAAAATGAGTATGTTTTGCTTGTACGTCTGTCCATGTTGGTTTCATTATTGGTAGTAAAAAACAAAGCTCACTTATTCCATTTCATTTTATTTTATAGTTTTCTTTTTAAGTAGGTTGGTTTTGAACAATAAGAAGGGCTCTTATTTACAAATTTATAAAATAAAAAAGCACTCAAAATGAGTGCTTTTTTATTTTAAACTTGTACTTGTTGTACTTGTAAAACTTTTAAAGTAAGATCTAGTACAATTTTTTCACGAAGAGTCTCAAATGGTTCGTTTAGGTCTGTTGGACAAGGTGAAAAGTCTAATTCGAAAAATTGAGCGCTGACTAATTCGCAATACGGTTGTTCATTATAAAAAACTGTATTTTCGAAGAAGTATTTGTCTAAACGTGGTAGATCACCATTTTTAGGATTAATAAAGTGAGAAGTAGTATCTGAGGAAGCCGCTACTATAGCTTGTGATAGAAAATCACCAGCTGTTAAATCAGCAAAACCTGAAAATGGAACATTGGCAATGCGGTCATATAGCACTCCATTACACTCGTCATTTGCATATTCAATGTTTTTACGAATATATCCTTGTACAAATAATTTTGCTCTTGTAACTCGGCGGTAATTTGTACCTGGTACTGGAGTAAATGCTACAGGAACTAACTTACATTGTGTTAAAAATGCATTTTTTAAGATACGTTTAATTTCAACTGCTGGAGGATCTAATGAAATATCAGATTCTACAACAATTTGAATCGTTCTTTCTGCTAATACAACTGGTATTTTTACAATCGGTGCTCCCGGAGTAAGAATTGGTGTTGCTGCCGCATCACTTAATGGTGTTTGAGTTCGTCCGTCTACCTGACATGGTACATTAATTGGACATTGTTCGCTCATATTATCTAATCTCCTTTTTGAAATTACTTTAGATTTTTAAAACTATTCAATGTCAATATATTCGTTTTTTTTATTTATGTATGAGCATGTACAATGGTTTTTAAAATTTATTTATTAAAGTGTATTAATAAAATACCGACAATAGCCTATAATCATTAGTATTTTATTAATAGGAAATGTTTTTATAAGGTATATCCTTCTATTACATTTAATTATCCTTATATAGAAACCAAAAGGAGTTTTGTGCTAATAAGGTTTATAGAAAGAGCAATATGAGTTTTTTATTTTTGAGTCTTTTGATTTCTTTTATGATGAAATTAAATCCTAGTATATCTTTGTTATTTTGCAGCGTTTTCAAGTGCAATGAAACTACGATCTTGTTGACGTCCATCGTGCTGCTCAAAAGCCCGTTAGATAGCGTTACCAAATGTGAAATTTCTTACCAATTGTAAAAAAAAATATTACTAAACATATATAACTAATGAATGCAATGTCTTTTTCAGTTATTATGTTGTAAATCATTTTATGATAAAATCTTTTACATAATTAAATAAAGGGGTAGTATTCTATGGGTTATTTCTCAAATAGTTTATTAGTTTTGTTTGTTCTTATCGTATGTAGCTGTATGATTTTTGGTTGATAATATAATGATAGTCTTATATAAAAGAAGTTAACTCAGGTGAGGTAACTTCTTTTTATTTTATGTTGAGAAGGAATTCTATTTTTCTTATTGAAGTTTGTACTAGTTATTTTCACGTCGATCAAATTTTTTTTATAAAGGGTAGTTTTATGAAATATAAACAAGTCAGAGAATAGGGAGTATTACATGGAAAATAGTATACGCTACACAAGTGAACATCCTACAGATTTTAATGGATTATTAGTCTTATACGAATCTTTAGGATGGAATTCTCTTAAATTAACGGTTAATGAATTGGAACAAATGTGTAAACAAAGTTGGTATGCAATATATGCTTTTAAAGAGCAACGATTAATTGGGATGGGGCGTGTTATATCCGATGGAGTAATAACAGGTGTTATTTGTGGTGTATGTGTATTGCCAGAATATCAGTCCATTGGTATTGGAAAAGAAATAGTAGAACGATTAATCCAGCACTGTGAACAAAACAAAGTTATTCCGCAACTAATGTGTGTAGATAAATTGCAATCTTACTATGAAGCTATAGGGTTTCAGGCATTCTCTATTGGGATGACAAAACAAATTATAAGATAGCAGGGTTTTAAATTCTCGGTGTAATCGTACATATTTTCAAACTTCATTATAAAGGAGAATTACTGTATGGAGATTGCTAAAGGAGTAGGAATGCTACATCTTGAGTTTCAAGAGTATATTATTCACCCGATTCTTTTATGGGATGATGAAATGGCAGTTTTAATAGATACTGGATTTCCTGGACAATTTAGAGATATACAAGTAGAGATGGAGAGGGTTGGGGTATCATTTGAAAAGCTAAAAGTCGTGATTTTGACGCATCAGGATATAGATCATATAGGTAGCCTTCCTGAATTATTAGAGAACGGTGTAAGCGATATTAAAGTTTATGCGCACGAGCTAGATAAGCCATATATTGAGGGGGATTTACCTTTATTGAAAGATGGAAATGTAGAGAATCCACCAAAAGGAAAAGTAAGTGCTACTGTGATTGATGGGCAAGAACTTCCGTATTGCGGTGGGATACTAATTCTCCATACTCCAGGGCACACTCCGGGTCATATCAGTTTATATTTGAAACAAAGTAAAACTCTTGTCGCTGGGGACTCTATGTATAGTGTGAATGGAAAGTTAGGAGGAGTTCATGCCCCAACTACACTAAATGTAAAGGAAGCACAACAGTCTTTAGAGAAGTATTTAAATCTAGATATCGAATCTGTAGTTTGTTACCATGGGGGATTAAGTAAGGAGAATATAAATGTTCAACTTCAAAAATTGTAAAAGTTGAGGATAAAATTTTTTTGTTAAATAGTGCTAAAGTATCATCTAATTACTAGTATATAAATAATAAAAGAGCATGTTTGAATTATACCAAACATGCTCTTTTATTAAAGGAAATCTATTTAGTATTAATTACTTAGTCCATTCCAATAAAAAGAAACGATTTCTTTTGCTAATTCATCTATATTTGCAGTAATAGGATTGTGATTCTCATCCTTAAAATTCCCCATTGATAATAAAGCTACGAAAGCGTGGGCAGAAAATTTAGGATTTCCTTTAGGTATTTCTCCAAGGTTAATAGCGTTATCGAGTGCTTTTTCCAATACTTTATACATGTTATCTTCTGCATTTTTTAATTGTTTCAATTGTTCTTCAGATAATGACAGTTTTGCATCTTTCATAAAATTTTTCATATCAATATCCATCGTTGCGTGTAAGTATACTTTAGCGAAGTCTAACAATCTTGCTTCCAAAGCTTTATTCGTGGAAAGTATTTGATCCATATTCTCTCTTATACGTATCATCATTTGAATCATAGTAGCGGTAAATAAATCGGCTTTTGTTGAATAATAATAGTAGACGGTTGCTTTCGTAACACCGCATTCTTTCGCGACCTCATCCATTGAAACTACTTGATAATTTTGAGTAAGAAATAACCGAGTTGCAACTTCTAAAATCAGTTCTTTTGTAGATTTTGTATTTTTATTTTGACGAGGCCTTCCGAGAGGACGTTGTTTGTGCTCCAAATACATTCGCTCCTGACATTTATTATTGAGTTAATTATAACATAATTTTTAAACATTCTTGATTAATTAACTGACCAGTATATATAATTAATATTGGATGGAAAAAGGAAGGTGGGTTTTTATGAAAAAGCACCCGTTACATATGTTAGGGAGGCTTGTAGCAGGGAAGCATACGCAATGGATAACTTTATCGGTTTGGATTCTTATTACATTAGTACTTTCATTTACGTTACCACAAGTAAACAGTACGAAAGAACCGAATCCGAAAAATTTACCTGAAACAGCTATGTCACAGCAAGCTGAAGCAGTTATGAAAAAAGAATTTCCTAATAATGCAGGAAATCCGTTGCTGGTAGTATGGCATAGAGATGGTGGATTACAGTCAAAAGACTATAAACTAATACAAGACGTCTATAAAGAATTAAAGGCTAGTCCTTTAAAAGAACAATCAACATTACCACCATTTGATACAATTCCAGAGCAAGTACTTTTGAAAAGTGTATCAAAAGATGGTACATCATTTGTAACACCTATATTCTTTAATAAGGCTGCTGGAACTGATGTATTAAAAGGTAATTTAGAAGAGTTACGGAAAGTAGTGAATAGTAAGGTGGATGTAGATCCATTCAAACAAAAAATAAATGACTCCGGTTTACATGTTCGATTATCTGGACCTGTAGGGATTCAAACGGACGCAGTTAGTTTATTTAGTCAAGCAGATGTGAAATTATTAGTTGCTACTGTACTACTCGTATTAGTTTTATTAATTTTACTGTACCGTTCACCAATTTTAGCAATTTTACCTTTACTTGTTGTTGGCTTTGCATACGGTATTATTAGTCCGACACTTGGTTTTTTAGTTGATCATGGATGGATTAAAGTAGATGCCCAAGCGATATCAATCATGACAGTATTATTGTTTGGCGCTGGAACGGACTATTGTCTATTTTTAATTTCGAGATATAGAGAGTACTTGTTAGAAGAAGAAAGTAAATATAAAGCATTGCAACTTGCGATTAAAGCATCTGGCGGGGCAATTATAATGAGTGCATTAACGGTCGTACTTGGGTTAGGAACATTATTACTTGCTCATTATGGTGCCTTTCATCGATTTGCAGTACCATTTAGTGTTGCTGTATTTATAATGGGAATCGCAGCTTTAACAATTCTTCCTGCATTTTTATTAATTTTCGGTAGGATTGCATTCTTCCCGTTTATACCGAGAACAACTTCGATGAATGAGGAGTTTGCAAGAAAGAAAAAGAAAGTAATAAAAGTCAAAAAATCAAAAGGCTTATTTAGTAAAAAACTTGGAGATATTGTAGTACGAAGACCGTGGACAATTATTATGCTAACTGTATTTGTATTAGGTGGATTGGCTTCATTTGTACCACGTATTCAATACACTTATGATCTATTAGAATCGTTTCCAAAGGATATGCCTTCACGTGAAGGATTTACGTTAATTAGTGAGCATTTTTCAGCTGGTGAATTAGCACCTGTAAAAATTGTGGTTGATACGAAAGGAAAAAATCTTCCTATTAAACAAGAGATAGAGAAATTTTCTTTTGTAAATACGGTGAAAGAGCCAAAAGAGGGAAAAGAAAATAATCAAATCAAAATGTATGAAGTTTCTTTAGCAGAAAATCCGTACTCAATTGAAGCATTAGATCAAATCCCTCAATTAAAAAGTAGTGTAGAAAAGGTATTAAAAACTGCTGGGATTAGTAATGCTGAAGATCAATTGTGGATTGGGGGAGAAACAGCTTCATTGTATGATACAAAACAAATAACGGAACGTGATGAAGCGGTTATTATTCCCGTGATGATTAGTATCATCGCTTTATTATTGCTAGTTTATTTACGGTCTATCGTCGCAATGGTTTATTTAATTGTAACTGTTGTTTTATCATTCTTTTCAGCGTTAGGAGCAGGATGGATTTTACTTCATTTTGGTATGGGAACTCCGGCAATACAAGGAGCGATACCGTTATACGCATTCGTATTTTTAGTTGCTTTAGGAGAAGATTATAATATCTTTATGATTTCTGAAATATGGAAGAATAAAAAGAAACAAAATCATTTAGAAGCAGTTAAAAATGGCGTTATACAAACAGGCAGTGTTATTACATCCGCAGGTTTAATTTTAGCAGGAACATTTGCAGTATTAGGTACGTTACCAATTCAAGTTCTTGTTCAATTTGGTATTGTGACAGCAATCGGTGTATTGCTAGATACATTTATTGTAAGACCACTGCTTGTGCCTGCGATTACAGTCGTTTTAGGACGCTTCGCTTTTTGGCCAGGAAAGCTTTGGAAAGAAGAAAAGCAATTACAAAAAGAAGATACTTTATAAAAGAAGGTTGCCGATAAAGTCAGTAAAACTGATTTTTAGGCAACCTTCTTTTTTGTTGGGATGATAAAGAATGGTCATTTTGAACAGGCTTCGAAAAATATAGAGTAAATGTATGACGAAGTTTTAAGTGCATTAAAATTTTTCTTAACAGACATAATAATTCATAAGAAATTCCAATTGAGTGAGGAATTTCTAAAATTATGTATTGTTATAGGATGATTAAAATGTGGGACACGATTGTTTCGTATGTACCTGAGTGGAAAGTTTTTATACAAGCCTTTATCGCACTGTTCATTCCATATATAATTTCAAGATTTTTTAGTTGGATTCGCACATTAGAAAAAGAATAATATAACGAACTATACGGGGCATTTAAGTGAGAATAAATATTGATATGTAAAGAAGAGTAGTATAGGAAGTTTTTTGAGAAAGAGTGATGAAGGTGAAAGCGCAGGATTCAATAGTTAATCAAAGCCAAGAACAAGGCAATGCATATGAGAATAACACGACCAAAGTTTCTGAAGACTATTTTACAGGTGATTTCAACTTAGATTTAGAGGTCATAAAAAAAGAAGCTCTTGATAATTCGGACGTGTATTGTCGAGAGTTTAATATCGGCGGGACTAGCATCCGGGCAGTTCTTGTTTTTGTAGAAGGGCTGTCAGATAAAGATCTTATTGATACGCACATTATGAAATCATTAATGTGTAATTTTTTTGATGAGTATAAAGATGAATCATCTTATAAGGAAGAAAGAGTTTCAAAAGAGTTTATTAAAAACCGAGTGCTTCCTATTAGTGGCGTGGAAGAGATGCAATCTGCACAAAAAATGATGTCAAAAGTGTTAATTGGTTCCACAGCATTATTAATTGATGGATTGTCAGATGTATTTATACTTAATACAAAAAAAGGAAAAACACGTAATATTGAAGAGCCAATATCTGAGGGCTCGGTCAGAGGTCCACGGATAGGTTTCACAGAAGTTTTGTCGGATAATACTGCTTTGTTGCGGTTACATGGTGAAAATGAAGGATTATCTTTAATGAAATTTCATGTAGGAGAACGGGCCAAGAAAGAGTTGGTCGTTGCCTTTATGAAAGAAATTGCTGATCCAGAATTAGTAGAAGAAGTTAAGAAGAGAATTCAGAAAATTAATATTGATAATGTGCCAGAATCAGGTTATATAGAACAACTTATTGAAGATAATTATCTTAGTCCTTTCCCGCAAGTACAGAGTACGGAACGTCCTGATAAAGTTATCGCTGCATTAATGGAAGGAAGGGTTGCAATTTTATTGGATGGAACACCTTTTGTATTAATTGTTCCGGTTACATTTAGCATGATGATGCAATCACCCGAAGATTATTATGAACGCTGGATACCAGGTACGCTGATTCGGTTATTGCGCTTTGGAACGGCTATTATTTCTCTATTTGCTCCCGCTCTGTACATTTCATTTATTTCATTCCATCCTGGATTGATTCCAACTAAGTTAGCCATTTCAATTATAGGAGGGCGAGAAGGCGTCCCGTTTCCTGCAATTATAGAAGGATTATTTATGGAAATTGCAATTGAAATTTTACGAGAAGCAGGGCTACGACTACCTAAGCCTATTGGTTCAGCGATGGGAATTGTAGGAGGATTAATCATTGGGCAATCAGCTGTATCAGCTGGAATTGTGAGTCCAATAATGGTAATTGTTGTGGCGGCCACAGCTATTTCTTCTTTTGCACTTTCTCATTATAGTACAGCAATTCCATTACGTATTCTTCGCTTTGTAGCTATGTTTTTCGCTGCTATATTCGGATTATATGGAGTTATTCTATTTTTCTTATTTATATGCAGTCATATTTCAAGGCTTAAAAGTTTTGGTGTACCTTATGCTAGCCCAGCTGTCTTATATCAATTTACCGATTGGAAGGATTTTATTGTTCGTATGCCAATTCAGATGATGAAGCGACGTCCAAAAATGTTGAATTTAAAAGACTATGTACGGAAAGGAAGTGAAGAGGAATGATTATGAATTCAAAGGACAAAATTCCCACTTCACAAGCAGCTGTGATTCTTATCAATTATATACTTGCTGTCGGAATCCTCACTTTACCTAGAACAGCAGCTGAGAAAGTGCAAACTCCTGATGTTTGGATAACGGTTATTTTAGGAGGATTAATTGCGATAGTTGCAGGCATAATTATCGTGAAGTTAAGTCAACAATTTCCTGAAAAAACATTTTATCAATATAGCCAAGAACTTGTAGGGAAATGGCTTGGAGTGTTAATTAGTTTGTTGATTATCGGTTACTTTTTAACACTTTCTTCCTTTGAACTTAGAACGTTGGAAGGTATAACAAGTTTCTTTCTATTAGAAGGTACGCCTGACTGGGCTATTCTTATACCATTCATGTGGATAAGTCTGTATTTAAATCTAGGCGGAATAAATGCGATAGCACGTTTATTTGAAATTATTTTTCCAATTACAGTTTTTATTTTTTTAGTGACATCTTTTATGAGTATAGGAATATTTGAACTCGATAATCTTCGTCCTGTATTAGGATTAGGGATTGTTCCGGCATTAAAAGGCCTAAAAACAACAACTATGGCATATTCGGGTGTTGAAATTATGTTGTTACTTTTAGCATTTATGAAGAAACCGTCTCAAGCAGTAAAAGTTGTTATAATTGGCACTACGATTCCTTTATTTTTTTATGTTATTACAGTAGTAATGGTTATAGGAGCGTTTTCTATCGATGGTGTATTGCTGAGAACATGGCCTACAATTGACCTTATGAGAAGTTTTGAAATTCAAGGTTTAATTTTTGAACGGTTCGAATCTTTACTATTAGTGATATGGATTATGCAAATCTTTGCAACATATACAATCTGTTATTATGCAGCTGCTTTAGGGTTAGCACAACTTTTTAATAAAAACATTCATTCCTTCTTGTATGGATTACTCCCAGTCATATATATCATTGCTGAAGTTCCAAAAAATATAAATGAGTTATTTGAATTTGGAAATTTGATTAGTAACGCAGCGATAATATTATTTGGTATTCTCCCGTTTCTTCTCCTTATGATTTCGAAGAGGAGGAAAAAAAGGCATGAACCAAAATGTTAACAGTAGAAAAATTATTATAAGAATAACGTCAATACTTTTTCTCTTATTACTTACAGGATGCTGGAGTAGTCATGAAATTGAAGAGCTAGGTTTCGCCGTAGGTTTAGCAATAGATAAAGAAAAAGAAACAAAGATTGAGAAAGAAATTGAAGAAAAGGGCGGTGGATATAAAAAGAAGAATTTAATAACAACCACCTATCAATTTGTTAAAGCACAATCATCATCAGACGGAGGAAAAGGTGGAGTATCACAACAAAAAGCTTATATGAATGTTGCAGAAACAAGTGATTCTCTTCATCAATCAATACGTGAAGTTGCATTAAGAAGACAACGGCCTATCATTTTTCATCATACGAAAGTAATAGTTGTTAGTGAAAGTATCGCCCGAACATATAATTTAACGCAGTTATTGGACATCTATGTTCGTGATAATGAGATGAGACCTAGTTGCTTTATTATGGTTAGTAAAGGGCTAGCTAGTGATGTGTTAGAATCGAAAGAATCTGGGGAAATTCCAGCATTTCGCTTGATTGAAATCGAGGATAATCAATATAGATCCTCACGAATTTTACCACCTATGCCACTTGCAAAACTACCAGGAAAGGTGAAATCTGGTGCGAGTTTTCTTTTACCGAATGTGATTTCCATAAACGGAGAAGTGAAATATGTAGGTGCAGCTATTATGAAAGGGAGTACAAAAAAACTCCGGGGCTTTTTGAACGAGAATGAATTAGAAGGCTTAATGTGGATTACTGCAAAAGGGAAAAGTGGCTTGGTGAAAAGTTATGATAAAAAGACGAAAAAATTAGTTATGTATGAAGTGAAATCTATAAAAAGTAAAATTACGCCCCATGTTAAAGGAGATAAAATATCTTTCGACGTCAATGTTCAGTCTGTAGGTCGGTTAACCGAAAATTGGTCTGAGTCAGAGGAAGCTTTTAAAAATGCATTTCTCAAAAGAGCGGAGCAAGCAGCGGAGCAAGAAGTGAAGCGATTAGTGAAACATACATTGCAAAAAATTCAAAAGGAATATAAAACTGACGTTGCTGGCTTTAACACTAGATTGAAAATCGAGTATCCAGAAGTATGGAAGAAAGTTGAAAAGGATTGGGATAAAGTATTTAGTAAGACTCCAATTAAATATAATGTAAAGTTAACAATTGAAGATTATGGCACGGAAGGTGCTTAATAAATGAACAACATGAAATATACAAAAGCTCTGAAGCATGAACTTATTCGTGAATATGCTTCAGAGCTTTTTATTGTGTAGATTTATTGTATTAAGTAAATTAATAAGAAGATATATATTTCGTTTTAATATTCTTTATTTTATAATTATTTACAAGTGCTGGTAAATACAATCACTAAAAATAGGAGTGGGAAAATGACAATATTACCTATACGAAAAGATGAAGCCATAATTATTAATATGGCAAAACTATATTGTAAAGTATTTAATAAAACAAATTTTGATGAAATGGTAGAACGAATTACAAGACATATGGGATATACAGATTTTAAAGGAGCAGTAGCAATAAATGATGAAAATGAAATAGTTGGTTTTACTTATGGTTATCGTTCTTTGGAAGGACAGTACTATAATCAATTAATGAGAGAAGCTTTAAATTTGGAGCAAGTAGATTTATGGTTACAAGATTGTTTTGAATTTGTAGAGTTAGCAGTCCACCCACAATATCGAAATGAAGGTCTTGGAACGAAATTACATAATGGATTATTAGAAGGAATTTCAAATAAAACGAGTGTTTTAACAACACAAATAGACAATGAGAGAGCACGTTCTTTATATAAAAGATTAGATTGGGTGAATGTATTAGAGCCATTTCATCCAAGTGGAAATGATGTTCCGTATGTAATAATGGGAAAAGTATTAAAAACAAAAGTAATTCAATAACGTTTTTGATTAAATAAATTATTGGTTTGTAACATTAAAGGGGAAAACAAAATGACGATAATATCTATAGAAAAAGCTACAATTTTAGACGCTGAAAAGTTAACAGCAATAATGAAAAGAACATTTGATGAAGAAGCAAAACAATGGTTGTGTGACCAAGAGCATGTAATTGATTACAACATTCAACCACCAGGATATTCTTTGGTTGAAATGACTAAGTATTCAATAGAAGAGTTAGATTATTTTAAAGTGATGATGGATGAAGAAATTATCGGGGGAATTATAGTTACGATTTCTGGTAAGTCTTACGGTAGAATTGATCGTATATTTGTAGATCCTATACATCAAGGAAAGGGGATTGGATCACAAGTTATAAACTTAATAGAAGAGAAATTCCAAAACGTAAGGATTTGGGATCTTGAGACATCTAGCAGGCAAATAAATAATCATTACTTTTATAAAAAAATGGGCTATGAAACAATTTTTGAAACGGAAGATGAGTATTGCTATATAAAACGTATGAAGAGATCTGTAACTGAAGGGAATTTAGTTGGAAATAAAGATATGAGAAGTGGACAATATGAAAACTGTAATATGGCAAATACAGAGTATTACCAAGTAAATTTAAAAGGGAGTTCGTTGACTAATAGTAATGTAATGAATAGCCATATTAGTAATTGTAATTTTAGTCATTCAAAGTTCCAAAATATAAATTTAAAGAACTCTCTATATACGGACTTGAATTTATCTAATAGTAAGTTTAAATTAGTGACATTAGGTGGAGTTCATTTCATAGATACAAACCTTGGAGAGGGTAAGGAGCCTATTTCTTTTGAAAGATGCGACTTTGAAGGTAGTAAAATAAATAATAGTAATCTAAAAAATGTTGAAATACAAAATAGTGATCTAACTGGTATGAAAATAAATAATATTCCTGTAGAGGAACTACTTGAATTGTATAATCGGGTGAATAGTTAAAATCAAATCACTTGGATTTTTCCAAGTGATTTGATTTTTTCATAGAGTGAAGAGTGTTGAGATTGAAAAGTTACTATTATACCGAAATAATTGTATGAAAATGACACAATTAAATGAGGTCAGGAAGGATTTTTACATAACATATTAGAATGTCTATATGATTATTTGAATGGAGGGGAGAAAGATGGAGATTAATGTGAGAGCAGTAGAAATACAAGATGCTAGAGCAATTCATCGTATATGTATTCAAGATGATGTTTTACCTTATATGGTTTTCTTACCTAGTATGCGCGTAGATGCGATGGAGAATAGAATTCGGAATTTAGCACCGAATCAATTTGAATTTGTTGCAGAGTATGATGGGGAAGTTGTTGGATTTATCGGTTTAACTCAAAGTCCAGGACGTAGATCTCACTCGGGAGATTTATTCATTGGAGTAGATAGCGAATATCACAATAAAGGAATTGGAAAAGCATTACTTACAAAAATGCTTGATCTTACTGACAATTGGTTAATGTTAGAGCGAGTAGAACTTGGTGTATTAGAAATGAATCCCGGAGCGAAAGCTTTATATGAACAATTTGGATTTGTAGAAGAAGGTGTAAAAATAGGGAATTTGAAGGCTCATGGAAAGTTTATTAATGAAATCATGATGAGTCGTTTTAGACCAAATGGTTTGATTGTACATAATAAATAGAGGTATAAATTGAACTGAAATATCGATTTGTTTTGAAAAAAGCATGGCAAAATGACGCCATGCTTTTTTTAGTTTATTAAAAGTAAAGAGCAATTTTTATTTAACGGATGTTTTAGCAGGTGAAGCATTAGGAATCATCTTGATGTGGAAAGCATATTACTTAATAGAATCTATTTCTATGTGCAAGGGGAATGAACAAAATGGACATAAACATCGTATTAAAGGTATAGATCAACCTGCGCCAAAGTATGAGATAGGGAAATGTATATGTGGAAATTTCAAAAACCTTGAAAAAATCATCGCATAAGTATATTTAAATTATATTTATTTTTATACATAGCAAAATAGCGTATTCAAGGAATAAGGAGTGATTGTAATGTCAAAAGAACAACCTATTCCTGGCCATTTTATTATGGACCCGCAGCGAGCTATGCTTTTGCCGCCGGAGTTGAAAGCGGCTCCACCTGAATCATTAACAGAACAATTATTTATTGAGCGATCTATAACTGAAAATAGATTTTGGTTACGTATAATGAAAGAGCATGCTTTATTTCTTGGTGAGGGATTTAATCGTAACGATAAAAATTTAATTCAGCAAGTTGAGCAATTTTATAATCTGTTTGATAGGCAGCTGCAAAAAGCATTTACTATTCCACAAACTGTTCAAGCAGTTCGGCAATTAAATGAAGAGAGTATTCAACTCGTATATGCTTTTCGTAATTATAAAAGAAATTTACTTATTTTAATTATTAATTGTAAGGTAAAAGGGTTTAATTTCCCACTTTTAGTGGATCATGTTGCACGAGAAGCAGAATATTTTATGCGGACACTCCAAAAGTTTAACGAGGGGAAAATGGATCCTATTCAAGATGCAATTATTAGTGAGAATGTTTTTTGGTTACGTATTATGATGGAACATTCCCGTTTTATTGGGTCATTACTGGATCAATCGGAGAGAAATCTTGTTCATACAGCACTGAAATTTGGTGATGATTTTGAAGTTCTTCTAAATCAAGCTAGAGATGTTGAATCCATGTTATATCAAAAAGAACCAACATATCCGATTATAGGAAAAATGAATAAGGATAGTGAAAATGCCACTGTTGAGTTAAGGAATTTCAAAAAAGCAGGGTTAGAGTTAATTCAAACATGCCAAATTCGAAGTGTCATAAATCCATTGCTTGCGGATCATGTTACAAGAGAAGCAGAGCATTTCCTCTTCATGATTCATGTATTGGAGCAAAGGTTACAGCAAAAACAGATGGAACAATCTCCGCAATAATAAATAAGCAAGAAAAGCATGGCAAACTAATGTCATGCTTTTCTTGCTTTTTGAAATTGTTGATTACGATTCGGCAGCTTCGGTTGAAGCAAAAACAAGGTTAATCCAATAAAAATAAGTAAAATACCTGCACCTTGCTGTAACGAAATCGTTTCATTCAAAATGAAATACGCTAATATGCACGTTCCAATCGTTTCTCCTAAAATACTCATTGAAATAACAGTAGTACTCATCCATTTTAATAACCAATTGAAAATTGTTTGTCCTAAAATCGTTGCAATGAATGCTAGACCTATAAAGGACCACCATGTTTGTGCAGAGTAATTGAAGAAAAATGACTGCTGAGTGTAAGCAAATATACCGAGAAAGAGTGAACTGCTGCCATAACTAATTACCGAATACGGTATTAGGGATAGGTCTTTACGAACATGTTGACTAATGAAAAAGTAAGCTGTTATGACGCCAGCAGCAATAAAAGCTAAAATATCGCCGTATAAAGCCTCGCCACTAATTTGAAAATCTTGCCACCCAATCACGATACTTCCTGAAATTGCAATAAGGCAGCCTACAATCGCACCTTTCGTAAACCTTTCCTTAAATAAAAAATAACCACCGACCATTGAAAATAAAGGTTGCAACGTTACGATAACTGTAGAACTAGCTACAGAAGTATACTGTAATGATTCAAACCATAGGACATAATGAGCTGCTAGAAATAATCCAGATAAGAGTCCAAATCCCCATTGTTTTTTTGATAATGAGCGAAGTTCGCTTCGATTGTTTGTATTAAATATTAGAAATGGTAAAAGAATTGCTGTAGCAAACAATAATCGATAAAAAGCAGTGATTGCTGCAGGAGCATCTGCTATTTTTACGAAGATTGCTGAAGTAGATAAGGCGAACACGCCGAAAAATAAGGTGAAATATGAAAGAATAGGTGATTTCAAAGTTTGTCCCTCCGTTTGATTGTTTATTATAATAAACTGTATATAATATAATGTACAAAAGTTAGTATATAAGCCTAAGATGAAATAAGGAAGGATTAATTACCACTGTTTAGTATGTCAGCACAAAAGGAATGAAAGATGTATTATGATGGACGAAAGGAAGTTGTAACAATGATTCATTATCGACTAGGTCAAACTGTTTTAAGTTATCGTAAGAAAAATAATATGACGATTCGTGAATTTGCTGATTATGCAGGAATCAGTACTTCACTTATTAGTCAAATTGAAAGGGGACATGCCAATCCTTCTTTAAATGTATTGGAATTAATAGCGAAAGCATTAAATGTACCGCTATTTACTCTTTTTATTAATGATATTGATACAGACACGCTTATTTCGAAGAAGAAAGATCGGAAAAAAGTATATCGAGAAAATAATGATCATATTGTTTATGATGTGTTAACACCAGACTTTATGAAAGCTCGCATTGAAATGCTAATGATGGATTTAAATGAACACGCAAATACAACAGAAAGTCATTATTCTCACGAAGATAAAGAAGAAATTGCTGTTGTAATGAAGGGTGAAGTGTATGTGGAACTTGAGGGGAATGAATATTTTTTAGAAGAAGGAGATGTTGTGCGTATTCCACCGAATGTGAAGCATAGATTTTTGAATAAGAGTGATGAGATGAATCATATCTTATTTGTGTTAACACCTTCGTTAAGCTAAGGTAGAAATGTTTCGAGAGTTTTTACCTGGCTTTTTGGCAACTTTGTAGATGCTAAAAGGCCATTTTTATTAGGATTGAGAGGGGATAATAGATATGGAAAATATAAATGTATTAAAAGAGGGGCTTTCAATTATATCTCAATGTAAAAAAGAAACAAATGATATTTGGCATGCGCATTTTGGAGCAGCTGCAATTGCTAGTTATTTTTTTACGAAAGATAATAGCATTGATGAAGAAACCGCATGTAACATTTATTCTCAAACGAAAATGATGCTTCATAAGCAAAGGTTAGGCGAAACAATTGATAATAAACAAGGGGTCGATTATCAAAGTGCTGAAGAAACGATAATCAAATCTTTGGAACAAACAATTGATGAACTCCATTGGGTTGGTCATAATGTAATTTACGCTTCTTTAAGTTTATTAGCAATTAAGGAGTTATGTCATTGGGGGAGTGACCAAGATATTAATAATATTGCAAACCTTATATTATCGTTTCAAAAAACAATTCCAGGTAGATCTTGGATTGGTCTTACAACTAAAGAAGTAAAGCAACTAATTATAAATAATGATGAGATTAAAATTAAAAATCCAAAGCAATTATCTAAATTCATTTTAAATGAGCTATCTAAATTCAATATTATTTATAGGGCAGAATCACATCACGATTTAATTGGTCATATGCTAACTTTTTCGCATGCTATTAATATATTATATGACTTAGGACATATAGAATTATTTCAACGAGGAATAAAACCACTATTAAAGCTAGTTTATGTACTTAGAAAAAGTCGCGATTTCACATCGAATAATCATATAAATATAAACTCTCCAGTAGATCGTCTACCGCTCATACAAGCAAAACAAGTTGATATACTTCCGATTGAAAACGTATTTTGGCATAAAGACTATAGTGAATTGAATTGGGATTTTGGACATATATTTAAATTTTCATACAGTTATTTCGATCACTTGAAAAGAGCTCCAGAATATAAAAATAAAACGTTAGATAAATTTCGTTGTATTATTAGCGACTAACAGATGGTAGAGAATTAATACGATCTGTAAAAAGGGACTTAGTGTAAGTCTCTTTTTTTGTTAGTATTATATTATTTTTTCAAATATGTAAGATTTTACATTAGTATGAGACTTTTACTTATTATGTAAGTAGGCTATACTAAAATACATATATTTTAAAATTGGAGCGAATAAAGACGACATGGAATTAGTAAAGTTAGAAAAAGTAATTGAATTGAAAAAAGAAGAGTTATTGTATTTAGTCTCAAATTATGGATTGCAACATGAAAAAGTAATAGCGCTTAGCCAAGAAATAGACAAATTAATAAATTGGTTTATGTTTTTAGAATAGAGAGAACTATGACGTGATTTGAATTATGTTATAGTTCTTTTTTATTTATATATATTGTCTAATTTCTTACAGAATGCGCAAGCTGCTAGTCGAATATGAGGAGTTTTGGGTATAATAAAATAGGATTTATTAATTGTATCGGTTAGGAGCGCAGCAAATATGAAAACAGTCGTTGTCATCGGTGGAGGTATTACTGGACTTTCTACTATGTTTTATTTAGAAAAATTAAAGAAGGATTATAATATAGATTTGAATTTAATCCTGATAGAGAAAGAAGAGTATTTAGGTGGGAAGATCCACAGTGTGGAAGAAAAGGATTTTATTATGGAATCAGGAGCAGATTCAATCGTAGCTCGTAATGAACATGTTTTGCCGCTTGTAAAAGATTTAAATTTAGAAGGTGAAATGGTATATAACGAAACAGGTATTTCTTACATATACGCTGATAACATATTGCATCCAATTCCTTCTGACACTATATTTGGGATCCCTATGAGTGTTGAATCATTATTTAGCAGTACACTTGTCTCAACGAAAGGGAAGATTGTTGCTTTAAAAGATTTTATAACGAAAAATAAAGAGTTTACAAAGGATACATCACTTGCTATATTTTTGGAAAGCTTCTTAGGAAAAGAATTAGTTGAAAAACAAATCGCTCCTGTACTTTCAGGTGTATATTCTGGTAAATTAAATGAACTTACTATGGCATCTACATTGCCATATTTACTGGATTATAAAAATAAATATGGAAGTATTATTAAAGGTTTTGAAGAGAATAAAAAGCAATTTCATTCAGCAGGAAATAAAAAGTTTGTATCATTTAAAGGTGGACTATCTACGATTATTGATCGCTTAGAAGAAGTGCTGAATGAGACGGTCATTAAAAAAGGTGCTGTAACGACAGCTGTAAGTAAACAAGGTGATCGATATGAGGTTTCTTTTGCAAATCATGAGACAATACAAGCTGATTATGTTGTTTTAGCAGCTCCGCATGATATCGCACAAACTTTATTACAGTCTAGTGAGTTAAACGAGCATTTTAATAAATTTAAAAATTCATCGCTTATTAGTATTTACTTAGGTTTTGAAATACCAGATGAACAACTACCGGCAGATGGTACAGGGTTTATCGTTTCAGAAAATAGTGATTTACATTGTGATGCTTGTACATGGACGAGCCGAAAGTGGAAACACACGTCTAGTAAACAAAAGCTGTTAGTAAGAATGTTTTATAAGAGCACAAATCCAGTATATGAAACGATTAAAAATTATAGTGAAGCAGAATTAGTCCGAGTTGCTTTATATGATATTGAAAAGAGTCTCGAAATTAAAGGTGAACCGGAAGTAATTGAAGTTACAAATTGGAAAGATTTAATGCCGAAATATCATTTAGAACATAATCAAGCAGTGCAAGGATTACAAGAAAAATTGATGGATTTGTATCCTAATGTATACTTAGCTGGCGCTTCATATTACGGTGTCGGAATTGGTGCGTGTATTGGAAACGGGAAGAATACTGCAAATGAAATAATTGCGACATTAAATAAACCATCAAAATAATGTAGAATACAAATAAAATGTCCCTCCAGCATAATGGAGGGGCATTTTATTTGTATTTATCTCACTTGAATTGAAACTTTTTTAATTGTTGCCTTTTTCTCTTTAATTGTTAATGTTATTTTTCCAGACTCTTTAAATGAATACGGTGATAGTTGATAAATTTCTTTTATATTATGTTTTTCTTTTAACTTATTTGTAGGTATTAAAATTATATTTGGCTTCCATGTTTCCTGTTTTCCTGAAGGGTACTCTATTAGTATTTCTGGATTTTCCAACTGCATTACTTCCCAAGAGACGAAATATAGTTCAACTTCCGCATCTTTTTTTAGTAATTTTTCTGAGAAATAACCGAATTCACCAACATTACCGAAAACGGTGTAATTTTGATTTTGTAATTTAATATCTAAATAACGAGGCTGGTATGTTGCTGCATGATAGATTCCATATGAAAGAGAGAGTGTAGCTGCGATTAAAATGCCAATTGAAAATGTCTTAAAGCTATTTCCTTTAAAATTAGTCATCATGAATGAGTTTGGTGTGAATTTTTTTGCGAATAAAAAAATGAGAAAAATGAGTAAGAGAGATAAGCCAATAAAAATATACATAGAAATTATACACCTCCATGATAGAAATGTGAATTTTTCTATATTTTAACACAAGTGTATTAATTAGGGTGTTTATTTAGAAGGGGAAAATGTCGCCAAATTTATAAAATATAATATTACGAATGGAGTGATGGAAATGAGAAAAATACAATTTATGTTTAAAATGAAGGTGAGAAAAGGAGAACTGGAGACAAACAGCTCCTTGGCATTGAGCGTTAGTTACATATAAATAGAGAATAAAGAGATGATCATCTCTTTATTCTTGTTGTTTTCAATTTTCAAGAACAAAATATTAATAATTTTATCATTATAATAACCTATTTACAATTATTGATAATTTTAAGTTCAATCTATAGCCATAAAAGCATGATGCACTAGTAGTAATCAAAAGGTAAGAAGGTATACAATTAGCTAGTATAGAATAAAGAGATAAGTATCGCTAGAAATGTTTGATTTATGGAACATTGAGGACTTTCCTAATCATAAATATTTTTTCTGCTATAATGAATTAGTAGAGAGAAAGGAGTGATCCTATGGCATTTCCTATGTTAGAAACAGAGCGTTTGCGTTTAGTTGAAATAGAACAATCTTATTGTCAAAAAATATATGAAATATTTTCATTAGATGAGGTAACGTGTTATTACGGTATGAATTCTTTTACTGAGTTTGGACAAGCTTCACGTATGATTGAATCTTTTTCAAAAAATTACTTTGAGAAAAAGGCAATACGTTGGGGGATTGTATTAAAAGATACAAATACTTTAGTAGGGACAATTGGATTAAATAACTTACAACTTTGGAGTAAACGCTCAGAGATTGGATATGATTTGCATCCTCGTTATTGGGGGAATGGCTATGCTTCTGAAGCTGCTCGAGAAATTATTACTTATGGATTTCGAGATTTAGGTTTATTTAGAATTGGAGCTATTACATATCCTGAAAATATAACTTCGTGTAATATGTTATCTAAATTAGGTTTTCAACAAGAAGGGCTGTTACGTGGATACATTCATCAAGGAAATAAGCAACACGATGCATTAATGTATTCTATTGTACGAACAGATATAGAGGATGTTCATTATTAATAAAAAGCCCCTCTTATTTTAAATAAGAGGGGCTTGTAAAAATCAACCTATTTTAGGTAATAGACGTTCTCCGCTTTTCATACTGCTTTTACATAAAGGGCATTTAGGCTCTTCTTCAAATGAAAAGTTCTTTCTCATCCATCCTAAACAATCCTCTGATTCACATTCCCAAACAGGGGTTTGTTCTGGTGGTACTTCTGCTACATCGTTCTTTCGATTGCGATACATGTAACCACTCCTTTTATGTAAAAATTTTTAGTTATATATTAAAAAGGTTGTTAACCGAGCTGGTAACAACCTTTTTATTGTTTGAATTATAGCTTTACAACGTTTTTAGCTTGAGGTCCACGGTTACCGTCTTCAACTTCGAAGCTAACTTCTTGACCTTCGTCAAGAGATTTGAAGCCGTCGCCAGTGATAGCTGAGAAGTGAACGAATACGTCGTTACCGTCTGCAACTTCGATGAAACCGAAACCTTTTTCGCTGTTAAACCATTTTACTTTACCTGTTAATGTCATGGTAATGCCTCCTAAAATTTAAAAAGATTACAATATGATCGGCCTTATTTGATTGAAAATAAAAGTTCACATATTATCAAAAACCCATAAGGAGTAAAAGATGTCCCTGATTGATACTTGATAATATGCAAAGAAAATATAGTGTGAAATTGACCTTAATTACTATCTTACAACAAATGGTGTGAAATAGCAAGTGCTGGTAATACCAGTAATTGACACTCCCACCCCTAAAGGGGCTAGCTGACTAACGTCAGTGGGATTCTTGCTACCAAAGGCGAAGTCCATTTCTGGTATCGCTGACGTGCAAGATTGCGGTGTGCCATCACCACTCCCACAACAGACCATATAGGTTCGTGGGCTACGGTACTGTGACCATATCGTACAGATTGTTCGTTCTCAAATGTTTTTACGTCTTTTGCATGACTATGAATAAAGTATACCGTGTTTTGTTATGCAAAAACGATGCTTTCATCCCACGTCTAAAGACGGGCTAAAGTCCTGCGTGGGCTTTCCCGTATCATAAATTCTGTAATGTGAGGAGAAAATGGTAAAAGGCACAAAGTCATCTTTTTTATTTATATATTATTCCTAATCTAGATTTATTCCAAACAAAAATCATTTATATTAAAAAATAAGTTTAAAGGAAAGGCTATATATATTTTAAGAATACTGATGAGTACAATAATTAGGAGGGGGATAGAATATTGCACAATAAACAATTTAAAATAATTGAAGCAGCAAAAGAAGGAAGAAGAAAAGTTCATCCTATATTCGCTGTTATACTTGCAATTGTATTTTTAACGTTAGGTGAATTGTTTATGTTATTTATGCTGTTTTTACCGAAAGCAGAAACAACCTTTATAAAGGCGGTTTATAGTAATATTGAGATGATACTAACGTTTGGCGGTGCTATATTTTTTGTTTTTTTATGGATTAGATTTGTAGAGAAACGATCATTTTCATCAATTGGTTTTTGGAAAGATCAATGGATAAGAAAATATTTGAGAGGTGCATTCATAGGGTTTATTTTCATTTCAATACCAGTAATGATACTTTTATTAACAGGAATTGTAAAACTACAAATGCAACAAATTACGCTAACCGCGATATTTGGTATTGTAGGATCTTTAGTTGCATTTTTAATACAAGGGGCAACTGAAGAAATTATTGTACGAGGTTGGTTATTCCCAGTTCTTTCTGTTAGAAGCCGTATATGGATTGGGATTGTTGTGACGTCGTTTTTATTTGGTTTTCTTCATTTACTTAATCCAGGTATTACAATTCTTTCAATATCGAATATAATATTAGTTGGTGTATTTGCAGCTTTTTACGTATTAAAAGACAGTAGTCTTTGGGGGATATGCGCGTGGCATTCTATTTGGAATTGGGCGCAATATAACATCTATGGTTTTGCAGTTAGTGGTATGACGATATACTCAACGCCACTATTTAAACCTGTAACAAATGGATCAGAAGTGCTTCATGGAGGCTCATTTGGTATTGAAGGTAGTATCATTACAACAATAGTGCTTTCAATTGCTTCAATCGTTTTATGGAAACAGTTGTGGGGGCGAAAGTCGAAACAACGAGATGTTAGCTAATGAAAGAGGGAGAAAATATGGGGATTATAGCGTTTGAGGGAGCGAGCGCAGTTGGTAAGAGTACAACATGTCGAGAATTAGAAAGAAATTACGGTGCATTTATTATTCCAGAAGTTAACGTTTTATTTGAAAGACCTAGAAATGAACATAGAACATGGTATTTTGAAAAACAAGTGGAGCGCTGGAATATGGCAGTGCAGAAATCACAGCAATATGAAATAGTAATACTTGATGGTGATATTTATCAGCCACTTAGTTATAATTGGTGTTTTCATTTTGATATATTTAATCAACCATTATCTTTAATAGAAAATTTTTATAAAGAAAAGTTGATAAATAGGGAAATTGGTTTTCCTGATCAATATTTTTATTTATACACGGGTGATGAAGAACTTAGAAAACGGAAAGAATCTGATCAAACGAAAAAAAGAAGAAACTTTGAAAAACATTTACATATATCTAAAGCATTTCAGCGTTATTATGAAAATCTCAATACCGTCACAGACGGGTACTGTAAATTGATTGAAGCGAAAAGTGTAAAGTCGAATGAATTAGAAATTGTGAAAAGTTTAAACAGCTTAAACGTGTGTGAAGAAAGACGTTTTGATGTTTCTAGACTAAATGCTATTACGAAGTGGTTAAAAGAGAATCGTGCATAAAAAAACAACGAGTGCCTTATAAGGTACTCGTTGTTTTTTATACATATTGAATATGTGAGTTCGAATTATATATTGTTTTTAAAATTTGTAAGTTTGCTGTTTCATTTTTCTTAATAGCGTTTGTATATTTAGGTAAGAAAAGTTGAGAAGGATAAACTTATTCATCTCCTTTAAATATTAGGCTAACATTTATTTTTATAAACTTAAAATGAAATGCTTAAAGTAGAATTTGCATTTGAAAAAGAAGGTATTTTTAGACAGAATAATCTTTCAATTTATAAAGAAAAGAAATACAATATAAGGAAATATACATGTGATTTAGGAAATAGTAATCATGTAATAGAGTTATCTCGTATTTACGGTAACTGGTAGTAAGGTTCAAAATCAAGCTGGGATAAAGAAGTTAGGTGGGAGATCAATCGCCTGTATAAGCTAGATTAGTTCAACTAGTATTTATTGTATCAAGTATAATTTTTGAAGGGGGAATAAATACAAACATGAAAAAGATTATAATTTCAGATCTTGATGGGACTTTATTAAGAAGTGATAAAACAATTTCAGAGAAATCTATTAATATTTTGAGGGAGTGCAAAAATAATGGAGACGAACTAATTTTTGCTACGGCAAGGCCTCCAAGAGCTATAAATCAGTATATTCCCAATGTGTTAAAGAATGAGATTATCATTTGTTATAACGGAGCTCTAGTTCTTAAAGGAAAGGATATTTTATATGAAATGAAGATTTCTAAAAATAATATTTTAGAAATTATAGAAATAGCAAAAAAATATAATCTTCATCAGATTTGTCTTGAAATAAATGATAAGCTGTACTCAAATTTTGATGTTACTGATTATTTTGGTGATGTGCCGTGTGAAGTCATGGATATAAGAAAGCTAAACTTTGAAAAAGCCTCTAAATTAATTGTTTGTACTAATGGTCCAATAAATAAGGAGTTCACTAAGGAATTGCCTGATGAGTGTAAGGCAGTCATTACAGATAACGGAACATTGTGTCAAATTATGCATACAGATGTTTCAAAATGGAATAGTATTCAGCATGTTCTACAGCATCTAAATCGAGACGCATCTGAAGTGATTGCATTTGGAGATGACTACAATGATATGGAAATGATAGAGAAGTGTGGGATTGGTGTAGCGATGAGTAATGCTGTTGAGGAATTAAAATCTGTTGCTAAATTTATTGCGAAAAGTAACGATGAAGATGGCGTTGCTACATTTTTGGAAAGTAATAGTTATATTTATATTAAGTAGTATGAAAAAAATATGCTACACCTGCTTTTAATAGATAGAAATTATGAAAAGGGATATTTGGGAGGAAACAGACGAGATGAAAACATTCTTTAAAATAATAGGAATTATAGCTGGTATGGCAGTAATTGGAGTAGGTTTAACATATGGTATGCTGTATTATTTAAATAATAGTAAACCAGCTGCGAAAAAGACAACACCAGCAGCTCCCGCAATAGAAGTGTTAGCTGATATTAATGTAAAAGCGGAAGATGCAAAGCTTTTAGAAAATGGCAATCATTCATTACCGAATAGCGGTTTTAATAAAAATTTTAAATGGACAGATGAGAACATACAGACAGCATTACATGAAATGGCACATCAAAAAACGAAAGCTGATCAAAAATGGGGTTATATTTTTATTACACAAGAACGTATTGAAAGTTTACTTGAAATTATAAACAGTAATGATGTTGCACAAAAAAGTACATATGTGGATATTTTAGAACGATGGAAACAAGGAAAATATGAAAAGGTTGATACGGATCACAATAAAATTTGGAAATTACAAAGTGGGAATTTAGGAGAAGGAAAAGGAGTAATGTCACAAGCGGAACAAAAGGAATTAATTAATCAAGTGTTTATACAAAAAGGTACATATTCAGGTAGTAAATTAATTGCAGGTGGGGGACAGGCTAATAAATAATATACATATTGATTTTGAAACATCTTTGTTGTGATAAACGCAAATATTTTAACAAAAATGAGTAATTGCTTTTTAGAGCAGTTACTCATTTTTTTTATTACTCTTTTACTTTTCTAGTTTCTCAAATAGTGAAAGAAACGATTGTAATACCGGGGGGATCCATCTAGATTTATGATAGATTACATGGCTTTGAATGACTGCTGGAGTTTCGATGGGCTGGAAACAGAGTTGCTCTTTTTGATAACTTTCTTGTACAACGATGTAAGGGAGAATAGAAATTCCTAACTCACACATAACGGATTGTTTAATGACTTCAACATTGGAAGTCTCAAATGTTTTATTAGGATTTCTTCCGCTTTGACGTAAAAAACGATCTACCATTGGTCTATAGCCGCAGCTTTGTTCTGTAAATATAAATTGAGTATCTTGTAATAAAAGGAGTGGATCAGTGTTTGAAGGGAAATGAGCAGGGAAAATCCATCCAAATGTTTCATTACATAAATTGTATGTAATAAAATCATTATGCTCTATACTTTCTCCAATTATGAAGATAACATCGGTTTCCCCTTCATGTAGTTTTTTCAGTGCTTGTTCATTTGTATTTGTCTCAAGAACGATATTTACTTTCGGATTTTCCTGTTTGTAAGTACGTAATAATTGTGGTAAACGATATACTGCCAATGATTCATTAGATGTAATAGTTAATGTTCCTTCTAAATGCTCACTGTTTTGAGGGATTTCTTGAGCTTTATCATAAATAGAAAGTAATTCTAATGCATAAGGATGAAATTGATAACCTGCTTTTGTAAGAAGTACTTTTTTGCCTAAACGATCGAAAAGAGGAATGTTTAAATCGTTCTCTAATGCTTTAATATGCGCTGTAACAGTAGGTTGCGCATAACCTAATGCATGAGCAGCTTTCGAAAAACCACCATGCTTAACAATGGCACAAAATGTTTTAACATGTCTCATCTCCATAAATGATACCTCTTTTATTATCATGATTTGTGATCGATTATATCATGTATTTCAATTTTTCAAATGATTAAATTTCTTTTAAAATTAAGTTGTGGAGAAATTTATTCAAAGGATATTGGAGGAGAAAAAAATGAGCGAAAAGGGCTATCATGTAGCTGTTGTTGGAGCTACAGGTGCAGTAGGACAAAAAATCATTGAATTGTTAGAGCGAGAACAGAAGTTTAATATAGAAGAAGTTACATTACTTTCGTCAAAACGATCTGCTGGAAAGACAGTACAATTTAAAGGGCGAGAGATTATTATACAAGAGGCAAAAACAACTAGTTTTGAAGGGATAGATATTGCATTTTTTAGTGCTGGAGGAGAAGTTTCTAGACAATATGTAAATCACGCAGTATCTAGCGGTGCGATCGTAATCGACAACACAAGTGAATACCGAATGGCACACGATGTACCACTCGTTGTTCCAGAAGTAAATGCACACACTTTAAGGGAACATAAAGGGATCATTGCAGTTCCAAATTGCTCAGCACTACAGATGGTAACAGCTCTTCAACCAATTCGACAATCATTTGGTTTAGAACGAATTATTGTTTCAACGTATCAAGCCGTATCAGGCTCAGGAATTCATGCGATTCATGAATTAAAAGAACAGGCTAAGTCAATGCTTGCAGGTGATGAGGTGAAGAGTGATATATTGCCAGTAAAAAAAGATAAAAAACATTATCCAATTGCGTTTAATGTATTGCCTCAAGTAGATATATTTACAGACAATGATTTCACATTCGAAGAAGTAAAGATGATTCAAGAAACGAAGAAAATTTTAGAAGATCCAAATCTGAAAATGGCAGCTACATGTGTCAGAGTTCCAGTTGTATCGGGGCATTCTGAATCGGTTTATATTGAACTTGAAAAAGAAGCGACCGTTGCAGAAATTAAAGACGTACTACGGGATGCACCAGGTGTTATTTTACAAGATAATCCTAGTGAACAAATTTATCCAACGCCATTATGTGCAGAGGGTAAAAGAGATACATTTGTAGGTAGAATACGTAAAGATCCTGATACACCAAAAGGATTCCATCTTTGGATCGTTTCTGATAATTTATTAAAAGGTGCGGCTTGGAACTCAGTTCAAATCGCAGAGACATTGGTGGAAAAGGGGATTATTTAGTATAGGTTAAAAGCTGGAAAACCGTTTATGATTAAGGTTTCCCAGTTTTTACTTTATGATTGTTTTCTTTATTTCAATCAAATATAATTTGAATTTCCCTAAAGTTGAAATTTTTTCGCGAAAAGGAAAAAATAGACCGAATAAATGCATGATGTTCAGATAAAGAAAGCTAATGCTGAGATTGCTCGCCTTAAAGGTAAAGATAGTGAAGAATCCGAAGACGTTGGTTTCAAGTAAACGCTAGAAGGAAAGATAGAGGAAGTGTGGGATGACTATGACGACGCTTCCGAAGTGTAAAAAGAAACCTGCTCTCTTTAAATTTAAGCTATTTTCCAAGAAGCAGCTGAAGGTATTAACCTGGTGGAAGCCTAACAGTCCCGTTAAAGATTATGACGGGATTATTTGTGATGGCCTCCATTCGTGCTGGGAAGACAGCAACAATGGCTCTTTCCTATGTTATGCGGGCGATGGAATCATTTGAGGGTGAAAACTTTGGTATGTGTGGTAAAACCATTGGTTTACACCGTTGTAACGTTATAACATCACTCAAAAAGATGTTAAAATCTCGCGGTTATAAAGTTAAAGATCATAGAAGTGAGAATATGGTTACCATTACTAAAGATGGCGTGACAAACCTGCACATGGTGTAGGAATTTTTTCGTAAAGGGGTAGCACGTATATTTTTATACGTTAAGAGGTTCTAAAAATGCATTGCTACTAATTTTAATTGTACCGCTAGTAAGGACAATTTTGTGCAAATTTGGATGAATATGATATTCATATATAGTTAACATAACGTCCTATTATAATAACTAAGCCTTTACTAAACTATTAATCTCCTTCATAAGTACAGGCATCCAGTCCGATATATTCATAGTATATTGTACTTGAATTTGTTGTTTTAAATTTTATATTGAAAGGAATAATAGCATGTCAAAAAAATATATTTTTGATTACATCGTGATTGGTGCAGGTACTGCCGGAGGAGTAATCGCTAAAAAATTAACTGATGACAAAAAAACTTCAGTCCTCGTCCTTGAAGCAGGAACGAATATGCCAAACAGTAGCCCTTCTATTGTGACAGCAGTAAATTTAGCTAATGATAATAAGCTTTCCTTTAACGCGCTTTCTAAAATAGAGGAAAATATTGGACGTCCACTCAGATTGTTGGGTGGTAGAGTAATTGGTGGAGGCTCGCAACATAATTTTATGGCTGCAGTACGTGGCAGTCGTGATCTTTATGATACATGGGCACAATTAGTTGAAAGTAACGCATGGAATTACGATAGTATTCGCTCATTATTTATTGAAAATGAAACGTATACAGGAATGACACAAAGCCCTCAAGAACGTGGAAGTAACGGCCCTATTTTTATTAGACAACAAAACATTCCTGATCAAGGATTAATCCAAACCCTAGCACAAGCCACTTCAGATGTTTTAGGTATACCAATTGTCGAAGATTACAATACAGGCATAAGAGATTGTACATTTTTCAAAACACAATTTATCCAAAAAGAAATAGAAGATGGAAAATTTGTCCGTTCCTCTACTGCAACCGGATATTTAAATGAAAATATTGTCACGCAAGGGAATGAATACCATCCGGATGAGTTTGGGGTTGATCAAAGAAAATTGGTCATTTTTGCAAAGACAACAGTAGATAAAATTCTATTTAAAGAAAAAAAAGGGGATAGCATTGCTATTGGCGTTCAATATGTTAGGAACGGGGTGTCACAACGAAGTTATGCCAGAAAAGGAGTCATTGTCTCTGCAGGTATGTTTTCCTCGGTTATTCTACAACGTTCAGGTATCGGAAAACCGACTGATTTGGCTGCAGCAGGAATTTCAACATTAGTAGAAAACCAAAATGTTGGTCACAACTTTCAAACTCATTATGCTATTGGGATGGGAGTAGAAGTAGAAACAACTCGTCTTCTACAGGTATTGTCTGCTGACCCTGATCAGCCAATAGCATTAGGTGCTTTTAAAAAGGAAGAAGAGCTTGGCGGTCGTCGCCTTCAACTAATAGGCTTTCCACTATCAATCTTTCTCCCGATTCAAGATGTATTTATTAATCAATGGCAATTTAACCCGAACAAGCAGAGCAATGTTATAAGTCTTGCGATGACAGACCTTAACCCGAAAAGCAAAGGTAAGATTACAGTTGCACATAGCGATCCAGAAGCTTATCCATCGATTAATTTTAATCCATTAGCAAATCCTGATGACTTAAATTTTATGGTGGGTCAATATATTAAGACTTTCAATATTATGATGAAAGCTCGTGAACTAGATCCAAATGGTATATATAAGGTTGTATACCCTCCTGAAAATATATTTAATTTAACCAACGAAGAAGAAAAACGAACTCTGCTTGCTGATTACGCTAAGGCCAGCTACACAAATTTAGCTCATTATGGAGGGCAATGTAAAATGGGTAAGAGTATTGAAGATGGAGTTGTTAACGAATCCCTGAATGTATTTGGAACCAAAAATCTTAAAGTCGCTGATCTTTCCATCGCTCCTATTTTACCGGACGGCAATACGTCAATACCAGCCCAAATGATAGGATTGAATGCAGTACGATTTATTCGTGAGGATATTTCCCCATATGTGGTGAATGATAAGGAAATTAAGGATTATGAATGTAATTTGATAAGAGATAAAAAATGAATACTATATACAGCAATAATTAACATAACACAAAATTATCGGTAGCAAGAACAAGGGGAAGTCCCATTTTTACAGGGGAACCTCCTTTTTTGTTCTATCGATCTATGCAATTGTTTATACACTCCAATCTTGGCGCGGTTTTATAGTTCTCGTTTGTTACTGGATTAGCCGAAAAACTGTATAAAATCTTGCATGCTCTTAGCACGCTCTTTTTCCGAAATGCTGACGATACCCTTTTAAGAAAAAAGAAAAGACACCCTAAGGTGCCTTCCTCCGACTTGAACCATCTTAATTTTAATAATATGTATTGGACTCCCATCCGAATATTATTTTATCATGTTAAATTGTTTTGTTCCGTAAAAAATAGTGTTCAACAAAATTCAGATTCTTTACTTTCAATTAAAATCTATATTTTGTTCAAACGACCTTTTAAAAGAATCTTTTAGCATTCCTTCTAGCTCTTTTTTTGATTTCTTCAGGTTTGATCTGGTCAACGGGTTTATAACTACCATTAGTTTTGTAAAGAATGTACTGTTATTTTTAGTTGCCCAATAAATTCTTGAGTTGCAGCGCACATGTATTTATCTTTCCTATAAATAAGTCCTATATCTATTGTTGGAGTGGGGTTTTCAATTTGAATAGCTTGTATGTGCTCACTTTGCAAAAATTCTATATAAGGTTTTGGTAACACTGTAATTCCCATACCTTGTGCGACCATTTGAATTAAAGATTCCATTACATCAAATACAATTAAAGTATGAAGGAGCAACTTGAAGGAACGAAAGAATAGGTGAATTATATTTGCGCAAAATGGTGCATTTCTAATATCGGAAAGATAAGTAGGAAGCACAATTTATTATATAATAAACATATTAATATCCTAAAATATCGATATTAGTTTATTCGACTTATTATTTGGTAATCAAAACATAAAATAAATTAAACCATTCTTAAAAGTTTTATGATACTATATTGATTTGAAAGGCCTATTTTTTGAGAGCAGGTCATATAAGTATATCTAAATTAATGGAATCGACGTATGGAGGGACAACATGGGGAATGTTGAAAAAATGGCAAACTTTCTATTAGAAGAACCGAGAAGAGAACAGTTATTTCCTTTATTTGAAGAAGTATTTGGGATTACGAGCCAAACATTGCAGGATTTTTCAGAGAAAGGGTATTGGGATTATACATATAAAACATTATCATTTTTACAAGATGATAAGGCGATTGCAAATGTTGCGGCATTTTCACTTCCGCTTTTAATTAATGGTGAAAAAATAAATGCAGTGGGTATTCAATCAGTAATGACACATCCGAATTATCGTAGACGAGGATTAATGAAACAATTGTTTAGTAAGATGATAGAGGAAATTGATGAGCGATGCGAGTGTGCGGTCTTGTTTACTGAAAATCCGGAACTATATAAACCATTTGGTTTTCAAATTGTGCAAGAATATTTGATGACAGTATCATACGAAAACAAGAGTGATAAAGATTCTCAACTTAAAAAGTTAGATTTTTATAATGAAGAGGATAGACAATTAATACATGAGATTATTGAAAATGGCCAAAGGCTTTCTAATAAATTTTCAACGTTAAATTACCGCTCTTCGTTTTATTTAAATATGTATGATTCAACATGGAATGAAAACCTTTATTATTCAGAGAAATTAGATGCGCTGATTGTTTTTACAGTAGAAAATCAAAAACTAAAATTATTTGGAGTATTTGCGCCGGTAATTCCGATTTTAGATGAATTATGTGAGGAAATCTCTGGGGAATTTACGGAGATTGAATTTTATTTCTACCCAGATCAATTAGGAATTGATGATGTACAATATACAGAATTACAGACTAGTAAGTATTTAATGGTTCGAAGTAATAAAGAATTAGATTTTAAAGGTTATAAATTCCCAGTATTAACTGAGTTTTAAATATTAATTTAAATACTTTTTGATGGAGGACATAGGTAATGGGCCTGTTAAAATTGGTTTTTATACGTGTAGTCCTTCTGAAAATAATGGATTCGAGACCAAAGTTTTCGATTTTACAATTGAACAAATATAGATGGGAAAACCGCATTCTTACTAAATGAGAATGCGGTTTTTATTAAGTTAAAGATTATTCACATCAACTGGCAGTGAAAATGCCTGGTAGATTAAAGTTCCATTTTATTGACTAAAAAGGATTTAAAACTTATCATTTAATAATGTTAAATATTAATTTACATAATATACTAGAAGTAGTAAGAAAAGATCAGTTAAATAGGGAGGGATTTGAATTTTTGAGTGATAATTTCATAAAAAAGGAGATTATGTATGAAATCATTCCGTGAGTTATTACAGTATTTAAAACCATACATGTTCTTCGCTATTATTGGACCGCTATTTATGGTACTTGAGGTTGCGATGGACTTAATTCAACCGACAATAATGCAACATATTATTGATGTTGGAATTGCAAATCGGGATTTGAATTATGTAATAAAAATGGGGCTTCTTATGATAGGAGCAGCAGCAATCGGTTTAGTTGGAGGACTTGGTTGTATGATGTATTCTACAAAAGCTGCTGTTAATTTCGCTACAGATATACGAAAAGATGTGTTTGCGAAAGTAGAAACATTTTCTAGCAAAAAGCGTGATTCATTTGGAACAGGTAAATTATTAACAATCGTGACAAATGATATTACATCTATTCAATCGGCAATGACGATGACGTTACGTGTACTTGTCCGTGGACCGTTATTATTTATTGGAAGTATCATTATAGTCTTTGTAACAGCGAGAGACCTATTTCCAATTTTACTTGTTGTGGTACCCGTTTTATTAGTTGCAATTATATTGATTGCAGGTCAAGCGAGCGGTTCATTTAAACGAGTACAAGAAGCATTAGATAAAGTAAACACAAAGCTACAAGAAAATTTATCTGGTGTACGTGTTATAAAAGCATATGTAAGACAAAAATATGAAATCTCACAGTTTGAGAAAGTTAATACAAGTTTAACTGAAATAAATATTCGTGCTATACAAATTATTTCATTGATGATGCCAATTATTATGCTAGTTGTAAATGGCGGGATTGTAGCAACTTTATGGATTGGTGGCGAAAAAGTTTTTAACGGTACACTCCAAGTAGGGGCCATTTTAGCTTTTATTAACTATTTAAATATCATTTTAATGTCACTTATGTCTATTAGTATGGTATTTATTCAAATTGCCCGTGCTTTTCCATCAGCTGATCGTGTACAACAAGTCTTACATACTGAAGTTGATATTATAACTGAAGGTGACGTATATGAACCAAAGCAAGTGGATGGTAATGTAGAGTTTAAAAATGTTAGCTATAGTTATACGAAAAATAATGAATATGTTTTAAAAGATATTTCATTTACCGTACGTAAAGGTGAAAAAATAGGGATTATTGGATCTACCGGAAGTGGTAAATCTACATTGGCGAAACTATTGCCACGACTTTACGATGTTGATCAAGGTGAAATATGTATAGATGATGTTAATGTGAAAGCATACGATTTGCAAAAACTTCGTGCTTCAATTGGTTTTGTTCCACAAAAGGCACTTCTTTTTTCAGGCAGTATAGAAGAGAATTTACGTTATGGCAAAGAAGATGCCACTTATGATGAATTGGAATTAGCATCTTCATCTGCTTGTGCGACTGAGTTTATCAATAAGCTGGACGACTCTTATCAATATAACTTAACACAAGGTGCAACCAATCTATCTGGCGGTCAAAAACAACGTATATCTATTGCAAGAGCCCTAGTGAGAAAGCCATCTATTCTTGTATTAGACGATTCTACATCGGCAGTTGATGCGAAGTCAGAAGCTGTAATACAAGAAGCGTTAAGGTCGAGATATAGTGGCACAACGACATTTTTAATTGCATCAAAAATATCTTCTATTATAGATGCTGATAAAATCCTCGTTTTGAATAACGGTGAATTAGTTGGAAATGGTACGCATGAGGCTTTATTGTCAACTTGTGAAGTGTATCAGGAAATTTATCTTTCCCAAGGTGGTAACCTGCAGCAAGAAGGAGGGGAAGGACGTGCGTAATTTTCAAGGGCAATTTGGAAATAAAGGTGGACGTAACAATCCGAAAAAGGGAGAAGCAAAGAATACTAAAGGAACTATAATGCGAGTATGGAACTACATGGGGTATCAAAAAGTATCTCTTATGTTCGTTATTATTCTTGTATTTATTACGACATTACTCGGTTTACTTGGGCCATATTATATGGGTGTCATCATTGATGAATACATTGTACCAAAGGATTTAAGCGGGACAGCGAGAATGTGCATGCTGCTTATTGTGATATATGGGATAACCGTATTGTTAACTTGGTTACAAACATTTGTAATGATTAATGTTGCATTAAAGACGATACAAAAAATAAGACAAGATATTTTCGAGAAAATACAAACACTTTCATTGCGATTCTTTGATGTACGTTCTCAAGGTGATTTAATGAGCCGTGTGACAAATGATATTGATAACTTAAATCAAGCTTTGACACAAAGTGTTGTGCAAATTATTTCATCAGCGTTAACGTTTATAGGTGTAACAATTGCGATGTTTTCATTAGATTGGATTTTAGCAATTGTCACTTTAATTACAGTACCTATTATGTTTTTTGTTACAAAAAAACTAGTTGCTTATAGTGGCAAAAACTTTGCGAAGCGTCAAAAAGATTTAGGGAAATTAAATGGATTTATCGAGGAAGCTATTACAGGTGCAGACGTAACTACGTTATACGGAAAAGAAAAAGAAACCGTACATAACTTTAATGAAATTAACGAACAGCTAAGAATTTCAGCAACGAAGGCTGAAACATTTTCAGCATTTATTTTTCCAAGTATGAACTTTATTAATAACTTAGGAATGGGGCTTGTAATTGGAACTGGATCGGTAATGGTATTAAACGGAATGACAACAGTAGGTGTCATTGCAGCTTTTATTAATTATTCTCGACAATTTTCAAGGCCACTTAGTCAATTTGCAACTTTAATGAATACGATTCAAGCGGCAGTTGCTGGAGGAGAACGTGTCTTTGAAATTATGGATGAAGTACCAGAAATTCAAAACAAAAAAGATGCATTAGTTGTTCAAAAATTGCAAGGAAATGTATCGCTTGAGAAAGTTTCATTTGGATACGTGGAAAATAAAACGATTTTAAAAGATGTGAGTCTCGAGGCGAATCCTGGGGAGACAATCGCTTTAGTCGGTCCGACTGGATCAGGAAAAACGACAATCATTAATTTGCTAACTCGCTTTTATGACATTCCAAAAGGACAAATTAACATTGATGGAAAAGATATAAAGGATTATGATATTAATTCTTTGCGGAGTAAAATAGGAGTTGTCTTGCAGGATACGTATTTATTTGCAGGAACGGTTATGGATAATATTCGGTATGGACGTTTGGATGCGAGTGATGAAGAAGTAGTTGCAGCAGCAAAAGCTGCATCAGCACACTCTTTTATTAAGCATCTACCGAATCAATATGAAACAGAAATCGCTTCAGAAGGATCGAATTTAAGTCAAGGACAAAAGCAACTCCTTGCGATTGCACGAGCGATTTTAGCAGATGCAGATATATTAATTCTCGATGAAGCCACATCTAATATTGATACGAGAACAGAATTACAAATTCAAGCCGGATTAAATAATTTAATGAGAGGGCGAACGAGTTTCGTAATTGCTCACCGACTCAAAACAATTGAAAAAGCAGATCAAATACTTGTAATAAAAGATGGTAGTATTTTAGAGAGAGGAAATCATGAAACTCTCATGGAAGATGAAGGGTTTTACTTTGATCTGTATACGAGCCAGTTTAAAATTTAACGGAAATATTGATGTGAAGCGGTTTCTCGTGGAAAGGGAAACCGCTTTTTTGTTGTTTGCAAACATTGCTATCCGAAGTGTCTTTCACTAAATATTTTAACAGCATCCTCTTGCATTCCCGGTAAAACATGTGAAAAGCGATTTAAAGTTATGAAAATGTCCTTATGGTTCAATCGTTCACTTACAATTTTTAGGTGTACTCCTTGTTTTAAAAGAAGCGTTGCATGGGTGTGTCGTAAATCATGAAATTTAATGTTTTTTAATCTGGATTTTTTCAAATAGGGTTTAAATGATTGGTTATCATTGACGCATAGCGCTTTACCGTGCAACTTTTCAAGTTATTCTTTTTGGATTTCAAATGAAATTTCTTGAGCTGCTTCTAAAGCTATTTTTTTAGCTTCTGTTTTAAAATGGGATGCTGCTAAAACGTATCCACATCGATGTCCCATTGATGTAGGTGGTTTTAAGATAGTTCCTTTTTTAGGTTTTATAAAAACTTTCTCTACACCAGGATATCTAGAACTACGATTTTTCCCTGTAACTCGAATTAGTTTTCCTTTAAATTTAACTGTTAGGTAATGAGCGTACACATATTTATAATGTTTTTTATTTAGTGAAGGTTTATTTCCTAACATTAACTGAATAGTCTCTTGCACTAAGTTGATTCCATGTCCAATTTCAATTATGTCATTCATTGCTCCACCTGATATTCTGGGGTTTATCTCAATTAATTTCCAAACATCATTTATTCTCCGGAGTTCTAGATGACAAGATCCATTTTTCATATTAAAAGCCTGAATAACAGAATTAATTGCATCGAAAAGACTATTGTATAGTCTTTTGTCTACCTGTCCTAGTAAAGAATAACCAGTAACAATAAAGCGTTCAAAAAGTGTAATTTCTTGTTCAATTATTGCTATAATATGGACTTTTCCATTTTGAACTAAAACTTCGACTAAGTACTGAGGTCCATCTATATATTCTTCAAGTAGAATTTCTTCATTGGGTAGTTTTTTTAAAAGACTTTTCATAGATAAAATTAATTGATCTTTATTTTTTATTAATAATACATCTTTTGAACCTGTGGATTTGGGGGATTTTACAATAAGAGGAAAATTCATATTTTTAGTTTCTTTAAGGAAAGATGATAATGATTCTGTTGGTTTATAAGTTAAATATTTGAGTGAGATTGGTAAATCTTTAAGTACATTACGAGTCAATATTTTGTTTTCCATATGATAGATTGCTTTAGTAGATACAATATTTGAACAGAAATTTTCTGATAAACGTGCAGCTACATAAACAAAAGGATCAATAAAACTAAAGATTCCTTTTATGTTTTTCCCTGATTTTATTATTTTTTCGATTATTGTAATTATATTATCATAGTCGTTTATATCAGTAAGAATCATTTGATGTACATCGGGGAATATATTTCGTTCTTCAATAAATTTTGTTTTGTTAGTTAACAAAACAGTAAAGAAATTAAGTTTTTCGGCTGCTTTGATTGCTTCCCTACTTGATCCGGATTTATTTGTTTCAATGAAAATAATAGTATCCATTTTATGTCACCCTAACCTTAATCATTTTTTAAAACCTCAGATTTATTATTTCTATAGGTAGAATATTAAAATGAGGTTAAGCTTGTTCTGGATTTTTCTAAAAATGGTTGAATGAGGGAAAACATGAATATATATATAATGAATTTGATATTTGATTTGAAAACAATCTTTAAAAAGAGGGGAAGAGGAACCAATATGACTATAATTGGGATGCTTCATCATAGAAAAGATCCGAATATGGTAAATAGAGCATATGCTTATGCTGCTGTAGCTAAAGCTGAAGGCGTGAACTTTTTTTATTTTACTTTAGGGAAAGTAAATATAGAAACTAAGAAGATTTTAGGTAAAACTTATGAAAATGGTAAGTGGATTGAAAAAGAATTTTCTTTTCCTGATGTTATTTACAATGCAAGTGTTCATGTTAGTGATAAAAATCAGCAAATCTTTGATTATCTATATGAAAAAGTTCCGTTTACAAGTCATTCAATTGGAGATAAATTAGGTGTTTATAACAGAATAAATAGAGCAAAAAAATTTAAGCAATATCTTATTCCTTTTTATGAATTAAAAGATGTTAATAAGTTTTTTGACATGATTAATCGTTATGAAAAACTTATTATTAAACCAATTTCTGGACATCAAGGTAGTGGTATTATTTTCATTGAAAAAAATGGGATAAATTACAGTATGAATGAGTCAGAACAAATTTCATCTATTAATAAAAAACAATTACGGAGCTTTATATCTGATAAGATTCAAGAGAAAGGTTACATAGTTCAACAGTTTATTTCATGTCAAATGAAATCTGGTCATGTTTATGATTTTCGATTGCATGTTCAAAGAAATGGAGAAGGAAAGTGGGTTATTACTTCTATATTCCCGAGAATAGGTCCATTAGGAAGTATTGTATCAAATATGGCTAGGGGTGGTTATAGTACTTATTTAGATGTTTTTTTAAAAGCGGAGTTTGATAACGATTGGTATAATATTCAAAGGTATTTAGAACGATTTGCAGTAACTTTTTCTAACCATTTTAATTCTTTATATAAGGATGTATTATTTGATGAGTTAGGAATTGATGTTGGGATTGATAAGGATCAAAAATTGTGGTTATTTGAGGTGAATTGGAGACCAGGGGTACCTAATATATTTAATCTTGAATTAGATGTAGCTAGAAATTTAGTTCACTATGCTAGATATTTGGCTGATAAATATAAATAAGAAAAGGAAAATAGAAAAATATAATGAAACCTAGAAACCTTTAGATACCAATGTTTCTACTAACCGCTCTTTCTATATCTCCTATAAGACTTTTCTCCATGCATTCCGAAATTCGGCGGATGCTGGACTGTCGTCAAGTCGACGTACCTAATACGAGCAAAATACCGGAACCTGATAATACACCCTTCATTGTGGGCGAGGGCACATATTTATAAAAAAAATACGCTTGTCCAATCCATTATCATTCTCCAGTCATTTAATATTACAAAGGGGGGGAGAACATGGAAAACAATGAAAAAATCACGTTTCGATTTGTAAAAAAAGATGGAGAAGAAATTAATTTGGGAAATCTTGCTGATAAACGAAAAATTGTCATTGTCATTAATAATCAGATTACATTAGCACCGAATACAACACAAATTGCCAGTGGGGCCGGACAAAACAGTGCAGCAGGAAGTAATGCAGCAATTGATTCATCGAATACCAGACAGCAACAAACGGTGGGCGCTGGAGGCGAAGCGATAAATAAAGGAATTAGTGGGGACCAGATTGAGCCGCATAAAATGAAAAAAGAAATTTCGGATGAAGAGGAAGAATTTGTACTTATCATCAATAATCAAATTAATGAAACCAGTAAGGAACAGGCTAGTGCTACTCAAGTGGCAAGTGGTGGTGGAGATGACAGTGCAGCTGGAACCAACGCTGCCATCGAAAGTTCTAATACTAAACAACAACATGCAGTGGGAGGCGGAACGGATAGTTCGGCAGAAAATGCAGGTGAAGAAGGCGACCAAATAGAAAAATGTGATTAAAGAAAAGGGGCTGTAATTATTTCGCAGCCTCTTTTTCTTATTATGGATTAATTGGTCTATTACTTACCCAACCAAATTTGGAATATATTAAATGTCTTGATGCATCATATACTGTCCATAATCCTATCCATTGATAAATATTCGGATTTTTATATACTGCGATTAACCCATAAGATCTTCTATGACTAGCTAAAGTATTGTCAAATTGATCTGATGCGGTTTCTCATGGAAAGGGAAATCGCTTTTTTGTATTTGCAAACATTGCTATCCGAACTGTCTTTTGCCACAGAAGCATGTGTTTTTGTTTTGAAGAGCTATTAATATTTGTACGGTTTCTAGTAATAAGTTTTGGATTATACATTCAAAAATAGAAAAATATATCTAGCCTAATTTAGCAATGAAGCTTAGTAAGAAGCGTGTGGATGTAAAAATCGTTATTGAATAAAAATCAAAAGAGCACGCCTATAAACGTACTCTTAGAAAGGTAAGAATCTTATGAGTGGAGGGGATCTCCATATAATAACATATGCTTGTCTAGTTTAAATGTGTAAAATTTATAAAAAAAAGTGCTATTTTATTAAGAAACGAGAAATGATAGATAAGTAAATACATAAATTATCGGATGTTAGTAGTTTTAATGAAAAAGAAACCTTTTTATAAAGGTTTCTTTTTCATTAAAACTAACAATCAAAATCATTGTCGTATTCATGGTAACATTCATCGCAAGGGTTGTTCTGGTCATCGCAGCAAATACAAAATGTTTTATTGATAAATATATCAATGAAATCAAATGTATCAGAATTATTTGTGAGTGTAAGGTTTTGGAAATCCTCTACTTGAAAAATCCTTGTTTCATTAGGAACTAAAGTTGCATTAATTGGTATGTTAGAGCTTCTTGTCTGAATTGTTACTACAATGGGGCCGGAATCGTTAGGTACAGATACTTGAAGTAATGTTTTGTTGTGATTAATAGTAAAATCTTCAAATACGGTTCTTGAGATATTAGGGGGTACGATAATATTTAGAGGTACATTTCCAGCTAAGGTAGTTCCCGAACCAGCAATCGTATGAGTTTCGACAGAACAGTTACTATCCTCGTTAAGAGAATCTGAATGCTCTTTATAATAATCATTTTGTTCATTGCAGCAGATGCAAAACGTTTTTTGGATAAAAACACCAATGTTGCTACTTGTATTATTATTATTTGTGAGAGTGAGGCTTTCAAAATTTTCCACTTGAAGAATTCTTGTTTCACCTGAAGCTATTGTAGCGGTAATCGGTCTACGAGAATTTCTTGTACGAATAGTTACAACAATTGGTGCAGAAGTACCAGGAACATGAAACTGCAGTAATGTTTTATTGTGATTATTAGTAGCATCTTCAAAAACTATTCTTGAAGTGTTAGCTGGTACAATAATATCTAACGGTATATTTGAGCCAGCAATCGTATGCGTTTTAGTGAAACAGTTCTCTGTTTTATTGTGAGAATATGAATAGTTTTTATAGTACTTTTTACCATGTTTATAAAAATAATCAGCCATTCCTTAATCTCCTATCTTTTATTTGTCTATATATTGTATTTAATGAGGGTAAGAAATGTTTGTACAAGGTAGAAAAAAGTTCTATTTAGGAGAATAAGAGAAAAAGCTTAAGATATACGTTCAGTAGCATTTGGTTCAGTTAAACAAAATATAAGAATTGGATAGTTAATCTTATTTCTAGAAGACTTCCACCTCAAAATCCTGCTGAAGCGAAGAAGGTAGATGGGGAATTAACTGTCCATAAAAGCCCGTTTGGTGAAATCTAAAATTAAGAATTAGAATGAGTATAGAACTAGCTAATAACAATTGAAATAGCGCTAAACACTAATAAAACTGCCATAATAATGTTAAATATTCTGTTATGTTTTAATAAAAGTTTTTGAAACATCGACCCGAATAGACACCAACTAAACGTACTCATTAAACCGACTATGCCTAAAAACAATGAAAAGAAAAGGTAACTAGAATATGAATGGTAGTAAGGGAGAATAAAAGTTGATACTACAGTCAGTCCGAATAAAATTCCCTTAGGGTTAACAAATTGAAGCATAATTCCTACTAAAAATAAGTTTTTATTACTTTTTTCATTTGTATCTGTATTACCTTTACTAGTGAGTATTTTAAAAGCTAAATACAGCATATAAGCTACACTTAAAATTTTTAAAGGGAATTCAATTGTTGGCAGTATGTTTATAAGTACAATATTAAAGAAACTACATAATGAAGTGATAATAAAAAAACCGAAAGCTACACCTAAGCAAAATGTAATGCTTCTTTTTAATCCATATTGCTGGGAATATGTCATAGATAAAAAATTGTTAGGTCCTGGTGTGAAGCTACTAATAAAGACGAATAATAAAAAAGAAAATATAGGCATTTCAAAACCCCCCTCTGATTCGTGTGTTATAATGACCGAAAAGAACAATATAACGTGTGCTTTTTATTATACATAATGGTCGTTATATTGTATATGGTATAGGAGTGTTTTTATGGAAGAAATTCAAATTACCCTTGCAAAAAATTTAAAAGCTATTCGTGAGAAAGAAAAACTGAGTTTGGAAAAGGTTTCACAACTAACAGGTGTGAGTAAAACAATGATTGGACAAATTGAAAGAGGAGAATCTAGTCCTACAATTACAACAATTTGGAAAATCGCTAATGGACTAAAGGTTTCCTTTACTTCTTTAATAAATGATCCACAACCAGATACGACTATAGTTTTACGGAATGATATCCAAATATTGTCCGAAGATAACGGGAGGTATAGAGTATTTCCTTCATTTTCGTTCCAAGAAAATAGACAATTTGAAATATATATGATTGAAATTGAAGAAAAGGGAAGTTTGAGTGCGGAAGCTCATAAAGAAGGGACGGAAGAATTTATAACCGTGTTTGATGGAGAGTTAACAATTGAAGTAAATAGGTGTAAATATAATTTGAAAAGTGGTGATTCCATTAGATTTAAGGCGGATCGACCACATGTTTATTACAATTTAGGAGAAACATTAACAAGAGTGAGTATGACTATTTATTATCCTGCTTCTTAATTAATAATTAATGAAAAACTGCCTCTAGTAAGGTAGTTTTTTGTTTTAAAAAACAATCAGATGGGGAACAAGAAGGTATTTCTTTTGTATATATAATTAGAGAAATCTTCTTTTTGATTAGAAGTAGTTAATAAAGATATTGATTATTTCTCTCTGTTTTTATGAAAGTCGAGCTAATTATAAAAATTCAATGGCGGGAGGAATCCATAGTGGGAAGTGGAGAAATCAGCTATTATATTTATAACTTGAAGGATTTTGAAGATAAATTTAAGGGGATAAACGTGGAAAATTAAAATAAGTCATTTAGTTTAGGTATTTAATCTAAGCAATAAGATTATGGGGACATATAATTTATATTAGAGTCGTGAAGATAATTAAAACAGCATTTTTAGTGTTTAATTATTAGTAGCACTTTCCTTTCTAAGAGGAAATAATAACGCAAAGTTAATAATATATAACTATGTATTCAATAGCTCTTAGAATAGCAAAGGACTCGGAAATTTTATAAATAAGGAGGAAAAATATGAAACATAATGATTGTTTTGATGACAAAGATTGTGATCCAATTATTATTACAGGTGCTTGTTGTGATCCGAAGACAGTTTGTCCTAGTAATTCACAATTAATTGAATTAGAGAAATTACTAATTGCTTTAAGCACAGCTATACCAACATTTTTGACGACTCCAAATGCTACAAATAAAACGACACTAAGCAATTTGTTTACTCAATTATTAGCTTTACTAGATTCATTAATACCTACTACAGAAGTAGATTATTTGAAACAATTAATTCAAAGTATTTTAGCTGTATTAACACCTATGACTCCAAACACGGGGCAATTGATTATACTATTACAACAATTTTATAGCGCTCTTGCAGATTACTTCTTCTCTATAAAGACTTGTTTTGCTCCATCAACTTTACGATTCTTATTCAACCTATTAACGCAACTAATTATTGTTACTTCAGGTCCAACTAGAGGCGGTGCTGTCATTCCGTATGCATCAGGAATACCAGTAACTTTACTAACACTTGCAAATGGGTTAGCTTCAACAGGTTCTGTAGTTGGGTTTGGAAGTTCATTACCTGGCATAGGGCTAGTTGGTAATAACATCAGTTTAGCATTAGGAGACTTTGCTTTTGTAGCACCAAGAGCGGGAACCATTACGTCATTAGCAGGTTTCTTTAGTGTAACAGCTGCGATAACTCTACCCGTTGGGGAAACAGCTACTGTTGGAGTGAAGTTACAAATATTTACTGCGCCTGGGGCAAGTACTACGTTTGTACCGCAGACACCACCTTTATTATTACCATTATTGACTACTCCGCTTAATATTGGCAATGCTGTGAGCGGTATACAGAATCTAAATATTCCAGTAAATGCTGGGGATAAAATATTATTATATGTTACAGCTGATACAACGTTTACTGCAGTTACTACTGTGTTAGGATTCGTAAGTGCGGGTATAACAATTGATTAATTCATTTTAAAGATGTAGTTTGATTTACTTTATATGCAGCTATTCTCTATATGGGAAAGGCTGTATATTTTTTTGTATATTCTTAATTTCAAATGTCGAGCAATTTTATAGAATTAACAATAAATGGAGTAAAAAAAGCCCGTAATTTAATGGGCTTTTTAATGAAGGCTAATATAACCGAAGTGTTATAAAGTTATAGAGGAAATGAATAAAAATAATTAAGATTTATTTTTATTACAGTTACACCCTTTTTTCTTTACATAGCCTTGTTGAGCTAAATCTCTTTGCGATTGGGAATTGGAAGATTGAGAATTCGAAGATTGAGAGGATGTTGAAGAGCTACTATTTTTATTATGAGAGTAGTTTTTTCGATAGTTATAATTACTCATAGTACTATCACCTCCAATTAATTATATAAATATTATATGAAAGTACTCTATTAATTGTTACGATTGAGGATATGTAATTGGTATATACAATAAAAAATCTCCAAGGTATTTTCCAAGGAGATAAATAATAGTTTTCTACTAAAAATGACTGGACTCAGTAGCCCCAATATGGAGGGAAATAGTATGAATCTTGGTAATAAAGATTTTGTTGTTGAGTAGGGGGTGGAGTTGCTTGATTTATTGTTCCACGGTTTTGATTACAGTTTGCTGGGGGACCAATTACCGTAGTGGATTGAATTGGCGATACCGCTTGTTTCCATTGTTGTTCATTTAGACAATAAGTATGGGCCATCATATTAGCCGGAGTCAATCTTAATATATCAGATCCAAAAATAACTTCTGGGGTTGGGGCGTCGAAAATAGCTAATAAATGAGTATTATCTACTGTAGCAATTTCATAATGCCACCATGCTTGTGGAATATTAGCAACTTGCCCTGGTTTTATCGGTAAGTTTAAAATTTGATTCGAAAATGGATTAAGTAAAGAAACAACAGCAGATCCTGAAATACAGTAAACAAGCTCAGCTGCATTTTGATGAATATGAGGTTCTACAACATTCCCGGTACTTAAATAAATATCTAATAAAGAAGTATTTTCTAAAGTATTTAATTGTTTAATGCCAAGTACGTTTATATAATTTTGGGCATCTTTCTTAAAAAAATTACTTTTACTTAAATCATGAGTGAAATTGGTTGAGGGGGATGTGTAGTCGATATTGGAAGTCAATTGTATTACCTGCCTTTCTATTAGTAAGTAAGGTTACATAATTAGGATATGTGTCTAGTGTTTGTTATGTGCAGTTGTTGGTATTATAATAAATTTGCCTATTCCATAAAGAATGTGGGTTGTATTTCGTATTTATAATAATATTAATATAGATACCTATATTAATAACATAATTAAGGGCCGGAATTATTAATGTTAGGTTAGGGTTAAAAATATAGAAATTTATTTCGTACATTATATTTACAGACCAATACTTTTTAGAGAGGTATTGGTCGGTTATTTAAGATAGTATTTGCTGAATAATTAATTGTGCTTTAGCGGTATTGGCGTAATTTAGCCAATCTAATTCCAAGTGTTGTTTTAAACCAAAATGGATTTCGATGACGTCAAAATGAGATACCTTTGTTTTAAGTGGAACGGGTATTCCATTTACTATTGCTTTTTTCATGTTATGTGCAATTTTTGGAAATGCAGAGAAAGAAAAATCAATAATTGTAGCACCCTCTGGTAAATAAATAGGTTGTAAATCTGTAGTATAAGCCGTAATGGTATTTTCAAATAGTTCATACGATACTAGATTGTGGAAAGCGATTGGATCTGTAGTTAATAAATTATTATTCACAATTGTATCATTCATTATTTTATAAGATATTGCTTGAACATCTACAATTCTAGTATTCAATAAAGAAAAAATACCATTGTTTTTTAATGTTTTTGCTAATTGTGTTTGAATGATAATTGTTTGTTCAGTATCATTCATATTGATTTTAGTTTTTAAATTGTTATTAAAATGTCTATTTTCAAGTGCTATATTATCTTCGAAATAGTTTATAGTTGGTTTGTATAATTGATGTATTATTCCAAGAATTTTATAGCAATCTAGTACACTTGTAGTTGTAATACAAATTTGTGAAATCCCTGATACGTTTTCTACTTCTTGTAATTGTGAGTAAGCAGTATAAATTGGAGGGAACTCATAGCTTATTTCAAATGAAAGGTTAACATCATAAAAAGAATGTATTCCTTTTCTTAAATGAGTTATATTTTTTTGAAGATGTGGCACATATCCGGTTAAAAATTTATGTACTTCGGTATATCTTTCTTTATGTAGATATTGAAAAGCAAGATTTTCTAATTCATGCTGGATTGTATATAACCCTAATCGTTTTGCAAGTGGCGCAAAAAGTGTTAATGTTTCATTCGCATAAGCTACTTGTTTTGCGGGTTTTTTAACACTCAATGTTTTTATATTATGAAGTCGATCTATAACTTTAATAATGCCAACACGTATATCTTGTTGAGAGGATAATAGTAACTTTTTAAAATTAATTGCTTCGTATAATACTTTCTTTTGATCTTGTTGTTTTTTTCCTTTTGTTAATCCATTTACAATATATCGAATAGTCGCACCAAAATGTGATTCAATGTCTTCTAGAGAATATTTGGTATCTTCTACAACATCGTGTAATAAAGCAGCAATCAATGTTGTAATGTCAGCTTTATAATTTAGTAGTATTTCTGTAATTGCGAAAGGATGAATGATGTACGTTTCTCCAGTTTGACGGTATTGTCCATCATGTGCTTGCTCTGCAAATTGTATAGCTTTTTTTAATAGTATTAATTCCTCAGATTGAAGATAATTTGCCTTTTGTAATAATACCTTGCTCATATAAACCCGTCCCTTAAAATTATTTTTAATAATAATTCTATATAATAGAATAAATACCCTTTGAAATTGTTTTAAGTGTGTAAAAAAATAAAGGTATTGAGATTAAACTATATTCGTATTCCCATTCATACTTTGGATTGATGGAAAAAAGTAATGAACGTGTTAATTTAATATTACATCAATCATTAATAAGGGGTGAAGGTTCATGTCATTTAGTGAAATGATTAGAAATGAAGTGCTCAGCTGGGCGGGTGTTTCTGAAAAACCGCATCGATTTGGTGGTATTGAAATAAATTATGGTAAGAAGGAACTTGGTCATCTGCATGGTGATAAGTTAGTTGATTTACCATTTCCGAAGTTAAAGCGAGATGAATTAGTGAATCAAGGATTGGTGAAACCACATCACGTATTACCTGAATCAGGGTGGATAAGTTATTATATAAAGAGTGAAGAGGATATTCCATTTGCAATTGAGTTATTTCGTATGCAATATGACCGAATAAAAAAATAATGAAATAAAGTAGATTAATAAAAATTTATTTTAATGTCACATCCTTCCTTTATCGTTCGTCTTGTATGTAGAACGTTAAGGAGGGATTTTATTATGAGAAAATTTGATGTAGCAATTGTTGGCGGTGGGCTTGCTGGGTTAACAGCATCTATATATTTAGCGAAAGCTGGAAGGAAAGTTATTGTATTGGAAAAATCCAGTCGCTTTGGTGGTCGAGGGATGACTATAAATAAAAATGGCATTTGTATGAATCTTGGTGCACATGCTTTATATAGAGGTGGAGCAGCATTTTTAACTTTTAATGAGTTAGGTTTGAATCTCCCAGGTGGAATGCCATCTACAAAAGCACATGGAATATGGAAAGGGGATGTATTTACCATTCCAACAGATTTTCGCTCCATTTTATCAACACCGTTACTTTCATGGTCTGCAAAAGTACAATTCTCTCGTCTTATGATTCATTTAGGGAAATTAGATGTAGGAAAAGTTCAAAAAATGAGTTTATCTACATGGGCAGAAAATGAAATAAAAGATCCAATGGTTCGAAATATATTTTATGCGCTATGCCGAACAACAACATATACGTTTGCTCCTACAATACAATTAGCATCTTCGGTATTAAAGCAAATACAGCTGTCTATGAAAGAAGGAGTACTTTATGTAGATGGTGGTTGGGAGACGATAATAACAAAATTAAGAGATATAGCGAATAATGTCGGGGTGCAATTTTCGGCTAATAAACATGTTTTGGAAATAGAGCATTACGAAGATAAACAAAGAATACATTGTTTTGACGATGAGTTATTTGAAGTAGGTACAGTCATCGTGACGACTCCACCAAAAGAGGCTTGTAAAATAATAAAAGGTGCAGAAGGAACAAGTTTGCATAGATGGAGTGAACAATCGGTATCGGTTACCGTCGCTGCATTAGATATTGGTTTAAGACGCTTAATCAACCCTACACATCAATTTGCATTAGGGTTAGATCAACCTATATTTTTCACGAATCAATCAAGAGCAGCCAAATTAAGTGAAGATGGAGCAATTGTAGTAAGTTTAATCAAGTACCATAATCCTATGCTAGAGATAAATCATTTTCATGATGATCAAGAACAGTTAGAAAATACGATGGAGTTGCTACATCCGAATTGGAAAAGAGAAGTTGTTGCAAAGCAATATTTACCGAAAATAACGGTAGTACATGATTTTCCTCATATTGATCGTGTTGAAAAACCGGGCCCTAATATACCTGAAATGCCAGGTGTTTACGTTGCAGGAGATTGGGCTGGGCATGATGAATTATTAGCTGATGCTGCGGTAGCAAGCGGGAAACGTGCAGCGTTACACATTTTAAAGCAATTAGAAAGTGAGGCAGTTCATCATGGAAACAGAGCGATTATATGAAGCGTATCAACCATTATTATTTTCATTAGCATATAGAATCCTTGGGAGTGTTATGGACGCTGAAGATATCGTACATGACGTATTTATCGCGGTAAATAATATAGAGGATGTTCAATCTATAGAAAATATGAAAGCATATTTGTGTAAAATGGCGACAAATCGTTCAATTGATAAATTACGTTCGGCAGCGCATAAACGTAATGTATATGTAGGGATGTGGTTACCAGAGCCATTTGTGGAAGAGACTGATGAGCCAGCAGAGTCATTTGTAATGAAAGAATCAATTTCTACGGCATATTTATTACTTTTACAACAACTGTCTGAGGTAGAAAGGGTTGTTTTCATATTAAGAGAGGTTTTCAGTTATGACTACGAGGAAATAGCTGCAATTGTTGATAAGAGTAGTGTGAATTGCCGGAAGATCTTTCAACGCGCACGAAAAAGTATTTTAGATAAGCCGAAGCAATCAACATTAAGTACGAAGAAAATGGCTGCCTATGTGGAAAAGTTTGTATCATCATTACATTGTGGGGATGCGCAAGGCATGTTAGAAGTATTAAAAACAGATGCGATATTTAAAGCAGATGGTGGTGGTAAAGTTACAACTGCAATTAATCCGATTTATTCTGCAGATAAAATTATACGTTTGTTCTTTGGAATTGCAAAACGATTGCCAGAAAAGTATAGTGTTGATTTCAAAATAGTAAATGGTGCACCAGGCGTTATAGTTACAATAAATAATAAAGTGACGTATGTACTTTCATTCGCATTTGAGGATGAGAAAATTTCAAACATTTATATGATGGTTAATCCTGAAAAACTTATGCACTTAAATGTAATAGTATAAAAAAGACGCATTTCTTTAGAAGTGCGTCTTTTTTTTATTTTTCTAACATTTCAAGAGGTACATCTTTTTCGCCGGCTACCTCAAATTTAATTTCCCCGTCTTCTTCATAAATGCGTTTAATAATCGGTATAGTTATCATTAGTTTTTTATGCTGCTTACGTCTTCTAGCAGCATCTAAGTTAATCACGTTCATGTGTAAGCATCCTTTCTCACAGAAATATATAAACAAAAGAAAATGCGTCCAAAAGGGCGCTTAGTCGAATTAGTAATACCGATTCATTTAAATGGGGTTTAGATTATTTTATAATTGCAAACGGATTGTAAAATAATGTGAATGAAATAATTGCACGTAGAAATTAACTTTACCAAAAAACGAAACAATATGCTATAAAAAAATTTAAATTTTTGTCATATAACGAGAAAAAGGTTTTCGTTTCGCATATAATGAAAAGTAGACGGGCAGCAAGAGCTTATTCATCATATTGCTTTTGAAAGGCGATGAAAAAATGGATACTTTAGATTCATTATTATCTCAACTTGAACAATATGGAGAAGAGCATGATCGAAATAAAAAAACGCGGGAAGAAAAATTACGGAATATTTCTCGTGAGATGGGGCAATTTTTATCAATTTTAGTAAAAGGATGTAATGCAAAAAAAATTTTAGAAATTGGAACTTCAAATGGTTATTCTACATTGTGGCTAGCAAATGCGGTAGAAGAAACAAATGGAAATGTTACAACGGTAGAACTTTCTTCAGAACGGGTGGGAGAGGCATTTAGGAATTTTAGGAAGGCAAATCTTACACAGCGAATCGATATTCACAATCAAGAAGCTGGGGCATTTTTAGATTCGCAATTAAATCATTCATTTGATTTTATTTTCCTAGATTCAGAACGAACGCAATACATGTGGTGGTGGGAACATATAAAACGTATTTTAGAGCCAAAAGGTTTTCTTGTTATTGATAATGTAACTTCTCATGCGGAGGAATTAGCAGAATTTATAAAGATGATTGAAGAAGATAATACGTTTGAAACCGTGTTATTAGCTTTTCAAAAGGGAGCATTTGTTGCGCGGAAGAATAATTAGAAGTGGGCTTAATGTAATTATCACATTGAAAGATAGCATATGTCAAAAGATAGAGCATTGTATGAAATTAAGAAAGTAACTAAATGGAACTTCAAATTAATATTCAGTGGTGATAAGTAAGGTGATTCGTAAAGAATCCGCCTTCAGCATGTTACTCTCTAGGTCTTAAGTCTGAGGAAAATAATGACGAGAACAAGTATACTTATACTATGAAACAGGGAATGACTGCATAAGCAGGTATTTCTTGAAAAATCGATTTCAAGCAAGCAAAATGTATATGAAATACGATATATTAGATGAAATATAGTGCACATAAATTCGCACATATAAATAAAGGAGCGATTTTGTTGACTGAACTCGAGAAAAAAGAACCTGTATCGATTGTGAAAGATAATAATGTAGAAGTAGTAGTTGATACAGTAATAAAAGATGCGGAACTTGAAGAACTGAATAAAGAAGCAGATCTTTATGTACAAAAGTTAAATAGCGAGCAAAATACAGATTTATCAAAAGTATTATCGCAGCTTGGAGACTTAGGGGATAAAGAGCAGCAAGCGGCAGGACAAACGCTATCAGCTTTAAAACGTCCTGTGACAGCGATGATGAATGGAAAGAATGAAGAAATTCCAAATACATTGTTAGAATTACGAAAAGTGGTATCAGAACTTGACCCAAACTCATTAAAAGCAACTGGTATGAAGAAACTTATGTTTAAAGTGTTCAAGAAAAATCCGCTTGAAAATTACGTGCATAAATATCAATCTATAGATAAGCAAATCGAGGAGATTATAAGATCACTTCTCATTGGCCGTGATAACTTGCAAGAGGATACGGTGGGTCTTGAAATGTTAAAAGAGCAATCACACGATAAAATTCACGCTCTTGATAAACAAGTATACTTAGGAAGAAAACTTGCTGGCATGCTTGAAGCTGAGAAACAAAATCCCGAACGTCAAAGGGATATTCCGTTAATAAATGATGCGTTAGAAAAAATTCTTGTACGTACACGGAATATGCAGCAAGCAAAAAGTGTATTATTACAATCTATCGCATCTGTAGACATCATTAAGAAAAATAATGAAAAGTTAACAGAGGCAATTCGTAATGCGATTACGATGACACAAAATGTTGTAACGGTTTCAGCTGCAATTCAGCTCGCATTAACAAATCAACGTAAAACAATTGATGCAGTAAATGCGACGAATGAAGCGATTGAATCAATGGTATTAAGTAACTCTCAAGCATTAAAACAAAATACAGAAGAAACAACTAAGTTGCTTGAAAACCCTGCAATTAGCATGGATAAATTGCGTGAGTCATTCCAAAATGTATTCGCTGCTATTGAAGCATCTGAGAAATCGTCAGAGCGTATTATTGAGTCTAGTAAGAAGTTTGTAATTGAACTTGACACATTTAATGATGAGATGAAGCAGAAACTCATTCAGCGTCCAAGGAAATAACAGATCATTAGAGGAGGTGAAAAAATGAGTTTCATTCAAGGAGTATTATTACTATTAGGGTCATTACTTTTAATCGCATTTACTGTCGTTGTTTTAGTTGTATACTTCGGACGTAAACTTTATTTTTCATGGACGAAACCATATAAGAGAGCGCAAGATTCCATTGAGAAATTATCGAACAAATCAACACCGTTTTTACAAGAATTTACGCAGCACCCACTCTTTTATCGCTGGATTCGTACAGAAGGGAAAAAAGAACAAAATACATTAAATACACTTTTCTGTACATCGGGCCAACGTACGAGAGAGCAAGTTTTCTCAATGTTACCGAAAGAAAAGCAGAAAAAAGTGCATGTGATGGCAAAAACAACGAAAAAGCTTACGAATGAAGATATTGATATTGCAACAATGAAAGTGAAAGATTTCTTGAGACAAGAATCACAGCAAACTGTTAAACCGACAGACTTATCGTTTTATAAATTGTATTTCTATGATCGATATCCAGATGCACTAAATACAATTCAAGCATATAAACGCTCGATTAATCCTTCACTACAAAGAACGGTTGATGACATTACAATTTCAGTATTAAATGCACTTCCGTACTATCAAGAACAACGTATGTTTGAACAACAACATAAACTTGAAACGTTCTTAATGAAAGATTTAACAGCGATGTTATCATTAGTTGTACAATTACCACCATCACAACGTCCAGAAAAAGAAGAAGAACTAAAAATATACTTGCAAAATTTCCAAAAAGAAATGGAAGTAGTAGAGCGTGATATTCGTGACTCCATTGATCACGATTTGAATGTGAAGATGAGAGCAGCGACAGAGAAGTTTAAGAATAAATAGAAAAAACCGCCTTAAAAGTTGAATATTTCGGCTTTTAGGCGGTTTTTTGTGAATTTGAGGAAGTTAAAAATTTGAAAAATTGTATGGGAGAAGTTACATTTGTATCACAATCAGAAATGGCAGCGAAAGGAACATATTATTTACTGAAGGAAATATACATTAAAGTACAAATAGCCGAATGAGATTTTTTGTATGATTTGTAAAAATATGATGTTAAAATATATAAAGGGATGTAGAGTCAGAAAAGTACAATGAGCATAGTAATTGAATATTGTATAAGTATTCCCATGTAGAAAGTGAATGATTACATGATTAATAGTATGCAGTTGTTGTATGTATTGGCTTCTTATTTGTTTGGAAACATATTGACCGCTTATATAGTAACAAAATGGAGACATAACGTTGATATTCGTGATGAAGGAAGCGGAAATCCTGGTGCAAGAAATATGGGGCGAGTATATGGAAAAGGGTATTTTGTCGCTACATTTATAGGTGATGCAATCAAAGGTGCAATTGTAGTTTATATAGCAAAATACCTTTTTGAAGATGCTACATTCGTAATGTTAACATTATTGGCTGTTATCATTGGACATATTTATCCGATCTTGTTTAAAGGTAAGGGTGGAAAAGGAATTTCAACATTTATTGGAGGATTAATCGCATTTGATTATTTGATAGCGCTTACTCTAATAGGTATTTTTATTGTATTTTATGTAATATTTAAAGGATTTACTAAGCCAGGGTTAATTACAATCGCTTGTTTACCAATTTGCATGATTTTTTATTCCTACTCTATTGGTACGACTATTTTAAGTGTACTTATTATTCTACTTATTCTATATGTAAATCGAGAATAAAGTTGAACTTTTAATAAGTGGAGTAATCTCCACTTATGATTTTTATTAAATAGATAGTGAGTGACAAGTAGAGAGAGAAAGGAGATATGATATGGGGTTAATTTATAAGGTTGCTGATCAAACTTGGGAATTTGAAAGTATACATAAATTGAACTATAAAACATTTGTAGAAGAGATTCCGCAGCATGAAGAAACGAAAGAACGTTTTCGTATAGATCGATTTCATGAAGAAAATACATATTTAATTTGTTTAGATGGTGAGAATTTAGTAGGTATGGTCGCGGTGCGAGGAAAACGACCATTTTCATTAGATTATAAAATTTCAAATTTAGATTTTTATTTACAAGAGCATGGAGAAAAAGTATATGAAATTCGTTTACTCTCAGTAGAAAGTGAATATCGAAATGGAAGAGCGCTGTTAGGCTTAATTCGCTTTTTACATCGTTATTTGCTTCTAAATGGATATGAATTGGCACTCATTTCAGCCACAACACGTGAGCTTCCTCTATATGAGCAAATGGGATTCAAACCTTTCTATACGTTAGTTGGTACAGAAGAAGCAGCTTTTCAGCCAATGTATGTTACACCTGCTAAGTTTGAAGAGTCGAGTGTTGGGGGAATTATGACGAAAGAATATACGTTTTTACCTGGCCCGGTAGATATCGAAGAGAATGTCCAAAAGGCATTTTCTACTAAGCCTATTTCCCATCGCTCTAAGTCATTTCAAGTGACGATGGAAAATGTAAAAAAACGATTACTTCAAATAACGAAAGCAAAACGTGTACAACTTATGTTAGGAACAGGGACGTTAGCGAATGATGCAATTGCTTTACAGTTACGTTCATTAAAAGGTAAAGGACTAGTTTTAGCGAATGGGGAGTTCGGTAATAGATTAATTGAGCAGGCAAAACGTGCACATTTAAATTTTGATACGTATAAAAAAGAAATGGCAGAGCCGTTTATTTATACAGAATTAGAAAAAATAATGTTAACTGGAGATTATGAATGGCTTTGGTTTGTTCACCATGAAACATCAACTGGAATGTTAAATAATTTAGAAGAACTAAACACCCTTTGTAAAAAGTATCAAATGAAACTATGTGTAGATTGTATAAGCTCAATTGGAGCAATACGAATAAATTTGAAGGATGTATATTTTGCAAGTGGTGTAAGCGGAAAAGCGATGAAATCATTTACAGGATTATCTTTCGTTTTTCATAATCACATTATAGAGAAAAACGAAGCAATACCCGCGTATATGGACATTGGTATGTATGAAATGAATGATAGTATTCCGTACTCCCATTCATGGAATTTAATTTATGCATTGCAAGAAGCATTGAAGAGATTTGAAGATGAAGAGGCATTTGAAAAAATAAAAGAGACGTATGCTTATATTGAACAAGCTATTACTACTATGGGCTTAAAGCTTGTTTCACCTAAAGATCATGCTGCTCAAATTGTTCTTACCATTCAATTAAATGAAGGGCAGTCTTCTAAGGAAGTAGGCGATGCATTAGCGTTGCAAGGATATATTGTTCATTATGAATCAGCATATTTACAAAAGAATAACTGGATCCAAATTGCATGTCTGAATCACTATAAAGAACGTGATATGAAGAGGATGCTGAATTGTTTGCAAATGTGTGTATTAAAGAGTGGGGTACATATATAAAACATTTTTCTTAACATAGTTGGTTTCGTATAAAGGGGTTATTACTTACGAAAACTTAGAAATGAGACAAACAGTAGATTATAAATCATTAGAAGAGGTGTTAGTATGATAACTAGAAAACTACCATTACATATAGCCGATATTAAAAAAGCTCAAAAAATTCTAGATAGAAATGCTCGTAAAACCCCATTAGTAAAATCTTTTTATTTGACTAGTAAAACAGGTGGAGAAATTCATTTGAAATTAGAAAATATGCAATTAACGGGTTCTTTTAAATTCCGTGGTGCGTTTAACAAAATGTCTCAGCTTACAGACGAAGAAAAAGAGAGAGGCGTAATTGCATGTTCGGCAGGTAATCATGCACAAGGAGTTGCTTTATCTGCTCATTTACTCGGTATTAAGAGTAAAATTGTAATGCCAATTTCTGCACCTCAGGCGAAAGTTGAAGCAACTAAAGGATATGGATCTGAAGTCATTTTATTTGGTGAAACCTTTGATGATGCAAAGGCAAAATGTGAGGAAATTATAAGAGAAACAGGTGAAACATACTTGCATCCATATGATGATGTAGAGGTAATGGCTGGTCAAGGAACAATTGGTTTAGATATTCTCGATGATATGTGGGATGTTGATACTGTAATTGTACCAATTGGTGGAGGCGGAATTATTTCTGGAATTTCTGTCGCATTAAAATCTTTTAATCCATCCATTAATATAATTGGTGTCCAAGCAGATAATGTTCACGGAATGAAGGCATCTTATGACAAAGGTACAATTGTAGAACATTATGAGGCACCTACTATTGCAGATGGTTGTGCGGTTAAAATACCAGGGGAATTAACATTTGAAATTGTAAAAGAATTAGTGGATGATATTGTAACAGTATCAGAAAAAGAGCTGGAAGTAGCAATGAAAGACTTGTTACAACGTGGAAAAGCTGTTGTAGAAGGTGCGGGCGCATTAGCAACTGCTGCTCTACTTGCAGGGAAAGTTGATAACTATATAAAAGGAAAAAAAGTAGTAGCGGTTATATCTGGTGGGAACGTAGACTTGCAACGTATTTCAAGTGTTTGTGAGCACTTTTTTGTAGCTAATGAAGTGAAATGATATTTGTAACAAAGTGAAACTTTTCACGGATTATTAGTTGTATAAATCAAAATTTCACGCAACAAATTAGTTTTATGAAAGAAGAGCTAAGGAATATTATCTTAGCTCCTTTTTATCATGCTTGTGCTGAAGTAAATAATGACTCCATTTTTAATTTACTCTTTTCTCTAATTTTAGCATCGGCATGTCGCATAACATATTTATGTGCTATAGCGATTGCTAAAACATCATCTAATAAGCCAATCCCGATAATAGCAGCTATATCTGGAATGAAATCGATTGTTAATACGTAATAGGATAAAGCGGCTAATATTAAGAGTTTCGCTTTAGTAGGTAACTCTTTCTTTTTCATTATATAGAATAAAATAATACTTTCATATACGCTGGATTTTCCGAGGTTTACTGAGCTTTTTTTGAATTTTTTCCAAAGTGTCTGTTTCTCCATATAAACACTCCTTTTACAAAAATATAGATTTTTTAAAAGGATGGACAAAGAAGCGAAAGAATAATCAATTTTATTATTTATTCTTATTGTATATTTCCATAAGAATAGGAAAGTACCTGTTCAAAATAATAAAAAAACAGATCTTTCCTATATCGAAAAGATCTGTTTTTCAATTCATTGATTCTGCAATTTGAATCAAATCATTAACATTGTATTTTCTTTTTATATGTAGTTTGTTACCAATGGCGATTTTATATTGAAAACCGTCCTTCTGAAAGATAAGCTCATATGCTAAGTCAAAATGAGGATTATATAATGCTTTTATATTATTTGTTAAATTGTAGAACTTAGTTCCCCTATGTACATATTGGTCTAATTTATTTTGAACTGGTGAAACAGTGATTTTTAAAACTCCATTAATATCTTCATTATTGTAATGGAGTTCCAAGTAATTGTTATAGATGTAACCGTAAAATTGCTGAATATCGAATGGGAATTTTGTGGCTGTTAGTATATGCTGTTAAAACTTCAATTCATATTCTTTTACAATAGTAGCTTCTTTCATAAAGGGATTAGTTCCATCATAAATTTGATTAATCCGAGATATTTTATTCTTTTTCGTTACTATTTCTAAAATGGAACCAATAGTAAATACATCATTAGTGTCTTTGACATAAGCAATAAGAATTGTAGTATCCTCTTTAGGCGACGGTACTTCTACAATTTCATGAAGATGTTTATCTTTTGGGAAAGTAGTTAGTTTAATCCCTTCTGTTACATATGACTGCATTAATTTCTCGTCATTTTTGAGTAAAGCATGTTTAAATTTACTTATTACATCGGTTTGAGATTTGGCCATAATAATTGAGGTGGATTGAAAATATAGTAAGAAAAATATGCAAAAAATCTTTATTAATTTAGTGTTCACTTTTATCACCCTCTAACTATATTTCCGTAAATTTTAAATGTATATGTAAAGGAACGTATATATTTAAAAGAAGTCATAGGAGGGAAGACTATGAGCTCTTTATTTGATGTAATATCAGATATTATTTTGTTTTATCCCCGAAATGACATGAAATTAAAATATCATATTGCGAAGTTAAGCGAATTAGAGTGGTTTCGAAATCTGCATGAAGATCCGAAGTATACAAGATTAATTTGGAGTAATAGAAAAATTAAAAAGTTCATTTTGTCTTCTATTAATATGGAAGAATTAATAAAATCTGAGGAAAAACAAAAAGAATTTGTGCATCTAGTACACGATGAATATAAAAAAAGAAGGTAAGAATTTTTTTATTTTTCATATTTGGCGAAACAAATGGTACAATGAAAGCTAATGTGAAAAATAAGGAAAAGAAGTGGTCTATTTGAAAAACTTTTTAGAATTAGGAATTAGTGAAACTTTTAATCATACATTACGTGAAAATGGAATTACAGAAGCAACACCAATTCAAGAGAAAGCGATTCCGGTAATACTGTCTGGTAAAGATATAATTGGTCAAGCAAAAACTGGAACAGGAAAAACACTTGCATTCGTGTTACCGATTTTAGAAAAAATTGATCCAGAGTCTAGTGATGTTCAGGCTTTAATTGTTGCACCAACAAGGGAACTAGCACTGCAAATTACAACTGAAATTAAAAAAATGCTTGTTCAAAGAGAAGATATTAATGTACTAGCGATTTATGGCGGGCAAGATGTAGCACAACAATTGAGAAAACTAAAAGGTAATACACATATTGTTGTAGCGACACCAGGACGATTATTAGATCATATACGACGTGAAACAATTGATTTAAGTAATCTTTCAACGATTGTACTAGATGAAGCGGATCAAATGCTTTATTTCGGTTTCTTATATGATATTGAAGATATTTTAGATGAGACACCTGATAGTAAACAAACGATGTTATTCTCAGCAACGATGCCAAAAGATATTAAAAAATTGGCGAAGCGTTATATGGAAGATCCGCAAATGATTCAAGTACAAAGTGAAGAAGTAACGGTAGATACAATTGAGCAGCGTGTCATTGAGACGACAGATCGTGCAAAGCCAGATGCACTTCGTTTTGTTATGGATCGTGATCAGCCATTTTTAGCAGTTATTTTCTGTCGTACAAAGGTTAGAGCAAGTAAGCTTTATGATAATTTAAAAGGACTAGGTTATAATTGTGCTGAACTTCATGGTGATATACCTCAAGCGAAACGTGAAAGAGTTATGAAGAGTTTCCGCGAAGCTAAAATTCAGTACTTAATCGCAACGGATGTAGCAGCTCGTGGACTTGATGTAGATGGTGTAACGCACGTATTTAACTTTGATATCCCTGAAGATGTAGAAAGTTATATTCATCGCATTGGCCGAACAGGACGTGCAGGTGGATCAGGTCTTGCAATTACGTTCGTTGCAGCGAAAGATGAAAAACATTTAGAAGAAATTGAAAAAACGCTTGGTGCACCAATACAAAGACAAATAATCGAACAACCGATGATAAAAAATGTAGATGAAAATGGAAAACCGGTACAAAAGCCGGCTCCAAAGAAATCAGGTCAATATCGTCAAAGAGATAGCCGTGAAGGTTCAAGAAGTGGTTCAAAAGGTGGTCCAAGAAACGATTCAAGAAATAGTTCGAGAAATGATAACAATCGATCATTTAATAAGCCAAGTAATAAGAAAAGTAGTACAAAACAAGGTCAGCAAAGACGTGGGCGTTAAATTATGAAGTTGTAATCGAGTTGAAGAGATATGTCCGTTTGTTGTTAGGGAAATCGATATATAATAAAAAATTCTGATACAATTATTACTGTAGAAGGAGTCACAAAAATTTGTGGCTCTTTTTTGTATTCTATGAGTAGGTTGTTACGTATTTACGTCATAAGTGTAATTCTAATAATTTCATTTACCGTATTTAAAATAATTTAAAAAATAAAGAAGAAATAAAATGTGGGGGTTTTCTTTTTTTGAAAGTTCTAAAAGATATATAATAATTTTCTGACTATTGAAATGTGGAGGGGTACAAATGAAAAATGAAACGTTACACACACAAGAAGATATTTTAAAAATGCTTGATTCATTATTAAGATCTGCTGAACCATTTTGGAATGAATTTTATGCAAATAGAGAAAAGGATGTTCCGTTTTTTGAAAATATTCCAGATGAAAACCTAGTTTCATATTTACAAAAAGAATGGGTTTTCAAAGGGAAAGTGTTAGAGCTTGGATGTGGTCCAGGAAGAAATGCAATTTATTTAGCGAAGCAAGGGTTTGATGTAACAGCAGTGGATTTATCTGTAGAAGGTATTAATTGGGCGAAAGAGAGGGCATTAGAAAAAGGAATAGGAGTTCACTTTATTTGTGAGTCAATTTTTAATTTAGATGCTCAAAATGAATTTGATTTTGTATATGATTCGGGTTGTTTGCATCATATTCCACCGCATAGAAGAATGAATTATGTGGATGTAATTAAAAACTCATTAAAATCAGGTGGCTATTTCGGATTAACATGTTTTGCAGCGGGCGATTTAGATGAGCGGAATGGATCAGAAATAACAGATTGGGACGTATATAGAGGCTGGAGTTTACAAGGTGGTCTTGCGTATTCGGAAGAAAAATTAAGAGAGATATTTAATGAATTTGAAGTAATTGAAATTAGAAAGATGAAACAAATTGAACAACCGAATGATATGTTTGGAGAGTCGTTTCTTTGGACAGCATTATTTAAAAAGAAATAAAAAAAGTAGGTAATTGACAAACTCATAGTTTTTATAGACAATACAATTATAAGAATATACGTTCGGTTAACTGGTTATCCGGACTTATATTAAGTATTAATACATAACGAGAGGATGTCTCTAAATGAGTAACACAAATCAAAAAATTACTACGTTTTTAATGTTTGAGGGTAAAGCTGAGGAAGCAATGAACTTATATACAACACTGTTTAATCAGTCAGAAATTATAAGTATCTCTCGTTACGATGAAAATGGACCTGGAAAAGAAGGAACTGTAATTTATGCAACTTTTACGCTAAATGGCCAAGAGTTCATGTGTATCGATAGTTATGTAAAGCATGATTTTACATTTACGCCAGCTATGTCTCTTTATGTAACTTGTGAGACGGAAGAGGAAATTGAAACAGTTTTTCATAAACTAGCACAAGATGGAAAAGTTCTTATGCCTTTAGGTTCATATCCGTTTAGTAAAAAGTTTGGCTGGTTAAATGATAAGTATGGCGTATCTTGGCAGTTAACGCTTGCTGGAGATGAATAATTAAAATAATATGGTCACATTAACGGCACAACAAAAGGGATGATTCAAGACTAATATGTATCATCCCTTTTTTGTTTTACAACTGTCATCGATTCTTAATGACGTTTCATCATTATTACCAAAGAAGAAAGACCGCCGTTATGCAATAAGATTTAAAAGAGATTTAGTTACCGGTTGTATTTATAACAAAACTGTAGGGGTGCTCTTTAAGTTTTTTATATAATATAAAACTGCTAATTTAATTTTTCAGCTTATCTAGTAATGGAATTCATTAACTGGAAGAAGTATTCAGGTTTATAAGTTGTATTTAGCTTATACCATGAATACAATGTATCTGGTGTAAATACATCAATTTTTTTCAATACTTCCATTGCAAATTCCAGAGGAGCTACTCCTGATGCAGTAATCAAATTTTTATCATATACTGCAGGTTCCATCTTATAAAATTGTTCTCCTTTATAATTAGGACAAACCATTTTAATATATTCTAAATCATTGCTTGTATGTTTTCTAGAATCTAGGTATCCAAAATTCGCTAAACCCTCAGTTGCACCACAAATGGCAGCAACAATAGTGCCAAGTTTTAACGCTTCACCAATTTTTTTCAAGACAGGGTGATGAATGCTTTCTCCCCAAGTAGTCCCTCCAGGTAACACTAAAAGATCGTTACTCTCAAGAGTACATTTATCCAGAGAAATATCTGGTTTTATGCTCAGTCCTCCCATCGTAGTAATAATTTCATTATTAGCTCCTACTGTAACTACCTTTAATGGGGCTAAATCTTTTTTGAAATATCTTCCTGAGTTTAGTTCTGCAATTAAATGTCCATATTCCCAGTCTGACATCGTATTAAATACATAAAGGTAAACTTTTTTTGTTTGCATAAAATAACACTCCAATCACAATTGGTTTTTTAAAATATTAATAAATAAATTTTAAAATATTTATCATTTGAATTTAACCTATTTCCTTAAGAAGTTTTTAAAAAGTAATTTGGAAACTTTATTTGAAGGTATAGTGTGCGAATTAAACAAACTTCAAAAATACAATAGTTGAAATTTGTTGGTTTTAGAATGAAGAAATTAGGCTCAATATCCCAACTAAATTATTCATAAGTGAATTGTGGTATAATTTACATGTAGGGGGAAAGTAGATGACACAACATAAAGAAGAACAAATGAATGAGGCATTAGCATTATTTTACTTTGCATATAAAACTTTTACAGAAAAACCAGATGAAATTATAAAAGAGTACGGTATACAGCGTGTGCATCATAGAATTCTGTTTTTTATTGCTCGTTTTCCAGGGCTTAGTGTAAATGAGCTGCTATCACTTTTAGAAATAAGTAAACAAGCTCTTCATGGACCGTTGCGCCAACTGTTAGATAAAGGACTTATTGAGAGTAATGAAGCTGCACATGATCGTCGTGTGAAACAGCTGTCTTTAACAGAAGAAGGAACAGAATTAGAGAAAAAACTGAGCGATGTTCAAAGAGAACAAATGGGAGCTATTTTCTCACAGTTTGGCGAATCATGTGAAGAAAGTTGGCATCAAGTTATGAATGAAATGGCAAATAGCCGTTCAGGATTTGATGCATGGACGTCTAAGCGTGAAATACCAGTAAAATAAAAGATAGAAATAGTATCTTGTTTTGTAGTTTGAAAAATCATAAATTTTTATCTGTATATTTGGCAACTATGGATAAAAAAATTACATTTCCAAAAACTTTATATGTGTACGTATTGGAACATTAAAACTCATATTTCCGAGAGGGGAATTATAATGATAAAACTTGTACTCATTCGTCACGGACAAAGTTTGTGGAATCTTGAAAATCGATTTACAGGATGGACAGATGTAGATTTATCAAAGAATGGATTAAGTGAAGCGAGAGAAGCAGGGGCAATATTAAAAAAGAATGGATATACGTTTGATGTTGCATATACATCAGTATTAAAACGAGCAATTCGGACATTATGGATTGTACTTCATGAAATGGATCTCACTTGGGTCCCTATACATAATTCATGGAAGTTGAATGAACGCCATTATGGTGCACTACAAGGATTGAATAAAGACGAAACTGCAAAAAAATATGGAGATGAAAAAGTTCATATTTGGAGAAGAAGTATTGATGTGAGACCGCCTGCTCTTACTAAAGTTGATCCTCGATATGAAGTGAACGATCCAAAATATAAGAAACTTAAAAAAGGCGAATTTCCATTAACTGAATGTTTAGAGGATACGGAGAAAAGAGTTGTTGATTATTGGCATTTAGAAATTGCACCATCATTAAAAAATGGTGAAAAAGTAATAATTTCATCGCATGGCAATACAATTCGTTCGTTAGTGAAATACTTAGACAACCTCTCAAGTGATGGAGTAGTATCATTGAACATTCCAACTAGCATTCCGCTTGTTTATGAGTTGGATGAAAAATTACGCCCAATTCGTCATTATTACTTAAGTATGGACGGAGAAGTACCTGAAGGGGAAATTCCGAAACATATTTCTTTTTAACATGAAAATTTGAAACGTATGCTTGTCTACATATACAATGTAGATTCATAACAAAAGACGTGGCCTCCTTTTAATGTATATGCGATGTAGCTAAAATTAGAAGGTTGTCCACGTCTTTTGTCATAAAGAGGGCTGGTTACGCATGTAATGATATCGTGAAGAGTTTTTGAATGGAGGGTGATGTGATTGACGATCTCTAACATTCGAATCGGCTTATTTATTCTAGCAATCGCCTTTGTAGTTCTCGTTTTCTTTTATTGGAAAAATGAAGAATTGTATGAGGAGAAGAAACAACGAATTCGAAAAGCTTGGTATGGTTTGTTTATAACATCAGTCACAGTTTATTTCATGATTAAAGGAATAGATTTAACCCTCTGGAAAAATCTTTTAATGTTTACTGCGATGGTGATTTTCGTTGATATTGCATTCATTTTGACACCTAACATTTCAGAAATATGGGGCGCCAAATTCAGTGATATCGGAAAGACGGTCCAATCAATCAAACGGTCATTAATTGCTTCAAAAGCAAGAGGAGAAATATATACGACAATTATTCAAAATGTGAATTCAGCAGCATTTGGGACAATGGAATGGAATACGGAAGAAGAATATACAAAAAGTTTAAATGCATTTCTTGATTCGTATGGGGAAAAAGTAGGTGCAAAAATTGTTGTATTTGAAGCAGCGAGCGAATTAAATACGAATTTCCGTGGTATTCGCTCTCAATTTAGTATTACAGTATCCGTAGAACATATGGAGCAATTGAATGGCCAGCAAGCGGTTCAAGTAGAAAATGTCGGGATAATACCGGCAAAAATAGTGAACGATGTTTTTATTGTTATTGATGGAAAGAAGAATAATCTACAAGATCGAGACTTTGAAAACGTATATAACTTAACAATACATCATAGTTATTTTAATAAGTAAGGACAGAATCTTTTTCTGTCCTTTTCATCTATACATAATGTTGAAACAAATTCGGACAAAGTTGTATAAAATAGGACAATCATTCCTACACTAGCACGTAGAGGTGATTGTAGTGATAAAAGACTATGACAATGATTTTTTTAAAGAAGAAAATGAAGATGCAACAGATTTTTCTTTAATAAAAGGAGATACTTTGCAGCAAGTAGAAGAGTTAGAAGAAGAATTAAAAAGAAAATGATAAGTGTACACTCTGTCTACATTTGCTATATAATATAAATAAAAGGTTGTATCTTTTATAAAGGGGGAGAAGAGATGGCAGAATTAAATGTACAAAAATCTTCGTTTTTTAAAGGTAAAAAGGAAGAATCAAATACAGATTTCTCTCTTGTGAAAGGTGCATTAACGGAAAATATAAATCGGTTAGAGAAATTAATGAATAGAAAAAAAAATAGATATATGCAAGGGACAAACATTAAGAAAAATGGCTAGTTTTCTTTTAAGTAGACAGTTCAATCCTATTGCTCGTAATTATATTCTTATTTGAAATATTTTTAGTGAATCACACTTCATATTCCGTAAATGATATGAAGTGTGATTTTTAACTTATAAAAACACTTTATTTTGTCTGATATTTCAAATTAATCGTTACTCCTACATAAATATTATGTTAAATACGAATTTAACCGGCGTATGATTATTATTTTTTATGAGGTTTTTCTTTCGTAAATAAAATCCGACTCGTTTTGGCTTTTGTCAGTTGATCTTGTTCTAATAATATGTTGTTGTCAGGTGTACCAAACATGACATTATTGGGGTCATTGCTATGAGTCTGTGGTGTTCCCTGAATACCTAACTGAACTGTAGTAGGGTCTACACCTGGATTAATTGGAGAGGTAAAGAAGAAAATATGCCCGAATTCATGCGGGACAAGGCTTAAATTCAAGTTGGAGGCAGCATCATTTGTAATAATAATATGTTGCATTGGGAGAGATAATCCGTGACCAGGAATAAATACTGTTTCATCATTATATGCGCATCCAATAGTGGTGTTATTAGGGTAAATATCAAAAGGAACATACCATAAAGTGATAACGTTTGAAGGGATATTTCGGAGGATACCATCTTGAACTCTTCTTAACTTCATCGCTTCAAATGCGGCATTACTATTTGGTGGATCAAATTTGCACTGTAGTTGATCTTTTGTAAGACCAAAATCAGTATCAAGATCTATGGGTTCATAATCGAAAACTGGAATACCCCATAGATTTTGAGTACGCTGTATATCAAATTGGTAACGATTAGAACCATCAGCAGCAGTTTTTACAGCTCCTGGGAAAAAATAAGCTATAACACGGAAGTGCTTTTCACCTGGCTTTTTACTACTTTTTTTGTTTGGTGGAGCCTTTATTTTTTCGATGCTGATTTGATTCTCGGATAGATTTTCTTTATTGGATTGACTCAACAAAAACTTCCTTTCCATAATTGATTTTTAATAGTATCAATTATAGTTTATTAAAAGTATAGTAAAATGCTTGTATAAAAAACTAGTTATGGAAATTTAAGAGAAGTATTCTATTGAAAGTCTAAAGAATAGATGTTTTTTCGTTATTATTAAGTTTTAAATAATAGAGTATTGAGCATGGTATAATAACACTGTAATAACTAATGCTTATTTTTTGAGAGGAGCTTAAAAATGTATTCTACTTTAGAACAATTAACAAAGCACCCTGTATTTTATCATTTTGCAGAAATTTCAAAGATTCCTAGAGGATCAGGTAATGAAAAAGAAATTAGTGATTATTTAGTGGGTTTTGCAAAAAAGCGTAACTTAGAAGTTATACAAGATGAAGCATTAAATGTCATTATTAAAAAAGAAGCAACTGATGGCTATGAAAATGTACCAGCTATTATCATTCAAGGTCATATGGATATGGTGTGCGAAAAAAACCAAGCAACAGTTCATGATTTTGAGAAAGATCCAATTGAACTACGAATTGTTGGAGATATGTTATATGCGAATCAAACAACGTTAGGTGCTGATAATGGCATTGCAGTTGCTTATGCATTAGCATTATTAGATTCATCAGATATTCCGCATCCATCTTTAGAAGTGGTTATTACTACTGAAGAAGAAACGACAATGGGCGGAGCTTTCGCAGTTGATGCAAATCACTTTGATGGAAAGATTTTTATTAATATTGATTCTGAAGAAGACCATAAATTACTTGTAAGTAGTGCAGGCGGTGCAAAAGCTGTTGAAACAATTCCAGTAATTTGGGAAGAAGCACCAGTAAATATGGATACATATCGTCTATATGTTGGCGGACTTAAAGGTGGACATTCTGGCATGGAGATTGATAAACAACGCGGGAATGCGAACAAAGTATTAGGACGTGTTTTACGTGATTTATCAGTCGATATTCACTTTGATATAAGTGAAGTTCACGGCGGATTAAAAACGAATGCAATTCCGCGTGAAAGTGTAGCTACAATTTTATTACGTCAAGAAGATGTAGAGCAAGTAGAAGAAAAGCTTCAGTCATGGACAAGAGTATTACAAGAAGAAATGCGTGCTGTTGATCCGGATGTTCATGTTACAATTACAAAATTGGAAGAGAAAGTAGAAAAAGTATTTGCTAAAGAAACACAAAAGCAGCTTATTTCATCATTATTCTTAATTCCAAATGGCATTCAAAGTATGAGCATGGATATTAAAGGCCTTGTAGAAAGTTCAACTAATTTAGGTGTTATTGAAACACTGCAAGATGAAATTAAATTACGAAACGAAGTAAGAAGTTCTGTAAGTAGTTTGAAAAAACATATTGCAGATGAGATTAAATATATTGCCGAATTAGTTGGTGCGAGATTTGAATTAGAGTCAGCATATCCAGAGTGGCCATACAATCCAAACTCACAAATTCGAAATTTGTTTGAAAAAGTGCATCAAGAAAAATATAACAAAGATGTTGAGATTTTCGCTGTACATGCTGGAATTGAGTGCAGTGTATTCGTTCAAAAAATGCCGGAGTTAGATGCAATTTCATTCGGTCCAGACATTTTTAACGTTCATACACCAGATGAACACATCAGTATTTCTTCTGTTGTAAATAACTGGGGATTCTTCGTGGATGTAATGAAGGGTACGAAAGAATTAGCTAAGTAATAACCGATGAATTTAAGGGTAGCCTATAAAAATTTATAGGCTACTTTTTTGTATTGAATTTTTTATAAGTTTTGAGTATGTAAAATATAATGAACTTACACTACGTATATGAAGTGAAAATTTCATATACCGTATTTTATATAAAAATATTAATAATTTCAAAAGAAATAAAATATAACAAACCCGTGTTTATAAAAACAGATTTGTTATACCTTTCTCTATTTGACTTATATAATTTACTACGTTATGATTTTTTATTATAACTGAAAGGCTTGAAGATAATGAATCGTCGTTTGAGAAAGCTAAAAAATGTGGCAGTCGCATTAAGCTTCTAAGTGAATTGCAAAATCTACACTACTTAGAAGCGAGGAATAAAGTTATGAATCATCCATTTTATAATCATTGGTCTGAAACAAAGTACTTAAAAGATATAGTAACAAATCCACTTATTGAAGTAGGAGAGTACTCCTATTATTCGGGGTATTATGGTCATCAAAATTTTGAAGATGGCTGTGTAAGATATTTGTGGGGGGATGCTAAGTCCCAAGCACTGTTCAATCCAATTGAACAGATGGGTTGGCATCTTGATAAACTCATAATCGGAAATTATGTTTGTATTGCAAGTGGAGTAGTCATTTTAATGGGTGGTAATCATAACCATCACTCAGAATGGATTACAGTATATCCATTCGCTGAGCAAATAGAACAATCATATGAACCGAAGGGTGATACAGTCATTAAAAGCGATGCCTGGATTGGTATGAATGCTATTATAATGCCTGGCGTTACTATTGGTGAAGGTGCAATTATTGCAGCTGGATCTGTCGTATGTAAAGATGTTCCGCCTTATACAATAGTAGGTGGTAATCCTGCTAAGGAAATAAAGAAACGGTTCACTGATACAGAAATTAATATGCTAATGGAAATGCGTTGGTTTGATTGGGATAGAGAATTGATTGAGAAGGCAATTCCTATTTTATCTAGTTCAGCCATTGAACCATTATTTGCTTTTTATAAAAATGAAGTAAAAAATAAATAAATCAGCTAGAAAAACTACATCCAGTATAGGGTGTAGTTTTTTTATTACAAAAAACTAATAGTTTAGACTAAAGAAAATTTATCTCTAATATAAGTCTAGCAAATAGCTGAATTGAATAATTAAAATCCTTGATAGCTAATAAACGAATGCTTGATTACCAGTGTGTCTCGATATTTAATCGGGACACACTGGTTTTATTTTTTTGTAAATGTGGAACAAATGTATTATTTAGATTGTCTATTAATTGTAATCCTAAAAAAAGGGATATGTGTGGGAATACAAAGTATCAGTGCACCTAAAAGTGTCGGATGAGATGGTCTATATGAAAGTTATCCTAACGTCTTATATGTATATAGAATTTGATAACACTGTCTATTTTTTTGAGGATTATGTTAGAAGAACGTTTTTTGAGTACAAAGATATTGGAGGTAACAGAAGTGAAAGGTATGTTTTGCAAGAGATTTATTGCAATAGTAACAGTGCTTGCACTATTTTGTAGCATTGTTGTTACATCTGGAAGAGCATCAGCGGAAACAGTTCCTGCTATAGACGTTGAAGCAGGATCAGCAATTTTAATAGAGGAAAATTCCGGAAAAATTTTATATCAAAAAAATGCAGATGAATCATTGGCAATTGCTAGTATGACAAAAATGATGAGCGAATACTTAGTTCATGAAGCGGTAGATAAAGGAAAACTTAAATGGGATCAAAAAGTTAAAATCTCTGAATATGCACATAAGATTTCGCAAGATCATTCATTATCAAACGTTCCATTAGAAAATGGTGGCTCTTATACGGTAAAAGAGTTATATGAGGCAATGGCAATTTACTCTGCAAATGGTGCAACAATTGCTTTAGTTGAAGAGATTGCTGGTAAAGAAGTCAATTTTGTAAAAATGATGAACGATAAGTCAAAAGAGTTTGGAATGAAAGATTATAAATTTGTAAACTCTACAGGCTTAACAAATCAAGATTTAAAAGGATATCACCCAGAAGGGACAACTCTAGACGAGAAAAATAAAATGTCTGCAAGGGATTGTGCAATTTTAGCACAACGTCTTATTCAAGATTTCCCCCAAATATTAAATACAGCAAAAATCCCTAAAAAAACATTCCAAAAGGGTGGTAAATATCCAATTGATATGGCGAATTTTAACTGGATGTTAAAAGGTTTAATTAAGCAATATGAAGGTGTAGATGGTTTGAAAACAGGAACGACTCCAGAAGCGGGAGATTGTTTCACGGGTACAGTAGAAAGAAATGGTATGCGTCTAATTTCTGTAGTGATAAAAGCAAAATCTCATACGGCACGTTTTGATGAAACAAAGAAATTATATGATTATGGATTTGCGAATTTTGAAGTGAAGAAAGTCTATGGGAAAGATGCAGTAGTAAAAGGGCATGAAACAGTGCGAGTAGCAAATGCAAAAGACAAAGATGTAGTTGTTCAAACGAAGCAAGCTGTTGCACTTCCAATGCCAAAGGGCAACAATGACATTTATAAAAAAGAATTTAAAGTATCGAATAAAGAACAAGAAGCGCCTATTAAAAAAGGTGTAACAATTAGTAAAATGATTATCTCGCCTAAAGATAATACAGATCCTGGGTTCTTATCAGGTAAATCATTACAAATAGACCTTGTAACAAAATCTGATGTAGAACAAGCAAATTGGTTTACACGTTTTATGCGCCAAATCGGATCTTTCTTTAGCGGTATGTGGGATAGTGCGGTTGATATAGTAAAAAGCTAACTTTATAGGATAAAACTAAATAGTAATCTGAAACAAAAAGTTTCAAAGTACTATAGATTCTTATGAGGATAGCTTGGAATGGAAGATTGTATTAATTCTCAAATTTGGTTCTTCGGAACTTTTCGTATTGCAATCAAGCTAAAATAAATTTGTATCCATATAATCAAAAAACGCTATTCTTTTTGTAGAAATATACAGGAAGGATGGCGTTTATTATGAATATTTCGATTCAAAGGGTTCTGATGCAAGGTTAGTTTAATAAAGTTACATGATGAAAGAACATTCATTATTCCATCAAGTGAAAATGAAAATTGATACCTGGTACTTATTTCTGTTATCAAATTTTATAAAAATTTAATAAAATCTTTTCTTTCTATTAAATATTTTGTTTTAAATTAATTATATAAAGAAATGGAGGCTAGAAAATAGATGCATAGATTGAGTTTGTACCGTTTATATTAGGGATTTAAAGAAAGAATATGTACGATTCTCCCACTACACTAGTATAGTGGCCTTTATTAACAGCAAAATTTACAATTTACAAGGAGAATATTTTATGAGTAAGAGAATAAAAGAATTAGATTCCATACGAGGGTTAGCGGCACTTACAGTGGTATTTGGACATTTTTGTTTAATGCTACCATCGTTGCCTAATTCTATTAAATTTTCCCCGCTTAGGTTTTTATGGGCGGGTGGAGAAGCTGTAATCGTTTTTTATGTACTGAGTGGTTTTGTGTTATCTATGGCACTTTATCATTCAAAAACAAATTATTGGGGATATTTAATTAAGCGATTTGTAAGAATCTATATTCCTTACTATTTTTGGATAATCATTACCTTTGCGCTATTTATTTTGTTTTCACCGTATGAAGTGGCAGGACTACGGGATTGGTTCTATGATAGGTGGCAAGGATCTATAACAAAAATAGATATTATAAACCACATTGTGCTTCTTAATAATTTTTTTACGGAAAATTATAATCCAGTTATTTGGTCATTGGCACAAGAAATGCGTATATCTATTGTGTTTCCTTTGTTATTCCTTCTTTTTTATAAACTGAGTTGGAAGAAAACGATACTAATTGCTTTGAGCTTTTCTTTAATTAGTGTTTTCCTTAATATGTTGCATATTGGGAAAGCAGAGGGATTTTATAATGGTTATGCCGATACACTGCATTTCACATCTATGTTTATGGTTGGAATGTTACTTTTTAAGTATCAGGAAAAACTTATTTACTTATATCAAAATATGAAAAAATTTAAAAAAGGAGTTCTTATTGCATTAGGGATTATTCTATATTTATATTCCATTTTAATTTATGGTTTTTCCCGTAATGATACTACTTTCTTATTAAAAGATTGGGGTGTCGTAATTGGTGTTAGCATATTTATTATCATGGCCATGAGTAACCTAAAAGTAAAAGCATTTTTAAATAAGAGTGTATTTGTATACGTAGGGGAAATTTCATATAGTATCTATTTGTGTCATTTTCCAATCATGATGGTACTATTTAAACTTTTGTATACAAAGATACCTATTTTTTCCCTTCTCACTTTGTGCATTATAATGACACTACTTTTTTCTATAGTTTCGTATCATTTAATCGAAAAGAAATGTATCAACTGGGCAAAAAAAAGAACAACAAATTTTTTGAAAAAAGTATAATTCCTAGAGAGATTTTATTTCTTTAGTAAATATACGAATATGACCGATTCCTAAGCATATTGGGAATCGGTCAATTTTGGATTCTAAATGTAAATATAGTAAAGTGGAATATAATTGAAATCGAAAACCACTTAGAAATAACAATTACGGTGTGAGCTATTGTATAGTATAGATATGGTTAATAATAAAGGGGGACTATATATGTGGAAGCGATTTGTAGCGATTGGTGATAGTTTTACAGAGGGGATAGGGGATGAAGTTGAGGGAATAGCATTAAAAAGCTGGGTAGACCATTTTGTTCAACTGTGTGTAAACGATTTAACGTATGCTAATTTTGCAAAGCGTGGGTTAGTAACTAAAGAAATTCGCTCGCAGCAATTGGAAAAAGCATTAACTTTTAATCCAGATTTGGTTAGTTTGATCGCAGGTGCAAACGATGTTTTAAAAGGCCGTTGGAATCATCGTGCATATAAGAATGATATGGAATTTATGATAGATACATTAAGTAAAACAGGTGCCGATATTATTATAGCAAACCTTCCAGATTTTACAGTTAGGCTTCCTTTTTCTTCTGAAAAAAAACAAGTATTAAAAGAACAATTATTGGAGGCAAATGAAGTTATACTTTCACTGAGTAGAGAATATAAGCTTCATCATGTTGACTTTTGGAATCATCATTTAGTTAATGACAATACGCTTTGGTCTACGAATTTAATTCATCCAAACTCAAAAGGATATGTAAAAGTTGCTGAATTGATTTTTAGTAGTTTACCTGTACATGACTCTTCTAAATAAGCTGTAGAATAAACTATGATGATACCGTCAGAAACCCCTGTCGCATACAGCGCAGGGGTTTTTGATGAGAAAAAGAAGGATATAGGGCACCTATAAATTATACTTATTGTTTATATTTTTGTTATTCTCTGTTAAGGAATCCTTGCTATAAGGATTCCTTTTTTGAATGCAGCTTAACAATAAAGTTAATTCTTTTTGCAAATGTGGAACTATTTCATTACTTACACTGTCTATTAAGCGTTAAAACATTTTTTATTAAATATAACAAGGAAGGAATAATCATTTTTAACTAAGGGAGAAGATTGAATTGAAAAAAATATGGATGCTGCTTTTCTTTTGTTTCGGAGTTATGTTGGTAGGATGTAATAAAAACGAACCGCCAAAACAAGCATTTGAAGAATATATTAATTTATGGAATGATAAAAAATTTACAAATATGTATGATCGTTTATCAGAACATGCAAAAAAGACGATTTCTAAAAAGGATTTCATAGAGAAATATCAAAAAATCTATGAGGGTATTGGAGTTAAGAATTTAAAAGTTAAAACGAAAGGAGAGAATGCTAAAGATAAAGAACTTCTTCTTTTTGAAGTTAACATGGACACGGATGTAGGAACAGTTTCATTCATCCATGAAGCAAAACTTGTGAAAGATAAGGAATCTTGGAAAATAGATTGGACACCAGATTTTATTTTCCCAGGTATGAAAAAAGATTACAAAGTACGCATGCAAACAGAGCAAGGAAAACGCGGAGAAATATATGATCGAAATGGAAAAGGGCTTGCAACGAATGGTAAAGCGACTGAGATTGGAATTATTCCAGAGAAACTAGGTGAAACGGCAGCGCAAACGAAAGAAACAGTAGCACAATTACTTGATATGTCTACAGAAGAGATCGATCAGAAGCTCACAGCGAAATGGATAAAACCAGATTCTCTTGTACCAATTGGTATTTTAAAAGAGGGAACTAGACAGAATGATTATATTGAATTAGAAGGAGTTTCATCTCGCCCAGTAAATGTTCGTACCTATCCATTAGGAGAAGCAGCCGCACACTTAACGGGATATATAGGAAAGGTAAATGCAGAGGAGTTAAAATCGCTTCAAGAAAAAGGTTATCAAGCAGATGATTTAGTAGGTAAGACAGGTTTAGAGAAAGTATTAGAGAATAAATTGCGTGGTGAAAAGGGTGGACGCGTATTTATGGAAGATGAGAACGGGAAAGAGATTAAAAACGTAGCAAAAAAAGAAGCAAAAGAAGGGGAAAATGTTACGTTAACAATTGATGCTGCAATTCAAGAAAAAATCTTTAATGAGATGAAAAATGAAGCAGGATCTAGTGCAGCCGTCAATCCTAAAACAGGTGAAACAATCGCACTTGTAAGTAGCCCGGCTTATAATCCAAATACAATAGTTAGAGGAGCATCAAAAGCCCAACGAGAAGCATGGAATAACGACTCGAAACTGCCAATGATGAATCGATTTACACAAGCATTTGTACCAGGTTCCGTATTTAAAACGATTACAGGTGCAATTGGTTTGGAAACAAACACAATAAATCCTAAGGAAGAATTTAAAATTCAAGGATTAAAGTGGACAAAAGATTCATCTTGGGGAAATTATTATGTAACACGTGTGAAGGAAGCTAGTCCAATTGATTTTGATAAGGCAATGAAGTACTCTGATAATATTTATTTTGCTCAACAAGCTTTGAAAATGGGGAAAGATCAGTATGTAAGTGAATTTAAGAAATACGGATTTCATGAAAAATTACCAATCGAATACGAATTTCCTATTTCAACAATTGCAAAAGATGGGATAAAAAATGATATTCAGCTAGCAGACACAGGATACGGACAAGGACAAGTATTAATGACACCACTTCATTTAGCGTTAACATATGCACCGATTGTGAATGAAGGGAATATTCCATCGCCTCATCTTTTAAAAGAAACAAAAGTAGCGGGGAATTGGAAAGAAAATGTGGTTTCTAAAAAGAATCAAGAGATTTTAAAGAGTGCATTAATAAAAGTCATTAATGACTCTGATGGTGCGGGGAGAATTGCTAAAGTTGATGGTGTAACTCTTGCTGGTAAAACCGGTACAGCAGAATTGAAAGAGTCGAAAGAAGCAGACGGAAAAGAACTTGGATGGTTTGCAGCCTTTGATGCAAATGCGCCAGACATGATTGTTACCATGATGATTGAAGATGTAAAAGGAAGAGGTGGGAGTAATGTTCCAGGCGAAAAAGTAAAACATGTTTTTCAGAAATAATACCTTATTATTAGGTGAAATCTTCTAGCAAATTCATTATATGTTTGCTTAACTCAAAGGTATAAATTGGGCAAACCAAAGAACAATTAAGTTTCAAAAAAAGCATTCTCCTAATTGAGAATGCTTTTTCTATTTTGTTGTGGCTCTAGAAAGTTGATACCTCATCATATTCATTATTTGCATGTACGGGCTGTCCTAAATATTGATTTAAAACCAGAGGATTCAGTCGGAAGTGTAAAATTACATAGTTGGGGGGCAGGTCCGATTGGAGCAAGTGTTAATGCAGCTGATGATAGAAAACTTGTTCATTTTTATTTTATATCTGAAGTCTTTGCATTGCTGATAGTAAATAGAAGAGAAGAACAAATTGAAATGGACAAGTGAGGGTAGTTTTAAACTTTAACAAAACAGTTATTTAGTAAAAAATAAATAGAGCACACAAATAAGTATGCTCTTAGAAAAAATAGGTGATATAAGTGAAGTGTTGCGTGAAATTCAAAAAAAATAATCAGATTTTTATGAGTGAATTTTTTAGCATTGTATGCTTTACTTGTTTTTTAGGAGCCTGTCATAAAAGAGAATGTATAGGTGAATATCTAATAAAATTTATTGCTTATCTTTACATTTTTCAGGAGGATTCTTCTATCGAAAAAAAGATAAACAATGGAACAAATGAAACTTGTATCTTGTCTATATATTGAAACCATAATAAAAGCGAGGGCAGCTTTATGTTTATTCAAATAAGTTTGAGGTGTGGAAATGGAACAGACGTTTATTGAAAAGTGTAATCATGATGAGCTTGACTATGTTATAAAAGATTATTGGCAAGATGTATGGAATTATTCATTTATTATTACAAAAGATCCACACTTATCAGATGACATCACGCAAGATGTATTTATAAAGGTTTTTAAAAATTGGTATTCGTTTCGAAAAGAGTCATCTATTAAAACGTGGATATTAAAAATTACAAGAAATACAGCAATAAACTATTTGAAATCCTCTTATTTTAAAAGGATATCTTTAGTGGGATTTTTTAGTGACGACAAGCAATCTTCATCGGCAGAACAAGAATTTTTTAAGAAAGAGGAAATGAATGATGTGTGGGAGGTTGTATTAAAACTACCTAAAAAACACCGTGAAATACTAATATTGGACGCAAAATATGAATTATCTTATGAAGAAATGGCTGAAACATTAGGAGTGTCAATTGGAACTGTAAAATCTAGATTAAGCCGAGCGAGAAGTAAGGTTTCAAAATTAATAGGGGAGGGTAGAAGTGATGAACAATAAAAAAAATCCCGACTGGTATAGTAAATTAAAAAACGGTCCAATGGAGAATCGTAAAGATGAAGAAGAATTTATTTATAAAATAAAGCAATCGATAGACCAAAAAAGTGAAGTGAATTCTGCATCATACAAAAGACCATTTCGTAGAAAAGTATTGCCTATTGTAGTTGTTTTGGCTTGTACAATGTTATTTTTTATTGTTCAACAACCTTGGCTTGATGATAATAAATCACCGGTACAAAGTAGTACTCAAATTAAGCCTAAAACAAAAGATGAATCTGCTCAAGATCCTTCACTAAAACAATTTATAAATGACTTATATCGAAGTACAAATTCTAAAAATGAAAATGATTTGTATAGAGCATTAAATGATGAAGTTCTATTTAAAGGGAAGAGTTATAAGAAGGATGAATTGCAGTTTGATGAAGATATTTTTCATGAGTTACAAGTCGCCCTTACAATGGGCGGAGAATTTGCAAATGATACAAAGAAAGTATACAAAGTACCAAGTGGATTGACAGAAAGTAATCAATCAAAGCAAGAACATTTTATATATGCAACTGTTACTGGAAACAAAACGAAAATTTTAGCTGAACCAAAACGAGAATCAAAAGTTTTATATGAAGTATCTAATGAAATGGTAAAAGCTTGGATCCCGAAAAAAGTGCAAAATGATGGATATATAAAAATATCGACTATTAACGGTAATACTGGATATGTACAAAAAGAGTATGTTTTAAGTGATATTAAATATTCTTTCATGTTCGAAAAGAATGATGAAGGTATATGGAAAATAAAGAATATAGAATCTATATGGTAAAAGAGGAAGGTTCACTTTAATGAACCTTCCTCTTTGTTTTTATTTTCTTTTTGAAGAGTATTCCAGGACTCTAAAATTTCTGATGTAACGAGAGCGGCAATGTTTTTTTCTGAATTGCTACCAGGAATAACGACAGAAATAGCAATTCGTGGATCTTCGGTAGGAGCATATGCAATGAAAAGAGAATGATTTATCATTCTTTCTTGCTCATTCGGAGAACCTGTAATACCCGTTTTACCCGCGACATCAAAAGGTAAGTTTTTAATCTCCTCTATATTTTGACGCATTCCACCTTGCACGACACTCCAAAATTTCATAGGATAACGATTCGAACTTTCTAATATTGGTTTGAAAGTTCTTGTTTCCTTACCGTCCTGACCAATAATAGTACTTACGATTTGAGGTTTATATTTATCACCTTTACTTGCCAAGGTTGCTGTATATTGGGCGAGTTGAAGAGGAGTGTGCACTTCATTTCCTCCCCAAGAAGCATTTAATAAAGCGGAGATTCCATTTTCAAACTTATTAGATGGATGAAATTCATATTTTCCGTCTTCTTCAAAGGGTAGATCGATCCCAGTTTTAGAGCGAAGGCCGAATTGTATTAAATAATCTGTCCATATATTTGCCACTTTTTCTATATTCCCATTATTTTGGTTGAATAAGGGTAGAGCTACTTTTGCGGTCATAAATGTATTAGATGAATTAATGATAGCCTGACTTGGTGTAATTTCACCTGTTGGCGTTCCGGGTGCATTTGTAATGTTATTTTGATTATCATACTGAAAACTACCTTTATCTAAATAAGTATCTTCAGGTTGAAAAAGCTTTTCATTTAATCCAATTAAAATAGTAAGAGGCTTTATAGTAGAGGCCATATTTACATAAGATTCACCATACTTTAATTTTTGAATTGTTTTATTTTGCGACAATGATTTGATGTTTTCTTTTTTAGATGATACATGTGTATGTAATGTATTTGGATCAAAAACTGCCGAGTTGGCCATAGTTAAAATTGCGCCAGTTTTTACATCGGTTACTACTGCATAACCAGCATTAGCATCATGTATTTTCTTAATTTGAGATCTTAATGCTTCCTCTGTTTTTTGCTGCAGCTTAGAATCTAAAGTTAGCCGGACATCTTCTCCCTTTTGTACTTTTTGGATGTTCCAAAAAAACTTCTTATTATTAATTTTAAAAATAAGAGTTTTTCCTGGTTTTCCTTTTAAATCATTTTCATATTGAAGCTCAATCCCACTTTTCCCAACAGGTACATACTTAGAATTAAGGTCATTTTCTACATACCCAATTACTTGTGAAGCAATTTCGTGCTTTGGATAAAATCGGATCCATTCATCTTTGATTATTACATTATTGGGTTTGTTTTTGTTTATGAATGCAAGTTCATTCTCAGTTATGTCAGAGTATAGTGGTATTTCATTCATAGTCTGTTTTTTACAAGATTGTTGTAAATGTGATTTTATGTCCTCTGCAGAAATGTCATGTTGAAACTTGGTTGAAAATTGATTGAAAAAAGCTAATGTGTTTGATGTATCTTGATTCGATAGATTTTCATCATTAGAAGTGCAATATAGAGACTTAACTTTCTTATTTGTAGCTAGTATTACACCATTTTGATCAAAAATTTTTCCTCTTTCAGCTGAAGCAGTTGCGATAGTAATTGAAATGAAGTTGATTGTTAATAAAATTATTAAAATCAAACCTACAATAGAAAGAACCGCAAAAAATCTCCATCTTTTTGTATGTAACATATAACCCTCCCTTATGTAGCCTATTTCATCTTATATTTAATTATTTTTTTTGTAAATGTGGAACAACTTTATTGTTTAGGTTGTCTATTAAGTATTAAAGCATGAAGAAAGGAATAATTAGCATGAAAATTTACTATCAAGTCTATATGTAAGTTTAATTAGAGTCATTATACAGTTTAGCACTTCTAATGCAAGCGGCAAAAAAATAGAGAGAAAACAAGAAGGGAGAGTTATTAATGCCGTAGCTAAACGAAAAGGAATGGATGCTTACAAGGATTAAGCAAAAAATTGAGGCGATATTTATAACCGATTATCGGTATCTAATATATAAGAAATGCTATTAGTATTTGTAGCAATTCCTGAAAGGATTAAATGGAGGATTTATGAAAGAACAAAAAGGCAAGAAGCAGCAGACATATATATCTATCCGATTAAATATAATGTTCCTTTGCATATTTGTACTATTCTCAGCTATTATTATGCAGCTAGGAAAGGTACAAATCGTTGAGGGAGAGGCTTATAAGAACCAAGTGGAAAACAGTCAAAATGAAACAACTAGTATACCGGTTCCACGTGGACAAATTCTTGATCGAGAAGGGAAAACAGTCGTTAATAATCAATCTCTTCGTACGATTACGTATACAAGGGTGAAGGGGATTACGAGTGAAAATATTTTAAAAACAGCAAAAGACTTGGCAAAAATACTTGAAATGCCTGAGCAAGATATAAATAAGTTAACTGATATCGATAAAAAAGATTTCTGGATGCAATTGAATACAAAACGTGCGGAATCAAAAATTACTAAAAAAGACATAGGAAAGTTTAAAGAAAAGGGAATAGAGGGAAAAGAACTAGACAAAAAAATTCAAGACTTAAGACGAAGTCGCGTTACAGAAGTAGAATTGGCAGAATTAACAGCACAAGATTTAAAGGTGTTAGCTATTAAAAGTAAAATGAGTTCAGGTTATCAACTGACACCACAAATTATTAAAAAAGATGTGACAGATCAAGAATATGCGCGCATAAGTGAAAACCTTGCGGAGTTTCCAGGAGTAGATACAACAGTTGATTGGGAACGTAATTATGTAAATGGTAATTTATTTCGTTCCGTGTTAGGTAATATTACAAGTAGTGAAGAAGGACTACCGAAAGAAAACTTAGATTCTTATTTAGTACGTGGATATAACCGTAATGATCGTGTTGGAAAAAGTTATATTGAACAACGATATGAAGATGTATTACACGGCACAAAAGAAGAAGTGAAAAATATTACTGATAAATCAGGAAACATTATAAACACAGAAATAATCTCTAAAGGAAAAAGTGGTAATAGTTTAACATTAACGATTGATATGGAATTACAAAAGAAAGTGGAAGAAAGTATAGAGAAAAACTTGAGAGCTTTTAAGAGTTCAGAGCCACTGCTCGATCGAGCTTTTGTTGTCATGACGAATCCAAATAACGGACAAATTTTATCTATGGCAGGCAAAAAGATTGTAGAAAAAGAAGGGAAAATAGAGGTTGAGGATTTGGCATTAGGTAACATGACAACTTCGTATGAGCTAGGGTCAGCTGTAAAAGGTGCTACTTTATTAACTGGATATGAGACAGGGGCAATACATCCAGGAGATCAATTTTATGACGCGCCGATGAAGTTTAAAGGTACACAAGCTAAGAAATCGTGGAATGTATCCGGATTTGGTAATATTAATGATTTACGGGCTTTACAAGTATCTTCGAATGTATACATGTTCCAGACAGCTTTAAAAATTGCCGGAGTTAATTACGTACCAAATGGCTCATTGGATATTAAACAAGGAGCATTTGATACGATGCGCTATTATTTCAAGCAATTTGGTTTAGGTGTCCCAACAGGTATTGATTTACCGAATGAAATAATAGGACAAACGAGAAAAGTAGATAGTCAACCTGGGTTTTTACTAGATTTTTCTATCGGTCAGTATGATACGTATACGCCGTTGCAATTAGCGCAATATATTTCAACGATTGCGAATGGTGGTTATAGAATGCAACCTCAAATTGTACAAGAAATACGAGAACAATCAATAAAAGAAGAGGTTGGAAAAGTTATACGTTCCATAGAGCCTGTCGTATTAAATCGAATTGATATGAAGAAAGAACATATTGATCGGATAAAAGAAGGGTTTAGATGGGTATTCCAAGAAGGTGATGGAACTGGCGTGAAGTATTTCAAAAACGCGCCATATAAACCAGCAGGAAAGACAGGAACAGCCCAAACTGTATATGGTGGAGATGACCCGATTGGCAGAAATGCAAAAGGAGAACGTATGGAATGTTACAACTTAACATTAGTTGGATATGCTCCATATGATAATCCAGAAGTAGCATTTTCTGTAGTAGTTCCATGGCTTCATGATGATAAAAATGGAATTAATTCTATAATTGGAAAGGAAGTTTTAGATGTATACTTTGATTTAAAACAGCAACGTATACATGGTGAAGCTACTAGTACAGGTAGTTCTAAGCAAAGTTAGAGTACTTTTCTCAGGGAAGAGACCCTGTTTATATAAAGCCATTTATAAGTAAAAAAATGAAATGTGAAATAAGAGATAGCGGCGATCATAGCTACTATCTCTTATTTTGTTAATAACTCTCATACTAGCTATAAATTTTTTTCAGTTTATGGAACAAATTTGGTTCGGTGATTGTCTATTATGTGTACGTATAAAAAGGTGCTAAAAATTTGGAAGGAATGATGATTTTGAAAAATAAGAGGATGCTAAAAATAGGGATATGCGTTGGTATATTAGGTTTAAGTCTTACAAGCCTAGAAGCTTTTACAGGAGGGGCACTGCAAGTTGAAGCGAAAGAAAAGACAGGGCAAGTGAAACATAAAAATCAGGCGACGCATAAAGAGTTCTCTCAACTTGAGAAAAAATTTGATGCTCGATTAGGTGTATATGCGATTGATACTGGTACAAATCAAACAATCTCTTATCGACCTAACGAAAGATTTGCCTTCGCTTCAACCTACAAGGCTTTAGCGGCAGGAGTATTACTACAGCAAAACTCAATTGATACATTAAATGAAGTAATCACATTTACGAAAGAAGACTTAGTGGAATATTCACCTGTTACAGAGAAACATGTAGATACTGGAATGAAACTAGGAGAAATTGCTGAGGCTGCTGTTCGTTCCAGTGATAATACTGCAGGAAACATTTTATTTAATAAAATAGGCGGACCTAAAGGATATGAAAACGCGCTTAGAAAGATGGGGGATCGGGTTACTATGTCTGATCGCTTTGAAACAGAATTAAACGAAGCTATTCCGGGAGACATTCGTGACACTAGTACAGCAAAAGCAATTGCTACAAATCTTAAGGCTTTTACGGTCGGAAATGCGCTTCCAGCTGATAAACGTAAAATTCTTACAGAGTGGATGAAAGGAAATGCTACAGGAGACAAACTTATTCGTGCAGGCGTACCAACTGACTGGGTAGTTGGAGATAAATCGGGTGCTGGCAGTTACGGGACAAGAAATGATATTGCTATCGTTTGGCCGCCAAATAGATCACCAATTATCATCGCAATTTTATCTAGTAAAGATGAGAAAGAGGCTACCTATGATAATCAACTAATTGCAGAGGCAACTGAAATTATTGTTAATGCTCTTAGGTGATAGTATTTTTGTTTTGGCATTTCTTAACATGATGTTTTTGAAAGTATAAAGTTAGAAAACGATTCTTTTTCGTGTGAAAAGAATCGTTTTTTTGTATTCTTATTATTAAAAGGATAAAAGTAAAAATATAATGAACATATATTACGTATCCGGAATGAAAATTTTATGTACTGTATTATTTTATTGATATAAACAATTTCGAAAAAGTATAATATAATTCAGTTAACATATATAAGTGTTTTATGAAAATAAAAAGGAGAAACTATGAAAAAAAATATTAATAGAGTCATTTTGATTATTAGTACAATAGTTGGTATTAGTATATTTTCATATTTGCAGAACAATTTAATAAGTGTAAGTGAAATTAATATCTCATCTAGCAAAATTCCTGCCTCTTTTAAAGGGTTTAAAATTCTCCAACTTTCAGATTTACATAATAAAAAATTTGGTGAAAATCAAGATGTTTTAATTAAAAAAGTAAAAAACTTGAATCCTGATATCATTGTTATTACCGGTGATTTAATTGACAGTAAATCATATGATGCAGAAATTAGTTTGCAAGTAATACGAGAACTTGTGACGGAGTATCCAGTATATTTTGTGACAGGGAATCATGAGAAGTGGTCAGGGAAATATAACAGTTTGGAGAAAGAATTGAAGAAATACCATGTTACTGTTTTAAGAAATGAGTATGTAAGTATTCAAAAAGGTGAGCAAAAAATATACTTACTAGGTATTGATGATCCTGATTTTACTAATGAAAACGGTGGCGAAGGAAGTATTGTAAAAGCTGAAATTGTAAAAGCAAAGGATAAAACGCAACCAGATGGATATAAGGTATTGCTATCTCATAGGCCTGAATTTTTAGAAGAGTATGCTGACGAGCAAGTAGATTTAGTTTTATCGGGTCATGCACATGGGGGACAAGTTCGGTTACCTTTTATCGGGGGATTAGTTGCTCCTAATCAAGGAATACTGCCCAAATATACAGCGGGTTTATACGAAAAACAAAATACGTCTATGATAGTTAGTAGAGGATTAGGCAATAGTATCATTCCTCAAAGAGTTTTTAATAGACCCGAGATTGTAGTCGTGCAGTTAAATTAATCTGTACGGCTTTTTTGTTCAGGTGAATAATTTAAAGGTAGTTTTTCTTCAGTACAAGTTTCCATTACAATTTTGTTAAAAATTTTCAACGTTACATAAAGTAACAAAATTTGACCTATTGAGTTTGTTATAGTGTAAATAATCAAAAAACTTTAAAATTAGTCGAGTTAAAATAGTTATTATTAAACGATATTAAAAATATAAAGGGGTGTACAAATGCATAAAGAATTTGAAATTGAAGAATATACGGCGATCGAGGAGCAAATTCATTATTATAGTACGTCTTTATTAGTAAGTCATCCTGAGCAAATTGTAAAGTATTTAGAAAAACGGTTGGAAAAGTATGCAGAAACGTTACAATATGCACATTTATATCCGAAAACGGTTATATTACCAATACAGCAAATAGTTATCGAATATTCTTTAGATGTTGCTAGAATTAGAAGGTATTTAAATTTAAAAACATAACTAAAATCGAATAATTTAAAATGAAACAGAGTCGACTTTAAGAAAAGATATTCTAATGTCGACTCTGTTTCATTGTTTTAGTAAATAACAGAAAAAATATTTATTTGTAAAGTTGGACATATAATAATTCGAGAGTAAAATAAAAGTGAGTACTCACTCATTTTAAAGAAAAGGGGGATTTTTAATGCAACAATCTTCAATTATTTTACGAGATGTATCAAAAAGTTTTGGGAAAAAAGAAGTTGTGCATAACCTTTCGCTGCAAATAGAAAAAGCAGAAATTTTTGGCTTGGTTGGACCTTCCGGATCAGGGAAAACAACACTCATTAAAATGATTGCAGGTATTAATGAGTCAACTACAGGGGATGTAATGGTTTTTAATACAAACATGCCTAATCTAAATGAAATGAAAAGAATTGGTTATATGGCTCAGGCTGATGCATTATATGAAGAACTATCGGCATATGAAAATGCAGATTTTATTGCAACGATGTATGGGTTAAAAGGTAAGCGTAAGAAAGAGAGAATTGAAAAAGTTTTTGAACTTGTACAATTATCAGAGCATATGAAAAAGCAAGTACAGCATTTTTCAGGTGGAATGAAAAAGCGTTTATCATTGGCGATAGCACTCCTTCATGAGCCAGAAATATTAATTTTAGATGAACCAACAGTTGGGATAGATCCTCTTCTTCGAAAATCGATTTGGGAGAAGTTTTATGATCTTAAAAAGAAAGGCACTACTATTATTGTAACAACGCACATTATGGATGAAGCTGAGTTTTGCGAACGTTTAGGGCTAATTAGAGAAGGGAATTTAGTTGCGATTGGCACACCGGAGGAATTGAAAAAACAAACATCTTCTGGACGAATTGAAGATGTCTTTATGTTAGAAGGAGTGATTGAATCATGAGAGTTAATGGTGTAGTCATCCGTATCATTCGTCAATTTTTTCGAGATAAGCGTTCTTTAGCAATGATGTTTGGGGCACCAATGTTATTACTTTGGTTATTGTCTTTAGTATTTACACAAAAAGACTATATACCGCATATTGCTGTAGTCGATGTACCTGCTCCTATAGTAAAAGCAATGAAAAATCAAGAAGCATCAATTTATGAATATAGTAAAGACAAAGCAATTTCGGAGTTAGAAAAACAAAAGGTAGATGCAGTAATTCATTTAGAGAATGGAAAAATGAATCTTCTATTGGAAGGCAGTGATTCATCAAAAAATCGTGCGGTACTTCAAGTATTGCAAAAGAGTACAGAGAAGAATGATGTATCAATGATGAAGCCTGAAGTCGATTATTTACATGGTTCTAAAGACATTACAATGTTTGATGGGCTTGGTCCCGTATTAATTGGTTTCTTTACATTTTTCTTTGTATTTATATTGTCCGGGGTTTCTTTCGTAAGAGAACGTTTAAGTGGTACATTAGAGAGATTATTGTCCACACCAGTGAGAAGATGGGAAATAGTCGTAGGGTATATTATTGGTTTTGGAATCTTTGCATTTATACAATCTATTATAATTGTAAGTTTTTCAGTTTATATTTTAGATTTATATGTAGCTGGCTCAATATGGCTAACGCTACTTATAACATGTATGCTTTCTTTAACTGCACTAACATTAGGCACATTTTTATCTGCATACGCAAATAATGAATTTCAAATGATCCAGTTTATACCGCTTGTTATCGTGCCACAAATCTTCTTTTCTGGGTTGTTCCCAATTGAATCTATGAATAAGTGGCTACAAATGTTAGGGAAATTATTTCCGCTCACATATGGTGCTGACGCAATGAGACAAGTGATGATTCGAAATCAAGGGTTTAAAGAAATTGCATTAGATCTTACTGTTTTACTTCTTTTTTCACTATTATTTGCAGTAGGAAATGTATTTGCATTAAAGAAACATCGAAAAATATAATGATGATAAAAGGAGCTCTATAAATGAAGAAGGATTGGCTTGAAGAATTAATTGGTACAACAAATACGGATAAACGAAATGAACGTCAAATGCGTATATTAGAGGCGGCTGTTGATATGTTTGGAGAAAAAGGATACGCTTCAACTTCAACTAGTGAAATTGCAAAGCGTGCTGGTGTAGCGGAAGGAACAATCTTCCGCTACTATAAAACAAAAAAAGATTTGTTGTTAGCGGTCGTCATGCCAACTTTAACAAAGTTCGTTGCACCATTTTTCGTACAAGCCTTTGCAAAAGAAATATTTAAAACGGATTATGAATCGTATGAAGGGCTATTAAGAGTAGTAATTCATAATAGGTTTGAATTTGCCAAAAAACACTTTCCAATGATTAAAATATTAATTCAAGAAGTACCATTTCAGCCTGAACTAAAAAGTGAAATACAACAATTAATAGAAACAGAACTGCTTGTACATTTTAAAAAGTTGATTGTAAAGTTTCAAGAAGAAGGAGAAATTATTAAACTTCCACCATCTTCCGTATTACGTCTTACTTTATCCGCTGTACTAGGGTTACTCTTAACGAGGTTCTTATTATTGCCTGAAGAGAAATGGGACGATGAAGTGGAAATTGAAAATACGATTCAATTTATATTGTATGGACTAACGCCACGGAGGTAATGAAATAAATTATGTGAAATATACGCACAGTTTATGAATTTAATTGGATTAATTTTTAGATAATAGTCGAATTGATAAAGGTACTTTTATACGAGGTGAAATGAAATCGAAAAAAATCGATTAAATTAAACGTTAAAATTAGGTGATTAAGAAAGAAGATTGTCGAATTTTATTATTCGGGAACATTTCTTTAAAAGCCTTTTAACAATCGCACATTTTAAAACGTTAAAAATTAATTGAAGTATGAATGCCATTTAAATTTATAACTTGATTAAAGGTCTTTATTTATGGCATATAACAAAGTGAAAGATAAAGAATTAGGATGTAATGTTACTAACGTAAAAGGTAGTGTTTGAAAATCATGGGAAGATTTTTTATTAGTTATTAATGCATACGCCGCGCTATTTATCAAATTGAAATGTATGTGAGCATATTTTCGGGTATTATAAAACACAGTTTAAAAATAACATGAGCATTGGCTAGAGGTATTTCATAAATATGCAGGGAAGAGAAAAATACTTAGTCGTTTGATTACTATTTTAAAATCGTGGATAATGCGATTTGATGAAAACTATGTAATAAAACAAACATATTTCGAACCATCCCCTGAAACGATAGTGAAAATTTCTGATTTAGGAAAAGATAAAGATATTATTAAACAAAAAAATACATAATTCGACACAAAATATCCTATGTTGTTGTAGAACAATGTAGGAATTTTTTTGTGCAATAGTACAGAATCTGTTTTAAAATTAAGTTATGACAGAATTGTAGCAATTGTCTAACTAATATTTTTGTCTTTTAAGAAGTAATGTTTGTAGTACAAACTCGCATGCTGTCGAAACTCAATATTCGATAAGGGGTGTGTAGCGGAATGGAATTTACTCTAACTCGCGAAAAACAAATGATTAAAGAAATGGTACGTGACTTTGCTGAAAAGGAAATCGCACCGAAAGCTGTATATTATGACAAAACTGCGGAATTTCCATATGAAACATTTCAAAAAATGGGCGAACTAGGATTATTAGGCATCCCATTCCCGGAAGAGTATGGAGGTTCAGGTGGCGATACAGTATCGTACGCGTTAGCAGTTGAAGAAATTGGTCGCGCTTGTGGTGGTACAGGCTTAAGCTACGCTGCAACAATTTCATTAGGTGCTTCTCCAATTTATTATTTCGGTACAGAAGAACAAAAACAAAAGTATTTAGTTCCAATGGCATCAGGTAAAACATTAGGTGCTTTCGGATTAACAGAGCCAAACGCTGGATCTGATGCAGGGGGCACACAAACGAAAGCAATATTAGATGGCGATGAATATGTTATTAGTGGCGAAAAGTGTTGGATCACAAATGCAGAGTATGCAAATACAATTATTGTAACCGCTATCAACGGTGTTGAAGACAATGGTAGGAAACGTATTTCTGCATTTATCGTACCGACTACTAGTGAAGGGTTAACGATTTCAAGCCCTTACGATAAGATGGGTGTTCGTGCTTCTAATACTTGTGAAATCGTACTTGATGGTGTGCGTGTACCGAAAGAAAATATTCTTGGTGATGTAAATAAAGGATTTAAACAATTCTTATATACACTTGATGGAGGACGTATTTCAATCGCAGCATTAGCAGTAGGTATTGCACAATCTGCATTTGAACGTGCATTGCAATATGCGAAAGAACGTCAACAGTTTGGAAAAACGATTTCTAATTTCCAAGCGATTCAATTTAAATTAGCTGATATGGCGACTGAAGTGGAATTAGCGCGTAATTTAGTACATAAAGCAGCTTGGTTAAAAGATAACGATAAACCTTTCGGTAAAGAAGCGGCTATGGCAAAGTTGTTTGCATCTGAAGCAGCTAGTCGTATTGCGAATCATGCAGTACAAATTCATGGTGGATATGGCTATATGCGTGAATATGAAGTTGAACGATATATTCGTGATGCAAAACTTTTAGAAATTGGTGAAGGAACTTCTGAAATTCAACGTCTCGTAATTGCTAGACATTTAGGATGTAGATAAAAAGGAGGAATCACTATGTTTCAAAAAATATTAATTGCTAATCGCGGGGAAATCGCAGTTCGCATTATGAAAACTTGCCAAAAACTTGGCATTCGCACAGTTGCTATTTATTCTGAGGCTGATGAAAGTGCTCTTCATGTAAAAATGGCAAATGAGGCTTATTTAGTAGGTGGGCCACGTGTCCAAGAAAGCTATTTAAACCTTGAAAAAATTATTGAAATTGCTAAGAAAACAAATGCTGAAGCAATCCATCCGGGGTACGGATTATTATCAGAGAATCCATCTTTTCCGATTCGCTGTAAAGAAGAAGGAATCGTATTTATCGGTCCTTCAGAAGAAATCATTACTAAGATGGGAAGTAAAATTGAGTCACGTATAGCAATGCAAGCAGCAGATGTACCAGTAGTTCCAGGTATTACTACAAATATTGAAACTGCTGAAGAAGCAATTGAAATTGCAAAACAAATTGGTTATCCATTAATGCTTAAGGCATCCGCAGGCGGCGGAGGCATTGGAATGCAGTTGATGGAAACTGAGCAAACGCTCACCAAAGCATTTGAAAGTAACAAAACAAGAGCTCAAAATTTCTTCGGTAATGGAGAAATGTACTTAGAGCGCTATATTGCAGATGCACATCATATTGAAATTCAGCTTTTAGCAGATACACATGGTAACACAGTGTATTTATGGGAACGCGAATGTTCAGTACAGCGCCGAAATCAAAAAGTAATTGAAGAAGCACCTTCACCATTTTTAGATGAAGGTACACGAAAAGCTATGGGAGAAGTTGCTGTACAAGCTGCTAAAGCTCTTGGTTATACAAATGCTGGTACAGTTGAGTTTCTTGTAGATGATCAAAAGAACTTTTATTTCTTAGAAATGAATACGAGATTACAAGTAGAACATCCAGTTACAGAAGAAATTACTGGGTTAGACCTTGTTGAACAACAACTACTTATCGCATATGGTGAGAAACTATCATTTACACAAGATGATGTAAAACGTAGTGGTCATGCCATCGAGGCTCGTATTTATGCAGAAGATCCGAAAACTTTCTTCCCATCACCTGGGAAAATTACAGATTTAACATTACCGTCAAATGTACGTATCGATCACTTCTTAGAGAATAATGTAACAATTACACCTTTCTATGATCCAATGATTGCGAAAGTAATCGCTCATGGAGAAACTCGTGAAGAAGCGATTTCAAAATTACAGGATGCGTTGCAAGAGTTAAAAGTAGAAGGTATTAAAACGAATACATCGATGCTACTACAAGTATTAGAAGACGATGTGTTCAAAAGTGGTATTTATACAACGGGTTTCGTAACGAAACAACTTGTTAAAAAATAAGAGTTATGAATATTAAGGGGGAAAAAATGATGACGAAAGTATATGCATCGATGGCAGGAAATGTTTGGAAGATTGTTGTAGGAGTAGGAGACACAGTAGAGGAAGAGCAGGATGTCGTCATTTTGGAATCTATGAAAATGGAAATTCCAATCGTTTCAGAAGAAGCCGGAACTGTTATGAAAATTAACGTACAAGAAGGCGATTTTGTAAATGAAGGAGATGTATTACTAGAAATTGAATAGGGAGATATAGGGGGAAGCGAATTGAAACTACCTAATTTTGCTGTCATTAAAGAAGTCGGGCCACGTGATGGCTTACAGAATGAAAAAAAGATTGTTGGCACAAAAGATAAAGTAAAATGGATTCAACTACTTACAGAAGCGGGAATATCGTACGTTGAAGTTTCCTCATTCGTTCACCCTAAATGGGTTCCTGCATTAGCAGATGCAAGTGATGTGTTTTCTGAGCTAAAAAGGGATCCAAATGTTACATATGCAGCGCTTGTTCCAAATCAAAATGGTTTGGAACGAGCTTTTTTGCAAAATGTAGATGAGGTGAATGTTTTTTTATCAGCAAGTGAGTCTCATAATAAAAGTAATATTAATAAATCAGTTAAAGAAGCATTAGCTGTAATTGAGGATATAACAAAACAGGCAACATTCGAAGGGAAAAAGGTAAGGGGCTATGTTTCTACTGTATTTGGATGTCCTTATGAAGGAGATATAAGTGCCACAGCAGTTGACGAAATATGTAATCAACTATTTTCATACGGCATTTATGAAATCTCTCTTGGGGATACAATCGGTGTAGCAAATCCGTTACAAGTAGAGCAAGTATTAGAGCATTTATTAAAAAAATACGATGCTTCTCAGTTTGCGATGCATTTTCATAATACGTATGGAATGGCACTTGCAAACGTAGTTAAGTCTTTAGAACATGGTATTACAACGTTTGATAGTTCTTGTGGTGGACTTGGAGGATGTCCTTATGCACCAGGAGCATCGGGCAATGTTGCTACTGATGACTTAGTACATATGCTCCATAAGTTAGGTATCCAAACAAATATAGACGAAGAAAAGTTATTGAGAGCTAGTCAATTTATTCAAAGTAAGTTAAATATCCAATTACCGAGTCATGTGTATAGAGCGCTTCAACATAAAACGATAAGTAGGTGAGAAGATGCTACAATTACAAAACATTTCCGTTGACTATGTTACACCGCACGTTGTAAAGATTTCGTTAAATCGTGAACGACAAGCAAACTCATTATCTTTGGCATTATTAGAAGAATTACAAACTATATTAACTCAAATAAACGAAGAATCAAATACGCGCGTTGTTATTTTAACAGGGGCTGGCGAAAAAGCATTTTGCGCTGGTGCTGATTTAAAAGAGCGAGCTGGCATGAATGAAGAACAAGTTCGCCATGCTGTGGGTATGATTCGTTCTACTATGGAGATGGTTGAACAATTACCACAACCAGTTATTGCTGCTATTAATGGAATCGCACTTGGTGGAGGTACTGAATTAAGCTTAGCTTGTGATTTTAGAATTGCTTCTGACACTGCAAGTCTAGGTCTTACTGAAACCTCCCTTGCAATTATACCTGGGGCGGGCGGAACTCAGCGCTTACCTAGATTAATTGGAGTTGGTAGAGCGAAAGAATTAATTTATACAGGAAGACGTATTTCGGCGCAAGAAGCGAAAGAATATGGTTTAGTAGAATTCGTAGTACCAGCTGATTTACTAGAAGAGAAAGCAATTGAAATTGCAGATCGAATTGCTAATAATGGTCCAATTGCCATTCGATTAGCAAAAGAAGCAATTTCAAATGGTATTCAAGTAGATTTACATACCGGATTACAAATGGAAAAACAAGCGTATGAGGGCGTAATCCATACGAAAGATAGATTAGAAGGATTACAGGCATTCAAGGAAAAACGCAAACCAATGTATAAGGGGGAGTAAGTATGTTAGATCAAAAACAGCAATCTAATTCATTTGAAGAACGAGTTGAAACAATTAAGCAAGGCGGGGCACCGAAATATCATGAACAAAACAAAGCAAAAGGAAAACTTTTTGTTCGAGATCGTTTAGCTCTTTTATTTGATAATGGTGAATATGTGGAAGATGCATTATTTGCAAATTGTGAACAAACAGGATTACCAGCGGATGGTGTTGTAACTGCAACTGGTAAAATACATGGTCGTACTGCTTGTGTAATGGCAAATGATTCAACAGTCAAGGCTGGATCATGGGGATCACGTACAGTTGAAAAGATTTTACGTATTCAAGAAACGGCTGAGAAATTACGTGTACCGTTATTTTATTTAGTTGACTCTGCTGGGGCACGTATTACAGATCAAGTTGAAATGTTCCCTGGGCGCCGCGGTGCAGGAAGAATCTTTTATAATCAAGTAAAATTATCAGGTAAAGTTCCGCAAATTTGTTTATTATTTGGACCTTCAGCGGCTGGTGGTGCGTATATTCCAGCATTTTGTGATGTTGTTATGATGGTTGAAGGAAATGCATCTATGTATTTAGGATCTCCTCGTATGGCTGAAATGGTTATCGGCGAAAAGGTAACTTTAGAAGAAATGGGCGGAGCACGTATGCATTGCTCAGTATCAGGATGCGGAGATGTTTTATGTAAAACAGAAGAAGATGCAATTACGCAAGCAAGACAATATATTTCTTATTTTCCAAATAACTATTTAGAAAAGACTCCTTTGATTACACCTCAAGAACCGAAACAGTTCGATAAAACATTAGAAGAAATCATTCCAGAAAATCAAAATGCTCCTTTCAATATGAAAGATCTCATTAACAGAATTATTGATGAAGGTTCTTTCTTTGAAGTGAAAAAATTATTTGCTCAAGAGCTAATTACAGGTTTAGCACGTATTGATGGTAAGCCAATTGGCATTATTGCAAATCAGCCGCGTATGAAGGGCGGCGTATTATTCCACGATTCAGCTGATAAAGCAGCGAAGTTTATAAATTTATGCGATGCATACCATATTCCATTATTATTCCTTGCAGATGTACCTGGATTTATGATTGGTACAAAAGTAGAACGTGCCGGAATTATTCGTCACGGTGCGAAAATGATTTCTGCAATGAGTGAAGCAACTGTACCGAAAATTTCTATTATCGTTCGAAAAGCGTATGGAGCTGGCTTATATGCTATGGCAGGTCCAGCATTTGAACCAGATTGCTGCTTAGCATTACCAACAGCTTCTATTGCAGTAATGGGTCCAGAAGCAGCGGTCAATGCTGTATATGCAAATAAGATTGCAGCTTTACCAGAAGAAGAGCGTGCAAGCTTCATTGCTGAAAAACGTGAAGAGTATAAGAAAGATATTGATATTTACCATTTAGCATCAGAGATGGTGATTGATGGTATTGTTCATCCAAACAATTTACGTGAAGAGTTAAAAGGACGATTCGAAATGTATATGAGTAAATATCAAGTATTCACGGATCGTAAACATCCTGTATATCCAGTTTAAAAGCCCTATTTAGGGCTTTCTTGCTCAAAAAGTCAAGGAGGGGAAAACATTGAAACAAGCAGTTTGGTTTCCAACAGAAGAGTATAAAGAAAAAACGCGTTTATATAGTTGGATGAAATCATTAGGCTATGAAGATTACGAAGATTTTTATAATAAGTCAATTGAAGAAACAGCGTGGTTTTGGGGAGAAGCTGAGAAAGCAGTTGGTTATCAGTGGATGGAACCATATACAGAAGTGTTAGATTTAGGAAATGGTACACCGTTTGCACAGTGGTACACTGGGGGAACTTGTAACGTTGTAGAATCTGCTTTATCTCGCTGGCTTGCTGATGACGAAACGAAAAGACAGCCAGCACTTATGTACGAAGGAGAAAATGGAACTTCTAAATCATTTACATATGAAGAGCTTGACAGTTGGGTAAGCCGTGTTGCGAACGGTTTGAAACACGCTGGTATTGAGAAAGGTGATCGTGTAACAATTTACATGCCAATGATTCCTGAAACAGTTGTTGCTATGTTAGCAGTAATGAAAATTGGAGCGATTATTTCACCGATATTCTCAGGTTTTGCGTCTGATGCAGTAATGACACGTGTACAAGCAGCGGGTTCAAAAATGATTATTACCGCAGATGGATTTTCACGCCGAGGCAAAATTGTTTCTTTAAAAGATGAAGTAGATAAAGCTTGTGAACATTGTCCAACTGTTGAAAAGGTGGTAATTGTTCGACATGCAGGAAATGATTTTACACCGCATAATTACGATTTTTCATGGAGTACGTTAGAAAAAGAAAAACCATTTATACATGCTGAGGAAATGCATAGTGATGATCCATTAATGCTCATTTATACATCAGGAACAACTGGTAAGCCGAAAGGAACAGTACACACACATGCTGGTTTTCCGCTAAAATCTGCATTTGATGCAGGATTTGGAATGAATATAAAACAAGGCGACCGCGTATTATGGGTAACTGATATGGGCTGGATGATGGGACCATTTTTACTATTCGGCTCTTTAATTAATGGCGCAACGATGGTTATGTACGAAGGTGTCCCAGACTTTCCAGAAGCAGACCGCTTATGGGAGACAGTCGATAAATATGAAATTACACATCTCGGTATTTCACCAACATTAATTCGTGCGTTAATGGCAAAAGGTGATGAATATGTAAATAAACACTCGCTCAAGAGTTTAGAAGTATTCGCATCAACAGGAGAACCTTGGAATCCAGACCCTTGGATGTGGCTATTTGAAACAGTTGGAAAAGGAAAAGTCCCAATCTGTAACTATTCAGGAGGAACTGAAATTTCTGGAGGGATTTTTGGAAACGTCCTTATTAAGCCAATTGCACCGATTAGTTTTAACGCATCTTTACCAGGAATGGCAGCGATTGTACTTGATAATCAAGGTAAACCTATTCGTGATGAAGTCGGAGAATTATGTTTAGAAAAACCTTGGGTAGGTATGACGAAAAGTTTTTGGGAAGATGATGAGCGATATGTAAATACTTATTGGTCACGCTTTGAAAATAAATGGGTTCATGGTGACTGGGTTATTTATGACGGTGAGCAATATATTATTACAGGACGTTCAGATGATACGTTAAATATTGCAGGTAAACGAATTGGCCCTGCTGAATATGAATCTATTCTTGTAAAGCATAATAATGTAATAGAAGCAGCAGCAATTGGTGTGCCTGACGATGTAAAAGGTGAAGTTTGTCATTGTTTTGTAGTACTACGAGATGGTGTAATGTTTACAGGAGAATTAAAGAAAGAATTAATGAGTTTAGTAAACTCACATATCGGAAAAGCATTATGTCCTAAAGATATTCACGTTGTAGAAGATTTACCTAAAACACGTAATTCTAAAGTCATGCGACGTGTCATTAAAGCAGCTTACTTAGGAAAAGAATTAGGAGATTTATCGTCACTTGTAAATCCTGAAGTAGTTCCATTTATTCAAGGGTTACAGTCTAGCAAACTATAAAATTAGGTATGAGCTCTATTTAATTAGAGCTCATTTTTTTTATGAAAAAATATAAGAGCCAAGCAGAAAATGAAAACAAGAAGGGAGACGGTATTGAAATAGAAGGTGGAAGTTAAACTATGACGCTTTTTACTGAAATCTGATTATATATAGGTGTATACCTTAAATCGAAAAATACAACGTGCATTCCACTTCTCTAAAAAATTTATAGACCTAATTAAGGTTGAGTTATGTTCGTTGTAATGCAACTAGCTAAAAATTTATCATTAAATGTAAGTGAACCCTGGACGGTGAATGGCATTACAATTGTTAGATTCTTACTCACATAATCAAATCCAATTTCTTGTTCGCATTCACCGCAATTAACTGAAGAAGATATAAGTGTGCCAGATAAAATGTTATAAACAATGGTTAAACAAACTGGTTGAGTTAATCCTGGTAAGACACAAGGCATTGTATTTCGACCTCCTTTTCTATTAATAGGAAATGTAACAGATTCGATCTTTGGAAAGGATGAAGAGATTAGATAATAGTGTAGAAATAAAAAAATGTACAACATGATTTAAATTGTAAATTTATAATGAAAACAAAATGTAGGTTTTGTTTGTTAATTTAGGAGGGAGAGAGGGGAATTAGAAGTTATAATTCTATTTTCCCCTGAAAAATTACTTAGATTAAGGTTGAGTTATATTCGTTGTTACGCAAGTTGCTTGGAACTTATCAGTGAATACAAGTAGACCTTCGCCAGTAAATGGTACTCTTATAACTAGATTCTTACTCGTATAATCGAATTCTGTTTCTAAAGTACACTCCCCGCAATCAACAGTAGAAGATATTAGTACGCCCGATGAAATATTATAAACAAGTGTTAAACAAAGTGGCTGTGTTAATCCTGTAATTATACAGCTCATAGTAGTATTACACCTCCTATGCTACTTATTAATAATAGTAAATGTAAATGTGATAACTTTTGAAACGGTATATGCGGAAGAATTAAAATGAATAGATAGAACATTTATTTCGTTGTAATAGAAAGAAAGTTTCGAAGTGGATTTAAATAGCAAATTGATAGGTTTTATTAAAATATTAATTTAAATGATAATTTTTACAGATATAAACTGGCATCTAATTATTGGAGGTCAGTTTTATATTTTTATCTAGGACTACAATTATTAAAGGAAAAACTTTTATTGTAATTGCAGATATCTCAAGGATTTAAATTAGAGATTGATATGACGATGAATCTGTTTTTAAGTAAATAAAAACATTTAGTACAAAAGTTTGTTTTTTTCTTTCTATGTTTTTGTCTCGTACACTTTTAAGCTATTGGACATACTTTACTAATAGAAAGGATTAGGGGGTGAGGTTTTGGGTTCTCGATTTAATAATTGTAGAAAAAAATGTACGTGTAAACAGGATGATTGCTGGGATATTTTTGAAGAGTGCAAAAAGGAAAAGCATGAGAAATGTGACAGCTCTTGTGTACAAGGAATTAGAGATGAGCTAAAAAAATTAGTTGATAAAACAGTGCGAATTAATACTGAAGGACGTACTTATATAGGTACTGTTTCTTCGGTAACTTGCGATGTTGTTAAGCTAGCTGCTATTCCTGGTTCAGTCGCAGCAATTATATCTCTTTGTAAAATTGAAGCGATTTTACCACCGGCTACAACTGTTACTGCTGAGTTTGATTTTAACGGTATTGACGTAGCAAACAAAGCATAATGATGCTGTTATATTTGTAAAGCCATTCTTATGAATGGCTTTTTATTTTGTACAAAAGGGAATATATTTTTCATATAGAAATAAGCTTGAGTGTAAATATAAGCGTGTATGAAAGGAGAATGGGAATGATAAAACTTGAAAAATTTACAAGGTCCGATTTCAAACAATTAATAAATTGGATCGATTCCGAAGAATTTTTAATACAATGGTCAGGAAATGCATTTACATATCCTTTAGATGAACAGCAATTAGAAAGATATACCGACAGTGCAAATTATGAAAAGGCAAATACACTCGCTTTCAAAGTAATAGATGAAGAGACTGCAAAAGTTATTGGACATATTTCGCTTGGGCAAATAGACAATATAAATAAGTCTGCTAGGATTGGTAAAGTATTAGTTGGAGATACAAATATGAGAGGACGTTCTATAGGGAAACAGATGATGAAAGCAGTACTTCATATTGCATTCAATGAATTAAAACTACATAGAGTTACTCTTGGTGTTTTTGATTTTAATTCGGCAGCCATTTTGTGTTATGAAAATATAGGATTTGTAAAAGAAGGATTATTAAGAGAGTCAAGAAAAGTCGGTGATAAATATTGGAATTTATGGGAAATGAGTATGTTAGAATATGAATGGCAACAATAATTAATAATAGGTTTTTATAATTATATTATGTTAACAAAAATTAAAAAGGTTTGGTGGAGAAATCATGAGTAAAAAAACAAAAATAATTGCAATAGCAGCCGTTTCAGGGGGAGGGAAAACTACAATTACAGAAAGATTAACGCATGAGTTAACGAATTCAAAAGCTCTATATTTTGATAGTTATAAATTTGATAACTGCCCTGCTGATATTTGTGAGTGGATTGATGATGGAGCGAATTATGATGAATGGCTACTTACACCATTAGTTCATGATATTCAGCGTCTTATACGAGATAGTAATTTGGACTATATTATTGTAGATTACCCTTTTGCATACTTAAATAGAGAAATGGGAGAATTCATTGATGTAACTATATTTATCGACACACCTTTAGATATTGCGATGGCTAGAAGAATTTTGCGAGATTTTAAGGAAGATACAATGAGTGAAATACATAATGATTTGAAATATTACATGAGACATGCGAGAAAAGCATATTTAGAGGCGATTCATACTGTTAAACCAAATTCAGATATTGTCTTGGATGGATCTTTATCTGTAAAAGAAATAATTGATCGTACACTAGAGGAACTTAATCGAAGAAAAGTGATTGTGAATGGTTAAATGTATAGAGGAATATGTACAAAAGGATGAGCCGCATTATATTATAGATGCTGTTAAGTGTGGATCATTGGGGTAGAGGAGAGATTAGTGTGTACACTTTATTTCAACTATAATTGGCAAGTCAGAGAAGAATGGTTTAAGTGGTGTGAACAACTTAATTAGTATAGATTTTAAAAGTAAATTAGCAATATAAATGGTAAGCGAAAACGCTCAGGTTTTTCTGAGCGTTTTTAGCGTAATATGTTATCAACCTAATTGAACTAATACTACCCGTTAAAATAATATAATTTGCTTCACAAACAAATAGAGGGAAATCGATAAAGTCAGAACCTTAAAGGATTTTGGAATCAAAATGGAATTAGCCCAACTGTTCACAGCTCCTTAAAATCAAGCAATAACTTTATTCGTTCGGATAAAGGTTCTGATATGTTTTTACTGTATGTTTAATTAAATCCTTTAAAACATCGATATCAATATTAGCTAATTTATTAACATAAATACAAGCCTTACTTTTCGTGTGTTTACCAAAGTTTTCTAATAATTTTTCTCTTTCCTCACTTTCATAGGTCAAATAAAGACTAATTTTCGCCCTTCTTGGTGAAAAACCCACTAAAGGCGCATCGCCTTCACGTCCTGATGCATACTTATAGTGATAGCTACCAAAGCCAATAATACTAGGGCCCCACATTTTAGCATTGTAACCAGTTACTTCTTCAAAAATTTCTAATAACTGATAGGCATCTGCCTTCTTCTTCTCACTTTCCACACTTTCAATAAATTCAATTACACTATTTTCAGTTTCTTTCATCTTCGGTTCAGACATATATGTACCCTCCTATTCTCTGAATAAATTTATTTTAACATAAAACTAAAACTCGGTATTCAAATCAAATGCATCCGTACAATACACAGTTCTCGTCATCGGATCGATATGTAATACATTTATGTACATGTCGTGTACTATCCGGTTACGATAATATGAAATCAATATTTCCTCTTTGTTTTGTATTGATTGCACAAGCCATATTTGCAGTTTTTCTTTCATATCTTCAGTTACTATTGGTCTCGGTACTTTATTCCAATCATTCAGCATTTCTCTAATTCCTTCGTATTGTTCCAGCATATTGGCCATTCGTTATCAAGACCTAAATCGTAAAAAGCCATAAAAAATAAGAGATGATACATATTATACATGACTAATTCATGGTCAACAGCATCCAATATGGTATGGCAGGCTGGAAGTGTTGGAAGTACTACGGGCATGGTTGGGCATTATTAATAAGAGACCAACAAAAAATTCTCTTGGATGCAAAAGAATTTTTTTATTGGGAATAGTAAGGGGAGGGAGGTGCATTACATATGGGAAAAGGTAGAAGTAATAATGCTGGTAAAAAGCAACCGAATTTCGATGATTCATCTAATTTCGCTAAACAAAGCCAACCGACAGAAAAGAAGAAGAAATAAGAAAAGGAGCTCTCTTGATAAAGAGAGCTCTTTTTTAAGGTATATTGACATTTCAGCAAAACATATCGATCGCTCAACCAACAAGTCGGTTCTTATATATAAGAGGAATTCTTAGTTAAAATCCTCTGATTTTTTCTGACGTATATGTAAAAACATTAAGGTGGTAATGATTAAAAAGATCATAATCGTTTGCATAATTAAATTTTTAAACTGAAGCAAAATGGTCCAAGATGTAATAGCGTCTTTGAAAGCTTGGAGTGCAGAATATGAGGTAGGTTCAAAACCGTATTGAAGTAACTTTTTTGTTTCAACAAAAGCTGTGTTTTCTTCATTGGCGTCTAATACTACGGAAATAAACCTTGTGTCTCCTTGTTTTGCTGTACCAATAAAACTATAATTACCGTTAGTTGACAAACTAGTTTGCAAGCCATCAACACCTTTTAATTTAATGTTTTTATCAAGAGAGTACATCATTTTATTTGTGTTGAGAACTTGAAAATCTTTGAAGGTAAATTGGTAAGAGGTTAGTTTAGTTATATTTAATACATCTGGATAGTCTTTTATTAATTGTGTAGCTATTTCGGCTGCGTCTATTGCTGTTGTAATCGATTGTTTATTCTTCCCACTATTTATTCCAGTGGAATTTAAAAATGGAGATTGTTGTGATAACTTTAGTTGTTTTGCTTTTTCATTCATTAACGATGTGAAATTATCTTCATTTCCAGCAATGTGTTCTGCTAGTTCAAGTGCAGAACGATTATTTCCGGTTAAAAGCAATGTATTTAGTAAATCACGAACAGTTGTTTTATCCTTCGATGTTACATGTATAGGACTCGTTTCGGTTTGAAAAACGTCGTTACTTATTTTTACAGATTCATCTAATTGTATTTTGCCATTATGAAGTTGCTCCATCACAATATATTCTGTCATTAATTTAGATAAAGTGGCCGACTGAATGGGAGTACTTTCATTTTTTTTATAAACAATTTCACCCGAATTAGTATCTATTAAAATAGCTGATTTAGCTTGAATAATTGGACCATTTACATAAAGATAAAAATATAAAACGATAAGTGCAGTAATAAGAAAAGATAATAATAAAATTGTTATTTTTTTTAAGAATTGCATAAGCGATCCTCCTACTCTTACATCAATAGTACTATTGTAAGAAAGAATGCTTAATTAGGAAGAAAGAAAAGGTAAAGAATTTCTAAAGAATTTTAAGGAATTCTTTAATTTTGGATTTTGATGGAAAATTAAAGGTTCAATTTCTTATTAGATAAGAAATTGAACCTAAAAATATGTCTTATTAACATTTGTATGGAAGTAATTTTACAGTGAAAGTTGTCTTTTTATCATCACTATATACTTCAATTGTTCCTTTATGCAGTTCGACAATACTTTTTGCAATTGCTAATCCGAGCCCAGATCCACCGGTGTTTGTCGATCGTGATTTCTCCACGCGATAAAAACGTTCAAAAATATGAGGTAAATCAGTACTTGGAATAGCTTGTCCGTAATTTGCTATATCAATAGCGATCGTATTATTGCTTTCGTAAGCTGTAATATCAATATGATTTCCATCATTTCCATAAGTAATAGCGTTTATGATTAGGTTTTCAAACACACGTACTAATTTATCCCCATCAGCTAGTACCATTAGCTTTTGAGCTGGGAAAGAAGGTCGACATTCAATATTAGCTTCTTGAAGCTGTATCCGAAATTGGACAGTTAATTGTCCAAGCAATTCTACAATATCAATAGGAACAGAATTTAAACTTAACTCTTTATTTTGAACACGTGTATATTCAAACAAATCATTCATTAATGCGTTGAGACGGGTTACTTTATCGTAAATGACTTGTATGTAATGACGCAATTCCACTTCATCTCTATAATTATCATGATGGATTAAATTCACATATCCAACTATAGATGTAAGAGGCGTTCGTAAGTCATGTGATACATTCGTAATAAGTTCGCTTTTTGCTTGTTCCGCCTGTCTTTCTTCATCAATTGATACTTTTAACTGTTCAACAATTTGATTAACGCCAGTTGCTAATTCTTCTAAATAATTATGGTGTACAATAGAAACTTTATGATTAAAGTTTCCCCCCGCAATATATCGAATTTCTTCAATCATTTTTTTAATACAAGTTTCATAGTAAAGCTTTCTTTCATGACGATAAAAAATGTAAAGATAGGATGAGAAAATAGAAAATAAAAACAAATAAGAAACGATCATCATCCATAAAGATTCCTTTATCCCTCTATACTTTTCATAACCAAAAATTCGAATGAATTCTTTACTTAGTTCGCTTAGAGTAAGTGAACTCTCAATTACACTCGTAACGAGGCGATATATAATTAATTCGGTAATAGGTGTAAGAGTGATAGCTAATAAAAGCCAAAGAATCATCTTCCATTTTGGAATATCTTTTAATATATCAAATGCTTCATTTCTCAATTTTATAGCCTACTCCCCAAACCGTATGAATCAGTTTTTCACCATTCATTACTGTTTCAAGTTTATCCCGTAAATTACTAATATGGACCATTACCGTTTTATTAGAACCATAACCATCTTCATTCCAAACACGTTCGAATATTTCTTCAGAACTAAATACTCTGCCAGTATTACTCGCAAGTAAATATAAAATATCAAATTCAATAGAAGTGAGTTTAATATACTCACCATTTACTTTAACGGTATGATTATGTTTATGTATTTCAACTGTACGAATGCGAATGATACCATCTTCATTCTTTGGTTTAGCAGCGTTTTGGAAAGAAGATCTTCGTAACAAAGCTTTCACTCTAGCGACTAATTCTAGTGGATTAAACGGTTTAATCATATAATCATCTGCGCCTGTCATAAGTCCTAAAATTTTATCCATATCTTCAGCCTTTGCGCTAAGCATAAGGATAGGTACAGTATTATGTTCACGCACTTCTTGACAAACTTCTAATCCGTTTCGTTTTGGCATCATAATATCCAAAATCATAAGGTCAATTTCATACGCAGATATCATTCGTAATGCTTCATCACCATCATAAGCTTTATAAATGTTATAACCTTCATTTCGCAAATAAACAGCGAGTAATTCTACAATATCTTTATCATCATCAATAATTAATACATTTTTATTCATTATATAGTTAGTTCCTTTCCTTACAATTAATCAACATTACTATAATATCAAACATTTATGTATTTTATAGTAATGTTTCTACATAAAATTTCATGTAACGTACTAAAAAGGAATTAAACCATTCATAACGAATTAAAATAGAAGGGTTATTTGAATTTCATATTATATTGAAGAATAATAATCAGGAAGAGATTAACGTGCTATATAATGAAATATGTTCATTTACCCCAACTGGGAAAATAGAACATGATATAAAAGAGTTTCTATTAAAATACAATAAAGAATTTACATATAAACATTCAATTCGTGTGGCAAATGAGGCGAGAAAAATTATCGAGAGTAATTACAAGAGAGACATTTAAAATAGAAGACGAAGAAGTTTTAAATGCAATCAGTTGCCACACTACTTTGCGTAAACATGTAATAAAGATGGATTTAGTATTATTGGTTGCTGATAAATTAGAATGGGATCAAATAGGGACACCATCATATTTAATTGAGGTGAAAAAAGGTTTAGGAAAATCTTTGGAACACGCTGCGTTTGTATATATTTCGTATTTATGGGAAAGAAAAGAAATATTGAAAGTTATATATCCATGGCTAGAAGAAGCATATTGGCATTTAAAAGAAATTGTAGAGTAGAAAGGATATAAAAATGCAATTAAAAGAATATATGAATCAAACATTTCCGGGAGTTACGTTAGTGCCATACATATACTCTCAGTGGGAAAATCATCTTCATTTTGATTTTGGGAAAGGTGAATATCAATTTAGAGAAGATGGTAACACTTATAATATGGAATATTTCACACAACTATATAGGTATAATAAAAGTCTATTTGAGGATATATTTTCAAAAGAAGATACTGTCTTTTTAGTCACAAATGTTTATCGATTTAAACAGGAAAATATAAAAAATCCGCAGAAAATAAATGTATATAATAGATTTATTAAAAAGAGGGATTTAAAGTTTCATATAAGACAAGAAACATTACCATTTTTATTTGAAGATGAAGAAGCTGATTTATATTGTACATATCAATTTTCTTTAAAATGTTTTGCTGAAGATGTTAAATATGAACCGCTTATTCAAGCAGCTAATCATGAAGATTTTCCTGACCTACGTCCACGCCTAGGACGAAAAAAAGAAATTGCATATCCAGATGTATTTTTTATAAATGTAACAAAGGATATTATCGTGTTTATTTATGATGATAGAGGATGTGAAGTAATCGCGAAGAATAAAGAAATGATACGGAATTTATATAAGAAGTATAAAGAGTGGATACCAGATTATGAACGAAAGAGTATAGATGACTTATTTAAATGAAAATAGGAGGAAGTGAAGTGTGTAATGAAAAGGATAGCAATTGTATCTGCATGGGAACCAGAGCTTACGTATTTGCATCAACATTATCCAAGTGAGCGTGTAGAGAAAATAGCAGCTTGGGAATTTCATTTTCATTCTATTAATGAATTAGAAGTTATTTCAGTTGTAACTGGTGTCGGTAAAGTAAGTTGTGCTAGTTGTGTACAACTATTAATAAGTGAATTCCAGCCAGACCAGTTATTTATGACAGGAATTTGCGGGAGTTTATCAGATAAAGTGAAAAATGGACACATCGTTGTAGCTCTTAATACTTTGCAGCATGATGTTACAGCGGCTGGCTCAGGAGAAGATAGTTTTAATCTATATGATGGTAGAACAGCACCTATTGAAACAACTAAATCACTTGTAAAACGGATGAAGAAATTGCGTTCGTATGACCCGGTCCATTTTGGTACATTTCTATCTGGAGATCAACGTATTCGAAGTTCAGAAATGAGATATTTACTGCATACTGTATACGGTGCTTTAGCCGTCGATCAAGAAGTGGCAGCATTCGCTTATGTGTGTCATGTAAATAAAAAACCATTTTTATGTTTAAAAGCTGCTTCAGATCAAGCGAATGATAAAACGAAAGAAGAACAAAAGGTTTTTAAAATGTTAGCATGTGAACGAGCATGTGAGCATTTAATTACTTTTTTACGTGTTTATGAGATTACTGTAGTAAATAATGGATAGTAAGAGGGTTCTAATAATGGAAAATACAAATAAAATAGCGATTCTTGGCGCGAATGGAAAAGCCGGAAAATTCCTAGTAAATCAAGCGTTAGAAAAGGGCTATCAAGTGCGAATATTAAAGAGAAATTCTAAAAATATGACGATAACTAATGAAACTATAGAGACTATCAGTGGAGATGCTCGTGATTTTTCAGCTATACAGGAATTACTTCAGGGGTGTAAAGCTGTGATTAATGCGGTAGGTCAGCCGAGAAATGAACCTTATATTTTTAATACAGTTACGAAGCATATTTTAAAAGTAATGAAGGAATATGAAATTAAGCGCTATATTCTTATTTCTGGAGGCTCCTTAAATGTAAAAGGAGATCAGAAGGGAATTGTAAATAAAATAGGAGCTAATTTATTTCGATTATTTCTTCCAAAGATGATGCAGGATAAATATAAAGAATTGCAAAGTATACAAAATAGTGATGTAGATTGGACAATTGTTAGATTACCATTTGTTATAGAGGGGAATAGTATTGGAAATATAAAAGAAAGTTTAATAGATATGCCAGGAATCAAAATTAAGAATGGAGATATTGCACCGTTTGTTATAAAACAAATAAATAGTGAGACATATGTAGGGAAATGTCCACTCATTTCAAATTAAGAGGTGAATTACAATTGCATACGTATTATGGAGAACTTTGTACAAAGATATATGAAAGTGATAAATCAATTGCGAGTGGAAAAGAATTGGATTTTTATCTTTCTTTTGCAAAAGACAAAAACATGACAGTGTTAGAACCGATGTGTGGAAATGGTAGAATGTTAATTCCTTTTATGCAAAATGGTGTGAATATAGAAGGATTTGATATTTCGAAAGATATGCTTAAAGTTTGTAAAAATAAAGCAGAAAAATTAAACTTAAAACCGGTTGTGACACAAGGAAGAATAGAAGAATACCATAGTGATAAAAAATACGATCTTATTATGATTCCTATAGGTTCATTTTCACTTTTACCAAATAATTTAGTAGACAATAGTCTTCAAAATATGAAAAACAACTTAAAGGAAAATGGCAAATTCCTTCTTACAGTTGTACAAGGTGGAAGTGAAACAGAACAAATTCTAGATTGGATAGAGACAAATAGAAAAGAAATTAACAATGAATTAATTGTTGAGTATAGAAAAGTATCATATGATGAGGCACAAAAACTTTTAAATATTAAACTAAAATATGAAGTTATTCATGATGAGAAAATAGCAGAAACTGAGATTATGGATTTTCCTATAAGACTATATGATTTGAAAGAATTTGAAAATATACTTATTGCTAATGGATTTAGTCAAATTGTTGTTCATGAAATAAAGAATGGGTATGGTGAAGGGAATTCATTTCATGTGTTTGAATGTAGTAAATAACAAGCCAAAGCGGAGGATTATACTTATATGATTCAATACAAAAGATGTAGTGAAGTGAGTATAGATTTAGTATATGAAGCTTTTAAGGACGGGTTTTCAGATTACATTATTAAAATGGAAGTTTCAAAAGAAGATTTTATAAAAAGGTTTTTTGGGCCAGAAGGCAATTCGTTAGAACACTCCTTTCTTGCTTTAGATGGTGATAAATCTGTTGGTGTAATACTTGGTGGTATAAAAGTTTATGAAAGTATAAAAACAATGCGCTGCGGAACTTTAGCTGTTCATCCGGATTATCGTGGCATTGGTGTAAGTCAAAAGTTATTCGGGCTGCATAAAGAAGAGGCGATTCAAAATGGATGCAAGCAACTTTTTCTTGAAGTAATTGTAGGTAATGATCGAGCGATTAATTTTTATAATAAATTTGGTTATGAAAAAGTATATGAACTTTCTTATTATAATTTAAATGATTTAACTAAAATAATTAATAAGGATGTTAAAGGTATTGAAGTAAAACAAATAGAATTTCAACCATTTAAATTCGAAATTCAGAAATGGCTTAACTTCCATATAAATTGGCAAAATGATATGGATTATATAGAAAAAACAAATAATACATTTTACGGGGCATATATCGATAATGATTTAAAAGGCTCTTTATGTGTAAATGAACAAGGAAAAATTAGCTTTATATTTGTAGATAAAGACTATAGAAATAATGGTATGGCGACGCAATTATTACAATTTGCAAGTAAAGAATTGAAGTTATCAAGTTTATCAATGGGGTTTCCTAATAATGGGTTAATTCAGGGATATTTGAAAAAGTGTCGATTTGAAAAAAACTCTTTAGCACAATATGAAATGTACCATTTATTATAAAAAGCAGAAAATATTCTTTCTGCTTTTTATTTTGTCAAGGGGGAGAAATTAGATTAGAGTTCTCGTATATAATAAGCCAATCAATTTTGGAGCTAACAAAAACTTCTTAAATTAATTGGAGTGTAATAGAGATTTCTTTTTCAAATGAAATCATGTAAAATAAGTGCAGAACGTACATTCGTTTTGGTGAAAAGGAGGTTAATTAATAATGTTAGCTGTAATAGATAAGCAAAGTAATGAATACGTAGTACAATTTGAACGCCATTTTTCACATTCGATAGAAGAAATTTGGTCTGTATTAACAGATAATAATAAGTTAAAAAAGTGGATGTCTAACTTACAAATTGAAGACCTTAGGACAGGTGGAATTATAAAGTTTGATATGATGGACGGTACATTTATAAATATTGATATCTTAGAATGTCAAATGAATTCAGTTTTAGAATTCACATGGGATAAAGATCGTGTCCGATTTGAAATGCATAAAAAAGAAAATGGAATCCTATTATTACTTAAAGAATTCATTCATGAATTAACAGATCATACACCGAAAGATATAGCCGGTTGGCATATTTGTCTAGATCTTTTTTCTTCTGTTTTACAAGGAGAAGAAAAAGAATTTTCAAAAGATGAATGGAAATATTGGTTTGATAAATATAAGGTTAAGACCGATGAGTTGAAAGGATATTGATTATATAATCGATATTTATTATGTAATTATTACCTTATAAAAAGGGTTTTTAAAAACAATAAGAATAGAGGCTAATATGAAGGTAAATCAATTAATTGCGAACAATATAAATAAATTAGACGCAGAAATACCGGTAAATAAATCGTTTGGAATTGCTGGTTTGTCTGGATCTGGTAAAACTACATTTTGCCAAACGATTGGCGAAGAATCAAAAAAACGATTAGTTTCTTTATTACCAAAAGCTGAATATCAATATTTATTTCCTAACATTATGGAAACGAATTTTAGTGCTATTAAGATGGAAGAAATGCCATTAGTACTTTTTCTAGGAAAATCATCGATTTCTTCTAATCCACGTTCAACGATTGGTACTCATACAGGTGTTTTTAAAGAGATACGTGAAAGACTTGCTGAAAAATATAATCTTTCTCCTGAGGTCTTTTCATTTAATAATCAGTTAGGTTGGTGTCCAGGTTGTAAAGGCCGAGGTACAACTAAAAATATTGAGTGTAAAAAATGTGAGGGCAGACGTTATAGTCAAGAGGTTGAACAATATACAATTGAATTATTTGATAAACCACATACAATTTCAGATATTAATGATTTAAGTGTAGAATCTATTCTTTCATTAGCCGCAGTTTTAAATATTAGTGAAGCGAAACAACATATTCTTCAAAACATTGCTAATATGAATATTGGTTATTTAACATTAAATCGGATTATGGGTACATTGTCAGGTGGAGAAATTACACGACTATACTTGGCAGAATTTATGGCAGTAAGTGAAAATACTGTAATTATTATTGATGAAATTTCAGTAGGGCTGGATCATGAAACACTATTGAAAATTTTAGAAGAGATTAAACAATTAGGATGTAAGAATCAAATTTGGCTTATTGATCATTCAGACACAGTGCTTGATACAACTGATAAGCAATTGTTCTTTGGCCTAGGTAGCGGGAAATATGGCGGAACAATTGTTGAAGAATCGCCAAGGCCAGACCCAATAATTTGGGAAATAAATCATGAAATACCAACAGAATATTATGCATTCCATGATTTATATTGCCGTAACATCCAAATGACTGAATTTCAGATTCCTAAAAATAGACTTGTAACTGTTACAGGTGAATCTGGATGTGGTAAATCAACACTTGTTAATGAATGCATATCCAAAGATTTCCTGAAACGATATCCAAAAGATAAACTAGTAATGGTAGGACAAGATCGAAACCAATCAATTACAAGTCGGTCAACCGTTGCGACTTTCCTAGATATTAAAAAGAAACTGTCAAAGTATAGTGAAGACATTGATGATATTTTTGAACGTTCGATTGAAGATATTATTGATGAACTTCCAAATGAAGATATCGCTTATAAACGTTTGAGTTTATTAATCAAACTTGGACTTGGTTATTTGACATTAGAACGAAAAACACAAACATTATCAACAGGCGAGTTTCAATGTGTTCATTTAGTTTCGGAGTTATTTGCAAACTCAAGAAACCCACATACACTATTTATTTTTGATGAGCCTTCAAAAGGTTTATCAAAAAATATTTTAAATCAATTCATCGATAGTGTTAGAGGGATATTGCAAGATGAATCAGTCTCAATCATTATGATTGAGCATAATAGTTACATGCTTGAAAGCTCTGATTATATCGTTGATTTTGGGAAAAGACAGTTTGAATCTGTAGAGCATCTTGATGTAGTTAGTCATGGGGATTATTATCGTCAAAAAAATGATATAGATAAAGTTACTCCATTACATATTTCTTCAACACTGAATCAACAAAATGGAATTAACTACTTAGCAGAAAATCATATTTCTTATTTTAAAAATGCAGAAAACATCTACAAGGGTGGCATATTAAAAAGCTTATCATCAATGGCTCGTTTAATTTACGGTGAATACGAATCTGATACAATTGCGCCTGTTGTTGCTATTGATCTCGAAAGACATTTGTATAGTCAATATAGTTTCTTATATGAAATTGGTGGATTGATCAATCATATTGTAGCCGCTCATCCAACTAATAAAGATACGAGAAGTTTCGATTTCTATTCTCAGGATAATCATTGCCCATCATGTTCAGGACATCTTAAGATAGAAATCTTTGATAAGGAAATTGTAATTCAAGATAAAAACATTCCATTTTGGGATGGTCTATTCTATCCGGAAATCATGAAAGTATTAAAGTTTTATCAGTATGAAAAAATAGAATTTCTATTTGAAGAAATTAAAAATGAGCTTGGTCATGATTTGTCAAAGAGCTACAATGATATGTCAGAAGAAGAAAAACATACATTTTGGTACGGATATTTTGAAAAATCATTTTATGATAAAAAAGGGAAGACACGTAGAACGTGGGTAGGATTTAATACGATCATTGGTGGATATATTGTTATTTCAAAAGCAGCTATTAAAGAAGATATTAAGAATTCTAAAGAAATGATGACATGTCCAATTTGTGAGGGGACGGTTTTAAATCATCATAAACCGCTTAAATTTGAAAACTCAGATATTCGCGAAATAATCAATCAGCCTATAACTAAAGTGTTGAAAACAGTTGGTGATTTACCAGCACTCGTTAAATTGAAATCTATTGTTGGTGGCGATATAAGATTGACAGAAGATGTTTCTTTATTGCCAAGAAAAGCACAAGTTGCACTGAAAATGTTCGAATTAGAACAAGTAAGCTTTTCAAACTATGAAATGGTATTACAAAATGTATTACCATTCTGGGGCGAAATTAAAGGTAATGTCGAATCCATCAGCAATAATAATAAGGTAACTATTTGTGATTTTCAAAATATCAATGAAACAAGAGAAACTATCATAGATAAGTATTTCACAAATGGAAAATATAAAAAACTAACATATGTGTATGAAGCATTTGGGTATAAAAAATTAGTTACCCAAATTAATAAAATTAAAAAAAGCAACCCATGTCCATTCTGTAACGGAAAGAAAGTAATAACAGAAGATAACCTGCATGACGGCGTGTTTAAATTAACAATTCCATGTGTAACTTGTAATGCAAGTGGTATTAACGATGAAGGACGTAAAGAAATCGTCGATGACATGGACGTGCAAACATGGTTAACTGGAAAAGTTAGTGATGTTGTGGATGAAAGCTTACGAACTGAGGATGTTGCAGACATTCTAATATTTAATCGAATTCGTGAGTTGAATAAACGAGAAATGATGGCAGTTTATGAATGTCTTGAGAAAAATAATTAAATTAAGAAGAATAAAAATAGTGGTCAGTTAGGGATTAAAAACTCATTTGCAATAATCTGCAAATGAGTTTTTATGTTGAAGAAGAGTTTCTTTAACATAATATAGCGGTACCTAAAACCTCAAAAGCGTCTAATTTTTCCTCCTTCGCTTATTTATAATTTCTAAATCTTGTTTGGAAAAAGTGTAGTAGGTTCCTAGCACCCACTCATCTTCAGAAATTTGTATAAAGGCTTGTCGCTGTTCCGGTGTAAGTAATTCGCTACCTCTCGCCATTTTCATACAGTATCATCTCATTTCTGTAATTATTCAGTTAATTAGTTCAATTATGTATCAATAGAGTGTAGAAGACTGATAAAATCATAGTTAAGAGCGTCTCATAAGACTTGTCTCAAAAACGAGGTGATATTTTGCGAAAAATCGGTTATATACGTGTCAGTTCAACTAGCCAGAATCCTTCAAGGCAATTTCAGCAACTGAACGAAATCGGAATGGATATTATTTTAAAAGAAAAAGTTTTCGGAGCAACAAAAGATCGTGAGCAACTTCAAAAAATGTTAGAGGATATACAAGAAGGTGACATCATTTATGTTACGGACTTAACTCGGATTACTCGTAGTACACAAGATTTATTTGAATTAATCGATAACATACGGAGTAAAAAGGCAAATTTAAAATCCTTAAAAGATACATGGCTAGATTTATCAGAAGATAATCCCTACAGCCAATTCTTAATTACGGTTATGGCGGGTGTAAACCAATTAGAACGTGATCTTATCCGTATGCGGCAGCGTGAAGGGATTGAACTGGCTAAGAAAGAAGGAAAGTTTAAAGGTCGGTTAAAGAAGTACCATAAAAATCATGCAGGAATGAATTATGCAGTAAAACTTTATAAAGAGGGAGATATGACTGTAAATCACATTTGTGAAATTACAAATGTGTCTAGGGCCTCATTATATAGAAAGCTATCGGAAAGGAACAGTTGATGAGTTATACCAAAAATCAGAAATATATAATAGAAAATAAATTCCATATAGAGGTGGAATTATATGCCTAAAATTGACAATATGTTAGCAATTCTATGGATGCTTCGCTCAGGTAAAAAAATTACTGCAAAACAAATTTCAGAAAAGTTAGAGATGAATATAAGGACTGTGTATCGTTATATTGATACAATTTCAACAAGTGGCGTACCTATAATTTCAGAACCAGGACATAACGGTGGATACACTTTATTGAACAATTTTATTGAGGCTCCTCTTTTTTTTGATTTTGAGGAGCAAACTTCACTATTTCACGCTGCTGTTTTTGCGGAAGAAGCCGGATATTATGGAGGTGAAGCACTAAATAGGGCCATTTCAAAACTAAGTAAATACTCAAATCAAGAGCAGGAAGCAAAGATAAACCAACATTTAACTAGTCTAGAAGTAATAAGTCGATTAAGTTCACTCTCTATGGAACCTTTTTTGAAGGAGTTGGAGCAGGCCGTAGCTGACGGGTACTCAGTAAAAATTCTTTACTATAAAAGTGGCGAAAAGCAATTAAATCATAGATTGGTCGATCCGTACAGAATTATCTATTGGAATAATAAGTGGTATGTAATTGGATTTTGTCATCTTAGGAATGATATCCGTAGTTTTAGAGTAGATCGAATTGAAAGTCTAATGCTAACCGAAAATAAATTTAACCGGCCAGAAAATTTTTCAGCACGTGACTTTTTTATAAAAAATCTTCTTCCAACTATAGAAGATAAGGAAGGGATTATTTCTTTGGTTATTAATGGGGATAAAAGTGTATTGGCTGATATTTGCCAACATTGGTTTTTAGGACATTATTTACAAGAACGGACTTCAAATCAAGCAGTTTTTCTTCTTGAAAAAGATATGATACATACATATGTACCTTATTTACTTTTACCGTACAATAAATCTATTAAAGTTATTGAGCCAATAAGTCTTAAGAAAAGACTTATTGAAGTTCTGTCGGAATTAATAAAATTTCATCAAGTATGATAACTTCCCTGACGTTAACTGTCAGGGAAGTTATATTATAATAGCTATATCAATTGTGATTGGAGTGTTATTGGATGCAAACAAAAAAAGTTTTTCTATATGTATTTAATACAATGTCGGACTGGGAATATGGATATTTAATTGCTGAACTAAACTCAGGAAGATATTTCAAAAAAGATTTAGTACCTTTAAAAGTAATTACAGTAGGAGCTAATAAAGAAATGATTACTACTATGGGAGGACTGAGCATAAAACCAGACATTTCTCTTGATGAATGTACTTTTGAGAGTAAAGATCTTTTGATTTTACCAGGAGGGACTACTTGGAGTGAAGAAATTCATCAACCTATCTTGGAAAGAATTGGCCAAGCTTTAAAGCTTGGCACTATTGTTGCTGCAATTTGTGGTGCAACTGAGGCCCTTGCGAATATGGGATACTTAGATACTAGAAAGCATACAAGTAATAATTTAGAATACACTAAAATGGTATGTCCTAACTATAAAGGAGAAAAGTTCTATGAGTTGAGATCTGCGGTATCTGATGCGAATTTAGTTACTGCATCAGGAATAGCTCCTCTGGAATTTGCGATGGAAGTACTGAAAAAATTAGATGTATTTGCACCCGACACATTACATTCATGGTATAACCTAAATAAGACTCATAAACCTGAATACTTCTTCCAATTAATGAATTCAATAAATAGCTGAGCTAAAAAATAAACTTAGCAGTTTTATATTAGTTCAAATAAAAATAATGAAGTAACTGAAAAGCTCCCTTTCTCTATTTTGTTTTGCAGAGAAGTGGGGCTTTTTAATTTGGAATTTCCTTAACGTTGTAAATCCGCATTTTCCTGACGCTACCCCATATAGCAAGAAAAATCTATTTGTAATATTAATATAAATTATTCTTAAATTATTAAATTTTAAACTGAAAGGTATTACAGGTTTGCATTTATGTTTAAGGTTTTTAGTCTTTCTAAGATATAAATGCATTTGTCCGTGAGAGTTAGTTTAAAATCATTAATTATAATTATTTATTATGTAATTATTGACGTATAAAAATGTTTTTTGGGGGATAATAATTTAGGTTATTTGGATAATACAAAAAGAATATGTTGCTTTTTTAGTGATTGTATAATTATTAGAATTTTTAAATTTAACAGAAATATATACTTGAATGAAGTATATATTTCTGTTAAATTTATCCTATGGACAAAACAAGTTTAATTAAAGGTCATTTAGAAATGTGTGTGTTATCTATTTTGTCGAAAAAGAAAAGTTATGGTTATGAAATTATGAAAGAACTTGAAGTACACAATTTAAAATTGAAAGGAGTAGGAAGTATTTACCCTATTTTAACTAAGTTAAAAAATCAAGAGTGGGTTAATACTTATCAAGAAGTAACAGACAGTGGTAAAGTTAGAATCTATTATGAAATTAATGAAAACGGGAAAATACGTCTTGAGAAAAAAATTAATGAATGGTTAGAATTGCAATCTGATATTCAAATATTATTAAAAAGCGGTTTGAAAGGAGACCTTCTGAAATGAGGAATGAATTAAACGGTAAAGAAAAGCAATTTTTAACTGACGTACTTAAGGAATTAGAGCAATACGATATCAGCTTAGAAGAAAGGGAAAATATTAAGCAACAAATATTAGAGCATATTCAAGAATGTCGTGAAAATGGGGAGGATAGTATAAATGATCTAGGTACGCCTCAATTATTTGTTCAAGATTTTTTAGAAATAAATGAAATTGACCTACAAGCTAAAATGAGACAACTTCAAAATGAAAAGGGAAATTCGAGCACATTTATCTTAGGTGGCATATTCATCGCAGTTATTACTTACCTCATCTCACAAACTACACTTTCACTATTTTTAACTGAATCATTTAACGGAGCTAATAGCAAAAATACATTTAATTATAATCTTTTATATCGTATAGCAGAGAATCAATGGTGGAACTATGTATTAATAATGTTTAGTTTTACGCTCTCTATATTAGTATTTATTAGCCTAGTAAGTTATAAAAAAAGAAAGCTATCTAAAGTATAATGAAGAAAACCATCTATAAACTATTTCAAATTTGTATTCTTTGTAATGTATTAATATTATGTATCGTACATCCAAAGGTTTATGCTGAGCAAAATATTAAAGTTACTTTAGATAAGTACATTGAAAAATTTATAAAGGAGCAGAACATACCAGGAGCTTCTGTTGCAATTGTACATCATAAAGATGTATTCTTCGCAAAATCGTGGGGAATTACTGGAGAGTCTGAAAAAAAGGTAACAAGTAAAACGCCGTTTGCAATCGGTTCAATAAGTAAATCTTTAACAGCTTTAGCTATAGTCAAGTTAATAGAAGATGAAAAAATAAAATTAGAGGATTCAGTTCAACAACATCTTCCTTCGTTTAAACTAAAAGATACACAATCAACTTCAAATATAACAATCCAACATCTACTAACTCATACAAGTGGAATAAATACATATGAAGGCTTAGCATTATCAGATAAACAATTAAAGAGTTCTAAAGCATTAAAAGAAAATGTAATGAAACTTTCAAAAGTAAAATTAAATGCCCCACCAGGGGAAAAGTATCAATATAGTAATGCAAATTATATGATACTTGGTGCCCTTATTGAGGCAGTCACAAATGAAACATATTCTTCATATATAGAAAAGCATGTTTTTCAGCCTTTAAAAATGAATGGCGCAGCGGCAAATAAAGATAGTGCATATGAAAAAGGCTATTTAACAGGTTATCAGTCGTGGTTTGGTATACCAAGAAAAAGTGTAGTGTCTTATGATAATGCTGGAGCACCGTATGGTTATATTACCGCGAATTTGGAAGATATGATTCAATTTATAATGTTTTTGAATCACCAAGAGCACACTCAATTTTTAAAGAAAGAAAGCATGGATCTTTATCTATCACCGCTTTATAAAATAAATTCAGAAAAAAGTTATGGGTTTGGATTAAGAACAACAAATATAAATGAAGGCGAAACGATGGTTTGGCATTCAGGATCAACGCCCGATGCTCGTGCAGAAATGTTTACTTTAAATAAAAGCGGCTGGGCTGGTGTGATTTTAACGAATAAAAATCATGTATTAGAAGAAACAGCACTAACGGTATTGAAAAAGGGGATTATTAGTATTTTGAATGGGGAAAAACCTGGTGATATCCCTAAAAACATACCATTTACACAAATTGTTATGTCGATAGTCACACTCTCACTCATTATTACATCAATTATGTTAGTGAAAAAGTATAAACGTAAGAAAACTTGTAAAAAAATAACTAGGCTGTTCGTTGGGAGTATATTTCTACTATTATCTATTATTTTGATCCCAATTCTTATTTATTGCACAAATTCACCGTGGCATACGACTAAATTGTTTGCAGTAGATGTAGCTTTACTCGCTAGTATTACAGTAATTTTATTAGCTGTGAACGGACTAATATCAATATTTATAGCCTTGAGGAGTAAGAAAGTATAAGGGTAAATAATTGAAGAAATATAATTTAAGTTGTTAAAAATAGTTGACTCTCACATAATGTCATTGTTTAAGCTAAAGCTGAGCTTCGAAGTAGATAGAATTTTTAGGAGGAAACCATGTTTAAAATTGGAGATTTTTCAAAACTATCTTCCATTGGTATACGTATGTTGAGACATTACGATAAAGTGGAGCTATTACAGCCAGTAAAAGTTGTTGAGCAAAGTGGTTATCGATATTATTCAGCAGCTCAATTAAAGAAAGTAAATCGAATCCAAACGTTAAAAGATATGGGGTTTAATATCGCTACCATTAAAGAAATAATAGAATGCGATAATATAGATAGTATAAAGGAGCAATTTCTAAATCGTAGTACTCAAATTAAAGAAGACATGAATAACCTCCAAAAACAATTACGTCTCCTCGAAGACTCAATGAAAACGATGAGAGAGGATGTTGTTGAGATGAACTATCATATTTCAATAAAGGAAATTCCAGAAAGAAATGTAGCTAGTGTTAGAAAGGTTATTCCATCATATAATTGTGAAGGGGAATTATGGAGTATATTAATGAAGGAAATTCATTTTAGAAATATTAGTATAGCTAATCCAATTAATAGCATTGCTGTCTTCCATGATCAAGAATATAAAGAAAATGATGTAGATGTAGAAATACAGCTAAATATTTTAGGGAAGTATGAAAATACAAAAGATGTTCATTTTAAAAAGATAGAGCCAATCAAGGTAGCATCTATAACAGTAAACGGAAGTTATGAACAAATGAAAAACGTAAATGAAGCAGCTTCGTGAATTAGAGCACGATCAGCTAATAAAACGCGAAATTTATCAAGAAATACCACCTAAAGTGGAATATAGCTTATCTGAACATGGTAAAACAGTCAGTACTGTTTTAGATAGTATGTGTGGTTGGGGAAGAGGACATTTAGAATATATCGATAAAAACAAACTATAATATTATTATGTAAACTAAATGTGGTGTGTCGAAACATATCGTTTTAATAATTTGTATTTTATAATATATAATTAAATAGTGTTTTGAGTCTATTTCGAGGATCATCATAAACATTTAATACATTTTTGCAAAGGGGAAATAATAAAATGAATGAATTAGAGTACAAAAACTTTTATGATAAAGTGGGAAATGAAAACGGCTGGGATTTTAGTAAGCTAAAATGTGAGACTGTAGGTGACACTTGGGACTTTTATGGCGAAGTGCAAGAAAGATGTAAACCATCACATATTTTACTTGATGTTGGTACAGGTGGAGGAGAAAATGTACTTAACATAGCATCTTCAGCTACATCACTGATTGGCATAGATAATTCTAATGGAATGATCAAAACAGCACATTCTAATTTGAATAAAGCAGGTGTACAAAACGTTGAATTTCTTCAAATGGATTCTGAAGCTTTAACGTTTCCGCATGCTCATTTTGATATTGCTTCAAGTTGTCATGCGCCGTTTGTAGCATCTGAATTGGCAAAAGTAATAAAAAAAGGTGCTTTTTTCTTAACACAACAAGTTAGCGAACATGATAAATTAAATCTTAAAGAAGCATTTGGTAGAGGGCAATGTTTAGGTGAAAGAGATGGTACGTTAAAAGATAAGTATATGGGTGAACTTATTAGTGCGGGATTTGAACTCGTACAAGTACGTGAATATGATGTAACCGATTATTACAGTACTCCTGAGGATCTCATTTTCTTATTAAAACATACGCCTATTATTCCTAGATTTGGAGAAAAAGAAGAGGACTTTAATATTTTACAAAAGTTCATTGACGCTAATAGTTCTGAAAAAGGTATTCGTACGAATTCAAAAAGGTTTATGATTATTGCTGTTAAATCATAGTGTATTTTAGCGTAAAAGCTGATTTTCTTTAAAAGAAAATCAGCTTTTTTTGTGGAAAAGAATGCAGGGGAAACTTGGAAATCATAGAAATAGGTAAAGTATTAATCAAAAAATCGAAATATGGGGGATAATTGTTTTGAAACGTTACTATATTAACAACGAAAAAATAAACGTACATATTACTGAGTGGGGAAATAATGACAAGCAAGTTATCTTTTGTTTACATGGATTAGGAAGTACGAGTTTAAGTTTTATAGAAATCGCAGAAGAATTAAAGGAAGGGTATAGATTCATCTCCATTGATGCACCTGGGCATGGTAAAACACCACCCTTTGAAAGAACAGAAGATTATGAGATGCAGAATTTAGCAAATTGATTAAATGAAATAATAAATGAATTGAGAATTGCACATTTTTATTTTCTATCACATTCATGGGGAAGTTTTGTAGCGCTATTTTATTTATTAAATAATCCAGAAAAGGTATTAGGAAGCATTTTAATTGATGGAGGGTATCAAACGAAAAGGCTTCAAGAAGAAACGCTTCAAGAGGAAATCGCTTATTACAAAAAAGACTTTGATGAATACGTTTTTAATAATTGGGATGAGTTTTTCAAAAGTGAAAAAGAAGCTTATACTAGATGGTCTCCATTATTAGAACTTGCAGTAAAAGATCTTGGCATCGAAATGAATAATAAAATATGTTGGCATGCGAGGGGGACAACAGCTAGTGGTATAATAAGAGGTATGCATAAAGATGAAACGATTGATATATATGAGAAATTACCATCTAATATTGTTTTACTTCGAGCTACAGTTCCGCATATAGGGGATGAATATAGAGATAAAACAGTGAATATTTTCAAGTTGAAAACTGGCGCGAAAGTAAAATTAATTCCTGATACTACACATTTGCTACACTGGGATAAACCAGAAGTTGTTATTGAGGAAATAAAAAGTAATTGGAGCTATTCATACTAAAGTTGTAGCTTCTATATGAAAAATCCATCCTTAGGTTGATTTTATCTATTTATAAGTGTAATACAATACGAATAGATAGAATAAAATAGGGGGATTTAATATGATTACACATATTTCAGATATAAAACTCCAAACGGTTTCTATAGAAGGGGTAAAACAAATTTATAAAGACATATTATCTTTTCCAATAAAAAAAGAAACCGCATCATATATTCAATTTGAAATAACGCCGTATACAACAATTAGTTTTCAAGAAGTGTATGAAGCAATTACACCTGCGCATTTCGCTTTTGAGATTCCATATTCAAAATTTCATGAAACAGCAAGATGGCTTGAAGGATCTGGATTACTTATTGTGAAATGGAAAGATGGTCATACAATTGACGAGGAGAGCGGTCGATTCAATTTATACTTTAAAGACGGTGATGGAAACCTTCTCGAAATTATCGCACATAGTTATGTTCAAGAAAAAGTATTAGTCCCGCATTCACCGTTAAACATTTTATACGTAAGGGAAATTGGTCTTCCGGTTAAAAGTGTACCTGTATTTACGGAATGGTTGAAATCAAATCTAGACATGGAAACGAAGGAAGATGGGGATATTTTCAACTTTGTAATAGGCGGCACTGCATATATCGTCGCAACCTGGTGGCAGCGACCTTGGATTCCCATTGCGATGAAAGCTTTACCACCGAAAGTACATGTTTCACTCGGAACACCGGATCATGCATTTTTACAAAAAATCCAAAATAACTTTAAGAAAAATAGTGTTCCATTTCAATGTAAACATAATGAAGTATCATTTATTCAACAGGGATATTCATTTTCTATTGTGCATACACCAGAATTTCATTCCAATATTCCGAGTAAATTAAACTTACCACTTTCTATCCTTAAATAGAAAGTGGTAAGTTTTTTGCATATTCATGAAGAAGGGTTTCATTATGATTACAGTGAATTTATAGAGAAGTGTAAGGCGTTACTCTAATTTATTTTAAGGAGAGAAATAATTTGAATCTAGTAAGTAATCAACGTATAAGTGATGTTGTTCAATTCAAGTTTCCTTGTAGTTGAACAACATCCGTTTTATATATTGATATAGGCATGCTTATTTTCTATCTTCATTCTATAAAGATTCATTATCCGTACTTGTTCCTCAGTTAATTCTTCTTTATTCCAATACATATGCATTAAACTATATTCAAATACCTCCTTTAATTTAATAAACAATGGAAGCTTGTCTATCATTTCTTTAGGTAGTTCATTTTCTTCTTGATACCCGTCAAGTATTGCCTTTGTAATAGAGTTCTCATAGTCAACAATATTCCCATTTCCAACAAATGAATATTCTATCGCACTATAGACTGGAACTGCTAAATCGAATATATAAAAATGTTTTTCACAGTCTTGAAAATCAATCATTGTTAAATTTAAATCATTTTCCACTAATATGTTTTCTAACCATAAATCTCCGTGTATTAAGCCGTAATTTGAAGGATTCTTTGGAAGTTCCTTTATAGAAGTTAAAACGTCAGATGCAATTTCTCTTATAGTAGTTTCTTCTTTAGGGATATAGTTAAGAAAATTATACTCTTCATTTTCATACCAGTCGTTTATATGATTTACCGGTTGAATTCTTTCAAAGTCTTTAGATATACGATGTAATTTTCCAATTTGTTGACCAAGCTTTTTAAATACATTAGAATTCCATTCGTTTCTTGGTAAATGTATACCAGGAGCAGCTTTATATAATACAGCAAAAACTTCTTTGTCTAATGTTATTTTCTCTACTAAATTCCCCGTTAAAGAAGGTATGATTGGAGGGACTCCTAAGCCCTTTTGATATAAAAAGTTCGTATATGTAACTTCTTCTAATTGCTCTTCATATGTTTTATAGTTTGTAATTCTAACGAAGTAAGTACCTTGTGCCGTGAGACATTGATATATTTCATTTGTTACTGGTGTCATTTCAATAAAATCCAATGGATATAGTTTATTAATTAGTTTGAGTATCTCTTTTTCTATTTTATTCATTTTAACTTCCTTTCCAAACATAAATTTTCCACTCACAAAACTACTAATTCCTTTACTTACAAATTTCGTGTTTTATTTGGTAGAATCCTTTAAAAAAGATTTATCCCATAAAATCCCGATTAGTATGGGATAATAATCAGTGGGGAGGAACAAACTCCCCACTGATTAAAGTTTCACTTTATTGGAAAGTTAAGTAAATGTATGACAAAATAAGATAGCTAAAAAAATATGAAATGAGTAATTACATATGATATTTAAAGGTACTAGAGAGTAATGTTATAAACCACAAGAAATATCAAAAGAAAGAAGTGGATACTTCTTATAATTTTTAGTGAGGAGGGAGATAAATGAATGAACATATACAGATAATGATTGATTGGATTGAGGGGAATTTAAAAAGTGAATTTTCATTAGATGAATTATCTAATTATATGGGATATTCTACTTATTACTGTTCTTTTAAATTTCATCAAGTAACAGGGATAAGTATTAGACGATATATTCTTCTCAGAAGATTGTATTTATCAACGGAAGATTTGGCGAATGATAGAAAGATAATTGATATCGCATTTGATTACGATTACTCTTCACAAGAGGCTTATAGTAGAGCATTTAAAACTGTTTTTGGTATAACCCCAAGAGAATTCCGACTTAACAAAATACCGGTTCAATCATTTATTAAACTCTCAATCAATGATGGCAAGGAGTGGTGTAAAATGAATTTTTCTAGAAAAATTGAAGTTGAACAGTTACGAAATGAAAAGAGTGAGTTGTTTGATATAGATGTACTTAACATATTAAATGGTCAAGTTATGTATGAAGAGTTTAAAAGTGAAAAACTAATGGGGGAGTCTGATTACGCTCCATTTAATGAAGCTATGTGTGTAAACCCGGCTACTACACAGGTTTTTGATGATGAGTTTATTAAAACAAGAGTAGAAGGACACCAAGGTACTGTAGAAAATTATATAAAAAAGGTTATTCATCCTTTAGAGAATCTTTTTAAGAAAGAATATAAATGTATCGTTTTATGGTTTGGTGAAGATATGTTTTGCCAAATGAATCTACTTACAGTACTTTCTTACCTTGAACAGTCTGATTATAAGGGCAAAGTATACTTAAATAGCTTCAGAGAGGATGAATTTAAAGTAAGTCAAATTGAACTTGAATTAGGAAACTATTTTTCTGTTTACAATGAAGTTCTAGTAAATCATAAAAAGCCATCTCATGAGGTACTACCTGTAATGTATCAGGCAATAGATTTATATTTAGAGATGCTAAAAGAAAATAATGTAGTAGTAAAGTATATCTCCAAAAATAAAGGTTTACCAACACAAGAGTTATTAAAAAGGTTGTTTAATCTTTTTCCAACAATAGGATATGGGGACCTACAATATATAGAGCTTATTAATAAAGCGAGATAAAGATTCAATTTGATTTGAATAAAAAAACAATAAAAAATGCACCTATAAGGACAGATGCATTTTTTTATTTATATTTGTTCAAATAATTCCAATTCCTCTTCTACAAATGCCATTAATTCTTTTATTGTCTCACTAGAAAAATCAAAACGAATTCCAGCTGCTTCATATACTTCTGTTAAGGATTTAGAGCTACCTAGAGATAATGCTTTTTTATAATTTTGTAGTGCTTGTTTAGGATTCTCTTTATATTGTTTATACATTTGCAATGCACCAAGTTGCGCGATTGCATATTCGATATAATAGAACGGTATTTCGAATATGTGTAGTACAGGTAACCAGCCAGTTGCTATCCAGTTTTCATAACCTTCAATATTTACCACATTCGATTGGTAAGTGTTATGTAATTCTAAATATTTTTCATTTCTTTCTTTAGCAGTATGATTTGGATTTTCATACATCCAATGTTGGAATTGATCAACGATAAGCATTTGTGGTAAATACTTAACAATATCTTTAAAGAAATCTAATTTTGCTTTTATAAATTCTTCTGTATTCTCATAAAATGTATCCCAATACTCCATCGAAAACAATTCCATTGTCATGCTGGCTAGCTCAGCTGATTCTGAAGGGATTTCTAAATATTTTTGCAGCTCTAGTTGCTTCATACATTCATTATGAATACTATGGCCCATTTCATGGAGGAAAGTAGTAACATCATAATGTGTATGATTGAGATTCATAAAAATAAAAGATAATTGAGAAGCAGGTAAGTGTTCGCAAAATCCTCCAGGTGCTTTTCCTTTACGACTTTCTAAATCTAAGCAATCATTTTTATGCATACGGCTCAATAATGAAGAAAATTCAGGGTCTAGTTTGTGTAAAATATGAGAACTTTTTTCGATTAAATCACTCTCGTCTTTAATAGGTTTTAATACTTTTTGATTTGGTGCGGCTGCTTTTAGATCCCATGGACGAAGTGTATCTACTTGAAGTTCAGCTTTTTTCTCATTAAATATATTATCAATAAGTGGCACAACGTATTTACGAATGGATTCTGCAAGTTCATAGCAATCTTCAGCCGTATAATCAAAACGTTCGTATTTTTTGAACATATAATCACGATAATTATCTAATTGAATGTTTTTTGCCTTTTGGTGACGGATTGTAATTAATTCATTTAAAATGGTTTGTAGTTCTTTTTCAACGGATAAGTACCGTTCAGAGATAAGTGTTTTTGCTTTTTTTCGTATATCACGATTCGGATCTTGTAAGTAAGATTGTAGTTCAGTAATTGTTTTTTCTTCGCCATTCCATGGTGCATTCAAACCGCCTGTAATTTCGAAGTACTCGGTTACTAATTTGTCTTCTTTTACTTCTAAATCAATGTTCTTTTCACAAAATAATGTTTGTGCATTCTTTATTTTTTTATCTAGTATGCTATAAGTTTTTGGATCAAGTAGCATTCGAAATGGTGATTCTAAATATGTATTATCAAATGAATTTTGATAACGTTTCAAAAGAGGCCTTACATATTGTTGATCATATTCAAACGTATCTTTTATTTCTTTGTTATCTGTATTACATTGAAAAGCAATATAGTGTAATCTTAATTGTTCTTCGATTTCAGATATTAATTTTGACTGAGCTTTTAGCCAGTTTTCTAAATCTTCTCCAGAAGAAATAGACGTACTTAATAAAGTAGACAATTCTTTTTCAAGCTCATGTAAATTACGAATATCAATCGTATTAGAGTTCTGCATTATTTACCCCTCACTTTTTATTTACTCAAGGAGATATTCTTCTTTTTCGCTATGATTCCTTTTTTGCCTAGAAAATTTGTGCCTATTACTCCAAAAACAATCATAAGTGTACCGACAATATGATAGTAGGCGATTTGCTCGTGTAAGAATACAAGGCCTGCGATAATGGTAATAAGTGTAGATAAGTTGCTAAAAACACTTATTTTAGCTGCTTCAACATAAGATAATGAATAGTTTAATAATAAGGCTGTTAGTAAGGATGATAGTAATCCTAAATATAAAATGGATATAAGAAATGTTCCGTTTGTAAATGGCTTAAAGTATACAGTTATTGTGCCTTTGTTTATATGACTGGCGATTGCGATGAAATTAAAACTAATAAAACCGAGTGCTGTCATTGTGTAGGTTAAATCAATTAGCTTGAATTTCTTTGTCATTTTTCGAGCTAATACATTGTAGCAAGCAGATGATAATGCCGATAATAAAATGAGAATAACACCGATGAAGTTAGTTTTGTGAGCCCCTATACCATTCATGATAAATATATAAATGACACCGATGACGGAAATGAGTACAGATATTTTTTGCCATGTATTCGTATACTCTTTTAAAAAATAGGAAGCGAGTATCATTGTAAATATAGGAATCGCCGCTTGTATAATTCCAGCTTCGGATGAACTTGTATACACTAAGCCAAACGCTTGGAAAGCAAAAAATAGTGCTGGATAAAATATTGCAAGTGGTAAAAGGGCAAGTATGTTTTTGAATGATATATTTAACTTTACAAAACCGAAAATAACCGGAATGCTTGCTGCTATGAAAGCAACTGTAAAACGGTGAGCAAGAGTATCAAGAGGGCTCGTAATGGTTAGTGCTAGTTTCACAAACATAAATGAAAATCCAATAATAAATGAATAGAGTAATGCTGATATATATGCTTTTGTTGTATTTTTCATAATTTCACCTCATAGTAGTTGATTTCTTACTGGCCAGTATACGTACATAGTAATCTTTCTGATCTAGTGCTACAATGTGAACAAATGCAAACTGTACCGGTACAAATTAAATATGGGGGTGGTAATGATGTATAAGTATTTACATGTTTTAAACGATTTAGAAAGTATGATTCAAAATGGAGAGATAAAAGAAGGAAAGAAATTACCGTCTATACGGTCACTCGTCACGCAATATGAATGTAATAAGGCCACAGTGATACGAGCGTTGCATGAATTAGAAAAGCGCCATATTATTTATTCTGTACCTCAAAGTGGATACTACGTTGTTAAGAAATCTGGGAGTTACATAGAAAATAACGAGATGATTGATTTTGCTTCCTCAGCACCAGATCCAGATGTTTTTCCATACTTAGATTTTCAACATTGTATTAATAAGGCAATTGATACATATAAAAATGATTTGTTTGTATACGGAATACCGAAAGGGTTACCATCATTAATTCCAGTCATTCAAAAACAACTGGCAAACTATCAAGTTTTCACAAAAGAAGAAAATATTTTTATAACTTCAGGTGTGCAGCAGGCGCTTGCTATATTAACTTCTATACCATTTCCAAATGGACATAGCACGATACTAATTGAACAACCAAGTTACCATTTATATATTGAATATGTAGAAACAAATAACATTCCTGTAATCGGAATAAAGCGTACACATGAAGGAATAGATTTAAATGAACTAGAGAGGATATTCCGAACAGAAAAAATTAAATTTTTTTATACAATACCGAGATTTCATCATCCACTTGGTACTTCGTATTCTAAAAAAGATAGAGAGAAGATTATTCAACTTGCGAAGAAATATAATGTATTTATAGTGGAAGACGACTATTTAGCTGACTTAGAAACTAATTCAAAAGTAGATCCGTTTTACAGCCAAGATAATAGTAATCATGTTATATATTTAAAAAGTTATTCGAAGATTATCTTTCCAGGTTTACGAGTCGGTGTTGCAGTCATCCCGCAATCTATTGCAGATGCCTTTTATAAGTATAAGAAGATATTAGATATCGATAGTCCTATGATTTCGCAAGCTGCTTTAGAAATTTACATAAAGAGCGGAATGTTTGATCGGCATAAACATAAAATTAAAGCTTCGTACTACAATAGGTCAAAAAAACTAGCGGAAGTAGTAGAAAGTGTTCAAAATGAAAACCCACATTTGTTTACTTATAGAACAGTAGAACCAATTGGGATACACACTTGTTTACAGTTGAAAAGAAATATAGTCACGGACACATTTATTAAAAATTTAAGCAAGAGTCAAGTAAGCATAGATTCAATTGATAAAAATTATTTAAGTAACTTTCATAAAGAGAGATTGTTAAAGTTAAATGTATCTAATGTAAAAGAAGAAAAGATTGAAGAAGGAATTGGCAAAGTGATTGAGGAAATAGAACGAGTGAACCGCGTGGATTTTCAGTTTAAAAGAGAATAATGCTTATGAGGGAGCTTAATTTGAATAGAATAGCCTTGTTTGTATATATTGCTCTTGTTGATTCACAATATTATTGTTTAATTACAAAAAAATAGTTACGTTCATGATATGCCATTAAAAGGGCATTTTCTTGAATATGAATAAGAAAATGGGTTATTTATATGTGAATTAAAGGTAATTCAGAAGGTGTTATTTCGTTTAGTATGTGGAAGTATTACTCAACATTATGGAGGAGATCGATTATGAGCGATACACAGACATTACGAGGGCTAACCACAGTTAGTTTTTGGACAGATAATCTAGCAGCTGCGAAGAAATGGTACGCTGACCTATTAGGAAGCGAACCATACTTTGAACGTCCTGGATATGCCGAATTTCGCATTGGCGACTACCAACACGAGCTAGGTTTAATCGATAGCCGTTATGCGCCAGCTGGTTCAGTGACCGGCCCAGCTGGCGCTATAGTGTACTGGCATGTTGATGATGTAACAGCAACTTTCAATAAGCTACTGTCTATGGGAGCGAAAGAGTATGAGACACCCACAGAGCGCGGCGTGGGATTCATCACCGCTTCCGTAGTTGATCCCTTCGGAAACATATTAGGCATTATGTACAATCAGCACTATTTAGATGTGCTGATTTCGAACAAAAAAGCGTGAACCTCGCTGTTGTACAACGAGGCATAGGGTGCAATGCTAATCAAATTTAATTAATATTATTTTAACCCCTTCTTAAAATCAGAACGGGGTTATGCTTGTTTTAGGTTCGTAAACGTAAAGTAACTCCAAGATATATAATAACAAATACTCCAGAGTAAGTTTTTAAATAACAGTTTTATATAATACAACCTAATAACTATTAATATATATAGTAGATATTTACTTTATAAAATTAGGGGGAATATTATGACTGAAACAAACGAATCTTCAGGAGTTAATTTTAAAAAAGATGTGAAGTTTTCTATTATTATCCCTGCACACAATGAAGAAAAGTACATTGAAAAATGTTTAGATTCAATCGCAAAGGCATCAGAGGCATATAAAGATCAAACTGAAGTCATAGTTGTTTTAAATCGCTGCACAGATAACACAGAAGAAATAGCAAAGTCTTATAACTGTATTACATTAAAAAATAACGATAAAAACTTATCCAAAATCCGAAATGCAGGGGCCGAAATAGCTAGTGGAGAAATAATCATTACTATAGATGCTGATACCAAAATGACAGAGTTTATGTTGTCTAATGTAGACAAATATTTAGCTTCAGGTAAATACATTGGTGGTGGGGTAACTGGGAAGTTTGAAAGGATGTCTTTAGGAATATTCGTTTCCGCAATGTTAATAATAATCCCCTTACTTTTTAAGTATGGAGCTATATCTGTAGGGGTTTTTTGGTGCTATAGAAAAGACTTTATGGCAATCAATGGATTTAATGAAAACATGCTTATGGCTGAAGATGCAGATTTCGCTAAACGATTAAAAGAATGGGGAAAGCAAAATAATAAGAAATTCGGTACAATTAAAAATGGAATGATAACTTCATGCAGAAGATTTGATAAATATGGAGACTGGGCTTTACTTAAAAATCCAAAAGTAATCTTAGCGTATCTAAAAGGAAAGGATAAAAAATACGCAGATAAAACATATTATGATAACCAAGAAAGGTAACTGTGAAGATTCCTAAACAAATCACCCTCAAATGAACTGGTGAATCAAGATAAATAACTGCAAGTTGAGTTTGTGGTTAAATTTACTTTAAAATGTATTACTCTAACTACCCATAATTCTTATAAAGAATTAAACTTGATCATAACAACTAAGGAGAATCACATGAAACCATTACAAGGTAAAGTAACAGTTGTAGCAGGGGCAACAAGAGGTGCTGGAAGAGGTATTACGATGATGCTTGGAGAAGCCGGAGCAACTGTATATGTAACAGGAAGAAGTACAAAAGGGAATTTATCCTGTATGGGGAGAACTGAAACGATTGAAGAGACTGCAGAGCTTGTTACAAAGCAAGGTGGAATCGGAATCGCAGTCCGTGTTGACCATACAATAGAAGAAGATATTAAAGCATTATTTACAAGGATTCAGGAAGAACAAAATGGACAGCTTGATATTTTAGTAAACGATGTTTGGGGCGGCGATCCTTTAACAGAATGGGAGAAACCTTTCTGGGAACACAACCTACATAACGGACTACTTATGCAACAAAGAGCTGTACATTCTCATATAATGACAAGTCATTACGGTGTACCCTTAATGGTAAATAATAAAAAGGGACTTGTAATTGAAATTACAGATGGTGTCGACTATCAATACCGAGGCAATTTATACTATAGTTTAGCAAAAATTTCAACTATTCATTTAGCAGAAGCAATGGCGAAAGATTTAGAACAACACAATATTACAGCTGTCGCAGTTAGTCCGGGATTCCTTCGTTCAGAAGCGATGTTAGATATATTTGGTGTAACAGAGGAGAATTGGCGAGACGGAGCAAAACAAGATCCTCATTTTATCGCATCTGAAACGCCTTTCTTTGTTGGCCGAGCGATTGCAGCTATAGCAAGCGATCCAAATATTCATGAAAAAACTGGCCGAGCGCTAAGTTCATGGGAATTAGGAAGAGAGTATGGATTTACAGATATGGATGGAAGGCGACCAGACTGGGGAAAATATTTTGAAGAAAATGTTTTAAATCAAAATTAATATTTTTAGAGCACTCCATAGCTGAGTGCTCTTGTTCTTTATACAGTACGCAAATAATAAAGTCCTTTTAAAAATAAAATAGTTACTTAAAAAGCATTGGTACAAATGAAATACAGTCAAAAATAAAGTGACAAATCCAACTTACCCAAATACTTTTTGAATTTTTCCATATATAATTTAGTGCTAATCTAACTGGGATTATAGTTATTAATAACTGCATTGGCACAAAACCATAAGCTGGAATATGCCACAAAGCGAACAACACACTACATATTAATGATGCCGTGCCAAATTTTAATCCTAATTTTTGTAATGCGATAATTATATTAGTGCAAATCAACTCTTCACCCATTAACATAAAGGGCACACGGAATAAAATCATAGAAATACTTATTACTTCAGCAACGGAATTTTTAGTTGCTGGTTCAAAAATGTAACTGAATATTAAGCTGGAAGCCGTACCTACGATAATTGTTAAAGGCACACCCCAAAGTAATGTCTTAAAATTAAAATGTTTAAATTGCTCTAACGATATTTTCCCTAAAAAATAGTATCCAATAATTGCACATAATACAACATTCCATAAAGTTTCAAGAATCATTCCCAATACTTCAGGTATATTTCCCCCTAAAACTGCGAAAAGTTGATATACAATCCCGGAAATAATTAATAATCCAAAAGCTAAAAGAGATTTTGAATCAATTTTCTTCTCTGTTTCTATAATCTTTGTTTCCACAACAACCCCTTCTTTCTTATTATTTCATTGATTACGAATATATAATAGCACATCATTCTCCAAAATAATGGTAATTGAGACGGACATAATAATATTATTTTTCCAAATCAGTAAGTCCAAGATTAGGAGATTCCTTGCAAGAGTCATTTACACCAAAACCTATTATTGATATCGTGATTGAATTAAAGCATTTTGAAAATGGTGTGAAAAGCAATTATTATTTTTCTAAGAACAAAATTAAAAAACCTTATTATCTCTACACATATATCGCATGAAATATTATTTAAATTCTATTAAATGAATAGGGGATAATTACCAAATTAATAATATCCTTAAAGTATAGTTTTTATTTTGTATAGGAGGGTGATGGAGTCTATGGCGGTACGTATAGTCGATGATTTACAACAATTATTTATGCATCTGAGAGAAAAAGGTATACATGAAATCAATAATTTACAACAAGCAATCGTAGGAACGAACGGACGGATTGGGTATCAACTAACTACTAAGGCACAACCAGTTACTTTGGAAATGCTAGAGAAGTTTCTAGAGCAATACAATCTTAAAAAATAGTTTTAGACTGAAAAGCGTTTCCTGTACATAAAGGCACTTTTTACAAACATGTAAAAGCCCCTTCAGGATTACTGAAGGGACGTTAGTGTTAGCGGTAATTTGTCTCACGTATCTATCAATTTAATTTGTGTCCATTAAGATTGGAAGGTATGATTTTTAACGGTCTCATCATGTCATGGTCTTCATGCTCTAAACGATGACAATGCCATACATAATCTCCAGAATAGGGCTCAAACTTCATTATGATTCGGACGGTTTGTTCACCTGCTACTAGAACGGTATCTTTTAAACCGAAATCAGCTGGGAGAGGTGCTAATAAGTTCCCATTCAAGTCATGACGATCAAGAACTCGAAAATTAACTAGATGTATATGAATAGGATGAATACCAACGGTCAAATTTACTAACTCCCATATTTCAACAGAATTAAGTAAAGGTGTTTCTGTCACTGGATCGTCCCATTCTTTATCATCTAATAAAAGCATAAGACGCCCAAATTCATCTTCTGAGTCATTTAATGTTAATCGTCTTACTTTCTTTACTTTTTCTAATGGAATAAAGTTAATGTTACTTAATTTGCATGGGATTTTACTTTTATCTGGGCAGGATAATGGTTTCGTTACTTGGAACTCCATTATTTCACCAGTTGGATTATCTAAGTCAATTCCATTTTGTAATACTACTTTTTTTCCTTCAAATCTTGAAAAATCAATAATAATATCAATACGTTCAGCTGGTGAGACATCTAAACTTTGTACTTTAATCGGCCGTTTAAGAAGGCCTCCATCAGTTCCTATTAAAAAGAATGAACTAAGGTCACCTAATTGGAACTTGTATGTGCGAGTATTGGAAGCGTTTAATAAACGAAATCTATATTTGCGGGGCTCCACTTTTAAAAATGGCCATACTTTCCCGTTAACTGTAATTGTATTTCCTAAAAATAGAGGCACGATAGAAGGGTATGGTAAATCTGGGGATGGGTCTTCTGGTTGAGCAGGATAAAATAGGGAACCGTCTGGATTAAAGGATTTATCTTGAACGATAAGCGGTATTTCATATTTCCCCTTAGGAAGAGGTAGTGATTTTTCTTCTTTATCACGAATCAAGTAAAGTCCTGCAAGACCCGCATATACATTTAAACGAGTAATCCCAAGTGCATGGTCATGATACCAAAGGGCCGTTGCTCGTTCTCGATTCGTATAATGATAAATCTCTTTTACGAAACTAGGTCCTGTTTGTTGAAAGTTTTTCGTAAACCATGCTTCAGGATGACCATCGCTATCTGGTTCACTTGGGCTTCCATGTAAATGTACAACAGTTCGTACTTCTGGGTTATCATGGATCCCGTGAACGGTTGTATCAACAGGTAAGAAGTGTTTTTTAGGTAAATCGTTTGACCATCTCACATATACAGGATGATCTTTTTTAACCTCAAACGTTGGACCTGGTACCATTCCATTATAGCCCCATACGTTCGTCTTAGGTAAATCACTATGAAACTTGTGTAGCGTTTCAATCATACGTACATCATAAAATGGCTTACCTTTATATGTTCCTGTTGGTTTTATTGCAGAGGAAATCGGAAGGGGATCAATAAATTTTTTTAATTCCAAATATCGCTATCTCCTTTCATCTAATATAGTATATTCTATTACGTGAATGTTATATTGTTTGTATACTTGACCAATAAAATCATTGTTATATCCCTTATACATGTGAAGCAAATATAAGTTACAATAATATACATAAAAAATTAGTGGTCTAACTGAAGAGACTCAGTTGGTTCCCAATTTAAATACGAGTATTATATGTTTTGATAAACTAAATAACGACAGAAGATTTTTATTGAAAAGAATGTGAAGATACTTAATAAAAATAGAGTACATATGAAAATTATTGCGATTCATTCTATTGGTGTATTAAAACTAATTTGTATTAAGAGATGCACAAATAAAAAGGACAAGCATATACTATTAATATCCAATTAACTATTTTAACGTGAATTTTCGTTAATAGAGAACCTCAAAATCCCCAAAAAGAGTGCTTGCGGAAACAAGCGCTCTTTTTATGTAATGATATACATAAAATTTTTAGTTTGTCCAATCTTTCCTAAATCAACGTAATAGTATATATTATTACATTTATTTAGAAAGGGAGATTTCATTGTATTATTACTGCAAATATTGCGATAGCTATGAAGAGAAAAATCACAAGTGCTGTAAAGGGAAATATAAGTATTATAATGATAGCAAAAAAGATGAGGGATGTAATACTGATTGTGATAGTAACAAGAAAAAAAGTAAGCTAGTAGGATTCGCTTATGATACATCTTCTTCAATCATCAATTTACCACTAAGTAATAGTATTGTGGTGTCTGAAGAATTAACTACAGTTGCAGAAGTAACTTTACAACATGCTAAAGCTGGGGATTTAGTATGGCTGAATGGTCTTTTCCACATAAATAATAATAGTTTAACACCAATTGACCTTATAACGGCAATTTATCGTGTAAGTGGTTTCAATAGAAAGCTTATATATCAATCTATTATTGAAATTGATGCCGAATTTCATGATGACGTAACACAAGTAGTGGCACAACACGTTGATCAAATCGGCTCTTCACAAGATGAAGTATCATATATTTTAACAGTGCGCACTAACTCTCCAACTGCAGAACTTTTTGTAAATGGCCCAATTACTTTCACAGCAGCAGAAATTAGTTTGTAAGTAAATAAAGAACCAACACATTTTAAATGTGTTGGTTCTTTATTGTATGAATAAGAAGTAATTCGTTGTTGTTTTGGAGTTTAAATCATTGATTTAAACTTGGCAATTGTATCATGTAATCTTTCTAATCCAATCAACATATCTTTTTCATTTAACATTGAATAACTAATTCGTAAATGATTATATTGAGTTTCATGGCTTAACAGACAAGCTGTGCCGGGTAAAAAAGAAACATCTACCTCATTCGCTTTTTGTAATAATGTAAAAGGATCGATTGACTGAGGGAGTGTAACCCATAAGTTAAATCCTCCATTAGGTATTTCAAATTCTAATTCTTTTAATGGAGATAATATATCAATTGTTAAATCGCGTCTAATTTGTAAAGCAGTACGTAATTTTTCTAAATGATTTTTCATTCGTTCCGCTCGTAAAAAAGGAAGTAGTGCTTTTTGTGTCAATAAGGGACTACCTATATCCATCGAAGCTTTCACGGCATATAACCATTCAAAAATAGGACCTTCAGCTGCAAGCGCCGCGATGCGAAGACCTGGTGCTAACGTTTTACTAAACCCTTTTAAATATATAACATGACCATTTGTATCAAAGCTTTTTATTGGAGGAGGAATTTTAAAATCCTCAAAATATATCTCTCCGAAAGAATCATCCTCTAAAATGAAAAATTGATATAGCTCTGCTAGTTCTACAAGTTCCAGTCTTCTTTCTTTACTCATCACAGTACCTGTCGGGTTCTGAAAAGTGGGATTCACATATAACAAAACAGGATTCTTTCTTTGGCAAATATCATCAATTAAATCTGATCGAATTCCGTTGTTATCAAGACTGACAGGGATAATTTGAACTCCTTTATTGACAAACACATCAAGTGCAGCTCCATAACATGGACTTTCTACTAACACTATGTCTCCAGGCTTTAATAATGTTTGGGCGATTAAATCGATTCCTTGCTGGGCTCCACTTGTAATTAATAATTGAGATGGATCTGTAACTAATTGTTGTTGTTCTTTTAAGTAATTGGCTATTTCATTTCGGAGCTCACTATCGCCTTGAACAGGTCCATAAGTAGCTAGTATCATCGGGTCTTTATTAAGTAATTTGTGCATTTCATCGGATAGAAATGGATTTGGTAATAAACGTGGATACAAGATTGCTTGTGAAAAATCATAATATTTACGATGTTGATTCATTACATATTGAGAACGCATAACATTAATGGATTTCGTTTGTTGCCATTGATACGGAGTCTGTTTGAAATTTCCCCGTACCTGTTTGTGTATATAAGCACCTTTTCCTTGTTCGATGCGTATATAACCTTTCGTTTCTAACTGTTTATAAGCTTTACGGACAGTTAATAAACTAATTTGTAAATCAGCGGCCATAGAACGTAAAGAAGGGAGGTAATCACCATTAAAAAGCATCCCGCTTTGAATGCGCTCAACAATTTGCATATATATTTGTTGATAATACGGTATGTTGGATTCTTTACGTAGTACAATCTTCATAAATTCACCTATTTTTCGTTTTAATTTAATTAAAACGAAAAACCTGCTGCTAATCAACTACATATTGGCTCAACTGTTATATACGTTGATACACTGTTATACACCATTTCTTCTATACTCATTTCAAGAGTAAAAAGGAGGAAACACAATGGTTATTTTTAATTACATTTTGGTATGTATCATCTTTGGAACAACATTTTTAACGATAAAAATCGGAATTGAAGCAGGGGCACCGCCGTTATTTTCAGCTGGAATTCGTTTCTTTTTGGCAGGTCTTATTCTCATTACTATTTTTAAGTTGAAGAGAAAGGATGTTATGCCCTACTTATTATCGAAACGTATTATATATGCTGGTTTTTGTTTAACATTTATGACGTTCGCAACACTATACTGGGCGGAACAATATATTTCTTCTGGATTAGCAGCAGTGCTATCTGCTACGGGCCCAATGATGATATTGCTATTGCAATCAAAGAGAAATAAAACAAAATTGCAAAAAGAACAACTTGTCGCTTTAGTTATAGCACTCCTTGGTGTTTTTTGTATTGCTTTACCTAGAATGCATCAAGAACTCACATTCATATGGAGCATCGCTTGCCTAGTTATATTAGTAGGAGAGTTGTTTTATGGAATAGGTTCTATTCGTTCAAAAGAAATACTTTCAGATTTATCGGATGTATCACCATTTCTCATTAATGGTATTCAAATGTTTTATGGGGGAATCTTGCTGTTAATTGTATCTGTTGTAATGGAACAGCCAAATCTGGCTGTATTAACATCTTGGAATGTACAATGGCCAATTTTATATCTCATATTTATAGGATCTATCGGTGGACACGGTTTATATTACTGGCTCTTATCAAAAACAAATCCAGTATTTCCATCGACATGGTTATATGTATCTCCGTTAATCGCTGTTATTGTAGGTTATTTTGTATTAGGTGAACCATTAAATCCAGCAACGGGTATTGGAGCTTGTTTGATATTAATCGGTGTATTTTTAGCAAATCGTACTACACTTGGAGTTTATTTCAAGCAAGGAAGGTTATTAAAAAAAGAGATGTAGTTAAAGTTTAATGATGTGGAAAACAGCGGAAAACGTATTCAAACTTTAGAAGAAAATGATTAACACATTAGAGATAGTAAAATCAAAAACACAGTTGGGGAAATAACCAACTGTGTTTTTATATAGGGTGTATTTAATTTTACACTTAACTAAATCAATCGCATATTGTTTGGTGGATGCATGCTATTTTTTTATTACGGTATTGCCCATCGAAATAGAAATTCGATTCCAACTGTTTATTTGATTAATGATTAACACAAGATCAACATATTGTTTTTCGTCAAAGTATTCACGTACTCGGTTGTATAGATTTTCAGGAACTCTTTTAGTAGGAATGAGAGTAATATGCTCCGATAGTTCCAGAGCAACTTTTTCTTCAGGAGTATAAAAATCACAATCATCCCAAGCATTTAAACAATAAATTCTTTGCTCGGTTTCACCTAATTTTCGGGCGTCAGAAGTATGCATATCGATACAATAAGCACAACCATTAATTTGAGAGACTCTAATTTTTATAAGCTCTCTAACAGCACGATTAATTGAGGATTTCTTCGTGTATTTCTCCATATCCATCATAATTTTCATACCATCAGGCGAAATATCATAGTAGGCAATTCTTTGACTCATAAGACAAAACCTCCATAATAATAAGTTTTTATAATAAAAACACACTAGGTCGCTATTGGGACTACTAGTGTGTTTTCGTAACTAATTTGCTTTTTTAATAAATCCTTTATAATGACGCTTCACAAGCTGACTTTCGAGTGTCTTCATCGTTTCTAATGCTACACCTACGATGATAAGTAAGCTTGTGCCACCGATTTGGGCAGAAGGTGGTAATGTTGCGATTTTCGTGAATACGAGCGGTAATATTGAAATTGCGCCTAAAAAAATGGCACCGATAAATGTTAAGCGATATAAAATCTTTGTTACATACTGTTCTGTAGATTTACCTGGACGAATACCAGGTACGTATCCATTTTGCTTTTTCAAATTCTCAGCCATTTGTTCAGGGTTCACTTGAATGAATGCATAGAAATATGTGAAAGCAACGATAAGACCCACATAAAGTGTCATTCCAAATGGATGTGCAAAATCAAGATTCGCAATTATCCATTTAGATACGCTTGAATCAGGGAAGAGCTGCGCAATTGTACGCGGCGTCATTAAAAAGGCAGAAGCAAAGATAACAGGAATTACACCTGCACTATTTACTTTAAGAGGTAAATGAGTATTTTTTGCTCCTTGATATTGATTGTTTCCTGAAATAGCTTTTGCATATTGAATCGGTATTTTTCGAACTGCTTGTTGGATGTAAATAACACCAACAACAATCGCTAAAATAACAAGTCCAATTAAGACCATTTTTATAATGTGCATAAATAATTGATCGCCTGCGTTTTGGAATTGTTGTAAATAAATTTGATTTGCAACATTTGGAATAGCTGCAACAAGTCCTGCGAAGATAATCATTGAGATTCCATTACCAACGCCATTAGCGGTGATTTGTTCACCTAACCAAAGTAAAAATGCAGTACCAGCAGTTAATACTGTCGCAATAAATAAGTATGTAGTCCAGCTTGGATCTGTTATTAATTGTCCGCCTGCTATATTATTAAAGCCATAAGACATCCCAATGGCTTGTATGAATGCGAGAATGATTGTAAAGTATCGAGTAAATTGAGCTGATTTCTTGCGGCCCATTTCTCCTTGCTTTGCCCATTCTGTAAATTTAGGTACAACGTCCATTTGTAGTAATTGCACAATGATAGAAGCTGTAATATATGGTGTGATACCTACAGCAAAGATTGAGAAGTGTTGCAGTGCTCCTCCGCCAAATACGTTCAGCATGCCTAAAACGTTGGCTTGATCTTGTACTTTTAATACCTCTGCGTTAGTATGAGGAACTGGAATAAACGTGCCAATTCGAAAAACAATTAACATCGCTAGTGTAAAAAGAATTTTGTTTCTTATCTCAGCTACTCTCATAAAGTTTGAAATCGTACGAAACATCATGTCGCCTCCTGTATTTTTATCAGTTCAATAAAACCGATTATTATATCCCGATGAATAAACCACAAACCTCCTTCCGCATTAAATTCATTTGACAAATGGAATTTCATACATTTTGTAGTTTTCACGGATATATAAATACATGAGTTTTATAAGCGATAGATTATCTTCGTATTCCTTCAATACCCATAATATAACTAATAAATAAAGAAATGTACATACATATGCATGTGAAATAGACGAAAAGAGTGACTTTTTACATTTTTTTAACGTTAAATTGATTGGACAGGTTATTAATTAAGGACAGACCAAAAAATAATGATTAAGTAATGAAGTGCACCCCAACCGTTAGAGAAAATTAACAATTGAGGTGCACTTCATTATTATTTGGCTTTAATATACATGTTATAAAATAAAGATGAATGAATGATTATAGTTTATAGCTAGTATTTACTCATTTAAATGTGGCAGCTAATAGTTTCTCCCAATCTTTAAAGGATAATTTATCGGTTATATGTTTTAATTCATTAGGCACAACGATATGACACATTAGTTCTAAGCTATTACCATCAGGATCATAAAAATAAACAGATGCATTACCTTGATGTGGACGAACAAATGGTTCAATAGATTCATTCATTCCAAATGGAACAGCTTTAATGTGAAGTGAATCTAACCATATTAAGGATTCTTTTAAATCCTCGTATGATACTCGAAATGCAATATGTCGTAAAGAAGGATGATACTTTGTTTCATATTCAGAGCCTTCCCATAACCCAAGCCAACTTTTCCCTTCCTCAATCCAAAAGAATGCGGTCGTTTCATCACTCCATGCTAATTTCAGTCCTAATTTTCGATAAAAATCAATAGAATTTTGTAAATTACTAACTGGTAAGTGTGCTTCGCATAGTCCTTTAATCAATTAAAATCCTCCTTCATATTTGTGTATTCTTATTATTAATATAGCGATTTAAGTAGAATATAAAATCAGATGAAAGTATGAAAGTATATACAACTTTAGTGGTAGTAGTAAACTATCATATTTCAATTAAGATTTATACAATTAGAGAATTTGTTTTATTTTTGAAGAAATATTTGTAAATGCAGGGTAAATAAATTGAGTGTAAATTTATAAAGGGGCTAATGTAAATGAAAGTTGTTATAAAAAATTTACCATCATTCGAAGTGGCATTTATTAGACGGATTGGAAGTTACTGAACTGGTCAAATGAAAATAAACTTTATACACCAGAGCAATCATTTATCGGAATTTCACTAGATAATCCCGAAATAGTTGAAAGGCATAATTTTCGGCATGACGCCTGCGTTACCATTCCGAAAAACTTTGATAAAGAAAAACATCATGATGTGCAATTCAAAAGATTGGATGGAGGTTTATACGCTCTATACCATTTTTATGATAAGCCAAATAATTTGAAAATAGCATATCAATACATATATGGAGAGTGGATAACAAATAGTGAGTATGATGTAGATGATAATAGAGATAATCTGGAATTTTGCATGAATAATATTGCGGAAGATATAGAAGGGAAGTTAAAGAGCACCTTAGGGGGCTCTTTTTTTATTGAAATTAATGCACTTATATGAGTTGTTCTTTATTTATATCATCGTCCTTACAGCATGTAATTTTGCATAATGTTACATAAATTGTGTATTTTCTCTTTTTTTAGACAGTAATTGTAAGTATACTTTGTACAAGCTTTTTATTTCAAAAATTATACGAGGTGAAAAAATGAAAAATACAAAAACATTAACTAAGGTAGCATTAACAACAGGATTAGCTTTAACAGCTGTGGCACCATATGGAATAGGTCATGCAGAGGAAACAGATCAATTACAAGTTCAAATTCAGGAGGAATCGTTCCGTTCGGGTGAACTTACACAACCGTCACAAAAGGCACCAGAAAATGTAGTAAAGGATGCACTTAAGGAGGAAACTGAACAAGCTCTGTCCCAAAAACAAGTCAATGGAGAAACAGGAGTAGATTATAAAGTTCTTCAAAAACGTGATTCGTATGATGGGACTACACTTGTGCGTATACAGCAAACATATGAAGGAAAAGAAGTATATGGCCATCAATTAACTGCACACGTAGATAATAAGGGTGTTATTAAAAGTGTTTCAGGTGATAGCGCACAAAATTTAAAACAAGAAGATTTGAAAAAGCCTATTAAGCTATCAAAAGAAGAAGCAAAACAATATATTTATACGAAGTACGGGAACGATATCAAGTTTATTTCTGAACCAGAAGTTAAGGAAGTTATTTTTGTTCATGAAAATAATGGACAAGCTTCAAATGCATATCAAGTTACATTTGAAGCGGCAACACCAAACTATGTTTCTGGAACTTATTTAGTAAATGCCCAAAATGGAGATATGTTAAAAAATATGGTACAAGAATCTAACTTAAAAGCAAGTGAAAAACTAGTTGGAGCCTTAAAGGAAAGTAAAAAAAGCAGTCTTACATCATTAACTGGAACAGGAAAAGATGACTTAGGTATTTCCCGTTCATTTGGTATTTCTAAACAAAGTAATGGTAAATATGCACTTGCTGATTATACAAGAGGGCAAGGAATTGAAACTTATGATGTGAATTACAAAGATATTGCTAAAGAAGAAAGCTATTATCCTGGTACATTAGCAACTAGTACTTCGACAACATTTAACGATTCAAAAGCAGTAAGTGCTCATTACTTAGCGACAAAGGTATATGATTTTTATAAAGATAAATATAAGCGAAATAGTTTTGATAATAAGGGACAAAAGGTAGTTTCAGTTGTACATGCTTGGGATTCTGAAGATACGAACGATCCGAAAAATTGGCAGAATGCATTAAGTGCTAATAATGGAAGTATGCTTGTATATGGTGATCCTATCGTTAAGGCATATGATGTAGCTGGACATGAATTTACACATGCGGTTACTTCTAGCGAATCTAATCTTGAATATTACGGTGAATCTGGTGCGATTAATGAAGCGCTATCTGATATTATGGGAACATCTATTGAGAAATATGTAAATAATGGAAGTTTTAACTGGACAATGGGAGAACAAACTGGATCTGTTTTTCGTGATATGGAAAACCCAGCTTCTGTTCCATCTTCACTTGGAGTACCTTATCCAGATGATTACAGTGAATTTAACGATTTTAATGGATGGGATCAAGGCGGCGTTCATTTTAATTCAAGCATTATTAATAAAGTTGCGTATCTCATTGCAAAAGGCGGAACTCATAACGGAGTAACTGTTAAAGGAATTGGTGAAGATAAAATGTTTGATATTTTCTATTATGCAAATACAGATGAGTTAAACATGACTTCTAATTTCAAAGAATTGAAATCAGCGTGTATTCGAGTGGCAACTAATAAATATGGAGTGAGTACAGCTGAATTTCAAGCAGTGCAAAAGGCATTTGATGCAGCAAAAATTAAGTAAGTTAGAAATATAGTTTTCATTCATATATTAATACATTATGAAAAACAGCTAATGTCATTTTAAGGATATTAGCTGTTTTTTTACACAGCAATGCATTAGTGAAAATAAACTTACTAAGCAATAATCAGGCTGTCTATCTTCAATAAGTTGCGAAAAATATATAAGGTTAAAAGTATATAAAAACAGAAAATTAATAATATATTGACCTCTTAATAGAAAGTGCTATAAAATGAAAGCGATAACAAACGATTGCTTTAAAATGATTTCCCTGATCTTTTAGTATTTACAAATATATGAAGGCAAAAACAAATCTATTTTTTTAAGCATTAATGCAAACGTTTTCGTATTAAAAGATCATTGAAATACATACGTGAAAATAGTCAATATGGGGGTGAAGTAAAAGAGATTTCTACATTAATTTAAGCAGTGTAATTTAGTACGAGCATAATAAATCGCTCGTACTATTTAAAGAAAGGGTGTATGTGGTGCAAATGAAAAAAAGATTAATTAACAAATCATTTTTATTACTTGCCATAATCGTTATGTTATCATCTGTTTTTTCTTTTCAGAATGTGAAGGCAGTTTCAAATTCGAAAACAACTGAAGTTATCATTCATTACAAAGAGCAGTCTGGAAATACAAAAGACTGGAACCTTTGGATTTGGGGAGAAAACGCAAATGGTAAATCATATGAATTTACTGGTGAAGATGAATTTGGAAAGTACGCTAAGATGAATATAGATGGTGACTATAATCGTGTAGGATTTATCATTCGTACAAATGAGTGGGAAAAAGATGGTGGCGATCGTTGGATTGAAAATATAAAGGACGGTCGTGCTGAAGTATGGATTCTTTCGGGTGATGAAAAAGTATATAATTCTAAGCCTTCTTCGGATCTATCAATTCAAAAAGCAACTATTGATAGTTTCAATGAAATTACTGTAACGACTAATGTCCCGTTTAATATTAAGGAACGGAAGATTGAAATTGAAGGCATTAAAATTAAGAATATTAGTCCTTTCGATATAAACAGTGGAAATGTTACTAATAAGGTTAAAATAATTACGGAGCAGAAAATTGATTTAAAACAGACATACAAAGTTAAAATTGAAAACTTAGCAACTACGAATACTGAAATTGGTAAAGTCATTCGTAGTGAGGAGTTTGATAATTTATTTTATTATGGTGGTAACGATTTAGGTAATGTATATACACCACAACATACAAAGTTCCGTGTATGGGCTCCTACTGCAAGTGAAACGAAGTTAGTTACATATAAAAAATGGAACGATAAAATAGGTACTGAAATAAACATGCAACAAGGTGAAAAGGGCACTTGGAAAGCAGAACTTAAAGGGAACCAAAAAGGTCTCTTTTATACGTATAAGGTGAAAATTGGTGATAAGTGGACTGAAGCCGTTGATCCGTATGTGCGTGCTGCTTCTGTAAATGGAGATAAAGGTGCGGTTGTTGATTTGGAAGAAACAAATCCGAAAAAATGGAAAGCAAACAAAAAGCCAAAATTTAAAAATCCGGAAGATGCTATTATTTATGAATTGCATGTACGTGATCTTTCTATCCAGCCCGAAAGTGGCATTAAACAGAAAGGGAAATATTTAGGTGTAGCAGAAAAAGGAACAAGAGGGCCTGAAGGTTTGAAAACGGGACTTGATCATATGAAAGATCTTGGTGTTACACACGTTCAGCTTTTACCGATATTTGATTATGCTTCAGTAAATGAAGAGAATTTAAACGAACCACAATATAACTGGGGATATGACCCGAAAAATTTCAATGTTCCAGAGGGATCCTATTCTACAAATCCATATGCGCCAACTGTTCGAATAACTGAATTAAAGCAAATGATTCAAACACTGCATGAAAATAATCTTCGTGTTGTTATGGATGTAGTTTATAACCATATGTATAGTGCTACTGAATCTAATTTTCATAAGTTAGTTCCCGGTTATTATTATCGTTACAATGAAGACGGAACATTTGCAAATGGAACCGGTGTAGGAAATGATACTGCTTCAGAACGAAAAATGATGAGGAAATTTATGGTCGATTCTGTAGCATATTGGGCAAAAGAATACAATTTAGACGGATTCCGTTTTGATTTAATGGGTATTCATGATTATGAAACGATGAATGAAATACGTAAAGCTGTTAATCAAATTGACCCTTCTATTATATTGCATGGAGAAGGCTGGGATTTAAATACACCTCTTGAAGCTGAGTTGAAAGCAAATCAAAAAAATGCAGAGAAAATGAAAGGGATTGCACATTTTAACGATAATATACGTGATGGATTGAAAGGTAGTGTATTTGAAGAGAAAGAAAATGGATTTGTAAATGGAAAGGAAAACATGGAAGACCGTATTAAAAAAGGGATTACGGCAGGTATTGACTACGATACAAATTCGTCTACTTATCAAGATCCGGAACAGGTATTAACTTATGTGGAAGCACATGATAATCATACATTATGGGATAAACTTGAGTTGACTAATCCAGGTGACAGTGAAGAAGTGCGAAAACAAATGCACAAATTGTCTTCTTCGATTTTATTAACATCACAAGGCATTCCATTCTTACATGCAGGACAAGAGTTTATGCGTACGAAATATGGTGATCATAACAGTTACAAATCTCCAGATTCAATTAACCAGATGGACTGGTTGCGCCGTGCATCGTTTAATAATGAAGTAGATTATATGAAGGGCTTAATAGAATTACGCAAAAAGTACGCAGCCTTTAGAATGACATCTGCAGAACAAACTAAAAAACAAGTATCTTTTATTGATGCTCCAAAAAGTGTTGTGGCTTATTCAATAGATGGAAAGGGCAATGGAAATAAAAACGAATACTTTATGGTGGCTCATAATGCAAATAGGGAATCCGTTGAAATCGCGCTTCCATCGAAAGGTCCTTGGAAAGTGTTAGTAGACGGTAAACAGTCAGGTAGTAAAACACTTTACGTTGTCCGTGATAATAAAATTAAAGTTCCTGCGTTAAGTTCATTAGTTTTAAAAACAGAGAAACCGATTAAATAACTTTAAAAGCGAAGTGAAGGTTGTTTTCACTTCGCTTTTAAAGTTAAAACAGTATAATTTCACATACTGTAATTATATTACAATTTAATAAACAAAAAGAGAAGAACTCACCAAGGTTCTTCTCTTTTTTATGTGTAATTATGGTTTCCATAATTGTAGATATAAGAGTTTTTGACAATAGCAAAAGATAAGACGGTGAACCGATTTACAAAGTGACGAGAAAATGACAAAACTGTAAGAATGCATGAATGTTTGTAAGAAAGTTCGATGTTTTCCTTTTTCCTTTTTTATTAAAGTGAAAAAGAAGAAAGCGATGTCATAAGAGGTTGATATTTTAGTTGAGTACAATAACTCAAATTATTCATGTAATGAAGGTATATGGCAAATAGTAAAACACCTTACTAAAAAGGAGGGATTTGAAAATGTCTTTTTCTCAATTCAATATTGATATTTTTCGAGCAATTAATGATTTAGGTAAACAATATTCTTTCCTAAACTCAGCCATGGTATTTTTGGCAGAATATATGGTATATATTTTGAGTTTAATTATTATAGCTTATTGGTTTACTGGGTCCAGAAAAAGTAGGATGATGGTTATTCAAGCGATGGTTGCTTTTGTAATTGCTGAGGTGATTGGAAAAATAGCAGGGGAATTTCATTTGAATTATCAACCGTTTGCAGTATTACCTCATGTTAATAAACTTGTCGACCATACTGTAGATAATTCATTTCCTAGTGACCATACGATTCTCTTTTTTTCGATTTGTTTTTCGTTTTGGCTTGTGCGTAATAAGACTAGATGGTTATGGCTTATACTTGCATTTTGTGTAGCGATCTCTCGTATTTGGGTAGGGGTTCATTATCCTTTCGATGTTGCAATAGGGGCTTTAATAGGATGTATTTCAGCGTTACTTTCGTATTGGTTAGTACCTAAATTTTCTTTTATCAAGCAATTGCTTACTCTATATGAAAGAGTAGAGAAACATGTTTTACCATCTAAAAACAAATCAAAGGGATTTTGAGTATAGCCCTTTCTCATCCTCATTACTATTCTCCACAAGTTGAATAGGTCGAGTCTTTTGAATTAACAAATAGCATTACTTTAAATCGTATTGGAGGTCATTTTAAAGGAAGAACTGTTTTACACTGAAAAGGTGGAAATCATAATAAAGGTATTTTGCTAACAAGTAATATCATTCAAGTGGTTTCCGACTGTCAGTGGGTTAGTTTCATGTACAGTTATCCAAATCTGATTCCACTTCCTGCTAGTGAAACCAGCATTACTGACACGTACAAGTTATCAACAATCTTTATGTTGTAAGAATCTTAGCATACGAATGTTGGTACTACTCCCTCACAATTTAAGGCATGTCATTGGGGAAGTTTTGGGAGTTCAATCGATTCTGAATAAAATTGATAGTATCAATTGCAATTTTTTTACGTTTAAGGACAATCCCAGCATGCCCACATGTATAAATATATCGCGTAGGTCTTTCCCAGGATTCCCACAAATAGTCCGTATCCTCAGAATGCACATATAGATCGTGCTTGCCTGAAATTAATAAAATATTTTCTTTTTTTACTTTTGGTAATGCTTGACTCGGTTCAGTGATTTTCCAATAAGCTATTAAATCATCATACGTAACACCATGATGTTCCAAGTCTTCTCTAATAAATTTACCTGGATTTGTCTTCCAAATTGAATAAGAGAGTCGATTCGCGTAGAAAATGGATGCTAACACATCAATTTCTGGTTCAACAAGAGATGTTAAGTTAGTAATAACTCCACCTAAACTGATTCCTATTAAAATCAAGGGACCATTTTTATTTGCTTTAATCCATTTGATCAAAGTTCGTAAATCAGCTACCGCTTGTCTAGTTGCTTCTACAGTTCGTTCAATATTGGCACTTACCATGTACTCTCCACTGAATAAGGATTGGTTGGGTTTTCTTTCAAAATGATAGGGTAGAGTGAAATAATACATATTCCACTTCAAGTTGGTCATATGGTCGTGAAATATTTTTTTTACACGTTCGTTAGAATCCATTCTCCAACCGTGAACAAAGATGACATGAGGTGCATCTGCATTTTTATGTAAAAATAATTCCCCAGTTACAGAGTCGTTGCGTGAATCACCAGATTGAACCGAGCTTTTATATTTGAATTGTCCCACCATGTATTCCTTTTCCTGCTTTGAATTCTTAATGTTAAAATGAATATTAGATGGTTGTACTTTATAAAAAAATTCTATGTCCTTTATATCTAGTGAGGTGTTAGAAAGAGAAGTATACTGAAACTCGACACTTCTTTTTTTGTGCAAATCATACAAGGCATATCGATCAATGAGCTTTGAAAAAATCAAATTAACCTCCTCCAAAATACATATTGTCTAAAAGATGGACAATATTTATGCTGTAAATTAATTGTAAAATATTCTCTTTTCCTAATAGTAGATGCTTGAATTATAAAACAGGTAAGGAATTTGTATATTATATTATAAAGCTATCAATAAAATAAAAATATAAATAATTTTTACTAAAATCTAAAAAGCAAGTTAATATTCTCATTCATAAAAGAGAACATTAACTTGCTTATTTTCGTATCAAAAGGTACACCTTTTGAAGTGACGTAATTTATATGAAAGACAATGTGTCAATTTGTATATTTAATACAGTGATAGTTACCATAATTTTCGAAGCCTATAGTTAATTTACCTTACAATATACGTCTTTTTGGTATATAAATAGCTATATTCATTAGAGAAAGAGTTTTAATCCTTCATGAGAATCTTTAAAACCTAATTTCTTATAAAATTGTAAAGCCTCTTGTCGTTCTTTATCTGTTGTTAACTGTACTAAATGACATCCCCGTAATTTAGCACGTTGAATAGCCCATTCAATAAGTTTACTTCCTATACCTTTACCACGTTTTGATGAGGCTGTCCGTACACCCTCGATTGTAGCTCTCCAACCCCCTTGACGTGCAATGTAAGGCGTAAATGTAATTTGTTGAAGACCAATAATCTCTGTCCCATCACATGCTACGATTAATTCGTTATTTGGATCACAATCAATAGCATGAAATGCTCTTATATAACTATCAGGAAGTGGTGTTTCATAGCGTTCTCTTTTATTTCCTAAAACATCATCAGCAAGCATTTGTACAATTTTATCTAAATCATCTACAGTTGCAACCCTAAATGTTATAGTTTCTGTCACTATCAAAAAACCTCCTTAACGTATGCACTTGTTACTTTTATTTTACCTGTTTAAATACAATAGGTTAAATTATAAAATATTATGAGTCTCTATAACTTTTTCTTATAGATAGCATAAAAGCCTAACTTATAAAATTATAAGTTAGGCTTTTTAACACAATATTATTATTAGAAAACCCGACCAACTTCAATAAAACTCCATATTCTTTAATGGATTTTTATATTTAACAAACACACATAGAATCATTCAAATAGGTTGCTTTTTATTTGTTGTATAGAAATTACGTAATAAGCATGGATTTGTATGCTCTCATTCAATGCTATCTAAAGCCATACCTCCTTGCCAAAATTCAAAAACGATTGCGTTTTTGAATTTGTGTTTCATTTTTTCTTGACCAGGTCATTGAATACACATAAACTCCTTATATCTCTAGATAAACTACCGATTAGCTCCATATAGACTCTAGATAACCTATATAGAATACAAGTTATCAAGGAGGTAAGAAAAAAATGAACTTTATGAAACGAGCAATTCTCAGTATGAAAAAAAGAGTAGGAACATCATTAATTTTGATGGCAGTCTTCCTAATTGTTACAAATTTAGTGTTGGCAGGATTTACAATCCAAAATGCATCAAAAAAAGCTGCGGATGCAGCAAGAAAAAAACTAGGTGCAGATGTTACTTTAAGTCTTGATTTTGACAAATTAGGTCAACAAGCTCGGGAAACTGGAGAGATGCCTAATCCACCAAAGCTCAACACGAAAGAAGCAGATCAATTAGCGAAGTCAGAGTATGTAAAAGACTATAATTACATAAGCAATACTTTCGGAATTTCTGATGGCCTTAAACTAGTAGGAGCTTCAGAAGGAGAAGAAGAAGGAAAAGGTAAAGCGGGAATGGCGGCTGTACGAGGCGGTTCAAGCTCCGGTACAGAAATAGATATGAATGCTTCTTTTATGATTGAGGGAGTTCGCAAGACTGCATTACAAGAAAGCTTTAAGAACGGAAAAAGTAAAATCATTGATGGGAAACCAATTACAGAACAGATGAAAGATCAGAATGTAGCTTTAATGGAAAAACGATTAGCGGAACTAAACAATTTAAAAGTAGGAGACAAAGTTAAAGTGCAATCAGGGGATAAGAAGGAAAACCTCGAGGTTGAAATTATCGGTATTTACGAAACGAATGAGCAAGCAATGGGTCAACAGGCCCCACCTATAATGGATCCAGCTAATAAACTTTATATGCCGCATTCAACTATGAAAAAACTAGAAGTAGATCAAGGTATAAGTAGCATTCAAGTCGTGTATTTCTTGAAAGATCCACAAAACATTGAAGCATTTAAAATAGAAGCGAAAAAATCTGATATTGATTTTAATTATTACAAATTAGATGCACATGATTCGTTGTACAAACAAATGATTGGGCCTATCGAAAATATCTCATCTACTTCTCAAATGATTATTTATATTGTATCAATTGCAGGTGCGATTATATTAGGGTTAATCATTATGTTATCGATTAAAACACGTCGTAAGGAAATGGGGATTCTATTGTCCATTGGAGAGAAAAAGTGGAAGCTGATGGCGCAGTTCGTAGTAGAAGTAGTATGTATCGCTATTTTAGCATTTGGATTATCCATAACAACAGGAACTAAAGTTTCTCAATATATAGGGGATAATTTACTTTCAAATGAAGTTGCTACAGCAAGCGAAGAAAGAGACACCCCGCAAAATGGTACTGTAATGATGTCTGGACCTGGTGGAACTGTACAAAATCAAAAAGAGGATCCGATTGATAAAATTGATGTAAGTGTAACAGGAGAAGATGTAGGGAAAATGGGGGGGATTGGACTAGCTATTGCTATATTAGCAACGCTTCTTCCAGCATTATCTATTCTACGCCTGAATCCAAAACAAATTCTTTTAAAAGATGAATAAGGAGGCTCGATATGGAGACGATTTTACAATTTAAAAACTTAGATTATTATTATGAAAGTAACGGAAAAAAAGTAGCGATACTAGAAAATGTTAACTTTTCTTTTCAAAAAGGACATTTCTACACGATTCTAGGACCATCCGGATCTGGTAAAACCACTACTCTTAGCTTAGGTTGCGGGCTAGATATACCTAAAAATGGTTATGTACTGTTTAATGGAAAGGATATTCGAAAAATTGGTTTGGATCGGTACCGTAATCAAAATGTATCGGTAATTTTCCAATCTTATAATTTGATTACCTATATGACTGCTCTTCAAAATGTCTTAACAGCAATGGAAATTACAGGTGTTAAAGTGCAAAATAAAACGGCAAGGGCGTTAGAATTATTAGAGAAAGTAGGACTTACAGAAGTAGAAGCGAAACGAAATGTTCTGCAACTTAGTGGCGGGCAACAGCAGCGTGTAGCAATCGCTCGAGCGTTATCTTGTAATGTTGATTTACTGATTGCGGATGAGCCGACAGGAAACCTCGACGAAGAAACGGCAATGGATATAATAGAACTGTTTCAAGAACTTGCACATAAAGAAAATAAATGTATTATTGTTGTGACGCACTCACAGGAAGTTGCTAAAAAATCAGATCGGACAGTTTATTTAAGTAAGAAGAAGTTGGTAGTAAACGAAATTTAATATAAACACCCTAGTTTTTTAATTCACAAAATTTTCGAAATCAGTTTCTTCAAATGGTTATATTTGATATACAATATAACCAAGTCATAATCAAAATGGTCTCCCTGTATTGAATGTTAAGATAGTTTGTTATTCCCTTTTTAACAATTTTTGAAAAAGAACTTGTAGTATATTCTACAGGTTCTTTTTGTTATGATCGGTTTACTATATCATTGAAGAATTGCATATAAAAAACGGGACAGTATCTAGATGTGTGATCTAAATACTGTCCCGTTTAACTGTTTATCTGTATAGTTATTGAAGAATTAAACCTACAATCATAATTAAACTAAATATTATCATCCAACCAAACGCACAATAGCCGAAAATTCTAATCCATTTAGGTAATTGATTCATGTTAACTTTATTTGTGGGAACTCCTTGCATAGAAAACATCATTTTTTGATCTTTATCTCTATTATTTTGTTGTTCATACATAATATCATCACCCTTCTAGAACGATTGGATTTATAGTATATCAGCCTGGAGATAACTAAGCACAGAATATTCGACAATTATAGTGAATTAATCTGTCTTCCAGTGCTGCATACTAAATTTCAAAAAAACTAAAATTTGATTACTCAAAAGCTATATATACTAAAGTATTTGCTCATTTAAAACATAGTAAACCTTTTAACAAGAGATGCTTATTATTTGGTATTGAATAATTTATTTAAATTCAATGATACTTTTTAGCGTTTAGATACGTATATGTCTTTCAGACTATATGTACCGTAAAGTAGGAGCAGCTTACATTCATGACTATTATTATTTATTCGTTACTTTTAAAGAATCTAACACTATTTTAGTTGCGTCTGCAATAAGCTTATCATCGTATTTCGCATCCTCTTTAGCATGATTAGAAAGTATCGCAAGAATAATTGGCTTTTTATTTGGTGGCCAAATGATTGCGATATCATTCCTTGTTCCATAAGACCCAGAGCCAGTCTTATCGGCTACTTCCCATTCTCCTGGAACTCCAGCACGAATTAAGTTGTCCCCCGTAGTATTTCTTTTCATCAAATCTATTAAAAAGTTCCGTTTCTCAATTGAAAGTATATCGCCTAGAGCGTAAGCTTGAAGACTAGTAGCTAATGCCTTTGGGGTACTAGTATCACGAGTGTCTCCTGGCTGCACTTCGTTTAATTCTGGTTCAAAACGTTCAGGGCTTGTAACAGTATCTCCTATGTCTCTCAGTGATTTTTTGAATTCACTTGGCCCACCTAATTGCTTAAGAATAAGATTTTGTGCAGTATTATCGCTATATCGAATGGAAGCATCCGCAAGCTCTTTCAAAGTCATACCTGTATCTACATATTTTTCAGTAATTGGATTGTAATTCACAAGATCTTTGCTAGTATACTTAATTCTTTGATCTAAATCTTCTATTGATTTCTTTTGTAACAGTGCTCCAACAGCAAGGGCTTTGTGGGTAGATGCGTATGCAAACCGTTCATCTGAACGATAAGTAACAGTTTGATTCGTACCTGTGTCCAATGCATAAATACCAAGTTTAGCATCATATTCTTTTTCAAGTGTAACAAAAGAATGATTACTTGTATTTTCTTGTTTGGTTTGTTTCGGTGGTTCGGATTGAATATTACTATTGGAACAGCCTATAAGCGTTACACATGAAAGTAATACTACAGGTAACATCTTTTTATAATGCGAAATGTGAAAAAACTTCTTTGAAACTATCATACATTTTCTACCTCTTTCAAGAATTTATGGATTTTGTTTAGGTATTTTACATACCGATACAACTAACAAATGTACCAGATAGCACTCCTCATGTGTTTCTTGCATTACAAAATGAGAGAACTACCAAAAGCACCTTTTTTATACGTAATAGACAATCTAAGTAACACATTTGTTCCATTTATGATTAAAGTTTTTAATATATCCATTAACTTTGTTTTTAAGCATCGCAAAATCCATTTTTTTGAACTTCACTTAATTTAATATGGATTTAGATTGAGTTTTCCTTGTAACGGGAATTCCAATTGGATAGCGCATATATAACAACCTCGTTTCGGATAGAATAAGTAATAACAACTACTGATTTCATTTTAAGTGAGGTGTTATACGATACATACGACAAAACAAAAAAGACTTGTGGTGCAAAGTATAACTACATTTAGTCTACTAATAACGACTATCTTTACACCCATGCTTATTTACATTCTTTATGGATTACAGATTTCGAAAGGCTTTGAGGGATACTGGCCATCAATCTTGTTTTATACAACTTATATGACGGGTGTGTTTATCTGGATACCTATTGTGAATAAGGCTGGGATTCACCGCTCCTTATATTGGACTGTTTCTATTCTGATAGTATCATTACTTAGTGTTACTTTTTTTGGATGGAGTTCAAGATGGCTAGAAATAAGTGCGTTAGTTTCTGGTTTTGCAGTTAGTACAATTTCTACCATGACGAGTACTTTATTGTTTCTACATGTGGAAGGCGGGGGAAAGGTTTATAATAAAAATCAACAAGCGATTATTATTGGTATCGTTTTTCTTTTACTAATAATCGTATTGTTAGCGATTAGTTTTCTATCGCCGCCGCTGATAACATGCATATATGGGATTTGTTTAATCAGCATCCTTTTTGCTATAAAAAAAATGCCGAAAATAGAGTTAGCCAAAGGGCTTTTACCTATCTCTATCGTATCGGTAGTAGGAAAGTTTCTTTTTGTCTCAATGCTTATTCTTTTGATACGAACAAGTCGTAACATAAATAATGAACAATATATTTTCTGTTTTTTTCTACTTTCTATAGCGCTTATTTGTTTCATGTTTTTGAGTTTGTTGAAAGGAAAGTTCTTTCATAAACTTTCATCTTCTTTACCAATTCGCTTAAAGGCAGAATCATTTTTACTTGGATTAGGAAATGGATATTTATTTTTGATAGGTATTTTTTATAGTTTTACTTTCTATAACATGTTAACCTGTATTTTCATTGTAGTTGGACCATACCTATTAGGGATTTTGATGTCCATATTTTTAGATATCAAAGCTGCTAAGAAAGTTAATCCAATCCATTTGTTTTTAGTAAGTACTTTAATCATGATATTCGGGTTTTATTCTCCAATATTTATAGTCCTTAGCGTTACATTTGGGAGCTATGCCATTAATAGTATCTCTTCTCAAAATAATATGAAAGTATATATGGTGAATGCTACACATAGAGAGCTTTCTTTACTCATTTACACAACATGGAGAAATATGGGGAATATATTTTTACAATTTTTTATATTGATTGTGATTGTGGGAGTAGGGGTATTTTACGATGTCGAATGGTCGCAACTTTTCCAAACAATTGTTGGGAAGAGTCAAATGCAGATTGAAGGGTTATCCGTACAACGATTGATGTTTATGTTAGCAATTTGCTGTTGGCTTGGCATGGTGGGCTTAGGTATGTGGATTGGTAAAAAAGCTAATCACAATATTGCTTAAAAAGTAACTCGAAAAATATCAATACTAAAACTACAACAAACAAACTCGTCCTACTAAGAGGGGAGTTTGTTTGTTTTTTGTTTAGATAATGGAATGTTCATGCAAAATTGTACATTATGTTCCATATTATTTATAGAATATTTTATATCTAGCGTTTCAAGAATTTGTTTAACAATATATAGCCCCAAACCACTTCCTCCAGTATTTCGATTCCTTGATTTTTCAATTCGATAAAATGGTTTGAAAATTTGTTGTATATCCTCTTCTTTAATATTGACACCTGTATTCATAATTTGCATTTTGATTTGACCTTGTTTAGAATCCTCACTTAACTTTATATAGACTTTTTCATTATGTGGTGAATACATAACCGCATTATGGATAATATTTTTACATGCTTTTTCAAAAAGAACACGATCTGTATAAACAGAAAGATTAGAATCAATTTCTTTTGTTATTTGGATGCTTTTTTGAGAAGCAAAAAATTCGAGATCTTTTGTGATTGTATCTATTAATTTCGAAAGATTAACTTCTTCTACTTTTAGTTTAAAGGTGTGTTGTTCTAATTTCGACATGCTTAAAATTTCACGAACTAATTGTTCCATACTTTCAATAATTTGATGATTTTTCTTTAAATATTGATCACGATTTTGATAAGGGCCAATATTGTATATCATCCCTTCTAAGTATCCTTTCATTACAGTAAGAGGGGTCTTTAATTCATGTGCTACAATCGCAAAAAACTCTCTGCGTTTTGTTTCTATTTCTCGTTCTTTTTCAATATCATTTTTTAATTGTTGATTTGCTTTTTGTAAATCAAACATAGCTTGTTGTAAGTTAATAGACATGTCATTCAAACTATTAGATAATTCTCCTAACTCATCTGTAGAGCGAACCTCAATTTTTTCGGAGAAATCTAAATTTGCCATCTTTTGTGCACCTTCATTAATATAAATAAGTGGTTTTGTAATAAACCTGGAATAGAAATAAGCACTCCCTACACCAATTACGAGTACAATGATACTAATATAGGGGAGAAAGCGTACTAAAACCTGTGAAGCTTCATCAATTGGTTGAAATGTAGCAAATACTATAAGCGTTAAACTACCATCTTGGAATTGAATTGGTTGCGTAACGTTATATGAATTGCTAAGGGTACCTGCATTATCGAACCGTGTCGCTCTAGTAACTACTGTTGTTTGCGAACCATTTTGAGTAAAAGAAAATGAAGGAGAGTATTTAATTATTCCCTCATTATTTTGAAGATAAAGCATCGCATTATTTTTTTTGGCATATTCATCAAAAAGTGGTATCGCATCTTGAAACGTAAGATCTTTAGACTTATCAATGATTTCTTTTATCCCTGTTTGAAGTTGATCTGTTTTGTATTGCTCATAAAACGTAGGGAGAAAGAAGTATAAAGTTAAATAAATCAATACTGCAAAGGATAACAAAATGAGAGAGGTAGTCATAAAGAGTTTATAAGTAATTTGCTTCATCTTCATGATTTTTACAATTCTATTCATCAATTTTATAACCAATACCCTTTATTGTTTTAATGTAAGGGATAGCTAATTTTTTACGTAAGTTTTTAATATGTGTATCAATTATTCGTGTTTCTCCAAAATAATCGTATCCCCAAACTTTTTCTACGATATTTTCTCTTGTAAGTACTTTTCTCTCATTTTGAAATAGTAGTTGTAGAATTTCAAACTCTTTTGTCGTTAATAAAATTTCAACGTCATTTACATACACTTTATATGCATCAACATCGACACGCACTTCTTTAAAAACCAAATGATTATTTACATTGTTATCATAACTTCTTCTCAGTACAGCTTCGACTCGTCTAATCAAAACATGAAATGAAAAGGGTTTTGTAATATAATCATCGATTCCAAGATCAAAACCTTTCATTTGATCTTCCTCTTCTTCCAATGCAGTTAGCATAATAATTGGTACGTTTGACTGACTTCGAATCATCTTGGAAACTTCAAATCCATTAAGATTGGGCATCATCACATCTAGAAGGATTAAATCAAAGGATTGCTTATTAAACTGTGTCATACCCTCTAATCCATCTGATGCAACTACAACTGTATACTGTTGTGTCATTAAAAATTGTTTAATTAATTCCTGAATTTCTTGATCGTCCTCTACCACGAGAATATGATAGTTCCTCATAATATCACCTCTGGTAGTCATTATAGCCTTACTATCTGGAGTTTATGTGGAGATGAATTAGGAGACTTCACAGGACGGTTATTGTGTTAGCTCCACGTTCAATAAGATGAACGATTAATATTTAAGAAAAACTAATGTATAATAATGTAAATCGGGTGTGATTTCTTAAATTGTATGAAAATATACTTTTACTTCTTTACCAAGAGGGGAAAAGGAAATGAATTTCAATATAAAAGAAGCTACTGGAATTCTAAAGCGTGTGCCACAAACTTTGGAGTTTTTTTATCTAGTTTATCCGGCTAATGGCTACATTGTAGTAAAGAGGAAGGAACTTGAAATACATTCGAAGTAGTTGAGCATTTAATTGATCCGGAGAAAAACAACTGGATTCTAAAGCTAGAATTAATTCTCCGGGAAGGTGAAAATAAATCCTTTACTCTGTTTGATCGTTATTCTCACCTAAATAACAACTCTCTTGGTAAACCAAAAGTTTAAAGATATGAATTAGGGATTATTTATATAATGCGAGAAAGGTTGTGAAATTATTTGAGGGGTTATAAAGCGATGCTATTTGATTTAGATGATACGTTACTTGATAGGGATAAGGCAGTAGATAAATTGTTTTTCATTATTTTAGAGAAGTTTTATGGGGATGTTAAACAACATGCAGTAAGAAACGAAATGTTACAGAAATTTAAGGAATATGATAAAAAAAGCTATGGTCATAGTGATAAAGTAAAGGTTTTGGAATCGTTTTTTGATGAATTCCCACCGAAATATAGATTACCACGCAATTACATTCAAGACTTTTGGAATAATAATTTCCCAAAATGTTTTTCTATAAACCAAAAAACTATTAATATCATAAATACTATAAAGGCACATATTAAAGTTGGAATTATAACAAATGGCTCAACTCAGAGGCAAAAAGCAAAAATAATTAACACGAATTTGAATCGTTATTTTGATACAATCATTATTTCTGAAGAAGCGGGATTTAGTAAACCTGACAAACGCATATTTGAATTAGCATTAAATAAGCTAAATGTACAATCAGAAGATGTACTATTTGTTGGAGATGACTTAGAAAAAGATATTGCTGGTTGTCAAAATGCAAATATAAAGGGCATATGGTTCAATCCTAATATGATTAAGAATAATACCGACACTAAACCATATGCCGAGATTACTTCTTTTGATAATTTATTAAGTTATTGTGGAGAGATAAATTTTCAAAAATAGTAAAAAAATAGATTACCCTTAATTTCATTGACCGTATGAGAAGTTTTGAAACAATATTTATTTACGATGAAATAGAGGTTATTGAGCCAGGGGCAAATCATTTATGTGTGTTAATGAAGATCTACACAGCATGTTTAATATATACTTTATAAATTATAGAGGGGTGAGACTATGGAAATAAAGAAAGTAGTAATTGGCGGAATAAATATTGCCGTCGTCAGAAACGATACAGTATTAATATCCGACGTTCAATCTGCATTAGATCTCATGGCAACAGTTCAATATGAAGCGGATTCAAAGCGGATTGCTATCAATAAATCATTAATAAGTGAAAGTTTCTTTGACTTAAAAACACGTCTTGCGGGTGATATTCTTCAAAAGTTTATTAATTACAGCGTGAAAATTGCTATTATCGGGGATTTTTCTATGCACAATAGTAAAAGCCTAAAAGATTTCATTTATGAATGTAATAAAGGTAAGGATATTTTTTTCTTAGCAACTGAGCAACAAGCAATTGAAAAATTAAGCTCATTGAAATAAAGATATAAAATGTAATTCGAAAGAGGCATCCGTGATGGTGCCTCTTATTTGTATTTTTATATAAAAATGTTTTTCAAATTTAAATTTTGTACCGGTACAGTAACTGCAAATGTACATTGTTACAATATCCCTTCAAATTTACAATCAGCATATATTATTTTAACTTATAACTTATTAAGGGGTGCTGAATATGACAAAGTTACAAGATCAACTCTTTACAAGATTAAACCTTGAAAAACGTACTGAAATAAAATTTGAAGAATTAAGTACAATACTCTTTGTATTTGCCCACACAATCCCGTTTGAGAATTTAGATGTAATAGCAAGTACTGCGAATACAATTTCTATGAAAAACTTACAAGAGAAAATTTTAACTAGTTCTCGAGGTGGGCTTTGTTATGAATTAAATACTCTTTTTTACTATTTTTTAAAAGATAGTGGTTATGATGTACAACTCGCACTAGGTACCGTATATAAAAATGATATAAACGCTTGGGCACTTGAAGATGGGCATATAACAATTATTTTAAATTACGAAAACGTAAGGTACTTAATTGATGTAGGTATTGCTTCATTAGTACCTCTTGTGCCAGTACCGTTTACTGGCGAACTAATTTCTTCTAAAAACGGTTCGTATCGAGTAAGACAAAAAGATACGAGTAAAGGAAACTATGTTCTAGAAAGAATAGATGTTGATGGAGAATGGAAAGTTTGTCATGCTTTTTATAAACATATTATTGATGAGACAGTAGTAAACGATGTTCAAAGAAGAGTGATAGAAGATGAGAAATCTATTTTCAATAAAGGACCCATTGCAGTAAAATTGACGAACTTTGGCCATGTCTCATTAACGAATACTAGTTTAACTGAAATTATTTATGGAGAAAAAACGAAGCGTGAAATTACAGAAAATCAATATAAAGAGCTTTTATATACTTTATTTGCTATTGAGTTGTGAATATAAAAATAGCCGGTTCTTATTCAGAAGCGGCTATTTTTATTATTTTTGGTTTAAATGGTTTTCGTCTAATATGTTTCGGAAACTGCGGTATAGTTAACGTTTTTAACGTTTCCTCAGCTTCTTCATATGTATGAAAGACTGGCTCTTTTCCATTATCTCCTTGCAAAACTAGCCCTTCATCTCGGATTACATACGGCATAAAACCACTCCTTATAGTAAAAACTTATGGTCTATTGAAACAGAATGATACGATTTCAAGTTTAATTTTCTTAATAGATATAATACACTAGAACAGTATAAAAAATATATAAAATGAATATTGAATGTAAAGGAAGATTATCATGTCAGTTATTGATAAATTAAAACTTAATAAGTATACGAATATGGTGGTTATTAACGAACCAAACGATTATGAAGTATTTGGAGATAAACCAACTACATTTTCTAAAGAGCATGATGCTGTTTTTATTTTTGTAGAAACGCTTGATGAGATGGTAGAGCATACAAATTTCATTATTAAAAATGAAGAGTTGTTACTTGAGAAAGGTTATGTATTTTTTGCGTATCCGAAAAAAGGTAATTCTCGTTATAGTACTTTTATTCATCGTGATGAAATGTTTCCAGCTTTAAATGTTGGAGAAGATGGGTATGTAGGAAAGAGCGATATTAAATTTGCGCGAATGGTAAGTATGGATGACGTCTTCACTGTTGTAGGCTTAAAGCGTGAGAAGAAAAAAGCGACGAAAACACCTGCAATGAGCCAATGTGTAGCTGATTATGCAGATCGAATTCAAGATGTTGAAGCTTTATTAGCTAATCATCCAAATGAACTTACGTTTTATCAAAGTTTAACACCTGGATACCAAAAAGATTGGGCGCGTAATTTATTTTCTGTAAAACAAGAAAAAACACGTGAAAAACGTCTTGAGAAAATGATTGAAATCCTTTCACAAGGATATAAAACAATTGAATTATTCCGTAAGAAAAAAAATAATGATTAGGAACGTCACAATGATGCAACAATTAATTGCGATGAGTACATTGAAAAAAGTATTCCTTCCATTATACTAAGGAATGTTCTTATATTTATATAATTAGTAAAAAAGAAAAGGTGTTTAAAATGAAATCGTATATTGTAGTTGGAGCTGGAATTTTAGGAGCATCTACTGCTTATCATCTTGCTAAGGCTGGCGCGAACGTTACTATCGTGGATCGTCAACAAGTAGGTCAAGCAACAGATGCCGCAGCAGGTATTGTCTGTCCATGGCTTTCGCAACGTCGTAATAAAGCATGGTATAAAATCGTTAAAGGCGGTGCACGTTACTATTCTTCGTTAATTCAGCAATTAGAAGAAGAAGGTGAAACGGATACAGGTTACAACCGTGTAGGTGCAATTAGTTTACATACTGATGAGAAAAAACTAGATCAAATGGAAGAGCGAGCGTATAAACGCCGTGAAGATGCACCAGAGATTGGTGAAATTACGCGTTTATCAGCTGAAGAAACGAAAAAATTATTCCCGGCATTATCAGAAGAATATAGTTCTGTTCATATTAGTGGCGCTGCACGAGTAAATGGAAGATTATTACGCAACGCATTAATAAGCGCTGCGAAAAAGCATGGTGCAACTTTCATAAAAGGTGATGCAGTATTAGTCCGTGAAGGGAATCATATTACGGGCGTTAAAGTAAATGATGAAACAATTGTAGCGGAAAAGGTAATGGTAACTGCAGGCGCATGGGCGAACGAAATATTAAATCCATTAGGTGTTAATTTCTTAGTTACGTTCCAAAAAGGACAAATTGTTCATTTACAAATGGAAAATACAGCAACAGAAAATATGCCAGTTGTTATGCCGCCGAACGATCAATATATTTTAACATTTGACAATGGCCATGTCGTAATTGGTGCAACGCATGAGAATGATACTGGTTTCGATCACCGTGTAACAGCTGGTGGTTTACATGAAGTATTCCATAAAGCGTTAACAGTAGCGCCTGGTTTAGAAGATGGTACAATGGTTGAAACAAGAGTTGGCTTTAGACCGTTTACACCAGGGTTCTTACCTGTTATTGGACCACTACCTAATTTTGAAGGCATACTCATTGCGAACGGATTAGGTGCTTCAGGATTAACAGCAGGTCCATACTTAGGATCAGAACTTGCGAAACTTGCGTTAGGGCAACCGATTGAATTAGATTTAAATGATTATGATGTTGCTGGGGCAATGGAATAGTAATAAACAAAAAGATTAGGAGTGATTTCCTAATCTTTTTGTTATGTTATTTGGGCGTAACTAAGTATTTTGAGAGGTAGGAGTTCTTTTAAACAAGGTGTACCACTACATCGCAATCAAGCTAAGAAAATAGATAACCCACAAAACGAAAAATTTTTGCCTTTTATAGCAACGAAGTGCATTTTTATCGTTTGAGGTATTAGAGAAGAAAGGTGGATTCGTTCAATATAGAGGCGAAAATACATATCAGAAATATAAACAATAGCCTCAAAAACTGGAGGCTATTCAATTTCACAATCTATTATGAGCAATTACAATAGTTAAGCTCTTTAAAGTCTGTCCCATCGCTGTATTCGTAAAATGATGAATAACACCAAAAACCTCAATTTGATGGATATTAACGAACTGTATCACAAATGAAATTAAAGCGATAGGCGGGATCCAAATTAAAGTTTTTTAAACCTAATTGGACTTACCATTAAGAAAGCGAGGATCAATGTAATCCATGCATTACTATATGAAAACAACCCCATACCAGCCAATGGTAATCCAGCAGCTGGAATAGGTAATCCCTTAAAATATCCAATGGTTGGTTTTATACTAAATTTAGCTAATCTTAAAGCACCCATTGTTGGGAAAAGGATAAATGCCAAAGAAGTTAAAATAGATGGTGTTGCTATCGAATGAAATAAAAGTGCAGGAGCAACTCCGAAACTAACAATATCCGCTAAGGAATCTAATTGTACACCAAACTCACTGTTCACTTTTAATTTTCTCGCAATTCTTCCATCAAGGAGATCTAAAACAGCTGAAAAGAAAATAAAAATGGAGGCTACTTCCAAATAGTCACTCATATTCATGGTAATTGAAAAAACACCGCACAATAAATTTCCAATCGTAAATAAATTGGGTACAGCTTTTACTATCTGATTGAACAAGATTGTCCCCCCTAAGTTGATCACACTTCACATTTATGTAGCATTTTCTATATATTCTTCCGTTATTCTTGAAAATATATGACCACTGTATGAAAGCCGATTTCCTGTACGTTATGTGGGTTTATAAACATGTTTGATCAAAGGTAAGTCTATTACTGCTGATTTGCCTAATATAAAAAGCCCGTTTTTGAAAAAAAGAGTTATCAAAATAATCAAACATATTTTATGGAATCGCTTTTTATAAAATATGTTTGATTATTTTCGGTACGCGTTGTTGAACATTAGCACCCGATAGTTGAAGTGCCGAGTAGTCAAGAATTTTCCTCTGGTTGGTGGATAAGACCAACCACTCCTGTTTTAAATGTATTGGTTTTATAAGTTTAAGATTGATCTTGTCCGTAATTTATTTAAATAAAGGTAGTCCACTGCCTAAGACTATAGGGAACATATTAATCCGATATTCATCAATCAAGTCAAGTAGTTTACGAAATTTTGGTTTTCCGCTAGAAAAGATTGGTTAGATATTTTAATTATATAGTGGAACAAGATCATCGTTTTATCAAGAAACATGTGCGTTCTATTTTGGGGATTTAAGTCCTATAAAACAACATCTACATCCTAAAAGTGGCATCATATCTTCATATAGTCATAAAATTAATCTGTGGGCAAAAATACGTAAAGAGCTGCTGTAATGAATTACTGAGAATGCGAAGAATAAAGGAGAGAAACGGAGTAAAAACTAAAAAAAGTAGATAAGGAAAATGGAGAGATGAATTAAATGTTAAAGATTATTAAACATTTAAAACCATTTGTTGCTTCCATCATTGCAGTTGTATGTCTTTTAACTGTACAGGCAGTATGCGATCTATCACTGCCAGACTATATGTCAAACATTGTCAATGTAGGTATTCAACAAAAAGGTGTAGAAAATGCAGTACCTGAGGTTATTCGTAAAAGTGAAATGGATAAACTTACGCTCTTTATGAATGAAAATGAAAAGAAAAAAGTAGCTGACAACTATGCGCTTTTAGATAAGAACAACTTCTCTCAAAGTGAACTGAAAAATGACTTAAAAGATTATCCGCATCTTGATAAAGAGCCACTTTATAAGCTACATACAGAAGATAAAAAAATAATTAATGAACTTAACAATGTCTTTGGGAAACCAATGTTAATTACACAAGGAATTGAAAAAGGCGGCGCATCTGCTTTCCCTCCTGCTGCGACAGGTGACAACAAAACACTAGCGAATATTCCGCCAAATACAGATCCTTTTGCAGTCATTGCGAAACTTCCTCAAGATCAAATCAATGCAATGAAAGAAAAGGCAGATGAAAAGTTTAAGAATATGCCAGGCAGCATGGTAACACAATCAGCCGTTTCATTCATTGAGAATGAGTATAAAAAGATCGGTATCAATGTAGATAAGCTTCAATCTAATTTTATTTTTACTTCCGGTGGGAAAATGCTGCTTTTATCCTTAGTAAGTATGGCAGCTACCGTTATCGTGAGTTTACTTGCTGCAAAAGTAGCTGCTGGACTCGGCAGAGACCTTAGAAAGAAAGTATTTCGGAAAGTTACAAACTTTTCGAATGCGGAGTTTGATAAGTTTTCCACTGCATCTCTAATCACAAGAAGTACAAATGATATCCAGCAAGTTCAAACACTTATGGTTATGATGCTTCGCATTGTATTCTATGCACCAATATTAGGTATCGGCGGCATTATTAAAGTACTTACTACAGACCTTTCAATGGGATGGATTATCGCAGTTGCGGTAATCGCGATTTTAAGCTTAGTCATTGGTTTATTTAGCATCGCGATTCCTAAGTTTAAGCGTATCCAAAAGTTAGTAGATAAAATTAACTTAATCACTCGTGAATCTTTAACAGGTATGCTCGTCATTCGTGCTTTTAATAATCAAAAACATGAAGAAAAGAAATTTGAAAAAGGAAACCAAGATTTAACAAACACAAATTTATTTGTAAGCCGTTTAATGTCATTTATGATGCCAATGATGATGTTTATCATGAATGCCGTTACTGTACTTATTATTTGGGTTGGATCACACCAAGTGGATATGGGACATATGCAAGTTGGTGATTTGATGGCATTTATGCAATATACAATGCAAATCATCATGGCCTTCTTAATGATTTCAATGGTATCTATTATGGTTCCACGTGCTTCAGTTTCCGCACAACGTATCGCAGAAGTTTTAGATACTGACGTTACCATTAGTGATGTAAAAGAGCCGAAAACATTTGCTTCAGACAAGAAAGGTTACGTTGAATTTAAAAATGTTGGCTTTAGATATCCGGGTGCAGAAGAAGATGTGCTTTCCAATATCACCTTTATTGCAAAACCTGGTGAAACGACAGCTTTCATTGGAAGTACAGGTAGTGGTAAATCAACATTAATCAACTTAATTCCACGCTTTTACGATGTCACAAGCGGCCAAATATTAATAGATGGCACGGATATTAGAGAAGTATCTCAGAAGGAATTAAGAGAGAAAATTGGTTATGTACCGCAAAAAGGAGTTCTCTTCTCAGGTACGATCGAGAGTAATTTGAAATACGGTAAGAAAGAAGCAACTGAAGAAGAACTCGAAAAAGCAGCAGAAATCGCGCAAGCTATGGAATTTATTAACGCGAAACCTGAAAGCTTCCGTACAGAAATATCACAAGGTGGTACGAACGTTTCTGGTGGTCAAAAACAAAGACTTTCTATTGCGCGTGCTCTTACGAAAAAATCGGAAATCTTCATATTCGATGATAGTTTCTCAGCTCTTGACTTTAAGACAGACGCAGCATTGCGCAGAGCTTTAAACAATGAGATTACAGGAAGTACTGTTTTACTTATTGCCCAAAGAATCAGCACAATCATGAATGCCGATAAGATTATTGTACTTGACGAAGGAAAAATAGTTGGAACTGGTACTCATGAAGAGCTTATGGAAAACTGTGAAGTTTATAAGCAAATTGCTTTATCACAACTTTCAAGAGAGGAGTTGTCATCATGAGTGATAGAAAAATAGAAAATAGAAAACAAGGCGGTCCTGGTCCTGGCGGTGGCGGTCCTATGGGCGGCGGCATGAGAAAGATTGAGAAGGCAAAAAACTTCAAAGGAACGATGAATAAACTCCTTCAATACTTGAATCCCTATAAAGTATCAATCTTAGTCGTTATCCTTTTCGCAATCGGTAGTGCAGCCTTTACAATCGTTGGTCCAAAAATTTTAGGAAATGCGACAACAAAACTTTTCGAAGGACTCGTAAGCAAAGTATCAGGAGCACCCGGTGCGGCCATTGACTTTACCTATATCGGAAACATTGTCATTTTACTTCTTGGATTATATATACTGAGCACTGTGTTTGGTATTATCCAGGGGTACATTATTTCTGGAGTAGCTCAAAAAGTATCTTATAACTTCAGAAAAGAAATCGACGAAAAAATTAATCGTATGCCGCTGAATTACTTTGATAAAACAACGCACGGCGAAGTATTATCGAGAATTACAAATGACGTAGATACGGTGAGCCAAACGTTAAACCAAAGTATGTCGCAAATCATCACATCCGTTATTACAATCATCGGTGTACTTTTCATGATGTTATCAATCAGCTGGCAAATGACATTAGTGGCGCTTTTAATATTGCCAGTATCGATGATTCTCATTATGGCAGTCGTAAAACGATCACAAAAATACTTCAAATCCCAGCAAGAATATTTAGGACACGTAAACGGTCAGGTCGAAGAAATTTATAGTGGTCACAATATCGTAAAAGCCTTTAACAAAGAAGAAGAAGAAGTAAAAAAATTCGAAGAGGTAAATGATACCCTTTACCACTCCGCATGGAAATCTCAATTTTTATCTGGAATGATGATGCCGATTATGACATTTATCGGTAATATCGGTTACGTCGCTGTATCTATTTTAGGCGGATGGCTTGCCGTAAAGAGAACTATCGCAGTTGGAGACATTTTAGCCTTTGTGCAATATGTTAGAAGCTTTACGCAACCAATCGCTCAAGTAGCACAAATCGCGAACGTACTTCAATCCACTGCAGCTGCTGCAGAAAGAGTCTTCGAATTTTTAGAAGAAGAAGAGGAAGTGCCGGAAGCAGAAAATCCAGTGAAGCTGCAAAAAGTTCAAGGAGAAGTTACCTTCCAAGATGTTCAATTTGGATACAATCCAGATAAGATTATCATCAATAATTTCTCATCTAACATTAAACCTGGACAAAAAGTAGCAATCGTCGGACCAACCGGAGCTGGTAAAACAACGATTGTAAAACTGTTAATGCGTTTCTATGATATAAATAGCGGTGCAATATGTATCGACGGTCACGATATAAAAGACTTCACGCGAGAAGACCTGCGCAACATGTTTGGTATGGTACTGCAAGACACTTGGCTATTTAACGGCTCCATCATGGAAAATATACGTTACGGTAGACTCGATGCTACAGACGAAGAAGTAATTGAAGCAGCGAAAGCAGCTCACGTTCACAGCTTCGTAAAAACATTACCAAATAAATATCAAATGGAACTAAACGAAGAAGCAAGCAACGTATCCCAAGGTCAAAAGCAACTACTAACAATTGCACGCGCCCTTATTGCGGATCCGAAAATATTAATACTCGATGAAGCAACAAGCTCCATTGACACTCGTACAGAAGTACTGATTCAAAAAGCGATGGAAAACCTTATGGAAGGTAGAACAAGCTTCATTATCGCTCATAGATTATCAACAATACGTGATGCAGATTTAATCCTTGTCATGAAAGATGGGGATATTGTAGAACAAGGTAATCATGAAGAGTTATTGAAAGCTGATGGTTTCTATGCTTCACTTTACAATAGTCAGTTTGAAGGTGCGGATGCTTCTTGAGTTAGGTGTCCCGAAAGTCCGTTTAAATGATAAAAACCCATGGTGAAAATTCATTTTCTTCGTGGGTTTTTATCATTTTTAAGGTTCTGTTACAAAGTTTTTAAAAGTAAGCTAGACTTTTGCAAAAAAGAGTGAGGAGCATGATAAATGGGATATTTTAAAGGGAAACAATTTAAAAAGAACATTAGAATATTAATTAATACATTCTTTTGACCAGAGGTGATTTCACCGATGTAAGGAATCTTGTCCAGGTAATGTCTTAGTGTTTCGCCTCCTTCTCCTGTTTTATGACTTTCTCCAGAGATAAGGAGCAATTCTTCCCCATTAATTGTTGCATAACGGATAACCGATTTAATTAAAGGGCATTATCAAAAAGGGTAGTACTATTAAAAAGAAATGGATAAGGAGTGAGCAAGCGATGGACAACATGATTAATACGGGTAACTTTGGTTTACAAAGGGAACCTGCTCAAAAAACGGTTGGCCAGTATTTGTTCGATTGCCTGAAACTGGAGGGCATTACCGAAATTTTTGGTGTCGCAGGGGATTATAATTTTACACTTCTTGATTCTTTGGAGTGTTATAACGGCATCCGTTTTATAGAAGGACGAAACGAACTAAACTCGGGCTACGCTGCAGATGGCTATGCAAGAATCAAAGGAATATCAGCTCTTATTACGACATTTGGGGTCGGGGAGCTCAGCGCCTGCAATGCGATAGCGGGAGCAAACAGCGAGCATGTACCAATAATACACATTGTGGGTGCGCCTCCTGAGAAGGATCAAAAAGAGCATAAGCTGATGCATCACACCTTAATGGATGGGAATTTTGACGTCTTTCGCAAGGTGTATGAGCAGATTACGGCATATACCGCGGTGCTTACGCCGGAAAATGCCAAGATTGAAATTCAGACTGCGATTCGCATTGCTAAGGAAAAGAAAAAGCCAGTATACCTGGTTGTGGCTAATGATTTAGTGACCAAGCCAATTAAATTCTGGGCAGAGCCAATACCACCACGTCCAACATCCAACCCGAATACCCTTCAGGCTGCAGTGAATCATGTCCGTCCGCTTTTGGAACGTGCCCACCGACCGGTTATCCTGGTGGATGTGAAAACGATGCGTTTCGGTCTTCAGACAGCAACTCGGCAGCTAGCCGATGCAATGAATGTGCCTGTTGTAACGACGCTGTACGGGAAGGGGGGATTCGACGAGACCCATCCAAATTATATCGGAATGTATCTAGGCTCTTTCGGGATGACTGAAGTCCAAAGTACGGTGGAGAATGCAGATTGTATCATTGCGATTGGCATGGTATGGGCGGACACAAACACCGCAAGTTTTACCGCAAAGCTAAACCCACTGATAACTGTCAATATTCAACCAGATATGGTTAAAATCGCTGAGGCGGAATATCCGAATGTTCTTGCAGCCGACATGCTACTTGCCGTGCAGAAGTTGAGTTATACAGGCAAAGGTTTGACAAAAAAATTGTCATTCCCTTATGAGCAATTCACAACTACTGCTGACGGACCTCTAATGGCTGACGGCTATTATCCGCGTTTGCAGCGTATGCTGAAAGAGGGTGATATTGTAATCGCCGAGACCGGAACGTTTTATAGTGGAATGGGAGAGGTAAGACTGCCGGGCAATGTAACATATATTGGGCAAGGTGGATGGCAGTCCATCGGTTACGCAATCCCTTCGGCGTTCGGTGCTATTATGGCCGCGCCGGAACGCCGAGTATTGCTGTTTACAGGTGACGGTGCCCTACAGCTAACAGCACAGGAAATCAGTTCTATGCTCTATTACGACTGCAAGCCCATAATCTTTGTCTTGAACAACGATGGTTATACAATTGAGAAATATTTAAATGTCAAAACAGAGGATCAAAAGTACAACCAAATCCCTCGATGGTCTTACACCAAGCTCCCCGAAGTTTTTGGAGGTAACGCGTTTACCGTTACGGTCCGGACCTATGGAGAGCTTGATCAGGCTATAATCCATGCTGAAAAGGAAAGCGCCGAAAGACTCTGTATAATTGAAATGATCGCAGGGAATTCGATGGACGCACCTGAATATATGCGACGGATGCGTAGTTATATGGAGAATCAGGAAATGCAGCGCAGTCAGAAATAGTATCCAATTCCCTAGTCCCTAATTGAATACTAATCGAACAGTTCTAATCATACTCTTTTAATAAAACGCAATTAAAGGGGTGTAAAGTCAGTTGACAAAAGTTAAGGTTAGTTTACGACCCATTGCAAGTAAGTTAAATTTACCTACTGTTTTGAAAACGACTATACTACCAGGTGACTCAATTGAAAGGTTATTTATTGCAACCCAGGTAGGAGAAATCTTTTACATAGGAGACGGAGTTATAAGGACTTTTTTAGATATTCGCCCGCGAATCATAAAATTAGGTAAGTCTGAAGAAGGTATTGCTGGTACTGGATATGATGAACGAGGATTGCTAGGACTAGCGTTTCATCCACAATTTTATCAAAACGGTTTATTTTACCTTCATTATTCAGTAGCTGGCACTCAAGGTCCAGGTGCCCTTTCTGAATCTTTTAAACCTAATCCATGTGATCCGAAAACTTTAAACTTAAAGTGGGTAAATAGAGATACTCAATATGATCATATTGATACGGTTGAGGAATGGATTTTACAACCACATAGTCAACCTCAAAAACGACGGACATTACTTAACATAAGAAGGCCCTTTTTTAATCATAACGGAGTCAATAGTTTAACCTTTTCACCTGAGACTGGAAAACTTGTTTTTACAAATGGAGATGGTGGATCGGGTTATGATCCATTTAATTTAAGTCAGGATGATTTAGAAATAGCGGGTAAAATAATTGAAATTGATGTAAGTAAAAATACATTAATGAATAACCCTCCAGTAGTTACGCGCTTTAATGAACTTCCTTTATCTATACAAGAAACACTTATAGTAATTGCGAAAGGGGTTCGGAATATAACAGGTATTTCATTTCAAAGGTTTTATAATCAGTATATCAAATATGCTGGAAATGTCGGGCAGGATATTGTAGAGTCTATTTTTTCGTTTGTTCATTATAAACCCATACCGGTTACCGAACTTGTTCAAGCGCATTTAATGAGATCTACTCCTGATCAAGATGGATTTATTAACTTTGGTTGGCGAGGATGGGAAGGCGATTTACCTACTTCTTTTATACGGCACTGTTCCGAGAATCAGACTTTGGATGAGAGAACGATGGCTTATTATGATGAAACAATTCAAACGTCAGTGAAACGTATTCAGCCTCTAATTAGTTATTTTCATAAAGATTCCAGACCGGATAAATTTAGAGGAACTGCACTTACAGGAGTCCAGTCATATATGGGAACTGGAATCCCTAATTTAACCGGTAGCGTCGTGTTTACCGATCTTGCCAAGAAAGAAGAATCTCAATCTCCAGTAAAGGGAGTGTTAGCTTATACCAGAGCAAGTATAGACGGTAAACGTAATGACTTTAATGTTATTGAAACCAATTATGATTTCGGTACTCAAGCAGCTTATTATGTTAGTTTAGGAGCAAATTTAGATCAAACTAGATTATATTTAGGAGTTTATGGTTCTATGAAAGTAACTGATTTTAACAAAGGTACTATTTATGAAATTGTCCCTTGATTTATAATTATAAAATTCGGTGGACTTAAATTTTTATACGTTTTATTAATCAAAGAATCATATAGTAAGGTTAACATGTGTAGTTTTAATCAAATTTTTTTATAGAAACCAATCTTTTTTTCTAAATGGATTCTTTTTGGTGCTCACTATATAAGGATGTTTAAAACATTTCTAGTCAAACTTTATTTCAAACCAACAGATTCTTCTTCAAAGTGCACGACATATGATCCAGATAAAAAAACTTCTATGTATAAACGACTAGCCAAAAGTAACACATAAACTATAAGTGTATGGATACTATAGAAAATGATGAATTAGGTAAATTTAGGGGGATTTTGATGAATCGCTTTAGAGGCTATTGGTATCAATGGATGATAGAGCAGGGTGCGAATTTTGTTCATAAAAGAAAGGTTACTCCTGCAAGTAGGTTAGTCATTACAGCGTTACTCGGTTCATTTGCTGCTATTTTTCAATCTGCGGGGAACTTAATCCCAGGAATAGGGTTATTTATTAGTCCTTTCGCGACGCTACCGATTTTTCTAGCTATTTGTTATTCTATTCGTGAGGGAGTACTCTCGTATATTCTTACTATTTTCCTATTATTCATTATTGAGCCAAGTGAACTAATTGTCTTTCCTTTTACTACAGGATTATTAGGTATAGCGTTAGGAATATCCTTTTTACAATTCAAGAGGAGGATTTGGGTAATTTCTTTTTCAGCGATATGTCTACTTATAGGAATTATGATCATTCTCGATATCTTCCGTTTTCCTGTACTTGGTCCTACTATTCATACAACTATGGATATAAAAGTGATTACATTAATATTTATACTGAGTTTTCTATACTGCTGGATCTATGCAGAGCTGTGTAGAATAATAATGAATAGAGTATATAAAGTATGGTCTTAACAATTGTATAAAATCTTTTTGAACGAATACACTTTCTCATATATTTTCAAAGATTGGAGATCTAAGTCATGTATAACGTTGAAATTAGAAGGCCGAATTCGGATGATCTAGATGAACTATACTTGTTTTTCCGTATAGTTATTACGAATACATATAAAAATGAAGGGTTATCCCAATTATTAGATGACATAGAAAATGAAATTAACTCGAAAAAGCAATATTTGAAAAACGATTTTGATAGTAATGGAGAAAGTCGTTACTTTTTATTAGCAATAGATACAAATAACGATAAAATCATTGGAACGATTGAAATCGGTCCAGCAAGTACATTAATTAATAGTTGTACAGGCGGTGTACTTAAGGATTTGTATGAAATAGGAACTGTATTTATACTTCCGGAGTATCAAAGAAAAGGTATAGGGAGTTTGCTGTTAAATGCAATGTTTCTTACTTTACTAGGTAAAGGAATAACAGACTTTTGTTTGGATAGTGGATATAAAAACGCACAAAAAATATGGAAGAAGAAATTCGGAGAGCCTATTTATGCACTGAAGGATTATTGGGGCGAGTCAAGTGATCATATGATTTGGAAAAAAAGTTTACATGATATACCTATAATATTTGAATTATAAAATGAAATATGTCTCTGAACATAGCTTTTCTTACATACTTATGCTATTATTTATCTTTATAATAAAAGAGGACGTGAATGAACTTGATTAAAATTAATATTCCTGAAGCTGATGTTTCAATTACTGAACGTAAACAAGTTATTAAAGGAGACGAGCCATTAATTACTCCAATTAACGGTTTTATCGATTTCCACTTGTTCCCTAGAGATAAAGGCGGCATTTTTATGTTTTACAATATTAATGACGAACTTCTTTTCGTAGGTAAAGCTCGTAAAATTAGACAACGTATTAAAAAGCATTTTGAAGATAATGTTTCACCAATCAAAAATTATCGTGATGAAGTATATCGCATCGATGCATGTATCGTAGAAGATCCGACAGAAAGAGAAATTTACGAAACTTACATCATTAATGAATACAAAGCGAAATATAACGTTGATAAAGTGTTTTATAAATAAACAACATTAGCGAAATGAAACAATCCTAGTACATACACTAGGATTGTTTTTATTTATATAGCTTTGTAATTTTTGTCCGTAATGATTTTCCTCGCATTTGTTCCTCCTTATAAGGGAATATATTATTTAATCGGCAGAATTTTTTCGTATTTTCAAGCAATGGGCGGCAATTAAACAAAGTACCCCTATAAATAACATAATAATTCCAAGAGTTTTATGCTTTCCTTCGAAGAAAGGTATGTCTGTAATTACATTTGTCATACATAAGCCTAAGAACACAAGAATAGGTCCAATCCAAAGTAATATGTTTCCTAATTTTGTGTGTTTCTCCATATAAACCCTCCTTTATTTTTACATATATATCCATCTGTGTTACAATCCATAACTTTTAAATAAAGGTTAAAGTAAATCCCCAAGAGAAATATATTTTCTTTCATAACAAAAATTAAAGCATCATATATTGGTACAAGCAAACGAGAAAGGAGATCATCATGAATTGGCTAGAAGCTTTTATTTTAGGAATTATTCAAGGATTGACAGAGTTTTTACCTATAAGTAGTACAGGGCATCTTTATTTAGGGAGACATCTTTTTCAATTAGATGAAGCAGGTTTATTTTTAGATACGATGTTGCATATCGGAACGTTACTTGCGGTGTTTATTTATTATAAGAAAGAATTTATATATTTAATTAAAAATCCGTTTTCAAAGCTTATGTTTTTACTTATTGTCGGGACGATACCTGCGGTTGTAATCGGTTTATTATTTAAAGACTTTTTTGAAGATATTTCAAAAACAGGTATCACAATAGGTTGGGAGTTTTTAGTGACGGGTTTATTTCTTTATATGGCCGATAAACAAAAAAACGGTCGTAAAAAAATGAATGATATTACATATAAAGATGCATTCATAATTGGTTCATTTCAAGCAGTAGCTATATTTCCAGCAATTTCTCGTTCTGGAATGACAATTGTCGCTGCATTATGGAGAAAGTTAGACCGCGAAACAGCAGCGTACTTTTCATTTTTATTATCAACACCAGCTATTGTCGGAGCTATCATCTTGCAATTTGCAGATGTTTTCCAAGGGAAAGCAGAATCTATTTCTAGTACATCATTAATTGTCGGAACATTATCAGCAGCGTTCTTTGGTTACATAGCAGTTTCATGGATGATTCAATATTTAAAACGTCATTCTTTAAAAGTATTCGCGTATTACGTATGGGGATTAGGTATTTTAATTTTAACGTTGCAATTCACACAGGTGTTTTAAATATAATTATCAAGGAATTATTAGTTAAGATCCTGTTCCATTCATACACGACAGGATCTTTTTTCATTAAGGGGGAAGAAATGTTTACTAAGGCTATCATTATCGGTGGAAGTATAGCAGGGAAACTCACAGCAAAGGCTTTATCTGATAATTTTGAAGAAGTACTCATTTTAGAAGCAGGAGAAAGATGGGATGGAAAATGTCCGCGAAAAAGAGTTCCGCAAAGTAATCATCCGCATGTGTTATTAAAAGGCGGCGAAGAAGCACTTGAGGAGTTGTTTCCTAACATTACTAATGAATTAATTGAAGCAGGTAGCATCGTAAATAACTTTACTCGCGATTTAAAATGGCATCAATTCGGCCTATGGAAGCAGCCTTTCAAAGGCGAGATAAATATGATTCAACAAAGTCGTCTTCTGTTAGAATCGCATATTCAAAAACGAATTGAACAAGTTTCAAATGTTACTACGAAGTATGAAATGTTGGTTGAAGGATTACTAGTAGATAACAAACTTAATAAAGTCTATGGAATAAGAGCTAAATGCTTGAAAACAGGAATGAAAGAAGAATTTCATGCAGATCTTGTTGTTGATGCAAGTGGATTTGGTTCGAAAAGTATAGATTGGTTACAAGAATACAATTTCGAAGTACAAGAAGAGAAAGTAAGAATTGATTTGTTTTACGCAACTAGAATGTTTAGGCTCAAAGAAAAAGAGAAATTAGACTGCTGTAATATACTTATGTCTCCAAGTTTTCCTGAGAATCCGTATGGTGTTCTAATTCAAACGATTGAAGATGATCGTTATTTTGTTACTTTTAGTGGATATGCAAATGAAAAAGCACCGCAAACAGATGATGAATTTTATGATTTTGCTGAAAACCTATCAATCCCTAATGTTACAGAGTTTCTAAACAAATCTGAGGTGATTACCGATATAAAAACGTACAAAATTCCATATCAAGTACGCAGGCGATTTGATCTAGTTAATAATTTACCTGAAGGATTGTTAGTAGTTGGAGATGCACATTGTCGTTTTGATCCAGTTTTCGGACAAGGTGTTTCAGTTGCAGCTATGGAGGCTCACCAATTGCAATTAATTCTTCAAGGGAGAAAAAGGCTTGATAAAACATTAACTCGAGAGTTTTATATGAAGTCTGCTATGATCATCAAAACACCTTGGGAAATGACCACAACGGAGATAGCACGTCATCCTAAGTTACAGAAAGAATTAACTACGAAACAAAAATTTCAGCAATGGTATACGAAACAAATATATCAACTTTCTGCAAGTGATTCTGATATTTATATTCGGTTAGTCAGAGTTATGAACTTAATTCGTAGTCCATTTCATCTTTTTCATCCTAGAGTATTACTTACTGTATTACTCAGACGAAAGAAATAGCAGGAAAATTATCGTTTAAAAAAGAATGTATAACAGTTAGTAAATCAAGAAGAGGTAAACGGGATGGAAATATACATAGAACAATTAAAGAATCAAGACGCTGAAGATTTATTTAATTTTGAACTCACGAACAAATCATTTTTTGAAACAATGGTACCAAGTCGGGGCTCTAATTATTACGTGTATGAATACTTTCAAAAGCAACTTGACGAACTATTAAAAGAACAAACCGAGGGGATTTCTTATTTTCATCTCATACGTAATACAGAAAAAGAAATTGTAGGACGTATAAATTTAGTTGATTTAGATAAGGAAAAACGAATTGGGTCGTTAGGCTACCGAGTTGGAGAGAAGTTTACTAAAAAAGGAATTGCAGCAGCATCTGTAAAATTGATTTTGGCTCAAGCAAGAGTCTATGAAATTAATGAAATACATGCTATGACAACAACAAATAACATAGCTTCACAAATTGTATTAGAAAAGAGCGGATTTTCTCGTGAAAAGGAAGCGGATACAACTACTGTAGATTTAAACGGGGAAAACGTAAATTTCGTACATTATATTTGGAGGACTACTAAGGATTAAAAATAATAGGGGGACATGTACATGAAGGATTTACGTTATCCAATAGGCCAATTTACTTATGTAGGCACTATTACAGAAGAAATAATTGATAAATGGATTCAAGAAATTGAGGATTTACCTAATGAATTAGCAAGAGCGATAAAAGATTTAGATCAGAAGCAGTTAGATACACCGTATCGCGTTGGTGGATGGACTGTCCGTCAAGTCGTTCATCATGTTGTTGATAGTCATATGAATAGCTACATACGCTTTAAATTAGCACTGACAGAAAAGAACCCAACTATTAAACCGTACAAAGAAGAAAAATGGGCAGAGCTACCTGACTCAAAATTACCAGTAGATGTTTCACTTGTAATGCTAGATTCATTACATAAAAGATGGGTTAACTTATTATATTCTTTAGAACCGGCAGATTTAGAAAAGACATTTAATCATCCTGAATCAGGAGAAAAAAAACTTGCTGCTGCAATTGGACTATATGCATGGCACGGTCGTCATCATACAGCTCATATTACTTCTTTAAGAGAGCGTTTAAATTGGTAACATTAGAGAAGGCGACAGAAATTGATGCAGAGATTATATTTCAAATGCAAGTAGAATCATTTAGTTCATCATTAGAAAAGTATAAGGATTATGAAACAAGTCCGGCAAATGAACTTATTGAAAGAACGATTTCAAGAATAAATAATCTGGACGGTGGATTTTATAAAATTTTCGTAAATACAAATCTTGTAGGAGCCATATGTATATCACGTAAAGAAGAGGCATCTAAATTTTGGATAAGCCCGATGTTTATTATTCCAAACTATCAAGGGAACGGAATTGCTCAAAAAGTATTAATTTTAATTGAGGAGATGTTTCCGGAAGCAATGACTTGGGAGCTTGCTACAATTTTAGAGGAAGAACGAAATTGTTTTCTATACGAAAAGATGGGATATATAAGAACGGAATTTAAAAATAAATTAAATGATAAAGCAACTTTAATTTATTATAAAAAAGAAAGGTAAAGCACATTTTTAATGCTTTACCTTTTTGCACCGTTTTAGATTAAATATACAAATTTAATGTATATTCTTCCAAAAAATCCGGGTTAGTAATTTGAAATTTGAATAAATATACAGAAATGAACTATTTTGTCGTATATGTTACTAACGCTTTTTGAATACTTAATATGTTATCATCGTCTTTAAATTCTTTCGTAATTGGCGCGCTCAAACTAGACACCCATATTTTAAGTTCTGCATCTAAATCAAAATGCCCAGCTGTTTCAATACTAAATTGTGTAATACTTTTATAAGGGATAGAATGGTATTCTGTTTTTTTACCAGTTACTCCTTGTTTGTCTACTAAAATAAGACGGCGATTTGTAAATACGATTAAATCACGAATTAATTTATAAGCATGCTCAACTTTCTCATCATCCAGCATAATCTTTTCTAAATCACGTTCAACGCTTTCTGTACTCGCACTTGATGCATTTCCTAAAATACCACTAAATAAACCCATATGAAATTCCTCCTTTATAATATGTGGAATGAGTTTCTTATATTGTACCATGCTATTGGATAAGACATTATGACATAAGTTCAATAGTTTTTCGTTATTGTTGCAATTAATTTATATAACCTCATCCTAAAATCTTGTGCTAACATGTAATTAAGAAAACAGAAGCAGAGGGATTGAGCATGAAGAATATCGGTTTAGTATTAGAAGGCGGCGGAATGAAAGGGTTATATACTGCGGGAGTACTCGAATATTTTATGGAAAGGGACTTATTCTTTCCGTATGTAGTCGGTGTATCCGCTGGAGCGTGTATGGGAGCAACCTATTTATCACGCCAAAAAGGAAGAAATAAGAAAGTAAATACAGAGCTAGTAGCAGATCACAGATATATATCTTATCGAAACTTAATTCGAAAACGTGAATTATTTGGAATGGATTTTTTATTCGATGAAGTACCAAACAAAATTGTACCGTTTGATTTTCAAACTTTCCTAAATTCAAATGAACAGTTTGTAATTGGAACGACTGATTGCGAATCAGGACAGGCAGTTTATTATAATAAAACAGAACATGGAAATGATATTTTAAAAATCATTCGTGCATCAAGCTCTGTACCGTTTATAGCACCTGCTGTAGAATATGATAATCGAAAATTGTTAGATGGAGGGATTATAGATCCTATTCCAGTTTTTAAAGCACAAAATGATGGTTATTTAAAAAACGTTGTTATTATGACAAAGCCAGAAGGATACGAGAAGCAGCGTAATAAATTTTCTGGACTAGCTAAAATTTTATATAGAAAGTATCCGAAAATTGCAGAGCATTTAGTAAAACATTATCGTTTTTATAATGAAACTGTATCTTATATGAATCACAACGAACAAAAAGATAATTTTTATGTAATTCAGCCAAGCAAACAGCTTCCTATAAGCGGAATAGAAAGAAATAAAGAAAAGCTCGTTAATTTATATAATCTTGGGTATAAGGATGCTCATAATCATTATGAAAACTTATTGAATTGGATGGGAAAATAAAGGGGTGGAACGTTGATATTAGGAAAAGAAGTTATTTTTAATGAATTGCAGAAAATGCATAGCCCACTACATAAACCGTTTCCTTATCGTGCTACAGAAAAATTGCAGCGAGATTTAAAAAGTAAATTTACCGAAGATGACTGTATAAACGCTGATTTTAATCATTATTGGATGCATACAGCAGGAACTTTAAGTTCTGTACTAAATGAAAACGAAGAGAATATTACGTTCCAACAAATACAGTGGCTACGAAAATCGTTTTTTGAATGGTTTCCGCAATATATTTTTCTAGAAACGGAAATTGTGAAATACCCCATTTTATATAGAGATTTCATGAATTATGAAAAGGCTCGGAAACTGTTACTTTACTACCTTACTGAATAAAGACGAAAACGCACAGGTTAAATAGCTTGTGCGTTTTTTTAGTTCATAAAATATACAATATTATCAACTTGTTTATATAGGAATTCTAATTATAAGAAAGAAGTACATATAGAATACTGTAGAGGAGGGAAGCGGAGTTTAGTTTAGCGGTCATTTTCTTTTAAATCATTATTCATCATGCAAATGTTAAATGACAAAAAAGTTGTTTAATTCTTATTGGACTATCAGGCAGGTTAGTTAACTTGTGTTTAACAATTGTGTCGGATTCTTGAGAATTACTTTCAAACATCGTTAGTTATTTATGTTAAAATATTCCGAGTGAAATCAGCTTCTTATCAATGTTATCAAGTATCAAAATAATTCAGAAACGAAGAAGGGACAGCACCAACATGGAAAACGTATCAAATATAGATAAATTGGAATCATTAAAATCTTTACAATCGACAATCCGTAAACTCGAAAATGCTTTGTCACAGATGACTCAGAAAGGAGCAAATACTACTTTAGTAAAAAAACGACTGAAAGCTGTTTGCATCGGCTTAGCAATGCTAGAAAACGTTTGGAATCAAAGAACCCATAATTATACCCAGCAAGATATAGCAGAAGCTTACAATATTCTTACTGGTTTGCTTCCGTCAATTGAGAGGGCGTATGATAAATCAAAGGCTGGTAGTCCTCAAAGAACGCTTTTAGAAAGAAGAATAAACGCGTTGGAACAAGCTATTCAAGCAATTGATAATTTTTCTAATAAATAACTGATCTAAAAGGATGCGTTAGTTCAATAAGAATTAAATAACTTTAAAGAGCCTTATTACAAATAAAATGTAGCAAGGCTCAAATATTCTTCATATCAAAATTAATATTCTCGCACTTCACACCTTCAAGAAGTTCTTATTACATCGGCTAACCAGTATACATTTCATCTTCAAATTCATACGAAATCAGGAAAACTTGAAAATGAACCTCTTTTAACGGCAAATAGACGTCTCTATAAAGATTTAAAAGAAAAAAGATACAAAACCATTTATGAAGATTTTAAAGGCGGTCACGATGGCATTTGGCGGCGTAAAAAGCTACCGGATGGATTGAGAGCATTAAAACACTCGAAAATAACACTATAAAAATAAAATGAAAAGAGGAATGAATCTATGAATCAAGATGATCTAGATAAAAAGCTAAAAAAACAAGAAATTTTAGTGAAAGATGAGAAAGTTTGGTCATTCACGTATGAGGATCACATTAGTTCTATCGTTAAACAGGCAGAAAAGAAAGGCGCTTTTAATGATTTACCTGGTAAAGGGAAACCTCTTAATCTTGATAAAGATCTTGCGTACAATCCTGAAAAGCAACTTTATAGAACTTTGAAAAATAATCATGTTTTGCCTAGGTGGATTGAACTTTCAAAGGAAATAGATCATCTAAAAGAGAAATTAAAAGAACTAACGGATACTGCAGAAGCAGCTACGTTAATTACAACTATTAATAAAAAGGTCTCAGAACATAATTTACTTTGTCCGCCAAGTGCGCAAAAAATGAGGGTTAAAACGGATTTTTAGCTTTTTTTAATGAAACCATCTTTTGCTATATAATTAAGTTAGGTGTTTTCAATTCATTACTAAAGGGAGGGAAAAGCTGTGAAAAATACGTATCAACTTCAAATTCCGAAAGAACTAGAACAGTATCGTAGTATTTTAGAAGAAAGTGTGAAACCGTATATTAAAGCGTCTGGAACGCAAGCAGAAACAACACTTTTTGAGAGCAAGTTTGGCGGGTATCCGTATGTACCTATAAATCAAGAGCATCCTAAAGACTCAAACGGACAACCTATGATGCTACTTGCGCAGTTAAAATTTGAAGAAATGCCGCATATTGAATATATGCCTCAAAATGGAATGTTACAATTTTTCGTAAGTGCTAATGATGAACTTTTTGGAGCAGATTTTGATCATCCAACAAGCCAAAAAGACTTTCGAATTATTTACCATTCTACAATTACAGAAGAATTAACTAAGGTTATTACTGATTTTAGCTATTTAAACACTTTAGAATTAGAGCATTTCATCATACCTGAAGCAGCTAAACTAAAGTTTGAATTGGATTATCAACCAGTAACATCAAGAGATTATCGATTTGAAAAGATTTTTAATGAAAACATTGATTGGGAAGAAATTGTTGATGAAGAAAATAAAACAGAATTAGGCGAACTGTATGATGATCTATGCCAAGATCAAGGGCATAAAATTGGCGGTTATCCATTTTTTACACAGACAGATCCGAGGGAATGGGAAGAAAAATACCAACAGCATGATATATTATTGTTGCAAATCGATACAGACGATTCATTAAATATTATGTGGGGAGATTCTGGTGTTGCTAATTTCTTTATACGCAAGGAAGATTTGTTGAACCTAGATTTTTCCAATGTTATTTACAATTGGGATTGCTATTAAAATAACAATTTAGAGCATTACTTATGTTTAAATAGGGAAAAGGACTCAATTTATTGGTGTATATATGTTTAAGTGCTAAAAAATCATCCTAACAGTTAGGGTGATTTTTGTTTTAACAATATTTAATTTTGTTAACTAAATTAAAAGATAGCAATCATAATAAAAGTCAAGCGATGATATGAAATAAATAAAAATAATGTAACATGTAGCAAATCATATATGTAGCTAAAAATGATAAATTAATCATTGGAAAATTCATTAGTAATAAAAACACTTTAATCGATTTTTAATTTTTATTTTAAATGTATCGTTACGTAAAATTTTTTTGTGTTTGTAAATAGAACGATTCATGAATTTTAAGTTCGGATTTGCTATAAACGGATTAAATATAAATTTAGTAATAAAAACGTAAAAAATCATTTAAGTTTGATTTAGTATAAATCTCATTAAAAATCTCCGTTCCGTCTCATTAAGTATAGTTTACTTGGTTTTTGATACAGAGAAACACTTACTCTATACAACTTTGTATAATATATATTATGTTAACTAGTAAAAAGTAATAAACTTATTAAATATTAGTTTTGGTTGTTAAACTTCCCTTTTCAATAGATTGTTTGGTTATTGGTTTTTTGAGTTGTTTTATGTGATTAATTACAATGTTTCCGTATAGAAAGTTATATTTAAGATAATAAAAAACATAATTCGTTTAAATCACAAATTTTAAACGAATTATGTTTATAGGATTAAAAATACGTTTTTAAAATTAGTTTGCTACAGCGATTGCTTCAATTTCAATTAATAAATTATCGTTAATTAACTTTCTAACTTCTACAGCTGAACTTGCTGGTGGATTCTCAGTATCGATGTATTGATCTCGAATATCTCTGACAATGGCCATTTGAGAAATATCCGTTAAGAAAAATGTTAACTTTACTACATCATTAAAATTTAATTCTGAAGTTTCTAATGCGCTTTTAATATTTTCAAATACTTGTTGCGTTTGGGTAGCTAAATCACCCATGCCAACTATGTGACCATCAGTATTAAGTGCTACTTGTCCAGATATGTAAATTGTTCGTTTAGCGTTACTAACTTCGACTACATGTGAGTATCCAAAAGTTGTGGGCATAGTTTCCGGATTTATAAATTTCTTTTGCAAGGTCCCTCGCTCCTTTTTGTATCGTATTTTCCCTATATAAAACTTAAGGGAATTATCTATATACCCTTCTGCTACATATGTGAAGTTATAATATGTTGCTTATATTTATAAAATTAGGTATTTAACAGATTATATATGTTTGATTTTCTTGAATGCCGATTTTAATTATGTCTTGTTTTATTAGTTCTTCAGTTACTTTTGTATAGAAAAAGTGATACCACCAAATGAAAAATTCTTCGTAAGTTATTTCTTTTGAGTATCTGCTGCTTGCAAAGTATTCTTTTAAAGGTTTCTCATTTTCTTTAAATAATAAGATCAAATCCTCACTGATCGTTTTCGCGATTTCGCTAAGTATAGATAAGTCTGTGGCTTTAAACACTGGGATAACAGGTTGTGAATTTTGATATAAGCCTAATTTTTCGTATAATACATTTAAATTTAAGTCTACTTGTCTATCTACTGCTACAAAATTTTCAACTAATTGCTTTTTCGTATAATTAATATCGGTAATAGCATCGTGAAAATATTCTTCAAACGTTTCTTTATTCGCAGTTATTAAATTCAAAGTTGTATATCGAGTGTTTCCATAAAGTCCAATTTGATATTCTTCTAAATCCAAATACGTATTACCATACATTCCAAAGGCCTCTTTGTCTGTTTGTTCTTGTTCTTGAATCGCATAATAATATCTTTTATTGTTTCTCAAAGGCCGTTCCGTTTCTAAATAGTTTTCTTCAATGGTATTTATTTGTCCGAAATCTAATAACACACCACTATAAAGTAAAAGACTATACGATTCTTTAGATAAATGACTCAATGTCTCGATTCTTTTAGAAATAGCATCAATTTGATTATAATACTTTTCAATTATGTTAAGTGTAGGTTTAATTAGAGGCTCACATAGGTTATACAATTTTTCTCCTTCATAAGCTGTTATAACCATACACGTTGGATAGTAACTCCCTCCTGTCTTTTTCAATAAACCTTCTAGTTCTAGTGCATGCATTTGTTTTTCGAATTCTTCGTCAGTCCAATTTAGCTTCGTTTTTATAGCATTTGATTCTATGCCCAGATGAAGCATTACAAGTAAATATTGAAGATTTGTTCCACTTATTTTTATAGATGGAGAGTTGTCTCCAGATGAAATCATTTTAGTCTCATAAGCTGTTTGTAGCATTTCCTCTGGCGTATTAGTATCAAGTATCATTGAATCCCTCTTTTTTAATTAAGTTAATTGTAAAATCTATGTATTAATTACGTTCTATAAATAAAAATAAGTATCCTCTAATAATCTCAAATTAAAAACCTTAGTATAGCTATACCAGGGTTTTTAAAATTTTTATAATGAATTTTCTGAGGTGCTCTTCCCTTCTGTATAAAGCTGAATCATTTCAGATTTTGATAGTTTACATTTTGACTTCTTTTTTCTTTCTTCCAGCATTTATCGACTCTCCGTCCTTTGGATAATTAGTTGCATACCTGCTTCTATAACATATAACGAAACGTACGTTCTTTGTTGTTTATGAGAAAGAATTTACTTAAACAAAATAATTTACAAATACATAATATTAGTTTTAGTTGCTGCTAAATGAATTCTATTTTATATATAAAAATAATAAATTTGAAGAATTTATTAAATGTACTGCATTAAAGATGAAAGGTAAAACGATATAGTTTACACTAATAACAGCTAGAATAACAACATACGTATATTGTTAAACGTAAAAAGGAGAACTAATGAAAAAGAAATATATAAATCAAATTCATACCGATGTAAGTTTTAAATCGAAAGATATTATAGGTTTAATGACTGATTACTTTAAAATGAAAACAAAGCTGCGTCCTATAAAGAATTTACCTATTGTGTTACCGAATTTGCATAATGAATCTATAGATAGTGTTACATGGTTTGGTCATTCTGCTTCTCTTTTAAAAATAGAAGGTAAAAAGCTGTTATTAGATCCTATGTTTGGCGACGCCTCTTCCCCGTTTCCTGTTTTTAATAGTAAACGTTATAGTGGTGCTTTTTCTTTAGAACGTGAAGATCTTCAAGAAATTGATGCGATTATCATTTCGCATAATCACTATGACCATTTAAATTACAAAAGTATTATGCAGTTAAAAGATCGTGTAAAGCACTTTTATGTTCCGACTGAAGTTGCACGTTATCTTATTAAATGGGGTGTTTCACCTAGTAAAATTAGTGAGCATAATTGGTGGGATGAAATTACGTTTGATAATATTAAATTAGTTTGTACACCTGCAAGGCATTTTTCTGGACGAAGTATGACAGATAGAGATAGTTCGTTATGGTGTTCATGGGTTATCCTTGGTCAAGAAACGAAAGTCTTCTTTAGTGGTGATAGTGGATATGCTCCGCACTTTAAGGAGATTGGTAATAAATATGGTCCATTCGATCTTACTTTAATGGAATGTGGACAATATGATGCGAGATGGTCTGCTATTCATATGATGCCAGAAGAAACAGTGCAAGCTCATATTGACGTTAAAGGAGAATTGCTTGTCCCTATTCATTGGGGTGCTTTTACGTTAGCATTACATGAATGGAGTGATCCTATTGAACGTGTTACGAAAGAAGCAAATCGTTTAGGGGTTAATATTGCAACGCCACAAATCGGTGAAGCTATTACGTTAAAATCTAAAGGTTACCCTACGTCAACTTGGTGGAGAGAAGTATAATTATAATAAAAAGCGAACCGATTTAATATGGATGGTTCGCTTTTTATTCGTACATGACTCATCTATTAAAATTCTTTGTTTTATCTACTGGAATTGCATTTTTCATCTTTTCTGTTGTCCAATATCCTGTAGGGTCTTCCATATTGCTTGAATCTTGAATAGCAGATGGGATATTGGGAGCTTTTTTCACTTGAGTAAGAATGTTTTTTTCGCTAGAGGCTGCCAATGCTAAGTAAATAATTAAGGGTATTATAATAATACTAGTTATATATACCCAAAATAAGTGATTTCCTTTTTTCATGAGCTCCTCCTTCTATTACATACTAATCTCCCCTAATTACTACTTTACTATATTTGCCTTCCCGTTATCTAAAATTCTACTTGTCGGCACAGAGGTAATATCAATGACTGTATTCATGCTCTTATCAGTTAGTTCAATGAGTTCGTTTTCGTGATTAATTTTATTTAAATCCCACACCATTCCATTGAACTCGTTATGCTGTCCACTTACCCTTAAAATGTTTTTTGTTTTACTTGACGGTTGTATTTGTAGATTTGTAAATTGATTCCCGCTAATCTCATTTGGTGTAGTTAAATTACTATCCATATAAATCATATTCACACAATCCTCTAGAGAGAAGTTCATAAAACGGTTGGCATTTATCCAGGCATGTCCAGATTTCGGTTTTTTCGCTACTAATTTTAACCCTGTTTCCATTCCTGCTACTTTAATGTTATCGAAGTTAATAAAGGAGATTTCATTTTCTTTTCCACCAGTGAATAAAGAAATTCCTGTTCCTTTATTTGTTTCGGCCCAATTTATAATATTTATATCTTTTATTTGTGTTTTGTTCCAAGTGTTATAATACTTATTTTTACCATCTAAATATATAACTTCAGAATTGAATTTAGGGTCATCGATGGCTATGTATGCTCCTTCAATCGAAGCATTTTTTTCTAGTTCCAATACCCTAAAGTTTCCCTCTACAACAAATTGTGTTCCATAACCGAATAATAGTTTTACACCTTGTTTAACGATGATTGGTGAAGTGATTTTATACTTTTTATCATCGAGCAAAACTGTTTTAATTTTACTTGATTCTGCTTTATTAATGGCTGCTTGAATTTTATTTGAATCATTTTTACCTTTAAAGTTTTCAACAAACAGTTTATCATTTTGAACTAAACTTTCTTTATTGTAATGAAAAAAAGCAAAAGTAATTAGAACAATACCTAAGAGTAAAGCGATTATTTTCTTCATAATACTCACCCTCGCGTTAAATTTTATCTTTAATAACACTTCGATTACATTGGCTATTTTTTGTTCATGTTTGCACTGCTTTATGTATTAAATCTATTGGGCTGGTCTGCTTAGCTAGTTCTTTATTCTTATACTCTACTAATTTATGATTTAGTAAAATGCAAGAGTGCTCTAATATTAATTCATTATAAAGTACTTCAGTTAAAAATTTAGGTATCATCTCTCCTACGCCGTAATTATAGTCACTTAGAATCCAAGATACCTCTTTCCAATCTAGAATTCCTTCTGAGACTTTTTTTGGAGTGTGATATGTAAATTCATTAAGTAGCTCTACTAAATAGACATACATGCCACCAGAATATGAGGAATCCTCCCATTTAATAATGCCTTTAAATTGAATTTGATTTTGTTCAACATCTATATTTGTTTCTTCTTTTATTTCACGAATTGCATTTTCTAACGGTGTTTCTCCTTTTTCTATCTTCCCTCCTACACCGTTCCATAATCCTTTTACAGGATCATATTCTCTATTTAGCATAAGTATTTCTTCATTTCTTTTTATAAAACATAAAGTGTGCTTGTACATAATTTAATTCCTTCCTTTGTTCTTAATAAGTTCTAACGGGTGATATTAAATATACTGCTGCAGATTGCTCTCCTGCTTCAATTAATATCGGCCTCATAGAACCACTAAAGCTTAAAGTAACTATATCTTCTTTTATTGCTTTTAAAGCATCGACCATAAATCGTCCATCGAAAGATATATTTAATTGCTTTTCACCGTGAATAGCATCTATTTGTTGTGTCTCGGATATTTTACCAATCTGAGAAGCGTTAGAAGAGATTTGTATTGTGGATTCGTCGATGATTTCTAAGTTAACGTTGTTGTTTGCCCATTCACTAGCTAATAAACTTGACCGATCTACACCTTGTAAAATCTGTTTTCTATCTATATTAATAACCGTTTGGGATTCATTTGGAATTAGGGCGGATATATTAGGGTATTTCCCTTCAATTAGTCTTGAATATAAAGTAGTTGTTCCAAATTTAAAAATAATATGACTCTCTGAAAGATAGATATATACGAATTCTGAATTACTGTTTATTAATTTTAGAAGTTCACTAATGGTTGAACTTGGTACAATGCAATTTGCTTTCGAATTTGAAGAAATTAGTGTTTCGCGTACAGCAAGTCTATGTGAGTCAGTTGCAGCACAAATTAACTTATTATTATTTAACGCGATATGTACGCCAGTAAGAACTGGTCTAGATTCATTTTTAGCCACTGCAAAGACAGTTTGTTTAAACACTTCAATCAATTGTCCTGTTTCTATTTGTATTTCTACACGATCGTCTAGTAGTGGTACATTTGGAAATTCATTTGCTGGAAATCCATTTAAATTTAATGTGATTTCTTTTGATTGTATGGTAAGTATGTGTTCATTTTTACTTTGTATTAATATATCACTTGGCATTTTCTTTATAATTTCAATAAAATATTTTGCAGGTACAACAATACTTCCTGCTTTTAAGACGGTTATAATTTGTTCGTCTTCGATGAAACTAGGGATAAATTTTTCGATAAAAATATTCGAATTACTTGCGATTAAAGTAATTCCAAATTGATCTGCTGTTATTTTTATTCCGGATAATATAGGAATTAAAGTTTTTGTTGAGATAGCTTTACTTACTTCTGAAAGAGCTTGTGTAAATTGTTTGTGATTAACGATAAACTCCATTTTTCCCCCGCCTTAAATGAAATACTATCTTTATGAAGATTGATGAATAATAGTTCCATTAAAAATATAAGGAACTGTTTCTTTCTTTTGTAAAAGGCTTTTTAAGTGTTCGGGTATACGTAAATAAGGTTCTGCTGAATCTAATTCCATCCAGGTAATCTCTTCAATCTCTTTTGGCCGTGATATACAGATTTCCCCTCCGATTATTTCTCCTAAAAAATTAAAGAAGATTGCATGATGTCCTCTCTCCTCAAAAAAGGCTTCACTAATGGAACAAACCCCTTTTACGGATATATCTAGCCCTGTTTCTTCTTTTACTTCACGAATTGCTGCCTCTTCTAACGTTTCCCCGAATTTAACTGCTCCACCTGGTAAAGTGTAATAAGAACCATTTTTCCCTTTGTTTTTAACCATTAATAGCTTTTCATGAGTTTCATCATATAGAAGTGCGTATGTAACATTTACTTTTTTCATATGTAACCCCCTTGAATGGTAAAAATTTTCTGTCTTTATTTTATTCTATCATTAAATTGTTTGGATTCATAAAAAGTAATTTGAGTAAATAACTAATACGAAACGATATCGTGTTCATAGACACACAAAAGAAAAGAGCATATTTTGAAAAAGATTAATCATAATACACTCTTTAATGATTCATTTATAACCTTTTTTCTAAATAGTAATGATTATGTCCTTTAGGATGATCTTCACTTACCCCTATCACTTTATACCCATGCTTCTTATAAAAATTAGGGGCTTGAAAACTAAAAGTATCTAATTTGATTAGCCTACATTCTTTTTTAATTGCAAATTCTTCAATAAGATTCATTAAATTGCTTCCGTAACCTTCGTGCCTGTATTCTTCAGAAACCCATAGGAAGTCAACATGTACATGGTGCCAAAATGTGATTGCCGTTATCCCTCCTACTATTTCTTCTTTTTCATTTTTCACTATAAAACTAATCTTTTCTGAAGGTGTTTTTTCTTCATTTGAAAGTTGTTTTTGGTTATATTCAATTACTTTTTCTCTTATGTAATCACTATCTTCTTGTACCCATTGCTTTACTATTTGCATTTTAACTATCACGCCCCTTTACATTATTTATTCAATTTAACAATCGGAATGTCCTATCTTCTTTAATGTTAGATTATGAAATAAGTACAAGGATAAAATTAGATTTTTTGAATGTCATCCATTGTTTATACATTTTTTTGTAAAGCAAAAGAGCCCTAGTATAAGGACTCTTTTTTAAAATTAAGCTATTTTTCGATTTAACGATTTGATTTCCTTCTTCTTTTCTGCATTTGGAGGGCGGATTACTATAGAGATAACGAAAGATATAACAGATAGAATACCGATTGTAATGAAGGTTGGTTGAAATCCTCCAAGTAGTGCTCCAATGAATGATCCTGCAAGTGCACCAAAACCGAAACCTTGGTAAACAATCCCGTAGTTTGTACTATGGTTTTTTAATCCGAAGAAATCCCCGACAATGGCTGGGAATATTGTGATATTACCACCAAAGCAAAAGGCAACACTTGCTACACAAGCAAAATATATCCCGTAATTTAGTGGAATGAAACTTAAAGTAAAGACGGACAATCCAATAATAATAAACGTTGCAGAGACAATTTTTAATCGACCTATTTTATCTGATAATGTGCCGAGAATGATTCTACCAATCGTATTAAAAACTGCAATCATTGCAACGGCGTTAGCGGCAGTCGCTGCACTAAGACCAACGAGCTGCACCCCAATGTCTTTTACCATACCGATTAAATATAAACCACCCATACACGATGTAAATAGCATGAAAAACAAGAAATATACTTGTTTCGTTCTCATCATTTCACGAGGCGTATAATCATTGTGTAATGTTTCCGTTACCGTGTTACTTACAATTGCTTCACGTAAGAAGAACGATCCGATTAATACTAAAAGTAAGACGATAATACCCCAATATAAAAATGCTTGTGATACACCAAGACTATCGATAAGATTTCCGTTTACATATCTAAAGATTAAGCTCCCCATTCCATATGCTGAAACAGATATACCAGAAATAAGCCCTTTACGGTTTGGAAACCATTTAATTAAATTAGATAGTGATGTAATATATGCTGTTCCATCAGCATATCCAACGACAACACCGGCTAATAAATAAAGTAATGGTAATGAGGAAACTTGTGAACTAAGTATTAAACCGAGTCCTAAAACAATTCCTGCAGTAGCGATAAGTTTACGAAGTCCAAATTTTTGTTGTAGCTTTCCTGCAAATAGAGTTGAGAATGATAAAGAAAAACTCGTAATTGAGAAAGTAATCGCGACTGAATTGAGGTTCCATCCAAACTTACTTACAAGGGGTTGATTAAATAAACTCCATGTGTAAATTGTTCCTAGGCCAATTTGAACAATGATTGTACCTAGAACAATTAACAACGGATTTATAGATGTTGTTTGTTTCATGCTAACTGTCCCCTTCTTTTATCATGACATGAATTTTCACAGTTAGTATATCCATAATAAATTGCAAGATACTGTACGGAAAATGGAAATTAAGTTAGCTTACACAAAAAAGACACTTCATCAAGAAGTGCCTTTTTGTAGGTTATATACAGCATTTAAAGAAAGCTTTGTTAAGATAAGACATTTTCGAATGCTTATGTACATATGTTACCAAATAATTTGCTAAAAGTGATGAGACTTAAGACGTATTTTTCTTTCATAAATAAGCCGGAGAGAAAATTAATATTCAATTTCCTCGAAATCTTTCGGCTGCGGTACAGTTTGCATATTCGCTGCATCTTTCGGATCGCTATAAATCGCGTTTTGTTCTGTGTTTACATCCTTTATATTTTGCTTTTTATTTTTATTCACTTCATTTTTCATTAAAGCTCACTCCTTTTTATTATAGGAGTAGTTATGCCCTAACCGTATTATTTTTACTGCTACTAAATGTATCAGCGACTAAATTGCTAAATTCACGTAAATAATATAAATAATTATCCCCACCATAGTTGTATCTTTTATTGTACATTTTAGCAACGACGACATTATATTCTGGAATGACTAATATCGTGGGTCCTGTAATTCCTAATATTTGATAGGAACCTTTAGGAATTCGCTCACCAAGTTCGCTACATAAAGCAGGTTCATTTTGAACGAACCAAAACAATCCATTTTGTGGTAGTTCTTTATTTTTATACTCTGGATTTTGCAAACTCGTAGCAAGTGCTATAACTTCTTTTGGCACAATCTGTTTACCATTTAGGAACCCGTTATTTAAATGCAGATTTCCCCAGTATGCAAATTCTCTCGCAGAAACAAACAAATTTTTCTCGGAGCCGTCATCTACTGCACCAACACTATTTATGGCATCTTCATTTGGATTTACAACAACCTTAACTAATTTTTCATCTTGCTTTATTCTCCATCCAGTTTCTTTGAAGTCAGCAGGTATGAATACACGTTCCTTTAATAGTTCAGGAAAACTTTTGTTATACAAGTGATAAATAAGCTGTGTCATCATTCTTACATTAATATCTCTATACGCCCAAGCTTGTCCTGGCTCAAATTCACGATAAATTATCCCATCATCGGTTTCATTTAAACCATGTGAATGAGTTACTAAATGTCTTATCGTTGTCTTACCAAGTAATGAAGGATCATATTCTTTAAAATAATTTACAGCCTCGTCATCCAGAGATTTTATTTTCCCCTCATAAAGTGCATAAGCTACCATTAATCCTAAATAGCTTTTTCTAGCAGAAGCAACATTGAACTGTGAAGTTGCTGTTATCTTTTTACTATTCAATGTGTTTGAATGCTTTCCACTATAATGCTCTAGTACAATCTTATTGTCTTTCATAATACAAAGTGCTGCCGCAGAACTTTGATTTGTCTCTTTAATATTTTCTACCCATGAAATTAATTTCTCGTATTTGTACAAATAAATTCCCCCTAAAATGAAAACGAAAAAATGACAGCATGAAAGAAAAGTGTCAATACATTATAACTTTGCATCTGCACTTTTCTTTCATGTGAAATATTATTGATCTATAGTACTTAAATAATCCACCAGCTCCAGCAATTAAAGCAGCTGAAACAACCTACACAACCTACGCAACCACCACAACGTCCGCCGCCGCAACCACCGCATCTACCGCCACATCCACCACAACGTCCGCCGCAACCACCGCAGCCGCCGCAGCGACGTGCATCATCTTGGATGTAATAATATGGATATTGATTTTGTTGCTGATCCCAATACACAACATTACCAGGTTGATAATCATTAAGGTTTAATGTTTGCAGTTCTTGTTGAAACTCATTCATTAGAAAACCCTCCATTTATAAATATAAATTCCGTCCTAATTTTTAAGTATATTTACTTTTGTAAATAAAGTAGAAATAAGGCTATAGAATAAATGCGTACATCAACAAAATATGACTTTACATTAGGTGATGTACCTTGTTTATAAGCCTATTTTCTTTATATCTTTTCAGTGGACGTAATTTATATAGATAGAGACATTTAAAAGTTACTAATCCAGCAAGTTAATAGTTCATCATTTAATTTTCTTTCTAGTAATTCATTTACTGAAGGTGTCGGCATTATTGTATAAGATTTTATATTCTCTTTATTGAAATCAATCCAGTGAAATGCTAAATGGGACTCTTTAGATATCGGAGTAAAATCGGATTTCAACTCATTTGAATCTATTTCAAAAACGTGGTTAATTTCATGATGAAGCGTTTCTTTGTCTTGCCATTGATTTTCTATAACTCCTAAAAATTGTTTTATACTGCAATTTACTCCAAGTTCTTCTCGCAACTCTCTTATTAGTGCATTCTCTGCTGATTCCCCAATTTCAACATGGCCACCAGGTAAAAAATAGTGATATCCTATGTATTCAGCAACTAGTAATTTTTCATCTTTTATCATGATAGCTCGTACAATATGATGGAATTTACTTTTCATTGGGTATTCCTCCTAGAGTCATTCAATCTATAATCTCTCAAAAATTTTCATTTAAAAGCTGGATAATATAAATCATAGGTGTTTCATACGCATGAATTACATTTATGACTGCAAAAATGCCTTTTTCAAGTTCTTGCAGTCATTTTATCCCAATTTAAATTTCGCGCCTTTACTTAATAAATGTTAAACCAATAAACGATATACTTGCTCGCCATCATACTCTTGTCCTAATGGTTGAAAACCGTAACATTCATATAGTTTCTTTGCAGAAATATTATCTTTATGTACAGTTAATCTAATTTCTTTGCACTCTTTAAATCTATTTTTTATTAAATTAATAATTTCCTGTAATGCTGCTTTACCATAGCCATTTCCTTGCTGCTTTTGATCAATGATAAATCCGTTTATCCAATACATATCTGATGTCTCTCTTACAAAAGCATGCATAATAAAACCAACTATAAGATCGCCATCATATATAGCAAATGGTATATACTCTACATTCTCACCATCTGGTTTTATATATACTTTAGCAAGCGAAACTGCTACAGCCGGGACAAATTTTATTTGATTTTCTCTAACTTGTAACTTTAATGCGTCTTCCCAATTTTCTCTCGTAACAACCTTTAACTGGACATTCAATATTTTAAGCTCCTTTATAAAGAGGATGTATTTTTATATTCAACAGAATGAAATAATTCCCTTTTTCGACAACACCTCATAACGTGCTTTTTATAAAATCCTGATTGAATTTTAATAAGTGAGTACTTGATATTTAGAGATGTGTTGAAATCGTAGTTTATATATAAAGGAAAACGCTAGAAATATGAATGAAGCGATTAACAAGCGTAGTAAAGTAAGATGTTCAGGTGTGTAAGATTCAAGCCCTATACGAATTGCTGGAAAAGCAGTTCCCAATATTAGAATCGTAAAAGCGTGAACACATATGATTCGAAAATCCCATTTTTTATTAAGCATGTTTCGCTTTTAAATAAAGTCACGGAGTTTATTTAAAAGTCGCGATGTTTTGCCCCTTTGGATCTGTTTATCTAGAAGTGGGGGTATAGTGAAAAGAAGATCTGAACTGAAAGGAGAATTAAGGAACTGTTGAGTAGCAATAAAGTTACTCAGCTAAAGGGCCAATTCGTGGAATAACACCTTTAAAGAAAATTGGATATCTATGTTTAAGTAAAAATCCCAAATCCAATAAAGGATACGGGATTTTTGTTTTTAAATATTGTGTATTACTGTCTAATACGGAACTTAGATTCCAGCCCACACATCTTTTCCGTATCGCCCTTCACGTTGCAATTGGTCTAACCAATTTCTTGCCTCTTGTTCACTTACCCCATGATTTCGCTGATAAGCTTGACAAAGAGTATCCTCTACATCTGGAGCCATTCGACTTCCATCACCGCATATATAAAGATGAGCGCTGTTATCTAATAAAGAAATTAACTTGTCTCCATCTTGTTGCATTAAATGCTGTACATATGTTTTTGGATGTCCTTCCAGACGCGAAAAAGCTGTGTGTAAGGATAATATGCCATCCTTTTCATCTTTTTTTAATTCTGTACGATAGAGATAATCCTGTTCAGGATGACGACAACCGAAATATAGGCGAGCTTCTCCTAACTTTATGCCTTGCTGTTTCTGGATGCGACGTGATTGTAAAAACCCTCGGAATGGTGCAATCCCAGTTCCTGGTCCAACCATGATAATTGGCGTTTCAGGATTTTTTGGCAACTGAAAACCGGATTGTGGAGTACGAATAAAACAAGCAATATTGTCTTCGTTGTGACATTGAGCTAAATAGTTAGAAGCGACCCCTTTATATTCGCCTTGTCCACTCCGTGCAGGTCCGCTTACAACACCAACTGTAATACTCAGGCGATCCTGGGTAACGAGTGGTGAGCTTGAAATAGAATAGTAACGTGGTTTGAGTGCAGGAAGAAGTTCTAAAAACCGCTCAAACGGCATTTCACATGCTTCGTACTTTTCGAGAAGATCTAACATGGAAATACGTTTCTTTAATATTTGCTCTTGGTAAATTCCCTCTTCCACCAAAGTTTCCAATTCTCGTTTGTGCGGAGGGCAAACCGTAAAAGATGCCAGTTCCCGTATTTGTGCTCTGGTTGCTGCTTCCTGCACTTCCACACTATAGCTAAGAAGATCACGTAAACTAATAGGCATATCAAGTGGCAGATGAGCTGCGTTTCGTCCACTTGCTGTCAGTACTATTTTATCATTTCCATTCAAATTATACCTACGGAGAACGCGGCTGACATTTTCCTCACTGTTGTGTGGAAGCACTCCGAGATGGTCTCCTTCTTGATAAGTAACTCCTTGCGGTAAGGCCACCTCGATATGCCGAGTGCTCCGATCACTGCCAGCTGATTGGAGTTCGCGATTTTCCACAATAGTTGCATTCATTGCTTCGTATGAACGAGCAAGAGGAGATCCTCCAAGGCCACTGACAAACTGAAGGCTTAGGGTACTGCGTTCTTTTTCTACATTTTCATTGAACTCCAATCCAAAAGCTTTCATCGCATCCGACCACATGCTTTGTTTCCATTGATTGAGCTGTTCCTCAAAGTCTCCACTCGCATCTCCCTCTCCACGTGTTGAGAACCTTGTGGCTCCCTGTTGAGCCATCTGCTCGTCAATATATCTTGGGACATTTTGATAGGTACTGGCCCAGTTATGATCTCCACAACCAAACACCGCATAATGAACACCTTGTAGCTCACCATGTTGTAGTTCTTCAAGCCATTGTACGAATTGTCCAGCATTGCTCGGTGGCTTTCCGTTATAAGAAGAAGTAACAATGAGAATGGCTCCTTCTTTCGGTAAGTTACCAATTCGGTCATTTAAAGGCGATACTTCAGTCCGTACGCCATGCAAACTCGCTGTATCCGCAAGTTCCCGTGCTACACCCTCAGCAGTTCCAGTATCAGAGCCGTAAAGAACAAGAAGCGGACGATTATTGAGTCCTTGGAGAGAAGCTGTATTCTGAACTTGCTTTTCCGTTTTGTGGTCCTCCGGCGTCTCTGCTACAGGTGTTAGGACAGACGGACGGATGGCAGCTTGATTTCGGGATTGAACCTTTATCTTAAAATCACCTGGCTTTAACGTTAATGTTTGTTTAATGTCCAGCTCATAATTCGCATAATCGATGAATTCAAAATGCTGAAGAAGCATTCCCAGTACGAGAGTGGCCTCATGAAGGGCAAACTGCATACCGATACATGCCCGCTGGCCATTTCCAAATGGCTTATAAGCATGATGAGGAACTTTATCTGGATCTTCAAACCGTTCGGGATGGAATTCTTCTGCATTGTCCCCCCATGCATCTTTATCTCGATGCAGCTGTGGAATAAGAACCATAATCCGATTTTCTTTTTTCTTTACCGGATATTTTCCGCCAATCACCGTGTCTTCTTTTGCATAAAGGCTGAATGCTGGTGCGGTAGGCCATAGACGCAGCGATTCATTTAAAATCATTCGGATATACTTAAGCTGCAGAACTTGTTGATATGTCGGAGTGGGCCCTGTTAATACCCGATCTACTTCTTCATAAGCTTTTCTCAATTTATCCGGATTTTTTAATAAGTAATAGATCGCAAAGGATAACAATCCACTTGTTGTCTCGTGCCCGGCTATTAAAAAGGTGATGATTTGGAAACGAATATTTTCATCATCCAGTGTTTCGCCCGTTTCCGGATCCTTCACATTTAACATACGGGAAAGCAAATCATTTCCTTCCTGGTTTCCATTGGCCTTACGTTCGGCAATAATATTATCCACTAAAGAAAACATGGCTTGGATATCATGCTGAAATTGACGTTTAGTTCTCACCATGAGTTTGTCCTGTATATCTAATCGTTGTGTTTGATGCATCGCTTCATCTAGAGCACGGACCATGCTGGTGATAAAAGGATGAGGAGTCTCACGATAATAACTGTTAAATCGGTAATTAAAACCGCATAAACCAATCGTGTCCAATGTAAGACGGGTCATATCCTCTGGGACATCCACCTCTTCATTCGGATTAAGCCGTGCCCATTTTTGAACGAGCTGTACGGCAATATCGACCATCATGGCATGGTAATCCTTCATTGCCCGCTGACTGAATGTAGGCGTCAGAATATTATGGGCTTTTCTCCAGTTAGGCTCGTGCGTTCCACTTGTAAATAACCCGTCTCCAGCAAATGGACGAACCTTTGCTAAAGGACCTTCTACACTTTTATCGAACCGTGATTGGTCACAGACTTCTTCTACCAATTCATGCCCAGAAACGATAATGGCAGTACCTCCTGGAGTTTGAAGCTGAAAAATGGGACCGTACTCTTCCGCCAGCTTGATAAACGATAGGAGCGGTTTATCTTTATCAAGTAGAGGTACATTACCTAATGGACCAAACGTTTTAGGTTGGGGAATATCATTAAGCTTTTTCATTAAAAACATCCTTTCAAAAGAGCATGTTATTTTAGTGATTATTCTTGCTTGAAAAATTTTACCTATCTGCACTACTTTAAAAAGTTTACTTTTAAGCTGTGTTTGATAACTTGTTTCCATCTCTCTCTGTCTTTTGTTCCAGTTGTAAAGTTCCCGAAAACATGAGGGGTGGCCTGTTGATATGCAACGGATGATAACAACATGACAACGAGTTCCTCCGGATGCTAGTCTGCAAGAACATCCAATTCGATCCCTTTTACAATAAAAGGATAAGTTTGGTTGTGAAAAGGCTTGGGATTAAAAGTTAATCATATAGGATCGTTTAGCTTCATTTCTATACTTTACCAATATGCTTATGATTATGATGCTAGGATCGAGTTCTTTATCTCAAGGAGTTGCTGCGGAATGTTTATGTAAAGGATATTATGAGGAACATGTAGCGAACGTAAGAATTCACTTGAAAGAACGAAGACGAATGATGGTACAAACTTTAAATAAGTATTGTGCAGACATTGCAACGTGGGATATTCCTAGTGGCGGATTTTTTTATATGGCTAAAGATTGTACCTAACATTCCGATGGAAAAACTATTTTCAAAGGCACTATCAAAAGGTGTTCTTTTAAATCCGGGATGTATTTATGAAGAAGAATCAAATCAGTACATACGTTTATCATATGGATATGCTTCCCCGGAACAAATTACTCACGAGGTTAAATTGCTCAGTGCATTAATCTGTGAGTTAATGGCATGATAAAGATCCTCTTTTACTTATAAGAGGATCTTTTTACGTATCTTATTTACCACAATCTCATTTCCTGCCCCAATAAAATAAGCTCTTCATAAGGATCTCCGTCAATTTTTAATACTTGAGCAAATGCCGGTTCAGTTTTTAAACCTTGCTCTTTTAAGCGAATAACTTCTTTCCTTATATGTGGATGCTGCATTAATAGCATGTGCTCTACAATCATATGTTTATATGCATTTTGGCTACGAACTGGCTTAGATTGACCAAATAATTCAAATTCAAAACCTTCAAATTTAAAACTCACCTTTATCGTTTCAGTATTTTTTATATTTTTCTTTTTTAGCTCGAATCCTTCATATGAACCATATAAGAATCTCATTTCTTGTTCAAAAGCATTATAATTATGTACTTCCATTACAATATCTAAGTCAGAATGAAGAGTATCAATTCTAATAGGGATTGTTCCGCATAGAACTGGACTATATAAAGCTAAATCCTCCATTATGTTTAGTTTATTCATAACTTCGTAAACTTTTTGCTGTTTATCATTCCCAGATTGTAAATATGTGATAGATGTAAACATAGAAGCCTCTCCTTCATTTAACGTAATAATCGTCACACTAAATTTGAGAAAAATTTAAATCAATTCATTTTGTTCTAGGAGTAACTTTATTTCAATATATTAAGCCGAACTAACTATATTTTTCAACTTTTCTCCTATACTGCAATACTATAAAAATAAAAAGGAGAAATTATTATGAGCATTTTCAACATTCTTTTGACCATACACATATTATTTGGAACAATATGTTTAGTCACTGGTATTTTAGCGATGGTTGCTCAAAAAAAGAAAGGAAAGCATACGGAATGGGGCGAAATATACCATGCATCTTATGTTGTAATTACCATTACTGCAATAATATTGTCCATAATAAACTGGGATAAAATCGCATATTTATTTTATGTAGCAATTTTCTCTTATGCATTTGCGATTTATGGTTACCTTGCAAGAAAAAAGCGTTGGAAAAATTGGCTCCATCACCATATTCGAGGTATGTTAGGTTCTTATATAGGTGCCGTAACTGCACTTTTAGTAAACGTCGGAATTCATATTCCCATTATTAATTTACTGCCGCCAATATGGTTTTGGTTTTTACCTACCTTAATTGGTATTCCTCTCGTAGTCAGTGTATCAAAAAAATATAAAAAACAAAGGGGAAATTAATTGTATTTTGGTTACTTTCTAATTTGTTTTGTGAAAATGGTATTATATGTATTGAATGGCACATCTTATTAATATAAGTCTGGAAAAGAAAATAAAAAGAATCCAAGTGTTATTGGATTCTTTTTATTTATGAGTTTTTAAAGATGATATTGAATGTAAACGATCCGGATAATTAGTAAACATCCCATCAACACCCCAAGTAAGTAACTTTTTCATATCTTTTTCATTATCTACTGTAAATGGATGAACTTCTAATCCGAATTTCTGTATTGTTTTTACATAGGCTTCATCAATATATTTGTAATTCATACCAAGACCTATGCAGTATGTTTTATACTTTTCTATTTCTAATCCTGTTAATTGAACTGCTTTTTTATATGATAATAATTGTACTAGCGGTATATTGGCATTTAAATTATGAATCTTTCGCAGACTTTCCTCACTAAATGATTGAATAATAACTTTATTATTTATTTGGTAGTGATTAATAATTTCTAATAGTTTTTCTTCCATTCCAGGATATTCATCTGGTGATTTTGTTTCTATATAATAGTTAGCATTTTGTCCAAACGTTTCAATGATCTCTTCTAGTGTTGGAACTGTAGCATCTTCAAATTCTTTCTTTGCTAAATTTGGATGCTTTTTATTGAAAAAAGAACCTGCATTCAGTTGCTTTATATCTATTAATGAATGTTCTTTTACTAACCCAGTACCATTTGTTGTACGGTTTAATGTTTCATCATGCATAGCTATTAAATGTCCATCTTTTGTCATTTGGAGATCTATTTCTATGTAATCACCCTTTAATTGTTGCCCTAATTTATAAGCTGCTATTGTATGTTCTGGTGCATATGCAGAAGCACCTCTATGCGCGATGTTTTTTATATGATTTGATTGATTAGTAGCTTTTATATAAGTATGCTCATTTACTTGTTGAAAAACAAAGATGCTTATTACTATGAAGAAACAAGCGATTGTAATTAGAGATATTTTTTTCATAACGGTATGTTAACTCCTATATTTAAAACAATTTGACTTGGATGAATATGAATTTTTATATGTAAAGTTATCTATTAGTAACTGTTTATATTTCATTAATTTTTCTCCCTGCATAAAAATTAGTATTCGAATCCTTCTATGTTAAATATAACATAGAATAAAGTTTCCTTTTTCTATAAAAATACTTCTTAAAATCACGCGGTATAGCTTAAAAGAATTAAAAATGATATTACGTTGTCGGAATGAAAAAAGTGGTATATAATAAATATTAACATTACTAGTAATTATTTTAGGTATTCCTAGAATAAAGGAGCGATACATATGAAAATTACTATTTATTTCGGAAGTCATGAAGATCAAGATGTTCGTACTATGGACTGTCATTTAGATGTAGAAGATACAGAAGAGATTGTTTCTGTATCATAATATAAATAATCGGGATGAACCCTATTCCCTACAGCGTTTAAGACACCTTTTATAGGTGTCTTTTTTATTGTTTTTTTTCATCAAAAACCTTTACTTTATAGCGTTTTAATAGTAAAATATAAATATACGAACAAATGTTCTTTTTAATTTTTTTGTACATGAAGGGATGATTTTAACAATGGCTCAAGCAAAGCGCAGAGGAAGAAAAAAGCAAACACCTATTATTTCAAATACAGGCTTTATCGGCTCTGTCTTTATTGATACATTGGAATTACAAAAGAAATCCTATTATTTCGCTCGTAAAAAACTTCAAATTGTTCATCACGTACTAGATGGTCTATCTGGAGCAATGAGTGCATTATTTAAAGAACATAATATCTCCGCATACATGTCATGTGTGTATTTACATAAACAAAAGAAGATCGGCTTTGTTCTTTCAACAAAACCGTTTGAACAAAGTGATGGCGTTGCTTACTTTATAAATTATTTAATCGAAAAGAATTTTTACGGTAACGAAGAAGTGGAATATCAAGAAGTGTTTAATACAGGTTTTATTGGTGTAGCATTCGCGGATTTATCTAGTATAGATCGCTTTAATTTTGAGTTTGAAATGGGTATGTTAACGAAATTAATGAAAGATATGATTATTCCGGTTAAAGAGCTCTTTTTACGCCACAATGTACCGGCTTACATCTCAACTTCTCATTTAGAGGAGCAAAATAAATTAGGTTTCGTTCTGTCTGTAAAGCCATATGATGAACGTGCAGAAGCAGATTTATACTTCGAAACATACTTAAAAGAGCGCGGACTATTTATTGGTGATGAAGAAGATGATATTGATAAAATAGTTATTAGAAAGACAGCTGAATTAAGATAGAAAAGTGTGTAATGATAATAAAGTTATTTAATTTTGATATAAAAACATAAGAGCCTTTCTACAATAAAATGTAGAAAGGTTTTTTAAAGTTGTTTGATTTTCTTCCATTTAAATGTGTTTGTACTCAAAAATCAATAAGAAAGTTGTTTAATTCTTACTAAAGATACTAATGTAGCTTTAAAATAAAGTTTAATCGAAATAATGCCATTAACCTTAATAGACGAACAAAAGAAAAGAGCGTATTTTAAAAAAGAGCGATCAAAACATGCTCTTCTTGTGTTAATTTGAATGATTCTTTTAGAAAAAAGTGTAAGCGTTTTGTACCACTTATTCAACAGAAGCACTCCACTTAACAAGATTGTGTTAACAAGTTTTGTTAAGTGCTTTATTTTTCTATTACTCTTAAAAATTAACTACTGAATATTTTTATTGACCTCTAATTGATTTTGAATTCCTGACCTATCAATTTGAATCCAGTACTCTGAAATTTTCCCATCTTCTATTCTATACACCGCACTTGCCATTTGAATTATTGGGAGTCCTGTAGGTTGATATCCATCGATTTCTCCTAGGTGTGTACCTACTTGTTTCCAACGTACATATACTTTACTTCCTTGTACTAAAAATTCTTGAATTTCTAAAGAAAAATTACCATATACTTCAATCATCTCTCTTACATGTTCAGCATAATCTTTAGGCGTTCTGCAAACTGTTTGTTCTTCTTCAGATACAATTTGATGTGCCAATACTTTTTCTGCCATTAATTGATTTGAATAGTCAGGATTATTCCCTGAACGTACTTCTTCAAAAAATTTTCTAACAATTTGTTCTGGCGTCATTTAAAAACCCCCTTATTAATAAATCCAATACTAATCATATCACAGTTTATTTTAATCTAACTATTAAAGTAAACTGTTCTGTGTGTACAATAAAAAACAAAGCCTCTTCTTTATTAAGATATTTAGGTTTATCTTTTTTAGAAACGTTGCAACTTTATTCAAAACATCGTGACTTTTTTTAAAATCCACAACTACTTATAATAAGGTTCTCCGTTATTAGTGTAAGTCATTTTTAATTACATTAATAATTTATTAGTCCTTATGCTTTTCATACATCTCTATTTTTTTATTTAGTAAATCTTTACCCCAAACTTGCATTGCTTCTAATACAGGTATAAACTTTTTCTCCTGCTCTGTTAAAGAATATTCTACCTTTGGTGGAACAACTTTATAAACTTCTCTGTGTACTAGCTCGTCCTCTTCAAGCTCTCTTAATTGTCTAGTTAAGATTCCTTTTGAGATACCAGGTAACATCCTCAATAATTCATTAAACCTAATAATTTCATTTTTGCTTAAATGCCACAAAATCACGATTTTCCATCTTCCTGCAATTGCATTTTGGGTAACTGTTAATGGACAAATTTCTTGCTGTGTTTCTTCAGAAACCGATTCATCTTGATAACTAAAACGTGCCATAATAAAATCTCCTTTTTCTCTAAGTACTATTTTTATGACTATGTTATTAAATTGTGCCTACTTACATAAATCCTTCTTAAGAAATAGTATAAATGTATACAAAAATCAAAAATAACGCTGTATGTAACGGAGGAGATTGTATGAAAGTTTTAGTAACAGGTGCAAACGGAAATTTAGGTTCTAAAATTGTTGAGTATTTACTTACCAGATTATCAATTGAAGAAATAATTGTTGGTGTACGTGATGACAAGTCTGAAAAAGCACTTAGCTATAAGGAACAAGGCTTAGAAGTACGTGTAACGGATTTTGAAAATCAAGAAACCTTGTTTTCAGCATTCAAAGATGTTGATCGTTTATTCATCATGTCAACATTTGGTGACTTTGATACAGTTATACGTCAGCATACAATTGCAGTAGAAGCTGCCAAAGCAACAGGTGTAAAACAAATTATTTATCCAAGTGTTACAAGAGCAGAAGGAAATGATTTCTTCCTAGCAAGCATGCATAGAGCGCGTGAAATAGCAATTATTGAATCAGGTATTCCTTATGTGATTCTGCGTAACAACTGGTATGTAGAAAATGAACTTGGTACAATTCAAAGCTGTATGGCTGGTGCCCCTTGGGTGACTTCTGCAGGAGAAGGGAAAATCGGTTGGGTATATCGTCCGGATTTAGCTGAAGCAGCAGCGAATGTTTTGGTAGCTGATGATCACAAAAATAGAATTTATGAACTTTCTGGTGAAAATTTAACACAACAGCAATTTGTTGATACATTAAATGAAGTATTAGGCAAAGAAGTTCCTTTATTAGAAGTAGACGATTCTTCTTATGAAGAAATGTTAAAAGGTGCTGGAGTACCTGTAGCCTACCTTCCTATGTTAGTAATGACTCAAAAAGGGATTCGCGAAGGAGGATTAGAATCAACACATACCCATTTAAATTTCTTATTAGAACGTCAGGCTACACCATTAAAGCAAGCATTAACACATTTATTAGTAAATACAAAATAGATAAATCAAATTCCACAGCCGAAATCAAATGATAAATTTTGTATCTTACAAAGTGCCAGTCCACATTAGGAATGGCACTTCTTTATTACTGACTTTACTTCGACCATCTATCACTTTAGTTAAAGAAGGATTTTTAAACAACATTATTATTTTTTAAAGGACTTTATTGCAAAATAAACATCTTTTTTGTTACTTAACAAATTCACTTAGCTACGCAAAACATTATAATCTTTTGAATGAATTTCTAAATTCAACTTATTTGAGTAAGCCTTATTCAAAATAAGAAATACTATCCCTCCTGCAATTGGAAGCGTGTAGGCTGGAATATAATTTAATAATAGACCTGATAATGCCAATGCTATTGGCTGCATCATTTTACCTATACTTAATCCAATACTGAGCACTCTTCCCCTATATTCATCGGGAATCTCTTTTTGCATGAAATAAGTTAAAGGAATATCAATTAGTGCTATCATTAGCCCTAAAAAGAACATAATAATGCAATACATAGTAACGTATACAAAATTATCTACTTCAATACTTTTGAATAAAACTGGAATCCCTGAAATTATCATAAAAATTGCCAACATAAAACTTGATTTTTTCAAAAGATAGGAATAAGAAAAACGATCAGTTATCTTTTTTACTAATATTGCACCAACTATCATTCCTACTGGAAAAGTCCCATGAATCATACCAAATTGCTTCGAACTAAGATTGAGAACTGTGTTTATTATGTATGGTAATGGGACGATTACAGCAAAACCTAAGAAGAAATTAAGTGAAGTTAAAATACTAAACGTATTCTTTAAGCTTTCCTTTTCAATTAAGTAAGAAAACCCCTCCTTTATATCTTTAATAAAATTAATTTCTCTTTTTGAACATTCTACATTTATGTTGTACTCGAACAATTTAAAGTGAATAAACAATATGGATATGCCCGAAAGAATAAATGAAATACCATTTATAATTATAAAAGTTTTTATATCTAATACAGCAAAAACGATGCCACCTAACATAGGACCGAGAATTAAAGATACAGAATCGATAATTTTACTTATAGAGTTAATACTCATTAATCTATCTTTAGAGACGATATTTGGTTTTGCGGCTTCTAACCCTATTCCAAAGAATGTTGTAAATACAGACATAAGAAAGGTAGTAGCATAAATGATGAATAAGTTTAATCCATAATTGCTGCTTAATATATAAACAGCGATGAATAAGCCTCCATTTAGTAGATCCATACAAATAACCAGCTTCTTTTTATCAACCTTATCTGCGATTACGCCAGCAAATGGATTCATAACAATCATTGGAATAGTTCCTAATATGAGCGTAATCGCGAAATTTAATGCTGATCCGGTTATTTGTAAAACATATAACCCTAATGCGAAACTATAAATAGAGCTACCAAATATTGATACTGTTTTCCCAATTACATAGAGACAAATATTTCTTAGTTCTTGATTGCTTTTTTCATTTTGTAAATGTATTCGTAAACTCTCCATAATTTTTTCCTCCCGCTTAACTTTGTATTACGTACAGTGTAAGTTCTCGGGTCAACCCAATATCAATATGCTATTATTAAAAACTTTTAAAAGAAAAATTAAAAAAGATGGGGTTAACCCCATCTTTTTCCGAAAAATGAATATGTATAAATTTCTTCTCCTTGAACAAAGAAATTTTCGTATTTTCCGCCTCGTTCCAAATAATTTGAAGTTCTTTCATCAATGGATTGAAAATGTAGATTTTGGATTTCTTTCGTTACTTTTGAAAGTGTAAAATTCTCTCGAAACCTAGTTATAATTTGGCTGTTTATGCTAAAATTTTTAAATAAAATAAATAAACTTAATAAATAACAATTAGGTTTTAAAAGAGAATTTAATTCGTGAAGTAAAAAATTCTCATGCTCAAAACTATAATTGCTAGTACCAGAATGATCAATTACAATATCAACAGACTGATTCTGAATAGGTATATTCAAAAAATCAGTACAGATAAAAAGAATGTTTCTTTTCGGATTTCTTCTCTCTAATACATCTTTTAAAAATAGTAGTTTATTCAAATCTCGATCAACTGCAACAAATAAGCAATCTTCGGGTAATTCTTCATAAATGTTCCGCAAAAAGAACCCAAGACCCGATCCTATATCAAGTAGTATTTTGTTATTTAAATCTAATTGTATTAGTTTCTTTTTCGCCCATTCTCCTTCTCTATTCATATTTTCCAAATATGCAGTATCAGTTTCATGGATATAATCCGAAATAGAATCTTCAAGTGACGTTCGCTCATATGCTTTAAATAATTTACCAGCTGTTATAATCCCTGAAGTAATAAAGTACTCTTCACCACAATTACAAGTCAAATTCCCCTCTATAATTTGATTGCTATTAATAATTCCATTTTGAAGAATTAGGTTTTCGCTACACTTAGAACATGTAAGCAACTGAAGTACGCCTAAATCTATCCCTATAATAGAATTCGGATTTTCATTTGTTATAGATAAATCATTTAACACTTCCTTTAATTTATCTCTTCTCTCCTCTAAAATTTGTATTTCCTGTTCAACCTTTTCATATTTCAATTTAAATAAAGATTGGTAAAAAGTATCTTTTTCGTAATTCATAGATTTTGCTAAACTTTTATAAAGAAAAAGTTCTTTAATTTCATTCAAACTAAATCCTAGCCATTTGTACTCTAATATAAGCTCTATATCTTTTTGACAATACTCATCAAAAAAATAATGGCCACCCTTCTTTTCGGGGATAATTAGCCCGAGATCCATATAATGTCTAATCGTATCTATACTTAAATTATTTTTTTCTCCAAATTTACCGATTTTCATAATATCACTACCATTTTAATATTTGTTTATAAATACTTCTTTTCTAATAGTAGAAAATCCTTTTATCTATCTATACATAATTATCTTTAGTATGGGGTAGATTCAATTAATAACTTTATATTTGTTATAGAAAAAAATAAAAAACCCGCGAATTATTCACGGGTTTTACTCTTAATAACTAATTGCTATTGTTCCTTCACCTGCATGAACAGCAAATGAAATTGGCAATGGATAAAGTTTGAAATCCATTTGAGGGAATGCTTGTTTAATATCTGAAATCCATTCTTCAGCTCCATCTTTATCGTTAGCATAGAACATATGAAGTACTTTAGGTAATTCTTTTTCAAGCTCACTTTTAATGTATTCTCTACATTTTTGGATTTTACGCACTTTCTTTTCAAGTAGAAGTTCTCCACCTTTTACTTCTAAGATTAAGTTGACACTTAATAAACTTCCAAGTAAAAATTGAACTCCCTTTACTCGACCACTTGCATATAAACCTTTTAAGCTTTTTGGAAATACATAAAAAGGCCTTCTTTTTTCATCTACTAATGTTTTATGTATATCTTGTAAAGTCATACCATCATTGTATAACGTTTTAGCTTTTCTCAAAAGTTCATCCATTGGATAACTTGTCGTTTCACTATCTAATACAGTTAAAGGGAAACCTGCCATATCAGCAGCTAGCTTCATATTTTGATAGGTCCCACTTACTTTTCCGCTAATAGCAACTGCAAAGCCTTCTTCATATTCTTCTTTGCATTTAGTAAATAATTCTACCATTTCCCCTATGTTAGGTTGCGAAGTAGTAACCGTTCTTCCATCATTTAACGCTTCATAAAGACGTTTATGAACTCCTTCTTCACAATCCTTATAAGACACTCCATCAATAATAACTTCAATTGGGATAACAAAGTTATCACCATCTGTTGTAAAACTCGCAGTTGTACTATCAGTAAACCAAGCAACACGCTTCATGTTGTTCCTCCCTTATTCTGTTCCTCTTTTCTGACTTTTCTATATATTTATCTTATGAAAAGAGAATATCCCCTGTAATAGTAACAGGACTTTATTATTTTGGCTATAGTAGATGTATAATAAATGTGAATATTTTTTGTCTATTCGTCAAAAAAAGAAAACCGCAAAATTTTCCGGTTTTCTTTTAACATTACTTAAATGTTTCGTTATCTAAAATAACAACATAATCATTCGTCATTTTCCCAGCTTCTTTCGTGTAACTGACAAGTCGTTGTATATTATCACAGCAAATTTTTGCTCCCCATACGAGTAACGGTACACCAATAAAATCAATATGAAATCTTCTAGAAAACAAACCGCCTAAAGTCATTGGCAATGGAACTGTTGGTGATGTATTAGAAAAAATAATCTTATCATTGTTTTGATAATGTTTTTGCAGAATCTCTCCTAAATGCTTCATCGCAGGTACAACGACCTTTGATGCCCCGCATCCGATTGTATATACGGGATTCCCATATTCATCTTGTCCATGAAAAATAATTTTCCCCATATCTTCTGTTTTCAATTTATTAAAGTACTCCACATTTAAAATTTCTTCTTTCGTTAACTTTCGATCAGTTGGTAATTTATTTAAATGATAAGCTGCAGCTAGCGAGGTTGTATGTGTTCCACCGAAATCTGTGTAAATGAATATCATATTATCATCCTTTATTAGAAATATGCAATGTTTACTAGTATCACCATATAACCATTTATTAAAACAAAGGATGATGTACTTTTTACACTTTATATAATGACTGGATGTTATATACAGCATAAATATAAAATCCAATAATAGCACCAAAAACGTTACAAATTATATCGTCAATTTCATTAATTCGTCTCCATCCACTCATTAATGATTCTATCAATTGTAGTATTTCTATGCTGAATGATGTAACTACTCCTAGAATCATAGTGTTTTTTAATTTATTGTATTTATCCCATATTATTGGTGCTAAAAACCATAAAGGCATTAATAATAAAACATTCCCGCCTACATTTCTTACGATTAGACCAATCATAAATAGGACATCACCATCATAGGCACTTCCTAGTAATTAAAAAACTCCTTCTATTTCTACCATGAATTTTTCGGGTCCTGCCCCTTTATTTGATGGAATAACTAATGTAATTCCTAAGTCCGGGTATACGGCCGAGCGAAAACTCACGCCTGGATCATATCCCATTACATGATATTTAAAAATATTTCCTTGTCTTTTCTCAATCCATATTCCATAGCCGTAAGACTGACTATTATTCACTGAAATATGAGGAGTTAAAAGTAAATTCGTATATTGTTGGCTTAATATTTCATTGTTAAATAGTGCCTCCCAAAATTTTAACATGTCTGGTGCAGTAATATATGCACCTCCATCAGCACCTCCTTTTATTGGTATAGAGTAGGCGTTTGTTCTCCAATTTTGGTTATTTACGTCTTTTATATATCCTAGAGCTGTATGTCTTGGTAATCTATCTAAAGAAAAATAGCCAGAATCATTCATGCCAATCGGATTGAATATGTTTTTTTCTATATACTCCGTAAATTTAAGTCCTGTCTGTTCTTCTATTATTAATCCAAGTATGATAAAACCTGCATTGTTGTAATGAAACTTATTTCCAGGTACAAACATCATATTACTGTTTTGGAATAGTGGTAAAAAGTCTTTTAAGCTCTTTAAAAGATACATAGGTGTTTGTTTCCAAAGATCTTCAAAGTTATCCATGATACTTTCATCAAAATAATCTGGAATACCCGAACTATGCGTTAAAAGTTGATGTACTGTAATATCTTCATTAAAGTTTGGGAATTTAATATGTAGACAATCTTTTAACTTTGTATGAAAAGTAATTACACCTCTTTCAACAAGTTGACAGATACTGATAGCAGTGAATAATTTACATCCTGAGGCAATTCCGAATCTTGTTTGTAGTGTATTGTTTATACATTCACTTCGGTTAGCATATCCAAACGAATTTTCATAGATAATATCATCATCTTTTTTTATTAAGACTACCCCAGAAAAATCTATATTCTGATGTATTCCTTTTACAATTTTTTCTATTTGATCTTTTGTTTTTAGCATAATAACCACCCTTGTTTATTGGTATTGTTCTTTCCCTTATCATTTTTCCATAGATAAGGGAAAGAAACCTCCTATTCCCCCCTAAGTTTCAAATAAAAACCAAGGGAACTATTTCGAATGTATTGATTCAGCGGAATATATCTTAGACTGCGATGGTAATAAAGTAAACACGCACAATATGATAGCAATAAGTAGCATTGCTAAAACTCCTACAATGACTACAAGTTGTATAGAAGTGAATTGAGTTGCAACGCCGAACAGAATCGTTATAAAAATTGTTAAAACAGCTATAACGAGCCCGTATATACTTCCGATTCGTCCCATCATATGAACCGGAACGTTATTTTGATAAAATGTATAAAATCCTGTATTTGCATATGCCATAGAGAAAGATAAAATAAAGAATCCGATAGCAGCTATTAAAAACTCATTTGAAAAAGCATAAATCAAATATCCAATTGCAATGAATAATGATCCTATTCCAATTAGAAATGAGGGTGCTAATTTTTTTGATATAATTGTATTTGTTATGGCTCCTAAAATAAAACCCGCTCCAGCGATACTAACTAAAAAGCCATATTCACTATCTGTTAACAATAAAACTTCTTTCGCAAATGATAATTCAAGTGAATCATTTGCGGTAGCTAATACCATCATCCCTTGGAATAAGAAGTACACACATACGACATACAAAGATTTTTTACTAAAATTTAAAACTATGTTCCAATCTTTTTTTAGTACAGTTAGAGATAACTTATCACTTGATGTATTAGAATCGTATTTTTTATCAAGATTAGGTAAAAGTAATGTAATTAACCCTGATAACAGAAATGCTATAGCATTCATATATATAGCAAACTCTGGTGTACTCGCTATTAACAATACTCCCGCTACTGCTGGACCAATTAATGATGCACCAGCTCCTATTAAACTACGTAGTGAGTTGAAACGTTGTCTTTGCTCTACTGGAATTAATTTCGTCATATATGTCATAGCAGTTGGTTCATAAATCGCACTGGCCATGCTTATAAAAAATACTAAAAGATAGACAATCCAAAGAGATGGAAGCAAAGGTAAGATGGCGATAAATACTGTTCGATATATATCGAGGTGAACCATTAATTTTCGTTTGTTTAAACGATCTATCATACTTCCTGCCCAAGCGTTTGTAAATAAAGTCGCAAATGGTTTAATTACATATAAAGTAGCAACCGCTAAAGCTGAGCCGCCCATATTATAGACAAGTACATTAAGTGCTATTAAGTAAATCCATGCACCTAAATTTGCAATACCAACTCCGGACAATAGCAATAAAGGATATTTCCAATCTTTAAGTAATTTGTTCACTTTAGGCACCCGCTTTCTAAATTGTTTTAAACCAATAAAAAAAACCCACCCCCAAGACTTATAGTCTTAGGGACGAGATTTATCATCGCGGTGCCACCCTAGTTTATTAATATGTCACCATATTAATCTTATCAGGTACTGCATTGTAATTTATGCTTATACCTTAGCTCTATAACGGGAGCTCCCGTCACACCACCCCCTTTAAAAAAGGTTCCGATGTGCTGCTCAGAGGTTTGGTTCAATAAAGAATTTTTACTCCTTTTCAGCTTAATGGAGCTCTCTGTGAAAAATTCATTTTATCTACTCTTCTCATCATCGCATGTAATTTTATCCATATTATCATATAGGTTTTATATTGTAAATAATTAAAAAGAATAATCAGTTTTTTTAAGAAAACGAACATCCATGTAATTTTGTAACTTAATTTAGTATTAATGTAAAAATACGGTGCGTGAAATTGCTTGTAACTCTAACAAAAAGAGCCTATTATGCTATAGACTCTTACAAAATTCTATATTAATTTGTGCTCGCTTCTACTAATGGTTCTAGTGGCGGTTCCAAATCTAGTTTTAAAGTATCACCTTCTTGTATATATTGTCCCTTTTCAATGCTTTGACTCGTTACATACCCTGTACCTGTTGTTTTTAAATCTAATTTCAACAACTTAGAGAAATACATAACATCACGCATTGACCAACCTTTTATGTTAGGCATTTTTACATTATTTCCTACTAGAAATATACGATCTCCTTCACTCATTACCTCGCCAGTTTGTGGATATTGTTTTATTATCTTTCCTTCTCCTAATAATACCGGCTGAAGTTTCTCTTTTTCTGCAATGTTTTTTACAGTATCCATCGTTTGATTTACATAATTTTGTACTTTTATTTCAGATTGCTTTGTTGCATCTGCCATTTGCTTTTCTGTATATGGTTTCACTTTTAAATATTCTAGACTATTTTTCATAACTGGTTTAAAAATTTCAGCAAGAGGCTGAGCACCGTATTCATTCCCCTTTAATTTAGGTTGCTTAATGGCTAAATATACGACTAATTGCGGATCATCAATTGGAGCCATTCCTAAGAATGAAAAAATATAATTATCTTTCCCTTCCATATATCGTCCATTTTCAGGATTCGGAATTTGCGCTGTCCCTGTTTTACCACCAATCGGATAACCATCAATTTTATACATCGTTCCTGTTCCTTTAGATGATGTTATAACACCCTCCATTAAGTTCCTTACCTTATCTGCAGTTTCCTTTTTAATCGGATTCCCTATTTCTTTAGGTTGATTTTCCATAATAACTTGTTTATTTGTTGGATTTACAACCTTATCAACAATATAAGGTTGCATCATTTTCCCGTCATTTGCTATAGCTGTGGCCGCTTGTACTATTTGAATAGGAGTTACAGTTGAGCCTTGGCCGAAAGATGTAGTAACTTGTTGAATTTGAGTATTTAACAATAATGTATTTTTACTTTCTCCAGGCAAATCTATCCCTGTTTTCTGATTGAAACCAAATTTATTCATATATTGCTTGAATTTATTTGGTTTCAATAACTGGTCTTCTAAAATAGAGAAAGCAACGTTCGATGACCGTTCAAACCCTTCATCAAATGTAATTGAGCCCCATCCATAGCCGCCATTATGATCTTTAATCTCTGCTGAACCAACTGCGTATTTTCCTGATTGGAAATATTCTTTCCCGTTATACACACCTTCATTAATTGCAGCAGCTAATGTGAAAACTTTCATTGTAGACCCTGGTTCGAATGCGTTCGCAATTGGATCATTTAAAAAATATTCAATGTCTCCCTTATTAGGATTATAACTAGGCTTACTAGACATTGCTAAAACTTTACCTGTTTTTGGATCTGCAATGATTCCTACTAACATAGAAGGATCATAGTGTTGCTCCGCTTTATTCATCGCGTCTTCTAAAAAACTATTAATTTGTTTATCAAGCGTAAGATATACGTTATTTCCATTTTTAGCAGGTTCTACTTTTCCTATATCATTTGTAAGTGGGATTCCACTTCGAGAGCCTACATATGCGACATTACCATTTGTAGAGCGCAAATATTTATCAAGACTTTGTTCGAGTCCAAACTTACCTTCTGCATTTCCTTTTTCATCTGGTCTAGCAAAACCTAGGATATATGATGCAAAGTCTTCGTTTGGATATACTCTAGCTTTTTCTGTCGTAAATGACACCCCTGGTATTTGTAATTTTTTTATTTGTTCCTTCACTTCTCTAGATAAATTCCGACCAATTTTACCAATTTCAACTTGCGTACGTCCTTCATGAAAATTTTTCATGATCTCCTCTTTATCAACTTCAAGCGCATCTGCTAAACGTTGTGCAGTATCTTCTTTATCCTTTAATTTATCTTTTCCTTTTAAGTTTACAACGATGCGATATGTCGTTGAGTCTTGGACTAATACTTTACCGTTTTGATCATAAATTGTCCCGCGATTTGCTTCAAGAACTCCATTTTTGTTTTGTTGTTCATTCGCAAGATCTTTTACATTAACATTATGCACAACTCCTACTGCTTGAATATAAAATATACGTAAAAGCATAGTAAGAAACAAAACAATAAAAGCAATCATCATATATCGAGCGCCTTTATTCGTTTGAAGTTTATGCATACTTATCTCCTTTCTTTTCCAATGTATTAATGCAAAGATGTGTTACTAAATATGTTGTTTTTGTTTTCGATACTATATGTTTCGAAGTTTTCTTTCTAATTCCTTTAAAACAATACGAAACTAGCTATGCTTACTTTTGTTTTTTTATTATTTTTATTTATTTAAAATACGGTGCGTGAAATTTAAGAATTTTCAAACTAAAAAGAACCTACTGTTGATTTAAAATAAATTCCGAATGAAAATCACTCTAAACTCTTAATTTCACCACATATAAAAAGCCAACGTTTTGAATGAAGTTTAATCAAAACGTTGGCTTTCCTTTATTGTATAGAAAAAGATATGACCACTTTAATTCAACTATAACAATTAAGCCTTCTCTCTCATTTAATTCTTTAACATACGCATTTATGCTCTTCTTTTTCACTATAAAAATTCCCCCTTTAGATACCCATATCCAAAGGGGGAAACTTTTTTATAAAACTACAACTACAAATAGTAGGTTCATAAGATTAAGCTATGTGGTTGTACTTCGCTAAAAAAGGAATTCGCTTTGTTACCAATGCATACATCTTGAAAACGATTTTTGCTATCGGTTCGATTATACGTTTGCTCTGCAGCAACAAGCTACTTGTTGTAAATGTTACGACTGCGGCACCAATTACATCTAGAGGGAAATGAACCCCTACGTACAAGCGTGATATACCAACTAAAACTGCCCATATAAGCGCGATATATTTAAGCTTCTCTCCTCTAAGAATAAATACAAATGCAATCGAAAATACAAGAACAGAATGATCACTTACAAACGATGAATTTGCTGCATGTGGTACTAGTTGATGCACATCATGTGATACAAAAGGACGTGGATGGTAATATACCGCATGTATGAAAACATTTATTAGTAATGCGATAATAACTGCAAGTGTCGTATATAAAACTGTGTATTGTTTTCTTATCGCATTCTCTTTCTTTCCGTTATGAAACCACAAAGTAAACATTAATAGAATTGCTACATAAGCAGCACTATTTGTAATAGCGATCATTAGCGTATCTAATATCTTGGACGATCCAGCAAAATTATTAATCCATTGAAGTACTGTGTAATTCATATTACTCTCTCCTCATTAACTCTTATTGCACTTTAAATAAAGATACAAGTTTTCTTGATTTACACAGTATACAACATAATTATGAAATTAGGTTTAACCTTTGTTTCATTTCATTCTCATTTTACTATTATTCATTTGACAATCGTGTAACTATTTACATGAGTTAAATATGTATAAGGCTGTACAAAGTTTTTAAATTACCGAATTAACAATCTATGCATATATAAAATACATAACATATTCATTTAAATATATTAGTTGTGAAATCATATTTTCATTCCATACGAAGGGCGATATTACCGAACTGTTCCCCTTGCTGCATACGATTTAAAGCTTGAATTGCCTCTTCTAATGGATATACTTTATCAATGATTGGTTTAATTTTATGTTTCTCTATAAACTGAATCATCTCAATAAACTCCTCACGACTTCCCATTGATGTTCCCATAATATCAATTTGATTATAAAACAATGCTCGTAACGGTAATTCAATTTTATCTCCTGAACTTGCACCAAAATTAACGATTCTTCCATTTGGTTTTAATATATCAAAATATTTTAAGAAAGTCGCTGGACCTATACTATCTATAATTAAATCTACTTTTTCTCCATGTAAGCACTCTTCCCAATTACCAGAACTATTAAAAGAAAAGTCTGCTCCATGTATTTCTGCAGTCTTTCTTTTACTCTCTATCCTTGAAGTAACACTCACCTTTGCTCCAATTGCTTTAGCAAATAACATAGCATAAGTAGCTACACCACCGCCAATTCCCGGAATTAGAACATGCTCTTCAGATTTCAATCTACCTTTTGTAAAAAGCGCTCTATATGCAGTTAATGCCGATAAAGATAGAACACCAGATTCTTCCCATGTAAGATATGGTGGCTTTTTTACTACATTTTCAGCTGGTACAATAACATATTCGGCAAACGTACCATCTGCTGGCCCACCTAATACTTCAGGTAACTCTGGTATTTCATGAATATCATTCCACCCAATACTAGGATTTATAATAACCTCTGTATGTAGTGTGATATTTGAAACACCGTCTCCTAATTCAGTAACAATACCTACACCATCTGAACCTAAAATTAAAGGTAATTCCATTTCTTTTCTATTATTCATTATAAATAAATCACGATGATTTAAACCTGCTGCTTTTAATTTCACTTTAACCTCTCCAACGTTAGGAGTTATCTCAGGTGATAATTTATATTCTAAACCTTCTAATCCTTTTTTATGTTGATGTACAATAGCTTTCATTAATAATCCCCCTTAATAATTTTAATGTACTAAAAATATCAAAATAAATAAAATAATCTGATTGTAACAACTGAAAAATAATAAAAATCATTATGATGAAAAAACAAAATCCTCCCTACACTTTTTTGTAGGAAGGACTTTAATTGATACTACTTATACTTTGTTAATACTCTTTTTGGCCAATTCTAATATGTTGCAAATAAACGGTGCTTTTGCATTTGTATATGAAACACGATCAAAAGGATATGTAGCAGCAAGTTTCTCTTTTAATTCTCTATATTCTTTTCGTGCCCATTCATTATTTATGAGAAAATCTCTAAATAAAAGGTTGTTCTTCCATTCTTCGCTATTATAAATATACACATGTAAATGGTGGGTACCAGCTCTCCATTTCCCTTTTCTAAAAAAACGCCAATTAGTTGTTTCTTTTGGAACATATTCATATCCAATTTCTGCAAGGTTTTCAATCCAATTTTCAGTAATTTCTAAATTTGTTACGCCAACCATCATATCAATAAGAGGTTTAGCTCCTAACCCTTCTACCGCTGTGCTTCCTATATGTTCAATAGTGATAATTTCTTCCTTTAGTAACGACGAAATTTTATTTTTTTCATTTAAAAACTCTTTACGCCAATAATGTTGGTACGGTTTAATTATGATTTGTTCAGCCATTTTCTTTCCTCCTTATAACTGTACATCATTATATTTATAAAATTTTACATTGATAACATAGGAATTTCACAAAATATGTCGAATACTGCAATATACAATTTAATTATGTTTATACGAGGTGAATAATGAAAGATATTCCAATTGAAATTCGATTAAATAATATAACATTCCAATTAAAAAAACACCACAATTTTGATTGGCTTACGAAACTAGGAACAGTATTTGCAGTTTTTGACCAACAAGATTCCGGTAATATAAGTTTCGGTGTTGAAACGAATGGGAAAAAGAAATTTATTAAATATGCAGGCGCACAAACACTCGCATATAATGCTTCTACAAATGAAGCTATAAAAAGATTAAAAAACTCAGTTACTATATACAATGAATTAAAACACGTTTCTCTTATAAATTTAATTGATCATTATCCTGTACAACATGGATATGTTTTAATTTTTGATTGGTTTGATGGTGAATGTCTTCATCCACACTGGAGTTTCCCACCCCCAGCGAAATACAATGATCCTAACTCACCATTTTATAAATATAAGAGATTATCTGTTAGGGATCGACTAATTTCATTAAATTCTATTTTTTCTTTCCATGATTATGTAGAACAAAAAAAATATGTGGCCATTGATTTTTACGATGGGAGTATTTTATATAACTTTAAAACAAATGAAACAAAAATTTGCGACATTGATTTATACAGTAAAAAACCTTATGTAAATACAATGGGAAGACTTTGGGGTTCATCACGTTTTATGTCACCTGAAGAGTTTCAGCTTAACGCTATAATTGATGGGAAAACAAACGTATTTAATATGGGAGCGATAGCTTTCACACTTTTAGGCGGTGGACAAGATCATTCCTTTATAAAATGGGAAGCTAGTGCAGGTTTATATGAGGTAGCATACCGTGCTGTAAATGAAAATCGTAGTGAGCGCTATGCGTCAATGGAAGAGTTTAATAATGCATGGTTAAAAGTCTATAACGCTGAAAAACTATAAAAATTACATATATTATAAAAGTACATGTAAAACTTGCACTTTTATAATGTATAATACATATGGGATTGAAATTCAGGATAACGGGGCATGTATTATGAACTTTGTTTACATTAATCAAAATGTTTTAAATAATCTTCTTTATATTTTAAGCAGTATATTTATTTTTTATTTTATTTATGATAGTGGGTACTTTGGGAAGAAATATAAGAAACTACTTATCGTTCTTTGTACGAGCATCCCACTAATTTTATGTATGCGATATCCCATCTATATGGATGAAAATTGTATTCACGATTTAAGACAAATCCCCTTTTTAATTGGTACACTTTATGGTGGATTTCCTGTCGGTATTGCATTACTCATAATTTTATTAATAACACGTTTTACGTTTTATAGTTTTAGCCTGTTAACAATCATTGTTTATGGAACGATGTTAATAATTACAGCATTCGCATCATCAAAATTTAAAACATACAATCGGAAAATGAAAGTAGCTTCATCTATGTTTTTAACTTTTTTCCTTGCAATATTTACAACAGTAATTGTTTTAACTCTATCAGATTTTGAAGTGAATAATTTGTACATTATTTATTTCATTCTATTACCAACTATTTTAATATTATTTATGGTCTATTTTAATGAAGTTTTAAAAGATGCAATATTCATGCGATCAAAATTAATAAAAGTTGAAAAAATGGAGATTGTCAGCCAACTCGCTGCAAGTATTTCACATGAAGTAAGGAATCCATTGACTGTTGTAAAAGGATTTACACAACTTTTAAAAACACCCAATATAACTCAACAATCCAGAGATGAGTATATTCAACATATTCTTGAAGAGTTAAATCGTGCACAAGCAATTATTGATGATTACTTAACTTTTGCCAAACCGGCTTCAGAAAAACTAAATCATATTTCAGTGGAGCACGAGTTAAATCGAGTTATTAATATGATATTGCCTTTTTGTAACATGAATAATATTAATATAACAAAAGAGTTCTCAGGGGGAACAATTATTGGTAATACACAGCACTTCCATCAATGTTTTTTAAATTTAATAAAAAACAGTATAGAAGCAATGCCAAGTGGCGGTAATCTAATTATTTCTGCAACTGTTAGTAATAATAAGGTCATAATAAGGATTCAAGATAGTGGAATTGGAATGTCGCAAGAGCAAATTAATCGATTTGGCGAACCATATTTTAGTACAAAAACGAAAGGTACTGGTTTAGGAACGATGGTTGCTGTAAAAATTATCGAAACGATGCGAGGCACATTGAAAATCCGAAGTGTTATAAATAAAGGAACTACTTTAACTATCACATTACCTAAATGCAGTAATGAGGAGATTTCGTAAAATAAATGAAAAAGGAGCTATTAAGCTCCTTTTTCATTTATTTCGATACAAAAAGTATATGCTATGTTTTTTAAAGTTTACATTTTACCGAGACTAATTAGAAATTAGTATCCTCCGCCCCAACAGCTGCATCCAACAATAATTAATAAAATAAATAACACAACTAATAATGCGAAACCTCCACCAAAACCACAAGAACCGCCGAAACTCATATTTTTTCCTCCTTTTGGTTTGAAAACTAATAGGTAGTTGATCATTTTAACTGGTTCGTATTATACAGTATGTGTATCTCCCTTTTTTGAGCATGTCTTCATAAAAATTAGTAAAAGCACTCTATTGAGAGTGCTTTAAAATGGGTACCAGAAACTTTGGAATACATTCATCTTTAAGTAAACTGCAATAATCAAAATGATAATACCAACAAAAAGTGTGATGTAATCCTCCTTTTGTGCGTCTTTTGCATAGTACCACGTTCGTTTATCCTTCTTTCCAAACCCTCTTAAATCCATTGCATTTGAAACAGTATCAATCCTTTCTAATGAATGAATAATAAGTGGCCAAAAAATTAAAACACGGTTTTTCATACGAATCCACAAGCTCGCTTCTCCTTTTTCAAAAGGTACGCCTCTTGCTTCCTGTGCGTGTCTAATGATAATATATTCGGATTGAATACTTGGTATATAACGCAGTGCAATATTTATTGCATATGTAATTTTATAAGGAACAGCAAATTTATTTAAGCTGCTTACAAATTCACTTGGATGAATTGTATAAATAAAAAGAAGTGTAAATGGTAATAACGTAAAATATTTCAATGAAAGTGTAGCTGCATAAAATAAAGTTTCATATGTAATTGTTGCATAACCTATATGAAAAAAAGAGGTATACGTTCCCGTTAATTCCGATCCATGGGTGGGCGTAATGAAAAGAATCATAACGGAATTTAATAAACTAAATGTAAATATAACGCTGAAAATAACTATAATTTTACGCAATTGAATTTTTGCAATTAAGAGGCCAATACATCCAATAATAAATAAAATTAGCAATACACGAAAATCAAAAAATAAAAAAGTAAGTGTCATACAAAATATAAATAAAGATAATTTAATTGCACCATCCATACGATGAAAATACGTATTATGCATATTCCTCCCTCCTATTAGCCTCAATATAAAGTTTCACAAACTTTTCTGGAGTTGGAATTCCGCTTAATTTAGCTAGTTTTATTAATGAAATCTCCCGTAGATTAGCTCTTTGTAACGTTCCTTGATCCCCTAATACAGCGGATACAGTATTGTCCGCAATGATTTTCCCTTCATGCAGAACTACCGCTCGATCTGCGTATTCTAAAGCAAGATTCATATCGTGTGTGATAATAATAAAGGATATGCCTTTTTCAGCCAGTTTTCTAATAAAGGACATAAACTGTTTGTAATGGTAATAATCTTGTCCAGCTGTCGGCTCATCTAATATAATAAGTTTTGGGTTTGTTATAAGTACAGATGCAATAGTAAGCCTCTTTTTTTGTCCGTAGCTTAATGCCTGAATTGGCCAGTTACGAAATGGGTATAATCCACAAATTCTTAAAGCTTTTTCGACTCTACTCTCAATCTCATCTTTAGAAACTTGTTTTAATTTTAATGAAAATGAAACTTCTTCTAAAACAGTGGGCTGTGTAATCATTTGATTTGGGTTTTGCATAACGTAAGAAATAACTTCCCCGCGTTTACGAATAGACCAAGAATTTATATTTTCTCCATCGAATGTTATTCTCCCATTCTTTGTTTTATTTATTCCTATAAGAGTATGAGCTAATGTCGATTTCCCTGCTCCATTATGACCCAATAAGGCTATTATCTCTCCCTCTCCTATTGAAAGGTTGATATCTTCTAAGACTGTATGTTTGTTATTGTACGTAAATGATAAATTTTCTATCTTGCATAAGGCTTTTTTAATATACGTGTTTTTAGATGACACTTGCTTCCGCATCCAGTTCTTTAATAAGTTATGAACGCCTGCATTACGTAGATTTTCAATCGGAAATACCCCAACATTATTACTGTCAAAATTTAATTTCTTTAGAGCTTCTATATAAATAGGTTCTCTTAGTCCGATATTTGGTAATATATTAGAATTTAGAATACTATCCGGTGAACCCATCGCAACAATTTCTCCTTCATCGATTAAAATAATTTTATCTAAATCAAGGTTTAAAATTTCTTCTATTCGATGTTCAATAATTACAATTGTTTTATTATATTTCTCATGAATATCTTTAATGAGTTCTATAGTATTCAAACTACTTGCTGGATCTAAGTTAGCTAACGGTTCATCAAATAATAATATATCTGCATTTGTCGTTAGCAGACCTGCAAGAGAGACTGTTTGTTTTTGACCTCCTGATAATTCATGTGGACTTTGTGCATGAAACTCCTGCATGCTTACCTTTTTTAAAGAATCCGTAACAATCTTTTTCATTTCTATTTGATTTACACAATCGTTTTCTAATGAAAATGCTACATCCTCTTCGACAGTAAGACCAATAAATTGTGAATCTTGATCTTGTAATATTGTCCCTACGTGTTTACTCTGTTCAAAAACACTACCTTCTCTCGGATCCTTTCCAGCTATTAAAATGTTACCGGTACTTATTCCTTCGTAAGAAAATGGGATTAACCCATTTATACAATGAGCTAATGTTGACTTCCCTGAACCACTTCGTCCAGCGATAAGTACCTTTTCCCCAGGATATATTTGAAATGTAATATCTTTTAAAGTAGGCTGCGCGGCATGCCTATATTGAAAGGTAAATTGTTCAAAAGAAATAATTGGTTGCATGTATTCATCCCTACTTTTCAATTTTTAAATGTGTATGTTTCTTATTTGATTTCGCTAGACCAATCGTGATTGGTAAGCCAAGAACTAAAAATACGATAACGTCTGCAATTGTTGCGCCTAGTACTTGTATAACTATTTTGTCAAACGGTTCTCCCATCACAATAATATCGAATGCTCCAGCAAATATAATAGCTATGACAATACCAATTAATCCTGCAATTGCAAAATAAGAAATATCACGGTTATTATACGTTCCATGTTTTACACTAAAACCAACTCTTTTTTGAATGAGTCCCATTGCAAAACCAATAATACCTGAACTAATAACCCATCCCCACCAAATACCCCAACCAGCAATCGTATCTGTAACGGTATGACCGATTAGTCCTATTAAAAGTCCTGCTACCGGGCCAAATAACGCTCCAAAAACTGTTAAAATAGCCAGTGCTGGTTTAATAAAGGTATTCGGTGCGATAGAAAATCCCCAAAGCCCTAATACTCCGTATAAAGCTGCTCCAATTCCAATTGCTACTACTAGCTTTGTCGTTAATTTGTTCATTACAATTCCCCTCTCGTATTATTCAACTTTTAATACTCTATATTTATTTTGAAAGTGAATTATGCATCGACAATTCCTTTCTATACAACAAAAAATGACCTCTTAAATAAGAGGTCATTTTCTTTCACGTACAAGAATCCCCTTATCTTTCAAAAGACACATAGTGTCCTCAGCGGAATTAGCACCTTCCTATGTAATTACATAGGGGTTGCTGAGGCTTCATAGGGCCGTTCCCTCTACCTCTCTGGATAAGTATGTATTTGTAATCTGTATTATGGCACTAACAATAAATAATTTCAATACTTTTCTTACTATTTTTATTTTTCGATAAATAGTTAATCTAAATCATTGTATTCTTATCGGAATTATGGAATAATGAATTCAAAATTGTTACGGGAGGAATGCATGATGAAAGTAATTGGCTTAATTGGTGGACTAAGTTGGGAATCAACATCGTTATACTATAAACATATTAATACACTTACTCTCACTCAATATAATCAAAATGCAAAACTTGTTTTATATAGTATGGACTTTGGCGAGATAACCAGATTATTACAAGACCATCAATATGAACAAGTAAAAAATGAATTAGTCACAGTAGCCAAAAAGGTAGAAAACTCTGGAGCTGAATGTTTACTTATGTGTTCCAATACTATACATCTATTTGCTGAAGAAGTAGAAAAGGCAATATCAATACCACTCCTCCATATTGGAGATGTAAGTGCTGAAACAATGATAGAATATAATATTAAGCGTATCGGACTTTTGGGAACAAAACAAACAATGGAACAAGACTTCTATAAATCAAGACTAGCAAATTACAACATTGAGTCAATTGTCCCAAATGAAGAAGATAGAACTTTCATCCATCATGTCATTTTACAAGAACTCAGTAGAGGGATTATTTCAGAAATATCAAAAGAAAAGCTATTACAAATCACAAATACATTAATTAAAAACGGTGCTGAAGGAATACTACTTGGCTGTACAGAAATTCCCTTGCTCATTTCACAAAGTGATCTATCGGTTCCTGTTTTTGATACTGCTTATACACATGCGAATACAGCTGTACGATTTGCGAATAACAATTTAAAAGTGAAACTTTAATCAGCAGCGGTTTTGTCCATACCCCACTGATTATTAATTGAACCAATTGGACTTTACGAGCAATTGATCTCCCACTTAACTTCCTCGCATTCACTAAATTTTGAGGTGGGAATTTTACTGCTCCAAATAGCAGGATAAATAATTATCAAGCATCAACATAAAAAAAGGCATCTACAAAAGTAGATGCCTAGCTGTGATAAGGAGTGTTCAGTGAGGTAAGGTACAAGCTTTTTTGCTTGTCCTATGCTATCAATATATGCATTTATATATAAAAGGTGAATACTTAATAGAATACTCTTGAACTAAATTACTTTATTCTTTTCATTTGGTCAAATGGCTAATAAACTATTTCTACTTTACCTATCACAATTGATTCATCCATAAGTTTGGGGGTGTATTTAAAAACGTCTCTAGTCCATTTAAATACTAGAGACGTTTCATGCTTTCTAATCCTCTTTTGAATTATCTACTTTTGTAGCCTCACCATTTAATCGCTTATTTTTCAATTCGAAATAAGCATCTAAAACATCTTTTCCAATATCAGAGTTAATACCCGACTTGTCATTTATAACCCATGGCACAACAACTGAAAATGCTACTTCTGGATCATCATATGGCGCATATCCTGCTAATGTTAAATTATAACATTTTATTCGTTCACCTTTATCATTTCTACCTATGTCGCTTTCTCCACCATATACTGTCTGTGCTGTCCCTGTTTTACCAGCTGGTTTATATGGTGCTTTTTGGAACGCCCTTACTCCTGTTCCATCTCCTTCTTGGAATACTCTTCTAAATCCTTCTTTTACTTGATTTATATAATCTTCTTTCATATCCACTCTATTTAAAACAACTGGTTCTATTGAATGCACGACTTTACCGATTTCATCTTTTTGCACAGTTTGTTCTCTAATCTCTTGAATAATTTGTGGTTTCATACGATACCCACCATTTGCAATAGTAGAAATGTACTGTGCAAGCTGAAGTGGTGTATACGTATCGTACTGGCCAATAGAAAAATCTAATAAGAAACCTGGTTGATTATCTTTTCTCCCGATTTGTCCAGCTGTTTCATTCGGTAAATCAATACCCGTTGGAACACCTAAACCAAATTGCCTGAAATAATATCTCATTTTATCAAAGTATTCTTGTTTAATATCTAGTGAACTATTTCTAACATAATCCACACCTGCAATTTTTAATGCTGTATTAAACATATAAACGTTAGAAGAAACTTGTAAAGCTCTTAGATCATCAATATTCCCGAAATCTTTCCAAGATTTTTTCTCCTTAGTTCCTTTAAACTTCATAGGCGCATCATAAAAGTAAGTACCTGGTGTTATAGCTTTCGTTTCGAAACCAGTTAATACTGTTGCACCTTTAACAGTTGATCCAAGCTCATATGAACTTGTCATCGTACCTAAAGCGTAATCTTCAACTTCTGTTTGCCCATCTTTTTCTACTAACTTTTTCCCTGCCATTGATAATACTTGACCGTTTTTCGGATTTATCATTACAACGAAAGCACGGTCCAACATCGATTCTGAACCTTTATAGGCCTTTAATATTTTTTCTATGCTCTCTTCTACTTTTTTCTGTAATTCCATATCTATCGTTAAAGTTAAATTCTTGCCGCTTTTCCCTTCAGAAACTGTTTCCGTTCTAATTGTATTACCTTGTTTATCGGCAATACTTCTTACCTCTTTTTTCGTACCATGAAGCACATCTTCGTATTGTTGTTCGATGTAACTTTTCCCGACCCGATCATTCCGGCTATAATCACGCACTAAATAATAATCTAATCGTTCATGTGGTAGTCCTTCATCAGCATTCGAAACATTTCCAAGGACTGAACGGAATAAGCCATCATTTACATAGAGCCTTTCCCAATCAACTGATGCGTCTACACCTGGGAGATTTGCTAAGTTTTCACTAATCACAGTATATTCCTTTTCACTAACATCTTTTTTTATAATTTGAGGTGCCATTTGATACCCTGAAGTCATTTTACTTTTAATAGCTAGCACTTCTATATCATTAGCTGTTAATTCTTGAAGATTTTTATCTGTAACACGCTTTCTTTTTAACTCTTCTATTTTTTTGTCTAGCTCTTTTCCGGTAATATCCTTTTCTCTAAACTTATCTATTTCTTTTTTAGATACTAAGTTTTGAGTAAGTTTTGGATTTAATTGCATCCAAAAATCTTTTTTATCAGTCTCAGTTAACTTATCAATATCTTCTTGCGGCATTTCAATTATTACTGCAAGTTGTCTTGCAGTTTTTAACACTTCTTCCGCTTTTACACCTTTCATCTTTGTATATGTAATCGTACGTAAAGACTTATTGTCAACAACTGGATTGCCTTCACGGTCATAAATTTTCCCGCGTGGTACTGTAAGATTAACTGTTGCATTTTCCCTCTTCTCTACTTCATTTTTATATGTTTCTCCATCGAAAATTTGCACTTTACCTAACTGGATTATAATTCCAGAAAATAATAAAAATACACAAAAGAATAAAATATTTAACCGTATTGGTATTGGCCAACCGTTCTTCTTTTTTTGCTTTTTCACCTTGTTATAATCTCCTCCCTACATCACTTTCGTTTCATTACTTACTATATGTAGTCTCCATATAGTAAGTAATATTATTTTTTAAACATTACGTTGTATGAATATTAATATAATGTTTAAAACTTAATAGAAATTTAAGCAATGGTAAAGAAAAGGTAAAGTTTACTAAATAAAATTTAAAAATACGCAATAACAAAGGGCTTAGTTTTCACTAGGCCCTTTGTTATTGCGTATTTAATTATTTACGAGTTATATAGAGCGTATTGTTAAGGATCTATCTTCACTCTTTGATATGGACGGTTCATTTTGAAATTTTGGTAAGTAAATTGTTACAGTTGTCCCGACACCAACATCACTCATAATACTAATAGTCCCATGGTGACTTTCAATGATTTTATAACTTAGCATCAATCCGATTCCTGTTCCTTTTTCTTTCGTACTATAAAAAGGTTCACCCAATCTCTTAATTCTTTCTTCTGGTATCCCTATTCCTTCGTCTACTACATCTATTATGATACCACCTTCATTCATTTCTTTAATATGAATTGAAATCTTCCCACCATCTGGCATCGCTTCAATTGAATTTTGCAAAATATTAATAAATACTTGTTTTAATTGATTTTCAGAGCATTCAATAATCATCTCTTTGGAATCAGTAAATAACTCAACTTGAATGTTTATCATAATTGCTTTTGTGTTAATTAACGACACAACATTTTTGAATATTTGACAAATATTTTTCTTCTCAGTAGGGATTTCATCTGTTTTAGCAATCGACAAAAATTCCTGAAGGATTGCTTCAATTCTCTCGATTTCAGAAAGCATAAGATTAAAATATTTTTCTTGATCCTCTTTGTTAATTTGGAATAATTGTATAAATCCTTTTATTACAGTTAAAGGGTTCCTCACTTCATGTGCTACACCGGCTGCTAATTGACCAATTGCCGCAAGTGTATCTGATTTATTTAGCAATTCTTCTGCCTTTTTCCGCTCTGTAATATCGCGGACAACGATCATAATTTTATCTTGTAATAATGGTAAACATCTAGCTTCAAAGAAATCGATACTTTCATTAATTGTTAGAGGGTATTCTACAATTACATTCTTTCCTTCTTCTTTCAATTGGCGAATTGCTTCTTGAAATTGCTGTGCTACTGGAGACGGTAATATTTCGTAAAACTTTTTTCCCATAAAAGCTTCTGCGGGTACGTAAAATTTTGTAGGAGATCCTGCTTTATAATCTATAATTGTCCCATCGTCTTCTGTTAAAAAACATAAATCTGGTAAAGCTTTAAAAATTAATTCTAATTCAGAGGTTTGTTGTTTTAATTGCCCTTCTATCGCTTTTAAATGTGTAATATCTACCCCAACAGCCCAGTAACTAAATCCTGTTACAGGAAACTGCTCAGATATATTGGACCACATTATCGTTTTAATTTCACCATTTTTACATGTTAAACTCATTTCCCAATCTCTAAAATTTTTTCCACGAGTCAAAAATTTATTTTGTATTTGATGGCGATAATTATGGTCAGGATACAGTAATTGAAGAGCGTTTGGATTCCCAATTATTTCTTCAGCAGTATAACCTGTTACAATCTCGCATTCTCGATTCCACAAAACAAAATCTCCATTATAGTCAAGCGCATCAACCATAACAGGCATGTTTTGTAAGATCGTATGTAGTTCTTCCTCTTTTCGAGAAAGTAACGATGTATTTTTACTTTGAACTGCTTTTTTCACCCCAGCTATAATGAGGTTAGAAAGCATTTCAAAATATTTTTGGCAATTGAAAATTTCGCTTCGTTTGGACCATACAACAAAAGATCCTAAATATTGATTGTATAAGAAAAGGGGGATTTCAATTTTGGGAAGTTTACATACTTTCATTTCATTAATTCCAAATGAAAATATACATTCGTTTTCAGCATCAAGAAGTTGATGTGATATGTTGGTTAATTTATAAAATTGTTCTGCCATGGTTTCTATTGTACTCACATCAATAAGTTCCATTAGCCGCGCATTCATTCCTTTTTCACCTCGATATGTAAAATTTATACAAATTCAAAATTCATACTTCTTCATTATACGAAGAAAGTGCGCCTAGGTATATAGCTGTAGAATAATTATTCGAACAAATTCTATTTTTCAATTAAAAACAGAAAATAGTATGGGAGTGTTACGCGCTGCTAGTAGCAGTATAAAAATACAATAAACGTATAATTCACAAAAAATTCACAACTTTCATGAAAAATATAAACATTTATTCCAATATATTCTATATAATGAGGTGTAATAAGGCTTCTATGAATCTCATAGAATACCTTACCCCTAATAAAAAGAAAAAAAGAATCTATTTGGATTCTTTTTTTCTTTTTTTATTACATTACATATTTATATAAAGCATGTGCGACACCATGTTCTTCATTTGTTAACGTTTCGTATTGACACATCGCTTTTATTTCTTCAACTGCATTTCCCATTGCAATTGATATATTTGCTTTCTCCATCATAGAAACATCGTTTAAGCCATCGCCTATTGCTACAGTGTTTTCAACTGGAATATTAAGGTGTTCTGCTAAAGTATATAATCCATTTCCTTTTTGAGCATCTCGATGATTAATCTCTAAATTATGCCAATAGGAAGATGTAATAGCTAAATCCGTATTATGCAGAAACGTTTCTTTTAATTTTTTTAATTTCTCTATGTCATAAGAAAACGGTAAAAGTTTATGCACATGTATATCCATTTCTACAATTGGTTTACAGCTTTCTGTACTATGAAATGCTGTATGCTCAAGGTATAATGCAGCAATCGTTTCTAACTCTTTCAAATCGAAATTTTCTTTTGCATTCTTCACATACTCGATTTCATTACGTACACTCTCTACTCCATAATCCGGTACATACACACCTTTATTAGTATAAAGCTGATAATACAAGCCATTCTCTTCAAGATATTCTACAATCTCAAGTGCCTGCATATTTTGAATTGGATATCTCTTCATCATTTTTTTATCTTTATATATAAGTGCACCATTTTCCGCAATAATCGGACACTCCAAATCAACTTCTAACAAAAGTCTTTCAATATCCACAATAGAACGTCCTGTACAAATTGCTACAACATGGCCAGCTTCCTGACAGTTTCGAATTGCTTCTGCATTTTCTTTACTAATCATTTTATTCCCAGAAAGAAGGGTTCCATCTAAATCAATTGCGATTAATTTCATTATTTCTTCACCACTTTCTATAAATACACGAGATCGCTTTAACGAAAAGGTATCGTTTTCACATTAAGCTCGTTAAGTACTTCTTATTTATAATTTATGAAAAGCGTTTCAGGTCAAGAAATAATTTTAAAAAACATGAATGAAAATGAGATTTATTATCAATACTATAATTAATAAAAGGGCAACCACGATTTGGCTACCCTTCAAAAACTTATAGTTCTGGATCGAAAGTTTTACAATCTGTTTCTTCCGTAGTAGAAGCTTGTTTCCCTTTATTACTTACTACATAAATTGCATCTGCACTACATTTATTGCCGTTAGCCCAAAATTTACAGTTGTTTACTTCACATAAAACGTCTTGTGCCATAGTATCGCACCTCCTTGTTCTATTATCATTAACAAAATTCGGAGGTATGATACTCTTTGTCATGCATTTTTTATTCCCTTTTTAGCTTTCTTAATGGTTCAATATCTCCTTGTACAATAGCATCTATATTTTCAGTTATTTTTTCAATGTCAAAATGCCACCATTGAATTTGCAATAATTCTTCTATTATTGTATTTGTAAATCGTTCCTTTATTATATTTGCAGGGTTTCCGCCAACAATTGTATATGGTGCGACGTCTCTAGTCACAACAGATTTAGCTGCAATGATTGCACCATCCCCTATTCTTATTCCGGGCATAATCGTTGTATCCATACCAATCCAAACGTCATTTCCTATAACTGTATCACCTTTATATGGTAAATCAGACAAACTAGGTGTATACTTCTCCCACCCATTTCCAAAGATATTAAATGGATATGCCGAAAATCCATCCATCCGATGATTTGCTCCGTTCATAATAAAGGTAACTCCATTTGCAATGCAACAAAATTTTCCAATGGTAAGGCAATCTCCAAGAAATTCATAATGATGTAATACTCGATCTTCAAAAGTTTCTCCATCTTTCGCATCATAATAAGAATAGTCACCAACAAGTATATTAGCTTTCGTTATTGTATTTTTTATAAATTGGACATTTTGATTTCCTTCAATAGGGTATTTAACATTTGGATTAGGATTCATTTTGTACAGCACTTCCTTTACCACTCATTTCACTTTCTATTGCTATTACTGGCTTTAAATTGTATATAGGTAAAATAAACAATAATCCAATTATAAAAAGTAAAGCCGTTCCTTCATACATCATACTTAATGAAAACATCTCCTTTAATGAGCCAGCAATACTCATTGTTACTACCATTGAACCGGTAAATAGCGGACTTAAAATGCCGTTTACGCGACCAATAAAATCCGTGTCACTATTTTGAATGATAAGCGTATTAATCCCAATTTGAATACATGGTAGAGCTAATCCACTAAAAAGTTGTGCAGTCAGTGTAACCCATAAGTCTGTGGAATAGCCTATAATACCAATTCCGATTGCCTGACCGAGCATACCTACAATTAACATCTTTTGCGGGGCCACGTTTTTCGCGAATATCATTGCTAAAGCTCCTCCGACAATCATCCCTGCACCATTTACTGTTAATAACCACTGTAAACTTTCTTTTGATAATCCTAGTTGTTCTGTCACAATAAATATTCCAAGTGGCTGGATAAGCCCTATACCGAGTCCAGCCGCCATAAAACATAGACCGAGCAAAGTTAATGCTTTTTTCTTTTTTACATATTGAATACCATCTAGCATTTCCTGTAATAGTGTGATTTCTTTTTTCTCATTATCATTTTCAAGATCTTTCGGAAGAAATAACAAAACAACTGCAGCAAGTAAAAATGCGATACCAGTAATTATTATTGAAATATAGATTCCAAAACTGTGAAAGATAAATGTTCCAAGAATCGGTCCTAACACCATAAATATTGCAAATATCGTTTGGTATATAGACATTGCTAATTGAATTTGTTCTGTCGATAAATGTTGTTTAAATAATTTCATTCCAGATGGTTGGGAAAACTGTGAAAGGATTGCCGAAATGAGCGTCACAAAAAACACGATTTTCCACGTTCCAAACATAAGAGTAATTAACACAGCGAATACTGAAATAGAACTTAACGTTTCACACCATATCATTGTCTTCTTTGGCTTCCACCTATCAGCAAAAGTTCCTCCAATAAAGGAAAAAATGAAAATTGGAGCAAATTCAGCAACTGAAATCATGGAAATTGCGAATGCATCTCCTTTCGTCATTTCCATAACATAAAGTAATACCGCAAAGTTACGAACCCAAATTCCAATTTGTAAAAATAATGCTGATGCTAGAATCCCTTGTACAAATCGATTTTTTAATACTTGTGATACCCCATGATTTTGTTTCGTTTCTACAGTCGTCGACATAAAAAAACCTCCTATTTCGTGTTCTAAATAGGAGGCAGCACAAATCATATGAAAAGACTATATATTCGCAGTGCGAAATACACCCCTTTTCTATACATGCACATACTAATCCTATTCAGAAGAATATTTCGTTTTTTAACGAAGATCTCTTACAAATAGAATTAGTTGATCATTGGGATGTTTTCACCCTTCCGTTTCGAATTTAAATAACACATACATACTCTATGTAAAACATTTGTCTTGTATGCATGTCTCAATATAACTATTCTAAAAAGACAATGGTAATTCCTCTAAAGAACGCATTAAATAATTACCTTGCCAATTAATTTTCTCACGCTCACCTTTTATTTGTAACGATGGCAAACGCTTTAACAAAGTAGAAATAGCTATCTTTGCTTCTAACCTAGCCAGTGGAGCCCCTAAACAGAAATGACTTCCATGACCAAAGGCAATGTGACGGTTATTCTCTCGTATAATATCGAATACCTCTGGCTTTTCAAATACTGTTTCATCACGGTTTGCTGAAGCTAATGAAATAATAACCATGTCTCCTTTTTGTATTGTTTGATCGTGAATTTGAAAAGGTTCAGCCGCCCATCTTGCAGTTGTAATCTCAACTGGAGAATAATATCGCAATCCTTCCTCAATAGCTGAATCAATTAGTTTTGGATTTTCTTTTAATAACTGTAATTGATCAGGATTTTCGAGAAGTGCTAATACCGTATTTGTAATTAAATTCACAGTTGTCTCGTGTCCCGCTACGATAAGTAACATAATCATTGAATATAGTTCCGGGGCACTAAGTTTATGTCCCTCACTTTCCGCAAGTATTAAAGCGCTGACCACATCCTCTTTAGGATCTTGTCGTTTTACATCAACTAAATATTGAAGATATGTAATAAAGTCAGATAGTTGCTGTCCAGTTTCTTTTATTTCTTCTGGTGTTACTGGTGAGGCAATGACAGCATGCGACCAAATTCTAAACTTTTCTTGATCTTCTTTTGGAATACCAAGCATTTCACTTATTACAATGATTGGTAATGGAAACGCATAATCATCTACAAGATTTAACGTACCCCTGTGCTGAGCATCACTTATTAAATCATCCGCGATTTGCTGAATTCTTCCTTCTAATTGTGTAATCATCTTCGGTGTAAAAGCTTTTTGTACTAGCGACCTTAAACGATTATGGTTAGGTGGATCTGAATTTAACATATGCGTAGTTAAATAATCACTATTGTCAACAGAAAGAAACATGTTCATTGTATTTTGTGAAAACACATTAGTTGGATCTTTTTTTAAACGTGGATCTTTTAAAAGAGGCAGTGCATCTTCATATCTTGTAATAAGCCATTCTGTACCAATCTCGACTTTATTAACAAATAAAATAGGTTGTATTTTTCGCGACTCTTTATAAATTTCATAAGCATCTTCTTTAAACCGAGCAGAAGCTAAATTAATGCCATCTTCTATTTTTCGGCCAACCTTATTTTTTATTGACATTGCATTCCCTCACTCTCAATTATTTGTGTAAATCAACCCAACATTTGAATTATACTTCAATAAAAACTAGAAAGTTGTAAATTTTCAATTAAAATCTTACTTCGTATATTGAAAAATAAAAAAGTGAGAGAGTAAAATTATTCTACTCTCTCACTTCCTATTATGCAAAGCACATAAAATTACTAATTTGTTGATATCGATAACTTACTTTACGGCGTCGACCACCTTGCCAAGTGTAGCCTGAGACCCCATTTCTTCTTACTTCCGTCGGAAAGAACCATAAGTCTCTTCCGAAAGGACCCGGACGATGCAAACGTAAATATCCCCATCTTCCAAGACAATTACACATCCATGATTTCATATTGCCCGCTTGTGCAGGAGAAGCGAATGTAGACGGTAACGACGGAGCTTGTGACGGTGGTGGTGAAGTTGGGGCATCTTCCGCATCATCTGGTCTATAATCCTCTTGTTCAATATCTCTAAATTCATTTGCATCTTCATATCCGTAGTTTTGTGGGTTATAATACATCGTTTGATCATATGGATAATTTTGTTGGCTATACATATTAACAAATCACCTTCTTTTCATTCATTACCTTTAACATTCATATGTGATATAACACCTATCGGAAGCTTATGTATAGCCCAAATTCAACTAAAAAATAAATCTTGTAGTTTTATAACTACAAGATTTTCATAAACGGAATGTATTTATTATTTTCTCAACTTCACACTATAAAAACGCATTTCTTCTAGTGAACCTTCAAATTCAAATACATCTTGATTAATTAATGCTTTCAAGCGATACTCTAAAAACATATCTCCAACTAATTGCTCCACAAGGCCAAGTGCTTCACCAATTACTCTCGGAGCTTTAAGGAAGTCTTTATCAGCACCTATTCTTTTCGCGCATTCAATAATAAATGGATCAAAATAGTCTTCTTTCACCGAATGCACTACATTGTCTTTCCAAATTCTTAAAAATTCTGTGCTATTTGATAAATTATTCCACTCATGTTCAAGATTTTTTCTGTTCTCTTCGGTTAAATGTGATAACTCTATAAAACCTTTTCGGATAAATGCTAAATCTTCAGGTGCTAATTCTCCTGTGCCACGTATGTCATAATCTCTTTTTAAAAGTTTTCGACTTGCTTCAGATGTGTTCATAACACGAATATTTTTCTTATCTTGTAATTGAGCTATTACAAAGCAAAGACCTACATGTTCATGGGCGTTATCTGCCTTCCAAATGGTAATCGGTGTTTCATTAGGAATAGAATGTAGTTCATCTAAAGTCTCCATAAATCTTGGTAAATATTCTTCTTCAAAATAACTATCATAAGCAGTTAAGTTGTTTACTAACCATTGCTTTCTTGCTAGTTGCCCTTCATTCGTATGTATCTTGTGTATCGGTCCAATTGAAAAGAATTCAGAGAATGAAACAACACTCTCCTCAAATAGTTCTTCTTGACTTAACATATGTTTTAAACATCCGCCTGTTGATTCATCAAAAGTGATATGAATATGTGTACTTTCTTTTACATTTCTTTTATAAGATGTATTATTCGTCAGTTGCTTAGGAATACTCGTTAAATTTTTTATCATATCTTCGCTATAATTCTCATCTAATACATCTAACTGTATAAGAATACTTTGAAGTAAATGTTTTGCTTCATCTTCATACATATCCTCAACAACATTTTTAATTTTATCTATCATATAAATCCCTCTATTCATTTCTAAAATAACGTAGATTATAGTGTATCATTTTAGCATATTTGTTTAAAAGTCTTTTTAAAGTCAAATCATTTTATATACTGATTGCTGCAACCATCTAAATTTTTACCAAAACGCTTTTCCTACAATTCTCTAAAGATATAAACCTATAATATTTTTTACGTATCCCTGATCTATCCAAATCACAATAAATATTAAATAATTATTAAACATTTTGTAAATCTTTGTATTTAAATGTATAATTATATAGAAAATAAAAATTACAGGAGCAACATTTATGGAGAAAGTACTTACAAATTATAAACATTATTTAAAAAATTGGAGATTTATATTTATTTGTATATTACCTGCTATCGCTTTATTATATACTTTCGATGTCATCTTTGAACTAATGTTTCATCAAGATTTCTACTTGTCTAATTTAATTTCTGCTATTATATTATTTTTAATATTTATAAACGTGAAAGATAAATTTAAAATCAAAGGTTAAAGAACATTATAATTAAAATGAAACCGTTTGGATTCTTCTTTACTTCGAATACTATTTCTAGTTAGTCCTTCCCTATTGAATCCTACTATACATAGAAATAATGTTCATGATAATTTTCCAAAAAATAAGAGCACCCTTACAATTGGATGCCCTAATGTGATTAGAGGTTTTTTCTGAGTATTAAGTAGGACACGAAGATCTTGTCCTACTACATAAAGACTAGAACAAGCACGCCTTGTCATATATTAAAAAAAAGATAAGGGATGTGATAACATTGAATAATACTAACAATCAATTTGTTTTTCATGTGGTAAAAAGTTCGGCAATTAAAAAATTTATAATTATTGATTTAATTGCTGGAACAGGAATTTATTGGACCGTACATTCCATTTCTTCAAATGCATTACTCGCAATTATTAGTTGTATTTTAGGCACAAAAAAAATGAAGAAAATGCATCATTCATAGAATCTAAAACTAAATCACGCTTCATTTCTTTCAGATTCGTTTCCTTTACTCGTCCACCTCTTACATATCTTTCTAAGTGGTTATTAGTTTCTTGTTCTAGCGCTCTTTTTCGATTTTGTTTCAAGATATCTATCCAGCTAGTGTAACTATACATTAGCTATGTCCCTTTTATATTCCGCGTAATTGTATAATATTCAATATCTTCTTTCGCCTTTTGATTCACTGATTAACTGAATAATTTCATATACACCGTAATAGATACAATCCACTGGAAGCATGTAGGTTCTTCACTTATTTTCTTTCTCTGTATACTTTTTTTAATATCAAAAATATTACCAACAAACCATTTGAACTAATAGCTTTACTCTTCGTGAAATGGGAAAGCAATTTTTCGCAGTTGGCTAACTCATTGGACTCTCTATTTTGCTTGTCTACTTTTTGTATAAGATTTTTCGTTTTACATATACTACTTTTGAACCTGCATACCAATGTAAGCCATTTTGGTGTTTTGGATTTCCCTTCCTGGGATAAGTATTTTTTACTTATCCCTTTTTTGTATAGGCATGTATATTTGGGGTAAAACTAATTACAAACAGATTTTTTGTTTATTCGTAGTTCTAAAATAAAAGACTTTTCTCCTTTAAAGGACAGTAGGTACGACTGCTTGTCCTTTTTATTTATATTTCACACACTATTTTTCTGACCAATTCTAAGCCTTCTCTATTACTTTAGCAAAGTAAATAGTTCCCAAATAGCCGATGTTTACAATCATACAAATAAGCGGTTTCTGATTGCACAGAAACCGCTTATTTGATATCCACGTTTACAACACATAATTATCTTTTATATGTTCACATTATAATTGCTAATAAGAAGGATAAAGATAAAAATGCACAAAGAGGAATATATAAAATAGTATCCATTCTAGCAAAATGCGTATCTTTTTTTCGTTTAAAGATTCCAAAATAATTAAACTCACCAATTACTCTTATGAAAAAAACAATCATACAAATCCAGGAACCCATTTGAACAATAAAAGTAGGAATTATAAAATGAACAACATTTGCTTCTTGTAATAAAGTTATTGCTGCCACACTTAATAATAACGCAATGAACAATGTCATTCCTGCACGAGGTGTAAATGCTTTTTCTCCAGATTCAGTTGGAATGACGCTATTTGTCCCCCACTTACCTCCGAAAGCCCAATAAACATGTAAAAAGCTAACTAAGAATAGTATACAAGCAGAAATATATATAATAATAAGCATTTTGTCCTCCCATTATTTCATTTAAGTCCCCACCTTTAAAATATGCTATGAATCCCTCATAAGCAACCTATATTTAATTACATAAAAAACCCCCTTAATGATTAATCATTAAGAGGTTACTAAATTTCATTATGCATTATACCTACTTCTTCGGCGTTCCATCCTTGTTTGTCCTTGAACAGTGCCTTCATTGTACTGATCTATTTGCTCTGTCATTTCATATTTCGCAACTGGTTCTTCGTAATTACGCTCATGGACTCTTTCTGGTTTTTTATGTTTAGATGCTTTTCCACTAAACTTAAATAATTTCATTTTAAGTTTCGGTAATATTGGAAGGCGAATCTTAAAAGATAGCCTTTTACGTTTCTTTTTTTGTTTAAATAAATTAGTATTTTCTTTATCAGTGTCTTTCTCTTTACGGTGTAATAACATCGCAAGTAATCCACCTAATATAAGTCCTCCAACTAAAAGGAGAATATATAAGTAATGGCTTGTCATTAAACTAGTCATACGCTCAAGTATGACTAACGATTGTACTTCTTTTATATCCCATAGTAAAGCGGCCCATAATGAAAATAAGCCCAAAGTAAGCCCGTATGTACGAAACCGGAATAAACACGGAATTAACGCAATGCAAGCGGCGATTTTCGCGTTCAATATTATTGAACTTGTTGAAATATCCTGATTCCAAATGACTAACAGTAATGTTATAAATGGCGCATACGCTATCCAGCTACATATACGTGAATATATCTTTTTCGCAAAGTAACTACCGAAACTAGTAAAAAATAAAAGTCCTCCAATAAATAAAGATTGTTCTAGAGGGATTTGCTTCATAATACCCGCAACTGGAAAGAGGCCGCTTAGTACCATTAATAGCACATCTAATTTCTTCACAATTCCCCATTCCTTTCAATTTTTTCAATTAATAAAACTCGTTTTTCCATATGATATAGTTTTTGTATTTCTAAAAAACATCTTAATCCTGTATGTTAATAAAGTAAATACTTAAAAGAAATGATACATGACAAAGGATAGCATTATTTACATAAAAAAATGACAAATCCTGATCGATATAACGAGCAGGATTTGTTTACTATTATTTAAAGTAAAATAATTGAATCTTTCTTTTCTATTTTCATTATATCTACATCCAATTCATCATCAAACTCTTTAAGCTCTCTTACATCTATATCAGTCATGTAACTTTTTATTACTTTAGCCATATGCATGGAATATGTCATGTGTATATTCTTTTCCAAGAGCATACTTGAATTACAGCACATGTAATGAATCATTTTTACGACATAATCCCTTTCTACAGGTTTTACACCTAACGGTAGAATTTCAAGTATATATCGCTGCAAAATTTCACTACAATGTAATGCGTATTCGCCAGTGCTATAATACATACCTTTTTGATCCACATATAAACCTGTACCATCCGTCACATCATCACATTCCATCATACCGTAGCATGGTACATCAAAATCTGTATTTATTCTTATCACGTTTAAGTTTGGAACTTTTTTTATATTCGGAACAATCTCAGGTACAATATCTATATCAATTTTTTCATTTTGTAACTCTTTTATCCAATATTTTCTCATATTCGCATCTACAATGAAATAAATTTGTTCATTCCGCTCTTTCGCATGTTGTAAAATTCCCATTAATGTTTCGGAAACACATTGTTTAAAAAGAGCCCCCATATCATTTCTTTTTGATGGTTGCGGCAAAAATGCATTATGTTTATTTACATTTAATAATAACCGTTCAATCGTTTGCCACTCTGTATTCCCATATAATTTATATGAAATTTCTCTTCCTTGTATTTTTGAAAAAATAGGCAAGAAATCAAATTTCGAGATTCGTTCAATTGATAAATTGACATATGTACAAGGTAAACTTATCTTATTCCAACTACGTTTCAAAAATCCTTTCTGTTCTAATAAACTAAGAATACAATTTACAATTGTTTTACGAGATACACTTTGGCCTATAAATAAATTAATAAATGCTGAAATACGATTTGTTCGTGCAAACCCTTCTCGAACGATTTGTTTTGGATCAATTTTCTCACGCCCATCACAATTTTCCATTGCGATTAACGCTAATGTCGCATCACTCCGCTCTCCTGCAGTTGCATAAACAGCTTTCATAACATCATCTACAAGGTTTGTTTTATATTTCTGGCAATACTGCATTTTATATGGGTTTTGCAACACTTTTTCAATATTAAATCTCACTACCTTTAGCAATACTGGAGAATCTGCATTTAATACATAAGATGACTCACCAATCTTAGCTAAAACAATTTCACTATCAATTAATGCTTGTTCTACTTCCATTAATATATTGTCGGACCAAACTTCTAACGTTAAGGTCTCTAATCCTTTTGGTGCAATTAAAGGAAATAATTCATTTTCATTATTTGTTACTACCTTTTTACATTCTGGGAGTAATGTGAAATAAGAGAATTTCTGCTGAAATTCTTTAAATAAATACTCTCTATCCTTTACTTTTATACCAGATTTTATTTTAGTACCTTGCACTTTATATATTCTCTCATTATATGGAAGTAACACCGTTATATTTGTCCCGATGATATAGTCTTTCGGATATTGGAGTATATGATCTAGTTCAACTTCTCCACCTATATGAAAATCATCTTTTAAATTTCTAAATAACTTAATCCATTTCATACCGTTTGTCGCTTGCTGTACTTTCAGTTTTACAAACCTCAACTTTTTATTATTTAATGCAGAATCTGGGGTAGAAATCAATATCATGCCCCGTTTTCGTCTCAAAAGCAACGGTATGTCTGGATGATTATATTCTTGATAGAATCTTCGAATGCCTACTGAAACATTTAATAAAGGGGTATTCTCTCCTGCACGAGTTATGCATTCAAACCGATATACATAAGCGAAATAATCTTGTGTTTTTTCATCTTTAATTGGTTCTGACATGGCCTCACAAATATTTTGTGATCGTAGTGGAGAAAAAAAGATTTCTTCTTCAATTTTATCTTCCATTTGTACAGGGCATTCACAAAAAATATGTGAAATTAAAGCGGGTACCCACTTAGCATACGTTTCATTATCATGTAAGACTGGCAAATTAGAAATTAAATCGTTATGCCATTCATATTTGGGTGGTTCTATTAATTTGTTCGGTTTCCAATCATGAATGACCTCATACCAACTTTGAAAAATATAATCGAGTTGTTCTTGTATTATAGGTTCTTTTGATATAATCCATGGCGTATTTTCATTTAACACATACGGATTATGCTGAATAAACAATATATCAGAAAACATATCATACAATCTTTCATTCAAACGTTTCAACTTACTCGTTAATAAAAACGTCTTATAATGTATTTCTACAATGTCCAGCCATTCAATAGGAAAATATATAAATGATACACTTTCGTTTAAAAGGGGTGCTACTATATTTTCAAATGTTAATAACCGCAATTTTTCCATATAATGATTACTTCCTTTCTTCATTTGTCTTGATCATCAAAAAACTAGAAAAAACCGTTACTTAATCTAATCAATTTAAACCAAGTATTTAAAAGAAAAACAAATAACGTTTTATTCGAATTATAAGTTATTAAAACAACTATTTTAAAAGTTTAAAGTAATTATCATTTACATCACCCTCTAACATCATTAAAATTATACATTCTGATTATATAATATATAAGTGTATTGTATTTATTATTTACAATAATTTTACAAAAAACTAAAAAACCAACAATAAATTCTATATCTAATAGAAAGCACTTTTTCATTTAATAATATAATAATAGGTTAATAAACAAGCCGTTTTTTTACTAAAACATAGAATAATATGAACCCTAATTGAAGGGAGTTATAAAAGAATGTCCTGGAATAATGATTGTTGGAGTTCTAAGAAAAAGCATTGTTGTGATGACTGGTGAAAATCTAAAGAAAAACACCATTGTGATGATGATTGGTGGAAATCTAAAGAAAAGCACCATTGTGATGATGATTGGAAGTTTAAGCGAAATAAGTGTCGCTGTAAATGCTTCTTTATTTGTTGTCATTGTAAAAGGAAACATTGGTAATATTTTCAGTGCCAACTTAAAGGCAAAGAACATGTCTTTGGGACTGATAAATGCTAGATTATAGTAATTAAAAAGACTGTCTCTAAATGAGATGGTCTTTTCTATTTACGTCTTACCTTACGCTTAAATAACTATACTCTATTGTCCTTCCTATTCTTCGCATAGCGTGTACTAATGAGCCATAGCCACCAACAAGAAAGTAATTTAAATCTCGATTGGTTCATTCTTCCCTTTACCAGTTAGTGCTTCAGTCTCAGCGTTAGCTTTCTTTATCTGTGCATCATACATCTCTTTTTGCATACGATGACGCTCTTCTTCAATTTTTCGTTTGAAGTTATCCGGCACTAAATCGAAATACATCGCCAGTTTATCAAGTGCTTTCATCTTGTCAGCAAGCTTGATAGATACGCCTTCTTTGCCCTTTTTCACTTCTGTAATGATAGAGCCATCAACCATATCCGATTCATTAAAATCAACATAACTAATGGTTCTCATAACTGGATTCTCGTCTTCATCTTTCACAGGTCCAAACGGTCCCATAACTTGTAAATCTTTTTGGCCAAAAGTTACGTAACTCGTAATATCCGCAAACGCAATCTTGATGTACTCATTCAATACATCCATCGCTTCAAAGAAGATATTCTCAACCATTTCACCTTTAATCTCTCGAATGTACGTTGCTACACGCTCTCTTCTAAGTAACCGGCTACTCGTAACATGAGCGCTACTCTTTGCGTAACCAGCTTTCAATACAGCTTGTGTACCGTTAAAGTACTTCACGTAATACAAACAAAAGAGCCGTTCTTGTTCCGTCAGCTCTTCATCATCTAGCATCTTTTTTAACTTAGCTTTTGTCTCGGGATTTTTAACATTAGTAACGCTCCTTTTCGCAATAGTAACGTTACCTTTTAATTGTTCGTCCCATTTATCTTGTGATTTCCATTTTCTGATTTGAGACGGCTTTAGATTTAACTCCTTTGCAATCTCAACAAGTGGCTTCTCACCGTTGCTTGCTTTGTATATTTCGAATGCTTTATCACGGTCTGGACTACGCTGTCTCGCCATCTACATTTCACCTGCCATCTCACGTTCGAGTTTGTTTTGTTCAAACAATCAAGTAAAACTCTCTTTCAATTTCATATGTATTTCTTGTGATGGTCCTGACACAATTGCAACTACATGTTTGTTATTACAAAAAGCCACTGTCATAATTCCATTCACATCAGATAAAACATGCCAGGTTATTCTTGTAGTTAAGTCATCGTAATTCATCGCTTTCACCTTTGATTACGTATTTCTTCTAAAACAGTATCATCTATGTGACTTTACCCATAAAGTTGCCACTAAAGGAAGCATATCTTTGCCGTAGATTAATTATTAACCCATAAGCTTGCCGTGAATGCTAGTGGTTTGTAATAAAGTTTGATCAAAAGCATGCTACAAAAATTGATTTTTCAACAGAAGAAACCTAATCATTTTGATCAAAATCCTTGGGTTATTTGTTGCTAGTGAATAATTTTTCATAAAAAAGTTTAATCATTCTTCTACCTGTGTTTGCTCAACAATCGTTCCCGATTGTTGAAGATCATTGCTTAAATCTTATTCAAGACAAGCACCCGTTCGCTGAATATGGAATATCGTTTAACAAATCATAGGATATTGTGAATCTAACCTTTTAGAAGGTTTAAAAAGACCGTTCTAAACTCTAGAAGCGGTCTTTCCTTATATATTCAAATATTAACTACTGCTCTCGTTACTACTTTCCTCATGAGGTTGATGATGATGATGGTGGCTGCTCTCTTCCCGGTTACACCGGTAAGCTAGTGTTGCGGGATTCGTATTGCCAAACGTCAGGTACCACGGCACTCCCAATGGGCCGCCCTTTTTATAAGGGGGGACCACCTCCTTGAACTTCTTGCTATGGACATTATAACGCCGTACTGAACCGGTAAATTCGCCTGTAGGGGCCCCCGTAGCATTGTCAAACGGGCCCGTAATAGGGACAAACAACTTTCCATTCGGTCCAAAAAGGAGTGCCTGTGCGAAAGCACGTGGTTTTCCCGGGGCATAGAGGTCAATCTTGTCGATAAACTCGCCAGTATCACCATCGAAGATCAGAATTTTGTCGGTGTCATTAGGGTCATCAAGTTTTTTGAAACTAGTGACGTAGAGGTTGCCGTCAGGACCGAAGACTAAACCTTCGGGACGATGGAGTTTGTTCTTGTTATCACTCACAATAAACACATCGAATCCCCCTGATTTCAGGTTGAAGCGCAGCACCCAGCCTTTATTCGAATCTAAAAAGTCAATGACGGAGACATACAGCAAGCCGTCAGGACCGAAGACCAATCCGCGGGGGTGGAAAGGGTTGAAGCAGGGGTGGTCGACGTTGCCTAGAAACATCCCAGTGGAACCATTGTACATCCGCACTTCTCCAGGCACTTCTATGCCCGTGTTGAAGTCGAAGTCACCCAAATCCGCCACAAACAGGACATTATGTTTGGAGAGTAAGATACCGCGCGGTGCCAACGGAGCGCCTGGTTCGGCTGAACGGACGAGTTCGCCCAGAAACGCCCCGGTTTGCCCATTCAACTTCAATACGTCGCCATTCTCGGTTTGCCCGACGTTCTGGTTAGTGACAAGGAGATTGCCCACATGGTTAAAGATAAGTCCCCGGGGACCATGCAAGTTTCCACTATTTGGTGCGACAAAAGTGCCAAGGAACTTCCCTGTTTTCGGGTCGAAAGTCTTCACAGTGTCGTCGAAGCTATCACCAATGTAGAGAAAGTCGCACTGGAAGCACCTGTCCTGATCTTTTTGATTATGCATTTTATCACCCTTTTAAAAACATATTTTAAATAAAAAACTAGCTTTTACCTAAATTAATATATGCTTACGGAGATTTTTTCGTATAGGACATGCAGCTGATAATATAGCATATTTTTAAAGTAACCTGCCACGTTTAGTTTAAGTAAAACGTTTCACAAATGATCTTTAATCAGTATTCTTACTCTTTCTGTTTCCTCCACAATCTGGCCCTTTAGTGGAGGAACTTTATTGCTACTCAACAGTTCCTTAATCCGTCTTTCAGTTCAGATCTTCTTTTCACTATAAAAACATTCCTTTAGAGTTACACGTATCATATAACAATCTATATCAAGAACACAAAAAGCTATTATTTCATTTTCAATTTACTAAAACCACGTTTATATAATCCCCAAAGCCGTAGCTATCAACTGAATAGCACTTTTTTCTTCTGATAAAAAGGATCACGTTTTATCATTAATTCATTGTACACAAAAGAATCTTTAACCTTGCGATTCCCCAGGTATTTCATTTCAATTATCTTGCGTTCATCTTCATCAAGCGCGTATTGTAACGTCCGTTCAATTTGTTTAAAACGTATCTCATGATTCTTATCGTCACCTTTCATTTTCGGAAAAAAAACAACGCCCCCCGCTTGAGCCTGTTCTTCTTGATTTTTCATCCGGACGCACAATGCTTTGTAGTTTTTCAGCTCTTTCACCACAAGTCTACGCATCTCTTTTTCATCGATGTCCTCAAAAAATGACAATAAATGAGATGGTCTTTTCTATTTACGTCTTACCTTACGCTTAAATAACTATACTCTATTGTCCAAGCCTCTCTCCTACTCCTCGCATAGCATGTACTAAAAAGCAGGTGCGTGATTTTATGCCAAACTACTATTACGACCGTTCACATCAGTGCTACCGGAAGAAACATAAAAAATGCGACTGCGAATGCCATTGTGAGCCTCGATACCAATTGTAGTTATTAGCTTTCAATGCTTCATACAACTTGATTTTCGTTTCATCCATTTCAAATATAGATAATTGTTCCATTTCACTCCCTCATCTCGTATTAATATAGCGTTTTATTAAAAATCTTCTCACATTTAAATCGGACAAGCATATGATATTTTATGAGGCCCCCACTCATAGAAAACTATCTTTCTAATCTAAGAGTACACATATATGTGTGCTCTTAGATTGTTTACAATGAATATTAATTTTCTCCATTCACTAATGGAAAAGCATTAATAAAAATATCCGCATATTTATCGAATATAGTTTTAAATTCTTATAAAACTATATAATTTTGGAGTTGGTTAATACGTTACAAAAAACTGACCGTGTAATCATTATGGTCCCTCCACTTTCAAAAGTGTTTGTTACATTTTTCTCATCATCAGGAGAATCTATTTCATCACAAGTTTTGTCTAATACATCTCCATACCCTGTATCAATGTTTGCACTTAATGAACTTGAAAGTGAATTATTTGAGGTCGAGTTAAAACCAATACCACTTCATTTAAACCACGAATAATGGAAGTCACTTTACTACTCACATAAGAAACTGAGGTAGTAGTCTTTTTAAAATCACTATTTTATTAAATTCCACATATACAATCGCTTGTCCATTTCGCTTTGCTCTATCATTGCCTTTACTATTAGTAACACGAATTTTTCAGAGGTGAATTATATTGGACAAGTTTTTATCCTCCGCTGCATTAAATCCAGGTTCAATCGGACCTACACTCCCACCTATGTAACCCCCAGGTGTTACCGGGTCCACTGGCAACACTGGACCGACTGGCGATACTGGGCCTACCGGAATCACGGGACAGACTGAGCCAAACACAATAGAATCTGCATTTCGAGCTATAAAAAACGATATTGATCAAGTTATACCTACCCTTACCGACGTAATTGTTACCTTTGAAATCGAATCATTTGATTTTGCAAATGAATACAACAATGTTAATAACCGTAATTTTTCCATATAATTCTTACTTCCTTTCTTCATTTGTCTTGATCATCAAAAAACTATAAAAAAAGGTATTGTCTATACCTATGTATAGCAATACCTCTACTCTTTATCCAATTACATCTTTTACATCAGTATTCACTGGCCACTTTTCTAATGTATAAGCCATATCCCAAAATGAATATTCATATTGACTACTAATAATAAAATGCTGTTTCATACGATTACGATCTGCCTCTGTTACTGTCTCAGCTATAGCATCTAATCGAGCAATCTGTTCCTCAACTAACGTGCGGAACCAATCAGATCCATAAGCAGAAATCCATTCTTGATAAATTGGCTCTTCAGGTTGACACACTTTTAAACGTTCACCGATTTCATAATATAACCAATAACAAGGTAAAATAGCTGCAATAATATCTCCTAAATGCCCTTCATAAGCTGCACGATACATATGAGATGTATATGCATATGCAGTTGGCGCAGGAATAAAATTATCTTTTTCTTCTTTCGTAATCCCTAATTTTTTTGCGAAATTCTCATGTAATGATAACTCAGCTTCATAAGTATTTTGTGCATGATGCGCCATACGAGCCGTCGTTTCTAATTCAAGAGCCTTTGCAGCACCTAACGTTTGTACTCTAGCAAAATGACTTAAATAATACGAATCTTGAAGCACATAATAACGAAAACTAGCTAAATCTAACGTTCCTTCGCCAAGTTTTTTTACAAAAGGGTGATTAAAACTTGCTTCCCAAATTGAATCTACTTCTTTACGTAATGATTGTGAAAAAGTCATTTAAATCCCTCCAATAGTTTATAAAACATAAGTATTTATCCCATATATTAAAGCTGTAAAATAAAAAAACTTTCTTTACAGGCGTAAAGAAAGTGAATTAGACGATATTAATTTATGCATTAAATATCTTGTCTTTCCCACTTCCCTACGCTGGCATTAACCAGATCAGGTACTAAGAGTCTCAAAATTCCATTTGATCTCAGCCTATAAAAGGCCCCCCTAGTGGATAAATATTTAGTTGTCGTATTGTAATTATCATAGCATACTTCGTGGAACTATCAAAAGTTTTAATTGTACAATTATCTTAAAAACCTTCTTCTTTCCTTACTTTTAATGAAGTTTCAATTATCATATCTAATAGTTTACTATAATTAATTCCAGCCGCATCTGCACTTTTTGGCAGTAAACTTGATTGTGTCATCCCTGGTAATGTATTAACCTCCATTACATATGGAATTCCGTCCTTCACCATCATATCAACCCTTGCATAAACACTACATTTTAATACTTTATAACAAGCCAGTGACGCTTTATTTACACGTTCCTGTACTTCAGCTGGAAGTTCTACAACTTCTTCAACTGTACTAGTATCATCATATTTTGCATTGTAGTCAAAGAACTCAGCAGCATGTCGAATTGAAATGATAGGTAACTGTTGCCCATCAAAAATTGAACATGTAATCTCGTCACCTTTTATATACTTCTCAATTACGACTTCAGAATCCCATTCGAATACAGTTTCTAGCATAGAGATTAATTCATTTTTATCATTGACGATCTTTACTCCAACACTCGAGCCGCCAGAGTTTGGTTTTACCACTAACGGAAATCCTAGCTTATCTAACTCTTCAAGCTTTAGATCCTCCATTTTTGTAAGTTCAATCCAATCTGGTGTTTCTACTCCTTCATAACGCAAAATCTTTTTTGAAAGATTTTTGTCCATACATATACCGCTAGATAACATGTTGCTGCCGCTATATGGAATACCTAAACTCTCAAGCGTTCCTTGAACTGTCCCATCTTCTCCGTATTTTCCGTGTAATGCTAGCAATGCAAAATCAATGTCTTTCGCTTTTTCAATTAAATCCATTTTTTCATTTAACGTAATTGGAACTATTTCATACTTACTCTTATCTAAATGTGCAATCATTTCATTCCCAGTCATAATTGATACTTGTTTTTCAGAGGATACTCCTCCCATAATAACGCCAATTCTCATCTTCTCATCTCCAAATTTCATTTTTTAATGTGTCACCAATTATTTGAATCCCGCTAACTATTTCCTTTTCTTTCAAACGTGAAAAGCCTAATCGGAAGGTATTCACTCCTCCTCCATCAGAATAAAAAACATCTCCAGGAGAAAACGTTACGCCTTTCTCATAACACTTTTGTAAAAGTGTGCGGGCATTAATTTTTTCTTCTAACTCTATAAATAAATGAAGTCCACCATCTCCAGTCATTCTTTTAAACGGAATGTACTGATTACATGCCTCAACAGCTAACTCATATTTTTTCTTATAAACAGATCTTGCTTTTTTTAAATATTTTTCAAAATATCCTTCATGTAAATATTGAAACAGAACAGCTTGATCTAACGTAGAAGTGTGAATCGTTCTTGCTCTTTTTACACTTTCTAAATAATGTATCAGTTCTTTATCTGCAATAATCCAACCTACACGTAAACCAGGGAAAAGTACCTTCGAAAAGCTACTAATATAAATCACATTATTACCAGCCCCAGAAAAAGTTAATAATGGCGCTAAATGTGAACCTGAATAACGTAATTCTTCATTAAATCCATCTTCTATAATAGGAATCTTGTATTTTGAAAATAACCTCATCAATTCCGTTCTTTTCTCCGAACTCGTAACAATACCAGTTGGATTATGATAAGAAGGAATTAAATACGCAAAATCAAAATCCATTTCACGCAAACTTTTTTCTACTTCATTCGTATCAATACCATCATCATTCATATTAATCCCATGAACTTCAAGTCCATGTAAACGAAAAAGCTTCAATGCAGCATGGTGAGTTGGGTTCTCACAAATAACACGCCCTGATTTCTTCGATAAAGAAGATAATACAATATCTAATCCTTCTGTAAATCCATTTGTAATTAGAATATCTTTGTTCGAAATATCTACACCTTTCATTTCCATGTAATGAAGTAAATAATTCATTAACGGTCTATAACCTTTTGCATATCCGTAGTTCAATACGATATCCCCTTCAATGGACATACGAGTAAGAAAAGCTCTTTTGAAATTTTCAACATCAAATAGCTTTTCATCCGGGGCAATACTATTAAAAACAATCATTCCTTTTTCCCAGCGAACACCATGTTTCATTAAATCTAATTCATCCGCTAATGCGGTAACTGTATTGAGTTTATTTTTCCAATCTATTTCAACAGACGAGGTGTTAGATATATCCACCTTCGCAACAAAATTTCCTTTTCCTTTAACTGCATAAATTAATCCTTCTTGTTCTAAATCCGCATAAGCAGCGAGTACTGTATTTCTGCTCACAGATAGTAATTCACTCAGTTCGCGGGTTGATGGGATTTTTTGGTTCCCTAACAAATGCCCTTTCATAATCATCTTTTTCAAATAATCCTTTAATTGAATATAAACGGGACGATCTTTTACAACTTTAAAATCCTTAAACAATTCCTTACCCCCTGCAATTATTTTTGCATATTTATTTCCTTCTCAAAAGGTCCACTACATATGTATTTTTTATGCATAGCGGTACGGTTATCAAGCCTATAAATCCTTTCGATATAAATTGATTACATCTTTCAAAGCGGCTGCGGCTGCCCCACGTGGGTTTGAGGCCCCTCCAAGCGTTGTCACTTGTCCCATTGAATCCGTAAAGAATGTAACTCCTTTTTCGATACTATTTATATTTGCTAATGGATGTTCTTTCTCTAAATTACAAGGTTGTACACTAAGGTTTACTTTTCCATTATCATCTTTATATGCTGATGCAATTAATTTAATAGATTTACTTTGTTCCTTTGCATTTTGAATTTGTTGCGTTGTAACATGCTCTATTCCGTTTATTTGTATATCTTTGAGTGAATAATCTGTTCCCATTAAACTATTCGTCAAAAGTAATAATTTACAAGCGCTATCCATCCCGCTTATATCTAATAACGGGTTAGTCTCCGCAATCCCTTTATTTTGTGCTTCTTGCAACGCCTCTTCAAACGTCTTATCTTCTTCATACATCTTTGTAAGAATATAATTTGTTGTCCCGTTCAATATTCCTTCTATTTTTTCAATATGACAACCTGCTAAACTTAGTTGTCCAATGTCTAATGTTGGTAACGCAGCGGCAGTTGCACCGCTATATCGAATACGTGAGCCTGAAATACGTGCTGCCTCATTAAGTTCACTCCAAGCTGTAACAAGTGCGCCTTTTGAAATAGCTACTACATCCATTTGATTTTCAATAGCTTGTTTCATATACTGTTTCCCTGGATTTCCATTTTTAAGATTTGTAGCAGTTGATTCAACTAATACAGTACCATTTATATTAATCGTTCCACGGTCCTCTGGATAATGTTCGATATATTTTTCAATTGCAGCAGAACCACTACCATACTTCAATAAATCATTAATCTGCAAACCTTTCCCGTTATGTATTGCAATATTTCTTCCTATCACGCCACTAACAACTAAATCAATTCCATATGTTTCATTTATATATAAATATTTTTCGTTTAATAATTTGATAAACTCTCTTCCCACTGTCCCATATCCTGATAATATAACTCGAATTTTCATAATATCCCCCCATATTTTTCTACCAAATCCCTCTTTCAATATAATATAAAGCGCCCTCGAATTCCATCGAGAGCGCTTTATATTATCTATTTCGGTAACCGTGATAATTTTTCTGCAATTGTTCTATAAAACTCTTGAATATTAGAAAATCCTAACGTGTCTGAAACGCTTAGTCCTACCATATCGAGGTGGTCCCAATTTGCTTTCGTTTCGATATGATTCCATTTTCCAATCTGTAATGACTCATTATCATTTGCAACCATATTAGACGAAGGCGCAATCATAGAATTTGTATTTACTACACCGTCATTTTGCCACCAAGAAGTATCTATTAATGGTCGATTCTCTTCATACCTTGCATAAGAACCTAAGAAGAATCCATTCCCCATTAGCACTTTATTCATCGTTATATGAGGTAAATGTAAACCTGTTATAGGTGCTGCTTGCGATGCATGTCCACTATAAGATAAGTAATATACATCCGACTGAGTCTTTACCCAATTATTTAACTCTTTTGCACCATCAGTACTTAAATCCCATTGACTAATATCTTTCTTATTTTTCCAAACTGAACTATTTAAAATACGATCAGCATATTGGAAAAAGGACTCTCCAGCATTCTTTTTTATACCCCATTGATCCAATTTAAAATCATATAATGATAAATTATTATTTCCCCCTAAACTTGCAGCTGTAATGAGTAAATCTTTAACAAATGGCAACAGAAGACTTCCGTCCGCAAGTGTTGTACCATTGTGAGGAGTTGCTAATGTCGTAACACTATGAACATATGATTTTCCCCCCTCAAATAGTGGTGATATATTTGTATTTGAGTGATTTCCCACATAATTCTTTTCTTCAAAACTTCCTTCTTTTAATAGCTGCACTAATGTTCTCGTTGTTTGCCCACCCATGCTATGTCCAACTAAATGAACTTTATTTGTTTCACTCCAATTCGGTGCAAGACCACTATAAGTTCTACCAAAACGATTATGTCCATGTTTCTCAGCATGTGCGGCACCGTAGTCTACTACTCCACCGTTAATTTGCGCATATAATTCACATGCCCGATCCCAGTTACTAGAAACAGGTCCAACAGCAGCAGTATGTACTGTGTAACCATTTCTTTTTAAATCTTCCTGTATATCGTTAACACCACCCCAATATTTAACTCCGAGCATTTCCTCTCTACCCCATCCCGCGAATCCATTTACCAAAATGATAGGATAATTATTTTGTTGCCTCTCTTCAGCGTAAGTTGTTTTCGCTACAATTGCACAAACAGTCACTACTCCAAAAAAACATAATTTTAAAAATAATCTCCGCATACTTTCTCCCCCCTTTTAATAAAACGCTTACATTTTTCTATGAAAAAGATTTACACAATTAGTTTTCAACTTAAACATAATGTAAAGTATTATATATACGTTGTATATATAGAAAACATACACAAATGTTGATAAATATTAATTCAAGTAAGTATTTACTTTTTACAATACAACTTGTAAATCTAATTATTTGAATTTATAATTGAATATAGTTTCCTCATGTTAAATGGATTTAAAAATCATAAAAAAACTAATTTCATTGCTTGAAAGGAAGGAAAAAAGCGTGCAAATCGGATTAAACATTCACACATTATCTCAACCTACTAAAATAACTCCCCCTAGTCTTGAGCATAGTACTATCTCTTCTACTAAATTTGAAGATAAGAAATTCAATGATCCAATCAAATTTGATATTCGTTCATTTGAAAAAGAAATGAAACAACCTGAGCATAAGTTTAACGAATTAGATTTATGGAAGATGTTGAAAGATAAAGGTGTTCCTTTATGGATCATACTTGAAATGCTACAAAAATCCCGTAAAGAAAAAGAAGCTCAAAATAGTCCGGTTCAAAGTTTAAATATGATTGAAGAAACGAGCGAGACTCGATTAAATGAAGTAATGTAAACTATGTTACCTGAGTTATCTATAAACGAAAAAGAGTTCAAGGTTGATAAAAATATTATCAACCTTGAACTCTTTTTTTAAGATTTTTCTCCAATCGTTACAAACTGAAAAGATACTTCTCCTTCTAAACCTTTAATTAGCTTTCTTATTTTTACATTTTCATTAATCAATGTATTATCTGTCGACATTTTAGGTTTTTCGTCACCTAAAGATTTTTTCAGATGAAGAAGTTGCATTTTCGTTTCATTTGCTTTTATTTCTTTATATACACTATTTTTCGCTACAATCACATACCATTGAAACCCATAATTACGAGTGTTACCAATCCAAGCGTTACTATCATATTTAACGGGAATCTCTCTTCCTTCTATTTCAATACTTTGTATAGTCTTTTCGTCTTCATGTGTAAATAATAGTGAGCCTTCTTTTGGAAAATTCGGTAATGTGTCTATAGGCATAGAACTGGATACATTATCCCGTTTACAAAAAATCTTTTCTTTAATCATCGCTTGCGCAGTAGATTCATTTAATATTAGTACCTCCCCTTTTCCAAATTTACCTGTTTTCACTGAATAAACTTCATTTTCTTTCGTATTTTCCTTATAACGATTAATAATTGGTGAAGTATTATTCTCATCTCCAATGATTAGTACACCGTTAGCTGGGAATAAGTCTTCATTTTTAGAACATGCGCTTAAGCTTATTAAAATTATTATAATTAACATGAAGATAGTTAGTGTTCTTTTCATCACGGTTCCTTTCATAATTCAATTTGTTTTTTACATGATTTTCTGTAATCTTAATAGTTGATATCCTCTATTGTTCCATAGTTTTATACAGCTTTTGTAGGTAACGCCAACGAGTTATAAAGAAATATAAAACTTGTATACATATAAATGAAATTAAAATAACGATAGAGCTATTTAAAATAGAAAAATCGACTAATTGTTGTAATGCCGTATAAGCGACTACAGTATGAATCACTGCAACGACAATCGGTAAGAAGAACATTAATAATAACTGTCTCGTTACAACTTTTTTTAATTCTCGTTTACTTAATCCCATTTTCGAAATCATTTTATATTGCTGTTGATCGCGATCCAAATCAGTATATAATCGAAAATAGATAAAACTAGCAGCGAATGTGAAGAAGACGATTCCGACTAAAACACTTGCCATAAGTAATAATCCATTCGTTTGCTTTGCACTTAACAAATCTAATGTTAAAGCTTGAAAGTAGAAATTATCTTTGCTAACATCTTTTTCAAATATACTATTTAATTGGTTTGAAATCTCTTTCGTTTTCATCCAATCATCTACAACAAATCCGTAAGTACGATTTTGATCACCTATATCATCTTGGTCAGGAGAAACAGGAATTCCATCATACACATGATCTTGAACAGCAATATAAATACTGCTAGTATCATGCGGTAAAACTAAATTTTCTACAGCTTTTTTCACACGAAATGTCTTTGTCCAATCTCCTTGAATGACTTCAATATTCTTTTTATAGTCACCATTTCTAAATTCTTGTTTTTGGGATACCCTTCCAGGGATTAGTAAAATTTCATCTTCTTTTTCAATCGTTTCTTGTTGATACCCGAGTGCTCTCGCAAGTTCGTTATATTCACTTAACTTTATTACATATACGTTACTTTCTGTATATTTATTTGAAGACGAAGCCATTCGATAAGGAATATTAGCATCAGCAAGATGTTTTTTTATAGTAGAGAGATTTTTATCTACCTCTTTGTCTGTTTCAAAACTTACATACAGAAATGTATACGGATTTGTCATTCTTACCAAATCCCTATTACCGAGAGTAGCTGTCGTACCAATTGCTGTAAATGCAACTGCTGAAATAATAGATACTATAAAAAACATGGTTGCATTATCTTTCATACGGTAAATCAATTCTGAGAATGTTAATATATTTGTTCTTTTTAAAAAGAAAGATTCACTCCTTTTCGCAAGATGCAATATATAAACGCTACACTGTGTATATAAAAAGTACGTTCCTATAATTACAAGGAGTACACCAATTCCAAGCATAATAAAACTGTGACTTGAGATAAATCGAAATACTGAAATATATCCACACCCTATACTAATTAAAGAAAGTAGCGATAATAAAATTGAAGATTTCGGTTCAGGTTTTGGTTTTTCTTCTGCTTGAATGAGTTCTACAAGTTCTGTTACTTTTACCATTTTAAAAGTAACAAGCGAAACAATTAAAAATAAGAAAAGAAACGTGATGACTGTTAATAGTACCGCTTGCACTGGTATATAGAAAGGCAAACCATTATTGATCATTAATACACTTGCACTTATCAATAAAACTAATTTAGAAAATATGAGACCTATGAGAATTCCTATACAAATTGAACCAAATCCAATTAACATATTTTCAATCAATAATAATTTCTTAAGCTGTCTCATTGACATACCTTGCATCATTAATATGCCAAATTCTTTCTTACGCGTTTTTAAAAACGAACTAACTGAATATAAAATAAAGAAAAATGAAAATACAAAAATCAATCCTTGCGAAATTCTAAATCCCAATGTACCAAATGCACTTATTGTTGCACTTGTCGATTGTAACTCACCTTGTAAATCAGGGTGAAATAATAAAAGAGCATACGTAAAGAAAATCATAATAGAAAATGCACTACTTAAAAAATGAGCAGCATATGTACGCTTATTGCGAAAAATATTATTAAATGCGAACTGACGAAAAGTCATGCCTTTTCCCCCCTAACAAAGAAAGGACATCCATAATCTTTTGATAAAATGCTTGCCTGCTTTCACCACAATAAATTTCGTTATATAGTTGACCATCTTTTATAAATATGACTCTGCTGCAAAAACTCGCAGCATACGGATCGTGTGTAACTAACATCATCGTTGCCTTTTCTTCCTTATTAAGAGTATCTAACATCTCCATTACATCATTTGAAGATTTAGAGTCTAAGTTCCCTGTCGGTTCATCTGCAAGTAATAATTGCGGCTTATGAACGATAGCACGAGCGATTGCTGTTCTTTGAGCTTGTCCTCCTGATATTTCAAAAGTTCTTTTACTCAATATATCTGCAATATTTAATTTTTCTGCAATTTCTTCTACTCGTTTGTTCATTTCTTGTACAGAAACACCATCTAATGTCATTGGCAACACGATGTTTTCCTTAACTGTAAGTGTGCTCAGTAGATTAAATGATTGAAAAACAAATCCTAATTGTTTCCTACGGAATAAAGCTAAATCTTCTGATGTCAATTGGAAAGGATTTGTGCCATTTATTAAAATTTCTCCCGATGTTGGAGAATCAATAGTAGATACCATATTCAATAACGTTGTTTTCCCACTTCCAGATGGCCCCATAATCCCTATAAATTCACCTTCTTGAATTGATAAATCAATATCTACCAATGCTTTAAAAGGTATTTTTCCTTTATATACTTTACTAATACTTTTTGCATGTAAAATTTCCATTTATATTCTCCCTTCATTTGTACTGCTCACTATAAAGTGTAAAGGAATTTTCTTACTGCTCATATTGATTCATCTTTCATTTATCTTACACGCTTGTAAGATTTCTAAAAAAACTGATAACATTTCTGTTTTCAAACTATAATCAACGTGCATCTATCTTATAATATTTGCATAGCGGCATAAAACACAATGTTATTTCTAATCGTTATTATATTAATGAAAAAAGACCGATTGCTTTATCGGTCTTTTACTTTCAAGTATCATATTTTAACTAATCCTTTAGTTAAAATCTATTTGAGTAACCCTATTAATACTATTTCACTTGATAATAACCTCTGCAAAAAACTGAGTTTTTCGGTTTAATTGCAATAAAAAATGAATTGTAGATATCTGAGGCAGAGATAAATGTATTTATCCAACATATAAATAACATGATTGATTTCATATTTCCTGATACATAAAACGACATAACAGCAGGAACTATCGATAATACAATAATAGGCAAGCTCATAAAGACCCAAAATCTCGCTTTGGATAGTATTGCATTTGTATTTAGCCAAAAAAATATTCCACTACATGTTAAGCTAATATCACCTTTTTTATTTATGACCAAAATGTGTAGACATTCGTGAATGGTAAAGACAAAAATACCAATTATGATAAGATAAAATATATTAATATGAGTGAAACCTATTTCAAAGAAATTGGGTATTAGAAAAATGATTATCTGAAGTAGATATACAAACTTCATATAATGTTTTCGATACCAATTATTCTGTATAAAAGGCGTCCATTCTGAAAAATTCATACTTATTTGTGGCAAGTGACGAAACCAAATTATGATATGTGTTCCCCTCCCTCATTTTAAACTATTTCATAACTTAAACATTTAATCGCACTCAACCGTAAGTTTTATATGCACCCCTTCACTAGACTTACCAACACTTTTTGTTGACTAAGACCAAATTCTTCTTTATACCATCCCACTTTTCCCGTGCATTCTTCTACTTGAGCTTAAAGTAATTCATTTGTAGGATGATTTGAGTAAGAAATTTGTATTTTCATAGATACATGCATTCGACAAAATCTTCCAAATACCTTTTCATAAATGTTTTTTAAATGGTTATCACATGTACAGCTTAATACCCCTGTTTTGGTGAAAAGCAATTTCATCAAGAAGCCATCTAAATTGTATCTTTCATATACTAACAGGTATAAATTAAATGTAAAAAAGCTCAGAGTTTTAGCTCTAAGCTTTTTTACTGATTTCATCGCATTGCGTTATAACTCCCTTTAAAGAGCTATATTTTTTATCCACTCTGATTTACTCAATAGATAATGATTATATAGTTGATTTTCTATCGTCTGTTGGCTCATATAAGTAAACCCGCATTTTTCAATAACTTTATTTGATGGTACGTTGTTAATTAAAGCAATTGCGTTAAGGATATCTACATTTGTATTTTCAAACAAATAGTCAATCAATCCTTTAGTCGCTTTCGTAGCGTAGCCATTATTTTGATACTCACTTGAAATAGCATACATAATTTCTCTGTTCGATGAAGGGAGTTCTTCTTTAATGCCTGTACAGCACCATCCAATAAATTCATTTGTGTTTTTAATAAATATTCCTAATTTCAAAACATGACCATCTATGTTGGATGCATTTGTCACAGCATCAAGAAATGTTTTATTTGCTGGTATTTCATCATTGATAATCCAATGAATCCTCTGTTCTTTCGTCGATTTCCAGTCTGGCAAAAACTTTTCTATTTCCGGTTGATTCGATATTTTATAAATACTCTCCGCATCTTTGGTGGAAAACTCTTGTAAGTAAATATCACCACAATCTAGTCTAAATAATTTAGCCAAATTTTCTTCTCCCATGATACTCCCCCTTAATCACATTTAAAGTTTATTAATTACAGATACCTCCTAGCTAGAGGTACCCATAATTACATTAAAGAGCCTTTATCTGCTTCGTAAGTTCTTTAAATCGTTCGTCAAGTGCTTCATATCCTTTATCTTTAGAAGTTAAAAAGCTTAATTTACCTAATACTTCTTGTCTCTCTGTTTCTAACATTAAACGCAACTCTTCAATGTCATCTCTTGTTTTAGTAGGTTCTTCTAGCTGCTTTTGTATCGTATTATTTAAAAACACGAGTTTCGTATTAGTTGTTTTCTCTAGAAAATATCGATCGTGAGAAACGATAACTAGTGTTCCGTTATACTCAGCTAATGTATTTTCAAGCTGTTCCCTTGAAGGTAAGTCTAGATGATTCGTCGGCTCATCTAAAATAAGGACATCTTTTTCATCTAAAATATAAGACATTAACTTACATTTCACTCGTTCGCCCATACTCATATGCTCAATCGGTTCTTTCCATTGAGAAGCTTGGAATCCTAAATGCTTCATTAAATTTTGGACTTTTCCTCTTTCTTCAAAAGTCTCTTTAAAAAATAAATCTTCTGGTGTTTTATCCAGCGGTAAATCAAAAACTTCTTGTGTTAAATAACCGATGTTTGCAGATGGCGAAATCCATATTTCTCCTTCAGCAGTTTCCGTTCCCATAATCATCTTCAGGAATGTTGTTTTCCCGCTACCATTTGGTCCAATTATCGCAACCTTCTCACCGTGCTGAATTGTAAAATTAACGTTTTCAAATAATGTCTTTCCATGAAAGTCTTTTTTTAATTGCTTTACTTCTAAAAAGCGTTTTCCAACTTTTTTATTCGCTTGAATAGAGAACTCAACTGAGTACTCTTCTTTCACACGTTCTACTTTCGTTTTCTCTAGCTCTTTTTCGAGACGTTTTCGTTTTGACTTAACTTGCGCATCCATTCGTTTCGCTTTTACACGATAAAATTCTTTAACACCTTCTTGTTTTGTAGACTGTGCGTGTGCCTTTTGTGACCATGAACTTAATTCTTTTATATGTGTTTCTACTTGTTCTATCTTTTTTTGTTGTTTTTCATATTCACGCTGCTGCGTTTTTCTTTTTTGCTCACGTGCTTTCATATAACTCGTATAATTACCGCTATGCTCAATTAATTTCTTATCCTCAATTGACCATATTTTTGTTGCGACAACATCTAAAAAATATCGATCATGCGATACAACGATAACTGTACCCTTCATATTTTTTATTTGTTTAATGAGAAATTCCGTACTCATCTCATCTAAATGATTTGTCGGTTCGTCTAATATTAGGACATTAGGATTTTCGGCAAATCCTTTTGCTAACCGAATTTTCAGCTTTTCACCACCACTTAAAGTATGAAAATCGTTCGTTGGCACGCCCCATTTCGCAAGAAGTTCTGCTTCTTTGGCAATCACATCATTACTACTAAAACATTCAATTTCTTGTTCAACATATGCTGTTGTCATATTCATTTGTTGCCATTCAACAGTACCTTTAGAGGGTTCAATCTTCCCATTTATTAATTGAAGTAATGTTGATTTACCGGCACCATTTTTACCAATTAATCCGATAACTTCCCCTTGTTTTACTGTAACATTCATTTTCTCTAACAAAGTATTTTCCTTTATTTCAACATATACATCATTTAATTTTAAAAGTTCTTTCATATTACCGATCCCTTTCATTAAGGGAGAACAAAAAAATCCTCCCAAAGTAATTTTGGCAGGATTAGTCGTTACATTATTTATACCCAAATAAGCTATTACGCAAAACAAATAGCAATACCGTTGTTTGGAATTGGGCAGACTAATCCTATTTTTTATAAATTGAAATTTATTTAATTTCAATATTTAAAAATAAGATTAGTTAATCATCGTCCACCCATCATTCCTTTCCGTCGTTAGTAACCATATTGTACCATAATAGTACTTTATGAGTAAATGCAATTATATGTGCTTTTAAAAAGATTGCTTTCTTTTAGGTCTATTTATCATTTCTAAACTTCATATTGAACAAGTACAAACTACATTTGTGTACTACACGTTTTAGATTTCCCTAGTAGTAAACTTCTAAGCACTCCCTCTTATATAATTTTTATATAAATTTAGCATTAATCATATATTATACATATTACATTTCAATTCTTATAATAAAGGTATCATTTTTAAGGGGGGATTCTTCAATGGAATTTAGCAAACTAGGAAATAGTGGATTAACAGTAAGCAAGATTGCATACGGGAACTGGATAAATCATGGTGGAAAAGTAGATGAGATTACTGCAAATGATTGTGTGAAAACCGCTCTAGATGTCGGAATTACAACGTTCGATACTGCTGATGTTTATTCGGAGACTATAGCCGAGGAAGTTCTTGGCCGATCCTTGAAAGGCATACGCCGAGAAAGTATAGAACTATGTACAAAAGTATGCCATCCAACCGGACCTGGAAAAAATGATCGTGGATTATCACGAAAACATATTATAGAAAATTGTAATGCATCTTTACGTCGATTACAGACAGACTACATTGATGTCTATTATGCACATAGATTTGATACAACAACTCCTCTTGAGGAAACGATGTTAGCATTTGCTGATCTTGTCAGGCAAGGTAAAGTCCTTTATTTAGGCGTAAGTGAGTGGACATCGGAACAAATCACCCGCGGTGCAGCACTTGCACGAGAATTGAACATTCCACTCATCGCTAGCCAACCTCAATACTCGATGTTGTGGAGAGTTATCGAAACTGATGTGATACCAACATGTCAACGTGAGGGACTTGGTCAAGTTGTATGGTCCCCGCTCGCACAAGGTATTCTCACTGGAAAATATCAACCTGGTAAATCAATACCCTCTCAATCACGTGCTAATTCAGATGCTGGTAAACCATTTTTCCAAAAACTCGTGCAACGTTGGATGAGTGATGATGTACTTACTGCAATTCAGAAACTCAATCCCATCGCGCAAGAAACTAACCTTACCCTACCTCAACTTGCAGTTGCTTGGGTATTACAAAATCCAGCTGTTTCCTCCGCGATTATTGGCGCTTCAAATCCGGAGCAAATAAGAGAAAACGTAATTGCTGCTAGTGTTAAATTGCAACCTGAAATTATGGATCAGATTGATAGTGTACTAAAAGGTTTCATTGAGTATGATCCGAGCAAAACAGGTTGATTCATCAGTGAATTTTTTAATAAAAGCCACAAAATATCTTTGCAGTCCTAATATAAAATAAAATTTTCCCTTTCAAAATCCCTACTGCCCATCCTATCAAGATGGGCTTTTACTCTTTAAATTCAAATTGTGAAGTCGTATAAACCTCTCTAACAATCATTAAGAAGTTCTCTAACACTACAGACTTTTCATCTTGTCTCCATCCAACATATAAATTTATTTTCGGTGTTTTTTCTTGAATGTCTTTATACATGACTCCCGATTTTTTATAACTCTCCACCGATGATGGCACGACAGAAATCCCCATTCCTACAGCAACTAAATTCACAATCGTTTGCATTTGAATCGCTTCTTGAACAATATTTAAACTTACTCCATGTTTCCAAAAGTAACTAATAATTAAATCATAAAAATTCGTACCAAAATGACGCGGAAATAAAATGAATGGTTCATCAATTAATGATTTGATTGAAATGTTAGGTAACGAAGTTAAAGGGTGATCTTGATGCAAAACCAATTTTAAACATTCTTCAGAACAAACTTCAGAAGATAATACTTCATTATTCTGCTCAGAACGAATAAATCCAATATGAATTTGTTTTTCGTAGAGCGCTTTTATTTGCTGGTCTGTTGTCATCTCACGTAATATGAGCTGAATTTTAGGATACCGTTCTCGAAATGTTTTTAATATGTCTATAACTGTTTCTGTAGAATCAACAAAACCAATGATTAAATGTCCGATTTTCCCTTCATTCGTAAGCTGTGTTTCTTTAATGGTTCTATCTACCTGCAGTAACGTTTGCCGCGCACCTTCTAAAAATATTTTCCCTGCGTCAGTAAGTTCAACCATTCTTTTTGTTCGATGAAAAAGTTGAACTCCTAATTCTTCTTCCAACTTTCGAATTTCTTGGCTTAAAGGGGGTTGTGCCATCATAAGACGTTCTGCCGCACGACTAAAGTTTAATTCTTCTGCCACTGTTATGAAATATCTCATTTTACGAATATCCATTCTGATTCACTCCTTTCATTAACAAGTAATAAAAGACTCATTTTTATCTTTAACGGCATTGCTTTGTTTTTCTTATGTAAATAATTTTTAATTTTATAATTTTATCAAAGGTATAAAACAAGGCTAAAAAACTTATCTTAAAAGTTCTTTAGCCTGAATCACTTTTTACACATTAAAAAATTTAATTCGTACAACGGTACCTTTACCAACTTCTGAATGGATTTCTACACTATGTCCCAATTTTTTTGTAATTTCATATACAAGATATAGCCCCATTCCTGTTGATTCTTTAAAATCTCTACCATTTTCTCCTGTAAAAAAAGGTTTAAATACTCTTGGTAAATCTTGCTTCGGTATCCCTACGCCACTATCGACAATTTCAAGTATAACTGTATTACCTTCCTTACAAGCTTTCACTTTAATCTTTTCTCTACTACCTGATGAATACTTAATCGCATTCGATATAATTTGCCCGATTAAAAATTGTAACCATTTTGCATCACTTTCTACAGTAATACCTTTATCAATTTCAAGTTCTGGATATACAAAATTCCGGATAAAAAAGCGTTTATGTTCATGCACGGAATCATTCACTATTTGATGTAGTTGCACTCTTTCTACATAGAAATCTTGTGTAAATGCTTCTAAACGTGCGACATACAAAGCCATCTCTAACCCTTTTTTCAACCGATCTGTTTCTTCATTAATACTTTCAAAACGCGAATCCACTTCATCCTGTGTAATTAATTCTATTACAGATAAAGGTGTTTTCATTTGATGAATCCACTGATTCATAAAGGTTAAATGATCATTATTTTTTCTCTCTTGCAATTGGAGCTGATTTTGATAATGACGATATTGTGCATCAAGCAAATCTTGGAGTGCGGTAGATAAAACTGCAAAATCAGATTTTTGAACAGATTCATCCAAAGATTGCATCGGATTTGCTAAGCGTTCATAAAAAGAACGATGAGTAAAATAACGAAATAATAAATAACTTACCATAAATATAACACCTAAAAACATTGCATATAATGCCGTCGTTATATGCTTATGCCCATCAAACCAATATACTAGGAATATGGATATGAGTTGGAATACTGTAAAACAAATAAGTGGTATATGATCACGTATAAACAGCCTTATCATTTTTCCATACCATTATCCCAAGTAATATGTAATCTATATCCAACACTTCTAATCGTTTCAATTGCCCCTTCAATATGTAACATTTTTAACTTTTTACGCACACGTGTTGTATTTACACTTAATGTATTATCATCAACATAAGATTCGCTATCCCATAATTTATTTAACAACACTTCTCTACTCACAACACGCGGATAATTTTTCATTAGCGTCTCTAATAAAATAGCTTCGTTTCTCGTTATATCAATCTCTTGCCCCCTAAGTTTTAACACAAGTCTTTCTGGATATAAACAAAGACCTTGTTGCTCAACCATTCGTTCTTCTAGTTTCGGTGCATAGTCTCCGTAAGCACGTCTTAAATGACTACGAATTTTTGCCATTACAACCTCATAATGGAAAGGCTTCGGGATAAAATCATCGCCACCATTTTCTAACGCCATAACTTGATCCATCGTACCTTCGCGAGCCGAAATAAATAATATCGGACATGTGGAAACCGCACGGATTTGACGACACCAATAGTATCCATCAAAACTCGGTAAATTAATATCTAATAAAACTAACTCTGGTTGTTCTTCTAAAAATATGTCTAGCACATTTTGAAAATCCGATATAACAATTCCTTGGTAACCGTATTTCGCAACATAAGTTGATAATAGCTCCGCAATTTTCATATCATCTTCTACAATCATAATTTTAACCATTGTTTTACTCCTTTTCGATCCACAATCTCATATACAATTATACAAAATAAATACTACCTCTTTTCATTAAATCCGTAAATTAAAAAAGGATGCTTTTATACAAAAGTATCCTTCTTCTATTTTTTCTTATTTAATATTAAATTCACTCAAAGTAAATCCAAGTTTCTCCACATAATCCATTCCTAGTTCCATCCGCGCTGTTTTCAGTGGATCCACAACTTGACAAATTTTCAAATTACCTGCAGCTGATAATAAAAGCGTTGCATCAGCTTTAGACATTTCTAATTCTTCATGTAAAAATGTCACCATATTATGTACAGCACGATTTGCTGCATCATCTAACAATTTCTCTGAAGCAATAGTCATCATTTTTTCTTTTTGGATAGCCATCGGTAGTGGCCATTGCTTTCCTTTTATAATTTGAACTGTTACGGTTACTTCCCCAGCGACTTCTACTCCACTTACACCAATTTCACCGTCACCCATCGCAGCATGTAAATCACCTAACGCTAATAGTGCCCCAGGGACATTGACTGGTAACAGTAATGTTGTTCCTTCTTTTATCTCTTTACAATCCATATTCCCGCCGTGATCATGCGGTGTACCGCATGAAATACTCTCTACTTTCGGTGCAGTACCAATTACACCAATCATTGGATTAATTGGTATTCGTAACTTATTTGAAAACACAACATGTTCATTATGTATTGGGACAATTTTCACTGTATTTTCATTTAGCTCATGACCCATTACACCTAAATTCGCTCCAGTCGTTAACACACCTTGCTCGGCAATATTAATTTTTTCAATCGTTACTACTAAAATGTTGCCAGGCTCTGCTCCTTTAATATATACAGGTCCAGTAGCTGGATTAATGCGATTCCAATCTAATTCTTGAAACACAACATCTTCAGAATCAATTTGATTTTCAAAGCAATCATATGTTTCAAATACAAGACGGCTTCCAATTTCTACTTCAATACACGGCCTATTTTCTGGTGACATTGCGTAAATAATATGGTCTTTATGAATTCGATACATAATACCGCTCCCTTTCATATTAATCTACTATTACTAATTAGCTTTTTTCATACAAGCTCCTCTTGAAATTTTAATGATATTTGCATGTAAAAAAGCACTTAGCTCATTTTCAAACATACACTCTTTACTATAACAGTTATAGAAAGGTGGTATCACTATGCCCCTTATCCCCTACAACGAAAGTGACGTTGATTTACTAGCTCGTTTAATTCGTGCTGAGGCTGAAGGTGAAGGTCGACAAGGCGAACAACTTGTCGGATGTGTTGTAGTAAACCGTGTATTTTGCGATTGCTTAGATTTTAAACAACTCCGTACCGTACCTGATGCTGTATATCAAAGCCCTGGCGGATTCGAAGCGGTTCAATACGGATACTTTTATCAACGTGCCCGTGAATCAGAAAAAGAAATCGCAAGAAAAGTTTTACAAGGTGAATGGCGCTGGCCGGCAAGGTGGGCTCTTTGGTATTTCCGTCCAGTTGGAGCTTGTCCGCCTGAATGGTATAATCAGCCGTTTGCAGGACAATTTAAAAGCCATTGTTTTTACGAACCACGTGGTGATGAATGTCCAAAAATGTATTCACGATAGTAAAAATTAAGCAACGCAAGTACTTATTCTTTTGAGTACTTGCGTTATTTTTTAATGTACTTTAGAAATCTAATAATGTGACGAATTTTCTGGCGCCTACCACATGTATTAATAACGGTATACGTGGGTCACTTGATTGATTCATAATGAGCCTATATATAATGGTAAACAATTGTTTTTGATTTTCTTTCATTATTTTTTTATTTTCATGATGACCAATCGGATACAATTGTTCCATTAAGTTAGTATAATCTTTATTAGAACGAAGTATTTTACAAACTTCCACTAGCCATTTTTTCTGTCTTTCTTCTAATGTGTTATAAAACTCCGTATTTTTATTTTTTATAGTCACCACTCGTATATTTATGTAAATATCATTCCATCGTAATTACAATTTTCCCTCTAGTATGCTGACTTTCACTCAAAATATGAGCTTCTCTAACTCCTTTTTCATTAAACGGAACAATTTTACTAATGATTGGTTTAATTTTTTCAGCTTGAATCATACTAGTTAATTCGTCTAATTGCTTTCCGTTTGGTTTTAACCATAAAAACCCTGATTTTATGCCCTTTACTTCATGAAGTGGTTCATGAACGATAGAAACTAGAACACCACCAGATTTAATAATTTGAAAACTTTTTTCTTGTACTTCTCCGCCGATTGTATCTAACACAATATCATAATCTGATAGTAGCTCTTCAAATTTATCTTTTTTATAATCAATAACAAGGTCAGCTCCTAAACACTTTAAAAACTCTTCATTTTTACTACTTGCAGTTGTTGCGACAAAGGCCCCAAATGATTTTGCGATTTGAATGGCAAAACTACCTACTCCGCCCCCTCCAGCATGAATTAATACTCGGTCATTTTCTTTTATTTGTGCATAATCAACAAGACTTTGCCAAGCTGTAAGCCCTGCAAGAGGTATAGATGCTACTTCTTCAAAATTAAGATTATTAGGCATTTGTGCTACTAAATCTGATTTTACTGTAATGTATTCAGCATAAGAACCTTTCCCTATATTTTCGGGTTTCGTAAACACTTTATCCCCTATTTTGAAATGATTCACATCTTCTCCAACTTCTTCAACTACTCCAGCAACATCTAATCCTAATGTAATTGGAAATGAAAATCGCAACTTTTCTTGTAAGTCTCCCTTTCTTATTTTCCAATCAACAGGATTGACAGATGTTGCGTGTATGCGTATTAATACTTCATTACATTTAACAATCGGTTTTGGAACTTGTCTTTCTTGTAGTTCTTCAACACTACCATATTGATCAATAACAATTGCTTTCATTTCCTCTCCTCCTTGCTGTTTATTTTAGTAACTTATAATTATTTTTCAAAATATTTTGTTTTGAATGAAAATAATTATATTTGGAGGTGATATTTATGCTACTCTACTAATTAGGCATCATGAGTGCAAAAAACATTTACCTTACTTTATATAGTATAAGTTTAAGAAACAACCAAAGTTATATTTTATTTATTTGTTAATGAACTTTAAATGAAACGGAGAGTGTACTATGAGTGAACAAGTTTTCAAAGTAAACGGTATTGATATATGTACAGAAAGCTTTGGTAACCCAAATAACCCAGCAATATTATTAATTATGGGAGCTACGTGTTCAATGGTTTATTGGGATGAAGAATTTTGTGAAAGGTTGGCTAGCACAGGAAGGTTTGTCATTCGCTATGATAACCGTGATGTTGGGCGCTCTGTTACATATGAGCCTGGGACTTCCAATTACACTGTAGCAGACATGGCTGAAGATGCAATCGGGGTACTCGATGCGTATCATATTGACAAGGCACACCTTCTGGGCATGTCATTAGGAGGTATGATTGCTCAAATTGCTGCAGTAAAACACCCAGAAAGAATATTAACCTTAACATTACTAGCAACAAGCGTTATTGGATCTGATAACAATACTCGTGATTTACCTCCAATGGATGAAAGAATTTTGACACATCATGCTAATGGTGCGAATTTAGATTGGACAAATAAAGATGTTATAGCGAAATATTTAGTTGTAGGATCACGTCTACTCTGTGGATCAAAGCGTATATTTGATGAAGCAAGAACTTTGAAACAAGTAAAACAAGAAATAGAACGTGCTAACAATTTATTAAGCATGTTTAACCATGCCCTCCTTACAGGTGATGATTCTTATGAGGGTATACTTAAATCAATTCTGGTACCAACTTTAGTAATTCATGGTACGGACGATAGAGCTCTTCCACTTGAACATGGACTCGCACTTATTGACGAAATTCCGAACTCAAAGCTATTACCCCTTGAAGGTACAGGGCACGAGAATCATCCCGATGACTGGGATAAAATTATTAAAGCAGTTTCAGAACATATATCCCATATAAGATAAGAACAACTAATAGAAGGGGCACACATTGTTTTGCCCCTTCTTACGATACAATAACAAAAACCCATCACTGCATTCGTATGTATAGTGATGGGCTCTACCTATATTTTTCTATGTTCAAAAGAATGGACAATCTAACTGATCAACAGATTCCCACGATTTTTTTTTTACACTTTCGGTGGATTTACTATTTTCTAGTGGTACATTTTTAAATGGATTCATTTCAACTTTTAATAGAGATGATGGTTCTACATATAAAGAAAAAACATGGCTACTTGGCAAGGTTTTTGATACATCAATATCTCCTACTTGTTTAAATAATTGCTGGGCTGCAAAGAAAAAGAAATTAGTTGGATTAGTTTGTTTATTAAGCCATGCAATCATTTCAGGTGATACCGATTTATTAATATTTATTTTCACTCGATCACCACGTTTATATCGCCTAGATCGCATACTTCCACCAACTAACTTATCGTTAAGTTTGTGAATCCTAACTCTTTTTGCTTATGCTCTCTATATTTTGGCGAACATGTATATACTAAAAGACCACGAGCATTGGTGAATAATGGGTTATCTACAAAAATTACATTTTTCAAGCGTCCTTTTTGTTTCAAAATCATTTTTAAGCTATTTTTAATAATAACTGCGCCCCCACCATAAATAAATACATATGGATCGTCTTTCATATCATCAATTTTGTTAATAATATCCGTTGCGACACGTGCTGCTAAACCTAAAAACGCTGGCTGCGATTCCTCAACTAACAATGCATTTCTTGGGTGCGTTTCATTTAAATAAATTTGATTAAATTCTGTAATACTATCAATTGTTTTTGTAGGATATTTCCGATTCCACCTCGTAATAATTTGTAGTAACGTTTCTTTTACACCGTACGATAATCCTTTACTTAATTGCGGACGGAAATTTACCCCTAATGAAACAACTTCTTCCGTTGTCCCCGCACCAATATCAAAAGACAATAAAGTTTTATCTACAAAATCAATTTCTGAAACTTGATTTTGTTCACATTCTATTTTATGTTTCACAACATTTCCTTCCTCATCATATACAATCCCCCACGTCCCAGAAGCGCCTTCAGGTAGACATTTACAAAACTCAATAGAAACATTAATCGTAACATCGCGCCCGTTTGGATAATGGAATATGACTTTGTGATTACCCATATACCGTTTCGCATTTTCAGCAGCGATTTCCTGTGTAATAAGTTGCATTGGAAGAGCAACAGATAAATCATAACGAATATTAATATGACTGGAAGTTGGACTTTGACGCATAGCACTTATCGCTAAACCTGAAAGGATTGTAATAACCATTAACTCATCAGTAGATTTATTTGATTTCTTCTCTACTTCAGTACCTTTTAATTGATCTTGAATCACTTTTTCTCCAACGATGTATCGTACATTATTTAACATTAGCGATGGAGAACTAATGGTCACATCAATGTGATTCTCTAATTCTGACGTTGAAACATCACCCTCATCTAACAACCCCGTAGGCTCACCTATATATAAAGAATAAATACTCGGGATAAAAATAGGTTCCTGCCCTTTCACCATTAACTTCAAACCGTTATTTCCTGCATCTGCACCCGCTTTTAAAAGAATAGACATAACTACCCCCTAAATTAATCTGACATCCCTTCCAAATATATGCGAGCCTATTCTTTTACATTCAAATGTAATTTAATTTTTTATTTATCCCAAAAACAAAATATCATAAACATTCACTTCATATATAAAAAATATTTGACATGGAACTTTTCCAATTTTACACTATATATGTAAAGAGTTTTTTACAATACGGAAGGAGCCACTTCTAATATGAATCATAAAAAAATTATTTTCATGATTATCGTTTTAGCATTAATCGTAATCCTCATACATGGCGCATATAAATATGTAACTGAAGGTTCAATTTTGGGAGGAACAATATTCGCTATTTCGTTAATACTTAGTAATTTAATTAATCACATTACTTGGGGCGATCCAAACGGAGTATCAGAAGAAAGTCAAGATGAGATGGGACAACAAATTACATATAAAAGCTTTAAAATTGCTTATTTTGTGCTTATGTGTGTAATGTTTCTTATTTTAATGTTTTCAGAAGGATTTTCATTTCTATTACTCGATGAAATTAAAAACCTACCTTTGTTTATAGCACTTTGCTCTTCATTCTTTATTTATCCTATTGTTGAACTTATTGTTGCGAAACAATATAAATAAAAAGATGAGGTTTTCTATATACAGAAAACCTCATCTTTTTATATTTACATACCCTCTACAATCACTTTTAATTTATTTACAGTCCGCCAATTCCTTACTGTAGCTGGTGTATGTAATTTTTGAAACTGGTTCATTAATTTAGAATTCCGGATACTTTTTTTGAAAAATAAATACACTACTTTTCCTTCAATATGGCAATCTTCTATTTCACTTTTAATCGTAAACAACTGATTACTGTCTTCTTCAGAAAGTACATTGGCTAAAAAGGCAACATGTATGCTTTCTCCTTCTAACAATAAACCGGCTTCATACGGACACGTTTTTATAATATTTATAAATTCATCTTTTGTTCTTAACATGACTGGAACATCGAAATCAAAAACATTCTTAATTTCACATTCAATTCGTTCCTTTAAAAAACTTATCTCTTCTTCTGACTCAAACACTACATTTCCACTTTGAATATATGTTTTCACTTTTTTTAACCCTATTGATTCAAAGACTTTTTTCAAATCCGCCATTTTGACTACTTTATGTCCACCTACATTAATTCCCCGTAGTAGTGCAATATAAATTATCATATGATTACCCCTCACATATTTAAATGCTTAACAATCGAATTGTTTTTCACCTTCATACTTCTCGAATACTTATTTTAATGCCTCTAACATATCATGTTTGGAAAATATCTCAAATAAAAAAACTTACTACATGATTTTTTTCAAGAGTAAGCTTTGTTATTTCATTATCTCGTTATAGGTAAATGTAATATGAATTGTTGTCCAATCGGTCCCATTCTTCTATACCCTTTATCTTGAAACCCAACTTTTTTATATAACTTTTGCGCTGGAATATTTTTTTCATTTACAGCAAGTATAACTTCATTTTTTATTGGATAATAATATTTTACAAAGTCTTGTAATAACGCTAATGATTTTTTAACATATCCTTTTCTTTGTTTATTATGATTAATAGAAAAAGAAGTTAAAAGTATGGCATCTTTATTTTCTGTAAATTCCTGTACTCTGTCACCTGTTTGTAATATAAATACACCCACAGGTACTCCATTATAGTTTAAAATAACAACTACATTTTTCGTTCGATCATTTTTCGCTTTCTCCAGTAATTCACCTGGATTCGCCGTAAATTGAACTTGTTCACTTGGTAAAGTAAATGATTGTATTATCTCTTTATACTGCTCCTTATACGGAACTAATTGTATTTCCCCTGTATGTATGTTCATGCTTAACTCTCCCATTCCTTCAAGTTATTAACTTAAACCTTGCTGCGTTTTAGAATGCACTTTTCCATCCAAAAATGTAATTTCAGCAAATGATTTTGGATCGTTGCCTTTCCAAGCAAAAATTTGTTTAATTCGTGTAGAATGTTCTTCACCTTCTTCTATGAGTAAATCCCCTTCAAAACCGATTAAATCTTTCACTTCTAAATATGTCATTCCTTCATTAATATTTGAGAAATGATTTACATTAATGGATTTTTGATTTTTATTTTCCGTTATAGTAGAAGATGTAGCGGTTTTCTTCTTCACTTCTTTCTTCTGCTCACACGCTGTCATACTAAAACCTACGCATAAACTACACAATATGAGTGTGCTTTTTTTCATCATAACGGTTGTCCCTCCCCTCATTATTAAACCATATTTTCCCTTAAAAATAAACTGAATATTTAATTTAAAACAAAAACCCCGTACGATTTAGTACGGGGTTTCCACTATTTTTTCAAATGATTATTTGACTGATTATCTTGTTCTTTTCGTAGTTCTTGTTCTTCATCTTTTGGTAATTGTTTATCATTATCTTTAATTGGGTTTGTTTCTCTATTTTCAATCATATCATTTGGAACTTGCGGCATTACACGGCCAACAATTGCTGCTAACTCCTCAAGTATACCTTCACCCGTTTTACCTTTTTTAATTTGCTTACCTATTTGTTTTAATCGTTCATACGTATCAACATCTGCTACAACGACTGCATTAGCACCATCTGGGTCATTCTTCAAACTTTCCGCTACGGAATACTTAATTGACTCAACACGAGTTCGATCAAGTTTCGCTTTCACATCAATACCTACAACAGCATATTTTCCAACCACTACTGCTGTCGCATCATTCACACCTGGTACGCTTGCAGCTAAGGATGCTAGATGATCAGCAGCTTTTTCGTTTGGCTTATTTGATTTATTTGTATAGTTAACATTTTTCATCGAGACATTTTTTTGTTCTGGCTTTTCATTAGGATTGTCTTTTTTTCCAATGCTACATCCAGTAATAACGAAACAAAGCATTAACATATATATAATGATTTTCATTATTTTCACCACTTTATCATTGATGTTTAATCATAAATTTTTTCAACAGCTTGCATCTTCTTCACTTTTTCTTCTGCTCCATTATTTGCGTTAATGAAAATTTGGTACGTATCTTTCCCTAAAGTACCAACAAATTCATAGCAAAGTACTTCATTATGCAAGTCATTTACTACTACAGCTTTACGTTCTTCCATAACTTTTACATCGGGGTTAATTTTCTTTCTCGCCTCAGCAGCAGTTAGTTTCGCACTCGGAATTGTACGTTTTTGATGCGATGCTAAATATTCCTTTGCGGAAAAACCAACAATCGACCCATCATCTAAAGCAATTTTCATTTGGATTGCTTCTGGATAAATACGCACTCCATTTTCATTTACAACGTACGTAAACACACCGATATTATCATATTGAGAACTATCATATAGCTCCATATTCGTAAACTTATGATCCTTTAAAAATGTCAGTCCTTTACTTCCTGCATCATTTAAACTAATTTTTTGCTCTTTAATTTCTCGGTTATTCATTACCCAAATTGGATATCCGCCTTTTCCGGTAATATCCATATAATACTCATTGTTTGTTGCTGGGTCTTTAATTTTCACACTGTAGAAAGATTCTTTTGCACCTTTTCCACTTTTCTCAACATCTACTTTTTCGTTTCCTTTTAAATTCAAAAATGATTTTGCAATTTTTGCTGCCTCATCTTCTGAAATTACTTTTCCTTCTGCTTCAAACCCACCTTTTTTATTCTTTTGTGCACTTGTAAAAGTCGGTCCAAAGTTAGTAGAAGAGTATGACGTTACATTCTTTTCAACTGTTTTTAATCCATCAATAATTGTGTTATCTGCTGGATCTCGATTTGAAGCAAGTGCCATCTCTACGTCCATCCAGCGTAAATTGTTTTTCAACACAAGATGTTGCACTTTTCTTAGTTCATCTTGAATATTTCCTGCATTTGAATATAAAGTTTGTAATGTTTTGTATTCTTGATCATTTAACGGTTCTTTTTCTAAATCACGAATCGCTGCACGATAGCTAAAATCACCGATATTCGCTAAAAATTCTTCCGTTTTATTAAACGGCATTAATGTTAATGGTAGTTGACCTACATCAGAACGAGCTTCAGATGTTAAACGCCACACATCTGCTAATGCTGGAGATAAAGATGAACGTGAATTCATCGCAAGCGTTGTCCCAATTTTATCGTGTAGTAAGTCAACCTCATACGCTAAATCATGAAACGCGCGCTGATAACTATTTTCCGCTCTAATTAATACCGCATTCTTCTCTTGATGCTCTTTATAGCCCCAATATCCTGTTCCGACTACACCTACTGTTAACAGTACAATGATAATACCTCGTAACATGTTTCCACCTCCGCTCTATTTACAGAAAATATGTTTACCGATTTTTTTAATTTGTGGACGACTCCAAATCCATTTACTTGTCGCAGTATCTGGATTGAAATAATAAAGTGCATTCCCTGTTGGATCCCATCCATTAATCGCATCTAATACAGCCTTTTTCGCTGTTTCATTTGGCGTTAAATAGATTTGCCCATCCGCTACTGCTGTAAAGGCTCTCGGTTCAAAGATTACACCTGAAACAGTATTTGGAAATGATGCGCTTGTAACACGATTTAAAATAACCGAAGCCACTGCTACTTGTCCTAAATATGGCTCACCACGTGACTCTCCGTAAACAGCGTTTGCCATTAGCTGAATATCATTTTGAGAATAACCGTTTGGAACATTTGTCCCTTTACTTTGTGGTGGTTTATTTTCTTGTGCAGTACCGCCGCTATTCCCTTTATTCGTTGTAGTACCTTTATTAGCGGTCGACTTATCATACTTCGTTGCCTTAACAAGTTTCTGCTTCGTTGTAGCACCCGCTAAACCATCAACAGGTAGTCCAAATTTCTCCTGAAAATTCCGAAGTGCCCAGTATGTACCCCATCCGAAAACACCATCTACTTTTCCCGTATAAAATCCGTTATATTTCAAACGAGTTTGCAGTTCAATGACATCTTCTCCAGATGCTCCTCTTTGAATCACTTGATTCGAAAAGGCTTCTACATTTTTTAGTTGTATACTACTGACCATCAAAGATAGTCCTATGAATACAAGCAAAATTGCTATTTTAAAAACTGCTTTTTGACGCATATATTTCCCTCCTTAATTGTAGAAATGATTTCATGGTTATGTTTTGTAAAACCCTCGCTTTTATGTAAAGAAGTCAAAAAAATCCAAACTTATATGCTTAAAGAAATATGTAAACAATATACAAAAAGAGTAAAAGGAGCTTATTATGAAGCAATTCATTACACGTACAGCATTTATAATTTTTTTAATAACAACATGTTCAAATATATATACTGGTCCATCTATAGTTCACGCACAGCCGCCCTATGCAAAATGGGGTAAACTGGCCGTTGAAAAAACGAAAGAACAATATCCGAAAGCAGAGATTATTGATTACCTTCATATAGGTAGAAAACCAAAAACTGTTCAAATAACAGTTGAAAAATTTAAATTGTGGCTTCGTGAGGATGGAAAAGAATATGGTGTTTTTGTTGATGTAGAATTCGATACGAAAACAGAGAAGTTTTTAAAGATGTCATTTCAGAAAACAAGTCGTTAGAACAAATAACCCCCTCTGTTTTGTTTAAAACAGAGGGGGTTATTCATACACATTTAATAATGAAAGTTATTGTTTTAAACTTAAAGATCGATTTCCTAACATTTTCACCAATCCACAAATAACTCCAATTACAACAGCTATTCCGATACTATATAAAAGTACTTTCCCATATCCACCTATTCTCGGATCGAGAAACGGATATGGGTACCAATTAACGAATGGACCACGTATTAAGCTATAAATAACATATAAAATCGGGAAAATTAGCCAACTAGTTGCTTGTTTCCACGTGATTTTCTTCGTAGGTGGATTTATAACCCAATCTAAAATCATTGCTAATGGCATGATGTAATGGAGCACAGTATTTACCCACGGTATCGGCGTTTGAAGTGACTCTTCTAATCCCCTTAATAACAAAAAATAAATAAGTCCTGTTGTCAGTATGTATACTGTAGCTGCGCCGCGAAGAACTCCAAACTGCTCGGAACGTCCAAATAGGGCTGTCCCCAAACTACTTAATAGAAGAATTACCGCCACTAAAATGTTACTTTCAATTGTGAAGTAACTAAAAAAATTAACTGGATTGAACGGTTTCACTTGTGCTCTTGTAACAAATTGAGTAATAAGTGCACTAAACGCTAGAAGACTTAATAACAGTCTATAAATCGCTATCATTTTTGCACTTCTCATAAAACACCCCCTTCCTCTTCTTATTTATGATTGGAATTCTCTTTTATATGCTCTATAAATAACTTTAATGGTACGAGGCCACGTTTCGGCATGTGACTACTAATAACAGCTACGAGCTCTAACTGCGGAATGATAATAATGTATTGTCCTCCGTATCCCATAGCAAAATACATATAATACGGTATGTGAAATCTTTCGTTATGTAATACCCACCAGTGATACCCATATGACCCGACATGTTCATACGTTTCAAATAGAGCTGTACTTGATTCTTCTAACCAACGCGATGATACAATCTCATTCCCCTTCCAAAATCCATTCTGCAAACATAATTTTCCTAACTTTAATAAGTCTATAGATTTCATTTTCATGCCGAACCCGCCAACATATATACTCTGCGGATCTTGTTGCCACTCATATTCCGTAATGTTTAACGGTTCAAATAAATATTTTTTCGCAAACTGCTCTGTCGACATTCCAGTTGCTTCTTGGATAATATAACTAAGTAAATGAGAAGAGCCTGAATTATAATTCATTTTCGTACCCATTTCTTCAATGAGCGGCTTTTCTAAAATGTAATTCACCCAGTTGTCTGATTCTACAAAATCATTTGGGAAAACGACTCCATTCCCAAACTCTTTCCAATCCTCTCCTGTTGTCATCGTCAATAAATGATAAAGGGTTAATTCTCTCTTTTCCTCTGGTACATTTGGAATCCATGTTATCACTGGTGTATGTATATCGTTTATATACCCTTTATCAAAAGCGATACCAATTAATATAGATACGATACTTTTTGTAATCGAATTAATTTTATATAAGTCTTTTGCACATTCTATCGTTTTATAATACTCAGTCGTTAATTCACCCTTTTGATAAACAAGAAATGTATTAACTTTTTTCTTTTCGAATTTACTTTCTAGCTGTTCAAAATTCAAGAAATCTTCCTCCATCTAAATGATTATGTAATATTTGTTGTTCATCTCATTCTCTCTATTAAATCATATTTGTTTTTAAAACAAAAAAATAAACTTGCCAGCCTTTATCAGCTGACAAGTTTATTCTTATAATTTCGTTCGAACGTTCCAAAGCTCTGGGAAGAAGCATTGATCAAGCACTCGCTTTAAATAAGATACGCCAGAAGAGCCACCTGTTCCCATTTTATGACCAATAATTCGTTCTACCGTTTTCATATGACGGAAACGCCATTGTTGTAGCCAGTCTTCAATATCGATTAATTTCTCTGCAAGCTGATATAAATCCCAATATTTCTGCACGTCCGCATATACTTCTATCCAAGCCGCTTCTACAGTCGCATCCTCTTCGTAAGGCTGCGTAATATCACGATTTAACACATCTTTATGAATTGGGAATCCTTCTTTAACAAGCGCTTGTATCGCCACATCATACAAACTTGGTGAATGAAGTGCTTTATGAAGACGAGCATGTAATTCTGGGTCCTTTTCATAAATCTTTAATGCATGTGGTGTTTTATAACCAAGTGCATACTCAATCATTCGATATTGATACGATTGAAAACCGGAAGCCTGACCAAGTGAATCACGGAACTCAATATATTCTGATGGCGTTAATGTCGCAAGAATATCCCAAGATTGAATAATTTGCGACTGGATTTTTGATACGCGTGCTAACATTTTAAATGCTGGTGCTAATTTATCATTTTTAATAGATTCAATTGCTGCATTCAGTTCATGTAAAATTAGTTTCATCCAAAGCTCACTCGCTTGGTGAATAACGATAAATAACATTTCATCATGGTGGTCTGATAATCTCTTTTGAGAAGATAGTAAACTATCTAATTGTAAATACTCCCCGTACGTCATGTTTTCTTTAAAATCCGTATGAATTCCTTTTTCCATAATTACCTTTTCGTTTTCCTTCATATTAGCCAAACGCCCCTTTTTTATGTTTCTACTTATATTGGTCTAATCACTGCTCGAACTGGACTACCATCTGCATCTGTTAACGCAAGTGGTAATGCTATTAGTTCATAATCACCGTCTGTTACGTGATCTAGTACGATATTTTCTAAAATGTGAATTCCGTGTTTAAATAATTGATGGTGCGCTGCTAGTTCTTTATCATCTAATGGATCAACTGATGGTACATCTACTCCAATTAAACGAATACCCTTATCTGAAAGAAACGGTGCAATATCGGCGCGTAAATGCGGAATTACATCTGGGAATTCATTTGCTTTACCATGTGAAGATGTACGTAACAACAATCGTTCTACACCTTCTAAATTAAAGTTTTCTAATTCTTTTTTTCCGATGCTCTCCATCCCTGAAACATCGATAACTCTTGCTACACCTACATATACATGTATATCTAAATCTAACACCTTCTTACCGTCATTATCGAAATGAAAAGGTGCATCAATATGAGTACCTGTATGAATACTCATCGTTAACTTTCCGACATTTACAGAGCCACTCTCTTCTTTGGACCACGAAACTTCATACGAGAATGGTGTATCTCCTGGCCAAGTCGCGATTTCATTATTTAGCGGTTGTGAAATATCAATCCATTCTGTTTCCTTCATGCTTATGCCACAACCTCTCGCTTATTTTCGAAGTTTTTATACTCTTTATCTTTCATAATTTTCTTTAAAATTTGAACGGACTTCCATACTTCCTCATACGTATTATATAAAGCAACTGGCGCAAGTCTCACACCGTTTGGCGCCCTAAAATCTGGAATTACTCCATTCGCTTTTAATGCTTTACATATGCGCGCTGCTTCCGCATGTTCTAAATAAATATGCCCGCCTCGTTTTTCATCCTCTAACGGATTTCCAATTGTAAATTCGAAACCTTTTAATTCAAGTTCAATTAAATTAAGCATATATCTCGTAATATGTAATGACTTTTCACGTAATCTCTCAATACCAGCTTCTTTAAAAATCTCAAGAGAACCAATTAATGGTGCAGTACTTAATACGTGAGGAGTCCCTATTTGGTATGCTCCCGCATGGTCAGCCGCAGTTAATGAATGCTCCATATCAAATTGCTTATCTTTTCTAGAACTAAACCAGCCAGACAATCCTGGAAGTCTATTAAAATGCTTTTTATTCACATATAACCCTGCAACACCACCAGGTCCTGCATTTAAATATTTGTAATTACACCATACAGCGAAATCAACATCCCACTCTTTGAAATGGTGCGGAATAGATCCAATTGAATGACATAAATCAAATCCAATATGTATGCCGCGTTTATGAGCTTCCGCTGTTAAACGTTTCATATCAAGAATTTGTCCGCTTCTATAAAGGACAGAAGGTAATAAAATCAAAGCTATATCATCAGTCATCGCATGAATAATATCTTCTTCTAAAAGTGTTCTACCATCTCTACTTTTTACTTGAACTAAATGTTCCTCTGGATCTAATCCTTTTAAACGAATTTGACTTTGAAGCGCATAAATATCTGACGGGAACGTTAATTCATCCGCAAGAATTTTTGTACGTATTCCTTTCGGCTCATAAAACGTCGCAATAACTTGGTGTATATTCGTCGTCGTAGAACCAGTTACAATTGTCTCTTCCGGTGAAGCTCCAATAAGAGGTGCAGTCAATTTCCCAAGATTTTCTGAAAGGAAAAACCAAGGATGTTCCCCTTCAGTCCATCCATCAATTCCATATTCTTTCCATGAATCTAGCAAAGTAAGTAACGACTTTTCTGCTCTTTTCGAAAGTAACCCTAATGAGTTACCATCTAAATATATTGTTCCTTCTTTTTTATAAAATTCAGTTTGAAAATCTTTCAGTTCATCATGTTTATCACATTCAAGCGCATACTCATAAGTTGGTTGAAATGGTTCTTTATACATGGTGTCACCTTCTTTTAATTTTCTTTTTATTCTAACTAATTGAAATATATCACTTTAGTTGATATGACGTCAATGATATTATGTCAGTTGACTTTATATGCCATCTTCTTTTAGAATACAATTATATTTTCAGATATTTCAGTATAAAGAGGTGATTCTTTGAAAAATACAATTCTTTCATCTAGAAAACACCGCTCCTTAGAAACAAAAAAGAAACTTTTACACTCTGGCTACACAATTTTTATACAAAACGGATTTCAGAAAACTACAATTACGCAAATTATTAAACATGCAGAAACCGGTTATGGAACGGCATATGTATACTTTAAAAACAAAGATGATCTCCTTATCGTTTTAATGGAAGATGTCATGAATCGCTTTTATGATATTGCCGAGCGCTCTTTTTTCCCTCAAACAAAGTTAGAAGCATGTGATATGATTCAAAGTCAAGTTAGAGCATTCTTACAATTAGCTGAAGAAGAACGGGCTATCTTGCAAGTTGTCGAAGAAGCAATAGGATTATCAAGAGAGATAAGTCAAAAATGGGATGAGATTCGTGAACGCTTTATAAAAAGTATTACACAGGATATTACTTACTCTCAAGAAAGTGGATTGGCGCAGCCTGAATTAAATAAAGAGATTGTAGCACGTGGTTGGTTCGCGATGAATGAAACATTTCTTTGGACAATTGTGCAAAATGATAAAGAACTAGAGTTAGAAGAAATTGTACATACATTGACAATGATATATACGACAGGTCTATATAAATAGCACACCCTTTATTCATAAGGTGTGCTATTTTTCATCTATAAAAATATTTTATCGGGATACGGTAATGCTAAAGGTGGCTTTTCAGATAAAGGGAAATATTTTAGTTTTAAAGATTCTCCATCAACTGCTTTTAACCCGCCTCCGATAATTTCACACTCAAATACAACAACAATATACTCTACTTGATCTCCATTCGAATATGTATGACGGAACTCTTTCCCTCCAAATACCCCTTTTTCTTTTTTCACTTTTATTTTTAATCCTGTTTCTTCCCACACTTCTCTGACTACTGCTTCTTCTGGTGTTTCTCCTGGTTCGATTGCCCCTGCTGGCAAACTCCAGTATTCTCCTCCAGGATATTGAAATAAGATTTCCCCCTGCTCGTTTTTAATAACAGCAGCAACACTCGGCATTAAAATTAATTCATTTCCTAATTTTTCACGAAGTCTTTTATAATATAACGACATTGACATATAATTCTCTCCCGTTCTATAAATAACTGTATTTTCTAACAATTATTATATAATATTATTAATATCAACATCTATATAGAAAGGGAAATCAAATGTCCCAAGAAAAACTAACAAATCAGTTTCTATCGTTTTTATCCGTTACAAAAAAGCCTGTAAGTTTAAATTTTTTAAATGAACTTGTTAAAGCTCATCAAGAGAAAGTAAAGTGGGAAACTCTTACTAAAATAATTGACTGGGAAAAAGGTAATAAAACAGGTAATTACTTTCCTTCCATCAAGACATACATAAATCGAATTACAACTAAAGGTATGGGTGGTACTTGTTGGACGCATTCTATTGGATTTCATTGGCTATTATCAAATCTAGGTTTTTCTGTGCAGTATATGTATATGGATCCTGGGCATTTATGCTTACGTGTTAACTTAGAGCAACCTTATTATGTTGATGTTGGTTACTGTGCATCTTTATTTCAAGCATTTCCACTTTATGAATCATTTCAAGTAAGTGATGTAAGGGAAACATTTGCTTATCAAGTATCAAATAAGGAAATTCATATTACTAGAGATCCTGGTCCAGCAAAAATCTTAAATACAGAGCCAATACATCTAACAAGTATGAAAGAACTCATTAAAAATTCTAATGACTGGCATTCTTCTCCTGTATTAAAGAAAATTCAAATTTTCGGTTATATCGATGGCATTCCAACTTCTCTTAATGATAATGTTTTAAAACGATATTTCCAAGGTAAGAAAAGAGAACATAGCCTTACCTCTTCTGAACTTACTTATTGGATAACAGAAAAATTTTGTATTGATAAAAAAATGTACCAAATAGCTACTGAAATTTTTAATGAGAAAACTTCAAAAAAATAAACTGTTACTCAATATGTTAAGTAACAGTTTATTTTAAATATTTTATTAGCGCTACAATGATACAAAATAGCGATGTAAGTAAAAGCAACAACCCCATATTCTTATTCTCTTTTTCATGCTTCTTAACGTTTTGTATCCCCATACCGGCAAGCATAAAACCTAAAAGTAATTGTAAAATGAGCATACTTTGCTTCGAACCATCATTCCAACTGTAAATAGAATAGCCCATTACAATAATAGCGAGTATAAATGTGATAATTCTAATCATAAAAACACCCCCTGTTTGATTCTATTGTTTTAACCTACTCACCATTCCAACAATAAACTTATACTCAGCTCTACTTTTTCTTACTTTCTTAAAGCCCTCTTTCGTATCAAAAATAAAACACGTTTTCCGAAACCAAATTCGTACATATAAAGACTCAAAATAAATAGGTTTTATAATTCCTCGTTCCTCAAATTCAGTTCCATCTTTATTTTCAGTTTCCGTTCGAACGAACCACCTATTCCCGATTCCAATTTCAATATACTTCACACGCTAACCCCCTTCAGGAAATCTTCTTTCTAACTATTCTATTATTTCCCTGGGAAGCGCACATTCCGACAGAACGTGAGCCCACAAAGAAAAAGTAGATTACAAAAATCTACTTTTATAGCCTAAATTTTCGCATACGTTTATAAAATGTACTGCGTGGCACATCTAATAGTTTTGTAGCTAATGAAACATTTCCGTTCGTCTTTTGCAACGCTTCAATCATGCTATTTTACTGTGTTTTTTCAAAGAAATTTAATGTATGTTCCATTTTATTTTCAGCTTGTAATTCAAGTTGCTGTTGATTTCCCATCATTGTTTGTAATCATAATGATATTTGTTTTTCGCATATTTCCCGTCCTTACAACAAAATGTAAATACGCTCTAGTACATTTAATAACTCTCTTATATTTCCTGGCCATTTATTCTGTGAAAAATTGATTACAAATAACAACTTGTTCATCACTATCAATTACATCTATAAAGCGGTGAATTAAATGTAGTTCGTTTCGACGTATTTGAATGCTACATTCACGTTCAATCGCATGTGCAATTGAAGTTACCATGCCAAGCATATATGGATGTGAAGACTCAATCGAACAGGAGAAATAGTGTTTTCAACATAATTAGAAAAAAATATGAGTATGTTAAAAATTCGAATATCTTAATGCACTTCTTTATTCTTTTTTAGTAGCACTATATTTTGTATAATGGATCCAAAGAAAATACATAACCAAAACCACTTTTGCGGATTGTTATTTACAAAGAAAACTACCATCGCTATTGCGAATAAAATAGTGGCTGCTAAGCTAATATATAATTTCGTTCTAATTCTCATTAGGCTTCACTCCTCCATCACTTTACAGTACATAGTAACTCTTCATTTTTCATCTCTATTATGTACTCTCGTAAAACATATTCTTCCCCGCCATGTTTTTCATACCAATCATGTATTCTTTTAACATGCATCTTATCACTTCTAATTTTCATTTCAATTTCTTTATAATCTTCATAACTATCATATTCCCATATTGCAAATACTTCAGTCGTACCATCATTATTATCTTTCATCCAGCGTCCTATTAAACGAGAACCATATTTTATTTGATTAGGTAAATTAGTATCACTGAAATGATCATTAAATATTTCAATGAATTCATTTTTTACTACATAGTACTTCCTTCTGTAAAACATACTTCTTCACCTCTTTTATGAAAAGTATCAGTAAACCTTCCCATTACTACCGTATTATAATACTTACCATCTGATAGCCTTTTATCATTTTTTAGTATACCTTCTACTTCAAAACCTAATTTTTTATAAAGATGAATGGCTTTTTGGTTTATCTCTAACACTTGTAATGATATCTTTTTCACTTCATTTTCATCAGCCCAATGAATAGATTGTTGCAATAGAATCTTACCCATTCCATATCCCCAAAACTCTTTTAAAATACAAACTCCAAACTCTACTTTATGAGATAATCTCTTCAAATTTGGTCCTTCACATCTTGAGAATCCAACGATTCGATTGTGCACTTCTGCAACTAAAAAGAGATTCTTCTTCTCTTCACTATCTGTTTTTATTATTTTTTGAAACCCTATCTTATCGATAAATCCCTCTCCAGCTTCTCTGTCCATATTTTCAGTTTCTCCATCGATCTGAATTCTAATTTCTGATAACTGCTTAGCGTCTGTTTCAGCCGCAGATCGAATTGTATAAGTTAATCCATTTATATGAAACTCTTGTCCTTTTATAATCATTTCAAACTCCTTTTAAATGCAGTCTATTGGCGCTATTACAATTGCTTTACCTTGTTTCTCAAATTCTTGAATTGCCTCTTTACTAGCCTCTTCATCTGTTATTATAAGGGCAATTTCTTTCAGTGACTCTCCTTTTATAAAGCAGTCTATTCCGAGTTTATTATGAGGAGCTAAACAAATATTCCTTCTAGCGATTTTACTTACTGTTTTTCCAAAATAAGCAACTTCCGGTGTTACAGTACTTATACCATGCAATGAAATGCCACCACCTGTAGAAAAATAAAGATCAATAGTAAAACTACTAATCAATTCAGAGGCAAGTGTATCCGTCATATTTCCTGATGGTTTCACCTTGCCACCAATTAAGTACGTATCAATGTTCTTATATTCCAGTAACTTACTAGCTATTTCTATGGAATTCGTAATAACTGTAAACGATATTTCAGGTAAATATTTTAGCATTGCATAATGAATAGAAGCTCCACCAATAAAAATTGAATTGCCTTCTTTTATATAAGAAGCAGCTTCTTTTGCGATTGCGTCCTCATATATTGAACTATCACTATAACGTTTAGATGGTTCCACAGCTAAATTTTTCACTCGAGTAAGGTCAATGGCCCCCCCATGCGTTCTTCGTAATAAGCCACCATTCTCCATTATTGACAAATCTCTTCTTATAGAATCGATAGACATATCGAATCTTTCCGCAAGATCCTTTGCGATTACTCTTCCTTCTTTTTTAAGCAATTCTAAAATTTTCTCTCTACGTTCTTCAGTGAACATGTTATCACCACCGTTATTGAAAATTCTGAAATTTAAACTATATGTTAATTATATGCACGTTTCTTCCGTTTCACAATATTTTCAATCCTTTTTCTTCCGTCTTTATGCAGGTTTTCCCTCTCTTTCTATTTTGTTAACTTTAACTCCGAATAAATGCACATTTGCATATTCTACTAAAAGGCTTCTATTTATCCCCTTGTTGATGTAAAATTATTCCTATGTTTTACTTTTTAATACAGAAAGGAATTACTATGAAACCTTTAATTAAAGTAACTTGTACAGCATTATTATTTACAGGAATAATGGCAGGATGTAGTGGAAATGCTACACCAAAACAAGAAAAAAGCACTCTCGAAAAGAATGCAATGCACTATGGGGAAATATTTAAAAACGAATACTATAGAGCAACAGTTGAGAATGCAAAATTTGAAAAAATAGACAAAGAGTGGCGTCTTACAGCTCGTGTTACAATTAATAATGCTCGTGCTGACGGGCAAACGATAGATCTTTCAGAAATAAAATATTTCATAAAAGATGAAAAAACTGGTGAAAAATACGATGGTGAATTTATACAAAATGAGAATGCTAAAAAAGTTCCATCTGAGTTCTCTTTAACTACTGACATTGAATTTAATATGAAAACTTCACCAAAAGATTTAAATAATATGTATTTGTACATTGATAGCAAAGTTGCGCCGTTAACAGATACATATTGGAAGCTTGATAATTTGGTATCTAAATAAAAAACAGTCTTAAATGACTGTTTTTTTGTTATTGAACTTGTAAACTTCAGCTAAAGAAAATCTCTTTATTATAAATTAATATACAAATAACTAAGTTATTTTTTCTCAAGCAATATATCTTTTGCACAAATCGTTACTTCTTCAAATGGGCAATCAAATAACACACCCAATTCAAATCCATCTTCAGTAAGTTCTATTTCATGACACAGCCACCAAGCACCTTCAAATTTTTTCGGCATAGAACATCCCGTAACTCCTTTAAAAGTAAGTCGAAGCTTTTCAAAATCACTAAAACTACCACTGCAATCTAAAGTTATAATTAGCGTATCTTTTGATCTTCTCTCTACTGATTTGACTACACTATCATGTAGTGAGTATTCATGTAGTTGAACAACATTCTGTGTGAGTTTTTCTTTTATATAATTAAAATTTTCTATATAAGCTTGTTCTAAATCATTCTTTCTTTTCTCATATTCCTCTATCCACTCAAGCATAAGTTTCTTTAATTTTTTCGATGGATATTCTGAATTAATTATGTTGTCATGAATATACGGATGTAGTGACTTCGGAAGAAACTTTAATAAATCTTCTTTCTTTTCTTCCACATCTTCTTTCAAACTTTGCTTATAATCCATTCCCGCCTTTTCGCTCTCTCGCAAAATCTCTTCCCATTCATTTAATGTTTCTGAGAAAATTAAAAATCCAGACACTTGCATTTCTTTATACCAATCTTTTGTGAAATATTTCAATGACATTTCTCCTAAAATATTTTAACATCCAATAAAAACAATATATCCACTTATTATATCATTCCAATAACCGTTTTTTCTAAAGAATAAATGTAAAACTGTAAATATTCCGCCTATTATTTCTAAAACTTCAGAATATTTACAATAATACATAATTGGAATACATTTTATATGTACAAGTTTTACCTGTACAAAAATCTAAACAAAAAGGGATGGTTATATGTTGAAGAAATTAGTAGCAGGGACATTAGTAGCAGGTTTTGCATTAACTGGAGGATTAGGAGTAGTAAGTGCTGCAGAAAAAGATTATACAATTAAAACATTTGATTATTTAAAAGTTGATGAAAAGAATGTTAGTTCATTTGCAAAATTAAGCGATCAATCAAAAAAAGACATCCAAATTACTATGGTACTACCTAAACAAAATGAAAATGGAGATTGGTTAGCTTACGGATTTACTAACAGAGAAGCATTGAATGTTTTTATTGAAAAAGATAAAAAGGCACTTAAAAATCAAATTAACCCTTTAGGTAGTGGTGCTGGTAGTACTGATTTTTATGAACATAAAGATAAAGGTGGCCAATATATTTACTGGAGCAGCGGCTTTAAAAACTTACCATCTAGCTGGAACGACAGAATTTCTTCTGTAAGTACAGCATCACCTTCTGCAAGCTATTCAACGACACTATGGGAACATACTTCAACACAAGGATATGGAAAAGGTGTCTCCTTTAGACACTCTGATTGGTATGGTAAAACTGCTAATTTAGCTGCGGATTGGAACGATATTACTTCAGCGATTGAAATCAAATAGTAACAGATCTTTTCAATTGAATATGTGGCACTAAAGTTTTATACAGTTTTAATTGTTACTTAAATATTAATAGTAAGTAGAAAGACCAGCCATTTTAGACTGGTCTTTCTACTTTCAAGCATGCAATAATGCTTCATGGATTGCTCTAGATAAATTAGAGAATCATTACACTATTCATTATCAAAACTCTTCTGTAATTTCCGAATGTATATAATTTGACCAATATGATATGCATTATGGGTTGTTACATTAGCTAGTACTTCCCACCACTTCGCCGATACAGGAAATCCAACTACATCACTTTCAATCTTTTCTTCATTTATGAGATTTTGCCATTGTAACAGTTTCTCTAATAGTTTTTCTCTTAACTCTTCAAATGTTTGATTATCCGATAACATAAAACTTTTGTTATTATCTCCAATAGCAGGCACAGCATTAACATTTGATTCTTTGTACCTTTTTTGCCACGTCGAGTTCCAATAAAGTAAATGTTGTACAATTTCAGCTATACTATTACACTCTTCATTCGGTTTCCAGAACGCTTCTCTCTCAGATAAATCTTTTACTGCATCTGAAAATGGAATATACCAACTGGGATCATTCGCATTTGCTAATAACTGATCTGCTAATACATCTTTCGCATGGACCATTTTTCTTCCTCCATTTCATCAACTTTTATATTATACTCTCTACTCTATATACGGTGATGCGGTACAATTCCCTTCTTTCAAAACCATTCCATACATGTGTAAATTAAGAATCAATCAGCACTTTAATAATAAATAAGTTCCTAAAATATAGAAATAAAACGAATATATATATATAAACAATATGTAAGGTTAATAGATTTTCTCCTTACAACTCGTTATGATAAAAGAAAAAGAAAGCGAGCGACAAATGAATAAAAAAATCGCGGTTATTACAGGGGCATCAAGTGGATTCGGACTATTAACGACGCTTGAACTTGCAAAAAAAGATTATTTAGTTATCGCTACAATGAGAAACCTTGAAAAGCAAGTAAACTTACTATCTCAAGCTACTAAACTCAACTTACAACAAAATATAAAAGTTCAGCAATTAGATGTGACAGATCAAAATTCTATACATAACTTCCAATTATTTTTAAAAGAAATAAACAAAGTAGACCTCCTTATAAATAATGCAGGATATGCAAATGGAGGCTTTGTAGAAGAAATTCCAGTAGAGGAATACCGTAAACAATTTGAAACGAATCTTTTTGGAGCTATATCAATCACTCAGCTTGTTTTACCATATATGAGAGAACAGAAAAGTGGAAAAATCATTAATATAAGCAGCATTAGCGGTCAAGTCGGGTTCCCTGGTTTATCCCCTTATGTATCTTCAAAATATGCATTAGAAGGCTGGAGTGAATCGCTTCGCTTGGAAGTAAAACCTTTCGGAATAGATGTTGCTTTAGTTGAACCTGGTTCTTATAACACGAACATTTGGGAAGTTGGTAAACAACTAGCTGAAAATCAACCTGATACTACCTCTCCTTACAAAGAATATATGGTTAAAATACAAAAACATATTAATAACGGTAGTGATACATTTGGTAATCCAGTAGATGTTGCCAATAAAATTGTTGAAATTGCTGAAGCAAGACGTACTACATTACGATATCCGATTGGAAAAGGTGTAAAATTCATGATTTTTGTGAAGAAGATTCTTCCTTGGAGATTGTGGGAGTACCTTGTTTTGAGAAGCTTTAAGAAAATGTAATATAAATGATTAAACTGCGAAGACCGAACTTCATACACATGATAAGCAACCATTTACACATAGATAAATGGTTGCTTATCAATTAGTTATCGCATTAATCGTACCATCGATACCAATTATTATAAGTGATTGCTCTTCACATTTTTCATGAATCCATTCTAAAATCACGTTTAAATCCAACCTAATCCATCCCCTTATAATTCTTACATCAATAATTATATCGTTATGCAGCAGTTGGAACGAAGTAAAATAGTATTGAAACCATTAAAACAATTACAACCAATGCAATTATTGAAAGAATATATTCTTTCGATTCTCTATCATATTTCCATTCCATCCACGCTCTTAAAACCCAGAGCGTTACAAAAAAAGTAAAAAAAGCATATCCTGCATTTGAATTTTCAAAAGTAGTAAGATAAATAAAACTAGTTATCAAATATATAATAAACAAACCTATTTCCAATTTCACATGTAAACTATTTACATGCTTATAGCCCCAAAAACCTCTCTTTGGCATATTCAACTTTTTTCTTAATAACTTTTCTAGAAAATAACCAACTATACAAACTCCAATAATAATAATCCATATAGTAGAGTTTCCCATTGTTATTCCCCCTATTACTACATTGAATTATCTAAAATAAAGTGGATTACATGACAGTTATTCTCTTCTAAATAATTTACATCCCCTTCAAGGTATCTCATTATTTGCACCATCAATAATCATTTTATTATGCAGCAGATGGAAAAAAGTAAAATAGCATCGAAGTCATAAAACCAAATGTAAATACTCCAATTAGTGAAAATATATAATCTTTCGATTCTCTATCATACTTCCATTCCATCCATGCTCTCAAGATCAACGTACCACCTAAATAAGGGAAAATGACATAAGCAATATTAACACTTTCGAATTTAAAGATAAAAATAAAACTAGTTATTAAATAAATAAAAAATAGTCCTATTTCCAATTTTTTATGTAAACTATTTACATGTTTTTTATATCCCCAAAAACCTATCTTAGGCATATTCAATTTTTTTCTTAAAAACTTATCAAAAAAATAGACAGCTATACAAAAAACAATACTTATAATCCAAAAAGTAGAAGTTCCCATTACCACTCCTCCTATTACTTCATTGAATTATTAAAAATAAAGTGGACGATATTACGGTTATTCTCTTCTAAATAACTTAAGATTCCTTCAGGGTATGTCGGCTTTGCCTTTAATTCCTCTATACTTTTCCAAATTAACATAATATCCTCATGCTCTTTGTGCCTTATTTCATTTGTAACGACTTCTCGAACAGTTCCCCAATGTATTAATGTACAGTGATGTCCCTTTTCTCCGTTCCATTCAAAAATATTCTCATTTACAACAGCTAATTCTTGAACAAAAACTTTTAAATTATATTCTTCCAGTAGTTCTCGTGTTATTGTTTCTTTTGCTGTTTCAGCAAATTCAATGGATCCACCTGGAAAACGATAAAGTGAAACTTTAATCATTGGGGATTTTGTTCCCCATCAATGATTATTAGTTGAACCAATCGGGCGTTTACGGGCAGTTGATCTCCCACCTAACTTCTTTGCATCAGCCGTTTTTTTGAGGTGGGAGTCTTACTGCCCGTTAATGCGGGATAAAATGATTCGTTCTCATCACATTGAACAAGTACTTTAGAATGATCTTCATTTAAAATCATTGCTTCTGCACGTAATCGAGGGCTTTTCATTTCTTTTCTCCCTTTAATTTCTCATTATATGACATTGCTATAGGGCTGTAATTAATACGTATTAAATAAGAAAATATAGAATCAGCCCTGTTATCATTAACGATACAGCCCCACCTAAGGACATCAAGAACTCCCTCGATTCCGTGTCATATTTCCATTCCATATATGCATCAAAACTATATAACGTAATTAAAAACAGAAAAGGTAGAAAGCCCATGTATAGGGGGTTTGAAAGAGAAGAACATATAATAATAACCACTATATAAGAAAAAATAATAATTCTGTTTCCCCATTTATGAGACTTGTTCACATATTTATTATTCCATCCTTTTTGTTTCGGTATATTTAGCCTTTTTCTCACTATATTTTCTAAGAAAAATAAGAATATGATCCATAAAACTAATACAATTACTTTCACATGCAATAGAGAGATCGCCTCCTTTACCTTATCGTTTAGATTTTCTCCGGCTGATCACTCGGATACGTAGCATTTCCTTTATTTTCAATGTCCCAACTAATAATTGTGGCACTATCTCGCCCTAATTGATGATGAACATGTTCTAAAACATTGTGAATATTTTCTTTAAGTTCCTTATTATTTCTATTCATATCACTATATAGATTTTCTGGAGTTTCATATCGGCGTTCCCCACATTCTAATACTCCATCTGTCACCATTACAATTCGATTGTTGCCAGTGCGTAATTCACGAACTCCTAAAGAATAACAAGGAACAGGTAAATCAAAAGTATTTACATTACCAATCCATTCGTAAAAATGACGTTGATTTAGTGCGTATTGCCCTAATTTATATAACTCATCATGAAAAACATAAACTAGACAATCTCCAATAGATAACCACCATATATAATTCTCTTTTCTTACACATATTAAGCAAGCTGTTTCACCTTTAATTCTGTGACACTTTTCTTTAAATGAGGCGGATTGAAAAATTGTAAGGATATGATTTTCAACTGATCGAAATACTGTTTCAATTGATTCTTTCATAATCCTTTTTATATTTTCATATTCTGCTTGAATTGTGCTTACTACTAAATCAACACTTTCTGCGCTATTATGTCCGTCTAATATAATGGTAAATTCCCAATCGCCATTCGACCAAACTAATGCACCGTCTTCATTCTTTTTTGCTCCGGCACTTATATTCCCGCCGTATTTACCAAGTACAATATCACCATATTGCTTAACTGAGATTTCACCTAAACACATTTCCCTACTTCCAACCCACGAATATTGTGTATTATTTGTTGTATGCATACTCATTTACCATATACTTTCGTATTCTTTCGCATAGTTTTTTAATTTTCTTTGAATCTCCATATGGTGCACCAATCCAATTTGCTACTTCAGTCGGTGACCAAAACTCTTTTGGTGTATTCGGATAACGCGGAATAATGTGCATATGCATATGTGGTACACCATTACCTGAAACAAAGGTGTAAATATGTTCTGCACCCTCACTTTCTTTTAACGCTTTACTTACTCTACTAGTTATAAGTCCAAATGCCTTTGCCTCGTCTTCAGTTAATTCAGCGAGACCAGATACATGTCTTTTTATATCAATCATTACGTAACCAAGATATGTTTCTTCCTTTTCCCAATGGACATGTCCAACGTATATGAGATCGTCTTCATAAATAGCACCGCCTGGAACTATAATGTTTCCTTTATGTTTTTCGCAAATGAAACAGTTTTTTTCTGCTTGATTGTTTATTGACATATTCATCATCATCCTTTTCATATATATAATATCATAAAAAAAGGAAAAATAGGTTTTATATTCCGAAAATTCAATCTCTTAAACTAGGAATTTTCACATTAAATTTCATTTTAATAATTTGCAACTCATTACTTTCTCAAAACCGTAATTCCCACTCCAACTGCAATTCCAATGACAATTCCAATTACTAAATTATCAGTAAATAAACTAGGTACTACACCGATTACAATACCTATAGCGACACCGATTGCCATTGCATCATTTCTTTTTTTATTATTGGCCACAACAGCATCTCCTCTCATAATTTCTCCTCATATAATATCCATTTACATGAACGTTACTATCTCCTAATATATTTGCTTTCCCCCTTAAAAATTTCCAAAATATGTACTTTACCACTTTTCCATTCCCCCTACATAATCCTCTTCATTTGAAAGGATTTTTAAGTCACCATTACATATACATAGGCATTTACTATAAGAAAGAACCGTAATTCATTGAAGGAGGAACGATTCAAATGCATCCTCATTGGAATCCAAATTTAAATCAACAATATGTTTACTCGCCCCACGCTGCAAGGAATACACTGCATTATGATTCTCAATACATGATGCAGCGCATCGCAAGCCTTGAAAGCCAATTAGCTAAATTGATCTCTTTAATCGAAGAAAATAATCATTTAATTAAATCAATGGAACAACAGCAAAACCAAGTTTGTGCACCAGCTGGAGGTTCTGTTATTGTTCGTATGTAATTCGAATTCAAAAAACACACTTTGTAGTATAAAGTGTGTTTTTTGAATTATTTTCTTTTTGTATGAAACCCTTGTGTAATTCGGTCTAATATAATCGCAATCACGACGATAGCTAGTCCAGCTTCAAATCCCATTCCGATATTAACTTGTGTAACAGAACGGTATACATCAACTCCAAGTCCCGGTGCTCCTACAAGTGACGCTGTTACAACCATTGATAATGAGAGCATAATACTTTGATTCACTCCAGCCATGATGGTTCCAGTTGCGAGCGGTAATTGTACTTTAAATAGTTTTTGTGATGCGGTAGAGCCAAACGCATTCGCTGCTTCAATTAAATCTTCTGGAACTTGTCTAATTCCTAAGTCTGTAAATCTGATTGTTGGTGGCATTGCAAAGATTACTGATGCAATAATCCCAGGTACTACACCCACTCCGAAAAATGTAATCGCGGGAATGAGATATACGAATGCGGGCATTGTTTGCATAAAATCTAATGTCGGCTTTAAAAATTTTGAGAAACGTTCATTTTGAGATGCTAAAATGCCAATTGGAATTCCGACAATAATTGAAATAATAACAGACGTAAGTACGAGTGCTAATGTTTGCATCGTTTGTGCCCAATAGTTAATATTTAAAATAAATAATAATCCGATGAGCGTAAAAATGACTAAAGATAATTTTCTCGTAGTGTACCAAATGAGGAAACATAGGATAATAATCATCAATATGGCTGGAATTATTGTTAAAAAATTAGTGAGTAAATCAACGAATCCGCCGATAATATATGAGAACCCTCGGAACAAGCCTTCAAAGTGCTCATATAAACTTGCAACAAATGAGTCGACCCATTCTCCTAATGGAATACGCGGTATACTATTCATCGTCTTTCACCTCTTCCTCAATGTTACCTGCAAGAGCTTGAATGACACTTTCACGTTTAATAATTCCTCTTAGCCTTTTCTTCTCATCAATTACGGGTAACGGATATTTCATTTCCGCCATTTTTGCATACGTTTCCTCAAGTAAAGTATCTAAATAAACATGCGGAATATCGTTAAGTAATAAATCAGCAATCGGCCACTGTTTTTGTACTGCTTTACTTGCATCATCTGCAGTTAATATACCTAAAAACTCATACTTTTTGTTTACAACATATACTGTAGAAACACCTGCATTTCTCATGATTTGTAGCGCTACACGTGGTCCACGATCAATGAGTAATGTTTCTGGTCTTTTTAAAATTGATTCCGCAGTAATAACTTTACCTAAATTCACGTCCGCAACAAACTTCTCTACAAATTCATTTGCAGGGCTCATCATAATTTCTTCTGGTGTTCCAATTTGGACAATTTCGCCATCTTTCATTAATGCAATACGATCCCCAATTCGAAGCGCTTCATCTAAATCATGCGTAATAAAAATAATGGTTTTCTCCATTTTATCTTGAAGTTCTAATAACTCATCTTGCATTTCTTTTCGAATAAGTGGGTCTAATGCACTAAATGACTCGTCCATTAGTAATACATCTGGATTATTCGTAAGCGCTCTTGCAATACCAACTCGTTGTTGCATCCCGCCACTAAGTTGACTTGGGTAATTATCTTTATGATGATCAAGTCCTACTAACTGGAGTGACTCTAACGCTTTTTCCTCTCGCTCTTCTACTGGAACTCCTTGTATTTCTAAACCATATGCAACATTTTGTATTACCGTACGATGTGGAAATAAAGCAAACTTCTGAAAAACCATACTCATTTTTGTCCTTCTTACTCTTCGCAATTCTTCTTTTCCCATCGTTGCGATGTCTTCACCATCTATGTATATATGTCCTGCTGTTGGTTTAATTAATTGATTTAGCATTCGAACTAACGTAGATTTCCCGCTACCGGATAAACCCATAATAACGAAAATTTCTCCAGTGTATACTTCAAACGTTGCCTTTTTCACACCAACGTTCATTCCTGTCTCTTTTAAAATTTCCGATTTACTTTTTCCTTCTTTTAATAAGGTAATGGCTCTTTGCGGGTGTTTCCCAAATACTTTTGTTACGTTTTCAACACGTACCTTTGTATTATCCATGTCACTACTCCTTTTCTACCCATCTATTTACATAGTGTTGCGATTTTGCAAAGAAATATTACATAAAAATGACATTCATAAGCTTTCTTTAAAATTCTCATTTCCGTTCATAATAAGAATGCTTACTTATACATTTATTTAAACAGGCAAACGTTTCTTAGGAGGGTTTCGATGAAAAAGAAAATATGGCTTATATGCCTTGCGTTATTTATTACTATGATTTTCACTTCATGTAATGCAACAAATGCAAATTCGAAAGGAAAAATTAAACTTGGTGTAACAAGTTGGAAAGAAAACATTGCAACTGCAAACATGTGGAAAGTTTTATTAGAAGAAAAAGGTTACAAGGTTGAGCTCATGTATTTAGAAAAAGCTGCGATTTGGACTGGTGTCGCTCGTGGTGATGTCGATGCAAATTTAGAAGTATGGCTGCCTGTTACTGATAAACCGCTAAATAATCGTTATAAAGATGACATTGTCTTAAAATCAAAATGGTATGAAGGAACTGGTCTTGGTTTGGTCGTCCCTTCTTATATGAAAAACATAAACAGCATCGAAGATTTAAATGCACATAAAGATGAGCTAGATAATAAAATTATTGGGATTGAACCAGGTAGTAGCCTTATGAATTTAACGGATAAAGCAATGAAGGAATATGATATTAAACTAAAACTTGTCCAATCTTCAGAAGCTGCGATGATGAGCGAACTAAAAAAAGCATATACGAAAAAGAAACCAATCGCTGTTACGCTTTGGAATCCACATTGGGGCTTTTCAGAATTTGACTTAAAATATTTAAAAGACCCTAAGAAAGTATATGGTGAAAAAGATGACATTTATTACTCAGTTCGTAAAGGTTTCGAAAAAGATCATCCGGATATTGTGAAATACTTTGATAAATGGAAAATGAACGATGAGCAGCTTGGTACGTTAATGGTCATGTTAAATAAAACGAAAGATCCAGAAGAAGCTGCACGAAAATGGATTAAAAAGAATCAACCTTTAGTTGATGAATGGATAAAAGAATAAAGAACAACAAAAACAGGCTAGAGAATTCAACGTATTCTCTAGCCTGTTTCACATTATTTTTTCTCAATAACAGCATCAACAATTCCATATTCCTTCGCTTCTTCTGCCGTCATAAAATAATCTCTTTCTGTATCATGAGCTACCTTTTCTACTGGCTGCCCTGTTCGATCAGATATGATTTTGTTAATATCATGTTTTAACTTTAATATTCTTTTTGCCGTAATTTCGATTTCTGTTGCTTGCCCTTTTACACCGCCAAGTGGCTGATGAATCATGATTTCACTATTAGGGAGTGCAAACCTTTTTCCCTTTGCGCCAGCTAATAGTAAAAGTGCACCAAATGATGCTGCAAATCCCATACATAGCGTTTGCACATCTGGTTTAATAAGATTCATCGTATCTAATATTGCAAATCCTGCTGTCGTTGAGCCGCCAGGACTATTAATATACAAGAATATATCTTTCTCCGCGTTTTCTGCTTCTAAAAATAATAATTGTGCTACTACACTGCTTGCAACTTGATCGTTAATTTCTGAACCAATCATAATAATTCGGTCTTTTAATAACCTCGAATATATATCATAGGAACGCTCTCCTAATTTCGTTTGTTCTACAACGTATGGAATTGTATTCATTTTTAATCCCTCCAATAATTGTTATGCCGCGCAAAGCATACAACTGTAGGAAGAAGGTTTTTTCATACTGAATAATAACACTGGCTGTTTTGATGGTAACTTCGTGAAATCTATTGTTGGGAGAAGTTTCGTCAACAATTCAGGTCTTTCTTCACGAATAGAAGTTACAACGATTTCAATATCATCCGTGTACTCCACTATTTCAATCCCTTCTTCACTTACAGTTTTCAGCCTATTTCTACTCCTAAATAAAGAAGCTTTCACTGCCCCTTCTGATATGGAACATACTTTAGCAATATCAGCGATACTATATTGAAAAACATCTTTTAATAATAAAATTGCGGATTGTTGTACATTTAATGAAAATAACATTTTCCCTACCATTTCATGCAAATCAGCAATTTTCTCGTGTGGTTCTTCAAAAGTAATTTGTTCCTTTATTTTTTCATGAACTGATTTCGACTTCATCTGGTCTAACCAACGATTTCTAGCTATTTTATATAGAAGCGTCATACAAATATCTTTATTACCGTATTTTTGAAGAACTTTATAAACTGTTTCTTGGGCGAGATCTTCACCGTCCCACTTGTTTTTTGTTAAAAATGTACAGTACCTTTTTAACTCTGCATAGTTCTCAGTTAAAAAGTTTATATTTGAATGATTCATATCGATATGATTCTTTAAAATTCCAGTTACTTTTGTGCACAAAATAACCACTCCTTTTCAGCGCTTACTTAATAAACGATCAATTAAACGAAAAAGTTACGGGGCTTATAAAAAAATAATGTTTATGTTCGATAATTCGCGGTCATAAATATGTTATGTACAATTTTACGTGAGGAGGAACAAATTTGCCAAAATTAACAATTGAAGGTGCTGGAACTTTTGATGTGACAGAAGGAACAAAGTTAGTATTAGCTATTGAAGATAACGGTGTACATATTCTCCATCGTTGCGGCGGAAAAGCACGTTGCACAACTTGTAGAGTAGAAATTATAGCGGGTGATTTCTTGGAAGCAAGCGCAAATGAAAAAAATGCGATTACGGAAAAAGGAATTGAAGATCATTTACGCTTATCGTGTCAAATGCACGTACATAAAGATATAGTCGTTCGTCCGGTACTTACAGTCGAAAATTCAGGTCTTGATGCTGGACCACGTCCGGCGGAGTAAAATGATGAATTTAAAACAGCTCGCGGGCGAATACGCTGCTGATTTTGTAAAGGATGGAATGAAGATTGGACTTGGTACGGGTTCGACTGTATATTGGATAATACAAAAATTAGGTCAACGTGTGCAAGAAGGTTTATCCATTCAAGCTGTACCGACATCAAAAGAAACTGAAGTATTAGCACAGCAACTAAACATCCCGCTAATTTCCTTAAATGACATACAAACTCTGGATCTTACAATCGATGGAGCTGATGAAATTGATTCAAATTTACAGTTAATAAAAGGCGGCGGTGGTGCATTACTTCGTGAAAAAATCGTTGCCTCCTCCTCTAAAGAACTAATAATTATTGCTGATGAATCAAAAATCGTTACACATTTAGGTGCATTTCCGCTACCTGTTGAAATCACACCTTTTTCATGGAAACAAACCGAAAATAAAATTCAATCTTTAGGGTGTCAAACAACATTACGTTTAAAAAATAATGAAACCTTTATAACGGATAACAATAACATCATTATTGATTGTGTATTCCCTAATCATATATCTAATCCTGCCAATTTACACGATCAATTAAAAATGATTACTGGTGTAGTTGAAACAGGATTGTTTATTAATATGACGAGTAAAGTGATTATTGGAACAGAAAACGGCATAAAAGAGTTAAAAGGCTGACTTATAAAAGTCAGCTTGATTATCTTCACGTCAACTCCAGGTGAGACCGAGCGTCGTATCCCACTAATATTGAGCCCCTATCCCAGTCACACGGGGATGCTGAGTAGAAGCACACTAACAGGTTATTAAGCGCTAGCGTAAGGTTGTTGTTTGCTATTTAATAAGCTTTAGCATTTTAGAGTGGACGTGGCCCCACTACCCGCTGGCTATTTAAATACTTCATACGTGTATGCGTTTCATCAATCCATTCCCTTGACTCTCCATTTATAGTACTGTATAGTACTAATATGAAGAAAAATACACTTAGCAATAAAGATATTGCACTGCAATCCGCTTTTACATTGTTTCTTACTAAAGGTTTTCTGGCAACAAGCATGGACGACATAGTCGCACGTAGCAAAGTTTCAAAAACGAACATTTATTATTATTTTAAGAGCAAGGAGGAGCTACTGCTCGCAATTGTTAATCAGTTGATAGCACATTACGAGCAGCGAATTAATTGTATTGTATCTCAAACTGATCTCACCGTTCAGGATAAATTAGAAGCGGTACTCCACATTTTAAGCGATACTATTGAACAAAATAACTACCTTGGCGGTTGTCCTTTCCTGACTCTGTACACACAGACGCCTATTGACGCCACTGAAATTAGAGATAGAATCAAGAGTTTTTTTGAAAAACAGCTGCATGGTGTTGAATTGATTTTAGCCCAAGGGGTTTCACGGCAAGAACTAAAGGCAGAGCTGCCTGTTAAAGAAACAGCCTCGTTGATTGTCTCCTCTATTGAGGGTGCTCTCTTCTTGGCTCAAGCTTCTAACAACCAAGATATAATCAAAAATTTATTTCCTACTTTAGCTTCCATGCTAAAGTAATATTTTTAGTTGTATTAGTACTAATTAGTACTATAAAATAATAAAGGAGTGCTTTTATTATGAATATCTTCATGACCGGCGGAACGGGTTATATTGGACGTCATCTAATCGCTAAGTTAGCTTCTCAGCATCAGATTTATGCACTTGTACGTCAAAAAAATCGACTTCTTACCATCATCAATCAACTGCCCCCCGATCAACAGAACAACATTGTTCCCGTTATCGGTGATCTAACGCAGCCTCGATTAGGTTTAAGTGATGCCAACTACAAGCAATTACTTGAAACCGATCTGATTATTCATGCAGGAGGTCCGATGAATATTGAGCTGAACCTCAGTGAAGCTGAACAGTCTTTTCTCTACCCTGCAAAATCCCTTGCACGGCTAGCACAGGATATCCATGCTGTAAAAGAATTAAAGCATTTTATCCATGTCGTAGGTTTTATGAGTCCCTACCATGAACAAAATGCATTGTTGGATCTAGATCATTTGCTTGACAATCAACCACCTTATGAAAAAATGAAATTTTTAGCCGACTCTTATATACGAAAATCTCTTCATAACATGAGCATTCCCTTATCTACTGTTAATCCCAGTGTAATCGTCGGAGACTCCTTCTCAGGGAAAACGGAACAGATTGGAGGCCTTAGTATCTTAGTTGATGCTGTACGGCGAAATCTTATGCCACTTGTGCCGGGCGGCGACGATTATTGGTTGCCAATGGTTCATATTGATCATGTGGCTTCGTTTATTTCAAAACTTGCTAATACAGAAGGGTTATCAAGCAATACCTACTATCTTTTAGATTCTAAGCAAGAGAGTCCGTCGATCCGAAATTTCATCCAACTCATGGCACACGAATTGCAGACAACACAGCCATTAGGAACTATCCCACTTCCATTATTGAAAACTGTGCTTAAAATGGGTGCCGGTAAAATGCTCAGTATTCCTAAAGAATCCATGAGTTTTCTTGTTAAGTCGGAATTCCCTGTTTACAGTAAATTAGAAATAGAACAAAGGCACGGCAGCAATTCATTCGTAGTCCCTTCCACGCTCCCCTTTATCATTAGCGATTTGGATTATCGGTTAAATCATTTAGGCTTGGGTCAAAATGTGCAAAAAGATTTTAGTCAACGAAGAAGGGCTAACTTAGTTTCGCTAGAGAAAGATAGGAATGAAACGCCTATTATTTTTCTGCATGGTACGTTCAGCAATGCGGATGCCCTTTTGCCCCTCTCACAATTTTTAAGCAGTTTAAATACTTGGTTCATAGATTTACCTGGATTTGGGCGTACCCCTTATCACCATAATCCTTCTGTGCTAGAAGGCTATGTAGAGAGCGTTTCCACTATGATCACTGAGTTGAACAGACCCGTTATATTAGTGGGGCATTCATTTGGCGGATTGATTGCGGCTCAAGTGATGGAACGACTGCCCTCACTGATCAAACAACTCATTTTGTTGCAGCCAGTACTGCATCCTATCCAACCTAAATATAGATTTCGACATATTACAAGTTTCGTTCTAAAATATATGGAGCCCGCCCGTTTGGAAAAAAAGCTACTTCAAGCCAATAGCTTCAGAACAGCCAGTCAGTTACTGAGTAATTACGCTCACTCTGTCGCTCGTGATTTAAAATCCCCCCGCATACGCAAAACTAACGCTACGGTCATGTCTTGCTTAACTATATCAAAATCCATTCAACTAAATCCCGAGACATGGGATAAGAGGAAAATTAAGATACTATGGGGGGCTTTGGACAAAGATCATCATGTCCCAAAGCAGTTTGAACACTTGGATATTACACATATTCAATACGGTCATCAGTTTCCTGTTGAATCCCCTGAACTAACTGCTCAATGGATTTCTCAAGTTGTAACAGTATAAAGGTTCTTTTGATAGTATTGATGGAGGTATGTATTGTCAACACAAAAAACGGTTATTCTTTCTGACTATGCTCGTTTAGTTTAGAAAGAATAACCGTTTTTGTACTTTGGGTTAAGTTGATGGGCATGCAAGCATGAACTTATGGCAGGGAGATTAAAAATTTAAGCAATAAAAGCTTTTAAAAACTTTTGATCGTTAATTGTTCGAACAGTAGCACCTGTCTTCTCAATACGCTCCCTGAAAGCTTCTATTGAAAAATAAACGACCTCTTCACCGCGGGAAATCAGTTCCTCTACAACTTGCAATGTTGGAGTTATATGTCCTTCTGATCCGGCGTTAATGAATAAAACTCTAGCCATTACATACACTCCTTAAGTTAAATCATTTCCATATTGTTAAGAGTATGGATACTCTCCATACTCTTTGTTTCATTCGCCTGCTAAATTGACCTCGCGAGCCTAAAACCAAGATCATCTATATGAAATGTAGGATGGCTACGACGTCGACAAGTAGCGCCGCAACCTCTAGCAGCTTCAGCCCAACTACCGCCACGAAAAATTCTGTACGACCCATACACTTTTTCATCATACAAATCATAGCACCATTCCCAAACGTTACCCAACATATCGTATAGTCCCCATGCGTTTGGTTCTTTTTTACCGACCTCATGAATTTGTCCACCTGAGTTTTCATTATACCAAGCTATCTTATTAAGTTCTCCATATATGTATCCAGTAGTCCCTGCTTTACATGCATATTGCCACTCAGCTTCAGAAGGTAATCTGTAGCCGTTCGAATCTAAATTACAACTAACCATTTGACCGCCATCACTAATAAAATAATACTCTTTTAATCCTGCTTTTTTTGAAAGTAAATTACAAAAAGCGATTGCATCATTCCATGACATATTTATAATTGGCTTGTTGCTATGTTTATAATCATTTGCCGTACTATTCGTAAAAGCATAATATGTTTCCATCGTTACAACATACTTTGCAAGAAGAAATGGTTTAATTTGAACATTCCATTGCTGTTTAATTCGATCATCTCTTAATATTATTTCTCCTGCCGGGATTTTCACCATATAAGAATCAATTGAGCGAATGATTTCTTTCATTATTATCCCCCATTTCAAAATGGAACATAGTTTAATTTCTAATACAGCAACCCTTACCTTACTTCTGTTAAGAATCGTTGAACCTCATTTGGAGATTTTAAAATAATAACTTTTTTGTTCTTACTTAATTGATCTAGTTTTGTTAAAATTGCAGGTCTTTTCGTCTTAGGATATTCCCATATCCATTTAAAAAATTGTAAATCAAACCTTTCTTCACATCCCGCGCCCATATCCGGTCTTGTTTGATTTCGATATTGTACAATTCTTTTAAAAGCACGATAAACACAAATCCTTCTATGAATATCAAGAAAAATAATTGTGTCAGCTGCGTTAAGTCTTATATCCATTGTCCCCCCATAATTCCCATCAATAATCCACTTCTCATCTTGAATTAAGTTATTTTGAACTGTTCTTTGTTCCTCTCTCGGAACACCTTCCCAATTGGGTTTCCAAAATAGTGCATCAAGATGATGCACCTTAATATTTAGTTTATTTCCTAACTGCTTTGCTAATGTAGATTTTCCTGAACCACCAGAACCAATTAATATGATTTTTTTCATAAAGGGCTCCTTTTTAAAATCAATTATTTCTTCCGTAACATAAACTCACAAAACATTCCTACACCAACACCAATTGTATAAGCCACTAAATCACTCCATAAAAATCCATAACCTAATACGAGTCCACCTAAAGTCGTTGCACGAATGCTATCTATCCATTCCGCATGGTACAATTGGCTCATTTCAATCCCATAGCAAAATATCAAACTAATAAAAGCTAGTTTCTTCGTTTCTATTTTAGGAAACAAAAATCCGAATCCAGTAAAAATCATTAATGCCCATAAAGCATCACCTAAGTACTCATTTAACAAATCTGGTAACGCAAAAGCAAACTTTCTTGAACTAAGACCTACAATAATAACAACTATAGTAAGCAATGCATATAGTAATCTATTTCGTTTCGTATTCATTTCAAAATCCCCTAATATATAATGTAAAACTGCAAATAGCTAGTAAAATATAATCATTTTACTAGCTATTTATAGTCGACTTCACTTTGCATTTAATCCATTATCTCTTGCTGCTTTTTCTTTGAAAATGATTGTAGTACTAAATCATACGACCAATCAATCATTTTATTAATTTGCTCTTGTTCTACATCCTTATGTATATACACTGTATTCCAATGTTTTTTATTCATATGATATCCAGGAATAATTGTTTCCGGGTAATCTTCTCTTATTCGCAAGGCAAGTTCTGGATCACATTTTAATGTAATCGCAGCTTTTTCATCTTCTTCATGGTTTATTATCGCAAATATTTTATTGTTTAATCTCATACATGTTGCACTCCAACCATCTGGAGAATCTTCTGTCGCTTTTCTTTTCGTTAAACAATATGCTCTCGTTGCATTCATTCTTACTAGCACCTCTTATTCTTTCACAATTTGGTTGCGATGCATCACAATTTGCTTCGTCGCTTTAAACTGCTGTTCACCATAAAACTTTATTAGTTTCTCTCCGCAAAATAGACTAACAATATCAATATGAGATATCTCTTGAAGTAACAGTGTAAGCATATTCTCTCCAATACCTTTATTTCTTACACTCTCATGCACAACAACATCTTCTATGTACGCCCGAAAAACACCATCAGAAACAACTCTAGCAAATCCAATTAATTCATTTTCTTCCCATACTCCAATTGCTATACTATTTTTTAACATTTTTTCAATATCAATTTCTTTTCTTTCTGGCCACCAACCGACAGAATCATAAAGCTTCTTTATTTTTTCTGCACAGATTGGTTGTTCATGTTGTAATTTATACGTGTACATTTTCTTTTCTCCTATCAATTAGTTTACATAATATTATTATAATCTCTTTTCTAAGAAGTGCTGACTATGCCCTTTCGGGTGATCTTCAACGACACCATACTCTCGGTAGCCATGCTTTTTATAAAATTCTGGTGCTTGGAAACTAAATGAATCTAGTAATATTAGTCTACATCCTTTTTCTTTCGCGATTTCTTCAATTTTATATAATAATTGGCTTCCATATCCACCATGACGAACTGATTCATCTACCCATAAAAAATCGATATGAAGGTGATAAAAATACATCGTTCCTGTTACCCCGCCAAAGATTTTCCCTTCCTCATCTTTCACTACGAAACTTACTTGTTCCATTGGTTGCTTTACTTCATCTGTTAAGATGGACATGTTATATTGAATTACTTTATTTTTTATGTATTCGCCTTCAGTGCGAGTACCGTTCTCTATGCGTTTCATATATTTCTTCCTTTCAACGTAGTAAGCTACATTTAATTTTTATTGCTTCTCTTTAATAGACTAATGAATACAAATCCACCATATGTAACAAAGCATGAGAAACCAATTATCCCTGGTACAGAGACATAGCCTATTCTTACATAACTTATAACTGCAAAACTAACAATTAATAATAAAATAGATGGCCAAAATATAAGAGCTGTTTGTCTTCGTCTCTGTTTCAATGTATTTTCTCTCTCTTCAGAAACACGTGTGCCAAAAAGCAATACAATACAAATAAAAATCGCGGCAAAATAAATTGTATCTAATGACAAATTGTGATCGTATAGTGCGATTCCAACTTCCAAAGCAATAATTGTTACAATTAAAATGATGATCGTTGAAGTTTTTAAATTTCTTTTCAATCGTTCACCCCTACGATACTTTTTTTATATTCTTTGTATAAGCACCTCAAAGCTTCTACCACTGTTTTATCAACCTCTTTATTATCAAATCGATTAGGTAAATCTTTTCCCTCAATAAAATAAAAAAACGGGAATTCATTAAACAGTCTCATTATACCAATATTTACTGTAGCTATGGGCAATCCACCTGTCATATTCATTCCTCTTTTTGTATCATGTTTTCATCTTCTCGAAATTCGATATAAAATGTAAAAAACCTTTTTTGTTAAATTATGTTGGTGAATACAAAAAGATAGCATGAGATTTCTTCATACTATCTTTTGAAATACATACAATTTCTTTTTAGAATTATTTGTACAGTAATAAAAATCTCTATTCTTCTGTAGGATTTTGGGGACCTTTAAGCTCCAATTGATAAAAAGCTAAATCTAGCCACTTATTAAATTTATAACCTGCTTTTTTTATTGTCCCTGCATGAATAAATCCATAGTTTTGATGCAAAGCAATACTTTTCTCATTTTCTGCATCAATTCCAGCAATTAAGGTCATATATTCTCTTTCTTTTGCAATTTCAATCAATGCTCTCATTAAAGAAGTCCCAATCCCACATTTTCTATATTCCTTATCCACATACACAGAATGCTCAATTGAATATTTATAAGCAGGCCAAGCTCTAAATGGGCCAAATGTCGCAAAGCCTACTACTTTATTATCTAGTTCATATACTAAAATTGGATAAGCGTCAGCCTTTTTTTGTTCATACCAATCTATTCTATTTTCAAGGGTTACAGGTTTATAGGCATATACAGCTGTTGTATAAAGTATCGCATCATTATAAATATCTAAAATAGATGTTAAATCTTTTTTCGTTGCTTCCCTTATCATTGTGTTCTTCCTTTCATAATGCTTATCTTCTTTAACTATCCTTTTATCACTTTTATCTTACAGAAATTTCAGACTCATTTCTATATACGAACTCTAGCTTTTCGGAAACCATCAAATATATTTATTGCAGCAGACAGTATATAAATGAAAATTCCACCACCGATTAACCACGTTTTAAATTCCTCTGGGGAAATAGTAAATGCATTTGCCAAATACGTAATAAATCCTTCGTTAAATAAATGTGGATTTACTACAATTACAATGAATATGATTGTTCCGACTACTTGAAGAATCGCATTTCCAATTGCCAATTTTTGCGTCCATTGTCCTTGTACTAACTTATAAAGAGATATACCTATTTCGAAAACGATCATAATTACAACGATCGGCCAGTATTGAAGTAAAACATCTTGATTAAACGTTGGCGCGACAAACTTCAATCCGTTTTCCGTACCATGATATACGCCTACAAGATGATTCGCATAAAAGTAAAGTGTAGCCCATATTGCCGTCCACATTAAACCTCCAAAAACTTCAAACTTTGAGATTTCCTTTTTCTTCGGAATATACGAGATATTTTTCAAATCATCTGGCGTCCATTTTTTTAAACTTGTTGTTAATGGGTGTGGATCCTTTTCTTTATCAGTTCTTTCTATAACAGCAAATACAAGTGTCAACCAGAAAAATACATGGAGGCTCACTTCGAAAATTTCCCCAATGCCTTTACCTATCAATTGTAAAATAACATTTAATACCGCTTGATCACCATTATAGCCTATAAAATTTTCTGCAACCATTGAAATGAGTGCAATAACAGCTGCAATTGGTATAATCATTTTTAATAACGTCGTATATACATCAAAATAACGTGGTCCAATTAAATGCATCGGTCTATCCAAATACCCATTAGCCAAAGAAACTGGACTTCCCAATTTTTCGAGTACGCTCTTCACATCTTCCTCATTATAATCGTCAGGTAACATATCCTCTATTGTTGACCGTAGTTCAAGTGTAATATCTTCACGATTTTTTTCAGGTAATCTCTTCGCAACTTCATGGACGTAAATATCAATCAAACTCATTCTCGTCCTCCTCCTTTAATAAGTTATAAAGTTCTTTCGAATCCTTTATCCATTCCTTTTTCAATTGTAAAAATATCTCTAATCCATATTCACTTAAAACATAATACTTACGAGGTCTACTCTCAGTTTTATCCCAACTACTCGTCACTAGCTCTTGCTTTTCTAATCGGCGAAGTAGTGGATATAAAGTACTTTGATCAATCATGATTCCTGATTGCTCCAATAATTGGACCAGTGAATATCCATACTGCGGCGTTCTTAATTGGCTTAAAACCGCTAATGTTAATGTCCCTCTTCTTAGCTCAGTAATTAACGAATTTAATAAAGCATCCATTTATTCACCTCATTTCCATTACTATATGTCATACAGTATATGTTTTATACTATGTATCATACAGTATTATTGTGACAAAAACAATGATTATTTACCAAAAAAATACATAATTAAAAGCACAAACTATATGATTTGTGCTTTTCTAGCCAACTTAAATATCTATAACACGCTTAACTTTGTATCTCTGGTAATATAAACTCTCCTTTTTCTTTAGAAAATGGGACAACCTCTACAATCGCCTCAACATTGATTACTCCATATACATGCGGGTATTCTTGACCGTTTGAAGCAAGTTCATATTTTATTTCTGCTTTTACAAGAGATGGATCTATTGTAAGTAATAAAACATCTTTTTCATGATTGAAATGTTTTTGAGCAACTTTTAAAGCTTGGTCTAATAATGAACAATGAATAAATCCCTCTTCTTTAAATGAGGCTTCATTAATCTCTCCAATATTTTTCGCGATTTCCCAATTTCTTTTTGTTATTACTTTTGTAATCATTATCATTTTCTCCCCCCATATCTTTATATAGAAAAACAAGAGGTCTTCTGTTCATTACTAGAAAAACCTCTTGTTTTTGTTATATATTTTTATCTCTTAATTAACGGAGATACTTCCCCACTATAGAAAAGCCATAAATCATGCAGCGACCTTGTACATCCGACATACAATAACTTCGCATCATGTTTTGTATTTTTGTAATGCTCCTCATCAACGTCGATTAGAAGTACTGCATCAAATTCTAAACCTTTTGCTAAGTAGACAGGCACTACCGAAATACCACCCTCGTATTTACTTTGATCTGCTTCAATGACATTAACAGTCAACCCTGCATTTGTTAACTTCTCATATATATCACGGCATTCATCATCTGTTCTTCCAATTACCGCGATTGTTTTCACATCTTCATTTTGCAAATGCTGTAATGTCTTCAAAACTTCAGTAAATTGCTCCTCTGCATGAATTACCTTTACTTCTTCACCACTACGGAAAACAGGTGTAGCAAGCCCTACAGGAATTTCTGCATTTTTAATTATTTCATTCGCAAATTCAATAATTTCTTTTGTCGAACGATAACTTCTCGTCAGTTCATAATAACCTGTTTCTTGAAAGACTTCCTTAAAGGCATTCCAGTCTTCAATTCCTTGATAATCATAAATTGCTTGCGATAAATCACCTAATATAGTAAAAGAATTACCTAGTGTAATTTCTTTTAGTACATACACTTGGAATGGTGAGAAGTCCTGCGCTTCATCAATAACGACGTGATGAAACTTCTGTCCGATTTCAATTCCAGTTATTCGATGATGTATGTAAATTAGAGCTGGTAAATCTTCTCCATACACTTCTTTTTTACGACAATTCTTATCTGTTTCTTGCACTAATTCTTCAGGTAATACGTCGAGTATTTCTTTACTTTTCAACATTGAACTGTATAGTGAAAGTGGGCTCATTTTCGGCCAAAAATTCATATATGTGTTCAATCTCTTTGTCGCTTCTTTTTTTAGTAACTTTTTCTCGTTTGTTTCTCCAAACTTTTTAAGTTCAATTTCAATCCAGCGCTTCATACGGCCGACTAAACGTTCTCTTCTTTTCTTTAATGGATAATGTTTATATTCAACTTGCATCCATTTTTTAACGTCTTCCACTGGAATAACTGCTTTATCCCACGCCTCAAAATCTTTTGTCGGTAATAAATCTTTTTCAAATTGAACCATTCTCTCTTCAATAAACGACTTAAACTCCAGCGTTCCTTTTAATTTACCGAGCATAACCTTTTTTTCATCACGATTAATTGAAAAAGCTTCTTTCAATTTTTCTTCTGTCTGCTTCAGTTTCACCGAACCATCTAACGTACGTAATGCCCAATCTGGAAACGTTGTTTGACTAATATTGCCTACACCTAATTCAGGAAGTACACTCGAAATATAGTCTAAAAACAAACTGTTTGGAGCAAATACAATCATTCTCTCCGCCTCTAGTTGTTCACGGTATTCATAAATTAAAAAAGCAAGGCGATGTAAAGCGATCGTTGTTTTTCCGCTTCCCGCAACCCCTTGAATTAATAATGGTAAGTTTCTTTCCGCACGAATAATATCATTTTGCTCCGATTGTATAGTCGAAACGATATCTTTCAATTTATTATCTTTATTCTCACCTAATCGATATAGAAGAAAATCATCAGCATGCGATACATCTTCATTTCCTTTCACATATGTATCAACAACACGTTCAAGCTCTCTTTTTCGAATGGAAATATTTCTTTTTAAATAAACATCACCTTCTACTAACCCGTCTGGTGAATGATAAAACGCTAATTCTTCTCCACCGGTAAATGAATAAAACATACTTGCGACAGGTGCTCGCCAATCAATAACCATCGGTTTCATCGTATCTTTATCTGAAACACCTACTTTACCGATGTAAATCGGCATAACATCTTCTTTGCCATCCTCCTGGAAGTCTAATCTTCCAAAGTACGGCTCTTGCACACCAATACGTAAGTTTTGTCTATTAGACTCCCTCATACTTTCAAGAATTTGCTCTTTAAAATCTTCTCCATAATAAACCGGGATTTTTTCAAGTTGCTCTAATTGCTCATCCATCGTACATAAAATATCTTTCATTTTTTGTAACTCTTCTTCAAAAATGTTGTTCATTTGATGATTCCCTCCTGTCCGTTCTAATTTTTCAGTCGAGATACAATTGTATTAAAAATCCATTCACAAAGTCAATAGTTTTAGTGGGAATTTTCCGAAATAAAGAAAAACACAAAAAAGCATGCTTCTTTATCTAAGATTTTGAAGTATCCTTAAACAAAATTTTCTTTCTCTTTATTCCCTTCACTTCATAGATTACTTACAAAAAATCTAGATGGTACTGTATGTGAAAAAAACATTCTAGTTATCCGAATCATTCCACTGACGACTTATTTTTAGGCCATAATCCATATCGTAAACTTCTTTTATAGCTTTAACTTTTTCAAGACTTTCATCGCTAAACACAGGTTTATTTTCAAAAGAATGTAGAACGATTCTTTCAAGAAGAACGCCTAGCGAAATATCATGATATTCTGCCATCGCTTTCAAAACTTTTACCATTCTTTTTTCCATCCTAATACCAGTTTGCACACGTTCAACTTTAATTTTTGTGTTTTTTTCATTTATTTGTTCATTATTTTGTTTCATAATTTCACATCCTTAATGTAAAAAAACGTTATTTTGTTACCTTGATAACAATGTATCATTATAACACCGATGTATGTTTTGTCAATTGTGTCATTTTATTATTGGTTAAACATAATAGATTCTCGCCTATTACTATTATCAAGATAATGTAAATTTGTATCCATATAACGAAAAAAACGCTATTCTTTTTATAGAAATACACAAAAAGGATGGCGTTTTTAATATAAATTTATCGATTTCAAATGAACTAGTATTAGTTTTTAAAGACATACAATGATATATGCCGCCTAATAATTTGGAGTGATTAGTTAGAAAGATTTGATTCGCTTAACAAACAAGTGAATATATTTCATAAAAACTAGTATACCTTTGTGTTTCATTTAGCCAAAACATAGCTCATTCTTCATTAACCCAACCTTTCAGTCTTTTAGAAGCTAACAAAGATATTTATATGAGTATAGAAACACTCAACCAAAAATGTATACCAACTATTTTTGTTATTAGAATCTATAAATTTGAAATTCCCTTCACATAAATTCAGCTTAATGTGTATGAGGGAGAAGCCAAATCTATTCTTTATTTCTTTTTTACTTTTATACGATACGATAAGCACTCATGTAATGAGGTTTGCTCTTTATATCGCGATTTTTCAAAATCAAATGCTCCGCCTGGGAAGAATCCTACAATACTTAAACCTGCTTCATCGCATAGATTGTTAATCCCTTCCACTGTATAGCAACGTAAAGACTGTGTCACAATATCATTTGGATCATTAGGTTTCCACCAATGATCTAACATTCTTTCATTTATACTATCATATTCATATTTTCGCATAGCTGAACTTAATGACATTTCTTGTCCACTTACTTTTTTCCAATACAATGGTTGATAAATATCAATAAGTGCACATCCATCATCCTTCATCCAATCTTTAATCCGTTTTAGTAGAAACAATTGCTCATCATCTGTTCCTACACCAAAGCCGTCTAAATAACTTACTACATCAAATTCTTCTGGAATGTCAATTTGATAAAAATCACCATGATGAATCGTAATATCCTTACTTGAATGCTCCCTTGCAAATTCGACTAATTCTGCCACAAGTTCAACTGTAGTCATTTTTATATGTAACTTAGACATCGCTCTTGCGAATCCACCATTTCCTGCACCAAGTTCTAACATCGTTTGAAATGGATAACCAACTTGTTCTTGAACTTCTTTAGCAACCTGCTCTAGCCAGTTTTCCGTATTTATATCATAATTCGACAGTTCAAATTGTTTTTTGTAAAATTCCTTCACATTTAACTCGTTCATTATTATTCTCCTCCTGTAATAGATTTTCCTACTACAGGTGAGAAACTAAATTTCTGATACCCATGAAAAATCCCCCTTATTTTTTCCTATATTTACAATTTATCAAAATAATAAGAATTTTAAAAGTGTAAATATAAAAAGCAGATAATGGATCATTCCACTATCTGCTTTCACATCATTCTATAGCCGCTTTTATTTTCCTTTTTGATACTCCACCCAATCACCAGAAATGATCACTTTCTTCAGCATCTCTTTATCTTGAGCAACATACACGAATGCATGTATTTCTATATCCCCTAAATAAATTGTTTGGGGGATCCGGTCATATAAATCTACCTCTGCATTACCTGTATATTCTTCAAGTTCATCTAATTTTTGTAATACATCACTATTTACTTCATAAACTTCCCCATATACTTTTTCCTCATTTGAACAAATCATTGCAGGATACCCTTCGTATGTATCAAATAATTTGCCATACGTCCATGCTCCGTCTGCGATGCATGTTGCACCTTGCATATAATGAGCATTCGTTTGCCCTTTTCTTAACGTGCCATACACGAAAACGTGATGCATATATCCCTATCCCCTTTATATGTCTCTACTTTCTTATTTGTAAATAGGCACGAATCATAAAGTAACTCACTTCATTTGGAAGCTGTTCTTTAATAGATTTCAAACCGCCTTCTGCATTTTGTACGGCAGTTTCAATAAGAGTTTCATACTCTGCTGGAACAAAGCTGTTCCAGTCTACTTCCATACCATCTTCAAAGCAGCGAATCAAATGGTTTTCGATCGTTTGTCTTGATAGACCTCTATCTTTCGCAATCTCATTTAGATCAATGCCTTGTTTATACATTTCATATGTTTCTAAATGAGAATTCGCTGAAGCTTTCCCTGACTTTTTACGTTCTGAAACAATTTCCGTCTTAATTGTTTCAGCATAGTTTGGGTTTTCCTCAATAAAGTGCTGCACTGCTTGTAAGAAGTGAGAGCCGTACTTCACAAGTTTGTGCTCTCCAATTCCTTTTACAGTTAGGAGTTCAGAGTCACTTTGCGGCATTTTCGCACACATATCTTTTAACGTTTGATCAGAGAAAATAACGAATGGAGGTACGCCTTCTCCTTGTGCAATTTCTTTACGCACTTCACGAAGCACTTCAAATAAAGGATGGTCTTGAACAATTTGTCGTGTTTCTACTCGTTCTTTACGTAAAACGTTCTCTTTACCAAGTAGTACTTCTTTACCTTTTTCCGTTACTTTTAATGTCGGATATGTACCATGTTCAACTGCGATCAACTCGTCTGAAATTAAAAACTCGATAAACTCACTGACTTCTTTCACACTACGATTTGATAAAAGGCCGTATGTTGGCAAAGTATGAAAATTAAATTCAATGACTTTCTTATTTTTAGATCCAGTTAATACTTGTGCAATCATTTGCTTTCCGAATCGTTGGTTCGTCCTAATCATACAAGAAAGTACCATTTGTGATTCTCTCGTCACATCGATACTTTCACGGTCGTCCGTACAATTACCACAGCGGCCACAATTTTCCTTCGGCTCTTCTCCGAAGTATTGCAAAATAAATGATTGTAAACATTGTTCTGTATGACAGTAATCGGTCATATTTTGCAATTTTTCAAGTTCGTTTGAAAAACGTGATTCTCCAGTTGATTGATCGATTAAAAAGCGTTGTACTTGCACATCTTGAGAAGAATATAACAAAATACATTCACTATCTAATCCGTCACGACCAGCACGTCCTGCTTCTTGATAGTAACTTTCCATATTTTTAGGAAGTTGATAATGGATTACGTAACGAATATTCGATTTATCAATACCCATTCCGAACGCGGATGTCGCTACCATAACGCTGATTTCATCTCGTAAAAAGAGTTCTTGTTGTTCATTTCGATCGTGATCGCTCATACCAGCATGATATTTCGATACCGAAACTCCTGCTTTCCCTAAATCTTCATATAACTGATCGACTACTTTTCTTGTAGCTGCATAAATAATCCCAGATTCCTTCTGATTTTGACGAATATAATCCGCTAAATACGCATTACGATCCTGTCCTTTAATTACTGAAAACGATAAGTTCTCGCGCTCGAACGTTGTCATAATTGTATTTTCTTGATTAATTTCAAGCGTACTACAAATATCATCACGCACTTGTGGTGTTGCTGTTGCTGTTAACGCTAAAACGAGCGGTTTTTCTGGAAGATAATCTAATATGCGATGTATGTGTAAATAACTCGGGCGGAAATCATGTCCCCACTGTGAAATACAGTGCGCCTCATCAATTGCTATCATCGGGATTTTCATATCGATAAGTTGGTCAACAAACTCCATTGAATCAAGACGCTCCGGCGCCACATAAAGCAACTTATAATGTCCTTGTTTCGCCAATTGAATTCGTTGATTCGCTTCTGTAATAGAAATAGAACTATTAATATATGTAGCGGAAATACCGTTTTGTATTAATGTATCTACTTGATCTTTCATAAGTGAAATCAAAGGTGAGATAACTAATGTCGTTCCTTCGAATACTAATGCGGGAATTTGATAACAAATTGACTTACCACCGCCCGTAGGCATAATACAAACTGTATCTTTCCCATCTAATACATTTTTAATTGTTTCGTCTTGTCCTCTTCGGAATGACGAATAACCGAAATAAGACGCTAAAAGTTCTTGTGCTTTTGTAAACAAAAAAGAGTCACCTGCTTTTCTATATCTTTCATCTATTCCTATTATATCATCACTTATGCGTCATGAAAGTGCTGAATGAAAGAGTTATATATAATCTATCATCAAACTGATTCTCGCCATCCTTTTGCATGATCCACGGACAATTGTTAATAATTATTGTAAATCTGGAGAAATCCACTTGTTTTTGTGATATGCGATTTGTGAAGTTTTCGCTGCATACAAACTATTACCTGGATTCTTTCACAAAACACTCTCTTTAAGCTTAATAGCATGCTTTTTCATTATTCTAAGTTTCTCTTCGTTATGGATATTAATTAGTATCGGCGTTTTAGTTGCTTTCTACGTTTTACAACATTTAAAACACAAATCTAAGTATATGCGAAGAAAGAATTTCAACATAAATATTCATTTTATTCGCCTTACTAGAATACTACTAATCGTATACATATGAATTTGAGGAGGTTAAATGATGAAAAGTTCCATCAAGCCTACAGAGTCAAATACACAACTCCAATTCTCTAATAATGATGCGTGGAAATATGAATCATTTTATAGGTATCAGCCCTTATTTTCTTATAGAACGCTTATGAATTTCCTTTCTCAACTTTTTAAACGTTAATACATGTGCCAAATATATATCATTCAAACAAATTTTCTCAACATAAAACTTATAGACTTACTACAATACAGTTGTTACCCTATATAATAATCTGTTAGATAAACCCCTTATGTTGACCTGCTTAAATTAGCAGGTCTTTTTTATACTTACATATTGCAATGTATCGTAGCCTGGTTGAAAAGTCTTTTCTCCATTTTAGAACCCTATTCCGCTCTCCACAAATGATTATAATTCCAAAAAGCAAAATATAAATCCGCTACATTCATACAAGCAATTCATTTTTTCTCAATACACAAAGTGAATTTCATTTGTTATTATGAAGGTACTCTAGATGAGTCTTTTCTCATCAACATTATCTAGTTAAAGGGGTCTGCCGCGGGAAGCAGATCCCTTTAACTTTATTAAAAATTATCCTTTTCATTTGGTCGCATTTACCAGGTTATTTCGAAAGAATTTTATGCTAATATTACGTAGTCGAGTCCGACATCTCGGCAATACCCTTTTGAGGTCCTGCAATTTCCCTTGCAGGACCTCTATTACTTTAAAATTCTTTTAATTCATATATATCGTAATCATGTTTTTTATTCCCCTTCAACTTTCTCCTTTTCCAACTCTCAAAAAAACTCTTGGACACGTAACTTAAAAATAACGTTTATCATATTGTGAGATATACATGTTCAAAGGAGTGTAACTATTTATGTATACTTATTGGCAATCGTATTACTCCCCTTATCATATCACTAATGGAAACTTCGATTCATTTGTACGGAATTACCGAGTTAGTAAAAACGAAAACTTTTTAAAAGGATATATGCGTTCTTTATGGGAACAACACGTCGCTTGGACGCGATTAGCCATTATAGGCATCATCTTTAACTTGCCAGACGTAAACGTTACTGTTGGACGTCTTCTACAAAATGCAACACATATGGGGCTTTCACTTGAACCATTCTACGGAGAAAATGCAGTAAAAAAATATAGTGCATTAATTAAAGACCACTTAGTAATTGCAGCTGATCTTGTTAAAGCCGCAAAAGCTGGCGATCAAAACGCAGCAGCCGCTATAGAAAAGAAGTGGTACTCTAATGGTGATGAAATTGTTGAGTTTCTAACCGGTATCAACCCATATATAGAAAAAGAAGAATTTAGAAAAATGTTTTATGAGCATTTAGCGTTAACGAAAGCGGAAGCACTCGCCTTCCTAAATAAAGATTATGATTCTAGTGTAAAACTATACGATAAAATTGAAAAAGAAGCATTAGAAATGGCTGATACTATAACAGATGCAATCGTAAAACAATTTCCGCAAGTATTTCAATAATAATGGGCCGATTTGTCTTCAAATCGGCTTATTATTATTTCTATCTAGTTCACATTTTACGCCTCTCCTCTTTACATTTAGCTTATATCGATATATTTTATTAATATCCGTTTTTTATAGGAGGAAATAGTTTGATTAACGCAATTGGTCTCGTATTTATCCTCACAAATAAGCACGAGAAAAAGAAGAAAGTTTATCTGAATGAAAAATTCGCATTAATAGACATTATTGATTCTAAAGAAGTATTCGATGATGAAGGTAACTCATTAGTAGAACTAACATGTAAATACAGCATATACTTAGATGAAAAATACTACTGTAAATCTCTCGATGATTATACTGGACAAGTATTCCCCTTCTTAAGCGCTAAAATAGGAAAAGGACTTCTCAGAAACTTAAATTACTACTTTTCTTACGTTGATGCCTATGATAAAAAACCACCTGTTAAGGAAATAAGACCCCTTATGAAACAAGTAACTAACAGATAGTGCTAATTGCCAAAAAGAAAGTATCTAACTTCGGATGCTTTCTTTTTGAATTACTTTATTGCTAGCTTTCATCCTCTTCTAAATATATGTATCCAAGCATACTTTAAAATAAAAAACATTGGAGGATTAAGCTGAATGAAATATTCAGAAACAATCGTAAGTAAACGACTTCGCAAACTTAGAACAGCTGGTATGTTTTTTATATTATTTTTAATCGCATGGCTTGGATATACAAAATCCCTTTATGGAAATGGTTTTCTTTTAGAAAAGAAAAATTCAGTTGAAGTAATGAATATTAACGTTACTGGAGAAATAGAAAAGAATTTCCATGTAAACTTACAAGGCTTTCGTAAAACGAACCTTGATACTCTAATAGATGCAAGTAAGACTGACCCGAGCGAACTATCATTAATCGAGCTTATCAACACATCGTGTTCACAAGATTGCACAGGTGAACCTTCAGCTTACGTTAAATCAAACCACGGATATATCTTTTATACAGAATCTAATGGTACGAATGTAGCTTTAAAAATAATAAAACAAGATTCATGGGGAATTGAAAAGAAATCCGTTCAAAAAGGAATTTAAACATGCATTTAATATAAACTACCGTTAGCTTTTCACTATAGAAATAGCTCCTATCCCCTTAGGGGTTATATTTGTTTGACGAGTCTACTTATCACATAAATAAAAAGAGTACTTCAAAGTACTCTTTTTATTTATCATTCTTACCATTCTTCGTGTTTACAATGACATTTTTCACACTTGCAATGGCATTTCGGTTTCTCTTTACAGCGACATTTGTCACAATCACATTTCGGCTTTTCCTTGCAACAACACTCATCACAATCACATTTCGGTTTTTCCTTGCAACAACATTCGTGACAATCCTTACGTTTGCATCTACATCTTCCGAACATTAACTCATCCCAAAAACTATTACAATTATTTCTCATGAGAATACGATTCCTCCTCTATAGATTTCATCATATTCTATGTTTTAAAGTGTAAAATAGCTTGTTTGCTAGTCTATTTTATATGTATAAATGTAATTTAATTTGAATCTAGTACTATTCATATCTATGCTTCTCGCTGCTTTTCCACAGCCCCTTTCAATCTCTGCAACATATACCCAATTCCTTTACATCCTTCTAATGGATATGTAATGATTTTTTCTGGATATAGCTTCGTCACAACTTTTTTATGCTTCTTCCCTGCAAGTAAGACTATTTCATCAAACTGAAGTAAGCTTTTATCAATCATCTGTTGTTTTAATTGTTCTATACTAATAATTTCATTACTCTTTGAATCAAATGCAAGATCATAGTTTTCCTTTACAATATCATTTGGTCGTAAAAATCCATGCTTTGCTGATAATATAACCCAGTTCTCAAAAAACTCAGTTGCATACGCCTGACATGCTTTTCCGAATGGACTAATATATACATCTTTTGCCTCTACCTCTCCGTAATCTGGGTACTTATCCCAAATTTTCTTCTTTCCGCATGGAATTATGCATAACCTTTTCATCGTTATTTCTTACCTCGCTTCTATCTTTCTTATGAAACATCAATTTTCCAGTACATTTTTTTACAGAATACTATATAATAATCTTGAAAGATAAAATTACATTATCTTCTATATTTAGTTTAATTTATTTCAAAACAGTCGATTAAGTATATATATTATTACATAAACACACCGTACTAAAGTCACTTTCATACAGCATGCATATACCTCATCCTTTAGTCGTTTTGTGAAGATTTCGTAAAATCAAGCATACTTAACCTCCCAATCGCTATTCAATAGTACAATATATAAATGTAGTATGAAAAGGAGGTGAACAACTATGAAAAATATACTCCCAGCATTATTAGCTTATATTATTGTTTGTATCATCGCGATTATCATTCCAGCATCTGACGGCTATAATACTGTAGGTTGGAAATTCTTTGTTGGGCAAGCGTACGCAATACCTATTTTCATTATCGCTGCTATTATCACATTTTATATAAATAAGAAACGATCTTATGAATAAACGATAAGAAGGATAGCTATTGCTATCCTTTTTTATTTCCATCCAATAGGCTCGTCTGTAATTTTATAATAAAAAAGGACAAGCAGCCAATCCGACTACTTGTCCTTTCTGTTTATCCATACTCAATAATATTAAGCTTGGAATGTTTCTGTTAATACAGGAACGATTTGTTTTTTACGAGATACAACACCTTTTAAAGTAGCTGTGTTGTTTTGTAATGTTACGTTGTATGCTTTCTCAACAACATTTGCTGCTTTACCGATCGCAAGACCAACAGAGTCGTTAGTTAAGATATCAGTTACAACGAATAAGAATAGGTCTAAACCTTTTTCTTCTACTACTGCAGAGATAACTTTTTCAAGTTCCGCTTGGTGTACAAGAACGTCGTTTGTATCAACAGCGTTTACTTGTGCGATTTCAACTTTCGCGTTACCCATTTGGAATTCTTTAGCGTCAAGGGAGATTAATTGCTCCATTGTTTTTCCGCTTAAGTCAGCACCAGCTTTTAACATTTCTAAGCCGTAGCTATCTGCATCTACACCAGCGATTTCCGCTAATTCACGAGCTGCTGCTACGTCTTGTTCTGTGCAAGTTGGAGATTTGAATAGTAAAGAATCTGAAATGATTGCAGATAACATTAAACCTGCAACTTCTTTACGAATTGCAACACCATTTTCTTTGTACATTTTGTTTAAGATTGTAGCTGTACAACCAACTGGCTCACAACGGTAGTATATAGGATCGCTTGTTTCAAAGTTAGCAATACGGTGATGGTCAATAACTTCTAACACACGAACAGATTCGATATCGTTAGCACTTTGTTGACGCTCGTTATGGTCAACTAAAATAACGTTGTCCACTTCGTTTGCTACTGTCTCAACAAAACGCGGTCCTTCTACTTTAAAATAATCTAACGCAAATTGAGTTTCACCGCTGATTTCGCCTAAACGTACTGGCTCAGCATTCATTCCTAATTCTTTTTTCAATTCTGCATAAGCAATTGCAGAACAAATTGCATCTGTATCTGGGTTTTTATGCCCGAAAACTAGTACTTTTTCCATGTTTTCCACCTCTTCATGAAAAGGATATCTTAAAGAAGCAAATATGACAATATTTTAGACACATTTTTTTATAAATAATTGCAGTTTCTTCTATATTTTTCATCGTTTCCACAAAAAAGACCATCTAAAATGATTTAGTTGGTCAAAGGTTATCTTTTCATTAAAATAAAGATGTTACTTGCACTACGTTGTTAAATGTGAAATTGACAAAGGCAGTCTAATTATCGAATAGCCCTCTTCCTCTCAAATTTGCGGAAACAGGCTCCTTTCCTATTTCACGTGCCCATATAGATAACTGGCCGATATGGTGGATTTCGTGGACAATGACATGACGTATTATTTCTCCGTGTGTACATTCAATGACTCGGCGCCTAATTGGTGCGTCTCTTGAGCTAATCGGTTCTTCATTGAAATCAGTTTCTGAAAGTTTTCGAGAATCCATTTCATTTGTCCAAGATGTCACAAATGGCTTTACTTTCTCGTGGTATTGAGCGGAAAGATTTTTCACTTTTTGCAAGCTGGAATAATCTTTAAATAACGGTTCCTCAGGCACTGGTTCACCGCACAAACCTAGGATCCACATATATTCCACATCTACAATATGAAATAGTGTATGTAAGATACTGCCTAATCCACCGACCCGTTTCTTTAACAGTTCTTCATCCGACATGTCTTCGCACAATGTAAACCAATCATCACGAACTTGCCAGTTATATTGAAACAGTTTCAACATGACAGCAACCTCCATCTTTTAGATTAACATTTAATATTCACCAAAAGACTTCAAAATCCCTATTTAAATAATAACTCTAAAAACCTGTTAAAACCTTCTACAAACTGGCCCTTTACTTGAACATTCCAGATGAAGTTAAAGGGTCAAAAGAAAAACACTATTATATAGGGTTTATCAAACTTTATTTTAAATTATCAATCTTTTTTACAAATCAACACACAGACATAATAACAAATATGTCGTTTGAAATTATCTCCCTTTTCAAATAAAAAACTAAATCATTTTATAATAAATTACCGTTGCATCTAACTCACCATTCGGAGAAATTGCATAACCTGGTATTTTTCCAGATTCTTGATAGTCTAATGACTTGTACAATCTATTGGAAGTATCTCCTTCTCTAGTATCTAATACTAAAAGAGACCTATTTTCTTGTTTCGCTCTTTCTTCTGCTTTTTGCATAAGTGAGCGTCCAATACCGTTACGTCTAAAATTTGGATGTGTCATCAACTTACAAATTTCGGCTCTATGGATCCCGTTAGGCTTTGTAACAAGATGTAATTGAATACTTCCTGCCACTTCATTGTTTATTTTAGCAACATACAATATCACTTCTGGTGCTAATACAGTTTGCCAATACTGCGTTGCTTCTTTTTCTTCCAGTGGTGGTAAAAAGCCAATTGATGCTCCATCATCTACTACCGTTTTCAAAAGTTTAGAAAGCTCTTCAATATCATTTTCTAGTTGCTTAATTTCTTCAATTACTAAATTTCGCATTACTTTTCCCCCTTTTGTTTCATTGTAACAACTTTTAAAGAAGGAATAATTAAATTCTAAGATGAAATTATTTAAGATATGATTTTTTAGAGAAAGGATAACTATATGAAGTATATATTAGATAGGATATACGCGAGAGAATTACTCCAGTGGGCATATGAACAAAACCCAGGTCTATGGTTCGAACATTCAAGTAATGTTGCCCTTGCAACTGAAAAGATAGTCGTAGAACTTATTAATAATGGGTACGACCTAGATGCTGACATAGCATACAATGCTGCCCTCCTGCATGATATAGGAAGATATAAAGGTTTTACTAAATCTGTTATTCATTCCTATGATGGTTATATGTATATGAATGATTTAGGGTATACAGGGAATGCGATTATTTGTGTGACACATTCATTTCCTTGCAAAAATGAGCATTTAGATATCGCAGCGGAGTGGAGCCTTGTTCCCGATTATATGGAAAGCCGGTTAATTGAAATATTGAATGAAAATAGTGAATACGACTTATACAATAAGGTCATTACCCTTTGTGACGCACTTGCTGACGCGGAAGGCTTTACTACTCTTGAAAAAAGATTGATTTCAGTTGGTTTACGTCATGGAACAACATCTCATACCTCTTTACATTGGAAAGGATTCTATGCAATTAAGAAAGAATTAGAATCTTTAATCGGTAAGAGCATTTACACACTTCTCCCTGATGTAGAGAAATCGATTTATAACAATATAGAATATTAAAATAAACACAACCTAAAAACGATTGAATTTATATGTACGATTCTAAAAAACTTTTTCAAAAGTGGAGGGATTAATTATTAGTAACATAGGATTTGATTTAATAAATCATGAAGGGAACTTTGATTTTGGATATGAAGATATAGCGAATATACCCAGGAGATGTAAATTTTCTAACTGTTCGCATACAAATGAACCACACTGTGCAGTTAAAAAAGCTCTCTTTGACGGAAGTCTTTCTGAAGAAATATTTAATAATTATTATAGAGATATAAACGAGGCACAATATGTTTCTACACAAAGGAATAAAACAAAAGCTATCGATTATATGAAACAACTGAAACTCTTTCAAAAAAATTAGGCTAAAATAAAAAGCTCTCCTTACAAGCTTATTTTAAGGAGAGCTTTCTCGTGTTTAATGACTTTGATTTTTCAATTCCACCATACACTCTTGCACTAAAATTATCGCTTAGCACATTTCAGTTCTCATGAAATTGCAGCTAAAACAAAACAAGCTTCTAAAATCACTTTATTAAGATCAGCCTTTTGTTTAAAATCAAACAAGGACAATATACAATTCAAAAAAATTGAATTTTCAGTTTTTTATTCTTAAAAATTTGCATGTTTAAAATTTAACACTATCATCCACCGATACTTTTTCTTTAGAACTTTCCCTTTCAACCTCTTTACTCCGCTCTTCCCAAATCGTTAAACCTTCAATTCCTACTTTTTTAGGATCGAAAACCGGATCTTTCCCTTCTTTTTTCTGCGTTTCATAATCTTTTAACACTTTTAATGCAGTTTTGCTTAACAATAGGATTGCTATAAGGTTTAACCATGCCATACTACCAATTCCTAAATCTCCGAGGTTCCATAAAAACGAAGCTGATTCTACACTACCGATGTATACCATAATTAAAAATCCAATTTTCAAAACCGATTTCAACCAACTATAGTTGAGCCCACGATCTAAATAAGTAAGCGTCGTTTCAGCGATATAGTAATAAGCAAGCAAAGTTGTAAATGCGAAGAAGAAGATTGCGATTGAAATAAATATTGGACCAAATCCTGTCATAACAGTTTCAACTGCTTGTTGTGTATAAATTGGACCTGCTTCCACATTCCCTATATTTTGTACAATTGCGCTTTTTCCTTCCGGTATTACATTGTACATTCCTGTAATTAAAATCATAAGAGCTGTCGCTGTACATACTACAATTGTATCGATATATACGGAAAACGCTTGAACTAAGCCTTGTTTTGCAGGATGAGATACTTCAGCAGCTGCAGAACTATATGTTGCTTCTCCTACACCAGCAACGTTTGAAAATACCGCACGCTTTACTCCCCATGCAATAGCTGCGCCGACGATGCCGCCAAACATTTCATTTACACCAAAAGCACTTGAGAAAATTAAAGCAAACATACTTGGAATTTCCGTTATATTCGCAATTAAAATGATACATGTAACAATTACATAACCAATTGCCATAAAAGGAACAAGCATTTGTGAAACGCCAGCAATTCTCTTCACACCACCAAAAATAATTGCTGCTAATAATACGACTAATAATATACCAGTTATATATTTGCTAATGCCATTAGAATTTTCAAATCCAACTGCGATACTACTCGATTGAATACCTGGTAATAATACGCCATATGAAAGTGTTACAACTACCGCTACAATAACTGCAAACCATTTCATTTTCAAACCTTTTTCAATGAAATATGGTGTACCACCGCGGTATTCATTGCCTACTTTACTTTTATATACTTGTGCTAATGTTGATTCAACAAATGCACTAGCTGCTCCTAATAGAGCCATCATCCACATCCAAAATACAGCTCCAGGCCCGCCAAAAGCGATAGCTGTCGCGACCCCTGCGATATTCCCTATTCCAACCCTGCCTGACAACGCCAAACAAAATGCTTGAAAGGATGATATTCCCGTCTCCGAGCTCTTCCCTTCAAATAATAGTGTAATCATCTCTTTAAAATAACGAATTTGTAAAAAACGAGTTGCAATTGTGAAATACACTCCTGCTCCTAATGCGAAAACAACTAAACCAATACTCCATACTTGCCCTACTAACCACTCTACTAACTGTTCCATCAAAGTCCCCCTCTTAAGTATTTTGAAAAAGAATATTTATATATAGAAAGCGGACAACCTTTGACTTGCATTCCAGTTGTCCGCTTCTCTTATTTATTCCCTTATTTACGGGCTATAAGACTTCTACTAAATAGAGTTTCACTTAATATTGACCCAAACACTCTTCACTTCTGTATAATTATCAAGCGCATATGAGCCTAACTCACGTCCAACACCAGATTGCTTATATCCACCAAATGGTGCAGCCGCATTTTCTAAGTTATAATCATTAATCCACACTGTTCCTGCCTTTAATTTATTGGCAACTTGATGTCCAGTTTTAATATTTTGTGTCCATACCCCAGCAGCAAGCCCATATGAAGAGCGATTTGCTCTTTCAATTACTTCTTCTGTCGAATCGAACGGGAGTACAACGACAACCGGTCCAAAGATTTCTTCCTTAACAATTGTCATATCATCAGTAACATTTGTGAATACTGTTGGCTGTACAAAATAACCTTTTTCAAATGCACGTTCTCCACCAGCCGCAACAGTAGCACCTTCAGCTTTTCCTTGTTCAATGTAATTTAGCACACGCTCTTGTTGTTTTTTAGATACGAGCGGTCCCATTTCAGTTTCCGCCTCCATACCTGACCCTAGCTTCACGTTATTTGCCATTTTCACAAGTTCATTTACGACTGTTTCATAATGCTTTCGATGAACGAAGACTCGAGATCCCGCGCTACAATTTTGACCATGATTATACATAATTCCTTGGAACGCACCGTTAATCGCTTCTTCTAAGTCAGCGTCTTCTAAAATGATGTTTGGTGACTTACCACCAAGTTCTAATGTTACATGTTTAATTGTTTCTGCAGATTGACGCATAATATATTTTCCTGTAACTGTTGAACCGGTGAAAGCTACTTTATCAATATCATGATGGTTTACAATTGCCGCTCCTGCTTCTTGGCCGAAACCTGGCACAAAGTTTACAACACCGTTTGAAAAACCAGCCTCTTTAAAAAGCTTCGCTGTATACAGTAAAGATAAAGGCGTTTGCTCTGCTGGTTTTAATACAATCGTACAACCTGTTGCAAGAGCGGCTCCCATTTTCCAAGAAGACATAACGAGTGGAAAATTCCACGGAATAATTTGCCCTACAACACCAACAGGTTCATGGCGTGTGTAATTTAAGTAATCTTTTGAAATTGGAATGGTTTGCCCAACAATTTTTGTAGCCCATCCCGCGTAATAGCGGTAATTTTCTACAGTCGCTGAAATATCATCATCAAGTGCTACTTGATATGGTTTTCCATTATCTAAAGCTTCTAGCTGTGCCAATTCTTCTCTATGCTCTTCAATTAAATCTGCTAATTTATAAATAAGATGTGCTCTCTCAGCGGTAGTCATCTCTGCCCACGGGCCAGATTCAAAAGCAAATCTTGCCGCTTTTACTGCGATATCAATATCTTCTTCTTGCGCTTCACACACGACCGCAAGAACATCTTCTGTCGCTGGATTGTAAGTTTCAAACGTCTTACCGCTCATAGAAGAAACAAATTCACCATTAATAAACATTTTAACTTCTTCATTTAAAAACGCTTTCACTTTTGGTTTCAGTTCAATGTTTGTCGTTAACATACATGCTCTCCTCCTTATTTAAACAGCTGCATGAGCTGTAATTTCTGCTAAAATCGTTTGAAGCTTTTGATCTTCTTCTTCAGTTAATCCGAGTCTCGGATAACGTGAAGGTCCCCCGACTTGCCCATGTAATTCCATTGAGCGTTTAACGATTTGTACATATTTCCCTGACCCTTCAAGAAACTCGCAAAGAGGTAAAATAGCATCGTTTATTTCCCATGCTTTTTCTAATTCACCATTTTGAAAATGCTCATACATTTTCGTAACGAGACTTGGAACGATATTTCCTGCTACTGAAACCCATCCCGAGGCACCAACTAAATAAGATTCCATAACTAAATCTTCAGATCCGCAGAAGACTTGAAAAGCACCTTCACTTTGTCTTACTAAATCTCTCGCTTTTCGAATATCTCCGCTAGATTCTTTAATATGTGTAACATTTTCACACTCTTTACCAATGCGGAGCATTAGCTCTGTACTCATATCAACACCAGAAGTAAATGGGTTATTGTATAGCATAATTGGTATATTTACAGCGTTTGAGATTTCTTTAAAATGAAAATAAATTTCTTCTTCTTTCGGTTTACAATAGTACGAGTTTATAATTAATGCACAATCCGCTCCATGCGCTTCTGCATGTTTCGTATATTCAATCGTTTCTTTCGTCGTCTCTGCTGCAGTTCCAACAATGACTGGAATACGGCCATCAACTTCTTTCAAAACAGTTTCTACCATGTTAAATCGTTCTTCTTTTGATAAACTAACAAATTCTCCCGTACTTCCATTAATAATAATTCCAGCTACTTTTTTCTCAATAAAGTAGTTTACGTTTTGCTTTACACCTTTCCAATCAATCTCTTGAAACTCATCCATCGGTGTTATTAATACTGGAAATGCCCCTTTAATATTTTGCATCTTTATCTCTCCCTTTAACATTTTATTTTAATAAAAAACCTGCCGGAAACGGATCTGTAGGGTCTAATAAAAACGTCTGCATACCTGTAATAAACCCTCTACTTTCAAATCGGAAAATGTATCCTAGTTCTTCTTTCTTCACTTGTTCCACTGTTATAAAGCTATTAAAAATACTTTCATTTTTAAAAGGTTTATCCGCTATATAATCATTTTTAAATAAAGCATGAACATAAGACACAATTGTAGAAACAAAACCTGGTGAACGTACGATAAAGTTACCTTCGTGAAATGTGATTGACTTTATATGATTCTTTTCTTTTTGCGAAGAATCTACTAAAATAAGTCTTTTTATAAGTGACTGTTTTTGTATAGCTTCAAGTGTAGCTTCTCCCCATTTTTTTAATTCAGATATATTTTCAACAGAAATTTCAGGCGAATACGTATCCTTTTCTACAACTGCATAAACTTTATCTGCTTGTATGAGAGAGTAATTTATATTACCAATCTTCAAATCTTTCTCAACCACATAACAAAGTTTGCTTTCAAACGAAACAGATACAACTTCATCATGCTCTACATAGGCGTGAACTGAAAAAATTCCAGACAACGTTTCAATTTTGTATTGATCAGACTCTCTCTTTTTTAAATAACCACTTTCTAATAACATTGTAATTACCGCTACTATACCGCCGTAATGAAGAGGAATAGATCCTTCATGATCAAAAAACAATACCGCTGCATCCACTTCCTTATGAATAGAAGGAACGACAATACATCCATTTAAACCTATAAAACCACGTGGTTCATTTAATAAAAGCTGCATTTCTTCTGCTAATTCCCCGGAAAACTGTTCATTTAAATGTTCTAAACTGTAGTAGTATTTGCATGGTACATCTTTTATTACACGAAATGCTTCGCCAGCTACGTGCACATCTACTGTTGTATACATTTTTTGAATGTTCATTTTACATCCTCCGTTTCATGCTCCATCGGCGGAATTAGTAAAAACCCTTCTTTTAGTGGATCCTTTTCATTGTAAAAAAATCTATGCATACCCATAAGCCAAGCTGATCCAGTAATCTTCGTTACTACCGCTTCAATATTTTCTACATATGTCGTATTCATGACACATCCTTTAAATAGAGAGCCAACAATACTCTCATGAACGAACTCTTCATCGATTTCGATTTCTTTACGATCGTATAATACAGCTAATTTCGCAGATGTTCCTGTACCACAAGGAGAACGATCAATTCCTCCTGGCGGAACAACAACTGTATTTTTCACATGCGCACTTTCATGAGTAGGATCTGTATAAAATTCAACATGTGTTAATCCTCTTATAAACGAATACTGCGGATGAATGATTTCAAATTTCTCATTAATAATATTTCTAATGTGAATTGCCTTATCAATGATTGTAGATGCGTTTTCTGGTACTAACTCTAAACCTACTGACTTTGCATCGATAATGGCATAAAAATTCCCTCCATACGCAATATCAGCCTCTACAGTTCCAATTTCTTCGACTTGTACAGTAATATTTTTCAGTAAAAAAGCTGGTATGTTACAAAAGGAGACTTCTTTCGCTTTACCATTTTGAACAGAAATATCTACTTCAACTAAGCCAGCTGGTGTATCGAGCTTTAAAGAAGTAACTGGTTCAAATACGGGAATTAAACCTGATTCAACTAAAGCTGTACATACACCGATCGTATCGTGCCCACACATCGGTAAATATCCGCCTGTCTCTATGTATATAACGCCTATATCCGCTTCTGGATGACACGGGTCTGTTAATAAAGCCCCTGACATTACATCATGACCACGCGGCTCATTCATTAATAATTTACGAATCCAGTCATACTCCTTTTTCATATGTAACATCTTCTCTGCCATCGTCTCTCCAATTAACTTAGGAAGTCCGCTAATTAATGTTCTCGTTGGATTCCCGCCCGTATGTGTATCAATCGTCGTAAAGACTCTTTGTGACCTCATCCGTTTAACACCCTTTCTGTAAAACGACTCAAACGAAGTGGTTCAATAGGAATAATTGTTTCTTTTTCATTTAATAACTCCTCAATCACTTTCCCAGTAACTGCCGCAAGACTAATTCCATCACCTTCATGCCCTGCTGCAATAAAATAATTCGGAATATGTTCCACTCGTGAAATAATTGGCAAATGGTCTTCTGTCCACGGGCGTAACCCAGCATATGAACGTATCACCATCATATCTGCCATTTTCGGATAAAAACGAATTGCTCTGTTCGCAATACATTTAATAACCTCGTTATTTATCTTCGTATGAAAGCCTACAAATTCTCTACTACTACCAATTAAAAAATTTTGGCTTTCTGTCGGTTCAAATACAAGTGCCACCCCATACTTTTCAGTTAAAGCATCCACTTTTCGTTTTCCGCCAAATTTAGAAATCAAATAACCAAATTCCATTACTTTACGACAGCCAACGTGTTGTTGCCTTGAAGCTACAATAATATGTCCCTTTCTCGGTTCAATTGGGATATTCACATCTAACATCTGTCCAATTTTAGGGGCCCACACACCGGCTGCGTTTACCACTTGCTTCGCAGTAAACGTCCCATTTGTTGTTTCTACAATAAAGGAACCGTCTATATCTCTTTTCATTTCTTTTACTTCTGTATGATTAAAAGCTTTCGTACCAAATTTTTTTGACTCTGCGAGAAGTGAAAAAGCAAGAAGGTACGGATTTACAGTCGAATCCGTTGCACATTCTAAACCACCTAATAAATCATCTGCAAAAAACGGTGACTCGTCTCTTATATCTTGTCTATCAAGCATACGAAACGGTAAACCAGCTTCTTTTTGCCGATTGACCCATTGCTGCGCCGCTTCCATCTCTTCGTCTGATTCACAAACGAGAATGCTTCCTGGCGCCCTATATTCAAATGAGTGCTCTAACTCTTCACTTAAATCAGTTACTAATTTTTGACTTACTAACGACATTTGGCTATCAAACCCTGGGTCTTTATCAATCGCCAAAATGTTTCCGTCACACCGTGAAGACGTCCCACTGACAAATTCCCCTTTTTCAATGATTGTTACGTCTCTTCCGTATTTTGAAGTGTAATAAGCGATCGAACATCCAATAATACCACCGCCTATTATTAAAACGTCACAGTGTCTCACATAGCACTCCTCCTTTCTCCTAAATCTCTCACTTTCTTTTATGCAATTGGTGTGCCAACTCTACATACAGAACTATTTATACGAAACAATTTTATTTGTAAAAATATTTTAAATTTATCGTAAATAGGTGTATTATTTCTTTATCACTGTCTAAACTTTTATACATAATAGGAGGGCACTATGGCATTTTCATTTCCAACAATAAAAGAGTTTATAAAAATTTTGTCAATCGATCTTAAAAGTTCCATTCGACACATCAAGCAAGTAGACGAAAAATTTTATTACATCCATTCACCTACTGAAGAATGGAATTGTGCAGTTATATATGAAGATGATTCTTTCACTACTTTAATCGACGCATTTTCACATGAAATAGCCGTTGTCATCATTAACGAAAAACAAGAACCTATATGCTGTATTACTACTAAGCAAATGATTCCTTTTCTTTATAAGTATTACAATGAACTACAAGCGTTTTATAACACTGTTATTCAAACGTCTGATTCTTCTGTTACAGTCATTGACGATAAAGAATGCGTTCGTACTTGGACAGATGGCGCCGAAAAGATTTTTTCAGTCAACAATAATGAAATTATCGGGCAACCGATTACTCGCTTTTTTGATTATAAAGATTTGGAAATTTTGCAATCATTACATAGCGGAAAAAGCATAATCGCTCAGTTCCATCAGCCTCGCCCTGATTTGTTCGTATTAATTAATTCAAACCCTGTTTATTGTAACGATGAAATTATCGGAGCAGTCGTCTCTGAAACTGATGTTACAAATCAAGTCGCTTTAAATGAAAAACTATTTACTATGTCACATGAAATGCACCGATTAGAACAAGAAGTAGCAAAGTATAAAGATACGTCCGATCCTTTCCATGCAATGAACGGAAAAAGCCCTGTCATACAAAGAACGATACAATTAGCTCGAAAGGTTTGTTCTGTGAAATCGACTGTTTTAATACTTGGAGAAAGTGGTGTTGGAAAGGAAGTATTTGCGAAAGCAATACATGAAGCAAGCGAAACAGCAAATGCCCCTTTCATTTCAATTAACTGCGGTGCAATTCCAGAAGCGTTATTTGAAAGTGAGTTATTCGGATACGAAAGAGGCGCTTTTTCTGGCGCAAATAGTAAAGGGAAAAAAGGGAAAATTGAGCTGGCGCAAGGCGGTACTTTATTCCTCGATGAAATTGGCGAAATGCCACTCGATATGCAAGTGAAGCTTTTACGTGTACTACAAGAACGAAAATATTACCGAGTTGGTGGAGAAAAAGAAATAAATATTGATTTCCGCATTATCGCTGCTACAAATCGTGATTTACAAGAAGAAATGAGAAAAGGAACTTTCCGAGAGGATTTATATTATCGCTTAAATGTAGTTAGTTTGCATATTCCTCCACTACGAGAAAGACGAGAAGATATTATCGAATTAACGTACTCCTTCTTAAATGATTTTTCAATTAACTATAACAGACCAGTTCGCGACTTACCTTCAAGTATTATGCATGAACTACTTCATTACAATTGGCCAGGTAATATTCGCGAACTCCGTAATGTAGTTGAAAGACTCGTCGTATTCGCGACCGACGGTATTATTAAACAAGAATATTTACCATTTCACACAAATGATACTTTAGAAAACGAAACGTCTCATTCCCTTTTACACAGCAACAATAACGCGATTCTTTCTTTACAAGAAGAGATGGATGAACATGAGAAAAAAGTCATTGAAAGAGCTTTACGAATTTTAAATGGGAATAAATTAGAATGTGCGAAACAACTTGGCGTAACGAGGGCCACTTTATATAACCGTTTAAAAAGGCTGGGGTTACAATAAAGTGAAACTTTAATCAGTGGGGGTTTTGTTCATCCCCACTTGATTATCAGCCCTCACCAATCGGGCTTTTACGGGCAGTCCGCCCCCCCACCCAACTTCTTTGCTTTCACTGAATTTTGAGGTGGGGTCTTACTGCCCAGCAAATAGCGGGATAACACCTCCCCTCCTCTATATTGGCATAGTTTTTGCATTATAATTTGTGCAAACCGAACTAGAGGAGGAATACATATGACGAATAAAGAGAACTTAATTGTTTGTCGTTGTGAAGAAGTTACATACGGACAACTTCAATCGACAATTGCTGAATATAACTGCTCGGCAAGAGAATTAAAACTAAGAACACGTGCTGGCATGGGATTTTGCGGTGGCCGCACGTGTAGAATGATGATAGATCGGATGATTGAAAATGCGAACCCTGATATAAATTCTAATGAAATTCCATTAAAATATCAGCCACCCGTGCGGGCAGTTACTTTTGGATCGGTAGGTGAAAGTAAATGAGTAGAATTACACATCACCCTATTTTAGGTACTTTACATAGTAGCGAGCGCATCACTTTTCAATTTAACGGTAAACCATACGAAGCATATGAACACGAAACGATAGCTGCTGCCCTATTAGCAAGTGGAATTCGAACGTTAAGAGTCCATGAAGATAGCGGGAGTCCGCGAGGCATTTATTGTAATATCGGGCATTGTTCTGAATGCCGCGTAACTGTAAACAATCAAACGAACGTACGAGCTTGCTTAACTGTAGTTGAAAACAATATGGTTGTGGAAAGCGGAAAACAGCACCCGAATATCGTGAGAGAGATGGTGAAAAAGCGATGATTGATGTAATTATTATTGGCGCAGGACCAGCAGGATTATCAGCTTCCATCTCTTGTGCACGCTTTGGACTTAACGTACTTGTTATAGATGAATTTATGAAGCCAGGCGGGAGATTGTTAGGACAGTTGCATCAAGAGCCTACTGGAGAATGGTGGAACGGAATAGAAGAGTCAAAACGCCTTCACGAAGAAGCAAAATCCCTTTCAGTCGATATTCGGTGCGGTGTTTCCGTCTATAATTTAGATAAAGATGAGAGTTCTTGGTTCGCACATACAAATATCGGTACGTTAGAAGCTCCGTTCGTATTAATTGCTACTGGTGCCGCTGAGTATTCTATTCCCCTTCCTGGCTGGACACTTCCAGGAGTTATGTCAATTGGAGCGGCTCAAGTTATGACAAATGTTCACCGAGTGCAAGTTGGGAAAAAAGGAATCATTATCGGTGCTAACATTTTGTCATTTGCGATTTTAAATGAACTGCAGTTAGCTGGAATTAAAGTGGATCATATTGTACTTCCTGAAAAAAGTGAGTTAAGCCAAAAAGCTGGTGAACCAGAAGAAGTTTTAAATTCTCTTTTACATGCAGCTCATCTCGCTCCTTCTGCTCTCTTGCGTATAGGTAGCCGTTTTATGAAATATGATTGGATTCGAAAAGCTGGATTAACCTTCTACCCAAATAACGGGATGAAAATAAATGGGACACCACTTCATCTCCGTAAAGCGGCACTTGAAATTATTGGAACAGATCAAGTTGAAGGTGTTCGCGTTGCTAACATTGATTCTATAGGGAATATTATTAATGGATCAGAAAAAATATTGGAGGCAGACTTCGTTTGTATTGCAGGTGGTTTATATCCGCTTGCCGAGCTTGCTGCTGTGGCAGGTTGTCCTTTCCGTTACATCCCGGAATTAGGCGGACATGTCCCCTTACATTCCGAAGCAATGGAAACCCCTCTTCCAGGCTTATTTGTAGCTGGAAATATTACAGGAATTGAAAGCGGAAAAATCGCAATGGCGCAAGGAACAGTTGCTGGCTACTCTATTGTAAAACACGCTAATATAAAATCTAATTCGATTGAACAACACTTGCAACAAGCCATTCAAAAAGTTCACTCTGTTCGTCAAAAAGCAGCAATTCAATTTAATCCCATGATTGATGTTGGCAGACGGAAGATGAATGAAATTTGGCGTGATTATTCTTCTACATATGCACATACTAAAAAGAGCTGTTGAGATTACTCTCAACAGCTCTTTTCGCTACTCATCTGAGTTATTAAATTTCGCTAATGCGTAAATGCCTTCTTCATCGTCTAATTCAAGTTGCAATCTTGCCGCAAATGAATTGACGTTGTATTCTCGATCAAGTAGTAAGCGTAATGCTTCAATTAAGTTTGCTTGAATTAAAATTTGCTTGCGACCATTTACCTCTACTTCAGCAGAGAAACCGTAGTCGTCATCATACATTAGTTCAACTAAAACTTCTTCTGGACCAACTTGTCTTTTTTCAGCGATATATACGCAAAGCGCATTTATTAATTCTTGTTCAGAAATTTTTATTGTTTCCATGCTACTTCATCTGCCTTTTTCTTACGTTGGTTTTTGAAGTATTTAAATGCACGAACTGCTAGCATTACGATACCAGCCATTACTAACATATTTACCATAAACGCTAATACAGAACCAAGAGCTCCCATATTTGCAAATAAGCTACCCATTAGTAAACCACCAAGACCACCTAGTAATAAGCCTTTCATAAAGCCACCTTTATTACTTTTTGGTGCTGTGTTTGTTGCTTTTGTTTTTGAATCGGTTGTCGTTTTTTGTGAATTTACATTAGAATCTTTTTTGTTTAAATCAACTTTTGAATTTTGACCAGAACTTGGTGTATATGATTTTTTACCAGATTTGTAACTTTTCGCTTCCGCGTGATTTACGAACATAAAGCTACTAGCTCCAAAGATAACCATGAATGCTGTCATTACTGCTACAAGTTTTTTCAACATATTATATCCATTCTCCTTTTATATAGATATATGTGAAATCTACCTTTCTTTTAAAACAAGAATGATAGATTTATTTTAAAACCTTTTTAAAGGTTCTTATGAACTCATTATATGAACTTTTGTCGAAATATGCAAGTATTATTTACTATCGACAATAATTCCATAACAAAGGAAAAATTAAGAAAAACGGAATTGACTTTAAATGAAACAAAACATATTATAAGTTCATAAGAACTTTTTATAATTTTGGAGGTGAAAAGATGGAAACATTTCATCTCACACGAAACGAAATGGCAACGCTCCTTCTATCACTTAGAGGATGGAATCCGAAAAAGCCTCTTAGCATTTTACAAGAAGCTTGGGCAAAATCACATAAAAAAGATATTGAAAGCGGACAAAGCGTTACAGCTTTTATTACAACCGCACTTTCACCTATTTTTGAAAAATTAATTAAAATCGATGATACGGATGTCGGTTTTTCTTTAAATGAAATAGTTGCGCTTGGTAATCAGATTGAAAACACTAGTTTCTCTGTAACTGCTATGCAAAACTGGGTGAAACGAGATATAAAAGAAATGATTGGCTCCCCTCAAAAAGGGAAGAAATACTCAATCGAACAAGCAGCCTTACTATTTATTGTTGAAGATTTAAAAACAGCGCTTGATTTTGAATCTATTCGTAAACTATTACGACTCATCGTAAATGACCCGGCCGATCGAAGTGATGATTTAATTAATCCTGTTCATTTATATGTAGCTTACTCCTCTTTATTTGAAGAACTAAATCAAGGGAATTGCATACAACTAAATGCTACAGATACAATTCATACGATTGAAAATATTGTAAAAGAAAAAGCGGATAAAATCGCAAGCAAGTTCGATCAAATAAATAACGAACAACGCGAAGCAATTCGTAACGCTATTATTATCGCTACACTATCTGTACATACCGCATATGTACAAATGTTAGCGAAACGTTATGTAACAGCAACGTTATTTTTACAAAATTTAGATGTGAAGCCGTAAAAGAGGAGCCATAGATTATGGCCCCTCTTTTTGTCATTATGAAAGATGAAATTACATCTATTTGAATGAAAATATGTCGTTCATATCTTCAAATATATCAGTGATTCAACAAAAAATATCGATACTACGACAAAAAAGTCAAAACCTTCACCTATCTTTACTATGGATAAAATGAGAAATTTTTAATACGCCTTTCATTCTCTCTTCATGAAAACTTAATTTATATCGTTTACTATAAAAACTAGGAAAACTAATACAAGACATAAAAAGTATTAAAATAGCAATACATTCATTAAATAAGGTATAATTTGCATATAGTGAACTTTTTATGTTATTAAATAAAAAGAGCTTTTACTCGAAAAAACTTATGAACTAGAAGGTGCAACAATGTTAAGTAGTTTTATTCATTCAGTATTAACATTTTTTGAAGGATTAGGTTATTGGGGCATAATGCTTGGACTTATGATTGAGATTATCCCAAGTGAGATTGTCCTAGCTTATGCAGGGTACTTAGTATCAAATGGAAGTATCTCATTTTTAGGCGCAGTTATATTCGGTACAATTGGCGGCGTTATTGCCCAAGTTTTTGTTTATTGGATTGGACGATATGGTGGTCGCCCTGTGTTAGAACGTTATGGGAAGTATATTTTCATTCATAAAAAACAAATTGATGCTGCTGAGGATTGGTTTAATCGTTATGGAACAGGTGTAATTTTCACAGCACGCTTCATTCCAGTAGTACGTCATGCGATTTCAATTCCTGCTGGTATTACAAAAATGCCATTGCTACGTTTTACTGCATTAACAGGACTTGCAATAATCCCTTGGTCTATCATTTTCATTTATTTAGGTGAAAAACTAGGCGAAAACTGGGAGAATATTAATGATATTGCTGGACCGTATGTGAAATCGTTCGCAATTGGCGGCGTCATACTTATTCTTTTATACTTCGTCATAAAAAAATGGACAAAAAAACGTAAAAATCTTGCTTAAGATAATAATAAAAACCGCTAAAATTCATTACGAATTTTAGCGGTTTTTATTATAGACTTGATTATGTATTAAAAATTGTATTATTTCTTCTTTATGCTTTAAGTCATGCTGAATGAGTGATGAAAAATAATTGTTTAGCCTCACTTTTTTTGTACCAAATTGAAATTCATTATTGAAATTATGAGCAGGAATTCGCTCAATTTGACCTACTAATTTTTTACGAGTAAAACTAAATTGATCTAATAGTCCTTCTTTTGAAATACCTGATCTTGCATATATAATTGCACTCTTATTCATTTCCTCTACATCTGTTGAAACATGAGGTACTGATTGTGCACTAAGAAAATAAGGAATTCGATACTTCATTACAAACTCGTCCCAAATGATAAAATGTGAAATTACATCCGCACTTGCCCACGAACCATTTTTAAATGATTGAAACCATATATCATCAGGTACTCCCTTCAACGTTTGGCACCATTCTATTAAATTTAATTTTTCTTCCAAAATATTTTCTTTCTTCATTTTTCATTCCTTTCTCGCACTTATAATTCATTCATATTAATACCTTCTAGAAATTGTATAAAAAGCCTCCATATTTACATGGATAAGCAACAATCCAGTCATTCATTTCGTATATTATTTCAAAAAGGAGTGATTTTCCTATGCATTGGCAACAAAAAATACCATACTTAATCGGACGCCCTATTGGCATTTCCTTCATGAATGGGCAAGGAACTTCTGGTGTATTATGTTCAGCACATGATGGCCAATTATATGTATATGAATACCTGTACCAAGCACAATTCGCCATGAAACATTATGACTTTAGACAAATTCAAGATATACACGCCTTTCCAAATTGCCCACACCAAAATCCTTTATACTAGAAAAACAGGAACGGCTTTATTGCCATTCCTGTTTCTAAGTTGTTATTTCTCAGAATAAAACTTCTGCACCGCTTCATCAAAGTAAATCCAACCTTTCCAACCTAAATGAATTGTATCTTTTAAGAAATACTTATCATATTCATGGCTAGAAAAATCGACTACTGGGTATCCCGCTTTCTCGACTTGATCGCGAACCTTATTATAATACACATCACGGCGTTCTTTCGGGAAACCAGCGTAATCATACCACGGTCCGTTTACAGGAACAGAAATAAAGAGTGGTTTTACATTTTTTTCTTTGAAAAGATCTAAAACAATTTGTAAGTCATCATATTCTGGTGAATCATCATACGATTCATTTGCTCTAAAGTTTTTTAACCCTTTTAATTTTTTCTTGAAATTATGTTTATAGTAATACGGATTTTCAATTCCGAATGTATTTGTAGTGGACTCCGCTTTCCCTTCTTGTTCCGCATGTTTACGTGCATCTTCCCAAGATAGTGAACGTAGTCCCATATTTGTTTTTTCTTTCATCGGTTCAATCTTAAATAGAGAATTAAATAAATCTCGATGATCTAAAATATTCCGGTACATATATGCTAGCGGTTTAGCTAATCCAGCTTTTATGTTATGTTTTGTATCGTTATACACAATACTTTCTAGTGAGCTACTTAATATTGCATCCTTACGAACTACTTTATAATCTAGTAAACGTTTCGCAATTTTTTTCTTCATTTCAGGATTAATTTCGTCATTAAAAATAAAATGATATGCTTGTTGTTTGGAGAAATTATTAGTAAAATCGCCTTGCTGAACACCAGTCTTCGTAAACCACTGTGGTGAAAGAACAAACACGACTTTTTTACCTTCTAACTCATCCATTGTTGACGTCATGTTTAAAATATGAGCCAAACTTTGCGTACCACCAGTCCCGATTAAAAATGGCGTAAAACCTGCTGGATTTACTTTAAAATAGTTAGACGGATGATATGCATCCATTCGCAAAAACTCTGATGAACCGTACATCGGTAAATACTGCGAATTCTCTAACATTTTCTGCTGTAAGAAAACACTTTGTAATTTCTCTTTTTGCAAGGAAGTTGCCGCATCTTCAACTTTCCTATCGCTAATAAGTGATACTAAACTTTTAGATGGAATAAGCACGACAATAAAAAAGAGTAGACATGCTATAATAATTGGACCAAAAGCATGCTTCATCTTCATCGTTTATTCCTCTTCCTCTTGCTATTAAATTGTAACCCTTGTTTTTGACACGTCATCATTTTTCTCCTTCTTCTCTATACATGTTCCATTCTATTTATCTATTATATACATGTATGTATTTCCTTCCTTGTTCTATTACGTCCTATACAAATAGCGCAAGAAAATGTTTCCGTAGAAACACGTTAATTATACAAGATTCTACATACATTTCACACTGGAATTTTACTAATAATTTTATTTTTAAGACATGAAAAAATATATAAAATGTCTATAATCCATCAGGTGATATATTAAATTTAAAATCAGATAAGTATAATCAACATCATGAGTATATTTTCCTTATTTCTCGTACCATTTTATAATACTTGTATATATGGCGCTAGCAGAAAAGAAGGATAGTCTTTTCCCTACTCTTCTTCGTTTGTTTTTGCAGTACTTGATCTTATTAATTATTATATTCAGCTTTCTTATGATAATCTCTTTGATATTCGTTATCTACTAAATACTAAGAAATTTAAACAAGCGTATATTAGCAAAGATCTCAATCATTTTGACCACAGTAGAAAGGAGACGCTATAGCATCTCCTTTGTATTACTATCCTTTTGAATTCAGTATCATATAGTAGTAGATAAGTCGAATTTAGAAAAAACTATCTAATATACATAGAACCAGGTACAGACATTAAATAATAGAAAAAGACTCCGATTATTCCACTAGTAAAAATAATAAATCCCATATTGCGTATGCCTTTAATTTTTGACTGTAAACCTATAACCCCTGATAGTAGACCCGTTAAAGAAAATAGGATCCAGTATAGCTCGGTTGGGATATCAAGATATTGACTACCCTCAACGCCAAGCCCCCAAAAAATATAAGGCAGTACGACAAAGGAAGCACTGAGTAATCCCATAATACTCACGAGTAGTTTATGATATTTGGCCCCTGTTATTATTAAATAAATCCCACCCGTAAATCCGCATAATACAAGATAGGGTGAGTATAGAATCCAAAGAAGACTTAAGATGAGCATATGTAAGTTCCTCCTATTTATTTTGGGTCATTGTAGTCTATTTATTTTCTGAATCTGCTGCTAATTTTTCAAGGTGACCAAGTGATTCTTCTAAATCAAACGAGTTAAACCAACGATAATCTTGTTTATCTAAAATACGATAATGCTGACTAATTAGATTCTGTTGTAAACGAAAGTTCCCTTTTTCTTGAATCTGTTTCCACCAGACTTTTCCTCCCAGTGTTTTCTGTTTGGCGTTGTTCATGCTTTTATGTGCTATAGTTGCAATGACTACTAATGGATCATCTCCTAGACTAGACTGTAAAACCTCGCTATCCCTAAACAATGCACAAATTGCTACGGTATTGGTCCATCCTGCATTTGTTCGTCCCTTCTCAATTTGAACAAGCGTTTTTTTTGAAATACCAAGAACTTCAGCCATTTTTTCCTGTGTGTATCCTTTTTCCGTACGAATTAACTTTATTTTTGTTGATATGAGTTCGATTGTAAGCTCTTTATTCAATTCTCTCACCTCTAAAAGTAACTTATGTATTATTTAGTGTAATTTTACACTATTCCTATTTTGTTATCAACCCATTTTTTTACGTTCACTTTTGTTATTTTAATACAATGAACTAAATCCTCATGAACAATCTTTTTGTACCTATTACTTTCTTTTCTTCTAACATAAGCATCATGCCCCTTCAATCGCTGTTTACAGACTGGTAAATTATAACTTGGACTATTCATCTAACTTTAAATAAAAAAACAGACTGTCACACATGTGCAGTCTGTTTTTCCATACTTTTATTTTTGTACATCTGCCCATTTTAAACTTGTAGCTGGACCGAATTGATGTACATATAAATCTTTCACATTTGGCTTTTGTAAGTATGATAATCCGCGCTGGAATACCGGTGCGATTACTGCGTCATCCAGTAACATTTTTTCAGCATCTTGCAGTGCTTTCCAACGAGCTTTTTCATCATTACCTAATTCTGTTTTAATCTTCTTAATTAACGCATCATATTCTGGATTTGCATACCCTGTATTATTAACACTACTTCCAGAAAGGAATACTTCTAAGTATGTCATCGGATCTGGATAATCAGGTAACCAGCGTGATAATGACATTTCATATTCTTTCTTCTTCTCTAACGCTAGTTTTTGAGTGTGTGGTTGTAATTTCACATTGACTTTTAACCCTGGTAAGTTTTTCTCAAGCTGTTCTTTAATATACTCTCCTACTTTTTTAAAGTTTTCTAAGTCATAGTTTAATAGTTCTAACGTCACTTCATTTGTGCCTGTCTCTTGTTTTGCTTTTTCCCAATATTCCTTCGCCTTTTTTACGTCCGTCTTATTAAACTCTCCTGCTGTACTTCTAAAATCTTTCTTATCTGGTCCTTTTAAAAATCCTTTTGGTACGTAGTAGTTCGCAGCTACCGAACCATCATTTAAAAATGAAGTTGCAAGCCCCTTCTTATCAAACACTGTACTTAGCGCAAGCCTTGCGTTTTTATTTTTAAGAATTGGTACATTTTCATTGAATCGGAAGAAGTACATAACCGGATCTGTATATTGCTTCAGCTCTTTATTATTTTTATATTTATCCACAAATTCTGTTGAAATGACTGCTCTATCAACCTTATCTGTTTCATATAAATTTACCGCAGTTGAAATTTCTTTAACAATTTGATAGTTGACTTCATCTAACTTCACTTCTTTTTTATCCCAATACTTATCGTTTTTCTTCATTGTAAAACTTGCTTCGTGCTTCCACTCCGACAACGTAAACGGCCCATTATACACCGCTTTATTTGCCTCTAAACCGTATTTATCACCTTGCTCTTTCGCAAACTTTTCATTAATTGGATAGAACGACGGTAAAATAAGTAGTTTTGTAAAATACGGTACTGGATGTTCTAATTCCACAACGAACGTTTTATCATCTTTTGCTTTCACACCTAATTCTTCTAAGCCTAATTGTTTCTTATTTATCTTTTCCGCATTTTTCACATCGTACGCAATATATGCATATTGAGAGGCTGTATCTGGATTAATAAGTTGCTTCCAAGCATATACGTAATCATGAGCTGTTACTGGATCGCCGTTAGACCATTTCGCATCACGCAAGTGGAATGTATAAGTCTTTCCGTCTTTACTCACTTCATATTTCTGTGCCCCAGCCTGGATCACTTCATCATTTTTCGATAAACGGAATAATCCTTCCATTACATTATTCAAAACGTTAAACGATACGGCGTCTGTTACTTTTCCTGAATTTAATGACGGAATTTCACCCGTTTCTAATAATTGCAATACTTTCTTCTCATCTTTCGGCTTTGTAGCTGTTTTTTCTTTAGCACAGCCCACTAAAAATGAAGATATAAGTAGAGTACTAACTAATGAGTAGCGAACAACCTTTTTCATATAAAGCCCCCCTATCTTTTTTAAGGTAAGTAACGACGAGCACCAGCATATTCTTCTATATATCCTGGTGTATTTAGCGGTATAATTTCTACCGATCTTTCAGCCTTTGGAGAGTGAATCATATTTCCATCACCAATATACATTCCAACGTGATGAACACTACCTTTTCCTTGATTATGTGCAAAAAATATTAAATCGCCCTTTTGTAGGTTTTCTTTATCAACCGCAATTCCTGCTTTTGATTGTGGTCCAGAATCCCTCGGTATTGTTATGCCATGTGATTTATAAATCGTATGTGTAAATCCAGAGCAATCAAAACCAAATCCACTTGTACCAGCCCATATATACGGTAATCCTAAAAACATTTTCCCTGTGTTGATTAAATCATCAGCGGTCGGAGCCGGAATATCATTTTGAGAACGGTGAACAGTTCCATCATTTTTCCGTAGCCACGCCTTCTGACCATTTGGCAACAACACACGGTATGAAATCGTATCTTCACTAAGTAGCGGTAAACGCGTATTATAGCTAACTTCAAGTGCTTTATGTTTTTCAGAAGGATTAATATATAAAATTGCTGTCGGTTTCGTTATTAATACGAAAGGTTGGTTTGTTTTATCTGCAAATTCTTGATTATACGTTAATTGTTTTTCGGGCATCCATCCCGGATAACCTTCTTCATTTCGCGGTGTTGGCTGTCCGTGCACTAGTACTTTTACCCAATCACCTTTTTTATCAATGACCGTTACTTCTTGACCGAGTAGCGCTTGCGTTTCTAATTTATTTGCACTCGTTAACCAAAGCTTCTCATCAAGCGTCATTGATTTCGTCCACTTCCATAAATCAACTGGATTTGTTGCGCTCGGTGCATCAATTGGTCGTAATGAATCAGGCGCAGTCCAAAGCGTTGCAGCAGATACATCTATAAATGCTTTATTATCCTTCTTCTCTTCAGCATTTGCCGATGTAAACGATGAAAAAATAAATAAAGTTGTTAAAAATGCAGTTCCTACTTTTTTCATATATATCCCCCTTAAAAGATAGTTAACTAGTCACTCCTTCTAAGCTTAAATATTCACTGTCGAATGAAGGTTTACCTTTGATCCGGAATAAGTCATTCCTTCCGGTTCTTCCATTAACCATAGCGGCGCATCAAGGTCGAAATAATGAATATTAGGATGTGCCGCTGCTAAATGAGCAACAGCGCTAACGGAAAGTGAAGATTCCATCATGCTACCAACCATACATTTTATCCCAGCTGCTTCTGCGATATCTGCAATACGCCATGCTTCACGTATGCCGCCACATTTCATTAATTTAATATTGATTAAGTCTGCATACCTTCCTTGAACGAGTTTTAAGGCGTCATTTGCTGAAAATATGCTTTCATCAGCCATAATTGGCGTTTGTACATTTTCTTTCACGTACTTTAATCCATCCCAGTCCTTCGCGTGTACCGGTTGTTCTACAAATTCTATATTTAAATTTCTATTCTCCATTTCTCTAATAATAGAAACTGCTTCTTTCGGTTTCCATCCTTGATTTGCATCTAAACGTAACGTCGTATTCTTTGGAACCACATTTCGAATTGTCTCTATGCGTTCCAACTCTAAATGCGCCTCTTTACCCACCTTAATTTTTAATGTTTGGAATCCCTTTTCGATATGCTTTTTCGCTTCTTTTGCCATTAATAAAGGTTCATCCACACTTACTGTAATATCGGTATGAATCTCTTTTTTTCCACCTAACAATGCATATAACGGTATGTTGTGAAATTGACAATACACATCGTATAAAGCCATATCTACCGCCGCTTTTGCACTTGTATTTCCTATGCAACTCATTTGAATGTGTAATAATAACGTTTGAAATTGCAGTACATCTTTTTCAACTAATACAGAACGAATTGGTCCTAATATTGCTTCCTCCATCCCGTTGGCAAAATCACCTGTAATAACCGGCGTTGCTGCCGCTGCTCCTTTTCCAACAATCCCTTCATCTGTATGAATAAACACATCTATACTTTCAATTTCCGTTACGGTACGAAGCGCAGTTTTAAACGGTGTATGAAGCTTTACATGTCGGCGAATTACCTTCACATCGGTAATTTTCATTTTGTTCATCCTTTCGTTGTCTATAAAGTGATACTTTAATCCACGGGAGGCTTTATTCTACCCATTAATGCGAAACAAAAAAATCCAGCCATAAGAAGATTCTTACGGCTGGATTTTGTCTATGAATGGGTAGACAAAGCAGCGATCTGATTATATTTTTTCTGTGCATCTTTTAGCGCTACAAGTAGCGCCTTTTGAGACGAACCGAAGTATCGATTTTTTATTTCTGTTACTAATGCTGGGTCATTAATATTTTTATGTAGAAACAAATATTTAACAAATTGAGATGTTAATGCAATTGTCGCTGAGCAATCTGCATCTACAATTTCCCCTGTATCCTTCTCAAGTACAAATGCTACAAAATAACTTTTGAACTTTTCGGTAATCGGATTATTTTGAGGTGCTTTCGCATCCCCTACGACGTAAATTGTATTTGAAGCGTACACAGCTATCTTCCTTTCTTATACGAGGATAACGGTTTTCTTAACAGACGTATAAGCTGTTAACTCAACGTTGATCAAAAAATGTATCCGCTTACCTTGTATTATATACAATTGACAGAATTTTAACAATATTTATTTTGACATATATTCCATAATTGTGAAAATCTCTTAAAATAATTAAAAATGGCTCAAACTTCTCATTTTTACAATATGCCATTGCTCCTTGTACCATGACATTCACACTACAAACACCTTTTCCCTCATACATCAAAAAACAGTTAGCTATCGCTAACTGTTCCACCACTTCACTTTGGCAATACGAATATTGTTTCGTTTGACTTAGAAAATTGATACTCTTTTCTCGCGAACTTTAAAATCTCTTCTTCATTATCGGTTAAATTCTCAATGTTAGTCTTTAAAGAACCTTGATCTTTCTTTAAAGAAACTAATTGTTTCTTTTGATTCGTTATTGTATCTTTTTTTTCATTAATTATTTCTTGTTGTTTCGTCAAAATATATTGAACGTACAAAGTAATCGCAGCTATAAAAATGAACATGAAAATAAAACGCCTTAACTTCTTCTTATTTATAGTTCGATTGTCGTTAGGCTGTGATAGTTGCTCTGGTATATTAGGAACATTTACTCTTTTGAGTTTCCTCATTTTCAAATCCCCCTAAACCATATTTTTTCACTACCATAGGCACGATCTCTTATTAACTTAAATTCTATTCTTATAAAATAAGCTCCTTCACAAAAAAATCTCACAAATCAACCAATTAGAGATAGCGTTCGACGACATCTCTGTATTTAAAATGAAAATTTTTATTTATGCTGCTATAAAATAGTAGTTTATGTTATTCTTTTTCCTCTATTGTAGAAGACATTTTCACATACATAAATTTTCTCTTTGCATACCGATGTTATATGATTTGTTTTGTTTTATTTTATATTAAATTTCCGTTTATAAAGATATTATATTTTCTTCTCTTAATAAATTCTATTAGCAAACTTATTCCTTTCCTAATGAAATAGTTTACATAATAATATTATCTTCATTATTTATTATTCCAATAAAAAAACAACCCATTTACCACGCGGATTGTTTTTAAATTTCATTTTTATAATCATTTCAAATTTTCATCATTCTTTATTAAAACTAATTATGTATTATAAAAATGAAATAGAATTATAAACTTAGTGATTGGGAACTTTGTGCATATAAAAACAGGCTAACTTCTTTCGTTTTTATCATTTGAAAACAAAAATGAATTTTACCCTTACATTTGAAAATGCATATGTAACAAGAGTCTATAACGGTACTATTATCATACTAATCTATAACAATTCTGTCTTCTTCCCTTACCTGTATCCTTTAAAACATAAGACTTTAAAACGAGTGCTGTTAGTGAATCTGTTAATGTTTTATATGATAAATTTGAAAGAGCTAATAGATCGTTCGTATATAACATTCTATGCTTCTCTAATAATAATAGTACTAATCGTTCTGACGGTTTTAATGTTTCATCACTTTCTAGTATAAAATCTATATTTTTCATATTCCTACTTCTTACTCCTTATATAAAAAAATGTTTTTAGTAGTTATTTAATATAAAAATACTACATAACAAATTTGAAGATATATCGAAATAACACAACACCCAAATGCTTTTATACTATAACATAAAAAAGACATTTCCCCAAATTGAAAATGCCTTTTATATCTACTTCTCTTTTTTATATAATTGATATGATTGTTCTAGCCCTTTATTATATTTCGTATTATTATCTGTCCATTCTCCCCCTAAATTCCCTGGCCATCCTGCTGATGTATCGGTAACATATGTTTTAAGTCCCTAGTACTTTTTTACCAAGAGGTTTTGTGCTATTAGAATCTGGTTCAATTGTAATACCAATGTTATCAAAGGACTGTTTTTGTGAGATTTCATATGTCAGAAGTCCAGAACCAGTTTCATCAGGTTTAAATATTCCAGCGTTTTTTCTTTCTCCATCTTTTAATAACCAAACTTGATACACTTCTGAATTTTTTACTTGTGGCAAATGATCAGCTTGTACAACTAATTTTTTCTTATCTCCTTGTTGCATAACAAATATATAGCCCCTTGTATTTTCATGGTTTTGATCGATTGATACTAATGGCTGAGTAGAGATTACTTTAATCGGATCACTGCTTAATTCATGCTTAGCTAAAGATTGTATTTTTAATTGCGAATTTTCGATTGTTAATGCTACAGTAATCACTAACATTGTTCCTAGTAATACCGTTGCCAACGGTGTGAATTGTTTTTTTAGTAAAACCGTCCATTCTTTCAATTTCGCTGTTACTATGTTATCTCTACTCGTTTGTTCGTGAACAAATATAAAATCAAACACTTCCGTTTTTAATGTTGCTGGTACTTCTTTCTCTTCAAAATCGAAATGTAACGCTTCCCAAGCTGCCTGCATTGATGAATACTCAGCTTGACATTTCGGGCATGTCTTTAAATGTTCTTGAAACTTTCTTTGTTCTCTATCATCAAATGTATTCGTAACGTAAGATAATAAATGGTCACATTCTCTCTCCATACTATCCCCTCTATTCTAGATATCTTTTTAATCGCTTTAAAGATTGATGAAGACGACTTTTAGTGGTTCCTAATGGTTCACCTTCCATTTTAGCAATCTCACTAAGGGAATAACCTTTCCAATATAGCAAGTCGATTAATCTTTTTTGAGATACAGACAAGTTCTGCTTTGCCTTTTGAATTTCAACACTGTGCATTCTTTTTTCAATTTGATTTTCTGAATCTGCTATATGCATATGTTTTTCAGAATCATAAATATTATGAAAATTTCTATACATAAGTTCTTTATTTTCTTTTCGGACATAATCAATACAAATATTCCTCGTAATAGTAAGTATCCAATTTACGAAATCACCTTTTGAAGGATTATACATACTTTTAGTTGTCCAAATTTTCAAGAAAATTAATTGAACAACTTCTTTTGTTTTGTCTTCATCTCCTTGGAAAAATTTAAAAGTGAAGCTATATATCAACTTAATATATCGTTCATATATTTCTTCTAATGCAGGACGATAGTTTCCTTTTACTAATTGCATTAACTCATAATCATTTTTTTCTTTCATTCTCACCTGCACTCCCTATTGTTTTTCTTTAATTACAGATAATTCTAAATTAACTTAATTATATAATCCGAATAGAGAAAAAGGAACCACCAACAACGTTGGTCGCTCCTTTTAGCAGAGTATTTATCCCGCTATTCGCGGGCAGTAAGATCCCCACCTCAAGATTCAGAGAAAAGCGAAGAAGATTAAAGTGGATAACTGCTGGCATGCGCTGCTTCCCATCACTGTTTAAATGTAGTTTCACTATTCAGTACAAACCATATATCTTTAACCCCTTGTCCATTTATATCCCCTTTTGATTTATCATTAGCAAAATAGTAAAGGGGATAGCCTTTATACGTTACTTGTTGTTCTTTCGTATCTTCTCTTGTTATCGTAGCAAAGTCTTTTTTATCAAATCCTTTTGGAACTTCAAAATCTTTCGCAACAAATGGCGGCCAAAGTTTTACACAGTCACCACTACAATTACTTACCTTAGATGTGTCTTTTGCAAAATAATAGAGTGTCTTTCCGTTTGAATCTGTTAAGTATTTTCCAACCTTATCGTTCTCTAATACTTGTAAACTAGGAAATTCGTTTTTATCACTACTAACTTCACTCACCTTTTCTCCACTCGTTTTCTTACTTTGAGAATCTTCTTTCTTATCGCTATTACACGCTGTTAATAAAAAAAGGCTTGCTAATATGGACACAATACATTGCCATGCTTTCATACTGACTCCTCCTTCAATTTTTTATTTATATTTAAGGTAACGATAGAAAGGTTTAATTGGTTTGATAAAAAATAAAAAAAGATGCAAGTTGGTCATCGCTCCCTCTGCTTACATCTTTTTTAACTCTATCAATTTATGCATTTTTCTTATACAAAAAGTGCTATTCCCCTCGGATTATTCTGTAGCGTTAAAAATTATGGGACTGCCAACGTCTTTTTGATTAACATTTTTACCTTATATAATATCTTTTGCAATATGCGGTTTACTATAATGACTCGTTCCACCACCGCCTACTATTACTTTTCCACCTTTATCAAAGATTAATAATTTTCTTGAACCATCAGAAAGTAAAACTACTACTTTCGCATCGTCATTCATAGCCGTATATATTACATATCCACTTTTCGAAATACAAGTTGTCCAATTCTCATCAAATTCCGATCTTAATACTCGATTAGAATACACTTGATTTTCAATTCTTCCAGATTGTTCATTTTCCAATTTCTTCTTACCTTCCTTCTGGAGTTGTCATTTTTATATAAATGACGGTTTTCCAATAAATTAGTGACCGTCTTTAATATAAATAGTATATGTGTTTATTAAGAAAATGCTTGGACAATGAAAACGTAACAGCATTTAAGTATTTTACGATTAAGATGTTGATAAAAACATTTCAAAGCGTCTATAATATTCCCTCGCGATTGAATATATAAAACTTGAAAATTCTGATTATAAATAAAGAGCTTACTATAGTAAGCTCTTCATCAAAAACCATTTATTTCACAATTGGCAATGTCACTTCACTCAATTTCACCGCTAACTTTGTTCCTGCTTTCGGTCTAATTGTATAATCGTAGTCACTTGCGATTAAAACAACCCCTATTTGATGCCCTGCTTTAAATACGTAATCATCTGGCTGCATGTCCCATGTAAATGTATAATCTTTACCAGGTTGAATCGCTGTTGAATTTTCTATACTATTTAAGTTTTGCGGATCCATCCAGCCTCTCGTTACAATTTCAGGCTTCGCTCCACCGTAATCAACGAGTAAAGCTGTTAAATTTGAAACAGCTCGATCAATATTTCCTGTTATTGAAATCTTAGGCGTTCCACTTATTCGCATATCTTTTTGCAGTACAGGCATTGTATATACTAATCGATTCGCTATTTCTAACTCTGGGTTTTCTACTAGTTGATTTGACTTTATTTTAGCATCATCTACTAATGAGAAAACATTGTTAACCGATCCCATACTTAATGGCAGGTTGACCGCTTTATTACTTAAATACATACGGACTTTTGATGGTACAGCCGCCGGATCTGGCCAATTTTTTATTTTTTGCCACGATTTATTTTCACGTTGTACATCTACCATCGGTTCATCCATAATTCCATTTTCAATTCCATATAACCAATAATCGAACCATTTATTTTGCGTTTGCTGCCAGTTATTACTTGATGTTCCGCCGTGTCCACCTTGATGTAACCACATTTTACGAGGTACATCATTTTCTCCAAGCGCATCCCACCATTGTGAAAATTGCTTCGTTTTGACGTTCCAATCGTTTAAACCATGAACGACAAATACGCTTGCTTTTATATTTTTAGCATCTTTTACATAGTTTCGTTTATCCCAAAAATCATTATAATTACCTGTTTTTCGATCTTGTCCAGCAGTGAGTTCTTTAATTATCGGACCACAAACTTCTGGATTCTTTCTTGTCAGTACTGCTTCAGCCATATTATCTGTATCTTCTCCTTGATAACCTCCTGGCGCAATGACTGCACCATTTGCACGATAATAATCATACCAACTACTAATCGCTGCGATTGGAATAATTGTTTTTAATCCTTCAACTCCAGTCGTCGCAACAGCATTCGGTAACGTACCATTATAAGAAACCCCTGTCATTCCTACATTTCCCGAAGACCAATTTGCATTTACTTCCTTACCATCCTCTGTATATGCTTTCGCACGCCCATTTACCCAATCAATGACAGACTTTGTCCCAAGTATTTCTTGCTCATCTCCAGTTGTCGGACACCCATCTGATTTTCCAGTTCCGATACTTTCGCCTAAAATGACTGCATATCCTCTTGGAACATAATAATTACCATACGATCCAAGATTAACTGCCCCATACGGTTTTCCTTCATACGCATACAATTCTTCATCAACATTATAAACAGGAACATCTTTTAAACCAGATCGATATGGACTCATTTCATAAATAACAGGAACTTTCACATCCGGATTCGTCTTTGGACGCATAACCTTTACTGATACACGATCTTTTTTACCATCTCTATCACTATCGACTTCTGTCTCTACAAATAAATTTTCAATAATTGCTTCATCAAGAGAATAGATTGGTTTTGTCATGCCATTTTCCAATTGAATTTTCGTGTTTGGAGTTAAAGCTTCTGAAACTTGTCCATTTAACTTAACATCATTCTCATTTATGTAGTTTGTTTCTTTATTTTCTGCATACGCAGTCATACTAGAAACTCCTGAAGTAATTGATAAAGATAATATAGCTGATAGTGTAATTGCTACTTTCTTTTTTTTCATGCCCTTCCCTCCCCATATATTCCTTCTTTAACTATACATTAAAATCACAGAAAATTCAGTTTATATTTTATATAAATAGTTGAGAAATTTGTAGAACTATCAAATCTTTTTATATAAAAGAAAAGGAACTAATAACAATTAGTTCCTATCTATATACATATAAAATTGTATTTCCCCATCTACTACCGAAACCCCGTATTCAAATCCATGCCTTTCTAAAATACTTTTTACTATCGCTAGTCCTAATCCTGTACCTGATTTTTCTTTACTACGAGAAGATTCTAATACGTAAAAAGGTTCCCAAATTTTATCTATTTCTTTAATTCCCTCAGCGGCAATATCATTTTGAATTTGAAAATACACAATGTCATTTTTCTCTTCAAATGTGATTCTTATATTTTGATTCGTTGTATATTTTATCGCATTAGAGATTAAATTTTGAAAGACCATTCTCATTTTATTTAAATCAGCATAAATAATCGCGTCACCAGCATTATAGTTCACTTGCAAATTGATTTCTTTCGACTCCAGTTCAATCTTATGCTTATCTATTATACTTTGGACCAACGGCTCAATAAGGAATTCTTCTTTTTGCAAAACATCTCTTTCTAATTTAGAAAATCGTAATAATTCTTCAATTAAATTTGATATTTGATCTGTTTGTTTAATGATTGTGTCCACGTACGTACCATCATCTAAACCATCTTTTATTCCCATAGAATACGCTTTTACTAATGCGATTGGTGTTTTTAATTCATGAGTTACATCTCCCATAAATCGTTTTAAGTGGTCATTTCGATCTGTTAAATCTTGATGCGCTCCATGTAATTTATCACTCATGATGTTAATACTATTTGCTAAATCACCTATTTCATCATTCGTTTTAACTTTCGTCCGTTTAAATTTCAGACGTGAAATATCTTCTGCGACATCACTCAATTCTTTCAGTGGAGTAGTGATTGTTTTTGAAAGAATCCAAACAAGCACGATAATAAGAAATAGTGAGAATCCCAAAATGTATAAATAAAATGAGTTAAGCGTTTTAATTACTTCATTGGAATGTGCGATAGAAACTCCTACTAAAATCAACATATCATCTTTCGCAATGTATTTCGCAAAAAAACTAGATTTTATCTTTTCTTGATCATATATTTTATTCGATTGTCCGAGGTTCTTCACTTTCGTAATTTCTTCTTTTGTAATCCAAAGTTTATTCAATGCAACTCTCTTTTTTGTAAGTTGCATGCGTAATTCTTCATTAATAGCATCTTCTGAATTATTTATTGATGTATATGCAATCGTAACATTACCTTCATTTTCAATACGGTTTATAGCATCATCCAGTTCTTCACGCGGTACCGACTGTATTTGCGCTGTAATGCCTTCTAAGCTTTCACGTGTTTTGTGCACATTATATTTTGGTAAAAAATAGTTAATTAATAATAAAGAGATGACAAAAATAAGGATGACTGTTAAAGAAATGCTGAAAAACAACTTTTTACCGAGCTTATTCACACTCTTCCTCCAAACTGTATCCTAAACCACGATGTGTCTTTATAATATTTTCTCCTATTTTTTTACGTAATCTTCTTACATGCGTATCAACCGTTCGCTCTTCCCCAAAATAATCAAATCCCCAGACGATATCTAACAACTTTTTCCGTGTTAAAATCGTGCCTTTATGATTTAAAAAGCACTTTATTAATTGTAATTCTGTCTTTGTAATTTCTAATTCTTTCGTATTTTTATATACTTTATTTTTGGTGAAATCTATTTTTAAATCTTGAACTTGAATAACATCTTCATGCTGCACAAGCTTTTTCGCTCGGGTTATTAGCACCTCTGGGTGAAATGGTTTTTTCACGTACTCATCTGCCCCGCATTGAAGAGCTGCTAATTCATCTTCACTTTCACTTTTCGCAGTAAGCATTAATACTTTCACACTTGAATTCTTTTTTATTTCCTGACAGACAGTAATACCACTATTTTTCGGCATCATCCAGTCTAAAATAGCTAAGTCAATTTTCTCATCGTAAAATATTTGAAGTGCTTCCTCCCCATCCCTTGCTAATAAAACTTCGAAGCCTTCTTTTTCAAAATACGCTTTTAAAATTTTCAGCATATCCTGTTCATCATCTGCGATTAATACTTTCATTACATTTCCTCCGTTACCTATACGTAAATCTAAATTTTATCATACAACTTCATTGTTACATGAATGTGACAGAAAAATATTTACAACATTTGAGGGTATAGTAAGTGTGAGGTGTTGTTTTATGTTCAAAAAAATAGGAGTCATTACTCTGCTTTTCTTTTTATTATCAACAAATGCGTTCGCAAATACAAATCAACAAATTGAAGTATTTGATTGCAAAAAAGAAATGGTAGTCCAAAAACAATCTTTAGATCCAGCGATTCAAAAAGAAGCAGTTCAATTTGCAAAATCAATTACCGGTCCATTCAAAAACTTAAATGTCGTTCCAAAAGATGGACATATGATAAAAATCCCTTTATCTAAACCTGTTTCTATTACAAATCAATGGTTACATACAACAATTGATGAAGTACTCATCCTTCTCCCACTTAACGAAAAACCTTACATTATGCTTTACGATGATGAGAATAATCCGCATTTTTATTATGTAAAAGGTGATCCGAAGGGTTTATTGAAACAAATGAAAGTTAAGATGTAATTGCTTAAGAAAGGTTCCGTACATGAGTATGGAACCTTTCTACAATCTTATAAAGTGACTTGAACCCTTATAATCTTCTCCTTTTACAAATCCATTTGCGCAATAAAACTCATCACCTTGCTTTGTATCCGTATGTAGAACAACAACGTGAAAATACTTTTCCGCATGTCTTAATAGTTGCTTTAATAACAACTTCCCTAATCCGATGCACCGATAATCCTTTGAAATATAAAACCTTCTTAATCGGCCAATCTTAATATCTTTCGTATTTGGATCTTGATTTAATCCTCCTATTCCAATTATCTTATCCTCTCGAAAAATCCCATATAAACATTCGCCTCGTTTACTAAATGTATTTCTTTTACTTTCATATTCATTTATTAATTTTATTAGGAGGTTAAATCCTTCTTCTTTACTTCCCATAACAAGATGATTGATCTCATATTTTAGTAAATCTTCAATTTTCTTAATTTGTATATCTTGCAGCATAATTACCTTCTCTTTCTATCGAAATCATTTCAGACTTCTTCTTTATCATTATTTAACCAATTAACTAATTTAAGAATTGTATCTGCATAGAAATTAATATCACGTATTGTTTCTACTACTTGGATCGTTCCTAATTTTTGTTCTTCTTCGTCTACACATTCAATTCGTAACGAGCGTTTTAAATTATATTCAAGCCATCCTAACCTTCCTAAAAATCCAGTTGCTAATACTATTTTCCAGTTTGCGTGTAGTTCACCATATTTCTTTTTATATCCACTTATAATAGAGGAGAATCTTTGTTTATCAAGTTCACTTTTTTCATTTTTTGACCAGTAAATTGCAGTTTCGATTAAATCTTGCATCGGATTGATATAACCAGCTGATTCCCAATCAATAAGCACTGGTTTATTTCTATTCCACATTACATTTTTAGGATCTAAGTCTCTATGACTTATTACCAGTGATGTTGAAAGTATTTCAGATGCTTCAATTGCCGCTGCGTTCCACTTTATAAGTTTTTCATAGCTTTTTAGGAGTAACTCCCCCCATTCCAATTGTTCTTCTTTACCTCTTAGCAAATAATAGTTCCAATCAATTAATTGGTCATTATCAAATCCGTCATTAGTTATATCTAACTCCGAAAAATCCGTTTTATGTATTTCCGCAAGAATTTCACCTATCTTTTCACAATGGACATTATTTATTTCATCGTCTGTCAGACTTTCGCCTTCTATCCAATCAAATATGAGATAAAACTGATCATTTATTTTTTGTATAGAATCACCTTTAATTTTTTTGGCTGGGAGAGCTGGTACCTTTTTAGATGCAAGAATAGCTATTTTTTCTGAATTAATATAGTTTTGCATTGCCGTTGGTCTAAGCATTATTTGAGGATTTAGAAGTTTTATCGCATACTTTCCTTTTGTTGTTTCCATGGCATACATCCTATGTAAAAGTCCACCACATATAGATTCAGGAACATTTAACATCTCGCCAGGTAAAGAGTTTTTGCACATCCTATCAAAGTCTAAGTAATATTTGATACCATCCATTTTCTCACCTACTTTTCTATGTAGTAGTTACAAAACAAAAATGCTCTAAAATATATTATTTTGAGCATTCATTTGTCTGTTCACTTATTCAATTTGTAGTGTAAGAATTCTTCAATTCAGGTAATATTCCCTTCAATTTCATTAAATCATTTATTACTAAATCAGCATGAGCGAGTTCCTCTTCTTGCGCAAAATCAAAATTACATCCAATCGCAATCAAACCATTATCTTTTGCTGCGTTAATATCAGATAAACGATCGCCAACAACCACTGCCTCTTTTATATCGTATTTTTTCAAAATACTTTTTACTAAGTCACTTTTATTAAGCGATTGAATTTGTTCGATACTAAACGTTTCAGTAACCCATTGATCTAAGTCATAATAAGATACGATTGCTTGCAAATATTCTGTTAAACCATTACTAGCTATGTAAATTGAGCAACCACTTTCTTTTAAATAATTGAAAACTTCCTTTACATTCGGATATAAAGCCCCTTTTCCACTCTTTATGTTTTCAATTAATCTTTCTAAAAAATAAGCATCTGTTTGTTTTCTTACTTCATTTGAATGATCAGGTAACAGTGCTTCCCAAACCTTTGGTAAAGGCACACCCATAATTTCACGATATTTATTAATTGGTGTTATCGTATCCCATAATTGTAGTGAACGTAAATGATCAAATGTATCGTCTAGTGATAACTCTAAAATTTTGTCTGTTTGAAATAAAGTTCCATCCATATCGAAAATTAGTGCTTGTAACATTTTGTTCTCTCCCTTTGAGCTATAATACAGTTTTGCTCGACATATTTTTAAGTAACTCAACGATAATTTCTGAACAATAATTCGCTGCCGTTTTCGCGAAGTCATCATAAGAAACTTGAGCCTCATCGTCTGCACTGTCAGAAATGCATCTCAAAACGAGAAACGGTATGTCATTTATATAAGCAACATGTCCAATTGCCGCTCCTTCCATTTCTGTACAATGAGGTGCATATTCAGTGACTAATTGCTCCTTTAATTTTGAATCCTCGACGAAACATTCTCCGCTTATGATTCTTCCTTCATGAACAGTAATATTTAAACTACTACTATTAACAGCTTTTTGGGCTAAATCTCTTAATTCCTCGCTTGCTTGAAACGCTGCTTGAAACGGAAATAGATTCTTCATTGGATTTTTATTAACATCATGATACGTAACATTTGTAGAAATAACTAGATCGCCGACTTTCACATCAGGATGTAATCCACCCGCAACACCTGTATTAATGATAGAGTCTACATCAAACTTATTAATTAATATTTGTGTACATGCAGCTGCATTAACTTTTCCTACACCAGAGCGTGTAATAATTACTTCTGTTCCCATGAATTTTCCAACGTAAAAAGGTATTCCAGCAATTGTTTGTTCTTCTTTTATAACTAGTTTTTCTAAAAGTAAGTCTATTTCAATTTGCATTGCTCCGATAATACCGATTCTGTTCATGTATGTAGTCCCCTTTATTAATTACTCCCTTTAATTCTTTCAGACATAACCGAAAATAAAAATTTCGGAAGTACAAATTGTCTCTTTAACCGTTTCGGCTGTGAGAGTAACCTATACAGCCATTCGGTTCCAGTATCCCTCATAATTTTCGGTGCTCTTTTTACAGTACCAGATATTATATCAATCATGCCTCCAATACCAATAGATAGCGGAACGTTTAATGTTTGTATGTTTTCATAGATGAATTCTTCTTGTTTTGGTGAACCTAGTCCTACTAGCAATAAATGCGGCTTGAATTGCTTGATTTTTATTTTTACTTCTTCTATTTCTTCAACATTTACAAATCCATGCTGTCCTTTAAACTGTGCTCCTGGGAACTGCTCATTTAATTTTAATAATGCCTTTTTATTACTTTCTGGTGCGGCTCCAAAAAGAAAGACACGGTATCCATTGTCATTACAATATTTTATTAAATCGTGAGTAATATCTGCCCCAGTAACACGTTCTTTCAAAGTTCCCTTCAATATTTTCGAGCCAATTATGACGCCAATCCCATCCGCTGTTATTAGATCCGCAGATAGTAACATCTTTTTAAACTGCTTTGATTTTTCTGTGTTTTCCTTTTCAGACATAACAATTTCAGGATTTGCAGTTACTACAAACCTTGATTTCTCTTGTTGTTCATGTAGCCAACCTTTTAATAAACTTATAGCTTTTGCATATTCTAAAGTTGAAAAAGGTATTCCTTTTATAAGCTGGTAATCCACTATACTCTCCCCTTACGTAAGCTGCAAATATTCATCGATATCTATAGAAATTTGTTTAAAAGCTTTATCCCAAAATTCATAGCTTGTTATATCTATTTCAAAATGTTTTTTCATAAGCTCTTCCACTGGAGCTTTTCCTGTTTCTCGTAAAAACTCTTTATATTTCGAATGAAAAGTACTTTTAGTTTCTTGAGCCATCTCTAATAAACTAAAACTAGCTAAATAACCAAATGTGTATGGATAATTATAAAAAGGAATATCTGCTATATAAAACTGAACATATTTCATCCAAACAAACGGCTGATATTCTGATAATGCACTCCCATATGCTTTTTCTTGCGCTGCTATAGATAATTTCTCGATTTCATCAGCACTTAAAGAACCTTCTTTACACTTTTCATAAAAATTCTTCTCAAATTCAAACGATGATCGTATTGCCATTACATAATTAAAACTGTTTTTTATTTTCCAGCTAAGCAATGACTTTTTCATATCTATACTATCTGTTGTTTGAATTAGATAATTTATGAGCACGGTTTCAAAGAAAATAGACGCTGATTCAGCCGTACTCATTGGCAAATAATCATCTAAAAAAGAAGTAGATTGTTCAAAACTCATATTATAAAAATGCCAAGCATGTCCTAATTCATGGGCAAGTACTCTTACACTATCAATACTTCCGTCATAACGCATAGAGATTCGTGATTCTTTTTCACTGAAAAAAGGAGCGCAAAACCCACCTGGTGGTTTATTATCTCTCGGTTCCGTATCTACCCATCCACTCTCTATTGCATTACGTGCAAATTCTGCTAATTCTTTATCAATATCCTTTAATGCATTATATATATTTTGTACTGCTACCGAAAAAGGAATAATAGCCTCATTATTTTCCTTTACTGTCATAAGTTCATGCCATGTAATCGAAGCTTTCCCTTTCTTATACATATTTAAAGCACTTACTAATTTATCAAGATTTTCTTCTGTCGCATTCCACATTTGTAATAATACAGTTTCAGAAATGCCATTCGCATGAAGAGATTGTGTCAAAATCTCTCTATCTTCTAATTCATTATTCTTTGTATTGCGCAATCTTCCTATTTGATTTAATACAGTAGCAAAGATTTCTTTTTCCTTATGTAAAGTACTTGTTAATAACTCGAATACTTCTAATCTTTCCTTTTCATTATCACTATTCATTGCAATATTATTTGCTTGGCCAAATGAAATTTGTTTATTATTGTGCTCTATTTCTATCTTATTTCTTAATTGCATGTACATATTTTCCCATGCATGAAGTTCATCTTTTATTAATCTAGTATTATCGGTAGTTTCCACTTCACTTTGTTGTATTACTTGTTGCACTTCTCTTTTCAGATTTTTTACTGTAGCAGTCAATATAGTAAGGTCAGATGAAACACTTTCTTCAGCCGATTGGCAATACAAATAGTATTCTGCTTTTTCAATAGCTTGTATAAGTTTTGAAAGAATCCCTACATCTTTTGTCGCATAATATTGTTCTTTCAACCCCAATATTGGAGTTAGAATATCTTCAATCGGATACAATCGATCTAAATCCCAACTAGCAATTTCATGCATTTTTATAGCCGCCTCCTATTTTTACAAATAGTTACAGATATTTCTCCCAACACAATTATATATGAAATGGTAAAATTTTGATATCTTTAAATATTTAGATTTCTATTAACACATTCTTATTTATACTCTTTTCTGCTGCTACCGAAATGCACATAACATAGACAGATGAGTGGTATTGCCACTGGAATAAGTATTACTTTCTAATAAAAGGAAAAACCGCTATATCAACCAGTAAGTAATTATAGAGTAACAATAAAAAAGATCATCCAAAAAGTATAAAATATCCTACTCTTTTGGATAACCCTTTACAATTTATAAGATCTTTTAACTAAACCTCTTTATAAATCCATTTTATTTTCAGCTGAAATTTTAAAGTACTTCGCAGATAATTTATAAGAGCGATTCTCATTATAAAAGTTACCTAATTCATAGGATAATTCAGCAACTAAGCGATGTTGCTTTTTTTCTACTCCCACTTCAATTACTTTTTGCATATTTTTCTCGTATTCATAATAATCTCCACGTATTTTGAATACTTTAGCTTTCAAACCATATAGTTGAACATATGCAATTGGTACATCATAAATCGATAAAAAATGAAATGCTTCATCCATAACTTTATTAACATTTTTCCAATCTTTAAGTTCTATGTACACCTCTATCATGTTTCGTAATGCATATACCTTTTGATCTTTCTCCGATAAAAATTCACTTAACTCCAAAGTTTCTTCATAGTATTTAATGGCATTCGTATAGTCTTTCAAGCCTTGATAAATTTTCCCGTAATCATAAGAAATGATAGGTAAATACTTTGAATCACCATTAGTAGCCAAACTATTTTCTACCTGCTGTAAAATTTCAAGTGCCTTTTCATATAACTCATCCATAATATACAATACGGCAAGCATTAAAAGTGCATTTATGACGTTTTTCTGCATACCGTTTTTTCTGTATATATCGAAAGCTTTTAAGGCATACAAACGACTAATACTTTTATCTTTATAAAGCTCCTTATATACATGACATAAATTATAGTATATATGAGCATGTTGTTCAGTTTCTTCTACTCCAAGTAAACTCTCAGCCTGTACATAAATATCATGCGCAGCAATGTAGTCTTGTTTATTATAAAAATAATAACCTCGAGATTTTAAATAATAAATATAATCTTCAGAATCTTGTATTTCGACCTGACTTGGTATCATTTGCGAAGCTTGATCTACAAGCGACTTCACATATAACAAGTTTTTTTGTCGGGCATGATAGTATATAAGTACACCATATACCTTTAATAATAAAGAGATTGAATCCACTTCACGAACATATAATTCTAATGAGGATAATTCAGCTTCAGTTATACTTTTATCTTTTTTATATTTATTACATATTTCAAGAATAGTAAGCTTTATCTCCTCGTGATTACCTTCTATGAGATAATCGCCATCAACATTCAGCTTCTTAGAAACTTTCTTTAAAAAAGAAGATGATGGTTTTATTTTCCCACTCTCAATTCTACTTAAATAGGTTACTGAGCATATTTCTGATACGAGCTCCCCCTGTGTTAATCCTTTATGCATACGAACTTGCCGAATACGTTCCCCAATTTCCATCTCTCTACTCTCCCTATTTAACCATTTCATGCTTTTTACTAATTAAGTCATTATGTATTTCTTAACCTTTCATACTATATAAAATGGGCATTCTCACATATGTAAAAAAATGTATCGATTATTTAAATTGTACATTCATACTTTGATTATTTCTATACTTCTTGTTAAATTAAATGGTAAAAAATCGGTTTTTCCGGCTATTTTTTTCATACAATTTTACTACTTGTTATTAACAAAAACAGAGATATATACTTGAATTACGATAAACTTAATAAAAAGGATCTAACTAAATGTAAACTATTATTCTTAATTTAGATCGTATGGTTAATTACATTTACCTAGTACATGGAAGACATCTATTATAAATCAAAATAAATTAAATGAACTTAATAGATGAATTATTAATATCACATCCTAGAAATTAGTTTGTCGAATTATTTTTTTAACACGAAAGGATGATAAACATGATTGTAAGACTTAAAGATGAATCCGCACGAAAAATAGTAAGATATGTTGGAGGCGCTGCTTTACTTTTAATAATCGCTTCTTTCCTTTATCAGTGGAAAAATGACTTAATAATTGATCATACTGAAAGAGTCAGCTTTGGACTAGTTCTCATCACTTTCATATCTACCTTCTTTCCTATAAAACAAAGCACTCATAAATAATAAATTCTATATTTTATTTAAAGAAAAAAGGATTGATCAAAAGATCAATCCTTTACTCTACTTCATTTAAGAAAAATAACGTTATAACACCAGGTCCTGTATGCGCTCCGATTGCTGCTCCGATTGTATTTACAATGAAGACTTCGCAGCCAAATCTTTCAGTAATTAATGCTTTTAACGCTTCGGCTGTTTCTAAATCATCACCGTGTGTCATACCGATTGTTTGACCTTTTAGGTCTTTCCCGCGCTCTTCCATAATGTCAACAATTCGGCTTAATACTTTCTTTTTCCCTCTTACCTTTTCAAGTGGTACAAGTTTTCCTTCTTCCACATTTAAGATCGGCTTAATGTTTAATAAACCACCGATGAATCCCGCTACTTTACTTAAACGTCCACCTCTAACAAGGTACTGTAAGTCAGCTACAGTGAAGATATGTTCCATATGCTTCATTAGAAAAGCGACACGGTTTAAGATATCTTCTTTTGTTGCGCCTTCTTTTGCCATTTTAGCAGCCTCTAATACGACAAGCCCTTGACCTAGCGAAGCGCATTTCGTATCGATAATTTCTAAATCTAAGTCAGCATATGTTTCTTTTACTTCTTCTTTAATAAGAACTGACGATTGATATGTACCTGATAGTTCAGATGAGAAAGCTAAATATATACAAGGATTACCTTCTTTTGCATAAGAAACAAATTTTTCTTGGAATGTTTCAAGTGAAGGCAATGACGTTCTATAAGCAGCGCCTTCTCTCATGTTTTGCAATAATGTAACTGAATTTAATGTAACTCCATCTAAATACTCTGTTTCTGCTTCATCATACACACGGAGTGGAATTAAATCAATATCATATGCCTGCAGCAATTCTACCGGTAAATCCGCCGCACTATCCGTAATGATTTTAACGCCCATTTTTAAACCTCTATTCTGTTATAAATATATAAAAAAATAAAATGAAAATATTACTTTTAAATTATATACGTAAAACAAGATTGAAGAAAGAGAAAGTACTTTATATTGTATGCACTCTTCTTCAAAACTTGAACCGTTAGTTAAAATGATTTCGCTTTATCCTCTTTTCGCTAGTTATTGGGTTATATATAATGAGAATATTAGAACTCTTCCAAAGGAGGGCGCATATGAGTATTCAACTAGCTACATCTAAGGATTTAGAATGGATTAATATTCAATATGAATCTATAGGATTTGTACAAAGCGATTTAACTCGAGATAAAGTTGCGATCATTACATACAACAATGAGTATGCAGGTATAGGACGTTTAGTCCAAATAGATGAAGATACAATTGAATTGGGTGGCATTTTCATACTACCTAACTTTAGGGGATTACAATTAGCAGGAGAACTCGTTTCATTTTTAGTACAAACGGCGAAAAAATCACATATTCAAAATGTGTATTGTCTCCCTTTTGAGGAATTAGAAAACTTTTATAAAAAATACGGCTTTACTGAAGTCGATACTACTCAAGAAGTTGTCCATCCAATTATTCTAAAAAAATATAATTGGTGTTTAGAAACGTATGATAAACATGTGTTGCTGTTTAAGTTGTGAGTTTTCTAAAAGGGGAACGTATACAATTTGTATTACACCTCATATATTAATAAACATTTATCTTTGTTATCTATTTAATTGACTCTCTTATTTTAAGCGACCGATTAACAATCCAATAATTCGTTAAAATAGATATGTTTTTTATTTCTTCTACATTATATAGCTGTATTCATCATCTACCTATAATTTGATGAATTTTATGTAATTCGTACCTGTACTTCCTGTTCTTGTAATACTTGGACAGTTAATCCCAATACAATATTTTGCATTAACTGATACACATTATCATGAAATGTACTTTGCTCTATAATATATTCAATATATTGAAAGATATAGCCTTCTACAAGTAAGCTCCCTTTTTCAACTGTAAACGGATTCTGTCCTGTCTTTTTTATTTTTGGTAATAAAATTTCATTTTTTGTCAAAATAATCTCCTGTGACACCTCTTTTATTTCTATGACTTTTTCTTTAAATATCACCTTTTCTCGCAAACTAATTTCCCCTTCATACCTCCCAATTTCTATTGGTAATGTCGCTGTTATATAATCATTAAATTCACCTTCACTTCCCTTCTCTAATATCATACTATGGATAGGAATCCACGAAGATGTCTCTATCCTATTCTCTTTAATATCATCTTTAACTTTTGGATTAGAAAATTCTAAAAGCACTCTCTTTTCATGAAGATTTGAAGAAACTAATTTACAATAAGCCTCTCCATGATAATGTTGCACTGTAGTTAATAGCTTTGCATCTAGTTCTCGATACCCCTCTTCTTTTTCATTTTGGAATACAAATGTTTCTTGTTTTTTTACATTTATATTAGGATAGTTTAAAAACCTAGACACTTCCGAAATAATAGAAAATGGGATTTTCACTACCATAAAACGTACTGAAGTATTTATTTCTGATTCAGGTTCTACATCTTCTTTCTCTAATCCAGGTTCTTTATCTCCTTCCTCTGATCCTGCTTCTACATCTTCTTTCTCTAATCCAGATTCTTTATCTCCTTCCTCTGACCCTGCTTCTACATCTTCTTTCTCTAATCCAAATTCTTTATCTTCTTCCTCTGATCCTGTTTCTACATCTTCTTTCTCTAATCCAGATTCTTTATCTCCTTCCTCTGACCCTGCTTCTACATCTTCTTTCTCTAATCCAGGTTCTTTATCTCCTTCCTCTGATCCTGCTTCTACATCTTCTTTCTCTAATCCAGGTTCTTTATCTTCTTTCTCTGATCCAGATTCTACACATTCTTTTTCTATTTCAGATCCTTTATCTTCTTCCTCTGATCCTGCTTCTACATCTTCTTTCTCTAATCCAGATTCTTTATCTCCTTCCTCTGATCCTGCTTCTACATCTTCTTTCTCTAATCCAGATTCTTTATCTCCTTCCTCTGATCCTGCTTCTACATCTTCTTTCTCTAATCCAGGTTCTTTATCTTCTTTCTCTGATCCAGGTTCTACACATTCTTTTTCTATTTCAGATCCTTTATCTTCTTTCTCTGATTCAGTTTCTAAACTTCCCTTTTCTTTTCTTATTTCGCATGAATCATCTTGAATATTCAGTTTTTCTTCCTTGTAAATTTTGTTCCATATTCCCTTACCAATCCATGGCTTATTCATCACCATCCCCCCATCTGATGAAATTCATAAAAATATGTTTTTTGTACGCGACCATTTCATCATTATATATGTTTTATACTAATAAAAAAGACATTGTCTTTTTATTAAAGACAATGCCTTTTTAGTTTTATACTTGTACTTGTTGTACTTGTAAAACTTTTAAAGTAAGATCTAGTACAATTTTTTCACGAAGAGTATCAAATGGTTCGTTTAGGTCTGTTGGACAAGGAGAAAAGTCTAATTCGAAAAATTGAGCGCTGACTAATTCGCAATATGGTTGCTCGTTATAAAAAACTGTATTTTCGAAGAAGTATTTGTCTAAACGTGGGATATCACCATTTTTAGGATTAATAAAGTGAGAAGTAGTATCTGAAGAAGCAGCTACTATAGCTTGTGATAGAAAATCTGCTGCTGTTAAATCTGCAAAACCAGAAAATGGAACATTTGCAATACGATCATATAGTACTCCATTACACTCATCATTTGCATATTCGATATTTTTACGAATATATCCTTGTACAAATAATTTTGCTCTTGTAACTCGGCGGTAATTTGTACCTGGTACTGGAGTAAATGCTACAGGAACTAACTTACATTGTGTTAAAAATGCATTTTTTAAGATACGTTTAATTTCAACTGCTGGAGGATCTAATGAAATATCAGATTCTACAACAATTTGAATTGTTCTTTCTGCTAATACAACTGGTATTTTTACAATCGGTGCTCCTGGAGTAAGAATTGGTGTTGCAGCTGCATCACTTAATGGTGTTTGAGTTTGTCCATCTACCTGACATGGTACATTAATCGGGCATTGTTCGCTCATGTTTTATAATCTCCTTTATACAATATTTTGGAGTTTTTTAACTCTCTATACTGTATATGTATCTCTTCTATTAATGCGTGGGTTTGTATCATAGTCACTTTTATCATTTACAAAAAAATTTCTATTTTTTTGCTAGTTAAACACTCCCAACTAAATATATTGAGACTTTATATGTATCTACCTATATAAAAAGAGAATTTCTGAACCTTCATCGTGGAAATAGGAACTGATGTGTTAATTATATTCAATAGTAATAGAAGAAAAATTAATATTGATATCAATCTACTGTTGAAAAAAATAAAAACCGACTAAAAAAAGTCGGTTTTTATACCCAAATTTTTGTGGAATCTCTTCATCCTTATCATTAATATCATTGTTTTATTCTCAAGTTTTTCACTAGAATTTATCAACTCTTCTTAGGAAACCAATCTTGTCGTCATTCTTTCCCCTTAATTTCATTTATTAACATCTCTTTTAATGCCTTTTTATCTTTGGTGAGTTTAGTTTTTGTTTGCAATTATAAAAAATAAGACTACTAAACGTTAATTTACTAGTCTTATGACGTTGTACAATCCGTACACGCTCCCGTTCATTCACCTATTATTTACAAAATAAGTATCATATGCCTTATCAAAAACATACCCTAGTTTATCTGCTAATTTGGCCGAAGTACTATTCGCTGCGTCCCAGTTTGGATACTTACCCTTTTCTAAACAATCCAATATTAAGGCCGCACAAACTATAGTCGCCAATCCCTTTCTTCTATGATCAAGATCAGTAGCAACTTCGATTTCAATACCATCATCATAAATACTATATGATGATGCACCACATACGACTTCTCCATTATACAAAATACAATAACCTGTACCTCGATTTACGTAATCATCAATCGATCGAAATTGGCTTGTAAAATCTTCAGAAACGTTGTGTAATGTTGGATCATTTGCGATATGCTCATCTATTTTTCTTAATTCATATCCTTTTGGAAGTGCAGTTATAAAAGATTGTAATTTTGAGCGATTAAATATTTCTGCATTTCTTTTAAATTTATATCGTAAAAACTTATCTATTTTTCTTTCATGAAATGTTTCTAAACGCTTTTTCCACTCATCACTATTAACGATTACTAAAATTCTTTCAGGAATGTTACGCAATAACTCTTCTGTTTCTTTCGCATTTGAGTCTCCAGCGTAAAATGTAAAAATCCCTACGGTAATTTGTGCTACTTTCGGATTTTCAAGATCGTTCACCCACGCGTTACCCATATGCCCTTGTAAATAAGAAAGAAGAACAACATTGTTAAAATCCTCAAACATAGAAACTAATTTTTTTCTTGTATGTATATTTGCTTCATATATCATTTACATTCCTGCTTTCCTTAAAATCAAATTAACTCAAAATTTTCACAAGTAAATTTGTACAAGTTTTCTATACACATGCGTTTATTCATCATGTAAGTAAACGTCTATTAAACTCAATTGTTAAATATCAAAAAATTATAAATCATACGCAAATACAAGCTTATTATAACATCTAATTCTATTGAAATGATTGCCCTATCAAAAAATGCTACATACTTATCTACTCATTAATTTAGAATTAATATTCCTACTTTATGCAAACTTTACTCAGTTTCAGTAAAAATTTAAAGAATTAGAGCGACGGGATCCAAGATACATTTAATCGACTAATATATTTTATGTAACAACTCTCATACATAGCATAGTGTAGTGTATGAGAATCAATTGAAATAGATACGTTATACCTCCTTCTTAGAAATATAAGATTCCGTCTCACCATTTATATATAGTTTAGTTAACTTAATAATTGAATTGTACATCATACTATTGTCGTTAATAATCTCTTTTTTCATCTCTTCTATTTCGACATTACCTGTTCCACTCTCTATTTTTAAACAGTTCGTTATATTGAGGTATCCCCTTGATGCGAAAAGAATGATAAACGTAATATCAGGGAAATTAATAAATAGTAATCCGAAGTTCAAAGGATTCCCAGCTGTATCCGATAAGATTAATCGAAAATCTAACAGTTCAGGTACCGGAACGAAATCTTTAGAAACAATCGCTTCACCTACTATAGTAATTTGCTTTACTAAATTTCCAAGTTCATCTACAAATTCAACACATCTAGGTGGATCAATCGTTTTTGCTTGTAAAGATAAATTTAAGTCAGGATTATTAAAATCAAAAAAAAGTGTACTTCCCTCAGTTAAGCATTGTGGACAAACATTTCCAAGTAAACTGAATTCCTCTTCAATAAATTTAACTTTCACTTTGCAATTACAAACTTTTCCTATTTGAATCGCATCAATCCTTGAACAATCTACAAATATAACCTCACTGTCTTCTTGTGCAAACGACACTATACCTTTCATTTCATTAAATGAAATAAAATATGATACACCGATTTCGTTTCCATCTATTACGATACCCTCAACCCTAGAATACGGATCTAAACTTTTTAAAAATTCACATATACTATTTTGACAACACCCACAATCACGTTTCGGCTCACAATCCACTGATTCTCCATTCCTTTCCTATATGTTTTACCTAATAAATATAATATGAAAGGCATGTAAGAAAAGCTTGGACAATATAACTCTAATATTAGTCTAGATAAGTATACCGACATATGCCTGTCAAATTAAGAAACTAATCGTTCCTCAAATAAGTAATAAAATATATTTTTCACTATAAATGCATATAACAATTTCATCTTTCAACAAAAAAGCGTTATAATAAAGTGAAGCTTCTATTAGTGGGGAGCTTTATCTCCTACTAATGGTTAGCCCTCACCAATCGGGCTCTTACGGGCAGTTATCTCCCGCCGTCCTCATCATTTGCTTCTTCATCTTGAGGTGGGAGTCTACTGCTCGTTATTGCGGGATGAATTGCAGCCTCAAAGATTACGTTATAAAGGAGATTAAAACAATGACTAAAATTAAAGTATATCAAGTAAAAGAAGAAAATATGGAAGCAGTAAAAAACATTATTGATGTTGAGGAACAAAATCCAACTGCTGAAAACTTACAAAATCTATATACATGTGTATTAGATACTGAAGATATGGCATTGCCTGAATCATACATTGAAGAAGATATCTTAATTGATTCGATGGAAGTTATGGTTAACGCTTCTCAAAGCAAGCTAAGAGACTTAGGTACATATGATGTAATCGAAGTTCACAACAAAGGTAAGAAAACACAAGTTTTATTATTAGCAGACGAAGAATACGAAATTATCAACGGCTAATCTAAATCCGTACATAAGAAAAAGCTCCTTTCAAAATTGAAAGGAGCTTTTTCTTTATGCTTTTGATGTTTCACTTTTCACCTTGCTTTGTTCTTTCTTATATACCATTCGCTCATTTCCCATAAAGAAGATGAATACGAACGCTAAACTTGCTGGGACTAACGCCCACATAAATGTCTGAACGATTGAGCTAGAAAGAGCTTCAATAATTTTATCTAATATTTGCGGTGGAATTTGAGATCTTGCCGATTCTGATAGAATGGCTCTTGAATCTCCTAAAGCGTTTGTATTCATCCCCCCGCTCATACCTTTAAACGCTTCTTCTAATTGATCCTGAAAACCCGTTCTTTGAATCATTCCGAAGATTGTAATACCAAGTGTCATACCTAATGAACGAATGAAGTTACTCGTTGAAGTCGCAGACCCGCGTTGCTCCATACCGAAGTTATGAATAGCAGCCATACTTAGTACAGAGAATGAGAAACCAACTCCAAAACCGATAATAATCATATAAATTGTTAATAATATACGACTTGTTTCTGGCGTTAATGTACTTAATAAGAATAATCCGATTAGCATAATAACAGCAGAAATAATCATAATGTTACGGTAGCTAAGTTTCGATGTTAAAAATCCACCTAACTGTGCTGTAACTACTGATCCTAACATCATTGGCAATAACAATAATCCTGAGTTTGTTGCCGTACCACCGTATACACCTTGAATAAATAACGGAATGTACACAGTTGCTGACATAAATGCCGCCCCATAACATAAGGCGATAATTGTACTCATTCCAAACAGACGTTGTTTAAACATCTCAAACGAAATGATTGGTTCTTCTACTTTTCGTTCAATAATAATAAAAGCAATTACTAAAATAGCGAACCCAGCAAATAAACTTAAAATAAAGCTAGAATCCCAATCATACTTTTGTCCGCCTAATTCTAAGGCAAACATTAAACAAACTACTGCACCAACTAAAGTAATTGCGCCAAACCAATCAATCTTTTGCTCTCTATGAACTCGTGACTCTTTATAAAATAATGTAATAAAAATAAGTGCTAAAATTCCAAGTGGTAAGTTAATATAAAACACCCAGTGCCAGCTAATATAATCCGTAATATATGCGCCAAGTAATGGCCCGAAAATACTTGATAAACCAAATACTGCTCCGAATAAACCACCCATTTTCCCGCGCTTTTCTGGAGGGAAAATATCAAAAACGATAGTAAATGCGATCGGCACTAGTGCCCCGCCGCCAATACCTTGAATGGCACGATAAATACCTAACTGTGTAATATTTTCAGCAGTACCACAAAGTGCCGAACCAATCATAAAGACGATTAAACCGAAAATAAAGAATCTCTTTCTACCATACATATCTGATAGCTTACCGAAAATCGGCATACCTGCCATTTCTGCAACCATATAGGCAGAAACAACCCATACAAAGTTTTCAAGACCTCCTAAGTCACCAACAATCGTTCCCATTGCTGTTACGACAATGGTATTATCCATTGATGCCATTAAGATACCCAGCAATAAACCGGCAACAACGAAGCCGAGTTTATTATTCTTCTCAACCATATTTCTTGCTCTCCCTCATACTACTTATATTTGTTTGTGTTCTTTTACGACTGAATTTCCTTTTAGGTTAAAACTAGTATGATATTCTACAATACTAATTTCACAGCCAGGGCCAATTATAACATGATTTCCTCTTACTACGTCTGCTATTGTATGTTCTAAATAAATATCATCCCCCTCAATAATTGATGTTTGAAGGCTTCCTGCATGACTTGTAAAAGGAATAAATCTCGCTTTTTTACGTACTGTAATCTTTTTCCCGCCGATTTCTCTTACTTTACTTCCTTCATAACGAAGTGAGATTTCAATATTTTCAGCATTAAGCAAACCATCACTTTCAAGACCGCCAGTTAGTAATAATTCCTCTACTTCTATATCTCCTTTCACATTTAAAGCGCCTTTCACATCTACGCGATCACCGGTTAGCTTCCCTTTAAATTCTATCATACCTCTAACTTTTGTTTTATGAATTTGTCCGTCGCCTTGTACTTGGGCATTACCATATATTTTTACATATTCCGCCTCCATATTCCCTTGTACTTCACTATCTCCATACACGACATAATTTTTTGCTTTCATATTGCCACGTACTTCACTCGTACCGTACGTTTTAAAATCATTACAACTCATATTATTAGAGATTGTTCCTTCGCCGCGAATCTTCACTTTATTATAATCTCCACCTGCCGAGCTACCTGATCCATTAACAGTAAGACTATGTTGATTTTCCATATCGATTGCTCCCTTCTTTAAGCCTGCTTAATTTCCTTCACACTTGCGTTTTTATCAACATTAAGAACACCAGTATATTCAATCAGTTCAATCTCACAGTTCGGTCCTACTGTAACATTGTTTCCTCTTACCGTTTTAATGTGAGCATAATCAATATCGATATTATCACCTTCTAGCAGTTCAGCTTCCAACTGCAAACCAAATACCGTTTTAACTAATCTACTAAAAGCGCTCAATTTATGTCTTACTTTAATTGTTTGACCGCCAATTTCTTTCGCTCTACATGTACCGTGAATATTAATATTAATTTCATCTGCGCTTAATAAACCACCTACCGTAAACTGTCCCTCTGAAGAAAAAACATCAACCTCGCAATTACCATCAATCGTCGCTTGGCCACTGACCTTAAATTCTTCACCAGTTACATTACCACCTATCGTCCCTTTCCCCGCAATTTTTAAAGTATTCGCCTTTACATCTTGCGTTATTGTCGCTTTCCCATCAATTCGCATACTATCTGTATTTACTGTACCATCTACTTTACCCGATCCACTTATTCTTGCTCTATCACTTTTCAAATCTCCATTTACACTTCCAGAACCGTTACATTCAAATTCGTCACATTCAACATCTCCATTAACTGTCCCTTTACCATTTAATTGCACTTTACGAAATTCTCCGCCATTGGATGAACCGTAACCGTTTATAATTAAATTTTCTGTACGCATTATTTCTCCTCCACTACAATAGTTTTGTTTTTAATGCTTCTGTATAATTCATAATTGCTACACGTACAACGATTTTCGCTGCTTTTTCGAAAATTAAATCCTCCACGTTTGATACTAAGAAACATGTAGAAATCCCTAACTTTCGAACGATAACTAAATCACAATTTTTATGCTTAATCGTTTCATAATTTTCACTTAAAACTTGTAAAACCATTTTTCCCTCTTCTAAACTAACGTCTCCTGATTGAAGAAGTTCTTCTAAAATGTACACATAAAGAATATCTACAAATTGAAACTCTGTTACTTTGTTCGTCTGCTCCATAAAAAATTGTAAAACAGGTTCTGATGTAATCTCTTTACGGATGAGATCTTCTTTTGTTAAAAGAATCTCTGTTACGCTTGGTGAAAACATATTTGCCAATTCATCAAGTGATAGATCCTCTTTCATCGTTTGAATTTTATCAATACGCTCTAATATCTTTTCTTTCGGAAAAAATGTTTCCTGACCTGTGAACGTTGACTTCCGTACAAACCAATCTTCCGGTATTAAATTTTTTCTCTTCCACCTATATAACTGTCCGTATGAAATACCAGTTAACTCTAATAAATCTTTTTTTGAAATTAAATCTGTAATCAACTGTATGTCACTCCTTCCTAATAACAATGTAACATAACACTGTTACGCTTTAAATGAACTTTAATAACATGTAGCGTAACAATGTGCAAAACAAACCTCATTTCCATACAAAAAAGGTTCTTACACATCTTAATAAAATGCATAAGAACCTTTATATATCAAGGTTTAAACCATATTTGATAAAAATCAATCCAACCTTGTGAATTAATCATTATATTTTGTATTTTTTCGTGTGAACTTACTCGCTGTTTATTGCGATATAAAGGAATGATATGTATTTCACGTAACAGTGTGCCCTCAATATCGCGTAACAGTGTCACCCGTTTCTCTAATTGATTTTCTGTAAAATAAGGCTGTAATACTTCGTTAAACCTTATATTGCTATGCTGATGAATAAAGCTATTTTTTGTAAGAAACATATATAGTAAACTATCGTCTATCCGTTCACTAATCGTCGCACTATCGTGCATTATATCAGCCTTTTGTATCGTACTTGTTTGCAATAACTCTTCTTGTTCAAGAAACTCAATATCAATTTTAATTCCGTATTTTGCACATTCTTTTTGTATCCAATGCGCATCTTCAACGTGATCTTCTCCTGTAAATGTATATAGTCGTAGTGTTTCATTACGGTAAGATCCGCATTTAATAAGTGTATGTATATCCTTGTTAATTTGAATTGTACCGTTCTTTGTGAGTACTAATTCATCGGCTACTTCCCCGCGTTCTTCCTGTAATTCTTCAACAATTTTATTACCATGAATAATTTTATATAAAGCTCTCCGAAACATTGCATTTTGCATAGGTCCTTCTTTTTCAGTATTTAACGTAATGTAAGTTACATTCGACTCAAGTCTAGATACTTCTTTATGGTGCTTTTCTATATTTTTATAACGTGCTTTCGCTAATATATCGCACGTATTAACTCTGTGCTCTACATTCCATAATTCAATTCGATCGAGAAATGGTCGCTCGCGAAAATATAAATCATTTGCTTCTAATACGAATACATCCTCATTCTTTTCACATAACCGAAACGGTCCAGTACCGATTAACCTTCCATCTTCATCTCCATTTACAATAGAACACTGTTCTGTACTTAAAGCATGTAAAAACAACTTATTATCTGTAGATAAACGAATCTGCACAATGTAGTCATCAAGAATATGTAAACTTTCAACGTGCTGTAACATCCAAGCATGCGGATTATTTTTCGCTTTCAAGAATCGTTTAAATGTCTGTTCAACATCATAAGCGGTTAGTTCTTTTCTATTATGAAATTGAACACCTTTTCGTAAGTAGAAGGTCCATATATATTTCTGGTCATCATATTCCCAATAAAACGCAAGTCTTGGCTCTACACTGTTTGTATTTCCGTCTACATACACTAATGTGTCGTATATATGTTTTACCATATGACATTCCGAACGCATCGTAGCGTAAACAGGATCTAATGCAATGTCTAAATTCATTTGGACTTGCAAGCGAAGCACATCTTTTCTTCCTTGAGACGTCCTTTCGACTTGATAACCGAATATCGAATCTATCCAAGTTTGAAATTGAGTTTGAAGCGATGGAAAATATGAGCTATACCTTTCAATAAATGCACTTCCGCTTTTTACATCCCCTTGTTTCGTTATCTCTTTTCCTCTTTCTAAAATTAAAGAAAGTGGATATTTTTGAAATAACAACTTTGAACGTTTCCCTCTCCCTCGGCCTGGAAACCACATAATCCAATTTAATTCTTCTAATTTTTTTATGATTAATTTACTATTTCGCTCTGTACAAAATAAAGTTTCAGATATATTTTGTATAGTTATTTCTAATTGTTCTCCCTCTGCTCTCCCTTTTCCATACTGGAGCCATAGGTGCATATATTGCTCCAAAATAGTCATAAAACGCCCCCTAAAAGATGAAAAATCTTCCTCTTTCATTCTACCCTTTTTCATTTCTAGCTTCCATCTTATCATTTCAATATAGAGAGGAGGAATTAACAATGAATCATCTTTTAAAACGTTATAATAAGCCCATCCTCATTCGGTTGTTCGGTGAATTGTTAGTCCGAACGACCGAAGCGATGTTAGCTATCATTTTTATTGTTCACGTTAATAAAGCTTTAAATGGTAATGTCATAGTTACAATGCTTCTTTTCGGATTACAGCCACTCGCTGATATTGTATTTACATTAATCGCTGGGGGTGTAACAGATAGATACGGCCGAAAGAAAATAATGTTACTCGGATTACTTTTACAAGCTTTTGCCGTAAGCGGATTCGTTTTTGCTGAAACGGTCGCCTTTTTCGCCTTATTGTATGTAGTTAATGGTATTGGCCGCTCTTTATATATTCCGGCACAGCGCGCTCAAATCGCTGACTTAACAAGAGAAGAACAACAGGCAGAAATATTTGCTGTTCTGCATACTACGGGAGCGATTGGCTCTGTAATCGGACCATTAATTGGTGCTTTTTTCTATACTAGTCACCCTGAATATTTATTTATTTTGCAAGGTGTAGCCCTTACGCTATATGCTATTCTCGTTTGGACGCAGCTTCCTGAAACGGTCCCACTCAGACAAAGCGTTAATAAAACTAAAGAAGTATATTCGCCAAAACAACTTATTTCAAAGCATTATGCTGTGTTTGGACTTATGGTTTCTACGCTACCTATTAGTTTTTTCTACGCTCAAACCGAATCGAATTATCGTATATTCGCCGAAAGTGTATTTCCAAATTTTTTATTCATACTCGTATTTATCTCAACTTGTAAAGCAGTCATGGAAGTTATTCTCCAAATTTTCCTTGTGAAATGGTCTGAACGATTTTCTATGCCTAAAATAATTGTTATTTCCTATACTTGCTATACGTTAGCTGCGATTGGCTACGGTTATTCCACAACAATATGGTCATTATTCTTCACATTGCTCTTTTTAGTAATTGGGCAAAGTATAGCTTTGAATCACTTACTACGATTCGTTTCACAAATCGCTCCAAGTCATAGACGCGGATTATATTTTTCTATATACGGTATACATTGGGATATTTCAAGAACTTGCGGGCCTTTTGTAGGTGCATTGTTATTAAGTAAATTAAGCGGTAGTACTCTATTTTATATTTGTGCCTTCTTATTAATAATTGGTGGTATCATTCAATCTGTTTTTGTTCAATCGTTAGAAAGAAACAAAGCAAAAGAGCTGTCCCTATAGGAGCAGCTCTTTCATTTAACCCGCCATTTTATTAATACTATCCTCCGGTGAAAACACAGAAATATGATGTACTTTACCAGTTGAATTTGGAATAACGAATTTCAATTCAAACTGGTTATTTACTTTATAAACGTAGATTTTGTCATTACCATTTACTTTAACCGACGTCGGTTTTCCTAAAGCCTTTTCTATTTCTTGTAACGTAATCACCTTAAGTTCTGAATGGTAAGATCGCACGTCAAAAACTTGTGATCCTTTATTAAAGCCAAATGCAACATTTTTATTTGTAAAAGTCGCATACGTCCCGTTCCCTGCTTGATCAGTTTTATCTGCTTTTCCCCACGCTTTTTCTATTTCCTCGATGTCACCTGTATGTGCTGCATATGGTACGTTAGGTACTTTACCTTCTTTCGCTTGCTCAAATAAATCTTTTACATGGTTAATTGATTTTTGATTTGTTGCTGTATTTTTCGAATTAGAATCTGCTGTAGGTTTTGCTGAATCTTGATCTTTTGGTTTTTCCACAGGTTCTTTCTCTGTTTTTGGAGCGGTGTCCTCATTTTTTTTACTCGCTTCCGGCGTATCGCTCTTTTTTTCTGTACTATTTTCTGATGTTGAATTAGTTTGTTTCTTTTCCTCAGCGTTATTACACGCGGTTAAAGCTACTACACACGTTAAAGTTAGGAACAATATAAGCACTTTCATATATATTTTCATCATTTTCAGCCTCCCTCTTCAACATATTCACTTTTGCAACCATTCCATAACACTTTCCTTTAAATTATTTTTGGTCCGTAAAGTAAGTGCTTCGGTTTCCGAAAGTTTTAAAAAGCTTGGAATTGTATTATTAATCCTCTTATTGATCTCCTTGTATACACTTTCTCACCTTAATTGTTATATCCTTCTTTTATTACTTGACATGCGCTGTCACAAAAGCTCATTTCAAGTAATAAAACAACAGTTATTGGTGTTGCAACTGAAACATAGCAGGAATAAACATCCCCCCGTAAAGATTGAATTTCCACTCTCAACTTGTTTAACCTATAGGGCTTGAGGAAACGGCACTTGAAATTATATCTTAATAAAATTAAAAAAACTGCCCTATTAAAGGACAGCTTCAATTATGTATTTTATACTTCGATAGATTTACCATCTTCAACGATATGGTAAAGTAAGTGCGCTAAATGATGAATTGGACCATTTTCTTCCTCTTCTTCATTTGTCTCACCTTGGAATTCAAGATCATTTAAGTATAGTGCTAAAAATTGATAGAACAATTTCAAATCAAATCCGTAGCAAGCACTTGGTTCTTCATGATCTCCTTCATATTGTAACATTAAGTATTGCTCGTTTCCTTCTGCATCTTCAGCGTCAAAGAATACGAAGAAACCAACGTTTGTATCTAAATCAAATAGATGACGAGTACCTTTTTCTGTTGCTTTATCAAAGTCCTCTTCACTTAATTTATGTACTGTTGTTGCCTTTGCATTATCCTCTTGATGAAAATTTACTGTAAATGATTTCAATGCTGACACCTCCTGATTGTATAAAAGTAGCATAACAGATTAAACAACATAATACAAAGGGACTGCTCACAAATGTAAACAGCCCCTTATTATTTATTTCCGTATAGCTCGTAATAAGAAGCTCACAATGAAAATTAATATTACTGCACCTATTAAAGCTGGGATAATTGCAAATCCCCCTATAACAGGACCGAATTTACCAAGTAATAACGACCCAAGCCAAGAACCGATAATACCAGCAATAATATTACCAATTACACCGCCCGGTACATCCTTTCCAGTAAGCAGACTTGCAAACCATCCTAATATACCACCGACTATTAAATACCAAATCATATCATTACCTCCTTTATTTTTGAACGATAAAAATTATAATCAGAAACAATTGCTTACCATTAGTTATGTTACATTTTTCATAAGTTATTCGCCTTATAAAAATCATTCAAGTCTACTCAACATATTAAGGACAATCTGGCTTCAATATCGTTCTCATAAATTCGTCTTTAAAAGCTTGATAATTAAAATCAACCGCAATTCTTTGTATAGGCCGATCATCAAACCTCGTCGGCTTCGCTATTTTTCTAAAATCTGCAACACTTTGACCTCTCGTTACATCATTTGTCGTACTTATCCAAACTGCTGATTTTTTATATTCAAAAATATCATCATTTATAAATGAAATGAACGGAAGTAAATCGTGAATGGGACTCCCCGCAATACCTGGATATTCTTTTTTGTAAAAGTTCTCGTAAGAAAAATCAATCATTGGTTTAATAAGTTTTGCCTGCCCTGTTCCTTCTTTGTCAATAATATCGACCATTTCAGGAGTAATAAGAGCGCGTTGCGTTACATTTAACGGGTATATAGTAGCATTCTGCGCATATTTCATAACGATATTTGCGGCAATTGGATCGCCGTAAAAATTAGCTTCTGACACAGGTATAACGTTTCCTGGAAAAAGAAAAGCACCACCCATTATATAATAGGAACATACTCGATTCATTAAATTGGGGTACAATAATAATAATGTTGCAAGTGTCGTTAATCGTCCCGTTGCTACAATAATAATATCTTCAGGACAAGGCTCAATTAATTTAATCAATTCGCAAAAATTTTCGCTGTCACAAATTCTCATTTTCGGTGGAATGATTGGACCTAAACCATGATCCCCATGAATTTCAGGGAAAAACAACGGCTCTTCAGCTGTCATTGGTCTACTGGCACCTTCGATAATTTTTACTTTCGTAGCATAGTATCTTTCTAAAAAATATACATTTTCCGTTACAATTTCTCTTGATACATTCCCATACTCTGCAACAATACCTATAATATCTAATTTGCATGTTTTATTCGCATAAATTAACGTTACTGCATCATCAATACCAAAATCTCCGAAAAAGATTATTTTTTTATTAACTTTCCTCCCCCTCCCCAGCATAATCTACTATCATTATTATGCGAAAAAGACAAGGCGGTGAAACAGAGATAATTAAAAAAGCCGCCTATTTATTGGCGACCTCAATCTTTTTATAAGATAAATATGCTAGTACACTTTTGCTTGCATCATATTTCGGATTATTCCCTTTTCTCGGTTCTCTCATATGTGTTTTTTCAAACCCAGGAATATCAGGCATTCTTTGCAAAAATTCAAGCATCTCTTCCTCAGTTCCTTCAATACGTACACGAATCATTATTGCTATTCCTCAATTCTCATTTTCTCTGTACTAAGTATATCGTACTTCAGAAAGTCTGCAAGAAATTTATCTTTTTAATGTTGAACTTTTTTTACATACGAACAGTGCCATTTCAGTATAGAACGATTCTATTTTATTGTTTTCAAATTGAATTTTGAAAAATTCCTGCATTTCATTTGATGTTTTCATCATACACTCTGTTAACTTTACACGTTTTTGCATAGGTACATCCATCATATCGCACCACCAATCAAAATCGAACTTCTTGTCAAAAGTAAGACATGACTGCATTTGCAAACCATGCTTTTCTAATAAAGTAATCCATTCTGTTTTTTTCAGAGCTCGTTCATGGCTTGGATCACGTTTCTTTTCGATAAAGTTATAAAATGTATCAAATTCATTATTTTCTGGTGAAACATTATCAATTAATATAAATAACCCTTCATCCTCTAACGTTCGATGTACTTCAAAAATAAATTGCGAAGGGTCAACAAAATGATGTGCTGCAATTCGGCATGTAATTGTATCAAAAAATTCTTCAGCAAATGGTAAATTTTCTGCATTTCCTGCTACAAAAGATACATTTTCATGTCCATTCCCCATTATAAAACCTTTTGCCTTTTCTAACATTTTTTCTGTTAAATCAAGAGCGACAACCTCTTTAAACATTGGGGCTAACAAATTGGCAACATGTCCACCACCAGTAGCAATATCAAGAAGACGAGTATTATGACGAGTTTTAACTTGCTGAACTACATATTGTAAATCCGGTCCTTTTGCATGAATTTTACTTTTCACATACTTCTCTGCATTACTACCAAATTGTTGTTTCACAAGTTCTTCTTTACTCATTTTTTATCATCTTCTTTCTATAACATATTATATTTAATTTATAAGTTCTCTTTATATAATTTCAAATCCTCTTTTAGGATCTATCCCTTATAAAAGAGGACAATTATCAATATAAAATAACTCGTGAATTTTTATTTTCAAAACAAAAAAAGGTTACGGGAACAAATCCCATAACCTCGAAAAATAACTCTTACATCGTTGTACCTATATATATATCTAAGTAATTTATATTCTCCTTTAACCTCATAAAAATTTCTACTTCGTTAGGTGTAGCCTCTCTTGCATACAATCCAAATTGATTCATGCCAACCCATATCCAGCCTGGTGAATTATAAAGCATATCAATGTTGAAATGCTCCAAATTAGTAAATTCTGACCTAATAAATTTATCCCTAATGGCGATTTGCTTATCTATCAAACCATATTCTTTTCCATTTTCGAATAGCGATATAACCTTTCCTACAAGTGGATGTTCACGAACAATAAAGTGATATTCCTTTTCATCTATATTCGCCACAATCATACGAGTATCAGATACATCAAATCTAAAATTCGGTATATTCATTTTGATCAGCTCCTTTATTGGTTTCACCAATATCATAACAAATGAATATTTAAATAATATTAATATAATGTAAAAAATATAAAAGCTGACTTCCCTTTAGAAATCAGCCTTTATACATTATTCACCTTTAAATTCTTTACAAATTTTTATAACGTTTCTTTCTCCTCTTCATTTCCGGAAACTAAATTCCCTAAAGCATCCGCAGTCACTTCAACTACAAATTCACAAATACCTGCTACAACTTCTCCAATTACTTCTTCCATCTTTATACCCCCTTGTTTTATGGAACTTATTTGTAGTATAGAAGATATTGGTTAATTTTAACTATCGGAAAAGATGACAAAAACATTACAAATTTGTAAGCTATTTCAATGCCTTTTTATGTTTATCATTTTCAACAGAAAACTCCTATCCTTTGAAACTTTAAGTATTATTAACAGTCAGATAGGCCATCATAATATAAGGTAAGTAAGAATCCTAATTTAGAGGAGGTGTGTAAAATATACTACGTAAAATTAATTAAAGGTCAATCTTTCTATGCTTTTGATCATCGTTTCTTAATATCTCAAGAAGAAGCGGTTTCGGAGAAAATTTTTAATTACTTACGCCGTAATGAATTCTTTGAAGTACGTAAAGAAGAACATTCTGCCTAAAATATAAACAGCATCAAGAAGTAATTCACACAATTGTGATTCATTTTTGATGCTTTTATATGATTTTCCTATATTCAACATTATTTTTTAATTCTAGCAATGTTTTCTATCATATGTCCAAGTTAACTCATCGTTACCTTCATTTAGCATATGAGGAGGTGACGAACATGACTCATATCATTGATTACCAAGCTACTCAGCCTATAAGTAAAACGGGTGAAACAACTTTTGCAATTCCTCATTCCCCAAACAAAGCAATTCTAGCTAATATTAAATTAAAAGAGACGTAGTATATACGTTCTTGCTTTTTTATTTTTTCTATGTTTATCTTTACTATCAATTGGTATTTAAGCATAAGTTTTTTTACATTTTGAATTGCTTATTTCAGTACTTAATAAAGAAAATTTTTTACAAATCAAAAAAATTGAAATCCACTAATGAAACACGTAATATAGACTCTGACTCTAAAAAAAGCACGTTAAAAAATAACGAATAAATAAGGAGGTTTTATATACGATTTTCAAATTATAAATGACTGTGAGGTTTTTAATTATGTGGCGTAATAAAAACGTTTGGATTGTATTAATTGGGGAGTTTATTGCCGGTCTCGGCTTATGGCTTGGTATCCTTGGTAACCTTGAATTTATGCAAAAATACGTCCCTTCTGATTTCATGAAATCAGTTATATTATTTATCGGACTGTTAGCTGGCGTTCTAGTTGGTCCAATGGCCGGTCGAGTAATTGATCAGTATGAAAAAAAGAAAGTTCTTCTTTACGCTGGATTTGGTCGTGTTATTAGTGTTATTTTTATGTTTTTCGCTATTCAATATGAAAGTATCGCTTTTATGATTGCTTTTATGATTGCACTTCAAATTTCAGCAGCTTTTTATTTCCCTGCATTACAATCTGTAATCCCACTCATCGTTAATGAACATGAGCTATTACAAATGAACGGTGTACATATGAATATCGGTACAATCGCTCGTATTGCAGGTACTTCACTAGGTGGAATTCTTTTAGTTGTAATGAGTTTACAGTATATGTATGCCTTCTCAATGGCAGCATACGCTTTATTATTCCTCTCAACTTTCTTCCTACAATTTGAAGATAAAAAGTCTACTACATCAAATAAACAATCAGCTAAAGATAATAGTTTTATGGAAGTATTTCGTATTTTAAAAGGAATCCCTATCGCTTTTAAAGCACTTATATTAAGTATTATCCCTCTTTTATTTATAGCTGGATTCAATTTAATGGTTATTAACATTAGCGAAATGCAACATGACCCCACAATTAAAGGATTCATATATACAATTGAAGGTGTAGCGTTTATGTTAGGTGCATTCGTTATTAAACGTTTATCTGATCATTTCAAGCCTGAAAAGTTACTATATTTCTTCGCATTTTGTACCGCTTTTGCACACCTTTCGTTGTTCTTTAGCGATATTAAATGGATGGCACTTGCCTCATTTGGTTTGTTTGGATTTAGTGTTGGCTGCTTCTTCCCTATTATGTCGACAATTTTCCAAACGAAAGTCGAAAAAAGCTATCACGGGCGTCTCTTCTCATTCCGTAATATGTTTGAAAGAGTTATGTTCCAAATTGTCTTACTCGGCACAGGCTTCTTCTTAGATACGATTGGATTACAGTATATGGTTCTAATTTTCGGAGTCATTTCATTGGTGATTATTTTTATTTCCCTATCTAAGCAGAAACAATTTGAAAAACAAACGTCGCAATCTGCGAATTTATAACATAAACACTTTAGGCATGGATTCAGTTTTATATTGATCCATGCCTCTTTGTTTTATAAAAAACCCATTTATTACCTTTATCGAAGTTATTTAAAGGAGTAGACCCTCTTGCTTTCGAATACATTATATAAAGGATTCTCTATAAAAAGGAGTGGTGGAAATGTCTAATGGCATGCAATTATTAATTATCCTTCTTTTTTCATTAGTTATGTTTGGCGTCCTTAATTTTTTAGCCATTTCCTTATCTCAAAATAACTTTAAAAGAAGGATTGTTGCAGGTTTCGTATTTTTATTGTTAACTCCCATTATCTTGTTGACTACTACAGCATTCGCTTCTATATTCGATAAAGGTGGAATTGGCGCAGCTAACTTAGCCTTTAGTATTGCAAATGTATATGTTGTAAATGGAATTGTCATTCTTCTTTCCGCTTCATTTATCCTCAAAAAACATAACTTAAGATAGACTGCTAAGCATGAATCTGGCATTACACTAGATTCATGCCTTTTTATTTTGAAATCCCCATCTTTCTCTAAATTTTTATGTGAAATTTAGTAATTCTTTATAAAAATTTAAACTTTATTTTTTACAATATTCCTATCTTATTCGCACGTTTATAAAAACTAATAAGAAAGGAGTACAAAATGAAAAAGTTTCTACTTATTTTTCCTATATTAATCGTTCTACTTAGTGGATGCAGTAATAATGATATATACGGCTCTTGGGAAGTCGTTGATAATAAAAATGGTGAATGCCCAGTATATTATAAATTTGAAACAGTTGTAAAAGAAGAAAAGAAAGAAAAGCTTGTTCAAAACTTAGTAGAAATGCATACAACAAATAAAAAAGAAGATCTATATAAAGGAACATTTGTGAAAAACTCTAATGTGTATCACATTGATTATGGTAATTCTTTTACATCGGATCAATCTATACAAATTGCCGATAGCAAATTAAATGTATACTTTAAAAATGCTGAGAAAATGTGTACATACAAAAAAACAAGTAACTAACTATTAGAATTCAGCAACTTCAAAATACTACAAAAGCGCAGAAAATATTTTCTGCGTTATTTCACTTTAGACGACTTCCTCTAGAAATATATTCCCCCTTTTAAATCCTTTGATTGGAATGTGAAATTATAGAATAAATCAAATCACTGTGAGGTGCTTATTTTGAGAAGCTTAAGTTCTTTAATTATATCAACAATTTGTTCAGTAACCCTTATCATATGGGACGCTATTTCATTTTATGAAAGGTTCACTACAAGAAATTCATACTATTGGATAAGCGGCGTATTAAGTATGTTTTTCGTGTTCTTTTTCATTCAAAACATGCTAGATTTTATTAACAAAAACTACAAAACCTCCTAAATGATATGGGATGAAATATGTAATAAACTTTTAAGTTAGCTAACTTATCATTTAGCCATCCTCTTCTAGAAAAATTGGAAGAATAACCACCTTGTGAAGTATGACATTTATTCCAATCCCTTCCTCTAAATTTGTCAATCGTTTTAATTTTCATAAAAAAATGATAAAATGTAAACATGTGTTTTCAGAATAATTAAAAATGCAGAAAGAAAACACTGTTTTTAGGAGGGGTTTTGATGACTTACACGTTAGCAACTAGAATGAAAGCATTCCAATCTTCTATTTTTAGTGAATTAGGGGCTTATAAAAAAGAGAAAATTGCAGCAGGTCATAAAATGATCGATTTAAGTATTGGGAATCCTGATATGCCTCCTGCTGATTTTGTAAGAGAAGAAATGGTACATACGGCAAGTGCAAAGGAAAGTTACGGATATACGTTATCTGGTATTCAAGAATTTCACGAAGCTGTAACTGAATATTACAATGAAACTCATAATGTTATATTAAATGCTGATAAAGAAGTTTTATTATTAATGGGTTCACAAGACGGACTCGTTCATTTACCTATGGTATATGCAAATCCTGGGGATATAATATTAGTTCCTGATCCAGGATATACAGCTTATGAAACAGGTATTCAAATGGCTGGCGCAACATCTTACTATATGCCATTAAAGAAAGAAAATGATTTCTTACCTGATTTAGAAGTTATTCCTGAAGAAATCGCTGTTAAAGCGAAGATGATGATTTTGAACTTCCCAGGGAACCCAGTTCCCGCAATGGCTCATGAAGATTTCTTTAAAGAGGTAATCGCATTCGCGAAAAAACATAATATTATCGTTGTCCATGATTTTGCTTATGCTGAATTTTATTTCGATGGTAATAAGCCGATAAGCTTCCTATCAATACCTGGCGCAAAAGAAGTTGGTGTTGAAATTAACTCTTTATCAAAAAGTTATAGTTTAGCAGGTAGCCGTATTGGGTATATGATTGGAAATGAAGAAATTGTTGGTGCACTTACACAGTTTAAATCCAATACAGATTACGGTGTGTTTTTACCAATTCAAAAAGCAGCATGTGCTGCACTAAGAAATGGCGCCGCATTTTGTGAAAAAAACCGTGGTATTTATCAAGAACGTAGAGATACTTTAGTCGATGGATTCCGAACATTTGGTTGGAACGTCGATAAACCAGCTGGTAGTATGTTCGTCTGGGCTGAAATTCCGAAAGGATGGACTTCTCTAGAATTCGCTTACGCATTAATGGATCGCGCAAATGTCGTTGTCACACCAGGTCATGCTTTCGGCCCTCATGGTGAAGGCTTTGTACGTATTGCACTTGTTCAAGATAAAGCAGTATTACAACAAGTCGTTGAAAATATTAAAAATAGCGGTATTTTCTCTCTTGAAAAAGTAGATGAATTAGTTAAAAATTAATTACAACTCCCCCTGCTTAACTTTTGCAGGGGTATTATTATTAACTGGAGGTACGGTATGAATATTAAAGATACTCTTCCCCATCGCTATCCATTTTTAATGATCGATAAAATCACAAACGTTAAAGAATCTCAATCAGCTACAGGATACAAACTAATCACAAATAGCGAGTGGTTTATTAATAACAATCAAAACTATATGCCTCATATGCTAATTGTAGAAGCACTGGCTCAACTTAGTGCTTTTGTAAGTACAAGTGAATCTGAAGGACTTGGTTTTCTCTCCTCTTTAGATGGGGTGGAATTTCATGAAAATGCGTATCCCGGTGATAAGCTTGACTTACATTATGAATTAACACGTAACAGACGAGGTTTTATTCTTGGGAAAGGAATTGCCTCTGTAAACGGTCAATCAATCGTTACTATTGAAAAGCTATTAATATATCAAGCTGATTAAACAGATTACATAGTAAGGAGTAGGAAAATGCGGAATGTTGTTGGTATTGATGCTGGGGGAACATTAACAAAAATTGCTTACTTTAACGAAATGCACAAATTAGTTTTTGAAAAATTTTATTCACACGAACAAGGAAAGATTATAGATTGGCTCAAGAAGAACAAGTCAATTACGAAATTATGTATCACAGGTGGGAAAGGTGAACAACTACAAAAACGCCTTTCAGATTCATACGAGACAGTAACGTTAAACGAATTTGATGCTACCATAACAGGTGTTCACCATATCCTTAACGAAGAAAAGCAATCTATTAACAATTTTGTTTTAACAAATATCGGTACAGGTACTTCCATTCACTACGTTCATGATAAACAATATGTTCGCGCCGGTGGAACTGGAGTTGGTGGCGGTACAATTATGGGACTTTCAAAACTATTAACAAATATAGATCATTTTGAAGATGTAATCCCACTTACGAAAACAGGATCAAGAAAAGGTTTAGATATTACGGTTGGAGATATTTATGGTGGTATTCTCTCTCCTATCGATAATAGTTTAACAGCTAGCAATTTCGGAAAATCAGCCATTACAGACTCAAATTATAGTAGCTCTGATATACTAGCTACCGTTCAAGGGCTTGTCGGCGAAGTTGTCACAGCATTAAGCCTTCAATTCGCCGAAGCGAAAAACATTGACCATATCATTTACATCGGTTCTACCCTATGTAATAACGTACACCTTCAAAATATTATCAGTAATTATACAGAATACGAAAACAAAGTACCAGTCTTTTTACAAGATGACGGTTATAGCGGTGCGATTGGCGCTTTGCTTCATGTTACGAATTAAAAAAGCTGACTTTTGTCAGCTTTTTTAAAGAAATACTTCAAATTCAATAATCGATTCTCCGTTCTCACCAATACGTTCCACACTAATTCTATCGATTATACCGTTTAACTTCTCATGAAAACTAGGAATATCCTTTGCTAGTTTAGTAGCTAACTGCGAGCTTTCTTTTCTTCCGACTGTTACATGGGGTATGTACGGAATGTCTTTTCTCAAAAATGGTAGTAATGGTCCTGTATATAATTTATCATGTAGCTCTTCTATTTGTTCTTTTCCTTGCTCAATTTCTAAAAATAAATAGTCTCCTATACTAGTTACACCATCAGATAAATTTTTAACAATCGCAAACACGTCGGAATTACTTCCAACGTATGTCCCCGTATATTTTTTAAAAGCCCCAGGTCCAATATGTGATATTTCCTTTATTTGTCCCCCATTAGAACAAGCAGTAACAAATAAAAAAATTGTTAGCATAACACCTGCTATTCTATTCATATACTTCATTGGATACCCCCATTTTCTATTTATACTTTAAGTAATACAATATACCCATTAATAGCCCTTCGAAATATACGCATTTTAATCAAAATTAAAAATTTTCAATTTTTATGTTTACAATTATCCATTAATTGTATATAATTACTAACGTAAGAAAAATATTCTAAAAGGAGGTCGAAGGAAATGATGAAATTACATTTACATGCTTTAACTTTAGCGTTAACTGCACCTGTGTTTTTCGGACAATTGAATATGAATTCGACCACCCTAACGGAGAATTGAAAATCGTACTTTATTTCTATTAATTCATAAATTCGCCACAGGAGGTCGTATACTTTCCTGTGGCTTTTTCACGCCCAGCCATAGGAGAACGATATCTTCCTGTGGCTTTTTTGTGCGATTTTTTAGTCTCTTACATTATTTTTTAAAGAAAGGAGCAACATTCGATGACTATTAGCGTATTGTTTTTAAGTATTACGATTCAAAGAAATACAATTTCCAAAGCTGAAATTTTTCATAATGAGCAAATTGAAAAAGCTATGAATGATGTTAAGGAGCGCCAAGTGCTGTATTGTGATCACCTGTAATTCCTTTTCGAAAGGAGGAATTCATCTATGACTTTTCATATTTTCTTTTTTACGACAGCACTTCAGAAAAAAACATTATCTGAAGCTGAAATCTTCCGTAAACAACAATTAAAACAAACTATGGATAAAATAACGGACATTAAAAGTTCGTATTATACACAAATGTATTAAAAATATTTTTTAAAGGGGTAATATCCTAATGAAATTTAAAGCTTTCTTTTTAACGATTACCATTCAAAAACGTAAACTTTCAAGAGATGAAATTTCACGTGAACAACAAATTAAAGATATTATGGACGGAGTAAAAGAGCGCCAGTCTTCTTATTACAATCGTCTTTACTAAATAAATTATAAAGGGGTAATATCCTAATGAAATTTAAAGCTTTCTTTTTAACGATTACCATTCAAAAACGTAAACTTTCAAGAGATGAAATTTCACGTGAACAACAAATTAAAGATATTATGGACGGAGTAAAAGAGCGCCAGTCCTCTTATTACAATCGTCTTTACTAAATAAATTATAAAGGGGCAATATCCTAATGAAATTTAAAGCTTTCTTTTTAACGATTACCATTCAAAAACGTAAACTTTCAAGAGATGAAATTTCACGTGAACAACAAATTAAAGATATTATGGATGATGTGAAAGAGCGTCAGTCCTCTTATTACAATCGTCTTTACTAAATAAATTATAAAGGGGTAAAAATCCAATGAAATTCAGAGTATTCTTTTTAACTATTACTATTCAAAAAAATAAATTATCTGAGTCTGATATGCTTCATGACCGACAAATTGAACAGGCTATGGACAACGTAAAAGAACGACAAAGTCATTATTGTAGTCACCTGTAATTCCTATTCGAAAGGAGGAATTCATGTATGAAGTTTCACCTTTTCTTTTTAACCATTACGATTCAAAAAGAAACTATATCTGCAAATGAAGTACAACAAGAGGAACAGTATAAAAAGATTATAGATGAAATTCGTGATCGTAGAAGCAAGTACTACACTCATCTATAATTGTTTGAACTTATATTAGAAATGAAAGGAGTCGATTATGATGTTAATGAAGCGGTGTAAAGAAATGATTTGGATAGTTCAGAGGGATTCCACATAGTTTAACAGGAATAATTTATATAAGTGTTGCAGTTAATTTGATGTGTAAAAAATATATAATAATAAGTATTTCATACACTCTAAAAAAATAAAAGATACACCACTAAGCGGTGTATCTTTCTCAACATATTCTATTTTCGTTTACTTCGTTTCGTCTTAAACAATCTCACTAAGTTCGAAACAACTGTTTTCGTTACCGCATAAACAGGCACTGCTAAAATCATTCCGATAATTCCCGCAAAATTACCTACCCCTAAAATAAGGATGATAATTGTTAACGGATGGATGTTTAATTTCGAGCTCATAATACGTGGCGATATAATGTTACTTTCAAACTGCTGTACGATTGTTACAATAATAATTACGTACAGAGCTTGCATCGGAGATACGAACAGCCCTACAATGACAGCTGGTGCTGCTCCGATAAATGGACCTAAGTTCGGAATTATATTTGTAAATGCTGCGATAATTCCTAAAACGAAAGCATATGGTAAACCGATAATTAAATAACCAGTAAATGTAAAAGCACCTATAAATAAACAAACGAGCGCTTGCCCTTGAATATATGCAGATAATGTTTCGTTCGTTTCCTTTATGATATGAAGTCCTTCTTCACGGTAAGACTCTGGTAATACACTAACAGCTTTCCCTGGAAATGCATGTCCATCTTTAAACATATAAAATAAAATGAACGGTACTGTAAAGATAACTAACGCCACGTTCGTGATAATACCAAATAAAGCCGTTGCACTCGACGTAATTGTGTTTGGTATTTCCTTTAAGTATTCAATCGCATTTTTCTCAATTGTTTCAATGGAAACGTAGTTTTGTGTAGATAACCATTCAAATAATCTATGATGGGATAGATCTTGTATGTATACTTTCCCCTCTTTTATATAAGTCGGCATGTTTTTCACTAAATCCATTAGCTGTTGTGAGATGGTTGGAACAACTACTCCAATAGCAACTCCAGTTAATGTGATGATAAAAAGATACAGTAGTAAGATCGCTAAACCTCTAGGTACTTTTTTATTCTCCAAAAAGACTAACAATGGGTTAAATATGAAGTATAAAAATAACGCGATTAAAATTGGGAAAAATAATGTTGATATGAAGATACCAATCGGTTGAAATAGAAACGATATTTTTGTGCAAATAAATATAATTCCTACAACCATTAGCACTTCTAATGTCCAAAAGTGCACTTTCGATTTCAAAAAAACGTCCTCCTTTAAACTAGCACTTCTCTTCATTGTACCAAATTAAACTTAGATTTTACATAATATTTTCCTTTACAATGTTCCAAAATCCTATTAAATACACTACAATGAGATTACAGACAAATTTGCAGGTAAAGGTGATAAATATGACACAATGCATCATTTGCAGAAAAGATACGAAAGAACTTAGTGAACAATATGTCATCCCAGAGATATTATGTGGATATTATTTCACAAACTCCATTTGTGATTCCTGTCATGAACATATGACAACAAATATTGACCGTCCTTTAATTAGGCATAAGCTAAGTCAATATAAGATTGAGCAAATGAAAAAACAAATCGACTCCCCTCTCTATACGAATGAACATGGTGAGGAGCTGGCGGCCGCTGAAACGGATGTTGTCGAAGTAAATGATGAAATACTTTATTCTAATGCATTAATTATGAAACTATGTAAAAAGCACGATATTTCATTACATAATGAAATTTGGAAAGAAGAGCGCGTAACAAAAGTAGCTAGTTCTATTCAACGTGAATTGCTTTTAGATAACCGTAAATATAAGATGAGTGTATTAAAAATGGCTTATACTTTTGCTGTACAAACAATTGATGGCTACTTTGACGATCCAGATGCGATTGATATTTCTATGATTCTATTAAATGCCGATTTCATGGAATTAAAGGAAAAGAGTATTGTTCGTGACTTAAGCAAAAGTTCTTTATGGAATACATTAAATACAACGAGCGAAAACCATTACTTTATTTTACTTAGTGATAAAGACGGTCTGTTCTGCTTCATTCGCCTATTTGATATTTTTGATGTTGTTGTTCATTTATCAGAAAAGAGATACAATCTTCCATCACCAATTGTCGGCGTAAATAATGTAGACAATAAAGGATTTTTTGTGGAAAGTTTAAAACAGTATATGGATGGGCTATTTAAAGAAACTACACCTTCTATTTAATCCACATAAGAACATACGGTCTCCTTTCTTCATGAAAAGACACTGTGTTATAATGAGTATGAAAAGAACAATACAATCACATAAAACAATTAAAAACTGTATATAAATAAAAAAGACTAGTGTGCGGCTACACACTAGTCCACGTAACTTAGCAGATTGGATTGTTCATTATCCTATTTGTTTCGTACAAACGCAACAACCCACATTCTATAGGCATAGGTGGGTTGTTATTTTTTGAGCTTGTCAATTAAGACGACAATAAACGTTAACAATGCAATGAGAAACAGTCCACCTTGCAGTAGCAACGCAATTTCACTCACTTATTATCACCCCCCTCCTACTCGGAGAAGTGATAATTGAACAACCAACCGTACCATAAGTTACCTCTTAATTTTACCATATTTTCTAATAGTTTACGATGGAAACCCGCAAGCTATTAAGTTGCGAGTTTTTTTATTTTTCATGTGAAAAAAATCTCTTTCTGTTTAAATATAGTCTCTGTTTCTAAAATCATTTGAGTTGAGACTCCCACGACTAAAGTCGCAAGCCCGAATCCTCACGGATTTACGGGTGGGATTCTTGAATGACTAAACGTTCGCAGTCCATTTCTGTTTTAAACAGCCTTCAAGATGAGGGCATCTCATTGCCCCTCCTAAACCAGACCATATAGGTGCTTAGGCTGATTGACTGTTACCATCAATCACAGTTGCGTAGCGAATATTCATCGCCCCAACGATATCACGATGTGTCCCAAACCCACATGGACACTTGTATTTTCTGTCTTGTGCCTTATTCTTTTCAGCACATTTCGGACAGCTTTGACTTGTATAAGCCGGATTTACATATTCAACCTGAATACCAACTAATGTTGCTTTATACGCAATAAATCGTGACAAACGATAGAATGACCAAGCGTGTAGGTTTTTTTCGTTTTTACGGCTTGTTCTTGCCGTCTGTCTTATATTCGTTAGTTGTTCTAAACGAATGACAGAAATATGATTAGCAATCGCAAAATCAATGATTTCACGACTTATTTTGTGATCTTTATCTTGCATCCATCTTTGTTCTTTATCATCAAATCGCCGAATCGCATTCACTTTTTTGTCTTTTCCTAACTTCTTACGAACACTACGAAACTTACGCTTCCTATATTTATTTTGCCTACCATTCCCAAAGAAGCGAACCTTGTCATCGTCTGTGATTGCTACCGCAGGGACTTTGAGACCTAGGTCTACTCCTAAAATTTTCGTCCCTGCTCTTTCATTTGTAGGAAGTGTGACAGATATTTGGGCCATCCACTTATTCGATTTCTTTGTGATACGAAGTGTACCTAACTTATGTTTTAACAAATCCAAATTGCGATTTTTTTTATCGATTAATAAAGCACGGACCTTTAAACGAGTTGACTTTCCTTTTACCTTAAACGGGATTGAAATATGAGTGGAGTCAAATGAATAATTTTGATTGTTCCATACACAAACAGGTCTCTTTAAAATCGGAATGATTTTATACTTGCTTTTCTTTACTTTTGCAGCAAATAAGCCTTTCGCGTCTTTAATTGCTTGATTCTTCACCGCACTTGGTATATTCGCTTCAATATCTTTCGTACTTTTTTTCGTACTTTCCTTTGTTTCAACCATTTCAGATATAAGTGTATTTATGAGTTTAATGTACTCTCGGCTACTTTGTTCCAATAAACGAATTTGTTCTTTTGTGGGAAGCAATTTCACTTTCACTGTTAGGGTCTGTGACATACGTTTCACCCCTTTGTTTTTGATTCTCAACATACTGTTTTATTGTCTCATTTGATACATTTCCAGCAGTAGAAACAAAATGGGAACGCGTCTATAAACTTTGCAAGTGCATGTGATGAGGGAATTCTTCTCTCAAACACTTTGATGTCACTCCTTTTATTTTTGCCATTGTATCAGCAGAACTAAGTGTTGACAGTGTATTTAAAAACAAATGAACGTGGTTGGTATCCTATTCCATTGTGATACTAACAATATCAAGATCGTTACATATCTCTTCAACCAACACTTTGAAACGTTCTTCTATAATCATTTATCATAGTTACAATGTATCATTTATTTTCGAAAAATTACAACAAACAGACCCAAAGAAACTACCTATTCTTTGGATACTTAAAGTACCACGAGCCTTACGATTTTTAGTGGTACTCCGTATCCAACCTCACTTTCATCCCATACCTAAAGGCAATGGGCTTTCTCGTTCGGAAAGGGCTGTAAGAATACATGAATTGTATCCGTTAATATGTTAAGAGCTTCTTTCACATAACCATTTTCAAATTGATCTAATAGCTCAGGTAATTCGTCTTCATCTAATATGAAGTACTCACCATTAGGAAGAACCATAATATCAATGATTAAATCTTCAAATGTTACTAACTCATTTCCTACATGTGTGTTTTTTACGATATTAAAATATGACCCTAAATAATGCCCTGCATCATCTCTCCATATGTATAAGTTATATGGACGATCTTCCCAATAATATGCGGTTGTACAACTACCTTTAGGAATAGTTACTTTTATTTTGTTTGCTGTCATTGTAAAAGGGTACTGTATCTCATGAAATAGTACGATTTTTTTCGGTTGTGCTTCTACTAATAAACAAATGTGATCTACAGTTGTAGAATCGTAACGTATTTTTCTTTCTATAATTTCAATCCTTGGTGTACGCAAACAATTCATTTTTTAGTTACCCCTTCTATCATATAATGCGTCCGTTTTAATTATATCCTTTACGCTCCTGATTAAGAAAGTATAAAAAACTCCTTCTACAATGGAAGGAGTTCATGAATCACTACTATTTTATTAACCACGATTCATATATGGCCTTTTATTTTTTTCAATACAAACTCCATATACACCAAACGCACGGTGATACTTTAGTATTTTACTCATATTTCAACTTCTCCATAACCTCATCATAAAATTTTCGTTCCTCATCCACATTTAAATGCACACGACTCACTGTTTTAGAAAATCCATATAACAACTGCGCTTTAATTGGCTCTTTTAACGTTATTTCAAAAGTTGCAGGTTCCTTTATAAATTCCATAACAGTTGCGTCAAGAACCTCTTTCTCTTCTTCTTTCGTTAAAGATTCGCCTTTATAAAACACAATGTTATCAATTTGTGTAAATGGTATAACGATTTTCTTTCCTAATCCAATTTGAATGATCAATTTTTCTTTCACAACGATAATTGGATTTTTACGCATCGCTTGTATTTCAGCTAAAAAATAAAACATCGCATATATGTTTAAGATGAGTAAAACCCAAGCTATTACTGGGTTCCATTGATGAAGTAAATAATGAAAACCGATACTTTCAATTAATGTTGCATGAATAATCATGATATAAACACCTATTGCACCGGTTTTTTTATGATATGAGTATATGGATTCACTTTCTGATACTTTTTCACGCCACGATAAAAAAGCATAATAGAGTAATTTACACTCTGTTAGAATAATATTTACAGCCTTACTTCTCTTCATATTAGCATCAAACGCTGCATCAATCGCATAAGAAAATGAAGAATACTCACTTCTATATTCTTTATATCGTTTTATTATTTTAGGAAGTACTCTTATAATTTTATATATAAGAAACAGTTCAAAACATACGAACACAATTTCTCCAGCAACTATTACATACGAAATAAATGAAAAAGCTTGTAAATAATCACTAGGAATTATAAATCTTGCGAATACGTATCCAGCTATAACTACAGGAAACATATACGTTAACGAATATCTTTTCCGTATAATAAAGAAATATGTGATGACCGGAATTATAAACATAAAATCTAATAATGAACCGAGAACTACTTCTTTCGGGGCATCTGGTACTATTGGAAGGGCATACAATAAATAGTTTGATAACATAATTAAAGATACGAGTCCAATCCAAATGCCTTTTCGCCTTCGTGAAATTGATGGATTCATTCCTTCTCTCCTCTATTTAAAGACCTCATTTAAATTATCTTTATAAAATGAGATAGCACGTTCAAATTCTTTTACCTCATCTACTTTCACAACTGTCTCTAACAGTAATTTCATCGCTTCTTCATGATCTTTCACATTGTATTTTGCTAATGATAAAAACACTTTCATCACGTCATTTTCCGGGAACTTCTTTATCCCTGCTTCTAATACAATAATCGCTTTATCATACTCCCCTATACAACGATACGTACTACCAAGACCGATATACGCACCACGAAGGGATTCCCCATCAAGTCCGTTCGCAATTGCCTGTTCATAATACGGAACAGCCTCTGTTTCAAGCCCCATTACATCATGTATCCAGGCGCATTGATATAGTACTTCTGCATCCCTTGTAAAGTTTGTTAATCCTATTAGTATCTCTCTAGACTGCGCATATTTCTTTTCATTTCTAAGTTTAATAGCTTGCTTTAATAAATGTTCCATAGAATCCACTCCTCACAAAATGTTCAATATGCATATATCATGTATTACACATTTACGAGCAGCTAATGGTCTATTCCATTGATTCGATTTAATAATTAGTGAGGGATACGTTCCCCCACTAATTTAATATTAACTCCATTACATACTATGCGACTGCATCTCTTTCTAAAAGCTTTAATTTACATAGTAATAATACGATTACATAAATGCTCTAACATATTGACAATTTCTTTTGCAGTTTCATCTTTCCCATTACATAACTTCACATTACCGTCTTGTCCAATAACGTGATGTACAGCACCGCGAGAATATAAAGAATGCGGTGAGTTCGCTACCATTACACTTGCTTTTGCACCTTCCATTCTTTTGCTTGCTCTTTCAATAAGTTCTGCTTCATTTACGTCACTTTCCAGTTTAAAACCAACGAGTATCGTTTCTGGATCCCAACTCTTTATTTGTTTTAATACTTTTGGTGCTTTTTGAAAATGAATAATTGGTGCGATATCACTTGAAATCTTTCCGTTCATATTAAGAATATTTCCATCTTGATCACAAATCTTTTCGACAACCCAATCTGAGCCAGCAGCAGCCATAATAACTGCGTCAACTTTTTCATGTGTAATAATACTTTTCATCTTATCTTGTAAATCAATAATCCCCTCAAATGGATGCAATTCTAATTGGTTATTTACATCCATTGGCTTCTCAGCAAAATAGCCATGCAAATATATAACATTTGCTCCTTTTGTCATTAGCTCTTCTGCAATAATTCTTCCAATCGTACCTTTTGCTAAATTTGTATGTCCGCGTACTTGATCCCATTTTTCTAGGCAACCGCCGCTCGTAATTAATACTTTTTTCCCCTGCATAATAACCATCCCTTACTTATTTTTCGCACGAAACCACTCTGATCCAAAGTCAACTGCATCACGTTGCCTCATAAAGCGGCACGTCGCATTCCCTATCTTCCCACGTGTAACTGTTCCTTTCCGCTCATATTCAACTCCAATTTCTACAAACGTGTCAGAATCGTAATCCATTTCAACGAATTCTTTCCATACTCTTACACCTTCTTCTATAATAGGCGCTCCTACCTTTATTAACTCGCGTGCACCTGTACGTACCTCGGATAAATGTATGGACGTATTGGAGTCATAACCGACACCAAGTAATAATATGTATCCATCTAAATCGTATATTTTTCGTAATGGCGATTCTTCCCCAAAACTTATGGAAAGTGAATGATTCGCTGTAATTTCTTCTGCGTATTTCCCCCATGCTGCAAAACTACTGAGCGGATGATTACTGCGCAATACATTCGGATATGTACGAAAACATTCAACTACTTTTCCCATTGCTCTTGTTGGTGTTATATGTGGATCAAATGCTGGGACGTTATCCCGGATAATTTGCCACCAGTCTTCTGGTACAGGTGGTCTTGCCCAGTTTTTCGGATCAGATAAATCCGAAGATTGCGTCGGCATAATAATTGTTCCCTCTTCTGTAACGACTTTCATTAATGCTTCTATTACCGCAACGCTACCACCTGATACCCAGCCAATTGAACTTAATGAAGAATGTACAATAACTGTCATTCCCTTTTCTATCCCTAATGTTTTTAAATCCTTTGTAATTGTTTCGATTGTATTTGGAAATTGTGTATTCGCCACTATTTCATTCATTTTCACGATCGTTCCCCCATTTGGCTTTAAACTAATACATACATATATTATCATATTTTTCTTAATTTTTAACATAATCATATAGATTACTATACACTTATCGTTCTTATCATATCGGAAACAGTTAAATTATGGTGTATTTTTTAAAAATTAATAAAGGAAGGTGAACACAATGAAACTGCTTTAATTAAGCTTACTTCACTCGGGCCGGTCGCATGCTTTAATACTTTCTTAATTAGATCTATTTCTATTTGCTCAACACGCTGTAACATCTTACTCCCATTCCTTCTCATAAAAAAAGACTAGCTCTTTATTAAAAAAGAGCTAATCTTTTTACGCCGTTATTTTTTCTTCTTTTTTCACAACTACAGCTACATAACTATGAAGTATCATTCCGACAATTACAAGGCTCATTCCAATCCACGATAAAGAAGACGGAATTGGAGCAGATAACCAGATAAGTTCTCCTACTAACGCAAATAAAACTTCACCAGACTGTGTCGCTTCAACGGTTGCTAATTTTTGCGGATCATCTTTTACAAGATCTGTCGCATAGAAGAATAATACTGTTGCAATTAAACCTGAACTAATCGCAACGATAAAACATTGAAAAACTTGGTTACTTGACGGTAATCCGCTTGCAGATACTTCGTAACCAGATAGTAATAACCAAAATGGTAAACTTGCTAATGTCATACCGAGAACTCGTTGGAATACATCTAATTCACCTTTACATACTTGCATCATTTTTCTATTCCCAAGTGGATACGCAAACGCAGCAATGAGTACAGGAACAACGCATAAAATGGTTTCACGAATCCCTAAAGAAGAAGCGTGTTCTACTTGCATGAGAACAACACCGAATAAAATAATACCTGACATTGCTAATTCCTTCATAGGAAGTTTTTTATGTAATGGGTCTACCGCGAAAAATGGTGTTAATAAAATCCCTGCGACTATCGTAATTTGCCAAGTTGAAGCAACGAGCCACCCCGGTCCAAACGCACCCGCAAAGCTAAGCGGTGCATAAAAGAGACCAAATCCAACAATACTCCATAACAACCATTCTTTCGGATTGTTTTTCATATATTGAAAGAGTTGTTTTAAGTTCCCTCTATACATGACAATAAGTAGTAGCATTGGAACCATAAAGTAATACCGTAAAGATGCACTCCAAATCCAACTTCCACCTTCTAAGTCCATCGATCGGTTTAACACAAAGGTAAAGGCAAAGAAAAACGATGCCAATATCCCAATTGCAATAGCTTTCATCTTAAAACCCCTTATATAGTTTCTCCTTTTACTATATAACAAAATGAATATAATTAATATTCAAAAATCTCATTATAGATGTAGTCTTTAAAGAAACAACACCATATTTTCATCATCACTATACACACCATTCATCTTTATAGCTCTTTTTTCAATTGCATACGTTTTAAAGCCCATTGATCCATACAATTTTTTTGCTGGTTGGTTTGTGGATACAACACCTAAGTTCAATTGCTCTAGTTCTATTTCTCTCGCTCTTTGAATTGCATTTGCAATTAACTCCCGTGCCAGTCCGTTCCGTCTGTTTTGTGCATCTACATACATCGCAACAATATGTCCTTTATGCTTATATGCCTGCTTCGCTTCTGTTAGTAAAGTGACAACTCCAATTAATTGATTTTCTTCATTAAAAGCACCAAATGTACAGCTCGTATTAGATGTTAAATTACTTACAACTCGCTCAATAGGATTTTCCTGACGGATCGCCTCTTCATAAGTTGTTACAAACGCCTCTGGGTTTACTTGTAGTGCTTGTAAACGTAACTCCCAATATTGTTCCGCATCCACTTTTGTAAGTAATCGAATCATTTTCCCCATCTCCTTTGAGTTTACATAATATTTTTATAGACTATTAATTAAAGATTGATAGTCTTCTTTTAACATACTATAACGATAACGATGAATGAACTTACCTTGACGTAATCGATCATTTCTCATTATTCCTTCACAAACAAATCCAGCTTTTTCATATCTCCTTCTTGCTTGTAAATTATCCTCATCTACACGTAGCCAAATTTTCTCTAATTCAAATTCAAAGAATCCCAGTTGTAACATACTATATAGGGCCGCTATTCCATATCCTTTACCCCAATATTCTTTATTACCAACCGCAATTCCTAGTTCTGCATTTTTATTTGTTTTATCAAAATTTTTAAGATCTATCCAGCCAATGTGTATACGGTTTTCTGTAACGATAGCCCTTTGTTCATAACCATTTTCTCGACTTATGCATGCTTCAATCCACCTTATCGTATCTTCACGAGTGAACGGTGGATATTGATCTGGTACGACTAAATACTTTGTCACTTCTGTATCTAATGACCATTGATATCGGTCTTCTACATCGTCTAGTGTCAATTCTCTTAATTGAACGAATGGTACATTCATTTCGCTATCCCCTCTTCATTTCCCTATAGAAAATCCTTCGAACATTCTTCCTCCGTATTGATCTAGCGTTTTTTCTACAAAAGCAACTAATTCACGTTTCTCTCCCGTTTTATAAAAATGATCAAAAGCCACTACAAACTGTTCTGCATATTTCTCATCATATCTTCTTAACACTCTAATAAACCATTTTGAATTTCCAAGCCATTGACCATTTACCCTTAATACATATTCATGTATTAAATCAGCTAATAAATTGGCGATAAATAATTCTTCTTCTCTTTTTGTTGCACCAATGAAGTCATCCAAAGTATCCGTAATAAAATAACGCTTCTGCTTCATCGTTTCTTCTGTCCATTTTTCTGGGCCTTTATTTAATAGCTCATTCGCTTCTCTTTTTAGTTCTGCTACAATTTCATCTTTTCCTTTTAATGCAATCCCTTCTGAAACTAATTGAGGTAATGAAGGTCTCCCGCGTTTGCAATCCATTTGGAAAAAAGTTTTATACGTTTCAAAATTATGTACGAATACTTCAACAGGCCAACCATTACTATAGAAAGATTCTCTATAACAAGATGACAAACTTTGGTCGAAAATTACAATATCAAGGTCAGATGTTTTCGTAGCCTCTCCTCTAGCAACACTTCCCCCTAGTAAAGCAACATCACAATTCGGAAATTTTGATGTAATTACGCTTTGTGCTGCTTCAATTGCTTTCATAGCTTTTTCCTCTTTTCTTATTTTACTTTCTTTTTTTCCGCTCTTTCCCGCGCCTTTTTAATATAGGCTTCTGCATCTGGTGTTTTACATGACGTTGCACCGTGATCAACTTCTACTTTTCCAATTTCGCGTGCAATTTCAATTGCTTGTTGTTCCAAGCTTTCATTTCGAATCCCTATCGCAATTAAAGCACTATTCATTGCTTCTCTTTTTCGATTTTTTTCATTATGTATATGAACTTTAATCTCTTCTAAATACGGTAAGAAAAACTCAACGTCTAACGTTTTACTTTTTATAGCGATATTTGCTAATAATGACCAACCTGCTCTTCCAATCCATTCATCGTCAGATCTCGTCCATTCTTCCATCCTATCTATAGCGATTGGTGAAGTGCATATAGCGGTCATAAGAACGTCCATTAAACAATAATAATCAACTTCCTCAACCCATTCATTTAGCTGTTCTGATGTTAGTTTTTTCGGATCTAAAATCATCGTTGCTAAAGTCATTGCATCCATATTTTTTGTTTCCCATAATGAAATTGCTAAATCATGATTCTTTTTTATCTTCTTTTTTAACAATTTTAAATTCGCAAAACTAACTCCAAATAATGGTTCTTTCGCCCCATGGTTTTTATACGTCTTACGAGTTTGTTCTGTTCCGTATTCCTCTAATTGTTGCATTACTTCTTCAAGTAACATATATCCACCTCTTTTATTTATTATGTTGACTTCACATAGGTATGTACGATGTATTCTACATTATTTTTTGGTTTTCCTATATTTATTTTTTAAATACGGTATGTGAAATTTTATTGATCTCTCCAAAAATATAATGTCTTCTTGATTATTTTCAATCAAACTACTCTTTCATTCACTACAAATCATTCTGTACTAGTACATACAATCAATTTCTTCTACAACAAATTTTGCGGATAATATATAATCTCTTAATTAGAAACAACATGATATCAATAATAGAAAAACCATCCAAATTTATAAACAAGCTATTCTTAAGGATCGGATTCATTTTCGATAAAATGAAAAAAGGAATAGCTATTGTAACAAATTTAAATGGCTACAAGAAAACAACGTTCTCTTATAAAAAAACGATGTATATCCTATACATGTAAAGTTAACATAACACACTTTATATAACGCTTAGAGAATAAACCTGTTTTATTACGTTGGAAAAGGAAATCTAACCGCTTCAAAGTGCATAAAATCTACGGTACCTCCAAGTGGTTCAGGAACAGTATTACCATCTGTAGTAGCTTGGGCAATAACTTGTACGTTAGATCCTGCAGATAATTTTAAGATAGTGGAAACACTTAATATATTAACAATCTCTAGTTCTTCACTTAAAAAATCATTATCAGCAACTACAGCTTCTCCGTTTATTGTGATAAATAACCTTGCGCTATAACTTGCAGGAACATTAGGGAAAAAACCAATACTTGCTATAATTAGATATACTCCATTTTGTTTTGGAGTAAAAGTTGAAGTAATGGGATTATATTCATTGTTCAAATCAAAGATTTCATTAGGATATGAAATTAAAGTTAGATCAGCGGGACCTACCTTTTGTTCCAGTTCCCTATTAATAGCTCGAAATCCTGATTGAGGTATTAATACAGATTCCGAAATAGGAAACGCACAAGGTATGAAGTTTCTTACACTATTTAAATTCAAAAATAATCAAACTCCTTTTAGTAAGATTTAATATAATATATTAGATGTAAAAAGAGTTTTTTTTCTTGTATGTTTGTCCGTTTCTTTCTATATATAATTTACAAATAGGAATATGATATACAACGCAAAAACAGCAAAAACGACTTTTGATTCAGAAGTTTTTGCTGTTTTTACATATTTGCAATTTAGCTTTTCTGATTGATGCTTCAGAACCTACAAAGCAGTAGCTACACGTTTCATTAATCTGTAACTACTCATTTTCTTTTTTCTCTTTTCTTTCTTCGGAAGGCTCTTCAGTTGGATCTGGCTCCTGTTCATCCTTTTTATTTAACTCATTATTTTTTTCTTTAGAAGGATCTTGCTGTTTATCCTTATCCTGTTCTCTTTGTTCAGAAGGTTCCTCCGTTGGATCTGGTTCCTGTTCATCCTTTGGAGCTGTATTACACCCAAATAGCAGTCCTACTGTAAATATGCTTGTCATACATATAGAAAGCATTTTTTTATACTTCAATTAAAGCACCTCCTAAAATTAATATCTTTTGTAGTGTTTCCTATTAACGATTCAAATTATCCATTTTTTTATCCCATCTATTCAAAACGCAATTATTATAAAATCTTGCATACTTTTGGACAAACTTTTTTGCGCTTGTAACAAAGTTTTTTTGCATTTACCTCTCTAAAATTGCTAATATAGTAGAGTAGAACTTTTATAGAGAGAAGGAAAATTATGCACAATGGAATTCGAATGACAACTTTAGTTAAAAGGGCTCTCTTGATTTGCGCTGGGGTATTATTTACATACGAGGCCGCTTACGGATCAACACATATTGCTCTAGCAAGTACAGAGGATGAAGCAAAATCTGTTCAACTTGTAAGTGAAATTCAAACATCTCTCGCTCCGAAAGAAGCTCCAAAGCACTATAACGGGCAAGTTAGAAAAGTCGCTTACTTAACATTTGACGATGGTCCTGGAAAATACACAGCTGAGCTTTTAGATATGTTAAAGAGTGAAAATGCAAAAGCAACATTCTTCCTAATTGGTTCAAACGTGAAAGCTTTCCCTGATCTTGTAAAACGTGAAGATGCTGAAGGCCACTATGTTGGGATGCACAGTATGACTCATAACTACAAGCAGCTCTACACAGAAGGTCATTACGTAGATGAAATGAAGGAAGACCAAGGATTAATCGCTGGAGTTCTAGGCAAATCACCAGTATTAACTCGCCCATCTTACGGCTCAATGCCAGGGTTAAATGAAGCTCTTCGAAACAAAGTTGTTGAGAATGGTTTAAAAGTATGGGATTGGACAATTGATTCATTAGACTGGAAATACAACAAAATGCCAGTTGACGCTGCTTCAGCTAAAATCGTAGAAAACGTTCTAGCTGGTGCTACAAATCCAACAGAAGTTATCCTTATGCACGATATTCATCCACAATCAGTTAAAGCAGTACCTGGAATTATTAAAGGGCTGAAAGAAAGAGGATATGAATTAGAAAGCTATCATGAGAACGAACACTTCCCATTAAACTTCTGGCACGATAATCGTATTTAATGAAAAAGACTTGATTCCCTCTAGTAGGTTATCAAGTCTTTTTTATCGTTTTGGAAATTTCCTTTGTTGTTCTTCAATAGAACGTATAATATTCTCTCTATCATCTTGCGTTACACCGATAGAAAATTCGTACTCCTCTTCCTTACACCATGAAGGATTAAGTTCCTGTGATAAGCGAATAACAATGTGAAACTCCTCTTCTTTTTCTCCCATAAATTCAAACGCTACATTTGGTTCTATGAAATCTAGTTCGTTATATGTAGGGTTCGGTAAAGATTCAAACCATTTTATCATGTACTGTAAGTCGTAAGTTTGTAAAAAAGGATCCATCGTTTTAAAAACTTTATTTTCTTCTGACAGTTTCGCTTTTACCATTAGCCAATTTCTATCACACTCGTCTTTTGCATCTTTATATTGGTAATTTACAACCTCTAAATGTAATGATATTTTTTCATTTTGAAAATTCATGCATAAGCCCCCTTTTATTTTACTCTTTTTGAAAGTTTACTTTTCTGTTTCAATATTGATCCTCAAGAAAAATCAACAAGTGTACAAACAATCAATACAATAATAACAAATGTTTTTTCAAACTAACTCCTATTTTCTATATTCAAATCCCCTTACTATCTTACACTATAATATCTACATTTAATAAAAAGACTTGAATTTATAATTAGAATTCAAGTCTTTTTATGCTCTATTATTTAGAAAATATTACCCAACAATTTCGCAATTTCACTAATTAAAATACCAACAACAGCAAAGTCAGAATCACCGAATGTTGTATTTTCAAATCCTAACCCACCTAATATAGGTAGTAATATAGCTGGTAGGAATGAGATTAATAATCCATTTACAAAAGCTCCTAATATGGCTCCTCGTCTTCCTCCAGTTGCATTTCCAAATACAGCAGCTGTTGCCCCTGTAAAGAAATGAGGGATTAGTCCTGGCACTATTACACTTAAGCCGATAAATGGAAGAATAAACATAGATAGTAATCCTGCAATAAAACTTGTTAAAAAACCAATAATAACTGCATTTGGTGCGAATGGAAAGATTGTTGGACAATCTAATGCTGGTTTGGCATTTGGGACAAGTTTATCTGCTATCCCTTTAAATGCAGGGACAATTTCTGCAATCAACATACGGACACCAGCTAGAATAATATATACACCCGCAGCAAATGTAATTGCTTGCATGAATGAATACACGAGATAATTTTGTCCGTTACTTAATTCTGTTTCGATAAAGTTTTTACCCGCAAATGGTGCAACAATAAAGAATAACACCGCCATTGTTAATGACATAGAAACTGATGTATCACGTAAAAACCCTAATGACTTCGGTACTTTAATTTGTTCTGTAGATTTTTCTTTATTTCCAAATTTACTACCAACAAACCCTGCTGCTAAATATCCAACTGAACCGAAATGGCCAATTGCGATATCATCCATTCCCGTAATTTTTCTAACATACGGTTGAAGTAGCGCTGGAAAAATGACCATAAGTAATCCTAAAATAATAGATCCAATAATAACTAGTGAAGCACCTTTCATCCCTGTAGTTGAAAATACAGCTGAAATTAAACATGCCATGAATAATGTATGATGACCAGTTAAAAATACATATTTAAATCTTGTAAATCGTGCAATTAGTAAATTAGCAATCATCCCAAATACCATAATTAATGCCGTTTCTGTCCCTAAAGTTTGCTGTGCTATCGCAACTACAGCTTCGTTATTTGGAATAATCCCTTTAATATGGAATGCTTTATCAAATATTTTACCAAAAACATCTAAAGCTCCTATTAATATAGTGGCTCCGCCTCCTAAAACGACGAAGCCCATAATTGTTTTTAATGTTCCTGAAACTGTATCTGCAACATTCTTTTTTTGCAATAGTAAACCGCACATAGCAAACAATCCAACTAATATTGCCGGTTGTCCCAAAATATCCTTCATTATTATATCAAACATAGCATTACTCCCCCTTTCACTGTTTCTACATCAGGTGTTTTTGTAATGCTTCTCTAATTTCATTTAAATCTAAAATGTTTGTTAATCCAGCAACTGTTCTAGTACCATCTTCAAGGTTGCAAATGATATCTTTCGCACCTAAATATAGATCTGCTTGTTCTGACTTACTTGATGCTAAATCCGTATGAGAAACTTCAGCTTGCAAGCCAAGTTCAGTTAATATTTTCTTCACATTCATTTCTACAATAAAACTACTTCCTAATCCATTTCCACATACAACTAATACTTTTTTCATTTCAATCTCCCCTTTAATTAGAATATTTAGCTATCATTTCTAGCATTTCATCTATTGAATTTGAATGAATTAACATTTCTACATTTTTCGGCTCAGATAACATCTCACTTAATTGTGCTAATGCTTTCAAATGTGTCTCATTATCTATCGCTGCTAATACAATAATTAAATTTGCAGCATGCTCTTGTTTTTCTGAAAATAACACACCTTCTTTTAGTTGTAATAAACTCATCCCTAATTTTTTGACACCTGCTTCCGGACGAGCGTGAGGTATTGCGATTTTAGGTGCAATTACAATATACGGTCCTAACTTCTTTACATTCGCAATCATCTCCGAAATATATTCCTCAGAAATATTTTCGTTTTGTAATAAAGGCTCAGCCGCAACACGAATTGCTTCCTCCCACGTCTCAACGTGATTCTCAAGCTGAATAAATTCTCTAGTTAATAGCTCGTTTAACATAGGCTTATATTTCTCCTCCTTATCAATATGTACCGGACCACTCATAAACTCTCTCAATTCATTTTTTAAAGATTTTTCATCTAAAATGTCTGCGTATTTTTGGATAATACCCATCATCATATCAACTGAATCATTTTGATTTTCGACATACAAAGCTACATTTACTTTTCGTAGTAACGATGCTTTTTCGGAATCAGTCAAAATTGGATTTACCATAAAGATAGGAATTTTCCCCTTCTCAAGTTCAGTTGTAGTAATGATACAATCTACATCAAATGCATTTGATTCATATTCCCGCTTTGAGATGGCTTTTAAAATATCTACACTCGAAAACAATTGCTCTAATTGGTACTGCAACATACGTGATGTACCAATACCATTTGGACAAACAAGCAGCGCAGTTTTTCTTGGACTGGGAACGATTCCCTCTTTCCTCATCCAAGCACCAAAGTGCATAGTAATATATGCCATTTCATCATCTGAAACTGGTTTTCCAACATATTCTTCAAAATGATGAATCACTTTTTTGGTAAGAGTATAAACTTCTTCATAATTTTGCTGGATTGTATAAAGTAATGGATTTTCTATTTCAATCCCGTACTTTACACGATAAAATGCCGGTTTCATATGCAGATATAGATCTGAAGCAAGTCCTTTAAAATCTTGAAATATAACACAAGCATAATGTTGAAAATCCTTTATCATATATCCGACCATTGAATGTATTCCATCAATCTCACTTTTTTCAAAGTCTTTTTGTTGAGCATTTACTTTTGCTCCTAACAAATGAGTCGTAATATAATAAATTTCGTCTATTGGAAACTCCACGAAAAATACTCTTTCAAACTGTTTTGCAATGTATTTTGCTGCTTCAAATTGTTTTGTTTCTCGTAGTACATCCTTTTCAGCATCTTCCATTTCAACACATTTTCCATTTACAATACGATTACGGAATAAATACATGTAAACGCTTAAACTTTCAAGTACCTCATCTGTATACTGAACTCCTAAAAGCTCTTCACAATTCGATAAAATATTTTTTATTATAAGTAGTTCCTCGTGATCTTTATTACCTTTTACATTTTTATTATCATTCGTAATATGTTTCACATGCGATATTAAATATTCCCATCCATGCTTTGAAATTATTTGTGAAAGATTTAAGATTAATATATTTCGTTTTCCATGTTCATTCCCATTAATATTGTAGCCATGTTTACGATCAAAGTTTAATGAGAGCTTAAACTTCACTAACTCTGCTTTTATTTTTTTCAAGTCAGCAAGAGCAGTATTACGACTGACTTGCACAAGTTCTATTAAGTCTTCTAATAGAATCCTTTTCTCCATTGTTAGTAAATAAAGAACCAGCAATATTTTTCGTTCTTGTGGAGAATATTCATATTGGCTTGTTGTAAATCCATTTAGCTTTTTTATCACTCTTTGCTTCGTTTCATTATCAAAACAGTAGCCTAAAGGGCGAATATATTCATATGAATTTAAATCCTCTGCAACTAACCAATCTTCTATTTTCTTCATATCATAATAAATTGTTCGCTTTGAAACCTGTATGGCTTCCATTAATTGAGATACAGAAACATAGCTATCTGTTTGAATAATTTGCTGTAATATACTTATACTTCGATTGTCTAATATCATATATGATGTACACCCTTTCTATACTTGTTCTTGAGTAGATTTGCAAGTATAGATACTAACTTTGCAAAATTAGAATTTGAAATCGCTTTCTATTAATATCTTATCTTATATCTTTCCTAAAATTAAGTCCAAATTCTCGTCTACGCACAGTGCAACGATTGGACTTTTGTTTAAAAATTTTATTATATACATACGATATATGAAATTATACAATACATATTTTTACTTTAAAGACATTTTGTCAATCTAAGTGCGACAATTCTTCCTGTAACGCTTCGTGGGCAGTTTTGCGTGTGAGTAAGTGAGTGGTGACTTCTACTTTATACGAAGCGAGATGGGCTTTTTTGTTTTTTCTTTAGGTGTCGCACTTAATAATACAATGCGTCAATACGTAAAATATTTTTAACTCATTACCCTTTGTACATGAAATAAATTTGATTTGCAATATAATCTGAACTAAAGTGAAGTCCATTCCTTATCCACCACATGATAATACCTACCAGCGAGGCTGTTTTAATATCAACCGCAACATAATTATCAGGTAAATCCTTTTTCGTATTCTCTCTTCTCGTTTCAATTAATTCTTTTAAAAATAAAAATAATTGCTCTTCAAATTGATTCATTTTAAATAATATAAATAAATAATTTCGGTGGATATATATATAATCAAGTAATTGTGTTAGCTTTTGTTTTTCTGATAAATCTTTTGCATGCATTAAATCAACAATTTTATTAGAAAGCTCATTTAAAATCTCATTCGTGATTTGGTCTATTAAATCTTGAATATCTTGATAATGTAAGTAAAATGTTGTTCGATTTAATCCTGCTTTAGTTGCGACTTTCTGAATCGTTAAACTTGAAATACTAGAATTCTCACATAAGAGTGAAATAACAGCATTTTTAAACATTTCTCTTGAACGTACTGTACGAGGATCTTCTTTTTTAGGTGTAGACATTTTTAAACCCCTTTATAGATTTTCTTTAACTTTATCGACATCATATACCATCTATGTCGAGTAGTGAACATTTTCAAAAAAACTGTTCATGGTCAAAGAAAATATATTTTGTTACCATTAATTTTATCGACATGATGTCGATAAATCAAGGCGATAATGAAGGAGTTTATCAATGAAAAAGGAAATATCAGAAAGAAATAAAAAAATTATATTAGTTGTGCTCATTGCCGGATGTTTTTTATCAACATTGAATCAGACGCTATTAAATGTGGCGATGAGTAATTTAATGGAAGTATTTGATGTTACGGCTGCAACAGTGCAATGGCTATCGACAGGCTTTATGCTCATAAATGGTGTTCTCGTGCCAATTACTGCATTTTTAATGAAACGATTTACAACAAGGCAGCTATTTATTAGCTCGATGCTCTCTTTATTTATTGGGACTGTTCTCTGTGCATGCGCCATGAATTTTGGTGTTTTGTTAACAGGAAGAATGATTCAAGCAGTTGGGGCAGGAATTATTATGCCGCTAATGATGACAGTTATTTTATATTTATACCCTAGTGAAAAGCGTGGAAGTATTATGGGAACCATCGGTTTCGCCATAATTTTTGCGCCAGCCATCGCTCCAACATTATCTGGCTTTATCATTGAATATGTATCATGGAGATGGTTATTTATTGGATTAGCTCCATTTGTATTAATCGTTATTATTCTCGCGCTTAAATATTTAATGAATGTTGCAGAGACAACAAAAGCAAACTTAGATATCGTAAGTGTCATTTTATCAACGATTGGCTTTGGTTGTGTTATATTCGGATTTAGTAGTGCAGGAAGCAAAGGATGGGATCATCCAGTTGTTATTACAACAATTATCATCGGTATAATCGTTACAGCTTTATTCTGTTTACGTCAAATAAAGTCTAACGATCCCTTATTAAATTTATCAGTATTTAAGTATAAAGTTTTCACTCTTACTTCAGTCATTAACGTACTCATTACGATGATTATGTATGCGGATTTAATTCTTTTACCGATTTACTTGCAAAATGGACGAGGTTTCACTGCATTTGAATCAGGTTTACTTCTATTACCTGGCGCTGTAATTAATGCCTTCTTATCACCTATCACAGGTAAAATGTTTGATAAATACGGGGCAAAACCACTCTTCATTACAGGTTTAATATGTATCATTATTTCGATGTGGGGTGTAATTCATTTGACCGAATCCACAACTTATATGTATTTAATGGTTCGTACCATTATTCTACGCATTGGACTAAGTTTCATTTCGATGCCTTTAAATACAGCTGGGTTGAATGCTTTACCAAGAGAACTGGGTTCACATGGTTCAGCAGTAAATAATACCATTCGACAATTAGCTGGTGCTATTGGAACAGCAGTTATTATCACGGTATATACAATTCAATCCACTTCACATGCTTCACAGTTATATAGCGGGAACGAAAGCATATCAGCTATGCAAGTAACAAAATTATCTTCTATCTTCAGCTCAAGTGATGCCTACGTATTTATGTTAGTTTTATCTTTTATAGCTTTGATTATTGCATGTTTTACGCCAAAAAAAGTAGCACTCCAAAAATCCGAAAGTAACTCTTAAAACAAAAAATCCTACTCGTTTTCTATACGAGTAGGATTTTTTATTATTTATTTTGTTTCCCCGTCTTCAGTCGTCTTCACCTTCGTTTTATTATTATCACGATTGTTATAGTTGTACTTAGAACGATCTACTGGAGTGAAGCCTTCTGGTGTGTAGAATCGTAATAAATCGCCGTTAACAACTTGGTCAGAGTATTTTAGTGATTTTTGAACCATTTGTTCATTTTGTTTTATTTCGTCTGTAAATTCTACTGGATTTCCAGTCGCTGTATCATAGTATTTGCCGTTCAGTGCAGTCACTGTTGGGCTTACGTAGTTACCGTTACGGAACGGAACAACTTGTTTATGATCTGGCGATAATAAATCTGATCCGAATTGGACATAATTCTTTGTATCTGTACCTAGTAAGTGTAATAACGTTGGAAGAACGTCAATTTCTCCACCGTATTGATGTTGTACGCCGCCTTCCATTCCTGGTACGCGAATGATTAAAGGTACACGTTGTAATTGAGCATTTTCAAATGAGTTCATTTCTTTACCCATTATTTGAGACATTGCTGCGCTATGATTATCTGAAATACCGTAATGGTCACCGTACATAACGATAATTGAGTTATCGTATAAACCAGATTGTTTCAAGTAATCAATAAATCCTTTTACAGACTCATCTAAATAACGTGCTGTTTGGAAGTACGTATCTACTGATGAATCACCTGTTTTAGCTGGTTCAATCGTTGCTTCCGCTTTATCAATAGGATAAGGGAAATGGTTCGATAACGTAATGAACTTCGTATAGAACGGTTGTTTCAACGTTTGTAATAACGGAATTGATTCATTAAAGAACGGTTTATCTTTTAAGCCATAGTTTACTACATCTTTTTCGTTCATATCATAGTATGACGCATCAAAGAATTTATTAAAACCAAATGATTTATAAATTTCATCACGGTTCCAGAACGTTTTGTAGTTACCGTGGAACACTGCTGATGTGTATCCTTGTTGACCTAAAATAGCTGGTGCTGATTGATACGTGTTATTAGCTTTATTTGTAAAAACAGATCCTTGCGGTAATCCAAACATTGAGTTCTCTAACATGAACTCCGCATCAGATGTTTTACCTTGTCCTGTTTGATGGAAGAAGTTATCAAAGTATAACGTATTCGCATCTTTTGTAAATGAGTTTAAGAATGGTGTAACTTCTTGGCCATTTAGCTTATAGTTTAGTAAAAAGTTTTGGAATGACTCTAAATGAATATAAATTACGTTCATTCCTTTTCCTTTACCGAAATACTCAGGATTCGGACTTGCATAAGTTGATGTAAGATAGTTTCTAACTTCTGTCATATTATCTCCATCAGCTAATGCACGTTCTGTTGATGCTTTCGCACTTTGAATACCATCATAAATCGTAAAGTTATACACTCCTAAATATTTCACAATATAATTGCGGTCAAATGTTCTAGTTAATAACTGAGGACGATCCGATTCTGCGAGTCCTAGGTTAATACTAAAGAATAAAATACCTGCTACAAATACTAGCGATAATTTATGCTTCGCAACACGGATTGGTTTAGGATTTACAAATTTCGTTGCTACTAAAACAATTAAAATGATTGTATCTAAGAAATATAGTGGATCATATAAGTGTAGCAATGCAAAAATACTACCACCTAAATCTCCAAAGTTATTCGTTTGTGTTAATGTCGGGAACGTAATAAAGTCGCTGAAAAAGCGATAATATACTACATTGGCATATAGAAGTATAGACATTAGCAAATTAATAATAATTAACCAAATGTAAGCTCGTTTCCCTCTTGCGAATAATGCAAGTCCTAAAAATAGAACTGCTGAGCTTAACGGGTTTAAAAACAGTAAGAACTTTTGGATTGTATTCGATATCCCTAAATTAAATTCCATCACATATGCTGCATATGTTTTTAACCAAAGTAAAATAACTGCAAATACGAAAAATCCAAAATGATTACTTAATACTCGTTTACTCTTTAATAAAAATTGTTGCATCTCTCCACCTCTTTTAATCATCCAAGGCTTATTTTGTATAAGTCTTTCTCTCTATTCAATTTTTCTTATTCACATAGATTTTATTTATTTAACTATATGAAGAATATTAGTAATTATAATTTGAAGTTATTATTTATTCAACTATTTCTTTCTAAACATTTTGACCTTGGTTTCTATTTAACAAAATACATTTGTAACATTTTCTGTTTTCTCCCAAGACTCATCCACTAATTATGACTCCACAAACTATAATCCTTTATTTCCTCATTTGCAAACTAATCTATCTCCAATTTTGGTATATATTTCACATAAGAAAAAGTGTAGTTTGAAGTAATTGCTCAAACTACACTTTTTCTACAATCCTATCCTTTATAACTAACTTCCCCAATTGCCCGGTAATCTTTTCCATCACGATGATCAACAATTTCCTAACTTCCTCCTACTTCAGGAGTATTTCCCGTTACTTTATTCGTCCCTTCCAATGTAAAAAACCATTCCTTCAGGTGCAACATCCAAATTTCTTATCATCGTTAATGTTATTTTTGAATAATTATTCATTTTAACTCTCCCCCACCTCATATTAAAACGAATGTTTTTTCTTGAAAATATTACACAAAACCCCCGCTCTCATAAAAGAGAGCGAGGGTTTTAATCATTCATTATTGACCTTTGTACATTGCAGCAACTTGTTTTTGAAGTTCTTCATTTTCTAAGAACTCATCATACGTTGCTTCCTTATCGACTACACCGTTTGGCGTTACTTCGATAATGCGGTTTGCAATTGTTTGTACGAACTGATGGTCATGAGATGTGAATAACATTGTACCTTTGAATGCAATTAAACCGTTGTTTAATGCAGTTATAGACTCAAGGTCTAAATGGTTCGTTGGATCGTCAAGTGTGATTACGTTCGCACCACTTAACATCATTTTAGATAGCATACAACGAACTTTTTCGCCTCCAGATAATACAGAAACGTTCTTCTTAACTTCTTCACCTGAGAATAACATACGGCCTAAGAAACCACGTAAGAAGCTTTCTGACTCATCTTGTGGAGAGAATTGGCGTAACCAATCAACTAAGTTGAAGTCACTGTTCTCAAAGTATTTAGAGTTATCTCTTGGGAAGTACGATTGAGATGTTGTAACACCCCATTTGAATGAACCGCTATCTGGCTCCATTTCACCCATAAGGATTTTAAATAATGTTGTCATCGCAATATCGTTACGACCAATAAATGCAACTTTATCACCTTTATTTAAAGTGAAGTACACATTATCTAACACTTTTTCGCCATCAATTGTTTTAGAAAGACCTTCAACAGTTAATAAGTCATTTCCTATTTCACGCTCAGGTGTGAAGCCAACGAATGGATAACGACGTGATGACGGTCTAATATCATCTAATGTAATTTTATCTAATAATTTTTTACGAGAAGTTGCTTGTTTCGCTTTAGATGCGTTTGAGCTAAAGCGTGCAATAAAGTTTTGTAACTCTTTTACTTTCTCTTCTTTTTTCTTATTAGCATCTTGTGTTAATTTTAAAGCTAATTGGCTTGACTCATACCAGAAGTCATAGTTACCAACATAAAGTTGAATTTTACCGAAATCAAGATCAGCCATGTGCGTACAAACTTTATTTAAGAAGTGACGGTCATGGGATACAACGATTACTGTATTTTCAAAGTTCATTAAGAAGTTTTCTAACCATTGAATCGCTTTTAAGTCCAAGTGGTTGGTAGGCTCATCTAGTAATAGAATGTCAGGTTTACCGAATAAAGCTTGAGCAAGTAATACTTTTACTTTCTCTGCCCCAGTTAATTCTGACAATTTCTTATCATGAAGGTCTTCACCAATACCAAGTCCTTTTAATAAGATTGCAGCTTCTGATTCAGCTTCCCAACCGTTAAGCTCAGCGAACTCACCTTCAAGTTCAGCAGCACGCATACCATCTTCATCACTAAAGTCTTCTTTCATGTAAATGGCATTTTTCTCTTGCATTACTTTGTAAAGTTGCGTGTGACCCATAATTACTGTTTCTAATACTGGGAACTCTTCATATTCGAAGTGATTCTGTTTTAATACTGCTAAACGCTCACCTGGCGTAATATGTATGTCACCTGTTGATTGGTCAACTTCTCCAGATAAAATCTTTAGAAATGTTGATTTACCAGCACCGTTTGCTCCAATTAAACCGTAGCAATTACCTGGCGTGAATTTTATGTTAACATCTTCAAATAATTTGCGATCCGCGAAACGCAAACTAACGTTACTTACTGTAATCATTTGTGTCCTCCTACTAATACCACTTATTTCAGCGTTTTCTCACCGATTGTCTTAAAAAATCGCATATTACGACTCAATTATTGTAGACTATAGCTATTATATAGTAGAAGCTGGATGAATAGCAACGGTTGATTGCTTTTATCGTGTGGTTATTACATTGATTTACTAGTTAATACAGCATTTTAAATAATACTAGTTAAATTCCATATATAGTGAATAAGGATTTCGCTATACAAATTCATATCAAAAAGATATTCACACAACCTCAAGAATATAATTGCCCCACCAAAACTTAACATACCATAAACGAATGATTTGTTTGTTACCCATAAATCCCTCCTACTACAAAAAAGGGCGTGAATATTTTCCGTATTTCCCTAACTATATTTCACCATATATTAGAAAGTATTTTTTTCGTTTATTCGCAAACGTTCTTCACTCTGTTTTCAATAAAAAACTGTAGAGAACACACTCTCTACAGTTTTTTTATTACTTCTTATCAATTATTTTCTTTTTATAACTTTGTATTTTACTCGTTAACCCTATTAAAGCTGGTAATAATATTGGCATAACAATTAAAGCTAATAATATAAGGGCAATGCCAACAACTAATGCTACTTGTATTAGCGTTAATACACCTGAAGGAATTAATGCTGCAAATGTCCCACCTAAAATAAGTGCCGCTGATAATACGACTCCTCCTATATGACGAGATGCATTTACAATTTTCGTTACTGAATCCCCTTCTATCTCATTGTATCGCATCATTACGAAGATGCTATAATCCACTCCTAAAGCGACAATCATAATGAAGCTAAAGAATGGAACATTCCAGCTTAATGATTCTACATGTAATATATGCGCACTAATTTGTTCACTTATACCAAGTGATGCGAAGTACGCTAATATTAATGATCCAATAATAAATATTGAGTTTAATAATGAACGGGTAATCACTATTAATACAATCGCAATTCCAATTAACATAATCGTAGCTGTACGTAAGAAATCTTGCCCGGTTACTTCTTTTAAATCAACGTTTCTAGCTGTTGTTCCGCCAATTGCTTTTTTCGCCGATTTTAATTCTGTACCATTTAACGTACCGTCTATCGTTTTATTAATTTCTTGAATAATAGGCATCGCTTCTTTTGAATACGGGTTTACGTCTAAAATGATTGTCATTTTAGCAGTTTCTCTATCATGTGACATATACGTATTCAATGCTTGTTGGAAGTCTTCTCCCTCCAAAACTTCTTTTGGAATATAAAACTTCTCTGAGCTTTTCGATTCATTCAGCTCACCTAAATATTTTTGAGCGTCCCCTAGACCGTTACTTACTTTTCCTAAACCTTCTGTACTTTTAGATAAGCCTGATTGTAATTGCCCCATCTTTTCTTGCAAATCTTTCAGTCCAGTTAATAATTGACCTTGCCCATCATTTATTTTCGTTAGTCCAGATTGTAACTCACCTGATTTGTTCGCAATTTGTTTTGAACCTGTAGCTCCTTCGTTCAAGCCGTTTTTCAGCTCGGTTGCCCCTTTTTGTAATTGCGTAACGCCACTGTTCATTTCTTTTAAACCACTATCTACTTTCAGTAACGATTGATTCGCTTCTTTAAATGAAATCATCGCTGCTTTGTGCTGCGTCGCTAATTGATTTAATTCATTTGAAAGGACACTTAATTGCTTCTGAGCTTCTTTTGTAATTCCTAATGTTTGCTGCACATTAGGATCATTTGCTAATTCTGGTTTTGTTTGAATGAAATTGTTCATTAACGTTTCAATTTGTTCATATCCTTTTTTCGCACCATCAATCGCTTGAGAAATACTTCCGAAATATTGATCGTACGAACTTAAACCTTTTTCTAACTGAGTATACCCAGCATGAAGCTGAGAAGTTGCATTTGAAAGGGCATTGATATTTCCGTTTAATGATGCTAGCCCATCCTCTATTTGCTTCGCCCCTTGTGCCCCATTGTTTATTCCATTCGATAATTGATTTAAAGCTGTTCCTAATGCTGTTACGCCATTTTTCGCCTCATTTGTTCCATCAATTAACTTTTGAACATTTGCGAGACTATTTGAGTCATTACCACCCATTTTGTCTTTCGCATCAGTTAATCCGTCATTAATTTCTTTTATACCACCATTTGCATCTCCTAAGCCTGTATTCAATTCTCCGGCTTGTTTATTTATATATAATTCTTTAATCTTATCTCCAGTTGGACGCGTCGGTGAATATACTTCTGAAACCCCTTTAACTTTCGAAAGTTTTTCAGTTAGTTCATCTAAAGTTTGTAGAGAAGTCGCTTCATCTAGCTTTTTGTCAGATTGAATAACTAGCGTACCCGGTGAAGAGAAACCAGGCGGGAAATGCTCTTCTATTACATTAATCCCCATTTTTGATTCATACTTATTATCTACTTCAAATAAATCATTGTAATTATGCGTGTTAGAATATTTTAATACGAAAGGAATCGATATCACAAACACAATAATTAAAGCAACAAATGGTCTTGCTACCGAGTTTTTCGCAAAGAATCCCCATAAACGACTATCCTCATGTCCTTTAAATGTTTTAACTGGATAAAACATTCCTTTTCCTAATAGCACCATGAAAAATGGATTTAAAGTTGTTAATACGAGTAGTAATACTGCGACACCAATTGCTACCGCTGAAGTAGATTGATATAATTTAAAACTCGCTAATGCAAGAGATGCAAAACCGATTAGTACTGCAATTCCGCTATATAAAACGGTTTTACCTGCTGATTTAAATGTTTCTTTCGTAGCTAAATACGCATTTTCTTGTTTACTTAATTCTTCTTTATATCTCGTATATAATAAAATGTTATAGTCTGTTCCTACTCCAAACAGGACGACAACTACAAACACTTGTGTAAAGTTTGAAAATGGAAAATTAAATTGATCAACCAAATGAGCAATAATTCCCATTGAAACTAAGTACGATACCCCAACTGTAAGAAGTGAAACGATCGGAACAATTGGTGAACGAAATACAATGATTAATACTACAAGAATGAAAATGATTGAAATAACTTCTGTCTTTTGCACTCCCTCTTGAGAGGATTTAAGAAAATCATCTCCGATTAAGTCACTTCCTGTTAAGTATGTTTTTACCCCTTTCGGTTTAACTTTTTTATGTAGCTCCTCTGCAACTTTTGATATTTCACCATGTTTTTTATCTACCGATATTTGCGTTAAAATAGTCGTATTGTCTTTAGAAATTAACTGTTTTTCCAAGTCTTTATTATCTAAATGTGAAACAACTTCCTTAATTCCTAATTGCTCTTTTTCACTTTGTAACGCATTGATCGTTTTTGTTATTTCCTCTTTTTGCTCAGTAGTTAAAGCTGCTTTATTACCACTATTAAAAACGGCTATAATTTCGTACTTTTCAACACCTTCTTTATCCATCTCTTTTATCATCTTGTCAGCAATACTACTTTGTTCTGTATTAGGAATCGTAATTTGCCCTTTTTCTTTCACTAACTTATCCATATTAGGCATCGTTACGACCATTGTAATAGTAATAACTACCCATAATAGAAAAGATAAACTTCTCCAACTTTTTAATTTGCTCATATGAATCATCTCCTACTTTTAGAATTTCATGTTGCATTCGGAATGAACGTTCATTCCTATTATTCTATTAAATTATTTTTAAATCTATTTACCTACCTCTATCGGAATGAATATTCATTCCTTTAGTTGTACGGATATATCATCTCCTGTTCTCATTTGATATATCTATTTCGGAATGAATGTTCATTCCTGTCCTTATAGAGCTATAGAATCAAATGATTCTAATAGCATTCCAAGAGCTTTCTTCCAATTCTTTTACTAATTCTTTTGAGTATTCTAATTGCCCTGTTGCCATTACTTTAGTTAATTTTTCTAGCGGTTGATATACAATAATAATTAAAGCAACTGGAGGCAATGGACGGAGCAAACCTTTTGCGATTCCATCTTCTATAATATTCATAAAGAAGCCTATAAAATCGTCAAATATTTTGTTACTCTGTTCATCAAGAAAATAACTATCACAGTGAGAATTTGTAAAAAGAAAAGCATCCACATTGTTTCTCGCAAATTCAAATAAACGGTTATAAATATGACTAAACTGTTCACGAATATTTGCTTCAACAGGAAAATCAGTTTTTAGTATTTCAGATAATTGCAACATGCTCTTTGAAAATAGTGAGTTAACGAGTGCCTCTTTATTTTCAAAATAGCGATAAATAGTACCAGCGCCAACATTTGCTTTTTCAGCAATCATCGGAATTGTCGTACCATCGTAACCACGCTCTGCGAAAAGTTTTATAGCAGCATCAAAAATATCCTCTTGTTTATTTTTAGCCATTTTGCTCACCTCAATTTCCAGGAATGAAAATTCATTCCGTTTTTAATTATAAATTACACGGATTAAAAGTCAAGTGCGTGACAAAGTAATACAGAATTTTTATAGCCCATGCTTGTGAATGAAATTACATCAGCGATTTTTAAGATATATCGACTTACCGACAAAAACTGACAAAATAAGAGGAAGCCATCCCAAAATTTTATTTTGGACAGCTCAATTTCATATATGTGAATTAAAAGAAATCATAAATGAATGCTTCTCGTACCGGTACTAAATTCTCAAATACTCGTATTTCCTCTTCGCTTCCGCTAATTAATTCAAGTTCTTTTAGCTCTAACGGACGTTTGTAGCCAAACATTATTGTAGATAACGCATTGATATCTAGTCTAATTCCTTTATGCAATGTCTCTTCGTTTATAATTGTTACTTCATGATTTGCAAGTTTCACAGTTACGTTATTCCAAGGTGCAAATGAATCTGTAATTTGTAAGATCACTTCTTGCTGCGCACTGTTCCAATTAAACTCATATTGATTTAAGAACTGCTTCACATCTACAATTCTACCCATAAAATATGGTTTCAGTTCTGCCTTCACTCGCGGTTCTTGCAATGTATATAACAACGGTTCTTTTTCACTTAATATCATTTCAAGTTCTTTAAGCATAGAATCATGCTGGCAAATAAAGTTCCATAGGCCATTTCTCGCTTCATTATGCAGTGGAACAAATTCTTCTACCGTCATTTTAGAATCCTCTATTTTATATAAAATGTAACCTGTCGCATTTTTATTTTCATCATAGTAAACTGCCAATGTTAAATCATGATACACCGCTTGTAGCCACCATTTACGTCCGCGAACTAACATACCAGAAAATCGTTCTGCAAATGTTTCATATAGCTTCTCTACGTCTTCTGGATGGTTTTCTTTATTAAAACGTTTCACAGTACCATTTACTTGTTTTTTCATAATTAAATCGCTCTTCTCCATATGACATACAAGGCGATTTGCACAAAGCTCCCAGCCATATTTGCGGTAAAATGAAACGGCAAATGGATGTAACATCGATACACTATATCCATCTCTTTTCATAGTTTGCAGTGAATGCTGAAGTAACTCTTTTACATACCCACTTCTTCTATATTCTGGATAGGTCGCTACCCCTGCAACGCCACCCATTTTAAATTTGTCTTTGCCTATGTAAATATGAAAAGGAATAAGGTGCAGTTTTGCCGCTAAATCTTTCCCTTCCATAATGCCGTATATTTCATGAATTTCTTTCATTCGAGTAAGTTGCTGCTGCAATCGTTCCTCATTTACTTTATATTGAAAAGCGTATTCTGATAAACGTAATGCTTCTCTGAACTTATCTTCTTTTAATTGTATGACGGTCATATAATTCTCCTCCATTCCTTGTTTGAATTGTATCATAATTCTTACTATTGTAGTTCGGTAAGTGAAATTACATTGACGTTTCAACAAAATATATCGATTTAACAACTATCTAACATAAAAAAGCAGATACATTACATACCTGCTTTTCATCCTACTATTTAGCTAACTTTTGAAGTTCTTCGAAGAACGTAGGATATGATACTCCTACTGCTTCTGCATCTTCAATTGTTGTTTTTCCTTCTGCTATACAGCCAGCAATCGCAAGCATCATTCCGATGCGGTGATCACCGTAACTATTTACTGTATGGCCTTTTAGAGCTGATTTTCCGTATATGATCATGCCGTCATCAGTTGCTTCTATGCGAGCTCCTAGTTTCGTTAACTCCGCAACGACTGTATCAATACGGTTTGTTTCTTTTACTTTTAATTCGTGCGCATCTTTAATAACTGTAATTCCTTCTGCTTGCGTTGCCGCTAAAGCAATAACTGGAATTTCATCGATTAATCTTGGGATAATATCTCCACCAATTTCAATTCCTTTTAATGAAGATGTTTCGATCGTAATGTTTGCAGCTGGTTCTGATGCACCTTCATGAATTGGTTCTACAGTGAACGTAGCACCCATTTTCTCTAAAACATCAATAATACCTGTACGAGTTGGATTCATTCCTACATTTTGTAATACTAGTTTACTATTTGGAATAATTGCTCCTGCTACTAAGAAAAATGCTGCTGATGATACGTCACCTGGCACTTGAACGTCTGTTGCTGTTAACTTTTGTCCACCTGCTAATTTCACTGTTTTTCCTTCGCGAGTTACCTTAACACCAAATGCTTCAAGCATTCTTTCCGTGTGATCGCGTGAAATATGTGGTTCTGTAACAGCTGTTACACCTTCTGCACGAAGACCCGCAAGTAAAATAGCTGACTTTACTTGTGCACTTGCAACAGGAGAAATATATTCAATTGCTTTTAAATCTCCGCCACGTATTGTTAGCGGTGTAAATGTTCCTTCTTCTCGGCCATCAATGTTTGCACCCATTTGTTTTAATGGGTTTGTTACACGCTTCATCGGTCTTTTTGCGATAGATTCATCACCTTGTACGCAAGAGAAAAATGGTGTGTTTGCAAGTATTCCTGACATTAATCGGATCGTTGTACCAGAATTACCAACATCTAATACAGCTTTCGGTTCTTGTAAACCTTCTAATCCTTTACCAACTACAGTAACCTCATCATCGTTTTGCGTAATTTCTACTCCCATTTCTTTAAAACATGAAATCGTACTTAAACAGTCTGCACCGGGCAAGAAACCTTTAATTGTTGTTTTCCCTTCTGCAATCGAACCGAACATAACAGCACGGTGTGAAATGGATTTATCACCTGGGATTGTAATATTGCCATTCAATCCGTTATTGACAGGTTGTATTGTTCTTTCTTTCACGTTTTTCACCTTCTCATTTAAATTGTTTCATAAGTTTGGTATTCTTCTTCTCCAAGCGCTAGCTTTGCTTTCATACGATCTTCTTCCCTTTGGAAGCTAATACGTAATACCCCAAGCAGTCCTTCACGCGCTTCTAATATTTGCAAGTTTGTAATGCTAATTTCTTCTTCTGCTAAAATACTCGTAATATGAGCTAAAGCCCCTACTTTATCTAAAACATCGACGTATAAGTCGTGATAGGCAGGAATTGCCCCCCTCTTTCGCACTGGTAAAGAATCACGGTATTCTTTTGCGTCAGCAAAATAGTTTTGTATTTCACCTGCATCTCCTTTAGAAACAGTCTTATATAACTCTTCCATTTCTGAGATCCATTCTTCTAATAGTTCCAATAAATGCCCGCGATTTTGCTTTACGATATCACTCCACATTTTCGGACTACTTGATGCAATGCGTGTTATATCTTTAAATCCGCCTGCCGCTAGTTGATGAATAAGCGGATTATCCCCGGCATGTTTCTCAACTTGTTTTACTAATCCTGCGGCGATAAGATGCGGAAAATGACTAACAATTCCTGTTACATAATCGTGTTCTTTTGTATTTAAAACGAGAAAATGCGAGCCTGTTCCTTTTAACCACTCTTTTAGCTCATCTACTTGATCCGTTGGCACGTGATTCATTGGCGTTAAAATGTAAAATGCGTTTTCGAAAAGGTGCGCCTTTGCACTTTCAACGCCAGTTTTATGAGAACCTGCCATTGGATGTCCACCGATAAAAGAAACTTTCTTTGATAATAAAGCTTCTGCTTCATTCATAATTGTCCCTTTCGTACTTCCTACATCGGTAACAATAACATCTTCTCGTAAATGAAATGATGCAAGTTTGTGTAATAACTTTTTCGTTTCTTCAACTGGAGAGGCAAAAATAATTAAATGTGCCTCCTCACATGCACTCTGTAAATCTACTGCTACTTCATCAACTACATGTAATTCTTTTGCGCGCTCTACTTGCTCTTTAAATATGTCATAGCCAGTAATCGTTACATCGTGCTCTTTTTTTATCGCTAATGCAAGTGAGCCTCCTATTAATCCTGTTCCAATTAATACTACCTTTTTACACATTTGTCTCATCTCGAGACTTACTTTTTTTATTTTCAAAGTGTTGTTTTAACACTGAAATCACTCCCTCATTTTGTTCCCTAGTTCCGATTGTAATACGGACGCCATTTGGAAACGGACGAATAATAAACCCCGCGTGCGCACAAGCTTCATAAATTTCCCCAGCATCATCTACTGGTAAGAAGATAAAGTTCGTTTGCGACGGATAAAACGGGATTTCATTTTCTGTACAAAAACTTTCGTACTGTTGTAATCCCTCTTCGTTAACACGTACTATTTCTTCAATAAACGCTTCATCACTAAAGGCAATCGTTGCGGCTTTTTGTGCTAATGAAGACACGTTAAACGGCAAACGAACGACATTTAATTTCTCGATTAATTCTACTTGTCCAATCGCATACCCAACGCGAAATGATGCTAAACCGTACGCTTTAGAAAACGTTCTTAATATAAGAAGGTTTTTATGTTTTTCTAGAAGCTGTACTGTCTCTGGGAAATCTTTCGCGGTTACGTATTCATAGTATGCTTCGTCAATGACAATTAACGTCTTTTCACTAACTCCCTCAATAAATTGATTTAATTTTCGCTCATCAACATATGTGCCTGTCGGATTATTCGGGTTACAAATCCAAACGATTTTTGTATGTTCATCAATCGCTGAAGAAATTCTATCTAAGTCATATACACCGTTATTTAAAGGAACTTCTTTCACTTCACATCCTTCAATAACCGCATGATGACGGTACTGAGGAAATGTCACGCCAGCAGTTACGATATTATCTCCTTTACAGAGCACTGCACGGCTTATAATTTGAATAACTTCATCGAGCCCACTACCACAAAGTACTTGTTCCATTTGCACTTGTAATTTCTCTGCAATCGTTTGACGGAGCGTTGTAGCTCCGCCATCTGGGTACAATGCATGTTCTTGCCACGATTTTTGTAATTCTCCTAAAACACGAGGTGAACAGCCAAATGGATTTTCATTTGATGCTAACTTAACAAATGAATGGTCCCCGTATACTTCTTTCATTTGCTCTGGTGATTTACCTGGTTTATATGGTTGTAATGATGATAGTTGATCTTTTACTTGCATGTTAAACCCACCTTTTTTAAAATTCTTTTGCGTATTTGTTATGTTGCGAAATGTTTTGCTTTAGTAATTCCATGCGATCTTTTCCGAATTGTTCAACTAGTGCATCTGCAAGTTCCCATGCAACGACAGCTTCAGCTACAACACCTGCTGCTGGTACTGCACAGCTATCAGATCTCTCAATACTCGCTTGGAACGCTTCTTTCGTATCAATATCTACGCTTGCTAACGGTTTATATAATGTAGGAATTGGCTTCATTACGCCTCTTACGACAATTGGCATACCTGTTGTCATACCGCCTTCTAAACCGCCGGCATTATTTGTTTTTCTTGTGTAGCCTTTTTCTTCATCCCACATAATTTCATCGTGCACTTTACTTCCAGGCTGTCTTGCCGCTTCAAAACCAATTCCGATTTCAGCACCTTTAAATGCATTCACGCTCATAATAGCTCCGGCAAGTTTTGCATCTAATTTACGGTCGTAATGAACGTAGCTACCCACTCCAATTGGCATACCTTCTGCAATTACCTCAACAATACCACCGATTGAATCTCCGCTACTTTTCGCATCATCAATCGCATCCATCATTTCTTGTTCTACTTCTTTATCTAAACATCGAACTGGTGAGTTTTCAGTAATCGTTTTAATTTCTTCAATTGGTAAGTTTGAAATACGCTTCGCTTGCACCCCACCAATTTCAAGAACATGCCCTGCAATTTCCACACCTAACTCTTTCAAAATTTGTTTCGCAACTGCACCAGCCGCAACTCTAACTGTCGTTTCCCTTGCAGAAGAGCGCTCTAATACGTTTCTTATATCACGATGACCGTATTTAATTGCTCCGTTTAAATCCGCATGTCCTGGACGTGGTTTTGTAATTGTACGTTTCATTTCTTTACTTTCTTGCTCCGAAATCGGGTCTGCACCCATTACTTTCGTCCAATGTTTGAAATCATCATTTTTTACGATTAACGTAATCGGCGAGCCAAGTGTCATCCCGTGACGAACACCACTTACAATTTCAACTGTATCAGTTTCAATTTGCATGCGTCTTCCGCGTCCATGCCCTTTTTGTCTTCTTAATAATTCTTTATTAATATGTTCCGCCGTAAGTGTTAAACCTGCTGGTACACCTTCTAAAATAACGGTTAACTGCGGACCATGTGATTCTCCAGCTGTAATGTATCTCATTTCTCTTGCCCCTTTACTATTTTTTTGTACAAAAAAGTCCCTACTGAGCGCTCAGTAGGGACGATATTTATCGCGGTACCACCCTAGTTGTAGACAACTTTCGTCTACCTCTCTTCTTCTTTAACGATCGTTTGACCGTCTTTCCCTCCAAAAGTTGGCGGGAAAGATGCTCCAAGGCTGTAATTCATGCTTACCTTTGTACTGATTCACACCGGCCATCAGCTCTCTTTAACAGTGAGATAAGCACTACTGTTTCCTCTTCAGCGCATATATGATATGGAATTAAGATAATTTATTTTTGAAACCTTTTAACTCATCCATGAATCTATGGAATTCTGGAATATCCATTTGTTGTGCAGAATCTGATAATGCAACTGCTGGGTCTGGATGAACTTCCGCCATTACTGCATCCGCACCAATTGCTAGTGCCGCTTTCGCTGTTGGTAATAATAGATCTCTACGTCCTGTTGAATGTGTTACGTCAACGATAACTGGTAAATGTGTTTCTTTCTTTAAAATCGGTACTGCTGAAATGTCTAATGTGTTACGTGTCGCTCTTTCGTATGTGCGAATACCGCGCTCACATAGAATAATTTGGTCATTTCCTTGCGCAATAATGTATTCCGCTGCATTGATGAACTCATCAATTGTTGCTGCTAAACCACGTTTTAATAATACTGGCTTGTTAACTTTACCTACAGCTCGTAGTAAATCGAAGTTTTGCATGTTACGCGCTCCAACTTGAATTACATCAACGTATTCTAATGCCATTTCCACATCGTTTGGATTTAAAATTTCACTAATAATCGCTAAGTCGAACTCATCTGCCACTTGGCGTAAAATTTGTAAACCTTCTACTCCTAAACCTTGGAAATCGTATGGAGATGTTCTCGGTTTGAAAGCACCACCGCGCATTAATTTAAGCCCTTGATCTTTCATCGCTTGCCCTACTTGGCGAACTTGCTCTAAGCTTTCTACCGCACAAGGTCCCATAATGAACGTTTGTGTTCCGTTTCCAATCAATTCGCCTTTCACATTAACGATTGTATTTTCTTTTTTCTTTTTACGTGATACTAGTAACGCTTTACGGTTATCATCTTCTTGTAATTCTAAGCTTGCTTTGAAAATCGTTTTGAAAATATGTTGAACCGTTGACGTTTCGAATGGTCCTTCGTTATTTTCTGCGATCATATCAAGCACTTCACGCTCACGTACTGGATCAAAACGTTTCGTACCTTGTACTTGTTTTTGCTCCCCAATTTTTTGAACGATTTCACCACGTTTGTTTAAAAGGTGTAATAGTTGTAAGTTAATTTCATCTACCTGTTTACGTAATTGATCTAATTCATGATTTGCCATTTGGAAATCCTCCTCTAATGTTTTAAAAGTATAGTAAGAGAATGGAAAATTCTCTATTTTCTGAACTGATAAATTATACAAATTTAAAGTGGAATCGATACCTCTTCTTATTTTAAACTAATAATTACCATAAAGACACTATCTACTAGTTAAAAACCCACATTTTTTGTACAAAAAATCCCTACTGATCCAATCAGTAGGGACGATATTTATCGCGGTACCACCCTAGTTGTAGACTTATTTCGTCTACCTCTCTTCATTGTTAACGATCAATGCGACCGTCTTCCCCTTCATAAAGACAATACTATCTTTACTACGAAAAAGATGCTCCAGGACTGTAATTCGCTCTTGTTTTTGTACTGGTTCGCACCAACCACCAGCTCTCTGTTACAGGGAAACAACAACTACTCCTTTTCCTTTCAACGCATATATATTTTATTTTCAAGTTGGACCATTAAAATACAAAAAGTCCCTACTGAATAAATCAGTAGGGACGATATTTATCGCGGTACCACCCTAGTTGTAGACTAACTTTCCGTCTACCTCTCTTCACTGTTAACGATCATTTGACCGCTCTTTCTTCATAAAGACAATACTATCTTTACTACGAAAAAGATGCTCCAAGACTGTAATTCATGATTATCCCTGTACTGGTTCACACCAACCACCAGCTCTCTGTTACAGTAAGATTAACCACTACTGTGATCTCTTCATTGCACTTTGTTTATTCAAATGTTTTTGAAATTGAATAAGTATGATTCGTATTATAGAACGCTTTTCAAAACACTGTCAACAACTTTTTATTCATTTTTTAAAATTCCATTTTTGCCCTATGATTCCTCTTGTAAATTCTCCGTTACAATTCCGATGCGAATCATCTCATTTTCTATTAAATTTAATACATGTCTTTCTAACCCATACGTGGTTAATAGTTCTTTTATTTGTATGATCTCACTTTCAAGTAAATCGGCTTCTTGACACGTCTGAAGTAAAGTAAAAAACACATTTGCATACAATTCTTTATACGCTTTCATACGCTCTTTCTTTTCAAGTATCTCGATAAATAATTGTTTCATTTCTTCTTGATTACATTGTCCTTCCACACCTTGAAATTTACTCGAAATAATATTTAGTCCTTTTTCTAAAACCTCATCCATGCATAAAACAATACGTAAAAGCATCATATATTCTCTCGTTGATATTACGCCCATTTTCGGACGTTCTCTTAAAAACACACTAAGCCACGCTGTCCAAAATTTTTGTTGTTCCTTACCACTTAACGTTTTTACGTAGTAGCATAAATACTGCATAAATTTAATTTTATTCTCTTCGTTTTCTTGCATCAAAAGTGGGTATAACCAATCTGTTTTTTGCTCCCAATATAATACGCATTTAATAAATACAAAGCTAAGCCATTTTAAAAATGCTTCTCTCGTATATGGATGTAGTGCATCTAAATGTTCTACCGCATACTTAATATATCGCTTTATCTCTGTAAATAAAGGCACATTAATTTGCGTATTACATAATCCCGCCCATGCATATTTCGTAAACTCACTTTCTTTCTTTAAATCCAAGTAAGGTAATACATTTTTTCGACACCATTGCTTCTCAATATGGTATAAAAACGTAATATCTGCTGTTAAACGCGCAAACATAAAGTTCGTTCTTTCCGAAGTAACTCTTACCTGTTCCTCAAATAAAAATAAATATTCATACACGTTGCGATCGTATAAATGATCATATGCTAACAGTTTTAGTAATACAGCAGTCATTTTCCCAACAGGATGCTGGATAGATTCATTGTAAAATTCTTGTTTTCCAATCTTAAAATCCGTTTCCCCTCTCATTACTTGTGGAAATACGGAAAATGCAAATCGTTTTACAACACGTATACTATTCTCCTCTAGCTCTTCTAATCGATTACTAATTTCATAAAGAAAACTACTAATTAACCAATGAAAAGCAGTATTTCTAACAAACTTTTGCAATAACGGAATAATCTTTTGGATTTGCTCATCTGTCAAATTTCTGTTATTTCGCCACTCTCTAATACAAACAAACCAAACTTCATTACTTATTTCGTGCACGCCAATTAGTTGGTATGCAAACGAAATACTCCACTCTACATTCAATTTACATGCTTTTGATAACATTTCTAAAAAATGGCGTTGTTCAAAAACACCATCTTGAGAAAATTGCTGCACTTGCTTCATTATTTCATCGTCTTTCAGCTGCAGTAATCCATCAGCTGTTACATTACACGTAATACTTTGTTCAATAGATTCTTTCTTTGGAACACTGTATCGATCAGAAGAAAAATGAGGATGCTTCTGTTTCATTAATTCATATCCTTCTATCGTACATCGACTATTCGAATCACATGCAAATAATAAATCTAAAACGAGACAAGCATCAAACGCCCTTTCCTCTGCAAGGTGCTTTATTACAGTTTGAATAATTTCTTCTTTTGTTTCTTCTAAAGCATTTGCGTAGTAACCCTTTAAAATTTGAAAAACTTCATGTTTATATGTGAAGTCTAAAAGAAGACCTTCATACAACAACCACTTCATTTTATCGTCCACAGTAACGAATACATTTTTACTCATTGCTTCAATCGCAATTCGCTTTTGAAGTACACTATCTGTTTCTATCATTTCTGTAATATAATAATTCGCTTTTTTCTCATTGTTTTCACATAAATATGTAAGACACTCTTTTACAATTTGAATTAAAAACGTAAAATCATTTTGCTGTAACTCTTGCTCTGAAATTTCTCTATCTCTTTTTTTTAGTACACTTTGTCTTAATGACAATAGTTGTATCTTTTCTAATCCCATTACCATAATAGGAGCAGCATAGTATGAAATATGTGGTCTCATTTTCTCTTTCCAAATTCGCTCTACATGAGAAAAAATAGGCACCGGCAAACGACTCGATTCCTCAAGTTCTATGGATTCTTGCGTATCATTTCCCCATCTTCTTACACGTTTTAATTTAAGTTTCCCGTCTAAAATAAACGTTAACAACAACAAGCCAATTTCTTTATGCTCAGGAAAAGAACATTTTTGCAGTAAGTAAGAAATCTTTTCTATAGAGCTACTATCTTTTTCTGCCGTTTCTAATACAAGCAATGTCCATTTTGCAAATAACAAAGGATCCATCGTTTCCTTCGTTTCGTTCAAATAAGTACAAATTGTTCGCCACAATAACGGGGATATTTTAGAATGATTTTTAAAAATCAATTGAAATAGTTCTTTTTGATGACTAAATAGAAATTGCTCCACTAACCATTCCGCAAGCAATTCATCTACTTCATCATAATTTGCTGTAAGCAGAAATAAATTTCTTAGTTTCCCCTCTGCTTCAAGCCATTCCACCCATTCGTAATCACGAGCAAATTCAACAAAGTACCGAACGGTTTCTATTTTTTTTATTGATTGTTTTATATAGGATAATTGCTCCTGCTCTACTGATGGAGGAACGGTTACAATATCACGAATACGCATTCTTTTCGTAATATAATTATCCCCCATTAATTCCGCCCACCGCTTCACCGCTTTCACAAGTGCCTGATGATTATTTGCTTTATTCGGATACACAATCGGTCGTATCCCTAAATGTTCCCAATGATATGTATTATCACCTTGTGCGACGAAAGCATAACGCCTTGTACTCGGTGGTAAGCCTGTTGCTAAATACTTCATTACAGGATCATTATGACTATACCCAACGAATAAAACAGTGTAATTTGAAAATAAATCAACTAAAAATCGTCTCGCCCATCCTTCCGTTAAGTAAGCCCTTCCAAAATCACCATCCGTTAAAATTAACGCTTCTTTCTCTTGCTCTATATTCCCATGTATGTAAGCCAACCCTTTAAACGCTCTCCCTGTCGGTAACGCAGGTGCATAATAAATATTCAGCTCTCTATTCATTTCTGTAATTACAGACGTAAAATGTTGATCAAAGTTTGTCGTTACAATTCGAACATCCGTATCTAACGGAAACAGCCTTGGAATCGCATAGTGTAATGGATTTGGTTTTGATTTTTCTATATTAACAAGGTCTCTTGCAACTTGATGCACATCTTTCGTTTTCGCAATTTTACCGAGATAATAATCGTGGGGTTCTGTCATCTCACGCTTTTCGACATATAAAGCTTTCGAAATTTCATCAACTAAATCATCGAAATTCGGTAAGTTTGATTTCCCCTTCATAGAAACTCCTGCTCCAACGAATAATACTAACTTCCCTTGTTCAAGGTGATCGATTAACTCATCTGGAATTTCTACTTCTGAAGTAATCCACATCCCGGATTCCCCCTTACCTAAAAATGTCATACGCTCTCATTTCACTATAACATTTTTTGGTTGTTTTTTTAATATTTAGATAAAATTTCGACGTGATAAATTTTTATCTAAATTAAATAGTTCCAATGTATGAACTCCTGAATTTATTGCAAAACTATGTATAAATCGGAGGTGTAACTATTGAATGGTTTTACTGTAGTACTTATCAAATTCATATCGTGCATTATCGCATTTAGTATCGGACTAGCTTTATTTTTCCCTGCAACGTTCGTCCAAATTATTTCATTCAGTCTTTTTGTGACAATCGTATCTTATATGTTCGTTGATAAAATTATTTTAAATCGCATTGGCAATACTGGTGCCATTATGACAGATTTCTTATTAGCGTATTTAAGCGTTTGGATTTTCGGTAATATTTTATTAGACAACTACATGCAAATTGCATGGGGAAGTATCCTTTCAGCGATTGTCTTCACATTATCAGAAGTAATTGTACATCGCTTCTCTAACTCACACACAAGACATCACAACGATAATATTCATATTAATCGCCGTTTTGCATATGGTACGGAGTTTGCTGAAGAACAGAATGTGTTGGATAAAGATAAGAAGAAGTAACATTTTGATGAAGGAGCTCCCTTTTTAATCGTGTGGGCTCCTTTTTCTGTACTGTCATTTCGGTACATGAAATTACATAGACCTACCGACAATATTTGATACGTTATCTTCAAATAAAAAACTGCCTCTTATTTAGAGGCAGCCACTTTCAAATCTTTTAACGTCACAACATCAGCAAACGCTCCAAACACTACGTTATGATGCTTCACAATATCTTCAGCACGTAACACATCTGTATCAAACGTACTATGCGCATCACTCACTAATGTTACTTTATATCCTTCACTAAACGCTCTTCGCGTTGTCGTATCAACACAGTACTCAGTTTGCATTCCTGAAATAATAACGTGCTCAATGCCTTTTTCTTGTAAAACATCGTTTAAGTTTGTCTTATTGAATGAATCCGGAGTCGTCTTTTCAACGATATTATCACCCTCTTGCGGGGCAATCGCCGTATGTACTTTCCAACCATCTGTCCCTTTTTCTAAGGGATGATCTTTTGGCCCGTTATGTTGTACATAAATAACCGGAATACCATTCGAACGACATTCCCCAATAAGTTCTTGCAACGTTTCTAAAAACTTTTCCCCATTATGTACTGGGATTCCTGCTGTATACATACCCACTTGCACATCAATAACTATTAATGCTTTTTTCATTTCACACAGCTCCCTTTGTTTGTATAAGCCCCTTGCATATTCATTAGAATTGTTTATATTCCATCATCCAACAATCTTCTAATTTCCCCTCATGTAACTCATGTTCCTTTAAAATCTTCACTTTTTTAAATCCGCATTTTTCATAACAGCTTATCGCACGCTCATTATTTACTCTAGGATCCATCGCTATCGCTTCTGCTCCTAAGCTCTCTATAATGTATGTGCTTGCTGCTTGAACAAGTTTTGTACCAATTCCTTTTCCCCAAAAGATCGGTTCACCGATGAATTGGTCCATACCCCATATATTTTTTGATTCTTCATATCCATATAAAGCTTTCCATTCAGCATCAACAGGATACATTTGTATGTAACCGATCGGTATTTCATTGAACTCTACTAAACATCTTTTTTCATTACTATTTGGATTATATATAAAATGATCGAGTACCTTTTCTACAGACTGCGGATTAGCTCTTCCTTCGTAATACTGTAAAACTTTTGGATCTGTTAACCATTTTGAAATGATAGGCGCATCGTTTTCTATTACATACCTAACCGATACATTTTCTTTTTGAAATAGCATGTGGTACCTCTTATAAATTATTTATATTTTTTCTTAAGTTTAAATCTTTAATTGCTCCTATTAACGCATTTGGTAGTAATGTTATCGCAAAAAACACTGTAAATACATTAAATTGCGGGATTTGATATGGCGCGAACCATTCCGTGAAAAATCGAGAGTTTAATATTCTATTAAAAAATTCTCCACCAGGTCTAAAGTTTGGTGCCCATGTAGTAACTTCACAAATAATAAATAGTAATTGAACAATTAAAAATGCCCCTAAATAGCGAAACCATGTCCGTTTCCATATAGGTTGTGTTTTTTTTAATGTATCTTCCACCTGCTTCATCCCCCATTTATTTTTCATCACATTGATTATACACTTTATTTTGTATAATTGTAAAAAATTTCAAAACAACATACAGACCAATACAATTGTGAACTACTTCTACTTATATTATTTATCAATAAGGCTTCTATGCAAGAATTATTTAACTGTTCAGCTTAGAACAAATACCATAAACTATTACTTAACCAACTAAGAGATTGTCCCACATAGAGCGATTAAAAAACTAATACAATTTGGAGATGAGAATTTGAAATCGACTTTAATCATTCTTCGAGGAAACTCCGCAAGTGGCAAAACAACAATCGCAAAAGAACTGCAAGAACATTTCGGGCAAGGTACACTGCTAGTCTCTCAAGACGTTGTGCGTAGAGATATGCTAAGGGTGCACGATACAATGGGTAACTTATCTCATGATTTACTATTTGAAATTACGAAGTACGGAAAAGGAAAATGTGAATTTGTTATTTTAGAAGGTATTTTAAACTGTAGTAGATACGGTGATATGCTGGAAGAACTAATTCATTATTTTGACGAAAACGCGTATACATACTACTTCGATTTATCATTAGAGGAAACAATTAGACGGCATAATACAAGAGAAAAACGGCATGAATTTGGTGAGGATTCATTACAAAAATGGTATAATCCTCACGATACCATTGAAGTTGCTAGAGAAACTGTTTTTACAGATAATTTCACGCAAAAAGATATATTTCATGCGATTCTTAATGATGTTACGATGCAAAAATAAGACTGACAGAATGAGTCAGTCTTATTTTCATTATGTACTTTGTATTTCAGTTTTCATGACAGAGCAATCTTTACATATGTCATAATAGATATGCATTTCCCCGAACAGAAAATCAACTACTGAAATAAGTTCTCGTTCTTTAATATCTTGTGTAATTGTAGCAATATAATTCATCTCTTTAGAACAAGTTGGGCATACCAAATCTTCTGGAAGATCTTCATATAATGGTGCCCCTAATAATCTACATACACATTCCGAACCGAACAAATCGAAAGCTTCCCAGTAGCTATCTTCATCAGTAGGTATAACTTCATTTTTAGTTTAGTATGTCCCAGTTTAGGAGCTTGGTTACAAAGAGTTAAAACTTTTCAACAGAACCAATTTTTATTTGATTTTAAGTTACTTTTGGTTAAATTAACCATACAATATATTATCGCATTTAAATTTATTGGAGTTAGTATAGTCTCATATGTACACAGCTTAGTTAAATCCTTACACTGAATTTCAAGGAGGAAGTGTCCGTATGAAAAATAAAAAATTCAATCTAGAATTCAAAAAGATGATTGTTGAATTCTATTATTCAAACCGTTCTGTGAAAGAACTAAGCAGCGAGTATAATGTATCGGAAGTAACGATCTATAAGTGGATTAAAAAATATTCTCCTATCACAACGATTGACGAGGTAGAAATGACTTTAGAAGATTTGAAACGAATGCAATCAGAAATACTTCGCTTGGAAGAAGAAAATAAGATTTTAAAAAAAGCAATGGCCATACTAGCGAAAAATAAATGATACAGTATTGCATCTATTTATCAATTTTCAAAAATACTCTCTGCCCATACAATGTGCCAAGCACTTGAAATAGTGAAAAGTTCACATTACCAATGCAAAGCGAAGCAAAAAAAAGACATTGTCGTAAAAACAAAGAGTTATTCACAAATATAATACAAATTCTAGTAGAGCCTGCTTTCTCTACTATTGCAATTTAAGCAAAAATCTGTTTTTCTAAATTAACTTAGATTTAACTTGTTTGTGTCTAAAATGTTGACTTACAACTCCATCAGTAAAATTAAAACAAAATTTCACCTTCACTATAGCTCATCCTCTCCTTAAAATGCTCTGTAGAAAAATAGGAGTTAGTTTTCGCTTTTCTAACATGTCTAAATAATATTTTTGTTCGAAATCTCCCTTTATCTGCTTAAATAAATTTACCACTAACGTTTCCCTGCAATTAGTTCTATTCTTCAAATAACTAGTCAAACCGGTCATTTTTTGACGAATACTGTTAGAAGCCCTGTAAACAAACAGGGCTCATTATTATTTAACTTTTCCCTAATTACGAATAGAAAGATTGATATTTTATTATGCAACAAAGAGAGGAGGCTTAAATGATTAATCGAACAATTTAACAGGATGTACATTCACGATTTTTTGTTATTTTATCTGTCCATAAAAATCCAATTACCCTTTTTCATTACTTCACATATATTTTTTAGATTTGACACACAGTCTTATCCCCCAATCCCCAACTAAACCATCTCCCATGCCCTTCCATTTCCCCAACAGTTTCACAATATTCGTTTCCGTTAATATAATAATCAATATGAAGGTCCCGGTCCCACATGTTGTTATATAGGTGGAATACATCACGTTTTGCACCAATTTCTTTAATTTGTTTTTCTAACGTATGTTTTACATTTTCAGGTATTTGATTTGCTACATGTGTATGAAAAATACAGATTACAGCATCTTCCCTTATTTGATTTGCAATGGCCGGAAGAAGCGCTACACCCTCCCCTTCTATTAATCTTACTGATTTTTCTTTTACAAGCGTCGCTGCTTGATCGAATAATTCAAGTCTTTCTTTATGTTCTGGCCAAATAAGCGCGCGTAACCATAAATAATCTTCTTCATCATTTAAATCGTTCACATGTAAATCTAGTCCGATTCTTTCTACGACAGGTGGACTTTGTTTTAAAAAGGATGGCTTCTTTTCCCCTTTTATTACTGATTGTAAATGAACATTAGACTGTGTGTTTCCAAATACCTCTTCCGTTCCATATGAATAACGATATTGATCCCAAAACAGTTGTAATCCCGCACTTGTACCAATTTCTATTAACGCTAACGGTTTGTTCACTTTATTAAATATGTAACAGAAACTTGGATATAAATAGGCACATCGCCTTACTTCATTAGTTTGAACGAGTTTTGTTTGTAATAAAGAGATAATTTCTTCTCGATATTCATGGCAAAAATCTTTAAATTGATGAAAGGCATTTTCAAAATTTGTATCAGCATTTTCAACTAAACTATAATAATACCTTTTTAAACTGTGTTCTTTTCCTTTTAACAATAAATAATGGACTGCACCTAATAATAAGTTTGGGATTGGTTGACCAGGTTGTGCATAGGAAGCTAACGTAAGAACTTCCTCATCTTCAGAAATTTTTATTGATAAATATTCGTATAAATCACTTGATCCTTTACATTCATTCACAGAAAAATTTCGAAATAAGTTTGCGATTTGTTCTCGTGTAAGCATTGGTATCCCTCCTGTTTTATTTTCAGAATAATCTTATCATTTGTTTGTTATTTACTCTATTTTTTCAAATTAAATGTTTCAAAAATAGAATTTTACTAATTTCCAAAGATAAAACATAAAAATAGAAGTTTTTTTGGGATAACATCAAACTGGAATTCTTCTCCAAAATCCGCTTTATTACTATGCTTTTACCCTTATGACAGAAGAATTCTATGAAATAAAGCGTTAAATAGTTTAAAATTATCAGATAACACTAGATATTTTAGTCTATTAATTATTATAATAGACTATGAGATGGTTATATAATTGAGACAAAAAAGGTAAATACCTAGGTGGGGCCTAGGCGGTGTTTTCTTTTTACGGCTTAGATATAAAAACACCTACTCTTTTTTGCCAATATAGGGGATGGAGAGATTATCATGAGCAACATGCAGCAAAAAACAGACGTTATCTTAATTGGTGCTGGAATTATGAGCGCCACGTTAGGATCATTACTTAAAGAATTGGCACCTGAATGGGAAATTAAAGTATTTGAAAAACTCGCTAATGCCGGAGAAGAAAGTTCTAACGAATGGAATAATGCTGGTACAGGACATTCTGCGCTATGTGAGCTTAACTATACATCCGAAAAATCTGACGGGTCTATAGATATTGGTAAAGCTGTAAAAGTAAATGAGCAATTTCAACTTTCAAGACAATTTTGGGCGTATCTTGTAAAGAGAAACTTAATTCGTAATCCACAAGATTTTATTATGCCACTACCTCATATGAGTTTGGTGCAAGGAGAAAAAAATGTGGAGTTTCTAAAAAATCGTTTTGAAGCGCTTTCAAAAAATGCTCTATTCCAAGGAATGGAATTTTCTGATGCTCCTGATACATTAAAAAAATGGCTTCCACTCATTATGGAAGGCCGTACCTCTAATGAACCGATGGCTGCAACGAAAATTGATTCTGGAACAGATGTTAACTTTGGTGCGTTAACACGCATGTTGTTTGATTACTTAAAAACTAAAAATGTCGAACTAAACTACAAACACAGTGTTGAAAATATTAAACGTGCGAAGAACGGTTTGTGGGAAGTGAAAGTACACGATATGAATAGTGGTAAAATCGAACACCATACTGCAAAGTTCGTCTTTATCGGCGGCGGTGGCGGTAGTCTACCTCTACTTCAGAAGACTGGTATTCCTGAATCAAAACATATTGGAGGATTCCCAGTAAGTGGACTATTTATGGTATGTAAAAACCAAAAAGTTGTAGAGCAGCATCATGCAAAAGTATACGGAAAAGCTAAAGTTGGTGCTCCGCCAATGTCTGTACCTCACCTTGATACAAGATATATAGACAACAAAAAAGCTTTACTGTTTGGACCATTTGCAGGCTTCTCACCTAAATTCTTAAAAACTGGCTCAAACCTTGATTTAATTGGTTCTGTAAAACCGAATAACGTCTTAACGATGTTAGCAGCTGGTGTAAAAGAAATGGGATTAACAAAATACTTAATCCAACAAGTTATGTTATCACACGAAAAGCGTATGGAAGAATTACGTGAATTTATTCCGAACGCTAAAAGTGAAGATTGGGATATTGTCGTTGCTGGACAACGTGTGCAAGTAATTAAAGATACTGATGCAGGTGGTAAAGGAACACTTCAATTTGGTACAGAAGTTGTTAGTGCATCTGACGGATCAATCGCTGCGTTACTTGGCGCTTCTCCAGGTGCTTCTACTGCGGTTCACGTTATGCTTGAAGTATTAGAAAAATGCTTCCCAGAACGTATACTAGCATGGGAGCCAAAAATAAAAGAAATGATCCCTTCTTATGGCGTATCACTAACGGAAAATCCAAGACTGTTCCAAGAGCTTCACGCTGCAACAGGACGCACACTTGGGTTAAATGAAAAAGAAGCTGTTCACAATTAATGAATAGATTAAACAAACGACATAATAAAAACGTCCGATATATTCGGACGTTTTTATTATGTCTGACGAAGAAATATAGTGACTAAAGTTATAACGGAGATTTTTTCAATCTGCCAGCGATTCGACAAGGGATATCGACTTGCCGACAATAAATGACAAATCCCCGTTAAATCTCGACTAGAAATTATACTTATCCATGTTATCCTTCGTAAATACAACTCGTTCAGGAAGTACGATAATACCGTTTCCTTCTGCCTCATAGTCATACCCTTGAATAGCGTTTGGCTCTACTTATTTTGTAGCATTGTATATTTCTTTTTTCATATCTAGAACACTTTTTTCACTGGACTATTTATCCCGCTATTTGCGGGCAATAAGACTCCCATCTCAAAATTCGGCTTGAGCAAAGAAGTTAGGTGGGAGCCCTGCTGCCCGTAAACGCCCGATTGGTTCAACTGGAATAAACAAAATAACGAACACATATGTTTAAGCAGTGGTCAATTGTTGAAAGGGATGACGAGTATGTCACAGCTGAACTTTGAAGACAATTTGTTAATAAAAGTAGCTTGGTACTATTATAAAGATCAATTAACCCAGCAAGAAATCGCTTCACTTCTTCACATTTCAAGAAATAAAGTCGTTCGATTGTTAGATAAAGCACGAACGGAAGGTGTCGTCACATTTCACGTAAAAGGTACTGGTTTACACTGTTTAAACATCGAACGTGACCTTATGAAAAAATTCCATCTAAAAGATGCTTTCGTTATTCCAACGCCAACTGAAAATTATACATCATCACTCGGAAAAGCCGCTGCACAATATTTAGAAACTCATCTGCAACAAGGTGATTTACTCGGCATTGGCTGGGGCGAAACGATAAGTAAAATGTTAGAAAACATTCATTTTGAAACTTCTATGAATCTTTCAATCGTTACCCTTACAGGCGGTGTTAACCACTATATTCCGAGAAAACAAAACTACTTGAACTACATGCAAGGAGATCTTCACATCATTCCTACCCCTTTTCTAGCATCCACTAACAAAATGGCACAAAGTATTCTATCAGAGCCGAGCGTGAAAGATATGCTTCACGTCGCTTCACTTGCCCATACAGCAGTAGTTGGCATTGGAAGCTTATCTCAAGACGCCACAATTGTGAAAGAAGAAAAATTAACACTACGTGAAATGACTTATATACGTAGTCAAAACGGGGCCGGAGATATTTTAGGGCAATTTTATAATACTGATGGAAAACAATTAGAACTTCCTCATCATGATCGTCTTATCGGCACACCACTCTCTGTTCTTCAAAATATGAAACATGTCGTTGGTGTAGCTGGCGGTACGGAAAAGATAGATGCAATTTATGGTGCCTTAAAAGGAACATTCATTCATACATTAATTACCGATGAACATACTGCCCTCTCCTTATTAAGAAAGGAAGGTGACTCTTAATGTCTACTCTATTAGCTTACGACGCTGGTACAGGAAGTATTCGAGCAGTCCTTTTTGATTTACAAGGGAATCAACTTGCAGTCAGTCAAAAAGAATGGGTTCATAAATCAGATAGCCGGTACCCTGGTTCTATGAATTTTGATGTGCAGAAAAACTGGAAACTCGTTCAAGAATGTACAAGAGATGTTCTTCAAAAAAGTAATACATCCCCCTCTTCTATTAAAGGCATAAGTGCAACAAGCATGCGCGAAGGATTTGTTTTATACGATAAAAATGGGCAAGAAATATGGGCTTGTGCAAATGTTGATGGCCGAGCATCAGCTGAAGTTAGTGAACTAAAACGAATCCGGTCACAACTTGAAGAAGAGTTATATAAAAAGTCAGGTCAAACATTTTCGTTAGGTGCTTTACCTCGCTTGCTTTGGATAAAAGAGCATGAGCCAGATGTATACAGCAATATTCATTCTTTCACGATGTTAAACGATTGGATTTTATATAAATTGTGTGGTGTACTGCAAATTGATTCTTCAAATGGATGTACGTCCGGTATATTCGATTTACAAAATAGAGCTTGGGATAACTGGGTTGCTGAGCAATGCGGTCTTACTCTAGCCTTTTCTCCAAAAGTAAATGAAGCTGGTACAGTTATCGGGAATATCACAAAACGAAGTTCTGAATTAACAGGATTACATGAAGGAACACCGGTCGTTGCTGGCGGTGGAGATGCACAAATGGCATCGCTTGGAACTGGAGTTGTAAAGCCTGAACAAACATTTATATGCGGGGGCAGCTTTTGGCAACAAGAAGTAAATATAACAAAACCAGAAACTGATCCAAATGCGGCGATTCGTGTAAATTGCCACGTCATTCCTAACCTATGGCAATACGAAACAATCGCTTTTTTCCCTGGCCTTGTTATGAGATGGTTTCGAGATGCTTTTTGCCAAGAAGAAAAAAAGCTCGCTGAAAAACTCAGTGTAGATGCTTATGAATTACTGGAAGAACAAGCAAAAGATGTACCTGCCGGCTCACACGGTATAATCCCTACTTTCTCAAACGTAATGAATTATATTTCTTGGCGACATGCTGCTCCATCCTTTTTAAATTTAAGCTTAGATGCTGAAACATGCGGTAAGAAAGAAATGTTCCGCGCAATTGAAGAGAATGCAGCCTTCGTTACATTAGGAAACTTGAGATTAATAGAAGCCCTCACAGGAACTTTTCCTTCTGAAGTGGTCTTTGCTGGCGGTGCCGCTAAAGGAAAGCTTTGGCCGCAAATTCTTTCAGACGTTCTTGGAATTCCAGTGAAAGTACCCGTTGTAAAAGAAGCAGCTGCTTTAGGAACTGCGATCGCTGCTGGAGTTGGTGCTGGAATATATAAATCTATGGCAGAGACTGCCGAACAGTTTGTACAGTGGGATAAAACATTTGAGCCAAACACTGAAAATCATGAGCTTTATAAAGGATTCTATGAAACATGGAAAACAGTGTATGCTAGCCAACTTTCTTTAGCTGATAAAGGTTTTACATCACATATGTGGATTGCCCCAGGTGCGCTGTAACTCATTACATAAAGTGAAACTTTAATCAGTGGGGGTTTTGTTCCTCCCCCACTGATTATTAGTTGAACCAATCGGGCGTTTACGGGCAGTTGATCTCCCCCTAACTTCTTTGCTCCAGCCAAATTTTGAGATGGGAGTTTTACTGCACATTAACGCGGGATAAAGGAGTGATTTCTATGCTTAAGGTAAATGAAGATGACTTCACCTATCGCTTCGGTGATAACGGACCTAAATATTTATTACAAGGTCCAAATATTGATCTTGGCCTAGTCGTTATTCAGCCTGGGCAAGAGTTTCAAAATCATTATCATACAACGTGCGAAGAAGTCTTTTATGCGTTAGAAGGCGAAATAGATTTCTATATAAATAACGAAAGAGTTCCAATCAAACAAGGTGATGTCTTGCAAGTTCGCCCTCATGAATCACACTATCTTATTAACCATTCCGATAAGCCTTTTAAAGCTGTTTTTATAAAGTCACCGCATTTACCAAATAAAGATACTGTACAAACTGAAAATCCAACATTAACGAAGGAGTGATTTCGAATGACTTGGGGATTTAAAAATCGATTAAATACAATTTTACCTGATGGCAGAGCGGTGATGTTAGCGATCGATCACGGTTACTTTTTAGGACCGATTCACGGACTAGAACAACCGTTAGAAACAGTTAAAAACTTGCTTCCATATACAGACTCCCTCTTTTTAACGAGAGGTGTACTCAGCTCTTGCATTCCTGAAAACTGCAGCACACCGATGGTTATGCGTGTATCAGGCGGAGCTACTGTCGTCGGCAAAGATTTAGCGAATGAAACAATTGTTACACCTGTGAAAGAAGCAGTAAAACAGAACGCAATTGGCGTCGGTGTTTCTGTCTTTGTTGGATCAGATTATGAAACACAAACTGTTTCAAATCTCGCAAACGTAGTCTCTGAAGCTCACGATTACGGCCTGCCAGTACTCGGTATTACCGCAGTTGCCAAAGAGTTGCAAAAACGAGAGGCACGGTTCCTCGCACTCGCTTCCCGTGTATGCGTTGAAATGGGCGCTGACATTATTAAAACGTATTACTGCGAAGGATTCGAAAAAATAACGAGCACATGCCCTGCCCCAGTCGTAATCGCTGGCGGGCCGAAATTAGATTCAATCGAAGATGCATTAAACATTACGTACAATGCACTGCAAGAAGGTGCAATTGGAGTAGACATGGGCCGAAACATATGGCAGTCCGAGCATCCAGCTGCGATGATTCAAGCGATACATGGTATTGTTAAGAATGGATTGAATGTAAAAGAGGCACTCCAATTATATGATGATATAAAAAATTAATGTGAAAGACAGACTATTACACTTAAATATATACGAAATCAATATTTTACTATAAGGAAAATCCCCTATGTTAGATGACTGAGTAATCTAACATAGGGGCTTTCTTTTACATTTTTCATTGTTCCGAATTTAATCAGGATCTCTACAGATCGCGCACGTTCCAAACAATCTCACCGCGCTCGTCCCACGTACTGTGATGCCGCTTAAATCCTATCTTTTCTAATACCCGGAAGGACGCAACATTCCAAGCACCTACAGTCGACCAAAGTCTTTGGCGCCCCGTAGCAATCGCAGCCTCCAGCACAGCGGATGCTGCCTCAGTCGCATAGCCATTACGATGAACACTGCGGAACAACTCATATGCAATCTCTGGCTCTTCAAGTGTGGAACGACCGATAATTAAGCCACAATATCCGATTATATCGCATTCGTCTCGCCTACGAATCGTGAGAAGGGATATGCCATTTTCGGTTGCTTTCTTGCGCATCTCTATAAGATTGCTACGAACGGAGTCAATGGTTGGCATGTTCACACCACGTTCGCCAATTAATTTTCTCAGCCAGACTGCATCGGACTCCTCCCACATATTCAGGTCAAGTCGTTCAGTTTTCAGCTGGAACGCCATAGCTTTATATGAAGCTGTCATAATGAAAACCTCCTAGTTATTTCACTGCACTCATAATCGTTTCGCACCTCATCACCACATCAGGTTGAAAATCCGGTTCATTTGCGAATCTATTTTCCAACTCTCGCAAAAGTTTATAGCAACAGAATACAAAAAATTAGTTTTATTTTATGCATAAGTAATTCCCCTACAAAATAGACCTTTTATCAAATTTTATTTTAAACCTACAATATTTGGTTTAAGGTGACTACACTCTCGTTCACAAATGATTTAGATTTTCACTTATCATACAAAACATCTTCCTCTATTTCGTAAAATAATGATAAACTCCCAATCATTTGCTGCCATAATCGGTGTATCCTTACTATATTCACGCTTACTATTTATATTTTTGGCTCTGCTAAATTTTAATGTTGAAAATTGAGTAAATTAGAGGGAAACCCAAATATAATGGTTTCCCGTTTTTATACTTTCGACTTTTTCGCTGTTAAGAAACATTTTTTAGCCAAGTAATAATTCGAAGTACCTGAAATGGTTCAAACCAAGTAATTAAAAACATCACAACTTACATTATAGATTAATAAAGAAGCTGTCTCACAAGTCAGATTTCTGACTAAAATTCGTTTATTTTTTACTTTGGTATTCCATTAAAAAAGCGAATAAAATGATCAAGCCCCTTTCCAAACTGGATAAGGGGCTATATTTACCTCTTCAAACAATTACTCTTGTTGATTGCTATTGAGTTTTGAGACTTTCTTACCATCTCTATAGTCAAGGCAAGATACTTCAATTAACAAACCATTAAACATTGTAAAATAAAAACCATAACTACTACCTCTCATTGAATAAGGTTCCTTGTCTATTTCAATACCACCAGCTACTAAACGATTATATGCTTGATCAACTTCATTTGAAGTTTCCACTAAAAAACCAATATGAAAAGCTTCAGGATATGTAACGTCGTTTTTCCCCTTGAATGCTTTTGGATCACTTAACACGAGTATAAATCCACTCTCATCACTCATTACTACAAGTGCCTTTCCCTTTTGTTCCAAAAATTGAAAATCAAAAAATGTTTCAAAGAAATGTCTAGCTTCTGATAAATCATCAACACAAAGATTCAAATGATTTAACCTCATTCACTCATCTCCTTTTAAACAGGAATTATATAGCCCCCTATTGATAACACTTAAATATTTAAGGAAAGGTATTCAAGTGTTCAGTCTAAGACTATTTTTTAATAGTCTAATACTTTTCCCTATAGTCTAGAACGCTTTTTGAAATGCAATATTTGGAATACAGTTAATGTAATTATATGAAAAATTAGACATATAATATCGATTTACCCATATAAGATAACAATTATAATAGCCATTCTATTCTCCAAATTGAGTAAAACCCACTCAATCAAGAAAACTGCTGAAGAGATGCGCTCTCTCGTATCCCCTAAAAACAGTTTATTTATTAAGTCATCAAAGATGCACACTGCTAATTGTTACATACCGAGCTCTATTTTATTTTCACATACTTGTGAAATGCTTAATCAAATTGCTTTCTATTAAGCCTTCGTGCAATTGGGTGCTCATTCTTTAGTTGCAACAGATCCCATAAATTCCCGTATAAATCCTTAAACACTGCAACAATTCCATATGATTGCTCTTTCGGTTCTCTCACAAATTCTATTCCTCTTGAAATCATTTCATTATAATCTCTCCAAAAATCGTCAGTATTTAAGAAAAGAAATACTCTACCTCCTGATTGGTTACCAATAAAGGGCTCTTGCTCAGGTTTAGATGCCCTAGCTAATAATATTGTGGTGCCGACTGAACCTGGAGGAGATACCACTACCCAGCGTTTGTTTTCCTCTGGCTGATAAATATCCTCAACTAATGTGAAATTTAGTTTCTTTGTATAAAACTCTATTGCCTCATCATAGTCTTTTACTACTAATGCAATATGAACTATCGATTGAACCACTATTACCACTCCTAATCTTCTCACTGATCGAGTCACATTATAACATTTCTAGTTTTAACCTGTCCGTTAATTCTTCTTACACCACATGCAATTCATTCTCTTTATTCAATGTTAATAACCATCTATCAATAAACAGATAGATGGTTATATATTTGAAAGAATATAGTTAAACAAATGTATTTTTACGACTGCTGATAAGCCGCTTTCGATGATTTCACATAATAAACACCATGTTCAACGTTAATGATATGATCAGGTTTCGGTTTACCGCGGCCTGCTCTATGTCCAGCTAAATGTTCTTCACTCGTTTCCCAGTTTTTCCATGCTTCTTCCGATTCCCAGCGGATCATAACTACAACTTCTTCGTCTCCTCGTCTTACTTTTTTCACGAGCACACTTAAATCGATGAATCCTTCAAATTTTTCAATAATTCCTTCTCCAGTGAAATGCTGCACTACTATATCAGATGTACCTTCTTTTACTGTAAATGTCTTAGTTTCGATAAACATATATCCCACTCCCTTTTTGTAATACGAATACTAGTATTCTTCCATTATAATTGATTATGATAATTATTTTCAATTATAAAGTTTTAAATTTTTAGAATTATGCTGACTTCTCCTCAATCGCCTCATCTAAAAATTTGAAATATGGAAGCAATATTCCTATTAAAGAAGTGAAACATATAATCGAGCCGATGATAAAGTATAATACTCTTACTCCCCACATTTCACTCAGTATTCCCCCTAATAACACACCTAATGGCATAGCGGATCGTATGAAAAATAGTCGCACTGAAAATACTTTTCCTATCATATTGTTCGGGACTGTTTGTTGGCATATCGTCGTGTTATGAACATTGAAAAATGCAATGCAAATACCTGCAATCACTTCAATTATTACCGCAATTACAATACTATGATTAAAGCCTAGCGAAATGTAAGTAAGTCCCCCTATAAACAATCCTCCAAACATAAGTATGCGCCGACTTTTATATGTTACTTTTCCGACTAATATTGATCCAACTACATAGCCAAGTGGGAAACCTGCCATGAAGTAACCGTACTCCGCATATCCTGCTGACAACTCATCTTTTATATAAGGCAGGTTTGTAACCATCGTTACTCCTACTCCAAATTGAACGAAAGTAAGAAAGACACCGAGCCAAACAATTACTGGTTTTGTGAAGAAGTATGTAAAACCGTGAAGAAATTGCTCTAGCCACGTTTTTCGAAGTTCTTGCTTTGTCCTCTTTTCTTTAATGAAAAGTAATAATCCTCCACTAATGCATAGACAAACGCACACAAAAAATAGTGTAAGCTTCATTCCAATAAAATTAATGACGATACCACCTAATACTGGCGCAAAAAACATCATGAGACGAGTCATCCCATCTATATACGCGTTTGCGTCTTGAAGCTGCTCTTTACTTACAATGCTCGGTGTAATTGCTTGACTTGCAGGTGTATAAAGCGGTGTAATGAGCCCGATTATTATTTGAACGACATACACGTGCCAAACTTCTATATTACCAGTAACTAACATCATTAAAGGTAGTAAGAAAGCAGATGCCCGCATCCATTGCGAAAAAATCATAATCCACTTTCGGCTCCATTTATCTATAAATGGTCCGCTTATTAGTTGCAGTATGAGAGACGGGATAAAATATAATAACCACATACTGCTTAATGCTGTTTTTGATCCTGTTAACTCATATACAAGAATTGAATTACATAACGTTCCGAAAGCCCCGCCCAATTCTGAAATCGCGCTACCAATCCACATAAAAAAGAATGAACGATTTTTCAATACATTTTCCACTATAACGCACCAACTTTTCTATTAAATTCCTCCCTTTATGTACATTCTCGTTGTATATTATCTATTTAAAAATACTTCTAATTCTTTCGCTAAAGACTGGACTGCTTTCTTTCTCAACACATATTTGCCGTCATGAATATCAACTAACTTTGCGGAACGTAATAATTTTAAGTGGTGATGTACTGTTGATTTCCCAAGTTGTAATCTTTCCGTTATTTCTTGCAGCGTACGCTCTTGTTCAAATAGTAGTTTTACGATACGGAGCCTTGCCTCATCCCCGAGCGCCTTATGTTTATGTACTAAAAAATAGCTCGGCTCATATGGGTCTTCCGGATGTATACTTTCGTTTGCGACCGGATAATGAAACACTTTCGTATCTTCAATATCTGCTTCGATGTTCCACGGCCTATATGTTATTTGCGGAATAAGGAGTACGTAATGCACACTTGGCTCTGGCATATATATAACTCCACCTGTTGCCCACTCAACAAACTCTTCCGGTTTCATCTTTTTATTCATTTCAATCTTTGCTTCATAATCTCTCTCTATTATAGAGAGTAGTCGCTCCTCCTCTTTCTTAATAACACCCTCATACCATCCTGTCATAACATTAATTAAATGCCTCTTTAATAACTGGACGTCTACATTACATATAAACTCAATATACGTAGAAAAAAATTGATGTTCATGCGTTAGCTCCACTAGTTCTTGTACAGCTGAAACTTCACCGCTAGCTGCTAAACGTCTTTTCGCCTGATACATCTCTCCTAAAAACGGTAAACATATATATTTCAAATCTTCTTCTGAAAATGCATCAATATTTGCAATAAACTGTGATAATTTCTTATAGTCTCCCTCATACAATAACTGAAGCAATGCTTTCCACGTATTATGTTCTTCGACAAACTGTAAATGCTCTCTCATCTCTTCTGATAATGATTGTCTTATTTCTTCCCATTCGCTTTGAGATTTTTCAAGCGTGTCTATTAACCTCTTATGAGTAATTGCTGCTATGCCAAGTGCACATTCGAAAAGTATCGAATACTTCATTTGAACGTTGTATGTTTCCCTTTTTCTACTCGTTACGTGAAAGACTTCCATTTTATCCCCTCCTTATTTGCTATGTATTAAATTCTACATTTATCGAATTATACCTTCTAAATTTTTAGAATTTTGAAACATCCCGAAATTTATCCCGATACAATTTTTAAAATTTAAGCTGCAGTTGATTTTCTTGTTCAACTATGAGGCAGGTTTCTTGAAGAGAAAGGAGAATTTAGTGCAGTAAGAAAAATGATTTAGAAAGCATAAGTTTATTTATGCAATTGCTACAACGGCGTCATATTGTTCTTTTAGAAACTTCCAAATATCAATCAGATGATAAGTATGTACGTTTCTACCTAATTTCTCTAACACTTATTGTTCGTCTATCTCATAGTTAAGGAGGCTATACGAATGAGTAAAAAAGAAATGTTGCAAAATGGAGTCAAGCAAGTTTTTTACGAAGAAGAATGGTACCCACCGATATCAGAAGCGTTAAAGAATCTTACCGCTGCACAAGCATGTTGGCAACCAGAAGGAAAGGCCAGTAATACGATTTGGGAAAATGCAAACCATTTACTAACCTTTAAAGAGCGCTTACTTTCCCGCTTACATCAAGATGACACATTTGTTGCTCCACAAAATAATGATGACACGTTTGTCCAAGGTGGACCTAATGATGAGGATGCTTGGCAGCAAACAGTGAAGCGAACGCTTCAAGTACATGATGCCTTACAATCTTCATTAACATCCCTTCAAGAAGCAGAACTGGATCAACCAAGTCCTTCTCTACCGGTTTGGCAACAATATATGAATATCCTATTGCACGATGCTTATCATACAGGTCAAATTATACAAATTCGTAAACTCCAAGGTTCGTGGCCATCTCATCGTTCCTATTTATAAACGCTGATTAAAGATGATAGACAAGCATATGATTCTATATTTAGCAGAATAAGTACAAAAAAAGAAAATGAGATTCTAACTCTCATTTTCTTTTTTTTGTTGGAGAAACGTCCTACATAAAACTTTAATCAGTGAGATTTTGTCCATCCCTCACTGGTTATTAACCCAAACCACTCGGGCATTTCCGGGCCATTAATACGGGATAAAAAGTTCATTCACACCTATCGATTCATCTGCGCATCGTTCAATAGCCCAATGATTTCACTCAACATTTCTTCTGTGAAAGCACCTGCACTAAAATTTACTAATGCTCGTAATGGCATATAGTTCAGCATAGCATCCATCATTTCAGAGGCATCACTATCCCCTTCAGTCATACTACCAAACGGGCTATCTTTTAATGCTTTTTCCATAAGTCCTTTTGCGATTGGTGCTAAAATTGGGTCCGCAAATATGTCCCCTAGTAAAGTATTACGATGTACTGGTTTTCGAATTATAGTCGTTGATTGAATATACACGTTATCTTGTAAAACGATCTCTTTTGAAGACTTTCCTACTAAAATTTCAAATTCACCTGTTTCCACATGCCAGTCCTTCAATTCAACATTATAATAAGCAAATGACCTTTTATTTAAAGTAAAGTTAACTGTTTTTTCTTCTCCCGGCTGCAATTCTACTTTTTCAAATCCTTTTAGCTCTTTTTCAGGACGAGTCATACTGCTTTCAACATCTTTTATATAAAGCTGAACAATTTCTTTCCCCGCCGTACTACCAGTATTTTTCACGTTAACACTGACAGAAACAGTCTCCGTATCCTTTATTTCTTTCTTATTTATTGAGAGATTACTATACTCAAAATTTGTATAGCTTAACCCAAAACCAAATGGGAACAACGGTTTAATATTTTTCGCATCGTAATAACGGTATCCGACGAACATACCTTCTTTGTATTCCACTTTGTCAACTTCACCAGGGAAGTTTAAGTAAGACGGATTATCGCTTAAAACTTTTGGGAATGTTTCTGCTAATTTTCCGCTTGGGTTCGCATCACCAAATAATAAATCAGCAATTGCTCCGCCTAATGCTTGGCCACCTAAATATCCTTCAAGTATTCCTTTTACTTTACCTATCCATGGCATTTCAATTGGAGCACCATTACTTAAAACTACAACGATATTACTTTGAACTTCAGCGATAGCCTCAATTAATTGCACGTGATTTTCTGGCATCTGTAAATGTTTCCGATCAAATCCTTCAGATTCATAACGATCTGGAAGTCCAACGAAAAGGACCGCTGTATCTGCTCGCTCTGCTATTTTTTTCGCTTCATTAACCATGCTTTCATTTACATCATCACTAGCAATATCATAGCCTTGGGCAAATAATATGTTCGTTTTTTCACCTGATACAGTTTCAATTTCTTCGAGAATACTTTCAAGTTTTGTTGGATTAATATGAGAGCTTCCGCCGCCTTGAAAACGTGGTTGCTTTGCAAATCCTCCAATTACCGCTACCGTTCCCTCTTTTTTCAGCGGAAGAATGGAATCTTCATTTTGTAACATAACCATACTTTCACTTGCAACTTCTCTTGCAAGCTGATGATGTGTGTCCTTACTATATACAGCGTTTTCTAATTGGTTATCATAAGCTTTAAAAATAATGTAAAGTAGTCGTTCTACTGCTTGATCAAGCTTTTCTACAGATAGCTCACCACAGTTAACTGCGTCGACAATTTTCTTCTCACCAATTCCAAAGCTTGAAGGCATTTCTAACTCCAAACCGTTAGCTAAACTTGCAACACGCTCATTTACTGCACCCCAATCAGAAACGACAAAACCTTCAAATCCCCATTCATCTTTTAAAATATCATTTAATAAATAGCTATTTTCCGAAGCGTATTCACCATTTACCTTGTTGTAAGCGCTCATTACTGTCCAAGGCTGTGCTTCCTTAATGACATCTTCAAAGCTAGCAAGATAGATTTCGCGCAATGTTCTTTCATCGACAATTGCATCTATAGACATTCTACGATGCTCCTGATTATTAGCAGCGAAATGTTTTAATGACGTTCCAATTCCTTGACTTTGTACGCCTTTAACATGATTTGCAGCCATTTGTGATGATAAATACGGGTCCTCTGAAAAATATTCAAAGTTTCTTCCGCATAACGGCGAACGTTTAATATTTGCGCCTGGTCCAAGGAGAACACCTACATTTTCAGCCTGACATTCTTCTCCTAATGCAACTCCTACTTGTTTTATTAAGTCTTTATTCCATGTACTTGCTAATCCTACTGCTGAAGGGAAACAAGTCGATGGAATACTGTCATAAATCCCTAAATGATCTGCCCCCTCTGCCTGTTTTCTAAGCCCGTGTGGCCCATCAGTTACCATAATGGAAGGAATCCCTAATCGCTCAATTCCTTTTGTATTCCAAAAGTCTAATCCAGAACATAGACTTGCCTTTTCCTCTAATGTCATTTGTGAAATGATATTCTTAATATCCCTTTTCATGATAGCCCTCCTAAAAAATAATTAAGTAAACGCTTTCTTATCGTTATTATAGTTATTATTATTTAGATATTATGGTATATTTTTTAGAATACTGGTAAAAATTTTAGCTGATTATATTTGTGGTTACTTTGCAGAGTAACCATGAGCTGTACCCTCTTATTGTAAAACCTTTGCTTAAGAGAGGAGTTTATGTTGCTTTTAATTTGTACACTTATCGGCTGATGTTTAATGAATAGAGGTTAAAATAATGAATTGCTCCAAACTTGAAGATTTATATTATATTTGTAAGCTGGTCTTTGACATACATAAAACACCTATCTTTTTCATTGATAACAAGGGAGATTTGGCATTTGAAAGCTCGCCCAATTTTCAGCATAACCCGTTGTATTCTTCAAAAGAGGCGTTATTTAATCAACTATTTAGTGGAAATGCACCCTATACTTTTCCGGTACTTGAAGAGACTGCCTTTCTTGAAAATTTTTTCTCAATTAACTTACGTTTAAACGATCAACTGAGTGGGAATATCATCGTTGGACCAGTCCTTTATTCCAGGTTATCAGAAATCTCAATTAAAGGAATCGTTAATGATCTTCAACTAAAAATAGACAAAGAGGAAATGATTCGATATTATCAATCTCTCCCTGTTTTAAGCAACTTGAAGTTTTTAAATATAAGTATGGTTCTTTATTACATGCTGTATCAACAAAAATTAGATGTTGCTGATATTTTGCAAAAAAATATACTGTTAAAAAAGGATGATTTTGAGATTGAACAGCCCGATATACAAATATCGGAGCAACGTCAAAGTACATTAACTCATATCGATCCACTAGTTGAAAGGAAAATATTTGAGTGTATTAAAGAAGGAAAAAAGGATGATTTAATTCAAAACCTAAGAAGATTACCTGAATCAGGAGCTCTTGGGGTGTTATCAAAAACAAGTCACCTGCGAAGCCAGAAGAATTCTGCTATCGCAGCAATTACACTTGCGACTAGATCGGCTATAGATGGTGGACTATTCCCTGAAATCGCATATACCCTCAGTGATTTATTTATTCAAAAACTCGAAGAAATAAAAAAAAGTGAAGCCATTTCCCCATTTTTGGAGAATGCTTTACTTGAGTTCTCAGAACGAGTTAAAAATGGGAAGATGCAAAAACATTCAAAACCCATAAACATATGTCAAAATTATATATTTACTCACCTTTACGAAGATATTACACTATCCCATCTAGCAGAAATAGTCGCATTAAATCCTAGTTATCTATCTTCCCTTTTCAAAAAAGAAGTAGGAATTTCATTAGGCGAATATATTCAACATGCTAAGATAAATGAGTCAAAAAGCTTAATGGCCTATACAAAACATTCTATATCCGAAATCTCCACACTATTAAATTTCCATGACCAAAGTCACTTTACAAAGGTCTTTAAAAAACATACTGGTATTTCACCTAAACAATTTAAAAATGGATGCAATTATTAGTTGTCCTTCGTTCCGTCAATATATTTATTTTGTTGCTTTACATTACTAATAAATATACTTTATAAAGTGAAAAAACATTAATTTTTAGTACATTAATTGAAATAGATTGATCCCAAACATAATTTACATTCTTCATAACTTCTGATCATAATCCAAATTTGGAAGAATAGAGGCTTTTTTATATACAAATAATAAGCCTCAAGGAGTTGTTGATATGCATTTTATATTAAATATGTTAGGGATTTTCGTTGTCATATTAATCGTTTTCCTATGTTCGCCTAATAAAAGAAAAATAAAATGGAGACCAATCGTTATTCTCATCATATTGGAGCTTTTTATTACGTGGTTTATGTTAGGCACAAAATTGGGCAGTATTATCATTAATAAAATTGCGTCATTTTTCAGTTGGTTACTATCATGTGCGAATGAAGGAATTCGATTTGCATTTCCTTCAGCTATGGAAAATCAAACAGTTGATTTCTTCTTTAGCGCATTACTTCCGATCATTTTTGTTATCACTTTCTTTGATATTCTCTCGTATTTTGGAATCTTAACTTGGATTATTGATAAAGTTGGTGCGATTATTTCAAAGATTTCTCGTTTACCAAAGTTAGAAAGCTTCTTTTCCATTCAAATGATGTTTTTGGGAAATACGGAAGCACTTGCAGTTGTTCGTGATCAATTATCTGTGTTAAAAGAAAATCGTTTGTTGACTTTTGGAATTATGAGTATGAGTAGCGTCAGCGGATCCATTCTTGGTGCTTATCTATCAATGGTTCCAGCAACGTATATTTTCAGCGCTATTCCTTTAAACTGTATAAACGCATTAATTTTAGCCAATGTTTTAAATCCTATTGAAGTTACGAAAGAAGAAGATGTTATTTATAAACCTTCAAAAAATGAAAAAAAAGATTTCTTTTCTACTATTTCAAACAGTATGTTAGTCGGGATGAATATGGTTATCGTTATTTTAGCTATGGTAATTGGATATGTAGCTTTAACAGCATGTTTAAATGGGATTTTGAGCTTTTTTGTAACAGGATTAACAATTCAAAAAATCTTCTCAATTATCTTTAGTCCCTTCGCTTTTTTACTCGGTTTATCAGGAAAAGATGCTATGTATGTAGCTGAACTAATGGGGATTAAAATAACAACGAATGAATTTGTTGCCATGATGGATTTAAAATCAAATTTAAAGTCTTTACAACCTCATACGATTGCCGTTGCAACAACGTTTCTAGCTTCTTTTGCTAACTTTAGTACAGTAGGTATGATTTACGGAACTTTCAATTCATTATTTGGCGGGGGAAAATCAGCAATAATCGGTAAAAATGTTTGGAAACTTCTTGTGAGCGGGATGGCTGTTTCTTTATTAAGTGCTATGCTTGTAGGGCTTTTTGTGTGGTAAATGAATAATTGTAATAACAAAAGACACTCAAACTGAATTGGGTGTCTTCATATTATTACTTGTTCTTTTATTTTCGAATCTGTCCATTTCCACGAATCACATATTTTGTAGAAGTCAATGCAGGAAGCCCCATTGGCCCCCTTACATGTAGCTTTTGTGTACTGATACCAATTTCTGCGCCGAATCCGAATTCAGATCCATCTGTAAAACGAGTCGATGCATTATGGTAAAGCGCCGCGGCATCAACAGATGTGAAAAACTTGCTGACGTTTTCCTCGTTTTCTGTAATAATCGCTTCGGAATGCATGGATCCATACGTATTTATGTGATGAATCGCTTCTTCAACTGAAGAAACCACTTTAACTGCCAGCGTGAGAGATAAAAATTCTGTTTCCCAGTCCTCTTCTGAAGCTAATGCAATAGATGAATCAATTGCCAATGCATTCTTATCACCACGTATCTCCACGCCTCTTTCCTTCAAGGAAGAAAACAATTCGCTACCAAATTGCTGCGCCCACTTCTCATGAAGTATAATCGTTTCAATCGCATTACATACAGATGGACGTTGCGTTTTTGCGTTTATAATAATATTAAATGCCATTTGTTTATCCGCTGTTTCATCAATGAAAATATGACAATTTCCCGCACCTGTTTCAAGTACTGGAACAGACGCTTCTCTCACTACAGTATCGATTAACTGCTTGCCACCTCTTGGGATAAGAACGTCCAAGTACTCATTTAATGTAAACAACTGCTTTGCACTATCTCGCGTTGTATCTTCTATGAGCTGTACGCTTTCTGGAGGCAAGCTCGTTTGTTTGAGCGCTCGGTGAATTACAGCAACGATCGCTTTATTAGAATGAATAGCAGAAGAACTACCACGCAGTATTACTGCGTTTCCTGTTTTCAAACAAATTGTAGCAGCATCCACTGTCACATTCGGCCTTGCCTCGTAAATCATCCCGACAACACCAAGTGGTACACGCATCTCCTGAATAGATAGTCCATTTGGTCGTTCCCATGCACTTACACATTCTCCAACAGGATCACGTAAATCAATTAACTGCTTAATACCCTCTGTCATATCAACAATACGCTGCTCAGTCAGCATAAGGCGATCAAGGAGTGAATGAGAAAATCCTTTCTCCTTACCTTCTTCAATATCCCGTTTGTTTTCTTCTAAAATATAAGCTGTTTCTACTATCAGCTGATTAGCAATTGCAGCAAGTGCTTCATTTTTTTGATCTGTAGTTTTAAGCACAAGTTCTCTAGCAACCTCTTTTGCTTTTATCCCCTTTGCCAACACTTCATTCATTTTCATTTCCTCCTTTTTAAAGTGAAACCCAATGATCCCTATGGATGACTTCATAACTATGTCTCTCGCCTCTTACTTGAATATCTTGGCTTTGCATACCTTTTACATCTCTTAGTTCCTCTGCACTATATGTGCATTGTCCTTTTCCTATTACGCGCCCTTGTTGCGTTACAACCTCTACAACTTCACCCACTTGGAAAAATCCTGATACATTCGTAACACCAGCTGGAAGTAAACTCTTACCATGCTGAATGATGGCAGTAGCCGCCCCAGCATCTACTTCAATTTGTCCGCTAACAAGCGAATGCAAGGCAATCCATTGCTTGTTCATCTTAATTACTTTTTGAGGAGCATTACCGATATACGTTCCATCACCTTTGCCCTTCAAAACATCTAAAAACTTCTCCTGTCCACGTCCTGTTCCGATAAATACACTTACTCCAAGAGATAGTGCCGTCTTTGCAGCATCGATTTTTGATTTCATACCGCCAGTCCCAAGTTTTGAACCAGCATCTCCAGTAAGAGAAGCAATTTCTTCTGTTACCTCAGGAAGGAAATAATATTTTTTCGCGTCCGCATTTTTTTGAGGATTTTGGTCATATAAACCGTTCACATCGGTAAAAATCATAAGTATATCCGCCGACACAAGTCCGCTTACTAAAGCTGACAGCATATCATTATCACCGAACGTCAGCTCCTCTAAAGAAATGGAATCATTTTCATTGATTATAGGAAGAGCGGAACGGTTTAGTAACTCTCCTAAAGTAGCGTAAGCGTTACTGTATTGTTCTTTTCTAGAAAAATCACTTCTCGTTAGTAAAAGTTGTGCAGTAACGATACCGTATTTACGGAATTCCTCCGTGTACGCCTGCATTAATAAACTTTGTCCGACAGCTGCTGCAGCCTGTTTCCCTTTAATTGTCACAGGTCTGCTAGGATACCCTAGAGCAGAAAAACCTGCAGCGACGGCTCCTGATGTAATTAACAAAACTTCATGCCCTTCCTGTTTCAGTCGTGCCAATGCGGCAACGTGATCTGAAAGTTGTTCTTTAGAGATGCCTCCATGACTCGCTGCCAAGGAACTGCTCCCAATCTTTACAACAATTCGTTGTTTTTTCACTTTTATATCCCCCAAGTCTAAAATCAAAGTTTTTTATCAATCACACTTTTATTCATACAATTTGCTGCTATGTCTCTTCTCATCAATGCTGCACCTATCGTATTAGAGGACAAAATAAAAATGACCGCTTCGCCCTTAATAAAATAAAAAGGACGAAACGGTCATTGTTCCGCGGTACCACCTTAATTGATATACATAGATATCCACTTGGTGCCTATAACGCAGGCGAACGCCTAAACTTTCATTTAAGACTCAGAGATAGGTTCGATATATTCTATGCGAGGAATCTTTCAGCCGGTGAATTCCACTCTCTTTCGCAAGAAGACATATGTACTATTTCCCTTCAACGATTTTCGGTTTAATTTTTTTATATTATGCGATATAGTTTGATTTGGTGTCAAGTAGTATTTTTAAAAATAAATAGAGCCGCAAGTTACTTGTATGAAATTATTGATCTACTGAATGAAAATACAAATCGATATAATATTAAGTCATATACATAAATATAAAACCTTAAATTATAGTGTATATATTTACATAATGTCGAATATAATTGATTTTTAACTTTTGGTGTTGCAAAAAGGAATATATTCTCTTAGAATGTTTCTTTATATTGCATGAAGATATCATTATTATTTTAGAATAACAATATCAGACCGATATAATTTATGATAAAAGGAGCAAGATTGAGTTATTATGGACAAACAAATTGGATTTATCGGATGCGGAAATATGGGGATGGCTATAATTGGTGGGATGCTAAACAAAAATATAGTGTCTTCTAATAAAATCATTTGTTCAGATTTAAACACGACGAATTTAAAAAATGCTAGTGAACAATATGGACTAACTACAACTACTGACAACAATGAAGTCGCTAAAAATGCTGATATTTTAATTTTATCAATTAAACCAGACTTATATTCTTCAGTAATTAACGAAGTAAAAGAGCAGATAAAAGACGATGCTATAGTCGTAACAATCGCTGCTGGAAAAAGCATCCAAAGTACAGAGGAATCTTTTGATAAAAAATTAAAGGTTGTAAGAGTAATGCCTAATACACCTGCTCTTGTTGGAGAAGGAATGTCTGCATTATGCCCTAATGAAATGGTTACAGAAAAAGATTTAGAAGATGTGCTAAACATTTTCAATAGCTTTGGTCAAACAGAGATTGTAAGTGAAAAATTAATGGACGTTGTAACATCTGTAAGTGGCTCTTCACCAGCATACGTATATATGATTATAGAAGCGATGGCAGATGCTGCTGTACTAGATGGTATGCCAAGAAATCAAGCATATAAATTCGCGGCCCAAGCTGTATTAGGCTCTGCAAAAATGGTACTGGACACAGGAATGCATCCAGGTGCATTGAAAGATATGGTTTGTTCTCCAGGCGGGACAACAATAGAAGCTGTAGCAATATTAGAGGAAAAAGGCTTACGAACAGCCATCATTTCAGCTATGCAACGTTGTACGCAAAAGTCTGTTGAACTATCTGGACAAACGAAAAAGTAATAAATATATGTAAAGGAGATCACTTTAACTAACTATATTTAAATAGTGGTTTACATACTCCCCCACTGTTAATAAAAGATAAACGGACAAATTCATGAATAATTGAATTTGTCCGTTTATCTTTTTATTATCTTAAAATAATTTAATAACTCATATTGTCATTTTTTTTTGCAGATTAAAGTACTCTTGTTATTACGATAACATCATTTTCATGTCTATTGAAATATTATCAGAGACTAAGCGTAATATCAGATGTTCCCCATGGTTAACATAATATATTTACCGTCTTCTTTTATTAATTCCTTTGCATGAGTATGTTCTATCCTCCGCAAATACAATTTGAATCATTTAAGTTTGCTGCTTATCGGGCATTTACCATTTAAACAAAGACTCCCCTTAAATCAAAAATGATTAAGGGGAGTCATTCATATACGATGAAGTTATAGTTCAGATTTCACTTGAATAGAAACATTGTTTTTCACTAATTTTTTGAGGTCTTTAAAGCTAACAAAATTGTTACTTTGCTCATCCCAAAGACGGAAACGGATTGACCGCAAGCTAGTAGCAAGAGTAATCGTTGGTACATTTTTTAAAGGAAGCGTATTATTGTGTGCCTCTTCTAGCTTATAGTTAGGTACTCTTGGACTTAAATGGTGAACATGATGATATCCAATATTACCAGTTAGAAATTGCAGAATTTTTGGAAGTTTATAAAAAGAACTTCCTTCCACTGCCGCTTTCACATATTCCCACTCTTTATCTTCTTCAAAATAAGAATCCTCAAATGTGTGCTGTACGTAAAACAACCAAATACCTATTGAACCTGCTATTAAGAATATGGAACCATGTACTAAAAGAAACGATTGCCATCCGATTGCCCAGCAAAGTAATCCTACTAAAGCAACGATTAAAACATTCGTCAAATAGGTGTTCATACGTTCTTTTTTTCTAGCACCTTTTCGGTTAAATCTATTTTTAAGCAGGAAAACATAAATCGGACCTAACCCAAACATAACCAATGGGTTGCGATATAAACGATATGCTAAACGGAGTCTAAATGGCGCTGCTAAATATTCGTTCACTGTAAGCGTCCAAATATCTCCTGTACCTCGCTTATCCAAATTACCACTTGTAGCGTGATGAATGGAATGCTCATGCCCCCATTGATCAAACGGGAATAAAGTTAAAACACCCATACACGTACCAACTATTCTATTTGCACGTCGACTTTTAAAAAAAGAATAATGGGTGCAATCATGAAAAATAATGAAAATTCGTGTCATAAATCCAGCGGCTAATAGAGATGGAACTAATACTAACCAATAAGAAACGGACAAACTTTTATAAGCAAGGTACCATAAAATAATAAATGGTACTATTGTGTTGATAAGTTGCCAAACACTTTTTTTTATCGTTGATTTTTCAAAAGGAGCAACTTGTTTTTTTAAATTTTTAGTATTTTGTAAGGTCATTTTCTCTAATTCCTTTCCTTTATGTTGCTAATTCATATTATAACAGAAGAGAATCGAAATTGTTAGTAGTAGGTATTATGTTCAGGGTATAATTTTTTTCCAGAGTGATAGCAAATGAACCTATTTAGTTTGGTGAAGTTCAAGCTGAGGACGGTTATGTACCATCCTTTACAATGGGGATAAGCTCTTATAATGGAAGACTTAGATTTACGATTGGTTATCATACGCTGGATACATCAAAAAAAAATAGACCAATTTAAAGTGTAGTTAATCAACTATCCTAATTGTAATAATCATTACCAAAATAAAAGCTACTAACATATTAGTCATATACAATATGTTAGTAGCTTGATATTTCAAGTGTTTTTTTGAATTTATTTCTTGATAACGTACACTAAGCGATCTTTTATATAAAAAAGCCGATTTCCCGTAATCTAAAGGATAATCGGCCGTGTTACTATGCATTTATTTGTAGTAGTTGTAGCAATTCTAAAAGCATAATCATATTAATTATTATCTATAAAGTGAAACTTTAATCAGAGGGGAGTTTTTCCATCCCCTCTGATTATTAGCCCTCACCAATCGGGCTTTTACGGGCAGTTACCTCCCGCCTAACTTCTCGTATTCACCGAATTTTGAGGTGGGCGTTTACTGTCCGTTAATGCGGGATAAAACAATCCGTTTCTCAGTTTCTGAATCGAAATAATGAACTTTGTCCATATTTAAACCGAGCTCTATATTTGATTGACTTTGTACATCTAAAGAAGTGTCCACACGAGCTACAAAGGATTGGCCATTAATATTAGAATATAGATATGTTTCTGCCCCCATTAATTCTGCTACATCAATCGGTACTGTTACTTTTGCGTTATATGATAAAGCCTCGATTGCTTTTCCATAATAAAAGTCTTCTGGACGTATTCCTATTATGATTTCTTTATTCGTATAGCCGTTATTTCGCAAGCCTTTCATCTTCTCTTCCGGCACTTCAATTTTCCACTTATCAATCATAACTGCATTATCTGTTAATACTCCTTTGAAAAAATTCATTCCAGGAGAACCAATGAATCCGCCAACAAATACATTCTCTGGATTATCATACACTTCTTTCGGTGTACCGACTTGTTGTACAATACCATCTTTTAGCACAACTAGGCGCGTTGCCATCGTCATAGCTTCTATTTGATCGTGTGTAACATACACAGTTGTTGTTTGCAGGTGCTTGTGTAATTTTGTAATCTCAGCACGCATTTGAACGCGCAATTTCGCATCTAAGTTTGATAAAGGCTCGTCCATTAAAAATACCTTTGCATTTCGAACAATCGCTCGACCTAAGGCAACACGCTGGCGCTGCCCACCTGAAAGTGCTTTTGGCTTTCGGCTTAAATACTGCTCAAGCCCAAGAATTTTTGCTGCATGTTGCACACGCTTATCAATTTCTTCTTTACTATACTTTCGTAGTTTTAATCCAAATGCCATGTTTTCATACACACTCATATGCGGATAAAGTGCATAGTTTTGAAACACCATTGCAATATCTCTATCTTTCGGCGAAATATCATTTACACGTTTTCCGTCAATATAAAAGTCTCCCTCTGAAATCTCCTCAAGTCCTGCAATCATACGTAATGTTGTAGATTTCCCACACCCTGAAGGGCCAACCAAAACGATAAATTCTCCATCATTTACTTCTAGGTTAAAATCTTTTACGATTGTCACATCATGATCATATTTTTTGTAAATGTTTTTGAATGATAGTTGAGCCATAATATCCTCCTAGAATTCGAGCTGTTTTTATAAATACTGTTTTTGAAAATACTCAGGGCACGTTTTATAAAATCTTCGAAATATCCTTCATACTGTCTAAAATATAATCCGCTTTCCCTTCTAAATCTTCCTTCCTGCTCGCACCCGATAAGACGCCCACTACTTTAATGTTACTATTTCTCGCAAATGTAACGTCTGTTAATGTATCACCTACCATTAGCACATCTTCTTCAGTTAATGAAAATTTTTCTTTAAACATATGATAAAAGTCACTTTCAGGTTTTGTTCTATTCACACCGTCATCTGCACCTAAAAAATCTACATAATCATATAACTCAGTCATTTTTAGAGAATGAATCGCTGCATCAACATCGTCTGCCGTAACAACCCCAATAATATATTCATTGTCTTTTAAATATCGTAACGTTTCCTTTGCACCTTCCACTTCTGTAAATACAAGATCATCTGCTGTAGAGTACTTTTTAAATAGAAGACATACATTTTGAATAAAATCTTCTTTATTCACATATTGATTTTCTAATAACGAATACCATGCAGCCGCAATAAAGTAATTTGTGCGACAAGCTAGTAAACTCGTACTCTCAAAATCGTTATCATTCATACCAATAATCGATAAGTAATCATCTCGTTTACTTTTTTCATTTGGATACGTTTGAAATATATCATCTAACACACGATGCACAATTTTGTACCAAACTGAATCTAACTGTATTAATGTTCCATCTTTATCAAAAATAATTGCTTTATTCACCTTTTATTCCCCCTATAACTTCATTCCATGTTTTTATATTTTTATACTGAACTTTATTATGAATAGGATTAATAAACGCTACTAACTCGTCCTCTTCCCATCCTTCAACTCTAGCGTACATCCCTTCATTTAAAGAAAATGCAAAAGTTACGTTGCTGCCAGATTTTTGTTCAATCATTTGCCCATTTATTATTAGTCTCCACTCACACAGTTTGTCAGAAGAAATGTTGTAAATAATATTTCCTTTAGCCTCATCACCGACATAAATCGTTTCACCCTCATTTTGAATGTCTATCGCTAATTTTCTAAATCGAGAGAAATAAATTCTTCCGTTTTTGATCGCAAATTTTAAGTTTTTAATTGATAAACCGTTACATAATACATATGTTCCTGGATCACCGTAAATTGATGGGTCTTTTGATCCTGGGAAGGTTTTAGACGGATGTAAATGAGAATCACTTCCTCCTATTCCCCAGATTTTAAGACCATTTGACCACATTTGATCGAAACAACGCAAAGCTTCTAAAGTAGATGATTTACTTTTTTTATAAGTTGGATCACACATAATTTCCATCGTATGAACATTTTCTAAGTTAATATTCACTTGGTTCGCCCAAGGCTTCATAAACGGATGATTCACACTCAATACATAACCTTTTTCTTTCATGAGTGAAAATAGTGCATTCATTTTTTCAGCGCTAAATGCTTCATCTACATACTTTGTAAAATCAACGTATTCCCTCATACCAAAAATGTTGTAATGGCCGTAAGGAGTTGTAAGTTCCATAGATGGTATAATTAATGTGTTTCCTTTTTGATACGATGGCATAACAATATTGTGCTCCGTCGCATATAAAAAATCTAATTCTTGTTTTTCACATACTTGCATTCCAAGTTCATCATCTATCTCGCCGTCTGTTAAATCTGTATGTTCATGAAAATCCCCTTTGTACCAGCGATGTTCTTCATTTACTACCTTATTAAAACGGTCTTCATTAATAAAAACATTTCCCTTACAAAAATGATCTCTATTATACTTTCGTTCCAACAGATCATTCACTACTATATTTACTGTGTAGTCAACTTTTTCTCCGGTAAACTTTACTGCTTTCTTTGCACAATGAGGAATATAGACGACTTCTAATTCCCAATTACCTGACTCTATTTCTCCTCCAATACAACCAGCAGAGCAAAACATTGAATCTTTCGAAACGATTAGTTTTTCATTTACAATTGGAGTTTGATATTGTATACGTACATAACCGTTAGGGTCTCTCAAAATTAATAATAGCGGGATTTTCCGGCTGTCCCCTTGATCAATAGTTAATGTGAAATTTTTAATATCAATTTCATCCATTTGGAAACAATGTTTATTTTTTACGAATGGAGAAAGTGTTATCATACTTGTTATTTCGATCATCATTCTCACACCTTTTACGTTTTAATGAAGGAATTTTAGAGGCACTTCCTTCGTTCAAAAGCACCTCATGTTGGTAATATTACTTCTTCTTTTTCAGAACTTTATCTAACTCTTCTTGCGCAACTTTAGCTGCTTCATCTAATGCTTTTTTCGCTGGAACTCCTTCAATCTCTACTTTATCTTTAGCTACATTTAAAGCGTCATTAATTTTCCCGCCCGTTGGATCTACAAATGGTCCCACTCCATTATTGTTTGCTTGTTCTAATGGAACTAATGCTTGTGGTTGTTTTTTAACAAATTCAGCATATGGACCATAATCTGTTACATTGTTACGAACAGGGATATAACCCGTTGCCATTGACCATTCAGCCGTTTTCTCAGTACTTGTCGCAAATTTCATAAAGTCATACGCGCCTTTTGCTACTTCTGGATCAATGTTTCTCGTTAATGTGAATAAATATGTTTCTAGTTTTGGCGCTGGTTTATTATTACCCCAAGCAGGCTGAGGTAATGCTTCAAATGTGTTAAGGCGTTCTTCTTCCGTCATTCCTTTTCCTAATGATTTAAAAACAAATCCTTGATCACCAGATGAGCCTGTAAATCCTAATGTTCTACCTTCAACTAAATCAATTACAGTTTTATCCCAATATTCCCATCCAGTTCCACCTGAATGTATTTTCATAATTTTATCTTCATGTAGCCATGTACGGAATTTCTCCCATACCGAAACCCAAGTGTCATCGTTAATTAATACTTTTGTACCATCTTCGCTTAATACATTTCCACCAGCACTGCGAACCGCATCAATTAAGTTTGATGTGCCCCACATCGGCATCCAGCCCGCATATGTTACATTTCCATTTTCACCACGTTTTGCGACTGTTTTTGCTACCTTTTCTACACCTTCCCACGTCTTTAAATCATCTTTTGTAAAGCCATTCTCCGCTAATGCTTTTTTATTGTAATAAAAAATTTGCGTTGTACCGTAAAACGGAATGCCATATAACTTATTGTCAATTGTTGCTTGCTCCATAAACCCTTTTCCATAATCTTCTTTTTTGAAATTAGTATCATTTTTAACATATTCATCTATAGGTACGATTAACTGCTTTTTAGCATATTCTTGAATGACATCTGAACCTAGTAATGCAATTGCTTCTTGGTTATTCGCTGCAAATCCACTTTGTAGCTTTTGATATGACTCATCGTAGCTACCTGCTTTTGTCGTTTTCACTACATATTTGTCCTGACTTTTATTGTATTCTTCCACAATCTTATCTACACTATCTGCAAGAGAGCCCCCTACTCCATTAATGAATGGAACAACAACCTTCTCCCCTTCTTTACTCGCTTTAACCGTACTTCCTTTTCCGCCTGAACAACCCGCAAGTGCACTAACAAACAATGTTATAACTGTTAGAAGCATGAATAGTTTTTTCATCCCACAAATCTCCTTTAATATTTATTTACCCCTTTATTCCTGAATCAGTAACACCAGATAAGAACCATTTTTGCAGAATCAAAAATACGATTAAGAGCGGAACTGTTGCGATTGTACTTGCAACCATAATGTGTGACCAATCTCGCCCTAAGGAACTATTAATGAAATAATCAGCAATTCCATTCGTAATTAACTTTTGCGTATTATCTTTCAATATAAGAGCTGGCCACATGTAATTATTATAATTACCAATAAATGTGACCAATCCTAGTGTTACAAATGATGATCGTGTCATTGGAAAGATAATCTTCCAAAGAATACGCCAATCACTTGCCCCATCAATTTTGGCTGCTTCTACTATTTCAAAACCAACTTTGTGGAACGTTTGTTTTAAATAGAAAATACCGAATACGCTAACAGCCATAGAAATCATGTATCCAAAATGTGAATCAAGTAGCCCAAATTTCCCTAACATTACATATACAGGAACATATGATACAGCTCCAGGGATCATATAGGTTGCCATCACAACACTAAACGTAATATTTTTACCTTTAAACTTATAAAATGCCAACATATAAGCAAAAAGTGCTGACGAAACAAGTACATATATAGTAATGATGAAAGAAGTATAGAAACTATTAAATAAATATGTGCTAAATGGTAGGATATCTAATACTTGACGATAATTTTCCCAGTGAAATTCCTTAGGCCAAAAACCTCCTTGTAACACTTCACTAGATGTTTTAAACGAACCAAGTACCATCCATATGAATGGAAAAACAAATAGTATACTTGATAACGCTAGAAAGAGATGCTTTACGATTAATGGACCTTTTTTCATATTATTCACCTTAATAGTTCACCCACTTATCACCTATTATTTTGTTAATAACAGATAGTAAAATTGTAATGATTAGTATGATAAATGCGATTGCCGTTGCAGATCCCATATCAAACTGTTCAAACCCTTGTTGGAAGAATAAATACAGTAACGTACGCGTTGAACCACTAGGCCCACCTTGTGTTAAAATTTTTATTTGATCGTAAGCCTGCACCGAAGAAATTGTATTAACGACAACTAAGAAGAAAGTTGTTGATGAAACCATCGGCAGTGTTACATATCGGAATTTCTGCCATGAATTTGCTCCATCAATACTAGCTGCTTCATATAAACTATCTGGAACTTTTTCTAATGCACCGATATAGAAGATCATTGTCCAACCAACTAATTTCCAAACCGTCATAATAATGACTGCTAACATCGCTGTTTGACTACTTTGAAGCCAGTCCAAACCTGGTATTCCGAAAAAGTTTAGAACTTTATTAATAACTCCAAATTGAGGTTCATATAAGAGTGACCACACAATGGATACAGCTATTGTTGGCGTTACCCAAGGTGAAAAGATCATTAATTGGTACAATGCAGAACCTTTAAATTTTTTTCGGAAGAATAATGCGAAACCTAAGCCCAATGCAATTGTTGGAATGACTGTTCCAATTCCGAAATAAAACGTATTGAGCAATGCTTGCATAAAAGAATCTTGTGTAAATAAATTAAAATAGTTTTCTAAACCAACAAAGTTAAAATCATTCGTCATAAAATCCCAATCAGTAAAACTAATACCTAAACTAATGAAATTCGGAATAATCCAAAACAAAATTAGAGGTATTCCAACTGGTAGTAAAAAGAACACAGCTTTTGATAGTTTTATTTGCATTCTTGCCACCTCCTAATTCATATTGTACGGGTACATTATTAACGCAATGTTGTTAATTTGTTAACTAATTGTAAAAACAACAAATTAACAAAACAAAACAACATATAAACAAGAAAAGAAGACTATTTCTCAACTTACTAAGAAATAGTCTTCTTTTAGCTTTTCTATACTGTTATTACTTCAACCCCATTACTTGTTAGCATATTTTGCCACGATTCATCGAGCTTCGCATTCGTATATAACGCATCTATATCACTAAAACTTCCGCTTTTATAAAACTTTGTTAAATTAAACTTTGATTCATCAGCCATCATTACAACTTGTTTTGCATTATTCTTTAGCTGCTTAAATATTTGTGCATCTTCAATATACGAACATGTCAGTTCTTTTTCTAATGAAATACCATCACAAGAAGCAAATAATTTATTAACAGTGAAATGATCCAGATAGTTTAATGTCATTTCTCCAGACAATGCTAAGGAATTCGTATTCAATATTCCCCCTATGACTATTAACCTACAATCAAAGGAATCATACTGGTCTTTCAGCTCAATAATTTTATTTACAGCTGGTATCGAGTTTGTTAAAATTGTCAAATTCTTTTTATCGTATATGTAATCTAAAATTTGCATTGTGGTTGTCCCAATTTCAATTGCGATAATATCATTATCTTCTACGATTTTACTTGCTTCCATTGCAATTTTTCGTTTTTCTTCAATATTCTCAGATCGACGTTTATCAAAATGAAATTCTAGTGTTTGATCTTTCTTCTTAATTGCACCACCATGTATTTTCGTAAGCTGCCCTTCCTTGTGCAACATATCTAAATCTCTTCGTATCGTTTCTGTTGTAACATTTAATACCTTCGCTAAATCATTCACCATAACTCGGTTGTACTTTTCTAACTCATCTAGTATGTGTTTTCTTCGTTCAAATTGCGTGTACGATTTCATTTCATTAACACCTCTTCAAATTACGAAAAATATTGATTTTCTAAAAACTCTTATTATAAAGTGAAACTTTAATCAGTGTGGGTTTTGTTCATCCCCCACTGATTATTAGCCCTCACCAATCGGGCGTTTACGAGCAGCCCGATTCCCACAAATAGCGGGATAAAAAAGACTGAATCGTTACTTTTAACATAACATCATTTACAGAAAGAAGGAACGATTATCTTCATTAAAATTTAAAATTGGTTCAACAATAAAAACACGATTAAAATAAATAAAAATTTATTGTTAAACGATAAATATCATGTTAGATTAAATAGATAATATTTAAATGAGGTGCTTTATATGAAACAAGGATCGACACTCTTTTTAAAGACAGCTATTATTCTTATGGGAATCCCTGTTCTTGCTTTATGTATATTTTTAGTTCCTAACATAGGGAACTATGCAGCGGAATTGTATCCCGATATTGCATATATAAAATATCTTATTTTAATCAATCTGTATGCAACGGTGGTACCTTTTTATTTCGCTCTGTATCAAGCTTTTAAACTTGTGAGCTATATTGACAAGGGTAACGCCTTCTCGAAATTATCTGTTAGAGCTTTAAAAAAGATAAAACACTGTGCAGTAACAATCAGTATTTTATATGTGGTCGGCATGCCACTCTTCTATCTTGTAGCAGAGAGAGATGACGCACCAGGTATTATTATATTGGGCATGCTTCTAATCTTTGCTTCAATGGTTATCGCAGTCTTTGCTGCCGTTCTCCAAAGACTTTTAAAAGATGCGATAGATATAAAGTCAGAAAATGATTTAACGGTCTGAGGTGAATAACATGGCAATTATCGTGAATATTGATGTAATGCTAGCGAAAAGAAAAATGAGCGTAACTGAACTTTCAGAGAAGGTTGGAATTACAATGGCTAACCTTTCTATCTTAAAAAATGGAAAAGCAAAAGCAATTAGAATTTCAACTTTAGATGCTATTTGTAAAGCATTAGAATGCCAACCTGGGGATATTTTAGAATATCAACCTGAAGATACCGAATAAAAAGAGTCCTTCTTGTATGAAGGACTCTTTTATTGCTTATTACGGTGCAAAATTAATTTGACCAGTAAATAATAAAATAATCGCGATTATCCAAAATATAAAGAACGATGAGGACAGTATTAATGAAATAATAGCAATCCCCTTCTTCTCTGTCTTTTTCGTCATTGTGATTATTGAAAGTATGATACCTATACCTGTTAGGGCAATCGTTATATAATCTCCAACTATATTTCCGGCATTTGCTATTCTCGTTGGAGTTATAAAAACGAATAAAAAACACATAATTCCGATGAGTAAAGATACATAGCTTATTATACTGTACTTCTTTTTGGGAACTATTTCGGTGTCCATCCTATCATCCCCCTTCTATATAATTATGAAATTATTTTAGCACAGATAACCAAAATTTGGATGATATAAAAAACAGATAAAGTGGACACTACCACTTTATCTGCCATTATATTTCTACTTAATAACTAATCCTGCTATTTTCAAATCATTTTATGACTAAGTCCGCTCTCTTCTCCGGTGTTTCACTTTCCAAATAATAATCCTCTGCTTTCCAATACCTGTTTTTAAACTTTGAAAGGTTCTTCTGCGTTTCCTCACTCTCACGAAGAAACCTTGTCTCTCTTGGACAATCCAAATACACCATATAGTGAAAGAAATCTCTCCATTCTTTTCGCTGCAAAAAGACTCCTTCAATTACAATTACACCTACAATAGGAATCTGTACTTTTTTCATTTCACATGTATCGGTATCATCGCGGTAGAAAGGCAACTTCAAATTTGTTTCACTTTGTAACTTTTGAAAAAATTTCTGCCGCAGCCATTTAATATCCCATTGTAAATAATAATACTCATACCATTCTTCAAATCCTGTATGATAGCGTTTATTTCGCTCCACTATATGATCATCAATATGGAAAATATGAAACGGGATGCCTTCTTGTTTCATATTTTCCTTTAAATTTGTTACAAATGTTGTTTTTCCCGATCGACTTAAACCATCTATACCTAAAATAAATCTGTTTTCTGTATATTTCTTCATAACATTTATAAGTTCACTTGTACTCATTACTTCTGCCATTCTTCTTTTAATAATGAGTATAAAATTGTATCATGGGCAACACCATTTTGAATCATATGTTTTCGAAGTAATCCTTCTTCTTGAAACCCTGCTTTCAATAACAATTTTTGAGAAGCTTTATTTTCTACATATACGACAGCAGCGATTCTTATGAGCTGTAACGATTCAAATCCATAAGTTAAAATGGCCTGAAGCGCTTCAGATGCATATCCCTTTCCCCAATATGTATCATCTAATTCATAACCAATTTCAGCCCTTTTGTGGTGATTGTTAATTAAATGAAATCCACACGTTCCGATTAATTGGCCGGTCCCCTTTTTCTCAATTCCCCAGCGAAACACACTTCCCTCTTCATAACGATTTTTGAACATTTGAATCGTTGTTTTCGCTTGCTCAATATTTTCGAAAGAATCCATTCCGAAATAACGAATAACGGATTCTTTTGAAAAATAATGGAACATTGTTTCTGCATCTAACAGTGTAAGTTCTCTTAATAGTAAACGTTCTGTTTCTAATTTCGGAAACCCCATCCTCTTTATCTCCTTCTATTCTAATGAACTACAAATTTCAATATAATTACCGTCTGGGTCAGCAATGTAAGCAATTGTTTGTCCCCACGGTTTCGTCATCGGTTCAACTAGCACCTTAACTCCCTGTTCTTTCAATTCCGCAATTGTTGCTGTTACATCCTCTACAACAAACCCTAATTCAAAATGAGAAGACTGTAATACCCCTTCAGTAAGTGGTAATCCAGTTAACTCCTTTACATCCTCTCGCGTATTCATTGCTAAAATTGTAGATCCTGTTTCAAATTCGATATATGTACCGTGTTCAGCTCTTATTGGTAATTTTAAAATTTCTTTATAAAACTGAAGACATTGTTCAAACTTTTCTACATATAAAATAATGTATTTCATTTTTAAATTCATAATAATTCCCCCTTTACCTTCACCTCTAAAAATTCGACAAATGTTTTTAAAAACCTTGTATCTTATAGAGCCGAGCACAAAAAAATGAGGCCGATTTCTCGGCCCCCAGCTTATTGGCATAAAACAGGAGATTTGGTTTGGACATAACCAGTTCTTACATAGTATTATATTTTATTTTTTCTGAATTTTAAATATAATATATACCTATTTATGTTGAGAAAGTTTTTTCTACATGACCATAAAACTATGTGCATAAATTCATATCATTTAAGAAATGCTACAAATGGAGGTGTATACATATGGAACCAATGTTATGTCCAAGCTGTAAAACGAACCGCACTCGCTTTAATATTCTTGAGCAACAAGTAAAACCAGTAAAATTAAATCCACAAACTGGCCAAGTAGAAGAAGAATACACAAATGAAACGATGAACGCTTTTCATATGGCTTATCAAGGACCTACTTACCGCGTCCAATGTGCTGTATGCGGGCTTGTTGAAAACCCAGAACAATTTATTAAACCGGCTCAAAATCAGTCTTTCTCTTAAACATCTTTATTACCCCCTACCAATTTTCTATAGGGGGTTTTTTCTGTTTTACGTAAGCAAGATGCACAATTGCTGTTTAATTAAAGGTTCCTAATTTATCTACATGTCTACTATACGTACACCGTCATATATATTTCTGTTCTACACAAAAATAGCGGCCCAATAGAATCAAAGAACAGCTAAACCTTGCGACCCAAAATAAGGCACATTGGATGAAGCAACAACCTGCAACCTTACTAGACTACCATCACTTTGAATATTAAATACTGACACTGTCCCCTGATTTCCGTTAAGGGTGTAAAAATGTTGTCCATCTTTACTCACTCCAACATCCATCGGAAGACCTGGCGCAGTCCCCGGCGGTGTACTAGTATTATGCCTTACTACCGACAGTGCTCCATTCGGGGCGATTTGGTAGGTGGATATGGAGCCACTTAAAGTGTTCGTAGTGTAGGCAAAACGTTCATCCTTCGTTGTTATAACCCAACAAGCAGTTTTATATCCGTTTTGTACAGAGCCGCTGATTACATGAAGAGTACCGTCATTTCTCAATGAATAAGATGACAACGCATTTGAAACCGCTTCTGTAACTAAGAGAATTCCGGACGATAGAAAGTAAGCACCCAATGGGCCTTTACCGTAAGAATCATTAACAATTGGTCCTGTAACCGTACCATCTGTATTTACATGGAAGACACTGAGATGGTTTGATGTAAGCTCGGAGACAACAATTTTACTACCATCCGGTGTGAAGAGAACTTGTGCAGGTTGAGCATTAAAGGTACTGAGAGCATGAGTGGATCCTGGAATATGTGTAAGGTTTCCCTTATCATCTATGTGAAATCCAGTAATATTTGATGCAAAATTGTTTGCAGCATTACCTACATTGGAGACGTAGAGAAGATTATCATACACACCAATGCTATTGGGCTGAGCACCTCCTGATGGCTTTACATCCACGAAAATCGGCACCCCGTTATCTGCTATGATAAAACTACTAATACTATGACTGCCTGCGTTAACTGCAAATAGGAAACGACCATCACGGGACAATGTCAGAGAACCTTGTGATGCTAGAGGATCTATACCATCGTTTGCCGTTTCTGTAGAAACTTCCTTTATACCAGTACCTCTTCCGTAAGTTCGGTAAGAACCTAAAAAGGTGAGCATTCCATTCGTATCCATATGAAAAGCAACAATGTGATTCATTACTTCATTATTAGTCATCATGTATACCATACTCGCACGAGCACGAAAATAATTGTTCATTCTCTGCATTTTATGACTTTCCCCCTTCATAATTTTATATGGTTCTTTTTCCATTTAAATTCCCATGCAAATGGAAATTGATTTAGGAACAAATGCACTCACCTTGTAATTTCTTTAAGTGAAAACCTTATTCACTTCCATATTATATTTTCAACTCCACACTCTTTTGGTAATATTTACACAAGAGAGGTGAAATAAATGATTTTAAATAAAAAGTTAATGATTCCATCTACATTTCTACTATTAACTTGTCACATAGGCATTTTTTACTTTTGGATTTTCGATTGGAAGAAGGTAACAACTCCTTACGGTCTAGCTATATGGATTGTTTCTACTGTTTGCAGCTTTTTACTTTATTACCACTTTAAACATCAAAACTCTAATAAAATAGTATTAATCAGTAGTTCATTATTATTAATCGTTTCTTCATCATTTATGATTTTTTTAGGTATTATTACTAGTATTATCTTTGTAACTGTTAGTTCTATGCCTTAAATATATAGTCTTTTATTGTGTAAAAAAGAATGAACAAAATAGAATCACATAAAAATTAAAGAAGATGATTCCGGTAATCATCTTCTTTTAAAATCCAATCTTTATTATAATATTTCGCTTTTCAATTTCTTAATTTTCCATAAGAGCCTCATAAAGAAATAAGCATACATACAACCTACAAGCCCTGTCATAACTTTCGCCCAAATTGGCACTCTTGATTCTGTTGAATTTAAAAATACGCTATACATTGAGGGTAATATAGTTATTGAAATCAATGCGAAGAATTGTAATAACTCCTTCATTTTTTGCACCTTTGTGTCCTTCTCTGAATATATGTCAGGTAACTCAATTCCCTCCTCTACTTCCTTACAAAAATAATTCCATCTTGTAAAACTTGTGACACGTTTCCAACCAGACATTTCATATATTTCAAAGTACTCTTGTTGTTTTTCTTTTGAATCCCTGTAAACCAATCTAAAATCCGCTTTATATATTACATCTTTTGGTTCTGTTTTCTTAAACGTATACATCAAATTATACCTTTGTAACGCCCAGCCTTTTTGATGCATTTTCCGTAAAAAAGCTTCTTCTTTTTCTAAACTCCATGCCATGAAAAATTTGAATACCTTTTTTGTCTTCATCTTTCATTCACTCCCCTAATATACTATTTCCATTTCTTACAGATCGCTGTAATCTATTGTACTCCAGTTCCAGTACTTCCCTCCCAAACGGCGTTAACTCATAACACTTCTTCCTGTCTGTAGAGGCAACTTCAACAATTAACTTCTCTTTTAGTAACTTCGTTGTATTCCCATATAAAGTACCAGGACCGAGCTTTACTTCTCCATTTGTCATCTCTTCTACCATTTGCATAATTCCATAACCGTGCATAGGCTTCACTAATGACAACAATATGTAATATGTCGCTTCAGTTAATGGAATATATTTTTGCGCTTTCCCATTCATTATAACTACCTCCGATACATCGCTTTGTGATATATCGACTCGCGATACATCGTATAACGATATTGTATAATCATATTCCAAAATATGCAAGTGTAATTTTAAAATTAAATATCCATTTCTTTGAATTAAAAAATCATATCAATTTTCTGAATAATTTGTTAAAATATAGAAATATTAGCTCTTTTATTATGAAAGGAATGTTACATATGATTAATAAATTAAAAGAAAATATAGGATCTGTGTTTGTTGGTAAGGAGAATGTAATTGATTTACTACTCGTTTCATTGCTTGCTGACGGACATGTACTTCTGGAAGACGTGCCTGGCACCGGGAAAACATTACTAGCAAAGACAATTTCAAAAAGTATTGGTGGTAGTTTTTCTCGCGTTCAATTTACACCTGATGTACTTCCGAGTGATGTAACAGGTATTGAGTATTTCAATCCAAAAACGAGTGAATTCGAATTAAGACTTGGACCAGTTATGACAAACATACTACTTGCTGATGAAATTAACCGCGCGATGCCTAGAACACAGTCTAGTTTATTAGAAGCAATGGAAGAACGACAAGTAACGCTTGAAAAACAATCTACTCCTCTTCCGAAACCGTTCTTTGTTATCGCGACGCAAAATCCAATTGAATCACAAGGAACTTTCCCTCTTCCAGATGCACAGCTTGATCGATTTTTAATGACAATTTCAATTGGGTATCCGGCTCCGGAAGATGAATTAAAAATGATGCGCCGTTTTCGTAACAATGCACCGTTAGAAAGCGTTACTTCTGTCATTTCTTTAGAAGACATATTAGAATCACAGAAACAAGTGAAGGAAGTATTCGTATCTGAGGCGCTAGAACACTACATTATTAAACTTGCACATGCTACAAGAAATCACGATTACATCGCTAACGGTGTAAGCCCGCGTGCCACATTAGCTTTAGTACGCACAGTTCAAGCATTAGCCTTTTTACGCGGCAGAGAATATTGCACACCTGAAGATATACAATTTTTAGTTCCTTCTGTTTGGAATCACCGTATCGTCTTATCAATGGAAGGTGCCTTACGAACTACAAAAAATGAACTCATGCAAAGGATATTAAAAGAAGTTGACGTACCAGTGGAGATTGAGCAAGCATGAATGGACAGCGTGTTGTAACTGTACCTTTATTTTTTCAACTTCATATTATTCAATTAACTGTGCCAATCGCTTTACTTTTTACGTTTTTTCTACCGCAACGAATTCTTATGTTTCTCTTTTTCTTCTACTATTTATTTGCGATTTTTATTTATAAATATGTCGCTTACATAGAGAAAAAATTTCAAGTTATAAATGAGAAACAAACGACTCGGCTTTTCCCTGATGAATCTGGACAGTTTTTTATTCATTTAAAAAATGGTGCAAACATACCACTCGTTAACGGTGTTTGTTACTTTCATTTGAATTCGTCCCTCATACCGCATAAGGATCAAGGAATTGAACAAATATCAAAAACACTATTTTCTTTCCCGTTTTCACAACCTGCACATTCAGCGCAAAAATGGGATTTAACATTAACTGCAACGAAGCGTGGTGTGTTCCAAATTGAACAGTTCGAATGTGTATTAAAAGATCCTTTTCATTTGTTAACTGTACATTTACCTGTTTTCGATAAATTAAGAACAGAAATTATTGTGTATCCTTCACCTAAAGAAGTAGCAGGTTTGCAAGAACTTCAGCAACTATTAAACGGTTCTTATCGAACGAATTTCTCTTTTTACAATGATGAAACATCTATTATCGGTGTAAAAAGATATGAACGTGAGTCTTTCCGCTCTATCCATTGGAAAGCATCTGCTAAAATGCAGGAATTACAAGCAAAGCAATATGAACCAGTAAAAAATTATAGTTGGACGCTTTGTCTTTCTTTAGCTGCTGATCGTGGGTTTGGTTGGAAAGAGAATGTAGAAGACCTTATTTCATTTACAACATACATTTGCCAATACGCAACGAAGCATCAAATTCCGTTTGAATTATTTATTAGTGTATTAGCAGAAGGTGGTGCATTACATATACCGTTAAATGAAGGACAAACGCAATATGCAAAGGCGTTAGAGGAATTAGCACGTATTACAGATGATAGTACGCTACTTCCGAAACAAGGATTTCTTCACTATGTAACGAGAAAAAGAGAACGCTCGTCTACAATGATATACATTGGTTTGCAGAAAAATGAGCTTCCTCTTCTAACACAACCTACGTTTCTCATTAATAATGAAGGGATGGTGGAATCAGTTGAAAACTTGGCTATATCACATTCATGATTTCATTCTGCTCCTCTTGCTTTCATTATTAACAGAAAGAGATGAACTAATTGGCATTGCTATATTTTTAACAACAGGCTATATAGGAGTATTTCTTATTTATAAATTAATGAAGAAAAAAACATCAGGATTTGTAATACTGTTAGTTCTTCAAATAGTCGGTTTTTCTTTATTTCTACCTTTTTCTCTTTTTGGCACAATCATATTACCACTATTTTTCTTTATCGTACATGCGGTCGGACCAGGATATCCAGTTCAAAAATCGTTAGGAGGTATTGTATGGTTTGTCGTTTCAGCAATATTTTATGCACCCTTTCCACCGTTATGGAAATTATTAATGTTAGCTTTACACTTAATGATTACATTTTGGCTAACAGGGGCTAATCGCAAACAACAACTATTACGTTTTGCTTCTATCATTACCATTGGCATAATGAGTATATTAATTATTCAAGTGTTTCCTTTCATTCGACTTATGTTTGGTTTTATGACTGAATTTATCGCATTAGGAGTCGGCTATGCTCTAATGCCATTAATTAAAGCAGCTGAAATGAAAGATACAGAAGGAGTTTGGGCGAATAAAGGACACCTCTTAAAACCACAAATTGAAGACGGGAAAAAACTTCCTGATTTTGACCCCATACTCATAAATAGCGCTACAATAATAGTCTGTACAGTCATTGCTTTTTATGTCGTTTGGAAAATAGTAAAAAAACGAAAACATTTAAGTTTACCAAATATACCAGTCTTCGAATCTACAATCATTACTGATAAAGAAGGTATGAGCCAAAAACGAATGAAGCGAAATAAACCACCACATAATGAAATTCGAAAAGAAATTTTCAAACTTGAAAGTAAACTATCACCTCCTTTAAATCGTGAACGAGGAGAAACTGTTGAAGCTTGGCTTGAAAGAATAAATCTTGAAGAAGATGTAAATATTCAGAGTCATATTATTATAGATGCTTATAATGCGGTACGATATTCGAATCGTGAGGATATGATACTACTTCAGGAATTTAAGGAAGAGGTTCATAAGCTTTATGCTTATCAGAAGAGTTTGAAGAAGAAGAAGAGAAAATGATATATACAAAAAGAATCTAGTCAAAAGTTAGACCTTTGACTAGATTCTTTTTCTTCTTACTTAAGATTGTACTAGTAAATGAAATTATATCGACGTAAAATTAAATATATCGAACACAACTTGAATTATATCAACGTTTCGACAAGAAATATCGATTTAACAACAAATTACTTTTCAAACTTAAGCATTCTTCCCTGCTTCAATTTCTAAAGATTCTTCATGCCACCAAAGTGTTTCTTCAGGGTCTTCTTTAGCGATTAAGTGTGCTTCTTTTTTCGATTCTACTGTAGGATACGAACCTTTTAGCGCACGTCCTGATGTTGTAACGAATAGTACACTAAATGCAATTAATCCAATAATACTTACACCTGTTAAATAAAATGCCGGTGCGAGCGGATTACCAGTCGCATGAACTAAGTATGAACATACAAGCGGCGTTGTTCCACCGAATATCGATACAGAAATATTAAAGGAGATCGAAAGTGCTCGATAACGCACATCGGTGAAAAAGAGCGATGGTAATAACGAAGGTAATGTTCCTTCATATACACTTAGGAAGAAACCTAAAACGAAAATACCTGCAAATATAGCGGCAATATGTCCGTTACCTATTAATAAAAATGCCGGAATGGAACATACTGTTAAACCTAGTAAACCAATTTGCACTACGCGTTTATTACCAATTTTATCACTTAATTTACCGAAATAAAGTGCCAATGGAATCATAAGTGCCATCGTAATTGAAATAATTAATAAGCCAGTTGTTTCTTTGACTTTAAGTACTTGAGTTAGATAAGAAGGAATATATGATAGGATCATATAGTTTGTAATGTTAAAGAAGGCAACAATTACTGTGCTTAATAAGAAGTCTTTTTTGTGATATTTTAATATATCCATAAATGAAAATTGTTCGTTGTCTTCAGATTCCTCTTGTGCTTTTTCCATCTCTTCAAAGATGGGAGATTCATCTAAATGACGTCGTAAATATAAACCGACCAAACCAATTGGTGCAGCAATTAAGAAAGGAATACGCCATCCCCAGCTGAGCATTTGCTCATCTGTTAATAATAACGTCAAAATGGTAACAATTACCGAAGCAGCAATGTAACCTGAGAGTGTTCCAATTTCAAGACCACTACCGAGTATACCACGCTTTTTATCTGGAGAAGATTCTGCGATATAAACCATTGCTCCTGAATATTCGCCGCCTGTAGAGAAGCCTTGAATCATTCGAGCAACTAAAAGTAGTATTGGTGCCCATACACCAATTTGTTCATAGGTTGGTAGTAATGCGATGAATAATGTAGACAGTGCCATTAAAATAATAGTTGTACTTAAAACAATCTTTCGGCCGTATTTATCTCCTATTCTACCAAAGAAAATACCTCCGATTGGTCGAACGAGAAAGGCCGCTGCAAATGTACCAAATGTAAGTACAAGTTGCAAACCACTATTATCCACACCTGAGAAGAATATTTGACTTAAAATAACCGCTAAATACGCGTATAATCCAAAGTCAAACCACTCCATTGCATTCCCAATGCCAGTAGCAACCACTGCTTTCCTAGCTTGTTTAGGATTGACAATATTAACGTCTTGAGGTTCAAAATTTAAATCATTATTTTGTTGCATATAGTAAAACAGCTCCTTATTTAATTTAACTTCTTTAAGCACACCTTCTCTTACTAGAATAAATTCAATACGAAGCACTTAAGGAAAAGCAACGTCTCCTTATCTGTTATTATTGTTTCACATAATTAATTATTTGTCCAATGAGATGCTTCCTTTGTTAAGTAATTAAGTATTTTAAAAAGCTGAAAAAGGCGCTGTATGAGTGCCTTTTTCAGCTTTTTATTTTAATACGTAAATTTATTTTTTTCACCCCTATTTTCTTCCTGCGCGAATTAAAAATAAGGTACTTTTTATATTTGTAGTTTCGTAAAGATTTTTAAACATTTGCTATAGCTGCCACACTATGAATAGCGAATATAAATTCATTAATAAATGTATCAATTTCCTCTTTTGTAATTATATACGGAGGAAGTAAACGGACGATATTGCCTTGTGTAACATCGACTAACATCCCTTTCTCCATTAATTCGAGCTGTAATTTCTTCACATTTTCATTCGTATCGTTCACACTAATACCAAACATCATACCAGCATGGCGTACTTCCTTAATATAATAAGAGTTTTCTTTCTGAATTTCTTGCAGTTTGTCATTTAAATATAGTGACGTTTCATAAGCTTCTTGCATTAATCCATCATCGAGTAATATATTTAATACCGTTAAACCTAAAGCTGTTCCCATCGATGAATGAGCAAATGTTGTTCCGTGATCTCCTGGTGAAAATACATCACATAACTTTTCACCTACAATAATTCCTCCAAGCGGTATCCCGCCTCCTGCTCCTTTACCAATTTGAATAATATCTGGTGTAATATTGAAATTTTGATAAGCAAATAGTTTTCCAGTTCTGCCCATACCACTTTGTACTTCATCGACTATTAGAAGTACATTGTATGTATCACAAAGATGTTGAACACTATGCAAATATTCACTTGATAAAGGATAAATCCCCCCACTTCCTAAAACAGGCTCAATCATAATTGCAATAGGCTTTTCATTTATGATTGTTTCTTCTAATTGCTCTATATTCTCGCGCTCTACTTCATATACAGGAATAGATGTTTTAGGAAAATTTTGATATACATTTTCTTGTCTCGTGAAATGAAGTGCCCCTAACGTACGCCCGTGGAAACTATCTTTCAGCACAACGACTCCGTTACGTTCTTCATTCGTAATAAATCTATACTTATCAATTAATTTTAAAGTCGTTTCTGTCGCTTCCGTACCAGAGTTTGTAAAAAAGACTTTACCATTTTTTAAAGAGTAATCAACTAATTTCTTTGCATACTCAATCGCAACTGGATTTAAAAAATGAAATGGAAGATGCAACGATTTCGTAACTTGCTCCATGGTCGTTTGCACAATTTTAGGATGATTGTACCCTAACACATTTACTCCAACACCAGAAAACAAATCTAAATACTCTTTTCCACCTACATCATAAAGTTTACAACCTTCTCCTCTTTCTATCGCAACCTCCGTACGACAATACGTAGGCATCATATATTCTTTATCTAATTGAAACCAATCCGACATAATAAATTCCTCCTGGCTATTTTCCCGTTTTTCATGTTCATTATCTATAAATTCATTTACAAATTAATTTTTAAGATTGAAATTTTAATAGTGGTTTTCTTCCACCTCTTAAATAAAACGTGTTATTTCTCTTCCCGATATTCATTTTTCCATAATTTCTTCTATTTCAACAGGTCCACTGCATGTGCGTTTTTTTCATCTAGCGGTATGTAACTAATTTGAACTTTGTATGTAATACATAATCAAGACTAAAGAATCATATTTAGTAACAATCGACGAAAAAGATTTGGAGGCTAAATCGATGAATGAAAAATATGATAAACAGAGGCCATCTTTATTAGGAGAAGACTTTAATCAAAATCGAGAACGTAATGAACCAGCTAAACTTCACTCTCAAACAGTTGGTTCACGTGGACCTGTTTTAAAGCAAGATAGTGTACTGCACGAGGCGTTACAAGAATTTATTCATGAAAAAATTTTAGAAAGACCTGTTCATGTAAAAGGTTACGGTGCATTCGGTTATTTTCAAACAATATATCCGATGTCAGAACATACTAAACTAAGTTTTTTACAAAATTCTAATGAGAAAGTTCCTGTTATGGTACGGTTTTCATTAGCTGTTAGTACGAAAGGAACACCTGATACTTCTAGAAATGTGCGCGGTTTTGCTACAAAGTTTTATACAAATGATGGAATTTTTGACCTTTTATGTAATCACATTCCTGTCTTTTCTGTTCGTGATCCGATGCGTTTCCCTGAAACTATTAAAGCACTCTTGCCTTCACCTAAAAATAACTTAATAGACCCTGATAGATTTTGGAGTTTTGTCGCTAGAGCACCCGAATCCATTCATTTTGTTGTCCATTTATACTCTGATACTGGTACCGCAAAAAGTCTTCGCCACATCCCAGGACATAGTGTAAATACATACGTTTGGAGAAATGCGGAAGGTAATCGAAAGTATGTAAAGTATCATTGGTATCCATTTGAAGGTGTACAATACATTACTAGTAAAGAAGCAAATATACTAGCTGCCGAAAATCCTGATTATAGCGGGAAAGATTTATATGATGCAATTGCAAATGGTAAACCAGTGGAATATGGTTTATATGTCCAGCTCATGGATCCGAAAGATGAAGCTCATCTTTCTTATGACCCTTTAGATGATACAAAAGTATGGGATGAAAAAGCGTACCCTCTTATACCAGTCGGTAAAATGGTATTAAATAAAAATCCTGAAAATTATATGGAACAAGTAGAGAAAGTCGCCTTCTCCCCTTCTAATTTACTAGACGGTGCAGAACTATCAGACGATAAAATGTTGCAAGGACGTGCGAACATTTATAGTGATTCTCAAAGAAGAAGAATTGGTCCTGAATTTCGTAAATTAACGATTAACCAACAGCAAGATTGGACACCTGCTAATCAAATTACAAGCGGTGACGGAAGGTATGTTGAAGGTAAACTTGAAAGGGCTTCTATATCTAAACAGGATGACTTTCAGCAGGCTGGTGAATTTTATGACAAGTTACAACCGATAGAAAAAGAACATCTTACTGAAAACTTAGCTAGTGATTTGAAAGTTATATCCGATGATATTAGGAAGATAGTTTTGGGGTATTTCGATCAAGTATCAACTGATTTGAAAACAAGCATTGAGACAAAAATGAAAGAGCATTAAGAAGATTAAAACATGCTTTACGAATGAGAATTCAAATCTATATTAATTATTTTCTTGTCAAAATCCAATAAGGTTATTTAATTTAAAAATATAAAGCCAATATATCCCTGTTCTATAATTAGAACAGGGATATATTGAAGTAGTTTAATGTTTAACATTAAATACTTTACCTAGCTAAAAAATGCAATAAGTAGCCTTTCAAAACAAACTATAGTAAATTATTTTACTTGCACTGTATAATTCCCTGTTCCACCGCCATACTTATATACACTTAAGTAATATTTCCCTGGCTTCGCATTATAATTTCCAAGCAATTTGTTTCCATCACGTTTTGTTGCATAAGCTACATAATTATTTAGATCTGATTCAGAATATAATACCCAGTTCAGTCCAAGGTTTTGTTCGTTCGTAACAGAAATCTGTAAATCTTTTTGATCCTTTACATCGATAACAAATTTATCCCCCTGATCTTGATCGCTTAAGTTCCCTCTTAATAAAATGTTCAAAGATAGTGGATTCGCTGTATCAAATGAATTATTCGGTTCTTTTTCTACAGCCGTACCTTCTTCCGTATTCAGCCCGCTAAATACAACATCATATTCAAATTGTCCAGCATTATTTACACGGTAATTTACAAAATAAGCAGTCAATGTTTTATATCCCGTCCACCCTTTTCCTGAAAGACGTTTCAACATATCATTCGTTGCTTGATTCATTACTTTCCAGTCCTCAATTTCTCCTTTTGCCGCACTTCCTGTATATGTCCCCTGTAGTGTAAATGTATTAAAGAATTGTGATTTATTTTTTGTTACTTTCACATCTTTTAACTTTGCTTCATTAATGATATCTGACGAAACATCTGAAAGCGATTTTGGATCATGCTGCGCTAAGTAATCATCTGATACTTGTGGAATTGTATACTTATCACGATTATCAATAAGCGTTTGCATATAAGATTGATATTCTTCATTTAATTTATTATCTTTGCTTAATGTAGAACGGTATGCGTCGTAACTTGAAACATCATTTGCACGAATTAAATCATGCACTTTATCGAACATTTCAGGACGGTTATTATACATATATGATTGCAATGCAAACGAATAGTTATAAAAATCCCACGTTCCATATTTCGCATTTAATGTTTGTGCTGCTGTATAACGTTTCGCAGGATCATAAGATAATCCACCAATTATACTTTTTCGTGGTACTACACTATCTAATCGCGTTGAACCTGCAAAGAACTCTGCATTCCCTTCTTCAAACCATGTTAAACGTTCATTTTGATACATTTCCCCTTGGCCCCATAATCCCTGAACCTCGTATCTTCCCTGTAAGTAGTGCGTAAATTCATGGCGGAACAATTCTTCCAAACTATAAATACTTTGCTCTGGTGTACGTTCATATGTAAAGAAAGTTCCCGTTCCTTCAATGTACATTCCACCATTATTCGTTTCATATCCATACAATTGACGGTTAAATTGATATTCATCTGGACTATTATAAATAACCATTGTTAACACATCATCAACATGTCCACTTTCAAGTGGTTTATCACTACCAACTGTACGATAAAATTGAGAGCGTACTTCTTTTGCCGCCCAGTATAGACGTTTAATTTTCTCTTCGCTAACTTTATCCCCAGCCTTAAAGACAATCGCTCCATCATCAAATGTATACGTTTTCGGTAAATATTTCTTTTTTCCATCTTCTCGGATTTGATCTAAACTTATTGTTTTTCCGTTCGCATCTACTCCTCCGTAATTTGTAGTAATTTGTTCTGCTGCAACAAAATATTGCTCCCCTAAATGTGGATAAATCCTCATCGCTTCTGTAACAACTTGCTGTCCTTTTGTTGGTGTACTATGAAGCTTGCCTAGTCGGCCAGCATAGTAAATTCCGTTATTAATTAACCATCCATTTTTATCTGATACAGTACCAATTAGTGCAAAACGACTTACTTCATTAATAAAGTTATCGATATTTCGATACCACATCGTATCTTTTGGCTCTTTTCCAGTCGTGTACATATCCGTCTGAATATCAAAGTCAATTCCCTTCATCAACTCATAAATAGCGTCTCCTTTCGTTCGGTCTTCAATGAAAGTTGCAAGATTATCGTTATATTGTTTAAAAATTTCACCTGCATATAAAACCGTTTCAACATCAGCCGATGCATTTCCAATTAATTTTCCATATGATGAAATAACTTTATTTTGTTCTGATGTACCAAGTTTGAAATTCGGATTTTTTGCAATTGTTTTTAAAGCCGGTAAACATTTATCATGGTAGCTACGCTCATTTAGTTTGCTTAATTCATCATGGTAAAAACCTAAATAAAATGCTGCACGTAGAGCTTCTACTAATGTTTCAATCCCTTTTGAATCATCTTTCGTATAAGCTTGTCCTTGTTCTGCTAGTTTATTAATAATCGCTTGCATTCGGCTATCATCTTGATAGAATTTGAGACTATCACTATTAAACTGAAATAATTCCGGAATTTGATACCAATTAATTGTCACAAGAAGATCAGTTAATTGTTTGTTACTTAATTGATTTAACTCAGCCATCGAATACTTTTTTTCTTCAGCTAACGGTTTAACATCCTCGTTTGGTGCTAGTGGACGCTGCGATAAATCCGATAACTTTAACCGTTTTGTAAAAGATGCATTTTCTTGTACTTTTGAAGAGTGTGCCAACTCATCAACGGATTTCTGTATGCCTACCGGCTCCATTTGTAATACGTTCTTCACATTTTTTTCTTTTGTCTCTGCTTGAATTTGTAAACCATTGCATGATATTGTCACTAGTCCAACACCAAGAATCAACTTAGAAATTTTCGAATATTTAACCATATCTTTACCCCTCTCTTACTTGAAAGAAAATTCTGAATTTTAATACCGGAACATTCTTATTTGTACGTATAGTTCTCATATAAATACAAGTATGATCAATGATGCAATAGCAGCTGATTTTTTACTATTACCCATACAGATTTCTTACATTCAATCCTCCTTCCTTACATTTAGTACTTGCAAAAACCGTGCCAACGATATTTCTTGCGAATAGCAAACATTACTTTATTAATACTGTGGAATAAAATATACACAGATAGTTCACCAATGTACAAATCTTTTGACACAAAATCCTCATTTTATGAAGAATGAACCCAAAGAATACTATAAGCACATTAGCCAGCAAGTATTTTGTAACATACTCCATTCCGAATTTTAAAAACCTCATTAAAAAGGTAAGTGAACATATTACCTAAGGCTAATATGTTTACTTACCTTCTTCTATAACAAGCCATCAGTGGCTCATTCGTTCATACTTTGTCATATCAGTTTACATGATGGTATTCATTTCTCTTGTTCATATAGTCCTTTTCACATTGTAACGGTCTGTATTCCACTATTTTCCCCTGCTTCTTTTTCGTTTCGATTACTACCCATTCCCCTTTTTGTAGTTTGAGATGCTTCATAACATTTGTATCGTCTATTTCTTTATATAATAAGAATGCCTCGAACGGTTTTACGTATAGTCTCAAATCCCCTCTATATCCACCACTAGAAAAAACTTTCGTTAACGAATTATAATAAGAATCATTTTCCCGACCACCATACATCAAATGCGCAGCCTCTAAATCTCTTTGACTGACTTCCATAAAGCTACTGTCATCGATATTTAAATCGAAAGTAGATTTGATATCCTTCATTATGTTTTTCACATACTTTTCATCACGTATTTTACTTTCTTCCAGACACTCCGAAGACAGCTTTGGTACATCTGATTGGGAATGTACTACATGTTGAATAGATACACATAAAACAAATACGCTTAAAATATACAATAGTTTTTTCATATATACGTATCACCTCAAATGATTTAGATACTATATTATTTGAGGCTTAGAATATTCTTATGCTAAGAATGAGAAAGGTCCTATAAAATAGACTTTTTATAGGACCTTTCCTTTTAATATTGATTTATCAGTTTCATCGGCGAAGCAAGTACCTTATTACTTTTCACATCATATAATCCTATAGGTGTTACCCGTATAAATGGCAAGTGCGTCGCAGAAAAGAATAAAATCGTAAATGCTGGATCGTTATAGGTGTATCCTCGCTCTTGTAGTAATTCCACCATTTTTTTCTCTTTATGTATCAATTCGCTCATTTTTAAATCGGACATAATCCCGAGCAACGGTAATGCAATTTCGTGTAACACTTCATTTCCTTCCGCTATTACCATACCGCCACCTAGCTCTTTTACTCTATGAAAAGCTGTAAGCATATCTTCTTTCCTTTTTCCAATAAGAATGATGTCACCTGTACCGGAATAAGAGCTAGCAAGACCTCCTAATCCATTCGCAAAACCTTTCACAACTGTATTCACTCGCCAAGTGCCATCACGAGCAATCATCATAAGGAAACATTCATCATGCTCAATAGAAAGTTCCTCACCGTTTAAGTCGATTTCAGTTACATATGGTTTTGAAATAACATCATTTAGTAATTGTATACCGGTTGTTTCAGAAAAAATCATATCTTCTTTCTTTAAAGACCAGTCTAGTTGTAGAGGGGTTACTTGAAATTCATCCCATTCTATACGTAAGGATTCATTTTTATTTTCTCCATCACGTTTCATCCATTGTCCTTTTGCAATTACACTAATTGGCACCGGGTTTTCTTTACTTTCCAAAATATTAATATTGGCGATTCTCCCTGTGGCAATCGTACCATGTAAATGCTCCATATTATAATAACTAGCAATGTTATAACTTGCCATATTATAGGCATCTATAACTGGTATCCCTTGCTTAATCGCTATTTCTATCAATCTATTTGTCATTCCGTTTTCATAAAATGACGGATGCGAACCGTCTGTTGTGAAAATGAATCTATCAAATTGTTTAACACCTAGTTCTAGCAATTCTTTTACTAAAATTTTTAAATCTGGACGGATAGAAGAATTTCTAAGAGAAACGGTGTAACCTTGCATAAGGCGTGTTAATGCTTCCTGCCCTGTCATCGCTTCATGATCACAATCCGTACCTAACAATTTTAACTTTGCTAAAGTTGTTTCAGACGCTCCGGGAAAATGACCTTCTACTTTTTTTTGTAATCGCTTCGTTTCCTGTACCCAATTTAACATGTCCTCATCGCCATGTAATAGTTTTGGCCATGCTGTTAACTCCCCGCCTTGAAGAACATTTTCATGATTAAGCCATTCCATTATTTCTTCACTATTAAATAAAGATTGACCATTTTGCAGCTCAGTTTGTCCATCGAAACGACACCACCAATACATACTTGCTGGAATCTTTTTAAATTCATCTAATAAACGAAATGCTTCTTCACGTTGTAATGTGAAAAATAAAGTTAAATTATCATTAATAAAAGTTGTTGTCCCAAATTGCATTGCATGATTTGCTAAAGTCTCTGGATTGTATAACTGGTATGGATGTGCATGCGGTTCTATGTAACTAGGAACTACATACTTCCCTTCGCAATCAATAACTTCACATTCATGTAGTTGCTCTGGTAATTTTTCTCCTACATATACAATGCGGTCATCATAGATCCAAATATTTGCTTTCATCCACTCACGCATATAGGAATTTAAGTGTATTGCATTCCTTAATAAAATGTGTGGACTTCTTTTACCATCTAATACTTCAACATGCTCTCGTAATTGCCTGTTAGTCCATTTAAAATGATTTTGTTCCACTGTATTCAACTCCAAATCAACTCATAATTATTTTGCTTAAAATGAGAAATATTTAACTAACTAAAATATTTTTCATTCATAATTCCCCTATTGATGCCCCTATACCCTTCATTATATGGAATGATTCCAAAAATAACAATTTTCAGAATCATACACATACTTCTTTTATCCAAAATAAAAAGAATGTCATGTAACTGACATCCTTTTTATTTTTATAGTAAGCTATACGATTGATTTTCACTTTGAAATACACTTGATGCCATATCATAAATGCAACTACTGTCCATAGTTGCGAATTTTAAAAAGCACCTCTTTTATATACAACTATAACAAAATCCCATTCATTTTCTTTTCATCTATTTTTCAAATTCAATTTTCATCATTTTATTAAACTGCGGAGCAATATCGATCCCACCTATAGAGTTAATACTGATAGCCAATGTATGTTTTCCTCCAATTACTCCCCCAGCAAAAGTTGTAAATCCAGGAATTCCTCCTCCGTGCCCCCAAACTGAAACACCGTTGGGAAGTTTAGTCTCATAGATTCCAAGACCATATCCATCACCAACCTCTTTTCCTTCTACAGGAACTGTAGTAAGCATTTCTTTTAGCTCGCGTTCCTTCAGTAACTTACCACCGAGTAAAGATGAAAAGAACGTATTTAAATCGTCCGCATTAGAAATCATATCTCCAGCTGCGTTAGCTAAACTCGGATTATAATACGTAATGTCTTTCAACTCGCTTGTTCCTTCAATTTTCACATACCCACGAGCATGATTCTTTCCTGGGATAACTGGTGAATTTCCTGGTAAAAACGTATTTGACAGATCCAAAGGTTCAATAATTCGCTTTTCGATTTCTTCCGCATAACTATTACCAGTTATTTTTTCAATTAGCATTCCCAATATGACATATCCTGTGTTTGAATACGACCAACCTTTACCTGGCGAAAAATCTGGAGGCAGAGAAAGGCCTATTTTCACTATTTCTTCTGCTGTATACGTTTTTTTCGAATTCATAATATCAGCGTCTTTTGACTTTAAGTATTCAGCTATACCACTCGTATGATTCAAAAGTTGACGTATCGTAATTTGATTGCCATCATACCCATTTCCTTGAATGAGACCCGGTAGCCACTTCTCAATTGGATCGTCAAGTTGCACACGATTTTCTCCTACTAATTGAAGAACAGTCGTGGCAGTAAAAGTTTTCGTCACACTACCAATCCGAAATCGATAATCTGATTTCACCGGTTTCTTTGTACTTAAATCCGCCACGCCAGCAGTATAACCACTAGTTTTTCCGTCGTTAGACGCCTTAGCTAATATTCCTACAGCGCCAAGCTGTACTGTTTCCTGCATTACTTGTTTCCATGTATTCCGATTCTTTTGATCATGTACTTGTGACGAACTAGAAATATTTTGAGTAGGCTCTGCCTTCACAGTAAAACCTGGCGTGAATAGAGTAGTACTCGCTAATAAAACTGCCAAACTTGCTAACTTAATTGAATTACATTTTTTCATAAGGCTTTCTCTCCTCTATTAATATCGTTTTGATTTAAGCTATACTTTAATCCTATATGATAAACCTCTCTTTTTTCTTATCCATTCCTTACGAAATACTTACGTTCAAATTTTGATACGATACGTTGAGAAAGAGTTTTGTATGAAAATAAAAAGAGAACATAACAAAAGTTATATTCTCTTCCCTTGTTATTCATATCGCAAACATTCAATCGGATCTAATTTTGCTGCTTTATTTGCCTGTAGTATACCAAATACAATACCGATAAACATAGATATTCCAACCGAAATCAGTCCTAAATTTACTGAAACAATAAATGGCTATTCTGCGAATATCACAATTAACCACGCAAAGAATACGCCAAGCATAAATCCAATTAAGCCACCTAGTGCTGTTAAAATGCAAGATTCAATAAGAAACTGCATTAATACTTTACTACGCGTTGCACCAAGCGCTTTTCGGATGCCAATTTCACGCGTACGTTCTGTTACAGATACAAGCATTATATTCATAACACCAATGCCATCAACTAATAACGAAATTCCAGCAATTCCGCCAAAGACCATTTTCATCATATTCGTAGACTCGTCTAAATCCCCCATAAACTCGTTTCCATCCTCTGGATCTTTGAATTTATGTTCAAATTTAGGCGATTTAATTTCATTTATACGTGCTACTGCTTCTTTCCCAACACTTTCCCGATCATCTCTAGAATGTAATTTCACTGTGACCGTATCATATTCGCTTACTCCTGAAATTAGAGAAGTGAATATGATACGGTCACAATAAGGAATAATTCTATTCCATTCGATTCATCCCCTCTTTTCACAATAGTTCAACTATCTATTACAACCATGTAAATTCGAGAAAATAAAACTACCTGCCTCCAATAGACTGTAGAGAACAGGTAGTTTTGATCTTTTTCAAATTTCAATTTGAATCGAAAAATTCATAAAAAACGTCATCCTTTCTGCATGTTTTCACAAAAAGAATAACGTTTTTCTCGTTATTTAGATATAAATTTTTAGCTAGACGTTGATGTGGTAGATCCCTTTTGAACCGGTATGTTTTTTGAAGCTAAGCTTACAATAAAAGTTATTACGATATTTATTAATAATGCTATCGCTCCTGTACTAATGTCGTTAATAGTGTGTGGGACTGTTGGGAAAAAGGTAGCGATTTTTATATTGAAAATCGTAGCATACAATACAACGAGCACTCCCGTAATGATTCCAGTCATTGCGCCATATTTATTAATATAATTTTTTTGAGAAAAACTAAGGAATAATGCGGGTGCCAATTGTGCGATAAGACTGTATGACATGATATTTAACAGCGCCAGTGCTGTCCCGCCAAATACTGTGAAGAGTAAAGCAGTCAAAGAAAGGATAATGATGAATAGTTTTGAGGCTACTAATTGTTGTTTTTCGGTAGCTTTTGGAAAAATAACATTGTAAATCCCTTTTGTTAAGCCAACAGATGCAGACATTAACATAACGGAAGCTGGTACTAAAGCCGTTAATAAACCAGCTGCTCCAATTATTCCAATGAACCAAGGATCAAATGTTTGAATAGATAATCTTAATAGAGAAAGATCTCCATCAGCTCCTTGTAAACCAGGGATTTTTACAATAGCTGAAAAGCCAATAAAGAAAACAAACAGTAATAATATCGTGTATAAAGGTAGGCTAATTGCATTTTTGCGAAGTGCTTTTTCACCATTTGCTGCGAAGACCACAGTGAAAGAAGTCGGTAATAAATAAAAAGATATTGCATTTAAAAGGATTGTAGAGATAAACCACGGTACACTTAGTCCCTGATTAGCTAACGTTAACAATTCTGGTTTAACAGCCTCGACAGACTTAAACATTTGCTCAATTCCACCAAAATAGTGGATAGGGATGTATAGTCCTAAAAAAATAACTACTCCCAAAATCATAATATCTTTAATCACAGCTATCCAAGCTGAGCCATGAATACCAGAGAATATTACATATGTTGTAATAACTATTGCACCTATAATACTTGCAGTCATTGGTGAGATAGCTCCAAAAGAAGCCTCTGAAACAATGATCCCTAACCCTTTCATTTGTATACAAATATATGGTATAAGTGCTAAACTTCCTACAATAGCTACAATAACCCCCATTGCACGACTATCGTATTTAGATGCAAAATAGTCAGGTTGTGAAATAATACCATGTTCCTTACCGTATCTCCAAATTTTAGGTGCAATCCAATAAGATATTATATATGCTAGAAATATATATGCGGGCACATAATATGCAGCCGCACCTTTGGAATAAGCCCAACCACTTCCGCCTAGAAAAGAAAAAGTCGTATAAACCTCTCCAGCTATTAATAGGAATATGAACAAGGTTCCAAAACCTCTGCCACCAACTGAAAATTGCTGCAAATCCATCTTTTTTCCTCTTCTTGCTGCTATCCCTAAATAAAGAGATAGGATTAAGAAAATAAAAATAATAAATAATGATATATTCATTCTGCCTCACTCCCTTTATTATCAGGATCAAGCTTATAAACAATCGTTAAAATAATTGAGGAAAGTATCATCCAAAATACAATCCAAAATAAAAGAAAAGGCATTCCTAATACGTAAGGCTCAATTCTATTTGCAAATGGTAAAAATCCAACACACCCTATAAAAGGAATTAAGAGTAAGAGTTTAATATATTTCAAAATATGCTCAACCTCCTATTTCATAGTTTGAATTTTTATGGATTAAGAGCCACTATCATAAAAGGATTTGTTAATATATAAATCCTCTTTAATTTTCTAGCATCTAAATCCCTGATGTGCAAAATAAAGCGAAACTTTAATCAACGTTTTTTTGTCCATCCCCTACTAATTATTAGCCCGCAAATAGCGGGCTAATGGTAACGAATAATACAAGGTAATATCATTACAATACCTCATTTTTTCCTAAATCTAATTTTTCACCATTAAATCATTCTCCTTTTGATAGACAATTTCTCCATCAATAATCGTAGTCTCCACTTTCAAATCCTTAATACGGTCTGGTTTAGCTTTTAAAATACTTTCACTTAAAATAACGAAATCAGCTAATTTTCCTACCTCTAAGCTCCCTTTTATATCCTCTTCAAAACTTGCATAAGCACCATTCCATGTGTAAAGTTTAATAGCTTCTAGTACACTAATGGATTGATTCGTGCCAATTTCGGCTCCAAATTGGCTCTTTCTATTAACTGCAGTATGAATTCCTAATAAAGGATTATAATCCGTAACCGGTGCATCTGAACTACCTGCTGCAATAATACCTTTATCTATATAGTCACGAGCAGCGTACATATAATTCACACGTTCACCATAATTGTGAGCATATATCTCGCCATATTCAAATGGAAATGGTGGATTTGGAATAGGGATGACTTCCAGTTGTTTCATTCTTTCTTGTAAATCTGGTGTTGAAACTCCTGCATGCTCGATTCGATGACGATGATTTTTCCTTGGTGCTTCTTTTAACGCTCTTTCTACGCAATTTAAATACATTTCAATAGCTTTATCACCTTGAGCATGTACTGTAATTTGATAGCCTTTTTTATGTGCTTCACCTAGAACTTTATATATTTCTTCTTCACTATAATAAAGAATCCCGAAATTGTTAGCATCGCTGGAGTATGGTTCTCGAGTTGCAATTGTTGGACCAGAGCTACTTCCATCTAAAAATATTTTAGCCGGCCCAACCCTAAATTTCTCATCCCCTGTACCGGTTACTATCCCTGCATTCATCATTTTATTTACAAATTTATCGGATTCATTTATGGTACCAATTATTGCGTATACGCGAACACCGATGTCTTTCGTTTTTATAGCTGTTTGTAACAAACGATAACAATTCGAATCAAAAGTAGCCGCTTCATGAATACTCGTAATGCCCCCTGAAATGAAATGATCCGACGCAATTTTAACAGCTTTCATAAGTTCATCATCTGTATAGCTTGCTACATCATTCATCTTCATATTTGCAGCTTCAAATAATTTCCCTGTAATTTCTCCCCTCTCATTCTTTTCAATTACTCCACCTTGAGGATCCGGTGTATTTTCGTCAATGCCAGCCTTCTCTAGTGCCGCTGTGTTTACAATACAGATATGCCCGCACGTACGAGAAATGATGATTGGATGCTTCGCTGAAATGGCATCTAGCTCTGCAATCTTTGGATACCTTTTCTCCTTTATGGTCGTTTCATTAAATCCCCAAGCTCTTATCCACTCACCTTCTGGAGTTTCCAACGCTTTTTTCTTAAGCTCATTTAGCACATCTGCCACAGAATCGATGTGACTTTCTTTACAACTGATATTCAACTGAAAAACTCCATATAAAACTAGGTGTGTGTGAGCATCAATAAATCCAGGAAGAAGAGATTTGCCTGCTAAGTCAATGACTTCGGTCTTCTCCCCAATGAATTTATTCATTTCTAAATTTGAACCGAGCCCAATTATTCGATTATCCTTTACTGCTACAGATTCCACTATTGAGTTTTGTCTGTCTGATGTAATAACTTCACCATTGATAAATACTAGGTTTGCATTCATACATACACCATCCTTTTTATATAAGTACAAATTGAAAAATTGGCATAAAACCTTTCTTTTTAGGCGGGAGAGAGAATCCGGTCATTCATACAGTCAGACCCTTTTCCTCCCACGTGTGAAGTGAAAACAAAGAGAGAAAACAAGTGCAGATCACCTTTTGTTCTTCATAACCGTGACTTGTATGCCAGCAAGTAAAAATGGATATATTTAGTGATTTCATCTATCATCCTATTAATTGCAATAATGTATCATTAAACAACATTCCTAGGATAAGCTGTTTTTCTCTGTTAGTAAAAATGGCGACCCCCTATCATTCCAATAAAAGGGGACATTCCTTTTAAATAGAAAGATCCTATTAAATACCTCCCTCTATAAATTAATAATTCCGCACTGTACACTTTTATATTGCAAAAATCATGCCATAAATATGGAACGAAAACACAAAAATAGACAGAAAATTATAAAAAACCCACTTTAAATCTAGCTATTGTGAGATATAATGAATTAAATTCGTTTCAATAGATTCATAAACGGTTCATTATTTTCACTAATTCCCATCTACTTTGAACCACTTGCGGTTCAAAATAGATGCATTCATAGGAGGATTCAAGCCATGTCCGACATTCCTGTCCAAATTGAAACCAAATATCTATTAAAAATTCTTGATAATCTTGAAAGTGGGATGAATATTGTTGACAAAAATGGAACGATTATGTGGGTAAACCAAGCATGTTGTAAGCTTTTTAACAAAAGCAAGGAAGATTTGATTGGTAGGAATATTTTCGTTCTGAAAAAAGAGGGTGCGTTCACTTCATCCGTAATCGAAATGGCTTTACAAAATGGAAGTACTGTAACCACTGTGCAAGAAATTACTGGTGGTAATAAGATGACAGTAACAGGTGACATTATTTTGGATGAACAGGAAAACCCCATTTATTTTGTAGCACATGGTCATGATATAAGCAATTGGATGGATAATATCTCCAAACTAAAATGGGAAGAATTAGCCCCCGTATTGAATCGGTATTTACTAGAAATAAAGAAAATGAATACCCGGTATATTCTAATAAAGGATGAACAGTCTTTTATCGGACATAGCAAAGTACATAATTTACTTGCTGAAATCATGGGAAAAGTGGCAAGTGTTGATTCGACTGTGCTTATTAACGGAGAAACAGGAGTTGGAAAAAACGTAGTTGCGAAGCGTATTCATATGTTGAGCGAACGAAACAATCAACCCTTTGTCCACTTAAATTGTGCAGCAATTCCCGATTCACTTCTCGAATCTGAATTGTTCGGCTACCACAAGGGAGCCTTTACAGGTGCTAATTCAAAAGGGAAAACCGGGCTCGTCAAAACAGCGGAAAAAGGAACGCTGTTTTTAGATGAAATTAGTGAACTTCCGCTACATCTACAGCCCAAGCTCCTTCAATTATTGCAAGATAAAACCTATATGCCTATTGGTGGTTCACATTTAGTCAAGGCCGATATTCGCATTATTGCAGCAACAAACCGCAAGATCGAGGAAATGGTAAAAGAGGGGAAATTCCGGGCCGACCTATATTATCGCCTTCATGTTTTACCAGTAAACATTCCGCCGCTACGCGAGCGACATGAAGATATTTTTCCGTTAATCCATTTCTATTTACAAAAGTATAACCAGATATTCAACCAGACACGTACCTTCTCGAAGCAAACGATAGGTGTTTTTCAACGTTATCAGTGGCCGGGAAATATACGCGAGTTGGAAAACACTGTTGAGCAGCTCGTTATTATGGCTAAAAAAGAAGAAATCTCGATTCATGATTTACCAGATCACTTTCACTCAGTAAGCATGGATGAAGAAGCTTTAGAATCTCTGAAAAAAGGCAACAATTTAAACGAGATTATCGAAAGTATGGAAAAAACAATTATTGAGCAGGCCATTAAGAAAAATAAGACTACACGTAAAACTGCAAAAGTTCTTGGAATTACCCAAACTTCACTGATCCGTCGGTTAAAGAAATACAATATCCGCAATGAAAAAGAATAGCATTTTGTTGTAGGGGGATTAATTTTTTCTTAATTTGGTGGTACCCCCTGCCCACCAAATTAAGATTTTGAAGTCTGTCCAAAATTTCTTCTCCCCTTCTGCCTTTCTCACAAGATTACGATTTTATTATGAACTAATACTTTTTATAATTAGTTAATTTCTCAATATAATTTGTGCATATGATTCCATTCAAAGATACAAAATATTTAAGTAACTATTTATAATTACATTGTTTTTATGTCTAAATTCATAAAGGAGCTACATAACATGGATGAAAAAAATGTATTAAGTCAACAACTTGACCACGTATCATCAGATGCCCTAAATACTCCTAGTAAAGCTCAAGAACAGATGGAAGAAACAACCAATCCAGACAATACCAATGTTAAAAAGAAAAGCATTACTCAAGATTTACATGGCTTAGTCGTAAACAAACCATAGATTTCTACCAACATGTTTAAAATGAGATGTACTACGAATCGCAGATATAAAAAAGATGACTTTTGCTAAAGTCATCTTTTTTTAAGTTTTAGTTCAAAGTTCCCAAGGATTTCTCTTATTTTTGCACTAGCTCTCCATACTATGATTCAAATCACCGAGAATTAAAGTCCAAAATAAGAATTTAGTACGATTTGTATTTAAAACTTATTAAAACAATTCTGGAAGGCCAGAACTTCAAACAATTTGAAGTCATTCAATATGAACGTGGACAACATTTGCTTCAAGAAACGAATCTTTAATAAGTTTAGTATTATATATATTTTAACTTAATCCAATTTCCCATCCCCCTCTATCCACTTTATTGTTTTTTCCACATCTAATTCCGTATACGTCTTTTCACCATATCGAACAGACTCATATATCGGAATAATGTCTCTCGTTCTACATATTCTCTTTAACCATTGTTGCATCGTCTCATAGGACCTTCGCTGTTCATGAAATGGTAAAGTTCTTTCCCACTCAACTAACGTTTTCCTTATCGTATCTGTAGGGAGTGTATGCTCTGACTGATGTATGACTTTTTCATTCTTTACGGTTCTTACCGTATTTTCCTTTGTTATCGATTGTTTCTCCTGCTCTAGTTCTGTTTTCGTCAACTTTTTCCTAATAGATTTGTAGAGGAAATATACAATTGCGACTGCGATAATCACATAAAAGGCTATAGTAATCCATGTATTTGAGAGCACAGAAAATACGTCTCCCCATGAATTTTCCCGTTCGAAACCTTTAAATTTTTTACCAGTTGTTGTTCTTTCCCCATTATCTCCCACTTTTTTATCTTCTATAGGTGTTCCATAATCTTCAATATTTCCGGAGTTTATTGTTTCCTTATAAATTTCTTTAGCTTTCTTTTCACTAAAAAAACGCTCTTTTACTATGTCTTGTACATGCACAACACCTTGTGATAACGTTATCGCACTAATCGCAAAGAAAAGTACGATTAAAGCTCTTACACTCCAAAACTTCACCTTCATATGCCGCTTTTTATTCAACATGACATAAGCCCTTTCTTATTCTTTAATTACAATCCATTTATTCGTTCTACTAAATTCCCTTGGAGAAGTACCCAAAATTAAAGGAACCGCATCCAATTCCTTTCGACGAAAGCCAGCTGTGTAAAAATAAGAAGAAGAAACAGGAATATCTTGATCTGATATAGAAGCGAGTACCTTTAATACATTTTGCAAATGTTTCCGATTATCGCCGTTCTTTATATGCAGCAAGCCGTTACCTTTTACGCTATTAATCCATAATTCAAATGAACAATCTTGCATGAGTAGTTGTTTGCATATACCTGCTGTTAATTCAATAAGCTCTTCAATATCATTTCGCAAAGAAACGCCACTTTTATTTTGTAAATTAAGATAAACCGCATATTTATCTGATTGTGTTCGTTCATACTTTTTCGCAGTTATCGTCCCTGTTTTCGCTGTTGCACTCCAATGGATGGAACGAAAATCTTCATTTTCATAAGATTTTACGCCCATTACTTTCGTCTCATCATATAGAGGGGAAGACATTGCTTTTCGAAATCCACGTGACCATTCTTGTAATTCAGGTACTTGTATTTTCGGAACAGCAGGTAAAACTAAATAGGACGGCGTATCAACTTGACTATATGTTATATGGTTCGTTATAAATCCAAAAGGATCCGTAATAACAATTTCAACTTCTTCCCATTTCGCAATACCTCTTTTTAATGCTATAGCTTGCATATCAAATGAAACTGTCTTTCCACCTTTTATATTAAAATTCATATAATAATTTGAACCTGTACTATGATTTTTGTTTAGTTCCTCATGATCCCAAGTTAGCTTATTTTCACATTTAAATCGAAATACAACATGAAAAATAGGGAATATCGATTTATTTGAAATTATTATTTTGCACGTGTTCGTTTCACCAATAAAAACATTCGAATTCCCTTGATCGTATTCCCAGTTAACGCGAGATACTTTACGTATGTATACATGCGTAGCTCCTATTAAAATTAAATACAAAAATACGATAGATAAAATTAGTAGATTACTTGAAAATACACATAAAATAACGGCTACAACTGACATAACTCCTATTATGAAAGGCTCCGCTAAAGGTGTATACACAAGTTGTTGCTTCATCGTACATTCTCCACTGGTACACTAATTGTATGAAGAATTTCTTTAATGATTTGTTCTTTAGTCGTTTTCATCTCCCCTTCAATCGTTAACGTTAAACGATGAGCACAAACGGATGCAGCAAGTGCCTTTATATCATCTGGCGTACAGTAATCTCTTTCATTTAATATCGCCCGCGCTTGAATCGCCCTCATAAATGCCAATGTTCCCCGCGGGCTGACACCAATTTCAATTAACTCATGCTTTCGAGTTGCTTCAATAATTTCAAGGAGATACTCTTGCACATCATCCCCTACTAACACTTCCCTTGCACGTTTTTGCATCGTAATAATTTCTTCACTTGAAATAATAGAATGTAACGTTTCTAACGGATCATTCATTTGAAAACGATTCATCATTTCCTTCTCAGCTTCTCTTGTAGGGTAACCTTGACGTATAGTGAGCAAAAATCGATCTAATTGTGCATCCGGTAACGGAAATGTACCTGCTGACTCGAGTGGATTTTGCGTTGCAATAACTAAAAAGGGATCTGGTAATGAATGTGTCTGCTTCGCAATTGTAATAGTACGCTCTTCCATAACTTCAAGTAACGACGATTGTGTTCTCGGTACAGCTCGATTAATTTCGTCAACTAATACTATATTTGCAAAAATAGGTCCTAACCTCGTTTTAAAATCCGATTCCTTTACATCAAAATATTCGAGTCCAATAACATCTCCCGGCAAAGTATCAGCTGTGAATTGTATTCTTTGAAACTTAGCATCCACACTTTTCGCCAAACTTTTTGCTAATGTTGTTTTTCCAGTGCCAGGTACATCTTCTAATAAAATATGTCCTCTTGCTATAAGAGCTATTGCTGCGAGTTCAATCGATTCATCTTTTCCTATAATGACCTTTGAAATATTGTTAGTGATTTTCGTTAATATGTTCATATATTTCACTACCACCTTTAAATATTTTTAAAATTAAGAATATTTATTTTCCAAATTATAACACATTAAGTTAGAAGTAAATATATTCCTATCAAAATAAAAAAGATGACCCTAGCATACGCTAAAGTCATCTTTTTCTACCTCATTATTTTACTAACTCTCCATTATAAACCTTTATATCAAGCGGAGCAGTTAAAAACTGTGATGCTTTACTAACGAAAGATGTGAAGTGTTCACTCGTATTATGACTCGCAACTGCTGCTTCATCTTTCCATACTTCTACCATCGTATAAACACTTTCTTTTTCAGTATCTTTATATAGATCATAAGATACATTTCCACTTTCTTCTCTTGAACCATGAAGTAGTGGTTGAATTTCTTCTAAAAATGATTGTTGTTTTACTGGGTCTACTTGAAATATTGCGTGAATAATAATCATGGTGTTTCCCCTCTCATAACTCACTTATTTCTGTTTTTTTATAAAATTACTTCCACTCAGCAACTTTTTCAACTGGAAGACGTACTGATTGGTAACCACTGTCCGCAGCTTTTCCGATTGAAATTAACATTACTGGTACGTGACGCTCTTTATCTAATCCGAATGCTTCAGCGATTTGATCTTTCTCAAATCCACCGATTGGACAAGTGTCATAGCCGTGAGCACGAGCTGCTAGCATAAATTGCATTGCTACAAGACCACCATCAATTAAAACCGTATCTTTCATTACTTCTGGTGTAACCATTGAGAAGTAACCTGAAAGTTTTTGCATTTGATCTTCTTTTACTTCAGCTGGCATTAAACCACGCTCAACTGCTGTACCGTAAATTTCTTCTGCGTTGTCAAAGTTGTTTAAGTCACCAAATACAGCAATCATTGCTGAAGATGTTTCTACTTGAGATTGATTGAATTTCGCAAGTGGCGCAAGTGTTGCTTTTGCTTCGTCACTTTCAATAACAAGGAAACGCCATGGTTGCATATTCACTGAAGATGGTGCAAGTGTTGCTTCTGTAAGAATTTCTGTCATTTCTTCTTTACTAATTTTCACCGAAGGATCGTACTTACGGATTGAACGGCGTCCTGTTAAAATTTCGTTAAAATCATTAGTTTTTACTGAGTTAGTCATAGTTGTATTCTCCCTTTTTTATAATTCTTTTATATTTTCTTGAATGTGATTTAACATATTTAAAAGATTATCGCGTTCTTCCTCACTTAATCCTTTAAATGCAGATGCTGCAAAACGCTCTTTTTCCTCTTGAAACGCTTGAATTTTATTTCGTCCCTCTTCTGTAAGAGAAACTAACGTAATTCTGTTATCATCTGGATTTTTACGTCTTACAATCATTCCGTTTGCTTCTAGCTGTTTTAAATGCCTTGTAATCGCAGCATTATCAATATTCACTTCTTGCTGAAGTGCTTTTTGACTAATTTCACCTACTTCATATAACTGAAGTATAAGCTCTAATCGAGACTGGCTCATACCCGTACACCCTTCAAACTTCGAACTTACTTCTTTATTTAGAAAGTGTAATTTATATAAAATAATCGCTTCTTTTGAGCATGAACTTGTCAAATTACCCCTCCTTTACATCCAAAAAAACGTTTGATGTATCAATAGTTGATATGTCAATTAATATAATGGATACCGATTTAAAATGCAAGCATTTTGTTTTCACTATTTATCTTTTTGAAATTCGCCTATTAATATTTTTCCAAAATAAGGCGTTTTATAACGTTACAAAAAATGTAAATTACATTATAATAGTAATAATTTAAAGGACTGGAGAGTGATTGTAATGCGGCAATACACAAATAGAAATGAGGAAATGAAAATGGAAAATGAAATGAGGATATTTATATATGACAACAATAAATATAGGGATTGTCGCGCACGTAGACGCTGGCAAGACGAGTTTGACTGAGCGTATTCTTTTTGAAACGAATGTGATTAAAGAAATTGGCCGAGTTGATAGCGGAAGTACGCAAACTGACTCAATGGAATTAGAAAGACAGCGCGGAATTACGATTAAAGCATCTGTCGTTTCTTTCTTTATTGGTGACTTAAAAGTAAATGTCATTGATACACCTGGACACGCTGATTTTATCGCTGAAGTGGAGCGAGCGTTCCGCGTTTTAGACGGTGCCATTTTAGTTATATCAGCCGTTGAAGGGGTGCAAGCACAAACAAAGATTTTAATGCGAACATTACAGAAACTAAACATACCTACTGTTTTATTTGTTAATAAAATTGATCGTAGTGGAGCAAATACTGAAAAAGTTCTGAAACAAATAAAAGAAATTCTTTCATATGACGCATTCCCCTTCTACTCTGCTGAGAACGAAGGAACAAAGGAAGCTCGTATTATTGAATATAAATCCTATGACGATTGTATGGAACGATTAGCACTGTATAATGAATCATTGCTTGCATCATATGTAAATAACGAAATAGTACCGGACATACTATTAAGAAAAGAACTAGAAATACAAATACAGCAAGCAAATGTGTATCCAATCTTTTTCGGTTCAGCAATGACAGGTATGGGAGTAGCTGAACTACTTGGAAATATTTCAGCTTTAATTCCAGCTAATAAATCGGCACAAAATGAAACATTATCTGGTGTTGTGTTTAAAATAGAACGTGAACCTTCTGGTGAAAAGATTGCTTATGTAAGAGTTTTTTCTGGTAGCTTACACGTTAGAAAATATGTTGATATTCAGCGCGGTGAGTCTCAATCACATAAAGAAAAGATTAAAAAAATGTGCATGTTTCATAATGGAACTGCCGTTCAAACTTCTACCGTTCATAGCGGTGAGTTTTGTAAAGTGTGGGGACTGAGCGATATTAAAATTGGTGATATTATCGGTGAACGGACGGATTATATAAAAGATATTCACTTTGCCGAGCCGCAAATGGAGGCTGTAATTGATGCAGTACCAAAAGAGCGAATTCATGATTTATACGCTGCTCTTATGGAACTATGTGAAGAAGATCCACTCATTAAAGTGTGGAAAGACGTTGTTCATAATGAACTATACATTCGCCTTTTCGGTGAAGTGCAAAAAGAAGTGATTGAAACAACACTTTATGAAAAATACAATTTACAAGTTACTTTTTCAAATACGCGGGTTGTATGTGTTGAAAAGCCAATTCGCATCGGGAATAGTGTTGAAGTAATGGGTGAAAAAGCGAATCCATTTTACGCAACGATCGGCTTCAAAGTCGAACGTGGTAAGCTTAACTCTGATATAACGTATAACTTAGGTGTTGAACTTGGATCATTACCTTTAGCATTTCATAAAGCGATTGAAGATACTGTATTTCAAACGTTAAAACAAGGTTTATACGGATGGAAAGTTACGGATATTTCAGTCACATTAACACATACCGGCTATGCTAGTCCTGTTACAACAGCGAGTGACTTTAGAAACTTAACACCGCTCGTATTAATGGGCGCTTTAAAACAAGCTGAAACATGTGTATATGAACCAGTAAACGAATTTGAATTAACTGTCCCAGAGCGCGCAATTAGTACCGCAATGTATAAACTAGCTGCTATTCCAGCAACTTTTGCAGAACCTATATTATATAATGACTCTTACCAGTTAACAGGATCATTACCTGTTGCGAAAACAGAAAATTTTAAACGAATGCTACATTCGTTTACTGAAGGAGAAGGTATCTTTACAGCAAATCCAGCTGGTTTCACAAAACTGAAGGCTCCCTTCCCTACTCGAAAACGTGTTGACTTTAATCCGCTGAATCGGAAGGATTATTTGCTTCATGTTTTGAAAGCTTACTAATTAACAAATAGAAAAAAATGCCCTCTTGTATGATATTTTATTTACTAGAGGGCACTTTTTTACACAATATCAAGGTAGAGCTGGTTCAAACTCTCCTGTGATTGTTTGATATCCATTATTGTTCTCATATTCCTGTTTCCGCTCTAACCCGAACTTTTCTAAAATAGGAAGGTCATTTGTTGAAAATACATAACTATTTTCTAGCGCAACGTGTTCGTGCCATGACCAGTTTGGTACAACAAAGAAGTCTCCTTTCGACCAGTCAAAGCGAACACCATTAATAATCGTATATCCTGCCCCTTCATGCACATGATAGATTGATGCATGCGTATGACGATGTGCTTTTCCTTTGAATCCCTTCGGCAATTTTTGCATCCAAGCTGCAATCGTTGGACACGCTGTTTCACCGTTCGATGGATTTATATATTCAACAGCATAACCATCGTAAGCATCTGGCTCAAAACGACTTAATCCGTTAAGCGCCGCTTCCGTCCCTGACCATTTGTAAGAATTAAGTGGAGCTTTCTTTGCATATCGGTCGGAAATCGGACGAACCATTCCACCTTCATAACGCTGAGCAGTATAATTGTCCGGCACGTTTGGCTGTTCAATTTTTTCCGGATACGGCTCAAAAAACGTACCGCCTAGATAGTAAATGGTTGGAATATCAAGGCAATCCATCCAAATCATCGGTTTGTCACCAGTGTGACCATGTCCATGCCACAGTCCATTTGGAGTTGTTAAGAAATCTCCCCGTTCCATGAAAATACGCTCTCCTTGCACAATTGAGTAAGCCCCTTCTCCTTCCATGACGAAACGTAACGCATTTTGAACATGCCTATGTGACGGAGCGGTTTCTCCAGGTTGTATCAATTGAACCGCTGCATATAATGTTTGGGTGGTTGATGCCCATCCCCAAGGTTTTCTATAATTAAGTCCTGGATTTTGTAAGTAGATGGCCCGGCGTTCTCCCCCGCGGTCTGGTGTAAATATTTGCGTCGCTTCCGTTAACTTCTTTTGAAGCAATTCAGATTTCCATAGGTACGCTTGCGCATGTGGTTCAGGTGTATGTTTCATTAAATCTGGAATCGCGTTCCACAGTGGTCCAAGATGGTATCGCTCTATGTCACGGTTGAAATCTTGCACGATATCACTTTCATAAAAAGTACTTTTTTCTGCCATTTTGCTTTCCTCCTTACCGTTTGGTATATTTAGATACATTGCGCTTGATTTGTTTATAATGCTTTTCTGTATGTTCTACGATGAGGTGATTAACAATAAAGTCAATCGTCTTATTGCTGAATCGGGGATTACGACTTGGAGCTTGAATTTTCAACTCTTCGTCTGTTAATGTGTTGAGTACATTTTCTATGATGATTGGTATAGAAGAAAGTTGCTGAATGACTTCTTCTACAGATTTATTATTTATATTTTCTTCTGAAACTGCTTGTAGACGCATTTCATCTGTTAAACCTCGTCCCCATAAGTTTTCATGGTTTAATTTAATACTGTTAATTTCTTTTGCCCAATACGGAATAGCTTCCGCTACATGTGTAATAATTTGCATAATTGACCATTCATCTTCTGAAGGCTTCCATCGAATTATTTCTTCAGGCAATGACTTAACAATCTTTTTTATATTATCGATTGATTCATAAATAGATTCGACCGCATGGATTTGCAAGTTTTTCGTCATAATACTGGCACCTCTAATGTTTGTCTTACTCTATTTTCAAGTACGCCTACTCGATCAACTTCAATACGAACAATATCTCCATCTTTAAGAAATACTTGTGGATTACGTGCAACACCGACCCCACCTGGTGTACCTGTTAAAATGACATCTCCTGGTTCTAACGTCATTAAACCTGATAAGAACGAAACAAGATATTGTACCGAGAATACTAGATTAGCAGTATTAGACTGTTGACGCTTCTCCCCATTTACTGTTAAAACAATATTTAATCCAGATGGGTTCGTTAATTCATCTGAGGTAGTTAACCAAGGTCCCATTGGGGCGCTTCCCTCAACTGTCTTCCCTTGAAGCCATTGAATGGTACGACGCTGAATATCACGATACGTAATGTCATTCACAATTGTGTAACCTGCTACATAATGAAGTGCATCCTCCTCTGAAACATTTCGAGCACGCGTTCCGATTACAAAAGCAAATTCAGCTTCGTAATCTAGTTGTTCAGAAATCGGGTAAAACGGAATATCATCTTGTGGACCAACTACTGTATTCGCAAACTTCGCAAAGATGACCGGAAATGTAGGTAATTCTCGTTTCATTTCCAAAATATGTTCACGATAATTGTGACCTACACATATAATTTTCCCTGGCGAAGGTACTGGAGCTTCTATTTTCACTTCACCTTCCTCAAATACCAATTTATCTTTATGGTTTTTCATAAGCGCATAAGCGATCGCATCTTTCGCTAGATTCATACTTTCTGTTCCACCTTGTAAAAATCCATTCATATCCTTTGGTATATACGCCTCTGCAATTTGAGCGGCCCTTATATTTCCCTCACTTGCCAATTTCGCCTTAAAAGCAGCATGCAAATCAATCAATTTTCCGTTCTCTAAAGCAGCGATTCGAGTTTCTCCGTTATGTGTAAAAGTAACAAGTTTCATATTTATCTCCCTTTCCTTTACATGAATGAAAGTTCTACCTTCCCAAATAATCGAGAACGATAGTAGCGTATGACTTTCAGGCCCTATTCTTTGTTATAAAAGATAAAAAGTATTTCCTTCTGGTCCAAGTGGTACATGTCCCATTTCTATTAACTCTATAATTGGGAGAAATACATTTTTTTCTTCAGCTAATTCAGCGACACATGCAAGAACACTTACGTACATCGCATGCCCAACGAGAAATTTCACTGTTTTTTCCTCTCCTAAAATTTCGAACGCTTCTTTATAAACACCATGAAAAATTGCTTCTGGTACTTTATCTACTACATCTACAAGAAGTTTTTCGTTACCTACACGTACAATTTTTTCTTTCAATTGATCTGGCACTTCTGCTAGTGCCCCCCATAAAGCATTTTCTTCAAAGGAAATTCGCCCAATTGTCTCATGTAATTGTTTTCTTGAAATCCATTTGATTTCATATTCACTAACGTTTAGAGAACTCATAAATTGATCTATTTTCTTCTCTGCTTCTAGATTTTGCTGTCCAATATTCCTATACCAGTCCATTGTCATTAACCGCTCAATCATTCCATTTGTAGAACGTGCATGAAAACCATACTTTTCTTCATTCATAAATTGAGACAAAACCATTTCTTATCGCTCCTTTCATATTGTTCACGTTACCCATCTAAGTATTTGTATAATTTTAATATTTCGTTGTCAGTTCAGGAGGTCCAAATTTCGGTCCGTATGGTCCCTCATCAAGCCATCTTCCTAACCTTGGAACGATGGATACTAATGAAGCAGCAATGTCGCGTTTCATGTTCATTTCAGGAGAATTCCCCTGAAGGTGATGAAGTGCAGTAGTTGAAGCATCGCGGTTCCACTGCGCTGCAATTCGGCGTTCGTTTGCAGCTGCTTCAATCGCATACATCCGCTCTTCTTCAGAATTAGATTGTAGTGCTTTCTCAATACCTCTCGCAGCAAGAACTGCATCTGGAACTCCAGAATTTAATCCACGTGCACCGAATGGCGCGAATAAATGTGCTGCTTCTCCAGCTAGAAGAATACGACGTTTTACGTCAGTAAATGAATTTGCCACTACTTGATGGAAACGATAGGAAGACACCCACGTAATCCTCTCAGCGTACTTAGCATCCATTACTTTTGGCAACCATTTCTTAGCACTTTCAATATTTGTATAATCGTCTGGGTTATCTGACTCAAGTAGTTGTAAATCAATACGCCATCCGCCTTTAAACGGAACAAACATTACATTTCTTCCCTCCATAGCTGGATGCTGATAATGGAATATTCTTTCTAAAGGAAGTGGATCTGTTTCATCTTCTTTTGCATCCACAACGATAAAAGTATCTGCCGTGCGCGGACCTTCAAACTTTAATCCCACTTGCTCTCTTACGATTGAGCGAGCTCCATCACATCCAATTACATACTGTGCCTTTAAGATTTCGCCATTTGTGATTGTTACTTCTACTCCAGAGTCTGTAATGTGTAACTTTTTAACTGGAGCATCCCAAAGGAATTCAACGCCTGCTTTTATACATGCCTCATACATATGCTTTTCGATTTCATCTTGATGAAGTGCTGTGAAATGAGGCAATCGGTTATACTTAAGGTTTTCATCCTTACCGTAATTTCGTACATATACTTCTTTCCCTTTATAAAACGTTCGTTTTACAGGCCAAATAATTCCGTTATGGGCAAGTGTAAAACCGAGGCCTTCTGAAGTCTCCTCCAGCAGTTTTAACGAAGCACTGTGCAAATAAATTGCTCTACTTCCTGGACGTGGTCTTCCGAATGAATCTCCTTCTATTACTAATGTTGATATCCCCTTCTTTTGTAATGCAAGTCCTGCTACAAGTCCTACCGGGCCCGCACCAACAACAATGGCATCATATTTTTTTTCTTTTCCCATCAATATCTCCCCTTTATTCACAATTTCCCATTATGATATCTTCACTCTTTCTTATTTAACTCTCTACAGTTTTTATCTCCGGCATCATCTTCCTCCGAATATCCTCAGGTATTGGATGCGCTTTCGCTTTTTCTTTGAAAGAAGTCCATGCACGAGTTTCATAACCTTCTGCCACGACCTGTTCGCCTTTTACAAAAACATGTTGAATTGTAAAAACTTTATTATGCAATTCATTCACAGTACTTTTCACAACTACTTGGTCTTCAAAACGAAGAGGCGACTTAAATTGGCATTTTGCTTCTAGTAAGGGCAAACCAATTTGTTGTTCTTCGTAAAGTTCGACTGAAGGAAAACCAATTTTTTTAAAATATTCATGAGTTGCTTCATCCATCCATTTATAAAAATTAGGATAGTACACAATGCCCGCAGCATCTGTGTCTCCCCACCTTACTTGAAAAGTATATTCTTCCATTATGCCTTCCCTCCTATCTATCAAACTGTTGGACTAATATTTGAAGATACTTGTTCTCTCAGTTTCAACTTTTGAATTTTCCCACTTGCTGTTACAGGAAATTCATCGGTAAAGATTACTTTCTCTGGTAATTTATAAATTGCCATTTTCTCTTTAAGATAGAGTTTCATTTCTTCTTCTGAACTTACTTCTCCATTTTTTAACCGTATGACCGCACATGCAACTTCTCCAAGTACTTTATCTGGAAGACCTACAACTGCTGCTTCGATTACTTTTGGATGTTTCATAATGACTGCTTCAATTTCCTGAGGATAAACGTTTAACCCACCTCTTATGATCATCTCTTTCTTTCGCCCTACAAACCTTAAATATCCTTGGTGATCAAGAGTACCTAAATCTCCTGAATAATACCAACCTTCATTATCCAAAACCTGTTTTGTCTGTTCAGGCATATTATAATAACCTTTCATTATCCCAAATCCCTTAACGGCGATTTCTCCCACTTCCCCGGGCGGGAGCGCTACTCTATTTTCATCGACAATTTTTAACATAACTCCTGGAATTGCCTTTCCGAGCGTTTCTATAATGTTCTGCTTCGTATCACTATAAGGAGTCATCGTAACTGAAACCGTTTCAGTTATCCCGAATGATTGACAAAGGTTAATGCCCATCCGTTCTCGTATCTCCGTCACTGTTTTTGCCGGAATAGGTGCTGCGCCAACTAACCCAGCACGCAATGAAGATAAATCATATTTATCAAAACCCTCTAATTCTAGTTCTTTTATAAACATTGTTGGTACGCCTTTTTGGATGGTTACCTTTTCTTGTTCAATTAATTGTAAAGTTTCTCGCGGACGGAATTTTTCTTGTAATACTATTCGTCCCCCCATCGCTACTGCACAAAGCATATTAATTGCCATACCAAAAATATGAAATAGTGGTGCTGAAATAATAAATACATCCTCTTGTGTACAATGCAGCTCTATTCCTATCGTTTGTGCGGATTGTACAACGGCACGGTGTGTAACCATTACACCTTTTGGGATTCCCGTCGTCCCTGACGTATATAATATACAAAACAAATCTTCGTTCACATTTATATTTACTGGTTCAATATCCATTGTTTCTTCTGTACGCATTAACTCCTCATACGTACTAAGATTTTCTTGTGGAAACCTTACTGTAATAGCTTTTTGTACCATAGTAAGTACTTTTTCAAAACCAAAATTCTTTTCAAATTCTCCGGATGCTATTAATAGCTTCGGAGCTGAACCTTTCAATATAAATTCAATTTCATATGATTTATATTTTGGATTAAAAGGAACAATTATTGCTCCTAGTTTTGCTGCTGCAAAATAGATTACTACTGTTTCGGACCAGTTTGGTAGAGATACGGCGATAAGGTCGCCTTTACCTACTCCTAGTCTCTTAAATGCAGTAGCCAAACAATCTACTTCATTTTTCAATTGTTTGTATGTAATTCGTCTCGTTAAATCATATATTGCTTCTTTTTCACCATAAGATGAAGTAACAAATTCTAACAGCTCATACACCGCTAATAAGTTCATATTCTTTTTCATTCTCTCACTCACTTTCTATTGTCTTACCTACTAGCTCGCGTTTTTTATCCCATACTTATAGCGGGACAAACGATGTAGGAAAACCAGGAAGGACTCTCCCTGGCTTTTCTAGTACAACGCTTCCCAAATCGCTGCAATTCCTTGACCTCCGCCAATACAAACAGCGGATACCCCATACTTTTTATTTCTTCTTCTTAGTTCATAAATTAAGGATAGAGAAATTCTCGTTCCACTCGCAGCAAGTGGATGGCCTATCGCAATTGCCCCTCCATTTACATTCGCTTTATCAAGATCGAACCCTAATTCTTTTTGACAAGCTAAGTACTGCGCAGAAAATGCTTCATTAATTTCAATCAAATCTAAGTCTGCTAAAGTTAGATTCGCTTTTTCTAATGCACTTTGAATAGCTGGAACCGGTCCAATTCCCATATACTTCGGTTCTACTCCAACAACAGCCCAAGAAATAAGCTTAGCAATCGGTTTTAATCCTCTATCATTTGCAAAATTACTGGATGCTAAAACAACTGCCGCTGCACCATCCACCATTCCGCTTGCACTGCCTGGAGTTACGACACCATTTTCAGCAAAACGGGGTTTTAATTTTGCTAATTTTTCTAGGCTCGTATGACGGATATGCTCATCTTCTTCAATGACCTGTTCTCCTTTTCTTCCTTTCACTGTTACTGGAACAATCTCTTCTTTTAAATACCCTTTTTCCCTTGCCAAAAGAGCCCGCTCATGACTAGAGAGTGCATGCTGATCTACTTCTTCTCTCGTTAAGTTATATTTTGCAGCCAAATTCTCGGCTGTTTCTCCCATCGTACATTTACCATACGTATCATAAAGACCATCCCATAACCAATCTTCTAAAGCCGGACCGCCGAGTGGACTTCCCCATCTCATTCCAGGTATTACATGCGGTACTTGGCTCATGTTCTCAGTTCCTCCTGCAAGTGCAACGTCTGCTTCCCCGCAAAGAATATAACGAGCTGCCGTTAAAATAGATTCAACACCAGTTCCACAAAGACGATTGATCGTCAACGCAGGGACATGAATAGGTGCTCCGGCTTTTAATCCAACATGCCTTGCTAATAAATGTGCATCTTTACTAGACTGCTGAACATTACCAAATACAACCTGATTAATATCTTCAGCAGATATAGAAGCTTTTCGTATTGCTTCCTTAGCGGCAATTGCCCCTAATTCTGTTGCATTTAAGCCTCGGAACGATCCCGAAATTTCAGCGAACGGAGTCCTAGCTCCCTCCAATAAAACAATCTCTTTCATATCCCATTCACCTCATTATTTCCCTAAATAAACTGGTTTTCTTTTTTCAACGAATGCTTGTAAGCCTTCTTTACGATCCTCTGTTGCAAAAGCATTTCCAAAACAGGTGCTTTCAATTATTAAGCCTGTTTCAAGGTCAGCATTACTACCTACATTTACCGCCGTTTTTAACATTTGAAGTGCTACTGGTGGTTTTTTTGCCAATTTATACGCCCATTCCTTTGCAAATTCAAATAACTCTTCCGCAGGTGCTACCTTGTTGACAATATGTAAATCGAACGCACGCTCTGCATCAAACATATCTCCGAAATAGAGTAATTCTTTCGCTATCCCCTGGCCGACAATTTTTTGAAGACGCTGTGTCCCTCCGCCTCCAGGAATAATTCCGAGTCCCACTTCTGGAAAAGCGAATTTTGCTTGATCCGAACAAATGCGTAAGTCACATGCGAGTGCGAGTTCAAAACCACCGCCAAGAGCTAATCCATTTATCGCCGCAATAACTGGTTTTGACATATTTTCAATCTTGCTAAATACCGTTCGTGAAGTCTTATTCATTTTGTTAACACCGACAAGATCAAGTGCTGCCATTTCATTAATATCAGCACCTGCGACAAATGCCTTCCTTCCGCTTCCTGTAAGAACGATTGCTCGTACTTCTTCATTCGCCTCTAGTTCACCAAATAAATCAGAAAGTTCATGAAATACTTGTGTATTCAACGGATTTACAGGTGGTCGATTAATCGTAACAATCGCAACTCTATTTTCAATTTCACAAATTAAAAACTCATAATTCATAACTTAATCCCCCATTCTTTATTCATAATCATAAAAACCTGCACCTGTTTTTTTGCCGTGTCTACCTGCTCTAACTAGCTGCTTTAAAAGAAGCGGTGGCGCGTATTGATCATTATTTAATTCTTCTTTGAAGTACTCCATCACATGATACCCAATATCTACACCTGCAAAATCTTGTAGTGCAAACGGCCCCATCGGATAATTGAGGCCCAGTGTAACAGCCTTATCAATATCTTCTGCAGAAGCAACCCCATCTTCGAGTAATTTAATCGCTTCAATAAATTGCGGAATCATTATTCGATTTACAATAAATCCAGGTGAATCTTTCTTTACTTCAACTGGTTCTTTCGAAAGCTTTTTAGATAACGCTTTCAATCCTTCGACTGTTTCATCACTCGTTTTATATCCGCGAACAACTTCTACAAGTTTCATAAGTTGTGCAGGGTTAAAGAAATGCATACCCGCCACACGATCTGGACGATTCGTTGCTGAAGCAATCTCTGTTATAGACATAGATGAAGTATTGGTTGCAAGTATAGCCCCTTCCGGAACGATTCGATCAAGAGCTGCAAACACTTCCCTCTTCAAATCTAATTTTTCTAACACGGCTTCAATAACTACATCCGCATCCTTCATATCTTCTAAAGTTGTAGTGAGTCGAATTCGGCCAAGCGCCTCTTCTTTATCCTCTTCTGTCATCTTTCCTCTTGTAACACTCTTCGCCATAAAGCCATTCATACGTTGCATTGCACTATCTAAATAACGCTCTTCTATATCATGTAAAATAACCGTAAACCCATGTAATGCAGCTAAATTTGCAATGCCAGAACCCATAGATCCTGCACCGACAATGCCAATTGTTTGAATTGCCATTTTGCTACCTCCTCAAATCCTTTTTAAATATTCTGTAAATAAATTATATCTATATCCAAAAAGTTTTTGTATGTACATAGTGTAGGAAATATACATATTTCTTTCGTACAATTTGAAGGTATCAATTTTGATTTAAACAGCTCTGTATTCTATCTGAAGAGAGATACTGTTATTTTCCGAATAAAAAGTGCGTACCTCAAAACAAATAACATTTTCTTGAGGTACGCACTCTATGATGTAAAATTTGAAACTATATGCTATCGTTCGGTTCCATTTGATGAAATAACTTCTTTATACCAATAGAAGCTCTGTTTCTTTATTCTTTTTAAATCTTTCAAATCATCTTCATCACGGTTTATATAAATAAAACCATATCTTTTTCTAAAGCCTTGATGCGTAGAAATTAAATCGATTGCCGCCCAAGGACAGTAACCAATTACATTCACTCCATCTGCAACTGCCAATTCCATCTGTTCGATATGTTTTTTCAAATAATCAATACGGTATTGATCTTGAACTGTTCCATCTTCATCTATCTTGTCGTAAGCACCTATCCCATTTTCCGTAACGATAATTGGCAAATGATAACGATCATGCACTTCTCTTAATGTAGCTCGGAATCCGATTGGATCAATCTCCCAGCCAAAATCGGTTAATTCTAGATGTTCATTATCGTCACCCATGAAGAATCCTTCTTCGCCTACTTCAATTTGTTGATCACCAGCATCATCAATTACAAAGTTTTCGTCATATTCACTAACAGTAATAGAAGAATAATAGTTAAAAGCTATATAATCTGGTTTTGAACTAGATAGAATCTCCATATCTCCCTCTAGAATGACCGGTTCAATATTTTTGCTTTTCATGAAATTCCACGCTATATTGTTATATCGTCCATACACAGCCATATCTAGATATAACCAATTACGAATTGCGTTACAATTTTGAGCTGCAATTATATCATTAGGCTTACATGTTTTCGGATACACATAACTAATATTTGGTGCTGGACCAATTTTCGCATCATGTATCATCTCGTGACATAAGTTTGTTACCTTTGCCTCTGCTAAAAGCATATGATGATTTTGCTGATATAGCTCTTTTTGAGATACTATCGATGTCCCAACAGCCTGTCCATGTAATATCATCATGTTCTGTTCATTAATTGTTAACCAATTCTTAACCCGATCTCCAAAACGTTCAAAAAGGATTTCACAATATGTAACAAAAGCATCGATGGTAGCACGGTTACTCCAGCCACCCTTTTTCTCTAATTCATACGGTAAATCAAAATGATACATCGTTACTAACGGTACGATATCATGCTTCAGCAATTCATCGATAAGATTGCTATAGAATGTAATACCTTTTTCATTTACTTCTCCCGTACCATTTGGAAGAATTCGAGTCCAAGCTATTGAAAAGCGATATACTTTTAGCCCTAATTCAGAAAATAGTTTCACATCTTCTTTAAAATGATAATAATGATCACTGCAAACTTTAAAATCTGACGTACCTTCAGGAATAACCTTCACATCTTGAACAGAAGGGCCTTTTCCATCTGCATTATATGCGCCTTCTACTTGATAGGCACTTGTGGAAGCTCCCCATAAAAAGTCTTTTTTAAATGTAGTATTGAGCATCTTTTTGCCTTTCCCTTTCAAAAATAGTTTTGTTATAGTTTGTTTCTATTAATTTTGTTTCACTAAAAATGTTTCATAAACACTTATAAGCTCTTCCGCTATTATTTTAAATCCTTCTGCACTCATCAATTGATCTTCTGCATGCGCTAACAATAAGCTTACTTCTACTTTTTCACCAGCTGCTTCTTTACTAATTAATCCAGCATGTGCTCTATGCCCTTCAATAAAAGTTTCACTACCTTCATTCATTAATTCTCTTGCTTTTTCAAAGTTACCCATTTTTGCTTCTTGAATTGCTTCAATATATGAAGATCGTGCACTACCTACTGCTGATATAATTTGAAATACTACTAATTCATTTTGTTCCATTACAATTCTCCTAACATTTTTTTATTTTAATAAAGTGAAACTATAATCAGCGGGGGGATACATTATTATTGCTCAGTTGCTGCTTGTTGTTCTGCTTCATAAGCTTTCTTATCTCCCATTTTAAAGAACGGATAATATAATAGAATTTGAGAGATAATGATTAAAACAGTCATGATAAGTAGTAGCCAACCACCAGAAATATAAGCTGCAAATGGCGCTGGTGTTACCCACGGCAATTCAATAAGTGGGTTGAATTTAGATAAAATTCCTGTAATGCTAAGGAATACAATACAAATTAATCCACCGACGATTGAAGATGCTACTAATGGAATAAAGTATATTGGATTCAAAACAAGCGGTAATCCAAATACAATCGGCTCATTTATATTAAAGATATTTGGAATGATACCGATTTTTCCCAGTGATTTATATTGCTCCGATTTCGCAAATAACAGATTTATTGCTAAACCTAACGTATTTCCTGTTCCACCAATGGCAACTGCAAAATGCATTAAGCTAAATCCTAAATAAGGAATTTCCGCAAAAGGTGTTCCTGAAGCGAAAGCTGTAATTGCTGCCGTAAATAACGGAGCCGTCGCACTATACCACACATTTATGATTGGTGCTGGATGTAAACCGAAGAACCAACATATATTCATAAAAGTAAAGATAGCAATAACTGACCATACAGACGATCCAATTACTTTTACAGGTAACGAGATTACTTGACTCACAAAATTGAAAATATTTTCATATGGAGTATAGCCAAATATTACTCTAATAAAGAAGATAAACGTGAAAATGATGATTGAAATAAATACGGGATTAATCGCATCAGCTACCATAGGTGGTACCGATTCTGGTAATTTCACTCCAATATTTCTTCTTTTTAATGCACAGTACAATTTACCGGTGAACACGCCGACAAACATGGCGACGAATATGCCATCACTACCTAAATACTGATTTAAAATAGCTGGAATTTGTTCTTCTCCAACCTTAATTGACATTGGCATTAAGCATAAGAAACTACCTAATGCTATAACAGCAGCTGTCATTCCGTTCATGCCTTCTTCTTTCACATAAGAATAAGCGATAATGACAACCATATATACTGCTAACAAGCTAAGTGTCGCACTAATCATGTCTTGCATATGCGTATATAAACCAATTTGAATTAAAAATTCTTTCCACCCTTCAAATGGTAGATTACCTAAAATAGCAAACAATGTAACACCGATTGTAACAGGAATTGTCATCATCATCCCTGATGTAATCGCATTTACTACTTTACTATTTCCGAGATAATTTGTTAGTGGTGTGATGATTCGTTCTAGTCCGTTTTTAGTCCCTTCTAACAGCTTCATAATTACCTCCAACATTTCTGACTTTTAATTAATTTACTTTTTCCCTTTTTCTACGTAGCTCATATCATTTACAAATTGAACTTTATATTTCCCGTCTTTATACACTACTTTTGAAACACTTGCATTTCCTAATCCTTCTTCCACTTCATTTAACGATTCAGGAGATATTGAATATAACAGCGCCATTAATGATATACCATGTGATACAACAAGAACTTTACCGCCGCCATCTTCTGCAACTTCTTTTGCAATTTGATCAACTTCTTTTTTCATTCTCTTCGTAACTGTTTCAGTATCTTCTGCTTGTTTACTCTTATCGATCTTCGCTGCAGTTTTCAGCATAATATCAACGTCAAAATTATTCATAAATTCTTCATAGTTCATATTATTTGCTTGTGCAAGTTTTTCCCGAAAAGTATGATTTAACTCCCCTTCAAACTCACCGAAACATGCTTCCCGCAAATTTTTTCTTTGATTAATATTCATACCTTTATTTCCACTTTGATCTAACACAATTTTCTCTGTTTCTATTGCACGTCCACTATCGCTACTATACGCCTTTTCAAACTTAACTCCTTTCAAACCTTTACCAAGGTACTCTGCTACTTCAATTCCATCTTTAGTAAGGGGCGCATCTGCCCATCCCTGTACTCTATCAGTTGTGTTTAGCATTGTTTTCCCATGCCTTACTAAGTAAAGCTCAACTGGTTTTTCTTCTTTTTTCTCCTTAGCTTGCTCTGCCTTATTAGGCGAACATCCAAACAAGGATACTGTCAAAGAAGCTACTAAGCAAAACGATACTATTTTTTTATTCATCGTATAATCTCCTTATGGGCAATATCGGTAGTAGAATGATTATTTCCTAATGATTTTATGTAATCAGCTATTTTGACTGATTAAACAACCAATTTATCATCTCTTTATCTTGCAAAGCCGGTACCCACGAGAAGTGCCCCATTGGTTTAACGATTCCAGTTGGGTATTCTGTATATTTGACCAAAGAACCACCTAGTTCTTTAATAGCTTTTACAGCATCTCTGCTATATCTCACATCAACCAGCGGATCATCTTCTGCATGGAAGACCCAAATTGGCATATCTTTAATATCCTTGAATACTGAAGTATCTTGTAATGGTTCATATTCACCAACAAGCTTATTTCCCGTCAAATCTCCTATTCCACAAATCGGAACAGCAGCTGCGAAAAGATCCGGGTTCTTCTTCATAACATTCCAAGTCCCAATTCCACCATTGGACATACCAACAACATATATGCGATTTTTATCAACATCATATTTATCGATGGTTTCTTTTAGTAAATTCAACATAGTAGTATAGTTAGGTTCCTCGGTCCAATATGCTGTAAGGGTTTCAGCTGCTTCAACCTGAGGAGCTAACACATATGCAGGGTTTTTCTTTTGCTGTTCTGGATTAGCCCACGCTACAGCGCCCTCATTTCCTACGACTTGCATATAGTTGTCATTACCTCGTTCACCTGATCCATGTAAAAATAAGACTAGTGGATATTTTTTGTTAGGCTCTTTTTTAGGCTCAAAAAGTCTATATTGCATTTTGCTTCCAGAAGCATCTTGATATACCCCTTTTTTGAAATCATCTACAACAGGAGTAACTACATTTGAAATTTTATTTTTCTGTTCGGATGCTTTAAAAGTTGCACCTTCTTTTGTTTTAATTTCTTTCTTAAGAGTTAACTTATAATCTAAATTATCTCTTGTACTTAAAAATTTTTCTTCATTAAATGTTGATGTAGATGCATGTTTATCGTTTTCATCTAATTCGATCACAACGTATTGTCCGTCTTTTGAAGCCTCTGATACCTCAGCTTTATTATTTGTATACACTTTATTTATTTTTCTATTTTGAGGTTTCCCATTCACTTCCACCTCAACTTTAAAACTATCTTTTGTTAATTTTGAGCTATCTATTGTATCTCCAAAATCACAAACAACGGTAGCTCCTACTTCCCCATACGGAAGAACATTCGTTATAAGTGTTATATCTGAGTCCTTTAAAGCCTTACCTTTACTTTCTGATGAACATCCTGAAAGTACCAAACCACCTGCCAAGCTCCCTATCACCATACATAAAATTGGAAATTTCCTTATCTTTTTCAGACGATGACCTCCTCAAAATATGTACTTTTCATAACTGACATAAATCGTATAAAGCTCGTTAATCGTTCCCAATGCAGAAACTTTTAATCACCTAAAATAGTTTTCACTCGTTCTATCACTTTTTTCCCATCTAACATGCCGTAAGCTGCCATATCAATTACTTCAATATGCTTTTCTGGCAATTGTTTTTTCACATTATTTAATGCATATCGAACTTGTGGTCCTAATAAAATCACATCAGCTGCTGGGCCAACATTTTGTGCTTCAGTTAATGCATAAGCATTAATTTCACAGTTATAACCTGCTGATTCTGCATATCCTTTCATTTTGTTCATTAACATACTTGTAGACATACCTGCATTACATAAAAGTACGATATTTCTCATAATTTACAACCTCCAATATTTGTTTTAAGCACTTTGCATACTCTTTATATCTGCAAGCGCTTTCTTTATGGTTTCAATATAAACTATGGTCTAAGACTAGGGTCAATATCTTTATTTATATATTTTTTATAAATTGATTTGAAAGTATTTTATAGCTAGAAAAAAGAGCATCTAATTGTAGACAATGTCTAACAATCAAATGCTCTTTTCTATGCTTCTGTATGTATGAATTCATTATTTGTTTTAATAATAGGAATCATAATAATATAATGTTCATCTGTTTTTTCTTGACTCTTTGTTTCGCAAACATATCGACATAAAACATCTCCGTTAAGAGAGTATCCCTGTTCCTGCATAATATGTAGTGGCTCATCTAATATCAACGATGATAACGGTTCATCCACGTCTTTTTCATATAAATAATGTAAGCACTCTCCCATAGGTATTTGAATAACTGAATCATCCATAGGTAATTGACATTCTTTCATCTTTGATTCAGAGATAGCCATTACCCAGTAACTATTATCTATATTTTTCATTTTATAGTCTTCAAGTGGAATACATAATGCTGGAGAAACTGTTGGTAAGAAATTTAACCATGTTTTTAATAGTGGATTTGCATACAATGTTCCTTCATTTAAATGAACATGTTTGAGAAAATAATAAGTCTCAGCTTGTTTTATAACCCATCGCTTATCTTCTTGTCTATATTCGTTTAATAAGTTCATAAATTCATTTATTTGCTTTGTTTCTAACTCTAACTGTTTTATCGCTTCATTTTTTTCAGCTATTTTATCATTACATTTTTTCATTATGTCATCATATTCTAAACCGTTAAAAACCGATCCAATTTCTTTCACATGAAATCCCATCTGTCTAAAGCTTCTAATTGCTAAAAACACTCCAAAATCCTCATATGTATAAAATCTAAAACCGTTATCTTTGTCTTTTTGTGGTTTTAGGAATCCTTTCTTTTCATAAAACCGTAAAGCATCTATTGAAACTCCAAATTCCTTTCCTACTTCTCCTATTTTATATTTCTTCATGTATATCACCTTCAAATCTATAATTCCTTTAAATACCTATATAGTGTAACAAGTTTTAAAAAACAATTATATAAAAATAAAAAGAGATTTCATATCAAAGCGAAATCTCACTTTATCAAAATAGAACATCAATGAAGATATAAACTTCTATTATCCTACTACTTCTCCATGCATATCATAAAGCTTTAATGCCATCATTAAATTAAATCTCACTTCCGCATGATTTAAATCAACTGAAATGAGTGACTCAATCTTTTCAAGCCTGTACAAGAGAGAACTTCGATGAATAAACAGTTCTTCTGCAGCACTTTTTATATTTCCATTGTTTTGTAAGAACACATGTAATGTATTATATAAATCAATATTCTTCCCTTCTGAATATTCAATTAGTGGACCGATTTGTTTTTTTATAAAAAGGTCTACGGCTGTTGAATGATTTAAATGATGTAAAATGACATATGATCCTAAATCTTCAAATAGTGCAAACCCCTGTTTGCGAAAGCGACTGTCTAAAATATTTAGAGCCTGTATAGCTTGTTGATAACTATTATAATAGTCTTCTAATTGCTTTGTAACACCACCAATTCCTAATAATACATGACAACCAATTGGTGATGAGTGTATCCATTTTTGGATACTATGAAACATCGATTCCCAAAATGTATCAGCGCTCTTCTTCTGATCTTCAATAGGAACAATTAAAAGTTGCTCGTCATTATGAGATACTGCTAAAATGCCTGTCCCTAGTTCCGGAAGACGAGTCTTAATTAAGTCCCATACAAGTGACTTTTTTGCTTGTTGTTCAAGTAAGTTTCCTTTTTTTAATTCTTTCTCATCGAGTGAAATGGATAATACAGCGATTCGATGTTTTTTGAATAGGTTCCATTGATACAAGTTAGCATATTGCAAAATGTTATCCCGATCCTCAATTTTTTCAGTTAATAATTTACTAATAAAGCTGTCTTTCATCTGTTCTTTCGTATCTAGAACCAGCTTTTGTTTAATAAACTGGATGGAGCATATATTTCGGGCTAAATCCACCGTTAATTGATCAAATTCATCCATCCCTTCACTAGATCTTCGTACTGCTAAATATCCTAAAAAATTACCGCCCCCATTAATAATCCAAAACGAAAAACAATAATCACTATTATCCGGATCATTAATTTGGAAAGTATCAGTAAATCTTTGCTTTTTACGTTCTTCTCTCGTTAATTCAGCTAAATGTTCTGCTAAGCGACTATCCTTTTCATCATGAAATGCTATTGGTTGCATAAATCTATCAAAAATAAATACTGTATCTTGAAACAGACTACCCAGCATTGTTGTAATTCCTTCAAAGTTATTATCATCGACCGTTTCTTTTAATAAAGCTTGCTGATAATCTAATAGAAAATGAAGTCGTTGTTTATGCTCTTTTTCACCATTATATAATCTTGCATTATCCAGTATAGTGGCCAAATGGTTCGCAATCATTTCAAGTGATTTTGCATCTGCCTCCGTAAAAACCCCTTCGTATTTCTTTTCAACATGTAAAACTCCAATCGGTTTCATATCAATAACGATTGGAGCAGTAAACTGTTCACCACCAATCGTTTCAAAAAATGGAAAGTGCTCTTTTAACACATATTTACCCTCAACCATAATTTTGTACGGTCTTCTCATTTCTCCATATGATGGTGGTTGTAAGACAAAACAATTTTCAGCCTCGTTATACAGGTAAACACATGAGAAACCAGCATTTGTTTCAATTCCCGCTTTAGAAGTTACTTCATACACATGCTTTTCTAACGGCACATCTAGTGACAGATTTTTGCTAATCCATCCAAATCCTTCAATCTTTTTCAACTGCGACTCTTTTTGTCTCGCTACAGCGATTGCCACTGCTATATCTTTTCCGAACTCTTCAAATGATATTTCCATATCTAAAAGCGGGACATGACTTAAAAAGGCGACAATACAAAACCCAAAATGCTGGATATCATCTTTTAACGGGACAGTAAACCAAGTCTCCGCACCAGCACTTTGCAATGTTTCAGATAGAAGACACACTTCTGGTAAATCTGCGGTTTGATCCGTTATGCTTTGATATTGTAGTTTGGAAGAACATTCATCAGAATGAAGAGGAAACGCTGAAGCTAAAGAAGTTAAACTCCCGCTCCATGCTTTTGGCAAAAACTGTCCTCCTTCATTAAAAATGACAGCTACAAAATCACAATGTAATTCTGAGCAAAAAGAATGAGTTAAATACTGAAGCGCCTCTTCTTCCGTATCGATTTTAATAAGCTGCCGTGATGTATTTCGCAAATGATATTCTATTCTTTTCATTAATCTCTCTCTCTTATTACTAGACACGCCCCATCCCCCATTTCATCTTTTCTATCTATTGTATAAGAAACGTTACATGAAATAAAAGTAAATATTCTAATTATTAACTGAACATTTTTAAATCCCGAAGAAATGTATCCCCGGGATTGATCATTCACTATTTTGCTGTAGTTACATTATTATTTCCACTAGCAATCTCTTTTTTCTCTTTATAATAAATCCCATGTTCTTCCTTAACAAATAACAATGCTATACCACCGATTACAGCAGCAGTCGCAATTGCCGCAAAATTATATTGAGGTAATAAATGCATGGAAAGAAGAATACCTACCAAAGTCGGAGCTACCACACCTCCAAGACGCCCAAAGGCCATTGTACTTCCTACTGCTGTTGAGCGCATATTACTAGGATAATATTGAGAAACGAATGCATTTGACATATTTTGTAGTCCAACAGAAGAAGCGCCAATTACTGAAATTAACAAAAACCCAACAAACATATTATTTACAAATCCGATGAGTGATAACGCAATTGCTCCACAGAAAAATAATGGGACAAGTACCTTTTTAAATCCGATTTTATCTACTATTGGACCGAATATGAGTGTTCCAACAATAGCTCCAATTTGCATGACCGCTGTAAATGTGAGACTTGATTTAAGATCGTATCCTGACTGCATCATAAGCCTTGGTAACCATGTACTCATAGAGTAAATGAGTACGAAAGCACTAAAACATGAAATCCAAAACATAATTGTACTTACGGCACGCTTTTCCTCAAATAACTTAACTACAGGAGATCCTGCTTCTTTAGTTGATGGTTTTGTAAATTCAATTGCCACATCTTTACTTAATTGTGGATTTACCTTAGCTATTACTTTTTTAGCTTCTTCTATCTTTCCTTTCATTAATAGAAAACCAACAGACTCAGGAATACTTTTCATTAAAAACGGGATAAACAATAACGGAATTCCTGCTAACCAAAAAACAGGCTCCCATCCTGCTGTCATAAGAAGGGAACGACTTGTAAGTGCCGCTGCCATTGCTCCAACTGAATATCCACAAAAAATAAAAGATACGATAGCAGTTCGAACTCGTTTCGGCGAGAATTCTGTTGCTATAGCAATTACATTCGGCATAACTCCGCCAAGCCCTATACCTGCGATAACACGGAAAATCGCAAACATTACAGGACCGTTCGCAAAACCAGCTAGAAATGTAAATAGACTAAATAAGATTGTAGTTACTAGTATGATATTTTTACGACCTATTTTATCAGCTAATAAACCAAAGAAAGCAGCACCAATTGCCGTTCCTATAGCTGTATAACTACCAATTGCCCCTGCTGTAACATCCGATATTCCCCACTCTTTAATGAGCGAAGGTACTGTTGCTCCATAAATAACTGCATCATATCCATCAAATGCAATTACGATAAATAACCAAAATATTAACCAAATATGCATGGAATGAATACGACTCTCGTCTATCACATTCATCGGGTTAATCGATTTCATCTTAATAGCCTCCTTATATGGGAATTTTCTCTTTCTTGTATTCAATATCAGTAAACGCTTTCAATTACCTCCTCCTAAGTTTCTAAAAACTTTTCTGAATTTTCCGTATTTAAATTGTAATAACTACTATTAAAAATTGTTATCCGCTTTTTATAGGAAATAGAAAAGTAATATTCCTATTTAATGCGGGCTTCGCTTCATAGGAATTAAAATTTGAACATAAAAAAAGAGGTGCAATAAGCACCTCTTTTACATGTATTTTTATAATTATAATTCATTCAAACTTTAATTGTTTCTTCAAGTTTTTCTATTATTTTTGCTATAGCTGTAATTGAATTCTCCGTTTCAAACTCTCCAACATTTACAGAATGGTTTGCGTTTTTGACAACATCGATCTTTAAATTCGTTTTATGTAACTGATCAATTTGATTTGCATTGTATTGGTGATCTTTGTCTCCAATTACTAAAAGCCCTTCATGATTACTGTGTAAGATAGATTCAAAAATCGTATCAAACGTCAGTAAAGGTGTCAATAATATCATTTTTGACTGTAAAAACTCTTCTCTCTTCATTAAATCATTTGCAATCGGAATCGTTCCAAGTGATTTCCCTAAAAACATAGTATAGTTGTATTGCTCATTTTTTAATACTTCATTCATTATAGGATTAATATCATCCATCATTACTTTCGTTACTTCTTCCATTGGTTTATTCATTAATTGTCCATCATAGGAATAATGAATATGTACAACATCAATTTTATTTTCAAGCATTAGCATCGTTGCATAATAGAATAATGGTTTATCGTAATTGTATCCTGAACCTGAAAACATAAAGCAAACCGCACTGGAACCTTTTTCGATATGTGTGTAACGAATTACTTTATCATCTATATGTATTTCTTTTTTAGTCCCCTTCACCCTTTTCCCCTCCGAATACATTTACTTTTGTAAAACGATGTGTTCTGTATGAACTGCTATATCCTTTACTTTCTCTTTTATAAATGCTGGCTGTAAGTTATATGCATGTAGCTCTTCTACCGGCACCCACTTAAACAAATACGTTCTGCCCTCTTCTTCCAAAATATATTGATCCGCTCCATTCGCGGGTAATTCATGTAGCTCTACTTCATAATAAAAACTAATTTCATGGAACTTTCGCCCAGAAAGTGTAAAGAAATTTTCTACTGACCATATTAATCTCTTCCCTTTAATAGGAACACCTACTTCTTCTGCCAGCTCTCGTTTTAACGCATCTTCACTATTTTCTAGCATTTTCACACGGCCACCTGGTACGTACCAAAAATCTTCACCGTCACCTTGCAAAATAAGGATTTTATTATCCTGTTTACAAATTGCGCCGACGCGGTAATTAAAACATGTTTTTTCCACTTTAAATGTAAGATCCACAATTTTGTGCCACCTTTATATAGTTTTGGATTAAGATATTAAACAATTGTAGTTACAAGTAAGTACACTAAAAAGCTTTTTTCACATGCACTTTACCTAATTACACACTATTATTTATAAATTAAGGTTACTAAATCCACTCATGTCTTTCAATATTTTTAGACAAAAACCACTATTCTAACTATTAATCCGTTATTTGTTGTTAACTAACTCTTATTAATTAATAAAAATAATAATCTTTATCATTTAATGGTAGATTGAATATTCTTAATTTTTATATTGTTTCTTTTGTTATTATCAACTAATATAAATATGTGGAATAATAGTAGATATTTGGATGTATCTACCGCTATTTTAAAAAAATGTTTCATGGGGGGAAATATGTGTTTACTAAGTGGAAAATAGGAATGGTTACTTCTCTTCTAGCTTTCACGGCATTTACATCTGTGATTTCTGCTGAAGAGAAACCGAAAGATCAACCAAAATGGGAAGAATGGATAAAAGAAAATGCACAAAAATTAAACGAACCAAACGCACAGACAAATGAAGATTTATCCTTTTTAAAAGAAAAAATAAAGGATAAACGAATTGTTCTGCTAGGTGAAAGTACACATGGTGCTAAGGAAATAAACCAATCAAAAGTACGTATGATTAAGTATTTACATGAAGAAATGGGATATGATGTAATTGCATTTGAAACAGGATTTGCGGAGGCAAATGCTGTAAATCAAAACCTCGACCAACTAACTGCTTTGCAGGCCATGAAAAAATCTTTATACGGTGTTTGGCATACTGAAGAAATATTGGAGCTATTTCAATATATAAAAGATCAAAAAGAAAAAGGAACACCTCTTATACTAACAGGGTTTGATGCTCAATTCAGATGGTATTCTTATTTCCCTGAGTTTGCAAAAGAATGGTTAGAAAAAATTAATCCTGAAATTGCTAATGATATAGAAATAGCTCATAAAGAATTACTCAATATAGAGGAGAAAATTGCACCTGTAGATAATAAGTACTCCTACGAACAATATAAAGCGGACGTTCAGCAAGTAATAGCGAAATATGAAAAAATTAAAACGTTTGTTCAACAACATAAAACCGAATTAAATAAGATAGCTCCCTCAAATACATACGATGTAAATCTATTAGAAAAGACTATCAGTATACGCATTGATACAATTAAAACACTCCAAGATGCTACTGTAAAAGAAAAAAACTTTATTTACCCAACAAACTTTAAACTTACAGATCTATCACTTTATATTCGAGATCAAAAGATGGGACAATCTTTAGCTTGGTTAAGTGATATTCAATACAAAAATAAAAAAATCATTGTATGGGGACATAACTATCATATCCGAAAACAAAATTCAAAAATGATACTCGATTGGACCAAATACCAACAATACAATTTTAAAGCGCCCAATATGATTGATTATTTACCTCAACGGATAAAAGATCAAATGTACACAATTGGCGTATATGCATATAGCGGAAATAGTTGGGATAGTACTGAACTTGATAAAATAGTCCCTATAGATACAGACCATGCTGAACAAAGTATCGAGAATATATTACGAACATCTCAAAACTCTAATGTATTTGTCAATTTGAAAGGAGAACGCAATCGTCCTGAAACATCTTGGATGTTTACTCCTACTACCGCAAGACACTGGGGTGATAAAGACTTTGAAGAAATTTTGAAGCCAATTGAACAATACGATGGCATACTATGGCTAGACCGTATTTCGCCATCACAATATAAGTAAGGAAAAGAGCACACTTTCGCTATGAATAAGTGTGCTCTTTTCTATTCATAATAATTACTATAGTTTAGAAATTAATAGAATATCTCCTAGAATAAAGCTATATACAATAAATTATACCACCCCTTAAAATCAAATCATTCTGAAAACACCCTTATTTACCCTTCGTTACACCACTTCTCTAATAATACTCTCTCCCTCTCACCTGAAATACCTGCTTTTAATCCCCTTTCTTCCATTTCTTTCATCCACTCATACACGTCTTTAACTGTATCTTCTAACCTTCTAAAAGTAAGCCCTGCTTTAACAGCACTCTCGACACTAATAGAAAATCCACCTTTCCATGGCTTTGTTTCACCTTCTAATGAAAAAGTTTCGGGAAGCCAAAATGGCATTTCTGTCCAAGGCTCTACTTTATGTTCCTTCATAAATGATTCATCTACCCAAATGAATTCAGCATCACTATTTGTAACTTTTTTACACGTATTTAATAGCTCTTCCATCGTCAATTCATAATTCGGACCTGTTATATTGAATGTACCTGCTTTATTATTTTCTGCCATGTTTAGTCCAAATCTCGCGACATCTTTTATATCAACTAACTGTACTGGACGGTTTTCCCTACCAGGAACTAATATATTTCCACCCTTTGCTACACGCTGAATCCAGTATAGAAGGCGATCTGTATAATCAAACATACCCGAAAGAAGTCCTGCCCTAACATGTAAAACACGCCCCGGCCAATACTTCTCTGCTTCTTTTTCACATAATACTTTAAGCGCACCGTAATACTCATAAGGAGATATTTCACCATTCTCTACAGCCTTTATCTGATCACTCGATGGTTCAGGTTGTAATATATAGTCTTCTTTTATGTGATGCGGAATCCAATCTTTATATACGGAAAGGCTTGAGATGAATGTATAGTGTTCAATATTATCTTTAAGTACTTCTCCCATTTTCCTAATGTGATGCGGAGAAAATCCACACGTGTCCACTACGACATCCCATTTTCGATTTTCTAAACTTGATACATCGTCATTTCTATCACCGATTAACTGCTCTACTTCAGGAAAAATTTCATTATTTGTTCCCCGGTTGAATAATGTAACTTCATGCCCTCTTTTTAAAGCCTCATCTACAAAAGCTCTTCCTAAAAAACGTGTACCACCTAGTATTAGAAATTTCATGGTTTTCCCCCATTCGTAATAAAAATCCTTTCTTTTGTTAAACGATTTTTTATTGTGGAAAGTTACGGGGATCGTTTAATTTTTTTCTACAAGTTCAATCTATATAATTTCCAAACTTTTTCTATCTTTAGAAACAATAGGATGAAAATATTCATTCTGTTGATTTCCATTTCATATATAATTAAAATATCGGATATTCGATTAACTACTTATACATACTTAGGTAGGTGAAAAATATTAATAGAAAAATAGTTTATCATTCAACATTATGTATTTATTTTCTCACATCGCTTGTATATATCATCTTGCTGAACATAGAAAATGGTCGTAATTATTTGGGGTTTACGATGGTTGTTCCGTTTTTAGCTGTTATTTTATATCAAAAATTATATAAGAAGCAAAAAATAGTTCACACATTTGGAATTTCACGTCCAAAAATAAAAACACTAATCTTCTCCATATTATTCCCACTACTTCTAGGACTATGTCTCCATTTTTATTTTTATATTTATGATATTAAGTTCTTATATAATCATTGGAATGAATTAGGATTTCTCTTACTCGTTGGTCTTACAGTTGGATTTTTATCTGCATTATTAGAAGAGATTATATGGCGCGGAAATTTTCATTACTATTTACGAAAAAAATATTCATTCATGCAAACAGCTATTATTACAGCTTCGTTTTGGTCTTTATGGCATTTACCAGTAGCAATCTTTTATAAAAATTATGAGTTTTGGTTTGTAGGAATATTAAGTTATCTCGCTTTATTATTTATATTATCTATAATTTTGACATACACGAGAGAATACGGTGGTTCTGTAATATCACCCGCAATTTTACATGGTATGTTTAATGTATTTTATTTAACAGATGTAGTGCAAAACAAGTGGGATGCCAGCCTAATAGAATTAATTAAATTTATCTTACTAGCAATTGTGCTCGGCATAATGTATCTTATACATCACAAAGTTAAAGAATAGTTAAAACTAAAGAAAAAAGGTGTTTCCACTTTTAGTTGAAAGTACCTTTAATTGCTCATAAAGTACTTCAACACCTTGCAATTATTCAATAATCGTATAGGTGTTGAAGTTTTATAATCTTAGTTGAACAATTTTGTTCTCACAACACTTATTTATATTATGGAAAACAAAACAAGTATAACTAGACCTTCTATTCTCATTTTCATAATATAAACATATTATATTAATCTTTTAAATAAGGAAGTATACACTCTTTAATTAACTTCCATCTATCCCCTGCATTCAGTATAACTTCAGAAGCAATCACCACCACCAATTCCCTCTCCGGAATACAGCAAATCACATTCCCACCATCGCCCATTGCACAGTATGAAAAGACCCCATCTTCTTCTCGTAACCACCATAAGTAACCGTATTGATTCGAATTCATTGCTGTTGATTCTTTTACCCATGATTTTGATAGAATTTGCTCTCCATTATGAATACCTTCGTTTAAATACAAACGTCCAAACTTAGCCATATCTCTAACCGTTAACGTCAGTCCCCAGCCGCCAGTTGTAATACCATTTGGATCGTGAACCCATCCTTTCACATCTTTTCCGAATAAGTCATCAAATCCGAATGCTTTCATATTGTAGTTTGGAATTTCTCTCATGCCGATAGGCTGGAATAGATGGTCGTTCGCAAATTCACGAGCACTTTTCCCTGTTACACTCGTAATAATTGCTGATAGTAAATGAGCTCCTGCTGATGAATATTTAAAAGCTCCAATTTGCCCGCCGTTCCCAATTCTATTAAGTGTATACTGTACCCAGTCCTGTTGTGTACATAGTTCTTCTAGCGGTTCCTGCCAGTCCACATAAGAATATGGAGCTGTCATTGTAAGAAGGTGTCGCACTGTTACTTCAGATGCCTTAAGATTATATTCAGGAAAAAACTCTATTACTTTTTGATTAACACTTTTGATATACCCTTTATCTACACATATCCCAATTAATGCAGAGATTATCGTTTTTGTTACTGATGCTACATGACATGCATCATCTGGACCGTAACCATTATAATAGTTTTCAAAAACGACATTACCTTTTTGTACAACTAACACACCATTTATATTTTTGTATTCTTCTTTTACAACACAATCTAACTGTTCAGCAGTTTTCATCGTTCTTCCCCCTTAATCTATGATTAAAAAGGTTCGATAGGTACATATATATCGACCATATGTTTATTTTTCGGATGCTGCCCTGCATCATTTCTATATACTTCAAAAGGATACGAATCTCTCGGTTTATATCCGCTATTCGGGAGCCATTCACCATATAAAAAGTTCCATGCTCCTTTGTATTCATCTTGGAATATTTCAAAGTGGCCTACTGCATATTTCCCTGATGGTATTGTCATTAGTCCCACTTCACTATTTCCTTCTTCTACTCCATTTGGAATTGTTATGCATAGACTCGTTCTTAAATGATAGTCCTCAGTAAACTCATGATGATCATGATAAATTGTTAATACTTTCGTATCCTCGAATACATGATAGTTTTGCTCCGCTGCGTAATGAAATAGCTTTCCTATCATTTTTGGAAAATCTATAGCTAAATCCTTATATGTACCTACGTGTCTTATGTATGCGACGTTTACTTTGTCCGCTGTTACAATTTCGACCTCTCCTCGAACCTTCTTACACTCATTGTATTGAGAACCTTCGCTAACGTCTTTGCAATTCTTGCTATTGTGATTTCGATAGTGAGACGGACTTACTCCGTACTGACTTTTAAATGTCCGTGAGAAAACTGCTGAATCTGTGAACCCGAAGTAATACGCAATGTCTGTAATCGTCATATCTGTACGATAAGTAAGAAGGTGTGTTGCCCTCTCTAATTTCAAACGATTCACATACCGAGATAATGGCTCATCCATCATCCCTTTAAAAATTCTATGAAAATGAAATTTTGAAAAGCCTGCCACATTAGCTAAATCTTCAATGGAAAGTGAATCATTTATGTGTGATTCTATATAATCTTGCACTTTATAAATACGTCGTAAATACTCGTTTCTACTTTGAGAACTCTCCATGTTCTTTCCTCCTCACAACAAAAAGGCTAACTTCACGTTAGCCTACTTTACACATTTTTTAAAAATAAAACTCTACTCCCGCCGTTCCCATCATAATTTGTATGTACGGATACGCCTTCTATTTCATCATCCCCAGCTTCAATTTCAAAGCCAATTTCTTGATGAAATTGTATCGATTTTTTATTAACTGGTGACGTGATTGCTTTTACAACTTTACGGTTGTTTGCACGAGCGACATCAAAGAAATAAGAATACAATGTCGATGCGATTCCTTTTCTTCTATATTTCGGATTTACACCGATAAAATGAACGTACGCTTCATCTTTATGAGTTTGTGAAAAGAAACCACATAGGAAACCTAACGTTTCTCCTTCTTCTTCAATGATAAAACTCGTTTCTTGAAAGTGAACGAAAAACAATTTTGGCAACATATTAGCCATATCTCTTCCGCCCCACCAATCATTTAATACGGAATGAATCTTTACATAATCTTCCCCTTGAATGTTTCTTACTCGCATGTATTTCTCCCTCTCACTCACTTCATTTTTTCATATATTTTAATAACCGTTTCTACTAAAAGAATGAATACCCATATTCCGCTAAATACAAGAACAGACTGGAATATGGATCCGAGTATAATAACACCAACTGCACCTGATCCTGAAAATGATACTTCACCAAACCCTGGATCATGTATAAGTGATCCAGCTGAAAAAGCCATTAAAATAGATCCTATTAAATAAATAACACTCATTATTTTTAATATTTTTATAGAAAGATACGAAGGTTGTTCTTCTTCCACTTGTGATAATTCGATCTCCCCGCTCGCAATTCCTTTTTGTAAACAATCCTCACACAAAAATTCTTCCTTAATTTTTTTACCACCATGCAATGTACCTGTTATTTCTTTACATCGTGAACACTTTCGATTTATCATTTTGTTATCACTCCAATCAACTATGATTATCTTAATATAATTCGACTTTTACCTTATTATTCCTTTTATGTATTTTATAGAGAAAGGTTATGTTTTATGATTTCGAAACTCACATTTGGTTCTAAAAATCCTACTGTTCATTATGTATTACGGCCGAGCTGTTATGCGGTTATTTTTAATCCAGCTACTTCAAACATAGCTATCATTCGAAATGGAGAACGTTATTTTTTACCAGGTGGCGGTATGGAAGGTAATGAAACAAAAGAAGAATGTTTGCATCGTGAATTACTCGAGGAATTAGGATGGACAATTGAAATCGAACAGTATATCGGTAATGCAGCGCGCTATTTTTATGCGGAAAAGGAAGACACTTATTATTTAAACGATGGGTTCTTTTACATTGCGAACATGGTACATAAACAAACTGAACTCTCTGAAGAAGATCATATTTTAAAGTGGATGTCTCCATCACTTGCTGTTGAGCTTTTAATTCACGATCATCAAAAATGGGCCGTTGAACAAGCACTTTTACTACGAAATAAAAAAGGATCTCCTTCTATATGAAAGAGATCCTTTTCACTATTAACTTACTTTTTTCAAATTGAGAGCCGGCTTCTTGATTCCGCCTTTTTTTACAACATATAAACCGATAAAGATAATAAGCCCACCAACTAGTTGCATCATATTGATTTGCTCTCCGATTGTTACTGCCGCAAAGATAACTGCGAACAATGGTACAAGGTACATATAAACCATTACTTTCGTTGAACCGATTTTACTAATACCGACATACCACATTGCGAGTCCGAAGATTGTCGCAAAGACGATCGAATATGCTAGAGAGCCCCAGCTCGGCGTATCTACTGGCCACGTTAACGTATTTACATTGAATAAACAATATACAACAAGTGGTACAATTCCAATTAAAGTAGACCATGATGTAACTCTCATTGCCGAGTATTTTGTAATAAGAGGTTGTGCTAAAATTGGGTACCATCCCCACGCAACTGCTGCGACTAATCCAATCAAATTTCCGAGCCACGCATACTCATAAGTTGCTCCTCCTGAATGCCCTGTTAATAAAACGAATGCTGCACCAACAAAGGCTACTATTGAACCAATTTGTACTTTCATCGAAAAGCGTTCTTGTTTGTGTAATACTGCTAATATCCCTGTAAATATAGGTGACATCGCAATTAATAATGAGGCGTTCGTTGCTGAAGTATATTTTACAGATAACATAAACATCGTTTGATACATTGTCGTTCCAACGATACCGACTGCTAATAATCGTAACCAATCTTTTCTTTCAATACGTAATGAGCGTTCCATAATAAAAGTAATAAGTAATAATACCGGTGATGCTACTAAAAATCGTAAACTATTAAATTGAATGGATGACATAAATGCCACGCCATACTTTCCAATTGTATAATTTGCTCCCCATACTAATGCTACTGATACTAGGAGCCATTCCATTTGCCATCGTTTCATCCGAATCTCCCCTTCCCTATTTAGCATAGTAAAATTGGCTGGATAAAACACCGTCCAATTGGCTGTTTTTTTACCCAGCCAATTTGTTATACTTGATGTATATAAGAGATACGGAGGCATTTGTATGGAATGGAAGCTAGATAACGACAGTAAAATCCCTATTTATCAGCAAGTTGTTGATTTTATTGAAAGACGTATTACATACGGAGAGCTTCCCCCAGGTAGCTTCCTCCCTTCCGAACGAAAATTAGCTACGCAGTTAAATGTAAACCGAAGTACAGTAACGACTGCTTATAATGAACTTCGCGCTATGGGAATTGTAGAAAGTACGACTGGTAAAGGTACACGTGTAAGTACACATATGTGGGGCGTTTCTCCAACATTAACGCCGAACTGGAGAAATTTCGTAGAAGGTGGTACTTTTTTACCAAACTTACCGTTACTTCGCCATATTCGTGCGCAAGTACAGCAAAATGAAAACATTATAGATTTCGCTAATGGAGAACTCGGTTGTAATCTTTATCCTCACGATCAACTCCAAACGATTTTACGAGAACAACCGTTAACGCAATCATTAAGTTATGATCATCCTCAAGGCTATCTCCCGCTAAGAAGAGCGGTAGTAAAATATATGAAAGAACATTTAAAAGTGGAAGCGACCGAACAATCGATTATGATTACATCCGGCGCCCAACAAGCACTCCACCTTATCGTTCAATGTTTATTAAATCCAGGTGATGCAGTTGCTTTCGAAAGTCCATCGCACTGTTATTCATTACCGTTATTCCAATCAGCAGGTATTCGTATTTTCCCATTACCTGTCGATGAACACGGTATTAATCCGGACGATGTGCAAGAACTATATAGAAAGCATCGCATTAAAATGATTTTTTTAAATCCAAATTTCCAAAACCCTACGGGAACAATGCTGCATCCAAACCGTAGAAAAAAACTGCTATCGCTTTGTGCAGACTTACGAATTGCGATTGTTGAAGATGATCCGTCCAGTTTACTTACGTTAGAAAATAAACAGCCTTGCCCTACTTTGAAATCAATTGATGAAAATGGAACAGTCATTTATGTTCATTCCTTATCAAAAATGATCGCACCAGGGTTACGCGTCGGCTGGCTTGTCGCTCCGCAGTCTGTGGTAGAACGATTATCCGATGCACGGCACCAAATGGAATTAGGAATGAGCATTTTCCCGCAGTGGCTTATGCAACAATTTTTCGAAACCGTACCATTTCAGTCGCATATCGTTCCGTTACGAAAACAACTTGCAGAAAAAAGAGACATTATCGTCCGTGCTTTAAATGAACAGCTTCACGATAAAATCTCTTTTTCAAACCCGACCGGCGGTATATACATTTGGGGAAAATTAAAAGAACCGATAAACGAAAAACAACTTATTATGCAAAGCTTAAAACAAGAAATCGCCTTTATGCCAGGTAGTATTTTCGGCGCGAAAGATGGTTATATACGTTTGTCTTATGGGAAGGTAAATATTGATCAAATTGAGGAAGGTATTGCTCGTTTGCGTGAGGCTATTTTGGTTTGTGAAAACTGAGTTTTTCAATGATTGTAGTTTTAAAAAAGCTGTTTTTCATGCCTTTAGCTAAAGAATCCTCATTTGACAAAAGATAAATCTACGATTATTATCAACACGAACCTATTTATCCCGCTATTTGTGGGCAGTAAGACCCCTACCTCAAAATTCAGCAAAAGCAAAGAAGTTAGGCGAGGGGCGGGCTACCCATAAACGCCCGATTGGTTCAACTAATAATCAATGAGGGATGAACAAAACCCCCACTGATTAAAGCTTCACTTTATAGGAGTGATAAAAATGAAAATTTACGTTGATGCAGATGCTTGCCCTGTAAAAGATGTGATTATTTTTGAAGCTACGAATGCAGAAATTCCTGTTACCCTCGTTACTAGCTTCTCTCATTATTCTAATGCGGAGCAGCCAGCAGGAGTGGAAACAATTTATGTTGATTCTGGAGCAGACGCTGCGGATTACCGGATTATGCAGTTAGCAAAAAAAGAAGATTTAATCGTAACGCAAGATTACGGTCTTGCTTCGCTCGCTTTAGCAAAAGGCTGTATCGTTCTACACCATAAAGGCTATAAGTATACGAATGAAAACATTGACCAACTATTACAAACACGTTATTTAAGTGCAATGGTTCGAAAAAGCGGTAAGCGTACAAAGGGGCCAAAACCATTTACAGCAGAAGATAAAGAGAAATTTAGAGAGCTCTTTAAAAGTGTCATTTCACTTTAGAAATGAACCTTCTATTTGTAGGGAAAGCTTTGCAAAGCAAAGAAAAGAAGAGAATATCCAAATGAACATTCTCTTCTTGAGGTTTACCCGTTTAAAAAGACGGCAAATTATCTAAATTATTTTCTTTCATACCATCAGGTTCACTACGTATAATATCCCTACCATACTTATGAAATACGTCCACATGCGCTAACTTCCCTGATTTTGCTTCATCAAGAGCAGTAATATAATCTAATTCTCTTCCACTACTTGTCTTAAAAGCAATTAAATCACCTTCATCATTTTTGCGAACTGCAACAATTTGTTCTGCTCCTGAATCGACTTCTTGAGCTACTTCCAAATGGGCTTGTTCTTCCCCTTGATGTAAGTAATCATTATAAACTTTTTCAAAGTCTTTTTTCTCCATAAAACTCACCTCCAACACATTTTATTAGTATGTTGGAAAGGTATTGGTTTTATGTACTTTTTTATTAACTTAACAAGACTATACTACTCCAAAGAAATAACCCAGATCATACTCTTTTACCTAATACAAATTTATTTTATAATCCTTTACCTCTCAATTTAAGCTAAATTTAAGTGTTAATATTTTCCTATCAATATTATAATTTATTATATCGAAAAGAAATATGAAATGGAGAATGATTATGTTGAATATAGATATTAATCGTTTAACTGATATTTGTTTTGATTATCAGCAATCTAGATTTTATGTTACTAGAATCCCAACAGATTTCTTATCAATTGCCGAAAAACGCTTTTCTATACCAACGGATGATCAAATTATCGCTTTTTTAAGTTGTAATTTGTTTGGATCAGGAAAATATGGTGTTTACTTTACAAGTTCAGGTTTATACTGGAAAAACTGGTTATTAGGTACAGGGAATATGAAATGGGATCAATTAAATGAAGTGCAACAAATTGAAATTGATAAAGATGGTTTTTTATCTTTCGATGCACAAAAAAGTTTTAATATTAACGGGAGTGATTATCCACCACTGTTATTTAAAGAATTACTTATAACTCTTACAAATTCATTCCAAAATTCAAAGCAAAATGATATACATCCAGTTATAAAAATTAATGAGATAAAATCAATCTGCTCTTTGTTTGAGACGCATGATGAATTATTAGAACCTGATAATGGATTATTTGTAGACACTCATATTTCACACAAAAAGTTAAAGGAAATTGGCGCACGATATATTGTTCCAAAAGAAGAAGAAATCATTGCTTTTTTAGATACATCTGTCCTTGGTAATTTGGGTAAAGGCTCGGACGGAGTATTAATTTGTCAATCGGGTATATATTTTAGAGAAACTTTTGTACACTTGTATTTCCCATGGCATGCCTTTAAGAATACCCCTATCACTTTGGATTCAAACGAATTAGAAATTGGAAAAGGAAACGTATTTCACCTTCAACATGCTAGAATGCCTAGTCAAGAGATTCTATTATTCATCAAGAATTTAAAACAATATGTTAATACTTTATATGAAGAAAATCCGCAATTACATATTTAATAAACTCGTTATCACATATAAGCTCATGTATAGTTAAGGCTAACATTTCAATTCAACTAAAAAACTATCCTTTTTGTAGGAAACCTACAGAAAGGATAGTTTTTTAACTCTTTTTCTTTGCTTAAATGCTCATTTATAATGGAGGTGAGTGATGAACCACACACTATAATTCGAAGACCCTTTTTAAAACCTACGCCATTTCTTCACAGTCTCCAATATAGTATCTGTAAAGACCGTACTCCATCCCTCTTCAGTTAAAAAATTTTGGTTCCGTAATGACATGACTGGCGTTACTAATAAAACTTCAATTAGAATTGCAAATTGCAATTTATCTCTTCTTTTGAGTGTTTTCAAATGAAAACATAGTCCCCTCACTATTTGATTGTAAAGTGTATTTTATATCGAACATCTTTGATATATCTTCAATATTTTTTAAGCCGAGTCCCGTTCCTTTACTATTCATATCAAACCCAATCCCGTTATCTCTAAAGAAAACAATATCATCACCTATGAGAATCTCAAGTTTGTTAGCTTTTGAATGTTTAAGCACATTTTGAAAAATATTATCGAATAGCCTTTGAATCCATAACTCATTACTATTCCATATCAACTCTTTATCTTGTGGATTATATACTAATTCAATTTTATGAATGCTATACAAATAGCTCCATTTTTTAATCATATTTTCTATTAAATTATGTATATTCACTTCATCATTCACAATATAAGTATTCTCTAATGTCTCTGTAGATTGAATATTAAATTCGTTAGTTAAATCACTTATATATTGTATCTGCTCATACATTGATTCAAGTACTGGTGCTTGTTCTTCGTATTCGTCTTCTAAATAATATAATTGTAATCTAACCGCAGTTAAGGGTGTATTAATATCATGCCGTAATTTATTTAATAGCTCTTTTTTTATTTGTTCCTGTTGTTGTAGTTCTAATTCTCGATAAGTCGTTCTTTCTATAAGCAAGTTTACTGACCTAATCAGTTCCCCCATCTCGTCATCGCTTTTGACATCGATTATATTAGGGATTTTTTTATCACTAGCTAAATCCCGAATCGTTTGATTTAATACATTAATTTTATTTAATACTGTGTTAATCGATTTTGAAAATACAAAAGCTAATACTAATAGTGACAATAAAAATATAATTAACATAGTAGGATATGCAAAGGATTCATGAAAGGGAATGTTTTTATTTTTAGTTTTAAAGACAACATTATAAATAACTGATACAAAGATACTAATCGACAACAATAACAGTGGTACGCTAACAATAGCGGAGATTAGTAGTAACTGATATTTTTTCTTTAAGTTCATTTCTTCATAAAGGTATTTAGTCTATACCCTTCTCCATAAATATTTTGAATAATATCACCTGTTTTATCCTTGATTTTAGTCCTAATTTTTTTTATATGTACATTCATGATATTTTGATTTCTATCCTCAAGTTGCCATAAGTAATCAAAGAAGTGTTCTTTTGTTAGAATTCTATCTCTATTTTCATATAAATAGAAGAATATTTTACGCTCAATCGCAGTAAAAGCAACTTCATCACGCAAACCATTCATTAGAACCCTTTTATATTCTGCATCTATAAATAAATGTTTAATTTGCGTGAAAGTACCATATTGATTATCTAACATTTTCTGAATCCTTAACAGCAGCTCTCTAGGATCAAAAGGTTTTATCATGTATTCTTCTCCAATAGTTAAACCTTTTAGTTTACTATCAATATCATTCCGAGCTGATAGAAATATAATTGGGATATTTAATCCTAGATTTTTTATTTTCTTTGTAATTTGATAACCATCTTCACCCGGTAACATAACATCCATTATGACTAAATCTATTTCATGAATTACATCAAGAACTTTCTTTCCTTCTTTCTCCCAATACACCTTGTACTTCTCGCGTTGCAAAATTTTTTGTAATAAATCTCCTATCATCAAATCGTCTTCAACAATTAATATGTTATATTCTTTCATTATGTAGACCTTCCATCGCCAAAATAACAATAGCTTAGTTCTTCACTACTTTATTATTAATAAAATCCATAGCAAGTTTGTATATTTCATCCGGAGCGTATAAATAAATACTATGTGTACCTTCAATTATTTTCACATCAGCTATTAATAACTTGCTAGCAAACTCCTTATAATCTTTGTTTTTTTGCTTTGTATACTTCGAATCTTTATTTTGCCCAGCAATCGCATCTATAAATAAAATAGGTGTTTCTTTTGGGATTGATAAGGAATTTGATTTTTTACCGTTATTGTAGCTTTGTAAAAGTTCTTGCTTCATATCATCGTTAAAAGCTCGTTTATATGTAAGCGCTCTATAAATATCTTTTTCCTGTTCGTTTAAAAAGGATTGCCGAATGACTTCGGGGTTATAAGTGATAGAAGGAACTAATCTCTGAAAACCAATTTTCGCTAAAATATTCATCCCTTTTATTTTTAATGAATCAACCCTACCCATTTTATGAGTTACGTACTGTTTAGGTAAACCAATATCTAACGCAATAATCCCTTTTACTTCACTTGGATATTTTTGTGCCCAGTAAATAGCCTCTATTCCCGATAGAGAGTGTGGTACTAAAATGTATGGAGGTTTATTTCCACTTCGAATAAGCGCTTCTCTCGTTTGTTCTAGTATCGTATCAATATCTCTATCATCTTGAAAAACATCACTGTACCCATAACCAGCTCTCTCAATTACAGAAATCTTGTTTTCTTTCGAAAATTCACTATACAACCCTTTCAATTCATAAACAGGAGCGGCAATTCCAGATCCGGCCATAAATACAAACGTATCCTTCCCGCTCCCCTCATTATAAACATTCATTTTTTTATTATTGAAATTAATAAGTTCACCTTTATTATTTATTAATTTCGATTCCATTCTTAATTGATAGTTATGATATATAAATACAACGCCTGTTCCAAGAAAAATAATGCTACTACATACAAAAAATATAATCTTTACTATCTTCAATAATCTTTTCATTTGACACCCCTTTCAGCCTATACTGAAAGGGTACAATGTAAAAATAAATTTCTAATAAATTTTTCAAAATTAATAGTTTCTCTTTGTTTCTAAGTATGGATTTCGTTTAAAATTTCCAAGTCCAAAGCCTTTTTTAATACCTACGTAACTTCTTCAAAGTCTCCAATATATCATCTGTAAAGGCTGTACTACCCTCTGTCTCTAAAACTCTGAAATATAAACTTCGTAAGAAAGCTCTAATATTTTGAACTAAAATATCATACTGAGGATGCGGGATGTCTTCAACAATTGCTATACTATGTAACCAGTTGCTCCACTCTTCTTCAGTTAAAAGATTTTGGTTACGTAACGACATAATTGGCGTTACTAATCTCTCATCCTCAAAGTGTATGTATACGTAGTCATTTAAACGAACCTTTTGACGAACAGCAGCTAGTATTGCATATGAAAACTCGCGATTTTGGATTGTACGAGCTAAAGCATCTAGCGCATCTGCAGCATGTGCCGTAGAATGTGCCCAGCCTTTTCCTTCTACGTAACCTCTTACGTCTTCTTCTAAATATACATATTCCAGAATTTGTTCTGCTACACTGTACAGTTGTTCTTCAGATAACAGCGGTTCTCTTTCATGAACAGATAAAATAAGTGGTGGGATTAAAACAGAGAATGCACGTTTGAAAACAGAGTCCGTTCCCTTTTCTCCAATTTTATAAAATAAATAATCAGGACTAATTGCTTGTAACATTAATCCTCGTAATTCTTTTTGTCTAAATACATCATTTGTAATCCATTTGTGAAGCGTACTATATATTAAATCATCACGCAGTTCAGCATCTGGTGATCCGATATAATCTAACATCCACTGTGCATATGGATATGCGTCTACATCTTCTGGTACAGCATAATTATTATTTTTAATTTGTTGTAGTTCTTCTTTTAGTTCTAGTACTTCATTCATTATAGGTCCTGTCCCCTTTTTTTCGTTTTTTAACTTGCCTTTTTTCCTTATCCCCTGGAAATTACTTCGTAAAATTAATTTCATTATACGAGAATTATAACAATAAATATAAGGCTATACATATATTTCTGATTACGCATTTACTTTCTTTCATGAAATATTACTTCTGGATTTTCTAAATCACTATTCTGAAATACAACGTCCGCACGCTCTTTCGGATTATGCTCATCTATATACATCTTACAAGCTGCATGATACCTGTTCAAAAACATCTTCTCTGCTTCTTCATAACTTCCAAAAGCTTCAGTCTCCCGCTTCGCACCACGTTTTCTCGCAATCTCAAAATCTGTATCTACAAAAATTTTATAATCAAATAGATGTGCAATGTCATTTTTCAATAGAAATGTTCCATCTACTATTAGCACCATATTTGGCGGCGCCACTAGAGGTGCATTTTGTACAGGGATGTCCGTTATTAAGTTATGAGAAATCGTTTCATACTGTAAATTCCCATTAGGTCCTAAAGGCTTTAATAACCTTTCTTTAAAAGCTGTATAATCGTGCGCATCTTCATAATATCCTCTAGCAGATTCTTTACCTTGCGTATAGCGAATCACTCTCGGGTTATGAAAATCGTCAATACTTGCGCGTGTTACTGGTACTCCGCGCTTTTTCATTTCCACCGCTAGTTCGTTTGCAAATGTTGTCTTTCCTGATGCTGTAATACCACTTACTCCCACTCTTATTGGATGGGTTAAGTTCAACGTTAAAATATGATCAGCAATTTTTTTCATGTGTTTTTTACGGTTCATGATAATCCCCCTTAATCGCTCTAATAAAACACTATAATTTTATTATGTAAACAATGAATCGTTCATGTATCATTTAAAACAATTAGGTTCCACTATTTTATCTTACTTTAATTTTCAGAATAAACAAAATAAATATTGATTCTTCTTATTCAGTAAGTTATATTTAAATCGATAAAAAATAATTTATTGATAACATTTAGTTTTTTAGACTTACTACATAAAGGGAGGTTTTACAATGAAATATGAAATGATACTTGAATCAAGTGAACAAATTCATGCTCTCTCTCACCCTTTAAGACAACGGATTCTATCAATCCTATCATCTAAAGAATTAACGAATAAGCAAATTTCTGAAGTGTTAGGTGAATCAGCTCCGAAAGTACATTTTCATGTTAAGGAACTGCTTAATGCTGGGATTATCAAACTAACAAAAGAAGAAATACATGGCTCAATTGTGGAAAAGAAGTATGCAGCTTCAGCACGCTCTTTTCGTTTATCTTCATCACTTGAGTTATCTAAGGTAGATGAACATAAACTGTACGAATCCACATTTCATGAAACGTATCGAAATCTTATAGAAAGTATCGATTATTATGAAGGCGCGCTATCTAATTCACAAATTTTCCAACAACAAGTTTTGTTAACAAATGAAGAAATCAGCTCTATTCATAAACATTTATCTGCAATCCATGAAATATTAAATGGATCCCAATCAGAAAAGAAAAAGACTACCAAAAATTCATCACCTTTTTCTCTAAGCTATTTCTTTCATCCTACACCTTTACATCCAACTACCGGACTTAAAGGTGATTCATGAAAAGTATAGTGACCAATTCTCTTTTTACTAATAGAAACTTTTCTCTGTTTTTCTTTGGGCAATCGCTATCTACAATTGGTGATGGATTTCAACAAATCGCCATCATTTACTTAATATTTGATATGGGTGGAAGAGGCAGTGAAATGGCCTTTTCCCAATTATCATTGTTCCTTCCTCGTATTATGATTTTGCTATTGGGTGGCGTTGTTGTAGATCGTCTGAATGCAAAACAAATTATTTGGATTACAGATTTATTCCGTTTCGCTATCATATCCATTTTAGTATTATTATTAGCTTTCGATTCTTTAACTTTTCCTTTACTTTATATAATGCTTTCTTTATCAGGATTGGCTAGTGGATTTTTTTATCCTGCATTTAACTCCATTGTCCCTTCACTTGTAGAAGTAGCAGAATTAGAACGAGCGAATGCTTGGGTGCAGTCTATTTCACAAACTGCTATTTTTATAGGTCCACCTTTAGCTGGAGTAGTAATTAGTAATTTTGGTGTTACAACTGGTTTTATCATTAACGGATTGTCTTATTTAATTGCTTGCATAACAGGAATATTAATAAAGAATAAAGAGATTATAAAAGATAAAATGACAGAATCGCATATTATAAAAGACCTTTCAGATGGTTTCCAACAAATTTGGACCGCGAAATGGTTAAGAACTATTTTGATAGTTAATTTATTAGGTGGGCTGGCTGTAGTAGGCCCATTACAAATCATTTTACCCTTGTATTCGAAAGAAGTTTTAAAAATCAGCACTTCTCAAATGGGTATTGTTATGGCTGCTTTCGGAATAGGATCTGTACTAGGTATGATGATGATTTCAAAGTTAAAGACTGAATATAAAACTCTTCGGATGTTTTATATTCTTGAAATCTTCCAAGGAATCATCCTTTGTTTTGTAGCTATCCCCTCACTCATTATTGTCGTTTTCGCTATAGGCATAGTCGGTATTTTAAATGGTATCGCTAGCATTATTATGATTTCAAAAATCCAATCCAATGTCCCCTCATATAACCTTGGCAGAACAATGAGCTTTGTTTCTTTAGCATCATTTGGAGCGGTGCCTATTTCACAATTATTATCTGGCTGGCTATCCGGATTTATTCCACTCAACTTTGTTTTTATTTTCTCATCAAGTTTATTGCTTATTAGTGGATTTTTTGGCGTGATTGTTTCTAAAAAAGATTTAACTAACAAAGCAAAGAGACTATATGATAATGAAACTATTGGAGGTTAATTTGCAAATTACATAGAAAAACTAGAGAATCGCTATCCTCTAGTTTTTCTATGTATGATATTCCTTACTTCCCCTTAAACCCTCGATACAAAGCAGTCCGTAATTCCTGCTTATACTCCTCAATCTCTGGCATATCGAGCTCTTCCGCCAATCGAATGGCTAATTCAATATCATATGGTACACGTACGAGTTGGATGGAAAAGCTCGTTGCTTCTTTTTCATTGTAGGTTCCTTCAAAAATTAAATAGGACGCTTGTGTAATTTCAAGAGGATTTCCTACACTACCAGCATTACATAACGTTTTCCCTCTGAAATTTTGAACGAACGCTTGGTGAACATCACCGTAGCAAACAACATCTGGTTTTCTTTCCCCTTCTATATTCTCTGTCAACTCACTATTTTCGAACATGCTAACGCGCTCTTCTCTTGAAGCGTGTGGTTGAATTCTTTCATATAAACTTCTTGGTGAAGCGTGGAACATACGAATGAGTTTCCCGCTCATATAAAACTCGATTGAAAATGGTAAACTTCTTAAATACTCATTTTGTTCTTCTGACAGTTGTTTTTGATGCCATTTTAACGCTTCAAATTCAGTCGGTTTTGTAATAAAATCATCCCAGTTTCCCATAACAACTTGTTCACATTCTTTACGAACGATTTCAATTACTTCGCTTGAATGAGGGCCTTTTCCGACTAAATCTCCAAGACAAATAATGCGCTCAATTCCTCTTAATTTAATGTCTTGTAGCACAGATTCTAAAGCTGGAATATTACCATGTATATCTGAAATTATCGCTATTTTATCCAAATGAATCCCTCCATCATCTATTGTTCATCATATCCATATGATATGATTGATACCATTTTGAAATATAGGACGAACAATGATCATAATCTTCTAAAATTCGGTTCACTCACTCTATTAATATATGTACAAACTACCTAACACTTCATGCTCTCGTTTATTTTCCCCTTTAAACTCTACTGCAAAAGGATATTCGCCTTGATTCTTCAGGCATTCTAGCACTAATCCTTCGCCAATTGGTTCACAAAACTGTACATGAATGTCACCAAATGATACGCTTTGACACTCTGCATTCCATTCTTCATTTTGTATAACTGTACTTGCAGTTAGCTCCATTATTTCTTTCCATTTCCGCACCGTTTCTCGAACATTTTTCACTGCGTAATGAATCGTTTCAATTTGTTGTACTTTGTTTTTATGTTCCGCGATTGTCCCAACGTTGCGTAAATCGTTTCTTCTTTCTGCATCTGTTTCATTCCACTGTATAAAGAATGGTAATTTCGGTCCGTTCTCTTCTTGTTTTACGAATAACATTTTCCATTCTAAAAGTCTGCCATCTTGTCTCATACGTTTCCCTTCAAATGGCCCTATCGTATGTAAACCGTGCTTACTCAACTTATCTGCCAGTTCTTCAATGGCATCTGTTCGGATTGCGATTTGTAGCATTCCTTCTCCATTTTGTAATTTCACCACTGTTTCTTGTACTAATGGATTGTCTGCTTCTTTCGCTTTTTCTTCATGCTGAACAGCTAAAAATTCTATATATGATAAATCAAAATAACATAAACTATTCCAAGTACCCCAATTCATATGCTCTCCGCCTAATGCAGTATGAAATCCAAGCTCCTGCATTTGTTTTGCCGCTTCCTCTGGTGTACAATGCACCGCGTGAACGAGATGATCAAATAGTAACATGTCTTTCTCCCCTTTCTCTCCATCCTTTTATTGTATATTTTATTTTTCTTTCATTCAATTCAAAAAACTTTAAAACCTAGTTGATTTATAAGATTAATATGTATTATAATGAAACAAATTTATATATTGCTGATTGGAAAAACCAAAGGCACTTTTCTCATATGGGAAAAGTGCCTTTTTATTTATTTATTATTACAGGGGGATTATTTATGCAGAAATTAATTGTCTTTGCTATTATTGGATTTTTCGCTCAATTGATTGATGGAGCACTTGGAATGGCGTACGGAGTAACGTCTTCCTCTTTATTACTAATGTTTGGTATCGCACCGGCTGTTGCATCTGCATCGGTTCATTTAGCTGAAGTCGTTACAACTGCGGCTTCTGGTGCATCTCACATACGATTTGGAAACGTTGATAAATATACAGTTTCTAGACTTACATTACCTGGAGCAATTGGCGCATTTGTTGGGGCATGTTTTTTAAGTAATTTACCTGGCGATGTAATTAAACCGTACATTTCCTTATTTTTATTTACTTTAGGGGTTTATATTTTATTACGATTCATCATTCAAAAACAAATTGTTTCTTCAAATAAGCGTATGTCTGCTAAACAACTTGTGCCGCTCGGTCTGTTCGCAGGATTCGTTGATTCAACTGGCGGTGGTGGCTGGGGACCTATTACGACACCTGTTCTTCTTGCAAGAGGAAATGATGCTAGAAAAGTTATTGGATCTGTAGATACGAGCGAATTTCCTGTTTCACTCGCTGCAACAATCGGCTTTTTCATCTCACTTGGTTGGGAACAAATAAGCTGGGTTTGGGTATTTGCCCTAATGCTCGGTGGTATTGTTGCCGCACCAATCGCCGCATGGTTAGTACGCATCGTTCCTTCGCATTTACTTGGCGTACTCGTTGGCGGACTTATTATCTTTACGAATATACGTACATTACTTACATCATTTAAAGTTGATCCAACTATTATTACACTTTCTTATGTTGTAGTTGGTCTTATCGTTATTATCTCTATTTTCATTTCTGTCCGTAACCACTCGAAACATTCAACAATTGGATACCCAACAGATCAAAAACAAATGCTACCATAATTACGTAAAATACCGCCCGATTTACTTCGAGCGGTATTCTTTATTTTCAATCTTCCAATTTATCATCGTTTCAGTACTATTTACTCTTTTCATATGTAATTTCTCTAATACACGAATTGAACTATTGTTATCAAAGAGTGTCTCCGCCATAATCGTTTCTACTTCTCCTGTCTGAAAAGCCCACTTTATTAATTCGTCTACAGATTCTGTAGCATAACCTTTATTCCAATATTTCTCAATAAATCCGTAACCAATTTCTACTGTATGATTCTCGTTCGGTCTCCCTTTAAATCCTATATCACCTAAAACGATGTCATCTTCTTTCCGAATAACATACCACGCGCCCCACGGTAATAAATCCGCATCTTGTTTCACATTTTCTATATGCCCTAAAATATGCGGGCCACTATTGTATCCTTGATTATTAGCAATGTGAACATTCTCTTCTGTACACGGCACTATATGTAATCTTTCCGTTTTTAATTTCATTATTATTTCCCCTTTTCACTTAAAAGATAGGTTAATCATAACAAAAAAACATGATTTCAACATCAATGTCGAATTATATTTTCTGAATTTCCTTTCATTTTTAAAGGGTTTTTCATTATTTTTTGCGAAACATTTGTATAACAATTTTTTCTTTGCTTATCGTTACATAAAAGTAGGTTCGGGTGGAGTTTTGCAAACGTTTCCTAAACAATAACCGATAATTTTTGACTTTTCCTAACAAAATTCCTTGCAATATTTTCAGAAAGTCATTACAATTGCCATATATTAAAAATCTTAGCAATATATAAATCCTCATCAGTCCGATGAGGTAGAGGTTGCGACTTTTAAAAGTAGAACGGACGAGACACAGAGAATGTCACCGACCCCGTTTGAAAGGAAAAGTTGCCGAAGTTTATATTTCTTCTCTGGAAATATGGGCTGGGGCTGTCTCCGAAAGGAACAGAACTGTCACGTTTACAAAATTACCGTGTAAACGTGGGGTGCTATCTTAACGGAAGGGTATGATGGGGTGGTTATTTGTGAAACGTTCCGCCAAATTCCTTTGGCGGTTTTTTGTACTTTTCTCCCCCCGCTCCTTCCTATCTTACAAGAAAAGGAGTGTTGAACATGAATAGCGCAACGAATCAAACTACCTCTAAAACACAAACTGCACAAGGAAAAGGTGAATTAAAACGTAGTTTAAAATCAAGGCACCTTACGATGATTTCTCTCGGTGGTACAATTGGTACCGGATTATTTCTTGCCAGCGGTGGTGTAATCCACACAGCTGGACCTGGTGGTGCACTAATCGCATACGCCGCAATTGGAATTATGGTTTACTTTTTAATGACAAGCTTAGCTGAACTCGCAGCTTACATGCCTGTTACTGGATCTTTTAGTACGTATGCAACAAAATTTGTTGATCCATCACTTGGTTTTGCACTTGGATGGAACTATTGGTATAACTGGGCGATTACAATTGCTGCTGAACTAGCTGCTGTAACATTAATTATGAAATTTTGGTTCCCAGATACCCCTTCTCTTATTTGGAGTGGATTATGTTTAGCTATTATTTTCCTCTTAAACTATTTATCTGTTAAAGGGTTTGGTGAATCTGAATATTGGTTCGCACTTATTAAAGTAGTTACTATTATTATCTTTTTAATTGTCGGCTTCATGATGATTTTTGGAATTATGGGCGGCGAATCTGTTGGATTTAAAAACTTCACTGTTGCAGATGCACCATTTAACGGCGGTATTATGGCAATTATCGGTGTATTTATGGCCGCTGGATTCTCATTCCAAGGAACTGAATTATTAGGAGTAGCTGCTGGTGAAACTGCTGATCCAGAGCGTAATATTCCAAAAGCAATTCGTTCGATCTTTTGGCGTATTCTTTTATTCTATATCCTTGCGATTCTCGTTATCGGTTTATTAATTCCTTACACAACTGAAAGCCTTGCCGCAAGTGATGTAACAGTAAGTCCATTTACACTTATTTTTGAAAAAGCGGGCGTTGCCTTCGCTGCTTCTGTTATGAACGCTGTTATTTTAACGGCCGTTTTATCTGCTGGTAACTCTGGTATGTATGCATCAACTCGTATGCTTTGGGATTTAGCTCGCCAAGGAAAAGCACCAAAGTTCTTAGGTAAATTGGATAGCCGCGGCGTACCTGTTAACGCATTAATCGTAACATCGATTGTCGGTAGTATCGCTTTCATTGCTTCTTTATTCGGTGACGGCGTTGTATACATTTGGTTATTAAACGCATCCGGAATGTCTGGCTTTATCGCATGGGTTGGAATTGCAATTAGTCATTATCGTTTCCGTAAAGCATATATCGCACAAGGAAAAGATTTAAAAGACTTACCTTATCGAGCAAAATGGTTCCCGTTCGGTCCAATCTTTGCATTTGCACTTTGTGTCATTGTCATTTTAGGACAAAACTATGGCGCATTTACGGGAGAATCTATCGATTGGAACGGTGTATTCGTTTCTTACATCGGTTTACCACTTTTCTTAGTACTATGGTTAGGATATAAATTTACGAAGAAAACAAAAGTGATTCCTCTTGATAAATGTGAACTAAAATAAAGTAAAACGAGCAAACAGTTCATGTTTGCTCGTTTTTTATTACAACCCTCTTTACTTCCCTATTTCTTTTGTTTTTGCAATAATAAAGGAAATATACATAAAGGTTGGGATTACATGAACATTCGTATTACTGATGAAGCAAAAGCAGCTATACATAGATTAGAACGTGAAAGCAAAAAAATCGTTCGTATTAGAGGAACAATGACAAACTCTTGCAGTATTTTCGTTGATGTGGATTTAATTTGGGATACATATAATGCGGATGATGTTGTATATGAAGATGAACAGCTTATTGTACAAATGGACTCATTTACGAAAGACTACACTGGTGATACGGTGAAACTTGATTATAAGACGACTGGTTTTAGTATTACGACGCCTAGTGAGACGTTGGTTTATGGATTGTCGGTTAAAAAATAAAAATTATTTTCATTTGACCAATGAGGTGAAAAAATGGGTAAATATGTTCCATTGAAATTTTTATTTAATGAAGAATTAGCAGAAAAAATGGCTGATTCTATTTCTAAACATGATTCTAATTTCTCTAAAAAAAACTTTGTAGATTCTGTAACATATAAAGTTGAAAATTTAGAGTTAAAACAACGTATAGAAGTAATAGCAGATGAATTACACAATGCATTACAAAAAGATTTTAATGAAGCAATACATATATTACTGAAAACATTGGGACCAGAAAACACAACAGAAGTAGGTACATTTACAAAGGGATATATGTATATGCCTATTGCAAAATACGTTGAAAAATATGGACTTAACGATTTTGAATCCTCATTCAATGCAATGTATGAAATAACAAAAAGGAATACTGCTGAATATGCCATTCGTCCTTTTCTTGAAACATATCATGAAGACACACTAAACATATTACAACAGTGGATACATGACGAAAACAGCCACATTAGGCGATTAGTGTCAGAAGGTACTAGACCAAGACTTCCTTGGGCAAAAAAAATAGGCGCTCTGAAAGGTGACTTTAGAAATAATTTAAAGCTTCTTGAGCCATTAATGAATGACCCTTCTAAATATGTTCAAAAATCGGTAGCCAATCACATTAATGATATTACGAAAGAAGATAACGAACTCGTTTTTCAATGGTTGCAGCAATTGCGTGATAACAAACTTCCTGTTAACCCTTGGATTATAAAACATGGGTTAAGAACGGTGATAAAAAATGGTACTTTACCAAAAGATTTTTGTTTTTAAGTATTTTAAACAAAAACGCTTATGCTTCAAAAATGAAGTATAAGCGTTTTTGTTCTCCCCTCTATTAGCTCCTTTTCAAATATTGTTATACTTCTCTCCTCATTAGTAACCTAAACCTTCCAATTAAATCATTTTTGAATAAAGTAATAAATAACCCCGTTCTTATTTTGAAACATGGTTGAACTTATATGTAAAATCGAATCCCTAGTTAATGGTTCTCTTTTTTTAGATCCATTTGTTTTTGTATTTCATTCTGTGCTTCATCACTCATTTCAAATACATACATATTAGACCAGTACTTTTTTGTTATAGAATTGTACTCCACCCTTACTGTATCACCCTTTTAAAACTTAGCTATACTGAAAATATATTTCTATTCTCAAGCTCATATTCTATACAAACAGGCCCTTTCCAAATTTGAAAGAGCCTGTTTTCTCATTTACAGAATTAATGATTCTGATTACAGTACACTATTCACTTTTATCAAGATTCAGTTTGTTTCCGTACACTTCCCTTAACTTTTGCAATAGCATATCACGGTCCCATAACAGTACATTGGTACCCTTCGCCTGATTTTGTGCAGGTTTCGTGTAGTAGTTATTTGTAATAACTAAACCCTGATCTAAATTGTAAAATGCGATTCCAGCAATCACCTCTTGTACGGCTTTATTCGGCACTTTATCACTATATCTCTTTGCCTGTATGCCAATCGTTAATCCTTTTCTTTTCGCAATAACATCAATACCATAATCTCCTGAGCTACTCGTTACTTCAGTCTTATATCCCATTTCTTGAAATAGCTGTGCAACAAACTCTTCAAACTGATATCCATCCATCTCATCGACATCTTCAATTGTTATTGATAGAGCGTCTTGATCCTCAGCTAAGAGATCTGATTCATAATCTTGCAGCATCTGCTCTTCACCATCTTGCATTAACATCTCGGTTAGTTTTTCTTGTAACTCTTGATACGTTACATCTAGTTCGATTTTATTATTTTGCAACAAGAAGCACATGAAGCTTGCCAGATCTTCCTGATTTTTCATGCTAGCAAAATCAACTGCATGGAATGCCTGTAAACATTCCGTTAATGTCATGTTTCGTATATTTTCAAAATGAAGGCCATTATGTCGTTTGAATGTTTCTGAAAAATCGTTAATCGCACTCTCAACTACACATTCTCTTACAAACACACCAACTAAAAATTCATCACCCTCTATATACTTTCTTTTCATTAATAACTGGCTAAAGGTTTCAATTTCATCATTTAAATCTACTGTATCGTCTAAAATATCATCTAAATAAGTAGCATTAATAAACGGTTTAACTTTCTTTTGATAAAATCTTTCGAATAACATTTGAATTGTATTATTTTCCATGCATTTTTGTTTCCACGGCTTCATTTGACTTTTCTGCACTTTATCTAATTCTGTTAAATACTGTCCTATACTCGATGCAAACTCTTCGTGATAAGAGTCAAAATGACATTCACCAATAGATAAATGCCCGTAATTTATACGTAGGGAACGTTTAGTAAGGTTATCTATAAAAGGCTCCTTGGGCAAACCGTATTTGAACTCAGCACAATCATAGATACGACTTGCCGCATACATCTTGTTATCCATTAAAACGTATATTGCTTCATCAATACGACGAAAATCTAGGACCTCGAAAAGCGTATGGGGCTGTGATTCTATTTCTTTTATCCATTCAACAACGATCAGTGGTATATTTTCTTCATTTTCTTCCTGATATCCACTTTTTTCAGGATCTTCAATTATTTCAAGCGTATCGACAAATTGACCAGTGTGAATGAAAAAAGCATATTTAATACTATCCTTAAGATCCCACGTTAAATTTTCAAATCTGTTCACATTGTAGATAGAAAGGACCTGATCCTCATACGAATGAGCTTTACTAGCTAAAAGAGTTTCTTTACTATATTCTGAGTAATACCCGTTATCTATAGTGTATTTAACCACTATGCGCCAAATCTCTTCTACATTCTCCACAGAACTGTATTCTATCTTGTGGTTACAGGGGACAAGTGCGATGTTAATGGTTTGATCCCCCATTAAATACTCTAATACGGAGAGCTTATTTTTATCCCACTTTATATCACTTGGCTTTGGATTGTATGTTTCATTTTCATCATAATAAATAAATAATGTCTTTTGGTAACACACATAAGACTTATATGATTCTTTGTAAAATCTCGGATATACTTCAATTACTTCTCTTACAATTTGTTCTTGAACACTGACGTCATTTGTAATCTCTAATTCATCTAACTTAGATTGATTTGATATTAATTTTACTTCTTTATATCCATAATTTTGTATTCGAAGTTCAATTATTTGAATTATTAACTTTCTAATCTCCTGATTTTCAAAAGATTCAATCGGTTCAAAATTGCAATCAATATACAGTCTATCCATTCTAAACCCTTTTATAGATAATCCTAATTTATGTATATCTATAAATATATTACGACCAAATTCGCATGAATAGGGAATATCATGTACTAAACCAATTAATAATGTTTTTAGTAACGGACTATGATTATCAAGCAATTCTTTATTCTTATTTCTATATTGGCCTAGGTCTTCAATAATAGATTTAAGCTCTTTAATTTTACTTTCCTCTCTTCTTAAATTTTCATCCTCAATTATACATCTAATAAGAAATTCATATAAATCTTTTAATTCCTCGTGTTTTTCCTCATAACAAAACACAGATTCTCCCTTTTCATAGAAGGGTAATATGATCTCTTCTTCCGTGACATAATCCAACTCATATTTAATATAGATAGATATCGAATTCATAGTAGACATAGTAGTAGAATCAATTTCACTTGCACATTTTTCAAGATTATAAATATCTCCAAAATTTTCAAATGAATATCGTTCTATACCTATTTTGGCAAAATCATAATGAATACCTAGTCCATTTACATCTTTTAAAGCTAGGATAGTTGGTTCTTTTTCAAGACTAGAAAGCTGTATAAAAGCTATTTTTCTAGACAACTTATCAAGAATTAGAACATGCTGGAGATCTTCACTTACAAATTCAAAGTCGTACTGAAAATCCGATAATAACTCTCTTGATTTCCGAAGAACCTCTTCTTTTTTTCTTGTATTTATTTCAATTTTTTCTTCTTTAGAAAGTTTTGCTGACTTTTTCCATTTAAAAAACCCCCACATTCCCCATCACATCCCACTGTATAGTTTACATACTCTTTTATACCTTCTATTTATTATATACGTTGCCATAAATGCTCTGCTATACAAAATGATTATGTTTTTTCGGAAAAGAAAAAGGATGATACATACATCTTATTTTATACGTATCATCCTTTATTTTTTAGCTACATGTTGCGTTGATTACTTTAATAGTCCATATAAAAATATAGATTCTTTATCTAATAAAATAGTTATATTTCATTAGCATTTTTCCACTTTAAAGTGAAAATAACCGTGACCTGTATCTAGATATACTCTTTTATCAAATTTGTTTTCATTATTCTTTTTTTCTGTATAACCATAAAGCCGTAATGAGTCGCCCTCTCTCGAGCAGACTTTTTAACTCTATCCATTAAATTTCTACCTTCCCTTTATATCTCAAAGGAATTTCACTCGAAAATCCCGAATATATAAATAATCATTCTCGCAAGGAGCGAATTTGTATGAATCTATTTGAACACGAAACGTAAAACCGCTTTATTTTAATAAGAGGTCCTCCATTTCTCTTTTCTTACTATATCATTCATTAACGCAATAGGAGGACATAATATGAAACGTGATCCATTATTTTCGGCACTATTAGAAAGTGCGAAGTCAAACTTTACTGGCTGGGATTTTTCTTTCATTTCAGAAACTGGTCGTATGAATGGCGAGCCTTTATCGTGGTCGTACGGTAGCACAGCCTTCCAGCTTATGCAGCGTGCAGAATCTACACTAGATATGGGCACTGGCGGCGGAGAGTTTTTATCTATGTTACAACCGTTCCCGCCAACTATTTATGCTACTGAGGGCTATGCTCCGAACGTTCCAATTGCTCGAAAGAAATTAGAACCTTTAGGGGTTACTGTTGTAGAGGTGACCGATGATACTGCTTTACCATTTCAAGATGGTCAGTTTGATTTAATTGTGAATCAACATGAATCCTATTCTGCTTCTGAAGTGAAAAGAATTCTTTCCACCAATGGAACATTCCTTACACAGCAAGTCGGTGGTCTTGATTGTGCTGATCTTAATGAGCTGTTTGGTGCACCACTTAATTCAGAATTTGCAAATTGGTCACTCGAAACAGCATGTAGTGAATTAAAGCAAAATAGATTTACAATTATAGAAGCGAAGGAAGAGTTCCCTCTTCAACGTTTTTATGATATCGGTGCTGTTGTCTATTACTTAAAAGCAATTCCGTGGCAAATTCCTGATTTTACAGTAGACAGCTATACCAAGGAATTGTATCGCATACATGAAATCATCTTGCAAAAAGGATATTTCGATGTGAAGCAACACCGCTTTATTATTAAAGCATATTATGAAGAGTAAACCTTGAATTAGCATTCCCTACAAAAAGCCAAATCCCATTAAAGGATTTGGCTTTTTCTTAGTATTTTAACGCATCGTTTCCTATTGTGAAACGAGATGTTTTACATATTAATTCATTGATTGTTTTTGAGGAAAATAAAATAAAAATACTAAACTAGTCTATCATTTTCATTTCCGAAAAAGGATAATACACAAATTCCACCTTACCAATAACGTTATCTTCTTCAATATACCCTAAACCATTTCGACTATCCCTACTATGCTCACGATTGTCTCCCATTACAAATAACTTATTTGGCGGAATCTTTGTCTTTTGAAAGTTGTAAAACACTTGTGTATTGTTATATAAATCTTTATTTATATAAGGTTCATCTTGCTTTTTGTCATTTACGTATACAGTTCCATTCGTTATGTTAATTACGTCACCAGGAAGCCCTATTACACGTTTCACATAATATTTCGATCCATCCTCTTCCTTAATAATGACGATTTCTCCGTGCTGTAAGCTAGAAAAATGTACAGCGGCTTTATTTACAAATACGTAGTCTTCTTCATGTAAAGTTGGCTGCATTGATTTTCCTTCCACCTTACATAAAGTAAAAGACTGGTACGCTACTACCATGACAAATATAAATAGTATGTACTTTCCCCAACCTCTCTTAATCTCCTCTTTCATATCCATTCCCACCTTATCAAAACACTTCTCAACTCAAAAATATATCACTGCACAATATGTTTTCATTTGCGCAGTGATATACTACAATTTGAAGTTTTTTACTGTGCCTTACTCGGCTATTGTGCTACTGGGACTGGACTTACACCCGATCTCTGCGTTTTCAAATCAAAATATGCATCCAAAATTTCTTTACCAATTGCAGAATTAATACCTGATTTATCATTATTCACCCATGGCACAACAACAGAAAAAGCGACTTCCGGATCAGCATCATATGGTGCATACCCGGCGAGAGTTAAATTATAACATTTTTTTCGATAGTTGTTCTCATCTCTTCCAATATCACTTTCTCCACCGTACACTGTCTCTGCTGTTCCTGTTTTTCCAGCCGGTTTATAAGGTAATCCTTTGAAAGTTCCAGTACCTGTCCCATCAGCCTCTTGGAAAACCCTTCTAAATCCTTCTTTCACATGATTTATATATGAAAGATCCATATCCACTCGATTTAACACGACTGGTTCCATCGATTGTATAACTTTCCCGACTTCCCCTGGTCTATTTGGTTGCTCTCTAATTTCTTGTACAATTTGTGGTTTCATTCGGTAACCACCATTTGCGATCGTTGACATATATTGAGCAAGTTGCAGTGGCGTATATGTATCATATTGTCCAATCGCATAATCAAGTAAAAAACCAGGTATATTATCGGTTCTACCCATTTGACCAATCGATTCATTCGGCAAGTCAATACCAGTTGGCACGCCTAAACCAAATTGTCTAAAGTAATAGCGCATTTTATTAAATGTTTCTTGTTTAATATCTAACGGATTGTTTGGTACATAATCAATACCTGCCATTTTTAAAGCTGTATTAAACATATATACGTTCGATGAAACTTGCAAAGCTCTTAAATCATCAATATCTCCAAAGTCTTTCCAAGATTTCTTCGGCTTCGAACTTCCTTTAAAGTACATTGGTGCATCAAAGAAATGCGTATATGGCTTAATCACCCCTGCTTGATATCCAGCTAGTAACGTAGCTCCTTTCACCGTCGATCCTAACTCATAAGAGCTTATCATCGTTCCTAAAGCGTAGTCTTCTATTTGCATCCCGCCATCTTTATTTACAATTTTCTTCCCTGCTAATGATAGAATTTGACCATTTTTCGGATTCATCATAACGACGAATGCACGATCCATCATTGGTTCAGAGGAATGAAATGCCCTTAAATTCCTTTCAAGACTTTCCTCCACCTTTTTCTGTAAATCCATATCAACTGTTAACATTAAATTATGTCCACTTTTTCCTTTTGTCACTTTTTCAGTTCGAATAATATTTCCAGCTTTATCAGTAATATTTTTAGACTGTTCTTTCGTTCCATGTAACACATCTTCGTATTGTTTTTCGATGTAACTCTTACCAATACGATCATTTCTGTTATAATCTCGTACTAAATAATAGTCTAATTGCTCCCTTGGTAATCCCTCATTCTCACTAGAAACACTACCAAGTACAGAACGTAGTATTTTATCATTTGGATATTCGCGCTCCCAATCCACAGTCGTATCTACGCCTGGCAAGCTCGATAATCTTTCACTCACTACTGCATATTCATTTTGACTTACATCTTTTTTGACGATTTGTGGCGTCATTTTATATCCCGCATTCATTTTGCTTTTAATTGCTAGTACTTCTATATCCTCTTTCGAAAGCTCGTTTAGTTCTTCTTGTGTAATTCTTTCTCGTCTTAACTCCTCTACTTTCTTATCTAATTCTTTCCCTTCTATTTCCTGCTTCCTAAATTTACTCTCATCTTCTTTCGTTACTTTTGTTGCTGCACGTTTTTCATTTAACTGCATCCAAAAGTCTTTTTTATCTGTCTCTGTTAACTTGTCCATATCTTCTTGCGGCATTTCAATTAGCTGTGCTAAATTTCTTGCCACCTTTAAAACCTCTTTTGAGTCCACTCCTTTCATTTTCGTATATGTAACAGTTCGTAACGGTTTATTATTTACAATAACTTTCCCTTCCCGGTCAAACATCTTCCCTCTCGGAACTGGAGTACTCACCGTTACATCTTCCTTTTTATTCACTTCATTTCGATACGTTTCTCCGTCAATAATTTGTACTTTACCTAATTGAATAATAATAGCTGAAAATAAAAGAAAAACGATAAAAAATAGTACATTTAACCGAAACGGAATATGAGTCTTTTTCTTTTTCGACTGTTTCTGCTTCTCCTTTTTCTGTCTCATTTTGCTCCCTCGCTTCATTCTATTAACATTTCAGTGCATAAAAAATACGTTCACTACAGTGCAATCAAATACATCATTATGTATCAAATTTAATTTTATGATATATATAGAATTTTATATTAATTACAAAAGAAATAAAAGATTTAATTTTCAGTTTTTTATTTTAACATCCTATTTATTACCATTCCCCTTAGTACGCAATAACATAAATATAATTCATACAAAAAAACTGAGGTGGACATCATTCACCTCAGTTTCTTTATGAAAACAAAAACTTATTTAATCGAAGATAACCCTTTGGCAAATTCACCAATCTTTTCTTGAAACACATAATCAAAGTTATATTCTTGTCCTGTTAACTCTTCATTTACTAAAATCGTTGTTGCGCCGACTTCCCTCTTTGCGATTTCTGGGAATGAAGCGACAGGCTGTACTTTTAATGACGTTCCCATTACGAGGAGCACATCTGTTTCATATAAACGTTTTATCGCATTTTGATATTGCGGCAGTGTATCTCCGTATAAAACAACATCTGGATTTAAAATGAAATTACACTTCTCACAGCGTGGCACTTCATGATCAATCATATATTGTAAATCATATCCCGTTTTACACTTCGGACAATGCGCAGTTTGAAGTGTTCCGTGTAAATCAATTACATGTTTACTACCACCTACTTGATGCAAACCATCAATATTTTGCGTTAAAATCGTTATGTCTTTTCCTTGTTCTTCTAGCTCCGCCAAAAAGCGATGCCCACGATTTGCTTTATACTGGTGAAATGTATTAATTTGAAAGATTTCTTTATAATGCTTCCAAAATTCTTTCGGACTTCGATTATAATATCCTCTTGATAAATACATCTCTACATTCGCATCAGCGTACAATCCATTTGATGAACGAAAATCTGGTATACCGCTTTCTGTACTTGCACCAGCACCTGTTAATACTGTAATTTTCTTCGCTTTTTCTAAAATTGAACGTACTTCTTCAAATTGCTGCACAAAAATCACCTCTATGTATTTTCCTATACTTATTATACCAGTTGTTTATAGAAGGTGTTGTACAATTCGGTTTACTTACTACGTTGCATTATCTAAACCCAAACTTTTTTGGGCGTAATTAAAGTTTCCAAGATAACTACTGTTCAATTAAAATACAGTTATTTAATTTTAATTCCGCAAACTGGCATAAAACCTTTCGAAAATTCAAACCAGCTTTAAGAATAATTGTTTATCTTATAAATTCACAACTGATTATGTTATGGAGAATGTAGTCGGCCTTGCTAGGAAACACAAAGATACACTTGTTGTTAATGGCGTAGCATTCTTAGTAGCTAAAGCACTCTCACAATCAATTTTGGATTGTTTAGAGGTAGATTCAGTGAAAGGTGTGTCTAATGAGCGAATGACGATTTTTCAATTCATTTAGAAAGCAGCCAGAAAGCTACTTTTCTTCATCGATGAACTTAGATAGTTATGGACTATCGGGAGCCTCTTAAGTTATACTTGTATAATATCAAAAATTAATAAGGGGTAATATTAACATTATGAAAGAAAAAAACGAACTTGTTCAAAGTATTCCTCAAACAGGATTTTTTGGACATCCAAAAGGATTATTCACTTTATTCTTCACTGAGTTTTGGGAAAGGTTTTCTCATTACGGAATGAGAGCTATTTTGCTGTATTATATGTACTATTCGGTCGCAAAAGGTGGATTAGGAATTGATCAATCTACCGCAACTTCGATAATGGCAATTTACGGTTCCTTACTGTTCATGTCTAGTATTATCGGTGGATGGATATCGGATCGTTTATTTGGTCCAAGTAAAACCGTATTCTTTGGTGGCGTTTTAATTATGGTTGGCCATCTTATTTTAGCTTTACCGGGTAGTAAAAGTGCGTTATTTATCTCTATGGTCTTCTTAATTCTAGGAACAGGGTTGTTAAAGCCTAACATATCGAACATCGTAGGAAGTTTATACAGTAAAACAGATGCGCGTCGTGACTCAGGGTTCAGTATATTCTACATGGGTATTAACTTAGGTGCCTTACTTGCACCTTTAGTTGTCGGAACATTAGGTCAGCAATATAATTTCCACCTTGGTTTTGGAGTTGCGGCAATTGGTATGGCAATTGGGTTAGGGGTATTTGTTGGAACAAAACAGAAAAACCTTGGTCTAGTCGGTACGCAAGTACCTAATCCATTATCAGATTCGGAAAGAAAAAAGACTATTAAGTATTTCAGTGTTGGTCTGGTTATATTAGCATTGCTAGGTGTGGTTACAATTCCAACTGGGTTGTTAACTATAAATCGTTTTACATTCCTGATTAGTATCTTAGGGATTGTTATTCCAGCCTATTATTTCATTTATATGTATCGTAGTCCTAAAACAACAAAAGTAGAGCAATCTCGTCTTCTTGCGTATATACCACTCTTTATTGCAGCTACAATATTTTGGTCTATACAAGAACAAGGTGCTATTATCTTAGCGACATACGCGGATCAACGAACTCAATTACAGTTCAATGGAATTACATTGCATTCCGCTTGGTTCCAATCATTAAGTCCAATCTTTATCGTAACGCTTGCCCCGATTTTTGCATGGGTTTGGATAAAGTTAGGCAAGAAGCAGCCTTCAACGGCAAAAAAATTCGCTATTGGGTTGCTATTTGCAGGTTTATCATTCTTAGTTATGATTATTCCGGCTTTAATCAACGGTACTCACTCTTTAGTGAATCCTATGTGGTTAGTCCTTAGCTTCTTTTTAATTGTAATTGGAGAAGTTTGTTTATCTCCTTCAGGGTTATCAATAACGACAAAGCTGGCTCCAGCTGCTTTCTCTTCGCAAACCATGAGCTTATGGTTCTTATCAACTGCGTCTGCGCAAGCAATAAATGCCCAAGTTGTTAAACTGTATAATCCTGCAACAGAAGCAATTTACTTTGGTGTTATTGGTGCTATCTCCATTTTAGTTAGCATCCTGCTGTTTGCATTATCATCAAAAATCCAAAATTTCATGAAGGGACTTCAATAACGGTCTCTTATTGAAATGAACAAATACAAGTTTCTATGTGAAGAGTAGCCAAACGGGTTACTCTTTTTTTGTATAACCATAGCAATCTCCACACAAACGCAATATAATGTATGCTGGAGCAATGATATTTCTAGGAAAACAAAACATACCTAATAGACTAATGCAACTTGGTAAGAGAGCTGACAAATAGGCAAATTGCTCTCCAATTCTTACATAAGTAATATCCATTACGTATTTTTGATTTTGTTTTTCTGCTTGAAACTCTCGGTTCAAATGGTTTTTAAATACCACAGATGTTTTTCTTCCATAAAACGGACGTTTTTTTCTGATGATAGATTGAACGCCCAGCTCTCTCATCAGACGGCAAACACGTTTATGATTCATTATCATTCCTTCCCGCGTAGATTTGGATTGCGCTTTTTAAATACTCAACCTGCGCCTTCAAATAAGTATTTTCTTCTTCAAGACTATTAAAATTCTTTCAATTCCAAACACCACGTTGATCCTCAAATGACTCCCCTTGTTGAGCTCGTTTTACCCACTCTACAATTTGAGCATCACTCTTCACACCAAGTTGTTCACAAATTTCTCGTAATGATTTTCCTTCTTCTAATCGAAGACGAACTACTTCTCGCTTTAGTTCTTCTGTATATTTTTGAAATGATTGTCCTTTTTTTCCATAAAAAAATCCCCTCCAGATAAACCAGTATTGAGTCCATCATGCCAGATGGACTCTTTTTTTACTGTCTACCTATAGGGGATAATACCAATGCCTCTCTTTTATATTTGGAATTCTGCTTGTTGTTCTTCCGTAATAGTCTCATATCCGTCAGGGTTAACTGTATTACTAAAGATTAACTTAGCTGATGTAATCTCCTCAGGCTTCCCTTTAATAATAAGACCTACACTTCCCTCTTTTTTTACTTTACCATAAAATTTACTATCATTATCTTCTCTTTCCCAAATGAAATCATTTCCAATTGCATCCAGCTGTTCACCATTGTTCAGAACAACTTTTTGAAGACCATAGAAATCTACATTTTGATCACTAGTGTTTTCTACACTGTACTGAATTTGTATGTAATTTAGATCCTCAGGCAACTTGTTCCCGCCTGTATATTGAAGTAAAAATTCTGTCATAGACTTATTAACTTTATTAAGCTTAATAATCTTCATATCTTTTACAGTATATTTAATAGGTGCAATATCTACAGTTTGGTTAACTTCTTTAATTTTCATTAATTCGGCTTCATTACCATCTGATTTGGCTTTCTGTCCTACTTTAGATAAGTTTACAGTACCTTTCTCCTCTTTTTCGGACTTGTTAGAAACATCTTTTTGCTCAGCAGAAGTTGCTTTTTCTTTATCCTCTGTGGATGCTTTTTCATTTCCACAACCTGTAAGAATGCTTCCAGTCAGCATGATGCTGCCTAATAAAATTGAAATTTGTTTTTTCATAATGTACCCTCCATGGTGTTTCTCATACTTAATTTTCCCTTGAAAACTTTACCATGAAATATTATATTATGTAAATAGTTACATCAAATTAAAAAGAAATCCAATTTTCGGATTTCTTTTCCTTTATTACCAGTTATTCTATTATTTTTGCAAACATTTTTTAAACTTGCTATTTAGCTACTTTATCATCTTGAAGTTGCTTTTTTATTTCATTTTATATTTCTAATAAATCCTTATCGAATAACAAAATATTAAAATTAGATTTAACCTTCTATACGCGTGACACATAATATTACTCCGAAGAATAGCATTTCACCCATTGCCCTCACCTTAACTATCTCTCCAAAACTTTGTGAAATCATCTATGGAATATGATTGTATCCCAATTTATTCTTCTATTTAATGCGTCGCGCCCCCACACTCTACAATATCTAATTCTACTTCCGTCGTTACCTCGATTGCTAATTCTATCCCTTTACTAATAGTAGAAAGTGACATACTCGATTGACCTGGATAGTTACTAGCTTGTTCTGGTAAGAACGGAATGTGAACAAATCCGCCTTTTATTTTCTTATCATGTTTCTCTAGCTCATGCATGAGACCATAGAATAAATGATTACAAACGAATGTACCTGCTGTTTGTGAAATCGAAGCTGGTATGCCTTCCTCGCGAAGTGTTTTTACAATTGCTTTCATCGGTAATGTCGACCAATATGCAGCCGGTCCTTCTTCTACAACCGGTACATCCACTGGCTGATTTCCTTCATTATCAGCAATTCTTGCATCATCAACATTAATTGCTATTCGTTCTATCGTAATATCTGGTCTACCCCCAGCTTGTCCGATACATATAATCATTTCAGGCTTTAGCTCTTCTATATACTCTTTTAATACGCTTATTGATTTATGAAATACTGTTGGAACTTGTTTACTTATAATCTTGTATTCTCCAATTGTTTTTTCATGTAAACTTTTTGCGACTTCCCAAGCTGGATTGATGCTTTCTCCTCCAAACGGATCAAATCCTGTTAGCAATACTGTTTTCATAGTTTCACTCTCCTAATTAGAAACGATATACAAGGCCGTACATAATAAACATATTGATAATGAAAATGGAAAGAGCAATTGGTACTTGCGCCTTAATAACAGCGTTCTTATCTTTCAGTTCTAAGAGCATTGCGGGAACAATATTAAAGTTTGCCGCCATTGGCGTAATCAATGTTCCGCAATATCCAGCAAACATACCGAGCGCTGCCATAATAGCTGGATTCCCGCCGTGCATTTGTACAATTAGAGGTAATCCGATTCCGCCAGTGATTACTGCAAACGCGGCGAATGCATTCCCCATTACGACTGTAAACAGCATCATTCCTAAACAATACGCCATAACAGCAACGAATGGATACTCTGTCGGTAACACTTGTCCGACTAGATCAGAAACAACTTGTCCAACACCAGACTTCGCGAAAATACCGCCAAGCGCCGCTAACATTTGTGGTAAAATAACAGCCCAGCCGACAGCCTGTAGTAATCTGCTTCCCTCTTGAACAGGCGTTGTTATTTTCGCTTTTGTAATACGCATCGCTGCAACGAATGCGAGTAATGCACCTAACGCTAATGCAACTAACGTTACTTTATCAGGATCAACAAGAGAGACATTTCCCCATTTGATTTTCCCTAATGTCAGTGTACCGATAATTGTAAAAATAGGTATTAACAGTGCAGGCATAAAAATTTTATTCTTTAATTTCTCAGCATGTTTCACACGTTCTTCTACAGATACTTCTTTCTCCTCGGATTTTGTTACTTTATTCAATGAAGCTAAAACGACCATAGCGAGTACGATACAGCCAACGTAAAACGAAGGTATTACATTTCCAAATAAAAATGTAACTGCGAACAATGCCCAAAACAAGCTAGAACCAAATCTGTTTGGATGTTCACGATCGAATGCAATACGCACAGCGATAAAGGCAACGATTATACCTAATACATAATAGATTGTATCCATAGTTATGATGTTCATATTATATTGCCTCCTTCTCTTCTTTTTCTTCTGCCTTCATTGTTTTCTCTATATATTTATCAAATCTTCTAAACCTAATCCAGCTCACAATAAGGGCAGATATTGCAGTTGGAATACCCCAAAGTGCCATATCCCATACTCCGACATGCATACCTACTGAATCGAAGAATCCTTTCATTAATAAGATGGCACCAGTTGCGATAAAAATATCTTCTCCGAAAAACCAAGCTGTGTTTTCCGCAGCTGCTGCGTTTGCTTTAATCTTTTCTCTTAATTTTTCAGGAAGTTTACCGTATTTACCTTGTGCAGCTCCTTCTGCCATTGGTGCAACAAGCGGTCTCACTGTTTGCGCATGACCACCAATATTCAGTCCTAGTGCTGCTGATGATTCTCTTATCGTAAAATATGACATTAATACTCTTCCTGTTGTTGCTCCTTTTGATTTCGTTATAAGTGCCTCAGCTCTTTCTTTCAATCCATAACGCTCTAAAATTCCGATTACCGGTAAAGTCAGTATAATCGGCATAGACATATATCTATTTTCTATGAAAAACTTACCGAACATGCTGATCACATCATAAAAGCTTAAGCCTGAAACCATACCAGTAACAATACCTGCAACCATAACTACTAACAATGTATTTAGTCTAAATAAAAACCCAACTGCAACAAGTAGTATCCCGATTAATTTAATCATTTCTAGCACTTCCCCTCATTTTTTATTTCGGTGCGCATATAGAAACACCGTTAAGTTCAAATGTTCTGTATATTTTCTCCGCAAATTGGACTGCTTTCTCTCCATCCCCGTGTAAACATATCGTTTGCGCCTGAACTGCTACTTTCTTCCCATTAACCGCTTCTACATACCCTTCCTTCACCATTTGAAGTACTTGTTTTATTGCTTCGTCTTCATTTTTTATAAGAGCATTTTCTTCTGTACGGCTCGTTAAAGTTCCATCCTGCTTATACGTGCGATCAGCAAAAGCTTCTTGTACGAGAGTTATATTATATTTTTCTGTTGCCTTTATAAATGCCTCACTATTCGCCAATCCGTAAAGTAATAATCCAGGGTTAATATGATAAATTGCCTTTGCGATTGCATCCGCAATTTCCGAATCAGTTGCCGCCATATTATATAAGGCACCGTGCGGTTTTACATGTTGCATTTTTCCTCCAGCTGCTTTAACAAATCCGTCTAATGCTCCAATTTGATATAAAACATAATCATATACTTCACTTGCTGAAACATGCATATTCCTTCTTCCAAATCCAATTAAATCGGGAAATCCAGGGTGTGCCCCTATCGCTACATTATGCCCCAGAGCTTTTTCAACCGTCTGCCGCATAACGGCCGGATCACCAGCATGAAAACCACAAGCAACGTTTATAGAGGAAACGAACGGAAGAATTTCATCATCATTCCCCATTTTATAAGCTCCAAAACTTTCTCCTAAATCACAGTTTAAATCGATTGTAGTCACGATGTTTTCCTCCTAATCTCAGCTTCGTAAAGCGATGAATTTCTTTAATAGACTCATACTTGTTTCCTGTTCTATATATAATTGTGCAGCTTCTTCCATAGAAATTTTTTCAAAAGTTACATAGTCTCCTGGTTTCAGCTGCGCTAGAAGAGGTAAATCTACTGAAATTACATTTCCAATTCTCGGATAACCACCTGTCGTTTGTCTATCCGCCATTAATATAATAGGCTGTCCACCATTCGGTACTTGAATTGTTCCGAATGTAACTGGGCTCGATAAAATTTCTATCTCTTCAACTCTATTTAAAACCTCTCCATCAAGCCTATATCCCATGCGATCAGCATAATTGGATACTTTATACTCTTTCGAAAAAAACGACTTTATACTTTCTTCTGTGAATTGATTATATTCAAAGTCTGTTATGACGCGAAGACTAGGATGCTTCTTATATTTTGGTAAAGCATTGTTACAAATTGCCCACTTCGTTTTTATACGCTCTTCTTCTTTTAAACTTTGAATGAAACGACTCGCAACTTCTACCCCTGTACCAATTTGAAAATAATCTCCTTTTTTCAGCATTCGCCCTTCAATACCGCCAAGAGCAGCACGTATGTAAGTACTTTTACTTCCCATCGTATGATCAATATTTATACCACCCGCAAAAGTCACATACGCCCTGCAACCGCTTTTCGCTTTTCCGAGACAAAGCATGCTTCCTTCTTCAGCTAATATAGGGCGCCATAATGGAATTCGTTCTCCATTTAATAACGGTTCCATATCCGCTCCGCCAATCGCGAGCAAAGTCGTTTTCTTTATTAACAATTTCGGTCCCATGATTGTCATTTCAAGTCCCGCTTCATTCTCTTCATTACCGACTAACATATTGATTAGCCTAAGTGCATTTTTATCCATAGCACCGCCAACAGGTACACCGTATTGTTGATAATGAGATCGTCCTAAATCTTGGACTGTTGTAAACATTCCTGCATGCAAAACCTCTACATCCATTCTTTAGCCCCCTCAAGCGATACGTACTCTTCCTTTGTTATTGGTATAAATCGTAAATACATACCACTTTGAATATATGTTGGTGTTTCTTCTTTTGGATTAAACAATGCGATCGGTGTTCGGCCGATAATATTCCAGCCTCCTGGTGTTTCAAGCGGGTAAATACCCGTTTGATTTCCGCCAATACCTACTGAACCAGGGGCAATTTGTAACCGCGGTGTTTCTTTTCTAGGTGTTTCTAGCTCTTTCGGTAATCCCCCTAAATAAGGGAATCCAGGTGTAAAACCTAACATATACACGAAATATGTTGTTTCACTATGTATTCGAATAACATCCTCTACTTGTAATCCTTGATAATGCGCAACCTCTTCTAAATCAGGTCCATATTCTCCCCCGTAACAAACTGGTATAGAAATATGTTTCACATCTCTTTTCAGCTCTTCCTTATTAGTATCATATAGTTCATTTATGTACTGGCATACGTAATCATATGGTTTTACATTTCTATCATTTTCCTTCCATACTTCGTACACATTGTAGTAAACCGCTAATGAAGTAAACGATGGAACGCATTCGATCATTCCCGCAAACGGGTGCTGCTGCAGTGCTTGAAATAATCGTTGTACTTTTTCGTATATATCCATCCTAATTTCTTCGCCAAATGTAACAATAATTGCTTGATCTCCTAACGCAGAAAATTTCATCCCATCTCCTCTTTCTATGCCCAAAAGCCGAGTTCTTTCGAAATGCGGTATGCTGTTTCTTTCACTTTCGCAGTAAAATATGAAATGTTACTTTCGCTATACTCAATTGCTACACCTGAAATACTAATACCCGCTACAACAGTTCCATCACTTGCAAAAATTGGTGCTGCTATAGCCGCTGTATGATTTTCTAATTCAGAATAACTAATTGTATATCCAGCTTGTTTTGCCATATGTAACACTTCTAGTAAATGTTCTTTATTCACGATCGTTCCATCTGCAAACTGTTTTAAATCTGTTTCCTCTACGTACTTTCTTTTCTCTTCCTCTGAAAAATACGATAGTAAAATTCTAGGACATGCACCAGCATATAGTGGAGCCCTTCTTCCAACCGCCGTATAAACACGTACCGGCTGAACTCCTTCCATCTTCTCAACATAAATTGCATCATTACCATCTTGAATAATTAAATTTACTGCTTGCCCTAAACTATCTCTAAGCTCTTTCATATAAGGTATCGCAATATTTCTTACGGATAACCTTTGTGAAACAAGTTGACCAAATCGTAAAAAAACGACTCCGAGACGATACTTTCCCTTTTCTGTTTTTTGTAAAAAGTCCATTTCTTCTAACGAGCCAATTAAACGATAAACAGATGTTTTCGGCATATTTGTAAGCTGAACCATCTCTGTTAAACTTAGCTCTTCATGCTCATAAAACAATTCCAAAATATCCATTGTCTTAACTGCCGTTTTATTTATACTCATCCTATCTCCTTTAAGTTCCGAAATTCGGAACTTAAATTCCGTTTTTCGAAACAAACTTATAATTTTAAATTATAAAATATTCTTTAAATTCTATCAATATATTTTTCACGTACATCCTCCGCTAAATTTTGTCAGTCATTTTAAAAAAACGTAAATAATTAAATATATTTGTAAATTTTTATATCTAATTATTATTCATTTAATCTATATCGTTTATTATTTAATTTAGTAATGTACAACAAAATGTGAGGAGTGTTTCTTTTGAAAAGACTGCTAGTGATTCCTACAATTATGCTATCTTTTTGTATAGGGTGTAATGTAACATTTGCGACAAATGAAGATACTAATTTAAGCTCTCAAATTGAACAACGTCTCATCAATGACAACAACGTTGCCTTTTTCGGATCAAGCACTTATAGTTTCAAATATTTTGGAGGAGATAACTTAAGCGTTCTTGTGCAAAATATAGGTGACTCTCCTTTTCGTTACACTTTATATAACGCTAAAGGTTCTTGGATGATTGACGGAACTTTAAAACCTGGGGAACAAGCGATAAGTGAGTTCAATATTCACTGGACTGATTGGCTTCCTGACGGTGAATATAAAATTGTTTTTAGAAATAATGATGGTTCACTTTCCAAAGTTCACATTGCTACAAAACCGTTAGATTAAAAATTTCAATAATACAGTATGTAAGTGTAGATTTGAAATAAAGTGTTATCAACTTACATTAATAACACTGATATAGAAGAAAATATAAAGAGCATGTTTTGAACAATCTTTGTTCAAAACATGCTCTTCTAATAGTTATTCAAATTATTCTTTTTTTAACATGATTGATTATTTGTTTCCCTTGTTCAACTAACAAGTCTATTAATTGAACGTTAATTGTTTTTCAAGATTGTTCTTTTAGCCTTTTTAATAATTCTACTAGTTGATTTTATGCCAGTATCCTTTGCCCATTCTTCACACAGGTTGATTACCCAATCCGGTTTGGTTTTACTTGCATCATTTAACCAGTTTCCAACTGAATCTTGGACATATATTTATGGCGTAAAGCTTATCATCCAACCTAACATAAATCCAAATACAGCAAACAGTATCATAAAAACAAATAAACTACATGCCCACAGTGCATATTTTCGACTTTTGCTTTTTGTGAGCATGCCTGCGACTGAACACAATAATCCAACTCCAACTATTTGCCGAAAACCTTCACCTATAAATGTTTCTTGAATAAGCAATGTAATGTTCAAATACAATAACGCTAGAAAGGCGATAATTAATGAAATAATCCCCATCCACGTTTCCTGTTTATAAATATGACTCTTTCTTTTTTTTAAGAATGCCAATTCCATAACCTCGCTTCACCTACTTTCAATTTTCTAACCTTTTCATGGCTCATCAATTTTTCAACTTCTCCTTTAGGTCCAGTTACAACTGCCCCGTATGTTTTTATCCCATTTTTTTCAAGAAAAGAAATACGCTTTGACAACTCTAATGTTTTCGATCTAGATAGCTTCACCGCTAAATTTTCATGCTTTTGTAATGACTTTAACACACCAATAAATTGTTCCTCGTGAGGCGAATCACTCAAAAAAGGACCACTTGGACTTGTTGAAATCATATCTGCTGGAAAACCAATCGGGGCCACATACATACCCTCATCATTCTTTTGCTTCTCCTCTAATCCTGTATTCACGGCATACCAAACAATATCAATAGTAGGAAACATGTTCTCTACCTCTTGTACACTTAATAATTCTCTAAAAGATACAAATGCTTCTACAACAGATTCTTGAGGAAGACCTTTTAATACCTGCGCTTCTTCGCTACTATTATAAGACACATTATAATTATTAGGATGAGACAATACCTCGTTATCTATATATGAGACTTCTGGAATTTTTTCATCTGTTGTATATTCACGGCTTACTTTCGTTGCTTTACTTAATAAATAATATGTTTTCTCTTCGCCTATTCGAATATCTTTCTTTCCTACCCTTTTATACAAATCAAAATGCAATTGTAAACTAAGCGGTAACAACGTTTGCTCCATGTCTCTTTCTTTCATAAATACATTGGGTTCCGTTACACTTAACGTTTGATTTACTACATTCCGTATCTCCATTGCGTTTGTAGGTGCAAATACATAGTATAAGAGTGTAGATACATATAAAATAGGTTGAATAAGTAATAAAAAAGTAAATACAATTAAAACGTTCGTAATACGCGCTCTTTTTTTTCCTATTTTCAACACTTGCTCCTGTTTTCCATCAGGAAGAGAAGCAGGCCTTTGATGAAGAGCTTCTTGTAACAAGTCTTTATAATCTTCTTGTTCAGAATGAGGTTTATCATTTGTCATTTTGACTCTTTTCCTCCTTTAACAATTGTTTTAATCTCTTTCTCCCACGAAATATGTGACTTTTATACGTGTTTAACTTTAAATCTAATACAGAAGCACCCTCTTCGTACGTTAATTGATGTACGTCACATAGTAAAATAGCTTGTGCCTCTACGACAGGTAAAGTATGAATAATCTGAATTAATTTTTCGTAACTATTTTTTGCGACTACATACTCTTCTGTAGATTCACCTGCTTGTATTGTCTCTAATTCCTCCGTTCCTACAAAAGCTACTTTTTTCTCTTTTCTAATAAAATCAATAAACGTATGATATGCCACTTTAAAAAGCCATGATTTTACCTTTTGATTTTCATAGTCTTCTAGATAAAGGTACGCCCGATAAAAAGTCTCCTGCATCAAGTCCTCCGCTACGTGATGGCTTCGAGAAAGGGAAAATAAATACCGGTACACATCGTTTATATAAAGCTTATATATTTCTTCAATTTCCATCCCCCTCCTCCTTTCATATATAACACGAATAAGCGCGTTAATAAGTTGCATTATTTTTCCTTTTTATATTTTTTATTTTTAAAAAAATAACATTTATACATTCCAATAACTATTTACAATTATAAACAAAATACGAGATGTTATAACTGTAAATTCCTTAAAAAAAGAAAAGCGACCATTGCGGTCGCTTTTCTTTTTTTAAGGAGTGTAATTTTGAAATACAATTTGATTAAAAATAATATGTGAACCGATATTTTACAATAAATAAACAGAGGCCATTTTGAAAAATTATAATCAAAATAGCCTCTGTTTTTCTTAAATGAACATTCAGTTTCACAAAAAAATTTGATTCAAACACACTTGGATTTCTTTAATCAAAAAGAATAAAACGGTGCGACTTTATTTCAAATCGACAGGAGGGATATTTCTCCCATACTTGCTTTATAACGCTCTTACTTGTTTCAACGGCCAGAAAACAGCTTGTCCTTTTCCGACAATTTCATCTTCTGAAATAAATCCAAACATACGACCGTCTTTAGAAACTTCACGATTATCTCCTAAAACAAATACTTGGCCTTCTGGCACTTTCGTTTTCCCTGTGATTTGTTCTAGCGTAAAATCAGGAGTTAATACACGGCCAGACGCCTTTTCTTTAAATTCTTTTAAATACGGTTCTTCCATCGCTTTTCCGTTTACATATAAAACATCATCTTTATACTCAACTGTATCACCTGGTAAACCAATTACTCGTTTTACTAAATCGTACCCTTCTTTTCCATGGAAGACGATAACGTCAAAACGATCTAATCCGTTTATACTATAACCAATCTTATTAACGAGAACTCGCTCATTATTTTCTAAAGTTGGCATCATCGACTCACCTTGTACTAATGACGGCGTAAATAGCACCCCACGAACGATAAAGGCAATCGCAAGTGTAATACCTATCGTTTTAATCCATGAGATCAATTCTTTTTTCGTATTTGTCTTCATCGTTTCTCCTCTTTCTTAAATACTTACTTTATCCCGTAAAAACCCGATTGGTGAGGGCTAATAATCAGTGTGGGATGGACAAAACCCCCTCTGATTAAAGTTTCACTTTATTGTTCCCACTAATTCTTGTACTAACTTTAGGTCAATCTCAGAAAAACATGACTTATCTTCTCTAACCGCTGTACCTACATGTGCCTGCGTAATTTCAGTTTCATCTAGCAATTGTTTTACATTCTCTTTCGTTACTCCGCTTCCGACAACAAGCTGTATATTCCCTTCACTTTCCTTTTGCATCTCTCTGAGCACCGGAATATTATCTACTACATTTCCTTGTCCGCCTGAAGTTAACACGTGAGTAACTTTATTGAATTTTTTCAAAGATTTCATCGCTTCTACTGGATTTTCTGTATCATCTATCGCACGATGATACGTTACATTTATTCCATCTACAACAGATAATAAATCTGCTAATTTCTCTTCATCAACTTCATTTTGTTCGTTTAATACACCTAATACAACACCAGCAGCTCCAAGATTTTGAGCAACTACAATATCTTCTTTCATCATTTCAATTTCTTCTTCCGTATATGTAAAAGACTTCGCATGCGGACGAATCATAACATGAACTGGTATTTGCACTGCTTCTACTGATTTTTTTATAAACGCATAACTCGGTGTTAAACCACCTTCTGTATATGATGAAATGAGTTCAATTCGATTTCCACCAGCCTTTTCAATTCGCTTCACATCTTCTAAACAAGTTGCAATAACCTCTAGCATGAGATAACCTCTTTTCGTGCTTTTTTCTTATTATAACATTAGTAAAAATAAGAAACCTAGCTTTCTCCTTTAAAACTATAAAAAGAAGAGTGAAAAGAAAGATTTATTAAATTGATAATAAATGGCATATATGTTATGTTTTTCTTGTAATTATACATTCTTATATTCTTATAAAGGGAGAAAAATATATGCTTCTTACAAAAAAACGGTTCGTTATCTCTAGTTCATTTATTGTAATTGCATCACTTTGCACGATTACTTTATTAACAAAGCCAAATACAAAACTAGATTCCTCACCTTCAAGTATAGAAAAAGAAACTATTACCCTTTCATCAAGTAATAAAGAAGAAATCCGAACATTTCATTCATCTTCATTTAATAATTCGCATACATTCAAAGGTGGCACAGGTACAGGCTTTGACTTTAGCGGCCAAGGTGACTTAAATATTACGATTAAAAATACCGGTACAAACAGTTTTACCTATTCAATTAAATTCAAAGAAGATCGTTTAGTAAAACACACGTTACAGCCAAATGAAAGTAAATCCTTTACTTTACGTTCACTCATCACCAATCCTTTACCAGGTGATTATTCGTTATTTGCACATAATCAAGATGGTTCTGAAAGTAGTATGAATCTTGAAGTACAGCCACTATAGAACATATTAAAAAGGCTATCCTCTTATCAAAAGGATAGCCTTTTTAATGTGTAAAACGAGAATTCCTTATTCTTTGAACAATGATATAATACATGGAATTATATCAACGATTCAACTTAGGATTTCGATTCCCCGGCAACGAAAAGTCTGTTCCAGAACGGAACAGACTTTATATTTCTTCATTACGACCGAAACGCCGCATCCGCCAATATGGAAAGTGTTGCATCATCCATCGGCGGATTGTGTAGTCCTGCTCTGACGTTTAAATAATAGCGATGAAGCGGATTTTTTTCTGATAAACTTTTCGCGCCTACAATGCGCATTGCTTTATCTACAATAGATATTGCCGCGTTCGTTACAACATATTTCGCAGCTGCTAGTTCGGCTTGCAATGATAATTTATCTTCTGCCTCATCGTATTTTTTCGCAATTTGATATAAAAAGACACGAGCTTGCATAAGCTCAAGTTCTAATTCTCCAACTAATCTTCTAATATTCGGTAATAAACTAATAGAATGATTTAAACTGTTTGGCTTGTATGATTCCGCAAACTGAACTGCATAATTTCTTGCCGATTGTGCAATTCCTAAATAACATGCTGGTATATGTAGCAACCAGCCAATACCCTTTTGTTTCACTTTCCCGCCCAATACATCCGTAAAAAAGCGGTTCTCTATTTCTACATTTTGTAAAACGAGATCATGGCTCGCAGTTCCTCGCATTGCGATACTATCCCACGTTTCTTCAATTGACACGCCTATCGTATTCTTCGGAATGACAAACTCTCCGATTTCTTCTTTGCCTTCAATACTTGCTGAAATGATAAAATAATCAAGTACTGGCGCCATTGTCGTAAACGTTTTTCTTCCATTTATAATCCACTTCTCACCTTTTTTGACAGCTAACGTCTCTGGTTTCCCGCCGCGCGTAGGACTACCTGTATTCGGCTCTGTCGCTGCTCGATTAAAAAGCGCACCATTACGCACTTCTTCACAAAACCAAGTGAACATTTCCTCATTCCAAGAGCGATTTTCAGCTAATTCCTTTACAATGCCAAGGTGCCATCCAATTGATAATGCGGTCGCACCGCAACCTTCTGCTATTTTCTCTTGAAATAAAACGAAGTCATATAAAGAAATCGCATTGCCTCCCAATTCTTTTGGCAACGTTAATTTCGTATATCCGATATCTTTCAAATTGTTAATATTTTCATACGGAAATGATCCTAATTCACTTAGTTGATGCTCTCTTTCCATGAACTTCGGAATCAATTTATTTATTTGTTCAATAACTAAAGATTGTTCTTCTGTTTCAACAAATGAGAGTGCCATACTATAATCTCCTTTATCCCGCTATTTGTGAGCAGTAAAACTCCCACCTCAAAATTCAGGTGGAGCAAAGAAGTTAGGTGGGAGCCCTGCTGCCCATAAACGCCCGATTGGTGAAGGCTAATAATCAGTGTGTGATGACCCCCCACTGATTAAAGTTTCACTTTATGTTCGATTCATAAACCGTTCATTTTGTCATTATGATTATATGAAGCTACCTCTCTATTGTTTCACTATTCCGATAAAAATACAATGCTTTTGAACAATAAGAAAAGTTCCTATAAAAGGATAGGTTCTTTTCTTACATTAATCCCCTTTCAATGCCTTCAGTGGCAAAGAGGTTACATATCCAATATACGAGCATAATTCTTTAAAAAAGAAGGGGATTTCTGTATCTAACGTTTTATACGCTGACGTTGGAGTTGGTGATGCATATGCTTCAATTTTAATATGTTTTGCAATTTTCATCGCACGTTTCATATGAAGTGGATCACTCACGATCGTATATGTGCGTATTCCGTTCTCTATTCCAACTTGCTTTGCATTCTTTAAATTTTCCTCTGTGAAAAGGGATTTTGTTTCAATTAGAATATCCTCTTCTTTTACACCATGTTTCAGTGCATACACTCTAGCAGTACGAGCTTCCTCAAGCTCTGCCTCAAACTTTGTACCACCTGTGAAAATAATCTTTTTAATATTACCGTTCTTATATAAAGAAATTGCATGATTAATTCTTTCTTTAAATACAGGAGATGGTTTTCCGTTCCATGAAGCTGCTCCTAGCACGATACCAGCATCTGTCTTCACACCATCATCTGTTTTAAAGCGATAACTCCAAATATCGTAAGCTGCATAACTTACATATAAAATAATAGAACAAATCATAAGCAAGAATACTTGCAAGATTCTTCTTTTCTTACTTTTCTTATTTTCTTTCATTTAAACTGCCTCCGTACATCATCCATACTTCTATATAAAAACGTATATATCAAATCATTTTGTTTGAATTTGTTTAAAAGAAGGAATTTTTCTTGTCATATATATGCATTAAAGGGTTTTCATTTAAAATTGAGGATTATCAATTCATTTTTCGTTTGCGGTTTCATTACATTTGTATAATTTATAAGTTTATTACCATACAACTACATTGTAACGAATTTTTTATCATAATGGAATGATGAAACAAAAGTAAATAAAAGAAGTAACCGTTTTGTAAGAAAAAAGGTATATTTTTCATCTTGACGATCAATACACCTTTCTTAATATGAATTATCGTTTTTCTTTATACGACTCTAATTTTTCTAATAACCGTTCTTTTACAACTGGCCATTCACTTGCAATAACACTGTATACAACTGCATCTCTAACATGCCCGCTCGGCAATCTTCTTTCATTTCTAAGTACACCCTCTTTTACTGCGCCGAGTCTTTCAATTGCTCTTTGTGCTTTTTCATTTCGTACATCCGTCTTTATTTGTACTCTCCGCATATGCAATTTTTCAAAAGCATATTGTAATAACATATACTTACATTCTGTATTCATACTCGTACGCTGTACACTCGGGTCATACCACGTTTGCCCTAATTCCACAGTCTTATCTTCAACTGAAATGTTATATAAGCGTGTACTCCCTACTATTTCATTCGTCTTTTGATCAACAACAACAAATGGCAAATCCTTCCCTGCCCCATACGCTTTTATCGCCTTTTGAACATATTGTTGCATATCTTGAACAGTATCCATTTTAGAGATTAAATACGCCCAAATATCTCGATTTCCTTCCACGATTGAAAACATTTTTTCGACATCATTGCTATCCATTAACCGTAACTTTGCTCTTTCGTGAATAATTTCCATTTATTCCCCTCCTCTCTTGTAACTATATCATACAAACTGATAACGTATTATTAATATATAATAAATCAAATATCGTGAAAAAACTCGCTTTTCTTTAAAGCGAGCTCATTCGTTATAGAAGTATGTACGCAATCGGCGTAATAATAAGCAACGTTAAAATCGTTCTTTGCACATATAAAATAATAAGTTCAGATACTTTTAACGGAATATCTGTTGATAATATACAAGGGATTGATGCGGAGAAAAACAATATAGATGACACCGAAACAACCGCAATCACAAACTTTGTCACGAGCGGTGCACTTACAACTAAAAGAGAAGGTAAAAACATTTCTGCAATACCAACTGATGCTGCTTTAGCAGCTAGTTCCGCTTCTGGAAGCTGTAAAGCCCATGTAAATGGATAAAAAATATAGCTTATCCAATCAAATATTGGCGTAAACTTTGCTAAGACGATACCAATTAATCCTACTGACATAATCGATGGCAAAATCCCCATCGTCATTATAAAACCGTCTTTCAAATTCACTGCGATATTTTTCATAATACTCGGTGCAGATTTTGATACTTCTAATGCATCTTCCCAAGCTCGTTCTAACATTTTCTCTTTATAAACTGGCTCTGGGAATCCTTCTTTCGTAATATATGTATCTGGTTTTCTACTAAGTGGCGGGATTCTTACGGTGATAGCAGTCACGATGAATGTTACAACAAGCGTAGTCCAAAAATAAACATTCCATAAATGCATAATATCTAATGTTTTGGCGATGATGATCATAAATGTAGCGGATACTGTAGAAAAACCTGTAGCGATAATGGCTGCTTCTTTTGTCGTATACTTTCCTTCTTTATAAACCCGATTAGTAATTAATAAGGCTAATGAATAACTCCCAACGAATGAAGCAACCGCATCAATTGCCGACCTTCCCGGTGTGTTCCATAACGGCCTCATAATCGGACGGCAAAATGTACCGATAAATTCCAGCAATCCGTACCCGACTAATAACGCTAAAAATGCCGAGCCAATTGGGACGAGTAAACTTACTGATATAACTAACTTCTCATACAAAAACGGTCCAACATCTGGCGCAAAGAACCAAGCTGGTCCTACTTTCAAACAATATAATACGCCAAAAACAACACCTACTACTTTTAAAATAGAAAAACAAATATCTACAATAGATGCATTCCATTTTTTCGTATAAAATGGATAAATCGCACCAATTATCATTACAAATAATGCGTAATAAGGTACTACGCTCGGAACCGAAGCTCTAATCCACGATACGATATGATCAATCATAATAGACGAAGCACCGTTTATCGTAACGGGAACAAAAAACATGAATACACCTACTAAACTAGCGAGTACAAACCGAAGAATAATCCCTCTCTCTCGCCCTGTCTTAATTACATTACTTTTCAATTCAATTTCACTCAAAATTCGACACCTCCTATTATCTAAATATTCTGTATAATTATATTAAATTCCTTCTTTTCAATTGAAAATTAACAAGTAATAATCTTACTTTTCCATTGTCAGTTTCCGAAAATTATCATATAATATTCTTCGTAAATGTTACATATACACATTTTAAACATATGATTTGTAACCAATTCATTTCCTCTTGTCAATTTACTCATTAAATTAACCTACATAAAATAGAAGGAGAATGTACAATTGAAAACAATAAAAATAACTATGGCAAGCGCACTGCTACTTGGCGCTCTCATCGCCCCCTCTAGTTCTTTAGCTGTGAGTGAAACTGTAACACAAAAGAGTAATGCACAGCCTGCAATTCATGAAGACGATTACTACTATCAATTTCCTGATGTTATTGGATGGGCAAAGCCATCTGTTGATTATTTAGTAAAGAAAAAAGTTTTATCTGGTCTGCCAGACGGTACATTTGGACCTAACCTTGAAATCGATAGAGCTTCTGCCGCAATTATCATGGCAAAAATATTAAACTTACAAATAGACGCTTCAGCTCAACCATCATTTAAGGACTCCCAAGACCATTGGGCTACTCCTCATATTGCTGCAGTTGAGAAAGCTGGAATTATTAAAGGGGTAGGTAATGGGAATTTCAATCCTTCTGGAAAACTAACGAGAGCTGCTATGGCTTCTATGCTTGCTCATTCATACAACTTAGACAAAAAATCTACTGAACTATTACCTACTGTATTTCAAGATTTAAAAGGACACTGGAGTGAAAAGTCGGCCAATCTTCTTGTTGCTCTTGGTATTTCAGCGGGTTATGGTGGTAGTCATTGGTATCCAGATAACACTATTACCCGTGCAGAAGCTGCAAGTTTAGTTGCTCGCACAGATCAATCAAAAGATAAAGAAATTAAATTAAAACAAGTTACTATGAAAAAAAGTTATTTTATATACCCTGAATCCTCTCTTCATTCAGGTATACTTGCTGAATATGCACCACAAACCGTTACTGTATTCGATGAATCTGAAAATGGATGGATTAAAATTGCTACAGATCATGGGTTAAAGTGGACACCATTACAAGAGAAACAAGTTTATATTGATAAAAATTTTGTTACCTTTGATAGACCGTCAAGAACAGGATATGTGGTTGGTAAATATCCCCCTCAAACTGTAACAGTCGTTGAAGAAAATAGCATCTGGTTAAAGATTCGTACTAGCGAGGGTCTTCAATGGATGAATCCATACTTAGAAGAAGGTGAAGGAAAAGAACTAACGTACATACCAAAAGAATTTTTCGCTTACGATAGCCCTAATTTCTCTTCTAAAGTATCTGGAAAGTACGCTCCACAAGGTGGCGTAGAAGAATTAGCTAAGACAGATGACGGATGGGTACAAATTCGTACAGACAAAGGACCAAAATGGGTAAATATGTCTTATCTCTTACGTCCAAAGCTTCTCTTAAATGTTCCTGCTATTAATCAATTGCCGGAACTACAAAAAGGAAGTACAGTTGTTTCACTACAAATGCTTTTAGAATACTATACAGGACGTTCATTAAATAAAGTAGAATTTGCGAATCAAATGCCATTTGATACAACGCGACGCAAGACTGATGGAAACGGAAAAGTTACAGTTTGGGGTGATCCAGACATCGGATTCGTTGGTGACGTAAGTGGAAAGAGCTATGGTTACTCTATTAACCCAGCACCATTGAAACAATTACTTGATAAACATGCAAGAGGTACAGATTTAACAGGACAGGATTTCTCTGTATTAGAAAGCTATGTACGTAATGGTAAACCAGTTGTAGCGTGGGTAGGGAACAAAATAACTTCTCCGCAACTAGAACATACTTGGCAAACACCTCAAGGAAAGACCGTAAATGGATACAGAAATGCACATACTATTATCATAACTGGTGTAGATGATCGTAACATTTACTATAATGACCCATTAGACGGTAAAAAAGACCAACCAATGGTAAAATCCCGATTTGAGCACAGTTATAATCAAATGGGTAAAAAAGCTTTAAGTATCGATTAATAATGTAAAAAGCCTATTTTGATCATATGATTCAAAATAGGCTTTTTCTATTACATCCCATAATCATCAGCAATTACTTGAATAATGCGATACGATTCTTCGGCTACTTTCTCATTACTATCCCTATTCGCATCGTATGTAATTAACGCCTTCCAAAGTGCCCACCCTCTCGCTCTATTCCACGTTTCTTCATCCATACGTAATACTTTTTTAAATACGTTCCTACTATTCTCATCAAAAAATGTCCATGCCATCGCTGCATCACAAGCAGGATCCCCTACTCCTAATATACCAAAATCAATTACGGCACAAAGCTTTCCATCTTTAATGAGTAAGTTCCCCGGTGCTATATCCCCATGAACCCAAACTGGTTTGCGGTTCCATGTTGACCGAAGTGCTAAATCCCAAAGATGCTTTAATAATGTCTCATCAAAAACATCCTTATTATTTTCAATGGCTGTTCTTGCCTCTTTATCGTATACAGATATAAGCCCGCCTCGGTAAAAATTATGTGCTCCAGCAATTGGTCCGTTACTCGCATCAATGGATTGCAATTCTACTAAAAATGCCCCTAAGTCCGCCGCAAATTCATTTAAGTCACGGATATTTTCTTTCGTAACTGTCTCTCCTTCTATCCATTTATTAATAGACCAAGGCCACGGATACTCTTCAGACGGATTCCCTTTCGCAATTGGTGCAGAAATTGGTAAAGAAAGTTCCTTACTTAATATAGGCAGCCACTTGTTTTCTTTCTCAACTTGCGGTGCATATGCTGCATCACTTGGTAATCTTACACTCATCTGATCTCCTAAATGAAACGTTCTATTATCGTGTCCGCTAAATTTTACAGGTTTCACTTCTAAATGTGCCCATTTAGGAAATTGCTCTTGTATTAACTTTTCAATTAAATCTGTGTTAATTAGATTCATTCACTTCTCCTTCTCTTTTGAAATTTACTATGTCCTTCTGTACTACCAAGATACTCAAAACCACTTCGTTTGTAAAAATCATTCAACGTACGATTATGTCCAACACAATCTAGCTTCAAATATTTTTTATCACGCTGTACATTCTCTTCAATCCATTTTAATATCATTTCTCCTATCCCATTTCCTTTATACTTCCGTTTCACCGCAAGTCTATGAATATATAACGAATCAAAGACTCCCTCTTTACCAAAAATGTGTTCATCCCAATCATTTTGTTTAGGAGATACTGTAAACGTACCGATAACTTCCTCTTCATTTAGTACAACATACGTATATTTCTCTTTTATACCTTCTATTATTTCAGTCGTAGCTTCTTCTCCTAAAAGATATTGCCATTGATTCACTTCTTTATCTTTTAACCACTGTGCTACTTCGTTTAATACAGTAATAACGACATTAATATCTTCTTCTGAAGCAATTCTAACTGTATAGTTCTTCTCCATATTTTTGACCATTCTATTAAAAAACATTAATCCTTATAACCAAACAATACACTTATAACAGAATCTTTTTTAATAATAATTCTTCTTCCATCCATTTCAAAATCTTGATAATGTGGTCCTTTACTATTAATAAGCTTCCACATTTCCTCACTTTTTGTAGGAGTAAGAATGTTTAAAAATTGTTTCACAGATTCTTCCATACCACTATCTTCGCTATAAATATATATTTTTGCTTCCCATTCATCTCTATCATTTATATATAAATCCATGACATTAAAAACGGAATCGCCATTTGCGCCCATTAAGTTATATGTATACCTATTTTTATTAAGGAAAAATCCGAGAGATTCAGCTTCCCTTTTTAATTCTCCCCTAACATCATGATTTCCCTCTGGGTTTTGACCTTTAAAAATGGAATTGTACAAGAATTTCGCAAACTGCTCTCTTTTCACATCATATTGCCCGCCATACTGGTTATTCCCAATACCACTTGTCACCCCATTGCTATATAGAGCTTTAATTGCGTCCTCAGCCCAATGATTACTCGGAATATCATTAAATGGTACGTTTCCTTTTATCTCTAAATTAAATGCAGTTTGTAAAATCTTTGCCATTTCATAACGAGTTAACGTATCATCTGGTCGGAATTTATCAGTGCCATTTCCAATCATGATTCCAACTTCGGTAACAGCTTTAATACTCCCTTCAAACATGTGTCCTTTAATGTCTGAAAAATTTGTAGTCTGTGCCTCATTCTCTTTTAAATTATAATAGCGAGCCATAATAGATGCTACTTGTCCACGGGTAATATCATCACCAAATCCATATGCTCCATTACCGTAACCCGAAACAATCCCCCTATCTGCCAAATAATTTATTGCTTGTTCAGACCAATGATTACTTGGTACATCGTTAAAACGGCTTGTTTGTGCATAAGCAGTAGTTGCCCCAAATAATGTTGTAGCGATTAAACCTGTTGCAATTACATTTTTGAGATTCATAATTCTTCCCCCTAATTTATTCCACATAATAAATTGTTAAAATTATCCACATTCTATATAAATATATTAATTTAAAGTGCGCGCGTCAAATGTTTTTTAATAAAAAAACATTCAAATAACAAAGGGTTCTCCATCCCCATTTAATATCTATTTCCACTGCGCTACTTCGCTTAACAAAGTAAGGATTTCACTTCTCTTTCATACCACTACCATACCGACATAAGCTTCCTTGTATTTCTCCATAAAAAAACCGCCCCACTACTAGTGAAACGGTTTTTCCTCTACTATTTTTTAAGCATTTAATTCAGTTTTATGTTCCTTTACTACACTACGTTTTAAAGCACTTCCAAGTATGATAACCATGCTCACCACACCAATCCAAACGAGCACTATAACTGGTGTATTCCAACTTAATCCTTTTCCGAAGAAGAATATTTCCCGTAATCCCTCAATCATAAATCGCATTGGTAACCAAGAGTAAATCCAATCTCGATAAAACGAGGACATCATTTCAGGTGCTAATGCTAATAGCGGTGCCCCAAAGAAAAGTAGTAGAGCGAATATACCTATACCCTTTAGTCCAACTAATGAAAGGACCGCCGAAATCATTAAGAAGAAACTAAAAGAAGTAATTGATAAAAATAAAGCCGTATCCGTGAAATTCGAAATATTTAATCCTACCATTCCATCTGCAATCCACGTAAGACCAAATCCAATTACAACCGCTTCAATAGCCCCCACTACAATTTGTTTCATTTTTAATACAACATTCTCTTTTCGTGTGCTGATTGGCATTTTACTTATCGCAATAAAGATAATTGCTGCGCTTGCTAAACTTGCAATCCATAACGGTTGAAATAAAGAAATCGGAGAATTACCGTTCGCACTATTTTTTCCGACCTCATTTACATTCGTTACTTTCTTCGTAATAGGTGTTACTACATTTGAAACTTGATCTGTTGTTAAAGTAGCTCCTTTTGCTTTCAATCCTTCTAATAGCCCAGTACGAACAGTATTGTTCATATTATCAACTACGCCATTTAATATTTGCCCTGCCATAGTTGACGCTGCCGTATTCATTCCTTGGTTAATAAATATTTCTACCTCTGGTGAAGATGGCTGTGATGTTCGTAACGATGCTTGTTTTGCACTAAACTCTTTCGGAATGACTAATGCTGCATAATATTCTTTATTATTTAAACCTTTTTGAACGGCTTCTTTATTTTTTACTTCTATCCATTTCACCGCAGGTTCTTCATCTGATTTCGATGATTTTTTCATCGTATCAACGATTTTTTGACCCATATTCATTTTAGGTTGATTCGGAATTTCTAATCCTTGATCCTCATTCACAATTGCAATTGGCAAGTTTTTTGGCTGAGGTTGAACTGTTGGGAATAATGTTAATGAAAAAGTAAAAACGACAAGTAGGGCAATAACTGGTGATAATAATAACAGTTTATTTTTAAACATTTTCTTTTCCCCTCCTTTAATTTCAGTTACAATAAGCGAACAACGTGTTGTTTATTTATATTTTGAATTATATGTTTGCGTTGAACCTTATACAATAATCAAAAACCGCGAATGTGTCGGTTATAAGACACATTTGATAAATATGTTGAAAAAATTTAGGAGGGACATACTTTGCGAGATAGTAATTTAGATTTACGCGTGATTCGTACGAAAACGGCAATACGAAATGCATTTGTGGAATTAATTGAAGAAAAAGGCTTTGACGCCATTACAGTAAAAGATATTACAACGAAAGCGAACATAAATCGCGGTACGTTTTATACGCATTATCAAGATAAATTTGATTTAATGACGAAATGCCAAGAAGAAATTATGTATGAGATGTCTAGCATTGCAAAAAAGAAATTTCCGGAAGTGATTGCGGATCTTGGGTCAAACCCTTCCCCAACGACTCCATTTGTACTTATCGCTTCTATACTTGAATTTCTAAACGAAAATAGTGATTTTATAAAAGCTGTACTTAGCCCAAAAGGAGATTTATCTTTCCAAACAAAACTGAAAGACTTTATGTGGAAAACACTGTTTGAAGATACGAATGATGCTCTCATTAAGAAAGAGAATTTACTTGTTCCAAGCCAATACTTAGCTTCTTATATGGCATCTGCTCATATAGGTGTCATTCAGCAATGGTTAAATAGTGGGCAAAAAGAAACACCGGAGGAAATTGCTCGTATTTTATCAACAATCGCAGTTCATGGACCTTTTTATGCAGCTGGCTTAAAAAAATAAGCCAGCTATATAATAAAAGATCATCCACTATAATAGCGGATGATCTTTTTATTTATCTAACGCTCAATTACAACACTTCAATATACCCTTCTGTTCCATGTACCCGAATTCGTTGCCCATCTTTTATTAATTTCGTAGCATTCTCCACCCCAACAACTGCTGGTAATCCATATTCACGTGCGATAACTGCTCCGTGTGTCATAAGCCCGCCGACTTCTGTTACTAAACCTTTTATAGATACAAACAATGGCGTCCAGCCAGGGTCCGTAAATGCGGTAACTAATATATCTCCATCTTCTAAATCCGCATCTTCCATGTTTAATATAACGCGAGCTCTCCCCTCTATCACACCTGAAGAAACAGGCAGACCTACGATTGCTTCCGCAGGGAGATTTTCTCGTTTGTACTTACCTGTAATGATTTCACCATCAGACGTAATAACGCGCGGGGGCGTTAGTTTTTCATATAATTTATACTCATTTTTTCGATTATTGATGACTTTGTAATCCAGTTTATTTGTACGAACGACTTCGTTAAGCTCTTCAAAAGTTAGATAGTATATATCATCGGTTTCATGAATAACACCGCTCTGCACAAGTTGCTCAGCTTCTTTCAGTAACGCCTTCTTATATATGAAATAACGATTAATCATGCCGTATTTCGGGTACTCTCGATAACCGATGAAATTCCGGATGTTACAAATCATTCGCTTCGTCTCTTCTACTTTTTGTTTACCTTCTGGCAAGTGCTGCAATCGCTCTAATAACTCTTCTTCTTTTTTCAAAGCTTCCTGCAGCCCTTCTTCAAATTTCCGCTTACCAGCACCGATTTTAAAGTCTCTTATATTATTTAAAATCATCGGGATAATAGAAGCTGGCTTTTCACTCCAGCGCGTTTTCGTAATATCAATTTCTCCGCTACATCTCATTCCGTATTTATTCAGAAAAGCATGAATCGCATCTCGAACTTTTTCTCCGCCTTCAAACTTAACTAGTTCATCTAAAAAGCTATTATCTTTTACATGCTGCAAATATTCAATGACTTCTGGATAAGGGCGAATCACATCTGCAACGTCCATTAATGCTAAACCCATTTCTGACGTAATGTTATTTTGTACAGATTGAGAAAGTGTATCTGCTGCATTTTTTTCCCCTAGCCATTGCTCCATCTTTTCATTAATCCATGATGAAGCATCCATACCTGCCATAATTACAGCCATACTTTGCGGGTGAAATAATATTTTCTTTAATTGCTGGATATCTTCTAAAATAAAATCAAGTACCTCTGATCCTGATTTCGTTTGAATGGTTTGTTTTAACTCTTCGATCGATGCTTGATTATTCTTTATTAAATCCGTAACGATTGCCGGATCGATTTCGATTTGTGGTTGCGAACTTACAGGTGGCATACTTTTACTAAGACTCTTTTCTTTTTCATCATCCGGTAACAATTTGATAAAATTATCTCGCTCTATTACAGTCGTTAATGCATCTTTAATAAGCGGCTCCGATTTCCCTATTGTATTTAATAACATTTCTCGACCAGTAGGCGAAGCCAATCTTTGTGCAACATCAACAAACAACCTTCCTCCAGCTTGAAACCTCGGTCCAAAGGATGTTAACTGGAATAAAGACATCCCTAATGGTTTCAAAGGATCCGTCATCATTTGTTGGTGACCGACCGATACATACACATGATTTTCCTGATCATTTGCTTCTGGAATTGGATATAAAGTCGTGATTGGCCTGCTTTGGACAATATAAAATGTATCACCAACTAAACACCATTCAATATCTTGCGGACAACCGAAATAAGCTTCAATCTGTCTTCCAATCTGTGCTAGCTGTAATATTTGTTGTTCAGACAGTGTTTGAATCTTTTGCTGAGTCGGATCAATCTGTTTCGTCTCTGTTCCGCCCTCTTTTAAGGCATAGATAGCCAATTTTTTCGTTGCGATCATCTTACCGGCGATTTCGCCTTCTTTTACTTTATAATTATCAGCAGATACTAAGCCTGCTACTAATGCCTCACCAAGTCCAAAACTTGCATCAATTGATAGCACCTTTCGGTTAGAAGTAATCGGGTCAGCAGTAAATAAAATTCCCGAAGCCTGCGGGAAAACCATTCTTTGAACGACAACACATATAGAAACTTGGCTATGTTCAAAATCATTTTGCATTCGGTAAATGACTGCTCGATCTGTAAATAGGGAAGCCCAGCACTTTTTTATATGCTGCAAGATCGCTTCTTTTCCGATGATATTTAAATACGTATCTTGTTGACCTGCAAACGAGGCATATGGTAAATCTTCAGCAGTAGCACTCGAACGCACTGCATAAGCATGCTCATCGCCAAAACGTGAGAGATAATAAGCCACAGATTCCTCAACATCAGAAGAAATGTCTACTTCCATAATGATTTCTCTAATCTTCCTGCTAATTTCACCAACTTGAGCTCGGTCTTCACTTTTCAACTTTGTTAGCTGCTGCAACAAAGTTTGAAACGCTTCATTTTGTTCGATGGCTTGTTGATACCCTACCGTTGTAACACAAAATCCTTCTGGCACTTGTATCCCTTGAACGTTTGATAACGCCCCTAAATTCAATCCTTTTCCACCAACGAGCGAAAGCTGTGTGTTTTCTATTTCCTGAAAATCGAGAACGAAAGAACTCATGTAACATCTCTCCTTATTTTGCATGTGTTCTTGATTGTAGCAGTAGTAAATGAGAAGAAACAGTCTATTTTGAACGTAAATTACATGATATAATTAAATTAGGAAAAGATCATCACTTCCATTCCCCCCCTCTAATTCACTTCAATTACATCGACAAACTTAAAAATTCTCCTATTACAAAAAGCATCTGTACAAATAATCGTCTCATTTATTGGATTCATATCAGCTACTGTTATGTAATTTTTATATAGATAGCCATTTTTATAATATGTAAGTAAAACCTCTTCTTCACCTAAAAATGAAGTTAATAGTTTGTTTTCAAGCACCTCTTTTGCATCTTGCGTTAAGATTGGACGCGAAGCTTTCGCTTGCTCATGTATCATTTCTTTAATCACTGCAAACTGCTCTGGCATACTGGCGAACGGTTGCCACTTCACCATTTTATCAAGACATTTTTTCAAGTTTTATAGGAATATGAATATCCCAATCATTGTACACATGTATATGTACAATGAGCCTCCCATAAATAACGCACGTCAAATTCCTCCCCCTAATACAATATTCTCCCTATTGAATAACAAATAACATTTACATCGACTTTGAACCTTTCAAATCTAAACTTGTCTGCATACTATTTAATTAGAGCGCTATTTTTATGACTGCATAGGTTATATAGTAATAAGTCTGGCGTTACCTCTCTAATTATTAGGATATTTTTTCTTCATATATGCATACTAAACATACTATAGAAGGTGCATAGAAGGTGAGGAAGTCATGGCTAAATTTCTGAAATGGTTAAAATATAGAGAAAACCCTAAATCATTTTCAATACGAAACGATACTCCTGTTCCCCCAAAAAATATTGAGGATTCTCTCTTAGAAGCTAATTTATCGAAAAACATAACTGATCTTCAGAATATATTCCATCAATCACCTGATCTAGTGATTCGGCGGTTTCAAATAACAGAATCTGGATTAGAAGCCGCTTTAGTATATTTATCAGGATTAACAGATAAACAATTAATTCAAAATAACGTTTTAAGTCCTTTAATGAACAGTGATTTTAATGCTAATAAGGAACTTCCCATTACTTTAGGTCAAGTTAAAATGATTAGTACGTGGAACGAGATTGAAACGGCTATTTTAACAGGGGATAGTGTACTATTGATTAACGGCCAAACGACGGTTCGTCAATTGGACACGAAAGGATGGCCACAAAGGAACATTGAAGATGCTCGTAACGAAATAGCTTTAAAAGGTGCACATCAAGGGTTTATAGAAACGGGAGCTCAAAATGTTGCGATGATTCGAAGGTACATTCCGCATCGTGAATTAATGATAAAAGAATTAGTAATAGGTGTGCGAAGTAAAACTAAGATTTCTATTTTATATTTGCAAGATGTAGCTTCTGAAGATGTACTAAATGAATTGGAAAGAAGGATTCAAAATATTACGGTAGATGCAGTAGCTAATAATAGTGAGCTAATTGAATTTATTGAAGATAACCCGTATTCACCGTTTCCGCAATTTATATTAACTGAAAGACCTGATTTGGCAGTCTCTCACATACTACAGGGTAGATTTGTAACTGTAATGGATCATTCGCCTAACGTATTAATTGCTCCAACAAATTTCATCTCCTTTTTTCAAGGTGTGGATGACTATGGTACAAGATGGCTAGTTGCTTCGTTTATTCGTATACTTCGTTTTATCGCCTTTATGGTTGCTTTATTTTTGCCTGCGAGTTATGTTGCGTTTATTTCTTTTAATTTTGAAGTGATTCCTGTAGAACTTTATTTATCTATTGCAGAGTCAAGGACACGCGTACCTTTTGTGCCAGTAATGGAAGCATTGCTTATGGAAATAACTTTGGAAACGATGAGAGAAGGGGCCTTACGCTTGCCTACCCCGATTGGTCAGACAGTTGGAATTGTAGGAGGTATTATCATTGGACAAGCAGCTGTTCAAGCAGGAATTGTAAGTAACATTATGATTATTGTCGTTGCCGTTACAGCCATATCATCTTTTATTATCCCTAACTATGATATGGGATCCGCAGTTAGACTTTTACGATTTCCAATGATGATCTTAGCTGCATTATTTGGAATTGTAGGATTGGTAATCGGATGGATGACATTACTTGGGCATTTTATCACTCTTGAATCGCTAGGAACCCCTTATGGAACACCCTTAGCACCGTTTCGCTTTGGAGATATGAAAGATACTTTTGTGCGTTTTCCTTTATGGGCGATAAGAAAACGATCGAACGGTACAGGAGCTATTCAATCTATTCGACAAGGAAAGAATCATAATAAAAGGTGAAACTATGAAAAAATATGCCTCTAATGACATCACGCTTATGCAGTATATTTTTTTAATTAATGGAATGCAGGTCGCCACTGGCGTTCTATCTCTTCCTCGTGTGCTTGCAGAAAAAGCTGGAACAGATGGTTGGATAGCCATAGTGATTGGCTGGTTATTCTCTACAATATCAGGTGTTTTTATCGTGAAAACAGCTGCAAAATATCCTGATGATACAATTTATGAAATTCTTATACGATTTTTTGGGAAAATAGTAGGGAAAGCATTCGTTGTTGCTTATATGATGTACTTCGCTTTTTATTCTTGCATCGTTCTAGTGAACGCTATGCTTTATCTTAAGGGATGGCTTCTTCCGAAAACACCAGATTATATCGTTATCTTTTTGTTTTCGATTCCTACATTGCTTGTTGCACGTAACGGCCCCCGTATTATAGGGCGGTATTCCGAACTTAATTTTTATATGATGCTTTGGATACCATTATTCTTTTTAATACCTCTTAAAGAAAGCGGAAGTTGGATGCCATTCTTTCCGATTTTAAAAGAGGGGTGGAAGTCTGTATTCACGGCTGTACCGACCACTATTTTTGCATATTTAGGGTTTGATATTGCTTTCTTTTTATATCCATTTTTACAAAAAAAGCAGTATGCAGTCCATGGAATGATTATTGCGAACACTTTAACGATGTTATTCTATTTATTTGCTACTATTGTTTGTTTCGCTTATTTTAGTCCAGATAGTATTACTCAATTTAATCAACCAGTACTAAATTTACTTAAAGTAATTGAGTTTCGTTTTTTAGAACGCTTTGACATGATTTTATTGGCTGCATACTTAACAATTGTTTCCACATCTTGGATTCCTGCCCTATATTGTTCGGTGTTTTGTTCGAGCAAATTACTTGGGAAACAAGATCACAGTTCTCATGTAGTTGTTCTCTTATTGCTTATTATCGGTTTCGTATTTTGGACTCGCCCTAGTTGGAATCAAGCTGAAACTTGGCAACAAGTATTTTCGAATACGGGGGTAGTATTAACCTATATATTGCCTATCATTTTATTGATGTATGGCTGGTTATATGAGAAGCTGCATCGGGGGAGAACACATTGAAAAGAAAAGTATTATGTTGTATTTTGATATCGGTATTTATGATGACTGGATGCTATGACCAAACCAATATTGAAGATGTTTCTCTTTCCCTTGCTCTTGGCATCGACTTAGATCGTAATAATAATTTGTTGGTTTACAAGTCAAGCCCTGTTTTTAATAAAGAAGCAAAGATCAAAGAAGAAATTGTCGGTGTAAAAGCTACTACGATTCGAAATGCTAGAGACAAATTTGATGCTACTGTTTTCTCACTTACCTCGGGAAGCAAAATGCAAGTTATTTTAGTTGGAAAACGATTACTGAAAAAGAAAAACTGGATAAAGAATCTTGATCCATTTTATCGAGATCCTAAAAATACAGTTACCACAAGAGTTATTGCTGTAGATGGACCTGTTTCGGACGTTTTTTTTTATAAACAAAAAGATAAGCCACGGCTTCCTTTATATTTAACAAAGCTAGTTGAGACGGCAGCTTTAAGAAATATCACAGTAAAAACAAATCTTCAAGAACTAGATGAACAAATGATGGACAGAGGGAAAACGGCAAATATTACTGAGATAAAAAAAACAAATAAAATATTTGTAACAGGTACAGCTTTATTGGATGAAAAGGGGAAGTATAAATTAACACTAAATCCCGATGAAAATAAACTATTACGTATTTTGCAACAAAGAACTACCGGTGAGTTTTCATTTACAATTCCAATTAAATTAAAGTCTGATAGTAAGGAAAAAGATTGGATGAGCTTTGCTGTCTATAGTATTAAAGTGAAAACAAAGGCAAGATATGACAATAAATTTATATTTGATACAGATATAAAGATGAAAGTAGGCATAACAGAAAGGCTTTTTACGTTCAATACAAGAAAGGATGCAGCGAAATTACAGAAGGCAATTGAAACGAAATTAGAAGAAGATTTCAAGCAAGTAATAAAGAAAATACAAGATGCGAATATTGATCCTATTGGGCTTGGGGGATACGCAAGAACTTATACATATCCAGAATGGAAAAAAGTCCAAAACAAATGGAATAATGCATTAGCAAAGGGCGATGTAAACGTCAAGGTAAATGTAAAAATTGGTGCGATGGGGACAATTAAGTAAAAGGAGTTCAACTTAGATTCGTACTAAATTTACAAGTATCTTCAATTTTAGAATGGGAATTTTCTTTAATAGGAGTCCCCTGTGACCATCAAGCTAAGAAAAGCAACCCCCAAAAAACAAATACATGTATATTTTTTGTTTTTGGGGGTTATAAAATTCTTAAGTTGATGGATGTGTGGTGCTACCCCTAATTAAGTTGGATATATTAAAGTTTAGTATGTGCCTTTTTTATTCCCCCACCGTATTCCTTGCTATATCCAACTGAAAAATGAATTGTTTGCGCGTATTTCTTTTCCCGTCTCAACCTATAACAAACTTCTTCTATGTGCTCTAATAAAATAACTATGAACTCTTCTACCGAATAATCACGTAATAATATTTGGCTTTTCGCTATCGATGTTGTTGCGGGAACGTATTTCTCTGCTATTCTGCTAAAATCAATTCCATTACTATGTAGATGCAATTCTTCTCCTATTACCCCGAAAGATTGCTTTAAATATTTCAAAGGATACTGAGCTAATTCTCCAATTGTATGTATACCTTTTCGGTTCAATTTCATTTCCGTTTTATACGATATACCCCAAAATTTACTGAGCGGTCTAATGCTCCATAACTTCTCGGGTATATCGTCATACGTCCAGTGCGCAATTCCATCCCTATTCTTTTTCGCTTCCACATCCATCGCTACTTTACTCAACAATAAATTCGGACCAATGCCAACTGTACTTTAAAAATCTTTTAAGAAATACTTAAGAAATTTCCCTCTATATTCATAAGAAGTTTTTTCTATACTTACATATGTAAATTAACAAGAGGAGAAACAATAATGAAGAAATTTGTACTTTGCATAATAGGAATAAGCCTTCCTATATACTTACTACCTTTCATATTACGCGGGGATTTAGACAGATTTAATCCGATTGCTGAAGAAAAAAATGTATACGCCATTGCGAAGGGATATGGCGTTCCGGATTACCATCATAAAGGAAGAGCTATGTACTCATTAAAAGGTGTTGATGAATTAAGGAATGAGAAGGTATATACAGTAGGAACGAACACTCCTAATGATTTTATAAGAAAGACTCACTTAAAAATTCATGTGAAAGGAAAGTATGTCTATTCTTACGACGTTATTTCTGAAAAGGATATTCCGGAGAAAATAAGGAAACAATTGGACATAGAAGATAAATAAAAGAGCCTACTCTTATGAGTTGGCTCTTTATTACCTCTCCCACCTACCGTTGTGCTATCGCCCTTCACAAACTTGAGAAAGGAGAATTCTTTCGGTAAATATATTAAATTAATTATCATTGTTTTAATAACCATTGTTCAATTACTTTCACTGTTTCATCTTGTTGTGCTTTTGACGTAATTAAACTAGCATTATCACCCTTTTGCTCACCATACATGCCAAAATTAGCATGATTGCCCCCTTTTATCATGTGCATAGTTGTATTCTTTGACATTAACTTTTTACTGTTCTCTATTTTTTCTACAGTTGCTAAACCATCTACTTCCCCATAAATTGATAACATAGGAATCGATTTAGTAGAGAAATTATCTGCAGGATAAGAACCCAAAAGAATGATCCCATCTACCTTTTCTTCATGTTGAAAGGCATACTTAGAAATCATAGCTCCGCCCATTGAATGCCCCGCAACATACCATTTTTGAACTTCAGGATACTTTTCAATTACACTGTCTACCTCATTTATTCCCAGTATCGCTAAGTTTAATGGTAACTTAGGCATTACTACAAAATGCCCATCTTTTGCAAGAGCTTCCCCTAAGTAACTATAAGACTCAACTTCTACTTTAGCACCTTGATAAAAAATAACCCCTATTTTAGACTCTTTCTCTCCAAAAATTATATTATCTTCATCTTTTTTATCATCCACTAACGACAAAGCCTCTTTCGTTGGTTTATAAGTAAACTGAGACCAAACAAAAAACGTAATACTTCCCATAAGTAAAATACCTAATAAAGAGTACAGAACAATTTTCATCCACTTCTTCACATATATACCCTCCCTAAGATGTGTATATTCTATACTTTAATTATTATTAGTCTGATTGTCGAATAATCTGTTAGTATCATTCAAAAACAAACAAAAATAAAAACCCCAATCTCTCTATATAAAAATTGAGAAATTGGGGTTTAGTCACTTAACACTATTATCCGATTGTTAAGGAGTTTTATTTAAAACAGGTAACTAATTAATAATCCGACTGATAATAAGAAGCCAAAAATCGTATTTGTCATCGCTGTTGATTTCATTGCTATGCGCATATATCCAGGTTCCTTTACTCCTTTTTGGAAACCTTGAATTGCAGAGATTGGCTTTTTCAAACCTAGGAACATAACTAATGCCCAAGGGCTTATATAACCCATTAATACAATTACGGCGATCCATAAATACGCAATGAAAAAGGCTACAGCTAGCGTTACTACAGCTTTCTCTCTCCCAAGGAGGATTACTAATGTCTTTCTTCCACCTTTAATATCTTCTTCGATATCTCGGATGTTATTCGACATGTTGATTGCACCTACTAAAATTCCAATTGGAATGGAAATCAATACACTTTCAATCGTTATAGTATTCGTTTGAATAAAGAAAGCAATGAGTACAAAACATGTCCCCATCAACAATCCAGAAACTAACTCTCCAAACGGAGTGTACGCAATTGGTAATGGACCACCTGTATATAAATAGCCAACCGCCATCCCAATTAACCCAATGACGACTAACCACCAGCTACTATTCATACAAATATAAATGCCAATAAAAGCTGCTACTACATACAATAAAAGCGCAACTGTTAAAACATTTTTTGGCTTCAATCCATGACGGACAATTCCACCACCAATTCCAACAGAATCAGCTGTATCTAATCCACGTTTGAAATCATAATACTCGTTAAATAAATTCGTTGCTATTTGCAATGCTAAACATGCACTCATCATCGCAATAAATAAAAGCCAATGAATCTCGGCAACATACAGTGATGCCACTGTCCCTAAAATTACAGGAGAAAACGTCGCCGTTAATGTATGTGGGCGCGTCATCTTCCATATTAATTTAGCGGAACTAATTTCTTTTTCATTCCCCATAACTCTGTTCAATCTCCCTACATTTTAAGTATAAAATCGCTAGAAGTATCTTTCTATCTATTTCCTGCTTCACATCCATTAATTATATCAAATAAATGATTATCCTTTCTAACAAATCTACTATTAATACAGTAAAAAATTATAAAATGAAACTTTAATCAGTAGGGGTGTCCATCCTCCACTGATTAATAGCACACACCAATCCTACTTTTACGTGCATCCCGACTCCCTCCTAACCCCCTCGCATTCGCCGAATTTTAAGGTGAGTCTTACCGGCCCACAAATAGCGGGATAAATAAAAGAGCCAACTCATATGAGCTGGCTCTTTCTTCTCTTATTTTTAAAAATTTCAATAGTTACGTACATTGAAAAATAGCTAGATTTTACTTTTGTAACCCACTAATAATTGTATCTGTATTCCATTTCATCATTTTCAAATAAGTATCTCCATCCTCACCTGATTTACCTAGTGAGTCTGTAAAAATTGTACCCGTAATTGGTACGTTTGTTTCTTTTGAAACAGTTTCCATACTACGTCGATCTACACTTGTTTCTACAAATAAAGCTGGAACTTTGTTTGTTTGAATTAAACTTACAACATCTCTAATTTGATCTGGAGTACCTTGATTTTCTGAGTTAATTTCCCAAATGTACCCTGTCTTAATGTCATATGCTTTTCCAAAGTATTTAAAAGCACCTTCACTAGAGATTAAGAAACGTTTTTCTTCAGGGATTTGATGAATTCTGTTTACTGTTTCATCATGTAACTTTTGAAGTTCTGCTATATACTTGTCGGCATTTTCAGTATAAAACTCTTTATTTTTAGGATCTTCTTTAATTAATGCCTTCTTCACATTTTCAGCATATACAATACCATTTTTAATATTCATCCATGCATGTGGGTCTGGTTCTTTTTCTAATCCTTTTGTTTCTAAATAAATAGGCTCTACACCTTCACTTACTTTATAAACAGGTGCATCTTTCTCTGATTTATTTGCTGTTTTCAATAGTTTTTTAAACCATGCCCCGCCCTCTTCTAGGTTTAATCCATTGTAAAATACCATATCTGCATCTGTCATTTTCATAACATCTTTTGGTAACGGATCATATTCATGCGGGTTAGCCCCAATTGGAACAAGACTATGAATCTCAACTTTATCTCCACCAATTTGCTTCACCATATCATATATAATGGAGTATGTTGTTACAACTTTTAATTTTCCACTGCCCTCTTCTTTTCCATTTGTGTTACTAGAACACGCTGTTAATGCAAATACAAAAATACAAATTACTGATAATAAAACATTTTTAAATTTCATCTTTATCCTCCAATCAATTATGACAACTCTGCTCTATTTTTTCTAATTTTAATAGCTCTCCAAAACAAACCTTGTGACGGTGAGAAAAAGAATGCCAATCCGAACAAGAATGTTGCAACAAGAACAATTGTTGCACCCGATGCAAGATTATAAGAGAAACTAAAGAATAACCCCACTACAGATGAAAGCGCACCAATGCCTGCCGCTAAATAAATCATGACCCATAAACGGTTTGTTAATAAATACGCTGTAGCCGCTGGTGTAATCAGCATCGCAACAACTAGAATAATTCCAACAGTTTGAAGTGATGCAACTGTAACCATTGTTAGAAGAATCATTAAGCCATAATGAATCCATTTATTCGGTAATCCGTAGCTTTGTGCCATGGTTGGATCAAAAGTAGACACCAATAGTTCTTTGTAAAATAGAATTACAAGGCCAATAATGACCACCCCGATGATAAGCGTCATCCACATATCAGAAGAACGAACCGATAGAACATTCCCAAATAAAATATGGTACAAATCAGAACTACTCTTCATAAAGGTAATTAAAATAATTCCAACAGCGAAAACAGATGTAAACATAATCCCTATCGCCATATCATGTTTAATTCGACTATTTTGACTTACAAATCCAATTCCAACCGCAGTAATAACACCTGTTAAAACTGCCCCTATAAAATAATTCATTCCAATCATATAAGAAAGCGCTACTCCTGGAAGAACCGCATGTGAAATGGCATCACCCATTAATGCCATACCTCGTAAAATAATAAAACACCCAATTACACCACAAATAACTCCTACCATCACGGAAGTTAATAACGCCTTCTGCAGAAAACCATACTGCATTAATGCATCTATAAATTCTACAATCTTCATGATGAATGTACCTCCGCTGCATTATTGAAGAATATTCCTTGATTCATATACGCTTTTGACATAACTGTTGGTTCTAATACTTGTCGTACTTCCCCGTAATGAATTAAGCTCTTATTCAATAATAGTAATTTATCAAAATAGGACTCTGCTTTACTTAGGTCGTGATGGACAACAACAATTGTTTTCCCTTCTTTGCGTAATTCTCTAAGAATTTTAATAATTGTCTCTTCACTTGTTACATCAATTCCAACAAACGGTTCATCTAAAAAGAATATCTCTGCCTTTTGTGCTAACGCTCTCGCTAAAAAGACACGCTGTTGTTGTCCGCCTGAAAGCTCACCAATTTGGCGGTTTTTAAACTCTTCCATTCCAACTTTTTTTAAGCATTCAAATGCCCAATTCCGATTCTCCTTCTTCGGTCTTTTCATCATACCTAAAGATGGATATGTTCCTATTAGAACAACATCTAAAACTGTAATTGGGAAATCCCAATCTATATCACTTCTTTGTGGTACATACGCAATACGCTTTCTAGCGCTTCGAATATCCTCTCCAAGAACCCGAACATATCCCTTATCATTCGGGATTAAATCTAAAATAGCTTTCATCAAAGTCGACTTTCCTGCTCCGTTTGGACCAATAATTCCAACTAGTTTTCCCTTTTCAATCTCAAAAGAAACATTTTGAACCACTTGATTCCCTTGATAGGATACAAATAAATCTTTGACAATTATAGCCTCAGCCATTTTTTATGCATCCTCCCTTCTTTTTTTCGCAAATATAATTATTTTGCACAAAGGCAACTTTCGAACAAAAAAATATAATACAAATGCAAACACACAACTAAGTTTCCTTAAGGAAACTTTTTTATATGAGTCAAATTATATAAGCTAGATGCAAATTTGTAAACTAATTTTTAATAATTTATGAATATATTGTGAAAATTTATACCTTAAAAAAAACAAAAAAATCAAACTTTTCTTAATTCATTTTGACACACATATTAGCCAATGCTAATATGAATAAAGAATAACATATTAGTCATTACTAATACGAATGGAGAGGATACAATTGTGTGACTCAAATGATTTAGATGTAAAAGCCAAGTTCATCCGTGGCTTTGCTGATAAAACAAGACTACAAATTCTTCAATGTATGATGGATGGTGAAAAAACAGTATCTGAAATTGTAGAAATCACCCAAGGAAATCAGTCAAACATCTCCCAACATCTAAACTGTTTAAAAGGATGCGGAATCATTCTAGGTAGACAAGAAGGAAAATATGTCCACTACTCCTTACGTAATAAACAAATTGAACAGTTACTCACTATGTTTGATGTTGTCTTTCATGACGTACAAAATGAAGTAGCATCATGTGATAAAAACGATGCTTGTTTATCTCAAAAAGGAGAAAACTGTCATGACAGATAAGAACGAGAAGGAAAAACAAACAAATTGCTGTCAAGGTTCTTCCTCCGCACCTGCGAAAGAAGAAACACCATCATGTTGCTCTTCTAAAAAAGAGATTCCAATCAACCCTATTACTAGGGAAACCTCTTGTTGCAGTAGTAACAATGATTCTATAAAAACAAAAAATAGTTCTTCCTGCTGTTCATCTGAATTAGCTCTAGAAAAAGAACAAACGCATTCAAACTCTTCTTGCTGTAGTGATAGCTCATGCGAAGACCCATCACCTCTTATTAATACAAAAAAAATATCAGGAGATGGCGTACAAACATACCTTGTGGAAGGTATGGATTGCGGTGCATGTGCTTTAACAATCGAAAAGCATTTACAAAATGTTTCTGGCGTAGAAGAAGTTCGAGTAAACTTCGCTACTGGAAAAATGCATATTCGTCATGATCGAGATGTGGATGACATTATTAAAGAAGTGTCTAACGCAGGATTTGGAGCTTCCTTAGCAGGAAATCGTAGAGGTACAGCACCTGTTCAAAAAACTAAAAATACAACTTTAATTCTCTCAGGATTATTTTTAGCTTTAGGATTTGGAGGAAGTTTTACAAACATATCACCTCTTCTTATCACACTTCTTTATGCGGCGAGCATTGGAATTGGTGGTTATAAACCTGCTAAAAGCGCCTTTTATGCAATTAGAAGTAAATCACTTGATATGAACGTTCTCATGATATCAGCTGCAATTGGTGCTGCATTAATTGGTCAATGGCTAGAAGGTGCAACCGTCGTTTGGTTATTTGCATTAGGAGCAACCTTACAAAATAAATCAATCGAACGTACACGGGAATCCATTCGTGGATTAATTGATTTAGCACCATCAGAAGCTTGGGTAAAAGTTGGTACTGAACTTATAAAAAAATCGGTAGATGATATTACAGTGAATACAACGATTGTTGTAAAGCCTGGTGAAAAAATCCCATTAGACGGCACAGTTGTAGGAGGCAATTCTACTGTAAACCAAGCACCGATAACTGGTGAATCTATCCCAATTGATAAACAGATTGGTGACTCTGTATATGCAGGAACAATCAATGAAGAAGGTTCTCTTGAAATTACAGTAACTAAACTTGTTGAGGATACTACGTTATCTCGAATTATTCACCTTGTAGAGGAAGCACAGGAAAAGAAAGCACCTACAGAAGCATTTGTAGATCGTTTCGCAAAAATTTATACACCTATCGTTTTTGTATTAGCAATTGGTGTCATGATTATCCCTCCCCTTCTTGGTATAGGCGAATGGATGGAATGGATTTATAAAGGATTAGAACTTCTAGTTGTCGCATGTCCTTGTGCTTTAGTTATCTCTACTCCTGTTGCTATCGTATCTGCAATAGGAAATGCCGCAAGAAATGGCGTACTCATTAAAGGCGGTACCGCTCTAGAAATCGCAGGTTCATTAAATGCTATTGCGTTTGATAAAACAGGAACATTGACTGAAGGAAAACCAAAAGTAATGCATGTACGAAGCTTAGATTGTACTGAAGATGAATTATTATCAATTGCCGCAACAATTGAAGAATATTCTAATCATCCAATTGCAAAAGCCATTACAGCATATGCGAAAGTACACCAAACTTCTATTCAAAGTGGAACCGACTTCCGCGCCATTGTAGGAAAAGGTGCGCAAGTCACGATAGATGGCGAAACATACTACGCTGGAAATAAAGCATTATATGAAGAGTTTGGAGTTTCGCTTCAAATGTGGAACGAACCGATTCGAGAAATGCAAAGAATTGGTCAAACCGTGATACTTGTTGGAACAGACAAAGTTATTTTAGGGATGATTTCAGTAGCAGACTCCATCCGTTCTACTACTTATGGAACAATACAAGAATTAAAACAATCAGGTATTCAGGAAACTGTTATGTTAACAGGAGATAATGAAGGAACAGCTGAACATATTGCACAGAAAGCAAACGTAGATCGTTATTTTGCTAATTTACTTCCAGAAGATAAAGTTCATTCTGTAAAACAACTTCAATCTGAAGGGAAAACAGTAGCCATGATCGGGGATGGTATTAATGATGCCCCTGCCCTTGCTACCGCAAACCTTGGTATTGCTATGGGCGGTGCCGGAACTGATACCGCAATGGAAACGGCAGATATTGTATTAATGGCAGATAATCTTGAAAAACTTCCTTATACGATGAAACTAAGCCGGAAAGCATTGCACATCATTAAGCAAAATATATGGTTCTCATTAATTATTAAATTTATCGCCCTTGCCTTTATCTTCCCAGGATGGCTTACTCTTTGGATGGCTGTCTTAAGTGATACAGGCGCTGCGCTTATTGTAATTCTTAACAGTATGCGATTATTACGAAACAAATAATATAATACGGAGCTACCTAGTAGCTCCATACATTAAATACAATTAGAAAGGGTATACATATGAAAAAAACACGTGTAATTGGATTATTTCTACTAATCTCCGTAATTACAATCTTAGGAGCATGTAGTGATAATAAACTAAGAGATTCACTGGGTTGGGATGTAGAAAAGTTTGCATTTACAGATCAAAATGGGAAAAAGTTTGGTTCCTCTGAATTAAAAGATAAAGTTTGGGTAGCCGATTTTATCTTTACAAGCTGTGAAACTGTTTGCCCACCTATGACAGCCAATATGGCAAAACTTCAAAAAATGTTGGATGAAGAAGGAATTAAAGATGTAGAGTTTGTATCATTTAGTGTAGATCCGGAAGTAGACACACCTGAAAAAATAACAGAATTTATGAAAGTCTATGAAATGGATACGAAGCGAACTCATTTTCTAACAGGATATACACGACCAGATATCGAAAAATTCGGAAAAGATAACTTCCAAACACTTGTAACCAAACCAGAAAATAATACACAAGTTATACATGGTACGAGCTTTTATCTCGTGGACAAAGATGGAAAAGTTGTGAAGAAATATTCAGGTCTTCAAAATACACCCTACGAGGATATCATCCGTGATATTAAACGAATTCGATAACTAAAAGTTTCTTATTATGTTCCTATTAAAATCTAAAAATTCGAGGTGTTTACATGAAGAAAAAACAAGGCTCTCACATAAAATTATTGCTAATTACCACATTAATCATTTTCGCTGCAGTTACAGCTTTCGTCGTTTTAAATAAAGAAGAAAAAGTTGCTACAAATAAAGTGATAAAAAATTTACCGCCTATTGGTAAGCAACCTACTTTAGGAAAAGAAGATGCACCAGTCTCTGTTATTGAGTTTGGTGACTTTAAGTGTCCTGCTTGTAAAGCATGGGGTGAGCGTATCTTCCCTCAGCTCCAAAAAGACTATATCGATACGGGGAAAGTTAAATTTTCATATGTGAATGTTTTGTTCCACGGAACAGAATCTAAATTGTCCGCTTTAGCTGCTGAATCCGTTTATAAACAAGACCCACAAGCATATTGGAGCTTCCATAAAGAATTATTTAACGCACAGCCAGAAAATCACGATGATCCATGGATTACTCCGGAAAAACTATTAGAAATTGCAAAAACATATACGCCAAGTATTAACACTACTCAGCTCGAAGAAGATTTGAAAAAACAAACAGAACAAGAAGAAGTAAATAGAGATGAGAAACTAACACAAGACTATGGTGTAGAACAAACACCGAGCATTGTTGTAAATGGAACAATGTTGTCTGATCCTTATGATTATGAACAAATCAAAAATCTAATTGAAAAAGCATTGAAGGAAAAGAAATGATGAATAAAGCAAAAAAGAATTTTGAATGGCGTAATTACACTTTATATTTTGCATGGATTGTGTCAATGATTGCGACACTAGGTAGTCTATTTTTTAGTGAAATTCTTGGATTCATACCATGTGAATTGTGTTGGTACCAACGAATTATGATGTATCCGCTCTGTATTATTTTAGGCATTGCAACATTCTACAATGAAAAGAACATAAAAAAATATGTATTACCGATTTCTATTATTGGTGGAAGTATTTCACTTTATCATTATGCAATACAAAAGATCCCTGGTGTTTCAGAAATTAATCCGTGTGTTCAAGGTGTTCCTTGTAATGTTGATTATATAAATTGGCTAGGTTTTATAACCATCCCCTTCTTAGCGTTAATTGCTTTTTGTATGATTACTTTGTTTATGGTGTTAACGAAATCAAAAGCGAGTTAATTAAAATATAACATATAAAGGTATTTCTACAGAGAGGAGACAATATGATGTCAAAGATCATACCTGTAGTTTTATTAGTAAGCCTATTAATTGGTTGTAGTTCCGTTAATGATTCATCATCTACTAAGGACAACAAAACACAAAATCAGTTACAAGAAACAAAAAATAAAGGTGAGCATTTCAAGGATGATACGATAGAAACAACAGCTAATGTAGAAACTCTGCCTTCTTTCTTATCATCAACTACAAATGGACAAGTCTCACAAATTTATAAAATGGTAGGAAAAGACATCGAGCTCTTACAATGGATTCCTTGTTATTGTGGGTGTGATGAAAATTCAGGACATAAAAGCAATAAAGATTGTTTTATCCGTGAGATGAAAGAAAACGGCCAAGTTACATGGAATTCACATGCGATGAATCACGCAGAGTGTGTAGATATCGCTTTCCAAGCTGTTTTAATGAAACAAAACGGAGCATCCCCTTTAGAAATTCGAGAACACATCGATAAACAATATAAGAAAGATGGTATAAACGTTACTCCAACGCCGATGCCAAGTGCTTAATATAATAAAAATATCTATTACTAAAAAACAGCCATATTGATGGCTGTCTTTTTAGTAATAGATTGTTGCCGTATAGTTCATATTGAATCAGTAAAGTTATTAAAAACGTCATCTTCTCTAATTTAACTTATTTAGAAAGGATAACGTTTTTTGCTGTATAAATAGCGCAGCGATGTGACAGTACCTCATATTGCCGTTTCATAATCATTTCTGGTTCCTTCTTATTCTCCACTATTTTTTGGGATTGAACAGCTAAAAATATACGCTGGTGGTACATTTCTAAGTTCCCTTTTCACATCTATTCTATTAAAAAACTGATTAAGAAAACTCTTTTTAAATTTAGTATATTGAAAGGTAATAAAATTCCCACCCTCTTTTAAAATTTTGGTGGTAGTTAATAATATTTTTTTTGAAACATTTAGGGGCAAACTAGAAAAAGGAAGACCCGAAACAATATAGTCTGCATAAGGAATGCAATAGCCCTGTAGGTACTCGTCAATATTTTCCGCAGACCCTAATACAATGAAGACATTTTTCTCTTTTTCAAATTTTTCTTTCAATAATAAATAAAATTCTTTATTATTTTCCACTAATAAAAGAGTAGTATTCGAATTTCGTTTTTCAAGTAATTTATTAGTGAATACACCCGTACCTGGCCCATATTCAACAATATATTTAGCTTCCTTAAAATTGATGCTTTCCACCATTTTATCTGCAAGAAACTTTGAACTTGGAAGTACTGCACCGACGTTTCTTGGATTAGTTATATATTGAGATAAAAAAGACAGAGGCTTCATATTTAATCACTCCAATAGTTTGAATTTACTACTATAGTTTAAAATTCAAACCTGAAGAAACTGGAGTGAAATCCTTAAGAATCCTTAAGATTTGAATACGCTCTGTAACAATAGTTTGTCTTAAAGGGCATATCTTATAAACACTCCCTCTCTCCCCTTTACCATGGGTTTTTCAAACGTCAGATACAGAAATCCATATATTTCTCGTTCGAATTTCAAATAAAACCTATAAGATTACCAGTAATTATACACATACTTGCGGTCATATCCATGAAAAATTCTTCGTTGCAACTTTTTGTAAGGCTAAACTTGTTACATAATTGGATTTACAATCATTATGTCCGTACATTTTCATATTTCGTACAACCTAATCATCTTTTCATCCATAGCACTTTTGAAGGTACTTCTCCTACTACAGCCCACTTTATATACCGCGAATCAAGTCTTTTTTTAATATATGAAACAATTACATAAAAGTTACGAAGATCTACACAAATAATAATCACACAAGGTCATCACTCAAAGGGACAAACATAATGACTCCCCTGCTCTATTCTCGTTAATCTGCATAAAAGGAATCCCATGCTCGCGTAAATAATGCGTAAGCCGTAATGTAACAAAAAGCCTTTATTTTGATCAAACTTTCTTTCAAATCTACAATTAGAAAAAAACTCTGTAAAATTTTTCACAGAGTTTTTTTCTAAATTATTTATTGTTTTGCATATCGAATACGAACGTTATCGTCCATGTGATAAATTTGTAATGTATTACCATCGTAGTTTTGTAGTTTATACATTACACTGTCATTTGTTAGCTTCACTTCTTGACCGTCTTTTAATGCTTGTGTTACTTTTAACGATAACTGGAATGAAGGAACGTCTACCTCATATGTTCCTGTTAAGAAGTCTCTCTTCTCAGGATAACTACCATTAGCATAAGACTCAAATGTCTTATCACCTTTTAGAACTAACGTAGTTTTCACTCCACTACCAAAGTCAATGCCCCAATTCCCTATGATTTCTGTACCATCTTTAATGTAATTCTTCATGTTTGTATAGTTAATTCCTAACTCTTCAGATGTACCAACTGTTCCTACGAATACACCAGTTCTAGCTTGGCTTTTATCTGTCTCAGCTTGACTACCAGTAGTAGAACCAATAGTTGGGTTTGCTGATATAGAACCACTAGAACTACTTGTTGTACTAGAAGGTTTATCTGTAGTTGTACCACCTTCTACTTCGGATCTTAACTTATCGAATGTAGGTTTCCAAATACGTTTTGCTTCCTCTAGTTTTGTATTTGCTTTATCTAAGATTTCCTTATCAGTCTCTAAGCTGAAACCTTTATCGTTGAATAACTTCTCTATTTCACCGAATGTTTCTCTTAATTTACCTGTAGCTCTTTCAATCTCTTTTTGTTCTTCTTTATGTTTTGGCGGTGCGGCAATCTTCTCTATCTTATCAAATACTTTATAGACGTCTTTAATGCTATCTAATACCTCAGCTTTTGATTTACTTCCGTTTCTCAAATCTCTTACAGAAGCATCATAGTAATCAAATCGTCTTAACATATCTTGTTCAATGTCTAATAAATATTGTGCATAATCTTCATCTAAAACTCGAACCTTTTGAACATCTTTACTTTCTTCTTTCGAGTTAGTTGATTTTTCTTTTGTTTCAGAAGACTTATGTTCACTTGTTTCTTCTGTCTTTTCTTCTTTACTTGCCGATTCTTTTACTGTAACACAACCACTTAATAATAATGCAAATGGAACTGCAACACCTATTAATTTCTTCACTTTCATACCTCATACCCCTTTGAGTAATATATTCTTAGTTGGTTTTACTAGCGATACTATTTGCTGCTTCTTCAAACAGTTTTGAACCTTCTTGTGCTTTCGATACGGATTGATGCATTTTACTCTCGTCTTCTTGGTCTAATGCATCAAAGAGAAGTTGGAAACAATCCGCATATAGTTCCATTGACTGCTTTATCTTCGCCTGTTCTCCCTGTAACTCAGGAGGTGCTTGTAGATTCTTCAGTTTCGTTGTAGTTGCCTTTGCTCCACCTAAACTCAGTTGTACTTCACTTTTCTTTTGTTTGTATGACTTTACGTCTGAACCTGCTATTCCTTCAATTAATTTCATTGTATCTTCAATTTGAGTAGCACTGTTTATGATATCTGACTTGTACCTTTCAACATCTGAACCAGTTACCTTACCAGTTGAAGAACTGGAAGAACTAGAAGAAGAACTAGAAGAAGAACTTGGTTGACTACTTGATGAACTACTATTTGTACCTTCACCTTTCGCTACAGATAAGCTATCCTCTTTCTTGCTATCAGTTGACTTACTCTCTTTCTCTACCTTTTGCGTTTCTTCTTTCTTTGGTTCAGCTTTCTTACCATCAGTTTCAATTGTAATACAACCACTCAATAACATAACTGGTAACGCTAAACTTACTAATTTCTTTGCTTTCATGTTTCCCCATACCCCTTTATTTGTAAAATTCAGTGCAAACAAGTTAATATACTTAACTAAGAAATTTTCCCCGAATAATTTCTTAGAAACTACTATCCATAGATTACCTGTATATTCACAATTTTTCTATATATATCATTTTACAAAAAATCACAGATATGGTCAAAGGTATTTATGAAAATTCCAGTTAAAATATTCCTTATATAGCAAACTCATTATTTCTCCCCGAAAACTATTTAAGAAAAACTTAAGAATTCTATATGTTTATTCTTATGAAATAATTTCCGAAAGATAATTTCCAGAAAAATAAGAAAACAATTACAAAATCGTATATAAACGAAAGAGCCTACTCACACGAGTTGGCTCTTTCTCTACTTAACAATAAAGATAATCTTTCTCCCCTTATTTTATAAACTTTCAAATGTTCCTCTAATCCCCTCGCATCACCTAATACATGTAACGTTTTCTTCACAAAATTCCAATTCAAACTACCGGATAACCATAGTAATGAAGAAAGTCTCTTATAATCATTTGAGTCTAAAATATTATGAGCCTTATACCCTTCTAAAAATGATTTACTAATAGTTTCCTTTTTCCAACTAAACTATCAGCTCATTCAATTACAGCTTTGACTTCCAATTGACAAAGAGCCAATCCCCTATACAATAGAAGATTAGCTCTTTCCTTTATTTATTCACCTATTTCAGAAAATCGTTTTATACGTTTACCAATTTCATTACGAACACGTTGAAATTCAGACCACTCTTTTCCTGCTGGATCATCAAATCCCCAATGAACACGATTCACGTGCGGAGGTGTCGAAGGACAGACAGAATCTGCGTGACTACAAAGAGTAACGACTAAATCGGCATTATTTAAAATGCTTGAATCAATTATATCTGATGTTTGATTTGTTATATCGATATTTACTTCATTCATTGCTTTAATAGCATTTGGATTCACTCCATGTGCTTCAATGCCTGCAGAATATACATTCCACTTATCTCCTAAGTATTGTTTCCCAAAAGCTTCTGCCATTTGGCTTCGGCATGAATTTCCTGTGCATAAAAAGTAGATTGTCTTTTTGTTTTCCATGTTGTTTTCCACCTTTATTTTTAAATTTAGACTGGTTGATCATTAAAATATTTACGTTTAAACCAAAAAGCGACATTTACAAGGGCAATCATTACAGGTACTTCGACTAAAGGTCCGATAACAGCTGCAAATGCTGCGCCTGAGTTAATGCCAAACACACCAACTGCTACAGCAATCGCTAACTCAAAGTTATTACTACCTGCTGTAAATGCTAACGTTGTTGTTACCGGATAATTTGCACCAATTTTTCTTCCCATAAAGAAAGAAACAAAAAACATCACAATAAAATAGATTAATAATGGAATCGCTATTCTTACTACATCAAATGGTACGCTAATAATCATTTCCCCTTTTAAAGAGAACATAACGATAATCGTAAATAGCAATGCAATTAGCGTAAGTGGACTAATCTTCGGTATAAATACCTTTTCATACCACTGTCTTCCTTTTAGCTTCACTAATACGAATCGTGTTAACATACCTGCTATAAAAGGAATTCCCAAATAGATAAATACTGATTTCGCTACTTCTGCCATTGTAATATGAACGATAGCCCCTTCAATTCCTAACCACTCTGGGATTACCGTTACAAACACGTATGCATAAACCGAGAAAAATAACATTTGGAATACCGAATTAAAAGCTACTAAACCTGCCGCATACTCTTTATCCCCATCAGCAAGATCGTTCCATACAATTACCATTGCAATACAACGTGCTAAACCAATCATAATGAGACCGACCATGTATTCTGGCTTATCAGGAAGAAAAATAATTGCTAAAACAAACATAAGTACCGGACCAATAATCCAGTTTTGTACTAAAGATAAAACCAATACTTTTACATCTTTAAATACCCGGCCCATTTCCTCATAGCGAACTTTTGCTAATGGTGGATACATCATGACAATTAAACCAACAGCGAGCGGGATAGATGTTGTTCCAACTTGTAATGTATTCAGTCCGTCTACTACACTAGGAAATACAAACCCTAAACCAATCCCAACAGCCATAGCTAGAAAAATCCATAGTGTTAAATATCGATCTAGAAAAGATAAACGTTTCATTTTATTTTCCATCTCCTATTAACAACAAGAATTTTTATCTACTATGTTAGAAGTCGTGCAACAAGATGACTCTTCTATTTTGTGAACATCACTATGTGCTTTTGTATAGAAGAATTCCCACTCGTTACCATCCGGATCCGTTACCCAAAATTTATCTTGAACCGCATAGCAACAAGTCGTATCCATCTCATCGCGTGCAAAGAAACCTTCTTTTTCTAATCTTTCTTTATGTAATGTGATTTCTTCAGCTGTCTCTACTTGAAAACCAAAATGATTTACCTGATTTCCTTTCACTTCATCTCGTACGTTCAGCGTAAAATTAAGTCCTGGCGTCTCTAATAAAAATTTAGCATAATCCGTTTTCACCTTCACTGGTGATACACCAAATACCTTTTCGTAAAATTCAATAGACTTCTCTAAATTCGTAACATTTATACCAACATGAACATATCTCATAGCTTATTCCTCCTCTTTACATGTCATTAATCAATTTTTTTTGATTAATAGTACAAAATTTTAACAACAACTACCTTTCCCTGTTTTTCTAAAGATACAGCACAATTCTTCTGATAATAAATTATTCACTTCCGCATCATTTAAATCATAATAACTCCACGTACCTTTTGTTTCTTTTACAATTAAACCTGCATCTAATAAAATCTTTAAATGATAGGACAACTTAGATTGCGTCATTTCAAAAACTTCAGTTAAATCACATACACACGTCTGTCCTCGCTGGCAAAGTTCATACATGATTTCTAAACGTTTTTGATCAGCCAACGCTTTAAATTTTTTCTCATAGAGCTGAAAATCTTGTGCCACTGTAGTTCACTCTCCTTTCATCAAGTTTTTTTGATATTTATAGTATATACGACTATTAATCTTTTATGCAACTTATTAATCAAGTTTTTTTGATTAATATACAAACCCTTTCTCCTATCATATTCTGCAAATAAAAAGAACCATAACCTTCCCGAAATGGAACAATTATGGTTCATATCTTAATTTGATCTATTTTCAAACGGTAGTACTCCATAACCATCAAACTAACAAAATACGAAATCTTAAACTGATGGTTATGAAGCACCCCCCTTTTCTATAGACAAAACCCTCCAGAAACATCTAAAATCTGCCCCGTTACCCAACGACTATCAGAAGAAGCAAGGAATGCAACCGCATCTGCAATATCTTCAACTTGCCCTATTCGTCCAAAAACAGATGAATTCGTAGCAAAATTTCGTATTTCTGGATTATCTAGCAATTTCGCATTAATATCTGTCTTCGTATATCCAGGCATCATTGTATTCACTGTTATACCTCTTTCTCCAAGGTGTTTAGCTAGAGGCAGTGTCATCGTATTTAGTGCACCTTTACTTAAACCGTATGCAATTGAGCCTGTAAAACCAAGCCTTACCTCAGCTGATGAAATGTTAATCACGCGGCCCTCTGCTCGTAGTAATGGTAATGTTTGCTGAATTAAGAAGAACGGCGCCTTAATATTTACGGACATAATTTCATCAAAAACTTCTTCTGTCGTATTTTCAATCGTTCCTTGTGTACCTATCCCTGCATTGTTTACTAAAATATCAATCTCTGATGTACCAACTTTTATTTGCAATTCATTCTTTAACTGTTCTACTAGCTTTTTGACACCATCAATTGAATTGAGTTCAGCTTCAATCAAGAACGCTTTCCCTCCATTAGATTCAATCTCGCTAATCGTTTCATCTGCAGCTGTTTTATTTCGGCCATAGTGAATTGCAACTAATGCTCCATCTTTCGCCAATCTCATCGCAATCGCACGGCCAATTCCGCGACTCGCTCCTGTTACTAATGCTACTTTCCCATCAAGATTCTTCATTTTTTCCATCCTTCCTAAATTTCCGTTTGATAAAGTGAAACTTTAATCAGTGGGGGTTTTCTTCATCCCCCTCTGATTATTAGTTGAACCAATCGGGCATTTACGGACAGTTGATCTCCCACCCCACGTCTTTGCTCCAGCTGAATTTTGAGATGGGAGTTTTACTGCCCGTTAATGCGGGATAAATCCTATACTTATATTTTTATGCAAACACCAATAATTTTAAATATAGATTTATAGGTAATTTAATTCGTTCACTTATGATATTATAGTTATAATTTGTGATTCACTTTAGAAAACAAAAAAGGAGGCTACACGATGCAAAACACAGTAAAACTGGATGAAATCGATCATAAAATTATGAACTTGTTGTATGAAAATGCGAGAATTTCTGTTTCAGAAATAGGACGAATTATATCCATGACGCAACCTGCTGTAAAAGAACGAATTAACAAACTTGAAGATCAAGGAGTTATAGCGGCTTACCGAACTAAATTTGAGCCTTCCAAAATTAATAAAAACATTCAAGCATTCATCATGTTTAAAACGAGCCAATGCTCTGATTTCATCCAATTTTGTAATGCTGCTCCTGAAGTAACAGATTTATATCGAATTAGTGGGGAGTTTAATTATATGATGAAAGTTATGAGCGATTCGATGGATTCTCTCGCTGCATTTTTAGACTCTTTAATGCAATTTGGCTTGTCGTCTCCTTTAATTGTTTTAAAGAGTGAGTTTGAGGAGAAATTGTCGTTCTAATAAGAGGGTACTAAGGTAGAAATATCAAGTGTATGTAAAAAAATCCTTTTATAATATAATAAAACCAGCCATAGGCTGGTTCTTTTTTTATTCAATTTCCTACTAAAAAACCCCGGGTATAATCTTCCTTCTCACCTACCCCTGATTCCTCTGCGCCGCTCTAAACTCCTCCTTCACCTTCTCTAACAAGCTTTCTTCCGTAATTAATCGATACGCTGTATTCGCTAATGCTTTTGCCGATGTAATTAACGCTTTATCTCCAAGTTCTGAGCGTGCTGCTTCTCTAAATTCATTCGTATGCGCAATTAAGTTATCTGGACCGATTTTAATGTACGGGTGAATGGTCGGTATGACTTGGCTTACGTTTCCTGCATCAGTTGAACCGATGCCTACTCTTTCTTTACGATTTACGTCTTCACCTAGTAATTCCAGTTCTTCAGCTACGACATCGTTATATGTTTTTGTTACGAGTAGTTCATCGATTTCATTTTGGAATTGATGAATTTTTACTTTTGCACCTGTTGCTAATGCTGCTCCCTCTGCGATATTTCTTACTTTTTCTGTTACTTCTGCACATCTTTTTCGCGTAGCTGCACGGATGAAGAATCTTGCTGATGCGTAGTCTGGGATAATGTTAGGTGCTTTTCCGCCCTCTGTAATGACGCCATGAATTCTCACATCTGACGGAAGTTGTTGGCGAAGTGCGTTAATACCATTATACAGCTGGATAATCGCATCTAATGCGTTAATCCCTTCTTCAGGTGAAGCTGCGGCGTGAGCTGTTTTTCCGTAAAAATGAAAATCAAGTGGATCTACTGCTAGTGATGGACTCGTTGTCGCTGTTTTTCCGCTCGGATGAATCATAAGCGCCGCATCAATATTTTTAAATAAACCAGCTTTTACATAACTCGATTTCGCGCTACCATTTGGACCACCCTCTTCTGCTGGTGTTCCGAACACAACAACTTCTCCGCCAATTTCTTCAAGCGTTTCTGATAATGCAATTGCTGCTGCAACGCTAATTGTGCCAATTAAATTGTGACCACACGCATGACCGAGTCCCGGTAAAGCATCATACTCAGCTAAAAATGCGATAACTGGCCCTTGTTTTCCTGAACTTTTTCGCGCGATAAAACCTGTTTCATGCCCCGCTATATTGTGCTGCAGTTGAAATCCTGCGCTACCTAGTAATAAACTTAACGTTCTTGATGCGTAAAATTCTTGGTTACCAATCTCCGGATTCGCATGAATATTATGACTTGTTTCTATGTACTTTTCCTTATTTCTTTCTATACTCTCTTCAATTATGTTTCTTTGTGACGTTACTCCTGTCGCTCCCATTTTTCTTCCTCCTTTTATTTTCACGTAAAAAAGCCTCTTTCTAAAAGATAGAAAGAGGCTTTGAAATATACATTCAAAAATGAGCTTCTTTCTTATCTTTCAAGTTACCTTGCTGGAATTGGCACAGTATTCATAAAGAATCTGCTGCCGAGGTATCGTAGGGCCAGTCCCTCCACCTCTCGTGATAAGAATTTTCATAAAATTATATTAAATTATTTTTCATTCTAAATTCATTCCGACTAAAAGTCAAGGAATTCCTATCCGAATTTACCGAATATCTAAAAATCCTTTTAATACACCAATTGTTTCCGGTGCTTGCAGTCTTGCACATATGTACGGAAATTCCGTACTACCTTCAAATATCATTTGAGATGTAAGTGGTGCCCCTGCCCAAAAGATTTCATCATCGATTAATAAGAACGGGAATGCTTTATTTTGTCTTTGTAACTTTACATTCTTTAATGGAACTGGTCCATCACTATAAACTGTTACTTGCGCATTTGTACGCATTAACGCTTGCCATACTCTTTTATCCACTTGTCTTGTACTTGGAAGTGAAATGATAATTTTTCGTTTCGCAGCTAAAATATCTTTGAGTAGCCCTTTCGGCTCTTCAAGATTCATTTCCATAAACCAGCGTAAACGTTTCGAAATTTTCCGCTCCCATACTTGTCTTGATGTCGTGCGATCATACACATCTCCGTGACGTTCTATATGCGCTGTTAATTGTGATAACGCTTGTTTTCTCGAAAGGTTTTTACGCATATAATGGCAATCCGATAATTGAATGAACTTCCCTCTCGCTCTCGTTATTGCTACGTTGACGAGGCGATGGTTTTTATGATCAAAGAATAACACACCAGGACGTTCCTGCGGATAACTATCAACCGTATCAAATATCATCATATCTCTTTCAGAACCTTGAAACTTATGAACTGTTGCCGCTAATACTGGTATGTGTTGATATTTCGTTTTCTGCAACAGTTCTCTAATACACGTTGATAAAAAGCGGGACTGTGCTCGGTACGGTGTAACTACACCAATTGATTGAACACCGTCTAACAGTCCAATTAACATCATTTGCATCGCTACTAAACCAGACATAATATTAAAACGCGAACCGGAAGCAGCGTCTTTTAACGAAAATGCTCCCATTAAGCTCGTATCAAATAAAACACTCGCCTCATTTGCGAACGGTTGTAATTGCGCAAGTTCTTTACGCTCTGAAACAGACGGATGATCGTATACTCTGTTTTTATAAATAAATGAATTCGTAAACTTCGATATATCTGCATGCATACGTCTTTGCTCCTGCAGCATAAAAAGGTTGGGATGTGCTTCTGATTTATTTACAGAATCAACAATTCCTGCATGGTAAAACATATCTTCGCCGAGCCATTTTCGAACGAGTTCATGGTTTGCCATTGCGATCGGAGGTAACTGTAAAAAGTCACCACAAACGACAATACGTTTCCCAAGAGAAGCTGCTAATGCGATTTGCGGAACATACGCCATACTCACTTCATCTACGACAACTAAATCAAATGTACGCTCATAAATAAGTGAATCAATGGCACATTTCGATAAAGTCGCACCGATTACTTTCGCATTTTCAATATATTCTTTTTCTACTTCTTTAATTTTCGCTCTTTGCTTTCGAAGGTCACTTTCAACCTCTTGTATACGCTTCTTATCAGCAGAAGTCGCTTTATATGATAAAATCTTGTCACGAAGCTCTTGTCGTGTCTCTTCTAAATAGAGTCTCTCTTCTCCCCAAGATCCGTTCGTCGTTTCAACTAACTTCGACGCAAGTAACGTTTCATGATTTCGTATATGATCATGTTGACTATAACCGTAACGAACAATTTCACCAGGTGTCCATTTCTTCTTCTTCTCAATTTGCTTCGTTACTTCGCTCATTAATACGTCAACTGCCGCATTACTATGAGCTAACACAAGTACCGATTTTCCTTTTTGATAATGAGCCGAAATAATACGCGATAAATTGTAAGACTTCCCTGTTCCAGGTGGTCCCCACACGTACGTTGTCGGGTTATAAAATGAACGATACGCCAATTCATTTTTCGTATTTTTCATCTTTTCAATATGTTTTGGACTGCTCGTCCCATCTACAAGACGCTTTATACGATTACGTTTCAGCTTATCTTTATGCGCTTCTTTTAGTCGCTCTTGCAGTTGCTCTAACAATTGCCACGGTTCACTATATAAAACAGCTTCTCTTATTTCACCTTGTATATAATCATTTAATTTCAGTTCTATTTCTAATCCGTGTACCGATAATACTTCCCCTGTCGCTTCCTCACCATCGAACTCAATTCGAATTGGAGAACCTTCAGGTATGCTTACTTCCGAAATAAGCTGAAAGACATATACCGTACTTTCATAATCTGTATATAAAAAACGACCGTTAATGATAGAAATTTTACTACCACCTATCGTTTTCCAATGTTTAATTTCATATGCTAATGCATAATGCCACTCTTTCATCGTTTCTGATAATGAAGGAGTCTGAGTAGTTGTATTCATCGTATAATCTCCTTCCTTCTCCCCAAACATACTTTCTCACTATACCATATAAAACTCTAACATTTGTAACAATTATATCTTGCTTATTTTCTTAATTTTCAATATTATTTTATATATCATTTTCAGAAAGAAGGTTCACACATGCCGGTTAGAAGAATTGAACACGTAGGACTTATGGTTGCAGATTTAGAAACATCTATTTCATTTTATGAAAAAGTAGTTGGCTTACAGCTCATTAAACGTATGGGACATCCAAACCCAGACTTAAAACTCGCTTTTTTAGGTGTGGAAGAATCAAAAGAAACGATACTTGAACTAATTGAAGGTTATAACTCTTCCCTCCCAGCAGAAGGAAAAGTGCATCACATTTGCTTTAAAGTAGATTCATTAGAAGATGAAATTGAAAGAATACAAAAACACGGCGTAACCTTTTTACTAGGAGAAGAAATCGAAACATTACCAGATGGAACACGTTACATATTCTTCGCTGGCCCTGACGGGGAGTGGATTGAGTTTTTTGAGACGGAGAGATAAAGTGAAGCTTTGAACATCTTTCTTGGGTTGGAGGGTTAGCAGCATTAATTGCTTCTGGTCTAGCTTTTATTAGTTATCAATTAGATAAAAAAGATACTCATGTCGAAATAAAGAACCCAATATCTCAACGTTTATAATATAGAATATCAAAAACGGTTAGATTATTTCAATCTGGGTTTATTTCGTATACAAATCTTTCAATCACCCACACTCGCCCTTTAGAAAAAGAAACAATCTCGCCTAAAATTGACTTTGCATAATCTTAGCTTGATAGCGATGAGGTATCGCCCCCCATCCAGCTAAGATTTTAAAATATCTCCAAAACGAAAAATGTATACCTCTACAGTTATTGATGAGAATTTAGCTCATTTTTTCGTTTTTCAGATGAGTGTATTTCTTAACTCGATAGCGATGTAACGAGTTCCCTATTAAAATAGTAGAGTATAAACATGAAAAAACTCCTAACAAATTTTGTTAGGAGTTTTTTCAAATACGTGGTATTTTATTTGTCAATATTTTTTAATCTTCATTATTGATTTCTATTGTGCCTGTTCTAGCACTAACCTTTAAAGTATTTAATAGATTCTCAGGTGTCTTGATTTCCACTTCATATTCAAATTTAGATTGTGTTAAGTTGTCATCTTCTAATTCGAATTCTTTTTTCACATTAATAATTTCTCCATTTGTATGAGCTAAAGAAATTTCACGAACTTGTTTCTCTGTGTAGTTTTCATTCTTTTTTGCATAATTGTAACCCATCCCATAATATCCACCAACAATAGCGATACCGATTAATAAAATAGAGATTACACTTATAATTATTTTCTTTTTATGTTTTAACATTTTCATCCACTCCTTAATGATTAATCATTTATTCCAAATCTTGCTTCAAGTGCATTTTCTGCTTGCTCTAATTGATCTTCAAGTATATCTTGTTCTCTTTCTTGCGTTTGATATTGTTCAACAGTTATCGTTCCAGCATGATAATCTGCTTCTAGCTGATCATCAAATAGATCTATCTTGTCATCTAATTGGTCAATGTCTTTTTTTGTTGCTAAGTACATATTTAAGTTATCTTCTTTTGCTCCAACCGGTTTCGTGTTATTTGCCTTTTCTACAATAGATGTGACTTCGTTTTTGAAATCTTGTGTTTGCTTCGTATCATTCGTAGTAGGCCCTGTTTTGTTTGGTTCTTGTTGTAGTTGAGCAACTTCTTTTTGTAATTTATCATTTTCCACTTTCAGTTGTTGTACTTCTGTATCGTTATCAGCTTGAGTAGAACAAGCTGTTAAGAATAAACAAGACATTGCTCCAATCAGCATCCATTTTCCCATTCTGTTTTCCTCCCTTAAATGTGCACCTTATCCTTGCCTTTATATTACTGAACAAACATTAAAGGAAGATTAATGTACAAAAAAATAAAGTGAAACTTTAATCAGTGGAGTTTTGTCCATCCCCAACTGATTATTAGCCCTCACCAATCGGGCTTTTACGGACAGTTGATCCCTATCTAACTCCCTCGCATTCGCCGAATTTTGAGGGAGGAGTCTTACTGCCCGTAAATAGCGGGATAAAATGATATAATTAAATAGTTTCTAATCTTTCTTTAATGTTTTGGAATTATAGTGATACATATTAATAAGAAGAAAAGGAGAATGTTAATGCGAGTTCTTATTGTCGAAGATGAACAAGACTTACAAAATATATTAGTGAAACGATTAAATGCAGAATATTATAGTGTTGATGCATGTGGGAATGGAAAAGATGCCTTGGATTATATAAGCATGGCTACCTACGATTTGATTGTGCTTGACATTATGATTCCCGGAATAGATGGTTTACAAGTATTACAAAGATTACGCGCGGGCAATAATACAACTCCTGTCTTGCTTCTTACAGCTAAAAATGCAATTGATGATCGCGTAACAGGACTCGACTTAGGTGCGGACGATTATTTAGTAAAGCCGTTTGCTTTTGATGAACTGTTAGCAAGAATTCGAGTGTTGATGCGAAGAAAAACTGGGAATACATCTAATGTGTTTGAAATCGCTGACCTCGTGGTGAATTGCAATATGCATACAGTAACAAGGGGAGACCAGGTTATCAATCTTTCCAGTAAAGAATTTGCTATTTTAGAATATATGATTCGTAATAAAGAAGTTGTGTTGACACGAGATAAAATTGAGCAACATGTGTGGAATTACGACTATGAAGGTGGCTCGAATATTATTGATGTTTACGTCCGATACCTTCGTAAAAAAATTGATAGCCAGTTTGAAACGAAGTTAATTCATACAGTACGAGGCACTGGTTATGTATTGCGAGTAGAATCATGAAAAAACTATCAATAAAAATGAGAGTAACCCTGTGGTATACGGGGTTAGTTGTAATTATTATGGCACTCGTGTTAGCTTTTATTTTAACTTCTTCAGATAAAGTTGTGCTTTTTAATATGAAAAATCAATTAAAGAGCACAGTAAAAGAAAGCATTGAAGATATCAAATATAAGCATGGACAGTTAAAGATTGACGATGAGTTTGAAACTTTAGAAGATGGAGTAAATATCCTCATTTATAGTAAACAAGGTGAGCTGCTGGCAGGAAATAGTCCAACAAGCTTTAATAAAAAGGTATCGCTTAAATCCGATGAAATACAAACCATTAAAATTGGTAATAAAGAATGGATAGTATATGATTTTCTCCATAATGCAGGCGGCGATGAGCAAGTCTGGGTTCGTGGAATAATGACGATGAACCAATTATCATCAACGATGAATACGCTTATCGTGGTAACACTCATCTCATTTCCATTACTTATTCTCATTGCGGCCGTGGGAGGATATTTTATTACGCAAAGAGCGTTTCGACCTGTGCAACAAATGAGTGATTCAGCCAGTGAAATTGGTGATGGTAAAGACCTTTCGAAGAGAATTAATTTACAAGGTTCATCGAAAGACGAAATGTATCATTTAGCACAAACCTTTGATAAAATGTTTGAGCGATTGGAGACATCCTTCGAAAGTGAAAAACAATTTACATCTGACGCATCTCATGAATTAAGAACACCAACATCTGTTATTATTTCGCAATGTGAATACGCTTTATCGCAGAGGAATAATCCGAAAGAAATGGAAGAATCGTTAGAAGTAATTTTAAGGCAATCGCGTAAAATGTCGGCGTTAATCTCGCAACTCTTATTATTAGCACGAGTTGACCAAGGAAAGCATAATACTTTTCAATTTGAACGTATCAATATGAGTGAATTAACGGAAATCGTTGTAGAAGAGCTTTCATTAATGGTTCAAGAAGCTTCGATTGATATAACAACAAATATAGAGGAAGACCTGTTTATTAAAGCAGATCAAACATTGATGATGCGTTTATTAATGAATTTACTAACGAATGCAATTGCTTATAGCAAAGCGAACGGCATTGTGAATATGCAACTGTTCCGTGATGAAACCAACATAATAGGTAAAGTCTCCGATAATGGCATAGGCATCAGCGAGCAACATATTGCGAAAATATGGGACCGCTTCTATCGAGTTGACGCAGCACGAACATCTTCAAACATTGGAAACACAGGTTTAGGATTGTCGATGGTAAAATGGATTATCGAACTACATGGAGGAGAAATTACCGTTGAAAGTGAATTAGGAGAAGGCAGTACTTTTACATTTAAACTACCAATTGAAAAACGGGCATAATGTATGCTCGTCTGTAGCTTCAGAATAAAGATTGATTAAAAAGCTCTCTTTAGTCCTTATTTAAAAGTAAATATAAAAACTCCATTTTGAAAAAGAGTGATCAAAATGGAGTTACTCTTTCTAGCTGTATATAAGATTTTATAAACCATTAACTTAAATCTATTTTCCAAATATACCATTCAATTCTCTGTGATATTCTAATTAACATAATCATTCATGTAACTAAAGAAATTGGTTAATTGCATAACGCTCTTCTGACTTTTCTTGCGAAATTTAGTGGATCATCGACGTCTTCTATATTAACGTAAATCAAATTTGGATCATCACATAACCACTCATTGTGTATAGATGAAACTATTATTCCTTGTTTAATAATTGTAGCAACAAATTCAGTAACTTCTTTTTGTAAGAGTGCTACCCGGCCTAGACATAATGCCCGTCCAGTTTTATTATCTCTTGATTCGAATGAGAAGGAAGTTGTTACTCTAAAACGTTTCCCCAAGATTGTTGCTTGTATTTCATCCCGATTTATTGTTGCCACACATTTCCCACCGGCGAATCCTTCTTGGCCACCGATAATTCTTGCAAACTGTTGACAAATTGATTCCTCATTAATCGCCATACTTTCAATCATCCCCCCTTGTACTGTTAGGTTATGAATTCATACATAGGTCTGAAACGGTAATGAATCTATTCTATTACAAAAAAGATGATGGCAATCTAACGAAATCTATTAGCTCAATTATTCTTGATCATATGAATTGTTACCAGATTTTAAATGGTGCAGATTTTTTTGTTATGAGGTGTTTTTCCTTTTATGCTTGATGGGCATCGGGGACTGAAGGCAAAACTCGGCTATTATAATGTTAAGACATTTTTAGAGAGCATAAAAAAACACCCTAAGGTGCCATCCGCTGACTTGAGAATCATATCTATGTATGGAGAAATTTTAGACAAGACAAATAAAAAAGAGAAGCTTCTAACTATAATTTATAGAGCTCTTATGCCACGAATGACTTACATACATATTTCCTTATTTACCCGAAGAAGAATCCCGTTATATTACTTTCTGATCAGTCTTGTTAAAGCCATCCCAAGAAATCCAGCGCCCATTCCTATTAGCCATCCAGCATGAGTATCACCTAATATAGATCCCACTCCTCCGCCAAGAAACATGCAGCCAACGAATACTAATCCTCCAATTCCCCAATTCGATCGTTCCATAATTCAATCACATCCTTTCAATAAAACATATGCTTTTAGCTATCTAAACTTTCTTGCATAGGATGGTTAATTATTTTGCTAGAGATGGTATCGTTATTTGGCTTGGGTTCAGCAACTTTTAGTGAATTCAAAAAAACGGCGATTGACCGATTTGAAAGGATTCAACCTTGTCATTAGAGGATACATAAAAACCTGACAGTTAATTAAAATAGATCACAAACTATGAAATAAAGTGAAACTTTAATCAGCTCGCAACAAACTTCTGTACCCCACCTAAATTTTGAGGTGGGAGTTTTACTTTCCACAAATAGTAAGAAGCTAAATATATAGTAAAACCCCAGAAATCCAAAGATCTCTGGGGCTTCATTATATATTTAGCTCTTTTTGTTTTTTGTTTTGTTTATGTCTATGCAGCAATTTTCGACTTATGAGAGAAATCAGTAATAAGATCAGTATTAGTACGAAAAGTTGCATAAATGATAAATCAAAATATTTAGCACCTGTAACAATTAAAAGTGTAGAAATCGTACCTTTTACAATGAAAAAAATAATAATCCATAATCCGCCTTTTTTCCAGTTCATTTTTATGTTACCCTTTCCTACGTTTAAATTCTTAAATGGGACACCTTAATAGAAATCTATTATATTAATAAAAAAGTAAACTTTTTCACAAAAATCATGTCCAATTACATGTGACGACTTCATAATAAATGAAAATGATATTCAGTGTCAATTTTATTGACTATTTGAATACCTATTTTTCATCTCAATCTCTTTCCACTTTGTTTCTTATAGGCAATGAAATCTGGTCTTCAAACAAAAAACACCTCCATTGAAATTGCACACTTAGTATGCGAATTCAAGAGGTGTTTTTTCATGTACCATCAGGTAAGATTTCCTGCTTTGTTTATTCGTTTAAGTTTTTGATAGTAGCTATTTTCTAGTACACGATAACTGGATCATTAGTGTTCAAACTATCATACACAGTTTTTGCTACATTAGGAAGAAGGTTCACACACCCGCCTGATCCCCCTGTTAAATAAGCATTATTTGCCCAGTCTTTTCGCCAACCTGCATCATGGAATCCTTGACCACTATTTGTGAATGGAACCCAGTAATCTACTTTAACTGCATAATCAGCTTTACCTACTGCGCTACCTTTGAGTGTGTATGGTGTTCGTTTATATAGAACGTACCACACACCTGGTGATGTATCTTCACTCGTGCTATGTTTACCAGTTACTACATTTGTTGTAACTACTAAATTTCCATCTTTGTAAATCCAAATTTGTTGCTCTGCAATTGAAACTTCAGCATACGTGTCTCCGATGCCATTATTCGATGTTGTTTCATAACCGATCCCTTCCTTCTTCCAACCATTTCCGTGAATATTAGAAGCAGAAAGTGATTTTTCGCCTTTCTCAAAGGCTTGTTGAACTTGTTTTGTTTCTTTTTCAACATCTAGTGCCCAGCCATAGCCTTGCCCTTTTACTGATATGACCGAACCAGAATGTGTTTTAAAAGCGAAGTCTTTATTTAATGTAGATTTAGCATTATTAATCTCAGCAATCTTATTCTTAATGTCGCTCGCATCGATTGTAACTTTCATATCCTTTGACATAGAGGCATTTTGAATTAAATCTTTTGCTTTTAAAGGATAAACTTCATTCTGCACTTTATACTCAACGGACTGTTGAAGAAGATTTTGTAGTGCTTCCTCCTCTTTTTTGACAATCGGATCGTCTTCTTTAATAGGCTTTATGTATGTAGACTTCAGATGAATTTCACTTTTATACTTCTGCTTGTCGTAATCTTTCAGTAGACTAGTAACGTCATACTGTTTTCCATCAACGCTCTTCGAAATAACAACTTTTCCTTGTTCAAGCTTCGCCATAGCATCTTGAGGCGCTTTTAATTTTTCATTCATAGAGATGAGCTTTTCTTCTACAAGTTTTTTCATCGTTTCACTACGATACTGATCCGCCTTTTCTGGTAGCACTGAATAATTTTTTTCCTTTGAAGAAGGGAAAAATGTCCACTGGCTTTTTAATAGTTTCTTAACTTGAGGCAAATCTTTTTCCGTAAGTTCCGTTTTTGTATCTTTTTCATCTAAAATTTGTTGTTGATCAACATAGACTTTGTTTGCTAGTCCAGATGTTTTTAATTTCTGTATTGCCTGATCAGCACTCAAACCACCGACTTTTGTGTCATTAATCGTAACATTCGAATTGAAGTGAGTTGCCTGATAATAACTCACTCCCCCAATGAGAAGTACAATTATACCAACACCCGCTGCGATAAATTTCCAATTCGGAAAACGTTTTCTTGATCTTACCCGTTTTTTATCAACTTCTTCAACTGATTCATTTACTGTATTGTTGTTCATCAATCTTTCCCCCATATACATTAACGTCCATCGATTTTAAACCAAAACCATTGACTAGTGTACCTTATTTTTCCTGAAATTTCATTATTTTTGACCAGATTTTTGAGTAACAGTAAATCCTAATTTTAATTAATAAAAAAGATTAGCATTTTGCTAATCTTTTTTCATTAATTAACACTTTGAACACGGCCAATTTGTCCATCTTGTAATCGAACTTTAATTCCGTACGTATGTGTTTCACTATTTGTTAAAATATCTTTCACAACACCACTTACAGTTTTACTATAGTCATTATCCAATTGAATAACTACATGTGAACCAACTGAAATTTGTGATCTTGTTGGTTTCCCACCTGTTGCTTGTGTTGTTTTTTCTTGTTTTTGTGTTTTCGCCTGTTGCATAGACTGCTGTTGTTGAGCCTTCTGCTCTTCTTGCTTACGTTTTTCTACCTCTATTCTTTGCTGCTCTTCTTGTTTACGCTTTTCTTCCTCTGCTCTTTGTTGCTCTTCTTGCTTGCGTTTTTCTTCCTCTGCTCTTTGTTGCTCTTCTTGCTTGCGTTTTTCTTCTTCCACTCTTTGTTGCTCTTCTTGCTTACGTTTTTCTTCCTCTGCTACTTTTTTATCTTCATCCATTTTTTCCGCATCTATTTTTTGCTCACCTGTTGTTGCTTTTAATTTTTCTTCATCACCTTTACAAGCACTTAAAGCAACTACACACAAGCTCATAAGTACAAATAATAACAATTTCTTTAACATTAAAAAATCCTCCTATATATACATTACAAATCAATAACTTTCATAGTATAACAAAAGTATATGTATCCCTTTGTCATAATTTGTCGTATATATTTATTTTGTAGTCGAACTGAGAAAAAGATTTTAGCAATTATCGGTTTAACCTTCACGTTATTTAATACCGCAATTATTTTATTTTTCCTTTGGTTCGGTTACCATTTCACTTAAAATACAAATTAAGCGAAGTAAGGAAAGTTAAAAGACTTCCCTTACTTCGCCTTTAAAGAATAGTTATTGAATAACTTACACATCCTGCTTATCAATTAACAGTTCCCTATTTTTCACACAATTGTAATTAAAGTTTTTTTTGACACTTGATCATTATAAATTTAAATGGAGGCTTATTTTCCGCATTCTTATGTGGCTCAACAATTTCCGTACATTCTATCAGTCCATATTTTCCAAAGTCTTGTTTTACCGATTCAATATCATAAAAATACATTTTTACCCCTTCCATTATTTCAAAATAATCTTTATCCAATTGTTTGCCCTTTCCAAACATTGGGGCTTCTTTTGAAATAGTAGTAACAATCATATATCCGTTTGGTTTTAACTGATTATAGCAATCTTTAATAAACTTCTCTCTCTCATCCTTATTCAATAAGTGAATAAGTGCATAACAAAATATACCATCATAAAGTTTGTTACCAAAAGGCATATCCGTTACTGAACCATGGAAGAAATCAGCATTAAGTTCATTTTGTCTTGCCAATTCAATCGCTGTTTTTGAAATTTCAATACCTGTTACATGTATTCCATTATCAATAAAAACCTTTGCATTTCTACCATATCCAATACCAGGAATCAATATATCCTTCACTTTCTTTTCAAGGAAAAAGTCCTTCGTCAAAATTGCGGAGTCTGAAGGTTCAAATCCCCACATCATTTGATTTTCTATAAAACTCGCTTCCCAGAATTCAGTCATATTTCAATCTCCTTTTTTAATCTGCTGTTGTTTGTGTAACGATAATCTTTATATTCATTCTTCTATTTGGACATAACATAGTCATGCCCTCTTTTGGTGAATGTAGCAACGTTATCACATTTCAACATCAATTCAAAACAAAAAAGCATTGGATACCCAATGCTTTTTCACACTTACGCAAATAAAGACGTATTCGCATATAAAGCTGGTGAGCCACCTGAATGTACGAATAAAATGTTGTCTTCTTTATTAAATTTACCTTTTCGAATTAAGTCGATTAATCCCGCTACTGCTTTACCTGTATACACTGGGTCAAGTAAAATACCTTCTGTTTTCGCAAGTAACTGAACTGCTTCTACCATTTCCGCTGTCGGTAACGCGTAACCTGGCCCTACATATTCATCGAAGCACGTAACAGCGTCGCGCGAAATAAAGTTTGGAATGCCAACGTGAGCTGCAGTTTCGTCTACAAGGTTTGCTACTTTCTCTTCTTGCTCAGCTTTTCCTCTACTTACGTTAATTCCGATTACAGGAATCTGGCTTTGCGTTCCAGAAAAACCAGTAATTAAACCAGCATGCATACCGGCGCTACCGCTTACGCAAACAACTGAACTGAAATCAATTCCTTGCTCGAATGATTGCGCCATAATTTCTTGTGCACAAGCAACGTATCCCATTGCGCCAGTAGGATTTGATCCACCAACTGGTATTACATACGGTGTATTACCTTTTTCACTAACTTCTTTCGCTACTTTATGCATCTCTTCCATAAGATCTGCTCCGTTTGGTACAACAATTACGTTTTCAGCACCTAATAAGTGATATAAGAAATAGTTTCCGTTAAAGTCTCGCTTTTCTTCTGGCTCAAGCCCTTCTTCTAACACAAGGATACATTTCATTTTTTCTTTTACCGCAGCTGCAAGAGTTAAACGGCAATGGTTTGACTGAATACCACCAGCTGTAATTAACGTATCTGCACCCTTTTCCTGTCCATCCGCAACTAGAAATTCTAACTTTCTCGTCTTATTACCACCAGCTGTTAAACCAAGTAAATCATCTCGTTTAAAATAAATAGTTGGGCCACCAAGTGCCTCAGAAAAATTGTTTAACTTTTCAATTGGTGTATATGATTCTGTATATTTTTTTCTCGGGAATTTAGCTAAATTCATTGTAACGCTCCTTTTATACTTCTTTCACAATATATGTAACGATACTATTATTACATGTAAAAATGATGAAGTCATCTTTCTGAATTAAAAATGTATTGAATTTCAATACGGTATATGAAATTTGCATCGACTTATTAACAAAATAAAAAGAGCCCACTCATTAAAAAGTAGGCCCTCTTCCAATCACTTATTTACCGAAAAACGAAGCAGCTGTGTTAATCCCGGCTGTAAATTCATTTCTCCTTTATGACGGACGTAAACGATTTTGTCCCCATCAATTTTCGGAGGAGTTCCTGGATTATACGTATGCCACTCATTCGTTCCTTCTATAGAGTACTCCATATATTCAGTTGCACCGACAATTATATTTTTACTATCATCTGCTGTAACATTTGGTGCCATTTGTGCAATTTTCGAATCGCTAATTAATAGTTTCTTTATGTCTTTATCACGTTTATAATCATAAGCTGTTACGATTACATCGTTACCGTACGCTTTTATTTGTAATCCTTGTTTAAATGAATATCCATCTGGAGCAGTCTTCTCTCCGCCATTCGGTCCAGCTGACATCCAGCCTGTTTCAATTCCGCCTGTATTTACAACTGTAAATCCTTTTTCATCTCCGCCTGCAATTTTCTTTTTACCAGCCCAGTCCGGTAAGTTTAAATCCCAATGCGTATGACTCGTGAAGAAAACAACTTGCGGGTAATCTTTTAATATATCGTACAATTTATCGACGTTTAAATAGTCTTGTAAATATGGTGATTGTCTTGATCCAGATACTGTATCAGGTAAAACGTGATGAGAGAAAATGAAAATCGGCTTATTTTTATCTTTTTGACTATACTCTTCTAAATTTTGTTTGAGCCAACCTAATTGTTGATCACTCATATATACTTCGTCCCACATTTTTGGATCGTGGTATTTCATATATTTTTCTGTCCCTAAAAATAAAAGCGGATAACCGTCTAATTCTTTTTTATGATATACCTTTTCTTGCCCGCTAAATTTCAGATAGCGGTTAAATAGCGTCTCCTCAGTTACACCATTTGGCCATGTGCTTTGAGATAATTTCCCATCAGTCGTCCATTTACCAGCATAAAATTCATGATTTCCAACAGTTGACCATACATTTCCCGGGAGCTTATTTTTGTTTAACACACGCTTAACATCATCATATTGTGACTGCTGTCCAGTTGGCGTTATATCCCCATTCATAATAAGTGCTCTAGAAAGTGGCGTCACTTTGTTCATATCTTTTAACACATGATCAAAATCCCCTAAATCCCCTTGAATATCACTAATAACGTTAAAAGTTGTAGCTGATTTTCGGACTTGCTCTTTCCCTTCTGCATGTGCTGAAAACGTCGGTAATAAAGCCGCCATAATAGCTAATGAAGCAACTGTCTTTTTCATACAAATTCTCCCCCTAATAATAGAATGTATAAACTGACATGTTCTGCTTTCTCTTAGATGCCTGTCCAATTCACATTATAAGGAGGGATTGTAAAGATTGATGGAGTAAAAAATTAATTGTTTTTTAAGAGGTTTTGTCTTTTTTTGCAATCCACAATTAGCGATTCGCGCCAATCCAGCTTTCTAGCCTTTAACATTAAATAAATGTAAATTTATATGATAAATCTTTTAGTTTCCGTTACATAACCACAACAAAATACGCTACTTTTTTAAGTTCTCTTCATTTAATCCGAATAACTCTGGTAAAGTAAAACGTCCACATTTGTTTCTAACTCTTTGAATCTATTACCATAATATCCTCCATTCTGCTCTGTTAGTTGCATAAGAAAAAGCATTTCCATTAGTACATAACTTGCCCCCTCATTAATCCTCAATTTCAATTCCAGCTTGTTTAAATGGTTCTAATACTTTTGGGTAACACATTGAAATATATTCCACTGTTTTTAAATTTTTTAAATTTTGAAATCCTTCAACAGATATTACATCAAATAAACTGTCTTCACCATCCCAATCTGGCTTTAAGATATGATAAATTTCATTCCCGCCATCAAAGCAAATGGATTCAACCTTTTCTAAATCACTTATTTCCAAAGTTAACTCTTCTAAAAAATCTCTGATTTCAACAATTGGTCCAGCTCCTGAATACCATTCGAAATTATTCGTATACTTATCTATTAAGTCTTTTAATTCTTTTAGAAATAGTGGCTCCTTATCTAATAAAGCTTCAATTACCACTAATTTAAAATTAAAATCCTGAAACATCTCACTCTTTCCCATTTTAACTTCCTCCCATATTACCCCTGCTCTAGGTTTTAATCTAACCTGCTCTAATAAAGAGAGCCATCTGTACAATAACCAGTTCAACCGTTAATCTCACTTCAACTGGGGTGAAATCTCAAACAGTATCATTGTATTTATTGATGGTTGACTAGCACATCTGCTAATTGAGATAATTCCCACTTCATTACGCCCCTCATCCTTTCATAACCGTTTCAAAAGATAAAAAGAGAACTACTCTCTCCAAGCACTTCTCTTTTTCATCCAAACGATAGATATAAAATAAATCATTAGAAATATAATGTATAAATTCCATAACGTAGGTATTGCAGCTACACTAAAATACAGAGTCCCAGGAAATAACCAAGCTCCACAAAGGATTATCAAAATAGTTTTCCTAACAAGCACTGCAATAACTGCTAAAAAAGACGGAAGTAACAAAATAAAAAATACAGTGATATATACTTCCTTATCAAGTATTTGATTGCTATAAGGGTTAAAATATAGAAAAATAATTGAAAGGATAAAAATACTTATAGCTGCAACAATCGCTATATAAACGCTTAAATTATTTTTCATAATTCCCCTACTTCCAACAGCAATTTACTCCTATATACCATTACAATAAACGTTACTCCCCTTTTAGTTCGCTTTAAAATTGTAAATCGGCTTAATAATATGTTTGATATCGATTGTGTCCTTTGTATTCTCCACAATTTCATCCATCGGCTTATATACCATTGGAGCTTCATCTAAAGTGCTTTCTGCAACAGATGTAGTCCAAACCGCTGTCATTGTATTTTGAAAATCCTCTAAGTTAAGTACTTCTTTAGCCTTTTTACGGCTCATAATACGCCCTGCCCCATGTGGTCCAGAAAAGTTCCAATCTGGATTCCCTTTACCAAACGCAATAATTGAACCGTCTCTCATATTAATTGGAATAATTACTCGTTCATCCTTCTGAGCTGAAATAGCACCTTTTCGTAAAATCATATTTTCCATATCGATGTAGTTATGGATTGTAGTGAATTGATCTGTTACTGTCCAATCCAGTCTAGTGACGATTTCATCCATCATTGCTTTACGATTTAACTCCGCATATTTTTGAGCAATTTTCATATCATTCATGTAATCTTTAAATCCTTGACCTTCTAAATAAGCTAATTCTTTACGAATTGTCGGCTTCTTAATTCCACGTATAGCTTCATGTATTTCTTGTTTTCTGCCCTCTTTGGTGAAACGCTCAATGATTTCCTCTTTAATAGATTTAACATTTACAAGTTGCTCGTAAGCGAGGTTTTGATAATACTCTGCTACTTGTTTACCTAAATTACGAGAACCACTATGAATAACAATGTATACATTCCCTTTATCATCCTCATTCAATTCAACGAAATGATTTCCTCCACCAAGTGTACCAATACTCTTTTGAGCACGTTGTAATGTAAATGGGGCTCTTACACTATCAAAATCAATTATTTTTGAAAATCTATGTTCCTTATCTCGAATACGAAAACCACTTGGGACAAATTTACGAATTGTTTCGTCTAAGTGATCGAAGTTGATTTCCTCTTTCTTCTTATTAATCACAACAACTTCCATGCCACAACCAATATCGTACTTACCTCCCAGTTTCCTGAAAGAGTGGACTATACCTTCTCTACAGTCATCGAGATATGCAGTCTCTACTGTAGGCTCACCGTATTAATTATTCCTCTTCAACTCAAAATGGATGAGAAATAATTCTGTATCTTAGTCTGCTAACCTGATACAAGTCTCTGAACCATTCGATTATGTCACCATAACCACTGGCTGCTGATTGCCCTCGCCTTTTATCCCGCTATTTACGGGCAGTAAGACCCCGACCTTAAAATTCAGCAAGAACAAAGAAGTTAGGTGGGGGTCGGGCTGCCCGTACAAGCCCGATTGGTTCAACTAATAATCAGTGGGGGATGCCCCCCACTGATTAAAGTTTCACTTTATCGTTAGGGTTCCCAGTCAATTGAGTGAGTAGTTTAAAGTCTGAGCCGATTAGTTAACCCCGACTAAATTAGGAACGATTTTATCTTGAATCGTCATTGTTGTCCCAATCGTGCAACCTGCGCCTGCATGTGTATCTGGCATAATACGAATCTTGCTATCCTTTACGAATTCTTGATTGCAGAGGTCAACAATCTGCCCTGCTGCAGTTTCTTCAACGTTAGTAGTAAACACCTTTGCCTCATTGTATTTTCCTTGTAATTTCAACATCTTCTATTTCCCCTTTCCTTTATCTTCCGCAAAACAGCGCTTAATATATAATTGAATTATTGGAGCTTTAGGGGGTGATGCAAATGACTAATACATGTAGATGAAATATAGATTTAATCCATATAGCAATATACATATCATTATACTTTCCATCGCTAAATTTCAATTCCTTGTTTTTATAAAAAAAGAGACACAAAGATTTCTCCCCATGCCCACAAATCATCTACTTCTTTACCGCATGAACATAATGCACCGTCTCAAAAGCTTCTAAATAATCGTTTCGTCCTTCAAAATATAATTTATGAATATCCTCTGGTGATAAATGCTCATAAATGAGTAAACCCGACTTCTCTAACAATGCTTCCATTTCGCGATAAGAATAACATGACTTCATCGGTTCTCCGCCTACCGTAGACATTTTCACCATGTTTTCAACTCGATTAGATAGCCCTTTTTCCGTAAATAGGTTTTCATCAGGATAATCGAAAACGATAGAACTACCTGCTGGAACCATCTCGAATAAATATTCTATTAAACTAGCAAGTTCCTCTTTCGTTAAATAGTACGTAGCACCTAAAAGGCTAAAGAAAGTCTTTGTATTTTCAAATCCTTCATTTACTAATTCTTGCTTAGAGAAGCCCTCAGTGAAATCCATCGAAACAAAATGAAGATTATTTGGAACTTCAAGTTTTGCTTCTTCTACTCTTTCCTTCTTAAACTGTTGCGTAGAAAGATGATCCACTTCGAATATTTCTATTTTATTTTCTAATTCTCGGTGTCTGAAACTGAACGTGTCTAAGCCTGCACCGAGTATGACGTATTGTTTTGCTCCTAGTGTAATTTCATGCAGTAATACTCGTTCACAATATGCCGCACGTGCCAAAGGTGTTGGTGATAACTGAACTTGTGTAATCCATTTTAATATTTCTTTTGGATTATCTTGAAACAGCTCTGCAATGTCTTTATTGAAAAAATGTATTCCCTGAATCATGTTCGTTTCAATATCATGACGTTCTTTTTGTGAAATGAAATCTTTGGCAATATAGTCATCAAAAATTTTAAGACTATCAAACTCACTATGATATGCCCTTCCGAAAGCTGATACTAGTGATGTTATACTTGCTTCACCTTTTTTCACGCACATACACTCCTTCATTTTCACAACAAAAATAGGGTTCCCCTGGCCAGGAGAACCCTATTATACACCGTATTTTTTTATTGGTAAATTATAGCATAAATAAGTTTTTTTGTCAAGTTTTCAGATCTCTTTAACACTTCAATAAATTGTATGTTTTCAAGAGGAAAATTGAAATTACATACAGAATATCCCTATTTTAATGAACAGGTCCTTTTGAAAATAAAGAAAAAACACTCTAAGATGCCTTTCTCCTACTTCACCTTTCATATCAATAGAGGATTTTTATTAGTTTAAATATTGAATATTCCAAATTATTTATTCATTCTTTTTTGAGCAGTATTAGTATCTTGAGATACTGGTATGTGTTCGGTAGCTCTAGATAAACCTGTTTTTGGCATATTAACATAGATTGCTTCAGAAGCACCTTTTTCTATTTGATAGGTTTCGTGAAAAACACCGACACTCCCATTATCTTTAATCTTATTATTGTATGATTTCCAAGCATATGAATGGTTTTCTCCGTGAGCATAGTTTACTAATTCCTCGAATCCCTTCCAGTATTGAATTAAAATTACTTTTCTCCAACTAAATAAGAATTCTGTATGTAAGAAACCCCATTGTGGGTTTTGATACAATTCTTTAATCATAGGTCCCATAGCATTAAAAACTGGTATCTACTTCCAAAATTTTAATAAGTTGTTAATACGCATACCAATAATAAAAACAACAAATTCTTTATCCTTGCTATTGGCTATATGCCTGCCGTTAAAAATTTTAGCCCCCACTTTAATCCCCCTTTTTTACTGAACATAAATAATGTGCAGCTCCCAAATAAACCATAACACTTTCCCATGGATTTTCCAATTGCTTTAACATAGATTATGAAAGGCTGTACTTAACAATAAAAGGTATATGTTTCCCACCTTTTTTATTAACAGCTATTATTAATATTTGCCCTAGATCTCCTTTTCGCCAGGAACATTTCCATACTTCAGGGCTTTTTTAAAGCTTCAAATAATTGTTCCTTATGCTTCACCTCGAAAGGAATAAACGAAATTAAATTTCCTTCTAGATATATCTATTTCAATAATCATAGTATTACTGCCTCCTTTCTAAACAGAATATTTTTTAGTTCATTTGAGTTAAGATTACATCACAACACACTCCTTCATTTTCACAGCAAAAATAGGGTTCTCCTAGCTAGGAGAACCCTATTCTACACTTTTTTCACATTGGTAAATTATAGAATAAATAAGTTTTTTGTAAAATTTTCAGCCCACTAACACTCCGACACTTTGTATATTCTCTGGCAGGGAAATTGTCGATTCAGACCGAATATTCCAGATTATAACAATACGTATGGAGGCCAATATGAAACGATTAGTCATTATTACAGTAGGAAAAACCCACAGTGGAAAAACAACATTTGCTAGAGAACTAGAAAAAGAGTTACCCCACTCTTTCGTTATGGATCAAGATAACCAAGCTGAATTTATTAACATGCATTATGAAAAATTACAGCCGGCTGAAGGCCCTAATACATTTAAGCACGGTCTTTCGAAATTCATTGTTGATTATGCAAAAGAATATACAAATTTACACCTTATCATTTGCAACTCAAATAGAAGCCGAAACGGCCGGATGTATTTACTAAATGAACTGTTTAAGAAAGAGGAATATGTACGCATACTCGTTCATTTTGACATTCCAGATGATGCACTTTATGAAAGAGTGGCTCGTAGCAAGCGAAGTACCAATATTTTTAGAGGTGGTTTTTCTAGTTTTAAAGAGGTACTCAATCGGCAACAGGCTGAATCACTTCACGAAGATGTGGTAGATCCTATAGAAAACGAGGCTGATTATTTGTTTGTTATTCGTAATAGCAAGGATGTAAACTCTACTATAGAAGAAATTGTTCATCTAGCTAAAGAATTGTCCCCTATCCAAAAATAAAAGACTATAAGAATTACATAATCACAGATTATTATGCAAATACTTCCTCTGGGCATCACACATGGTATATAATGATATAATAATCTGCTTTTATATGCTCAATTTTACACAATAGAGTTTATTCATAGGAAAGAGGTACAAAAATATGAAAACAAAACAAACAATCGCTGCGTCTACACTAGCTTTAGCAATGATTGCGGGATCTACCCCTACTCATGCAGAAGTAAATGATGCTACTGCTGGGCAAAGTACTGGAGATCGATTAGCTGAAATTAAGCAACATAGACAAGAGTTAGATGCGAAATTGCAGCAGCACAAAGAAAATGTGGATCAAACGTTAAATGAACTTAACCAAGTTAAGCAAACTGTCGATGAAAAAGCGAATGAACTACATCAACATAAACAAGTTGCAGATGAAAAAATCGGCGAAATTAAACAACATAAACAAGAGTTAGATGCAAAACTTCAGCAAGACAAACAAATTGCCGATGAGAAAATCGCTGAAATTAAAGAGCATAAAAAACATGTAGATGAAAAAGTTGCTGAAATTAAAGAACATAAGCAAACTATCGATACAAAAGTTAATGAAGTTAAAGAACATAAACAAACTGTCGATGAAAAAGTGAATGAAATTAAGCAGAATAAAGCGAACATCGATCAAAAAGTGAATGAAATTAAGCAGGTTAAAAAACATGTAGATGAAACATTGGCTGAGTTAAAGAAAGCGAAACAAACTGCTGAGGACAAACTTGCTGAAATTAAAGAAAACAAGCCGAATACCGGTAACACGTTAGAGGAACTTAAGAAAATTAAACAAAATTTAGATAGTCTTTCATCTAACTTAGAACTAGCTAAACAAGATGTACAAAACAAACTAGCTGAGTTACAAGAAGCTAGACAGACCTTAGAAAATAAATTGAACGAAATCAAACAAGCGAAACAAACTGTTTCAGATGATTTAACACAGAAAAAGCTAGACTTAGACATTAAAATAAACGATTTTAAACATACTGAGAAAAAAATTGATGACAATTTAGCTGAGTTACATACAACGCAGCAAAATGTAGATAACAAGATTAATGAAGTATCACAACCTAAACAAACGACAGCGAATAATAACAATACTACTGTTCCAGCGAAAAACAATGCTAGAGAACTTCCTAACGCTGGTAGTGAGCAATCAAGTAACGTGCCACTCGGAATGTTATCTGTCTTAGGCGGCGTTTTATTACTTTCTCGCAATAAAATTAAAACGTTATTTTCAAAATAATGCTATTATAACTATCTTAAATTATTAATAAAAAGGACAACAGCGTTTATATGTACTGTTGTCCTTTTTATTTGTTCAATTTTGTATTAACTGTCCATCTCTAAGCGTCAATATACGATCACATACATCAAGCATTCTTTCATCATGTGTAATCATAATTGCTGCTTTTTGGCTTTCTTTCACTTCACGTTTCATCATTTCTACGACTTCACGTGCGCGTTTTGAGTCTAAGCTTGCTGTTGGCTCATCCGCTAATATTAAATCTGGATTGTTCATGAACGCACGAGCGATTGCTACCCTTTGTTTTTCCCCACCAGATAGTTGATTTGGATAATGATTTTTTCTTTCTCCTAATCCAAATGCTGCTAATAAGTGATTCGCACGCTTTTCAGATTCTTGTTTGTTGTCTTTTTTAAGCTTTGCAATATAAAGTAATTGTTCTTTTACATTTAAATATGGAACGAGATTTGCGAATTGGAAAATGAAGCCGATTTTTTTCAAACGAATGTCTGTCATTTCCTTTTCTGATAACTTCGTAATATTTTGTTCACGAATGTAAATATCCCCTTTTGATGGTGATAATAAAGCACCCGCGATTGATAATAACGTACTTTTCCCTGATCCAGAAGGACCGACGATTCCGATAAACTCTCCAGCTTTCACATCAAGCGATATCGGATGAAGGGCTGTTACTTCAGTATTCCCTTCTCCGTACACTTTACTTACATTGTCTAATTTTAATAATGAAGTCATTACATCCCGCCTCCAATTGCTTCTAATGCATCAACTTTTAATACTTGATATAACGAAATAAGTGTTCCTAAAATACTAATTACGATAAAGATTGCTGCATATTGTGCAATCATCGGTGTTGTTAATAAGAACGGCATACCTGCTGGTAAAATTTGTTCTAACCCTTGTACAAGAACAATACTGATTATCATCGCCACAACTGATAAGAATAACGCCTGTACGACTAAACTATTTGCTAAATAAGTGTTCTTTGTACCGATTGCTTTTAATACACCTAATTGCTGTGTTTTTTGCAGTGTAATTACGTAGAAGAATACACCAATTAGTAACGCAGCGATAACAAGTAAGAACGCAATAATCATCGTTAATGTTCCTTGCTCTTCTTTAAACCCTGGAATACTTTGTAATACTTCTTTTTTGTCGATAACATGTGCATTTTTAATTTCTTTATCTGTATTAAGTGCAATTGCACTATAATCTTTTTGGTTTGGTTGTGAAATAGCGCTCCATACGTCTTCATTTACATAAACGACTGGTGTATGGCTAAACATTTGATTTTTCGTAAATCCAACGATTTTAAATTCTTTCTTTGAAACAGGATCAATAATTGTATCCCCAATATCGATTCCTTTTTCTTTAATTGATTCATCAGCAACCATTTCGTTGTTTGCTGTACCTAACTTCTCACCTGCTACAATTTTCGGTTCTAAAAATGAATCGCGTTCACTTGAGAAAATAGCGACATCAACTTTTTTCGAACTACTTTTCTTTTCATAAGTTGAATTTTTTACACGAAACGGAACGGCCTCTTTCTCGCCTACTTGATTTACTACGTTATCTACATCATCTTGCTTAATTTGTGAACGAAGTAATTTATTTTCCGCATCATCTGCTAATACAAATTTATTTGCCTCCATATTTTGAATCGATGAAGCATTATCATATGATAATCCATTTGCTAATCCTGAAATCACAAGGACTAAAAATGATAATAACACCATAATAAGTCCGATTAATCCGTATCTTAATTTTGATTGTTTTAATTCACGCAGAGCTAAAAACATTTCGCTCGCTCCCTTCTCTTACTTTCTATGCACTTATAATAAAAAAGAAATATGAACGGAGTATGAACGGAAGATTACATTGTAAAAATTAAATTTTCTGAAAGTATTGAAAACAATTGGGATCCTTGATACAATTCAGTCAAATAATATTGACCGAGTAATTTAATTCAAGGAGTTGATCATTTTGAAGCCCGTATTAACACTAACTACTTATAGCCAACTAAAAGCATTAAGCGATCCACTACGTGCCGAAATGATGATACGTCTATGCGAACGTCCTTACACTGGACAATTACTATCTGGGAAATTCGGCATTTCAAGGGCGAAAATTCATTATCATTTAAAAGAATTAGAAAAGAATGGTCTTATAGAGATCGTTTATACAGAAGAGAAGAATGGCATCGTTCAAAAGTTTTATCAATCTGTCGCTAAAGGATTTACCCCTGCCGCAGATCTATTACCTCATTTAGAAATATTAAGCGAATCAGGTCGCCAAATCTTTTTACAAATGATAGAAAGAACGAAAAGCCAAATTCTTGCTGCACCAGAAGAAGCTTTTACATTACAAAATGCAAGTGAAGACCCAGCTAAGTGGAATTACGTTTCATCCTGCTGGGAGTTTGATGCCACGCCAGAACAATTTCAAGTGTGGGTAAAAAAGTTTTATGAATTAATGGCTGAATTAAACGAAATCACAAAAGGTGCAGATAAAGATCCGAATAGTAAACCTTATTATATTTCTACTACTGCACTTCAAATCGCTGAGAGAACAATGCAGCAATTTGTTAAAGAAGAAGAAAAATCGTAATACGATTTTTTTTACATCAACGGTCAATTTTATTTTACCGATTAAATTTATTTCAAAGGAGTAGATTAAATGGACATATTAAAAAACCGAAATTTCCTCTTATTATTTTTAGGGAGAATTTTTACAAACATAGGAGACAGCTTGTATTATGTAGCCGCGATGTGGCTCGTATATAAACTAAGTGGCAGTCCTTTTTATTCTGGATTAGCTGGTTTTCTTACGTTATTACCTTCTGCACTTCAATTTCTTACTGGTCCATTTGTTGACAGATGGTCAATAAAAATCACCCTCGTAATCACACAAGTCCTGCAATGCATTCTTATTTTAATCATTCCAATTACACACTACTTCGACCTATTAACAGTCCAACTACTACTCATCATCATGCCCATCGTAGCCTTTATCGAACAATTCGCCTATCCCGCACAATCAAAAGCTTTACCACTTCTACTGCATAAAACACAATTATTAAAAGGAAATTCACTTTTCTCATTTGCATATCAAGGCATTGATTTAATTTGTACGACTCTTTCTGGAATATTAGTAGCACTATTTGGCGCAATTACTTTATATGTGATCGACTCCTTTACATTCGCGATTACTGCCCTTTTGTTCTTTTCATTAAAAATGCCAAAGCAAACCGAAGCAGGCACATCACTGTCAACTAAACAATATTTCTCTGACTTAAAAGAAGGCTTTTCCATCGTCTTTCGTTCATTGATGGGCGTCTTCTTAATCGGTTCCGTTGTCGCTAATTTTTCAATCGGTATGACGATGGCAATACTCCCTTCTTTTACTGACTCTTTAGGCGGTGTGAAATTATATGGTTTCTTTTTAGCCGCTATATCCGCCGGTTGTTTAATTGGAGCACTATTCAGTTCATGGGTTGGTAAACATAATGTTGGCCGTGTCTCCATTATTAGCTTTGCGGCTGGTGCTGTCTTTTGGTTTCTCTCTACGATTGTACCTTTTCAATGGTTATCAATTTTCTTATTCGGCCTAGCTTGGATACCAATTGGTGCGACCAACATATTATTTGCGACAATTGGTCAAATTGTAATTCCAAACCAATATCTTGGGCGCATCAATTCAGTCACACGGAGTATGGGCACAATTGCTATGCCGCTTGGTTCTTTAATTGGCGGATACACTGCGAATGTATATAGTAGCCAACTCATTTTCGCGCTCGCTAGCATCGGGATTTTATTTATTTCTCTCGTATGGCTACTTCATCCGAAATTACGGGCTTTGCCAAAAGCTGATGAAATTACAGCGGATACTTTTGAGCTTCGGTTTAAGGAAGAACGGGTGAAAGGTACTGCTTTATAGTAGAAAGAAAATATTATCTAATCCAATGTGTAGAGATAAAATTATTTAATTTTAAAAGTTCAAACAAGCATAACCCCGTTCTAAATTTAGGACGGAGTTATGCTTGTTTAATTTTGGATGTAAAATACTTCACTACAATAAAGCCGTTTGAAAATCTAAGTTTTATTCAACAATAGCGCCCGGTTATTGAAGTTCGTTTTTAGACTAATCCACTTCACATATTTACTTTATGAAGCTTCAAGATGAAGACTGCTGCCACGATAAGAAGGGACACCGTCAGAAAAGTAACTGCGAACGCGCTTTGCCCACTTGCGTACAAAGCTGCGGAAGCAACAATGAACACAACCAGCTTAAGCGTAGTTCGTATGGGGAAGGAGAAGATGGGGAGCGACGCCTTCGGGGAGAGAAACATACCCCATAGAGTGGCTATGACTAGTGGCGTGGCAACCGCGAGTATAATTTTGCCCGCTGCCCCTGTCTTGATATGATAACCCCAGTAACTGAACGCAGCCATTGCACCAAGCTCCAGTAGAAAGAATCCGGTGAGGACGCTAACACCTATCCATTTTATTTCCATCCGACTCTTCCTCCCAATAAAAAGAATTAAGAAACTAGTTTTAATTTTTTTATATATAATATGTTTCGGTCATATTCTAAAATCCTGCCATTTAACTTAATAACAATCATTTCAAAAATCTTCAAATAAGTTCCGCCTTTTATATTCTTATTCAATATTAGAGCCTTTTTATTCTTTATATCCTTTAAGTGAATTACATAATAGGCACGTACTGGTTGGGATATATATTTGTACCTTATTCAACAACGATGACTTTTTCTAGAATAAATTACAATTTAAAGATAGTTCATATAAATTCCTTCCTTATTCAAGAATATGGCCCAATTGTGGAATAGAATGACTCGCATATTTTCAAACAACTTTTTTCACTTTACACATAGACTAACGAACAAAAAAAAGAGGCCGTTCCAAACAGCCTCTTCCCTTGCATTTATTTAGGAAGCTCAACCCGAACAGTCGTCCCTTCCCCTTTCGTACTATATACTGAAACTGTTCCTTGATGCAGTTCAACGATTTTCTGTACGATCGATAACCCTAATCCGCTACCTTCTACGTTTCTCGCTCTCGCTGTATCTACTTTGTAGAAACGATCAAAAATACGATTCATTTCTTCTTTTTCCATACCGATTCCGTTGTCTGATATAGAAATTACAATACTGGACTCTAACTCTTCCACAACAAATTCAATCGTCCCAGCATCGTTTGAGAACTTAATACTATTCGTAAAAATATTACTCCATACTTGATGAAGTAAGTTTTCATCACCTTGTATTGTAATGTCTGGTACATCAAATTCAACAGCGATATCTTTTTCACGCCATTTCCATTCGAGCATAAAAATGACGTCTTTAATTTGCTTCTGCAAATTGAACTCTTTTATTTGTAGAACTTTTTCTTCTTTATCTAAAGAAGCTAGCGTAAGTAACTGTTTACACAAACTAGACATTCGCTTACTTTCGCCTTCAATAATTCGTAAGTAATGGTTTCTTTCTTCTTCACTCATCTTTTCTGTTTGCAATGTTTTCGAAAAACCTTGTATAGAAGAAAGCGGTGATTGAAATTCATGCGAGACATTCGAAACGAATTCTTGTCTCATTTCATCCAATTCTTTTATACTTTTCGTCATCTTTTGAAAGTTTGTAGATAACGTACCAATTTCATCTTTTCGTTTTACATCTAATTCAATTTCATATTCACCACTCGCAATTTTTTGCGTAGCCTTCGTAAATTTACGAATAGGACGAACGATATAACCTGCTGCAATTGCTATAAAAACGATACTTAATAGCACGATAAACACAAGTAATACCGCTAAGAAAATTCGCATCTCGCCAAATTGGTTCTGAATGTCAGGACGGATAAATAAAGCGTACTGTTTATCCCCATGTTTTACTGGTACACCGACACTATTAATTAATTCATTATCGAAGAAACCTGTAATAAATAGGCGGGTCGGATATGTGGAAACGCCATTAAACGTTTCGCCATTCAATACTTTATGAACGGTTTCATCGCTAATAGACGTCTTACGAAACGCATTGCCGATACGCTTTCCATTCTTTTGGTCATCGACAATATAAATTTCATATCCTAATTTCGCAATAGATTGTAAGTATGCCTCTTTATTCTCTTCACTTTGCTTTTCATATAATGATTTTACTTCCTCAGCATACGTTAAAATCTTTTCACTGTTATACGGTTTTAGCTTTACTTGATAGTACACATTTGTTAATAAAAAGCCGATAATACTACTCAGTAGCATAATCCCAACCGTCATAAAAACAAATCTAGAATATAATGATTTCATCTTATTTCAACTCCAACTTATAACCGAGTCCGCGTACTGTTTTAATTTGAAAATCATCTGTTCGTTTTGAGAAACGATCTCTCAGTCTCTTCACATGAACGTCGACTGTTCGTTCATCCCCTTCAAAATCCATTCCCCATACTAACTCAATTAATTCTTCTCTTGAAAATGTTCTTCCAGGATAACTAGCAAGTTGCGATAATAATTCAAATTCTTTTAATGGAAGCAAAATCGTTTGACCGTTACATTTTACTTCAACACCTTTACGATCAATTGTCGTTCCGTGCAACGTAATAATATCAGCACTCAGCATTTGATAACGGCGCAATAATGCTTTCATACGGAATATCACTTCAGCTGGTTCAAATGGTTTTACAATATAATCGTCCGTACCAGAAATGAATCCTTTTTCTTTATCCACTAACTGATCTTTTGCAGTTAATAAAATAACAGGTATATCATGATACTTACGAATTTCTTCACATAACGTATAGCCATCCACAAACGGCATCATAACGTCTACTATCGCAAGATGAATATTTTCTTTCTCTAATATGTCTTGCGCTACCTTTCCATTTTCAGCCTCAAAAACTTTAAACCCCTCTTTTTGTAAATGGTAATGTAATAACTCTCTAATATGCTTATCATCATCAGCTAATAAAATATGTATCATCTTCATTAAACCCTCTCTCGTTCATCCTTCTACATCCTTACATTAAGAAACAATTGGATTTTTTGCAAGAAAAAGAAAAACAAAATGCTATAAAACAGTTGTTTGGAATAAAGGTTAATAAATAATCCCCTACAAACCAACATTTTACGATAAATAAAAAGAATCTATTTTGAAAAAAAGATTGTTCAAAATAGATTCTCATATTTTAGCATTAAAATTAAGTTTCATAAAAAAGATTGATCGTTTTCTACCTTTTTAAAAACAATTCCTAACTCTTATTAAGCCTTAGTAATATCAACAAATCCTTCTCCGAACACATCACGAACATCGTGTATAGCGATGAAAGCAGCAGGATCCGTAGTTTGAACAATCCGCTTTAGCTTCACTACTTCTTGCTTATTAATAACAATATAAAGAATTTCTTTCGGAGTTTTCGTGTAATAGCCATGACCTGAATACACAGTAACCCCTCTGTCCATTAAGGTAGTCACCTTTTTGGCAATTTCATTCGGGTTATCAGAAATAATCGTAATGGCCTTTTTCGGATTCAAACCTTCAATTACAAATTCCATTACTTTCGTTCCTACATATAACATAATAACTGTTAGCATCAGCTTTTCTGCACCAATGATGAAATAAGATGAAAAAGCAACGATTAAATCGAAGAACAATAGACCATAGCTAATGCTCCAGCCTAAGTACTTATGCGTCATTCTTGCTAAAATGGTAGTACCTGCAGTTGTTCCGCCAACACGAATGATTAGACCGATACCGCACCCTATAAATACTCCGCCAAAAATAGCATTTACCAGCATTTCATCCGAAGGAATGGTCCAGCCCTCTGTCAAATGAAGAAATAGCGAGTTAGTAACTACAGCAATAATCGTATAAATCGTTGTGATTTTATTCAAAAATTTATAGCCGGCTATTAACAAAATCGCATTTAAAATTAAGTTGACTAAACCTGGTGACCACTCAAATAAATAGTAGGTAATAATCGTAATACCTGTTACCCCGCCTTCACCGAACTCGTTCGGGATAACAAACAAATTCACACCTAATGCAAAAAGGAATGCACCAATAATAATAAAAATAATGTCTGTCGTTCTTTTCTTCATACAGTACCCCACTTCTTATGTAAATATTTCTTCAGGTATAAACTCTCACCATTATATCGTGGAATATTCAAATCGAACAGTGGTTTATTTTTATTTTAATATAGGATGATAAATCAACTTCATCCTATATCCACATGTAATTAAAAAGGGTAACAACTGTATTTATTATGTACTACAAATAAAGTTTTGATTTCACATGCTATTCACGCTAAAAAATGAATATGAACACCTACTCGCGCAAACTTCGAATAAAGTGAAACTTTAATCAGTGAGGGTTTTGTTCATCCCCCCACTGATTATCAGCCCTCATCAATCGGGCTTTTACCTCGGTATTGATTACTATTTCAGTTTGCAGATTTCTATTACTATCATCACTAATTCCACCTGAGATCCTCTTAATTAGATTCTACATTCTATCTCCCCACACTAATTAATGTAGATTCGAAATAACGTTTGATTAAAAGCACCTCGCAATCCAAATGCTTTCTTTTTGTTTAGTCTTTATTTCTTCTTGGTAATGAACTCTTGTCTTCAAACAAAAAAACTCCATTGAATTTGCATAATTAGTATGCGAATTCAGGAGTTTTTTCATATACCATTATTCGGATTCATTTCAAATGCATACAACTCATTTTTTTACCTTATTTTACTCATTCAAAATTAGCACGAGGTTCCTCTAACCCCTTCTTATTTCTCCAGTTAAATAAGCTTTCATTCTTCGTTTGCTGCCCTGGTTTCACAAACAACATTGCCAACATTGCAATAGCGGCCAAAATGGCAGCTACGATAAACATAGAAGGATAGCCATAACTTATAACTAAGTATCCAGTTAAAGTCGGGGCTAAGATTGTCGCGATATTAGCGATGAAATGCATAATTCCACTATATGTTCCTGAGTAAGCAGGAGCTGTATCGACAATAATTGCCCAAAATAATGAACTCGGTAAAAAAGCAAACGCATTTCCAAGCGACATAAGCGCTAATACAGCTACATAATTGTCCATCGCGGGAATGAAGCTAAAACAAATTGCTGTAAGTAATAAAGCAATAATTGGTAATCCTGTTCGAGCTAAACGAAGGTTCCCTGTTTTACGTAAAATACGATCAGATAGCTTCGCCCCTAGCGGCAATGTGATACAAGCTCCAAGCCAAGGAATCATCCCAAGATACCAAAGGGAAGATAATTGAAAATGGAATACATCTTGCAAATATTTCGGTGTCCAAGTTAATATTAAAAAATTGATATATTGGAAGCAAAAATATGCTATCGTAACCATAACGAATGTCGGAACTTTAAAAAAGGAGTACCACGGCTCTTTTTGAATTTCCTTCTCTGCTTTTACTGATTGAAGCACACCTTCCGTACTTCGTATTTCAGCTAGTTCTTCTTTTGTCACTCGTGGATGATCCTCAGGCATACTCGTAAAAGTAAAATACCAAATAATCGCCCATACAATCCCAATTATACCAAGGATAAAAAACATGATTTTCCAACTTGTAAAAGATAATAAGAAGACCGCTACAGGTGCAGTTAATACTGCACCTAACGGGACGCCAACAAAACCAAGAGATGTTAGAAAAGCTCTTTCTTTTGGAGCTGCCCAGTTTGCTGCTGTCTTATTCGAAACCGCGAAAGATGGCCCTTCTGTTAATCCAAATAAAACGCGGAAAATAGCAAATCCTATTAAAGCAGACCCTCCAAAAACAGCAATCCCTATTTCTCCAGCAAAAGCGGTCGCAATTTCAAAAATAGACCAAGCGGTTGCTGCTACGATCCATACAAATTTCGGTCCTTTTTTATCTGAAAAAATACCCCCTAATAAAGAACCAATCATGTAACCGTAACCAAAATACCCTAATATAGCTCCCCACTCCTTCGGGTCAAAGCCATATTCTTTTATAATGAAAGATTGCGCATAAGCGATGGCCCCTCGATCAATATAATTCACCATCGTAATAAACGTGAGCATTGTAAAGACATAATAACGAAATTTATTCTTCATCAAAATCCCCACTCCCCCTCGTATTCTTTTGTTTTCTCTCTAATCCTTTAATAGAATGACATGAACCTTTCCAGGGCCATGAACTCCAAAAGCTAATTCCATCTCAATATCACCTGTCCGGCTAGGCCCAGTAATAAAATTAATACAGGGAGGTAATCCATTCGAAACCTGTTCATGAACTCTGGTTACTCCTTCTGTTAAACGTCTATAAATTGTATGTTCTGAGAGAATCGCTACATAAACTGCTGGCAAAACGCTAACTAAACGTCCACGTCCGCCACCATTCCATAAAACAACTGTTCCAGTCTCAGCGAGTCCCATTTCGGCATATGTAATTCCCATATCTACTTGAGCTGCATAATCCCGTAGGCCTCTTTCACCTTCTTTACTTTGCCAAATTCGATGAGAAACGAAATTTTCTGTTAAATGCTTTCCTATTTCAAGTTGATGTAATCTATCATCATCCCAATACACCGCAGATTGAACATTAAATTTGTGTACAACGTAATGAAGTGCACTCTCTATTTCTGAACGGTATATATGACTTACTTCTGTATGTAAAGTATTCAAGTTTGCAATAAACTGCTCTATTAAACTTTCGTGATCTATCTCTTTAGGAAAGTGCCTGAGTGGATCGTTTTTCCATCTGGGAGGAGTGACCCCCGAGCGGCGTTCTCGGTTTAGTTTCCGTGCGATATTGTTTAAAAAAGATTGTTGTACATCCATATTCATATTATGAATCCCTCTTTTCTTTTTTCCACCAATCACGGAATGATTGTTTCGCAGGTTTTGGAAAATCTCTACTTTCTGTCCACCCTTTTAATGGGCCTGGGCCATTCGCAATATAGCCATCTTTTGCAAATATCGATAAACCTGTGTGTGCCATTTTAATAGCTTTCTCATAAACGAATGGGTGACTCGCCATAAACGTGAAACCTTTAAAGGCCAGTTGCTCAAATTTCGTTATAAACCCTTGTTCCACCACATCTTTACGATGTTCAATGAGAAGGTCATGTAATGGAATTTTCACAGGGCAAACATCTGTACAAGCTCCGCACAAACTTGATGCAAAAGGTAATTCTTTTAACTCTTCATATCCTTCTAATAAAGGCGCTAGTACTGCCCCAATTGGTCCGCTATAAACACTTCCATAAGCATGGCCCCCAATATTACGATACACAGGACAAACATTTACACAAGCTCCGCACCTTATACACTTTAATACTTCTTCATAAGCAGTTCCTAAAATATCAGAACGACCATTATCTAGAATAATTAAATGGAATTCTTCAGGTCCATCCATATCTTCAGGTAAACGCGCCCTATTAATTCCAGTTACATAAGATGTAATCTTTTGACCTGTAGCACTTCTTGTTAACATTGAAACGACTACATCAAGATCTTTCCACGTGGGAACAAGGCGTTCCATCCCCATAATAGCAATATGAACTTTTGGCAATGTCGTAGTAAGGCGAGCATTTCCTTCATTACTTATAAGAACAACTGATCCAGATTCCGCTACAGCAAAGTTACAACCAGAAATACCAATATCAGCTTCTAAAAACTCTTTACGCAATTGCTCTCTAGCAAATTGTAGTAATTGATTCGTATCAACTGGGATCTTTCTTCCAGCTTCCTTAGAAAAAAGCTCTGCTACTTGTTCCTTCGTCTTATGAATGGCTGGAGCAATTAAATGGGATGGAGCTTCTCCAGCTAGTTGAATAATATACTCTCCAAGATCGGACTCTACTACTTTTACCCCTATCTCTTCTAAATTTTTATTAAGGTGTATTTCTTCTGAAACCATGGACTTTGACTTAATTACTGATCTCGCTCCTTTTTTTCTTGCGATTTCAGAAACATACGATACGGCATCTTCTGCTTTGAAAGCGAAATGAACATGCCCCCCATTTTTTCGAACATTAGTAGCTAATTGTTCCAAATAACTATCTAAATTTTCAATTGTATGCATCCGAATTTCAGATGCTGCCTCACGCCATTCTTCAATATTTCCTAATTCATGTGTAGCTTGTTCTCGTCCCATCCGAAGTCTATCTTGTGTCAATGGTACCGCACTTCTCATCTGCGGATTGTGCAACGCTTTATCTACTCTTTTCAAAAAACCTAGTTCCCCCGCCACACTCATTTATTCAGCCCCTTCGCCAGTACTTCTGCCACATGTAACACTTGAATATTTTTATTTTTTCTGCGCAATCTTCCTCCAATATTCATAAGACATCCCATATCTGCTCCAATCAAGAGATTTGCTTCTGTCGCCTCAATATGTTTTATTTTTTCATCAACCATCGTTTCAGAAATCGAGCTCATTTTTACTGCAAAAGTACCACCAAACCCGCAGCAATCTTGGCAATATGGTAATTCTTTTACGTCTAGACCTTCTACTTGCGATAATAACTTAAGTGGTTCATCTCTTACCCCAAGTGCACGACTCATATGACAAGATTGGTGGAAAACAGCTTTCTCAACCAACTTAGATTTCAAATCACATTTTCCAAGTACATTCATTAAAAAATCCGTCAACTCATACGTTCTATCCGCTAAATAAACCGCTTTTTCATACCATTCACTATCATCTTTAAACATCTCTTTATAATAATGATGAACCATGCTAGCACAAGAACCTGAAGGAGTCACAATATATTCACTATGTTCAAATGCTTTTATCATTTGCTTTGCTGCTCGTTTTGCTTCTTCTTGATATCCGCTATTGTAAGCTGGTTGCCCACAACAAGTCTGTCCTTCAGGGAAATCTATCTCCACTCCACATTGCTTCATAATTTCTACGACACTCTTACCTACTTGAGGAAAAAACACATCTGATAAACAAGTAATAAACAACGAAACTTTCATAAAAATATCCCCCCTCAAAGCGATACAATCTATTTTCAAGTTATTACTTTGCTAAATTAAATTTTAAATTTTTAGAATTTTCTATTTTTAAAACTTTTTGTTTATGATATCATGTGGAATATTATATGAAAACTATCTATAAGGTTGTTTTTGTATACAAAAATGGTATAGAAAGGGACTTTGACATGGATATAAGAAAACTTCGTTACTTTATTGTAATCGCTGAAGAAAGACAGCTTACCCGTGCTGCCCAGCGGCTTCATATGGCACAGCCACCTCTAAGTAGACAATTATCGCTACTAGAACAAGAATTATCCGTAAACTTATTTGAAAGAAACGGTCGAAATATGCATTTGACTGAAGAAGGTAAAATTTTATATACGAAAGCCAAAAACATTATTCATCAATTAGAAGAAACCATTACGGAAATTAAAGATACTGGTGAAGGGCTAAGGGGTAATCTATCTATTGGAGCATTTCATTCTTGCATTCCTTTTCTCTCTGAAAAAATTCGCTATTTTCAAGATAACTATCCAAATGTGAACTTAAAAATATGGGAAGGTGGTCCTTTATACTTAATAGAGCAATTAGAAAATCGGTATATCGAATTTGCTATTTTGCGCACCCCCTTTAATAAAGATGTTTTTTCTAGTATTTGTTTATCAAAGGAACCATTCGTATTAGTCATGCCTGCTAAATGGGAACTATATCATTCACACCTCCCAATCCCTCTAACCGAATTAAGTCATATTCCCCTTTTACTTTTACATAAAGATAAAGAAAACAGCTATCATCAGCTCGTCATCGATGAATGCAACCACCTTGGTATAAAGTTAAATATAGCATGTGAATGTCCTGACTCAGCATTTATTCTTATGCTTATCATGACTGGAATCGGTGCCTCTATTTTGCCGAAAAGTGCTGTATCTCATATCCCGCAAGAATTTATAAAAATAGTAGATTTAATAGATTTCCCTTATCAATCCGAATCATCTATTATATGGCTGAAAGATCGGAAGCTTTCTAAAAGAGCTCAGCGATTTATAGAATGTACATGAATTCATTTTAAAGGTGTAGCGATAGATCTCTTCGCTTCTCCATCGCTATTACCTCGTTTACAAAATTATTTCTCCTATTATTATCATTGGACATGTTATATTAGCCGCTTATGTGAATACGAGAATGGCTCATTAATCCTGCTAAACAGAAAAAACAAAGATGAGAAGTCATAGAAGAGACTTCTCATCTTTGTTTTTTTAAAGAGATTTATATGAATGGAAATCCTCCGTAAGGTCTTTACCACGAGCGTCACACCTTACTGCTTTGTATCCCATTTTTCTAAACTGAAGCAAAACGATAACCTATGCTCAGCATTATTCTGAAAATAGAATAATCAAATTACATTCCTTATTAGCAGATTCAAGTTGATTTTTTTATAAATATACTATGTTCTAAAAGATACTTATACTATTGTAATTCATAAATTCCAGAAATACATTCACTTATCTTTCTCCATATATTCTTTAATCTTTCGTTCTTCCCACTCTTTTCCGAATATCCCAAATGGAAAAGTTGTCAATCCGTGTATAACGATACCAATCCCCCAACCTGCAAGTGGATATAAAAACCATAATTTACTTGAATCAGAGCTTATATTTATAAAAAAAAGCATTAAGTTCACTAGTATATAAACCGTTAAATGAATGTAAAACGCTTTTAAATTCTCCATTCTTTTTTTAGCTCGTAAATAAACCTCATCTCGCTCCACCCTTAAACACCTCTTTCAATATTGTATTTTTAACCTTCGCTCCAGTGTTAACATCATATTCTAATCGGAAATCCGTTATTCTCAAAAAAACATAAAACAAAAAAGTACCCATCGAATTATCATACATATGATGATTCGATAGGTACTGCATGATACATTTGTTATTTACAGGAGTCTAATTAAGACCAAATCCAAACATCATCATTATTTTCAACGCTGTTCTTTGCCTCATAAACTTTTTCAATATGATCAACTGTGTTCCAGTTAATAGAACTTCCACCCCAGCCCACATACTTCATATCAATTTTTACTTTCTCACCCGAATTAAATACTTGTTCCTTCGTTAAGAAAACATCAATAATAACTTTCTTCCCGTTTAGCGATGGATACTCAACTACAACATATTTAGTAGCACCGTCTCCCTCATCTTCCATCGTTCCTACTTTTGATACTTCTCCGATTACATAATCAGGTGAGCCATCTTCTTTCATGTGCATGCCCAACATGTAACCATCATAGTTACATGTTATAGAAAATAGCAACCATCTTTCTCATACAATGTTGCATACTGTGATTTTTAAATACAAATCGATTATTCCTATATTCAACACCAATTCCAAATTATTGAATCACAACAGGTAAACTGATTGATGATGAAGAAACTAATGTCATGCATCATATTTTTTCAATGCTACAGTTTGTAAAATCGTAGTCTATTAAATTATGTAGGGGCGGAGTTAAAATGTTAATAAAACCAAAAAGATTACAGCCCGGAGATATTGTGGCAACAGTAAGTCCTTCATGGGGAGGAGCAGGTGATTCTGAGATAAGATGGCGTTACGAGCAAGGAGTAAAAAGATTAGAAGAAGTTTTTGGTCTTACGGTTATCCCAATGCCAAATAGCTTAAAAGGTAGCGAATACCTTTATAACAATCCACAGGCTCGTGCGGAAGATTTAATGACAGCATTTAAAGATACGCGCGTTAAAGCAATTATTGCGAATATTGGCGGTGAAGATAGCATCCGTTTACTTCCCCATATAGATTTTAATGTGATACGCGCAAACCCGAAAATTTTTTTGGGGTACTCTGACGTTACTATTTCACATTTATTTTGTCATAAAGCAGGTCTTTCCTCTTTTTACGGTCCTGCAATTTTAACCGATTTTGCCGAAAATGTAGAGATGGATCCATATACAATTGAAATGGTAAATCGAACTCTCTTTTCAAATGAAACTATTGGCGAGATTCAACCAGCTCATGAATGGACGAGTGAGCGTTTAGAATGGATAGAAATAAATAAGGATACAAGACGTACAATGCAGCAAAACAACGGATATGAGGTACTTCAAGGCTCTACTACTGTACAAGGGCGTTTAATGGGTGGTTGTATAGAAGTACTGGAATTTGCAAAAGGAACGGAGCTTTGGCCTGAGAAAAAATATTGGGAGAATAGTATTCTCTTCTTTGAAACTTCTGAAGATCATCCAGAACCAAGTTATATAAAGTATTGGTTACGAAATTATGCAGCGCAAGGCATTCTGCAAAAAGCAAAAGGAATTATTTTTGGTAAACCAAAAGACGAAACATATTATGAAGAATATAAACATGAAATACTGCAGGTTATGAAGGAACATAATTTAGAAGATTTGCCGATTCTTTATAATTTAAATTTTGGGCATACTGAACCAAAGTTTATTTTACCTTACGGCGCGATGGCAGAAATTGATTGTAAAAATAGATCTTTCTATATTTTAGAAAGTGGCGTGGAATAAAGTGAAACTTTAAATAAGTGTGGAGGTTTTCCCCCACACTTATTTCATTTGCTTCCTTCGCCTAACAATTAAAGAATAATCCCAGAAAAACTCCCCTTCAATACTTCCTTTTCAAGTTGATTCATACATGTAAACATCGCAATAATCTTTGTACGATTTTTTTCATCGGGTTCAAATTGTTCAATTGTTACGTCACAACGAATTGTATCACCACTAAAAACAGGACGTAAAAATTCAAAATCCATCTTGCGCGCTAATACATTATAATCACCGCCAACTTTTGTAGGCAGTGTTGATGTTAAAAGTCCTTGTACAACAAATCGTCCTTGTTCATCTGGTGTAACATGATGAACTCCCTCATCCTTAGATACCTCTGTAAATAAAACAACATCTTCTTTTGTAAAAGTTCGTTCAAAGGTGATTTTTTCGCCTACTTGCAATTTCATTGATATCCCTCCTCAAACACACTTTTTAAATAAGAAAAACCGAAACTAAAAATCAGTTCGGTTTTTCAAAACTAACGAAGTCTATTTACTTTAACGAATGAACAAACAACCCACTGCGCAGTTTCGGTTCAAACCACGTTGATTTTGGTGGCATTACTTCTCCGGCATCTGCGATTGCTAATAAATCTTCCATTGACGTTGGATATAATGCGAATGCTGCTGTGTAAGCACCGCTATTCACGAGACGTTCTAGTTCTTCTAGCCCGCGTATTCCACCAACGAAATCAATGCGTGAATCTGAGCGCGGATCATGTATTTCAAGTACTTGACTTAATAAATGATCTTGTAAAATAGATACATCTAAACGTCTAACGAGATCATTCGCATCAAATGTTTCCTCTTTCACAGTGAGCTTATACCATTTCTCGTTTATATACATTCCAAATGATTTTGGCTCATTTGGTTTATACGGTGAAACACCTACTTCTTCCACGTAAAAATATTGCGCAACTTGCTTTAAAAATTGCTCTACTGATAAGCCATTTAAATCTTTCACAACCCGATTATAGTCCCAAATTGATAATTCATCATGAGGGAATAAAACAGATAGGAAGAAATTAAATTCCTCTTCTCCTGTGTAATTCGGATATTGTTCTCTTCGCATAACTCCTACTTTTGCAGCTGATGCAGAGCGATGATGTCCATCCGCAATATAAAGATTAGGAATGTCTTCAAATGCGTTTACTAAAGTCGCAATTACATCTTCATCTGCAATTTTCCACGCGACATGCTCCACCCCATCTTCTGCTGTAAATTTATAGATTGGTGCATGTTCTTCTTTCCAGCTTGCAATTAAACGTTTCACTTCTTCTTTTGTACGGTATGTTAAAAAAATAGGACCCGTATTTGCGTCACACACATCTACGTGGCGAATACGATCTTGTTCTTTTTCATGGCGTGTTCGCTCATGTTTTTTAATTGTATCATCTTCATACTCGTCAATCGATGTACAAACAACAAGGCCTGACTGCGTTCTTCCTTGCATCGTCAGTTCATAAATGTAAAGCGCTGGCTCTTCGTCTTGAACGAACACTTCTTCTTGTATAAATTGCTTTAAATTTTCACCCGCTTTTTCATATACGCGATCATCGTACGGCGAAAGTGCCGGATCTAAATCAATTTCGGCTTTATCAACATGTAAAAAAGAATATGGATTCCCTTTTACAACTTCTCTTGCTTCTTCACTATTTAATACATCGTAAGGTAAAGCTGCAACTTGCACTGCTTTTTCTTCTACTGGACGGATGGCCCGAAACGGTCGGATATTTGCCAAGTTTCTCTCTCCTTTACACAATCATTCGAACGGCTACAACACCTGTAATTTTTCTTATATTTTCCACAATATTCTCTTTAATTATATCATCAATACCATTATCAATATCAATCATTGTGTACGCCCAAGAATGTTTACTACGATTAATCATATCCGCAATATTAATATGATGTTCTGCTAAACATCCTGTAATTTGTCCTACCATGTTTGGTACATTTTGATGCATAATTGTAATTCGTTTTTTTCCAATGTACGGAAGCTCTACGTTTGGATAGTTTACTGAATTACGAATATTACCTGTCTCTAAATATTCACGTAATTGACGTGCAGCCATTACTGCACAATTTTCTTCAGATTCAGACGTAGATGCACCTAGATGAGGCGTCGCTGTTACATTTTTCATCTTTATAACATTTTCATTCGGGAAATCCGTTACGTAATGTGTAATAGTATCTTCTTCTAACGCTTTTTGAAGAGCTGTTTCATCTACAAGTTCTCCTCTTGAGAAATTGAATAGACGCATTCCTTTTTTCATCGTCTCTATAGCGTGTTCACCAATAATTCCCTTCGTTTGATTTGTAAGAGGAATATGCAGTGTAATATAATCACATGTTGCAAAAATTTCATCTAGGCTAAACGCTCTTTGTACTTGCGTAGAAAGACGCCATGCTGTTTCAACAGATATATATGGGTCGTATCCGACAACGTCCATCCCTAAAGATAACGCATCGTTCGCAACTAAAGCACCAATTGCGCCAAGACCGATAACACCTAAACGTTTCCCCGCAATTTCTGATCCAACGAATTGCTTCTTCCCAGCTTCAACAAGCTGTGGTACTTCTTCCCCATCCAACTCTTTCGTCCAGCTCACTCCGTTTATAATATTACGGGAAGACATAATAAGGCTTGCGATAATAAGTTCCTTCACTGCATTCGCATTAGCCCCTGGCGTATTAAATACTACAATCCCTTTTTCCGTACAACGCTCAACAGGAATATTATTTACACCGGCACCAGCTCTTGCAATTGCCTTTAAATCTTCTGAAAGCTCTTCTTGATGTAAAGAATAGCTACGAAGTAAAATACCATCTGGATGACCTACTTTGTCTCCAATTTCATAGCAATTCCCATCAAAAATTTGCAAACCCTTTTCCGCAATTTGATTTAACGTTTGAACACGAAACATATCCCCATCTCCCTATCTATTTTCAAGCTCAAATTCCTTCATATAAGCTACTAATTGCCCAACACCTTCCACTGGCATCGCATTGTAAATACTTGCACGCATACCACCTACTGAACGATGTCCCTTTAGCGTAACGAAACCGCGTTCTTTCGCTTTTTGTAAAAACTGATTGTTAAGCTCTTCTGACGGTGTTGTAAACGGAATATTCATAAGTGATCGATACGTAGGATCAACTGGTGAAGTAAACAATTTAGATTCATCTAAAAAATTGTAAAGAAGTGAAGATTTTATTCTATTTTGGTCTTCAATCGCAGCTACCCCGCCCTGTTCTTTCAACCACTCTAGTACAAGTTTCGTTACGTAAATACTAAAGGATGGCGGTGTATTATATAGGGAGTTATTTTTACTGTAAGTTTCATAGTTTAACATCGTAGGACAAGAGCGGCCCGCACGGCCAATTAAATCTCTTTTTATAATTACAATCGTTAAGCCTGCTGGCCCTAAATTCTTTTGCGCACCCGCATATATAAGGCCAAACTTCGTAACATCATATTGTTCTGATAAAATATTTGAGGACATATCCGCAACAAGCGGCACTCTTTCTAAATGTGGAATATCCACATATTTTGTCCCCTCAATTGTATTATTTGTTGTTATATGTACATAATCTAGTTTTTCATCACTTTGTAAATCATCTATTTTAGGAATCGTAGTAAACTTCTCTTTTTCAGAAGAAGCAATTACTTGTACTTCCCCTACTTTTTCGGCTTCTTGCAATGCTTTCTTTGACCAAGAACCTGTAAGTACATAACCAGCCCTTTTATAAGTACTCATTAGATTTAACGGTATCATAGAAAATTGTAATGAAGCACCGCCTTGTAAAAATAAAACTTCATACTCATCAGGAATGCTCATTAATTCACGAAGTAAGCTACTGGCTTCATCAATAATACTTTGGAAATAAGAAGATCTATGGCTCATTTCCATAACAGACATGCCTGTCCCGTTATAATTTACAAGCTCCTTTTGCACTTTCTCTAAAACTGGCAAAGGGAGTATAGATGGTCCTGCTGAAAAATTATATACTCTCTCCATCACCCAGATAACCTCCTTACTTCTCATTTTTATTATTTTTTAAACTTTCTGAATTATACCCCACAATACAAGACATGGTCAATTTCTTTTCTAGTATTACGGCGCAAGACGCAATGGAATCGCTTGCATATACATTTCATTATTTCATAAACATATAAAAAAGTGTTAAGTACATAATCGTACTTAACACTCTAGTAATAAAAGTATAATAGCTACTTACTCGTAAAGAACCGATCAAAAATTTGATAAATAGCAGATAGACCAAAGAGCCAATAAATAGTGTCCACAAGCGCCGGCATAGAACCAAACCATTTCTCAACTACGTTGTAATCTAACGCTACAAATAACCAATTCAAACCTCCGAGAATCACCAAAATTACTGTAAGGTAAGACAAAAATTTCATTATGATTGCCCCCTAGGTGATAAGATGGTGAAAGGCCTTTCACTAAAAATATATGTAATATACTTCAAAACTTGCCTATTTTAAAAAATTTATTTTCGGTACCACCCGTTAATAACTGCCTCTGCTTCTTTACTATGTATTTGATATGCATGCGTACTATCATTAGAGCCGATAAACCAAATTGAAAAACCTTTAAAATACGGCTTCGGTTCTAATACATCTCGGTAAGCGCGCCATCCGTTTAATTGGACATCTTTTGAAAACACATTTGAAACGTCTGGGTTCCACGGATTTTGCAAGCCAAGTTCACGCGCTGGAACGTTGAATCCACCAAAGTAAACTGGCTTTCCAGTTGCTTTATGTAATTGTTCAAGCTGCTGAACAACATTTTGCCCACGATTATATACTGTCGTCGCAAATAAGTTTTGCTTTACTTCTTCATATGTAGGATTTCTTTTCCCTGAAACTTCAAACCAACTATCGATACTAACAATATCCACCTTTTTCAAATATGGACGATTTATTTTTTCTTTAAACTTCGCTTCATAAGAAGGATCAAAGCTTGCTGTTAACCACCAGTTCATTTGATACAAAACATTCCCTTTATACTGCTGACGAACAAAATCAATCGTATCGCTCCAGTATCCTTCTGCATATTCCATATTCACGAAATTAGAAGCGATTTTTAGTCCATACACATTGTATTTACTTGTAATGGAATTAAAAATATCTTGTAAAACAACCGTTTTCCAATTCCAAAAGAAATCATTAATGTTACTTGGATTCCATTCAGTTTCTCCAACATTTCCTTGCTGTATATATGGGAACGGTTCCACTATAACTTGAATATTACGCTTTAATAATTCTTGAATTAAAATAATAGCTTGTTTCTTTTGCGCCTGATTAATTACCATATTAGTAGAAGTCACATTCGGAATATCCACTTGAATCGGTACATTTACTGTATTTAAATTTAAGCGCTCCACATCCGATAACACTTTCGCTACATTGCCAACTTCCCATACAGTTACGTTTCCTGCTTTTATTTTTCCGGATTGAACAGTATTTACATCTGCCTGTACCTTTCCTTGAAAACAAAAAGAAAACAACATGATACACACTCCTAAAATACGTACTAAACACTTACTTTTCTTCACAAGTTTCCCCCTATAATTTTTTGGCTTTCTTTCTTATTTTATACAACTTTTCACATATATTCCATAAGAAAAACAATTCAAAAAAAGAGCGGTTCTCCCGCTCCTTTACAAAATATCCCCTCTCAAAATATCCACACATTATTTAGGGACTAAATTTAACACTTTTCCTTCTATCCCATCTGTATTCAGTGTAGTCGTATGATACTCACCATTCACCCAATCATCTATTTGATCATGATACCAATCACTTCTAAAATGTCCTGACTGTCCTGGTCCTACTATATGATAACCATTTGACATATCTTTCGTATCAATAACGAATCGCCAAGAAGCCCCATGATTTACAATACCGTTCTCTCCGTAACTTGCTGCTTGAACGGTAACTTGGCTTCCACCAATTGGAACTGGTTTCTCACGATTAAATGCAAGTAGTGCTAATATACTAGATGATCTCGAAATTGGATGTGTAAAAGCAAGTTGATGATAATCTCCCCACTTCCACTCCGCAACACCTGATCCATACTCCTTCTGCAATTTCTTCATTACATTTGCGTACGATGTATGTACAACTTCTGTGAAGCCTCCGTACTTTGTAAACCATGCGCTATTTTCCCCATTTACTTGCTTACGAATTAATTCATCGACAACTTGTTGCTTCCCTTCAAATAACTCCATCACATCTTTCGGTATTTCTTTTGAAAATAACGTATTTGAAATCTCCTTCATTAATAAATGAAAAATTAACGGTGCTGCTTCATCTTTACTATCGTAAAAGTTCCACTTTGTTAATTGTTTTACTCCTTCTTTCTCTACATTAGATAAAGATGTCTTATTTAACTCCATTAAAAATATAGGGGTAAACTCTTTCCCGGATAAATTCTTTTGATCCATCTGTAACTTCTGTAAATCTTTTACCGTATACTTATCCTTCTCTTGCAAAAACTCCTGAATACGCATTTGCCTATATGGCTGCGCCCACGTATTACTAATATGGTACGGATAATTATCATCAACAATTTTATTATTTGCAGTTGAAATAAACCCTTCTTTCGGATTTATTACTTTTGGCAGCTGATCAAACGGAATATAGCCTTCCCATTCATATTCATCTGTCCATCCCGGAACTGGCAAACTACCATCACCTTTTTTACGCACTGGTATATTTCCATTTGCTTTATAAGCAATTGTGCCATCGTTTGATGCAAACACAAAGTTTTGAGTTGGTGTATGAAAATCTTGAAGAGCAGTTTCAAACTCATCCCAATTTTTTGCTTTATTCATATTTAAAACAGCCTTTAATTCAGCTGAAGGCTCCAAAGCAGTCCATTTTAAAGAGAATACTGTTTTCGTTTTTTCTTTCCCCTTATCCGCAAACTCTGAAATGACTGGACCGTGCCTCGTAATCGTAACGTTATAAGGAATTGTTTTTCCGCCTTTTACTTTAATAGATTCATCAACAACAGTCGCTTTTTCCCATTTATCGTTATACAGAAATTCATTTTCATTAGTAGGGTTTCTTTTTTCAATATATAAATCTTGCACATCAGGACCTGTATTCGTAACGCCCCATGCTATTTTGTCGTTATGGCCTAATATAACTCCTGGCACTCCAGCGAAAATAACGCCACTCACATGTAAATCTTTCATTTCTAGTTTTGTTTGATACCAAATTGAAGGTGTCGCAAGAGAAAGATGGGGATCATCCGCTAAAATCGGCTTACCTGACGCACTCTTCTCACCGCTTATAACCCAGTTATTACTACCGTTAAACTCAGGGGGAATGACCGTATTTGAAAAACTTTGCGCTACATTCACATTTGTATTTTGCAGTTCCGCTAGCAATCTAGGTGCATCTTTCGGATAGGCCGGAAATAGTTCATTTGCTTGCTCTTTCGGAAGGTTTTTCAGCGCCCAATATCGAAACGCCTGTCCGTGCCAATGTCCCCCTAAATCAAACGCCATATACTTTCCAATCGTTAAAGAATCCACAATTGACCATTCAGCAGGTTCATAACCTAATATAGTAAACTCAACTGGCAATTTCTTTTCCTCTTTCGCTTCGCGTATAAAAGCGTTCACCCCATCAGAAAATGACTGCAAAGCGTATTTCGCTTCCCCGTCATATTGACTAGCAGACGCTTCTGCTGCTCGCCGTAAACCGAGCGTTCGAAACAACTTATCTCGATCAACAGCTGCTTCCCCAACTACTTCACTTAACATTCCAGAAGCTTGTCTTCTACTTAAATCCATTTGAAACAAACGATCTTGCGCTTGTACATACCCTTGTGAAAAATATAAATCATGTGCATTTTCTGCTTTAATATGAGGTACACCTTTACTATCTCGCTTCACCGTAACAGCATGTTGTAAATCCTCTAGCTTTATCGTTCCATCTATCTTTGGCATAGATCCCAGCGTATATACGTTCAAAAAAATCGCAGTACAAATAACTAACAAAAGAACGATACTACTAGACCAAATAAAAATTCTCTTACCTCTAGTTCGTTTCTTTTTTATGACGACTTCCATATAACCCCTCCTTTCTCAAACTATTCGCTTCTATCGTAAAAGAACCTTTTAGAAAAGAAAAAACCTTACTTTCTCATGTTATGGATCATACAAACTAAATACTTCTCTCTTACGCACTGCTTCCTTTCCTTTACTGAAGTTTACTCGCCCTTTTTTACACCAATTCCTCAAAATCCCCTTCACATAAGCAAATGTTCGCTTATTATTTTTAAACGCAATTTTAAGCGCCTCTAGTACTGAGCTTTCTGAAACTCTTTGCATCCACCCCTTTAATTCCTTCACGATATATGGAGATAAACTACTAATATTTTGTTCGTAAAACTTGTAAATATCACTATGTGTAGTGGCATCCTCTTCTCTTTCTACCTCTTCCGTATCGTCCTTCTCTTGAATAATTTCTTGTTGTGAATTACTACTAATCTCTTCCTCTGGCATACCAAAATACTGAAGTAATAACGGAATCTTGCATTCTTCCTCAAGACATTTACGTAAAAACTTATGTAGGAATTCTTTACTTTTCACCGTTTTCAGCTCACGTAATACACATTTCTCTATGTTCGCATTAAAAATAGGATTATAGTGTAACCAATTTATTATGAATATCTCTTTCGTTTCCGCATCATATAAAATCTTCCCGTATTCTACAAATCGGTTCAATAGCTTCTCAACAGTCTCCATACTGTAACCTGTTTCAAGCTCTGCCAAACGCTTCGGTAATATGTAAATCCCACATTGCTTCGTTTTCGTACCAGTTAACAAATATATGTAAAAATAACGCTCTTCTGGCGTTAAATCTAAAATAAATTCATCTTGCCAAAAATTCACCTGCACATTACGGTACACCGCCATCAGTTTTCCCTCCCGCCCATTACTAGTAAAAAGGAAAATTCCAATCCTTCAATATAAATATAGGAATGGGCAAACGGTTTTGGCATTCGAGTTCCAAATTTTTTTACTACTACGACGGTTTTATTTTTTCGCGCTTGTTTTGTTCTTGTAGTTGTTTTTGTTTTTGTTTTTGTTTTTGTTTTTGTTTTTGTTTTTGTTTTTGTTTTTGTTTAATGATTTATTACTTGGTAGGTGCTTATGAGGGGCTTATATAAGGAATCTATAAAATTAATAAAATGATATTAGCAATTTGTCTACAATACTAAAAAGGAGCTGTTCCAAATTTTCATTTGGAACAGCTCCTTTTCTGACACCTTCTATAAAATTTATCCCGCATTAACGAGGCAGTAAGACTCCCCCCTCAAAGTTCGGCGAACGCAAAGGATTTAGGTGGGAGATCAACCGCCTGTAAAAGCCCGATTGGTGAAGGCTAATAACATCTTCACTAAAAATACAGCTGATTCACCACGAGTTGTTGTACCTTGAGGATTAAACTCATTATCTCCAACACCAGTAACTACCTTTTATATACCCTATCTCTTTTCTCATCACTTTTGACAAAAATAAGCTTTCCTTCTTTAACAAAACCTTCTAATAGTAAGCATACTTGTCCATATGCTTTAGGCTTATTCGTTGTGAATCTTTCATCTGATATTTTGCCAGATCGTATTAATTGTTCGCATAGCTCAAGTGCACTTATTTCTTCAGAATCCACTAATTCCAAAATATCTTTTTGCAATGGTGATAAAGGTACTAGTATATCAGCTACCTCCACCTTTTCTTTTTCGTTTTCTTCTTCAAATAAATCTTCAAATGAAATTTGATTCATTACTTCTTTTCCTTTCTAACGATTGATTTGTATAACATGAACTGAATCCTATAGAGTAGTTATTGTTATGTAGTACTTACCTTATTTCATAAATATCAAACTCATGTACATCGTTTCATATAGTATGTTTTGATTATACCAAATATACGTTCTGTTTTCTATCGTAGATTGGAAAACAGAACGTTTTACTGCATCTAACACTATTAAATAGAGATGAATATTTATCATCTAAAAATTATAATTTCATGTAGATTATTGAAATTTTATCCATATTACGGAAATTAATGAAAAATAATCATTATTTACATGTTACAATTATGATGTATGCATTTAGTTGTATTAGATGTATATGTGTAATACGTATATTTAATAAAGTTAAATTAAACTGGGGAGGCTTTCGCAAATGGTGGAGAAAACAAGTAAAGTTAAAAAAATTTTTGGATTAGTACTCACCGCAGCAATAGCAACTACAACTATGGTAGGCACAGTAAATGCACAAACAACTACGAGTAGCTATAAGGTAGCTGGCAATGAGAGCACTGTATTTACAGATGTACCAAAGGACCACTGGTCAAAAGATGCTATTGATTACTTAGCGTCAGCAGGGATTTATAAGGGATATGGAAATGGGAAATTTGGTTTTGGGGACAATGTTACTAGAGGACAGGTAGCTTCTTTAGTCAATCGACATTTAGGTTTAATAGCAGACGATAAACAGGGAAATATGTTTAGTGATATTACAAATCATATGTTTGAAAAGGATATCCAAGCCATTGCGCAAGCTGGAATTATGACAGGTGATGGAACAGGTACATTTCGTCCAGATGATGTATTAACTCGGTATGAGATGGCGGTAGTATTACAAAAAGCATTTCATTTAGAATTAAAAGGACAAGGGAATTTTAAAGATGTACCAAAAGGGCATTGGGCCTATGAATCTGTAAATACACTGCGTAGTAACCGTATAGCACAAGGTGACGAGGTAGGTAATTTTAATGGAAACACGCTTGTGAAGCGTGAGCAGTATGCACAATTTTTCTATAATGCAATAGCAAAGAACAGATCTTATAATTTCAACATCAATTCAAAAGAAGAACTGAAACAAATGTTAACAACAGCTTTACAGGATGGGACATTTGGCCCATTTACATTAAATACATTGCGTAAAGATATATCTGAGGTAAAAAAAGAATTTGGAGTGCCTGATGTTTTGAAGCAAGCACCATGTACAGAATGTGATGCACCTACTACAGCAGTATACGGAGAGTATAATATTGATATGTACCCTTCGGACGCAAGATATATATGGGTGAAAATGGGTATCCCTATCAGTGAATTAAAAGAATGGTTTGGTGAACCCGATTTAATCGGAGAAGATATGACTAGTGAAGGCTTTATATATAATCGAGGAAGCTATTCTCTTTATTTCAGCTTCTCTGATGGTTATATTCAACGCGCTGAAATATCTAAACGTGAAGATCGTTAATAAGTTACAAACAATATAAATATATAAAGCATAAAAAACCCTTCAAGAATCCCCTTATTCTTGAGGGGGTTTATTTTGTTTCTATCTATTTTACATAATACAAATCTATAAAACTCCCACTGATTAAACTTTATTTTTCTTGGTGCTCCGCATCCCATTCACTTAAATAAGTTGCATATTCTAATTCATCTGGATCATCATATAACATAGATATAAACTCTAATTTATTTCCATCACAATCCAAAAAATATACGCTTGCAGCTGGCATCCATCTTTGGACGATTGGCTCTTGATTTCCTTTCCCCTGACTCCCTACTACCTCTATTCCACGCCCCTCTAACCACAATTTGGAAGTCTTTAAAAACTCTAAATCTACACGAAAAGCGAAGTGTTTCGTCTCAAAATCTTCATTAGTATGTACTTCCCATAATCCAAGCATTTGTTTTTTATTTTCTCCTATCCAAAAGAAAGCGACTCTTCTTTCCGATAGTTTTCTTGCTAATGCTAAACCTAACTTATTTTGATAGAAATCTATCGCTTTTTCTAAATTTCTTACATGCAAATGAGTTTCGTATATGCTTTGTATCATTGTATTTCTCCCTTCCCTACATACGTAATCTTCTGATTTTCCAAAGATGTATTTTGTTTTTATAATACAAATAAATATATTTTAAATCATCCTACTTTTGTATCATGTTTCTTTCCTACAATGGTATAAGTATAAATATTCCGGATTTATACTTCATGTCCCAACGCTGAAATTCTATAAATTAAGCATCGTTCAATTTACTTTTACATTTTTATGTAGTTAATTTTTCTCCCTACTATCTTTACTAACAAAGATCGCTTAGCTTAGTCTTTCATTGGTCAGTAAAAAAACAAGCCATCCAACTCAAATGAATTGGATGGCTCTATACCATAAAGAAAATCTGTTATTAGATTACTTCAATTTTCCCTCAAAAACAATTTTCCTACCACACGGCTCAACTACTGTTTTGCCGTCTTTCTTCACTTCATGAAAGATTGGCTCTTCCATGCGACGAGACGGCGCATATCCTTCTTGTTCCATACGTGCTAAGCAGTCTGTAATCGTTTCGTTTTCTAGTACTTCAAATTTTTTCTTATTAGGTTGTTTTGTCATGCCCTAACCTACTTTCTATTTTTCTTGATGCGAATTGATTTTTCATGTAAATAATATATACCATTGCGAGAATACCCATTATAATCATAACCGCAATAAAAAAGCTTGTATACTGTATTTTTTCTATAAATACGCCTCCTAATACAGGCCCCATAATACTTCCTATACTAAAGGCAATTCCGGATAATATATTACCTGCTGGTAGTAAGTGTCTCGGTAATAAATCTGTCATAAATCCAAGACCTAATGAGAAGCATGATCCAATTACCATACCAGCTAGAAGCATACAGGCAAAGACGATCCAGTAATATTGATCAAATACTGCTGCAAGTAAGAAAATGCCAGTGCTTACACTGAACATCCACGTTAAAATACGATCTCTTCCGTATTTATCACTTAACATACCGAGTGGGATTTGTGTAATAATACCTCCAACTGCAAATGCTGGTAATAAGAATGCAACTTCCGATACAGACCATCCTTTGCGAAGTGCGTATACTGGTAAATTACTATTTAACATCGCTTCAAGTACACCGTATGCGAGCGGACCAATTAGCGCAATCCAAGCTAATCCAACGACTTGTTTATAACGAGAAAAGGATGATTCACTTTCAGTTTTCGCCTCATCTTGTGCTGGAAATGCATTTTTCGTTGGTAGTAGTAAAAGCCATCCTATTAAGCAAAGTATAGTAGATACGATAAATGGTGTTGCAAGGCCATACTGAACGGTGCTCGCTAAATACGGACCAACCGCGAAACCAATTCCGAAGAATACACCGTATATCGATACTTGTCTCCCTATTTTACTAGGATCTGACGTTGTCGTAATCCACGTTTGCGTTCCAACATGAAGCATATGATCTCCGACTCCAACTAGAAATCTAAGAATAAACCATACCCAAAATGAAAATGTTTGTGTAAAAAAGAATAATGAAATAATAACGAGAAACCCACCAATAACGATAATTGGCTTCATTCCAAACTTTTGCATCGGTTTTTCAAGAAACGGTGAAATAAATAATATCCCGATGTATAATGCCGTCGCATGAATACCGTTAATGCTTGAACTAACCCCTTCTTGTTCAAAAATCATTGCGATGGCAGGTAAGAGCATCCCTTGTGACAAACCTGAGATTGCCACAATCCCAACCATAATCCAAAAAGTAAAACGCATCGACATCCTCTTTCCTCCTTCTCACACTTTCCACTTTCCATTATAAATGGTTTCTGTAAATGCGTGTACGAATATTAACAATAAAAAAGAAGCTAAAAAGAATATACTTTTTAGCTTCCTATCCTTCCCAAACTTGTGCTTTCACATGGTAATGAAAATGTTTAAAATATGGATTTTCATAAAATGAAGGGCCATATAAAAACTGATGTGTATGGACCATTGGTTGCTGCTGCACTTGTAAAGGAACTACAGCTGGTGAAACTTGCATATACATCGGATCAATAATAATTTTTATATATTGATGATTATATGGAGAATGATATATTAAAAATGGATTATGCATTGACTCTCTCCCCTTATACATACCAATGCTATAGTATATGCAAGTTTTATATTTCGGGAATTATTTATTGTCTAACCAATCCTCTACATGCTGTATAAATACATCTAAACAATCAATAAACGGTGAATGCCCGCAATCTTCTAACACCTTCAACTCCGCATTTGGCAAATGTTTCGCTAATTCCTCACCAACTACTTGTGGTACGACATAATCGCGGTCACCTTGTATGACGAGTGTCGGGGCTTGAATACGATGAATATGTCCATTTCCTCGTACAACACCATTATGTTCGTCTGAAATATTAAATGTAACTAATGAATAATTAACATCAACAAAATTGCGCTGCGTTAACATATCATCTAAATATTTTTCATAACGATCCGGTTCAGGTTGATTATGTGTATATATTAATAGATTCCATACTGTACGGTAATATGCTTTATTCATATTTTTTATTGCATCTAGTACGGGTGCAATTTGCACTGGGTCTAGCGCAATTTCTTCTTTCGTTTTTAATAAACTCGATCCAATTGGTTGCCCGTTAATATCTTTTTTAAATATCGGGTACCCTTTCATCCCTACCGATTCTACTAATATTAGCTTTTCTACAAAAGTTGGATGGCTCGCTGTAAACTCCATCGCAACACCGCCGCCCATTGACCATCCCATTAATGAAAATTTCTTTAAATTAAATTTATCTATAAAAAGTTTCACATCTTCTGCAAAGTCTTGTAAAGAATCTATCGCCTTATTATACGTTGATTGTCCAAATCCTCTTAAATCAATTGCGTAAATATGATATTGTTTTTGTAGTTTCTCAATAACTAAATCAAAGTGTTGTGACGATGTCATATTCCCATGAATGAGCACGAGCATTTCTTCATTTTGCCTTCCAACTTCTTGATATGCAATCGTTTCTCCGTTCGATAGTGAAACAAACTCCATTGTTGCAGGCTTAATCATTACAAGTTCCCCCATTCTTTTAATAGAAAGAAAATTCTTTACTTAATTAAAGAATACCATGTAGAATGTATGTTCTCAACATAAAATCTATACGAAATTTCCACATAAAGCAACATGTCTATTACTAGACAATTAAAATAAAAAGGTATATAGTTAGCTAGGTAACTAATTTGAAAGGATCCAAATACATGGACGAAAAACAACATTTTTTTCACCTTGTCAGTCAAACTTCTCGTAAGTTTACGAAGAAATTTAATGAACGTGTATCTCCAACAGGATTATTTAGTGCGCAATGGGCTGTTATTTTCCGCATTAATCAAACTGGAGCTTGTACCCAAACCGAATTATGTCAGTATTTAAATGTTGAATCACCAACGATGACTCGTACGTTAACACGTATGGAAACGATGGGCTGGATTATTCGTACAGAAGGAAAAGATCGCCGTGAAAAGTTGATTTCATTATCTGATACTGCACTAAAAATGATTCCAGTATGGCAAGAAGAAGTTGATTCCTTTGAAGAAAAGACGCTAGAAGGTATTAAAGAAGAAGATTTACATGAAGCTTTTCAATTGTTACAACAAATTATCAAAAATTTAGATCATTAATATGGAGGGATGACGATGCAAAGTGAAAAACTTTGGACGAAGGATTTCCTCGGAACTTGTTTTAGTAGTCTGTTTCTCTTTTTAACATTTTACATGCTTATGACTACTCTGCCTGTCTATGTTATAGACGGCCTAAAAGGAAAACCTGAGGAAATTGGTTTAGTTGCAACTGTTTTTCTTATTTCATCTGTTTTATGTAGACCATTCACAGGAAAATGGCTCGATGATTTAGGAAGAAAGAAAATATTATTTATTTCACTTTCACTATTTTTAGCCGCTACTGTTATGTATTTCGGTACGCAAAGTTTGTTTTTATTACTTGCCCTTCGCTTCTTACATGGTATTGGGTTCGGAATGGCAACAACAGCAACTGGAACAATTGTAACTGATGTAGCACCAGCTCATAGACGCGGTGAAGCGCTTGCCTATTACGGTGTATTTATGAGTCTACCGATGGTAATTGGTCCTTTTTTAGGTTTAACAATTATTTCTCATTTTTCATTTACTGTACTATTTATCGTTTGTTCGGTATTTTCATTACTCGCATTTTTATTAGGTTTAGTAGTGAATATTCCACATGAAAAACCAGTAAGTAAACAAAAACGAGAAAAAATGAAATGGAAAGACTTAATTGAACCATCCTCTATTCCGATCGCTCTGACAGGATTTGTTTTAGCCTTTTCGTATAGTGGTATTTTATCCTTTATTCCTATTTATGCAAAAGAGCTCGGTTTAGGTGAGATTGCAAGTTATTTCTTCATTGTATACGCACTTGTTGTTGTAATTTCTCGTCCATTTACAGGAAAAATCTTTGATCGCTTCGGTGAAAACGTACTTATTTATCCAGCTATCATTATTTTCACAATTGGAATGTTCGCTTTAAGTCAAGCGCAAACTCCATTTTGGTTCCTGAGCGCAGGCGTATTAATCGGTTTAGGTTACGGAACACTAATTCCAAGCTTCCAAACGATCGCAATTTCTGCCGCTCCAAACCATCGACGTGGTTCTGCGACAGCTACTTACTACTCGTTCTTTGATAGCGGCATTGGCTTTGGTTCTTTCATTTTAGGTATAGTCGCTGCCAAATCAAGTTATCATAATATGTATTTTATCGCAGCTATTATCGTTGCGTTCACTTTACTTCTTTATTATGGATTACACGGACGAAAACAAAAATTCAAAAAGCAACATACAGACGGACAAATATCCGCTTAACGTTCATAAGGAAAGTAAACTTACCCGTTTACTTTCCTTATTTTGTATTTCTTTTAAGACGAGCGTATACTTATAATAGAAACTAAAGGAGGTACCTACATGAATGTAAAGAAATCTCCCCTGCTATTACTGTTACTAGTATTACTATTCGTAGTTACAGGGCTTGGGTTTACTTTTTTTAAACATAATAAAACGACCCCTACTAAAGAAAATGTCACAAAAGAAAACTGGTTAGACGATCCTTACTTACGTTGGTCGTATACACATATGAAAGAATTCACTTTAATTAATGAAGTAAAAAACAATCCTGACCAAGTTGCTCACTTCCCTACCGCGTTACAAAACTTAGACGATTTTGCTGTGGAGCGTGGATTTGGAAATACGACTCCTCTAAAGAAACTTTTAGCCGAAAATAAAACAGATGCTTTTGTCGTTGTACATAATGGTCAACTTGTCTATGAACGATATTTCAATGGATATAACGAGAGTGATCCTCATGGAATGGCATCATTAGCAAAGGTTTTTACTGGTGCAGTCATACAATCTCTCGCTGAAGAAAATCTTATTGATGTAGAAAAAACAGCTGACACTTACATAAAAGAATTAAAAAATACACCGTTCGGAAAAGCAACACTTCAGCAATTAATGGACATGCAAGTTTCTGCCCAGTACCCTACTCACGGATATATGCAGTTAGGACTAGAAAATCAAGATGCACAACTATATTTAGCTAGTAATATTTTACCCCGAGGCAAAAACTACGATGGTCCTATGAAAATTTATGATATGTTACTAGAAGCAGAAGAGACTGCGGCAACTGGTTCCGCTTTTTCTTACAATAATGGATCAACAGAAACACTCGCTTGGATTATCCGAACAATCACTGGCAAATCGTTAGCTGAAAATGTAAGCGAGCGAATTTGGTCTCAAATTGGTATGGAAGACAACGCTTATTACGTTACAGATGAAACAAAAGTAGAACAAGCAAGCGCTGGTTTAAATGCAACTGCTAGAGATATGGCAAGATTCGGGCAATTACTATTAAATAACGGTCAATATAACGGAAAACAAATCGTCCCTTCTTCTATTACAGAAAGTGTGAAAGGTGTACAAGAAGGTGAACTCGCAATCGGCATTGGCGCTTCAATTTCTTATCATAATCAATGGTGGATTCCGCATAATGAACAAGGTGCTTTCGAAGTGTTAGGCAGTTACGGACAAACCCTTTACATCGATCCAAAAGCAAATATGGTTATCGTCCACTTCTCTTCTAACGCTGCGCCTAGTAATGAAATCCATTCGGTTTATTCCGATATGTATATCGATATTGCACATCATTTGGAAAAGCTTCCACAGTAGTGGAGGCTTTTTTTATTTACCCCGCTATTTGCCGGGCAGTAAAACTCCCACCTCAAAATTCAGGTGGAGCAAAGAAGTTAGGTGGGAGTCGGGCTGCCCGTAAACGTCCGATTGGTGAAGGCTAATAATCAGTGTGGAATGCCCCCCACTGATTAAAGTTTCACTTTACACAAATCCTATTCCAGTTATCACTTGGTTATTAGAAGTTGCCGAAAGAATTACTATGTGAGCCACGCCTAAACCCTATTTATCGTGATAATATTTTATAAATTTGAAAACACTAGTGCTTAGGAAAGGAGGGATTGCGAATGTCTGTGAAAAAGCTATTAACTGGATTAATCATTTCACTTGCGATGATTGTAGTTATGACTACTTTAGGTTCGCTCCGTGTATTTGCCGAATCCGACGTTGTGAGACAGCCTATTGAGGTTGAATTGAATGATGATTACTTTAATCCGAATATCATCACTGTTCCGGCTGGGAAAACGACAACGTTGCTATTGAAAAACAAAGGAAATAGAGAACATACCTTTACGGTGAAAAAGCTCGGAATTGACGCAGAAGTCCCGTCAGGAAAAGAAATAACAATTACCGTAAAAGCTGAAACTCCCGGTACATATGAACTAATATGTCGGTTCCACTACTTGAAAGGAATGGTTGGAAAAGTAATAGTCAAATAACAAGCAGTACCGACCGATCCTTGTTTTTTTTATAAAGTAAAACTTAAATTCGCGGGGGTGCCCATCCCCCCGCAGATTATGAGCTCTCACTAATCAGTTTTTTACGGGCAGCATAAAATCTTTACATTGTCGTAGCGTACGAAATTTGTGTTTTGTTGGTGCTACCTCATCGCTATCAAGCTAAAGAATCAAAATCCCCCATAACGAAAATTCTATTCATTATTGACTACCTATATGGTCAACAGCATCCAATATGGTATGGCAGGGCTGGAAGGGCTGGAAGTGTTGGAAGTACTACGGGAACAGTTGGGCATTATTAATAAGAGCCCAATAAAAAATTCTCTTGGATGCAAGAGGATTTTTTTATTGGGAATAGTAAGGGTGAGAGGAGGTGCATTACATATGGGAAAAGGTAGAAGTAATAATGCTGGTAAAAAGCAACCGAATTTCGATGATTCATCTAATTTCGCTAAACAAAGCCAACCGACAGAAAAAAAGAAGAAATAAGAAAAGGAGCTCTCTTGATAAAGAGAGCTCCTTTTTAAGATATAATGAAGGATTTTCCTTTCCATTTTTGGCAAATATCAACTACCGCGGCGTTGAAAATAAGACATATACCTCAACATCATCAAAAGAACAAAAAATGGATAAATTATTAAGCGAAATGGGTAAATAGATAAAAAGGCTTCATTTGCAGTTATATAGTATGTTCTTCCTTTGCTATTACGAAATATACATTCAAAAAAGCGTACTCCAAAATAAGAGATTATTTAAAATCAGAACGTTTTTCTTCAACAAGTGTTTGTTGATCAATATCATAACCAGTAGTTCTCTCCACTCTCCCTTGAAAATTAGCATAGTTTGTATGAATTCTATATCTAGTAGAAAGCACTCTATCATATAAAAGTATGATGATAGGTTAATGAACAAGCAGTTTTTTTACTAAAACATAGAATAATATGAACCGTAATTGAAGGGAGGTATAAAAGAATGTCCTGGAATAATGATTGCTGGAGTTCTAAGAAAAAGCACCATTGTGATGATGATTGGTGGAAATCTAAAGAAAAGCACCATTGTGATGATGATTGGTGGGAATCTAAAGAAAAACACCATTGTGATGATGATTGGTGGAAATCTAAAGAAAAGCACCATTGTAATGATGATTGGTGGAAATCTAAAGAAAAGCACCATTGTGATGATGATTGGTGGAAATCTAAAGAAAAGCACCATTGTGATGATGATTGGAAGTTTAAGAGAGATAAGTGTCGTTGTAAATGTTTCTTTATTTGTTGTCATTGCAAAAGAAAACATTGGTAAGATTTTCAGTGTCAACTTAAAGGCAAAGAACATGTCTTTGGGACTGATAAATACTAGATTATAGTATCCAAAAAGCTGACTAAGTATAGTCAGCTTTTTGTCAATGAAAACGTAGAGATTTAATCTGGCATAAATACTTACTGGTTGAGTGAGGTATTGAGAAAAAATAAACTGACTCTTATAAATTTTTTCCTATTATATATATAAATCATGATTAGTTAAATTGGGTTGATTTTATAAGGAGCCAAAAACCTCTAAATGTTTATTTTATAATTACATAAATAGTCCTAACATCTCCAAAAATTGATATAATGATACAGTTATTAATAGCAATTAGGGAGATATACAGTATGAACTATACACATATGCCAAAAGAAATAGGAATGGTTAAGCGGACTCCATTCGCTTCGATACCGAAGAAATTCATCGGTATTGGTAAGATTGTTAAAAAACAAATAAAAGTGGAGCGCCCTACATTAACCCAAGACGAACAAGAAATTATTGAAAACAAGTTATTATGTTCATTTCTTTCTGAAGAGAAGATATGGATTACTTATTATAGAGATGGTCATTTGCTTACTAGATATGTGACTGTAACTGACATAAATCCAATAAAGAATTTAATAGCTTGCACTGATGCATCGTATAACAGAATTTTTCTTAAATTTATAGATATAATTGATTTAAGATAAAAAATATACAGTTTTTCAAATATATCCGGGAATAAAAATGAAAGAATTTTGTATTCTAGGTTAAGATAGAGAAAAAGTGTAGGTTCTTGTGAGAGTTAGCAAGATAAAGGCTGTTTGTTTATGTTTTGGATTGTCTGTTATGGTTATCGAATTTACAAATACAAAAGAGGAACAGAACTCAATAGAGAAAGCTAAGGAAGCATTTAGATAATAGTTGAAGACGCCCGATTAAGGACGGCTTCAACTATTATCTCACTTTGATATATTCATACCACCATTTACCACCTGGTCTAGTATCCATCCACCAAGTAATCTTATCTAACTCTGCATTAAGTAGGACATCGATTTGGATATAACATAGTCCAGAAAGTAGATCAACATTAACGCTACCTTTTATTCCTCGTTCTGCCATAGCTTGAATAGCTTCATCTAAGGAGTTAGTACCGAATCCACCTGAGACTTAACGTATTGATATCCACCATTCCCAACAGTTTGTCCCGTTAGAGCGTATACGTTAGGAAGTAACTCGTCATAACTCCTCCTTATGGTAATTCCTTTTGCAAATCTTTTTATTTAAATGTATAATTGTATAAAAAGTTCTAAAAATTTGAATCGAGGTGAAAATCATGAGAAGTTTTGGCTCATTACTGACCTCTACTATCTGCTCAGTAATCCTTATAATTTGGAATGCCTATTCCTTCTATGATGGATTCACAATGGGACATACGTACTACTGGGTTAATGGCATCGCAGCTGTTATCTTCTTTCTATTCTTTATCGTAGACATGCGAGAGATCAACAAGAAAAACTATAGAACCTCAGAACAATAGGAGTTGATACATATGTGGAAAAGAATTAAGGTTATAGATTGAGCTTAAAAGATTTGAAGTTCATGTTATGGCTGTTCGGTATTACATGCTTTATATACAGCTACAATTTCATTGTAGGACTTGCTTTTGTCCACAAATTCCAAGTTTATGATTTAGGTGGTGCTATAGCGACATTCGCCGCATTTATGGATACTAGAAATAGGATTAAAAATAAAAATTATAAAGCAGCTTAATATACAAGGGATCCTTTGCGGTTTCCTTTTTTCTATGCAAAATAAAAAAGTAGCGGATTCGCTACTTCTAATTAATTGTAACTTCATATTGTTTTCTAATTAAATTTGATTACTTTCAAAACAATGAAAATGAATTTTAAAAGTAATTAAGATTATATTGGTTATCTGTATTTTTTTCAGTCATCCTCTTCCAAATAAAAGCCCGCTCAACGGATGATTTATGTCTTACACTAAACTTTTTCACTACTATACTTAATTAGCAATGATACAATTGGCCACGAATTTCGCCATTAGGATGTTGTACTGTATGAACATTAATATAAATGTTTCCAGAGATGATTTCATTTACAAGAGCGTCTAAAGTTTGACCAGCCAACGGCCCAACCAAGTCCTCTTGAGTGATCATTCCTGTAAAAGTTGCACACTCTATTGAAACCGGATTTGTTATAGGCCCAAATAAAAAAGCTACAACAGGACCGTTCGTTCCTTTGGCTCCTAGATGCAGATGGGCAACTACTACATTTTCTATATCGAATAAATCTAACTTGAATTTTAAACTAAGCTCGTCCTGGCTTAATTTAAAGAAAGCTTGTCCTCTAGCATCGGTTTCTACTGGTGGAACTTCATTTCTACCACGTAACTTTGCGAAGAACATATTTATCACTCCTATGCTTTTATTCACTCCTAATATATTCCAGTCCTTCTTAAATGGTGACAAAATAAAAAAGCAGCGGATTCGCTACTTTAATTGTTTTTTGTTTGCTTCTATTTCTTCTTCATTAAATGATTTTTGTACATTTCTTTTTAAATCCAATCCTTTATAAACAAATTCCTTGAACTCTTTCATAGATAATGGATCATTCAATATTTCCCATAATCCTATCAATTCTGTATATTTAGGTGTCTTCATAAAATACTCGTGTGATTTAACTGTTTCGAAGTGTCTATGGAGTTCCCAATGACATTCTTCGCATAAAGGAACAAGGTTTTCATAATCATTCGTTCCGCCTGATTTTAATGGAATTTTATGATGCAAATGAACATCTGTTTTTGAAAAACATTTTGGGTTTTTTAGTCTGTTTCCAGTATTGCTTACTTATATTACGAAATTCCTGTCGAAGCTGTTCGTATTCCTCCATTATAAATCCCCCTCTTTTAATTCTTTCACTTTCGCATAAATAGTAGAACGCGGAACACCTGTCATTTTGGAAATGTCATTTACACTCAAACTATTTTCTGTTCTATGGTTTCCTAGCCCCATTGTTATTCCTCGCTTTCTACTTGTAAATTTCTATTTCAATTGAATATGCAATATTGTATATTTTATTATTGTAATATTTTTTTATTAACTATCATTTTCTAGTTCATCATTAATATCCATTGATAAATCAACGTTTGTAATTTAATCCCTTGTATTAAATCCCGACAAGATACTTTTAAACACTTTATTCGAATAATTATATTGGAATTTCTTGTTCTACACATCTATACGTGTTTTGTGTATTATATAGCAGAAGAGTAAGGTAAGAGTTACTCTTTGCCATTTTAGAAAAGGTTCTGTTGGAGACAACAGGACCTTTTTTGTTCGAATTTCAATAAAACAATTCTTAAATTCCGTCTCATTGGAAATAACTATATAATGAAACTGATTAAATATTAGGAGTGCTATTAATGTCTGATATAATCCGTCTCTTAATTATCATGATGATTGCAACCTTTTTATTTCCTTCCATAATAATGGAGTTTAAAAAACCTCAAAAAAGCATGTTTTGGTTCTCAATTGAAGTCTTGTCTCTCCTCGGAGTTTTACTGCTAATAAAGGAATTTTTTATCAATCATATAACATAGTCCCCTGAATAAAATTCAATATTCCGTCAATACTGCAGACAACCGATTAAGTTACTTTCTCCTTGTTCCCCCTTGGAGAACCGAGCAGTTAGCTTTTGCTAGCTACTATTTTTACAAATACTAATTAATTAACACAAGTACATTTCAGAAAAGCTTCGTATGATATGGTGTATTCCTTTCTTTGAGAAAACGAAACTCGTCACAAGGGCACTTTTATGAAGTGCTCTTTTTGTGTTTCAAATACATACAAAATGAAATTTTTATTAAGTTCACTACCGTATAACTTTTCCAATCTTGTTTACACTATAACTGTAATCTAAAGTTACACATCATTACTTGTAGGGCCTAATTTCTTTTGTACAACAAGTAGTTAGTTAATTGAGCTAGCTGCTTTGTTGTGCCAAATGTAGTTTTTATTAGGTATTTGTACCTCAATGAATAACTCACATATATTATCATGTGTGCCACACTACTCTCTGAGGGCCCAACTTACTGAGAGCACTACTTGAAGGTGCTCTTTTTAGTTTTGTCTGAATAAATCCCCAATTTCTGTCCATACTTTGAATACGCCAATCTGTAACAATTGATTTTCCTCCAAAATGGGGCAGTTAGCTTTTGCTGACTGCTCTTTTGTTTGAAATTAAAATAGCGTTTTTGTTCCAAATGATGCCCTCATTTATTTGGACACATTTACCAGTGTTTTTACCAAAAAATTCATGATATCGTTAATTAGTCGAGTACGTCATTACTTGACGATTACCCTTAGGAGCCCCGCAGACAATCGGGGTTTCTTTTATTTAAATAATGATTTTATTAAGTTTTCTTTTTTACACCAATAGTACATCCTTTATTAACCTGTTATTTCATATTCCATAGAAAAAATAATAAAGTTTGCTTATGATTTTTTATTACTACCCATTTCCTTTTATTCTACATTCCTATAAATAGACAACAGCATAGGATAAAAGGTAAATGATAAAATCATGAGAGGAGCTTGGATATGCAACATAATCCACGTTTTTACTATCAATGTCAAAACTCAATGGATAGCATCTGGAATAACAATAATTGGATTTATGATTGGAAGCCTTATTATTACAGTAACAACAATAACTCCTGGAATCACAACCGGAATCCTTATTGTGAAAACATTAGATTAACAGATTATGGAGCTAGACCATTTGTATTGAATATTAACCAGGCCACTAAACAAAACCATACTTACCGCACCGCTTTATGGACAGGAAAAAACTTACAAGTAACTTTAATGAGTATTAATGTTGGAGATGACATAGGTTTAGAAGTACACCCTACAACTGATCAATTCATACGTATTGAAGAAGGACAGGGACTTGTTCAAATGGGTGATAACAAAGATAAATTATATTTTCAAGAAATGGCCTATGATGACTATGCAATTATGATACCTGCTGGAAAATGGCATAATGTAATCAATACGGGGAATAAACCACTTAAAATTTACTCTATATATGCACCTCCAGAGCATCCATATGGTACAGTTCATGAAACAAAAGCAATTGCCATGTCTACTGAAGCAAGTCGGTATTACTAATAAGAAATTATCTTTGTCTTAAACTAAATTATTGTTCAAATACTCCACAAACCTAAAAAGATCACAATAAACCTTGGTCATAGAGCGCCTTAAAAAGCGCTCTTTTTATTTAAATAACTATTTTGTTCACATTATTCCGAGACATGTATATACTGTGGTATACGATATGCGATAGCATTTACACGGCTCTCTTAAAGGGCTTTTTTTATTTTTATTTGGTATCAATTAACGCTTTTATTAAGAACTAATGATTTTTATATTTTTTAAGTTTATCATCGCAAGTAATTTTTATAATTAGTTAATTTCTCAATATAGTTTGTGTATATAATTCCATTCAAAGATACATAATACCCACGTAACTATTTAAAAATACATCGTTTTTATATCTAAGTTCAAAAAGGAGCTATATAACATGGATAAAAAAAATCTATTAAGTCAACAACTTGATCACGTGTCATTGGATGCGCTGAATACTCCTAGTAAGGCCCAAGAGCAAATGCAAGAAACATCTCAGGAGGCACATGATTCAAACAAGAAGGACAGTACTCAAGCTTTACGTGGCGAAGATTTACCAATTTCAGACGTATATAGAACAACGAACAAACAGTAAATTTCAAAGGGAAAAATCTTAAGAACGAGTGAACTTAATTCTTTTCCCTTTTCCTATTCAAATAACACTTTTATATGAAAGTCGTACACATTTTTGACACATCAACCATCACAATTACTTGAAAACTCGTGATAATATTAATTCGTCGAATACGCCAAATTTCGACACCGTACAACAATAATATCTCTCCTATAAAATCCCTGTCCCCGCAGGGATTTTCTCTTTTATTCATTACTTTTTGTTGCACTGAATTCCCATCCAAATATCACTTTATCATGTTAAGTAATATTTGGGTACCGCCAGCATTTCGGAAAAAAACCATACTAAGCAAAAAATAAAATAAGCCGTTTTGCATTTGTGAAAAATGTGCTCCCAATTATGAATATAACGGAAGAGATATACATTGTTATCCCTGAATATTCATTATCAAATATTGTAGTATTAAGTAAATTGGTTCTGGTGCAAAAATAAAACAAAAGAGAATAAAGCGCATATATTCCTATATGAAATCGTATCTTATGCTGAAAGTCCAAACAATTGATGGATGAGAAATGGATAAACCCCGTTCTTCTAGCATTTCCACCAAATCACGAAAACTGAGATTGTACCGTAGGTACCATCTTACCGTTAACAAAATAATATCAGGCTGATAATGCTTCCATTTGAATACATTTTCCTTTTCCATACCAATCACGCACACTTTCTAAAGTAATAGTAACAGTATGTCCAAGATTTATAGATTCATTGCAATTGTCCTTAAGTTTTTGCACCAGAACCAGCAAGATCCCGTAAGGTATTTGGAGATAAAAAACGCCATCCTTTCCTATGATTCTACAGAAAGAATAGCGTATCTTTTCATTCTAGGGGCATTTCTTTTTATTAGCTTGATAGCGATGTGGAAATACCCCTAAGTAACCTAAAAAACCTCTAATCGATAAATTCGTGTTATTATTCTTGATATTGCTGTTGAACCGCAACTGGTAGTTACTCAAAGATTAGTCTTTTAAAAATGTTAATAATGCTTCATTAAATTCTTTTGCATGAGTTTCGTTTAATCCATGAGGACCACCCTGTATTAGAGCGAGTTTACTACCAGGAATGGAATCGTATGTTCGTTTTCCACTTAACTCAAAAGGTACAGTTGCATCAGAGTCACCGTGAATAATAAGAGTAGGTATATTGAACTTTTCCAAGTCCTTTCTAAAATCTGTCTTACTAAAGGCGGTGATACAATCGAGCGTTCCTTTAGGTGATGCACTAGCTGCAATATCTCGATTATATAAACGGAATGGCTCACTAACTAAATCTGTTCGATTACCAGCAGCGAAAAATCCCTTAGTAAATTCGTCAAGAAATGCAAGGCGGTCATTTATCACGCCACTTTTGAATTCTTCAATTGCTGCATCATCAAATACCCCTTCAGGATGATCCTCTGATTTGTATAAATAAGGCGGAACTGCTCCAGCAAAAACAGCCTTTTCAATACGATCTGTTCCATACGTACTAATGTATCGAGCTACCTCACCTCCACCCATTGAAAAACCAACAAGTGTGACATTTTGAAGATCTAAATGTTCTAATAGTTGATGTAAATCAGAAGTAAAGGTATCATATTCATATCCTTCCCACGGCTGAGATGATTTTCCAAATCCTCGACGATCATATGTTATGACTCTGTAGCCTGCTTCAATAAGAGCTGGTACCTGATATTCCCAAGAGCGCCCACTTAAAGGCCAACCATGTATTAAGACAACCGGTTTCCCTGAACCATGGTCCTCATAATAGAGTTCAATTGGATCTTGATTTTCATTACCTACAGTAACTTTTGCCATATAAATTTCCTCCCCATGAATTTTAATTATTAAACCTATTTCCCAATGAATTTCAGCTTTTGCATTAGCCTTCTCCAATAAAGATTTAAGTTCGATAGATTCCATCGGCGAAAATATGGGATCATAATTAGGTCTCTCTATGGAAAACGTCTCATGTAATTTTGCATAATTTGTACCAGTTAACCAGCTCACAACTTTAATTCTCTTACCTCAAATGGTAATAACCTCTGTTCAATCTGCCCTCTAAACTGTTCAAACTGCCCTGGCAACATTAATTTTTCTCCCATCGTTGCTTCGGATTCATCGCGGGCAAATCCTGGAGGGTCTGTTGCAATCTCAAAGAGAATTTCCCCGTGTTCTCTAAAGTAAATCGCGTTAAAATAGTTTCGATCTCGTACAGGAGTTACCCCATATCCGTTTTCCTCAACATATTTTTGCCATTCCAATTGGTCTTGATTATCCTTTGCCCGCCATGCAATGTGGTGTACGGTTCCAACCCCCATTGTCCCGTGTCCTATTTGCGTTAATTTCAAGTCAATAACATTGCCTAGTTCTGCTGAAGAACGGTAACGTGCAAAGTCGCCTTCCTTGCCGATTAATTCTAGTCCCAATATGTTTTCTAACAATGCAGCCGTTTTGTCAGGATGGGTCGATAATAAAGTAGCACCGCCAAAGCCTTTAATAGCTACCTCAGGTGTTACCCCACCAAAGGTCCATGTATTTACTTCCCCCTCCTCCCTTTCAACAATTTCCAAGTGTAGCCCATGAGGATCATCAAATTCCAAGTATTCCTCGCTAAAGCGTTCCTTTACAGTAAAAGGAATATTGAAGGATTCCAGTCTTTTTTTCCAGAACTTCATAGCTCCTTTTGGAACAACATAAGATGTAACGCCTACTTGACCATCACCAATTTTCCCTTGACTAGCTCCTGACCATGGAAAAAATGTCATGATTGTTCCTGGTTTTCCACCCTCATTACCAAAATAAAGATGGTAGGTACCTGAGTCATCAAAATTTACAGTTCTTTTCACTAAACGTAAACCTAATACACCTGCATAGAAATCAACATTCTCTTGAGGATGACCAACAATTGCAGTAATGTGGTGAATGCCCATCGTTGTTTTACTCATTTTATTTTCACTCCTATTTTTATTTTTGATTAGACATTTAACCTAAAAAAGCATCTTCAATTTGTCGACAATTGTATATACGACTTCCAGGATGCTTTTTCCTTTTTCTCAAGTTTTTTTATTTTCTATAAATATTGGTCTCTAATTTTATTAAAAACATAGTCACGGAAATTATTAACAATATCCATTATTAAGTTTGTTATTAGCCATTCGTAAAATCTTAAGATAATAAAAGGGGATCGCCCAACATTTTGGATATCAAAGTAAGTATTAATAATATATGATTTCCAATTAATCATTTGAAATAGGTCAGAAGGAGAAAAAGCTATATTTGAGGCTGATTATTGTATTGTTTACCAGGGAGCCATATTAAATTAGGTATTGCTATTGAAAATAGTAAATAGATTTACCTTTATCCAATCAGATAAGTAGATAACTTGGCAACAAAACTACATTTTGCCACTTACCTGAAATCGAAAAGTACTTTTAAGTTTACAGGTACTCTTACCATTAGTGCTGATATGTGATTACCTACTATGTTTTTTGAATTTTCCTAAGTAAACCCAGAAGCTGTTTTTTTTTCCTTTTAAGTCAAGTTGGAAAATTGTGATGCTTGAAATTGTTCTTGTTTCGAAGCAGCTTCATTAAAAAACTCTTTTCCTTCCTCAGTCAATGAAAGGTATTTTGTTTTCCAGTCCTGCTCCCGATTAATTAATCCCAACTCTTCCATTTTGGTAACGTATTACAGCATTTATTTTCTGTTCTGAATTAAATTTATTCATAGAAAAATGCACCCCAATTGTTAGACTGTGTCTAACAATTGGGGTGCATTTCAAGTTTTGATACTAGTTTTTTTGATGCTTTTATTTATGTAGTTGTTAATTTAGCATAGATAATAAAAAATAGGGTTAATTGTCCTATTATTACAATATTCGGTACTACTACAATCAGATTAATAACAAAAAAGACTGCTAAAATCCCTAAAAACAAGCATAAATGATAAATTTTTAAACGGTGTTGTTCAAACCTGTATTGATGAAAAACAATTGTAGTTGACAGGAAATAGAGCAATACAGAACCAAAAACAAAATATAAGATAAAAGAATAATAGACCTCATGTAAAAATAATAGTCTGATAGATGCTGCAACCATACTCAAAGACATTAAAATAAACAGATGACCGTAAATAATAATTTGACCGGAAGTTTGTCTAGACTTGTCGAGTTTCTTCTCCATGTTATCGAAATATTGCCACCACATTGAAATAATGAGGATAAATGAAATGATCGCAAAGCTTATTGAATCCCAATTTCCTTGTTTAGGCTGAATGACCACAAGAGTGCTTATAAGAGCTTCCCCAAAGAGAATAATGGAAAATAGACCAAATCTCTCTAACAAGTGGGCTGTATTTGTAGGAACCTTTTCTAAACACTTTCTCCCAATCAGTGGGACAATAATATCGATAAAAATCCCCAAATACAACGCAGCATATCGAATCCAGGAATCAAAAAAGACGGATAATAATGAAATAACGATTCCAATCCAAAAATATCTTCCTAAAAAGAGTGCTGCTCTTTTTCGAGCTCCCTTTTCTATACGCTGGACAATAAGATATTGGATTGCAGTCACGGCCCTTAAGCCAATATAGCCAATTAAAAAAGAAAGATAATAAGGATCAAAATCAGCTGATAAGCTTGATGTCATTATTAGGACAAAAAACATTTGCAGGATCAAAAAGATTCGTTGATGAAATAAATCTTTTCCAAACCGGTTAATAAAGATGGTTTGCCCTACCCAAGCCCACCAGATCGGAATAAAAATTAGGACAAACTTTACTAAATACTCGGCATGGATATGACCATCTTCAACATGAAGTAAAACATGAGTCGCAGCCGTCACCGCTGCCACAAATAACAAATCATAAAAGAGTTCTAACCACGTCACTTTCTTTTCTTCCATTTCTGCACTCCCTCCTTATAGTTAATAGTATGCTAAAAATATATAGTAATTGGAAGAGAAAATAATATAGACATAAACCATTTCTCATAGCTTGAAAAACTCGAGCCAATAATAAGAAAACTAATGAGAAATCCTTACATTTTAGGCCTTTTGTAATAAACACTTCATTAAAATAAAATAAATTAAATTGAATAGTTCGAAAATTATGCATAAAACTACTTCTACTAGTTTGGTGTAACATGGTATAATTGGTTGATTTTATAAAAAAGGAGGGAATATATGACTAAGACTATAGGCCTTATTTGTGGTAGTTTACGAAAAAACTCTTATAATCGAATCATTGCTCAATCATTAACAGGGATGGATGATTCCCATCAATTTCGTTGGATCGAGATAAATGATCTACCTTTGTTCAATGAAGACTTAGAAATAAGTGTTCCAAAAACAGTGACATCATTTAAATCTGCCATCCAGGACGTTGATGGTATCATCATTGTAAGTCCAGAGTACAATTCTGGAATTCCAGGCGTATTAAAGAATGCATTGGACTGGGCATCAAGACCTCGGGAATCCGCTGTTCTTAGCAGAAAACCGGTTGGTTTAATTGGTGCAACTCCTGGGGGATTAGGTACTGCTTATGCTCAAATGCAAATCAGAGAAATACTAGAAGCCATGCAGGCCCATGTTCTTCCATTTCAAAAAGTTCTGATTTCCCAAGTACATGAAAAGATCGATTCCGATCAGAAAGTTCTTACTGACGAACAAACAAAACGTTATCTTCAGCGTTATTTACAACAATTTATAAATTGGATAGATAAAACTCCTACTTTAGATTAATAAAAGGAGATCAAGTCTTTTTAAAAATGATTCTAGCATCCCTTTTTCTGATTTTTAAGAAAATTATTGACGTGTCATAAGTTTATAGATAAATTTATATTTACGATCAGTTTAGTCATAAATTGATTGTAACAAACGAAGAAATTTATGATAATATTCCACTTTTTAAACTTTCTTCGATTACTTAATTTTTTAGGAGGAATACATAATGTCTGATCTCTATTCTCGTATTAACAAAGATGATGCTGTCGTTCTTTTAGTTGATCATCAAACTGGTCTTATGTCTGGACTAGTACGTGACTATGGTGTTGATGAATTCAAGAACAATGTTTTAGCTCTTGCTCAAACTGCTAAGTTTTTTGATTTACCAGTTATTTTAACAACAAGCTTTGAACACGGACCTAACGGACCTTTAATGCAAGAATTGGTTGATCTCTTTCCTCACGCACCAAAAATAGCTCGACCTGGACAAATTAACGCATGGGATAATGATGATTTTGTAAAAGCAATCGAAGAAACTGGAAAAAAACAACTTATCATCGCGGGCGTAGTTACGGATGTTTGCGTTGCTTTCCCGGCACTTTCTGCTATAAAAGCTGGGTATGAAGTATTTGCTGTTACTGATGCTTCAGGAACTTTCAGTAAACAAGTTGCAGATGCTGCCAATACGCGTATGGCACATAGTGGCGTGCAACTTATGAACTGGTTTAGTGTAGCGTGCGAATTACAACGTGATTGGCGCAACGATGTCGAAGGTTTTGGCAATTTGCTTGCTAGTAATCTTCCAGGTTATCAAAATATAATTGGAAGCTATAGAGGAGCTCAGCGAGATCTTAGTAAACAAAATGCATAAATGTATTCCAAAGAAATAGCTATAAATCACTTTTAAAAAAAGTGGATAGTATAAATTTAGCGCTGATTAAATCAGCGCTCTCTTTTAAATTAAGAAGTATAGCAAAGCTTTTATTTTTACGATTACAGCTAAAATTAACAGAAAATATATTTCTTTCGAAAAACTTCATTTAAACAATTAAAAAAAGGAGTGTTTTATTATGAGTAATTTAGAATTGTTAAATCCGGAGAACAGTGCATTAATTTTGATCGATTTTCAGCCTCAAATGACTTTTGGAGTTGCAAGCATTGACAGACAAACATTGATTAATAACGTTATGCTGCTTGCTAAATCAGCAAAAACTTTTAACGTACCTACTATTCTTACTACAGTTGAAACACGCAGCTTTTCTGGTTATTTTTGGCCGCAAATTCTTGACATATTCCCAAACCATGAAATTATAGAACGTAGTTCAATGAACTCTTGGGAAGATTCAAAATTCGTTGAGGCAGTTAAAGCAACAGGTAGAAAGAAATTGATATTTGCAGCACTTTGGACTGAAGTTTGCCTTGCATTCCCTGTGCTTGAAGCAATTAAAGCTGGCTATGAAGTTTATGCAGTTGATGATGCTTCAGGTGGTACTAGTTTGACAGCACATAACGCTGCTATGCGTCGTGTAGAACAAGCTGGAGCAATTCCAGTGACAGCAATTCAAGTTTTACTTGAATACCAACGTGATTGGGCACGCAAAGACACTTATGATGCTGTTATGGAAATTGTAAAAGAGCACACTGGCGCTTATGGTCAAGGAGTAGAATACGCATATACTATGGTACATGGCGCGCTTCCAAGCAGGAAAATATGAAACAAGAAATAGTAACTGTCGGAGATACTCATACCGGGAACACAATGGATGCTAGCGGTCCAGTGACAACGATTGTTACATGGAAAATTCAAGAAGGTAGAGAAAAACAGTTTGAAACATGGAGACATGAAATCGAAGCTGCCGCTACTAAATTCCCAGGGCATTTAGGCGTAAATCTAATAGTCCCCAATAACGGATCCAGAGAGTATACTGTTATTTTTCGCTTTGATACGTATGAGCATCTACGTACTTGGCAAGAATCAGATATTCGTCTAGATTTGTTAAAAAAGGCAGAACAATTTCAAGCTACTAATCCAACTTACAAAACTGAAAGCGGAAGTTACTTTTTAGATTGTAGTTTAAAGGTTTCTGTTTTATCGTTCCAACTCATAGTAATCTTTATTACATCATCTTTATTAGTTATGTTACAACCTCCACAAGTTATTTTAGTTTTAATAGAGTTTTGATCTAGTGAAACATTTCCGTCCCCTTTTCCACTACTATCAGTTTCATATTTATATTTAACATTACCTTTAATTTCTGAAGGATCCCCTTTATAAATTAGAGTAAGTTCACTTGCTTCATTATTTTCATCATATGTATAGCCTTGGTACGTACCCATCCAATTTTCACTCTCACCTTTAAGGGTAAACCACTTATCATTAGAACAAGCTCCTAATATAAGGATTATTAAAACAAACAGGAGTTTTATTTGTCTCATCGAATCCTCCTACGTATCTTATTTACATTCCCTTATATTCCTATTTTACTGTATTAAATTTATAGTGAGTACTAAAAAATTAATGAATATTAAATACATATGTGGTTGACATAACGCATTATTATCGGTAGCAAGGACAAGGAGGAACCCCTACTCTCATAAGGGAACCTCCTTTTTTGTTCGATGGATCTATGCATTTTTTTATACATTCCTATTTTGGTGCGCCTTTTGGCCTCCCCATAGTTCCCTATGTCTCCCGATTTTTCGCATAAAATCTTGCATGCTCTTAGCGTAGTTTTTTCAGAAATGCTGGCGTTACCCCCATAGATACTTCCTTTATATAATTAACATTTTATCATAAGTAAATGTTATTATTAAAATAGTAAATATGTATTTTACTTATTTTTAATTTACCCTTAAAGTAAAGGAAACAATATAGATGGAGTGTCCCTGTTTATATGACTTCAACATTTGTTTTTGATAATGCAGAAGTAGGAGCACAACGCTTCGCAGGAGAAGATCCAGGATTTATGTATTCACGCCTGGGGAATCCAAATGTAAGAGAACTGGAATCTGGAAAAATCCAACTAGATAAAGAAGGTGTAAAAATGCTAAACCCATTGGCTTTAGAATTAAATCATGTCATTGAAGAACGGAATAAACCAGTATATGAAATGTTTTCAATGTTAGGAAAATCCTTGTATTTCCCCAAAGGGATTGTCAGCCAAGCTGGAGAGGCAAGGGGGAAAGCTGACCGATTCAATGCAACAATCGGGATGGCTTCAGAGGGTGGACAACCCATGTATATAGATGTGATTCATAAAAACCTTTCCTCATATAATCCGAAAGACCTGTATCCGTATGCACCACCCGCGGGAAAACAGGAGCTGCGTGAGGTTTGGAGAAAAAAGCTTCTAAAGGATAATCCTTCCCTTGAAGGAAAGGAATTTGGTACCCCAATTGTGACGAATGGGCTGACCCATGGCTTGAGTATCGTATCCGACCTGTTTGTGGAAAAAGGCGATTCGATTATACTGCCAGATAAGTATTGGGATAACTATCATATACTTTTCAACATCCGCCACGACTGTGGGACCGTGACCTATCCTTTATTTACGAAAACAAACAAATTTAATGTAGAAGGTATGCTGAAGGCCCTTTTATCCTGCAAAAATGGTAAAGCGATTCTTGTGCTTAATTTTCCGAATAATCCTACCGGGTATACTCCTACGGTGAAAGAGGCAGAAGGAATTCTTGATGCCATCAAGCAGGCAGCGGATCTTGGGGTTAATATTGTTGCTGTTATGGATGATGCTTATTTTGGATTATATTACGAAGATTCAATCAAGGAATCTATATTTGCTCGTTTAGTAGGATTACACCCGAATGTCCTCCCAATTAAAATTGATGGGGCAACGAAAGAAGAGTATGCTTGGGGTTTTCGTGTTGGGTTTCTCACATTTGGAATTCAGGATCCTCTGGTTTTAGAAGCGTTGGAGAAAAAGACGATGGGTTCCATTCGAAGTACCATCTCATGCAGTCCACACCTTTCCCAAACAATCATTTTGGATGCCTTGTTACATCCTGAATTTGAAATGCAGCGCAAGGAGAGAAATAAAGTAATGGAAGACAGGGCCAGACGAGTCAAAGAGATCTTAGCTGACGGGAAATATGCGGATGAATTTGAACCTTATCCATTCAACTCAGGATATTTCGTATGCCTTCGCATAAAACATTCTGATGCTGAAACACTAAGGATCCACTTGCTCAATCAGTACGGAGTGGGTACCATCTCTCTTGCCAAGACAGACCTTCGGATTGCATTTTCCTGTGTGGAATTAAAGGATCTAGACCGCCTTTTTGAACTTATCTATCAGTCTTGTAAAGAATTGAATCAATGTTATATAAAGCTATGATAATACAAAAAAGTACCTATAAAAGTAGGTGCTTTTTTCTTTGTTATATAGAAATTATACATTAATTTATATTTGGGACACTTTAAAAATAAAAGATGATGACTGATGGGACGGATGGATATCCTAATGATTAATAATTGCGTATAACTATATGTACATATTTAATGCATATATTATTTTTAGATAAAAATATATATCTTTCAGTAAGAATGCTACATTCTTCTCTATTTACCTATACTTATAATTTTCACAATTTATTATGAAATATATATTTATTTAAAGTGTTTTATTCAAAATGTATAATTGGAGTTTTTATGGAGTCAAGGAGGTTGTTTGTTATCCTTTTCTAAATACACATAATTTTCAAATATATAAAGATGATATGTTAATATTTGGTGTATACTATAATCAACCCGTGGTTATAGTGAATTCTATCGATTTCTATTACATAACCTTACAAATTTGTAATAAACATCAACATAACTAATCACTTTCCATCATCAGTAGATAGTAGTACTTATTTTTGCAGAGCATTATGACCATTAAAAATAAAAATAGAAGCCAGTCTCAATAAAGAGAACTGACTTCTATTTGGGTAACCATAATTATCATAGTACTTTTACTTTAACAGTTTGTCTTCCCTAATTCATGGCCTTACTTTTTGAACCTACTAAAACATCAATACGATTACCTTTAATGGCACTACCGGTATCACCAGCGATTGCTTCACCATAATTTTCTACCCATACTTTTGATCCTAACAGTTACGTGCTTTTTGGCTACGCCAAACCGAAATTCATCTCCCACCTATCGTTGGGCTACGCCCTGTGCACGCTTGAGGAAGGAGAATTCTTTCTGGTAATCCGTTAAATTCATTTTCTTTTGTTAGAATTTCGTAAATACGGTTTGTAAATTTTTTCATCAAAATCGTTTCCGTACTCTCTATTGATTCACTGCTTTTGCTACAAGGGCAGCATATGCTTCTGCACCTGTTTTCGTTAAATGTACGCCATCTGGTTCAAAGTATGCCTGATTTCCGGCACTTGCTGCATACCAATCAACTAACACCACATTTTTGTAAGCTGGTGCTGCTTCTTTTAACTTCTCATTCACCAACGATTCCCACGGACGTGGTACTCTCGTATTAATTAATATAATTTTACGTTCATCCCCAATCACTTTTATTAATGATGCTAATTGCTCCTTAGTAAAGGCTCCATTTGTACCTAATCCAATAATGACATGATTTCCTAAATTCCCCTCATTCTTTAGCTGTTCCACGGCAGGGATTGCTTTGGACATTTGCCGCCCTATTTCCGCATCAATCCTAATATTAGGAAAAGTATTTTTTAAATACGGAGCAATATCAATCATGATTGAATCTCCTACAGCTGTAACTGTTAGAGGGTCTTTAGGCTGTGCGGGAATCCCTTCTTTTTGTTCTTCTTTATTTTGAGGTGGTTCATTAGCTGGTTTATCCCAAACTGCAACGGGATGTTTAGCCTGCTCTTCTTGCACTGCTTCCACCTTATCTTTTGGAGGATTCTCCTTTGCTTTACTAGCTGTTGTTAATCCAAAAGTAGCTATCGAAGAAATAAATACTGCACATATTAAAGCTAACTTACCACTTACAGTTAAGTTTCTTATTTTCAAGTTCTTAATCCGAATATTCTTCAATGCGCCTTTTCGTATTGGATTTTCAATAAACTTCCACGAAATTTGTGCAATAACTATAATTAGGAGAAATTGAAGAATTGCTCTTGTAATCGAAAACTCTCCAGCATTTACCTTCGGAGTCGTCAATGTAATAATCGGATAATGCCAAAGATATATTCCATATGATCGCACGCCCATCCAACGCAGTGGTCTAAATCTCAAAAATAGTGCGATTCTGCTAGCCGGATGCGCAAGGTTAGCGACTAACAAGGCTGTAGCAATTGATAAAAGGACCATTCCCCCACGGTATAGAAACGGCTCATATTGATTCGTCTTCCAAAACATAATGAGAATGATACTAAGAGCAACTCCCCCAATAACATCAAGAATAAGACGTGCTTGCGGAATAATTTTATTCGCAAGTCTACTGCTTGGCCAAATTAAAGCAAGTGCCGCTCCAATTAATAAAGAAAAAGCCCGTGTATCAGTACCGTAATAAATTCTACTTGGGTCAGAGCCTGGTTCATATAGAATTGCCATTGCTAAAGCAGATGCAATTGCTCCTAGACAAATAAATAAGATCATGCGTGATTGTTTTTTTATGTAATAAAATCCTAAACTAATGACGAACGGCCAAACCACATAAAATTGTTCCTCAACAGCTAACGACCAAAAATGATTTAGCGGAGAAGGCTGACCAAAGCTATCAAAATAAGATAATTTATGATAAATATACCACCAGTTACTAACATAAAATAACGCCGCTAATGAATCTCCACGCATTTTTTCAAGTAAAGAGCTATGAAAAATCGTAATCCATGCCAACGTTATAACGAGCATAACAAACATTGCTGGAAGCAATCTCCTTGCCCTACTAAGCCAGAATTTCTTCAAATCAATTCTCTTATTTCTCTTCCACTCCATCGCTAGAATATCTGTAATTAAATAACCTGAGAGTACAAAAAATACAGTAACCCCTAAAAATCCTCCAGGCATCCAATTAAAATTAATATGATACAAAATAACACCTAGTATAGCTAGGCCCCTTAGACTGTCTAATCCAACCATATAACGACTATTTTTTTTAAAAGGTTTAGTCACCTACAATCACCTCTATTTCTTGGAAATTAGGTAAATAATAGCGGTATAAAATGCTATTAATTTCCTAAAATCGTATAAGCTAAACTATTAAAAACATCATTTGGGAAGGCTCTTTTTTATAATTACACGCACAGCAACTAATACTTTATCACGTTATCTGTTTCTGGTGTGAAAATTTTAAACTAGTTTTTTTGCTCATCCCCCCGACAAAGGGAAATATGCTTAGTTAATTAAAAAGTTATATGCTGTGTATCAAAAAATACACTTTTTGATACGTTTTTACAGACGTATCAAGGACTGACATTGTGAATATGATCTATAACGCATATGTAAAGGGTTTCCTATAAAGAAACGTTATAAAAAGGTCTACTCATTAAGAGCAGGCTCTCTATTTTCTTCACCCAGCCTACTTTATTTAAAACTTCAGCTGCTTCTGTAAACATTGGTGCATAAGTAGAAAATAATAAAAATAATGATACTATAAGTCCTATGATTTTCTTCATACTCGCATCTCCTTATCAATCCATTTAAAAACCTTTTAATTGTATATTAAGTTTTGATACTATTGAAATAATAAAAAAGGATATGCATAATTACATATTTCGCTTATTGATAGAATGTACCCTATTGAAAAGAAAGCCTTTCCTTGATATTATTAGTCTCTTTGTTAGCTTGATAGCGATATGGGGTTCTGGTGCAAAAAAATGATAAATAAAAACGAATCATGGATTCCTAACGGAATCACCTGTTAAGCAGTTAATCCAAACAGCTGGTTGATAAAAATATTCTGATTTTGGACATACTGGTCCTACAAATCAATTTGTTCTTTTTTGAGCATATGCATGGCTTCAACACCACTCAATATAGAAGCTGATGTTTTGTATGATTTAAATCCCAACATAGATCGTATACGTTTTTTAATAACACGAGGCTCTTGTTCTACTATGTTATTTAAATATTTTATCCTTCGGATTTCGGTGCCTTTTGGTATCCTTTTTTCTTCCTTCAACTGTTCGATAGCAATTGGATAAGCAGGATTCTTATCGAATGTTATAACACGAGGCTTTGAAACATGAAAAGACTGCAAAGCTTTCTTGAAAAAGCGCTTTGCAGCCTTATGATTTCTAGATTTACTCAAATAAAAGTCAATCGTGTTTCCTTCAGAATCAACGGCACGATATAAATACATCCATTGTCCTTTTACTTATATATATGTTTCGTCCACTCTCCATGAGTTATTCGTTTGTTTGAGATGACGCCGAATTCGTTTATCAAACTCTGGCCCATATCGATATACCCATCGCATAATAGTTGTATGAACCAGGAATAACCCTCGTTGCTCCACCATTTCCACCAAATCACGAAAGCTTATGTTGTACCGTAGGTACCAACGTACAGTTAACAAGATGATGTCTGGTTGATAATGTTTCCACTTAAATAAATTCTCCTTTTCCATACTGATCACACATCTTTTATAGAGTAGTACTATTAGTATGTCCAAGATTTAGAGATTACTTGCAATTTTCCTAGAGCTGTTGCACCAGAACCCTTTTTCACGTGTTTTCAAGAAAAAAATGATATGCCACAATTCAAATCTAAAAAGAATAAATTTGTGTTTTCAATGGATTGGTGCCTCACAACAAGAGAGGATACCATTTACATTTCTCTTATTTATTTTACCACTTGAACAGATACTGGTTTCCAACCCTGATTCTCTACCCAATCAATATCAACCTTATATTTTTTATTACTTTGCTTATCTCGTACATTACCGTAGGCTTTATTATTACCATTATTCCCAATAAAATCAAAAATCAATTGACTCTCTGGAACATCAACAGCATATGAAATTGCTTTTTTCATCTCATTCCAATCTACTGTTCCTTCTTTAAATTTCATTGCAGGTTTTGCTCCTTGCTCTGTACCAATTGGCTTCCAAGAAGGATTAGTTTGAGAACCCTTTTCTTGAGATATCGTTTTTTCTCCCTCTTTATTTTCATTTTCGTTCGTTTTTACAGGTTCTTCTACTTTTTGTTTCTCTTCTAAATATGCTGTTTCTTTATCTTCGTTTTTCTTTTCTTCTATCTTTGCCGCTTCTTTATCTTCGTTTTTCTTTTCTTCTATCTTTGCTGCTTCTTTATCTTCGTTTTTCTTTTCTTCTATCTTTGTTGCTTCTTTATCTTCGTTTTTCTTTTCTTCTATCTTTGTTGCTTTCTTTTCTTGAGCAATTGCTTTCTTTGATGTATCAGAAGTGAAAAACAACTGATATGTCACTATGCCAACTGTTACTAATACCACACTAAATGCGATATTAAATATCCCCTTATTACGACGATTTTGTTGTTTTGCTTGAAACCTGCTTCCTTGTCCCATTTTTCAAACCTCCGTGTTTATTTTCGCCACTAGGGAATTCTATTATTCCTAATCTAACCTTTAATTCGCTTTCATGACAAAACGAATCTTTATGAAGTCCCCTTATCTTTTGTATAAAGCGCCTTTATTTTTTTCTATATAGAGCATTATTTCTTTTTTTATAACCTTCTTAAAAGCTTCTTCTCTACTGTAAAAGTCATTTAAACTATACAATCCATAACATTTAATATGTAATGTCTCTATTAATTCCACCTCGTTTTCCAGACAATACTGTTATTTCTGAATATTTTATTTATTACGAATACACATTCCCGCTTACTTGAATTAAAAATTGCGCTTTTCTATAATACATTTTATCGTTAATAACTTCAATAATGAATATGTACATATGTAGCATTGAATGGATGCAAAAAACATAGAAATTTAATCTTTCTACGTTTTTCCTAACTTCAGATTATTTTACTATTTAAAGAGGTGTTGTATTTTAGACTCAATAATCCCTCATGGGGGCACCATATCAAAAAAGAAAATTGTACTTTTAGACACATTTAATCAATTACCTGTATGTTATGTGGTACCACCACATCGCTATCAAGCTAAGGTTGCGCCAGGGAAACTTACCTAAGTGATGAAGCTGTTACCAACTTATATAAAAAAACATTTAGAGTTCTATCTGACCAATTAATTTTCTATGAGGTTGTCGTGGGGAAGATTTATTTCCTCCAACCATCGAGCTATTGTCAACCAGGGGTAGTTTATTAAAATTCCTTGGATGCTTTTTAAAATTAGTCGGAAAGTGTGAAAAAATTCTTTTAAAAAGTTTGTTCTTAAGGAGTCCTATGAGAATTATCTTGAAGGACCTTTCTTTATTAAGTTTTTGTGAAACTTTGAACTTAAATTAACGGGTGCTTTAATTGAGCAAGAAACTCAAAACTTTTAACTCCCGCTTTCGATAATTATGTAAATGAGCTGTCCATATGGGCAGCTTATTGTATTTTTTGCTTAGCGTGGTTTTTTTCCAAAATACTGGCGGTACCTCAAGTCGTTCAAGTAGGAGAAAGAAACTTTAGGGTATCTTTTCTTTATTTTCTAAGGACCTGCTCAATTAATGCGTAAAAACATAAGATAAAATGAATCCGCTAAAATACATGAGTGACCCCTTGTTTTCCCCTCTAACCAAAAGGAGGAACTATTATGGGCTTTGGTGGTAGTTGTGGCGGCCACGGTTTTGCTGGAGGATTTGCTTTACTCGTTGTCCTCTTTATATTATTGATCATAGTTGGAGCTGCTTGCTTCTGCTAAAAAAACTATCAGAAAAGACACTCATTTAAGAGTGTCTTTTCTTTATGAAAAAAATCCCCACACAATGTGCAGGGATTCAAGTGTCACTAATACTTTAAAGGTAAAACCCTCATAGTAATACATTCGTCCCCAAAATAATAAAAAGCGAGCAAAATGCACACATTTTTCGTTCTGAGGGTATTATTAAGAGATCTTAAGTTGATGGATGTGTGGCGGTACCCCTTTATGGATAGTGCAAAATCTTAGCTTGATAGCGATGGGGCCCCGCCAACCAAATGACATAAAACCCACCATAATACATTTTTTGGAAGTTGTAGGAGGTTCAGCCGAGATACGCGTAAACTAGGTCATAATTTTAAAGTTCAAGATTTATAGAATATTATTCGAACATTTTGTGAAAAACAACAAAAAACACCACAAACTACTAGGAGTAGGTATTAATTTCCTGGTGTCCATTCGAAACGCTATGTTACACTAAGGGAGCTTTAACGGTCCATTCTAAAAACAGTAATGAAATGGGGTATTTACTTGAACTTTCCACAGTTAAAAATCGGTCATATGATGCCAAAGGTTCCAATTATGCAGGGAGGTATGGGCGTAGGTATTTCATTAAGCAAACTTGCATCTGCTGTTGCAAATGCTGGAGGAATTGGAATTATATCAGGAACTGGAATTTCCATCGACGAAATGAGACTACATATAAGGACGGCGAAGGAAAAGGTACAGAATGCCGGCTATATTGGAGTAAACGTTCTTTTCGCGATGAATGATTTTGCTGAAAAAATGAAAGCGGCCATTGAAGAAAAAGTTGATTTCATCATATCAGGTGCTGGGATTTCAAGAGATATGTATACTTGGGGCAAAAAGGCCGGTATACCAGTTATTTCAATTGTTTCTTCAGCGAAGCTTGCTAAATTATCTGAACGCCTGGGTGCGGCTGCAGTTGTTGTAGAAGGTCATGAAGCCGGGGGACACCTTGGAACCGAAAGACCTTTATTCGATATATTACCTGAAGTAGTTGCAGCGGTTAAAATTCCCGTAATTGCTGCTGGAGGAATTATGACTGGAAAAGATCTTGCTCGTGCCTTAAGTATGGGGGCCTCTGGAGTACAAATGGGGACGAGATTTGTCGCAAGTGATGAGTGTGACGCACCCTTATCATTTAAAGAAAAATATGTACATGCTCGAACGAAAGATACTATGCTGCTGAAAACAACTGTAGGTCTTCAAGGTCGTGCAATTAAGAATAACTTCACTGAACTGATAGCTGATGATAAAAAGATAAAAATAAAGAAGTGCATTAATTGCCTAAAAAATTGTTCTTATCGTTTTTGTACGCTAGATTCTTTGATAACATCAATGGATGGTGATTGTGAGAATGGTCTTGTTTTTGCTGGAGCAAGAGTGCATGAAATTAAGGAAATACTACCAGTCAAAACAATTATCAATAATATCATGACAGAATATAAAGCCTGTATTTAAGTAAGAATTAACTTCGAACCTCTTATATTCATCTGAAGAAGATATGGATACTGAATGATTCTATGATATTTTGTCTTATCCCCCCCTTTTCGGGGGGATGGGCAAAAACACCTAGTATAAATTTAAATTTAAGCAATCAACTACTTTAGAATCATTACGACCACTCCGAAGGTAAAACATACATGCCGAAATTCCTTAACGTAGGAAAATCAGCTTTTTATTTTCCATAAAATGTATTAGCGTGGGTTTTATTTCATTTGGTTGGCGTGACCCCTTTATAGTTATCCATGGGAATTTAGTTCATTTTTTTCGTTTTGGGGAACAATGCATTTCTTAGCTTGATGGCAATGTGGCGGTACCCCCGGTATAAAAAAACCGGAACGGATCCGGGTTAAATGAAAATGTTGTCCCTTTTTATTATCGATCCCAAAACGCTGGCGGTTCAATCCCAAGTAACCGTAAGTAAATAAAACCTTGGCCTCGATGGTGGATTTCATTTTCCAACGCATAATGTAGACGTTCGAAATGACTCATTTCGCCACCAAAAAAGGGATCTTTTTCTACGGTGTGCAACCGTTCCTCGGTGATTTTTGGCCACCATTTTTGCACAACCTCCTTTGTTTCATGACAACCGTCTAAAAGTTCCTCTTTGGTCGAAACACCAGCAAAAGGTTGGCTATATTCCCATTCACCGAGAGCGATACCGCGTATATATCCGCGTTCAATATCTAGTATCTCTAAAATCATTTTTGAGAATGGCCGCAGCGGTTCGACCGGTGCAAAGGTGAATAACTTGTCTTCAGGAAAAGCCGCAATTGTTCGAATGGTTAAACGACGATTCTCATCCAAAATTTCGCGAAATTGCTCCAATGTCATGACCATCGTTGGTCGCCTCCTTAATTAGTTGTCCCTTTCATTTTAAAACGTCAACCCTGACAAAAGTAGTCAGTTAAAAGAAAGAATCCTAACCTTTTCAATATGATTCCGGTCAAACCCTTTAATGTTGTATAAAAAACGAATATTATTTTCCTGTTTTTGGGCAATTTGCGTTTCGTCATTTAATTGCTGGTTTTACCCTTTTTAGGGTCATTTGGAATGTCCGCTATTACTTGTTACCTCTTTTAGTTCCGTTGCTACACACAGGCCAGTTCTTGTTCATATGACCCTAAACATCTTATCATTCTATCAACCTACCCCCCCCAACAAGGAACTAGCCCCTTCTAATTTCCCTTTCCTTAGACCTAAAACATGAATGTAAACTTTTGAATATTAGTTTACTATCAGTGATAGGAATAGCACCACATGCCCATCAACCTAATATTTTGGAGTACCTCCAAAAAAATTCACCTCTGATACAACAAAAGAGCCTTACCTCTGTAGGCAAGACTCCACTAGTGTAGTTATATAGTATTTACATAGCAAATAAGAAACATAAAACATATAATACCACGTAGCAAAACCCTAACATTCCGCCTATAGCTAGTACCTGTTTAACCCAGCTCTTGAATTTCAGATTACTGTCAATAATCGCTTGCACTCTTTCCATATCCGTTTCCTCCTATTAAGGAGAACCCTTAAAGACTCTCACCTCGCTATGATACCATTAAAGAATGACTAATAGAGGTCTAATTTTGTCTAAATGTATAATATTGCCCTATATGCAATATTGCATATAAGAATGTATTGATAAAAATGTAAGCGCTTACTATAATGAAAGCATAAAGATAAATCACATCTTAGCATCAACAATAGAGGAGGAAATAATATGACAATCGCAATGGCAGTTTTATCATTCTTAGGTGGAGTACTTCCATTAGTAACAGAACTTTTAAAAGCAGTAATGTAAATTCATTATTCCGCAATTATTTATAAAAATTATCATACAAATGATCTGTATATCAAAAGTAAATTGATGTGCAGATCATTTGTGTGAGCAAAGTCCCTTTAGCCTTATTAAGGGACTTTTTTAAATGAATATATTACTATCTAACTGCTGCTATTGATCGTCTCAAAAAATCCAGTAACTTCATCTACTTCTATTCCCATTATCTCTGAAATATCTACAACAATTGTATTCTGTAGAACACTCACTACATATCCCATTAATTGCAAATTAGAATTTTTACGATATGAAAATTGAACGTAATTCCCAATGGTTACCTTTATTTTATACTCCATTTGGTACCCTCTGAATCATCTTTTTCACTTAACTTAGTGTACCATCTCCAATTGCTGCGTAATTTTTCTGTCTAACTTTTCGGGTTCAGTTCATTATATTTTCTACTTTGTCTTTATATACAACATATTCTTTCCCCTCCACTACTGCTACCACTGCAAATTCATCTTTTGGATTGAATGAAAGCCAGTCAGCCCACATGTTTGTATTTGGTCCTCCACTCCACATATTATGAACAGTGTTTTTAGTTAAATTCATAACTTTATAAGACGCATTTGGTGCATTTGTTCCAGTCTTTATTTCAAATGTGTATGCGTTATGAATTTTTTTATAAAAATAGAAAACGTTTGATGGACGAAGCTGATTCATAAAATCCTGTTCTTTTTTCTCTGCAATTTTTATCCCTTCTTGTAATGTGACAACATCTGTTCGTAATGTTTTCCAACTGTCTTTAGCTGCATTCAAGTTAGGGGCTAAGAATTTATATCTATTTTGATCGGCTTTTTGATTAGCTTTATCAATATGTCCCAGTACGCCCGAATATTGAGAGTCTAAATCATCCCATTGCGTGGACATATAAGTAAGAGCAGTAATAGCATTATCAATCGCACTATGCATATCACTAATATTATGAAACGCAACTCCTACTACACGATTTAATGTTATCTTATAATCTACATTCTGACGTAATTTTGCTAATTCCGGCTCTAGCCAGCCTAACTTACCTCTTGCATCACCTATCATTATCCCACCAGCAATCAATGTGGGAAGAAAGGGGATCTTTACCATGTCTAATCCCTTAGATTCTATGTCTTTCTGATAGTTTACTTGCCCTAAAAGGTCCTCTAGACGCTTTTGATCATCCTCTACCGCAGCTCCTTGGTTTTTTAAAATAGACTGCAAGGTCTCTTTATGGCTCCCAAATACTCTAACATCTTCTCCAATAGCATTTTTAAATTTAGTTAATTCTTCTATTAATACTTTTGCAGACTTTTGATTTTGTTGAATTTCCTCCCGTAAATCCGTAATCCCTTTTTTTAAAGTATCTCCATTCCCAGTATTGATCGCCTCTACTAATGTTTCATAATGATTTTCAAATTTTGTATCGTATTCAATAATACCTGTCAATGTATCTAAAAGCTGTTTTTTTACTTTCGTATTCCATGAAACTGCATGTGCTCTTGCATTCTTTTGATCTTGTACAATTTTACTAGGTAAATCCGCATATCCATTAATAGTAATTCCTTCAAAACTCACATCTGGATTATTAATTAACAAATAAGAATATTCATTCATAGATTTTACAAATAACCCAGCATCTTGCACAGTTTTTTTCATCTGTTCTTCATTTGCTGAAAGAGACATATCTCCATTGTTAGTTTGTTCAATTTCACTTACAAAAGCTGCTACTGGTGTAACTGAATAAGTTGTTGTCATAGTTAAAAATGTCGATACAGTGAGTATTTTATAAGGGATTTTTTTCATTATTTTATATTTCTCCTATATAGGTTTTGATTTCTAATTCTATTCCTCTTTAAAAGCGACGTCTTTCAATTTTTTTGAAAATCAGCAATACAGCACGGTTATCTTGGTATCTGGGTAAAAATTTTATAAAAACGAAAGGCGAAGTCATTAATGAGACTCCGCCTTTCTGGGGTATAAGGATTTATTAATTGTTGCATTACTATTTAACAACGTAAACATAGATTCTCTATGTTTTAGGTGACTTTGCAACAGAACTAATATTTCCCTATTTTTGTGGAGTAACAGTTTCGACTTTTAATTCTTTTATCCCTTCTTTTAATGTGACCGCATCTGTTCGTAATGTTTTCCAACTGTCTTTCGCTGCATTCAAGTTAGGTTTTAAGAATTTAAATTTATTTTGATCCGCTTTTTGGGCTGCATTCTCAATATGTCCCAGTACTCCCGAATATTGAGAATCTAAATCATGCCACTGCGTGGACATATAAGTAAGAGCATTAATAGCATCATCAAGCGCCTTATGCATTTCACCAATATTATTGTAAGCAACTCCAACTACACGATTTAATGTTACTTTATAATCTACGGTCTGACGTAATTCTGCTAATGTAGGCTCTAACTTAGATAAATTACCTTGTGCTCCGAGTACAATTAGACCACCAATTAACGGTAGGCCAAAAAGGGCACCCTTCATTACATTAAATCCATCAGATTCTAATTGTTTATAATAATTTACTGATCCTAAAATTTCATCTAGACGTTTTTGATCGGCTTCAACATCAGCTCCTTGGTTTTTTAAAATCGATTGCAAGAGATCTTTATTACTTCCAAATGCTCTAACATCTTGTCCAATAGAGTCTCTTAATTTAGTTAATTCTTGTATTAATTGTTGTGCAGACTTTTGGTTTTGTTGAATCTCACCTCGTAAATCTGTAATGCCTTCTTTTAAAGTTTCTCCATCACCTGTATTAATCGCATCTACTATTGTTTCATAATAATTGTCAAATGTTGTGTCGTATTCAACAATGCCTGTCAATGTATCTAAAAGCTGTTTTTTTACTTGTGTATCCCATGTAAGAGCATGTGCTCTTGCATTCTTTTGATCTTGTACAATTCTACCAGGTAAATCTACATATCCATTGATAGTAATTCCTTCAAAGTTCACATCTGGATTTTTAATTAACATATAAGAATAGGCATTCATAGATTTTGCAAATAACCCAGCCTTTTGCAAAGTTTCTTTCATCTTCGCTTCATTTGCTGAAAGAGACGTATCTCCATTGTTAGTTTGCTCAATTCCACTTGCAAAAGTTGCTACTGGTGAAACAACAGAAGTTGTTGTCAAAGTTAAAAACGTCGATACAGCGAGTAGTTTATAAGGGATTTTCTTCATCATTTCATATTCCTCCTATATAGGTCTTAATTTTCAGTTCTATTCTTGTTTAAAAGCGATGTCTTTCGAAATGAATTCTGCATCTTTATGAATATCATTCCAGCTTTGTTTAGCAGCTTTTAAATCATCAGGTATTAAAGAGAATTTATGTTCTTGCATAGAGTCGATATTATCAAGTAAATCTGTATAGTTAGCCCCCATTGTATTCCATTGCTTTTGAATATTTGTTAGAGACAGTATCGCTTGATCCACTGTCTGATACAGATATGCCAATGTGTCTTTCGCGTTAGTAAGCGAAATAACTGCTTGGCTAGCAAGATCAGCTTTCGTACCTAATTCTCCGATTTTTTTAGAGATTTCGTTATAGGAGTTCATATGATTAGACGCCGTGACACCAGCTGCTGTTCCTAAACCGATACCAGCTGCACCAAGAGCCGACAGGCCACCAATAACAGCCGGTGTTGCTGTACCGCCAGTTACGACAATTACTACCGCTCCTCCAATAGCTGCAATAACTAAAATAGCTGCTCCCAATCCACCACCAATTGACCATGCTAATACATCATCAAAATGTTTTTTCTGAGTAGAACGGAGTTGCTCAATTTCAGCTTGAAGTTGTGGAATTGTTGCCTGCTGACCTGCTAATATTGCCGTTAATCCACCTTTACCATCTGGGCCACCAACATTATTTTTAAAATCTGTAGAATTTTGATATAGTTTCCCTTTGAAGTCTTGTAACATCTTAATTACATCTGTAACTTCTTTTGAATTTGTATTAATTGTAGTGATTAAATCATTTATGCCCTCTTTTAGGCCTGCCTTATCTTTCTTTTGTACAGTATCTACTAATGTGTCGTAATAATTTTGAAATTGCTCATCGTAATTTACAATATTACGTGCTGTTTTTTGAATCTGCGGTTTTGCTGTATCTAGCCAATAATTCGCATTGATTCGAGACAGTTCCTGATTAAGGTGAATATTTTTGATTAATTCTCCCCCTTCTGAACCTAAATCAATATTGGATAAATTTATATTCGGTTGCTTAATCATTGTTTTTGCGTACAAATCCATTACAAGAATATGAGATCCTGTTTCAGCCAATGCTTTCTTCAGTCCTTCAGGCCCTAATGCATAATTCCCTATTTTCTGTTCTTGAGCGGTCTGTTCTTGTGCAAATGCATGAATAGTGTTACCGGTAGTAGAAGTTATAACCGTTGCCAGTGTGGCTAAAGTTAACACTTTAAATGGAAATTTCTTCATATCTATTTTCCTCCCTATTTTTCGATAGATTCTTATAACCTTTATGTTTTTATAAATTCCTAATATTAAAATTTATAAACCTGCTCTTCAAGATAACTTGTCATGTTTTTTAATCTTCTTAATGTATCTTTTTGAGACTCCTGGTTAGTAGTATCAACATTAGTAGATAAAGTTGTAATACTATTTTTTATTAGATTCAAATCTTCTTTATAGCGTTTCATTAGATCAAGTTCTACATCTACTTGATTTGCAAACGTATGCAAATCATTTTGCATAAGAAGAAGCATTGATTTTTGTAAATCTGCTATTGATAGTTTCGTTGTTAAATCATATAATTTTTGGTTTTGTTTCTCTAAATCATCTAAATGTGCTCGCTGTTCTGCTGTTAGTTTATTCATTTCAGCGAAGGCACCAAATGTTTTCTTAATTTTTTCAGTGTCAATAGCTTTCATCAAGTCATACTCTTGCGTTTTTGCGGCTGCAGCTGCAGCTATTTCACCTTGTTTGCTTTTCTCAATTGCTTCACGAGCTGCTTTTTTTGCCGATTCAATCTCTAAAGCAGTTTTACCCTTTTCTTTCGCTTCTTGCTCTGCTTTTGTCTCTGCTTCTAAAATAGTGCTATTAATTTCTTTTCCTTTGTTATACGCTGCCAACCCTGCTTGAGCAACCGGTTCAATGATTTCTTTTGAAAGACTATAGACTTCTTTGAATATAACAAATCCTTGTTCATTTAAAGCTCCTGGTACTAATGCTATTTGTTGTAAATCATTCTGAATTGCTTTTTTTGTATTTATTAATTCATTTTTTAGCTGGTCTATTTTCCCTGTTCCATCTGAACTTAGTACATCCTGTGCTTTTGTCACATCAGTATCGAGATCTTTAAGTTTTTTATCAAGCTGTAATTTAAGATCTGTTAATTCATTAATCTGACGTTGTACAATGTCTTTGTTCGTCATAGCCATTTCTTGAAGAACTTCAAGTCTATCCACAAAACCTTCTTTATCTTCTTTATTGTCTACAAACGCTTTTAATGTTGGATAATAGCTATTAAATTTAGTTACAAACCCTTTATTTTTTGAATTTAATAGAATTAAATGCGGATAAAGTTCTGATGACCATTCCTTCATATCTTGCTTGATTAGGAATTGATTTGTATTTAAAGCTGGGACTTCCTCAAGCTGTACATTAGGACTCATTAAAGCTTGATCAATATATGTTTGGATTAATTTAGATTGTGCACCTAATTTTCGTAAGGATGAGGAAATATCCGTATTCTCTTGTTGCGTTTCTGCCTGAACGATTGGCATTGCGAGAGTATTGATAGGAATAGTCGCCCCAGTTACTATTGATGTTATTAAAAAACCTTTAATTATTTTATTTTTCATTCCGTACACCTCTTCACTATTGTCTGTTTATAATCTTATACATACATCTTGAACGACCTAACGCTAGGCTCTTTTCTTGCACATACTTGAGGAAGGAGAATTCTTTCGGATAGAGAGTGTTAAACCCTCGTTATTATTTACTTTTTATAGAATGTAAGGACCTTACTTCCCCCTCATTTAATTACTATGTTTTTCACAAGTAAACAATAAAAGTTCATCACCTATATTTGAATTAGCTGTCAAATGAATAGTATAATATTGATTTTTCTCTGGAGTTGCTGCTTGACTTACAGGAGCCCAGATAGATAAACTCATTGTTCCTAAAGCTAACCCTGCCATGACCTTTTTGATAATAATTTCATAATATCTCTCCTAGTTTTGTCGGCAAGGCCCTACAAGATTACAAAAGATGAAATTATACTGTACATTGCTTATACTTTTATTACGGAATAAAATCATTTTTGCTATGTAGAAACTTAAAACACTTTTTTTCAAATGTGATACTTTTGAGATTCTAGACCCTTTTGCAAATGAACGAATATTAAGATAATTAATTTCGACATAATGTTACTTGCAACTTTAGTGCACATTTATTATTGCAATCTTCTCCCCCTCGAGTGGTCATACCAATTGCACCTTTATTAAAACATCAATTTTTTAATACGTAAATAGTAGAATTTTGTCGATTATATTCAATAATTCGACTATCGAGTATTAATGTGAATGAAAATGTTATACTTATAAAATGATTTTTTAATATAATTTAAGTAATTATAGCAGTTACAACTTGATATACTTAGTTAAAAAGGGGTTATTTTAACTATATAAAAAATAGCTAATATAATTTGAATTTTGTTTAATATAATTTAATCACACTCTGCATATCGATCCCCGTTATTTAGATATGCATAATTACATATTTATCCATGACGAAAAACAACAAATAAACAACAAACAATAGATAAATAAACAACAAATAAAAGATAAATAAGCAACAAATAACAACATTTCTAAAAAACATGTCGTTATTTGTTATTTTTCGTTATAAGATTTATAACTTAATATAAAGATTTAATAAAATGCGGTTTAATGTCAGCTCTAAAAAACAGTAAAATTGGTACAGAGTTGAATACATTAATGATTACAGCTAGTATCGTATGGGTTCTATTGTAAAGTTTTCTAACTAGGGTACACTCTAGAAAAAGGAACGAGGAGAATCATACATGTAATATTTTAATGGGAAACAGTTCAAGAAAGATTTTATTTTGGTAGCCGCTGGCTACTACTGTCGTTTTTCTTTAAACTATCGGGATGTATCTGAGATTTTGAAAGAACGTGGGATTTCCGTACACCCTACAACTATCATGCGATGGGTTCATGAATATGGTAATCTTATTTATCAGATTTGGAAAAAGAAAAACAAATCTGCGCAACTCTCTTGGCATCTGGATGAAACCTAAATTGGGTGTTTTTGCCCATCCCCCGAAAAGGGTGAATAAGACAAAATACACCAAATGTTAGTTTGAATTAAATTTTGATCAAAGTATTGCTGCAAATATTGATTTTATAAATAGAAGAAACCCACACATTTTGAAAAAGTTTAATCAAAATGTGTGGGTTTTAATTTTGGATTCCTTAAGTTTTTATAAAAAAGATTGATCATTTTATGTGGCCTACTTAAACAAACGCAGCTGTTAGCTTAACTATATTCCTTCATGGTTATCATATAAATTTCATTTTTTAAAAGAAACATTTTGTTCAACTGCTAACAGAACAAGATAAAACGCCTATAGTTCCTGTGATGAAGTATTTAGATAAGGCAGGAAAAAGCCCTAATACTCAAAAAACATACTGTTATTCCTTAAAACATTTTTTTCTACCTAGATGAAGCAAACAAAGGTTAGAAGTATATAAGGTTAGAAGATTTAGTTGCATTTGTTGGATGGTTAAGAAATTCCTATGAGGGGTCAAAAGTTATCCCCCTTCAACAAGAAAAAGCCAAACGAACAGAAAAAACTACCAACCTAACAATTACTGTTATTGCAAACTTCTATGACTACCTCTATCGAAATGAAGAAGTACAAAATGACATGAGGGATGTGTTAGCTTTGAGAAAGTCAAGAGAAGACAGTATACACTCTCAGAGATACATTATGGATGCATTGAGCGCACTGTTGCATGAACATAAACTGCAAGATATAACCGTAACAGCTATTTGTAAAAAGGCTGGAGTTGCCAGAGTCACATTTTACAAATACTATCGCAACGTTTACGACGTCGTGCAAGTATCTGTGGATGAAATTGTTCAACAATTCTTGAATGGGGTTGATAGTTTGGATCCATATGAAAGTATGCAGCTAATTATTGAATATATCATAGAGGGATTTGTGTCTGCACAGAAGCCATCAGGAAAATTGATCGATTCAAATATATCAAGTATGATGCTTGATTATTTGAATTACACAATGGAAAAGATCTTTCAAGCGGATATTACGCGCAATCATGACATTAGTAGAATGCAAATCCTATTTTTAGCGGGCGGTATCTTTAATATTGTTAACGATTGGCTTAAAAGAGGGGCAAAGGAATCTCCCCAAGTACTTGCTGCAAAAATATACGAGATTCTCCCATATGGGACAACAGATACAAGGAATTTGGCAAATTCATGATGTAACTGTACTCTCTTTGATTACATCTAAAAAAATGGGCATCACATAAATAGCTGCGAGTAGTTCATCTAACCAAAAACGATCGTTTTTGGTTAAATGAGCAAAACTTTTTTTCATATAGTCTCGCCACACATTCATCAACTTAAGGATTTAGAGTATTTTTGAAGTTAAAAGCACGTTACTATTTTCTTATGTTAATGAGAACAACATCAATTATTTATTACCTAAAAATCAAAAAATCCCCTGTAAAAAACACCAGCGACTCAACCGTCCTGATGTTTTTTGACATTTTATTAAAGTAATTTTCCTAAATAATACGGCATTTGGCATCGCCACCAAGCCCAATCATGCGAAACATCCTCGCCCCACTCATCAAACCATGCTGGAATTTGTTTTTCTTCAAAGGCTTCTTTTAATGTAAAGTATGAAGGCAGCCCATCCTGTTCCCAATCACCCCGCCCGGTACAAATAATGATATCTGCTGAACGATATCGATCAATAAACCAGCCATCATTTTGATTCCATATGTAATCACTCGGTGAATTTTCGTATACAAGAGGATCATTTCCGTAATCCCCAAAAAAGAAACGTACATCGTAAACACCGCTAAGTGCAACGGTTGTTTGGAAGACATCCGGATGTCTCAAGAAAAAGTTCAACGCATGATATGCCCCCATACTACACCCCGTTGTCATCATTGAATCAAACCAACCTGTTTTATGTTTAATAAATGGAATAACTTCTGAAATCACATAACGGTCATATGCTTCATGAGCTAATGCACGGTCATGCGCCGGTTTTGAGTCGTGCAGCCAACTTTCGCTATCTATACTAGCCAATGTAAAAAACTGAACTTTTCCGGATTCAATAAAGTCATGACACACATCAATTATTCCAAAATCATAGTATTCAAAATGCGTCCCTCCAGATGAAGGAAAAACTAAGATTGGCATGCCGCTGTGTCCATATCTGTTCAACAGCATTTCACGTCCTAATTCGCCACTCCAATGGTTTAAATGTTCTATATGCATAGAAAAATCTCCTATCCCTATACGTTTACAATGCTGCAATTTTTTCGTTCATGTACAAAACTGATAATGTCATCGACTTCTTCCTGCGAATCTGCATTAATCGCATAAAATTGATTTCCTTGGAGTTCCGCAAACGCATCTGGCATGCGCTGTTCAAACTTCACACGGTCTCCAAATCGTTCATAAATAGCATTTGTATCATGTTTATACTTATACGCATCACGCTGTGTTACACCGACACAAAACTGGTTTTCGGCATCGGAATCCTTAAATTCTCCTCCTGTCACAAGAGAAGCATACTGAGCAAATAAATCAATGGAGTACGCGAAATTGTACATATCAATCGTGTAGCCGCCAGCCAAGCGGTTATTATATTCAAGTGCAACATAATCCCCATCTTCTAATTTAAAAAACTCAATATGGAAAAAGCGTTCTTTCATGCCAAAAGCTTTCACAATCGCCTTTCCATAAGTTTCGAGCTTTGGATCAATTTCTTTTTGAATCACATAAGCTAAATCCAACTGACCCTTAACGAGTTCCAGAGTTGGCACATTATATGTAAAGCTTGTTTGGAAAACAATGTTCCCTTTCTGATCCACTAAACCATCAAATGTACAAAGTACGCCTCCTTCGACATATGGTTCTAAGAAGTAAACTTGTGCTTCTCCCCATTCTTCTTCAAAATGACGTACAGCCGCTTCTGAACTTAATTTAAAGGTTGCAGCTGATCCAACTCCATTATCCGGTTTAGCGATAACTGGCAGTCCTAATTCATCAATGGCTTTAGATAACTCCTTTTTAGTTTTAACGATTCTTCCATCTACAACATGTACATCTGCTTTTTTAAACAGCTTCTTCATTTCAGATTTATATTTAACTTTTTTCAAGTCATTCGTTTTATTGCCGTACACGTTAAATTGCTCACGCAACTGCGCATCAAGTTCTAACCAGTATTCGTTATTGGATTCAATGCGCTCAATTGGACCATGTTTATAAAATAAAAATGCAACAGCACGTTTCACTTCATCTACATCTTCTAAATTATTCACACGATAATATTCTGTTAAAGCGTTTTGTAATTCGGAACCTAATTGGTCATATGGCTCTTCGCCAATTCCTAAAACATTGACACCTGCGTCTTTTAAACGATGAGCAAATGACTGAAAATTACCTGGATAATATGGTGATATCAAAATATAATTCATAAAAAAGCTCCTTTCTCAATGTCGTAAAATTCATTACTTTCACAACTGAAGTGCAATTACTTCATTTTAAAAAAGATGTAATATTACAAAAACATTAAAAAAAGTGATAGATTCCTCCCATGATCTAATTCAGTCAAATATAATTATTCAGTTCATTCAAGACCACTTCTCACTTAAGAAACGTAAACATTCTGGCAGGTGTTTTGCCCAAGCTTTTTCATCATGTTCTTCATCCGCAAAAATATTTAAACGCATGCTATCAATTGGAACAGAGCCTTTTATCAGTTGTTTATAATACTTAAGCGAGCAATCGATATATGCCTGCTTCATATTACCATACATCAATTGTTGATCGGCATCATCGCCTTCCTGAGTCCCAACTTGAATGTACACGCGTTGTTCAGGATCCAACTCTTCTCTAGCAATATAACTGTCAAAGGATTTACTTGTAATCCAATTGGCTAAAGAAAAAATGCCTAAACCACCAATTTGCTCTTTATATTCAATACCCATAAAAGCCGAAATATTTCCTCCAAGTGAACTACCAATCATCGCTGTATGATATTTATCCGATTTAGTTCGGTAATGCTTATCGATAAACGGCTTCACTACTGTCATGACAAATTTAGCAAACTCCACGCCTCTTCCGCCTAGTTCATTATCTTCAGGAAGTAGGCTTTCAGTAATTTTCCAAGGCGTATATTCATTAATTCGATCTTGTTCAGCGTTATCTATCCCAACAACAATCATCTGCGGTAAATCGGGGTTTAGAATAATTGCTGGAATAACTTTCCATGAATACCCGCTATAAGCTTCACTACTGTAGAAAACATTTTGTCCATCATGCATATAGACAACTGGATAATTTTTAGCCTCATATTTATCATAATTTTTCGGCAATAAAATACGCACGCGACGTTTTTCATTTTTATAAGACATATGTAATTGATGTGTTTCTAGTTTTAAATAAAAATAGGATTGATTCATTTTATCTTCCTCGCTCCTTTGATATTACATTAAATATTGGAAATTTTACTTTAGAAAAATCCAACTGCTAAAGTTCTTCTAATGAATAAATGTTTGATAAATATAAATCCCACTGGGCAGATATATCTTCAATAACTTTATATATATTGCTGTTATAAAAATTATAATCATCCATATATTTCATATAATATTTATCACAACAATTACAAATTTGTTACTGCTATTTACTACACCCAGCAATAATTCAACTAAATTTCATTATTTAACTCTAAGTCAATCTCAATAAACTTTGATTCTGACCAACTGCCTACATATTTGTTCTTGCACACCAGTTACCACCTCGGTCTGTTAAATGCAATTTGTAATTAATTCAACGTAAATAAATTAGATTCCTTCTTCAACAAACCTGCCCGTTAGTTTAAGTAAAAATCTTCACAACCCCCTCTATATTGATATAAAGGTTCTGGTGCAAAGATAAAATAAAAGAGAATATAGCGCATATATTTCTAGCAGAATTGTATTTTATGCTGTTAGTCCAAACAATTGATGGATGAATTTTTTCTGGTTTTGAACAGACTGATCTCGTAAATCAATCTGTTCTTTTTTAATCATATGCATGGCTTCAACAGCACGATACAGATACATCCACCTTTTACTTTGATATATGTTTCATCGACTCTCCAAGAATCATTTGTTTGTTTGAGGTGACGACGGATTCGTTTGTCCAATTCAGGACCATACTGATGAACCCAACGCATAATCGTTGTATGAGAAATGGATAAACCCCGTTCTTCTAGCATTTCCACCAAATCACGAAAACTGAGATTGTACCGTAGGTACCATCTTACCGTTAACAAAATAATATCAGGCTGATAATGCTTCCATTTGAATACATTTTCCTTTTCCATACCAATCACGCACACTTTCTAAAGTAATAGTAACAGTATGTCCAAGATTTATAGATTCATTGCAATTGTCCTTAAGTTTTTGCACCAGAACCAAAAATAATAATTCCTTATTCAACTAACGCATGCATTAGTTGAACAACCTAAGGCTGCTTCGGTAGCCATTTTTTCGTACCAACTGGCAATTTAGTTTTCAATATGTGAAAAGGGATTTCTAAGTGATTAATTGAATATATATTTATTGTTTACTAATTTTTGGGAGGCTCCTTTATGGGAGATAAGCTTTACTGTATTGCTATCAAGTTCTTAATGAAGAAAGACTAGGAGCTTCGCACGGTTCTATAATAACTTATAGTGATGCTGTGACGGGATCTCCTGTTAGTGAGATAGGGTATTTTTTAATTTATTTATTATGGTAACGTACCCGAAGAGGTTGATATGGTGACATATCAACAAACTGAGGTGGTACCACGAAATTGCAACTCTCGTCCTCAAGAATTATTTCTTTTGGGTGAAAGTTTTTTTTATTATATAAGTTTCATTCTGTCATAATTTAAAGTTTTCGAGAGGAGAAATAATATGCATCCTATTTTATTAGATGTTCCGTTACAAATAGAAACAGACAGACTAATTCTTCGAGCACCACTTCAAGCTGGTGACGGGAATGTAGTATACCAAGCTATTAAGGATTCAATTAATGAGTTAAAACAATGGTTGCTTTTATTCCAGTCAATTCCTACTGTTGAAGAAACGGAAATTATCCTCAGAAATGCCCATATAGATTTTTTGAAAAGAGAAAGCTTTCGCTATCTTATCTATCATAAGGATACTAATGATTTTATTGGAACTGCTAGCCTTCACGGAATTAATTGGAGGATTTCTAAATGTGAAATTGGATACTGGATTAACACGCAATTTAGTGGCAATGGATATATGACAGAAGCAGTAAGTGAGTTAGCAAACCTTGGATTTCAGTTACTCAAATTTAGAAGGATTGAAATACGATGTGAATCTAATAACACTAAAAGTCGTACGATCCCTGAAAAACTAGGTTTTGAGCTTGAAGGGATATTACGTAATGAAGACCTTTCAGCTGACGGTAAAAAACTAACTGATACCTGCATCTATGCAAAGGTAAATTAGATTAAAATTTTAATACTCAATTGAGTCTGTGTACATAGTTTATTCCCCTTCTAATCCGTTATTGTGATTTCTTTAGAACTATAGTACATCAATATGTTTAAAATGAAATGTACTGAAATCGTATATTCTATTAAAACAAGAAGATTTACTTCTCATAGTAATAATGTCAGTATTATATACAAATGTTACAATCATTTTACAAATAAATTATTTTATGAAGTTATAAAATTAGGAGCGTACATATTAGACATATCTAAAATGTACGCTCCTTTTGTTTACTAGTGGCTCACTTATCTAACCTAAAGATAAGTATGTGGTCCTTTTACAATTTGAATTTATTTTTAAGCTTCTTATATTTTCTATACGAACGTCTAACAATGTTTAACATGAAATACGGTATTTTAACAGGGAAAGGCAATTTATAAATGAAAGGCAAGTAAAATGTAAAATATGCCTTTTCTAGGTCTCTCCATTTACTATCTTCTTTTGTTTTTAAGAAATCAGATACATCGACTACATATCCCCTTCCGTTTTCCATCATCACATTTTTCCCGTGAACATCACAAGGAGTTAATCCTTGTTCCCTTGCATACTCTATAGCTTCATTGATATCAAGGATTACCTGCTTAGGAATTTTAATCCCCTTATGAATAGCATCGTATAAGGTAATTTCTTTTAAACGTTTCAATACTATGAAATTTCCCCCTTTATATATAAGCTTCGAATAAGAAGGATGATTTCCGATTCTTCGGTATACTTCTGACTCTTTTTCAATTCCTTCTCCTTCTCGCGCGTAAACTTTCACTACCCAATCTTTGTATTCTTTGTGCATAAATACTGCGGCATAATTACCTGTCCCTAAACACTTCCAAAGTCTAGGAATATCTTTAACTACTACAGGCTCGAATTCATCCTCACTTCTTATGCTTACCTCTTTTAATAATTCGTCCTTTATCAATCCCACAAAACTATTTATACTCATCATTCCCACTCCGGTTTTGCTAAAAGGGGTCCCACCCCATACCCATCAAGTTAAAAAGTACCTTCTTCCCTAATACGAAAAAATGAGCAGACTTCACTAAGTAACTAACTTTAGAGAAATAAATTTTTCATTTAGGGGGGTACTTCAAAACCTTAAAATGGATATTCTACGCAAATATATATACTATTGATAATACAATATGTTATGTTAGCTTCACATGATTATTTTATACAAAAACTCAGCAAATACCATTACAAAAAGTGTACAATCTACATTTATTAATAATATACAACTTATACAAGTTGTTCAATGAAGAGTATTCCGCAGATAAAATTGACTGTTTTAATCCAGATACTTTAAATAATTTAATCCCCTATACTCAAGGAGTTAACGAATGGATTGGATTATTTTTTGTCGGAAGAAATAGATTAGCAGATGGAGAAAGCACTGGGTGCACTTCATATGTACCGATTGTTCAGAATGGTGAAATAACTGATTTTCAAGCTAGTATTGTTGTCACTGATGAAGCAGATTATTTGTTACTTGCACATGAAATCGGACATGCACTATTTACTAGAATAGTAGGGAACAATATAGAAAGCATAGCACCTTGTTGTCCAAATGATCCTACAGGTCATAGTAACGTAAAAGATGATCTAATGCTTCCGATAGTACCAGCCATTCCTAATCCTATTCTCACACAAGAAAAGGTATAAAAAGCTCTGCAAAGTCCTAAAGCTTTTTATGTTCAATAATTAATATAAAAAAGAGGACAAGAAAATTCTTACTTCACAATTTTCTCTACTTATCAAGTAACATTAATAAATGAGGTACCGTCACATTCTCATAAAGCTAAGGTTCCACACTATTCGTTAAACAAAAAAGACCGTATCACTACGGTCCTTTTCTCTCTTATACAAACACTATGACTGTGTAACTTTATTAGAAACAAGTAATTTTTCAATACATATAGGTAACATATCTAATAGCGTTTCAAATGCATAATTTACGTCCAAACGCTCCGTCCATTGATGTGCATCTTTTCCTACCGGCCCCATATTTAATACTGGAACGTCAAACTCTTCTAATTCCTGAAGTGGAATCGAATAACCTTTATCCCATAATGGCATATTGTCTACGAGAGAACTCATTGAATCCAATGGGTTTTGTAAGCCTACATAGCTTAAATCTGAAATTCCTCCAAAATAATTTTGATTTTCAAATGTAATGCTATGATTATAGTGGGCATACTTTTCCATTTCTACAACTACCTCTTTAATTAAAGGATTGTTGCGTGAACTCACAGCTGGATAATACGGCGGCGCAAAGAAAAGTACAATCATCGGAGCCTTTTCTTTACATAAGATAGCTAGTTTATCTACTAAATCAATAGTTACCGCACGATCATCTTTATCTTCTCTATTTTTTATAATATCGGATTGAATTTCATCTATTTTTCCTTGCCCATGTTGTTCAATTGCATACGCGATAAGCTCTTCATACGTTAATACATTTACTTTGAGATTCGGCGGTATGAACGGATTATACTTAGAAAAATGATACGCGCGCTCCTCATACGATTCTTCGATTTTCTCTGCTACTTTCGTTACCTTTTGACGTAACAATGAAACTACATCTGTCATCGTTTTTTCTAGTAAAAACAAGTTAAATAATGTGACTGCACGATGAGGAATTTGTACAGAATAATCCTCCTTTAAGTCTCTTTGAAGCAAGTTAGTTGGTGGAGGACTCGCTTCACCATCTACAATATCACAAAGGTCAGTATTCAACTCTAATTCAGCTGTTAATAATGCAGCCATATAGCTCCCATTTAATCCTGCAAAAGGTTCGCCTACATGTGTCTCTTTACCATAGCAAAGGAAACCAGGTAACACCTTACCAATAGAACCAGTATAAATATACTTATTTTGGTCACCAGGATGCCTTGAAAACATAGGCTCTGAATTTAGGACTGTTTTATACTCTAAGTCATGTTCTCTTGCTAAATCTAATAATCTCGGAACAGCAGCTCTCATCCCTACAGAGTTCACTTCTTCATCTGGAACAGCCAATAAAAGAACATTCCCATCAAATTTCCCTTCACAAGCTTGCTCAACCATCGCCATTTGTAAAGCTAGACCACATTTCATGTCCATCGTTCCTCTACCAAATAGCCAATCTCCTTGCTCTATATCTTCACGTACGTGATCTGGTAGCTCATCTTTATGAGAATAAAACATTGATGTTAATTTTTTAGGGTTAAATGCATCTTCTTTCCACACTCCATAATCTTGTACATCTACAACATCAAAGTGACTAACAAGAATTACGGTATTTTTCGTACTATCACTTTTCTTTACTAGGGCTGTAACAAAATATCGTCCATCCCCTGTCGGATTTTTTTGCAAATGATGCGGATTTTGTTTGAAGTACTGTAAGTCAGATAATTGTTCTACAACAAAGTCTGGCAAAATAACTTCAGCTTCTGAACCTGTAATACTAGGAATTTCAACAAGATTGCTTAATAATTGCACTAATTGTTCTTTTGATTGCCACTTTGACATATAAATCCCCCTATTTTTCCGCATTATGAAAAACAATTCCAATATATGAATAAAAAATGACGACAGCTATCAAAATTATAATTCTGATGTACTGCCGATTTTTATTGATATTTCATGAGCAGCTTGTTTTACCTTACTAATAAGAAAAGATAGTCGATCATCATTAATGCGATGACTAATCAATCCGATACTTAATGCTCCTACTACTTTATGATTAAATCCTATAATAGGTGCAGCTACTGAAGCTGTCCCCTCTGTTTTTTCACCATAACTCACAGCATATCCTTCATTTCTTATTTGCTTTATTTGATCGAAAAGAATTTGCTTTTGTTCTGGTAAAGAAGAAAGTAAATGTTCTACAATGTGTTCCATTTCATTCGTGTTCATATTGGCAAGCATCGTTTTATTTGCGGCGCCAATTGAAAGTGGAATCTGTTCCCCTAAGTTATCGATAACTCGAATTTTTAAAGGGCTATCAATTCTTTCAATGATAATAGAATGTGTTCCATTTGGAATGTTCAAATAAACACTTTCTTCAACTTCAGAGGCCAAACGCTTCATCACTTCTCTTGCAACAGATCTGTAGTCTACCTTCTCCAATTGACGTAATCCTATTTCCATCCACATTGGCCCAATCTTGTACTGTTTTGTTTCTGAAATTTGCGTAACTAACCCATGCTCCATCAAAGAGTTCAGTAACCTATGTACTGTACTAACCGGGAGATGTGTTCTATCAGCTATATCAGAAATAGCCCAATACTCTTTTTCATTTGTAGAATTCAGTAACTTAATAATACTTATCGCTCGATCAATGGACTGTACCATAACTCGCCTCAACTTTACTTGTAGTATGTTTAGCCTAATTAACTATCAATTTAACAAAAATTCAAACTGAAATCAATTAATTTATTTAATTTTCTAAAAATAGAGATATAACACTATCAAAAAAATGAAAACGCAAACAAAAAAATATTGACTTTTCTTTTTAATTATCTGAAAATTAGAACAAGATTTCACATCACGGAATACATTCCATAATACGGAAAACATCAATTTTCATACTACCAATTTTGAAAGTGAGGAAAACAATGACGCAAGTAAACAATTCCAACAATGAATTAAAGCGCACGATGAAAAGTAGACATTTATTCATGATTGCACTCGGTGGTGTGATTGGAACGGGGTTATTTAACGGATCTGGTTATATTATAAGTCAAGCTGGACCTGGTGGATCAGTGCTTGCCTTTATGGCCGGTGGATTATTAATGTATCTCGTTATGCTATGTCTTGGTGAGCTTGCTGTAGCAATGCCTGTTTCAGGTTCTTTCCAGGAATATGCAACCAAGTTTATTAACCCTGCAACTGGGTTTACAATCGGATGGTTATATTGGTTAAGCTGGGCAAACACGACCGGACTTGAATTTACAACTGCTGGCATTACAATGCAACGCTGGTTTCCTGATATTCCCGTCTGGGTTTGGTGTTTAATATTTGGTGTTACGATATTTACTATTAACGCATTATCTGCTCGTAGTTATGCAGAAACAGAATTTTGGTTTTCAAGTATTAAAGTATCTGCCATTATTGCTTTTATTATCCTCGGCGGCGCCGCTATGTTCGGTTTTATTGACTTAAAAGGAGACGAACCAGCTCCGCTATTTTCAAATTTCGTAAATCATGGTGGTTTATTCCCAAATGGACTTGCCGCTATTCTTTTAACAATGGTTACAGTCAATTATTCCTTCCAAGGTACAGAACTTGTTGGAATCGCAGCAGGTGAAAGTGAAGATCCAGCGAAGACTTTACCTCGTTCTATTAGAAATATTATATGGCGCACGATGTTTTTCTTCGTCTTAGCAATCTTTGTTCTCGTGGCTTTAATTCCATGGGAAGAAGCAGGGTTAACAAAGAGTCCGTTTGTTGCTGTTTTTGATAATATGGGTATCCCATATGCAGCTGATATTATGAACTTTGTTATTCTTACTGCTGTTCTTTCTGTCGCAAACTCAGGACTATACGCGGCAACTCGAATGCTTTGGTCGTTATCACAACACGAAATGGCTCCAGCCTTTTTAAAGAAATTATCATCACGAGGAATACCTTTAAACGCTTTAATCTTAACGATCTCTATTTCTGGTTTTTCACTTTTGACAAGCGTTGTAGCTGCTGAAACGGTTTACTTATGGCTTATTTCAATTTCCGGAGTCATTACAATCATCGTTTGGATGTCAATTTGTGTTTCTCAATTCTTTTTCCGTAAACGTTATTTGGCTGAAGGTGGAAAATTAGAAGACTTAAAATTCCGAACTCCACTTTATCCTCTTGTACCAATTCTTGGTTTTGGATTGTACGGCATTATATTAATAAGTCTTATCTTTATCCCAGAACAAAGACTAGGAATCTATTGCACTGTACCATTTATTATCTTTTGCTACACCTACTATCACTTTAAGATTAAGAAAAGGATTGCTAATAACACTCATACAGAAACTAAAATTAGCGAAACTTCGTAATACTATGCTTAAAAGCCCGCACATTACTCTTACTTAATGTACGGGCTTTTATCATTTCTTCATTCATTTTCCCAGAAACAGTTCCCCTATTTTTTCTATACTATTGAAAGAAGTATTTATAGGCGTTTTGGATTGTTCAGGCGAACTTTGAGTTGAAGAATTATCCTCAAACGAGTCAGTATTGTTATACTCCTTTGCTCGGACTTCAATTGTATCTTGCTTTTGTTTCTCAAATTCTGCGAAGGATGATGTCGGTATCGTTAATATAGTAAATGCTACACCAGCAATTATGATTTTTTACTGTTCATAAGTTGCTGATTTTCCTTACTATTCCTTTTTTGTTTTGATATATTAAATACATACTACGTCACATTAAAAATTAAAAGACAGACAGGAGTTAAATACAATGATAAAAGGTTTCGGAGGAATATTTTGGAGAACTAAGAATCTTGATGTTATAAAAAAATGGTACAGTGAAGTGTTGAAGATTGAAATAGAAAATTGGAATGGGACTGTGATTAAACCCGAATTAGGAACTGCGACTATCTTTTCTTTCTTTACCGAGAATGACAGTTATTTTCCAACAGAACAACAAGTGATGTTAAATTTCCAAGTACATAATCTAGACGAGACTATTCAGCATCTTGAACATATTGGTGTACCTCTTGAAAAGAAAGAAGAGATTAGTGAATTTGGAAAGTTTATTTGGATTAAAGATCCTGAAGGGCGATTAATTGAACTTTGGGAGAAATAGCGGATTATAATCATTTGCTATTAAGCTAACAGCTGCTTTAGTTCAACAAATAGCGGGATAAAAAAAGTTGATTCCTTTAAAGTGCACCTCCGATTGTTAGAAACAGTCTAACAATCGGAGGTGCACTTTTTTATAGATTAAAACTTCTTAGTGTTATCCGTATTTTCCTGATTCTCCCCCTTATAGGGATTGATTATCAAAATGATTATATTCATTGGATAATGCTTATTTACTCTAAAAGTTAGAATTAGAACCGATAATGACAGTAGCATCCAGTTCCTTGTTTCTAGCCACTTTCGTGGTAAGCCCAGCGCCAGCAAAGATTTTAAAGGCCTCGGGTGCCTGAACTTCGCTCGTCTCTATCAAAAGATGTCCATCCAAAGCTAACCAGAGTAATGCTTCTTCTGCCACTCTTCGCAGAATATTAAGGCCATCTTTACCTCCGTCAAGCGTCACATTGGGTTCATGTAGGCGTGCCTCCCGGGGGAGAAACTTTATTATTTCGGTAGGAACGTAAGGTACGTTCGCAACTAGGATGTTTACATTGCCCTTAAGTGAGTGGGGTAGAGCTTTATATAAGTCACCTTCAAAAGCATGACCGCCAAAATTCGTTACATTGCGACTAGCGCATTGTACTGCGATGGGGTCAATATCAACAGAATACAATTCAATTCGTCCCAAAGCCGCTGCCAGTGCTGCACCCACAGCACCTGACCCACAACATAAGTCAACAATGATATCGCTAGAACGTGACAACGCCTCTGTTTGATGAACAAGGAACTCGGTACGTTTACGCGGTACAAAAACGCCTCGATCCACTTCTACTCGTAAACCACAGAACTCCGTATATCCAACAACGTATTCCAGAGGTAAACCGTTGACTCGCATTTCTACCATTTTCATAAGGTCCTCTGGAGTTAGTGCCTCTGAAATAAGTAACCGGGTCTCATCTTCTGCGAAAACACAACCGGCGCTCCGAAGCTTGCTAACTATATATTTTTCCATTTTCATATTCAAAAAGAAATTTGTTTTATTCTCTATATTATCTCACCACTTTTGATAAAGTTTGTTTGTAATTCAGAATTCGTTAAAAATAGCTGATATCCTTCTTAAAGGGTATTTAAAATATTGACTCGTAGCAGCGTCCATTCTTACAAATTTTTGCTGTTCTAACATGTACATTAAATACAGTATTTTACTTCAGTTTCCGTTCTACGCAGGAATTATGGGGATGATGATTGGAGTAAATAGTGAAGGGCTTTCGCTTGGAGGAGCTTTTTCTACTTTCTTTATTAGTATTTCCAATGAAACTACTTTCCCGCTATTTGCCAGGCAGTAAGACTCCCATCTCAAAATTCGGCTGGAGAAAAGCAGCTAGGTAGGAGCTCAACTGCCCGTAAATGCCCGATTGGTGAAGGCTAATAATCAGTAGGGGAAGAACCCCCCCACTGATTAAAGTTTCACTTTATTTCCCATGCAATTTATAATCGTTTCCCACTCTATCTCCGTAAGATTTAATGACTCAAATGCAAAAAAATCTTCACATACTTTTTCAATCAGATGTGGATTTTCCCTCAAGAAATTCCATCGTAATACTTTAGGAAGAAAATGTATTTCATATTCTTTGCTTCCTCGTACTACCTCATCAACTTCTCTTTCACAAATCCCTCTTATTAAATAATCATTTCTTAATTGCATCTGAATTTGTTGAAACGTTTCACTACACTTCTTCAATTGGACTAAACACGTAATATACGTACGAAAAAGTTCGTCATCACAGTTGCAACACTTTATAATACGATCAATTTCATTCATAATGTACGAGCCTTTTCTTCTATAAGTCCTTTTTGCACATGCTCTAAAATTGCTGCGTTAAAGCTTGAAAGACTAGGGTGAGCGTATATAATTAGTACGTTCACTACAAAGCAACTCCCCTCTACAGTTAAATCTTCCCTTTCTTTAACATCTTCTCTACGATTTGTACATTTTTCGAACCTTGTAACAAACGATTTAATACTGTTAGTAACTCTTCTTTTTCTAAACCTTTCAGTTGTTCTTTAACTGTACTCTCACCAGCACCTTGAATGTCATAAACAACTGCCGCCATATGCTTACAAAAATTTTCATAAGGACACTCGCAGCTACTTTCTGTAAAATCTTCAAGATCAATAATCACTTCATAGTTTCCTGCATTTCCAGTAACGAAAGCAAATACTTTCTTGTCGTGTATGTCAACATCTTCTACATGTCCCTCTTCATAATATTCATATCCTCTATCTATAATGTACTTTGGAATCCATTTCGTTATATCTTTTAATAAGTAAGCGTACATAACAATACCTCTTCCTTTAATTCCCTTTTGACTTCAAAAAACCTGCATGTTATTCTAATAACTGTCAAGTAGCGAGTCTACGTGACAAAACGACTGACACCTATTCGGCGAAGGTGTCTCTTTTCATTTGCAGCCGATATGAAGTGCCTCTTTCAGGCACATTCAATCTTTGACACTACACACTCAACACCATTCCCTGTATCAGGCTGCTTTAGCAGTCTTTTACACTACATACTTCAAAAAAAAGAGAGCTTAGCTCCCTTTTCCCGCTTTATAAAATACCCCTTTTTCAGCATAGAGATATTCATCATCAGCTAAAGTAATTTTCCCATCCAGTTTGAGTTCATCTAATAGTCTTGATAAATAAAATTGATGTAACATTTTTTTAGTGAATTTTCCTTCATGATGCGAAACGATATGTTCTTGAATATCTAACAATGATATTGGCTTATCTTGCTCTATCATATATTCATAAACTGTACTACGCAGTTTTACGTATTTTTCGAGTGTCACAGTACTTCGCAACCCCTTTCTTCTTATTATATGTTTTCGTAATCGGTTTTTTTGCAACAAAAAAACCTCTCCGATAAGAAGAAGTTACGTATATCTTCGTCTTATCTCCCAGAACAAATATGTTCTGCTGGAATTAGCACCTGCATCGCGGTTGCTGGGTTTCATCGGGCCAGTCCCTCCACCTCTCTGGATAAGAAAATATTCACTTTAAATTTAACTATACGTAATTTTATTATAATTGTCAAATAAAGTGAAATTTTAATCAGTGGGGAGTGGTCCATCCCCTACTGATTATTAGCCTTCACCAATCGGGCATTTATGGACAGTTAATCTCCCACTTCGCTGAATTTTGACATGGACGTTTTACTGTCCGTTAATGCGGGACAAATACAACAAATTATATTTTCCTCCTTGAATGTTCATACTATACATATATGAACATTCAAGGAGGATTATGAAATGCATCAAAACGCCCGCGGATATGTACAAGATTCTTTTCAATCATTACAAGAAGCAAAACATTGTTTAGAAGAAGCACTTCAGACCGTTGAAAAAGATTTTAATCGCGCACGTATAGAGCAATCCCTTTACGCTGTAGAGCAAGCATTACAAAGATGCGATTATACCGTTCATATTTTAGAACAAGAATGAAAACTTCCCATCAAAAGATGGGAAGTTTTTTTCAAATGGCATACTTCATCATTATTACCGTTATTATTAAAAAATATACAGAATTAACAATTTCTAAAATCCCTACTTTTAATATAGAAATCTTTCTACCGTACAATATAATTGCTCGAATGACACTTGGTACGAATATAAGAGAACACCATGGATTGATAGTAAATACGATTACCGTTAATACAATATGATATCCCCAAGATATAAAACGATACTTCGGATTATTTTTTTCACGAATCATCGTTTTCACATAAAACGTACTTCCTAAAAAATATAGAAATGAAATAAGCGCAATGAATACTGCTGTTTTATCGATTTGCTTCATTGAAAAATAATAACTTATTAAACCACCTATACAAAACACTATAATCGCGCAAATGTCATTTAGTAATGCTCGTTCATTTTTTTGACGAGCGTAATACATATTTACAATAAACAATGGAAGCATTAATACTGCGAATAAAACAATTCGCCATTCATATAATAAAGAAATCATCCCAAATACGAACGCAATGATAGAATACACCATTGCAGTGTGTAAAAATTCTATTTTCCGTCTTTGCCTTATGTACATGAGAAATGGATACGTAGCTAGATAGATAAAGAACCAGGCTAAAAACAGTGGGATATGATAAAAAGTAGGGTTCCCAAGTATGACACTTAATAAAAATGGTATGACAAGCATCGCCCATGCTCCATGCTGCTTCGGAATAACTAACTTCATTAACTATACACCTCCCTTTTGAAAGCAATTCTCAACTACTATTATACAAATAATTTCATATAATAACGGATGTATATTGGATCTATTTTTTGACAATAAAAAATGCTTCTTACAATGTGTAAGAAGCATGAAAGAGGCAAACGAATATGTAAGTCGCGACCCTACCTTATATGAGTATGCTTTTCTATGTCACCTTATGCTCATCTAATATACCGTATTTCTTTTTAAATCTTGTGAGGATCGTAATCCATGACGTACTAAATAACAGAAGGAAAATAACATTCGATATCGCATGACTAAGATCGAAAGAAAAACTTGCGACATAGTAAGCAATAACTGTTTCCCACGTTGCTTCCTGTATAAAACCAAGAAGCCCCCAGAAATTCATAATCCATCCAAATAGAAACCCAACAACGAATCCGTACAACAGTCTTCCCCACAGCTTTTTCATTAAAAATGTATTACGTAATAGCCCAGCTATAAACCCGATCATGCCCCACGAGAACATTTGCCACGGAGTCCACGGACCTTGTCCTAAAAAAATATTAGATACAATAGCCGCCGTTGCCCCAATCATAAAGCCAGTTTCACTTCCAAAAACAATTGCAGAAACGATAATAACAAAGGAAGTCGGTTGTACACTCGGTAAAATAGAAAATGGTACCCGGCTAACTGCTGCAATCGCCGCTAACACAGCAACGATAACAATTTCACGTGAAACAAACGCCTTCCTTTCAAAACGGACATAGAAAGGTAACATAATGATAGCTAATAAAAACAAACTACTTACCATGTAATAACCGTCCATAATAAGAGTCGTAAAAAGTAGTGTACATATTACAATAGCAAAAATAAATATTATAAATGCAACATATCGTTTGGACACGCTTCGTACACATCCTCCCACGTTAATGCAAATGGCAACTCTCTACGAATGAATCGATTAATAGATGTTGTATAAAAGAAGTTACCACTAAAGAACTCTTTCGGTGCATCATTCATAATGACTTTCCCGTCAAATAACATCATACATTGATCAACGTATTTCGCTGCAAACTCAATATCATGCGTTGCCATTACAATTGTTGTACCTTCTTTTTGCAACTGTTTAAATAGCTCTCCTACTCTTTCCTTTTTCCATGGATCTAGTCCCTTTGTCGGCTCATCCAGTAATAATAAAGTTGGCTTTGATAATAATGTTGTACATAATGCAAGTAGTTGTTGCTCCCCGCCGCTACAATCATGCGGATGGCGCTCTTTAAGCGAATCTAACCAGAACTTTTCCAACATTTCTTCTGCTATTACTTTTCCCTCTTCACCATATAATTCACGAGCACGCTCATAAACTTCTTCCCATACTGTATCAAATGTAAAATGATAGTACGGATGTTGCGATACGTACCCTATACTTTTAAACCGTTCTTTTGAATCAATTTTATGTATCACTTTTCCATTCCACTTTACTTTACCTCTTCTAACTTTTTGTAATCCTGCTAAAATCGTTAACAGTGTAGACTTCCCCGTTCCGTTTTTCCCAACGAGAGCTGTCCATTTTCCTTTTTCGATGTTCACTGTTAAATCTCGTAAAATAAGCGGACTATTTTTTTCATATTGAAAAGATATATGTTCTGCACTTAAAATTACTTCTTGCTTTTCACATTGTTCTACATGCCTATTCCTATATGATATCGCTGAAAAATCATTCATTTTCATTTGCGCTTCTCGCACTGTAAATGGAATATCTTCTACATTCCACTCTAAAAACAATCTTGGAATTTGCGGAATGAATGGACGGAACTTTTCTACTCCCCACATGTTCGCTATCACACTTTTAGGAATATCATCGTAAACAATTTTCCCCTTATTCATACAAACGACACGAGTCGCTAGCGACATCACTTCATCTAAACGATGTTCACTTAAAATAATCGTAATTCCAAGTTCTTCATTAATACGCTTTAACAATCCTAAAAACTCTTTCGCAGCAATCGGATCTAGCTGCGCTGTCGGTTCATCCAGTAATAATAGCTTCGGCTGCATGACTAATACTGCTGCTAAATTTACTAGTTGTTTTTGACCACCAGATAAAGTATGAACAGATTGATGTAACAAATCTTGAAATCCTAAAAAGCTAATGAGTTCCGCTATTCTTTTTTGAATAATATGTGATGGTAGCCCGATATTTTCTAAAGAGAATGCTAATTCTTGAATAACTGTATCCATAACGAGCTGATTTTCTGGGTTTTGAAATACCATCCCAATTTCTTGTGCAGATAATAAATCAGGTACTTCCTCTAATAAAATTTCATCATAATATGTATGTCCAGAACGCGTGCCAATTGGAAGTAACTCCTTTTTGAAATGCTTTAATAAAGTTGTCTTCCCAGAACCAGAACCACCAGCAAGTACTATAAATTCTCCTTTTTGAACAGAAAGAGAAATATGCTGTAACGCGTATTCATTTTCATCAGCATATATAAATGATAAATTCTTTATTTCTGCATGCGCCACCATATCCATTCCCTTCCTTCCATTACAATCGGTAAACTAATAAACATCATAAATAGGAAAAACATCATTCCATCGTATTGCTGGAACAGTATTGATTCCACTTTCGGATAAATAATCAATTTCCCTCCACCATAATAACTAAATATGAATGAGGTTATAAATAGAATACTTAAATAACTTAGCGTGTACCAATCGCGTCTTTCCATTCTATATCGAATATAAGTCGTACGCTTCGTTACACCAAATCCACGAGCTTGCATAGAATCTGCTGTTTGTAGTGCATCTTCTAACGAACAAACTAATAACACTTGCAGTAATTGCATTCCATTTCTTATACGCTCAATGAGTGAACCTGAATCTAATTGTACACCTTTCGTTTTTTGGACGAGTGTAATTTTCTTTAACCGCCTAATAAACAAAGGAACAAACCTCACTGTAATCATCGTTAACAATGCTACTTTCGGTGAAATTCTTGAAAATAAATATAAAAATTTATGACTCGAAATAATATCGTTATAAGAAGCAAACGTAAACATAATTGCAACTAATAATAACCCCATAACAAGTCCATACATACAGGCCTCAAGCTTAATCCGGCTATCTCCTAAATGAAATAACGTAGTCGCTCCTCTATGTGTTAATAAAGAGTTAAATAAAATAACCATCAAAAAGAACACGATAGTACTAGGTAGCATCTTTCTTATTTTCTCGCCATTCCCTTGTACTATATTTAAAATTACTATTAGTATAATCGCTCCAATTAAAAAAAGAGGATGAAGACACATCATGCATAGTATCATCACCCCAATATAATAGAAAAAATTCACAAAAGGATGTAAAGAAGAAAAGCTTATTTTCATAGTCCTTTACCGAAGATCCTTTCTTAATTTAGTATACATACACCCATTCGATTGTATCTCCTGGTTTAACTGTAACTACACCAGCACTACGGTTTGGAAACGATCCGTTCACTCGATATTTCCAGCCGCTATTATCATTTACATCTTTTTCATATAAGTTTTCAATACCTTTTACATAAACTCCATCTTTAGAGCCCATTGCATCAACATCTAATCCTGTGCTCTTTAACACACTATACACTGTGTCACCTTCTTGTACATTAACCTTTTTCGCACCTAATAAGTATCCTTCATGTCCTTTGACAGAGATTGTTACTTGTTTCGGTTGCGGCTCTGGTTTTGGTTCTGGCTTTGGTTCTGGCTTTGGCTGTGGCTGTGGCTGTGGTGGAGCTGGAACAGTTACCTGTTGCCCTTTATTTGGATCTTCTTTTTGTTCCTGCTTTGGTGTTTCTTTCGGCTGATTCACAACCTTCGCTTCTTCTTTTAATTCTGTTGCTTTCTGCTGCTGAGGTTTCTCCTCTTGTACTTTTTGTTGTTCCGGTTGTTTATTTGCAGCAGGCTGTTCCTTTGGCTTCTCTTCTTTCTTTACTTCAGGTTGTTCCTGCGCTTTTTCTTCTTTTGGTTTCTCTTCTACTTTTTGTTCTTGTTTATCTTTCTGCTCTTCTTGTTGTTTCTGCTCCGGTTCAGCTTGTTTCTCTTCCGGTTTCGGTACATCTTTTTGTTCTTCCTGTTTCGCTACTTCTTTTTGCTCTTCTTGCTTCGGTTCTGCCTTCTTCTCAGGTTTTACAGCCGCTTCTTCACATCCGGCTAATAATCCCAATGAAAGAGCTAAAGAAATGAACCATTTCATCTTACTCATGCTGCCCCTCACCTTTCATAATAAAGTGAAACTTTAATGAGTGGAGATTTTGTTCATCTCCACTCATTATTAGCCCTCACCTTTTATAATAAAATTAGGAGCAAATAATTGCTCCTAATTTTTGTTAAGCTGCTTTACGTCTCCATAATACATATGCAGACGCAATACATAATACACCCATACCTACTTGTGTAGCTGCACTATGAGAAGATGCTCCTGTTTGTGGTAATTGATTCTTATTCTTATTTGTTTCTTTATTAACTCGTTCGTTATCTACAACAACTTTTAGATTTTCATCTTTTGGTTGTTTTTGTAACTCTTCTTGTTGTTTCGGTTGTTCTACAACTTCTTTTTCTTCTACAGTTGGTTCTGGTTCTACAATTGGTTTCGTATCGATTTCATTCTCTACTACATTTGACCAATCATAAATCGATTTTCCAAGCTCTTTAAACTGAAGTAAAGCTAAAAATGCTTGCTCTGTAGCCATTCCGCTACCCTTTTGATCACTTGGTAACCATTTGAACTCACCATTTGGAAGCTGATATGACATTAAATTTTGTACTGCTTTATTAAGATGATTGTGATCTACATCTTTAACTAGCGATAGTCCAATAATTGCTTGTGCAGTACTATTAGAGTTCTCTTGTCCATCAGCGGCAAAACCGCCATTGCCTAGCTGCTGCTTGTATAAATAATCAACAGCTTTTTGGATAGCTGGCTTCACATCTACTTGATCTTGATAAGGAGCTAATGCTGCTAATACCATACTTGTTACATCAACGTTACTAGCACTTTCTTTACTGCTTGAACTATCATACGTCCAGCCACCGTCTGTATGTTGCGCCTGTAAAAGTGCTTGTACTAAAGCAGCTCGATTCCATTTCGCTTCGGCCGGAACCTCATATTTCTTTGTATCTAATGCAAGTAATGTAAATGCGTATCCTGTAACGGAATTCACTTTATCTGATTCAAATAAATGTTGTACTAAATTTTGTCCCTCTACCTTTGTAGGATCTACGTTCATTGCATTCATCATAATAATCGTTCTAGCTAAATCCGTTGCTGAAAAACGATTTAAACGCTTCTTAACCTTTTCTGCTACTGGCTTAACATAGTTTATTTTCGTTTCAAGTGGAACATTTACACCTGAACGAGCAAGTCCAATCGCAACCCAATCACTACCAATTCCATCTTGTAACATCTTTTCTGACGTTTTAGAAATCGCTTCGTTTAATTGTGCTGCTGGAATTTCAACTTTCTCTTGCTTTGGTTGTTCTGTTGTTTTATCTTCTGGTTTTGGCTCTTCTGTTTTACCATCTGGTTTTTCTGGTTTCGGTTCTTCTGGTTTTGGTTCCTCTGTTTTGCCGTCTGGTTTTTCTGGTTTCGGTTCCTCTGTCTTTGGCTCTTCTACAGTTTTACAAGTGCCAAATTTATCTAACGTTTGTTGCAATGTTTCTTGACTCATATTGCTCCAGTCTGCAACGTAACGAAATGCAACAACATCCCCAGACTCTAATTTATAACTATCCGCACCAACTTCTGCAGATTTGTCATTTACATCATACAGCCAACCGCTCGTTGCTCCGGCCATTAATCCATCGATGCCTTTTATATACGTTCCAAATGACATACTTTCAGATGTTACTTTGTCTCCCATGACTTTTTTCAACAAACTAAAAGCTGTTTCTCCATCTTCAATGGAAACTTCTTTTGGACATAACATAATTCCTTTTTGTGATTCACCAATAATTGCAAGTTTCGCTGTCTTTCCTTCAGCAAACGTAATATGTACTGTATTCGCAAAAGAAACAAATACAAGTGCAACTGCCATTAATGATGTAAGCAGCCATTTCTTTAACATTGCCATCCCAAAATTTCCTCCCTTTACTAACATTTACACAAAAAAAGACCCTTTAAGGGCGTGTGATTGACACTCTCTTTTTGTAAGTGTCGAACAAAATGCACAACACCTCCTACCCGCATTATTCGCGGCTATATTTGTATAGGAAAAATAATTCCGTTTATGAACGCACCATTGTGATAACATTCACTTTTCTAGGCAAAATTTACTACCTTTTCAAGTTATCCCGCATTAACGAGCAGTAAGATCCCCACTGATTAAAGTTTCACTTTATCGTAAAACGATAAACCTATACATTCTGTAAATTTTAAATTTCTGTATTATTTTACTATTGACAAAGGATTTTGTCCATGCTTTATCAGATTTATTTTCTAAGAATAATAGCTTAATAAACTTCCATTAATAGAAGTCATCCCTCACTATGCAAGCTTTTATCACTAACAATAATCCCATCTTCATCTACATAAACATATTCATTCGGTTTCCATTCAACCTCACCAAATTGCAATGGAATATTTCTTTCTCCTTTTCCTTCTTTTGCACTTCTATTTGGCATTGTCCCTAACGCTACAATACCAATATTAATATTTTTTAATTCACTAGAATCACGAACATACCCATTTACAATAATTCCAGCTAAGTTTCTTTCTTCCGCAATAGCTGCCAAATTATCACCGAGTAACGCACAATTTTTAGAAGCTCCGCCATCAATAACTAATACTGTACCTTCCGGCAGTGTTTGTAACCCCTCTTTTACTAGTACATTATCATCCTTCACTTTTACCGTTGCGATTTTCCCATAGAATTGTTCTTTCTTTCCATAAGATTGAAAAGACTGGCGACATATTTGTAATTCCTTTTCAAATTCATCACATAGATCGGTAGTTTTCCACATCTCTTTCCCTCTTTTCCTTTTTCTTTTTATATTACATATTCTTGGATTTTTTTCGTTTCCCTGTCTAATGTTGCAATAATTTGTATGTGCGGTGAAAGTCATATACAAATGAAGGAAAATAAAGCTTACCACTTGAAACTATTGCTTTAAGTAAAAAGCTTTATTATACTCCTATGAAAACCATTTTTTCTAGCATAAATATAAGAAGGGATTGATCCTAATGATCAATCCCTTCTGTCAAAGTATAATGTCACTAAAAATCCTTTAAAAATCTTAGTTCCAAATTTTATTTACCCATTCAGGATGATCAATAAAAGGATTGCGATTATGTTGATATTTTGTAAAAATCACTTCATTACGCTTTCGCTCCAAATCATCGACAGGGTCTTGTTCATTCCATTTTAGTAAAACAGATAGTTTCCCCATGTATGGATCTTTGTTGTTATTCACCTTTTCATTTAGTTCTAAGTCTATTTCGCCGTTGTCTCCTTCGTAACGAACAGCCATGTAAAACAGCATTCTAGCGATATCTCCTTTTACACTATCACGAGCTTCCCAAGAATCACTATCATATTTACATTCTGTCGCTTCCGAATGATTCATACCACCATTATCAAAATCCAGATTTCCACGTGAACTATTTACAGATACATCCGTCGCTCTTAAATGATGCAGATCTGTTCCGGGCCCTGCAGCCGTTCCAAAATCACCGTGAGATTTTGCCCAAACATGCTCTCGGTTCCAGTTATCAACTCCTGAACCATTCGTAAATTTCCCTTGCGAACGCCCAGTATATAAGAGCAACACATTATTTTTATTATTTGGATCTTCATCAGTATCTCTTAGCGCTTCCCAAACCGCACTGTATGATATCTTTGTATGATTATCAATAACATTATGAAGTTCCTTCTTTAATTCTAAACCCGTTTTTCCTATAGCGTTATTATAATATGTATCGTCATAGTTTTTTACAGAAATCTCTTGTGCTGAAAACGTATCTACTTGTGAAGATGCAGAAACTACTTCACCATGTATGATATCTGTGAATGATAGAGATGCAGAACCTAAAATAAAAAATGAAGATAGTGTAATCATAGCAAGTTTTGTGTTTCGGAACTTCATATACCCATTTCCCCTTTAAAATACAATTTGAATTGATTAATCAATACATGCTTTCTAAACCCATGAAATCTTTGAAAACTACGTACACGTTCTCTTTCTATATAATAGATAACCCTATTCAGCCTGTATCATTTTCCATGCTTTTGGTTTATCTGCTTTCGCCCCTAAAACAATCCATCTTTTCTCTTTACCATTTTCTTGATAATTTAATGGATAACCGTCTGTATATAGGAAGTATTCATCCGGCTGATTCGGATTTGGATATACTTTAAACTGTGCAGTGTTTGTCTTTCTCTTTGCAAGATGCACCCAATTTGTCATGTTAGAGTAATTTAGGAATACGTATTGCTCATAGTTGGATTGGATCATTTTTAACAATGCACTTTCTCCTTGGTGGAGAATCCCGTTATTATCTTTATCAAATACAAACTGAACTGGTGTGCCATGAACTTTATTATCATCCATTGGATTAGATAATAGTGCATAATCATTAGAAGCATATACTTCAAATGTTAAACCTCTATTTAGAAACTCACTTGGTACGATGTAGTATTTTTTATTTTCTTGTATTGCTTCTCCTTTAGAATCTCTCACTATCGTATTTTCAATTTCTTCAGCTGTCGCATTTCCAACATATGTATTAAACCATAAATGAATAAATCCTGCCGTATTTCTTTGTGCTTTCTCTAAACTCCTCTGCACAGCTGGCATAACTTCTTGTTGCCAAATATCATTGTTTCCTTTATTGTATTGAGATTTAATCTTATCATTGGTAATATTCATGATCTCTGCCTTTGCAAGTTTAGCAGTTTCATGTATCCACTGCTTTGGATCCCCTGAATTCACCAAATTATATTTTCCCTCTCCATCCGATACTTCAAACTGCGTCTGAATTGTCGTCACATAATTTTCAAAAGCACTATGGAATTTTAAAGCACTCATGTCAACAGCTGTAAAATTGGCAGCATGCATCGGTTGAGTCGCATCTGTAAAATAGTGCGTCGCAACACCTAAATAGTAGAAAGCCTGTTTCCAATCATTTTTCTTAAAATAATCACCTGCTAATGTGAAATATTTGTCTCCTTGCGTCAAAGCTGTTGGTTGCTTTTCTCCTTTATAATTCATCTTAGTATCAGGATCGTAAAAGTGGGATTTCCATCCTCCTTTAATTAACCCGTCAATACCTATCGTACCTGTACCCCCATCGTTGAATTCATCCAGATAATCAGCATCATAAAGACCTCTTTCAAATAACTCCTTATATTCAGGGGTATTTAAAAATTGTAGTTCATTTGTTTTAACTGTCTTATCTTGATTACGACTCATAATTTGAATAGCATTTCGTGCAATCCATAAGTGTGTGCTTTCATTAGGATGGTGTGGATGCTCAGCAGACCACCTCTTCACACGTTTGTGCTCTTGATTCTCCTGTTTCATTGCGTCTCCTATTCCACAAGCAGATGCTACTGTTGGAATTGTCACAATGCCAGAAGATATTGCTGTTACAAGAGCCAATGTACATAGTTTCTTTTTCATACTGTTCTCCTAAATTTCAGTTTCTTTAATTACATAAACAATTTTTATTTTCACAAAGAATATTCTTCTCTAGTAAAGACTATTAAAATATTCTCTTACAGTAAAAAGTAGTTTAATGATAACTTATAAACTTCAGTTTTTTTATGCAATTATACATATTTATTGAATAGTTCATAAAAAAAATTACATAAAAAAGCTCATTTCTTATCTTTTTTAAATAAGAAACAAGCTTTTCTTTTCCAACTACTAATCCTAATATAGGTCTATCTGTCTCGAAAAATTTTGTAGTTACTTAATGTTTATGTTGAGAATAGAACTACCTTTATTTACTTATTTATTTGGCATCGAATCGATATACTTTTTAACTACTTCATATACATATTCTTGATTGGCCGCTGCTGTATTTGGATTGTATTTTCCGCCGTTTGTTTTATTGTTAGATAATACTCGAATTCCTAAGAATGGTACGTCATAAGCTTTTGCGATTTGCGCTGCTGCAGCGCCTTCCATTTCTTCAACAGATGTACCGTATTTTGTATGGAACCATTTAATTCTATCCACTTCATTATTCCAAACGTCTGCTGAACCAATCGTACCTTCAACTACTTTACCTTTTGTATATGTGTCTTTTACCGCATTCGCTGCTGCAAGTAAATCCTTATCTCCCTCGTAGTATCGGACCTTCTCAGCATTTGGATCTTCTCCTGCACTTCCTTCAGAAGCCATTAAATCCATAGCAATCCATTTTGTCGGCTCAATTCCTTGATTCTCATCCATATTTGTTGTTTTTAATGACCCGATGTTTGCTACTTGTTTTCCTAAAACGATATCAAATACATTTAAATTTGGATCATGTCCACCTGATGTTCCTTGGTTAATAATCGCCTGAGGCTTATATTTTTCAATAGCTACTGCTGTAGCGGCAGCTGTATTTTCCATTCCTTTACCTGTTTTCGCTACGATTACAGGATAATTATCGACAGTTCCTTTATAAAATACGAAAGTTCCAGACTTTTCTTCTTTCACATTTTTTAACCTTTTTGCAAACTTTTCAGCTTCTATCGGCATTGGCCCTTGAATTAAGATTGGTTTTTGATTGCTTTTTGCCTCAACTTGTTTCGGACTCGCATTACATCCCGCAAGTATCGAGAATGACAATGCAACAGTAGTTACTAGGGCAGCACATTTTTTCAACGTATTCTTCTTCATAAATAATCTCCTCTTTCTCTTGTTGTTTTATATACTCGAGGTTTTGGTCCAAAGAAAAAAGTTCTAGAAATTGTAGAAGAATCTCTACTTTCTAGAACTACGGTAGTCAAAGTGAATTCAGCAAAAGGTAAGGAGAATGCTAAATTATAGATCGGTAGCGCTCATTACACAGAACGACCGAATACTTTAACCCGTAGTCCAGTTCTTTCATTGGGAACTAGGTAGAAACGCTCGGACCATATTACCGAGTATATACGAGTGATGTTATTCAAAATTATTATATGGATAATATAACAAACTATTAGTGTATGCGCAATAAAAATATGAACGTTTTTTGCATAAAATTTTAAAATGTTCGTTTTTTAAATGATAAATCAATAGAAAACCCTATTTTCACAATGTGTTATACCGAAAAAAATATATCCTAAACTAGATTAACCCACAACAACCACCCAAAAATAAAAAGAAGCTCCATAAAACTAGAACTTCTTTTCCTATGTATATTTACTTCGTTACTTCACCAAACTGCGCTCTCGTCACTTTCGCCAAGTCATCAACTTTCAGCTCAATTTGCACGCCAATTTTCCCGCCGCTTACAATAATCGTTTCAAGTGATCGGGCGCTTTCAGCGATACATGTAGAAAATAACTTCTTCATGCCGACTGGTGAACAACCGCCGCGAATATACCCTGAAACTTTCGTAATATCTTTAACAGGAATCATTTCAATCTTCTTTTCACTTACTGCTTTTGCGGCTGCTTTTAAATTTAGTTCCTCATCTACTGGAATGATAAAAACATGATAATTTTTACTATTCCCTTGAGCGATTAACGTTTTATATACTTCTCTCACTTCTCGTCCAATTTTCTCCGCTACTGATACACCATCAATTTTCCCATCATCTGGATTATATGACATCATCGAATATTCGATTTTTTCTTTATCTAATATTCGCATCGCATTTGTTTTATCTTTTTTCATAGTGATCTCCTTAAAAGGTTATTTCATATTATTAAGTTTTCTTTTATTATACACTCTTTTCCATTTCTCCTACATAACTTCACGTATATTTCAAAACTAAAAATATTGATAATTCAAAAATCATCTGATATAATTTTGAAAAACTTATTGTAAGGAGAGATTTCTTATGCGTACTATTAATACTTCTTTCCAACTTCATCATACGTAACGCCGTGTATCCGAAGAAAAATTTTTCTTCGTGGGTACAGGGCTTTTCCTGTTGACCCACGAAGCGTTCATAAAGCTATGTGGGTATTTTTATACCTGCATAGCTTTTTTTAATTTAAAAGAGGAGTGATTACTATGGAAATGAAAAATGTAAAAGGAACGAAAGACTATTTACCAGAGGAACAAGTGCTGCGAAATAAAATTAAAAGGGCTTGTGAAGATACGTTTGAACGTTATGGCTGTAAACCGTTAGAGACACCAACGTTAAATATGTATGAACTTATGTCTTACAAGTACGGCGGTGGTGATGAAATTTTAAAAGAAATATATACACTGCAAGATCAAGGGAAACGCGAGCTTGCCTTACGCTACGATTTAACAATTCCATTCGCAAAAGTTGTGGCGATGAATCCAAATATTCGCCTCCCTTTTAAACGCTATGAAATTGGAAAAGTATTTCGAGATGGTCCAATTAAGCAAGGACGATTCCGTGAATTCATTCAATGCGATGTTGATATAGTTGGTGTAGAATCAGTCATGGCAGAAGCTGAACTCATGAGCATGGCATTTGAACTATTCCGAACGTTAAACTTAGAAGTAACGATTCAATATAACAATCGAAAATTATTAAATGGTATTCTCCAATCTATTAACATCCCTACCGAATTAACGAGTGACGTAATTTTATCATTGGATAAAATCGAAAAGATTGGGATTGATGGTGTACGAAAAGATGTATTGGAGCGCGGGATTACTGTAGAAATGGCCGATACAATATGTAATACTGTTTTATCTTGCCTAAAGCTCCCTATAGCCGACTTTAAAGACACTTTCAATAATACACTTGTCGCCGATGGAGTAGAGGAACTACAACAACTACAGCAATATTTAATCGCCCTCGGAATAAATGAAAATACGATATTCAATCCGTTTTTAGCAAGAGGACTCACAATGTATACAGGTACTGTGTATGAAATTTTTCTAAAAGATGGCACGATTACATCTAGCATCGGTAGCGGTGGTCGATACGATAATATTATTGGAGCATTCCGTGGTGATAATATGAACTATCCAACAGTCGGTATTTCATTCGGTTTAGACGTTATTTATACAGCACTATCACAGAAAGAAACCATATCATCTACAGCGAATTTATTTATCATCCCACTCGGGACAGAATTACAATGCTTACAAATTGCCCAGCAATTGCGTTCTACTACTTCCTTAAAAATCGAACTTGAATTAGCCGGACGTAAATTGAAACGTGCCCTTAATTATGCCAATAAAGAGAATATCCCGTATGTACTTATTATTGGGGAAGAAGAATTAGCTACAGAAACTGCTGTACTGCGGAATATGAAAGAAGGTAATGAAGTAAAGGTCCCCCTTTCTTCTTTGAAAGATAATACGTTAAATAATTATTTTAATGTGCCTACTATATGAAGTGTTCTCAACATGTAAGTTATGTAAGCTAAAAAGTGGCTGTCCGACGTGACAGCCACTTTTTCTTTTTCACTTGGTGAACAGAACCTTAGCACGTGAAATTATAGCTTCCTATATTTTCATAGCTAATAAACTTCCTTTTTACTTAATTAATTTCTCCCTAATAAGTTGTAAGACCTGTATTCCGATAGGAGTGATTGTCGTACCTTGCTTCTTAACGCCTATTGCGACACAGCCACAACGTTTGAGAATCAATAGCTTATTACGAATTTGAGCTTCAGACAATGGACGGGAGACCAATGAACATAAGAGTGTTCGTCCCGCTCGCTCCTGCCGTTTACTAATATTCCATAGGATCGTCAATATTTCCTCATAATCCATTAGAGAACCGTGACGTGACAAGAATTGGAGAATGTCCTCTCTTTCCACTGTTTCCGCTTCGGCTGTTACACCATTAGAACGTGACAAAAAGACGTGGTTATTCAATATACGTTCAGGAATATGTTGTAATTTCACTGTATTTCCTTCTACGATTACTTTCAAGTACTTAACAAAATTTTCTAACTCCCGAATATTCCCCGGCCAACTGTAGTTTAAAAGAACATTTTTCACTTCAGGTGTAAATTGTAGATTTATCCCATTATCACACAGGAAAAAGTCAATGAGAATAAAAAGATCTTCTTGCCGTTCTCTAAGATTTGGGATATTTAATGGTAAAACGTTTAGCCTATAGTACAAATCTTCTCGAAAATCACCCTTCGACACCATACTATTCAAGTTTCGATTTGTGGCAGCAATCACCCTAACATTAATAGGAATTACGCGATTTCCTCCTACCCGCATTACTTGCCGTTCTTGGAGCACACGCAACAAAGCAGCCTGAATACTGAGAGGAGCATCCCCAATCTCATCCAGAAAAATGGTTCCATTATGAGCCAATTCAAATAGACCCATTTTCCCTCCTTTTTTAGCTCCTGTGAAAGAGCCTTCTTCGTATCCAAACAATTCACTTTCTGCCAAACTTTCTGTAAGACCGGCAAAATTGACCGGGACGAATGGGCCATCCCGCCGTGTGGAATACTTATGAATTGCTTGAGCAAATACTTCTTTTCCTGTACCGTTTTCTCCGGTGATTAATACAGTAAAGTCACTTTCTGCTAGTCTGACAGCGACCTGTTTCGTAGATATTATGGAATCGCTTACACCGATGATATTTTCAAAAGAATATTTTGTCGTTAATCCTAGACGGCTACTATTTTTGCGGATTTCCTGTTCATTTCTTTGAACAATTGTGACATCCTGAAACGTAACAACGACGCCCATCAAATGCCCGTCCATGATCATAGGAACCTTAGTAACCAGAAGAACCTTGTTCCGTATCTCTAATAATTGATTGGCCTCCTCCACATGAGACTGAAAAATTTGATTCAGATTAAACTCTGGAACTACATCCCAACACGTCTTTCCAAAGCAATTCTTTGCAGACAAGCCGAGAATTTTCTCCGCTTCTTCATTAAAAACCGTAATGTCTCCACATTCATCCATACTGATAATCCCTTCGTGAACAGCATTCAATACGGATTCCAGTTTTTGATTTAACCGCTTCTCATTATTTACGGAGTTAGCTAAATTTCTTCCGAGGCGGACAAAATCACTAAAAAACTCCGCTGTATAGAAATGCGCATTTTCTATAGGCAAATTCAATTGTTGAGCAATATCATAAATCGTTGTCAAATCAATTGGGCGTATGCCTAAATCAATTATTTTGCCAATTGTCGCCGGGACAAGTTCTTTTAATCCATGAGTAACCGCCACATCGATCCCCTCAAGTGCAGGCTGGATTTCAGTTGGCTGCGAAACATATGGAATAAAATGCAAATGATCAAACCCCAGGCGATTCAAAAGCTCAATGGCATCTAAAATCGTATCCATACTGTTTGAAACAAATAAACATCGGGTTCCCGGAGCTAAATCCATCAGTTTTTCGAGATTTGGCAAATGAACGGTTCTTCTGGCAAACAGTGCCCGCTCATGGAATGATTTTGGTAAACGCTCCAACATACTTTCCGCAGAAACTAGAATCAGTTCACACTCATCCACTAATTTGCTATCTAGCTCCCCATGTTCATGAACGGTATAAACTTGAATATTGGTACCGAAAAACATTCTCAAATTAGTTTCAAAGGTTTGTGCTAGTTTTTCCCCTCTTGTTAGCAGTAAAATACTTGGTCTCTCCATTTTTCTCTCCTCTTAAAACCCTTTTTAAAAATAATAATAACTTAAACACAAACCTAAAACTATACCTCATAAAACTTCTGTTGGAGTATTCCAAGGAAACCAAACAACCATTAGAGGAAGTTGTTCATTTTTCACACTTTCCTATGCTAAAAAATGTAAGTACCAAACCTGAAGTTCCATTTTTATGTATGAAAATTATAATTTACGAAGTAGGTGGGCTATTAGAGCAGCCCTAACTGGAAGCTGTTCGATTTCAATATGTTCATTTTCAGCATGGATACCTTCTCCAACTGGCCCTAACCCATCTAGCGTTGGAATGCCTAACGCAGAAGTAAAACTCCCATCACTTCCCCCACCCACTGATTCCTCAGTCAAGTGAAAACCTAATTTAGATGAGCATATTTTTGCCAGGTTAAACAACTTTGCATTCTCAGCTGTTCTTTCCATGGGCGGGCGGGTAACTCCACCTGAAACCAGTAAGGATACCCCTTCCAAATGTGGCTTTAACCCATAAATAATTTTTGAAATACGCTCCCCCTCATCGAACTGGCTGATCCGCAGATCCACAGCCAATTCCGCTCGTTCTGCTACCACATTCCCGGCACTCCCTCCTCTTACTGCGCCGACATTTAAAGTTGTATCCAACTCATAATCAGTAAGTGAGTGCAAGAATAAAATCTGATGAGCCATTTCCTGTACCGCGCTGATTCCATTTTGATGATTATGCCCTGCATGTGCTGCTTTTCCTTTAATCTGGATTGAAAACTTACCAATTCCTTTTCGAGCCGTTTTAAGTGCACCTGTATGTGCCGCTGCTGGCTCCGGAACGAGAACAGCTTGACTCTTTAAAGCTTCCTGTTCAATCAATGCCCTAGATGTATTGCTTCCAATCTCTTCATCGCTAGTGCAAAAGAAAATAATTTTCTTATTTAAGGTAATTCCCAACTCACGGCAGGCTTTCAAGGCCCAAAGAGCTTGGATAATTCCTCCTTTCATATCTAGGATGCCTGGCCCATACGCCTTGTTTCCTTCTACTCGGTAGGAAAGTCTTCCCACCTCCCAGACAGTATCAAAATGACAGATAATTAAGATTTGGTCATCGCCTTTCCCATAACTAAACCGCAGATGATTCCCCACATGTTCCTGAGAAATCACTTCTGCCTCAATGTCAAGATACTCCTTAAACAGCTGTTGAATCACTTCTCCACATTGATCTACCTGCATTTTCGAGCGCGAAGGCGACTCAGCTAGCACAATTTTTTTTAGATCCTTCAAGATTTCTTCTTGGTGTTGCTTTAAATATTCTAATACGTTATCCATATTTGAAGTCTCCTTTATTAATGGTCAATTTCTTAAAAAGGCCCCCAGTTGATCATCATGCCGAGAATAATGAAAAAACATGAGAGAACAAACCAAACTGCCGTTAATGGAATCATGAATTTCAACCATTTTCCATAAGAGATGCCACTCATTACTAATATCCCCATCAATACACCGGATGTCGGATTGATGGTATTTACTAATCCTTCCCCAAAAATAACTGCCTGGACAGCTACTTGACGTGTAATATGTAGCAAATCTGCCAAAGGAACAAGAATCGGCATCAACACCGTCGCTTCCCCAGAACCTGAAGAAATTAAAAAGTGTAGTGCTGCACTTCCAATAAACATTCCAATCGAAGCAGCAGTTGGTGACAACGGTTCAAGGAATTGAGCCAACGTATTGACGATGGTATCTAATATCATTGCATCCTCAAGGATTAAGCCCACTGCTCTGGCCATCCCTACAATAAGAGCTCCATAGACCATTTGTTTACAACCTTGAATAAATGTCAATGCAATATCATTTGCACTCATTCGAGCAATCAAACCAGCGCCGATGGCAATAAAAATGAAAAGACCAGCCATTTCATTTTCTGTCCATTTATATATCTGAGAGAAAATTATAAAACCTAACAGAGACAATCCCGCAAACGATAAAATTAATTTTTGCTGCAAGGAAACCGTTACCGTCGTCTCCACTTCAGCACTTTTCACTACACTCTCAGAATTGAACGATTCTGGACCAAGGATACTCTTTGTTGGGTCTTTTCGAATTTTGCGTGCATATAAATATATATAAATAAGAGTAACAGCCAAAAATGTTAGGTAGATAATAATCCGGTAGCCCATTCCCGAAAAAAGCGGAAGTTCAGCAATACGCTGAGATAGTCCAAGCGTTTGAGGAGCGAAAACCGGTACGTTCCAACCAGCATAGGTTCCTAGATAAATAAGAGAAACACCGAAAATAGGATCCAATTTCAATTCACGTGCAATAAGTAATCCTAACGGTATGAAAGCGATTACCGAATTAACCACAATCCCAGTCGTTCCCAAAACAGAAAATAGCAATCCTACAGGAATAATTAAAAACAGCAAGCGATTTCTGAATCGAGTAAGAGTTGCCTTAAGAAACGCATCAATTGCACCTGATTTTTCAATGACTGCTAAGGCTCCGCTTGTAAATAGAATAAGGAAAATAAGTGGTGCACCTTTTACCATTCCGTGTTGAATTGTAGTAAAGAAGTCTACAAAACCTGTTGGATTTGAATCAATATAATGAAAACTTCCAGGCACAGTTAGAGTGATATCCCCTTTTTTTATCTTTTCAAATCCACCTGCCGGTAAAATATATGTAGCAATAGCACAAATCAATGCAACAAAAAATAATAAAACATAAGCGTCAGGCTGTACGAACCTTTTTTTCTTCTCTACTCTCACCTGATTAGCTGTTTTTTCAACAGCTTCCTCTTTCCTAATAGATTGCATAAAGTGTCCTCCAATTCAAAAGTTCTATTTTCACCTTGCTCCTCCTCTATCTTTTGAAACATTCCCCCCATTATTTTGATTAGCTCCTCAATAGGCTACCCACCCCAATCCATCGTATTATAAAATTCGGAACTCACAATTTCTTATCTAGCAAGAATCATGCCAATTTAAAATACCACAAATATTCTGTTAAATGATAACATACGGGCAGTTTTTAGGTGTTTTTTTAGTTATTGGATAACCTATAATACAACCATTATTGTAAGTTGAAAAGATTCATAAAATAAAAAGAAGCTCCATAAAAATAGAACTTCTTTTCCTATGTATATTTACTTCGTTACCTCACCAAACTACACTCTCGTCACGTTCATCAAATCTTCAACTTTAAGCCCAATTTGCACATCAATATCATAACTCTCCATAAACCAGCTCAAAATAAGAGATAGTTAGTTTGGATTATTCAAGAAACAAAATAGAAGAGACTTTTTCCTTATTATCTTTCATATTAAAATAAACAGGAACCACTACCACTGTACTAATTGTAACTAAAATTAAAAACAGAGAATCTAAAATAGACGCCAAAACTAAACAACCAAAGAAGCACCCTAAAAATACAAAAAATCTTCTTAAAAACCTCGGAAGAAACGGATTACTCAATAAAAACACTTTCCTTTTTTTGCCAATGATTTTATTCTAAACATCACTAAAATACAATAAAATAATGTACTTTTAAAATTTTTTTATTTTTAATTTCTATTCACACAAACTTTGGACTATAACCAGTCCTGTAACAGACCTAACTTTACATAATATAATTATCGATCACTATAAATGTGAACAAAAAACATGTCCATTCACCCACTATATTTGGTACCATATTCATAAGTACATATTATTTAGGAGGAATTAACTTTGAAGGCAGTCGTAAAAGCACTAAAGTGGACTACAGGTATCTCTCATCTTTTATTAATTCCTTATTATTTACTTCAAGGACTAGTTGACTTATATGGGATACCGCTACTTACAGTAATTACTTTACACATCATTACAATTTTATTAGCTAAAAAGGAAGGCATGAAAACCTATGCTAATTATATAGGAATCCTCACTATTCTAGTTGCTTTCTTTCCCTATATACAAATCGCTATACATATTATAGCGTCGATTTTCCTTCTATTAGATGCAGCTTCCACGAACACAAAAGAAGTTTATGATTCATAGTGGATTGAAAACAGAAATTAGAGGAAGGTTTTTCAACCATATACAAAAAAGAGGGCAGATATGCATCTCCCTCTTTTGTCTAACTATTTTTATTCTTGTTCTTGCTCGTCCAAAATCTTCTCAAACGCAGCAGATACTTTTTCAAATACCTCATCACTCTCTATGTATGAGAATTCATTATCTTCTTCTACTTTTAAAAAGAAGATATCAATGTCTTCCTCTGTTTCTGTTTGAATGTCTTCTACAAAGGCAACCGCAATGTATTCTGCTCCTTCGACATCCATCGCTCCAAGCACTTCAACTTCCTGCTCTTCATTATTCTCATCGCTAAGACTAAAAATTTCGCCTACTTCAATTGCTTCCATATTCATTCTCCTCCTATCATACTCTAAAAAATAAAACGTTCACATTGCACACTTACTAACATATCTTTCCATAAAAAAGTTGAATTCATACAGAAAGAACAACAAATTCTTGCTGGTTCAGCAAAAGTATTCAACTATAAGGATATCATTTATGAATAGGAATGAACATATTTTAAATTAGATAATGGGATTAACTAATTTAAAATCCTCCTTTAGATTTTCGAAAGACCTCCATGTTCCATAATGATTCTTTCATATAGGCAGCAGGCATGCCACCTTTCAATCTGTAATAGTACCTCATACCCTGATTCGTTTCCGTACGTTTTTAGGATGAGAGATGAATCCTTCTATATAAACTAAAGAGATTTATGCAGTAATTCCAGTACATCTTTCATCGCAAAAGGACCGTCTTTTTTTACATGTTCAGCGAATTCAGAAACGAGACGTAATGTTTTCACACTTTCGATTGGATGATCCCCTGACGCACTTTCAGCAGAAAGCATAACAGCATTCGTTCCGTCCAATACAGCTTGAAATACATCAGTCACCTCAGCTCTTGTAGGAATAGAATGATCTACCATAGATTGAAGCATCTGTGTCGCTGTAATTACATATGTATTCGATTGATTGCACTCACGAATCATCATTTTTTGTAACAGTGGAATAAATTGATACGGCAATTCCACACCTAAATCTCCCCTTGCGATCATAATGCCATCTGCTTCTTTGCATATGTCTTGAAAATTCTCGATTGCTTCCATCGTTTCTATTTTTGCAATTAAATGGGGCGAAGTTTCTTTATGCTCTTGTATAAAATCTCGTATTTCCTTTATATGACTAGGTTTTCGCACAAAGGAACACGCAATAAAATCAACATTCTCTTCTAAAAGAAACTGAATGTCTTTTTTATCTTTCTCTGTAATAGCTGGTAAACTAACAATTGCACCTGGTAAGTTTACCCCTTTATGAGAGGCAATATTTCCACCTGTTTTTATCCTCGTTTCTATTTTGTCCTTACTCACCTTTTCAACAATTAACTCAACTTCTCCATCATTAATAAGAATCCTACTTCCAACTTTCACGTCATTCGCAATCCCTACATAATCAACACTTGCTTCTTCTTTATTCCCTTGAACTGGATTTGTATGTAAAATAAATAACTCCCCTGCTTCAAGTGTAATTTGTTCCTCTTTCATTTCACCCAATCTTATTTTAGGACCTTGTACATCCCCTAGAATTTTAATAGAATCGTCTAACGATTTTACTAAACGAATGATTGTTTTATGACTTTCATGCGTGCCATGTGATAAATTTAGCCGAACAATTTTCATACCATTGTTTATTAACTGAGTTAATGTTTCTTCATTATTACTTGCTGGCCCAATTGTACAAACTCGATCAATTGTCATTTTTCCACCATCCTTTTTCAAATGTTTCCCTAAAAACAAAGAGAAGATTCTTTTTATAGGAAAGACCGTAACTTAAAGGTGCACAGAGGTTTTATATGCGGAGAAGAGATTGCTGAAAAAGTAGCTTGAATTTAACTTTTTGTGTCCAATATTTTGACTCAATCGTTATTGTTAGTTTCGTTGCAATAGGGTACTACTAATAATAAATCTTGTTTTACATACGAACGTTAGATTGTTATATCGAAAACAACCTATGGAGGAACCACAATGACTAATCTTCGTAAAAAAATAATGGGACTAACATTAGCAGGAACAGTAGCACTAGGTTCATTAGCTACAGGAAGCATGATGAAAGATAACGTGGTACAAGCTGAGGTGAAAAAAGCAGGAAAGCAACCTAAAAATGTAATTTTCATGGTTATAGATGGAACAAGCTCTTCTGCTACAACATTAGCCCGGTGGTACAAAGGTTCACCTCTTGCACTAGATCAAATTGTATCCGGAGGTGTTCGTACTTATTCAGCAGAATCGGCTATTACGGACTCTGCACCGGCAGCCACAGCTTTAGCGACAGGAAATAAATCCAATTCAGGCTACGTGGGCGTATTACCTTCTGTTGTGAATTCACCTGGCTTAGAACCCATTAAAGACGAATGCAAGTTTCGTCCAGTTGCCAACGTCTTAGAAGGTGCAAAACATTCAGGCCGCGCAACAGGAATCGTTGCTACATCAGAAATTCAGCATGCTACTCCGGCTAGTTTCTCTGCCCACCATGCTAACCGTAAGAATTTTGAAGTAATTGGTGAACAGCAAGTTTATCAAAATATAGAAGTTGTATTAGGTGGTGGAAAGGCAGCACTTCAACCTAAGGCAAGCAATGGGATTCGTAAAGACAACGAAGATTTAGTAAAAGCGATTCAAGGCAAAGGGTACGACTTTGTCGAAACAAAAGATGCGTTATTAAACTCCAAATCAAATAAAATCTGGGGTTCTTTCTCTAATACTGCCCTTGCGTTCGATATGGATCGTGAAGCAAATCATCCCGAGCAGCCAACTCTTTCTCAGATGACGAGAAAAGCAATTCAAACATTATCAAAAGATAAAGATGGTTTCTTTTTATTCGTAGAAGGCAGTAAGGCAGATTGGGCAGCACATGCAAATGACCCAATCGGTATGATTAGCGATGTATTGGCGTTTGATGATGCGGTTACAGAAGCATTAACATTTGCGAAGAAAGATGGTAACACTATGGTCATTGCTTTAGCAGATCACGGTAATAGCGGTATTTCCATCGGTAACAGCAATACAACGAAAGGATATGATACCACACCAGTATCAGCTTACATTGACCCACTGAAAAAGGCAAAACTGACACTTGAAGGTGCTACCAATAAACTAAGAGATGATTTATCTAATATAAAAGAAGTAGCTGCTCTTTACGGTTTAGACAACCTAACTGCTGATGAAAGAGAAAAGTTAAAAGCCGCACAAAAGAAAATTGATGTAGGTCCAATCCTTACTAAATTATTGGCCAACCGTGCGAACATCGGTTTTACAACTGGTGGTCATACGGGGGAAGATGTATTCTTATATTCTTACGGTCCTCAAAAGCCATACGGTTTAGTCCAAAATACAGACATTGCGAAAATAATGGCCAAAGCAATGAGCTTTCAATTAGGAGAAATAACTAAGAAATTATTTTTAGATGCTGAAACAGCCTTTAAACAAATTGGCGCAACTGTAACGATTGACAAAAAAGATGTACGAAACCCAGTGCTTGTAGTAAAACGCAATAACACAGAGGCCAAATTGTTTGTTAATAAAAATATTATCTATATCAGTGGGAAAGGTCATGAATTAGGAAGCATCGTTGTAGAAAGCAATGGGAAATTCTATGTACCTGAAAAAGCAATTCAACTATTCGCAATGCATTCTCGCTAAAAAAATTGCCTCTTAGTATACAGGCAATTTTTTTTAGTAAAAGGATTGTTTCATTATATTTCGCTATTGTAAACAACTTCACAATATTTACATATTTCTAAAACTAATTGATGTAATTGCAAACATTCTTCTTTTATATTTACTACCCCTAACATACAATACATTTGGAAGCTATTTTTTGTAATTTTATACCATTAAAACGTTTAATAAATTTGGGGGAAGTCAAAATGAACAGTCTCTTTAACCAAAAACCTATTAATGTTTGGCGCGCAATTTTTAGTATTTTATTAATTATCATTGCTTATCTAGGTTTAGTATTTTCAGAAATACTTATTAGCTTCACATTTTTGGCGATAGCAGGTTTGGTTGGATTATATGTAACCTACGGACTAGATGGTATTAAGTTAGCTTTTAGTCCCTTACAAAAGGGAGCAACTAAAATCATTTTGATAAGTTACGTATGGAACATTTTACAAAGTTTTGCTATCGCACTATCACTGAAATATATTTTCCATTATCAATTTGCTACTAATGCAGCTAGTGGTATTTTTGAACACAATACTCCCGTTCAATCTATTCTTAATTTTGTAATTATTGCATTCAGTTTAATTGGTGAAGAATGTTTAGTTCTAGTCCCATCAATACTAGGGATCTACTATTTAAAAAGAAAAGGAATTAATGAAAAATGGGCAATGATTTTAATAACACTTATTGGAGCATTTATTTTCGGTTTAGCACACTATTTTACATACCAAGGAAATTTGATTCAGATTTTTGCTGTCATCGCTTTAGCTAGATTACCTTTCAACTGGGCTGCATTTAAAGCTAATTCAATATGGGCAAGTGCTATCGCGCATATCCTATTTGATGTTTCTACTTTCTTATTAACATTGTTAAGTTAGAATATATTTAATAAAACTATATTAAGGAGCACTTTTACGAAGTGCTCTTTTTCGAGTCTCACATACTTACAAAATAAAATTTCCGTTAAAAATAACAAGTTTTAAAAATTACTAAATTACAAATTTAAATAGAATAAGACAACTACCTCAACAACCGAAAAAAAGACCTACTCACACGAGTAGGCTTTTGAAACTATGAAAGCTTCGTCAATAACTGATTTAAATCTTTTTTCGTTTTCGTCGTTAATGACTTCATTTTATTAACATCTATCTTTTCTTTTTCCGCTCTTATAATTAATGGATACAAACTTTGTTCAATCGTTTTGTATTCAGTTGGATGTGATGCCTCTATATCTTTTTCAATTACATCCCACTTCTCATTAATTTGTTTTCCAAGTTTATTTACTGTTTCTAATTTAGGATTTGCAGCTAATTGCTTGTCTAAGCTTTCAATTAACGCAACAACTTCTTTTACATTTGCTTTCACAGCGACGTTTTTCTTCGGATCTTTCGTTGTTTTTCCGTTATTGTTTGTACTTGTGCTTTGATCTGTTGTTTTCCCGCTAGTAGTTTGATCATTCGTTTTTCCTGTCGTTTCTTTTTCTTTTGTTGTTTTGCCGTTACTTTCTGTTCCTGATGATTCTTTTGTATTTTTTGCATCCTTATCTGTTTTTTCATTTGAAGAAGTATCTGTGTCTTTTTCGGTATCTTTCGTTGTTTTTGACGCTTCATCTGCACTTGTCGTTTTTGATTGCTCTTCATTCTGTGTAGTTGCTTGATCCTTCTTAGCTTCATCTTTATCTGTGAAGGTACTACAAGCTGCCATTGTAAGCATTGTACCAATTGCTACTGATGCGATAGCGACCTTTTTCATTTTCATATAAATCCCCCTATGTTTATATAATTTATCCCGCATTAACGGGCAGTAAGACTCCCACCTCAAAGGTCGGATGGAGCAAAGAAGTTAGGTGGGAGTCGGGCTGCCCGTAAATGCCCGATTGGTTCAACTAATAATCAGTGGGGGACGAACAAAACCCCCACTGACTAAAGTTTCACTTTATCCTCCCCTTTACGATTCTATTTCCCTTAAAAAAATCCCTTTCCACACGAATCACCATCTTTCCGACAGTAATCTTCATAATAATACGTACAAAAAACGATAAATTTATTTTAATATTCGAGTTTCTTCTACCTCATTTTTCTCCTCTGTAGCAAAAGAAAAAGAGTATATTGTCACATGAAGATTTACAATCTACAAATAACAACATACTCTCCTATCAATTTTTTATCTTTCTTGACATTTTATTTATACAAAAAAACAAAATAATTCCTATTTTTTTTGTTTCTCAACACCTGTTAACATAATATTTTTATGAATAACCACCATTCGAATGTATGACTTGCCCAGTAACCCACCTCGCTTCTTCACTTACTAAAAAAGCAATTAAACGTGCAGCATCCATGGATTCTCCAACTCTACCTTGCGGGAATTTCCATACTAAATGATGCTGTAATTCCTCTGTAATCCATCCTGTATTCGTCGGTCCTGGATCAACAGCATTCACTGTAATCCCTTTTTCCATAGCAACTGGTGCAACTGACTTTGTAAATGCTTCTATTGCTCCCTTTGTTGCTACATATGCCAGTTCATCTGGCATTGGTCCCAACGACTGCCCAGAAGTAAGATTTATAATACTGCCATTCGTTTTGAGTGAAAAGTGTTTAATAAATAATGAACTTAATAGCATAAGGGCACGGACATTGACCGTATAGTGTTTATCTAACTGTTCTACATCTAACTCTTCAATTTTCGTATGAGTAGAATACGCCGCATTATTAATAAGAATAGATGGCTCACCTAAACGTTCTGATACCATATACAATACACGATTAGGTGAATAAGACTGCGATAAGTTGATTTCTGCCATTTCACATCGAACGTCGTAACTTTCAATTTCCTTTTTCAACAAAAAGGGTTCTTGATCATTCATTCCCCACGGCATTGCTTTATCATACCGAGGCCAGTACGTGAAAAAGACGTCTATCCCCTTTTGAGCAAGCACCTTGCATACAGCTGCACCAATTCCATTCAGACGAGTTGCCCCTGTTACAATTGCTATTTTCCTCACCTTTTCTCCTCCATCTAAACATAAATCCTCTGCACGAATACAGAGGATCTATCTTCTTAATTAATATTTGACAATATACGCTCTGCACCTAATTTTAAAATTCTAATTAAAATTAAATTGGCAATGGTAAACAGTATAAATAAAATAATAAACATAACCCACAGTCCTACCTGAAGGACGAAGTATAATACACTTACTCCCGCTACAATAATTAAAGCTATTAAAATATTAGCTAAAAAATTCCACAAAGTTGTGTATCGACTTTTAAATAATTTTTGTTCTGTATCCCAATGTATATCTGCAGTTTGTGCATCCCAGCGCGTACCGATTAAATTAATTAACAATAACCCGTTCGCACTTAGCAAGAACCAAAGTATCATAAAGACTGGAGATACTTTTGCTACAACTGCCATTGTAATACCGAATACTGCTAAAATGATTATATTAATTAACCAAGCAGTTATTGCTTTCGCAAAAAAGATATCCGATGCCTTTACTGGTAAGTAACGATTCACAAACCATGAACTTCCATCTCGAGAAAATGACGTCGTTGCAATAACGTTACTCCCCATTAAAAATAAGGATGCACAAAGGCCAACACCAATTGCAAAACCTGCTGATTCTGGATTATCAATATACCCTGTAATCCATTTTAAATTTCCATCTTGTACAAACAAAACAAAGAACAACATAATCGGCATAACGAAAGTTTGTACAATACAATTTAAGAAAAATTGCGGTGTACGGAATAACGTTTTAAATTCTTTTTTCACATACGCTTTTAAATGTGAACTTTGTACCGTTGATTTCTGTAAGCCTTCTGCTGAAATTACCTCTTTCTTTGCTGTACTCGTTGAAAGTCCAATAACCCCTTTTAAATATGTACGCTCTGCAATGTAATAAAACAACACAAAGAAGACAAATGAAATAACTGCAAAGATTATTACATATAAAGGTCCCTTCCAATTTGCACTTTCTACTAATGCCACTGCTCCAAAATATGTAGTTGGAAAATAATTTGTCATTTGTACTATAAGAGAAGATTGATTATTTACAAGGTATTCCGCAGCCCCGTCTCCAGAAAACGCACTTTTATTTCTCCACTGCAAAAATACGTTAATTCCTACAATAAATAGTATACTTACGATTCCAATAAATATATTTCCTCGATCTTTATTTTTCGCTATATTTGTATACCTCATAATAATTGTCATCAGTAACGAAGCTAATACTAACGGCACGATTGGGAAGAGTAAGTAAATGAAAATCATATATATGTAATATGTAATAAACGCGCCACTTTTTAAACCGTACGTAATGAAGATTGGTAATAAGATGAATGAACTCATTACGTATTGTGTAATTAATACCGTTAAAAATTTTGCCGAAATAATTTGCGCTGGTTTTAATGGTAACGGCAGTAACATTTCAATATCATTGCTGTAGTAAAATACAGTTAAAATGTTCGTAATACTCATTAAAAATACCCATATACTCGCAATCGCCAGTCCCATTGCAATAATCATTCCCGGCTCTTGCCCTAATTGTTTCATACCTTCATACATTCCGTGCGTCATCGAACCAAATATTAAAAAGCCAACAAATAAAATCGCTGCAAAGGAAAATAAATATGCCCACCGTTTCTTTTTATCAGTTATAAAATCTGCATAATTTAATTTCAATAATACCTTCGTTAACATCCATATTTTACTCATTACCCGTCATCTCCAAGAACATTTTTTCAAGTGATTCATTGGATTTAAAATGATCTCTCATTTCATTTAAATTTCCTTTAAACTGCAAATTGCCCTTATTAATAATAGCGACGCGGTCACATATTTTTTCCGCCACTTCTAATACGTGTGTAGAGAAAAATACAATCTTCCCTTTATCTGCGTGTTCTCTCATCATTTCTTTTAAAATATATGCAGATTTCGGATCAAGCCCTGTTAACGGTTCATCTAAAATCCATACATCTGGCTCATGTATAAGCACACCAATAATAACGATCTTTTGTCTCATACCGTGTGAATAACTTTGAATTTGATCAGATAAAGCATTATAAAGGTCAAATTTCTTCGCTAAAGACTCTATTCGTTCTTGTCTTACTTCTTTCGGCACTTCATACATATCAGCCATAAAGTTTAAATATTCAATCCCTTTTAATCGTAAAAACATATCCGGACTATCTGGAACATAACCAAATGTTTTCTTCGCTTCCATCGGATTTTTCATAATATCTTTACCATTGATTGTAATGGTCCCTTTGTCCACCCCATGAATACCAGTAATCATCTTAATTGTCGTTGATTTACCTGCACCATTCGGTCCTAAAAACCCAAAGATTTCTCCGCTAGGTACAGATAAACTTAAATCTTTTACTGCGTAGTTAGATCCATTATAACTTTTTGACACATTCACAATTTCAATCATTACATCCAATCCTTTCCTTAATTACCAATTAACTATATTAATATTATAGCATACTTATATTTTCAGATTTTTATATTTTTCAGTTTTTTCAACCTTTAAAATAAATATAAACACCTAATCCAACGATTAAAACAATAGCTAGTATTATATAAATCATCGTAAGTCGTTTAATATTTCCTTTTGTCGCTTTACTATAATTCGCATCGCCATTTCGCCCAATTAACACCGTTCCAATTACAGTAATCACTACAAGTAATATAACGATCATTATCCACGTTAACATTTCTTCCTCCCCCTCCTTACAACCATTTTACAATATTATCCTCTTTATTTTGCAGCATATTTCCTCTTTTTACTATTATTATGAAGAGAACTGGAAAACTATTATTACCATGAATTTCTATATATGATATATTTATAACATAATGTGAATTATTTCTAACATTACAAGGAGGACCTATCATGAAAACAACTTGGATTAAATATTTAGGATTTCTCGGTTTCTTTGGGTTTCTCGGATTTTTTTACGAAAAAGGATTGTTTACTATGTTCTGTTTCTTCTCCTTTTTCACGACGTATAGAAAAGTTCATCACGATGAGCTTTTTGAACAAATTGTCAATAAATCATGCCGAAATGCCTTTATCCTTACATTACTAACAACAACTATCATTATCTTTATTGAAATGCTATTTCCTAATCCAGTTTTACAAGAACTTGATATTGCCATTATTTTCGGCACACTCATTCTTACATTCGGATTCTCAATCTTCTTTTACGATAAACCAGTTGATGAAATGGAAGATGCACCATGGCGTTCGTGACGAAAATAAAAGAATTCCGAGCCAAATTAAACATGACACAAGAAGATTTAGCAAAACAAGTTGGTGTACGTCGTGAAACAATTAGCCACCTTGAAAAAGGAAAATACAATCCTTCCTTACAACTCGCCCATGATATCGCGAAGGCGCTTCATAGTTCTATTGATGAGATTTTTATTTTTGAAGACTAATAAAGGGCACCAAGTCCTATTTCGACTTAGTGCCCTCTTATTTAGCAAATGAAATTATATCGGCGATTCGACAAATCTCAACGCTATTAAAATGAAGCTACCTTTTCTCCCGCCACTTCCACAATTTCTAAAATACGAAGCAAACTCTCCACTTCATAAGTCGGCTTAACACTTGTCGTGTTTTCTTTCAAACTCGGATTATACCAACACGTATCAATGCCGTAATCTTCTCCGCCTTTCATATCAGAAGTTAAGGAATCTCCCACCATTAGTACACTTGATTTATCAGTAATCCCAAGCTTTTCAAATGCATAATCGAAAATCTCACGCGCTGGTTTTTGATGGCCAACTTCTTCAGAAATAATAATATGATCAAAGAAATTACATAAAGGCGAATTTCCAATTCTTGATTGTTGTACTTTTGTATATCCATTCGTAATAATACCTAACTTGCAATCTTGAAGATTCTCACATAATTGCACTGCACCTTCTATAAGATGTACTTCTTTCCCTAAGTTTTCAAGGTATACGTTACTAAATTGCTGTGCATCTACTTCTAAATTATGAATGGCAAATAATTGTTTAAATCGATCTACCGCTAATTCACCTAGCGTAATCATTTTATTTTCTAAATCTCTCCATAATCCATTACTAATCTCTTTATAACTTGCAAGATAATCATTATACCCTGTAGGCATGCCGAACTGTACAAACGCGTTATGTAATGCGTTTCTTTCCGTTTCAGGGAAATCTAATAATGTATCGTCTACGTCGAATAATATAACTTTATATTTCATTATGCTCTCCTCAATTAGTACGTTATTTACAACTTGTAGTTTCTCATTAATTGTCTCTTAAGTCGAACTTTTTGTTTTTTACGAACAGCATAGCAACAATAAGAAAAGGAGGCTAATCCAAATCAGCCTCCCTTCTTCTTATTTATCCCGCTATTTGCGAGCAGTGGGGATGAACAAAACCTCCACTAATCAAAGTTTCACTTTATCTTCTAGCAATAATTCTTTCATTTCCTCTAACGATTCTTTCGTAAAGCCAAGAGCTTTTTCAGCGTATGCTTCAACTGATCCATACTGCTTTTTAATTTCATCAATCGCAGCTTGTAAATACTCAGCACGAGCTTCAAACATCGCCCCTAATATTGCTCTACTTTCATCATTTTGTAATTTTGCACCTAAAAATGCCATCATTTTTTCATTTAATTTCTCACGGAAGCCGTTACTTAATAAATAATCTTGCATTACCGTTTCTTCTGATACACCTAATAGAAGTAATAATAATGCGGAACCAAATCCAGTACGGTCTTTTCCAGCTGTACAGTGGTTTACTAATGGTAAGTTTTCTGGATTTTGAGCTAACTGTAAGAAGCTCACGAATGCCTCATTACCACTTACGAAATCTTGATTCATTTTCACAAGATATTCACCAGGTTTTCCTAATATTGATAGGTCACCAACTTGGAAAAACTCATTTATATTTAAATCTTTCGCTAAGTCTTGCATAACTGGTAAGCATACTTGGCGAGCACCTGTAATGCCTGGGTTCGGCTTATGCTTTACTTCAAAATCTGTACGGTAATCACAAATTAATTTTAAGCCCGACTTCTGTAAATACTCGATATCCCATTCTGTTAATCCTGCTAACTCTTCAGAACGATACAATTTGCCCCACTTTACTTTACGGCCTTCAGTCGTTTCATATCCTCCCATATCACGGAAGTTAAACGCACCTTGTAATGGTAATCTGCGCTCAGCTACTGTCACTGCTTGTCCATTACTTCCTACTAACCTAAAATAGGGACGCTCATTCTCACTCGGATTTGTAATTGTAGTAAATGACTCTCCATTTACCGTTACAAGTAATTCGCCATTTCCTTCAATATAATCTGGTGAAGTACTCCAATAAATTTTAACTTCTTCTATGTTATTTTCCCACTCTATATGTAACGTGTTATCTTCATTTCGTTCTACAGTTGCTTGTAACCAATTTATTTGTTGCTTCATACTTTCACCAACGCTTTCTTCGTATAGTCTAATCCTTCTCTATTGTATTATAGGAAAGCTTACTTTGTCGTTTCGATTTTTCTTTTTATCTTACAAACATGCAAAAAGTTCTTTTACTTGTTCAAAATTTGTACACGGATTCCCGCTAAATGCGTTCCAAAGTATACACCGTTCATCCTTCTAAAACTTTCTCACATATCGCTCAGTAGAACTTAATAGCTGACATCCGTTCTTCCCAAAAACATCCTTCATCCACTCATTTTGTACATTTGTCTCGCCAATATAATACGATGCGCCTATTTCTTTTAAGACAAACATCGCCCCTGTAAAGAATGCTGCTTCATACCCTTTATTTCGCATATTTGGAGCGACTGCGAAATACATCAGTTTCCCTTCTTCTAACGTACCTCTTTCAATATGCGGGATTACAATTCCTATTGGCTCTTCACCTACACTCGCTGTTAAACAATGCTCTTTCCATTGCTCACCAATTTCTTGTTCCATCATATGTACAAATTGATTATAGTCGACTTGTTCTCCCGTCACTTCATTCCACAGTGAATAAAAAACGTCTTCTCCTACTTCTTCAATTAATTTAAAATCAATATCACTTTCTATATCTTCTACTTCGTATATATCTTTAAATACAATCATGTTTTCAGTAACATATTCAAATGAATACGTTTCGAAACATTTCTTATACATATCATAATTTGGACTTTTTGAAGAGATCTCAAATTGTAATTTTTCAACCTCTTCTTTTTCAGCCTCAGCAACACAATATTGCATTATCTTTTCTAATTTCTCTTCTGTAAAAACCTCTGCATTATTTTCTTTTATCATGATAGAAGAAGCACTTCTTCTTATTTTAAAATGTTTTTCTAACTGTTCTATTGTCGTCATATTCTTCCCTCATCTATGTCATATTCGAATTTCTATTGGTTCTCCTTGCATGAGCAGGATTGTCCTTGAATATATAGAATACTAGAAAAGATCGCACCTTTAAAGTGCGGAGGAGGTCCTCCATTGGATATTACGGCGCTGCAACAACAGTTAGAGCTTATACAACAAAATGACTATACGCAACTGCAACATATAGATATAAATGAGTTAACTTTGAATATGCTACAGTTTATCGGAACGACTGATAGTTACGTTCGTTACCAACTTGTATATAAATGTTTTGCGCATTTCATTCATCATGAATTTCTTATGGACGATCAACTGAAATTACTTCTACAAACTTGTTTAAGTGATGAATATTTATATTGTGACATTTACTCCCCACATACAGATGGGGTTTTCACACGTTCTTACACTGTTTCTTTAATTGCGTTAATACTCCAATTCGCAAACTCTCACTATTTTTTTACAGAAGAGGATATCGAGGAGATAAAAAATAAACTCATTACATATACAAACTTAGAAATGGACTTTCGAGGATATATCGAAAATAAAGGATGGGCTCATTCTATCGCCCACGTATCTGATGCTTTTACTGAAATTGTTCATAATTCACATACGACTTTTGAATGGTATGAAGAGCTCATTCATTGTTTATTAAATAAAATCTTCATTCCATCTGATATTTTTCATAATAACGAAGATGAGCGTATTGTTACGCCATTAATATCCATGCTGTATCATGACTTCCCGCAAGATGAGTTAATTTCAATTATTTTTAAAAAAATAAAAAGGCTTCCTCAAATTAGAAAACGCCTTTCGCTTAATGAGTATTGTATTTTATGTGCCAACATTAAAACCTTTTTACGTACATTATTTTTTAGAACAAAAGATGATCATAACTTAGCCTATACAGCACGTAAAACAGAACAAATGTTAAAAGAACTTCCAAACTATTATTAAATACAAGGAGAAAAATTATGGGTTATATTGAAGACGTAAGAAATCTAGTAGGAAATCATCCACTTATATTAATAGGCTCACACGCCATTATATTAAATGAGAAAAATGAAGTATTACTGCAGCTCCGGACAGACTTTAACCGCTGGGGTATTATTGGTGGCGCCTTAGAATATAACGAGACGTTAGAAGATGCTTTAAAACGAGAAGTATTTGAAGAAACTGGGCTTATCATTAAAAATCCAGAACTGTTCCGTACATACTCAGGACCAGATTTTTTTCAAATCTATCCAAACGGCGATCAAGTACACGGTGTACTCGTTGTTTATATTTGCCGAGAATTCCACGGTGAACTTATATGTGATCAAGCTGAGTCAAAAGAATTACGCTTCTTTCCGCTTAATAGGTTGCCTATTACTCTTCATCCAGTCATTGAGCGGATTATTAGAGAGTTTCAGCACTCCAATTAAAAAACATTACATAATAGGTTCCTTATATTTTATATAGAAATACAACAACCTCATTTCTCGTCATTACAACGTGAAATGAGGTTGTTATCGTTCACCGTAAATCCCTATTTCCCCCAAAAATAATTAGATGATTTAACGGTCTCTTTCTACAGCTTTATATCCCTTTACAAATAAGATAGTTATATAAGAAACAAGAAATGAAAAAATAGTATACATGCCAACCCAAAAGAAAAATGATGGGTTATACAATGTAACATTTAACATAAGAAAAATAATAAATGTTACAATTGGCATCACGTAAAATGTACCCACTTTATATGTACCAGCTATTGAAAAAATACAAATAAACAATGGATATATACAGAAAACAAAAATGATTTCACTCACTGTTATGTCCCCCTTTCTGAAGAAATAATAGATTTCTCGTAAACATTTGGGGGAACAACAAAGTTTTATATTTTTATCAATTATTAGTAAATATAATGTTAGATTGTTATCTCAATTTGATTTCCTTCAGGATCACTTACTACACTTTCATAGTAACCATCCCCTGTAGTGCGCGGGCCGTTTAACACAGAGTATCCTGCTTCTCTTAACATATCAGTTAATTGGTTAACTTTTTCTTTACTACCTACAGAAAAAGCAATATGCGCATATCCTATTGTTTGTGTTTTTATTTTATCGTCTATCCCTACCTGTCTCATAAGTTCTAGACGCGCACCACCTTCAAAAGTTATAAAATAAGATTCAAACTGCTTTTTCGGATTGTGATATAAGTTATTTTCTTCACCACCAAAGTACTGTTTATAGAAATCACGCATTACTTCTAAATCATTAACCCACATCGCAACATGTTCAATTTTCATAATCGACACCTTTTCTTTTATGTTATTCAACCGACAATTTGTTGTTAAATTGCCAGTACATTTAATTTTCTTTGTTTGTTCTAGTAATCATGAGATCGAGTCCAAGACTTTTTAATCCATATAAATAATCTTCTTTCCAATCGCTCACTGTTATTTGAGGAATATGTTCCGCTGGAATGTACTGCGGACAAGCTTTTACAATTTGATCTATTACAAATTGGCTCACTTCATCATCACAGAAAATAAAGGCATGAGGGTTAATAATAGCTATAAATGTAGATATTAAACGGGTAATAGCGTCTATATTATATTCCTCTGGATTATTTGAATCTCTCACTTCATCTCCACTTCTCAAAGCTTGCAAGAAATTTTTATTATCGTACTGCGGAACAAAAGATATCTCCCCTGAGAAAAAGGTACTTCCTCGTACTACATCTCCATTTATCATAATCCCTGCACCTGGGCCATTTTGACCTGAATACAAATATACAAGAGATGAATTGTCATTATTTCCAGTATTTTTATAATAACCAAGCACTGCGGCATTCATATCGTTTTCTATTACTACAGGTATAGAAAACAGGTCCTCCAAATGACTTTTCAAATTAAAATTCTGGAACTTTTCATATCCAGGAATGTAGAAAATACGACCATTATCAACCGCACCAGGCACTCCAATTGATATAGCGCTTATTTTCGGAAACGTAGCTACAAGACTTTTTATATGTTCTGTTAATAAGTTTAGGCCAGTATCAATTAACACACTTGAAGTACTTCCTTGTTCTTTTACTTCCCCTAAACAGTTAAAAATTGTATAGTTCGTCTCATTTCTCTCTAAAAATATCGCTAAACCTAACATATATTCCGGATTATATGCATATCGTTTTGCTCTTCTTCCACCACTTGAATCATCTAGACCGACTAAAACGACTTCACCGTCTTTTTTCATATTTTCTATAAATTTACTTATCGTTGGAAAACTGATTTCTAATGTATTACTAAGCTCAACTTTCGTTGCACTACCTTGCTCTAGAAGAGCGGTACGAATGCCGCGAAGGATTGTCTCTTTAATCGATTTTTGAGTAACAAATTGTTCACTCAAATCGCTCACCACCTTAATCAACATACTTATTAAACACTTTTAATAAGTTGCGTTGACAATATATCATACATCATTTTCTAAAGCAATAGAGATGATATATTTCAGCTAGCATGCACTCCTTATTTAGCTCGATTTATTCTCTCTCGTAACAGACGATACAATTCCAGACAAGAGAACAAATAATAAAACAGCTAGCAAGGCATTGCGTATTCCGAGCGCTTCCCCCAGTATACCTAAAAATGGTGGTCCGACTAAAAACGCTGTATAACCGATTATAGAAACTGCAGCAACATTAGAAGTCGCATTTTCACGGTCATCTCCAGCGGCAGAAAGACCAATTGGGAAACCTAGCGCTGCACCAATCCCCCACAGTACTACACCGCATGCTAGAAAATACGAATTACGCCCGAATCGATCAAGGAAATAACTACTACACATACGAGCTAATGTCATTGCCAATACAAAAATTGTGTACATAATAGAACCTGTCACTACACTCTGTTGATGTCCGTCTACCATTACGATCGGTAGCCAATCATTTGCACTTCCTTCTGCAAATGCCATCCCAAGTACAAAAACACCAATTAAAAGCACCTTTTTTTCCATACGTAAGGAAGTACGCTTCGCTCGCTTTTTGTTCCGCCTTCTCTCCTTCTTTCCTGTTCCATACGGAAGAAAACGATACAACATACATACAAGTAATAAAAACACAACCGAAATCGCAAGAAACTGGTACAAAATTGGGATATGCAGCGAGGCCGCGACAGAACCACTGAGCGCACCTACTAAAGTTCCTACACTAAAAAAACCGTGGAATTTCGGAAGAAGTGTCGTTCCTAATTTCTGCTCAATTGAAGAACCTTCTACATTCAATGAAACCTCCGCCAATCCATATCCTATTCCAAATACTATCAAACTACCAAACGCCCCAATGCTAGAAACAAAATAAATATTAATACCTAAACAAAGCAATCCTACAATCATAAAAAACATACTGCCTATAATAACGTCTCTAGCTCCCTTACAGTCAATGAAATGACTTGCACTTAGTAGACCAATTATTGAACCGACAGATAAACCGAACAAAATCCATCCCATTTCTGCATTTGACACTGCTAAAATATCTCGCACTGCTGCTGTTCTTGAAATCCATGTAGCAAAAGCGACACCTGGCAAAGCAAATAAGAGGAAAAGAGCGTTTCGAGAGGCAAGTAATGTCTTTGTATGATTCTCCGCACAATATTTCTCCATATGAAACACCTTTCACATTGTCTATACGATATGACACCAGTTTATTTATGCACTGGTGCAAAAGAACTCTATTCATCTATTTTTTTAATAAATTTGGCTGGGTTTCCGCCAATAACTACATTGTCAGGCACATCCTTTGTCACAACTGCTCCTGAAGCAATTACAACATTATCTCCAATTGAAATACCAGGGTTAATAATGGCTCCCCCGCCAACCCAAACATTGTCACCTATCTTTACAGGCTTTCCATATTCTTTGCCAGAGTTCCGTTCCGCCGCGTATAACGGATGAGTAGCAGTATAAATGTGGACACCAGGTGCAAACATACAATTATCACCGATTCGAACTTCACAAACGTCCAAAATAACACAATTAAAATTTGCGAAAAAATTCTTTCCAATGTGGATATTGTAGCCGTAATCACAACGAAAATCAGGGTTAATGTGTGTTTTCCCGTCAGCTGAAGAGCCTAAAAGCTGCTCTAACAAGGTAAAGCGGCGTTCATCATCAGTCTCCATAGCCTCGTTATAAAGACGTGTTAACCGCTTTGCTTCTATCCTATCAGCTACTAATTCTTCATCATCTGGCATATACATTTCTCCTGCCAACATCTTTTCTTTCTCAGTTTTCATACAATCATCTCCTTTGTTATAGAATGAATCACACTTATTAAACCACTTTAATAAGTAGCTTTAACTACACTTATTAAACATGTTTAATAAGTATCCCTATATTAGCATACTTTTTAATATATGCAACTAATAAGTTTCGAAAAAAAATGTAAATCCCTTACTTTACGTAACGATATTACGAATAAATTATTAAAATTCATATAGAAAAAAGCAAGGGAACGCTTAACGTTCCCTCTCAAATCCAATCCGTTTTTTAATTTCCGCTAAATTTGCCTTCGCAATAGCACGTGCCCTCTCAGCACCTTTTTCTAACGCTTCATATAATAAATGCGGCTCATTCATATACATTGCATATTTCTCCCGAGGTCCAGCTAACTCACGATCTACAACACGGAATAACTCTTTTTTCACATCTCCCCATCCGATTCCAGTCTCATATTTTTCACGTAACGACTGCATTTCCTCCTCTGTCGCAAATTCTTTATATATTGTAAATAACGTTTCTAGTTCTTTCGGTTCATTTGGAAGTGAAGAATCTGTTTTTATTTTAAATATCAATTTTCGTAGTTTTTCTTGCTCTGCAAATAACGGGATAACATTCCCGTAACTTTTACTCATCTTTCTTCCGTCAAGTCCTGGTAATATTGCCCCATCTTCTTGTATCACATACTCCGGAAGTGTAAATGTCATGCCGAATGTATGATTAAAGTACGTCGCAATATCACGCGCAATTTCAATATGCTGAATTTGGTCTTTTCCAACTGGTACATGAGTAGCTTGGAATAGTAATATATCAGCCGCCATTAAAATCGGATACGTATATAATCCCATATTCACTCCAGCATCGACCTCTAATCCTGCTTCTTTATTTTGCTCTACTTTCGCTTTATACGCATGAGCACGGTTCATAAGACCTTTCGGAGTTAGACAAGCTAATATCCAAGCTAGCTCTAAAATCTCCGACACTTCTGTTTGTCGGTAAAAAATAACATCTTCTCCAAGTCCGAGTGATAACCAAGTAGCTGCTACCTCTTTCGTATAACTACTGAACTTTTCTGGATCATGCACAGCATTTAATGCATGATAATCCGCTATAAAATACAATGCTTTTCCTTCATTCTTCTTTGACATGTGTAATGCAGGTTTAATCGCACCGATATAATTTCCTAAATGCGGATAACCAGTTGGCTTAATTCCTGTTAACATTATTTTTTCACTCACACTAACTCCTCCTTTCTCAAAATAAAAAAGCCCCTCATCCTAAAAAGGACGAGAGACTCCCGCGGTACCACCTAAATTAGCTATCATTATAGCTCACTTCAACTTCTTAACGTGAAGTAACCGTCTTCGCCTACTCATTTCAGCGAGAAGCTCCAGAGCCCATTCCATATTCATCCCTTACTGATTTCCACCACACATCAGCTCTCTGAAAAGTTTCGAATATGTACTCTTCTCTTTCATTGCTTTTTAGTTATTTTTTACAGTTTATCACATTTCGCCTCCTTATAAAACTGAATTTTCTGTTTTATAAACACAAAAACAACGTGATTGCAAACCTATTGTTTATGAAAAAGAGCTAAAACAGTATAATCTGTTTTAGCTCTTTTTTACGTATTCAACTTAACAAATCTATAACTATGCGTAACTAACACTTTTAATATCGCATATCCTGGAATTGCTAAAATAATCCCCATAATTCCAAATAAATTTCCGGCAGTTAAAATAATAAAAATGATAGTAATTGGATGAATATCTAACTTTTTTCCCATTACTTGTGGTGAAATAAATTTCCCCTCTGCTAATTGTACAACCATCATGACAATAATTACTTTTAAAATCATTGCTGGTGAGTCAATAAATGCAATAATTAACGCTGGTGTTATCGCAATAATAGGCCCTACATATGGAACAATGTTTACAATCATCGCCAAAATAGCAAGTAATACAGCGTATTTAATGCCGATTATTAGATAACCAATGAATAGCATAATCCCGATAAATAAACTAACGATAATTTGCCCTCTAATATACGAACTAATCGCATAATGCATATCATCTAGTATTCTCTTCGCAGCTGGTTGTCTTTGCTCAGATATAAACTTTAAAAAATGATTCGGTAATTGCTCACCATCTTTTAAAAGATAGAACAATATAAATGGAACCATTACAAATGTTAAAACAACTTCAGTAAGTGTACTTAAAAATCCAGTTACATTTCCTGTTACTGATGATAATGATTTTGTAAAGTTCATTGTAGAATCTTTTACGATATTAGCAACATCAATATTTAAACTTTCCTGCATTCTACCAATTACATTACTTTCTCCAAATTTACGTGCTGCCCTTTCGATTTCATGCCCGAAGTATGGCAAGTTATCTATTAAAGCATTTACTTGATCTTTAATAATCGGAATAACCGTCACCGCAAGAAAAACAAATAATCCAAGAACAAGTATATATATCGAGGCAATTGACACAATTCTCGACACACCTTTTCTCTCTAAAAGAGAAACGAATGGATGCAATATATAAAATAGTACCCCCGCTAATAAAACTGGGAAAAAGATTGTTTTTAAAAATACGACGAACGGTGTAAAGACGAATGATATTTTTGTAAGTAATAATATATTTACAAATAGCAACGCGAATCCAAGTAGTACAGCTAAATAATTTTGTTCTTTAAAAAACTTTTTTAACTTATCTCTTTTTCTTATATTTACTTTCTCCAAGTGTACCACCTCTCTAATTAGGAAAAGCCCTAAAAAGGGCTTTATGAAATAATTAGTAATAGCCTTTATTTTCTTGCAGCTTTTACTACAAATGATACAATAAGAATTAACACAATTGCCCCTAATAATGCTGGTACGACATGAATCCCGCCAAATGATGGCCCGAAAGATCCAAATAATCTACTACCTAACGAAGCACCTAATAAACCCGCGATAATATTTCCGAACATGCCACCTGGAAAGTTTTTACCCGTTATAGAACTAGCAATTGCACCTATAATAGCACCCACTATTAATGTGATAATCCATCCCATTTTTAGTCCTCCATTTCTATTATGGTTTGTATGATTCAATACAAAAATATGTACTTATCAACTCTAACCATATTTCACTATAGAAATATACCTACTACTAATATATGTATGGAGATACATATATTATATGCAAAATAGAAAAACATTGTCAAACTTACCCACTAATAAATTATATTGATATAGCACATTTAAAGGAGGATTCATTATTTATGATTCACAAATTACTTTCCCATTCTTATGAAGTAGCAACATCTATTTTACAAGTCCAAATACCCGCTTATACAATTGAAGCCGACTATATAAACAGTACCGCAATCCCCCGTTTATATGATACTGTAAACGATATTCAAAATTGCGGTGAAACATTCTATGGATATTTTTCTGAAAATAAACTTGTCGGCTTTATTTCTTTTATAGAAGAAGAAGTAATTGACATTCACCGACTAGTTGTATCGCCTAATTTTTTCAAACAAGGAATCGCAACGAAACTGTTACTTTATATATTTAACATGTTCCCTTCTTCCATGACATACATTGTACAAACAGGGAAAGCAAATACGCCTGCTATCACATTATATAAAAAACACGGCTTCATTGAAGTAACAAATACAGCACTCCCTGAGGGTATAGTTCTTACACAGCTAAAAAGACAGAAAATATAAAATAGTTTGACCGAAATGTTTTTTTATGTTATTTTTTACTTTATAAAACCTTTTGCTGAGTCCAAATTTTGGAGCGGGGGAACCATTTATGTAGCTTTTTGCTACTTGGGGCGAATCTTTTTTAAGTAGGGAAACTCTCACTTCCCGAGTCCGACAGCTAACCTCGTAAGCGTAATGGGAGAGGAAGGTGCTTTTTGCCTATGTTACACAGTATGCCTCCTTAATTATAAATATGGGAACGATACCAATTGAAACCTATATTTATAGAAAAGGAGAGATGTATAATGTTACGTTTATCAGATCACGCAATAAAAATGATGGAGCAAAGACTTCGACTAGAACAACATCGCACATATCAAGCAAATAAAGTTGTAGATAACTTACATCACAAATACTTTTTTCAACATATTTTCCAGCCAAAAAGATAAGTACTGACCTTTAACAAAATACAGCGTACACTTTTTCGGTGTACGCTGTATTTTTCATTTTCTCGCCTTAATAATAAAAGTCGTCGGCAACATTCTAGCTTTATATAAAGAATAATATTTCGTAGAAGGTTCAGCTATTTCTTCATCAAATACACGAGATGGTTCAGGTTCTTCTATTCTTTCAACTGTAAATCCGATTCTATTTAATTCATTTATGTATGTACTCATTTTTCTCTTATATAATGTCGCTTGTACTTCCTCCCCTTTGAATGTTTCAAACGTAATAGGAGTTTCTTCATGATAAGAGGACTGTAAAACAATTTTTTCTGTACCATACTGCAAATTTGAATACACTGGATGTTCCCAACTAAAAATAAAGCTCCCTCCTGGCTTTAAATATGAATATATAAGTTCCAATGTTTTTCTTAAATTAGACGTCCATCCTAATGCGTAGATGGAATATACAATATCAAAGTGTTCTTCTGGAATATTTAACTCTTCTTCCATCGCACCACATATTAATTTTGGCTTCCAATCTTTTAACGTTTCATTTGCCGTTTCAATTTGTGTCTCCGAAAGATCTAGCCCCCACAACTCTTTCGCACCACACTCCGCCATATATTCCAAAGAATGTCCACTGCCACATCCGATATCTAGAACAGTTGTATTCTCAATTAAATCAAATAAATGAATTTCATCTTCTGATGCTGTATACGGTCCATATTTAGGTAGACAATCTACTTGAAAAAAATGAGGTGCTACTAGGTCCCAACACCTTTTATTCACTTGTAACATTTTTGTTTGTTCCATACTTTGTATTCCCCCTTCTTTCTCTTCCACCAGTACTTTTTATACGTGAAGGCCTCATTTCCCTTTCTGATTAATGATATTCGCTAACAAAAAAGAGTAGCTTCTCAGCTACTCCCTTTTCCTTACGATACATGATGATCTTTCTTTTTCAACAACGCTCTCTTTTTCATCGCCTTCGTTAAATATCCACCTTTAAACGATCGAATTTCATACGAAGACATAAACGCTTTCGGTGCAATTTCATTAATAATTTCTAACAGTTCTTTCTCTCTAGAGCGCTTTGCGACGATATCTAAACGATAACGAATAGAATTAATCCCTTCTCCTTCAAATACTGTAACACCAAATCCAGAGTGACGTAATTCATCTACTAATTCATTACAACGGTCTAGTAAACTAACTTGATACGTAATATATCCAATTGCTAATTTATTCTCTATATAACCGCCTAATAATAGTCCCGCACTAAAGCCAATGACGTAGGCGACAATGTTCATCCAATTTGATAAATCTTGAAACACAATACCTAAACTAACAATGTAAATAGCCCCTTCTAACAATCCAACGCCCGCAGCGGACCTTGTTTGATTCTTTACAAGCAAAATCGTACGAATTGTTAATATTGGAACGTAAATAATTTGAAGCACAAAAATGAGTAGCGCTTGTAACATTGGTATCCACCTCTTTCAAAAAGTCTTTTGTCATGATAACATACATAAGCTTTAGAAATCGATGGGTTTTTAAATTTTTTAAAATTATTTTTCGTACTATTGAAAAACCGAAAAAAGAAGCGTATTATATTTGTCATTAATTTGTGATTATTTTCATTTACTCGCTTAAACTCAAAAAAGGAACCTCATTAGGCCCCTTTTATCATAGCTCTATGTTTTTAGAAGCCTGTTCTCTTTGCTTCTCTTCTTCTTTTACTAACTGAATATTTGCATAAGCTAAATTTGCAATCATTAAAAAGTGACCACCTAAAATCCCAGTACCAAATGCCCACATTTCCATTTCATGCTCAATTTCATACATAATGATAGCTCCTAAAATTGCAGCTGCAAATCTGTTTAAAACCCCTAATCCAGGAGCCTTTTCTTTCATTACGATACTTCTTCCTAGTTTCTCCACTCTGCGAGCTAATAACCAAAGACAGTATGCACTTACAGCTAATCCAATACCAAACCCTGTCACTTGTTTTCCAAACGGAGTAATCGTCCACATAAGTAGTAAACCACTAAAGATCGCATACAATTGTAATCGATATACACGTAAGGCTACTTGAATCAAAATATCCGCTCCTAATCTCGTATTTTTTTATACTTTAGAAGAAAAGCAGCAACTTAAACAGTTGCTGCTTTCTCTTGTTCTTGTTCATGATCCATTTTTTGAATTTCAACACGTTTAATTTGATAAGCATCTTTTTCTAACACTTTAAATTCATAGCCTTCTGCTTCAACGTATTGTCCTTCTTCAATTTCATGATTTTGCATCATAATCCATCCACCAATTGTATCCACATCGTCTTCTTCAATGTGTAATCCAAACAAATCTTTTACTTCTGAGATAAGCACTTTTCCATCAACAATTTTATGGTACTCGTTCACATGTTGAATTGGTGGTGCTTCATCTTCATCATATTCATCACGAATTTCGCCGACGATTTCCTCCAATATATCTTCAAGCGTTACAATTCCAGCTGTTCCTCCGTACTCATCATATAAAACAGCCATTGGAATTCGCTTCTTCTGCATTTGCAGTAATAAATCATGAATTGGAGTTGTTTCCATAACTTCAATAATCGGACGCATATACGTGCGAATCGATGATAAATCTTCTTGATCGTTGTTCATATATCGAATAAAGAAATCTTTTACGTTGACCATACCGATAATATCATCTTTATCTTCTCCAAAAATCGGATAACGTGTGTATCGCTCATTTTGGATTACTTTCATGTGTTCTTCTACTGAATCTTCAAGGTAGAAACCAACGATTTCTGTTCGCGGTACCATAATTTCTTTCGCAATACGATTATCAAATTCAAAGATATTATTTACATACTTATACTCAGCTTGATTAATTTCGCCACTTTCATAGCTATCTGAAAGAATAAGACGTAATTCTTCTTCTGTATGAGCTACTTCATGTTCAGAAGCTGGTTTCAAACCGAATAAACCAGTTATAACACGCGCTGAACCGTTCAATACCCAAATAAATGGATACATGATTTTATAGAACATCATTAACGGCGTTGCCAATAACAACGTTACTTTTTCAGCCTTTTGAATTGCCAACGTTTTTGGAGCTAATTCTCCAACTACAACGTGTAAATATGTCATTAGCATAAAAGCAAGACCAAAAGTTAATACTGATGAAATAGAAGGATTTATGTTCCATTTCTCAAATAACGGGTGTAATAACTTTTCGATTGTCGGTTCACCTAACCAACCTAATCCCATAGCTGTAACTGTAATACCTAATTGACAAGCAGATAAATATTCATCTAAATTTGTTGTTACTTTTTTCGCTGCTAAAGCACCGCGTTTTCCTTCCGCAACAAGCTGATCAATACGACTTGAACGTACTTTTACAATCGCAAACTCTGCTGCTACGAAAAATCCAGTAAATGCGATTAAAATCGCAACCATGACTAAATTAAATATTTCCAATGAATCCCCTTAGTTAAAAAACTAAGGTGTCCACCTCCTGTATACTATAATGTTTTCTTATTTGTTCGTTAGAAAACATAGCCCGATACAAAAATTAAAGAGGTCGGATTTCACTTATTCTATAATAATAGAGCAAGTGTCTGTATTAAAGCTGTCGTTTGACCTGATAAAGATTTCGATATTTTTTCACGTTGTGAATCAGTCAATTCATCTAAAAGAGGCTTTAACTCCGTTAGCTCTACTTCTAATCTATGAATATGGTCTGTCACTTCATTCACTTGTTTCGAAACGTGTTCATTGATACCGAGCAGCTTTTTCTTCTCCTCGATTCTCTCTTTAATCTCACAAAGCGGCATATGCATTTCTTTGCACTTCTCAATAAATTGTAATGTCTCAAATGCTGTTTCGTCGTAATAGCGATAATTAGATTGAGATCGCTCCGCTTTTAAGATACCTAGATTCGTATAATAATCAATCGTTCGTTTCGACACGTGAGCCATGAGAGCCAACTGTCCGATTCGATACACCTTCCCAACGATCTTCCCCCCTTGTTTATATTACTATTATCATACAATACATAAACTGTACAGTCAAACGTGACGGTTTATTATTCACATTTTATACACAACTCCGCATATTTTCTTAAAATTATAGAATATGATTCCAATTATATAATCAAATTATTAAATTTCATTAGTTACGTGCTAACCAAATATATTCATGAAATCGCCTGTTCTTTTCAACTTTTCTTATTTTAGAACATACCGTTCTATTTCTAAAAAATCAATTCAGTACAATAAACTGAAAATTAAGTTATAATATCATTATAAAAATAGAAAGGAGCATACATGCATGTACTACAACACTTCATTCGAAAACGATCAACCTGTAGGCCGTCTATAAACTAAGACGGGCATTCATTTAGCACATACACTTTGCCTCGTCTTAGGGAACTCATAATACCCTAAAAATAGACGGAGATACTTTACATGAAACAATCAATTTTAGGAGCTATATGCTTATCATTAGCAGCAAGTATATGGGGCGGTATGTATGTTGTTAGCAAATATGTACTCGATTTTATCCCGCCACTTACACTCGTTTGGCTACGCTTTATTATCGCTTTCGTTGTTTTATATGTGATTTTGAAAACAACTGAAAAAAAACAAAAGAAAAAAGTAACCATCCACAAAAAAGATTGGCTATTATTCGCTTGGATTGGATTCATCGGTTATTTCATTTCGATTACATGTCAATTTATCGGAACAAAATTATCCGATGCTCATACAGGCTCCTTGGTGACCTCAGCTACACCTGCATTTATGGTTATATTTGCAGCACTCATTTTAAAAGAGAAACTAACTGCTCGTAGACTTTTATCAACTATCATAGCGACAATCGGTGTCATTATCGTTATCGGATGGGATATTGAAATTGGTTCCTATTTTATCGGTACAATCATTTTAGTTGGAGCCGCTATTACGTGGGCTTTACTGTCCATTTATGTAAAAATCGCTTCAACTCGATTTTCATCTTTAATTATTACAACGTACGCAATATTCTTTTCACTCTTTTTCATTACACCGTGCATGGTATGGGAATTCCAATCAAGTCCTATTGAACATATAAACATGTACGTATTATTAGGCGTACTCTATTTAGGAATCGTCTCAACAGCAGGTGCATTTTTCCTTTGGAATAAAGGATTAGAATTAGTGGATGCTAGCATCGGTTCATTATTTTTCTTCTTCCAACCTATCGTTGGTTCTCTACTCGGCTGGCTTTTATTAAATGAGACATTAAGCAGTAACTTTTTCATTGGTGGTATCCTTATTATATGCAGTGTTCTAATTACTACTTTTGAAAAGAGAACGTAGTATAAAAAACAGGCAGAGACTTAGTCTCTGCCTGTTCGCATAATTGGATCTTGGTCGTGAAACCCAATGCAAATTGGTAGATTACTTTGTATTCCACTACATGCACTTATAAAACTACACACTGTTCTTGCAATTAAATATAAAGTAATACTTACAGACTTTCTATCTGAATCAAAGCCATTTTCACCATAAATAGCAGCTAACTCTCCTAAAGACGGTCCTTCTATTTTATCCGTCCAATCACTTGCCCAATCCTCATCCTCTTCTTCAAGAAACATGTAATCGTCACAAATATAGAACTGACTATCCCACTCATTATCAAGATCATATTCAAAATAAATCGCCTTTGTTTCTTCACTTGCAGTAATTTCTAACGCTTCTTTCAAACCTATTCTCATACCTTCCTTGTATGAATCTAATGGAATCGATTTAATTCGCTCGGCGTGCGCACTTGATGCTAACGTGCTACAAATATCATAATACTTCACTTCTATTTGCTCTACTGATAACGAAAAGATATCCTCTTGCATCTCTTCTAAATACTGAAATATATCCAAACTAACTCACTCCATCATCTTTACGCACTCCAATGCGATGGACGGGACAACAGTTCTGGTAATTTCGTATGTTTATCCCCTTTCGCCGCATTAATTTGAACTTGCGTAAGAAAAATACTATTTGTAAAATCCGCTCCGCGAATATCTGCATCTCGCAAATCTGCTCCGATTAGATCTGCTCCTCGTAAGTCTGCACCATTTAAGTTAGCCGCAATTAAATAAGCTCCTCTTAAATTTGCGCCTTGTAAATTTTTCTTTTTCAGATTCGCTCCCATAAGGTCCGCTCCCCTGTGACTAATTCGTTTCTTACGGACAGTATTCATTTCCTTCCATACTAATTCGCTCGTTTCTAAAAGAAGAATGTTCACTTCTGCTCTGTGCAATGGAACATTTATTTTCATTAACTCCTCGGGATTTAAATTCGAAAGGCGCTCCGTCTCTTCAATCGCTTTACTTAGTTCTTTATGAATTGACTGCGTCGCCTTTAAAAGAATCGCCTCATTCAAATACCAAAGCATTTCATGTAGCTGATGCATAATTGGAAAAGCATCGTACATTTTCCTCGCATGCTTAGCATCTTTCCGCCAATCAATCCCTTTAAACGTAACTTGAGAGATCTTCTGCCCAGCGCCGAAACATTCAAATACTGTACAACCCTTATACCCTTTTCCTCTTAGCTCTTTATGTATACTACATTTAAAATCTGATTGTAAGTTGGAACACGGTTTACCACCATCTTTATTCACCGCAAAATCTACCGATGCTGCGAACGGTAACGCCACACAACATAGACCGAAGCATTTTTCGCAATTTGCTTTTAAGTGATCGTTATGAATAGTCAAAATCTATACCCCCTGTTGTCTTTTGACTATTTCATAATATTCTAACTGTATTAAATAATCAATTTAAAAATAAACCAGCATCTTTCATTTCAATTCATAACTTTATTATTCGATTTCCTTTCAATTGAAAAGGACTATTTCTATCCAATGAATTATAATTAAATTATAAATTTTCAAACTAAAAGGAGAATTACTATGGCACTAGCAATGAAAACAAACTGTCAAATTTGCGATCAATCTCTCGAGCAAGATTCTGAAGCATACATTTGCGTGTATGAATGTACATTTTGCGCACCATGCACAGAAGAAAGACAAAACGTTTGTCCAAACTGCGGCGGCGAGTTAGTACGTAGACCGAAAAAGAAACAGTAAAAAGCAAAGCGTTATCGCTTTGCTTTTTCTATCCCCTATTTTAGGGTATATGAAATTATAACGTCATTTCTACATGAATTGAGTTTCAATCCCTCTCACAAGCTAAACATTTAAAAATTTAACACAAACAGGCTCTGGTACAACAACATCAGATTGTAACAACGTTAGCTTCCCTGTAGATTCATCTCTTGAAAATAGTACAAGATTATGCGACTTTTCATTTGTAGCAACAAGAAACTTTTCAGTAGGATCTAATACAAAGTCCCTCGGCCAATTTCCTTCTGTATATGTATGTTCAACAAATGTAAGCTGACCTGAATTTTGATCTACACTGAATACAGCAATACTATTATGGCCACGATTCGCCGCATACACAAAGTGGCCGTCAGAAGAAATATGAATAGCACTCCCTTGACTATTTTCATCAAATTCTTCTGGGACGGTAGAAATATACTGTAATTCTGTAAAAGCCCCTTCTTCCGAATTATATGTTAACACAATGACTTCTGAACTAAGTTCCGTCATCACATAAGCGTACTTTCCATTCGGATGAAAAGTAATATGTCTCGGGCCACTTCCTGGTTTCACAGACACGCCACTCACTTCTTTTAATGCACTATCTTTTATTTCATACGTAATTAATTTATCAATTCCTAAATCAACACCTACTACATATTTTTCGTCAGGAGTATATCCCGCGTAATGTGCATGTGGTTTTTCTTGTCTTTCTTTATTCGGCCCCGAACCTTCATGTGTAATAATAGAGGAAGCAGAATTTACCGTTCCATTTTCTTCATTTACTACAAAAGACTCAATCGTTCCTTTATGGTAATTTGCTGTAACTACTATACGATTTTTACTATCAACACTAATATGACAAGGGGACGCACCTTCTACTACTTGTCTATTTTTCTCCTTAAGCTCTCCAGTATGACTGTCAATCGAATAAGCAGCTACACCACCAGCTTCTCCTTCTTTTACAACAGAATAGAGATATTGATTATTTCGGTTAATCGTTACATATGTAGGGTTATCCAGCTTGGCCGCAAGTGTTACATTACTAATTTTTTTCGCTTCTGTGTCTAAAGTAAAAGTATATATTCCTTCACTATTTTCTTTCGTGTAAGTTCCAACATATCCAATAAACTTTTTGTTATCCGTCATTTTCATAATCCTCTCCCTATAATTTTTGTTCATCATACTTCTTACTAAGCAGCTTTAAACTATTTTATATTGAAAGAATATCCTAAAAAATCGGAGTACCTCTTTATACGTTACCATATTTTTTCTGCCAAATAGCCTATAAACCCACTTTTTCTGAAAAGCTGCTATTTCAGTAAGCACTTCCTATGGGTCTTTTCCTAAACGCTTCGCATGTTCAACCTCTAACGTACAATTGGTCACGAGCCTACCGAAAACTCATACCACCGTTATTAACTCGCCCACCAATTACCCAATATTTCTCCGTTAGCGCATAACAAAAAACCCTCTCCTTAGGATCATTTGTTACAGCACGTATCGCACCGCTTATACGAATTGTAACGGCCGCAACTCCAGACTCTATTGCATTTACAACTAAATTGGATAGTATTCCATCACTAGCTCCTACTATAAAGAGAGTAGAAACAAGTACATTCATCTCTCTTGCAAGTTCTTCATCTAATCCTATTAAGCTGTGCGTCGTTGAAACGAGTGTAGAAATCTTTTCATCTGAAACCTCTGCAACATGTAGAGCTTCTTCATCCCAGATCTATACGAAAAAAGACTCTCCCTTATGAGAGCTACGTTTTAACAAACTTTACTCTCATAAGAGGGTCCTTTTCATAACTACTGTGCTATTTTGAAAATGAATAGTTCCTTTTATATTGCTGTTTTCACGTAATAAGAGGCCAAATTCGAGATTCGGTTTACAGAATGACGTTACATAGAGAGTAGTCCTCTTGTGAAAAAGCAATTGATGGAAGGCCTCAGTTCATTATAACTTAGGCGCTTTTGCCCAATCCGCAGCAAACTTTTCAATACCTTGGTCCGTTAATGGGTGCATAGCAAGTTGTTCAATTACTTTATAAGGGATCGTTGCAATGTGAGCACCTGCCAACGCTACACGAGTTACATGATCTGGGTGTCTGACAGAAGCCGCAATAATTTGTGTATCTAATTGATGAACATCGAATAATTCAGCAATTTTAGCAACTAATAATACGCCATCTTCAGAAATATCATCTAAGCGTCCTAAAAATGGAGAAACATACGTTGCACCTGCTCGAGCAGCTAAAAGAGCTTGGTTCACAGTGAAAATAAGGGTAACGTTCGTTTTAACACCTTTTTCAGTAAGGTAACGACAAGCTTCTAATCCTGCTAGCGTCATCGGAAGTTTTATCGTGACGTTTTTATCGCCACCATTAATTTTAATTAATTCTTCTGCTTGAGCTATCATCTCTTCAGCTGTAACAGCATCTGGCGTTACTTCTGCCGAAACAGATTCAACTTTAGGTACTGCCTGACAAATTTCTGCGATACGGTCTTCAAACTTAACGCCCTCTTTTGCTACTAAAGAAGGATTCGTTGTAACACCAGCTAAAACTCCAAGTTTATATGCTTTTTTTATGTCCTCAAGATTTGCAGTATCAATAAAAAACTTCATGATCAATTCCCTCCAGTTTTTAAACTTTAACGAGTTATAATTTTAAAACGTTTATCCCGCATTAACGGGCAGTAAGACCCCCATCTCAAAATTCAGCGAAGCAAAGAAGTTAGGTGGGGGATAAAGAAGCCTCACTGATTAAAGTTTCACTTTATTTCTTTTCTACTGCATGTCCGCCAAATTCATTTCGCAAAGCTGCTACAACTTTTCCTGTAAACGTATCGTTGTCTAATGAGCGGTAGCGCATTAATAAAGACATTGCGATAACAGGAGTTGCTGTTTGAAGGTCTAATGCTGTTTCTACTGTCCATTTCCCTTCACCAGAAGAATGCATAATCCCCTTAATTTCATCCAGTTTTGCATCTTTAGAAAATGCATTTTCAGTCAATTCCATTAACCATGAACGAATTACGGAACCGTTGTTCCATACTCTTGATACTTTTTCATAATCGTAGTCAAATTCACTTTTCTCTAGAATTTCAAACCCTTCACCAATAGCAGCCATCATACCGTATTCAATTCCGTTGTGAACCATTTTTAAAAAGTGACCACTACCAGCTTTTCCAGCATATAAGTATCCATTTTCTACAGCTGTATCTCGGAAGATAGGTTCAACGATTTCCCAAGCTTCTTGATCTCCTCCAATCATGTAACAAGCACCATTACGAGCGCCTTCCATTCCTCCTGAAGTTCCTGCATCCATAAAGTGAATGCCATCTTTCTTTAATTGCTCATACCTGCGGATAGACTCTTTATAATGTGAATTACCAGCTTCAATTAAAATATCTCCTTTTGATAACAGCGGTGTAACCTCACTAATAACAGAATCAACAACAGCGTGCGGAACCATAACCCAAAGAATTCTTGGTGATTCTAATGACTGAACCAGTTCATTTAAACTAGATACACCTGTAGCCCCGTACTCTTTCATTTCTTTCACTGCACTCGTGTTTAAATCAAATGCTGCTACTTCATGTTTATGATCAATTAAATTTTTCCCTAAATTCAATCCCATTTTACCTAAGCCAATTAATCCTACTTTCATAATATAATTCCTCCTTAAATTACCCTTTATCATAAATACATATCACTAAAATCATGAATACCTTTTTCTCATATAACTTTTACGTATTAGACAACATTTTCTGTCGTAAATGCATGACCTTAGCTCCAGCTCCTGAAGCTACACATATTTCAATAGTAAACGTCACTTTAAACACCTTCATTTAAGAACGTACTTATTTTTTCAACTCCTCATCTAACCACCACTTAAATTCACTTTCTTGTAATAGAACATTCGCCGCATCTGGACCAAATGATCCCGATTCGTATTCATGAAGAGGCAATACGTTTTCCTCGAATGCTTCAAGTATTGGCTGCACCCATTCCCATGACAATTCGACTTCTTTCCAGTGTGCAAAGAATGTAGAATCTCCACATACAGCATCATAGATGAGTCTTTCATATGCTTCCGGTATTCCCACTCCTGTTTGCTCACAAGTAAAATGAATACGCATCGGTTCAAGTTCTCCATTTTTCAATGGATTTTTACTATTTAATTGTAGTGAAACATTTTCACTTGGACTGATTTCAATTATTAACAAATTAGGCTCTACATTTGGATTATTATCTTGATATTGCTGTTTTAACGTATTTTTAAATTCGATCACAATACGAGTAGACTTTTCTTTCATTCGTTTGCCTGTTCGTATATAAAATGGAACGCCAGTCCAAAATGGATTATCGATCCATAAGCGAGCAGCAACAAATGTGTCTATGTTAGAAGAAGGATTTACTCCTGGCTCCTCTTTATATGCTACAACTTGTTGACCATTTATCTCTCCTGAAGCGTATTGTCCGCGAATGATATGCTTCTGAACGTCTTCTTTTTTCACTTTACGAAGCGTCTCCATTACCTTTCGCTTTTCCTCTCGAATTTCACATGCGTTAATTTTTTCCGGCAGATTCATAGCAGTCATCATTAATATTTGTAACATGTGATTTTGAACCATATCTCGAATGGCTCCTGCCTGATCATAATATCCGGCCCTTTCTTCAACCCCAACCGTTTCACTAGCTGTTATTTGTACATTCGCTATATGTTCTTTGTTCCAAATCGATTGGAGAACAGGATTTGCAAATTCTAGTGCTTCAATGTTTTGAATCATCGGCTTCCCTAAATAATGATCAATACGGTATATCTCGTCTTCTTCAAACGTTCGACCAAGCTTATCATTAAGCTCACGAGCAGATTTAAGGTCGTGCCCAAACGGTTTCTCAATCATTAGACGTTTCCATCCATCTGTTTTATCGAGTCCGCTTTCCTTGATATTTAAAGCAATTGTCTCGAAAAATTCAGGAGCAACTGAAAGATAGAACATTCTATTACCTTTTATATGTAGTTCTTCTTCCCTTTCACGAACGACTTGTAATAATCTCTCATAGTCTTCCGGCTTACTCACATCTAATGGACAATAGCGAAAATTATCTAAAAAACCTTCGAGTTCTGGAGTACCTTCTTCCCTATGACGGGAAAACGTCTCTATTGATTCTTTTATTCTTTTTTGAAAATCCTCATGAGATACTTGACGTCTTCCAAGCCCGATAACAGATATTTGCTTTGGAAGCTTTTGATCTCTATATAAGTTATATAGTGCGGGGTAAATTTTTCGTTTAGCTAAGTCCCCTGTTGCTCCAAATAAAACAAAGGTCATTGATTCCAATTTTAGTCCCCCTTGTGATGTGAAATCATTGTCAACATAGTAAAAATGAATTATATAGAAGCTAATACTTTTGTTAATTCAGTCTTGTTTCTTACCTTCTAAATTCATGGTTTTGTAAAAAAGAAAAGAGTTATTTGATTCCATTTTTTATATTTGCCGCTCTCTAATTGTCCCCAATATTAATAGTGGCAATTCAAAGTATCCCTACTAGAACTTACTTATCTAACTTAACGAAATATTATATATCTAATTACTTTTAGTAATTAGATAACCTTATGTCTAGTATATTAACTACATAAATTATTATCGTCAAGAAAAATATCTCGAATTGAAGATTTTTTAGAATAAGACGGTGTAATCCAAAAAAGAGCGTACCACCGAAAATAGAATATTTTTTACCTGATTACAGTTGGCCTTTATGGTTCATACTAGATTCTCTTTGTACTTTTTTTGGGAATGTCATCTCGAAAAGAATGGAAATGCGTCCATGCTCATTACCGTAGACGAATAATAAAAAGGCAAAAACGAACAAGAATATGTTCATTTTTGCCTTTTTATTATTGCTTTAAATGATTTTTAACTGCTCTTATAACCAATTCATGATCTACTTCTGGTGGTAATCCTGAGACTGTTATCATTCCAATAACCCCTACGTTTTTTATTTGGATGGGAAAGGACCCACCAAACGCAGCATATTCCGAGCCATCTAAACGGTATTTTTCATGATATGGGATTCCATTTATTTCACTTTCTATCTGCATATAATACGAGCTATGATTATGCAGAGAAACGACCCTTTTTTTACGTTCAATCCATTTCGTATTTTCCTCAGTTGTCCCTGTCATCTTGAAGTGAAATAGTTGCACACCATTTTTTGTTATATCAACAGCAATCAATTTCCCCTCACGCTTTGCTGTTTCAACGATATATAAACCTAATTGCAATGCATCTTCATTTGTAAAAGAGGAAAATTGAAGTGTTTCCTCCTCTTTTAAAATTTGTTTACTTATTTCACTCAGATTTGAAGTACTCATATCTTTAACCTCCCTAATTGTTTTATACCACATTGGCGTTTTTCGGAATTACCACCCTCTATAGTACCGCCTTCTGAATCTAGATAAACTGCTGTAGCTTCGTTAGTAACTAGTACCATAAAGCTTGTTTTCTTCTCACTGGTGCTATTATGAATTATATTTAACACTTTAAAAATGTATGTTCTTTAAAGTGCTATAGGTACTAAACATTTAGTACAGGAATTGTCTACTTCTGTGATTCAATTAATTCATTATAAGAAATACAAAAAAAGCAAAGCGCCCACACTTTGCCTCTTACAGAACCTCTCTTAACTTTTCACTAATTAACTTCGCTAAATACTCATAGCCTTCTATACCAAAATGTAATCCATCTTTTTCATCATCTTCTACAAATCTCTTATAATCTTGTTCTTGAATCATTTCAGCATACAAATTTAAAAAATGACTTCCTGTTTCTTTCGCCACTTCCTTAACCACGTCTGCATATTGGCCGAGTATTTCATTTGTTCTATTACGTTGTCTTTCTTCATCAACTGGCGCCGGACTAATAAGTAATACTTTTTCTGGTGAAATCGTGCTTACAATTTTCTCTAAGTTTTCTTTATATGCTTGTAATGGGACTTGAGCAAAAGAAACTGCATCATTCGTACCAAGAAAAACTGTTACAAAGTCTGGTTCATGTGATAATACATCCTCTTCAATCCTTTGTAGTGCATCGAACGTATTATCACCCGGAACACCTGCATTAACCACTTTCCAATTTGGAAACACCTCTTGCAAACGTGGTGTTAACCTTGGCGTTCCACCAAAAAATGTTTCATCAGCTGTAATACTATCTCCGAAACATACTAAAGTTTTCATAAAGCTAACTCTCCTTTTACGTATGAAACAACTTTCCTTCTATCGCTTTCATATATCTTTCAGCAGAACGTTCAACTGCCTCATTTGCATTTTCTTTTACTACTCGGTGAAAAGCATTATATAAACGATTAAACTGTAACGGTTTCACTCGATTCGCCATTTCCTCAACTTTTCTCGCCGGTAATGGAATTAAGTTTGGATAGCTATACATGAAGCTTACCCACTGCTGATCCGCTACAACTTGAATGATATCACCTGTTAATAAAATACCTTTTCCATCATTTCCTTCTTCCCAATGTAAGACAGATCCTCCTTTAAAATGGCCTCCTAAACGATGAATGACCAATCCATCAGCTAATTGTAAAGACTCCCCAGACCAATATATAATACGACTACTCGGACGCATTACCCACTCTTTATCGTCTTCGTGTATATAAATTGGTACATCAAATGTCTCTGCCCATTCTACTTGCGTTGAGTAATAATGCGGGTGAGATAATGCAATTGCATCTAATCCGCCAAGCTCTTTTATTTTCGCAATTGTCGTTTCATCTAAATAAGTAATACAGTCCCATAGTAAACGATATGACTCTGTTTTCACTACAAATGCCGTTTGACCGATCGCAAACCCTGGTTTTGTCGTAATACTATAAAGCCCATTTTCCTCTTCGATTATTTCATTTTTATATGTATCACCCATTTGTAAGCTTTCTAGTGTCGTCCAAGACTGGCCTTTCGGATTAACATATTGCCTCTCTTCATCACAAATATGACAACTTACCGGTTCTTCCACACTCGCTGCATACTGCACGCCACACGTTGTACAAACGAAATTGTTCATCGTTTTTCTCCTATCCTTTTGTTTTTTATTAAGCCGATATTTGTTGATTATTTTCTGCTTTTTTATTTTCAAGTAATACGCTTATAAGAGTAATAAAGTAGACAACTGTAACCGCCATAGGAATTACGATAAATCCTTTTTCCGCAAAAAGAATCCCACATACTGACGTTACTAATACAGTTCCTACTGATAAAAACCCATAACTTTTACTTTCATAAATCCATACGTACGGTACAAAATGAACACCTATTAACACTGCTACTACAAAAGGTAACCATTCTGGAAATTGAAAATATGCAAGTAATACAAGCGGAATATTCAATACATTTATCCCACCAATTACTCCCGCTAAAATCCCTAATGGGTTTCCTTTCGCAAACATATCAATTTTTAATATAGCAGCTAACATCAAGCCTAAAGGAAACACACAGCCCATACCAATTAAATACACCCACACAACTTGCTTTTCTGAAAGAAGAACACCCGTTATACTCGCTACAATCCAAAATAAAAGACCAGCTATTATGACAGGAAATCCCCTCTTCGTTTTTTGTGCTAAATCTCTTTTTGCTTCTGAAATGTTCATTTCACTACCTCCCCAAAAATATTCATGCTATAAAGCCGGATCAATTTCGTCCATCCAATAACGCCACGCTACTAAGTAATCTTCTAAATCTTTTGGGTGGTGTCTTAAACATCTATCTATCCGTAAATATAAGCCTATAATTATTTCTTCATATAAATCCTTATCTCTTTTATGAAATACACATTGTTTCATTACATATTGAATCGTTTCTTTCGTTACATCTTCTGGTGTTGAACAGAAGGCGTAAATTAAATCATATGTAGGATCTCCTAACACTGGTAAAGGGTCTATCACACCCTTTAACTTATTCTCTTGAAATATAAAGTTATGAAATCCAAGATCACCGTGCAATAAAAATGGTCGATGTATTCCAGTTCCTCTATTTGGACTACTCGCTAACTTAAGAACCAGTTTATACTCTTCATTACTTATATACGGACTTACGTTTTCGTGAGCCTCCATCACATTTGTTGCTAAAAATTCGGTCCAAGAATGAGACGGACTTTCTTTCCAGCCAAAGCTATTCGCATTTGGAACTATTTCATACTTATTGATAACCTCTTTTACAAGTTTGCAAAGTATACTCCGTTTATGACCAGGTTTGCACGAAGTAGTTCCTTCAAGAAAAGAATACACAAAATATCGATTCAAAGGATCCTTATACACAAGCTCTGGAAACATATTGGTACTTTTATAAAACTGCAGAAAATACGCTTCTTCACGTATTACTTCCGATTCATTCAACTTTACAACGTATTTTCCGTCCAACAAATATACAGTACTTGTCGTTCCCCCGTTCAACACTTTTACGCTATTTGGATAATGTGAAATAACTTTCTCATTAACTAATTGTTCAGCGATTAATGAAATGTTCATTCACTCACCCACATATCTGAAGATTCCTTCAATTCAAAAGACAACTTTACTATCATTTTACAAATTAATGGAAAATCCCTCCCAACACCTTAATATAACAAAAATAATTTTATTTTACTGCAACGGCTTCCTTCAAGATTTCATCATATAATTCATTCCATTTATAATGATACGCTGCACTCTCTTCTACTCTAATAAACGTCCTTTTATCGGATTCATACTCACCGTCAAACTTATGCACTTCATTAATCTTCATCCGGTAGAACGGCTGATACCCTACTTTTGGATACGGACTATTTTCATTCCAATTTGGATTGTCACTATGATCAACGATGATATATCCAAGTAAAGTGCATTCTCCTTTTACGTAACCCTCCTCCCACGCCTCTCTTTTAAAACACTCTTCTGGTAGTTCTCCTTTTTCTATATGTCCACCTGGAAAGTCCCAACCGCGATTTTGATGATCAATGAGCAACACTTTATCTTCATAAAAACAAAAGCCATGCACACTCGTAATATTCTCGTACTCTGGTAATGTACAATCTCTTTTCCATGTTAACTTCACTTTTTCTTCTCCATAAGTTGCGTATATCGTGACCATTTTCATCACTCCAAATGCTCTTCATTTAATCTAGTAATTTCTATTGCACAATCTCTTTCTTTTAATTTACGAGCTAAACTTTCTACACCAAACACTTCTGTAAATGTGTGACTACCTACAATTAAATTTATCCTTTTAAATTTTGCATGTTGCACCGTATATAATGTTTTTTCTCCTGTTATGTACGTATCACAACCTTTTTCTAGCGCACGCTCAATAAGGTTTGTATTGTTCCCTGCACCTGTTAAAATCGCAATCCGTTTTACTGGTTTATCGTGATTTTTCCAGCTCTTCACTTTCTCTTCCATTCTCTCTTCAAGTTTTCCAACTAAGTTTGACAAAGAAGTCGCTTCTTTATATTCTCCTATTCCCGGTAGCTCTTCTTCCTCATACGTGGAATATTCCAGTATTGTATCTATCCCAATTTCATTAAACAACGACGTACACGTGCCAAACTTTACAAAATCTAACGGCAAATGAATCCAAAAATGAGTCATTTCATATTCTTTTAATTTCTCAATACAAGCCTCTTCCATACCAAATAAAAAACTCCACGGTGCATGATGTGTAAGTATCATATCTACCCCATTTTGATATGCTTCTTCAATTGTCTCTAGCGTCAAATTTGTCGTGTAACCTATTTTGTGAAATTCCTCTTTACTAATGTGAGTGAAACCATACTCGTCATCACCGTATTTATGAAGATGTTCTTCAAAAAGTGATGTAATATGTTCTTTAAACTGCGTTATATTCATTTTCATTTCTCCTTTCATTTACTTTTATATTTCAAAAATAAGGAAATACTATTTAACGACGTTACATACATATAGGAGGACAATATGAAACCTGAATTTTTAAAAGCTATACATGAAGCGATTGGAAATGTTGAACATATTCATATAGAAGAAAGTGGTGCAGATAGTTTACTCATTCATCACGATGATGCACAGCAATTAAAACAAGTTGCTGAAACTTTAGAACATAATAATTTCCGCTCTACTATTAGAACAACTGGAGATGCTTCGTATATTGAAGTATTGAACAGATAAAGAGAAGTCCCAGCTATGTGCTGGGCTTTATTCTTTTATATTGAAATTTCAAACTCCTTCACATACACCGCTGTTCCAGCAATATCAATTTGTAACTTCCCATCTTCTACATCTTTCGTTACATAAACCGTTACACGACCATCTTTATTCATTTCCTGTCCTTGCTCAATGATTAACTCCAGTTCATGATCAAAATCTTTCTCCAAATACGTCGCATAATATGCTCCCATTACACCTGAAGCTGTTCCTGTAACAGGATCTTCAATCGTTCCAGAATAAGGTGATGAAAAATGACGACCGTGCATTTGCACCTGTTCATCATAAGTTTCTAGGCAAACTGGATGAATAGAAGCCTTTTGTATTTCTTTTAATATCGATGGAAATTTATCATTATTAGGTTTCATTCTTTCACATGCATCAAGTTTTTTTATAGGTACAATTACAGTCCAATTACCGGTACTTCCATATACAATTGGTAAACTCGCATCTAAATCATTTACTTCCAAACCGATACTATGAGCTAATTCTTCTTTTGAACCTGCAAAACCTTTAAACTGAGGTGCTGCCTGCCTCATTTTAATAAAGGTTTCTCCATTTTCATTTACACCTATTTGTATTGGTAAAATCCCTGCCTTCGTTTCAATCGTAAGATTTGTTTCCTCTTCTAATAAACCTCTTTCACGCAAAGCATATATAGTCCCAACTGTCCCATGACCACATAAATCCATTTCAAACCCTGGTGTAAAATAGCGCATTCTTATATCTGCTACTTCTGAAGAAAGAACGAAAGACGTTTCGTTAAATCCAACTTTTTCAGCAATACGCTGCATTTCCTCTTCCGTTAATCCATCCGCCTCTAATACAACACCTGCTGGATTTCCCATATTTGGTTTATTCGTAAATGCGTCGTAATGAAATACGTTTATTGCTTTCATTTTCCTATCCCCTAATCTTCTAATCTTCTAATTGTTATTACATACAGCAAACCATTTCATGCTTTTCACTAAAATCCAAATATATTTTGAATACTTGAAAGTTCGTACTTTACCACTTCAACTCCCCTACACCCGGTTCAATAAACTTCCCTGAAACATCCTCATTCGAACCTATAGCCCACTCATATATATTTCGAGCTCCTTGAGCCGGAGTCATATCCGCATCAAAAGCACCAATGTCAGTCTTTAATTTTCCAGGGTGAATGGCGGTTACACGAATCCCTTTATCCGCAAACTCTTGTTGTAAACAGAGCGTTAACATATTTTGTGCAGCTTTTGCGATCCGGTATGAATATGAGAAATGCCCTTGTGGAAATTCTTTTTCGGCCATTTTATGTAAGGATCCTAAACGAGAGGATACGTTTATAATTCTCGGATGGTTTGATTTAGTTAAAGTCGAATACGTACCTTTTATTGCTCGAATGACACCTAAACAATGAACGTTAAATAGTCCCATTAATTCCTCTGAATTTGTATGTAAAACCTCAGTCTCCTTTCCAGTAATTCCAGCGTTATTTATAACTAAATCAATATGCTCCGTATATTTCTCAAGCTGCTCCTTAATACGTTCAGTACTATCATCAGCTGATAAATCCGCTAATATAGGAAAACATCCAGAAGAAAATATCTGTTTTAATTGTTCTATAGCTCCCTCACTTCTAACTAACGGATAAACGATATGTCCATTTTCATGAAATACCTTTACTAACTGTAACCCTAGTCCTCGATTTCCACCTGTAATAAGTACCCTCATATATCCAGCTCCTTATTTTTATAATAAATAAGAAAATCTGCCCACTTACCATTCTCCTGAGAAAATGCTTCTCTCTTACATTCAAATGAAAAACCTGCTCTTTCTGCAAGACGAACGGATGGCTCATTATCGATATGTATATGTAATTCAATTCTATGAAATTGAAGGCTATAAAAAAATAACGGCAGCGCAGCTATTACACTTTCTACCCCATATCCATTTTTCCAATATTGATTATGAATCGAGTAGCCCATCATCGCCCATTGATAGTCCATTCGTAAAATTTTTATAAGTTCTAGCTTTCCAATATTGGTGCCATCCTCTTTCTGAAAAATACCTAAAACGTACATTTCATCCCGTCGTGCCGCCTCATCAAATCCTCTTATCCATTCCGTGAACCATTCTTTTGTTGAAGACGACATGTCATGATAGCCATCATCGTATTTATATTGAGATGGTAACCTCTTATTGAATCCATCTAACCAACTTTCATAATCCTCTTTTTGAAATGGACGGATAATAAGTCTCTCTGTCTCTACTTGTAATAGTGGCAGCTTCATTTATATCTCTTCCCTTAATTATTAATTGAATATTCTTTATCATCTTACACAAAATACAAAATCTAGTAAATTATTATGTTTTTTATAAACAAAAATCCAGTTATGCTTTGCACATAACTGGATTTTACTTTTCCTTATATATTAGAATACTTCTTATTCATAACATATTGCACATACTCTGGTGCACTTATGTCAATCTCTTCATCACTGATTTCATATTCTGCTCCGTATAAATAAAATGAAGGTATAAATTCCATTCCTGTATATAGGCATGTAGCGTGAAATGGTTTCGTTAACTCATCCATTGTTATTCCGCTATTGTCATAGTCTTTTTCTAATCCACCTATAGAAATAGCTACACCAAATTCTTTCCCCTTCACTTTATCCCCTTTTGATCCGTACGCAAATCCATATGTTAATACATCATCGAACCATTTTTTTAATAATGGTGGTGAGCTATACCAGTAAAGCGGAAATTGAAATATATAGCGGTCGTGCTCTACTAACAGCTTTTGTTCTTCTTCAATATTAAACTCCCAATTTGGTGCCACTTTATATAATTCATGTACCGTTATTTCATCCGAATATTTCTCAAGTTCTTCTATCCATCTTTTATTAATTCGTGATTTTTCAATATCAGGGTGTGCTACAATTACAAGTGTTCTCATCATTTTCCATCCCCTTTATAAATTAATCAATCCTTTACGTATTAGTATGTATGAGTTACATATAATTGAAAAGTACGTACTTTCAAGTGCTATAGGGACCTTGAAGTACCTGTGGAGGTGTTATATGAATCAAAATGATGACTGCCCAATCACAACGACTCTCGACGTAATCGGCGGAAAATGGAAAGTTCATATTTTATGTATTTTGATGGATGGAAAAATGCGAACAAATGAAATTAAACGCGAAATTCCAAGTATCACCCAGAAGGTTCTCACACAACAACTTCGGCAACTTGAAGCTGACGGGATTATCCATCGTACTGTATATCAAGAAGTACCACCAAAGGTTGAATACACAATAAGCGAATACGGAAAATCTTTAATGCAAATTATGGATGAACTATGTGAATGGGGAAAAGATCATCAGATAAAAAGATTAAATGATTAAAAGAAACGTCCCCTATGAACTTTGTTATATCTACTACATTCATATTAGCAGCTTCAACCATGAGATATGGTAAACCTCTTTATCATGAATGGTTTGTATGTCTCCTAAAAGGAGTTTATATCTATGAACAAGTATACTTTTGGTGATTCAATGCATGTCCATTTATTTTATTACAAAAATATATAAACAGAAAACACTTTATCGTATTTTTCGTTCTGGGAGTTCCTGTTTCTATTAGCTTGATAGCGATGTGGCGGGACCTCTTTGTCACAGTACCTTCACTTTATACGAACAAGATCTTCACAATCTCCTCTTTGTACCTTACGAATTGAACTATCTCCCCTATCTCTAAACAAGCCTAAAGTAGGAATCTTCTAAATTAAAATTATATAAGAAAAATAAAAAAATACACCTAGTGAAAGAAATATATTGATTTTACATAAAATTAACAGTATAATTGAAAACGATTTTCAATATCTATTTATACATAGTAATGAGGAGATGTTTTAGGATGAGGGGAAAAAAATGGGCCTTTTCTATTTTAGCCGCTATTCTACTTTTTGCTTTAACAGCATGTGGTAGCGACAAAGAAAATGTAAGGGCTAACAACAAGGACGACAGCAATGCAGAAACAATTACTGTAAAACATGATTTAGGTACTACAGAAATAAAAGGAAAACCGAAAAAAATCGTTGTGCTAGAGTTTTCTTTCTTAGACGCTTTAGCTAACTTAAATATTTCTCCTGTAGGAATCGCTGATGATAGTAAGCCCGAACGCATTATTCCAGAAATAAAAGATAAAGTAAAGGATTATACATCTGTTGGTTCACGTAAACAACCAAACGTTGAAGTGATTAGTTCATTGCAACCAGATTTAATTATTATCGACTCTAGTCGTCAAAGTCATAAAGATATTTATAAGCAACTAAGTACTATCGCACCAACAATTGGCTTCCAAAGTTCAAATCAAACTTATGACCAAACACTCGAACAGTTTAAACAAATTGCGCATGCGGTTGGAGAAGACCAAAAAGGTGACGAAGTATTAAAAAAACATAATGAAAAAGTAGCGAATTTCCAAAAAGAACTAGATGAAAGTAAATTTAAAGATTTAGTCATTGCTCCAGCTCACGCAACAGTAGATAAAATGTTTTTACACTCAGACATTTCATATGTAGGAACAATCTTTAAAAAGCTTGGCCTTCCAACTGCACTACAAGATAAAGATGCACAAGCATTTAAAGAAACAGCTGGTGGCCCATACTATAACGTTAACTTAGAGCAATTCTTAAAAATAAATCCAGATGTACTATTCCTAATGACAGATGGCGAAAAAACAGTTGAAAAAGATTGGGAAACAGAAGCGCTCTGGAAAGAAACAAAAGTCGCAAACAACAAACAAATCTACTATTTTGACCGTATGACATGGGCTCGTTTCCGTGGATTGATTCCAGCTGAAATCATTATGGATCAAACAATCGATACACTGAAGAAGGTAGAAAAGAAATAATAGTAAACAAAGTAAGGTGTATGCGGAGTAGAAACTTCCATCTACGCATATACCTTACTTTTTTATTGATGATAAAAGGAGCGATTAAAGAACATGAGGAGCACTAATCAAAAACGTGCCATCATATTTTATATTTTACTTTTTCTTTTACTTATTATCGGGGCATTGGGCAGCTTTTTAATCGGCGCTACAAATATACAAATGCAAGATTTATGGGCACCAAAAGATCATAAAACATATTTAATAATCCGAGATATTCGTTTACCTCGCCTTATTGTTACCTTTCTCGTTGGTAGCGCCCTAGCCGTATCTGGTGCGATTATGCAAGCAATCACTCGTAACGCCCTTGCTTCACCACAAGTTTTTGGAGTAAATGCAGGTGCTTCCCTTGCTGTCGTTACAATTATGGTATTATTCCCTTCTGTTGCAAGCACTGGAATGGTTATAGCTGCGTTTATCGGTGCGGCATTTGGCGGTTGTATCGTCTATATGTTAGCCAATATAAAAGAAATGTCACCCGTACGCCTCGCACTAGCCGGAATGGTCATTCATTTAATCTTATCTTCATTTACACAAACACTGATTCTAATAGATGAAAATTCTACAGATAGTATCATTTATTGGATGGCTGGTGGTGTAGATGGAGCTCGCTGGATTAAAGTACAAATGGCCTGGCCTTGGTATATCCTTGGTTTAATCCTTGCTATTTGGTTATCTAAATCTTTAACTCTATTAAATATGGGACAAGAAGTAGCAAAAGGACTTGGAACGAATGTAAAAAGAACACAAATTCTAGCTGCAATTAGCGTTGTACTACTATCAGGCTCTTCTGTAGCAATTGCTGGCCCTATTGGATTTATTGGATTAATGGGACCCCATATTGCGCGTTCACTTATCGGATCGTCTTACCAAAGACTCATTCCATTTACCGCTCTACTAGGCGGTGTGCTATTAGTATATGCCGATATTTTATCACGCTTTATTTCGTATCCTTACGATACACCAGTTGGAATTGTAACAGCGATTATCGGCTCTCCATTCTTCTTATTTTTAGCGAAGAAAGGAGCGAGACTTGAGACGAAATGAAAACAACAAACGTAAATCATAGAAAAAAACTATTCATTACTTTTACAACTTTACTAGCTCTTTTAATTATTGCGAGCTTACTTAGTTTAGGGGCTGGAGCCATTTGGATTTCCCCTCTCGACATCATTCAGTGTCTATTTACTGGAGAGCCTACTTCAGTTAAAAACATTCTTATTACATTTCGCTTACCAAGATACTTTATTGCTATTCTAGCAGGAATTGGTCTTTCTATTTCTGGAGCAGTTTTGCAAGGAATTTTAAAAAACCCACTGGCATCTCCTGATGTTATTGGTGTATCTAAAGGTGCTGGGCTAAGTGCTGCAATTGTTATTTTGCTTTTCCCAAGCGCACCTGCTTATACCCTGCCTATCTTTGCATTTATTGGTGCCATGTTTGTTACAGTATGCTTATACTTTTTTGCACGAGGTAACAAATTAAATACTTCGACTTTAGCTCTTGCCGGAGTTGCCCTTTCAGCACTTTGTCAGGCAGGATTACAACTACTGATGGTGAAATTCCCAGTAGAAATTAATACTGCACTCGCATGGTTAGCTGGGAGCCTTTGGGGACGACAATGGGATCATGTCTATCAATTACTACCATGGATCGTCGTTCTCGTACCACTTGTCATGTATTTCTCAATTCGCATTGAAGTACTCTCATTAGGAGATGAACTCGCGACAGGTTTAGGAGCAAACGTGGATCGTACAAGGATGCTTCTATTATTCTTATCCGCATTACTTGTCGCTTCTACCGTTGCAATTGTCGGAACAATTGGTTTTGTTGGGTTAATCGCACCGCATATTGCAAGAAGGCTTGTGGGAGGAAAATATTATGTACTCCTTCCGGCCTCTGCTTTAATAGGGATTATTGTTTTACTGCTTGCTGATACTTTAGGAAAAGGGCTCGTACCTCCTTTAGAAATTCCTGCTGGGGTCTTTACAGCACTTATTGGTGGACCATACTTTGTTTGGTTACTTGCCCGTTCAAAAAAATAATAGGAAAAGCCGCAATTCTTGGTTAGACAGATTATTTCATTAGGAAACCTTTTAGGCATGGGTCCGGCATTGTACGAGGGCTCATGCCTTTTAGTTTTGCCTTAATTTTTTTATGATGATAGTTCTTTCTTAAAATGTTCTATACTCTTACATTCTTTTCGATACAGAAATTCTGACTTCATGATGCCAAAGAAGATTTCAATCACTGCGTTATCGTAACAGTTTCCTTTACGAGACATGCTTTGTGTAATACTGCCCATAAGCAGTAGTTTGACTAAATGCCAGTTACCTCTATTTAAATATCTAGTAAAAACATTTTATTCGCTACCGCTACTTTAAACGCTCTTCTAGGAATAACACCAACGCAAAAAGACATGAACTAATCTTTGTTCATGTCTTTTTATATTAGAGTTTACTATACACTCAGTGAACTACCCGCCACTTAGTATTTCTTACGAACTTACCCCGAAGTGGGGGCTTCTCGGTTCATCGTTATTTTTGATAGCTAACGAATTTGTCTTAGGACAGCCGAGCTAACTCCCTTGTTCCAAAGGTTATTTCTTACGATTTATATCAATGCTAATAACCATATGGCTTCCTTTTTGATATTGATAGCTGCGTTATAGTCACGACTTATTGTTAGTCCACATGAACACTCATACATGCATTCAAATAGAGACATTTCTTTTCTGTTTCCACAACGACTACACATCTTTGTAGAAAAAAAATCACTTTGACCACTAAAAAAATTCTTATAAGCAGTTTGCAAGTTTAATTGAGCGTTGGCCAGTGCTAATGAATCGACTTCTTTCGGATAATAGGTTTAAAACAAACTTAATAATATCGCTTTTGTACGATTGTCCGTTACTTCATAATAAATTTCTAATCCTTTCCGAGTACCTGTAATGATTTTAGCAGCTCTTAGTTTGGATAAATGTTGACTAATTGTACTTTGAGGCATTTGTAATTTTTCATACATTGTTGTTACATTAGTAGGGCCTTTTGTACGCATTATTTCTACTAAGGATAAACGGACAGGATGCGCCAATACCTTTAATACTTCCGTGATCTCTTCATACATTTCTTTTTTTTCTTTCATATTTCTTTCTCCCCTTTTATATAAATATTAATGATATCCATATATATAATTCGAAATGATATATGATTTTGTGTCCGTCATTTTTAAAAAAATATTTAAAAACCCCTTCAGTCCGAAACTAAAGGGGTTTCTTCATATAACGCCTCACTATTAGTAGTCAATAATGAATAGAAATTTCGTTATAGGAGATTTTGATTTTTCAGGTTAACGGCAGGTTTTTCGTCTTCTCTAGACTCAACTAACTAAAGTCAATAACAAAAAGAGAGCAGATTATCCGCTCTCTTATGATGCCTCCTTATGTTCAGGGGAATGCTCAACACTTCCCATTCTCTTTAGTTTATTCCATCCTACCGCTACCCCTCGAATGGATGAAAATATAGATTTAATTACAACATAAGTCATAAATTGACGATAAATAAAGCGTTGTAAAATTAACCATACTAGTGGTTTAGGATTCTCCTTCTCTAATTTAAATGCAAACAGAGAAGCGAGAAGATCCATTAAAAAGAATACAAAATAAAATCCTAAAACTTTTAGCGGATCGCTGCCAAATAGCCCCATAATCATTAATATATCTGCTAAAGGAGCAATGAATTGCAGAACATATTGGAATAACCACATGTTAGGCAATGCAATAAATCCTAATGTTTTATGCTTTGCATTAAACAATGCTTTTCGATGTTTCCAAAGACATTGGAGTGTACCATATGACCAACGATATCGCTGTTTAATAAGACTTTTCACATCTTCAGGTGACTCCGTATAAGCATACGCTTTTTCTTCATATACGATTCTATGCCCTTCACGTAAAAATGTAATAGTAAGATCCGTATCTTCTGCCAATGTATCTTCGCTTAAATATCCAGATTCGACTACATTCTTTTTACGCCATGCTCCAATAGCTCCTGGAACTACCGTAATACAATTTAACTCATCAAAAGCTCTGCGTTCTAAATTAAATCCTGTAATATATTCAACATGTTGCCAAGTAGTTAACAAGTTCCGTCTATTTCCCACTTTGACATTACCTGAAACTGCTGCTACATTATGATCTTCAAAGTGTCTGATCATTAGAGAAATAGCGTCTTGCGCAATAATTGTATCCGCATCTAAAGTGACAATGATTTCTCCTGTTGATTTTTGAAATCCTAAGTTCATTGCGGATGATTTCCCACCATTTTCTTTCTGAATTAAACGAACTTTAGGATGTTTATAGAATGTTTCTTGAATTACTTTTGACGTATCATCTTTCGATCCGTCATCAACAACAATAACTTCAAACTCTCTATAATTACTATCCAAAATTGAGCGAATCGTCTTAGCTATAACCTTCTCTTCATTATATGCTGCTATCACAACACTAACAAAAGGTTGATAAGACGAATTAGCAAATAAACGAGAGTTTGTTTTCTTTTTTTGCTTGAATGAAAAATAAATTAAAAATAGGAATCGGAAAATACCTAATCCAATAGCAATATAAAAAATAGTTGTTAATATATGCTTAGAATATCCTGCTCCTGAAAAAACAGCTTTATTGTAAAGTAAATATTGCTTATCCTCTGAAGAAACGGGAGGCATAACTTCATCTCGTTCTTTATTCATTAAATCTGAAATTGTTACAAAACTATATCCATTCTTTTTAAGATCTTTAATAATCATCGGCAGCGCCTCTACCGTATGGGTACGATTCCCTCCTGCATCATGGAGAAGAATAATATTTCCCTCCCCCTTATAAATGGGATTAAGAGTACGCTTTACTAATTCATTTGTTGATGGAGTCGCCCAATCCTCAGGATCAACTTCTTCTGCCACCATTGTATAGTTCATATTTTGTGCACGCAAAATAGGCAGTATTTCATTTGATGAATCCGGGTTAGCATCTGCTTCATACGGTGGCCTAAATAAAACCGTAGAATGCCCAGTTATTTCCTGGATTAGGCGCTGAGTTGTATTAAGTTCTACTTTTGTACGTAGCAAAGACGTATCAGCGACGTTAGGATGCTTGAAAGTATGATTGCCAATTTCATGCCCTTCATCGTATATTCTTTTAACAATACTAGGATTTAGTTGCGCATTTTCACCAAGTACAAAAAAGGCAGCTTTTATTTTATACTCTTTTAATATATCTAGAATTTCCGGCGTATATTTAGGATCTGGTCCATCATCAAATGTTAATACTACTTGTTTGCCTTTTGGTTTTCCATATCGTTGCACTTCATATGCAGATGGTAGTGATTGATACACTTCATCTGTAAGATAACCATTTTTGTCTACCTTAAAATCTCTCAATCCATTTTGTCTTTCATTCTCAATCTGTAAAATTTCGCCTTGTCCAGAATAATTCACTTCATCTAAACTAGCGATTTTATGTAGTGCATCAGGATTATTTTGTACCTCAATAGGATCTTTTAAAGCTTTCCATATAGTAGGATCTTCTGCTCCTAGTCTCCATAACGCAAATCCCTTCGCATTGTTGTTCATTGCGATTTTTACTTGATTATAAAGAGTAACACCATCTAAGAACCAAGCGGTATGTTCTTTCTCTCCTATTTTATATCGAAAATAAGGATTTCCACTAATGTTATCCCATTGAATTTTTATATTTGAATCCTGAGCCATTGTCATAACTTCTGAGAAAGTTACAGACTTCGCAGGTTCTTTACTATTTACTTCCCAATCATATCCATAGTTACCGAAAGCAACTATAAGTTTCTCAGACGGAATGTCTAGTTCATTGAGCGTATGTTCAAACCATTTATTTGAAGCAACTGGTCCTGGTACCCCTGCTCCATAGTGCTCGTCATACATCATTACAATCATACGATCTATTACTTTGGCTAATGCACCATAATCAAAGGCCTTATCATTAGCAGGGACATCTTGCGTAACGAGCAAATGATGTTTATGAAAGACCGTAGTAAGTTCTTTCATGAAATTGGTTAAGTTTTCTCTATCGCTTTCAGGTATTGCCTCAAAGTCAATGTTAATACCTGAAAATTGATTCTTTTCAACTTGCTTTACTAAATCGTTAATAAACGTTGTCTTTACATGATCTGGAGAACTCAATAACTTATGAATAAGTTCACTATCAGGACCAGAAGCTTCCTCTGTATAGTTAGTAAGTAAAGGCATAATTTTCACATGATTTTTTTCTGCTAACTTTACAATCTCAGATTTTATCTCACTACTAACTGTTAAGTCTGCTTTTAAGTGATACCATTCTGGTACTAACGTGGTTAAAGAATCGATATTTTCTTTTAAAGAAGCAGTACTATTTTCATCCCAGTTTACATAAAAACCATACACTTCTTTAGATTGTTTGCTACCGTTCGTTGAATTCACCGAATTTTCATCGTTTTCCATTTCTGTATTAGCTTTAAATTCTTCTTTCTTTAACTGCTCGTCGCTGAGTTCTTGATTAATAGGTACAAGTTTAGTATCTTGTTTTACAGCAGGATTCATATTTGGAATTTCTGGTGTCGAAAAAATACTTTGGAAGAAAAAATAAAATACAATACTTATACTAACTATTGAGATACATAGAAACCAACTAAAAGCTTTTTTTCTTCTTCCTTTAGGATCATAAAAAACAGGTTTTGATTTATCTTTCTCTTGTTGAATTTTTTTCTCCATTATATTTTTCACATACTCCTTTTCTTCTTATTCTAAGTACAAATGCAAACTCTAACCTTCTAGGGTTTTGATACAAAATAGCTTAATAGGAATATAGAATAATAAGTTCCTTTTAGCTTTGAAATCAAATAACTAACCCAAATAACTTACAAATGAATTTCACCATTTGGTGAGGTTGCTGTACAAAATGATATCAGTCCTAATATGAAACGAATCTCCATCTTCAATATTCTATGGATTCTTCTTTTCATTCCCTTGATGTTGTGTGGCAGGAATGTTTTTGTCCTCATTTTTAGGTCCGTTATTTTCGTTTATATTTCCTTGCTGAGATCCTCTACCGTTGTTCTCTTGCTGGTGTCCATTATTTCCTTGAGACTCTCTACCATTGTTCTCTTGCTGGTGTCCGTTATTTCCTTGAGACTCTCTACCATTGTTCTCTTGCTGGTGTCCATTATTTCCTTGAGACTCTCTACCATTACTCTCTTGCTGGTGTCCATTATTTCCTTGCTGAGATCCTCTACCGTTGTTCTCTTGCTGGTGTCCGTTATTTCCTTGAGATCCTCTACCATTGTTCTCTTGCTGGTGTCCGTTATTTCCTTGAGACTCTCTACCATTATTCTCTTGCTGATGTCCATTATTTCCTTGCTGAGATCCTCTACCATTATTCTCTTGCTGATGTCCATTATTTTCTTTTATTTGCTTCGGTTGCTGTTCCTTGTATTGCTTTTGTTCTATATACTCCTGCTTATCATGTATTTCTTCTTTTACAGGAGACGAATCCGATGATATATCAGAAGATGACTTTTGTTGCGAATGTATCTCCTCATCGCGCTCCTCTTGATTAGACGGCGGTGCAGGAGGAGTAAGTGATTTCTGCTTATCATTCTCTCGCTTTATATAAACACCTGTGCCAACTCCTGCTTTCATGGCATTCTCCCGCATTTGCATCGTACTGCTTTGATATACGACTGAAACATGTTTTGTCTCATACTCTTTCTTTAATTCTTTCATTGCCTTTTCCAACTGTGGTTCTAGCGTCTTGTCCTTTGTAACAGCTGTTAGCATAACTTGCTTATCATTCGTTAAATACTCATCCTCTTGACTTTGCTTTATAATAGTACGTATTACGTCGTGCACATGTTTATTTTCCCATTGCTTTATTTCTTTTAAGATACGCCTTCCATCATCATTACAAGCTCGCAAATCTATAACACGAAGATCCTTCGTTACGCTCGCCTCTAAACTTGGATTTATATCAACTGAAACATAAGCAAAAACTTTTTCTTCCGGTTGGTTGTAGAAAAACAAGAACACACATAGAAAACAAGCAACCAGTATTGATGCAGGCTTTAAGAAAGGAGGCATTGCAAAACGCGGCGACCTTTGTTCTTCTTCATTAAACGAGATTTCCTCCCCAACCATGTAAGAATTCCCTTTTCTTTTACACGTAATAAACTCTCCATTTGGTGTTAAAACAACTACGTTATGTTTTTTTATATCCATCACAATTCCTTTATTCATCATTCTTCCCCCCTCTTATGTAATCAAGAATATATGTATAGTTATTTGCAAAAATAATACACATCGCAATAATGTATTTTCTATGTCGCTCCAACGTTTTACGGCTTACCCTAACACGCGGTTCAATATGTTTAAGCGGTAACTTTTTCTTTCGGAACAACTTCTCCATCATTTCCTCGTCTTTTATAATAATCTTTACAATTCCTACTAAGTGTTCACGCGTATCACGATGCTTAGGAGATTCCTTAGCAAGCTCTGAAAATGTGATTTTAAACTCAGCTAGCACACTTTGAAAATGAAGTATTTCTTCCTTACGGTTACTATTTTCCATCTCTTTCATATACTCCGTAAGCGATACTTGCATTTCTAACATTTCCTCTTGCTTATCTTCTTTTAAAAAGACAAGATTATGCTTAGACTCTTTGCGTATATAGTCAATTACATCTCTTTTTATAAGAAGATCAGCAAACGCTAGAAAAGATTTTCCTTTTTTATATGAATACTGTTCAATTGCTTCGTTAAACGCAAACAATCCAATGCTATATTCATCATCCTGTTCTGTAATATATCGACGACAGACAGACGAGATTGATTTTCTAATAAACGGCTGATACTGTACGATAAAAGCTTCCTTATCTCCACCGTTGTTTTGTATGTTAAATACGATATCTTCTATTTTCGTTTTTTTTAAGATTTTCATTACTAAACTCAACACTAGTAATCTCCCTGCCTCCTTCTGCTTCAAATAGCAAAATGGTCACTAAACAAGTGACCATTTAACCACATTTTCTTAGTACTTTTTTTGGGGCTTGTCTTCTTGTTGTTGTTCATATTTTTCACGAGCGACTTTTCAAATACCTATTTCTTCTACTCGCGCTAGAGTGAAGTCTATATTTTGTACCGCTTTATTGTTTTCTTTTGCAATATCACTTGTTCTTCTTGCTCTTTTTCTATTTTATCTGCAATCTTTGAATAACTCTTCTCTATATTTTTGGTAATTTTAGCTTTTTCTTTCATTTGCTTTCTTTCACTATACATATTCGAAGAAATAAACAATTTTATGGGGGTCAAAAAAATAAAAACCATCAATTTGAAAAAAGATTCTTCAAATTGATGGTTTTCTTTTAATATTTTTATTAATCTTTTATAACTAAGTTGAATCATGTCAGCCCTTAATTGTTGTTATCCTTTTTTTTGTTGCTTCTACTACAAGCATGATACAAGATTTTATCGGCCACCCATCCACTAAAAACGTACAGTAGACCAGCTTTACTTTTGACATAATTCCCGTTCTCGGAAGTAAGGATTTAAAAGTAACCTATCCATAGTGATATTAAAGCTACTACTAACAGGGCAAGAAGAAATATGATATTTCGAATCCACTTTTGTATATCATCAAAATACCGTTCTACAAATGCAACGTTGATATAAAACATGAGAAATACAACAAAGAAGGTAAAGTTACCAAATTTATCGTTCAATTTTTCATTGGTAAATGTGCTTACCTGAAGGAATAGTAAAGCAAAAGTTACTAAGAATAACTCAAGTAGCCTTTTTTTTCTCACCTCACCACACCCCCTTACAGTAATTTCCCTTTTTTTCATTTTATAAGAACGTAGTGTGTAGCAGACTGTAAATATTATTTACTTATGTAAAAAAGGCTACCCATCCAAGATTGTTAGCCTTAATAGCGCCTTTTAAAAAAATAACTCAATATAACAAATGAATGATTCTTCAACTTACACTATATTCTCCTTTTATTACAAAAAACGAGCCTCGAATTGTTCCAGCTAATTTAGACTTCTGCCTAGCAAACTTAAACTTCTCTTCTAACTCCTTTGGTATCTCCATTCCCTCTGAAAGCTTAAATCCAACAGCCCGCTTCTTCGGGTTATCCAATGTATACATGACGTTGACTGCAAGACCATCCTCATAAAAGACATAGGCAAATTTAATATTTTCCACTTGAAAACACGATGTTTCTAAAGGTTTGGCCGCAAACTCAATATCACGTTCTTCTTTCAAAATGCGGTTCACATAATCAAGAGTATCCTCGCTTTCACTAACTGGTACAACCGTAAATTCATGCTTGTATTTGTTCATAAAGTAACGGGCTTCATGGGCACGTAAACCAGCAAGCGCTTCTGCTACAAGTGAAGACTCCAAGCCAGATGTAGTTACATTTTTAAAATCAACGATATAGGACAACTCCATCCCTCCTGTAATCTCTTTACTTCCTAACAACCGGAATCCACATTTCACCAAAAACTAAGCCGTTTCGCTGCCCCATCTCAACCGTTGTATTTGGCCCACCAACATAGGCAAAATCCTTTGCTTCTGGTAAAACTTGACCAAAGGCAATGCCAGTAAGCTTATTACTCATCTCCTCAGCCGTCTTACCTTCCCCTTTAACTACCAAGTATTCCCCCGTAGGAAACTGGATAACTCTGGATTCTTCTTGTATTTGTGCCTCTGTCATAACACCAGCATAATACATCATCTTGTTATTCACTGCTTCGCTCACGGAAAAAATGTAATCATTTGTGGCTAAATCCTTTAAAGTGTCAAGCCTTCCATCTTGTTTAACGGCCTCCCAAAAGTCTTCTTTTTCTTTATTTATTCCAGCAAAATCTGTGTATTCGCTCTTAAGTTCAGTTCCAATACCTAACACGATAAAGCTATCTTTTTCTTCTAAAGTATAATTTTTCATATTCAAAACCTTCCTCTTTTTTAAATTAATCAAATGATTTATCTTTTCATCTGATGAGTTTATAATATCTTTAAATCATGTCAAAAAATGATACTGTTTAGGAGACCAAAATGAAAAAAGTTGAACGGATTAATACCATCATGCGGTATATTAACAACCGCTCCCACTTTACAATTTCTGAAATCATACGAGAATTTAACATCTCACGATCGACAGCTATTAGAGACATTAGAGAAATTGAAGCAATGGGGATGCCACTTGTCGCTGAAGTTGGAAGAGATGGGGGCTATTTTGTCATGCATAACTCTATCCTGCCCGTTGTGCGCTTTACTGATAATGAGGTCAAAGCTCTTTTTATTGCCTTTATGGCCACAAGAAATCAACAACTTCCCTATCTAAAAAGTCGTCAGTCTTTAGCCGAAAAACTACTAGGACTCATCTCAGAAATCCAACAAGATGACCTTGTTCTTTTAAATCAAATCTTGCTTTTTGAAGGGACTAATCCTCATAATCCTGACCTACTTGAGCTTTCTGACCTCCCCCATCCTATGTTAGAAAAACTCATCCAAATCCTTCTTTTGGATAGCCATTTATTGATTACCGTAAAAGAAGAAGAGGAAATCAAGTCTTATCCAATTTATCTACTACACCTTTATCAAGAGAAAAGCCATTGGATAATTGAAGGCTTTGACATAAAAGAAGAAAAAAAGAAGATGTTTCTTGTCGATCATCTCATCAATGTCGAACCCTATACGACGAAAAAGAGATTAAGTAAGAAAAAGATTTTAGAAAAACTAAGTAAGAAGGACACAGCAATCAACCTTGTACTTGAACTTGGTCCAAAAGCGATTGCCCAGTTCAAAAAATACCATCCTTTAAAAATTTCTATTTCCTATACAAATCCTTACCAATCCACAGCCATTCTAAAGACTTTTATCAATGTTAACAATCTCGATGAATTAACAGAAATAACAAATTGGCTACTTTTCCTAGGTAAGGATATCAAAATTAGGGAAGTGCCTGAAGAATTGTTAGAAGGTTTAAAAGAGAGATTATGTTTATACTGCCCATAAGCAATGACCAGTTAAACCCAAAATAACATTGAGTTTGACTAGGTGCCAGTTACCCCTATTTTCAAGCAAATAGAGAAAACATTTTATTTACTACCGCTGCCCTAAACGCTCTTCTAGGAATAACGCCAACACAAAAAAAGACATGAACTAATCTTTGTTCATGTCTTTTTATATTAGATTTTAACACTCATAAAATTGCTTGTTTAAAATTCAAATGTGGATTTATCTTATCCATAATCTCTTTCGTTCTTTTTTCATATCCCACTATTTTTGAAATAAAACCAACAATAGTGAATTAAAATAATGACTTAATACTTGCTAAAACAGTAAGTATACCTATAATAATGACAAAAACATTGCTCATTTTCCCTCTGTATTTAGCTAGTACTGGTATTTTACGAATCGCATACATTGGTAATAGACATAAGATAGCAGCAACTAACGGACCGCTAAGGGCATCAATGATTCCAAGAATACTTGGATTTGCATAAGCAACATACCAACATGTTAATACGACAAAAGTAAGAACCATTGTCTTAACTGTTTTTTCTTCGATATCTTTTCCGCGTGTTTTACCGAACTTAATAATCACGTCACGCATTACCTCATATGCTCCTATATAATGGCCAAGGAACGACTTTGTTATAGCCACAAAAGCAATGATAGGAGCTGCAATTGTGATTACAGGCGAATTAAGCTCATTAGCAAGATATGAAAGGATTGATAAGTTCTGTTCTTTCGCCATTTTTAGATCCTCTGGAGTCAAACTTAGCGTGCTACTCCAAACAAAGAACATAACAACAACGAATGTCATAATATAACAAACTTTTTGTATTTGAGCACATTTAGCATCAGTAGCTTCTATTCCATACGTAGCCCTCTGTTTCACAACAAATGATGAAATCATAGGTGAATGATTAAATGAGAATACGATGATTGGTAGTATCATCAATATCGTTCCAAAATATCCTGTTCCTGTTGAAGCAGTTGAAACATTTGAAAAGCTAAGCATTGACGTATTCCACTGTGGAATTAAAGATATTGCGATAAAAAGTAGAGAAGCTATGAAAGGATACACTAGCATACTCATGACCTTTACAGTAATATCTTGACCAAAATTTAGTATAGCTATAAGGCCGAGCACTAATACAAGAGATAAAATGGCCCTTGGAGGCTCCGGCATGTGCAATTGATGCACGATAAAACTACTTGCAGTATTTGTAAGCGCAACCGAATACATTAGTACGATTGTGTAAATTGAGCTGAAATATACTATGTTAAAAATGATACTTGCATTATTCCCAAAATACTCTCTTATTGTACCTGTAATCCCCTCATCAGCAGAATTAGAAGCGTATATCATTTTAGCAAGCGCCCTATGTGAGTAATACATAACAGGAAATGCAAGTATCGTAATTAACAGTAATGATAATAAACCACCTGAACCTGCATTAATAGGTAAAAAGAGTACTCCTGCTCCAATTGCTGTTCCAAAAAGGCTCAATGCCCAGGTAGTATCTTGTTTATGCCACTTTTTAGGATCTAGATATTTCTCATTTTTCACTGCAGTATTTTCAGCTTGAAATTCTATTTTTTTTGCAGTATTCCCATTCATATAATAAATCCCCCTTGTATCCTATTCTTACGTCTCTTTTTAGGCTTAAGAATATAGACCATTCTTAAAAAATGAATCGCTTACTAGATGCGCCATATTGTAAACGATTCCACCTAAAGCTGTCTCTCTTAATGTGCGAGGCATTTATCCTCCAACCCTATACTTCGTCAGCATTGATGATATTGTTTACACCAGCTAATACGATGTCCGCTGCTACTAAACTATTTTGAAGAAATTCCCCTTCTGGTCACACACCTTTCTGCAATTAATCGTTTCAGTCTGTCCAATTTTAAAATGTTTGATATTTTCTCCGTAGGTAATCGGTTACCTCTCGACGCCCTCATTATAACGTTTATATTTACGAGTCTAATATTTTTTTATTTTTAGAAAGACAGAATAAACAGAATTATGAATAGATAATAAATTACAATTGGTATATAGCAATTGTGTCTATTTTTTGAATCTGTATTAGTTAGCAAAAAGGAGGAAATAATACAGATACCCTTTTTGCTAACACGTTGATTATATTGGGAACTCATTATAAAGATAGTTATATCCCCCTTTGCTGAAACATCTTATTTTAGACGTGGAAACTGTTATAATAAATAATCATTGTAGATATAAAGGAATAAATTAAGAAAACATAAAATCATCCGACCGAATAATTATAACCAATACCGAATAGATATTCATTTTTCAGAAAAAAGGAACTTCTCTCACTTAGTACCATCACACCTTCTATTATGTTTGACACGTTACGCCTGTTAAAAGAATAACACCACAAGTTTCCATTTACTATATGTAATATTTATTAAGTGTAATTTTTTCTAAATATGCATAATTGCATATTTAGAAAAAGAGAGTATACTTTCCTATTGTGTAATAAAGATATAGCCCACCTACGGAAATAGGTGGGCTTTTCATGTATAAAAATTGCATTTATTATATGGCAATTAGAATTGAGGGCAAAATATTATCTCTTCCCCTTTAACTCTCTCAGGCTGATTTTTCTCAATGCCTGAGCCTACTTACGTACCAACTGCATAACCAGTAAGAATACTAACAATTATAGCAATAACTAAGATTAATGTGATTTAAATCCACTTTTCCAAACATATATTTTATTTCAGAAGATTTAGTTACCATAGGGCACCGAACCGATGGTGCACTTACCCTAACTGACGTTTAAATGCTTTACCGGCGAAGAAATAAGCGATAACCATAATGCCCACACACCAAGCGAGTGCAATCCAAATATCGTTACCAACAGTCCCTTCATATAAGAGGGCACGAATCGCATTCACAATTGAAGTCACAGGCTGGTTCTCAGCGAACGCTCGAACAATTTTTGGCATAGTTTCGGTAGGAACAAAGGCCGAACTAATAAAGGGCAGAAAAATTAGCGGGTACGAGTAGGCTGTCGCCCCTTCCATAGACTTCGCTGTCAACCCAGGAATGATAGCCAACCATGTCAGCGCCAGCGTAAACATCCCGAGTATTCCAGCTACCGCGAGCCAATCCAGAATATTAGCGCTGGAACGGAAGCCCATTAAAAGCGCCACAAGGATAACCACCACGATAGTAAGCACATTAGCAACAAGTGATGTTAATACGTGAGCCCATAATACCGACGAACGCTTGATGGGCATAGTAATGAAACGTGCCATCAGCCCACTCTTTACATCCGTAAACAACCGCACGGATGTGTAAGCGACACCGGATGCGATAGCCATCAGCAAGATTCCCGGCAATAAATAATTGACGTAGTTATCCGTTCCTGTCTTTATGGCGCCGCCAAATACGTAGACAAACAACAGCATCATCATAATCGGTGTAATCGCTACCGTAATAATCGTATCCGGACTGCGCATGATGTTGCGCATTAAACGCCCTAATAATACCCCTGTTTTGCTTTTCATTTACATCTCCTCCTTTTTGCCGATGATCGCAAGGAAAATTTCTTCCAACGTCGGCTGCTTCTCGATATACTCCACTTTTGCTGGTGGGAACATTTCTTTTAGTTCAGTAAGGGTACCAGTCGTGATAATTTTTCCTCCATGCAAGATAGCGATACGGTCCGCCAGTTGTTCTGCTTCCTCCAAGTACTGAGTTGTCAACAAGATTGTTGTACCACCGCCAGCAAGTTCCTTGACGGTATCCCACACTTCAAGCCGCGCTTCGGGGTCAAGCCCTGTCGTCGGTTCATCGAGAAAAATGACTGCTGGCGTCCCGATCAAGCTCATGGCGATATCTAGCCGGCGCTTCATCCCGCCCGAATACTGATCTGCCCTCTGGTTGGCTGCATCTGTCAGGCTAAATCTTGCAAGCAAATTATCAGCAACTTGAGCGGGATTGGGAACTCCACGCAACTTGGCGATCATTATCAAGTTTTCTCTTCCCGTGAGCATACCGTCTAAAGCTGCGAACTGTCCTGTCAGACTGATGCTTTGACGAACATGATCCGGTTGACGCTGAACATCAAAACCGCAAATACCTACTTCACCACCATCTTGCTTCATCAGCGTCGAAAGGATATTGACCGTAGTCGTCTTGCCAGCTCCATTTGAGCCCAGCAGTGCAAAAATTTCGCCATGATCCACCTCAAAATCCACCCCCTTTAACACTTCCTTATCTTTAAATGATTTTTTTAACCCTTTTACAGAAATCGCTACATTGTTCATACTTTTTTCCTCCTTCTAAAAAATGTTTTGCGAAGATAAATTCCCTACACCTCTCTATTTAGTACCACTGATAATCTGTATTACTTAGTACCGAGTTAAAAATATAACTGAATAGCGATGGTGGCAATTCACATTTGTAACCAGCTAATCAGTCGATATTATCTATTGCGTTTATTTTTTTCTCAATTGCTTCATGATACTTTGATTCAAATCTTCACGATACTTGGAAACATAAGTTTTAGCGTTTGCCACTAGTTCGTCAGCAAAAGATGCCACGTCCTCCCCAGTGATTTCAAGCACTTGTCTGCCTTCCGCCGCACCGGCTTCAAACAAATCAATTAATTCATACTGTATGTGTAGCATATCCATCCCGTTGCCCGCTGAAAAATTCCACATGTAGTTTTGAATTTTCTTAAACACAAATTGGTAGTCCTCTGGCAGAGCCCCAACCCGTGCCATCATCATTTTATACTCTCTTTTATCACCAATTAATTTTTTGAACATTTCCATCATATTATTTTTCCTCCTTTTTTATAAAGCAGAACAAGAAATCCCAAAAACGTTAGACGCAATATCTTATCTTATGAAGCTAGTTTGACTTCAAGACGTTAATTTTTGATGATACAAAATCCCACTTTTTCCAAAACAATTCAAGCTCCTGGCGGCCAGCTTCATTAAGTGAATAAAACTTGCGAGGCGGCCCCATATCTGACGGTTTCTTTTCAATATTCACAAGTTTTTTCTTCTCTAATCGTACGAGGATGGTATATACAGTTCCTTCCACAACTTCGGTAAACCCAAGATCATTCAGGTGACGGGTAATCTCATAGCCATAGGTTTCACGGCGGCTGATGATTTCCAGTACACATCCTTCCAGCGAACCTTTCAGCATTTCAGTTAAATTTTCCATATTCTGATCCTCCTCTACCCCCTATTCTGTCTGACTTATATTCAGTATCACAGAGTACTAAGGCGAATTTTTTACTGAATAGCTTTTGAGAAACCACACTATTCAGTATTACTTATTACAACTACATTGTATGACTAAGTAGTTGTAATGTCAACTCGATTTTTAAATTTTTTCTTAAATCCGCTTTTTCCTATTGTTTACTGAATATATTTTAAGAAACCACGCTATTCAGTATTACTTATTACAACTACATTGTATGACCGAGTAGAGGTGAATGTCAACTCGATTTTTAAATTTTTTCTTAAATCCGCTTTTTCCTATTGTTTACTGAATATATTTTAAGAAACCACGCTATTCAGTATTACTTATTACAACTACATTGTATGACCGAGTAGAGGTGAATGTCAACTGGACTTTTAAATTTTTTAAAAAATCCGCTATTACCTATTGGATACTGCCTATTTTCTTTCAAAAAAATCTCACCACATACCTATCCAGCTAAGAAAAGGAAATACCCCAAAACAAAAATTCTACATTTTTGTTTTGGGGCGCTATAATATTCCGAAGTTAATGAATGTGGCTAGCTCTCCCTATTAAGAAGACGGATCATTTTTTTGTTCTTCTACTAATGCACCTGTGCATCTAATACATAAGTTTGCGAATACATACAAATTCTTTATAAAGTGAAACTTTAATCAGTGGGGGGTTTTGTTCATCCCCCACTGATTATTAGTTGAACCAATCGGGCGTTTACGGGCAGCCCGACTCCCACCTCACTTCTTTGCTCCACCTGAATTTTGAGGTGGGAGTTTTACTTCCCGGCAAATAGCGGGATAAAGCCAACTCTACATATAGGACATCCTTTTTGTTACGATAACATCATATTCATATCTTCTGCTGCAGTTGTAATCAGTTTTAAACCAAATGTTTCTTGTAATACATCAAGCACACCAGGTGAAATAAATTCAGGGGCCTTTGGACCAATGCGAATATCTTGAATCCCAAGACTAAATAGACCAAGTAAAATGGCAACCGCTTTTTGTTCAAACCATGATAGGACAATACTAACCGGCAATTCATTTACTTCACATTGAAAAGCATCTGCTAAAGCGGCCGCTATTTTCACTGTAGAAATTGAATTATTACATTGGCCTAAGTCAATGTAACGCGGAATCTCCGTACCAGGTACAACACCATAATTCACATCATTAAAGCGGAATTTCCCACAAGAGGTTGTTAAAATAACCGTTTCTGGCGGAAGTGACGTTGCTAATTCACGATAGTATTCCCCGCCTTTTCCTGGTGCATCACAACCTGCGATGACGAAGAAACGCTTTATTTTCCCTTCCTTTACTGCCTCAATAATTTCTGGGGCTAATGATAATACTGTATTATGATGAAATCCTGTTACTAATTGTTCATCCGACTCCATATGTACTTCGGGAAGTTCTAGCGCTTTTTGAATCAGTGGTGCAAAATCATCGTTTTCAATTTTCCGTACACCTTCTAGACCGGCAATATCATATGAAAAGAAGCGATCAGAGTATGATCCTTTAATTGGCATAACACAGTTCGTTGTAGCTAATATGGCACCAGTAAATTTTTCAAATAGACGTCGTTGATCATACCATGCCTTACCTATGTTTCCTTTTAAATGTTTATATTTTTTCAGCTTTGGATAACCATGTGCTGGTAGCATTTCAGAGTGCGTGTAAATATTAATTTCTTTTCCTTCTGTTTGCTTTAATAATTCCTCTAATGCAAATAGATTATGACCAGTAACTACAATTGCCTTACCTTCTACATGATTTTGTGTAATTTGAACAGGCTCTGGAACACCAAAGTGATTCGTATGTGCCTCATCCAACAACTCCATCACTCGTAAAGCTGATTTCCCTACCTTCATAGCCATATCAATATGTTCTTGTTCATTAAAGTTAGAATTTGTTAATGTCATATATAACGCTTCTTGCGTTGTAGCATCTACAAATGCATCTGTATACCCTAGCTGAGCGGCATGTGTACGATAAGCAGCAATTCCTTTTAATCCAAATACAATCGTATCTTGTAAACTTGCAATGGTTTCATTCTTACCACAAACACCCATCACTTTACATCCGCCTGTTGGCGTTTGTTCACATTGATAACAAAACATATCATCCCACCCTCTCCCAATCATTCCTTACAAACTAAGCATAATACCCATTGAGAAAAAGGGGTGTGATATCAATCACAATAATATATAAAAGTTTGTGACAGTTCATCTTGTTGACATAATTTTTTTATTGACACCATAAAATTCATACATAAGCATGTACACTTCTGTTGATGCTTCCAAAAAACTAAATAATTACTTTAAAGAATATCTAGCAATATATAAATAAAAATGAATCTTTTACTAGCTCATTGTACAAAACTAAGATTTCTTAATATATTTGGCGATAAAGAGCTTCGAATCTCTTGAGTAAATAATTGCGATTCATTAAATACAGAATTTTACATATAAATACGCTATTCTTTCCTATAATCCAATAGAAAGAATAGCGTATTTTATTAGTTGAGAATGTTTTAAGGTTATTATGGGAAGTCTCTTTATTTACAATACATTTACACTACCTTAACATTGTTTAAATTAATTTATGATATATTAATATGGAAACTACTTAAGATATTTCATGTACATTTTTATCTTTATGATCTCTTATCTAATTGATAAGAGATCATGTTATATTTTTATAACAGGGGTGAATTAGGATGACTGAAACTTTAAAAACACTTATAATGCTTGATGTTACTTACGTTATTATAGGCATTATGACGGTACTGGTATTTGTATACTTAGAATTAAAATCCCAGTGACGTATTCAGGCGTAATCGATAGCTTCAGCATTTCAATATAGTTAGAAGAAAGAGAGGAGGAAATCGTTTTCTCCTCTCTTTTGTATTCCAAAAATTTCTTAAATCTACAATAAGTTTCATCATTATTTTATTTCTTGTTTCTTATTTCAACAAATCCATTGTATGTAAAAGCAATCCTTTGCCTCCTACATCACCGTGACCAGGTACTACTAATTTCATATTTCCATATCGGTTCAACATATTTCCAATCGATGTGGACCATTCATTTACATACGCATCAGCCACATGGTTTATGTACATGTACCGAGATAAATTCTTTCAAATGTTCACTTCGAATTAACTTAAAATAAGAAACACTTCATCGGTAAAAGATGAAGTGTTTTCTTTTTCTCTTCTTCTCTCTATTAAAACCTCTCTTTTTGTTTCAATTATAGCTCCTCTCTCTATTTACTAATGTATAATAAAGTTAATATTCTGTTTTTTAAAAGAAGGGAGTCACTATGAACTTAAAAAGTAACAATATATATGAGAAAATGAACCAATATTCTGTTGCAGGATTAAGCCTTACTGTTATACGTGACGGTAGAATTGATGAAGCTACTGCTTTCGGAACACTTGAATCTGGAACAACTAGAAGTGTTACTACAAATTCTCTCTTTAATTCTTGCTCTATTAGCAAATTCATCACCGCCATACTTGTACTAACATTATCCGATCAAAAAATCGTACACTTAGATGAAGACGTAAATGATAAACTCACATCTTGGAATATCCCTACTAATATATTTACTTCACAGAAAAAAATCACTTTACGAAACTTATTAAGTCACCAATCTGGAATCATTGATCCTCCTAATAGTTTTGAACATTATAAGCTAGAGAAAGGAATACCTAAAATTCCTGAACTCCTTTCTGGTAGAACATTATATTGCCCAGTACCTATAGAAATGAATTGTGAACCAGAAAGTGAATTTCACTACTCAGACGCAAACTTTTGTATAATCGAACAACTACTAGAAGATATTACGGGGAAATCATTCAGTCAGTTACTAGAAGAGCTTATCTTCCAGCCACTACAAATGAAAAATAGTACACTCTTCGCTCCCGAAGACATAGATAAAACCGATGCTTTTGCTTGCGGGCATAATAAAGATGGAACTGTAACAAATGAGAAATATCCATTTTATCCATTCGCAGCTGCTTCAGGAATATGGACAACACCAACTGACTTATCAACTTTAGTTATTGAAATCATTCATTCCTTACAGGGAAATAGCAAACTAAAACTTTCTCCAAAAACAGTACAAGATATGATTTCTCCTCAAGGATGCTCAAAATGGACTGGGTTAGGTGTTTTTCTAGAGTATTCTAATGAAGACTTACAAATTTATTCACTTGGATGGGGTGTTGGATTTCAATGTATGATGGTATGTAATCCATACCGAGGTAATGGCGCTGTTATTATGACGAACTCGGATTTAGGTGTTCATCAAAAGGATGGGATTATTGGTAAGGTTTTAAAAATGTTATCCATATAACGAACGAAACAGATATAAAGAAAGAAGCTGATTCTCCCAGTCTCTTTCTTTATAGAACATTTTTCGCCACAATTTTAATATGTTCTGGTGCGATAATTTCCGTTATACTTTCTTGGAAATCTTCATGCAACAGTTCTTCAATATGTTCTAACTGCACTTCGACATGTGTGCATTCTAAATTATGTATGTTTAATAGTGCATAATGATCTTTCTTCTTAATTACTAAATATTGATTTTCTTCTGTTATGAGTACAGAACCTAATCGTATTCCTAGTAGACGTTGATCATCAAACTTCACAATCTTTTCCCCTTCCCAAACGCGAATGTAATTACTATACAAAAAACCTAATTTAAGGAAATGATTCTTATATAGACTATATCATACTTTACTAAAATATAAATATCATATTTTTTAATAAAAATTCCCATTTTTTATATATTTCGATACAAAAAACTTTCTCAACACAAAAACGTGAATTTTCAGTTTTTTCATTCGTGAAAATCTATTATAATAAAGCTAATAAATGTTTGACCTCTCCTAATTCATGTACATATGGATGATCAGTAGCTGTTGCTACTGATCTATTTTTTGATTTCAGAAAGCAAATAAGCTGCGTCTCTTCCTACACCACAAATAAGCGCAGAACCCCTTTGAGATTGCCACGGCAATCCGATATAATATAATCCTCTTACCGGACTAATCCCCTTTATATGATTAGGAAATCCATTCTCATTTACTGCCTTTTCTATTTCAATCCATTTATAACCTTGGACAAAGCCCGTTGACCATATAACGCTTTCTGCACTATATGTATCACCATTCTGAAACATAATGTTATTTTCTGATGCACTTACCACTTTTTCCTGTAGTTTTATTGCTCCATTACGAATGAGTTCCTTACCTTCAAAACCAAAAATAGGATCCTTTCGCTTCTGAAACCACTTTCCTCTCTTTGTATTTGTCTCGGCATACAATAAACCTATTTTTTCTAGCCAATTAAAAATGCTTTTTCTAAATAGATGTAACGGTAAAAACGTTAAAGAATGACTGATAGACATCGTAACTTCATGAGTTTTTGCAAGCTCTACTGCTATTTGCATTCCTGAATTCCCGCCGCCTACTACTAGTACTGTTCCCTTTGGAACTTGCGATGGTGATTTATATTGTGATGAATGTATTTGAAAAATATGTGAGGAAAGATGTTTTGAAAATGAGGGGATGTATGGTTGCTGAAAACCACCTGTTGCAATAATAACTTTTTTCGATTGTAAAATTTCTTTAGAAGTGTGTATTTCATATATTTCTTTCTTTTTTCTTATCTTTAAAACTTCAGTTTGCACTTGTACTGGTAATTGAAAAAACCTTGTATATTCTTCTAAATATGTTGCAATTTCATCTTTATATGGAAATCCATTCCCTTCTCCTTTTAATATCATACCTGGTAAACTACTAAATTCCCTTGGTGTGAAGAGCTGCAAAGAATCATATCGGTTTCTCCATGAATCACCAATTCGCTTTCCTGCCTCAAGTAGTAAGAAACTATACCCAGCCTGCTTCAAGTAGTATCCCATTGTTAAACCAGCTTGACCAGCTCCAACAATAATTGCATCTAGCATCTTTTGTCCTCCTCCTTAAATATATGAATGTATGCTCATGCGTTCATATATTTAATCATATGATTTATTTCTCAATAATTCAAACTATTTAACAGAATTAAAAAGAGCAGTTCACTACTTTATGAACTACTCTTCATTCCATTCATTTAACACGTAATTACAATACTCAATTTATGAAAACTTGTATATTAAGTCCTTCTATTTCTACAATCTTTCCTCATACAGTGTAATTCTATTTGAAAATGGATCAATCACAGTTAATTCAATTGTATCCCAAGGTGTTTTTTCTATATCAGGCTTCGAATAAGCATATTCTTTCCTTGATAATACAGAATGATAATCCTTTACATTATCTATTTTGATCCGAATCGCACCGCCTGGTGAAGCATCCCCATGATGTTCTGATAAATGTATCACAGCATCGTTTAACGAAATTTGCATATATAATGGCATATTGTCCTCATACCGATGTTCCCAATCCAGTTTAAATCCTAAAAAGTTAAAGTAAAACAACTGCGCTTTTTCAACATCAAAAATTCTAAATATAGGTGTAATCATTTATAATCCTCTCCTATTTATAAACATCCGCCGCCAATTCCCTCAAAACTTCTACATTCACAACTTCAAAACAAACATTATTTTTCTTAATTATCTCTTTATCACAAAAGGTATTCAATGTGCGTAATAAATGCCGATAACTCGTTCCTAACAATTCCGCTGTTTCCGTTAAATTCCCGCTAAACACAATTCTATTTCCGTGCTGAACCGCTCGTTCCCCTGCTGCTAACATGTAACTCGCGAGTCTATTTTCAAGTGGATATAGTAAATTAATTGTACTATTTTTTGAAAGTCGATTTAATTTATGTGCTAACGATCCACAAATACATCTTAAAAATTTCGCATCATGAAATAGTTGATTTCTCACTTTTCCTAAAGGCAAACCAACACAATATGAATCTGCCATCACTTGTACGTTTGAAGTAATTCTCTGAGAATGAATTAATTCCACATCTCCTAACAACTGCAAGCTATCATAAAAGCATAATAATACGGATTTCCCGTTACTTAATGTATTAAACGCTTTCGCCTTTCCTTCAACAAAGAAATATAAATAGTCTATTTCCTCATTCTCTCTGCAAATGAACTCATTCTTTTTAAAAAATATAAGTTCCATATATGGTTTCATATCATTACTAAAAAATGAGTCAATATTATTTTGTTTCATATAATCTGCTAATTTATTTGAATTACATACTTTCTTCATAACTCCTCCACCTTTACAACTCATCCCCATTTTAATCAAAATTTTCTTCTTTCACTATGACATATGTCATAGTAATACACAATTTCAGCGTGATACAGTCATTACAAACATGAAATATAAAGGGGATATTACATTGTATAACTTTCTTTCTGTCTTTATTGGGGTGCTTATTGCCATCATGCTTCCATTGAATGGAATTTTATCTGAGTTAATTGGCAATTATACAGCGAGTGTTGCCATTCATCTTGTAGGTTTAATAGCAGTTGTTTTCGTACTAGCCCTTAACAAAAATAAAATTCACTTTGAAAAAGGTATTCCGCTTTATTTATATAGCGCTGGAGCAATTGGTGTATTCACTGTTCTTTTTAGCAATATAAGCTTCTCTGCTCTTGGTGCCTCTATTACTATCGCATTAGGCTTACTTGGTCAATCTATTGCTTCTATCGTAATTGATCATTTCGGTTTATTAGGTATGAAAGTTGCGAAGTTTGAAAAGAAAAAACTAGTTGGGTTATTATTCATCTCTTCTGGAATTATTATCATGACAATTTATTAATGGGGGCAAGAATATGTTATATATTTGTATCGCTATTTTAGTTGGAGTATCCATCGTTGTTGCTAGAATTATTAACGCGAATTTAGCAAAGAAAATTGGAAATTGGGAAGGTACGTTTTTTAATTATATTACTGGATTATTTTTCTCTATGTTATTTTTAATTTTCAGTTCAGATTCGTTGTATATTTCTAGTCATACACTGCAATCCATACCTATCGCTGTATACTTAGGCGGATTAGTAGGTGTTATCGTCATCTCATTATCAAACTATATTACTCCTAAAATTCCAGCATTTTATTTGACGCTACTTATCTTTATCGGACAATTATTTACGGGGACTATCATTGATTTCTTCTTGTCACACGAACTCTCAATGGGCAAAATTGTCGGTGGAATTTTCGTATTAATAGGGCTTACTTACAATTTACTCGTTGATCGCCCTATTAAAACTGTGAAGAATAGCCACGTACAACTATAATACTTTACGCCTACCTATCATATATTAATAGAAAAGCTCTTCACACGAAGTAATAGAGAGGAGAATATTCTATTAAAAAAATCATTTTACTGCTAGGTAGCGTATTGATTATTTCTGGAATCGTATGGTTTATAAACTCTGGGAAATCTATTCAAGATTTCTATACAGCAAACAAACCGAAAAAGAAAGCTACTATTATTTCAACTTCACGAGATCCAAATGAACCCCCTGTTTTTTTAGGAAAACAGGAAATAAAAGATATACATGTAGAGTCAATTAAAACCAAAAAGGATATCTTTCTCACAAAAACAGATGAATTAAAAACGTTTATTACGAGTATGGATACCGCAAAAAAAGGAAAATTAACATTAGATGAAGAAGGATCAGATTCAATAGATTGTGATATGTGGATTACATTCGAAGATGGTACTTATAAAAAATATTTCATATGGGTAGTCGATCACGACAGTAGCGAAGTAATGATCGCTCAGCAAGACACTCCTGATGATTTAAACCTTACGTATTATCAATTAAATGAAGATAGTTCAAAAAAAGTTTATAACCTATTTAAAAAAATCATTTAATCGAAAAGGTCATGAGCGGAATGTGAAGTGCACCCCAATTGTTAGACACAGTCTAACAATTGGAGGTGCACTTTTTTCACTATATATATTCAGGGAACACTTTACATCCCTTTTCCTGCTCCATATCATGACCAAAGAAAACAATTGGTTTCTCTTTCATCACAATTCCTTTTAAACGTTTAATTGAAGATAAAGCTAATTCGGAATCAAATCCTGCGAACGGCACTTCATCTTCAAAATTTTCTTTCGTATACGATGCATCAATCGTTAATAACACAGGTCCAGAGTTTTCCGTCTTAATGAATAGTGACTGATGCCCTGGTGAATGTCCTGGTGTATATAATAGTTGAACACCCGGTACGACTTCATAATCCCCTTCAATGATTTTGTAGTTTAAATTCGGCAGTATACATTCTTTCAAATATTCTTCTCTATGCTGCGCTGCCTCATATTCCGCTCGTTGTATAATAATAGGTGTATTCGTAAAAGCGCCATTTCCTCCCGCATGATCAAAGTGCAAATGTGAACTAATAATATAAAGAAGATCTTCCGGCTCATATCCTACACGTTTTAAAATATTTACGATTCTATCTTCTTCTGTCATTTTCGGTAAAATTTGTCCTTCAACAAATGTCCCTTTAAAAAGACCTTCATTATTAACCGCGCTTTCTGGCATACCTGTATCCACTAAAATAGGTCCCTCTGCTGTATCCAAAAGATAACACCAAACAGGTAAGTTTAATAGTTTACCAGGTGTGAGTGTACTATTAACAGAGGAATGATCTAACATACAACGACCTGCTGGGACGAAATAAAGCTTTTTCACTGTCATTATGTAGCCACCTTTACATTTAATTTCGTATAAAGTAATACAGTAAAAAATTCTTCTTTTTAGAAATAAAATCCTTCTACTTTTTCATTCCATCTTCACTTACTATTTTTCAATTTACGAATAACAAAAAACAATACAGTAGCTGTGATGTAACATATAGCAATGCCTACAAAACTAAGGATAAATCCATTTTGTTGAATAGCCATAACTTTTAAAACATCTAAATTTAATACGTGAACAATTAACGAATACATAATGATAATTGCCATTACGATTAAATAATCGCTTTTGCTTAGTTTTGCTGTCATTGGTCATTCACCTCGCATTATTTTCTATACCGATTGCGCATTGTTTATCAGAATTTTGAAACTAAATCAACAGCAGCATAAAAAGGAGTGTACTTTTTTACATAACAACACTTCCCATCTATAATGAAAGAGAAAACGACTCTTACTTTAATGGAGGGAATACAAATGAAGGCAATTGGTTTACATGAATACTTACCTATTGAAGAAGAAAACAGTTTAATTGATATTGAAGTTGAAAGACCTGTTGCGACAGGAAGAGATATACTTGTTAAGATTAATGCAATTTCTGTTAACCCAGTTGATACAAAAGTTCGCTCTCCGAAAGATAAACAAGAAGATATCGCGAAAATACTTGGCTGGGATGCTAGTGGTGTTGTCGTACAAACTGGCGAAGGTTGTACATTATTTAAAGAAGGCGATGAAGTGTTTTACGCTGGAAGTATTACGAGACAAGGTACATATAGTGAATACCATTTAGTTGATGAAAGAATCGTTGGTAAAAAACCAAAAACTTTAAGCGATGCTGAATCTGCAGCAATTCCTTTAACAGCCATCACAGCGTGGGAAGGTTTATTTGAACGTTTAGGTATTGATTACTCTAAGAAAAGTGAAAACACATTTAAAAACATTTTAATTATCGGTGGAGCTGGTGGTGTAGGTTCAATCGCAATTCAGCTTGCAAAATGGGCTGGACTAAATGTAATCGCAACTGCTTCACGCGGGGAAACGATAGACTGGGTGAAAAAATTCGGTGCTAACCATACAATTAACCATCACAAACCGCTAAAAGATCAAATAGTAGAACTTGGGCTAAAAGATGTAGATTACATCTTCTGCTTAAATAATACAGATCAACATTGGCAAGCAATCGGTGACATCATTAAACCACAAGGAAAAATTTGCTCTATCGTAGAAAATGAGCACCCTCTTGAGATGGGTATTTTAAAAAGTAAAAGTGCTACATTCGTTTGGGAGTTTATGTTCACAAAAGCAATGTATGAAACTGGCGATATGATTACGCAGCACGAATTATTAAACAAAGTGAGCGAATTATTAGATGAAGGTATCCTTCATACAACTTTAAACGATACGTTAACACCGATAAATGCAGAAAACCTTAAAAAGGCACATGCATTACTTGAGGATGGACGTACAATTGGGAAGATTGTATTAGAAAAGTTTTAATAAAAAAGTCCGATTTCTAAATATGAAATCGGACTTTTTTACCTTTATTTACTTGAAATCTCTTGATCATTTTGAACGTCTAACGGAGCTCGCTTCCCTATTCCGAAAGCATAGAAACTAATTGTAACGATAGCTAAGAAAATAATACCTACAACTAGTGAAATACGAGTATCATCGTTAAACCACATACCGATTAACACCATAATTAAAAAGGCAATCGTTAAATAGTTTGTAACAGGAGCAAATGGCATTTTGAAAGGATGATCTTTCATCTCTGCCCCTTTTTCTTTTCTAAAATTAATTTGACTAATCAAAATGACGAACCATGGTACCATACCAGGAAGTACACTCGCACTATATACATATACGAATAAGTTTTTCGGTGCGATATAACTTAATACAACACCGACCGCTAAACCGATAATTACACCAACTGTTCCGAATAAAGGTACACCATTTCCAGAAAGTTTCGCGAAATATTTCGGCGCTTGTCCATTTACACCTAACGTATACAGCATACGTCCAGCACTATAAATACCACTATTACAACCAGACATTGCCGCTGTAATAACAACGAAGTTAATAAGTCCTGCCGCTGCCGTAATACCAACCTTCGCAAAAGTCGCTACGAACGGACTACCAATTGTACTTAATTGATCCCACGGATATACAGTTACAATAACGAAAATCGCACCGATGTAGAAAATTAAAATACGCCAAATTGTACTTTGAATCGCTCTTGTAAGTGTCTTCTTCGGATCCTTCGCTTCACCAGCAGTAATCCCGATTAATTCCACACCTTGATATGCTCCAACTACAAGTGATAATGCAAAGAAGAATCCTGAAAAACCACCTGTAAAGAAACCGCCATTTGACCAAAGATTTGATATACCAATCGCTTCTCCACCATTACCAATTCCGAAGAAAATAAGACCAAATCCCGCAATAATCATTAATAAAATCGTAACGATTTTAATCATCGCAAACCAAAATTCAAATTCACCAAATGATTTAACAGAAATTAAGTTAGCTGCACCAAGAATAACCATTGCGATAACACCTGGTATCCAAGCTGGTAGATCTGGGAACCAATACTTCATATACGCTCCAACTGCGATAATCTCTGACATCCCAACGATAACCCACTGGAACCAATTACTCCACGCTGTCATATAACCAGCTAACGGGTGAATATACTTATGACCGAACGTCGCAAATGAGCCTGTACTTGGCTCCATATACAACATTTCTCCCATGGCACGCATGATGAAGAAGATAAAAATACCTGCAATTGCATAAGCAAGCATTACTGACGGACCTGTCCATTTAATCGTGCTGGCTGACCCCATAAATAAACCAACACCAATTGTTCCGCCTAAAGCAATCATTTGAATATGACGTGCTTCTAAACCTCTTTTCAATTCTTTGTTTGCCACTTCACTTCCCCCTCTTAGATGATTCATAGCCGCATTTTAAAACAAGATGCTTTACCCTAATTCCTTTCGGCTCGAAAATGATGAAGCAAACGTCATTTTAAGATAGCTTTAAAGCTATCTTAAAATCGTTTATTGCCTCTTATAAAATTTCCAAAACCTCTCATTTTCCGATTTTCTATAAATCTGAAAATTTCTTACTTTATATTAATTTATTTATCTGAAAAATTCAATTATTTTTTCAATAAATTATTATTCATAAATCTAATTAATCTTTAACTAATTTAACAATAAAATACATCTATTCAATATGATTCCTGTATAAATATTATTACAATATAAATAACCGAGGAAAGCATATCTTCCTCGGTTTCATACCGCATGTACTTTAATATTTATAGTTGATAACGTCATTTCCTACCATTTAAATGCATTTTATTTCCCTTGCTACTATCACGTAAAAATTCTATTTTCACATATCACCTGAATATTTAATATATTAGTAAAATTACCTATCTTTACATACCTAATACATCCGTCCAATCTTAATCACTCAATTCTTATTTCTGAGAATTGATCCTTAGTAGTACGAAAACAAAAAAGCCCAGTAATACATCACTGGACTTCTTCTTTATTTTCTAACAATACTTCCTTATCAAAACGAACAAATTTACTCTGCACTTCCATTCGAGCAAGAGGAATTTCCAACAAGCTCCGTAGCACGCTCTTCAAGCTTTGACCATATTACATGTTCAATTTCTTGATTCATATAATTAGGATTAATAAGTACAGCAGATGGAAACTGCCCTTCATTCCCTGTCAAAATTCCATAAGCGATTATTTCATCTTTATCCATAACAACATACGAGCTTTTACTAATATCAATACCTTTCCATGAGTTAGTAATGTCCTCTACTGTTGTATCAATTTCACCATACATAGCTTGATCATAAATTGTACATAGTTTTAAAATTTGTTGTAGATCTTCTTGTGAAGTTGCTTTAACATTTAGATTGGTTACTAAGTTCCGCATACATTTCACCTCATTTAAACGAAATAATAAGATTATAATAATTAAAAATTCGAATCCTCTTGCAAAAAAACATTTCACACTGCTACTATTTCACGAAAAATATTATTACTCCTAAAACAATCAACAATACACCAGAAAGCGGAAAATGCTTCTCTTCAATTTTTATCTTTTTCTCAATAATATCTTTAATTTCCCCCTTCATATCATCTGGACATTTTCTAAATAGAATATCAGTAGTATGAAACGGCCTATTTAAAATTCGAATCTTAGCAGGAGATTCCGATAAATATATATTATTTTTATCCAACGTAAATTCTATATTTGCTTCAGTAAGTCCTTCTTTCACTAATATATTCACTCAGCTAGAAGGTAAATTAAACACTGTATAATCGTTAAAAGCTAGCCCTCTAATATCGAAATGTGAGTATACGAGAACTAAAGTTATAAACAACAAACCTAATACAACTATTGTTTTCACTAATGAAAGTTGATTTAACATATAAGAAGATGTTGTCATATAAGCACAAAAGAATGCTATTAAATTACAAAAATAGTGGTTTACAATGAAAGTTTTTCTTACAACTATAATAAGTCCGGAAATGGTTAGTAGAGCACATGCTAGATTCATTAACATATTTAACCCTCCAAAAAAACTATAACTATACAACTTTGTTATATTTTAACATTAATTACATATTAATACCTCTTTTTATGCATTCATCTTAAATTATAATAATACTTATATTATTTTAGGTATTACCGTCCTAGGTTTCGCTACATATCCATCAGGCAAATAAATTCAAATAAACCGAAACGAGAAGATTGACATCTCCAACAGAAAGATTTGATATCTTTATAACCTTATATATACCCCTATCTATATAGACAGGGGGACATATACCGCATCATTCTTTACTTAATACTTTCTAATTCCCATTGGTGATAATTACCTGGTGAAGTTGTATGCTCAGATTTTAAAACACGCTCACCAGCACCTACAAGCGGGGCAATACCATTATCTGCAACAGAACTAGTCCACTGATTTTCTCTTGATGTTATATAATTAGAATCAGATTTTATATAGAAGTTCTTCTGATTAGTAAGCTTGTCTAATTTAATAGTAGATTTATTGTGATCAGTATCTAACCAACTATAGTCATAACCATTTCCAATGTTTAAATACTGATAATTACTATGACTACTATTCGTAAACTTCATAAACACTTCTTCATCTTTTTTGAATGGTTCTTCCGGTCTAGATTTACCTTTTCTTTCAAGTATTACTGGTGTTGCTTGAACGTCTGGTCCATGTATTGCTTGTTGAATAGGACCGAGTCTCAATCCATCCCAATTATTCCCCTTAAGTGAAAAGTGTACATATCTCCCATTAATTGATTGGCTTAAAGTACCAGCGCTCCAAGATTCGTTTACACCATTAGTGAAGTTAGTAGCTGACTTCAAATAATACTGTTTTCCTTCTACTATAGGTTCTCCAGAATTATCTACTACTATTTTATCTATAGCGTCTAGATAGCTTTTATTTGAAACAAGAGGCGTAAAAACTTCAGTTTTATTGTCTTTTACATCAATTAATTCAAACTTAGCGTGAGATTCTCCAAGAGATGCACGGTTTACTGCTATGTCTACAGGTTCATTTTCTTTAGATTCATATACATTTGAATTCTGATTTCGAACTAATGTTACCTTTTGGCTCTCACCTTTTTTATTACGAACCGTAACAAAGATTTCTTTATTTAAATTAAATATACCTGGTATAACCGAAGCATAAATCTTTTTCTTGCTATAATCATAACTGCTATATGATAGAGTTGGTTGTAGTGCACGATTATCAAAGAAACCAAGGTTCTTACCTCGTTCAAAAAGAGTCCTATCTGGGCCATAACGAACTCGATCTTCGTTTAGGCGACCATTTACTACATAATTCGCTACCCAACCTTTATCAGCTATCCCAGTATGTGCAAAGAGTTCGTCTAGCGAAAGATTATGATTAATATTAGCAGGATTTTCCTTGCCCGTTCTTGGTGTATAGACTCTATATTTTGGTATAGAACCATAGTTTGTTTCTACTAATGTAGTAGAAGCATTTACATTTGATGCAAAATGCGACCAATCTCCTAAATTTACAAATTGTCCATCCTTCATTGTATACACATTCATCGTACTGGTAGGCAAGACTTCAATAGAAAGTGGTGCCCCTTGTTCTACTGCTTTTAATTCATCTAGTGTCAGAGAAATTTTTACATCCGCTTGACTTTCTATACTATCCATTAGAATTTCAGTTTTATTATTTCCACCTTTTGCTGTAGTTAACAAGTTAGCTTTATAACGATCTTGTGTTGCCTTTACAGTATTAATAATTTTATTTCCTAATCGAATGTTAAAGTGAGGTGAAACATCCCCAGCAGATGCTGTACCCGTGTTTTTATATTCTAGATGGAAGCGCACATTTGCTGCTTTAGCTGAATCAACAGTTGTTGCTGTTGACCAATCAAAACTATTAGAGATGCTTTCTGTTTCCGTTTTTGTATTAGAGTAACCATACCCTACATTTAACGATCCTTTTCCTGAAGGTACTGGACCCACTGCCGATCCCTCGGCACCGCCTTCAACCGCTAAACCAACATTAAAGGAATGTTGTACAGATAGACTTTTTTCCCAGCTCTTAGTACGTGATTCACCATTTGAATCTGTAATACTAGCAACCGGAGTAATATCGATACGTTTTACGGCAATTTGTAGATTTGGCACATTCGCGATCATGGGGTTAAAATCTATATCCGAATCACTATCATAATGCTCCACTTCATAGCTATCTGTAAAAGGGTCTCCATCTGAGTTTGCACTCTTCGGATTTGTTATAAATCTCTTTTTTCCAAAGTCTTTCACTAGATCATATAACTGAGCTTCATTTTTTCCTGTCTTTTCATTAAATACAATTTTAAATCCTTTTTCTTCCACGTCATTAGGAATACCATCATCGTCCCAATCATTATTTTCCTGAGGTTCTTCCATAATCATGATTCCTTTTTTTCCAGAATCACCATAGATAATATTTTGTCCTTCCTTTAGATTGGTATCTTCTTGAAAGGTTTCCACTTTTCCGCCTTGTTCAGGCTTTGTTTCAGCTAAAGCAGGGGATGTTATCGTCAATGCCATAGTTAAACTACTTACTGCACCAAGTATTGGCTTTAATTTTTTCATCTTAGTTTTCCTCCATATTTCCTATACATGTTTGAACATCTACTAGTAAGATTGATTTCATAATATCTCACAAGTCTTTCATTTCCCTTTCGCAAATGTTACAAAAGTCTTTCACAAATCTTTTTTTACTTTATTGATATAACGGGTTCCTTTGCAGAATTTCTTAACACATAGAAAGATGAGAAAATTGCAAGAACAAATTTTATAAATTATTTCCTAACCAAACAAAAAGGCAGTTTTACTTTGCTATTTAATAAATTGTAAATCTAATAGGTGACAAAAATAAAAGGAACACAACTTTTTTAAAGTTGTGTTCCTTTTATTTATAAACTATTTAATTATAAAAGATAAAATCCCTATAATTACACATGCAATTCCGCTTAAGAATTGTCCCAGCCCCGCTGTTTCTCCTAAAATAAAGAAATTGAAAATATTTTTTCTTGTTTGTGTTTTCCCTATAAATGCTTCATCCGTTTTCATTCTATATATACCCCATAATACTAAGACTACGCCAAAAAGTATAAATAATAACTTTAAAATCATCGTGTAATTACCTCTGTTCAATATATTTTTTATGTATGTGATCCCTTTATTTTTATTCCATAAAGGCAGTTTAGAAAATAATGTTCCTTTTTCCATACCTCTTTATTTTTCTAGTACATCTGAACGAACTAGTTTTTAATCATCTGTTTTAATTACACCTGTTGAAATTTAACCTTTCTTCTGGCACCTGTCCATTTTTAATATTTAATGACAGGCTTTCTTTTTCAACAGAAGTGATTGAACTAGAAGAGTAAGATACTGTACTTACTTCTACTTTTAAAGAAAAAACTGGACTTACTAGAACAAGCACACGCTAAAGCTGCGGGAGTTATTTTTTCATTTGACCCATTTTATTTCTTCCTCTCTTTCATCATATCTACAAGATTACAAAAGATGAAATTATACTTATACTATTCACTTCAGATTAAAATATAATCACCTTTGATACAGTAATCTTATTATATAAATCTTCCAATTTCCTTTCGTAAATGTTACAAAAGTCTTTCAACCGACTCATTTTTTTTCTGATGTAACAGGAAGAGTAAACCAAAATTCACATCCCTGTTTCCCATCTTGGCGGTCCCGAACACCAATTTGTCCTTTATGCAGTTCAACTAGCGATTTTGCAATAGCTAAACCAAGCCCAGAACCTCCAGATTGTGAACTTCTTGATGGATCCGTTCTAAAAAAACGGTCAAATATACGCAATTGATCATCTGGAGAAATCCCTTCTCCTTCATCACACAAAGTGAATTGAACTTGCTGCTTCTGTTTATTTTCCTCTACAATTAATTCGATTGTTCCACATGTAGGAGAATGCCGAATCGCGTTATGCAACAAATTATTGATAACTCGTGCTATTTTACATGGCATAATCCAAATTCGTGGTAATGTCTCAGAAACATGCAACTGCAAATCAATCTCTTTATCTTGCAATAAGATATCATGTGAATCTATTACTTTTAATAGAATGCTATCTACATGTATTAAACTTGGATGAAAAACTTCTTGTCCAAGTTCTAACTTAGAAAGATCAAATAAATCATTAATTAGTCCACTGAATCGTTGTATATCATTTAGAATTGTCTTTAAATATTGTTGTTTCATATCAGGATCTTCAATTAATCCATCTTGTAACGCTTCTACCATCAATTGTATGCTAGCCATAGGAGTTCGTAAGTCGTGGGAAATATTCGCAATCAGCTCTGTACGTGCTTTTTCTCCTTTTTCTAACTTAGCAAAGCTTTCGTCTAGTTTTTTGGCCATTTCTTGAAAAGCTTCTGCTAATTCTTTAAATTCTTCCGGTTCTTTTCCTATTATGTACATCGTTCCAAATTGTCTATCACTAAATTGTTTGGTTAAGGCAATTAAATTTTGAATAGATCTCATAATAGGGCGTGTCATTAACCAGTAAATAATCGTAGAAATAATCATTGCTACAATTACTATTACTATTAATAACCGTGTCTGTTCTGGTCTAAGTAGCATTTGCCTTTCACTGTACCATATAGAAATCACCATGATACCCGTGCTTAATAGATTCATCAATAACAGTTGATATCGTAACTTCATTTATCGTTTCCTCCATCTGGTTCAAAACAATAACCGATGCCCCAAACCGTATGAACCCAACGATTCTTTGTTGTATGTTTCTCCAATTTCTCACGTAAACGACTCATTAATACAGTTACTGCATTTGTGCAGCCTTCATACTCAAATCCCCAAATTTGTTCAAGAAGTTGAGACCGTGAAAACACCTGTTTAGGATGTTTTGCCATGAGATAAAGCACTTCAAACTCTTTCACTGTTAGCTCTATTTCATATTGACAAACAAATACACTTCTTTTCGTTGGATCAATTTTCAAATCTAGAAACTCTATCATTCCTGATTCAGGCTCTATTCCTTGAAGTGTTACTTGATTTCCTCTTCTGAGTATAATTTGTACCCTTAATACTAATTCACGAGGCGAAAAGGGTTTTGTTACATAATCATCCGCCCCCATTGTTAGTCCTAAAATCCGCTCTCTTTCTTCTCCCCTCGCGGTTAACATGATGATCGGTACATTGGAATGTTGGCGAATTTCCTCACATAGTTCCCAACCATCTTTTTCTGGCATCATCAAATCTAAAATAATTAGATCCGGTTGAAATTGTTGAAATACATTCCATCCTTCTGCTCCGTTCACTGCAGTGTATACCTCATATCCTTCCCTTTCTAAGTACCGTTTACATATCTCCCGTATACTATCTTCATCTTCTATAATTGCAATTCTTGTTTTCATACATTAAATCTCCTCTGTTCCTCCATCAATGGCGAATGATATAAAATCAATATTCGTAAGTTCATATTAATTTATATACATTACATTTTTCTTTCAAAAATATAACAAAACCCTTTCACAAATATCATAAAAAATTATCACTCAAGTAAAAAAATTTCTTTTTCTATAGCTGAGAAAAAGAAACTTTTCACTTTAAAGATATACATGCGACTTAGCCTAAATGGTATTTAGAGCACCCTTCTTTTCCCTATTTTTTATCTCCCGTTACATTATGAATCTAACTTTTTAATTGAATTTTGAAAGGAGCCTCTTACTTCTATGCATAAAATATAACGTCTACTGAAACTAGGAGTTGTACTTAAAATTCAAGTTACATTATCTCTATTAAATCCATTTTTCTTTGCCTAATCAACTCACTTCAGACCACCTATATTTCTACAAGATAATAGTTTGATTTTCATTTCCAGAGATTTATTTGCTAGTTATGATTACATGCTATTTGGACTAACATCACCAACTAAGTCACCGTTATAAATTGGGAAAAACAGAGTAACAGTAGTTCCTTTCCCAACCTGGCTTTTTATACTTATTTTCCCACCATGACTTTCAATAATTCGATAACTCATCATGAGCCCAACACCCGTCCCTTTTTCTTTTGTACTATAAAAAGGTTCACCTAGTCTTTTAATTCTTTCAGAAGGAATACCTACTCCTTTATCTAAAATACAAATCTTAACCTCGGTACTATTATGTTTTTTCACATTAATGATGATTTCTTGACCATTTTGTATAGCCTCAATAGAATTTTGTAAAATACTATAGAAAACTTGTTTTAATTGAATTTCGCAACACTCAATCAATAAGTTTTCAACATCCATATTCAATGCAATACGAATATTCTTCATAATTGCTTGTGTACTTATTAAATCGACTACATTCTCTAATATAGTACAAAGGTTTTTCGGTTCAAATACTGCAGCATTCGGTTTTGCAATAGATAAAAAATCTTGAATAACCTTTTCAATACTACTGATTTCAGAAAGTATTAGGCTTAAACATTCTTTATCCTTCCCTACTTCCTGTTGCAATAATTGCATGAATCCTTTAATTACGGTTAATGGGTTACGAACTTTATGAGCGACCCCAGCTGCCAATTGCCCTACTGCATTAAGTGTGTCTGATTTCTTTAATAATTCCGTCGTTATTGTACGCTCTGTAATATCACGTACAATAATCATAATTTTATCCTCAAAAAGCGGTAAAAGTCTTGCTTCAAAATAATAAATTTCATCATCTAGTTGTAGAGAATAATCTATTAATACAGGAGCGGATGAAGTTTTTATTTGGTTAATGGCCTTCTCAAATTGCTTTATGATAGGAACTGGTAATATCTCTTGGAATTTCTTCCCGATAAATTCTTCAATTGGAACATAAAATTTGGATACAGAATTAACTTTACAATCCTTAATGGTCCCATCAAGTTCTGACAAAAAATACAAATCAGGAATTGCTTTAAAAATTAATTCTAGTTCATTCGAGGTTTGTTTCAGTTTCTCTTCCATCCTCTTACGCTTAGTTATATCAATTCCAATTGCTCCGACACTCCATCCTAATTTTGGAATACTATGTAAAATATTGGACCACATAATAGTTTTTATCTCACCATTTTTACATGTGATATCCATCTCCCAATCTCTAAAATCGGGACCATTTTGCAACAAATCGTTACGATTAGGTCTATGAGGGTATAGCAATTTCATCGCTTTTGGATTGTTAATTATTTCATCTGCATTATATCCAGTTACTAATTCACATTCCCGATTCCACATAATAATATTTCCTTTTTCATCAATAGCATTAATCATAATTGGCATATTTTGTAATATATTCCCTAAACAATTTTCCTCATGATTTGTTATCGTATTCATTTGTGAATCTTTTTCATGAATTTTTTTCAATTGTAATTGTTGTATTGCCATCTCTTCAATTAGATTTGCAATGCATTTAAAATGTGTTATATGAGAATCCGCAATAACCTCTTTATTAATACTTGCTCCTATAACAAAGCTTGCTATATGTTCCTGCTCAATAATGATGGGAATACGCATTTCTTGAGACAATTGAATTTTTTGATTACGAATAAAAGGGTCACCTTTGGAAAATATAACATTTTGATTATTATCAAGGAGACAGAATGGGACTTTAGTTAAATTATAAAATTGCTCTGTTATATTCTTAAACTTGTTTACATTTATAAGATCTTTAAGTGTGTATTTCATTATTTAACCCATCTCCTTTATATTTACCGTATCTTTAAGACTCCCAATATAAATTTTCAAACTAGAAACAATTACCTATTACAATGACAATCTTGTTCTGAATTACCATAGGATTCACCGCGTATTTGTGTAGAGTAATAAAACAAGGGTTTAAAACATAAAAGACCGCAAAGCTTTCTTAAAAAACGCTCTGCGGCCTTATACTTTCTTGTTTCATCTAAATAAAAATCAATTGTATTTCTTTCTGAATCAACGGCACGCTATAAGTAAATCTATTATCCTCTTACTTTTATATAAACTATTTAATTCTAAATCATACTGATAAACCTAGTTTATAATCATTGTACAAATAAAAATCAATCTATATTTCCCTATTATCTTTACTAATTTTAATATTTACAAACTAAGCAATTACTGATAAGGTTGTAATCGAAATAATTACAACGTTTCATCATCCCTATCAAATCTCAAAATCTTATGTTGTATCATATCTGCCATCTTAAAATGAGCATAAATTTTTGATTAATAATGTTTTCATTTAAATGCTATTGGTTTATTCATACTATTTCCCTTCATGTTTAGATTCATAACATGAGTATGTCCAAGTTTGATAATACATTTTTATTCACCAAAATTTTTTGCCCCCTCCTAAAGACATTTTTTCATGCTCTCCTCCGTAATATAAGTCTATTTTGATAACAAAAATAGCTTTTGTAACTTTTGTAACTGATTTTGTAATTAATGAAACCAAACGAAAACGAAACATAAACCAAATATAAACCAAATATAAACCAAGCATAAACCAAATATATACCAAACGTAGAACAAACGTAGAACAAACACAGGCCAATACCAGATTTTAGATAAAATCTTATATCCCCCCACATGGCAACTATATTCAAAATTTATTGTAGATGATAAAAAACAGTTGCTAAAAAAATCTCTTGTTTAATAAATAAAATTTGTAAAACTGTAGTACTAAAAATTATCAGCACGAATGATAATTTTTATAAAAAAGAGAGTCTCATTTTTCAATGAGACTCTCTTTTTTATATACTTAAACAGAATTTTCAGCTCTATCATTCAAAATACATACTCGAGTGAAAACTACCATAATTACTACAATAACTAAAAAATATAAAGGCATGACAACTAAGGAACCTGTATGAAGCTGGCTCATACCCCAAATTGTCACCGTCACTATTATATAGTACCCTAGGCTAAATAATGCACCTGCTGTACCAATGACATCTTGAAAATTTACTAACGCTAAGCTAAGACAATTCGGTAACGCTACCCCAATTCCTAATAGCAATATAAACATCGCTACTAAAAATCCAATCATATATATTACGTTTGGATTTGATCCAACAAACGTAATAACAGATAAAAGGATAGCTCCCCCTGTCATTACAAGACAACCGATATATATAATTTTCTCTGGTTTATAAGTGGCAAGTAATCGTTTTGAAACTTTTGCTCCAATAATAGAAGCGGACGCAACAACGATTCCTAAAAATCCATACATACTAGGTGATAACTGAAAATACTCGATAAAGATAAACGGCGCTTCTGCATAATAGCTAAATAAAACACCATTTGCTCCTCCAATTAATAACCCATATGTTACTACTTTCGGATTTGTAATCAACCGTTTTAAAACAGAAAATACATTTATTTGATTCGTTACTGCGTCCGTTTTTGTTTCTGGAAGAGAAACAAGCGTATACAGTAAAATTCCGACACTCATAACTACTAAACTTAAAAACACCATTTTAAATCCAAACATTTGATCAAGAAATCCCCCGATTAACGGGCCAATCGCTGGTGTAAAGGCAATGACTGCCGAAATTTGAGCAAACATAACATGTCTCTTATGCCCCTCTACACTTTCACGAAGAATCGTTTGTGTAACAACTGATCCTGCACTTGCTCCAAACGCTTGAATAAAACGACTTAACAATAAAAATTCAATGGAATTCGCAATAAAGCATAAGAAACTTCCAGCGCCATATACTACAATTCCAAATAACATTGCTGGGCGACGACCAACTATATCCGATAACCATCCAATAAAAAATACACCTAAAGCAAATCCAGCAAAATAAACACTAAGCGTTAACTGCACCTCATTATTACTTACATGTAGCGCCTTTGAAATGTCTGGTAAAGACGGTGTGTAAATTGTTTCACTAATTTGCGGAAATGCCACAAGAATAATCATTAACAAAAGCGATGGTACTGAGACTTTTTTCATTTTTAATACCCTCCTATAACTTTGAAAATCTCAGAAATGAATAGACTTTCCTTAGCTATGGAACAGGAGGGGCCATTATAGAAATTCGATCATAAAACAACAAAGAAAACACCTCAATTACGCATGTTAATACTTATAGGAGGGTAATATTAACATTAATTTTAAAATACGGTATTTCAATTATATGATAGGTTTTGTTCGTTTTCTAGTGTTCATGATCTGAATCTTTGTTAGTAGACGAATATCCTTTTTATTCTCTCAGAAAATTAATGCGTTTCAAAAAAGATAACAATTTAATACAATTTCCTTAGAAGAAAAGTATGCAGATGGAAAATAATCCTTGCATTCGTACCTTAATGATTATGAATTGACCCAGCCAAAACATAATGCAGTGCCCCTTCTCAATTAAATAGGGTTAAAAAGTTCAACTAAGCAACTAAACTCCCCCCAATCTAACAATTGGGGGGAGTTTTTTATAGTTACATTTTCACTGATTGTTCTTCTTGATAGATAATTTCCCCATCAATAATTGTTGTTTCTACTTTTAAATCTTTAATTTGGTTTGGGTTGACACTTAAGATGCTGTCATTTAATATAACTAAATCCGCCAACTTTCCTACCTCTATGCTCCCTTTTACCTCTTCTTCAAAACTCGCATAAGCGCCATTCCATGTGTATAGTTTAATAGCTTCCATTACGCTTATAGATTGATTAGCACCAACCTCTATTCCAGACTTGGTTTTTCTATTGACAGCAACATGAATTCCTAATAAAGGATTATAGTCAGTAACTGGTGCATCCGAACCACCTGCTGCAATGATGCCACGATCAATAAAATCACGGGCAGCGTACATGTGATTAACACGATCACCATAGTGCCGGGCATATATCTCTCCAAATTCATATGGAAATGGAGGATTTGGAATTGGAATCACCTCGAGTTTTTTCATTCTCCCTTGTAAATCTGGTGAAGAAATTCCCGCGTGTTCGATTCGATGACGGTGGTCTTTTCTTGGTGATTCCTCTAGCGCCTTCTCTACACAATTCAAATACATTTCAATAGCTTTATCACCTTGTGCATGTACAGTGATTTGATAGCCTTTTTTATGTGCTTCACCTAAAACCTGATAGATTTCTTCCTCACTATAATAAAGAATGCCCAAATTGCTAGGGTCACTCGAGTACGGCTCACGGGTTGCAATTGTAGGGCCAGTGCTACTTCCATCTGTAAATAATTTAGCTGGTCCAACTTTGAATCTCTCATCTCCGGTACCAGTTATCACACCAGCTTCGATCATTTTATTAACAAATTCATGGGAGTTATTTATTTGACATATCATTGCATATATTCGGACACGAATATCCCTACTCTTCACAGCTCGTTGTAGTAAACGAAAACTCTCAGGTCCATCTCCACCTGCGTCATGTATACTTGTTATGCCAGCTGCAACGAAATGATCTGATGCAATTTTCACGGCCTTCATCATTTCACTTTCTGTATAACTTGCAACTTCGCTCATACTCATATTTGCTGCTTCAATTAACTTTCCTGTAAGCCTCCCTGCCTGATTTTTTTCAATAACTCCCCCACTCGTGTTCGGTGTGTTCTCGTTAATTTGCGCAATTTCTAATGCTTTGCTGTTCACCACGCTTATGTGGTGACAAGTACGGGTTATAATAATAGGGTGTTCAACTGAAATTTCATCCAGCTCAGTAATTGTTGGATAACGCTTTTCCTTCACAGCGGTTTCATTAAAGCCCCAAGCACGTATCCATTCACCTTTTGGCGTTTCTAAGGCCTTCTTTTTCAGATCATCTAACAAAACATCGATAGAATCAATATGTTCAGCTTTACAACTGACAGCCAACTGATTTAGTCCATGAGAAATGATGTGAAGATGGGAATCAATGAATCCAGGAAGAAGTGTTTTCCCTTGCAGGTCAATTACATCCGTTTTTTCTCCTATAAAACTCTTAACCTCCTGATTTGAGCCAACAACTACGATATGATTATCTTTTATTGCTACAGCTTCGACTACTGCATTCTTTTGATCTACTGTAATAACTTCTCCATTTATCAATACAACATCAGCTTTCATAAACTCAACCCTTTCGGAATTACTCTTTTTGAGTAATTCATTCAGTATTTAAAGTTATATCTCCTAATAGGCTCATCCGCTTTTTCACAAGATTTATCAATAATTAATTAAAGTTGAGCTAAACATTCTTTCATTGTTTTAACGATAAAAGTAAAGTCTTCCTCTGTGATGCTTAATGGAGGTGCAAGCTGCAAAATATTATTGTAACCTGCAACAGTGTCACCATTTTTACCAATAATTAGACCTTTTTCTTTACAAGCATTGATGACTTTGTTCACCTTTTCAATAGCAGCTGGTTCTTTGGTTTGCTTATCTTCCACTAGTTCAATACCTAAAAGAAGTCCTTTTCCACGAACATCTCCTACGTTTGGATGTTCTTTTACATCCTCTAGTTCATATAACAGTCGTTCACCCAATTCTTTGGAACGTTCAATGAGTTTCTCATTCTCCATAATTTCTAAATTTTTCAAAGCTAAGGCGCAAGCAGCAGGATTTCCTCCAAACGTATTCACATGGCGGAAGCGATCATAATCATCACTGCCTACGAATGCCTCATAAACCTCTCGTCTAACCGCTGTTGCTGACAAAGGAAGATACGCACTTGTAATACCTTTTGCCATTGTAATGATATCTGGTTTGACGCCATAATTCATAAATCCAAATGGCTTCCCTGTCCGTCCAAAGCCACATATAACTTCATCACAAATGAGCAACGCACCGTGCTTCTCGCAAATTTCTTTTACTTTTTCCATATATCCATCAGGAGGCATTAAAATTCCGCCCCCGGTAATAATTGGCTCCATAATCACACCGGCTACTGTTTGGCTCAACTCCCATGTCATGACACGATCGATTTCCTCAGCACTGACCAGTGTATGAACATCATCTGGATTGCGATACGTATCAGGCGGTGCTACATGCAGAAATCCTTGCCCCAATGGTTCATATTTATACTTTCGCTGTGCTTGACCTGTTGCTGCAAGAGCCCCCATTGAGTTACCGTGGTAAGCACGATAGCGTGAAATAAACTTATAGCGTCCATGATCACCTTTTTGTTGATGATATTGACGAGCAATTTTAAACGCTGTTTCATTCGCTTCCGATCCACTGTTAGAAAAGAAAATGACGTATTCATCGCCAAGCCATTCATTCAATTTCTCTGCTAATTTAATGGCAGGAACATGACTTTGTGTAAGAGGGAAATATGGCATTTCTTCAAGCTGTTCAAAAGCCGCTCTTGCAAGCTCTTTTCGACCATACCCAACATTCACGCACCAAAGACCGGACATACCGTCTAAATAACGGTTTCCATCAATATCCGTCACCCATGCCCCTTCTGCTTTTGTGATAATTAAATTCGTTGGACTAGGGGCTGCTCCTCTCATTGCATGCCAAAGGTACTTCTCATCTGTTTTTTTCAAACTTTGTGTTTGCTCTGTCGCTTGCACAATCACCAACTCCATTCTATCTTTTTATGATTTCATATCATTCTTTCAATAACGAGCCGTAAGCATTTTCTTGCGAGTATAGAATTCTACGCCATCTTTTCCATTTGCATGGAGATCACCATAGAAAGATTTCTTATAACCAGAGAATGGAAAGAATGCCATTGGAGCGGGAACTCCAAGATTGACCCCAAGCATACCCGCATCAATTTCTTCACGGAATTCACGAATAGCTTTCGCACTATTGGTGTACAGGCATGCACCATTTGCGAATGGCGATGCATTAGCAACACTAATCGCTTCCATTAAGTCTTTTACGCGTACAACAGAAAGAACCGGTGCGAAGATTTCATCCTGCCAGATTTTCATTTCCTGTGTCACATTGTCAAAAATCGTTGGGCCAACAAAATAACCTCGGCTGTTCGCTGCATCATCTTCACGCCCGTCACGAATAAGTGTCGCTCCCTGCTCTACACCGGATTGAATGTATCCGAGTGTACGCTCTTTATGTCCGTCACGAATAACGGGACCAAGGAAAACACCTTCTTCCAGGCCATTACCAATCGTAATTGCATTAGCCTCTTGAAGCAGTCTAGTAACGAGCTCATCTGCAACGTCTTCTTCCACGACAACAACAGCCGCCGCCATGCATCGTTCACCAGCTGAACCGAAAGCAGCATTTGTAATTTCTTTCACTGTAGAACTAATGTCCGCGTCTTTTAATACGATCGAATGATTTTTTGCCCCTGCAAGAGCTTGTACACGTTTGCCATTAGCTGCTGCTGTTTTATATATATACTCCGCCACTGGTTGAGAACCAACGAAAGATACAGCCTTCACATCCTCATTGTCAAGAATGCCGTTGACTACGTCATGTGCACCATGCACAATATTTAGTACTCCATCTGGAAGACCTGCTTCTTTAAACAGTTCAGCTATGCGATTAGCCAATAACGGTGTTCTTTCAGATGGTTTTAATACAAACGTATTTCCGCATGCAATCGCGAGTGGAAACATCCAACATGGCACCATCATCGGAAAGTTAAATGGCGTTATTCCTGCGATTACTCCGATCGGGTAACGATACATCCCTGATTCAACACCAGTAGCAATATCGGGAAGTTGCTCTCCCATCATTAAAGTGGGGGCACCTGTAGCAAATTCAACACATTCAATCCCCCGCTGTACTTCACCGTATGCTTCTTGATAACTTTTTCCGTTTTCCAAGGTTACGAGTTTAGCTAACTCTTCCCAGTTTTCAATTAATAGCTGTTGATAGCGAAATAGAATCCGAGCACGCCGAGGCACAGCGATCTTTCTCCATGTTTTGAATGCTTCTTTCGCAGTTGCTACAGCTCTATCTAAATCTTCTTTAGTCGAAAGTGGCACACGAGCAATAATCTCGCCTGTTGCTGGATTTGGTACATCTTCAACTTGTTTACTTGTGGATTCTATCCATTGTCCGCCAATATAATTTTTCAACATTTGTACATTTTTCGTTACTACCATGGTGAAACCTCCTATTTTAAGATAACCGTCTATGTTATTGCACCCGATAAAGAAAGCGCATTCATTTAACAGGATGTAAACTTATTTACATACATTTCTTCAACATTAATAATCTTAATTTCTTATCTATTGAATACGCAGGAGCAGTCATCTGCTTAGCATTTGTCCACTCCCCGGTTCACATTATTTCAGATGGATCTCATGGTTCATCTTATAATTCTTTTTCAGAAATACTGGGCAATCCCATTCACAAACAAGGTCCTTAGCCAAGGAAACAACCCAGTCCTTTGTAACATGATACTTTTTACCATCAACAGTAATAAATACTTCACCATCTGTCACATAGAAAACTTCCTGCTCTTCTACATGCCACGTTCCTTTATTCGGTTCGCCTACCCATGGTTCCCATGTATAGGCACCTAGTTGCTCTGCTTCTTCTGCTGTAAGTTTTTTCGCAAAAAACATGACAATCCTCTCTCTTTCTTATTGGTAATTTTGAAGGAATAAGTCTATAAATCTACTGTCTTAACATTTGTATTTTTCAAACGTTTGAACTCTTTTTTCATAAAGTATATGGCAATGAGAACACCTGGAATTTCTGCAGCAGGAGCAGCGTACCATACACCTTCTACACCCCAGAATTTCGGGAAAATAAATAGAAACGGTAACATGAACAATAATATTTTGCTTACACTAATAAACGTTGCGGACCAGTTTCTCTCTTGTGATTCAAAATAACCAGAGATAAGCAAACTAACTGCACTAAGCGTAAACAAACAATTGAATATAACTGTCGTCCAAATACCAAGTTTCTGCAATTCAGGATTACCACCGGAAAAAAATGACACAATTGGATCTGCAAAAATGATTAGTATGGCTGTCACGATCACAAAGAAGGAAACTGTAAAAATGAGTCCCATCTTAATTGCTTGTTTCACACGATCAAGATTGCCCGCACCGTAATTATAACTAATAATCGGTTGAAGTCCTGTCATTCCACCGAGCGCTGCTAAGGCGAGGAGATTTGTAATGTAACCGTTTTGAATCGTGAAAGCTGCAACGTGCAGACCACCTCCGTAGCTTTGCAGTAAATTGTTGGTGAAAATAATTGCAATAAACATCATGAACTGACTAGAGAAAGATGCAAAACCCGTCCAAACTACTTCACCAATCTTCTTGAGATTAATCATCACATCTTTCATTTTTGGCTTAAGTTTTGTTTTACCAAACCAGAAATAAAAGATTAAGAGAACAGGAATCGATTGCGAAATCGTATTAGCCCATGAAGAACCCATCATCCCCATGTCATACTTCACTACCATAATCCATTCCATAACTCCAGCAACAACCGCTGCGACTAACCAACTGTTCATTGATAATATAGGTTTTTCATCGATATTAGCTAAAATACTTAATACAACGGCCAATATCGTTAATGGCAACGAAATCCATAGCAGTCGGCTATACTGCACCGCATACGGAAGCGCTTCATCACTTGCTCCGAATAGAATCATAATATCATTTTCAAAGACCAATCCAAGTATAGCTAACAAAGAGGAAAGGAAAAGAGTAAACCATAAAGTCTGTCCCATAATACTTCGAGCTTCTTCTATCTTCCCTTTTCCCAGTCGAAGTGAAATGACCGCTCCGGCTCCCACACCTAAAAGAACACCAATCATACGGGTAATAACCATGACGGTAAATCCAATTCCGATCCCTTCGACTTCCAGCTCCTGAAAGCCACTGACGAAATAGCCATCAACAACCGATACAACTCCTAGAATTACGTTAGCCATAATACCTGCCAAAGCAAACCGTAAATATAGTAACGGAATACTTTTGGTTCCCAGCACTGAATCATCCACCGGCTTATTCATTACTTCTAGTTTCTCTATTTTCGATGACGGACGGTTGTCCACTATTTTCATGCGCATATCCCCTTATAAATAATGTATGTAGCAAGTTAAGCCCAATTAATTTACATACCAACCTACGGGCTTAGCATGCTGGTGGATATTGATTTGCTTCGTTTCCATAAAGTGCTCCAGCCCAACAGTACCTAACGCTCTGCCGATTCCACTTTGCTTATATCCGCCCCAAGGACCTTCAACATAAGCGAGATGATAACTATTAATCCAAGTAATTCCCGCACGCAATTTACTAATGACACGTTTTGCTCGGTCCATATCTTCAGTAAATACAGCACCGGCTAATCCATAAATCGAATCATTCGCTTTTTGGATGGCATCTTCCTCATCTTTAAATTTCTGTACAACAAGGACTGGACCAAAAATCTCTTCCTTAACAATACACATATTCTCATTTACATCAGCAAAGATTGTTGGTGCAATGAAAAATCCTCGATCAAGCCCATTTTCTGTTAAGCGCTTACCACCACAAACTAATTTTGCACCTTCTTCGATTCCTCTGTTGATATAATGTAAAACTTCATTCATATGAGACTCGTTTGTGAGAGCTCCCATTTCGATGTTCTCGCTTTCCCCATTTCCAACTACAATTTTGCTCGCACGCTCAGCCAATCTTTCAACAAACTTATCGTAAATGGTCTCTTGTACAAGCAAACGGGATGCAGCTGAACAAACTTGCCCAGCATTGTGGAAAATACCAAACATCGCATTATCGACTGCAGTTTCAAAATCCACATCGTCGAACACAATAAGTGGAGATTTACCACCTAGTTCAAGTGTGATTTTTTTCATATTGCCCGCAGCTGCGCGCATAATACTTTGACCCGTTTTTGTTCCACCAGTAAAGGCAACTTTGTCAACATCATGGCTCTCTGCAAGCTCATTCCCAACCTTTGAGCCAGGTCCCAATACTAGGTTTGCCACTCCGTCCGGAAGTCCAACCTCTTCGATAATTTCAAATAATTTGAATACGCTTACAGGAGTGACGTCAGCAGGTTTAATTACAATTGTATTCCCTGCAGCAAGTGCAGGAGCAATTTGCCAAACGGCTAACATAAGCGGGAAGTTCCAAGGTACAATAAGTCCACAAACACCAATCGGTTCATGAATAATAATCGTTTCCGAAGAATCCTCACGAGTGTAAGATTCCTTTTTCATACCTTTAATCAAGTCAGCATAATAACGGAAGCATTGAATTGATACAGGAATATCTACATGGGTTGTTGCACGAATAACCTTACCGTTATTTGCCGTTTCCAAACGGGCAATTTCAGCTGTCTTCTCTTCAAGACGGTCTGCAATCTTATATAGATAGTCAGCTCTTTCATCAGCCGATAAATCCGACCAGATGCCGCTGTCAAACGCTTTACGAGCCGCCTTGATTGCTATCTTCGCATCATCTGCTGATCCATGAGCAGACGTTGCGATAACCTCTCCGGTTGCAGGATTGATAATGTTTCGTCTAGCACCCGATGATGCTTCTACCCATTTTCCGTCAATGAACATGTTAATTTTCATAACAACTCTCCTTTACGCAATAATATCTAACATTTTGAAACCAATATGTGCTAGATTGACCAGCATCGTTTTCTGATTATAGAACGGGAATGATTTGAGGCGTTCCTTTTCAAATCGATATCCACCTGCACTCCCCGTAACGATCCATTGTGCCAATAAATTACCAAACAATGTCGAAAGAGACGCGCCGTGGCCCGTATAACCCGTTGCGAAATATGCGCCTTCTTTGGATCTGCCAATAACCGGGAACGTATCAATCGTAACCCCGATAAATCCACCCCACCGGTAATCAATCTTACTTTCTGCTAGTTTTGGCATTATTTTAACCATGGCATCGTAAACACTTTGATAAACAGCATCACCTAAGTTTGGACGAATATCGCCACCGCCAAATACGATCCGATTATCTGGTGTGCGCCTAAAATAGTAAAGGAAACTGCTTGTATCAAAAACCATGCGATCTTTAGGAATGACGGTATTCACCAGCGATTCTGGAAGCTGTTCAGTAGCAATAATACGTGCCGAAATTGGCAGTACGCCTTTATTCAGTTCAGTCATGATTTTTCCAGAGTAACCATCTGTAGCCACAATAATGTCTTTCGCAGTAACAGCACCTTTTTCTGTTACAACTTTCACACTATTTTGACCGTACTCAATAGATAGTGCTTTCGAATGCTCAAAGATTTTTGCACCGATCGATTTAGCTGCTTCTCCCAAACCAATTGCATAGTTCAGTGGTTGGAATGAGTAACTCGAGTTGTCGACTAGGCATCCATAATAATGCGGGGAATCGATTTCTTGATGCAACTGACTTCGATCAAGCACACTAGATTCATATCCAAAATTTTTGTTTAAGTATTCACTTTCATGTTTTAATCCTTCAAAATGCTTGGCTTTGTAAGCCGCCACAATGTGACCTGTCTTTCTAAAGTTACAGTTGATTTGATGCTCGTCGATGATGTTTTTAACTAGTTCAACACTAAGCAGAGAAAGATTGTTAAGCTGTCTCGCCTCTTCGGCACCATACTTCTTGGCAAGCTCCTGCATCGTTGGCTTATAGCCTGGCAATACCATCCCGCCGTTACGACCGCTTGCGCCATATCCGATTGTTTCCTGATCAAGGACAATGACACTCTTCCCTAATTTTTGCAAATGATATGCAGAAGAAAGACCTGTGAAACCTGCGCCAATAATAACAACATCCGCCTCTTCATTTCCTTCAAGAGGTTTTCCTTTATCATAGCTGTTTGCGGTCGCTGTCCACAGTGAGAGAGTGTCCATTCGATCCATCTTATCCATAGCTAATCCTTCTCCTTTCGTGACATGTATGTTACAATACAGTCAAAAAATATTCACAATATTCACACTTCTTAAGTTAATCATATGACTTGGAGTTTCCTCCAAGTCAATAGCCATTTAAGAGTTTTTTGAATTCATTTTGCGAAAAAAATGGAGTAACTCCACTTTTTTCATTGGGGGGACATCTATGAAAATTGGTACATTTGCGAAGCTTTTTCATGTTACGACTGATACCGTTCGTTATTACATTGAACTAGGATTATTAATACCAGACAAAAAAAACACCCAGTATCAAATGAACCAATTGTGTTTCGACGACATGGCTTTTATTACTGAGCTGAAAAAATTTCATTTTTCATTGATAGAAATCCAACGAATTTTATCATATCGACGTGTCACCAACTTCTCAGACCATGATGATATCGACTACTACAACAACTTGCTCATTGATAAGAAGGACGAGCTAACCAAGAAAAAAGAAGACATATCAAAAGCTATCCAATTGATTGAAAAAGCAGTTCAAACTAGCTCGCCTTCATCCAAAGAAGAGAATATTACAGGAATCCCGCTTGACTTTGTAAATCTGCTCTATTGTCCGAAGTGCCACATTCCACTTGAAATGAAAGATGTAACAATTAAAAAAGTCTACATTCACACGGGGCGTTTAACTTGTAGCTGTGGATACGAGGCTGCTATCGAGGAAGGTATTATCATTACCGCGAATTTGTACGAGACGTCTCCTTATCCATCTTATTTTTACGATAAAGAAACGATTAAAGAGATCAATCCCAAAATGATTAACTTATTTGAAAAAATTAATTTTCAGTTTCAAAAAGTTCTACAAAATATAGATTTGAAAAACAAATTAATTGTGGAAACAAACGTTGACGCTTTTGTGTCACTACCCAAATATATCGATGTTCTTGAAACAAGCGCGTCCTATGTATTCAGTGGCTATTCGCTTGCGATGCTCAAGAAGGTTAGAAACAGAATTGAGCGTATGAATCCGAAGCCACGCGTCCTTTATATTTTGAATTCCGATTTAAATCTGCCATTGAAACCGCTTAGCATCGATGTTTTTGTGGATAGTTTTTCAGTAACTGATTTTTCACTGCTCAATCCGCAGTTCCCAATTCATGTTCTAAAAAACTATTTACATAACGGTTCAACGATTGTCGGCGGATACTCGTATTATGATCGATCGGCCAAATCCTTGAAAAATATTTCAGCCTTATATCCAAATTCTCATGAGCATATTTTATATCCAAAATACTTAGAAGAAAATTTATCAGGCCACGAATTTCAAATCACACAAAGTGAAAATATCGGTTACTGTACAGATCCAGGACCTTATTTCGATTATCATGTAAGAGACGAAAAATTTCACATGCTCATGTATTTGGCTAGTACGAAACAATAGCACAAAAAAGCGCCATCACAAGTGACGGCGCTTTTTATATGTAAGAGATACTAGAAGATATCCTTCTAGCTTACTCCCATTTATAAGTCCAAAATTGTTCAAGTTGCAGCCATTTCAATGTTGCTGCATCCTTGTTTTTTATTTTTGCATGTGTTTCTTCAAGCATTGCTTCTGTTTGTGAACGGTGCGCGCCTAGTGCAGCTAATTTATGTTCAAATACTTCACTAATATTATTTACAACATCAGCCTCACCGAGTACTGCTTCGCGATTTTTCGTAATTGCAACCGCATGAATGACTGGACGTTCTTCTTTTGACATACGTGATACAGCGCGAACTACAGCGCGGCCGAATGCATCATGATCTGGATGTACACCGTGCTCAGGATAAAATGTAATAATTCGAGATGGATTTACTTCTTGAATTATTGTCTCAATTTTATCTGCAACAAAATCAACATCTTCAAATTCTAACGTTTTATCATGGAAACCGAGCATTCTTAAATCTTGAATCCCCATCGCTTCACATGCATCTTTTAATTCTTTTTCACGGATATTTGGAATCGTTTCACGGTTAGCGAATACATTTTTCCCCATGTTACGTCCCATTTGTCCAAGAGTACCACACGCATACGTTACAGGTACTCCTTGATCTGTTAATAAGCGAATTGTTCCTCCCGCAGCAAATGCTTCATCATCTGGATGCGGAAATACAACAAGTACATGTCTCTCCATAAGTTTCCCTCCTTCTTACTTAAATGGCGTTAAGCTTAACTCAAGCGCTACCGCTAAGCGACCTTGGTTATCATGCCCTGCTAATAATAAACGCTCTTTATCGTCTACTTCCCAGTGCGTAATACCTTCTGCATATACCCAGCCATGATCCATTTTCAAACCAACTCGGTATGGGTTTGTTCCAGTTATTTTCCCACGCTCAAAGCGAATAATTGCATTTCGAATGAATGCTCCTACTGTCATCATCTTTTCATTAAAGTGTGACGCATACGCTCCGTTCGTCGTTTCTAAATGAATATATACATCTTTATTTACAAAACGTTCAATTTCATTTTGAATAAGAGAACTATCTTTTACTATTTCCATCGGAATTCACCTCTTTAAACCATTTTACGCAAAAATAATGTAAATTGCTATCTCTATATTAGAGGACAATGCTCACTTTTCCTAATAATTTGCACTGTGTTTTGTTATTTTTTTATATCCTATGTAGAATTCACATTTTTTCCTTCACTTTGTTAAATAGTTTTCTTTCTTTTTTGAATTTGCTACAATATATTTTATCCCGTATTAATGCAGCGAGATACATTTCGACAATTGAATACATACTTTAAAGAAGGTGACACGATTGGAACAATCAGCACATGAAGTAGCAAATTGGCAATATTATTTTGCAATTGCCGTATTTTTAGCCACGTACGGTTTTATTATTTCTGAAAAATTGAATCGTGCTGTAATCGCACTATTCGGTGCTGCTATTATGATTATTTTTGGAATTGTAGATTTACATACTGCTTTCACATCACATATTCAATGGGAAACGATCACCCTTTTAATTGGGATGATGATTCTCGTACATATTACGAGTCAATCAGGCGTATTTGAATTTGTAGCCATTAAAGCAGCAAAAGCAGCTGGCGGAAAACCAATCCGCATTTTATTATTACTATCCCTATTAACCGCTGTCGGTTCTGCATTTTTGGACAACGTAACAACCGTATTATTAATCGTACCTGTTACACTATCCATTACACGTATTTTAAAAGTAAATCCTGTTCCTTATTTAATTTCAGAAGTACTATTTTCAAATATAGGCGGAACAGCAACACTAATCGGTGATCCGCCTAACATTATGATTGGATCAGCAAATAAGCATTTAGACTTTAATGCTTTTTTACTAAACTTAGCTCCAATCGTAATTATTATTTCTATCGTTACACTTGGCATCATTTACTTCATGTATCGTAACAAACTAAAAACAACGCCTGAGCAAATTAAAAAATTAATGGCATTAAATGAGAAAGATTATATTAAAGATCAAAGTCTCCTTTTAAAATCCATTACGATTTTAGGACTAACTATTTTAGGCTTTGTACTTCATTCTATTATTCATGTAGATGCTGCGGTTATTGCGATGACAGGTGCTACTCTACTGATGTTAATCGGTGTGAAAGAACATGAGATAGAAGATGTATTCGCCCACGTTGAATGGGTAACAATTTTCTTCTTCGCCGGACTATTCGTTCTCGTTGGCGGGTTAATTGATATCGGACTTATTTCTTCTCTTGCACAACAAGTACTTGACGTAACAAATGGCGACATCGGTTTCGCTGCTATACTTATCTTATGGGTATCTGGCATTGCATCTGCGACAATTGACAACATTCCATTTGTTGCAACGATGATTCCGCTTATTCAAGATTTAGCTACAGGTCTCGGACTATCTGTCGATTCTCCGCAAATCGAAGTACTATGGTGGGCGTTATCTCTTGGGGCTTGCTTAGGAGGAAATGGAACGTTAATCGGCGCATCAGCAAACGTAGTAGTTGCTGGTATTGCAAAACGTGAAGGACATGGATTCTCTTATATGGACTTCTTAAAGATTGGTTTACCATTAACAATCATTGCGCTATTATTATCACATGCTTATATATATTTACGTTATTTAATGTAGAAGTTGTATTGCATGAAATTATGTCGTCAAATACAAAAGGTTTGCAGCACCATGCTGCAAACCTTTTTTCATCACCAAAATATACCTATAATTGCTAATCCACCTAAAATCATACCACCAATTTGTCCGACTATTGTTGGTGATAATTGAACACCTTTTCTCACTTCAACGACCGGTCTTTCATGCCTTAGTTGCTGCACTTCACTTTGAAGTTGGTGTACACTTCCGTGCAATTCTTTAATTAGTTCTTTTAATTCAGCGACCTCTTCGATTACTGGCTTACTTTTTTCTAAGTTCATCTCGCATGACTCCTTATAAAGTGAAACTTTAATCAGTGGGGGTTTTGTTCATCCCCCACTGATTATTAGCCCTCACCAATCGGGCGTTTACGGGCAGCCCGACTCCCACCTAACTTCTTTGCTCCACCTGAATTTTGAGGTGGGAATTTTACTTCCCGGCAAATAGCGGGATAAATTCAATCAGTACACTGTAAAATTTCGCCAATTATCATTATATCTCCTGCATACTACATATATAATATTGAATGTGCTTTCTAATCTTGCAGCTCTATCCATTCATCTCGCAATATCCCCATAATAATACGATCAAAACACTTTCCATCTCGCTGAACTGCTTCTCTCATACACCCTTCCATCTGAAAACCCATTTTTTTATACAGTGCAATGGCTGCTTTATTATAAGAAATAACATCGAGGCCAACCCGGTGTAAATTCATTTCATAGAAAGCATACTGTAAAATAAGATGTATTGCTTCTTTCCCATATCCTTTTCCTCTATCATTTACTTCTCCTATACCAATTGCTAATAAACCCGTTCTGTTATTCCACTCTATACCGTGAATTGCAACAAAACCAATTAAACGATCATCTTGAACTGTTCTTAACATGAAAGAAACACTATTTGATCTTCGTCCCTTTAATAGTCCATCACTTGCTATTTCTTGTAACGATTGCGGGAATGCCATATCTGTATCTATATTTCTTAAATATTCACTATCCTCTTGCCACGTAGCCATTACTTTAGCATCTGTTTCTCTAATAGCTGATAATTTAATAGTTTTATTTTGAAAAAGATTCATCGTCATTTCAAACTCCCCCTTTATTAAATAGCGGGGACAATTATTCTAGCCTATTGATCCCCTTGTTCCATAAACTGTTGTATAAACGGGATACTTACAATAAGCGCTGACATTGGCACATCTCCTCTACATTAAATTAACTTCATTTTACATTTTTTTGTTTTTTTAAACAAACCAATTCTAGTTTTCTATTATTTAGAACTATAGTATACTTAACTATTATTCAGATTATTCAATCAAAAGAACTCGCAGAAGGTGAATCAATGTTCTATGTAAAACAACTACTCTATTTTACTTACGAGCAAGCATTATCTTGCTTATTCCCAGTCGTCATTTTTTTAACACTAGCCCTTTCAAAAATCATTTCTATTCCAGGGTTATATCGCTATGATTTCATACTCATCGTATGTCTTCTTATGCAGTGGATTATGTACAAAACTGGTCTTGAAACAAAAGACGAATTAAAAGTAATTACTGTCTTCCACCTCATCGGACTCTTGCTAGAAATATATAAAGTACATTTCGGTTCATGGAGTTATCCTGAAGAGGCGTATTCGAAGATTTTTGGAGTTCCACTTTACAGCGGCTTTATGTACGCAAGCGTCGCAAGTTACATATGCCAAGCGTGGAGAAGATTACATTTACAAATGTTTAATTGGCCAAATGCTATTTTGACAATACCGTTAGGTGCTATGATTTACTTCAACTTTTTCACACACCATTTTCTATATGACTTTAGATGGGTATTAACCTTACTATTATTCATTATTTTCTTTCGGACATTTGTGGAATTTTCATTACAAGGAGTCACATATAAAATGCCGCTCGTACTCTCATTTTTCCTTATCGGATTCTTTATTTGGATCGCCGAGAATATCGCAACATTTTTCGGCGCATGGCAATATCCAAATCAACGGGAAGCATGGAACCTCGTTCACCTTAGCAAAATTAGCTCATGGTTTTTACTTGTCGTCATTAGTATTATGATTGTTACACAACTCAAACATTTGAAGCAGTCGAAAGGATAATGCTGATTACGTTAGAAATATTAGAATTAATTAATTTTCTCTACTTGCTCAATAAAAAAAACGAAATCCATCTGGGATTTCGTTTTTTTAAGCAATTAAATTCAAAACTATAGAGATTTCACAAGACGTTCCATCGCCTTCATTTGACCAATATGATCAGCTTCATGATAAAGCATCATACCGTAAAGCTCCCCTACTGTTTCCAATCCTAAAAATGGCTCTGGAAGTTTATTTTCAAATGCTTCTGCTGGAATTACATGAATACGCTCTGCTTGTTCTTTTAATTGAGACGTTAACACTTCTAATGATGGCCCTTCTGTTTCCCATTTAGATGGTCTTGATCCATATCCAAACATACCTGGATATTCACTTGGCAATTGTTTACACTCTCTTCCAAACATGAAAGTTTCTGCTGCTGTTAACACGTGACCGATATGCCAGCGGATTGTATTATTAAAGCCCTCCGGTTGCGTATCTGCAGTTTTATCGTCCAATGTTTCCATAAATTTAAGTAATGCTCCGCGCGTTATTTCAAATTGCTTTAAACCAACTATTCTATTCATTTTATCGTTCCCCTTTTTATGTACAGTTTATTATGAACTAAAAATGTTCCACTTATTAAAGTTTCACTTTGTTTAATCTATCAGAAACCATTAAGAAATACACCTAATATGCTTACTGAAAACTATAAAAAAGGTCCACTCCTCATAAATATAGAATTACTTACTGCACAAATATTTCAGTAAACAAAAGAGGAGTGTACCCACATGTTAGATGTTTTAAAACAACAATATAATCTTATTCGTTCTACAAGAGAAACTCTATTTACGTTTTTGGAGGAAATCCCACTAGAAAAATTACACAATACAATTCCTAATTTCGGCAACGGCAGTATTATAAAAACCCATATTCATGTAGCAGATTGCTATCGATACTGGCTCGGATCATTCGCATTTAACCAAAAACGAGCAGATTTTTCATTTGCTAGCGATTATGAAATTGAACATGCAGATGTCGAAAAAGTTCGTGCTAGATTTAAGTTAGTAGATGAGGTTGTGCTACGTTTTTTAGATGAATACAATGACCGGTGGCTCGAAAATATAGCAAATGAAGTGAAATGGCAAAAAGAACCTTGGAGCACAACTCCGCTATGGCTTTTAACTCATACAGAGACACATGAATTTCATCATAAAGGACAAATTGTATCTATGGCTCGTCACCTGGGATACACTCCTCCTGACACAGACCTGAGTTGATTCGTTTTTTCAATTATTATGGCCATACTTAAAAGTGATTATAAAAATATACTATAAAGAACCGATACTTGTTTCATCCAAGTATCGGTTCCCTATATACAAAAGTGCTATTCTTCTTACATATAAAACAAATATTTCTCCACTTAATCCCTTGCAAAAGAATTCCTTGTTACCTCAATAAATTGCTGTAATGGCGCTGTCATCCATTTATCTTTATGCCAAGCAATTTGTGTATAGATCGGAGAGATTGTATTCTTTAAAACTAACTCCTTTATCGTTCCCTCTCGTATATCTTTTTCTACTACTATCGCCGGTAAAACGGCTATACCTAAATCTGCAATAACACATTGTTTAATTGCCTCGACACTAACAAACTCAATCTTATTTGCTGGATATACGTCCTCTGTACGAAATAACTCTTCAAATAAAGTCCGATACGAGCAACCGAGTTCTGTTAGTAAAAGTGTTTCACTCTCTAAATCTTTTGTAGAAACGGAAGGTTGTTCAAGTAAACGATGCGTAGGAGCAGCTACTACTTTTAATTCTTCTTTCATAAGCGGCTCCACATGTAAAACATCTTCTGTTTTACATTCGTCCAAAATAAATGCAAGGTCTACTTTCCCCTCCATTAACTGTTCCTTCGCATCTTTATTGGAATGCGCAGGTTTAAATATAAGCTTTATTTTGGGGAATTGTGCTTTAAACCTCTTTAATATAGAAGGAAGCCTGTATGTACATTGACTTTCTTGCGCACCAATTATTAACGTACCTGCTAGTTCCTCATCATCTTTCACAGCCATTTTCGCTTCGTTACTGAGTGCGATCATCTTGTCTGCATATAGTTGAAACTTCCTTCCTGCTTCAGTTAAGAAAAGACGTTTTCCCAATCTTTCAAACAATGGCGTACCGAGCTCCGCCTCTAACGTTTTTATTTGCGCTGTTACGCTCGACTGAGCAAAGTTTAATTTCTTCGCAGTTTGTGTAAAATTTAAGTTTTCTGCAGCTATTTTAAATGTAATTAATTGTTTTATCTCCATTTATCATCCCTCTTTTCAATCGATATTACCGATTGATTTCATCGAAATAATCCTCTTTTTCTATTGATATTTGTATTGTATGATAAAGAGCATCTACAAACAATATAAATGGAGGTATTCCATATGAAAGCACTTTGTTTCGAGCAGTTCGGAAATCCGGATGTACTACAATATAAAGAAATACATGATCCAATCATAAATCCAAATGAAATTCTTATCCGCACGAAAGCAATCGGTTTAAATTTCGCTGATATTTATAGACGCCGCGGCGATTATCATCTCGCTGGAAATCCGCCTTATATATTAGGTTATGAAGGGGCTGGGATTGTTGAAAAAGTAGGAGTTAACGTTACTACTATCAATCCCGGAGACCGCATTGCATTTGCTGACGTTCCATTTGCAAATGCAGAATTAGTTGCCGTTCCATCAGAAAAAGCAATCCCACTTCCAGATTCTATTTCTTTTGAAACAGCCGCTTCGGTATTATTGCAAGGTCTAACAGCACATTATTTAACGAAAGATAGCTATCAACTAAAACAAGGTGACATAGCTTTAGTTCATGCCGCAGCTGGCGGTGTTGGTCAACTTCTTATTCAAATGATTAAACTGCAGGGCGGAAAAGTAATCGGCCTTACGTCATCAAAAGAAAAAGCACAGGTAGCTACGTTAGCTGGTGCGGATCACGTATTTTTATATACCGACGCATGGCATACGAAAGTACTTGAGGTGACTAATGGTGTTGGCGTAAATGTTGTATATGAATCAGTAGGTTCTACATTAGAGGAAAGTTTTAACGCTACTAAAATTGGCGGTACTGTCGTATTTTACGGAATGGCTGGTGGTAATCCTACGCCAGTTGATCCACGTATGCTTATGGATACTTCAAAAACTTTAACTGGCGGAGACCTTTGGAACGTACTTACTACTTTTGAAGAACGCAAGCAGCGCTCTACTCAATTATTCGATTGGATCGCAACTGGAAAATTAAACATTGCAAGTCCTACTACATTCTCTTTACAAGACGGTGCTCTTGCTCATGAATTATTAGAGAGCAGAAAAAGTACAGGGAAGATTTTATTAATCCCATAATTCACAAAATAAAAAGGAAGCTAGATTTCTCTACCTTCCTTTTCTTATTACAATTTGAGATAGTATTATATTTCCACACTTTCTTTCCCTTTTGCAACATAACTCATATCTCCAACCGACTCGACTGTGTATGCTCCATCTCGATATACAATCTTCGTCACACTAGCATTTTCTACTCCAAGTTTTGTTTTGCTACTGTCTAACATTTCGATTAAGGTAGTAATTAAGAGCCCATGAACGACAACTAAAACATTACCGCCACCATTTGCAGCAGATTCTTCACTAATTTTATCAATCTCTTCTTTTATACGAGTAGAAAATAATTCCCAATCTTCCGCCTGTTTCGTAGGATCTGCTGCTCTAATAAGATTAATCACTTCTTGAATAGAAAACTTCATGAGTTCTTCTGGTGATGCAACGCCCGCAGCTTTTCCAACTATATCCCACATATTTTCAAGTTTTTCACCTTCAAAAATACCAAAATTTAATTCTCTTAATTTTTTTCTTTTCTCAAGTTTTAACTTTGATTGCTCACTATATTTTAATACTAAATTAGCAGTTTCAATCGCTCGGCCGCTATCACTACTATATGCATTCGCAAAATGAACATCTTTTAATCCCGTTCCTAAATTAGAGGCAACTTCCACACCTTTTTCTACTAACGGGGAGTCTGCCCAGCCTTGCGCGCGATGATTCGTATTTAATATTGTTTTTCCGTGTCTTGTAACATATAACGTAACTACATTCTCATTGCTATCTGTTTCTCGATTCTTCATCATATTCTCTCCCTTTACATTTCTATATCAATTTTACCACCTTAATTATTCATTGAGCAAAATATACGTAAGTGAATTTGCTTAATAAAAAAAGCTATCTTTCTGTATATCCCTACAAAAAGATAGCATCTTTTATGATTACATTTTTTAACCGATACTCCTACTCAGCAAAAGCATCCGAATATCGCACAACTCCTTCTACACCTTGCAGAGCATTCTCGCTTAGCTCAATCACCATAAACACTTCATCTGGCACTTCAAATGGTGCTTTTATATTCCACTCACTTGCTTTCTTAAATCCAAATTTCGGATAGTATTCTGGATGTCCTAGTACTACAACTGATCCATATCCAAGTTCTTTCGCTTTTTCTAACGCGGCTACAATAAGCTTCCCGCCGATTCCTTTTTTCTGATGGTCCCTAGCAACTGATACCGGTGCAAGTGCTAATGATTCTACAGAAGTTCCATCCTGTTCTATCGTAATTTTCGATAACATAATGTGACCGACTATTTCCTCATCTACTGCAACGATTGATAATTCAGGAATAAACGCGTCACATTTTCTAATACGACTCACAAGTTCATGTTCTGTTTTATCACTGAATTCTTCATTTAAAAATGCTTGTTGTACAACTTCTTCTGTTTTTTTATAATCATTTTGTTGTTCTTGTCTAATCGTTACCATTTTAACTTATCCTCTATTCTTTCTTATTTCTTTTTGGATTTTACGAAGCGCTTTTTTCGATCCACGCTCAATATCATGTTGCATTTTTCTTTCTTTATAATCGACAAACAGTGTATTTAAATCGTATCCCTCTGGATATAATTCTTTTGCTGCTACCTCTAACGTAATACGTTTTACATTCACTTCAACAAATTCACCGTTATAATATACAACGACGTTATAGAAATTATCTATTTCCTTATAGATGATACCAAAATCATCATAATCTAATACATTTACACGATCGCCGATTTTGTACTCGTAATGATTTTCTCTTTTTTCTTGCACAAATTTCGGTTTTCTAATTTTGCTTTCATTCAGTTTTTCAAAACGATATTCTTTATTTTCCATGTACTCTTTCGCTCTTTGCAGTACATGTTCTCTTACGTTCATTTTATTCGCAATCCAAAGCGCATTACTTTCACCTGATTTACCGATCACTAATTTATAAAGCGGTTCTAGTGTCTCACTATTAAATTGCATTGCTGCGTTCATAAAATCCTCATGCATTTCTGAGAAGCGTTTAATTTCACCGTAATGCGTACTCGCAACTGTAATACATCCTGCAAGATAAAACTCCTCTAAAATAGAAATTGCAAGTGCTGCTCCTTCATTCGGTTCAGTCCCGCTTCCTATTTCATCAAATAATAGCAACGTATTATTATTTGACGTCCTCATAATCTCAGATAAATTTTTCATGTGAGATGAAAATGTACTTAGTGCGTTTTCGATACTTTGATTATCACCAATATCTACAAATACATTTTCGAAAATAGCAATTTCTGTTTCTTTATCTCCAGCAATATGCAAGCCTGACATTGTCGCTAATGTTAACAATCCGATTGTTTTTAATACAATTGTTTTCCCGCCTGCATTTGGTCCGGTAATAATTAAACTACGATAGTTTTGACCGATTTCAAAGTGTAGCGGTACTACTTTTCCATTTAAAAGCGGATGCTTACAATTTACTAAATGAATATATCCATGATCATTTAATTTCGGCTCTATTCCATCGATTGATTTACTAAACTTCGCTTTCGCAAATACCATATCATATTGACTAATCAATTCCATATTAATTTTTATATGATAAATGTTTTCTACTACCATTCCTGATAAAGTTGCTAAAATTTGATACTCTTCCACCGCTTCTTCTGCTTTCAAACTTGCGAGTTCCGCATTTAACTTTGTAACCGTATGCGGTTCTACAAATACAGTAGAACCTTTAGTGGACACTTCAACTATACTTCCCGCAACTTGATTTTTATAAGAAGATTTAATTGGAATCGTATACCTATCATCCTTCTTACTAATAAAGAACTCTTGAATATACTTCTTATTTGCACTACTATTTAAAAACTTAGTTAATCGCTCTTTTATTTTTCCGTCTACCGAATCAATGTTATTGCGAATTCGTTTTAATTCTTTACTCGCAGCTGCATCAATACTATTACCTTTAATGGAAAAGTTGATTTCCTCTTCAATACTTTTATATTCAGTCATTGAATTCGCATAAGAAGCTAATACTGGCGCAAAAAATTCTTTATCTAACATAAACTTTTTAATCTTTCTACACCCACGTAAAAAGTCTGAAACACTTACTAATTCTTCTGGATCTAAAATCATCCCTTTTTCTAATTTTTGAATTGTACTAGCAATATTTGAAATGCCGAAGAAAGGAACATGCCCTTCTGCATCTACTATAGCTCGTGCTTCTGTCGTTTCATTCAAGCGATTCCTCACTACTTTTATACTCGTACTCGGCTCTAATTTATTTAATAATTCTTTTCCTAATCCACTTACACAATATGATTTCACTATTTCTTTTAATTCGTTATATTGTAACTTTTCAAAAGTCATCGTATTCATTTTGTTTCTCCTCACTATGATTGATTTTTATCATAAATGAAGATACCTACTCATTAGATTCCAATGAGTTCTACATTATCCAATTACCATTTTTATACATTATAAATATATACAAAAAAGCTGCGGGGATACCGCAGCTTTTACATTTACAAGGCATGTGTAATAACATATGAGGAAATAAGCCATAAAAAACGGATGGCACTTCCCTTATTACACGCTTTATAAAGTATTGTAGGTATCTTCATAGGTATCGAAATAAATCCATGACAAAATTAGGGGTATGCTATACATAAAAATCCCCTGTTCTTATCCGATTTATTTCATTAAATTTTTCCTATTTAGTACCTACCGCACTCACAAAAAGCACCTCTCATTAATTTATATTATAGTCATTGAAATCTAATTTACTGAAATCATCATACTATATGTTTTGTAAGAAGTAAAGGTGTCAGACTATTCCCTTGCAGATTGTAAAGCTTTCATATAATCAACCTTTTTCTCAAGAGTCTTTTTCGCATCTTCAGCCGTTACTATATAATCGACCGCAATATGTAGTAATACATCCTTATTAGCATTTGGCAACTGAATCGTAATATCATCCACACTACTCTTACTATTTTCAATCATTTTATTAAATTCCTGAATACTTCTCGCAAGCTCCGCTAACGTTTCCATATGTGCACGGTTGTTTACGTCCAAAAAGATATTACTTTTGAAAACTGCCGTAACATAATGCTTCGGATGTTTCTTCGCTACTTTTTTCTCTTCATTCTTACCGAAAACAGTATCTCCTGTCTGCATTCGCTCGAAAGTAAGTATAGTATTATTCCTTTTTTCTTCATAATATGTATTGAACCTTTCTCGTAAATCATTCGCTCCTTTTTTTATTTTATAGTTATCATTCTCTACCTTTGGAGAGGTTCGTCCATCGAAAGATATTTGAAATTGCAAGTATGGTTCATCTACTTGCTGTACATAAGCTGTCCGTTTGTTTGGTCCTAAAAAATCCTTACCTTGTTCGGGTATTTCAATTCGATCTAATTTTACAGTAATACCATGCTCCGATTTTGTATAACTTTGTGCTTTTCGTTCAATTTCTTCATCCGATATATCACATGATGTTAATAGTAATAAACTAAACATTATGCTATATTTCATTATTGTTCTTTTCATATTGCCTCTCCTTTTGCTACTACTGCCTATACAGAAATGTCCTTATGGATTTTAAGTTACGATTTATATAAAGAACTTCTTCTAATAACCATAAGTGTAAAAACACCCAATTTATTATCAATTTACACTTATGGTGTAATTTTACACTATAATAATTTTATCGTAAAGCAAATATAATATCTATGAAAATCACGTTAAAAACATACTAATATTTAGTTCTATAGCAATCACAATACAGTTTTTTATTGTATCGAACTTTAAAGTAATAACTTTAATTTCGCTGCAAAAAAATTAAATCAGCGCCTCCGCTATTGCGAATGTCATTTACTTTCCCTAATACATTTAATAATTATGACAAGCAATCATAGGAGGTTACTATATGAGCGAACAATACATCATTTTACATGGGCCTGCTCTTGAACCAAATTTAATTGGTCCCACACTACCACCAATTCCACCATTTACATTCCCTACCGGGCCTACCGGAATCACAGGACCTACCGGTGCGACAGGTTTTACTGGAATTGGAATAACTGGTCCTACTGGAGTTACAGGACCTACTGGAATTGGAATTACTGGTCCCACTGGGGTTACAGGACCTACTGGAATTGGAATTACTGGTCCCACTGGAGCAACCGGTTTCGGGATCCTCCCCGTATTTGGAACAATAACTTCTGAAATAGGTATCGGTTTTTCAGCAGTAGTTAATACAAATGTTAATCTCACCATTCCAGGGCCTGTTAGTGGAACTACTCTAAACCCGGTAGACAACTCCATTACAATTAATACCACTGGTGTATACTCTATATCCTTTTCAATTGTATTTGCGATACAAGCTATTTCGTCTAGTATATTAAATCTTACAATAAACGATTCTATTCAATTCGCAATTGAAACACGAGTTGGTGGTGGTTCCGGGTTAAGAGCTACATCCGCCAGAACTGATCTACTACCTTTAAACCAAGGAGATGTTCTTCGGGTACGAATAAGAGAAGCCACTGGTGACATTATTTATTCCAATGCATCTCTCGTTGTTTTAAAAGTCGACTAGTTCATTTATGAAAATAAAAATTTAGGAATGATAACAATATAAAAAGAAGAGGAAGACTTATATTTCAGTCTTCCTCTTCTTTTTTATCAGCAATTCACTGCTGAACATATATGGAAACTGATCCTCCACTTACATGGAACTGCCCCCATCCGTCCTTATTAATTGTTACAGTATTTGTTTGATTACCCGTCATATCGTACCATACTTCCCCTGCGTTATTCTTTCCAACATCCATCCACTTTGCCCCTCCTGGTCCATCAGAGATTAACGTCGCTAAACCAGAATTGGCATGTACACTATCACCTTCTCTTGTCCATCCAATTACATCTGGATGGTCTAAATAATCACGCTGCGTACCATATGCAAAGTTTTTTCGTGCCGTCAAAATTGGATCAATTTTATTTTTTAACGCTGGAATTTCATAACTACTATTTCCGTTTGTCCCATAGTAATCACCATAGAAAACTGAAGGATACCCCTCTGCACGAGTTAAAATAAATGCATATGCCAACGGTTTAAACCACGGACTTACGACAGATTCCAACGACTGTCCAGGCTGAGAATCATGATTCTCAACGAGAGTAACTGCGAGCGCAGGGTGATTTTGCATTACTGTTCCATTTAAAATATTTCTCATATCATAATTCCCATTTCCTTTTGAAGCATAATGAAAATTGTAATGCAGTGGTGCATCAAATACAGATTGATTATAATTGACTTTCGCTAAATAATTATTTAAAGTCTGGATATCATTTTGCCAATATTCAGCCACTGTAAACATTTCTTTCCCGGTTTGTTGTCTGACATGATTTACCCAATCGCGTAAATATTCATGATCAATATGTTTAACAGCATCTAAACGAAAGCCATCTAAATTTAATTCATTCGCATACCACGTCCCCCAATTTTTTATCTCATTCGCAACATCTGGATGATCAAAATCAAGATCTGCATACATTAAATAATCATAATTTCCATTCTCGCTAGACACTTCCCAGTCCCACGCTTTACCTATACCCCTAAATTTATAAATCCGATTTAATTTCCTTCCTTCATCCCAATCCGTTCCGTCAAAGTGATACCATTTCCATTTGAAATTAGAATAAGTATCTCCGCGCCCAGGAAAGTTAAACCCCGTCCACGCACTAATTTTATAATCACCTGATACTTCAATATTTCGGTTGCTACGATCCACCTCAACAGCCGTTACAGTCTCCGTATAATCTGCTCCACCTTTATGATTCATAACTACATCACCGTATACATCGATGTTTTGCTTATGTAAAGCTTCAATTGCAGATTTCAACTGTGCTTTCGTCCCATATTTTGTCCGCACCGTTCCTTTTTGATTGAATTCACCTAAATCATATAAATCATATGCTCCATATCCTACGTCATTTTGTGTAGTTCCTTTATATGCAGGCGGTATCCAAACAGATGTAATTCCTTTCTGAGCTAAATTTCCAGCATCTGAATGCAAGCGATTCCAATGATTCCCATCATTCGGAGCATACCACTCAAAATACTGCATTAACGTTCCATTGTTAACCGTATCTGCATACACTTTACTTCCCCCATGTATACTAGGTAAAAACAAAACAACCGACAAGCCGACTACTGTTATTTTTTTTAACATATTTACAACATCCCCTTCTAAGAAAACGTTTGCATAGTTTATCGGAATTATTATAATATTCGTTCTAGAATTAGTAAAGTAGCAATCTCTCACTCTCCCACATTATTTTTTAATCTAACATCAAATATTCACCAAATACTGCACCGTAGTTTTTATTTCACATCTTATTCAAGATTGTTTACAATTTATCTATAAACGCATAACGGAGGGATTTCTATGACGGACTTTCAAAAACAATTTTTTTCAAGATTACATATAGAAGAAAAACACAAAGTTTCATTTGAAGATTTACCTAACATTATGTGCGCAATGGCACAAACTGTCCCTTTTGAAAACTTAAATATTCTCGAAAACAGCTTTACAGAAATATCAAAAGAAAATCTAAAAGAAAAAATTTTAGTAAACAACCGTGGCGGTCTTTGTTATGAACTCAATCCTACTATGTATTACTTCCTTAAAGACGCTGGATTTGATGTTCATCTCGTTTCAGGAACAGTGTACAATGCTGCAAATTCTATATGGGCTGTGGATTCTGGCCATATCGCAACTGTTTTAACACATCATAATGAACTTTATTTAATTGAAGTAGGATTCGGATCATACTTACCTCTTGCACCTGTCCCTTTCTCAAGTGAAGTCATTCACTCCGTTACAGGAGATTATCGTATTCGTAAAGAAATGACTGAAAAGGGAAACTACATTTTAGAGATGCGTAAAAATAATGAGTTTTTGGATCAATCTTCTGCTGATGATTGGACGTTAGGCTATGCATTTTATATAGAAGAAGTGAATGAAACGAAAGCAAATGCAGCCCAAAAAATCATCGTTGAACATGAGGGCTCACCATTTAACAAAGTACCTCTTATTGTAAAACTAAATGAAAATGGGCATGCCTCTTTAACGAAAGATAGCCTTACAATAGCGAAAAACGGTAAAAAAACGAAAGAAACCGTTACAGACGTGCAATATACAAATCTTTTACATTCAAAATTCGGAATTACATTATAATTTTTTAAGCCTTGCTATTTTAGCAAGGCTTTTCAATTTTCAGCAGGGATTTTTTGCAATTTGTTGTATTTCATAGTTATATAGAAATATAACTACATGTTTAGAAAGGAAATGATTATGACAGAATTTAAAGATCGATTACAAGTAGCCGATAAAGAAAAATGGGATTTAACGGACATTTACCATACAATTGAAGATTGGGAAAGCGATTTTCATAAAATTGAAGTTTTAACGAACGAATTACACGGGTTTAATGGAAATATTCACGATGGCAACAGTTTATTAGCTTATTTAACGAAAAGTGAAGAAACTTCTAGCATAATATCTTTAATGTTCGCTTATGCACGATTACAATCTGACCTAGATACACGTGACACGAACTCTCAATCCCTTGTTGATAAAGTATCACAATTACATGTGAAAGTAAGTGCAGCGAAATCATTCTTCTCTCCATTCTTACTTAGCATAGATGAAAACACATTACATACTTACATAGAAGAAACAGAAGGCTTACAATATTATAAGGAAGATTTATTTGAGCTATATCGTTATAAAAAACATGTTTTGAATAAGGACCAAGAAGAAATATTATCCCAAATGGGTGAAGCACTTTCCTCCCCGCAGCACACGTTTGGCATGTTAAATAATGCAGATATACTATTTGGTGAAGTGACGACTGATGGTGGAGAAAAAGTAAATTTAACACGTGGAATGTATTCAAAATTAATAGAAGATGAGAATCGCGAGAAACGTAAAGAAGCTTATAAAGCTTATTACAAACCATATGTTCAGTTAAAGAACTCTATCGCTTCTACTTTATCTGCCGCAATTAAAAATAACGTTACTGTGTCAAAGCTAAGAAAATATCCATCTGCTTTAGAGAAATCATTATTTGGTGATATGGTTCCGAAAGAAGTATATGACAATTTAATTGATACGACAAAGAAAAACATTCAATCTTTACATACATATAATGAACTTCGAAAAGAAAAATTAAACGTAGATGAACTACGCCAATACGACTTAAGTGTCGATTTAGTAGCGGGTGTGAAACAAGACATTCCATACGACGAAGCATTTGACACCATGATCGCATCACTAGCTCCTTTAGGAGAAGAATATATTGAAACATTAAAAAGCTTTAAAGACAAACGATATATAGACGTAAGGGAAACACCTGGAAAACGTTCTGGTGCTTATAACTTTGGTGTATACGGCGTCCATCCTTTCATTCTTTTAAATCATCACGATGATTTAAATAGCCTTTTCACTCTTACTCACGAATGTGGTCACGGTATGCATACACATTATTCACACGGATACCAACCAAGAATTTCTGCACACTACTCCATCTTTGTTGCAGAAGTCGCTTCTACAGTCAATGAAGTGTTATTAATTCAATATTTATTAAAAGAAGCGAAAGAAACGAACGTGCGTAATCATTTAATTAACTACTTTATCGATAGCTTTAAAGGTACTTTCTTTACACAAGTCATGTTTGCAGAATTTGAAAAAATCACACATGAAATGGCTGAGCAAGGTAAACCATTAAACGCTCAAGTCTTCAGTGAAATTTATGAAAATCTATTTAGAGAATATAACGGTGATTCAATTGTATTTGATGAAGAAGTAAAATACGGATGGTCTAGAATCCCTCATTTCTATCGTCCATTTTACGTATACAAATACGCAACTGGATTCGCCTCTGCTATCCAAATTGCCGATAAATTATTAAGCGGTGATCCAAATGCACAGAAAAACTATATTGAATTCCTTAAAGGCGGAAGTTCTGACTATCCATTAAACCTACTGAAAAAAGCTGGCGTTGATTTAACTACGCCAGAACCAATTGAAAGTGCATTAAATCGATTTGCTCAACTTGTTGAAGAGTTTTCAGCATTATAGAAAAAAACATGCAGAGTGTATATTCTGCATGTTTTTTATTTGAATCCCTTTATTCTAAATGTTGCTGCGTCACACAGTGAATCATGCCACCATACGCATACAGTTCATTTACATAAATACCAACAATCCTTCTCCCTGGAAATTGTCCTTCAATGATTTGAAGTCCTAACTTGTCATGTTCATCACCGTATATAGGTACCAATACGACTTCATTTCCAATGTAAAAATTCAAATACGAGCCTTTACAGTCTGCTTCTTTTACCGATTTTCTTGTTAATGGTACTGGGATAAGCTGAAATGGCTTTCCATCTATATTTCTCGCTTGTCTCAATTCTTGATAATGCTTTTCGTACGCCTCCAAAAGGTATGATTCGCCTTCCCCGAAAGGATCATATTCATATAGAATCGTATTTTCATTTACAAAACGCGCTGCCCCATCAATATGGTAATCTGTATCTTCATCATAATTATCCTCTCCGCGAATACCAGTTATCCATATAAAATTCGTTACCCCTAAATACTTCGTTAACTCTATTTCAATCTCTTCCTGACTTAGTGTAGGGTTTCGATTCTCATTTATAATAGAAGTTTTCGCTGCCATTAAGGTCCCGTTTCCGTTTATCTCAATTCCTCCACCTTCTAGACAGATACTAGATTCAACTTTGGGAATGCTATGCATTTCACTTATTTTATTTGGAATAACAGCATCGTTTTCATACGGATATTTATCCCCCCAACCATTAAATATCCAATGTGTTAGGAAGAGATTTCCTTCTTTATCTTTTACAAAGATTGGTCCATTATCTCTTATCCAAATATCATCAGTTTCCTGAACTAAGAAATCAATTTTATCCATATTTACTTTCGCTTCAATTAACTTCGATTGGACATGCGTTTTTTCTTCCTCATCAAATACAACTATATGCACAATTTCTCCATAATGAAGCTCCCTTGCCATCGTTACCCAAATATCATCCAACTTAGCTCGGTAACCTTCACCTCTATGAGCTTTATCATGAGGCCATTGGAGCCATGTCCCCTCATGTTTCTCCCATTCTGCAGGCATATAAAACAAACTAGTTTCTATATTTCTCATACATGTTCACCCCTTCTCTGAATGTAAGTTCAGTCTATACTTTGACATCGTGTTAAGGTCAACAGGAATATATTCATTTACTTGTAGTAATTTTATAAAGCGTTTCTTTATTTCTCCTTGTGATACACTATTTCTCCTTGTAAAACTGTCACTAAAACTTTCGCATTCGGAATCTTATCGGCACTCATTTTAGTAATATCTTCATTCAGTAATACCATATCAGCTGATTTCCCTACTTCAATCGAGCCAGTAATGTTATCAAGACCTAATGCTTTCGCTGGCTTAATTGTATAAGCATCAATAGCTGCATGTACATCCGACAAGCCTTTTTCATCAATACTTAATGCGTTCGAAATCGTCACAAGTGGATTCAGTTCGTTTACATCCCAATCACTACTAAGCGATACATTCGCGCCTGTTTTCCAAATCCGCCCTAACGGCATAATTCGTTTCATTTGCTGATTTGTAAAATACGTACTTGCCCAGCTTTGTTTAGGATCTTCTGCAAAATCATGGCCTACTTGAAAATCAGCGCTAATACCTAATTTAGCAAAACGATTTATATCACTATCTTCTACCATTTCAACGTGCGTGAGCGTATACGGCTGGTTTGCCCCTTCTTTTTTCGCAGCTTCAATTGCATTTAAACTCTCTCTTACCCCACCGTCTCCAATCGTGTGAATGAGTGCACCGTAACCAATTTTATTAAGTTCAGTTAACCACCATTTCATTTTTTCTTCTGGAATATAGTTCAAACCATATGGAGTTCCTTTAAACCACTCAAACTTATATTTTTCTAATATTTTAGCTGTACTATTAATGCTAATTCCATCACTATACATTTTCACTTGATTTATAAGCATTCGGGATGACAAATCATCACGTTTAATTTTTTTGAAATACTCCATTTGTTCTGCTTCATTTAAATTCGGATATACCCATGGACGAAGTACTACTCGCGTTGTTAGCTTTTTTTCATCATAAACTTTATTCCAAACATCTAACCAGCCTCGCTTCCAATAGAGACGTCCATCACCGACTGTAGTAATACCATTCTTCGCAACCTCATCTAATCCGTCCAACAAACCTTCATAATTTTTTTCAAACAGATTTGGTTGAGAGTTCCATGCTTTTTCCATCACGATATCTCCTGCTGTATCATAAAGAATCCCAAAGGGTTCTCCTGTCTCTGGATCTCGAATGATTCTTCCGCCTTGCGGATCTTTCGTATCTTTATTTATTCCCGCTAACTCGAGTGCCTTTGAGTTAACCCATACAGAATGAGAGGTTCTTTCCATAATTAATACTGGATTATTAGGAAATAACTCATTTAGAACTTGTAATGGAGTTTGTTGTTCTGATTTTTCGTCCATATCTTTTAACAGTTCTTCTAAACTAAATCCAGTTCCGCTTATCCATTCCCCTGTCTTTACATCTTTTTTACACGCTTTTAAATACGAGCGTTGTTCTTGCAGCGAAGCATCTGGTGAGACACTACAATTCCCTGCTGCCGGTGATTTTGCTTCAAAAATATGATTATGGTTATCCACAAAACCAGGGAGAATAAAACGCCCTTGTAAATCCACCACTTTCGTATCTTCATTTATAAATTCCTCTACACCCTTGTTTGAACCAACAAATGTAATTTTCCCTTCTTTAACAGCTACAGCCTCTACAATGTCTTGCTCTCCATTTGAAGTATAGATTGTACCATTTTTAAACACTACATTTTTAGGCAACTGATTAGGTAGAACAAAGCTACCATTCTCACCTTCTCCTACTCCAGGAGTACATGCCGAAATCCATACCATACTTAGAATCAGACAAATAAGTAAAATTTTTCTTTTCATATTCTTTCCCCTTTTTATTATGATAAATTGCTTTCGTATATAGAATAAGGATTGACATAATGTTAATGTCAATCCTTATTCTCATTCTATTTTCGTAACTAAAAAACAAATTTGTGTCACATACTCTTCTACTAAACAATCACATTCAGGCCCTTTTATATAAACTTCATATGGATGACCATCTATTATATAACCGTTCCTTTCTATCCACTCTTCTAATGCCATATAAGCATAACCTATATAGTCGTAGCTACCATAATGCATAGTAGTAACAATTTGATGCTGATTTAGCTTTTTTATTTCACATTCTTGTAATACACCTTTATTATCCTCATCCATAATCGGAATTCTTAATTCAATATCACTATGATTTGGAATATACTCTTTATCATAAAAAACCGTAGATGGAGAACCGACTATTTGAAAGCTATTTTTTTGTACTTTTTCATATAAGTCATAAAAATAATCATCCATATCCTCTATATCTATTTGTAACCTTTGAGCAATTACTGTTATTTCATTTCTCATTCCAATTAATATATCGTAACTTCTATGACGAGCGATATTTAAACCATTGTTCATACTTACCATTTCATTCATTTCAGAAATAACCTGTAAATTTTGTTTCACCTCATGAGACAACTCTATAATTTGCGCTTGCATATGTTTAATAAATGAATTTTGATCTGATGACTGGAGAATTACTTTAATTTTCGGTAAAGGAAACTTGTACTCCCTCAGCTTTTTAATTTTCAACGCTATTTCTAACTGCCCTTGTTCATAATATCTATACCCATTTTCCGGGTTCACATATGCCGGTTTTAATATCTCCTCTTTGTCATAATGTCTTAGCATCCGTGTACTCATTTTACAAATCCGCGAAAATTCAGTAATTGTATACATATAAATACCCCTTGAATACATTTTCTTATAAGCTTATTTATTAAAACCAATCAAATATTTTTTTGATTGAAGAACCTTCATTCTGATTGTCCAACCTTTTCATTTTTGGAGGTAACAAATGACTCGGACAATACCACGTTAAACAATTCATTGCGCCTCCCATTGTCGATATTTCTCCTACATGAATTTGAATAGCTTGTTTCTCTGTATGTTGTTGAATATATCGTAAAACTTCTCTGTCTTTAGCTAATCCAAACTTAGGAACGTAAAGAGCATCGCATGTTTCTAACATATTTATATACAAACCTTTTGCGGATGCTATTTCTTGATCATATTGCCCTTTCTCTGTATATGAGGAAGGAACAACGATAAATTCAGCTTCTGGCATTTGCTCTTGAATAATCTCTTGAACATGATATCTAAATTCATTATCACCTAGAAAATCACTAATAAACATTGTGTGTTCATTAATAAATTTAACCATTCCGTCTGCATGTGCAAGTACATCTCCTTCTTCAGCAGGAATAATAATGACTCGGCTCACATCTAAATCCCACTCTAATTGCTCAATTATTTCCTCTTCTGTCCAATCATCGTTATCATCAAATATGCGTTCTGTTAATATAACGGTATCTTTTTTATTCCAAATAAGATTACCACCATCTAATATTAACGGGGATTTCACATATTCAAATTCGTTCTTTTTCAACCATTTATTAAATTGTTGATCTAAATATCGCCCTTGATCATCTGGTAAATAATTTGGTCGATATTTAAATTTAACAAGATGATTCGTTACAACTGGCGCAACATCTCTTAACCAAATATCATCATACTCAAAAAAGCTCGTATGGAATTCTTGTTCTTCAACAGATAAAGAAATAAGTTGGTCTGTAACTCCCTTCTTTTCATTTAAATTTTCATTAAAATAAATAAGTTCTTCATAAAACGGTTCATAATATTCATTTGATTCATCTGGTATCGCAGTAAAAATAATGCCATTATGTTTTTGTTCCATATTATTTACCTCGCTTTTTAATAATGATCGAATAACTGTTTTCAATCAGCCAGCTATTCCCCAATTCATTTCTCTTTTCATTACAACTTTTGAAACGTTCACATTTCATGAATGGATTATAGCACGGAGAAATATTATATATTTATATAAAAAATATAAAGCCGTCGTTAAGCCGGAAACTGACTCTTGACAAGATTTTAAAACACTGTATTTCATGACCACATTAAAAATGTAATCGTCATACACAATGAAGGATTAGATGATTTTTTTCTCACGTTTCAAATCCAAGAATCCTAATAGAGCATTTTGATTATACAAATTCACTAAATTCGCCTCTATCCCTATGCAAATTGCTTCAAGCGGAAGATCGTTTGGATCCTGACCAAATGGATCTTCAATTTCAACCCCTATTGCTTCTATCCCTATAAATGCAAAACTTATAAACGTAGTTGCTAGTACTGTAGCCCAACCAAGACTATCAACAAGACCAATCGGTAAAGTCCCGCAAAATATGAGCAGTAAAATTTTAATATGAGCAAAATATGCAAAAGGAATAGGCGTTGTTTTAATACGATCACATCCACCCACAGCCGTAAGCAGATTATTCAAATCAGCTTCCATATTAATTATTGCATTTGGATGAATTTGACCCGTTTTCAAACCTTTTGATAGTATAGTTTTTAACATAAAAACTATACTAATCGGTAAATGAATAGACTCAATCAATATTTCTTTTTCCTTCTCAGAACAAGTATCAAGCAATGATTTGATTTCAGATAAATCTTTTTCGTCTCTCAAATGTCCTTTCGCTATCTTTGGAAAAGCAATTAATAAATGTAAAAATTTCAGCTTTTCCTGATCCGTCTTTTTCCCTTCAGACTCCCAATGACATAAAAAACTAACTGCTAAATTTCTAGTACAGGCACCTATCGTGCCGAATAACTTTCTACCTTCCCAGTACCTATCGTAGGCAGTGTTAGTACGAAAAACTAACAGTAAACCTAAAGCCCCTCCAACAATTACCCAAGGGGTTTGATTAATTTTTATTACTACATAATAATAATTAATCACAGTTACTACCGTTGAAACGCATATATATAATAAAATCTGCGGGAAAATATCTCTTATAACTGTTCCCTTTAATGTAAATATTTGATGTAAACTATTTTGATTATTGTAATGAACCATATTTACAAAAGCCTCTTTCTTTATTAACTTGTTATTCTTTAAATTATGAAAGTATACAATTAAATAGTAGAATCATAAACCCTATTATTAGGAAACTGGTTAAAATTATTTCTTTCAATACCGTTACTCCTTTTTACCAAAAGATACAACATCTTTTTTGATTTAAACAACAAATATTCACTCTTCTAAATCACGACGCATTATTTTAGAATTTGCAATGAATAAAGCACTAATTAACACAAAAATCGCGCAGGCGTATAGCAATGAATCTAGTGGACTATCGTGATCTATAATAATTAGACGAACAATAGCCGTTATACCTATATATATAAAATATCGTAATGGAAAATGAAAGTTCATTTGAAAATACTTTATAATCATTACGATGAATTCAAAATATAAAAAGAATACGACAATGCTATCAATTAAATGATAACTAGATTCCTCACCACTCAATTTCAGTTCTTGTATAAATTGAATGACTTCTTTCATAAGAAACACACTTAAAACAATTCCCAAACAGATCAAAGCTACATTTATAATGTACTGTAGAACGATAGGGAACAACGAAAATACTCTCTTTAAATTCTTTAACACAAACATTTTTCTCCTTTTCCATATAAAACAATAATGACAATATATTTTTATTTAATTATCATTACATTAAAATTATACATTTCATTCTTATTACAGGTGTTAAAACAAGACAAAATAAGTAAAGATAGCATTTCACCTATTTTGTCTATAAAGCAACATAACGAAACTATAATCGATTACTTCAATTGAATCGGTTGTTGCTGTGTCACACAATGGATCATTCCGCCATTTTTATAAAGTTCTCTCACATCAATTCCCACTACTTTACGATCCGGATATAACTTCTGAATCGTATCATTTGCGATTTTGTCATTTGGATCATTATAATTAGGCACCAATACAACTTTATTTCCAATATAATAATTGATATACGACCCTTTATAATCGAGAGTTTTTCCATCTTCTAAAGTAACTTTATCTTTACTAAGCGGTAAGTATTCATACTTATATTTCTTTCCTGAAGCATTTTTTGCATCTAACAATGTATCCATGTCTTTGTTTGACAACCCCCATTCAGCCAAGTCATCTTCTTTCATCGTTACAATGGTAGATTTATCATGGAATTTAGCAAATCCATCAATATGAAAATCAGTAATATCTAAATTAGGCACTCCGTCTAACCAAATAAAGTTTGTCACGCCAAGATCACTTATATATTTTTCAATTTCCTTTTCTGATAAATCAGGATTTCTATTTTTATTCGTTACTGCACTTCGAGTTAATAAAGCAGTCCCATTGCTATCTAATTCAATTGCGCCACCTTCAAGGACAAATTTCCCCCAATCAATTCTTTCAATCCCTAATTGTTTACTAACGTTCTCACGTATACGAGCATCATTTTTGTAAGGTGTTTTATTCCCCCAACCATTAAATGCTGGATCTAATATTTTTAGATTTTTATTATTGTCATAAACAAAAATTGGTCCACTATCTCTTGCCCATACATCATCAGTAGGCGCTATAAAGAAATCAATCTTCTCCATATTTAGCCCTTCATCTGTTAAAAGCTTATTGATTCTCTCTTTTTCTTCCTGATCATATGCAACAATGTGGACTTTTTCACCCTCTGTTAAAGCGCTTGCCATCTTAACCCAAATTGGTTCGACTTCTTGTTTATACTCTTGACCATATGTGTATTCATGTGGCCATTGCAGCCATGTACCTTCATGTTTATCTTTTTCATCCGGCATCGTATATTTCCCAGCATTTTTCTGTACCTCTATTTTTTCCCCCTCTTTCCCTTTAGCATTTTCATTGTTCCCTTCAAAAGAACATCCACTAATAATCGCTGTAGATAATGCACTTATTAAACAAAGCTTCACTACTTTTTTCATTTTTCCAACCTCCTGTTCTTGTCTCCAATAATGTAAGGCTTCACATAGTGTGAAGCTCAAGTTTTTTATTTAATGTAAAAAATACCAATTAGTCTCCGCTATGATTAACATAATTTTAATAACATACATATAATTCATTCATCATATTTTTACCATTTGTATCATTTAAATTCTAAAAAACAATGTAAATCAAAAAATCGGTATGGATAATTATCCATACCGATTTTTCATTACATACTGAACACTTATTTTCCTTCTATTAAATCTTTCGCCATCTTTCTAAACTCTTGATTAAATGCATCGTTCATTCCATTTTGTACGTTAGAGAAAAGAATTACAAAAATTCGTTTATCTCCATTAAAATTATTAAACGTGTTCCATCCAGCTAATACTCCATGATTATGATTATAATCTGCATTAATATAGAAACTAAATCCATACTTTCTAGCGGGTGATACAGTAAACATATCTGATAAACTTTGTTTAGAAAGTAATTTACTATCTATAATTGCCTCATCTAACCTTTTCATATCATCCACTGTAGTGTACATTTCACCACAACCATATAGCCAATTCATTTTTAAACGAGGCGTAGCTATTAACTCATTATCTTTTTTCGTATACCCTTCTGCTAAAAACATATCTCCAGGGAAAGTTGCCCCCATCCCAGATTCATGCATTCCAACAGGAGTAAAAATATTTTCTTTCACATATTCAGCCAGCGGTTTATTCGATAACTTTTCTACAATATACGCAAGCACCATATAATTATAATCGGTATATCTCCATCCCATCCCTGCAGGAAATTCAAGCTTTTGAGATCCAATCCATGTTACTAACTTTAAGCGTGATGCTGCATCAACACCACCTTGTCCCTGCTCTGGTAATCCGGAAGTATGTGTTAACAAATTTCTTAACGTAATATTTTTATCTGCCGGAAACGACGGAATATATTTATTCACATTATCTTCTATATTCAATTTCCCTTTTTCTCTTAGCTGTAATATAGATATTGCAACTACTGTTTTTGTTATGGAACCGATGCGATATTTTGTTCTTGGCGTTGTTAAAACTTTATCTTTTACATTCGCATACCCGTAGCTTTTTCGTAAAACTACATTATTTTTATCTGTTACGAGAACTGTTCCGTTAAATCCTTTATCTTTTAAATATTGATCGAGTTTCGTTGCTGCAATATCATAACGTTTTTTCTGATTTGCATCAACTTCCAGCCTATCATTTCCAACCTTATCCTCAAAGTTTGAAAATGCCTTCAAACTGTATTTCTTTTCTTTATTTGCATGTATGAGTGCAGCGACACTCCCACAAAAAATAGCAAAAACAAAGAAAACGATTAACCATTTCTTAAACATATGGGAACCCTCTTTTATCTAGTTTCACTTTATACTTTTCCATTCTATTCTATATCTTTTTATTTTTTTATATTTTATAATCTATCTACTCTATTATTCCTCATAGTAAACTAGATTCCTTTTTTCTAACGTTCAAATTTTAACTACTCTCTATTGTAGTTCTTTTTTACAAAATTTCCACCTTACAATCGTATAGATCCAACTTTAATTTAAATTTTTTATGTAACATTTGTTACACATTAACAAAAATGGAGGTGGCAACTTGAAAAAGACCGATAAACGCAATCGTTTAGATGATATGATGTTTCATTATCGAGTAACAAAAAATAACATGATTTTAATTGAATATTACGAAAAACAAATTACAACTTTAAAAGGAAATGACGCTGAAAAATTTTTAAACAAAATAAATCGGGCAAATAACGAAAAAGAAAAACAGCTTATTATGGCTAAAATTACAGGTAATTTCAAAAGAGGAAATGAGCGTTAATGAAAACGAATCTCATTTCTAAATTGATTATACAGCATATAAAAAAAGAAATGTCACTCCCACGACATTTCTTTAGATTTTCTTCATAAAAAATTTACATTTTTAATATTCTTTTACTTTTACATAAACTTGCCACTAAAACGCTTAGTAATGCAGCTATACTCACCCATGAATATGTGTAGCCTTTTCTTCTCATGACGCTCAGCCCTTTATATTCATTTCGTTATATAGATAAAACATAACTAGCCGTATATTATCATAGATTTATAGCATTCTTCTGTATTTTATGCTAAAGCAGCTGGCGGTAATAATTGTGGTCCTTTCCCAATACGCGCTAATACCCAATCATCGTAATACCACATTTCCGTTTGACGGCGACTCATCATATAATCCCAACGTACTTCACGCTCAAATTCGATGATTTGTCCGTCACCACCAATTGTTACCCAGTTGAAACTTCCGTTATTATGCATCATCTTTACCCATAGAACAGGAAACTCCACAGTTTGTCCCCCGTCAACATACTGCCTCGTTTGTCTTTCTATACGAAGCAAAGTTAGGCCATTTGCATATTGTCAATCAACCTTTTCCATTATCTCCATCGCTATGTTCTCTACCTCATCCTTATGAGGCAGTTTACTAGAGTATACTGGCATCATGTTCGTATAACTCAACAGGTATTTACCATTTTGAGAAGTAATCGTTGTAATATGAGAACCACCGTAATTTAGTGGTTCTTCTGCTTGATAACGATGTATTTCAACATTTACACTGTCACGTAATTCTTCATGTTCATGCACTAATTTTACATACTTCGGTAATGGTAATAACATTGATACTTCCTTACTACAGTTTTGAAAAGTATTAAATTGATTAGCCATTAAACAGATCCCCCTTTACTCGTTTCGTTTTGAAATAATGCTTTCGGTACTTTCGAAAGAAATGTCGTAATCTCCCCTGCATAATATACATATAATTCATGCATTGCCCTTGTACATGCTACATAAAATAAATTCTGTTCAGACTTTTTATAGTAACTATCACTTGAAGCATCAAATATAATTACAGCGTCAAACTCTATCCCTTTTGCCAAATAAGCCGGAATAATAACAACGCCTTTCTCATAATTTGTATTTTCTTTTTGCACAAGATGGACATTTAATGTATCCCCTATTAGCTCCATAACTTTCATACATTCTTCATTTGTTTTACAAATAACCGCAATTGTTTTATGGCCCTTTTCTTCTAACTCTTTCACCTTAAGAATCATATTTTCTACATGCTCTCGTTCATCACTTACTTTTATATAAACTGGCTTCTTACCATCCCTGTTGAAAGCTTCAATATTTTTTCCATTTGGAATCATATACTTTGTAAATTCAATAATCGGTTTTGCCGATCGATAACTACGATTAAGCTGAACTGTTTCTACTTTACGATTTGCAAATAATATGGAGATAATATCGTTCTCTCTATTATGATCATGAGAGAAAATATTTTGATTCCTATCACCAAGTAATGTCCATTTCGCCTTCGGAAATAGTCGTTGTAGAAATGCTAATTGAAATGATGTGTAATCTTGTACTTCATCAATGAATACAAACTTTACAAGATGATTTGTTTTAAAGCCTTCAATTAACTCTTTTAAAAATAAATATGGTGCTGCATCTTCATATGCTAACCGTTTATTCTTCAAACGCTTCACCGTTTGCTTACATATATCTTCCCAGCAATCTGGTACGAAAATATCTTTCTGCATACTTTCAAATAACTGCTGAAAAATCGCAGAATGATTTACAAAAGCGAATTTTTTCACCTTTCTACGTAACGAACGAAAATGTTTCTTCACTACATATTTCGTTAATAATTCATGCTCCTGCTCATAATAATCAAATTGATTGTCCTTCTCTAATTTTTCATATAAGCGATTATAATCTTCTTTGTTTAAATACTGAATTTCTCTTTCTACCCAGTCTTTTTTCGCTTCTTTCTTTTCAAATTCGTTTAACTTCTTACAAATCCATTCCATTGTAAGTTGCATTCGATTTGGAATGGAAATAGACGTGTTTAGCGTATAAAAATAATCATATATCGTTCTTGCCTCAATAATCATTTCGCCTTTAAATTTGATATCATGAAATTGTAACCCTTTTTCACTTAGACTTCTCGCATATTTCTCAATTAGTCCCATAAATTCAACCGAAGATTTATATTGAACCCCTTTTAATCTAGTTTCATACGTACTTTCATTCTTTTTTGTTAAAACGTATTCTAACTGCGAAAAAGCATCTTCTATAGAAAAAACTCTTCCAATCATATGCTCAACATACGCCTGAAAGGTTGTTTGTTGCATATTCTCTTCTCCAAGCTCTGGCAACACGTTCGCAATATAACTATTGAACAACTCATTCGGAGAAAACAATAAAATTTGATCCGCATTAACCGTACCACGGTAACGATACAATAAATAAGCAACGCGCTGTAGCGCTGCTGAAGTCTTCCCGCTCCCAGCAGTACCTTGCACAATTAACACATCACTTTTATCGTTTCGAATAATTTGATTTTGTTCCCTTTGTATTGTCGCTACAATACTTTTCATTTGTTCACTTGCATTTCGTCCAAGTGCTTCTTGTAATAATTCATCACCTATGGTCACACCTGTATCAAACATACTTTGAATTGTTCCGTTTCGAATCATGTATTGACGTTTTAAAAGCAAATCGCCTGAAATCGTACCTATGGGCGCTTTATACTGCGCCCTCCCTAAAGTGTAATCATAATAAAGACTCGAAATAGGTGCCCGCCAATCGTATACTAAAAACTCATCATTTTCTTTATCATAAAAAGAGCCGATACCGATATACATTTCATCAGTATCCGCTTCATCATCTTCTTTAAAATCAATCCGCCCAAAATACGGCGTTTCTTTTATTTTCGTTAAAAGGTTATATTCATTTTTCGTATGACGATGTGTATGTTCTCTTTCAGCAAGAAGCTCTGCCTCTTGCCTAATACTCGCCGCCGTTTCAACAGCTTCTTTAATGTTATCTATATTTACTTTTACATCTTCCCAAAAGTTTTTTCTAATACTGACAATTTCAGACTTCACCGAACCAACTCGGCCATCCAGTTCTTTCAGTTCCTCATCTACTTTTTTAATGACTACATTTACACGTTGTTGCTCTTCTTTATAATGACTCATATAATCTCCCCTTCTCATACTATTTGAAAGCCTTATATGATACGCAACTTTTTACTTTTGAAAAATGCCACAGGCAACAATATCCCATGACTTTTGGAACTCTTCATTTATCCTCTCTTCTTTCCATCTCTCAGAAAAAGCAGGATGATAAAACGATGAAAGTAACCCAAATAACGTATGCGCTAAAAACAAACTATCTTGTTTTTTAATCTCATTACGCTCTATCCCACGATTTATCACGTTCTCCAGTTGTCCAACTAATCTTTCTTCATGCTTTTGGATCACCTTATTCTTTTGCTGCACTAACGAACTATTCAATGTAAATAACTCTTCGTTTTCAAGTAGCTCTTTCTTTTTAAGCTGAAATAAACGAAAGAACCACTCTTGTAAAATACTTTCCGTCTCTCCCTCTTTTCCAGCAATTTTCTCAAGCTGATCCGAGTACTTTAACAGCCACCTTTCTAAAATAGCATCACGTAGCGTGGCTTTACTCCGAAAATAAGAATATAAAGCCGCATGACTAACATCCAGTGACTTCGCAATACTAACAAGTGTCGTCCTACTCCATCCATATTTCATTAACTCTTTTTCCGCTGCATCTAAAACAACATTTTTCGTTAATGCCTTATCTGTCATTTTTCTCACCGTCCACTTTATTTACATAATAATATCATTTAAATAACAACTTACATTTTTTATTATTTGTAAGTTAGGTACAAAAAAATACTATTTCAATTAGGTTATAAGATTAACACATCCTTTTTCAACTTACAATATTTTTATTTTGTAAGTTGAAAGCAAATAGAAGAATTGTCTTATATGAGACAATTCTTCATTATTCACATCAGCTATTGTATAAACCGCTATTCTTCCTCGGCAATTTTCTAATGCTCTTCCTGCTGATTTAATTCTTTTTTCCAAACCTAATTCTCGAAATAACTCCATCGTACGTAAAGTAAGCCCACCTGCTTTCGGATGAATTGCAGTAGACGAATGCCTTTCAATAAGTAAGTAATCAATATTATGTTTTGCAAGAAATAACGCAGACACTAATCCTGATAATCCTCCTCCAACAATTAAAACTGGTACATAATTCGATTTCATATATTTATCCTCCACATCATTCTTCTGAGCTCAGTGACATAAATATAATCAAAAAAATATAAGCGGTCGTAGCTCTATATGTTATATGGGGTTACACCGCTTATTTTTTTAGAAATACATTCCCCCTTTTCTATTTTCTATAATTAATACTCCATAATTTTTAATACATATAAATTCATTCGTCTCGATTTTCTTTCTCAATATTGCACCTCATACAACTATCATGTAGCATTACCGTATCGATATAATGGTTCATCATCTTAAACCTTTCGACTAATTACCAGGAGGCAAAGTGATTGAAATGAATAAACAAGAACAATTAAATGTTATTAAAGAAGATTTTATAAATTGTCAAAAAATATTATTAGCAATTGGTGATGAAACACGTCAAGCTATTTTGTTAGTTCTAATGAAAACGGAATGTCAAACAGGATTACGTGTAGGAGAAATCACTAAGCAAACACACCTTTCTCGACCAGCAGTATCACATCATCTTAAAATTTTACGAGAAGCTGGTATTATTTTAATGCGTAAAGAAGGTACAAAGAATTTTTATTATATTGATATACGTACAAAATTAAGTTTATTAAAAAACCTTGTATTAGATATTGAGAAGTTACTGCAAAACTTTTATTGAAATTTGGAGGTACAAGAAATGAAAGCAATGATAATTGATCAGTATGGGAAAGTCCCAATGCGTATGACAGAGGTGCCCACTCCTGAAATAAATGAGTATGAGGTGCTCGCGGAAATTCATGCAGCTAGTATTAACCCAATTGATTTTAAAATACGCGATGGAAAAGTGAAGGTGTTGCTTAAATATAAAATGCCACTAATCCTTGGGAATGACTTTTCCGGTGTCATCGTGAAGGTTGGAGCAAAAGTGAATCGTTTTAAAGTTGGTGATGAAATATATGCACGTCCAAGAAAAGATAAGATCGGCACTTTTGCGGAATATATAGCCATTCATGAGGATGATATAGCCTTAAAACCAAAAAATTTAAGTTTTGAGGAAGCAGCGTCGATTCCACTCGTTGGCTTAACATCCTATCAAGCATTACATGACATCATGCAATTACAAAAAGGACAAAAGATTTTGATTCACGCTGGATCCGGTGGTGTCGGGACTTTCGCTATTCAGTTAGCAAAAATAATGGGTGCTACTGTTGCAACGACTGCTAGTGAAGCTGGAGCGAATTTAGTAAAATCTCTTGGTGCAGATGAAATTATTAATTACAAAACAGAGCAATTTGAAGATATACTAACAAATTATGATGCGGTATTTGATACAATCGGCGGGACAACACTTGAAAAATCATTTGATATTATAAAAAGCGGTGGGAACATTGTTTCCGTTTCAGGAATGCCGAATGCTCGATTCGGTAAAGAATTTGGTTCAGGATTTTTTAAAACACTCTTATTTTCATTAGCAAGCAATAAACTTACTTCACTTGAAAAAAAACATAATGCTCAGTACTCATTTTTATTTATGAAACCAAGCGGAGATCAATTACGTATTATTGCAAACTATATTGAAGCTGGAAAAATCAAACCTATAATTGATCGAGTTTTCTCTTTTGAAGATGCTCAAAAAGCAATGGAATATTCGGAGTCTGGAAGAGCAAAAGGAAAGATAATTGTAAAAATCAAATAATAACAAAACTCCATTTTAATCAATCTTTTTGAAAAATGGAGTTTTTGTATTTGCTGTTAAATAGACACAATGCAGTGAAGTCCTTACAATAGATTGCAAGGGGAAATAATACATTATACTTTTAGTTAACTTTACAAAGAATACATACGTACAAATACACAATTAAAAATACAAAAAGGAGGAGATAAAATGACTAAAAATAATGAAACAGGTTGGAATTTAGATACTAGTTATACTACTTTACCACGATCATTTTATACAGAAATCCCCCCTACTCCCGTAAATTCACCGGAGCTAGTTAAACTCAATCATTCACTAGCGATATCTCTTGGCTTTAACCCTGAAGAACTGAAGAAGGAAGCCGAAATCGCGATTTTTGCTGGTAACGCACTCCCAGAAGGTGCTCATCCATTAGCTCAAGCATACGCTGGTCATCAATTCGGACATTTTAATATGTTAGGCGACGGTCGTGCCCTTTTAATAGGTGAACAAATTACTCCTTCAGGTGAACGTTTTGATATTCAACTGAAAGGTTCTGGCCCTACTCCCTATTCACGCCGAGGAGATGGTCGTGCCGCACTCGGTCCGATGCTACGTGAATATATTATAAGCGAAGCAATGTATGCACTTGATATTCCGACTACTCGTAGTTTAGCAGTTGTCACAACTGGTGAGCCTACGTACCGCGAAACAAAGTTACCTGGAGCAATTTTAACTAGAGTAGCAAGCAGCCATATTCGCGTCGGTACATTTCAATATGCTGCAGCTCGCGGCTCAATCGAGGACCTAAAATCACTAGCTGACTATACGATAAAAAGACATTATCCGGAAATTGAAGCTCATGAAAACCGATATACCGCGTTACTACAAGAAGTCATTAAAAGACAAGCAAGTCTTATCGCAAAATGGCAACTTGTTGGATTTATCCACGGTGTAATGAACACTGACAACATAACAATTAGTGGCGAAACAATTGATTACGGTCCTTGTGCATTTATGGACAATTACGACCAAGAAACCGTATTCAGCTCTATTGATACACAAGGTCGCTACGCATATGGAAATCAGCCATATATGGCCGCATGGGACCTCGCTCGATTAGCAGAATCTTTAATACCGATTCTGCATGAAGATGAAGAAGAAGCATTAAAAATCGCCCAAGATGAAATTTCAAAATTTAGCGTACAGTATGAAAACAATTGGTTCCTTGGAATGAAAAAGAAATTAGGACTATTTTGTGAAGACGAACAAGACAAAGTACTTATTGAGAAACTTTTAAAAATGATGGAGAAATATAAAGCGGATTACACAAATACATTCCGTTCATTAACTCTCGATACACTAGAAAGTACACCACTATTTGAAAGTCCAGAATTTAAAGAATGGTACGGACTATGGCAATCTCGAATAGAAAGTCAAGACGAATCAAAAGAAAACGCCTATGAGATGATGAAAAATAATAACCCATCAATTATCCCAAGGAACCACCGCGTAGAAGAAGCACTAGAAGCAGCTGTTACAGATGGAGACTATAGCGTAATGGAGAAGCTTCTTGAAGCTTTATCAAATCCTTATGCGTATTCTACAGACCAAGAAGCATACTGCGTTCCACCTGTGCCGACGAATCGTCCTTATCGTACTTTTTGTGGGACTTGATTGTGTAATATCTTTTAATGTGCTTTCAATTATTGAAGGCACATTTTTTTGTTTAGCACAAGCATATATCGTACTCCCATCAAACCATAAATACATTACTATTCCGATCACATTAATTGACTATCTTCGTGAAAAATGTTGAGAAATATCAGTTTTACTTTTTAATATTACTATTTTTGTTATTATTAGTTATAAGAATATTCTAAAAAGGAGGAGTCTTCATGTTTACACCCACTAAAAGTGAACAAATCACACAACTCTTAAACGAATGGTACATAGAAATCCGTTTAAGACGCATTGATAGTGCAAACCGTTTTAAAGAACAAATAGACAATAAAATTAACATTTTAAAAAACGAATATCCAAAAGGTATACCTGATCAAAACCTATTACTCTATTATTCTCTACTAAATTTCCGATACAATTATTTAATTGATAACTTAGGCGTCTCTAAAGACAGTTTTAATAAAATTGAGTCATTTGAAATTCCAACAAATAATTTCTTATCATATTACTATCACTTCTTTAAAGCTATTCACTCAGATGCAATTGGAAACTATATACTAGCGAGAGAGCATTATGATAAAGCTGAAGCTTTACTTCAATACATTCCCGATGAAATTGAGAAAGCAGAGTTCTACTATAAACTAGGATATTCCTACTATGACAATCAACAAACACTTCAAGCCATCAAAGAAGTAACAAAAGCTAAAGATATGTTTTCTAATCATCTAGGATATGAAGTGAATGTAGCTTTTTGTGATAACATTTTAGGTTTAGCATGTATAAATTTAAAAGAATGGGAACTTGCTGAAGAACATTTTACAGCTGCAATGAATCAATTTCAAAAAACAGGAAAAGAAAAATTCATTTTAATGGTTCGACATAACTTAGGATGGATGTATTCAAATCAAAACCTTAACGCATTAGCTATTCGTTATCTCTCTGAAGTTGTCGAGAAATCCCCAAATCATTATAAAGCTATTTTTGCTAGCGCTTTAGAATACTACAAATTAAAGGAAATTAGCGTAGCAGACGAGCTAATAAAAAGAGGATTAAATATTAGTAACGAACTAAAACAAGAGGAATTCCAACATCGCTTTATGATTTTACAAGAACTAAATAACAGTTCACCTGCTAAAATATTTGAAAAAGTAGCATTAGCAGGAATTAAATATTTCGAGCGAGAAGAATTATATGAAGATGTTCAGGAACATTGTGAAACATTGGCAATTAAATTCTATGATGAAAACGAACATTCTGAAGCAAGTAAATATTTTTATATGGCATTACAAGCAAAGAAAAAAGCAAATGCTAAAGGAGGATTAAAATGAAAAAGTTACTCTTAAGTTTTATGGGAATCGTTACAATTCTAGCATTTAGTACTGGTATAACAAGTCCAACAAAATTGGATCATTCTAATACCAAGATACAAAACCTTTCTGTAGGTGATGGCGGCGGTTGATTTATACATTTTTTCACACAAAAATTTCAAACATGAAGTCATGCATAATTGCATGACTTCATGTTTATTCGTTGAAATATTCACATCTTTGTTCTTAGCTCTCTTATGTCATTTACATTACTAAAATCAATAATATATAGCTTATTTTTTCTATTACAACGAATTCCTCGTCATCATTCTAGCAATCCCCCTACTCCCCTCACTACCAACTTTCTCAAGCTCCTCCACAACTAAATCCCGTCTCTCTACAGAATGATTTTGACTTAACTTCGCTTTTCCTTCTATTTTATTTACCTTTATCTTGAATCCAACTATTCCCCGACTTAATCCTTCCATATAATTCGGATCTACCTCATTCAGCGAGTAGGTACTCTTTGGATTTTCATATTTATGTACTAAATCTTGAAGAGAATCTATTAATTCCTGTTCATCTTCAACAATTTCTAATTCACCATATACATGCACAGCAATGTAATTCCATGTTGGTACTGCTTTGTTTGTTTCATACCATGACGGAGAGATGTAACTATGCGGCCCTTGAAATACAGCTAGTACTTGTTGATTCTCAATATCTTTCCACTGTTCATTCGGACGTGCGAAATGCCCATGTAAAGTAAGAGTCTTCCTATTTAATAGCAACGGTAAATGCGTTGCATATGGTTCTCCATTATGTTGAGAAAATAACGTTGCAAAGCTATTTTGTTCAATTATTTCGTACTTCATCTCTTCATCTTGTATTGCGAAGTATTTTGGTATGTACATAAGCTCCCTCTTTTCTTATCTTCTTATTTCCCATTATATTCAAGTCTCGTAACACTCAACAGGGCCAGTTTGTATTTGTTTTATAATGGCAGCCTTCTATCTAAAAAGAATAGGCCGCATGTACTTCTGCCGCCTTAGTTTATTTCCCCCAATATATTTGTAATAAATGCCGTCTTACCTTCACTATAATCGGCTCGACTTTTCGGCTCTCTTGCTAAACTTTCCTTTAAGCGCCCCTATTCAATAGCAACATCGGTATGTTCACGAAGATAATTACGAAACGCTACATGTCTTCTCAACTCATTTTTATTCCGCTATTTGCGGGTAGTAAGACTAATAATCAGTGAGGACTGTCCCCACTGATTAAATTTACACTTTATAACCTCTGAATATGCGTATCCTTAAAATCAGTTTCATACTTCAATCCATACCCAAGCATTCGATCCATCCCAATATGCGCTGTCCATATTAAACCAACCATTAAGATTGTATCTATCTTTAAATAGACCCCTATTAAAACAAGTATTATTGATATAATATATGTGTGAAATAGATTATAAATTTGCGCACCGACACGATTATTTATCGTGTATGCAACCATCGCTAAATCAGGTGCAAAAAGTAATACGATAAATAATAACCAACTAAATCCACATAATGCATATATATAAATCGCAGCTAATAAGACGACCAATCCTTCAAAGTGTATAATTCGTTTCTCCAAACTTCATCATTCCTTATCTGTTAGCTTGAAAATTTTATTCGGATTCAAAATATTTTGCGGATCAAGAGCTTTCTTTATTTTCTCCATTACGAATAATGCCGCCCCATGTTCTTCTTCTTGATACTTTCGTTTTCCAATCCCAACGCCATGTTCTCCAGTACACGTTCCGCCTCGTTTAAGAGCGTACAGTACGATACTTTCGTTTATTTCGTCACCTTTTCTCACTTCATCTTTATCATTTGGATCAATCATTAAGAGCACATGGAAATTACCGTCCCCAACATGACCAAGAATACCACCAACAAGACCTACTTTATCTAATACCTCTTTCGCATGTTGAATTGCGCCAGCTAATTCCGAAATTGGTACACAAACATCCGTACTCATTAGCTTTTTACCAGGATAACTATGAACGTAAGAGTATGCTAAGTTATGTCTTGCATCCCATAATTTATTTCTCGCCGCTGTTTCCGTCTCAAACGCAATTTCTTTACACTTATGATCAAGAACGATTTCTTTCGTAAATTCAATATCTTGCTTTAGCCCTGCTTCATTGCCATGAAACTCTAAAAACAGTGTAGGTTCTTCTCTGTAACTCGTTTCATTATAATGATTTACTTGTTTCATAGATAGTTCATCAACAAGCTCTATTCTCGCAATTGGAATACCAGCTTGCAATATATGAATAACAGCGTCTACTGCATCATTTATAGTTGGGAACGATGCTCTCGCAGCCATAACATGTTCTGGTATGCCGTATACTTTTAATGTTAGCTCTGTAAAGCATCCAAGCGTACCCTCTGATCCTACGAAAATACCATTTAAATGATAACCTGATGATGACTTCGCCGCTAAATTGCCAGTATGTATCAATTGTCCATCAGCAAGTACCACTTCTAAATCGCGAACTTGATCACGCATTACACCATACTTAACCGCTGTCGTTCCGCTCGCATTCGTAGCAGCCATGCCTCCTAACGTTGCATCTGCACCTGGATCTACACTAAAAAACAGACCGTACTTTTTCAATTCTTTATTGAGCTGAGAACGAGTCACTCCTGGTTGTACTTTCACAAGAAAATCTTTCTCTCTTATTTCAAGTATTTTGTTCATTAATGAAAAATCAACCGTAATCCCCTTTTCATAAGGAATTATATGGCCCTCTAAACTAGAACCTACCCCAAATGGAATGACAGCCTTTCCGTGGTGACTCGCTACTTTCATAATCTTGCTAACTTCCTCAGCCGTTTTCGGATACACAACTACATCCGGCAAACTACTAGTATGATATGATTCATCTTTACTATGTAACTCTCTTACTGTCTTATTAACAACTACTCGATCTTCAGGAAGTACATCCTTTAATTCATTTACTAAACGTTCAATTGTTATTTCCATAACGAGCTCCCCTTTTATATTATTTACTCCACAATAATTATACCATTTTTATACAAAATAATCAGAATAGTGAGATTCCTGGAATTTTATATAAAAAAGAACTTGTAGTATTCCCTACAAGTTCTTTTTTATAAAACTACATTTTAGACGATTTCTTCAATAAAATCATAAACCAAACTAAAGTAAATGCCATCATAGAATGAGAGAAACCTACAATATAAGTTAACCCTTTAAAGTCCGCTCCATTTAGTTGAAGAAGTCCTCTCGCAGCTAGCGATCCTAACATTAAAGTTAATGCGATATTATGTAAAATAAACCAGTTATTAAATCCTTTCACTTCATGAAAAGCGAATACTTTTGCTAATCCTAAAGCAATTAAAAAGAAGAAAAAGCCAAGTACTAACGTATGCGTATGTAAAAGATTTAATAGTGTAGATCCTATAATCCCTTTAAATTTCCCATACTCCCTAGCGAATATTCCTGATAGTAAACCAATAATTAAATAAGTAAACGATGCGTTATATAATTTCTTCATTATGTACCTCCTTAAGTAGAATGTGTAGTGTGTCATATTTAGTAATAATGATAGTTATATAGTAAAAACTCCTAGTTACCTAGGAGTCATTGTATATGCATCTCACTCTTTCCAGTTAATCCTAATTATAAAATATCCTTCTATACAAAACAATCGAACTTTATGTGAACAAGTAACTCTCAATTAAAATAACTTGCACTTTTATTTCGCACAATCCATACTAATTGTTATAACTTTTAAAGGGGGTGCAATAGATTGATAGTTTTAGAAACTGAACGTCTCAATCTTCGTTGGTTTGATATAAAAGATGCTCCGTTTATTCTCGAGTTAGTAAACGATCCTGCATGGATTCAGTTTATTGGTGATAAAGGGGTTAAAAACTTAGAAGACGCAAAAAATTATATTGTAAACGGGCCAATCGATATGTATAACAAAATTGGATTTGGTCTTTACTTAGTAGAAAGAAAAGAAGATCTTATCCCGCTTGGTATGTGCGGTCTTATTAAAAGAGATTCATTAGAAGATATTGATATCGGTTTTGCCTTTTTAGAAAAATTCCGTTCAAAAGGATACGGCTATGAATCAGCTTCTGCTGTAATGAAATATGGTGTACAGAAGCTAGGAATGAAACGAATTGTAGCAATTACTTCTACAGACAATGTTGATTCCGGAAAACTTTTAGAAAAAGTAGGATTGCGATTCGAAAACATAATTTCAGACTCAGGAGAAGATCTAAAATTATTCGGGTATAACGCATAATAAAAAAGGTCGCCATTCACGGCGACCCTTTTACTATTTTACTTCTACCGTATACTTTCCTGTTCCCCCACCGTACTGATATACATGTAAATAATACTTCCCTGGATACGTATAGTAACTACCTACTAATTTATTTCCTTTCATTATAGATAGATAAAACAAAAATTATCACATGTATCTATCCATCGATATAAAAGCATTTTATTAAAATATATTTAATATTCCAGTTTATTTATGTTAATATTTTAAATATTAACATAAATAAACCAACCTACTTTTCATACAAAAATCTTCAAAGTTAAACGTGTAATTTACTTGCAGTTGAAAATGGCATATGAAATGAGGTTGAGAAAGTTATAAATCACTTTCTTTTATACAAAAAATTTTGTTGAAATAAAGGAGATTATAAATGATGAATGTATCTTTAATTACACCTACTACCGATTTACAAGAAGAATATTTAGATTTTTATAACGAATGGAAAGATAGCGGTGAAACGATGATTCCGTGGGTTATTTCAAAAGACCCTTCTAACTTCCCAGCTATGATTCAAGAATTAGTCGATGCACATAACGGAATAAATATTCCTAAAACTTGGGTACCAGATTCTACATATTGGCTTGTTACAGATGAAAATAGAATTGTAGGAGCTGTTAATATTCGCCATAGTTTAACAGAGCATTTGTTTAATGCTGGCGGCCATATCGGTTATGGCATTCGTCCTTCTGAAAGAAGAAAAGGATATGCTACGAAACTACTCGAGCTATCATTGGAGCAAACGAAGCAATTAAACATCACGAAAGCACTTGTTGTTTGCGACGAAGTGAATACCGCTTCAGAGAAAACGATTTTACATAATGGTGGTCTTCGTGATGAGGATTTTACTGAAGAAGATGGGAATGTTGTAAGAAGGTATTGGATTGAGCTATGAATGACTCACAAAAAAAGAAACCAGAAAGTGATTAAACACTTTCTGGTTTCTTTTACACTGCTTCTATTTCAAACTGCACTGTAATACCACTTGGATCTACTACCGTAAATCCATTTGTAGTTTCATGTATTTCATGTTGTTTTTCTATTAATCTTGCTTTTACTTCATCTAACGCTTCTTTATGAGGCAGTACAATCGTATACACTTTTAGTCCCGTTGCATGTGCTGGTGGATGTGGGTTATTTACCCCGTTCCACGTATTTGCACCAATATGATGATGATAGCCTCCTGCCGAAATAAACAAGCAATCATCTTCACGCTGTTGTACTTCAAAACCTACTGTATCTACATAAAACTCATGTGACTTCTCTACATCAGCTATTCGTAAATGTACGTGTCCAACTACCGTTTCGGCTGGTAAACCATCAAACTCATAATCAACGAGTGTTGCTAGTTCTTTTAAATCAAGTGGCGTACTTCCTCCTGGCCCTTCTCCCCATTGATCACGTGGACGGTCTGCATATATTTCGATACCATTACCCTCTAAATCTTGTAAATAAAACGCTTCGCTATACGTATGATCACTTGCGCTATTAAATCTTGAAATTGGTAAAATCTCATTTGAATATGTATAACGTCCTTCTTGCTCAACCGGACTATCAATTACCTTTTTATTACGAATAACACCAAATAGTGCCGAAGCAAAAACTTCACGAGTTGGAACTAAAAAGGCGACATGATATATACCCGTCGTACGTGGTTCTTGAAGCGCTGCATCTTCCACCTGCTCAAGAACGAGTAAAGCATTCTTACCACCTTTTCCAGCTAAATATGCTTTATTCCCCTCTTTCTTTATTACTTCTAAGCCTACTACATTCTCATAAAAAGCAATTTGACGCTCTAAATCTTTCACTTTAAACTCAACATGACCAATGCGTGTTTTCGAATGAATTTGTACCATGGTTAACTTCCTCTCCTAGTCCTTTATACTTTTCAAAATAAATTAACATAGCCGTTACTATGAAGGATACAACTAAAAGCACACTATGTAAATAAGAAAAATCAGAATTAATAGTTTTCATGCTCATTAATGACAAAAAAGCCATCTCCTCTGAAACTCAGAAGAGATGGCTTCTATTATACAAACTATAAATCTATCATTTTATTAGTCTTCAACTATAATGCTTATTTCATTTTATGTACTTCAGCAACTAACTTTCCGCCCTGAATGCCCATATAAAGCTTAACAGGAGCATCATTCGTGTTTTCAAATACTAAGTCTAAATATGGATATGCAATTGTAGCATCTCTTCCTTGTGGAACATAACCTACTGTTTTAGAGTGTGTCGTTCTCTCTACCATTTTTAAACCAGCTTGATCTGCTGCATTGTATAGAGTTGATGATGTTTGACAAACGCCACCACCATAACCATCTACTAATTTACCATCTACAATTTCTTTACCTAATTGATATCCTTTATCTGGCGTTGTATCACCGATTAATGCATTAAAAGAGAAACTATCTCCTTTTGCTAATACAACTCCATTTATGCTCGCTGCTGACAAACGAATATTCTCAATACGGCCACCTGCTGAGCCACCTAAATTCGTTTCATATCTACCAATTACCGTGCCACTTCCTTGCGCATCACTTAATGTTGCGGTAGGCTTTTTCTCAACGATAGGTAACTGATATGAAGAATCCCACATACCTACATTTAATAATTTGTCTACTAATTCTTTTTCCATTAATTCATAAGAAGGCTTTCCTTCTTGCCAACTTCCATCCGGTGCTATACGTGAAGGAACCATCTTTTTGTCAACGCTTTTCCCAACTTCACCAGCAACCTTCGTTACCGATTTTTTGAATTTCGCTTCATCTTCAAAATAGCCTAAACTCGATAAGTCTATTTTTTTCACTTCAGTACCAGTACGCCCATCCACTAAGCTAATTGAATCCTGCACATCAGCCTTAGCCTCTACAACGTTCCCACCAAAATCACTTACTAATGCCACATCACTTACTTTTGTGCCACAACCACTTACTACAGCTACGCATAGCACCCCTACTAATATACCCTTTATTTTTCGGAACAATATACTCTCTCCTTTTCCCCAACATTATTTCTTATGTATTATTTCACTTTTATGTATGTTTTGTTACAATCATTTTACAATATATTTAGAAAATGTTACAAGTTGTTTTTTACTCTATTTAAATTACTCTTTTCTTTTGTAAATGTCTATACATATTTATATAAATTTTTGAGTTTGATAAGATTGTAACTTTTGTGTAACCTATCTCTATCCAGTATATACCATTCAACAGATGAAATACAAATGTAAAACTCTTTCATTTCACCTCTCTATTCACCTGCATGCTTCAGAAACCGTAATGCCGATTTCTCATACATGATCATTATTAAACAACTTAAACCAAGTTTTTATAGACAAACACAATCAATCATTTCAGCGTATTTAGGTATTTGCCGTGCCACTACTCCGCTTTCGCACATACATTATGATGAATTCAACCCACCTTTAAGAAATGGAGGAGTATTTATGTATCCCTACAACCCTTATGATCCATATAACCAATATGGATCTCAACCTCAATATGATTTACAAGCACAATACCAACAATATATAGATCAAACAGAGCAAATTAATCCATACGATCCAAATCGCCAATTTCAACTTCCGATCTCTTTCCCTGGTACTGGAAACCGTCAACTAGAACGACGAGTAAATGAGCTTGAACAAAGAGTACGTCAACTAGAAAACACAGTTGAACGCCATACTCGTAGACTGAACCGTTTAAATCAGCGTCTACGTACAATAGAAAACAGACTTAACATTCCATTTTCAGCATTAGAAGACGGCTTTTAATTTCGAAAATAAAAAATATATAAGGAAGGGACTCTCCCTTCCTTATATAAATTGACGAAAGTTTTTTCCATCTCTATACTGATAAGAGTTAATGAAATGAAACAAGGTGATAAATATGGATTTTGAAATAAATTTTCTTTCCTTTTATGTGGTACAAGTTGAAGGAAAAGGTGAAGCAGTTGATAAACGCTACAAACATTTTCAAACATTAGACGCTGAAGAGTATGAAGATAGCTCTTTAAAAGAATTTTTGAATGGTGAATTATTAAAAATATCAAAACGAAAAGTAGAGCGTCATGCAAAAACTGAACAAGCTCCAACAAAGATCGGTCGCTTTATTGTAGAAGAAGGGCACGAACTCGATTCAAACCCTCATTACAACTTATTTAATCGCATTCGCTTTGCAGAAACAAAGGAAAACTTCAAAGATATGAGTGAACCTCTCGTTTATACATATCTCGATACAAGCGCTGTACGTGGTGGTGTATTTTTGATCGCGCAAGCAAAACTACGCAAATATTTTGATGATCCATTCGTATTCGTGATGAAATGTGACTTCGAACCAAAGGTCGCTTCAATTTCAGACGAATCAACACTTATTCGTAACGTTGAAATGGCCATCACAACAAAGAATATGAAATCTATCCAATATCCATACATGCCTGAAGAAGGTATGGTGGAGCCTGGCGAACTAAAAATACACCAAGCATCACACGCCCGTTACTTTGAAGACTTCTTAAAATTCGTCGAATACGAGCGCTCTATGCCTGAAATTATGAAAACACAAGTAATGGACATGGTATACGATCAAATTGAAGATGTATTTGAAGAAGGTACAGAAGAACGCGAACAATTCGACCAAGCGATGGAAGTATGGGCTGCCAGTCCAAAGCGTGAAATTATGGAACAATTTTCAACTGAAGAAGTAATGGAAGCTACTGCTCAAATTGTCGAACACGCCCCTGAAGTGGAATTAAAGCTAAAAGCAGATCATATCTCTGTGAAGGCTCTACTGGCTGATTTCGGTGATCAAATACATATTGCGAAGGTAAATGACCGATATGTACTTATGATCGAGGCTGATACACTTACGTTTGAGAAAGGGTTCTCTCCTATCGAGTTTCTGAAGCCGGATGAATTGCAAGACGTGATTGAGCGGATTGAGAAGAAGGCTTCCTCTATTCCGCAATACTAAAGGATTTATCGATATTTATTAACGTTATAAAATATCGAAGCGTGACCACAAATGTTGCCACGTTTGTGACCATTTTTTATAAAAATAACAGGTCTAATATTGAATAATAGCTTCAACTTCCATGCTAACGATTTATTGAGCGCTTGTAATTAGCGCTCTTTTTATTTCTCCACTTCCTTGTGTCCATTACGTGATCACTTAAAATATACGGTTACTGAAACATCCTAATTTACGCCCTTTTATATCGCTGACCAATCACTTGTCCGACCACTTCCTTCTATAGTGTGTAAGATATCTTGTTGCGCTAAATCCGTTTGTGACTTACGTTGCTTTGTTTGTTGCATGTCAGACTCTAAAGATTCTAGTTCCAACAGAATACATTGCAATCGTTTTGTTACGTCTCTCATCGCAAGCGCCTCCTATTAAACATCCTTTTAGCTTTTTCATTTGGATAAGATGCTCTTGTATCATTAAGCACTGCGTAGATTAACTTATCTACCGGCTTTGTGATAAAGCGCGTGTCATCAATCACTGCTTTCGTCACCATTACAAATTTATTTTGACGTAAATCAAGAACTCCAACTTTCAACTCTTCTCCTCCATTCATTGAATCTTGAAATCCTTACATTTACTATGACGCGACACTTTGTAACCTCACGCACTTTTTTCCGAAAAAATATAATTAATTTACGTTTTTATCATTCGATACGAAATAGTCTATTATTTTGTTATCATTTTTAACCATAATAAAATCCCCTCCAAGTGAAAGTGTAACATCCATGTTTATTCATGGCCTTTTTACACCGTCTACCTTAAGGGGATAATATCATATTCATATTTTGAATGTTGGAGTCCTTTTTTTGATAGGACGATTTAACACTTTCAAAAATCCGAAGGATTTTCAGTGCCCTCCTTTTCATGTGGGGGTGTGACTGTAAAGTCATAATTGTTTCCTTTAAAATACCCCATGTATCATTCTCCTCATCTCATTTTTTCTACAATTTAGCTTCATTCGAAAAACTTTGCAACAGAACCCTCGATGATATTCACCCTAAAACGTTCATTATTTTCTCCCCTGTAACTGGACCAACACCCATCTCTTTTCTCCAACTGCTTGTCGATGTATTTCTTCATAGTGAAATATTTTATGTAAATCTTCCAAAAACGGATAGTGATCAAAATCATCTATTAATAGTAGTGCATCTGATTTTAAAAAGTTACAAAAAAGAGGATAAGCGAGGGAACGTCCATTTCCATGTGGACCATCTAAAATCATGATGTCAAAGGATTGTTGTTCCAAAGCTAGCTGATCTACCTCAGCGTAAAAAGCGTTGTGAATGCCGAAAAAATTGTATTGGTTTTGAGGAACTGCTTTTCCATAAGATTCCCAAACCAGATGAGCTGATTGAGGATGCGAGAAGATTTTTTCCCATTCCTCATCGGTAACTTGCTTTAGTGTTTGTGAATGCACCGTAATGTTTTCTAGATCTTCTACACGTGTTGATAATTGTGTTGCCCAATCGTTGTCATGTTCTAATGTTGTAACCTTGATCTTTAATAATCCTGAAGAGGAAAGATACTTCCAGAATAAAGTAGATTGGCCCCCACCAAGTTCCAGAATATGATAAACTTTTTCTTGATCTTCCAATCTCAAACATAGATGAATGAGTGAATTTCTGCTTAACGCCATTCCTTCATATCCCCAGCCGTTTTGTTCAGATTTCGTTAGAAGTTCTTCTATATTTTTCCTTAGCATCGTAGTTCCTCCAATTTTAGATTCTATAATGAAAAAAGTATTCAGAATAAACATTATGCATTTTGTTTATAGAAAATAACTTTTTTGATTTGAAAAATAACATTAAAAGTCATGAGTCCACGAAAGAAATACAACAAGCAATCAAAGGCGTACTCGATGAACGGAATTTAATCGGTGAACTACAATTAGAAGAATGTGAAATCTTATGCTATTCAGATGAAACTGATTACCTCACAGATCAAACAATTACTGAAACTTACAAAAGAAAATTGGAAACTCATACAGAGTACTTACATAAAACAAATGAAAATCGATGCTTCATTTCGAAACCTTCCACAGAACCTTTTGCCTTATTCGTTATAGAAGAATCGCGAATGATTAACTCACTTAAAAGACACATACTAAAAAACTTCTATATCTATAAGTGGAATAGGAGTTTTTACATTGCTCACTAATAAATTTTCCTCATAAAAAGAGGACTAGCCTTAGATATCTTAATACGTTTACTTTATCTTTCCCTCTTCCTCCAGCTTCTCCATCTCAGCCAAATACCTAAGTTGCCGCTCCGCTTTTCTCAACGCCGTAGGAAAGTGTTTTTTCAGAAGTTCTACTGCAGATTCACTTATATAATATCTTTCCGTTATACTTTCCCACGTGTCACTACTTTCTAATGCACTCCATACAAAAGGACGCTCTGTATTTTTCTTCATTTCTTTAAATACCCATTTCCGCATCTTTTTTTTCGCTTTTTCTGTTAATTTCCCGTTCTTTACAAGTTCAAGCTCACCATGTCTTTTATATCGTTTGTTAATATCCCTCTCGCCATATACTTTAAGAAATATATTTGCTGTATTCTCAGCATCTGCTAAAGCACGATGTTGCCTGCCTTCCCATGTTAAACCGAGTTGTTCCACTGCAAATTGTAAACTCGGTGTATGTTCAAACAATTCTTCATACGCCTGGAAAACAAATTTTTGCAAATCAAACCTGCTCTCTTTTTCCATACATGGGCATTCTACACCGTGTAATGTACAATCTTGAGATAGAAAACGATAATCTTCTTTTCCCCATGAAATAAATATAGAATCTTCTCCGATAAACTGAATAAATTTCTCTATAATTTGAGGGAATTTCTCTACACCAATTAAATCTTTCTTTGTAATTCCAGTTAATTTTGTTGTATGACGAGTTAATGGAGCACTTGGTTTTACTAACTCTGAAAACTCTCCAATAACCTTCATTGTACTCACATCTATTTTTACAGCTCCAATATCAACTATTTCTGACGGATCTTCTGATTTATATGGCCTAAAATTCCTTTCAATATCAAACACAATGAAATGTGTAGCGTTTTTCAATTTGTATACCTCTTTCTAATTCCTATTAATATGAAAAGCCTAATTAACAGCTTCACTTTATTTTCAGTATCTATTTATACATGCAGTTTATACATTTAATACACTTAAATATAAATCAAAAATTCAGTCTTATTTCCAAATATACATAGGAGGACATTCATTCACCAAAAAAACGCAAAAAAAAGAAGGGCAAGCCCTTCTTTTTTCATAATTACTTCTTGTTTACGTTTGTAGCTTGAGGTCCACGGTTACCTTGTTCTACTTCGAAAGTAACTTCTTGACCTTCTTCTAAAGATTTGAAGCCGTCGCCTTGGATAGCTGAGAAATGAACGAATACGTCTTCTCCGCCTTCAACTTCGATGAAACCGAAACCTTTTTCTGAGTTAAACCATTTTACTTTACCGTTTTGCATGTAAAAAATCCTCCTACAATGTACCTATATGTACATATTCATTTTCAACCACTTTACAATAATACTTCATATATTAAAAAACTGCAACCCCAGAGGAGATTTAACATTGCTATCCTCCTCGGAAGTTACAGCTCATTTAAATCTCTATATTATTAAAAGTAAAATGGTTTAAGGTAACTATATCATATCAATATAATAAAAGTAAAGTTTTTTTTAAGTTATACAACTTTTTTCTTCCACTGCATCGCTTTTGATTCACCTGATCCAGCTACAACATAACCTTCTTTTTGATTAACAATGCGCCAACCGTGCCCTTTAACCGAATCACATACTGTAACAATTCCTTCATCAAGAAGCACACGGCAAACAGTGCTAATTCCCGCCTTATTTTGCGTTGACGTTGCATATAACACATGCCGATCTACACTTAAGTCTAAATAGCTACTAGCTTTTTGTTCACTTTGACATGTATGCCAACATATTTTATCACTTTCGATACTCTCATCTATTCTACAAAAAGAAATATTTCCGCTAATCCCCTTGCATGATCCACTTGCCGCTACTAAATAGGAATTATGTATAGTCAACGCAGAAATCATCTGATTCATCGTTATTTTAATTCTTTTTAATTTACGTGTCTCTAAATCAAAAAGCCAAACACCACCATATTTAGTATGTATTTTCGTACCGATAAATAAGTAATGTTTATATAAAAGTAATGATCGAATAGATGGTGCCTCGCTACCGTAATTAAGAAATGGCTGAATAGTCTCCCATGTGGAACCAAAATTATTAGAATGATACAGTGTTTTATCTCCATGAGCAATTACTGTTCCATTCTCATTACTACATACATTCCAGCTCGTTGCTTTCGTTGGAAAGCGCTGGATTGTCCACGTTTCTCCACCATTCATACTACGAATAAAAACTCCTTCGTCCCCTACTCCGTAAACTACGTTATCTTCACTATGTAAATCTCGAATTCGTTTTTGGAACCCAGTTAAAATCTGTTTCCATTCTCCATCTTTTTCAATGAATAAACCATTATATGTAGTAGCTAACAAAAGCTTTCCATCTCTTAACTTTGTAATAGCAGTTGCACTTAACATTGTTTCCACGTTGACACTCCCATTCTTAGAACTTCTCGGCAAAAGCAATTGCAAAATCACTGCATTTTTCAACGTCTTCTTTATCTTCTGGAGCTAATTCAATTTTCAATCCTTCTTGTACAAGTTCTGCCCCGCATTTTACAAGACGTTCTTCAAATATCGTTACCGCTTCACAAAACAGTTCATACGCCGTATCACCTGATCCAAAAACAGCCACTTTTTTACCCGTTAAATCTATATTTTCTAACTCATCATGGAAATCTTCCGCTTCAAATGGTAATTCACCATCACCCCACGTATAAGATCCTAAAATGATTCCATCATAAGCTAATAATTCTTCAGCATCCATACCTTCCATCTCTTGCAATACTACTTCATGATCAAAGGCATCTAAACTTACTTTAATTAAATCAGCAATACTCTCTGTATTTCCTGACATACTTGCATATGCAATTAAAATTTTCGCCACTTTGGCATCCCCCTCTTACAATAAATGATTCTCATTATCATTATATTAATAATGATAATCAATTTCAATTATATTTTTTGTTATTTTATTTTATTCCATAAAAAAAAGAACAGATGACTATACAATCATCCGTTCTTCTTTATTACTTTTTAAAAATACCAAATGGTTTTCCAACTGGTAATACAACTTTTCCAAAGTGTGTATTTAACACAGCTGCTGCTGAACCATAGAAAGATAATAATGAAATACATAGTTCAGAATACGCTGCTAAATTATGCATTGCATGCGGCATAACACCTAAAGTACTTAATGAAAGACCGATAAATAAGAAATCAATAAGGACGAAAATCATAAATAATACTTTATGTGTTTCCATTGCACCAATTGTCATAAAGATCGTGAAAATCAAGTATCCGATAAAGGCTACACCAAGCTGTTTTGAATCTGCAGTTTGGGCTAATTTTTCGCCAAATACTCCAAGTTGAATTAACCAAGTCATTCCAACACCTAACCAAAATAGGCCGTATGCACCAAATGCTGTTGTACCGAACGTATTATTATGCTTTGCATCGTGAATGCATGCAAAGATTTGTGCAAATCCTCCTAAAAAGATTGCCCATGGTAATACAAGCGAAACGCCATCTGTTAAGCCTAACTTTTGAGATGATGCTACAAGTGTTACCATCGCTAATCCAAATAAACCGATTCCAGATGGATCTGCTGTTGTCATTTTCACATGATGTGTAGTAGTTTGATTGCTCATATAAACCTCCTGATTATAAACATACTCGAATACAATACTTAAATCAGAAGGCTATGTCAATGGTTTTTTTTGTATGTTGTCAGACCTTATATTCTATAATAATCGAATATATTTTTGCCCACATCATAAGGTTTTATATTTAAATTTGACAACTCATTTATCGGCATCCATATAGGAATATAACTCCCTCTACCTTTCAGCTCGAATTCCTCACCTTTACCACTTCCGAAAACTCCATCTGTAATATGGGCATTATAATAATACTCCGTACCTTTATACTCCACCTTTGCAATAAGGTGCTCCACTTGTATATGTACCCCTAATTCTTCATAAACCTCTTGCTTCGTTGCTTCTTCTGGTGTTTCTCCTTCTTCAATTCCCCCGCCCGGAAAAACAAAATACATTTCATCTTCTCGAACACGTTTTATAAGAGCGATTTTACCATCCTGTACAATAATAGCCGCACCACGATTTCTTGTCATACTAGCAGTTCAACTCCAATGGCAACTGTCCCCCACTCTTCTTCTTGTTCTTTCGTATATATCTCGTATGTACTTTCTAACATTTTTTCTATACTAAGTTCTTCACAATCAAATAATTTTTTATCAATTTGTTTGTACATTTCTTTAAAACTCTCATATCGCTTTATCTCTGTTACCTTTACAATAATCATTTCTGCCGTCGTAAGGTTGGTAAATACAATTTCATCACCATGTTTTATTTGTTGACGCTTTTTATCATACAATCTAACTTCAAATACTTTTTTACCTGAATAAATAGATTGAAAAGGCTCATTATATAGTCCCATTTTATGTCTCATATTTCCCACTCCTTTTCATTAGTCTAACATATAGATATTATGAGAACTTGTACATTTCATACAGGAATATTCATCTTCCCTCTCTCAAAAATACTAAACTTAACAATCTTACCGGTTGTTAGAAGTGAAGAATTAATAATAATGATGCTATACTGTATACGTTGTCCAACAAATGAGAGGAGTTTACTATACTATGCGCTACGTTATCGTAACAGGAACTTCACAAGGTTTAGGTGAGGCAATCGCCGCGCAATTGTTAGAAGAAAATACGAGCATCATCTCTATTTCTAGGCGAGAGAATAAAAAACTCACAAAACTCGCAGAGCAAAACAACAGCAAATGTATTTTCCATTCCGTAGATTTTCAAGATGTACATAATTTAGAAACTCGCTTTAGCGAAGTTTTTTCATCTATAAAAGAAGACAAAGCTTCGTCTATTCATTTAATTAATAATGCGGGCACAGTTGTACCAATGATGCCAATTGAAAAAGCAGAAAGTGAACAATTCATTACGAACGTTCATATTAATTTAATCGCACCGATGATCCTTACTTCCACTTTCATGAAACATACGAAAGACTGGAAAGTAGAAAAACGCATTATAAATATTTCATCTGGAGCAGGAAAAAATCCTTATTTCGGATGGGGAGCTTACTGTACAACGAAAGCCGGTGTAAATATGTTTACACAATGCGTTGCTACTGAAGAAGCAGAAAAAGAATATCCTGTAAAAATCGTCGCTTTTGCACCAGGTGTTGTTGATACAAATATGCAAGCACAAATTCGTGAAACAAATAAAGAAGACTTCATAAATTTAGACCGCTTCATCGCACTAAAAGAAGAAGGAAAACTACTATCACCTGAATACGTTGCGAAAGCCATTCGTAGCTTACTAGAAACTGAGAATTTCCCGCAAGGTGAAGTAATTCGAATTGATGAATAACAAAAAGGCACGCTCTAATAGCGTGCCTTTTCATTCTATTTCTCTAAAAATATAAGTACAGACTCCATAATCTTCTCATAACCAATTTCTTGATATATTTTATTAGATGTCGGATTCGCTAGATCGGTATATAATGTCGTTGTTTTGTAACCTTCGTCTAACATACGTTGACTAAGTGCAGCAACACAACTAGATGCGTACCCTTTTTTCCGAGCTTCTTTCGGTGTATATACAAAATTAACTGTTATATTGTTTGTAGTCGGTCTCGTTTTTGCAGCTACAGAAACAAGCTTCCCGTCTACTTCTAAACCAAATAGACGACGGTTAGTAATTAATGTATGGGCGGTTTGTTTCGCTTCTTCTTTCGTAGTAGGAAGCTTCACATCTTCACAAAATTGATATATCCACTGTTCTATTAATGTTAGCTTATCACTACTTACTTCTCTAAAGATTCCATCTCCGTTCCACTTTTTCTTTACTTGTTTTAATTCATATATACCTTGCTCCATTGCAACAGTAGTTTTCTTATTTTCTAACACTGCAATCTCTTCCGCTAATCTCTGTACAATTTTCTTATTACCAATCAATCCAGGAACATTTGAATATACTTCCGCTAATTTTTTTGCAAGTTCCACGATGCCCTCTTCCGCCATTTCAGACGTAGCAACAATGATTTGTTTTTCTACTGTTTGAAGAAATACAGTTGCTATTTCTTCCTCTTGTTTTGCTACCCCCATAAATATCGGTTCTTGGACCATTTGTAATACACCTAATATGAGATTATTTTCCTGCTCATTCTTTTCTAGAAATGGTGTAACCTCTTCTTTAAAATTAAGAACCTCTTCATATACATGCAATTGAATCATCGACAATCTCTTCCCTCGATTTATATTTTAATTAAGTATTGGCGATTAATTCATTAAATCCTTCTTTTACGATTCAATAATATCCGAAACTAATGTGTTCAAATCATTTTCAGCATGCAAAACTTTCTTCTTTTCCTTCTCAAATATCTCTTCTTCTTTTCGAAACGATTCTTTGCGCTTTTGAATCATACGCTCCATCTCTTTTTTACTCGGTCCACCATATACATTTCTTTTTTGAATAAAAGCTTCTGGTGATATAATTTCTTTCCACTCTTCTTCTAATAAATTTACTCTTAACTTTTCTTGTAAGTATACATTTATGTCTTTGAAATTTAATTCATGTAACTCTTTCTTCTGCTGCATAGACATATTCGCAATAACACTTGCTGCATGATGTGCATGCCGAAATGGTATTTCATAGTTTTTTGTTAAAACATCTGCGAAATCTGTAATCGTAATCGCGTGTTTATATGAACGACTTTTTAACGTTTCCTCTTCTACTTTCATCGTTCGAATAACTGCGTTCATAATACAAAAAACACGAATCGCCTTTTCGATTCCTTTATATAAATACGGCTGCAAGTCATCCTCCGTATCAACAATATCGCCAAATGGTGTATTATGAATCATTTGAAATACAGTAAAGGCTTCCCCTAAAGCACTACTCGTAATAGCGCGGGCATGTTCAATTGAAACAGGATTTCGTTTTTGCGGCATAATACTACTTATTTGCACATATGGCTTTGCTACAGTAATCCCATCATATTCTTTCGTCGCTAATAGTAAAAAATCATGAATCCACCTACTCGTGTTCGTCATAATAACCATTAGTAATGAGCTAACTTCTAATAAATAATCCGCTCCAGCAACAGCATCGTATGAGTTCTCAATTACATTTGTAAATCCCAGCAACTGTGCCACTCGTTCTCGCTTAATCGGGAAGCTTGTTGTAGAAAGAGCAGCTGCCCCCATTGGAGAATAATTTACAAGATGATACGCTTTTCTCGTTCGTTCTAAGTCTCTTTGCATCGTATCGTAAATTGCCAAAACATAATGACCAAATGTTGTTGGTTGCGCTGGCTGTGTATGTGTATACGCAGGCATAATTGTGTCTATATGTTCCTCAGCAAGCTCCAGCATACTTTCTTGCAGCAATAAATGATGTTCCATTAACCGTAATACAAATTGCCGTAAACTCATGCGATACATCGTTACACCCATATCATTTCTACTTCTACCGATATGCATATTACTTACAAATTCACACTTTGCTTCTTGAGAAAGCAAATGTTCAACTAAGAAAAAAAGATCTTCATGTTGCTCTGTATATAGCAACTGCTCCTTTGGAATCCCCTCTACTTTTTTAAGTGCCGTTAATATAACTTTCGCTTCTTCTCTTTTCATTAACTTTTCTTCAGTTAACATAGTAATATGTGCCCTATGCACTTGAAACATATCTTTTAATAAATAATTACGCTGAAAATTAAATACATGCTGTAATACACAATCTACATATGTTTTCCCAGGGAAATCAGCGCCTTCATTCTTAATAAACTCTTCTTTACTCTGTTTCATCACCTTTTCCCCTTTCGCCTAAGTGTTACTACCCATCATACCCAGGGATGGTGAAAAAGTGCTTGTACATAAAGTGAAACTTTAATCAGTGGGGGTCCCCCACTGATTATTAGCCCGTACCAATCGGGCGTTTACAGGTAGCAGGGCTCCCACCTAACTTCTTTGCCCCAGCCGAATTTTGAGACGGGAGTCTTACTACCCACAAATAGCGGGATAAAAATAAACTCGGCGCTTAAAGCACCGAGTTTATTTAATAAAAGTCGCATCATACTTATCACTTTGCAACACTTGGAAATGTAAATTTGCTAAGTGTTTACGTATTTCTGCACTGTCATCTTCATTTAAATTATTTGCCAAGAAAACAATTTCCGTGCAGTTTCCACGTTTATCCATTGCATAAACTGCTTTAGTTACCGTCCATGGTGTATAACCATTCTTTTGCCCAGCATGCCTGAATGTTTTACGATATTTCTTTGCACTCATATCTGTTTCGACGATATTCGCCCATACTTTTTCTTCCGCTTCTGTAAGACCGCCTTGATGATTTGCCTTTTGAAGCAGTACCATATAATCGTTAGCGGAAGCAGCCGGCAATCTATCCGACCAAATTTTGTCGTAACGTTCCTCTAAATATAGAGGAATTTCCTTTTGTAATAATGGTCCCTTCTTTTTTAAGCGTTCATGAATGATCATAGCATATTCACGATATTGCTCTTGAGACATTTCTTTTAACTTTTTCTCTATTTTATATTTTGGAACATGTAATTCTTTATGCAAATATCCCGGAATGTATAAAGATGAAACGATCGGAAATAGCGGTTGATGTGCAGGAAGCGCTAAACTTTGTAAATTCCGATTGATATTATCTAATCCTAATACCTCCATTAAATATTCAGTATTTGCATTAGAACTAAACTTAACCATTCCTTTTGCAACTTCTTCTAAAGAAACCGCTCCTTCAGTTATCTTTTCTTTTTTTTGCAAATAATTTTGCCATCTATCTTGTGCACCACCATCTGTACCCGGCACATAATAACGATTCACATCATTAATTGAAACGAAACTAGACGGATCGATTTTCCCCTCTGTAACTTGTTTCGTATATTCAAGCGCCACAATTAACTTCATCGTACTAGCAACTGGCAATACAACATTTGGATTTACAGAATACACAACTTTATCATTTCTCTTTACTAGAAGAGCGCTATTTTTTTCATCTTTATGTTCTTCAATAAAGGATGCTATGTACTGCGCATCATCATTATTTGAACTCCACACTTTTCTCACTAAAAAGTTACCCGATATCAGCAAAACAAAAATACCCACAATCACTGCGCATACTATAGTTTTTTTCAAGTAAAATTCCTCTCCTATTGTGTAACTCTTCTCTATTTATCTCTTAAAAACAAAATAATGGAGATGATTATTTAAATAATCATCTCCATTATTTTAACTTGTATGTTCCTATTATGTCTACGTCATAATTTTCACAAAGTCTTCTAGAAATTTTTTATAATGCAATGACCAACCAATTCGCACCCAATTCTTTAATGCTTTTGAGTCAGGTTGAGGCCGAAAATCAGCAATACTCTCTCCTTTTGCAATACCAACTGTATCTACATCGACACGGCGATACACATAATCTAAAAGGGATGGATTCGCCGCAACCATCATTGTAACGACGTCATGTACCGGACTTCCTGTTATTTTTGGATTCAACTTTTTATAAGCTTTATAATAATAATTAAAAATTGGTTCAATTAATTTATTAAAATTCGTTTTAGAATGTTTCGTAATATATTTCACCATCTCTGGCGTAATAATAGCTTCAGACGTAACGTTAAGTGGCACTAATGTCACATTCTTGGCATTTTGCATAACTAATTGTGACGCAATGGGATCGCCATGAAAATTTGCCTCCGCGACTGGTGTCACATTACCAGGCATTAAAAAAGCACCGCCCATTATATAATATTCTTTCACATACTTCATCATCGGTTTTTCTAAAATAAATGCTGTCGCTAGTGTCGTTGATCTACCAGCATCAACAATGATTAATTCTCCTTTATACTTTTCAAGAATATCGAAAAATGCACAAAAAGGTTTTATATTTGGCGAAAATGCTTTTGGAGGTTTAATAGGTCCTAAGCCATCTGTGCCATGAATTTCCGGATAAAACGTCACAAAATCCCCAGACAAAGGAATTTTCGCACCATTAATAACAGGTATATCTTCTCGTCCTGCAAGTTGCAGTAAATACGCTGCATTACTTGTCGCCTTTTCTTGTGATACATTTCCATATCCCGTTACAACACCAACAATATCAATATCAGGATGCATAATTCCATACATGATAGCTAAAGAGTCATCTATTCCAGGGTCTCCTAAAAATAATACTTTTTTCATCGCCCTCAACTCCATCCCCTCAATTGTTATTACTTTATGAATCACCATAGATATACAGAATAAAAAGAACAAATTTATATAAAAAACGCAGCCCTATACGGACTGCGTTCTCCATTTTATCTAGACGTTTTTCTTCATAGTAATCATACTGCCAATGATGTAAGCAATAAATGCAAAGCAAATCGGGAAGACAACTGTATGTATACCGAACGGATTTGGATAGAAAAGATGAATACACATATATGAGCCTACCCCAACTAAAATGGAAGCGAGTGCTCCAGTTGCATTCCCTTTTTTCCAATATAACCCTAACACAATCGGCCAAATGAACGCTGCTTCTAAACCACCGAAAGAAAATAAATTCAACCAAATTAAAAAGTCTGGCGGCTTAATAGCGGCAGCATATACGAGTAATCCTACGATACCAGTAATCAATAGGCTACCTTTTTTTATCGTACTATCCGCGGCATCTTTATTTATGTAGTTCACATATATATCTTTAATAATTGACGAACTTACAAGTAATAATAATGAGTTCACAGTAGACATTATCGCTGCCATAGGTGCAGCTAAGAAAACTCCAGCTAACCAAGGTGGTAACACTTCCATCGCGAGTAGCGGCATTACTTTATCCGGTACAGTTATACCTGGAAGTACTACTCGTGCAAATACACCCGTTAAATGCATGCCAATCATAATTGTACCTACAACCACTGTTCCAATTATGAGCGCTTGATGCATCGCTTTTGAATTTTTATAAGACATAGCACGCACGCTAATTTGCGGTAAACCAACAACGCCAACCCCAATTAAAATCCAAAATGATGTAACGTATGATTTCGTTAAACTACCATCCGCTCCGAAAGGTGTAATTAAATTCGGATTGATTTGAACAAGTTCCTGCATAATCTTCTCAATTCCACCGCCAGCAATGACAGTTGCAACTAAAATGATTGTCGTTCCAACTAACATAATAATACCTAATATCGTATCTGATAACGCAACTGCACGAAACCCACCAATTAATACGTACACAAGTACAGAAAAAGTAAATAAAAATAATGCCGTTGTATAAGAAAGGCCCGTTAGCGACTCAATTAAGCGTCCACCGCCTACCCACTGGGCTACTGTTGCTGAAAATAAAAAGATAATAATACATAACGCAGAAAGAATAACGACTGCTTTATTATTATATCTTCCCTTTAAATAATCAATAAGAGTAATTGCTTCCATCTTCCTAGCGATAATAGCAAACTTTTTACCGATAACCGTTAAAACGATATATCCTGTTACAACTTGAATCGCTGATAACAGCACCCATCCAAGACCCATATTGTAAGCAATACCAGGCCCGCCGATAAAGCTACTTGCGCTTCCGTACGTAGCAATCATTGTCATCGCTAATAATAAACCGCCAAGCTCACGCCCACCAAGAAAATATTCTTGCAAAAATTTATTATGGGCAGTCGCTTGTACGCGTCTTGAAGCATATACACCAATTAAAAATACAACGATAAACGAAATTATCATTGGAATGATTACATACCAATTCATCTATTATTCCTCACTTTTTTCTTCCTCATCGAGTGTAATATCTTGAAATACAAAACGAACAACTAAACTAAGTAAAATAACCATTACGACAAATCCAACGATACAGCTATAAAAAAACCATGACGGAAAACCTAATACATATGTATATTCACTCGGATCCTTACTTCCAAGTCCATAAGCAAATCCGTACCATATTATAAAGTTAATAATAGCAAGTCCAAGACCAATTAACGCTTCTCTATGGGCGATTCGAAAGCGTGGATCATCATGATAATCCTTCATTTTTCTCCCTCCTCTCACGATGTATTATTGTACCATTGTTCTTCTAGTTTTTCCTACTAGAAAACAAAAACGTGCAGGATTTTTTGTAATAATATAGAATACAATGTTTCATTACATATTTTTTACAATTGTAACATAAATGAAATTTGAATTTTCAGTATTTATTATTTATGATTTTAAGTAGAGGCTTTTCATCTAGTTCCCACATCCTTGATTTCGGAATAAACGCCGTCTCGTACTGCGTTTACATTATATTTTCAAGGGGGTTATACAATGAGTCAACTAGCTGTAAATCTTCATGAAAAGGTAGAGAAATTTCTTCAAGGTACAAAGAAATTATATGTGAACGGAGCATTTATCGAAAGCGCTTCCGGTAAAACGTTTAAAACTCCTAACCCAGCAACTGGTGAAACTCTCGCTATCGTTGCTGAAGCTGGTCGCGAAGATATTCATAAAGCTGTCGTAGCTGCTCGAATGGCTTTCGATGAAGGTCCTTGGTCACGCATGAGCACTGCTGAACGAAGCCGCCTTATGTACAAGCTTGCCGATTTAATGGAAGAACATAAAGAAGAGCTTGCACAGCTCGAAACTTTAGATAACGGAAAACCAATCCGTGAAACAATGGCAGCAGACGTGCCACTTGCAATTGAGCACATGCGCTATTACGCTGGCTGGGCTACGAAAATCGTTGGTCAAACAATTCCTGTTTCTGGTGATTATTTTAACTATACACGCCACGAAGCTGTTGGTGTTGTTGGTCAAATTATCCCATGGAACTTCCCACTTCTTATGGCAATGTGGAAAATGGGAGCAGCACTTGCTACAGGATGTACAATCGTTTTAAAACCTGCAGAACAAACTCCATTATCCGCTCTATACTTAGCTGAATTAATTGAAGAAGCTGGATTCCCGAAAGGCGTTATAAATATCGTACCTGGATTCGGTGAAACAGCTGGACAAGCTCTCGTTAATCACCCACTCGTTGATAAAATTGCATTCACTGGTTCTACTCCAGTCGGTAAACAAATTATGAGACAAGCATCTGAATCATTGAAACGCGTTACTTTAGAGCTTGGTGGTAAATCACCGAACATTATTTTACCAGACGCCGACTTATCTCGTGCGATTCCGGCTGCACTATCTGGTGTTATGTTTAACCAAGGACAAGTGTGCTGTGCTGGATCACGCTTATTTATCCCGAAGAAAATGTATGATAATGTCATGGCCGACCTCGTCCTTTATTCTAAAAAATTAAATCAAGGCGCAGGTCTTAACCCGGAAACGACAATCGGTCCTCTCGTTTCTGAAGAACAACAAAAGCGTGTAATGGGCTATATTGAAAAAGGCATTGCAGAAGGTGCTGAAGTACTTTGCGGAGGAAACAAATCATTCGATCAAGGATATTTCGTTTCTCCAACAGTATTTGCTGATGTAAATGATGAGATGACGATCGCTAAAGAAGAAATTTTCGGTCCAGTTATTTCTGCATTACCGTTTAATGATATTGACGAAGTAATTGAACGTGCGAATAAATCACAATTCGGCTTAGCGGCTGGTGTCTGGACAGAAAATGTTAAGACAGCACATTATGTTGCAAGTAAAGTACGTGCAGGTACAGTATGGGTAAACTGTTATAACGTCTTTGATGCAGCATCTCCATTTGGAGGATTTAAACAATCTGGTCTTGGTCGTGAAATGGGATCTTACGCATTAAATAACTATACAGAAGTGAAGAGCGTTTGGCTTAACTTAAACTAGTGAGAAAGAACCTGACCTATCCGGTCAGGTTCTTTTCCTTATGTATTCCTTTAAACTTGCAGTCCCCCGCTCACATTTAATACTTCCCCTGTAATATAGGATGCATATTCTGATGCTAAAAAGGCCGCTGCGCTTGCAATATCTTCCGGTGTTCCAATTCTTCCAACTGGAATCGCTCCAACCATTTTCTCTTTTACTTTATCCGGTATTGTTTTTGTCATATCAGTATCCATAAATCCTGGACAAATCGCATTACACGTAATACCAAAACTTCCAACCTCTTTCGCTGCTGTTTTTGTTAAGCCTACAACCCCTGCTTTTGTAGCCGCATAATTTGCTTGTCCAATATTTCCTTCCCTACTAATAGAAGAAATATTAATAATCCGTCCATATCCTTGTTGCCTCATGTAAAGAAGTGCTGGCTGCATACAATAAAAAACGCCAGTTAAGTTCACTTGTAATACTTGTTCCCAAGCAGACTTCTCCATCTTATGTAACATTGCATCTTTTGTAATCCCAGCGTTATTCACTAAAATATGTAGTGTACCAAATTTTTGCACCGCGTACTCAATTAACGACTTCGCTTCATTTTGATTGCTCACGTCACATCGATATAAGCTCACTTCATACCCTTCATCCGATAACTCACGTGTCGTTTTTTGTAGCTTCTCTTCATTTACATCACTAATTAATACTTTAGCCCCTAGTTTCGCAAAAACTCGTGCGATTTCTTTTCCAATTCCCTGCGCAGCACCCGTTACAACAGCTGTTTTCCCATTTAACAAGTCCATCCCTATCCCCCATTTCTATTAGCTATACTGTATATTTCGGCTCTATGCTTTCCAAATCCTCTTTGTATAAAAAAGTCTATTTGTGTCAAACTAACTTTGCAACGTCGCATAAAGTGAAACTTTAATCAGTGGGGATTTTGTTCATCCCCCACTGATTATTAGCCCTCACCAATCGGGCATTTACGGGCAGTTAATCTCCCACCTAGCTTCTTTGTTCCATCTGAATTTTGAGGTGGGAATTTTACTAACCGTTTATGCGGGATAAAACACAAGGAGATTGTGTCGAATGAAAAACAAAAATGTAAACCGAAACAAAGCTGCTGATGGCATTGATGTTGAGTTCTCTCGCGAACTCGCTGACCACAATGACTTAGAAGCAAACGCACGTGCAAATGCCGCTGATGCACGTCAAAAACGCCAGTCATCAGAAAAATAAGGCACTACAACGTTCCTTATTCTTTTCAACAGGGACCTACTACCCGAAAAATAAACCGAGAGCTACTCTCGGTTTATTTTTTATATTTTTTTATATACTGTGCCAAAGCGAGCAACGGATATATATGTCCGTAACTATGATACCGAATATAAAAGCCACCCGGTAACCCTGTACCAGTAGGATATTTTTCATTCATAGTAGACTGCGCGAGCAAATATGAAATTCCTTTTCGAATAATCGGTGTTTCTTGATCGTAGTAAGAAATGAGTGCATCAAGTGCCCACGCTGTTTGTGACGGTGTGCTAAAGGGTAACGAAATAAATTTTTTCTCTACACTACTTTGACAGGATTCTCCCCACCCTCCGTCTTCATGCTGCAAATTTTCGAGCCATGAAGCTGCTTTTTTCAACGATGGATGAGTAGAAGGCACTCCTAATGCACGTAAGCCTGTCATCACTGCCCATGTACCATATATATAACATATCCCCCATTTTCCATACCATGATCCATTCTGTTCCTGTACATCCATTAACCATTTGATAGCTTTCTTTTTTTGCTCTTCAGGCAATTCATTCGGTGCATACGTTCCGAATAATTCTAACACCCTACCTGTAATATCTGGTGTGGACGGATCAGTTATCATATCACTCGCATTTTCAATCGGTAAATTCGCTAGTAACTGGCTCGTTACCCCTCGTTCAAAAGCTCCCCAGCCTCCATCATTGTTTTGCAATCCTTTTACCCATTCCACGCCTCTTCCCCACGCCTTATCTACTCTACCATTCCCTCTACTTCGCGCTAACGCTCTAAGGGCAGCTGTAGTATCGTCTATATCAGGGATCGTCGTATTCACATCTGAAAATCCCCAACCGCCAGCTACAAGTGATGATGCATGTACGCTCCAATCTACCTTTTTAGTTTGTTGTTTTTGCAATAAATACTCTGTCGCCCTTTGAATCATCTTATTTTCATTTGTAACTTTAGCTTCTTGCAATGAATAGCTAAGTAAAGCGGTATCCCATACGGTAGAAGGAGAATTTTGCAAATGACTTCCTCTGTCCATTTTCCATATATAAGATTTTAATCCTGTCACAGCTTTCTCAATAATTGGAGACTGAATAGAGTGCCCTAATGCAAGCAAAGCATAAATCATATAAAACGTAGCACTCGCGTAACTATATAATGTTCCATTTTCATCAATACGCTCCTTCATAAAGCGCTCTACTTCTTCATATCCTTTATGATGTAACGATAATGGATATGATATTACCTTTTTCACATCACCTAAAAACGATTGAAACAGTGGAGACCGCTCCTCTCGAAACCATTGCCCACCTCCGCCTGCAATATGATTTAAATTTGGCAATAACTTTTTCTCTACACGGAATCTCTTATTCATACAAATCATCATCGGAATTAAATGTATACGCGCTGAGCTGCTTAGCCCAAATATACTGAGGGGGGAGTCATCTTGTAAAAATAAGATTGGCGTTGGAAAGTGAAAAAGCGTAGGAAATTCATATTCTCCATGAATCGCTAATAAAAATTTCGTCATGAAATGAGCACGAGAAACTCCCCCCTGTTCCTTAATAAACATTTCGGCTCGCCTCATATTCATATCTTCTTTCGAATATTTTTCCGAAGCAAGTAAAGCAGCATATGCTTGAATCGTCGCGGATAAATTCCCTCCCTTTTCATCTTCATATAATTTCCAAGTCCCTTCATTTGTTTGAAGAGATGCTAACCTTTTCACAAACGGTTCTATTTCGTCATTGCGCCCTAATAATTTGAGTAAAAAAATCATATGACAATCCGTTAGCAAAGCTCCTTCAAAACAAAATGACCACGTTCCGTCTTGCCTTTGCATCGTTTGAAGTGCAGTCGTTCTCCGCTCTATCTCCTCACGCACTTTGTCATATAGTAGCACACCGCTCACCCACCCTTTCTAAGTCCGTATACGATATTCGAAAACTTAGCTAAATATGTATGAAAACAAAGAAAAGCAGAACGTGTATTACACACATTCTGCTTACAAACAATACCCTACCCCGACAACAATTCCTAATAGTGCACCAACAACAACTTGATACGGTGTATGTCCAACGAGCTCATTTAACTTTTTATATTCTGTTTGTCTACCATGAAAAAAATCATTCAATATTTTCGCTTGCTTACTTACCGCAAGCCTTACTCCTGAAGCATCGTACATAACAATAATGGCAAAAATAGCGGCAACCGCAAATATTGGACTCTCCACACCTTCCACCACTCCGACACCTGTAGCAAGTGCAGTAACAGTCGAAGCATGCGAACTTGGCATTCCACCTGAAGCAAAAAACTTAGCAAAATCAAACTCGCCTGTTTTTATTAATTTAAAAACGACTTTCGTTAACTGTGCTAAAAACCAAGAAATTACAGCTGCTATAAGTGGATCATTATGTAAAATTGTTTCCATGTTTTTCAGCTCCTCACTGACTATAATGGAATTTCTATATAATATAAGTATAAAGAAAAATGCGTAGAAAATACTACGCATTATGATACTTTTGCTGATTTATTTTTAATAAATTTTGGTTGTTTCTGTAGTAGAAACTTTGTTTTCGCCATTGAAAAGACAAATAAAGCAATCCATATACAGAAAAACGCAATCATATGAGTAGATGTGAAATGTTCACCAAAAACGAACACACCCAAAATTAAACTAATAGTCGGCGCGATGTATTGTAAAAATCCTATCATATAGAGCGGAATAAGTTGTGCTCCTTTAGCAAAATAAAAGAGTGGTAATGCTGTAACAATACCCGCCCCTATTAAAAGAAACGTTGATATTGCCGAAATAGAACCGAACGAACCGAAACCATGCACTCCCGTCATAAACAAATATATAAGTGCAAATGGCGTCACTAACATCGTTTCCATCGTAAGCCCAATTGTTGCGTCGTAATTTAATAATTTTTTCGTTAATCCATATAATCCAAATGAAAAAGCAAGTGAAAGAGAAACCCATGGAATTGATCCGAAACGTATTGTTAAAATAACAACGCCTACTCCAGCTAAACCAACCGCAACATATTGCCAAAAATTAAGCTTCTCTTTTAAAACAACTGTACCAAGTAAAATACTTATAAGTGGATTAATATAATACCCAAGACTTGCTTCGATTACATGGTTATGATTTACGGCCCATATGTATACAAACCAGTTTCCACTAATAAGTACCGAAGCAATTGTTAATGACATTAATAATTTAGGTCGTTTAAAAAGGGCCACTAACTCCCCACCAAACTGACGAAACCTCTTCGTTACTCCTAAAACTAACAACATAAAAACAAATGCCCAAACGATGCGGTGTGCTAATATTTCATCCGCCGGTACTACCTCCACCCATTTCCAATAAATCGGAAGAACTCCCCACATCGTATACGCACCCGCCGCATATATAATCCCCTGCTTTTGTTGTGCTGTTTGACTCCCCATCTTCCCTGTTCTCCTCTTCTCTTTTTTTCTTCATTATAAAGTCTCACATACTTACTTTACCAATATTCAATCTGCATTTCTTTCGACATTCCTCTTGCAAATCCGTTATATGTATAAAAACACTCCTACTGTTATAATAACGAGCACTGGAATACCGAAGATAAATTTACTTTTATGTGTCTTATGATGAAACATATACATACCCATCCAAGCTCCAACCGCTCCTCCAGCTGCAGCTGATAAAAACAACGTACTTTCTGGCGTTCTCCACTGCTTTTTCTTTGCTTTTCGCTTATCAAGCCCCATCATACTAAATGCTATAACGTTGATAATAATAAAATAAATCCATTTCATCTCTTTCTCTCCCTTAAAAAATTCGCTTTATGTTAACACGAAAATAAGGTGCGTACAAATAAAAATGGCTATAGGTAAAAAATAAATCTTTTTAGCCTACAACCATCATTGTAATACCTTATACTTTATTTCTAATCTTACTATGCTTTTTCGCGTATATAAAATAAATAAAAATACCTACAATAACCCAAATTGCAAAACTGATTAAAGTGGTTTTAGAAAGATTTAATGCTAAATATAAACAACTTACTATCGCAAGTATAGGTAAGAATGGAACTAACGGAGCACGGAATGGTCTTTTCAAATTAGGATGTGTCTTCCTTAATACAATTACAGCTATAGATACAAATATGAAAGCTGTTATCGTTCCCACATTCACTAAATTTGCCAACAAATTCAAGTCCAATAAACCTGCTAATACAGCCGCAAGAATACCCGTAATCCATGTATTAAAAAATGGTGTTTGATAACGTTTATGAACACTCGAAAATCTTTTTGGTAACAATCCATCTCGGCTCATCGAGTATGATACTCGAACAAATGCAAACATAGCAACTAACAGAACTGTTGTTAAACCAGCTATTGCTCCAACTGATAATAGACCAGCAATTCTATCCTCTCCTACAATACGCAGTGCATATGCTACTGGATCAGCTACATTCAGATCCGTAAATGGAACCATTCCAGTTAACACGAATGAAACACCAACATAAAGAATTGTACAAATGCATAAAGAGACAAGTAATCCAATTGGAACGTTACGTTGTGGGCGTTTCACTTCCTCTGCTGCTGTTGCAACTGCATCGAAACCTAAAAAGGCAAAAAATACAGTAGCAGCTCCTCCAATAACACCATGGTATCCAAAAGGAAGAAACGGCTGCCAATTCTCTGGCTTTACATAGTTTGCTCCTACAATAATAAATACTAAAATAACAGCCAGTTTAATAATAACCATTATATTATTTATACGTGCGCTTTCTTTCACACCACGACTTAGTAAAAATGTAACAACTAAAATAATAATAACAGCTGGCAAGTCAATAATTCCGCCATTCTCCATCCCTGGTGCAGAAGCAACGATTGCCGGAATATGAATATTAAATCCTAGTAGCAATGACTGAAAATAGGCTGACCAGCCCGCCGCCACCGCAGAAGTAGCTAATAAGTACTCTAACATGACACACCAGCCAACTATAAAAGCAAAAATCTCACCTAATGTCATATACGTATACGAATACACACTTCCTGAGACTGGGACTGTAGATGCAAATTCAGCATAACAAAAGGCTACACAAGCACATACAATTGCAGCTAACATGAAAGATAATACAATTGCTGGACCAGCATGTTTCGCTGCTACAATACCTGTTAATACGAAAATGCCTGTACCAATAATTGCTCCAATTCCTAAAAGCGTTAAATCAATTGCTCCTAAAGTTTGCTGCAACACTTTTTTCTTTTCTTCATTCATTGCTTTCTTTATAAATAAACTCATTCGTAGAAACCTCTTTTTCAAAATTATCCCTTACTCATTACAATCTTTATTACTGTTGCTATTACACATTAATAATATTCATGCTTTACTTTCACTCCCTATATAAATTCCACAAATTACATAATTTAAAATCTGAAAAATCAATCTTCCGAAAACACGCTTGTTAACAGGCATATTTTTAGAAGATTGATTGAATTTATCACACGATTAATTATATTGTCAATAATATAATTAATTCACCCGAATTGAATAATTATAAACAAAATAGCATTCCAAAATATACGATGTCACTCACGAACACTATTAATTCCCATTTTAATACACTTTTTATTATTCCGAAATTCATTTTTATACATTGAATTCAATGTAACCCCCGTATGTAAGTACGATAAAACCAGTCGATTCGTTATATAGAAATAATTATCCATCTTGTTAGACCGATTAGCTTTCCTACAAATTGCAAACAGTATTTTCACTTAAGACAATAAAAAAAGCGCAGATTTTCATCTGCGCTTTATTCTTCCGCTTCAATTTCTGTACTATTATTATTGATATGTTCCTTTTGAGCTTCTTCTTGCAGCTCTGCTGAAATCATCGCATGATAAATTTCTGGATATAATCCAAATATTTGATATACACTTCCTAAAAACGGCATCGGAATCCCTCATTTCTAAAGTTGTATTGCCATTCTTAAGGATTCCCTTTTCACTCATTATACATTCGTTTTTGGCGCTTCTTCTTCATCAGGAACATGTAATACATTTTGCCATTTTTTATAAGGTGCACTATTTGGATCCACATACCCCTTCGCATACGAACGATCCCACAATTGTTTCATAAACATCTCTTTCTCTTTCTTCGCAACCATATCTGCACCTGTTCCGTAATAATTTTGGAAATACAGCTCAATTTCATCAAGGAATAGCCTTAACAATTCGTCGGATGTTTCTTCTAACGTCGGGTCATATTTTGCTTCACGATCATACATTAAAATCATATCTAAAATATTATGGACATGCTCTTTACGAAGCCATCTAATATCTTGAGCACCTAATACAAATGCATGTGTATATAAATGTCCACCTTGTATCATTGCCTTTTCTTGCTCTTCTTCAAACCTGGACAAAATATTTTCATAAATAAAAGGATTATGAAGCAATGCTCTGTGCAATTTATAACTTTCACTTGAAATATTTTTCCCCATCGACTGGATTAAAAAGCTACGGCCAACACCATTATATTGATACACGAATTGTCCATCAACAGCAACTAAGCTAATCCAACGATACATATACGCATATAGAAGAGCACGATTACATTTATCGTAATCTAACTTCGTTTGCGTTGCATTCAAGTCTGGCATAAAGGCTGGTAAATGCCAATATTTATCTAAATGCGGCGTCAAACTAGATTTTTTACTATTTAATTTGTTTACGCGGCGATAATACGATTGAAAGTAGTCACCTTTATCGTTCATAAAACCATTTGCAATATGCCCAGATGAAAGCTTTGGAAAATCTTGTAGCGATAATCCGTAATGAGCACGATAACAAATCACTTCAAATGGTGAAAACGCCTCGTTTACCGTATCTTTTTCTTTAAACATTTCTTGCAATAACTCTTCTTGTAATTCTTGTTTTAAAGATGGATGTACGCCCCAATATTGTAATTCTCTATGATGAGAAACTTTCGGAACGAACGGACTTGCTAAATGGAAAAGATCTTCAATTTTTTCACGAACGTATTCATCACGATCACGTTTCTTGAAATCAGCTTCTTTTCGCAATGCTTCAACGATATTAAGCTCTAGTTTGTCACGATAGCGCACTTGAAGTTCGTCATAACAATAACTCAATATATGTTCACGATAGAAGTCTTCCACCTTTTTTGACTGAATTTCTTCGGCTTTCGCATCACGACAATATTCCCCATACAAGCTCATATAAATTTCGGACGATATATCTTTCGGTAATACACCTAAGTTTAAATGTTGCTGCATATCTTGCCAAATCTTTTCTTGCAATTTCTCTTCAGCTAATACGTATACATTCGTCGGGTTCGTTTTCCCCTCAAATTCCTTGCTTCGCTTTTCAATTTCAAACAATAAATTTTCACGTGTTTCGTGTAAATTATCAAAGAATCTTTCCCAATATTGAATCATTTTATCAACTGCTTGGTATAGCGATTGATACACGAGTTCTAACAACATTTCTTTACGATACTCACTTAATTTGTGGACATATTGCGTTACGATATCTTCAAATTCTTTTTTGAACAAACGTTGCTGATTATAAAACATTTTCCCGAACCACCCTTGTTGCTGGGCAATTTCAACGCGGCGAACAGCCGTTACCGTTCCATCAATATTACTCACATTAAATTTCTTATCGTAATTTTGAATTAAATTACGCTTTTGTTCATTATTTTCATGTAGCCGATTCATCTTCTCCACTAACTGCTTTCGAATTTCATACAGCATAAAACGTGCTGCGACGGGATGAACCGGATCCGTTTTCTTTAAAAACCATGTATTTAATTGATAAGACTGTCCTTCTGAACCACTCGGTGTAAAACGGTCTGATTCGATCATGTCATATAAAAGGGTAGTCACATGCTCATGTACACGGCTAGGAATCGCATAAGCATATAAACGAACCGCATGATCAACTCTCGCTACTTCACCTTTCATTTGTTCCATCATTTTCAGTTTCGCAGCCGATATTTTACACTCATGCTGCAGGCGGTTTAATTCTTCATCTTTTTGCACTGTACGGTGTACATAGCTTTCGACAGCCTCTAAAAACAACTTAGACTTCGCGACACCGACCTTACCGCCCTCTGCCCCTTCTCGCGTCTCATTGAACATTTGTCTATAAAAAATATGGGCCTGCTCTGGACGAGTAGCAAGATGCTCTAAATCTTCTAAATAACTTTTCCCGCGCTCTGGCTTTTCACGCTGCATACCGCGTTTTACATCTTGATCGTATCTTTGCTTCTTCTCTTGAAACAATTGATCTAAATGAAGCCAAGATTCATCTAAACCTTGCACCGCCCATTTTAAAGCACAGTATTTCAAAACGTGCTCATATGGATAAATAAGTTTTGCCGTTCCTGCTCCGCAATATCTCCCTTTCCCACTCGATTCTGCCAATTGCTGAATTTGATTATCTTCTTGCGCAAAATGATTTGCAGACATTGGACTAAATAACTGTAAATAAATCGTATTTGCCATTTGCTCCATATAATCCGATAAATTGTGTAAATGGTGTCCATGTAAATTTTCATAATCATATAAGAAACAATAATTGTACGGTAAATGATGCTGCTTTATCGTATGATTTGTTCTTCCATCTTCATCCACTTGATCAGGACGATATTCTAATTCGATCGTTACGCCGCCTCGTTTTGATAATTCACCAGTCGATCCGAGCGTAATAGCGTGCAACTCTTTTAATGATGCATAACCATTCGCTTGCACAGTTTCAAATTCTTTCGCACTAACCGTTCTCGTCTTAACTAAAACATCTGGCATTAAAAACGCACCGCGAATTAAAATGTTGTGATGCTGCAATTTTTTCCGCAGCATTTCACGCAAATATAATGCGATTTGTAAAAACATCCCTGAGCCTGTTCCGCCAGCTAACGACGTTACAATAATGACACGCACACCATATTCCGTCTGATCACTTGTAACTGGAAAAATCTTCTCGATTTCTTGCCAAAAGGACGTCAATTTATCTTCTTTCATCGCAGCACGTAACGCTAAACGTGAAATGACGCGTAACTGTCCGGCTCCTTCTGTTAACGGTTTATCCAGTATAGTCGGATCCATTGGGAACCACTCTGGAATCGTTGGATCTCCCGCAATATACTCTCTCGGCGTTTTACTCGAACTCGTTTGCGTCTTAAACTTCCGAATATGATCAAATTTACTCAATGTATTCACATCTGTATCAAATACATGCATTGCTACCTTTTTCCGGCGCTCCTCAGGTAATTTTTCATATATTTGATGTGTGACAGTACTACCGATTCCACCTAATCCAATTAATATCGTTGGAACTTGTAATGTCATGTGAACCACCTTCCTATTCGTGCTTGTTTGAAAAGAAGAATAAAAAGAGCCACTCTTCCTCCGTCTCCCTTACACCTTATCTACTATTCACATTCATACCGGTAAATCTCCTTACCATATCCTCTATCAATTAATAAAATTTCATTTGGATACAATGTCTTATGCTCCATTCCCACTTCTTCCTCTGTAATAAACATTCCATCAATAATCATCCCAACTACTTGCGATTCTTTCGCTACAAATATAGATTTCGATCCTTTTTTCGCTATTAATGTTACAGATTGCACCGTCTTTCTTTCTGCTCGGAATGGAATGCCAAAATAGTGCTTCCACCATTTATTTTTAAGTAACTCTGGTTCAGATTGGTAAAGCCAATCTTTCGCTACTTCTTGATCCCATTCGTAATATAGTAATGCTTTCCGATGAAATCTTGGACGAACAATCCATCCTAAAATAAGAATTCCTACTATTAAAAGTAATAAAGTGATAGGAATTACAAATTTAAAAATGAGCGCATACTTCTCAAAAAAAGGCGCATTTTCAATATGAAGCGAAATCTTTTCCTTTACTTCTTGTAATTTTGAATCATTGATCGTGATGGTAGCCTCTACGGTGCCGGTATCTGTAAAATTGAATGTGTCGGAGTAATAAGGACGAGGATAAACATAAATTTGATTACCATGCTGTTTTAATTCATAGTTGATCGATTGATTGGATGTGACACCTGTAGATTTTAATAGTTTCTTTACAGCTTCTTCAGTCATCGGTTTACCATCTAACTGCGGCTGTAAAATAAATGGTTTACTATTCTCTAAATTTGTTACCTTTTCTTCATAATCTTTCGTAACAGCTTGAAGTGATAATTTTGGTTTTTCAGCTGGTTCAATCTTGAATTCTTTCGTCTGTCTATAAAATCCCTTTATATTCATATGGACTTTCCCGCGCACTAACTCTTTACCAACTTTTGCCTCGTAATAAAACACATGTCTTTTATCATCCCACTTCATCGGATACTGCTTTCCATCTATTTCTACTTCTGCTTCGAAATAAGAAGTTTGAATTGGTAATTCAGTAGGTTTCGCTTCAATAACAGCTGTCACACCTTCATACATTTCCTCAACATTTTTTCTATCTTTATCATCTTTGTCATACGTAGAAACAGTATAATTAAGCGCTGGTTCAACAAGTACTTGTAATCCCTCTTTCTCAATGTCCTGATCCACTTCTATCGTATATGTCCCTGGCTTAATCACTTCCTGATTCGCTGTACTTACATGCACTATATTTCCGAATAATTTAGCTTCTCCTGGTGCATGTATGGAAAAAGAAGACTGCAATTGTAACGGTTTGGAAAGTTGCATAACTTTATAATTAGACAAAGAAGGTGATTGTCGTACAAGCGTCATACGCTTTAATGGAAACGGCGTTGTAATCTCTACTTTTTTCCCTACTATTTTCGTTTTGACAATCGATTCAACAGAAGAAAATGGATCACGATTTGCAACTAGTGCTGCCACTTGATTCACACTTTGTACAATACCATCCTCACCGCTAGACGGCATGACAACTCCATTCATTTCTTTTTTCCAAATCTCTTTAAACGTATTTAACTGCAGCTTCTCTTGCTGCCCTAAATCCTCTTCCATCGTGATTAAGACTGGGTGCAAAGAGATCTTTTTAGAATCCATTTCTTTCTTAAACTGTGCTAATTTCTGTGTAATTTGTTCTTTTCCGCCAACCTTATCTTTCTCCAAATCATTAAATGCCCCGTCAGTTAATACAATAAGCCAAAATTCACGTTTTCCATCTATATCTGCTTCCTTTTTTATAGATTGCATCGCCGTTTCTACTGCGCTAAATGGAGTATTTAAATATGTTTTCCACGCGCCGATTCCATCAATTTCTGTTTGCCTTTGATCCTTTGTTAACGAAATGTTTAACGGATTATTCGGCTTACTCATTGGAACGTAAGAAAATTTATCTTTCTCATCTAATAGCGCAACTAAACTTTGCAAGGCGTAATTGGCATACTTCCAGCGATCGTTATTTCTCATGCTGCCCGAATCATCATATACAAGTGAAACGACCCTTTCCTTTGCCTCCTCTCCTTTTGCAAAAACTGAAAAAGGTAAACATATAAATAGAAACAACATGAACGTGGCACAAATTCGAATTTTCATGATGAGGCTTCGCCACCTTTGTAGACAAATTCCTATGTTTAAATTTATGAGAGGAAACAAGATATATGACTTGTATTTTAGGACAACAGTTCACAACAATTACATTATGTAAACAAAAATGAAATACTCTATATTTTATTTTAAGTTTTTTCCTTATTATATATATCCGAAATAACACATAGCTTTCATACTTTTCCCGCTATAAATTCCACCATTAAAGTTTGATTTTCTATTCAATACAAAAAATAAAGAGCACGCTATAATTAGCGCACTCTTTACTTCTTCACATATACTTCAACAATCGGATCTTCCTTTTGATCTGCATGTAAACGTATATTCTCTTCACTTGTATTGTAAATACTAGCTAACAGCATAACAGTTAGTAAGTTAGGTATCTTCGCATCGCTTCCGTATTTTCTTTCAAGCGCCTCCTTATATTCAAAATCCAAATCTCCTTGCACATATGTATACACTTCAAAACCATCTTTCAAATTACATACGACCGTATCAATAATATCTGCCCCTACTTGTTTCTTTATTTCCCCTCGTAATGCTTCAATAAATTCTTCCCAAGGAACTTCGTACGTCTGAAATTGGTCTGTAGATTTCATTTCTCTTCCTCCTCGTTGTGTATCCTGTTCGTATATTTCCCCTTTCGTATAACAATTATGATAGATAGGACATTCGTACAAGCCGCACTTGTCCCCCTTACATATCGTATTACTGTAATGGGGAAGGAGGAAAGAACATGCATAGACAAAAATGTTATGATGCGTGCCAACGTTATTTCGGTAAGGTTGTTCGAATTGAAGATCGTGATGGTCGCATTCACTTAGGAAAAATAATTGATGTGACAAAAAACTCTGTATGGATTGAACCGGTGCAACAGCGCTCGTCTTTTGATACAGGATTCGGATACTATGACGCGTATGCAAACGGCGGTTGTGATCTTTGCGGAGGCCTTAGCAGGTGTGATAACTGTGGATTTGGATGCGGTGGCGGCGGATTTGGTGGCTGTGGATGCGGTGGTCGTGGTTGCAATAGTTGTGGCTGGGGTGGCGGCGGTTGTGGCTGGGGCGTTGAACTCGGATTTGGCTTTATCTTTGGAATTACTTTAGCTGCATTATTTTTCATTTAACATAATAAAGAGTTGGCTGTTTTTAGCCAACCCTTTTCTCTATTTTTCACATATAAAAATACGGTGCCCTAAAATATGTTGATACATAAGTCTTATATTTTCATGCTGTATCCATGCATCATATAACTCATTTGGAATATATGATGATACATTCCATTCTGGCTCTTCTATATAGCCAGAGATCGTTTCTGCAATTGTCCCACCGCCAGCAATTGTAATCTTTTCAAAATTTGCTTTCTGAAATAATTGTACCCACTCATTCTCAGTTAATACTTCTTTCATCCCATATAATTGGGCAATTTTGTCCTCTTCATTCTTCTCAATGTGAGTATCAATAATCATTTCAATCACAACAAGTTTACCATTCTTCTGTAATACACGATAACACTCAGATATAACCCTTTCTTTATCTGTAAAAGCGAGTATCGATTCTCCGAGCACAAACTCAAATGAGTCATTTAAGCAAGGTAATTGTTCTACATTCCCTTCAATCAATTGTATGTCTAATCCTTCAAACAACCATCTATCTTTCGCCTTTTGAATCATAATTTCATTCTTTTCAACCGCTGTTACTTTATAACCAAATTCCTTTGTCATATACGCCGCTGTTTTCCCCGTGCCGCAACCTATCTCAAGAACATTCGCTCCATATCTAAGTGGCAATTGTGTTAATAATTGTTTTGTTAACGTAAAACCACCAGGATGAGCACTACCTATTCCGTAATAAGCTAGAAAATCTATATATACGTTTCGTTTCATGGGATTCTCCCTTTTTTATTTTATATATTCGAGGAAGGAAGAAAAGTGCATAGAAAAAAGGGCGCATCATGCGCCCCCTTCAGCTTATTTTTCCTCACCGATATATGCCCATTTGTAGCTGTAATCTCCACCAACTGGGTGGTGAACAATACCTTTTACTTTCGGTCTTTGAACGATAGCATCACCACGTTGATATAACGGTGCAATTGCTGCATCTTCAAGTAACATTTTCTCAGCTTTTAGTAAGCTATCCCAACGCTCTTTCGTTTTCGTTAATAGCTCGCCTTTACCTTTTTCTACAATTTCATCATATTTCGGATTTGAATATCCAGTTTGGTTATGAGGTCCGTTTGTAACGAACATATCAATGAATGTCATTGGATCTAAGTAGTCAGGTCCCCAACCAGCGTAAGATAAATCATAATCTAGATCTGATTCTAGTTTTAATTTTTGTTTAAACGGCTGGTTTTTCAAGTTCACTGTTAAGCCTGGTAAATTTTTCTCAAGCTCTCCTTTTAAGAACTCCCCTACTTTTTTCGCATTATCGCTATCATAGTTTAATAACTCTACTGTTACTTGCTCTTTTCCAAGTTCTTTTTTCGCTTTTTCCCAATGCTCTTTTGCTTTTTTCACATCTGTTTTTAAAATATCTCCGTTATCTTTACGGAAATCTTTTCCATCTGGACTCTTCGCAAATTCTTTTGGTACTAAGTAATCTGCAGGTGTAGATCCGTCATTTAAAATAACATTCGTTAAGCCTTTTTTATCATACGCCATCGCAATCGCTAAACGTAAATCTTTGTTCTTTAACACCGTATCTTGATTACCACGTTTTTGGTTTAAACGTAAGAAGAACGTTGATGGTGTTTTTTGTGTATAGAAGTCTGGATTTGATTTATATTTGTCAACCATTTCAGACGTAAGTCCAGCACGATCGATTTGTCCACTTTCATATAAGTTAACTCGTGTACCGCTATCTTTTACTACGTTAAAGTTGATTTCTTCTAACTTAACTGTTTTATTATCCCAATATTGTGCATTTTTCTTTAATTTCCAACCTTCTTCATGTTTCCAATCTGTTAATGTAAATGGTCCGTTGTATAACGTTGTATCTGATTCTAAACCGTATTTTTCTCCTTTTTCTTTTACGAATTTTTCATTTAACGGATAGAATGTTCCGAATGAAGTTAATTCTACAAAGTAAGGAACTGGATTTTCTAATTCTACCTCTAATGTGTAGTCATCTACAGCTTTTACACCTAACGTATCCAGTGGTGCTTTCCCATCATTAATTGCTTTTGCGTTCTTTAAATCAAACATAATGTATGCATATTCCGCTGCTGTATTTTTATCTACCGCACGTTTCCAAGCAAATACGAAATCTTTCGCTGTTACAGGTTCTCCATTTGACCATTTCGCATTTTTATTTAATGTGAATGTATATTTTTTACCATCATCACTCTTTTTATATGATTCAGCAACCCCTGGTGTTGCTTTATTATCTTTATCAAGTCGATATAAACCTTCCATTACGTTGTTTAAAGCAAGAAACGATACTTGGTCTGTTGCTTTTGCAGAATCCATAGATGGAATCTCTTGGCTTTCTGTTAAATTAAGTACTTGTTTTGCTGCTAATTTTCCGCCTTCTTTTTCGCCACTTTTCGGCGTTGTGCTTGCCTTATCTTTATCCCCTGATCCAGAGCAAGCTGTTAATGCCATACTCATTACTAGAACTGGTGCTACAACCGCTGTTAATTTTTTCATCTTTTTTCTCTTCATTTTTTTGTACCCTCCCCAATTATATGTACGATATTAACATTTAGAGATTCTCTATTAACTTTCGTTATCAGAAAATTCTTATTAATTAATATTCTACTATTTTTTCGAGTTTTGTAAAGTATTTTTGTAAATTTTCTAAATATTTATTTTTTTATGATAATAACTTGCTATTTTACTATTACTACTATATGAATTATCCCCCACCTACTATATGTAAACATACCCATCCTTATTCTTCTCTATTGCTAATTTCTATCTTTTCCTTATCCATATGAAATCTTTTACTATCATTTATCTTTCCAACCGTTGCATTCTCTTCTAATATCCTACAGTGAAATTTTAAAAGCGACCCCGGCGCTTCTCAAGAATTCAATAATCCTTATTCTCCTTATACTAAAAAAAGCATTTCAAAAGCAGCTTAGCCACTTTTGAAATGCTTTCATGTTATTTCTTTCCACCATCCTCAGTTACATATGCCCACTTAAAGCTATATTCTGGACTGATGTTATGTTTCACAATTCCTTTTACATTCGGTTTCATTACATATGCTCTTCCTGTTTGATATAAAGGAACTAATCCTGCATCTTCTTCAAGGAATAGTTTTTCTGCTTTTCCTAACGTTTCCCAACGCTTCTTCGGATCGGACAATAATTCATTACCTGCTTTTTGAACCATTTCATCGTATTTCGGATTTGAATAACCCATTTGGTTATATGGGCTCTTCGATTCAAACATATCAATAAATGTCATTGGATCCGAATAATCTGGGCTCCAACCCGCAAACGAAACTTCATAATCTTGCGCTGACTCTAATTTTAATTTTTGTTTAAATGGCTGAATTTTCGTGTTAACTGTTACACCTTTTAAATTTTTCTCAATTTGATCTTTAAAGTAATCAGCAATCTTTTTCGCAGTTCCATCATCATAGCTTAGTAATTCAATTGTAACTTGATCTTTTCCAAGTTCCTTTTTCGCTTCTTCCCAAGCTGCTGCACCTTTTTTAGGATCATATTTCAGACCATTTTTAAATGTATCTTGATAATCTTTACCATCCGGTCCTGTCGCAAGCCCTTTTGGAACCAATTGATCCGTTGCTTTTGAACCATTATTTAAAATAACGTTTGCTAAACCTTTTTTATCAATTGATAATGCGATTGCTTCACGAAGTTTTTTGCTCTTTAACGGTGTATCTTGTCCGTTACGCTTTTGATTTAAACGTAAGAAGAATGTACTTGCTTCTGAATATTCACCGTATTCCTCTTTGTTCGATTTATATTTATCTACGAATTCTCCTGATAATAGTGTGAAATCAATCGATCCTGTATCATATAAATTTACTTTTGTAGCCACTTCTTTTACAACGCTGTAATTAATTTCTTCTAATTTCACAGTCTTATTATCCCAATACTTATCATTTTTCTTCAGCTGCCAACCTTGTTCATGTTTCCACGATGCCATTACAAATGGCCCGTTATACAATGTTGTATCTGCTTCTAAACCGAATTTCTCTCCTTTTTCTTTTACGAACTTTTCATTTAAAGGATAATATGACGGGAATGCTAATAAATTTAAGAAGTACGGTACCGGTTTTTCTAATTCTACTTCTAGCGTGTAATCATCTACCGCCTTTGCTCCTAATTCCGTTACAGGTTTTTCTCCTTTATTAATCGCTTCTGCATTTTTAATATAGTAAGCAATAAATGCATATTCTGCAGCTGTGTTTTTATCAAGTAAGCGCTGCCATCCGTATACGAAATCTTTTGCTGTTACAGGCTCTCCATTTGACCATTTCGCATCTTTACGCAGTTTAAACGTATATTTTTTACCATCTTCGCTTTTCGTACTTGATTCTGCAGCAGCAGGAATAGGCTTATTATCTTTATCCAGGCGATATAACCCTTCCATCGTGTTCCCTAAAATTTGTGCCCCTAACGTATCAGTAGATTTAGAAGTGTCCATCGTCGGAATTTCTTGATTTTCCGTACGATTTAATACTTGCTTCGCTGCATATTTAATATCAGATTTTTTTTCTTCCCCACTATTAGATGTAGTAGTCGTTTTCTTCTCCCCACCTGATCCGGAGCATGCTGTCAATGCAACACTCATCGCTAAAACTGGTACTACAACCGCCGTTAACTTTTTCATCTTTTTTCTCTTCATTTTTGTATCCTCCCTAATTATATGTACATTACCAACCCTTGAGAGACCCCTTGCTAAAAATTTATTTTTCAGAAAATTACAACTAATGTTATTCTACTCTTTTTTTCGTATTTGTAAATAGTTTTATTTTAAATATTCTGATTTTTATCTTCGTAATTTAGTATGATTTATCCCCCATCTACTATATGTCTGTACTATACGCCTTATTCTTCTCCATTTAACTGTACTAAAAATTAGTATTTTAAGCTCAATAAAAAAAGCATTTTAAAGTAGCTAAGCTACTTTAAAATGCTTTTTTAACTCTATTATTTTTCAGTCACGTATGCCCACTTAAAGCTAAATTCTGGACTGATATTATGTTTTACTACACCTTTTACATTTGGTTGTAAAACATAAGAATCTCCACGTTGATATAAAGGTACAATCGCTACATCTTCTTCAAGTAATGTTTTTTCAGCTTTCCCTAACTCTTCCCAACGTTTTTTCGCATCACCCATTAATTCAGTTCCAGCTTTTTTCACCATTTCATCATATTTAGGATCTGAGAAGCTCATTTGGTTATGAGAATGCTTAGACTCAAACATATCTAAGAATGTCATTGGATCTGCATAATCTGGATTCCAACCACCGTATGAAATATCATATTGTTGCTCAGATTCTAATTTTAGTTTTTGCTTAAATGGTTGAAGTTTAATGTTAACTGTTACACCTTTTAAGTTTTTCTCGATTTGATCTTTCACATATTCTCCAACTTTTTTCGCATTACCAGTATCATAGTTTAAGAATTCAATTGTAACTTGATCTTTGCCAAGCTCTTTTTTCGCTTCTTCCCAAGCTGCAGCAGCTTTTTTCGCATCTGGTTTCAAACCATTTTTAAACGTTTCTTGGAAGTCCTTACCGTCCGGTCCAGTTGCTAAACCTTTTGGTACTAAGAAGTCAGCTTCTTTTGATCCATCATTTAAAATTACATTTGCTAAATTCTTTTTATCAATTGATAGTGCAATTGCTTCACGCAATTTTTTGCTCTTTAATGGCGTGTCTTGTCCATCACGTTTTTGGTTCATACGAATGAAATACGTACTTACTTGTGAATATGTGCCAAATTCATCTTTCTTACCTCTATATTTGTCAACGAACTCTCCATTTAATAAAGCGAAATCAACTTGACCGCTATCATATAAATTGATAAGAGTTGCTGGCTCTTTAACAACACTGAAGTTAACTTCTTCAAGTTTTACAGTCTTTTTATCCCAATATTGATCATTTTTCTTTAATTGCCATCCTTGTTCATGCTTCCAATCTTTAAGAACGAACGGTCCATTATAAACTGTTGTATCAGACTCTATACCGAACTTCTCCCCTTTTTCTTTTACGAATTTTTCATTTAATGGGTAGTACGATGGGAATGCTACTAAGTTTAAGAAGTACGGTACCGCTTGCTCTAATTCAACTTCAAGCGTAAGATCATCTACCGCTTTCACTCCTAATTCAGCTACAGGTTTTTCCCCTTTATTAACCACTTCTGCATTTTTAATTGGGAATGCGATAAATGCATACTCAGCAGCTGTTTTTGGATCTAATAGACGTTGCCAAGCATATACGAAATCTTTCGCAGTTACTGGATCACCATTTGACCATTTTGCATCTTTACGTAGTTTAAATGTATATTTTTTACCATCTTCACTTTTCGTACTAGATTCTGCCGCAGCTGGAATAGGCTTATTATCTTTATCAAGACGATATAACCCTTCCATCGTATTCCCTAGCATTTGTGAAGATACTGTATCTGTTGATTTAGAAGAATCCATCGTTGGAATCTCTTGGTTTACTGTTCGATTTAGCACTTGTTTCGCTGCTAGTTTTTCTCCTGACTTACTATCTCCACTAGAGCTAGAATCCGTGCTTGTCTTCTTATCTCCACCTGATGTAGAACATGCTGTTAGTGCCATGCTCATTGCTAAAACCGGTACTACAACTGCCGTTAGTTTTTTCATTTTTTTCTTTTTCATTTTTTGTACCCTCCCTAATTCTAAACGATATCTAATCAAGAATTTTCTGATAATTCCGTTTTTCTTTATATATTTATCAGACGATTCTTACTACTTCTTATTCTACTAATTTTTTAAAATTTGTAAAGTATTATTATTAAAAATTTTTAAAAAATTATTTTCTTACAGTAATATTCATAAAAATTCCATATAGTTTTTTAACATCGTTTTTTATCGTTACATATACACTAATTTAATAGTGTTAATTATGTTTTCTAATAAACAGACTGTAGATTATCGTTAATAAATAATGTATATTTTAGAAATCTTTTTCCTACAAAAACAAAAAAAGCAGATATAACATCTGCTTTAGTTTTCCTCAATTTGCTTCTCACTTAATCCAAGATGTGTTCTGAGTGTATTACTCAAATTTTGTAAGTCATCTTTATTAGGATTATAATAATATACACGCTGTCCATTTGGGCCATTTGGTAAATATAAATCATCACCGTTCAGTTGAATCTTCTCAACTGAACAATCTAAACCATATTTATAAAAAGATAAAATATCATCCAATGCTAAATTTGTTTTAAAATCACCATCGACGGCCTCAACCATTTTCTCCAGTTTTGTAATAGACCCTACACTTTTTAATTTACTTAAAATCGCCTCAATAACAAGTTGTTGGCGCTGTCCCCTCATTGCATCACTATCAATATGACGAGTTCTCGCCAAAGCAAGTGCTTCTTCTCCCGTTAATTTTTGAACCCCTTTTTTCAAGTGAATCGTATCAGGTTCATCTTTACTGTTTTGTTCAGTAAATTCAACCGGGACATCTACCTCAACACCATCGAGCCCATCAACAATTTTAATAAATGAACCAAAATTAAATTTCACAAAATAATCTACCGGTACTTGCAGTAACTTTTCTACTGCCTCAACAGAAGCTTGTGGCCCTCCATCTTTTCCGTTTTTAACGAAACCACTTCCATATGCGTGTGTTATTTTATCCTTTTTCTTTTCGATTGGAACATATGTATATGTATCTCGTGGTATACTGGTTAACTTCACTGTCTTATCTTCTTTATTAAACGTAGCTAACAATAATGCATCCGTATGAAATGCACCATTATACCCCTTTTGCCGTTCTGGATTTTCATCAATTCCCATAATTAACATTGAAACGTTGTTTGTAATTGGCTTTACAGCGTTCTCACGTAAATTTGATTTTTCACCACGCGATAAGTTCAAATTAGATTTTTGTACGAGATTAGAAGTTTTCATATATACATAGGCACCATACCCAACTCCGCCAAATAGTAATACTCCTAACAATACACTTATTATCGTTGTCTTTTTATATTTTCGTTGATTTTTCTTTTCTCTTGAAGAAGAGGTATTCTCCATATAGTTCCCTCCGTTTTCTATTCATCTAATATGTTTTTCAATTTTTCATAATTAGTGCTATCCTTTTGAAATACATTCTCTTTCAATCCTTTGTTTATTTGTATCCATTCAGTCGTAATCGAATATTGAATCATACCTTCATGGAAACTAAGGAACTTCAACATAATCCCCGTATTTTTATCTACAACCATTTCAAATTTCCCTCTCAAATCTTCAGATGTACTTACAGGCATTTCTATGTTTATTATCCCTTCTATTTTGTAGCAATCGAGTCCAAGATACTTCGTTTCTTTATAACTCCAATCTTTATATCGAATTAATAGATCAGCAAATTCTGATTGAATACTGTACTTAGCGAATCCCACATATTCGTCATCATACCGGTTCTTCTCACCTGATTTTCTCAACAACCTTTCCGTAGGGCTTAATTTTAATAGTTCATTATTTCTTTCTTTTGGGCTCCATCTCGTCTCTTTATACGTATTATTCTTATCATTAAACTCTTTTTTTCCGTCCTCGCTATAAATCATCGTGCTTTTTTTCGATAGTTTGTCTTCTTTAGATGAAATACCACTTTGTTTCTCCGTATCAATCGCATATTTATATGTTGTAGCAATTCTTGTAGAGCTAGAATATTCTTCGAATTGCCCTGAAACATTTTGGAAATGATCAATTGAATCAAGCATCTTTTGATGAATCTTTTCCTTATCTGGATAATTGACGTTCGACTTTATTTCTTCTTCATTCTCATAATCAGAAAATGCATTCTTCTTTACGTAATTAAACATCCCTCCATTTTGTGCAAAGCTCTGTATAGAAAACTCAGACATAGATACAATTGACAGCGTTAGAACAGCGGCACTAATAAACATCATATGTACTCTATAACTCTTTCTTTTTACAGGAAGATTATGAAGTGTATCATTAATTTTTTCGTTTAGTGCCCGTGGCAATACGGGATTATCCTTTTCTATTCTCTTTTTTAATTTTTCATCAAATGATTTTTCTTTATCCATTTTAACCACCTCCTACTCCATCTTTAATCGCTCTTCTAATTGTTCCCTTGCACGTGACAATCTTGATTTAACCGTGCCTTTTGGAATTTCTAAAAGCGTTGCAATACTTTCTTGATTCATATCTTCATAATAATAAAGTACGGTTACAGCTCTTAGTTCTTCCGTTAAAGACTGAATAGCATTACAAAGATCAATATCTTCATATCGATCGAACGCCACCATATTACTATCATGATCCTCAATTACAATTACTTTTTTATAAGAGCGAATTATATTGTTACACTCATTTATTAAAATTCTAATTAGCCAAGTTTGAAAAAACTCTTCCTTTTTCAGTTTTTTTATATTTTCATAAGCTTTTAAAATTGTTGCCTGCATTGCATCCTCTATATTCGTCTCATCACGTAACATCGCCTTCGCAATGCGATACATCTTTACTTTTTCTGTATGCATAAGTCTCATAAAAGCCTCATGATTACCCTTTTTTGCTAAAGAAACATCCGTTTCTTCTTTTACAATCATCTTATATAAAGGAATTACTTTCACAATTGGTCCTCCTGTTTCAGCCTCTCTATTAATTAAACTTTACACATATTAGACGGAGTATCCTAGAAAAAGGTTCACTTCTTTTTGAATATTTCTACAAGAAAAAATGTAAACACTCCATTTTTACTATCTACTTAAATGTTTCTCTAAAAGATATCCCTTCGAATTTACAAACGAAAAAAGCCCACTAATTAAGTGGACTTTCTACTTTACAACGGCAAATCTCTCTTCCTAAACACTACAATTGCTAATATAAAAATACATAGTGCCCCAACAGTTAAGCCTACGCTTACTGGCCATATATTATATGTTCCTTCAGCAATTTCTTTCGGACGAAACAATGTAAATAAAGATATATTTCTCATCCATTCTAACTTATCACTTAATTTACCTACCATATCTAATACGAAAAATAAGATAGTTAAACTTGCTGAATAACTTAGTGCCTTTCTTTCATCATTACATATACAGGAAAAGAAAAATGAATAGGCACTAACTACTAAAAATATAAGCCCTCCGACTACGTTTATTTTTAAAAATAATTCTTTATTTAAGTTATTATCTTTTAAAAACCATTCTGCACCTAATATACCCGCTACATACGTAACAAATACAATGATTAATAACCCTAATATAAGAACAGCCGCTTGCGTAATGGCAATTCTCACTCTAGATATAGGCGTCGCTAACAAGTATGCCATCGCTCCTTTATCTACATGACGAGCAATTAAATGTGTCGCAACTGTTACGCAAAAAATTGTTAAAATGATAATAAACAATAGGCTATAATACTCACCAGCTAAAAAATCCATTACGTTTTGAATCGGACTTTCCATACCAACAATTTTTTTCACGCTATCAGGCATAGCACTTATTAATTCATTTAAACCTTTCGCCGATACCATTGATGGGAATATCCAAATTAATAACCATAAATAAAGTGCTGCACCAGTAGCATAGCTCAATATACTTTTTTGAGCTTCTTTCAAACTAGCTAAAAATAATTGTTTATTCATGCTTTATCCCTTCTTTCTTCTCGTAATAATGCATAAATAAATGTTCTAAATCCGTCGCTCTCGTTTGAAGTGCCGTTACATTATAGTTTGAAAGTATTTGTAAAACAGTTTGATAATTGCCTTGCACAATAATTGACGCCTCTCTACCTTTCACCCCTTCAAATTGCAAATCACATTGTTTAAGCGATTCGATTTCCTCTTGAGATGATACTGTTACATCTATCACCTGTCGTCTCATCCCCTGTAAATCATGAATGTTTTCAACCGTTACAAGGCGACCATCTTTAATAATCGCTACTCTATCACACGTTCTCTCAATCTCAGTGAAAATATGTGAAGACATAAGAATCGTTTTTCCTCTTTGCTTTTCCTCTAATATTAAATCTATAAATATTTGTTGCATAAGTGGATCGAGTCCTGATGTCGGTTCATCTAGAATTAACACTTCTGGATCATGCATAAATGCCGCAACTATACCTACTTTTTGTTTCATTCCTTTAGACATTTTCCGAATTGGTGTTTTCACATCGAATTGCAAACGTTCTATCAATTCATCTCGTCTTTTTATATCTTTTAACCCACGCATTCCTTGCATCAAATTTAAAAACTCTAATCCATTCATTCCTTCAATAAAAGAAATTTCTCCTGGTAAATAGCCAACTTCTCTTTGAATTTTCGCGGCATCGTCCCAACAATCTAATCCGAAAATTGTCGCTTTACCAGCTGCTTGTTTTATAAATCCCATTAAATTACGAATCGTTGTTGATTTTCCAGCTCCATTTGGTCCTAAGTAGCCAAAAACTTCTCCTTCTTTCACTTCAAATGTAATATCAAACAAGCCTTTTCCATTTGAAAACTGTTTTGTAACATTTTGAACTGAAATCATAAGTCCACCTCATTTTTTGAAATATTTAACATATGATATTTCAAAATTATTGTACTCCTCATCTTTCATATTCGCAACAACTTTTTGAAATATTTATATGTCCATATTTCAAAATTATTGTTTTCAATTATTTTTTCTTGTATATTTTAAATGAGGTGATTGTATTGAACGGCTTTGAAAAAGTGAAAGAAAAGAAAAAGCGTGCCATTAAAGAGGCAGCCTTCGTATTATTTTCAGAACATGGATTTAATGAAGTGAAAATAGAACATATTGCAAAAAAAGCAAACGTTTCTCAAGTTACAATTTATAATCATTTTGGAAGTAAAGATGCGTTATTTAGGGAACTTATACAAGAATTTATAATATCTGAATTTCAATATTATAAAGAGCTGGCGGAAGAAAAATTACCTTTTCATGATATGATGCAAAAAATGATTGTAAGAAAAATGAATACGGGCGGGTTATTTCAGCCTGATATGCTACTACAAATGATGCAAAAAGACGAAGAGCTTCGGACGTTTATTTATAGTTATCAAAACGAAAAAATCCTGCCTTGGTATTTAGAAATATTAGAACAAGCACAGCGCAAAAATGAAATTAATCCCCATCTTTCAAAAGAAATGATGTTACTGTACATTCAAATGTTCACTAAATTAGGTGATGATTTCGGGGCACAACTTCTTGAAGGAGCTCGAGAAAAACATATACAAGATATAGTTACGATGTTCTTTTACGGACTTTCTGTTCCGCAAAAATAAAAAAAGACACAGAATCGTGTCTTTTTTTATTTTACCGAAATGACTCTACCAGTTTCACTACTTTCAATTGCCAATTGAATAAGTCTAATAACTTCCAAACCTTCTTCTGCTGTTACAGGTGGTTTCTCACCATTTACAATACTATCTCTTACACCTTTATAATACATTTCATAACAGCCGACTTCTGTTGGAATACGTACTAACTCTTCTTCTGTTTCTAAAGTAGCAAAATTCTCTTCAGCGTCTGCTCCATAACCATTATCACCTGGCTTCATTCCCTCTTTTAATTGTTCTTCCTGTGAATCCATACCATACTTCACGATAGAACCTTTATCTCCATGCAGTGTAAAATGTGGTCCAGCTTGTTTCACATAACTGCTACTATGTAAAATAACACGCTTTACTCCGTAGTGAAGTATAACATGGAAGTAGTCATCAATTTCTGCACCTGGTCGTTGCTTTATTACATCTGCACTAATTGCATCTGGTTTCCCGAATAATGATAATGCTTGATCAATTAAATGTGATCCTAAATCATACAAAATTCCTGATCCTGGCAAATTATTTTCTCTCCAGCGATCACGTACATGTGGGCGGAAACGATCGAAATGCGCTTCATATGCGTATACATTCCCTACTCTTTTTTCTTCTAATAATTTCTTTATCGTTAAGAAATCATTATCAAAACGGCGATTGTGATACACGCTTAAAACGACATTATGTTGCTTCGCTAATGAAATAAGTTCTTCTCCTTCTTCAATTGAAACAACGAATGGTTTTTCCACAACAACATGCTTACCGTGTACAATCGCTTCTTTTACATATGGAAAATGAGTTGTATTCGGCGAAGTAATGACCACTAAGTCAATATCAGCTCGCTTTACTAATTCATCCATTGTGCCAACAACTTCAGTATTTGGCAATGCTTCTTTCACTACTTCATCTTTTGAAGATAAGATAGCACGAATATCATATTCTTCTATCGTTTGTAATAACGGGATGTGAAATGTTGTACTAGAAAATCCAAATCCTACAATCCCTACACCTATTTTTTTCATGTTGCCCCTCCATTTATCCCGCACTAACGGGCAGTAAAAGTCCGATTGGTGAAGGCTAATAATCAGTGGGGATGAACAAAACCCCCACTGATTAAAGTTTCACTTTATGAGAACGATTTCATTTCATTATTATAACAAGATTATTTTTATATACATAATGATTTGCTTAGAAAAAAGCATCTTGCTATCATTCATAGCAAGATGCTTCCTTTATCCCGCATTAACGGGCAGTAAGACTCCCACCTCAAAATTCGGCGAATGCGAGGGAGTTAGGCGGGAGACCAACTGCCCGTAAAAGCCCGATTGGTTCAACTAATAATCAGTGGGGGATGGACAAAACCCCCACTGATTAAAGTTTCACTTTATTCCGTTCTTTTCTTCGTCCACGTTTCAATTACTTCACCAGTATCATTAACATCTAGTACTAAACTACCATTACTATACCGGTCTTTATTTCGAAACGCTTTCGGATCAATTTCTTCTACAATGTGTTTCTCTGTCTTCATGTAAACTAATTCGTCATCACGAACAATTTCAATACCGACAATGCGGTACGGATTACGTTTTAACTCTTTAAAAATTACAAGGCCTCGCTTCGCCCTCGTTGATTTCTCAATTTCGGATGCCTTTATACGTTTCACAGCACCTCGCTGCGTAACAAGAATAAGTTGATCTTTTTCACCATTTAACGGTTTACCAGAAGCAACATAGTCATCTTCTTTTAAATTAATTGCTTTCACACCAGCTGCTCTTACACCAACTGGACTTACTTCTTCTTCATTGAATACAAGTGCATATGCACCATGTGTTGCAAGAACAATATCACTTGTCCCATCTGTCGCAAATATATCAACAACTTCATCATCTTTTTTCAAGTTTACAGCAACGAACGCCCGTGAATAACGTTGCACCTTATATTGATTTAATTCTGTCTTCTTAATCATACCGTTTCGTGTAACAAATACGATAAATCGTTTTTCTTCTTCGAAATTCGGTACGACTGTTGCCCAAATTAACGCTTCATCTCGCTCGAGTGAAACAAGATTCGCAACGTGTTGACCTAAATCTTTCCAACGAATTTCTGGCATTTCATATACAGGAAGATAAATATAATTTCCTTTGCTCGTAAATAAAAGAACGGTTTCTGTCGTGTTTGTATCGAAACGCTCAAGTAAGATGTCACCCTCTTTCATACCGAAGTCTTTCCCGTTCGATGCATTATGTGAACGCCAACCTGTTCGTTTCACATATCCTTCTTTCGTTACAGTAACGATGACATCTTCTTGCGGAATCATAACTTCCACATCGATTTTAATTTCTTCAATTTCCTCTTCAATTATCGCCCGGCGATTATCACTATATGTTTTCTTTACTCTCTTCAAATCTGTTTTAATAACTTGAAGAAGTCTTTTTTCACTTTGTAGAATCGTCTGTAACTCTATAATTTTCTTACTAAGTTCTGCTGCTTCTTGCTCTAGCGCTGTAATATCTGTATTCGTTAAACGATATAGTTGCAACGAAACAATTGCTTCTGACTGCGCCTCTGTAAATCCAAATTTCGCACTTAAATTATCCTTCGCATTACGCTTATCTTTAGACCCACGGATCGTTTCAATCACTTCATCTAAAATTGATAATGCTTTCTTTAAACCTTCTACAATATGCTGACGATTTTCTGCTTTTCTTAATTCATATTGTGAGCGTCTTGTAACAACTTCTTTCTGATGCCCAATATATGCATCCAAAATCTTAGGTAATGTCATAAGTGTCGGACGACGATTATTTATCGCAACCATATTAAAGTTGTATGGAATTTGTAAATCTGTATTTTTATATAAATAATTTAAAATACCTTCAGCATTCGCTTCTTTTTTTAATTCTACAACGATGCGAAGACCTGTACGATCTGTCTCATCACGCACTTCAGCAATTCCATCTAGCCTTTTATCTAGACGTAATTCATCCATTTTCTTAACTAGGTTCGCTTTATTTACTTCGTACGGAATTTCTGTAATAACGATTTGTTGCTTCCCGCCACGAATCGTTTCAACTTCTGCTTTTCCGCGAATAATAATTTTACCTTTACCTGTTTCGTAAGCTTTTTTAATGCCATCTATCCCTTGTATAATACCGCCTGTAGGGAAATCAGGTCCTTTAATAACTGTTAACAAGTCATCCACAGAACTATTCGGCTGATCGATACGCATCATTGTAGCATCAATTACTTCTCCAAGATGATGCGGTGGAATTTCTGTTGCATAACCAGCGGAAATCCCTGTAGATCCGTTCACTAATAAGTTTGGGAACATTGCTGGTAATACAACAGGTTCTTCACTCGTATCATCAAAGTTTGACACGAATTCTACTGTTTCTTTATCGAGATCACGTAATAACTCAGACGCGATTGGTGATAACCGTGCTTCCGTATAACGCATTGCCGCTGCTGGATCCCCATCAACACTACCGTTATTTCCATGCATTTCAACTAAAACATTACGTACTTTCCAAGTTTGACTTAAACGTACCATCGCCTCATATACAGAGGAATCACCATGTGGATGATAATTACCAATAACATTACCTACTGTTTTAGCCGATTTACGAAATGCTTTATCATGTACATTTCCTTCTACAAACATAGAATATAAAATACGTCTTTGTACCGGTTTTAAACCGTCACGTGCATCTGGAAGCGCACGGTCTTGAATAATATATTTACTATAACGTGCAAAGCGGTCACCTAACACGTCTTCAAGCGGGAGGTCATGAAACTTCTCTGCCTGCATGTTATTCCACCTCCGTCTCCATAATCATTTCATTTTCTAAAATATTTCCTTCTTCTTGCATGCCAAATTGTACATTTCGTTCAATCCATTTACGACGAGGTTCTACTTTATCACCCATCAATGTCGTAACTCGGCGCTCAGCTCTTGATGCATCGTCAATTTTCACACGAATTAATGTACGTGTTTCAGGGTTCATCGTTGTTTCCCATAATTGATCGGCATTCATTTCGCCAAGTCCTTTATAGCGCTGCAACATATAACCTTTACCGACCTTTTTTGTTACACCATCTAATTCTTCATCAGACCATGCATATTCAATTACTTCACTTTTCCCTTTCCCTTTACTTACTTTATATAAAGGTGGAAGTGCGATAAATACTTTACCAGCTTCAATAAGTGGTTTCATATAACGGTAGAAGAACGTCAGTAGTAACACTTGAATATGTGCTCCATCCGTATCTGCATCGGTCATAATAACAACTTTATCGTAGTTAATATCTTCAACAGCGAATTCATTCCCTACGCCGCCACCAATTGCGTAAATAATCGTATTGATCTCTTCATTCTTAAAAATGTCAGCAAGCTTTGCTTTTTCCGTGTTAATTACTTTACCACGTAATGGTAGCACCGCTTGGAAACGACGATCTCGCCCTTGCTTTGCTGAACCACCAGCCGAGTCACCCTCTACTAAATACAATTCGTTTTTCTGAGGATTACGTGATTGTGCAGGTGTTAACTTCCCGCTTAAAGTACCTTCTGATTTTTTCTTCTTCTTACCAGTACGCGCTTCTTCTCTCGCTTTACGAGCAGCCTCACGTGCTTGCGCTGCTTTAACTGCCTTTCTCACAAGAAGTGTAGCTACATCCGGGTTTTCTTCTAAAAAGTAAGCTAAATGCTCTGATACAATTGCATCAATTGAAGAACGTGCTTCACTTGTACCGAGTTTCCCTTTCGTTTGTCCTTCAAACTGAAGTACTTCTTCAGGTACACGTACAGAAACAATCGATGCTAATCCTTCACGAATATCTGTACCCTCTAAATTTTTGTCTTTTTCTTTCAATAAAGAAACTTTACGCGCATATTCATTGAAAACACGTGTCATTGCTGTTTTAAATCCAGCTTCGTGTGTACCACCGTCTTTTGTACGTACGTTATTTACAAACGAAAGAATGTTTTCTGAGTAACCATCATTAAATTGAAACGCTAGCTCTGCTTCAATTCCATTTTGTTCACCAGAGAAATATACAACTGGATGAATCGAATCTTTCTCTTCGTTTAAGTATGAAACGAAAGCTTCAATTCCTGTTTCATAATGAAATACATCTTCTAAATCATTACGTTCATCTTTTATCGAGATTTTCATTCCTTTTAATAAGAATGCAGATTCACGTAATCTCTCACATAATGTCTCATAATTATAATTTGTTGTGCTGAAAATAGTTGTATCTGGTTTAAAGTGCATCGTTGTACCAGATTCTTTCGTTTTCCCGATTTTCTCTAACGTCGTTGCAGGAATACCACCATTTTCAAAGCGTTGTTCATAAATGCTACCATCACGCTTAATCGTTACGACTAGCCATTCTGACAAGGCGTTTACAACTGATGCCCCAACACCGTGTAAACCACCACTCGTTTTATAGCCTCCTTGGCCAAACTTACCACCAGCATGAAGTACAGTTAAAATAACTTCAGGTGTCGGTTTTCCAAGCTTATGCATTCCCGTAGGCATTCCTCGCCCTTTATCAATAACGCTAATACTATTATCTTTATGTATTACGACAGAAATTTCGTCGCCAAATCCCGCTAATGCTTCATCAACGGAGTTATCTACTATTTCATATACTAAATGATGCAATCCACGGCTATCCGTACTCCCGATATACATACCCGGGCGTTTTCGAACGGCTTCAAGTCCTTCTAGCACTTGAATTGCATCTTCATTATATTGGAACTGATGCTTCGCCAAACTCCTTGCCCCTTTCCTAATCAAATCAGAACATATGTTTCTATTATAGAATAACGCCTAGACTATAGTTTTGGCAAGTTATCTTATCTCTTTTATATACCATTTTCAATAGAAAAATCCTTGTTTTTTTTCACAAGGATTCCTCTAGGCTACTATTTCAGAAAAATAATCGTTTGTCAACGAGAAATGGATATGTATTCCAACATTATACATTCCAAACCTTTATCATGATCCAAATGATCAATATCCAAAACGGGATAACAAGTAACAATCCCCAAAAACAGCCTTTAAAAAATCTCATGATGAACACCTCGTTCATCGGCCCTACTTATGTAAAAAGTGAGGGCTGAATCAATCTTTCTATCTTTAAAGTCTATACTATTTTGTCATCGCATGCTCTACTTTAATACAACGATCCATTATTACAGTATAGCCTTTCTCTTGTAAAAGTTTATATGTATCTTCATCTTGTACTCCTAATTGTGCCCAGAAAACATCTGCATCAATCTCTACAAACTCTTTCGCAACATCCTTTAAAAATTCTGAACGGCGAAATACGTTTACGATATCAACGTGTTCTTTAATATCCATTAGTGAAGGAACTGCCTTTTCTCCAAGTACTTCATCAACTATTGGATTTACTGGAATAATGCGGTACCCCGCATCTTGCATTGCTTTTGAAACCATATATGATGTACGTTCTGGCTTATCTGATAATCCAACAACCGCAATCGTTTTACTTTTCTTCAATACTTCACCAATTTCCGTACGAGTTGGGTTTTCAATTGTCATAATTAATCCCTCCTATTCCTTTAGTATATCCGATAAAGAAAGTCTCTTTCAACATGAAAGAGACTTTCTTTTATTCCGATTGATGTAAGCTAGTAATCAGCAGGAAGAGAACTCTCAACTGATTAAAGTTTATATTTATTGATTCTTTGTAGCTGAATTATCTGCTAATGTAGCTGTTTTCGTCATTTTTTGACCATTGCGATAGAATGTAACTTCTACGTTCTCGCCTACTTTTTTCTTTTCATATAAGTATTTACGGAATTGAAGTGAATTCTCTACTTTTTGATCATCTAATGCTACTACAAGATCATATTGCTCTAAGCCAGCTTTTTCTGCCGGTGACACAGGATAAATTTTAGCTAATACAACACCATTTGTTACTTCTTTTGGTACTTTTAATTGGTTTAATGCATAAGCTTGCACATCTTCTAATGAAACAACACCTACACCAAGAGCTGGTCGTTTCACTACTCCATCTTTTTCAAGCGATTCAATAACTGGTTTTGCAACATTAATTGGAATTGCAAAACCAATCCCCTCAACTTCTTGCTGCGCAATTTTACTTGAGTTAATTCCAATTAATTCACCGTTTTGGTTAAATAATGCGCCACCACTATTACCAGGGTTAATCGCTGCATCCGTTTGAATAACTTGTGCTTGCCAGTCTGGACGTTTGTCCCCATCAATATCTACTGGAATTTCACGTTCTTTACTACTGATAATACCTTCTGTTACACTGCCGTCAAATCCAAGTGGGTTACCAATTGCAATTGCTTTTTCACCAGCACGAAGTTTACTAGAATCACCTAAAGTTGCAACTTTATTAACAGTAGATCCATCAATCTCTACAACTGCTAAGTCTAACCAAGGGTCCTTACCAACTAATTTTGCATCAACTTGCTTTCCGTCGCTCAGTTTAACAGCAAGTTTATTTGCACCGTCTACTACGTGGTTATTTGTTACAATATATGCTTTATTTCCTGACTTTTTATAAATAACACCTGATCCTGTACCAGCTGTTTGCTCTTGTTCTGCCGGTTGCATCGCAAACGGATCAATAGTCTTCTGCATATTAATTACACCAACTACAACATCCTTTGCGCCTTCAATCATGCCTGGTAAATCAGTTTCGCCCTTCACTTTATTAACAACAGGAGCTACAGTACCTTCTACTTGTTGATTAGAATTGAATGACGAAACTGCCGCTCCATTATTTTGCATCCATGGCATGTAAGGTGCTGCAAAACTAATCGAAACCGCCCCGACTACAGCCCCAACTAAACCTGTGAAAAAATATCCTTTTTTACTACCTGATTTTTTCATTTCTCTCGTTTCACTATGCTCTTCATTTAAATTCGGTCCGTCGTAATATCCCATGTTTTATTTCCCCTCTCTGGTGAATTCGTACTTTCAGTATAGTCACATTTTGTGTCCTTCTTGTGAACTCATCGTGAAATCCAATTAAAAAAATACTCCTATCTATCATTGTAGACAAGAAAAGTATTTTTTGTACATTCCACCTACAAAGGAGAGTATAAATTTGCTATATCCCAAAGCTAAAGTGCATAGTAACTTAAAGGTTATTCTTCAAATTTGTAACCTACTCGAATAACAGTACCGATATGCTTCGCTTTATCTCCTAGCTTATTTCGCAGTTTTTTAATATGTGTATCAACCGTTCTGTCATCGCCGTAGTAATCATATCCCCATAACTGATCTAATAAATGTTGACGTGACAACACAATTCCTTTGTTCTCCATTAAATAAACGAGAAGCTCAAACTCCTTATGTGTCAATATAATTTCTTCTCCATCTACTAAAACTGTTCTAGATAGTCGATTCACTTCTATTCCGGCTAAAGACATAGTATTTTCTTCTGATACTCCTACCGCTCCATCCGCACGTTTCAATAACGTCTTCGCACGAGCTACTAACACTTTCGGACTAAAAGGTTTTGTTACATACTCATCTGCACCTAGTTCAAAACCTAGTAATGTATCATCCTCATCAGAACGTGCTGTCAGCATAATAATTGGTACCGCTGACTCCTTTCTAATTCGTCTACAAACAGACCAACCATCTATTTCTGGTAACATAATATCTAACATAATTAAATCAATTGTATGTTCAGCAAATAATTCGAGCGCTTTTTTTCCATCTTCCGCTTCGATTACTTCAAAGCCTTCATTACGAAAATAATCGCTAACAATTTCACGTAATCTTCTTTCATCTTCAACAAGTAATACTGTTTTATTCATATAACCTATCCCGCCTTTTTACTCTTTCAATCGAATAATACGTTGATTGGAGCTTCCGCGAAATGGAAGTGTTAAATCTTTTTTATCAAGTTCAAATCTTCCATCGACCAAAACATCCCCATAATGTAACAATTCTATCATATCATTATTTTGAGCACTCTGTATCTCTTCTAACATATAACCTGTATAAATCCATAGATTTTTTTTCAAATCCTTCACTGCTTTTGCTACTTTTTTCACTTCAGCAGCTTGAAAAAATGGATCTCCACCTGAAAATGTTACATCGGTTAATGGATTCTTTTCAATCTCTTTCACAATTTCTTCTACCGTCATTTCAGTTCCATTGCAAACATTCCACGATTTTGGATTATGGCAACCGATACAACGATGCGGACAGCCCGCAAAAAACACGACTGTCCGCAATCCTTCTCCATCTACTACACTATCATGAATGATATTCATAACTTTCATTTATGCTTCACCCGATCCATCTCTTCACTACGTTTCGCGCTATTCCACTTTGACATATCTCCTACAAGATATCCTGTTATGCGGCGAATTCTTTCTATTTCATTCTCATCTTCATTTCCGCAGCTCGGACATTCATTCCCGATAATGCCATGATAACTACAGCACTTACAACGATCAACAGGATGGTTAATTGAACCGTATCCTACTCCGTACTGCGCCATCGCTTGTACAATTTGCTTTAACGCCTTTTGATTATGCACAGCTGCACCATCTAGTTCAATGTACGTAATATGTCCGCCATTACAAAGAGCGTGGAACGGCCCTTCTAATCGAATTTTATTTATCGCTTGAATATTGTAATACACCGGTACGTGGAACGAATTTGTATAATAATTATGATTTGTCACACCGCTAATTACACCAAATTCTTCTCTATCTTTCTTCACAAACTTTCCTGATAACCCTTCTGCTGGCGTTGCAATTACAGAGAAATTGAGTTGATGTTCTTCCGTCGCCTTATCCATCCTCTTCCTCATAAAGGAAATAATTTCATATCCAAGCTTCCACGAGTCTTCATTTTCTCCATGGTGCTTTCCGGTTAACGCTACTAAACATTCTGCAAGACCAATAAAACCAAGACTTAACGTCCCTTGTTTTAAAATCGGCGCCACAGCATCTTCAGGTTGTAACGTTTCTCCACCGCGCCATACACCCTGTGAATATAAGAACTGAAATTCTCTTGCTCTCTTTGTACATTGATAAGCAAATCTCTCTAATAATTGCTTAACGCCTAAATCTAAGTAATGACTTAGCGCTTCAAAAAACGCTTCTTTTGAACCACTAATTAACGCTAATTTCACTAAATTAATAGAAGTAAACGATAAATTCCCTCTTCCAATTGCTGTTTCTTCCCCATGTATATTAGACATAACACGAGTACGACACCCCATATAACATACTTCACTTTCAGGTCGACCATCATAGTGCACTGCATTAAACGGAGCATCTAAAAACGAAAAGTTAGGGAATAATCGCTCAGCCGTCGTTTCTAACGCTAATTCAAATAAATCATAGTTCGGATCACACTCTTCAAAGTTCACGCCTTTTTTCATTTTGAAAATTTGAATAGGAAAAATTGGTGTTTCCCCTTTACCAAGTCCAGCTTGCGTCGCTTTTAAAAGTTGCTTAATTAAAAGTCTTCCCTCTTTCGATGTGTCTGTTCCGTAGTTAATAGAAATAAACGGTACTTGTCCCCCGCCCCTACTATGCATACTATTTGAATTATGAACGAAAGCCTCACACGCCTGATACGTATCATTTTCTGTTTCTTTCCATGCAAATTCCTCTATTTGTTCTTTCGTAAGCGGATATGACTGTAGTCGTTTTTTATGTCTCTCTACTGTTTTTCTCACATATGGAGCTAAATCAATATCAAAGAGTGCAAACGATTGACCACCGTGCTGCATATTTTGATTCGCCTGAAAAATAATTGAAGAAAGCGCCAACGCACTTTTAATGTCTTGCGGTTGTCTCATATGCCCATGTCCAGTATGAAAACCGTTAGCAAGCATTTGCGCTAACGGAATTTGCGAACAAGTCGTCGTTCCTGTTGCATAAAAATCTAAATCATGCGGATATAATATATTTTGATCTATCGCTTTTTTCACTTGATCTGATAATAATTTCTCTACTGCATAATACTTTGCGCTCTCAGATGCGAACGTTCCCATTACTCCCATTGGAGATCGGCCATCTACATTTGCATTTTCCTGCATTAAATCTTGTTCATTACCATGGATAATTGTCTCAAATACTTTCATTAATTCTTCTCCACGTACATTTTGTTTCAACATTCATAACCCTCCACCAACATGTTGTTGTCTTTTGATTAAAATCATACAACATATAGTTCTAGTGTTTTTGTGAAAAATGTAACATTCCTGTGAAAGTTTTTTTAAAAATTAATGACTTTTTCATTTATAAAAAAGAAATGTGCTCTTTACAAATGTATGGTACAATATACGGGAAAAACTCTTTTTACCCTTTATCAACACATTTGTATAAAGGAGACTGAACTCATGGTTATTACATATCTTTTATTTATCGTTGCCTACTTGCTCGGTTCGATTCCATTTGCATTAGTCGTTGGCAAAATCGGTTATGGAATCGACATTCGTGAGCATGGAAGCGGTAATCTAGGCGGAACAAATACATTCCGTACATTAGGGAAAAAAGCAGGTTTTATCGTAACAATTGCTGACATTTTAAAAGGTACATTAGCAACAGGTCTACCGATTATTTTCGGATCAGATATTCACCCACTATGGTTTGGATTAGCCGCTGTTCTTGGACATGTCTATCCGATCTTCGCAAAATTCCGCGGGGGGAAAGCAGTTGCAACTTCTGCTGGCGTGCTATTATGCTACTCACCAGTTGTATTTGCAATATTAGCGGTTGTCTTTTTCACCCTTTTATTTACAACAAGATACGTATCACTTTCTTCTATGGTAACAGCTGTCGTTGCTGTTATTGCATCAATTGTTAGCGGGGATAAAATCTTCATTATTGCGATGTGTTTATTAGCTGGTATGGTTATTTATAAACACCGTGCAAATATCGGACGAATTATAAATAAAACTGAACCAAAAGCAAACTTTTCAAAAAAGCAAAAATAAGATCGTAACCCACATAACGCAAAAAGAAAACGTGAAGCATATTAATAGCGTCTTTTTGCGTTATTTTTTATACTTAAGAAAAAGCAACATAATTTGGAGGAACTACACATGAATCTTTCCGTAACAAAAGAAGCAGCACAATGGTATAAAGACGAATTAAAATTACAATCAGGTGAAACACTACGCTTTTTCGTACAATACGGCGGTTGCAGTACTGTGCAAAAAGGACTTTCTTTAGGAATTCGTAAAGATGATCCTGCGCATCCTGCTGTTCAAACTCAAGAAGAAGGTATTAACTTCTTTATTGAAGGCGATGATGAGTGGTTCTTCGATGGACATAATTTATTAGTTACACTTAACGATGGTGATGATTTCCCTCAATTTAATTATGAAAAATAAAAAAGCGTGGCAGTAGCCACGCTTTTTTATTTCTTTTTAATTTCCTCATATTTCGCATACCACTCAGGATATAATTTTTTAAATGATACAGGGCGGAACCCTTCTTTTTTCGCACAAATATTCGTTGTACTTGCAGTAATACAAAGCTCGCCATCACCGTTATAAATTTCATAACCATATACAACACGAAGCGGGCTCACGGTATCAATCCACGTTTTCACAATTGCTTTTTCTCCGTAACGCATCGCTTTACGATATGAAATTTGTAAGTCTAACACTGGAGAGATAATTCCCTCTTTCTCCATTTCAACATATGAAAATCCTAATTCTTGTATAAGTTTCGTGCGCCCTAGTTCCAGCCACACTAAATAGTTTGAATGGTAAACAACACCCATCTGATCTGTTTCCGCATAGCGGATTTCAACTTCATGTTCTGCTACAAACATATGTATTCGCCTTCTTTCACTTCTGCTACCTTGCATACATTTAATCATAATACAGTGGAATCAAAAATAAAATAAAAACAGTGAATCTTTTACCGAAAGGGGCAAGCACATGATTCAAATTGTAACTGTTCGTAGCGGTGATAGTGTATATAGTTTAGCCTCAAAATATGGCTCTACACCTGAAGAAATTGTAAAAGACAATGGTCTAAATCCAGCCGAAACACTCGTTGTTGGTCAGGCACTTATCGTTAATACGAAAGGCAATAATTATTACGTACAGCCTGGTGACAGCCTGTATCGAATTTCTCAGACATATAACGTTCCTCTCGCTAGTTTAGCTAAAGTTAATAACCTTTCATTAAAATCTATTCTCCATGTCGGACAACAATTATATATACCAAAAGGTACAAAACGAGCAGTAGAATCCATCGCTTATTTACAACCTTCAACAATACCGATAAAAGAAAGTTTAGTAAATGCTACTCGTGCTATTAATCCATTTTTAACATACTTAGCGTACTTCAGCTTTGAAGCAAAAAGAGATGGTACATTAAAAGAACCTACTGAAACAGCTAAAATCGCTACTATTGCAACGCAAGGGAAAACCATCCCTATGCTCGTTATTACAAATATCGAAAACGGGAACTTTAGTCCTGAACTAACATCTGTTTTGTTGCGTGATCCAACCATTCAAAATAAATTTATTACGAACATTTTGCAAACGGCTGAAAAATACGGTATGCGAGACATTCATTTCGATTTCGAAAATGTGGCACCTGAAGATCGCGAAGCATATAATCGCTTTTTACGAAATGTGAAAACACGCTTACCTAGCGGATATACATTAAGTACAACGCTTGTACCGAAAACAAGCTCCACTCAAAAAGGAAAATTCTTTGAAGCGCATGATTATAAAGCACAAGGGCAAATTGTAGATTTCGTCGTCATTATGACATACGACTGGGGTTGGCAAGGCGGGCCACCGATGGCGATTTCTCCTATCGGTCCTGTGAAAGAAGTACTTCAATATGCAAAATCTCAAATGCCACCACAAAAAATTATGATGGGGCAAAATTTATACGGGTTCGATTGGAAACTACCGTTCAAACAAGGAAATCCACCCGCAAAAGCAATTAGCTCTGTTGCAGCTGTTGCACTAGCTCGTAAATACAATGTTCCTATTCGCTATGATTTCACAGCTCAAGCTCCACATTTTAATTACTTTGATGAAAACGGTGTACAGCATGAAGTTTGGTTTGAAGATTCACGGTCCGTGCAAAGTAAATTTAATTTAATGAAAGAACAAGGTATAGGCGGTATTAGTTATTGGAAGATTGGTTTACCATTCCCGCAAAATTGGCGTTTACTCGTCGAAAACTTTACGATTACAAAAAAGGGCTGACTTCCGTCAGCCTTTTTGTACATTCTGTTAAGATTCATCTTTTATTTCACTTTTTAATGAATCAATACTTTCTAAACGTCTTTGATTTTTCGCTTCAATGGCAGCACGATCTTTTTCATTAGAAAGTTCCGCTGTTTCTTTTGCTTCATTAAAATTATCAATCGTATTTTGTACCATTTCTTGTAATTTTTCAGCGTTGTCATTTCGATTATCTGGATTCGGCATGTACTTCCCTCCTAATTCTTTATACATACCATCTTAAATTGCCTATGTTCCTTCAAATTTATACAAAAAAAAGGAGAATGCAATATTCTCCTTTTCTTTAACCGTTATCAACAATCGGTTGTTTACCAGTTTGGTCTTGCATTTGTTTTCCTTTATTGCCACCAGCTTTTTTCGATTGTGTTCCAATTTGATTTGGTGCAAAGTCTTTTGAATTCTTTTTCGGATTACCCATTACTATCGCCTCCTTAACACTAGTATCGTACTAGTGTTAAGAATTATTCAGCCTGCTTAAAAAGTTTCATTTCATAACGTTTTTCAATACGTTCTTCAATTCGATCGATTGCATCACGATCGCTTAATAATTGTTGTTTATTTTCATTTACAAGTTCTTCAAACGATTTACGGCGACTTCTTCTCATGTTGCTCACCCTTTCTCCTTCGCTTTATTACTACATAGTATGAGCAAATGAAAAACTCTTTAATCAGATTTGCAAGAAAATTTTATGTTTTAACAAAAAATCCCATACGCAAATATTACGCACGGGATTTTTTCACATCATTATATTTAAATATTTTTTAATTTCTTCATCAGCACCTTCTTCACTCACTCTATATTCATGCAGTGCTCGCAATACAGAATCGTATTCTTCTAAAATGTAGCTCTCTAACTTCAAAATGTCCTCTACACTGTCAATCATAATTCTCGTGTTGCCAATCTCACTTTTCAATGCTGCCTCACACGTTAAGCTCGTACAAATACCGATTACATCTTCTTCTATTTTTTCCGTTAACACATATTTCTTTCGCCCTTTCACCTTCATCCTAATAATTGGGTAAAAAGCTTTTATATCTAAGTAGCTCCCGACATTCATACAGCGAATCCATTCGATATCACGTTTATTTCGCATAAGAATTTCTTTTACTGCTTCGTATGCTACCGTTTCATCAAGCACTTCTTTCTTCACTTTTCTTTTTCCTTCTTCTTCAATAGATGCACATCTTTGATAAACTGCCGCACACGTAATACAATCGTCAAATGCATTATGAGAACTTAAGCGAATTCCAAGCATTCGTTTTAACGTTTCAAGCTTATGATTAGGTGCATGCTTCATGTATTTCTTTGCTAAAAACACCGTATCAATTACTTTATTTTTAGGCTCAGCTAATCCAAGCATATTTACATTACTTTTCAAAAAACGCATATCAAAAGAAGCGTTATGAGCCACAATAACATTTGTATGTAAAAATGCTAAAAATAAAGGTAACACTTCTTCAATCGTCGGTGCATCCGAAACACGATAATTTGTAATACCTGTTAAACTCGTTATTCGGTCCGGAATTGAACGTTCTGGATTCACATAGGAAACAAATTGATCTACTAGTTCATGATTACGATATTTCACTGCTGCTACTTGAATAATTTTATCATTATAAGGGTTAAATCCTGTTGTTTCAAAATCAATTACAACATAATCTAATGGTAAGGATATATTCCCCACTCCAAATACACTCCTTTATCTCTAAACATTTATATTTCTTTTATCATATCACGAAGCTTTCACTACTTGAAAAAGAAAAGGCAGAAATGGCTATTTTCCACCTCTACCTATTCACCGTTATTTTAATTTAGTAACCCGTTTCTCCATCTCTTTTTGCGTCATCGGCCCAATGAACTTATCCTGAATTACGCCTTTCGTATCTATAAAATACGAAGTTGGGATCGTAATTACTTTATACGCTGTTGTCACATCAATGTTCTTGTCCAATAAAATAGGAAAAGTAATCCCTTTTTCTTTAGCGAAATTTCTTACCTTTTCTTCTCCCCCTCCTTTTTCTGAAGGAGTATAATTTATCGCTAAAATTTCTACGTTTTCTTTATGTTCTTTATAGAAAGCCTCCATATCAGGCATTTCTTGCTGACAAGGCCCACACCACGTTGCCCAAAAATTTAAAATAACCTTCTTTCCTTTTAAATCTGATAACTTTACATTCGTTCCATCTAACTTAGTTAATTCAAAATCTGGTGCACTCTTTCCTATTTCTATACCGTTCTGTGCGATCATCTCTTTCATAGCAGCTTCACTTTTTTCTTGCTTCCCTTGTACCGCCTGATCCTTTTTACCAAACTGTTCATAAGCTGCATATCCCGCTAAACAAAGTAACACTACAATAATCGTAAGCTTCCGCCACATTTTATATCACCCTAACGTGTTTATCTTTTTTAACATATTCATCAAAATACTATATACCTTATTTTAGCTTATACGGACAAGCTTGGAAATATTCACAGTCAAAATAATCAGAATTTTCGTAAATAATATGAAATATTTCCCTTTTTATCATATAATTAGAAATAAATAGAACATTCATTAACGAAAGGAGTTCTTATGAATTTATTTGAAAAAGTACTACTATATATTCTTAGTTTTATATTTTCTCCAATCGGAGTTATTACTTGGATCATCTCGCTCTTCAGTAAAGATCCTGAAAAAAAGCAAGTTGGACGTATTTGTCTCTATATCGCTTTAATCTCATTTATCCTTTTAGCTAGTCTCGGTATGCTTAGTTTCTTCACGATGACTACCACCACTACTATAAAATAGTTACAGAAAGGATGATTGTTTTGGGAGAACACCCTATTAGTAAAGAACTTCGCTATATACGAATATGTTTAGTTATTTTAGTAATCGTTCTTTTATTTTTCAACGGTGGAAGAGTCGTTGAAATTTCTACAAATCATGATTCCATAGAAAATGTTTCCACCAGTAATATGACACAGATTGCTGAAAATACATTTGCTATTCAAGAATATAATCCATCACTAAGTAGCGAACGTACGGTCAAAATTTTCAAATATAATCCGGATACAAATCAACTTACTTTAGTCAAAGAATTTACTACTAGTGATCCTGAGTCTTATACGTATCAACTTAATAAGAGTGAATAAAGATAAGAGTGCTATGTAGCTCTTATCTTTTTATTAGCATCTCTTTAAACAATGACTTACAATTTAATAATTCTCTAGGATCCCCACATTCCACAATAATTCCATTCTTCATGACAACAACCCGATCTGCTATCATCGCCTTCCCGACATCATGTGTCGTCACAATTCTCGTTACATTCTCCCCTAATCCTTCAATCATATTCCAAACCACTTCTTGATTGCTCAAATCTAGCCCCGCAGTCGGTTCATCTAAAATAATAAGATTCGGATTTGATACAATCGCACGCAATAATGCAAGACGTTTCCTTTCCCCTCCGGAAAACTCTTCACCGCTTTTATGTAGTACAGTCTGACTCCCTTCAGATAACCCCCTAATAATCGGCGTTACATTTACCAGTTCAATATTTTTTTCTGATTGGTTTTCTAAATACTCTTCCCCGAAATACATATTCTCTTTTACTGTCGTCCGAAAAAAACGTGGTTCTTGCCATACTGTAGTCATCCGAGCCTCATTACCATAAGAAACAACGCTACCATTAGATGGTTTATATAAACCCGTTATTAATTTTAAAAGCGTCGTTTTCCCTGCACCACTTTCGCCCACAACAATAACGAGTTCCCCAGGATTAATCTCCAAATGAATATTTTTAATTCTACACTTCGCTTCATCATTCTCTTGAAATGAAACATTTGTTATCTTCATTCCCATAGCTTTTTTCACCTCACTGTCTGCCACTTGTTTATCTAAAAAATAAAAAACTCGATTTGCCGAAGCGACTGCAACTTGTGTCATCATTAGTAACTCCCCCACGTAACGGACTGGAAAAAAGAGCATTTCAATTGTAGCTAACACTGCAACAATTGAACCAACTTCCATTTCACCTTTCATTATTTTTTGCGCACCTATAATGAGAGCAACGACATATGCTCCTGTTTCAATCACTGCTCCAACTACTCCCATGTAATGTTGCATCATCGTCTTCTTTACTTCCGATTTATAAGATTGTGCCGTTACCCCTTTAAATAATTGAATTGCCCATTTTTCTTTTTGTAAACTCCGTAAATCTTGCATACCTTTTACAAACTGTGACATCATCTCTACAACACTTGATTGATTCTTTTGAGCAATGCTTGCAATACTTCTTACCTTTTTCCCCATAAACATCGGAACCGCTGCACTTAAAAATAAAAACGGAGTTACCCACAATATGAACTTTATATCTATATGTTGTAGTGCTATGATTGCACCAATAAATTGCGCAATGGCGTGTATATATTCTATTAATATAGATCCATATAATCTGACCCAGTTCGGAATATCAGACACGACTAAAGTTTCTAACTCTCCTTGTTTGATTTTCTCACTCTCTTCAAATGGTAATAGAAAAAAATGACGCAATACATCTATACGTTTCTTTCGTAATATTCGCTGACTCACTTTTGAACTTATATAATCAAATAAAAGATTGTTCATCCACATCATAAAACGGCTACCAGCAAACAGAGCAATGTACAAATAAGCGCCTTTTAACTCCTGTTGAATAAGGTTATCTACAATTAGCCCCATAAAAATTGGACGGGATAAGTTTAAAATAGCAGCTATGATCCCACTACATATGGCTGCTATTACTAATATTTTTTCTTTCCGTAGCGGTAACAATATTCTTTCGTATTCCTTCATAACGTTCCCTCCATTTTACATAGTAAAAAGAAAGGGATGAAACCAATTGTTTTATTTAGATTCAAGAAATTTGAATCAATCTTTGTTTCAACAAGAATAAATATATAATGTTTCACATTATATAAGAACAAAAGAAGAGGATAGATACAAACGGAATAATTCTGTATGTTCAATCCTTTTTTGTACCACAAATGCCCTCATTTACCACAACATTTGTACTGACTTTTCTCAAATAGTGGAAAAAGCTATCTTCATTACGACAATCCTTATACTAGGGGTCACCATACATGCCCATCAAGCTAAGGGTGGGTATTTCATGAACTTCCGTTCTTGTTGCCTATATGCTTGATATTTTGTTTATCTGTTTCTAAAAATACGCATTCCAAATAAACCTTGATAAGGTGTATTTTTAAAGGTTATGCAGTTTTCTGCTTTAGATTGGATACAGTGCACTGATAAACAACACCTAAAATATCAAAGACTGTCTTTTTCTCATATCGATGGGATTTCCGTCCGTTTTTCTGTAAGAGGTCAAACAGACGAAGAAAAATTTTTGATACTTCTTGGGTGTCTTGTTGTATAGCTTCATATACTAAGTACAGATGATCTTGAATCATATAAATTGATTTATATTCACTTAATTCTTTTTGTTTTTTCTGTAGTAACAGCTGTCGCATTTTGAACATAGTGGAAGAACAAAGAAAAATAGCGATTAACTGTCCATAAAGATGACATTCTAGACGCTCCCGCTTAATATTGTGACAATGATTGATACCAAATAGAGATTTCCATGTTTTAAATACAATCTCTATTTGCCAACGTAGAGAGTAAATCTCGTGAACATGTTCCATCGGAACAATTTCCCACGGGATGTTGGTAATATAAACATTGATTTCTGTTAAACGTTTACTTTTTTCAGAGTATGTAACCCCTTTTTTCTTTTCAACATAAGTTTGCTGTTTCCTACGTTTATGAACTTGAGTTGATGAGAGTCTGTATATTACAACTCGTGAGGGTAATTTTTGTTGTCCAACATAGGCATTTCGAATTTCATAAGTATCTCCTGATTTTATCTGATGCATGATATGTTCAAGGTCAAGTAAAGCATATAAAGATTGCTTTTTTACTGTTCCATCCCGAAAGAATTCTGGGGATTCATTTTTCACATATACTCTATTATTTAATTTCAACCGTGAAACATAGGACACCCCTCGTTGATCCATCTGGTCTAAATCTTTTAGAGAAAAGTATCCTAAATCTCGAATACATAAATCTCCTGGTCGTAAGGTATCCAAACATTCTGTACCAAAGGTTTTATCATTATTTTTACCTGGTTCCATTTGAAAATCGAGGAATTTTCCACTATGTAAATCATACTCTAGCTGAATCTTAATACCGGCTGTTTGTGCACATCCTCCTGAACCAGGATAAATAGTAGCCAAATGATTGGGTACTTGAAAAATAGTAGCATCTAAAATACGTATACGTTGAAAATAAGAGGTGTATTGGTTTGAGATTCGAGACGAATCGTTTAGTTTGCTTTTGATTAAAAGGGAGAATACACGCTGTAGAAATAAAACCGCACATCGGTTAAAACGTTGATTAAGTCCTTCTGGATTCATAAGTGTAGCTGTATTTGCATAGAGCTGACTACATAATCGAGTAAGAGAATCGCTTGCTACCTGTTGACTAATCCAGATACATAAAGCAGCCAAATCTCGTGCGCCATACTTACTTTTACGTTTTACAAAACCTGTCTCTTGTGCGAGTTGTTGAAGAATATGTGGAGATAGATATCGCTGTAGTTCTTCAGCGAACAAATGAAACTCATCCTGAATCGATAGATTCATACAAAAACGCCATCCTTTCTGTATATTTCTACAAAAAGAATAACGTCTTTTTTACTTAATGGATAGTGTAAAACTTTAGCTTTATGGCGATGGGACGGTACCTCATATAGTCGTTTGATAACTTTATATATTTACATGATTTTCGTTAGCGAAAGTTAATTTCATTTTTAGCTTTCTGAATAATATCTGTTATAAATGGCGCTTTTTCATTTGTGTATGCGACTCTATCATGATGATGTTTTTCAGCTAATTTTTGTTTTAATTGATAATACTGTTGGAGTGTATCAGGATGGTTTTTCAGATAATCTCTAAATAAGATATTACTGTTCCATTCTTCACTCCCTAGTTCATAAACATGCAAATGATGTGTTCCCGCTCTCCATAATCCCTTTCTAAAAAACCTTCTGTTTGGAAACTCTTTATGAAATACATATTCATATGCAATCTTTTTTAAAGGTTCAATAAACTCATCTACTTCTTTTAAATTATGAACTCCAATCATAATATCTAATATTGGTTTAGCTCCTAATCCTTCAACAGATGTGCTTCCAATATGTTCAATTGTAATAGCTTTATCTCCCATTATACCTTTTAGAAGCCTTTGTTCTTCTTTAAATTGTAGTGCCCAATCCGGTGTAAACTCCTCAATAACAACTGGTCTTTCCATATTCCTAATCCCCCTTATGTATTTTGAGCTTGAACATAATATCAAATTTAGATGAGCAAAGCTACTTCAAATCAATAGAATTTTCGTTATGGGGGGATTTTGATTCCTTAGGTTGATGGGCATGTGTATTTATCCCACATCCATCAACTTAACGTATATTTTTATACAAAATGCGGTCTTTCCACGTAGTTTTTTATTATCTTTTATAGATGTTATAAAAGTAGGCACATCAAATAAACCCTGACGGGTTTCAAATTTTTCGCTATGCTACCTGATGGGCAGAAGTGGTATACTCATACACAACACCTAAAATATCAAAGACTGTTTTTTTCTCATATCTGTGAGATTTTCGTCCGTTTCGCTGTAGGAGGTTAAACAGACGAAGGAGAATCTTTGATAATTCTTGGGTGTTTTTATGTAGTGCTTGATGAAAAAGTAAGAAATAATCTTTAATTATGTACATCGCTTTATATTCACTTAGTTCTTTCTGTTTCTTACGTAACAGGAGTTCTCTCATTTTAAACATAGTAGAAGAACATAATAGGATACTAATGAGTTGTCCATAAAGGTGGCATTCTAATCGCTCTTGTTTAATAGATTTACAACGATGAATTCGAAACCAAGATTTCCATATTTTAAATAACAGCTCAATTTGCCAACGCAGTGAATATAAATCATAGATTTTCTCTTTCGGTACCCATTCCGTAGGAATGTTTGTCATATATACCGTAATTCCTTGTAAAAGTTTCGTACGCTCTGTATATGTAATCCCTTTTTTCTTTTCGCGAATAGCTCGATCATGTAGACGTTTCTGTTTTTGCTCCTCTGTACATCTATAAACCACAATGCGAGTGGGTAGTTTGTCTTTGCTCCCTACATATACATCATGTAATTCATACACTTGGCCAGGTTGTAATTGGTTCATGATGTCTTCCAAATGAATTTGTATATATACCGGTCTCAATTGAGCAGGTTTTGTTTTAAATACCACTGTTTCGAATTCTTTTCTATATATTTTAGTTGGTAATTTAAGACGCGATAAATAATACCCTTCCTTATCTTGGATCGATTTAAAGTCTTGTAAACGAAAATACCCTAAGTCACGAATATATAGTTCATTCTTTTGTGTCATGTCCATTCGAGTCGCCCCATATGCCTGATCACTTCGTTTTCCTGGTTCAATTTTCACATCAGAAAACTCTCCACTCAACAAGTCATACTCTAATTGAATTTTCACACCAGCTGTATGACTACAGCCTCCGGCACCAGGATAAGTAGCTGCGAATCGATCTGGAACTTGAAAGGTTGTAGAATCAAGGATGCGAATCCGCTCAAAGTAAGCAGAAAGAGAATGAGAAATTGTAGATGATCCTCCAATTTTAGCTTGTAGAAGTGTAGTAAATACATTTCGAAAGAAGGCTACAGAAGCCGAGTTAAATCGTCGATTCAGTCCCTCAGGACTTAATAAAATTCCTGTTGAAGTTTCTAATTGACTACAAAGTTGAGTAAGAGAGGTTGTAGCGATTTGTTGATTTAACCATACACACAAAGATAAAAAATGGTGCCCATGGCACTTACGTTTTCGTTTCATTCCACCTGCTTCTATAGCTAATTGATTAAGTGTAGCGGGAGACATATATCGATATAACTCTTCGGCAAATAAAGACAGCTCTTGTTTTTGATGCATATTCATAAAAAGCACGTCACCCTTTCTCATTAACATAAGAGAATAGTAACGTGCTTTTAAGTTTAAGAATAGTCTAAATCCTTAAGTTGATGGATGTGTGTATTTATCCCCATTACAAATAAAATATAATCACGTTCATTCTTTTCTTTTAAATATTCTTTAATGTGTTGTATTTGCTCTGGATCACGTATTGGTTGAACAAAATTCATTGATCATCCCCTCCGTAGTGCTCTTCTATCTCATATACTTCTAATCTAAGAGCAAACGCTAGTTTATAAAAAGCATTAGATTTATTTCGTCTGTATGTACGTTTACTCATACCAATCTCGTTATAAACCATGTAATCAAAGACTTCTTCATCTTCTAAATATCGCTTTACAATGATGTCTCTTTGATTCTTACTAAAGCGACTTAATGCCTTATCAATTTGAAAAGATAAGCGTTGCAATTTCACTTCTCTTTCACTCATTGCAATATTCGTTAAAGCAACATCTTCAGTTTGCTTGCCTATTATGTTTGTTGGACCGTGATATCTTACCTCACTAGAGGCTGTGACCTTCATCTCGTTTCTAATCATCCCCAATTGCCTGTAAATACGAACATTTTCTAAAATCTCTTCTAAACGAACCTGTGTTGCTTTTCGATCAATTTTAGGTAAGAAAGTTAATTGCATTATATATAAACACCCCTTATCTATTTTGTTAATAAAAAACCAAAAAGCGGACACCAAACTACAGAGCAATATCACTAATGCTCTTTATAGTTTGATGTCCGCTGGTTCTTCCAGTAGGACTAAATGTGTAATTGGTATTATTATATCATTTTCTCTTATTTTAGTAACTTTCTTATTAGAGTTGCGATAGGTAAGACTTTGAAGTTATCTCCATCTTTTCCCCCGCTTAGCACTGTACGTGCGACTTTCATCGCATACAGCGCCCCATCTTATCCTTTTATACTAAAGCAACTAGATTACAAACAATGTTGTACTCACCAACGTATTCATTCCCCTTTCTTACGAAAGGTCACATCATCTTACTCGATCCTGTGAATTACATCTAATTGATTTAGCTTTCAAAGAACAAGACTAGGGACTATCCCTCCACATTCGTTACATGCTTCGTTGGTACTGTGTCCCCACCTTCACAAGAATGAAGCAATTTCGGTTCGTTAGAACCTTATATGCATCTGTCCGCTAGTAGGCGTTGGTGACAGTTTCTTGCTTACCACGTTCCAATTGACTTAGCTATACATATATCCTTAGGTGCTTGCTTTAGGCCTGTTATCTTTACATCCTCATCGTTGGATGTTCCGAATTTCATATCCTTTACTCTTACTTTTCGGTAGATAACGTCGTCATTGACGACATACACATTTCTAATGTATTAATAATTTAGTCCCGTACATTCACAAGTTCGCCAGTCCGTTAGGACATTCTCACCTTAGATATTTTGTAGCATCCCGACCTATCCAAAACCATATGATTTCTCACTTAGGTTTTGTTCAGTCGACTTCACCTAGCTTCATACAATTTGTGACTACTATCACGCCTTGCATGTAGGAGTATTAGATAAGTAGTTTCAGCTCAACCTGACGGCTTTCATTTCTACTTTCAGTCAATCAGTTGTTGTTATCAAGATTGATACCCCTCCAATTTCGTGTTTACACACTCATAAGGAAACGCGTCGCACAAAGGATTATTTTATTAAAAAGCTCTATTAAACTAATCTATTAATCGTTTCCTTCCAATTCCTCACTCTCTTCACGTATCTGCCCAATTAATGAAATTACAGAACCTACAGCTTGGATCCAACTTCCTACAACATCTATTCTCTGTCCTTCTTCATTTTCATTAGTTTCGCTGTTTACTTGAGTGTCTGTATCTTTCCCCACACCATTTACTTTACCTTCTTTATTGTACTGTTCCTCATCTCTGTTACTTTTTAATTCGTAAATACCTCCTATTGCCTGTAATGAATTCCCTATAGATTGTAATAAGTTTCCTATAATGTTTAAGGATTCATCGTTATCCGAAGTATCATTAAATTCATCTGCTAAAGCTGTAAGTCCGCCTAAAGCCTGTGTCCAATTCCCAGCAATCACTAATTTAATTTGTGTTTCTTCTTTAAAATCAATAACCAATCCAGATATTACAGTTACATTACCAAGTGATTGGATTTCATTCCCAATCTTTTCAAGAGATATTTCCCCTTGACCATCGGCCTCTAAAGCATTACCAACGGCTTGTAATACGTTTCCATATACATTCAAATCTTTTCTTACATTACCGCTTATAAAATGAAAAGGCGTGCTTCCAATAGCGGAAGTAATTGTGCCTATCGCTGCTACCAATGCACCAAATATCTCTTTAAGTTGGTTCTCCATTTATAACCTATCCCAGCATTAAGTAATTACTATAATCCTATTCAATTATCCCTCTCCCTGTTAATAATTTGAAATGCCACTCAGTCTGACAACGTATAATAGCGAATCATTTTAGGAAGTACACCCATATGATATACATACTAATGGATCTCCATTATAAACCGTATATTCCTTTGAACTTGTTAAAATTACTCACTATTCATCACTACTCTCTTCACATAACGTGAAATGTTCAAAAATCTCATATTGATCAACGAAACATTTTGGACAGATATACATTTGTATCACCACCTTCTTCTTAATTAAAGTGTTTATTAAGTTTTATTCCCGCATAACTCTCCCGATTCCGTTTTTACTACAACTGTAACTATCCGTTACAAATGATTACTTGTAAACTCTAGTTTCTTTTGTACAACAAACAGTTAGCTAATTAATCTAACTGCTTTGTTTTTTAACCATTTTTATTGGAATGCAATTTATATGCATAATTTCTGAAGTGAAATCCATACTATATTTAGGTCTTAGGTATTAACATCTAAAACCCTTATTTCAGCCTTAGACCTATTAAAGCACTCCCCAGTCTTTACTGGGGCAAAGCAGTTAGCTTTTGTTAGCTGCTCTTTTTATTTCACTGTCACCCATTAGATAAACGTTCATATATTATTTTGTGCCACCCTTTCTACTAGGTGATTTCGTCATTTTATTTCCGCATAACCTTCATGAAAGAGCACTGTTCCAAGGTGCTCTTTTTATTCATCCGAATAATCCTCACAATTCTGTACATACTATCCGTAAGCTGCTTTCTTAACAGTGTTTGCAGCCTGGAACCTTTTTTTGATAATTGAGCAGTTAGCTTTTACTAGCTGCTCTTTTGTTTTCACCATTTAAGCAGGGTTTGAATATATTAAATTCTACCTTTCTTTATAACGTGAGCTGGCTACTTACGCTATTTTTACAAAGGGCACTAATTGATAGTGCTCTTTTTACTTTTTTCTACAAAATGAAATTTTTATTAGATTCCTTTTTATCCCCGTATAACATTTCCAATTACGTTTATACTATAGCTGTAACTTCAAGTTACATATCTGTACTTGTAGGGCCTAATTTCTTTTGTACAACAAGTGGTTAGCTAATTAAGCTGACTGCTTTGTTTTATCAAATAAAGGTTTGGTCGAGGAGCACCTTTTAAGTTTTCTCTTTTTAAATCCCACTTTAATCTGTTCACGATTTTCTGAGATGGACATATAATTAACAAGACAAGACATAGTTTATATATAGTGGTGCACAAAAAAAATTGTGCACTATTTTCGTCTCCATAACCTATTGATCAAATAGCGTATTTATTAAAAAACTTTCACATTTAAACTAGACAAGCATATGTTATTGTATGGAGACTCTCCACTCATAAGATTCTTACCTTTCTTATCTAAGAGCACGCTTATTTGTGTGCTCTTTTGTATTTGCTATGAAATAACGATTTTGTTTGAAAGGTGTATATTTTTACACGCGATTCATATACTTTAAATAACCTGTTATGTCTTAAACTAATATTTTTGTGTCATTCCACTTTTTTTGAGACAACAAGCCCTCCGGTTGTTGTCTTTTTTCTTTTCTCTATTCAAATAAGGATTTTTTCTGTTTTTTATTTAAAACATATAAATAAAAATGGTGGTAAGTAATTATCTTGATTATTGAATAATTCTTATTCAGGCACCTATACGAGGTGCTCTTTTTTTGACACTTACAAAATAACTATTTTATTAAGATTTAATTACTTTATACGCTACCCCTAATGCTTCACCCATCGCATAGCATTCTGGAATCTTATAGCGATATTTATCGTGTAAATCTTTATCAGCGAAATAGATAGCCTTCATAATATCGCTCGTCCCACATAAGTGTTGGCCCATTAGTTTGTCGCAGTAATCTTTATGAACTTCTGGGTGACTAAAACCTAATAGCTCCCAAATTTTCATAATGCGGGTTCTATGTCATGCCCATCAACTTAAGAAAAGTAAACACCCCAAAAGCAAAAAAATGAGGGGACTTTTCAAAATAACTAACTGTGGAGAAAGAAAATTTTCATTTAGGGGGCACTTCAAAACCTTAGCTTGATGGCGATGGGGTCACCATATCAAAAAAAGAAAATTGTACGTTTAGACACAAGTTAACCGGTTTCCTGTACGTTAAGGAACCGGCTATCTATTTAACTGTTTTTTAATGGAATTTTTGTATTGTAATGGTAATAGTTATTAGTTTTTGTTACCTTGTTTCTTTTGGTTGTTAGGCGTAATTTCATCGGCAAACTCCATATTTGCCAAGTTTACTTTGGATGGAATAAATGTTCTTGTTGTATTTTAAAAACGTTGGATAGGTCTCGTCATATTTGAATTACGTGTTGCTAATATACCAAAAACGGTTCCTAATCCTAGTAGAGAAGCCCAAATCCATCCTCATTTATTGTTTTCATTTGCTAAAATCTACAAAGATGTCAGAGTGTTGGGAAACCCTAAAGGGTTTTCCGACACTCTGAGAAAAGGACGCTTGTGAGAACGTCCTTTTTTATTCCTTTAGAAGGTAGGTTACCTTGTTTAAAATAGCTTCAATTTGTTGTGCATTTTTACTATACATTTCACTTGCCGTTTTTGATTTCGTTTCTAAAGAAAATAGTTCAAGATCAGCATGGCATTTTTTTAAAGATGCTAATAATAAAGGTTTGTTTTGAGGAGAAGGCATTTGAAGTTTATCATTATAAATGTCGATAGTAAGTTGTCCGTATGAATCAACTTGACCGAGAAAGACATTTTCAATGACAACACCGAGTTTTTCTAGTTCAGAATGTAACCAAGCGCGGTTATGCCCACTAGCTGAAAGAGGTTCATCTAGTATATTTCCATCCATAATAACAGTTTGTGGTTCCTTTTTATTTGGTACTTTCAAGCCAATATCTTTTGCTGTAAGTGGTTGAGATTCTTTCTTTAATAATACATTTAATTCTCCGCTTGGTTCTAAGACGGCAAATTCTACTTCGGATATACTAAAGGCTCCGTTTCCTCTGAGAAGTTCAAGTAATTCATCACTGGTATACTTTTCTTTCTTTAAATTATCCTCAAGTATTTTGCCATCCTTTATTAAAACTGTAGACTTACCTTCAAAGAAATCTCTCGCGGCTTTGTTTTTTAAGGAAAGAATTCCTACGAAAAAAGGTACCGAAGCGAAAATAAGTATGGCCAAGACGCCATGGGAAATTTTTTGGTCTAGCCCTGTAGATACTTGAGCGGCGATACCACCGATTGTCATTCCAGCTACGTACTCGAAAAAGGAAAGTTGAGAGATTTGCCTTTTTCCTAAACATTTTGTGATAGTAAATAAAACAATTAATATGAATACAGAGCGGAGAATGACAAGCGTCCATTCGGGTAGGTGAGACATAGTAATTTCCTCCAGCCTATTTAAAAACCTTTATATTGAGGTTCTTCACGTTCTAATACGGAAACTCTATCCTTTAAATCAGCAATGACGCTGTCCATTTCTAACATACATTCATGAAAAACACGTTTTACTTCTTCATCTTTTGAATTTAATGAAAGGGAACTTAATCTTGCTTGAGCGCCCCTTAAACTAGCGAGGCATGTTTTTACATTTTTACTGGTGCCGTTGGAGGTACATTGTTATCACTAATTTAAATAAGTCATTTATTTAGTAACTGCTACCATAATTTTGGTAGTTTTTTTTGCTGCTTTATTAAAGAGGATTGTAACCACCAATCAAAAATGTTTTTTATCCTTATTAACCCAATTAGCTAGAAGAAAATAGAAAATAAGATTACTCAAACATACAAACACCATTGTAAGTGGTGCTTGTATGTTTGAGTAATTATTTATTGAGGTAACATGTAACCAATTAATGTTCTATTAAGTTGGATAAAGGAATTTCTTGTTCATTATTGGGTTCATTAAGAGGATAAACTCTAGCTGTTTCATTATTTTCAGCCACATTCTGAATATAAATTGGAACTCCATTATACGTTACATTAGCCATGACTGGTGAAGCGGCAATCTCTTGTGCTCTTTGTTTGTTCATTATAATGACCTCCTTTTGATTTGTAACAGTTATAATATTTACTTCAAACTACTTAAGTATTCTTATTACTCAATAATAAGTAAACAGGGAGCTAGTTTTAATTACGGTTACTTGACTAACGAAGACAACGGTTAGATTTTGATTTCCTAGTTGGTTGCGGGAGTAGTTTATGTAGAAAGTAAATGTTTTAATTTTTATAGCTAAGCCTTTTCTATACTTAAATATTTCTACATAGATAAAAAATGAGAATGTGCAAAATAAAGAACCGCTACCGGTTCTTTATTTTGCACATTTTATATATTAAAAACTTTTTGTTTTAAAATCAGGATGCTTAGCATGAGTATTTTGAAAAGGTAAGTAGCATGGTTACAATGACAATTGTTAGGAAATAAGAAGTAACTGTATAAATTTCTGAAATGTACCCATAAACAGAAAACACCTCTTGTACCATATCTAATAAAATAAGGTATAAGAGGTATTTTTTCTTGTTTTATTCTATTGGATTACTCTATATTGTTCTACTTCAATTAGGTTCTTCTATATTTAAGAATCCGCTGTAAGCCAATGATAATCTTTACATTAACCTGTTATTGATTATTCTTTTCTTGAATTTCTTCAGAAGGTTCTTCAGTGGGATCTGGCTCATTCTCATCAACGCCATTGCAACCGCACAAGAAACCTACAGATAAAATAGTAGACATGATAGCAAGTAGATATTTTCTTTTCTTCAAGTGATTATTGCTCCTTTCAGATAAATATTTATGCTATTATCTTCTACTTAAAGAAAAAGAATATTCTATAGTTTTTTTAACGTTTTTTCCTTTATATCAAATTAGAATCAAATTCAATTATTAAGGGATTGCCTAGATATTTGTGAGTTTACCGCAAAATTATGTGCTTTGATTTATCAAAAGTATCGTCAGGAATGTTTCAAATCCACAAAAATTAATTTTCTATATACATTTATAATCCAGGTAACAAAAGAATTAAATAAATATGTAGTATTGCCAATAGCTATACTGGTTAAGATTCCTATGAAGGCACTTCCTATGATATCAAATGGATAATGATGCCCTAGCCAGATACGTGAAAAACCTGTCAAAATTGCTAAGAACCACATGATTGAGCCAATTAAACGCTCACGAAGTAAGACGGAGGTTGCTAAGGCAAATGCTACGGCTGTATGTTTACTAGGAAATGAGGAATTATTCTTTGATGGGATAAGTAAACGCACACGATGTATAACAAACGGACGAGGTTTAAAATAAAAGAACTGGATAAAACGATTTATACATAATGAGAACCCTACTGACACCCCTGCAAATAAAATATTTTTTTTGTAGGAATTGTTTCTAAACCACATTAAGGCTAATAAGAAAATGTACAGGAATCGAGTCTTTTGTGAAATAAATATCATAAATGTATCCAATGTTGAGTTACGACCAGCTAGACGATTGATAGCCCTAAACATTTTATAATTCATGCAGATGCTCTCCTTTATTTTTGAATTGTTATATAAATATCATTCCCTCACGAAAGAGAAATATGTAGTGTGCATGCCCTTTCTTATTATTCTACTCCGTTTAAATAGATAAATAATATATAGTTGCAAATTGAACATGTTTAACGTGATAATGCTCCTCCTACTGGTTATGTACATTTTTAGTTTAGACACAAAAATTTATAGAAAGCACACTCCCCTATATTCTCTTGGTATTCTTAACTTGACATTGATATAGAGCTACACCTTTTAATGCAGTTCACGAAGGCTGTAAATGTTATTCTTACTGAAAAATAATAGTTAAGTTTAGGTTAGCGAATCATGCTGTGAATATAGCTATTTTCTTTGTGAATATCTACTAAGTAAGATCACTTTCCTCATTAAAAAAACTATTCTTAAGTGTAAACTAAGGCAAACAGTTCTAAGTTCTAAGTACTCTGTATACGAAACTGCGATTTTTCAAATACTTTAAGTAGAAAGCCTTTCAATAGGAGTGAAAAAAGTGATAAGAGACAAAAGTAAAATGATTCATCTATTTTTATTATTAATTGTTACCGCAGTTTTTATTTGGTCTGTTATTAAGCCTGCGAGATACTCGACATGGGCAGCGGAAGCTACTCCTGCCGTTCTCGGTCTAATCATTATAATTGCAACATACAATAAGTTCCGTCTCACCACACTCTCTTATACCATTATTTCAATACTAGTCATTATAATGTTCATCGGCGGTCATTACACATACTCAAAGGTTCCACTTTTTAATTGGATAAAAGATGCTTTTGATTTAAAACGAAATCACTACGATCGATTTGGACATTTGATAAAAGGCTTGTTTACAATTGTGATAAGAGAAGTATTATTACGGAAAACTCAATTAACTGAAGGTCCCTGGTTAGTTACGATTATTATAAGTATTTCGCTTGCTATTGCTGCATTATATGAACTCATTGAATGGTTAGCTTTTAAAATAACAAAGGGAGGAACGGCAGCTAAAGACTTTTTGGGTACGCAAGGCGATATGTGGGATGCACAATGGGATATGTCGCTTGCCTTAGTTGGTTCGATTCTGGCGTTACTCACCCTTTCAACACTACATAACCGTCTATTAAAAGATAATTAATAAAAGAGTAAATATAGAGGAATCTGTGTAGCATTGTCATGTATTGATGCAAACAGAAGATAGTGATTTCATGGACGGAATTATAGAAGAAGTAAATGAGAAGTAAAGATGCTAGTACCAGAGGAAATGGAAGTGTAAGAGCAGGACGTAGCACTCCCACAGGAACGTCAATATGGTTTTGGTGGAGTGGATGGCTTTCGTCCAAGATAACGTCGTTATAGATGACGACGTTTCCCACTCCAAACTTTTCTAAGATTATTTTTATATCCTTATTACTATCCTTACTATTATCTTTAAAATCTTTTACCCCGCCCTAACAGGCAGTAGACCCTCACCTAAATGTTCAGAAGAATCAAAGAAGATAGGTGGGGGCATCACTGCTCCTATTTGTGCTGAACGCCAACAGGGGCGAATCCCCACTGTTGGAAGTTTCACTTTATTCTCGAGACATCTACTCTTTTACTGGTAAAGAAAAAGTTTCTTCCCTATTCATCTCGGTATGGATAAATACAAACTGCTTAATCATTTCATTTAACTCCTTCGCTGCTTTTGTAGGAATTTGATGCTTTATGTTATCAATGAAATTTAATTCATTACATGGCAATTTCCCATGCAGTAGTTTCGCGTGACCATAAAATGATTTATCTTTCTTACCATAAACCAACAAAACTGGAAGCTCAATGTTTCTAAGCTGATTGGTACAATTATAGTGCAAACTATAACGATAATACTGCTCGATATTTTGGGCATTTCCTTTTCGAGCTTCTTTAAACATCTTTCTGAACAATTTATGTGTATTTGAATTACCCCATGAAATAGACAATGCTAAAAATGAAACTGCCCCTGTTTTCGCAAGTTTCACGCCTAGTGAAATCTTATTCTTTAGATATCCATCCCTTACTTCTGACATTCCCCCGATTAGAATACCCCCTAAAGCACTTTCGGCGAAAGTCAACAAAAATTCTAATGCGACAGAGCTTCCGGTCGAATATCCACATATGAATGCTTTTTTGACTCCCAAATGATCCAATAAACGTCTAATATCTTCAACAATCAGCGGGTAGCTTATCGGTTGTCTTGAATACTGACTCCTTCCGTGCCCTCTAATATCAAAGGCAATCACTTTAAACTTTTGGGATAATTCCTCTATTTGGTACTCAAAATTCACACAAGTGAGTACAGGAGGATGAATAAAAATAATAGGAGCCCCTTTTCCCTTAACGGTATAATACAGACTACTACCGTCCACATTCAACATTGGCATATATGTAATCACCTCAACAATCTGAAATCATCCCTAACTCTTCTCTAAAGAAAAAAAGCAACTTTCAAAAATGATGCATAATAAAAAAATTGATTATTATTAGATAATAAACATATTGGTATAAATGCTAACCATTTATACCATTTGTAAAAGGATTAGAAATAGAAGCAAATTTAAAACCTAATCGGTCAGCTCCTTTGTTTAACATTGAAATCCCAATTATCCCTTAAATCTCATCTGGCCTAGAAAAATTTTGAATATATGATCCAGGGCTAGGCAAGGCCTTTTTAACATCATGATAAATAAATCGCCCTTTTTTAGCATGATTATTAAAGCACTTCACTTCATTTAATAAATGAACAGTGTGTAAATGGAATTTAACTAAGGTATCATTCTTATTTATCTAAGTTCCATCAGAAAGAGTAACAGTTTCCCCTTTGTAACGGATAAGTCTTACACGTAAAATATTGTCCTTGTGAGTTTCATTTATAAGTTAAGCGCGTGAATTTGTAATATATTGAATCGGTAAAATTTCAAATCGTTAGTACATAGCTTTTCAATTTGCTTTCATTTTCCCTTTTGAATTTTTATTACTATTATTTTGCATATTTTCAATAAAAAATATTTAGGAAATCTTAGGATTTTCAGGAAAAAAATGAAGAGCTATTAGCATAAGTTTGCATCATAAATTTCTATAAAATAATGCAAAATAAAGCATGTGAAATCGAACTCAGCGCTTCTTTTTCCTAACATTTTTACAGGGGGCAAAAAATGAACACTTTTAACTTCTTTATGTCATTATTCAATTCTGGAAGAAGAACTCAGCAAATGTTTAAACTGTTTAGAAATAGACGGAATAATAATAGAGGGTGGATTTGGGTTTCTTTACTAGGGTTAGGAACCGTTTTTGGTGTAGTAGCAACGCGTAATTCAAATATGATGCGACCTATTCAACGTTTGTTCCAAGGTGTTCAAAATACAACAAGAACATTTATTCCATCCAAAGTAAACCTGACAAACATGGAATTTTCCAGAGAAATAGTTCCTATTAATCAAAAGAAACAAAGTAATCAAAACCAATAATTGTCACCCATAATAAAAAAGTTCGTCTCCTAGTGACGAACTTTTTTATTATGGGTGTTTTTGCCCATCCCCCGAAAGGGGGAATAAGACAAGATATACCAATTAGGTGCCGAATAGAGTATTGTAAACTATCTTTATATTCTGTGACGTAAAACACAAGACAGCATTTTCTAAAAATACACGCTATGGTTGGATACGTTCAAAAAAATAGAAAGACCTCATTCAAGAATACTTATCATAAATGAGGTCTTTCTATTATAAAAGTTGTTTCATTTCTACCTTAAAAATGTTGTATGTTCATTGACTTTGAACAATTAAGTCAAACTAGTTCTGTTTCATTAAAATCACAATTATACCTTTTTAACAAATTCAGATTTTAATTTCATAGCTCCAAAACCATCAATTTTACAATCAATATCATGGTCTCCATCTACTAAACGGATACTTTTTACTTTTGTACCTATTTTTACGACTGATGAAGTTCCTTTGACTTTAAGGTCTTTAATTACTGTTACAGAATCACCATCGTTTAAGATATTTCCGTTTGCATCTTTAATAACTTTTGTATCTTCACTATTTTCAGTTTCTGCTTCTAAAGTCCACTCATGAGCACATTCTGGACAGACAAAAAGATTTCCATCTTCGTAAGTGTATTCTGAATTACATTTTGGGCAATTTGGTAAATTAGACATATTTTTATTTCCTCCACTCGTTATCATTCATTCTAATATATAAGCAATTTTTTCAATTTCCTTTTTACAACTTCGTAAGAATAGCAATTACAAACTTTAATTTTGAGAAGTTTTTCTTATCTGTATCTCAAATACCTATTTTCATCTCATATCTTTTAATTTCTTAATAATCATGTTCGGTGTCGCCCATTCATCACGGTCAAAGTCAGAAATAGACACTTCGATGTTTAAACGTTCTTGAAATTCTACTATTAAAGACACTGTACCAAAAGAATCTAGAATTCCTTCTTCAAATAATTGCACATCTGGGTTCTCTTTTACGATATCATTTTCACATACTTCTTCTAAAACATTTAATACTTGATCTTTAAATTCAGACATTATTTATTCTCCTCTATATCCATGATTTATAATGAATTTCTTCATAGTCTTCTATTTTTTAACACATCATTTAAAAGAATCTGCCCCATCATCATTACAAAGTTATCCCTGGTCTTTGTATAATAGTTATTAAGGCTTAACAGATAGTTGTTCCCTGGAACATATGTGATTACAAATCCGTTGTTTGTTTCTTTAGGAAAAGGAATATATATGTTTTTAACATCCGGGTTTATAGCAGGAAAATCTTTTGATAATAAGCAATTTAGATTAGTTAAAAACGCTTTGGCATTAGTGATAGGTTGAATTTTTTTAGCTATGTTAACACCATCTTTATTTTCACTTGATTTTACGCCCCACACAATTACACCACCAGAAAGATGAGAAAAAAACGATACATTTTTTTCATAATTCTTTTTGTCGTCTTTTGAAAGGATACTGTTTGTATAATCCGTTTTTCGTTTAAATGTAAGGAAGATATTCTCTTCTTGTTGTTTGATAATCATTTGTTGGATGTATGAAAAACCTTCTTGTTCACACCTTGTAAAAATCTTCTCCGCATTCTCCAAAGTAAACTTTCTCCTTCTCTATTTTTCAATAAAAGGATTAAAAGAGTAGATCAAATCAAACAAACTTTGTATGTGAAGTGAATTTTTTAAAAATCTAAAGCATTTTCCTTATTATTTATTGTATTTCTTTCCTGTGATTGCTGAGAAAGTTGGGTACATTCATGAAAAGCGAAATGTTTACACCCTATACATTTTTTTGTATTCAATTGTTCTAAAGCACAGTTAATGGCTTCACCGGTATGATCAAAAAAGTTTTCTTCCCCAATCTCAGCGTACAATCCATTCTTATCTAGAGTTACTTTTAGCTCTGATTGAATTCCTGAAATAAGAAGTACGCCACCTTGTTTTTTAAAATGCTGAACAATATTCCTAAAGTAAGACTCTCCTGTTGTATCAATAAAAGGAACTTTTCCCATACGTAAAATTAAAACTTTAGGTTTATAATGAATAGTTGCTAAAATGTTTTGTTCAAATGTTTGAGCAGCACCAAAAAATAGTGGGCCTTCTATTGTATAAATACTAATTTGTGGACAATCATGAGTTTTATTTACCACATGTGGCAACAATTTTTCATGTTTTCTTGTATGATCAGGAAGCACTTTAGATATGACAAGCATGTTGCTCATCCGTTTTGTAAACAAAATAATAGCCAAAATAAGCCCAATTTCCACAGCTGTTGTCAAACTAGTAAATACGGTAAGTAAAAATGTTACAAGTAATACAAGAGAATCCCCCGTTTTCATTTTAAGGATGTGGACAAAATGTTTTTGTTCACTCATATTCCAAGCCACCACCATTAAAATGGGAGCCATGCTAGCAAGCGGAATATGTGAAGCATATGGAGCTAACAGTAGAAGCGTGAATAACACAAATCCCCCATGGATAACACCCGACATCGGAGATACAGCTCCACTCTTAATATTGGTTGCTGTGCGGGCAATTGCTCCAGTTGCCGGAATTCCTCCAAATAACGGTGCAACAATATTGGCAATTCCTTGGCCAATAAGCTCTTTGTTACTGTTGTGTTTACTATTTGTCATACCATCTGCCACGACGGCGGATAAAAGAGATTCAATACCACCCAACATTGCAATAACAAATGCAGGACCAATTAACTGTTTTATACGCTCTACTGTGATTTCTGGTATATCAAACTGAGGAAGTGTGTTTGGAATCGTACCATATGCTGTACCAATAGTAGGTACATGACCTGAGAAAAATACAGTTGCAATTAAAGTTGAAATAACAACACCTACTAATGAACCTGGTACTTTTGGAAAAATTTTTGGTGTTATGAGTATAACAAGAAAGCAAATCAAAGCAATTATGACACTGTAAGAATTGGTAGTACCGATATGAGTAAAAATTTCCTTCAAATTCGCTATAAATTCCTCATGCTTTTTTATACCTGTTAAACCTAAAAAACTAGCAATTTGTCCCGTAAAGATACTGACGGCAATACCTGACGTAAAGCCAATTGTTACAGGACGTGGAATAAATTTAATTAAAGATCCTAGTTTAAAAATTCCCATAAGGCATAAGATAATTCCAGCTAATAAACCAGCAAGTAGTAAATTTTCATATCCATAGGTAATTACAATCCCTAAAAGAATAGGAACAAAAGCACCTGTAGGCCCTCCAATTTGGTACTTTGAACCACCAAATAGCGAAATAAGTATCCCGGCAATACATGTTGTATAAATCCCATACTCTGGCTTAACACCAGAGGCTATAGCAAAAGACATAGCAAGCGGAATCGCAACAACTCCAACAATCATTCCTGAAAGAAGATCCTTTTGAAAATGTCCCAATGAATATCCTTCAAATCTTCCCGTAAATAACCCTTTCATTACAAAACCTTCTTTTCTATTTTTAATAAATCTTACTTCTTCTGAAAGAATATTTTCTTTTGATAAATTTGAGTTACAAATGCATTTCTCATACTCTTATACAGACGCTTTTTATCTCTTTATAAGAGAGCATCAATCTAATATTAGTTATACGTTTTGCTTAAATGACGTTCTAATTTACCTATATCTCCTCCTTCTTGTATGTAGGAATTTAACCTTTCTACTAGAAGTAATCCACCTCGACTATCTAGCTTTTTCATATCTATAAACGATTTAATTCTTACGTTATCTGGGGTACTATCTCTACGAAACATTTGTCCTGGAATTTCACTCCAGAAACTATTCCATTCGTCCAGTAACCCTATTTGATCAAATAAAAAACTTTGAATTCCGCATAACCAAGCTGTACAAGCTGTATTTCTCTTTTGACATCCAACTCCATCCTGTAAATGCTGGCATGAAAAACAACAAGAATTTCCACTTTTAATACAAACATTACAAACGTGATGAGCTCCTATTGAGCGAAATATTTCCATTCCATGTTGAATGATATCTTCTTTCTTAACTTCAATGCTCAACTTAACCCTCCTTAACTATCGTTTCACGTTCTGTTTCATCTAGTTCTTCTAACATTGAAATCGTGTCGATTAAATGGTTGTTAAAAATTTTCCGTGCAACTACCAGTAAATCCACAATCATAGGGTCTCGTAGAGAATATAAAACTCGTTTTCCATCTTTAGTACCAACAACAATGTTTTTTGAACGTAGTACACTTAATTGTTGAGAAACAGCTGAACCTTCCTTGTTAAGGATCGTTTGAATTTCATTTACACTTCTTTCACCCTCTGACAATAATTCTAGAATACCTATTCGCAAAGGATGTGATAAGGCTTTAAAAAAATCGGCTTTAAATTGTTGCATTTCATTTCCCATTAAAACACCTCTAGTACTTATTTTTAATAAAAAAAGTATCATATACATCTTCAAATGTTTGAATATGTATATGATACTTCTAGAACTTACAATTTTCAATAAAAACATTTGAAACGACATGAGTAAGTTGTTAATCATTAAATATTGTATACGCCCCATTTTTACACGCATCTGAGTGGTATCCCAATATCGGTCACATAAATATTGAATATTTTTACAAGGAATTAAAGAACACACTAAATAAAAAACGATATTTAATGAGATATTATGACATATATTGAACTTCCTAAAGAAGGTGAATGATGTGAAAAGATTTCTAACTCTTTATGTCCTATTTTCAATTTTAGCAGGGTGCTCTGCCAAACAATCCCCAGTTGAAAAACATGGGTCTAATGTTGGACATGAAGATACTGGATTAACAAAAAATGTGAAACATCCAACATCTCAAAACGAACCACAACAATCCCCAGCTCCTACGGTCCAAGAAAAGGTCATTTTAGATGTGCCATTAATACTACAAAAACCTGAACTGAAATACGGTTGCGAAGTTACGAGCTTAGCGATGGTATTACAGTACGCTGGTATTAAAGTTAATAAAATGCAGTTAGCTAACGGTATCAAAAAAGATAATGACCCACTGTCTATGAGTAATGGCGGGGATATCATTCGATGGGGAGATCCTAAAGAAGGATTCGTTGGAGATATAACGGGGAAAAATAAGGGTTATGCTGTCTACGTCCAACCGCTACAAGAATTGATGGAACAGTATCTTCCCAATCGTACCATGAACTTAACAGGAAAAAATTTTAATGATGTATTAGCTCAAATTAAAATAGGTAAACCTGTAGTGGTTTGGACGACAGGAGATTACAAAGTTCCGGATAGATGGGAATCTTGGAAACATGGGAACAAACAAATCACAGCTCCTCTGGATTTACACGCTGTTGTACTCATAGGTTTTGAGGATGGGTATATTTATATTAATGATCCTTTAAGTGGAAAAAAAGCGCAGAAGGTGAATCAAGAAACGTTCATTCAATCTTGGGATGCATTAGGGAAACAAGCCTTATCCTATCGCTAACAAATTCAAACTTGTCTAATACCTATAATAGGAGTCTAAAGTAAAAAGCGCCAATTTCCTTTGCTTACAGAAAATTAGCTTTTTGTTTCATTTTATATAGGCTAGTACCAGCGTTCTTACAACTAGGGGAAAAGTAGCATTTATTATAGGAGCGATGCTACTTTCCTTCTTCATATTCCTTCATTATTTTATAAAACGTGTTTTTCCTTAGTTCTAACATTTCCATAAACATAACAGCAGTTATTTCTCCACTTTTCCATTTTGAATGAGTCTCTTCTATTATATTTATTTGTTGTTTGCTTAGGGTCGAAAGGTTCACCTGAGGACGGCCTAAATGCTTTCCTTGTGATTTAGCTACCGCAATCCCTTCCGCTTGTCTCTGATGAATTTTTTTTCGTTCTTGATCAGCAACATAGGAAAGCAAAGATAAAAATTGATCTTCCATTAATCGTCCCATGTCACCCATCTCACGGAATTTACGACTATCAAACAGCGTTTCATTTTCTAAAACAACAATATCTGCTTGTAATTCTCTTGTTATGTATTTCCACTCCGCAATTACTTCATCATAATTATGCCCCATTCGATCTAAGGCATCTATGTAAACAATATCACCTGAACTCAATATTTTTCGTAATAATTGATACTGAGGACGATCGAAATGTCGTCCACTTGCTTTATCGACAAAAATACGTCGAGCTTCCACCCCTCGTTCCATCATTTTATGTAATTGACGTTGTTCATTTTGATCTTTTGTACTTACCCGTATATATCCATAAATATTCGCCACGTTTGGTATTCTTCTTACATTTGTTACCTCAATTATACCATTTTCGTTTATAAGGGGTCACCATATAGGAGAGTGTTAATAATGATTGTAACAACAACTTCTGTTATTCAAGGAAAAGAAATTATTGTTTATGTAAATATTGTAAATAGCGAAGCGATTATGGGTGCCAAACATCGTCCGTGATTTATTTGCCCCTGTTCGAAATGTTGTTGGTGGCCGTTCTAGGTAATCCGAAAGAAAATTGAAGGAAGTACGTGATATTGCGATAGAAGAAATGAAACAGCTTACAAAACAAAAAGGCGCAAATACAATTGTTGGGATTGATGTAGACTATGAAGTGGTTCGTGACGGAATGCTAATGGTTGCTGTAAGTGGTACAGCTGTACATGTATAAAAATTATTAAATATAAAAAGCATCTCAACTTTTCATGAGATGCTTTTTTCCTGTTTTCATCCCATGACACCTTGTTTCATTTATTAAAAGTTTTCATACCTTATGTGACTTTTTTATTCCGTCACACCAGATTGAATAATTTTAACATCCGCAGTTACATGAAAACGTAAATGCTTATAGGAGTTTTCCCACTCTTTATCGTTCCACTTTCTTGTTTGAGTCCTACCAAATTTTCTAAGACCTATAGGATCTGTCCCTTTATTAATAAATCTTTTTATTAATTTAGTTGCCTTTTTCTCTAGTTCATTTTCCATTATCTTTTCTAACTTTCGTATTTCTTTGGCATTGTCCAAGTTTTTTGTTTTTGTCAATTCTTGAATTTCACCCTTCACTTGAATATGGGCATCTATGAATGGATTCCGGCTATTTCCCTTCATTTTGTATTTTGTTCCCGCTCTAATATTTTCTATCGTCGCATAATTATCAGAAAAACCAGGGAGATGGAATTGGTACGTTCCATGTTTAAATTTATCGGTCAACATTTTGAATATAAATAAATCTTTAGATGCGAGCGTATCAACCATCTTATACCTTTTAAATAAAACTACACCATTTAACTCTAATAAATTTCCTTTTTTTGAAATTAGGGGCAAATATGAATCTCTCGCATCATCATAAAGTTGGTTTAAAAATAAATAAAGATTTGTTTCTGGCTGTACTCCATTCTTAATATTCTGCTCAATTAAGGAAGATAAATAGGTGGAAACTCCTTGTTCCTTAGAGTAATTTCCTTTTAAAAGTGATTCTCCTCTTTCATTTGCAATCGCTAAATGGATTGCATTTCCGATACTTGGGAGTCGGTTCATAGTTTCTAAAATTTCTTTCATTCCCTTTTTAGCTAATTTTTTATCAAATATAATCATACGTAATTGCCCTAACTCTAGAGGTCCAGAAGATTTTTCAGATGCTCTTGCCAGAACTTCTTTACTAGTTTTCCCTAATGCTGAATAAATTTTTGTTTGTCCTTCGCCACTACTTTTATATGCTGAAATCGCAAACGTTCCTCTTAGTTTATCTTCAGCCTCTAAATCATATGAAGCAACTTGAATTAAATCAATATCATCAACAATTTTAGTTTTAGCACACCCTATCAAGAGGACACTTAATATGAGAAAAAATACCCATTGTTTCATCTTTATCTCCTTAATTTTATTCGAATGGTTTGGATAATCCACAAAATAGGAAGGAACATATATATGTAAATAAAGCCAGCTTGGCCTACCCAAGTATTCAATAAATTTAGTTTATTACGATTGTTCAAGAAGAATGTTAAAACGAAAATAAATAGAATTAGAAACGGCAAAATATATTTTTGTTTTATCTTCAATGTCTCTTTTATGCCACGGCTTACTCCCCATAATGTTATAGATATATTCGGTAATATAAGAAACGCCCAGACAGAGATTATGATGTACTCAAATCTCTCTATAAAAGGAAGCTGGATGATTTTGGTCATACTTAAATATGCCCATATAGCATGAGAAAGTTGTTTTTCACTAAAAAATGCAAGTGATAAAATCATAAGGTATGTATATATGACAGTCGTTACTAAATTCCCGTAGTGCGCATATCTCTGAGAGGTTTGCGCATTTTTAATAAAGGGATAATACATCAATAACGTTTCAAATCCTAGATAGCTGAACATAGTTCCTTTCATTCCCTTAATAATTTCTTGAAATGAATGCTGCCATATTGGAAATAGGTTTCGAAAATCTGCATATTGCAAAGGATAGAAAAATGTAAAGATCAGTATGCTTGGTATAACAATTCCAAAGAAACCAATGCCTGCAACTACACGAAATCCTCCTGTTACAATGTAGTAACATAAAATCAAAAAAATCCCTGAAAGAATCCACGTGGACATAGAAGGAAACATCCAAACATGTACTACCTCAATATAAGTGTGTAATGTTGTTGCACCCAGCAATAACATATATGCTAGAAAAATGAGATTGAATACTCCACCAACCCATTTTCCAAAGACATTCTGTTGGATTATGATAATGTCCCCATTACCTTGATTTAAAATTTGATATATAATCCAAATCATGAGGTTAACAGACAATCCAAAAAATAGGGTACTAATCCATGCATCGTTTCCTGCTAACTTTGCACTAACTCTTTCAAAACCAAGCATACCGACTCCCATTTGCATAGTACAAATTAAAAAAAATACAACAAATGGGGAAACTTGATACTCAGTTGGAATGTTCTTCATAACGTTCCTCCATGTTAGATTTAATCATCAAAGTCATTTCGTGGTGAATTTTTATTTTTCTTTGCGTTTTCGGGATTAAAACGAATGCGCTGTTTGGTTCTAGAAAACAAAGGTCGCTGAAACATTGATGAGATTGGCATACGAATAATACTGTCTTTCCAATCTGCCAGTCTTGTAGGATAAAAAGGGAATAAATAAGGACGTTTTAACGATTTTGTACGTAATAAATGTGTTAGAAGAAAAGAACTTGCTATAACAATCCCTAGTAACCCCAATAGTTGTGCAGCTACTATAAATGGAAAGCGGATTACTCGAATTGTAATACCAATTTTATAAATTGGAGTTGTAAATGATGTAAGAGCTGAAAGAGCAACAATTATGATAAGCACGTTACTTGTAAGGCTGGCTTCTACCGATGCTTGCCCAATTACAATACCACCTACTATACCTACGGTTAATCCCACTTTAGTTGGTAAGCGCGCGCCTGCTTCTCTCAGTAATTCAATAGTTATTTCCAAAAAAAATGCTTCGATTACCGGAGGGAAAGGTATCTTACCTCTCGAAACCACCAAAGTTTCAAGAAGTTCTTTCGGAATAAGCTCGTAATGATATGTTAATATCGCAACATATAGGGGAGTAGTTAAAACAGAAAATATAAAAGCAAAAAATCTTAACAGTCGAAAGAAAGAAGCTATAATCCAAGGCATTGTATAATCTTCTGTTGTAGAAAAAAATTCAATCAATGTCGTAGGGAGTGTGATAGCAAACGGTGATCCATCTACAAATATTGCAATCTTTCCTTCTGCCAAAACAGCTGCTACACGATCTGGACGCTCTGTATTAAGGAAGTGTGGGAAAATAGAATTTGGATTATCTACAAGCAATCGAGCTAAGTAATTACTATCAAGAATGTGGTCTGTTTTAACTTTACTTACCCGTTTTATGATTTCCTGTACATTTTGATTGTTTACGATTCCTTCAATAAATACTACAGCTACAGAGGTATTAGAAAGGTCTCCTACTTTCAATGCTTCTACTTGGAGAAAAGGCGTTGGAAGCCTTCTACGCAGCAAATTCAAATTTGTATCCAGATCTTCAACAAATGCGATTTGCGGGCCTACAATATTATATTCAATTTCAGGTTTTGTAATATCCCTGCCTTCTTTATTTGATATATTTATTAACAAACCGCTTGATACATCTTTATCTATTTGAATTAATATATACCCGTTTAAAATATCATTCTGAATGTCTTCTATTTGTTTTGTTACTTTTGAAACCCCAAATGGTAAAGCAGCTTGAATATCTTGTAGTGAATCGAAAGGTTTCCCTTTTATGTACGATAAAACATCTTTGTGTAACATATTTACATCAATTAATGTCCGAAAATACGAGACCACTATAGGTGAATCTTCCGAATAAATTTTTAATTCAGTGAAATCTTCAGATTTATTTAACAATTGAATAAGGTCATGCAAAGATTTTATAGGATAACAAGGGATTTTTTCATGCTGTTTCAATTGACAATACCCTTCCCTTCAGAAATAAACTATATAATACATTCAAAAATTTATATTTTAAACTTTAGGAACAGTAACATATAAATATACTCATTGAAATTGTTACATCCCCTCTAGAAATAACTTAACCCAAATCCATTGGGAAAATGTATACAAAGGAAAAAATATAAAGAGTATGATAATTAAAAGTAAAATAGAAATTAATGTAAAGAATCTTACGCATGTCCATCAACTTAACAAATTAATCGTTCCTCAAAATGAAAGAATGAACTGAATTTTCATAGACAACTTTGAAGAGATGAAACTTTCATTTTAAGATGCTCTAAAATATTAGCTTGATAGCAGTTTAACTCTACCCCATGCCCATCAACTTAAGAGCCAAAATAAAATGAAATCTCGTTCATATGAACGAAAAAACTCTTAAAATACTTTGTACCCTTAAAAATAAGTATGTCAAATAAACCTCAATCAACAAAATTTTAAAAATCATGAAATTTTGTTTTGTTTTTTCAATCCACTATGCTCATAAATAACACCCAGGATATCAAAGACTGTTTTCTTCTCATATCGGTGAGATTTCCGTCCATTTTTCAGTAAGATGTTGAATAGACGACACAAGATTTTTGTTATTTCTTGAGTGTTTTGTTGTATAGCTTGATACAAGATGTATAGATGATCTTGTATCATTCCAATGGCTTTATATTCGCTTAATTCTTTTTGTTTCTTTTGTAAAATCAACTGTCGCATCTTAAACATAGTAGAAGAACATAGAAAAATAGCAATTAGTTTTCCATAAATGTGACATTCTAATCGCTCTTGTTTAATATTTTGCCAATGATGGATTTGAAAAAGTGATTTCCAAGTTTTAAAGATAATTTCGATTTACCAGCGAAGAGAGTAAAAATCATGTATTTGTTCCATCGGAACAATCTCCCAAGGTGTATTGGTAACATATATGTTAATACCAGCTAATTTTTTGCTTTTCTCTGAATATGTAATACCCTTTTTACTTTCCGTATACACTTGTTTTTTCATACGCTCACGAAGTTGTTTTTCAGTTAATCGATACATAATAAGGTTCTGTTGCAAAGTGTTTAAAACTAAGCTAAACTTTTGCAAAACAGAGTGAGGGGAATCATAAATGAGATATTTTAAAGGAAAACAATTCAAAAAAGATATTATTTTGGTAGCCGTTGGCTACTATTGTCGTTTTTCTTTAAGTTATCGTGATGTCTCTGAAATTTTGAAAGAACGTGGTGTTTCAGTTCATCCAACAACTATTATGCGCTGGGTTCATGAATATGGGCACCTGATCTATCAAATTTGGAAGAGGAAAAATAAAAGAGTGCAACTATCTTGGAAATTGGATGAGACGTATATAAAAGTCCAAGGAGAATGGTGTTACCTGTATCGTGCAATTGATAAAGAAGGGTACACATTGGATATTCAACTTCGTAAAAAACGAGATCATCAGGCTGCATATGCCTTTATGAAAAGATTAGTGAAAACGTTTGGAGAACCAACGGTTCTAACAACAGATAAAGCACCGGCATTACTTTGTGCACTCAAAAAATTAAAGGAACAAGGCTTTTATAAACATACAACTCATTGTACAATCAAGCATTTGAATAATCTCATAGAACAGGACCATAGACATGTAAAACGCCGCTTTGCCAAATCTGCAGGATTTCAAAGTCTTCGCCATGCTTCGCGCACTTTGAAAGGAATCGAAACGATTCATGCTATATATAAACGAAAACGAAGTTTGCAGCCAAACTTCGTTTTTTCAACGTACAATGAATTACAGCAATTACTCACAATTGTATAGAATTCAGCTATACCCCATCCTAAATTTCTATCTGTAAAAAACTTTGCAACAGAACCGAAATAACAAAATATAAACAATAAAAAGAATTACTTATATTATAGTTTACATAGTAACAATACAATATTGAGAAACTTTTACATAAGTCCAGTATGGGGTACGGAAACGATTCGAGGTATGAGGGGCCACTATGAAAGAAAATCAAATTGATACAATAAAAAGCGTAGAAATTAATTATTTCTACGCTTTTTAAATGCTCTTAAATTATTTTACTTTAATGAAAAATCTTCCTGGCATTTTTTCTTGTGCATCTTGAAATGTTTCTAAAATTATATCTGCCTCTTGACCTAACATATTTTGACTTTCCTTAAAAAACTCCCACTCTATTGTTAACGGAAGAATGACCCATGCCGTTAAGCAATCCCATAATGCATCAGCATTTTCTCCATAATAATCAGGAAGATCTAGCTTTTCCTTTAATATTTTGTGTAAAACTTCTTCACTTGTAAATTGTCGACCATCTAATTTTAAAAATTCCATAATAATTCCTCCTACTTTATCTCAGTAAATGTTTTATAATGATCCGAGGTTTTATAAATTAGTCCATCACTAGAATAGACAATTCTATCATTGCCTCGATAGCCTGACACATAATTAATATCTGCTTCATACCAAGTTCTACCAGGCACGTCTGGTAGTTGCTTCTTTCTGTTTTCAAAAATATCGCCACCCATATTTTTACCAGGTGCTACTTTATGCAGGTTTCCCTCTCTATTCACCCAACCTAGTGCTTCTGCTTGATCTTTTGTGATGTAATTATCTGGTAATTTTTTATGTTCTTTTACATATTTAGCAACCTCATCAAAACCTGTAGGATATTTTGTGAAATTAGTAGTTTTTGCAGCCTTCTCAAGATTTTTCGCTTTCTTTTCAATATCTTCGACAGTACCAATTACTTTACCAATAGTTTTTACAGTTTTGATAGTTCCACCAGAAAATACTGTTACAATACCCATGGCATAATCTGATGGCTTATATCTTTCTTCCTCAGCTATTTCATGCCCTTGTACCATTTGGATTATTTCTTTAGGAATATTAATAATTGGCAAAATATCTAATGTGACATTCATGAATTTAGTTGTATCTCGATTTGCTTGTTCAACCTCTTCCAGCTTCTATTTTATAGGGAAGCGGTTTTTTAACTGAATACAACTATGAATTAAATTTAACTGTTCTGTTTATATATCTTTTCACTTTTGTTTTCCGTGCGATGTATAATGCTTTCTCCTTCAACATCAATGTTAGGCAAAATTTTATCCAGCCATTTTGGCAAGTACCAGGCTGACTTGCCCATGAGAGTCATGACCGCAGGTACGATTGTCATTCTCACGATGAATGCGTCAAAGAAAACACCGAATGTAAGAGCCATGCCTATGGATTTAATGATGGGATCAGGTGCCAACATGAATCCAATAAATACAGACATCATAATTAATCCTGCTGCGACTACGACTCTCCCGCTCTCCCGCATTCCTTCTACAATAGCTCTCTTCGGGTCTCCTGTATGCGTATATACTTCCCGCATCTTGCTCACTAGGAACACCTCATAGTCCATGGCCAGTCCGAACAGGATGCCAATCAGAATAACAGGTAAGAAGGCTAAAATCGGACCGGCAGCCGGGAAACCAAATATATTTTGGAAATGCCCATCCTGCACAAAAAATACCACGGCTCCCAACGTAGCGCCAAGAGAAAGTAGAAACCCTAATAGGGGTCACCATACATGCCCATCAACTTAAGAATTTTTACTACCCCTAAGTACAAAAAAACGTTATTCTTTCTAAACAATCTAAGAAAAAAGCAACCTTTCTTTTTAAGAAAGGTTACTTTTTTCTTATTCCCTCTTTTCGGGAGATAGACATGTATGGTGACCCAATTAAAAGAAATTAATTAGTTGTTTTTTTAAGCCTCTCTGCACTAACTGATAACAAAAAATTTGGAAGTACAAGCTGTCTTTTTATCCTCTTAGGCTGTGTTATCAATCTATATAACCATTCTGTTCCTGTATTCCTCATAACTTTAGGTGCTCTTTTTACCATACCTGACCAGATATCAATCATACCCCCAATCCCGATAGACAAAGGTACGGTTAATTCTTGAAGATTTTCATAAATAAATATTTCTTGCTTTGGAGATCCTAATCCTACTAGTAATAAATTTGGTTGAAACTGTTGTATTTGAGCGCTGACCTCTTCCATCTGTTCTTGATTTACAAAGCCATGATGTCCTTGGAAAATAGCATGAGGAAAGGACGTTTTTAAATTTTTTATTGCTTTCTCATTATTTTCTGGCGCAGCCCCAAAAAGAAACACTCGATATCGATTTTGATTACATTGATTTATTAAATCATGAGTTAAATCTGCACCTGTAGCTCGTTCTTTCAACTGTCCATTTAAAATTTTAGAACCAAGTATAACACCTATTCCATCAGCTGTTATTAAATCTGCAGATAATAGAATATTTTTAAACTGCACTGATTCAAACGAGGTCTGCTGAGCAAACATCACGATTTCAGGATTAGCCGTAACAACAAATCTAGGTTTATCTGTTTTTTCTGGTAGCCAATCTTTTAATAAATTTACTATCTGTTTATACTCCAAACTACAAAATGGTATCCCTTTTATATACTGTTGTTCCATTTCTCTCGTATAACCTCCGCTCATATATTGTTAAAGTTTTGTAAATTAACCAAATATTCATTCCCTTGTTATTTTATCATAAATAAATATGTATATCTTATTGAGGTATGACAATATGCACATCGAGTTAAGATAAATTTGTCTCCCTATAATCAAAAAAACGCTATTATTTTTGTAGAAATATGCAGAAAGGATGGCGTTTTTTATGAATCTTTCGATTCAAGATGAACTACAATTATTTACTGAAGCATTACATCAACATCTTACTCCTTCATTTTTAGAAAAGCTTGCTAGAGAACTAGCTTTTGTACAACGAAAGCGTAAGTTTTCAGGTCACGATTTAGCTACTATTTGTGTCTGGATAAGTCAACGAGTAGCGAGTGATTCTTTAGTGCGGCTATGTAGCCAACTTCATGCTGTTACAGGAACTCTTATGAGTCCAGAAGGACTCAATAAACGTTTCAATAAAAAAGCTGTTTGCTTGTTAAAACATATTTTCTCTGCATTATTAAAAAATAAAATTTATGAAACATCAGTGATTCCAAGCTCTTCAATCACCTATTTTCAACGGATTCGTATTTTAGATGCGACGATTTTTCAAGTGCCAAAACATTTAGCTAGTGTGTATCCTGGATCAGGTGGTTGTGCACAAACAGCGGGTATAAAGATTCAATTAGAATATGATTTACATAGCGGACAGTTTTTAAATTTTCAAGTTGAACCGGGGAAGAATAATGATAAGACCTTTGGAACAGAATGTTTAGCGACATTACGGCCTGGTGATCTATGTATTCGGGATTTAGGCTATTATTCACTGGACGATTTAGATCAAATGGACCAACGAGGCGTGTATTATATATCGCGGCTTAAACTAAATAATATGGTGTATATCAAAAATGAGTTTCCTGAATACTTTCGAAATGGGACAGTAAAAAAACAGTCTCAGTACATCAAAGTTGATTTAGAACACATTATGAATACCTTAGAACCAGGACAGGTCTATGAAATAACAGATGCTTATATTGGAAAGGATAAAAAACTATTTACACGAATTATTATATATCGATTAATTGAAAAACAACTTCGAGAACGTAAGAAAAAACAAGTGTATACGGAAAGTAAAAAGGGTATTACGTACTCAGAGAAAAGCAAACGATTGGCTGGTATGAACATTTATGTTACCAATACACCTTTGGAATGGGTTCCGATGGAACAAATACATGATTTTTATTCCCTCCGCTGGCAAATTGAAATTATCTTTAAAACTTGGAAATCCTTATTTCAAATTCATAATTGGCACAATATCAAACGAGAGCGATTAGAATGCCACATTTATGGAAAACTCATCGCTATTTTTCTATGTTCTTCTACTATGTTTAAGATGAGACAATTAATTTTACAAAAGAAGAAAAGAGAATTAAGCGAATATAAAGCCATTGGAATGATTCAAGACCATTTATACATTCTTTATCAAGCTATACAGCAAAACACCCGAGAAATAACAAAGATTTTAATCCGCCTGTTCCATCTTCTACAGAAGAATGGACGGAAATCTCACAGATATGAGAAGAAGACAGTCTTTGATATTATGGGTGTTGTCTATGAGTATAATGGATTGGGAAAACAAAAGAAAATTGCATAATTAAAAAAGTGAAACCCGTTAGGGTTTATTTGGTATGCGCATTTTTAAGAATATACTTCTATTTTCAGAATGTTTTAACCCGCCTGAACGAAAGTTCAGTTTGTTTACACTCTTAAGTTGATGGGCATGGGGTCACCATATCAAAAAAAGAAAATTGTACGTTTAGACACAATTTAGACACATTTTATCCGGTTCCCTGTACGTTAAGGAATTAGTTTGTATATTTGAGGAGATGTACGAGACAGATGTGAATTTAGGGGAATCCAATATTTTCTATTCAAATATGATAGAATGGAAATATATCCAAAACGGAGGAAAAACAAATGAACTCAAACACAAAACAGTTTATTTATGATATCCAGCAAAGAAAGAACAATTATATGGAAAATGTATTAAAGGCAATACAACACCCTAAAAAAGAGCAATCTGAACAGGTCATTCAAAATATAGTAGAGAAGATGGATATGATGATTAGTTTAGTTACTACTTACATGAGGATTGAATCAGGATCTATGGAAGAATTAAAAGATCTTCAGGAAGAAATTATTCATGCTCAAGCATATATTCAAAAACGAAAATTTGAAGAAACACAGAGATAAAACCCTGTGTTTTTATTTGGTCGTCTATGAAGCCAATCTGTTATAAATTAAATTAGATGTAATTTGATCACTGTTTTGGCATAATCCATACAATTTGTTGAATGCGTACAATATACGGTACCGTATCTTCAATGAGTAGATGATCTGGTTTTACATCCTTTAACTTTCCTCTTACATTACCCCTTACAGTTTCAATAACCACATGTTTACCAATTGCTGATTGTAATGTCTGATATACGTAGGGATTAGGTACACTTACCATATTTTGTTCACTCAAGTCATTTCCCTCCAAATAACTCATTCTATAGGACTCCTTTTTTACTCACATTCTTTCTCCTAATATATGATATAAATCTTATAAATATGCTAGAAGGATAATTCATTATATGATTGAAAATAAGATACGTTTTCTATATCTAAATTACTAAAAAATTATTTATATAAGGTTACTTTTACTAGTTAATAGGCAATGATATAGGGATATTTTGAATGTACATCCAGGTTGTTCCTTTCAAGATATGTATCATTTTAAATACGCCCTGTATTAGAATACTGCTCATACTTTTTTTGAGATTCTTTCGTAATACGTGCGTTAAGTAAAATTGCTAACAACAAAAACACTCCATATTTTCCCCCTGTAGCTCCTATGATAATCACACTACTACAAACAAGTACAATTAATAGGAGAAACGAAACTAAATAAATACGGTTATAGTTCTTTGACATCTTCTCGTATTTTATGCGTTCTTTCCTTGCATCCATCTAAATTCCTCCTTTAAATTATCCATTTCACTATAAAATAAATCCCGCTCTTAAAAAGAAAACAATCTATCGTTTCAAATAATTAGTTTGTTTTTTATCAACTAATGTATATAACATAAAAAGAAATCCTACCAATATTAAGCTTTCCACTATGATAATCCCGACCCTCTCCTTCCTTTTAACCCCCATCACATCAGATAGAATATATGTATATCCTATTATTAGTCGCAGCAAACAAAAAGGATCTTCCCTTCTCGTAAAGGCTGATCCTTTTCTTCGTTCATTCAACTATTTTTAGCTATTCTTGATTAATTAGAATAACAGCTGGTCCATCTACACGAATTCCACCAACTTCGATTTTTTCATAAGGCTCAACCGTAATAGAAATGATCCCTTCCCGCTTCTTTAATTCATTACTTAATTCTTTTGTTAACATTTTTTTCATGTGTGCACTCCTTCTTACTGCTTAATTTACTATTGTTATGTAAATGAAATTTAAAATGGTTTCCTGGTCTGGAAACCATTTTTTGTAGTTGACCATATGGTGTTACCAGTTCGTTTATCAATTTTAAGTAAAGAAGATAAACAATTACTATTCACTGTCTCAATAGATGTAAGAAACTCTTAAAGATAGCGGTGAGATTGATTGTTTTTTCTTCTAGAAATAATGACTTAGATAGTATATTACCTAAAACAATGAAAGCCCTACCTCTCTTTCATCCTTACGGCTCCTTGTCCGTGCCAGTGTGAATCAGGATTGCAAAAATCAAGTGACTATTTAATCGAGTTATTTGATGAAACTTCGAACGTTCGTAAAAGAAATGTAAAAATAAAAATGGATTAGATTGAAGTAATAACAAAAGAGGTTCCTACTCTAAAAGTGAGTTGAAGAAGTTGAATGTTTTTGAAATGATTTATTTTTAATAATAATCATATTCCCGAAAAATTCAGGATATTTTCGGGGGATGTAATACATTATCTATAATGAACCTTAACCGAAACTTTTTATTTGATTTTCAGTGATCCCTTTAATTAATCCTAGTTCACTAATCAAAAATTCATGTGCGTTATCCAACATTTTTTTTTCGCTTGTATTAAGTGCTTTTTCTTTCTTCATACGCATTAAATCACGTACAACTTCAGCACCTTCTTGTATTTCACCCGTTTTTATTTTGTCCGTGTTCACTTTATACCTTTGTTTCCACGGCAGTAATCTATCTGATTCTCCATGCTGAAAAATGTGTATAATGTGTTTTAATGCAAGTATATCAGTAACTGGGCGTATACTCGAACTTAATATTTTACCCATAGGAATCATTACTTGCATATTACTGATTGACATTTTTATGACATAATACTGTTGTTTTTTCCCTGAGAATTCTTTTTCTTCTATGGCTTCAATTATACCTGCTCCGTGCATTGGATAAACAACGTTATCGCCAATTTGAAACATATAATCCACCTCCATATATGGTAACCTTCTTAACCTTAACACATATGTGATTTTTTATCAAATATTTTATAATATCATAAAATTATTTTTGGTGTCAACTACTTTTTCTTTAAAAATCAAATTAAATAAAAACAGCACCAAAACAATAGGGATCGTGTCAGATTTCCAATAAAGGGAAGGGGAATTTCCCCGCGTATATTCTGAAACCTCTACTCATTAACGTAGATCAGTTTCCCCTTGAAAACGACCAAATCGATCCCGTATTTTTTTCAATCTTGTGTGGTACTCCAAAATCTCAATTCTTGCTTTTTCAGCTAGAGGTGCAATTGGTCGTAAGTCTTTTAACCCCCAATAATCAACCACTACATCAAGTACTTGATCAAAATATTGTAGTGGCCCATAATTAGCTTCTTTTGCAATCACAGCCATTCGATTTTCAAAATCAGGCATGACAGCACCTGGCATTTTAAAATTCATAATCACATTGGCAATATGATAGCAATAATTAGGTTCCAATTCCAAATGTGTTCGAATGACGTCTCGATAAAATGCATAATGAAGAGTTTCATCTTTTGCAAGACGGCGTAATAATGTAGCAAGATCTGGATCATGCTTACTTGCAACCTTAGCTACATTATTGTAAAACACCATCGTTGCAAGTTCTTGTAGCGTCGTATACGTCATTGCTTCGATTGGTGTGTGAAAATCGGGCTCAAATCCCCCCTCAACGACTGACTTTCTTAATTCATGTAATCGTTTGGGATTCACACTTCGAGTGAGTAGTAAATATGTCTCCAATAAATTCGAATGTTGATCCTCTTCTGAAGTCCAAGTATGAATAAAGTCTGTAATAACAGAAAGGGACCCTTTAAAAGTCGCAGATAAATACGTTGTAAACCATGGTAAATTCACTTCTGTTAATAAAGCTGTTTCAATGGCCGTAATTACACCAGAAGGAAGAGTAACTTGACTTTCATCCCAAGGAACTCTTTTAAAGTCCCTTCCCTTATCCCATGGTAAAAACTCATGATAACCCCAGTCTATCTTCTGCGCTCTTATTTTATGTTGTTCATACAGTTCTTTTAAACGTGGTTCTAATCGGAAATCTAAATCATTTGTTAGCATATATAAGTGCCCCCTTTTCTTATCATAGATAGTCATTCTATTTTTACATTCATTTTTATCCTTAAAAATTTTCTACAAATAAATATTACTTTCCTTTTTTTAAGTCAAACATAACAAATTTGTAACAAAACTCTTTAAGAGCACTATATTTTTATATGATTTTTTCAAATCAAAAGGGGAACCGTTACATATATTGTCCTTTTTTATAAAAGGGGTTCTGAGGCATACGGTATGTTGCTTAGCCTAGATAAAAAAAACGATCATTAGTAAATAGAGAATAACATTCATGGATGAAGATACTCGTCATGTTGTAAATCTTGGTGATTATAAAAAGGTGCATGCCCATAAAGAATCTCTTGCCTCTTTTCACTTTTTAATTTCGTATTAAATAATTTGATAATAACTCCATAAACTAAAAAACCCACTTTAATTATGTATAAATATTGAATATCTTCTTAAAAGACGATTAAAAAATAGAGCTGAAAAGAGTAAGAATAATTAATCTGTTCAGCTTTATCTAGTACAATCTAATTAATATATATTTTTAAAATTTGCAGCTTACTATTTCTTATATTATTGTAAAGGCTGATTAACAGGCTGAATGGCTTCTAATCCCCTACTTGTTATAGACTATCTTTGCTACATACTTATCTTGGGCAATTTATAGTATGAATTAAGGGTAAAAACAAAGAACTTGAGTATAATTAGTACACGCTCAAGTTTTTTGTTTTTATTTATTGTGTAAGAATAGTAACACATGAACTCGAGAAATATATTCCTCAACCCATGATGATATTCCTATTACTGCTTTAACTCTTGCATACACTCTTGTACAAGAGTTACTGCCTGACTTATAGTAGCACCACCACCAAATGCAGCTGTCACTCCCACCGCCTCAAAGATCTCCTGTTCTGAAGCTCCTTGATCTAGACATCCTTTAATGTGATAAATGATACAATATTCATCCTGAGAATAAAGACTAATACCTAAAGCAATTAACTGTTTTTGCTTTTTTGATAAGGTGCCTTCTTTAAAGCATTCCTCTGTAAAGGAATTAAATTGTTCGGCTAGTTTAGGCATCTTCTCAGTAAATAAACCCAAACCATACTTATAATGAAGAAGTGCAGATTCTGTAGAATTTCTACCTTCAAATTCCATATTTAATCCAACTCCATTTCTCATATTTTTCAAACAAAAGTTAGTATGAACCTAATGGGAATTGATTAAACAAAAATGATATTTATATCAAGGTGAGTGAAAGAGGAGAGAGGATTTAGAGGCATGATATAACAAGAAATTAACTAATAGTATTGCACACACGATATGGATAATCCATCGACTTCTGTAAAAGGATAACGTAAAAAGGAAGTGATGATATGGAAAAACAGAGTGTAGCCAATACATTAAATGTCTTTCTAAAAGGGCAGTACATGGGTGTTCATGCCTATGAGCAATATATAGAGAAGTTAAAATATCCAGAAAGTCATATGTTAATACATGATATTTTAGATAAAGATAGGGACCATGTAAATGTATTAAAACAACTTACGTATTAACATTTTTAGTTACGCTGTATCATAATTAAAAGAAGATATTTAAAATAACTCCACATATTTTCACAAGACAGGAAAATACTAATACTTGTTTTAGTACTTTAATTCCAAAGTATTAAAGCAGGATTACTAACTGCGATACTAGGAGGACGTTACTATGAATATTCGTGAAGGATTAATTCCAACTACATTAGGTACAGCAGTTACAGCTGCGGGTTATGCCTTGAAGCAAACTCGTGGATCTAATAAGATGATTGCAAATACAGTATTTGGATTTGGTTTAGCTCACGTTGTTTTAGGTGTAATTGATCTTGTGGAACATCGTCGTTAGAAGAAAGGGCAAGCACATTTTGATGCTTGCCTTTTTAATATCGTCAGTATGGATTACTTTTGTTTAATTTATGAAAGTAATCCATAAATTAAGAACTATGAAAAGGCGGTTACATGCTCAATATGTATACAAAAAGGATTTTGTTATCCAGGCTAAAGGCATGGGCTCATTCATATCAAAAATTACCGAATGCAAAAGAAATATTATAAGATCCATATATGTAAGGCATTTTGGCAGTTGGAATGAGTCTCTAAGGCAAGCTGTATTCCAAACAAGAAAAAAGGTAAATAAAATGTAAAAAATAAACAAAGCAGTCAGTTCAATAAACTGTCTGCTTTGCCCACTTGCTATGAAATGGTAGCCATTTATATAAGCTTTTTAAAGGCTCAGGTGTAGTATGAACGTACTGTTGTATATTATGCAAAATAAAAGAAGTAAGTTGTTTAAGAAAAGGTTAGTTTATGCAACATCAAGAAGCCTTTGTAGAAATAAAATAATAAATCGAGTATGTATTAGATATTTTGTGTATGAAACCATTGTTAATTTCTAATGATAAGATTGAATCCTAGCAACTAACATGATAGCTAATATGATGCGAAAAGTACAAATAGGGTTAATTATTGCAGTACCGATAACCGCAATACCATCCAGTCTTATGGCAGTATTAAATAATAAAAAAATTAAAATGTTAATCAAAGTTCATATTATGTTTTTTGAATGTATTTATTTTGAATTATGGGCTATCACTTTGATTAAAAATCCAAGCTAACGATTCAAGCAGGAAGAATATATAGTATTCCTGTACATAGTTTAACAGTTGAGACCGAAGGAGGTGTTATATCAATGAGAACTATACAGCGAATTGCCTTAGCTTTAGTTATTATTGGTGCTATTAATTGGGGGCTAATTGGTTTCTTTAAGTTTGATTTAGTAGGGACAATATTCGGTGGACAGAATGCCTTTTTGGCAAGAGTAATCTTTGCTCTTGTTGGACTAAGTGGGTTAATGTGCTTAACGCAGTTGTTTCAACCGATGAAGGATGCTAATCAAGAGATGAATCGTAAAGAATATGGAAAACCTAATTATAGTACTGAATTTGGTGAGGAAACACATATGACAAATATAAATAGATCTTCTACGGACGTTTATAAGAATACCCGCAATACATTAGATGAAGATTAATACAATTTTTTTCAAAGTCATGTATTCCACATGGCTTTGAAATTTTTTATTTTGGATAATTAGTTGGAGTACCAGCTTTTGTACAACTAGGGGCAAAGTAGCATTTCGTATAGGATGATGCTACTTTGCTTCGTCATATTCCTTCATAATTTTATAAAACGTGTTTTTTCTTAGTTTTAGCATTTCCATAAACATAACAGCAGTTATTTCTCCACTCTTCCACTTTGAATAAGTTTCTTCTATTATATTTATTTGTTGTTTGCTTAGCGTCGAAAGGTTTACCTGAGGACGGCCTAAGTGTTTTCCTTGAGATTTTGCTACAGCGATACCTTCCATTTGTCTCTGATGAATTTTTTTACGTTCTTGATCGGCAACATAAGAAAGCAAAGATAAAAATTGATCTTCCATCAACCGACCCATGTCACCCATTTCACGGAACTTACGGCTATCGAATAAAGTTTCATTTTCTAAAACAACAATATCAGCTTGTAATTCTCTTGTTATGTATTTCCACTCTGAAATTACTTCATCATAATTACGTCCCATACGATCTAAAGCATCTATGTAAACAATATCACCTATACTTAATACTTTTCGTAATAATTGATACTGAGGACGATCAAAATGTCGCCCACTTGCTTTATCGACAAAAATTCGCCGAGCTTCCACATCTCGTTCCATCATCTTATGTAACTGACGTTGTTCATTTTGATCTTTTGTACTTACACGAATATATCCATAAATATTTGCCACGTTTTGTATTCTCCTTCCAATTGTTACCGCAATTATACCACATTCGTTTATAAAGGTATTCACTAAAAATAAACGTTTATAAAATAGTTCAAATCACCTTTATAAACTTGATGATTCAATGTTTCATAGATACGTCTAACCCGTTTGTAAAGGTATACCTTTACAAACAACGCACGAAAGAAAAATATATTTCGTATTAATTAGTGAAACAATCAAAAATAAGGTAAATTATACTATTTGTTTGGTACCAGATGTGATTTGGTATAATTGTATTTAAACAAATTATTGCTAATAGGTAGAGGAAGGAATATAGAGAGTGAAAAAAATATTTCAGGCCAAAAAATTCGTACTATCAATTCTAACGGTAGCCCTAGTAGTCATTATTTATTTTGGGATTCAATCAATTGCATCACCCGCAAGAGGGGTAACAAACCAAGAGAATCCAATTCAGCTTGTAAGCAAACAGCCCAACGTTGATATAAACAAACCAGTACCTAATCAATTTAACGGTCAAATACGGAAAGTTGCATATCTTACATTTGATGATGGACCAGGAAAGTATACAGCTGAGCTTTTAGATATACTAAAACAACAGGATGTTAAAGTAACTTTTTTCTTAACTGGTAAGAATGTAAAGGCCTATCCTGATTTAGTAAAACGAGAAAAAGCAGAAGATCATTATGTGGGTATGCATAGCATGACTCATGATTTCAAAAAATTATATACAAATGGTGACTATGTTAATGAAATGACAACAAATCAAAATTTAATAGCGAACATTATTAAAGAAAAACCACAATTAACCCGACCTCCTTATGGTTCTATGCCTGGATTAAATGAAGAACTTCGTAATAAGGTAGTAGATGGTAGATTTAAAGTATGGGATTGGACAATTGACTCCCTAGATTGGAAGTATAATAACGTACCTATAGAGTCGGCTTCCATGAATATCGCTCAAAATGTACTTACTAATGCAACGAAGTCCCAAGAAGTTATATTAATGCATGATATTCACCCTCAAGCAGTTGCAGCCGTACCAGCCATCATAAAAGGGTTAAAGGAAAAAGGGTATGAATTTGAGGCATATCATGAAAGCAATCACTTCCCTTTAAATTTCTGGCAGGATCCACGTATTTGAGCTTTAAGGAGATGTATAAAGTCACACCTCTATTTATAAAAAAAGATTTAGCCCCTTGTAGAACAACAAGGGGCTATTCAATGTTTTTGCTTATCCTTTAGTTTAAAGCAACACTAGCTATTTATTATTAAACTATATATTTAATAAAGTACTTCCATAAAATTCTTTTTTATGCTATATAATATTTCTAAAGCGCTTAGAAAGGGAGAGGTTTATATAAAAATCATACAAGATTTTACAGAACCCTATTTTAAAACTGTTGGAGAACAAAGTAAGGCATATCGAGTAATTGGTTGCAAAGATGGTAAAGAAAAGCATTTTCCTATTACATTTAAAACATTAAAAAGGGCACGTATATTTAATTACAGGTATGCTTGTGAAAATCCTGAGTGGCTGAATAGAAATGGCGACATAAGTGAGTATAATGTTAAGATGGGGAGACCTGAATATAAAAATATTTGGCACGATAATGTTATAGAGAATGTATGTAAAAAGTATACTGATTTTGATAGTTGGGAAATCAATCATTAAAGCAGTAACCAATCGTTCAAATAATCTACAAATAAAATATAAAGAATAATAAGTAAATAAGCTATAAAAAGGAGATTCAATAGCATGAATATTGCATTTTTTCTTACTCCTAAAAGTGAATTGGTTTATATAAATATAAATTCAACAATGCGTCAGGCTTTAGAAAAGTTGGAATACCACCGATATACAGCTATCCCCTTGTTCAATAATGAGGGAGAATATGCAGGTACACTTACTGAAGGAGATTTATTATGGAAACTCAAAAATACGTCATCTTTAAGCTTTAACAACACTCATAAAGTTGTTCTGAGTGAAGTTTCTTTACACCGTACAAATGAACCAGTTTCCATCAATGCGGAAATTGAAGACCTTTTATCAAGAGCTATGGAACAAAATTTTGTTCCTGTGATAGATGACGATGGGATTTTTATAGGTATTGTTAAAAGAAGAGATATTATTCAATATTGCGCACAAGGCTTATTATTTAAGAATGATTCTGTATAAACATATGAACTTTAAATTATGTCAAATCTTCAATTTAAAATTCACATAAAAAGAATATACCTTGGCTTAACCAATCATGCGATTATAGTATTTTGAACTATCAAAAAATACAAGAATATCATTATTCTATACGAAACTAAAATACCCCTGACTTTATACATAAGTCAGGGGTTAATAAAAATATTAATCTTTTATAGAGATAATCTTACTCTTCATCACTATCTCCAAAGAAATCACCTAGAAATGATTCTTCCTCATTCATTCCTAGTTCTTGGGTTGCTTCTTCTACCATTTCATCTACACCTAATCCATCCATTAGTTCATTTAAGACCATGCCACCTAATATGCCGACAGCTAAACCACCAATCATACCCGCAATTGGACTTCCTCCGTTACTACCCTGATGAGCATGATCATAGTTTTGTTGTGTTTGATATGAGAATGGTTGTGCATAAGCATGCGGATCATTTACCATTTCATTTATATAATCTTTTAAAATATTAGCTATTTGTCTACTTTCTTTCAATACATCTTGTTCAATGAAAAACTCACGTCTTGCTTCCATTTCCCCATGTCTGGTTCTGCAATCTACTTCCATCCAAATGCGAATCCCTGACTCTTCATAAGCAAAACGAATCTCTATTTCATCAACTTCGTTTACAAATAATTCTCTTGGGAAAAAGGAAAACTCTTGGCCCCATGTATCTAATTTACCCGATGTAGATTTTTCTTGGAACCCTAATCGATTCAATGCATAAAAAACATTTTGGACTTCTTCCGGTGCTTCAATAACAAGACGATCAAAGTCTTTTCGATCTACGCCACTTTCAATGTCTAAGTGCGTATCGAAATAGTAAGAAACTCCACCTCTAGATACAGGAAGATCTCTTGGGATATCATAAGAAAATGAGATTACCTTGGAATCCTCTGGAAGAATGTTATAGGGTCCGTTCAATGGAATTGTTGCTACCTTACGTGTAACAGATCCTTGTTTTGTTACAACACTCATCATGAAGTGCGCTGTAAGGCTATTCATTTTTTGTTCAACTTGACCGCCTTCAATCCAAGCTTCTCCATGCAGTGTTTCTCCAGCAGAATAAGATGGTTTTTTAAAACGCAAATCTACTGTTGCTGCACCTTTACCGAATTTAGCCAAAATCTTTTTAAACATTTTGTCTCTCCCTTTTTCTTATAATGTATTTATTTTATTCATTAGTGAATACAAGCGGTAACTACTCTGTTACCGTTTGCTTAATTTCATCTTCTTGTTCATGCTCTTTTGCTTTTTGAATTTCCATTCGTTTAATATGATGTGAGTCTTTCGAAATAACTTTAAATTCATATCCTTCGGATTCAACAGACTGTCCTTCTTGAATATCATAATTCTGCATCATAACCCAACCACCGATGGTGTCTACATCTTTATCATCTAGATGTAAATCTAGTAAGTCATTCAATTCATTAACCAGCACTTTTCCATCTACAATTTTATGAGTTGCACTGATATGTTGAATTGGTGCAAGCTCGTCTTCATCATATTCATCTCGGATTTCTCCAACGATTTCTTCAAGGATGTCCTCAATCGTAACAATACCTGCCGTACCACCATACTCATCATATAATACCGCTAATGGAATACGTTTCTTCTGCATTTCTAACAATAAATCATGGATTGGAATTGTCTCAATTACTTGAATAACTGGACGTGTATAAGAACGAATTGTATCAAATGACTCTGTGCTCTTATTGATATATCGGATAAAGAAGTCTTTTACATTAACCATACCAATAATCTCGTCTTTATCCTCTCCAAATACAGGGTAGCGCGTATATTTTTCACTTCGAATCGTTTTAATGTGTTCTTCTAAAGAATCATCTTCATGCAAACCAATGATCTCTGTACGAGGAACCATGATTTCTTTTGCAAGACGATTATCAAATTCAAAAATGTTATTCACGTACTTATACTCTGCTTGGTTAATTTCACCACGCTCATAACTTTCTGAGAGGATGAGGCGCAACTCTTCTTCTGAGTGCGCTACTTCATGTTCAGATGCTGGTTTTAAACCAAATAATCCAGTTAACATTCTTGCTGATCCATTCAATAATCGAATGAATGGATACATAATTTTATAGAACCAAATAAGTGGGGTAGAGAGTAATAATGTCACTTTTTCAGCTTTTTGAATCGCGAATGTTTTGGGTGCCAATTCACCTACTACAACATGTAGGTAAGTCATTAAAGTAAATGCAATTGCTAGAGATAAAATGCCTGCAAGAGAAGAATTGATATCCCATCTTTCAAATAAAGGATGTAACAGCCTCTCAATGGTTGGTTCACCTAACCAACCTAATCCCATCGCCGTGACTGTAATCCCTAATTGACAAGCTGACAAGTATTCATCTAAATTCGATGTTACTTTTTTAGCAGCTAAGGCACCCCTTTTACCCTCTAATACAAATTGATCAACTTTCGAACTTCTAATTTTTACAATCGCAAATTCTATTGCTACGAAAAAGCCTGTAAAACCAATTAAAACTGCTACCATCACTAAATTTAATAACTCCAACTAATACCTTTAGTTTCTAAGAAACTAAAGGATCCACCTCCTATAAAAAGCATTCTTATTTATATACTTTTAGTCTTCTTCATTTCCTTGGAAGAAAATCATTACATATTTTACTAGCTCCAGAACTGAAATTAATGTAGCGGCTACATATGTTAACGCAGCGGCTCCCAGTACTTTATTCACACCTTTTGTATCTTGATCAGAAATCATACCTTCTGCAAGCATTAATTGTTTTGCGCGAGCGCTCGCATTAAATTCTACTGGCAACGTAATTAATTGAAATGCTACCGCTGCGGAGAAGAAAATAATACCAATCCCTATTAATGAGAAAGCCTGAAATAAGAAGCCACCCAGTAATAAAAATGGTGCAATACCGGATGCAATATTTGCAATAGGAAACATTTTATGCCGAAGGCTTAAGAAGCCATACGATTGATCATGCTGGATGGCATGCTCTACTTCATGTGCCGCAACTGATACAGAGGCAATGGAGTTTCCATAGTATACATCCTCTGATAATCGTACTACTCGAACCATAGGGTCATAATGATCTGAAAGCCTTCCTGGAACAACTTCAATCGGCACATGATACAGTCCATTATTATCTAGAATTTTTCGGGCTACCTCAGCACCACTGAGTCCCGAAGAAGCATTTACTTCAGACCACTTATTAAAATTTCCTTTTACTTTAAACTGTGCCCATATGGATAAGCCAAATGCAATTAAAATCAGAAAATCCATCGGGTGAAATAACATCGCTTCATTTCACCTTTAACTTAAAAATAAAACAAGCGTTTGAATCAGTGTCGTTGCTTGACCGGATAATCCCTTCATATAAATTTTCTTTTGCTCTTCTGTCAGATTATCCAATAGAGGCTTCAATTGCATTAATTCATGTTCTAATTGCTGAAGATGTCCCGACACATTATTCACTTGTCCTGCAAGTTTATGGTTTAATACTGTTTGATTTTGTTGATTATCTAATACTTTTCTAATCTCACTGAGTTGCATATTTAATTGTTTACATTTCTCAATGAACTTCAAACGATCCACTGCTGATTCATCGTAGTAACGATAATTTTTATTGGAACGTTTTGCTTCTAATAAGCCTAAATTCGTATAATAATCAATGGTTCTTTTCGAAACCTGAGCCAGCTCTGCCACCTCTCCGATTCGGTATCGGTTCCCAATGATCCGTCACCCCTTCACTTAAATTAGCTAAATAGTAGCATACAGAAAACCATACAGTCAAACGTTACAGTTCTTATTTTTCTAAAAATTTAATTCTGTTCAAAAAGTTGACACACTCTCTCTTTTTAATTACTAAAACAAAAACGAGATAGTATTCACTACCTCTGAAGTTATTATGGAGAGTATACAATTCCTACTTTAGGTGTGGTCTTCGTTACGATCTCTACAATTATTATTTATCGTTCAACGAAAAGAAAATCCAAAATTTTATAGAACTTAGAAGAGGTATTAGTGTAAGAGATTAAAGGTAGGGGTAGACATTTTTAATTTTATAGAAGCTCAATAATAAATAAAACCTTGCATTTTAAATGTATTAAAGAAAAGGAACATGCGGCGTATTAATAATGACCCACGTGTTCCTTTTCTTCTACAACTCTACACTTAATAATTTCACTTGTTTTGCCTGAGTAAAGAGAGTTTATTAAGAACACCATATCTTTCTCCAAAATATAAAGCGCCTGAATGGATGCTTTATCACTCTTTCACACATACTAATTTCTAAAAGGAGTATGTTATGGAATCTCTAAAATATCTACTGATTATTTTCGTTCTAATTATATTTATAACGATTTGGCTCCATTTATAACTACAAAGGGTTCTGTTGCAAAGTTTTTCAAATGAAGCTAAGCTGTAGGGAAAATGTGTTGAGGAGAATGATACATGAGGTACTTTAAAGGAAAACAGTTTAAGAAAGATATTATATTGGTAGCCGTAGGCTACTATTGTCGTTTTTCTTTGAGTTATCGCGATGTATCTGAGCTCCTGAAAGAGCGAGGGATTTCTGTTCACCCTACAACCATCATGCGCTGGGTGCATGAATATGGTAATTTGATTTATCAAATTTGGAAAAAGAAAAATAAATCAGCACATTTCGTATGGCATTTAGATGAAACCTATATCAAAGTCAAGGGAGAGTGGCGTTATCTTTATCGTGCGATTGATCAAGAAGGATATACCTTGGATATCCAACTCCGTAAAACAAGAGATCATCAAGCCGCCTATATGTTTATGAAAAGGTTAGTGAAAGCCTTTGGAGAACCAACGGTTCTTACAACAGATAAGGCTCCTGCACTACTTTGTGCGTTCAAAAAACTGAAACATAACGGTTTTTATGTGTATACGAAACATTGCACCGTTAAGCATTTAAATAACCTCATCGAACAAGATCATAGACATATCAAGCGACGTTTTGTTAAATCCGCAGGGTTTCAAAGTCTTCGCCATCCTTCTCGTACATTGAAAGGAATCGAAACGATTCATGCTATATACAAACAAAAGAGAAGTCACATTCCAGACTTCTCTTTTTCGACGTACAAGGAATTACAGCAATTATTCATAGCTACTTAAACGATAACCGTATTTTGTAAGCGGACGTATACTTTTTTTGAACTTTGCAACAGAACCCTTGAGGAATCCAACCAATATTTTGGCTCCATTTATCCGTTTTTTGTAGAATCTCCCATATCAGAGTATCTTTTGATTCGGTATACATGTGTCGATTATTTGTGTATTTTTCAGCTAACCTATATTTTAATTCTCCATATTGTTTACAGTCTCCTGGATGAGTACGCATATAATCTCTAAATAAGAGAGCGAGTTGTTCAGGCCAGCTCCCTTCATGTCTCACATTTATATGAGTTCTCTTTTTTCTATTTTACTTTTTACTTTTTTACATATTTAAAATAGTTTTAGGGAATTCTTCTTACAAAAGGTTCCTTAAAAAACTTATTTTTCAACCTTGATTTTGTATACAAACGTATGCAATAAACGGAGTGGTATAAATGGCAGAAACATTTAGAAGAGGCAAAATAATCGATCATACTAAACGACTTATTTCCCGTAAAGAGATAATCTCAAGTCAAATGACACAAAACGAATTCTCTTGTATAAGAGAGAGTCTCTTAGGCCAAGCTCAATGTTTAGACTTTATAATAAACGAACTTATTATTGAATTTGACCTTAAAAATGAATTATAAACATTATTCAACTTACATATACCTCAAATTATCAAGGTCTTTTATATGTATACGTTTGTATACCGAATTTACTTGATGATTACTCCATGAAAAATTCCTTCTTAACACCATTAAAAGAAGGGAATACAAATACTACATATACAATCACTGAATATCTAAGTAATTGTGTTACCATAGGGAATGATTAAAACTGGAGCATGTAAATCTAATGTTTTTCCTATCAGGGGAGTTCCCATCCAACTATACTATTAATCACCAATATAAGATTGTGAAATAAGCTCTCTTCGTATGACCTGTATAATTTCTAAAATAAATCCTATGGTATCCCTCTGAATTTGTTTTCATTATATGACTTACTTAAATTGCTCAAATTGCTTTCCTGCCCACGTTTTATTATTTTCTGCAATATATTGTTCTGCCAAAATCAATCGCTGTACAATCTCTTTCTTAGACATATTCATATACTTTCGTTCGGTGTTTTCTAAATTTCGGTCTGAACGTATACGTCGATAATCAACGGGAGTAACTGCAACTGAACGCTTTTGTGCAGATTTATTGGAATTTGATTTTTTCTTGTATGTTTTGCTATGTTGCTTATAATACCCATTCAATTCTTGATTTGTACTAATCGTATTACGATGAATCCCTTTCCCTTCGGGATCAATCTCTTTTGACTTCTCTGATACAGTCTTGAGTGTAACAGGGAGGTTTTGTTTGACCAGAAGGTCAATTGCCTCCTTTCCTAAAAAGAGAGAACGCTGGCTGCGAGATTCATGAACCTCTTTGAGCCACGTTCGGTTATCTTTTGAAGGAAACGTCTGGTTCATATGTCTGTTCCTCCCGATATTTCTCAATCAATTCAATTTCCTTTAACTCGTTTCTCGCAAGTTTCCTCATCTGTTTCGCCTTGCTTACTTCGAATGTCAAACCCAAGGAAGCATACCGCTTTTCCCTATCCCTAGATAACTCAATTGTTTCAATGAGTTCATGTTTCTTCTCAGGTTGCGGAATTTTTGCTACACATCCCAAACATGCCATTTTTACAGGACATACTTTATCTGTGACGCAAGTACCGCCCAACACATTGTTATATACACCTACTTTGGCTTTGTGTTTCTCCCATTCCCGCTGAAGTTCTTCAGGACTGCGAAGAATCGCTTCATCCAAGTCAACATAGTTTGAAATTACACCGTGCAATTCTTCAACCTTTTCAGCTACTTGACTTGGAGTGGGTTCAGAGTAATACCTTGTTACATTCAAATCACGCTGATGGAGAATTTTCGCTACAATATCAACGGGAATTTCCTGACGTTGAACAGCTTCTGTTGCAAACGCATGACGCAGTAAGTGTGTTTTAAGGATTACAGGTTTTCCTTCTTGTGTCTCGAAATGTAATCCATGCAAGAGAAAACGGAGACATGAATGAATGGTTCTTTCCTTAAGTCCTTTCTTATTGTATTGAAAGAAATAAGGCTTTGGCTCTGGAAATAGGTGTTTCCTGTCACCTTCATACTTTACACTTGGCAGTGCTCCTTGATAATGCTCTTTCAGCATTGAATTGACTCTCTTTATTATGTCAAAGGTTTGCTTGCTAATTGTGTAAGACTCAACCGTATCTCGTCCTTTTGGAATAACGTAGAAGGAATACTTTAAATCGCCACCTACATTCATAGCTCGCAAGCAATCCTTTGCACTGTTAATTTGTAGTAGTTCATTGACTCTTGCTCCTGTTGTCGTCAAAATGTCTACCGCTAATAGACCGAAGACTGATGCGGCATAGAATGCCTCTACATCAAATAGAATACCGTCAACTTTATCACTATGAAGAGAAATAAAAGCACTTAGAGATAGAACTCCTTTGTGATAAGAGTGAAAAGGGCTAGGATTGCTGGTTGATCCTTTTTCGCCATATCCCCATGCGTTTAAGAGCTGTCTTTTCCGTTCAATCTCTTTCTCTGTCGCGTTTTGCTCCCACCTTCCTAATAGGCCTTCTTGCAAGATTTCTGCAAACCATAGACCTTCCGCTACATCATCATCTTCCAATCGTTCGGCTTTTACAAACTCTACAAAGTAATGATTGTTGGCCTTCGAATACGTCCTTGTTCGCTGTTCAGCTGATGTTACAATAGATTCTGTAAATTTCTCTTTCTGGTACAGAACAAAGGAAGATTTGTTCCATAAGCGGAAATAAAACCGCTCCCCGATGCGTTTAGGTTCATCATAATGAAATTCTATAGGTAATGTGACCTCTCTCTTTTCCGCTTGCTTACAAGCCATCAAAAAGGCTTCTCGCAATCGTTTCATCTGATTCCATCGAAAGTTTGCTTCAGCCCGAATTTGAGGAAGGTAAGGAACAATGGCATCCGTTTCACTCTTGCGAGTATTTTGAGCTTGTTCTCTTGCTTGTTTAGAAAACGAAAAATCTCGGCTATCAAACGTAGGTGTAGGGAATAAGAATTGTTGAAAATACTCCTGTTGTTCTTGGTTTAATTTTGACGTGAACCATTTTTTAGTCGAGTAAGAAACGGATGTGTACAATCTTAAAAATGCAGTTCTTTGATTATTTGAATGTTCAGGGTAAATAAGACATTTCAAATAATCATACATGTGTTTTTCTGTATCAAAATCAGCAAAAGTTTGTAAATCATAAGCATGGAATATACCCTTGATTCTTGAACATAATAAACGAAGTTGGCTTGCTATGGTATTAGTATCTAAATTTCTGTCTCCGTTAATAAGCATCGTAAATAAAATTTGATTCTGCCAAGGGGTCTTTAGACACTGATTGAGAAAATATTTTATAGGTTTTCCATCCAGTTTATCTAACAAAAACACGCCTCTGTTATCCTGCAAATGAAGAATATGTTCATCCACCTTTCCTTTTAGGCCATTATAAAATGGGGAGGTAGGCAAATCTGTTATTGTTGTCATAATTCATCCTCCAAATCATCCAATAGAGCTTGTATATCCACTTCTAACTCTATGTCTTTTGCTGTGTCTATAACGGTCAGAGCTGGCTTTTTTGTTCGTTTTTGTTTTATCTGCTTCATGTATTCTTTTTCTTTCTCTGCTATATGTTCCAGCATCTTGTCATGAAAACCTCGATGCCTTTCCTCGTCAAAGTGGTGTTCATACACTTCAATCGTGTCTTTTTGTCTCCATTTCATGTATGTAATAAGTTCATTTTTACGTTGGACAATTTCTGCATCAGTTTTGGAGACATTATAAATTCCACGCATACTTGTCGTAACAAACCAATGTCTTGTTTTGTGCGGATTTAACCTTATGTCCATCAACGTCATGACCTTATTCCAGTGCGGATACCAGGTCTGATATGACAACGGTGTTCCTCGTTCCGTCAGGAACATGGGTGCATCGTTAGGTAGGGAATCAAAATCCTGCCCTAAAGGGTCAAATAGTTTTCGCCCCTTGTTGATATATTGAAACAGGAGTTTCGTGGTGTCTTTGCTAAAGCGAAGAAATTTCACTCTGCGACCGTGACTCCCTTTATTAAACGTGCTGACTTCTTGAAAGGACTTACGGGAACGATAGTCCCCAATCGTAAGTTCAATTACTTCAGATGCCCTTGCTCCTGTCTCAAATAACATACGAGCGATGACCTTCTCCCGCAATGACCAATTTGCTTGATTGCCTGCCTGTTTGACTTTATGGTAGAGAAGAGGATCATCAATGATTTCAGGCTGCCATTCCTCGTTAATGAGCTTGAAGTAGGAATCTGTCAAGCGTCTATGCACAAGTGGGTCTTCTGTTCCTGCTTCGGCAGGCATTCGCGGTTTGTTTTCTCTTACACCTTCGGTATTTGTTTTATAATCATCTAATATCGCATGAGAGTCGATAAGAGGATTGGAATAACTATACTGTCTCAGCGTAATCAAGGACTTATAAAACGACTTAAGAGCGGAAAGAAAGCGATGAACCGTACTCGGACTTTTATTGGAACGATTGATAAAACGAAAAGAATCCTTTTCTCGAACTTTACAAGCCATTTCATCCATCAAATAATCTTCTACAGCAATCCGTATGACTTCTGGAGAATCACTCCACTGCACACGTTTCCCTTGATAATTGCTGTGTTTATCCAACCAACTAAAGAATGATAGAAGGCATTGTAGATACGACAAAGCCGAACTCTCTGAGATTTTCCTGCTGACATCATCATAAAAGTCAGTTAGCGGTAAAAAAGGTTCGTTACTAGCGTTAAATACGAGCAATTTGTATCGGCTTTGAACATCTTTTGGACAATATAAGTGGTAATAACTATTTTGCATTTTCACAACCTCTTGTCAGACGAATTAAGTAAATCATTCTTCCAACCAATTGAAGAGAGGCACTTTTGGTTGATATTCATGCTGTTTCTGATTCCCCATTTCCTCGTAATCCTGTTGGGTAAGGTCGTAGATATGTTCACTTTGTTTCTTTGATAATTTGACAGGGACAGTTGTTGGACTCCAATCCTCTCGAATGGCTTTCTTAATAAACCCGTCAGGATTTTTTACTTTTGTAGCGGATTGTTGCATAATCAGTAGGATTTCTAGGGTTCGTTTAATTCCGACAACGGACAGAAGAGTAAGGATTTCCACCGTAGGAGATGTCAATGTGACTGCCTTATATGCTAATTTTACTAACTCCCATTCCTCAACCTCTTGTTGTGCCACTGGCGGACTTTTCTGATGATTTTCTTTTACAAACCCTATTTCTTGCTTAATATGTACAAAGTCGCTTTCAGGAATCTTCCATCCTTGCTTGTCACTATTGCGAAATGCGTTCGGAAACTTGCCAGAGCGTAGCCATCGCTTAATTGTTTCTTCATGTTTCCCTAAAGCGGTCGCCATCTCTTTCACTGTATATACTTTCATCTAAGCACCTCTAATTAGATTGAAAATTCAAAAATATATTCTTATTATAACTAAAGTAATTGTTGCTGTAAATGTACTTTTCATGAGGATGTGTTGTTGTTGTAAATGAGGTCATCTAGAGGTCTGTAAAATTAAAAAAGTATACCACTTTCATTAAGTAATGTACCAATATTTATATAATATGTAACATTATATAAGTTCTTTACTCTTAGTAAGGAAAGAGAACTATTAATCATTCTTTATTTTACAGAGTAGTTTCATCCCTTTCTATAAAATAAGGAAGCTAACATACGTTAGCTTCCTTATTGTTCATTTCAATTATTTAGTTCGACACTTTAGACTCTTCAATTTTCTCACGAAGAACCATTTGCAGGATACCACCGTGACGGTAGTAGTCAATTTCAACTTCACTATCGAAACGAGCTACTACTTCAAATTGTTTTTCATTACCATCTGCATCGGTTGCAACTACTTTTACAAGATCGCGTGGTCTAACTGTTTTGTCAATTTGAATTTCAAATGACTCGTTACCAACAAGACCTAATGTTTCAGCGCTGTCGCCATCTTTAAATTGTAATGGTAATACGCCCATTAATACTAAGTTACTGCGGTGAATACGCTCGAAACTTTCTGCGATTACTGCTTTAATACCTAATAAGTTTGTACCTTTCGCAGCCCAGTCACGAGAACTTCCCATACCGTAATCTTTACCAGCAACAACTAGAAGGCCTGTGCCATCTTCTTTATATTTCATAGCAGCATCATAGATAGATGTTACTTCACCAGTTGGCCAATATGTTGTATATCCACCTTCTGTTCCTGGTGCGATTTGGTTTTTAATACGGATGTTTGCAAATGTACCACGCATCATAACTTCATGGTTACCACGACGAGAACCGTAAGAGTTGAAGTCAACTGGTTGTACGCCGTTTTCTAGTAAGTAACGTCCAGCTGGTGTATGCTTACCGATTGAACCTGCTGGTGAAATGTGGTCTGTCGTTACAGAGTCACCAAATTTACCAACTATGCGTAAACCTGATAATGTTTCAACTTCACCTGGCTCTTTAGATAAACCTTCAAAGAATGGTGGGTTTTGAATATAAGTTGAGTCATTATCCCAAGTATATAAAGCTTCATTTGAAGTTTGAATTTCATTCCAACGCTCATTGCTGTTAAATACTTGTGCATATTCTTTTTTGAATAATTCAGATGTAACAACACTTTGAACTACATCTTCAATTTCTTTAGCTGATGGCCAAATATCATTGAAGTAAACAGCATTACCATTTGCATCTTTACCGATTTCATCATTTTTCAGGTCAATATCAACAGTACCTGCAAGTGCATATGCCACAACAAGTGGTGGTGATGCTAAGTAGTTTGCTTTTACAAGTGGATGAATACGGCCTTCAAAGTTACGGTTACCAGATAAAACAGATGTTACTAGTAAGTCGTTTGCTGCGATTGCTTCTTCTAATTCCTCTGCTAATGGGCCAGAGTTACCGATACAAGTCGTACAGCCGTAACCAACTGTTTGGAAACCTAATTGATCTAAATACGTTGTTAAACCAGACTTATCTAAGTACTCTGTAACAACTTTAGATCCTGGTGCTAATGATGTTTTTACGTAACCAGGTACTTTAAGTCCTTTTTCAATTGCTTTCTTCGCAACTAAACCTGCTCCAATTAATACGTATGGATTTGAAGTATTTGTACAGCTTGTAATCGCAGCGATTGCAATTCCACCTGTTTTCATCGTTACTTCTTGATCTTTTAATGTAACTTTCACTTCTTTATCAAACTCTTGCTCATTGAATCCAAGTCCTTGTGTTCCAACTGGTGCTACAACAGCTTTGTGGAACTCCTCTTTCATATTTGAAAGCGGGATTAAATCTTGCGGACGTTTCGGTCCAGAAAGATTAGATTCAATTGTATTTAAATCAATTTCAACAAGATCAGTGTAGATTGGATCTTTGCTGTCTGCTGTATAGAATAAGCCATTTGCTTTACAGTATTCTTCAACAACACGAATTTGCTCTTCATCTCTACCTGTTAAACGTAAGTATTCTAATGAAATGTCGTCGATTGGGAAGAATCCACAAGTTGCACCGTATTCTGGTGCCATATTTGAAATTGTTGCGCGGTCAGCTAAAGGCATGCTCTGTAGTCCATTACCGAAGAACTCAACAAATTTACCAACTACACCTTTTTGACGTAACACTTGTGTTACTTTTAATGCAACATCAGTTGCTGTTGTACCACTTGGAAGTGTACCAGTTAATTTCACACCGATTACTTCAGGTACTGGGAAATATGAAGGCTGTCCAAGCATTCCTGCTTCTGCTTCAATACCACCAACGCCCCATCCAAGAACACCGATACCATTAATCATTGTTGTATGTGAGTCTGTTCCAACTAATGAATCTGGGTATGCAACTAAGTCACCTTCAGCATTTTTCACCGCATGAACAACCGGTGCTAAATATTCAAGATTTACTTGGTGTACAATACCTGTTGCTGGTGGAACTGCACGGTAGTTATCAAATGATTTCTGTGCCCAGCTTAAAAATTTATAACGTTCTTCATTACGTTTAAACTCTAAGTCCATGTTGAATTCAAGCGAGTCTGCTGTACCCGCTCTATCAACCTGTACAGAGTGGTCAATTACAAGGTCTACAGTAATTTCTGGATTAATTTTATCAGGATCCCCGCCCATATCTGCCATTGCTTTACGAAGCGAAGCCAAATCTACAACAGCTGGAACACCTGTGAAGTCTTGTAAGATTACACGAGATGGTTTAAATGGAACATCGATATCTTGAACATCTTTCGTTCCCCATTTCGCTAAATTTGTAACATGTTCTTCTGTAATTACGCGTCCATCTACTTGACGAAGTACAGATTCAAGTAAAACTTTAACGGAATATGGTAATTGAGATACGTTGCCAACCCCTGCGTTTTCAAGCGCTTTCAATTGATAATAATGATACGTCTTTCCATCTAGTTCAAAAGTTGCACGTGATTGAAATGGATTATGTTTGACCATTATGTTTCCCCCCTGTTAAACGTGACTAAGTTGTCTGAATATAAAATGTAGACAAACTTTTCAATACCTTACGATAATATTTTATTACAACTTTCTAAATAAGTAAATAATAAGAAACTTATGGATTATCATAAGTTTTCTTTATCTTTCTAAATTTGAATAGTGTCCATGCTCTTTATTAATACTATTACCATAAAGTAAAGCACTCTTTCAGCGTTTTACTTTACGTTCATATATGCTATGAACAACTCATGGTTCGTCTATAAAAAACATTATAGAGGTGAGAAAAATGGGTAAACGAAAAGCCAATCATATTATTTCAGGAATGAATGCTGCATCTGCACAAGGACAAGGAGCTGGTTATAATGAAGAGTTCGCAAATGAACCTTTAACACCAGCGCAGCGACAAAATAATAAGAAACGAAAAAAGAATCAGTAATGAAAAATCCCAAAAGGTGCACCTTTTGGGATTTTCTCTAATGTTTATAACGTAACAATTCCGAAACTGTTACAAATCGATACCCCTGCTTTTTCAGCTCAGGTAAAATTTTTGCTAATGCCTCCACTGTTTGACTACGATCACTTCCTCCATCGTGCAACAGTACAATATCTCCACTTTTAGCATTTTTCACAACATGATTTACAATGGATTCTGTACCTGGATTCGCCCAATCACGAGGGTCTTGATGCCATGACCATAGAACAATTTGATACCCAGCTTTTTTTGCCGTAGTAAATACAGCATCATTAATATATCCACCTGGTGGACGGAACAATAAAGGTTCTTTCGCCCATTTTTCAAAATATTTCTTTCCATTTAAAATATCATTTTCTAATTTTTCATCTGATGAATTGCTCGCATACAAATGATTCATCGTATGATTTCCAACTTCATGTCCTTCTTTCAACACTTGCTTTACTAGATATGGATTACGCTGAACTCGAAATCCAATCATAAAAAAAGTCGCTTCTGCCTTATATTGATGTAATAAATCTAGAATTTGCGGTGTGTATGTTGGATCTGGTCCATCATCAAATGTGATTGCAATGACCTTTTCATTATTTGGCACTTCCCACGTTACATAGCCAGTTGGCTCTAACTCTTTTCTTAACAACATTTTAGCTTCCACTTTATCCACTTGAAATATATGTACTGCACAAATTAAAGAAAAAATTAGTAGAATAATTTTTTGTTTCTGCATATTAGCGCCAAAAGTTTTGAGGTTGTTGAATTCACAACAACCTTCTTTCACTTTTCTAATTGATCAACGTTTTGCATTATATTTTGGAGATTACTTTCATATTGCTCAAGTTGTGGACGCTGCGTTTCTGATGCTACTTCAAGTGCATTTTGAATCTGTTCGTACGCCTCCTGAACTTCTTGGCGCAACTCTTTTAAGTCATGACCGTAATTCGGATCATTTTTCACAATATTATTAAATGTATTTTCCGCTTGAACAACTCCTTGCTGTGCTGCTTGAAAAGCTTGTTGCTTATCTTTATGATATGGCATTATACTTTCCCCTTTCTGTAATAGTTAGTCCCATTTATCTTTACCTTTTTTTCTAAAAACATTCTCGTATAAATTCGCAAACTTCTCTCATTCTAAAGAGAAAGAGGAGGTGTCACATACAATGGGAAAAAACAATCGCGAATCTAAAGAAAAAAAAGGACAACCTGAACCATTAAGCGGATCTCATAAAGTAAAAAACCGTAACCATTCACGCCAAAAAAATCATGCGCATCATGATATGTAAAACAGAGCATTCACACTAGCTACCTTTACCACATACAATGTTTATATTTTTCCATTTATTCTTCACCCCTACTTCGTTCATGCATAACATAGTATGAATTGAGATTTTACGGAGGGTGTCTTACATGGGCAAGAAAAAGAAGGATTGTCTTTTTCATGTTGATGGTTTCGAAGAATGGATGGATCAATTTTGTTCCGATTCTTGTAGTAATTTTAGTTTTCCAAATCAAATTCATATTGACCTTTGTGAAACTGAACAAGAATACATTTTGGAAACAGATGTACCAAATGTGACTGAACAAAATGTACTCATTAAAAAGATGGAGACAGGCCTAAACATTTGCATACTTCATAAAAATACTTCTTTACAGCGGATCATTCCTTTACCCACTAATATTATTTATAAGAAGATGCTAGCCTGCTCAGAGAATGGATTTTTAGCCATTCATATTTCCAAAAATGAAGTTGCTAATAAGGATGAAAAGAAAGTTCTTTTTTCAAATTAAGAGTTAAAATAAAGTGAAACTTTAATCAGTGGGTTTTTTCCATCCCCACTGATTATTAGCCTTCACCAATCGGGCTTTTACGGGCCGTTATCTCCCACCTCACTCCCTCGCATTTGCGACTTTTGAGGTGGGAGTCTTACTGCCCGGCAAATAGCGGGATAAATACAAACATAAGCCCCAGTTGGTTACTGGGGCTTATGTTATTTCGCATGCATTTCTATATTAGAATTTCTATCATATCTTTTTTTCAATAACCCTTTTGTAACTAAAAGAACCGGAAATGCTACAATTGAAAATATAGCTAGTGCTGAAAATACTACAAACCCATTTTGATACCCGTAATAATCAAGAAGTACGCCCCCAAACCACGGACCAATTACTCCTCCAATTCCAGAAAAGCCCATCGCTCCAAAATAAGTCCCCTTTAGATGTGAAACAGCTATATCATCAATAAATACATCCGTCATTGAAAACATTAAAACTTCTCCCACTGTAAAAATAAATGTACATACAGCGGCCCCTAACGTAGATTCTACTATTCCAAACCCAAATAATCCCCCACTCACAAATAAAGTCCCAACTATAATTGATACTAACGGTGTATATTTTTTACACGTTTGAATAACAGGATATTGAATTATCACTACAACAATCGCATTTAAAGCTAGCATATATGAGAACAACTTTACTCCATCCTGAAATATATGTGCATTCGCAAAATATTGAGATACTGTCGTCGTTAAATGTGAAAAACCACTATTACTCAAAATAATACCGACTAAAGCAACTAAAAATACGACATCCTTTCGCAATATACGAATTGCATTTAACATTGTAACAGGCTTTTCTGTATTTATTTTCTTTCGTTCCAGTGGATACTTCTTAAATTGGAACGCTAATATAGCTGTATATAAAATGTATACCCCAGCTGCTACTAAAAAAGGAATTGTTGATTTTGCGCTACCAATTTGTAGTCCAACAATTGGTCCGATTGCAACCCCAACATTTATTGCACCGTATCGTAAATTATAGACAAGTAACCGATACTCTGGTTTCGTTAAGTCTGATAATAACGCTCTTGATGTCGGTTCAAAAAATGACTTACATAATCCATTTAAAGCATTTAATAAAAAGAAGCTTAAAACATGATTCGCAAGTGAAAAACCTATAAACACAAAAATCCAAACGATCATGGACCAGATCATAATCGTTTTTCGGCCAAATCGATCCGATAAATTCCCCCCAATAAAACTAGCAAAAACGCCAACAAGTGCACTCGTTCCAATAATAGCCCCTGTCATCCCAGCGGAAACATCTTTTACAGTTGTTAAATAAATCGCTAAAAAAGGGATACTCATTGAAGTAGCAAACCTAGCAAACAATGTCCCTAAAATAATACTCATTCCAAGTGGATGAATATGCTGTAACTTCCCCTTCATCGTTAAACCTACTCTCCCTATTTTCACATAAAGTGAAACTTTAATCAGTGGGGGTTTTCTTCATCTCCCACTGATTATTAGCCTTCACCAATCGGGCGTTTACGGACAGTTGATCCCCCTCCTAACTTCTTTGCTTTCGCTAATTTTTGAGGTGGGGGCTTACTGTCCGGCAAATAGCGGGATAAAAAAAGAAAGCAAAGGATCTGCTTTCTTTTCCTTTTTCTATACTTGAGCTGTTGATACCCGAGCCGTTCTCGTTATGTCCATATCAATTCCATATGTAAACTGTAATTCTTTACAAACATCTTTAATTAAAATTGCAACATTATACTTTTCATTAAATTGTAAAACGATGTTTTCTACTTCTTCGTATGTATACCTATATTCTCCTGTAATGACACTTTTTAAATCAAAGCATTCATTAATGCAAAGTTGTACAAGTAGCTGATCATATTTCTCTATTACATCTTCTTTCTTCCAAAGTAACTCTTTTACATATAACCGATCAAACTTCACACTTTCACGGTTACAATCCGTTAAAATCCGGGTCATTTCATTTAATTCTCGATATAATTCGGAAATATTTCTGCTTAAACTAAGCAATTTATCTACGCCGTTTTCATATAACATGTTCATTCCACCCCCGCATTTTCTTTTTCTTATTATAGCAAGAAAATTCTAAAAATAGTTTCTTTCTTCTGAAATATTAGGAAACTAATTTCGATTGCTTTACAATAAAACTAGTGAACACGAAAGGGGAAAGAAACTTGGAGCACAAATTATATTACACTGACGCTTATAAGACAGACTTTACTACTAAAATTATAAAGCAAGATTATGATGGAGATGGTAACTTATATGTTGTTTTAAATGAAACTGCCTTTTATCCGACGGGTGGTGGGCAGCCGCATGATACTGGAACTTTAAATGGTATTGCTGTATTTGATGTTGAAGAAATCGACGAAGAAATCCGCCACTTCATTGCAGAACAATTACATACAGAAGAAGTAGAAGGTAAAATTAATTGGGAGCGCCGTTTTGATCATATGCAGCAACATGCAGCTCAGCACATTTTATCTGCTGCTTTTTGGGATCATTTTAACATACCCACTATCGGATTCCATCTTGGAAAAGATATAGTAACAATTGATTTAGAAACGGAAAATCTTCCTACAGAAACGGTTGAAAAAGCAGTGCAAATTGCCAACAACATTGTTTTTGAAAACCATCCAATTCGTATAGAGTGGATGAACTTAGAAGAAGCGAAAGCATTACCTCTTCGTAAAGAACCTACTATGACAGAAAATATTCGCGTTGTTATTATCGAAAATTACGACTACAACGGCTGTGGCGGGACGCATCCGAAACGTACAGGTGAAGTAGGGCCTATTCAAGTACTTAGTTGGGAGCGCAATAAAGGTGGTATACGATTAACGTTTATCGCTGGATGGCGCACACTTAAATTAATGGGACAACAGCAACAAATTATGAAAGATGTTTCTAAACAATTAAACAGTAGCGAAACTGATATTCCAGTAAAAGTAGCACAACTTCTTACCTCTCAAAAAGAAAACGAAAAAGCAATACAAACAATGAGTGAAAAATTACTATTTACAGAGGCAAATGAACTATTACAACAGCCTGCAGAAATACATGCTGGAATGCTCATTTCTAAAGTATTTACAAATCGTTCTATGCAAGAAATTGCAAAACTATCAGCTATCATTACAGAACAACAAGAACATGCAATTACGTATTTCGTCATTGAAAATGATGACAAACTACAATGTATTCTCGCTTGCGGAAAAACAGTAACGCTCGATATGAATGCTCTTTTAAAAGATGCTCTTCCTGCAATTGAAGGAAAAGGTGGCGGAAATAAACAGAGTGCTCGCGGCGGTGGGAAAGCGATTATGAGCGGAGATGAGTTTTTAAATCAGCTTGTTTCTTCTTTACAATCAGCGGTGTAAAACATTTTTGTGAAGGATAGCTAATAGCTATCCTTCCTCTATATTTACAGGCCAATATTTCGTTTCAATCCTTGATAACTCCCTGCATTTGCAAACCCTTCATTTACCAGTTTTATAAAAATTTCCGAAAAACCATGATGACTTAATTCTTTGATCGGTATCATTTGCACATCATGAATCGGATTATAATCAAATTCATTAGAAGGAATCATAATTTCACCTGCAACCCTTTCAAGTAAAAATGTAATATGTAATAAAGATGGGCGAGTATCTGGTTTATCACAAACATATAATAGCTTCTGAATCTTAACTTCTAATCCCGTTTCTTCTCTCATTTCTCGAATCATTACTTCTTCTAACGTTCACCGTTCTCTACTCTTCCTCCAGGTAAAGACCAATTTTGGTTAGCAACTTTTTGGTTTACTAGCAACACCTTTTCATCTTCAATTAAAATTTCCGTAACACGAACTTGCATTACATTTTCCATATCCAATCTCCTCTCCCCATTATATTTACAAATTAATCCTTCCATAAAAAGAACATACGTTTTATAATTAAAGAAAATTATGGAAGAAAGAAGTTGTTACATTCATGCGTCCACCTTTAACAAAGTCTATATCACTCGAAGATTTCCAAAATTATTATTGGTTAAAAGCTGAACTACAAACATTTTGTCGTGAGCACGATTTACCAGCTAGTGGCTCGAAAATCGAAATAAGCGGACGTATCTCACATTATTTAACTACGGGTAAAGTATTAAAAAACAGTTCTCATCAAAAAGTTAGTAAAGCTTCCCTCTCTTATAAAGAGCTTTCTCTTCAAACAATTATTACTGAAAATCACCGCTGTAGTGAAGATGTACGTGCTTTTTTTAAAGAAAAAATTGGAGAAAACTTCCGCTTTACAGTAGCTCTTCAAAAGTTCTTTAAAGAGAATATCGGAAAAACATATGAAAACGCTATAACGTTTTGGTATGAGGAAAACGAACGTAAAAAAGACCCCACATATAAAACAACTATCGGTATACAATTTGAATACAATCGTTTTACTCGCGACTTTTTCGAAGATCCAAATAACAAAGGAACATCAAAAGCTGATGCAATCGCTGCTTGGAACGAAATAAAAGCAAAGCCCGGTAGCAACGCCTATATTTCTCAAAAGGTAGAAAACTAGTTACCTTTCTAGTCTTCTACTTTTTCAAATAATAGAGCAAGCCCAATTCCACCACCAATTCCTAATGTCGCAATTCCATATTTCATATACTCTCTTTTCGCCTGATAAAACAAGCGCGTTACAAGCATGGCTCCAGACGCACCGTACGGATGACCTAGTGTTATTGCACCACCATTTACATTTAACTTTTCATACGGAATTTGTAACTCCTTTGCACAAGCCACAATTTTCGAAGCAAATGCTTCATTTATTTCAAAACAATCAATGTCCTCTACTTTTAAATTCATTTCACTTAATAATTTATTCACTGCAAATATCGGACCAGTCCCTGGAAGATTCGGATCCACTCCAACTACAGCACTACGAACGAAACGAAGAACAGGCTTATATCCTAATTTCCGAGCTTGCCCCTCTTCCATTATAAGAACAGCACATGCTCCGTCGTTTACACCACACGAATTCCCTGCTGTTACCGTTCCATTTTGTAAAAATACAGGTTTCGTTCTCTTAATCATTCTTTCATAATTCATTTCTCGCTTAATAGATTCATCTAATAATCCATTAAGTGATAATATTTCATCTTGTATATATCCATTTTCTAACGCTTGTAATGTCCGGCTATAACTAAGACAAGCGTACTCGTCTTGCATTTCCCTCGTTATGTTATAACGCTCCGCGACATATTCAGCCGCTACTCCCATATCAGGATCACCAATTGTTTCAGGTGAAAACCGCGCTCTATTTTGAAAAGGTGACGTACTTGTACTCTCTACTCCCCCAGCGATATAGCAATTACCTGCCTCACCCCTGATAAGATGACATGCAGTGCGAATTGCTTCTAATCCAGCACCGCATTGCCGATCAATCGTTACACCAGGTATATGATAACCGAGCCCTGCTTCTAAAGCAGATAATCTTGCAACGTTACCTCCTGGTCCAACGACATTTCCTAATATGACATCATCTATTTCTCTCTCAATTCCTTTACTTAGAAACGTAAGAAGCGGCGCTACTAATTGCTGAACTTCATAATCTTTTAACATCCCATTCTTCTTACCGATGGGTGTTCTTTTCGCCTCCACAATAACCGCTCTATTCATATATCTTCTCCTGGTTTTCAATCATATTTTTTGCTGCAACACGAGCAATCTTCCCGCTATTTGTATAAGGTATTTCATCAACAAAATGCCATTCTTTCGGTATTTTAAAAGAGGATAATCGTTGTAAGCAAAAACTCTTTAATTGTTGCTTCGTAGCACTTCCTTTTACGATAGCGACAGGCTTTTCACCCCAATAATTATCTTTCACACCAACTACAACAATTTCTTCAACAGCTGGATGCGTATATAACAAACTTTCTATCTCTTCTGGATAAATATTGATTCCTCCAAATAAAATCATGTTCTTCTCTCTACCAACAATATATATAAAGCCTTCTTCATCTTGGTAACCCACATCCTGCACTGTCATCCAACCATCCTTGGACAATTGCGGGATTATAGCTCCATCCGATACATAGCCCATAAAAAACTGATCACTTTTTACATAAACAGTTCCTACCTCGCCTACCTGTACTTCTTCTCCTACTTCATTACATATTCGAACTTGTACATTATGACAAGGTTTCCCTACTGAATTCGGCTTTCTTTCACTCTCTTTATCGACCAATGCCGTTACAAAGCTTAGCTCAGATGCACCATAAAATTCATATCTTTTTGCATAAGGAAACATATTCTTCATCTTTTCTTTCGCTTCAGCTTCCCATTTCGCTCCTGACGAAATAATTTTCATTTCACTTTCAATTACTTTATTTTCTTTATACAAAGACTCAAGCATTGTAGGAACTGTATACATTACAGAAATATTCTCTATCTTTATACTAGATAGTACTTGAACTGGTACAAACTTTCTCATTACGTGTACCGTTTGCCCTAAAAATAATGCACTTATTGCTCCATATAAGAATAAAGAATGAACAAGCGTCCCAGCTATTAAAATAGAATCTGTATTTTTCATATAAAAATCATATACATTACAATCAAAACTATGTACCCATGACTGTTGGGCACGTAAAAACGCTTTTGCTTTTCCAGTCGATCCTGATGTAAATCCCATATAAAAAGGAACGTTTTGTACATTTTCTACAGGATGATATGTAGGAAGATAGTTCTCAATCATTTCTTTCCATTCTTCAATCTCAATAATCCTTCCTTCTTCGCAGGATATATCATTGAGCCTATACTGCTCCGCCACAATAATCTCAGGTTTACTAATCGCTATTTTTTCTTTAAGTTCATCTCGTTTCCATTTTATATCTAGCGGCACACAAACCCATCCAGCCATTGCGGAACCCGCAAATAGTTGTAAAAACTCCATGCGATTTTCTAATACAATTGCTATAGTTTTATTCTTCGATTCTTTTTCATCCAACCAGTTTGCTACTTTACAAACTGACTCGAACCACTCTTTATATGTTAAAACTCTATCATTTTCCTTAATCGCTATTTTATTTGGTTGTAAAGAGGCATGCTTTTTGTATTCTTTTGTAATCCTCATATGAAACGTCCTTTCTTTACAAAATAATAAAAAGAAACACGCAATTAGCGTGTTTCTTTTCTCTTATCCCGCATTTGTATATTTTCTATTCTTCAAAGCAGGCGTAATAATATGTTTCAATGAACGATGTAATCTTGTCACGAGAATTGCTGCTATAATCGCTTTTATGCAATCACCTGGTAAAAATACGACACTTACTTTCATCGTTTCCCATACGGAAATATCCATTACGAAAGCTTGTACAATGATACCAAATACATAAACTACGAAAATACCACCAATTATATTAATGCATAATACTTTTATAATAGAAACTTCACGTAAACGCTCAATTAAATAACCAATTACAAATGCTCCTACAATATAACCAAGTAAATATCCTGCACTTGGCCCAACAAATACACTTGGACCACCACGTCCACCCGCAAGTAATGGTGCACCAACTCCTACAATAAGTAAGAAAATGAGCTGACTTAGTGCTCCAAGACGTGATCCTAACAGTCCACCCGCAAGCATAACTCCAAGTGATTGTAAAGTAATCGGAACTGGTGTAATAGAAAGAGCAATCGGAGGTATTAACCCTAGCACTCCCATAATAGAACTAAATAAAGCGACGAAAACTAAATTTTTTGTATTCATGTTTGCTTCTCCTATTTGTAAACTTAAAGTTAATTTTAGATAACATATTACAAGAATTATATTATCTTTCAATTCACTTTTTGTCAACTTAGTTTTATCGTAAGTTTACAAAAAGGGATTCAATTATTTCTCTTTATGCAAATGCTCAAGTTCTTTCCTAAGCGCCTGTTTTAAAAACTTCCCAACAGATGTTTTCGGAATTTCCTCCATAAATACAATATCGTCCGGTAACCACCACTTCGCAAACTGTGGTTTTAAAAATTCATATAGTTCTTCTTTTGTAACATTACTATTCTTCTTTTGAACAACGCAGGCAACTGGTCGCTCTTGCCACTGCGGATGAGGAATTGCAACGACAGCCGCTTCAAATATAGCGTCATGTGCCATTAGAGCATTTTCAAGGTCAACTGAGGAAATCCATTCTCCACCGCTTTTAATAACATCCTTCGTACGATCAACAATCTTTACGCAGCCTTCCTCATCAACTGTAACGACATCTCCTGTATATAACCAACCGTCACGGAATCCTTCGACAGTACGATCATCGTTATAATAGCTTTCAGCGATCCATGGAGCTCGTAAACATAGTTCTCCCATCTCCGTACCATCCCACTTCACTTCACCATTTGTACCGACTACTTTCATTTCTACACCAGGGACAAGATATCCTTGCTTCGATCTTATCTCAAGTTGTTCTTCATACGCCAAATCTGTTTCATAGCTTTTTAGACGTGCAAGCGTTACGAGTGGACTCGTTTCAGTCATGCCATATGCATGTACGAAAGGAACATTATATTTTTGCTCAAACGCTTTAATAACGCTTTTCGGTGCAGCTGCGCCTCCGCATAGTAATCTCGTTATACTAGATAAATCGTAACTATTATTTTCTAACTCTTGTAAAACACCGAGCCAAATTGTCGGCACACCTGCAGCTATCGTTACTTTTTCAGTTTGAATCATTTCTAATAAAATTTTCGGCGTAAACATCGGCCCCGGAAGAACTTGTTTTGCCCCAAACCAAGTAGCAGCAAAAGGAAGTCCCCAAGCGTTCACATGAAACATTGGCACAATAGCCATTGCTGCATCACTTTCCGATAAAGCTGTCGTATCTGCTAACCCTAGCGCCATACAGTGCAACACTGTACTACGATGTGTATAAACAACACCTTTCGGATTTCCTGTAGTCGCTGACGTATAACACATACCAGCAGGTGTAGTTTCATCAATATCTTTAACAAACTGGAAATTTGGGTCGCCTTCTTCTAAAAGTTTCTCATAATGATATACAGGCTGAAGTGTAGTTTTCGGGAGCTCATCTTTATCAGTCATAATAATATATGCTTGTACAGTCGATAATTCAGACTGGATATTCTCAATGAGTGGTACAAGATCTTCATCAATAAGTAAAATACGATCTTCTGCATGTTGAATAATGTATGAAATATGTTGGGGAGATAAACGAATATTAATTGTGTGTAAAACGGAAGCAATACCTGGAATAGCAAAATATGCTTCTACATGTCGATGATGATTCCACGCTAACGTTCCTATGCGCTCGCCTTCTTTAATTCCAAGCTTTTTTAACGCACTTGAAAGTCTTCTTGTCCTTTCCCCTAGCTGCTTATACGTTAATGTCGTAACTGTATCATGTGTCCGTGAAATGATTTCTTTCTTTGGGAATAGTTTTTCTGCCCTTTCCATCATAGAACTAATTGTTAGAGGTACATTCATCATCATATTGTTTACATCCTCCCTTTAAAGCGTTTTCATTTTTGTTCATTATAACAGACTTCTACAAATAATTACGACATTTTTCTGTATTTTCTGAATTATTTCTTTGGAAATAATTCAAACAATAAAAAACATGTTTTGAATACAACGATTCGAAACATGTTTTTCTCTTATTTATAAACTATCTACCTTTTTTCTTACTTTCTTTTTTAGTTTAAAAATGAATCGATTGCTATATTCTTTATTTTCCGAATCACATCCCGCTCCAATGCTATTAAGATGTAACTCATTAAAACCATAGCTAAAACAACTAACGAAGCCTCCGTAACTAATCCTTTCCCTCAATATTTACGCGAGAAGGCGTAGGCAATTTCCGATTTATGTATAGTTGAATCATAACTTATAAATCCACATGTCCCTATGAGTTTCTGCCTCTCTTTTAATACTATTCCAAGAGGAGCGACTTTTTCTTTCTCATATCGTTCCACGATTTTATAAATAAACTTTTCGTATCATTTAACGATCAATGTTCATCCCATACAGTATAAGTTGTTAATTTATTATCCGAAGCATACTCGAATATATGTAAAATATCACTCATATCAATTTTTCTTAAGATAAGATTTTCTGTATACAATGTTGGATACGACCACTTCTTATCAATCATAACGGCTTTTGTTTAAACTTTTCATAATTCCGTACTTTTAATGAGAGAATATGGCCACAATCCGTACAAATATAAGCATCTACTGGAGATGATGTAAACATCGTTTCCTTTTTCCTTATTTGTGCATATCCGACAAACTCACCTTCTCCTATGTTATGAGAACCGCAATTAGAGCATGCCTGCACGTCTTTCTGTTTCATGAGAGCACCACCTTTAATCTGTTTCTACTCCCTTCGACAGTTCACTTCCATTTCCCTTCCAAAAATCTTCTTATTCTCTTACATTGCAACAGGAATCCTATTAAAAAAATCGTATATATACTACGACTATATTCTTTTATGGAGGAATTTTATGAGTACTATTATGACACTCGATACAGCAAGTGAAATTGAAAACGCAGAAATAGATATGCTAGCTTCTAGATTAAAGGCATTACAAACGATGTCAGAAAATCCAATGCAAGTACAAATGAAAAAGTTCGGGAGTGCTACTGCCTTTTCATCAAAAGTAATTGCTGGTCCTGCTTTTAACACAGTAAAGGGCATTACATTTACAAATACAGATGAGATAGATGAAATCATCGCTTATTATCAATCACTACAAATTCCTTGCCGTTTTGAAATTACACCAGCGCAAGGCACATCTGAATTATTTCAATATTTATCTCAAAAAGGCTTTTACCAGTCTAACTTTCATACCGCTTTATATAGCATACCGAGACAAAATTTTTCGCTTCCCCCTTCTAACATTTCAGTACGCAAACTGAAAGAAAATGAATTTCATACTTTTGCAAATATTTATGTTCAGGGGTTTAATATGCCTTCATTTACAAAAGATGGCGTTCGTCAGAATAATGAAATTCTTTATAATCAGCCAGGGTGGCATTTTTTCATAGCCGAAGTTAACAATACTCCAGCTAGTATAGGGGTACTCTATATAAATAAAGGTGTCGCCTCACTAGCTGCTTCTGCTACTTTGCCAGAATTTCAACGTAAAGGTTGTCATACCGCATTAATTCAGAAACGAATTGAGACAGCTATAGCATCAAATTGCAATTTAATAGTTGGACAAGCTCGATTTGGTAGCGGTAGTCAAAATAATATGGAACGCGCTCATTTGAAAATCGCTTATACGAAATCAATATGGACTGCGAAAGACATGTAATTAACATTCTTTCTCTTCTCATTACAACCTTATACATTTTATCCCGCATTAACAGGCAGTAAGACCCCCACTGATTAAAGTTTCACTTTATGACAATTACTTTTCTATTCTATTAATCATTTGAATATTCAAACTGGATTTGTTACGCTATTACTAGATACATCATTCAACTTGCAATATGAAAAGAGAATTCTAATCAAACTACAAGGAGGATAAATGTATGACAAAGCATGATCATGGTTTAAAAGAAAAAGTAGAAGGTGCCATCGATAAGGTAAAGGGTGAAGTAAAAGAAGTTGTCGGAAAAGTAACTGACAATAATAAATTACAAGCCGAAGGAAAATGGGATAAGGTGAAAGGCACTGCTAAAGATACAGTTGGTAATGTAAAAGAGAAAATACATGAATATAAAAAACATAAAGAAAACAAATAAAAAAGAGCCATCTGGCTCTTTTTTATTTACCCTCATTCTTCTCTAACACATATAAATCTTCTTCAATATTTGATAACTTTTCAGTTACAAGTTTTCTTGCATCTCCAATTGCTTGATTGTATGCAAATGGTCCTACTAATTTAATCATTTCTTCTATTAAACGTTCTGCTTGAAAACGTCCAATCTCATCTAAATCTTCTTCAACGAAAAATTGCTGAATTTGTGCTACAAGCCCTTCTTTTTTATCAGTCGGTATTTTTATGTTCATCATCATGAGTTACTCCTCTATATTTAAGATAATACTTTTCTTAACTCTACCATAGAAAAGCGATTTCCTGGACAAGTTTTTGTAACCCCTTCTAACTCCCTATGGCCGAGTATATTTCCTTTCTCTATGGCAAACTGCTTCATAAACATTTTACATAAAGAATATAATGAATTCATTTGTGCAGTAGTTGGATCATATTTATCAAAATTTCCCATCATACATATTCCAATTGTATCACTATTATTATCTTTCGCATGTGCTCCAATATGTAAACCTCGCCCTTCGACTACAGTTCCATCTTCATCAATAAAATAATTGTAACCAATCCCGCTCCATCCTCTTACCTTTTGATGAAATTCATGAGTTTTATACACATCCCATCCATCTTCTGACGTATGGTGGATAATCAGTTTATTCACTTTTTCTAAAGGAACTAACTCATCTTGAAATGTTAAATTTGCACATTTAATTTCCATATGAACATCCTCCTCTTAAAAATCGATCATAATTACTGTTTTATCATCTGGTCTTATTCTATTTTCTCCTTCTAGCCTTTCAATGATTGCTACATATTCTTTTATACTATTCTTTCTTATATATATCACAATTTGTTCTAACGACCACTCTGGATGGAACAATCCGTCCGAACAAATAAAGATTCCCCTTACGTCAACTACATGTAATTCCCCATGTTGTAAATAATTCATTGCTTCTTTCATCCCATTTGCAACTGAGTAGCCGTTTGGCATATTTGCAAGATAGCGATTGTATTTTAACTGCTTCCGAACATCTTGAAAAACGTGTTCTTCTGGTACAGATAAACCTTTTTTACGATCTTCTTCCCTCTTCTTTTTTGCTCGTTTACTAATTCCATTAACTGTGTCTTTCGTTAATACTTGAATCGTTCCATTTCGAAGGATTACGACGATCATACAGTCCCCTAGCTGCGCATATTCAATTTTCTCACCATCTATTTGAACTGTCGCAATACATGTACACCACAGATGGTCTTTTTTTCTCGTATCAACCTTGTACTCCAGCATCTTGTTTTGCAATAATTCATTCGCCTTTGCAACTTCACCTTGTAAACCATTAATCTCCCGTAACGAAGTAAAATGACTTGCAAATACATGTGAAGCGATGTATGCTCCATTATGTCCTTCTTCATCACAAAACGGAACGAGCGGTGTTGCTCCATCACATACACCGTAAATCATTTTATCTTCATTACAAAAAAATGAATCCTCACATTCTTGTTTTAAAGGACTCTTCTGTTGGTACATTGCTATCTTCATATCTGTATCCCCTCCTTATTTTTTAAAAACTCAAACTATTTAGATTAATCTAATTTTCCAAAATAAACTGTTTTCACCCAAAACTTTCAATATCATATATAATCTTGAAATAATATGAATTTTTTAGTGAAGGACGGGAAAGAGATGCTCAGATTTCTTGGTGTTATTATTGGTTCTTTTATTATTGCGATTGCCTTTAATCTTTTCCTTATCCCCCACAAAATTTTAAGTAGTGGAATTGGCGGAATTGCTATTATTTTAGGGATTGTAACCCCTGTAAACACAGGTATTATTAACTTCGTATTAAACTTACCTATCCTTATTTTAGGATACATAGGTCTTGGAAAAAAAGTAATTTTTAACACTGTTGTCTCTGTAATTGTATTATCTGTTGCATTATACTACGTTCCAGTAAAAATCGTAGCAACAGATCCACTTTTATCATCTGTATTTGGCGGTGTCATCGCCGGAGCTGGTATTGGTCTTGTCTTTAATTGCCATGGTTCAACTGGTGGATTTGATATTATCGGTATGTTGTTATCTCGCAAGCGAGATATTAAACTTGGTGGATTCCTTATTGCATTAAATACAGTTGTTGTTGTCATTGCAGGATTTTTCTTCACTTGGGATGTTGCCCTTACAAGCTTACTTTCAATTTATGTAACTGGTAAAGTAATTGATGCCGTTCATACAAAACATCGCAAAGTTACACTTATGATTGTAACAAATCAAGCGGAAGAAATGAAAAAAAAGCTTCTTTCAACTGTAGTACGCGGAATTACGTTACTTGATGGTGAAGGTGCTTATTCAAACGAGAAAAAACGTGTACTTATGACAGTCGTTTCTCGTGAAGAGTTAGCAAGTATGAAACTAACGATTTCCGAAATTGATCCTCATGCATTCGTTAATATTACGGAGACTGTTGAAGTATTAGGATTGTTTAGAAAAGCGTAAAAAACTGGGTGGACCTTCACCTAGTTTTTATTTTCCATGAATTCAATTCGATTTCCAAACGGATCTGACACGTAAAATCTAATCACATCTGGTCGTGCATTATCATCTATTACTTCAACACCTTGCTTTATCAACTCTTGTTTAAATTCATCAATTTTCAAAACATAAAAAGCTGGATGCGCTTTTTTAGCTGGATTAAAGTTTTGCTCCACACCAATATGGATTTCTTGATTCCCACACTTAAACCAACACCCACCACGCTTCTTTAACTCCTCTGGCTTTGGGATTTCCTCCATACCAATTTTATTACCATAAAATTCTCGCGCTTCTTCTTCACATCCTACGGGCGCAGCTACTTGTACATGATCGATTCCTTGAATATAATTTTTCATATTCCTTCCCCCTCTTCTATTCTAATGTTATAACGAAAACGCATCTCTGTAACTTACAAAAAATCAATAAAACAATATAAGCTTCTCTTATTACTTATTTTATAGCGCTTACCAAAATCAAGAAAATAAATTTTATTCGGTAATTCCCATTTTTTATAGAAATATACATCAAACCTATATTATAGTTATTATTAGATTCATCTTTTTTAGATGCCAGTTGTACGGAGGAAATATTATGAGTCGTAAAAAATATTCATCTACTCAAAAAAAGCGTCACCCAAACGTATCGGGACGCCTGCGAAACCATATACAAAATCGTTCTTTAGCAGAAATGTATGCATCTCTTTTTGAACATAACCCTGATAGTATTATTTCATTGAATTTAGAAGGAGTTATTGTACATATTAACCCCTCTGCTGAAAGAATATTAGGTTATACTTCTAACGAATTGGAGCGAAAAACAATCACTTCTATTTTAGAAGCACATATTTCTGATCAAGTGCTACAATACATAAAAAATACTGCAGCTGACAATCAGAAAGAGTATATCGTCCCTATTTATCATAAAGACGGATATTTACTAGATGCCGTAACAAAATTAGTTCCTATTTTTGTTGAAAACCGTTTAACAGGTGTATATGCCATTATGAAACCCCTTGAAAAATCAGAAAGAATTGAGAAAGTATTACAGGAGAGTGAGAAACGATTACGCACATTAATGAATTCAATGCCTGCGTTTGTTATTTTTAAGGATCATGAAGGACGCTGGCTTGAAGCGAATGACTATGCACTTTCTTGTTTCAATTTCCATAACGTTCCTTATCATGGAAAAAGAGATAATGAACTCATTCAATATAATGAAGCGTACCGAGAAGCTTTTTTACATTGTGAAGAAGTCGATGAACTAACATGGCAAAAAGGACAAATTCTTCACGGAGAGGAATTCATTATACATAGAGATGATTTCGACCTAGTTTTAAGTATTTCAAAAGTCCCACTCTTCCACCCTGATGGCTCACGCAAAGGTCTTATAGTGATGGGAAGGGACGTTACCGAACTAAAAGAAACTGAAAAGTTATTACGAAAATCCGAAAAGCTTGCAGTAGTAGGACAACTGACAGCTGGAATTGCACATGAAATCAGAAACCCGCTCACTTCATTAAAAGGATTTTTAACATTATTACATCCAGAAATAAATGAGGAAAATAAATGGTATGTGGACGTTATGCTGAGTGAAATTTCACAAATGGAATCTATAACAAGCCAGTTTATGGCGATGTCTAAACCACAAGTGTTATCTATTCACACATGCAACGTACAAACATTAATTGAAGAAGTTGTAACTTTTATTTTACCAACAGCAATTATGCATAGCGTTCATATCATTATGGACCATTTCGATTATATTTCTGACATTCAATGTGACAGTAATCAATTAAAACAAGTTTTTATTAACATATTAAAAAATGCGATTGAGGCGATGCCTGATGGTGGTAACATATTCATTCAAACAACTTCGTTAGAAAATGATTTTGTTTCAATACGCATTATCGATGAAGGGTGTGGGATTCCTGAAGAGCGCATGGCTCGTCTTGGCGAACCTTTTTATAGCTTGAAAGAAAAAGGAACTGGTCTCGGCTTAATGATGTGCTATAAAATCATTCAAGAGCATCACGGAAAATTATTCATTTCAAGTGAATTAAACATAGGAACAACTGTCGATATCCAATTACCAATTGCTATATCTCAGCCTGTAACAAACTCGTAACTATAAGTAAAAGGCATCTACAAGATGTTATAAGTAGTTCAGTTATCGTGGAAAACATCTACACTAATACGCTAAAAAGCTCAAAGTCCCTATATGACTCTGAGCTTTTTTATACAACATATTCCATCACATCCACTCTCTTCCATGTTCACGAATGAATTTAATATCGTTTTCATAATGTTCAAGGTGTCCTTCATCTATCATTTTTTGGAAGTTCATATCTCCTTCTTTTGCTTTTCTTTTCATGTATTTACACAATCCTTCTAATCGTAGAAGTACCATCTCCAAATAATTCTCGTTCATACCCTCACTTTTATAGGACTCAAAAAACAATTTAACCCTTTGTTTTATACGGTCCGCATGCTGTAATGAATTATAATAAACTGCCTCACCTGTTTCCGTATAATAAACTCTACTTAATGGGACACAAGTGTAAAGAGTATAGGCTATGTCCCAAAGTCTTGGTCCAGGACCAGCAACATCAAAATCAATAATACCTACTGGTTTTTCGTTATTAAAAATAATGTTATATATTGCAAAATCATTGTGGCATACAACCTCTATTTTATTTGGAGTATTATCCATCGGTTTCCAATCATCTGATAAAGGAAAATCACTCACAGCATCATGATAAAGACGGAGTATCTTCGCTATTTCTTTTAATACATCATTAGACCACATGTACTCTTTTAAAGGATAATTACCAGCTTTCCCTTCAATAAATGATAATATCTCTCTATCTTTATCATCAATACCTAAAAACTTTGGTGCATAACTAAAACCTTTGTTTTCCAAATGATTTAATAGCTTATGAATTTTGGTACTGCCTTGCTTTAATTCTCGTCGAACAGTATCTTCCGAACGATATACGTTTGAGACATTCCCTCCCGTTAGCATTTCTTCATTTTCGTAGTTTGCCATCTAATAGTTTCCCCCATTATTAGAATAATCGACACTCCTGCTCATTAACAAAACAGGAACCTCTTTACTTCCCTTTATATTTTAACATAAATTCCCTATTATCTTTTAACCCCTTAAATTGCAACAAAAAATCGAGTATAAAATCTTTATGATTTTACACTCGATTTAGTCTACTATTTATGCATGTGAAAACATTTTTTCATACCATTCTGTTGCCTTCTCTACTTCATTCATCGTTAATTGATGTCCTCTATTTTCCCAATGTATTGTTACATTAGCATTTGCATTTTCTAATAGCATCTTCAATTCCTCTGACTCAGAAGGTGAACAAATTGGATCATTTGTTCCAGCAGCAATAAACACTGCTTTCTCTACTAAATTAGGAAGTTCTATCCCTCTTCTTGGGACCATTGGATGATGAAGAATTGCACCTTTTAATGCATTTTCATAATGGAATAATAAACTCGCTGCAATATTTGCTCCATTTGAATACCCAACAGCAACGATATTATCTCTATCAAATTCATATGTTTTTGCTGCTTCATTTAAAAATTCATTTAATTCCTTCGTACGGAAAACAAGATCCTCTTCATCAAAAATACCTTCTGCTAATCGACGGAAGAAACGCGGCATCCCATTTTCTAATACATTTCCACGAACACTTAATACAGAAGCTTCCCGATCAATTCTTTCTGCAAGCGGTAATAAATCTAATTCATTTCCTCCCGTACCATGAAGCAATAATAGCGTTGGTTTTGACTCATCTTTTCCTTTTTGAAAAATATGTTTCATCATTTTTTCTCCCCTTTCAATTACTTATATAATTAGTCTAATTCTCTTACTTCAATTGGTAATAGCCCTTGTTCAATCTGGTTTCTATGCTGATCATATCGCTCTGGTAATTTTAATACCTCACCCATCGTCTCTAAAGGTTCATCATGAGTGAAACCAGGAGGATCTGTTGCAATTTCAAATAAGATTTCGCCATGTTCTCTAAAATAAATTGCATTAAAATAATTTCGATCTTGCACAGGAGTTACGCCATATCCAAAGCGAGACACATGCTCTTTCCAGTCTAATTGATCGACATCATCAATAGCTCTCCATGCAATATGGTGAACCGTTCCAACACCCATTTGCCCGCGTCCAATAGAATGTATCTTTAAATCAATTACATTTCCAAGTTCAGCTGAAGAACGGAACCGTACAAACTCCCCCTCTTCTCCAACTTTTTCAAGTCCCATTACATGTTCTAACAATTCGGCAGTTTTTTGAGGTTGTGCCGATAAAAGAACCGCACCACCAAATCCTTTAATAGCTACTTCTGACGTAACTTCTCCAAAACTCCAAGTATTTAATTCGCCTTCTTCTCTTTCAACTAACTCTAAATGCAAACCATGTGGATCATCAAATTCCAAATACTTTTCTCCAAAGCGAGTCATTTTTGTATAAGAAATATTGAACTTCTCCAATCTCTTTTCCCAAAATTCCATAGCACCTTTAGGTACAACGTAAGAAGTTATCCCTACTTGACCATCTCCAATAATACCTTGCTCTGCACCTGCCCATGGAAAAAATGTAATAATAGTTCCTGGTTTTCCTCCTTCATTTCCAAAGTAAAGGTGATACGTACCTGGATCATCAAAATTCACTGTTTGTTTTACTAAACGCAATCCTAATACACCTGCATAAAAATCTACATTTTCTTGTGGATGACCTACGATTGCTGTAATATGGTGAATTCCCGTCGTCTTCTTTTCCATTTTCTCCACGCCCCTTTTTATTTCATTAGAAAAAACGTTTATTTACTAAAATTCATTATTCATTTTGTCCATATGATAAAGTTCAATCCGCAATGCTATTTTATCTCCATTTTCGATGTCTCTCTAAAAAACTAACACATTTCATCCCGCCCGTATTTTATCTCGAATTCGAGATAAAATACAAAAAAACTACATTTCTTATTATTAATTTAACATTATTTAAAATATTGATTTTATGATTTTGATTACCCTTCAAAAATATCTTGAATTCGAGATTTATTATAGTCTAATTAATTTTTATTGTCAATGCGTACACCGTTTCATTTTTTTATCAAAAACAATATTCTGATAACTAATCCCCATCAAATAATTTGTTTGAAAAAGAGAAACCGACAAGCGGGAACATTCATGTAATAAATTTCCGTTTTTCCCATAATCAAAAAAGCCATACAAATGTATGACTTTTTACTCATTTTTTGTTCAGCTACATATTTACTTCCCAATTACGGAAGGAAACAATTCCGAAAGTGGAACTACTCTCCCCACCTCATCTTTAAACACAATATGCTCTCTCGTTAAATGGCGTGGGCTCTTTTCTCCCGCTGCTGCCGCTAATGAAAACAAACTATATCTCATGCTAATAATATAGTTCATTACCCTCCATTTCTTCTCATACGGATCTAACGCTTTTTGGTAATGCGGATTCGTAGTTGCAACGCCTGATGGACATTGTCCTGAATTACATTGAAGCGCCATAATACAACCGCTCGCCATCATAAATCCGCGTGCTGAATTTACAGCGTCCGCCCCAATAGCTAAAGCAATTGCCACTTTATCTGGTGTGATTAATTTTCCGGAGGCAAACACTTTGAATTTATCCCTGACACCGTAATAATTTGCTGTATCAATAAATGTAATTAGTGCCGGTATAAGCGGAAGCCCCATACTATCTGCCATCGATTTATATGTTGCCCCTGATCCACCTTCTGAACCGTCGATTGTAATAAAATCTGGATAGATGTTTAATTCTTTCATTGTTTTCAATAAATCTTCCAAAGGCTCCTGCTGACCAACTACAATTTTCATGCCCACTGGCTTACCACCGTTTTCTTGCAAATCTTGAATGAAATATAAAGCCTCTGCCGCACTACTAATAAATGAAAAACGATTCGGCGAATTAATCGTTTCCCCTTCTCGTACTTTCCGAACGGAAGCGATTTTCTCATTTACTTTCTGTCCTTCTAGATGACCACCACGTATTTTTGCACCTTGCCCAAATTTCAATTCAAACGCTTTAATGTTACTTTCTTTTGCTTTTTTAATAAATTCTTTCATTGAAAAATTACCGTCCTCATCACGGTATCCAAATAACCCCGGACCAATTTGCGCAATAATATTTGCACCTGTATGTAAATGTTCTGGAATTACGCCTCCTTCTCCAGTATTAATCCACGATCCACCTGCCATTTTTGCACCAAACCCAGTTGATAAAATATAATTTTCTCCAATCGCACCGTAAGAAGTCGCAGATGCACCGAACATACCATGTAGTTTCCATGGGTATTTACGATTTTCACCGACTATAATTGCATCGTCTTCTTCATATAACCAAAGACTCGTTTTATCCGCTGTCAATTTCTCGTTTCTTGAAAATAACCCCTCTTTATGAATCACATACTTTTTTCCCTCTCGTTCTCGCGTGAGATTCACACTTAATTCATCTGTTAATATCGGAAACAATGTATTAGCAATATAATAGCCAGATGCATCAAAATCTCGTTTCGACCCAAAACCAAGTATTTCAGAGCGATATTTCGCTAGAAACATAACACTTTGAAAATCGTAACGTGAAAAAGGCTTTCCATCCGTATCATGATCAAACCAATATTGCCGAAATTCTGGTCCTATCTTTTCAAGTAGATAGCGCATCCTCCCTAAGTATGGATGCAGTTTTAATATAGAGTGATGCGTCCGTTTTTTAATAAAAAATGTAATGATAAAAAAGACAATTAAAAGTAACATCAAAAATAGTAATATACTAATAATAACGAGTAGCGTTTCACTCATCCCGCTTCCTCCTATGAAATTCCATAATAAAAGGAGAACACTCGATGTGTTCTCCTTTTATCTTTATTCACACTAATGTAACAAGATGCTCTTTCGCATCATATTCAACTAAACTTTCAGCATTTTTAATTCGCTGAACAAAATCTGGGTTAGCGATTAACGGTCTTCCGAACGCCGCTACATTAATTGTTCCTTCTTGCAATGCTTCTTCTGCCTCTTTCGGATTCAAATTCCCCACCCCAACAATAATACCATCCCAATATTTTCTTACTAATTGATGAAAATTCTTTCCGTCAGCAATAACTTGCGTATAATTCATCGTTGAAGGGTGAATCATCGTTAATCCAATTTCTTTAAACATATTTACAAACGTTTCAATCGCAAGTTCTGGATTTTCCCACATATACGCAGGATTATCACCTTTAAAGGCAGAGAAGCGAAGAAGTGTTTTATCAGCTCCAACCGCTTCTATTACAGCCTCCGTTACTTCTTTCATAAACGTTAACCTTTGCTTTAAGTCACCACCATATTTATCTGTGCGCTTATTTGCAAATTCATAAGTAAATTGATCAATTAAATATCCGTGTGCACCGTGAATTTCTACTCCATCAAATCCAGCTTCGATTGCGTTTTTTGCAGCTTGCGCATATTGACCGATAACTTCTTTTATTTCTTCCATTGTCATTGCTTCTGGTGTATCAAACGGTTTACGAAAACGTGGAACATTTCCTTCTGCCGCAATTGCTGACGGCGCTTGCGGCATTTGACCACCAATTATTTCATGATGACTCATACGTCCGACATGCCATATTTGAGCAATAATAGTCCCGCCTTCTTTATGTACTGCCTCTGTAACAGGTTTCCAAGAATCAACTTGCGCTTGTGTATAAATACCTGGTACTCCTGGATTCCCTTTTGCTCTCGGACTAATAACAATTCCTTCTGTAATAATTAATCCCAATCCATCAGCAGCACGTTTTCTATAGTATTCGACTACATCAGCACCAACTACACCAGTCTCATTATCAGCGAAACATCTCGTCATCGGTGCCATTGCTATACGATTACGAAGAGACCAAGATCCAATTTGAATCGGATCAAACAACTTTGTTTCTTCAATATTTTCAAAAGATCCCCAAGTGTTTATATTTGTTCCTTCATAAATACTTGCCGCTTTATTATTTGAACTTGTCATTTTTCTTCCCCCTAAAAAACTCTAACTATAATCGCATCATACTTACTTTTAGATAGTAACGTCAATTTATACGTCTTTACCATTAAACATTCGAATATTAAACAAACAGAATGATAAAAACAAAAATTAAAAAGGTTTCCTAGTTAGGAAACCTTTTTAAGTTGACCATATAAGGCTAACAATTCGTTTATCTCTTTTACATAAAGAAATTAAACAATTATTATCTCCTCACATATGGAAAATCTCTTAACAATAGAAATGAGAGTGGCTCAGTATTCTTCTAAAAATAAAAACTTATATACCTAAAACAATGAAAGCCCTACCTCTCTTTCATCCTTACGGCTCCTTGTCCGTGCCAGTGTGAATCAGGATTGCAAAAATTAAGTAACTATTTTATCGAAGTATTGAATTAAACTTCGAACATTCGTAAAAGAAATTAAAAAATAAAAATGGATTAAATTGTAGTCATAACAAACGAGGTTAATGCTTTAAAAGTGGTTTGAAAGAGTTGAATGTCTTTGAAATGATTGATTTTCTATAATTATATTCCCAAAAAATTCAAGATCTTTTTTGGGATGTAATATATTATTTGTAATGAACCTTAACAAAAGCTTTTTATTTGATTTTCTGTGATACCTTCAATTAATCCCAGTTCACTAATCAAAAATTCATGTGCGTTATCTAACATTTTCTTTTCGCTTGCATTAAGTGCTTTTTCTTTCTGCATACGTAATAAATCACGTACAACTTCAGCACCTTCTTGTATTTTACCCGTTTTTATTTTATCTGTATTCAATTTATACCTTTGTTTCCACGTCAGTAATCTGTCTGATTCTCCATGTTGAAAAATATCTATTATGTTTGTTAATGCCTTTATATCCGTAACTGGTCGTATATTTGAACTCAATATTTTCCCCATAGGAATCATTACTTCCATATTACTAGCCGACATTTTTATGACATAATACTGTTGTTTTTCTCCTGAGATTTCCTTTTCTTCTATGGCTTTAATTATACCTGCTCCGTGCATTGGATAAACGATGTTATCGCCAATTTGAAACAAATAATCCACCTCCATATATGGTAACCTTCTCAATCTTAACACACATTTATTTTTTTAGCAAAATTTTTATAATATCACAAAATTATTTTCTATGTCAATTTATTTATATAGAAAAATTCAAGCTTTACAAAAACACTAAAAAACCCGCAATTTTGTTACCTTTTCACGCCCATCCCCTCCAAGTTTATATGCCTTATAAAATAAAAAATACATCACTACATATAAGTAATGATGTATCTTTATATAATGCGTAACATGAAAGACAAAAACGTTTACTTCAAAACTTCACACACACGATCCTTCGCTTATATACTAACCTGCTTACTAATCGTTTCTCGTGCTAATAGAAAGCTCATAATAACTTGTGCCGCTACTCTACTCGTCATATCCCTAAAATCAAGAGTTGGATCAATTTCTACTATATCCATTCCTTGAACGAGGGGTTCTCTGCCAAGTAATTCAATCGCATCAAGTAAAGTTGCGCTATCCATTCCTCCAGGGCCAATTGCTGGACAACCTGGCGCAAACGCTTGGTCTAATACATCCATATCAAGAGAAACATATATGGCAGTTACACCTTGTTTACGTAGTATTTCAATACTTTCCGCCATAATATCTTTTATTTCTCTTTCTCTTACATCTTTCATTGTATACACTGTCACGCCATGCTCTTTTGCATATTCATGGTATGCTCGTGCATTTGAAAAATTGCGAATTCCAATTTGAACGAGTTGTTTTCCCGTAATGACATCATTTTCTAGTAGACTACGGAACGGTGTACCATTTGATGGACCACCATCATCTAAATTACGTAAATCATGGTGGGCATCAAATTGAATAATACCGATTTTTCCTTTACTCGTTGCAAAACCACTTATACTTGGAAAACTAATAGAATGGTCACCACCAAGAACAATCGGTGTCATTTTCGGGTTCACTTTCGTCAAATGACCAAGTGTTTTCGCAATTCGATTATGATTTTCTTTTATATCTGTAACATGCATCGTAATATCACCGCAATCATATAAGACACTTTCTTTCATGTCGTGCTCTTCTGTAATCGCGTATGTGCTATATGCATCTAGCATTGCACGAATCGTTTTTGGTGCAAAACATGCACCCGAATGACTAATAGATGGTTTAGAAAGTGGCACTCCAATTAATGCAGATCCGAAGATTTCCTCTCCCTCTTCCCAATCTCTAATCATATCACTCCATTTCGTTACTTCACGATCAATAAACTTTGCATTTTTCTTTAAATAGTGGCCGTGCTCCACGATTTTTCACCTCTTGTATATGCGATATTACCATTTTTCCATACTGTATTTACATGACTTACACCGTAATGGTACGGTACATAAGCATAATTATAAGCATCCCATAAAACTAAATCTGCCTTACGACCAACTCTAATTTTCCCAGCTACATCACCACGATTAATTGCATAAGCTGAGTTAACTGTTACAGCATTCCAAACTTCTTCTGGTGTCATTTTCAGCTTTAACATCGCAATACTCATAATAAGCTGAATGTTTTCAGTTGGACAGCTACCTGGATTAAAGTCTGTAGCTAACGCAACCGCAACACCTTCATCGATCATTTTACGCCCGCGAGCAAAACTTTCTTTATTTAAATAGAAAGTTGTTCCTGGTAATAACGTTGCGACTGTATTCGAGTTTGCAAGCATTTCAATTCCTTTATCAGAAGCGCCAACTAAATGATCCGCTGATGCTGCTCCGATTTCAGCCGCTGCTTCCGCACCACCAAGAGGGTCGATTTCATCCGCATGAATTTTCACATCAAATCCAAGCTCTTTCGCTTTTAATAAAAATTCTTTTGACTCTTCTACAGAGAACACACCTGTTTCACAGAAAATATCAACGAACTCAGCTAATTTCTTCTCTTTCATTTCCGGTAATAAATCTAACATCCATTGTAAAAATTCTTTCGATCTACCTTTATACTCTTTCGGAACTGCATGAGCACCTAAAAATGTTGAAACTAAATCTATTGCATGCTCTTTTTGTAATTGTGCAGTTGCCTCCAATTGTTTCCATTCTGTCTCATCATCTAATCCGTAACCACTCTTCGCTTCTACAGTTGTCACACCGAAAGATAGCATACGATCTAAATGGAATTTCGCTTTTTGAACAAGTTCTTCTTTCGATGCTTGTTTCGTTGCATTTACCGTCGAAAGAATACCTCCACCTTGTTCTAAAATTTCTAAGTATGGAACTCCTTGTAATTTTAACGCGATTTCATTTTCACGAGATCCACCAAATACAAGATGAGTATGCGGATCAACAAGACCAGGAGAAACCATTTTCCCGCCGCAATCGATAACTTCTTTCGCCTGAAGTCCTTTTGCTTCTTCCGCTGTTCCAACGAAAGTAATCACGCCGTTTTCAATTCCAACCGCACCGTTTTCAATAACAGGAAGCGTGTTCATCGCTTCCCGTCTTAACAAGCCATCTTCTTGATCCATTGTTAGTAATTGACCGATATTTATTAGTAAAGTGTCCAGCATGTTTTCTCCTCCTTATTTCATCATTGGAATGTTAACGCCTTTTTCTTTCGCAGTTTCCACAGCTAAGTCATATCCTGCATCAACGTGACGAACAACACCCATACCAGGGTCAGAAGTTAATACACGCTCAATACGTTTTGCTGCCGCTTCTGTTCCATCTGCAACAATAACCATTCCAGCGTGAAGTGAATAACCCATACCAACGCCACCACCGTGGTGAACAGATACCCAGCTCGCACCGTTTACACTATTAATTAATGCATTTAGAATTGGCCAATCCGCTACTGCATCACTACCGTCTTTCATCGATTCAGTTTCACGATTTGGAGATGCTACTGATCCGCAATCTAAATGGTCACGGCCGATAACGATCGGTGCTGATAATTCACCATTCGCCACCATTTCATTAATAATGCGTCCAAACTTCGCACGCTCACCATAACCAAGCCAACAAATACGTGATGGAAGACCTTGGAACTCAACTTGCTGACGTGCCATACGAATCCAATTACATAAATGCTCATTATCAGCAAACTCACGTAAAATCACTTCGTCAGTTTTATAAATATCTTCTGGATCACCAGAAAGAGCTACCCAGCGGAATGGTCCTTTTCCTTCACAGAATAACGGGCGAATAAATGCTGGAACGAATCCTGGGAAATCAAAAGCATTTTTCAAACCTTCATCGAAAGCAACTTGGCGAATGTTATTTCCGTAATCAAATGTAATCGCACCTTTTTCTTGCATTGCAAGCATTGCTTCCACATGTTTTGTCATGCTTTCTTTCGATAATTGTACGTAACGTTCTGGATCTTCTTCACGAAGTTTCGCTGCTTCTTCTAATGTGTAACCTACTGGAATATAACCGTTTAATGGATCATGAGCAGATGTTTGATCCGTAACTAAATCTGGCGTAATATTACGCTTCACTAGTTCTGGTAAAATCTCCGCTGCATTTCCTAACAATCCGATTGAAATCGGTTCTTTCTTCTCTTTATACTCGTTCGCAATAGTTAATGCTTCTTCTAATGATTCTGTATACAGATCACAATATCTCTTTTCAATACGACGATCGATACTACGCTTATCTACATCAATAGCGATCACAACACCGCCATTCATCGTTACAGCAAGAGGTTGTGCACCACCCATACCACCTAAACCAGCAGTAAGTGTTACTGTACCTTTTAATGAACCATCGAAATGTTGACGAGCCGCTTCACCGAATGTTTCATATGTTCCTTGTAAAATCCCTTGTGTTCCAATGTAAATCCAGCTACCTGCTGTCATTTGTCCGTACATCATAAGACCTTTTTTCTCTAGTTCACGGAAGTGATCCCAGTTCGCCCATTTTGGTACTAGATTAGAGTTTGCTAGAAGAACGCGAGGTGCATCTTCATGTGATTTAAAAATTGCAACTGGTTTTCCTGATTGAACAAGTAACGTTTCATCGCTTTCTAACGTTTTTAATGAATCTACAATCGCATTGTAGCTCTCCCAGTTACGAGCTGCGCGGCCAATTCCGCCATATACAACTAATTCTTCTGGTTTTTCAGCAACTTCAGGATCTAAATTGTTCATTAACATACGAAGTGCAGCTTCTTGAACCCACCCTTTCGTTTGTAACTCAGTACCTCTTGGCGCACGAATTGTTTGTTGTACTTTTTCCATTTCAATCTCTCCCTTTTCTCGTTTTATAGTGCTGCATTTACATCCAATCTTTCCTTTATTGAATAGTTCGTTTTTAACCAATGCGTAATATTTTCGATATCCGTTGAGAATATACGGTCATTTGTAATAGAAGGCACTTGTTGACGACCTTGATGATAGAACGATTTCGTCACTGTACTCATGTTTTCAATCCCGCGATATTCTGCTGCTTGCATCGCACAAATCATCTCAATCGCAAGAACGCGTCTTGCATTTTGAATAATTTGATGTGCGTGGCGTGAAGCAATTGTTCCCATACTTACGTGATCTTCTTGGTTAGCTGACGACGGGATTGAATCTACACTCGCCGGATGTGCTAACGTTTTATTCTCAGAAACAAGTGAAGCTGCAGCATATTGCATAATCATTGCACCAGATTGTAGTCCTGGCTCTGGACTTAAAAATGGCGGTAAATCATTTAACTGCGGGTTTACTAATCGTTCAATACGACGCTCTGAAATATTTGCAAGTTCCGCCATCCCTACTTTTAAGAAATCCATCGCAAATGCAATCGGTTGACCGTGGAAGTTACCACCTGAAATTACCTTTTCCCCACCATCAAAAATAAGCGGATTATCTGTCGCTGCATTCATTTCAATTTCTAATTTTTCTTTCACATAATTTAAAACTTGCCAAGAAGCACCGTGCACTTGCGGGATACAACGAAGTGAATATGCATCTTGTACCCGAAGTTCTCCTTGCTTTGTAATAAGTTTACTATCATGAAGAATGTCACGAATTCTGCTTGCTACTTCTACTTGTTCTTTATAACCACGCGCTTTATGAACATTTTCATCAAATGCATCAATAATGCCGCGCAAACCTTCGATTGTCATGGAAGCAATTAATTCAGATTGATAAGCCGTTGCTTCTGCTTCTATATAAGAAAGAACTCCTTGCGCTGTCATCGCCTGCGTACCATTGATTAACGCAAGACCTTCTTTTGCTTCTAATTCAATAGGTTCAAGTCCCTCTTCTGTAAGAGCAACCATCGCATGAACTCGTTTTCCTTTGTAGAACACTTCACCTTCACCTAATAAAACGAGAGCAAGATGAGATAAAGGTGCTAAATCACCACTCGCTCCTAGTGACCCTTGTTGCGGAACGACTGGATGAATTTTGCGATTCACAAACTCAAGAAGCATATTTACAACAAGCGGTCTAACACCAGATACTCCTTTAAGCATCGTATTAGCTCGTAAAATTAACATACCGCGTGATACTTCCTCAGGAAATGGATCGCCTATCCCGCATGCATGTGACTGAATTAAATTATGTTGAAGTGCCTTTACATCTTCTTTTTGAATAAGCACATCACTAAACTTTCCAAATCCAGTTGTAATACCGTAAACGACTTTTCCGTCTTCTACAATTTTCTCAACTACTTCGCGGCATTCAGCCACCTTTTGCATACTATTTGGGCAAGCTGTTACACCTTCACCTTCAAGTAACAACCTTTTCATTTCTTCAACTGTCAATGTATGTCCTGTTAACGTAATCATCATTTTTCCTCCTTAAAAAAGCAAAAGGGGACCTTACCTTTTTAAGACAGACTTCTGTCCTAAAAAGCAAGGCCCCCTTCTAACTAATAGACTATGGGCAAATCATATGTGATTAATTCCTAAACCAATCGCCTCATGCTCAGATCCTTTTACAGGTGCACCAATCGTTCCATAAAGTGCAACAGCAACCCATTCGCCTTCTTTTTTTCCGTCGTATGGTGTACCGCGCACAATTGCAAAACGAAGTCCTACTGTACGAAGAACGTCTGCTAACTGAATTTGTCCTCTCGTCACTCCGTACAAAGCTTCCATAATTGCATGATAAAGTGCATGTGTTTCTCTGTAAACATCTGTTTCAATAACTCGGTTGCTCTTAGCCGCTGTTTCCATTGCTGCTACAACTTTTTGCGAATTCATAGAACCAACTTTCCCCGTACAATATTTCCAACCTTTCGGAATAGATAATACAGGGCTTTCATTCTCATCCGCAAGTGCCAACAGCATGGCCATACGACCAATTCGATGTGTTCCTTGAAGAAGCATGTGACTCTCTCATTTCTTTTGAATTATTTGAATATTACTTAATTTAAGAATATATGAAAACGGTTAAATCGTCAATAGTTTAAAATAACATTCAAACAATTTTTTCATCTCTCCCCAATCTGTGTACACAAATTATTTACACAAATTTTTCAGGCATGCTATAGTCTCACTAACAGATGCAAAGGGGCGAGATTTCATTGGCAAAACGAAAAGATATTCATTTTCGAATTGACGAAAAATTACTAGTAAGATTTGAAGCAGCACTTCATTACGAAGGTTTAAATAAAACAGACGTTTTAACACATGCAATTCAACAATTTTGCACAAAGGTGGAATACGAAAAAATGAATGATGTAAAACGCCAATACAGCGTCAGCAACCATTTACAAATACGCATCGATACACATAAACATTACGAAGAAACACGAGTGGATTTAGATGAAGTTGTCATTGAACATTTACAACTTCAAGGGGAAGAAAACATATTAGAGGTTGGGTGCGCTAACGGAAAATTTCTTTCCCTATTACAAAATAATGGTCATAAAGGCCAATTAACCGGGTTTGATCAATCGGAAACTATGCTTTCTGAAGCTGCTAAAAAAAGTACTAGAATTAGATGGAAACAGGGTGATGCTAGTAAACTTCCTTTCGAAGCTAATTGTTATGACTGGATAATCGCAAAACATATGTTATACCACGTGAAAGATGTTGACAAGACAATTCAAGGTTTTTATAAAGCCCTTCGCCCTGGCGGTGCACTTTTAGCCACAACAAATTCCAAAGTTTCATCACCTCGTATAGTTAAAGTATGTAACAACATGCTAGACGCATTTGATTTACCGAAAACATCACCAGCAGTCGCTCCATTTTGTTTAGAAAATGGTAAAGAGATATTACAATCTGTTTTTCCAATTGTTGAAGAAACAATCATTCATAATGCACTCGTTTTCCATCATGCCACTCCGATCGTAAACTATATTTCTAGCATGTTTCCGTCGCTAAATATACCTGATAATATATATCTTCACACCGAAATGAAGGAATGGCTAAAAGAAGAAATAGAAAGTGAATTATCACTTCACAACGGTATATGGCGCGATCCGAAAACTTTAGCGATTTATCGATGTAAAAAAGAAAAAAGCTAGCAAATGCTAGCTTTTACACGTTTTCAGGTAAAAGCTTCTCCATTACCACATTACCCTTACCACTATAAAAATTTATATTATTTTCGTTCGCTACTCCAAAATAAGAAGCAATCGCTATTCCAAATGGCACAAATGCATGTCCTTGTGCCGTAATAATATGTGATTGCTGTACAACTTCTTCATACACAAAGTTTTCTACTGGAAAACAATCTAATTTTTGATAATCTATAGTCGCTGTATAAGAAATTTCTTTTAATAAACCTGCTCTTGCTAACGCATACGGTCCAGCACAAATCGCAGCTACTAATTTTTCTTGTTCATGAAATTGACGAATGATTGAAAAAAGAGGTTCTGCACCTTTCAACTGTACTTCTTCTCCACCTGGAATAAGTATCCCTTCATACTCTTCTACGCTCACTTCGCTTAAATCTATATGCGGCTGTATTCGTAAGCCTGTTTCACTTATAATCAATTCTGTTGTTAAACCCGCTGTAATGATTTCATATTTATTTTTCAGCAATGCCGTCGCTACCGTGATTTCAAACTCCGCAAATGTTGGGTATACGAATAATAATATTTTTTTCATATTCCTTTCCCCCTTAACCATTCCATAAAATGTATTTCTAATTCGTTCACTGATAATGTATTCGTGTCCACATAAGTTACAGGAAATTTTTTATACCATTCTTTTTCGGTTTCTACTAATTTAAATTGTTCCTCAAATGTACTTCGATTTCTTGCCCTATCATTATTTTTTCTATCATATACATTCTCTTTCGAAACATCTAAATAAAAAATTGCATCTGAACGGTATTCTCTTAATTTACATAAATCATCTTGTAATTCCATTTCTATATCCCACTCTTCTCCTATTAATTTTGAATAAAAAAGCGTATAGAACTGGGTGTCTTCTGGCCCACGATCAAAAATCACGACTGAACCTTTCACATTTTGAAACTCCTTTATTTTTGCTTCAATGAACATTTTTTGATTTGCAATAAACCCCTCTTTTGTGGAAATATCCAAATTTAATTCTTTCCGCTTTTCTACAATTGGATAAGGATTTTCATATATAACCGAATGTCCCCTCTCCTCTAATCTTTTTGCTAATGTCGTCTTCCCACTTGCCATCGGTCCTTGAATTGAAACTATGTAAGTCATACCTCTCATTCCTTTGCACTATAGTAAGTTGCTTTTATAATATACAGAATTTTAAAAACCATCAACAAAATACTTACCATCTTGTTTCCTATTCCTATCTGACTTATAATAAAAAATAGAGATGATTATGAACGCATTTTTTATGTAAGCTTGGGTTTCCAAGCTTACATTATTTTTTGCTTCCACTTTTCTTATAAAAAGAGTATACTGGTTTAGAACGTATGTTCTTAATGATTACATACAGTAAGGGGATAGAACAATGGTATACGACACAAAAGCAATTTCTTGGAATGAATCTTTAAAACAACTTCAACGCCGCTATACAAACAAACAAGTTGACCGAAAAGAATTTGAAGACATTGAACTAATGGAATTCTTCCGCGATAACGACTACATTTCTTTACCTACACATATAAGCGGCCTATCAACAGCACGTTTTACTTCTTACTCTATTTTCACAACTGAAGATAAAGATCGTAAAGTTGGCACACTTATCATTGAATATGTAGAAGATAATAATAATATTTCATGTGTTGAACAACTATACTTTGTTTAAATGATAACGCTTGGTCAAAATGACCAAGCGTTCTTGCTTTCTACGAATCTGACTGTTTATAATATGAATAAAAGAAAACCGCAATCATTTAAGGGGGGATACGCTTGCTCGAAGGATGGTTCAGTTGGTTCATTGTATTATGGACTGTCATTTTATTAGGGCTTATGTCTATCGGTGGATATTTTATGTTCAGAAAATTTTTAAAACGATTACCGAAAGAAGACGGTATGTCTATTTTAGATTGGGAAGCACACTACATAAATAAAACGAGACATTTATGGGCTGACGAACAAAAACAATTGTTAGAAGAGCTCGTAAGTCCTGTTCCAGAACTGTTTCGCGATGTTGCCAAATCAAAAATTGCTGGAAAAATCGGGGAACTTGCATTACAAGAAAATGCCTCTCAAATTACACAAGATTTAATTATTAAAGGATATATCATTGCCACGCCAAAACGAGATCATAAATTTTTAATTAAGAAATTACAAGAAAAAGAAATTGATTATTCTAACTATAAATCTTTACTTGCAAAGTAACTTCACATTATTTTCGATAAAAAAGACAGCGCCTTTGACGCTGTCTTTTTTATACATATACAGTTTTCAAGTTAGCTTCATATCTTTTTCATTATAAAAACCATCTTCTTTTTCCATTTCCCTCTGTAATTTCGTAAAGGAACGGTACATTGCAATTCTCCATGAAACAATCATCGCGAACGCAAGTAAGAAGAACATGCCGCTAAGTTGTCCTAAATCAAGAGATTGACTTAAGTATGTTTTAAATACAATCCTCACTACAAGTAATCCAATTAAAATAAATACAAATGCTTTTGAACGCTTCAAATAAATCTCTTGTCCACGTATTTCAAATTTAGATGTTTTAATAAGAAAAATAGAGAAAAACAATCCGACACCAATCGCTTCTAACATTTCTGCTGGAGTTAATCGAAATTCAGGAAAAACATACATCAACGCTCCCGTACTCATAAAAAATGGTGGAAGTATAATTTTTTTCAATGTTGCAGGTTTCTTAGCTGCTTTTAAACGAATAAACATCGCACCAACGGCCATACAAACAGCAACGATACTTGATAAAACAACTATGTTCATATTTTCTCATCCTTTTTTTGTGGCTATACGCAAAATATAATTTCATTATATGCTTTTCCGTTAGTATTTCCAACATTTTCACGGAATAATACTAGAAACCGGTAAACCCACCAAATAAACTTGAGAAATATACGATAATTTTCGTCATCCAGTTAAAATACAGGAAGACCCCCATGACAATCATAATGTATCCTCCGACTTTCATGAATGTCATACTATTTCTTTTAATCCAAGACATTTTCGTAATAAAGAATGAAAGTAGGAAAAATGGAATAGCAAACCCAAGTATGTAAGCAATCATATAAATCATTGCTGATTCTGGATTTGTTGCAGCTAATCCAATTACAGACACTAAAATAGGCCCAGTACATGGTGTCCATCCTGCAGCAAATGCCAATCCAATTAAAACTGAACCAAAATAACCACTCGGACGGTTTTTAAAAGTAAATTTACGGTCTTGCATTAAAAACTTCGGCTTAAACACACCGACAATAATAAGACCGAACACGATGATAAATATACCACCTAACTGTCTAATTAAATCTTTATAATCCGTAAAAATTCCTCCGATAAAACTTGTACCAAATCCAATTGCGATAAATATAATAGAAAACCCAAGTAAGAAAAACGCTGTATGTATCATACTTCTTTTGCGAAGCATTGCATTTTCTTCTTTCAATTCAGAAACCGACATACCTGTTATGTATGATAAAAATGCCGGATAAAGCGGTAAACAACATGGGGATATAAATGATAAGAACCCAGCTCCAAACGCTAAAAAAATACTAATATCTTGCATTATTCCACTCCTCTCCTCCTCAATATTGTAGCAAAAACAATTGAAAATACTATGGACATTTCATGAATTCACTTTTCCAACGTGACAATAAGAAAAACTACCTTTTCACACATTTCCTAATAAAACGTTTTCATTTCCTTCTATTATATAGAAAAATCTCAATTGAATTATGAAACTCTTTCTCATTATTACTAACATAACAAAGGTTCCACAGTTTCTCAAATCATTTGCACATTACAATTAACTTCACACATATTAACCCTAAAAAATTTTTTTCAAATGCTGTCTTTATACAACGTAAAGGTGATTTTACAATACTTTAATTATTATTAATTTCAAGATTATGCATAAATATCATACTTTTATTATTATTCTATAAAATTTTGCACTTTTCTTTCATTTGACCCTTCATTTTTAATTTTGTATACTTCCCTCTAGATATATTTTCGTTACGGAACAACTTCATATAGATGGGAGGAATTTTTCATGCTTCGTTATTCTCTTTTAGTTTTATTAGGAGCGTGTAGTTATGGGATTTTAGCTATTTTCGTTAAACTTGCATATGCAGAAGGATTTTCACTTGGAGAGGTAATTGGTAGCCAATATTTGTTCGGTTGGATTATTTTGCTTACTATTACATTTCTATTTTCTAGACACCGTGTTCCATTAAAACAAGCGTTAATTTTATTCGTTGCAGGAACATCGGCAAGCTTCACTGGAATTTTTTATTACGCTTCATTAAAAACTGTACCAGCTTCTATTGCAATTATACTTTTATTCCAGTTCGTTTGGGTTGGGATTATCATTGAAGCAGTCGCAACGAAAACATTACCTTCAAGAGAAAAAGTTATTTCGGTTATTTTCTTACTTGTAGGTACATTTTTATCAAGTGGTTTACTAGAAAAATCAGCAGGTGATTTCGATACGACTGGAATCATTTTAGGTTTATTATCTGCCGTTACATTCGCAACATACATTTTCGTGAGCGGAAAAGTTGCTGTTGAAGTGCCTTCATTACCGCGCGGTGTTCTTTTAATGGCTGGTGCTTTAACTTTAGTAATGCTCGTATTCCCGCCAACATTTATTATGAACGGAGCGATTTCTCAAGGCCTTTGGAAATATGGCTTAGGATTAGGAATATTTAGTATCGTTATTCCGTCTATTGCCTTTACAATCGGGATTCCAAAAATCGGATCTGGCTTAGCAACTATTCTTGGTGCAGCAGAACTACCAGTTACAACAATTATGTCTGTATTCGTTTTAAAAGAAGCTGTACTATCTTCACAGTGGTTCGGTGTATCACTTATTTTAATCGGTATTGCAATCCCGCAATTTGCATACGCAATGCGTGGACGTTATAAAAAACAGCATACTCATAAAAAAGTTGCAGCATAAAGTGAAACTTTAATCAGTGGGGGTTTTGTTCATCCCCACTGATTATTAGTTAAGCCAATCGGGGATAAACGAGAGAGGATTTTCATTTGAAAATCCTCTCTTTTATTATTGTGTTATATAATGAATACAAATATTTCACTTAAGAAAGAGGGCATAATAAGTGGCATCCATTCCAAATCAATTAACAGAAAAACTTATTTCTATTCGTCGACATTTACACGAATACCCAGAACTATCGTACGAAGAATTTGAAACGACCAAAGCAATAAAAAATTGGTTAGAAGAAGCTAACATTACTATTATCGATTCCAATTTAGAAACAGGAATTACCGCTGAAATTTCTAGTAATAACAACGGACCGATTGTAGCGCTTCGTGCTGATATCGATGCCCTTCCCATACAGGAAGAAACAGATCTTCCATACACTTCAAAAATACAAGGTAAAATGCATGCTTGTGGGCATGATTTTCATACAGCTGCTATGTTGGGTGCCGCTTACTTATTAAAAGAAAAAGAAGCTTCTCTTAACGGAACTGTTCGCTTTATATTCCAAGCTGCTGAAGAAAGTGGAAACGGAGCATGTAAAGTTGTTGAAGCTGGACATTTAAAGAATGTGCAAGCCGTTTTTGGTATGCATAATAAGCCCGATTTACCAGTAGGTACAATCGGTATTAAAGATGGGCCACTGATGGCCGGAGTTGATCGATTTGAAATTGAAATTCATGGTGTTGGAACACATGCAGCTGTACCTGATGCTGGCGTCGATCCTATCGTTGCATCATCTCAAATTGTTATGGCACTGCAGACAATTGTAAGTCGAAATATAAGTTCATTTCATAATGCAGTTGTTAGTGTTACAAACATCCATTCAGGAAATACGTGGAACGTTATTCCTGAAAAAGCTACGTTAGAAGGAACTGTACGTACATTCCAAGCTGAAACACGCGAAAAGATTCCAGCATTAATGGAGCGTATTATTAAAGGGGTTTCTGATGCACTAGGTGTAAAAACAGAATTTCGATTTTACCCAGGTCCTCCTGCTGTTCATAACGATAAAGCACTCACTAATCTTTCTATTCAAATTGCAGAGAAAATGAATCTAAACGTTATCTCTCCTACACCATCAATGGCAGGAGAAGACTTTTCTTTTTACCAACAAGAAGTACCAGGTTCATTCGTCTTTATGGGAACAAGTGGTGCACATGAATGGCATCATCCAGCTTTTACAGTAGATGAAAAAGCATTGCCTATTAGCGCGGAGTATTTCGCCTTATTAGCCGAAGAAGCTATTCATCAATTATTACAAACAAAAAGCCGTTAAGTTACCCTTAACGGCTTTTGCTTATGCTGTTAAATCTCGTTTTAAAAATACAGTATAGGAAACCCCTAAAAATACAGCTAAGTATAGAAGAAGCATACAAGAAGCAAATGGGAATGTTACTCCATTAATAAAGCTTCCACCCTTTAAAAGCCCATATAAATCTGTATTCGCTGGTAATAAATATTTCGCCCATTCATATCTTGCTGCTGGAATTAGCGCTATTCCCCCTGATAATGCGAGAAATAGAGAAATTCCGATTGCACCTCCACTCGATCTCGTTAAAACGGAAATCATAAAGGCAAATGCAGCATATACAAGAGTTGGTAACCAAGATAAAATATAATATTTACTTGCTTCTACGAAAATATTTTGTTTTATTATATTTCCATTTTGAACGACAAATTCAGTCCAAGCTGGTTGTTGGAATTTATAAATAATCAACCCGCATAATACGGAAAAAATCATATTAAATATAAATAATAATGCCGAAAATATAACGATTGCCAAAAACTTAGATGTTAAAATTTTAAATCGGCTCGCCGGACGAATCGTTAAAAATTTATATGTTCCCCAGCTATATTCATTCGCAAAAATTGTACTCGCATATACGAGAATAAACGGAAGTAAAATAGGAAAAACAATAAAACCAGTATCTCTCATGAAAGAAAGTGGAGAACTACTCGCTGGCGCTGTATTCGTATCTAAATGCTTCATTTTAAGCTGGTATTCCTTTACAAGCTCGTCTCCTGACTTTTCTGTTAAAATATCCTCTTTTTTCATACCGAGCTTTTTCTCGATTTCTACAGTGCGTTCTGTATAATCCGCTTTCCACCCTTTTGTTTCTGGCTCTAAATACTTTACCGTAACCCATCCTAATCCAATAATTAATACCGCAATAACTGCAAAAGGAATAATCGTTCGCTTTCGCTTAAATATTTTATACAGCTCGTTATAAACTAAATTAAACAATATCTTTTCCCCCTGTTAATTCTAAAAACTGCTCTTCTAGCGTTTTTCTATCTTCATATACACGATAAACTTGAATATTTTTCTCCATCAATGTACGAAGAATATTTGGAATTTCTTCATCTTTCACGTTTATAATTAATTCGTTTTCTTTTACTAAAACATCGTATTCTAAAACCTCTGCCGCTTTATTCGCATCATCTACACGTATATGTATTTCTTCTGTTTCTTCCTTTTTATCACTTTGAATATTTTGTGTTGCGACATATTCTCCGTGCTGAATAATAATAACCCTGTCACACATTAATTCAACTTCTGAGAGTAAGTGACTAGAGACAAGAACAGCTTTTCCTTGTTCATGTGCAATTTTCTTTATGTACATCCGCATTTCATGTATACCACTAGGATCTAATCCGTTCGTTGGTTCGTCTAGTATTAATACATCTGGATTATGTATAAGTGCCTGAGCAATTCCTAAACGTTGTCTCATACCGAGTGAATATGCTTTTACTTTACGGTCAATTACTTGTCCCATTCCTAACAATTGCACTACTTCATCGATACGCTCTTCAGTCACATTCCCATTCATTCGTCCGAAATATGTTAAATTTTCATAGCCGCTTAAGAAAGGATAAAATTCTGGCGTCTCAATTACAGCACCAATTTTCGCCGCAGTTTTTTCAAATTGCTGTTTTACAGATTGACCATCAATCCATACTTCTCCTTCTGTCATACGAATCATTCCGACCATCATTCGCATTAATGTCGTTTTTCCAGCACCATTTGGTCCTAATAAGCCAACTACTTCACCTTTTTTCACTTCAAAACTAATATTTTCTACTAACGTCTTTGAACCAATTCGCTTTGTTAATCGATCAACCTTTACGATCGCTTGCTCATTTATCATTCCATACAACCTTTCTTCTTAACTCTTTTTTTCAGTTCTTCCCACTGTATCATGATTAATATCATGTGTAAAATGAAGAAAAAGACATGATTTCTCATGCCTTTCTCCTTGTTTCATATGACTTTTCACTCTTTAATCTTTGTGTAAACCTACAACATTGCCACATTGATATTATAATGACGGTTATCATAACAACTGCTGTTACCATTATCGCATACGTCGTAATCGGTGCATTTGTTACTCCTTGGATTCCTACTGCTTTCATAAAAATAATAATAAATAATTTCAAAAATAACATACCATGAATTAATCCGAAAACGAAAGCTCCTCCGTAAATTAATAATTGCTCCTGACATAATAAACATAACATTTCTTTTCTCGTCATATTCACTACTTCGTACGATTTAAACTCCTCTCTTCTTACCTGTAAAAAAGAGGCTGTCATTTTATAAGTAATGAAAATACATACAAAAACTACAAATAAAAACATAGCATAAAACCACTTTACAAATATAAGTGTATATCCCGCTTTACTTATTACAGCTTCATTGAATCGGAATGATATCATCAAAAAACAAATCATTGTATTCATAGCAATCCACATAAATTGTTTTAACCTTTTGGTAGCAAATGTTTGTATATTTTTTCTCGCTAACCGACATAAAGACATAGATCCCTTCCCCTACCTTACTTCATAACGTACGCATTCTATACTACTAGTGTATAAAAATATGACATTTTTAACATCGCACTTCAATCGGAATCTTTACTAAGCCTTTAGTCCTAGAAACCAAGCATATTTACCTCTTTAGCATTAAATAAAAAACAAAAAAAACGGAAATGCATTTTAGTTACATTTCCGTTCTTTGTTTAACGAGGTGAATCTTTATATAACTTAATTATCATGACTGCCTTGTAACTTCATCAACTATTCAGCCTTCGTATCTTCCACTTCAATCCTTTTTTTCTCTCTTGCAATTTTCAAAAACTCTAACAACTCTGGATTGTTATTCATTTTTTTATAGGCCACTGACATTTCTGCAACAAAATTAGAATCACATAACTCTTTATATACAACTTCTGTTTTATACAATTTATTTGCGGATACAGGTATTACTGTAATTCCAATACCTGCTGCTACAAGCCCCATGACAGTTTGATATTCAGTTGCTTCTTGTACAATATGCGGACTAAAACCTACATCGCGGCAAAGCGATAAAATTGTATCGTATAACGCTGGCCATACTGGTCTCGTAATAAATACGAACGGTTCATCCCTTAAATCTTCGATATGTATTTCGTCCTTTTCAGCAAGCGGATGTGCCTTCGGTAAACATAACGTACACGAAAGTCTTTGAATTGGTTCTAACTCAAGTAATTGCGTTGGAATTGGCGGACGTAAAAATCCAATATCAATTCGATTATCATGAAGTGCATGCACCTGATCCGGTGTTGACAATTCATGTAATGCAACAGACACTCTCGGAAATTTCTTTCTATACTCCCTGACGATTGACGGTAAAATATCATATATCGCCGCACCTACAAAACCAATTGAAAGTGATCCAACTTCTCCCCTTTGAGCACTTTGTGCAACTTCTACTGCTTTCTCAATTTGTTCAAACGCTTTTTTTACTTCTTTTAAAAACATTTCTCCTGCTTCTGTTAATTCAACCTTTCTCTTCGTTCTTGAAAATAACATAACTCCCATTTCTTTTTCTAATTGCTGAATTTGTTGACTAAGCGGTGGTTGTGTCATTTGTAGACGAGCAGCCGCTCGTCCAAAGTGCAATTCCTCTGCCACTACAACAAAATATTGCAAATGCCGTAATTCCATTTTGGACACCCTTTTCATTTTCGATTAATACATCTAATATATTAATAACATATAATTTATATATTAGACAAATATTTCGAATGAACGTATAGTAGAAATTGCGAATTATTTTTTACAATTTTTATGTAAAAAACAAAGAGGTGGTTACTGTATGAAATGGTGGAAGTTAAGCGGACAAATTTTATTATTATTTTGTTTTGCTTGGACAGGTGAATGGATTGCAAAACAGGCACACCTCCCAGTTCCAGGAAGTATAATCGGTATTTTTTTATTATTAATCTCATTAAAATTTAACATAGTGAAAAAAGAATGGATACAAGACGGTGCAGACTTTTTATTAAAAGAACTTATTTTATTTTTCATTCCTTCTGCAGTCGCTGTCATTCGTTACAAAGATACATTATCACAATATGGAATCGATCTCATTTTAACTATCGTGATTAGTACACTTTGTGTCACTCTCGTAACAGGACTTTTAACAGAATTGCTATTAAAGCGGAAAGGATCACCACAATGATCGGCTTTCTTTGTTTACTATTAACACTATTCACATATTGGGTATCTAAACAAATGTATCAACGCTGGAATTGGAGCTTACTTTCTCCCCTTCTTGTATGCCCAATCATTTTAATTGCTTTATTACTTGGATTAGATACACCTTACGAAACCTACGAATCTGGTAGTCATTGGCTAACAGAATTATTAAAACCTGCTACAGTTGCTTTCGCATGGCCAATCTATAAACACTTTAATTTATTAAAAAAACATGGAACGGCCATTTTAATTAATGTCATTGTTGGTTCATTTCTATCGGTTATTACTTCCGCACTATTAGCTGATTTTTTTCAAATTGACTCTACAATAGAACAAAGTTTAGCACCGCACATTGTAACAACACCTATTGCAATGGCTATTTCAGAAATGATTGGCGGCATGTCACAATTAACAGCCGTTTTCGTCGTATTAACTGCCTTAACTGGAGCATTACTCGGTCCTACGCTCATACGCATATGCCGTATTAAAACAGCGCTCGCAAAAGGTATAATGCTAGGTACTAGCGCGAATGGAACCGGAACATCAAAAGCATTTGAAATCGGTCCTGTAGAAGGTACAATTGCAAGTTTATCAATGCTTTTAACAGCTGGAGCTAGTTTAGTTATCGTTCCGCTTTTTTTATCTTGGTTACACTAAAAAAAGCAAGTGTTTAAACACTTGCTTTTTTATTTATATATTTATTTAAAAGCTCTTGATCCTCTGGAAAAGATAATTCTTTTACTTCATCTATTCCTTTCCAAGCTATTTCATGTATTAACTCATCAGGGTCTTGTATTTTCATGTTACCGCCTATTAACTTTACAATATAGTAATGCACATGAACTGGCACCCCATATGTTATCCCTTTCTTTTCACATAGTTTTTCTATAATTTTCACTTCATAACCCGTTTCTTCCCACACTTCACGAGCACAGCAGTCCTCAAGTGTCTCTCCCTCTTCTTGTCCCCCGCTTGGCACAGTCCATCGTTTCTCTTCATCTACTTTTCCTTGTAGTACCATTAAAAATTCATTCTTTTCATTCATACATATAGCTGCCGTACCAATCCATCGTTTCATCCTATCTCCCCCCATACTAAATTTCGATTTTTCTTTATATATATCCTTGAAAAAGAGGAATAAAGGAAAACGATGACGAAAGATTACATCAACTTCATGAGCAGTCCCTTCTTAGAAATTCAAACCGGAAGGATGAAATTATGATTTCTAAATATGTTGTGGAATGTGTTTTTTGTGAAGAAAATCGAAAACCTCGGCAGGCTATCGTCACAGTGCCCGCCACTTCTCAGCTACTAGCAATCCAAAAAGTACGTGCTGAATGCAAACGACGCTTCGGAAAAACTTTATTATTGCAAACAGAAATTAAAGAAGAATTACTTATTGAACAAAAAGAAAGCTGACCATAAATTGGCCAGCTTTCTTATCCGATCATATTTTCACATGAAGATTAGGGGCATCCTCTTTAAGGATCGGGATTTACCCATTATGTGCGTTCCATAATGGTCATCGAACAATATATTTCTATACAATAAACTATTGAATAGAATAGGGCAAAACTTGTTCGCATTTTTTAGAAAAGGGATAGGGATATAATTCAAGTAATACTTCGAATACTCGAACTTTACACTCATTATATTAAAGCAAATTCTTTTATATGGGAAATATGAATTACTTACATAATTCATTCGTAAAAGATATTAATAGTTTTCTATATCTTCTCTTTACTAGACTAACAACATACATCCAGCTAATATCGGTGTCATAATCATTGAAAACCTCAACAACATGCGATGCGCATAATTTGTAAGCTTCGCTTCTATATATGCCCCTAACATTGTCCCGATTAAAACTTGTACTAATAATACATAATCTAAATACCCTTCCGAACTATATCCAAGCACACCTTCAATACCCCAATTATCTATCATATGCGCACTTCTATACAAACAAAAAGCACCCTAAATGGATGCTCTTTCTACTTTTCTATTGATAATATGTACTTACTCTTGATTAATCAAAATAACAGCAGGACCAGAAACAACTACTCCGGCCACTTCTATCTTTTCAAATTCCATCACTGTAATAGATATAACTCCTTCTCTTTCCATCAATTCCTTACTCAGGACTTCAGTCGGTATTGATTTCACCGTCCTACCTCCTTTTCATTTTATACAAAATTACAAAAACTACCCAATGCCTCTAAATATATGCATCACCTCCACTTTCATTCCTTATTCCAGTCAAAATTCACATCCCCTTTCTATAACATATTGAAAAATAAAAAGCACTCGCCAAAGCGAATGCCTTTCCATTATTTACTCTCTATTACTTTTAACATTCTATTAATAAATGCTGCCGATTCCCCACGTGTTGCAGAACCTTTTGGCATAAACTCATTATTCTCATTCCCTTTTACGATACCTAACCCATAAACACGTTGAACCGCCTGTTTATCATACGCTAAATTTTGATCCGTAAATGGTAATGGAACTAAATTACCTTTTATATTTTTGTATTGCAATGCACGATCAATCATAATGACAGCTTCATCACGTTTAATCGTATCATTCGGAGCAAATACATCATTTCCTCGTCCACTTATAATCCCAGCACTAGCTGCACGATTAATACCATCTACTAGCGATGGATGGGCTGTGCTTAAATCTTTGAAATTCGATTTCCCCTCTGGCAATTGCAATGATCTTGAAACTAAATTCGCAAATTCACCACGTGTTACAAGACGTTCTGGCCAATAAGAACCCTTTCCGTCTCCAACCATAATACCTCTTTTATCTAATTCACGAATATCTGCTTCATACCAACCGCCAGTTATATCATCTTTATGATTCGCATCATAATAAGCTTTCGTTCCCTGTAAAAATGGCTCCCACGCATTATTCTTTATCATGATGGCCGGACAATTCTTTCCGCTCCAAAATTGATGTTTTTTCATATTTTCTAAAGGAATATTTAATTCCCCCATTAAATAGGCTGCTAGTTTGCGAGCATTTTCCACAGCTTTATTATAATCGCCATCTTGGTTGACAGCAATTTCAATTGCAATTGATTCTCTATTACCAGTTCCTTCTGCTCCATCTCCAGCATGCCAACCATTTTCATTTAATGGTAGATGTTGATAAATTTCTTTATCATCTACTGTAAAATGCCAAGATGCTGAACGATCAGTCGTTCCTGTTGCTTGGCTGTATAAATATTGTGCATGGTTTCTAGCATTTGCTCCAACACTATAATTATCCGTCTCATGAATTGTAATGTATTTTGGTTTCATCGCATAACCTGGACGAATATTTTCATTTCCTGTTGGTACAATCATTTCCTTTAATGGTACACCATAAATATCCGTTGTTTTCTCTTCTATTGGTGCAGCATACATAACGGCTGCACGTTTTGTACGTGTTGGTGTTGCGTCTTGAATAAGCGAGGCCTTTGTCCCTTCAAATTTTGCTGAAGGTGCATAAATCCATTTCACCTCATTATCTATTTGGACTTGAAACCACTCTCCAACTTGTCCAATTGCAATAATTGTTTGCGGCTGTAATACTTTCTCTTCTTTATATGAATTGAATGGTGCGGAATATGTAGCCGTTTCTTCATTAATTACTAACTGTTCATTTGATAAGTGATAAATTTCCTTAACCTCTACGTTTCCTTCACTATTTTGTATCCACCCAGCTCCAGATGATGTTTCAACATAGTAAGCGTTTCCTTTTCGTTTCTCAGCTTTCACTACTTGATTTGAAATCTGAACACCTGTCGCTTTTTGTAAATCAGCAGAATCATATAAAGCTGTTGAACTTATTATATGTACAAGAAAATCTCCTTGCACTTCATTTGTTATTCCTTTGTCCTCTCCACGCCCATCTTCATCTTTCATATGGGTTTCAATACTTTTTAAAGCTTGCTCGTCAGTTGAAATTGTTACAGTCTTTTCTACTGTGTCAGCATAGGAAGAAGTTGGAATCGTTACCATACTAAATACAATTGATGCAGCTAAAACATTATAAAATCCTTTTTTCATAATAATTATTTAACACGCTTATATCGAAATTCGTGTTAACTTCCCTCCCTAATCTAAAAAATTTAATGCTATCTAGTAAACTTCTAAACTAAATAACCATTTACAATATAACAAACTCTACCCCATTCGTATAGATAGGAATGACTATTATTTGCCTGTTTTTTCTATATTGGAATATAAAAAAGAAGCTATAAAAGGTATAGCTTCTTCCCCTCACTTTCAATCTCGTTGCACCTTATATTCTATAACCCTACCATCTTTATCAAATTGCAAAACAAGACATTCACTATCTATAGAAATGAAACCACGTTCATTCCCAAGATAGTACAAAGTGGTAATTCCCTCTTCCCAACTTCTTTTTTCCGTAGGAGCCCCTAATAATTTTGTAATTTCCTCGTTTGATTTCCCTATTAATTTATGTTCTTGCATTAGGTCATCTACCATATGTACCCGTTTATCTTCAAACTTTAACCATCGCTCCTGATTAAAGTTTGAAGTGTATTTATTTACACTTAATTGTATTGTGCATACTACCAATGGAATGAGACCCACCATCATTACAGTGAACAGTTGTTTCTTATCTTTATTACGTCTTGCAGAAACATGTAAGATAGACTTTTGAATAATAACTAATAAAATAAACGGTATTACTATCACAAAAATACTCATTACACTCCATGACACATGAACCATATCAATAACGAAAATAAACGCAATGTACATTAATATATACAAACAAAAATAAATGTACAACATTCCCCACAATATAGCGCTTTTACCTTTCTCCACCCAAACAACACCTTCTTTATCCCGCTATTTGCGGGTAGTTAGACTCCCACCTCAAAATTCGGCTGCAAAGGGTCGGAGTCGGGTTGCCCATAAAACCCACTGATTAAAGTTTTACTTTATTTTTCACTTCGCAACATAATTCATCTGGCCAATCATATCTCTAATCTTTTGTAGTTCTCGTGCTGTATATATTACTTTACTTGTTAAAACTTCATTTCTGAAAAACGTTACAATTTGCTCTCTATCTTTAAATCTCGGCAATTCTTCATTAGAAAGATCAATAACTTCTTTTCCACTTTCATTTTCAAAATATACAATCGGTTTTACTTTTTCCTTTACAATATCTACTTGTATTTCTTCCAAATAATTATATAAAGTTTGAGATAGTATTTTCGCTTTATACGCTGGATTCCCTTCATTTCTTACTTGCAAAGTTAATGAAGTTCCATCCGTAATAAATTCAAACGTCTCTTCTTTTTCAATTTCATGTTGATACTTACCAATTTCCTCAATCATAAATGAATATATACCAGCATTTCTTCTCGTTAAACCATGAATTAATGTCCCCGTCCATTCTTTCGTCTCAAGTAGATAAATGCCAGTTTTACATAAGATGAGGTGATGGATTCGATTATCATTTATGTTACGTTTATCTCTATATTTATTACTTCTCATAAAAACGTTCGGTATAATATGAAACTCTTCTTCTAGTATTATTCCTTGCTCAACGAAACCTCGCTTCATATAATGTAATGTTTCATGCGCATTTACTTCAGCACCATTTTTGGCATATTCTCGTAAATCCGCAATTAAATTTTGAAACATATGTATTTCATTACTATGCTTATCTTGCATTTCACTACGTTCTTTACTATGTTGAACAGCCAATTGATTTTTCATCATACGCATATTTTCAAGTTCTCTAGCTGTATTCACTTGTAAATCATTATATTTTTTCTGTTCCATATTCTTTAAAGTATCCTGTTGTTCTTTATACTCTGTAATCGTAGCTGCAATCTCATTTTCATACGTTTCAATCGCTTGTTTCTTTTCAAACTCTACTTGCTGACTCTCTGATTCTAACTGTTTATTTTTATAAAACAGCACAAACACTACAGCTAATAATATTAAAATCCCACCTATTAGCACATACTCCATATTATTACTCCTTTATTTCATTTTCGATTATTTTTAAACATATATCAATTACATTATACTATGTTGTCAATATACACTTTGTAAAAATTATATATTTTTCATAAAGAGCACCTTAAGCGAGATACCACTTTATTGTCCACAAGAAATTTCATTGCATACTTTTAATACTTCAATGAATTAAAAACAGACCTTATAATTACAAGGCCTGTTGCAAACTCCCTTTATTTTGTAGTAAGTACATATTGTAGTAAAGTCCTTGTTTACTAAGCAACTCTTGATGTGTTCCTCTTTCTATGATTTCCCCTTCATGCATAACAAATATTTGATCCGCATCTTGGATTGTAGACAACCTGTGTGCAATCGCTATCGTTGTTCTACCTTTTCGCATTTGCTGCAATGCCGTTTGGATAGCCTCCTCTGTTTCTGTATCAATATTTGCCGTCGCTTCATCTAACACTAATACTTTCGGGTTAGTTGCTATCGTTCTAGCAAAAGCAATTAATTGCCTTTGACCACTAGAAAACGCAGCTCCTCTTTCAACCACTTCTGTATCATATTTCTCTGGTAATTTTTCAATAAACGTATTCGCTTGCACAAATCGCGCTGCTTCTTCTATCTCTTCATCCGTTATCTCTTCATTATACATACGAATGTTTTGCTTTACATTTCCAGCAAATAAAAATGCATCCTGCAGCACAAGACCAATTTTCTTTCGAATTTCTTGTTCTTCAAACTTCTCTAAACCCACTCCGTCTATTACAATATTACCTGATTTAATATTGTAAAATCTCATTAATAAATTCATAATTGTACTCTTACCACTACCAGTGTGTCCAACGAAAGCAACCGTTTGCCCTGGCTTTACGTGAAAAGATACATTTTTTAAAACGTCACGCTTTCCATCATATGAAAAAGTAACATCTTTAAACTGAATTTCCCCGTTAACTACTCGTGGATTCTCACTCCCCATTTGAACAGGAGCTAAATCTTTATCGTCCATTAAATGAAATACACGCGATGATGAAACGAGCGCTTGTTGGAAGAAAGATAGTTTCATCATCATCTCATTTACTGGCTGGAAGAAACGATGAATATAGTTAACGAAAGCATATAAAACCCCTACTTCAACAGGACTCTTTAAAGCGTCAATTCCAAATAAACCAAGAACTAACGCAATTGCTACAATATGAACAAGATCTGTTGCTGGACGTAAAAGTAATGCATCTAATTTCAATGTACGACGTCCAGCACTATAATGCTTGTTGTTCACTTCTTCAAACTCTTTTCTCATCCGCTTTTCTTGCCGGAACACTTGAACAATATTCATCCCTTGAATGGACTCATTTAACTTTGCATTTAATACACTCAGTTGATTACGTACCTCTAAATAAAAAGCTGCACTTTTCCGGCGATACAGTACCATAATGGCAAACATAATTGGAATTAATATGAGAGAAAATAGCGCTAATTTTACATCTAGTAAAAACATCGCTACTAAAATCCCCACTAAAAAGACTACATTTTTCACGAATGTTGATAGTACACTAACATAAAAATCCTTAATCGCTTCCGTATCATTCGTTATACGAGATACAAGTGTACCAATCGGCGTACGATCAAAGAAACTTAATGACAATTTTTGAACATGTTCATACACTTCAACTCGCATATCTTGAACAATCTTAAAAGCGATATTTTGAAAGTACAATAAGTCTAAATACGTAAATAATACTTTTAATAAGTGAGCAATAATATACACTACAAATAGAGTAACAAGTGCTGATTGTTCAAAGTTACGTGGTACTAAGTGTTCATCAAGAAATTGTTTAATTAAAAAAGGACCCATCATTTCAGTTACAGTTGCACCAACTAGAAATAAAAATGCTAACGCTAATAACCCTTTATATGGTCTCATATAAGAAAGCAATCTCCTTAAATCACTCCGCTTTTTCTCAGCCATCATATTCCTCCTTTCTCTACCAACGCCTCTAACTGCTGGCTTTCATACATTTCTTTATACCAACCATTCTCGTTCATTAGTTGTTCATGTGTTCCTCGCTGCATAACCTTACCTTCATCAATAACAAGAATAAGATTTGCATGCTGAATCGCACTTAAACGGTGCGCAGTAATAATCGTCGTTTTTTCTGCTCTTTCTCGTTTCAATGCAGTTAATATAGTTTCTTCTGTTTTTGCATCTACAGCTGATAAACAATCATCTAAAATTAAAATTTCAGCATTCGTTAATAACGCACGTGCAATTGAAATTCGCTGTTTTTGGCCTCCTGATAGCGAAACCCCTCTTTCACCTACTACCGTTTCATATCCTTCCGAAAATTGAATAATATCATTATGAATACAAGCAATCTCAGCAGCCCTGCTAATTTCTTTATATGTAGCATCGGCCTTTCCAAAAGCAATGTTCTCCCCAATACTCGCTGAAAATAAAAAATGATCTTGCGGTACGTATGAAATTGCAGAGCGTACACCGTGAAGTGTTAAATCTCGAATATCCCGCTCACCAACTTTTAATTCACCATTAAAGTGGTCATACTCGCGAATTAAACATTTTAATAACGTCGTCTTCCCTGCACCAGTACGCCCTACAATTCCTAATGTTTCACCTTTTCTTAAGTTAAAGTAAATATCTTTTAAGTTTAATAGTTCATTCTTTTTATAAGAAAACGAATCAACAGCAAACGAAACATCACCACTTGCTATAGCATGTATAGCATTTTCCCTATTCACTACATCCGAAGTTTGTGAAAGTATTTTCTCTACACGATCATACGAAGCACGTCCACGCTCCATAATATTAAATAGCCATCCAAAAGCTAACATTGGCCATACAAGAGTCCCTAAGTATGTTGTAAATGTTACCAATTCCCCTACAGTTAATTCACCCCGTACGACTAATAATGATCCGTAACAAATTGCGATTAAAAATGAAAATCCGACAATTAAGGAAATCGTTGGATCGAATAACGAGTCAATACGTGCAACTAGCATATTTTTATGTACGACATCTTCCGATTTTTTCCGAAACTCTTGTAAATCCTCTTTCTCTTGTCCAAGTGAGCGAATTACCTTCATCCCACTCATACTTTCTTGTACTTTATCATTGATTTCAGAAAACGATTGCTGCGCTTTATGAAATCTTCTATGCAATAAAGTTCCATAATAATTTGTAGAAATAGCCACAATTGGCATCGGAATTAAACTTAATAACGTTAACTTCCAGCTAATTGTAAATCCCATCGCTACGAGTACACATCCTCCAACAGCTAATGAATCAACGAGTGTTAAAACACCTGCCCCAGCAGTTTGCTGAATCGCCTGAATATCATTTGTCGCATGTGCCATCAAATCGCCCGTACGACGTGATTGATAAAAGGATGGGCTCATCCTTGTAAAATGTTCATATAAATTCTTTCGCAGTTGACGGGCTAGTTTTAAAGAAGATCCAAAAATCATAATACGCCATAAGTAACGTAATATATACATCGTAATTCCTACACCTACTAATAGAATAACCCAGTTCAACAATTTTTCAGACGTTAATGTTCCATTATTAATTTCATCTACTACAATCCCTAGTACTCTTGGCGCTACAAGTTCAAGAAGCGCGACACCAAATAACATAATAATTCCGATTATGTACGCTCGTTTTTCTTGTTTAAAAAACCAAGCTAAATTAAAAAACACTTTCATATTTATCCTCCTCCCTTAAAATGAGCGATATTTTCAGTTTATCAAAAATGCAGAATTTTTAAAAGTTTTAAATATCTTTTACCCCCAAAAGAAAAGGGCACTCGGTAAGAGTGCCCTTTTGCGCTTATTTTGTTTGTTGCTTGTTCATCGCGCTCATCATTTGATTGATTTTCTTTTGGGAAGGTTTTTGTCCCATTTGCATCATCATCATTTTTAACATTTGTTCGTTAATTGGTGGATTTTTTTGTAAGTAATTCATCATGTATTTGCGGGCAATGAAAAATCCTAACGCCACGCCTGCTACTAGTGCTACTACGCCCACTAGAATACCTAACCACATTGGCATATCTTTTCCTCCTTCATGTTGTCTACCTTACAGTGTACTAAAACCTTTTCAATAAGACAAGATACTATTCGACATTTTTTACACATATGTTCGTACTTGTTTGAGCGGATTTAACCAACCGTACTTTTTATTTTCATAATCCATCGCTAAAAATGTTAACTCACACTTTCTAAGCACCTCAAAGAAAGTTGTTTCCATGGATACACTTCCAGAAGTATTCATTCGAATATATTGTGGTTTCACCATTATTTCGCCGTATTCGGCTCCTGTATAAAGCGTATGAATATGATTTGTTTTTTCATATTTGCCAAGAACACGCAAAGCTTGTTCTAATTTATGATGAATTTTCATTACTTGTAATGGCATCGTAATATACGTCATTTGTTTATATAATACTTTCTTCTCCGAAAGGGACCCAGATTCTGAAAATCGAGCAAATAAATCAAAAAACAAATATTCACGACCAAAGTAAGCTTTCGCAATATCCTCTTGAATTAAATACAATTCATACGTTTTCATTTTTTCCCTCCCGATCTGGACAACCTTTTCCCTACATTATATAAGAGAAAATTTGCAATGATTGTCTGACTACGGAGAGAGAAAAAACTTTTCTTGTCGAAAAAACTCAATTACATAGAAAAATCTCCCCATGCTGGAGAGATTTTTCTAAAATCATTAAAGCATTTCTTTTACTTTACGAACAACGTTCTCTACAGTAAATCCATACTCTTCCATAATCTTCTCACCAGGAGCTGAAGCACCGAATGTGTCAATACCTAGTACATCTCCATCAAGACCTACGTAACGGTGCCATCCAATTGTAGCACCCATTTCAATTGCGAAACGTTTCGTTACTGCTTTTGGTAGTACAGATTCTTTGTACTCAGCAGTTTGAGCTTCAAAGCGATCCATAGATGGCATGCTAACAACAGTTGCATCAACGCCGTCTGCTGCTAGAGCTTTTTGCGCTTCGATTGCTAAGCTTACTTCAGATCCAGTTGCAATTAAGATTACATCAGCAGTTTCTTTCTTGCTTGCAGAAACTACATATGCACCTTTTGCTACTTTTTCATAAGTATCGTCTTTTGCACCTTCTAATGTTGGAAGATCTTGACGAGTTAACACTAATGCAGTTGGTGTTTTTGTAGATTCTAGAGCTAGTCTCCAAGCTGCTACTGATTCGTTACCGTCTGCTGGACGAATAACAGAAACGTTTGGCATTGCACGAAGTGCTGCTAATTGTTCAACCGGCTCATGTGTTGGGCCATCTTCACCAACAGCGATACTATCATGTGTGAATACATACGTTACAGGCAATTGCATTAATGCTGCAAGGCGAATTGCTGGACGTAAGTAGTCAGAGAATACGAAGAACGTACCACCGTAAGTTTTTAAACCGCCATGTAGTGCAATACCGTTCATTGCTGCACCCATCGCAAACTCACGAACACCGTACCAAATGTTTTTACCGCTGTAATCAGCTCTTGTGAAGTCTTTTTCGTTATTCATATATGTTTTGTTAGAACCAGCAAGGTCAGCTGATCCACCAAAGAATGATGGTACAGACTCTGCAATAGCATTAATTACAGCACCTGAAGAATTACGTGTTGCTGCTTTTGATCCTAATTCATAAGTTGGTAAGCTTTGTTCCCAACCTTCTGGAAGAAGACCGTTCATTGCTGCTTGCAGCTCGTTTGCTAATTCTGGATATGCTTGTGCATATTCACCGAGCATCGTGTTCCATGCAGCTTGTGCAGTCTCACCAGCATCTTGTACCGTTTTACGGAAGTTGTCATATACTTCTTCTGCTACATGGAAATCTTGTTCCGCAGTCCAAGCGTATGCTTCTTTCGTTAATTTTGTTTCGTCTACACCAAGTGGAGAACCGTGTGAAGCTGATTTTCCTGATTTGTTTGGAGAACCGAAACCAATTGTCGTTCTTACTTCAATTAGCGTTGGGCGTTTTTCGTCAGCTTTCGCTTCTTCAATTGCTTTTGCAATTGCTTCAATATCGTTTCCATCCTCAACACGAATAACTTGCCAGCCGTATGCTTTGTAACGATCTTCTACACTCTCAGAGAATGAACGATTTAAATCGCCATCTAATGAAATATCGTTTGAATCGTAAAGCACAACAAGACGACCTAATTGTAAATGAGCAGCTAATGAAGATGCTTCAGCAGAAACGCCTTCCATTAAATCTCCATCACCACAAATAGCGTATGTATGATGATCTACTACATTATACGCATCACGGTTATATTTAGCCGCTAAGTGTCTTTCAGCCATTGCCATACCTACAGCAGTTGCAATACCTTGTCCAAGTGGACCAGTTGTTGCGTCTACACCTGCTGTGTGACCATACTCAGGATGTCCTGGAGTTTTGCTTCCCCATTGACGGAAGTTCTTTAAATCATCCATTGTTAAGTCATAACCAGATAGATGAAGTAGGCTGTATAGTAACATTGAACCATGACCTGCAGATAATACGAAACGATCGCGGTTAAACCACGTTGGGTTATTTGGATTGTGTTTCATAAATTGAGTCCATAATGTATAAGCCATTGGTGCTGCACCCATTGGCATTCCTGGGTGACCAGAGTTTGCTTTTTCAATCGCATCAATGGATAATGTGCGAATCGTGTTGATAGAAAGTTGTTCGATTGAATGTGACATGCTATTCTTCCCTTCGCGTATGTTAGTAAACGTTTTATACATTTATATGATATCTTCCCACGCAAGATTATACAACATGTATCGACAAATATGTTGATGTTTTTTTGATTTTTTATAAAAAAATCAACGTTTTCGGTAATGTATGGGCATTCAATATGACATACTTTTTCATTGTTTTTATTTTAGGAAGAAAGGGAATTATCTGTATTTTTATGCAATATCATTAAATCTAAAAATAAAGAAGATTATTCTCCCTTTGAATCGAAATAAAATCAATAATAATTACCATCAAAGTAACACATGCACAAGATCATATTTTAAGCTTAGCGCAAATATGAAAAGCACATTAATTTCAAACACGCACTTCTACTAATCATAAAACAAATGTCACACGCATATTCTCTTCGCATCTATTTTATCCTGCCTAAAGAATTACTATATATACAATCCACTTGCAATCATTGCTTCTAATAAAACTATGTCAACCAATTCGATTTATTCACATATTACCTTCACAACGAGTGCATAATAAAAGACATATCAATAGATATGTCTAAATTAACCGCTCACTATGTATTGAAACGATTGAAGTAGCATTACAACTGGAAAGCTATTACTAACGTATCTTTCTATTAATATCAAAAAAGATGGGTTATGCCCATCTTTTAATTTAATTTTGCATTATCTTGCTTTTTTAAAGCTTTTAATTTCGCCGGTGTAACATCTGTACCTTCTTCGTTAACGACTTTAATTCCTTTTAATTCGTTTAACATATTTTGACGAAATCCTTTTAGATATTGTTCACGTAGCGATTGGCGCTCACGTTGTTCTTCTTCAGTTAAGCCTTCAGCTTTTGCTTTTTTCGCTAAGAAGTTAATGCGTTCAATGAGTTCGTGACTTGGCATCTCGAATCCCCCTTCTACTCAAAACTGATTATTATCATACAATAGTTAGTCCTCTTTATCAAGCAATTGCTTTGTATATTCTACATATCTTCGATGTACAGTTGCTTTTGAAACATCATGACCAAAACCACGAAGTGTTGCTGCAATTTCTTCAAAAGTTAATTCATTTCGGCGTAAACGTACAATTTCCTCAATTGGCACTTCTTTTTTCTCACGTCCTATACTTAAATGACGATTTTTCAAATTATTCTCCGGACGAAATCCTTTCTCTACCGCCCTTTGCATGCCACGTTTAATTTTTAAATTGTGGATCTTTCTTTGATACTCTTCAACGATCCCAATTATATCTAGCACCATCGAATCTGAATCTGAAAGCTGTAATTCACCACTATGCGTGTGCGTATAAACTTTTATCCCCTCTTTATGTAAACAATGCATTAATGCAATCTTTGCATTTCCTCTACCAAGACGCGTTTCATCCTGTATAAGTAGTACATCAACTTGTTCATCTCGAATTGTATCTAGTACTTCTAATATGCCATCACGTTCAATTGTATAACCGCTAGCCTGCTCCTCAATTACCTTTGTAACATCCATTTGATAGCGCTCAGCTAAATGCAATAATTCATCTTTTTGACGCAATAATGATGTTTCCTGTTCTTCTTTTGTTGTGCTCACACGTGCATAAATAATTGCATTCATTTTGAACCCTTCTTTCTCACTATATTTCCTTATAGTGTATCATAAATTCGCCTTTCGTTCGAACTTATGTTTGTAGAATGTTTATTCGCATGTTATACTTAATAATAATAAAAACGAAAGAAAACGAGGTGTTAGAAAACATGGAAAAGTTAACGAAACGCCAGCAAGACATTCTCGACTTTATTAAGCTAAAAGTACAAGAAAAAGGATATCCACCTTCCGTACGTGAAATCGGCCAAGCAGTCGGCCTCGCTTCTAGTTCTACAGTGCACGGACATTTATCACGACTAGAAGAAAAAGGATATATTCGACGCGACCCAACAAAACCACGAGCAATTGAAATTTTAGGTGACAACCGAATAGAAACAGAAACACAATCAGTTATTCAAGTTCCAATCGTCGGAAAAGTTACTGCCGGTTTACCGATTACAGCAGTAGAAAGTGTAGAAGAGCACTTCCCACTTCCAGCTAGTATCGTTTCTGGATCAGATCAAGTGTTTATGTTACGTATTTCTGGAGATAGTATGATTGAGGCTGGTATCTTTGATGGTGATTTAGTCGTAGTCCGTCAACAACAGTCTGCATACAACGGTGAAATTGTAGTTGCTTTAACAGAAGATAACGAAGCAACTGTTAAACGCTTCTATAAAGAAAAAGACCATTTCCGTCTACAACCGGAAAACTCTTCACTAGAACCTATCATTTTAAAACAAGTGTCAGTTATCGGAAAAGTAATTGGCGTATATCGTGATTTACATTAAAAATAATAAAAAGAAGATAATCCCCTTATTTATATAGGGCATTATCTTCTTTTTATATTTTGATAGATTTCCGTTCATCCAAAAGAGTGCATTTCATTAATTATTAACGCGTTTCAATAGTAACATCTCCAGCAGTGGTTTTTCCGCTAATCTTTTTACTACCATTACCAATCGTTATATTTTTATTTTCCTCATTAAAAATTGTTACATCTCCGGCAGCGCTTTGCCCACTAATAACTGCATCTTGCGGTTTTTCCAATAAAGTAATATCTATATCTCCAGCAGTTGAACTTGCCTCTAAATCATATTTAGAATCATGATCAATGATATCTACATCTCCACTAGCCGTTTTCGCTGTCACTTTCCCTATTACTTTTTTAAAATTCACCTCACCAGCTTTTGTAGATCCCTCCACACTCTTTGCTTTTACATGTTTCAAATCTACTTCTCCCGCAAGTGTCTCAACACTTACACGGTCACCTTTCACATCACTTATTTCTATTTGTCCAGCGGATGATTTTACTTTTATCTCTTGGTAAAAACGTTCAGGTACAAGTATAGTCAATGCAGGCGTTTGAAAATCGAAAGTAAAAAATGAGAAATCAAATGAAACACCTTTCTCTATTTCCCCTATGACTTTCAATGTGTCACCATCTTCAGCAATACGAATCTCCTGTTTACTTACGTCTCCTGTTTGCTTTACATAAAAAGAGGAATCAGGAGATTTTTGGACAACAATATCTCCAGCATCTAACTTAACTTCTACATTTTTTAGCGTTTCGTTTTTAATAACTTCTTCCTTATTTCCTTTCTCTGCAGTTTCTACTGCTTTTTTATATGTTTGTGAAATCCCTATTACTCCAATAATGATACAAGCGATAGCTACTAATAATATTTTTTTCATCATCTACTCCCCTTTTATCATTTTGAAGTTCCATATTACATATCGTACGCATAATCTCTTAAACCACTTCGTACTATAATAAGCGATAATACATAACAACAAACCTACTCCGACAAATGTTATACTAACGAAAAGATCCAACCATATAAAAGTGCCCATAAATACTTTGATAATAACAAAAAACGGTGTCACTACACTAGCAATACCACCGACCCAAAAGGAAAATATAAAAGCGATAATTGCAACTAACGGGCCTAACACAATAATAAAATTAAACAAACTAAGTCCAATCGCTGCCATAACAGCTCTTGTCACATTTGAAGTCGATGGATCTTTTTTCATCTCATCAAATCGATACATCGCAAGTAAGTCTTTTGCAATTGCTTTCGGAGAACCTAGCCCTTTTATTATTTCCGATTCAGTTTTCCCCTCTTCTACCCCGAATTGAAAATGCTCTTCATAATCAAATAAAATATCTGTCCTCTCTTCTTCCGATAACTTTCTAAGCTGATTCGATAATTCCTTAAGGAACTGTTCTTTATTCATCCCAATTCACCCCTTCAATAATTTCTTGTACCCCTTTCGCAAAATCACGCCACTCTGTTACTAATAATGTAAGTTGCATCTCTCCTTGCTCTGTTAGTTGATAATATTTACGGGGCGGTCCTTCCGTGGATTCTTTTAAATATGTTTGAAAATATCCCTCTTTCGTTAAACGACGTAATAACGGATATACAGAACCTTCCGATATTAAAAATTTATTAGAGATTTGCTGAACAAGTTCATAACCGTAACAATCCTTACGTTTTACAAGTGCCAATACACAAAGTTCTAACACACCTTTTTTAAACTGAACGTTCAAGGACAATCCCCCTTTCTCATTTCAGTACTGTTCAATACACGGTACCTAATTTATCCATAATATACCACTTGGTACTATTTATTGCAAGGTACTATATTTTCGCACTTTAATTTATCACTAAACACATCCACAACATCAAACACTGAACAAAACATACAATGCAATTGTTTTTCTATATATACCCATAGCCAGCACGCATATTAAATCCTTATTCAATCACCTCTTCCCGAACCGAAAAATGATTTAAAGTTTACTACGTTAAATTGAAGAAATACAATAGCACTTTAAATAATCTCCATGATTTTTTTCTGGGCATTTCGCAGGCACCTATTTTGCCCACAAATAAAAAAAGCCCTGATACCGTAGTATCAAGGCTTTATCATCTCTTAGTATAGAGACATATATTGATCGCGTTCCCATTGGTGAACTTGAGTTCTAAAGATATCCCACTCAATCTCTTTCGCTTCGATGAAGTGCTCAAGTAAATGATCACCTAATGCGCCACATACGATTTCATTAGATTGTAAAGTAACTAATGCTTGCGCTAATGTTGCTGGTAAGTCAACGATACCTGCTTCTTCACGCTCTTCTTTTGTCATTACGTAGATGTTACGGTCTACTGCAGCTGGTGGAGTTAATTTGTTTTTAATTCCGTCAAGACCTGCTGCTAATAATGTAGCCATTACTAAATACGGGTTTGCAGCTGGGTCAACACTACGTACTTCTACGCGTGTACTAATACCACGAGATGCAGGGATACGTACTAACGGGCTACGGTTTTGTGCAGACCATGCTACGTAACATGGAGCTTCATATCCAGGTACTAAACGTTTGTAAGAGTTTACAGTTGGGTTTGCTACCGCTGTAAATGCTGGTGCATGTTTTAAAATACCTGCGATGAAGTGACGAGCATCATCACTTAATTGTAAATCACCATTTTGATCAAAGAATACGTTCTCACCATTTTTAAATAATGATAAGTTACAGTGCATACCTGAACCGTTTACACCGTATAATGGTTTCGGCATAAATGTTGCATGTAAACCATGTTTACGAGCAATTGTTTTTACAACAAGTTTGAATGTTTGAATGTCATCACATGAGCGAATTGCATTTGCATATTTAAAGTCAATTTCGTGTTGCCCTGGAGCAACCTCATGGTGAGATGCTTCAATTTCAAAGCCCATTTCTTCAAGCTCAAGAACGATATCACGACGACAGTTTTCCCCTAAATCCATCGGTGCAAGATCGAAGTATCCACCGTTATCGTTTAATTCTAATGTTGGATTTCCTTTTTCATCAACTTTAAATAGGAAAAATTCTGGCTCTGGTCCAAGATTGAAATCTGAGAATCCTAATGCTTCCATTTCTTTTAACACACGCTTTAAGTTGTTACGTGGATCGCCATCAAATGGAGTACCATCAGCATTGTAAATATCACAGATTAAACGAGCTACTTTACCTTTTTCAGCTGTCCAAGGGAAAATTACCCAAGTATCTAAATCCGGATATAAATACATATCAGATTCTTCAATACGTACAAAACCTTCAATAGAAGATCCATCAAACATCATTTTGTTATCAAGAGCCTTTGTTAATTGGCTCACTGGAATTTCTACGTTTTTAATTACTCCTAAAAGGTCTGTGAATTGTAAGCGGATATACTTTACATTCTCTTCTTTCGCCAAACGGAAAATATCTTCTCTTGTGTACCTAGCCATTATAAATTCCTCCTTAGTCCCTCTAAACACCTTCAGAATCAGTTATCTTTAGTGAAAAAACCTTGAAATGTCACCTTGTCGCAATGAAGTTCGATTAAATCTACCTGTATGTTGTAGTTCATCTCGAAGTATTTTGCGAAGCTCAGTTTTTGAGATTTCTTTCGTTTCTTCTTTTATTTTCACCGCTTCTGTTTGATTTTCTTTCATTAGTAACACTTGTTTAATACCAGCCATATTTAAGCCTTGATCTAATAAATCTTTAATCTCTAACAACTTATCTACATCGTTAAATGAAAATAATCTACGATTCCCCTTTGTACGGGTTGGTGAAACAAGATTATGCTCTTCATAGTAGCGAATTTGACGTGCAGATAATTGTGTTAAATCCATTACTATACCAATAGGAAACAGCGGGGCAGAACGTCTATCTTCTTTCATCGTTTCAGTTCCTCCTTCGCCTTAACTGTTTCTCATTTTATACTATGTTATGTTTAGTGTCAATAGATGTTAGCTTTTCTTACATGATTTTTTTATAAATTTTTTCATTCTTTTTTCTAACGGCACAAATCCTTACTTTCACACGAAAAAAAGCTGCCGAAATCGACAGCTTCCCTTTAAGAAATGGTTAACAGATTCTTTTCAATTAACGCATCAATCGCAGAACAAATCGCAATTTTCACATGCGAATAAGTTAATCCACCTTGTACATAAGCAACATAAGGCGGACGAATTGGGCCATCAGCTGACAATTCGATACTTGCACCTTGAATAAACGTCCCCGCAGCCATAATTACATCATCTTCATAACCTGGCATATAGTTTGCGTACGGAGTGAAATGAGAATTAATTGGAGATGCATATTGAATCGCTTGACAGAACGCAATCATACGATCTTTATCATCAAATTGAACAGACTGAATTAAATCTGTTCTTGACGCATTCCACGCTGGTGATGTATTCATTCCTAACTTTTCTAAAAATGCCGCTGTAAAAATCGCACCTTTCAGCGCTTGCCCCGCAACATGCGGCGCTAAGAAGAAACCTTGATACATTTCTTGCAGACTGTATAAAGATGCCCCTGCTTCCGCACCAATCCCCGGAGATGTTAGACGATATGCACACGCTTCAACATACTGTTCTTTACCGACAATGTAACCACCCGTTTTAACAATTCCCCCGCCAGGATTCTTAATAAGAGAACCTGCCATTAAGTCCGCACCAACATGACACGGCTCTTTTTCTTCAATAAATTCGCCATAGCAATTATCTACAAATACAACAACATCAGGTTTAATTTCTTTAACAAACGCGATCATCTCTTTAATTTGCGAAACTGTAAACGACGGACGAGTAGCATATCCTTTTGAACGTTGAATACCAATCATCTTCGTGTTACTACGGATCGCAGCTGCAACAGCTTCAAAATCCACAAATCCCTCTTCAGTTAACGGAACTGCGTTATAACCAATATTATATTCTTTAAATGAGCCTACACCTTTTCCGCGCACACCAACGATTTCCTCTAACGTATCATACGGTTTCCCCGTTATGTATAATAACTCATCTCCCGGACGTAAAATACCGAATAAAGCTGTTGAAATTGCGTGAGTACCTGAAATAATTTGTGGACGAACAAGACCCGCTTCTGCCCCAAATACATCAGCATACACTTTCTCTAACGTGTCACGACCAATATCATCATAGCCATAACCTGTCGTCGGAATAAAATGCGAATCGCTAATTTTATGTTTACGAAAGCTTTCTAGCACACGAAATTGATTACTCTCAATCACTTCATCCACACGTTTATGTATTTCTGTAATTTGACTTTCCACTTCTTTTACGATTGGAGCCATTTTTTCTCCATTTTTCAAACGATCAAACATTATTATTTTCTCCTTCTTCCACTAAAAATCTCTTTAATTGTCCATTAAGCGATGAATGAGCAAATATATACCCTGTACAATCATATACAAATTCATCTTCTAGAAATTCCATTTTCGTTAATAGCGTTTCTGTCTTCAAAAGCGTTAACAATCTACCTTCACTAGGAGGAATCATCACTTTATAAACTTCCATCTCTTCCTTCATCTTCGTTTCTATCGCTTCTTTTACACGTAATAAATCACTTTCTTCAAACGCACTAGTCATTAAGAAATCACTTTTCGGAAACGGAATGAAATTTTGATGCAATTTATCTTTTTTATTATATAACGTAATAATAGGAATATGATTTATTTCAAGGTCTGACAATAATTGTTTTACCGTCTGCTCATGCCCTACATAATTAGAATCTGCCGAATCAACAACATGTAAAATAACATCGGCTTCACCAGCTTCTTCTAATGTAGATCGAAAAGCAGCGATTAGTGACGTAGGTAAATCTTGTATAAAACCAACCGTATCAGTCAAAAGCACTGTATAACCAGAAGGCAACGGCATCTTTCTTGTCGTCGGATCTAGCGTTGCAAACAATAAGTTTTCTTCAAACGTATCAGCTTCCGTTAATCTATTAAACAACGTAGATTTCCCTGCATTTGTATACCCAATTAACGAAACTTGGAACACTTTATTATCTTTCCTTCTCTCACGATATCTTTTTCGATGTTCTACAACAACCGCAAGTTGCTTCTTTATTTCATCAATACGTGATCGAATATGACGACGATCCGTTTCAAGCTTCGTCTCTCCCGGTCCTCTTGTACCAATTCCACCACCAAGACGTGATAAAGACAAACCTTGCCCCATAAGGCGCGGCATTGTATATTGCAACTGAGCTAACTCTACTTGAAGCTTACCCTCTCTCGATTTCGCACGTTGCGCAAAGATATCTAGTATTAACTGCGTTCGGTCAATCACTCTTGCATCTAATACTGAAGATAAATTCCGAATTTGGCTTGGTGTTAACTCGTTGTTAAAAATAATAACAGCTGGTTCTAATTCTTCAGTTAACAGCGTAAGCTCTTCCAGTTTACCTTTTCCTATATAAGTCGCAGGATGAAACTTCGGGCGCTTTTGCGTCGTTGATACTAACACTTCCGCTCGCGCAGTCTTTGCTAGCGATACAAGCTCTTTCATGGAATGCATAAATTTTTCATCATCATCTTGCGATAATTGACAGCCAACTAATATGACTTTTTCTTTTTCTTCCATCAAATATGTTCACTCATCCTTTTCGAAATTTAAACCTTCTAATATAATAGCAGAGGAAGCATATTTCATCTAGTTAGCGGGGGAGAAAATTCATGGCATGGGAGATTTTTAGCATCATAGGCACAATCGCCTTCGCACTAAGCGGAGCCATTGTTGCAATGGAAGAAGATTATGATATTTTCGGGGTATATATTTTAGGAATGGCAACCGCATTTGGGGGAGGTGCCCTTCGTAATTTATTAATCGGTTATCCAATCGTCGCATTTTGGCAACAAGACATGTTATTCCAAATCGCACTATTATCAATGACGATTATTTTTCTTTTTCCAAATAAATTAATTAGACATTGGAAAAAGTGGGAAAACATCACGGACGCCATCGGTTTATCAGCATTCGCTGTACAAGGAGCACTTTATGCTCAAAAACTAGATTTACCAATTAGCGCTACAATCGTAGCTGCTGTTTTAACAGGCATCGGCGGTGGTATTATTCGCGACCTTTTAGCTCGCAGAAAACCTCTTGTCCTCCGAGCTGAAGTATATGCATTTTGGACGATTTTAGCAGGTTTCTTAATTGGCGCTAAAATTATCGTTAGCGATTGGGCTCTATACACCTTATTCATTTTAATTGTTTGCTTCCGCATGATTTCTATTCATTACAAATGGCATTTACCGCATAGACGTATCGATACAAAGGAACGTTCAATGCATAAATAGCACTCTAACCTCTTTACATATCGTAAAGAGGTTTTTCTTTTCTAACGAGTTTTTCTTTACATAATGTTTATACTAATTTTTAAAGCGAGGTGAATACAAATGACAAACCATGTTAATAAAGGCGCTCAAAAAAGCTCAGTAGACCAAATTACACACGATCCTAATTCAGCACACGAAAAAAGCGCTAAAATGGAACGCTTCCATAAATCTTACCAAGAAAAAGCGAAAAAAGAATAACGTACTTATACATCAAAAAAACAGACGCACAGTTTACGTACTGTGCGTCTCCTCTTCAAGCATCAAATCCATACTTGATATCCCAATTAAATCATATTTATCATACGTATCCTCTTGTAACAATCGCATAGCTTGTGTGCGAATTGACTTTTCAACAATATTCCGTACGTATCGCCCATTACTAAACGATGTAATTTGTGACGAATACTTTACCGCGTGTAAATGATCTCTAAATTTCCACTCTGCTTCTTTCGACAACTGATATTCACGCTCTTCATACATTCTCTTTCCAATTTCCAACAACTGATTTACCGAGTAATCCGCAAATTCAATAATAAACGGAAAACGAGATTGTAATCCTGGATTTAACGAAAGAAAATGATTCATCTCTCTTGAATATCCAGCTAAAATTAATACAAAACCGTGCTGCTTATCTTCCATATGCTTCACAAGTGTATCAATAGCTTCCTTCCCAAAATCCTTCTCTCCACCCCGCGCTAATGAATACGCCTCATCAATAAACAAAATCCCTCCCATAGCCTTCTTTATTAAATCTCTTGTCTTTTGTGCTGTATGACCGATATACTCACCTACAAGATCAGCACGTTCAGCTTCAACTAAATGCCCCTTCGATAAAATATTCATCTCAAACAACAATTTCCCTATCATTCTAGCAACGGTTGTCTTCCCAGTACCGGGATTCCCCCTAAATAACATGTGAAGCACTTGCTTCTCAGACTTCAACCCCACCTCTTGCCTTTTTTTATTTACATAAATCCAAGCATAAATTTCTTTTATTATCTTTTTTATATCATCCATCCCAACAAGTTTTCCCATCTCTTCTTCAATTCTCTGCAACATCTCATGTTTAGTAGTCGTTTCACTTGAAATTACCGTTTTATTTTCTGATGCCGGTAACGAAATTTTCTTTCGATGGTTTAATACAATATTAATTTGATTGTTATTTTTCTTACGCATCGATTGTTCCATACAATCACCTCATTTTATCCCGCTATTTGCGGGCAGTAAGAGCCCCACCTTAAAATTCAGCAAATGCAAGGAAGTTAGGCGGGAGATAACTGCCCGCAAATGCCCGATTGGTTCAACTAATAATCAGCGGGGGATGAACAGAATCCCCACTGATTAAAGTTTCACTTTATCCACTCACCACATATTATTATTCCAGTCCCTCTTGCAAATGCCTATTTTCAGAAAAGTTTGCTATAATATAAGAAATAATTAAGGTGGTGGGACTATGGAAACAACGGAATTCCATGATACAATACAAGCCTTTTCTATTTTTTTATTGAATAAAGGCCGAAAGTCTTCAACCATTAAACGTTATGTTTATGACATTGAAGATTTTGGACATTGGTTAGAAAAAAACAAAAAGCTCCCTTCCAGTAATATATGGGCAACACTTTGTACAAAAGACTATGAAGATTACTTTTCAGACTTAAAAAAGAATCGACACTACTCAGAAAAAACAATGCATCGTGTATTTATTGTATTAAATAGAATGCATCATTTTCTTAACATTCCAAATCCATTAAAGAATATGGAAATTACTATTCAACCAAACCGCGCACTGCGTAATGAAGATTTCATTTCATCCGATGAAGAAAAAAGATTAAAGCATATAGTCACTTCATTAGAAGGACTTTCAGAAAAACAACGTCCTGTTCGTCCATTACTAATGGATCGTAATATCGCCATTTTAAGTCTATTAATCGACTACGGACTATCCTTACAGGAACTTACAGCATTAACTATGCATCACGTTCATTTTGAAACTAATACACTTTCTATTCCAGCAACCGCAGGAGTAGAAAGAACAATCACATTAGCAACCGAAGACAAAAAACAACTGTACACATATTATAAAAGTATTCCAGAACCAGTTCGTCCTAAATACCATAGTAATGACCCGTTGTTTGTTGCATTCGATTTTAACCGCGGAACTTACAGATGGGTATATGAAAACGACGCACCAAAAGCACTAACAGAAATCGCTATTCAAAAAATGATCCGACTTGAAGTAGCAAGAGCGAATTTACGTAAAGGCATTTCTGGACAACATTTCCGGAACACGTTTATTTTACGCCTAATAAAAAAACAAACCCCAGAGCCAGAGATCATAAAATTAATTGGCTTCAAATCAAAAATTTCACTAAAACGATATTATCAATATGTTGAAAATAAAAAAAACGCCCTATAATCAGGCGTTTTTTTATTTTTTCTCGAAACAATCAATTTTACTATGACCATTTAACTATTCTCTGCATCTACTATGATGAGTTTTGTTCACACTCTTATTAGAAAGGAGAGATTTAATGTCTCGCTTTAACGACAATCAGAATAAATACTCCAATCCATGCTTTCCAACTAGTGCTGGACGAATTCCAACTACCCCAACGATTCCAATTACTAAAGCCCAAATTAGAACATTCCGCGCAATCATTAACGATTTAATAAAAATAATCCCTAAACTTTTCGCCAATCCATCCCAAAAAAACATAGAGGATCTAATAGATACATTGCAGCTACTAAGCAAATTCATCTGTTCACTAGACACTACTTCCGCTCTGAAAGCACAAGGATTAGCCATTATCAAAAACTTAATAACTATATTAAAAAATCCGACCTTCGTAGCAAGTGCTGTATTTATTGAACTTCAAGTCCTAATTAATTACTTACTATACATTACAAAACTATTCCGAATTGACCCTTGCACACTCCAAGAACTTCTTAAACTAATAGCCGAACTACAAACCACCCTAGTTAATTCAGCTTCTTTCGGCAGAGGGGCTACCGGACCTACCGGAGCTCAGGGACCAGCAGGCAATACTGGCGCTCAGGGACCAGCAGGCGCTACTGGTGCTCAGGGACCTCAAGGCAATACTGGCGCTCAGGGACCAGCAGGCGCTACTGGTGCTCAAGGACCTCAAGGCAATACTGGCGCTCAAGGGCCTCAAGGCAATACTGGTGCCCAAGGACCAGCAGGCGCTACTGGCGCTCAGGGACCTCAAGGCAATACTGGCACTCAAGGACCAGTAGGTTCTACCGGAGCTCAGGGACCTCAAGGCAATACTGGCGCTCAAGGACCTCAAGGCAATACTGGTGCTCAAGGGCCTCAAGGTAATACTGGTGCTCAAGGACCTCAAGGCAACACTGGCGCTCAAGGACCTCAAGGCAATACTGGTGCCCAAGGACCAGCAGGCAATACTGGTGCCCAAGGACCAGCAGGCGCTACTGGCGCTCAGGGACCTCAAGGCAATACTGGCGCTCAAGGACCAGCGGGTTCTACTGGTTCTACTGGTGCTCAAGGGCCTCAAGGCAATACTGGTGCTCAAGGACCAGCAGGCGCTACTGGTTCTCAGGGACCTCAAGGCAATACTGGCGCCCAAGGACCAGCGGGTGCTACCGGAGCTCAGGGACCTCAAGGCAATACTGGCGCCCAAGGACCAGCGGGTGCTACCGGAGCTCAGGGACCTCAAGGTAATACTGGTGCTCAAGGACCAGCAGGTTCTACTGGCGCTCAAGGACCTCAAGGCAATACTGGTGCCCAAGGACCAGCAGGCGCTACTGGCGCTCAGGGACCTCAAGGCAACACTGGTGCTCAAGGACCTCAAGGCAATACTGGTGCTCGAGGGCCTCAAGGCAATACTGGTGCCCAAGGACCAGCAGGCGCTACTGGCGCTCAGGGACCTCAAGGCAACACTGGTGCTCAAGGACCTCAAGGCAATACTGGTGCTCGAGGGCCTCAAGGCAATACTGGCGCTCAAGGACCAGCAGGCGCTACTGGTGCTCAAGGGCCTCAAGGCAATACTGGTGCTCAAGGACCAGCAGGTTCCACTGGCGCTCAAGGACCTCAAGGCAATCACTGGTGCCCAAGGACCAGCAGGCGCTACTGGCGCTCAGGGACCTCAAGGCAACACTGGTGCTCAAGGACCTCAAGGCAATACTGGTGCTCGAGGGCCTCAAGGCAATACCGGTGCTCAAGGACCAGCAGGCAATACTGGTGCTCAGGGACCTCAAGGCAATACTGGCGCTCAAGGACCAGCAGGCAATACCGGCGCTCAGGGACCTCGAGGGCCTCGAGGGAATACTGGTGCTCAAGGACCAGCGGGCGCTACTGGCGCTCAGGGACCTCGAGGTAATACCGGCGCTCAAGGACCAGCGGGCGCTACTGGCGCTCAGGGACCTCAAGGTAATACCGGCGCTCAAGGACCAGCGGGCGCTACTGGCGCTCCAGGGACCTCAAGCGTACACCGGCGCTCAAGGACCAGCGGGCGCTACTGGCGCTCAGGGACCTCAAGGCAATACCGGTGCTCAAGGACCAGCGGGTTCTACTGGTGCTCAGGGACCTCAAGGCTGCAATACCGGCGCCTCAAGGACCTCAAGGCAATACCGGCGCTCAAGGGCCTCAAGGCAATACTGGCGCTCAGGGACCTCAAGGCAATACTGGCGCTCAGGGACCTCAAGGCAATACCGGTGCTCAAGGACCAGTAGGTGCTACTGGCATCGGGGTTACCGGATCTACAGGACCTCAAGGACCGGCGGGTGGTGCCACTGGACCTACGGGACCTCAAGGCAATACCGGCGCTCAAGGACCAGCAGGCGCTACTGGCGCTCAAGGGCCTCAAGGCAATACCGGTGCTCAAGGACCAGCGGGTTCTACTGGTGCTCAGGGACCTCAAGGTAATACCGGCGCTCAAGGACCTCAAGGCAATACCGGCGCTCAAGGGCCTCAAGGCAATACTGGCGCTCAGGGACCTCAAGGCAATACTGGCGCTCAGGGACCTCAAGGCAATACTGGCGCTCAGGGACCTCAAGGCAACTACTGGTGCTCAAGGACCAGTAGGTGCTACTGGCATCAGGGTTACCGGATCTACGGGACCTCAAGGACCGGCGGGTGGTGCCACTGGACCTACGGGACCTCAAGGCAACACCGGCGCTCAAGGACCAGCAGGCGCTACTGGCGCTCAAGGGCCTCAAGGTAATACCGGCGCTCAAGGACCAGCGGGTGCTACTGGCGCTCAGGGACCTCAAGGCAATACTGGCGCTCAAGGACCTCAAGGCAATACTGGTGCTCAAGGACCTCAAGGCAATACTGGTGCTCAAGGACCAGCAGGCGCTACTGGCGCTCAAGGACCAGCGGGTTCTACTGGTGCTCAAGGGCCTCGAGGGAATACTGGTGCTCAAGGACCAGCAGGTGCTACTGGCGCTCAGGGACCTCAAGGTAATACCGGCGCCCAAGGACCAGCGGGTGCTACTGGCGCTCAGGGACCTCAAGGCAATACTGGCGCTCAAGGACCTCAAGGCAATACTGGCGCTCAGGGACCTCAAGGCAATACTGGTGCTCAGGGACCTCAAGGCAATACTGGTGCTCAAGGGCCTCAAGGCAATACTGGTGCTCAGGGACCTCAAGGCAATACTGGTGCTCAAGGGCCTCAAGGCAATACTGGTGCTCAAGGGCCTCAAGGCGCTACTGGCGCTCAGGGACCTCAAGGCAATACTGGGGCTACAGGCATTGGCGTTACAGGACCAACTGGACCTACTGGAACTGGCTTCCCAGTAGCAACAATTGTTGTAACAAACAACATTCAACAAACTGTACTCCAATTTAGCAACTTCATTTTTCATAAAGTATTTAACGCAAATAATATTACCTTCAACGGCACAGATACAGTTACTGTTATCAATGCTGGTATTTATGTAATTAGCGTATCCATCTCTACAACTGCACCAGGATGTGCTCCGCTCGGAGTAGGAATTTCAATAAATGGAGCAGTCGCAACTGACAACTTCTCTTCAAATCTAATAGGCGACTCACTTTCATTTACTACAATTGAAACGTTAGCAGCTGGTACAAATATTTCTGTCAAATCTACCCTTAGCGAAATCACAATTCCCGAAACAGGCAACACTAACATCCGACTTACTGTATTTAGAATCGCTTAAATTCCACTATTTATTGTTTATGACAAATAAAAAAAGAGCGAGAAACTCGCTCTTTTTTTGTTATGTACAATAATTCATTACTACTCTAATTCAATTGAAACATTTTTTTGTGGCACAAATGTAGAAATTGCATGTTTATAAATAAGCTGTTGCTTACCTTCTGTTTCCAGCAGGACTGTAAAATTATCAAATCCTTTAATTAATCCACGAAGCTGAAAACCATTTAATAAGTACAGCGTAACGAACGTATTCTCTTTGCGGAGTTGATTTAAAAACTGATCTTGAATATTGATTGATTGCTTCATGTCGAATCCTCCTCTTTTTCTCTACTTACTATTATTCGACTTTAGTTGTAGCTTTCCTTCTATGTATCGTAAAATTTCTGACGTTTTTTCACCATCAGTAACATCGAACCACGCGACATCCATCTTATTACGGAACCACGTTAATTGACGTTTTGCGTAACGGCGTGAATTCGTCTTTAATTGTGATACCGCTTCTTCTAAAGATACACGATTCTCAAAATAATCATATATCTCTTTATAACCAATCGCTTGAATAGATTGACAATCTCGCACTCCTCTTTCATGTAGACCTTTTACTTCTTCTAATAAACCTTGTTCAATCATTAGGTTAACACGTAAGTTAATGCGATCGTATAGCATTTCTCGATCCATTGTCAAGCCAATTAATGAAACATCGTACAGTAACTCATTTTCTTGTTTTTCGAGCTGGTTACTCATTTTTTCACCCGTCGTGTGAAAAATTTCTAACGCCCGAATAACACGCCTTACATTATTAGCATGAATACGCTCCGCACTTTCTGGATCTACTTCTTGCAACTTTTTATGTACATATTCCACACCGCGTTCTAATGCTAACTTTTCCATCTGTTCTCGGTATGTAGCGTCCCCAGCCTCATCTGTAAACTGGTAATCGAATAGAACAGATTGTATATATAGACCGGTTCCACCAACAATAATTGGTAATTTCCCGCGCTCTGTAATTTCTCGAATGCACTTACGGACACGTTCTTGAAATTCCGCCACAGAAAATGAATCTTCCGGATCTTTTATATCAATCATATAATGCGGAATTCCGTCCATCTCATCTGTCGTCACCTTTGCAGTCCCGATATCCATCGTACGATAAATTTGCATCGAATCACCACTAATAATCTCACCATTCAACGCTTTTGCAAGATCGATACTTAATTTCGTCTTTCCGACAGCAGTTGGTCCAATGATGACAGCAACTTTTTCGCGTTGCACTTCTCCCATATAACTCAACTCTCTTTATGTATTATACTCCATCTAACATTATACCCAATCTTACCAATTTTAATGGTATGATTGCAAGTTCTTTCAATTCAGTACATGAAATTATACATAAAAAAAGAGCATAGCTTGTCCAATTCTGCATATACATGATAAAAATAGCTCGGAGAGGGTGCAATGAATATGAAACAAGCGACTATTGATTTTCCATTATTAATAAAAGACCTTATTTTAGCTACCGCTACAAAAGAACAAAATTGTTCACAAGAAGAATTATACTTCGCACTAAATTGTTTACTACGTTCCTTTCATTCTACTCTTCAAGAAACAGCGTTACATCCAGAAAGTAAAAATACAGAGTATATGCAAACTCAATTTTGCACGGCGTATAAAATTATTACAGGTAAAACAATTTACCCTTTTCAATAATTCTTATATAAAAAAAGCGGCCGCTTAGACATTTTCAAGCAGCCGTTTTTTATTTTAATAAACTATTTTATAACTTTCACTTTAACTGATTTACGCCCCCAACTATCAGCAGTGCTATCTGAACCGACTAAAACATCAATACGGTTTCCTTTAATCGCGCCACCAGTATCTCCAGCAATTGCTTCTCCATATCCTTCCACCCATACTTTTGATCCAAGAGGAATTACTTTCGGATCAACAGCAATAACTTTCATATTTGGATTCGCCGTTAAATCATGCCCCATCGCAGTTAACACACGACCACCATATGTACCATTTTCACTCGGATTAGCTGTGTAAGCTGTCGCCTCTACTGTTATTTCACGACCACCAGCAGGTGCACTTGTTTCAGTAGATTTCGCCACTGGTTTAGCTACCGGCTTCGCTTGAGCTACTGGTTTACTTGATTCTCCACTTTTAACAGATTCTTTTCCGTTAACTGCCGTATCATTTTTAGCCGGAGTTTTCCCCTTAACTGCCGTATTATTTTTAACCGCCGTTTTCTCCTTAGTTGGTGCTTCACCTTGAGCTGAAACTTCTTTTCTTTCAATAACAGGTGCTGTACCTGTTAAAAATGGTACGTGAACATACGCCGCTTTCCCACCATATTCGAATTGTAACCATTCGTTTTGTACTTGATTTGTCGTTTCAATCAAGTCATCTTTTTTAAGCGTGCCAAGAATTTCTGAATCAGTATTCGCTCCAGCACGAACGTTTAATACGCTTGCTGTTACATAATACGTACTTTTCGTAAACTCAGCACTTACAAACGCTTCTTTTCCATCTAATTTAATTTTGGACCATCCGTTTTCTGTATTTATAACATCTAATTTATTTCCACTTAACATTTTACCTACAAGCTTTGACTCTACAGTTGGGTTTTCTCTAACATTTAATACATCTGTTGTTACAATCGTTTCTGCTTTCGCAGAACCCGCAAAAATCCCAAGACCAAAAACTGCTGCTGTTGCTATACCTAATAATTTTTTCATGAATAGCCTCCATTTGCTTTGTTTTCGTGTTCTCATTATAGCAACAGTTTTTTGCAGAATTTCGAAAATCACACAATTACAAAGCATTCGTAATAAACGATTAATGATTTGTAACATAAATTTCCATATTAAAGAATTGTATTTCTACCAAAATTAGCAATAGTTTTCATATATTTCTCGCACATTAGTATAAGAATTTTTTTCCAGAAAAAATTACAGTATTACTGTTTTGTTACAAAAAAATCACTTTTCATTACATCTTTTACCAAATTCCATCATAATCCAATTATTAAATTACTTTTTTGTAATGAAAAAGGAACAACTCCTATTAGCTGTCCCTTTTTTATCCTTTATTTAACTTTTTTCTTCCAAACACCTATCATAATAGCTGAAACAATCGTCCCAATTAATATAGAGAAAATATATAGCAATGGTTTATTCACTAATGCGATAACAAACAATCCACCATGCGGTGCCGGTAATGTAATTTGGAATAACATAGATAACGCACCTGCAATACTTGAACCAACAACACAACTTACGATTACTCGAACCGGATCTGCAACTGCAAACGGAATCGCACCTTCTGTGATGAACGATGCTCCCATAATATAATTTGTTAAACCAGATTTACGTTCCGCTTCTGTAAACTTTGATTTAAAGAATGTAGTTGCAAATGCAATCGCAAGTGGCGGTACCATACCACCAGCCATAACTGCTGAGTGCACTCCAAAATTCTGTGCTTCTATTGCAGCAATACCAAACGTAAATGCCGCTTTATTAATTGGACCACCCATATCAATTGCCATCATACCACCTAAAATAAGACCTAGTAATATAGCATTCGTACCGTTTAAACCATTTAACCACCCTGTCAACATTTCATTTAATGCTACTACAGGCGGAATTACTACTTTTTGCATTACAACTCCTGTAATCAATAATCCAAAGACTGGATATAACAAAACAGGTTTAATTCCTTCTAATTGTACTGGTAGTCCTGAAAATAATCTTTTCAACCCTAAAACAACATATCCAGCTAAGAAACCAGCAATTAATCCACCCAAAAATCCAGCATTCGCATTCGCCGCTAAAAATCCACCTACAACACCGGGCATAAAACCAGGACGATCAGCAATAGAACTTGCAATAAATCCAGCTAAAATTGGTACAAGGAATAAAAACGCACCTGTTTTTCCTCCTCCAATTGACATGAACAATTCAGCTAAAGGACCTTCCGCCTTTATACCACCAAACGAAAACGCTAGCGCTATTAAAATCCCGCCACCAACAACGAATGGAAGCATATTACTTACACCGCTCATTAAATGCTTATAAATTCCTAATCCTTTTTCTCTCTCAATACTTTCTGATTTCCCGTCCTCTTTTACACCTTTAAAGATTGGTGCATCTTGTTTGACAGCTCGTTTAAGCAGATTTTCCGTTTTTCTAATCCCATCAGCAACTGGCACTTGAATGACATGTTTACCAGCAAAACGATTCATTTCTACTTGTTTATCTGCCGCAACAATAATAGCTGTTGCACGTTCAATATCCTCTTTCGTTAAACCGTTTTTAATACCTGTTGATCCGTTTGTTTCAACTTTAATCGCTATTCCTAACTCTGCCGCTTTTGCTTTTAAGCTATCCGCCGCCATATATGTGTGAGCGATTCCAGTTGGGCAAGCTGTAACAGCTAGTACGTACGGTCCATTCCCTTCTGGTTTTGCGACTTCAATCTCTTCTTCTTTTTCATTCTCTTTTTCATTCTCTTTTTCATCAAATAAGCGCAGAAGTTCAGCTTCATCCTTCGCTTCTAATAATTGCTTGCGAAACCCTTCATCCATTAATAATGTAGAAAGACGGGACAATGTTTCTAAATGAGTATTATTCGCCCCTTCACTCGCAGCAATCATAAAGAATAAATGTGCATGCTGTCCGTCCAGCGATTCGTAGTTGATACCGCTTACACTTCTACCGAAACAAATCGATGGTTGTTTAACAGCCTTCGTCTTCGCATGAGGTATTGCAATACCTTCCCCAATTCCAGTCGTACTTTGAGACTCCCGCTTTAAAATAGCTTCTTTAAATTCGTCTTTACTATTTAAACGATTTGCCCCGTTTAATTTCTCAACTAATTCATCTATGACAGCTTCTTTATTTGAAGCTGTCAAATTCATAATGACTGTATCCCTTTTTAATAGTTCTGTAATTTTCATATGCTGTTTCCCCCTATCGCTTAGCTACAATTACTTGCGACAATAATTCTTCTACTTTTTCCTTTTCACATAAATCTGCTGAAAATGCTGTTGCACTCCCTGTTGCAACACCATATTGAAATGCTTTTTCAATATCTTTTGTCTGTTCATATTTACCTACAAATCCAGCAACGAGGGAATCTCCTGCCCCAACCGAATTAATAACGACACCTTTCGGAACAGTTGCTTCATATATACCGTCTGCTGTAAATAATAAAGCTCCATCTCCTGCCATTGAAACGATGACATGTCCTACACCTTGTTCAATTAACTTTCTTCCATACGGTAAAATGTCTTCTACTGTTGAAAGCCGTACTCCAAACAACTCACTAAGTTCATGATGATTCGGTTTTATTAAAAATGGTTTATTTTTAATTACATGCTGCAGCGCACTACCACTCGCATCTACTACTACACGAATACCTTTTTCTGCTCCAAACGCTGCGATTGATTCATAAAAGGTAGTCGAAATAGAAGCTGGTACACTTCCAGCTAATACAACACAATCTCCGGGTTGCATACTTTCAATTTGTTTCATTAATTGCTCGAATTGCTCATTTGTCACAATAGGACCTTGCCCATTTAATTCCGTTTCTTCTTGCCCTTTTATTTTCACATTAATTCGAGAATCTCCGTCTACTTGGACGAAGTTTGTTGTTACACCTTCCGTCTGTAATACATCTTTAATAAATTGACCAGTAAATCCACCAGTAAATCCAAGCGCTACATTTTCAACACCTAAACGATGTAGAACACGAGAAACATTAATCCCTTTTCCCCCAGGAAACTTCATATCTTTCCCTGCTCGATTTACTGTTCCTAAATTGAAAGAATTAACTTGCACTACATAATCAATAGATGGGTTTAAAGTAACTGTATAGATCATTGTTTATCAGCCTCAATCACATTTGTTTGTCTTCTATATTTTTCTAAATCAATTTCTAAATGGTTTGTAATAATACTTGCATCTTCAACATTTGCAATTTTTGCAAATGCAACTTCTGAAAACTTACTTTCATCAATTAAGAAATATCCTTCATTTGCTAATGTTAATGCCATTTGCTTCAAGAGCGCCTCCTCTGGATCTGGCGTTGTAAAACCAAGCTGTTCATGTACACCATTCGCTCCTAAAAAACATTTATCAAAACGATATTTCTGCATACTTTCCTGCGCCATAGCACCGATTAAAGCTTTCGTCCTACTCTTCATCATCCCGCCTAGTAAATATGCACGAATATTATTTTCGACTAAAGCTTCAATATGCATAAGCCCATTTGTTACGACAGTAACATCTTTATTTATTAAAAATGGAATCATTTCAAATGTTGTACTTCCTGCATCTAAATAAATGCAATCACCTTGTTCAACAATGCCAGCCGCATACTTGGCAATTTGTTGTTTTATATGAATGTTTTTGGATGATTTTTCAACCATCGTTGGTTCCTGTCCTTTTCCTGTTAAAACAGAGGCACCACCATGAACTCTTTTTAATAACCTTTGTTTTTCCAATTGCGCTAAATCACGACGAATTGTCGATTCAGAGCTTTCTGTTCTTTCGACTAATTGCTGTAATTTAACAACCTTCTGTTCTTTTACAAGTTGCAATATCATTTGATGACGTTCAGGAGTTAACATTTTCTTCACCTCTTCTTTGATTACAGTATAATGAAAACGATCACAAAAATCAACCAAAAACAATCAAAAATAATCACAAACATCCAAAAGCGTTTATAAATAACAAAGAAACCTATTTGATCCAATAATCAAATAGGTTTCTTCTTTCGATCCACTTATAGAGAAGCTTTATATATATTTAGAACATCATCTTTATTTAATATTTTAAAGTTACCAAATTCACCATAAGCCATTGCTTTATCCGCCATTAAGTCAATTTCATTTTCCCCAATACCGTAATCAGCCAGTCTTACTGGTGCTTCAATTGAAGTCCAGAATTGACGCAGTGCCTCAATTCCTTCTAGCGCAATCTCTTTATCCGCTTTTCCTTCCGTTTCTATATTGAACACACGCACAGCAAATTGTTTAAAACGATTCACATTTTCATCTAGAACATGTTTCATCCAATTTGGGAATAAAATTGCTAAACCGCCCCCATGCGGTATATCATGAACAGCGGAAACTGCATGCTCAATATTATGAGTTGCCCAGTCTCCTTTTACTCCCATCGCTAAAATTCCATTTAATGCCATCGTTCCGCAATATAAAATTGTTTCCCTATGCTCATAATTTTCTAGATCATTTAACAGCTTAGGAGCTGTTTCAATTACTGTTCTTAAAACAGATTCACAATAACGATCTTGTAGTTCTGTATTTGTTCCATGATGGAAATATTGTTCTAATACGTGTGACATAATATCTACCATACCGTAAATTGTTTGATCTTTCGGTACAGACGCAGTATGAACTGGATCTAAGATTGAAAACTGTGGGAAAGTAACCGCACTGCCCCATCCGTACTTTTCATTCGTTTCCCAGTTTGTAATTACAGATCCTGCATTCATTTCAGAGCCTGTCGCGGCAAGAGTAAGAACAGTACCAAATGGTAACGCATCACTAGCAAATGCTTTTTTCGTTACAATGTCCCATACATCTCCATCGTACTTACTACCAGCTGCAATTGCTTTCGTACAGTCGATTACACTTCCTCCACCAACCGCTAAAATAAATTCAACATTATTATCTTTACAAATTTGAATCCCTTTCTTTACAGTTGATAAACGAGGATTCGGTTCAACACCTGTCAATTCAAATACTTCCGCATTTATATCTTTTAAAATAGAAATTACATTACCATAAATACCGTTTCTTTTAATACTTCCTCCTCCATATACGAGAAGAACTTTTTTACCAAACTGTGGAATCTCGGTTTTCAACTGTTCTAACTGTCCTTTACCGAAAATAAGTTTCGTTGGATTACGAAATACAAAATTTTGCATATACCTTTACCATCCCTTCCATATAAAAAGCAACTATACTTTTGTATACCATATTTTTCTCATTTCACAAAAATATTTGCTTAACAAAAAAATCCCAGCCTATAAGGCTGAGACTTTTTATTGATAATAAGGTGAGATCATTAAGTAAACAATAACACCAGATAAACTTACATATAACCAAATCGGCATCGTCCAACGTACAATTTTACGATGACGTGTTAATTGATTTGTAAAACCAAATACAAGTGCGAACAATGCAAGTGGCACAATAATCGCCGCAAGGATAATATGTGTAATTAAAATGATGAAATACACATATTTAATGAATCCTTCTCCACCAAAATGTGTAGCTGGCGCCAAGTAATGATACGATAAATAGGAAACACAAAATAGCAAAGTTGTTGTAAATGCTGCAAGAATAAAACCACGGTGCATTTTTACATTCTTTTTAATAATAGAGAATAAAGCTGCTAATAAAAATACAAACGTAAAACTATTAAAAATTGCATTTAACATTGGTAAGATAGTTACATCAAAATGTAATTCTCCTTCATAGCCAACAGGTCCAAAGAACAAAAATAAAATAATCGCGTTTACAATTACAGAAAGCGTTATCACAATAGGAGCATAGCTTTTCTGATTTGTTGATTGATCCACCAAATTGGTCACTCCTCTTCTTTCAAATATGTATAATTAACCTCACTATTTTAACATATTATTCACGGTGTAAATGTGACAATAGTTTGACACAGTAAGACAGGGCAAAGAAAAAATCCTTCTTAACAATACTTCTTAAGAAGGATTTTATCGCTTTATTATTCAAATAGCAATGCGATTAGTTTTTATTAAAAAACGTATTGCTATACGCTTGATATATTTCAGACACTTGATATCCCATTAATGAAATTGCTGTTAATGAAAAGAAACCAATCATAAGAAATCGAAACCACATATAAATCTCCTCCTTGTATTTAGCTTAAAAAGCGTTGGCTACATAACAAGTTGGATGGCATTCTTCTTCATCACTTTCCTTCTTCTTCACAATCGCCGTTATAAAACGAATCATAAAGAATATAACAAAAGGAAATTGTTCGTAATTTACATTGGCATAGTTTTGCAACGGCTCACGTTGCAAATCCGACGGGGATGAGAAGGAATAGAACATACCTTGCTCTTCCATATATACAATTACAATTTTCATGCAAAATAATATCCCAAGAAACGAAACAATGTCTTGCCATTCTGTCGTATATAACAGGTTATACAGCTCTAATACGTACTCTTCCATCATCATCCCCCCTTCCTTTTTTACCATTCTGCTCTCCTTCATATAAAAAGTCAAGAAAAAAGTTTATTTCCACTATGACAATAGTAATTATTTATTTCTTTACATATATATGAATCTTTTCTAGCAATGATTGGATATAACTTCCTTTGAAAACAAGAAATTAGCATCGAAAAAATTCTTCATTTCTATTTTTATTTCTATTAATTGGGATGCAAAAAATAACTTTGAATTCTCAAATAATTACAGGGCATACGTTGATGCTATCCCCTCGTAAAAATAATAAAAAACAACAATGGGTTACTTTGCATAACCTATTGTTGTTTTTTATTTATGTAAATTACTTTGTCACATCCACATCTAAATTATGAAGAGATTCTTTTTCATCTCTTAAATAACTATTTACAAGAGTTAAAAGCAATTTACCACCAACTAACATTGCCCGTTCATCAAAATCAAATTGAGGATGATGATGTGGATATGTTGCACCTACTTCTTCATTACCTGCACCTGTAAAGAAAAATGCTCCTGGAACATTTTCTAAATAATACGCAAAATCTTCACCACCCATAATCGGTGGCACTTCGATGACTCTGTCTCTTCCAAGATCACGTTCCGCAAGCGCCATAAAATAACTCGTTTCATCTAAATGATTTATTAATATTGGATAACCCCGTTTATATTGAATATTAACTTCAGCATGAAGAGACTGACAAATCCCCTCAACAACTCGTTTAAATTCCTTCTCCATAAACTCTCTCACTTCAGGGTCTAACGTCCGAATTGTTCCTGTAAATGTAGCAGTATCCGCAATAATATTATCCGCTTGACCAGCATGGAATGTACCAACTGTTAATACAGCAGATTGTAACGGATCTACTTTTCTACTAACTAATAGTTGCAACTGATTAATAACTTGCGTCGCAACGATAATGGCATCTACAGTATGATGCGGCATACCTCCGTGACCGCCTCGCCCTTGAATCTTCACTTCAAAAGTATCCGCTGCTGCCATCATCGCTCCAGCCTTCGCACCAACAATTCCTAATGGCATTTGAGAAGATAAATGTGTACCAAAAACAACATCTACTCCTTCTAAACAACCGTCCTCAATCATAGCAATTGCCCCGCCAGGTTCTTTCTCTTCTGCATGTTGATGTATAAGTACTATTTTTCCAGAAAGCTGGTCTCGGTTATCACTTAATACTTTTGCAACTCCTAAAAGTGTTGCTGTATGTCCATCATGCCCACAAGCATGCATTACCCCAGGAACCTTTGATTTATATGAGACTTGTTTTTCATCTTGAATAGGTAGCGCATCAAAATCAGCACGTAACGCTATCGTCTTCCCAGGTCTTCCACATTCAATTACGCCAATTATACCTCTTCCACCTACATCTGTTTTCACATCAATATGAAAACTTTTTAAGATTTCAACTATTTTTTTCGGTGTTTCTATTTCTTGAAACGATAGCTCTGGGTATTGATGAAAATCTCTTCGCCACAAAACCATTTGGTTATATAAACTTTCCAATTCTTTATGCCATGTTTCTATCATAGAAATTCCCCTTTCTTTTAACACTTTAAATAAAAAGGTACATAATATTCTGATTTAAATCAATAAAAAAGAACTTTCTATTAAAAGTTCTCTTCTTTTCAAACATGTTAAACACCCTATTCTAATTACTATTTTGCTTCAATACAAAAACTGAAAGTTCCGGTACACTCCAAAATCTTACAGGCATTCGAGTCGTCCCAATACCGCGATTTACATATAAATGTAACGGCTTACTCTTCCCTTCTAATTCATACATTCCTTCAACATACTTCTCAGCTAATTTTGTGGTAATTAAAGGCCCTGCAAAGGGAAACTGAACTTGTCCTCCATGACTATGTCCTGACATTTGAAAATCAACTGGATAACGAGCTACTTTGTCTACAACATCAGGCTCATGTACTAATAGCATATTGAAATCTTGTTGTCTTAAGTTTTTTAAAGTCGAGTCTATTTGCGGTTTCCCTAATAAGAAATCATCCAAACCTGATATTGTAATATACTTGCCATTTTCCACTTTAATTTTCTGCACTTCATTTACTAAAACAGAAAAACCAGCTTCCTCCATGTACTTTTTGTAAAATAAACTACCGCCCCCACCTCTATCATGATTCCCAAACACAGCATATTTCCCTAGGGGAGCATGAATTTTCTGCAAAATCCCTTTCGCTTCTTCTCTTTCCGCATTATAAGATCCAAACTTATCTATTAAATCTCCTGAAAAAACTACTATATCTGGATGTAAATCATTCATCTTCTCCACCAAATTTTCTAGTTGTTTCAATGTAAATTCTGGCCCTAAATGTACATCTGAGAATTGCAATATCTTTTTATTATTAAACTCTTTAGGAATCGTAGGAGCTTCTATTTCATTCCACGTGACCGATACCAATCTTCGTTCTATTTCTGTTGCATAGAAATACAAGCTTACTGGAATAATTAATATACTTATTAAACTAATAATAAATTTCTTTAAGATTGATTTTTTTGGATTTTTCTTTACATGATGCGTATTCACGTTTTCACCTCTAGATGTAGTTTAAAACCTTTTTGTTACATCGGTGTGACAGCATGAAAAATTGAATGTCTATAAAGTGACCCTAAAAAATATTACAAATTTCATTTTTTTCGTGAATATATCTACGTACACTTGTTCTCGAATGTTTTATACGTTATAATAACAACTTAAATAGCATTATTTACATATGAGGTGAAAAACATGAATAAAACAGAATTAATTAAAAGCGTAGCACAAAATGCTGAGATTTCTCAAAAGGAAGCTACTGTAGTTTTACAAACTGTAGTAGAATCAATCACTAACACTTTAGCTGCTGGTGAAAAAGTACAACTTATCGGATTCGGTACATTCGAAGTTCGCGAAAGAGCTGCTCGTACAGGCCGTAACCCACAAACTGGTGAAGAAATGCAAATCGCAGCTTCTAAAGTACCTGCTTTCAAAGCTGGTAAAGAACTAAAAGAAGCTGTAAAATAATGAAAAAATAGCCTTCTCATTTATGAGAAGGCTATTTTTTCATTACATAATTAATAAAAATCTGGCCATTGTGCTGTTTCTTTTGTTCCTTTATACAAATAAAACCGTTACTTTCAAAGAAAGGTTTTGCTGTAATACTCGCCTCTGTATATATATCCCTATGCTGCAAGTTCACTGCTTCTTTTTCTAACTTCTGCAGTATGTATGAAGCTATCCTTTTTCCTTGATAATCTTTATGCGTAAATAAGCGATCTACGTAATGAGCATCATTATAATCCCCAAATCCTACTATCACACCTTTATAATCAGCAACGTAACAAATATTCTCTTCTAAAGACTGTAGCCATCTCTCTCTATCTAGTCGCTCTGGAGCCCACGCCTGTAGCTGTAACTCGTTATAATCTTTTGCATTAACCGTATGAACCGTTTCATAGAACAATTGTAATACTTGTTCTAAATCCTCTTTCTGGAATCTTCTAATTATAATATCTTTTAACATATAAAAAATCTCCTTTTCAAACTACCACTTAACTTTTCTACTCTATACTGTTCAATACTCATACTTCATTATATATTTTCTATACGAACAAAAAACAATACTTATTTTAAGTATTGTTTTTTGTAAAAAGTCATATTCAATTACTATATTAATTGAGTTTTTTATTATTTTAATTTCACTCTTTGTAATCGTAATGCATTTAATACGACCGATACAGAACTAAATGCCATCGCTGCACCTGCAACCCAAGGTGCCAAGAAACCAAACGCCGCAATCGGAATTCCTAAGCCGTTATAAGCTAACGCCCAGAATAGATTTTGCTTAATATTTCTTATCGTCATTTTACTCATGAAGATCGCATCTGCAATACTATTTAAGTCACCGCGGATTAACGTAATATCAGCTGCTTCCATCGCTACATCCGTTCCTGTTCCAATTGCCATACCAATGTCCGCTGTAGCAAGGGCAGGAGCATCATTAATTCCATCTCCAACCATCGCTACTTTCTTACCTTTTGCTTGAAGTTTTTTCACTTCTTCTGCTTTTCCTTCTGGTAATACTTCCGCAATGACGTGGTCAATACCAACTTGCTTTGCAATTGCCTGAGCAGTTTGTGTATTATCCCCTGTAATCATAACGACATCTAGACCCATTTTCTTAAGCCTTGCGATAGCTGCTTTTGAAGTATCCTTTACAGTATCTGCAACAGCAACTATTCCAGCATACTCCTTATCTATCGCTATTAACATTGCTGTTTTTCCTTCTCGCTCTAATTCTTCCATCGATTTAGAAACTTCTTCAATATCAATATTGAATTTTTTCATTAATCGGCGTGTCCCAATTAATAATTGTTTTCCTTCTACAACCGACTCAATACCAAAGCCAGGAATTGCTTCAAACGTTTCTGAACTTGGGATATCAATTCCCTTTTCTTTAATTCCTTCTACAATCGCTTCTGCAAGTGGATGTTCAGAATTTTTTTCTGCTGCACCGACTAATTTTAATATTTCCTTCTCATCAAATCCATCTGCTACTATTACATCTGTTAATACCGGTTTTCCATTTGTCACTGTACCCGTTTTATCCAGAATGACCGTATCTAATCGGTGCGTTGCTTCTAAATGCTCTCCACCTTTAAATAAAATACCATACTCAGCTGATCTTCCTGATCCAGCCATAATAGATGTAGGTGTCGCAAGACCTAAAGCACATGGACAAGCGATAACAAGTACTGCTATCATTTTCTCAAGTGCCCCGCCAAAATCACCAGGTGTAACAAATACCATCCATACTACAAAAGTGATAATAGCAATCCCAACTACAACAGGTACGAAAATACCTGAAATTTGATCCGCTACCCTTTGAATAGGAGCTTTCGAACCTTGAGCCTCTTCTACTACTTTAATAATTTGTGCTAATGCAGTGTCTCTTCCTACTTTAGTTGCCTTAACTTTTAAAAATCCATTTTTATTCATTGTAGAACCGATTACTACGTCTCCGATTGTTTTATCAACTGGAATACTCTCACCTGTTAACATCGATTCATCTATCGCTGATTTTCCTTCTACAATTTCCCCATCTACTGGGATTTTTTCACCAGGTTTTACATAGACGATATCACCTGCTACCACTTCTTCGATTAAAATTTTTATTTCTGTTCCATCTCGTACAACTGTAGCAGTTTTAGCCTGTAATCCCATCAATTTTTTAATAGCTTCTGATGAACGTCCTTTTGCTTTTGCCTCAAATAATTTACCTAAAATAATTAATGTAATAAGTACCGCACTCGTTTCAAAATATAAATCTGTCATATGTTCTGAGGAACCAATTGATTGAATACTTAAATAAACACTATAGAAATAAGCTGCGGACGTTCCAAGTGCCACGAGAACATCCATATTCGCACTTTTATTGCGTAATGCTTTATAAGCCCCAATATAAAACTGACCTCCAATGATAAACTGTACTGGAGTTGCAAGTGCTAGTTGTACCCATGGATTCATAAGCATATCTGGTAAATAAATAAATGATGTAAATGAGAAATGGCTCACCATTGCCCACAATAATGGGAATGATAATATAAACGAAATAATAAACTTCTTCTTTTGTCGTTCAATTTCTTGTAAGCGATGATCTGTTGATCCATCTTGCTCATCTAATTTCACTTCTAATTTATACCCTAACTTTGAAATTGTACTCTTCATTTCACTGACATTAATTTCATCCGGATTAAAGTCTACCGTTGCCGACTCTAAAGCGAAGTTAACCGTCGCTTTGTTCACACCATCTAACTTATTTAAACGCTTTTCAACTCTATTCGCGCATGCTGCACATGTCATTCCTGAAACAGTAAACTCAGCTTTATCACTTACGATACCATATCCTAACGATTCAACTTTCTCTTTAAATTGTTGCGGATTTGTTTTAGTTGGATCGTACAAAATTTTTGTTTTTTCAAGCGCAAAATTTACATTTGCCTCTTGAACACCTTCTACTTTTTTAAGACCTTTTTCAATTCTATTCGCACATGCGGCACATGTCATTCCTGATATTTGAAGATTGGCCTCTTTTTGTTCATTCATGTCTCTCACCTCTATATACCCTCATGAGGTATAATTATTAGCAAAATAAATCGTACTTCGTTTAAAGTACGATTTATTTCCTTATCTAAAAATAATTATTGAACATCGTATCCCTGATCTTCAATTACAGCAACGATATCTTTTAACGTTACGACTGATGAGTCAATAGTAACTTCAACAGTTCCTTCTGTTAATTGAACTTTCACTTGTTCAACACCGTTTAGTTCTTTCACATTACTTTCAATAGAATTTACACAATGGCCACAAGACATACCTTCAACTTTTAATGTTAACTGTTCCATTTAAAATCCTCCTCTTGTTTCTTCATTGTTTATTAATCACAACTACATCTTACCATACCCCCCTAAGGTAATCAATGGTTTTATATAATGACTTTTATATTTTTTTATAAATTCCTTGTTTTCTCTTATCCCACACAGCATTCTTTGAAAAAAAACCATTCATTCTACGACAAAACATACATATACCCTTTATAGGTATATGACAGGAATTTAATCAATCGAACTATTACGTACACTCTGAAATTCCCTAGTCTTCTTGCTGTCGCTAAGCTTTACGGTAAAGGTCTTAAATAAACAAAAAACAAGCTAGTTAGATACTAGCTTGTTTTTAAGCCTTTGAAAACCGTTCAAATACGGTCATTAATTCTTCAATTGCTTCATCACCATTACCATCCTTAATAGCACCTGAAACACAATGACTTGTATGATTTTTGAGAACACCCATTCCTACTTTTTTCATCGCTGCATTAATCGCTGAAATCTGCACTAAAATATCTACACAATAGCGATCATTTTCAATCATATTTTGAATACCACGGACTTGTCCTTCAATTCGCTTTAATCTATTTATAATTTGCTCTTTTTCTTTATCTGATCTATGTGTTACCGCTTCATGTTCTTTATGATCCATATTATCACCTTCTTAAAGTTTCTCTTCATCTGATAAAAATAAATGTCTTTTTGAGTATATCAATTATAGCATTAAATATCTATGTATTGATACCCCATATGAGTATCTAATGTTTATATGATTATTCTTAACAAATTATTAGCTTCTCAATCTCAATTATCATTATACCCTGTCCCTTTTCCAAAAACCATTTAAGTGAAACTTTAATCAACGAGGGCTTTGTTCATCTCCCACTCATTATTAACCCGCGAATAACTGGATAAATAAAAGCCCCAATCTTCACATATTTGAATTGAGACTTTTTTCTTCCTATTATATATAAAGTTATTGTTGATCACATACTTTTGTGTCATTCACTACGGAAGTCCCTTCAACAGTTACCGTATGAAAACAGTCATTTACTCGAACAGTAACAACGTTATCTTGTCGATCAATGATATGATATTCATTAAATTTTTTATTAAGAGCACTGCGAATTTGCTCTCCTTCATAAATTGGAATGCCATGTGATAAAACCCAAATAAGCCCAGCGATAGCAAGAATAGTTTTCATACGATCTACCTCCTTGAGAATAAAGTGAACTTTTAATCGTTGTTTATTTCAGCCCTACTAATCATTAGTTGAATCAGTCGAGCTTTTATGGGGTAAGTTCATTTCGTCTATTTTATGTTTATGCTAATTGTGACGGAATTGTGACAACTTTTTGTCTCTTTAGACGAAAAATTGAAACAAAACTTTCAAAAAGGACAATTCTACTTACACAACTAAAAGGCTATGGAGAAATTCTCCATAGCCTTTTAGTTGCATTTTATTAAACAATCATTTCGTTATGTTTAATTTTAAGCGTTTCAATTTGAATTGTAGCATGTTCAATATGGAACTGTTGTTTTAACATATCAATCATATTTTGAGGAACTTCGTGATTCTCCTGTTTTTTATCAAACGTCCAAATATGAAGAGTATGCATATCTCGTACACATTCTACACACAACTAATAAATCGTAAACCCTTACTTAAAGAAGTCGGTACAACTGATGCATGATTCTCTCCTTCAGCCTCATAAAACTTAAATATAAACTTATTGTGTTTTACTTGGAGAAGGCGTTCTGATAATGCATTTGCATCTACAACCATATGCTCTCGCTCCGATGATCCCACTGTAAGGAATACTCCCGTTTCAATCTTCGCTTCATTTAATTCATTTATAAGATTCTCTTCTTTTTCAAGTATGGATTGATTATTCCACCAAATAGACGGGCTACTAATAAAATAATTTTGAAAAGCATTTACATTTGTAAATAGTATATGTAATGCAAATAATCCGCCTAGCGAATGACCAAATAACGTTTGCTTTTCTTTATCGATTTCAAAAACATTTTCAATTTGTGGTTTCAATTCTTCTTCAATAAAAGTAAAGAAGTTATGCGCTCCACCTGTTTTAGGCCACGGTTTACCATCCGGTTTTAAAGGAGCATCTTTTGAAATTACGGCAGGTGTAAAATCATAGCATCTTTCTTCACCTGAAAATGCCCCTTCAATTGGATAACCAATACCAACTATAATGGCTGGTGAAACACCTGTTTTTTCCGCTCTAACCGATTGTATTTTAACCGCTTCATGGAACGTTTGGAAAAAGGCATTGCCATCTAATACATATATGACCGGGTATCCTGACTCTGGTGCTGGTTGCTTCGGCTTTGAAATATGAATTTGATATTCCTTACCTTCTAATTTTGAATACATTTTCCACTGTTCTGTATTAGATATAATAATCTGCTGTTTTTCGATAGTGGTATTCATTGTAAATCCCCCTTTAACTCGTTACATACATTTCTACTTTTTCTTCTTGCGATACAACGCTATCGTAGCCGAAACAAACCGGAGAGCCGTTATACGGATCAATCATGACACGCGCATCAATATGAAATACTTCTTTTAATACTTCATTTGTGATGATTTCTTCTGGACTACCAGTTGTAACGATTTCCCCATCTTTCATTGCGATAATTTCATCTGAAAATCTCGCTGCGTGGTTAATATCATGTAATACCATTACGACCGTACAATTATGTTCTCTATTTAACTTCTCTACTATTTGCAATACATCTAATTGGTGAGACATATCAAGATATGTAGTTGGTTCATCTAGTAGTAACACTTCTGTCTCTTGTGCTAAAGCCATCGCTAGCCATACCTTTTGTCGTTGACCACCTGATAAATTTGCAATTTGTCTCGTTCGAAATTCAGATGTTTTCGTTATATCTAATGCCCAATCGATCATCTCTTTATCTTTTGAAGTTAACTTATTTACGTTATTTCGATGTGGATAACGTCCATAAGAAATTAATTCTTCTACTTTAAGTTCTCCTGGTGCAATCGGAGTTTGCGGAAGTAAAGCTAACAGCTTGGCAATTTCTTTCGTTGGAATTGTATTTAAATCCTGTCCTTGCAAATACACTTTACCGCTTTTTTGCTTTAAAATTCGTCCCATTGTTTTTAATAATGTTGATTTACCACACCCGTTCGGCCCTATAATTGTCGTTACTTTCCCTTCTTGTATTTCCACATTCAAATCGCGAAACACTGTAAGCTTTTCATAACTCGTTTCTAAATTTTTTGCACTTAAAATACTCACTTTTATTCCTCCTCTTACGCTTTCGCCTTATAAAGTAAATATAAGAAATATGGTACACCGACAATAGAAATAACGATTCCAACTGGTAACTCTACAGGTGTGAAAACTGTTTTTGCAATAAAGTCTGAAGCAATTACTAAAAACATTCCGATTACTCCACACGTCGGAATGATATGCTTATGCTGAATACCTACAAGTCTTTTCGCTATATGCGGTGCCATTAAGCCAATGAAACCAATACTTCCTGAAACAGCAACACATGCGCTCACAAGCCCGATACTACTTAATAGTAAAATTGATTTCTCTCGTTCTACTGAAACACCTAAACTTGTAATACTCGTTTCTTCCAATTGAAATAAATCTAATAAATAAGCTTTCTTTTGTATAAGCGGAATTAATATAATAAGCCACGGCAGCATAGCAACAATATATTTCCAGTTTGCACTATATATACTTCCAGACACCCAAACTGCAGCCATCTCGAAATCAGTTGACTTCATTTTGAGTGATAAATACATAGAGAATGCTCCAAACCCTGAACCGATTGCAATCCCTGTTAATAAAAGTCGCTGCGGGTCTAACTTACCGTTTTTCCAAGAAAACAGATAAATTATTATCGCCGCACCTAACCCGCCAACTAGGCCAAACATCGGCATCATCATAATAGAAACCCAGTCTGTACTCTTTAATTGCCCTTGAAAGAAAAACATAAAAATTACGATTGCTGTACCTGCCCCTGCATTCACTCCTAAAATACCCGGGTCCGCCAATCCATTTCTCGTAATCCCTTGAATTACAGCACCCGCAACGCCTAGACCCAATCCTACTAATCCAGCAATTACAATGCGCGGAAGACGAAACTCAAAAATAACTAAATCATGTTCTGGTACTGGATCTATTCTAAAAAGTGTTTTAAATACATCTGTAATCGTAATATCAAACGTACCATTCGTTAAACTAATATAAATAGCACATAAAATTAAAAATACAATAATCCCAATAGTCATTACAAAACGTTGACTTGAACTTTTAGGCATGTCTCTCTCCTCCTTTTGTACGGATTAAATAAAGGAAGAAAGGAATACCAATTAATGATGTAACAACTCCAATTGGTGTTTCAAATGGATAATTTACAAACCTACTTAAAACATCACATAATGCTAAGAAAACGCCACCAATAACGCCTGCGCATGGCAAAATCCATTTATAATCTACCCCAATTATAAAGCGAGTAATGTGTGGAATAATTAAGCCTACAAAACCAACTTTCCCCACTAAAGCAACTGCCGTTCCTGTTAAAAAAATTACTGATAAAATCGCCATCGCTTTAACTAATTTTGTACGCTGCCCTAGATTAATAGAAACCTCTTCTCCTAAAGAAAGAATGGTAATAGATTTTGATATGAACAGTGCTAAAATTATCCCAATTATCCCGAAAGGTATCGTGATTTTAATGATATTAGGGTCTACTTGGTCTAACTTTGCATTAAACCAAAAACTAACATTTTGAGAGATTTGAAAATACGAAGCCATCGCAGCCGATACACTGCTTAAAAATGTTCCTATAACTGTCCCTATAATTGCTAACCTAACAGGGGATAAGCCATTTTGAAGGAGTGAGCCAAAACCAAACACTATACCGGCTCCTAGTGCCGAACCAATCATTGAACATAAAACCATACCGATCGATGACATTCCCGGAAGAAAAATCATACTAAGTGTAATAACAAAGGCTGCACCATCCGTCACACCCATAATAGAAGGGGATGCAAGATAGTTTCTTGTCATCCCCTGCATAAGTGCTCCTGATATTGCTAGAAATGCTCCAACTAAAAGAGCCGCAACTACCCTTGGTAAACGTGAAGTAATAATAATATTATGATCCACATCGCTTGGATCAAAATGAAATAATGCATTCCACACTGTTTCAACATCAATACTTTTCGCCCCATACAAAATAGAAAGTATAACTGTAAATAAGATGAGTATGGGTGCTATACATAATATGGTTACTGGTACTGCATTCGTTTTCTGCATATCATTCAACGCACCTTACTTATTGTATTATTTAGATAAATTTTTCACTGCTTCTTTTAAGAATGCTGTTTTACTCCAAGCTGTACCACCTTGTGCCATTGGATCTACAACGTTTACAAATACTTTCTTTTCTTTCGCAGCATTCATACTTTGCCAAATTGGATTTTTTTCAATGTCTTCTAGCACTTTCGGTTTATTATTTTCGCTTGCTTCATATTGTAAGAAAACATAATCCGGATTAATTTCTGCCAGTTTTTCTAAGGAAATTTTTTCTTGTGCTTTTACAGTTTTAAGTTGTTCTGGAGCAGTTAGTCCAAGATCTTTATAAATTACAGGATTAAAGTATACTCCTTCTGGATATAGGAATAGGTCGTTTGCTCTTAATCTAATTACAAGTACTTTTTTATCTTTTAATTTATCCCCAAGTTTTGCTTTTGCTTTTTCAGCGTCCGCATTGTAATCTTTAATAATTTTTTCTGCTTTATCTTTTTTACCAGTTAGTTCTCCCATTAACTTTAAGTTATCTTCCCAATTTGTTGAAACGTGTGATACTGGGAATGTAGGAGCTACTTTCGTAAATTTTTCAGCTGTTTCTGCTGGGAATTTCGTACTTGATGTAATAACATCTGGCTTTAATTGAAGTAATGTTTCGAAATTCGGTTCCATTTTCTCACCTACAGATTTTGCACCTTCTAAATCTTTTTCAAGATACTTTGGTAATTTACCACCTACAGTAATCGCCCCTACTGGCTTAATTCCAAGCACTGCCGCATCTTCCATCGACTCTAAACTAGCTGTCGCAATTTTATCTACTTTTGCTGGTACTGTATATTCTTTACCTAAATATGTAATTTTTCGCTTTTCATCTTTTTTCGTTTCTGTAGCTTTTGTCTGTTGTTTTTGCTCCCCAGAAGTTTTATCTGCACTATTACACGCTGCTAAACCTACACTTAAAACTGTAACCATCCCTAATGTAAATAATTTCTTGTTCATATTTATTTATCTCCTCTCGAAACCTTTAAATATATTATTCCAACAATAAAATTTAATTATATGAAACATAATCCTCATCTATATTTCACATTGTTAACAAATCTACGTAAAATGGAGAGCCATTCTCGTTCACTTCCCCTAGTATTAAATTCTTTACAACCCTCAACCAACGATAATCGTTATCATTGATAATGATTATCGTTATTAAGTATATATTTAATATCAGATTATTTCAAGAATGATTTGAAAAATTTTAACAAACTGAACAAAAAAAAGTATCTCCTTTTTCAAGAAGATACTTTTTTTTAGAAATCCATACGTAATTCAACTGGACAATGGTCTGATCCCATTACTTCACTATTAATTTTCGCATCGAGAATTTTATGTTTTAACCTTTCGGAAATGATAAAGTAATCTAAACGCCATCCGATATTTTTCGCCCGCGCTCCCATGCGGTATGACCACCATGAATACGCCCCTTCTTGTTCAGGGTATAAATATCGATATGTATCAATAAACCCTTCCTCTAAAACACGTGTAATTTTTTCTCTTTCTTCATCGGAAAAACCAGGATTTTTCCGATTGCTTTTCGGGTTTTTTAAATCTATTTCTTTATGAGCAACATTTAAATCGCCACAAAAAATAACTGGTTTCTTTTCATCTAATCGCTTAATATAAGCCCTGAAATCATCTTCCCATTCCATTCTGTAATCTAAACGTTCTAATCCTCGTTTAGAATTTGGTGTATACAGCGTTATCATATAAAAATCATCAAATTCTAACGTAATAACTCGTCCTTCTTGATCATGCTCTTCAATCCCTAAACCGTATGTAACAGAAATCGGTTCTTTTCTTGTAAAAATAGCAGTTCCCGAATACCCTTTTTTCACAGCGTAATTCCAGTATGTATAGTATCCTTCTATATCTAAATCGATTTGTCCACTTTGTAATTTAATTTCTTGTAAACAAAATATATCTGCATTAGATTCTTCTAGATATTCTAGAAATCCGCCTTTTGCAATAACTGCTCGCAAACCATTTACATTCCATGAAATCAACTTCATTTATGTTCCTCCTCTTGATGTGCATTTTCAATTTTCATGCTAACACAAAATAGAAAAACAATCATATTTTCATCTTTGTAATCTTGCTCTTACATTTGTGAATACGTACATATGCACATTATTCAGGTTATACTAATTTCAGAGGTGATGTTCTTTGCACAATAAAGGGTTTACGTTAACAAGTGAGCATTGGCAAGCAATTATTCATAATGATTCTTCCTATGATACCAAATTCTTTTATGCTGTGAAATCGACTGGGATCTTTTGCCGACCATCGTGCAAATCGAGAATACCGAATAAAAACAACGTACGAATTTTTCTAAATGCAGAGCAAGCATTGCATGAAAACTTTCGTCCGTGCAAACGTTGTAAACCAAATGGGATCACTTTACCTAATGAAGAGTGGGTAGAACAAATTAAAGACTATATTGAAAAACATTATGACGAAGGGTTAACTCTCGACCTACTCGCGGAAATGTGCCACGGTAGCCCATTTCATTTACAACGCACTTTCAAAAGACTGATAGGAATAAGTCCAATAGAATATATACAGCAATTCAGGATTGTTAAAGCCGCAGAATTCCTTTCACATACAAATCAAGCCGTTAAGGAAATTAGTACTGCTGTCGGGATAGAAAACCCAGAGTATTTCGCAACTCTATTTAAAAAGAAAACCGGATTTACTCCTACTGAATATCGAAAAAAAAACGAAATGAAAGAGGGATACAATAATGAATTCCCACAAAAATAAATCTATATATTGGACGCTATTTACACATAAAAATTGGAACTTTCATATTGCTGCAACTGAAAATGGACTATGTTTCATAGGATCCCAAGACGAAAACTTCGAAGAACTAAATATATGGGCTAGAAAAAAACTGCCACAACATATATTGACCCGCAACCCAGACTACTTGCAAACATATACGAGAGAAGTTATCGAGTATTTAGAAAACAAGCGAGAAACTTTTACATTCCCTATCGATGCTTACGGAACGGACTTTCAATTATCTGTTTGGAATACGGTACGTGAAATTCCTTATGGAAAAACATATTCTTATACAGAAATTGCTGAAAGAATTCAAAAACCTAAAGCTGTGCGCGCCGTTGCTTCTGCTATTGCTGCCAATCCTCTTCTCATTACAATCCCTTGCCATCGCGTTATAGGAAAAGATGGAAAACTAACTGGTTTTAGAGGAGGGTTAGAGATGAAGAAAGAATTGCTTACATTAGAAAAGTTACAGGTGGAATCCATATGACAGCAGAATATAATAGCACATTAACTTTAGTAGTTCCAAAAGAATTTAGTTTCCAAGAAAACTTACGCTATCTTTCACGTTCTAACAATGAATGTATGTTTCATATTGAAGATAACAAAATTTATAAAGTTATCCCTGTTCAAGATGTAAACCCTTTAGTTGAAATTAGTATGAATACCGATGGCAATATTCAAATACGTTTTTTAGGAGAATCATATATCTCTGAAAAATGGATATGTGATGTTGTAGCTAACTATGTAAAAGAGTGGTTTGATTTAACTACGGATTTAACTCCCTTTTATAAATTAGCAAAACATGATCCACTCCTTCAAGGACCTATTCAAAAGTATTATGGACTTCGTACATTAGGTATTCCAGATTTATTTGAAGCACTTTCCTGGGGAATTATCGGTCAACAAATTAACCTCACATATGCTTATACGCTAAAAAGAAGATTAGTCGAGCAATTTGGGAAGTATGTAGAATGGAACGATAGAAAACATTGGATATTCCCCTCTCCTGAAACGATTGCAACTCTACATGTAGAGGATCTTAAAAAATTGAAGATGACAACTAGAAAATGTGAATATTTAATTGGTATTGCGCAGTTTATTACAGAAGGGAAACTATCAAAAGAATCTTTACTACAAATACAAGATGTGAAACATGCTGAAAAACAATTAACTGCTATCCATGGTATAGGGCCGTGGACTGCCAACTATGTTTTAATGCGCTGTTTACGGTTCCCTTCAGCTTTTCCAATTGATGATGTTGGTTTGCATAATGCAATTAAATTTATAACAGGTTCCGAAAATAAACCGACTAAAAATGAAATAAAAGATTTCGCATTAAATTGGATTAACTGGGAATCTTATGCAACTTTTTATTTGTGGCGAGTGCTATATTAAAAAGAACCAAGTAGCACATTCGTACTACTTGGTTCTTTTTTAAGCTTGTTCTTCAAATCGTCTTGCGATTTCTACAATAACTTGAACAGCTTTTTCCATAGTATCTACCGAAACATACTCAAATTTACCGTGATAGTTTTCACCACCAGTGAAAATATTTGGCGTCGGTAATCCCATATATGATAATTGTGATCCATCTGTTCCACCGCGAATCGGGTGAATGTTCGGTTCGATATTTAAACTTTTCATCGCTTCATACGCAATATCAACAATTTCTCTCACTGGTTCAATTTTTTCAAGCATGTTATAGTATTGATCATTCATTTCTAAAACGACTGCATCTTGCCCATACTTCTCTTGCATTTGCTTCACAATATTTTCAACGTTATTTTTACGCGCTTCAAAATTTTCACGATCAAAATCTCGAATAATATAATACGCTTTACTTTGCTCAACATCACCATTTAAAGAAAGCAAATGATAGAATCCTTCATAGCCCTCTGTATATTCCGGTGCATCTTCTACTGGTAAATGCCCATTAAACTCCATAGCAAGTTTAGTTGCATTACGCATTTTATTTTTCGCTGTTCCAGGATGTGTATTCGTTCCGTTAAACGTTAACTTAGCACCTGCAGCATTAAAGCTTTCATACTCTAAACCACCTAATGGACCTCCATCCATCGTATAAGCAAATGATGCACCAAATGCTTCTACATCAAAATGCGATGGTCCACGGCCAATCTCTTCATCTGGTGTGAATGCTACTCTTATTTTCCCATGCTTAATTTGCGGATTATGTATTAAATAATTCATTGCTACCATGATTTCTGTAAGACCAGCTTTATCATCTGCTCCAAGAAGTGTTGTACCGTCAGTTGTAATAATTGTATGTCCTTTATATGATGGTAGTTCTGGGAACTGTTCTGGCGTTAGCACAACGTTTAACTCTTCATTTAACGTAATTGCTTTCCCATCAAAATTTTCATGAATTTGTGGTTTTACGTTTTTCCCCGTAAAGTCTGTTGCTGTATCTAAATGTGCTAAAAAGCCGATTACAGGAACATCCTTATCCGTATTAGCAGGAAGTGTTGCCATTACATAACCGTTATCATCCATCGTCACTTCTGTTAAGCCAATCTCTTTTAACTCTTCTACTAATAACTTACCAAATTCAATTTGTCCAGGCGTTGTTGGTACTGTATGGCTTTCCTCATTTGATTGTGTATCAATCTTTACATATCTCGTAAATCTTTCAATAAGTTCTTGTTTCAAATTCGTTCACTCCCTTTTATATTTCTTTCTCTATTATAATCCTTATAATGAAATATTTTAACTTTTTTGACTGCAATAATGCTATGAAAAAAGTGTGTTTTCAAAGTAACTTTGAAAACACACTCCATATTATCCATTTCATTCTTCTCTCCACAATCTCTCTACATTCATTAATTGATCTTCTTTGAATCCCATCTTATATATATCCGGTTTTGATGTATTCATTAAAAATTCAAATCCATATTGATTATCAAAATAATTCATCATTAGTGTCATTACAAGACCATGTGTACCAATTACAATTTTATGTCCTTGAAAATGTATTAATATTTCTTCTAACACTTTCACTACCCTTCTCTGACATTCTGCATATGACTCTCCTTCAGTTAGTGCAAATTCCGGATTAGAAAACATCCTCTTTACAAGTGGATACACTTCCTTGTCTGATACAATCTTATCCCTACTTGAAAACCTACACTCTTTAAGATTTTCATATACTACTATTTCTTTTTCATAAAAATTAGCTGACTCTTCTATCGTTAACATAGCCCGATTATACGGACTTGAAATAAAAGTATCAATTCCCTCCGCTTTTAATATCTCAGTTACTCTACGAGCATCCATATGTCCCTTCTCAGTTAATCCACGCGTTCTTTCATTTCCTTCTAATTTTGGTGATTCACCATGCCTAACCATATAAATATATGTAGTCATACTTCCCCCTTGAAAATATTTATAAGTTAATAAATTACTTTAATCTAAACCTTCCTAAAATCTAGGAAGAATCTATATATTTATTTTTTCAAGCTACTTTATTCGACTGTTCGTCTAATCCACTCTCCCACTAAACTCTCAAATAATTCCGGCTGTTCAATTTGTAAATTATGTCCTGCCATATCTAACACTGCTAATGTCGCTCTTGGGTACTCCTCAATTATTCCTATAATATCTTGATATCCTACCGATATATCTTGCCTTCCTGCTAACAGGAGAACTGGTTTCTCATATTTATTACTATGAAACTTTAAAGAAAGGGGATAGTTCTTTTGCAAACTCTTAATAAATTCATTATTAGCAACTTCTAGTCCTGACTTAATCTCTTCTTTAAATCGCTTATATGTATATTCATTTGCTACCACTGCTAACTCACAAAATTCTTCCCTTTCGGTTGAAGTGAGCGTTTTTAAAAATTCCTCATCTCTTACAATTACCTGTTTATCTGGTAGAAGTCTTTTCCCTGGTTGCGCTACAACAACAGGACATACTAATAATAATCCATTAACTCTCTCAAACATCTTTGAGAGTAACCCTCTAGCTAAATATCCCCCATAAGACTCTCCTACTAGTAAAAATTCTTCAGTTGGAATGATTTTCTCAATAAATGTAGTTAACACTTCTAATATACGATCTGAACTATTTATCCATTCTGGAGCATTCGATTTTCCCATGCCAGGTAAATCCATATAAATTCTTTGATAACCTTCATATTTCTGAAATACTGATTCCATACACCTCTTCATTAACCTATGGTCAGGAGTACAACCATGTATGATAATGACTGGTTTACCTTCTCCCACAATTTCATAGTATATTTCTGCATCCTTAATTCGGCATATCATAAAAAGTCCTCCGTTTTTATATCTTTCTTTAAAGACAAAGCCATAAGAATATGCGTTCTTATTTTATAATATTCGATAACTTTTTAAAATGAGAAATTTCAGATTATAAATACAAAAAGGCTTTCCTTTAAGTTTCTACCCTTACTAAGGAGCCTTTTTATATTTTCTTTTATCCAAATTGAAAGTCGAACTCTCCTCCTTCTAACAGTTCCGTTACACCTTATTCTTCTATTTGCATCAACACAATTCTCCAACCATCCGGATCCTCTATTGTAATTCCTTTTTCTTTCCAATACGGATTTTCTGGCTCTACCTCTTCGTATCCCATTGCATGCAGCCTCTTACTCACTTTTTCTATTTCACTATATTCTTGCATATAAAATACTAGTAAATTATCTTTTGTTGGAGCCGGACATGGACTTCCATCTATATGTCTTGTAAATTCTAAATGATACTCTTCATCTGGTAGACCGAACATGATCCCATCATAGCCTTCATGATCGTAGAATTCACCTATACGTTTTAAGCCTAATCCTTTTTCATAGAATGCTATAATCTCTTCAAACTTATCTGTTGGACGTGCTATTCTAAACTTCACCCAATTTTTCATGCTCTTCCTCCCATACTAAAAACTTTATGAAGTGTTTCATATTATTGTATATACTTAACACCTTTCTGAAATCCCTCATTAGTATGAGAATAGATGCATACAAAAGTCTTACTTAATATCCTATAACAACAAAAAACTCCCCTCACCTAGAAAGAAGTTTCCTTTCATTTTATATGCAATTTTGCATCTCCACTTGCAAATCACTAAAAAACCTTTAAAATCTACAGGATGACTAAATATACAATTTCAATCTACATTCCTTATAAACTAAAAATTATTGAACGTAATATTTTTTCAACTTCAAGAAATATCACACTATTCAATTCTTTCCTTATAATCATGATTTTTATAAGGAAATCTGATACAATTTTTAAGTAATATTATTATGTATAGATATTACGAACATAGCGCATACTTAAAGAAGGTGATTTTATTGAAATTAAATAAAAATTTACAACTATGTATATTAATCACAACATTGATATGCTATTCCATCTATTTTATGTTTTTCTTTCTATTCCCTACTCATTTTTCAAATTTCAATGTACGCTTCGCTTCACTCATCGTTGAAGCCATTACATTTATATCATTAATTTACTCTATATATTCTAAAAAAGTTAGTTCAAACCCTTTTTGGATATGTATCACAATAGCAATTGGTAGTTTTTTATTAGGAAAAATAGTATATACGTATCAAGATAACTTTTTCGAAATTCCAATACATCGTTTTACTGTTTCTGATGTATTTTACATGTTTTTTCTATTCTTCTGCCTTATCGCTTTCTGCTATAAAATTTTAAAAGAGTGCAATAAATGGGAAAAAGCGTTCTTTATTTGTGATATATGTATAGTACTTACTTCTATATTCACATTAGAATGGTATTTATTTAATCAGCCAAATTTAAATATATTCTCTCTTTCACTGGGAGATGTTTTCCTTTCATTTCTATATCCAATTGTAGATTTACTATTTCTTCTACTAGGTGTTAGTCTCTTTTTCCGCCCAACAATTTTTAATTCTAAACGGAAAATTTATATTTTTATTTTTGTATTAATAAGCTCTGCAACTTTTAACTATATTTATTTTTACTTACATAACCATTTATCAACTGACACGATAACATTATTACGTCTTTTATATAGAATACCTATATTACTTATCGCAATAGCTGGGGCTATTTCCGAGGATTATAATAGTCATAAAAATTATTTCATTGTAAACCCTTTACTAGGAAAAAAAGTTTTAGTCGTATTTCCCTATCTTGCTGTTGCAATACTAATCGGATTTACATTAAAAGAACAAACATCATCTTCAACTCTCATTACAGGAAATTGTATTACTTTTGTTTTCGTACTCATTCGTCATTCTATTGTACGTATGCAAAACAATTCCCTAACAAAACGTCTACAAGCGTTTAATGCTCAACTGGAAGAAAAAGTTACTTTAAGAACCTCTGATTTAGTCCAAAAATCAGAGGCTTTATCTCAAAAACAACAAAAATTTAAATCTTTATATGAGTATCACCCTGATCCTATTTTTACGATTGATTTAAATGGAATATTCTTAAATGTAAATAAAGCAGGAAGTGTATTACTCGGAGCACCAACGAACGAGTTACTCGGTGAAACATGTTTTTCGATTATTTTAGATGAAGATAAACATAAACTAGCATCTGCATTAGAAAAAGTTAAACAACAAGAATCAGCATCCTTACAACTTAGTTCTCAATATAAAGATGGCTTTACTTATTTTTTATACGTTACCATCGTTCCTATTATGATAGATGGACAAATTTCAGGAAGCTACATTATGGTAAAGGATATTACCGCACTAAAAAAACAACAAGAAGAAATAAAATATTTAGCATTCCACGATACTGTAACGAAAATTGGGAACCGATCCTTTTTCCATAGGAAGTTAAGAAAATTTATTAAAAATGCTCAAACAACACAAAGTGAGTTTGCATTATTATATTTAGATTTAGATCGCTTTAAAGTAATTAACGATACACTTGGACATTCTTCAGGTGATTACATATTAGAAGAAGTAGCAAAACGTTTCCAATTATGTCTTCCATCACATACTCATCTGTCAAGAATCGGTGGCGATGAATTTACAATTTTAATCGAAAACTATACGGACCATGATTCCTTATTCAAGTTATGTAACCAATTATTTGAAGACATGAAAAAACCATTTGTCATATATGAGCATAAATTAACTTTATCACTGAGTATCGGCATCGCTATTTATCCACATTCTGGAATCGATACCGCTACACTTCTGAAAAATGCTAATGTTGCAATGTATGATGCAAAGGCAAAAGAGCTTAACTCTGTCTCTATTTATGACGATGTAATCGCTAAAAAAATCGAAAGACGTTTACGACTAGAAAAAGATTTACCAAACGCAATACAAAATGAAGAATTGTTCCTTTTATATCAACCTCAAGTTGATAGCAAATCTAACAAAATTATCGGTGCTGAAGCTTTAATCAGATGGAATCATCCCGAATTAGGTGTTATTTCTCCATATGAATTTATCCCGATTGCCGAAGAAACACTACAAATTATTCCAATAGGAAAATGGACATTACAGCAAGCCTGTCAGCAAATGAAACGTTGGCACGCACTCGGATATTCACATTTAAAAATAGGTGTAAATTTATCTGCTAAAGAATTTGAACAAGAAGATTTTGTAAAGTCTATTTCTTCTACTTTAGCAACTACAGGTTTACCAGCAAGTTCTCTCGATCTTGAATTAACAGAGCGAATTGCAATGATGGATGAGCGAGAAACATTGATAAAACTGCGTACACTAAAAAGTTTAGGGATTCACATTTCAATCGACGACTTTGGTACAGGCTATTCTTCCCTAGCCTACTTACCTTTATATCCAATCGATACGTTAAAAATCCCGAGAGAATTTATTACAATGTCTGAAACGTGTGAAGATGGAATGGAAATCATTAAAACGATCATCACATTAGCACATACATTAGGAATGTCTGTCATTGCTGAAGGTATAGAAACGAAAGAACACGTAAATTTCCTTCAAAAAAATAAATGTCAGTTTATTCAAGGTTATTATTACAGTAAACCTATTCACGCTGATTCATTTTCTACTCTGCTGGAAAAAGGAATTCATTCTTTATAGCTTTACTTTATAATCTTTAACGCAAATAAATACAAGAAAAAGGAAAGAAGAGCCCGTCTCCTCTTTCCTTTTTCTGTACTTTGCAACTTTTCATTTCCCTCACATATCATTTATTTAAGTAGTTACTAATACATTTATGATAACAGACTTGAATAGGAGGGAATTACATGCACCACGACAATCCAAATAATAAACTTTACAAAAACACCCCTCTGTCCCTCTTCTCTATAAAAAATGAACTGAAACAAAAATGCACCAACGCAAATAGCTTTCTTTATAATCTTTCGAAAGAGGAAGAAAGATTGCTACATACAATTAAAGAACGAACAAAATTATTAAATCAAAATAATGTGACAAGAACTCGCGCTTACTATCAATTTTACAAAAGATATCCTGAAATACATTGGGCTTTGCTTGGACATATGGTATCGCGTAACGGCGGTTGGAGCATGACAGATTTAAAAGGGGATTTGTATACGAAGTTGTTATCTGAGAAAGATCAATTTACTTTTTTTTCTTTTTTAGAGCGAGGAAATTGGCTTATCTTTCAAGATGTGTATCCACAATTTTTGTTATATGAACAGAGTTTAAAAACATCCACAAATCTTTTTCACCTCCTCCCTCATCTTAATGTTTCAACATTTATGGAAACGATGTGGAACTTTTTCTGGAAAACTGGAAACAAAAAAGTATTAGCAATTGCGACTATTATTAATGAGCAAAACTACTTAGAAAAAAGAGTGATTCAAAATACACACTTCAAAAAAAAAGTACTAAATAGTATTGGATTCAGGCTTTTTGATTTCTTTCAATTTAATCATATCCTTTTCCCTTTCTATGAAGAAAATTCCAAACAGAAAATACTATTAATTGGTGATACAATGAAACATTTCACTTCCTTGCACGAACGAATTTTACTCGGAAAAAGATTATATGCATTATTATTTCATGATGAGTATGTTTTAGCTTCTATACTACAATGGGCTGATACTCATCCACACACTGGATCCCGAAAAGATTATTGGCCGCATTTATTTTCAAGTGTAAATGAATCCTTTTCACGAGAGTTTTATAAACGAAGAATAAAGAGGTGCCAATTAAAAAGTGATTCCTATCGTATATACAGCCCTGCGCTTATTTACGCATGGAAAAATATGAAACACGAGGAAACAAAACATGAAGATTGGTTTAACGACTGGCAAATCATACATTATTTAACTGATAAGGAGGAAAGGATACATGGACAAATTACAGAAGACTACTGTAAAACACTCGAAAAAATTGAACTCGCAATTCTCGCAAAGAAAAATGTTCTCCTTCGAGAAGAAGAATGATTTTCTAGCATTAGCAGTTACAATCTTTCTCTCTTCTATTATCGGAACTTGCTTAGATATTTTCTTCATTAATAGACAAATATATACCTTTCCAATTAGACCCTTTCCATCCATATTTTCAGTTAACATAGCTTTTACCTTGTTCATACTGCCGATTTTAACAACCTCTTTTATACAAATTTCAAGAAAATTATCTACAGCTTCTAGAACTCTATTTATTATTTTAATAGGTGTTTGTGCTAGCATTTTTGAACAAGTTGCTGAGAGATTGGGTTTATTTGTACATAGTATGAATTGGCAGCACAGTTATTCTTTGTTTGGATATATCATTTTCTTTTCTCTTATTTGGAAATTTTATAATTGGATAAAAATAAAGAGACCGTTTTTATAACGGTCTCCCCTTAAGCATACTCTTCTGTTACTGCTACTGAACGACTTTGAAGGCTTTTTGATCGCAAACGATATGCAACTACTTTCTTCTTATATTGCTTTACTACATCAACGTGTTCCACGTAGCTATATATAGAAAATCTAATCTCTTTTTTTCCTTTCTTTGTCTCAATGACTATTGGTGTTCCTTCTCCTTGCGGCGGAAAATAATGTTTATCTAAAAATAAAGCCTCGTTAAAGTCATTTATAACTTGAAGTTTCATTTCTCCTTCTATACTTTTTCCATCAACTGTTATAATCGTATTTTCCTCATCAAGTTTTTGATGTAATTCAAATCTACTAATAATTGATTCTACAACAGAAGTCGGCATACTAGAAACTAGTACTTTAAGAGCACCAAAAATAAATAATGTAACTATAAACCACGTTGTCACTTTCATCATCTCCATTACGTTCTAAAATGAGTAGTGTTATACTCCTTATTACGATTCATTAATTTTCAAAATAAAAATTTCATTCCATAAGGTACGAATATACTAATAAGTATCCCTGTTACAATCATCGTTACCGAACCGATAGTTGCTTCTTTCTCGCCTTCTTTCACTAGACGACTCACACCGATGATATGTGATGCACAGCCCATCCCTACTCCTTTTCCAATTATACTTGTTATACGGAAAAGCTTAAGTACTGTCGGTCCTATAATAGCACCTGTTATTCCTGCAACAACTACAAAACTAGCTGTCATAGATGGGATACCACCAATTTGCTCAGCTAGCGAAACTGCAATGGGCATCGTCGCTAATTGCGGTATCGTTGTTAATATAAGTTCTTTATCTATATTCAACATTTTCCCAATCACTACATTCACACTTATTAAAGCTACTATTCCGATTGCTACTCCTATCAGTATCGATAATAAATTTTTCATCAGTATCTTTCGTTCCTTAAATAGCGGTATAGCTAAAGCTACAATTGCTGGGCTCAAGAAACTGGAAAGAAAATCTCCCCCATTTTCCTTATACTCATGATGAGAAATCCCAAAAGTAAGAAATATACAAATCATAATTGCCGTAACTGTTAACACCGGTAGAGTAAATGGAAACGCAAATTTTTTATATAGCTTTGTCGCCAATATATAAATCACTACAGTAATAAAAATTAAGACCATTTGAATAGCGCACCTTGTCAATTTTATTTTTTTGATGTTATTAACAATTGACTTACATAACCTGAAATAATCAATGTTACTAAAGTACTTACAACAACTAGAAAGAACACAATACTGCCCTTACTTAAAAGGAAAGAACCGTATTCCATTAATCCAGTCGTTGAAGGAATTAAAAATAATGGTAAAAATACTATTAGTTTTTCCGCCCCTATCTCAAACCATTTTAATGGCAAAATACGAGTGGAAAGAAGAAGAAAAAGGATTAACATTCCTATTAAACTTCCTGGCATAGATAGGTGAAATACTTCCCGGATCCATACGCCTGCTAAGCTAAATAAATATAGTATCCCTACTTGAAGTAAGAGCGTCAAGTACTTCAATTGCTTACCCCCGTTTCAAAACCATGTGCCCCCATATCTTCTATAACGCACTTACTCTTGTATCTCATTTAAGGTCTCTGCAAACCTTTTAATTCCAACCTCAATTTGTTCTACATTTGCTCTACCAAAAGTAAATCGTATATATTCCCTTTTCGAGCCTAGAACACTTCCTGGAACAAACGCTACCCCATTTTGTATAGCTTTACCTAATAAATGATATTCATCAAAAGAGCCTTGAACTTTACACCATACATGTATTCCGCCCTCAGGAACAAAAAACTCAACTCGGTCCCCTAATAATTCTTCAAGACTTGCAATTAACTCGTCTCTTCTTTGTTTCAATTGTCCACGAAGCATTGTAATATGCGTATGAAAATCCTCGGATTCTAAAAATTGATTTGCTACCCACTGTGTAAAAACACTATGCCCAAAATCAACTTGCTGCTTCGCATCTGCCAATCGTTCAATTACGCGCGTGGGGCCAATTACCCAACCAATACGTAATCCTGATGCAACAATTTTTGATAATGAACTTACATATAGAACATTTCCATTTTGGTCCATCGATTTTAATGTCGGATTTACTTCTCCATTAAAAGAAGTCAAACTATACGGATCATCTTCTACAATCGGTATACCAAATTCAGAAGATAGTTCTAAAATCTTTTTACGTCTCGATAATGAAAGCACCGTTCCAGTTGGATTTTGATAATCTGGATTTAAGAACACCATACGAACGCGGTGCTTTTTGTGCAAATCAATTAAATCATCTGGATTCATACCATGCTGATCAACTGATAAATGGTATATTTTTAATCCTGCTGATTTAAACATCGGAAGTGAAAAACAATAGGAAGGATCCTCAATCGCAATCGCATCACCAGGCTTTAGCAAACATTGAACGATAAGATTAAGTGCCTGCTGGGCTCCAGATGTAATAAGAATAGAACATGAATCAGCTTCTATTTGTTTATATTGCTGAACATGTGCTGCAATTGTTTTTCTCAACATTTCATTTCCAAGTGGATGGTCATAACCGAGGTTTCCCATAAATGTTTTCTCCGACAAAATCGTTCGAAATCTACCGCTCGGAATTAACTCTGGTGACAATTCACCACTCGCTAAATTAATTAAGTCATCTTTTTGTGTTTCCGTTCGAATTTGTTGAACGAGTGGTACATTAGGTAAGAACGATCCATCCTCAACGTACCTACCCCAGTTCGGTATTCGTTTATGCGACACACCCCATATGTCTGTATTGACCCTCGTTCCGCTTCCTTTTTTCCGTTCTACTACCCCAAGTGATTTCAATTCTTCATACGCAGCCACTATCGTACTCCGATTCACTTGTAACTCCTTTGCTAGCATGCGCTCGGAAGGTAATTTACTATCAGAAGGAAATTCACCTGAAGAAATACCTCTTTCAATATAATCAGCAATTTGTTTATAAAGAGGTGTCTTATCTGCACGATTTAGTTTCCATTCCATCTATTTCCCTCCTCTTAAAACCGACGTCTCTAATTCATTAATAACAAGTATTCACTGTATAAATAGTATTAATCAATCACATGGTTTACAAATGTCTCAACTGTCTCATTAAAACTAGTAGGCTGTTCTAAATAAGGCAAGTGTCCACTATTTTTCAACTCAATGAAAGTCGAATACCGCCTTTGATATAACCAATTATTTGAATTTCCTCCAAGACCGTGTAAAAACAATATAATTGGTCCCGATCCTTCTATATTGTAATAAACCTTTTGATTCTTATATATAAAATAGATATAAATCCCCTTCAGTTATAGCACTACATTTTCTTATTCTTTAATGGATATATCCAAAACGGCTCTTTTTCTAACCACTCAACTATTTCTGGAACACCGCCTTCATACTCTCTTTCCAGCTCCTCCGCCTTAGTTGCAAACTGTGATGTATGTGCTCGTAATGCCTCTAATTTTTTTGGAACATATTCTTTCACTTCATTTTTAAAATCCGGAGGCCCAATTTCAGCTTCATGATTATTCGAAAAAGCTACCGCATAAAAAGTCGGTCGTTTACTTTCCGGAATATTAGCTAATGCCTCTACTACCGCTTCCCCTGTTGCATCATGATCTGGATGAACTGCATATCCTGGATAAAAAGAAATAACTAACGAAGGATTCAATTCTTCGATACAATTTTGAATTAAACTTCTTAATTTTCCGGGTTCTTCAAATTCTAGAGTTTTATCACGATATCCCATCATACGTAAATCTTCAATCCCTAAAATATTTGTAGCTAGCTTTAACTCTTTCTCTCTAATAGCATATAAAGATTCACGTGTTGCATATGGTGGATTTCCCATCGCTCTTCCCATTTCACCAAGTGTTAAGCAAACATAAGTAAGAGGGATTTTCTCCTCAGTATAAGCCAAAATGGTGCCAGCCACGCAATACGACTCATCATCTGGGTGCGGGAAAACAACTAAAACGTGGCGCTCATTTTTCATCAATACATTAACTCCTCCATCATATACAAACTCTATAAAATAACGACCGCATACCATGTAACCCCCACAAGTAGTCCTAAAAGAAGGATGACATAGATAGCAGATAAATTTTTCACATTCCTCTTTGTAGACTTACCGTAATTCTCTTCCACATTTCGTGCGACTAGTACGGTCCCAAACAGTGATACAACTACAATAATAACAACTAGTGAAATTGCAAAACTCATTGTCTTTTCACCTCTCTAACACCAGTCTATTTAAACAAAGGAGATACATATAAAATGTCCTTCTTAAGGTATCAATAAAATACTACCTTTCTTCTCTTATCATAATAGAAGTTTGCAAAAAACGGACCAACCACTTTTAGGTTTTTTTGCTCATCCACTTCAAAATAAAAAGCAACTGATCTCCTAGAATCAGTTGCTTTTTTACAAGTCTAATTATATTCATTTTCACTTAAAATTAATCCGATTTAAAAATTTGGTCTTTTCATAATGAAACATCGATTGAGATAACTCAAAAATTGTTCCACTTACAAGACAAACTATATTTTAAATAAGAAGCGCCGGATCACCTTCATTTAGTTCTAAAAGCTGTGCATTTTCGTTATTTACTTTTCACAACTAATAACTTTATCGGCAAAGCCAATATTTAATCGTAAATCTTCAATGAAATAACTGTATACAGAACTTAATGCTATTTCCTACCTTTCATAATTTGTTATACACTAGGAAAATAGCAAACAAACTATTCGGTAGCAGGTGAAAAAATATGTATGATATTACAATTATCGGTGCTGGAGTGAGTAGCATTTTTATGGCTTATACATTAGCCAAAAGCAACAAAAAGGTTTTAATTCTTGATAAAGGCAAACCTTTAGAACATCGAAATTGCTCTTTAGAACAAGGGGAAATATGTAACTGTACTGCATGTGATAAATATTTCGGTTTTGGTGGCTTAGGAAAGTCTGAAGGGAAATTTAATTATACAAATGGATTTGGAGGCGAACTCGAGCAAAAGGTAGGTAAAAAAGGCTTTATACAACTCATGGATGAAGTAGATGAAATTCTATGTCAGTTTGGCGGAAGTTCAGTTTCAAAATATTCTACAGAAAATCCAACTCTCACTAAGAGAGCTGAAGCGTGTGGTTTACAAATGCTAACCACAGAAGTAAGGCATCTAGGTACTACACTTTCAAGTAACATTTTTCAGCAGCTCTATGAATTTTTACTTACCAAAATAGATATCCAATTTCATATAGATGTACAAAATATCGTTAAGCAGAAAGACCATTTTAAAATATATACAAATCAAGAAACTGTCCATTCTAAGAAATTAGTATTTGCAACCGGTCGTTCCGGGGCGGATTGGTTAAAAGAAATGTGCACTTCTCTTAATATTTCTCAGGAGCAAACTCGTGTAGATTTAGGTATTAGAGTAGAGATGAAAGAAAATCAATTACGTTCTATATTAAAAGATACATTTGAGACAAAACTTTCTTATGAGCATGAACATTTCACAGCAACTACTTACTGTATGAATCCAAAAGGACGCATCATTCGAAAGTACGAAGAAGGTTTAGTTATGCCTGACGGTCAAAATTTTCGAGAGCAAGGAACTGGCACTCCTAACTTAAATTTCACTTTATTTATCCCGCGCTATTTTCCAACTCTCCAAGAAGCAAATGTATACACAAGTTCAATTATTAAAAGCATTAACCAAGGACGAGATCGGATTGTTATACAGCGCTTAGAGGACTTATTAAAGAAACAACCTACAGTGGAAAACGGCATGAAACATAATCGTATACAACCTACACTACACGGTGATTATGGAAATTTGAATAAAGAAATCCCTCCACTATATATTGAAGGGCTCAAAGAGTTTTTATTACGCTTAGAACAATTTATACAAGAACCTATCGATAAAGATACTTTATTATATGGAATTGATGGAAAATTCTATGCTCCTACCATAAAAGTCAATAACCATTTTGAATCAACTATGAATGGGCTATTTTTAATTGGAGATTGTTCAGGCGTCACTCATTCATTATCTCAAGCAGCTGCAAGTGGACTGTATGTTGGAAAATATTTATCTGACATTTAAATACTCTAATTAAGGTGTGTTTTCAATTAATTTAAGGTTTCATTAGTACTTTGCTTATCTAGCAATAGCATCATAAAGTGAAGATTTAATCAGTGGAGGTTTTGTCCATCCCCTACTGATTATTAGCCCTCACCAATCGGGATTTTACGAGTAACTCAGCTCCCACCTAACTATCTCGCATTCACCGAATTTTGTGGTGGAAGTCTAACTATCACTGCGGGATAAACATTATATATATGAAAAGGGAGCAACTAATTACTATTGCCCCCTTTTCCCTATTTTTTCTCTTATAACACATGATACAATCTGCTATTAAAAAGAACGTACATATTATACAGATTTAAACAAAAAACAACTCCAAAATCAACTTTCATTGTATATTTTGGAGTTACTTTACGTTTATTCTACGATTGTTTCTAAAGATAAATCTGTATAGGAATTATCCTCACCTATATTCAAGATTACTTCACATTGACGTAATCTCAATTCAAAGAGTTTTATAGGATCATGATAAACTTCAGGGTTTGATTTCATTTTATGCAGCTTATCTTGTTTTTCTTTTATTTCTAAATGAGTATTTTCTACAGCTTGTTCCAACGCGCCAAATGGATTTCTAAAGAACATATTAATATCCCGCTCTTGTGTGTTTTCAAACAGCTCAAATTGCAAGAAAAACTTCTTCATAATAGAAGCCGTTACATCGGTATAATCTTCATTTTCTAAATACTGTTTGTATTTGTTATATAGCATAGCTTTATTTTTAGGAAGAACTCCAAATAATTTACCGGCACTTTTCAGTAAAAATTGTGCTGGTGTAAATCGGCGTAAAATATTTACTTCTTCCATTTGTATTCTAGTTGTCATTCTATCAGTATCTCTGCGCCAGTCATCAATTACTTTAAAGTCACATTCTAACTGTATTCGATTTTCTCCAAATAAAGAATTAAGTCCTTCACTGGTTTCTTCTAAGTACAATTGACTTTGAAGGAGCTCGTTATTAGAAGTCGCAATCCAATTTTGCATAGAGCGAGCAAGATTAGGTAATACAGTTTGTTCTAGATATTGTTGCACTCTTTCATTCATCGCTGTGTTTAGTTCAATATCAATGTGACCAAAATCGCTTTCTTCACTAATTAAATCGGAACAACTCTGCAATAGTTTCGGAATATGTTCTGTAAGATCATTAGTAATTTCGTTTTTCATTGTACGATATGATTCTGTAATTAAATGAATTTTGTCCTTCTCAAAAGCAGTAAGGTTATTAATACAACCATTTAGTTTAACTAACATATCTTCATTCCAATTAATAGAATCCACTAAATTGTTTTCCCTCTCGACCCGTTTATCCAAAAGATATGTAATTGTTTTTCGAATGAAAAACAATAGCTTTTCATTCCGTTCTGCATCGATATTTTTATGGTTAAAGTTAAAATGAATAAACTCAGTTAAATCGTTTAATTGTTTACTATTTGTATATAACGAAGAATACGGGAAAATTCTTGCATTAGGGAAATATGTATTTATTCTCACTTGCGTATCTTGTATAACTCTTTTTGCTTCTGCTTCATTGTAAATGTTATCGATTTTATTTAATAAGAAATGAACTTGTAGATTTGGTGTATGTTCTTGAATACTTAATAGAATGTCACGTTCTTTGTCAGTAAAAGGTGAATCCGCATTCAATACGAATAATAACTCATCTGTAGAATTTAAATATTCAAATACCTCATCTTTTGCGTCATTGTTCCTATTAAAGCTAGGTGTAACAACGAATGTAAGTTTGTTTTTACTTAAAAATCTGCATGGTAACTTAAATTCAACACATGCTCTATCTCTATATGTTTGACGGTGCACTGCCATCATGTTATGGAAATCAGAGAAATTCTCAGTTGTTGTAATTTCCGCATCTGTTATAGCGTTAATTTCTGTATAAGCGTCATTTTTAAAAACAACTACATTTGAGATTGAGTTTTCTAATATATTTTCTCCTAAAATAGAGTTAATAAACGACGCTTTTCCGTTTCCTGAAGTTCCAGTTACTAATAGGCGATTTGTTCTTAAATCTGCAAGCTCGCCAACTAACCAGCTAAATCGGTGGCCCATTTCTAAATCATGTTCTTGTGCCCAGTATGTAATAGATTCAAAAAGATGTAAACTATACTCTAAGCCATTCACATGATTAATAGAATATGACAGTAGGTTTTCCGCATCTTTTATATCCGCTGAATCTATTTTAGAAGGAAAAATCTCATCCCATGCCAATACTGCTGCAGATGGAAATACAGCATGAGAGGGATTGACTACCTTTAACCAATTTGTTAACAGATTTGGAATGATATCGTGTAATTGTCTAAGCATATATTGACCTTGAATTAATTCAAAGTATGTTTCTTCGTAAAGAGAAGAAAGTTCGTCCCATATATCGGACGAATGTATTTCGATATGTATGAAAAATTCATTTATTGTGTTAAGCCATAATAAGTAATTTTGTTCATCTTTATAGCTGCGCCAAAGTGATGAAACTATTTGCGTAAATTGTACTTGATCTACATTATTTAATGTTACTAATACTTTATAAAAATAATCTGGTGAAATATTTTTAGTAAATCCTTTATCGATATATTCTTTTAGAACCTCAAACCACGGATAAGATTCTGTTCGAATTAACTCGTTCACAGCAAGCTCTACTGCACTATCAAAATCTTGCTGTTCTTCATAAAAGGAACGTGCAATTGTTGTGACGTTTGGATAATCTGGATTTAAAGAAACCGCTTCTTTTATAACAGCGAAAGCTGAATCAAAATTATTTTGCTCGATGTAAAGAGACAGTAATTGCAGTACAATTTCGGTCATCAGTATTTTGTTATCAGTAGTAATGGAAGTATACACGTTTTCAGCAACTGATAATTGGTTAAGTTCGAAGTAAGCATCCGCAATATTTTTTTGTGCCCATGGTGCTAATTCATTACTAACTTTCTCCCATTTAAAAATAGCTGCTTCAAAATCTTGATGGTGATAATAAAATTCACCTTGTGCAAAACGAATATAAGATCCATCGGAAATCTCATTTTTTTCTTCGTTTAAATAAGCTTCTCCAAGTACTTGAAGAGGTGGATATGTTCCATTCTCCATTAGGAATGTTTCATAATACATCTTTTTTATTAATTGTTTTTCTAATCTCATCTTTTCCCCCACTATATCTTGAAAATACATTCTTCTCCATATGTCAATACTTTTTTGTATGTATGCTTTTTATCTTAACAAAGAATTTCTTTTGGAAAATTTCATTTTCCTTTCATTTTTCAAGTAAGATTGAATTTTTATGAGAAAAGTTTCAGTTCTTTTTCAATTCCCTTTCAGTTGTGAAACAACATTAAATGTTCCTAATAACCTAATACGAGTATAATATCCTACATTAAATTATTAGGAATATTTTAATGTAGAACTCTTTATAAAAACAATATATAGTGAATATATATGCTATGTGTTATAACATTCAATAAGAATCCCGCTTTTCCTATAGCAATTGAACAGTGAAAAAAAGCATACCTAACGGTATGCAACTTAGACAAAAAAATACTTGAATAACATAGTAGAACAAGATCATCGCTTTATAAAAAAACGAACCGAAATCTGAACCCAAGTTTCTGTTTTTCGAGGTATGATGAATTACAAATTTTATTAATCATCGAATAAAATCAAGAACTTTTAGCTAGGTTACTCTATTCTTGAATAAACTTTGCAACAGAATCCTTTTTCCACTTATATAAAACTATTTTATGATAAACAGGATCAAATAATGGATTTGAATAAAAGACGGCTTCCTTTTCAACTTGTCCTTCTATATTAATCCCTTGTTTTTGAAACCCTTCAATAAGATGATTCGTAACATATATATTATCATTTTTATGATATTTTTTATCTTGTAAAAAATATGAATATGTGTAAAACCGTTTATGTTCATACGGCACTTGTAAATATTCCATAACCCTCGTCTCTTCCCAAGTGTATACAATAAACGGCTCTTGTTTCTCCTCCAAATATGACGCGAGTTGATATGTTGCCGGTACCTCCACTTGTTGTTCTTTCATGAGCGGTATACTCACCATAAGTTGACTGGTTGCAAACAAAAGCAATATAATACCACGATGGCTTTTTAACCATGAAATAGCAAGTACACATAGTAACATCGCTACAATCGGATAAGAGTGACGAGGTTTATCGATATTTTGTCCAAATAAATTCCAAAGAAAATAGAAAATTCCAAGAGCAATCAAAACCTTTGGATAGCAACGTATGTTTTTCCATTGTAAAACAAACAAAAACAAAAAGAACAAAAAGAAAGCTACCAAATAATAAGAGTGGATACCTATTCCTGCAAAGATGATGTTTTCAGAAAGCAAACGATAGAGGCGTGAAATAAGTGGTTCACTCGTATCTGTAACTGCTCCACCCCATTCGGTAAAATGTCCTTCTACAAATCCAAAAGAAATTTCCCATAGCCCCTTGATTCCACCAATGTTCCAAATAAGAGCACTGACCCAAACTAGTTGCGAAAGGACAGCTGTACAAAATAAGATTATAAATCGCCATTTTTCTTCATGCCATTGTTGCCATAATAATAAAATAAGTACAATTCCAAACGGTGCATATGATAACCGTATACCCATTAATAGCGCAAAGAAGAGAATTGGCCAGAATTGAGCTTGAAAACACTTTGTACGAAAGGCACGTTCTATACTCCATATATACCACCATACAATTGCTAATGCTGCACCTTCTGACATAGGCTGCGTTACTAAAATAGAGAAATACCCGCTCGTTTGTAAGACAGCTACAACAATAAGAGCGCTCGTTTTACTTACATAATAACGTGCAATCCAATACATCGGAAACGCTGCGCCGAGTGCCATGATGGCATTAAAAACGCCTAACGATTGCACAGGATTTTCTATAAAAACATGCGTTATCATTCCCCCTAAAATAAAAAAAGGATACCCTGGGAAATGGGGCTGCATCGCCAATATGTCATATTGCTTTAATGCAAGTGTAAAATCGACTTCGTCCCACGTTGCTGCAAACGGACTTGCGTAGAAAAAACGAATACAAATCACACTAATAACAAGGATAACTGCCCATATACGTAGTACTTGTTTCATCTCATTTCCTTTCTTCAAAAAAAGTACAAGGAAAACACCTTGTACTTTAACTAACTGACTTATTTTCTTCAATTATTTCTTTCTTTTTTTTAACAGGCTTTTTAAAGACAATTAACATATACAACACAACAAAATATCCGATATACACAAGTACTTCTTCAATAGATGGCATCGAAGAATATCCTAAAAATGCTTTTAAGAAAATGCCGATATCACCAGAAAGAAGTGGTGCAGTACCATGATCGCGAAGATAATGAGCATAATCAATAGGATGCTCTGGTAATAGCCATGTAATATCATATACGTGCGGCATTACGCTGCCAAGTATCTTTAAATCTTGAAGCATAGAAACACCTTGTACAAGAAGTCCTGCTGCAATTAATACGATAAATGCACCTGTTACTTTAAAGAATACTTTGAGTGAAATACGCATCGTTCCTTTAAAAAATAAGAAGCTAACAACTGCTGCAACGAGTAGACCAGATATAGCTCCCCAGCCTTTCATCGCTTCCCCGATGTTTCCTCCTGTAATCGCTGCAAAGAAAAAAACTGTTTCTACACCTTCTCGAAGTACAACAAGAAAAGAATGCACAACCATTCCAATTATATTTCCAGCCGTAATATACTGATTCATTTTATTTTCCATATTGGCTGTCATATTCTTACTATGTTCTGCCATCCAAAATACCATTTGTGTAAGTAAAATGGCTGAAACGAAAATAATGGATATTTTTAAATACATTTCGCTACCCATAGCAGCAAAACCAGTAAATACAACTTGAAAGACTAGAGCAACAATATAACTTGCTACAACCGCAAGCCCTGCTCCTAGCCAAACATATTTCACATACTGTTTACTATCTGTGCGCTTTAAGTACGTTGTAATAATCCCAACGATAAGCAACGCTTCTAATACTTCACGAAATGTAATAAGAAATGCCTGAAGTTGCATTGCTCTTCCCCCTCATCCCTACTTGCGTTTTCTTACAGCATATACAATGACCCCAACAAGTATAAGTACAATAACTACGATTGGAGCCCAGTTTTTCAGGCTGCTTAAATCTGTCCACTCTGTTTTTCCCGTTTCATCAGAAACTGCTTTATCTTCTTGACTATTTGCACTAAAGTGTCCAACTTTAAAGTCTTTAATTTTAAACTCTTTTTGTAACTCTGTTAAAATAACGTCTTTGCTTTTCTTGAAAGCCTCTTGATTTGCTTCTTTTTGACCTACTCCAAATAAGCCTGGATTTCCTAATGACTCTAACGCTTTATTAAATTCATCCTTTAGCTTGTTATCCAACTCTTTATTGTGCTCACCAACAACTGGTGACAACGCTTCATATGTAGCAAATGCTTTAGCTAATAAACGTTTGCTTGTATCATAGTCTTTAAAATTTTCGTCTACATTTGTTAAACGACGATTAATATTAAGCGCAAGAATTTTTTGCATATCAGCAATAATATCTTCTTTATTTTGTTTATCAAAGTCCTTCATCATTGCTTTAGAAGGTTCTTTTCCCATATGCTGATCAATTTCTTCTTGCACATTTTCATATGCTTTTTTTGCTTCTTTAAAGTTTGCCGGATTTTCATCTAACTTGGTAACCATCTGCTTGTATGCTTCAGCTACTTTTTCTTCGTTCGGATTTCCATACGAATAAGCAAATGCACTTGTTTGCACAGAGAATAGTAAGAAAATACCAACAAATAATGATGTAATGATTCTTTTCATGAACGTTCCTCCCGAGGTTAACGATAATTATTACCACTTTCATTATTAAGATAAGAACCGCTCGCTACGAGCACCTCTTATCTTCTGTTAATACATGTGCAGCATAGTCAATTATAACTTTCTCTACTGGACGCTTCATTTCTTTCCAAATTGCCGGAAGCACACGCGTCATATACTTACGAAAAGATATGAAAGAATCGCCTGTTTCTCTTACTTTATACGTAATCGGTACTTCTTGTACTCGAAAGCCTTTTCGTACTAAATTCAAAGTAATAACTTGGGCATAGTTATAATCATGAATAATTTCCCCATGCTTCATCGCTTGTCTAGAAAAAGCACGCATACCTGATTGTCCATCACGAATCCACTTTCGCAATAACAAGCATTGCAGCGTCGTAAAACAATAATTTCCAAGACGTCGATGTAATCTCATTCCTTGAATGGTTCCACGAAAACGAGAACCCATCGTATAATCTGCTTCTCCAGTAAAGATAGGTTCAAGTACATTCGGAATTTCATTAGCTGGGTACTCATCATCAGCATCAATCATTACACTAATATCAGCCCCAAGACGATAGCTCTCCTGCAAACCTGCTCGAACGGCTGCACCAAGTCCGCCATTTTTTGCAAATGAAACGATGTGATCAGCCCCGGCCTTTTTTGCAACATCTACCGTTCTATCAGTTGAGCCATCATCGATAACAAGTACTTCTACCTTTACACTTGGATGAAAATGGCGCGGTACCTTTTGAATGACATGTGCAATAGAATCCTCTTCATTTAATGCGGGTATAAAAACAATTACTTTCATTCTTTTTCCTGATCCTTTAGTGCCTCTACTAAGACAGGACCACGACTATGAGATGGATACGGCGCTCCTAATAAATAAGCAATTGTAGGGGCCATAGAAACAAGACTCTTCTTTTCTTCTACTTTTATACCTTGAGCGATATGAGGGCCGCACATAAAGAATGGTACAAACCGTTCTCCTTCGTCTAAATGACCATGACCACCAATCCCATCTGCTTGTCCATGATCTGCACAAATGATAAATGTCGTATTTTCTGCTTTTCCTGTTTTCTCTAAATGCTCAATAAATTGCTTCACATGCTGATCTGCTTCATGAATTTTTTGTAAATATTCATCATATAGTACGCCGCGGCTATGACCTGTTTGATCTGTAGAAATAAGCTGAACGATAAATAGATCTGGATCTTGTTCATCCATAATCTTTCTTGCTTTCTCCATAATTTTCGAGTCAACAACATCATTTTTCATCACAGCAGTAAATGTTTCAACATCATCGCCAAACGCGTCGACAAGATGAGCAACCGCCAACATCTTCCCTGTTTTATCCACTTTACGAAGAGAATCAAAAATACTCTCTACGTTCACTCCATGCTTCCAAACCATATTCGATTTAATCCCATGCTCAAAAGAATACGTTCCTGTAAACATAGATGAGAAACATACAACTGTACGAGCTGGATATACAGTTTCCATATTTAAAAACTCTGTCCCTTGTTTTCGAAGGGAATCTAAGTACGGTGTATGTGCCGCCTCAAAACGATCTTTCCGCATACCATCTATCACAATCACAACTACTTTTTCATTTAATGCCTCTTGATTTTCAGGCATGTTTTCTGTATAGCTAGAAATTGCCTTTGGCTGCCAATCAAATAAATTACGGTGTAAAATAAGCGTATATATAAGAAGAGCACCATAAAATATACACAGCACTTTCCAATCTACACCGTTAAATGTACCGCCTTCTTGAAAGAAATCGTAATAGTAATACCAAAGCGAAAGTAATAGTAAGAACTTTGGCATCTGTTCTTGTGCATTCCCACTTGTAGAATCACTATTTTTTAAAACCAGCTTCCAAAATCGTGTGAAGTTCAGCCATGATGTACCAATTCGTAAATGATAATATAAAGTTCCCCAAAATAAAATTGTAAAGAAGAAATATAATCCTAATGCAAAAAAGAATAATGGCAAATGGACCATCTTAAATACAATTAAATATGCAATAAACGGAAACCATAAATAATTTCTTAAAAACAATGGAAAATCAAACAAATAATATAAAACAAGTAAAGGTACAATGAGGACAAAACTACTAAAAAATGCTGAAATAAAACCATTTTGTCCAAACTGCGAGATAGAAAACAATAAAAATGTACCGAATACAAAAATAGGCGTAAACGGTTTTCCTTCATTCAGTAAGTTCCAGCAACGGGCTGCAACTTTTTCAAACTTTGATGCTTTTTTTACTTCTTCCACCGGATGTTTTCCTCCTTCTGACTGACTAGTGAACGCAACTCCATTGGGTATAAGACGAGCAAGATTGCACCCACACCGTAAGAAAATATAAATTTAAAACCGTGACTCATTAATGACCATTCATATGCTGCCACTTCTCCTACTCCAAGCGCCCTTAGCGCAAACGTCATTACCGTTTCATATGTCCCAAGACCGCCTGGTGTTAATTGAAATACTTGTCCTGCTATGGTCACACTATTTACCCAAACCGCCTGTATGAATGTAAGTGAACTCGCAATCTCATAAATTACAAAAGCCTCGCAAATCCAGCTCATTACAATTAGTAATATAATGATAACGCCTTGTAGTGTAAACAAAACGGCCTTTAATTGCTCCCATTGTCCCTCTACAAATTGCGGTACTTTTTTATACAAAAGAAACAACGCCCCACTTCCAATACATATACAAGCGAGGATAACGGGAATATTCAGTAAAACATTCCCCCACAGTATAAACATCCCTACTGTTCCAAATACACCAAGAATAAGTAAATCTAATATACGAAGAATAACAACTGATTGTGTCGCTTCTCCTAACGTCACTTTCTTTTCTTTTGTAATGATCGCAATGCGAACAGCATCCCCTACTTTCAATGGAGAAATATGATTAATAAACAAGCTATAAAACAATCCATATAAAGCCTCTTTCATTGTAATATGATGATGAAGATACAATTTCCAAGCGTATGCACGAAAGAAAAATGCAACGCCATACATCACAATAAGAAACATTAAGGTATAAGGATGTTTCCATAATTCATATAGTTTTCCCCACAAAGAAGACATTTCAAATGACTGCCACGATATAACGAAAAAAACACATAACAAGAAAATACCACAAAGATTAAACAATATCCGGATATTCTTTCGCCCAAGCAATAGTCTGCTCCAACCCTTCTGTAAATGATACACGAGGTTCATATCCCAGCTGATTTTTCGCCTTCGAAATATCAGCCCACGTCGATGTTACATCTCCTTGACGATGCGCCTCTCTATTTACGCGCATAAGCGGGAAGTGCTTCTCTAACTGTGCAAGCAATTCAGTCATTAAAATTGGTGCATTCGAACCTAGATTGTAGACATCGCTTCTATTCGACTCTAACGCAAGAGCAATCCCTTCTGTAATATCATCAATGTATGTGTAATCTCTTCCTGTTCCCTTTCCATATACAACAATTTCTTCACCACGTAATAATTTCCGAATAAAGCTCGCTATCGCCATATCAGGGCGCCCCCACGGACCATATACAGTAAAGAATCGTAAAATATTCATTTGGAATCCATACATATATTGATAAGCATGGCAAAGTGACTCTGCCCCGTATTTCGATGCTGCATAAGGAGATAAGACACGGCCATTTGCCATTTCCTCCTTCAAAGGCATCCCTGTTTGCTCACCATACACAGAAGAAGAGGATGCCACAATGACTTTCCTTATATTTTCTTCTCCTGCACATGTTAATACGTTACTTGTCCCTTTTATATTAATATCAATATAAGCACCTGGCATTTCAAGTGATGGTCTCACACCTGGAAATCCAGCTAAATGAATAACTGCATCAACCTTCTCTTGCTGCATAACAGCTTTCACATCTTCTTTATGCAAAATATCACACTCGTAAAATGGTACATTTCCGTATCGCTGCACTCGTTCAAGCTGAAACTGTTTTCGTGATTTCGCATAATAGGAGTGGAAATTATCAAGTAGTACAACTTGCTTCCCTTGTTCTAACAACTTTAAAGCAAGATGACTCCCGATAAAACCAGCCCCTCCAGTAATTAATACTTTCATTCATTTCACCACCCTTTACCACACTATGTAAAAGAAGAAACCTTGTCAAGACAAGGTTTCTTCAAAAAGGCATACGTATGAGCAGATTATTTCGCTGCTTCAACAGCTTTATTTAACGCACCCTCAAGTTGTGGTAACAATTTATCAGCATCTTCTTTCTTCTTCGCTTTTACTGCTTCTAAATAAGACTGTGCTGTTTTTGTTAACTCTACCGTTTGCTGTTCGCCAAGTACTGCTTTCAAATCATTTTCAATGATATTAATGAACAACGCGCCTTCTAATGCTGTAATAGGACCTTTATCTTTTCCAAAGTTCTCTTGGCTTTCTTTATACTCACCTAATGCAACTTTTGAGAATCCACGTACAAACGCTTGATTTACTGCTTTTGCATCAACTGTTTTTATATCAGTTTTTAAATCAAACTGCTTTAAGATAAAGTCTGCATCTTCAGGAGCTGCTTTTTTGATATACGGATAGATCGCTTGATAAAATGCCCATCCTTCTGCTTGTTCAATCTTCGCTGTCTTCTCATCAGTTTTTACTGCTTCTACCATTTTTGTAGCATAACCATGTGGAACGCCACCTGTCGCTAGGTAGAATGTTTTCATTATCGTTTTATCTACAACTTGCTTACCAAGTGCAAATGCAAGTTTGTCGTCTTTATCAATGGCTGCTTGCATTTCATCAAAGCCGCCTTTAATTTGAGAAGCCATTTGTGTACCATACGCTGTATCGCGTTTTCCAACTGTGCCCTCTACACCTTTATAGAAAGCTAGCGCTTCATCCATCTCTTTTTTCACAACATCTTTTTTGCCCCAGTTTGTGTCGATTTCTTTAAATTCATGGCGCATTGATTGGAAAAACTCTTTTTGCATTAATTTATCAAATAGTTGCTTTACAACCATTGGTTCCATTTCTTTCTTTTTCCCTGCTTCTAATGCAGCTGTAATTGTTTGGTCGATTTGTTCATTGAATTCACCATCTCGCTTTTGAACAAGAGGTTGTAATTTTTCTTTATATAACTTTGTTACTTTATCAAAGTCAACCTCTTTACCCTCTTTCGCTTTTTCAAGTTCAGCTACTCCATCTTTGTAAGCTTGTACAAAATCCACTTCTTGTTGTTTTGTTTCTTCTTTTTTCACTGTCTGTTCTGTCTTTTTATTTTGTGCTTCCGATGTTTTTGTTTCCTCTTTTGCACAACCTGTAAAAAGAAGAGACGTTACTGCAGCTGCAGATAATACTTTTAACTTGAATGTCATGGATTACTTCCCCCTGCTACCCCTAAGTGATAGTGATTTTCATTATTGTCCACTTGATTATAAAAGCGCTTACGTTAAGTGTCAACATAAATATTTCAGCAGTTGTCATATTTTCGTTTGGTAATTTCAACCAATGAAAAAACCCTAATAAAAAGACATCTGATCCTTTTTTAAAAGCTACGAAAATATACGTTTTTTGTTTAGATTTCGTACAAAATTTGGAACTATCCTAACTATTCAGGTTGTGATAGTTTTTAGTCATGGAACTAAAAATACTGAAACATATTATCTTCGATAGACATAATTATTGGAACAAATTAAAATCAAATATAGTATAAGATTACTTCCAATCATACTGGAGTAATATTCTCTCAAAAGACATACTTCAGGTGAAACGAATCATATTCAATCTAAACTTCAAAAAGTATTTTTTATTAATGTGAACAGCTTTGATTTAAATACCCCAAAACAAAAAGGGATCATAAAAGAACACCATCGGTTCATTGGCCATTATATTCGTCGACCTGCTATTATTTTAAACCAGATTGAGAATATAATAGATAGCCTATTTCTTATATACATGGTAAGATAAATCGCCTTAAAAAGGTAAAACGTTATATGTTGGAGCATTCATTTCTCGATTAATTCATAATATCCTAAATGAATTTATCCACCAATATTTAAGTAAAAACTAGTAATAATTTCAGAAGGGTGATTTTTTATGGATATATGCATTATAGGTTCTGGCTATGTTGGACTAACATCAGCAGTAGTGTTAGCCGATTCAGGACATCATGTTATTTGTGTTGATAAAGATCAAAATAAAATTAACGCTCTCCAAAAAGGAGAGTATCCTATCTATGAACCAGGTTTAACAGAACTTATGCACAAAAATCGCAATCGGTTGCAATTCCGTAGTGATATTGATCAAATTATTCAACAAACACCAGTTGTTCTTATTGCTGTAGGAACTCCTGCCATGTCCAATGGAAAAACAGACTTAAAATATATTTACTCTGTAATTGATATGTTAGCTCAAACTATAAAATCATATAAAACCATTATCACGAAAAGTACGGTTCCACCAGGTACCAATCAACTCATGCGGGAAATGCTTATAAAAAAAGGTGTAGAATCCTCACTTTTTAATATCGTTTCTAATCCAGAGTTTCTTCGTGAAGGCTCTGCTGTTCATGACATGCTCTTTCCAGATAGAACAGTCGTGGGCATACAAAAAGATGACACAAAGTCACTAGAAATTATGCAAGAACTATATAAAGGTATTCAAGCACCCTTCTTTCCTACAAGTTTAAATGAGGCGGAAATGATTAAATATGCCTCTAATGCGTTTTTGGCTACGAAAATATCTTTTATAAATGAAATTGCTAGAATTTGTGACGCTTATCACATTGATATTACTGAAGTAGCAAAAGGAGTTGGATATGACTTTCGAATCAATCCCCATTTTCTTCAAGCAGGACTTGGTTATGGAGGATCCTGTTTTCCAAAAGATTTGAATTCATTAATTTACACAGCAAATAGTAAACAAGTACCAGTCCCTATTTTACAAGCTGTACAATCTATCAATTCGACACAAGTAGATCTCTATATTGAAAAAATCAAAAATAATTTAAAAAATCCTTCTTCAAACAGATTAACAATTTTAGGGATTTCCTTTAAACCAAATACAGATGATACACGCCACTCTCTGGCTGTAACACTTATTGAAAAACTAATTCCGCTCGGTTACGAGATTCATACCTATGATCCAATAGCTATTCTCCCTTCGCATGTAAAAAAACAAGTTACACAACATACTGAATTGGAGTCCTCTATTACAGATTCGGATTGTATAATTATTGCCACAGAATGGGATGAATTTAAAACACTTGATTGGCAACAAGTAAAAAAATTAATGCGAGGATGTAAAATCGTTGATGGGCGCAATTGTATTAAACAAAATGAAATAATAAAACACGGTTTACAATATATTGGGATTGGTCACCGATAAATACTTCGTAGGAAATGGGAGTTCTGCTCTTTTGTTTTTCTTCTTCCAAATTTGATAGATAGGTTTTTCTCCTCCATGAACCCATCGCATAATGGTTGTTGGCTGAACCGAGATGCTACCTTCCTTCAAAATTTCAGATATATCACGATAATTTAAAAAAACAACAATAGTTATGTAATTAAATTCCATTAATATTTATAAATAACTAGTCCAAAAAAATATATATGCATATCATGTTATAGTAAAGAACTTAGGAAATCCTAAAAAGGAGGCATTCTCATGTTTGAAGATAAATCTAAAATAAATTACCCATATGAATTTACCGAAACTACAACAATCCCCATAAAAAACCCAGTTTATAAACAATACAAAAACGGAACAGGTACACATAATTTCCCAATAACAAAACATTACAAAGAAAAAGTTCTATATACTGAAAAAATTAATAATAACAAAAATAAATAATTCTATAGAGCATCATTGTGACCATGCACAGTTACGTTTTAAGTAGTGTCTAAATCTTGATTTTTCAGCTCACACACCCTTTAAAAAGGAGAGTTTACTGGAAAACTTTCCTTTTTAAAAGTGCTGATATACCACGCTTTTTTCATTCTTAGTAGGATTTGATAACAGGATAAAGTAACCATAGCCACGAAATTAATTCCTTCAAAAATGAATAAATACTAAAAAACAAAATACCTTTATAACCTCTTAAATACTCTTTCCAATTCTTATTTCAAAACTAAACTGCTTCACACTCATTGAACACTAACAAATCTACATAAAAAAAGAGAGCAACTAATTACTGTTGCTCCCTTTGCAATCTAACTTTATCTTTATTAAATCCAAAACATTTTAGAAGAAAGCAACTTCCCCTACATAACCCTCTTAAACATCTTCTCCAATTCATAAGTAGAATGATGTACAAGAATTGGTCTTCCATGCGGACATGTATATGGGTTTGTTGTTGTACGAAGTTCTTCGAGTAAAGCGAATATTTGATCATTCGTTAAATATTGATTTGCTTTTATGGAAGCTTTACAGCTCATCATGATGGCTGCTTCTTCTCGTAGTTTTTTAATATCTACTTTTTTTAGTTTGACAACTTGCTCCATCATTTCGTCGATGATTTCTGTTTCTTGTCCTTTCGGGAACCATGTTGGATGCGAGCGGACGATAAAGGATTGATGGCCGAATTGCTCTAAAAATAGTCCAACTTTTTTTAATTCTTCTAATTGCTCTTCGACCCGCAAAAATTCAGTAAGAGATAAATCAATACGGTACGGTACAAGTAACTCTTGTACTTCTTGCGTAACTCGTCCCACTTTATCACGGAAATATTCATAATTGATGCGCTCCTGTGCTGCGTGCTGATCAATCATATATAACCCATTATCATTTTGAGCGAAAATATATGTTCCATGCATTTGTCCAATTGGATAAAGCGGTGGTAAATCATTACCGTTCATTTCAATCTCTTTTATTTCGTGAACTTCTTCTTCCAATTCCTCCAATTCAAAATCGTCATCGTTACTGTTCCACGATTTCTCTTCCCGAATTGGTTCTTCAATTATCGGTTTAGTAGATGGCTGCCAACTTTGTTCTTCTCTTACTAACGACTGTGGTGGTTGCCAAAGTTGTGCTGGTTGTTTCAAAGTCGTTGTTTCTTCTTGTTTCTCATCCATTCCAGTAGGTAAAACGATATTTGGCACCTGTGGTTCTTTCGGTTTTGTGTGCTCAAACTGGAACTGTCCTTGCACACTTTCATCTTTTTCTTTTTTCTTCGTCGTTACACCTGCATCTGGGATGAGCTGTATTTTTTTAAATGCATCTTGTAACGTTTTTTCAATAAGCTGCAGTAGTTCTTGCTCTTTACTAAAGCGAACTTCTAATTTTGCTGGATGTACGTTGACATCAACAAGCATTGGATCCATTTCAATTGATAAGAAGCCGATTGGGTATCGTCCAACTGGCAGTAACGTATGGTACCCTTGCTGAACTGCTTTCATTAATGTGTAATTTCGAACGTAACGGCCATTTACAATCGTTGACATATAGTTACGAGACGCCCTCGTTACTTCTGGTAATGTTACATAACCTTTAATGGTAAAGTCTAGAGACTCAGCTTCAATCGGAATCAGCTTCTTCGCAACTTGAATGCTGTAAATCGCTGCAAGTACTTGTCTTACATCACCGTTTCCTGACGTATGAAGCAATTTCTTTTCATTATGAAACAGTTTTAACGATACTTCTGGATGTGACATTGCAATACGATACACGATATCTGTAATATTCCCAAGCTCTGTATGAATGGTTTTCATATATTTAAGACGCGCTGGTGTATTAAAGAATAAGTTTTGTACTGCAATATCCGTTCCTTTTCGGCTCGCTGTTTTCTCTTGTTTTATAATGTCTCCACCTTTAATGATAAGGTGTGTACCAGGCGCATCACCTGTGCTCGTGATTAATTCTAATTCACTTACAGAGGCAATACTCGGCAGGGCCTCTCCGCGGAAACCAAGTGTTCTTATACGAAACAGATCATTTTCATCTTTAATTTTACTCGTTGCGTGGCGTTCAAATGCAACGATACAATCTTCTTCTGCAATGCCATCTCCATTATCAATGATGCGAATTTTCGATAACCCAGCTTCTTCTAAGTGGATTTCAATAGATGTACTATTCGCATCGATGGAATTTTCCACGAGTTCTTTTACAACTGAGGCAGGGCGTTCTACTACTTCCCCTGCCGCAATTAAGTTAGAGAGTTGATCATCGAGTTTGCGAATTTTCCCCATCTACTTACTCATCCTTTCTTTAACTTTTTCTGCAGGCGATACAGTTCGTTCATCGCTTCTAAAGGTGTCATATCGAGTAAATCAATTTTTTTAATTTGTGCAAGTACTGCTGTTTCTTTTTGATCTAACACTGACTTGTCTTGTTTTTTCGAAGACTGTTCTGCACTAAAGAAAGATAGTTGTGATTCTTCTTCAGTCTCTACTTTCGTTTCTTGTATTTCGGCTTGTTCTTCTTTTACAACTGCAGGTTCAGGAATAACTTCTTGTACTTTTACTTCTACACGCTTCGGAATAATAATTTCTTCCTGTCCTTCTAGTTGTGCTAACACTTCTTTCGCGCGAGCGATTAAGCTATCTGGAAGCTCAGCAAGTTGAGCAACGTGAATTCCGTAACTTTTATCAGCCGCTCCATCTTGAATTTTATGAAGGAAGACTACTTTTCCATTCTCTTCAATAGCGGAAACATGTACATTTTTCAATTGTTCTAAGCTTTCTTCTAACACTGTCAATTCATGATAATGTGTAGAGAATAACGTTTTCGCGCCAATTTGGTCATGAATATGTTCAATGATTGCTTGCGCAAGTGCCATACCATCATACGTAGATGTACCGCGTCCAATTTCATCGAATAAAATTAAACTTCTTTCTGATGCATTTGCAATTGCATTTTTCGCTTCTAACATTTCAACCATAAATGTACTTTGACCTGATATTAAATCATCCGCTGCACCAATTCTCGTAAAGATTTGATCGAAGACAGGTAATACTGCTTCTGTCGCTGGTACAAAGCAACCAATTTGTGACATAACAGTAACAAGTGCTAATTGTCTCATATACGTACTTTTACCAGACATATTCGGTCCTGTAATTAAAAAGACATCCATCTTCTCCGGCATAATACAATCATTCGGTACATACAATTTCCCGTTCAATACTTTTTCAACGACAGGATGACGACCATCTTTAATAAAGATTTCGCGCTTAGTTGTTAATACAGGTTTTACAAACTGCTCTTCTTCACTAACTGTCGCAAAACTTTGCAGTACGTCTAGTTCACTAATTACTTTCGCTAAATGCTGTAATTTCGGAATGAATACTTTTACTTCTTCGCGAAGTGCTGTAAATAAATCGTATTCTAATTGTACAATTTTCTCTTCTGCTTCTAAGATTAATGTTTCTTTTTCTTTTAGTTCATCTGTTATGAAACGCTCTGCATTTGCAAGTGTTTGTTTACGCTCATAGCGCCCTTCTGGAAGTGCTGCAAGATTCGCCTTCGTCACTTCAATGTAGTAGCCGAAAATACGGTTGTACCCAATTTTCAATGATTTAACCCCTGTAATATCACGCTCTCGTTTTTCAAGCTCAGCGATCCACGTTTTTCCGTTTTTACTAACGTAACGATATTGATCAAGCTTGTCATTATAACCGTCTTTAATAATAGCTCCGTCTTTAATAGAAAGCGGTGGGTTTTCTTGAATACTTCTTCCTAGTAATTCAGTTAAGCTCTCACATGGATCCGCACCTTGAATTAATCTTGCTGCATAAGCATTATCTAAAAGACTAATCGCTTCTAAAATAGCTGGTACTTGCAGTAAAGAACGTCTTAATTGTAATAAGTCCCGTGCATTTACATTACCAAATGCAACTTTCCCTGCTAAACGCTCTAAATCATATACTTCTTTTAACTTTTCTTTTAAATCTTCACGTAAAAAGTAATCATTTACAAACGTTTCAACCATTTCTAAACGCTCTTCAACTTTTTCTTTCTGGATAAGTGGACGTTCCATCCACTGTTTTAACATACGCCCACCCATAGCAGTTTTTGTTTTGTCTAATAGCCATAATAATGAGCCTGTCTTTTCCTTCGTACGAAGAGTCTCTGTTAACTCTAAATTGCGTTTTGAATGCACATCAATTTTCATGAATTGGTTCGTGTAATAAATTTCTACTGGTTGCAAGTGATCTAACGAACGTTTTTGTGTTCTTATTACATAGTTAAATAAGCGTCCAATTGCTTTAATTAATTTTGCTTGTGAAACATTTTTCACAAGATGTTCTAATCCTTCTGGAATAGTTGTTGCATCTTCATACGAAATCGTCATTTTTAATGTTTCAGTTAATTTATTTAATTCATCTTTTGAAAATGTAGAATCTACAACAATTTCTTTTGAACCAGTTGCATACACTTCTAATAAAATATCTTCTACTGAACCTGTTAACAACGTCACTGTATTTTGTCCAGTCGTTAAGTCATTGCAAGCTAGCGCATAAGATCCATCTTCGAAATGTGTTAATGCTGCTAAGAAGTTATTCTCCTTCTCGTCTATTGTACGCCCTTCCATCATCGTTCCTGGCGTAATTAGTTGTACTACTTCACGACGTACTACACCTTTAGCTGTTTTTGGATCTTCCACTTGCTCACAAACAGCTACTTTATATCCTTTTTCAACAAGTTGTTCAATATAATTTTTAGCTGCATGATGCGGTACACCACACATCGGTATACGTTCACTACTACCACCATCTCGGCTCGTTAATGTAATTTCAAGTTCATGAGCTGCTTTAACCGCATCTTCAAAGAACATTTCATAAAAATCACCTAATCGGAAAAATAAAAAGGCATCTTGATAGTCTGCCTTAACCTTTAAGTATTGCTGTATCATAGGCGTATATTGCGTCATGTCTTTCCTCCATAATTCTTGCATAATAATCTATATTCATCCCGCATTAACGGGCAGTAAGATTCCCACCTCAAAAATCGGCTGGAACAAAGAAGTTAGGTGGGAGATCCACTGCCCGTAAAAGCCCGATTGGTTCAACTAATAATCAGTGGGGATGACCCCCCACTGATTAAAGTTTCACTTTATATATGTCACACTTCACGGACACCCTATCTCCTATTACAGGAGTCTTTCCTCATTATAGCACATTTCATAAGGAATCATGTTCATTCAGCACTACTTATGTATTGTAAAAAGCTAGGAAGAACTTCTCCCTAGCTTTCTCTTACTCTTCTTCTGCATCGACGATAAAGTTCGGATCTAATTCTTCAAACTCATCATCATCGACTTGGAAATCCTCGTCTGATTCTACGCAACCTTCAGGATTTACACTTACACAAATTTTCGTTTCCCCAACTACTTCTGTTACAAATTCACGTTCTACCGTCACAACAATTTTATTACCATTTGGCGATACAAGAGCTTCTAAACAATTTGGCGGCTGAATTACACGAGCGATAATTTCTAAATCGTCACCAGAGAAGTTTTTATCACGATACCCAATGCTTACTTCATCAGTGTAGTTAACACGTTCTGTTACAACTTCAGTCTTTGTGTTTCCATCAAATGAATACCAAGTGTTTACATCATAGAAACCTTCAATTTCCACATGTTTCCCATTCTTTCTCGCTTCGTACGAATGGTTAATTACCCAGCACCCTAAAATACTTGTTGGCTCATTATTCGATTCACATGTATGCGTTGACTTTGTATACTTACGTCCTTTTCCAACCACTGCTTTTGTAATAATCTCTCTAAATTCGGACATTCGTAACCCTCCTCAATCACTATTCACTTAATCATATGCGTGACAATAGCGGAATGTGTCATTCTTTTTTTTGAGAAGAATTTACAATATAACCCACTAAAAAAAGAGATGTCAATAAGACATCTCTTTAACAACCACAATTTCCTTTTTTACTTTCTACCGCTGCACCAGTTTCACCCTTCAACACATCGCCGCCAGTTGAAACTAATATTTCATCTGTTACGTTGTTAGAAATCGTACTTGCAACCAACTGTAGTAAGTCATTTACGTATGTTTGTGAAGATTTAAATTCTTGTACTACTGGGATACTGTCTAACTTATCTTGCAATGCGTCAATTTCAGCTTCTACTTTTTTCAAAGCTTCCCATTTCCCGTAATGTTGCAAGTTTACTGCTTGTTTTTGCAATGCTTTAATTTCATCAATTGCGCGCTTTACATTTTCATTTTTATGAATTTGTGCTTCTGCTCGCTTAAAGAAATCGACTTCTTCTGTTTCAGAAATCATTTTTGCTAGTTCTTTCGCTTGTTCAACAATTTCATCTTTCGTATATGCTTTCATCTATTATTTCACCTCAATCGGCTCTTCAACTAATTCCCCGTTAAGAGACCAAGTTTTTGCGTCCGTTACTTTTACTTTAACAAGCTGACCAATTAAAGATTTTGAAGCAACAAAGTTTACAAGTTTATTCGTACGTGTGTATCCCGCAAGTACTTCAGGGTTATTCTTACTTTCTCCATCAACTAATACTTCTACAATTTGTCCTATATAACGCTTATTTTTATTAACTGCATATTCATTCACTAATGTATTTAAGCGTTGTAATCGCTCTTTCTTCACTTCCATCGGAACATTATCTTGCATTTTTGCAGCTGGTGTACCTTCACGCGGGGAATAAATAAATGTAAATGCCGTATCAAATCCTACTTCACGATATAACGACATCGTCTCTTCAAACTGCTCATCCGTTTCATTTGGGAAACCAACGATAATATCAGTCGTTAGTACTGCATTCGGAATGGTTTCTTTAATTTTTCGTACAAGCTCTAAATAGTGTTCTCGCGAATATTTACGCGCCATAATTTTAAGCATATCTGTACTACCAGATTGAACCGGTAAGTGGATATGTTCTACTAGGTTACCACCTTTTCCAAGAACATCAATTAAATGATCGTCAAAATCACGTGGATGGCTTGTTGTAAAACGAATACGTGCGATATCGATTTTACGAAGTTCATCCATTAAATCGCCAAGACCATATTGTATATCTTCAAAGTCTTTACCGTATGCGTTTACGTTCTGTCCAAGTAACGTAATTTCTTTATAACCGTTCGCAGCTAAATGGCGAATTTCTTTAATAATATCTTCTGGACGTCTGCTGCGCTCTTTTCCGCGTGTATACGGTACAATACAATATGTACAGAACTTATCACAGCCATACATAATATTTACCCAAGCTTTAATATCACCACGACGTACTTTCGGAAGGTTTTCAATTACATCCCCTTCTTTTGACCAAACTTCAACTACCGTCTCTTTCGAGAACATTGCGTCCTTTAAGATATACGGTAATCTATGAATATTATGTGTACCAAACACCATATCTACATGCTGATTTTTTTGCATAATTTTATTTACAACAGATTCTTCTTGAGACATACAACCACATACACCAATTAAAAGATCCGGATTTCTTCGCTTTAATGATTTTAAATGACCAAGTTCACCGAACACTTTATTTTCAGCATTTTCACGAATTGCACAAGTATTTAATAAAATCACATCTGCCTCTTCAGTTGAAAAAGTTGGCTCATATCCAAGTGTTGTAAAAATCCCAGCCATTACTTCTGTATCATGCTCATTCATTTGACAGCCATATGTACGAATGTAAAACTTTCTTCCTGCGCCAAAATTACGGAACTCTTCAGGTAAGCCAAAATCCCGTTCAATTTTAACTTCTTCTTTCCCACGCTTTTTCGCCAGTTTCAAGGAAGGTGGTTGGTATACACTTTCAAAGTATTTACTATAATCTTTCTCTTCTTTTTTCGTAGAGGAATTTGCTTGTCGACTTGCTAATCGTTGTTGCTCGTTCATCGGTAATCTCCTTTCACCCTTAACTATACACTCTGTAGTCCATTTTAATGCGCTTAGACCCATCTCAATGATGTTAGATAGCTTGAGAGATAACTTGCCCTTTGAAACTTGAGTAATCGATCTAATCATCCGTAAGAATGAAGTCTTCCCCACACAAATAGACATTCCCTTTTTATCCCACTTGGTTCAACTAATAATCAGTGGGGGCTGGACCTCTCCACTAATTAAAATTTCACTTTATCATTTCATCTTGTCCTATTGAAAAGCATATTGCTTTATCCCTATACACATTATCATAGTATAGAACGTTTAGCCAATTTTAAAGAAGAAGAAGCCTTATCCTATATTACATTTCACAGTTAATGAACATGCTATTTTTATACAACGATTTATATATTATTTTATCATTCCGAATTTTCTAAGTAAACAAATCTATTAATTATTTTTATTCACTCAAAAAGAAGGTTGCCAAGTGGCAACCTTCTCTCCGATCATTACATAAATTCAGCAACAAGCTCATCAAACATTTTCTGATCCATATTCAAATCAGCTTGCACTAAAGGCTTTTCACTATAGTCTTTTACAAGCTCTTGGTAAGAAGGCTGCTTTGTATTTTGATAAATTAAACCTGTTACTAACCCGTTCTTTTCCATTAATGTTTGCATAGCCATCATGCGGTTAGATGGATCATATCCTTCTACTGTACTTAGTTTCGTTAAATTCTCTTTAAACCAATCATAAGTATTTACTTTATTGTAAGTAACACATGGACTAAATACATTAATTAATGAAAAGCCTTTATGGTTAATACCAGCTTCAATAATTTGCGTTAATTCTTTTAAATCACTTGAAAAGCTTTGCGCCACAAATGTCGCACCAGCTGTTAAAGCCATTTCCATAACATTTAGTGATGGTTCAATTGAACCTTGTGGTGTACTTTTCGTTTTAAATCCAGCTTCACTACGTGGTGAAGTTTGACCTTTTGTTAATCCGTAAATTTGGTTATCCATTACGATGTACGTAATGTCAATGTTACGACGAATAGAATGGATTGTATGTCCCATACCAATCGCAAAACCATCACCGTCACCACCGGATGCGATAACTGTTAAATCACGATTTGCCATTTTCACACCTTGTGCAATCGGAAGGGCACGTCCGTGAATACTATGCAAACCGTATGAATTAATATAACCTGAAATACGACCTGAACAGCCGATACCAGAAATAACAGCTAGCTCATCTGGATTTAAACCAACGTTAGCTGCCGCACGTTGAATCGCAGCCTGCACCGAGAAGTCTCCGCAACCTGGGCACCAGTTTGGTTTTACACTGTTACGAAAGTCCTTAAATGTTGCCATTTAATACAACCCCTTTTTTACATTCGTTGTAAATCTCTTTCGGCAAGAATGGATTTCCATCGTATTTTAAAAGACTAGAAATTTTCTCACCATTGCCAAGATTCATTTTCATAATGTTAGCAAGCTGACCAGTTGCATTGTTTTCTACTACTACAACACGCTTCGCTTTTTTCACAAGTGGATCGATTTCAGCTGTTGGGAACGGATGAATTAAACGTACGTGGGCATGGTTTACTTTCATTCCTTCTTGTTCCAAACGCTGCATTGCCTCTTCGATCGCACCACGAGTTGAGTTAAAGCCAACTAGCAATACGTCTGCTTCTTCATGCTTAACATTTTTATAAACAGGGGTATTAAACTTTAAGTTCTCCATTTTACGGAAACGTTTGTCCATTTGATCTTTACGGTTTATTGCTGATTCAGATGGTTTACCAGTTTCATCATGTTCTACACCTGTAACATGGTGAATACCATTTTTCATACCGGGTAAAACACGTGGTGAAATTCCATCGTCTGTTACTTCATAACGCTTGAAGTATGCTTTATTTTCACGTTCTGGTAATTCTACTTCTAAATCAAGCTTACCACGACGAATTTCAACTTTATCTAACTTAAGTGGTTCTACTGTTTGCTTTCCTAAAGAAAGCTGTAGATCTGTTAAGAAAATAACAGGCACTTGATATTCTTCCGCTAAGTTAAACGCTTCTACAATATCATAGAAAGCTTCTTCAACTGTACTTGGCGCCATTACGATTTTTGGAATTTCACCATGCGTTCCGTAAATCATAGCCATTAAGTCCGACTGCTCTTGTTTTGTTGGTAAGCCCGTACTTGGACCACCACGTTGTGTATCAATGATAACTAGCGGCGTTTCAGTAATACCTGCTAAACCAATTGCTTCCATCATTAAAGAAAGACCAGGACCAGCAGATGCTGTTAATGTACGAACACCAGCATAGTTTGCACCGATCGCCATTGTACAAGCTGCGATTTCATCCTCGGTTTGGATTACTGTTCCGCCGACTTTCGGTAACTTTTTAATTAAATATTCCATAATTTCAGATGCAGGTGTGATTGGATATGCGGACATAAAGCGAGCACCACCAGCTACCGCACCAAATGCGATTGCGTCGTTTCCAATCATAAACATGCGTTTCTTTCCATCAGCTTTTTCAAGCTGCATCATGTTTACTTTCTCACCAAGCAATTCTTTCATATATTGAGAGCCGCGTTTAATTGCGTCCATATTTTTTTGAACGACTTGCTCTCCTTTACGACCAAAGATTTCTTCAACAACATCTAGATAAGCTGTTTCATCTAATCCTAATACCGCACTTGACGCCCCAACTGCAACCATGTTTTTCATTAATGATGTGCCTAACTCTGAAGCAATATCTGTAAACGGTATTACATATAGATTTACATCTGTATTATCAGGTATTGTCGGATTAAATTTCGCATCTGCAACTACAATTCCGCCCGGACGTAGTTCGTGGAAGTTAAAATCAATTGTTTCTTGATCAAAAGCAATTAAAATATCTAAATCATCTGAGATCGCGCGTACTTCTGTTGTACTTACACGAATTTTATTATTTGTATGGCCGCCTTTAATACGTGATGAGAAGTGGCGGTAACCGTATAGGTAATATCCTAATCGGTTTAATGCAATACAGAAGATTTCCCCTGTACTTTCAATTCCTTCACCTTGTTGGCCTCCAACTTTCCATGAAAGTTGACTAATCATCTCCTACACCCCTTTTGGCTGCATTCATTGTAGTGTATTTTTTTACAGTATTAGTTTAGCATTTTTTATGCAAATAAACTACAACGGACGCAAATTATGCCTCTTCTGATTTCCCTGAATCTTTAGTATAATGCTATTTCGTTTACCATTCTAGTATTAGGTCTTAAAAAAATCAATAAATTACCGTGAATTAATTTTAATTTTTCCGAATTTTTAAAAAATAATTTTTAGAAAGTAATACGGTCAATAAAATTTTTATACAAAAAATGTTCTACCATTGATTCACTATACTTTTTACAAAGTTGGTTAATTATATTTTCATAATCCCTATACGTTTCTACACCTATAACCGTTTCTAAAATCCCGTCAAAATCAGAACCAAATCCTATATTTTTTTCTCCACCTAATGAACAAATGTATTCCACATGCCTTAATATATCTGTTACATTCGCTCGTCTTTCATTCGCTAAAAATTGCGGTACAAAAGTAACTCCAATAATGCTATTTCGATTTATGAGAGCCCTTATTTGTTCGTCATTCAAATTGCGTGGATGTTGGCATAGTTGATGGCAGTTCGAGTGAGATGCAATCGGATTTTTTGCAATGTCAATAACATCCCAAAAACTTCTTTCATTTAAATGTGACACATCGGTCCATAAATGTAATGTGTTAAGCTCTTGTATAACTTGTCTACCAAAGGTAGTTAAGCCCGCCCCACGTTCCTCTAGTGCTCCATCAGCTAACAGATTGGCATAGTTCCATGTTAATCCAAAGGAACGTACACCTAAGCGATAAAACAAACGTAATTTCATCGCTTCTTTTCCAATTGCTTCGCATCCTTCTAATGTTAATAATGCTCCAATCTCGTCCTGTTTTAGCATGTTAATATCTTTTTTTGTCTGAATAAACTTCATTCCTGGTAGCGATAGAATTTCATTATGAAAAATATCTATCATTTGCAGCGCAACTTCAAAACGCTTTTCATACGCTACTGTTTCTGGTACATATATAGCAAAGCATTGTATACTTCCTTTTCTTTTCTTTAATTGTTCAAATGTAATATGTAATTGTGAATCGTTTTGAAAGTCTTTTTTTCCCTTTGCACTCCATAGCTGAAAGAGTACATCGCAATGAGCATCAAAAATTTTCATTTTCATTCCTCCACTATAAAAACAACCTGTTTGCATACATGCAAACAGGTTGTTTCAACTTAACGAGGTTCTACAATTAATTTTATCGCTGTACGCTCTTCACCATCGATCATAATATCTGTAAACGCTGGGATACAAATCAAGTCCAAACCGCTAGGCGCTACAAATCCTCTTGCAATTGCTACTGCCTTTACCGCTTGGTTTAATGCACCTGCACCAATAGCTTGAATTTCTGCTGTTCCGCGTTCGCGAATAACACCTGCAAGTGCACCAGCTACAGAATTAGGGACCGACGTTGCTTTAACTTTTAATATTTCCATTCCGCGTTTCCTCCTCGTTTCTATAAAAAGTAATAGCAATTATTTCACTTTAACTTATATTCACGAGGAATGGCACGTATTCCTGCTAAATTTCTGTAATTTTTCTAAAAAATTAAAATATAATAAATTCTCTAACTTTTCTTTAAAAATCAATCAAAAAACGGCTGGTCATCATTAATTAAAATACGCTCAATTTTCTTCGCTTTCCCTGTATTAGGATCCACATCAATTAACACTGCACTTAATTGCGTTCTACCATTTGTCACTTCAAAACGTACTGGTAAGTTCGTTAAAAACTTCTTCAATACCGCTTCGCGATCCATACCTAAAATCCCATCATATGGGCCTGTCATACCAACATCTGTAATATAAGCTGTTCCGCTTGGTAAAATACGATTATCAGCTGTAGGAACGTGTGTATGTGTACCTACTACCGCTGTAGCACGACCGTCTACGTACCAACCTAACGCCTGCTTCTCACTTGTTGTTTCAGCATGAAAATCAACAAAGATAATGTTTGTACGTTTTTTTGCAATGCTGATTAACTCATCCACTTTACGGAATGGACAATCAATTGGAGGAAGGAAAGTACGTCCTTGTAAGTTAATAACTGCAACTTCTGTTCCATTACAATTTACAAAGATGAGCCCTTTTCCCGGCGTTCCTTCTGGGAAATTAGCTGGTCTTGCAAGATATTTTGCATCATCAATAAATTCAAATACTTCACGGTTATCCCAAGCATGGTTTCCAAGCGTAACCGCTTGTGCCCCGCACTCTAAAAAGTTTCGATATATTTTTTCCGTAATTCCACGTCCACCCGCAGCATTTTCTCCATTAATAATTGTTACTGTGGGTGTATATTTTTTCTTTAATGCCGGTACGTACTGTTGAATCATGTCTCTACCAGGAGATCCTACTACATCCCCAACAAATAATATTCTCATATGTCTTACCCTTTCTATGTACTACATTTTTTATTACCATACTATAACTTGAAGCTATTTCCTTACAACAGTTACAATTTATCTATTATAAGTTTCTTTCACTTGCATACTGCTCATAAATAATTTTCTTTATTTTACCCAATTCCAACACAAAAAAATAAAGTGGTGTTTCACCACTTTATTTTGCGTATTCCACTGCACGTGTTTCACGAATAACAGTTACCTTAATATGTCCTGGATAATCCAGTTCATTTTCAATACGTTTTCGAATATCACGAGCTAAACGATGAGCTTCTAAATCATCAATTGTATCTGGCTTTACCAGAATACGAACTTCACGTCCTGCTTGAATTGCGAAAGATTTTTCTACGCCTTCATAAGACTCTGAAATCTCTTCCAACTTTTCAAGACGACGAATGTAGTTCTCAAGAGTTTCACTACGAGCTCCTGGTCTTGCAGCTGATAATGCATCTGCTGCAGCAACTAGAACTGCAATGATAGAAGTTGGTTCTGTGTCACCATGGTGAGATGCGATACTGTTTATTACAACAGGATGCTCTTTATATTTCGTTGCGAGTTCAACACCAATTTCAACGTGGCTACCTTCTACTTCATGATCGATTGCTTTTCCGATATCATGTAATAGACCAGCACGTCTTGCTAGTTTTTCATCCTCACCAAGCTCCGCTGCCATAAGTCCAGTTAAGAATGCAACTTCCATAGAGTGTTTTAAGACGTTTTGTCCGTAACTTGTACGGTATTTTAAACGACCTAAAATTTTAATTAAATCTGGATGTAAGCCATGAACACCCACTTCAAACGTTGTTTGCTCTCCGACTTCACGAATATACTCGTCCACTTCACGTCTTGATTTTTCGACCATCTCTTCAATACGCGCTGGGTGAATACGTCCGTCCTGTACTAGTTTATCAAGAGCGATACGAGCTGTTTCACGACGAATCGGATCAAATCCAGATAGAATTACCGCTTCTGGTGTATCATCGATAATAAGGTCAATACCTGTTAACGTTTCTAACGTACGAATATTACGCCCTTCACGTCCGATAATACGTCCCTTCATCTCGTCGTTTGGAAGATTTACAACCGAAACGGTTGTTTCAGCAACATGATCAGCTGCACATCTTTGCATTGCAAGAGATAAAATCTCTTTTGCCTTCTTATCCGCTTCTTCTTTCGCGCGAACTTCACTTTCTTTTACCATAACGGCAATTTCATGAGAAACTTCACTTTCCACTTTACCAAGAATAATTGCTTTCGCTTGTTCGCGTGTCAGATTGGAAATGCGCTCTAATTCCGTTTGTTGCTTTTGAACTAACTCTCCCACTTTGCTTTCCAACTCTTCAATCTGTTGTTGTTTCGCTACAAGAGATTCCTCTTTCTTTTCTAACTGTTGCTCGCGCTTATCGAGCGTTTCGTCTTTACGATCAAGGTTCTCTTCTTTTTGCATTAAACGATTTTCTTGTTTTTGTAATTCGCTTCTACGGTCACGAATTTCTAATTCAGCTTCTGTACGAAGTGTATGAATTTCATCCTTTGCTTCTAAAAGCGCTTCTTTCTTAAGTGCTTCAGCATCACGATTCGCTTCGTCTAGAATACGTTTTGCTTCATTAGCTGCACCATTAATCTTCGCTTCAGCAATAGACTTTCGAACAAAAAAGCCAACAACTGCACCGACTGTTGCAAGCAAAATGGAGATGAGTATCCAAACTGTACTACTCATGATTTCACCTCCCCTTGCTATGAATGAAAAAAGACTGTCGGCATGTACATTAAATTACAACGTACAGCAAAGACCGTCGTCCCGCTTTTTTAAGGGACTTTCTTCATTTCACAATTAAAATGTCATATTATTATTTCGGCAAGATTTAAGTCTTACTCCGAATATTACTTCTCTTCTTGAGAAGAGTGTATCGTATATAAGAAAAAATATACATTCTCATTGTATCTATCGCAATTTTCATTGTCAAGCGTTGTCTACTTTTACTTTCTTTACCTTCAACCCTGAATCTTATATGGATTTTAAAAATAGACTGCATATTATCCTGGAAAACCTTAGTAAATCCCAATTCATTCACTTAAAACATATGAATATTCCTCTTTATACATAGCCTTTTGGATAGAATAAATATTTTATCTCCAGCTATGTACAGCGCTTTCAAAGTGAATCAAAAAATAAAAGACACGGTCTCGTGTCTTTTATTTTTTAATCTTGAAGAGTTGAATCTTCCGTGCCTTCAACACCAGAGTCTTCACCAATTCCGTGATGTTCACGAACAAAGAAAGCAATTTCCTCTCTTAAATCCGTATTCTCTTTTAAGAATTGCTTCGAATTTTCACGACCTTGTCCTAAGCGTTCTTCATTATAAGAGTACCAAGCACCGCTCTTTTGAACGATATCAAGTTCAGAAGCCATATCTAAGATTTCACCTTCTCTTGAAATCCCTTCTCCGTACATAATATCAACTTCAGCAACACGGAATGGTGGTGCTACTTTATTTTTAACTACTTTTACTTTCGTTTTATTACCAACGATATCGTTACCTTGCTTTAATTGCTCAGCACGACGTACTTCAAGACGGACAGTTGAATAGAATTTCAACGCACGACCACCTGGAGTTGTTTCTGGGTTCCCGAACATAACCCCAACTTTTTCACGAATTTGGTTGATAAAGATTGCGATTGTTTTTGATTTGTTGATTGCACCTGAAAGTTTACGAAGTGCTTGTGACATTAAACGTGCTTGTAAACCAACGTGAGAGTCACCCATGTCCCCTTCGATCTCAGCTTTCGGTACAAGAGCTGCTACAGAGTCAATTACGATAATATCAACCGCGCCACTTCGTACAAGTGCTTCTGCGATTTCTAGACCTTGCTCTCCTGTATCAGGCTGTGATAATAGTAATTCATCGATGTTAACACCTAATTTTTGTGCATATACAGGATCCATCGCATGCTCCGCATCGATGAACGCCGCTTGTCCACCTTGACGCTGCACTTCCGCGATTGCGTGTAATGAAACTGTTGTTTTACCTGAACTTTCAGGTCCATAAATTTCAATAATACGTCCACGTGGGTATCCGCCTACCCCTAGTGCCACATCAAGTGCTAAAGAACCACTTGAAATTGTAGAAATTCTACGCTCCGCTTGTTCTCCTAATTTCATAATTGAACCTTTACCGAATTGCTTCTCTATTTGTTTTAACGCCATATCTAATGCCGCTTGACGATCACTCATTCAAAATTCCTCCTTAACTCAATTGCTAATCTTATTATACCTATTTTCAATTCAATTTGCCAACAAAAATCGAACATTTATTCGATTTTTTTATTTTCTATCAAATATAACTCGATTTATCCACAAAAAAAACTAGAAGAAATTTATATCTCTTCTAGCCTTTTATATAAATGATAAAATCCATATTTTGCAGAGCGTTCTCGAATTTGTTGACGACTTCCACTCAAATTAAGAGCGAAGACTTCAGTCGGTTCATCCTTAATCGCCAATCCAACAAATACTGTTCCTGGTTCTTTATGTTCTGAAGCATCCGGTCCTGCCACCCCAGTGAAACTAATTCCGATATCCGCTTTTAACAATTTCTTTACATTTTCAGCAAGATAACGAGCACACTGCTTACTAACCGCACCATCAGTACGTAATACTTCTTCAGGTACATGTAAAATTTGTTGCTTCACATCATTTTGATAACAAATGACACCGCCTTTAAATACAGACGAAACACCAGCATTTTCTGTTACTTGATTTCCAAAAAGACCACCTGTTAAACTTTCTGCACATGCTAAAGTTAACCCTTTTTCCTTCAAAAGCCTTATTGCCTTGTAATGAAGGAAATCTTGGTCATATCCGTAGAAAAATTCGCCTACTCTTTCTAAAATCAAATCTTCCACATGCTGAATCAGTTTCTCCGCCTCATCAGCATCATGATGTTTGGCAGTTAAACGTAATGTCACTTCTCCATCATTTGCAAGTGGTGCAATTGTTGGATTCGTTTGTCCATCAATTAAATCTTGGACTTTCACCTCTAATTGAGATTCACCAATACCAAAAAAGCGAAGAACACGAGAATAAATATTTTCCCCCGTTGTAAAGTTACGTAAAAAAGGCTCTACATAACTTACAAACATCGGCTTCATTTCTTTTGGTGGCCCTGGTAATAAAATATAAACTTTTCCGTTCTTATTTAATCCCATACCAGGCGCCATACCGTGATCATTCGCAAATACAGTCGATCCATTTAAAACGAGCGCCTGCTTTTTATTATTCTCCGTAAATTCACGGCCTGTACGCTTAAAATAATCGCTTATCGATGTTAATGCCTTTTCATCATACACAAGCTCTTCATCTAAACTAGACGCTATTGTTTCTTTCGTTAAATCATCTTTTGTCGGTCCTAATCCACCTGTAAAAATGAGCATATCAGCTCGTTCTTCAGCAACTTCAATTGCCTTCTGTAACCGCTTGTTATTATCCCCAACAACAGTATGGTAGTACACGTTAATTCCAATTGAAGCTAACTTTTCAGACAAAAACTGGGCATTTGTATTTGCAATTTGTCCAAGTAATAATTCCGTTCCAACCGCAATAATTTCAGCATTCATCCCAATTCCCCCATAAACTTCTATTTTGAGTTTACAAAAGCATCTTTATTTTTCCAGAAATAATCCCATCCTGAAATAACGGTAAAGAATAATGCAATCCATATGAAAATATCTGCAACTGGAATATGAAGTAAATTTAACGGTACATCATGTAATAAGTATGCTGCAATCGCAATAATTTGTGTCCATGTCTTAATTTTCCCTAACTGATTTGCTGCAACTACTTCCCCTGTTCCAGCAAGTACAAGGCGTAAACCTGTTACTGCAAACTCACGGCTTATAATTACAATAACGATCCAAGCAGGTACGTATTGCATCTCTACTAACGTGATAAGTGCTGCCGAAACAAGTAATTTATCTGCTAACGGGTCAAGGAATTTCCCTAAATTCGTTACAAGATTATACTTTCTTGCATAATGTCCATCAATCCAATCTGTAGCCGAAGCAATAATAAAGATAAGCGCCCCTACTAAATGTTGAATCGGTAACTCTACATCACCAATTATAAATGAGCCCCACTCAAAGGGCGCTAGCATAATTACCATAAAAATTGGAATTAAGCAGATTCTAGATATTGTAATTTTATTTGGTAAATTCACAGCTATTCCTCCATCATATCAAAAACATTTGTTCATTGAAAAAAGTCATCGAAGCGATGACTGTTATTGCGCAGCTTGCCCTATCCCTAGATTTTTAATCACGAATTTCTGATGATAATTCTCGTCCGGATTCAATGGGAATGTAACGACTTGGCCATTCAATTTAAATTCAACATTCGGTGCACTTCCTATATTAAGGTTTACCTCTTTCGCTGTTGATAAATCATATTTTTGGGTCTGGCCTGCCTGTAAAGTACCGCTAAAGATATCATTTCCTGCCTCATTTTTAATACCTACATAACTTGCGTTTTTTGTTGTAATTTCCAATTCTAACGCTTTATTATTATGAATTTCCAAAGTAGATGTTATCTTATCGGTCCCAACTAACTTAATTTCATTCTCACCAGTTGGCTGTCCTTTTTCTTCCTCTTTCTTTGGCTCTTCTTTCTTTGGCTCTTCTTTTTTTGGTTCTTCCGCTTTCGCTTCATCTTTCTTCGTATCTAGCGGAGAATTTTTTGCTTTTTGAACCTCAATTTTCTCACTTTGAGCATTTGGAACTTGCCTATCATCTTTTCCAGTTAACGCTTGAATAACAAACCAGACTACCACTCCACATGCGATTACTAACAACGCAATCAAAATTTTTGGCATATGATCTGCAATTGGCCATGATGAAGATTTTTGCATTGTTTCTTGTGTTTTCTGTCCAGTTGATACTTGCGGAACATCGTGTTTTTCAGATTGTGGTATCGTACTCTGATATTCTACAAGCAGTTCCTCTCCATTTAATCCAACCGCATCTGCGTGTTGTTTAATGAATGCACGCGCATAAAAAGCTCCTGGCAACACATCATAATTGCCTTCTTCAATCGCTACTAAATGGCGTTTTTGAATTTTTGTAATTTCATGTAGCTGATCAATAGACAAGCCTTTCGCTTCTCTTGCTTCTGTCAGCTTTTGTCCTAATTCCGTCACTACTAACACCTCAATATTTCTTTAAAAGTCGAACATAGAGAAATTATTTTGCGTACCTTGCTCAATTTCATCTACTAAATTATATTGAATTTCTTCATCATAATCGTTACGCAATTCGATAATATAATCAAAATCATCCAATGTGTATTCTGACTGACTCACAAACACATCCGGATGTTCTACAACTTTCGTTGCAGGCAATCTCATGATTTCACGAACGAGCTGCCAGTGTCTTTCATTGGCACGCTTTGTCGACACAATTCCATCTAGTATGAAAATATTATCGTCGCTATACTCATCTTCAATCAATTGGCTACGAACAGTTTGCTTAATGAGAGTAGATGATACGAATAACCATCTCTTATTTGCACAAACACTTGCGGCAACAATAGATTCTGTTTTTCCGACACGAGGCATTCCTCGTATCCCAATTAGTTTATGACCTTCTTTTTTCATTATCTCCGCCATAAAGTCTACAAGTAATCCTAATTCATCACGCACAAATCGAAATGTTTTCTTATCATCTGCATCTCGTTGTATGTACCTACCATGTCTAACTGCTAGCTTATCTCTAAGCTTTGGCGGACGATATTTCGTTACCGTTATATTATCCATCGTATTTAAAATTGATTCAAGTCTAGAGATTTGTTCTTGATTATCACACATAAGCAAAAGTCCACGTCGTGCATTATCTACACCATTAATTGTGACAATATTGATGCCAAGCATACCGATTAACGAAGAAACGTCACCAAGTAAGCCAGGTCGGTTTTTATGTATTTCATATTCAAAATACCATTCAATCATCCAAGATCACTCCCCCACGCTTACTTTACACCTACGTACTATATTATATGATTTCACCTTAATAGGGAAGCTAAATGTATAATCTATTCCTCCTAATTATTATACAAAAAAAGAGAGAGGAGCTTCTCCTCTCTACTTTTACTTATGTTGTACAAATTTCACCATTAAATTTGCAATTGTATGTTGTTCTTGTTCGTCAGCAACTTTCCAAAGCTCAGACAATAATTTTTCTTGATCGTTGCGCGCTTCTACTTCATTTGCTAAATAATCACCAACACGAAATGCCATATCTGATACTGCACCGCCATCAAGCCCTTTTCCTCCGGCTTGTTCTAAACGTTCTCCTAAAAAGCTCTTCCACTGATCAAAATTATCTAACACTGACATGTTTAAGCACCTCACTATTGAGTAATAGAATCATGCTTAATTTGTACATTTTTTTATTTTTTATGTAAGAAATTTTTAACAATGCCAACCGCCATTCACTCCGATAATTTGCCCCGTAATATAAGAAGCTCCTGGCGAAACAAGGAAGGAGACTGTTTTTGCTACCTCTTCGGGTAGTCCTATTCTACCTAATGGAATATCTTCAGCAATTTCATTTTTATCATCTTCTGAAAATACATTTAACATTTCTGTTTCGATTGCACCTGGCGCTACCGCATTAACGCGCAATCCACTTAAAGAAACTTCTTTTGCTAAAGCCTTCACATACGAATTTTGTGCACCTTTTACCATTGAGTACAGCACCTCACAAGATGCTCCTATTTGCCCCCATATGGATGAAATAATGACAACATTACCACTTCTCCTCCCGATCATCGGTGGAAGCGCCATCGATAGAAGTCTATATACACTCTTCACTTGAAGCTCCACCATATAATCTAATTCTTCATTCGTAACATCTGTTACTAATCCAAAGATACTCTTTCCAGCTGCGTATACAATAACATCAATAGGATGTTCGATTTGCCCCCACAATTCCTCCGCTCCATCGATAGAAGCTAAATTTGCTTGCACAGGAATCACTACATCAAATTCCTTTTGTAACTCCCTTACCTTCTCTTCGCTTTTATTGTAATGAATATAGACTGTATAACCATCCTCGATTAACTGCTTCGAAATAGAAGAGCCAATCCCTCCGCTTCCTCCAGTTACTAATGCATACTTTTTCATAAATTCCCTCTCTTATCTTTTATGTATAAATAAATAATACCCTCATCTTACCATTTGGCAATAACCAAACGTTAGATGAGGGATATAGATACTGCGTTTTTTATTCAAATATTACTTTACTTTTTTGGTAACACTTGGCAGATGCTCATTTTCTCTTCAACTAATAATGTTTTTGCTGCTTGTTGTAGGTCTTGAACAGTTAATCCTTCTAACACTGTAAGAGCATCAAATAAACTAGATTCATTAAACGCATATCGTGTAAACTGATTTGCAATATATTCCGGTGAATTCAGCGATCGTAAAAATCCACCAATTTTCTTTTTCTTCACCCGTTCCAGCGCAGTCTCATCTAACTGATCATAATTCGTTTGCAGTAAAATACCTTTTAATCGCTCTGCCAATTCATCAGGTTGCTTCGTATCTCCACCAACCATTGCAAAACCGAAGTTATTTTCTTCTGTATAGTCATACGAGAACGAATCATCAATAAGACCTTCATTATATAAAGATTCGTAATGAACTGACCCTTTTCCAAATAAATAATCCAAAAGTAATGTAAGCGCAATTTCTTGTTTTAAAAGGGCTTGCCCTTTTTCTTTTAAATTCGTTGCCTTAATACCAACTAAACATTTTGGAGTTTGAACAGGCATTGAAATAATCTTTTTCTTTTCATTTACTTCTTCTGGTTCCTCTTCAAAAGAGCGAACGATTTCCGGTTGATTTTCGTAATCTTTTTTCGCTTGATTTTCACGAACTAAATCCATTGTTTTTTCAGGATCAATCGCTCCAACAACAAATAATAACATGTTGCTTGGATGGTAAAAAGTCTCATAACATTCATACAGTAGGTCTTTTGTAATTTTACTAATAGACTCAATCGTCCCCGCAATATCAATTTTAATTGGATGTTTCACAAACAAACTATCGATTAACCCAAAGTATAAACGCCAATCTGGGTTATCTTGGTACATTTGAATTTCTTGACCGATAATACCTTTTTCTTTTTCAACCGTTTTTTCAGAGAAATACGGTTCTTGTACAAAGTCTAACAACGTATTTAAATTTTTCTCTACATTTGATGTACAGGAAAAGAGGTAAGCGGTTCTTGTAAAAGATGTAAAAGCGTTCGCTGAAGCACCTTGTTTACTAAACAATTGAAACGCATCATGGTCTTCTTTTTCAAACAATTTATGTTCAAGGAAATGAGCAATTCCATCTGGTACACGGGTCATGTCTTCTTTTCCAAGTGGAACAAATGTATTATCAACAGAACCGTACTTCGTCGTAAATGTTGCAAATGTTTTGTTGAAGCCTTGTTTCGGTAAGATATATACGTCTAATCCATTCGAAAGTTTTTCATAATAGAGCGTCTCTTTTAATTGCTCATACACAATTTTCTCCATTTATTCTCCCTCCGTTCCATGTAAAAAGTAAATTGTATCTAGTTCAATATTATTAGCAACTTTCACAATCTCTTCTTTCGTCACGCTTTCTATGCCCGTTAGCCATTCTTCAACTGGACGCGTACGCTCCGATATTACCCCGTGATAAAGCATTTCAACAAAACCACGTGGTGTATCAATTGCCTCTAAGATTTGATTTTGAATTACACTTTTCGTTTGCTGAATCTCTTCCTCTGAAAAATCACCGTTTTGCATTGCTTTCATCTGTTCTTTAATAATTTCAACAGCCTTTTCAAAGTTCTTCGCTTCAATTCCAGACATAACGAAGAGCAAACCTTTATGACTTTCAAATCTCGATGCTGCATAGTACGCTAAACTATTTTTTTCACGGACATTTACAAATAACTTCGAATGAGAAAATCCTCCAAATAATCCGTTAAACAATTGTAATGCAAAATAATCTTCATCTTTATACGTAATGAATGTGCGATAGCCGATATTTAATTTACTTTGCTTTAGTTCTTGTTTTTCAACAATTTCTTTTTCTTCATTATTTCGTTTATGAAGAAGTACATTTCTTTCTTTCCTAGCGCGAGGTGAAATCGAAAAATACTTATTTACAAGCTCCATGGCATCTTCTGAAATGTCACCAATGATATATAAATCCATTTCATCTTCAGCTAACACTTTTTGATAATATTGATACAAACTTTCATTTGTAATAGAAGCAACACTTTCTTTTTTCCCATTTGCACTTAAGCGATATGGTTCTACTTTGCACATTTCTTCAATTAAACGCTCGTTTGCATAACGCATTTTATCATCATAAGTAGCTTCAATTCGTTGCAAAAGTGCTCGTTTCTCACTTTCTACAATAGAAGATAGAAAACCGTCCCCTTCTGTTGCTGGATGTAAAACAATATCAGATAACATAGAAAGCGCTTTTTCAAATAACGGTGGTGCATCGCGTAAATATGTTTCATTTGCAATGTCTACATAAATAGAGATGATATGGTCTTCCCCTTTTTTACTTACATCTACCGCTAAAGAAGATCCATATAATTCTTCTAAATATTGACGAAGACGAATTACAGAAGGCAGTTTTTCTGTCGCACTTTGCAATACGTATGGCAATAGGGCACGCTCTGTCACCGTCTCCTCATTTAAAGGTGCTTTCAAACGAAATACAAAGGTATTTGTTTTATATTTATCAGTCGGAATAATATGTACTCGCAATCCACCTAATTCATGCAGTTGCTGTTCCATTAGTTTCATTAATAGCCCTCCTTTACGTATGTAGGAATATTCCTCTTCAATATACAGTTTTTAGAAATAAAAAATCAACTTTTCTTCCTTATTATGCTTACATTTGAGTCTTTCTAAAAACTTTAATATGTAAGGAACATAGTAAAATTCCGTATTACATATATTCTATGTAAAAAAGCCCGCACTAATGTGCGAGCTTTTCTTATACTTTCTAAATACTCATCGTTTTCCTTTTTCATAAGGCGTTCCGAGTGCTTTCGGAGCTTCAGATCGGCCTACAAAACCAACAAGTGCTAATATTGTGAATACGTATGGTAATATCGTTAATAGAACACTTGGAATTTGATCTAATACAGGAATTGTTCCACCTGTTACACTAAGAGATTGTGCAAAACCAAAGAATAGAGCTGCACCTAGTGCGCCTAGTGGATTCCACTTCCCAAAGATCATAGCAGCTAAAGCTAAGAAACCTTGTCCTGTAATAGTTGCCCCTGAGAAGTTATTAGAAATTGACATTGCAAAAATCGCCCCACCAATTCCGGCAAATACACCTGATATACAAACGCCGATATAGCGCATTTTATATACGTTAATCCCCATCGTATCCGCTGCCATTGGGTGTTCACCAACAGCACGCAATCGAAGACCGAACGGTGTTTTATAAATAACATACCAAACAACAAATGCTAAAATAATCGCAATATACGACGTTATTGGTACATTTGAAAAGAATATTTTCCCTATCACCGGAATATCCGAAAGACCTGGAATATCAATCTTTTCAATACGGTACTGAATAAAGTCAGTTTGCCCTTTATCAAAGATCTTCTTAATTGCAAATACTGTTAAACCAAGAGATAAGAAGTTAATTGCTACACCACTTACAACTTGATCCGCTCGGAATGTAATAGATGCTACTGCATGAAGCAATGCAAATAACCCACTACCAATTGCCGCAAATAATAACGCAATCCACGGCGTCATCGTTCCCCAAGTATCACCCATTAATAAGTTTGTGACAACTCCAATAAATGCACCAAATAGCATTAGTCCTTCTAATCCGATATTTACAACACCCGATCGTTCACTAAATACACCACCTAGTGCTGTAAAAATTATAGGTGCCGATGTATATAACGTACCCGTCACAAGAATGGCTAATATATCTAAAAAGCTCATTTATTTCCCCTCCTTGCTCATGCGTGTAAGCGCCCATCTTAACACATAACTACATGCAACAAAGAAGATGATACATGCAATAATTACGTTTATAAGCTCTGATGGCACATCTGCCTCAAAGTTCATTTGAGGGGAAGCACTTTTCAAACCACCAAATAATAAAGCTGAAAGGATAATGCCAAACGGATTATTTCCTCCAAGTAAGGCTACGGCAATCCCGTCAAATCCTACCCCTGTAAAGGAAGACATCGCTGTCATGCTTTGGAATGTTCCTAATCCTTCCATCGCTCCACCAATCCCTGCAAACGCACCAGCAATTGTCATGGAAAACACTACATTACGAGAAACTTTCATACCTGCATATTGAGAAGCATGTTGATTAAATCCTACCGACTTTAATTCATAACCTAAAGTTGTTCGATCTAATAAGAACCACATTAAAATAGCGATTAAAATTGCTACAATAATTCCCCAGTGAAGGCGTGAACCGTCAGTAATGGAAGCAAGCCAGTCTGAAGATAATGACGCACTCTCTTTAATGTCGTACGTTTTATCGTTACCCTCGTGTAAAAAGCGCTTAATAATATCATATGTTACATATAACGCGATATAGTTCATCATAATTGTTACAATAACTTCATTAACTTGAAACTTTCCCTTTAAATATCCAGGGATGAAACCCCAGATTCCGCCTACCAACGCTGCGAATAAAATAGATAATGGAATGTGAAGAACAGCTGGTAGCGAGACTGCATAACCGAACCAAACCGCTGCAAGCCAACCAACTAACAATTGACCCTCTACCCCGATATTAAATAAACCTGTACGAAATGCAAACGCCACCGATAAACCAGCAAGAATAAGCGGTATCATTGTACGAAGCGTTTCACCAATCGCACTTGGGCTGCCGAACATGCCTGTCCAAAGTGCACTATAACCAACAATTGGGTCATAGCCACTAACTAGCATTACAATTGCTCCTACAAGTAAGCCAAAAATAACGGATAGTACTGGGACTAAAATATTTATCGTTCGTTCTGTTAAAAGTTTTTTAGCCATTTGTACCCACCTGCTCCTTCTTTGTTCCTCCAGCCATTAACAATCCAAGCTGTTGTTCATTCGTTTCTTTCGCATCAACTATTGCTACAATTGTTCCTTCATAAATAACAGCAATTCGATCGCTAACATTTAAAATTTCCTCTAACTCTAGTGATAAAAGTAATACACCTTTTCCTCTATCTCTTTGCTCTATTAATCTCTTATGAATAAATTCAATTGCCCCTACATCTAAACCACGTGTCGGCTGTGCTGCAATTAATAAATCTGGATCACGGTCTACTTCACGTGCAATAATTGCCTTTTGCTGATTCCCCCCAGATAGTGCACGAGCTAACGTTTGCTCACTAGGTGTACGTACATCAAACTGTTCAATAAGCGCCTTAGCTTTTTCTGTAATTTTGCTGAAATTTAAAATCCCTTTCTTTGAAAACGGATTTTTATAGTACGTTTGCAAAACTATATTATCTCTAACAGAAAAATCAAGAACGAGTCCGTGTTTATGACGATCTTCTGGAATATGACCAATTCCCTCTTCTGTTATTCTTCTAACAGGCCAATTTGTTATTTCTTTCCCTTTAATTGCAATAGAACCTGACTCAACTTTTCGTAAACCAGTAATTGCTTCTATTAATTCACTTTGTCCGTTTCCATCAATTCCTGCAATACCAACAATTTCCCCCGCACGAACAGTTAAGTCAAGGCCTTTTACAGCAGGTAGTTGACGTGCATCGTGAACAACAAGATTTGCAATTGAAAGTACCGCTTCTTTTGGCTTCGCGTCTATTTTTTCTGTTTTAAAATTCACTTGACGTCCGACCATTAATTCTGCAAGTTTATTTTCATCCGTATTTGCAACGTCAACCGTTCCAATCCCTTTTCCTTTACGAATAATCGTACAACGATCGCAAACTTCCATAATTTCTTTCAACTTATGTGTAATAAGAACAATAGATTTTCCTTCTTGCACAAGCTTTTTCATAATTTGAATTAGCTCATGAATTTCTTGTGGTGTTAACACAGCTGTCGGTTCATCAAATATTAAAATTTCTGCCCCGCGGTAAAGTGTTTTTAAAATCTCAACGCGCTGTTGCATACCGACAGAAATATCTTGTATTTTCGCATATGGATCTACAGCTAAACCGTATTGTTCAGACAGTTTTTGAATTTCTTTAGCAGCTTCCTCAACAGCAATTTTCCCTTTTTTCTTCGGTTCGTTTCCGAGAATAATATTCTCTGTAACTGTAAAATTATGAACAAGCATAAAGTGCTGATGTACCATTCCAATACCAAGGTCATTTGCTATATTCGGATTTGTAATCTTTACAGTTTTTCCTTTAATTTTAATTTCACCTTGTTCTGGCTGGTACAAACCAAATAGTACATTCATCAATGTGGATTTCCCTGCACCATTTTCTCCAAGTAAAGCATGTATTTCTCCCTGCTTTACTTGCAGCGTAATATCATCATTCGCTACAATGCCTGGGAATACTTTCGTAATGTTATTCATCTCAATTACGTATTCCATTGTGTTCCTCCTTTTAACAGGGAACATTCCCCTATTACACTATTAACTTATTAAGCAATTCGGAAGTTTTATACATACAAAGGTTAGTTCTATGAACTAACCTTTGCTATTTCTCTATTTATTTTTTTAGAGAAGCTTCATATTCTTTATACTCTTTATCTGTAGCTGGTACTTTAATTGCACCATCTGTAATTTTCTTTTCAAACTCTTCTACTTTTGTTAAAATTTCAGGGTTAACTTTTTTCACGTTGTCAGTTGTTTTTGCAATACCAACGCCGTCATCTTTTAAGCCAAACGCTTCTACTTTACCGCCTTTTAATTTACCGTCTTTCGCTTCTTGTGCTACTTTTTCAACAGCGATATCTACACGTTTTACCATTGAAGTTAATGTTACGTTTTCAGGCATACCTTCTTGGTTTTGGTCACGGTCAACACCGATTACCCAAACGTTTTCACCTTTTTTCTTACGGTTTTTCGCTTCAGTGAACACACCATTACCTGTACCACCAGCAGCATGATAAATTACATCTACGCCTTGACCATACATTGCTGAAGCAAGAACTGTACCTTTTTCAGGTTTATCAAATGCTTCTGCATATTCAGATACGATTTCAATATTTGGATTTACTGCCTTGGCACCGGCTTTAAATCCATTTTCGAATTTACTAATTAAATCACTCTTCATTCCACCAACAAATCCTACTTTATTCGATTTCGTTGACATAGCTGCTACTGCACCTACAAGGAATGAGCCTTCATGATCTTTAAATGTAATGCTTGTTACGTTTGGTGCATCTACAACAGTATCAACGATTGCGAATTGTTGTTTTGGAGATTCTTTTGCTACTTCTTTAATTGCACCTTCTAATTTATAACCAATCCCGAAAGATAAATCATACTTATCTTTTGAAAATTTCTTTAAGTTCGGAATATAATCTGCTTCTTTTTCAGACTGTAGGTAACGATAATTTGTCTTTTCCTTTAAATCGTTTTCTTTACCAAACTTTTTTAGTCCTTCCCAAGAAGATTGGTTGAATGATTTGTCATCAACGCCCCCAACATCTGTAACCATACCAACCTTAAACTCTTTATCCCCTTTTTTGTCACTATCCGCTTTATCCGAGTTACCACATGCACCTAACACTGTACTTGCTGCTAACGTTAACGATAATAAAAGACCTGTTTTTTTCTTCATACTAGAAACCCCTCCTGAAATGTTTTGTCTAATGATTCATACGCTGCTGTCCCTTACTTCTTGCTGTCACCTCCCTAAAAAGGAACTTCCCTACATACGTTTTCTTAATACGTGGAAGCTAAACTTATCAGCTCTAAAGTAATTAATAGAATATAAGATTGGCTCATCATTTTGATCATAGTGCATTTGTTTTAAAACTAGCAGTGCCGTTTCAGGTTCACATTCTAAAATCGGTGAAATTTTCGGGTGATAACCAATCGGTTCAATATGAGCAACTGCGTATGTGATACGCTTGTGCGTATTATTATGTATTACTGTAAGCAGCGATTCCTCATTGTATCCCGATAAATCTGGTAATATCTCTTTCGCTAGTTTATCAATGCAATACACAACTGGTTCCCCATCCGCTGTACGAACACGTTCAATCATTACTGCACTAAAACCATCTTCACAATTAAATTTCTCTTTTTCTTCTTCTGTTAAAGTTGTTGTAGATGATGATAAAAAGATTGTTCCTGGTGTTTTCCCCACACTAGAAATCATATCTGTAATACTAGAAAGTTGCTCTATTCCAGAAGAAAATAACGGCTTCGCATTTACAAATGTCCCTACACCATGTCTACGAATAACAACATTTTCTTCTTCTAAAATGCGCAGTGCTTCCCTTAAAGTTGCCCTACTTACACCAAGTTCTTTCGCTAGATCAAACTCTGAAGGTAACTTTTGTTTTTCTTTGTAAGCCCCATCTTTAATTTTTCCTTTGATGTGATCAATCACCCGCAAATATAGGTGACGACTATCGGATTTTACTGACATAAGACTCCCCCGCATTTCAATTATTCGACCTCTGATGTAAGACTTCTTTTCTCTTTTTTCAACTTACAACATAGTAAAAATTACTAAATACTAAAAATAAGCGTAATTATCGAATAAATATTAATAATTTTTCAAGATGAAATTTTCACTCTTTATTCCATAAAAAAAACTTTGCACCATAAACATTTCTCATATAGAGAAAAAGTTCGGCACAAAGATTCCTTACATCCTTTGTTACACACTTTTCCCCTCATAGTCTAGCAATTCATGGTTGCCAGGTAGAAACTTATGGACCTTATTTCCAAGATTATATGAGGCAGTGGTTCTTTTCGAAGTAATCTTACCACTTGCTCCCATATGTGTCAACAGAATTCAACATTTTTCTCCATTAAATATCGAACGTTTAGAAAACCAAAACGATAAGCATTCGTATTCTAAAGAGCTACCTGTTATGTAAGCACTTTCTTTTCTAGTGACTATAGTATATAACAAAAACAGCATATAAAAAAGCCTAATTGTAAAAACAATTAGGCTTTTTTTTAAGAACTTTTTTCTTGCACATCTTTAATGAGTACTCCCCTTGGTTTACTACCTTCATAAGGACCTACTACACCATTCATTTCCATGGCATCAATTAAACGAGCTGCTCGCGTATATCCTACTCTAAATCTACGTTGTAACATAGAAACAGATGCCGTTTGCATTTCTACTACAAGCTGAACCGCTTCATCGTATAATTCATCTTCTACTTCCTGCTTTGTTTCAGGAACATCTTGTGGAATCATATCCTCTTGATATTGCGCTTTTTGCTGCGCAATAACAGATTCTACGACTCTCTCAACTTCATCATCTGATAAAAATGCCCCTTGTACACGAACAGGTTTCGATGCACCAATTGGTATGAACAACATATCTCCACGACCTAACAACTTCTCTGCACCACCACCATCAAGAATCGTTCGTGAGTCTGTCTGGGAAGATACAGCAAATGCAATACGCGATGGAATATTCGCCTTAATAACACCCGTAATTACATCAACTGACGGACGCTGAGTCGCAATAATTAAATGAATACCAGCAGCACGTGCCATTTGCGCTAAACGCATAATTGCATCTTCTACATCAGAAGAAGCAACCATCATTAAATCAGCTAACTCGTCCACAATTACTACTATATACGGCAATTCAGGTTGTTTCGCTTCTGATTGACTATTATGTTCTTTAATATGATCGTTATACCCTTCAATATTACGCGTTCCACTATGCGCGAACAATTCATAGCGACGCTCCATTTCACTCACAACTTTTTTCAAAGCCTGTGACGCCTTTTTCGGATCAGTTACAACCGGTGTTAATAAATGCGGAACACCGTTATATACATTTAACTCTACCATTTTCGGGTCAATCATCATTAATTTTACTTCATGCGGTTTCGCACGCATTAAAATACTAACGATTATTCCATTAATACATACACTCTTTCCACTACCAGTCGCACCAGCTACTAATAAATGGGGCATTTTATTTAAACGTGCCAATACAGCCTCTCCTGTAATATCACGTCCAAGACCGATTAATAACTTCTCTTCTGGGTGGTTATTCGCCTTTGAATCAAGAACTTCTCTCAGCGTTACCATAGAAACTTCTGAATTTGGAACCTCAATCCCTACAGCTGATTTCCCGGGAATAGGTGCTTCAATACGAATGTCTTTCGCTGCTAAAGCAAGCGCTAAATCATCACTTAAACTAACAATTTTACTTACCTTTACTCCCATATCAGGATACACTTCATACTTCGTAACTGCAGGACCTCTATGTACTTTTGTTACTTTCGCTTTCACACCAAAACTTTGGAATGTACGTTCCAATTTACGAGCATTTTCATAAATTTCCGCATTTTCATTTGTAACTTGCTTATTTTGGGGAAACTTTAATATATCAAGCGAAGGAAGTTTATAATCTTTATTTTCCACATTAGAAAATTGCATAGGAGGTGCTTTCGTTTCACCTTCTAGCGATTCAACGATTTTTTCTCCTCGTTTTTTTTGAGGTTGTTCTTCTGGCGTAGGCGGAACTGCCTCTTCAATAAACGGAGGAGTGATTAAATCATTTTCTTCTATCTGCTTTTCCATCTCTTCACTTACTGGATAATTCTCAGTAAAATTCGAAATAATTGGTGGACCAATTTCTATTTCTTCTACTGGCTCAATAGCTTCTTCTTGTTCAGCAACACGTTCACGCCTCTTGCTTCTTGTTGTTTTTTTCTTTTCAGTTTGCTCAGCGACCCTTTGAGATTTCCAATCTTTATAATCCCCTTGCATTACTTGAAATTGACTTCTAAGAATTCTCCCTACCGGAGCAAGTACTTCTCCAATATGCTTATTTGTTATACAAAGTATTCCAAGAATAACTAAAATAATTCCAATGATATATGCCCCTACTTCGTCAAATAAGAAGTAGCACGTTGCAAACATCAGTGCACCAAACATACCACCACCTAAATGAACACTATCCGGGCCCTTTTTCATTTCAAGGAAGAAGTAATCTTTTGTACTAACAATTACAGAAGTATTTTGCACAGCTCCATCTTTCGTAAGAAGGTTAAATAATGTAATATGACTAAACATTAATATTGCTAGTACAATTAAATAAACACCTATTAGCCGTTTATTTAAAAGGTTTGGCCATCCACGCTTTATTACAAATGCAACAGATAAAGCTATTACACCTAACACACCAATTATGTACCACTCACCAAAGAAGAAGCGAAAAAATAACACAAACGATTTCCCTACAACACCTAGCTGTAAAATCGTAATAATTGAAAGTGCAAAAAGAGTCAACCCGACGATTTCATAATACAAAGTTGGCTTTATCGTACGTCTTGCCTTTGCCTTCGTCCCTCTTTGCTTTTGTTTTGCCATTTCTTCACCTCGTGTTCTAAAAATTAAGTACAACTTCCTTATAAAAAAGCTCTACTTATATGTCTTTCTCTCTATTTTTCAGGTCTTTATATCTTCTATTTTTACACTTCTTGTAAAATGTTAAATAAACAGAAGAAAGCAGCCTACTCATGGCTGCTCAACCGTCTTGTTTTTTATATTATACCATAGCTCCTAAACAAAATCCTTCTTTTTGCTAAAAGGTAATTTTCTGTCCAGGCTCAAACTCTAGGTAGTGAGACGGATTCGTACTTAATACACGCACAATAGAGTAACATTGATTATCCTCCTCAGAAACCACTAATTCCACGCCATTTATATTCACAACTTTTTGGCTTTCGCATTGTGAATAATCGGCCGGATACACAAGTTGCTCTGGCATAATTGTGTATAAAATCATTGTAGTATTGTCCCCTCTGCACTATTATCCGTGCGTTCATCAATTAATTCGTTTAATTTTCGAAGTGCGCTACCAATACCACCGACATCATCTATAAGACCATACTTCACTGCGTCTCCACCTATTACATTCGTCCCAATATCTCGCGTCAAATTCCCTTTTGCAAACATAAGCTCTTTAAAACGATCTTCCGTTACTTTCGAATGCTTTGTCACAAATCGAATGACTCTTTCTTGCATTTTATCCAAATACTCAAATGTTTGCGGCACACCTATAACAAGACCTGTTAAACGAATCGGATGAATTGTCATCGTCGCTGTTTCAGCAATAAATGAATAATCAGTTGAGACCGCAATCGGTACACCGATTGAATGCCCTCCTCCTAAAACAAGAGATACAGTTGGTTTTGAAAGCGAAGCCACCATTTCAGAAATCGCTAACCCAGCTTCAACGTCACCTCCAACTGTATTTAATATTAATAGTAAACCTTCAATTTTTGGATTTTGTTCAATCGCGACAATTTGCGGAATGATGTGTTCATATTTTGTTGTTTTATTTTGTGGTGGCAACTGAATATGACCTTCTACCTGCCCAACAATTGTTAAGCAATGAATACGCGATTCATTCATTTGTGGTACATTCGTCTGTCCAAGTTGTTGAATTTTCTCCACTATAGAAGCTTCTTTTGGAACTTCCTTCGGCTCAGCTTCTTTTTCTTCATTTGTATAACGATCACGTTCTGTCATATCGCATCCCCTTTCACTCGTATATAACTATTATTTCTTAAGTTATAAATTTCATTCGATAGGGTTAAAAAAGAAAAAGATCACCTGTAAAGGTGACCTTCTTTATACTTCCATAATAATCGGTAAAATCATTGGCTTTCTCTTCGTTTCTTCGTACAAGAACTGCCCTAATAATTCACGAATATTTTGTTTCAACATAGACCATTCAATTGTATACTCTTTAATTGATTGTTCAACAATCATACGTACAATATCTGTGGATCGTTCGATTAATGCTTCTGATTCACGAACATATACAAAGCCGCGTGAAATAATTTCTGGACCAGAGATTATTTTCTTTTCATCCTTACCTAGTGTTACAACAACAACTAAAATTCCATCTTGAGATAACATCTTTCTATCTCGAAGAACGATGTTACCGACGTCACCTACACCTAATCCATCAATTAAAACATTGCCAGCTTGCACTTTACCAGCTAATTTTGCTTCATCGTCACCAAAAGCAATTACATCACCTTTTTCTACGATAAAGATATTCTCTCTCGTAATACCTACATCTTCCGCTAAATATGCATGTGCTTTTTGCATACGGAACTCACCATGTACGGGTACAAAATACTTCGGCTTCATTAAATTTATCATCAGCTTTAATTCTTCTTGGCTACCGTGACCTGAAACGTGAACTTTTCTTTCACCGTAATAAACAACCTCAGCCCCAGATCTAAATAACAAGTCAATAATTTTTGATACAGATATTTCATTTCCTGGAATTGGAGAAGCTGCAATAATAACAGTATCACCTTTACGAATTGAAATTTGTTTATGAGCTTGCTTCGCCATTCTAGAAAGGGCTGCCATCGGTTCCCCTTGACTACCAGTCGTTAAAATAGCTACCTTTTTTTCCGGGAAATTGTCTATTTCTTGTAATGAAATAACCATACCTTCTGGAACATCTAAATAACCAAGACGTCTTGCAATATCTACCACTTTCACCATGCTACGTCCTACTACCGCTACCTTCCTTCCAGTTTCAGCAGCTGCATCAAACACTTGTTGAATACGATGTACATTGGAGGCAAATGAAGCAACAATAATACGTCCTTCTGAACTATAGAATATTTTAGAAATTTCTATACCAACTTCTTTTTCCGAACCTGTATAACCAGGACGTTCAGCGTTTGTACTATCAGATAACAAGCAAAGTACGCCTTCATTTCCAATTTGCGCCATTTTTCCAAGATCAGCTCCACTATTTCCGATTGGAGTTTGATCAAATTTAAAGTCTCCGGTATATACTACAGCACCTTTTGATGTATGGAAACAAACACCCACAGAATCCGGAATACTATGTGTCGTTCCGAAGAATGATACAGTTGTTGAATTAAACTCTACTGTTGAATTCGAGTCAATTGTTTTTAAGTCTACACGGCCTAACATTCCTGCTTCGCCAAGCTTTTCTTGTATAAGTCCTACCGTTAATTTCGTCGCATATACTGGAATAGATAATTTACGAAGCACATAAACAATTCCACCAATATGATCTTCATGACCATGGGTAATAAATAGTCCTTTTACTCGCTCTTGATTTTCTACTAAATATGTAATGTCAGGAATAACAATATCAATCCCAAACATTTCATCTCCCGGGAACATCAATCCTGCATCTACAATAAAGATTTCAGAATCAATTTCAACACAGTACATGTTTTTTCCGATTTCACCTACTCCGCCAAGAGCAAATACTTTAACAGACTCATTCTCTTTTCTCTTCATGTTGTTGCCTGGTTTAAAAATCTTGCAAACACTGATTTCACTAAAATTGCAGAGACACCAGGGGAAACTCTGCAACCACCATATATTCACCGTCCAAGACGAATGTCCTTACCGTTATGCGATATCATGTCCTTGTTAATTTTTTAAACCAGGTTTCACCTCTCTTTCATTATATAAATCAAATATCTTATTCGATATGATATGAAAATTTCATTGAATTATAATTTTTTCCAATTTTGCTAAGCATACCCGTACTAAGCTACTTAGCCATATTATAACTGATACAAGAAATAGAACACAAGTTAAATTATGCGAAAGACAAGAGAAGACGCTAAAGTGAGGCTGTAATTTTCGGGGGGTATCTTCATATCATACTCACTATTTTCCCTACGTAATAAGAGTTTAATGGAAAAATATGCATGTAAGTTCTTTACATAAACATGAAACGATATTCACTAAAAAATCTTATCTCTGTAATCAGTTTCTAACTAATCCCATACTCTGCCATCCCCTTCTTATTAGAGCCTATTAACTATAGCTAATTTTCACCACTTACATATAGTTAGTCAAAATAAAAATGACCTAGTTTCACACTAGGTCATTTTTATTAACGAGGAATAGATTGCATTACAGATTGTAACGTTACTCTTTCTTCTTCCGTTAATGGAAGAAGTGGTAAACGTACAGAACCTACATCTAATCCAACCATTTGTAATGCTGTTTTTACTGGTGTTGGGCTTGGCGCCATAAATAGTGCATCCGTTACTTTTACTAGTAATTGATGTAATTTCTGCGCTTTTTTGAACTCTCCAGCTTGGAATGCAGCAATCATTTCTTGCATTTCATTCCCGATAACATGAGATGCTACAGAAATAATACCTTTTGCTCCAATTGCCATAGCTGGTAATGTTAAACCATCATCACCGCTGTATACTGCAAAGTCGTCCGCTGTTTTTTCAATGATTTCTGTCATTGTTAACACATCGCCGCCTGCATCTTTAATCGCAACAATGTTTTCTATTTCTGATAAACGAACAACTGTATCAACGGAGATTTGTACAATAGATCGCCCTGGAACATTATATAGCATTACCGGAAGCGGAGTGCTTTCAGCGATTGTTTTAAAGTGCTGATACATCCCTTCTTGACTCGGTTTGTTATAATACGGTGCCACTAGCATAACTGCATCAACACCAACTTCAGTTGCCTTTTTTGTTAAATCAACAGAAGCATGCGTATTATTACTACCTGTTCCAGCGATTACGGGCACCCTTTTATCGACAACAGATACGACATGGCGATATAACGCTACTTTTTCTTCTGATGTTAATGTAGGAGATTCTCCAGTCGTTCCTCCTACCACGATTGCTGTTGTACCGTTATCAATTAAATAATTTACCAATTTCGTTGTCTTTGCAAAATCGATATTACCGTTTTTATCAAACGGTGTTACCATCGCGGTTGCAATTGTCCCAAAATCTATCATGATCTCACTCCTTATTGTTCCAGTTGCTTTTCTTTTGAAAGCTCAAATGCACTATGTAATGCATTCACAGCCTCCACTAAATCGGCTTCTTTTACAAGAACCCAAATTGTCGTATGACTATCTGCTGATTGCAGAATTTGAATACCTTTTTCCGCTAAAGCTGTGACAATTTTCGCTGTAACCCCTGGAATACCTGCCATTCCAGCGCCAACGATAGAAACCTTCGCACAATGCTCTGTCACAGCTGGATCATATCCAAGTTGCTTTAAGACTTCAACTGCACGCGCTGATACGCTATCATTTACTGTGTAAGCTACACCAGTAGGAGAAATGTTAATTAAGTCCACACTAATCCCTTCATTAGCCATTTCTTTAAACACATGTTGTTGTAAATCATATGCAGTTTCTTTTGCAAGCACTTTAATTTGCGTTACGTTTGACACATGGGCAATCCCTGTAACAGGACGTTCTTCTACATCCTGCCCTTTTGTGGCACCATCATATGCCGCAATAAGCGTACCTTCACTATCAGAATACGTAGAACGTACACGAAGTGGTACTTTTGCATGCATCGCAATTTCAACCGCACGCGGATGAACAACTTTCGCACCTTGATAAGCCATGTTACAAATCTCGTTATATGTTACAGTTTGAAGATGACGCGCATCTTTTACGATACGAGGATCCGCAGTCATAACACCTTCAACATCTGTGAAGATATCGATATATTCAGCTTGAAGCGCAACACCTAATGCTGAAGCTGAAGTATCACTACCTCCGCGGCCAAGTGTTGTCGTATCTCCATTTTTCGTTTGGCCTTGGAATCCAGTAACGACGATAACATCTACATTTTCTAACTCTTCATGTATACGATCGCAATTCATTTCAATAATCTTAGCATTCGTAAAATCACCATTCGTTACAAAACCAGCTTGTGCACCATTTAATGCTGCTGCTTTTATACCATTCTCATTCAACATGTTAGAGAAAACAATCGCTGAGATTAATTCTCCGCATGATAACAATAAATCTTGCTCCCGTTTAGAAATATTAGATTCCTCTTGATTTACAAGACTTAATAACGTATCAGTTGCATACGGTTCACCTTTACGGCCCATTGCTGATACGACAGTAACTACTTTATAACCAGCAGCTAACGATTTTTTTATATGGTGAAGCGCATGCTTACGCCCATTGTCATCACGTACTGATGTACCACCAAATTTTTGAACAATAATTTTCATATTTTGCACCTTCTCTTAGCCGTTTACACTAATTGTAATTTTACTAAGCGCTCTGCAATTTGAACAGAATTCCATGCAGCGCCTTTTAATAAGTTATCAGATACGACCCAAAGATGGAATCCTTTATCATTATTTAAATCTTTACGGATTCTTCCAACGAATACTTCGTTTTTACCTACTGCAGTAGCTGGCATTGGATATAACTGCTCTGCTGGATTATCTTGCAGTACAATACCTTCTGCATTTGCAAGTAAGTTTTTCATTTCTTCTACTGTTATGCCTTCTTTATCTACTTCAATGTACACAGACTCAGAATGACCCGATACAACTGGTAAACGTACACATGTCGCAGCTACTTCTAATTCAGGCATATGCATAATTTTTTTCGTTTCATTAATCATTTTCATTTCTTCAAATGTAAATCCATTATCTTGGAATTTATCAATCTGTGGAATAGCATTAAAAGCGATTTGGAAATGCTTTTCGTCACCTGATACAGGTAAAACATTCGCCTTTACTTCTTCACCATTTAAGATTGCTTGTGATTGTTCATGAAGTTCTTCAATAGCTGCCGCACCAGCACCTGATACAGCTTGATATGTGGAAACGATTACTCGTTTTAAACCATATTGCTGGCGAACTGGCTCAAGAGCTACTACCATTTGAATTGTAGAACAGTTTGGATTCGCAATAATACCATTATGTTCTTTTAAATCATTTTCATTTACTTCAGGTACAACAAGTGGCACGTTTTCTGTCATACGGAATGCACTTGTATTATCAACAACAATTGCACCGCGCTTTGCTGCTTCTGGCGCTAATTGTTTCGATACAGATCCACCAGCACTAAATAGTGCAATATCTACTCCTTCAAAAATTTCAGGAGTTGCCTCTTGAACTGTAAATTCTTCGCCTTTAAATACAAGTTTCTTACCTGCAGATCGTTTAGATGAAAGTAACGTTAACTTCCCAATTGGAAATTCTCGTTTCTCTAAAGTATTTAACATTTGTTCACCAACTGCGCCGGTTGCTCCAACTACAGCGACATGAAAAGTTTTTTGCTTTTCCATCACTATGCCCCTTTCTAGATACCAATCCTTCTATAACTTAGAATTAGAAGGAGCTTACAATGCCCCTTCTAATCTTAGTAACGTTAATTTTATCATATTCTACAGTAAGAATGATGGTTTCATCAAAAATTGTCCGTTTTTTTTCGTTTTTTAATTCATATATCTGAATTTTTCTACAACAACAGGTTGTAATTGTTTTCCTTGCAATGCTTCTAATACTGTATCTTCAAGTAGCTCCATACGAGCTACCATTGAGTTCGGTTTTTTCTCTGGTGCGTCTTGGCCAAATGGGACGAAGTATATGTTTTTTGTAGCCATTAGGCGCATTAGGTTTACGCCATTTAATCCTAAAGCATCATTCGTCGAAACAGCTAACACAACAGGCTTTCCATTTCTAAGCGTCGCTTTTGCTGCCATTAATACTGGAGAATCTGTCATCGCATTCGCAAATTTACTCATCGAATTTCCAGTTAAAGGAGCAATCACCATACAATCTAGCGGGATTTTTGGTCCGAGTGGTTCTGCTCCGACAATTGAATTAATTGCTTTAAACCCTGTTATTTCTTCGATTTTTTTAATCCATTCTTCCCCTTCGCCAAATCTAGTATTTGTTGATTGGACAGTATAAGAAACAACGGGACGTACTTCTGCACCTTCTGCAATTAACTTCTCTAAATGTGGCATAACTTCTTCATACGTACAATGTGAGCCTGTAAATCCGAAACCAATTCGTTTCCCCTTCAAACTCATTTCTCATCCTCCTCCTTTGCGATTGCATCTGCTATTAATAACTGAGAAAGAACATTCGCTAATATTTGTCCTGCTGTTTTCGGTGCAACAATCCCAGGAAGACCAGGTGCTAATAGTGCCTTCACTCCACGCTTCTCCGCATAGCGAAAGTCCGTGCCACCTGGCTTAGAAGCTAAATCAATAACTAACGTGTGAGCTGGCATCCGCGAAATTACACTTGCTGTTACAACGAGATGTGGAATTGTGTTAATAACAATATCGATATTGCCTACTTCTTTCTCTATGTCTTGCATATGAAAAGGAGAAAACATCATTTCTGTAATACGAGCAATATGTTCCGAACGTCTCGCTCCAACTTTGACATGTGCTCCTAATGATTGAAAGGCTCTTGCAACACTCATACCAGTTCTACCAAATCCTAAAACCATTACATTCGATCCATGAATTGTGTAATCAGTATGTTGAATAACCATCATTAGTGTACCTTCTACAGTCGGAATAGAGTTATAGATTGCAACATCATCACGGTCAAATAATTTAACAAGTTTGCGATTTGTAGTAGATACGAGATTTTCCAAGTAAGGTGTACCAATGCCTGAATATATAGTAAAGTTTTCTGGCGTCTTTTCAATTTGTTCTTTCGTTATGGAAACTTTTTCATTTGAAAAAATAGTATCTACTTCTCCTTTGGCATTCGTCCCTGCAACCGGCAAAATAATTGCATCTAAAGAAGTGAAATTTAAATCTTGTATACTTTCTTTTGCTGCCCCTGTGAAGCCATGGTCTAACTGTTCAAACCCTATTAATGAAAGTTTCGCGTCCAGTTCGACTAGCTTGCGAATTACTTCTAGCTGCCGTGCATCTCCTCCTATGACAGCAATATGCATCTCAGTCAACATTCCCTAATTCACCTTCTTTTTCTTTCATTTATAAGAAAAATGCCTACTTTTTCTTTTTCCTCCACATCATATGTAATGTACGAGTTTGAGGTGATTGAAAAACAAAAAGCACACGTGATTTATCTTCTTTATCCCACTATTTGCGAGGAGTAAGACTCCCACCTCAAAATTCGGCTGAAACAAAGAAGTTAGAGGCAGTCAGGTTGCTCGTAAAAGCCTTCACTGTATATAAAGATAAAAAAAGACAACCAAAATGGTCATCTTTCACTCCGATCTTGAAGGATTCGTAAGATCGCAAAGTATCATATCATTTCCCACCTTCTTAATTTTGCTCCATTCCACTCTCACTTCTTGCTGTTCTCTTTTAAAACCTCCCCATTTCCCAGCAGGTATAATAAGCGCTTGTATTTGTCCATCTCTCTCATCAATTTCTAAATCTGCATGACCTAAAACCCCCATTTTTTCTGCTCTTTCTAAATCCACAATCTCTTTGCCACTTAATTCACTTAAACGCATTAAATCTCCCCCTATCCTACTTTTCATGAAGGTTATCCTATAATAAGTACCTATTCTGCATATATAAAAAAAATAACCGTATCTCATATAAAAGAGATACGGTTATTTCCGAAAGCGAATGAATTGCAAAATCGATTAAAGTTTCATTCCTTTTGGCAGTTTTCCATCTGGACTAATAAGTGCCGCAGAGAATTCATCAGTAAACATATTGCGAATTAACTCGTCTACATTTTGCTTTGTTACAGTGTTTACACTTTCAATAATTTCATCAAGAGAACGATGTTTACGAAGAAGCAATTCGTTTTTACCATTACGGCTCATACGACTATTCGTACTTTCTAAACTTAACATTAAGTTTCCTTTTAATTGTTCTTTACTGTTAACAAGCTCTTTTTCTGTAATACCTGTATTTTTTAACGTATTTAACGTTTCTTGCATTGTTTCATACAGTGTATCTAATTGTTTGCTACCTGTCCCACCATAAAGCGTTAACATCCCTGTATCTTCATAAGAAGAGTGATACGAGAATACTGAGTACGCCAATCCACGTTGCTCACGTACTTCTTGGAATAAACGGCTACTCATACTACCGCCTAAAACATTATTTAATACAATTAAGTTATAAATATCTTCGTGTCCCATTTGCAAGCCTTTATATCCTAAACATAAATGAGCTTGTTCTGTTTCCTTCTTACGTGCTACTTTATTGAAATGGAAAATTGGGCTATGTACTTGTTCACGATTTGTTGTTCCTTCGTAACTACCGAAATATTGCTCTACAGTTTGTAAAAATGCTTCATCAATATTCCCTGCAATTGATACAACAACATTTTCAGGTGTGTAATGATCTTTTATATATTGACGTAACGTATCACCTGTAAATGTTTCAAGCGTTTCTTCTGTTCCTAGAATAGGATATCCAAGCGGATGCGTTTCATATGTTGCTTTCGTTAACATATCATGCACAATATCATCTGGCGCATCTTCGTACATTTTTATTTCTTCACATACAACATTCTTCTCTTTTTTCAGTTCTTCCTCATCAAATGTTGAATTAAAGAACATATCTGCTAAAACATCTAACGCGTATTTAGCATGCTCATCTAGCACTTTCGCATAGTAACATGTATATTCTTTTGAAGTAAAAGCATTTACTTGTCCACCAATGCTATCAAATGATTCTGCAATCTCTCTTGCACTTCGCGTTTCTGTCCCTTTAAAGAACATATGCTCTAAAAAGTGTGAAACCCCATTATTTTTTTCATTTTCATTTCTTGAACCTGCATGGATCCATATACCAATCGCAACCGAGCGTACAGTTGGTATATTCTCCATAACAATTCTTACACCATTTTTACAAGTATATTTTTTAATCAAAAACTTTCCTCCTAATGCCAGTTTCTCTAAAAAATTGCTATTATTTAATGATAACAAGTTTAGAGATGAATGTCATGCAAATGTATTTAATCCACACGTTTTTCATCTAGTAATTCTGTAATATTCCCCACTTTATATCCTTGTTCCTTTAAATTTTTAATCATAATATCTAGCGCTTCTGTTGTAGATGAAGTAGGATGCATTAGTACAATAGCACCTGGATGTATTTTTCGCATTACTCTCTGCAATAGCACACCCGGTTCTGGCCGCTTCCAATCAATTGTATCTACAGTCCACATAATCGTCCCCATTTGGAAATCATCCGCTATTTTTACTACCTCATCCCGAAAGCTTCCGCTTGGCGGAGCAAACCATCTCACTTTCTGATTTGTAGCTGCTTCTATCATCCGATTTGTTTTTTGTAATTGATCTCGTATTTCCTCTGTAGACAGCGTTTTCATATTAGGGTGTGTGTAAGAATGATTTCCTACTTCTTGATTTGCATCGACAATCATTTTGGCTAATCGTAAGTTTTCTTTCACCCAGCGTCCTTCTAAAAAGAAAGTCGCCTTCACATCATGTTTTTTCAATATCTCTAGTATACGTGGCAAATACTCATTACCCCAGGCCACATTAATTGTTAATCCCACCATTTTTTTATTTGGATGTCCTCGATAAATGGGAGCTGGTGGTAAATCTTCTAAGTGAACACTCGGTGATACTTCCTTAAATTCAAGTTGTTTTTGATCAAACTTCTTGATTTTCTTCATATTATTATAGGACGCTTCTATATCCACTTGTTTTCCATTATACCCAGGCGTCGCCTTCCAAATCTTATCAATCATCGCATTTTGCGGCATAATCTCGTATTGTTTTGCATGCTTTTGAATCTCTTCATGCAAGTTATCCTGCGCTAAAACGGAATAAGAACCAAAATCCACATATAAAGAAAATATAAATATGTATGCTAATATACGAGCTTTCATATAAACCCTCCCATTAACTATAAAAAAGAAACCATTTTCTTCTTATCTTTGTTAATTTGAGCGTTATGATGAAAACTATACCTAATACTCACATAAAAATCTAAATGAATCACATTTTTTACATAACAAAAAAAGCCAGCTAAACTGGCTTTCACTTATTGTTGCTCTTGTGCGTTTTCTTCTTTAGCTGCTTCTTCTTTAGCAGCTTCTTTTTCTTGCTCTTCTTTTAGCAATACTTTTCTAGATAAGTTTACACGACCTTGTTTGTCAATCTCGATAACTTTAACTGAAATCTCATCACCGATTTTCACAACGTCTTCTACTTTACCTACACGCTCAAGTGCAAGTTCAGAAATGTGAACAAGTCCATCTTTACCGCTAAATAATTCGACGAACGCACCGAATTTTTCAACACGTTTAACTTTTCCTAAGTAGATTTCGCCTACTTGTACTTCGCGAACGATATCTTCAATAATTTTCTTCGCTTTTTCATTCATCTCTTGATTAATTGATGAAATGAATACTGTACCATCTTGCTCGATGTCAATTTTAACACCAGTTTCTTCAATAATTTTATTAATTTGTTTACCGCTTGGTCCAATAACGTCACGGATTTTATCTGGGTTAATTGCCATTGTAATAATCTTTGGAGCGTAAGCTGATAACTCAGTACGTGGTTCTGCAATAACAGATAACATATGATTTAGAATGTGCACACGACCAATTTTCGCTTGTTGTAATGCCTCTTCTAAAATTTCACGAGATAGACCATCGATTTTAATGTCCATTTGCAGTGCAGTTACACCTTTTGCAGTACCTGCTACTTTAAAGTCCATATCACCTAAATGATCTTCCATACCTTGAATATCAGATAAAATTGTGTAATGCTCACCAGATTTAACTAGACCCATTGCAATACCTGCAACTGGAGCTTTAAGTGGAACACCAGCATCCATCATCGCTAAAGTACTACCACAAATACTTGCTTGTGAAGTAGAACCATTTGATTCTAACACTTCAGATACAAGACGTACTGTATATGGGAAATCCTTTTCAGATGGAATTACAGGCTCAAGAGCACGTTCTCCTAGTGCACCATGACCAATTTCACGACGACCTGGTCCACGCATCGGTCTTGTTTCACCAACACTAAATGATGGGAAATTATAATGATGCATGAAGCGTTTTGATTCTTCTACACCAAGACCATCTAAAATTTGCACATCGCCTAATGCGCCTAATGTACAAATACTTAACGCTTGTGTTTGTCCACGTGTGAATAAACCAGAACCGTGTGTACGCGATAAAATACCAACCTCTGATGCTAAAGGACGAATTTCGTCACCTTTACGACCATCTGGGCGGATTTTTTCAACTGTAATAAGACGACGTACTTCTTCTTTTACAATTTTATATAAAATTTCACTTACTTGTCCTAATGTATCAGCGTCAACTTCCTGAGCTTCGTAATGCTCAATTACACGCTTTTTCACTTCATTAATTGCATCTTCACGTGCATGTTTTTCGTGCACTTGAATTGCAGAATGCATATCCTTCTCAGCCATCTCACGTACAGCTTGATTAAGATCAGCATCTACTTCATAAAGTTTCACTGCTGTTTTCTCTTTACCGACAGCTTGTACAATCTCTTCTTGGAATGCAATTAGACGTTTAATTTCGTCATGACCAAACATAATTGCCTCTAACATTGTTTCTTCAGGCACTTGATCTGCTCCTGCTTCAACCATGTTAATTGCATCTTTCGTACCAGCTACAACAAGGTGAATATCACTTTGTTCTTGCTGTTCTACTGTTGGATTAATAACGAACTCGCCATTAATACGACCAACTGTCGCACCTGCGATTGGACCTTCAAATGGAATATCTGAAATAGATAATGCTAATGAAGAACCAAGCATAGCTGCCATCTCAGAAGAACAGTCTTGATCAACACTCATTACGATGCTGACAACTTGTACTTCATTACGGAAACCATCTGCGAAAAGTGGACGGATTGGGCGGTCAATTAAACGACTTGCTAAAATTGCTTTTTCACTTGGACGGCCTTCACGCTTAATAAAACCGCCTGGGATTTTTCCAACTGCATATAAACGCTCTTCATAGTTTACTGTAAGTGGGAAGAAATCTACATTTTTTGGCTCTTTTGATGCAGTTGCTGTAGATAAAACTGCTGTGTCGCCATATCTTACTAATACTGCTCCGTTTGCTTGTTTTGCAAGCTGACTTGTTTCAATTGTTAGCTGACGACCAGCTAGATCTATCGAGAAGACTTGCTTTTCCTGACTCATTTAAGTACCCCTCTCAATTTAAAATATTCAATTCTTCTATGTAAATGGATAGTATATCACAATATTCTTTCCTCTAGTATTGCCGAAAATTAAGTAAGCTATAAAGAGTAGAAGATATATTTTTACCTAACAAAAAAGCGGGAATATTCCCGCTTCTTTGACTATCGACGTAAGCCAAGCTTTGTGATTAATTCACGGTAACGTGTGATATCGCTATTACGAAGGTAAGTAAGTAAGTTACGACGTTTACCAACCATCTTTAATAGACCACGACGTGAATGATGATCCTTCTTGTGAGTACGTAAGTGCTCGTTTAGAGTGTTAATTTGCTCCGTTAGGACAGCAATTTGAACCTCTGGAGAACCAGTATCAGTCTCATGAGTTCTAAATTGTGCAATGATTTCATTTTTACGCTCTTGTGTTAAAGCCATCCTATTTCACCTCCTAATAATTAAACCCCCAGTTACCTAGCAAGCATCGGTGAGTCGCAATGCCAAGTAATGGTTGTCATAAAGTACATAACATAGAATACTACTTTTCATTTGAAAAAGCAAGTATATTCTTTACGCTCGCAAAATATTCTTGGGCAACCTTTTTATCTTGAGCGATTTGCGCAACTAACTCATCAATTCCATTAAACTTTTTTTCTTCTCTTATACGCATGTGCCACTCCACTGTAACACTTTGATCGTATATGTCTTTATTAAATTCAAATAGATGCACTTCAATGGATAATTGACGCTCATTCTCTTTGAAAGTTGGTTTATACCCGATATTACATACACCATCATGCCATTCATCATGAACCTTCAACCTTACCGCATATACACCTACAGGTGGCAACAAATATTCATCACTTAAACCTACATTTGCAGTCGGAAAACCAATTTGACGTCCACGCTTATCACCGTGTACAACTGTTCCTTCTACCGTGTAAGCTCTCCCTAAAATAGATGGAATTTGTTCCATTTCACCGTTTCGAATTAACTTTCGTAATGAAGTAGAACTTACTTTTTCTTCTTGATATTCAACTTTTTCGATCACGGTCTGTGTAAGCTCCCCTCTTGCATGAAATGGTAAAGTCTCCATCTTCCCTTTTCCTAAACGTCCATATGAATAATCAAAGCCTGCTACTACATGCTTTACATTTAAACCAATAATATACTCATCGACAAACTGTTGTGGCAATAATCCAGCAAATGGTTCATCGAATTTCACCACATATAAGATATCAATTCCTAAACTTGCGATGATTTCTTCTTTAAGGCGCATCGGTGTAATATACTCCACATGCGCTTCTTTTTTTCCTAATACAACAGATGGGTGTGGATGAAACGTCATGACAGCACTTTTACATCCTCTTTCATCCGCTATTTTTTTCGCTGTTCGAATCACACGTTGATGTCCTAAATGAATGCCATCAAAATATCCTAATGCCATTACAGTAGGTGGTAATTCTATTTTATTTTGTTCATGTGGATGAGTTAAATGAATAAGTTTCACGCTTGAATTCACCTTTTTCTGTAATAATCCTTCCAATAATTCATTATAGCTTTAGTTCTTGATTATTCACAAGTACTTTCATTGGCTTTAGCATGCCAGGGTGTTTTGGGTGATGCTCATAAATCGCTAAGCAACGATCATTTTTATCAAATACTGTAATAAATGGCGCTGTTGTTTCTAATTCATTCTTTAAGAACATACCGTTCTTTATTTTTTCAGCTTGCTTTTCATCTACAACCATTTTTGGAAACTTACTTAACGCCTCATCAATTGAGATGAAAATAGACTCTACTGTTCCATTTTGCACCTTTTCTTCAATTTCTTCAAATGATATGCAATCTTCTAGTAAAAATTCACCAGACGCTGTTCTTACAAGGTGAGACATATGTGATGGAAATCCAAGTTTTTCACCAATCATTACTGCTAGTGTTCTTACATATGTTCCTTTACTACACGTTACACGGAAACGAAATGAAATGTTTTCCCCTTCAAAAACTTCACGTTCATCAAGTAATACAAATTCATGAATTGTAATTGTACGAACCGGACGTTCAACTTCTTGTCCTGCCCTTGCATATTCGTATAGTTTTTTTCCGTTAACTTTTACAGCTGAGAACATCGGTGGCATTTGTTCAATTGTCCCTGTTAGTTCCGCTAATACCCCTTCTACTTCTTTACGTGTAATGACACGATTTACATCTTGTTTCTCCACAACTTCACCAGAAGCATCTTCTGTTGTTGTTGAAAACCCTAATGTCACTTCACCTTCGTATGTTTTTGTTTCACTTGTCAAAAATTGCGCAATTTTTGTTGCACGCCCAACGCAAATAGGTAATACTCCTGTTACATCTGGATCCAGTGTCCCTGTATGACCAATGCGTTTCTCACGCAATATCTTTCTTAATTTGAACACACAATCATGTGATGTCATTCCCTTTGGCTTATGTAATAATACTACACCTTCCATATATTCACCTCATCGTTATTCTTTTGTAGTAATTGTAATTATGCAAAACTTATTTTACATTGAAAAAATGGATAGACAAATGTCTATCCATTATTCTTCACGTTTACCGTCTTTATTAATTTCATGTAAAAGTGTATCAATTCGATGACCATATCCAATAGACTCATCAAACTCAAAGGAAATTTCCGGTGTTTTACGAAGACGAATACGTTGGCCAATTTCTGAACGAATAAAGCCTTTTGCCTTCGCTAAACCTTTTAATGTATTTTCTTTCTGTTCTTCGTCACCTAAAACAGAAATATATACTTTAGCAATTTGTAAATCTCCACTTACTTGTACATCTGTTACTGTAACAAATCCAATACGTGGGTCTTTAATTTTACGACTGATAATGTCGCCTAATTCTTTTTTCATTTGCTCGCCCACACGGTTCGCACGTAATTTCATAACTCTTCACCTCATTCAATACCATTCCAAATGTGTTATCGTACGTTCAATTTCAGGAAATGAATCGATATACTCAAGTACACGATTCATTTCTTTTTCACAGACAACACGATTTGAGGATACGGAAACAATTGCAATTTCTGTACGTTGCCATACATCTTGATGCCCAACTTCAGAAACAGCTACATTATAGCGCTGTTTCACACGAGTTAACACACGTTGCAAAATTGCTCGTTTCTCTTTTAAAGAATGCACATCGTAAATCATACACTCGAATGAGAGTGAAGCGATAATCATCGCTTCACTTCTTCCATAACGTATGCTTCAATGATGTCCCCTTCTTTAAGATCATTATATCTCTCAATTGTAATACCACACTCATAGTTTTGTGCAACTTCTTTTACGTCGTCTTTGAAACGTTTTAACGTATCAAGTTGCCCTTCGAAAACTACTACGCCATCACGGATAATACGAACGCCACTATCACGTGTAATTTTACCGTCTATTACGTAACAACCTGCGATCGTTCCAACTTTTGTTACTTTGAACGTTTGACGAACTTCCGCTTGACCGATTACTTTTTCTTCGAATTCTGGATCCAGCATACCTTGCATTGCTGATTCGATTTCTTCGATTGCTTTATAGATAATACGGTGTAAACGAACATCAACGTTCTCTAATTCAGCTGTACGCTTCGCATTCACATCAGGGCGTACGTTAAATCCAATTATAATTGCATTAGATGCAGAAGCTAAAATAACATCAGATTCTGTAATCGCACCTACGCCTGTATGGATAATTTTCACTTTTACGCCTTCAACATCAATTTTACGAAGTGATGCTGCCATTGCTTCTACAGAACCTTGTACGTCTGCTTTCACAATTAAGTTAATTTCTTTTACATCGCCCTCTTGGATTTGTTGGAATAAATCTTCAAGGCTTAATTTAGATTTCTCACCACGTTGTGCAACTAACGCTTCTTGTGCACGTGATTCACCGATTTGACGAGCTTTCTTCTCATCAGCGAATGCCATGAAACGATCTCCCGCTTGTGGTACTTCATTTAAACCTGTAATTTCAACAGGAGTTGATGGACCAGCAACTTTTACACGACGACCAATATCACTTACCATTGCACGAACACGACCGAATGATGTTCCAACAACAATTGGATCTCCAACTCGAAGTGTACCGTTTTGAACAAGTAATGTCGCGATAGTTCCTTTACCTTTATCAAGCTGCGCTTCAATTACAGTACCAGTTGCATAGCGATTTGGATTTGCTTTATATTCTTCTACTTCACTCACAAGAAGAATCATTTCTAGCAAGTTGTCAATTCCCTCGCCTTGAATTGCAGAAATTGGTACGAAAATCGTGTCTCCGCCCCAAGCTTCTGGAACTAATTCATATTCTGTTAATTCTTGCATTACACGATCAGGATTTGCCGCTGGTTTATCCATTTTATTCACAGCAACAATAATTGGTACTCCAGCTGCTTTCGCATGGCTAATCGCTTCAACTGTTTGTGGCATAACACCGTCATCAGCTGCAACAACAAGAATTGTAATATCTGTTACTTGTGCACCACGAGCACGCATTGTTGTAAATGCCGCGTGACCTGGTGTATCTAAGAATGTAATTTTCTTATCATTTACATCAACTTGGTATGCACCGATATGCTGAGTAATTCCACCAGCTTCGCCAGCAGTTACTTTTGAATTACGGATAGAGTCAAGCAATGTTGTTTTACCATGGTCAACGTGTCCCATAATTGTAACAACAGCTGGACGTTCTTTTAAGTTTTCTTCATCATCTTGCTCATCGATGAATGTTTCAAATTCAGTTTCACTTACAACTACTTCTTCTTCTACTTCAATACCATAATCAGTAGCAATTAACTCAATTGTATCTTTATCTAAATCTTGGTTAATTGTCGCCATAATTCCTAGCATAAAGAGCTTTTTAATAATTTCAGATGGCTCTTTGCTTAACTTTTTAGCAAGTTCACCTACTGTAAGGCTTCCAGAGAAAGTAATTTTATCTGGTGTTTCTACTATTTGCGTTTGTTGTCTTCCAGCAAAGTTTTCTTGACGTTTGTCTTCATTTCCTTTGCCTTTTTTCTTCTTCTTATTGCTGTTCTTTTTACTGCGAACAACTTTCTCTTCTACTTCAAACTCATCTGCAACAGAAGGTTTTTCTGCTCCAGTGCTATATTGATTATCTAATTTGTTTACTACTTCATCTTCTAACATTGTCATATGATTCGAAACCTCGATATTCATCTCTTTTAGTTTTGTCATAAGATCTTTACTTGAGATATTATTTTTTTTTGCATATTCATGTACTCGAATTTTACTCATACCTTCACCCCCGGTAATTTGTATCGAGCATGCTACGTAGCTTTTTCGCAAAGCCTTCATCTAACACAGCTACAACGACTCGCTCGTCTCTCCCAATCGCATGCCCTAATTGTTGTCGATTTTCGACTTTTCTCATTGGTATGTTGTAGTACGTGGTTTTATCAATGATACGTTTTGTAGTGTTCGCTGACGCATCTTCAGAAAGCAATACTAGCTTTGCTTTGCCACTTCGTACTTCTTTTAAAACGAGTTCTTCACCCGAAATAATTTTTCGAGCGCGGTTTGCTAGTCCTAAAAACGATTTCCAATCGGACACTTATTTCGACTCCTTCTCAACAAGCTCAAGAAGCTCTTCGTACAGAGAACCGTCGATTTTCGCTTTTAGATGATGTTCCAAAATGTTTTTCTTTTGGGCTTGAATAATGCTTTCTTTATCTTTTGACAAATATGCACCTCGTCCTGATTTTTTTCCTGATAAATCAATAGACACTTCGCCCTCTTTGGAACGAACAATGCGAACGAGCTCTCGTTTTGATTTCATCTCTTGCGTCGCAATACATTTTCGTAACGGAACTTTTCGATTGCTCATACTCATCACCTCTATTCGATTTCGTCTTCAACTGAATCGAATCCGAATGCGATTACGCTATCTTCTTCTGTCACAATACCAAGTTGTTTCGCATCAGACTCACTTTTAATATCAATTTTCCAGCCTGTTAATTTAGCTGCAAGACGCGCATTTTGTCCACGCTTACCAATCGCTAATGAAAGCTGGTGGTCTGGAACAACAACAGTTGTTGCTTTCTCATCTTCATCTACAAGTACTTTAACAACCTGTGATGGACTTAAAGCATTTGCAACATATTCAACTGGGTCATTCGACCAGCGAACGATGTCAATCTTTTCACCTTTTAGTTCATCTACAACGCGTTGTACACGTTGTCCTTTCGGTCCTACACAAGAACCTACTGGATCAACATCGATATTCTCTGCATATACAGAAATTTTAGAACGGTCGCCTGCTTCACGTGCTACAGAGCGAATTTCTACAGTTCCATCATAAATTTCTGGAACTTCCATTTCGAATAAACGTTTTAAAAGACCAGGATGTGTACGTGATACGTAAATTTGTGGTCCTTTTGTTGTCTTTTCTACTTTTGTAATAAATACGCGAATACGATCATGTGGTTTATATTGCTCATTTGGCATTTGCTCACTTACAGGTAATAAAGCTTCTACTTTCCCTAAGCTTACATAGATGAAACGAGCATCTTGGCGCTGTACAATACCAACCATAATGTCTTCTTCACGATCACTAAATTCTGAATAAATAACACCACGTTCCGCCTCACGAACTCGTTGTGTTACAACTTGTTTGGCAGTTTGCGCTGCAATACGACCAAAATCTTTTGGCGTTACTTCAATTTCTAGTACGTCGCCATCTTGGTAGTTTGGATTAATTTGTCTTGCCTCTTCTACAGAGATTTCAAGACGTGGATCAAACACATTATCCACAACGTCCTTACGTGCTAAAACTTGAATTGTTCCCACTTCTGGGTTAAAGCTCACACGAACGTTTTGTGCTTGGTTAAAATTGCGTTTATAAGCAGAGATTAATGCTGCTTCAATCGCATCAATAATAATATCTTTACTAATACCTTTTTCTGACTCTAATACGAGCAAAGCATCTAACAACTCAGTGCTCATGAAGATCCCCCTTCTTACTAAAACGTAACAGCAAGTCGCGCATTTGCAACTTTATCCATTAGAATTTGGATTTCTTTTTTACGTGTTTTAATTGTTAATAGTAGTGTAATTGTAGTACCGTCGTAGGAAAGTAGCTTTCCTTCAAACATCTTCTCACCATCAATCGGCTCATATGTTTTAATTGCCACTTGTTTTCCTACCGCTTGCTGGAAGTCTTTCTCTTTCTTTAATGGGCGTTCCGCTCCAGGAGATGATACATCCAAAAAGTAAAGATGAGGAATTGGATCCTCTTTATCTAAAGCTTCGCTTAAACGTTCACTTACCGCACCGCATTCTTCAATGTCGACTCCCTTTTCAGAATCGATGAATACGCGTAAGAACCAGTCTTGTCCTTCTTGCACATACTCTACATCTACAAGTTCAAGATTTAACTCTTCAACGATTGGCTGCGCAAATGCTTCTACAACTTCTGTGACTTTCTTATCCATAAACAGCCTCCTTCCTGTCGCCATGTGCCATTTACAAGAAAAGATCCCGTTCATAAAGACGGTCTATCTTATTCTTTCTCGTTAGCTAACAAAAGCCCCTGCCGTTAAGCAGGGAATATCTGTCTTAGTATTACCAAATTTAAGAAGTAAAACTTGTAACAAAATATGTATATACGACAGAAATGTCTTTACTATCTACACGAATAAAATGTAGATAGTAACACGAAAGAGTGGGTTTCCCCACTCTCTTTTTCACAAAATATACATGACATGGTTATCTCGGTTTATAGTATACCATAGCAAATATTGATTTGCAAAGACTTTTCCTACCTATTAGAACAGTGATAATTGGTTTTGATCCGGCAAGTCTCCTAAACAACCTTGGCTATCTAAATACTCAATAATTGTTTTTGAAACCTTACTTCGCTGCTGTAAATCTTCTTTTGATAAGAAATCTCCATTTTTGCGCGCTTCCACAATACTTAAGGCTGCATTTGTACCAAGACCAGGTACTGCATTAAATGGAGGAATTAAAGTATCCCCATCAATAATAAACTCAGTTGCATGCGAGCGGTATAAATCAACCTTTTGGAATGAGTATCCACGCTCACACATTTCAAGTGTCATTTCTAGTACCGTTAATAAACTCTTCTCTTTCGGCGCTGCATCCAATCCTTTTTGTGCAATTTCATCAATTTTTACACGTATAGATGCTGAACCTTTTGCCATCGCCTCTACATCAAAATCATCTGCACGAACTGTAAAATATGCTGCGTAGAATAAAAGTGCAAAGTGTACTTTAAAGTATGCAATACGAACAGCCATAAGTACATAAGCAGCCGCATGGGCTTTAGGGAACATGTACTTAATCTTTTTACATGAATCAATATACCAACCTGGTACATTGTTATTTTTCATGTCCTCTTCCCATTCTTCGGGTACACCTTTACCTTTACGCACCGACTCCATGATTTTGAAGGCTAATGATGGATCTAAACCTTGATAAATTAAATATACCATGATGTCATCACGACAACCGATAACTTCACTTAGCGTACATGTACCGTTATAAATTAACTCGTTTGCATTACCGAGCCATACGTCAGTACCATGCGATAATCCAGAGATTTGGACTAGCTCTGAGAATGTTGTTGGCTTTGTCTCTTCTAACATCTGTCTTACGAATTTCGTCCCAAACTCTGGTATACCAAGTGTACCTGTTTTACAATTAATTTGTTCTTCCGTTACCCCTAATGATTCCGGGCCAGAGAAAATTTTCATTACTTCTGGATCATCCGTTGGGATTGTTTTCGGATCAATACCACTTAAATCTTGTAACATACGAATAACGGTCGGATCATCGTGTCCTAGTATATCAAGTTTCAATAAGTTATCATGAATCGAGTGGAAGTCAAAGTGCGTTGTTCTCCACTCAGCCCCAATTGAATCCGCAGGAAACTGTATTGGTGAAAAATCAAAGATGTCCATGTAATCAGGAACAACGATAATACCCCCTGGATGCTGTCCAGTTGTACGCTTTACTCCTGTACATCCTGAAACTAAACGATCAATCTCTGCATTTCGAATCGTTAAATTATGATCATTTGCATAACCTTTTACATACCCATAAGCAGTTTTTTCTGCAACCGTACCAATCGTTCCAGCACGATATACATAATCTTCACCAAACAATACTTTCGTATAGTTATGGGCACGTGGTTGGTATTCCCCGGAGAAGTTCAAATCGATGTCGGGCACCTTATCTCCTTTAAATCCAAGGAATGTTTCAAACGGAATATCATGTCCATCTTTTACATATGACACATTACATGTTGGACATTCTTTATCTGGCAAGTCAAAACCAGAACCAACCGAACCGTCATTAAAGAATTCTGATTGCTTACACTTTGGACATACATAATGTGGTGGTAATGGGTTTACTTCTGTAATTTCCATCATCGTTGCAACAAATGATGACCCTACCGATCCACGCGAACCTACTAGATAGCCGTCGACTAGGGATTTTTTCACAAGCTTATGCGAAATTAAATAAATAACGGCGAATCCATGTCCAATAATACTTTTCAATTCTTTTTCCAAACGAGCTTCTACAATTTCTGGTAGTTCTTCACCATAAATGCTACGCGCCATTTTATAACTCATATCACGCGTTTCATCGTCGGCACCTTCAATCTTCGGTGTGTATAAATCATCTTTTACTGGATGAACATCACCAATTAACGATGCAATCTTTTGTGTATTCGTTACAACAATTTCTTTCGCTGTGTCTTCACCTAAGAATGAAAAACACTCTAACATTTCATCTGTTGTACGGAAATGTACAGGCGGTAATGAATGACGATTTAATGGATTTGCTCCACCCTGCGAACTTACTAAAATTTTACGATACATTGCATCCTCTGTGTCTAAATAATGCACGTTCCCTGTAGCAACAACTGGTTTTTCTAACGTCTCACCTAGCTTTACTAAGTTAGAAATAATTGTTTTTAATTGTCCCTCATCTCTAACAAGTTCACGTTCTACTAAATGACGTAACACCTCTGGAGGCATAACCTCAATATAATCATAAAACTGTGCAATTTCTTCTACTTCTTCAGGTGCTTTTTGCATCATCGCTTCAAACACTTCACCTTTATCACAAGCCGTTCCAACTATAATACCTTCACGATATTTTTTTAATAGGGACCTTGGCACACGTGGTACACGGTAAAAGTAATTAAGATGAGAATATGAAACAAGTTTATATAAATTCTTCAATCCAACGTCTGATGTGGCAAGTAAAGTCATATGACTTGGACGCCCACGTTTATATGCATCACCTTGTCCCATACTATCGTTTAATTGATCGTGATATTCAAATCCCTTTTCAATCACATCTTTTAACATTTTCACAAGTAAATATCCCGTCGCTTCTGTATCATAAATCGCACGGTGATGTTGTGTTAATTCAATATCGAGCTTTTTACACATCGTATTTAATCGATGATTTTTCATTTCCGGGAATAAGAACCGTGCAAGTTCTAACGTATCAATAACTGGGTTTTTCGTTTTTTCTAGCCCTGCCTTTTTAAAGCCTACGTTAATGAATCCCATATCAAAGCTTGCGTTATGAGCAACAAGAGTATGGTCACCCATCCATTCCTCAAACTTTTTAAATACTTCGTCCACTTCTGGTGCATCAGTTAACATATCATCTGTAATCCCTGTCAATTCAATAATTGTCGCAGATAATGGTTGATGGGGATTTGCGAAAGATTCAAAGCGATCGATGATTTCGCCACCTTTTATTTTTACAGCCGCTAACTCAATCACTGTATCATATACAGCCGATAAACCTGTCGTCTCAACGTCGAAAACAACATACGTTTCATCTGCAAGTAGACGATGTGCTTCGTTATATGCTATCGGTACACCATCATTAACTAAATTTGCCTCTACACCGTATATAACTTTAACCCCAGCCTTCTTACCCGCAGAATATGCTTCTGGGAAAGACTGAGCAACGGCGTGATCTGTAACTGCAATTGCCTCATGCCCCCATTTCCCTGCTTGAGCAACAAGCTTAGAAACAGGAGTAACAGCATCCATTTGGCTCATCGGTGTGTGAAGGTGCAGCTCTACACGTTTTTCGCCTTCTGGCGCTTTATCTTTACGAGACGGTCCTGTTATTTCATTTATATCATTTGCAATCATTACTAAATCTCGAACGAATGTATCATTTTGAACAGAACCACGTGCTTTCACCCACATTCCTTTTTTCAAGGATTGCAGCATCGGAATATCTTCTTTGTCACGTGAGAACATTTTTATCATAATAGAATCTGTATAATCCGTTATTTTTAAAGTTAATAACGTACGTCCACTACGAAGCTCTTTTGTTTCCACATGGAAGACATATCCTTGAACCGTTTTTCTTCTTTCTTCATCTTGAATTTCTCGCATCGGTGTAATCTCTTCATCTGGCTTAATAAGATACCCGAGTGTGATCGGTCCTTCATGCACAACGCTGCTTTCTTCAGCTTGCTTCTTCGCCATTTCTTCCATAGCTTGTATAACACGCTCGCGGTCTTCTTGCTGAGTTTGCTCACGAAACTTTTGCATTTCTTCTGTATTTTGCTTTATATGCGTATCTAACTGAAAACGCGGAAATCCAAAAGCTTCATATTGATCACCTACTGGTTTCGCAACATTTTTCTTTAAAGCAGTAGATTCCAGCTCATTATTCACATTTATTAGCAACTTCACGCCATTGACCTGCGGAAGTTGCTTCTTTAAGTACGCGAACATAGGTGAAAATGTAATTCGTTCTGTACAAAGTGGCCAATACGCTTTAACTTCTTCTTCTGTAAATTGTTTATTCTCTGTTTCTAATGCAAATGTTGTTCTTGCAATATGAGAAAATGATTGCTTAAGCTTTGTTTCTAGCAATTCATATAATTCTGTCGGCAAAATACGTGGCACTTGTAAGTCAAAATGCCAACTTTTATTCGCTTTATCAATAACTAGCTTTTCAATTCCACCGCCATGTAAATATTGATTTATAAGGTCTTCTGGTATTTGCAACTGTTGGAGCAAAATTTGAAATCGCTCTTGTTGTTCATTTGTTAATGACATAAGCACTCTCCTTCCATTTGCTATTATAAATTGAAACGTACTACAAAGAAAGATTTCTCCCTTCTTCTTTTACAAAATACGTTTACAAAGAAAGAGAAGGTACCTCGTAACGAGGTACCTCTTCTTATTTTAAAATATTAGCAATGTATGTTTGAAGTTCTTCTACTTTCACTTCTTCAGACTCGCCTGTAGCACGTACTTTCACTTCTACAATACCTTCATCTGCTTTTTTACCAACTGTAACACGAACTGGAAGGCCGAATAAATCTGCATCTGCAAATTTAACACCTGCACGTTCTGCACGATCATCTAGTAATACTTCGTATCCTTGCTCTTGTAACGAGTTGTAGATGTTTTCACCCATTTCACGTTGTGCATCAGATTTCATATTTACTGGAATTACATGCACATGGAACGGTGCAACAGCTTTTGGCCAAACTAAACCGTTCTCATCATTAAACTGCTCTGCAATTGCTGCCACTGTACGAGATACACCGATACCGTAACAACCCATAATAAGTGGTTTTGTTTTTCCGTTTTCATCTAGGAACGTTGCGTTCATTGCTTCACTATAACGAGTTCCTAATTTGAATACATGACCAACTTCAATTCCGCGTGCGAAAAGAATTGTTCCATTTCCATCTGGAGATTGATCTCCTTCTTGGATGAAGCGTAAATCTGTATATTGATTCACTTTAAAGTCACGTTCTGGATTTACATTTACATAATGGAATCCTTCTTCGTTCGCTCCTGAACATCCGTTGACAATTGATGCTACAGCATGGTCAGCGATAATTTCGATATCCCCTGTAACACCAATCGGTCCTAAAGAACCAACTTCACAGTTTAATAACTCTTTTATTTCTTCATGTGAAGCAAGCTCAACGACTGAAGCTCCGTATACATTCTTCACTTTTACATCATTGACTTCATGATCGCCACGAACAAGTACTACTACTAATTTCTCATCTACTTTAAACACCATAGATTTAATGCATTTTTCCGCTGCAATATTTAAGAATGCAGATACTTCTTCAATAGCTTTTTGATCTGGAGTTGCTACTTTTTCAAGTGCTTTTTCAGCTTCATCACTCTTCGTATACGTAGCAACAACAGGAGCCATTTCAATATTTGCCGCATAATCAGATGTATCGGAATACGCAATTGTATCTTCACCTACATCAGATAACACCATAAATTCGTGTGTATCTTTTCCGCCCATTGCTCCAGAATCAGCGATAACTGCACGGAAATTCAAACCACAACGAGCAAAGATATTAGAATATGCTTCGTATAAACGGCTATATACTTCATCCAAACTTTCTTGTGTTGCATGGAAAGAATACGCATCTTTCATTAAAAATTCTCTTCCTCGTAATAAACCGAAACGTGGTCTTTGCTCATCACGGAATTTTGTTTGAATTTGATATAATGTTAATGGTAGTTTTTTGTATGATTTAATTTCATCACGTACAAGGTCTGTAATTACTTCCTCATGAGTTGCCCCTAGCGCAAACTCGCGAGCATTACGATCTTTCATACGCATTAATTCTGATCCGTAAGAATACCAACGGCCTGATTCTTGCCATAATTCAGAAGCTTGCATAGCTGGCATTAATAGTTCTACTGCCCCTGCGCGCTCCATTTCTTCACGAACAATACGTTCTACTTTGTGTAACACTTTTAAACCAAATGGTAGAAAACTATAAATACCAGAAGCATTTTGACGCATAAACCCTGCGCGAAGTAATAATTGATGACTCTTAATTTCAGCATCTGCTGGAACTTCACGTAATGTAGGACTGAATACCATACTTTGTTTCATTTATTCGCACCTCTTCATTTTACTCTTACACGCAATAAAACCCCTCACCTCGAGTTAGGTGAGGGATTTTATTCTACGAGCTCTATTTCATTATAAACTTCTTCTTATTTTACAAGAAAAACTTACGAATGTCATTCCATGTTACAACTAACATAAGCAACATTAATAATGCAAAGCCAATAAAGTGAACCATTCCTTCTTTTTGACGATCAATTGGTTTTCCTCGTAACGCTTCGATTAAGAAGAAGAACAAACGTCCACCGTCTAAAGCTGGGACTGGTAATAAATTAAATAAACCAAGGTTAATACTTAAAACTGCCGCTAAACTTAGTACACGCGTAAATCCATAATCTACAACTTGATCTGTTAGATTATAAATTCCTACTGGACCTGACAACTCATTAATAGAAAATTGACCCGTTACTAATTTCACAAGAGAATCAAAAATTAGTTTCGTCCATTCGTATGTTTGTTCAAATCCTGATTTAATAGAACCCATCACTGTTTTCTCTACAGGAGAATAAACACCAATTCTACCAACTTCGTCTTTTCCTTCTTTATCAACCGTCGGCGTTACTTTCACATTAAATTGCTCACTATCACGCTTTACATGTAACGTAATTTCTTTATTTGGGTTTTCACGTACAATCGTTACAACATCTTTCCATGTACTAGTGTTCTTCCCATTGATTGCTTGAATTGTATCGTTTTCTTTTAACCCAGCTTGTTCTGCAGCACTATTCTCCATTACTTTTCCAACCATCGGTTTGTCAACAGGAACCCCTTGTACAAATCCAAGAATCACAAAAATAACAAATGCTAGAATAAAGTTCATTGCAGGACCTGCAAAGATTGTTAGAGCACGTTGGCCCAATTTTTTAGAGCCAAATTGTCTGTTATACGGAGCGATTTGAATTTCTTCTCCCGCAGAAATGATACGAGCTTTTTCATTCACTCGGAATGTTTGAAGCTCTTCCTCATACTCTTCATAACCCGAAATTGTAAGATTATGCTCTAAATCAGCTTGTTCGACTTCAATGACACGAACATTTGGATATTTTTCATGTCCGTCAAAAACTAATTTCACAACTTCGTCTTTTTCATTTAATACGAGTCCAACCTTTTTTCCAGGCTTTAACTCAACTGTGTCCGCATCCTCGCCAGCCATCCTTACATAGCCACCAAGGGGCAGTAATCGAATCGTATACACAGTTTCATTCTTTTCAAATGAGAATATTTTCGGACCAAAACCAATCGCAAACTCGCGGCACAAAATACCTGCTCTTTTTGCGAAATATAGATGCCCTAGCTCATGGAAAAATACGAGTGCACCGAAAATTAATATAAAGGCAATCGCTGTATTCAATTCCATAACCACCTTTGCTAAATTTGTTCCATCACAAACCGTCTTGTGGCTGCATCAATTTCCTGAATTTCCTCTAAGCTCGGACGTGCAATGACATTGTGATGGTGCATTGCTTTTTCAATGAGGTCTTCCACTGTTAAGAAACTAATTCTCTTTTGTAAAAAAGCTTCAACAGCTACTTCATTTGCCGCGTTCATTACAGCTGGCATACTTCCACCTGTCTTTCCAGCTTCATACGCAAAACGTAGACAACGGAAACGTTCTTGATTCATTTTCTCAAAATGCAATGTTCCCATTTCCCATAAATTTAACTGTTTTGTGTCTGAAAGAGGTAATCTATCAGGATATGTAAGCGCGTATTGAATTGGTACTCGCATATCAGGTGAGCCAAGCTGTGCCATTACACTACGATCTTCAAATTCAACCATAGAATGAATAATACTTTCTTTATGTAGAACAACATCGATTTGCTCATAAGGGATACCAAAAAGCCAGTGTGCTTCAATTACTTCTAGCCCCTTATTCATCATTGTAGCAGAATCAATTGTAATTTTCGAACCCATTGACCAGTTTGGATGACGAAGCGCATCTTCTACGGTCACATGATGCAATTCATCTCTCGTTTTATCACGAAAACTTCCGCCTGAAGCAGTTATAATTAATCGAGAGATTCTTTTTTCATTTTCACCATTCAAGCATTGAAAAATAGCTGAATGTTCACTGTCTACTGGAAGTAACGATACATTATGTTTTCGTGCTGCTTCCATTACAAGATGCCCTGCAGTTACTAACGTTTCTTTGTTTGCAATTCCAATTGTTTTTTTCGCCTCAATTGCGCGGAGTGTCGGTAACAACCCTACGCTACCTACAACAGCATTCACTACAATTTCTGTATCTGGGCAGAGCGCTACTTCTAATAAGCCTTCGCTACCATATACGACTTTTGTATTACCAGAAACAGCTTGTAATTTTAAAACATCTTCCTCTCTTTGCACAGAGACAATTTGCGGAGAAAATTCTTGAATTACCTTTACTGCATAATCAACATTCTTCCCCACAGAAAAAGCAACGAGACGGAATTGGTCCGGGTGCGAGCGTAACACATCTAATGTTTGTGTACCGATTGATCCGCTTGCACCTAATAAACTAATGTTTTTCATGACTCCAACCCCTCGTTCATTTATTAATTGTATTGTAATAAGAAGTATAGAATTGGTAACACAAATAACCAACTATCTGTTCGATCTAAAATACCACCATGTCCAGGTAAAATTGTACCTGAATCCTTTACACCATAATGGCGTTTAAATGCAGATTGCACTAAATCACCAATTTGTCCAAAAATAGAAATGATAATCGTCAGAACGATTAAAATTCCTACATTCGCTTCAACTGGGAAGAACATATTGTAAACAAGTGCAACAACAATTCCACAAACAATACCGCCTAATGAACCTTCAATCGTTTTATTCGGACTAATTTCTGGCCACAATTTTCTTTTTCCAAATGCTTTTCCTATAAAATAGGCACCTGAATCAGTTGCCCATATGACAAATAGTGCACAGAACACATATTTGATTCCTAATATTCTCGTTTCATTTAAATATAAGAATCCCATTCCAACATATGTCGTTGCCATAAGTAAAAATGAAGCATTGTCAAAAGTAAATGTATTCTTAGAAAGGACTGTATATGATAAAAGTAATAAAACAATCACAAATGTGATTTCTAATTTACCTAACCCAATCCATGTAAACAGTTCTGATGCACTACTCGGAATTAAAATAATCCACAATAATACTGCAGCTAAAACTGTTGGTACCGAAATAAGCGTAAGCTTGTTCATACGAATTAACTCATATAAACCTATAGAAGCAAGTGCATACACTAAAACTGTAAAAGGCACGCCACCGTAAATTACGATGGGAATGAATAGCGCGGCAGCAATCACTCCAGTAATAATTCTCTGTTTCACTACCAAACCCTCTCTTTCTACACGCCTCCGAATCTGCGCCCTCTATGCTGAAAGTCCGTAATCGCATTTAGCAAATGTTCCTCGGTAAAATCTGGCCAATACACATCTGTAAACCAAAATTCCGAATAAGCAATTTGCCATAACATGAAATTACTAATACGTAGCTCTCCGCTTGTACGGATTAACAACTCTGGATCAGGTAAAGAACTCGTCATTAAGTAAGAAGAAATCATTTCTTCACTTACTTCTTCCGAACGAATTTTTCCTTCTTCACTATCTTTCATCATATGTTGCACAGCAGAAACGATTTCATCCCGACTTCCATAGTTTAACGCGAAATTAAGAATTAATCCCGTATTCTCTTTCGTATCTTCCATGGCTTTTTCCATCGCTCTGCGCGTATGCGTAGGAAGACGATCTTTTTGCCCTATTACTCGGACTTGTACGTTTTCTTCAATCAATTCTGGTAAAAATGCACCTAAAAATTCTTCTGGAAGCTTCATCAAATAATCAACTTCTTTTTTCGGTCTTTTCCAGTTCTCAGTCGAAAAAGCATAAAGAGTTAATACTTTCACATCAAGCTTACTTGCAAATTTTGTGATTTTTTTCACAACTTGCATACCTTCATGATGGCCAGCAATGCGAGGCATCGCTCTTCTCTTTGCCCATCTTCCATTACCATCCATAATAATAGCAATATGTTCTGGGATATATCCTTTTTTCACTTTTTCAATGAGATGATCAAACGATGTGACCTTTTTATCTTTAAAAAAAGGAAACTTTTTAAACATCATTCATACCCTCCACCAAGCAGACGTATGCCTAAAAGTGTAAAAAGACCCCCTTAAGAAGAGGGTCATATTTGCGAAATTATCGCTATTACACTTCCATAATTTCTTTTTCTTTGTTTTTTGCGATTTCGTCAACTTTTGCAATATATTTATCTGTTTCTTTTTGGATATCTTCAGTATATCCTCTTAAATCATCTTCTGTAATATCGCCTGCTTTTTCAAGCTTCTTAAGGTCATCATTACTGTCACGACGTACGTTACGAACAGCAACTTTTGCTTCCTCAGCATATTTTTTCACAACTTTTACAAGATCACGACGACGTTCTTCTGTTAATGCAGGGAATGCAATACGAATTACAGTTCCATCATTAGAAGGATTTAAGCCTAAATCTGCTTTTAAAATTGCTTTTTCAATATCACCGATAGAAGTTTTGTCATAAGGTTGAATTACAAGTAAACGTGCTTCTGGAACTGTAATGTTCGCTAATTGCACAACCGGTGTTGGTGCACCATAGTAATCAACTTGTACCTTATCTAATACAGACGAGCTTGCACGACCAGCGCGAACTGTTGCTAATTCACGAGAATAAGCAGCAACTGCTTTTTCCATTTTTTCATTTGAAGACTTCAATACTTGTTGTCCCATAATTTATTTCCCCCTTACAACTGTTCCAATATTTTCGCCTAAAACGGCACGTTTAATGTTTCCTTTTTCCATAACCGAGAATACAATTAATGGAATATCGTTATCCATACATAAAGAAGAAGCTGTAGAATCCATTACACCTAAACCTTCTTTTAATACATCTAAGTAAGTAAGTGTTTCGTATTTTGTAGCTGTTGGGTCAATAGATGGATCCGCACTATATACGCCATCCACATTATTTTTCGCCATTAAAATAACGTCCGCTTCGATTTCCGCTGCACGTAATGCTGCTGTTGTATCTGTAGAGAAGTATGGGTTACCAGTACCTGCTGCAAAGATAACAACACGTTTTTTCTCTAAGTGACGAATTGCTTTACGACGAATGTAAGGCTCTGCCACTTGACGCATCTCAATTGAAGTTTGTACGCGAGTTTGAATTCCAATATTCTCTAAGCTATCTTGAAGAGCTAATGAATTCATAACTGTTGCCAACATGCCCATGTAATCTGCTCCTGCACGATCCATGCCCATTTCGCTTCCAATTTTCCCACGCCAAATGTTACCGCCACCAACAACAACAGCAACCTCTACATCAAGTTCTGCAATTTCTTTCACTTGTTCCGCAACTGACTTAATAACAGCTGGGTTAATTCCAAATCCTTGCTCGCCAGCTAACGCTTCTCCGCTTAGCTTTAATACGACACGATTATATTTCGGTTTACTCATAATGAACCTCCAATTGCTTACATCTTTATTTTAAAAAAGGGAACACAAAGTGTTCCCTAATCTGTATTAGTTGCTACCTTTTACTTGGTTCATTACTTCTTCAGCAAAGTTGTCTTCGCGTTTTTCGATACCTTCACCAACAGCGTAGCGAACGAATCCTTTTAATGTTCCGCCTTTAGACTCAACGAACTGACGAACTTTCATATCAGGGTTTTTAACGAACGCTTGGTCAAGTAAGCAAATTTCTTCGAAGAATTTGCCTAGACGGCCTTCAACCATTTTTGCAACGATTTTTTCAGGCTTACCTTCGTTTAAAGCTTGTTGTGTTAATACTTGACGCTCATGCTCAACTTCTTCAGCAGTTACAGCATCGCGGTCGATGTATTTAGGGTTAACTGCTGCGATGTGCATTGCTACATCTTTAGCAGCTGCTTCGTCAGTAGAACCTTCAAGAACTGTTAATACACCAATACGTCCACCCATGTGTAGGTAAGCGCCAAATGCATCAGCATCAGTTTTTGATACGATTTCGAAACGACGAAGTGTAAGTTTTTCACCAATTTTAGCGATTGCTTCGTTGATGTACTCTTCTACTGTTTTTCCGCCTTCGATTGTTTGAGTCATAGCTTCTTCAACATTAGCAGGTTTGTTAGCTAATAAGTGAGCAGCTAGTTCTTTAATTAATGTTTGGAAACCTTCGTTTTTCGCAACAAAATCAGTTTCAGAGTTTAATTCTAAGATTAAACCTTCGTTACCGTTTGTTTCGATGAAAGTTAAACCTTCAGCAGCGATGCGGTCTGCCTTTTTAGCAGCTTTCGCAATACCTTTTTCACGTAAGAAGTCAATTGCTTTCTCCATGTCGCCGTTAGTTTCTGTTAAAGCTTTTTTGCAGTCCATCATACCTGCGCCAGTTTTTTCACGAAGTTCTTTTACCATTTGTGCAGTGATTGCCATGTTTTTCATCCTCCTAAAATATGTATTTATCACCTTTTAAAAAGGTGTTTATACCTTAAAAAAGGTGATAAAAGGCCGAACCCCTTATCACCTTTCCAAATTTGTTACGCAGTAACAGTTTCTTCACCTTGTTTTGCTTCAAGGATCGCGTCTGCCATTTTAGATGTAAGAAGTTTTACAGCACGAATTGCATCATCGTTTGCTGGGATAACATGATCGATTTCGTCTGGATCACAGTTTGTATCAACGATACCGATGATTGGAATGTGTAATTTGCGTGCTTCAGCAACTGCAATACGCTCTTTACGAGGGTCTACTACGAATAATGCACTTGGAAGACCTTTCATATCTTTAATACCGCCTAAGAATTTCTCAAGACGCTCTAACTCTTTTTTAAGTTGAACAACTTCTTTCTTAGGAAGTACTTCGAAAGTACCATCTTCTTGCATTCTTTCGATGTCTTTAAGACGCTTGATACGCTTTTGGATTGTTTGGAAGTTTGTTAAAGTTCCACCTAACCAACGTTGGTTAACGAAGTACATACCAGCACGAGTTGCTTCTTCTTTAATAGCTTCTTGTGCTTGTTTTTTAGTACCTACGAATAAGATGTCTCCGCCTTCAGCAGCGATGTCACGCATCGTTCTGTAAGCTTCCTCAACTTTTTTCACAGTTTTTTGTAAGTCGATGATGTAGATACCGTTACGCTCTGTGAAAATGTAACGCTTCATTTTTGGGTTCCAACGACGAGTTTGATGTCCGAAATGAACACCTGCTTCAAGCAATTGCTTCATAGAAATTACTGACATAATATAGTTCCTCCTAAATGGTTTTTGATATCCTCCGTTTACTTCAACTCTAAGCGAAACTACAACCGTAGCACCAACACTTAAATCAGTAAACGTGTGTACTTTGTACTGACACCACTGCTTACTATATCATACTGAAATATTACAATCAAGTCGAAAATGCGAACAATGTAAAACTTTCTTTTTTTCACGCTCAAATTCTAGTATTACCAACCTTCAATTCCTTTAAGCAAGGAATTGAAGGTTAATTAATAGTTTTCTAAAGAACGTTATCATGACGCCTTACATAAGTAAAATCATTCTCTTAAAAAAACAAAAAACTCTCCTCAACCGAGGAGAGTTTTTTATAAATTAGTTTGTTTTTAATTTAGCAAGTTCTTGTAGAAACTTGTCGTTTAGCACTTTAATGTATGTTCCTTTCATACCTAAAGAGCGAGACTCAATAACACCAGCACTTTCTAATTTACGTAGTGCATTTACGATTACAGAACGAGTAATCCCTACGCGATCAGCAATTTTACTTGCAACAAGTAAACCTTCTGTTCCATTTAATTCTTCGAAGATGTGCTCAATTGCTTCTAACTCACTGTAAGATAATGAGCTGATCGCCATTTGAACAACAGCTTTACTACGTGCTTCCTCTTCGATTTCTTCTGCTTTTTCACGTAAGATTTCCATACCTACAACAGTTGAGCTGTACTCAGCAAGGATTAAATCATCATCTAAGAACTCTTGACCAAGACGAGCTAATACTAATGTACCTAGACGCTCACCGCCACCAACGATTGGTACGATTGTAGTTAAACCCTGACCGAATAGTTCACTGTTTTCTACCGGGAATGCTGTGTAAGCACTATCCACACCTAAATTTGAAGATGTTTCTGTAACATTGAATAAACTTTGCGTGTACTCCTCTGGGAATTGACGCTCCGCTAACATTTGCTTCATACGTTCGTTCTCAATTTGTTGGTGAATAGCATATCCTAGTAATTTACCACGGCGACTTACAACGAACACGTTTGCTTCAATTACTTCACACATTGTGTCAGACATTTCTCTAAAGTTTACAGGCTTCCCTGCTGCGCTCTGTAATAACGCATTTAATTTTCTCGTTTTTGCTAATAATTCCATTTCAAAATTTCCTCCTACATGTTACTTACATATTTTTTCATCACTTGGAAACTAGGGCGAGTCACCTGATGACACTATTACAAAATAAACTGGCTCACATCTTTATTTTTAGCTATTGTCGCTAATTTTTCCTCAACATATTGAGGTGTTATCGTTATTTTCTCTAACGTAATTTCAGATGCCTCAAACGATAAATCTTCAAGGAGCTTCTCCATAACAGTATGAAGTCTTCTCGCTCCAATATTATCTGTATCCTGATTAACTTGATAAGCAATCTCAGCGATCTTACGAATAGCTTCGTCTGAAAATTCAATTTCTATACCTTCAGTCGCTAATAACGCCATGTACTGTTTAATTAGCGCATTGTCAGGCTCGATTAATATTTTAACAAAATCATCCGCCGATAATTTTGTTAATTCTACTCGGATCGGAAATCTCCCTTGCAATTCCGGAATTAAATCCGACGGTTTAGACATATGAAACGCTCCAGCTGCAACGAATAAAATATAATCCGTTTTTACTGATCCGTATTTTGTTGCAACATTCGATCCTTCTACAATCGGTAAAATGTCACGTTGCACACCTTCACGCGATACATCTACGCTATTCGACTGCTTACCAGCAATTTTGTCAATTTCATCGATAAAAATAATCCCGAGCTGTTCAGCACGATAAACAGCCTCTTGTGTAACTTCATCCATATCAATTAAGCGCTGTGCCTCTTCATTTGTCAAGAGTTTTCTTGCTTCTTTTACAGAAAGTTTACGTTTTTTCGTTTTTTTCGGCATGATACTTCCTAGTGCATCTTGGAAATTCATTCCCATTTGCTCCATACCAGTTCCTTGCAACATATCAAACATAGAAGACTGTTGTTCTGTCACTTCGATCGATACAATTTCATCTTCAAGAAGTCCCGCAGCAAGCTTTCTTTCCACATCTTGACGTTTCTTTTCGATTTCAACATCTTCTTGCTCATCGGATGTTTGATTCGAATTTTGAGCACCGCCAAAAAGCATTTCTAATGGGTTTTTAAATCCAGATTGCTTCTCCGGACTTGGCACTAAAATTTCAACAAGACGTTGGTTCGCTTGCTCTTCTGCTTTATCTTGAACTTTAACTACCATTTCTTCTTTCACGATGCGTACTGACGTTTCTACAAGGTCACGTACCATCGACTCTACATCTCGACCTACATATCCAACTTCTGTGAATTTCGTAGCTTCAACCTTAATAAAAGGTGCTCCAACGAGTTTCGCCATTCGCCGTGCTACCTCTGTTTTACCAACACCTGTCGGTCCAATCATTAAAATGTTTTTAGGTGCAATTTCATCACGTAAATTTTCAACTAATTTACTGCGACGGTATCGATTTCGTAGAGCTACAGCAACCGCTTTCTTTGCATCTTTTTGACCGATGATGTATTGATCTAATTTTTCCACAATTTGACGCGGAGTAAAATGTAAATGCATATAAAATGCCTCCCTTACGATTCTACAATTCTTCAACAATTATGTTGTGGTTCGTATAAACACAAATATCGCCTGCAATTTCTAAACTGGCCTTCGCAATTTGTTTCGCTGTTAAGTGTTCACTTGCATATTGCTTTAAAGCACGACCTGCAGAAAGTGCATAATTCCCACCAGATCCAATCGCTAAAATACCATCATCTGGTTCAATTACTTCTCCTGTACCTGAAACCAAGAGCATCGTTGTTTTATCCATGACAATGAGCATTGCTTCTAGCTGACGTAACATTTTATCACCACGCCATTGTTTCGCCATCTCAACTGCAGCGCGCTGCAAGTTGCCATTATACTCTTCTAATTTTCCTTCAAACATTTCAAAAAGAGTAAATGCATCAGCAACTGAGCCTGCAAAACCAGCTAAAACTTTCCCTTGGAAAAGTTTGCGAACTTTGCGAGCTGTATGTTTCATTACAACAGCATTCCCCATCGTTACCTGACCATCTCCAGCCATTGCACATTCTCCGTTATGATGAACTGCAAATATCGTTGTAGCGTGGAAATTTCCCATAGAAAAAACTCCTTTATATGTTTTTATGGCTTTAAAAGCAATTTATGCCCGCGGGTGATGCTTCATGTAAACAGAACGCAATCTTTCTTTAGAGACATGCGTATAAATTTGTGTCGTCGACAAATTCTCATGACCTAATAGCTCCTGTACAGTACGTAAATCCGCTCCTTCATCCAACATATGTGTAGCAAATGTATGCCTTAACATATGGGGACTTATCCGCATTGTAAGTGAAGCTTTCTTAATGAGTTCGTTCAAAACATAACGTACACCCTGATCTGTTAACGGCTTACCTTTCGCATTTAAAAATACCATATGAGATTGTTCTTCAGTCTTTTGAGCTAACTGTTTTCTCCCGTTCTCTATATAAGTAATTAAAGCATCTTGTGCATAGCTTCCGAACGGAATATATCTTTGTTTTTTCCCTTTTCCCATCACTAAAATTGTTCCCACTGCAAAGTCAATGTCGGTAAGTTCCAAATTAACGCATTCGCTTACACGAATCCCAGTTGCATACATCAACTCTAATAAAGCTTGATTCCTTTGACCTAATGGCGCCCCTGTATCAGAAACTTCGAACAATTCTTCTAACTCTTCAGCATATAAAAACTTTGGGATTGACAATTCTTTCTTGGGGAGTGACGCAAGTGCAAACGGATTATCTTTTTGATAACCTTCACGCATCAAAAAACGATATAAACTTCGTAAGCTTGATACCTTCCTTGCGACAGATTTACGGGCTAACTTCTGATTGTGCAACGTCGTCAAGTATAAACGAACATCCGCGTATGTAACATCTAAAAAAGAGGATATGCCTTCTCGCTCCATAAATTGCACAAAATGTTCTAAATCATTTTGATAACTTGCAATTGTATATTTTGAATAATTTCTTTCAATTTGTAAATATCCAACGAATAATTGTAACAATTTCTTCACATTCACATCCATATAACTCACCTCAATAAAGGCTACTAAATCGTATCACAACTTAGTAGCCTTTGCAAGAAATTTAATTAAATATTTACAAAATTTTGAATTGTTTCCAAAGCGCGTGTAGCATACGCTTCATTTCGTTCTGCTTTCTTTTTAATCTTCTTCTCTAACGGTGCGAATAGACCGAAGTTCGCATTCATTGGTTGGAAGTTTTTCGCATTTGTCGCAGTAATATAATTAGCCATACTTCCCATTGCAGTTACAGGTGGTAACACAACTGGCTCTTCACCTTGTACAAGTCGAGCAGCGTTAATACCCGCTAATAATCCTGATGCTGCTGATTCAACATAACCCTCTACTCCAGTCATTTGACCTGCGAAGAATAAATCATCACGTTGTTTATATTGATATGTTGGGCGCAGTAAATTAGGCGAATTAATAAACGTATTACGATGCATTACACCATAACGTACAATCTCTGCGTTTTCTAGTCCTGGAATTAGCTGTAACACTTCTTTTTGTGGCCCCCACTTTAAATGTGTTTGGAAGCCTACAATATTATATAACGTTCCTGCTGCATCATCTTGACGTAACTGAACAACCGCATACGGTGTTTTCCCTGTTTTCGGATCTTCTAACCCAACAGGCTTCATCGGTCCAAATACTAACGTCTGTCTTCCTCTACTTGCCATAACTTCTACTGGCATACAACCTTCAAAGAAAATTTCTTTTTCAAATTCTTTTAAAGGCACTGTCTCAGCAGCAATTAAAGCCTCATAAAAGCGATCAAACTCTTCTTCTGTCATTGGACAGTTTAAATATGCCGCTTCACCTTTATCATAACGAGATTTTAAATATACTTTATTCATGTCAATGCTGTCTTTCTCAACGATTGGCGCTGCAGCATCATAGAAATAAAAATAATCTTCACCTGTTAGTTTTTTTAATTGTGCAGAAAGATCCGGAGACGTAAGTGGACCTGTCGCAATAACAGTTGGTCCTTCTGGAATTTCAGTGATTTCCTCATTCATTACAGTTACGTTCGGATGATTTTTCACATATTCAGTCACTTTCGCCGCGAATTCATGACGGTCTACAGCTAAAGCACCTCCTGCTGGTACAGAGCACTCATCAGCTGCACGAATAATGACAGAATCCATTAGGCGCATTTCTTCTTTAATAACACCAACAGCATTTGTTAATGTGTTTGCGCGTAGTGAGTTACTACATACTAATTCAGCAAATTTATCTGTATGATGAGCTGGCGTTTGCCTTACTGGTCTCATTTCATATAATTTTACTTGGACACCACGTTTTGCAATTTGGTAAGCTGCTTCGCTTCCTGCAAGACCTGCGCCAATGACGTTTACTACTTGTGTTGTCATATATATCACCTATCCTTTTCTTCCCGAAAAAAATGTGAGCAGTTACGCTCACATTTGTTGTTCTTCTTCATAATCACACGAAATACATTGTACTTGCACGCCTTTTTTCAACTTTTTCTCTACGAGCATACCTTCACACTTCGGACATTTACGACCAATCGGCTTATCCCAAGATACAAAGTCACATTCTGGATACGTACCGCATCCGTAGAAAAGACGTTTCTTTTTATTACTACGGCGTTCAATAATTTGTCCTTTATCACACTTCGGACAAGTAACACCGATTTCTTTTACAATCGGTTTTGTATTACGACATTCCGGGAAATTCGAACAAGCCATAAACTTCCCATATTTACCCATTTTAAAGACCATCGGGTGACTACATAATTCACAGTCTTCCCCAGCTGGTTCATCTTTAATTTCCACTTCACGCATTTCTTTTTCCGCTTTTTCTAAGCGCGGTTCAAATCCTACGTAGAAATCATCAACAATTTTCACCCAATTTGCATTTCCTTCTTCTACTTCATCAAGGCTTTGCTCCATATTGGCAGTAAATTCAATGTTAATAATTTCTGGGAAAAACTCTAAAATAAGTTCGATTACTATTCCACCAAGCTCAGTCGGAACGAAGCGTTTATTATCTAAAGCAACGTATCCTCGTTTTTGGATTGTTTCAAGTGTCGGTACATAAGTAGACGGTCTCCCAATTCCAAGCTCTTCAAGTGTTCTTACTAGACGAGCCTCTGTATAACGCGGCGGAGGCTGTGTGTAATGTTGCTTCGGTTCTATATCTTTTGAAAATACAGTTTCACCTACTTCTAACGGTGGCAACATCTTATCCTTTTCTTCCGCACCATCATCTTTCGACTCTACGTACACTTTCATAAATCCTGGGAACTTCACAACTGATCCACTTGCACGGAACTGAACATTGTTATTAATGAGTCTCGCTGTAACAGTATCCATTATAGCAGATGCCATTTGACTTGCAACAAATCGCTCCCAAATCAGTTTATACAAACGGAGTTGATCACGACTTAAGAAACTTTTTAGTTCCTCTGGCTTTCTCATTACCGAAGTAGGACGAATCGCCTCATGCGCATCTTGTGCTTTCGACTTTTTCGTTTCTTTCTTCTTCTCTGTTCCTATGTATTCCGCACCAAACGCCTCAGTAATGTAATCACGAGCCTCTGTTTGAGCTGTTTCTGAGATACGTGTTGAATCAGTTCTCATATACGTAATAAGACCTACAGTCCCTTGTTTTCCAAGATCTATCCCTTCATACAACTGCTGTGCAAGCATCATTGTTTTCTTTGCTCGCATATTTAACTTACGCGCTGCCTCTTGTTGCAAGGAAGATGTTGTAAACGGTAATGCAGGGTTACGCTTTCGCTCTTTTCGCGTTACATTTTCAACCGAAAACGCATTGTCTTTCATCTTTTCGATTATTTCGTTCACTTGTGCTTCGTTCGTTAATTGAACTTTTTCACCATCTACACCGTAAAAGCTTGCTTCAAATGTGTCTTTCCCTTTCACAAATTCTGTTTTAATTGTCCAGAATTCTTCAGGTTCAAAACTTTGAATTTCTCTTTCACGTTCGATGATTAAACGAACTGCTACAGATTGTACGCGTCCTGCACTTAATCCTTTTTTTACTTTCTTCCATAATAAAGGACTAATATTGTAGCCAACAAGACGATCGAGTATACGCCTTGCCTGTTGTGCATCTACTAAATCCATATTAATTGCACGAGGGTATTTAAATGATTCTTTTATTGCATCTTTTGTAATCTCATTAAATACAACTCGGCAATCTGATTCAACGTCCACATTTAACGTATTTGCTAAATGCCAAGCAATTGCTTCTCCTTCACGATCCGGATCGGCCGCGAGATAGACTTTCTTTGCTTTTTTTGCCGCTGATTTTAAATCTTTTAAAACGGGACCCTTACCACGAATGGTAATATACTTCGGGGTGAAGTTATTCTTTACTTCTATCCCCATTTGGCTTTTAGGTAAATCGCGGACATGTCCCATGGACGCGACGACTTTGTATTTTTTCCCTAAATATTTTTCAATGGTCTTCGCCTTAGAAGGCGACTCCACGATTACGAGGTAATCTGACATGCTAGTGCCTCCTTAAGAGGTGGATTCAAGTCTTCATCAATCTTATTGATTTCTCTTGTTTTTGTCAATCAAGAATGAATATACCATACAGCGACAATCTACCATTTGTCAATAATTGTTTAATAAAAACATAAAAATATAAGGTTAATTTAAAATTTCTTCAAGGATATCCTTTGCATTTCTTACTAGCTTTGCGCCTTGTTGAATTAGATGATTCGTTCCCGCTACACTCTCTATAAATATAGGACCAGGAAGTGCAAACACCTCTCTATTTTGTTCTAACGCAAGCTCTGCAGTAATAAGGGATCCACTTCTCGCTTTTGCTTCTACAACTAAAACACCTTTACTTATACCGCTAATAATTCGATTTCTTTTTGGAAAATACCATTTTTTCGGTGCATAATGCGGCGGATACTCTGTCAATAACAATATATAGTCTTTCCACGTGTCATATAAACCTCTATTCTCCTTTGGATACATATAAGATAATCCATGTCCTAATATTGCGATAGTCGGGCAATGCTGCCTTACTGTAACTTCGTGAGCAATTGTATCTATCCCTCTTGCAAATCCACTAACAATAAGCCATTCTTTTTCAAGTAAAGGGTGTAAGATAAACCTCATACTCTCCTTTCCATATAAAGACGGCTCTCTCGTTCCAACAATTGCTAATTTATTTACTTTATTTAGAAAACCTCTTTCTCCTTTTCCGTATAAAACAAAAGGGGGATCTTGTATTTCTCGCAGTAATTGTGGATAGTCCTTATCCCATATTGTTATATAAAATATTCTCTTTTTTTCTAACTGGGATACATATTGTTGGAGGTTTGAAATTTGAAGAAAATTCACTAGTTCTAAAGATTTTTCCGAGGATATTCCAGTGTAATATTCAAACTGATTCGGACTATAAGTGTATATTCCCTTCAGTTCTGGATCAACATATAGTAGCCTCTCCATCGCCTTCCAATGATCTGCCAATATGCAATGAAGGTGCAATAATCGTTCTCTTTTCATCTTAATTCTCCTTACCCATAATTTTTATTATGTAAACAGAAAAAAGTGTAAAAAGGCACCTCAAACAAGGAGGTGCCTTTCAAAAAGATTAGTAGTTTTTACAAGTCTCAAATAATCCCTTTTCTTTTAAAACAGAGATTAATGTTTCACCCATAACAGCTGGTGTTTCTGCTACTTTAATACCGCAAGCTTCCATTGTTTTAATCTTCTCAGCAGCAGTTCCTTTGCCACCAGAAATGATTGCCCCAGCATGGCCCATACGTTTTCCTTCTGGCGCTGTTTGACCACCAATGAAGCCTACAACCGGTTTTGTCATATTAGCTTGTACCCACTCAGCTGCCTCTTCTTCTGCCGTACCGCCGATTTCACCAATCATAATTACAGCATGCGTTTCTTCATCTTCATTAAATGCTTTTAACGCATCAATAAAGTCTGTACCGTTAACAGGATCCCCACCAATACCTACAGCAGTAGATTGGCCAATACCTTCTTGTGTTAACTGATGTACAGCTTCATACGTTAATGTACCAGAGCGAGATACGATACCAACATGACCTTTTTTGTGAATATATCCTGGCATAATACCAATTTTACATTCGTCAGGTGTAATAACACCAGGGCAGTTTGGTCCAAGTAAACGTGTATGTTTACCAGCCATATATCTCTTAACGTTTACCATATCTAATACAGGGATTCCTTCAGTAATACATACTACTAAATCAATCTTTGCATCAACAGCTTCCATAATTGCATCAGCCGCAAAAGCGGGTGGAACGTATACAACTGAAGCGTTTGCGCCTGTTGCTTTCACAGCATCTTCTACTGTATCAAATACTGGTACACCTTCAATATCAGTGCCACCTTTACCTGGTGTTACACCACCGACAATTTTCGTACCGTATTCAATCATTTGCTTTGTATGGAATAATCCTTGAGAACCTGTAATACCTTGAACAATAACTTTTGTATCTTTATTAACTAATACGCTCATTTTTCTCCCCCGCTTTCTATTAGCCCACTAGTGAAACAATTTTTTGTGCACCGTCTGCCATAGATTCTGCTGCAACAATATTTAAACCAGACTCATTTAAAATTTTCTTTCCTAACTCTACATTTGTACCTTCAAGACGTACAACTAAAGGTAACTCAAGACCTACTTGCTTCGTTGCTTCAATAACACCTTCTGCGATAACATCACACTTCATAATGCCACCAAAAATGTTAACGAAGATACCTTTTACATTTTTATCAGAAAGGATAATTTTGAATGCTTCTGTAACTTTTTCAGCTGTTGCGCCGCCACCAACATCTAAGAAGTTAGCTGGGTCACCATGGTAATGTTTAATGATATCCATTGTAGCCATTGCTAAACCTGCACCATTAACCATACAACCGATATTTCCATCTAAAGGAATGTAGTTTAAGTCATATTTAGAAGCTTCAATTTCTTTTGAATCTTCTTCTTCAAGATCACGAAGTTCTAAAATATCTTTATTGCGATATAACGCATTAGAATCAAAGTTTAATTTTGCATCTAACGCCATAACTTTACCGTCACCTGTTGTAACAAGTGGATTAATCTCAGCGATAGAGCAATCTTTTTCGATAAACGCACTGTATAAGCCCATCATAAACTTCACAGCTTGTCCTACAAGTTCTTTTGGAATATTGATGTTAAATGCGATTCGACGTGCTTGGAAACCTTGTAAACCTACTGCTGGATCAATATATTCTTTAAAGATTTTTTCAGGCGTTTTTTCTGCCACTTCTTCAATTTCTGTTCCACCTTCTTCAGATGCCATTAAGACAACTTGAGAAGTTGCACGATCTAATACAAGACCTACATAATATTCTTTTTTAATATCGCAACCTTCTTCGATAAGTAAGCGTTTTACTTCCTTACCTTCAGGACCTGTTTGATGCGTCACAAGTGTAGTTCCTAAAATGCTTTCTGCATATGTACGAACTTCTTCTAAATTTTTCGCAACTTTTACACCGCCAGCTTTGCCGCGTCCACCAGCGTGAATTTGCGCTTTAACTACACATACGTCCGTTCCTAATTCTTTCGCTGCTTCTACAGCTTCTTCTACTGTAAATGCAACCTTCCCGTTCGGAACGCTAACCCCATAGCTTCTAAGGACTGCCTTACCTTGGTACTCATGGATATTCATGGTCCCATCCTCCCCTGTTTTCCTGTTTTACTCAAAAAGTTTTTTAATGTTTAAAAAACATTACATTGCCATTGTATAAGATGATTGGCACGCTGTCTACAATAAAGTGTCAGAAAACTGAAATCGCTTTATTCTTTTTCGAAAATAATAATGTTTATATACCAAAATAAAAAATAAGCTGTGAATATACAGCTTATTTTTTAATCATATCTTTAATTGGCGCGAATGATTTTCGATGTTCCTCTAATACTCCATGTACTTCAATCGCTTCTAAATGCTGTTTCGTCCCATATCCCATATGTTGTTCAAATCCATATGCAGGATACTTTCCTCCTAACTCTTTCATCATGCGATCTCTCGTGACTTTCGCAATAATAGATGCAGCTGAAATAGAGACACTTTTCGCATCACCTTTAATGATTGATGTTTGCGGAATTGATGTAGGAAGCTTCATCGCATCGATTAATAAATATTGTGGTGTACATGATAAATTAGCAACGGCATCTAACATCGCTTGCTTCGTCGCTTGATAAATATTTATTTCATCAATAACTTGTGGTGATATAATTCCAACTCCAATCGCAATTGCATGCTCTTTAATTTCATCATAAAAACGCTCACGTTTCGCTTCACTTAATTTTTTCGAGTCATTTAATCCTGGAATATAAAAATCTTCCGGAAGGACGACAGCCGCCGTCACAACCGGTCCTGCTAACGGCCCACGGCCCACTTCATCAATGCCAGCAATGTATGTGAGGCCTTTTTCACGTAACTCATTTTCGTACTTTGACATTTCTAGAAATTTTTCTCTTTCTTTTTGCGCTAACTCTTTTTGTTTATACCACTTCAAAATTAGTTTTTGAACACCTTTTCGCTCATCTTTCACTAACATTTGAAAACGCTCGTCTTCTTCACTCATAATTTCTTGTAGAAAACATTCCGCTTCTTGAATAGTCATTTTTTGCATCCATCTACACTCCTTTTAAACGTAACCAAAAAGAAAAGACGTACAAACGCACGTCTTATACTTCTTCTACTTTTTCCACATCTTCTACCTGCTCTGCAAACTCTTCTGGTGTTTCAAACGTCATTTTCCCAAATCTTCCACCACGAAGCTCACGAAGTATAAGCTCAGATGTTTTATCATAATCAATCATTCCGCCGCCCATTAAGCAACCTCTGTTTTTTCCAATTGCATCAAATAACTCCACAATCTCTTCTGGAATGTCATTTAAATTATATCGCTCTTTTAAACGTTCTGGATAATGTTCTTCCATAAAACGTAACGCATAAATAGCTACATCCTGTAGATTTAATATAGAATCTTTAATTGCACCCGTCGTCGCTAAACGAAGACCAACTAATTGATCTTCAAATTTAGGCCACAAAATACCTGGTGTATCTAATAATTCCATTTCTTTCCCAACTTTAATCCACTGCTGGGCCGTTGTCACACCAGGACGATCTCCTGTTTTTGCTATATTCTTCTTCGCTAATTTATTAATCAGTGTAGATTTACCAACGTTTGGAATACCTACAATTAAAGCACGAATTGCTCTTGGTCTAATGCCTTTAGCAACCATTTTATCGAATTTTTCTTTGACAAGAACTTTACAAGCTGCTGCAATTTCTTTCATACCTTGTCCAGCTTGCGCATTAATTGAAATTGCCTTTTGACCTCTTTCATCAAAATATGCAATCCACTGCTTTGTAAGACGATCATCCGCCATATCCGCTTTATTTAAAACAACAAGCCTTGGTTTATGCGTAATAATTTCATCAATCATTGGATTACGAGAAGATAAAGGTAATCGAGCATCTACAAGCTCAATTACAACATCAATTAACTTTAATTTTTCTGTTACTTGGCGTCTAGCCTTTGCCATATGCCCTGGGAACCATTGAATTACCATGTTGCCACCTTCTTTTTCTTTTATTTCACAATACGTGCATCTTTTAACGGCCAATATAGCATATTTGCTTTACCAATCACTTGGTCCATTGAAATTGTGCCAATCGAACGGCTATCTTTACTAAAACGACGATTATCGCCTAAAACAAATAATTGACCTTCTGGAACAGTTTTCTTTCCTGTCATTTCTTCAAGAGTAAAATCATATGTAAGCGGTCCGTCAGCAAGTTGCTTTTTCTGCTTATCTAAATACGGCTCCTCATAAGGTTTCCCGTTAACATATAGTTTATCATTACGGTATTCGATTTCGTCGCCTGGCAGGCCAATAATACGCTTAATATAATCTTTTTCTTCCGTCGCTCGGAATACAATAATATCAAAGCGTTTCGGATCACCTATGTGATAACCAATTTTATTAACAATCATTCGATCACGGTCATGTAAAGTCGGCGACATCGATACACCATCTACGAGAATTGGGGCAAAGAAAAACTGTCTAATTACGCCCGCTAATACAATAGCAATCAAAATTGCTTTGATCCATTCCCAAAGTGAGCTCTTCTCTTTCTTCATGCTTTCCCCTCCACAGTTATGTAAGCTGCTCGTATTATACCAAAATTTCATATAGATTGGAAAAAGGGAGCTTGTGTATTTACAAGCTCCCATACATGTCTTATCGAATTTCTTTAATACGTGCTTTTTTACCGCGAAGGTTACGTAAGTAGTATAACTTAGCACGACGTACTTTACCACGGCGAAGTACTTCGATGTTCGCGATTCTTGGCGTGTGAACTGGGAATGTACGCTCAACACCTACACCGTAAGAAATCTTACGAACTGTGAATGTTTCACTAATTCCGCCACCACGACGTTTAATTACAACACCTTCGAAAAGCTGAATTCTTTCACGAGTTCCCTCAACTACTTTTACGTGCACACGTAAAGTGTCTCCAGGACGGAATGAAGGAAGGTCAGTTTTTAATTGGCCTTTTGTGATTTCTGTGATTAATTGTTGCATATTAAATTCTCTCCTTTAAACAGATGCTCTTATAAAGTCTTATTAAATTACAGCGGAACATCGTTAATACGGCTACTGATTTCAGTAGCACAAATGTTATAATAGCATATTGCTAGGACTGTTGCAATAGAAAATATATCAAGCCCTTATCGGTCTTCTTTAATCTGTTCCAGCCATTTCTCTTCTTGCTTAGATAATTCTCGTTCTTCCAGTAAATCCGGTCTACGTGTGTACGTACGACGCAAGGACTCTTTATGGCGCCACTCATCAATGTTTTTATGATTTCCTGACATTAGTACATCTGGTACCTTCATACCACGAAAATCAGCAGGACGTGTATAATGCGGGTGCTCTAACAAACCTGTGCTAAAAGAGTCTTCCACTTGTGACGTTTGATTCCCAAGCACTCCTGGCAAAAGACGTACAACACTGTCAGTCACTACCATAGAAGCCAATTCTCCACCCGTTAATACGTAATCCCCAATAGAAATCTCATCTGTTACAAGATGCTCACGAATTCGTTCATCGTATCCTTCATAATGGCCACATACAAAAATAACATGCTCTTCTCCAGCAAGCTCTTCTGCCTTCTTCTGCGTGAAACGCTCTCCTTGTGGACACATTAAGACGATTCTCGGCTTACGGTCTGTTTCCTTCGTTAACTCTTCTACTGCATCAAAGATAGGCTGCGGGGTTAATACCATACCAGCGCCCCCACCATACGGATAATCATCTACACTATTATGCTTACTAGTTGTATACTCACGGAAATTGACAACACGAAGCTCTACCGCTTCTTTTTCTTGTGCTTTCTTTAAAATTGAAGACCCAAATACACCCGTAAACATATCTGGAAACAATGTTAAAATATCAATTTTCATTATAGTAGCCCTTCCATTACATGAATGGTTACTAATTTATTTTCAATGTTAACTTGAAGTACAACGTCATCAATATAAGGAATTAACAGATCTTGACCCTTTGGACGTTTAATCACCCAAACGTCATTCGCACCAGGAGATAGAATCTCTTTGATTGTCCCTAACGCTTCTCCTTCTTCCGTTACAACGTTGCAACCAATAATTTCATGGTAGTAGTATTCACCTTCAGCTAGTTCACCTAACTGCTCTTCTGGTACTTTTATTAAAGAACCTTTAAATTTCTCTACTTCATCTACATTGTTGTATCCTTCAAGTGTTAATAAATCAAATGTCTTATGTTGACGATGAGAAGTTACCTTCACTGTAAGATAGTCTGTACCTTTCTCATCCCATATGTATAACGTGTTCCCTACTTTATATCGCTCTTCTGGAAAATCAGTACGAGAAATAACACGAATTTCTCCTTTTACGCCATGAGTATTTACAATTTTCCCTACGTTAAACCATTTTGTCATAAATAGTATGTCACCCCTGGTTTCTATATAAATTAAGCATTTCCATTTTATATATGGAACATGCAATTTCTCTTTAAATGTTAAAAAAGGGAGAGGAAATAACTCCTCGCCCTTTTTACGTTTATTGAATTTCCAGTGTGACGTTCTCATCATTATGATGTCCCACTGAATACAAGAGCATTCGAATCGCTTTCGCAACTTTCCCTTGCTTTCCAATGACTTTTCCAACATCCTCAGGATGTACAGTTAATCGATACTTTATTTCTCCGTTGCAAAGTTCCTGTGTAACTTTTACATCTCCAGGATGATCCACAAGAGGTTTAACAATTGTCTCGACTAACATTTTCATTGTCATTGCCTCAATTACTTACCTTGTTTAGATAAGTGGAATTTCTCCATGATACCTTGGTTAGAGAAAAGGTTACGAACTGTATCAGATGGTTTAGCACCATTTCCTAACCATTTTAATGCTGCTTCTTCGTTGATCTTAACTTCCGCTGGTTGAGAAACCGGATTATAAGTACCGATTTCCTCAATGAAACGTCCGTCACGAGGAGAACGAGAATCTGCAACAACTACACGATAGAAAGGAGTTTTTTTAGCTCCCATACGTTTTAAACGAATTTTAACTGCCATTTATAAAGCACCTCCGAATTTATTTCACACAGATAATTATATTAGCAAAAAGACTATTGCTTTGTAAAGTATTTTTTCTTAACAGAGCCATCTTTTTTCCTTACATGAATGGAAACTTCAATCCACCTAGTCCTTTTTTCTTACCTTTTTGCATTCCCGTCATCGTCTTCATCATTTTTTTCATATCATCAAATTGCTTGATTAGACGATTGATTTCTTGTACTGTTGTACCGCTACCTTTGGCAATGCGCTTTTTACGACTAGCATTGATTATTTCCGGTTGTTCTCGTTCTACTTTAGTCATAGAACGAATAATTGCCTCAATATGCCCAATTTGTTTTTCATCAACTTGTGCATTTTTCAGCCCTTTAATTTTATTTGCACCAGGAAGCATTCCTAACAATTCGTCAAGCGGTCCAAGTTGACGCACTTGTCCAAGTTGTTCTAGGAAATCGTCAAGCGTAAACGAAAGCGTACGCATTTTTTGCTCAAGTTCTTTTGCTTTCTCTTCATCAACTGTAGCTTGTGCTTTTTCAATTAATGTTAAGACGTCGCCCATCCCTAAAATACGGGATGCCATACGTTCTGGATGGAACGCTTCAATTGCATCTAGTTTTTCACCCATACCAGCAAATTTAATTGGTGTATTTGTTACAGCCTTAATAGATAATGCTGCACCACCGCGCGTATCACCATCTAATTTCGTTAATACAACACCTGTTAATCCTAACTGTTCATGGAAACTTTGTGCTACATTTACCGCGTCTTGTCCTGTCATCGCATCGACAACAAGGAAAATTTCATCCGGTTTCGCAACTTCTTTGACTTTCGCTAATTCATCCATTAGTTCTTCATCAATATGCAGGCGACCTGCTGTATCGATTAAAACATAATCGTGATGATCTTCTTTTGCTTTCGCAATCGCTTGTTTCGCAATTTCAACCGGACTTACTTGATCTCCTAAGGAGAAAACAGGCATGTCCAATTGCTTCCCTAATGTTTCAAGCTGTTTAATCGCTGCTGGACGGTAAATATCCGCTGCAACAAGCATCGGTTTACGATTATGCTTTTTACGAAGCAAATTCGCAAGCTTACCTGTCGTCGTTGTTTTACCCGCACCTTGCAGACCAACCATCATTATAACAGTAGGTGGCTTATTAGCAACAGCAATTTTGCTTTGCTCTCCGCCCATAAGTTCTGTAAGTTCTTCCTGTACGATTTTAATTACTTGTTGTCCAGGTGTCAAACTTTTCATTACATCTTGTCCGACAGCACGCTCAGACACACGCTTTATAAAATCTTTTACTACTTTAAAGTTAACATCCGCTTCTAAAAGAGCTAGACGAACTTCTCTCATCATTTCTTTCACATCGGCTTCAGAAACTTTTCCTTTGCCGCGGATTTTTTGCATTGTCTGTTGAAGTCGGTCGGCTAATCCTTCAAATGCCATATTGCCGCCCTCCTAATCTAATTTTTCGATAGCTTCAACAACTTGTTTCATTTCTTCATTCACATGCTCTTCTTCGCTGATTAGCTGTTTTAGCTTTGCAACAAGTCGCTGTCGCTCTTGAAACTTTTGAAGTAATACTAATTTATCTTCATATTCTTCAAGCATCGCTTCAGTCCGTTTAATGTTATCATACACGGCTTGGCGACTTACATCAAATTCTTCCGCAATTTCACCAAGAGATAAATCATCTAGATAATAAAGCGACATGTAACTTCTTTGTTTTTGCGTTAACAACGATTGATAAAAATCAAATAAATAGTTCATTCTCGTTGTTTTCTCGAGCATGTTGGATCATCCTTTGTTAAGTGATTTCCCTTTACATCAATTAGTTTACATGGAGTATAAAAGAGTGTCAAGTTTTTTTCTTAACATCACATATTTTTTATACAAAAAGAAGCGGGGATACCGCTCCTTTCACTTACACTTCTTCTGTTTCTACTAAGTTCGCAAACAAACCATAAACATATTGTTCTGGATCAAACTGCTGCAGATCATCCATTTGCTCTCCTAGCCCAACAAATTTCACCGGAACATCCATTTCGTTACGAATCGCTAAGACGATACCACCTTTAGCAGTTCCATCTAACTTCGTTAAAACAATACCAGTAACATTCGTTGCTTCACGGAATGTTTTCGCTTGGCTTAAACCATTTTGTCCTGTTGTTGCATCAATAACAAGTAATACTTCATGAGGAGCCCCTAGTACTTCACGCTCAATTACGCGCTTCACTTTCTCTAACTCTTTCATTAAGTTTACTTTATTTTGTAAGCGTCCTGCTGTATCACATAGCAATACATCCACTTTACGGGCCTTTGCCGCTTGTACAGCATCATACATAACCGCCGCTGGGTCAGATCCTGATCCTTGTTTAATTACTTCTACACCAACACGATCGCCCCATACTTCTAATTGTTCAATCGCCCCAGCACGGAATGTATCTCCTGCCGCCAATAGGACAGACTTACCTTCTGATTTAAATTTATGTGCAAGCTTACCAATCGTCGTCGTTTTCCCTACACCATTAACACCAACAAATAAAATTACTGTTAATTGATCCTCTTGTACATTAACTTCATTACTAAAGTCGCTGTCACCTTTGTAAATTCCCACTAGCTTTTCAGAAATAACAGCCTGTACTTCTTTCGGATCTTGAATGTTACGACGTTGTACTTCTTCTTTCAACTGATCAATTAATTCCATCACTGTCGAAACTCCGACATCCGCACTAATTAAAATTTCTTCTAATTCCTCAAAGAAATCTTCGTCTATTTTACGGTAACGGTACACTAAGTCATTTACTTTATCAGCAAATGAATTTCTCGTTTTTTCTAATCCTTGTTTAAACTTCTCTGTTACCGTATCCGTTTGCTTTGAAATTTTTTCTTTTAATTTTTTAAAAAAGCTCATACTTCCCATCCTTCCTATCTACTTGCAACAAGTTCTTCGCCATCATCTAAACGAACAGAAACAAGCTTCGACACCCCTGATTCTTGCATTGTTACACCGTACAATACATCAGACTCTTCCATTGTACCTTTTCGATGTGTAATTACAATAAACTGCGTTTCATCACTAAATTTCTTTAAATACTGCGCAAAACGAGCAACGTTTGCCTCATCAAGAGCTGCTTCTACTTCATCTAGCACACAGAATGGAACCGGGCGTACTTTTAAAATACCAAATAAGAGCGCAATTGCAGTTAAAGCACGCTCTCCCCCTGAAAGTAAACCTAAGTTTTGTAGTTTCTTCCCTGGTGGTTGCGCTACAATGTCAATACCAGTATTTAGTAAATCTTCTGGATTTGTCATTACTAAATCCGCTCTACCGCCCCCGAATAATTCAGAGAATACAGATTGAAACTCTGTTCGAATTCCTTCGAACGTAGTAGAAAAGCGTTTTTTCATCTCTTCATCCATTTCCGTAATAAGTTGATGCAATGTCGTTTTCGCTTCTTCTAGGTCATCTTTTTGCTCTAATAAGAATGTATGGCGCTCTGCTACACGTTCATATTCATCAATTGCCCCTAAATTTACTGCGCCTAACTCTTCGATGGATAGTTTAATTAGTTTTACCTTTTTACGTGCATCTTCTGCAGGCATCATCATTGTATACTTAAGTTTTGCTGCTTCAAATGAAATAGTATATGTTTCACGTAAATGTTGCAATCTATTTTCCAACTCTACATCAAGTCGGTTAATTTTCACTTCTTGATCTTTCAGCATCTCAAGAATATATTTATGTTTACCCATTGTTTCTTTCGCACCGCGCTCTAAATGCTCGACTCTTTCTTGTAATGATACGCGTTGTTCACGACGAGAACGAATTAACTCCGAAGTTTGATTACGATCATACGCTTTCTTCTCAATCATATTCGTAATTTGTTCTTCGCCACTTGAATTAGATGTCATCTCTTGCTTTAAAAACGCTAAATCTTCTTTCGTTTTTACAAGCGTCGCATCAGTCTCTTCTTTTTCCTTCGTCAATCGTTCGACTTTTTCTTTTTGATTAGACAAACGTTGTTGTTGTTCAGCAGCTTGTACTTTTAGCTCCGTCATTTCCTTCTGAACTTTTTCTTTTGAAGAATGTTGTTCACTTTTTTGTTTCGTTAAAACGACGATTTTGCTATCTAATTCCCCAATCTCCGCTTGAAGAGTCGCTAAAATCTTTTCTAACTCTTCTTTACGCCCTTGCATTTTTACTTGATCTTGTAAAAATCCTTCAATCTCTAAATCGTAAATCGATAAACGATCATTAATACGATGTTCATCTAATTCTAAACGATTAATTTCTTCTCTTAGCTTCTGTTCATCTACACGTTCGGTCTCTACACCTTGGCGTAGCTCTCGTATTTGTACTTCTTTTTCTTGAATCTCTTGCTTTACTGCTTTAACAAAGTTTTCTAGCTTCGTTGTTTTTTCTTCCATGTCAGTTAGTTTTTTAGTCCACTCTTCCAGTTCACGTTGACGTCCCAATAAAGAGGATTTCGCCTGTTTTACAGCTCCCCCCGTCATAGAACCACCCGGATTCACTACGTCACCTTCGAGTGTTACAATACGATAGCGGTATTGCAGTTGTTTCGCTAACTCATTTGCTCCGCGTAAATCTTTCGCAACAACAACAGTACCTAATAAACTAGAAACTACATTCTCATATTTATTATTGTACTGCACAAGTTCTGCCGCTACACCGACAAAGGATGGATGCTGATTCACAATGCGCAATTGATCAAATGATAGCGATCGGCTTTTAATAACAGCTTGAGGTAAAAACGTTGCACGGCCATGTTTATTTTGCTTTAAAAATGCAATTGCATTACGAGCATGTTCTTCCGTTTGTACTACGATATGTTGCATCGCTGCCCCAAGGGCGATTTCCATTGCGATTTCATATTCTTTCGGCACAGTCAGAAGTTCCGCAACGGCTCCCTCAATACCTTGTAGCCTATTTTCTCTAGCCTTTAATACTTCACGTACTCCTTGATAGAAGCCAGAATAGTCCTCTTGCATCTCTTCTAACATTTCTTTCCGAGAGCGCGCCTGTTGCACAAATTGATACGCTTGATACAGTTTCGTTTCATTTTCACTATACTGCGACTTACATTTCCCAAGCGCCGTTTCTGTCTTCTGTATGTTAGAAATAATGCCAGCTATTTTCTCTCTCGCTTGCTCATAACTTTCTACAAGTTTCGCCTTTTTCGCTGTAATTTCCACACGCAGCTGTACATACTTTTCATTTTCTTCATCAAGTCGTTCGTTTTTAGAGTTTTGCTGTTTTGATTGTTCTTCAATCATAGATAATTCATTACGGAGACTTGCTTGTTGATTTAAAAGTTCAATATAGTCACCTTTTAAATTCTCAATTTGTTCCTCTAAATTCTCAGCAAAAGTCGCAAGTAATTGTTCATTATCATGCAATTTCTTCTCTAATTCTTTTACTTGATTCACAAATTGCATTAATGCTTCTGTACTTGTTTCAATTTCGCCATCATAACTTGTAGCTTTCTCTGTTAACTCAACAATTAGCTTTTCAAGCTGCGCACAATGTGTCGTTGCATTTTTCTTTCTTTCCTTTAACAGCTCGCGCTGCCCTTCTAGTTTTTCTAGTTCTTTACTAGACAGCAGGAGAACTTCTTGTAAGGAATTTACAGATTCATCAACGGCTTGTAATTGCCCGCGTAATTCCTCAAGCTCTTCTTCACTTTTTTGTAAGTTCACCGACATTTTAGCTTCTTCATCTTTATTATGCCCAAATTGATTTCGAAGCGCTTCCCATTTTTCATGTAATTCTTCAATTTCATGTACAATAAGCGCAGCTTCTACTTTCTCTAATTCTTCTTTTTTCTCAAGATAATCTTTCGCAATAGAAGCTTGTCTTTCTAGTGGTTCTACTTGACTACTTAATTCGTGAATAATATCTTGTACACGATTTAAGTTTTCTTGTGTTTCCGCCAATTTCCCTTCAGCTTTCTTTTTACGAAGTTTGTATTTCAGTACACCCGCAGCTTCTTCAAATACACCACGACGTTCTTCTGATTTACTACTCAAAATCTCTTCGACTTTCCCCTGGCTAATAATTGAAAAAGCTTCTCTTCCCATACCAGAGTCCATAAATAAATCAATAATATCTTTCAATCTACAAGATTGTTTATTAATATAAAAATCACTATCACCCGAACGAGATACACGACGCGTTACACACACCTCGTTATACTCAATCGGTAAGCGTTGGTCTTCATTATTTAAAGTTAATGTAACTTCAGCAACATTAACCGCTCTTCTCGTATCACTGCCGGCAAAAATAATATCCTCCATCTTTGCACCGCGTAATGACTTTGCAGATTGTTCACCAAGTACCCAGCGAATTGCATCAGTAATATTACTTTTCCCGCTCCCGTTAGGTCCTACTACAGAAGTTACACCTGGAACAAAATCGACAGATACACGCTCAGCAAAAGATTTAAATCCTGCTATTTCTAATCTTTTTAAAAACACGAAAGGCCTTCCTCCTATTCTCCGTTGTTATGAACGTTGTCTGCACGAAAACAAGCTATAATACGGATTTACTTTCCTCTTATTTATCTACAAAAGAAAAGTTTCATTCTATGCATAAGGAATCCCCCTCATTCAAAGGGGGATTCCTTATGCTTGTTCTTTTAATTTTTTCAATGCTTCTGCAGCAGCTTGTTGCTCTGCCTCTTTTTTTGACTTACCACTACCAAGACCTAATGCCTCATTATTTAAAGTTACACGAGACACAAATTCTCGGTTGTGGGCCGGTCCTTTTTCTTGTAAAATTTGATACTCAATATTTCCACTACCATCACGCTGAATCAATTCTTGCAATTGACTCTTATAATCCATCACATGAGAAAAAGCACCTTCATTAATTTTTGGATATACAACTTCTTTTAAATATCCCCAAACTGTTTCTAGCCCTTGATCAAGGTAAAGGGCACCAATAAACGCTTCAAAGACATCCGCTAATAAAGCTGGTCGTTCACGTCCACCCGTCATTTCCTCACCTTTTCCTAATAAAACAAGGCTACCAAATGACATTTCGTTTGCAAAACGAACAAGAGATGGCTCACATACAATAGCTGCACGTAGTTTCGTTAACTCTCCTTCGCTCATTGTCGGATATTTTTGAAACAGATACTGTGATACAGTGAGTTCCAATACAGCATCGCCAAGAAATTCAAGACGCTCATTGTCCTCATGCGGTTTTTTTCGATGCTCATTCACATACGATGAATGCGTAAATGCTTGAATCAATAATTTTTCATCTGAAAACGTAATACCTATCTCTTCTTGAAATACTTTAAACGCTTCACGATATTTTGTTTCGTATTTTTTTTCTCTATGTTTTCGGTACGGCATAGGTCCCTCCAGATATAAGCCGAGAAGCCCCGCTAAAAAACGGGACTTCACTTAAGCATTATAGATGACTCTCTATGTAAGTCACAGCATCGCCAACAGTAGCAATCTTTTCAGCATCTTCATCAGAAATTTCCATTTCGAATTCATCTTCCAATTGCATTACAAGTTCTACTACATCTAGGGAGTCTGCGCCTAAATCTTCTTTAAAGCTCGCAGCTGGTACTACTTCAGTTTCTTCTACACCTAAACGATCAACGATGATTTTTGTTACACGCTCTAAAACATCTGCCATTCCATTCACCTCCCCTCAAATATTATATTAAATATTGGCCAAAAAAACTAGTTGAAATCAATTCTTTTATTACATTACCATTCCGCCATCAACATTTAACGTTTGCCCTGTAATATATTTGCTTTGATCAGAAGCAAAAAACGTTACAGCATTTGCGATATCTTGCGCTTCACCAAACTGAGCTGCAGGAATTAACTTTAACATTTCAGCTTTTATATTTTCATCTAATACATCCGTCATATCAGTCGCAATAAAACCTGGAGCAATTGCATTTACAGTAATATTACGGCTCGCTAATTCTTTTGCTGATGTTTTTGTTAATCCAATTACACCCGCTTTAGCAGCAACATAGTTTGCTTGTCCTGGATTACCTGTTACTCCAACAACAGAAGCGATATTAATAATACGTCCATGACGCTGGCGCATCATATATCGAGATACTGCCTTCGTACATAAGAATACACCTTTTAGGTTTGTATTAATAACTGTATCCCATTCTTCTTCTTTCATACGCATTAATAAATTATCTTTCGTTACACCTGCATTATTTACAAGAATATCAACTTGTCCAAATGTATCTACAGTTTGTTTCACCATATTTGTAACATCATCAGCATTTGCAACATCTGCTCTTACCGCAATTGCATCCGAACCTAATTTCTTTATTTCATCAACTACTTCATTCGCTTTTTGCTCATTACCCGCAAAATTCACTACAATATTTGCCCCTTGTTTCGCTAAATCAATCGCAATCGCACGACCAATCCCACGTGAAGCACCGGTTACTAATGCTACTTTCCCTTTTAACATCAGCTTTCTCCTCTCAAATTTGAAATGGTATCTTTTAATGTCTCTTCATCATATATCGCATATGCTTTCACTGAAGAATCAATCGACTTCATAAGACCAGCAAGTACTTTTCCAGGTCCGATTTCAATAAATGTATCTACCCCTTGTTTCACCATATGCTCAATAGATGGATACCATAATACAGGCGAATAGAGTTGTTCAATTAGCTTTTCTTGAATGTCTGTACCACGTGTAATAACGGCTGCCGTAACATTTGCAATAACAGGAATATTCGTGTCTTGAATCGTAATTTCATTTAAAACACTTTGGAATCTCTCAGCAGCTGGCTTCATAAGAGAGGAATGAAATGGTCCACTTACTTTAAGCGGAATTGCTCTTTTAGCACCGTTTTCTTTCGCTCTTTGAGAAGCAAGTTCTACTCCTTGATTTGTTCCAGAAATCACAATTTGCTTCGTACTATTCATATTAGCAATTTGTACCGCATACCCTTCACTTGTTACTTCTTCTGTAACTCGTTTCAGCATATGTGGATCAGCACCTAAAATAGCTGCCATAGCCCCTTCCCCACCAGGAACGGCTTCTTCCATATATTCCCCGCGTTTCCTTACAGCATATACAGCGTCTTCGAAAGTTAATGCACCCGCCGCTACAAGAGCGCTATATTCACCTAAACTATGTCCTGCTACAAAATCAGGTGTAATATCGTACTCTTTCAAAGCTGTCAAAATTGCATAACTCGTCGTTAATAATGCCGGCTGCGCATTTGTCGTTAATGTAAGCTTCTCCTGTGGCCCTTCAAAAATCACTTCTGAAAGTGAATCGTGTAACACCTCATCCGCTTTCGCAAAAACTTTCGCAACCTCTTTATTATTCTCCGCTAACTGTCTACCCATTCCAACTGCCTGTGAACCTTGGCCCGGAAAAAGAAATGCTATTTTTCCCATTTCAAATCCTCCTCTTATTGAAGCGGCTCCTTCTCCATTACACTTGAAATTGTAGGAATTACTTCTTTCGCTACCATTTCTCTCGTTTGACGAATCGCACTAAATATCGATTGGTCATTAGAAGAACCGTGAGCCTTAATGACAGGAGCTTTCAATCCAAACAACGCTGCTCCCCCATACTCCGAATAATCCATTTTATCTTTTAATACCATAAGTTTTGGTTTTAATACCGCTGCCGCTAATTTACTCGTAAACGAACTCATTAGTTGCTCTTTCAACATAGAGAATAACGCAAGTGCTGTTCCTTCTAGCGATTTTAGAGCTACGTTCCCTGTAAAACCATCACATACAACAACGTCTGCTACACCTTGCAATAAGTCTCTTGATTCAACGTTTCCAACAAAATTAATTGGCGCATCTTTAAGCATTGCAAAGACCTGTTTTGAAAGCTCGTTTCCTTTACCATCCTCTGTTCCAACGTTTAAAAGTCCAACGCGAGGATTTTTAATTCCTCTTACCTTTTCTGCGTAAACAGAGCCCATTACTGCATATTGGTATAAATGAATTGGTTTTGCATCAACGTTTGCTCCAACATCTAACATAACAAAACCTTCTCCATCAACAGTTGGCATTGTAGGTGATAATGCTGGTCGTTCAATTCCTTCCATACGACCGACAACAAATAATCCGGCCGCCATTAAAGCTCCTGTACTACCTGCTGATATACAAGCATCTGCTACACCATCTTTTACTTGCTGTGCTGCAAGTACCATTGAAGCCTGTTTTTTTCGACGAACCGCTCTTACTGGCTCATCTGTTGATTCGATTTTTTCGTCTGTATGAAGAATAGTAATCCGCTCTTCACTCGTTAAGTATTGGCGAATGTCCTCTTCTTTCCCTACTAACGTAATATGTAAATCTGAATATTCCTTAATAGCTTTCATTGCACCTAATACGACAGCCTTTGGAGCATGATCGCCACCCATTGCATCTATTGCGATTTTCATAACTTGTTACCTTCCTCACTATAATTACTAGATCGATACATTTCAAAAGTGCCTGTGAAAACAAGTTCTTCTCCAACAAAGCTTCGCACTTTGACAACCGTCCGTCCTTTATCATTCTCTACATCTTCAACGCGCGCTTTTGCAACAACACGTTCTCCTAATTTTACAGGACGAATGTATCGAATGGTAGACTTTGCAGTTAAAGCTAATTCTTCATCAATAACCGCAACAGCTAGTGAGTTTGCTTGTGCAAACAAATGATGCCCACGGGCAATTTGATTTCTTTTAAATACATGCTCTACCTTTACTTCAAAAATAGAAATGGCATGTCTATCTAATTCTATATCGATAATTTCTCCGACAACCTCTTCTAACGGTAAAGATTTCACATCTTCTTCATGTTGTTTTGTAGCCACATGCTTAATTCGTTCTCTTAATTCAGGAATAGATAATTCCATACGATCAAGACGAACAGTTTGTATGCTCACTTGAAATTTTTCCGCTAAATCTTCATCCGTTATAAAAGGATTCGTTTCTATTGTTTGTTGTAATAATTCTTGTCTTTCTTTTTTACTTCTTCTTTTTTTCATACCGCACCATCCGTTTTTTATGACTAGGTACTAACAGTAGTATATAATCATTAAAAGTAGAATGCAACAAAAATTTTTGTTGACTCCCTTTAATCGAGCTTCTCTCCCTGGAACACACCTGTTCCATCAAGATACGTACGCAAGGCAGCATACTGATCGTTGTGCCAAAACGCTTCTGAATCTACTAGTATCGCCGCATCTTGTCTTGCTGTTTCTAACGCTCGATAATCATGTACCATATCAGCAACCTTAAATTCTGGTAAACCACTTTGCTTACTTCCAAAGAAATCCCCAGGACCTCGTAACTCTAAATCTTTTTCTGACAATACAAATCCATCATTTGTTTCAGTCATAATACGCATTCTTTCTTTTCCCGTTTCTGATTTCGGGTCCGCAATTAATAAACAATATGATTGTTCACTACCACGCCCAACACGCCCCCTCAGCTGATGGAGCTGTGATAAACCGAAACGTTCCGCGTCATAAATAACCATAACAGTCGCATTTGGTACATTCACACCTACTTCAACAACTGTTGTCGACACAAGAATTTGCACTTTATTTTCACTAAACTGTCCCATTATCTCTTCTTTTTCTTGAGATGATAGTCTCCCATGCATTAATCCAACTTGGCATTTCCCTTGATAATGATGAGTCAGCATACTATGTAAGTCGATAGCATTTTGTACATCAAGCTTCTCAGACTCTTCGATAAGAGGGCAAATAACATATGCCTGTCTTCCTTTTTTTATCTCTTTCTCCACAAATCCAAGAACACGATCTAACATATCATGTTTTGCCCAATACGTTTCGATTACCTTTCTACCAGCTGGCATTTCGTCGATAATAGAAACGTCCATCTCTCCAAATGCAGTGATAGCTAACGTTCGCGGGATTGGGGTCGCCGTCATAAACAACACATCTGGACTTTCACCTTTCTCACGTAAAACCCGGCGCTGCGCTACACCAAATCGATGCTGTTCATCGGTAATAACTAGACCTAACCTATGAAATATAACTTCATCTTGAATTAAAGCATGCGTCCCAACAAGAATGTCTACTTCTCCTTGTTCTAATCTCGACAAAATTTCTCGACGTCTCGCACCTTTAACAGAACTTGTTAGCAATTCAACCTTCATACCGAAATGTGAAAACGTCTCCGCCAGCGACTGATAATGTTGTTCGGCTAAAATTTCTGTAGGAACCATCAAAGCACCTTGATAATGAGCCAATTTCGCCGCATAAAGTGCAATCGCAGCAACAACCGTTTTCCCAGAACCTACATCTCCTTGCAATAATCGATTCATGCGATAAGGAGACGTCATATCTTTCATTATTTCATCTACAACCCGGCGTTGTGCGCCAGTTAACGGAAACGGAAGTGCATCAGTAAACTCTTGCAATTCTACTAATGAAATTTCTTTTTTCGTCCCTTTTGAGTTTTCCCTCTCCATTTTCCGTAATGTTTGCATTTTCAACTGAAACAAGAAAAACTCCTCATATACAAAACGGCGACGCGCTTGCTTTAAGTCTTCCTGTCCCACTGGAAAATGTAACCCTCTGAGCGCTTCATATCTTGATAATAATTTATATCTACTTAACAAACCATCTGGTAACACTTCGACTATAGAATCTCCATACTCCTTAAATGCTTGTGCAATAAAACGGCGCATCTGTTTTACTGTCAGTTTTCCTTTCACTGAATATACAGGTTCTACTTCTTGTTGTCGTACAACCGGTCCAAAATTCAGTTCTGATACAGCAATTGTTTGGCGATGCTGATCCCATTTACCAGTAATCGTTACCGTTTCATCTAAATTTAACTTTTGTTTATAGTATGGTCTATTAAAACATACAGCTGTAATTAAATAACGACCGACGAGAACACGAACCGTAAGACGTGACTTCTTCTTCCCATAATATTGCAGTAAAGGAGCACTATGAACTTTCCCCTCAACCGTTACACGCTCGTCATGCTTTACTTCAGCAAGATCTTTCATCGCATAGTCTTCATAGCGGTACGGAAAATGTTCTAATAGATGAGAAACTGTATAAATTCCCATCTCGTGTAACAACTCAGATGTTTCTCCTCCGATTCCCTTTACATCCGTAACAGGAACTTGTACAACTTCATTCAAAATTCTCACGCTCCGTCACATTATTTTCTGTGATTCATTCTATTGATTATCCATTAACATCATTGACATCTGTAATCGCTCTCTTTCACCTTATATATTCTATCATAGGCATTCTAAGAGAAACTACTCTAATCCCTCTATATAAAGTGAAACTATAATCAGTAGGGGTTTTGTTCATCACTCACTGATTATTAACCTTCACCAATCGGGCGTTTACGGGCAGTTAATGCGGGATAAAACAAAGTTGTACAATACGTAGAAAAGAGCCTCACTATTAGCAGCAAGGCTCTTTTCTATCATCAATATGCTAGCCTTTTGAATAAAAACTAGTAATAAACTTCATATCACTACTTCTTATCCATTAGCAAGTAAGTAACCCATTTATTTTCAAACCGAATTTTTTCTTATTCTACAGAGAAAATGAAAGAATACACCGGTTGGTTTCCAGCATGTACTTCTACTTCTGCATCTTCAAAATTCTCTTCTACAAATTCAACTAACTCAGCTACTTCTTCGTCAGTCGCATCTTCACCTTGTAGAATCGTTACGATTTCAGAATCTTCATCAATAAGCGCTTCTAGTAATTGCTTCGCAGCTCCTACTTTTTCAGCATTTGTTGATACGATTTTTCCATCTGCAATACACATGAAATCATCTTTTTGAATTGCTACACCATCAATTTCCGTATCACGTACAGCATACGTAATTTGACCAGTTTTCACATGAGATAAAGCTTCTTTCATGTTTTCTTCATTCTCTTCTAACGTTCCAACTGGATTAAATGCTAACATTGCAGCCATACCTTGAGGAACTGTTTTTGAACGAACTACAATCACTTCTTGTTCTACAACTGACGCTGCTTGTTCTGCTGCCATCACGATATTCCCGTTGTTCGGTAAAATAATGATTTTTTCAGCATTCGCTTCTTCAATCGCCTTTACAATATCCTCCGTACTTGGATTCATTGTTTGGCCACCCTCGATAACTTTCGTCGCGCCAATGCTCTCAAATAAAGTTTTAATACCAGATCCCATAGCTACAGTTACGATACCGTACGGTTGTTTCTCTTTAGACTGACTAGTTGGCTCAGGCATCATAGTAGGCTCATCTAATAAAGCAGTATGCTGTTCACGCATATTCTCTACTTTAATCTTGATTAAACTACCGTAACGCTGTCCATAGTTCATAGGATCTCCAGGATGTTCCGCGTGAATATGAACCTTTACAACCTCATCATCCGATACAACAAGTAGCGAATCTCCGTACACACTAATATCTTCACGGAATTTTTGTTCAGAGAAATTATGTTCCTTCATTTTTTCAGGCTCTAATTTCACCATGAATTCCGTACAATATCCATACTTAATATCTTCTGTACTCAATTGGCTTTGTACACTACGGTGATGTTCTGCGCGTACCATGTCATTCATAGATGGTTGGGCAGGCACATTAGAAGAAATCTTTTCTCCTTTTAAGTCAGCTAAAAATCCTTCATATACAACAACAAGACCTTTACCACCGCTATCTACAACGCCAACTTGTTTTAATACAGGTAATAAATCTGGCGTACGATTTAACGATGCGTTTGCTTCTTTTACAACGTCTTCCATAAACAAAACAAAGTCGCGCTGTTTTTTCGCAACTGTCACTGCATATTTACCCGTTTCTCTTGCAACCGTTAAAATCGTTCCTTCAATTGGTTTCATAACCGCTTTGTAAGCTGCCTCTACTCCAGCTTCTAAAGCTGCAGCAAAATCAACTGTCGTTAATTCTTCTTTTTGTTCAATGGATTTAGAGAAACCACGGAATAACTGAGATAAAATAACCCCAGAGTTACCACGAGCTCCCATTAATAATCCTTTGGCTAAACTTACTCCGACTTTACCAGCATGCTGTGAAGGATTTGCTTTCACTTCACGTGCGCCTGAAGTCATTGATAAGTTCATGTTTGTACCGGTATCGCCATCTGGAACTGGAAATACGTTTAATGCATCAACAAGCTGAACATTATTTGTTAAATTATTGGCTCCTTGCATGATCATTTGTGATAAACGTTTTCCATCAATTTTTTGAATTGACACAGATTTTCCTCCTTAATGCACATTACAAGTTTATTACTTTAACTCCTTGTACGTAGATGTTTACAGAATCTACTGCTAGTCCTACAGTTTGATCTAATGTATATTTCACTTTAGTCTGCACGTTATGTGCTACTTCTGAAATTTTCGTACCATAGCTCACAATAATATACATATCAATATGTACTTCATCTTCATCTTTACGAACAATAACGCCTCTAGTGAAGTTTTCTTTTCGTAAAATGTCTGTTAATCCATCTTTTAACTGATTTTTTGATGCCATACCTACGATACCGTAGCAATCTACTGCGGCACCTCCAGCAATTGTTGCAATTACATCTGTACTAATATCAATTTGACCGTACTTCGTTTTAATTTCAATTGACATCTCGTTTCCCCCTTCATAAATGGTGAAAGTGAGCTAGACTACTTTAGTTACTATCATATAATCTTTTTAAAGAAAATTCCATCGTTCTTTCTTTTTCACTCTCATATTTTATGTTTTTAATTACACTTTTTTATGATGAGCAAAATAGTCCATTGTTATTATACAACATGTATCACTATAGTATGTCAAGCAATTTTTCTTGATTTCACCTTTTCTTCATTGACATATAGTGTCAAGTATTTTTTCTTGATTTCTTTTTTCTACGGTGTTGCATTCTCTTTTTAGTTGTGTTAAATTATAGTAGTGTTTTTAGCATCGCATAAAAGACTAACATTGAAAAATTACGTATGTTACGGTAGTTAAGGGAGGGAAATATAAATGGCTCGTGTTTGTGCTATCACTGGAAGAAAAGCTCGTTCTGGTAACTCTCGTTCTCACGCAATGAACGCTACAAAACGTAAATGGGGCGCTAACCTTCAAAAAGTTCGCGTACGCATCGACGGAAAAGTTCAACGTGTTTACGTTTCTGCTAGAGCATTAAAATCTGGCAAAATCGAACGTGTTTAATAATAAAAAAAAGAGCCGCTAGGCTCTTTTTTTATTATACCAATGGAAAAAGCACCGGTAATAGGTGCTTTTTTTAGTCTTTTTTGAAGGTATTTAACATCGCACGAACAATTCCACCAAGAAATTTAGGTAACTTAATTGTATAAAATCTCATGGTTTCCCTCCTAATCCCCTTTACTCCACTTGTTCACTATATGATGCAAGGAGCAAAATTGTTTCTTCAATCAGTGCTTCTTATCATCATTAATATGCCAGAAGTAAATGAAAAAGTACCTTTTTCCTCAATGAGTTCATTACTAATACAAAGTGTCGATCCCCACTCTATTGTTTTATTAGTAAGAGGGTACTTAAAGCCTTGAAGTGTAATGCCTTCTACCCTTTCAGTAACTGGTACAAATGATACATATGGAAAATGTTCATTTCCTTCAATTATATACGCACCTATCTTTTTCACCATTATCTCATTTTTATTATCAACAATACACATTTCTATCTGTGCTTCTAATCCCTTTAAAAGCATCTGTATATTCGCTAAACCGTGATCAAGCCTTCCACCAGTAGCACCAAAAATACGAATTAATTTTGGTTTCTGTTCTAAAGCCCAGCTAATTGCAATTTCTAAATCTGTTTGATCTTTTTCTCGCGGGACAATATGTAATTCATTTGTCTGTTGTCTCATCCATGCTAATTCATCATCAGTAACTGAATCATAATCCCCAAACGCAGCAGCCGGAGTGATTCCTCTTTTTAACAAACGGTACACTCCTCTATCAACTGCCGTCCACACTACTTCTTCATTTTCATATCGAGAAAAATCTGCACAGTATTCTGCAGGTCCTCCCGCTAAAATATGAATAATCATTTTTCCTTCCCCTTCTATTGTAAAAAGGCAATCTGCCATTCGGTAGATTGCCTTTCTCCTTATTTGCCACTCTAACATGTATAAATAGTGAAATCTTAATAAACTAGAGACTTCACTAGGATAAAGATTCGTTCATTCTTTATCCACGAATTACACGAATTGCTTCACCGCGGTCTTTTTGATTGTATACTGCTGATCCAGCTACAAGAACATTCGCTCCTGCTTCAATACAAAGTCTTGCCGTTTCAGCGTTGACACCACCATCAACTTCAATTTCCACTTCTAGATTTCGCTCTTTAACCATTTCTGCAACTTGTTTGATTTTCGGTAATACAGAATGAATAAACTTCTGTCCACCAAATCCAGGATTTACTGTCATAAGTAATACCATATCTATATCTTCTAATACATGCTCAATCGTTGAAACTGGAGTATGTGGATTTAATACAACTCCCGCTTTAATGTCATGAGATTTAATTAACTGAATTGTACGATGTAAATGTGGACAAGCTTCTACATGGACAGTAATAATATCAGCTCCCGCTTTTGCGAAAGTTGGGATATAGTTATCAGGATTTTCAATCATTAAATGTACATCTAACGGTAATGATGTAATCGGACGGATTGCTTCTACAATTAATGGTCCAATCGTAATATTTGGTACGAAATGTCCATCCATTACATCGACGTGAATGTAGTCAGCTCCGCCTTTTTCTACATCTTTAATCTCTTCCCCTAATCTTGAAAAATCTGCTGATAAAATCGATGGTGCAATTTTAATCATGACTAATACCTCGGCTTTCTCTCTCTAATTTCTTCTACGAATTGTTTGTAATTCTTATAACGATATTCGGTAATCTTTCCTTCTTCAACCGCAGCTTTCACTGCACATTTCGGTTCAACAAGGTGTGTACACCCTCTAAATTTACAGTATTGGCTCGCTTCTTTCAACTCTGGAAAACAATATGTAAGGTCTTCTACCTCTATATCTATGAAATCAAGCGAACTAAAACCAGGTGTATCCGCAACAAGTCCGCTTCCAACTGTAATTAATTCCACGTGTCTTGTCGTATGCTTTCCACGCCCTAAATGTGAAGAAATATCATTAGTTTTCAACTCTAAATCTGGGCGTAATACGTTTAGCATGGAAGATTTCCCAACACCAGATTGACCTGCAACGACGGAAATACAACCTTCTAAGAATGGTTTCAGAATATCAATACTTTCCGATGTATTTATAGAAGTAAACAACACATCATAACCCATTTCACGATAATCATTTGCATAAGTTTCAACAGTTTCTCTCATTTTTTCATCTACTAAATCCATCTTACTAATACAAATAATCGGTTTAATGTTATGATATTCAATCAATACTAAAAATCGATCTAACAGTCCTGGATTAAAATCTGGTTCTACTGCAGAGAAAACAAGAATAGCTTGATCAACATTAGCAATAGGAGGTCTAACAAGTTCATTTTTCCGATCAAATACTTCTAACACATAACCTTCACTCGGATTATCTGCTTGAAAAACAACTTGGTCTCCTACAAGTGGCGTAATTTTATTCTTTCTAAATACACCACGCCCGCGACATTGTGTAATCCCTTCCTCATTCTGTACATAATAAAACCCACTTAGAGCTTTTACAATTTTTCCTTCTGGCATATAATTCTCCTTTATTTTGTATAAAATGAAACTGCAATTAAATATGAATAGACTAGAGTTCTTTAAACAATTATTTCAAAATCCACCAAATATATACCCAGGTTCATATATTTAATCTACCATCAAATTTGAAATATTATTTACAACAGTATCACTTTTACAGCTTTTTGAATCATATATTTTTGCCTGTTATACAGTCCACGATGTAGACAGCATAACAGGCAAGAGTAATAAAATCCATCTTCTATATAAGGACGATGGATTTTACTATTATTGAGCTGGATATGGTACTTCCTTGTCGATAATCGTTACTCCATCTCGGACAATTTTATAGTGTCCCTTTGAACCTTCTTGAATTACAAATTCTAAAGAAATAATCACTGACTCAGTAATTGTTCTCGTTTCAACTGGTTTATCCATTTTTTGCTGCATATCTTCTTTATAAATTTCTATTGTTTGGGGCTTTTTCTCACCTGTTGCAGAAGCTTCATATGGGATAGAAATGTTATCCACTTTTACCGTTTTCGTCACTTTAGGCTTCGGACCATCGGAGATAACAACCGATACTTTATCTCCTTCTTTTAAAGGTGTCCCAGGCTTTGGTAACTGTGAAATAACAAGGCCTTTATCAACCGTATCTGAATACTCTCTTTTTATATCAGAAACAAGCTTTCTTTCATTTAAATAACCTTTTACACTATTTTCAGTCCATCCTGAAAAATCACCTGGTCTTATTTGATAAGGTCCTTTACTTACCCAAATTTTCAGTTCTTGTTCCGCCTCTATAACCATTTGATCAGGCGTTGGTATTTGCTCTACAATTTCACCTTTCGGCTTATCATTTTCAATATAATTTATTGTAACTTGTTTATATTTTTCTTCTAACTCAGCTCTTATACTCTCGAAATCTTTTCCTGTCAAATCACGCATCTTACTTTTCTTTTTCCCACCTGATTGATAGATAGTAATTTTAGAGTTTTCTTTCACTACTCTTCCTGCTATAGGATCTGTTTTTATCACTTTTCCGGCTTCAACATCATCTGTATATACAAGATTAGGTTCAGTAACTTCAAACCCTTTTTCAACTAATGTATTTACAGCTGTCGTATATTTCATACCAGCCACATCAGGAACCTTCACATCTTTCGGAATAAAGAAGCCTGGAATAACAGTAAGCGCTAAGGTTATCCCTATCGCTAAAAGTAAAAATGTTGTAATTAAAACCTTCAGCCATTTATTGCTTCGTTTTTTCTTCTTACCTGATTCGGTTTCTTCTTTTCTTACTTGTTCATCCACTTTACTTCCTTTTAATACAATCGTTTCATCACTTACATTTTGAAATAGTTGTTCTTGTTGAATAATTGGAATCGCTTTCGTCGCTTCCATATCTTCTGGTATGTAAAATGGTTGCTCATTTATTCGTTCTGGGTATAGCGCTGTTTCAATATCTCGTTTCATCGCATTTGCAGATTGATATCGATGAAACGGATCTTTCGCAGTTGCCTTTAATATAATATTTTCAACACTTTGTGGAATATTTTCATTCCATCTTTTTGGAGATGGCATTTCATTTTGTAAATGTTTTAACGCAATTGCAACAGCAGATTCACCAGAAAACGGTTGTCTTCCTGTTAACAATTCAAACATAACAATCCCAAGTGAATAAATATCTGATTGTTTATTCGCTATACCGCCGCGCGCTTGTTCTGGTGATAAATAATGCACCGAACCGAGCACCGAATTTGTATGTGTAATCGTTGCTGCACTTGTAGCTGTCGCAATTCCAAAGTCTGTTACTTTGACTACTCCGTCATCTCGAATCAAAATATTGTGCGGTTTAATATCGCGATGCACAATCTCAAAATGATGGGCGTGTGCCATGGCGGACGTTAACTGCTCCATTATATCAAGAGCTTCTCCTATCGGTAACATCCCTCGATCAATTATGTATTGCTTCAATGTTCGTCCAGGTACATATTCCATTACAAGATAATATATACCATCCTCTTCCCCAACATCATACATATTCACAATATTTGGATGCGACAACGTTGTAACAGATTGCGCTTCTCGATGGAAACGTTTAATAAACTCTTCATTATTTGAATAATCGAGTCTTAATATTTTTACCGCTACATCCCGGCCCAGTATATCATCATGAGCTAAATATACATTGGCCATTCCTCCACCGCCAATCATTTTCAGCAGCTTATAACGGTCATTTAAGCGTTTTCCAATCAGCACGTTGCACTTCACCTACTTTCGTTTGTCGAATCCGCATAATCAATAATAACGAGGGTGATATTATCTTCTCCACCACGATCATTTGCTAATTGAATGAGATGCTCTCCCTTCACCTCGAGCTGTTCATTCAATTGTAAAATTTGTTGCATATCAGCCATAGGGACTTTGTTAGACAATCCATCAGAGCAAAGAAGCAATTGATCGTCTTCTTCGAGCACCAATGTTTTAACATCTAGTCCGACTTTTTCTTCTGTTCCTAACGCTCTTAACAGAACATTCTTTTTCGGGTGATATTCTGCATCTTCTTTTGAAATTTCACCGTGCCTAACAAGTTCATTTACAAGTGAGTGATCTTCCGTTACAAGCGATATTTCTCCCTCTGATACCATATAACAACGACTATCTCCTATATGACCTATTGTTACAAAACTAGGTGTACAAATCGCCACGATAACCGTTGTTCCCATGCCATTACATTCTACATGCTGCTTAGAATAAGCATATATGCGCTCATTAATAATTCCAACGTTAGTATGTAACCACTTTTCTACCTTTTTAGGCTCATTCATATTATGCGTTTGCTTCCAATAATCATGGAATAATTGAATAGCCATCGAGCTAGCTACATCGCCAGCTCGATGACCTCCCATTCCATCTGCTACTACCGCTAAAATATTTCCATCTAAATTGTGAAAAACTCCTGCACTATCTTCATTATGTTGACGAACTTTTCCTTTATCCGATAGAAACACGGCTTTCATCTCGTCACCTCGTCTCTTCTTTGCGCTCCTTTGCACGCAACTGACCGCAGGCTGCATCAATATCATGACCTTGTTCACGGCGAATTGTTACATTCACTCCACGATCTTTTAGCGTCTTTTCAAATAAGAAAATTTGCTCTCGTGGCGTACGTACATAATCACGTTCTGGCACGTAGTTTACCGGAATTAAGTTTACATGACATTTTACACCTTTTAAGAGCGCAGCAAGTTCTTCAGCGTGCTCAACTTGGTCATTTTCTCCTCCAAATAAGCCATATTCAAATGTAATACGACGCCCTGTTCTATTTACATAGTATTTAACAGCTTCCATTAAATCAGGTAGCTTATAAGCACGGTTAATCGGCATTAATTTTGAACGTAACTCTGTATTTGCAGCATGCAATGAAATCGCAAAATTGATTTGCATATCTTCTTCAGCGAACTTATAAATTTTTGGAACAATTCCGCTTGTTGAAACTGTCATATGTCTCGCACCAATATGAAGTCCTTTTTCATGGTTAGTGATGCGTAAAAATCCCATTAAATTATCGTAGTTATCAAATGGTTCTCCAATTCCCATAACAACAAGAGAACTTACACGTTCGGCTGTTTCATCAAGCGCGCGTTGCACTTCTACTACTTGTGCTACAATTTCTCCAGCCTCTAAGTTTCGTTTTAGCCCACCAAGTGTAGATGCACAGAACGTACAACCAATGCGGCAACCCACCTGTGTTGTTACACAAATAGAATTTCCATATTCATGTCGCATTAACACTGTTTCAATAGAATAACCATCATATAATTGGAATAAGAATTTAATTGTTCCATCAGAAGATGTTTGTTTTACCAATGTATTTAAAGTAGTAATATCAAAGGAATTCGACAATTTATCGCGTAATCCTTTAGAAAGGTTCGACATATCCTCATAATTTTTTACACGTTTTTTATATAGCCAATCAAAAATTTGTCCTGCACGGAATTTAGGTTCTCCTTGTTCCTTTAACCAATCTTGCATTTCATGAAGTTGTAAAGAGTAAATTGATGGTTTCTTTGTTTCTAGATTTTTCTTTTGTTTTTTTACAGTCGTTTCCATGATGCTACACCTTCTTTCTTAAACAAGCAATATAAAAGCCATCTGTTGCAAAATAATGCGGTAAAATTCGTACTTGACCTTCATCAATATACGGATTTAACTTTTCTGGCATGCGATCTTTTAGCGTAGTATCCCATTCAAATTCAGGATGCTCTTGTAAAAATTGCTTTATTACTTGTTCATTTTCTATTTTTTCAATTGTGCACGTACTATAAACAAGACGACCGCCTCGTTTTAACAATGGTGCTATTTTTTCTAGTATCGCAAGTTGAATCGTTGATAACCTTTCACTATCGCCCTTATCTTTACCTAACTTAATATCAGGTTTACGTCTAATAACACCAAATCCAGAACATGGTGCATCTACTAATATTTTGTCAAAAGATTCATTTGCAAAATGCTCTTGAACTTTTCTAGCATCTAAAGCCATCGTTTCTACATTTTCTAAACCAAGCCTCTTCGCCTGTTGTTCAATTAAACGTACTTTATGTGCGTGTAAATCAAGCGACATTACCTTACCAGTTCCGTCCAAACGCTCTGCAATATGAGTTGTTTTTCCACCAGGAGCAGCACAACTATCTAGAACTGCATCTCCTTTATTCGGTTCTAAAGCACGTGCTACAAGCATCGAGCTTTCATCTTGAATAGAAAGGAAACCGTTTTTGAACGCTTCTGTATGTGCTACATTTCCTCTTTCAATTTGAATTGCATCCTCTGACAATTCGCCACGTTTTGCTTCTATACCCTCATCAGCTAATAACGCAACCGCTTCTTCTACCGTTACTTTATCAACATTTACGCGTGCTGTTGGTACAGGTGGCAACATATTTACTTCACACATTTTCTCTGCTGTCTCTAAACCATATTCAGATGCCCATTCTTGTACAAGCCACATTGGATGACTCGTTGCAATTGCAAGACGTTCTACTGGATCCTTAATTTCATCTAAAGAAGGTATACCTTCTCTCTGAATCGAACGTAATACACCGTTCACCATGCCTGAAATCCCTTTATGCCCGCGACGCTTTGCAATCTCAACCGCTTCATGAATAGCCGCTCTTTCTGGCACTCGGTCTAAATAAATCATTTGATATAAAGATAGGCGAAGCAATACTCTTACCCACGCCTCAACCTTTTTTCTTAAAAAAGGTTGTAAATAATAATCTAATGTGTCACGACGTTGAATCGTTCCATATACAATTTCAGTTAATAAACCTATATCTTTTCTATCGATTGTACTTTTTTCAATTAGGTTATTTAAAAGTAAGTTGCTATATGCACCACTTTTTTCTACTTGAATTAAGCCATCCAGAGCTAACTCACGAACATTTTGTCTCATGCATTTTCTCCTAACTTCGTACCAATTTCAGGTTTTGTTCCACGTAAAAATTGTGAACAACTCATACGCTTTTTACCAGACGGTTGCAATTCAGTGATTTTAACACCTGTCTCATTCCCTGTTGCAACAACAAATCCATCTTCTTCAAGAGCTACTATTGTACCTGGTTCAGCTTTCTCTGTAATAGAGACCTTCTCTCCCCACCATACTTTAATAACTTGTCCTGCCAAAGTCGTATAAGCAACTGGCCATGGATTCAATCCGCGAATGTGATTGTATACTTCTTCACCTGTTTTTGTCCAATCAATTATCTCTTGCTCACGTTTAATATTATATGCAAACGTCACTTCAGCTTCACTTTGTTTAATTGGTTCTAGTTTACCCTGAATTAGTAAAGGAACCGTTTTAGATAAAAGGTGTGCTCCTGCTTCGCTTAACTTATCAAATAATGAACCTGTTGTTTCACGCTCTTCGATTTCTACTTCTACTTGCGTTAATATATCGCCAGCATCTAATTTTTCTACCATATACATAATTGTAATACCTGTTTTCTCTTTACCTTCCATGATCGCATAATGAATTGGTGCACCACCGCGAAGTTCTGGAAGTAATGACGCGTGGACATTAATACATCTATACTTTGGCGCTTCTAAAATTTCATTAGGTACGATTTGTCCAAATGCCGCTGTTACAATTAAGTCTGGCTCTAGTGCTAATACTTTTTCATATTCGTCTTTTTCACGAATTTTTAACGGCTGTAATACTGGAATACCATGTTTCTCCGCTTCTACTTTAACAGGAGTAGGTGTTAAAACCTTTTTTCTACCAACTGGACGATCAGGTTGCGTGACAACACCAACTACGTCATATCCGTCCTCTATAAGACGACGAAGCACCGGCACAGAAAAGTCCGGTGTCCCCATAAATACTACTTTCATCATTCAAAAACCGCTCCTTTTAAACCTATTCTAATTCGCCTGCTTCATAATATCTTTTCACTTTAGATGTAAATAAAACACCGTGTAAATGATCGATTTCATGCTGAATTGCACGCGCTAAGAAGTCATCCGCTTCTAATAAAAATATTTTACCGCGACGATTTTGCGCACGTACTTTAATGTAATCCGCACGCTCCACTTCACCATAAAGTCCCGGAAAGCTTAAGCAGCCTTCGGGACCTACTTGTTCACCGCGTTTTTCTAAAATAACAGGATTAATTAATTCAATTTTACCCGTATCATCACCGATATCAACAACAGCAACTTGTAAGCTTACACCTACTTGTGGCGCAGCTAGACCAACGCCGTCTGCAATTAACATTGTTTCATGCATATCTTTTAACAATTTCACTAACTTTTTATCAAAGTTAATTACTCTTTCGCATGGTGTTTCTAACACTTCATTTGGATGCTTTACAATTTCTAAAACTGCCATATTTCCCTCCGCTACATTAACATTGTTGGATTAAAATCAATTGAGATTTGTAGCTCTTTTTGCATTTCTGCTTGATAATGTTCATTTACCATTTTGAGCACGTTCTTTAAGTTTGGTTCCCGTTTGTATTTTATCATGCATTGGTAACGATATCTATCTTTTATCCTTGGAATTGCTGAAGCAACCGGCCCTAACACCATTGTTTGCCTTGAACAATGCGTTCGTAAATGGCCGACAATTTTTTCCGTTACTTGGACTGCCTTTAATAATTCCGGATGAGATACAGTTACAAGTACAACGTAGTAATATGGCGGATATTGTCTCATTCGCCTCATTTGCATTTCTTGCTCATAAAATACATCATATTGTTGATTCTTTGCTAATTCTACACTGTAATGTTCCGGCGTATACGTTTGAATTACAACTTCCCCTGGCAATTCATGTCTTCCTGCACGTCCACTCACTTGTGTCAATAGCTGATATGTCTTTTCACTCGCTCGAAAATCAGGTAAGTGGAGCATCGTATCCGCCGTTAAAACACCAACAAGTGTCACCTTCGGAAAATCAAGCCCTTTTGCAATCATTTGTGTTCCAAGTAATATATCTGCTTTCTCTTCACCAAACGCCTTTAATAATTTTTCATGCATTCCTTTACGACTTGTTGTATCCACGTCCATTCGAATGACCCGCGCTTCAGGAAATAGTTTTGTGATTTCTTCTTCAACCTTTTGCGTCCCTGTACCAAAGAAACGAATATACGTACTATTACAAGCAGGACACTCCGTTGGCATATTTTCCTCATGACTACAATAATGACATTTTAAACGATGGTTCATTTTGTGATATGTCAACGAAATATCACAATGCGGACATTGTACGACATACCCACAATCACGGCACATCACAAATGTAGAGTGACCCCTTCTATTTAAAAAGAGAACCATTTGTTCTTTCTTTTCTAATCGATCTGCTATTTTTTCATGCAGTGCCTTTGAAAACATTGAACGATTTCCATCACGAAGCTCTTCCCGCATATCAACAATTTCTACAGTCGGCAAAGCTTGTTTGTTCATACGTTTTTCCATTGTAAGCAACCCATAGACACCTTTTTTCGCTCTAGCAAACGATTCAAGTGTCGGCGTTGCACTTCCGAGAACGATTGGACACTTATGGTATTGTCCTCTCCACACTGCTACATCTCTCGCATGATACTTCGGGTTATCTTCTTGCTTATAACTCGATTCATGTTCCTCATCAATAATAATGATTCCTAAATTTTCAAAGGGAGCAAAAATAGCTGAACGCGCACCAACTACCACTTTCACTTCTTTTCTTAAAATTTTGCGCCATTCATCATACTTTTCTCCAACAGAAAGCGCACTATGAAGAACTGCAACTTGCGAACCGAACCTACCTTTAAAGCGATCTACCATCTGGGGTGTTAGCGCAATTTCAGGAACAAGCACAATTGCTTCTTTTCTTTTCTCGAGCACCGCTGCTATAGATTGTAAATACACTTCTGTCTTACCACTTCCTGTAACACCATATAGTAAAAATGGATTGTAAGTTTCATTTGTAATTGATGACAAAATCGGTGTAATTACTTGTTTTTGTTCCTCAGTAAGTGGAAATGGTTTCGTTTGTTCAAAATCATCATCGTCATACGGATTTCGGTATACTTCCACATACTTTTCTGAGATTAATCCCTTTTTAGCAAGTGCTTTTATTGGGGCATCTGTTATTTGTAACTCTTCTGTTATCACTTTCAACGGTACACTTTTGTAATTCTCCACAAAATAATAGAGCACATCTTGTTGTTTTTTACTTTTCAGTTCAAATGCCGCTAATTCCAATTTATCTTCTGGCAACTCTGGTTGAACAACTCTTTGCTTCTTCTTCTGCACTTTATCTTTCACTTGATAAACTAGTTCCACCGTGCCGTTTTTAATCTCTTGTTGAATCATGCGGTATAAATGTGGTTGCGCCTCGATAATTTCCCAATCGATTGCTTCCTTATCCTGAAATAAATACAGTATTTCAGGTGCTACTTCTTCTTTTTTACGCAGTTGTAGACGCTTTTTATACGTTGCTTTTATCGCCGTTGGAAGCATTACTTGAAAAGCTGAAATCATATAACATAATGTTTCACTTGTAAGCCAATATCCTAGCTTTAATAATTCTTCATTTAATACCGGCGTCACATCTAATATTTCATGGATTGTCTTTAATTTCTTACTCTCTACGTCAACTGAATCTTTGATCCCAATAATAAAACCTTGCAATTTCCTTGGACCAAATGGAACTACTACACGCATTCCCGTCTGGACAATATCTTCCCATTTTTTAGGAATAATATAATCAAACGGACGATCTGTTTGACGTGCAGGTACATCAACAATTACACTTGCAAACTTCATACACGATCATCTTCTAACATCATTTCAATTTGCTTTAATATTTCACGAGCAACTTCTTTCTTCGTTAAAAGTGGCAGCTCAATAATTTCTCCATCTTTTCTATACATTGTCACAATATTTGTATCTGTACCAAACCCAGCTCCTTGAGCTTTCACGTCATTCGCAACAATCATATTTGCATTTTTCTCACGTAATTTTCTCATTGCGTATTCCTCTATGTTTGTCGTTTCAGCTGCAAAACCGATAAGTAGCTGTCGGTCCTTCTTCTCACCTAACGTTTTTAAAATATCCACTGTTCTTTCTAATTCAATTACAGCATCGCCATTTTTCTTTTTCATTTTATTATCATGAACATATTTCGGACGGTAATCTGCAACGGCTGCTGTTTTAATGACAACATCCACATTCTGATAATGTTGAAGGACTGCCTCTAACATATCTTGTGCAGATTCTACTTGTATTGTTGTTACATGTAATGGTGACTCTAATGCTGTCGGTCCTGACACAAGTATGACATCAGCACCTAAGCTTGCTGCAACTTCTGCGATCGCATACCCCATCTTTCCAGAAGAGAAATTCGTCATAAAACGAACTGGATCAATCTTTTCACGTGTCGGTCCAGCTGTTATTAATATTCGCTTTCCTTGCAATGGTTTTTGTTCTGAGAAAGCCTCTTCTAATCGTCCAATAATCACTTCAGGTTCTTCCAGTCTTCCTTTTGCTACATAACCACATGCTAAAAAACCTTCCCCTGGCTCAATAAATGTATATCCTAATGTTTTTAACGTCATCATGTTTTTTTGAACAATTTTATTTTCATACATATGCACATTCATAGCAGGTGCAATCCATACTGAAGCTGTAGTAGCTAACAAAGTAGTTGTAATCATATCATCGGCAATACCACCAGCTAACTTTCCAATACAATTAGCTGTAGCAGGTGCAACAAGCACAACATCTGCCCAATCCGCTAAATCAATATGAGCGATAACAGCCGAGTCTTTCTCATCGAATGTATCTGTATATACATCATGGCGAGAAAGTGCTTGAAATGTAAGAGGCGTTACAAATTTCATTGCTGACTCACTCATCATTACTTTTACAATTGCCCCAGCTTGTGTCAATTTACTTGTTAATGCCGCTGCTTTAAAAACCGCAATGCCTCCTGTTACACATAGAAGTATTTTTTTCCCTTTTAGCATATGACTCGTCCTCTTTCTTTTTAAAACTTATTCTGCTGAAATGGAATTTTTTCAGCTCGTCAGTGCTAGCATTTCGTTTCATCTTTATCCAAGTTCTTTTCAGCTCTGTCGTAAAAAAATAACAACCTACTTGTAAATAGGTTGTTACCGTTACATAGAAAATTATAAAGTCTATGTTTTAATTTGTCGAAAAGAATGTCTTAATCAATTATTTTGTCATCGCTTGGTACATATTTTAATACTTCTGCATCGATTTCTTCTAATGATTTACCTACACATTTATGAGAAACAGGCTTTTCAATAACACAATTGTCAGCAATTTGCATTTCACGTGCACGCTTTGCAGCTACTGTTACAAGTGTATATTTAGAATCGATTTTTGTTAATAATGAGTCAATTGATGGATTTAACATAATTATAGACCCTCCGTCATTTCTTTATAGTATTTTGCCACTCTTTCGCGGCGGCAATGTTCACCAACCACAATTGCTTTAATTCGGTCGCAAGCTAATTCAACTTGATCGTTTTCTACAACATAGTCATAAGCGTCCATCATTTCGATTTCTTCTTTCGCTACAGTTAAACGATTTTCAATAACATCTTCAGTTTCTGTACCACGGCCGACAATTCGGTTCTTTAGTTCAGATAAACTTGGAGGTGCTAAGAAAATAAATACACCTTCAGGGAAGGCTTTCTTAACTTGAATTGCTCCTTGCACTTCAATTTCTAAGAACACATCTTTTCCTTCTTGTAACGTTTTTTCAACATAATCAATCGGTGTTCCGTAATAATTACCAACGAACTCAGCCCATTCAAGTAACTTTTCATTACGAATCATTTCTTCAAATTCTTCTCTCTCTTTAAAGAAATAATCCACACCATCTACTTCACCTTCACGCGGTTTACGTGTCGTTACTGAAATAGAGTACTGAAAACGTGTGTCTTCATGGCTAAACAGCTCTTTTCGAACCGTTCCTTTCCCGACACCAGAAGGTCCCGAAAGAACGATGAGCAATCCTCTTCTACTTCTCATAAATATGTAAAACCTACCCTTCCTCACTTAAATCTTCTTTATTATTCAAACGATGTGCAATCGTCTCTGGCTGAATTGGACTTAATACTACATGCCCATCATCCATAACAATAACCGCCCTTGTTTTTCTCCCATACGTAGCATCAAGCAAAGCATTATGTTCACGTGCTTCCTGTACTGTTCGTTTAATAGGAGCTGACTCCGGACTTACAATAGCAATAATTCGATGAGCAGATACAATATTTCCGTACCCAATATTTAAAAACCGCATGGCCATAGTTTGCGCCTCCTAGTAAGTCTATCCGATTTCTCCACCACGTATAACTTTGTATATTTTTTGAAAGCTACTCAATATTTTGTACTTGTTCACGAATTTTTTCAAGGTTATTTTTCATTTCTACAACATATTTTGAAATTGTTAAGTCATTTGCCTTAGAACCTATCGTATTAACTTCCCTATGCATCTCTTGCACGATGAAGTCCATTTTCCTTCCAACAGGCTCTGTAATTTGCAGTGCTTCACGAAATTGTTCTAAATGACTTTGTAAGCGAACTAATTCTTCGTGAATATCTGAACGCTCTGCAAAGATTGCTATTTCTGTCAACAATCGTTGTTCATCTAAATCTTGGTTATGTAATTCTTTTAAACGATTTTCTAATCGTTCACGATATTTTTGTGTAACAATTGATGCATGTGGAATAATTGCATTTACACAATTATGAATCTCTTGCAAACGATATGCTATATCTTTATGTAATCGTTCTCCTTCGCCATCTCTCATCGTTTTCAACATATGAGCAGCTTGGCGAACAGCCTCATATAAACTGGTTTCAAATTGTTCATTTACATTTTCTATTTCTTCAATTGCCGTTACTTCTGGCATTCTCATTAGTTGCCCGAGTGTAATAGAATCTTGTAATTGAAATTTCCCTTTTATATCTTCCATAATGGATTGGTACTGCTTGAGAAGTTCCCAATTCACAGTTAATTTTCTTTCAACAAGCCCTTTACCTGTTATACTAATAGACACTTCAATACGTCCACGGCGAACTTGCTTTGCAATTATTTTACGAATCTTGTCTTCAAACACCATCATTTGCTTCGGAAGCCGAATACTCATTTCTAAAAAGCGATGGTTCACCGACTTCATTTCTACTGTTATTTGAAAAGTATCGTTTTCTACTTTCGACCTTCCAAATCCTGTCATACTACAAATCATCTTTATCACATCCAAGCCATGAAATAACTCAATGAAAAAGGTAATAGAGACAAGGCTCTACTACCTTCTGTAAATTATATCATACTTTCATATCATTGACTATTTCAAGTTTAATCCCTTCTTATATAACAGTGGCTTTTTCTTTTTCTCCTTTTTTCTTGTTAATAAGGATCCTACTAATAAGAAGGTCGGAATAGATGATAATCCCCCAATTAACAACCAATCTCGTGCTTGTATCGGCATTGTGCTAAAAATTGGCTGTAATGGTGGATAATATATAACTACAAGCATTAACAGTAAAGAAATAATAACCGCCCCTACTAAATATATATTTCCAAACGGGTTGCGGTGAAATATAGAATGTTCACTACGACAATCAAATACATGAATAAGCTGAGCAAGTACTAATGTTGCGAAGGCTACCGTTTGTGCATACTTCAATTCATTTGGATGCTGGTTAAATGCAATAATGAACGCTACTAATGTCACTGCTCCGATTAGAAAACCACGACTTATAATTTTCCACGCAAGCCCTCTAGCGAACACCCCTTCTTTCGGATGGCGTGGTGTTCTCTTCATCACATCTCCTTCAGCCTTATCCAAACCTAATGCCATCGCTGGTAAACCGTCAGTAACTAAGTTCACCCATAAAATTTGAATTGGAACCATCGGCAATGGCAGTGCAAGTAACATCGCAAATAACATAACTAAAATTTCACCAACGTTAGATGCTAACAAATACCGAATAAACTTCCGAATATTTTCATATATGTTTCTACCTTCTTTAATCGCCGATTTAATCGTAGCAAAGTTATCATCTAACAACACAAGTGAAGAAGCTTCTTTTGCAACATCTGTCCCTGTAATTCCCATCGCAATCCCTATATCAGCTGTTTTTATGGCCGGGGCATCGTTCACTCCATCACCTGTCATAGCTACTATATGCCCCTTATTTTGCAGCGCCTTAACGATTTTTAATTTATGCTCAGGAGACACACGAGCGAATACATATGTATCTTCTACAATATCTTCTAATGCCTCTACATCCATATTCGCAAGCTCTACACCTTCAACAACGCGTCCACCTGCTGGTAAAACCCCTAACTGTTCCGCAATTGCCATTGCTGTCACTTTATGATCTCCCGTAATCATTACCGTTCTAATACCAGCTTCCTTACACTCTTTCACCGCTTGCGCCACTTCTGGTCTTGGCGGATCTATCATTCCTTGTATTCCAACAAGCATAAAATCCTGCTCGACTTCTCTTTCATGTTCAATTGAATCTGTAGCTTTTAACGGTTTAAATGCCACCGCAATCGTTCGTAAAGCTTGACTTCCTAAACTATGAATCGCTGCCTGCACTTCTTTTCGATACATTTCACTTAAAGGCTGCTGCTTATTTCCCCACAAAATTGTTTGACTCATTTGCAAAAGAACATCTGGTGCTCCTTTTGTAATAACAAATTTTTTCCCTTCACGATCACGAACGATAACGCTCATCATTTTTCTAGTTGAATCAAAAGGAAATTCACGAATGACTTCAAACTTTCCTTTAAGAACTTCACGTGATATTCCCGCCTTCATTGCAGCAGCAACGAGAGCTCCCTCTGTTGGATCTCCATCTAACACATACATCTTTTTCTTTTGAATAACATTCGCATTATTACATAAACAGCCAAATGTAAGTAGTTGATACAGTGATTTCGCCTTAGTAGGGTCAATTACTTCTTCACCTTTCATAAACGAACCCGTTGGCTCATAGCCTTGACCTGTTACTTTCCACAATTCTCCACCTGACCACATATGCGTTACCATCATTTTATTTTGTGTCATTGTTCCTGTTTTATCTGAGCAAATAACAGAAGCACAGCCTAACGTTTCTACAGCTGGTAACTTTCGCACAATTGCCCTCTTTTTAATCATACGCTGTACGCCGAGTGATAGCGCAACCGTAACGATAGCTGGTAATCCTTCTGGAATAGCTGCAACAGCAAGCGAAACCCCAGCCAAAAACATGTGATACACTTCATTCCCTTGATATACACCAGCTAATACAACAAGAGCCGTCAAAATAAGAGCAACGATAATTAAAATTTTTCCAAGCTGTTCTAATCTTCTTTGTAATGGCGTTTCCATTTGCTCAGCATTTTGTAACATATTTGCAATTTGCCCCATAGCTGTATTCATTCCAGTCGCTACGACTACTCCCGTTCCAGCACCTCTCGTTATCAGCGTCCCCATAAATGCCATGTTTTTTTGATCACCAATTGAAACATCTTGCCCTTGTAACGCCTCTACCTTCTTTTGTACAGGCAATGACTCTCCTGTAAGAGCCGATTCTTCAATATATAAACTTGAAGATTCCACAAGGCGAACATCCGCGCCAATACGGTCACCACTAGAAAACTTAATAATATCACCTAGTACAAGCGCTTTTGACGGCGCTTTTATCCACTTCCCATTTCTTAGTACAGTAACTTGAGGGGCTGCCAATTCTTTTAAAGCTTCCAACGATTTTTCAGCTTTCCTTTCTTGAAAGAAACCGAGGACACCGTTGATAATAACAATTGCAACAATTGCAATCGAATCAATATACTCTCCTAAAAAAGCTGAAATAATTGTAGCACCAAATAAAACAAGTACCATAAAGTCTTTAAATTGCGCTAAAAACACCATAAGCGCAGAAGGACGCTTTGCTTCTTGCAATTCATTTGTACCAAATTTCTTTAATCTACCCTCTGCTTCTTGTTCTGTAAGACCTACCTCCACATTCGTATTCGTTCTTTCCTCCACTTCATGTGCTCGCATTTCATACCAATTCATCCTGCCATCGACCTCCTGATTCCAGACATACTCTAATGAAAGCTTATTCAGCCTCGTCCAAAAAAATGCTATAATTAACTTTTAGTTAGAAAGGAGTGTTCATTCATGGCATTCGATGGATTATTTACAAGAGCAATTACACATGAAATTGCAAATTCTCTTCAAACAGGAAGAATTTCAAAAATATATCAACCCTCAAAATATGAAGTTTTATTACATATTCGAGCAAACGGAAAAAACCAAAAGCTGATTCTTTCATCTCACCCTACATATGCGCGTATGCACTTAACAAATCAAAACTACGATTCACCAGCGCTACCGCCGATGTTTTGTATGCTTCTTCGCAAACATTTAGAAGGTGGATTTATTGAGAAAATCGAACAAATTGACTTAGAACGTATTATTCAAATTACAGTCCGCAGTCGTAATGAAATCGGTGACGAATCAGTAAAAACATTAGTAATCGAAATAATGGGACGACACAGTAATATTATCTTAGTAGATACGAAAACAAATGTTATTTTAGATAGCTTAAAACACGTTTCTTTAGCGGTAAACCGACATCGTACTGTATATGCGGGAGCTGAATATGTTGCCCCACCAGCACAACATAAGGTTAATCCGCTTCTTATCGAAACAGAAGATGATTTTATTAGACCGCTAGACTTTTTATCTGGCAACATGGACAAACAACTTGTCGGAGCATTCATGGGAATTTCCCCATTATTTGCAAAAGAAGTTGTAAAAAAAGCAGGTATGGCAAATGAAAAAGCATTATCTGAAGCTTTCTTCAGCTTGCAAAAACCTTTGCTAACACATCAGTACGTGCCAGCAATGATAACAGCAAATGGAAAAGAGTTCTTTTACCTATTCCCTCTTTCTCACTTACAAGGAAATGAAAAAACATTTTCATCTGTCAGTGAATTATTAGATCGTTTCTTCTTTGGTAAAGCAGAGCGCGATCGTGTAAAACAACAAGCTCACGATTTAGAACGCTTTATGCAAAATGAAAAAACAAAAAATGAAAAGAAGCTAAGTAAACTAGAAAAAACATTACAAGATGCCGGAAAAGCAGATAAATATCAACTATTTGGAGAGCTACTTACAGCCAATATGTACGCTTTGAAAAAAGGCGATAAAGATATTGAAGTCGTTAACTATTACGACGAAAATGGTGGGACTGTAAAAATCACATTAAATCCTTTAAAAACACCATCTGAAAATGCACAACGCTATTTCCAAAAGTACCAAAAAGCGAAAAATTCAGTTGCTATTGTAGAAGAACAAATCGTAAAAACAAATGAAGAAATTCTTTATTTTGATAGCTTACTTCAACAAATGGAGGCTGCTTCTTCAAAAGATATTGAAGAAATTCGTGAGGAATTAGCCGAAGAAGGTTATGTACGTAGTCGCAAGACAAAGAACGCGAAGAAAAAACCAACTAAACCAGTATTGGATAAATATTTATCAAGTGATGGTACAGAAATTTTCGTCGGTAAAAACAATAAGCAAAATGATTATTTAACAACGAAATTCTCCCGTCGTGATGAAATTTGGTTACATACGAAAGACATACCTGGTTCCCACGTTGTCATTCGTTCTCTTGAACCTACGGAAGAGACTTTACACGAGGCCGCTAAAATCGCCGCTTATTACAGTAAAGCAAAAGATTCTAGCTCTGTTCCTGTAGATTTCACAAAGGTACGCCATGTCAAAAAACCGAGTGGTGCAAAACTTGGATTTGTTACATATGACAATCAACAAACATTATATGTAACACCAGATGCTGATACAGTAATGAAATTAAAAGCGTAAATATTAAAAAATGCGTTGCTTGTAAGCGACGCATTTTTTTAATGTTTTCAATTTAGTTCATATATCCATTCACTAATTCATAACATCTTTCTTTTGTCATCTTATATTTTTCATCTGCAGCTTCGATATATCTCATCGTTCCATTATTTTCATCTGTAGCAATTGCTTTAACTTTACTTTCCTTTTCTTTAACCCATGCAACTTGTTTCGTTTTCAACGACTGAAACGCGTCAGCTGACATAGTACTCTTTAATGTACTATAAATTTCATTTAGTTTATTATCCCAAAGTTGATAATTTCCTTCTATTTCATTTACTATGTCATTTGTTGACATAACGTTTGTATGTTTTTCTTCGTTTTCTAGAACAGCTAACTCATTTAGAACCTTAGTTTTACCTAACACGGAAGAAGATTCTTTTTTTGGCTGCTTCTCTTCTTTTAAACTAGTATACGTACTGGAACCATTTCCCTTAACTGTTTCTTGCTCTTGAATAAAATCTTGTTTCGTTACCTTTTCTTGTTCTTTATCATCTACATTGTGAGTAATAACAGATGTTTGGGCATCCACAGCAACTACTCCGTTACTTTCTTTAAAAATATATTTCTTATTTCCACTATTCTCTTCTCTAACAAAAGAAACATTCTTAAAACCTTGAACTCTAAGAAGTTCGTTAGCTTCTTCTTTAGTTAACTTTAAATCTGCTGGCGTATTTGATGACCATCCATCCATTAGCCATTTTCCATCTGTATAAACTAAAATAAATTCCCACGTCTCTGCATCATTCCCCATATCATTTGCAAGGGTAAGCGTCTCAATCTTTAAAACATCATTTTTCTGCGAATAAGTTATCCGCACGTCTGGTTCAATATGAATTGGGAATGGCAACATATCCGTTTCCCTTGACCTATTAAATGTATCAAGCAATCCTGGAAGCTGTTTCTCCACAAACTTATCTGAAACTAATCCCTTAACTCCTTTTTTAGCTGTCCCCAAATCTCCAGGATTATTTCGACTCCATCCATTCTCTTTTTCCATTTCACTAAAAGAGTTTGCAATTTCATCTACACTCTTTCTTACAATTTTTTCAGCTTCCTTCTCTGTCACTTCTGGTGCTTCATCCAGTTGCTCAATTTTTTCACTTAGTTGAGCATTGTTATTACTTTTTTCACAGCCTGTTACAACGAACATACTAGCTACCAAGCAAAATGACATCACTTTATTTAATTTCTTCATGTACTCACAATCCTTATCCCTTTCATATTCGTTACGTATCCCTATCTTCGAGAGAAATCCAACAATTACCTATTATATCAATACTCATCATTTATTTATATATTAAATTTTATACTCGAATAAAACAAATAACATACTTTCCAAATATATAATCTAAAAGTCGCTTATATTTTCCTTTCCTAAATTCAATATTATCAAAAAATTTGACAGTTCTATTTCGTATTTGTATAAATTTTTTTACAGTGTGTAAAGAAAGTGAGCCTTGAGTTGATGTTTTTTTCATTCTTCCACTGCTAATTGAAGGAATCTGTATTTCACGAGCAGCCCACCGCCCACAAATAATGGGCTAAATTTCTTATCTTCTCTAAAACATATGTAATTCCCACTATCTTTTCTCTAAAGATATTTTTTGGCATGCTATTTGCTTTATTCAATACTGTGAATAGGAGGAGGAATTAACATGACTTTACAAATTAATAAAATCCAAAAACAACTACAAAACTATGGGATTGACGGGTTACTCATTACAAAAAAAGAAAATCGCCAATATGCAACAGGATTTACAGGTAGTGCTGGCGTCGTCTTAATCTCTGCGGATACAGCTGTTTTTATAACCGATTTCCGCTATGTAGATCAAGCAAAATCACAAATAAAAAAAGCTGAAATCATTATGCATAATGGGAATTTAGAAAAGGAAGTTGCAAATCAAGTATCAAAATTAAATATCCAAAAACTTGGAATTGAAGAAAACAATATAACTCTGCAACAATTTAAGAAACTACAAAAATATATACATACGGAAATGGTTCCAGTTTGCGAAATCATTGAAAATATTCGCCTTATTAAAGACACACCTGAAATAGAAACAATGAAAATTGCAGCTAATATCGCTGACGAAGCATTTCACCACATCCTTCAGTTTCTAAAACCAGGAATAAGTGAGACTGCTGTCCGAGACGAATTAGAATTTTTCATGCGAAAAAAAGGAGCTGCATCTTCGTCGTTTCAAATCATTGTAGCTTCTGGTGTTCGTTCTTCCCTTCCTCATGGAGTCGCATCGAATAAAATAATCGAACGCGGCGATATCGTTACATTAGATTTCGGCGCCCTTTATAATGGATATTGTTCCGATATTACACGTACTGTAGCAATCGGCGAGCCATCAGAAGAATTCAAAAAAATATATAATGTTGTGTTAGAAGCATTAAAGCGTGGAACTGAAGCGATTAAACCTGGAGAAACTGCGAAAAGTATCGATGATGTAACGAGAAATTACATTACAGAACATGGATATGGTCAATATTTTGGTCACTCTACAGGGCACGGTCTTGGCTTAGAAATACATGAACCTCTTCGCCTATCCCAAGAAAGTAAAGCTACTTTAGAAGAAGGTATGGTTGTTACAGTTGAACCAGGTATTTACATACCAAACTGGGGCGGTTGTAGAATTGAAGACGATATCGTAATTACAAAAGACGGATATGAAGTTATTACAAAATCAAATAGAGAGCTAATTGTTATTCCTTGTTAAAAATTATGAACTTTTTTAACAGGAGTTTTTCTCTGCACATAGAATTCCTTCTTTGGAGTATTCGTTTAAAGAGGGGGAATTTTAATTGAACTTTGTAATTGATAAAATAGATGGTTTACAAGTTGAATTTTCAAAACTTGTTTCCATGATGAATTACGCTCGTTACACAACGATGCAAGCGGTGGAAGGTTTAACAATTGAAGAACTTGATTATTTATATGATGATGAAGCAAATTCAATTGGCATGCTATTATATCACATGGCTGCTATTGAATTTTACTACCAAATTCATACCTTTGAAGATCGTGAACCGACAGATGCTGAATTAGAACGTTGGTTACCTGCTGTTGAACTAGGGAATCTTGGACGAGAAAAAATAAAAGGAAACTCCATAGAGTTTTACATAAATACATTACAAGAAGTACGCTCTAAAACAATTGAAACTTTTCAATCGTTACCCGATGAATGGTTATTTAAAACGACAGATTTTTGGTATGACAAACCAGCTAACAATTATTTCAAATGGTTTCACGTATTTGAAGATGAGATCAATCACCGCGGACAAATTCGTTTGATTAAGAAGATGCAAAAAGCTCATGCAGTGAAATGAGAAAATGCCACCGAATAAGGTGGCATTTTCTTTTATTCATTAACGAATAACTTTTCGTTTACTGTTTTAGTGACTACCGCTACCAACATTAAAATGCATATTAAATATAACAACTTCGCAATAAACAACCACCCTTGAAACATTACAATTCCATCTATTATCTCATTTCCTTTCAATAATAAAAACGGTATCGTGCTAATTATAATGACAAACTCGATACTAAAAATAATTTTCTTTTTTCGACTATATGCTTTCCATTCATTCCAGCGATACATAGGTGCAAAAATCAATACTCCTATACATAATATAACTGGTACCCATTCACTTTTAAGAAATTGCCCTGAAATAACTGATAATAGTAAACAAACGAGCACACCATAATACCCTATTTTCCCTCTCATTCGTACTCCCCCATTCTACTTCTCTTTAAATTCCATTTTTAGGATTAATTGCATTGTAACATCCATTTCTTACTCTTACCATTACAGTACATGAAATTTCATTTTTCTTTTTCCTATACTCACATACTTTCACTGCTTTCATACAATGAACTACACGAACGCCTAAAGGATGTGAATGTTATGGGAGTTGAATTAACGCTTTTGCACGCTCTCTATGTTCTTTGTTTACTAACCATTATTACCTTCTTTATTCTTCGGAAAGATACGACGATCATTTGTATCGTTTTTATCTTTTTACTGGCACTAACCGCAACAAGTTCTATCCCTCTTGCCATTAGCGGTATTTTTCAAAGTTTCATTTACGCCATTACTGAACTATTACCAACTATATTAATCATTTCCATTATCGTATCGATGAGCAATTTACTCGTTCATACCGGCATAAATGATACGATGATTTCACCATTTACAAAAATGATTCGCACTCCTACACATGCCTACTGGATTATCGGTCTTTTAATGATGACAATTTCCTTTTTCTTTTGGCCCTCTCCGGCTGTCGCTTTAATGGGAGCTATTTTATTACCTGTCGCTGTACGCGTCGGTCTTCCGCCAATTGGAGTCGCAATTGCTATGAACTTATTCGGACACGGCATCGCCTTATCTGGAGATAAAACCCCTTAATGTAAAGTATTTTTAAAAGGATGTATGATGAAACTTCACTTTGTCCTATTTCATTCTCATTTTGCAAGTAGGTAATTGTAAGGTTCAGAAATTAAACCACTAAACTTGTAGAAAAGGAATGATTTAAAATGACAAACATTGTAACAAAGATCAAAGGAACGGAAATTATTTGTAAAGGGAATGTTGAAGGTAACTTTGAACAAGTACCAATGCAATTATTCGATTATATTCAGTTAGGATTGATTACTCATACTGATTTAGTGGTATATGTGAAGCTATTGCAACTATATAATGAAAATTATGGTTATGCATTCCCAACTATTGAACATTTAATGATTGATACTCGTATAGGTGGAAAAGCAACTATTCATAACAGCCTTAAAAGATTAGATGAAGTTGGGCTAATACAGAAAAGCAAGACAAACAAAGGAAATAATGTTTACGTGGTCTACAAGCCATTAAACAGGACAGCATTATATAAATGTGTTCCTGATAAGGTTGAACAATTTAAAGAGTTTGAAAGTAAGTTAATGAAAATATCAGTTCATGACAAGGAACGTTTTCAACAGCATCTACAAGACAAGCAAATGAGGGAACAACAAGAACAGCAAATTCAAGCAAAACAAGTTGTTCCTAAAGAGAAAACAATACCTTATGATGAAATGGAAAATCTTTCACTTAAAGAATTAAAAATGTTACTGAAAGAACGTGGTGAAATGTAATAGTACAAATTATGTACCTCAAAGTCACAAGAATAGGGATTAAGTAGTTCAAATAATGAACCTCAGTAGTTCAATAATTGTACTTGAGATAGTTCGGATTATGAACGTTATACATACTTACTTTAAACAAACTTATATAATCAAACTTAAATATATTCTCTAAAAGAATACTATGAAAAGGATAAAAGAAATCTGTTAAAAGAATGAAGTGAAGTAAAGAAAGTATTAACGTTCATTATTTGAACCGTGCACAACGAGTCTTTGCTGAGAATCCGCATGATAGCAACGTTTGTGACATATTTAGCTTGTTCATTTTTGTGCAATTCCTCACGTTTTTCCGCTTCCATGCCCTCTTTATACAGCCGACTCAGAAATGTTTTTCCTGCACAATTGAACAGCCAAAATAAAAGAAGACCACCAGCATTAGCTGTTAGCCTTTCGTTTTGCACGTATTAAGGTACTTTTACTAATGCCAGTCTTATTTTCTACTTCTTTGTAAGACTCGGTTTCTAATAGCTTTAAAGCATGTTCTATCTGTTTTTTACTGTATTTATTTGGACGCCCTTCTCTAAAGTCGTCACGCTGTTTAGCAATGGCTTTGCCTTCCTGAGTACGTTCTACAATTAAATTTCTCTCCATTTCTGCCACTGCTAGTAATGTAGTTAAGAAGAATCTACCCATTGTCGTATCTTCTAATAGTCCCACATTTAAAACATGAACTCTTACACCTTTAGAAAATAGTCCTTTTACGATTTCGATTCCCTCAACAGTGTTTCTTGCTAATCTATCTAGTTTAGTGACAACTAATGTATCACCTTCTTTTAGGATTGAAAGAACTTCTTGTAATTGCGGTCTATCTGATTTAGTTCCTGTAAACTTCTCAGAATAAATATTGTCACAGCCTTCATTTTCTAATGCTGTTAATTGTACCTCTAATTCCTGTGACACCGTACTTACTCGTGCGTATCCGTATTTCATTATGTATTATCCCCTTTTTTACGGTTCATTTATGACACTAAGTTACGACACCTTCCGATACCTTGATAATACAGCAATGACTTCTCGGTGTCAATACTGTTAAGTTATGACCCTTCTATTTGTAATGGATTTAATATTGTATACTAGTTCAAAGAGGGGGCTGTTAATGGATAATGATGGGGGTTCTTTATACGATAGGTTACCGTTAGAAATGTTAGCAGGTTTTTATTACCACATAAGCAAAAATATAGAGAATGGAATTTTATCTAATGCTATGTACCATGAAATAAACCTAATTGAACAAGTAGCCATCAAAAGGGGGATCTCATTGATAGACCTATATAATCAAGGTTCATTTATGAAATAATATACACAGATTTTTTTAGAGATAATTTAAAGGGTAGCAACATTATGTTGTTATCCTTTTTACTATTATGTACGTCTATTAAAAGGGCGGTGCTATGGCATGGCTATATAGCCCCTATTGGAATGGTAGTGTGGGTAGTAGTAGGACGAGGGACGGTGCTGGGTAGCGAGGATAGAGGGACAGGGAATGGCAACAGTACCAGCACTGACAGTAGCAACGATGGTAGCAAGGACTCAGTGAGGTGAGATAAGAAAGAAGAAGAAACAAATGAGAATGAGATCAGTGAGATAAATGAGAAGAACGAGGATTGGTGATAACGTCATGCGGTAATAGTTGCGACGCCTACTATATTTTTATATAGGGATACCCCACCCTATGGGGGGGGCCCCCCTGTATATGGGCTGTCTGGTGTCTGCAAAATATACGCACCATTTTCAAATTCCTGAGTGGAAATAACTGGAAGTTCAAAAGGGATACACAACCTAAATAAAACAATATGTCAAATAGGTGCGTTGCTGAGGGCTATTGTAAGGAGATTAACTTTTACTTTATTGATAGTTACCTTATTATTAAACTAATTGGGCAGTTTAGTTTAACTACACATTTTTAACATTATGTAAAGCAAGGATGTGATTGTATGTTTCAAGAGGGGTTTCCAAACTATTTGAGAGACGATGTTACTAAAGCGGTTGGATCGATACCTAATAAAACTTATAATAATGTCACTATTGGTGTGTCTCAGGATATTATTCAATATTTTCAAGATAATAACGTAATTAGGTTTCCTTATCGTATCTACTACATTGATAGTTCAGATGAAGTTATAGACAATTTAAGTGAACGACAAAAGATGATTTTGCATTGCATATATTCAAGAAGTTGTGACGGGCTTGTTCGCCAAAAGCATATGTATTCGTTGCTTCAGATGGATTATGAAGATTGGGCTATTCCTTATATCGTAAAAATCTGTGATGAATATGTCGTAGAAATATTAGAAATGACTTATGATATTTTAAAAGAACAGGATACAGAACGGATTAAAAAATTTTGTATTGAAAATATTGGGGCGTTTTGCAAAAGCTATAATAGAATGATTAGCTATTGGAACGAATATTACAGATATAAATACAATAATTTTCAACAATATATTGGTAGGAAGTTATTTAGAGATTGTTTTGGTTACTCTAAATCAATGGAACGCAGGAAAAAAGAAGTTTGTGAAACAATACACTTTAACTAACGGGTGCTTTACTTTAAGAGGGTTTACCTTGCCATTTGTTAATAATAAATAATTTTGCGACGGATTTTGAAAACTTTTTAGGGGGTCTAGCTGCATGACAGAAAATGAGAAGAAACTAATGGAACAGATATATGCAAAGTTATGTGAAATGGAGAAGAAAATGGATAAGTTAGATGGTAGGTTAGATAATTTAGATAATAAGTTAGATAGGTTGGAGGGGAAAATGGATAGTTTGGAAGGTAGTTTTAAAGGACTACAAGCCACATTCGAACAGGGCTTTGCTGACGTGCATAAAGGATTAAATGAAATCATTGAAATAAATAAGCATCGAAAGACAGCAAGGGAAATCGTTGAGGGCATCGCCGGGAATGGAAAATAAAAGGAGTTTTTATAAGTCGAGAAAAAACAAATCGAAAATTTATGTGAAAGTGTTTATTCTTTATTTCATTATATTGATCCTATATGCTGTATTGTTTGAGTCTGGTAAAGAGTATATGGAGGTAAGAATAGATAATGTTCTTTTACCTCAATTATATTTGGCTGTAGGGCGTACGCTGTTGGGATTGTCGATATGGCTTCTTCCGGATAAGTTAGGTATTAAGATTCATTTTATTTGTAAAATTCTTATATATGTCATTACGATGATACCTGTGTTTATCTTTTTAGATGTGTTGGGTTTGTTGGAGTAGTAGAGTTTGATACTTCCACCCCTATTTTACTGGAAATAAAAGTAAGGGTATGACCTATCTTTACACATATCTCGGCTGAACCCCAAATGAAGACAGAAAAGGAATCCGGTTCTTTATAGAACAGATTCCTAATGTCCGCTAATCCTTGTTGCGTGATTTTGTTCCATTGCTACACACACACCGAATATACCTGACCTTCATTTTTTGGATTAGAAATGCCTTATACCAAGCCCTCATTTTGCAAAGCTAATCCATATTGCATAGCTAACACTGGTGGTAGTCCCTTCAATACGTCTGTATTTCCCCTTCTCAGTTCCGCTAGTACGTCCTGCTTTACAATGCTAGTTAAGTTAGGTGTATTCATATTTATTTTGCCTCCTTAGGTTGCTTTAAGTGTTCTGGTAAATTCCCACGAGTAGCTGAAAACATATCGTTCTTGGAAATCACTGACTTATCAAACCAACTAAAGTGTGGTTGATACTGGTCTTGTTCGAAAGAATATTCTAGTCGTGGAAACACTTCTTTTACCTTTGTATCTTCAAATATTTCATGAATATCAGGTGCAATCGAATGGTATTGTTTTTGGAACTGTTTACCCATTTCAGCTACCTCAGTAAGTAATTCATAACGGTGGCGGATGGCAAGTTCTGTCACGTTATACTCATTAGCACTAGTACGGTCTCTTCTCAGTACCTCTTGAAATACTGGAACATACGCAATCTTTAAAGCTGATCTTTTCTCATTTAATTCTTCTAACATAGAATGAATGATTTCTACTTTAGAGTTGATTCCCTTTGCCTGTGCCTTTAAATAAATACGTTCTGACAAGTTTGCATTCTCCTGGTCTAACAGAATTGCTGTCATTTCCTCTTGCATTGCTGCCAATTCCATTTGTAGTTCCTGTTCTTCTTTGTCCAGTCCCTCAGCATATTCCTTGTATTCAGCTACAATTTTCTTAGTTTCAACAAACAAATCTTTAACTTCCATTTCTCCATACCTCCATTTAGTTATTTAATTCTTTGTTCCTTTAGTTCTACAATTCTTTTCACTGATACCAGTTCTAGTTGACTGATATTCAAAGCATGAATACCGTCCATGATTTTAGCTTCATAGTGTGGCGAAAGTGGTAACTCACCACGTTCCAGCTTTGCTAGTACACTTTGGTCTATTTTGCATACCTCACCGAACTTTCCCTGAGTCATATTTCTACTTAAACGAACGTATTTAATCATTTGATAATTTACCTTTCGTTCGTGCGGTAAGCTGTTCACATTTACACCAATCATTTATCTCACCTCAGTTTCTTTAAAGTTCCTATTTTAGGAAGTCATGACAAATTAAAAATGACGCGTCATAAGACACGCCTTCACATAGGGAAATTATTCACGTAGGAAATCCTCAACAAGACTTCCACACTTACTTGTTCTTGACGACTAGGGACATTACTGGTGATAAAAACAAGTTTTTTAAATTTATTTTCAAATCAATGTCCTAATTCATTCCGTATTTGCAAGTACCTAACTGACAACACAAATTCAGTGAGGTGCTAGTACAGATGAAAGATGTAAATAGAAGTAGAAAAACGGAAGGAAATAATGGATTATTAAGTAACAAAAAAAATCAATCTGAATACCATGGCTTACATGGGGTGATGTGTTTATGAAAAATAAACGTATACCTAAAGTAACCATAATTAAAGCCACTAATCCTAACTATAAACAAGTAGCTGAAACAATCGTGAAATTATCTCAGCCTAACATAGAAACAAAGAAAGACGTTTCCTAATTGGAGACGTCTTTTTCTTTTAGCCTTATTTCAAATTCATCCACTGTATTTACAAGTTCTAGATGTTCAAACAGTAGTCTGTATACCCTATTTTGATTTTCAATGCTTTCGTTTTCAATGTTAATTAGCGAATCAACAGCGTTTTGAATAACTGCACTTCTATCATAGTCAGTCAAACTAGCAAGTAGTCGTTCATTATCTTCTAGTGCCACATTTAAATCCTTTAAATCCTTCGCTAAGGGTGGTACTAATCCTACATAATCTGCTTCAGATAAAACTCCTTTGATTAAATAGCTTTTAGCGTTTTGTATTTCAATTTGTATTTCAGCTATACGTTTTGATATATCCTTTATTTGTTCCATGACTTTAATTTTCATATCACTGGTTGTATCTATTTCTACACTTTCTATTTCTTCTCTTAATGAATCCTTATAGCTTTCAATAGCAATATAAAAGTGTGGAAGTAGTTCCTTCAATGAAATCGATTTATTAGGACATTTCTTCTCATTGTATTCACCCATAACCTTTTGGCATTTCCCCACCTGATAAGATGTAACCCCTTCTTTATTAGTCCATGATTTATGAATTGGTAACCTATTACCGCATATTCCACATACAACTAATCTATCCAGCACTGTATTGATTTTAGTATACCTGATACCTTGTGGGTTCCTGCTACGTGAACGAATCATGTTACTTATTTTTTGAAATTCTTCAATAGTTAATAATGCTGGATGTGTATCACGCACTATAACATCTTCCTCAAACATCTTACTGTAATAGTGGCTTTCACCTAAGTAAACACGATTAGCCAACATCCTTGTAATTGTACCTACGTCTTTCCATTTCTTATTAGATTTTGTGGTATACCCTAGTTGGTTAAGTTTCCCAATGATTTCAGCTATTACATATCCTTCTAATACTTTGTCTACAATAAACCTAAACGTCTTGCTTTCAATAGGGTGTGGTGTCAGTTTGTCCTTATCTTTGAAATAACCGAAAGGTAGCTTATTGACATATTTACCTTCCTTCGCACTTGCTAAAACCTTTACATTCATCCTATAAGCAAAGTTTTCAAGTTCTTGCTGATTCATAGCACCACGAATGATATTAGTTAGAAACTGATTTCTATCATTAGGGAAGATGTAGCCTTCACGTATGGAAAGGATAGCTATGTCAGTTCCCTTTAATTCTTCATACACATTCGTCTGTTCATTTACTGTACGATATAACCTTGATTCTTCCACAACAACAATTAAATCGTGCTTTCCATCTAAACAAGCATTCAGCATTTTATTGTATTCAATTCTATTTATGTCCGTTGACTTTGCAACATAATCATTATAAATCACGTAGTTGTTCCAGCCTTGATCTTTGCAGAAGTCCGTTAAACGCTTTAAATGGCTTTCAATTGTTTCTATCTCAGTCTTGCCTTGACTCTTCTTAGACTTCCTTATATACAGTGCTTTAGGCTTATCAGAGGGCTTATAGTCTGCCTGTGAGAACGGTTTATACAATTGCGTTTCACCTCATTTAATAAGTATTTATATACATTATAATAACATACTTTATCAGGTGACTTCGTTATTCAAGGTGCACCAAAATTAACCGCCGACGCCGCTGGGCTTCCTGTTTCTAGCGTCGTATCTGCAAGTGTTCCCCTCGTTATAGTCATGGGCGTTGTTACAACTTCTGTCGCTTTTTTCTTCTTACGAAAAGAATTTCATACAGGATTATCGTTGCAAGACTCTTCTTCATCAACTGAACCATCTAAAACTACTATTTTATTATCTCCTCGCATAAAAAAATGGCTTGCCATATGTATCCCTATCATATATGCCATCGATATCCTCTGCATGATTCAGTTTAAACTACAAGGAAGCGATGCGACTGCACTTATCGGCGGAACGACAGTTATTATGATTATCATCATTTCTCTCATCGCCTACAAAGAAAATGGCCTAAATAAAACGACCGATTATTTTATAGAAGGGCTCCAATTTGGGTTTAAGATTTTTGGTCCAGTTATTCCGATTGCTGCACTTTTTTATTTAGGGGATAGTGGATTTGTAAAAATTATTGGAGACTATTTACCGAAAGGTTCACACGGAATCATTAATGACTTAGGAATCGCCTTATCTCAAACTGTTCCTTTAAATCAATATGTATCAGCGGGAACTTTAACTATCGTTGGTGTCATTACCGGTTTAGATGGATCCGGTTTTTCGGGTATTTCGCTTGCGGGTTCGATTGCAAACCTTTTCGGAACAGCACTTGGGCATGGAACAGCTACATTAACAGCACTCGGGCAAATCGCTGCCATATGGACCGGGGGCGGAACGTTAATTCCTTGGGCCCTTATTCCTGCCGCTGCTATTTGTAAAGTAGATCCATTTGAACTTGCACGCCGCAATTTTTTACCAGTTATCATCGGCTTAATCGTCACCACGATCGTTGCGATGTTTATCCTATAACGTAAGCAAATATTCTCTTGCTTACGTTTTTTTATTGTAAAATTCATCATAATGTACTGACTTTCAAAAGGGATTCGTTATTACTTAGCGAAATTATATTAGGAGAGTAATTCTTTTAAAACGTTTACGAGAAACAGATTACTTCAATTAGAAAAGGGGACATAACTATGAATGAATTGATTTTCGTCTTATTTCTTTGTCCATTACTTATCTTTATCGTTTCTGTTATTGGAACACGTAGAACGAAAACGTATTACGTAATGCCGATTGTAACGTTTGCTAGTTTTTTAATAATAGGTGTTATCGCCTTTACTCCAAAGTTTTTCTTTTGGGTCGGTATGTATAGTATCTTCTCATTTATCGTTTCTTATATGACTCTATTGTTTGTAAGAGGGTATGAATATTATCAAAGTAGTAACTAATGATGACCATTACTATTTTTTTATAAAAAAAGACGACTGCGTTTCCCCACACAGTCGTCTTTTTTCGTGTTACGCTGTAACCCAAGCCTCATCAGCTGGATTTTTACGCCACTCTTGTAATTTTTTCGTTTCAGCTTGTCCGATCATACCTTTTTCTGCTGCTACTTCAATTAATGCACTGTAGTCACTTAAAGAATATGATGCTACGTTTGCTGCTTCTAGTTTCTCTTTTCCTGACTCAAGCTCGTATGTGAAGATTGATACGATTCCTAATACTTCACAACCAGCTGCGCGAAGTGCCTCTACACATGTAATTGCACTACCGCCAGTTGAAATTAAGTCTTCTACTACTACTACTTTTTGACCTTTTTCAGCTTTTCCTTCGATTTGATTCCCTTTACCGTGACCTTTTGCTTTACTACGTACGTAGCACATTGGTAAATCCATACGATCGCTTACCCATGCAGCGTGCGCAATACCAGCAGTTGCAGTTCCTGCAATAACTTCTACAGTTGGGAAGTGCTCTTTAATTAACTCCTCTAATCCAGCTGCGATCGCTTGACGTACTTTTGGATAAGATAAAGTTAAACGATTATCACAATAAATTGGTGATTTCATACCAGAAGACCACGTGAATGGATCATTCGGTTGTAAAAATACTGCTCCAATTTCTAATAAATGCGATGCGATTTCTTTTTTCATACTGTTACACCTTCCCACTGTTGTTTTACTGTTTTATACGCTTCAAGCGGATTTTCTGCTTTTGTAATACTACGTCCTACTACGATGTAGCTTGAACCAAGTTCCCTCGCACGTTTCGGTGTTGCAACGCGCACTTGGTCATTCACATCATCGCTTGCAAGACGAATCCCCGGTGTTACTGTTACAAATTCATTTCCGCATACTTCACGTAATTTCGGAACTTCCAGTGTTGAACAAACAACTCCATCAAGTCCACTTTCTTTCGTTAATTTTGCATAATGAGCAACCGCTTCTTCTAACGTTTTCTCAATGCCGATCTCTTTTTTCATCATAGCTTCCGAAGTGCTTGTTAGTTGTGTAACTGCAATACAAATCGGTCTCTCTTTTCCTTCTTGCTTACCTTCCTCTAATCCCTCAATCGCAGCTTTCATCATACTACTTCCCCCAGCAGCATGAACATTTACCATATCTACATCTAGACTAGCTAGGCTACGCATAGCGCTTTTTACTGTATTCGGAATATCATGAAGTTTTAAATCTAGAAAAATCTTATGTCCTTTTTCTTTTAAGTACGTAATAATTGCAGGACCCTCTTTGTAAAATAACTCCATACCAACTTTGACAAATAACTCTTCCCCTTCAAAGTGATGTAAGAATTGTTCTACCTCTTGTTTCCCTGGAAAATCTAGTGCAACAATTAGCGACTGTGACATACTTACTTCCAGCTCCTTCCTTGACATTCCGAAATGTGATCAAATCCTAATTCATCTAGTAATGCTGGTAATTCTTCAATAATTGTCGGACATACGAACGGATCGATAAAGTTCGCTGTACCTACTGCAACCGCGCTTGCACCAGCATAGAAAAATTCAATTACATCTTCCGCTGTTTCAATACCACCCATTCCGATAATCGGAATGTTAACCGCTTGACTTACTTCATGTACCATACGAATTGCTACTGGCTTAATCGCAGGACCTGATAATCCGCCTGTACGGTTTGCTAAAATTGGTTTAGCTGTTTTTAAATCTAGACGCATACCAAGCAATGTATTAATCATCGTTAAACCGTCTGCACCTGCATTTTCAATCGCTTTTGCAATCTCCACAATGTTTGCCACGTTCGGTGACAACTTCACGTATACAGGTACTTCAGAAACCTCTTTTACTCGCTTCGTTAAATCAGCAGCAATTTCAGGATTTGTACCAAAGGCGATACCACCTGTTTTGACGTTTGGACAAGAAATATTTAATTCTAGTGCATGAACATTAGGTGCTTTTGAAATTTCCTTCGCAACCGCTACGTAATCCTCAGCTTGTGAACCAGCGACGTTTGCAATAATCGGAAGATCAAATTGTTCGAGAAAAGGTAATTCAGAATTCATTACCTTTTCTAATCCAGGATTTTGAAGCCCGATTGCATTTAGCATTCCACCTGGTGTTTCAGCAACACGAGGCGTTGGATTTCCATAACGAGGTTGTTCTGTCGTCGCTTTAATCATAATTGATCCAAGTACACTTAAATCATAAAACTGTGCATACTCACGACCAAATCCGAAGCAACCAGATGCTGGGATGATTGGATTTTTTAATGATAACCCTGGTAATTCAACTTGCAATCTGTTCATAATACAACCTCCCCGATTGGAAATACTGGTCCGTCGCTACACACCTTCTTGTAAGAATGTCCACTTGGATCTTCTTGTAAGTGGCATACACATGCGAAACAAGCTCCAATACCACAACCCATGCGTTCTTCTAATGAAATATAGGCTTTTTTCTCTTTATAACGTCCTTCTAATGCACGAAGCATCGCTAACGGACCACATGAATAAAGAATGTCAAAGTCAATTCCGTAATTATCAATTACATCTGTGACAAACCCTTTTGTACCGTGTGTACCGTCTACTGTCGCAACGTACGTATCACCAAGTTCTGCGAATTTTTCTTCATAGAAAACAACATCTTTCGTTTGAAAACCTAAGATGTGAATAACGCGTACACCTTTTGCAACGAGGCGCTGTGATAATTCATAAAGTGGTGGTACACCAATTCCCCCGCCTACTAACAAAGCTGTTTGTCCAGCTTCCGCTTCTTCTACAGGAAAACCGTGTCCTAGTGGTCCTAGAACGTCTACCATTTCACCTTGTTTTCTAGTTGCTAATGTTTTTGTCCCTTGTCCTTCCGCACGATATAGCATTGTAAATTCGTTCTTCTCTTGATCGACATTACAAATACTAATTGGGCGGCGCAGAAGGGGCGCAATGCCCTCTGCTACCTTAATGTGTACAAACTGCCCTGGTTCGTTCATTTGCTGTACTAAAGTTCCTTGAAGCACTAATTCGTAAATGTTTTTTGCGATTTCTTTTTGATTAACGACGATCATATTTTGCTTTTGCATCATGCATGTACCACCTCGTGACGCTTTGTTTGCGTAATTTCTTTCATTGAATGAGCTGAGAATGTCATAGATTCTAATACTCGTAAGATTGCTCTCGTTGTATCAAGTGATGTTAAGCAAGCTACACCATTTTCTACTGATTCACGGCGAATGCGGAAACCATCACGCGCTGGTTGTTTGCCTTTTGTTAATGTATTGATTACAAACTGTGCTTTTCCTTGACGGATAATATCTAGTAAGTTATAGTCTTCAGAATCAATTTTGTTTACAACTTGTACTGGGATATTTTGCTCTGCTAACGATTGTGCTGTTCCAGCTGTTGCTAATAAGTTATAGCCAATTTCGTGGAAACGTTTTGCAATTTCCATCGCCTCTTCTTTATCTTTATCCGCTACAGTGATGATTACTGATCCGTGCGTTGGAATGTTAATTCCAGAAGCAACAAGACCTTTATATAGTGCTTTTTCAAGCGTTAAATCTTTACCCATTACTTCCCCTGTTGACTTCATTTCAGGTCCTAATGTTGTATCAACTGAGCGTAATTTCGCAAATGAGAATACTGGTGCTTTTACATACACTTCTTTCTCTTCTGGGTGATAGCCAGTTCCATATCCTTGTTCTACAAGATTTTGGCCTAAAATTACTTTCGTCGCGACATTCGCCATCGGTACGCCTGTAATTTTACTTAAGAATGGTACTGTACGGCTCGCACGTGGGTTTACTTCAATTACGTACACTTCATCTTTGAATACTACAAACTGGATATTTAGTAATCCAATGATGTTTAAACCTTTTCCAAGTGCAATTGTATGTTCGATAATTTGTTCTTTCAGTTTTGCAGATAAGCTCTGTGGTGGATATACTCCAATTGAATCACCAGAGTGAACTCCAGCGCGTTCAATATGTTCCATAATACCTGGAATGAATACATTTTCACCGTCTGAAATTGCGTCTATTTCAATTTCTTTACCAACCATGTAACGGTCGATTAATACAGGATGCTCTGCGTGAACTTTAACTGCGTTTTTCATGTAGTGCAGTAATTCTTCTTGACGATATACGATTTCCATCGCACGTCCACCTAGTACGTAAGATGGTCTTACTAATACTGGGTAACCAATTTTGTCAGCGATTGCTACCGCTTGTTCTACAGTTGTTGCTGTTTTACCAACTGGTTGCGGGATACCTAATTGTGTTAATGCAGCTTCGAATTTATCACGATCTTCTGCACGGTCTAAATCTTCAAGTGATGTTCCTAAGATTTTCACGCCGTGTTCTTCTAATTTCGCCGCTAAGTTAATTGCCGTTTGTCCACCGAACTGAACGATAACACCTTCTGGCTTTTCTAAATCAATGATGTGCATTACATCTTCTATTGTTAGTGGTTCAAAGTATAATTTGTCAGAAATACTGAAGTCTGTTGAAACTGTTTCTGGGTTGTTATTAACAATGATTGCCTCATATCCAGCTTCTTTTATTGCCCATACAGAGTGAACTGTTGCGTAGTCAAACTCAACACCTTGACCGATACGGATTGGACCAGACCCTAGTACAACCACACTCTTACGATCTGTTATAACCGATTCATTCTCGTCACCATATGTGCTGTAGTAGTAAGGTGTTGCAGATTCAAACTCCGCCGCACAAGTATCTACCATTTTATACACAGGAGTCATATTGCTTTCTTTACGTATATCGTAAATTTCGCGCTCTGTTTTGTTCCAAGCATTGGCAATGTAATGGTCACTGAAGCCCATTTCTTTCGCAGATTGTAACACTTCCATATTTCCTACATTCGCTTTTACTTCGCGTTCCATGTTTACGATGTTTTCAACTTTTTGTAAGAAGAAGAAGTCCATTTCACACCATTCGTTGATTTCTTCTTTCGTTACCCCTTGACGGATCGCTTCTGCTACAACGAACAGACGCTCATCATCAGCTTTTATAATACGCTTTTTCATCGTTTCTTTATCAAGCTCTTTTAAGTGGTCTAACTCTAGGTGATAAACGCCAAGCTCTAAAGAACGGATCGCTTTTAATAATGATTGTTCTAAGTTACGTCCGATTGACATAACTTCACCTGTTGCCTTCATTTGTGTACCAAGTGTTCTGTTTGCTGATTCAAACTTATCAAATGGCCAACGTGGAATTTTTGAAACAACATAGTCTAATGCTGGCTCGAAGCAAGCGTATGTTTTTTGTGTTACTGGGTTTACAATTTCATCTAATGTTAAACCGACTGCAATTTTCGCCGCTAGCTTCGCAATTGGATATCCAGTTGCTTTAGATGCTAGTGCAGACGAACGACTCACACGTGGGTTTACTTCGATTACATAGTATTGGAAGCTATGTGGATCAAGTGCAAGCTGAACGTTACATCCACCTTCAATTCCTAATGCGCGAATAATTCTTAATGAAGTGTTTCGTAACATTTGATACTCACGGTCACTTAATGTTTGGCTCGGTGCTACAACGATAGAATCACCTGTGTGAACCCCAACCGGATCGATATTTTCCATGTTACATACTACAATCGCGTTATCATTCGAATCACGCATTACTTCATATTCAATTTCCTTACAACCAGCAATACTCTTTTCTAATAAACATTGTGTTACTGGACTATGTTTTAATCCACCTGATACGATTTCAATTAGTTCTTCTTCATTACTACAGATTCCGCCACCTGTTCCCCCCATTGTAAATGCCGGGCGAACAATTACTGGATAACCAATTTCTTTTACAAATTCATGTGCTTCTTCCAGCGTATGAATAATTGTGCTAGATGGAATTGGTTCATTTAATTCCTGCATTAATGTACGGAATAAATCACGATCCTCCGCTTGCTCGATTGCTGATAATTTTGTTCCTAAAATTTCAACTCCGCACTCTTCAAGTATGCCTGATTTCGCAAGTTCAACTGCCATATTCAGGCCTGTTTGACCACCTAATGTTGGTAGGATTGCATCTGGGCGTTCTTTACGAATAATACGGCTTACGAATTCTAGTGTTAATGGTTCTATATATACTTTATCTGCTGTTGCAGTATCTGTCATAATTGTTGCTGGGTTAGAGTTAACAAGGATTACTTTGTAACCTTCTTCTCTAAGAGATTGACAAGCTTGTGTACCAGAGTAATCAAACTCTGCTGCTTGCCCAATTACAATTGGTCCTGATCCGATTACTAAAATTGTGTTAATGTCTAGGCGTTTTGGCATAACTCTTCCCCTTCTTTCTTGAAGTTTTCAATCATTGCTAAGAAATCTTCGAATAAATCATTTGCATCTTCTGGTCCTGCAGAAGCTTCTGGATGGTATTGCACTGTAAATGCTGGGAACTTCGTATGACGAAGACCTTCTACTGTTCCATCATTTAAAGCAACATGTGTAATTTCAAGTTCTGTATTTCTAACTGATTCTTCTTCTACTGCGTAACCATGGTTTTGAGATGTAATTGCTACTTTTCCAGTTGCAAGATTTTTTACTGGATGATTTAAACCACGGTGACCGAATTTTAACTTACTTGTATTCGCACCAGATGCTAGGGCGAACAATTGATGTCCTAGGCAAATCCCGAATAAAGGAACTTTACCAATAATGTCTTTTAACATTTCAATTGCTTCCGGTACATCTTTTGGATCTCCAGGTCCATTACTTAACATAATTCCATCTGGGCTAAGGCGTAAAATCTCTTCTGCTGTTGTATTGTAAGGTACTACAATTACATCACAGTCACGCTTATTTAATTCTCGTAAAATACCATGTTTCATTCCGAAGTCTACAAGTACAACTCGATGACCACGGCCTGGGCTTGGATATGGATCTTTCGTTGATACGCGTTTTACATGATCTGTAAAGACAGTTGCTTTCAATTGGCTAACGATGTCCTCTACATCCACATCCATATTGCAAAGACGTCCGCGTAATGTACCGTATTGACGGATTTTTCTCGTTAATTTTCTCGTATCAATTCCTGCTAATCCTGGGATATTTCTTTCTTTTAAATAATCATTTAACGAAATTTCATTACGGAAGTTTGATGGGTGATCACAAATTTCATTTACAATTAAACCATTTACAGACGGGTGAATTGATTCAAAATCGTCACGGTTAATGCCGTAGTTTCCGATTAGTGGATACGTAAATGTTACGATTTGACCGCAGTATGATGGATCAGATAAAGTTTCTTGATATCCAGTCATCCCAGTTGTAAATACAACCTCACCTGACTTTTCGATTTCTCCTCCGAAACCTTTTCCAATTAATACTGTTCCATCTTCTAAGATAAGTTGTCTTTTCATACTAATGCACTCTCCTTTTGCCATGCGATCTTACCACCAACGATTGTCATAACCGGCCAACCTTGGCATTTCCAACCTGCGAATGGTGTATTTTTTCCTTTTGATAAGAATGTTGTTGGATCAATCTCTTCTTCTTGTTCTAAATCAATGATTGTAATATCAGCTACTCTACCTTCTTTCAGGCGACCTGCTTCTAAACCGAATGTATCAGCTGGCTTTTCTGTTAAGAATTGAATTAACTGTTCTAGTGTGATAATTCCTTTTTTCACAAGGTTTGTGTATAGAAGTGGGAATGCTGTTTCAAAACCAGTAATTCCGAATGGTGCTCTTTCAATGCCTTGCGCTTTCTCTTCCGCAGTATGCGGTGCATGGTCAGTTGCGATCATATCGATCGTTCCATCTAGTAACCCTTCAATTAACGCTGCATGGTCTTCTTTTCCACGAAGCGGTGGGTTCATTTTAAAGTTAGGATCAGCTGATGGGATATCATCTTCACATAACACTAGGTGATGCGGTGTTACTTCTGCTGTTACTTTAATTCCAGCGCGTTTCGCATCACGGATTACACGTACAGATCCTTTCGTACTTACGTGACATACGTGATAGTGACAATCTGCCGCTTCAGCAAGCAGTATATCCCTTGCAATATGTACAGATTCACATACTGATGGGATACCGTTTAATCCGTGTTTCTCAGAAAACTTCCCTTCATGTACACAACCTTTATTAATAAGTGTATTCTCTTCACAGTGTGCAACTACTGCCATATTCAGTTTTGCTGCACGCTTCATAGCAGCTAACATCATGCTAGCATCTTGTACGCCTACACCGTCATCAGTGAAAGCAAATGCTCCAAGCTCTTTTAACGTTTCAAAATCTGTCATTTCAGAACCTGCTTGGCGTACTGTAATTGCTCCGTATGGCAGTACATTAACATGTGCTTTTTCTTTAATACGTTTTTGTAAGTCTTCCATATGCTCTTTACAATCTGGCACTGGGCGTGTATTTGGCATTGCACAAATTGTAGTGAATCCACCTTTTGCTGCTGCAAGTGTTCCTGTTTCAATTGTTTCTTTATGTTCACCACCTGGTTCGCGAAGATGTACGTGTACATCTACTAATCCAGGTGCGATTAACTTTCCGTTTACATCGATTACTTCAGCATTATCTGCCGTAATATTTTCTGCTACCTTCGCAATTTTACCGTCTTGTACGAGAAGATCTGTTGCTACAATTTTTCCTTCTTCATTCATATAACGACCGTTTTTAAACAAATAATTCATGTTTCATTCCTCCTAATACATTTGGTAATGCGCGTTTTAGTACAGCCATTCTTACGTAGACCCCGTTTTCCATTTGCTTAAATATGCGTGAGCGTTCACACTCGACAAGTTCACTCGCAATTTCAACATCACGGTTTACAGGGGCTGGATGCATAATAATGCTTCCTTCTTTCATACGTTTTTCTCTTTCAACTGTTAACCCATGTTGCTCGTGATACTCTTTCATAATGTCTGTTTCATAATGGTCATGACGCTCATGTTGTACACGAAGTAACATCATCACATCCACTTCTGGAACAAGTTCATCTAAATTCTTGTACGTTCCAAATTTGTTCTCTTCATCTTTCCAATCTTCTGGGCTTGCAAAGTAAATTGTCGCGCCCAGTTTCGTTAATGCTTCTGCATTAGAACGTGCTACTCGGCTATGACGAACATCCCCAACTATTGCAATCTTCAAACCTTCAAATCTTCCAAACTCTTGTTTAATTGTTAGAAGATCGAGTAGACATTGCGTTGGATGATTTCCACATCCATCTCCAGCGTTCAAGATTGGGATATTCACCTGATCTTTTAATTCATCGAAGTAACGATCTTGCTCATGGCGGATGACTACCGCTTTTGTTCCGATTGATTCTAGTGTTCTTATCGTATCGTATAAAGTTTCTCCTTTTTGTACGCTAGATGAATCTGCTGAAAAGTCTAATACTTCAAGTCCTAATCTCTTCTCAGCAACTTCGAAGCTAAATCTCGTTCTCGTACTATTCTCAAAGAACAAGTTTGCAACAAAAGTTTGCTCTGTCGTTTTGCTCTCTTTTCCATTCGCAAAATCTTCTGCGTCTTTTAGGATTTCTGAAATTTCTACTTCCGATAATTCACTCATCGTTAACAAATGGCTCATCGTCATCCCTCATCTTTCTGATTTTTATGTTACCACTTTTGTATATTTATAACAACCTTTGTATAAAAATACCCTAGTCATGTAAGACTAGGGTGCAAGGAAGAAGCCACTCTTTTCTGTCTCACAGGACTGAATTAAAAGGTTATTTTTATGAAGCAATCTGCTTAGATTGTTTTGTATGTTTTTCTTGTTTTGTTTCTGGTAGTAGTAGATTTAACAGTACACCTACAATCGCTGCAAGCGCCATTCCTTCTACTTGGAATGAATCCCCTACGTGAAGTACCGCTCCACCAATACCGATTACTAGTATTACTGATGCAATCATTAAGTTTCGTTTGTCACTTAAATCTGTTTTATCATCTACCATCATGCGTAATCCGCTTGATGCGATTACACCGAATAGTAAGATTGATACCCCGCCCATAACTGGTGTTGGGATCGAATGAATCAGTGCAGAAATCTTACCGATAAATCCGAATGTAATTGCGAACACTGCTGAACCGATGAATAAGTATACACTGTATGCTCTCGTAATTGCTAGCACACCGATGTTTTCACCATACGTTGTATTCGGTGGTCCACCGATTAGTGATGCAATCAATGTTGCTACTCCATCACCGAAGATTGAACGGTGTAAACCTGGTTTTTCAATTAAATCTCTTTTGATAACATTTCCTAATACAATTTGATGTCCGATATGTTCTGAAATTGTTACGAGTGCAACTGGTACCATTAAGAGTACAATCTTCCATGAAAACTCTGGTGTGTATGTTACAAATGGTACTGTGAAATCTGGTATGACAAACCATTTTGCCTCAGCTACCGGCTTTAAATCAACTAGCCCTTGGAAGTAAGCAAAGATGTAACCTCCGATGATTCCAAGTAAAACTGGTATGATACTGAAGAACCCTCTCCCGAATATGGAGCAAATGATTGTAATTGCTAATGTTACTAATGCTACTGAAAAGTGTGTAAAGCTATACTTGCCATCTGCACCGTTCATCGCCATATTTACTGCAGTGTGTGCTAAAGCTAAACCGATTACCATTACAACCGGACCAACTACGATTGGTGGAAGTAATTTCATAATCCACGCTGATCCAGACTTCTTAATTCCGATTGAAATTAACAGGTATACAAGTCCTGCAAGTAAACCACCAAGCATTGCTGCTCCCGGTCCACCTGCTGTTTTCGCTGTTATAATCGGTGCGATAAAGGCGAATGATGATCCTAGATAGGCAGGTACTTGACCTTTCGTTATAAGAAGAAACGCTAACGTTCCTAATCCACTTGATATTAATGCTACTGATGGATTCAATCCTGTTAAAAACGGAACAAGCACTGTTGATCCAAACATCGCGAACAAATGTTGTATACTTAAAAATAACCATTTTCCCGGTTTCGGTACTTCATTAACGTCTAACACTGGCTTTTGTTCCATTGTTACATCCTCCTTCAGTTGAAATCTTTACAATAAAAAAACTCTTTGCGCCTGTGCACAAAGAGTCCTATACTTTCGTATGCCAAATTTGACATATGAAAGCCAAGACCCTTTGGCAGCCTCACAGGACTACATTTAAAAGGGCTTACTTATCATATATACTTACTCGATCTTGTTGATCTGTCTCTTGCAAATCAACTTCAATACGTTCTTCACTTGATGTTGGAATGTTCTTTCCTACATAATCAGCGCGAATTGGTAGTTCACGATGACCTCTATCAACAAGAACAGCCAATTGAATTTGTGATGGTCTACCTAAATCCATAAGAGCATCCATTGCTGCTCGAACTGTTCTTCCTGTATATAACACATCATCCACAAGGATAACTTTTTTCTTCGTAATATCTACAGGAATATCAGAACCTTTTACAAGTGGTTCTTTATGTTTTGATTGTAGTGTTAAATCATCACGATATAACGTAATATCTAACTCGCCTACTTCCATTTCTTTTCCTTCAATTTGACCAATTCGTTCTGCCAAACGTTGTGCAATAAAAATTCCACGTGTTTTAATTCCGACAAGAACGCAATTATCGACACCTTTATTTCGTTCCACGATTTCATGACTAATTCGTGTTAAAGCGCGGCGAATCATTTGGTCATCTAAAACGACAGCTTTTTCCTGCATGTTCTACACCTCCAAGCTTTTTTCTTGCATGAGAGGAATGGTATAAAAAAAGTCCTCTCAGCGTGTGCGAGAGGACTTTTGAAAAAAGGGTACAGCATACCCTAAGTATTTCAAACCGTTACCTTCTCAACCTCACGGGGCTGTGTTAAAGGATCATTATTTAACTGTTGTCAGTATCTCAGTTTTCGTGTGATTTGTCAATACTATTTTCGTAAAATATTTAATGCATCTTCAAACACTTCTGGAATAGGTGCTTCAAACTGAATATATTCACCAGTACGAGGATGGTCAAATCCTAAAATACCTGCATGAAGTGCTTGTCCATTCATATCTAATGTTTTCTTTGGTCCATACTTTGGATCTCCCGCAAGTGGATAGCCAATATATTTCATATGAACACGAATTTGGTGCGTACGTCCCGTTTCTAAGCGGCATTCTACAAGTGTGAAATTCTTAAATCGCTCTAACACTTGGAAATGTGTAACTGCATTCTTACCATTTTCATCAACAGTCATACTTTGACGTTCTTTTTTATCACGACCAATTGGAGCATCAATTGTTCCTTTATCATGTGGAATTACACCATGTACAATCGCTTTATAGCGTCTTGTTACCGTTTTTGCTACAAGTTGATTTACAAGTGACTCGTGTGCCATATCATTTTTTGCAACCATTAATAGGCCAGATGTATCTTTATCAATACGATGCACAATACCAGGGCGCATTACACCGTTAATACCTGATAAATCTGTACAATGGTGCATAAGGCCGTTTACAAGCGTACCACTTGTATGACCTGGCGCTGGATGTACAACCATACCACGTGGCTTATTTACAACGAGTACATCTGCATCTTCATAATAAATTTCTAAATTCATATCTTCTGGTTGAATATCTAATGCTTCTGGTTCAGGAATCGTTACTGTAATTTCATCATTTGCTTTAACTTTATAATTCCCTTTAATCACTTTACCATTTACTGTTACAACAGCATCTTTAATCCATTGCTGCACTTGTGAACGTGACCATTCACTGTTTATTTCTGCAACGAATTTATCAATTCGCTCGCTCTTTTGTTCTTCTGCAACTGTTACTTGTACTACTTCACTCATTCAATTACTCCTTCGTTTTCTTTCCTTCTAATACTGTTTGAATAATAATTAATACAACTCCAATACATAATGCTGAGTCAGCTATATTGAATACTGGATAGTTATACGAGAAAATATACACGTGAATGAAATCCACTACTTCTTGTCTAAATACACGATCAATAAAATTGCCAATTGCTCCGCCTAAAATTAGACCTAATGAAATACCTAGAAGCTTGTCTGTCTTCGCATACTTTTTCATATAAAATACGATAAACACTACGAAAACGACTGTAATAATGTAGAAAAACCACATTTTATTTTCTAAAATACCCCAGGCAGCTCCTCTATTTCGATGTGATGTTATGTATAATACATTATCGATAATCGGAATGCTTGTACCCAATTCCATGTTCTTTACAATTAGCCACTTCGATATTTGATCGATGGCAATGACAAATAACGCTATTACATAATATATCATTTTCATTTCCCCCACAAAGACAGTGTACCTCAAAATTTTAGCATAGCTGCTACCTTTTCACAATGAACCTTTATAGAAGAATAAAATAAATTAAAAAAAGGTAACATAATATCGTTGTGCGTATTCATACATTTACCTTTTCATAGAAAAATTCATGAATCGTACGGGCAGTGGGCATTGTTTTCATTTGTTTTACCGAAATTACTCTCCCCGTTTCTTCACAAATACCGTACATATCTATTTCCATTTTAAATAATGCACGTTCTACATCCTTTAAATCCTCTTTCATATCATGTAAGAGCAATTTTTTCTTTATCTCTTCCTGAATTTCATATCCGAGCTCCCCACTAAACTCCATATCGTATTTATGCATTACTTCTTTAGCTAGTCTCTCTTGCAACTCTTTTCTCATCAATTGCAATTCTTCTTTTATTTCCATGTAGATTTCATTCACGTGTACATTCCTCCTAGCTGTAATGTACAGTTAGTGTGTCCGAAATCTATTTGCTTACCTCACACACATTTTTCCTTCATAGGAAAGAGAGTGAAAGTTATTTCAATATACTGTTAACAAAAAAATGACTGCACTTTACGTGCAGTCATTCCTTATTATTTTACATAGTTTTCTTTAACAACTGTTGCACAACGCTCACATAATGTTTCATGTTCAGCATCTTTACCAATTGTTTCTGAAACTACCCAACAACGTTCACATGTTTCACCAGTTGCTTGAGCAACAACAACCGCTGTATGCTCATATTTAGGCGCATCTGCTGGAGCTGCTTCCATTAGACCACCAAGCTTATACTCAGAAACGATGAATAATTGCTTTAAGTCTTCGCTAATAGACTCTAACATAGCTTTCATTTCTGCAGTTGGATATAGTGTAATGCTTGCATTTAATGACTTACCGATGACTTTTTCATTACGCGCTACTTCTAACGCTTTTAATACGTCATCACGTAATGTCATAAATGCATCCCATTTTGTTTTTAATGCTTCCGCACCATCTATTTCTGCAGCTTCTGGCATATTAGTTAATTGTACGCTTTCTTCTTCTGCACCAGGAACATAAGGCCATACTTCATCAGCTGTATGAGGTAAGATTGGTGTTACAAGTTTTGTTAATGCAACAAGAACATCATATAATACTGTTTGAATTGCGCGGCGATCTTGGTGATTTGCACCTTCAATATATAAAATGTCTTTCGCAAAGTCTAAATAGAATGAACTTAAATCAATTGTACAGAAGTTATGGATTGCATGATATACTGCTGCAAAGTCATATGCTTCATATGCTTCTTTCACTTTTGTAATTAAGTCATTTAATTTTACTAACATGTAACGGTCCACTTCACGAAGCTCAGCTGCCGCCACTTTATTTTCACCTGGATTAAAGTCATCTAAGTTTCCTAATAAGAAACGGAATGTATTACGGATTTTACGATATACTTCTGCTACTTGTTTTAAAATATCATCTGAAATACGTACATCAGATTGATAGTCAACAGAAGAAACCCATAAGCGTAAAATATCTCCGCCTAATTGATCCATAATTTTCTTCGGTACGACGATGTTTCCAATCGACTTACTCATTTTACGTCCGTCACCATCTAATACGAAACCGTGGCTTAGAACACCTTTATACGGTGCTTTACCTGTTACAGCAACTGCTGTTGATAATGAAGAGTTAAACCAACCACGATATTGGTCAGATCCTTCTAAATATAAATCTGCTGGACGTTGTAAATCATCACGCTCTTCTAATACCGCTTGGTGAGAAGAACCTGAATCAAACCATACATCCATAATATCTGTTTCTTTACGGAATTCACCATTTGGGCTACCTGGATGTGTAAATCCTTCTGGTAATAGATCTTTCGCTTCACGCTCGAACCATACGTTAGAACCGTGTTCACGGAATAAATCTGCTACATTGCTAATTGTTTCATCTGTAATAATCGGGTCCCCATTTTCCGCATAAAATACTGGAATTGGCACACCCCATGCACGTTGACGAGAAATACACCAATCACCGCGGTCACGAACCATATTATGAAGACGAGTCTCACCCCATGCTGGCACCCATTTCGTTTCTTCAACAGCTTGTAATAATTCTTTACGGAATGCTTCAATAGATGCAAACCACTGTGCTGTTGCACGGAAAATAATTGGTTTTTTCGTTCTCCAATCATGTGGGTATGAATGCGTAATAAATGTTAATTTTAGTAACGCACCTACCTCTTCTAATTTTTCCGTAATTGGCTTGTTAGCTTTATCATAGAATAAGCCTTCAAATCCAGGTGCTTCATTCGTTAATACACCTTTATCATCAACTGGGCAAAGTACTTCTAATCCATACTTTTTACCAACAACGAAGTCATCTTCCCCGTGTCCTGGTGCTGTATGAACACAACCTGTACCTGCATCTGTTGTTACATGATCTCCTAGCATAACTAATGAATCACGATCGTAGAATGGATGTTTTGCAACTGTATACTCAAGTTCGCTACCTTTTACCGTTTTCACAACTTCAGCATTTTCCCATTCTAACGTTTTTGCAACTGTCTCAAACAGCTCAGAAGCGATGATATATTTCTCATCATTTACTTTTACAATGCTATATTCAAGTTCTGGATGAACAGAAATACCTAAGTTTGCAGGTAACGTCCAAGGTGTTGTTGTCCAGATAATGAATTTCTCATCACCTTCTAATACGTTCTTTCCATCTTTAACAGGGAATGCTACGTAAATAGATGCTGATTTTTTATCTTGATATTCAATTTCAGCTTCTGCTAAAGCTGATTCACTCGTTGGAGACCAGTAAACTGGCTTTTGTCCTTTATAGATATAACCTTTTTTCGCCATGTCACCAAACACTTTAATTTGTTGTGCTTCATAAGCTGGCTCTAAAGTAATATATGGATTATCCCAATCTGCACGTACACCTAGACGCTTAAATTGTTCACGTTGACGCTCTACTTGCTCATATGCATACTCTGCACATAACTTACGGAACTCAGCAACCGTCATTTCTTTACGTTTTACACCTTTATTTGTTAAAGCTTGCTCAATTGGTAAACCGTGCGTATCCCAACCTGGTACATATGGTGCACTAAAACCAGTCATTGATTTATAGCGAACAATAAAGTCTTTCAATACTTTATTTAATGCATGTCCCATATGAATGTCACCATTCGCATATGGAGGTCCATCATGCAATACGAATAAAGGACGACCTTTTGTATGCTCTTGCACTTTTTCATAAATGTTCATTTCAGCCCATTTTTCTTGCATTGCAGGCTCACGCTTTGGTAAATTCCCACGCATTGGGAACTCTGTTTTTGGCATTAGTAATGTATTTTTGTACTCCATGCTCAATTCCTCCTTACATGTATAAAAGAAATACTTAAAAAACGGAATAAAAAAGAGACCTTCTCATCCCCAAAAGGGACGAGAAAGTCTCCCGCGGTACCACCCTAGTAGACCATATACGTATGTATAAGATCCTCTTTATATTCTTAACGCGAATATACGCCTACGCTTACTCTATTTGTTCAGCGCGGAACTCCAGGGTGATATTCCCATTATCTCCTTATCCTGAGCTTACACCATCCTCAGTTCGCTATATAAGGTGTGAAAAGGTACTTATCCCTATCTTCGTTTTTCTTAATAAATATGTTGTTTAAAATTATATGTAATAATGAGAAAAACGTCAAGCTTACACTGTTTCTTCTTTTTTCAACAGCTCGTCCACTTCGTCTTCTAACTCAATTAACTTATCCCAATCATCGTTGTTTAACATTTCAAGCTGTGTTTCTAACAGCATACGGAAACGAGTTCGGAATACTTTTGCTTGTTTCTTCAGCTCTTCAATATCAAAGGCAACTTTTCTTGATTTTACTAACGCTTCGTTAATGATACGATCTGCATTTTTTTCTGCTTCACGTACAATTAATTTCGCTTCTTTTTGTGCATTACGCTTCACTTCTTCAGCAGCTTCTTGTGCGACAATGATAGATTTGTTCAGCGTATCTTCAATATTAGAAAAATGATCTAACTTTCCTTCTAATTGTGCAACCTTTTCTTCTAAAGCTTTTTTCTCACGAATGACTAATTCATAATCTTTGATAATTTGATCAAGAAACTCGTTTACTTGATCTTCATCATAGCCACGGAATCCGCGACCAAATTCTTTGTTATGAATGTCTAATGGTGTTAACGGCACAACGCCACCTCCAAGTAGTTATCTAAATTTCCTCTTTCAATTATATCTTTTCTTCGACAAAATAGGAGGATTTCCTTCTAAAAAACCAATCATTTTAGTATACCATACAAAATTCTCCATTTGTCGCGTTTTGTTCTACCTTCTACAGAAAATAATTTACTTCGTCCGTATCCTCTTACAGAATAAACATCTCCTGGATAACATTCATAAGAAGTTTGCTCTACTGTTTTCCAATTGACTTTTACTAGTCCATTTTTTATGAGAGGTTGTACTTTCTGCCTAGATATATGTAGCATTTCAGCTAATAAAACATCTAGCCGCAGTGACGAAACAGTCCCAGATTTTTCTCCCCATTTTTCACTTACCTGCAATATTTGCTCTACTTGTATAGGAGAGAGTGTAACTTTCATTTTCCCTATTGATTGTAAGTTCATTTCAATATAAGATACAACTTCTTTTGCAACTGCAATTTGGGCACGATCTTCTTGAAGCAAAATATCACCACATTTTTCCCTTGTTAAACCAAGCGACATGAATGCACCTAATATTTGCCTATGTTCTAGCGTGAAAAACTTGGAAGGATAGTCAATTTCTAATACTTCTACTTGAAATTCCTCTTCATTTAATTCTAGATAATCTGGATAAATTAGTGCTCTTTTTCGTTCGGATTCAGGCATCGCACCATCAAAGCGTACAGCTACATCTCCTTGCCCTATTACCATAGAAACAATTTGTTGCTGTCTTGGATCAAGAAAATCTGTTAACTTGACTTGATGGTACTCAGCAGCCTGTTTCCACTCTAATACTTTATCCACAAAGACCTCTTCATCAGGTCTAAAATGCTCGTAGATGCTCATGTATTTAACCTCACACTATAAAAAATAGTTGAATAAACTCACTAAACCACCTCTAGCAAGTTTCAAGGCAATAATAGCAACAAGTGGAGAAATATCAATCATACCAAATGGTGGAATAAACCTCCTAAACGGCTCTAAATACGGTTCACAAATACGTGCAAGAAAATCTCCAAAAGCTGATTCCTTTGCTCCAGGAAACCATGATAGGAGAATGTAAATAATTAGTGCCCACGAGTAAATCTCGATAGCAGTAACTAACACTGTTAAGATTGTTGTCATGGCGTATTACCACCTCTTTATATTTGTCTCTTCTTCTTCACCGAATAACTCTGAAATCGCACCAACGATATCAACATTTTCAGGTGTACACATAAATGTTTTCGGGCCTATTTTTTGAATATCCCCGCCTATAGCGTATACAGTACCACTTAAAAAGTCAACGATACGTACAGCTTGATCTGTAGACATTCTTTGCAAATTAATTACAACAGCTCGTCTACCTTTTAAGTGATCCGAAATGCCTTGTGCTTCCGAATATGTGCGTGGTTCTAGTAAAACAACTTTTGAAGATTGCTTCGCTGTTTCAATACTCACTACATTTTGCTTCGGTTGCACTTTCGCAAACGGAACATCTTGTTGTTCTGGGGGATCTTGTTGCTTTTTCATGTCTGTTTGCTCCTTTTCATAACTATATTGAGCTGCTTCTTTTTCTTCCGGTGTGTCAAAAAAGAAGTATTTTACTTTTGACCAACTCATAATAACTTTCTCCTTCCTCTTACGCTTTTCCTACTAAAACCGTTCCCAAACGAATATATGTAGCGCCTTCCTCAATTGCAATCGTGTAATCATTTGACATTCCCATTGATAATTCTTTACATGGTGCATGTAATAATTCTAGCTCCTGCACCTCTGTTTGTAGCATTCGCAATTCCTTAAAGCAGCGACGAATTTCTTCCTCTTCTCCTGTAAACGGAGCCATTGTCATTAATCCTACCACTTCAATCTTATCCAATTCTTGCAAACTTTGAATAAAAGAAATTGTTTCTTCTATCGCCAATCCTTGCTTTGATTCTTCAGATGATGTTTTCACTTGAATAAAGCATTTAACTTTCTTATCAGCACGTTTTTGAATTTCTTTTGCAAGCGAGAGACGATCTAATGAATGTAAATAATCAATCTCATTAATGATTTCTTTTACTTTTCTCGTTTGCAATGAGCCAATAAAATGCCAATTCACTTTTGAACCGAAATGCTCGTATTTTTGTAAGAAACCTTCATTTCTATTTTCACCTAAATCAATAATTCCCGCTTCAATTACTTCGCTTGTTTTTTCAATTCCTACAGTTTTTGTAACTGCAACGAGCTTAATATCTTTCATCGAACGTCCAGCTCGTGCACAAGATTCTTTAATTGTTTCGTTTACAGCTGCTAAATTCCCTTGCACTGTCACTTGCTTCACTCCCCCTTAAAACCTATGAAACTCAACATTCTCCCCGTCTTACCTTGATCACGACGATGAGAGAAAAATAATTGTTCTTCACAGCTTGTACAAAGAGATGACATTACAATATGTTCTTCTTTTATGCCTGCTTGTACACATAATATACGATTAACTTCTTTTAAATTAATTGCATACTGACCATCAGAAATTACTTTATGAGGAACAGATCCGTTTACTACTTGCTGTGCTGCTGTTAATACACGATCATCAACAACATAACAACAAGATCCGATTGCAGGACCAATTGCGACATGAATTTCATCACTTGAAACACCTTCTGCATTCCACTTTTGAATCATTTCTTTCGCAATCTCTGTTACAGTCCCTTTCCATCCAGCATGCGCAAGTCCTATCATACCATGTGATGGTGCATAAAAATAGAGTGGAACACAATCCGCGTAACAAGATGTTAAGAGTACATCTGTATTAGTTGTATAAATGCCATCCGTTTTTGGAATACCGTCTTCATATGAATAGACGCCTTTTCCTTTTTCTTGTTGCCCTACTTTTTCAACATGATGATCATGAACTTGTTCAGAACAAATCCATTTTTCTAATGGTTTTTGCAACTTATCCGCTAAAATGCGTCTGTTTTCATGAACATTCTCCACGTTATCATTCACATGTAATCCTAAATTCATCGCATGAAAGGAGCCTGTACTTACCCCACCATCTTTTGTCGTAAATCCAGCAGTAATGTTTCCAAGTTCTTTCCACGCTTGTATATACAGTATACCGTCCACATATTTAAATGGTTCTCTCATAAAGCGGCTCCTTTTAATTAAAATAACAGAAAAAAGCATGGTACTTCCTGTCTATTTTACCATACTTTTATTTTTTCATAATGCCAACAGAAAAAAAAGAGGAATTTGTAATATTCTTTATGAAATTGTCGGTGTTTGTATTGATTCTGTTACAGAATTAACATGATCTACTTTTACAAGTATGACATCTTCTCCAATTTTCATAATTTGTTCCCATGGAATTACTAATTCTACTTCCTTCCCAAAGAGTCCAAGCATTCGTGCCTGCTTAGAAATAATAACCGCCCTAATCTTTCCTGTGTCTATATCAATATCAATATCTCCAATATTCCCAAGCCTCTTTCCATCTGAAACATTTACAACATCCTTCATTTGAAACTCCGAAATCCGTATCATATTCATCCTCTCCCTTATATCATGAATCGTAAGTACGCTCTCAAATAAAGTAAAACCTTAATCAGTGGGATTTCCCCCATCCCTACTGATTATTAACCCATGCTAATCGGACTTTTACGGGCAGTCCCGCTTCCATCTAACTTTTTACTTCAGCCTAATTTTGAAGCGGATAAACAGTATATAACCGCTACTAATAGAACATTCATTTTATTTTCATTATATGAACCTACCCACTCTACTATGAGCGCAAAATATTATATATAAAAAGGCCTCACCATAACTGGTGAGAGCCTTATCCTTGAATCGTCTTATTCATTTGCTTAATAGCAGACTTCTCCAAACGTGATACTTGCGCTTGAGAAATCCCAATTTCTTCGGCAACTTCCATCTGTGTCTTTCCTTGGAAGAAACGTTTTCGAATAATCATTTTTTCACGATCATTTAAACGCTTCATTCCTTCTTTCAACGCCAGTTCTTCAACCCACTGCTCGTCCTTTTGTTTTTCATCACTTAATTGATCCATAACAAAGATAGGATCTCCTCCATCGTTATAAATCGGTTCAAATAATGAAACCGGATCTTGAATCGCATCTAGCGCAAAAACAATCTCTTCATGTGTCACTTCAAGAACTTTTGCAATATCCATTGCTGTTGGTTCTTTTGAATTTTCAGCAATCAACTTTTCTCTTACTTGCAATGCTTTATACGCAATATCGCGTAATGAGCGAGATACGCGAATTGGATTGTTATCACGCAAATATCTGCGTATTTCCCCAATAATCATCGGCACAGCATACGTTGAAAATTTAACATTTTGGCCTAAATCAAAGTTATCAATGGATTTCATAAGTCCAATGCAGCCGACTTGAAATAAATCATCAACATATTCTCCTCTGTTATTAAATCTTTGGATGACGCTCAGTACAAGACGTAAGTTTCCATTCACTAATTTCTCTCTTGCGCTTATCTCTCCACTTTGCATTTCACGAAATAATTTACGCATCTCTTCATTTTTTAGTACTGGAAGTTTAGCTGTATCAACACCGCAAATTTCTACTTTGTTTCTCGTCAAAGTGTTCCCTCCTATCGGGAGTTGCTGTACAGTGTAAAGTATTTCCTTTGAAGGGGATTTTATGCATATGCTTTTCTCATCATTTTTCATAGACGTTACATTTCCTAATGCAACAAAAGAGAATAAGACCAGCCTGGATCCAGGCTGGTCTTATTCTTCACACCATTTTATTAAATTCTTTTCGCAATCTTTTTATAATTCTTTTTTCCAAACGAGAAATATAAGACTGTGAAATCCCAAGCATATCAGCCACGTCTTTTTGTGTCTTTTCTTCTTCACCAGCGAGTCCAAACCGTAGCTCCATAATTTGTTTTTCACGATCATTTAATTGATGCAATGCTTTCATTAAAAGATGACGATCTACAGTAGCTTCTAAATCTTTTGTAATAATGTCATCATCTGTACCTAAAACATCTGATAATAACAGTTCATTTCCATCCCAATCTATATTAAGCGGTTCATCAAAAGAAACTTCTGAACGGTTTTTATTATTTCGACGCAAATGCATTAAAATCTCATTTTCTATACAACGAGATGCATATGTTGCTAATTTTATTTTCTTTTCTGGATTAAATGTATTCACTGCCTTAATAAGACCAATTGTTCCTATACTAATCAAATCCTCAATATTGATCCCTGTATTTTCAAATTTCCTTGCTATATATACAACAAGCCGTAGGTTACGTTCAATAAGCATCGACCTTGCAGCTTGATCTCCATTTGGTAATTTATTCAAAAGAACTGCCTCTTCTTCTTTCGTTAACGGCGGCGGCAACGCTTCACTTCCGCCAATATAATAAATTTCATCGGTCTTAATTCCTAATTTCAGCAATACTTTATACCAAAGGTATACCAAATAAAATTTAAATTTCACCATATTATCCCGCCTCTCATAATTAAGCAATTACCATCTTTTGCGAAATCAACATTTTCGGATGTACAATGCATTGATACTCTCCATTGGTAGATAATTGTTGTGTATTTAATCCAATCAGTACTTTGTTTACAACAACCGAACTCCCTTCATGATAAACTTGCACACAATCTGGCTTAATTGCCCATAAAAATTGATTCTCTACTCCTACTGCTCGGAAAGGAATTAAACGCAGTTTCGTCGCCCATCCGAAATCATTTTCTGGTATTTGAGGAATTTCTATTTTGGAATAAATTTGTTCTGTTAACCAAGTTGGCAAACAATGTTCTAATGATGAAATATGCATAATCATAACGGGTGTTTTTGTTAACGGGTCATAAAGTTGGTTCCCACTATCAATTAGACCTGCTAGTTCTAGTTCCTCTCCAGCTAATTGAATTTTCACTTTCACGATTTGATCATAGTGTATCTTTGTGACTTCTACGCTTTCTATACGCTTTTTAGAAAAATAATAAATTACTGGAAAACCAAAAATAACAAACAACCAACTAATTGGATCACCGTAAGAAACTGATTTAGATTGAACTAACCCATTTACCATTTCGTTCGTTTGCAAAAAGTAATGCGTTCCAATTAATCCTCCACCAACCATAAAGGTTACAAAATAGAAAGTAAAAACAGTTTGTGTATAATTTCTAAATGTTGAAAACCCAAATGCTGTATACACAATAAGTAACGAGTACAATAGTTTCATAATTGGATGTGTCATCATAGAAGCAAAAGGCGTAAAGGCGAAAATAACAATAGTTGAACCTATAAATGCCCCTAACACAAGCCTCCATCTTTTGATTCTCTTTTTTAACACGGTGGCTGTTAATAAAAGTAAAAGAAAATCAATGCAGGCGTTTAACAACCAAACAATGTCGGCGTAAACAACCAAACAATTCACCTCTTTTTTTAAGTTGAGACTAGTATAATGCATATCCAATAGGAAAGTGTGTCAATTGGTGGAGGGGTTTTTTTGTTATTTTGTGATTTCTAGACATAATCTGTCGTTAAAAAATAAAAGTGTATTTTTCATAGAATAATATAAATTTCTTACTTATATACATAATAATTGAATTATATGTATACAAAGTTTATCCTGCTATTTGCGAGCAGTAAGACCCCTACCTCCAAATTCAGCTATAAAAAAGTACAGAAGTTAAGTGGGAGTCGAGCTAACAATCATTTTTGGATGAACAACCCTGACTAGTTAAAGTTTCACTTTATTTATCACAGCTTATAACCTAAAAATAGGACTGGACTCTCCATATGTAAAATAATAAAAAAAGATCTGCTTAGCAGATCTTTTCCATTTAGACAACAAAAAAAGGAGCATGAAAGCTCCTTTTCTTTTATCGTCTACGACGGTTACGTAAGAATGCTGGAATATCGATGTCATCTGAATCTGTATGACGATCATGCACAACTGGCTCTTCACGTTTCATTTCACGCTTCACTTCACGTTGTTTTGAAGGTTGAGCTACTGGTTGTTGTTGTTGCTGTTGCGTGTGATTCGCAGTCGGACGGATAATTGGTTTTGGTGGCTGCGTCGCAGCACTATCATCAAAACCAGTTGCAATTACAGTGACAACGATATCATCTTTTAATCCTTCATTAATAACAGAACCGAAGATCATATTTACTTCTGGATCCGAAGCTGAAGCTACAATGTCTGCTGCTTCTTGTACTTCATATAAACTTAAGTTTGCGCCGCCCGTAATGTTCATAATAACACCTTGAGCTCCATCAATAGATGTTTCTAGTAATGGACTAGAAATCGCTTTTTTCGCAGCTTCAGCTGCACGATTTTCACCATTACCAGAACCGATACCCATTAAAGCAGAACCTCTATTAGACATAATTGTTTTTACGTCTGCAAAGTCTAAGTTAATTAGACCTGGTGTAGCAATTAAATCAGAAATACCTTGAACACCTTGACGTAATACGTTATCTGCTTCACGGAACGCTTCTAACATTGGCGTATTTTTATCAACAATCTCTAATAAGCGATCATTTGGAATTACAATAAGTGTATCTACATTTTCTTTAAATGACGCAATACCAGATGCAGCTTGCGTTGCACGTTTACGTCCTTCAAATGTAAATGGACGTGTTACAACACCAACTGTTAACGCACCTAGTTCTTTTGCAACTTGAGCAACAACTGGAGCTGCACCAGTTCCAGTTCCGCCGCCCATACCAGCAGTTACGAAGACCATATCCGCACCACGAAGTGCTTCCTGAATCTGTTCTTTACTTTCTTCTGCAGCTTTTTTCCCTACTTCAGGGTTTGCGCCTGCACCAAGTCCACGCGTTAATTTTCCACCAATTTGCATTTTCGTTTCAGCTTTTGATAGATTTAATGCTTGTGCATCAGTGTTCACAGCGATAAAGTCTACACCTTGTACACCGTGTTCAATCATACGGTTTACAGCATTGTTTCCGCCACCGCCGACACCGATAACTTTTATATTCGCTAATTGATCTTGAGTAGTATCAAACTCTAACATGTCGAAATCCCCCTAGAACCTCATTTTTCGTGTCCAATTTTAATCCCATAAATAACGGAATACACGTTTTACTTTTGACATCATGCGGTCATCATTTTGATTAGTATTGTTTTGATTACGAGTTTTTTGTTTCGCAGGTTGCTGTTGTACCGGCATTGGTGCTGGTACTGGTTCAAAATGTTCTTGCTTTTCCTGCACATTTTTCCCACGTAATTTAGCTTTTTGATAAGAATGTTTAATTAATCCAACTCCACTTGTATATTGGGGCTCACGAACACCAATATAATCAGGAGTTGCTATACGAACATTTTCATGTAAAATATCATATGCAAGATCAAGAACACCTGGCATAGAAGCTATCCCACCAGTTAGTACATATCCAGAAGCTACTTGCTTTACTCCTAACTTACGCACTTCATCTTGAACAAACATTAAAATTTCCTCTACACGAGCCTCTATTATATCCGATAATTCCAACTGAGAATATTGTTCTGTTTGATCGCTTCCCATAATAGGAACCGTAAACATCTCTTCTTCAGATGCTGTATCATAAAAAGCATGTCCATATTTTAGCTTAATTTGATCTGCATTTTCTGTTGAAGTTTTCAGCCCAATCGCTATATCCTTCGTTATATGCTCTCCACCTAATGGCAATACGCTCGTTGCTTGCAACTCTCCATCTTTAAAAATAGATAAGGTTGTAGATCCTCCACCCATATCAACAAGGGCTACTCCTCTATTTCTTTCATCCGAAGATAACGCAACTGTTGCTGCCCCTAAAGGTTGCAGACAAATATCAACAATTTCAAGACCTGCTTTTTCTACACAACGAAGTAGGTTATGTAGTAAAGTTCTCGAGCCTGTAATAAGTGTACCTTCCATTTCTAATCTTACACCGATCATCCCGCGTGGATCGTTAATCTCGTCAAGACCGTCTACAATGAACTGTCGAGGTACCACATCAATAAATTCACGTTCAGGAGCAATTGACACAACTTGCGCTGCATCTAGAACGCGTAAGACATCTTCATTCCCGATTTCACGATCTTCATTTGAAACAGCGACTACTCCGTGACACGGGAGCAACTGTACCTGGTTTGCATTGACACCTACTACAACTTGCTCAATGTGGATACCCACCATGCGCTCAGCTTGTTCAATTGCTTTTTTAATTGATCGAACAGTTTCATCTATATCAACTATCGATCCCTTCTTCAAACCATTTGATTTTACGTTTCCAACACCAATAATGTTTAAGCTGTCATTAACCATTTCACCAATGATGACTTTAACATTGGATGTACCGATGTCAAGACTAACATATATTTCATTGCTGTTCATTCTTTGGCACCTCCTTCTTTATTTATACCATACAACTCAATATATGGAACAACAATCGCAACTTTACTATTTATAAGAAAAATATTCAACGTCTTTATACGTTTCCCTTTTTTAACCCTATATTTTTCTTATTTTTATTTAACATTCATTTAAGAATATCGCAGTAACCTGTGAATAACTGCTTTATCTTGAAATAATTATATTTCAAGTGTAAAGATTACCGCCAAGTATAAGTCTACACTAAGATGTACTTGTAGAAAAGTGAAACTTGTACCAATCCTAGTATGAATCTAAGAAAATTTACATTTTTTTCATCAAATTAAGCATTCTTGCAAATTAGCATCCATATAAAAGAACGTTTGTTTCATTTCATACGTAATAACGCAGTAAAAACGATCATTTTATTCTTTCTTTTCTTCAGCACCTAGTTCCTTCGTATATGCACCCACTTCTAAGTCAATTAAAACCTTCTTACCAGGTTCAATTGTTTTTAAAATAAGTGGATAAGCTTCCATGCGCTTTGCGAAATTTTGAATAGTCGTGCTCACTTCATATCCTTCATTCATATATAAAGTAAGATGATCTTCATTTGCGTTCGTTGGTGTATAACGAATTTCAGAAATAGACCTTAAAATAGTCGGCGTTAATTTTTCTAGTTCTGCAATTAATTCCTTCATTTTCCCCTCTTTAAACGGTTCAAAAATTGGTGCTGCAACTGGAAGTTTTCCGTTCGGAAGTACATCGAGTGTTTTCCCATTTTCTAATAACGGTTGTAATTTCCCATCTTTGTTTATATAGCCAATTGTTAAATATTCTTCGATATGAACATCAATTTTGTTTGGGAAACGTTTTTTTACATTTACCGCTTTAATTTCTTTTCGTTTCGTTAAGTTTTCTTCTGCTTTATGTGCTGTTACTCGGAAATAACTCGTATCATATGTCACACCTGATTCCTTCATAACTTGTTCATCTGTCATATAATGATTTCCAAACACACTTATCTTTTTTATATTACTAAGCGGAGACCGAAAATAAATTAAAAAGAGTACTAATAAAAATAAAATCGATATGTATAAAATTAACCGATGATTAACCGGTTTCTTATTCTTTTTCTTTTGATTCTTTAATTTTGGTACACGATCTTGTAGTTTAATCACTTTACTATTTTTCATGTACGATCCCCCTATGTAACATAAAGAACGGCATGTTCCTCATGCCGTTCTTATCTTCTTATTATAACATAAATGATAATGAGCGGAACGAATAACCGTTATCTTCCAATGATTTCTACTTCTGTATGCATATCAACACCAAATTTATCCTTAATTGTACGCTTTATCAATGCGATCAAGTCTAATACATCTTGAGCTGAAGCCACACCAGTATTAACAATAAAATTTCCATGCATTTCAGAAATTTGAGCTCCACCTATTTTATAGCCACGAAGCCCTGCTTTTTCTATTAAATTCCCTGCAAAATATGGGACTGGATTTCGAAATATACTTCCTGCACAAGGGTGATTCCAAGGCTGCGTTTCACGGCGATACTCTTTATTCTTTTGCATGCTTCTTACAATTTCCTCGCGTTCGCCTACCTCCAATTGGAATTCAGCTTCTAAAACAATACCAGGGCGTTTCATTTGCAATACAGATGTGCGATAAGAAAACCCCATTTCGGTATTCGTCAACCAATTAATTGTTCCATTTTCAAACAAAATAAGAGCTTTCGTTAATACACTCGATATGTCGGACTTATGAGCGCCTGCATTCATATACACTGCACCGCCAACACTGCCTGGAATACCACTTGCAAATTCCAAGCCAGCTAATCCCTGTCGACTAAGTAAAGTTGACAATTTAATGAGGGGATATCCAGCACCAACTCTTACCCTATGTTTTTCGACTTCTAAGTGGTCTAATCCTTCTCCTAAACGAATAACCACACCTTCTATACCTTGATCAGATACGAGAAGATTTGAACCACGACCAATTACAGTCCACCCTGTCTTATACTTCTTTACTAACTCTAGCGTCTTCTCAATACCAGTAACATGCTTTGGCACAATTAAAATATCAGCTGGTCCGCCTATTTTCATAGTCGTGTAACGCGCTAACGGTTCATTAACTAACACACGGCCAACATTTGCTTCTAAAAGCTCTTTTACTAATTGTTCCATAGACAATCTCCCCCATATTAAGTCTCCTTATTACAGTAATATGCAGGGCGTTCACCTAATGTTATTTTTTAATAAGCTTGTTCATTACTTCATATAGCTTATTTGCTGCATCTGGAATACCAAGTTGCTTAGTAGCCAGTTTCATATTTTGTAATGTTTGTGTATCCAATAAAATCTCATCAATGTCACGAATAAGCGTTTCAGATGTTAAATCTTTTTCAAGTAGCATTTTAGCTGCGCCTTTATCAACAACTGATCGTGCATTTTTTTCTTGATGGTTATTTGTTACATACGGACTTGGAATTAATACACTTGGCTTTCCTAACGCTGTTAATTCTGCAAGCGTTGTAGCCCCTGCTCTTGAAACAACAAGGTCTACACCAGTCAGTACCTCTGGCATATTATGAATAAAAGGTTTAATAATAACATTATCCGGATTCCCTTTTTGTTTCACGGCTTCCATAACTTTATCATAATGTACTTCGCCTGTTACATATAATACTTCGTAACTTTTATTCCCAAATTGTTCAATCGCTTCTACAAAGGCATCGTTAATCGGTCTAGCCCCGCGACTCCCACCAAAAATAAGCACGGATTTTTTAGAAAGGGATAATCCTACCGAACGTTTCCCTTTCATTCCATTTTGGTCCATTACTTCTGATGCACGTGGATTACCTGTCATAACCACTTTTGACTGTGGGAAATGTTCTGCAGCTGCTTCAAAGCAAACTGCGACTTTATCGACATAACGACTTAAAAATTTATTCGTTACACCAGGTACACTATTTTGTTCATGTACAATAGTCGGAATACCTAATTTAGCCGCAGCATATACAACTGGCCCACATACGTATCCACCCGTACCAATCACAATATCAGGGTTAAAACGACGAATATATCGTTTACTATCTTGAACACCTTTTAGGAAACGCATCACTGTTTTTACATTATCAAGAGATATTTTTCGTTTAAATCCACTTATAACAATAGATTGGAACGGAATACCCGCTTTCGGTACGATGGTACTCTCTAATCCATTCTCTGTACCAATGTATAAAAACCTTGCTTCCGGATTTAGTTTTTTTATTTCTCTAATTAAAGCAAGAGCTGGATAAATATGTCCTCCAGTACCCCCACCACTTACTAATACTCGCACTACTGATTCCTCCACTTCCCTGTTCTTATTCAATCGTATTTATTTCTATATACATATTGTATTTTCACACACACACGAAAAACCCTGTCTTTTAAACAGGGTTTAATAGCGAGAATGGCGACTTATATTCAATAATACACCTACTGCCATTAACATTAAGGTCAAACTTGATCCACCATAACTTAAAAACGGCAAAGTAATACCCGTAACAGGCATCAGTCCTGTTACAACACCAACATTAATCATTACTTGAATCGCAATCATCGCCACAATACCTACTGCTAAAAAAGTACCATATAAATCTGGCGCTCCTAATGCTATACGAATCCCACGCCATAATAATAGACTAAATAATAATAACACAAATGAACCACCAATAAAACCTAATTCCTCGGATAAGATTGCAAATATAAAGTCTGTTTGTGGTTCAGGTAAATAAAGAAATTTTTGTCTACTTTGTCCAAGTCCAAGCCCAAATAAACCACCAGGTCCAATTGCGAGTAACGATTGGATAATTTGAAATCCACTTCCGAGCGGATCCGACCACGGATCTAAATATGATGTGATGCGTTTCATTCGATATGGTGCTGATGCAATTAACCCTACAAACCCCGCTGCACCAAGCAAACCAAACATTGCAAAGTGAAAAACCCTTGCTCCCGAAATGAATATCATAATAATACATGTCCCAACCATTACCGTTCCCGTACCAAGATCTGGTTGTAACATAATCATCCCAAAAGCAAGAAATACAAAACTAAGAGCCGGTAGCAAACCTCGTTTAAACGATGTAATTAATTTTTGTCGTTCCGCTAAAAATTTTGCTAAGAAAATAATCATCGCGAATTTCATAAACTCTGACGGTTGGATAGAAAATGCTCCGATTCCAATCCAACTTCGCGCTCCCCCACGAACGAGACCTACTCCAGGAATAAGAACTAGAATAAGAAGAACGAAACAAACTAGTAAAATTACTTTTGAATACGTACGCCACACCCAATAATCAATTTTCATGAGAAAAAACATAGCTACTACCCCAAGACTTGCAAATAACAATTGTCTTTTTGCAAAAAAGAATGAATCCCCCATTTTATAAGAGGCCCAAACCGCACTCGCACTATAAACCATAATCATTCCGATTGTTAACAACGCAAGTGTAACGATGATGAGAATAAAATCAGGCGTTTTCTTCATTACCCATGAACACCACCTCTTTGGGCAGAACCTTTTGCCCTATGTAACAAAACATCAGTAGGTGTTAGCCTACTGATGTTTTGATTTACTTTATATAAGTTTATGCACAGCTTGTATAAAAATGTCTCCTCTTTCTTCAAATGTTTTAAATTGATCCCAGCTTGCACATGCTGGTGAAAGAAGAATAACATCACCATCGGTAGAATGAGCATAAGCCTTCACTACTGCATCATCTAAAGTATCGACACTTTCAATTACATCTAATCCTGCTTTTTCTGCCGCTCTTACTAATTTCGGTGCAGTTTGTCCAAATGTTACAATCGCTTTGACATGTTTAAAATATGGAATTAAATCATCAAATTCATTGCCACGATCAAGTCCACCTGCCAATAATACAATCGGTTGTGTAAATGCAGATAATGCTTTTTCTGTCGCTAGCATATTCGTCGCTTTTGAATCATTATAAAATTTACGATTATTAATCGTTGTTACATATTCTAAGCGATGTTTTACACCTGTAAAACTTTTTAATACAGTAGTAATTGCTTCATTAGAAACACCTAGTAATTTAGCAATACTCATTGCTGCTAAAATATTTTCTAAATTGTGCTTACCAGGTAAAACAATATCGCTTACTTTAACTACTTTTTCGCCTTTAAAATAAAGAGCGTTATCTTTTATATACGCACCATCTTCAATTTCTTTCGTCGTCGAAAATAATACTTTCTGCCCTTTACTATATGCCGATAATGCCATTACATCTGCATCATCTGCGTTAATTACACTATAATCTGTTTCAGTTTGGTTTTTGAAAATATTCGCTTTCGCCAAACCATACTCTTTCTTCGTCCCGTGATAATCTAAATGCGCTTCAAATAAATTTAAAAAGGCTGCAATTTTTGGTTGGAACGATTCCACTCCCATCAATTGAAACGATGAAAGTTCCGTAACGACAACTTCATTTTCTTCCGCCAATTGTGCAACTTCACAAGCTACAGTACCTATATTCCCCGCAATAACTGGGTGCTTTTGTCCTTCTTTTAACATTTCAAACGTTAACATTGTCGTTGTTGTTTTGCCGTTAGATCCCGTAATCCCAACAAACGGTGCTGCTGAAATACGATATGCTAATTCAACCTCAGTTACAATTGGAATTTGCTTTTCTTTCGCCGCCACTAAGAGTGGATTAGAATATGGAATTCCTGGGTTTTTTACGACAAGTGAAATGTTTCTCTCCAGTAATTCTAACGGATGCCCACCACATATAACATCCATTCCTTCCGCTTGTAACTCAGCTGCAAGCACATTACCCGCTAATGGTTTCCCATCATTTACAATGACGTTTGCCCCTAATTTTTTTAATAAAGTAGCTGCTGCATAACCACTTTTAGCAATACCTAATACAAGAACATTTTTATTTTGATATTCAGTTACAGTTTTCAATTACATCCACACCCCGATATAAATTCCTAGCACAGCTAATAAAAATCCTACAGACCAAAACGTTACAACAACGCGCCACTCTGACCAACCACATAATTCATAATGATGATGTAATGGACTCATTTTAAAGACACGCTTTCCTGTTGTTTTGAACGAAATAACTTGGATAATAACAGATAAAGTTTCCGCTACGAATACACCACCAATAATAACGAGTAACAATTCTTGTTTTAACAAAATCGCTACAGCTGCGATGGCACCACCTAAAGCTAGAGAACCTGTATCCCCCATAAATACTTTCGCTGGATTCGCATTGAATACTAAAAAGCCAAGTACAGCTCCTACAACTGCCATACAGAAAATCGCTACACCAAATTGTTCTTGAGCTACAGCAATAATACTAAACGCTCCGAATGCAATAGCTGCTGTTCCTGATAATAAACCATCTAAACCATCTGTTAAATTGACCGCATTTGATCCACCAATAAGCATAAATAATACAAGAACAAAATATGCCCAGCCTAATTCAAATTTAACATCAGTTCCCGGAATCATGATATAAGTGTGAAATGCTTGCCCTTTTCCAATTAAAAAGAACGCAATAGCAATTACAAGCTGACCAATCAATTTTTGCTTTGATGTTAAACCAAGATTTCTTTTCTTTACTACTTTTATGTAGTCATCTAAAAATCCGATTAATCCGTATCCAAATGTAACTAATAATAGCAATGATACTTCTGCACCTAAATGGTTAAATTTAATCGCCATAATAAGCGTAGTCACCATCATAGATACATATATGACAATACCACCCATCGTTGGTGTTCCTGATTTCTTTTGGTGTGACTTCGGTCCTTCGTCACGAATACTCTGTCCGAACTTTAACTTTCGTAAAAATGGAATAAATAATGGCGAAAGGGCAACAGAAATTAAGAATGCTACCCCAGCCGTTACTAATAAACCTTGTTCAAGCACATGTAGTCCTCCTCTCATGCTGTTACACTTCGTTGTTTAAACGCTCCGTGATTGCTTCTTTAGCGACTTCACGATCATCAAAATGATGAACTTCTTTACCAATAATTTGATACGTTTCATGCCCTTTACCAGCAATAATAATAATATCTTCTGCTTTCACTTTCGAGATAGCGGAACGTATCGCTTCTTTTCGATCAACAATTACTTCATAATTATTCCCATTTGCATCATTTACCATATCATCTAAAATAGCCTTCGGATCTTCACTTCTTGGATTATCTGATGTATAAATTGCATGAGTTGCATATTTGGTTGCAACACTTGCCATTATTGGTCTTTTCGTTCTATCTCTATCACCACCGCAACCAACGATACAATATACATCACCTTTTGCAAACTGTTTTGCTGTTTTTAGTACGTTCTCTAAGCTATCAGGTGTATGTGCATAGTCAACAATAACTGTGTAATTTTGTCCACCATCAACAACTTCAAAACGTCCAGGAACGCCAGCAAGTTCTTTAATCACATCAATAATTGTTTGTAAGCTCACACCTGAAACAAGACCTGCTGCTGTAGCAGCTAACACGTTGTATACATTAAACTTACCAATTAATTTCATCGTAACATTTACAGTTTCATACGGTGTTACAAGTGTAAATGTTGTACCGCCACTCGTCATTACGATATCTCGTGCCATAATGTCGCTTGCAACATCTATACCGTATGTTACAACAGTAGCTGCTGTACTTCTCATATACTCTTCTGCTACTGGATCATCACTGTTTAATATAGCGTATTTTTCACGATTATGATGATAACTATTGCCAAGCTGTGCAAAAAGCAACCCTTTCGCATGTTTATATTCTTCCATCGTTTTATGATAGTCTAAATGATCTTGTGTTAAATTCGTAAATACTGCAACATCATAATCGCACCCGTGTACACGACCAAGATCTAAAGCATGAGATGAAACTTCCATTACTGTGCTATCCACACCTTGTTCAACCATTTTTGAAAACGTCTGTTGAAGTGTTAGTGCATCTGGTGTTGTATTTTTCACCTCAAATGTTTCATCACCGATTTTCATATTAATCGTTCCAATTAGCCCTGTTTTATGACCATGTGCGCGCATAATTTCATCCATAATATGCGATGTTGTTGTCTTTCCATTTGTACCTGTAATACCGATTAAATGTAACTTGTGTGTTGGTTGGCCATAAAAATAATCAGCTAAAACCGCTAGCGAACGAAAAGTATTTTTCACAAGTACAACTGGAACGTCAACATCAATTGGTCTTTCCGCAACAATAGCAGCCGCTCCTTGTGCGGCTGCTTGCTTAGCAAAGTCATGGCTATCAACCGTATATCCTTTCATACATATAAATAAGCTTCCCTCTTTCACTTTACGTGAATCCGCTTCAATAGATGTTATTTCTGGATTTTCTGTTGGAACAACTGGAAAATCATGCAAACATGATACAAGTGTATGCAACTTCATTTCACTAAACCCTCTCTACATTGTTTATTTATCTCTTATTTTAGCAGGTAACACGTTACCTCCTAGTTATATAAAAATAGGAGGTAAGTGCTACCTATAGTCTAATCAATAGATTTATTTATTAATGAGACACTTATCGTCTCAAATAAAGCAATTTTTCTATAAAGAACTCACTTCCACCAATTGTACCATAAAACACAACCAGTTACCTTTAATTCCCGAAGTAAATTCTAACTTTTGAACCCTCTTTTACTTTAGCTCCTGCTTCTGGTGATTGTTTAATTACTTTCCCACCATCACCACTTATATCAAGCTTCAAGTCTACAAGTTGCGTTTGTAAATCTTTCTTTTTCATACCAATTAAATTCGGAACTTCCACAGTTGGTGTATCGCCCCATTTATATTCTTTCTCAACTTGCTCTTTTCTCGGTTCTACTCCCATTACAGGAAGTGCGTCACGAAGAATATTCCCAACAATAGGTGCTGCTACAACTCCACCAAATTGAGTGACTCCTTTTGGATTATCCACTGCTACATAAACAACAATTTGCGGATCGTCAGCTGGAGCAAAACCGATAAATGATACAATATAGTTATTATCTAAATATTTTCCATCTTTCACCTTTTGAGCAGTTCCAGTTTTTCCACCTACACGATATCCATCAATATAAGCCCCTTTACCAGAACCTTTCGCTACAACATTCTCTAACGCGTAACGAACTTTCTCTGAAGTTTCCTTGGAAATAACTTGCCTTTTCGCAACAGGTGTCTTTTTGCTGACAACTTGATTATTCTTTGGATCGATAAATTCCTTCGCTATATATGGCTGATACAAAGTTCCACCATTTACAGCGGCTGCTACAGCTGCTACTTGCTGAATCGGTGTAACAGAAACACCTTGCCCAAATGAAGTCGTCGCTTGCTCGACTGGACCAACTTTATCTAAATTAAATAAAATCCCGCTACCTTCACCTTGTAAGTCAATTCCGGTCTTCTGTCCAAACCCGAAATTACGAATGTATTTAAACAATCGATCTTTACCAAGACGATCACCGAGTTCAATAAATCCTGGGTTACAAGAGTTTTGAACTACCTCTAAAAACGTTTGGCTACCATGTCCTCCAGCTTTCCAACATCGCAATCTAGCCCCACCAACTTCAGCTGCTCCATCATCATAAAACGTATCTTTCTCTAAGTCTACTAAATTTTCATTCAAGGCTGCAGCTAATGTAATAATCTTAAATGTTGACCCCGGCTCATACGTACTCCATACAGGTAAGTTTCTGTTATATACTTCCGGAGAAACACTTTGGAAATCTGCTGGATCAAAACTTGGCCGACTTGACATACCTAAAATTTCACCATTTTTCGGATTCATTGCAATTGCTATCATACCGTCAGGATTATACGTTGATTCCGCAATATTCATTTCTCTCTCCATAATCCTCGTAATGCGTGAATCAATTGTTAATCCTAAATTCAAGCCGGCTTCTGGTTTTTTGAAATCATCTCCAACGTTAGGCATTCTCTGTCCTTTCGCATCTGCAAAAAATCGCACATGACCTTTATCACCATTTAGCTCTTTATCATAATATTTCTCTAGTCCCATAAGCCCTTGATTATCACTGCCCGCAAATCCTAATACGTGTGATAAAAAATTACCGAATGGATAGTACCGGATGGAATCCTCTGCGATATATACACCCTTTAAACTTAATCCGCGTACTTCTTTCGCTTTGTCATGCGATATTTTTCTTCCGCCTTTATCAAGCCTTACAATCGACTCTTTTTTTGTAATCCGCTTATAAATATCATCTTTTTCCACACCTAATACTGCAGCTAACTTCTCTGCAGTCTCTGCTGGTTTTTCAATTTGCCTCGGCACAACAAAGACGGTCGGTGCACTTTTATTCGTAGCAAGCTCCACACCATTTCGATCTAAAATCTTCCCTCGCTCTGGTTCAAAAGTAATATTACGACTCCATGAATCCTTCGCACGATCCGTTAACATATTTCCAAGAAAAAATTGTACATATCCAAGACGAATATCGATGATGGTAAAAATGAGTATACCCGATATAAGTATAAAAATAAGTCGTTTCCTAACTGTTACATTTGATACACGCATATTGGAACAAGCCTCCCTTACGCCTAGCTTGTTCCAATATATGCTTGTACTTATTTAATTAGAACTTCTTCCTTATTACCATTATGGCTTTTCTGCTTCTTGCTGCGGCTCAAGTGGTGGTACGAGTGTTACACCTAATTCTGTACCAGGTTGCAACAATGTTCCTTCCACCACACTTTGTTCCGTTACATATCCTGTACCAGAAGGTTTTAAGTTAAGCTTTAATGTTTTTGCTAAATTCATAACATCACGCAGTGCCCATCCCTGTATATTTGGCATTGTAGGCTTATCTCCTACTAAGAAGACTCGATCACCTTTTAATGTTTGTTCAGTTGCTTTTGGCACTTGCTGCTGTACTTTCCCTTCACCTAATACGATTGGACGAAGTTTTGCTTTATCAATTGCTTTTTTCGCTTCATCCATCGTTTTTCCGGTTACATCTGGAACGACAGTTTGCTGCTCTTTCACATATTTCTTCGGATCCTTTATTTCATTTGGTTTAATCTTTAAATACTCTAAACTATTTTTCGTTACATATTTAAAGATATCAGCTAAAGGTTTAGCCCCGTTTTCATCATCTTTTAATTTCGGCTGTTTAACGGCCAGATACACAACAAGTTGTGGATCGTCCATCGGTGCCATACCTAAGAATGAGAATATATAATTCTCTCTTCCTGTCATATAGCCACCTTTCCCGTCAGGAATTTGTGCTGTACCTGTTTTACCACCGACTGAATAGCCATCAATTTTATACGCAGTCCCTGTTCCTTTCGGTGATGTAACAACACGTTCTAGTAATTGCCTTACTTGCGCTGCTGTCTCTTTAGAAACAGGTTTTCCTACTTCTTCTGGTTTATGCTCTAGCTGTACTTTACCTGTTATTGGATCAACAATTTTGTCAATTGTATAAGGTTTCATCATTTTCCCATCATTTGCAATCGCTGTTGCAGCTTGTACAAGTTGAATTGGTGTAACTGTAGAACCTTGTCCAAATGCTGTTGTTACTTGTTGTATTTGTTGATCAAATAAAATTGTATTTGACCCTTCACCAGGTAAATCAATGTTTGTTTTTTCATCTAATCCGAAATTATGAATATATTTTCGGAAACGATCTGGACCAAGTTTTTGATCACCTAAAATCGCAAACGCTACGTTTGAAGATCGCTCTACCCCTTCATCAAAAGTAATAGAACCCCATCCAGCGCCGCCGTTATGATCTTTTATTTTTCGATTACCAACTTGATATGTACCAGACTGATAAAAGTCTTGCCCATTGTATACACCTTCATTAATGGCCGCCGCTAATGTGAAAATCTTCATTGTCGATCCCGGTTCAAATGCATTTGCAATTGCGTCGTTATAAAAGTAACCCATCTGCCCCTGGTTCGGATCATAACTAGGTTTACTAGACATCGCTAATATTTTCCCTGTTTTTGGATCTGCGACAATTCCAATTAAATTTTCTGGTTCATAATGTTTACTCGCTTCTTTCATTGCGTCTTCTAAATAACTTTGAATACGTTGATCAAGCGTTAAATATACATTATCTCCATTTTTAGGTGCCTTTACATTCACTTTCCCACCGTCAAGTGATACGCCTTTACGGTCCCCTGTATAAGCTACCTCTCCATTAGAAGCACCTAAGTATTTATCCAAACTCTTTTCTAAGCCAAATTGACCTACTGCGATTCCATCTGCATTCGGTTTCGCGTACCCAATAACGTAAGATGCGAAATCACCGTTTGGATAAACTCTCGCATTTTCAGTAACGAAAGAAATTCCCGGCAATTTTAATGCTTCTATTTGTTCTTTCTTTTCTTTCGTCAAGCCCTTACCTAATGTTCCAAATTCCACTTGACTTCTGCCTTCTTTATTTAAAGTAGCTAAAATTTTATCTTCATCTTTTTCGAGTACTCCTGCGATTTTTTTTGCAGTATCCTCTTTATCCTTAACGGCGTTGGCTCCTTTTAACTCAGCTACAAGTTTATAAGAATTTGCATCTTGCGCTAGGACATGACCATTTTGGTCATAAATTGTTCCTCGATTCGCTTCGAGAACTCCTTTTTTACTATGTTTCTGTTCAGCAAGTTTTTTCAAATCGTGATTGTCCACTGTTCCTGTTACTTGTATGTAAAAAAACCGGGCTAATAACAGCAAAAAGAGCAGGAGGAAAAATATCATAAAATAACCTGCTCCCTTATTGGTATGAAATTTGGTCATAGTTCTCTTCATCTTTTCTTCACACCTATTTGCCTTACTTTAGGCCTTTCACATTATTCGCATTAATTTCTAGCCCGTGTTTTTTTGCAACTTCAGCGATACGTTCATAACGACTTAACTTCTCTACTTCAGCCTGCAATTCTTGATTTTCCTTTTGTTTTTTCACAATTTGTTCTTCTATCGTCGCTGCTTCTACATTAACTTGATATAGACCCGCTTTATTCCCAATAAAAGCTACACAGGCATATAATAAAAATCCAATAAACGTTACGTACAATAGCTTTTCAATTCTCGTAATTTTCGTTTTAACTTTTGGCTTAACCATCTGCTGTGGCGGCGCTTGAATTTGTACCTCTTCTTGCGCCTGTTGTTTATACTTTACAGCTAAATTAGTCATACCTCTCTCTCCTTTTTATCGTTTTTCAGCGATTCTCAACTTCGCAGAACGCGCTCGATTATTTTCTTCTAATTCAATGTCAGAAGGTAAAATCGGTTTCCTTGTAATAAGCTTTAATTTAGGCTTAAATTCATCCGGAATAATCGGTAGTCCCTGTGGTAATTGCGGCGTTGTGCTATTTCGCTTAAACGTCGTTTTACAAATACGATCTTCTAAAGAATGGAATGTTATAACACTAACTCTTCCACCAGGCTTGACCATATCAATTGCAGATTCCAACGCTTCTTCAAATACTTTTAATTCATCATTTACAGCGATACGAATCGCTTGGAATACTCGCTTCGCAGGATGTCCACCTGTTCTACGTGCCGGAGCTGGAATACCTTCTTTAATTAATTCCACTAATTCTCCTGTCGTTTCAATAGCCTTATTCTCGCGATAAGCTTCAATTTTCCTTGTTATTTGCTTTGAAAATTTCTCTTCTCCGTATTGGAAGAAAATTCTTACGAGTTGTTCATATGACCAGCTGTTCACAACATCATATGCTGTTAATGGGGCATCTTGATCCATCCGCATATCTAACGGTGCATCATGATGATAACTAAAGCCACGCTCTGGTGTATCTAATTGTGGGGATGAAACACCTAAATCGAATAAAATCCCGTCTACTTCTGTAATACCTAATTCATGTAGTTTTTCAGATAAATAACGGAAGTTGCTCTTCACTGTTACAAATTGTTCACCATAAGAAGAAAATTTTTCCTTCGCATTTTGAATCGCTATTTCATCTTGATCAAATGCTATTAATTTTCCACCATCTGTTAGCTGAGATAATAAATAAGAACTATGTCCTCCTCCACCCAGTGTACAATCTACATATGTACCACTCGGCTTTATATCTAAGCCATCTACTGTTTCTTTTAAAAGTACTGTTACGTGTTTGAACATTGCTGCACCTACTCTTTTTCCAATTAATTATGTTAAATACATTTCTCACTCTACAAACAAAATTTACTACTAGAGGATGAAATGCTACTAAAGAACGACTCATTTAACTTCCAACAAGGTAGCACGCTATACAAATCGCTATTTTATTTTATTATATACTAAATTTTATCATTTTTTGCGGGAATTTAAACAAAAACCTGTCGAAAAAGATATTAATCCGTTTACATTTTGTGCTATTTTGTCATATATATATACCTGATACATAGCGATTCATTATATCAACACAAGATAGATAATTCAGAAATATTTCACTTCACAGTTAATTCAACGGAATAAAAATAAAATCCTGCTCAAAAGAGCAAGATTCTATAGTTTTATTACATGATGTTTTCCGTCCCACGAAAAAGATTGTTCCATTACCCGGTCAACAAAATCAAGACCGAACTGATTTAAATAATAACAGACATTCCACACACGTTCTTGCGGTGCCCCTAATGGACGAAGCGCAAATTGTAAACGGCGGAATTTATTCAGTTGAACTTCATGTTTCTTCTCAACATTTCTTTTCAACATTCTTTCTAACAGTTCAATTTGCTCATTAATTTTCAGTTCATTTTTCCCAGCAAACTCATTTAACCCTGGATCTATTTTTTTCACGAATTGTTGTAATGATGTATGAATATCCATTATTTCTTTTTTCGCTTCTATAAATCGCTCGTCTATCGGTTCCTCTATTTGATTAGAAAGCCAATTGTCACGCAGATTATCTATATTATTTAGAAATGGATCAATTTCTTGCAAATCTAAATCATATAAATCCGTCGCTATATCTCGCTCCATATAAGTAATCGTAAGACGCGGAACGACAGGTGGCATTTGGAAACCGGCCGTATGAAACACTTGTTGCAATTCACTCCAATAAGCTAACTCCCCCGGACCGCCAATAAACGCTAACGTAGGAAACACATATTCTTGCATAAGAGGGCGCGTTACAACATTATTGCTAAAACGTTCTGGACTTCTTTCCATCTCTTCCATCAATTCTTCATATGAAAATGAATGTACTCCATCTTTTCCAATAAACTTCCCTTGATTCTCTTCAAGCAATACTCGCTCATTATCAATTTCCATAAATATATGCACTGCATTTGTCTTCGTTTCAATAATCGGTTTAAATCCTAATTCCTTAATTACTTCCTGTTGATTACGAAGCCCTACTTGAATTTCTTTATATTTACTTATAATTTGTTGTAAAAACGGTACTTCTAATTTTCTTAATGCAGGATGATGTGAATCTACAAGAATTAAACCAGAATTTGCGAACATTTTCGTAATAAGGCGAGCAAAGAAATCTACATATGTATGCGATTTACCTAAAGAATCATCAACAAATTGTAATACATCCTTTGTAAAATTCGTTTCCGGATATGTTTTAAAAATCTCTTCGACCCATTTTCTACAGTCTTCAATAGAAAGCTCAGACTCAGAAGCACTCGCCTTTTTCGGATAACGATCATGAAAAATGGTCTTTTTTATTTTTTTATTTTTCGTTACAAATGTATGATTAATTTCATCCATATCATGGTCTTCACCAGCAATCCAAAAGACAGGAACAACCCGAACCCCTAAGCTCTCTTCTTTTTCTTTTGCAAGCTGTAAAATTGAAATGATTTTATGCACTGTATAAAGCGGACCAGTTAATAACCCAGCTTGTTGTCCAGCTATAACAACATATGTATTTTCATCTTCAAGCGCTTTTATATTTTGAATTGTAAATTCTCCCGCTTGCAATTGTGTATTATATTCTAATAAATGCGTTACTAAATCTTGACGGAAAAACTCTCTCTCACGTAAATCATGTAAACGCTGTTTAAAAGCATCCTCTGTTAACAGATAATCAAAACATGACTGTATCTCTTTTTTACCGTTCATATAGTCCGCTACAACACCTTGTAGTGGAACAGAGATTTCTTTTATCTCCATATAATTCTTCCTTTCGTATCCTGTTCTCTCACCAACCCACATTGTAGTCAATGTTTCACGTAAAAGCAAAGAAAAACACTTATAATTCCATTCCTTTTATTGCATTGAACAAAAATCGAAGTGTCGGAACAGATTGTTGTTGTTCCTTAGCTTCCTCTAGTACATATCCAACAATCGCATTAACTTCCGTTTGTCTATTCGCTCTTACGTCCGCTAACATAGATGAAGTATTATGAGATGTTTTTTCACATACTTGGCATACCATTTGCCATACCATTTCCTTATCTTCTTCTTTAACAAGAAATGCAATTTCCTGAAATACTTGCTCCATCATTTGATAAAAAAACGGATTTGAAATTAACTCTCCGTTCTCAACCCGCAATAATGCCGTCAATGGATTAATACATACATTGACTACTAATTTATTGCGCATAATCCCCTTCCAATCATCTTCTATCTGAATCGGAAAATAATCAAAAGGAAAACAATTAAATACCTTTTTAAAACAACTAGATTTACCACGCACTACACCAAACTTTGTAACACCTATTCCAGTATGATGAACTGTATGTCCATCCTCTTTTTTTGCACCATGCTCCACAATCCCGACTGCTATACGTTCATTTCCTATTTTTTGCATAATGTGAAGATGGGACATTCCATTTTGCAAAAAGATTAATGACGATTCTCCCTGCACAAAAGGTAATATGTCAGTTATATGATATTGCTTTACAGCAATAAATGTATAATCTAACTGTTTATCCAGCATACTTTCTATCGGTAAAATAGATGGAAATACTGTTTCACGTTCTCCATTCCTAATACAAGTTACACCCGTTAAGTTTAATTCCTCTGCTTGCTTAGCGTTTCTTGTAAACAACGTAACATCTTGATTGCTTTTTTGTAAATAAAATGTATATAGGAGACCAATAGCTCCCGGTCCAACAATTCCAATTTTCATCTTCACACAAAGAACTCATATTAACAGTGATATAAGTTCCCTTGCCCTTCCCCCTTTACATCTTATTAAATTACAATTACATAGTTAAGGATTTAATTATCTTTTACCAAATGCAACCTCTTCTTTCACTATGTATATACTACCTATATACATAGTTCTATTCTTAGTTTAGCAAATCCTCAAAAAAATAATGAAAGAAATATTCTATCTTCTTCATAAAAATTAAAAAATGAGTTATAATATTATTATAAATATTTTAACTTTTCTGCATTCAACAAGATAAGAAAAGGATGTGATGTAATGGGATTCCCAAAAGTTGAACGCTTGCTCATCAATTATAAAACATTAGATGAATTTAAAAAATTTAAAGGGTGCGGAGCTCAAGAACTATCCATGTTGGAAGAATTACAAGCAAACATTATTGAAAATGATAGTGAGTCTCCATTCTACGGTATTTATTATGGAGGATCGCTAATCGCACGTATGAGCCTATATATGAAAAGGAACGGTGGAGAACCATTTGAAATTACTGGTACTTACCTAGAACTTTATAAACTTGAAGTGTTGCCGACTTTTCAAAAACAAGGATTCGGACAAATGCTTGTTAATTATGCAAAACAACTACAATTCCCAATTAAAACGATAGCACGTATCCAGTCAGCTGGTTTTTGGGATAAATTAAGTTTCCAGCCAGTATCAGTAACTAATGGCGATTTTTATATTTGGCACCCAGAAACAAATTTGAATGCGATTACAAACGAAGAATCTGCATAAAAAATAAAAAAAACAGCTGTTACGCAGCTGTTTTTTATTTCTTTAATTTCTCTAATTCCCCATTCGAACGAGCACCATTTCTTTCTGCTACCATTACACTTCTTTTTTGATCGATATAATCCAGTAATGTTCTATATTCTTCCTCATATACTGATAATCGCTCCAAAAGACATTCTTTCTCTGTTTGTAACGATTCAATTTGTTGTTGCAACACCATTAAAGAGCTTTCATCTTTATAATTTCGCAAGAATTCAATAACATCATTCAACGTAATAGATTTTGGCTCTAATACCTTTGTCTCTTTCACTTCATAATTTTCTACCTTACGAAGTTGCTTTGCTTCTTCAATACGTTCTTTATACTGCTTTCTAACGTAAGAATTCCACCTAAATCCACAAGCTGCAGGTGTACGAGACAAATGCCTCCCCACTTCTTTAAAAGCGGAAAGTTGCGTTCCACCTTCACGAATATGCCGGAGTACTACTTCTGCCAGAAGCAAATCTTCATCATCAGTCCAAGCATCTTGTCTTGTTGTCGCCATCTCTCTAGTCCTCCCTATGCATTTTTTATTAAGCATATGCAGTTACTAGAAAAGATAGAATACAACAAATAAAGAATAAGGCAAAAAAAAATAAACGTAGAAGATATCTTCTACGTTTATTTTTCGCAATTACTTGCTGATTACTTCTTTACCTTTGTAAGTACCGCATGCTTTACATACACGGTGAGCTAATTTCGCTTCACCACAGCTTGGGCACTCTACCATACCAGGTACTGATAATTTGAAATGCGTACGACGCTTTCTTTTTACTGTTTTAGAAGTTCTTCTAAAAGGTACAGCCATTCTTCCCACCTCCTTAAAAGAAATAGTTATTTTCATATGAAGGCCTAAACCAGTCTTCCGATTATTTGTCAAAAAACTTTGCAAGTCCTGCCAATCTTGGATCAACAGGCTTTTCTTTGTTTTCTTCCGAAATCACTTGCCAGTCTTGACCTTGCATCGGTGCTCCACCAGAAACATCATCACTGAAAATTTGCATTGGAATCTCCAAAAGTATATTTTCCTTGATTACGGGCAGTAAGTCAAGTACTTCTCCTTCTAAACAATGAATTTCAGCTTCTGTTTCAAATTCTTCTTCTGAAGTTTGGAACACCTCAGTTGTTTTAATGTCAAATGGTAATGTCACATCTACTAAAGAGCGAGAACATGGTAAAACCATGCTTCCAGTTATATGTAGATGAAACGTAAACTTACCGGAGCCAAAATCAACTCTTCCTGTTACATGAACAGGATTAATTTCACGAATATCTTTCTCGACCTCTTTTAGCTCACTTACATCTACCATTTCATTTAATGTCAATCCTTTATTTCTCAATTTATTCAATTGATGGATGGACCATTTCATATCATATCACCTCAAGGCAACAAACAAAATTATAGCTAGCCATTTTATATTTGTCAATGTTTTTTCTTTACACTATAATGAAGTCATCATAGGAAATAATATATAGATTATCACGTTTTCCAAAAAGATGCTACATCGAAAGGAGAGATTACCATAAAATCCAGTGGTATTGTTGTTGAATATAACCCTTTTCATAACGGTCATGCTTATCATGTGCAACAAACAAAAAAGTTAACACAGTCTGATATTATTATCGCCGTTATGAGTGGTCCTTTTTTGCAGCGTGGTGAGCCCGCACTCATCTCCAAATGGTATCGTACTAAAATGGCCTTAACAAACGGCGTAGACCTTGTTGTAGAGCTTCCTTATGCATTCGCAACACAAAAGGCCGAAACTTTCGCAAATGGCGCAATTTCGATTTTAAACGCCCTTGGTGTTTCTGAAATTTGTTTCGGTAGTGAAGATGGACAAACTGAAAATTTCTACAATACCATCGCTATACAAAAAAATGAAGAAGAGACTTTTAATCGTCTTGTGAAGCAATTTATGAATGCAGGTAATAGTTATGCAAAAGCTACATCTGAAGCCTTTCTACACATCTTACCAGCCGAAAAAAACGTAGATATGTCACAACCAAATAACATTTTAGGCTTACAGTACATTAAGGCAATTCTCTTACAAAATAGTTCCATGCAAGCACAAACTATAAAAAGATTCGCCTCTCATTATCATGATGAAACATTTCATGATCAACATATTGCAAGTGCAACAAGTATTCGCAAACAGCTATTTAATGAAAACAGTTCCTCTACAACTATTGAGCCTTTTATCCCGAAAATGACTGCTTCTCTTTTAGAAAACTACAAACAAAACTACGGGACGCTACATAACTGGGAAAAATACTTTTCATTTTTTAAATACAAACTTATGACGATGTCTTCAGAGGACTTACAACATATATATGAAATGGAAGAAGGTTTAGAGCATCGTATTTTATCAAAAATACAAAACAGTTCATCTTTCTATTCATTCATGGAAGCATTAAAAACAAAACGTTATACATGGACTAGATTACAAAGAGCTTGTACACATATTTTAACAAATACAACGAAGGAAGAAATATATAAAGCAAATATAGAGCAACACGCGCCGTATATCCGTCTTCTCGGAATGTCACAAAAGGGACAAACTTATCTTTCTAAAAACAAGAAAAAAATAGAACTCCCAATCCTTACTCATACGAAAACATTCGAACATCCAACTTTAGACATGGAGCGAAAATCAAATGCTGTATATTTCTCCATAATGCAAGAACCTTTGCGGACACAACTGCTAAAACAAGACGCAACGCATCATCCAATTCGTTATGATGAAACAACTAAAAAATTCCTATAAAAAAACCTCTCTTTTTCAGAGAGGTTTACTTTGTTTTACCCATTTTTTCCAAATACGTTAATGCATCATCCAGTGTGTCCACCGGTACAATTTTCATCTTTGTTTTAATATCTTCCGCAGCTTCAAGAGCATCTTTATAATTCGATTTCTCTACACCTTTTTCATTTGGCGCAAAAAACACTTCAGCTCCTGCATCACTAGCAGCTACTACTTTTTGCTGAATACCACCAATTGGACCAATTTCTCCTTTATCATTGATTGTACCTGTTCCAGCTATTTCATGTCCGTTTGTTAAATCTTCTTCAACGAGCTGATTATAAATTTCTAGTGTAAACATTAACCCTGCTGATGGCCCTCCTATTTCATGGGAATCAATTTTCACTTTAGGATCTACTACTAACTCTCTTTCCGTAACGATAGAGACCCCTATACCGACGCGTCCATTCCCATTAGGGATTGTCTTTACATTTAAATTTTCTTTAAACTGTTTTCCGCCCCGCTTATATTCAATATTTACTGTATCCCCTTCTTTTTTCCCTGTCATATACTCAATAAATTGTTCCGTCTTGTCGAATGTTTTTCCATCGACAGCTACTATAACATCTCCAAGCTTAAGCTTTCCTTCTGACGGCATGCCCTTTGCTACACCAGCCACTAGTACACCTTTATTTTCAAAAGAAACAGAGCGATTTGCACGTTTATATGCATTATAAATTGCAGCGTTTTGTGAATCTTTCATTGCATAATTTTGGCGAAATTGATATTCTTCATCACTCTCACCTTTTTGCAATATTTCTTCCGCCTTCGAAACGTGTGTATATTTATTAAATTGCGCAGCAATTAAGTTCACCACATTGGCAGGTCCCATTGAGACAGTGACAAGCATGAAATCACCAGACTCTTTCGTTCCACCATCTACTTGGACGTATGGCGCTAATTTCGCCGCCATACCTGGTTTTGTCACATAATACGGCAAACGCACATAAACAAGTAGCATTGCCAATATAACCCCTATTAAAATTGCATATATAAACCGAAAACGCTTAAACATTATGTTTCTCCTTCCACTGCTCAATTAGTAAATAAATGTTTGAAATGTGTTTTTCTGCTTCCACTTCTCCGACCCGAATGATGTCTTCAATATGTGTAAAAGCACGCGAACTAAATTGTTCTACTGCTGGCCGCATCATTAAATCTGATGCTATTTGCCGATTCATCACAAGTTCATGCTGCATGATTTCAATACTTTGCATAATCACATCATAAATCGATGTAACCTCTCCATTCACCTTAATTGGAGATACATCAACAGCAATAACAATATCAGCCCCTAAATCTTTTACAACCGATACAGGAATACGGTCAATTACCCCTCCATCCACTAATAAGCGGCCATCTATTTTCTCTGGAACAAACACCCCTGGCACAGATATACTAGCTCGAACCGCCTCCGCAATCGGACCGCTTGTAAAAACAACTTTTTCCCCCTTCAAAATGTCAGTAGCCACAACAGCAGTCGGGATATCTAACTCTTCTAAATTTTTATTATATGTAAACATTTTAATCATATCTTTAATACGTTTTCCAGCAATAAATCCCATTTTAGGAACTGTAAAATCCAAATAATATTTCCTTTTAAAAACAGCTGCCAATTTATACAGTCTTTCAACGTTACAACTCGCTGCATAAAATGTACCAATTAGCGCTCCTATACTACTACCTGCTACCATATGAATAGGGATACCAGCTTCCCTTAACACTTTTATTACCCCTATGTGAGCAAAACCTTTTGCACCTCCGGATCCAAGTGCTAAACCAATTTTTGGTTCCTTCATTTTTCTCACCCTTTAATTTTTTTCATTCCTTTTTCATACTTATGGTCTAAATTCACCACATATCCACGTATACTGAAATGAACGTTTTTGGGACAAAGGGGGATTTTCTTACATGTACGAAAAATGGAAAACTGCTTTTCTTACCATATCAATGTTGTTTTTAACCTTTTCTCTTGTACTTCACCCCCAAGATGCTTTGCAAGCTTCAATTCGCGGGTTAAATATATGGTGGGAAGTTGTATTCCCTTCACTACTACCGTTTTTCATCATTGCGGAACTTCTAATCAGTATTGGTGTTGTAAAATTTATCGGTGTTATATTAGAACCACTAATGCGTCCACTGTTTCGTGTTCCAGGGGTAGGTGGGTTTGTTTGGGCAATGGGAATGGCTTCAGGATTCCCCGCTGGCGCCAAATTAAGCGCTAGACTACGCAGGAGCAATCAACTAACACAAATTGAAGCGGAACGACTCGTATCTTTCACAAATTCTTCTAATCCACTTTTTATTTTTGGAGCGGTTTCTATTGGTTTTTTCAATAATCCGAAATTAGGGCTCGTATTAGCAGCAGCACATTATATAAGTAACTTTATCGTCGGATTACTTATGCGCTTTTACGGTAATAACGATACTTACATAAAAGACAAACATACGAATCAAAAGCGTGCCTTTCAAAACCCTTTTTCCATACTCCACCAAACACGTATGCAAGAAAAAAGACCAATCGGAAAACTACTCGGTGACGCTATCGTTTCTTCTATTCAAACATTGCTCATGATTGGTGGGTTTATTATTTTATTCTCTGTTTTAAATAAAATGATTACTGTTTTCGAAATTACAGAAGCGCTTTCTTTTATTATGCAACATATTTTATCATTCTTCCAACTTACATCCCAATTTAGTATTCCGATATTATCCGGTGTTTTTGAAATGACGCTTGGAAGCCAAATGATTAGTCAAATTAATGAAACAACACTTCTTCAACAAGCGATGGTAACAAGCTTCATTTTAGCATTTAGCGGCCTTTCTATTCAGGCACAAGTAGCAAGCATATTAGCGGAGACAGATATCCGCTTTAAGCCATATTTTTTAGCTCGAATTATTCAAAGTATTCTCGCTCCTATTTTCACTTTTATATTTTGGGGACCATTTTATGAAAAAGTTCATTCTTTCTCGCCTACGCAAGAAGATCTTCCCGTATTTTTATTGAATCATTCTTACACACTAACTGATATTTGGACATCATTTATACACTACGGACCAATCTTCACCTTATTTTGTTTATATTTATATGTTATCTTATTGTTTTTACGCATTTATAAAGAAAAACCCCGTTCACTTTAACGGGGTTTGAAACTTTTCTTTTAAAGCACGCTCTACCATCGGAGGAACAAGGTCTACTACACTTCCCCCATATCTCGCAACTTCTTTTACAATACTTGAACTTAAAAATGAATATTGATTATTTGTCATAATAAAGAAGGTTTCGATATTTTCGTCTAATTTTCGATTCATTGAAGTAATTTGCATCTCATATTCAAAATCAGAAACCGCTCGCAAACCACGTAATATTGCATTTGCATTACGCATTTTTGCATATTCCACCAATAATCCACTATGTGAATCAACTTTTACATTCGGAATATCCTTTGTCGCCTCTCGAATTAACTCTAGGCGTTCTTCTACCGAAAAGAATGGTTTTTTTGATGAATTGTTTAAAACAACTACATATACTTCATCAAATACTTTTGCTCCCCTTTTAATAATATCCAAATGTCCAAGGGTAATTGGATCAAAACTCCCTGAAGAAATAGCTATACTTGTCATTCTGTCCCCTCACCTTCATACTTATAAATCGAAATTGCTGTAATCCCATAGTTTTCTGCCCGTACTTTTACAAGTTCTCCTATAGAATCAGGTAAAACTACGTCATCCCCATGCTCTGCCATAATGATTCCATCTTTATTTAACAATCCATGTTGATCCATCACACTAATTAAAGACACAATTTTTTGACCTTTATATGGAGGGTCTATTAGTATAAGATCGAATGATATTTCACGCTTTATAAGCGCCTTTATCGCACGTTCCGCATCATTTCGGTACACTTCGGCTTGTTCTTGTATTCTACAGCTTTCTAAATTTTGATGAATGATTTTTATCGCTTTACTATCTCGGTCAACAAAAATCGCTTTATCAATCCCTCTACTTATGGCCTCAATTCCAAGACCACCACTACCACCAAATAAATCAAGAGCGATACCACCATCATAATAAGGACCTATCATATTAAAAATAGATTCTTTCACTTTATCTGTCGTTGGACGTGTTGTATTACCAGGTACCGCTTTAAGTGGGTGCCCTTTACATTTTCCTGAAACTACTCTCATCTGTTGTCACTACCTTTATTTCAATCTATCGAGCGATTACAGTAAATCCATCTCAAGTCGGTAACCGCTACCAAACCATACAATTCTTCACTAATTCGTTACTTAACCTATAGAGAACTTTAGTTAAAATAACCGTTCGCTCTTTCTCGCATATTCATCTCACTATTTGCGAACAAAAACCCTTTATGTACATCAGTTCCACTTTACCTTTTTTATCCTATCATAAAATAAAAAAAAGAAAAATAAAAAGCCTAACATAAATTTTAATTTCATTATGTATATCTTCATTTAGATTGGACATAAATAAATATAACAACATCACATTCGATGTTGTTGCCAACCGCGGAGAAGACTTACGTTTCCCCATAAGTTCTTCCTCCGGTTTCTCCTCTCCCTTTGCCTTCTTACTAGTACATACTAGTATTAGAAGGGCCCTGCTTTGCAGGGTTTTTTTATTTGTCTACTTTTCATTTAAAAAGTGAGGTGGTACAGTAAAAGAAAGAGGAGGAAAAAATATGATTCAACGCTTTATAGAACTCGGAGAAGGCTACTCTGACTTATATGAATTACTTGAAATTGCCAAAACAAACCAAGAACGTGTAACACATATGTTACAATTCGAAACTGTAAAAAACGAAAAAAAAGTGTGTTCACTTGTTGTAATACTAAAACCGACAACTACTGGTGATTTCCAACCATTATACATATGTCGTGAAGGCATTCCTGTACTTGAAAATAAAAAAAGTAAACGTGTCGTTTTATTTGAAGAAATGGCGGAACAAATAGGGAAAAAAGTTACTCCCTTTACTGTAAAACCATCAACAACTTTTCCTGAAAAAGAACTATTTTTTAATCATCTAATTGGTATTTTACGAATGAACAATTTCATTCCTCCAATGAAATAACACGTTATTTCAAGTAAAAAATCCCCAGCTAAATTTAGCTGGGGATTTTTTTACTTAGCTATAATCGTATTCTTTTGCCCGATCAGGACGCGAATTTTCGAATTCCGTTTTTAAAAATGGGCGATACGACTGTTCTACTTTTTTTACAAAAGGAAGCTTATTCAATTTTTGCATCATATGCTCAATTTGTTCCATATCACAATAAACAACGGCATATTTCAATCGTTTTGATATGTAATGAATGTTACCATATTTCCTTAAAATCTTGGCATGTTTCAATGAATGTAAATAAACAATCATACTTTGTCGTTGCCCGAACATAATCTTCTCCATCTTCTCCTTTTAAAAACTTATATTCTTATATTTTATGAAAACCAATCAAAAATTTATGACATTAAAGGACAAACTCTGTATACGTTTTCTTCTATATTCTAAAAAACAGGGTAAATTACCCTGTTTTTTTACAACCACAACCGCCTCCGGTACCACAACCACCGCCACAGCCACCCGCATCAAAAAACGGATTTCCTGTTGGAACTTTAACGGAAGAAGACACCTCAGAACCAATTGCTACACTAACTTCATCTAATAACTTTTGTAAAGTAGTTTCTGCTCTTTTAAAGGCTGCAACCTTATCATGCATATCTACAGAACGCTTTAATTCCCTCATTTTCGTCGAAACGAAAGTATAATCAGGATGATATTTACCAAAACGTTGCACTTCTTCATATCGCTCTTTCATCGCTGTAAATTGCTGAATTAGCGTCTGGACTTCTATATCTTCTTGTAAATCCTTATAATACTTACGATAATCTTCTGCTATATCTGAACAGATAATCGCTTTTGCAAGCTGCTCTGCCTTATCTAAAATCAATACGCTTTCCAGCGTCGCTACAATCATGAGAGACACCTCCGAGTATTCATCATAACACATTTGGAACAGAACTACTAATTGAAGTGTCTCACCTAAAAGAAAGATATGATTCTAACTACTTTTCATACAATCCCTTGCACTCTTATACACTAATATGCTCCGCAATATTATATTTAAGAACATCCCATTTCCCGCTATTCTCTTTCACGTAGCTAATACATGCGTTTTTTAACGGCGTTTTAAATGTAATTTCATCTGGTGCAATTGCGTGTAAAATAGCTTTTATTGCATGTGAATGCGCAACAATGATAATACGTTTATCTCCATGTGCTGCTGCAACCTCTTGTAAAGCCGTAAAACAGCGCTCTACAATTTCTTCATCCTGCTCCATTCCTTCTACATTACCTTCTGTAATTAACTCTCTAACGGCCGCAACTGGTTTCCCAGAAGCTTCCCCAAAATTACGTTCCATAAATCGCTCATCTAATAAAATAGATGGTAATCCAATAGCCCCAGCAATTTCCTTAGCTGTTTCTTGCGCTCTAATTAACGGGCTACTTATAATTATATCCCACGATTCCGCTTGCAAAGCAGCTGCACTTTGACTCGCTTGCTTCTTCCCAACTTCGTTGAGTGGAATATCTTCGCGCCCTTGAATAATCTCTTGAAAGTTCCAATCAGTTTGTCCATGTCGTACTAAACAAATTTCCGTCATGCTGCAACTCCTTTTTTAAATAATCCGATTCTATTGTAACAAAAGTTTTGCACAACGGACATAGTTTTCCCTTCCAATTACGTCGTATTTTGCTGCTTCATATACTGGAACATATCAATCATAATTGAAGCAACCGCCAATTGATTTTGAAATTTTTCCACTTTATCTGGTATCGTTTTTTTGAAATGCTGCATGGCAGCTAACTCAAAAGCTTCTTTTTCTTCTGGGTTACGCGTCAATTTCCGGTACCAGTATGGCTGTTCCCGAATATAGCGAGCTAAATCCTCATCAGCTTTTATAAACTCCATAATTTCCGCTCTCATCCTCTTTCCCCCTAATCCTTTTGAAAGAAAAAAGGATTATTTTCAGAAGTACTTTGTTCTTGCTGCGTGCGATTTCCTTGAAACTGTTGAATAACTTGTTGCACACTCCCAATAGCACTCGTTACATTAGCTAAATGATGCTGCATTTGTTCCACATCCAACTTTTTAAAGAAAGAAAGCATTTGTCCCATCACATCAGCAGTTTTTTCCTCTTCAGTTCGATTATCTTTTTCTTCTTTATTTTCTTTTACCGAAGAAAAAGCAGGTGCTCCATCAGGTCTATACGCTGTCCATATTTGATCTTCTTCACCGAGTAAGTACCATTCTTCATAAAATTGCTGCCAAGTTTTTTGACCACTTCTAACCTCATGAACCATTTTAGGGTGATGGTTTACAAACTCTTTAAACTGTTGAACCGATGGATGTAACGGCCCTTTTGTTGTTGGCATAATCCTCACCTCTTCATGTATATCTACTATATTGTAAGAAAAAAAAGGCACATGGTTCGCCTATTTTCAGACGATTCATGCACCTTTTTATCTCCCTATTTGTGGACATAAGCCCCGCCTAACTTCTACGAATACGCGAAGTTAGGCGGGAGTCTTACTGCCCGTTAAAGCCCGATTGATGAAGGCTAATAATCAGCGAGGGATGCCCCCACTGATTAAAGTTTCATTTTATTTTCGGATAAAGTTTTGAGTATAAAATTTATCATATACCCCAACACCTAATCCAGTAAATTGTTCGTTTAATAAATTCTTTCTGTGACCCTCACTATTTAACCAACCTTGTACCGCCGCAATTCCATCACTATGTTGCGCCGCTATATTCTCACCAGCAAGTTGAAAAGCCACTTGCCCACGTTGCAAACGATCTCCTAACGTACCAAAAGCAGGTGAATCGTGCGAAAAATAATTATTATCCTTCATATCTTTACTATGGCCAAATGCAACATCTGCAGTTTGTTGGTCCCATGTTAACAACGGTAATTGATGACGACTTCGAATAATATTTGTTAAATCGAGAATTTGTTGCATATTCCCATTTTCTACTTGCTTCATTTTTTCTGGCGTCAGCGGCTGTTCCGCTATTAATTCACCCGAATAAACAAGTTGATATGGTCTTTGTCGTAATAACGTTTCATCATCCATATACCGAAGACCAACAAGCTCATGTGTAAAGTGATCAAAATATAATTGTGCCCATCCATCTTCTACAGGTACTAGCGGTTGTTCCATTACTTCCGTATCAGATAACTCAAATTGATAACTATTCTTTCCTCTTTTTAATGAAATCTCATGTGAAAGTGGATTCTTTTTATATACCTCTTCATACTTTTCATTTATATAATAGGGAGCCACCTTAACTTGCTCACCAGCAACATACGCCGTTACAACTTTACGTTCAGCAACTCCAAATTGAACATACTGAGCTAAATCTTGATTATACACCCACCATTCATATCCATAAGCAGACGGCTCTATTCGAGACGGTTCGCCCCACTTCGCTAATAAATTCTCAGAGTCCCCACCAATCATATTTAAAACAGTGTCTGTGGATTCTTCATTTACTTGCTTCTTCTTTTTCACAATTTTATTTTCTTGCTTAGAGTGAGATGGGGTTAATATATATTGTGACACGAGTAACTTCCCGTATAAATCAACAGCTAAAATTAAAAATGTAATCATTACGATACGCAATAATTTCTTCAAACGATATACCTCCTGAACAAAGCATAAAATCGAGATATACACAAATCCTTTTCTTTCCTTTTTTTGTGTGTACCGTACTCTTTTCACTATATCATATTTTCACGAAAAAAGTCTGGATTATCCCTTTTCTCGCAATAGGAATTGCACTTTCTTATTATTCATACTATTATAAAAATAATGAAATAACATTAAAAGAAGGAGGTATTCTATGCAATTTACAAATACAAACTTTAATGATGCAGTCGTTGATTTAACTCTTTTAACTACGATTATGGAAAACAATCATTTCGTACTTGCTGGACAATGGGATTACGAACGCGTTACATATGATTATAAATTTGAAATATTAAAGGATGTTTATTATTTACGTGTACAAGGATTTGCTGTTGAAGGTGACATTGGTGGCAGACACGCTCAAGTAAAACTATTGCCACCCTTATTAGGAAAACATTATTATCCTCATGGTGTTGAATATGGAGATGATGAGATTTTCCCAACGAATGTACTTCAAAAAAGCGAACAACTCCTACAAAATATTGAAAAAGAGTTAAAAGAATTTCAAATTATTGAATAACAAAAAAACTAGCGCATTAACACGATGCGCTAGTTTTTATTTCGTCTGCAAATAAGGAGGTAACTCTTGCAGCTGCTCTTTATCCTTTTCGCGCTCTCTACGTGCCCATTTAAAGAATACATAACCGATAATCGTACCGTACACTATTTCCTGGACAATTTTCATAATGATACCACCTGTTTGCTGGTCTTGTACTACCGGCATCCAATGTAAAAATTCTGGTCCAGTTATATTTAAATCTGATAAAGTACCCGCCGGTACACAGAGTTCCATTGCCTTCATCCAAGCGGCCGGATCTGTATATGTTGCAAATAATGGTGCAGTTGCAAAAATTATTAACGCACAAGCTGGCGTTAATAAAATACCATTAGCAAACATGTAACCAAGCTTCTTAATATCACTTAAAGTTTGATATTCTGGCAGCGGATTTAACATCGGCCACCACATCATCATTGCTGCAAAAAACAATATAGCAAGGCAAATAGGATGCGCTATTTGACTTTGTTTTACTGCATCAAAAACAATTGGCAAATGATAAAAGGAAAACAGGCCATTAAATACAAACAACGCAATAAGCGGCTTAGCAAAAAACTTTATCACAATTTGAACGAACTTAAAAGAAGTAATATAACGATATAACCAAACAGGTATACCAAGCAGTAATAACGGAGGCACCGCAATATACATTACTGCCATCTCAAACATATGTGCACTAAATATAATATGACCAATTAAATCAATAGGTCCTCCCTTTACAAAATACAAAAGAACAATTCCGGTCGTAAAATAAAAAATTTGCTTCTTACTTACCTTCGTCGCATTTTCAAATCGCGTTCTATATGGTCCAATAATTAAAAAATAACTAATAAGAATCGAGATCATAAATAATAAAAAAATCGGACTCCATAAAGCTTGAAAACCAAATACCCATAAGTTTTCCATTTCCACACCTACCTTTTCAAAATTCTTATATTTCATATAAAAAGAGGGCTATGATAAATCAGAGCCCCCTACTATCACTGTTTAAATCCACACAATTGTCATAAAGGCTAATATTGTTAATAAACCAATTAACAATCCAGAGTACAAGAAGAAACTCGCCGCTTCATGTCCTTTATGGCTCATATGCATGAAATAATATAACTGAAATATAACTTGAACAACTGCTAACAATAAAATAAATGGAACCGAAAAAATCGGGCTAAATGTCTTCGGATATGCTACCGCTGCAAATGCAACAAATGTCAAAAAAATCATTAGTGCAAACGTAATAACTTGGTGCTTCATTTCCTCCGCACTTTTTCTTTTCCGATAAACAAGATCAACCTTAGGATTATTCGTTTGCTTAATTGCCATTGTTTATCCCACCATTCCCATCAAATATACTACAGTGAAAATAAACACCCAAACTACGTCAATAAAGTGCCAATAAATTGACGCAACGTAAAACTTTGGTGCATTGTATAAATTTAAGCCCCGCTTTGCATTTCTAAAGATTAATGTCAAAATCCAACACAATCCAAACAATACGTGGAGCCCATGCGTACCAACAAGAGCATAAAATGCAGAACCAAATGCACTACTTCTCATAGTATGTTTGAATTCATGTGTATAATGATAAAACTCATATATTTCAAATCCCAAAAATCCTAAGCCAAGCAACACTGTTATAAGTAACCAAAGTTGCATTTTCTTAAAGTTGAAATTTTTCATATGATACATTGCATATACACTCGTTAAACTACTTGTTAACAAAAGCATCGTCATAATGAAAACGAGCGGCATTTGAAACATATCTTGAGATGTTGGTCCACCATTTGTAGAGTTTTTCAGCGCTAAATATGTGCCAAATAAGGAAGCGAACAACACCGTTTCGCCCCCAAGAAATAACCAAAAACCGACAAACTTATTTTTCCCCTCAAGGGTTGCTTTTTCAGGCTCTGCTGGAAATGTTTCATTCGTTAATTTTTCATCTACATGCATTATGCCTTGCCCCCCTTATCTTCTAAATCTTCCTTATGAATATGATATCCATGATCATCGATTACTGAGCGAAGGAACATTGCACCAAATGTAATGATTAAACCGATAATTGCTACTAATAACCAAAATTTATCTTTGCCGCCCTGCATATACATCGCACCGAAAGCGGCTATAAATAGACCTAGAGAAATGATAAATGGTGAAAATGAAGCATTCGGCATATGAATATCACCGACTGGTTCCGCCGCTGTCATCTCTTTATTACCCTCACGTTTTTCAATCCAAAATGGATCTAATCCACGAACAAATGGTAATTGTTTGAAATTGTATTCCGGTGTAGGCGCTGGCATTGTCCACTCTAATGTACGCGCATCCCATGGATCACGACCAGCTTTTTCTTTTGATACTGTTGTTTTTATAACATTGAACAAAAGAACAATTGTTCCAAGAGCCATGAAAACTGCTCCAATTGAACTAACCATATTTCCAACCTCTAATCCTTGCCCCTCTAAATATGTGTAATAACGACGAGGCATACCGATTAAACCAAGGAAATGTTGGATAAAGAACGTTAAATGAAAACCGATAAAGAATAACCAAAACGTTATTTTCCCTAACGTTTCATTTAATACTTTATTGAACATAAGTGGCCAATAATAATGCGCACCTGCAAGTAAACCAAATACAACACCACCGACAATTACATAATGGAAGTGTGCTACTACGAAATAATTATCATGAAATTGATAATCGGCTGGTGCCGACGCAAGCATAACTCCAGTAACTCCACCCATAACGAATGATGGAATAAAAGCTACTGCCCACATCATAGGTGTTGTAAACCGAATACTTCCGCCCCACATTGTAAAGAGCCAGTTAAATATTTTAATACCTGTCGGAACTGCAATCGCCATTGTTGCAACTGAGAAGATAGCATTTGCAACAGGTCCAAGACCAACAGTAAACATATGATGCGCCCATACCATAAATCCTAAAAACCCTATTAATACTGTCGCGAACACCATCGAAGAATAACCGAATAATCGTTTTTTCGAAAATGTGGCGAAGATTTCTGAGAATATTCCGAAAGCTGGGAGTATAAGAATGTATACTTCAGGATGACCGAAGATCCAGAATAAATGCTCCCATATAATCGTGTTCCCACCTAGTGCCGGATTAAAGAAACTTGTGCCAAATAAACGATCTAACATTAAAAGTCCTAATCCTACAGTTAATGGTGGAAATGCAAATAAAATAAGTGAAGATGTTACAAATGTTGTCCATGTAAACATTGGCATGCGCATGTACGTCATCCCTGGCGCGCGCATATTAATAATTGTAACAAGGAAGTTAATACCTCCAATTAATGTACCAATACCTGATATTTGCAAGCCGAGTACATAAAAATCAACACCATGTCCTTTAGAGGCTAAAGCTAAAGATGCATAAGATGTCCACCCCGCATCAGGCGCTCCCCCTAAAAACCAACTTAAATTTAAAAATACTCCACCAAAGAAAAATAACCAAAATCCGAGCGAATTCAAAAACGGGAACGCCACATCACGTGCTCCAATTTGAAGTGGTACAGCGGCGTTCATAAATGCAAACACGAGTGGCATAGCTGCGAGGAAAATCATTGTTGTACCGTGCATCGTTAATACTTGATTATAAGCATCCCCAACAAGAAAAGCATTGTTAGGAATCGCTAACTGCAGGCGAATAAATAGTGCTTCTATTCCACCTATTATAAAAAACAATCCACCTGCAATTAAATAGAGAATGGCAATCTTTTTATGGTCTACTGTCGTTAAATAATCCCATATGACAGCACCCATCCCCTGTTTTTTTGCTACAGAACTCACGTTTTCAACCTCCCCTTCGCAAATGATCCCTCTTTACTTTTCAATCTTTAACGTTTGTAAATATGCATTTAATGCATTAATTTGATCATCCGTTAAGTTGCCATATTTACCAGTCATTTTATTACCTGGTTTCATATTTTCAGGATCTTTGAGCCATTTTTTTAAGTTCTCTTCATTATTTTCGGCAATACCAGCAACCATATCGCGATCTGCAAAGTTTGCTAAGTTCGGTGCGATACGAGCAGAAGGTGGTCTACTATCATTTGATCCAACTGCATGACAACCAATACAGCTTTTATTAAATATTTCTTGACCTTCTTGCGCCTTTGTAGAAGCTACTTCTTTTTTCCCATCAATCTTCTTCATATCAGCAAGCCACTTTTTGTACTCGCTTTCATCCAGAGCTTTCACTTTGAACTGCATTAAAGAATGTGATGGGCCACAAAATTCTGTACAAAAACCATTATAAGTGCCCGATTTATCTGCCTTTAACCACATTTTGTTTACATTATCTGTATTTGTATCCATTTTCCCAGCTAAAGATGGAACCCAAAACGAATGTTTAATATCGGCACCCTTCAAATTCAAATACACTTTCTTACCTGTGGGGATAACTAAATCTTGAGAAGTTACTATTTTTTCTGATTTATAAGAAAATTCCCACCAATAAAGATTCGCTGTTACATCAACAACGATAGTATCTTTATCAATATTCTTTTTCTCCATCGCACTTACATCAGCAAGCTTGAATGTATATGTAACAGTCGGAACAGCCAAGATTAACAAAAGAATAATCGGAATAACTGTCCATATAATTTCTAGTTTGTGATTTCCTTCAACTTGCTCTGGAATATAATCTTCCTCACCTTTTTTTTGTCGGAAACGCACAATTACATATAAGAAAATAATAGTAACTACAAGTACTACTCCTACCATGATTGCACTCGCTAGCAAGAGCAAATCATATTGCATTTTTGCTACTTCCCCTTGCGGAATTAAAGTAGACTGAAAAGCTTTACCGCATCCCCCTAACAGTAAAGCCAGCAGTGAAACGAACGAAAGCAGTCGCCACTGTTTCTTCATACAAACAACCCCCACTTTCTTTGTGAATTAGATTGTACTTTATAGTTAAGTAAAGTAAATCTCAACGTAAAGAAATCCAATCATGTCGTTGTCTTAGAAGAATGTAACTACAATCATTGACACAAATAAGATTGTTAAGTAATTCAGGGAATAAACAAACATTTTCACGGACCATTTGATGTCATCTTGCTTACGGAAGCCATAAAACCCTAATGCGATCCATCCGATGTTAAGCAATGTTGCAATTACCATGAATGTTATTCCAAGCCCACTCATATAAAATGGTAGTGGTAATAAACATACTGTCCAAATCATAATCTGACGTTTCGTAATATCAAATCCCTGTACAACAGGAAGCATTGGGATTCCTGCATTTCGATATTCATCAACACGCTTCATCGCTAATGCGAGGAAATGTGGGATTTGCCAAATAAACATAATTAAAAATAACATCCAAGCAATTGGATGGCTTAAAGAAGGATCAATTGCCGCCCATCCAATTAAAGGTGGAACTGCTCCTGATATACTACCTACAACAGTATTTAACGTATATTTTCTCTTCGTCCATAACGTATATAAAACAACATATGTGAAGGCACCAATAAATGAGATTAACACTGCCATCGGTGTAGTAAGTAATAAAAATGCAAAGCCAAGAAGTAAAATTACAAGTCCAAATGCAAGTGCAAAGCCAGGTTTATATTTACCTGTTACCGTTGGACGGTTTTTTGTTCTTTCCATTAATGGATCGATATCTCGGTCAATGTAGTTATTTAAACAACATACCCCAGCCATAATTAATGCAGAACCAACGATTGTGAAAAATAACTTATCTAGATTGTCCATAACACTCAATCCATTAAAATGTAAAGCCAACCAAAATCCTGTAAATACAGTAAGTGTATTTGAGTTTACAATCCCCATTTTAACGAGCGCTGATAAATCTTGTAACCGAGTTGTTTCCGGTACACTTGAAACAGCTGACTCATCATGCAGCTCACTTGTTGCATGGTTCATCACTTTAACCCCCTCTTAAACCTATCATCTTTCTAAGCATATATTTCATGTGAAATATATCGCTTCTATATAGCAATATTATTACAGTAGAAATATTGTTAACCCATTCTACTACTAATCTACGCCCATACTCCAATATATTAAATCATATTTCCCGAACAATTTGTGAAGAAAACATGAACTTTTTGTGTCAAACATTAAAAAACTTTATTCTAATTTATCCTTATCATACCATGATGTTATCTTCTATAATAAACTATTTTGTCATATTTAGCATATATTCTACCCATTTCTTTTCAAAACAGACTAAATTCCACCTAAAATATGTATTTAAAATTCCATTTTTTTCTTTATACTACGTACGTTGTCCTCGCCCTTCATTTCTTTGCTATTTTATTATTTTTTATATATCATAGGACTGTAGCACGTTTTATTCTATACATAATGGAATGAAAATATTTCGAAATAACTTCATAGCAGAAAGATGGTGAAAGAGATTGCAACGCTTTATTAAATGGTTAGCAGTCATTACAAGTCTCGATTTATTAGTAGTTTTACTAGGAGGCGCTTTAGTTACAAAAACGGGTTCAGGCCAAGGGTGCGGCAAATCATGGCCTCTTTGTAACGGTGAATTTGTTCCATCTAATTTATCAATGGAAACCATTATTGAGCTAAGTCACCGCTTAACATCTGGATCAGCAGGAATCCTTGTTACTCTTCTTTGTATCTTGTCCTGGAAATATTATAAACATGTGCGCGAAACAAAGACGTTAGCAATTTTATCCTTCGTATTTTTAGTTGCACAAGCATTAATGGGGGCGGCGGCGGTTGTTTGGGGTCAAATGCCTGCTGTATTAGCTATTCATTTTGGTATTTCCTTAATTTCATTTGCTTCTGTCATCTTGTTAACGTGTCTTATTTTTGAAATTGATCAGAAATTTGATGCACGTTCACTTATTATGGACAAAAAAATGAAATTTCATATTTATGGTGTAACAATTTACAGTTATATCGTTGTCTACACAGGAGCTTTAGTACGTCACGAACGCGCTACCTTAGCCTGTCCAGACTTCCCTTTATGCAGTAAAAACAGACCTATGCCAACTCAACTACATGAGTGGGTCCAAATGGGGCATAGAGTTGCAGCTATGTTAATATTCGTTTGGATACTATACGCGATGTTTATAGCTATTCGTCATTACAAGCAGCAGCGTGTAGTATACTGGGGATGGATTATTTCATTTATCCTTGTTACACTTCAAGCTATAGTAGGGATTTTAGTCGTATTTACAAATGCTAGTTTAGCAATGGCATTATTACATTCACTCTTCATTTCTTGCCTGTTTGCTGTACTATGCTATTTAGTTATGATAGGTACAAGAAGTACAGTCAATGCAAAAGAAGCTGAATCAACTTCTAAGCAAAATAAAATAAAGTAAAACTTTAATACCTTGCCAATTCGGCAAGGTATTATTTACACACAAAAAAGAGCTGCTTTCGCACAGCTCTTTTTCTTTATTTTAATGATCTAATTCAATGAGTAAATCTCCCGTTTGAATTGCATCCCCATCATTTACATATACTTTTTTCACTTTACCATTAAATGGCGCTTGAACCGTCGTTTCCATTTTCATCGCTTCTGTAATTGCCATGGAATCACCTTTTTTCACTTCATCGCCTTCTTTTACAACTACTTTAATAACAGTTCCCGGCATCGTTGCGCTAATATGATTTGGATTTTCACGATTCCCCTTCACACGCTGTGCAACAGTTGCTTTCACACTTTCATCTTTCACTACGATTTCACGCGGTTGTCCATTAAACTCCAAGTAAAGCACACGATTTCCATCTGGCTGTGGCTCCCCAATGGAAACTAGTTTAACCATCAATGTTTTACCTTGTTCGATTTCTACATCAATTTCTTCACCAAGTCTCATTCCATAGAAGAAAGTAGGTGTATCAAGCACAGATACATTTCCATAAAGTCCAACAACTTTTTCGTAGTCCATAAACACTTTTGGATACAATGCATATGCGACTACATCAAAAATTGTTACTTCGCGTCCAAGTTTGTGGAATAACTCTTCTTTTAAAGCGTCAAAATCTACTGGCTCTAATAATTCACCTGGTCTTACTGTCAAAGGCTCTTTCCCTTTTAAAATAATATTTTGTAATTCTTTCGGGAAACCACCATATGGTTGACCTAAATCTCCAGAGAACATTTCAACAACAGATCCTGGGAAGTCCATAGCATGTCCACGTTCTAAAATATCTTGCTCTGTCAGATGATTTTGAACCATAAATAATGCCATATCACCGACAACTTTAGATGATGGTGTTACTTTTACAATATCTCCAAACATATCATTAACACGGCGATACATCACTTTAACTTCATCAAAGCGATCTCCTAAGCCAACCGCTTTCGCTTGTTGTTGAAGATTACTATACTGTCCGCCTGGCATTTCGTGCATATATACCTCTGTATGAGGAGCGTTCATACCACTTTCAAATGGAGCATAGTATTTTCGTACATCTTCCCAATAATGAGATAGTTTTTCTAATGAATCTATATTAACATCTGGCTGTCTTTCGTTTCCACCTAACGCATAGTATAGTGTGTTCGCACTTGGCTGTGACGTTTGACCAGCCATAGAACTCACCGCTACATCGACAATATCAACACCTGCTTCAATTGCCTTCGTATACGTTAAAATACCATTTCCGCTCGTATCATGTGTATGCAGGTGAATTGGAATCGAAACCGTCTCTTTTAGTGCTGAAACTAAATCATATGCTGCGTTTGGCTTTAATAAGCCCGCCATATCTTTAATTCCTAAAATATGAGCTCCTGATGCTTCCAACTCTTTTGCTAAATTTTTATAATAATTTAAATCATATTTACTACGTAACGGATCATGAATGTCTCCTGTGTAACACATTGTCGCTTCTGCAATTTTACCAGTATCTCGTACAGCATCAATTGCAACTCTCATACCTTCTACCCAGTTTAAGCTATCAAAAATACGGAACACATCAATTCCAGCTTGCGCGGAACATTCCACAAATTTTTGAATTAAATTATCTGGATAGTTTTTGTATCCAACTGCGTTTGAAGAACGAAGTAACATTTGGAATAAAACATTCGGCATTTTTTCACGAAGATCTAGTAATCGTTCCCACGGATCTTCTTTTAAGAAGCGATACGCAACATCAAACGTTGCACCGCCCCACATTTCAGCTGAGAATAGGTTTGGTAACATTCTCGCTGTTGGCTCTGCAATTTGATGTAAATCTTTTGTACGAATACGAGTTGCAAGTAATGACTGATGAGCATCACGGAATGTTGTATCCGTTAAAAGTACACGGTTTTGATCTTGTACCCACTTTACTAACCCATCCGCTCCACGCTCATCCAAAATTTGTTTCGTGCCATTTTGGATTGGTTCTGAATGCTTCACATCCGGTATACGAGCATCTGGGAAAATTGGTTTCTCTTTTTTCCCTACTCCTGGGAAGCCATTTACTGTTACTGAACCAATATAATTTAACATTTTTGTTCCGCGGTCTTTACGTTTCGGGAAAAAGAATAGTTCAGGTGACACATCAATAAACGAAGTATCATATTCTCCTGATAAAAAGTTTTTATGTTTTACTACATTCTCTAGGAATGGAATATTTGTTTTAATACCACGAATACGGAATTCTTTTAAGTTACGTTCCATTTTTGCAGCAGCTTGTTCAAAAGTAAGCGCCCATGTTGTAACTTTTACAAGTAAAGAATCATAGTAAGGTGTAATAACTGCACCTTGGAAGCTATTACCTGTATCAAGACGTACACCAAAACCACCACCTGATCGGTACGCCATTATTTTCCCTGTATCCGGCATGAAATTATTTAGTGGATCCTCCGTCGTTACACGCGATTGTATTGCAAATCCATGCACAACCACTTCCTCTTGCTTAGGAACACCTACCATTTTACTATGTAATGCATGTCCATCAGCTATTAAAATTTGCGATTGAACGATATCTACTCCTGTAATCATCTCTGTAATCGTATGTTCAACTTGAACACGTGGGTTTACTTCAATGAAGTAAAACTCATCACCTTTTACAAGGAATTCTACCGTTCCTGCATTTAAATAGTTTACATTTTTCGTTAACTTAACAGCAGCATCACAAATACGTTGACGCAAATCGTCTGAAAGCGACACGCTTGGTGCGATTTCGACTACTTTTTGATGGCGTCGTTGTACAGAGCAATCACGCTCATATAAATGTACAACATTACCTTCTTCATCTGCTAAAATTTGTACTTCTATATGTTTAGGTTTTTCAACGAATTTTTCAACGTACACTTCATCATTACCAAAGGCTGCTTTTGCTTCTGATTTCGCGCGATTATACGATTCTCTTAATTCTTCACTAGCACGTACAATACGCATACCGCGACCGCCGCCACCAAGAGACGCTTTAATAATAATCGGGTAATCATACTTTTCAGCAAATTCCGCGACTTCTTCTAGTGAATTTACTGGACCATCACTACCAGGAATAACTGGAATTTGTGCTAGCTGCGCTTGTGTTCTTGCTTTAACTTTATCTCCAAACATGTCTAAATGCTTACTTTTTGGACCGATAAAGATAATCCCTTCTTCTTCACAACGTTTTGCAAATTGAATATTTTCTGACAAGAAACCATATCCAGGGTGGATTGCATCTACATGATTACTTTTCGCAATCTCAATAATGCCTTCAATATCTAAATAAGCATCAATTGGCTTTTTCCCTTCCCCAACTAAATAGGACTCATCGGCTTTATAGCGATGATAAGAACCGCTATCCTCTTTAGAATAGATCGCAACTGTGTTTAATCCAAGTTCTGAACATGCTCGGAACACACGAATTGCTATCTCTCCACGGTTAGCTACCAATACTTTTTGAATACGTTGCAGCTTTGTCATGATTTTCCCCCTCTATTTTCCTACCACTCTAGAGATAAAATACATACACACTCTAAAGAGCGTGAAGTTCTTCACTTTCTACATTATATTATACTTAGAAAGCTTCACTTTATTTTTATCCATCATACCTTATTTTTCAACAAATGATAAGTTTTCTGATCAATTTGTTTCACAAAAATAGTATAGCATACCTCTTCCTTTTCTAACAACATTATTGTATATCACATTTATTTAAATGTAATATACTTTTTATTTTAAAAGAATCAATATTATATCACATTTAAAACCTAACAAAATAAAAAACACATTGAACTCTAGAGCTCAATGTGTTTTTATTTTACAACAACAAGATGCGGTCCACCCTGTTCTATTTCGTTAGTCAATTCGTTTTGTTGTTTCTCTTGTCGTTTTACATAACTAGCAACATTTAACAGTATACCCATTGCAAGTAGATTAGCTAATAAGGAACTCCCACCGTAACTAACAAACGGTAACGGTACCCCTGTAAGCGGTATTAACCCAGACATACCACCGACATTAATAAAAGTTTGAACTCCAAACAAACTTGCAATTCCGATGGCTATTAAACTTCCAAATGGATCTTTACACTTTTGTGCAACTCTAAATGCCCGAATAATAATAAGTAGTAAACAGATTAAAATGATAGCTACGCCTATAAATCCGAGCTCTTCAGATATAATTGCCATAATAAAATCTGTTTGCGGTTCTGGTAAGTATCCATATTTTTGCACACTGTTCCCTAACCCTCGACCATTTAGCCCTCCTGAAGCAATTCCAATAAAAGAATTTATTAATTGGAATCCATCATTTTGAGGATCGTTAAATGGATCAAGAAAAACTGAAAAACGTGCCTTTTGATACGGGCTTAATGCATAATTCCCGAGAAAATATAGTGCCGGAATCCACACTATAGAAGTTAAAACAATTCGTTTAATCCATAAGTTAATCCGGACTCCCGAACAAAGAAACATAATTCCTACCGTTCCCGCAATTAACAAATCGGTACCTAAGTCATTTTGAAGTAAAATTAATCCCATCGCTCCACCGACAACAGCTAGAGGAGGAATTATCCCTTGTACAAAAGCTGTTTGCGTTTCTTGTTTCTTAGCAAAAAAGTTTGCTAACGTAATAATAACCGTTACTTTCACAAACTCAGCTGGTTGTATACCTAATATCCATCCTTTTGCGCCATTTACATCCTTACCGAAAATCAAGGCTGCTAATAATAGACCAATACTCCCTATTCCCATTGCGATCAAAACTATTCGCTTTCTCCACAACTTATAAGGAATAGCAACGATAATCGCTAACATTATCGTTCCAATAGCTAAAGCAATTAATTGTTTTTTAAAAAAGTAATTTGCTGGCCAGTTATGCCTCGAAATCGCAACAATGGAACTAGAACTATATACCATTATAACTCCCAACACACATAAGATAATAAGAGGAAGTAATAATGAATAATCCATTGATTTCCATACTTTTTTCATTTCATTTCCTCTCTCTGTTTCAATTTAATTATTGTTGTATTCCATATGTACATTGATTCTTCCTGCTTTATTATACAAATAAAAAGCCCAAACTATTTCAGTTTGAGCCCCCCTATTTGAACCCGTTATTGTTGTTTGTTTGTAAATGCTTCATGAAGTGCAGATAACTCACGTTCGAGCTCTCCTAACATTGCTTTCCCTTGTTCTTCTGCAATAAGACCAAGGCGAACTGCAAAATCGACCTCGCGGGATAGTCCAAACATTTGTGTGTCTAACACTTCTTCATATAATGGACATTGCGGCATTGTAAGATTGTCCATTTGCACCTTAATAAGTCTTAAGATTTTCTCCGCATCCGCTTGTAGAAGGGCTAGTGCCTTTTCCTGATGATTTGATACTGTCTCAGACGCCAAATTGATTCCCTCCGTTTCCGTCCTACTCTCACCTATCTATTAATATTAGCGATAGTTTTAATAAATTGCAATAGAAACATTTTTTGTGACAACAGTGTCTAATACTATTATACTGAAAAGTGGGAGTATAACACAAATGGGGGAACAACAATGAGCGAAATTTTATTTATTAATGGAAAAGTACGTTTTCCAATCACTATTGATCCAACTGTTTGGATTTTTGATGATCGAAAAGTAGATTTGACAACTTACTTTGATGAAACTAGAGAAGAATCATCCGAATTAGAAACATACTTAAAACATACTTCAGAGCATTGGGATCGCGAAATCCGTGATGGCGCTGCCTTCCCACCAATACAACAAAGTGTAAAGAAATATAAAAAAGAACAGCTTATTAACGGGACATTTGGCATACCACTTCATCCATTTCTTAAAAATGCTGAAATTTTAGAAGATGCTACTCAAGTCGAAATTGAAACCACAGACAATTCAATTACACTTCCGTTAGAAACAGCCCATAAAGCAATTCTCGGTTTTTCAAAAGAAGGTAAACCATTACGAGAAGACGGGCCTGTTCATCTATATTTCCATGATGGCTCTAATAGACAAAATCCGATTCGTAACATCCGTAAATTTACAATCATTTAAATTGTATAATTAAAAGGCAAAAAAGGAGTGAGCTGAGGCTCACTCCTTTTTATAATAAATCCGCTGCTAGTTGTGCTAAATTAGAACGCTCTCCTTTAACAAACTTTACATGACCACTAATACGTTGTTCTTTAAACTTCTCTACAACGTATGTTAAACCATTATTATATTCATCTAAATACGGGTGATCAATTTGCTGAGGATCCCCCATTAATACAATCTTACTTTTTTCGCCTACCCTTGTTAATATCGTCTTCACTTCATGCTTCGTTAAATTTTGTGCCTCGTCAATAATAATAAACTGATCCGGAATACTTCTCCCACGTATATAGGTAAGCGCTTCTACTTCAATCGAACCCATCCCAGCTAAAATAGCATCTAGCTCCCCAGGCTTTTTCGTATTGAATAAATACTCTAGATTATCAAAAATCGGCTGCATCCACGGTCTTAATTTTTCCTCTTTCTCTCCTGGTAAATAACCTATATCTTTTCCTACCGGTACAATTGGTCTCGCGACAAGTAGTTTTTTATATAACCCTAAATCTTCCGTTTGCATTAGTCCCGAAGCTAATGCAAGTAACGTTTTCCCTGTACCGGCTTTCCCTGTTAACGTTACAAGTGGAATATCTTCCCGAAGTAGCAATTCTAATCCCATAATTTGCTGCACGTTTCGTGGACGTATCCCCCACACTTGCTCATTGTGAAAAATAAGTTTCTTTACCTTCTTACCTAAATGGTCCACAATCCCAAGTGCAGAACTAGAACCCCCTAGTGCATCTTTCATTACAACAAACTGATTTGGATAAAAAGGATGATTTGCGATTTCAGATAAAGGCAGTTCACCTTTTTCATAAAAATAGTCTAACTGTTCTTTTGATATATACCCTTCTAAAAATCCTGAATATATATTTTCCACTTCAATTACACGGTCACTTAAATAATCTTCAGCCTGCAATCCGATTGCATCGGCTTTTACCCTTACGAGTACATCTTTACTTACTAAAATAACTGATTTCCCGTCCTCTTTTTCTTGTTCTTCTAAAGATAGGTTTTTTGCTACCGCTAAAATTCGATTATCATTTGTTTTTTCTACAAAAATATCTTGTAGTTGAACAAATGAGCGATGATTTAATTCAATACGGAATGTACCGCCATTTTCTAACGGAATACTTTCATGCAGCTTTCCTATTTCACGAAATTTGTCTATTAACTTAGATACATAGCGAGCATTTCGTCCTACTTCATCCATATAACGTTTTTTCGAATCAACCTCTTCTAATACAACTGCTGGAATCACTACTTCATTTGTTGCAAATGAAAAAATAGATAAAGGATCCTGCAAAAGTACATTCGTATCTAACACATAAATTTTATCCAATCCGTTACCCCCTGACTCCACTTTTAAATTTGTAGAACAAGGGTTTCATCCATATAAATATGGACGAACCATTGTTATAATTATATGTACCGTAAAAACGAGGTAGAATCGAAATTCATAGAAATTAAACCTTTTCTTTATTTTTTATTCATTTCTATTCAATATATTACTTTTAATTATAATTTTTCACATTAAATCACAATACTCACTTGTAAAAGTTTATGCACGATGTTCCTATTCATCTTCTTTATAATTCTTTCATTCCTACTAATACTTGATTATCAAGCTTTTTAGCAGCTCGAAGATCATATGTTTTTTCATATGTTGGTTCAGTAGCAAGTTTCGCACCATAAAACATAACATCACGAACTTCTTGCACAGTCACTTCTACTACCGTTAATTTTAGAGGAATCCCTTCCATTCTATCTGTTAAAATTTCACTTTCACCACTTATGGAAAATACGGATTCATTCGCCATTATAGTCAATACAACCCCTGCACTATGCCGTATATTTCCCACAATACGTGAGCGTTGATCTACCGCAAATCGAATACTAGTTTCACTCACTGCATGTACCCAAGAAATAGCACTTACGTTAGGGATTTGTTTTTCGAAATCTGTTGTTGCTATCATAACGATACACTCTTTACGCAAAGATTGTACTAAGTCATCTGTCAATGTAGGCTCAACTACATTCGCCATATTTCCACCTCCAAATATTCTTTATATATCCTTATCATAACCTATTTTTCGAATTGCGAAAATATTATTTTTTCCCGCTATTATTCAAAAACATTATACTTCCATGATATACTTATACTGATAGAATTCGTATTGAGGTGACGAAATGAGAGTCAAATGTATGATTTGTGATAAAAAAGATATGTTAGATGACGAAAATCCTATGGCAAAAAAACTGCGTAATCGCCCTATTCATACATATATGTGCATGGAATGTACGGAACGAATTGCAGAGCGTACTATGGAACGCCATGCGAGTGGTAATTTCCGATTATATCGTGATAAAAAAGTAGAAGACGATTGGTAAACCGGAAATAAGTCCTTAATCATATAGATAAGGACTTATTTGTATTTTTCTGGTTCACGATTCATCTGATCCAAAAAACAATCAATGGCTTCTACCGGAAATCTTGCACACCTTATTTCTCCATCAATTTCATATGTAATCAAATACATTTCCTCGTTCTTTTCAACTTCTACATTTCGTAATTTATGCTCTTCATATATCATATTTTGAAATAATAAATACGTTTCTTGTGCAGCGCTATCATCTGGACGTGCTTCCGCAACCGTTTTAATTGTTAACCAATTATATAGTGCATCTTGTACTGAGCGCATAAAAACCCCTCCTTTTTTCACCCTGTTTTTTGTTGTTTAGCTTGACGTAAACGCAGTCTATAAATTCCAAGTACAATTGCCGCTACAACGAGCCCCTCTCCAACGGGTAAAAAAACTGCAAAAAAAGTTAATACCGTGCATCCAATTGCTAAAGATGTATATATCACTATATTTTTTAGTACCGATAGCTTCCTTGCAAATCCTAAATTATATACAAGTGCACTTAATAAAATTATTGTTCCATAAAGCAACCACATCCCTAACTCTGGATTTTCATCCACTTTACAAAGTTTCGCGAAAAATGACATTCTTTCTAACACTATCTTTCACCTCTTCTCATAAAACAAATTCTCTTTATGTACTTAATACAAGAGTAACTCGCAAAAAAAATACTGTCCACAAAAAAGAGTAAATATTCTAAAAAATAAACAAAAATAAAAAAAACAGCTCCCTTATAAAAGGTAGCTGTTTTAATATTTTACGCTTCTACAGATTTCTTTTTCTTAGCAGCTCTTTCGCGCTCGCTCTTATCAAGAATCTTTTTACGTAGACGAATTGATTCTGGAGTTACTTCACAGTACTCGTCTTCGTTTAAGTACTCTAATGACTCTTCTAAAGTCATTAAGCGTGGTTTTTTCATTGTTGAAGTTTGATCTTTCGTCGCAGAACGAATGTTAGTTTGTTGTTTCATTTTTACAACGTTAACTGTTAAATCATTTTCACGTGTATGTTCTCCGACAATCATACCAGCATATACTTCTGTACCTGGTTCAACGAAGATTACACCGCGATCTTCAACTTGCATAATACCGTATTGTGATGCTTTTCCTGTTTCAAGTGAAACTAGAACACCTTGGCGACGTCCACCAACTTGTCCAGCATGTACTGGTTGGTAGCAATCGAATGTATGGTTTAAAATACCGTAACCACGAGTTAATGTTAAGAATTCTGTTGTGTAACCAATTAAACCACGCGCTGGAACCATGAAAGTAAGGCGAACTTGACCGTTTCCGTTATTCACCATATCTAACATTTCACCTTTACGTGCACCCATTGATTCCATAATAGAACCAGTGTATTCTTCAGGCACATCGATTTGCACGCGCTCTACAGGCTCACATCTTACGCCATCAACTTCTTTAATAATTACTTCAGGCTTAGATACTTGTAGTTCATAACCTTCACGACGCATGTTTTCAATTAAGATAGATAAATGTAATTCTCCGCGTCCAGATACGATCCATGCATCAGGAGAATCTGTATTATCTACACGTAAACTTACATCTGTTTCTAATTGTGAACGAAGACGCTCTTCAATTTTACGAGATGTAATGAATTTACCTTCACGACCTGCAAATGGGCTGTTATTTACAAGGAATGTCATTTGTAATGTTGGCTCATCGATACGTAATAATGGTAAAGCCTCTTCATGCTCAACCGGACATACCGTTTCACCTACGTTAATGTCTTCCATACCTGAAACAGCTACTAAATCTCCAGCTTTTGCTTCTTCAATTTCTTGACGTTTTAATCCAATATAACCAAATAATTTAGTTACACGGAATTGTTTTACACTTCCGTCAACCTTCATTAATGCAACTTGTTGTCCTACTTTCATTGTACCACGGAATATACGTCCAACCCCGATACGACCAACATAGTCATTGTAATCAAGAAGCGCTACTTGGAATTGAAGTGGCTCTTCGCTGTTATCAACTGGTGCTGGAATATGTTCAATGATTGTGTCAAACAATGATTTCATATTCTCTTCTTGATTTGCTGGATTTGAATCTAAGCTTGCTGTTCCGTTCATTGCTGATGCAAATACAACCGGGAACTCTAATTGATCTTCGTTTGCACCAAGTTCGATGAATAAGTCAACTACTTCATCAACTACTTCATCAGGGCGAGCGAAGTCACGGTCAATTTTGTTTACAACAACGATTGGCGTTAAGTTTTGCTCAAGAGCTTTCTTTAAAACAAATCGTGTTTGTGGCATACAACCTTCATATGCATCAACAACAAGTAGAACACCATCAACCATTTTCATGATACGTTCTACTTCTCCACCGAAGTCAGCGTGACCAGGTGTATCTAAAATGTTAATTCGTTTATCTTCATAGTGAATCGCCGTATTTTTTGCTAAAATTGTAATACCGCGTTCTCTTTCTAGATCATTCGAATCCATTGCACGTTCTTCAACGTGTTCGTTTGCACGGAAAGTCCCCGCTTGACGTAATAACTGGTCAACAAGTGTTGTTTTACCATGGTCAACGTGGGCAATAATTGCTATATTTCGTAAATCTTGTCGTTTTTTCAACATGTCCAACTCCTAATGTCTTTTTAATCCTTCTCTATTATAAGAGCGAAGGGGATACTATGGCAATCAAAATAAAATCAAGAATGAAAATATAGTTGTATTCTTACTTTTGTGAAAGTAAAATGAGATTGGAGGGTGAAGAAATGGAACACATTCAATATCGCTTTTTATTAACTGCAATTATCGGTGTTATTTTCTTAATTGGTATCGGTATTATGATTGCTGAAAATAGTCCCATCGGTGTTATCATTTGCATTATCGGCACATTTGTTACAGTTGGATACGGTTTTGTAACAAAAAGAAAAATGCGTAAATCGCAATAACGTTAAAAAGTAAGAAGCTTCTTTTATAGCCTCTTACTTTTTTGTTACTGCGATACAAATGGTAATAACTCTTCATATACTCCTGGTTTTGCAACTAACACACTGCTCTTCTCTATGATAGAAAGAGGAGTTCCAGAGAAGGTTGTTACTCTCCCGCCAACTTCTTCTACAATAATCTGTCCCCCGCCAAAGTCCCATGGCGATAAACGCGGTGTTACATATGCATCTAATCTTCCCGTTGCAACATATACCATTTCTAACGCTGCACAACCATATGACCTCGTACCCCTCGCCTTCTTAACGAGCATCATCATTTTTTCCATATTAAGCAATGGATTATCAGTAAGCCATATCGCATTTAGAGCTATAATTCCCTGTCCTATTGTTCCTTCTTCTAGCATGGGAATAGGTAAATCATTACAAAAGGCCCCTTCTCCCTTTATCGCATGATATAATTCATCATGAACTGGATCATAAATAAGGCCAATCTTTCCGATACCGTTCTCATAAATTCCAATTGAGATTGCGAAATTTCTTTTTTGGTGAACAAAGTTCATCGTGCCGTCAATTGGATCAATTAACCAAACAACCCCATTAGAAGAGGTAATCTCATCTCCGTAGCCTTCTTCTCCTAAAATATTATGAGCCGGGAATGTTTCTTTAATTTTCCCAATTAAAAACTGCTCCGTTTCTCGGTCCATGTTTGTTACTAGATCAGCTGCATTTGACTTTGTTTCTATAACAAGTGTTTTTTTCAGTGACGCCATTAAATGTTCTCCCGCTTCTCGAATCCACTGTTTCGCGTGTGTATCGATGTCGTTCCATACTTCTTGCATGTTTAAACACTCCGATCTATACTGTTCACAGAAAAAACGAACCCTTTATAAGGTTCGCACCAACTAATTATTTATACATATACTATTATTACGCTTCTAAACGGATCATTTCAAGTCTTAACACTTCTAATTTTTGTACGCACTCTTCTTTTTTCTGTTTGTCGTTATCCATCATCGCATCATATAAAGTTGCTAATTCATAATCTAACTCCAAACGTAGCACCGGAATTCTCTTTTCAGCATCTGTTCTCTTTAACGCATTAATCACCTGTCTCATTTTTTTGCCTCCTCCCAATATTCGTCTGCCCTCGGACTGGAATTAATTCAATTTTCTGATTTTTTGTTTTATACTATACTATGTTGGATAAATCATCTATGCAACAAAATTATATTTTTTTATTTAAATTTTTTTGTGCTGTTTTTTTATGAATAGTACAAGCTATGCTAAAATTAAAACAAAATAGGAGTTGGAGGAACAATCATGACACTACAAACATTCACATCAACTGATTTTGAAGTCTTTACTGTTGATGGTCTTGAAGAACGAATGAGCGCAATTAAAACGAATATTCATCCTAAGCTAGAAGCTTTAGGGGAACAGTTTGCAGAATATTTATCCAAGCAAACCGATGAAAACTTTTTCTACCATGTAGCAAAACATGCACGCCGCAAAGTCAATCCACCAAACGATACTTGGGTTGCTTTTTCAACAAATAAACGTGGATATAAAATGTTACCACACTTCCAAATTGGTTTATGGGGTACTCATGCCTTCATATACTTTGGTTTAATCTATGAGTGTCCACAAAAAGTGGAGACGGCTCACGCCTTCTTAGAACATTTAAATGATTTAAAAACAAATATTCCAAATGACTTCGTTTGGTCCATTGACCATACTAAACCAGGTGTAAAATTGCATAAAACGCTTGAAACGGAAGACTTACAAAAGATGATTGAACGTTTAGCTACTGTGAAAAAAGCAGAATTATTAGTCGGTATTCATATATCACCAGAGGAGTTTTCAGCAATGACCAACGAACAATTCCTTGCTAAGATTGAATCTACGATGCAATCACTCCTTCCTTTATATGCACTCTGTAATCGATAGTAGAAAACGGACAATTTATATTGTCCGTTTTTAGTTGTTATCACATTATAGCACTTTGTATTTTATTTTTCAAAATATTTTTACATTTTAACAATCTTTTTTTCTGCTACTTCCTTTGCTTTTTGAATCGTACGATATATAGAATATCCACTTACTTCTTGAAATTCTTTATCAATTTTTTTCTCCGCTGCCTTCGATGGCACAATCTCTTTAAAACGACGATATAATTCCATCAAATCTTCTCTCAAAACTCCTTTTTCATATACCTTTTCAATCGCTTCATAAAACTTTACAACTGCTACCATTTCTTCATTTGACCAATCGTAATCAAGTGGATATTGATACTCCATTTTTGCACCTCATTCAGTATTCTTTCTTTTTCCATTATGCTACCTTTAAGAGAATCTTTTATTCTTCACTATAGCCACTCTGCATTATACACCATTTATCCATTTCAATGGAATTGTCTTCCTCTTTGCGGTATTTAAAATATAACTATTAAACATACTCACCTTGAAAATGAGATTTTTCTATACATCTATAATTATTGGTGATATAATGCTTTTGTTTTATAGAGAATAAAGTGAGACTACCATCCCCAAAAAGGCTTTTGCGAATGGCAGAAAAACAAGTCAAGTTCTAAAAGTTTACCATCTTAATTTCCTTTAGAATGAGATGAAATCATATAAAACAAACTCTAATAAATATTATGAAGAAGAAGGGGTGTATAGATTGTCCCAATACGAAACACCATTGTTTACCGCTTTAGTTGAGCACAGTAAGCGAAATCCAGTTCAATTCCATATTCCTGGTCATAAAAAAGGACAGGGCATGGATCCTATATTTCGCGAATTTATTGGGCATAACGCATTAGCAATTGATTTAATTAATATTGCGCCGCTCGATGATTTACATCATCCAAAGGGTATGATTAAAGAAGCACAGGATTTAGCCGCTGCTGCATTTGGTGCAGATCATACTTTCTTTTCTGTTCAAGGTACAAGTGGCGCTATTATGACAATGGTGATGAGCGTTTGCGGTCCTGGTGACAAAATCCTAGTACCACGAAACGTGCATAAATCAGTAATGTCAGCTATTATTTTTTCAGGTGCGAAACCTATATTCATGCATCCTGAAATCGATCCAAAACTCGGTATTTCTCATGGAATCACAATTCAATCTGTCAAAAAGGCACTTGAAGAGCACCCAGATGCGAAGGGCTTACTTGTTATAAATCCAACATATTTTGGGTTTGCTGCAGACTTAGAACAGATTGTACAATTAGCACATTCTTACGATATCCCTGTACTAGTCGATGAGGCTCATGGTGTTCATATTCATTTTCACGATGAATTGCCGATGTCAGCGATGCAAGCTGGTGCAGATATGGCAGCAACAAGTGTACACAAATTAGGAGGATCTTTAACTCAAAGTTCTATTCTTAATGTGAAAGAAGGCCTTGTGAACGTAAAACATGTTCAATCTATTATTAGCATGCTTACGACTACATCAACTTCTTACATCTTATTAGCATCTCTTGATGTCGCTAGAAAACGCCTTGCTACAGAAGGAACAGTGCTCATTGAACAAACAATACAATTAGCTGAACATGTTCGTGATGCTATAAATGCTATTGAGCATCTTTACTGTCCTGGAAAAGAAATGTTAGGTACAGACGCTACTTTTAACTATGATCCTACAAAGATAATTGTATCTGTGAAAGATTTAGGTATTACCGGCCATCAGGCTGAAGTATGGCTTAGAGAGCACTATAACATTGAAGTAGAACTCTCCGATTTATACAACATACTATGTCTTATCACTTTAGGAGATACAGAAAGTGATACAAATACACTTATTGTAGCATTACAAGATTTAGCAGCAGCATTTAGAAATAGGGCAGATAAAGGTGTTCAAGTACAAGTAGAAATTCCAGAAATACCGGTACTAGCACTTTCTCCTCGAGATGCTTTTTATTCGGAAACAGAAGTCATTCCATTTGAAAATGCAGCGGGTCGTATTATAGCTGATTTTGTTATGGTTTATCCGCCAGGGATTCCAATCTTTACTCCGGGGGAAATTATTACACAAGATAACTTAGATTATATTCGTAAAAATTTAGAAGCTGGGTTACCTGTACAAGGTCCCGAAGATATGACATTACAAACATTACGTGTCATTAAAGAGTACAAGCCTATCAGTTGATAGGCTTTTTTTTCACCTTTTTTCTCTTTTTTTCATACGATACTAAAGAATTTGACATTCCCACCCTTAATGGGGCCAGCTGACTAACGTCAGTGGGATTCTTGCTATCAAAGGCGAAATCCATTTCTGGTATCGCTGACGTGCAAGATTGTGGTGTGGCCATCACCACTCTCACAACAGACCGTATAGGTTCGTGAGCTACGCTACTATACCATACCGTACAGATTCGTGTTCAGCTGTTTTAGCGTCTTGTTCTTGACGACACATATCACTTTACCGATAGCGTACATTCGGCTATCGAACTCCATATGATATCTTTTTTTCAAGGAACACATTGGCGTTTTAAAGACTTGTACTTGTCTATAGTTAACGTATACCAAAATATAAATGTTTTTCTATAAAAAAGCGATACTTTCATCCTATGCCTAAAGGCGGACTAAAGTCCAATAGGGGCTTTCACGTATCGCGAAATCTGTAACATATAGGTGGGGATACCATTATGATTGTAATAGGCCGTTCTATTGTACACCCTTATATCACAAATGAATATGAGCCATTTGCAGCTGAGAAACAACAAATTTTATCCATAATGGCGGGAAATCAAGAAGTTTATTCCTTCCGAACAGCTGATGAACTCAGCTTTGATTTAAATTTGCGCGTTAATATTATTATCTCTGCATTAGAACTTTTTCAAAGTGGATTTCAATTTCGTACGTTCCAACAATCTTTTTGCAACCCCCAGTTTTGGAAAAGAACATCACTAGGAGGGTTCCAGCTCCTCCCAAACATTCCACCTTCTATTGCCATCCAAGATATTTTCAAAAACGGTAAACTATATGGAACTGAATGCGCAACCGCTATGATAATTATTTTTTACAAAGCTTTACTATCATTATATGAGGAAGAAACTTTCAACCGCCTATTTGCTAACCTTTTACTTTATACATGGGACTACGATCAAGATTTAAAGCTCATAACAAAAACAGGGGGCGATCTTGTTCCAGGCGATCTCGTTTATTTTAAAAATCCACAAGTGAATCCAGCTACGATCGAGTGGCAAGGAGAAAACACAATCTATCTAGGAAACTTCTTTTTTTACGGACATGGCGTAGGTGTAAAAACAAAAGAAGAAATTATCTACTCATTAAATGAACGAAGAGTCCCTTACGCTTTTATTTCAGCTTTTTTGACTGATACGATTACTCGTATTGATAGCCGTCTAATGAGTCACTACGCTTCTCCAAACACACCACAAACAGCCATAGGGTTTATTCCAATTAGAGATGATGCAATCGTTGCGACAGTCGGACATACAACTACAATCTATTAAAAAAACGCCTACATGTGTAGGCGTTTTTTCTTAATTATTAAGCTTTTGTATGTTCTTTATGCTCACATTCGCAATGAGATCCACATTTCCCATAAAGTACTGTTGATTTTTCATCTTCAAAATGTCCGATTGTTCCTTCACAAACTTGGCATACGATTGTTCCCATTTTCATTTCCCCCTGAGTTTTAAGAATAATCTACTTATATATGATTAAGCTTTCGCATTGTCTCTACTAGCACAGTCACAATTTGAACCACATTTCCCGTAAAGTACTGTCGTTTTCTCATCCTCAAAATGTCCGATTGTTCCTTCACAAACTTGGCATACGATTGTTCCCATTTTTCATTTCCCCCTAAGTTTATGGTCCTAAAAACTTTTAGCTGTCCATTTTCTATCAATTATTGGGCTTTTGTATGTTCTGTGTGATCACATCCGCAAGATCCACATTTCCCGTAAAGTACCGTTACTTTCTCATCCTCGAAGTGTGCAATTGTACCTTCACAATCTTGACATACGATTGTTCCCATTTTTCATTTCCCCCTAAGTTTATAATCCCAAAAACTTTTTGTAACCGCTTAACTTTCTGTCTTTATTTTAATATGTTATACTTTTTACGTCAATAGGTTTTTAGTATAACACATTAAATATTTTAAAATTAAATTAGTATGCGATATTAACACAAAAAAACAGCCATATCTCATACGTACGACTGTTTCTTGTTAATTATTCTTCATACTCCGCATGCAAAGAAGTAGACGGAACAAGAAATTTAAAAAACTGAGCTAATTCTTCCGCCTCCTCTTCCGATCCTAACTTAAAAGTTTCTTGTATATATGGAACATTTTCTACATCATCTCGCCCAAGCAAAGTAGATCTTCCTGTTTGCATACAAACAATAAGCGGCTTTCCAAAAAACATATTTGTATAAATAACTCCAAAATCATAACGTGTATCATGCGTCATAAATCCTAAAAATCGTACTTTCACACTTTCATGCTCATCATACAATTTTTCAAACATCAGTTTCCACCTTTCCAAATAACACTTCCTACTCATAATATATTAAACAAAAAAAGTAATACTCCTTTTAATTGTCAAAAAATTCAGTAGGATGTAGAATGATATTATTCTACTAAGCTAGGAGGAACTTGTATGCAACACGCCTTTATCACACTTGTACCTAAATCTAATCAACAATCTGTTTCAATAGAGGATGTAAAACACCTTTTTCATAACTATAAAACCGTTACTTCCAAGACTGGTGATCAAATTAATTATGCTTATACAAATACAGCTTTTCCTTATGAAATATTAGATACATCAGCAACAACACTAAAGCTCCAATCGAGTCACGATCGATATGATTCTATTTATGTGGGGATTGGAATAGAGAAGGAACAATCTTTCATTCAGGTTTCTTTACCTACTACAGCAACATTTGGTGATAAAGGAAAAGCAAATGAATTTAGCCGTTTTCTAGCGAAGAAATTAGAAGGAGAGTTACAACTATTTAATGGAAGAACAATGTATTTCTATAAACGTTAATTTAAAAAATAGAGAATAGAATTAAAAAGAGTATACAATTCGAACACGTAAGTAATAAAGCCTGCTTCCTTACGTGTAATAGAAAACATGCAATCACATATGCTAAATAAAGAAATACGAAAAAGAGAATTACTTTATAATGCAACTTATCACCATTCGATAATGTTAATACAATGGAAAAACCACTCCATAATAAAAAATGATAAAATATAACATGTAATATTTTCATGGAACCTTCTCCTTTGACATGCTCTATTTTATTAATATATGGGATTAAGTTTGAATCAATTACATATTATACAACGGCATATATTCTAACGGTTCATTTAAAGTATTATATATTCATTCGACAAGTACATATAAAGACCTTGCAAGTCATTTTATGAAAATAAAAATAACCCATCTCTTTAAACAAGAGATGGGTTATTTACATTACTTAAATTATTTTACAATGTGAATTGGCATTCCAAGAGCAACTTCAGCTGCTTCCATTGTGATCTCACCTAATGTTGGGTGAGCGTGGATTGTTTGAGCGATATCTTCTGCTGTCATACCAGCTTCGATAGCTAAACCAATCTCAGAAATAATATCAGAAGCGCCTGCGCCTGCAACTTGAGCACCTACAAGAAGACCATCTTCTTTACGTGTTACAAGTTGTAGGAAACCGTCAGTGCTGTTTAATGATAACGCACGACCGTTTGCAGCGAATGGGAACTTAGATACAGCTACAGTCATTCCTGCTTCTTCTGCTTGTTTCTTAGTGTAACCAACAGATGCTAATTCTGGATCAGTGAAACATACTGCTGGAATTCCGATGTAATCGATTGCTGATGCATGGCCACTAATTGCTTCAACAGCTACTTTACCTTCGTAAGAAGCTTTGTGAGCTAATGGTGGTCCAGGAACGATATCACCGATTGCATAGATGTTTGAAATATTTGTACGGCATTGCTCATCGATTTCGATGATACCGCGGTCAGTCATTTTAACTCCAACTTGCTCAAGACCGATTTCTTGAGTGTTTGGACGACGACCTACAGTTACTAATACGTAATCTGCTTCTACAGTTTGGATTTCACCTTTAACTTCAAAGCTAACTTTTACGCCAGTTTCTGTTTCTTCAACGCCTTTAGCCATAGCTTTTGTATGGATATTTACGTTACCTTTTTTCTGTAGAGCACGTTTAACAACAGAGCTCATAGCTTTTTCGAAACCAGCTAAGATTTCGTCGCCAGCTTCTACTACAGTAACTTCTGTACCGAAGTTAGCATATGCAGTTCCTAATTCCATACCGATGTAACCGCCGCCGATTACAACAAGTTTTTTAGGAATTTCAGGTAAGCTTAATGCACCTGTAGAGTTGATAACACGTTTAGAGTATTTGAATCCAGGAATTTCGATTGGTGTAGAACCAGTTGCAAGAACAGCATTTTTAAACGTATAAGTTTGTGCTGCATCTTCAGTCATTACGCGTAATGTGTTAGCATCTACGAAGTAAGCTTCACCGCGAATGATTTCAACTTTGTTACCTTTAAGAAGGCCTTCAACACCGCCAGTTAATTTCTTAACTACGCCGTTTTTCCATTCTTGAACTTTTGTAAAGTCAACTTTTACGTTCTCTGCAGTAATACCCATGTCATCAGAATGCATTGCATTCTCATAACGATGACCTGCATTGATTAACGCTTTTGAAGGAATACATCCAACGTTTAAGCATACGCCACCAAGGTTAGCTTTTTCAATAATCGCTACCTTTTGACCTAATTGTGCTGCACGAATTGCCGCAACGTATCCACCAGGACCTGCACCAACAACGACTGTATCTAATTCAATTGGGAAATCTCCTACTACCATTGTTATTACGCCTCCATTACTAATAATTGTGGGTCATTCAATAGACGTTTAATTTGGTTTAATGCTTTTTGAGCAGTTGCGCCGTCAATTAAACGATGGTCAAAGCTTAGAGATAATGCTAATACTGGAGCTGCAACGATTTCACCGTTTTTCACAACTGGTTTCTCAGCGATACGGCCGATACCAAGGATTGCTACTTCTGGGTGATTGATAACTGGAGTGAACCATTGTCCACCTGCAGAACCAATGTTTGTAATTGTGCAAGAAGCACCTTTCATTTCAGTTGGAGCTAAACGACCGTCACGTGCTTTACCAGCAAGTTCATTGATCTCGTTAGAGATAGTAAAGATAGATTTACGATCTGTATCTTTAACAACTGGTACTAATAGACCTTTGTCTGTATCAGCTGCGATACCGATGTTGAAGTAATGTTTATGAACGATTTCTTGAGAAGCATCGTCTAAAGCAGTATTCAACATTGGGAATTCACGTAATGCAGATGTTAAAGCTTTTACAACGTATGGAAGGTAAGTTAATTTAATACCTTTGTCAGCTGCAACAGCTTTGAACTTCTTACGGTGAGCAACAAGTTCTGTTACATCTACTTCGTCCATTAATGTTACGTGAGGAGCTGTATGCTTAGAGTTAACCATTGCTTTCGCAATCGCTTTACGGATACCACTCATTTTCTCACGAGTTTCTGGATATTCACCAGCTGGGATTGGTTGTGCTTTTGGTGCTTCTTCTTTCGCTGCTGCTGCTGGAGTAGCTTCTACTGCTGCTGGAGCCTCAGTTGCTGCTACAGTTTGTCCACCATTTGCAAATGCATCGATGTCAGTTTTCACAACACGGCCGTTCTTACCAGAACCAGCTACTTTATGAATATCTACACCTTTTTCACGAGCGTATTTACGAACAGATGGCATAGCGATTACACGCTCATTTACTACTTCTGCAGTTGCTGCTGGAGTAGTTTCCGCTGCTGGAGCTTCTACTGCTGCTTCTTCAGCTTTTGGAGCTTCATCATGATCGTCACCTTTAAATTTAAGGTTTTCGTATCCAGGAGCATCAAATTTAATTAATGTATCTCCTACAATTGCAACTGTTCCTTCTTCTACAAGTACTTCAAGTACTTTACCTTTAACAGGAGAAGGGATTTCTACTACTGCTTTATCATTTTGTACTTCAAGAAGTACATCGTCTTCATTTACTTCATCGCCTGGTTTAATAAACCATTTTACGATTTCACCTTCGTGGATACCTTCACCGATATCTGGTAGTTTAAATTCAAATGCCACGGAATTCAGCCCCCTGATTCATTTCATTATTATGGAATATGGCAAAAGAAATCAGCATGCGCTGATTTCTTTTGCACATGAGTAAGTAAAAAATTAGAAGTTCATTACTTTGTTAACAGCTTCAACAATATCTTTGTGGTTTGGTAACCATACGCTCTCAGCTTGAGAGAATGGGAATACTGTATCAGCAGCTGCAACACGTACAACTGGAGCTTCTAAGTTTAAGATTGCACGGTCGTTAATTTCCGCTACAACGTTAGCTGCAATACCAGCTTGTTTTTGAGCTTCTTGAACTACAACTACGCGGCCTGTTTTTTCAACAGAAGCGATGATTGTTTCGATATCTAATGGTTGAACTGTACGTAAGTCAACAACCTCTAAAGAGATACCTTCTTTTTCAAGTTCTTCAGCAGCTTTTAATGCAGCGTGAACCATAGCACCGTAAGCGATAACAGATACATCTGTACCTTCACGTTTGATATCAGCTTTACCTAAATCAATTGTGTATTCGCCTTCTGGTACATCTTGACGGAATGAACGGTACAATTTCATATGCTCTAAGTAGATAACTGGATCGTTGTCACGAATCGCAGAGATTAAAAGACCTTTTGCATCGTATGGAGTAGATGGAATAACAACTTTTAGACCAGGTTGTTGAGCCACTAATCCTTCTAAGCTATCAGCATGTAGTTCAGGAGTATGAACACCGCCACCGAATGGAGAACGAACTGTTACTGGAGCAGTCCAACGTCCACCTGAACGGTAACGCATACGAGCTAATTGACCAGAAATTGAATCCATTACTTCATAAACGAAACCGAAGAATTGGATTTCTGGAACTGGACGGAAACCTTCAAGTGCAAGTCCAACTGCAAGTCCACCAATACCAGACTCTGCAAGTGGAGTATCCATTACACGATCTTCACCGAATTCAGCTTGTAAACCTTCAGTAGCACGGAATACACCGCCGTTTACACCAACGTCTTCACCAAACACAAGTACGTTAGGATCATTTTTCATTTCAACGCGTAAAGCATCAGTGATTGCTTGAATCATTGTCATTTGAGCCATGGCTTACTTCGACTCCTTTTCTTTGTAAATTTCATATTGTTCAGCTAAGTTGTAAGGCATTTTTTCGTACATGATTTCCATTAAATCAGTAACTTTTTGTTTTGGAGCTTGGTCAGCCTTAGCAATTGCTTGTTTGATATCTTCTTTTGCTTCTTCGATTACTTTCTCTTCAACTTCTTGAGACCATAGGCCTTTGTTTTCTAAGAAAGCACGGAAACGTACGATTGGATCTTTTTGTTCCCATTCGTTTTCGATATCTTTTGTACGGTAACGAGTTGGGTCATCACCAGCCATTGTATGTGGACCGTAACGGAATGTTAAAGTCTCGATTAAAGTAGGGCCTTCGCCGTTTACTGCGCGCTCACGAGCGAAAGCAGTTGCTGCGTATACAGCTAATGGATCCATACCGTCTACTTGAATTCCGTAAATACCTGCTGCTACTGCTTTTTGAGCTACAGTTTTAGCTGCAGATTGCTTTTCTACTGGAGTAGAGATTGCATAACGGTTGTTTTGTACAACGAAGATTGCTGGAGCTTTGAATGCACCCGCAAAGTTCATACCTTCGTAGAAGTCACCTTGTGAAGCACCACCGTCACCAGTGTAAGTAATTGCAACAGATTTTTTACCACGTAGTTTCATACCTAACGCAACACCAGCAGTTTGGATGATTTGCGCACCGATAATGATTTGTGGAGCAAGTGCATTTACATTCTCAGGCATTTGGTTACCCATGAAATGTCCACGAGAGAATAAGAATGCTTGATATAATGGTAAGCCGTGCCATACTAATTGTGGCACATCACGATATCCTGGTAAGATGAAATCTTCTGCTTCAAGTGCGAAATGACTTGCTAACTGAGAAGCCTCTTGTCCAGCTGTTGGTGCGTAGAAACCTAAACGTCCTTGACGGTTTAAAGAAATAGAACGTTGATCTAGTACGCGAGTATACACCATACGGCGCATTAACTCTTTTAATTGATCATCAGATAATTCAGGCATAGCTGCTTCATTCACAACTTCGCCTTTTTCATTTAAAATTTGTAATGTTTCAAATTGAGCTGCGATAGCTTTCATTTGCTCATCAACATTAAATAGGGTCTTTTTTGTTTTAGTACCCATTCCGTTCACCTCTTCCTCTCTTGAACCATATTCTGAAACGCTTTCACTATCTACTAGCTAGACTGAAAGCGCAACAATGTAAACCAACAAATTTGTCTGTCGGTTGAGAATAATTTTGTGTACCTAACAATCTGTACTAATGTTTTTTCAAAAACATATTAATACAATCTTGATCACGTTTTTTAGTTTACAACTATTCTAATTACGATGTCAATTACTTTGAATACGTTTTTTTATAAATAATATGCAGGTTTCCTCTACACAAACGTGTTTTTATTTTTCACATCTGTATTAGTAAGCAATAACCTACTGTTATATTATTCCCTTTTTAACTTGCTTTTTCTCTTAGAATAATATGTAAACGATTTAATTCTCTTTAGTTTTTCTCTCTTCTCAATAAAATTATACAAACACTTCTTCCTTTTATAGGTAAATACCTATACATTTCTGATCATTCCTCCATACATTATAGTAACCGCAGTATTAGCGGGAAATGATAAAGGAGGTCATCTCATGTACGGATACTCATATTGCTATCCAACAACTTGTTCATATCCTTCCTACGGTTATGGCGGTTCTTGTGGCGGATCTGGACGCGGCTTCGCCTTAATCGTTGTGTTGTTTATTCTTTTAATTATCGTTGGTGCTGCTTGCATTCGCTAATTAATGTAAAATGAAACAACTATGGAAAGAAACAGACGGCTTTGCCGTCTTTTCTTTTTATTACATAACTTATCTATAGAAGATTTGTTTCCAAGTAGCCTTCCTTACTTGCCGATGACTTTTTTTATCTCCTTTGGTAGACTAAAGAAAAAAGGAGAGATTACATATGCTTACAATGAATGAGGTAATTCGTGAAGGAAATCCTATTTTGCGCGACGTCGCAGAAGAGGTCTCCTTACCTGCTAGCGAGGAAGATACAAATACCCTTAAAGAAATGATTGAATTTGTAATAAATAGCCAGGATCCTGAAATGGCTGAAAAATATAATTTACGCCCCGGAATCGGATTAGCGGCTCCGCAAATCGGTATTTCAAAGAAAATGATTGCGGTTCATGTAACTGATACGAACGGTACGTTATATAGCTACGCATTATTTAACCCAAAAATCATTAGTCATTCTGTTGAACGTACATATTTACAAAATGGTGAAGGCTGTCTATCTGTAGACCGTGAAGTACCTGGTTATGTCCCTCGTTACACAAGAATTACAGTAAAGGCAACAACTATTAACGGTGAAGACGTAAAACTGCGATTAAAAGGTTTACCAGCAATTGTATTCCAACATGAAATCGACCATTTAAACGGTGTTATGTTCTATGACCATATTAATAAAGACAATCCATTTGTGGCTCCCGATGATTCAAAACCTCTAGAGCGATAATAATAAAGTGAAACTTTAATCAGAGGGGATTTTGTCCACCCCTCTGATTATTAGCCCTCACCAATCGGGCTTTTACGGGCAGTTAATGCGGGATAAAAAGGCGGAAGTTAACCTTCCGCCTTTTTATTATATGAAATGGGTTCCACACTTACTTATAACAAGCCAGCCCACTTTAATCCGTGATAAATACCGTCTTCATTAACATCTTTTGTCACATAATTAGCAAGTTTTTTCAAATCCTCATGACCATTCCCCATCACAATGCCTGTTCCAACTGCTTCAATCATTTCTAAATCGTTTAATCCATCTCCAAATGCATACACTTGTTCACGGTTAAATCCTATTTTCTCAATAAACTTCTCAATCCCTTTTGCCTTAGAACCACCATTAGGAATAATATCCATTGAATACGCATGCCAACGAATAAAATGAAAATCTGGGTACTGATTAATAAATTTTTCCTCTTCATTTACTTCACAGAAAAGAAGCGTTTGATAAATATCACGTTTCTCATAAAAATCAGGTTCATATGCCGGATGCTCGAACTGTAAGCTTCCAAAACCTTCTTTTACATAATCATGATATTCCACTGTCGCTCTCATTTCTTGATGGTCAAGATATACAAGTGGATACCCTTCTTGTTTTGCAAACTGAGTAAACTTATGTAGAGCATCCGGATGTAATGGATTATTAAATATTACCTCATCCTCAAACACAACGTACTGCCCGTTAAAACTAACATAGTTATGAATATTAAGTTCCTTTCGAATATCTTCAAACATAAATGGAGCACGTCCTGTAGCGATTGCTACATGTACACCTTTTTCTTGTAAGTGTCGTACTGCATCTCTTGTAGATTGCGGAATTTTTTTATCATGATCTAATAATGTTCCATCAATATCAAAAAAGACAATTTTATCATTCATTTGTCAAAATCCTTTCTGGCACTCTATATTCCTATTTTGATTATCACTTTTCAAATTTCAAAAAAAAGTATAACATATTAAACATCTGTGAAGAAAGCGTTCACTTTCTGACCTTATTTATGAAATATGCATATAATATTAGGAAAAAAATGTGGATACTTGTTCGGATGAATTTTCTTTTCTATTCTTCCTCATACTATATCTATAACTAACGGCTACTAATCGTTACTACAGGATAACTTACACTATACTAAAAGGAACAAGATTCACTATTCACTTCTAATCTTCTTTCTTGTACGGGAGACGGAGTTATCATTAGTAATATGCATGTTTAAAATAAGGAAAGGAAGGAGTAATCATGCTGAAGAAGCTGAAGAAAAAGCTCAAGCGTTATTTAAACGATTTAGTCCGCAAGAAGACAATCGCTTAAATCATGCCCATTTCGGGCTTTTTCTTCATTCTCATTCGAAAAAACATGAAAATCGTGACTGTTTGCTTTATAATAAGTAACAGATAATGCAAAACATAGACAAGGAGAGGTTTTCCCAATGATTTTTAAAGTATTTTATCAAGAAAAATTAACTGAGGTCCCAGTACGTGAAAATACAAAAGTTTTATATTTAGAGGCTACGTCTCAAAAGGATGTTCGTAAAAAATTACAAAAGTTCGCATATAATATCGAGTTCGTTCAGTCTGTTACTGGAGCTCATCTTGAATATGAAAAACAAAACGCTGATTTAATATTAGCGGAGATCGTATAGTCATATGAAATTCCTAAAAAATGATCAAGTTGCCGTTTTTGCTCTTGGTGGTCTTGGTGAAATCGGTAAAAATACATATGCTGTTCAATTTCAAGATGAAATTATTATAATTGACGCTGGAATTAAATTTCCAGAAGACGAACTCCTCGGGATCGATTATGTAATACCAGATTACACTTATTTTGTGCGAAACGAAGATAAAATTAAAGGGTTATTCATTACACATGGTCACGAAGATCATATCGGTGGAATTCCTTATCTATTACGTCAAGTAAACATTCCAATTTACGGCGGGAAATTAGCAATTGCCCTAATAAAAAACAAATTAGAAGAGCACGGATTACTTCGTAAAGCAAAACTTTATGAAATTCAAGAAGATGATGTTATTAAATTTAAAAAGACATCTGTTTCCTTCTTCCGTACAACTCACAGTATTCCGGATTCATACGGAGTTGTTGTGAAAACACCTCAAGGACAAGTCGTTCATACAGGTGATTTCAAATTTGATTTCACACCAGTCGGCGAGCCAGCAGATTTAACAAAAATGGCCGAAATCGGAAAAGACGGTGTACTTTGTCTCTTATCTGATAGTACAAACAGTGAAGTGCCAAACTTTACGATGTCTGAGCGCCGCGTTGGTGATAGTATTCAAGATATATTCCGCAAAGTAGAAGGTCGTATTATATTCGCAACCTTTGCATCGAATATCCATCGCTTACAACAAGTTGTTGAGGCTGCTGTTGAAAACAATCGTAAAGTAGCTGTATTCGGTCGAAGTATGGAAGCAGCTATTGAAATCGGAAAAAACCTTGGTTACATCCGATGTCCAAAGGATACATTCATAGACACATCTCAGCTAAACCGCCTACCAGCTAATAAAGTTGTTATTTTATGTACAGGTAGTCAAGGCGAGCCGATGGCAGCACTTTCACGTATTGCCAATGGTACACATCGTCAAATTCAAATTATCCCTGGCGATACAGTTGTTTTCTCTTCTTCACCAATCCCAGGCAATACAATTAGTGTAAGTCGTACAATTAACATGTTGTACCGCGCTGGCGCTGATGTAATCCATGGTAAACTCTCAAATATTCATACGAGTGGACACGGTGGACAAGAAGAACAAAAGTTAATGCTACGTCTTATTAAGCCGAAATATTTCATGCCAATTCATGGTGAATATCGTATGCAACGTATGCATATGAATATAGCTAATGATTGTGGTATTCCAGAAGAAAATTGTTTCATTATGGATAACGGAGATGTTCTCGCTTTACGTTCTGATGAAGCAAGCGTAGCTGGGAAAATCCCATCTGGCTCTGTCTATATCGATGGAAATGGTATTGGAGATATCGGTAATATCGTATTACGTGATCGTCGCATTCTTTCTGAAGAAGGACTTGTTATTGTAGTTGTAAGCATTGATATGAAAGAATTTAAAGTTGCAGCAGGACCTGATATCATCTCGCGTGGTTTCGTTTATATGCGCGAAAGCAGCGATTTAATCAACGATGCTCAAACATTAATTACAACACATTTAGAAAAAGTAATGGAGCGCAAAACAACACAATGGTCTGAAATTAAAAATGAGATTACAGACACATTAGCACCATTCCTATACGAAAAAACGAAACGTCGTCCAATGATTTTACCAATCATTATGGAAATATAAGAAAAAGGACAATGCCTCCTCGGCATTGTCCTTTTCTCTTATCTTAAAAAATGCTTAAAACGATCTACTTCATCGTCATGGCCAATTACAATTAATATATCTCCCGCCTGAATGTTTTCTGTAGCTCGAGGAGATACGATAACTTCTTTCCCACGTTTAATTGCTACAATGTTCAAACCAAACTTCGCACGAATATCTAATTCAATTAAAGAGTGTCCATCAATTTTTTTATTTGCGATAATCTCTACAATACTATGCTCATCTGAAAGCTCTAGGTAATCTAACACATTACTTGATGCGATATTATTAGCAATCCTTTTTCCCATATCACGCTCTGGATGCACAATGTGATCTGCCCCTATTTTACTTAACACTTTTTCATGATAGTCATTTTGAGCTTTCACAGTAATATTTTTTACACCTAATTCTTTCAAAATTAACGTTGTTAAAATACTTGAATTTAAATTATCTCCAATAGCAACGACTACATGATCAAAATTACGAATACCAAGACTTTTTAATACCATCTCATCTGTTGAATCTGCAATTACAGCATGCGAAGCTATATTTGCAAACTCATTAATTTTATCCTCATCTGAATCAATTGCCATTACTTCCATACCTAATTGAGCTAATTCACGGCAAATACTTCCGCCAAAACGGCCAAGCCCAATAACAGCAAATTCTTTCTCTTTTTCGCCCACAGGAATTCCTCCAATAACATCAAGTACTATGTACTTTTATTGTAACATACTTTAGATTCGCTACAAAAACCTGTATATAATTCTTATTTTTGTTTTTGCATATAAAAATACTGTTGTAAATAAAACGCGATACCGAAAATTAACATACCAAATACAAATATATTTCCAAATGAACTAAATGTTTCAAAAACGAACAATAGCGTTTCTTGTCCGAAAAAAGCAAATAAAAGTTGCGTAAATGCAAATAACAGTGCCCATATGTAATGATGTTGATGGAATAAATAATGTGTTGCGCCTAAAAAAGCTATAAGCGAAACAATGAAGATCCACCAAGTTTCTAAAAACAGTTGCCAATTGGTAAATTGATATCCATTTACTAATAACGCAATAATCCCTATAACTGCCATCGTCGGCACACTCCATAATAATGCACGCCCTCTAAAGAAGCGCGTACCTTTTGCATCTCCTTTTTCATTTGCAATGTATGTTAGCACGACAGTACTTATATACAAAACAGAGAGGATTGTTAAAACAATGATAAGCCAAAAATGTAATTGATAATATTCATGTTCTATATTCGTCACGATCGCAGCTAACATACATGGAATAAACATCCCTGTCCAACCATCTATTTTTCTTTCGTTCCAAAACACCGTATTACCAATACGAATTCCTAATAGCATAAAAATAATGATACCTAGTACAAATAATGTAGTCTTATTCCCTACTAAACTCGTTGAGAAAGCAATTAATCCAATAAATAAAAAAAGAACAAATCCATTCATAATTTCTAGTACAGGTGACAAATATCTTTTCACCCATTTGTATGTTTCTTCATATTCACTATTATTCGCTAAACGATAGGCGTAAAAACTTATCCCAAAATAAACCGCCGCAATAATAACATATGCATATAAGACGAAACATAAAATCGCACTGCTAATTTGCACGTAATTCCCCACCCTTTTTTCTATGTATCACATTGATTTTACACACTTTTCATACTAAAAGTAAACATGTATAAGGTAGTTAAATAATTATCTTACCTATTAGTACTAATTAATAATGAGCAGTGGCTAAAAACCCCTGCTCATTATTAAGACGTCAAATTTAACTCTACTCATTTGTATGAAGATGTCTAACACTAACAAATACGAAAGATGTTTTCGTCTCGGAACTAAGAAGATCCCACTCTAAACTGTTGCACAATTGCCGAGTAAGTTCACTTTCTATTTCCCTTCCACTTCACATATTGATTTAAAAATACAATCGCTTTCTCAATAACCTCTTCGTCTGGTTTTAATTTCGCATGATGTAAACCATATTCTGAATTTACTCCCAGCCAAAACATAAATCCAGGTATCTCTCGAAGCATATAACCAAAATCTTCACCTGTCATTGCCTCCGTACATGTAATTACGTCCATATTCGTTTGTTCACGTGTAAATTGCATAAACTCCCTCGTTAACTCTTCATGGTTATACACTTGATGATACATCGCTCCGTAGTCAATAACAGCTTCACATTGAAAAGAAGCTTCTATTCCCGAAACAATTGCCTCAATTCGGCTTTTAACACGTTTCATTGATTCCACTGATAGTGTTCGAATTGTTCCTTCTAAACGAGACTTTTCTGCGATGATGTTTTGAACTGTACCACCTGTAATTTTCCCTATTGTAATTACCGCACTGTCAAGAGGATTCACATTACGACTAATAACTGATTGAAGTTGTGTAACGAGATGACTCGCTGCAACAATCATATCATTTGCTGTATGCGGATATGCAGCATGTCCACCTTTTCCTTTTAAATCAATGTATAACTCTGATGTATTCGCAAATAATAAACCTTCTTTTGTAGCAATTGTTCCCACAGAGTATTCAGGCGCAATATGAAGTCCAAGAATCATATTAGGCTTCCATTCTTTTAACTCATCGCTTTCTAACATAGGAAGTGCACCACCTGGACCTTCTTCAGCTGGTTGGAATATAAACACAAGATCATCATCTATTCTTTCGCTTACAGCCGCTGTTAGAAGGCCTAAACCGATTGTTGTATGCAAATCATGTCCACATGCATGCATCATTCCTTCATGGACAGAAGAGAATTCATATCCAGTTTCCTCTGTAATTGGTAGACCGTCTATATCTGCACGATAACCTATTATTTTTTCTGGATTTTTTCCATTCACTTTAACAATTACACCTGTTTTCCATGTTTTCACTTCCAAATATTCATTAGGAAGCGTTCCTATATAATCTAAAATATACCGTTGTGTTTTCCACTCTTTAAATCCGATTTCCGGAATTTTATGTAAATCTCTACGAACTTGGACAAATTTGCTTACTGTCATTTTTGCACCTCTATCTATAAAAAGCGTAAGAGCACATTCATGCTCTTACGCTTTTTGTTTTTTATTTCTCTGGGTTTAATTGACGAAGCTCTTGTTTAATTTCAGTTTTTGCCTTTGTCTTCTCATCAATTTCTTTAATTACACGTGCCGGAGTTCCCGCAACAACCGTATATGGAGGCACATCTTCTGTTACAACAGCTCCTGCTGCTACAACTGCACCTTTACCTACTGTAACGCCTTCTAGAACAACTACATTTGCACCAATTACAACATCATCTTCAACGATAACTGGTTTTGCAGAAGGTGGCTCAATAACACCTGCAAGTACAGCACCTGCACCTACGTGACAGTTTTTACCAACCGTTGCACGTCCACCAAGTACTGCGTTCATGTCGATCATAGTACCTTCACCAATTACAGCACCGATGTTAATTGTTGCATTCATCATGATAACAGCGTTGTCACCAATTTCTACATGGTCACGAATAATCGCGCCTGGCTCAATACGAGCTTTAATACCTTTTAAATCAAGCATTGGAATTGCAGAATTACGACGGTCATTCTCAACTACGTAGTCAGCAATGTGCTTATTATTTTCATCAAGAATTGTCTTAATTTCAGACCATTCTCCGAATAATACACCAGATTTTTTATTTACAAATGCTTGTACTGTTTCAGGGAATGTTACTTCTTTTAAATCCCCTTTTATGTATACCTTTACAGGAGTTTTCTTTTCACTGTTTTGAATAAACGAAATAATTTCGTTAGCGTCCATCATTTTCATTCTTGTTGCCTCCTAAATCCATTTATAATGTTACTCTACCAAACGATAGAGCGAGTAGCAAGACAATAATCTTATTTTTCCATTTGAATTTCTTCTATAATTTCTAAAAATGCTTGAACTTGCTTCAACTGCCTTGCCGCTTCACTCGTCAATAACCATGTTTCTCTCGTTAATTGAACAGGTGTTTTATACATATTTTCCTGCACTTCTTTTAAAACAGTCGAGGGTAAAAGAGCATAACCTATTCCATTTAAAACAAGCTGTTTGCACGTTTCAATTTGGTCAACTACAATCGTTCGCTTAGGTGGATTTGAAAATAATCCATACCACCAATTTTGTATTTGTCCATAGTAGGTCGAATCACTTTTAAATTGAATAAATGGTCTATTTGTCTCTTTTAACATCGAAATATCTTTTATTTCTTTATCAACTAAGTATAATTCATCTTCAAATAATTGTTGTTTCTGACCTTTATATTCTTGTGTTCCTCTTAATATGGCGACATGAACGTCTCCTTCATAAAATTGCTTTTGCACTTCACTACTCCAGCCAGTAAACAGAGATATCTTCACAGAAGGATACTTATGCACAAATTTTTTCAAAACAGGTGGAAGCCAATATTGACCAATGACTGATGCAACAGCTATTTTTAGCGTACCATATGTTTCCGTTCTAAAAAGAGCCAGTTCACTTTTAATATCCTCTTCCCGTTGTAATATTTCTTTTGCATAATTTGCAACTTTTTCCCCTTCAGGTGTAATTGTCAATCCTTTTTGTGAGCGAATAAAAAACTTCATTCCCCATTGTTTCTCCATAGATTGTAATCGTTGACTAAGCGCAGGTTGGGAAACAAATAAACGTTCCGCCGCTTTTCTCATATTTGATTCCTGAGCTAACACAACCATCATTTGAAAATCATCAATTTGCAACTTTCTCCCTCTTTCCTTAGCTTCCATACACCTTATTTCAATACGATTTTCATTCCTAATTTAATTAAATGCTTTTATAAAGAAAACACGATTTTTTGTTCAATCTTTTCTTATGCTTTTTATCTTTTTAAATATAATACATACACAACTGATATGCACGAAAAAAAAGTGACTTCTCCGTTTCTATGAAGCCACTTTTTTCATATTATCGATTATGTTGTCTTACTTTTTTATTCAACAATTTTAAAATAGCTCGGCGCGTTAAAATACCCTCAAAATAGCCATCCTCATTGACAGCGCAAATAAAGGGGTGATCAATTGTCATTTCTAAAGCTTTTGCAAATGAATCCTCTAACTTAAGAACCGGAATATCTTCCTTCATCACTTGTTCTACTTTCATATCATCAAGTCTTTCAAACTCAATGCGCTCTAACCCTAACATACCGTCTAAAATCATAGCAGTACTAATCAACCCATGCAATTTATACATTGGGTCTAAAACAGGTATTGCCGAATATCCAGATTTCACAAGAACGAGTAAAGCATGCTCTAAACCATTCCCGATTTGGACATGTGCTACTTTTTCTGATGAAATCATTAAATCCTTCACAAGAATTTGTTGAAACTCATCTTTCGGAATACTTATCATATTACATCCCCCATTCTCCCTTTTTCCTGCTTATATTCACCGACTCTATCCATATTTTATGACAGCGTTTTCATATTATTATTTTGTCCTAACTTTTTTTCACCAAAAATACAATTACACAGCTATTTTAGCATATAACACAAAAAAAAGACTACCATTCCGGTAGCGCTTAATACCCTTTATTTTTTAATCTGTAAAATAATCTTGTGATTTTTTTATATTGCGTCGCATCTGTCTTTTTCAAACCATTCTCGATATCTGTAAGTTCCACAGCTAAAATTTCACTCGCATAATTTTGCTGAAATAAAATATCTAGCAACAAATTTTCTTCTTCTTTCGTTAAAACAAACTCCTTTTGCATATGCCCCTCTCCTTATACTCGCATCGTTACTCTCATTATATAAAATTTCCAGCCCATTTAATAGATGTAATATTCAGTTTTTAATAAAAGACATATAAAAATCGAAAATACAGAGTAATTATTTCGTATATCGATTTGCATAACTAAACGCCGCATAGGCATCCGGCTTAATTTTTGCAGTTAATCCCATCGCTTGAATTTTCGCTGTCATATCTAAAATAAATTCTTTTGTTAAACCATCATTCCCGATGTCTAAATGAATTTCCATTATGAATCCCGCCCCATCTTGAGCATGTGGATGCAATAAATCCCATATCGTTTGTATGTGATTAGGAGTAAATAGGCATGCGATTTCTTGACTAAACTGCGTTTCTAAATATATTTTCTCACGTAAAGTTGCTGGTTTATCTTTTACTGATTTATGGTGCAAGCACCCCCAGGCTCCTTTTCCAACGCGATGAATATGAATTGCCGTAATAAATCTCGTATCCTTTTGATGTGCTTGTGAGTCTGTCCCAATGGATAATCGATATAAATTTCGTGGATCCCTTTCAATGAAACTACAAATACGGTTGAAGACCATATCAAAATTCAAATGTCTCTCTGAAACATTATAAAATGTATGCTCACCGTCCACATAGTCACGTCCTTTCAATTAGACAGACTTTTCGTATTCTCATTGTATGGGACAAAAACAAAAATTATAACTTACTACCCTTTATTCGTTTCAATATTTCGAATTACATAATTACAAAACCTACATGTATAAATTACATTTTGATTAGACTGGGCGGTTAATACATGATTAATTTCAGCATGACTGTGACAATTAGGACAAATAACAATCGGCAAGCGTTCCATCCTTTTCACCTCCTATTAATATTTACTATCATTGTAGGAAAAATGAAAAATTCCTATACATATACATTTGTAAAAACTCTTTTATTTAATCGCGACTTAAATTGCAACTTCTACTACCTGTATAGCCCATTAATTAATATAAGTAAAAAAGGTACTGCCATTTGGCAGTACCTTTTTTATATGTATCAAGAAATGATATCGTAAATCTCAATTGCAACCATATCGATGTTATCGAATTGATACACTTGAGGTTTTTCACCTTGTTGATACACTTCTAACTCATACATTTCACTTTTATCGAAAAATTTCACGCTACATTTGCGCTCACCGTTCACTTCAAAATAGCGTTGTGCTACTTCACCGCTTTCAGCTTGTTCTTGTAGACTAACAAGTCGAGTTAAAATTCCTTGGAGTAGAGACATGAAATCTCTCCTTTCTCTGATCTTCCTACCAATAGGTTTTACAGCTATACTCATTCTATCCGTCATAACAGAAAAAATGTTCCACAGTCTAGGATAAAGGTTCTTGGCCAGAAACTCAACTAAAATTTGTCGAAATACGAAGTAAAAAGATGAAAGAGCATCTTTTTACTTCTTTATTGCGCTTTTTATACTGGCAGAATATAATAAAAAACAGAAAAAGGGAGGAATTACAATGAAAAAAATTGAGGTTTATACACAACCTGATTGTCCGCCTTGTACCATTGTGAAAGAATTTTTAAAACATAATAATGTTGTATATGAAGAATTTGACGTAAAAAAAGACGCTGCCGCTCGCAATCGCCTTTTACATGACTATGACTCCTATTCAACTCCAACAGTTGTAATTGACGGAGAAGTTGTCGCAGGTTTTCAAATCGAAAAATTACAGCAATTATTAAATATAGAATAGGAATAGGGAGACACCTATTCCTATTTTTATAATTGTTGCAGCCTTTTTATTTCAGTTAAAAGTTCCTGACTTTCATGATACCCTGCTAATTTCCATTTCCCGTTATCCTTTTGCAATGTCACAATTTGATATTGTCCACTTTTCGCCCGCTCATATACGTATAAATTTTTATGTTCTTCGTCATAAGACATTTTTGTTTCTGAATTAAAGGAAAAAGGAGCTTCTTTTGCTGGAAGTAAATATTCACCACTTTGTTTTTCATTTCTACTGTTTTCATCTGTAAAAACTTGAAGGAAATTATCTGTAAAATACGGTGCTAACGACTCTATCATTTTATTCATCGTCATATGCTTCCCACGAATTGAAAATTGCGTCTCATACCCTTTTTGTATCGTTGTAAATACTTCTTTCCGATCAACTTTCACTTCCTCTTTTCCTAAAACAGTTGTGACACTATAACCAACTAGAAAGGCAACACATACAAATAGAACAAACCATATTCCATATTTCTTCATTTTTTCACCTTCCCTTTAAAGAGCTTGTCTTTGTAGTATTCATTGTAACAATGATTATGCAAAGAAAGGGATGATTTCGTTCGTAAAATCTTTACAACGATAGACAGCATTTTCATCATCATTTTCACTATTACCAATTTATGATAAAAACAAACAAAAAAAATGCGCGAATCTCTTCGCGCATTAAAATAAAACATCTTCTTCATATAAATACTCATAAGATAAATCTATAAATAAAAAGTTTTCATCATCAATCGGGAAAGAAAATGTTCGTACCATTTCACCAGTTTCGATATCAGCGTATAAATCTGAAAGTCTTGCCTTATTCTCAAAACGCATTTTCATTATATTCTCTAGAAAATAAGGGCGCCAGCTCCAGTTCTTCATATAATACTCTGGCATAACAATCCATTCACCATCTTTTTTCATAATATTACCAGATTGTTGAAAACCATCTTCATTACAAATAAATATCCGAAAACTATATTGTGATATGCTTTGGCTAAATTGTAATAACCAATCATTTATATCTTCATTCTTTTTTTGTTTTGACAGAACATCACCAATTCGATCACGTAACATCTCTGTTAAATTATAAATTTTTTGCAGTTTTTTCTTTTCATGTTGAATAAATTGATGACATTCATTACCAAGTCGCTCTTTTAAAACATTCGTTTCAATAAAATCAGGTAAACATTCTTTCAAATAATTGCCTTGATAATATCTACCACCGTTTTTCCAAGCATATTGTAGTTGATAAAAAGCATCAATTTCTTCATATAACAATGTCGCACCAATTCTTCTAGCAAGTAAAGATAAGGAATATAAAATATCTTGATAAGATTGTAAAAGTGCAGTTTGCCTTAAATTTGTTAAATCTACTTTTAAAATATCTGGTGCTAACACGCTAATACGCTCTAAATTACTTGTACCCGTTCCAACTTTATTAATCGAAATTTGAATACCATATGTACGATAATACATGAGTAAATGATTAAATTGTTCTATATCTTCTTTACATTCATGTTCTGTTATTTCCAGAACAATGCGTTGTAAGTTCAAACCTTGTTCTTCATACATCAGCAAAAGTTGAAGTAAACTTTCATCTTCATCATTCATTAATACATTAGCATTGCGATGTATAAATAATAATAATTTTTGATCCGTTTCTAAATACCTATTTAACGCTTTTTCTACAATGATGTTATCCGCTTCAAGTTGGAATTCACTCGGAATAGAATCATCATGGAAGAAAGATGCTAAACTTTGTATACCCTCTTCTGTTTGAATACGTCCTACAACTTCATATCCAATTACTGTATGCTCATCAGCACTAAAAATAGCTTGATAATAAGGAAGGACTTTATCCAAGTTACTCATTACATCTAATGCGTCTATCAACGTGCTTCCCTCCCTTTACTTTTCAAAAATTATAACACGATATTTACGGAAAAATAATAAAAAATCCCTTCAGTTCTCCTGAAGGGATTAGAGGGGTAAAATGCTAAGGGGAATTAGCAATTCTACTATGAAGAAAAAAGAGGTCTTAAATATAACGTATATATGACCTCTTGTAAATACTTTTCTTTCACATGTCACAATTCCGTCACATTTTACCGTGAAAAATGAATCAAATATTCATTTGGTCATCCCTTTTAAAATGGATATTGATGCAAGTGTTGTCCTCCATCCATTGTCATGCAAGTTCCATTTATATACGCAGCTTCATCTGAACATAAATAATAAGCTAGACCCGCGATTTCTTCTGGCGTACCTAGTCTTCCAAGTGGAACACTTTGTAGTGTACGCTTAGCCATTTCTTCTGAAATCCATAATTTATCGGCACCACCTGTACGTTCAATTGGTCCTGGTGCGATAGCGTTAACTCGTATTCCATATTTACGTCCCCACTCAACAGCAAGAGTTTTTGTCATCGCTAATACACCGGCTTTAGCTGCTGCCGAATGGATAACCCCTGGGCCTGCATCCCATGCATATGTTGCTACCATGTTAATGATATTCCCTTTTATACCTTTTTCAATCCAATATTTTCCGACAGCATGGCTACAGTAAAATGTACCGTTTAACACAATATTAATGACTGAATTCCAGCCATTCACGGATAAATCTTCTGCTGGACAAATAAAGTTTCCAGCTGCATTATTTATTAAAACATCAATTCGACCAAACTTCTCATCAATCTGTTCAATCATTTTTTGAATGTCATCCGTATTTCTTACATCCATTTGTACAGGTAATACTTGCCCTGGAAATTGTTCAATTTCCAACTTTGTTTCTTCTAGTTTTTCCTTTGTACGTCCTGTAATAACAACTCGTGCCCCTTCTTTTGCAAAACGAGTCGCCATCCCTTTTCCCATTCCACTTGATCCACCTGTTATAATAACTACCTTCTCTTTCACATACATCCCCTCCAAAAAATGAATACACATTCATTTTATCACTTTATTTGATAGAAATCTTTATATTTTTCAATTTTTCTGATATTTTAACGTAAAGAGGTTTCTTTTCTTTCATTTTTTTTCGTAATCTATACTACTTTTTTAGTGTGTAAAATATATTTTAAAAAAACTGAAGGGGGATTCGAGTAACCTGTATATGAAGAAAATTACAAGGAGAAATTTTTTAAAGACTGGAATACGTACTTGTCTATATTCATTTATAACCGCTAGCATCGGCTATTATTACGCTAAATATATAGAACCACATTGTCTTTCTTTTACAAAGCACACACTTAAATCATCACTCATACCAGAAAGTTTTCACGGTGTGAAGATCCTTCAATTTAGCGACTTGCACCTAGGATACTATTTCTCACTCCAACACCTATCTCAAATCATTTCCAAAATCAATGCCGAAAAGCCAGATATTGTCTTTTTCACTGGTGATCTCATTGATAATTACCAAACATATACTGAGGCCCCTTTTGTTGCATCCATTTTAAAAAATATACAAGCGCCATTCGGTAAATTTTCTATTTATGGAAATCACGACCACGGCGGATACGGAACTGAGTACTATGATCACATCATGCGTGAATCTGGATTTGAACTTTTACAAAATAGCGAAAAACGAATTCGTTTATTGGACAATAGTGAAATTGCTATTTTTGGAATCGATGACATACTACTAGGCAAACCAAAAATAGAGGAGACATTACAACATGCGAAACAACATATTTATACAATAGTTCTTGTTCACGAACCAGATATCGCGCCACAAATCGCTACATATCCAATCAACCTTCAACTTTCTGGTCACAGCCACGGTGGACAAGTACAACTTCCTTTTTTAGGTGCTATTATTACCCCATCTCTTGCAAAACAATATATTGAAGGTTTCTATAACATTCAAGGTTTGACTCTCTATGTCAATCGAGGTATTGGGAGAACACGTGTCCCATTCCGCTTTATGTCAAAGCCTGAAATTACACTCTTCATCCTACAACATTCGTAATAATTCGCCTATTTTCTTACATATCCTTTCTTGTACGCGCTCATCCACGCTTGGTCCACCATATGATAAGAATGAGTCCAGTAAAGGAGGTTTGTTCATGTATCCATATTATCAACCGATCCCAGTTCGTTCAGCACCTATTGGTCCAGCAGGCGACTCACGCTTCTTTCCATTTTTCGGTGTTCCATTTCTAGCTGGAATTGCTGGAGGATTGCTCGGTGGAGCATTAGCTTTCGGCCCTAGACCGTTTTATCCGCCTTATCCACCACCAGCACCTTATCCTTGTTACGGTGGGCCTTGTCAACAACCATACTATTACTAATTTAAAACAACGATTCTTCCAAATATTATTCTCTCAACGAACCGACGCATCACACGCTTATAATAAAGTGAAACTTTATTCAGTGGGGGCATCCTCACTGATTATTAGCCCTCACCACTCGGGCTTTTACGGGCAGTTGATTTCCCACCTAATCACCTCACATTCGCCGAATTTTGAGGTGAGAGTCTTACTGCCAGTAAATAGCGGGATAAAAACTATTCTCTTTACTCATTCTTCCATTTACGGAACATGTGATTAGGGAAAAAAGTAAAAACCTCTTAATTTCGATTAAGAGGTTTTTACTTTTTCTCTATTATTCAGCGTCTGTATTTTGATACGCCATCTTAAATAAATTCACTTGGCTATCAATTTCTTCTATACTACTATTAATTATATAATAATAGTCACCATCTTTATTTTGTTCACGTGTTTTCACATTATCAGCTAAAATAAGCTGTAAAATGGCCTTTATTCTCGCTTTCATTTCAATGTCTAAAATTGGGAAGGATATTTCTACTCGTTTTTCCATATTTCGCGTCATCAAATCAGCTGAAGATAAGTATATTTTCTCATCTCCATTATGATGGAAATAATAAATACGGCTATGTTCTAAATATCTTCCAACAACACTAACTACACGAATATTTTCACTTACATTCGGAATCCCTGGCCTTAAACAACATGTCCCTCTAACAATGAGCTCTACCCTTACCCCAGCTTGTGATGCTTCATACATTTTTTTTATTAACGGTTTATCTGTTAACGAATTCATTTTAGCGATAATATATCCATTTCCATACTGTCTATGATAACGGATTTCCTCATCTATTAACTCCATAAACTGCTCTCTTATATCAAACGGGGCAACAGACAAATGATGAAAATGCGGTTTTTTTGTATAACCACTCAAATAATTAAAGAAATTTGTTGCATCTACACCAAAGTCTTTTCGCGATGTAATATATCCAAAATCGGTATACAATTTCGCTGTTGCGTCATTATAATTTCCGGTTCCCAGATGTACAAATCTTTCAATTTTTCCGTTTCTTCTTCTTACAACTAACGTAATTTTACTATGCGTTTTCAAGTGACTTACTCCGTAAATAACGTGACATCCGGCCTGTTCCAATTCTTTAGCCCAATGAACATTATTCTCTTCATCAAACCTCGCCTTTAACTCAACCAATACCGTCACTTGTTTCCCTTTTTCAGCAGCTACCTTCAACGCCTGAATTATTGGAGAATCTCCACTTACACGATATAATGTTTGTTTAATCGCAAGTACATTTGAGTCATCTGCCGCATCACGGACAAAATCAACGACTGGCTGAAACGACTCAAAGGGATGGTGTAATAAAATATCATGTTCTATCGCTTTTTCAAATACATCTTCCTCATCACCTAAATCTTGAGGAGGTTGAGGAATAAGAGCTGGATATACAAGATGTTCATATAAAGGCGCTAATTTTTTATATAAGGAGAATAAACATGTTAAATCTAACGGTCCATCCATCATGTACACATCTTCATCTTTTACTTCCAACACCTCATACAATAACGCTAACACTCTTTCATCAATGTGTTCTTTACCAACTTCTAAACGAACGGCAGCTCCCCACTTACGCTTTTTCAATTCTTTTTCAATTACTTTTAATAAATCGCGTGCACCTTCTTCATGAATTGTTAAATCCGCATTACGTGTAATACGGAAACGAGTAACAGGTGATACGTTATATCCTGTGAATAATTTATGAGTAAAACCACTAATTACATCTTCTAATAAAATAAATTTGTGTTTTTGCCCTTCACTCGGTAAAAATATGAACCGCTCCAGTAAAGAAGGTACTTGGACAATTCCTAACTTCGTGCGATTTTCTTCCTCTGCCTGCTTCTCATCGTATAAAATAGTAGCTAAATTCAAGCTTTTATTTAATAACATTGGAAATGGACGATACGCATCAATAGCTACAGGAGTTAACACTGGAAAGATTTGTTCATCAAAATACTCTTCGATAAATCCCCTCTGCTCTTTCGTCAAATCATGGAATGTTAGACGCTCAATCCCCTCTAGTTCAAGCGCTGGCAATACGTAACCTTTAAACGTATCATACTGTACAGTCATTAAGTCATGAGCTTTTATCGCAATCTTATTTAACTGTTTCTTCGGTGTTAAACCTGCTTTATTTTCTGGCTGATTAAATCCGGCACTTACTTGATCTTTCAAACCTGCTACGCGCACCATAAAAAATTCATCTAAATTTGAACTAAAAATACTAATAAACTTTAATCTTTCTAAAAGTGGATTATTTTCATCTTGCGCTTCTTGTAGTACACGTTCATTAAAGGCTAGCCAGCTCAACTCGCGGTTATTATAATACGCTGTATCATTTAAATTTACTAAATTCCCCTTTAGCAATTCCATTCTCTTCACACTTCCCTTTGAAACTTTTTCACTATAATTTAGTTACTTTTATTTTATCAAATTACAATATTCCAAAGTGTTAATTTTTCGTAAAGACATCCGTACAACTTAACATTTTGATTCGAATGATAAGTTAATATTCGTTTTCAATACTCTTTCTAGCTGCTTTTTTTGTTTTTCAGCTTGCACTTTTTCCGCTAATGCCGATTGCTCACATACAATTCTAAATGCTAATCCTTCTTTACTTTCTGTTATAGATATCGTTTCAACAAGCGCTCTTTGTCTCACATTTAAAGCAGCTGAAAATTGCAAAACAGCTCCTAATAACCGGACTTTTTTTTGTTCACTTTTATCAAACCATCCTTCAAATGGGGCTAAATGTTGTTTAAATAACATTTTTGATTTGTACGAAGCAATAAGTGCTAATCTAACTCGATCTTTATGCATCATACCATCAATCGTTTTATTCGCTAGTAAATAAAACGTGTGTAAGCGGCTCGCTTCTTCATCAATGTACTTCCCTATATTAAATACTTTCGCCGCTTGATGGAATATTTCCCAGTCTTTTTCCGACATAGAAATAAGTCCTGCTCCTTCAAGTTGTTTACAGATCAATGTTCCTTGTTTAATAAGTTGAATTACAAATTCCATATCCATTTCGTATTCATATGATAATAAATACAAACTTTCTTCTACTACGTTCGGATAGTACGAAATCCCCAAATCTTTCGTTAATTCTTCATAAAAAACACCTTCTCTTAATCCTTTTTTACTCAATACAAATGCCGGTGCCTCTATAACGTTAACAAGTATATGAAAGACTTCGATCGCTGGAATAATTGTATCTGCTCGATCTTTTGCTAATCCCTCCATCTTTTGAAGCTCTATGAACGACAATTCTTTTAATTCCTCTTTTACATGTTTAATATCTTCTTCTTTCATTTTGTATAAATGTAATCCAGCTATAGGATAACAAATTAAATTTTGATGAATTTTCACCATATTCCTCGCACTCCCCCCAATTGCGATAAGGGGTAATTTTTTATCGATTAACCATGGTAGCGTTCGAAATTGATACCATAAATAGTTTTTCATTTCCTCTAGCTCTTCTGTAGTAGGAATATCACCTTGAATAAATTGTTGCTTTAAAGAAAGTGCTCCAAAAGGAAAGCTATGATATTCTAAAATTTCTCTATTTCGAAAGTATGTAACTTCTGTACTCCCCCCACCTATATCAACTGTAATTCCTTCTGAAAATGAAGTGGAATTCATAACTGCTAAATAACCGTAACGCGCTTCTTCATATTCTGATAAAACTCTAAGAGTAAAATCTGTTTGCCCTTCAACAAGTTTTTTAATTTCATCTTGATTCTCAGCCTGTCTAATTGTTGCCGTTGCAACACAAAGTACATGATGCAGCTTATGGAATCGTGTACTTTCTTGAAATTGAAATAATGTTTGTAATAATACTTCTATTCCTTCTTCACTTAATACACCATTTACTAAATAATTTCTTAACCTAGCGACCACTTTCGTATTTTCAATCTCTTTATAAAAACCCCCGCTTTGTTTTTCATAAATAACTAAGCGCATTGTATTAGAACCAATGTCTATAATGGCATATTGTAGTTTTAATATTTCTTTCAAACTTCTCACTCTTTCATTATTAAATTTCTGAAACATATTCTATCACTATTATACAAAACAGTTGTTTTTTGTAACAATATTGCTTTAATATTGAAAATATATACAATTACTTTTTGCATATAATAAAAACCCATTTTATTTATGCTATAATAAGGAAAACTTGAAAGGAGATTCAATATGAAACCTTCACAACCACAATCTCAATTACATAATCAACATTCTATTAATAGACTAGCTCAATCTATTTTCGTTGTGAATCGTCATGCTAAAGCTGCAACTAACCCTAAGTACTTATATTGGTTAAAAAAGACTGCTTTAGAACGCTTAATTACTGAAAAAAAGGCTATCAAAGAAGGATTACATTTTTCTAGAAATCCACGTTTTAGTCAGCAACAATCCGATGTTCTTATACGTTTGGGTGATTATTTTTTCCATATCCCTCCTACGAAAGATGATTTTCGCACCCTACCGCATCTTGGTCACCTTGAATCCTCCTATCGAAATCCGAAAACAACCTTATCTTTAACAATAGCAAAAAAAACACTTCAAGATTATATTGGTCCTGAAGCATTAAAACAAGAAAAAAAATTAAGCGAACCAGTTCCATGGTATAGCCGCACCTATACAAAAAAATAAAACAGTTTGGCCATATTAGGCCAAACTGTTTTATTTTTTATCTTCCTTAATTTTAATATTCGCTTGTTTATAGAATGCAACTTTTTCTGTATTATATGATTTCGTATATTCATTAAACTTATCTTTCTCTGTCTCAATATCTTTATATGCTTGGTTTACTAACTTTACTTTCTCGCTAATATCTTTTAATTTTGTACCTTTATCTTGTAGCATTGTATATAATTCTTTTTCTTGCTTTAAAGATTTATTATAGCTATCGTACATCTTTTGGAATGAATCATGTCGTTTCTCATAAGTACTCTTTACTTTATCCGCCTGGTCTTTTAATTTATTATCTTCAATTTTCTTCACATGCTTATCAGCTGACTTCACTTCTTCTTGCGCTTTATTTAACGCCTCTTTTTCTTTAATAAGAACTTTTTCTCGTTCATCTGTATTTTTCACCGCTTGGTCAAGCTTATCCTTAACAGCCTGATTATTATCTTTTCCTTCTTGGACAATTTGATTATATAATACTTGACCCTCTTTCTCTAATGACTCTAATTTTTTCGCATCTTCAAACATTGTTTTTTCTTGCTTGGCAGCATTTTCAAATGCAACATACAGCTCCTCTTCTGGTTTCGGGCCGAAACAACCAGCTAGTAAAGTCATTGATAATGCAGTTACAATTGCTAATTTATTATATTTCAACATCTTTTCCTCCTATTAATAAACGATCATCGTGCCAAAAATCCCATGAAAAACATGTAACTTCTATATCTATTTCACGCTCGCATCTTTTTTACGAAGATCATCAATAATTATTTATACTGCTTGTACAATTTTCGTGCTTGAAATTATGTAATGTCTTAAAATATAAAGGTATTCACCTTAATCTTACCTACTGCAAGAAACACTATAATGTTTCACCTGATAAAAGATGATCGTTGACCTCTCACGTCTATCATTCCCTTTCTCACTTTCTATCAAATAACCTCTTTGTCCATTTTACATAGTGCAAAGGTGACCTCGCAACTCTTACAAAGATTCTTTTAATTTCTTAAAAAGGAAAAGTGTAGAGTATGTTTTCCTCTACACTTTTAAACTGAAAACATTGTGCAAAATGCATTGACACATCCACACACAATTATATGCTGATTTCATATATTTTTAAAGACTTTTGTTACAAAAAAAAGTTTTCTTGTAACAAAAGTCAAAAAAATGTTACAAAAAATCTTTATATCATACTTCTTCAAATCAGAGTTTCATTCATGACTTTGCAAGTTTCTATAATTATACAATTGATTTTGTGCCTTTCTAAACAAATCTTCAAAAGTTTTCCCTTCTATCGGATAACTTGCAGCCCCAAATAATAGTGTGACACTTAATAAATCATTCGCTATTTCATTTTGAATATTTTTGATTAATCGATTTGTTATTGTTGATTTTTCATAGCCATTATCAACAGCTACGATAACATATTTATTTTCATCCCACCTCGTAACTACATCTCCTTTTCGAACTGTCTTGACAATTGTACGTTCTACTCTTTGAACTAACTCATCTAACTTTTTTTCTTGCACTGTGTCTTTTAATACATCCCATTCTTTTACGGAAAGAATATACACTGTAATATTACGAGAATCTCTTTCTGATAAAGCAGCTACTTTCCCAAAAAAATCAACAATAAAATCGTTATTCGTCATTCCTCCTACTTCAATATTTACACGCGTATTCGCTCTTTTATCATACCAATGTCCAAAATAATAGCTTAGTATCATTTGCAATATATAAATAATAAAGACGGTAAAAAATGATCGCGAATCTAGCTTAGCAATCACATCCTGAAGTGCAATCCATTCTGTAACCGCAACTGTGTTCCCAAGTAATAATCCACTAATTTTCCCTTTATGTTTCATACTCTCCCCCCTTTTTATACTAATATATGCTTCTATAACAATAATGTTTTTCTACAAAATAAAAAATGTACATATTTAATGTACATTTCTACCTAAGCTTGTATACCTTTTCTATTTTATTTCATATATATACTATATATCGTTTTTAGAAAGGAGTGACCTATATGCCTCAAAAAGAAAATCTATCAGATATTATACGTTTACTAGCTGGCTTTTTGTTATCATTAAAATTATTATTTACCTCTTTCGGAATAAACTTCATTACAAACGATCAAATTGACGCTATAGTAAATGTTATTTCATTTCTATTCATTCTATATTTTGGATACAAAAATAACTATGTTGGAAAAAAAGGAATTGAACAAAAGAAATTACTCAAGAAGCACAATATTCATTAAAGAAGGAACCTTTCGCATGGGTTCCTTCTTATCATTTTCTGACAACCACTTCATTTGTTTGTAGTGGTCCATATGATACTCCTTTATATTGAAATGTATATGTAGCCTGAAATACTGAATTGGGAGGAGCTTTATCTTTATTTGCTTTTATTTTACAAATTAATTCTACCTTTTCACTCGGCGATAAATTATCGATTCGCCACCTTACAAGCTGAAATAAAAACTCACTTATTCCCTTATCTGCTTTTAAAGAGTTTGGGATATACGCGAAATAATCACGAATCATATGACTTACAACTACTCGCGAAATCATTTCAACGCCTTTATTTTCAACTTCAAGTCGAATAATTAGTATGTCATTAACATCATAGATCATCTCATATGAAAATTTTTCTTTATACATACTACGGATTTGTAATGTGACTGCTACATTGGATGCTTCCGTTTCCTTTTTAGAACCATCAATCCACAAAACCGGCTGTAACGGTATAGAATACCTTCCTTGATCCGAAATTTGTTTCCATATTTTCATAATATATTCACCTCATTCCAGATGTATCATCTATACAACTTTATTCTGCCTCTCGATGTAATACACTACACTTAGAAAAAATATTGAGCTTGTTACAAACCATCGTGAATTTTTCTTTTCCTTTTATCCTATTCGACAATATAAAGAAAAAACCATTTTTAATACGTTGACACAGGTTATTCTTTATTAAATATTTTTTTACAATTTCCTTCCTCGACTACATAACAAAATAAATTCTTACTCTCTCTTTTGGTCAATATAATAAAGTGAAACTTTAATCAGTGGGGTTTTGTCCATCCCCCACTGATTATTAGCCTTCACCAATCGGGATAAAATACTTTGGCTTAAGAAAACATTTACCTTTTAGTCAAATTTGACTATAATATAATCTATGATTTCCATTCTTTATATCATGCAGGATCAATTTTTATAAATAAAGAGAGAACGAAACAAACTGTACACAAAGGTTTTTATTCACTACATCTAAAAACTTAAGTTAGTTTAGTTTTTATTAAAGGAGGGCTACTCTTGGAAGCACAACTATCAAAAAACGACTCAAGTAAAACAAAATTTGTTGTTGCCGGTTTACTACTTGGTATTCTAATGGCAGCAATGGATAACACAATCGTCGCAACTGCGATGGCAACGATTGTCGGAGACTTAGGAGGGTTCGACAAGTTCGTTTGGGTCACATCTGCCTACATGGTAGCAACAATGGCCGGAATGCCTATTTTCGGTAAGCTGTCTGATATGTACGGACGGAAACGCTTTTATATTGGCGGATTAATTCTCTTCTTATTTGGTTCTGCACTTTGCGGGACAGCATCAAGTATTGAACAACTAAGTATTTATAGAGCCATTCAAGGAATTGGTGGCGGCGCTCTTATGCCTATCGCATTTACAATTATGTATGATATATTCCCACCTGAAAAACGTGGAAAAATGACCGGACTATTTGGTGCTGTTTTCGGAACATCTAGTGTTTTCGGACCTTTATTAGGTGCTTACATTACAGATTATATAAGTTGGCACTGGGTCTTCTATATTAATATCCCATTAGGACTTATTTCCTTCTTCTTCATTACTAAATACTATAACGAGTCTCTAGAATATCGAAAACAAAAAATTGACTGGGCTGGTGCCATTACACTTGTCATTAGTATCATTTGCTTAATGTTTGCCCTAGAACTTGGCGGTAAGGAATATGCATGGGACTCTAATGTGATTATTGGTTTATTTTCAACTGTTATTATTATGCTTATTATTTTCTTCTTCATAGAAAGAAACGCAACCGAGCCTATTATTTCTTTCCATTTATTTAAAAAACCTTTATTTGCAGCTAGCCAAGGTGTTGCCTTTTTCTATGGCGCAGCTTTTATCATCTGTACAGTTTATATTCCAATCTTCGTTCAAGGTGTTCTCGGTGGTTCAGCCTCAAATGCTGGATTAATTTTGACACCTATGATGGTAGGATCTGTAATTGGAAGTCAAACTGGTGGACAATTAGCTTCACGAACAAGTTATCGTAACATCATGATAGTATCTGGAGTTTTCTTCGTTCTTGGTATTTATTTACTAAGTACTTTAACAATGGAAACACCTCGCACACTCGTAACAATGTTTATGGTGCTTGCTGGACTCGGAGTTGGATTCTCCTTCTCAGTTTTAAGTATGGCATCTATTCACAAACTAGAAATGAGAGATCGCGGTTCTGCTACATCAACGAACTCATTCTTCCGTTCACTTGGAATGACCCTTGGCGTCACGATTTTCGGTACGATTCAAAATCATGTTTTCACTGATAAATTAAAAGCAGTCTTCCCTCCTGAACTAGCAAAAATGGCTCCAAAAGGTGGAGACGCAAGCTTTTTATTATCACCAAATGCTACTGAAAAGCTACCTCCTCAAGTACTGAGCGGAATTAAGGAGGCTCTTGCAACATCTATTGCTAATACATTTTTCTGGGCACTTATCCCAGCTACGCTAAGTATAATTTGTATTTTACTTATGGGAAATGAACGTCTTTTAACAGGACCGAAAACAAAGCAAAAACAAAAACAAGTAAGCTAATATAGAAAAACGAAACGGTATATCCCTTTATGAAAGAGGATATACCGTTTATAATATATATAAAGTTTCTATATACAGGAGTTGAGACAGCATGAGCATGAAGTTAGTCATTCTCGGCTTGTTACTCGAAGGAGATAAACATCCATATGAAGTTCAACATATAATGAAAGAAAGACAAATGGATTGTTATATTAAATATGCCAAAGGATCGCTATACTACGCCTTCGAGCAATTAGAAAAACAAGGTGCGATTAGCGTTACCAATATTGTTCGAGATACAAATAGACCAGATAAGACAATCTTCCATATAACTGAAGAAGGCAAAGAGCTTTTTCACACTTTATTATTAAAACAATTTGAAGCAAAAAATCAAATATATAAACCAATTTATTCAGCACTCTCTTTCGCTCACTTTAGTGACGAACAAGCGTTAGTTCCTATTTTGGAAAAAAAGAGAGATGATACAATGCTATATTTACATACAATGCAAACGATATACGATCATAATAAACAACTAGTTCCTCGTGCTCAACTATATATTTTACAAAGCGTCATTGAGCATATTAATGTTGAATTACGTTGGCTAAACACACTCTTACAAGATGCAACTGCAGGTCGTCTTTCAGAAATAGGTGTAGATAATGATTAAGTTTTTCTAAAAGAGGTGCCTCCTCTTTTAGAAAAACTTAACACTATAATTATTCCTCGCAACTCAAAACACCCTCATTTTAATAATAAATAACCATTAAAAATTCTTAATTTTCTGAATAAAAATAAATAAAAAACTTTAGAATTTTCTTATTTTAAAACAGTGGACAAAATTCCGAAAATTGTGTTAGAATTTGTTTCAATATCATATCGCTTGTTAAATTCCTTTCAAAAGGAAAATAGGTACACGAATATTTCACTTCGTGTTTAAAAGGGAAGTTTGGTGAAACTCCAACACGGTCCCGCCACTGTAAATGCTGAGATTTCTTTTTTGTGCCACTGTGAAAACGGGAAGGTGAAAGAAATTATATGAAGCATAAGTCAGGAGACCTGCCTATTTTAACAACACTGATAGACTCACGGATGATGATGAGGTGTTAAGAACAAAAAGGAAGGCTTATTTTTCTATGCCTTTATGCTTTTTGTTATAGGTATTTCCGAGTAAACGGAAATGCTTACTTTCAATTAGGGAGGAATTTAAAATGGCAATTCAAACAAGTAACTTAGGTTATCCACGTATCGGACTACAACGAGAGTGGAAAAAAACATTGGAAGCTTTTTGGTCCAATAAAATTAATGAAGAACAATTTTTAACGACAATGAAAGAAATTCGCCTTCAACACGTCAAAGTACAGCAAGAAAAAGGAATTGAATTAATTCCAGTTGGCGATTTTACATATTATGACCACGTTCTGGATACGGCTTACATGTTAGGATTCATCCCGTCACGTTTTTCAAAATTTACATCTTACCTTGATGCATATTTTGCAATGGCACGCGGCTCTAAAGATCACGTTGCTTCTGAAATGACAAAATGGTTTAACACAAACTATCATTATATTGTTCCTGAATATGAAGAAGGATTACAAATCTCTTTAAAGGACAACCGTCCTCTTCGTTTATATGAAGAAGCGAAAAAAGAGTTAGGCGTTGATGGAAAACCAGTTATTTTAGGACCTTATACATTCCTAAAACTAGCAAAAGGTTATAACGAAGAGCAATTTGCCACTATTTTAAAAGAGCTAGTTGCACCTTATGTACAATTATTCTCTGAATTACACGCAGCTGGAGCACAAATTATTCAAGTTGACGAACCAATCTTTGCATCTTTAACAAAAGATGAAATGAATCAGGCTAAAGAACTTTACGAAGCTATTCATAAAGAGGTTCCGAATGCTAATCTTCTTCTACAAACATATTTTGATAGTGTAGAAGAGAACTATGAAGAAATCATTACATTCCCTGTTTCTGGTATTGGATTAGACTTTGTTCATGGCAAAGAAGGTAATGTAAATGCTATTTCAAAATATGGATTCCCAGCTGATAAAATTTTAGCTATCGGTTGTATAGATGGCCGTAACATTTGGAGAGCTGATCTTGATGATGTACTTTCTTTATTTACAACATTACAAAATCAAATCACAGCAAAAGGTTTAATTGTTCAACCTTCTTGTAGCTTATTGCATACTCCAATTGATAAAATGGAAGAAACGCACTTAGCAACTGAATTATTTGATGCACTTGCATTTGCTAATCAAAAATTAGAAGAACTAGTCCTTATCCATTCTGCTCTTACTAAAGGTGTAGAAAGCATCAGTAGCGATCTGACAACATATCGTAATGCACATCATGCAATCCGCTCATCAGCTGCACGTAATCGTGAAGATGTAAAAGTGGCACGTACATCACTTAAAGAAGATGATTTCTCACGTCCTCTTCCATTTGAAAAACGATATGAACTACAGCAAGTAGCTTTACAATTACCGTTGTTACCAACAACAACTATCGGTAGCTTCCCGCAAACGTCTGAAGTTCGTCAAACACGTAAACAGTGGCGTAACGGCGATATTACAAATGAACAATATAATCAATTCATTGAACAAGAAACTGCTAAATGGATTCGTTACCAAGAAGATATTGGTCTTGATGTACTAGTACATGGTGAATTCGAAAGAACTGACATGGTGGAATATTTTGGAGAAAGACTTGCTGGTTTCTCCTTTACTAAAAACGGCTGGGTACAATCATACGGTTCTCGCTGCGTAAAACCACCTGTTATTTATGGTGATGTTGCCTTTATAAGTGGAATGACTATTAAAGAAACTGTATATGCACAAAGCTTAACAGAGAAAGTAGTAAAAGGTATGCTAACTGGACCTGTCACTATTTTAAATTGGTCATTCGTTCGAAATGATATTTCAAGAAAAGAAGTTTCATATCAAATTGCATTAGCACTTCGTCATGAAATTGAATTGCTTGAATCTTCCGGAATTAGAGTAATCCAAGTCGATGAGCCTGCACTTCGTGAAGGTATGCCGTTAAAAGAAAAAGATTGGGATGCATACATTACATGGGCAGTTCAATCATTCCTATTAGCAACATCTTCTGTAGAAAATGAAACACAAATTCATACTCATATGTGTTACAGTAACTTCGAAGATATTGTAGATGCAATTCGTGCGTTAGATGCAGATGTTATTTCTATCGAAACATCAAGAAGTCATGGAGAATTTATTCATACATTAAAACATACAACATATGAAAAAGGAATCGGTCTAGGTGTATATGATATTCATAGCCCACGTGTCCCAAGTAAAGATGAAATGTTTGCAATCGTAGAACAATCTTTACAAGTATGTGATCCTAAATACTTCTGGATTAATCCAGACTGTGGTTTAAAAACACGAAGAACTGAGGAAGTTATACCTGCTTTAGAGCACATGGTTCTGGCAGCAAAAGACGCTCGTTCTCTCTTAAAGACAAATGCATAATAAAAAACGTGTTATCCTTCAAAACGGATAACACGTTTTTTTATTATACACTCTCAAAATAGAAGTCGTATTGTACTTTATACAATTCATCGTCTGTTGGCTCTTCAAGAGGAGTTGCCTGCAAGACTATCATATATTCCCCATTCGGAATAGGAATATGCAATTTATTAGAAAGAATACTTGTTATATATACTTCTTCATTCTTGACTGTGAAAGGAACTGATATCGTTCTAACCACTTCTTCTTTCTCAATATGATTTCCGCAAGTAACTTCCACTTCACAAGTATAGTCAGAGATTGCTTCAAAAATAATAGCTCCATCCACCTCAGCATAGCCTCTCTCAAAATCTTCAGGAGTCCAATCTACATAAGGCTGCTGACCATCATAATTCATTATCATTAATTGCGAATATGAAATTGTTAGTTCCATAACTATCCCTCTCCTCCACTATGAAATGTATGCTAGTTACTATTTCACTTCAAATTTCACACGCGTACCATCTGGGTATTTGTCTAGCTTATTCCCTACCCAAGAACCTGCACCGCGGTTATCTGCTGGACTTATATATTCAATATGAGCTCCTTTTCCGCCTTCCTTACACATCGCCATCGGCCATTCATCACGATCATAGCCCTTCTTCGTCGGATATGGCGCTAACGATAATTTCCTTCTATCCGCTGCACCATTACGATCAATTGTACACATTTCTGAATGCCCTTCTTTTATAGCATTCGTAATATGTTTCCCCGTCTCTGGATAACGTTCTTTCGGAAATTCTAGAATTTGATCATATGTAGTTGTTTTTTTAGTACTTGTCTCCTCTGGCACAAGTACTTCATATACCGCTACCAAAAGAGAAAGAATTGCAATAATTGAAATGATAATACCTTTAAATTGCTTCATGTGTACCTCCGCGTTCCTACCAATTTCTTTTCCTCAGCTATTATAACAAACTTCTCCTGTATATGTTTTCAGACATTATTTTAGCGTAGCCCTGCTATTTCGCCAAAAACACTCATTTTTCCTCATCATTTCTCTAATGCTGTAGAAAACTAATAACCTTCCGACATTCTTTTTCAAAGGAAGTCCTCATAAAAGATTGAAATGATATATACGATACTTTTTGGGGAGGAAATCTCATGGAAGCTATTTATAAAACGAAAGATGTTACAAATAAAACAGGCATCCCAAAACATATAGTTCGAAAATATAGCCAACTATTAGAGGAACACGGTTATATCATTTCAAAAACAGCTGACGCTCGTATTTATAAACTGGATGATTTAAAACTATTGAAATCTATACATGAAAGAGCTGCTACATTACAAGAAGATATTTCAGAAACAATACCTATTATTTTAAAAGAAAAAGAAGCTCCACCTGTGCCTATTATTCAAGATAAACAAGAAGTGCAACCTAAAGAAGATGGGCGTAACTTTGAAGAATTCATGTTAAAACTTGAGATGCTCGCCCAATTAAATGAAGCAATTATTCATCAAAATTCTACCCTTATTACACAAAATCGTTTAAAAGACGAGAAGTTAGATGAGCTAATGCAACAAGTTTATGTAAAAGAAGGTTCACAAGAAAAAATGCTACAAGAGCTTGTTGATCATGCCGCTCAAACAGATGCACTCCAAAAAGAAAAGATGGACTTATTAATGAATCATATGTATAAACGTGAATCCAAACAAGAAGAAAAAATGAATAAACTTGTAAGTCAAATTTATAATAAAGACAGCAACCGTGATGCACAACTTATGCAAGTTATTCGCGAAATTCAAGAAACAAAAAGATTAGTCGCCGCCTCAAAAGAGCAAAGCTTCTTTCAATCTTTTAGAAGTTTATTTATTCGAACAAAGCAAGAAAAAACAAATGAATAAAACTCCATATCTTTCTAATACAATATAAAATAAAAAGTTACCTTCTGCCGGTAACTTTTATTCCCTATTCCTTACAGCTGGCAATATAATAATCGCTTCAGTTCCCTTTCCACTTTCACTTTTATATTCCAGTGTACCATTATGCGCTTGTAAAATACTAAATGTTACCATAAGACCTAACCCTGTCCCTTTTTCTTTTAAAGAATAATATGGTTGCCCAAGCCTTGTTAACTGTTCTTTTGTCATTCCAACACCGCTATCTTTAACTTTTATTACGATTATTTCATCTTTTTGAACAGCTGTTACTTTTAAATATCCTTTGTTTCCTTGAATTGCTTCAATACCGTTTTTAACAACATTCATAATAGCTTGCTTCAACTTCGTCTTATCACCGATTGTATAAAGACTCTCGGAAATCTCAACTTGCAAATATACACCTTGCATCGCTGCAAATGATGACATAAGAGTTGTCATTTCAATCAATTGCGCTGATAAACAAATATGTTCTTTTTTTTCAATTTGAGGCCGTGCTAAATTCAAATAATCTGAAATAATTTGTTCAGCACGATCTAATTCAGCTAATACGAGACGCATATAATCTTTATTTTTCACGTCTTCCGTACTCTCTAGTAATTGGATAAACCCCCGTACAACAGTGAGAGGATTTCGAACTTCATGTGCTACACTTGCAGCTAACTCACTTACAATATTAAGTTTTTCTGATTTTTGCATTTCTGTACGTAGTATCGCATTTTCATTTAAATACTCCGTCAAATATACTTGAAATACCATTGTCATAACCATAATAAGCGAAGCAAATATATATCCACTATATAGATAAGATATATACGGTGTAAAACCTGTCTCCAAGAGGACATTAAACATAGCAAATACTAATGAAACAAGAACATAAAATGATGAAATCATAAAAGCTAATATTAGCTTTTTATCTCTTAAAAAAAGAGACCATTTCTTTGACAAGAACAATGGAATTATCGAAAGAAATATTACTTCTACTATAGGAAGCCAACTGATTCCCTTTAAAAACCATTCATATGTAACGAAAATAATGGCAGGGATGAGCCCAACGATCCCACCATATAAAAAACCACTAACAATCGGGATTGGATGGAAATTGTATCCGCAAACGGTATCAAAACAAATAGAGTATGTCATGGAGAGAACAAGTGTAACGCTAGATAAAAACATAATAAAGTAGCGATTAGGCTTCGGAAGCATTTCTTGATAACGATTTAAACGAATCGCTTCATATAAAAATAGCGGCAAAATAATGATGGCAATTTGGATCATTAAATCACGGATAAGCTCCATAGCCTCTCATCCCCTATATGTATTTTGATATGATTATATCATTTTATAGGTCTATTTGTTTTAAAATTTTGATTTTTCTTAACATTTTTGTTAATTATTTGTTAACAACTCATAATAAATGTTACAGATTTCCGAAATGATTGTAAACCCTGTACCAAATTTCCTTCGTGCAGTATACAATGAATACGGATTACAAAGAAAATAAAAAACACTTCATCAGACGGACAACTATCGCAAACTACAGCATATAATCCATACTATCTATGTTTACAAATAAGTGATCATTACTTTAGTAGGAGGAAGATAAATATGGCGGGTACTACGCTTGTTTTAAAAGAAGAGAATTTGGTTGTGCTAGAAAACGTTGAAAAATCAGTATACGAAGAATTGCAACATAAGACGGGAAAAGAAAACTGTACATGTGCTGTAAATGAATCCGTTGTCCATCTTGGCAAAGTATCTTCAGTACTTTGGAACGAAGATGAAATAGATTGGGAATATGGTTATTAAAAAGTCGCTTTCAGCGGCTTTTTTTGTGCACTATACACAACTTTTCTTCTTAAATACAGCGAAACTTAAATCAGTAGGATTTCCCTGCGTAATACTAAAAAATATGATAAAATGAACTTAATTTTCAAACGGAAGAAAGGGAGATACAATGGAACAATTCATTAACCCTAGAGTGAAGGATATCCAAATTTCTGGAATCCGTCAATTCTCTAACATGATTCAAAATTATGATAATCTCATCTCTTTAACAATTGGGCAACCCGATTTCCCTACACCTTCTCTAGTAAAAGAAGCTGCTAAACGGGCCATTACAGAAAATTATACAAGCTATACACATAACGCTGGTTTACTAAAATTACGCGAGGCGGCTTGTAACTTTGTAAAAGATAATTACGATTTACACTATTCACCTGAAAACGAAACCATCGTTACAATCGGTGCTAGTGAAGCGATTGATGTTGCATTCCGAACAATTTTAGAGCCAGGAACGGAAGTGATTTTACCTGCTCCTATTTATCCAGGTTATGAGCCTATTATTCGACAATGCGGTGCAACACCTATCTTTATAGATGTTCGTGAAACTGGATTTCGTTTAACAGCTGAAGCTCTGCAAAATGCAATTTCAGAACGAACAAGATGCGTCGTTTTACCGTATCCATCTAATCCGACTGGCGTTACATTGCCAAAAGAAGAATTAGAAACGATTGTATCTGTTTTAAAAGATAAAAATATTTTCGTTCTTTCTGACGAAATATATAGCGAGCTAGTATATGAAGGACAACATACATCTATCGCTCAATTCCCAGAAATGCGTGACAAAACGATTGTCATTAATGGCTTAGCTAAATCACATTCTATGACAGGGTGGCGAATCGGCTTTTTATTTGCTCCGGATTATTTAGCAAAGCATATTTTAAAAGTTCATCAATATAATGTGACATGTGCGAATTCAATCGCACAACATGCTGCAATTGAAGCATTAACAGCTGCTAAAGATGCACCGAAGATGATGCGCTATCAATACAAAAAACGCCGTGATTATGTATATAATAGACTCATTCAAATGGGCTTAACCGTTGAGAAGCCAACAGGTGCGTTTTACTTATTCCCATATGTCGGAAACTTAACCTCTTCATCATTTGATTTTGCACTTGATCTTGTAAAAGAAGCTGGGCTGGCCGTGGTTCCTGGAACCGCATTTTCCGAATACGGTGAAGGCTACCTTCGCCTTTCCTATGCTTACAGTATAGAAACTTTAAAAGAAGGTTGTGACCGTTTAGAAGCCTTTTTAAAGCAAAAAGCTAAGAGTTAAACTCTTAGCTTTTTTATCCCGCTATTTGCGGACAGTAAAACCCCCACCTCAAAATTCGGCTGGAGCAAAGAAGTTAGGTGGGAGTCGGGCTGCCCGTGGACGCCCGATTGGTGAAGGCTAATAATCAGTGGGGATGAACCCCCCACTGATTAAAGTTTCACTTTATGCGTAATGATCACAAGTTTGACGCTTCAATAATTTATGCGGAATAATAATGCATTTTGAAGTAGATTCAGAATGCTCTACCTTATCGACTAATGCTTTTGCTGCTTCATACCCTAATTGATAAATATTCACATCAACTGTCGAAAGTGGTGGACTAGCTATTTCTGATAATAAGGCATTGTTAAAGCTTACAATAGAAACATCCTTCGGTACAACGAACCCTTTTTTAGAAAGAGCACTTAACACACCAAGTCCAATTAAATCGTCCGTTGCCATAATTGCCGTCGGCGGTTGTTTCAGCCCCATTAATTCCTCAACGGCTTGTTGACCACTTTCCCTTGAAAAATCAAAATGTAAAATATACTCTTTTGGTAATACAATATCTGCTAATTTTAAAGCGTCACTCATACCAGCTAAACGCTCTCTCGTTACAAGTAAATCTGAGCCCCCACCAATGAACGCAATTTGTTTATGGCCTAATGAAATCAAATATTCCGCTACTTCTCTTGCTGCTGTATAATTGTCATTATCTACATATGTAATTTCATCTTTTCGATCATATGGTTTTCCAATCAATACAAACGGGAATTTTTGATTATGCAAATACTGAATAATCCGGTCATTTTCTCTTGAATATAAAAGAATAATTCCACCAATTTGACGCCCTTGTACCATCTTTACAACACCATTAAAAATTTCTTCTTCCGTTTCACCTGTCGACATATAGAGCGCATACCCTTCCATATGTGCAAATGAGCTAATTCCTCTTATAACTTCTGGAAAGAATGGATTTTGAAAAGCTTTACTTGCTGAGCTCGGCATAACGAGCCCAAGCGTTTTCGTTGTTTGATTTGCAAGGTTTCTTGCATTTAAATTTGGGTGATAGCCTAGTTCACTCATCACTTTTCGAACACGGCGTTTTGTCTTTTCACTTATACTTGGATTATCAGCAATTACACGGGAAACTGTCGATGGTGCAACATTTGCCTTCTTCGCCACATCTTTAATTGTAACTGTCATAAAAATCCCCCCTCTCACTTCTCTGTCATATTTCATATATTGTTATCTTGCAATCGGTGCAAGTAATAGGAGAAGTCATAAACTTTCATTTATTTATTCTATCTTTCAAAACTTATCATATTCTCCCTCTTCATGTATTGTAAGGGATATAGCTCTTTTTTCCTATACTATAATATACTATTTATTGCACTTCTTTTCACATGTGATGTCAAATCCCTTTTCATCTCCCTATAAAGCTTTTTATAGGGAGATGAAAAGAAAAATGGGACGCAGTGTCCCATTTTTCATCCTTTCGTACCTCCAGCTGTTAAACCAGAAATAAAGTATTTTTGTAGTGATAGGAATAAAATTGAAATCGGGATTGCAATTAATACAGAACCCGCTGCAAACGTCGTAAATTCATTACCAAATTTCTTCGCTACCATTTCATATAATCCAACTGCTAAAGTGTAATTTTCTGGTGTACGCAAAATAATACTTGCTAAAATGAAATCTGTAAATGGACCGATGAAAGTGAATAATGCTACAACCGCTACGATTGGCTTTGCAAGCGGCATAATGATTTGCCAAAAAATACGGAAATGTCCTGCTCCGTCCATGCGGGCTGACTCATCCAACTCTTTCGGAATCGTATCAAAATACCCTTTCATAAGCCAAGTATTCATCGGGATTGCCCCGCCCACATAAATTAAAATTAATGCAAGATGTGTATCAATTAATCCTGTTAACTGCGCTAATACGTATAGTGCGATTAACGCTGCAAAGTTCGGAATCATTTGTAGAATTAAAAATGTTAATAAACCATTTTTTCTTCCGACAAAACGATATCTCGAAAATGCATAAGCAGTAAAGCTAATTGCTAACACCGAAAAAATCATCGTCATAACACTAACTTTTAATGTATTTTTATACCAAAGTAAGTACTTACTTGAATCAAGATCAAGTAGCTTACGATAATGATCTAACGTTGCATTTTTCGGAATAATGCTAGAACCAGACAAACTATCTCCTGGATTAAACGATGAACCAATAATCCATAGTAATGGATAGAAAATAATCGCACACATTATGAAGATAACCAAATAACTTAATGAAAGACGTAACATCTTTTGTCGTTTAATATTCATTTACATCATATCCTCTTCTTGGAATGATTTTGTTCTCTTAAATTGCCATAACGCAACTGTAATAACGATTAACGATAAAATCATTGTAAGAGCTGCTGCTTTTCCGTACTGCGCTGAAGTCATCGTTAACTTATAAATCCATGAAATTAAAATATCCGTTCCACCTGCATCTTGCCCCGCTACAGCAGGACCTCCGCCGTTAAATAGATAAATGATACTAAAGTTATTAAAGTTAAACGTATATTGTGTAATTAAAATTGGTGCTGTTGCGTATAAAACAAGTGGCAATGTAATTTTGCGGAACTGTTGCCAAGCAGTTGCTCCATCTACTGTAGCCGCTTCATATAATTCTCCTGGAATCGATTGCAATATACCTGTTGTCATTGCAAAGACGAATGGGAAACCGAGCCACGTTTGGATCATAATTAAAGCAATCTTCGCCCAAAACGGATCTGTCATCCAAGCAATCTTTTCAATCCCGAATAAAGCTAATACTTGATTATTAATTGCTCCAAATGTTTCATTAAACATACCCGAGAAAACAAGAATAGATACGAATGCTGGAACAGCCCACGGTAAAATGAAGATTGTTCGAATAATTGCCTTACCTTTAATACCAGGCTGATTTACGATAATCGCTAAGAAAATACCAAGTGCAACTTGTAATGTTGTTGCAACAAATGTCCAAATGACAGTCCAAGAAAATACACTTAAAAATGTCTCTCTCCACATTGGTAATGTGAAAATATCAATAAAGTTTTTAAAGCCCACCCAGTCTACTAATTTAGCTGGAGGAGAGTGATATAAGTCATAGTTCGTAAATCCAATTAAAATTACAAAAATGATTGGAAATACAACTACAAAGATAAGTAATAGAAATCCTGGTGAAACCATTAAATATGGAAAACCTTGATCTAATAAGTTACGGTATTGCTCTTTTACTGAATTTAATGGTGTTCCTATATCACGTTTCTTCCCATTTTGGTATGCATCATATAAGTTAAATCCATATATTCCAAGTCCAAACACTATGACGATAAGTGCCAAAATCCCTTCTACTAATAGAAAGACAGAATGGTCACGTGGAACTTCTGTACCGAGCGTTACAATTCCCCATAATCCCATATTTAACAAATCAGCAAATGCTACAATAAATGAACCTGTTAATACTAGAAAAATAAGACCTTTTACATATTGTTTATTATATAGTTGACCAATACCTGGAATAATAGATAACATGGTCGCCATTTTCCTATGTTTCGAACCGTTCATATCTTTCATTGGTTCCATAGATGTTTGCATGTTCCTTCCCCCTTTTTTCTTCCTACTTGGAAGGGAGAGAATTCGTGCCTCTAATATGAGAGGCACGAATTTCACCTTATTTTTTCTTACTATGATTTGCCTCAATATTTCCTTTAATTTGTTTCACTGCACTATCAAGCGCGGATTTTGGTGCCTCTTTATCTGTAACAACTAACTGAAGAGCGTCTCCAGCTGGTTTCCATACTTCTTGCATTTCCGGAATATTCGGCATTGGAATTCCATTTTCTGATTGAGTTGCAACTGCTTTTGCAGCTTCATTATCTTTAATAATTGGATCTTCCATTACTGATTTTACTGGAGGAATTTCTTTTGTCTTCTCAAATCGAATTTTTGCGTTTTCTTCATTTGTTACCCACTCAGTGAATTTTGTAGCTAAATCATTTTGTTTAGAGAAGCTTGTTACATGCCATCCTTTTACCCCAACAAATGTTTTCATCGGTTGACCATTTGGTAATTTCGGCATTGGAGCAACACCATAATCAATTCCGTTCTTTTCCATCGCTTGGAACGCCCACGGTCCGTTCATAATAGATGCTGCTTTTCCTTCATTGAATAATCCATCAGCAGCAGGTCCACCAGATTCACCGATAATACCTTTCGGGAATAGCTTTTCTTTATACCATTTTTGAAGATATTCAGCGCCTTGTACTGCTCCGCTATTATTTAGCCCAACATCACTTGCATTTGGCTTTCCATCTTTATCACCAAATACATAACCGCCCATACCTGCCATGAATGCATTCGCAAAGTAGAAGTTATCTCCTAATGTTAAAAATCCGTACTTGCCATCCTTCGTAAAGTCTTTAGAGAAGTTAAATAGCTCGTCCATTGTTTCTGGTGCTTTTTGCATAAACTTTTTATTGTAAATAAAGACCGGTGTTTCAATCGCTTTTGGTAACCCATATAACTTACCGTTATATGTTTGTGCTTCTATTGATAAGTCAGTAAATTTACTCTTCACTGCATCATCTGCTTTCACTTCAGAAAGTAAGCCTTCAGTTACTGCGTTTCCGATTTGATCATGTGGCAATGTTACAACATCCGGTCCAGTCCCCGCTGGTCCATCAAGACGTAACTTTTTCACTTGATCTGTCATTTGCATTTCAACAACTTTAACTTTCACTTTATATTTTTCTTCAAAGCTTTTCACTGCTGGTTCTAAACCAACACCTTTTTTATCATCTTCCCAAACGAGAAGATCATAGTCTTTCTTCGCTTTACTTTCCTCTTTTTTTCCTGAATCTTTCGGTCCACATGCAGATAACATGCCGATTGACAATGCTGAAATCGTTAATAGTGATAATGCTTTCTTCATCCCAAAAACCTCCCTAAATTGTCTATGTACCTCTTTAATTGAAAACGTTTGCATTTAATGGTTTAATAGAAGCGCAAACAATATCTAAATCTATGAAAACGTTTGCGCTATTTGTCTATCATTATACATCCTTTTATTCATTTTGCAAATATTAATTTTCAAAATAATCTTATCATACTCTTTATTCATTGACTTTACATAAAATGAATACTACTCTTATAAGCAATATTAAAGTTATGTGGAAGGCAATCGTTTGCAACATAATCTTTATTATTTCGTTTAAGGGAACTATATGTATAGAGATATTAAAGGGGGATTTTCTATATGCTTAAAGAAGCGATTTATCATAGGCCAAAAGATAATTATGCATACGCTTACGACGAAAAAACAATTCACATCCGTATACACACCAAAAGAAATGATGTTCACAGCGCGGCTCTCATCTACGGTGATCCATACGAATGGCAAGATGGGAAATGGATTACAGCGAGTACACCGATGAAAAAAACCGGATCTACTGAGTTATTTGATTATTGGTCGGTTTCAATCAAACCAAAATTTAAACGCTTACGTTATGGATTCGAATTAAAAAACGACGTAGAAACTCTTATTTATACAGAACGAGGATTTTTTTCTAATATTCCAAATGACGATGTCGGTAACTTTTTCTGCTTTCCATTCATTCATGCAAAAGACGTTTTCAGGGCACCATCCTGGATTAAAGACACAGTATGGTATCAAATTTTCCCGGAACGATTCGCTAACGGGGATAGCACATTAAATCCGGCGAACACCCTTCCTTGGGGAAGCGCTGAGCCAACTCCAACTAATTTTTTCGGTGGAGATTTTGCTGGTATTATTCAAAACCTTGATTACCTTGTTAAGCTTGGAATTTCCGGAATATATTTCACTCCTATTTTCAAAGCTCATTCAAACCATAAATATGACACAATTGACTACATGGAAATTGATCCACAATTCGGAACGAAAGAAACTTTTAAAGAACTCGTTGGGGCATGTCATAAACACGGTATAAAAGTAATGCTTGATGCAGTGTTTAATCATAGTGGATACTTTTTCGATAAATTCCAAGACGTACTAGAAAATGGAGAGAAGTCAGCATATAAAGAATGGTTCCATATTCATGAATTTCCGATTATAACTGAGCCACTTCCTAATTATGATACTTTCGCATTTACACCGTATATGCCTAAATTAAATACGGCCCACCCAGATGTAAAAGAATATTTACTCGAAGTAGGGCGTTATTGGGTAAGAGAATTCAATATAGATGGTTGGCGCCTTGATGTAGCAAATGAAGTTGACCACAGCTTTTGGAGAGAATTCCGAAGTGAGATAAAGGCGTTAAATCCGGAAGTATATATTTTAGGCGAAATTTGGCACGATGCACTCCCATGGCTACAAGGAGATCAATTTGATGCTGTAATGAGCTATCCTGTTACAAACGCTCTACTTTCTTACTTTGCTAACGAGTCCATTAATGCAAGTGAATTTATGAAACAAATTACCGATTCTCTACATTCCTACTCTATGAATGTAAATGAAGCGGCATTTCATTTATTAGACAGTCATGACACACCTAGAATTTTAGCAACATGTAACGGGGATAAAAATAAGTTACAGTTACTCTATGTATTTCACCTTTCTTTCATCGGTTCTCCTTGTATTTATTACGGAGATGAAATCGGTATGGATGGTGGCATGGACCCTGGTTGCCGCAAATGTATGATTTGGGATACAAAAGAACAAGACCGTGCATTATTTACACATATACAAACATTACTTTCATTGCGGAAACAACATAAAGCATTTGGAGGAAACGGTACTTTTCAATTCATTGAGGCAAATGATGAACATAATTATATTTCTTATACAAAAACATATGAAGATGAAACTATCTTTTTCGTTTTAAATCCTACTAACAGTGAAGTTACAACTTCACTCCCACTTCATATTACTGGGAAGAAAATAATTAACATTTATACAAACGAAGAATTTTCAGCAGAAGCAAGTGTATTACAACTTACACTTCCTCCATATGGATTCTCAATATTAAAGTGGTAATCGAAAAAGCCTTATGCCAAGGTCGCATAAGGCTTTTTCTTATTTTAATTTAAATACCATTGCTTCATACGGACGTAATGTAATGTTATCTATCGATCCGACTTCCACGTCATAATTGTGTATTAATAACTCTAAGTCACTGTAACTAATATCCTCAGGTAATTCAAATACACATTTATCCGCAGTAAAGTTTGCAATAATAAGAAGTTTTTCTTCCCCATATGTTCTTACATAAGCAAAAATAGACGGATTGTTATCTAGAATCAAATCATACGATCCATACACAACAATCTCATTATTTTTACGTAGCTCAATTAATTTTTTATAGTAATAAAAAATGGAGTTTTCATCTTGGATTGCACGTTCCACATTAATCTCTTTGTAATTAGGGTTTACCGCAATCCATGGCTCACCTGCTGTAAATCCAGCATGTTCTCTATCATCCCACTGCATCGGAGTTCTAGCATTGTCTCGGCCTTTTATATAAATAGATTCCATTACTTTTTCTTTATCTTCACCACGGTCTACTACTTTTTCATTGTACATATTTAAAGTTTCAATATCTCGATATTCATCAATTGATTCGAATCGAACGTTAGTCATTCCGATTTCTTCCCCTTGATAAATATACGGTGTTCCCTTCATCATATGAAGAACTGTTGCTAACATTTTTGCAGATTCAGTACGATACATTCCATCATTACCGAAACGAGATACAACGCGAGGCTGATCATGGTTATTCCAATACAGACTATTCCATCCTGTATGTTCTAATGCTTTTTGCCACTTTGTTAAATTCTCTTTTAAAGTAAGAAGTGAACATGGTTTTACATCCCATTTCCCACCTTCTCCTGAATCTAAATCCATATGTTCAAATTGGAATACCATTTGTAATTCTTTTCTAGCTTCTCCCGTATACATTTTAGCCTCTTCTGTTGTTACACCAGGCATCTCACCAACCGTCATAATATCATAATGAGATAATACTTCTTCATTCATTTCATGTAAGTATTTATGAATGTTTGGGCCATTCATAAAATGCTTATGCCCTGAAACATATCCCTCTTCAGCCGTTTCAACAGTTGGTAAACCTTCTTCTTTAGAAATAAAATTGATTACATCCATACGGAATCCATCAATTCCTTTTTCTAACCAAAACTTCATCATTTCATAAACATCATTTCTTACCTTTTCATTATCCCAGTTTAAATCTGGCTGTTTTTTAGAAAACAGATGTAAATAATATTCATCTGTCATTTCATCATACTGCCATGCAGATCCACTAAAAGCTGCTCCCCAATTATTCGGCTCTTTCCCTTCTTTTCCAGGACGCCATATATAGTAATCTCTATATTTATTATCTTTTGATTTACGTGATTCAATAAACCAATTATGTTCATCAGAAGTATGATTAACAACTAAGTCCATCATAAGTTTCATATTACGTTCATGCATTTCATGTAATAGCTCATCCCAATCTTCCATCGTTCCGAACTCATTCATAATTTTACAATAATCACTTATATCATAACCATTATCATCATTTGGAGATTCATAGACTGGCGATAACCAAATTACATTAATTCCTAATTCTTTTAAGTAATCTAGCTTTGAAATAATACCACGAAGATCTCCTATACCATCACCATTACTATCCATAAAGCTACGAGGATAAATTTGATATACTACACTTTCTTTCCACCATTGTTTTTCCATTATGCTACCCCATTTCATTAATAATTCGATTTCCTCTATTTTTTAAGGCGCAAACGTTTTCATTAATGAATGATAACAGATTCTATCTTAATTTAAAATAGCGCTTACAATTATTATTCTTCTTTTTCTAATAAAATATACGAAAATCACTAGTATTCCTCTAATAAATGAAAACGTTTTATATTTTTATTTATTTTTTGAATCTATTAGTTTATAATGAATTCAAAGAAAACGTTTGCATAATTTTTTCTAGGGGGAAATACCATGGCAGAACTGAAATTAGAAAATATTTATAAAATATATGATAATAACGTAACAGCTGTAACAGATTTTAATTTACACATTCAAGATAAAGAATTTATCGTATTTGTTGGTCCTTCTGGATGCGGAAAATCTACAACATTACGAATGGTAGCTGGACTTGAAGATATTTCAAAAGGAGAATTTTCAATTGATGGTAAGCTAATGAATGATGTTCCTCCAAAAGATCGAGATATCGCAATGGTCTTCCAAAACTATGCTCTTTATCCACATATGAGTGTGTATGATAATATGGCATTTGGATTAAAACTTCGAAAGATAGCAAAAGATGAAATCGATCGTCGTGTGAAAGATGCAGCGCGAATTTTAGGACTTGAACAATATTTAGATAGAAAACCAAAAGCGTTATCAGGTGGACAACGCCAACGTGTTGCGTTAGGTAGAGCAATCGTTCGAGACGCGAAAGTTTTCTTAATGGATGAACCTTTGTCAAACTTAGATGCAAAACTCCGTGTTGCAATGCGCTCAGAAATTTCTAAGTTACACCACCGCCTTGGAACGACAACAATTTATGTAACACATGATCAAACAGAAGCAATGACAATGGCTTCTCGTCTTGTTGTTATGAAAGACGGAAAGATTCAACAAATCGGAACTCCAAAAGAAGTATATGAAACACCTGAAAATATTTTCGTCGGTGGGTTTATCGGCTCCCCAGCGATGAATTTCTTCCGTGGTAAATTAACTGAAACCGATTTCGTTATAGACAGTTCACTAAAGATTAAAGTATCTGAAGGAAAAATGAAGTTATTACGCGAACAAGGCTATGTAAATAAGGAAGTTGTTTTAGGTATTCGTCCAGAAGATATTCATGATGAACTATTATTTTTAGAAGCTTCACAATCTACTAATTTCACAACAAAAATCGAAGTTGCAGAGTTGTTAGGGGCTGAATCCATTTTATATATGAAACTCGGAGATCAAGATTTTGCAGCACGTGTTGATGCAAGACATACCTTTTCACCTGGTGATCAAATTAATCTTGCTTTTGATATGAATAAAGTACATTTCTTTGATAGCCAAACCGAACAACGTATTCGTTAAAAAATAAAGTTTTATTATAGAACATACAAAAAAACCGTCCACATATATACTGAGGGCGGTTTTCCATTATTATACTAGGGCTTCTATTGTATGAAATGATTGTCCTCTCGTGCTAATAATACCGAAAACTGGTAAATCACTGAGCACCACTTCTTCTTGCTGTTTCATAAAAGATGACGTTAATTGTTTTATCTCTATCCAAACGTCATTAATACAAAGTACATTGGAATCGTTCTCTTGTTGGCGAGAAAAAATAGAATCTATTTTATATAAACCAGCATTTTGAAAAAGCATATCAATACGACTATATGCCTCCATAGCAAAACTGATAACACGTTGCCAATCTCCTTGTTTCCCCATATCGTAGGATACAAAAAGTGCCTCTCCGCCTAGATTCGTAATTTCCTCCACTGTTGCTTGTCCACTTTCTTGATCAATGTCCGTCACAATTACTTTTGCGCCTTGCTTAGCCAACAAAAGAGCTGTACTACGTCCAATACCGATGCCACCACCAGTTACAATGGCAACCATTCCTGCAAGCTTCATTTTCATTACCCCTTCTATAAGTCTTACCGTCATTCAGTATACTCTTTTATTAGATTAGTCCGCAAGCAGGAAAAGTTAACTCTACAAATTGTAAGCGATTACTTTTTTACTCCTTCTTTTTTCTTACTATTACGCTGATCAAACACTAAACCAATAAATATTAATATCCCCCAAAAGATTATGCTACCTCCTGTCATTTCAACTTCCCCCTTATTATATAAAGATATTATTTTTAATTATTATATCATTTTCTTAATTTTCAATCTATTAAAATTAAGAAAATGAACTTTTACCTCCCTCCTAACTTCCTCGCATTCATTGAATTTCGAGGTAAGAGTCTTACCGCCCACAAATGACGGGATAAAAAAAGACCTTTTTATTTAGGAATAAAAAGGTCACTGTGTATTATACAAGACTGATCACTTTCGTCTTTGCAATTAAATCATGAAAACCACAATTATCTTTGCGGAACAACATCATGTATACGTTACATAATAATGGAATTCCAAGTAGCAACATGTTCGGTAATAACAATGCAAAAAACCGTATCATTAATGTTTGTAACGTTAGCTTTTCACTCGTCAATGAAATTAATTTTGTTCTCGTTATTTTTTTACCAAGTGTTGTACCGTTCCAAATAAAAGGTAACAATATAAAATATAGGGCCATTAATATGAAAACTACTGTGAGATCATATCTATAGTCTCCAAAACTTATATTAAAACGATTAAAAATAGCACTATAGTTTCCAGTTATCACAGCTACTACTGCACCATACATAACCGAGATTAAAAACATATCAATTAGGGAAGCACCTATGCGATTCATTACAAGCGCCGGACGATGCATCTTTAACTTCATTTTATGTCGACTCCTTCATATCCTTCTTTACCCGTATCATCGTACCACTTCTAAAAAACATTGTAAACTAGCGTTTCTCTTACTTTTCTTGTACAATGTGTTACAACAGCATTGTAAAGGAGGTCCCCATATTGAAAAAATGGATAATCCTATTCATCGCCTTCCTACTATTAACTGCTTGTGCAGGAAATACAAACCATATAACTTATACAATTAACGATGAATACGAACTCATACGTACTTCTGGAAATGCATTTGAACTTTTCCCCTCACAAGATGCTGTATATGCCACACAATACATCCCTGCAAAAATAACAGAAATTGCTTGGGATGATAAATACATTATTGCAAAACAAACTGAGGAAAAGTCAGATCCGAATAATCCTGATGGAGCAATTGCAAATAAAAAAAGTGAACAATATTGGATTATTGACGTAAAGCACAATAAACGTTTTGGTCCCTATAATGAAAAGCAATTTAACGAGCAAAAAGATGCGTTTAAAATTAAGGTACCTTTTCAAAATGTAGATTCATACATAAAAGAAATGAAAAAACAGTCAGCATAATATTTTGAGCGCTGACTGTTTTTTCATTTTTTTACAAACACCTTACTCAGAAAGTGAGATGTTAAAAGTTTGTGACTCTTTAACAACATCTTGTGCCTCTGTATCTCCTGCAACTAAATCATCTGTTGTAAACTTAATATCCTTGATTTTTTCTTTCCCATCATCAAGTATTAAACCAATAATACCATCTCTTGTTTCACCGGGCTTATAGTCTTCTCTTGATACATTTTTTGTACCAACGAGCGTATCTTCATCATATAAAAAGTTTTGAGTCGCTACTTTAAAATGTTGTTTGTCATTAATTGCAATATCATTCATAGAGAAAAATTGCATATTTTTATTTCCGGTATTTTCCACTTTGTATGTAATCTCAACGTAACGAATCGTATCACTAATCTCTGTTCCACTTAGCGATGCATATAATTCTGCATCTTCTTGACTTACTTTATCACCTAATCTACGCTTTACTTCTTCAGGAGTTAATGCTGTATATACTTTCAATGTATTTTTTGCATCTTCACTCATCTGTGATAAAGAGATTACTTTCACATCTTGCACATGAATTTTCATTGGCGCTACTTCAAATGTTTGATTCACAGAATGCATCTGCTCCAACTTGAAAGTACCCCATCCCGTTTCTTTCACTTTTTGCCCTACTTTTTTCAGCTCACGTCCACCATATTCTTTCGTTTCCGGAATAGATTCTTTCTTCTTTGGCTCAGCTTTCTTTTCTTCTTGATGGAAGCAACCACTTAACATAAGAAGAAAACTACATAACACAAAAATACTTTTCCATGCTTTCATCATTTAATTTCTCCTAACACTATCATTCATTAATATAAATTAGTCCCTTGCTTTGTAAACTATAGAGACAATAAGAAGTCCACAAAACAAACTTGTCAATCCAGATACTATTATACCTCCTATTTGGAAAATATGAAAATAGGGATCTACTAACGCATGCACGATAAATATAATAACTGAAGCAACAAGTACTAAAACCCAATATTTCCTTTTTTCCGAAACTACAATACCATCTTTACCCATTTCATCTCTATAGTTCCATAGTACGTATAGTAATAATAGTAAACCAAAGCATGTACTCCCATGCTGCATATATTTATAAGCTGGAATACTATGTAATTCTCGTTGCAACAGCGATATTTTCATAACAAAATAGCCTGTCTTATGAGTAAACGCATCCCAAACAACATGCGTGAGCATACCAAATAATGCAGAATAGCAAAATATAAAGAAATCCTTCCATGTATGAAGCCCCCACCGCTCATCCACTGCATATGTATAGTAGCCTGCAATCGGTTTAGGTAAATGCGTTATAAAAGGCTTTTTTAAAATGTAATGATATATGTATGCTAACAGAAAGACAAGAGGTAAATTTAAATATAAGAAACCAAGCCATGTATGCCCAATAACACCATACGGTCTAAAGTGTAAAAAATATTCAAAGTCAGGCGCCATACTACCTAATATAAGAGCCGTTACTGAAATATAACGAGCCTGCTTCTTAGCAAAAGGAAGAACAGCTGCTGGATGCGCGAATGTAAACGGCATGTATTAACTCCTTTTCATAATTTCAATAGAATACATACTATCATAACGACATGAATAATCTCCATGCAATATTTATTTTCACATTGGAATATGATAGTTTACATGTTATAATCCACCTGGAATATTCAGAAAACAAGGGGAGCACGTGTCATTAACACTTTTCTTTTTTCTTGTTCTGTTTATCTTGTTTTTAAGTACATACATCGTTTTTTTCTTTGGAAACATTTTAAAGTCGCAAAATACATTTCCGCTTTTATCGGTTTCAGTATCACCCTTGTCATCTTCTTATTAAAACGAATAACTTTTAGCTGGGAAGGACTTGGTTTTAGTGCATTACAACATACGATACTATTTGCAAGTCTCCTCACCCTCGTATTCGCTACGTTATTAGAAACAAAATCTTCTATGAATTGAGGTTTATATATTGATTGACGTACCCTTTTTAAAAAATGTCACATTAAAAAAAGAAAATATCCCTAGTTTTTCCGCATATCCTTACTGCTTACCCGCAATTCGAACTTTACAATCACTAGCTTTCCACCCAAATGTAACATTCATTATAGGAGAAAATGGGACAGGTAAATCAACATTACTTGAAGGAATTGCAATTGCTTTAGGTTTTAATGCAGAAGGTGGAACGAAGAATTTCCATTTTAGCACAAACGATTCACACTCATCTTTACATGAATATCTTCGGATTTCCAAAAGTTTCAATACACCAAAAGATGGATTCTTTCTTCGCGCTGAATCATTTTATAACGTTGCTTCTTATATCGATGAAATAGATGCTGATCTGGAAGCACGCGGAAATCCAGTTATTGATTCCTATGGTGGTATCTCATTACACAAACAATCACACGGTGAATCATTCTTCTCATTATTTATGAATCGTTTTTCAGGACAAGGTTTATACATTTTAGATGAGCCTGAGGCCGCTCTATCACCGATGAGACAACTTTCCATGCTCATTCGAATGCATGAACTAGCTAAGCAAGGTTCACAATTTGTTATTGCGACGCATTCTCCTATTTTAATGGCTTATCCTGAATCCACTATATACTCTTTAACACAAGAGGGGATTCACGAATCCACATTAGAAGAAACCGAGCATTACCAAACGACGAAACTTTTCTTTGAAAATCGCGATCGATTATTTCACCACTTATTTGAGTCATAAAAAAAAGGCAGCAATCGCTGCCTCTTTTTTATAATGCTTCTATAAATAAAGCTACTCCAATACCGCCTCCAACGCATAGAGAGGCAATACCTTTCTCTAATCCACGTCTTTTTAATTCGTGAATTAAACTTACCGTAATACGAGCTCCTGTACAACCAATTGGATGTCCAAGTCCTACACCACTACCGTTTACATTCACTTTCTCACGGTCTAAACCTAATTCTTTCTCTACAGCTAGGTATTGTGCAGCGAAAGCTTCATTAATTTCAAGTAAATCTGCATCTTCTAATGACCAATCTACTTTTTCTAATCCTTTGCGAATTGCTGGTGCTGGTCCAATACCCATAATTTTCGGATCCACACCCGCTACTGAATATCCAACAATTCGAGCTAACGGTTGTAAACCTTTTTCTTTCGCCTTTTCTTCACTCATTAATACTAAAACGGCACTTCCGTCATTAAGACCAGATGAATTCCCTGCAGTTACTGATCCATCTTTACGGAAAGCTGGTTTTAATCCAGCTAATTTTTCCGCTGTAATATCTGCACGCGGATGTTCATCCTTCGAAAATACAACTTCTTTTCTACGCTCTTTTATTGTAATAGGAACAATTTGATCGTCAAAATGTCCAGACTCAATCGCTTGTAGTGCTAGTGTGTGACTACGAAGCGCAACTTCATCTTGTTCCTCTCTTGTAATTTCATATTGATCAACTAAATTTTCCGCTGTTTCACCCATCATAATATGATGCAATGGATCTTCTAATATTTCCCACACTGTATCACGGATTTCTCCATGTTGTAGACGTTGTCCCCAGCGGTGTTGTTTTAATGCATAAGGGCTTGAACTCATTGCTTCTACTCCACCTGCAACAACAATATCACTTACACCTAATTGGATTTGCATTGCAGCTGACATAATTGCTTGCATACCTGAAGAACATTGACGTTGAATTGTATAACCAGTAACTGTGTCAGGAAATCCTGCCGCTAATGCAGCTGTTCTTGCAGTATTTGCTTCATCAGTTCTTTGAATACAGTGACCTAAAATTACTTCATCAACTTCATGTGGTTCTACTCCGCCTCGTTTTACAGCTTCCTGAAGTACAGGAACAGCTAATTCTACTGGCGTTACATTTTTTAGTGCTCCCCCAAAAGTCCCAATTGGTGAACGAACTGCAGCTGTAATAACAACATTATGCATTTTGTACTTGCCCCTCTCTTATGTACACTAGTAAGTTTTTAGGTGAAATTCCATAAGATGTATGTCTACAACTATCATACTATAAAGATAGCAAAAAATCAAAATATTTAATATAATAAAAATAGAAGGAATTAACCTTCTATTCTGTCAATGCATATAAAAACTTTTGTAAAATTTTCTCTGTCGTTTCATTTAATTTTGGTAACTTATCTACTGGAAAGTATTGAAGTTGTAACCCTTCATGATCGAGCTTTAATTCTCCGCTTACATGATGCCCCTGATACAGATGAATGACATTAAAGATTTCATCTCCATTTGGATAACGGAAATATACTTCCTTTCCTGATAAGACACCAAGAAATTGCATGATTTTTGCAGTTAGTCCCGTCTCCTCGAATAATTCTCTACGAGCAGTTTCTTCTGTCGTTTCTCCCAGTTCCATTGCCCCGCCAGGCACACCCCAATCATATGTATCTGAACGATATTGAAGCAATACTTCTTGATTATCATTTAATATAATAATTGCTGATCCTACTAAAATAAGCGGTCTCGTACCAACTACTTTGCGTAACTCTTCAATATACCCCAATATGTAAACTCTCCTTTCCTCACCCTCCCTTATCATAACAAAATTTTTCTCATTTTGTTGATGTAAATTTCAAGAAAAAAAGGAAGCTTTCGCTCCCTTTTTTCACTTTATCCCGCATTAACGGGCAGTAAGACCCCTACCTCAAAGTTCAGCGAAAGTAAAGAAATTAGGTGGGGGATCAACTACCCGTAAAAGCCCGATTGGTGCGGGCTAATAATCAGTGGGGGATGGACAAAACCCCCACTGATTAAAGTTTCACTTTATTTCTTAAAACTTTCATATTTTACAGCTTCAAAAGCTTCTTCAATTTCCTCATTGCTATAATGGACATATGTAAAACGCCCTAATTCTACTAATCTAGCTATTTCTTGTAACGCTTTATGCTGATCATATGTTTCTTCAATTGTAATATGTACATAAAACTTCATTAATGGATGTTCATATAAAGGTTCTCCCACCTCTACATATACATCTTCAACCCCTTGCACAACTCTTACATAGCTCGCAAATTGATAAAGAGCTTCTCTGTCTGAAACGATTTTTAATGTATACATATATTCTCCCCCTTTTCTTTACTATATCAAAAAGATGACCATACTACGTTATAGAACTATGAAATTTTTTCGACTTGTAGTCTATATATTCGTGTAACAAACAAGGCGTTTATCCATACATAGGACCTTTTTCCCACATATATTATAGAAAGAATTTTTTCATTTGAGGTGTTCCTTATGGATTCATACGTTAATATATGTGTTTGCATTACTCCAGGCGCCGATATTTCTGACGACCGTATTGCAAAAGATTTAGCAGTTGCAGAATCAATTTGGCATCCCATTACATTTCAAATTAAAGAAGTAATTGTACTAAACGAACTTTTCCGTTTTTCTAATCGGGAAATTAGTTATAAAAACTCCATTCAAAGTCAGGAAAAATTATCATCCTTTTTTCAAACTTGTGTTAACGAAGCTCCTGAATGTGACCTTTATATTTGTTATATTGGCAGTGATTATTTCAAAGAAACCGCAGTAATCGCTTGCGCTTACTCTCTAGTGAAACAACAACAACTTACTGGTTACATCGTTTTAACAAATTCAGCTGCTCCAATGAAAAATATATACACCCTCGCTCACGAAATTGGTCATATTTTATTTACAAGACGTGTTCATGGAAAACTTACTCATGCAGATCCTCATTCTCCAACTGGATCGGAGCACCACCCTTCTCCAACAAATCTTATGTATCCTATAGTCCCTCGCCCTGAAAACGTCCATATTCAGTCCCTAGTAACAAACGAACAAAAAGCCCTTTCTTTACAAAGTCCTTTATTACAAAGAAAAAAACAGTAACAACCTTGTTACTGTTTAAAACAACATATTCCAATCTACAAACCAAATATCGGCTGCAAAGGATAAAAATATACTACTAACCGTAAAGATAATCCCTCTAAAAATCACAATATAATATTTCTTTGGAAATAATTTTTTTCATATCCAGAGCAGCCGCTTTCCAATTAAACCAAAGAACAAAATATAACCTGTTGTGCCATCTATTAAAGTATCGAAGTAGTCATCATGTACCTTTTTCGAAAAGGTAGTATATAGCCCAAAAATCGTTAAACCTAAAAACATAATAGACAATATATCTAGAAATATACTTTGCACATTTATTCCCCTCTTAATAAAAAATTCAGTTCGCTCACTATTAGCATAAAACTAGTTTACAGTTTTTTGCTCTTCATTTTTTAAAGACCATCGCATTAATACATATAAACTTCCATACAGAAGTAAAGGCTCTAGTATTATCAAATATGGGTTCTGCTTTCCTAATTCTTTAAATACAAACATAATTAATAGCGGTATGATAACAACTAAAATTCCAATCCATCCAAGTATATATGCTTCAGCAACTAACAGTACAATTAAGATAATTCCAGCTAATATATAACTTTGCATAGTAGAAAGGTGCAACATAGGTGTCCCATACCATTTATTCATAAACATTAATAATACTAGTAATAAAATTGGTATCATCGAAGCTAAGTAAAGAATACTAAATTCTTTTAGTTTACTTTTAAATGATGACATTTTAAACGCAAAAATTGTTCCTGCAACAGTAATCATTAATACAATCGGATATCCAATCAACTGCACATTCGTTAATATAAATTCATGATCGGGACTTTCAAATAAAATATTTGTAAGTAACCAATATCCACCAATACCAATAATCATTCCTAAAATACTTTTTATACTCCCACTTTTATCCTTCTCCATCTCCTTCGCCAATTCTTCAGCATATGCTTTTGGCGAATCACCAAATATATCACTTACCGTCTTTCCTTTTTTCTCACCTTCTATTAAATGCAGCTCTGCATCTTCTAGAAAAGCGTCCACATCTTCTTCTTTAATCCCTTTTGTTATTAAATATACTTTCGTATCTATTAAAAACTTTTCGCCTTCTTTAGAAACCTTCATTATAACCCCTCCCTTATTTAACCGTTTCTCTTCTATTCGTCTTCATCATAATTTCAAGGAAGATTAAAATAAATAAAATTCCGTATAAACATATAACTTGAAATAACATTGGGACGATATCTTCCGATGTAAATGTTTTAAACACTAACATAATAGAAAGCGGAATGATTAAATATAAATTTTTAAACCATCCTTCAAAATACATATTTATAGCTACTGTGATAATAAAAACCTCACCAGCTAATATATAACTTTGGACTAGAGTCAATGTAAACATCTTTGTAGGATATACTACATCTAATATCGTAACAGCTCCTAATAAAAACATTGGCGCTATCATGACTAAAGACCACATAGAAAACCACGTTTTTGTAAAGCTCGTGACAAAGGTCATTTTACGAAGTAGAAAATTAGGACTCATAACAGATAAAACCAATGTAAAACTATAACCAATACACTGAATAAGTGAAATTTGTAACATCCCATTATTCACTATTAAAATAGAAGCAATAATCCAAAACGAAACGATATTCATTACTGTAAAACCGATTTGCTTCCACGTTTCCTGCCTATCTCTTTCCATCACTTTTACAAGTTCATTGGCATATTCTTTCGGTGAGCTTCCGAAAATTTCTTCTACACTTTTCCCATCACTCTCACCTTCTATTAAATGCAACTCTGCATCTTCTATAAAGCTTTCAATGTCGCTTTCTTTCATACCCTTTGCTGTCAAAAACAATCTCATATCTAATAAGAACTGTCTTGCTTCATTAGATAGCATTATTTTTTCCTCCCCTTTCCTTCAAGCAGACGTTCTACACTACTTTGCATCGCTTCCCAACGATCCATAAATTCGTCTAGTGCATCTTTTCCCTTACCTGTTAACGTATAATACTTCCGTTTTGGACCAGATGGAGATTCCTTCATTACACTTGTTATTAGCTCTTCTTTTTGCATTCGTATTAATAACGGATAAATACTTCCCTCACTTGCCATTGTAAAACCATACTTCCCTAGTTTTTCGCTCATTTCATAACCGTATATTTCACCTTCAGAAATAATAGCAAGTAAGCATCCTTCTAAAATTCCTTTTAGCATTTGACTTGTCGACATATTTCAAATCCTCCTGCTAAAGATTTTTTTCCAAATGTTTGCAGGAATTTCATTATCTCCTCTCTAAATAGAGCAATAAGAGAACTTTTATTATGAAGGAGTGTTTTTCATCATGGTTACAAATCGAGTTGTCTTTTTAACAGGTGCTGCGAGCGGTATTGGTTATGAAATGGGAAGTGCTTTCGCAAAAGAAGGTGCTAAAGTTATCATTAGTGATCGTCTTGAAGATCGTGCAAAAGAAGCTGCTGAACAATTGCAAAAAGAAGGCTATCAAGCTATCGGTTTAAAATGTGACGTTACAGCTGAAGAAGAAATTGCAGCAGCAATTTCTCAAACAGTTACTCACTTCGGTTCATTAGACGTATTAATTAACAACGCAGGCATGCAACACGTCTCACCAATTGAAGATTTTCCAACGGATAAGTTCGAACTTCTTATTAAAATTATGCAAATTGCTCCATTTATTGCAACCAAGCTTGCCTTTCCTATTATGAAGAAACAACAGTATGGACGAATTATTAATATCGCTTCTATTAACGGCCTTGTCGGATTTGCTGGAAAAGCTGCTTATAATAGTGCGAAACATGGCGTAATCGGATTAACAAAAGTGGCTGCTTTAGAGGGAGCAACTCATGGAATTACTGTAAACGCTCTTTGTCCCGGATATGTTGATACTCCCCTTGTACGAAATCAACTACAAGATTTAGCAACTACACGAAATGTACCACTTGAAAATGTTTTAGAAGATGTTATTTATCCTCTTGTACCGCAGAAGCGCTTGTTGCAAGTACAAGAAATTGCAGATTATGCTATGTTTTTAGCAAGTGAAAAGGCAAAAGGCATAACTGGTCAAGCTGTTGTTATCGATGGTGGATATACTGCTCAATAAAGTGAAACTTTAATCAGTGGAGGTTTTGTTCATCCCCCACTGATTATTAGCCTTCACCAATCGGGCTTTTACGGGCAGTTAATGCGGGATAAAAAATAAAGTTTGCTCACGAAGAGCAAACCTTATTTTACTTTCTATCGCGAAGATCTTCCTACTTTAGTAATTGTTTAGGGAGTTTCTCAATTGCAACAATCACTCCGTCTAATTTACTTTCAATGCGATGTAGTAAATATAACGTTACAACAATTGGAAATCCCACATTACCTATCATCCCGATCCACTCTTCCATCTTTCTCTCCTCCCTTCATTACATAAATAAGAGGAAAAGAGAATCTTAGGCATAAAAAAACAAGCTCTTTGTGATTAGCTTGTTTTTTCAAATAATGACGTAATTTTTTGCTTATAATCTCCACGTAAAATACCTTTCTCAGTTATAATTCCTGTAATTAATCCATGCGGTGTTACGTCAAATGCAGGGTTAAATACAGGCGTTCCAAGTGGCGCCACTTGTTTCCCAAAAATTTTCGTAACTTCTGTTTCATCTCTTTCTTCAATGACAATTTCAGCACCTGTTTGTTTCGTAGTATCAAATGTAGATAAAGGTGCTGCAACGTAAAATGGGATACCGAAATACTTTGCTAATATAGCTAAATTTAATGTTCCTATTTTATTAGCAGTATCACCGTTTTCAACGATTCGATCTGCTCCTACAATAATCGCATTAATTTCTTTCGTTCGAATTGCATGTGCTGCAGTATTATCCGTAATAAGCGTTACATCAATGTCTGCTTGCTTCAATTCCCATGTCGTTAAACGACCACCTTGTAAAACCGGTCTCGTTTCACACGCGTATGCATGTAAACGCACACCTTTCTCTTTTCCGATATAAAAAGGGGCTAATGCAGTACCATATCGTGCAGTTGCAATACTCCCAGCGTTACAAATTGTTAAAATGTTATCACCGTCTTTAAAGCATGTTAACGCATGCTCTCCAATACTCCGGCACACCTCTTCATCTTCCTGCTGAATGCGAAGCGCTTCTTCTTCTAATATTTTTTGCGCTTCTTTTATTGTAGTAATCTCTCGAATTGATTCTCTCATGCGATCAATTGCCCAAAATAAATTCACTGCCGTCGGACGTGATGTCCCTAAATAATTACAATCTCTATTAAACTTCTTTTGAAACTCCTCAATATGTACAGTATTATATTTCTTTGCCGCAAGCGCCAAACCAAACGCAGCTACAATTCCAATTGCAGGCGCTCCGCGTACTTCTAACATTATGATACTTTTCCATACCTCTTCAATAGTCGTCAACGTTTTATATTCTGTACTATGAGGCAACTTTGTTTGATTTAATACCGCAATTGTATCACCTTTCCAACTTACAGATCTCGGCACAGTAACAATCATGCTCATGCTTTTATGCCCCCCGAAACTGTTTGTTGAAATAATGTTCGAAACAGTTGAATATCAGCACTCTTAGATTCATATTTTATTAGTTCTTTTCCTAAGTTTAGGGCTTGTTTCTTAGCTTGAATTCTTTTTTCTTTATTTGCTATTTCATCTAAATCAGCTACATGAGCTAAACCAATTGTTCTTCGAATTAATTCACATCCTGCAAATCCGACAGCATCAGTAAAGATATTTTGCAAAATAATTGGTAACCATTGTTTTTCTTTCGTATATGCTTCTACACCTTCTCCAATCCATAACTTCGTAAAAGTTTCTACAAAATGACTCCATGTTTTTTCTATATGGAAAAATAGTACATTTCTCTGTTCTTCTTCTCTAGATAATGCATTTAATAATAAATTTGCAATAAATTGACCAAGATCAAATCCAAATGGACCGTACGTTGCAAATTCTGGATCAATTACTTTCGTTTCAGAAGGCGATGAAAATATACTACCAGTATGTAAATCCCCATGAATGAGCGCTTCTTTTCTCGTTAAAAACTTATACTTATACTGTGCTACTTTTAATTTTAAAGTTTTGTCACTCCACAGTTCATCAACCGCTAGTTGTAACTCTGGCTCATAATCATTCGTATCGTAATGCCCAAACGGATCTGTAAACACTAAATCTTCTGTTATTTTACAAAGGTCTGGATTTACAAATGTACCCTCTAGTACCCTTTTCTCTTCTGACTGTAGACCGAAATCTGAAGTATAAAATAAAACATTTGCTAGAAAACGACCGATATGCTGAGATAAAAGTGGATACTCCTCTCCGTCTATTAACCCTCTTCTTGTAATTGTTAGTCTTGATAGGTCTTCTATTACCGTCACTGCCAACTTCTCATCATGACTGTATACTTCCGGAACGTATTCTGGTACATACTTCGCAAAAATTTGTAATGCCTTACTTTCAATCGTTGCTCTTTTTATAGACAACGGCCAGCTCTCACCAACTACTTTCGCATATGGAAGTGCTTGTTTTATTATAATCGACTTCTCTCCATCATCTAATTTGAACACGTAATTTAAGTTTCCATCTCCAATTTCATGACAGATGACATTTGATTTCTTTTCAAAATAGCCATGTTCTTTCGCATATTGTACAGCCGTTACTTCTGTTAATGAATAATATCCCATCGTCTTCTCCCCCTTTTTTTAATTCAGAGGTTTTTCTGACGCAGAAAAACCTCTTTCCACAAAGAAAGAGGTTTGAAGTTAATCTTCTCCCCTCTTATCTGCCAGAAAGTATACTTTCTGCTGGAATTAGCACCGTGCCTTTTGGCGTAAATACACGCCCCATTTCACAATGGTATTACGGTCGGTTGCTGGGCTTCATCGGGCCAAATCCCTCCACCTGCTCTTGATAAGAGTTGTATAATTTTTTGAATTTTTAACTTTATGTTGAAGACTATACCAAGAATAAAAATCACTTGTCAATATTTTATTTGTATAATTCTGGACGACGATCTGCAAAAACTGGAATCCCTTTACGAACCTCTTGAATTTTCTCGAATTTAAGTTCGCCAAACAAAATGGATTCCTCTTCATTTGCCTCTACCACCATTTCACCCCAAGGATCGACAATTAAAGAATGACCTGCAAATTCATTATTTGGGTCCTTCCCTGCCCTATTACAGGCAACAACATAACACTGATTTTCAACTGCTCTCGCCTGCAGAAGCAAGCGCCAATGTGCTAGACGAACTAATGGCCATTCTGCTACAACAAATAAAACTTTTGCACCTTTAGCAGTATGAACACGCATCCACTCCGGAAAGCGAATATCATAACAAATTGTGCCAGCACACTCTACATCATCTAGCTTAAATTCACCTGTCTCATTACCCGCTACTAAATATTTATGTTCATCCATCAGCTGAAATAAATGCACTTTACTATATTCATTGACTAGCTCTCCTTCCTTGTTTACAACATACATTGTATTGGTAACACCTTGCTCTGTTTGCTTTGCTATGGAACCACCAACAATATGTACACCATATTGCTTCGACCATTCTTTCAACTTTTCTTTCGTTTCTAATCCATTCCTATCTGCAATTTCAGAAAGTCTCGTTAAATCATATCCTGTTGTCCATAGTTCTGGTAAGACGATAACATCTGGTCTTTCCTTCATCGCTTCACTAATTTTATTTTTAGCGTTCTCAATATTTTTTTCTACATCTCCAAAGACAATATCCATTTGAATACATGCGACTTTCATTTTGTCAGCCCCATTCTTATTTTTTTCTTTACAAAATACTGGAAAGATTATATCATTTGTCACTAGAATTGTAACAACTTTCAAAAGAGGTGGAAAGTATGAAATTATTTCAACCTTCTGAGATAGTAACATCATTGCCAACACAATTTTTTGCTTCACTTGTTGCAAAAGTTAACAAAGTCGTTGCAGCTGGTCACGATGTTATTAATCTAGGTCAAGGTAATCCAGATCAACCAACACCGCAGCATATCGTAAAAGCTTTACAAGATGCTGCCGAAAAGACCATTCATCATAAATATCCGCCATTTCGCGGACATGAAAGTTTAAAAGAAGCCGTGGCAACATTCTATCAACGTGAATATGATGTAGTAGTAAATCCCGAAACTGAAGTTGCTATTTTGTTTGGTGGAAAAGCTGGATTAGTAGAATTGCCAATTTGTTTTACAAACCCTGGTGATACTATTCTCGTTCCAGATCCAGGCTATCCAGATTATTTATCCGGGGTTGCTTTAGCAAAAGCAAAATTTGAAACAATGCCGCTTATTGCAGAAAATAACTTTTTACCGGATTATACGAAGATTGATGACTCTATCGCCGAGCACGCAAAGTTAATGTTTTTAAACTATCCAAACAATCCTACTGGCGCTACTGCATCAAAAGATTTTTTTGATGAAACCATTCATTTTGCTAATAAACATAATATATTAGTTGTTCATGATTTTGCTTACGGTGCTATCGGATTTGATGGTCAAAAACCCGTTAGTTTCTTGCAAGCAGATGGGGCCAAAGATACAGGAATTGAAATTTACACATTATCAAAAACTTTCAATATGGCTGGGTGGCGTATTGCTTTTGCAGTCGGGAATGAAAGTGTCATCGAAACAATTAACCTATTGCAAGATCATATGTATGTTAGTATTTTTGGTGCAGTTCAAGACGCAGCCCGCGAAGCGCTATTAAGTTCACAGTCTTGTGTAACAGATCTTGTAAATAGTTACGAATCTAGGAGAAATGCTCTTATTTCAGCTTGTCACTCAATTGGTTGGAATGTAGATATTCCAACAGGGTCATTCTTCGCATGGCTTCCTGTACCAGAAGGATATACATCTGAGCAATTTTCTGATATTTTACTAGAAAAAGCACACGTTGCAGTTGCTCCTGGTATTGGATTTGGTGAGCACGGCGAAGGGTACGTCCGTGTTGGTCTCTTGCATACAGAAGAACGATTAAGAGAAGCTATTCATCGAATTGATAAATTAAATTTTTTCAAAAAATCGTTGACAACATAAAAAATATCTGACAAAATTCAGTTATCTTAAAAATTTAAACATTTCTAAATACTTCTTATCAAGAGCAGGTGGAGGGACGAGCCCGACGAAACCCGGCAACCGATCTACAATCGTAGACACGGTGCTAATTCTCGCAGCATTACGCTGACAGATAAGGAGCTGGTTGTAAAAAAACCTCTCCTTAGCTGAGAGGTTTTTTTATTTAACTAGGAGGTTATAACAATGAGCGGAATTATAGCGACGTATTTAATCCATGACGATTCACATAACTTAGAAAAAAAAGCTGAGCAAATTGCACTCGGTTTAACAATTGGCTCTTGGACTCATTTGCCACACTTATTGCAAGAACAATTAAAACAACATAAAGGCAATGTCATTCATATTGAGGAATTAGATGAGCAAGAACATATCAATTCGTATCTACGTAAAAAAGTTAAACGCGGGATTATTAAAATCGAATACCCATTATTAAATTTCAGTCCAGATTTACCAGCAATTTTAACAACTACATTTGGAAAGCTATCACTTGATGGTGAAGTAAAATTAATTGATTTAACCTTTTCAGATGAGTTAAAAAAGCATTTTCCTGGTCCGAAGTTTGGTGTAGATGGTATTCGAAACTTTTTACAAGTGTATGACCGCCCCCTTTTAATGAGCATTTTTAAAGGAATGATTGGACGAAACATTGGGTATTTAAAAACGCAATTACGCGATCAAGCGATTGGTGGCGTGGATATCGTAAAAGATGATGAAATTTTATTTGAGAATGCATTAACACCACTTACGAAGCGAATTGTTTCTGGCAAAGAAGTTCTACAATCCGTATATGAAACATACGGTCATAAAACGTTATATGCCGTAAATTTAACAGGACGAACTTTCGACTTAAAAGAAAATGCGAAACGCGCAGTGCAAGCTGGGGCTGATATTCTATTATTTAACGCATTTGCTTATGGACTAGATGTATTACAATCACTTGCAGAAGATGATGAAATCCCAGTTCCTATCATGGCACACCCTGCTGTAAGTGGTGCTTATTCAGCATCCAAGTTATATGGTGTCTCGTCTCCACTATTACTTGGAAAGCTACTACGTTATGCTGGTGCTGATTTTTCTTTATTCCCGTCTCCATATGGCAGCGTTGCGTTAGAAAAAGAAGAGGCTCTTACCATCTCAAAATATTTAACTGAAGACGATGCATTTTTCAAGAAAAGTTTTTCTGTTCCATCTGCTGGTATTCACCCTGGTTTCGTTCCCTTTATCTTGCGAGATTTCGGTAAAGATGTTGTTATTAATGCCGGTGGTGGGATTCATGGGCATCCGAATGGGGCGCAGGGCGGTGGCAAAGCATTCCGTGCTGCAATTGAAGCTACTTTGCAAGGAAAACCACTCCATGAAGTAGATGAAATAAATTTGCATCGCGCACTACAAATATGGGGAAATCCCTCACATGGGGTGAAATTATGAGTATTCAAGTGTTTTGTGATTTCGATGGTACGATTACAAATAACGATAACATTATGTCCATTATGGAAAAATTCGCACCACCAGAAGCAGAGGAAGTAAAGCAAAGAATTTTATCACAAGAGCTTTCTATTCAAGAAGGTGTTTCTCAATTATTTCAATTGCTACCTACTAATTTGCATGTTGATATTATTCAATTTTTAAAAGAAACTGCCGAAATCCGTACTGGCTTTCATGAATTTATACAATTTGTAAATGAAAATAATATTTCTTTTTACGTTATATCAGGTGGGATGGATTTCTTCGTCTATCCACTCTTACAAGGGATCCTTCCAAAAGAGCAAATTTACTGTAATGAAACAGACTTTTCAAACGAATACATTACAGTTAAGTGGCCTCACCCTTGTGATCATCACTGCCAAAATCATTGTGGATTATGCAAATCATCTTTAATCCGTAAATTAAGTGATACAAATGATTTTCATATTGTGATTGGAGATTCTATTACTGATTTACAAGCTGCAAAACAAGCAAATAAAGTTTTCGCTCGCGACTTCCTTATTACAAAGTGTGAAGAAAATCATATTGCTTATACACCCTTTGAAACATTTCATGATGTTCAAGCTGAATTAAAACATTTGTTGGAGGTGAAATTATGAAGCAACTTTTTCGTCAATGGTATGACTTAAGCGAGATAAAAAAAGAATTAACAACACGGAATTGGTTTCCAGCAACAAGTGGCAATATTTCTATAAAAGTTAGTCATGAGCCACTTACTTTTCTTATTACAGCAAGCGGTAAAGATAAGACAAAAACTACTCCAGATGATTTTTTATTAGTAGATCATCTAGGAGTTCCCGTTTTAGAGACTGAATTACGTCCTTCAGCAGAAACAATATTGCATTCACATATTTATAACAATACGAATGCCGGGTGCGTACTTCATGTTCATACAACTGATAACAATGTCATCACAAATTTGTATAGTGATAACGTTACCCTTCAAAATCAAGAAATTATTAAAGCTCTTGATATTTGGGACGAAGGTGCAACGATTAACATTCCCATTATCGAAAACCATGCTCATATCCCAACGCTTGGAGAGAACTTCCGAAAACATATAAAAGGAGATTCGGGGGCAGTATTAATTCGAAACCATGGCATTACCGTATGGGGCCGAGATAGCTTTGATGCAAAGAAGAGATTAGAAGCTTATGAGTTTTTATTCCAATTTCATATAAAACTATTATCAATTCAAGGAGGCGTTTCTAATGGCGCAAATTCGTATTCATGAAGTAAATACTCGCATTGAAAATGAGGTGGAAGTATCAAAATTTCTACAGGAAGAAGGCGTTTTATATGAGAAATGGAACATTTCTAAGCTTCCTACTCATTTAACAGAAAATTATTCCTTAACAGATGAAAACAAAGCTGATATATTAACGTTGTTTTCAAAAGAAATTGCTGACGTTTCAGAGCGCAGAGGTTATAAAGCATATGATGTGATTTCACTTTCAAATAGCACACCTAACCTTGACGAGTTATTAATTAATTTCCAAAAAGAACACCATCATACTGACGATGAAGTTCGCTTTATTGTCAGCGGTCATGGCATCTTCGCTATTGAAGGAAAAGATGGGCGATTCTTTGACGTTGAACTTGAACCTGGTGATCTTATATCTGTACCTGAAAATGCAAGACATTATTTTACCTTACAAGATGATCGTCAAGTTGTAGCTATTCGTATTTTTGTTACAACAGAAGGTTGGATTCCAATTTATTAAGGTAGCTAGTTGAATAAAAGAAATTGGAACCCCTTTTCCAATCTTTTATTCACTCTACATATATACATCCTCCTATGGAACAGACTTATTTCATTTTCTGAAATAAGTCTGATTTTTTATTTACTCAAAAACTTCTTCGCTTCCTTTTTAAAGGAGAATTACCCTCTTCGATTTTTCAACACTTTTTGAACATTTATTGAACTTTTTTTGAACTTTTTCTGAAAATTCTGTTTTATGTATGATATACTACAACTAATAAGAAGGAAAAGAATATTGCAAACAGAGGGGGATAATCATGAGTTTACTTATCGCACTTATACTAGGAGTTACATGCGGAGCTATTCCTGTCATTTTAGGAGCTATTATGGAAGAATTAGAAGTTGGTGTTTTAGGTTTTGCTGCATCATGTGTAAGCGCTTTATTTTTTGGTTTATATGGTGCTATTCCTGTTGCTATTCTGTGCGCATTTTATATAATACGCCATGCTCGAGCGAAACAGTTTGGTCCTAATCACACTGCACAAATTATTCCATTCCCAATTGAACGGTGCCGCCAGGCTTCCAGCCTATAAAGTGAAACTTTAATCAGTGGGGTTTTGTTCATCCCCACTGATTATTAGCCTTCACCAATCGGGCGTTTACGGGCAGCCCGACTCCCACCTAACTTCTCTGCTCCAGCTGAATTTTGAGGTGGGAGTTTTACTGCCCGTTAATGCGAGATAAATTATCCAACTTAAATATTATGCCTGCCTAAATAAATAAAAGTCCTCAAATGAGGACTTTTTATTTATTTTCTTCTAGAAATTGAAACAATTCTTGCAAATGAAGTGCATCTTCACTATAGCTAACGGATACATGACATGTCCCTTCAATCTCAGCATGCATATAAAGGGCAATTCCATCCCGATCATATTTCAACGCTAAATAAAACTCCATTTCCTCTAACATCTTTTTCGAGGTTCGGATAACATAATGTCCTTTCTCATCTCTTCCATATTCAAAATCTGGTCCAAAATCATATTTTTGTTTAAAAGCTTCTTTTTGCTTATCATTAATCTGTACACAAGTTGCTCGCTGTACAGCATCAATCATCTCGTCAAACTTTTGGAGATCCATCTCATTTACCCCCTTATATACTTTTTGTATAATACTTGTGTTCCGCTATTCTCTTTTCCATCTGCGATTAGCTCTTCATACAATTCCTTCGCTAAGGTTAAACCTGGTACTGGTAATTGTAATTTTTCAGCTTCATCTAAAGCAATCTTCATATCTTTCATAAAATGCTTTACATAAAAACCAGGTTCAAAATCTCCTTTTAACATTCGAGGAGCTAAATTACTTAATGACCAGCTACCTGCTGCACCTGTCGAAATACTCTCTAATACTTTATCTGCATTAAGTCCAGCCTTCTTCGCATACGCTACCGCTTCACATACTCCTATCATGTTAGAAGCAATTGCAATTTGATTGCACATTTTTGTATGTTGTCCACTCCCAGCAGGGCCTTGCAACTGAATATTTGTTCCTAGTCTTTCAAATAGAGGTAAACAAATATCATATATTCTGTTCTCTCCACCGACCATAATTGCTAGTCTAGCTTCTTTAGCCCCGACATCTCCTCCAGATACAGGTGCATCTAATGTATATATATTCTTGCTTTTCGCAAATTCATTAATACGTTTTGCCAATGTTGGTGTAGATGTTGTAAAGTCAATTGCAATCGTACCTTCATTTGCATGTTCTAAAATTCCATTTATCCCAAAGTACACTTCTTCTACATCGTGAGGATAACCAACCATCGTCATAACAACATCAACTTGCTTTACTAACGCTTTCGGTGTATCACACCAAGTCGCACCCTCTTGTACTAAAGAATCCGCTTTTTCCTTCGTTCTATTATATACATATACTTTATAACCACTTTGCATTAAATGGTTAACCATACTTTTTCCCATCACACCAATACCAATGAAACCTATTGATAAATTTTTATTCTCCATCTTCTCATCCCCTTTGTTCTAATAAATCATTTACCATCTTCCGAAATTCCTTATTAAAATCATCATCCAAACCATTCTTCACATTTGAGAATAAAATAACAAACGTTCCTTTTTCTTTATTGAAATTATTAAACGTATTCCAACCAGATAGTACACCATGGTTATGGAAAAAATCAGGATATATGTAAAAGCTAAATGCATATTTTCTTTCTTGTGAAGGTGTAAACATCGCTTGTATACTTTGTTCAGAAAGAAGCTTTCCATTTATAATCGCTTCATCTAATTTCTTCATATCTCCTACTGTCGTATACATCTCACCAGAGCCATATAACCAGTCCATCCCTAATTTTTGCGCTGGTACAAGTTCTTGATCTTTCTTCACATAACCCTTCGTGAAGTTTTTATCTCCAGGCACCATATTTCCCATACCTGATTCATGCATCTCTGCCTTTGTAAATATATTTTCTTTTATATAATCTCCTAAAGGCTTTTTCGTTATATTTTCTATAATATAAGCGAGCACCATATAATTATAATCCGTATACTTCCAACCTGTTCCTGGTGGAAAATCCAACTTTTGACTTCCAATCCAATTTATTAAATTTATACGTGAAGCTACATTAACCTTTCCCTTCCCATTTTCCGGTAAACCAGATGTATGCGTTAATAAGTGATATAACGTGATGTTTTTATCTGCTGGAAATGAAGGAATGTATTTATTTACATTATCTTGGATATTTAACTTCCCTTGTTCTTGTAACTGTAAAATGGATGTAGCAACAACTGTTTTCGTAATAGAACCGATACGATATTTTGTTTGAGGTGTATTTTCTATTTTATTTTGAACATCAGCATATCCATATCCTTTATTCAATATAACATGCTCTTTATCTGTCACCAAAACTGTCCCATTAAATTGCTTTCCTACTAAATACTGATCTAACTTTTGAGATATACTAGCATAATCAATTTTTTCTACTTCTTCTATATTATCCTGTACCTCTGACTCAATAGCAGGAGTTACCTTTGTTGTTAATACTGCTTGTTCCTTTGGATCGGGACTATCGAGAAAATAGTATACTCCGCCGCAAACTATAGCAGACAGTGAAGCCATAATCATTATTTTTTTCTTCATATTGTTCCTCCATAATTACTTCGTGAAAAATGGTCCCCATATTCTATTATCAGGCAATAAAAAAAAATCGCAACAATTTGTTGCGAAAAATCACATTTTTTCCTTTCTATATATACACACTTGATTTTTTCCATTTTTTTTTGCTTCATATAATGCAATATCCGCTCTTTGCATTAATTCTTCTTTAGTAATTCCTTGCTCATATAAAGCAACTCCAAAACTCGCTGTTAATTTCGAAATTCCAGAAAACTGCTTTGTTTCAATAAAAAACCTTAACGATTCCGCAACTTGAAACGCTTCTTTTTCTACCGTATCTGTCACTAATATTATAAATTCTTCTCCTCCCCACCTTGCAAATATATGTTGATGTTCAACTTTAGCTTTCATAAGATCTGCAAGTTGTACTAATGCTAAATCACCAAAATCATGACCATATGTGTCATTTACTGATTTAAAATTATCTATATCAAACAAAATAAGTGCTATTTTTTCATCATTACGTATTACATTCTCCCACTCTTTCTCCAATACTTGCTGGAATCTCAAACGATTATATATTTCTGTCAATGAATCTATCATAGCCAGTCTTTCTTGCTCTTGATAGATTTCATCTAATTCTGTAATCTCTGTGCATTTTACTATAAATCGCGATAAGTCTTCTGGCAATGGTGTCGCACGTAATAAAAAGGTAGAAGCTTCCCCTTCATAATTGTGCATCTTAATTCTTCTTCCATTTGATAAAGTATCATCCAACCATGTTATATCGTGAGTCGTCGAATAATACCCTGTCTCTCTTATAAGATGTTCTGCAAATACTAAATGTTGTTCGCGATACATAAATAAATTATCATATCCGAAAAACTCTAAAAAATTTGTATTACAATCAACAATCTCATCATCTTCTACTATAAATAATAAATCATTTTGAAAATCAAACATCGTTTGAAGTAATTCCTGTTGTAAACTTACTTGTCGCACTAAAGAAAGCTGATATAAACTCTTATTCACTTCCTCTAGTACCACTTGTGGGGTTACTGGTGCTATAACAATATTACGTATTCCTAACATTAGTAAATCTGCAAACTCATTGTTTATCTGTTGATCCCAAATGATAATGAATGTACTCCGTGAATCATATATATTCTTTATATATTTTATTTGAGCAAAATCTGTTACATACATAATTACAATATGCGGTCTAGTTCTATGAAACAATATTTCTCCTTCTTCAAAACTATTTGCTATAAACATACATTTTGGATGGACATTTTCTATCGTTTGTTGATGTGTACATCCATCTTCTATATAAAGGACATTCAACTGAAGATCTTGTAATACATTTTGGAAAACAGTATTCTCTAATAAAAAATGTAGTATGTTCATCACTAGTCTTCACTCACTTCATATATCTTGTTTTACTGAATTCCTCACAATCATTTTATAAAAGATTGTTCTCAAAAAAATCCGATTAGTAAGGGATACATATTAACAAGCTAATTGAGAATGTTATCTTCGCTTATCTACTCTAGAAATTCCTTTTTTAGTGTATGATTATATGAATTGTATCGTTTGTATGAATGCCCTCCTTATCACTTAAAACTTGACAATTAAAATAAAGTTATTATATTCTTAAATTCAATAACTTACAAAATGTAAGTATAATATATTAAATGTATTTTAAATTAAGTTGATATGTAATTTGGAGGATATATAATGACAAACAGTGACTTTTTTAACGTTTTATATGAACGTACATCTACACGTGCATTCAACCCTGAAAAAGAAATTTCATCTACAGAATTACACGAAATTTTAAAAGCAGCTGCTCAAGCACCTTCTGCTTGGAACTTGCAACACTGGAAATTCCTTGTTTTCCAAGGCGAAGACGTACAAAAACGATTACAGCCAATTGCTTATAACCAACAACAAATTCTTGATGCTTCTGCCGTAGTCGCTATTTTAGGTGATTTAGAAGCATATAAAAATGTTGAACCTGTTTACGGTCCAATTGTAGAACAAGGATTTATGAAAGAAGAAGCGAAAGAACGCTTAGCTAAAAATATTGAATCTGCATATACTCGTGAACAATACCCACGAGATGCTGCCTTTTCAAATGCTGCTTTAGCAGCAATGCAACTTATGCTTGCTGCTAAAGCAACTGGTTGGGATACTTGCGCAATTGGTGGTTTCAACCCACAAGCACTAATGGAAGAATTTAATGTTTCATCGCGTTACGTACCAATTATGCTTATTACAATTGGTGAATCAACTTTAAAAGGTCACCCTGCACCGCGCATGAGCGTAGAACAAGTGAGTGAATGGGCGAAATAATAAAAAAACGAAGGTAATTTCATTACCTTCGTTTTTTTATATTCTGTCACACATCCGTAATATTACAATGTATTATTCGACATCTATACATAGAGAAATCGTAATTTTCATGCTATCCCCATAAACAAATATGGCGTTTTGTGTCGAATTTTGTTAAAGCATCGAAATATAACCGTGTATTTTTGTTACAATTGTGATACAATGATAACAAATAGATAACAAGAGAGGGATTTTCATTGAGTTCATACGGAAGCTTTATCGCACTTTTAAGTTACATAGTAACTGTACTGCTGCTATATTTTATTGGCGATGCTGCAAACATATCAGTGTTACAATTCCCAAAAGAAGAAGCGTTACAATTAGAAGCAGAAAAACATACTGTACGATCCATTGCACCACTACTCTTAGCTCTTCCTGTATATATCATCGTTTTATATAAAAGCAAAAAAGTGTAAAGGCTACCTATTTCATTCATTTCGGTGGTCTTTACATTTTTTTGTGATATTTCCCCTATTTTAAACATCATTCCATACTAAACACCCATCTAGTCATTTAAAATGAGAAAATCCCCTAGAAAAATTTCCATTATCTGTCCAGTCACCGAATGCCAAACTTACATAGATTATAAGTGTGAAGGGGGTGATGAGGATTATGTTTGGATCATTTGGATGCTGTGATAACTTTAGAGACTGTCATCATCGTGAAAGAGAGTGTGACCATCGCGACCATCGCGAGAAAGAGAAAGAGGTAAAACCACAACAAACAGCTGTATGTAACGTACTTGCTAGCATTTCAGTTGGAACAGAGCTTTCTCTTTTAAGCATTAGAGGTAACGGAACATTCAACAATGTAATTTTTGAAGGTTTCGCTAACGGCGTTGCTCTTTTCTCTGCTTTAGCTCGTAATAACAAAGACGACAAAGATAACGATAAAGACGATAAGAACAATCAAAATCGAAATACTTTTACTGGCATTTTACGTGTTTGCCCAACTGATATCGTTGCAATCGCTATCTAATTCTGTTCTTTATCCTCAATAGCCGCAAAATAAGATTTACTTTTTTCATAAAAAAAACCTGAGACCGATTTCAAATCGACTCAGGTTTTTTACTATTATATGCTTTTAACTAATTCAACAACTTCTTCAGCAGTTGACATTGTTAACGCTTTTTCTGCCAATGTTTCCATTTCTGCTTTTGACAACTTGCTTAGTTGTGTTCTTGCAGGAAGAATTGATGTTGCACTCATACTGAACTCATCTAAACCTAATCCTAATAATAATGGGATAGCAAGTGAATCTCCTGCCATCTCACCACACATACCAGCCCATTTGCCCTCTTTATGAGCAGCATCGATAACCATTTTTACAAGACGTAAAATAGATGGGTTATATGGTTGGTATAAGTAAGCTACTTGTTCGTTCATACGGTCTGCAGCCATCGTGTATTGGATTAAGTCATTTGTTCCGATAGAGAAGAAATCAACTTCTTTTGCGAATTGATCTGCTAATACTGCTGAAGCTGGAATTTCAACCATCATCCCCACTTCAATAGAATCAGAAACAGTTGTACCCGCTTCTACAAGTCTTTCTTTCTCTTCTAATAAGATTGCTTTCGCTTGACGGAACTCATCAAGAGTTGCAATCATCGGGAACATAATTTTTAAGTTACCGTATACGCTAGCACGAAGTAATGCACGAAGTTGTGTACGGAACACATCTTGCTCATCAAGACATAAGCGAATTGCACGGTATCCTAAGAATGGGTTCATTTCTTTTGGTAAATGTAAGTATGGAAGCTCTTTATCTCCACCGATGTCAAGTGTACGAACAACGACAGGTTGACCTTCTTTTACACCTTCAAGAACTGCTTTATACGCTTCGAACTGCTCTTCTTCTGTTGGAAGATTGTCACGGCCCATGTATAAGAATTCTGTACGGTATAAACCAACGCCTTCTCCGCCATTATCGATAATACCTTGTACATCATTTGGTGTTCCGATATTAGCAACAAGCTCAACATGATGTCCATCACTTGTTACAGTAGCTTGATCTTTTAATTTTGCCCATACAGCTTTTTGCTCTTCAAATTTCGCTTTCTTTTCCTCAAAAGCACGAAGAGTTTCTTGAGATGGGTTTACAATTACTTCTCCATCTAAACCGTCAATGATTACGATATCGCCGTTTTGAATTTTTTCCATAACAACCTTCGTACCAACAACAGCTGGAATTTCCATAGAACGAGCCATAATTGCAGAGTGAGATGTACGTCCACCGATATCAGTTGTGAAACCTTTTGCATACTTACGGTTTAACTGAGCTGTATCAGATGGTGTTAAATCTTCAGCAATGATGATTACTTCTTCCGAAATTGTACCAGGGTTTGAGAAGTTAATTCCTAGTAAATGTGCAAGAACACGTTTTGTTACGTCGCGAATATCCGCAGCACGTTCTTTCATGTATTCGTTATCCATGTTTTCAAACATAGAAATAAACATTGATGCAACTTCATCCATTGCAAATTCAGCATTTACTTTTTCGCTATTTACTTTATCTTTTACTGGATTTACTAATTCCGGATCATTTAATACTAATAAATGTGCTTCAAAGATAGCAGCTTTATCAGCACCTAGCTCAGCAAAAGCGTGGTCCTTAATAGCTTCTAGTTCAGATTTTGCTTTCTCAAGCGCAGCGTCTAAGCGTGCAATTTCAGCAGCTTCGTTTGTAATCGATTTCTTTTCAATGTTAAATTCAGGATTTTCAAGTCTGAAAGCCTTCGCAATAGCAATCCCACTTGATGCAGCAATCCCTTGGATGTTAAGAGTCATTATTCTCCTAATCCTTCGTTTTTCATAGTTTCTTCGATAGCTGCTAGTGCTTGAGCTGCATCATCACCATTTGCAGTGACCTTAATTTCCGCGCCTTGTTGAATTCCTAAAGACATAACACCCATGATTGATTTTAAGTTAACGTTTTTTCCGTTATACTCTAAGTTAATGTCAGAACCGAATTTGCTTGCAGTGTTTACAAGTAGAGTTGCTGGACGAGCATGAATTCCTGAGTCGCTAGTTACTTTAAAGATTTTTTCCATGATAATTTATCTCCTTTAAATTACGTATTTTTTCAGTTGTATAGACGTGAGTACTACATCATCTATTGTATATAATAGGCGATGTTCGGTCAACCACATCGCCTATTATAATTATAAACATTTTGCGTCAAATTCCTACTGAATGTCAATAATAGCGTTTTCGCCCTTCTTAACATTTCCATCTTTTTTCAATTCGACTTGTTGCCCTTGTTGTAAATTCGTAAAGACGATTGGTGTAATAATAGATGGTGCATTTTCTTTTACAAATGCAAGATCTACTTTTAATAATGGTTGCCCTTGCTTCACTTTATCACCTTGTGCTACAAGTGCTTCAAAGCCTTCACCATTTAATTTTACGGTATCAATACCGAAGTGGATTAAAATTTCTTTTCCACCTTCAGACTGAATACCAATCGCATGTTTTGTAGGGAATACATTTACAATCTCACCATTAACCGGAGAAACTACTGTTCCTTCTGTTGGCTCAATCGCAAATCCATCTCCCATCATTTTCCCTGAGAATACTTGGTCAGGTACTTCTGTAATCGGTAAGATTTTCCCTTCAATTGGTGAAACGATTGTTTCATTTTCATCAACCTGTTGAGGAGCTTCTTCTACTTTTACAGGCTCTTCTTTTTCAACATGAGGTGTACGACCTGACATAATATCATGAATTTGTGATTTTAATGTGTCAGACTTCGGTCCGAAAATCGCTTGAATGTTATTTCCAACTTCAAGTACACCAGCTGCTCCAAGCTCTTTTAAGCGGTCTTTATTTACATTTTTTTGTTCGTTAACTTGAACGCGTAAACGAGTAATACAAGCATCTAAAGAAGCAATGTTTTCTTTACCACCAAGTGCTACTAATACTTCACGAGGAAGCTCGCCTGCTTCTGTTTTTCCTGCGCCGTCATTAGCATTTGCCACTTCACGACCAGGTGTTTTTAAGTTCCATTTACGGATTGCAAAACGGAATCCGAAGTAGTAAATAACTGCTAGTACAAGACCAACAATAATTACCCACCACCATGCCGTACGGCCTGGTAGTACACCGAATAAGATAAAGTCGATTAAACCACCAGAGAATGTCATACCAATTTTAACACCTAAAATTTGCATTGTCATAAATGATAGACCAGCGAATACAGCGTGAATTCCGAATAATACTGGTGCTACGAATAAGAATGAAAATTCAAGTGGTTCTGTAATACCTGTTAAGAATGATGTTAATGCAGCAGATCCTAAAATACCAGCTGCTAATTTTTTATTTTCCGGACGTGCTTCATGGTACATCGCTAAAGCTGCTGCTGGAAGACCGAACATCATGAACGGATACTTACCTGTTGTAAATGTACCAGCTGTTAATTCTACGCCGTCTTTTAACTGTGCCATAAAGATTTTTTGGTCACCACGGATTAATTCGCCAGCTGCATTTGTATACTGACCGAATTCGAACCAGAACGGTGAATAGAAAATGTGATGTAATCCAAATGGAATTAATGAACGTTCGATTAAACCGAATATAAATGCTGCTAACGTTCTATTTGCATCAATCATTTGATGTGAGAACGTATTTAAGCCACCTTGAATGTATGGCCAAACGAAGCACATGATAATACCTACTACTAAAGAGAATGTTGCAGTTGCGATCGGTACGAAACGCTTACCTGCAAAGAAACCTAAGTATGATGGTAATTCAATGTTGAAGTATTTATTATAGCAATATGCCGCTACTATCCCGACGATAATACCACCAAATACTCCTGTTTGCAGTGTCGGAATTCCTAATACGTTTGCATATGCTGGATCTGAAAATCCAATTTTCACTGGATCTGTTCCAGTGCTTGTTACTTTCACTAACTTATCTACTTCTAAGAACACACTCATCGTCTTGTTCATAATTAAGTAGCCGACGAACGCTGCTAAACCAGCTACTCCATCTCCACCAGCTAAACCGATTGCTACCCCAACTGCGAATAATAGCGCAAGGTTAGCGAAAATAATATCACCCGATTGTTCCATAATTTTTGCAACCATTACGAACCAATCTGCTTTTAAAGCAGGAATAACATTTGTTAGTTGTGGATTTTGAAATGCATTACCAAATCCAAGTAAAATACCTGCTGCCGGTAAAATCGCTACTGGAAGCATAAGCGCTTTTCCGACTTTTTGAAGAACACCAAAGATCTTCTTAAACATGGAAACCCTTCCTCTCTTATCTATATTGATACTTTTCGACAAACGCCAAAAAGGCATGAGGAAAAAAAGATAGAACGATAGCTATACAAAGGGTAGTATGTCCCTTTCTTTAGCTTACATTCCCAGCTTTTCTCCACTCATGCCTGATCGAATCAGTAACACGTGTCAAAAATAGGATTACGTATAAGTTCACTATAATTAAGGCAAACGTTTTCGTTATTTACCTTAATGTGTTTGTCGAATTTTGTATAACTTTGCAATAGTTATTATACATAACTATTGTAAGCGATTCAATCATTTTTTTTAACGTTTTCATTTTAGACAAAAATATATGTCTTTTTACACATTTTCTGCTTTCACTAATCGTTGTAAATGCATCGTTAAATAAATACTCTCCGCTTCATAAACAGGCAGTTGTAATTCGTTCTGCATTACTTTGACTAACTTCCACGCCAAATTGTAACAAACTGGATATTCTAATTTTAATAAATCAGCAAAACTTTGTGCTTCTTCTACTTTTTCTCCTTTTTTCACCCGTTCAATAGCATATTGCAAATGACGAATAAGGCGTAAATAATGAATGCTTTCTTGGTCTAATGTAATTTGTAGGCTTGTCTCAATTAAAGAAACAAGTTGTGCAATAAGACGGGAATTTTGATTAACAGAAGATAAATCAGAGTTTGTAAGCGAGCTGTAAATATGGAGTGCGATAAAGCCAACTTCTCCTTCTGGCAATGTAATTTGCAAACGAGAATTTAAAAGTTGCACAACTCCTTCAGCAATTTCATATTCCTCTGGATATAGCATTTTCGTTTCAACTAAAAAAGGATTATCTATTGTAAGTCCTTGTTTCAGCCTTTTAATTGCAAAAGAAATATGATCTGTTAAAGCGATATGAATATGTTCATTTAATGGAGACTTCGCTTTTTCTTGAATGTATAACATAATATCATTCATCAATTCAATTAGCTTTTCACTCACATGTGGCACTAAAAGTTTGTATTGTTCTCGATCACGTTCATTTTTTAAAACAAACATTTTCTCAATTTGTTCTTGCTCCAACACATCTTCAGCCTTTTTTCCAAATCCAATTCCTTTACCGATCACTACTACTTCCTCGTGTTCAGGATGGCTAGCAATGATGACATTATTATTTAAAACTTTTTTAATTTCCAGATAATTACTCATATAACACCACCCTCGTACTTAAATAGCCTGCTTTTATGTTACAGAACATTCTTCTTTGTCGTCAATGTAAAACATCTACCATTTGATAAAAATTCATTTTTTAGACATGTTTGCATATGATGCGTATAATGTAAGAGCAACTGTACATAGAAAGGAGATAGCAACATGATTAAAATGTTTGTAAGTGATATTGACGGTACAATGATGCAACATGGAGGTCTAATTGATGAGCAAGATATTGTAGCACTTCGCAGTCTTGCTGAGCAAAATGTTATTCTTTGTTTCGCTTCCGGGCGACTTGACAATGAAATCGCAGACTTAATGAAGGCTGTAAATACAAATTTTCATCGCATTAGTGTGAACGGTGTTTTCGTATATACACATGAAAATAAACAACTATTATCTGCAACATTCGATTCCAGTATTCTACCTGATTTGTTAGCAATGACAAATGAAGACCCTTATTTCCGTTATGTAAGTGATGAGCATAATTACTATATTGAAGAAAAGACACCTTTTATTCATGAACTCGAAAAACAAGTAACAATGACTTCTGTTGAAGAACCAAATTTATTAAAGAAAATCGATGATACAATTTTTCCAAATAAAATTTCTATCGGTGGTACAAAGGAAAACTTACAACTCCTTCAAAAAAAGATTGATGAAAAGTTCCATGGAAAAGTTAGTACTTTCATTTCAGCTGAACAATGTTTAGATGTGATGCCACCAAATATTAGTAAAGGTTCTGCTATCTCTATTTTATTACAAGAGTTCCAAATACAACCAGATGAAGTTGCGTGCATAGGGGATTCTTACAATGATATTCCAATGTTTTCTTTAACTCCTCATAGTTTTGCTATGTCTCAAGCTGATGACGCGGTAAAAGAGCACGCTCACTATGTAGTAGATGCTGTCAAAGATGCCGTTAACCAAGTACTTGTTTATAATGAAGAAGCAAATAAAAATACGACTCGATCCTTATAAGGATGAGTCGTATTTTTATTTCTTTACATGTTAAAAACATCAAAGTTCACTGTACTTCACAAGCTGAAATGTATTACTTGTTACGTGCGATGTTCGTAATAAACTTGTAACGATCACCACGATAAATACATTTCACATACTCTAACGGTAACTCACCTTCTGAATATGACCATTGACGCATTACAAGTACAGGCGCCTTTTTAGGAATATGCAGATGTTCAGCTTCATTATCCGTTGCAATTGAAGCTTCAATTGATTGAGTAGCGCGAACAAGCTTAAAGCCCAGTTTTTTCTCTAAATGTTCATATAAAGATTGTTGCAATATTTCTTCGTTAATATCTTTCACAAGAGTTGGCGACAAATATGTCGTCTCAAACGCAATCGGTTCGTCATCAGCTAAGCGAGTACGCCTCACTTCATAAACCGACTCTCCCTCTTGTATTCTCAGCCGGTCTGCTATTTTAGCAGTAGCTGGAACTAGGCGGAAACTTAATAACTGGCTGCTCGGTTTCATACCACGAGAAATCATATCTTCTGTGAATCCCGTCATTCCTTGCAACTTTTGCTCCACTTTCGGAAGTTGGACGAACGTTCCAATCCCACGTTTCCGGTATAAATAACCTTGTTCCACTAAGTTATTAATCGCCTGTCTGATTGTCATACGACTCACTTCGAACTTATCACAAAGTTCATTCTCAGATGGAATTTTATCTCCCGGCTTCCATTCACCTTCCTCAATTAGCTGTTTCACCCACTCTTGAATCTGATAATAGATCGGAAATGGTGAATACTTGTCGATGTTCATCAGCAATCGCCTCACTGCATAAAGATAGAGCTTCTGGATCTGCAATTACGGTTACATTCGGATGACGTTGTAAAACTGTAGCAGGACACGCCTCACTATATTCACCTTGCAATAATTCTTTAATAGCTTCTGCCTTTTTAGATCCCATAGCAACAAGTAGAATTTGTTTCGCTTTCATAATACTTCCAATTCCCATTGTAATCGCATGAGTCGGCACATCTTCTTCATTTTCAAAGAAGCGAAGATTTGCTTGGCGTGTAGATTCTGTTAATTCCACAATGTTAGTTGGAGAATTAAATGGTGTTCCTGGCTCATTAAATCCGATGTGACCGTTTTCACCGATTCCAAGAATCTGTAAGTCAACTGGGTTAGCTACTAGAATGCCTTCATAACGCTTGCACTCTTCCTCTAAATCACTTGCCATCCCGTTTGGTACATAAGTTTGTTTAAATGGAAGATGATCAAACAACTGTTCTTGCATGAAATAGTGATAGCTGTTTTTATCTTCGTGTGGTAAATTTACGTACTCATCTAAGTTTACAGTGGTTGCATGACTTGTATCAAGTTTATTTTTTCGCATTTCTGCATAAATACCTAATGGAGAGCTTCCTGTAGCCATTCCTAATGTTGGATTTTCTTTTGATTTTACAACCTCTTCAATTAACTTATAACCTGCTTCTGCTAATTCTTCTGGAGTTTTTACAACAAGAATATTCATTTAATTACTTCCCTTCCTTCATATGAATTCCTAAACGAACCGTATCATATACATGTAATTCTTCAGTCATAACAACAAAGTCTGCATCTTTACCTACCACTAACGCGCCTTTATTATTTAATCCAAACTCTTCTGCTTGGTTAACTGATGTCATCAACACTGCGTCCTCGATTGAACATCCTGTAAATTCAATTACATTTCGGAAAGCTTGATCCATTTTCAAAATACTACCAGCTAACGTTCCATCTTCTAATCGGGCACTGCCATCCTTTACATGTACTGGCTGTCCGCCAAGCTCATATAATCCTTCTTCAAGACCTTTTGCACGCATTGCATCTGTAATGACACTTACTTTTTTCGGTCCTTTTAATTTATATGCTAATTTCACCATATCAGGGTGAATGTGAATACCATCTGTAATTACTTCAACCATTACATCTGGATTTAATAACACATGACCAACGACTCCTGGTTCACGATGATGTAATCCACGCATTTGATTGTATAAATGTGTTGCATGTGTAATTTTTCTATTTTTCAGTTGTGCATCAATCGCATCTGTATGCCCCATTGTGCCAACAACACCTGTTTCAGCAAGATACTGTTCAAACTCTAACGCACCTTCTTCTTCCGGTGCATATGTTACTAATTTAATTAGATTACCGCTTGCTTCCTGCCATTGTTTAAATTGCTCGATACTCGCAGGAACAATATGTTCAAGTGGCTGTGCACCCGCACGTTTTTTTGAAACATATGGTCCTTCTAAGTGAATATATTCGAAATGTGCTCCTTTATCTTTCGCTTCCTTCGCAGCACTTAGCGCCGCTTCAATCGCTTCTGGAGCTTGTGTCATTGTTGTTGGGAAGTAAGTTGTAACTCCTTCTTTTAACATTTCTTTACCAAGAGTTACTAATCCATCGCTATTTGCATCCATCGCATCAATATCGTATCCACCATGAATATGAACATCAATCATACCTGGAATCACAATCTTTCCTGCCACATCTAACACAGTTTCATTTTCTTGTGATACATATTGAGCCATCAAACCAATTTCTTTAACTGTTTCTGCGTAACGAATAAATCCGTTTTCCACTACTTCTTTACCTGTATAAATTTTGGCATTGATGACAACTTGCGTTTTCATTTTCATCGATCCTTTCCCATGAAATACCTACTTATTATTATTACCTTATTCGCCTAATTCCATCTTAATATACACACAAGTAGTTGTCTATACATTCTAATGAAATTTCCTCTTCGTTCAGCGAAAAAAGGAAATTGATTTCTTTTTCATTATAATATATATTATTCATTTTTTCCAAAATGGAAAATACCCTCTTATATAATTAGTTACTTAAGTAATGGCATAAGACCACTCGTCCCCATAGTAATATGTTCACCATCTGTTTCGATTTCTACAGTACGCTTGTTTGTTCCGTATATCATTATACCACGCTGTTTTAATCGTTTTACTACACTTTGATGAGGATGCCCATACGGATTTCTACTCCCGTACGAAAGAATAGCGAATTGTGGATCTACTTTTTTTAAGAATGTTTCACTCGTTGAAGTATACGAGCCATGATGCCCAACTTTTAATACATCTGCATGTACATCAAATTGCTTTAATATTTCATTTTCCGTCCGTATATCAGCATCACCCATTAATAAAAAGTCCGCTTTACCATATCGAATCTTTAACACAATTGAGGACTCATTATTCTCGTCTTTCGATTTACCATTGTTCAATACTTGTATAGAAACATGTGGATCTAGCGGTATGTATTGTCCTTCCTTCACTGAAATGAAAGGTATGCCCCTTTTTTTAATATTATTCCGATATGTATGATAAGTAAGTGAACTATATGTTTTTCCACTATCTAATACGAGTGAAACCGGCATTTGTTCTACAATTGGAATAAGCCCCCCTATATGGTCCATATCAGGATGAGTACTTACAATCACATCTAAGTGATTAATTCCTTTTTCAATTAATTTTTGAATAATAACCTCTCCTGCTTCATAAGGGCCCCCATCTATTAACATCGTTTGACCATTTGGCAATGTAATAAGTGTCGCATCACCTTGCCCAACTTTTAAAAAACTCACTTTCATTTTACCAAAATGTTGCCGCTGCATATGTATAGAAGACGTAGTATGAATAGACATCATATATCTTTTAGCCGATGCGCTGTTTAACGAAAAACATAATAAAACAGAAACCAACAATAGAATACTCCGTACACCTTTCATAACTCGTCTCCTTTTTTCATTTAGTATGGCACGCTCTGTAATTGATATACAAAAAAAGCTTAGCAAAATGCTAAGCTTTTATTTTGATAATTCCTGTAAAGAACCAAAGAATAAATCTGCTTCATTCATTTGTTCATTTTCTTCTGAAAGAGGTGGTAAATCATCTAATGTTTTCAATCCAAACGTATCTAAAAATTCTTTCGTCGTTCCATATAAAATAGGACGCCCCGGCCCTTCCGCTCTTCCCGTTTCTTTTATAAGTAAGTGTGAAACTAACGTTTGTAATGCTTTGTCTGTTTTCACTCCTCGAATCTCTTCCATTTCTGTCCTTGTAATCGGTTGACGGTACGCAACGATTGCCAATGTTTCAAGAGCTGCTTGAGACAGTGAAGCCGTTGTTGGGGTATTTATTAATTTTTGATAGTATGCAGCATGTTCTTTCTTTGTTGCAAAACGATACACTTTTGCATATTGTACAATTTGCAGACCTCGATTCGATCCTTCACATTCTTTTTGCATTTCCTCTATACTGTTTATTACTTCTTCCACTTCAACTTCCAGAACTTTAGCTATCTGTTCCGGATAAATCCCTTCGTCACCTGCAACAAATAAAAGCCCTTCAATAATCGCTTTTTGTTCTTTTCTATCCATTTTACGAACTCCTTCCTTCTATTTTCCATAAAAATACACATAAAAAAACCGAATCACAGTAAATGCGTTCGGTTCAATATTTCTTCTCTCGTTCCAAACGATACATTAAAACCTAACTTAAGATAAAATGTTTCTATCCCATCTTCACATGCTGGCTCTATACGGATTTATTAGAGCTTAACACGAAAATTTCATCAAAATTCTGTTCTTGTTCAATTATGATTTGTTGATTTTTCATTAGCTCAAGAACCGCTAAAAATGTTACAACCATTATTTCACGTTCTTCATCAGCAAACAAATCATAAAAGCTTTGACGACCGCCTTTTACTTCTAACTGTTGTAGAATATCAGTCATTCGCTGTTCAATTGGTATTTCTTGGCGCGTAATTCGCGTTGTTACGGGGGTCTTTGCTTTTTTACGACGCATTAGCTTTTGAAATGCCGCTAACATATCATATAACGTAACATCAAGAGGTAAGCTTGTCTCCTCTTCTTGTTGAAATGATGTAAAATCAATTGGCGGACGTGTATATAGCTGTGCTCTTTCTTGTTCTCTTTCTTTTAACTCAGTAGCAACTTGCTTATATTTCTTATATTCAATTAACCTCTCCATCAATTCTTGACGAGGGTCATCTATAAAGTCTTCACCGTTATCAGGTACATCTTCTTCTTGTTTCGGTAACAACATTTTACTTTTAATTTGTAATAACGTTGCAGCCATTACTAAATACTCACTGGCAACATCTAATTGTAATTCTTTCATCGTATGGACATAAGATAGATATTGCTCTGTAATTTCCGCTACAGGAATATTATATATATCAATTTCGTAACGATGTATTAAATGTAACAATAGATCTAAAGGCCCTTCAAAAGCCTCTACTTTAAAATTATACTGCACAAAGCATCCCACCACATTTTTTCTATAACAACATAAGTATAGAGCATACTCATGTTCTATCCAACCTTTTTAAGAAATTTAATTAAAAATAGACCTATGCCCATGTCATAATGCCCACGGCTTCATATGATAACAATGTAGTAAGAACAATGTAGGAGGTCAAAAAACTATGGGTCACGTTGATTGCGGTTTTAGCGGTGGGTTCGCATTACTTGTTGTACTGTTCATTTTACTAATCATTGTAGGAGCAGCTTGCTTCTGCTAACATGAAGCAATAAAGCGACTAGGGATATTTCCCTAGTCGCTTATTGTTAATATTTCTATGATACACTGTACATATAACCGTTAGACAGGAGCGAAAAAAATGTATCCTACCGAGTACATACAATTTTTAATTCATTTTCACGGAGACTATGATTATTTTGAATGTCATGAAATATTAGAAGAGTATTGGAAATTAAAACCTAGAGGAGAACGCGACAATTACTTAGTCGGTCTCATTCAAATTGCTGTTTCCTTATACCATCACAGACGATCCAACTGGAATGGTGCAGAGAAGATGATAAAAAGCGCAATAGCACTTTTAGAAAAGAACAGTGCGCCCTTACATCAATTAGGAATAGATCATAAACAACTTATATTCTTATTAAATGAAAGGTTACAATCTATCCACAAAAAGGAAATTTTCGCGCCGTTATTTTTACCCTTACTAGACGCATCGTTAGAAAAACAATGCATACAGTTATGTAAGAAACAAAACCTCTCTTGGAAAGATGTGAACGTCATTCCTGGTGAATACATCATAAATAAGCACACGTTACGTGATCGAACAGAAGTCATTTCTGAACGACACGAACAACTACAAAAAAGAAAGCAGAGATAATAAACTACTTATCCCTGCTTTCATGAATGTATATTTTGTTCAAGCTCTTTACACTTTTTGCAAAAACTTGCTGTTTGCTCATTTCCGCAAATTGTAAACTCAAGAAATTTACTCTTAAGCTCTTGAACCATCTTCGTCCCAATCCCCATATGACGGTGAGACGGATTCACGCTCAAATGCTGAATTTCCAATACCTGATCTTCTTTTTTTATAATCCCCATTATCCCAACAAAATCTTCATTTTGTTTCCACAAATACAATTGCCAATCCTCTTTCGCTTCATACTCTTTCATTGTCAATTGTAATGTTTTTACATCTTTTTCAGTTGGCATAAATGAAAGAAGCCCCATTGCAATTTTTTCATAACTTTTTTTAAAACGAATTAACATAACCCTTATCCCTTCTTACAAAAGTTACAAACTATTTATCCCATCAATCACTCTTTTCATATCACATTCATTCTACAATATTTTTACCAGAGTGAGAAGAGGCTGAAACAACTTGATAATCATACAAAGCGTTAAGAAGAAAGTCAAATATATGTTTCCACGCTATTTCTTTCTATTACACCGCTCAAAAAAGAGACAATACTGTATAGGAACTAAAAGGAGAATCCTTGCTTATCACATTTCATTTATTAACCATTTTTGAACAAAATAGTTCTACCAAAAGCAATATGTTAAGAGAAATCCATTTATTGAAGCATATAATTCGTACTCCATCCTATGTATTTTGTTAAAAGTGTGTTCTCATGAACAATATAATTTAACGTTAGTAGCCGTCCTATTTGTGTCATATACTTTAAAATATATACCAATTCCTGTTTATAGGAAATAAAAAAAGAGAGCAAAATCGCTCTCTTTTTCCCATAACTTATTCTTCCCAAACTTTAACTTCTTTCATTACATCACCTTGACGCATGTTTAATACCGTTTCAATACCGCTTGTTGCTTTACCGAATACAGTATGTACGCCATCTAAATGCGGTTGTGGCTCATGAACAACAAAGAATTGGCTACCACCTGTATTACGACCAGCATGTGCCATAGAAAGTGATCCAACAAGGTGTCTATGAGGATTCCCATCAGTCTCACATGGAATAGAGTAACCTGGGCCACCTGCACCTGTACCTGTTGGGTCTCCACCTTGGCTTACGAAGCCAGGAATAACGCGGTGGAATGTCACGCCATCATAAAATCCTTGCTCTGCTAATTTTTTAAAGTTTTCTACTGTTTTTGGTGCCTCTTCTGGGAAAAATTCTAAATCGATTTTTTCGCCATTTTCCATTAATATGTATCCTAAAGTTTTCATATGTATATGTCTCCTTTCAACTATCTCAGCACTATATTACCATATTCATGACGAGAAACAAAAAGAATCCGACAATCTGCATACTTCTTTTTTGAAATGTGGAAAAAGCTAGGTGACAAATTTTAAAAATATACTATAATAACTGTGTTGCCCGAAAATTTTAGAAAGAGAAAGGGAGCGATTTTTCGTGAAAGCGAAATTACTAGCTCTGCTATTAGCTGTAACGGTATTTATAATGCCAACAGCTTCATTTGCAGACATCATTGAAGGAGAATCAATTGTTACACTAGGAGAAAATTTATCTGAACAACAAAAACAAGATCTGTTAAAAGAAATGAAAGCGCCAAAAGATGCTACAATCATTACTGTGTCTAATGCGGAAGAACATAAATTTCTAGATGGAATTGTTCCAAAAGCACAAATTGGTACGAGAGCAATTTCCTCTTCTATGATTACATACACAAAGCCAGGATCTGGTCTCATTGTACGTTCGAAAAACATTAATTCCATAACAGATGCAATGTACACAAATGCACTTATTACAGCAGGTGTGAAAGATGCAGAAATTCAAATTACTGCGCCATTCAAAGTTTCAGGAACTGCTGCTTTAACAGGTTTAATGAAGGCCTATGAAACAACATCGAACAAAGAAATTCCTGAAGAAGTAAAAAAAGTAGCCAATGAAGAAATGGTGCAAACAGCCCAGCTCGGCGATAAAATTGGTGAAGAAAAAGCAGTTCAACTTGTGGCAAAAATTAAAGAAGAAATTGCAAAAGAACAGCCAAAAACAACAGAAGATTTACGTTCATTAATTCAAAAAATTGCTGATCAACTCGGCATTACATTAACAGATGAACAGCTAGATAACTTAGTAGCGTTATTTGATAAAATGAAAAATCTTAATATCGATTGGGATCAAGTTGGCAGTCAATTAAATAAAGCAAAAGAACACGTTTCTGCCTTTTTAGGATCTGAAGAAGGTCAAGGTTTCTTAGATAAAGTTAAAGATTTCTTCTCTAGTATCATTGATTTTGTTAAATCTTTATTCCAGTAAAAAAGAAGCTCGTCAGTGACGAGCTTCTTTTTATACAAGTAATGGTAATTTCATAACAGCTTCTTCAACCGAACGAACAACATGATTTGCTTTCTCCTTCACATACGGATGAGCATGATGGAGGGTGAAGGAGTGCGGGGTTACTTCAAACATAGAAATATCATTGAAAGAATCTCCAATACATGCAACTTCATTTGCTTCAATTTGTAAATGTTCCATTAATCGCTTCAGAGCGCTTCCTTTACTTACACCTCTTGGCATAATATCAACATAGCGCTTACCCGATATAAAAACTTCCGCTTCGCTATGAAATGTATCTCGCAACTCTTGATCTAATGCTACAATTTTTTCTTCTTCTCCAAAAACAAACAATTTCGCAGGATGTACAGTCTTCCCAAATTCCTCTTCTAGTTCTTCGATTTCAGCAATATGCACTCCCATATACTCTTCAAAAGTATGATGATGTTCATTCTTCCTTTTTGTATATCGCTGCTCATTTGCACAAACAATATCTGCTAGTCCCTTTTTATGTATATATCGATATATTCCCTGGGCAACCCCATCTTCAAAACTCGATTCATGAAATACTTTTCCATCCGGTAGTATCATTGTCGCTCCATTTAAACTAGTTGTGTAATACGGGAACGAAAACCTTTTTACCGCCTCATCAATTCGGTGAGTAAAACGGCCAGAGGCAAAACAAATATTTGTCCCTTTTTCAGCTAGCCAACAAAGCGCTCGTTCATCTTCTTTTTGCATATCATTCACATTGTAAACGAGCGTGTCATCTAAATCACTTACAAATAATTTAATCATGTCCTCTTCCCCTTTCATACACAATATCTACTCTAAGTGTACACAAAAAATGTTTGGTTTTTGTTAAAAAAACAATAAATTTTCAATAAAAAAATAAACGGGAGCATAATCCCGTTTATTTTTGTCTTCTTACATTTTGAGGTCGTACAATACTAGGACGCACTTTTAAACTAGACATAGTTGGACGGAGTAAAATTTTCGTTAACGCGCCCCAATCAAACGGTAAAAATGGCCATAAATACGGTGTTTGTAAACTTTTAATAGAAGCTAAAAATAAAATCAATATCGTCATTCCGATGACAAATCCCATCTCATGAAATATACCCGTCAAAATAATAACAAATAATTTTCCAATCTTATTCCCAAGCCCTAACTCATAACTTGGCGTAGCATATGCTCCAATCATAGAAACTGCTACGTACAAAATAACTTCTGGTACAAACAAACCTACATCAATTGCAATTTGACCAATTAATATAGCTGAAATTAATCCTGCTGCCGACGACAATGATGTCGGTGTATGAATGGCAGCCATCCTTAAAAATTCGAGTCCGATTTCCGCCATCAAAATTTGTAATAAAATCGGTAAATGCGTCATTTTATTCGGTCCAATGAAAGCTAGACTTTCCGGTAAAAGAGTTGGATCAAAAACAAAAACTAACCAAAATGGCAGTAAAAACAGCGAAAATATAACACCTAAAAAACGTACCCAACGTAAAAATGTACCTACAGCTGGATTTTGTCTAAACTCTTCTGCATGCTGTAAATGGTGAAAATATGTTGTTGGAGTGATCATAGCACTTGGCGATGTATCAACGAGTACTAACACATGTCCTTCTAACAGATGATTTGCTGCTACATCTGGTCTTTCTGTGTATCGGATAAGCGGGAATGGATTATAACCTTGTTTGACTACAAATTCTTCTACCGTTTTATCCGCCATCGTAATCCCATCTACTTCAATGTTATTTAATTCTTGTTTTATAATCTTCACTAAATCCGGATTTGCAACATCTTGTACATATGTAATACAAATATCCGTTTGCGATCTATCCCCTACTCGAATCATTTCATTTCGCAGACGTGGGTCGCGTATCCTTCTACGAATTAACGCTGTATTTACAACGATATTTTCAACAAAGCCATCCCTTGCACCACGCACTACCTTTTCTGTATCTGGTTCTGTCGGTGTCCGGCCCGGATAACTACGAACATCTATTGCGAACGCTTCTGTTTCACCTTCCACAAATATAACAATGAGTCCTGATAATACTTGGAGCATTACATCATCCATCGTTTTTACTTTACTTACTTGTTGATGAATTAGACGATTCTCTAAAAGCTTTACTGTATCTTCTTCTACATCCCTTATTTCATTTGTATCCACCGCTTCTTCTAAAATAGGGATAATATAATTCGTATCACAAAGTCCATTTACAAATAACACACCAATTTCTTTATTTAAAATTTGAAATTTACGAATACCAACATCGTATGTAACACCTAATCCAACCGTCTGCTTTAAATAATTTTCATTATCGCTTATGAAAGTTGAGATAGGTATATTCACTTTTTTAGGCTTCGTCATAAAACCCACTCCTTTCCAAAATTAATTGAATTGCTTTTTTAGTAATAGGTGATCCTCTCTCCCATTCATCATTTCCGCACATCTTGCCAATATCACCGACTCCCACAATGACAGGAACATTCAGATCATCTAAACAATAAATCGTATCCCCACTAATCCTGCCAATTTCACCATCTGGGAGTCCAAATTTATCAACGCCGTATTCTGTCAAATTCCCATTCCGATCTACACTTACATCTACACGCGCCCATTCCCAATGATGTGTATTAGATGCTACTGCTAAAATACCCAGTACATCAACTTGTTTATGTGTTGCGACATACTTTAACGCCTTTTCACCAGATCCTTCTCCTATAAATCCGCTGTCATCAAACATGACAAATACAGGGTCATATGGCGTTTGCATAATAAGCTCAACAACTTTCTTCCCTGTCAATTTGGTCGGATTACTTTGCGATGTTGAAATACACCTTCCCCCAAATTCCTTTGTTAACAGCTCAATTGTCCGCTTTGCATATTCATCTCCATCTGTGACTAAAACAACCCTTCGTCTCATTTGATTTATCCTTTCGGTTTACATATAAGTGCAACAAAAAATGAAAATAATATCGCTGCGGAAATCCCCGCAGACGTTAAACTAAACATGCCAATGCCAATTCCTATATATCCATGTTTTTCTGCCGCATGCATTGCTCCGTGCAATAGTGAATGTCCAAAACTTGTAATAGGGACTGTTGCCCCAGCACCTGCAAACTTTATAAGCTTATCGTACAATCCGAATCCATCTAAAATTGCTCCGATAACTACAAAAGTTGCCATTAAATGAGCTGGTGTTAACTTTGCGAAATCTAACAAGATTTGTCCAATTACACAAATAGCTCCGCCTACAAGAAATGCATATATAAAATCCACAATTCACTCTCCTTTAGCTCTCTCAAATACGACACCATGCGCAATCGTCGGAATCGTTTCTTTCTGTTGCATCATCATCGGGCTTAATAATGCACCAGTAGCAACGACAAAAATTCGTTGTAAATTCCCTTTTTGCATCTCGCGTAATAAATGACCATATGTGACAACAGCTGAACAAGCACAGCCACTACCACCTGCAAACACTTCTTCTTGACCGGAATCGTAAATCATTAATCCACAATCATTATATATATGCCCAAGATCGTAACCTTCCTCAAGTAAAAGTTGTTTCGCGATTGGTGTCCCAACAGCTGATAAATCACCAGTAACAATAAGATCATAATCAGCTGCACTTCTTCTCAAATCTTCAAAATGCTGTTGAATTGTATGAGCAGCAGCTGGTGCCATCGCTGATCCCATATCTAAAGGATTAGCAATTCCTAAATCCTGTACTTTGCCGATTGTTGCTGCTGTTATTTTAATTGCACTCTCCTCATTGCTAATCAATATTGACCCTGCTCCAGTAACAGTTGAGTTTGCTGTCCCTGGCTTTTGACCTCCATATTCTGTTGGGTAACGAAATTGTCTTTCAGCCGTCGCATTATGACTACTTACTGTAGCTAAAATACGATTTGCAAATCCCCCATCTATAAAAGCTGATCCAATCGCCAAAGTTTCCATTGACGTCGCACAAGCGCTGAACATCCCTAAAAAAGGAATACCATACTCACGCGCAACGTAATTTGCTGTCACTGTTTGGTTTAATAAATCTCCCGCTAAAAAGAAATCAATTTGTGATTTTTTTATATTCCCTTTTTGCATCGCTTGTTGAATCGAGTCTGACATTAACCTTCGTTCAGCAAGTTCCCAGTTTTCCTCTCCGCAATGTAAGTCAGAATATGAAATATCAAAATCCTTTCCAAGAGGGCCTTCAGCTTCTTTCGGACCGACAGCAGTACCAGTTGCATTCACGAAGATATCATTTTGAAATACCCACGTTTGTTTTCCTGTCAATCTCATACCTATCCCTCCTTTAAGACATTAAAATTTGAAATGTATATCTTATTAAGCCGATAATGTATGCACCGACGACTCCAAATACAATGACACTTCCTGCAAGCTTAAACATGTTAGTAGCGATTCCTAGAACAACCCCTTCACTCCTATGTTCTAGCGCGGCACTCGCCATAGAATTCGCAAATCCAGTAACTGGTACTGCTGATCCCGCTCCAGAAAACTGCCCGATTTTATCATATACACCACACCCTGTTAAAATCGCTGATAGTAAAACGAGAGTTGCAACTGTAGGGTTTCCTGCCTCTTGCTCACTAAAGTGAAAGTAATGTATATAAAATTTCATCAACACTTCTCCGATGGTACAAATGAATCCACCAACAAGAAATGCCTTCACACAATTTATGAAATAGTTCGGTTTTGGATGGTACTCCTTCACTTTATTTATGTAATCATCTTTCAATTTTCGCCCTACCATATATATTGCCTCCTACTTTACGAAATAAATCCAGTGAAACAATGAGCCTATTACTTTTCCAAGTACAAGAGCAACGAGCAAAATAACAATTTTCCCCTCTACCCCTACCCGTTTCGCTAAAATAGGTAAAACGTTTAACACTTCTGTTAATGCCGCCGCAAGCATTCCAATGAATGTTCCACAAAATAACCCTAATATTACGAGCCAATATTGTGATGTTTGAAATGTAATGTTTTTCAAACTACACCAAGCCCCTGTTAAAGTACCTGCAATGACTGCCCACTCAAAATATTGAATATGCTTTCCACTTCTCGTTAATTGAGCTAAACGTGGAATTATACCGAGAACAGCTAAAAATGCAACATATCCACTCCCTACAGCAATTCCTCCAGCTAAACCAATTAATACAACAAATGCAAACTCAATCATCAGCAATCTGTTTCGTATTATCCTTATTTTCATGAACGATTACGTATTGATCGAGTGACTGCTGATATTGAAACATCTCAACTTCTAATGGGCTTGGCTCTTCATTAATGCGTTTTTGAAATACATGATTAAAAAACAGGATCATGCCTAACCCAAGACCTAGTGAATATGGAATTTGAAATAAAAGCGGTTGCTCCTTAAACTCTCCAGTAATCATGTAATATAACCGTTGATGTACTTGTTGCATACTTACATCCTCATGGAAATAAATGATCGCAAGGGCCGCTCCAATGAAAAGTAACAACCATACAAGTCCGAAGAAAATCGGGTGCACTTTCTTTTTTTCATATATAATTTCAACAAGAGTTTGTCCAGAACCGAGTAAATTAATTTGTATGTGCGCTGCTTTTTGTTGAATAATCTCAATCACTTTCATAACATCAATTACAACATGCGTTTTATCAAGCTTTGTTATTTTATAAACTATTTCATTTTGTAACGACTCAACTACTAAAGAATCTCCGGCAAGTTGAGCCACATCACTCAGCTTTACTTCATATGTAGGAGAAACTTTTAATCGATTTCGCATTTTAATATAAATTGTTCGTTCCAATTTTCATTCACCTCTTCACTCTTCCTCGTAGTTGTAGTATGGTTATTGAATTTTTTTCTAATACAATTTTTTCATAAAAAAACATCTGTACCGTTTCGGTACAGATGTTTTTCAGCTACGCCTTTTTCTTAAATAAATTTGCAATACTTAATGCAAGTCCTCCCCAAATGACTACCATACCTATAACCATCATCATAATCGCTGATCCGCTCATCATGAAACACCTCGGTCCTTCCATTCTTTTTCAAGCTTGGCAGAGTCTGAATGTATTTGTGCATTCCATTTTTTCAGACTAATAACTTGTGCGACTATAAGAAACGCTGCCGCTATCGACCAACCATACGTTACAACAAAAAAAATCGAATAGATAGCTATTCATCTATTCGATCTTTCATCTGTTTTAATATTTTCTTTTCAAGTCTTGAAACTTGTACTTGCGAAATACCTATGCGCTCCGCAACTTCTGATTGGGTTTGGTCTTTATAATAGCGCAAATATACAATTAGCCGTTCTCGTTCATCCAGTTCTCTAATTGCTTCTTTTAAAGCAATTTTATCAAACCATTTCGTTTCCGATTGATCTGCAATTTGATCTAAAATAGTAATTGGATCTCCATCATTTTCATACACAGTTTCATGTATCGACGAAGGAGCACGACTCGCTTCTTGCGCCAGAACAACTTCTTCCGGCGTTAGTTCAAGAGCCTCTGCTACCTCATTAATCGTTGGAGCCCTTCCAAATTCTTTCGAAAGCTCGTCTCTCATCTTTCTGACTTTGTTTCCTGTTTCTTTTAAAGATCTACTTACTTTAATTGATCCATCGTCACGTAAAAATCGTTGTATTTCACCGATAATCATTGGAACTGCATATGTTGAAAATTTCACGTCGAAAGACAAATCAAATTTATCTACCGATTTTAAGAGTCCAATACATCCAATTTGAAATAAATCGTCTGGTTCGTATCCTCGATTAAGAAATCGCTGCACAACCGACCATACGAGACGCATATTACTTTGAACGATTGTATCTCTTGCTTGTTGATCTCCATCTTGACTTTTTTGAATTAACGCTTTTAGCTCGTGGTCCTTTAACTGAGGTTTCTTCTTCTCATTTCTGACCTCTATGTCCATTGGCTATTCTCCTTAATTGCATAGAGCGTTACTATTTGATAAGTATTTTGTCAAATGGATTGTTGTCCCGAAAGATTCGTTTGAAATAACTTCTACTTCATCCATAAAATTTTCCATGATAGTAAATCCCATTCCGGAACGCTCTAATTCAGGTTTAGTTGTAAAAAGGGGTTGTCTTGCTTCATCTAAATTAAAGATACCAATCCCTTCATCTCGAATCGTGAGTTTCACCATTGCTTCTTCCAAAATCACTGAAATATAAACAACACCTTCTGCATTTCCTTCATACCCATGAATAATTGCATTTGTAACCGCTTCTGACACAACTGTTTTAATCTCTGTTAGTTCTTCCATCGTCGGGTCTAATTGCGCAATAAAAGCAGCTACCGTAACACGAGCGAATGATTCATTCTGACTTAACGCTGAAAATTGAAGGTTCATTTCATTTCTCATTTATGCCACCCCCAACGTCGCGAGCGCATGCGCTTCACTTTCTTCTAAACGAACAATTTTGAATAGACCTGACATTTCAAATAAACGTTTAACAGGCGGTGAAATTGCACAGACAACCATTTCTCCACCTAATCCCTTTACATGTTTATATCGGCCTAATATAACGCCTAAACCAGAACTATCCATAAATGTTAAGTTCTCTAGGCTCAAAACAATATGATGAACACCATGTGTCTCAATCATATCTGTTACTTTCGTTCGCAACTCTTCAGCAGTATGATGATCTAATTCACCCTCTAGCCTCACACATAAGACGTCACGTTTTACTTCTAAATGCATGGAAAGACTCACACGATTTCCTCCTTATGCTCAAACTTTACTCATTAACATAAGATTTTCGTGATATAAAACAAGAATCCTTCCTACTGACAAAAGAAGAACTATTTCGTCATAAAGTGAAACTTTTCAGCAATTATCCCAGTAAATACGAACAGAAAAGCGGCAAAATTCTCACCGCTATTTTGATGTTGAAAACATCCCAAAACTTCGTTTAAATAACTCCCACCAGCTAGCTGCCTCAACATCTTCTTTCGCTACAATTGTTTGTTTTAATAAAACATCTTTATCTCTTTTAATAACAAGTGTGCCGAGTGCATCACCTTTTTTAATCGGTGCCTTCACTTTCTTTTCTGCAATCACTTCTTGTTTTACTTTGTCCATGTTTTCGCCCTTCTTCATAAGAAGAGACACATTGTCTGACGCAACTAAATCTACTTTTTCTTCCTTACCTTTTCCTACTTGTACAGTCTTAATTTTTTCGCCACGTGTATACAATTTTTTTGTCATATATTGACCAAATGCATAATCAAGCAGCTTCGTTACTTGATTGTTCCGTTCTTTTGAAGTAGGTGCTCCCATAACAACTGAAATGACACGCATTCCATTTTTTTCAGCTGATGCTGTTAAACAATATTTTGCTTCCGTCGTAAAGCCCGTTTTCACTCCATCTACTCCAGGATAAAAACGTACTAGCTTATTCGTATTAACGAGCCAAAATTTCTTATCCGTATTTTCACGTAAATAGTCTTCATATTTACCTGTATATTTTCGAATAAGTGGATACTTCATCAATTCTTTCGCCATAATAGCCATATCATTCGCTGTGGAATAATGATCTTTCGCTGGGAGACCTGTCGGATTTTGAAAATGTGTATTTTTCAGTCCTAAATCTTTCGCTTTTTTGTTCATCATATTTACGAACCCTTCTTCTGAACCAGCGATATGCTCGGCCACTGCAACAGATGCATCATTTCCAGATGCAATTGCAATGCCCTTTAACATTTCATTTACAGTCATCTCTTCCCCAGGTTCTAGAAAGATTTGTGATCCGCCCATTGAAGCTGCGTGTTCACTCGCTCTCACTTTATCTGTCAGTTTTAATTTTCCTTTTTCAACTTGTTCCATAATTAAAAGCATTGTCATAATCTTTGTCATACTAGCAGGGGGTAACTTTTCATTCGGATTTTTATCAAATAAAACTTTACCTGTATCTTGCTCAATTACGATCGCTGACGACGCTTGTTCCGCTAACTTCGGCGTGGCTTCTTCTGTTTTCTCCTGCTTCGTTTTCTCAGATTGCGCAAAACTAACTGAAGTACCAGAAAGCAATAACATGAAACAAACAAGTATTCCAAAAACTCGCTTCATGACTAACCCTCCATTCTATATCAAACCTATTTTTTCCAATTTATTCATTTTTAATACCATATTTTTCTATCATTTTCAGTTGACAAATAAATTCATTGCTTATATTGTATTAAGTGTATTATTCATAGTAGTACACTTAATACTCATCAGGAAGGAGACATTGCTCTTGCACATTCAACTTGATCCAAGAAGCAACACTCCGATATGGGAACAAATTGTTCAAAATATAAAAGAGCTCGTACTAAAAAATATGTTAGCTCCAAGTGATAAGCTTCCTTCTGTACGCGAGCTTGCTTCTTTGCTCGTTATAAATCCAAATACAGTAAGTAAAGCTTATCAGGAATTAGAGCGACAAGGGATTATTGAAACATTACGAGGAAAAGGAACATTTGTAGCCCAATCGATTACCCCAACATTAGACGAAAGGAAAATCGCTATGGTTGAAAAGCAGTTTCATCAATTATTACTAGAAGCCTCTTATCTTGGGATTACGAAAGATAAAATTCACGATTGGATAGATTCATACTATAAAGAGATTGGAGGAAATACAGATGTTGAAAGTAACAAACCTGAAGAAAACAATTGATAATCAAACGATTTTAGACGATGTTTCTTTCACATTACAAAAAGGTAGTATCGTCGGATTACTCGGAAGAAATGGTGCGGGGAAAACAACTTTATTGCGAACGATGGTCGGCATTTTAGACCCCGATAAAGGAACTGTTACATATGAGGATACAGATGTTCATCAACATCCTGAAATTAAACAAAAGGTTGCTTATGTTCCGGATTCTACTAACATACTGAACGGATATACAGTAAAGGAAATTGTGAAGTTTTATAAAGCCGTTTATACAGCATTTAATGAACAATATTTTTATGAAATATTAGAACGTTTTAATTTACCAAACAAACGAATTCGTAGTTATTCAAAAGGAATGAAAGCATTACTTGCAATCATTTTAGCTTTCGCTGCGAAAGTGGAATATATCATTTTAGATGAACCAACAAACGGACTTGATCCTATCGTTAAAAGACAGATTCTACAATTTCTTGTTGAAGAAGTAGCAGAGAAAGAAATTACGATTTTCATATCTACTCACCATTTAGATGAAGTTGAAAAAATAGCAGATACAATTATTATTTTAAAAGGGCATACAGTAGATTCTATTACATCACTAGACGATGCAAAATCACGGTTTGCAAAAATACAAGTTGCTTATGAACGTTCATTACCTCAAAAACTAGAAAACTTAAACAATATAAAAATCTTAAATCAAACAGGAAAAGTATATACGATTTTAATCGAAGGAAATGTTGCTGCAACACTTGAAAAGTTTTATAAAGAGCAGCCACTACTCATTGAAGAGTTAGCAATGTCACTTGAAGATGTCTTCGTTACGACACTTGGGGGGGGATGAGTATGTTTCATAAGGCGCTGTGGATGTGGAATTGGAAGCGCGGGAAATATGCTGTGGTACCCTTTTTCTTTAGTTCACTTTATCTTTTATCTTTCGGATACTATAGAGCAGCCGAGCGACAACTTGCTGAATATCACGATTTGCAAGAAAAGGGAACGTACTATTATTTCTATTCTTTTGGATTTGGGGAAAGTAATAGCGTTTGGTTAACTGTTCTTATCATTGCTTTAGCTTGTTTATTGATGGGATGGGAACGTAGTAATCAGTCTAATACTTTACTTATGACGATGCCATTTAAAAGAAAAGATGTTTTTTTATCTAAATGGGCTTTTGGTTCATTTTGTATTGTAGGCTCATTACTTATAAATTGGATCCTTATGTATGTTATTTATAGAACAACAATTCATTTTGATTATCAATCATTTGGACCATTTCATCGATACTTTCTTTATGCAATTGTCTCTTATGTTGCAGTATATACAGCTGCATCATGTATCGGTACTTTTACTGGAAGCGTTGTTTCGCAAGTCGTTTTTTGTATTCCATGGCTTCTAATGGGGCTTACATTTATTCCATTAGTGTACACTTTTACAATAAACCATTTACATGCTACAGATACTAGAAATAACAACTTGTATGAACAACTTCATGAAATCAATCAAAAAACAAATATAGTTGCACCAATATATAATTATACGATTCGTTACCACTATGATCCAAAATCAAGTAAGAAAGAAAACGATCTAACCACTTTAAGAGATCCGGCAAATCATACGTATTATTCAGCTAAGTCAGTGCTAGTTCCTATTTTATATACGATTTTCTATTTACTACTTGGCACATATTTATATACACGATCGCCAAATGAAAACGCTCAAAAAATATTTATTTCCCAAAAACATTTACGAATATGGATATGGGGGACAACCATTTATTTTGCATTACTAGGTGGCTATAAAATAAATCAATTTAATTTCTTACTTAACTACTATATCAGTTTGCTTCTCGCTGGAATCATTACTTATTTTGTACTATCACGTCTAACAAATTATAAAGTTTTTTAAAGGAGGGGGCCTATGTTTCAAAAAGCACTATGGCTAAGAACGTATCAACAAAGTAAATATGTTGTGTGGTTGTTTTGGTTCGTTAGCTTCTATACTTTATCATATAAATACTATATGGCTTCTATTCAACAGCTATACTTTCTAAATGACAATAAAAAGTGGAACTATGTATATCATTACTCCTTTGATTTAAGACTTATAGACCCTGTCATACTGTTAGGTGGTGTACTTATCGTTCTAGCTTGTACATTAATTGGTTGGGAAAGACAAAATAACTCTAGTGACTTGCTATGGTCTATGCCCTTTAAACGTTCGCACCTCTATATAACAAAGTGGTTGTTTGGAATCTGCAACATTGCAGCAATCATTCTATTAAACTGGGGACTATTCGCCATTATGAAAAAAACAACTTTTCATAATAAATATCAAATATTTTCACCATTTCATACTTATTTTCTATACATGTTAATTGTGTTAATCGCTATTTATACGCTTGCATTATGTATAGGAACAATTACTGGGAATATTCTCTCGCAGGGACTTCTTACTGCAGCTATATTCATATTTCCATTGTTATTTCCATCCCTTATCTCAGCGGTCATCGCTGTTCACTCGAATACTGACTTTCATGAGGACAATGGCAATATGCATCGTGTTATGGAAAACATACGCATTTCGGGTCCAGCAGAAAATTTTCATATTAGATTTGATTATAATCCACAAAGTGCTTATACCGATCCTGATGGAGTGCGTCATAATGAACCAAACTTTACAGAAATCCCTTCAGCAAAAACATTGATTGGACCTATTGTAAATATAATTATTCTATTACCACTCGGTACATATTTATATGTTCGTTCAGTCAATGAGCGGAATGGTAGTTTCTTACTATATCCAAAGCTTCAAAAAATATTTATGGTCTGCGCTATTTTCTGTATTGGAATTAGCGGTGGTTTAATAATTGGCGGAACCCATTCATTGCTTAATTTTTACGTTGGTTTGTTCGGAACAAGCATAATTAGCTATTTTCTTCTATCTAAAATATTGAGATTGAAGGTCTCTTGGAATTTCAAATGAAATAACCTCCTCACTAAGAGGAGGTTATTTCACACTCTCTCTCCTATCCCCATATACAATCTCTTCTTTCATCCCAAATCCATCACCGTTTTGTACAATTTGTTCTGTCGGTGCGACTACACTTTCAGCAATTTTCCATTCCCCGCGCTCTTTCATAAATACTTGTAGAAAATAGTTCATTCCATTTAATTGATACGCATTTTCTTTTTTCACATTATAGTGCACCGCAATGTAGTACACTTGAATATTTTCTTTTCCTGCTTTTGATACGTATTGCGATAATCTCGGAATATACAGGGATGCTTTCTGAAAAGACAGTTGCTTCGCTTTAACGAGCGATGAACTTGTTACATTACGTAATGTGTCCTGATTACGAATATTATCACTATGATGAAATAATACTGCATTTTGCATAGAACGAACCCATAATTTCGAATACAAGACCGTATTATCATTTTCAATATACTTCACTTCTTTTTGCACCACTTGAATAGGGGTATCGGCGTACATGAATGTATTAAAGCAGAAAAAGCTTCCAAGTAAAACGGTAAGTGCCGCAATATATTTCATAATCTTTCCTCCGATCTTTTTAATTAAAGTATCGGAGTTTCAAAATATTTTTATTCAAAAGAAAAAGGATAGGAAAGCTCTTGCTTCCTATCCTCATTTATTATAAGACGCGGCCAAATAGTTCTAAAACCATTTCTATCTCTTGGTCGCTCCAACCTTTAAATCTCTCTTTATAATATTCTTTACGCACAGCTTCAAGTTTTTCAGTTACTTCTCGTCCGTTTTCTGTAATTTCTAAGTATACGATACGACGGTCTGAATTTGATCTCTTTCTTTCAACAAACCCTTTTCGCACGAGACGATCTGTTACAGCTGTAATATGACTGGAGGTTACGTTTACTTCACTCGCAATTTGCGAAGCCATCTGTGGACTTTTTAAAAATAATGCACGTAATACAGAGAATTCATTATATGGCATATGCTCTGAAAAACGTGTATTAATATCATTTTGTAATAAACGTATCATCTTTCGAAATGATGCAGATAAATCTAAAATCAGTGTTTCTCTATTTTCGTTCACTAGCCTCGTCCCTTTTTTATCATATTTACACATATTATAATCTATAAATACCTATGTTGTATATGCTTTCTTCCCTTAACATTCTCATTTATGTAACTTTTTTCATACGATTTTCTTTTTTGTTCACACATATACATGTAAAAAAGGATGGTGAACATAAATGCAAAGTGGAATGAATCCGTATTTACATAATATCCGTACAACAAATACTGGTAAAGAAGCTACTATTACTGTACAAGGAGAAGGCATTATAAAAGCCAAACCAAATATTGTCATATTAACACTAGGCATTCGAACAGATAGTAAAAATGTAAAACAAGCGCAAGAAGAAAATGCAGTGCAATCGAAACAATTGCTTGATGCACTCAAACAGCTAGGTATTGCCGATAAAGATATAGAAACTATTTCTTATACGATTACCCCTCAATACGAATATGTAAATGATAAAGCCTTACTACAAGGCTACCGTGTGGAGCATTTGTATGAAATTACCGTTTTAAATGTGCAAAAAGCAGGGGAAGTATATGATATAGCCGTTACGAATGGGGCAAACGTAGCAAAAGGGTTACGTTTTCGAATCTCTCATCCAAATAAATATTATGAGCAAGCTCTCATTCAGGCTCTGCACCAAGCAGTAGAAAAAGCTCGTGCTATTGCGAGTACCTACAATTTAAACATTAATCCTGTTCCCCTCTCACTCGTTGAAGAATCTGCCCAATTACCACGGGAGGTTGCATCCTATGCTACTTTACATGCACAAGCAGCCCCGCCCATTCAATCTGGAGAACTAGAAATTATTTCAACCATACGAGCCATTTTTACGTATTTATAAATAATTTCGTTTATAAGTAAACGTTATCATTTTCGTTGTTGTAAAAACATGATGTTCTGATATAATAAAGGACGGTGAGCTCTTACAAAAGAGATATCACGGGTGGGAGAGGGATATGAAAAAGAAGGTTTAACATGAAAGGAATACTTGAAAGAACATTTAAATTAGACTTACACCAAACATCACCAAAACAAGAAGTTTTAGCTGGAGTCACGTCATTTTTCACGATCGTTTATATTATGATTGTAAATGCGTCAATCTTATCAGATGCCGGCATTCCTCTTGAAGCTGGAATTTTAGCAACTGTTTTTAGTTCATTTGTCGGATGTCTACTTATGGCATTTTGGGCAAATGCACCTGCTATTCTTGTCCCAGGTATGGGTGTAAATGCATTCTTCACGTACACTGCTGTGCACACGCTCGGTCTAGCTTGGCAAGAAGCATTAGCAGCTGTTTTTATCGCCGGTATTATTTTTGCAATTGCTGCTTTTACACCGATTGCTCGCGTGCTTTCGGTATCGATTCCAAAGTCATTAAAGGAAGCTATCACTGTCGGTATCGGGTTATTTTTAGCTTTCATCGGCTTGCAAAAAGGTGGTTTAGTCGTTTCGCATCCTAATACTGCTGTTGCAATGGGGAAATTAAGTAGTCCTGTCGTTCTTGCCACACTACTTACTCTTATTGTGGCACTTGTGCTATTTGTGCGTAACGTACGTGGAAACTTTTTATGGACGATTGCAATTGGAACTGGTATTGCATGGCTATTTGGCCTTGTTGATACGAGTCAAGTGGGAAATAGTTCGTTTTCATTCGCTAATTACGGCGATGTGTTTGGAGCTATGTCATTCGGGAAACTTTCTTCCTTACCATTTTGGATTGCAACATTCTCCTTAAGCATGGTGCTTATTTTTGAGAACATGGGACTTCTGCACGGTTTATTAGAAGATGACCGTAAATTCCCACGTGCTTACCAAGCCAATGCAATTTCAGCAATGACATGTGGTCTATTTGGCACAAGCCCTACCGTATCAACAGTAGAGAGTGCCGCGGGTATTACTGCAGGCGGAAAGACAGGTCTGACGTCTATCGTTACAGGGTTGTTATTCTTTGCATCACTGTTTGCACTTCCGTTTGTCAAACTAATTCCTGATAGTGCCATTGCACCAATCTTAATTATTATTGGCGGCCTGATGATTACAAGCATTCAACAAATTCCTCTGAACGATTTTTCAGAAGGATTTCCAGCGTTCTTAATTATCATTATGATTCCGCTCACATATAGTATCGCTGATGGCATTGCGTTCGGATTTATTGCTTATCCTATCTTAAAAATTGCTCTTGGAAAGCGTAAAGAAGTCGCACCGTCTATGTATATCGTTACATGCTTATTCTTAGCCATGTTTGTATTACATGCTATTGGTTAAGTAAAAACACCGAGGAATTTTCCTCGGTGTTTTTTTTACTTAAACCAACCTTTTTTATAAAACCAAGCCATCATTCCGCCGCCAATTAACGCCATAATTAATAGACAAATAAAGTAACTATACTTCCCGCCAAGCTCTGGCATATGCGCAAAGTTCATGCCGTATACCCCTGCAATAAATGTTAACGGCATGAAAATAGTCGAGAAAACAGTTAATGTTTTCATAATGTTATTCATATGGTGGGAATTCAATGAAAAGTAACTATCTCGAATATCTGCTGTTAATTCACGACTCGCTTCAATCATCTCTGTCAGTTTAAGCAAATGATCATGTATATCTTTAAAATAAATTTCATGGTCGCTTATACCGTAAAAACGAGTTGAATTTAAAATACGATACAATAAATCACGCATCGGAATAATCGTACGCCTTAGCTTAGATAAATCTGCACGAATATCAAATACCTCTTCTAGCACGCTTCCCGCTGTCTCACCCGTTAAATTATCATCAATTGCATTTAAATGGTCTTCAATGTAATACACAGGTGCGAAATAATCATCTACAATTTGGTCAATAATGGTATGCGCTACATTTAAAGGACTCTTCTTAATACGTTTCTTCTCACCGAGCGTTTTCCATACTCTTTCAATCGCATTGTTATGAGAGAAGTGGAAAGAGACTATATATCGATCACTAACAAATAAATCGATTTCATGCGGTTCTAATCCATCTTCTCCGAATGCATGGAGCACTAAAAAGTTATATCCATCATAAAAATCTACCTTTGGTCTCTGCACATACTCTACACAATCTTCAATTGCAAGGGGATGGAACTTGAAGTGATCTTGTAAAATATATGTATACTCTTCTTTCGTCGGCTTATATAAATCAAGCCAATACCATACGATGTTTTCTTTTTGCGTTTCTTCTAGCGAAACATCATATAAAACTTCATTTTTTTTCGTTACTGCACAAATTCTAATCATAATTTCACCCATTATTATTATAAACAAAAAATAGTAAAAAAAGCCAAGGAGAAATCTCCTCAGCTTTTTTTATTACTTCGTTACGATACCGTGTACTAAAGTTGGTGCATCTACGTGGTCTTTAGCGATTTTCATGTTCTCATAAATTTTCGCTTTTACGTCTTCAACATTTTCGCGGTTTGCGTAAATTGTAACAAGAGAGTCGCCTTTTTTCACGCTATCGCCTACTTTTTTGCGAAGCATTAGACCAACTGCTAAATCAATTTCAGACTCTTTCGTTGCACGCCCTGCTCCTAAAAGCATTGCTGCTGTTCCGATTTCATCTGCAACGATTTCCGATACATAACCGTCTTCTTTTGCTTCCACTTCAATTTTATATTGCGCTTGTGGCAATTTAGAAGGATCATCAACAACAGATGCATCGCCGCCCTGCGCCGATAAGAACGTTTTAAATGATTCTAGCGCTTTACCGTTGTTCATTACTTCAATTAACTTTTCACGAGCATCTTCTAAAGATGAAGCTTGTCCAGCAAGGTATACCATTTGACTTCCAAGCGTTAAACATAACTCTTCTAAATCTTTTGGTCCTTTACCTTGTAATGTATCAATTGCTTCTTGTACTTCTAATGCGTTACCAATAGCCTCACCAAGCGGCTGGCTCATATCAGAAATAACTGCCATCGTATTACGACCAACGTTATTACCGATGCGTACCATTGCTTCTGCTAAACGTTTTGCATCTTCATCCGTTTTCATAAATGCTCCTGCTCCAGTTTTTACATCAAGAACAATTGCATCTGCACCAGCAGCAATTTTTTTACTCATAATCGAGCTTGCAATAAGCGGAATTGAGTTTACTGTTGCCGTTACATCACGAAGTGCATACAATTTTTTATCAGCAGGTGTTAAGTTTCCACTTTGACCGATAACGGCAATTTTATTTTCATTCACAAGACGCATGAATTCATCATTTTCAATTTCCACATGGAATCCTGGAACTGCTTCTAATTTATCAATTGTACCACCAGTATGTCCTAAACCGCGTCCAGACATTTTCGCTACTGGTACACCTAAAGCAGCTACTAATGGACCTAATACAAGTGTCGTTGTATCACCAACACCACCTGTTGAATGCTTATCTACTTTTACCCCTTCAATGGCTGATAAGTCAATTGTATCACCGCTATTTACCATTGCCATCGTTAAATCCGCACGTTCTTGATCATTCATATCTTGGAAGAAAATTGCCATTGCAAGTGAACTTACTTGATAATCAGGAATATCACCATTTGTATATCCTTCAACAATAAAGTTAATTTCTTCTGTCGTTAATGCTTGTCCATCACGTTTTTTTGCAATTAGGTCCACCATTCTCATTGTGAAGTCACCCCTTCATTTGTTTTACGATTGCTTTTACTAATGCTAAGAAGTTAGCTTTAACACGTTCTGTCGTTTCAATTACTTCATCATGGTGAAGTGGCTGATCTAAAATACCAGCTGCCATATTTGAAATACAAGAAATACCAAGTACTTTCATACCAGCATGACGAGCTACAATTACTTCAGGTACTGTTGACATACCAACTGCATCTCCGCCAAGTGTACGAAGCATACGAATTTCAGCAGGTGTTTCATATACAGGACCTGTCATTCCAACGTACACACCTTCTTGTACTTTAATGTTTAAGTCTGCTGCAACTTGTTTCGCCATTTCGCGAAGTTCTGTCGTATATGATGTAGACATATCAGGGAAACGTACACCCATTTCAGAATCATTTGGTCCGATTAATGGATTCGTACCCATGAAGTTGATGTGGTCTGAAATTAACATAAGGTCGCCTGGCTCGAATGATGTATTTACACCACCAGCTGCGTTTGTTACAACAACAGTTTCTACACCTAGTTCTTTCATAACACGAACTGGGAATGTTACTTTTTGCATGTCATATCCTTCGTAGAAATGGAAACGTCCTTGCATTGCTACTACAGTTACACCTTGAAGTGTACCGAATACTAGTTGACCCGCATGTCCTTCTACAGTTGATACTGGGAATTCAGGAATTTCGCTGTAAGGCACTGTTACCGCATTTTCGATTTCATCTGCTAATACACCTAGTCCAGATCCAAGGATTAGTCCTACTTGTGGTGTTTCTTGAAATTTCTCTTTTAAGTATGAAGCTGATTTTGTAATAAGTTCACGATTCATTTGTTTATCCCCCTATTTCTTTAGCTCGTTTAAGAAGCTTGTTCCGTATTCTGGCATTTTCACACCGAAGTTTTCTGCTACAGTTGCACCAATATCAGCAAATGTTTGACGAAGTGCTAATTCTTGTCCGCCTTCTTTCATGCTTGGGCTATATGCTAATAACGGTACATATTCACGTGTATGATCAGTACCAGGATGTACTGGATCATTACCATGGTCTGCTGTAATTAATAATAAATCATCTTCTTTTAGTTTTTCGAACACTTCTGGAAGACGTGCATCATATTCTTGCAGAGCTTCTCCATATCCTTGTGGATCACGACGGTGACCGAATAATGCATCAAAGTCAACTAAGTTTAAGAAGCTAAGACCTGTAAAGTCCATGTTTAATGTATCTACAAGCTTATCCATTCCATCCATGTTAGACTTCGTACGAAGTGATTCCGTTACCCCTTCGCCATCATAAATATCAGAAATTTTACCGATAGCAATTACATCGTAGTCACTATCTTTTAATTCATTCATTACTGTGCGACCAAATGGTTTTAATGCATAGTCATGACGATTTGGTGTACGTGTGAATTTTCCTGGTTCTCCAACGAATGGACGAGCGATAACACGTCCTACCATGTACTTCTCATCTAATGTTAGTTCACGGGCAATTTTACAAATTTTATATAACTCATCAAGTGGCACTACTTCTTCGTGTGCTGCAATTTGTAATACACTATCAGCAGAAGTGTAAACGATTAAAGAGCCTGTTTCCATTTGCTCTTGACCAAGCTCATCAAGAATTTCTGTTCCAGAAGCTGGCTTATTACCGATAATTTTACGGCCTGTTTTTTCTTCTAATTCATCAAGTAATTCTTTCGGGAATCCTTCAGGGAATACTTGGAATGGTGTATCAATGTAAAGGCCCATAATTTCCCAGTGACCTGTCATTGTATCTTTACCGGTAGATTTCTCTTGCATTTTTGTATAATATCCAAGCGGTTTCTCTACTTTAGAGATCCCTTTCATTTCACGAATATTACCAAGACCTAATTTCACCATGTTTGGCATGTTTAATCCATTCATATGTTCAGCGATATGACCAATTGTATCAGAACCTAAATCACCAAACTGCTCAGCATCAGGTGCCTCACCGATTCCCACAGAGTCCATCACGACTAGGAAAATACGTTTATATTTATTCATAACTGCAACCTCCTATATGTTCAGTTCTACTTCTTGTAGTATGTTCAAAACGCTATAAAGTGAAACTGTTATAAATGGGAATTATCTTTCGTCCTCATTATCAAACAGTACTGCTTTAAATCATTCTCTAACTTTTTCGTTTTACTTTCAAACGAATCAAAAAAATTTCTAGTTTTTTCTAAGTCAGATGTCAGACATCTGATATTGATATCATAACATGTTTACGCTTTCTTTTTAATACATTTTCGTAGAATTTCTTATTTTATTCACACTTCTATTGTAATCCATTCTGCGAAGAAGTGCTAATTATTTTATAACATATTTCCTAATATAAAAATAAAAAGCAGCTCTAAAGAGCTGCTTTTTATTTTACTTCTACTGTTTCTTCTTTGTGTTCATGTAATTCGCCTTTTCTTACATGAACTTTCACTTTATAAGCACCATTCTCTTTGAAAGTATGTTTACTTTCATACTCCCCTTTATTCCCCTCTTTCGCTGGAATAAATTCGTGTTTTTCAACGCCGTCTTTCCAAATTTCAAGTTGTACTTCAGCACCAGTTAACGCTTCTTCTTTTTGTTTTAAATGAACTTTCATTGTTGACTCAGCATTTGCTTTAATATCACCAGCCATAAGATGAATCATCGTATCACTTTTATGATCCCCATGACCTTCTTCTTTTTTCGCATCTTCAACTTTTGCATTTCCCACAGCCACTTTTACTTCTGGCATAACATGCATTTCACGTGCATTTGTATGAGCAATAACATGATATACTCCATCCGTTTCGAATGTTTTTTCTACAGCATAAACACCTTTTCCTTTATGCTTACCATTTAACATCTCGTGCTTTTCGTCGCCATCTTTCCAAATTTCAAACTTTACATCATCAGCATCTGTTACTTTTTCTTTTCCTTGTGTAACAAGTGCTTGTACTTCTGTTTTTTCACCTGGTTTAATTTCTTTCGGATTCGTTTGAACTGCCACTTTTACAGCTTCCAGTTTTTGTTCTTTTTTCGGTTCTTCTTTGTTTGTATTACAGCCAGCCAACGCTAGCATCGCGATAAATAACGTCACAATAAGTTTTTTCATCATCATTTCCTCCTTCGTACTTTATTTAGTATAGAGGAAATACATTGTAATATTCCAGTCTTCAGCTGAAAACAATGTACGAAATGTTTGTGAAGTTTCTGTGAAACGGTTCCCTCTTCTTAATCTATGAAAAAAGAGCATAGTGACTATGCTCTCGGGTGAAACTGTTTATATACATCTTTTAATCTAGTTTTTGAAACGTGCGTATAGATTTGCGTTGTTGAAATATCTGCATGTCCAAGCATTTCTTGAACAGCACGTAAATCTGCCCCATTTTCTAATAAATGCGTAGCAAAAGAATGGCGTAACGTATGTGGTGTAAGCTCTTTTTCAATATTTGCTTCTTTCGCTAATCGTTTTAAAATTTTCCAAAATCCTTGTCTCGATAATCGATTCCCATGATGGTTTAAAAAGAGTGCATCTACTGCTTTTTTACCCATCAATTCTCTTCTTCCTTTTTCAATATACTTTTGAATCGCTTCTGTCGCTAAGCTTCCTAATGGAATAATTCTTTCTTTATTCCCTTTCCCAATGCAACGAACAAACCCCATCGTTAAGTGTACATCTTCTAAATTTAATGCAATTAATTCTGAAACACGAAGTCCTGTTGCGTACAACAACTCTAACATTGCCTTATCACGAATCCCAAAAGCACTTGCCGTTTTCGGTGTTTGAAGCAATGCTTCCACTTCGTCGATCGATAATACTTTTGGTAATTTCCGTTCCCCTTGTGGCGTTTCAATATGTACCGATGGGTCATGCTCCACCGCTCGTTCACGAAGTAAAAATTGATGAAACGAACGAATCGATGCAATATGACGCGCCAATGTTTTTGAAGATTTCCCGTTTTCTTTTAAATACTGCAAAAAGTTAACAATATGCAAGCGTGTCACTTCATGAAACGTCTTCGTTTGTTCTACATTTTGCAAATACTTCACATAGCTTTTCAAATCACGTTCATAAGATACAACTGTATTTTTCGCTAAACCTTTTTCAACAATCATATAATGAATAAAATCTTTTAATTGATCTTCCAATCTACACTACTCCCCATTTTCATAGAAAAACATCATTCTATTTACGAAAGCATCCTTTTCCGGCTCCTCATTCCCTGATACTTTTTCTACAGTCTCTTCTTTTGGCTTTTCATAACGATGGTAACTTTCATATTCTTCATTTATCCATAGTATAGCGAAATAAAACAAAATCGTACAACTTGTAAACAATAAAAATACTTTCATCCCATCAAAAGTTAATTTTAAAGCTCGGCGCATTGTAAATTCCTCCAAAATATAAGTTATTACAACATATGCCAAGCTTTCACCAATTTATACCTTATTCAAATAAAAAACCTCTTCCTAGTTAAATAGGAAAAGGTTATTTTTCATCCGTTTCATTTTCTTGACAATTTTTACAAATCCCATGGAATGTTAAACGATGATCTTTCACCTTAAAGCTCCAGTCTCGTTCCACTTTATTCTCCACTTCACCAAGTAAATCTTCTTGTATTTCTTGTACAGCACCGCATTGTGTACAGATTAAATGATGATGGAAACGCTGTGCACCTTCTTGGCGTAAGTCATAACGCGAAACACCGTCTCCAAAGTTAATCTTATCGACAACTTTCAACTCAGACAATAACTCTAAAGTTCGATAGACGGTTGCTAATCCGATCTCTGGCGACTTTTCTTTTACAAGGAGGTATACATCTTCTGCGCTTAAATGATCTTCTTCATTTTCTAGCAGCACACGAACTGTTGCTTCACGTTGTGGTGTCAATTTATAGCTCGCTGCATGTAATTGCTTCTTAATTCGTTCAATTCTTTCTTCCATTCGGTACTACTCCCTCCTCGCCACTCTTACACCATTATATCAGAAGAAGGGCTCCTGTCAAAAGAAAAACAATAAAAACAAATTGATAATTATTCTCAAAAAATATTTATTGTTTGTTAATAGCCTCCACAACTTCTTTCATTAAAACTGGTGATGCATACGCTTCGACACTAGAAGCAATAGCTAGTACCGCTCCAATCACGAGAAAAAAGCATGTATAGCGAATTAATAACGGTAATAGTGGCTCAGTTATTTTCCGTATAAATTGATGCCTAATCATGCGTAAGGAAAAGCTTGCAGCAATTGTTGTCATAACGAGAAATACAGGAATTATAATTAAGTTTTGTGGCAATACAGATACAAATGCTAATAATAATCCATTCCATCCGTGCTGACTTACTAAAAAACCTACTGTAAATCCAACAACTACCCCTTTTAAAAATAGTAAGATAAAAATGAGCGGCAACCCAATAATTGAAATCCCCAAAATCCAAATAAAGCCGATATATTTTAATTGCGAAAAGTAACTTTCTCGAAACATTTCGCCCGCGACAGCAAATTCTCCTTTAGAAACTTGTCCAAAAAAACGCTGTAAATAAAATGATAAATCTTGCTTTTGGTTTATTTGTAAACTATTCACAAGAATCGCTCCAAATATTACTCCCATCAGTAATAAAACCGCATTAAATATATATAGTGAAGAATTTTCCTGTATGTGAGACATTACACGGTCTTGCCAAGTTTTTCGCCACATTTTCCTTCCCTCCGTTCACACTCTTACTAAAAATGTATGAAAGAAAGAAAAAAAGTATGACGAATTAACATTGAAATTCCGCTCTACTTTGCTAAACTAAAAAGTAGAGAATAGGAGGGATTTCTCTTGAAACCATTATTATTAGATTTTCCAACATTATTTCAAACTGAGCGCTTGCAAGTACGTAAGCCGTTTCCAGGTGACGGTACAGAAGTATATGAAGCAATCCAAACTTCTCTAGAAGACTTATTACCATGGATGCCAATTACAGCTGAAACAGAAGAACGTGCTGAAGAAATTGTTCGCGAAGCTCACGGACAGTTTTTACTTCGTGAAACACTTGATTTCCACTTATACGATAAAGTATCTGGTACATTCATCGGAGCTATTACTCTCAAGCCTGAAAACTGGGATATTCCAAAGTTTTCACTTCACTTCTGGCTACATAGCGCTTATACAAAGCAAGGCTATATGACAGAAGCCATTAAAGGTGCGATTCAATTTGCATTTGATAAACTAGGTGCTAGAAGAATTGAAATTCGTACTGATGCAACAAATATAAACGCATGTAACTTAGCAGAACGTCTAGAATTTATTTTAGAAGGTACAATGGAAAATGATTTCCTAGCACCCGATGGCAGCTTACGCGATGCACGTGTATATGCAAAAATCAACTAAAAACACTCGCCTTAGGCGAGTGTTTATTTTTGTAATTGTAAATATTGTACTGCAAACATCGTCTTAGCATCATGAATGCGAAGGTCTTTCATAAGATCAATCGCTTCTTCTAATGACACTTCCATTAATTCCACAAATTCATCTTCATCTAAAGCTGCTTTATTTTCTTTTTGTTTTAACCCTGTCGCTTTATATACATATAAAATCTCATCTGCAAAACCAGGTGATGTATAGAAAGATGTAATAAGTTCCATATTTTCACATACATATCCTGTTTCTTCTTCTAATTCACGAACTGCTGTTACCTCGGGCTTTTCCCCAGCTTCTAACTTCCCAGCAGGAATTTCCACAATTGCCTTTTCGAGAGCTTTACGATACTGCTCAACGAGTACGATTTTCCCCTCATCAGTAATAGCAATAATAGCAACTGCCCCAGGGTGATTTACGATTTCACGTTTACTCATTTCTCCATTTGGTAATACTACATCATCAACACGAACTTTTATAACTCTACCATCAAAAATCGGTTCAGTTTTTACTGTTCTTTCTGCAAGATTACTCATACTACTTCATCTCCCTGTTCTATTTCCTAATCGTTCTTCATACATTTTACCACATTGAAAGGAGCGTGATAGAAATGAAAGTTTACATTTTACCAAATCGCGTCACTTTAGTCGGAAAAGCATGGCAAATTCGTCATAAGCTAAAACAATATGGAAAAGAGTATACAACTGTGCAAGAGTGGATTACAGCAAATAAAGTGAAACTTTAATCAGAGGGGGTTTTGTCCATCCCCTCTGATTATTAACCCACACCAATCGGGCTTTTACGGGCAGTTAATCTCCCACCTAACTTCCTCGTATGAGCCGACTTTTAAAGTGGGGGTCTTACTGCCCGTTAAAGCGGGGTAAAAAGTAAACGTTTGTCAACCTCCTTTCCCTTTCGTACAATAAAGGTAAGGAGGTTGACCTATGAAAAAACGTCAATTAGGAAACTCAGATTTATATGTTACGGAAATTGGATTTGGCTGTATGTCTCTTGGTACATCTGAAGTAGAAGCTATGCGTATTATCGATGAGGCAATCGATTTAGGAATTAACTTTTTTGATACAGCGGATTTATACGACTATGGATTAAATGAAGAATTTGTTGGCAAAGCTCTGAAAGGAAAACGTGACCAAATTGTTCTTACAACAAAGGTTGGAAATCGATGGACAGAAGAAAAAAACGGCTGGTCTTGGGATCCTTCTAAAGCTTATATAAAGGCCGAAGTAAAAGAAAGTTTACGTAGACTCCAAACAGATTATATTGATTTATATCAACTGCATGGCGGGACGACTGAAGATCCTATAGATGAAACAATTGAAGCCTTTGAAGAATTGAAAAAAGAAGGTCTTATTCGTCATTACGGTATCTCTTCTATACGTCCAAATGTCATTCGTGAGTATGCAAAACGTTCAAATATCGTTAGTGTATTAATGGAATACAGCCTTTTAAATCGTCGTCCTGAAGAATGGTTCCAGATGCTTAATGAACATCAAATTAGTGTCATCGCACGTGGACCACTTGCGAAGGGCATTTTAACTAACAACAATGCAAGCAAGATAGAAAGAGTAAAGGAAAAAGATTACCTCTCCTATTCTTTTGATGAATTAAATACAACAATCGCGAGTGTAAAAGAAATTATAGGCGAAAGATCTTTAACTGGATCGGCCATTCAATACTGCTTACATAATGAAGCTGTCGCATCTGTTATACCTGGTGCAAGCTCTATTCAACAGTTGCAAGCAAATGTACATGCTGGGAAACAAACGTCGTTAACAAAAGAAGAATATACACAACTTCAGCAAATTGTTAAATTTGATACATATGCTTTACATCGTTAAAAAAACGCTACCGTTGCAGGTAGCGTCTTTTTATAACGTATCATATTTATCAGGATTCGTTCCTACATGTAAATTACGATTTAACGTATTAATTTGATCCATCTCTTCTTCAGTTAATGAGAAATCAAAAATAGTAAAATTCTCCTGAATGCGAGATGGTGTAACAGATTTAGGAATTGTAACAATTCCACTTTGAATATCCCATCTTAATATAACTTGCGCAGGTGTTTTTTCATATTTATTAGCAATCGTTTGAATGATTGGGTGCTGGAACACTTCGCCGCCTCTCATTAAAGGACTCCATGCTTCCATTTGAATTTGCTCACCTTGACAGAAATCACGCAATTCAAATTGTGCTAACATTGGATGAAGTTCCACTTGGTTTACCATCGGCTTCACTTTGCAATTTGGTAATAACAGTTCTAAATGATGTTTATGAAAATTAGAAACACCAATGGCACGCACTTTACCTTCTTCATATAGCTTTTCTAAAGCACGGTACGTATAAACATACTTCCCTCTAATTGGCCAGTGGATTAAATATAAATCTACATAGTCCATTTGTAATTTCTTTAAACTTTTTTCAAACGCCTCGAGCGTCTCCTCGTACCCTTGATCGTCGTTCCAAACTTTTGTTGTAATAAACAAGTCTTCTCGCGAGATTCCAGATTCACGAATCGCTTCTCCGACACCGCTTTCATTTTCATATACAGTTGCTGTATCAATTGAACGGTATCCAACTTCTAACGCTGTTTTTACTGCCTGTTTAACTTCGTCGCCTTCTTTCGCTTTATAAACGCCTAGACCAATCATCGGCATTTTCACACCATTATGAAGTGTAGTAGTTGGAATATGCACAGTCGTCTCCCTTTCATTCTTACATTTTTTATAAACCACAACTTTATTTCAACAAGATTCATTCAAAATGTCAAAACATACGTACAGTTTACATAATAATTTTATACCCTTTTAGAAAGTAACATGAACTCAGTCGTTCACGTTACTTTCTATCCATTCTTTCGCTTTTTCATCAACATTACGTACAAACTCATTTTTCCCTTCTGTATACAACGTGCCATCATATGTATATTTTTCAGCTAGTTCTTTCTTTAAAGTCGCATACGCCTCTGCTTCTTCACAATGAGCCATCATATAATCACGAAATGCTAAATGCCTTGTAATCTCAGAATTTCCTTTTTCAAATACATGCAAATGATACGAGCGTTTCTCCTCAGTTCCATGAATAAAAAAACGACGACCTGAAATACCATTTTCCCCCTTCACAATGTAACCAAGCTCATCAAATTTTTCATTCCAATGATCTACTCTTTCAATATTATCTACTTCCATTATCATATCAATGATAGGCTTTGCCGCAAGTCCTGGCACTGATGTACTACCAATATGATGGATTTTCACCGTTTCTGGCATCGCCAATTTTAATCTTTCGGCCTCCATTTGAAATTTTTCACCCCAATGATTTTCATGCGGAACGACTACAATTTTTCTCATTTAAACTCCCCTTTTCTTACAAGCTCGTCAAAAAAATGATCAGCGGTATTTCACTGATCATTTTCGTTATTATTTAAAGTCTTTCCAAGTAAGATTACTTTCACTTAACAGTTCTTCAAATGATTTATTCTTTTCACGTTCTTTTTGTTCTTTACGCTTTCTTTCTTGTTCTGCTGCCTCTTTTTTCTCTTCTCTCACTTGCAACTCTTTTTTCTTATTCTTTAATTGTTGCATTAACGAATCGTTCAATTGATCACCTAGTGTAAGCGATTCTTTCTCTGGTTGATTCATTTGAGAGTGTCTTTGCATTTGTCTTTGCTTCTTTTTCTTCATACTACTCACCTTTTACTTTTTTCTCCATTATAGAGGATACACGGCAAAATCGACAATAAAAAAGGTACATTACTCTCGCATTCTCTATTATTCATTTCTTGTAAATATGTTAATTTTTCGAAAAAACTAAATTTTACTGTAGATATAATCCTATTAATCTATTAAAATTATGTCGTATGATGTCAGATTATAAAAAAGGAGAAATGAATTATGTGGAAAAAAATTATTCCTGCTGTCGCTGTTTTAAGCACCATTACTTTTTCGAGCGTATTCGCCGCTCCCCCTTCCCAGACTCCAGCTGAACAAAACCGTTACATAGACGTACAAATGCTCGGTATTAATGATTTCCATGGACAACTAGATACTGTTAAAAAAATTAATAACAAAGAAGCTGGTGGCGCTGATTACTTAGCTACATATTTAAAAGAGCGTAAAAAACAAAACCCTAATACACTTCTCGTGCATGCTGGCGATGTTGTCGGAGCTAGTCCACCGGTTTCAGCATTATTACAAGATGAGCCAACGATTGAATTTTTAAATGACTTAAAATTTGATGTTGGTACAATCGGAAACCATGAATTTGATGAAGGTATCGATGAAATGAAACGCCTCATTTACGGTGGATATCACGAAAAAACAGGAAATTTCAAGGGAGCAAACTTCCCTTATGTCGCTGCAAACTTCTATAACAAATCAACTGGGCGCTTATTTTTACCACCATTTACTGTAAAAATGGTAAATGGTGTTCCTGTAGGATTCATTGGCGTTGTTACAACGGATACACCGAATGTCGTTATGCCAACCATGCTAAAGAATGTACAAATTACTGATGAAGTAGAAGCTATTAATAAATCTACTCAGCAATTAAAACGTCTCGGTGTTAAATCTATCGTAGTCCTTGCACATGTTGGTGGAACTACTGATGAGTCTGGTGTAACAAATGGCGACCTTAGTCGAATTGCAAATGAAACTGATCCAGAAGTTGATGTTATTTTCGGCGGACATAGTCATACGTACGTAAATGGTACAGTAAATAATAAACTGATCGTCCAAGCGAACTCTTACGGAATGGCTTTCTCTGATGTAGATGTAACGATTGATAGAAAAACAAAAGATATTGTGAAGAAAAAAGCTGAAGTTGTTACAACATACCATGAAGGTGTCGAACCTGATAAACAAGTAAAACAAAAGTTAGATCAATATAAAGAAAAAATCGCACCCCTTGTAAATGAAGTAGTCGGAAAGTCTACAGCACCTATTGACCGGAAACAAAACGATGCTGGTGAATCTACACTTGGAAATTTAGTTGCCGATGCCCAGCGCCAAACTATGCAAACTCAAATCGCACTTATGAATCCTGGCGGCATTCGCAATGACTTAGACGCTGGCGATATTACATGGGGCGAATTGTACGGCATTCAACCTTTTGGAAATCAATTGATTAAAGTAGATTTAACAGGTCAAGACATTCGCGATATTTTAAATCAACAATGGCAAAAAGGTACAACGAGAATGCTTCAAATTTCAGGTATTCAATATACTTGGGATGCGAGCAAACCAAACGGTGAGAAGGTTACGAATATACGCTTAACAAATGGAGAAGAATTATCTCCATCTACAACGTATAGCGTAGTTGCAAATGCTTTCTTAGCTTCTGGCGGTGATGGATTCGTATCATTTAAAAATGGTAAAAATGCAGAAACTGGTCCAAACGATTTTGAAGCATTAGTCGATTATGTAAAACAAGTGAAAGAACCAATTCAGCCAATTATTGATGGACGTATTCAAAAAATCAACTAAATACTATTTAAACTAGTGCGTGACACTCGAAAGAAGAAGCTCCTTTTATATGCAAGGAGCTTCTTCTTTTAGAGTCATACGTATTGTCATTCTTCTAGTGCAGTAAAGGATACGCACATAGCCCCTTGTTTCCTCGTAGTATATAGAAAACTATAATGGGAGGGTTTATATGTATTTCTATCCAAACAATGACGATACATTATCTCGACAAAACGACAAACTCATTCGTAGTATTGAGAAAGCAATTAATGGAGAATATAGTGCCATTCATTGTTATGCTAAATTAGCTAATTTAGCTCCAGACATAAATGAACGAAATCAAATCCTTGAAATTCGGCAAGATGAAATAAAACATTTTCACCAATTTGTACAAATCTACACCTTTTTAACTGGTAAAAACCCTGAGCCCCAAATCACTGAAGAATGTCCAACTCTTTATTTGAACGGATTAGAATTCGCTATACAAGATGAGCAACGAACAGTTGATTTTTACTTAGAAATTGCAGACGAAGCGACAAATCAACAAGTGAAAGAAACATTTCGGCGCGCAGCAGCAGATGAACAAAATCACGCTGTTTGGTTCCTATATTACTTTTCGAAACAAAACAAAAAATAAAATGAAATAAGACAAAAAGGATACACGCTCTTATATGGAACATAGTATCCTTTCTTTTATTTCTCTGGATACGTTTCATGATTAACATCATACCGTTGCAAAAATTCCTGTAGTGCTTCTTCTACAATTTTAGACTTTTGAATCCCTTTAACTTCAGATATAACATCTAATCTCGCTAATATTTCCATATTAATAGAAAATGTTCGTTTCTTTTTCTCAGCAATTTTACTAATAATTGGAACACTTACTTCTTCCCTTTTTCTTAACAATTCATAAATGCTTTGTAATTGTTCATAAATTAGTAATTGATAGTCTGTTTTGGCATATTGAAGGGCAGTAGCTTCTTGGATTTGCAAATGACGCGGCTCTTCACCATCACCTATAAAGATACGTTTTTTCTGCTCTCCATCATATTCATATCCAATCACCCTTAATTTCTTTGATAATGCATATGGGCTCATTTCAAGCCGTTTCGCTATAATAGCAATTGATTCGCGTCTATTTAAAGAATCAATAATTTCTCCAATCGTCACATTCTCCCTCCTCTCTTAATCGCCTAAGCTTGAAATCTAACCAGTATGTTATGATACAATGATTTTCTAGTAGTATATGCAAAAGAAAGAGCCTGTGCGATTCATACCATTTAAGAAAAGGAGGGTTACATATGCTTTTTCGTAGCCATACCCCTCGGTTTTATAACGAAAAGAAGCAATTAATCCCTAACAGTATCGCTACAATAGAAAACGTTATGATTAATGACCGGAAACAATCTCTCCTTATACGCGGACAAAACGTGGAACAGCCTATTTTATTATGCTGTCACGGTGGGCCTGGTATGGCACAAATTGGCTTTATTCGTCATTTTCAAAAAGAGTTAGAAAAGCACTTTATCGTTATTAATTGGGATCAACGCGGGGCAGGTAAATCCTTTTTATGGAAAGATATCCAAACAAATTTTACGATTGATCAATTTGTTTCAGATGCAAAAGAAGTCATTCACTATCTTCTTAAACGCTTTAAAAAACAGAAATTGTTTCTCGCTGGACATTCTTGGGGGAGTATTATCGGACTGCAAATCGCTAATCAATATCCCGAATATATAGAAGCATACATCGGCATCGGTCAAATCGTACATATGAAGCAAAACGAAGAATTACTATATCAACATTTAATTAGCTCTGCAAAAAAACATGACCATAAAAAAGCATTATCTTCTCTTTTAAAATTGGGGAAACCGCCCTTTTTAGATACAAGACGTCTCATCATTCAAAGAAAGTGGCTTGGTACATTTGGCGGAGCAATACAAAACGGATCTTCCTTTTCTTTCATACGAAAAGGTTTCTTTTCTCCTGAATATACGCTATTAGATTGGTTCAAATTTCTCGCAGGAAATTTAAAGTCCGGAGTTTTATGGGAAGAGATGCTAACAATCGATTTTTTTTCGTCTATTTCAAGTTTATCCGTTCCAGTTTATTTTTGTTCTGGTCGCTATGATTATCAAACTCCTTATGCACTCGTTCAACAATATTGCGATATCATTCAAGCTCCTATTAAAAAGATGATTTGGTTTCCAAACTCGGCACATTCTCCAGATTTAGAAGAACCTGAACTATTCGCCAAATCTTTACAATCAATTAAACAAGAACTATCTTTTCAACATAAATAACGAAAGGCTCTTTTACATTTCATAGAAAACATTTTATAATGATATGTCGCAAGTATATGTCACTGCAAACACTTGCTTGCCTTAACAGAATAAAAATTAGGGAGATTACATTTATTATGAACGCTGTACTCATCGCAGTAGCAGTCATGCTATTGCTTAGTTTGTTACGTGTCCAAGTCATTGTCGCCATTATCGTTGGAGCTTTAACAGGCGGACTTATCGGCGGACTCGGTATTTCAGAAACAATTAGTACTTTTACAACCGGTCTTGGGAACAGTGCTCCCATCGCATTAAGCTACGCAATGCTCGGTGGATTTGCTATTTCCCTTTCAAAAACAGGACTTCCTGATGCAATGATCCAATCAGCTTTAAAATGGATCGGCAACGAACAAGACACGAAAAAACAAGTCTATTCTAAAATACTTATATTATTTATCATTTTAACAATGGCTTGTTTCTCACAAAATGTTATCCCTGTCCATATCGCCTTCATCCCTATCTTAATTCCAGCACTTTTAAAAGTATTAAATGAGCTGAGGGTGGATCGTAGGCTTGTAACATGTCTTATTACATTTGGGTTAATTACCCCTTACATGTGGGTCCCAGCAGGATTCGGAAAAATTTATCATGACGTATTGCAAACAAATGCTGCGCAAAGCGGTCTTACATTTGATGTCGCACTTATTCCAAAAGTAATGACTATTCCAGCAATCGGTATGATTATCGGATTATGTGTAGCGGTTTTCATTACATACCGAAAACCACGTACATATGAAACAGAACAAATTCATGCTGCACAGAATGAAATCGTTCCCTATACGAAAAGAAGCATTACTTTTGGTTTATTATCAATAATCGCTACATTAACTGTGCAATTAGCAACAGAATCAATGATTTTTGGTGCTTTAGCAGGTATTATCGTTTTATCAGTTAGCGGTAGTCTCCCTCTTAAAGAAGCCGATGCTATTTTAACGAGTGGAATGCGTATGATGTCCTTTATCGGATTTGTTATGATTTCTGCCGCTGGATTTGGCGCTGTTCTTCGAAAAACGGGACATGTTGAATCTCTTGTGCAAACGAGTGCACATATAATTGGAAATAATAAACCGCTTGCCGCATTTCTTATGCTCGTTATTGGACTTCTCGTTACGATGGGAATTGGCTCTTCCTTTTCAACAATCCCAATCTTAACAACAATTTTCGTACCGTTATGCGTCCAGCTCGGATTTAGTCCAATGGCAACAATCGCAATTATAGGTACAGCTGGTGCACTAGGTGATGCAGGTTCTCCAGCATCTGATAGTACACTTGGACCAACATCCGGTTTAAATGCTGATGGCCAGCACCACCATATATGGGATACATGTGTTCCAACTTTTCTGCACTATAATATACCGTTACTTATATTCGGCTTTATTGCCGCAATTACACTATAAAAGGTGCGTTTTATCAACGCACCTTTTATAGTGTTGTTTCTCTCTCAATACATCTAAATTCTGTTTCAACTTCTTCTTGTCGCACTTGTTTCTTATTTATTTTTCCTATTAACTGCTGAAATGCTATTCCCCCATTTTCTTCGATATAACTTCCAATCGTCGTTAATGATGGGCTTATCCACTCACCCTCTATACTTCCGTTAAATCCAATGATTTGCAACTTACCTGGTATATGAATATTAAGAGTTTTCGCCGCCCTGATTAGCTCAATAGCGACCTTATCACTTGAAGCTACAATCCCATCTATGTATGGATGTTTTTGTAACAATTCAAGAAACTGTTGATTCGTATACCCTTGTACAATTTCCTCTCGATAAGAAAGTCCTTCTTTCCAAGCAGTATCTAAAAACCCTGCCACATGCTCTTCCATTTCTTCACTCTCTACTCCCTCACCGATATAAGAAAGAAACTGGCAGCCTTTCTCTTTTAATAAAGAAACAGCTTTCTGTCCACTTTCATAATAGCTCATAAGAGATTGCCTTCCCTCAAGCACAACGAAAGGAAGTGAAACTTCTCCTATACTTTGGAAAACAGATTTCGTCATTATAACGCCTGCAATGTCATTTTGTATGAACACCTCTATGTAGTTCTTCTTGTTTTCTATATTACAAACAACTACTTGATACCCTTCTTTATATGCAATTTCCTCAACGTAACGGAGCAAAGTGATGTATGATGGGTTATGCAAATTATCTACAAGTAATGCAATCATTGTTGCAGGCTGTTTAAATAAAGGTTTTGCTGTAGCATTCGGCCTATATTGTAACTCTTCAATTGCCTGTTTTACTTGTTTTACCGTATCTTCATGGACATATCCTTTTTCATTAATAACTCTTGAAACAGTTGCGACTGAAACCCCGGCCAATTTTGCAACATCACGTATAGTTGCCACATCGTCACCCCTTAATATGGTAATAGATTACAATTTTAAACTAAACCAAAATATAACATTCGTCAAGGTTATTGTTTTATATTTCTGAAAATTGTTACATAATTTACGTTTTACTTACAATTTATATTCCAGCTGAATTTCATGTGAAATCGCGATATTATCATAACCAATAAACGGAATTTCTTTTTTTATTTTTCGTGCTTCTTCCACAGCACCTACATATAGATTTGTCATGCTAAATTTACGTTTTTGATAAAAACGAAGTGCATTCATATTATCATTCGTCGTAATGAGCCAAACTTTTTTACATTCATTCTCTTTTGCCACTTGCAATGCACAATCCACCAGTTTTGTACCAATCCCCTTTCTTTCCTCAAAACTATCTAACGATACAATTTCACACATGTTTTTTATCACTTCATACGTTAAAATTCCTACTATTCCGTCATTTTCAAGCACAACAAAACCGGGTAATTCTTCTAAATGATGTACTCTGCCTCGTGAGACCATCATTGAGCTCCCCCAGTTTTTACACATAAAATCCTGAATTACTTCTTTCATTTCTGGTGTAATTTTTTGTATATGAACCATATACGATTTCGCCCCTTTTTACATCATTGTGATACAATGTTAGTGTATCATATGTAGAGGTATTTGGAGGATGAGGTAAAGTATGAAACGTTTTTTTACAGCATTGTTTACTATACTAGGTGCACTAACTGCGATTGGGATTTTCTTTACAAATAAAGTTATGTACTTGAAGAAAAAAACAGAGGAAGAAGTTTTGGAACGCGAAACAAAAAAGCATTTTCATTTGGACGATTTTAAGGCTATTCAAAAAGAAGAGGTTCACATCCCGTCTCAATTCGGATACGAACTTCACGGATATTACATGCCAGCTGGTCATTCCAATAAATTTATGATTTTTTGTCATGGTGTGACTGTAAATAAAATGAATTCCGTTAAATATGCAAATTTATTTTTAAATAGAGGATATAACGTATTTATTTATGATCATCGCCGTCATGGTAAAACAGGTGGTAAAACAACAAGCTATGGCTATTATGAAAAACATGATTTGAAGTCAGTAGTTGACTGGCTAAAAGATCGTTTCGGAACGAATATTACACTCGGAATTCATGGTGAATCTATGGGTGCTGCAACTCTTCTTCAATATGCAGGACTTGTAGAAGATGGTGCTGATTTTTATATTGCTGATTGTCCTTTTTCTGATTTTTATGGACAGTTACAACATCGTTTGAAAGTTGAGTTTCATTTACCAAAATGGCCTTTATTACCTTTAGCAAATGCCTTTTTAAAAGTTCGTGACGGCTATACAATTCGTGAAGTTTCACCAATTGATTGTATAAAAAATATTAACAACCCTGTTCTCTTTATTCATAGTAAAGATGATGACTATATTTTATCTGATATGACAAAATCACTTTATGAAGCGAAAGAAAATAATAAACAGCTTTATATTGCAGAACATGGTGCACACGCTTGCTCTTATAATGAAAATAAAGAAGAGTACGAAGATGCCATCGATCAATTTTTAAACACATATGTAAAAGAAACAAAAAACAGGCTTGCATAAGCCTGTTTTTTTACTGCGCTAAAACGTCTGTAACTTGTTCCATATTTTCAGAAATCCACTTTACTGCCTCGTCTAGCGTTGGGAATTCCGTCGTTTGAAAAGTCACCTCATCTTGAAGTAACCAAACATCTTTCGGTTCTTGGCCTACACCTGCAATGGACCAATGAAGTAAACTATATGGATGATTATCATTCAAAAATGATGCCCATGTGCGCTCATTTGCAATATTTTGTAGTGTTTGTAATTTTTTATCCATCTTTCGTCACCTTACTCTAGTCAGTTATAAAAACTATTATAACACTCTCTTCTCTCTCAAACAAAGTGCTCTTTTTATCCCGCTATTTGCGGGCAGTAAGACTCCCATCTCAAAATTCGGCTGAGGCAAAGAAGTTAGGAGGGCGATTAACTGCCCATAAACGCCCGATTGGTGAAGGCTAATAATCAGCGGGATGAACCCGCATTGATTAAAGTTTCACTTTATATTGTCAAGTACTTCCCTTGATTATATGATGAGATTAAGCGTTTGGAAAGGAGGGATAACGTTGGCAAAAGTACAAATTAAAGTAAATGATAATGGCTCTTTTCGCGTTACAGGGGACGTGGAATTAGTTGACTCACAAGGGAATGTATTCCCAGCAAAACCAGCATTTTCTTTATGTCGTTGTGGTTTATCAAAAAACATGCCTTATTGCGATGCTTCGCATAAAGGAAAATTCGAGTCTGTTGTTAGAGCACCAGAGGCAGAATAAATATTTAAAGAGCATGCACATTTATTTGTGCATGTTTTTTCTTTTGATCAAAGCCTATACAGCCCTTCCCCTTTCAACATTTCTATTACTTTCGTCCCCATTCAAACCGGCATGTATTTTCACACAATTCTTCACATTCAAATATTTTTTGCTAGCCTTTTTTCTTTTTTGTGCTATAATTTGACCAAACAGCATCCTTCGGGGTCGGGTGAAATTCCCAACCGGCGGTGATGAAGTGAAAACTTCTAAGTCCGTGACCCGTTTTCAACTCGAAAACGGTGGATCTAGTGAAACTCTAGGGCCGACAGTATAGTCTGGATGGGAGAAGGATATGTTTCTAGTTTTTTATATAGTGAATACACTTTTATTTCAGTATGCACATATATATAAATTCATTTTGAATTTATATATATGTTTAGTTTTCTATACTCATTTTTTATACTGAAATAAAAAAGAGACAACTAGCGTTTAAAAAATTTGATATCTTTGCTAGGTTTTTTCCTTATGCAAAAATGTCAATCATCGTTAGGTTTCTTTCCTATACTTTCGTATTCGAACTATATTTCTAGAAATCACGTCTCCCAAACCCCAAGGATATTAAATCCTTGGGGTTTTTTGATTTTTTTAGGAGAGGTGAAGAGAATGACAGATCAAGAATATATGAGGATTGCCTTGCAGTTAGCACAAGGGACATCAGGACAAACGAGTCCAAATCCTATGGTTGGTGCTGTCGTTGTAAAAGATGGAAACATCGTCGGTATGGGTGCCCACATGCGTGCTGGTAAAGAACACGCAGAAGTTCATGCCCTTCAAATGGCTGGTGAGAATGCAAAAAACGCTACCGTTTATGTAACACTTGAACCGTGTAGCCACTTTGGAAAAACACCACCTTGCTGTGAATTGCTCATCGAAAAGAAAGTTAAGCGCGTTGTCATTGCTACCCTTGATTGTAACCCGCTCGTTTCTGGTAATGGAAAAAGGAGATTAGAGGAAGCTGGAATCGAAGTAACTACCGGTGTTCTTGAATCAGAAGCAGTTTTATTAAACCGCTACTTTTTTCACTACATGAAAACGAAACGTCCATTTGTAACAATAAAAACAGCGATGAGCTTAGATGGAAAAACAGCAACTGTAACTGGTGAAAGCAAATGGATTACAGGTAAAAAAGCACGAGCTGATGTTCACCTGTATCGCCATACTCATGATGCGATTCTTGTAGGGGTGAATACAGTTGTAGCTGATAATCCTCATTTAACAACAAGAATTCCTAACGGGGGTAAACATCCTATACGCGTTATTTTGGATACCCATTTACGAACGCCACCATCTTCCCATGTCATGACAGATGGTTTAGCACCGACATGGATTATTGTCGGTAAAGATGTAAATAAAGAGAAAATAGCTTCTTATGAATCTGAAAATATAGCTATATTCCAAATGAAAACGAAACAAATTGAAATCCAAGATGTCTTATACCTACTCGGCGAGAAACAGATACTTTCTCTTTTCGTCGAAGGTGGTCAAACAGTGCATGCAAGTTTCTTACAATCAAACAATTTCAATGAAATTGTAACGTATATAAGCCCAAAGTTAATTGGTGGAAAAGATGCACCTACTTTATTTGGCGGATCTGGTTTTTCAAAATTACAAGATGCACTTTCCTTAACAATTCAAGAGATGAAACAAATTGGTAATGATATAAAAATTGTTGCAACCTTAAAAAGCGAGGTGACGGAATGTTTACAGGAATTGTAGAAGAGTTAGGAACAATATCAAGCATGACTCAAAGTGGTGAAGCAATGAGGCTAACTATTAGCGCAAATCAAATTTTATCAGATGTCAAGTTAGGTGATAGTATCGCGGTTAACGGCATTTGCTTAACAGTAACTACTTTTACGACTACTTCATTCACTGTTGATGCAATGCCTGAAACGATGAAATCAACATCACTTCGCCTGCTTAAATCACACTCTAAAGTAAATTTAGAGCGGGCCATGGCTGCAAATGGACGATTCGGTGGACATTTCGTTTCAGGACATATTGATGGCATCGGAACAATTTTAACAAAAAAACAACATTACAATGCCATCTATTATAAAATAGCAATTTCTGATGAATTACTACGCTATTGTTTGCATAAAGGATCCGTTGCTGTTGATGGAACGAGTTTAACGATATTTGATATAGACGATTCTTCTATTACCATTTCACTCATCCCGCACACAGTAAGCGAATCTGTTATCGGGGACAAGAATGCTGGAGATATCGTAAACATTGAGTGTGACATGATTGGTAAATATATCGAACGCTTTATTACTAAACCTGTAAAAAGAACAGATTCAATGACCGAAAGCTTTTTACAAGAAAACGGATTTCTATAAGGGGGAAGCACAATGTTTCATCGTATTGAAGAAGCTCTAGAAGATTTAAAACAAGGAAAAGTCGTTATCGTATGTGATGATGAAAACCGAGAAAATGAAGGCGATTTTATTGCTTTAGCAGAGTACATTACACCAGAAACGATTAATTTTATGATTACACACGGTCGTGGTCTCGTTTGCGTACCGATTACGGAAGGGTACGCAGAACGTCTACAGCTAGAACCAATGGTTTCTCATAATACGGATTCGCATCATACTGCCTTTACAGTAAGCATCGATCACGTTTCTACAACAACAGGCATTAGTGCTCATGAGCGTGCTACAACAATACAGGAATTATTAAATCCCGCATCTAAAGGAACGGATTTTAACCGCCCTGGACATATCTTTCCATTAATTGCGAAAGAAGGTGGCGTCCTTCGCCGCGCAGGTCATACAGAAGCTGCTGTTGATTTAGCAAAACTTTGCGGAGCTGAGCCAGCTGGCGTCATTTGCGAGATTATAAATGAAGATGGGACGATGGCACGTGTACCTGATTTAATACAGTGTGCAAAACAATTCGATATAAAAATGATTACAATTGAAGATTTAATTGCTTATCGCCGCCATCACGAAACACTTGTGACGAGAGAAGTGGAAATTACATTACCTACAGATTTCGGTACTTTTCATGCAATTGGCTATTCTAACTCATTAGATATGAAAGAACATATCGCGCTCGTAAAAGGTGATATTTCAACAGGCGAACCTGTACTTGTACGCGTTCATTCTGAATGCTTAACAGGAGATGTATTTGGTTCGTGCCGCTGTGATTGCGGACCACAGCTACATGCTGCACTTGCTCAAATTGAAAGTGCAGGAAAAGGTGTTCTTCTCTATATGAGACAAGAAGGACGAGGCATTGGCCTTCTTAATAAGCTTCGCGCTTATAAGTTACAAGAAGAAGGGTTAGATACTGTAGAAGCAAATGAAAAACTTGGGTTCCCAGCTGATCTTCGTGATTACGGTATTGGCGCTCAAATTTTAAAAGATTTAGGCTTACAAAGTTTACGATTATTAACGAATAATCCACGAAAAATTGCTGGCTTACAAGGTTACGATTTAGAAGTAACCGAGCGTGTACCGTTGCAAATGCCAACAAAAGAAGAAAATAAAACGTATTTACAAACGAAAGTAAATAAATTAGGACATTTACTAAACTTATAATTAAGGGAGAGATAAATTATGGTATTCGAAGGTCATTTAGTTGGTACAGGATTAAAAGTTGGGGTTGTTGTTGGGCGCTTTAATGAGTTTATTACAAGTAAGTTACTTGGCGGAGCTTTAGATGGATTAAAGCGTCACGGTGTAGAAGAGAATGATATTGATGTTGCATGGGTTCCTGGTGCATTTGAAATTCCTTTAATCGCTAAAAAGATGGCAAATAGCGGAAAATATGATGCTGTTATTACATTAGGTACAGTAATTCGCGGTGCTACAACACATTACGATTACGTTTGTAATGAAGTAGCAAAAGGTGTTGCGTCTTTATCACTACAAACGGACATTCCAGTTATTTTCGGTGTATTAACGACAGAAACCATTGAACAAGCGATTGAACGTGCAGGTACAAAAGCTGGTAATAAAGGATATGAATCAGCAGTTGCTGCGATTGAAATGGCTCATTTATCAAAACAATGGGCTTAAAAAAAAGAGGCTGTGGCCTCTTTTTTTTATTTTCTCACCTTTTTTCGTACATCTTCTATTAATTCATCCATCGTTTTTCCTTCTGTTTTTATACGAAGAGTTTGTGCTGTTCTCCACACATTTTCTCTTTTTTCCGCTTCTTCTATAATAGAAATTTCCTTCCTCACTTCTTTTAAATCTTTTCCTTCTGTTTCAAGTCCAAAATGTTCAGCTTTCGTTCGAAAATGCTGTTCAATTCTTTGTTGCATTTCTTTTTGTTCAGGATTTTCAGCCGCCTTAACTGGATCAGCACTTATCGCTTTTATTAAAATCAGACAAGTCATAATGGCTAATATGTATTTGTACATGTAAAATCCTCCACCCCGATATAAATTACATTTTTACTATGTACAATTGAGGCTTGGAAAATTCGTCCACAAAAATTATTTTTCTCGTCCAAAAGCGACTACTATCAAGCGTTAATGGACTTTTATTACATTTTATTTACAAAAAAAGCAAACCCTTTAAAGAGTTTGCTTTTCATCTATTTTATAGCGCACATTCTTCAATCTCAAATCCTAAATCTTCAATCATACCCCAGTCCGCAGTCGGCTCTTGTCCAGCTGTTGTTAAATAGTCACCGACAAAGATAGAGTTTGCTGCAAATAGACCAATTGGCTGTACAGAGCGTAAATTAAGTTCTCGGCCGCCTGAAATACGAATTTCTTTTGTTGGATTTACAAAACGCATCATCGCCAGCACTTTTAAACATTCTACAGGTGTTAATTCTTTTTGTCCTTCAAGCGGAGTACCCTTTACAGCAACAAGGAAATTACATGGGATAGAATCCGCATCTAAACGTTGTAATTCAAATGCAATTTCAGCGCGCTGTTCAATCGTTTCTCCCATTCCGAAAATTGCCCCAGAGCATGGAGAAATACCGGCTTGCTTCGCTTTTTGGACTGTATCAACACGATCGTCATACGTATGCGTTGAACAAATGCTATCATAATTGTTGGCATGCGTATTTAAATTGTGGTTATAACGATGCACACCAGCTTCTGCTAACTGACCTGCTTGATCTTCATTTAAAAATCCTAAACAACAGCAAATCTTTAAATCTGTCGTTTCACGAATTTCCTTAACTGCTCCAATAACGTGATTTACTTCTTTATCCGTCGGACGACGACCAGATGCAACAATACAATATGTACCTGCTTTACGTCTAATTGCTTCGTGCGCTCCTTCAACAATTTTCTCTTGTGTTAACCATGCATACTTATCAATCGGTGCTTCTGAAATAATAGACTGTGAACAATACCCGCAATCTTCAGGACATAATCCAGATTTCGTATTTATAATCATGTTCAACTTTACTTTCTTACCAAAATGATGATGGCGAATGATGTAAGCTGCATTCATAATTTCTAAAACCTCTGCATCATCAGCTTCTAATATTGCAATTGCATCTTCTTTCGTAATCATTTTCTCTTCTACTACGTCGTATGCAAGTTTTTTCCAATCCCTTTTTGTTTGTACTTGTTTCATTTCATCTCTTCCCCTCTTTTGTTATATACGTAAATAAAGCATGATATGTTGCTACTATCCCTTCTTTTTCCGTGAAGTCTCTTTCGTATATACGAAGCATCGTACGAAAGAGTGAAGGGCTTTGACAATAAGACTCTTCATTACTATTGGTCGCTCCTATTTTTCGAATAGAATGTAGGAACTCCCTAACTTCTGCAAAACTCTCTATGTAACATGTTTCAGAAACATGCACATCCCCTGTTTCTATCTTGCATATATGAAGCAACTGATCTTTCGAATAAAAACGTTGACCAATCAAAGTTTCATTTTGAATATTTTTTTCCTCTTTCGCTCGCTGAAACGAAGCATGGAGCTCTTGAAAAGTTTCTTGTCCAAAGGTGGAAAAGAGTACTATCCCATCTGTAGACAAATGATGAAATAAATTTCTTATCACTTGTTTTACATTGTTAAGCCATTGAAATGTGGCATTTGAAATTATGACATCATACGATTCTTCTAATCGTAAACTTTCGATATCCTCACAGTGAAACGTTACGTTTTCGATATTTTGTCTAGTTTTTGCAACCGCAATCATACTTTCAGCAAAATCAACGGCTGTAATTTGTGCTTTTGGAAATAACTTTGATAATTGCTCTGTGACATAACCTGTCCCGCATCCAAGTTCTAAAATACGTATTGATGATGTTTCACTATATCGCCGCTTCAATATAGAAAGTAACGAATGTGCCATCTTTTTTTGTACGTTTGCATATTGATCGTAGGATACAGCTGCCCCGTTAAACCGTTTTTGCAGTAACGTTTTGTTGATCATGTCGTATCCCCTCTACAAATTGGATAATTTCATTTGCGCAATATTCAAAATTCGTTACACATAATGCATGACCCGCCCCGCTTACTACTTTTAGCGTAGCATTCGTATTCTCCGTCATATTATGAGCTGCGGATAATGGACATATCACATCCTGTTCTCCATGAAGAAGTAACAACGGGACTTTGATATCTGTTAATTCGTTTCTCATATCTGTTTCTATTAAATAATCTAAGCCTAATTGTAAAGACTGAATCGAGTCCCCTTTAAAATTCAGCGCAATCTCTTTAAAACTCGTATTCTCCTTCAGCTCATTTTTTGTAAACATATTTTCATAGAACCGCTGTAGCGTATCTTCTTTCTTTCTCGCCAAATTCTTTTTCAACCGTTCTACATGCAAAGAATTCCATCCGCTCGTATAGTCGCTCGTATTTGTAAATTTAGCAGTACCACCAATTAGTACAATACCTTTCGCCTTAATCTTTTTATAAGCTTGAATTGTCGCTAATGCTCCTAATGACCATCCAACTAAAATTACATTTTCATCACGTGCTACATCTATTATTCGTCCCACAAATTCACTTTTCTCTTTCACGTTACGCCAATCTATGCATTGAACAGGATATCCTTTAAAATACGGAAGTACTAAAGTCCAAACACCTTCTTCCATTCCCCACCCAGGAATAAAAATAATCTTTAGCTCTTTCATACTGAAAACCCCTCTTCTTTACCAATGCGTATAATATGCTGAATGGCCCATTTTAAATCCGCCATTGTATGTTGTGACGTAACTGCAAAGCGAATTCGGGAACTCCCAACCGGAACAGTTGGCGGACGAATTGCAATGGCTGCGATACCTACCTCTTGTAATCTTTCACTAAACCGTAAAGCATTTTCATTTGAACCGACTACAATTGGTACAATATGAGTTGAGCTATTCCCAATATCAAAACCAGCCTCTCGTAAATGAGTCCTGAAATATGCACCATTCGCTATAAGGTTCTCTCTTCTTTCGTTATCTTCTTTTACAATCTCAATTGCTTTTTGCACTGCTCCTAACGTTCCTGGTGGTAAAGCTGTAGTAAAAACAAAGCTTCTCATCATATTTTGTAAGTACTCTATATAAATTGCATCACCTGTTAAATACGCACCATAACACCCTAAAGCCTTACTAAACGTCCCCATATGTATATCAATTTTTTGAGCAATATCTTTTTCTATATGAGCTAATCCAGCTCCGCCGATTCCATATATTCCACTCGCATGCGCTTCATCAACTATAATGATTGCCCCGTATTTCTCTTTAAGTTGCACTAAGCCTCTCAAGTATGCAGTATCACCATCCATACTAAAAACAGTATCAGTTACGATTAATTTCCTCTTTTCAGGTGACGCTATTTTCAACATCTTCTCTAAATGATCCAAATCATTATGACGATACCTCTTATGTTCTGCTCCGCTTAATATAATTCCATCAACAATACTTGCGTGATTTAATTTATCACTAAAAACAATATCGTGACGACCAGCTAAAGAAGATATAGCACCTACATTTGCTGTATACCCACTATTTACGATTAACGCTCTTTCAGTACCTTTCCAGTTGCATATACTTCTCTCCACCTCTTCATACAGTGGATAATTTCCTACAACGAGACGAGAAGCTGTCGCTCCAGTTCCATATATTTTTGTACACGCAACAGCAGCTTCTTTTAACCTTTCATCTCCAGCTAACCCTAAATAATTATTTGACGCTAAATTTAGCATCCTTTTCTCATTTCGAATAAGCCATGTCTCTTCCGCTTGCTCTGTCACATGCAAATTACGATACTGCCCTTGCTCTCTTAATTGTTCTATTTTAGAGTGAAGGTGTGTGTGCCACATTTGATTCATTTTGAATGAACTCCTCTAATTTCGAGATCATAATATGTTCTTTTGCAGATTCTAATACTTCTTCCCGAGTAAATTCACCTGTAAAGAATGGTAATAAACCTAAAACCGGTACTCCGCTTAACTCTTCAATCATCTCTTTATTTTCTTGCACTCTTTCCATTTCACACTCTTTACAACCAGATAAAATTACACCTGCTACTTTTAAACCATGTGCCTTTGCATAAGAAATTGTTAAAACAGTATGATTCACTGTTCCTAGCGTAGGACGCGCTACTACAATTAGAGGAAGCTGTAATTCTTTTGCAAAGTCAATCACTAAAGCATCTTCTGTATATGGGACTGCAAGCCCACCAGCCCCTTCTACAAATAGATTATTAAACTCTTTTAGTAGTTCATTATAGTGCTCAGTAATTTCTTTTAACGTTACTGTCCTTCCAGCTCTTTTCATAGCAAGTCTCGGAGCAAGTGGTTCTTCAATAGAATACGGACAAATTTCTTCTTCTCTTGTCGATACACCCGATAAGGCTTTTAACCTTGCTGCATCTCCCTCTGCATTTGATGCAACGTGTCCGCTTTGCAACGGTTTATATACCCCTACGTTATATCCCAACTCTCTAAATACACCTGCTAACGCACCTGCTACCACAGTTTTCCCAACTTCAGTATCTGTTGCTGTTATGAAAAAACCACTCATTATTCTTCCTCCGTAACATCCGAGATTGCTTTATATAAAATGCGTAACATCTCATCAATTTCAGCAATTGTAGATGCAAGAGGAGGCATAAATACAATGGTGTTACCAAGCGGACGTAAAATCATGCCTAACTCTCTTGAACGTTTACACACTTGAACACCGACTCTTTCTGTCCATTCAAACGATTCTTTCGTTTCCTTATTTTTCACAAGTTCAATACCAATCATTAACCCGCACTGACGAATATCACCTACGTGCTTATATTCATTAAGCGCTTCTAATTGCCCCGCTACATATTCTGTTTTATGCGCAACAGATTCTATTAAATTAGTTTTTTCATATAGTTCTAGATTCGCAATTGCTACCGCACACCCTAACGGATTACCTGTGTAACTATGCCCATGGAAAAATGTTTTTTGTTCCTCATACTCTCCTAAGAAGGCATTATATATTTCGTCTGTCGTTACCGTAACAGCAATTGGTAAATATCCACCTGTTAAACCTTTCCCAGCTGTTAAAATGTCCGGCGTCACATTTTCATGTTCACACGCAAACATTTTCCCCGTACGCCCAAATCCAGTCGCTACCTCATCTGTAATAAATAAAACATTATATTTTGTACATAAATTACGTAGCCCTTTTAAATATCCTTTTGGCATTGTAATCATGCCTCCAGCACCTTGCATTAAAGGTTCTACAATAATTGCTGCAATTTCTTCATGTTTTTCTTTCAACAATTCTTCCATTTCTTCTAAATGCTTATTCACAATTTCTTCCTTGTCATTTCCATAAGGAGAACGATATGTATACGGATACGGCATTTTAATTGCCTCAAATAATAATGAACTATACACTTGGTGAAACAAGTCTATTGCTCCTACTGAAACTGCTCCAATTGTATCACCGTGATACGCTTCTTTTAATGTAACAAATCTTTGTTTTCTCGGTTTCCCTTTGTGCTGCCAATATTGAAAGGCCATCTTAATTGCAATTTCAACAGCTGTCGAACCAGAATCTGAGTAGAATACTTTCTTCAAACCTTTTGGTACAACATCGATAATTTTTTCTGCTAATAAAATAGATGGAACGTTAGCAAGTCCTAACATAGTAGAATGTGCAATTTTATTTAATTGTTCACGAATTGCCTCATCTAGTTCCGGTACTTGATGCCCATGAACATTTAACCAAATAGACGAAACACCGTCCCAATATTCATTTCCGTTCACGTCGTATAACTTTCTTCCCTCTCCACGTTCAATAATGACAGGATCTTCTTCTAAATAATCTTTCATTTGTGTAAATGGATGCCATACGTAATCTTTATTCCTCTTCGATAATTCTTCATATGTATAAGACGTTTTTTTACTCGTGTTACTATTAACAGTCACAATTGCCACCCCTAATGTTAACTTGTTTATAAATATAGTTAACATTAAAATTAAATAACTGTCAATTATTTTTAAATCAAATAGTTCTTAAAAAAGAACAACTTATCATACGATAAGTTGTCCTACTTTCCATGTTGTATCTTGCCAATTTCTAAAATAATCTCTTCATCTTTTTTACCTTCTGTATCAATTCCAAGTTGTTTTGCATGCTCAATTAATAGATCGTGGCGCTTCTCAAATCTTGCGGTATTTACTTCTTTCGCAACCTCTTCTTTTGTTTTCCCATCAGTAGAAACTCCTAGTTTCGCAGCTGCTTTTTCCATCGATTTCTTCTCTTCAGCTTCTTTCACTTTCTTCACTTCTGACTGCTGTATTTGCTTTTGTTTCGACTGCTCTGATTCAGCTGCAAAAGCTGTGTAAATTCCAGCACTTCCGCCAACGACTAGTAAGGTGGTAAAAAGAATTATTTTTTTCTTCACTCTTTCCTCCCCTTTCAAATTCATTATAACGCACATTTTTACAGTATTAAAAACATTTCTCCTTTATTCCCCTAAAAAAATATCGAATATTTTTATTGACATGTATGATGAATATATGATAAAAATTTAACTAACATCATATGAATCGGCGTTGATAGGATTTAGTAGTATTTCGATTTCTGATTTCAGAGAGCTGGTGGTCGGTGCGAACCAGTACAGAGCGATTTATGAATTACCCCCTGGAGCTTCTTTTACGAAACGTGAGGAGTAGTGAAAGACGGTTATAGACCGTTATGTCTAAAGAGTGGTGAAACGACACTGTTTCACAATTTAGGGTGGTACCGCGAATTTTTCGTCCCTGCATATATTGCAGGGGCGTTTTTTATTTTATTAGCGCATATCATATGACCCTTTATTTTGTGATACATTCATTTCACAAGCTAGGGTGGTACCGCGATTTCTTCGTCCCTGCATAATTATATGCAGGGACGTTTTTTTATCCAATCATTTCCGTATCATATAGAAGTATTGACAATTACCGGTAATTTGTCGCAAAATTCTAAAATTTAGAAGGAAATAAACAATATTGGCGAATTTTATATAAAAAAGAGCTATTTTAGATTATTTAGGAGGGAAAAACAATGGTTTCAAAAATGGAATCTGTTCTTTTAACAATTTTTATCTTTTTCTGTATTGGTTTTAGTGTTATTCAATTAGAAGTTTCACCACACATCCCAATTTTATTTGGTATCGTTCTTTTATTAGCATTTGGATTTATGAAAAAAATCTCTTGGTCTACTATGGAAAAAGGAATGATCAGTAGTATTTCAGCTGGTATTCCATCAATATTTATTTTCTTACTTGTTGGCGTATTAATTAGTGTTTGGATCGCAGCTGGAACAATTCCAACTTTAATGGTATACGGCTTCCAACTTGTATCTCCAAAAATTTTCGTTCCAACTGTTTTTGTTGTTTGTGCAATTGTTGGAACGAGTATCGGTAGTGCGTTTACAACTGCTGCAACTGTAGGTCTTGCCTTTATGGGCATGGGTAGTGCTCTTGGATACGATCCAGCTCTTATTGCTGGTGCAATTATTTCTGGTGCATTCTTTGGGGATAAAATGTCTCCTTTATCTGATACAACAAACTTAGCTCCAGCTGTAACGGGTGTAGATTTATTTGAACATATTCGTAACATGCTTTGGACGACAATTCCAGCTTTCATTATTGCTTTTATTGCATATTTCATTTTAGGAAGTGGATCTGGAGGCAATGTTGATTTCACATCCTTTATTAGCACGTTAGAAAAAAATGCAACAATTTCTATCATTACACTTATTCCAATTTTATTACTGTTCCTATTCGCATTTAAAAAGGTTCCAGCAGTTCCAACATTACTTGCAGGAATCGTAGTAGGGATTATTATTCTCTTTATTTTTAAACCTAGCACTTCTTTAGCTGATTTAATGAAAATTATGCAGGATGGTTACGTTTCTAAAACTGGTATAAAAGATATTGATAGCTTATTATCTCGCGGTGGTTTACAAAGTATGATGATGTCAATTGCTCTTATTTTCCTCGCTCTTTGTATGGGTGGCTTACTACAAGGAATGGGCATTATCACGCAGCTTATGAATATCATCTCTAGCTTTGTAAAATCAAGTACACGCTTAATCATCTCTACCGCTTCCACTGCAATTGGTGTGAACTTCTTACTCGGCGAACAATACTTATCCATCGTTTTAACAGGACAAGCATTCGCTAACAAATACGATGAAATCGGTTTAGAACGTCGTAATTTATCACGAGTATTAGAAGATGCAGGTACAGTTGTTAACCCACTCGTACCATGGGGTGTAAGTGGCGTATTCTTAACAAACGTCCTTAGCGTTCCAACATTCGATTATGTTCCATACGCAATCTTCTGTTTAGCCTGTCCAGTCTTAACAATTATTGTTGGTTTCACTGGATTTGGTCTTTCATGGAAGAAAGAAAAAGCAGTACCAGTTTCATAATATATACGTAAAAAAAGGATTACCGATTACGGTAATCCTTTTTTTACAATACTTTACTATCTATTTGCTTTCTTTCTTCTAAATAACATAAGTAATCCCGCTCCAACAAACGCAAGACCCGCTCCTATTGTAGAAGCAACACTTGCACCTGTTTTCGGTAAATCACGTTCCTCTTTATCTGCTTCTTTATTTTCACTTACAGTTTCTTTTGTATTTTGATTATCCGTTGTAGTTTGTCCAGATCCTGCGTTGTTTCCATCTTGTTTTGGTTCATTTCCATTATTACCTTCATCTGTTGGCGGTGCCGTTGGATTCTCCCCATTATTTCCATCACCTGTTGGTGGTGTCGTTGGATTCTCTCCATTATTTCCATCACCTGTTGGCGGTGTCGTTGGATTCTCTCCACCAGTTTCCTTATCACCGTCGTTCTTCTTCGTTATATCAATTGCATATTTAGCGAATTCATTTTCAGATGGTCCAACATATGATATTTTTCCATCTTTCTTTATATATTTTTGTGCATTTGGTGAAGAATCAAATGTTGTATTTAATTTATCTGCAATAATCGGTTTAAACGCCCAATTTTGATCTGCTGCTGGATTAATAACTGGTGTTTCTTGCATATACTTCACAATAATTTGACGCGTTTCATCTTGTGATTGGTATACAACCTCCCCTTTACTTACACCAGGGAACGTTTGGCTACTTCCACGATAGTTATTTGTAGCAACGATAAACTCTTGGTTGTCAGCTACAGGCTTACCTTCATACGTCATATTTACAATACGATTCGTATTTGCATTTACAACTTTTCCATCTTTATCATATTTCGCCGGCTGCGTCACATCAATTTCGTATTTTAAACCATCTAAAACATCAAAATTATATGTAGGATAGCCTATATTTACTAGTGGCTGTTCTTCTGTTTTCTTTGGATCAATTTGATTAAATTGACCTGCAGACATTTCAAGCCATTCTTTCACTTGTGCTCCACTTACTTTTACAGCATATAATGTATTTGGATATACGTATAAATCTGCAACGTTTTTAATCGCTAAAGTTCCAGCTGGAATATCAGTATAATATGTAGCACCGTTTCGGCCACCTGCTTTAAATGGTGCCCCTGCAGATAAAACTGGAATTCCTTTATACTTACTGTATTGTCCATTTTCAGCAAATAACTTCTCAACATACCATTTTTGTGCATTTGTCACAAGTTGCACTGAAGGATCATCTTGTACTAATGAAAAATAACTATTGATTGGCGCTGTCGTTTTACCTACAGCTGTATTTACATAATCGATTGTCGCTTTATGATCATCTTTAATTTCATTAACTAGTTTTTGATCAGATTCTACTAATGGATTACCTTTACTATCAGCGATCGGACGAAGTTGTGGCTTCGATTGCTCTTTTTGTACTTCCCATTTTCCGTTTACCTTTTTCAATTGCATATCAATAATACCTAAGTTACTGCCAAAAACACCAGGCATTACAACTGGAACACCATTAAATACATCCTTCACTTCAGTATGTGAATGTCCCATTAATACTGCATCTACACCCGGAACCTCTGTTAAATAATACGACGCGTTTTCCATTCCAACGTTGTATCCACTCTTATCAACACCTGAATGAGCTAACGCAACGATAACGTCTGCACCTTCTGCTTTCATTTTCGGTACCATTTTCTTAGCTGTTTCAACAATATCTTTTGCTTTAACTTTTCCTTCTAAATTTGCTTTATCCCAATTCATAACTTGAGGTGGAACAAATCCCATTACACCAATTTTCACCTTTTGTTTTTGACCTGATTCATCTTCTACTTCTTTTTCAAAAATATGATATGGTTTAAAGTAATTTTGGTCGTTTTCTTCATTATTATCTTTATCGTCTTTATAGACGTTCGAATTAATAACCGGGAATTCTGTTTTACTAATTACTTTGTTTAAATAATCTAAACCGTAGTTAAATTCATGATTCCCAAGAGAGATGACGTCATACTTCATTAAATTCATTAAACGATATAATGGATGTACATAACTAGGATCAACTGGCTTCTGCGGATCATTTATTTTATTCGCTACATAATCCCCAAGTGGCGTCCCTTGTAATGCATCCCCATCATCAAATAGGACAGAATTCTTCGCTTCTTCACGCGCTTTATTAACAAGTGTTGCAGTTTGCACGAGACCTACTTTATTATCTGTTTTCGTTTGATAATAATCATAATTCATTAAGTTAACGTGAATATCTGATGTTTCTAAAATTCGTAAGTTAACTGTACTCTCCCCAGCTTTTTCCTCTGCATGAGCTGTTGTCGGCAACACTTGCGGTGCTATAACGCCAATTGCAAGTGTTGCTCCAGCTAGCATTTTTTTTGACTTTTTCACAAAAAATCCCCCTTATACAATTACCAAAGAATAATGAAATGAATTTCTATCTGTCTCTAACCACATACCTTTTTTCTTCTATTAAAGACACGATTTTCATTTCATCCTGCGCTAACGAGTAGTCCCCTTAAACGCCTGATTGATGAAGACTAACAATTAACGGGAGATAAAGCTCCCACTAAGTAGATTTTCACCTTATCTGACATTATCATATCTAAAGTTCTTTCCTACCGTCAATATTTTTTGACACACTTCTACAAATTTTCTGTAAAGTTATTGTAAAATTTTCATAAACATATAACATGCCCTTACATTGCTTATACTGCTGAATATGATACAATTACCAATTACAAGGAGGATGAATTTATGAAAAAAGTCATCTTAACAATTGTTTGTCTCCTCCTTCTAATCATTTCTTATTCTAATTTTGAAAAGAACGATGAGACAAAACAAAAAGAAAATGAAAGCAAAACAGAAAAAACATCTGCTCCCAGTTGGATTGATAAGCAAGCGAATGACTCCTTTTATCACCTCGTATTAGGTGATTCACTCGCAAAAGGATATGGCTCAACACAAGGGGGATTTGCCGAATTAGCCTCTAGACAACTAGAAGGACAAATTCATAAACCAATTACGGTGGAGAACCTCGGTGTAAATGGGCTCACTACAGATCGTCTCGCTAAAAAAGTCCAGTCAGAAAAAGTTCAACAAAAGATTAGGGAAGCAAATATAATTACTATTAATATTGGAGGAAATAATTTATTCCGCTTAAATCGTGATGTAGGTGTTATAGATGGTATTAAAATGTTAAATAAGGAAAAAGCCCGTTTTGAAACGGATGTAAAAAATATTGTAAAGACCGTTCGAGATCAAAATCCGAATGCTTTACTCATTCTATCTGAACTCTATAACCCTCTACAACTAGATGACTCCATCTCAAGTTATGCAGATATGTTTTTAGATGGTTGGAATGATTCTGTTTATGCTATTTCAAAAGCGAATCAGCCATCTATCGTTTTACCAATTCGAAAATTAATATCGAATGATAAAAAAGATTTACTATTTGACCAAGTACACCCAAATGATAACGGCTATGCGATTATTGCCAATACATTTACAAAGCAAGTATTATCCTACAAATATTAAGACGACCATAAAACAATTCTATTTTTATACCTTGTCTTTTTTGTTACAATGATAGTGGAAGGGGGCCGTTATATGGAATCACGCGAGTGGGAACGTATTGTTGATCATCTTCTTTCGCTAGTGCCTCTTTTTTATCGCAAATTTATGCTTCCTGGAGAATTTTCTTCTCAAAGACATATGCCGCCGTCACATACACAAGTGTTACTGCTTTTGCATGAAAATGGTACATTAGCAGTTTCAGAAATTGGCAAGCGGCTAGCGATTTCACGGCCTAACATGACCCCTCTATTAAACAAACTCATTCAAGAAGAACTAATAGAGCGTCATTATAGCGAAAAAGATCGACGGGTCATTTTAATTTCCCTAACAACTGAAGGGAAATTGTTAGTAAATCAATATCAGCAATTCATTTTAGACAAACTAAAAGAAAATTTTCAAACATTATCTGAGGAAGAGCGCGAAAAGCTCATTCATTCTCTTAAAACCATTCAAAATTTAATTTTGAAAACAAACGCATAAAGCTGCTTCTAAATAGAAGCAGCTTTATGATTCGTAATAATTACCATAGTATACATTTGAATACGGCCATGTCATTAAATATGGCTTTCGTTCTTGAACAGGTTGCTGCTCAGGCTGTTGCATTTGCTGTATTTGTCGCTGCGGATATACTCCGAATTGCTGCTGCCTCATATCATTTACAGGATAATAATTTGTATATGGATACACTTGAGGTACATAGTAATAATACATTCATTCTCTCCCCCTTTTTCTTAAACATATTCAAAGGAGAAAATGAATGTGACATTCTTTATATTTGCACAAGTGGTTCTCTCACTTGTTTCTTTCTTTTCTTCAAACGTAACTTACGATTCTTTTCATATAAATAATGCACAACGAAGTATGAAATTACCCCAAACACAATTCCTATTATCGTCATGCCAATTAATACATACACTTCACTCTGTAATAAGCTCTTTAACATTGTAAAAATATGACTCGAAAATAAATCTGACATCGTAAATGGTTCATGATGCATTTTCTTTACATCAAATGGATAAATCATTTTCCCTAACGCATAAGCAAACGGAAATAAAAATACTGGTAGAAACGATATTTTTCCAATAATATTACCAATAACTGCAGCTGGAAAGGATCCCTTTGCTAATCGGACTACCGGATAAAAGATTAAATATACGAGCGATGCTGTATAAATCACCAACATTTCTAAACCGAATCCAATAGCAAAACCTAACGATACTTTCTTTGCTCCTTCTGGCGATCGAAGCAACTTAAAATATTGAAACTTTAATATTCTCCACATCCGCTGGAAAAACGAATATGTTTTCTTAGTTGTTTTCAAATTCATCATCTCTTTAACTATATTTTTATACCTAGTATGTCCTTACATCATATGAAAAATAAATTTAGTTTTCTCTTTTTATTATAAATGATATAGAAAGAATTAACTAAATATACATCCGACATTTCAACACAAAAAAACCTCCCTTTTAGGAAGGCTCCTCTACATTTTTAAATAAACTTACTAATAATGCTTTTTGAGCATGTAATCGATTACCAGCTTGCTCAAAAACAATAGACTGTGGTCCATCAATAATTTCACCTGTTACTTCTTCTTCACGATGGGCAGGTAAACAGTGTAAGAAACGGTATGTTTGCTTCGCATTTGTAACAAGCTCTTTATTTACTTGGAACGGCTGGAATAAAGTGTATTTCTCTTCTTCTCCTTCTTGCCCCATACTCATCCAAACGTCAGTATAAATAAAATCTGCTTCACTTGCCGCTAATTCAGGACTATGCAAAATTTCAATTTCAGCTCCTGTTTCCTTAGCAATGGCTAACGCTTTTTTTACAATTTCTTCATTCGGTTCATACCCTACAGGAGTGGCAACGGTCATATTCATTCCGACTTTTGCACTCGCTAGCAACAATGAATGACATACATTGTTCCCATCACCTACGTACGCCAATTTAATTCCTTTAAATGTATTCACTTCTTCATATATTGTCATTAAATCTGCCAATGCTTGACAAGGGTGATGATCATCCGTTAATCCATTAATAACAGGAATGCTCGATTCTTTTGCCAACTCTTCTACATCCGCGTGTGAGAATGTACGTATCATAATCCCATCAATATAATGAGATAATACTTTTGCAGTGTCTGAAACAGTCTCCCCTCTTCCGATTTGCATTTCTTTCCCACTTAAAAACATTCCATGTCCTCCGAGCTGTACCATTCCTGCTTCAAAAGAAACGCGAGTACGGGTTGAATGTTTATCAAAAATAAGCCCTAATATTTTACCTTGTAGTAAAGGCTCCTGCTTATTCTTTTTTAAATATATAGCAAACTCAATTAAAGAAATGATTTCTTCTTGCGTCAATTCTTCTAATGTTAAAAGATCTTTCGTATTTAATTTCGGTACTTGTACAGTTGACATGAAACTTCCCCCTTATATGATTGATACGTTTTTTGTACAAACTACTTTTTTTATCATATATACTGCCTGTTCTAACTCTTCATTCGTTACAATAAGTGGCGGTAATAGTCTTATAACATTAGGTCCTGCTTGTAATACGAGAAGTCCTGCTTTTTCTAGTTGTTCTATGAAATTTGCAACCTCATGCTTACATTCGATCCCAATCATAAGTCCCTTACCACGAATATTTTGAACACATTCAACGTGTCGTAATTCTTCTTGCAATTTCTTTAATACATACTCGCCCTTTTCCTGTACTTCTTTTAAAAACGATTGTTCCTTAATGAATTGCAATACTTCTTTCGCTGCAGTCATAGCAATATAATTCCCACCAAACGTTGAACCGTGTGATCCTGCAGTAAACGATGTTCCGAGTTCTTTCTGGCCGATCATCGCTCCAACAGGAATGCCATTTCCAAGAGCCTTAGCGGTAGTAACGATATGAGGATTTATTCCCATTTGTTCGTAAGCAAATAATGTCCCTGTTCTTCCAATTCCTGTTTGTACTTCGTCTATAATAAATAAGGAACCGAACTTATTACATAATGTTTCAATCGATTTCAAAAAAGATAGATCAGCAGGTATGACTCCTCCCTCTCCTTGAACAACTTCTACCATTATCGCCGCAACTTCTTCATTCATTACTTCCTCTAATACCTTAATATCGTTAAAAGGGATATGTAAAAAAGACGGAAGGAGCGGACCAAATCCCTCTTTCACTTTATCTTGGCCTGTTGCACTCATCGTTCCAAAGGTTCTACCGTGAAAAGATTGCTCACATGTTATAACGAGAGATTTTCCAGTATGCTTACGGGCTAGCTTCAAAGCTGCTTCATTCGCTTCTGCTCCGCTATTACAGAAAAACACATAATCTAATGCTGTATTTTCTGTTAATAATGACGCGACTTCTTCTTGTAAGCTGTTTGTAAACAGGTTAGATATATGCCATATATCATCAAGCTGCTCTTGTACAGCTTTCATAACAGTAGGGTGACAATGCCCTAAATTACATACGCCAATTCCTGATGTGAAATCTAAATATTGCTTACCGTTATTATCAATGACTTTCGTTCCCTTTCCTTTTACAAACTCAATATTTCTTCTTCCATACGTTTGAAAAAGATGACTTGTCATGCAATACTCACGCCCCTCGTTACCGTCGTTCCGATACACTCACCTGTAACCTCGGTAAAATCCGTCATTCCATTTACGATACTAACCTTTTGCACTCCCATTTTTAATGACGCTAGTGCCGCCTGTACTTTCGGAATCATCCCGCCTGTAATAACACCTTTTTCTATAAATGTAACAATTTCAGATTCATCCGCTTTCTTTACTAATTTCCCTTCATGTAATATCCCATCTACATCTGTAATAAAAATGAGTTCTTTTGCGGATAGTGCGGCTGCAATTCCAGCTGCGGCAGTATCTGCATTTATGTTATAAACTTCATTACCACTTATCCCAATTGGAGCAATAACAGGAATATAATTCATATCTATCAATCCTTTTAATAAGGCTGTTTCTACATAACTTACTTCTCCTACATATCCCATCTCTTCGCCAACAGGTTGAACTTGAAGTAAATTACCGTCACATCCTGAAAGCCCCACCGCAAGTAAATCATATTTTTGTAAATTCATTACGAATTTTTTATTCGTACTTCCGCATAGTACCATTTGAACAACATCCATAACCTCTTTTGACGTTACTCGTAATCCATCTTTCTTTTCTACCTTGATATTAGAGTCTTCTAACTTGGCATCAATTTCTGGGCCACCGCCATGGACAATAACAACCTTATACTTATTTTGCAATTTCTTTATGCACTCAAAAAACACACTATTTAATCGATTCAACATGCTACCGCCACATTTAACTACAATATAATCACTCATCTTCTCTCTCCTTATGTACGATAACAAGCATTTATTTTCACATATTCATAACTTAAGTCACAGCCCCAAGCTGATCCCGTTTCATCTCCTAAATGTAAACACACATCAATTTTTATTTCATGTTCTTGTAACTTCTTTGTCATTTCCTCTTCAGAAAACATTTGAGGCTCACTATTTTTTAATACGGCGATAGATTGAAGAGTTATATCAATTGTATTTGGGTTAATAGTTACTTCACTCTGCCCAATACTACTAATAATTCGTCCCCAATTTGGATCCTCACCGTATATTGCTGTTTTCACAAGACTCGAACCGACTATTTGTTTTGCAATTTTCTTTGCTTCTTCATTTATTCGAGCCCCTAACACGTTTACTTCTATTAACTTCGTAGCCCCTTCACCATCTTGTGCAATTTTTTTCGCTAAATCTTCACATACCTTTTGTAAAGCCAATACGAAAGTTTCCCAGTCTTTATGTTCCATATTCATCGTTTTCGTTTCTGATAATCCACTTGCCATAACGATGACCATATCATTTGTAGAAGTATCTCCGTCCACCGTAATTTGATTAAACGTATGATTCGTAATTTGTGATAATGCTGTTTGCAATATTTCATGCTCTATATTGGCGTCTGTTGTAATAAAACTAAGCATCGTTGCCATATTCGGATGGATCATCCCTGAACCTTTTGCGACCCCAGCAATGGTCACTGCTTCCCCATCAATTATCATCTCATAGCAAGTTTCTTTCGTTATAAGATCCGTCGTTAAAATCGCTTCAGAAAAAGAACGTGCCCCACTTACGTTTTTTGTTGGTATAAGAGTTTCAACTCCATGCCGAATTATATCCATCGGTAAAGGGACACCAATTACACCTGTTGAAGCTACCGCGACGTAATTTTCTTTCACACCAAGATGTTCTGCTCCTAATCCGCGCATCTCGTATGCATCTTGTAGCCCCTTCATTCCCGTACAAGCATTTGCATTTCCGCTATTGACGATAATTGCTTGTAATTTCCCCTCAGCTGCTATACTTTCTTTCGTTACTTGCAGGGGAGCTGCTTGTATTTGATTTGTTGTATAAACAGCGGCACATGCTGCTGGTACTTCACAAACGATTGCACCTAAATCCTTTTTCTCTTTTTTCAGACCATTTGCAGTACCAATTGCTGAAAATCCTTTCGGCGTTACAATTGAACCATTTTCTAATTTTGTAATAGACGATACTTTAATCATAATGTCCCCCTTATGGATAAAGCGGCATATGTTGTAAACCTGTTGTCTCTTCCAATCCCGCTAATACATTTGCATTTTGAATCGCTTGCCCAGCTGCACCTTTCATCATATTATCTATAACAGAAACGACCGTGACTCTTTCTGTTCTTTCATCGTAAGCTATCCCAATATCACAATAATTTGAGCCTCTTACTTCTTTCGGACTTGGAAATTCTCCTTGAGCGCAAACTCGAACGAAAGCTGAATGTTCATACGTTTCTTCATACAAAGTTTGAAGTTGCTTTATTTTCATTTCCTGTTTCACTTTCGCATAAAGCGTAATCATAATCCCCCGCGATATCGGTATTAAATGTGTACTAAATGTAATTGGTTTCATTTCACTATTCCACTCTGTAAGCATTTGCTCAATCTCTGGAATGTGCTGATGTTGATTTACTTTGTAAATGTGTAAGTTATCATATAGCTCAGGAAAGTGAGTCATTGTTGTTGGCGTTTTGCCTGCTCCAGATACCCCTGATTTCGCATCAATAATAACGGAACCTTCTTCGATCATGCCGCTGCGTACTAACGGCGCTATCGCTAATAATGCGGCTGTAGCAAAACATCCTGGGTTTGCAATTAAATCTGCATTTTGAATCTCGGACCTTTTCCATTCGCTTAACCCATAAACTGCTTTCTTAAGAATTTCTTCTTGTGCAGCTGGCCTTTTATACCACAGTTCATATGACGAAGGATCTATCATACGAAAGTCTCCAGATAGGTCAATTACTTTTAACCCTACTGCTAATAATTTTGGAGTTAACTCTGCCGATACTCCTGCCGGCGTCGCTAAAAATACGATTTCTGCTTCCTTCTCTATTGCTTTCGCATCAATTTCTTGTAATGTATGTACGAGAACATTTCGAAAATGCGGGTATACATTTGTTATACACTCACCAACTTGCGAAAAAGAATGGAGAGATGCTATCGAAAAATACGGATGTTGCTCTAATAACCGAATTAACTCAATCCCTCCATATCCAGTTGCTCCAATAATTGCGACTTTCATAAGCTCCTCCTCATATCCATTCTTTAAATTAAGTATGATTATAATATTGTATATTTATAGAGTCAATTAAATATTTATAAATTTTCAAAACTTAAAATTCTTAATTTTACTAGAAAAATAATATACATAATCGAATTTTTATGCAAAAACAATGTATAGTAGTATTTCCATTGCACTTCAAGTACAATAAAACAATACATGTATACATACAGGCGGGGAAAAACATGAATGAAAAATTAATTGAAAAAATGATTACAAAAAGTTTTCGGCAATATCAATGTAATCCTGTTTCAAAAGAGGATCAGGAAATGCTAATTAAACATATTCAAACGATAATTCATTCAAATAATGAAATTGATGTATACGAGGCAGTTGAGGATATCGTCTACGATTATGTGACTGGAAAATAAAAAAATAGGAGATTTCCATATGGAAATCTCCTATTTTTTACTTAATGATTTGCCTGCTACACGTTCAAATACACCTGGGAATAAAGCATAGAGCTTCGGCCCAATCCCCATCCACTTCGGCAAGTTTACTTCACGTTTTTTCGTTTGCATCGATTTTACGATTTGTTCTGCTACATATGTTGGTTTTAACATGTAACGTCCCATATTTTTCACATATGTACCTGATTGATCAGCTATTTCAAAAAAGTTCGTATCTATCGGTCCTGGGTTAATTGCTGTTACATAAACATCTGTATTCGATAATTCCATACGCAAACTATTCGTAAATCCTAATACAGCGTGTTTTGTTGCTGCATAAGCACTCGACTTCGGAGTTGCAATTTTTCCAGCCAATGAAGCAATATTAATAATTTGTCCTTCGTTCTTTTTTACCATATAAGGTAATACCGCTTTCGTACAAGCTACTAATCCAAATACATTTACTTGAAACATATCCTTTACTTCATCCATTGACGCATCTTCAAACGTTTTAAAAATACCAAACCCCGCATTATTTACCAATATATCAATACGTCCTACTTCTTGTAATACCTTTGAAAAAACAGATTGTACTTTCGTTTCTTCACTTACATCTAATACATAGTAATAGCAAGGCGTATTATAAGTTGCTTTAATTTTGTCTGCTAATGCTTGTAGCTTCTCTTCTGTTCGAGCCATTAATACCGGCGTCGCCCCTTGCTCTGCAACCTGCATTGCAACTTGCTCTCCAATTCCACTAGAAGCACCTGTAATGACGATTACTTTTTCTTGTAAACGTCCCGTCATTGCTGTCACCTACTTTGCATAATAAATCAGTTGTTGTGAAGATTCATCAATCATCACTTGTTGATTATATGCTAAAAAGTCTAATTGTCCAACAGTTTCTGAGATAGTAAGTGGCAATTGCTCTTTATATAATACCGGAAATAGTTTTACACATACTTCAAATGCTGTCATTGGTTTTTCCTTTAATAGCTCCAGCACTTTAAACGCACGTGTCTCTTGCTTTTGTAATCTTGTTTCAATAAGTTGGTTCACATTCAGAACATCTTCTCCATGCCCTGATAAAATACGTGAAATATTCATTTCACTTAAACGTTTTAACGTTTGATTATATTGTAGCAATGGACGTGCTCTTTCTGTTTGCCCTTCATATGGTGGTTCTAATATGGGATTCGAAGAAATATGACTAATGAGAGCATCCCCACCAATTAATATTCCATCGGATTCTCTATATAAAGAAATATGAGTAGAAGCATGACCTGGTGTTTCAATCACTGTAAACCCAGGTAAAGAATCAATACGATCTCCCTCTCTCACAGTATGCGTTAACGATCTATTACAAGAATATTTAAGTGTCTTTGTCGTTAATAACTCCTCACCATTCAAAAATGCTGCTGGAACGCCGAACTGCAAGGCCGTCTCTTTAAAAAATTCATGATACCTCTTTAAAAATTCAGCATTCTGCGTGATCCACGGTTCATTCCAAGGATGTCCAATAATCTTTACTTTTTCAGAAAATGTATTTAAAAGTCCACAATGATCCGCATGATGATGCGTAATGACTACCGTTTCAATATCTTCTATCTTATGCCCTAATGCACCTAATTGACTTTCTAACGCATTTCTTGCCTCTTCTGTATTCGTCCCTGTATCAATTAATGTTAATGTCTCCCCCTCAACTAAAAACACATTCACTGTCTCAACTGCAAATGGCACAGGAATCTCCATTCGGTGAATCGCCGTCATGCTTAGCCCCCCTGACTCTTTCCGGTTCAAAAATGAATACCTCTTCAGTTTACAACTTCTATATAAATTTGTCATTATTTTCAGATAAAAAGAGGTGTTTTCTATAAAAAAACGAATGTATGTACATTTATAAGTATTTCTAACCAAGTTTAAAGGAGGAACATCATGTCTATTCAAAACATATCCTTTCTCGGTGCAGGTTCTATTGCCGAAGCGATTATTGGTGGATTGTTACACGCAAATGTTGTTAAAGGAGAACAAATTACCGTAAGTAATCGTTCTAACGAGACAAGGTTACAAGAGCTACATACAAAATATGGTATCAAAGGTACGCATAACAAAAAAGAACTACTTGCTAATACAAATATTCTTTTTCTAGCAATGAAACCAAAGGATGTTGCAGAAGCGGTTATTCCTCTTAAAGAATACATAAATAATGACTTGCTTATTATTTCGTTATTAGCAGGTGTTTCTACTCATTCAATTAGAAACCTACTTCAAAAAGATGTTCCAATTATTCGTGCAATGCCAAATACATCTGCGGCCATTTTAAAATCCGCTACCGCTATCTCACCTTCAGTACACGCAACGGAGAAACATATTCGAACTGCAACGTCGTTATTTGAAACGATTGGTCTCGTCTCTGTTGTAGAGGAAGAAGATATGCATGCTGTCACTGCATTATCCGGAAGTGGACCAGCTTATATTTATTACGTGGTAGAGGCAATGGAAGAGGCAGCAAAAAAAATTGGTTTAAAAGAAGATGTTGCAAAATCTCTTATTCTTCAGACGATGATTGGTGCTGCTGAAATGCTAAAAGCAAGCGAAAAACATCCTTCTATTTTGCGAAAAGAAATTACTTCTCCTGGCGGAACTACCGAAGCAGGTATTGAAGTATTACAAGAGCATGATTTTCAACAAGCATTAATTTCCTGTATTACACAAGCAACGAAACGATCACACGATCTTGGAAAAACATTAGAAAAAATAGCAAAAGAAAAATAAAAAACGGAGCTCAACTTTATTTGAGCTCCGTTTTTTATTTTAATCATATGATATGCTTTTAGTTATTACTCTTACCAAAAATCTCTTCTTGCAGACGACGACCTGTTGGTGTTGCTGCAAGTCCACCTTCTGCTGTTTCACGAAGTGCTACCGGCATCGTTTGTCCAATTCTAAACATTGCCTCAATGACTTCATCACATGGAATTGTACTAGTTACACCAGCTAATGATAAATCAGCTGAAATCATGGCATTCGCAGCTCCTGCTGCATTACGTTTTACACAAGGTACTTCTACAAGCCCTGCAACAGGATCACATACTAAACCAAGCATATTCTTTAATGAAATCGCCATCGCTGTAGCTGCTTGATCTGGTGTTCCACCAGCCATCTCAACTGCTGCTGCTGCTGCCATTCCACTTGCTGAACCTACCTCAGCTTGGCAACCTCCTGCCGCACCAGAAATACAAGCATTATTCGCAACAACCATACCGAAAGCTCCTGCTGTAAATAAAAATTCAATCATTTCTTCACGTGTCGGCTGTAATTTTTCTTTAAGTGCAAACAGGACGCCTGGCACTGTTCCAGCAGATCCTGCTGTTGGTGTTGCACAAATGATCCCCATCGCTGCGTTTACTTCATTTGTCGCAACTGCTTTACTCACTGCGTCCAAAATTGTATCCCCAGATAAGCCTTTTCCACTCTTCATATACTCTCGAACTTTCACAGCATCCCCACCAGTTAAACCAGTCGGTGATTTTACACCACGAATACCGCGTTCTACTGCTTGTTCCATCACGACTAAGTTCTTTTCCATTCCGGCAATTACTTCGTCCCTTGAGATACTTCTTGTATCCATTTCACATTGAATCATAATTTCTGCGATTTTTACATTTTGTTCTTTAGCTTGCGCCACTAGTTCCGCTGCGTTCCGAAACATGGTGTGTCCCCCCTGCAATTAATCCATAATAGTTACTTGACAAATATTTTGTTGCCCATTTATTTCCGCGATTACTTCATCCGCTAATAATTCATCTGTTTCAATGACCATAAGCGCTCTTCTTCCTTTTTCTTTACGAGAAACACTCATTGTACTAATGTTAATCTCATGTTTTGCAAGGATTGAAGCTACAGCTGCAATAGCGCCGAAGCGATCGTTATTTACAATAAGAAGTGCTGGACTCGTTCCTGATAATTGAAGATCGAATCCATTTAATTCTACAACTTCGATTTTACCGCCACCAATTGAGCAAGCAACAACTTCGATTTCCTCTTCACCTTTATACAGACGAATTTTCGCTGTATTTGGATGTGGAGCATTTGCATCTTCTTCAATAAATTCTACTTCAATCCCGCGTTCTTGTGCAATTTCTAGCGCACTTGGAATACGTAAATCATCTGTTTCAAATCCTAGTATTCCACCAACTAGTGCTACATCCGTACCATGACCACGATATGTTTTTGCAAATGAACCGTATAATGAAATGCTAACTCTCTCTGGTTCATGACGAAACAGTTGACGAGCAACTTGCCCCATTCTTGCTGCGCCTGCTGTATGTGAACTTGATGGACCAATCATAACCGGACCAATAATATCAAACACTGAGCGATACTTCATCATAACTCCCCCTAAACCTCTATGAAAAAATTATTTTCTACTATTCTATTAAGCTGCCACACCTGTTGCTTTTCCAGCCGTACCACGAATTTGCTCCGCTGTACGAATTGGATAGTTTTTGAATAGCAGTGAACCAATATATCCTGAAATAATACCAGATACCATAATACATAAGAAATATAGCGTTACTTTCATTGGATCATTAAATCTAATCCTTCTGGTACACGTTTTTCAATTTGTTTTACTAAAAATGATATAAGATAACCAGCAATAAATCCTGGTAGCAATCCAAAGTTTAACACAGAAGCCATTGCAAGCATAGCCTAAACAGGTGATACACCCATTGCTAATGCAACTAAAGTGGCACCCGCTACTCCGCCTAGACTATCTGCTGATCGTCCAACCTCTTTTAAAAATGGTATACCAATTAAATCTCCACTAACGTATAATTGAAAAACTTCAACTAAGAAACTTGCAACGGCCGCATTTGCTAAAGCCCCCATTGCTTTCATACCGTTTGGAGCTTTAAAACTAAAGAGTGAAAAAGACTTAGTACAAATAATAGTAATATCGTTCCCTTAATAATCTCCATGATGCTCTCTCACTGTTTAGTCAATTTCGTTTGTTACGAAAAATGACTAAAACGCATGATGTAAATTATAATGTGCCCTCATTATAGCTTGTTTTTTATGAAACGCTTACTTTTATTGAATTTTAAAATTTCTGAATAAAAATCTATTTTCCCTATTTGTATCACTTGTATGTCGTCCTACTTATATAACAGTTTTTCTAAATAATCGGTATTATATATTTTTATCCTATATCTCTAAACCATTACAACTTTCTGTATTATCCAATATAAATATAAAATGATAACAGTTTTAGTAAAAAATTTTTTTATTATAAATAAAAAAAATGGCAAACATATGTTACCATTTTTTGAATATTACTTTTCTACTGGAAATGATTTCAAATCCATCGCGATTTCTGTATTAGAAAATAACTCTCTTGCTTCTTTCAGCAATTCCTTATATGTATCTCCTTGATAACGAGAACTAATATGAGTCAATATTAATCGCTTTACATTTGCATTTAATGCAATACGCGCAGCTTGTTCTGTTGTTGAATGGAAATAGTCATGTGCTTGCTGTCCATCTTCTGCCGCAAAAGTCGCTTCATGAACAAGTATATCGGCATCTTGCGCAAGCTCTCTACTCGCTTCGCAATATCGTGTATCGCCTAAAATTGTAATAACTCTTCCTTTTTGAGGCGAGCCGATAAAATCCTTTCCATTTAACACTGTGCCATTCTCTAATTCAACTACTTCTCCATCTTTTAAACGCTTAAAGATTGGACCCGGTTTCACACCCATTCCCAGCAACTTATCAACTAAAAGAGCTCCCTGTATATCTTTCTCTACAATTCGATATCCGAAACATTCGATTCCGTGTGATAACCTTTTTGTTTCTACACTGAATTCATTATCCTCAAACACAATACCCTCTTCCGTAATCTCAACGATTTCAAGTGGATATTTAACATGTGTCGTACTTACTAATAATGCTACTTCAATAAATTGTTTAATTCCTTTTGGGCCGTACACTGTTAACGGCGTCGTTCCTCCTTGAAAAGAACGGCTCCCTAATAAACCCGGCAAACCAAAAATATGATCTCCATGTAAATGGGTAATAAATATTTTTTCAATGCGTCTTGGGCGTACAGATGTATGTAAAATTTGATGCTGAGTCGCTTCACCACAGTCAAATAGCCACGTTTGCCCTCGTTCTTCTAACAATTGTAAGGCGATTGCTGAAACGTTCCTTCCTTTTGAAGGAACACCTGCACCAGTTCCTAAAAATACAAATTCCACTTTCTTTCCTCCAGCTCTTTATATAATCTATCTTTCATCTTACGGAATGTTATTTCAAATGGCAAATTGAATTTACATAACCAATCATCTAGACAACTATATAACACGAACGTTTGAAATAAAAAACTTAACAATTGTTCGTATTTTGTAGTAATATAACTATATCATATATAAAGGGAGCGTTTTATTATGAAAGAAGTATTTCGTTTACAGACTGATTTTTCATCTTCATTTGATCGCTGGGTAAGTTCTTTCGTTTCTGATCATCCAGCACAACTAGAGTGGACGACTTTAAAAGAATTAATTCATGAATATACAACATCACATACAAATGAGACGTTACCAACATATATTTCTTCAGCTTTAACATATTACGCACAACGCGTTTCAACAACAAATAGCTCAGAGATTGTTATTTTTGAAAACCCTACAATCTCATAATCTATAATAAAAAGCACTGATTACAGTGCTTTTTATTTATATCCATACTCGTTTGCTCTCCTTGTTTTCAACTTGGCATGGGGCTGAAAAAGGATCTGATCGCTTCAATGCATGACCGGATTCTCTCTTCTATCTAAAAAAGAAGGGTTTATATCCATAACACCTTTTACATATACCCATTTTTTCACTTTCAACAAATAAGCAACAGCTATGCATAATCCGACACACTCCATACTCGTTTGTTCTCCTTGTTTTCAACTTAGCATGGAGCTAAAAAAGGGTTTGACCGCTTCTACGCATGGCTAGATCCTCTCTTCCATCTAAAAAAGAAAGGTTTAAATCTCTAACAACTTCTACATAAACTTATTCTCTAATTTTTGCTGAAACGACTTCTCTTGCTTACGTAATAATTGACTACCTCGCTGTAAAATAGGTGTTCCATACTTATCATTGATTTGATCAATAACAGCAAGTAACGGCTCTTCTTTCGCATCTTCTTCAAATGAAAACAAATCTAACTGTTTTACCGATTCTGTCTTCCACTCTAATTCAGTAGCCGTAACACCTAACAAACGAACAGAATCACCATCCCAGTGTTGCTTCCATAAACGGGATGCCGCTTGGAAAATAACCCGTTCTTCCCAAATTGCATTTTTCAATTGTTTACTCCGTGTTACTGTGCGACGATCATGGTATTTAATCATAATTTGAATGTTATAACTAACGAGAGTTCGTTTTTGTAACCTTTTGCTTACTGATTTCGATAATCTTTCTAACATATCAAGTAATTCTTTTTCTTCATCCATATCCTTTGAGAAAGTCATCGAATTTCCAACGCTTTTATGTTGTCCCATTTGATTTGGATCAACTTCCCTGTCATCCATACCTTTTGCACGTTTTTGTAAATCAACACCGTGCTTTCCAATTTTAGCGCGAATGATATGCTCGTCTCCTTTTGCTAACTGTTCAATTGTATGTATATGAATGTCTTTTAGTTTTTCAGCTGTTTTCTCTCCGATTCCATGCATCTCTGCAACGGATCGTGGCCAAATAATTTCTGGGATATCACGTTTTCGAAGTACTGTAATACCAAGAGGTTTTTTCATATCTGAAGCAGTCTTTGCTAGGAAAAGATTTGGAGCGATTCCGATGCTACATGGAAGCTGTAACTCTGTTAGTAACGCTTGTTGAATCATCTTCGCTATTTCAGGAGGCGAACCGAGTGCATAGCACTCTGTAATATCTAAATACCCTTCATCTATCGAAACCGGTTGTATTTTTTCTGTAAAACGGGAAAGAATTTGAAACATTTGAAATGAAGCTTCTCGATATAATGTAAAATTAGGATGCCTCACAACTAATTGCGGACATAATCTCTTTGCTTCCCATAGAGGCATCGTCGTACGTATTCCATTTTCTCTCGCCTCATAACTACATGTTATGATAATCCCTTTTCTCTCTTTTTCATTCCCCGCAATCGCTAATGGCTTTCCTTGTAATGATGGGTCATGAGCAATTTCAACAGATGCGAAAAAACAATTCATATCTACATGTAAAATAACACGTCCATTTTTCGGATACATTTCTCGCATAATACTCACCCCTTTCAAAGAACGTTTGTTCTTTCATTATATCAAATTCATGTACAATATAATAATTACTTATTCTTTTTATCCTTATTTTTGCTATACTTTATATGAACTATGGATATTATTGTAAAAGGAGTGATCTATTGTGAAATCAAATAGTAAACTCAACTATACATTTCTCGTTATTATATTAGTCATCTTAATTAATTATTTATTACTTCCTATTTTTGATATAAACGTAGCAGGGCTCCTTCCACGTTTACTAAGTATCGTAACAACCTATATACTGCCATGGATTTTCCTATATTGGCTTATCCGCCTTGTGAAAGCACTTGAATCAAAATAAAAAAAGACGCGTAAACCATAATTGGTTCACACGTCTTTTTTACTTTTTTTTACTTTATTACTTACTTCGCTACTTCTTCAATAATAGCTACAACTAATTCTGCTGTTTTCGCTAATTCTTCAACAGGAATTTTTTCATTTGTTGTATGAATTTCTTCATAACCAACTGCTAAGTTAACTGTTGGGATACCATGTCCTGCGATTACGTTCGCATCACTTCCGCCACCACTTTGGTGAAGAGAAGGCGTACGACCGATGTTTTCAGCTGCACGTTTCGCAACTTCTACAACGTGATCGCCAGCAGCAAACTTAAATCCTGGATACATAACGTTTACTTCAACGTCTGCATGACCACCCATTTCTTTTGCAGTTGTTTCAAATGCTTCTTTCATTTTTGCAACTTGTGCTTCCATTTTCTCATTTATTAAAGAACGAGCTTCTGCAAAAATTTGAACATGATCGCAAACGATATTTGTTTGTGTACCACCTTCAAAACGTCCAATATTTGCAGTTGTTTCAGAATCGATACGACCAAGTGGCATCTTTGCGATTGCTTTTGCTGCGATAGTAATTGCAGATACACCTTTTTCTGGTGCTACGCCAGCGTGAGCTGTTTTCCCGCGAATAATCGCATTCACTTTCGCTTGTGTTGGCGCTGCAACTACAATTTCACCAACTTTTCCATCACTATCTAATGCATAACCATATTTTGCTGTAATACGCTCACGGTCTAACGCTTTTGCACCAACAAGACCAGATTCTTCTCCAACTGTAATAATAAATTCAATTTTACCATGAGGAATGTTTTTCTCTTTTAAGACACGAATTGCTTCAAACATAGATGCTAATCCAGCTTTGTCATCGGCTCCTAAAATTGTAGTACCATCTGATACGATATATCCATCTTTAATAGAAGGCTTAATTCCATTACCAGGAACTACTGTATCCATATGAGAAGTGAAATAAATTGTATCAACACCGTCTTTTGTTGCTGGTAAAGTACAGATTAAGTTACCTGCACCATGACCAGTCACACCCATCGTGTCATCCTCAAATACTTCTACACCTAAAGCAGTAAATTTCTCTGTTAACACTTTGCAAATTTCTGCTTCAAATTTTGTTTCAGAATCTACTTGTACTAACTCCATAAATTCATTTACTAAACGTTCTTGATTAATCATAAGACTGCGCCTCCTGCACTACCATTATGTATGTAACAACATTAATTATAACAGAATTTCGCAAAAGTTTCGAAATACAAGACAAAAAACAGATGGTTAACACATCTAGATCCCCATCTGCCTCCTATTACTCGTTTAACAATACCCAGCGCATATGATCTTCCCAGATTCCATTTACCATTAACATCTTCCTAGATACTCCCTCATATTGAAAGCCTATCTTCGTCACTACTTGTATAGATGCTAAATTACGTGGCATAATCGGCGCTTCTATACGATGTAAATGAGATTCCTCAAAAGCAACTTGAATTGCTTTTCTAAGCGCTTCTGTCGTATAGCCTTTATTCAACTCTTCTTTATCTAATTTGTAACTGAGTACACAAGATTGATAAATACCACGAACGATTAAATTAAATGAAATACAACCAATTATTTTCGTATCATCACCCTTTTTAAAAATCCAAAGCCTGATGATCTTACCTTCCGCGAACTCTTTTCTATCCTTTTGTAACTTTTTCTTTTGATAATCTAACGTGAAAAAATCCTCCGGTCTATACTCTTCCCACGCTTTTAAAAATTCACGATTTTTGTCGTAATATTGAAGAACTTTTTCCGCATACGACTCATCAATTTCTCTTAAATGTAAACGATCTGTTTCGTATATTTTCATCATCGTATCTCCATTCTTCATGCCTGCATAACAAAAAACTAGTACTCTATCTTTTAATATATTCTCTACACACACAAAAATTTCCTGTTATACTTTACACACATTTCTCGAAATTTGTCATTTCTCTCCCCTTGTCCACAAATCCATTTCTCGTTACAATAAAGTGAAGCTTTAATTAGTTGCACCAATCGGGCGCTTACGGATAGTTGATCTCCTACCTAACTTCCCCGCATTCGCCGAATTTTGAGGTGAGACCCTTACTGTCCGCAAATAGCGGGATAAAATTTGTACTGATTTGCAAGGAGGTTTAACGATGCATAAAAAAGCTCAAAAAATTATGGTTTATATAATGCTAATTTCTATGCTTGTAACAACACTACTTACTGGCGCAAGTATGTTTTGGTAAAAAGGACGATTCACTCGTCCTTTTTTTACTGCTTACACATACAAAATAGACCATCTCGAAATCGAGATAGTCTAACTTGTAATGAACATTTTATTTTATATATATTACAATTGCTACAATACTAAAGGAAAAAGCCATTACAAGTGCTATTACAAAACTTGTATATTGTTTCTGCTGAAATGCCCCAATAACAAAAGTAAGATTGAGTAATGCCATAAATACAATCGCTACAACGTAAGAACATATATTAAAAGTTGCTAATATGAATGTAATGACAAATAGAAAACCAATGCAAAACTGCATGTAAGAAATTTTTGGATTCAAATACATATGAGCAACCCCTTTACTTAATTATCTTTATATATTCTCATTAACGCATGGTTATGTACACATGTCAAGACAACTTATAGAAAAGAAAAAAGCCAACCGTTTCGTTGGCTTTTCCAAATACTATGGCCCCTTTTTCCTTCGCCAATTGCTGAAATGTTTTTTTCGATTTCACAATCGATACTTTCGTTCCAATTGGAATACGATCAAACAAATATTCCACATCATGTTTCTTCATTCTTATGCATCCTTGCGAAATATATTTTCCAATTGAACTAGGCTGATTTGTCCCATGTATCCCATATTTACTTCCATCAGTTCCTCTTGCGTTAAATCCCATCCACCTCGATCCAAGTGGATTTTTCGGAGATCCACCAGGAATATCCTTCGCAATATAATACGGATCCTTCGCTTTCAGTACAATATCAAAAGTTCCTTCTGGGGTTAATTCATTTGTTTTCCCTGTCGCTACTGGAAAAATCTTTTGAATCTTCCCATCGTCAATGTAAGCAAGTTTATTTGTCGCTTTATTTACAATTATAAAAGGATCTCCAGCACGTGGATTATCACCAAGAGGCCAAATCGGCGATAAAGAAAAACATAATAATAAAGAAAGAAGATACGGCATATATAATTCCTACCTTCTAAATAAGTTCTTTTATATTATCCTTTCCCTTAAAACGACTTTTAATGAGCAAATATTGCTCCATTTCATAAACAAGTTGAACGAGTTTTGCACGTATTTCAAATTCTTCTCGCGAGACTGGTAAAGGCATTTCTCTAAATACCTCTCGCATTTCTTGAAGTTGTCTTAACGAAATGACCCCTGTACTTTCAGGACGAATAGAATTTCCTATATTTTCGATTACGTCTGCAATCATATCAGCTTGTTCATACGTCCAAGACAGTGATGCAGCTAATGGTATCATTCGCTCCAAAATTTCAAATTGTTGCATACGCATATCAAAATACCGATAATAATAGTCATCTTCACGCATAAATTCATTCTCAAGTTTTTTAAATGATAAATCTTTTGCTTCTTTTAGCATCATTTCTGTTTCAATTAATTCGGCCCCACTCCAATTACTATCTCGATTTCGTAAATAAACGACCATTTCAAACAAAATCGTTCTGAAATGGTCTTCTATTTTCCCTTGATACTCTTTCAGTTTATTCTCACTGCTTGGCATGTACATGTTTACTAATAAAGCGACACTAATTCCAATCGTCAGTATAGCAATTTCATTTCCAACTATAAGCCATGTAATTTGTTTCAATGAATATAGATGCATGACAATAACTGAGCTCGTGACAATCCCTTCTTGAATTTTAAACATAACTGCAGTAGGGATAAATGTAAGTAATAATACACTAATTGCAAGTGGTGTATAACCAATTGTTTCAAAAATACAAAATGCGAATACCATTGATAATACACAAGCTAAAAAACGATGTAACGATACTTGAACTGATTTACGTTTCGTGTTTTGTACACATAAAATGACTAAAATACCCGCTGAACTATAAAATTCTAAACCTAATAACTGAGCAATTAAGACTGCCGCACCTGTCCCTATTGCTGTTTTTACTGTACGGTATCCAATTTTAAACATATCATTACTCCTATATGTATAACTGTATTTAAAGTTAGTATAAAAAAAGGATGACACAATGTCATCCTTTTCTACTTATTATTCACTTAACCTTTACATATTACAATATCTTTTGTAAAAATTGTTGCGCACGTTCACTCTTCGGTGCTGCAAAAAATTCTGCTGGAGCACTATCTTCTACGAGCTTTCCACCATCTAAAAAGAGAACACGGTCTGCTACTTCTTTTGCAAATCCCATTTCATGTGTAACGATTGCCATCGTCATTCCTGTCGTAACTAATGATTTCATAACTTCTAACACTTCTTTCACCATTTCTGGATCTAACGCAGAGGTCGGTTCATCAAACAACATAACTTCCGGTTCCATCGCTAACGCTCTTGCAATTGCTACACGTTGCTTTTGTCCTCCTGAAAGGCGATTCGGATACGTATCTTTTTTATCTAATAATCCTACTTTTTCTAAAAGTTTCTCTGCTTTCTTTTCCGCTTCTTGCTTCTTTACTCCTTTTACATTAATAGGAGCATACGTAATATTTTCTAATACAGTCATATGAGGAAATAGGTGAAAATGCTGAAATACCATTCCGACATTTTCACGAACATGCATGATATTCGTTTTCGGGTTCGTTACTTCTTCCGTTCCAATCCAAATGTGACCATTTGTCGGTGCTTCTAACATATTCATACAACGTAAAAATGTTGATTTCCCTGATCCAGACGGTCCGATAATTGCAACAACTTCTCCTTTTTCAAGCGTTGTCGTAATTCCTTTTAATACTTCATTTTTCCCAAATGACTTATGAAGGTTTTCAATTTTAATCACTTTTTTTCATTCTCCCTTCAATGGCTTTCCCGACTAATGTAAGAATAATGACTAGCATATAATAAATCAGTCCAACAAAAAGTAATGGCTCAAGATATTTAAACGTTTCACCGCCTACAATGTAAGCACGGCGCATTAAATCTGTTGCTCCAATTACAGTTACTACAGCCGATTCTTTCGTAAGAGTCGCAAACTCATTTACAAGTGCTGGTAATATATTTTTTAAAGCTTGAGGAAAAATAATATTTCTCATCATTTTTCCGTAAGGAACCCCTAAAGCCATAGCCGCTTCTGTTTGTCCTTTATCAACCGCTTGAATGCCGGCACGAATTACTTCTGACATATATGCACCTGAATTTAAACTAAATGCAAGTACAGCTGCTAAAAAGGCCGGTATCTCATACCCAATCATTTGCGGAACACCGAAATAAATAATCATTAATTGCAATACTAGCGGTGTACCACGAAATATTGATGTATAAATATCTGCTGCAATATTTAATACTCGTATTCTAGCAATTTTACAAAGCGCTAATAACATCCCTAAAATAAATCCTGCCAAAGCTGATGCAGCTACAATTTTCAAAGTAACTTCTAGCCCTTTTAATATATATGGTATTGAAGGCGTAATTGCCGAAAAATCCAAGTTCATTCTTTTCATTCCTCTCACAGAAAAGTGAAAGGCAGCTTATTTTTCGCTGCCAAACCATTTCTTCACTAATTTATCCATTTCTCCATTTTCTTGCATTTTTTTAATCACTTTATTAAATTCTTCTGTTTTATCACTGTTTTTTGGAAGGGCAATTGCTGCTCCTACTTCTTCTGGTGCTTCTTTAATTTCAATTCCTTGTAATTCTTTCATTTTCTCTAAATAATTTTTCGCTACTGTATCTTCTAAAATCGCTGCATCAAAACGACCCGCTTTAATTTCTTGCACGATTTCTGGTATACGGTCACGTCCCTCAACTGTGAAATCAACTTGTTTTTTAAATTCAGCTGCCTTTTCTTCTTGAATAGATCCTGTTTGTACCCCTACTTTTTTCCCTTTTAAATCTTCTAATGATTTAATGTTAGAATCCTTTTTAGAAACAATCATATTATTAGCAACAAAATATATATCTGTGAAATCAACATTATTTTTACGCTCTGCAGTTGGCGTCATACCTGCCATAACGAAATCAACTTTTCCTGAGCTAAGAGATGCTAATAAACCACCAAAATCCATATCTTTCACTTTCACTTCATAGCCAAGTTCTTTTCCGATATATTTTGCGATATCAATGTCAAATCCGATGATTTCATCGCTCTTTGACGCTTCCACGTATTCATAAGGTTTATAGTCCGCTGAAGTACCCATAACAAGTACTTTTTCATTTTTTTCAGTAGCCTTTTCTTTCCCATTACTACAAGCACTGAACATACTTACAATTAAAATAAGTGCAAACGATATTGATAAAAACTTCTTCATCTTTCTTCCCCCTAATAATGTATATTTAAAAGTTAATTGGAATGTTTATTCGATGTTTGTATTGTATCAGTAGTTTAATTTTTATGCAATATATAAAATAAAAATAAATGAAATTACCTTAAATACCCTATTTCTCATGCATAAAATAACGCATAAAACTGTATCCATATGCATATCCTATCGTTTTAAATACTAAATAAAAAAAGGCGGTACATCCATGTAACCGTGGATGTACCGCCTTTTCACTTATTTATAGTTCTTCACAATTATCTTCGAAATACGATTGTAATTTCGCAATGACTTGCATTGGTTCATGACCTTCAATTTCATGACGTTCTACCATCGTTACAATTTTTCCATCTTTTAATAATGCAAATGATGGAGATGAAGGTGGATATCCTTCAAAATATTCACGAGCTCGTGCTGTTGCTTCTTTATCTTGCCCCGCAAATACCGTTACAAGGTGGTTAGGACGTTTATCATAATGTACGGAATGTGCAGCAGCAGGGCGAGCAATGCCACCTGCACAACCACATACAGAGTTTACCATTACAAGTGTTGTACCATTTCTTTTAAATGCTTCTTCAACTGCTTCTGGTGTCGTCAATTCTGTATATCCCGCAGAGACAATCTCTTCACGCGCTTGACGGACAACATCATTCATAAAAAAGTTAAAGTTAATCAATCTTTTCCCTCCTCTAATTCTACCTATTTGTATCTTACCAGTTAATGTTTAGAGAATACAAGTAAGTTTACTTGTATTTCAACATATAAAAGGTGTTAGAGCTCTTGCTCTAACACCTTTTATTAATGACCACGATGCTTTTGCTTTGCTTTTTGTACTTTTATAAAACGTTTTCGCTGCTTCTCTGCTTCTCGTCTCTCTTTAGATTGCACTTTCCTATCTTGTTTATGCAGTTCATAAGATAAACTAATTGCTTCTTGCGCCTTTGTAAAACGTTTTACATTTACTTCTTTTGCCGCTTGTCGTATGATACGTTTTATATTTTTTGGACGCTGTTTTTCTTTAACTTCCACACCGTATTTTGCAACGTGCTGGAAATATGCTAACATTGGACCATTCACAAATATAAGTACTTCCTCGTCTGAAGGTTCCATTCCAAAAATATACCTTGCTCCATACAATTTCCCTTTTTCTTTATGCGTAATAATTCCTACGAAAAATTGACCATCGTGATATACTGTCAAATCCATTGACAGCCCCTCCTTTAAAAAAATTAGAAATACTGGACATCCCGGAGGGGAAGGTTACTGACATGAAATCATGCGTCTGGACTACCGACCAGAACTGTGTTTTTGTATTTCTTCCACTACTATTATATCTTTTTTTCCATAATTTTCATATATTCCACAATCATTTTTTTATGCGATCCTACAATATAATCAGGTAGCTCTGTTACCCGGAAGAATTTAAGCTGAACCGCTTCTTCTTTATTCATAACAAAATTCCCTTCATATTCATCGGTATAATAGGCTGTCGTTACGGATTGAAACTCATCACCGTTTGTTAATTTTGTAAAATAGTTCGCTCCAGAAAATACATTGATTAATCGCAAATTCTTTACTTCTATTCCTGTCTCTTCATATACTTCACGGTAAGCTGTTTCTTCTGGTGATTCACCAAGCTCCATTAGCCCGCCAGGCAGCCCCCATTTTCCGTACGGCTCTGTTCGCTGTTGTAATAAAACATAACCATTTTCATTTATAACAAGTACAACAGCACCAACTAAAATTAAGGGGCGATGACCAACTACTTTTCGTAACTCCTCTACATATCCCATGGAAACACCTCCCATTTTTTCGTTGTCCACACTATTGTATCATATGTATGAAACGACAAAATGCGTATGTATTTCATTTTTTCAACAAAATATTTATTTTACATGCTTCATCCACCGTAGCTAACATAATGGACTCAATTTCTGCATTCTTCTCTAAACACTCTTTCGCCCACTCTTCCGTTTTTCCTAATAAAGCGAGTACATCTTGCTGAATTCTACCATCCTTCACTAAAATAAAAGCAACTGGAGATTTTCTCACCGCTACTTTAAGATCAAGACGAGAAACTGCTGCATATTCTGGATACTGAAATATAGAAACAACGCCGCTTGCTTCCCACAATGCTAATTTAATCGTTTTAATATCGCTCACATTTTGTACGCGAAGTTCCGAAAATAAATATTCCACCGTAATTCTCGCTTTTTTTAAGTTACTAAAATCAATGGAACCATTATGTATAAGAATAATAGGTGCAGGCTCTAAAAAACGTCTCCACCTATCCCATTTCAACATTAAAACAGAGCTTATGATGTGAAGTACAACGAGTATAAACGTTGTAATCATCGAACCGAGTAATCCAACCTTTTCATCTGATAATGCGTTAGAAATATTCCCACCAAGCAATAACACTAATACAACATCTAAAAATCGAAGTTGTGCGATGGACCTTTGTCCCATCGCTTTCGCAACTAATATTAAAAATATGTACGCTATAATAGCTCGAACAACCCATTCGCTATTAGAAAGGTGCCGTGCTCCTTCAAAAATATGCATATGCATCACATTGCACTCCTTAAACATTCCAAACTACAAGTCTGTTTTAGTTTGCAACGTTTAAGAGCATATATGTAAAAAAAGCTGGTTCGTTTTTACACGAACCAGCTTTTTTACTTAACTGAAAACATATATTTTTTATACGTTTTCCGTACCGATAATATGAGCCCCATCATAATCATATTCGAGAATAAGGAACTTCCCCCATATGATAAGAAAGGTAACGCAATACCTTTTACAGGCATTAATCCAACGATCATACCGATATTTTGGAATATTTGAACCGTTAATATACCGATAGATCCAGCACATAATAATGTACCGAACAAATTATCGGCAGAATAACCGATAATAATTGTTCGATATAATAGTAATAGGAACAAGAATACAACTAACGCCGCTACTATAAATCCACCTTCTTCGGCAATTGTAGCGAAAATAAAGTCAGTGTGTTTCTCTGGAATATAGACGTTCCCTTCACCGAATCCTTTCCCTTCCATACCTCCACTACCTACAGCTAAAATCGATTGCTGTGTTTGATAACCTTGATCTGTATGTTCAAATGGATCTAACCAACCTAAAATACGTGATTGTTGGTGAGGTTTTAGTAAAGTAACTAAATTATTAAAGAAGAAATCCTCATACCTTACGTAAATAAATATTAACGCAGTTAATATGGTGACCGGAATAACTGTACATAATGCTATCAATTTCTTCTGAATACCTGACATAAATAAAATACATGCAATGGCAGCAGCATATAAGAACACCATACCTGTATCTGGCTGACTATATACAACGGCCATAGGAGGAAGGGATACTAGCATAATTTTACCTACTAGTTTTAAATCTGTTTGGAATGTCCTCGCCATATACTGTGCATTATGTTTCACTGCTATACTTGCTACTACGAGAAGCAATGAAATTTTGAAAAACTCCGATGGCTGAATTTGTCCAGCTACTGGAAAAACAAACCATCTTTTTGCACCTAATTTTTCAGGTGTAAAACTGGAAACCGGTAGTATTTTCAAAAGAATAAGTGAACCGAACCCAGCGATATAAAGTGGCCAAGACAATTTTTGTAATTGATCTAAGTCGATGCTTGCAACAAGCAATAACAATACAACTCCAATTATGTAGTTCAAACCCTGTTTCATAGCAAAGTTCGCTTCTCCATATTGTCCGGTTTGCTGACTGCTATATATAGCAGTTATACTTATAACACAAAATGCAAACAAAATTAAAATTAATTTTACATCTAAACTTTTTAGAAACTCGGTACTTCTTTTCATGACATCCTCCTGAAACATTGTTACGGCAAAATAAAAAACCAGGAGTCAATACTCTTCATGTTTTGACGACTGATTACACATTATCTATAAAACACTTATATAGAATAACTCTCTTTTTCATACAATACAATATATTATACTACAGTTTCGTCAGTAAGATTTGCCAAAAAAATTATTCTTTTTTTATTTTATATCCATATACCATATATCAGCAATGTATTTTCGTAAATTCCTAATACATAATCGTCCATTGTAAGATTACTGGGAAAAGTGTTGTACATATAATAGGAGCAGAAGAAGAAATAAGATGATAAAAAGCTCGCCTAAGCGAGCTTTTTATTAATATACAGATGTATTATTTTCTGACGTATTTTCTAAAATTTCTTTTACACGTCCTAAGAACTTACCACAAATTAAACCATCAAGTACACGGTGATCAAGTGATAGACATAAGTTAACCATGTCACGAGCACCGAACATACCATTATCCATAATTACTGGTCGTTTTACAATTGATTCAACTTGTAAAATAGCCGCTTGTGGGTAATTAATAATGCCCATAGATTGAACAGAACCAAATGATCCTGTGTTATTAATTGTAAATGTTCCGCCTTGCATTTCGTCCGCTTTTAACGATTTCGTGCGTACTTTTCCTGCAAGTTCTGTAATTTCGCGAGCGATACCTTTAATTGTTTTTTCGTCTGCTTGCTTAATTACTGGTACAAATAGTTCATCCTCTGTTGCAACAGCGATAGAAAGATTAATATCTTTCTTCTGAACGATTTTATCGCCAGCCCACATTGAGTTAATTTGAGGATACTCTTTTAACGCTTGTGCTACTGCTTTTACGAAGAAAGCAAAGAATGTTAAGTTAAAGCCTTCACGCTTTTTGAAATCACCTTTAATTGAATTACGGTATGACACAAGGTTTGTCACATCTACTTCAATCATCATCCAAGCATGAGGTGCTTCGTGTTTACTGCGTAACATATTTGCTGCAATTGCTTTACGCACACCTGTTACTGGAATTTCGATATCTCCAGGCATTGTTGGTACTGAAACTGGTTTTGCAGCTTCTACTTTTTGTGCTACTGGTGCTGCTTTCGGTGCTTCTGGACGAGCTTCTACTACTGCTGCTACCGCTTCTGCTTTTTTCGCACCTGCTTGCGGGATATTTCCAGATTCCACAAGTTTTAAAATATCTTTACGAGTAATACGACCATTTGATCCTGTACCTTCTACTAGATCTAAATCAACGTTATGCTCGCCTGCAAGTTTTAAAACTGCTGGTGAGAAACGTGGTTTCCCATCAGTTGGTTGTTTTGCTTTTGGAGCTTTCTCAGCAGTAGTTACTTCTGCCTTTGGTTCTTCTTTCGTTTTTTCCTCTACAGCTGTTGCAGCTACTTCATCTGCGCCTTCTACTTGAATGACACAAACAACTTCACCTACAGCTAACGTATCACCTTCACCAGCTATTAACTCTTTCACAATACCAGTGAAAGAAGATGGTACTTCTGCATTTACTTTATCCGTCATTACTTCTGCAAGCGGATCATACTTATTTACGTGATCGCCAACATTAACGAGCCATTTACTAATTGTTCCCTCTGTAACGCTCTCCCCGAGCTGAGGCATTGTGATATTTTCTACAGCCATGTATAGTCCCCCCGATTAAAATTCCGCAAGTTCACGCATTGCTTTTTCAACTTTATCTGGATTTACCATAAAGAATTTTTCCATTGTTGGTGCATATGGCATTGCCGGAACGTCTGGGCCTGCAAGACGTGCGATTGGCGCATCTAAATCAAACAGACAATTTTCAGCAATAATTGCTGCCACTTCACTCATAATACTTCCTTCTTTATTGTCTTCTGTTACAAGAAGAACTTTACCTGTTTTAGAAGCTGCTTCAATAATTGCTTCTTTATCTAACGGATATACCGTTCTTAAATCAAGAATGTGTGCAGAGATGCCATCTTGTGCTAACTTCTCAGCTGCTTGAAGAGCAAAGTGAACACATAATCCGTAAGTGATAACAGTAATATCATCACCTTCGCGTTTTACATCTGCTTTTCCGATTGGTAATACATAGTCATCTTCTGGCACTTCACCTTTAATTAAGCGATATGCACGTTTATGTTCGAAGAATAATACTGGATCTTCATCACGGATTGCTGCTTTTAATAAGCCTTTTGCATCATATGGTGTAGAAGGGATAACAATTTTTAAACCTGGTTGGTTTGCAAACATCGCTTCTACAGATTGTGAATGATACAATGCACCGTGAACACCGCCACCAAATGGCGCACGAATTGTAACTGGACAAGTCCAATCGTTGTTAGAACGATAACGAATTTTTGCTGCCTCAGAAACAATTTGGTTTACTGCTGGCATGATGAAATCAGCAAACTGCATTTCAGCGATTGGGCGCATACCATACATTGCCGCACCAATTGCTACCCCAGCAATTGCAGATTCTGCAAGCGGTGCATCAAGCGCACGGTCTTCACCAAATTGATCATATAAACCGTGTGTCGCTTTAAACACGCCACCTTTTTTACCAACATCTTCTCCTAAAACGAATACTTTCTCATCGCGTTCCATTTCTTCGCGCATTGCTAATGTAATAGCATCAATATAAGACATTACAGCCATGAAACGTTCCCCCCTATTCTGCGTATACGTGCTTCAATGCATCTTCAGGTGCTGCATACGGAGCATTTTCTGCATATTCTGTTGCTTCATTTACGATATGCATAATTTCGTCTAACATTTGTTTTTCAAATTCCTCAGTTAACACGCCAGCTTCTTTTAAATAAGCTGCAAATGTTATAATTGAATCTTTTTTCTTTGCTTCTTCTACTTCTTCTTTATCACGATAAACACGATCATCGTCGTCACTAGAATGTGCTGTTAAACGATATGATACTGTTTCAATTAAAGTCGGGCCTTCACCACGACGGCCGCGGTCTGCTGCTTCTTTTACAGCTTTGTATACTGCAAGCGGATCATTTCCGTCTATTGTATATCCAGGCATACCGTAACCAATTGCACGATCTGATACGTTTTTACATGCTAATTGTTTTTCAACCGGAATAGAGATTGCATATTTATTATTTTCACACATGAAAATAACAGGTAGTTTGTGTACACCAGCAAAGTTTGCGCCTTCATGGAAGTCACCTTGGTTTGAAGAACCTTCTCCAAATGTAACAAACGTTACTAAATCTTTCTTTTCCATTTTTCCAGCTAGCGCAATACCAACTGCATGTGGTACTTGTGTTGTTACTGGAGATGATCCTGTCACAATACGATTTTTCTTTTGACCGAAGTGACCAGGCATTTGACGACCGCCAGAGTTTGGATCTCCAGCTTTCGCGAAAGCAGACAACATAAGCTCTTTAGCTGTCATACCAAACGCTAATACAACACCCATATCACGGTAATATGGTAATGCATAATCTTTCTCTCTATCAAGAGCGAACGCCGCTCCAACTTGCGCAGCCTCTTGTCCTTGACAAGAAATTACGAATGGAATTTTACCTGCACGGTTTAATAACCACATACGTTCGTCAATTTTACGTGCAAGTAACATCGTACGGAACATTTCTAATACTTGCTCATCACTTAAGCCAAGCTCTTCATGGCGCTTTTCTTTTACTTCTGCCATTTTTCATAACCTCCTAAATCCACATTTTTATGCGTGTAACGCTTTTCCATCTACAGCTAGCGCTGCTTCACCAATCGCCTCAGATAATGATGGATGCGGATGAATTGTATGTGCTACTTCCCAAGGTGTTGCATCAAGTACTCTTGCAAGACCAGCTTCAGAAATCATATCTGTTACATGTGGTCCAATCATATGAACACCAAGAATGTCATTTGTTTCTTCATCAACTACAAGTTTTACAAATCCATCTGATTCTCCGTATACAAGTGCTTTTCCGATTGCGCGGAATGAGAACTTACCTACTTTTAACTTATAGCCTTTTTCTTTCGCTTCTTGTTCTGTTAAACCGACAGAAGCAACTTCTGGGCTGCTATATACGCATTTTGATACCATAGAGTAATCAATTGGTGTAACTTCTTTCCCTGCAATATGTTCTACTGCAACAATTCCTTCATGAGAAGCAACGTGAGCAAGTTGCAGGCCACCGATTACATCTCCAATTGCGTAAATATGAGATTCTTTCGTTTGATAAAACTCATTTGTTTGAATGTATCCTTTTTCCACAACGATATCAGTATTCTCTAAACCAATATTTTGCGTATTGGCTTGTCTTCCTACAGATACAAGCATTTTTTCTGCTTTAAATTCTTTATTCTCACCATTATGTTCAGCTTGAATTGTTACTCCATTATCTTTTACCAATGTTTCTGGTAATACTTTTGCACCAGTTACCACTTTAATACCTTTTTTCTTGAATAGACGTTGCATTTCTTTTGAAACGTCCTGATCTTCTAGTGGTAATATTGTTTTCGCATACTCTAACACAGTAACTTCTACACCAAAGTCAGCAAGCATAGATGCCCACTCAATACCAATTACACCGCCACCAACGATAATAATCGAGCTAGGAAGCGTTTCCATTTTTAGAGCATGATCTGAAGACATTACGTACTCTCCATCTAATTCTAAACCTGGTAATGAATTTGGGCGAGAACCTGTTGCAACAAGTACATTTTTTGGAATTAACATTTCATTCTCTTCTCCACTTGCAAGTTCAACTGAAATTGTCCCTGGCATCGGAGAGAAAATAGATGGACCAAGAATACGGCCAATACCTTCAAACACATCAATTTTACCTTGTTTCATTAAATGTTGAACGCCTTTATGGAGCTGCGTTACAATCTTCTCTTTACGCTCTTGTACTTTTGCAAAGTTCAGTTCTACATTACTTGCAATAACTCCGAACTCTTCGCTTTTTTTAGCAGTTGCGTATACTTCTGCACTACGTAAAAGAGCTTTACTAGGAATACATCCTTTGTGCAAACAAGTACCACCAAGATTTTCTTTTTCAACAAGTGCTGTTTTTAATCCTAGTTGTGATGCGCGAATAGCAGCAACATATCCACCTGTACCGCCGCCAACGATGACTAAATCATATTCTCTTGCCATTATCTCAACCCCTAGCTACTGTTTGTTTTTCTCTTACAACATACTCTTTCGGCGCTTCTTCTTCACGTAATACACGAAGTGCTCCTTCTGCTAACGCTTGTAATTCATCTTCTCCTGGATGTACGATAACATCTGCAATCCAGTCAACACGTTCTTTTATTTCATCGACAAGAATTTTACTGTACGCAAGTCCACCAGTTAATACGATTGCATCGATTTTCCCGTGAAGTACAGCACTAGCTCCGCCAATCTCTTTTGCAACTTGATATGCCATTGCTTTATAAATAAGAGTTGCTTCAGGATCACCTTTTTCAACCATTTGTTCTACTTTAATTGCATCATTTGTGCCGATAAGACTTACAAGTCCACCTTGTCCGACAAGTTTTTTAACCATTTCGTCTCGGTAATACTCTCCAGAGAAACACATTTCAACTAATTGTCCTACTGGTACTGTACCAGCACGTTCTGGACTAAATGGTCCTTCTCCGTTTAAGCCATTATTAACATCAATAACTTTTCCTTTTTTATGAGCACCAACTGTAATACCGCCGCCCATATGTGTAACTAATAAATTTAAATCCTCGTATTTGTGGTTTAATTCTTCAGATACTTTACGAGCAACTGCTTTTTGGTTTAATGCATGGAAAATACTTTTACGTTCCATACCAGCAATACCACTAATACGAGCAATCGGCTCCATTTCATCTACAACAACAGGATCCACAATAAATGCTGGAATATTTAAACCAGAAGCAATTTCATATGCTAAAATGCCTCCAAGGTTTGAAGCATGGTGACCGCTAAATCCATTTTTTAAATCTTCTAACATCGCATCGTTTACTGTGTATGTTCCGCCTTCGATTGGACGAAGTAATCCCCCACGTCCACAAACAGCGTTCAATTTTGAAATGTTAATACCGTGAGAATGAAGAACTTCTAAGATTGTTTCTTTACGAAACTCGTATTGATCGATAATACGCTTATATTTTCCAATTTGTTCTTCGTCATGACGAATTGTTTCTTCTAAAACGGGTCTTTCATTATCAAAAACACCAATTTTTGTGGATGTACTACCCGGATTAATAACAAGAATTCGATTTAAGGACAATGTTGCTACCTCCACTAATAAATTCAAAAGGAAGTGGGAACCTCATAAGAGGTAACCACACCTTTTGTAAAAGTTGTATATGAATGATTAGCGACGGCTAATAATGTCGTGACCGTTGCGTAAGTATGTGCTACGAGTGTTTTTCAAGCTTGCAATGCGCTCTTCAGCTAGACGATCTGCTGCCACATAAGTTGCTATGCCATCGCGTTTTGAAATTTCGATTACTTTTGCAATTGTGTCATAAATAGACTCAACACGTTTTAGTGCACGTTCTCTATTGTATCCATATAACTCGTCTGCTACGTTAATTACGCCACCTGCATTAATAACATAGTCTGGTGCGTATACAATACCCATTTCATGAATGATGTCGCCGTGACGATCTTCTTTTAATTGGTTATTTGCAGAACCTGCGATTACTTTTGCTTTAAGTTGTGGAATAGTTTCATCATTAACTGTTGCGCCTAATGCACATGGTGCATAAATATCACATTCAACACCGTAAATTTCATTTGGCTCAACTGCTGTTGCACCGAATTCTTCTACTGCACGTTGCACAGCCTCTTTATTAATATCTGTAACGATTAATTTTGCTCCTTCAGCGTGTAAATGTTTGCATAGGTGATATGCTACGTTACCAACACCTTGAACAGAAATTACTCTTCCTTCTAAATTATCTGTACCGAACGCTTCTTTTGCAGCTGCTTTCATACCACGGTAAACACCGTATGCAGTTACAGGAGATGGGTTACCAGAAGAACCGAATGATGGTGAAATTCCTGTTACAAAATCAGTTTCTTCATGGATAATATCCATATCATCTACAGTTGTACCAACATCTTCAGCAGTAATGTAACGTCCGTTTAATCCTTGAATGTAGCGTCCTAATGCACGGAACATTGCTTCGCTCTTATCTTTACGTGGATCACCGATAATTACTGTTTTCGCACCACCTAAGTTTAAACCAGCTGCTGCGTTTTTGTATGTCATCCCTTTTGCAAGACGCAATGCATCTTCAATCGCCGCTTCTTCAGAATCATATGTCCACATTCTTGTTCCACCAAGTGCTGGCCCAAGTGTTGTATCATGGATTGCAATGATTGCTTTTAAACCAGATTCTTTATCTTGACAAAATACTACTTGCTCATAATCATATTTTTCTAAGTATTCGAAGATTTCTAATGTCATTGTCGTTTCCCCCTAATTGTTTTACCCTATTTGGTTTATTTTGAAGCAGTCGCAACTGCCAATGCTAATGAATATACTTTTGTTTCTGCTGAATCAGCACGTGATGTTAAAACAATCGGTGCTTTAGCGCCAGCAATCATCGCTCCTACCTTTGCATTTGCAAAATAGACGAGTGATTTATATAGCACATTTCCAGCTTCAATCGTTGGGACGAGTAAAATGTCTGCCTTACCTGCTACATCACTTACTATGCCTTTATGTTCTGCTGCAATTTGTGATACTGCATTATCTAAAGCAAGTGGTCCATCAACGACACAATTTTTAATTTGTCCGCGGCGATTCATTTGAGTTAACATCGCTGCATCAATTGTCGCTTGCATCGCAGGATTAACAACCTCTACCGCTGCAATTGGCGCTACCTTCGGCAAATCAATTCCTATTGCCTGGGCAACTTCTACAGTATTTTGTATAATAGCAGCTTTTTGTGTTACATCAGGTGCAATGTTCATCGCTGCATCTGTAACAAAAATAAGACGATCGTAATTTGGAACTTCAAATGTTGCAACGTGTGAAAGTACGCTACCCTTACGAAGTCCCCACTCTTTATTTAATACAGCTTTCAAAATATTTGCTGTTGGGATGTTCCCCTTCATTAGCACATCTGCTTCGCCATTTCTTACAGCTTTAACAGAAAGTTCTGCAGCCTCAGCACTTGACGCTGCTGCAATCACTTCAATATGTTCTGAAGTTTGTAACCCATGCTCTTGTAGCATCCCTATTATTTTCTCTTGATTTCCATATAGACGAAATTGAGCTAGCTGTAACTTAATTGCTTTCGCTACAGCTTCAATTACTTCATGATCTTCAGCTACTGCTACAGCCACAGTTTTTTTAGGCTGTCCTGCTGCTTGATCAATTAAGTGTTCTAACTTCATATTTTGTAATCAACCCTTTCCGTCGTCCCTCGTCTATTCATTAAGCAAATACCGTGCCAACTTTTAAAAGTGGTCTTACCAATAATGAAAACGCATTCAAAATGCAGTAAAATCAATACTTTGGAAAACAACGAAATATTCTGTCTCGTTTTGTCGCTTTTTGTATACCATGCAATAAATTGCATGGTACGCAATTTATTGCATGCTATTTTTTGCGCAGTCGTACTTTTCTAGCTTGTAATATAAGTTCCGAACTGAAATTCCTAACGCTTTCGCAGTCTTCGTTTTGTTCCCATCAAATTTCTCTAAATATTCACGGATAATATTCCCCTCAAATTCTGTCACTAGGTGTTCAAGGGCCTTCTCTTCTAATTCAGGTAATAAATTATTTTGTTTCGTCTCTACTTGTTCTTCTTTATGTAAAGGCGGTAAATGATGTACATCAATGTATATCTCGTTATAATTCATAAAGATAATAGCTCGTCCTAAAATATTTTCAAGTTCCCTAACATTTCCTGGCCATTCATATGATTGTAAATATGAAACGGCTGAATCGGTGAGTCCTTCTACATTACGACCATAATCTTGATTGATTTTTTGAATTAACCTTTCTGCAATCGCTGGTATGTCTCCTTTACGCTGACGAAGGGAAGGAATTTGAATCGGGATTTTATTTAAACGATAATATAAGTCCTCTCTGAACTCCCCTTCTAAAATAGCTTTTTCTAAATTCACATGCGTCGCAGCGATCACTCGAACGTTAATAGGTATCGCCTTCGTTCCCCCTACTTTCACAATTTCTTTTTCTTGTAGTACACGAAGGAGCTTCGCTTGCGTATTTGCAGATAACTCTCCGATTTCATCTAAAAAAACACTTCCATTATTCGCTTCTTCAAAGAATCCTCGTTTCCCGCCTCTTTTAGCTCCAGAAAACGCGCCTTCCTCGTAACCGAATAATTCACTTTCTAATAATGTCTCAGAAATAGCAGCACAGTTTACTCGTACGAACTTATTGTATTTTCGATTACTACTGTTATGAATAGCGTGTGCAAATAACTCTTTCCCCGTACCAGATTCCCCTCTAAGTAATACTGTTGCTGGTGTATTCGCTCCAAGTTTCGCTTGTTCAATAGCTGCCGTCGTTTCATCTGAATCGCCAACAATATCATCAAATGAATATTTCGCTTCTAACGTTCGAATGATTTGTCTTGCCCTATTCAATTCATTTGTTAACTTTTGAATTTCTGATACATCGCGAATTACCCCGACGCTTCCTTTCAATATTCCATCAACAATAACCGGCGCTACGTTTACAATTACATCTCGCTTTTTTTGCCCAATCTTCATATGTATCCCTCGTACCGCTCGGCGCGTCCGAAGTACTTTCATATGCATACTTTCACCTTCTACAATATCAGTTGTAGCCGGCTTCCCAAGAATATCTTCTTCCGTCAAACCCGTTAACTTCGTATAAGCAGGGTTTATAACTAGTCCTCTTCCTTTCTCATCAACAACCGAAATCGCTTCCTCAGATGAGTTAATAATCGCCTCAAGTAGCGTTTGAACTTCTTTTAAGTCTGTAACTTCTTCCGCTAAATCTACAACTTCTGTAATGTCTTTAAAAATCGCAAATGCCCCTTGAACTTCCCCATCTTCTTTTAATATCGGGATACGCGTTGTAATAATCTTTTTTTCATTCTCTAACGTCAGTTCATGATTCACTTCTATTTTTTTCGTTCGTATAATACGAAGCAACTTACTCGTTGGAATAACTTCTAAAATATATTTCCCTATCGCCTCTTCTTTCTTATATCCGATAATACGCTCTGCACTTTTATTAAACAGACGAACTTGTCCCTCTTGATTTATAACAATCATACCGTCATGCGTTGAATTTAAAATTAAATTCCCTTGTTGCGTCTGTTCTTCCAACTTTCCAATTAAGCCTTCCTTTTCATGCGCTAATCTCGTAACAATCTTCGCAATATCCCCCGGAATAAGAAGGGTATCTTTATGCTTGCTTCCCAATAAAACTTTATGTAAATCATAATCACCTGTCATATCAAACATTACATCAATATGAATAGAAAGAAACGGAGTTACACTATCACCAATCGGGATCCCATATTCCTTTGCGATTTGTAATCCTTTCGCAATTGGATTAATATCAATAACTCCTATAATTTGAAATATATTCGAATTTTGTAACAGACTCAGCAGTGTACTCCCACCTTCACCTGCTCCAACAATTAACACCTTTTGTTTCATACATCACACTTCCTCTCGAAGTATCTCTGCAAAATTTTTCACATCCTTATCTTACTCGTTCAGCAACCTCTTGACAAACCCCCTTTTCATATAACATCATTTAAATAAACAAAATAATCTGAAAAGGAGATTTATGTATGCAGCGTTACCTCGCTCTATTATTAGCACTCATCCCGATTTCATTAGCCGTGCTTGGTATTAAACTAATGAGAGATACTGTATTTGGGATTTTATTCTCCCCAATCCCTATATTATGGTTACAATTTTTAATCGGTGCTCTTTGCTTTGCACTCGGATTTTATATTTTCGGTGGCTTCGTCTTACACAGAGATCGTAAGAAAAATAAAGTACAAGCCCGCTTCAGAAGATAGAACAAAGTTTTCACATACCGATAAAAAAATGAGACCATTATATTAGGTCTCATTTTTTATCGGTAATAAAGTTCTTGCTGTTTCAGGATAATCAGTAATAATCGCTGATATGTTCATATCAAAATATTTACGCATAAGCGTTTCTTCATTTATCGTATAAGGACGAACCTCTACACCACTTTCCATCGTTAATTCAGCGATGGCATCTTGAAGATAACGATAATTCGGATGCACTGCAGTAGCACCCATCTTTTTTGCATATGCCCACGGGCTATGCAAACCTTCACGATACAAAATAGCTGTTTGAATATCAGGAGCCATCATATGGCACCTCTTCATACTGTAGTGATTAAAGGAAGAAAAAATAGTCCGATTCTCTAAACTAAACTTACGTACAAGTGTTATGACTTCTTCCTCTAAGCCTCTATATGGAATTGTATTATTTTTCAGTTCAACATTAAGTAGCAATTGCGTTTTTTCAAGCCATTCCAGTACTTCTTCTAAAAGAGGAATTTTACAAAAACCTACTTTTTCACTAAATTTATAACTTGCATCTAACTTACATAAATCTTCGTATAAATAATTTCGAACAGCACCTTTTCCATTCGTGGTCCGGTTCACAGCTTCATCATGAATGACGACAATTTTTCCATCTTTCGTTAATTGAACATCGAGTTCAATTCCGTCTGCCCCGAAAGCCTCCGCTGCTTCAAATGAAATCATTGTATTTTCCGGATACGTTCCCGCCGCACCACGATGTGCAAATATAAGAGTCATCCTCACTCCCCCAATCTTATGCTATACTATACGAAAAAGGAGGTACTTCTATGAGACCATTACAAATTTCTCCAGACACTGCAGTCCGCCTATCCAAAGCGTTAGGTGTTCCACTTGAACAACTTATGCATATGCCACAGCATATTTTAATCCAAAAGTTAGTTGAATTAGAAAAACAAAATAAAGACGAAGATTAATATAGTCCTGTTTTGCAGGGCTTTTTATTATCATCTATTATATCATGGATAACTTACCCACTAAAATTATGAATGCATGGAACAACAAAATAAAAGATCAATGAGTGCTTTAAACTCATTGATCTTTTATAAAAAAATTTATTTTGAATGTACTACTCTCAGCTAGCCTTATGTTCAAGTCTCAACTTATCCGCAACCATTGCGATGAACTCGGAATTCGTAGGTTTTGCTTTTGACATCGATACAGTATAACCAAATAAGGACGAAATAGAATCAATATTCCCACGGCTCCAAGCCACTTCAATTGCGTGACGGATTGCGCGCTCGACACGACTTGCTGTTGTATTATATTTCTTTGCGATATCTGGATATAATACTTTTGTAATGGATCCTAGTAATTCGATATCATTGTACACCATAGAGATCGCTTCTCGTAAGTACATGTAACCTTTAATATGAGCGGGTACACCAATTTCATGAATGATACTTGTAATACTCGCATCTAAGTTTTTCGGTTTTCCATCGATCGTTGTTGCTGATCGGAAAGATGGTAATGGACGTTTAATAGTAGCATTTTCCTTACCACTCACTTGACGAATATGACTTGTTAAATTCTCCATATCAAATGGTTTTAATATGAAATATGATGCCCCTAAATCAACCGCTTTTTTCGTCACATCTTCTTGTCCGAATGCTGTCAACATAATAACGCTAGGTTGTCTTAACCTTTCAATATGTCGCATTTTCTCTAGCACAGCTAGACCATCTAAATGTGGCATAATAATGTCTAAAACGAGTACATCAGGCTGCTTTTCTTTCAATAAGTTTAAACATTCTTGACCATTGTAAGCAATTCCAATAACTTCCATATCATCCTGAGCAGCAACATAGCTCTCTAGCATCGATACCAATTCTTTATTATCATCCACAAGACATACTTTAATTTTCTCCACAGTTTTTCCTCCCTTACCGAATCGATTCTTCCGACATGTGTAAGCTTCTAGGCTACATGAATTGTTCGACAATTGTGTGAAAATTTCCTTTTAAAGTTTCTTACTTTCCGATAAAATCACAAAAAAATATGTTTATCGTTCATTTATTTCCTTTCGCAACACATTCCATCATAGAATTACAGCGAAACGTTCAACCCTTTTCTTATATCTTACAACAAAAAACAGCTCTTGCGGAGCTTTTACAAAATTTCAACGAATTTTTCAAAAGAAAAGCGAGCTAATATGTATTAGCTCGCTTTTTTCTCTTGATCATAAATATTAATTCCAGCCTCATGTAACATCCATTCGATATGAACACCATATCCTGACGTCGGATCATTTACAAATACATGTGTAACCGCACCGATCACTTTCCCATTTTGTACAATCGGACTTCCACTCATCCCTTGTACAATACCACCCGTTTTTGCTAGTAAACGTTTATCTGTCACTTTTATAACCATACCTTTTGTAGCTGGGAACTTTTGTGGTACCGTACTAACAACTTCAATATCAAACGCTTCCACTTTATCTTGATCAATAACTGTTAATATTTTCGCTGGTCCTTCTTTTACTTGATGGGATAATGCGATAGGCATTGCTTTATCCATTATGCCGTTTGTCATATTTGTGTTTAATTTCCCAAAAATACCATACGGGCTATTTATTGTAATATTACCAATCACTTCACGATCCGGTGAAAATCTTGCTAATTTTTCTCCCGGGTTCCCGTGACTTCCTCTTTCAATAGACGTTACTGTCGAACGCATAATTTGTCCATCTTCTACTTGAATTGGCTTTTTTGTATCATTATCGGAAATTACATGACCAAGCGCTCCGTATTTCATAGAATTTGGATGTACAAATGTCATCGTTCCGATACCAGCTGCTGAATCACGAATATACAGTCCAATTCGGTAAGAGGATTCACCATTGTCTTTTTGTGGTGTTAGCTTAGCACGAATATATTTTCCATCTCTTAATAAAACAAGATTAAGCGGTTCACCTGTTTCTCCACTATTATGGATAAATGGTGCTACATCACTCATTCTTTCAATTGTTTTACCATTGATTTCAGTAATCATATCTCCAATCTGTACACCAGCTGTTTCACCAGGAGATACTTTACCCTTTTCAGTTTGAATTAAATGATGGCCTACAACAAGTACACCTTTTGTGTTCAATTTTACACCAATCGATTGTCCACCTGGAATAACTTTAAAATCTTTTAATACTTTCACATTTACTTTTTTCACTGGAAAACCAGCAAGTTGAAACACCATATCAGCTTCACCGTTTTGGTGAGAATTTACCATAAGCCCTTGTTCTTGTTCATTTGAACTCACCGTAAATACATTACGATTTGTAGATGAAGCCTTAAAAACTGGTAATGATGCTATTTCTGATTGTTGTCCTTCAAAAACAACAAGTTGCTTCGGGGATGAAATAAACGTTCGAAGCGGTTTAAAACATCCAATAAAAACTAGAGAAACAAGGAGACAAAGACCTATTATTTTTCGAAATCTTTCTAATTTCAATTTGTTCACTCTCCTCGCTCCTACCCCACATTCAGCCTCTTGGCTTCACTTTTTAATCTCTCCTTGCAGCGCTTTATTTATAACCGGAAGAATTAAGAAATCATAATTTGAGAAAAAAAGCTATCCATTACTGGATAGCTTCTGCTGTCTGTTTGAAATGATGCGCTTGCGTAAGTAACTCTTTCGCATGCTCTGTCGTTAAATCTGTAATTTCAACACCAGAAATCATTCGAGCAATTTCTGTTACTTTTTCATCCGTACTTAACACAGCAACCGATGTAATCGTCCGATCATTCGCCACTTGTTTTCTAATAAATAAATGCGAGTCCGCCATTGAAGCCACTTGAGGTAAGTGCGTAATACAAAGTACTTGCGAGTTCACTGATACACGATAAATTTTTTCTGCAATAGCCTGTGCAACCCGACCACTCACACCCGTGTCCACCTCATCAAAAATAACAGATGCAACACCTTGATGCTTAGAAAAAATACTTTTTAAAGCTAAAATAATACGAGATAACTCTCCGCCAGAAGCGACCTTTGAAAGTTGCTTTAACGGTTCACCTGGGTTCGTTGAAATATAAAACTCCACATGATCGTAGCCATCCGCCGTAAGTTTTACCGGTGTTCCTTCTACAAGCGGATCTTCTATACTTCCTTCCCGCTTCGTAATTCTTACTTCAAATTTCGTTTTTTCCATATATAGTTCTTTTAATTCTTGATGAATAGCACTTGTAAGATGATCCGCAAGCCCATGGCGCATATCACTTAACAACGTTGCTTCTTTCAAAATCACGCCTTCTAGTTCTTTTAATTTCTTTTTCGTCGTTTCAATATGTACGTCTTTATTTTCAATCGTAAAAATCTCTTGTTCAATTTTATCAGCATACGCTAAAATCTCTTCTACAGTATTTCCATACTTTCTCTTTAACATACGGATTTCATTCAAACGTGTTTCAATTTCATCTAGACGTTTCGGATCATATTCCATCATATCTAACTTTTCTCTAAGCTGGTATGCAACTTCTTCTAATAAGTAATAACTATTTGCAATTGAATCATGATTTTCTTGATACGCTTCATCTAAGTGCGTAATACTCTCCATTTGTCCCATTGCATTTCTTACGTGATCTAATCCCTGCCCGTCCCCACTTAACGAACGATACGCATCTCCTAATGCTTTATAAATCTTTTCAAAATTGGAGATTTTTAATCGTTCCTCTGTCAATTCATATTCTTCATCCATTTTTAAATCCGCCTTACGAATTTCTTCATGTTGGAATTGAATTAAATCTAGACGATGGGCCATTTGTTGTTCATTTTCACTTAAAGATTTCAGCTGTTTTTTTAACTTCTCATAGTCTGTATATACATTTTGATATATGTCCAATTGTTTAACAATCCGATCTCCATCAAAATGATCAAGCATAAACATATGACGCTCTTCGTTCATTAAATCTTGTGTTTCATGCTGTCCATGAATATCAACTAGCGTTTTTCCAATCTCTTTTAATATGCTGAGTGTAACAAGTTTCCCATTTACACGACAGACACTTTTTCCATTCGCAGCGATGTCACGCTTCAAAATAATCATGCCATCTTCTATTTCTATATCTAACTCTTCTGCCTTTTCAATACATGGATGCTTGTCATCTTCTACATAGAATAATCCTTCTATCTCAGCCTTTTCTGTTCCATATCGAACAAATTCTGCTGAACCACGGCCACCAACAAGCAAACTAATCGCATCAATAATAATGGATTTCCCAGCTCCTGTTTCACCACTTAAAACGGTTAAACCTTTTTGAAAAGAAATATTTAATGCCTCAATAATAGCAAAGTTTCTGATCGATAATTCCGATAACAATGCCCCATTCACCTCGTTATAAACTAATCCCCTATTAAGGGCTTTTCTCAGTATTCTTCATTCAAATAGTTATACTATATGTTTGTATGTACAAATTACTCTTCTAACCCGCTCCATTGTACCAAACATTCGTTTTACGGGTCAATCCACCTATTTTCTAACTTTATTCAAACAAAATATTATATTACAGTTACAAATTCATATTTTTAGCCAATAAAAATATCTTGTTTACTTTCCACTTTACAGAGGAAAGCAAACAAGATTTTTCTTTTACAGCATATTTAAGAAACGATCAGAGACAACACCTGTATCTTCAGGTGTACGGCAAATAATTAAGCAAGTATCATCACCACAAATGGTTCCGATAATCTCATCCCACTCTAAATGATCAATAAGTGCCCCAAGTGAATGAGCGTTACCAGGCAATGTTTTTAGCACAAGCATATGTCCTGCCGTGTCTAATTTTACAAATGAATCCACTAGATTTCGTTTTAATTTTTGCAACGGGTTAAATCGTTGATCTGCTGGCAAGCTATATTTATAGCGACCATCATTTAACGGCACCTTCACTAAGTGCAGTTCTTTAATATCGCGCGATACTGTTGCTTGCGTTACATTAAACCCCACATTACGTAAAATATCAACTAGTTCATCTTGTGTTTCAATTTCTTTATTCGCAATAATTTCCCTGATTTTAATATGGCGCTGACCTTTATTCATACATTTGCACCTCACACTATCTCTTACCATAGTTTAAACATTGGTATACTTCACTTATTTATGTTAACGTATAATCCGTTACTTGTACACAATTGTTTTTTACAATCATTATACGATTACACCAAAAAGAGGAACAACATATGTTATTCCCCTTTTCCTTTTTGTTTTAGAACATCATGTGCTTCTGTAACAACTTGCTCAATAGAAACCGGAGAATGATTTTCGCCATTCTCACGCTCACCGTGCCACTTTAAATGAATTAAAAATTCAATATTTCCATCCCCGCCTGTAATTGGTGAGAATGTTAAACCTTCGACATCATAGCCTTCCTTAAGAGCAAAATCGACAATCATTTCCACGACAGCTTCATGCACTTTTCTATCACGAACAATGCCTTTTTTCCCGACTTGTTCTCGTCCAGCTTCAAACTGAGGTTTAATTAATGCAGCAACATCACCATTTGGCGTAAGCATGGTTTTTAAAACCGGCAATATAAGCCTTAATGATATAAATGAAACATCAATACTTGCAAACTGCGGTAAACCACGCTCTAAATCTGCCGGTGTCACGTAACGGAAGTTCGTTCGTTCCATCACAACAACACGCTCATCTTGACGCAATTTCCACGCAAGTTGATTATATCCTACATCTAATGCATAAGATAACTTCGCCCCATTTTGAAGCGCACAGTCTGTAAAACCACCAGTTGATGAACCAATATCTATCATAACTTTATCTTGTAAATCAAGTTGAAATGTTTCTAATGCCTTTTCAAGCTTATAACCACCACGGCTTACATACGGCATAACTTGCCCTTTCACCGTAATCTCCGTATCTTGCGAGATTTTCTCCCCTGGCTTATCGAGTCTCATTTCATTCGCATATACAAGACCTGCCATAACAGCACGTTTAGCCTTCTCACGTGTTTCTATAAGTCCTCGCTCTACTAATAGTACATCTACTCTTTCTTTTTTTACGCTCATTTGTTACGCCCTTTTTTGTTTTGATGGAATCATTGTATGAATACGGTCTACAACAGCATCTGTCGTTAAACCAATTTCTTCTAACAGTTTTGTTACACTACCATGCTCTATGAAGCGATCAGGAATACCCATTCGTTCAATTAAAGCACTATGGTATCCGTTCTCAGAAGCAAATTCAACTACTCCAGTTCCAAAGCCACCGATTAAACAAGCCTCTTCAATCGTTAAAATCGGTATATTTTTTCCTAAAAGCTCATGTAAATATGCTTCGTCCATCGGCTTAATAAAGCGAGCATTCACTACTTTCACTGATACTCCAGCTTGTTCAAGTCGATCAGCTGCCTCCATTGCCATCGGGATTGTCGTACCAAACGTTAAAATTGCTGCTTGTGTGCCTTCTTTTAACGTTTCCCATGTACCAATTGGAATCGCCTTTAATTCTTCATCCATTTGAACGCCAAGTCCATTGCCGCGTGCATAACGTAAAGCAATCGGTCCATCTTCGTATTGCATCGCTGTATATACTAAATGTTGTCCTTCATTTTCATCTTTCGGCATCATAATCACCATATTCGGCAAATGACGTAAAAACGAGATGTCAAATACACCTTGATGCGTTTCACCGTCTGCTCCAACTAATCCAGAACGATCTATTCCAATGAAAACATTTAAATTTTGACGACAAATATCATGAACAACTTGGTCATATGCTCTTTGTAAAAACGTTGAATAAATTGCTAAGAATGGCTTCATTCCTTGCGTTGCCATACCAGCTGCCATTGTTGTAGCATGCTGCTCTGCAATACCTACATCGATCATACGATCCGGAAATTCTTTTTGGAATTTCTCAAGTTTCGATCCAACAGGCATTGCAGGCGTAATTGCAACGATACGTTCATCCGTTCTCGCTAGCTTAAGCACTGTTTCACTAACAACAGCACTCCATGCTGGTGCAACTTCCTTCGGTTTAACGAAGTCGCCTGACTCAATTTTATACGGTCCTGTTCCATGCCAAGTTCCAATAACGTCACTCTCAGCTGGTTTATAACCTTTTCCTTTTTTCGTAATAACATGAACAAGTACTGGGCCTTTTGTTTTCTTTGCATATTGCAACGTTTCGAATAACTTTTCATAATCATGCCCATCGACCGGACCTAAATATGTAAAGCCTAATTCTTCAAAAAAGACGCCTGATACTAGTAAATATTTCAGACTATCTTTTATTTTCTCTGCTGTCGCAGCCACTTTCCCACCGACTGCTGGGATTTTCTTCAATATATACTCTAGTTCATCTTTCACCCAATGATATTTCCCTGCGGTACGTAAACGACCAAGTACATTATGAAGTGCACCGACGTTCGGTGCGATTGACATTTCATTGTCATTCAAAATGACAATCATGTCTGTTTTTTCATGCCCAATATGGTTCAATGCCTCTAAAGCCATTCCGCCTGTTAAAGCACCATCTCCAATGATTGGTATAACATAGTCTTCCGTTTTCTTTAAATCACGTGCAAGCGCCATTCCCATCGCAGCAGATAGTGACGTCGAGCTATGACCAGTTTCCCAAACATCATGCTCACTCTCGCAGCGTTTCGGGAAACCACATAGACCTTGATATTGTCTTAATGTGCCAAACTCTTTCGCACGCCCTGTTAAAATTTTATGTACATAGGATTGATGTCCTACATCCCATAAGAATTTATCTTTCGGACTATCAAATAATTTATGCAGAGCAATTGTGAGTTCTACTACACCTAAATTAGGTGCAATATGTCCACCTGTTTGAGAGAGCTCTTCAATTAAAAACTTACGAATATCCTCACTCAATCCCTCTAGTTCACTGATAGACATATCTTTCAAAAAACTAGGGTTTTGAATTTGCGTTAGATCCACATGGATCACTCACTTTCATTTCATAATCTGTCAACATGTCAAATATTATAAGAAACATTTACATAGTACAAGAAATTCTCTTTTCTATTCTTTTATCTTGTCCTGATTTCGGAAAACACTTCCATTTTTCTTTACTTATCATATTACAAATCGAATTTCTTTGCACGATGAAAAAAATAGCCGCTAACACGAAGTGATAACGGCAATGTAATCTACATATATTTTTGCCAATAACAAGAAAAGAAAAACCTTTTCCTACATTTATATCATAAAATGCTGAATGACTCAACAAATGAAAACGCTGTTATATTAGTTATTACGTTTTGCGATTAAATCACAAATAGCTAGTAAATATTCATCTTGTAATTGTAAGGAGCTAATAGAATCTTTTGCTTTTGCAATTGTCTCCTCTAAAATAGATTTTGCTCTATCTACAGTAAATAACGTCGTATATGTGCTCTTTTCGTTGGAAGCATCACTGCCAATCGGTTTTCCAATCTCTTCTTCTATTCCTTCTACATCCAAAATATCATCTCTAATTTGGAAAGCTAGACCGATATATTTCGCAAATGCAAGTAACTTCTCTTCTTGCTCTTCTGTAGCATCAGAAATTATCGCTCCTGCAAGTACAGCAAACTCAAGCAGTTTACCTGTCTTATGCCTATGGATGTACTCTAATTCATTAATTGTAAGTCGTTTTCCTTCAGCTTCCATATCTGCCACTTGTCCAGCAACCATTCCTTCAGGTCCTGCTGCTTTCGCAAGCTCAAATACAAGTCTTACTTTTTTTTCAGCAGAGATTTCTTTTTGCTCATATGCCATAATAACTTGAAAAGCATACGTCAACAAACCATCTCCTGCTAAAACTGCCATTGCTTCACCAAATACTTTATGATTTGTAGGCTTTCCTCGTCTTAGATCATCATCATCCATACAAGGTAAATCATCATGAATTAATGAATATGTATGAATCATTTCAAGGGCACAAGCTGCACCCACTCCAAGATTTCTTTCTTTCCCAAACGCTTGTAACGTTGCAAATAAAAGTAACGGGCGGAGACGTTTCCCACCCGCTTCCAAAGAATATGCCATCGCTTCACGAAGCACATTTGGACATTGTAATTCATTTGCATAGCTTACAAGCTTTTCTTCTACGAAAGTTTTACTCTCTTTCAAAAAAGCATCAAAAGCTATATGTGTCACTATGCTTCATCTCCTAAAGCAGTAAACGGTTTAAGCTCTCCATCTTCCCCAAGGATAACTGCCATTTGTTCTTGTACATCTTTCAATTTTTCATCACAAAGCTTAGATAATTCCATGCCTTCTTTAAAATAAGAAATCGCTTCCTCTAAAGGTACATCACCTTGTTCAAGCTTAGAAACGAGATGCTCAAGCTGCGAAATTGCTTCTTCAAAGCTTAACTTATTTTCCATTATTCAATTCACGCTCCTCTATGCTTGATACGCTACAATCTAGTATTCCATCTTGTAATTGAACCGAAACAGCATCTCCAAGGCTAACATCTTTCACGCTTTTTAATACTTGTTTCTCTTCATCGTATACAAGCCCATACCCTCTCATCATTACTTTAAGCGGGCTTAATACCTCAAGCTTTTGAGCCGCTCTCACAAATACGAACTCTTTCGTTTGAAGTAATGTTTGCATTTCACGTTGCAACTGCTTTTGCAACGTTTCAATTGCCGTTTTCGTTTGTATAATTTTTTGAGATGGGTGGTGCTTTTCTAAATAAAATGAAAGTTGCTTTAATTGATTTACTTTTTTATCTATATAACGCTCTTTCGCTAAAACAAGTTGTTCAAGAGCCCTGTCTAACTGCTCTTCTTTTTGCTCGTACACTTGCCTTGGATAACGGAACGCATAAGATTTTTGTAACACTTGCAGTTTTTCTTCTTTTTTATGTACTCTCTCTCTCATTGCTCTTTGCAATCTCAGAGTTCTTTGTAATACCTTTTCTTGTAACTCTATAGTATTAGGGACCGCCAGCTCAGCTGCTGCAGTCGGTGTTGGTGCACGTAAATCTGCGACAAAATCTGCAATTGTAAAATCTGTTTCATGGCCTACAGCCGAAATAATCGGAATCTCACTTGTAAAAATTGCTCTTGCAACTACTTCCTCATTAAAGGCCCATAATTCTTCAATAGAGCCTCCACCACGTCCAACAATTAAAACATCAATATCTCCCATTTCATTCGCTGTACGAATTGCTTGTACAATCGAGGGAGCTGCTGACTCCCCTTGTACAAGTACAGGAAACACAATAACATTTCCAATTGGATAACGACGTTTAATTGTTGTTATAATATCGCGAATTGCTGCTCCTGTTGGCGACGTAATTACACCTATTGTTTTAGCATACGGAGGAATTATTTTTTTATAAACTTGAGAAAACAAACCCTCTTCCTCTAAACGAACTTTTAATTGCTCATAAGCTAAATGCAAGTTTCCAATTCCATCAGGCTGCATGTCTTGAATATAAATTTGATAAGAACCACTCGCCTCGTAAACAGAAATCTTTCCTTTTACAAGTACTTTCATTCCATTTTCCGGTCTGAATTTAATGTTACGATTATGACCCGCAAACATAACCGCTGCAATTCTTGCATTTTCATCTTTCAATGTAAAATACATATGACCACGACTATGATATTTAAAGTTGGAAATTTCTCCTTTTAACCAAACAGACTGTAAATGCGGATCATACTCTATTTTTGTTTTAATATAGCGTGTTAATGCTGTAACGGTTAAATATTGTTTCTCCATTGCTCTCTCCTCATAGCCGATTCAAATTATTGACAAACAACACCTGCACGCTTTGCAGACTCCACAGTGTTGTGAAGAAGCATTGTAATAGTCATTGGGCCGACTCCTTTTGGCACAGGCGTAATGTAACCTGCAACGTCTAATACATTGTCAAAATCAACATCACCACAAAGTTTGCCTGTTTCTAAACGGTTAACACCAACATCAATTACAACCGCACCTTCTTTAATATAGTCAGCTGTTACTATTTTCGGTCGTCCAACGGCTACGATTAAAATATCAGCTAACTTCGATAATTCTTTTATATTTTGCGTCTTAGAATGACAATATGTGACAGTTGCATTTTCATTTAAAAACAGTTGCCCCACTGGTTTACCAACAATATTACTTCTTCCAATTACAACAACATGTTTTCCAGAAATATCAAGATTCGTTTCTTTTACTAATTCTAAAATGCCATGCGGTGTACATGGAAGGAATGTGTCTTGCCCCGTCATCATACGTCCTACGCTGATTGGGTGAAATCCATCTACATCCTTTTCCGGTGAAATTCTTTCAATGATAGCTTTTTCTTCAATATGTTTTGGTAAAGGTAATTGTACCAATATGCCATTAATGCGGTCGTCTCCATTTAAGCGATCGATTTCAGCAAGCAAACGCTCCTCAGTAATCGTTTTAGGAAGTTCAATTAGCTCTGAATATATTCCTACTTGCTCACAGCCTTTTTCTTTTCCTTTTACATAAGAACGAGATGCTGGATCTTCTCCAACTAAAATAACTGCTAATCCTGGTACAATCCCTTGCTCTTTTAACTTCACAACTTCTTCTTTTAATTGTGCTCGTTTTTTCTCCGCAACTTCATTTCCTTTGATGATTACTGCTACCATTTTAAGTTTCCCCCTTAAAGAAATTACAGTGTATCTTTTATATTAGATAAAACGCCGTTAATAAAACGACGAGATTCCTCATCCCCAAATGTTTTTGCGATTTCAATTGCTTCGTTAATTGTTACATTGTGCGGAATCTCTTCCATGTATTTCATCTCACACACAGCTACACGTAAAATACTGCGATCAACAATACTAATACGCTCAAGCTTCCACTTTTTTAAGTTTTGACGAATTGCTTCATCAATCGCTTCTTTGTTGTCTACAAATCCTACAACAAGTGATTCTAGAAACTCATTTGTTTCTTCACCTTCATCTAGCGTATTTTCCACCGCTACCTTCGGTTCTAATTCTCCTGTAATATCCATTTGATATAATGCTTGCATTGCTCTTTCTCTAGCCGTCCTACGTTTCATTGTAACTCTCCTTTATACTTCAAGTCTTTCCTTATGCTTTGTTATATTATTATAATTTATAAGCCGTCAATTCACTTACTCTTGCAGTTTTCATTGATTTTCCAACCTTATAATACAATGATAATAACACAATTTATCGTTTCACACACGGGGTACAAGGCTGAAAAATAATAAAAAGATTAACTTCAAGTTCCATATCTTATCACAATGTACGTTTTTTGGAAAAATGAAACATTCCCTTTTATATTTCTTATTTTTTGAAATAGTATAATAATTAGAGGGTTTTAATTTGTGAAGAAATGACACGATAAAAAAGATGCCTATTTTACTAGGCACCTTTTTCACTCTTACACTGGTTCGATTTCTGTTTTTTGTGTTTCGAATGTTACGCCAACGATGTGAACATTCACTTCTTTTGGCTCAAGTCCTGTCATTGTAAAGAGTGCTTGGCGAATATTGTCTTGAATTTTTTGTGCAACAACCGGAATTGCTACACCAAAATACATCACAACATAAAGGTCAACAATAATATCTTCGTTTGCTAATTCAACCTTTACACCTTTACCATGATTTTTTTTACCTAACTTCTCAACAACATCTGTAGCAAAATTACCACGCATTGCCGCTACACCTTCTACTTCAGCAGCTGCAATACCTGCAATTACTTCGATTACTTCTGGTGCAATTTCTACTTTTCCAAGAGTTGTATCTTGACCCATATCTAACATATGTTCAGCCATGAAAAAAACCTCCTTTAATGTATCACTGCGTCACAAGTTCATGCTCTTCCAAAAATTTCGTGTTAAACTCACCTTTTACAAAATCAGGATGATCTAGCAATTGCAAATGGAACGGGATTGTTGTATGTACGCCTTCAATGACAAACTCACTGAGCGCTCGCTTCATTTTTGCAATTGCCTCTTCACGTGTTTTTCCGTGAACAATTAATTTAGCAACCATCGAATCATAGAAAGGTGGTATTGAATATCCCGGATATACAGCTGAATCGACGCGAATACCAAATCCGCCTGGCGGTAAGTACATTTCTACTTTACCTGGAGATGGCATAAATTTTTTGGCAGGGTTTTCCGCATTAATTCGACATTCCATTGCCCAACCATTAAATTGTACTTCTTCTTGCTGTAACGATAACTTTTCTCCAGAAGCAACAAGAATTTGTTCTTTAATTAAATCCATCCCTGTTACCATTTCAGTAACTGGATGTTCAACTTGGATTCTCGTATTCATCTCCATGAAATAAAAGCTTTTCGTTTTATATTCATAAATAAACTCAACCGTACCAGCACCTGTATAATCAACCGCTACCGCCGCTTTAACTGCTGCGTCACCCATTTGCTTGCGAATATTCTCATCAAGTGCAGGTGATGGACTTTCTTCTAATAGTTTTTGCAGGCGGCGCTGAATTGTACAATCACGCTCTCCTAAATGAATGGCATTTCCATGTGTATCTGCCATTATTTGAATCTCAACATGGCGGAAATCTTCAACGTACTTCTCCAAGTATACACCAGGGTTCCCAAAAGCGGTACTGGCTTCTTGCTGTGTAATTTGAATTCCTTTTACAAGCTCTTCTTCATGGCGCGCAACACGAATACCTTTTCCACCGCCACCTGCAGTCGCTTTAATAATAACTGGATATCCAATTTGATTAGCAAGCTCGATCGCTTCTTCGGTATTTTTAATAATCCCTTGTGAACCTGGTACAATCGGAACCCCTGCTTCTTTCATTGTATCACGTGCAACGTCTTTTGTGCCCATCTTTGAAATAGCTTCTGGACTTGGACCGATAAAAATCAAGTTACACTCACGGCATAATTCTGCAAAATCTGCATTCTCTGCTAAAAATCCATATCCCGGATGAATTGCATCACAACCTGTTAATTTCGCAACACTAATAATGTTCGTCAAATTTAAATAGCTTTCTTTTGAAATCGTTGGTCCAACACAATACGCTTCATCTGCAATTTGCACATGAAGTGACTCTTTGTCTGCTTCTGAATAAATTGCAACTGTTTCAATATCCATTTCTTTACAAGCACGAATGATTCGTACAGCAATTTCCCCACGATTGGCTATTAATACTTTTTTTATCATCACAAAGACTCCCTTATTACGCTTTTACAAGAAATAGCGGTTGTCCATACTCAACGAGCTGTCCGTTATTAACAAGAATTTCAACAATTTCGCCCTCTACATCTGCGTCAATTTCGTTAAATAATTTCATAGCTTCAACAATACATACAATAGAATCTTTCGATACTCTGTCCCCAACACTTACATATTGAGGTGTATCAGGCGAAGAAGAGGAATAAAATGTCCCTACCATCGGTGATGTGATTTTATGTAGGTTTTCATTTTGAACCGCTTTCTTCTCTTCTTGTTTTGGCACTTCTACTTGCGCTGCCGCTACCGTTGTTTCAACTTCAACAGGTGCTACTGGTTGCACGACTTGTTTTGCTACAGGTGCTTGCACCGCAACAACTTCATTACCACGTTTTTTCATTTTGATTGTTGTACCGTCTTTTTTGTATTCAAATTCATCAATATTAGAGCTATCAATTAATTTAATTAATTCACGAACTTCTTGAATTTTAAACATGTAAAATCCACTCCCATACTCTTGTTTGTCCCGTTTTTACAGATTCTCGTCACTAAAACTAGACTGACTGTAAAAATACGATGTACTCTATTAGAAAATGCATTTCATTTACTAATAGAAATATTTACTATTTCCATCTTACGATAAATTTTTTAAACATTCCAATTTATATTTCTTTATTATAAATCGAAATTCCTGTAAAAATATTATTCCACTAAAAAATTATCACCTAGTAATAATACCAAGTTTCACACAAAATTGGCAAGACCACTCCCTAAAAAACATTCTTTACTTTTTCAAAACTGTACAGTGTAAAAGCGTAATCCCCTCAGCATTCTTCATTTTATCTACAGTGAGAAAACATATTTTTACCAAATATTATTTTTTTGTTTACGCGCCGTTCATTCTTCCTTCATAAAAGAATAGTATGTTCAAAGTGTAGAAAATTTATTGTAGTGAGGTGCGGACATATGATATGGCTCATCCTGTTCTTGCCTGCCGTAGTGATTTGGGCATTTGTCCTCTTCATCCACGTCAAATCCGGAAAAAGTAATCACCATCATCACGAACCATTAATCTTTTACTCACAGCGTATTTCCCCGTTTCCATTTGAAAATACTAAATACAACTGCAAAGATGAAATAGAAAAAAGCTATCGAAAACGATAGCTTTTTTCTATTATTCTTTTATCTAACTTGAAGTAAAAACACCTATTATAATTAATATGCCCCTTTATTTTACTGATGGATCAAATTTCACACCTACATCTTTAGAGCCACCTTCACTTCTTACGAGCTGAATAATTTTATTCGCTTCTTTTTGTGAATGCTTTGCCGATTTAACTGTTACTTTAATGTCCGTTCCATCAGCTCTTACAAGAGCATCTTTATATCCACCTTGAGATTTAATCACTGTTTCAAGTAATTGTTGCTTCGTTTCCATTGTAGTGATTGCATCAAGATTATCTTTCGCTTTACTCTTTTCTTCTGCTGAAGATTTTGATGACTTCATTACATTTTGCAACTTTTCTTTCTCTACACTACGCTGATCTTCCATTTGCATACGTAACGCTGTGAAATTCTCATCACTTGATTGAACTGATACGCTAGCCTCTTTTTTACTTGTTTCTTTTTTATCATTTTCTTTTTTGTCTGTTTCTTTATTTGTAGTTTCCTTGCTTGTACTTTCTTTTGTTGTCTCTTTATTTGTAGTTTCTTTCGTTGTTTCTTTTGTAACTGCGTTGTCAGTACCTTGCTTTTCTTGCCCAATTTTTTCACCTGTTGTTGGTGCTGCTGTATTCATTTTGTCAGGAGTTGTTACGTAATAAACAGATAGTACAACCACTAAACTTAACATCGTTAATAGCCAAACCGTTTGTTTTTTTAACACTTTATTTCCTCCCTATCATTTTTTCGGTGATACTGAAACGCGATGAGCTGGTACATCTAGTAGCCTTATCACAGCTTCTTTTACCATTGCTTTTATTTGTATATTATCCACTCCCTTTGCTACGACAAGAACACCTCGTACTTTCGGTTTCTCTGTTCGCAAAACAATTGGAGTTTCTTTATCACCTTCACGTATAATGACGGTCTTTTCATCAAGAGACTCGTCTTCTACTTCCCTTTTACCGCCTGCTTTATCAGTTTCACCTGTCGTTTGTGAACGTGTTATCGTATTTTTCTCGAGTATTTTTTCTTCAGATGAATCTAAGTTCACTTTAATAGTTACGTCTTTTACTCCGGCTATCTCTTCTAAAGAAGCTTTCAATTCTTGTTCATACGCTTTTTCATATTTTTCTACATTTGACATACTATCGTTACTTTTTTGCCCGAAAGTTGGTACGTCTTTTTCTTGATTTTGAGTTTTTTGTTCTTTAAATACAGGTACTTCTTCTTTTTTACCCGCAAAGAAATTACTAGAAAACATAAGCAAAATCCCAAGTATGAGTAGGACAAGTAAAAACTTAGGTGTTACCTTTTTCCCCTTCTCATTGCTTTCTTTTTCATCCCCATTCAATAAGTTTCGAAAAAATGAGAACTTCGAATTTTTATCTTTATTGTCCATTTACTCTACCTGTCCCCCTTCCATTTGAACTTGGATTTGTTTACCCTCTAGTTGCCACCTGCTTGAAAAGAAATCTTTCATTTCTACATTCGTTTCTTTTATTTTTTTTGGAGGCTCTTTCGTGTTAATTTCAATTGGCTTTACTGTTTCGATTGCGTCATTTTTACTACGTTCTGTTTCTTTCAGCGTCACAACAACAGATTGAATATCTTTCGCTGATTTTACTTCTTCTGCACTTTCCGCTGCGACTATTTGTATTTCAGAGACTGTCATACCATACTTTTTCTCAAACTCTTTTCCTACTTCTTTTTTCATTTTGGTAGCCATCTCTTCTAAACTATATGCACGTGTTAGAGCTTGTATTTCTTTTTTCTTCGAATCTATCGAATTTTTTACAGATCCTTCTGCTACGTACTTTTCTTCATTGAAATTTGCAATAACTTCATTTACATCTGTTTGTAACAACTTAAATAGAGGCGTTAAAATTAATACGACTAACAATAGACTTACAACGAATTTAACGTACTTTTGCAAATTTGAATTTGGAAGAATAAGATGAAGCATTGTCGCTAAGAGTAAAAAAACGATAATATTTCTAATCCACTCTGTAACAAATTGCACACCCTTCACCTCCTACCGCATCATGAGAGTAATGTTCCCGGCAGCAATAATAATTGTGATACTTAAAAAGAACATAAATGATACGATAGCTAAGCAAGCAAATACGTAAATGATGCTCCGTCCAATGATATCTAAACATTGAATAATTGCTCCTCCGCCAACTGGTTGCAATACTGCTGCTGCGAATTTATAAATAAACGCGATACAAAAAATTTGAATCGCCGGGAAAGCGACAATTAAGCATAAAATAACAAGCCCAATAATTCCGACCGTGTTTTTTAATAAGCCAGATGCACTAATAACAGTATCCGCCGCCTCAGTAAACATCCTTCCTACTACAGGAATGAAGTTTCCTGTTACAAATTTAGCCGTTTTCACAGCTATACCATCAGCAACGGCTGATGCTGTTCCCTGTACAGATAATACGCCTAAAAAAATCGTCAAAAAGATACCAATAATCCCTACACTAACGTTTTGCAAAAGCTTGGACAATTTCGTAACTTTATATTGATCACTCATCGTACTTACAATACTTAATATAGTTGCAAGTAATAAAAGTGGTAGAACGATATAATTCATAAGAAGCCCACTCGTATTCATTAAGAAAATGATGATTGGATGGAAAAATGCTACAGACACGACACCGCCACCAGTCGCTATGAGTGCAAGTAAAATTGGTAATAATGCTAGTATGAAATCTACCATTGTTTGTATCGTCTCTCTTGCATATGTCATAACAACATAAAAACTATTTAAGGCGAAAATAATAAGTACCATGTATACGACTGCATCAGCAATTTTACTTACGCTACTCTTTGAAAAAGCAGATTGCAGTGATTGTAACAATGCACTAAAAATTGTGAGCATAATGAGCGTTCCAAGTAATTTTCCATTTGCAACGAGCTCGTGAAATAAATATTTTAATAACCCTAGCATCCACTCTTTTATGGAGAATTCTTTCTCTCCCTTTACAAACTCCATAAAGCTTCCTTTTTGACTCTCTGGTAAATAACCCCCATATTTTGTAACAAGCCCGTCCCAAAATTGCTTCACATCTTCAATTCCGAGCTTATCCAATTGTTGATCCATGACGTTTGTTTCTATAGGAGAAGCTTGTACAACAATCGGTAAAGAAAAGAAAAGGAAGCAAGCAAACAGCAGCTTAGCTCCGAACTTCCTCAACATGCACTCCCCCTTATCCCGTAGGTAAAAATCCGAGAATGGTTTCAATTACAACCGTCAAAATAGGAATCGCCATAACGAGAATTAAGATTTTCCCAGCTAATTCAATTTTCGAAGCGATTGCGCTTTGACCAGCATCTTTTGTTATTTGCGCTCCAAACTCAGCGATATAAGCAATCCCAATAATTTTCAATAACGTTTCTACATATACGTTACTAACTTTCGCTTCACTCGCCACTCTCTCAATCATTTGTAAAATAGAGTGGATTTGATCAATTAACAGAAGAAACATCATGCTACCAATGAACACAATAAATAACGATGTAATACTAGATTTATGCTGGTTCAAAACAGCGGCTAAAAATGTAGCAACGAGGCCTAATCCGACAATTTGTATAATTTCGATTCGAACCGCCTCCTTTATTGGAAGAGAAAGACACTTTTAATCTTGTCGAACAGAGTATTAATTAAAAATGCAACATGAAATAAAATAACAACGAAACCGACAAGGATAACCCAATTTGCAATATCCTCACGCTTTAATTCTTTTAGTACGGTATGAATGAAAGCTAAAACAATGCCGATTCCGGCGATTTGAAATATTAATCCAACATCAATGGACATCGCCTTTCTCCCCCCTATAGCAGTAAAATTACGATAAGTAGCCCTGCTAGTACCCCTAAACTCTTTATCATTTTTTCATATTGTAGTTGTAATGCTTTCGCTTCTCCTTCTTCTCTCTCCAAATGTGTAATACATAAGCGAATATGTTTTTGCTGTGATTCACGATCATGTTGTCCAAGTGTTTCACCAAATTGTTGCAGTATTTCATACTCGGTTTGTTTAAACGCCGTTAACGTCCAGTTCTCCTTCAAACTATCAATCCAAGCTTCTCTAACTGTTTGCTCCCCGCTCTCTAGCCGTTTTGAAAAGCTTTGAAATATCCAATTTAATGGCTTTGGCATTTGTTTGACTAAACGCTCTGCAGCCTCAGATAACGGCGTGTGTCCATACATAATTTCAGCTTCTAATGATTGCAATGCTGCCTTCAATAACCTAAGTTGCCGCGGTCTCTCACTGTACCTTTTAGCGTATGAAAATCCGAAAAACGTGCTAACAGCAACTATTAATACCGCACCAAATATTTTCACCATACGCCTTGAGCCTTTCTATGGGGTAATACTGGTTTTCCATCTCTATCTTTCACTTGCATAACTGTTCCTGGCCCTCTCGCTTTTGATAATTCTACAAACCTATCAAATACACCAAGTTCCAGCACCGCCTGCAGCGATGGACGTTTCACAACATCATCATAAGAAAATCCGTGTGCACTTATAAAAAGCTGAACGCCAGCATGCACCGCCTCCATAATCGCTTCACTATCTTCTTTACGTCCAATTTCATCTACGATTAATATGTCTGGACTCATAGAACGAATCATCATCATCATTCCTTCAGCTTTTGGACAAGCATCTAATACATCTACTCGCGTGCCAAAGTCATATTGCGGGATCCCTTTCACACAGCCCGCGATTTCTGATCGTTCATCCACAATTCCCACTTTACATGAAGGAATTTTTGAAGCACTCACACCTTGACTCATACAGCGTGCTACATCTCTTAAAAGTGTTGTTTTCCCCGTTTGCGGTGGGCCAATTACCATCGTGTTTAACCATCGTGATCCATAAAGATATGGCAGAAGCGGCTCAGCAATCCCTATTTTTTGACGGGCAATACGGATATTAAAAGAAGAGACATCCCGAATCATTTTCACCGCACTTTTTTCTGTAATGACTTTTCCGGCTAGGCCAATTCTATGTCCTCCTCGTAGTGTCACATATCCACGTTTCAATTCCTCTTCCATCGTATAAATCGAAAATTGACTTAATTTATTCAATAAGTAGAGTGCATCTTCCGCTGTAGCAATATAGTCATAAAAAAACACTTCTCCATGCGCGATACACTCTAGTGGCCTTCCAATTCGAACGCGAATTTCTTCTAGAGCATCGTATTGCTTACAACCTTCAACTAACTGTTTCATCGTTTTCGGTAATACCTCTAATACTTCTTTCATAAGCTTCTCCCCACTATACCTGGCTTACTATTTCAACAACGCGATAAAAATGCAGCCAATTCCAAGCGCTAGAAAAAAGAGTTTCAGGAAAGAAATTTCACTTGCTACACTCGCTATGCCAATTGTCATTGTTAAAATTAATACGGTCGGTCCAACAAACGCCAACATACCATTTATAAACAATGCTTTTTTCGCATCATTCACGTAAAGCATAAGCAAAGCGGCGAATATTTCCGCGCTACCTGAAAACAACCGAAGTAACCCCATAACAAGCACGGATGTTTCCATTGCCGCTAGCCACTGTTTCATTCTCCCACCTTCTCCCATAACGGTTACTAGTGCCGTATGCTCAAAAAGAATATATTTGTACAACCATATGCAGAGGTTGTCTATTTCAGAAGTAAAAACATAATTTTTCTCTAACGTCTTTATTTAAATCTGAATATTCTTATTTTTTATGGTGTATTATGGTATATTTAATTTAAAAGGGGTATAAACGATGCGGCACGTTACTTTATTACCACTTGATTTACGCTATGCAAATGTGATTTTTGAGCTATCAAGTGAACCACACGTAAAAAATGCATTAGGAATACAGGTAGAAAAAGTCGAAGACACGAAGGCATTTCTTCTTTTTGCAATAGAAGAAGAGCGCCAAAAGAAGTCTTTATCGAGAGTGATTGTAAATGAAGAGAATGAAATAATTGGTCTCACCACACTTAAACATATTAATTACGAGAAGAAGCAATCTCATATCGGTAGTTGGCTTGGTTATCCGTATTGGGGAAAAGGTTATAACGAGGCTGCTAAAAAAGAAATTTTTAAAATCGCTTTTTTAGACTTACAACTTACATACGTATTCGCTGGTGCTAAAACGACTAACATTCGTTCGTTAAAAGCACAAGCGAAACTCCCTTACATTTCATTGCATGTAGAAAACGAATTTCCAGAAGAGCATGCTGCACTAGAGAAAGAAGTAAAGTCACCTTGCGCACTACATGTCATATCACGCAAGAATTTTTTAAATTGGCTAAATGTACAAAATGAGGGGGGAAAATATGAAAGCATTGAAAATTAGTATTACGATTGTAGTAGAATTAGCTATTATTTATCTTTTTTCAAAAATGGTTGGTTGGCCATTTATGGAGAGTTTTTTCCTTGGCAGCTTAGCAATATTTGCAATTACGTGGTTAATTATTATGAGTAACCATAGAAACAATATTACAGATCACGCAGTAAGTAAGACATTAACTGGCGTTGAGACTGGTGAAATAAAACCATTTCAAATCGTTTTCACTCCATATATCACGGGTACTCTTTCACTTGTCTTAGTTAGTTTTGTTATAACCGCAATTTACTATCTTCCCTACTTCCTATAAAAAAAGCACTCGTGATAATCACGAGTGCTTTTCTACTATGCGCGAGAAACGTATTTACCTTCACCAGTGTTGATGATAAGTATTTCGCCTTCGTTAATGAAGATTGGTACTTGTACAACAAGACCAGTTTCTAATGTAGCTGGTTTTGTTACGTTAGAAGCTGTGTCACCTTTAATACCAGGCTCTGTTTCTGAAACTTTTAATTCAACTGTGTTCGGAAGTTCAACACCAAGTACTTCATCTTGATATGTCATAATAGATACTTCCATGTTTTCTTTTAGGAATTTAAGTTCGCGCTCGATTTGGTTTTCGCCAAGTTCGATTTGCTCATAAGTTCCGTTATCCATAAATACGTGAGACTCACCACTCGCGTATAAGTATTGCATACGACGGTTTTCGATGTGTGCTTTTTCTACTTTTTCACCTGCACGGAATGTTTTCTCTTGAACAGATCCTGTGCGAAGGTTACGTAGTTTAGAGCGAACGAATGCAGCACCTTTACCTGGCTTTACGTGTTGGAAATCCATTACTTGCCAAAGGGCATTGTCCACTGAGATTGTTAAACCTGTACGAAAATCGTTTACTGAAATCATGTAAAAAAATCCTCCTGTGTATTACAAAATAATAAGTTCTTTTGGTGATTTCGTTATTACTTCATTACCTTCACTTGTTACAATGATATCATCTTCAATACGTACCCCGCCAACACCTGGAATATAAATACCTGGTTCTACTGTTACAGCCATACCTGGTTCAAGTACTGTATCAGAACGGAACGCTAAACCTGGTGCTTCATGGATTTCAAGACCGATTCCATGACCAGTAGAGTGTCCGAAGTATTCACCATATCCTTTTTCCGTTATGTAATCACGTGTTAATGCATCAGCCTCACGGCCCGTTAAACCAGCTTTAATACCGTTCACACCACGTAATTGTGCTTCTAAAACGATACTATAAATTTCTTTTAATTTATCAGATGGTTCACCGACTGCAATCGTACGAGTAATATCAGAGCAATATCCTTTGTAATAAGCGCCGAAGTCTAATGTAACGAAATCTCCTTTTTCTATCACTTTTTCAGATGCCACGCCGTGCGGTAATGCCGAACGAAGACCTGAAGCAACGATAATATCAAACGAAGAAGATGTTGCTCCTTGTTTTCTCATGAAAAATTCAAGTTCATTTGACACTTCAATTTCAGATACTCCCGGGCGAATGAATGATAGAATATGCTCAAAGGCAGCATCTGCAATCTGTGCAGCTTCCTTTAATATCTTAATCTCTGAATCAGTCTTTATCAAGCGTAACTTTTCTACAAGCCCAGAAGTTGGGATGAATTCAGCTTCGATCGCCTCATTATGCGTTACGTAAGAGCTATATGTAAGAGTATCTTGTTCAAAGCCTAGCTTTTGAATTCCAAGTTCTTTAACTTGTTTCGCAACTTCATCAAGAATTAATCCTGAATGCTGCACTATTTCGTATCCAACCGCTTGCTTACTAGCTTGCTCTACATAACGGAAATCCGTAATAAATTGAGCACGCTCTTTCGAAATAAGTACAACACCAGCTGTTCCTGTGAAATTCGCCATATATCTACGGCTATGTTCATTCGTTAATACGATACCGTCAATACCAGCCCCATCAAACGCACTTCTTAATCTCTCGATCTTTTCCATTACTTTATGCCTCCCTCAATTTCTCCATTAATGCAAATAACGCTAGCTTATAACCGTAAAAACCAAATCCAACAATTTGTCCCGCACAAACAGCCGCTGTCACAGATTCATGACGAAACGCCTCACGCTCGTGAATGTTAGAAATATGTACTTCAATAACTGGAATCGAAACACTTGCGATAGCATCCCGAATCGCGTAGCTATAATGCGTAAATGCACCCGGATTTAGAATGATTCCTTCATATATGTCATCAGCCTCATGAATAATATCAATAATAGCTCCTTCATGATTCGATTGAAAACATTCTAACTCCACTCCCATTTTCTCTGCTTCTTGTTTCATATCTGTTTCAAGCGTCGCTAACGTTCCTTTTCCGTATACATTTACTTCCCTAACGCCAAGGCGATTTAGGTTAGGACCGTTTACGAGGAGTAACTTTTTCATTTTCTTAAAACTCCTTAATATTAAAGAATGTCTATACGACATTTTAACATAGGAATCACTTATTTGAATAGTTTGTCTTCTCGAGCCCTTCTCCTCTATTTGTATTATTAGATTCGAATGCTACAGAATACGAAATAAAAACACCATATAATATAAAGATACATACTGTCGTTACAATTGTTTCTTTCGGTAAATGGAGTGCACTTTTAATAACAGGTGCCATTAGCCCCATCCCAAAAAATAATAACGCCCACCAAAACAAACCGTATAGTACGCCAGGTAATACTCCTTCAAACTTTTTAAAAAGAGCTTTATAGAGAAATGCCACTAAAATTGAAAGAAGTCCCATACAAACGATACCTAGTACATTTCCCCAAACCCCTTCTTTCCAATCTCCAAATGCAAACGGCAAAAGTAAATAGTTAGGGCCAGCTTCTGTAAATGAGAATATATGAAGGAAATACCATATACCTCCCCAAAATAAGCCACCAAACAAACCAATTTGTACAAAATTTCTTATTGTTGATTGTTCTTGATTCACATTGACACCTCCGCTCAATAGTATGCCCGAAACTATTTTGAAGCATGTTTAAATCCTGCAAAATTTGTCTATAAAAAGAATAAGAAATGTCCGACTCTCGTAACATTTTTCCTTGTCATCTGCCTGTATTTATCGATAAAATAAAGGAAACTCGGTGATTGTCTTATTTCAAGATGACAGAACCAAGTATGACAATTGCCTCTTTTTCTACATAAGAGAGAAACAAATACAGGTTGGTGTTAACATGGCAGAAGAGTCAAAACAAATATATGGCGGGCAGGCAGTCATAGAAGGAGTTATGTTTGGCGGTAGAGAATATACTGTTACAGCGGTTCGCCGTAAAGATAAATCAATTGAATTTTATCGTTTACCACGCGCTCGTAATAAAGCATTGTCTCTACTAAAGAAAATTCCATTTTTACGAGGTATTGCCGCTATTGTGGATGCAAGTGCGAATGGAGCGAAACATTTAAACTTTGCTTCAGAACGATTTGATGTCCACCCAGAAGAAGATGAACAATTTGCAAATAAAAAAGAAGAACAATCAAAATTAACGATGATACTAGGAGTTGCAGCAGTTGGCGTTTTATCGTTCATATTCGGTAAAGTAATTTTCACAGCAGTTCCTGCACTTTTAGCTGAATTAACGAGACCGATTTTCCCATCTCATACAGGGCAAATCATTGTCGAAAGTGTCATTAAGCTCATGCTATTATTGAGCTATATATACTTCATTTCTTTAACCCCACTTATTAAGCGGGTATTTCAGTACCACGGTGCGGAACATAAAGTAATCAATGCTTATGAAAATAATCTTCCACTGACTGTAGAAAATGTTCAAAAGCAAACTCGCCTCCATTATCGCTGTGGCAGTAGCTTTATTATATTTACGGTCATTATTGGAATGTTTGTCTATTTCCTCGTCCCTACAGATCCTCTTTGGGCAAGGGTAGTAAACCGAATTTTATTAATTCCAGTTGTTCTCGGTATTTCTTTTGAAGTATTACAATTTACCAATCGATTACGAGATGTCCCTGTTTTACGAGTACTTGGATATCCAGGATTATGGCTGCAACTATTAACAACGAAAGAACCAACAGATGATCAAGCGGAAGTTGCAATCGCATCGTTTGAAGAATTATTACGTTTAGAAAACAAATAATAATTATTTAAAAATGGTGTTCAACTCCTTTCCTCATCGTTAATATACTAATTTTAATATATGTTTTTAGGAGGTGTCCCTTATGAACGGTCGTTCGTTTACATTCGCTATATTTGTGCTTATTATCGGATTAGCAATATTCGGCCTTGTTTCATCTGTTATTACAAATCCCATGGGTGTATTAAGAAATATCGGGTACATGTTACTTGTTGTCGGTATCTTTTATTTGCTATACAAGATGTTTACAAATTCTAGTGGTTCTGCAAATTCGCAAAGCTCATATAAGCGCGCAGCGAAACAATCGAACCGCAAACACGGGAAACAAAATGTAGCACCCCTAAGCAATTCTTTCTTGAAACGAAGTGCTTCTGATGACAAGGGGAAAAAGGGTAATTCTCCATCGTTGAAAAGAAAAAGAAAACAATCTCATTTAACTGTCATTGAAGGTAAAAAAAACAAAAAGAAAGACCGTGCTTCCTTTTAGGAAATACGGTCTTTTTTTATCCCAGTTGGTACGGGGCTAATAATCAGTGGAAGATGAGAAAAAACCCTACTGATTAAAGTTTCACTTTATATGTTGAAACACTTCTTTCAAACTTTTTTCTTTCATACTTTCGATACGAAGGTGATGGTTTTCAAATTGCAAATTTCTTGTCACATCATTAGGCACGACGACACATTTTAATCCTGCTGCAACCGCTGCTTTCAATCCATTTAACGAATCTTCAAATACAACAGCTTCTGATGGTTCAATTCCTAATTCTTCTATCGCAACTTTATAAAGAGCTGGATCTGGTTTTACCTTCTCTACATCTTCCCTCGTTTTAATCACTTCAAAATAATCTCTAATTTGTAGCTCTTCTAAAAAACGAACGACCCACTCCCTAGATGAACTAGAAGCTAATGCGATTTTCAATCCAAGTTCTTTCGCTTCTTCTAAATATTCTTTTACCCCGTCACGCGCTTTTGGTATTTTCATTTTCTCTTTATGTAAAGTTGTTACTTTTTCCTTTAATGCATGCTCGTTAAATTTTTCTTTTAATTGCTCTTTTAAATATGCATAAAGCACTTCATCTGTCGTTCCAATACATTTTGCAAATTCCTCTAAAGGTAACTCGCCGCCGTATTCACGAACAGCATCTCTGAAAGAGTGAAACCATATTGTTTCTGTGTCCACAATTAATCCATCAAAATCAAAAATAATTGCTTTCATTATTCTCCCGTCCTTTTCGATTGAAATAAAAAAGGAAACGCCACACGTTCCCCTTAATTACTTTTCTCTTCATTTGCTTTTTGAACACCACGAAGTGTTTCTACTCGAACTTCATCTTGTTCAAAGTATTGTACTAAATCACCGATACGGTCAATTGATTCCCAACTTAAATGATGTTCAATTCCTTCTACATCATTATAAATTTTGCTTTCATCCACACCGATAATGCGCATAAACTGTTCTAACAATTCATGACGATATACGAGACGTTCTCCGATTTTTTTACCTTTTGATGTTAATACAAGCCCTCTATATTTTTCATAAATTAGATATTCGTCTTTGTCTAATTTTTGTACCATTTTTGTTACAGAGGATGGATGTACACTAAGCGCTTCAGCAATATCAGATACACGGGCATAACCCTTTTCATCAATCAACAAATAAATTTGTTCAATATAATCTTCCATACTAGGGGTAGGCATCGGTTTCCTCCATCCAATTTCATTTTGCTTATTCCGTACGAAGCAATCAATAAAATGATACACCAGAAAGAATAACGTGACAAGGTGGAAACGAGCCTAAATGTATAAAACAAAAAAGAATCCGTATTCACATACAAATTCCTCTTATGTAAAATATTGAATTTCTGCATCAGGAAAATACTCATATATATAACCTCTTATTGTTTCTTCCAATACTTCTGCATCATCCTTTTGATATACATATTTCCCAATGCCGTATCGTCCCCATTTATATTTCCGCTTCTCTTCATCCATTTCAAGTTTCGTATTTGGATAACGCTCTTGAATAACCTTTTTTGCCGGTTTCGTAAAGCGATGCTGAATTAATTCAAATGTTAAATTTGGTATCGCCATATCTTTTAATGCATTGTACAAGCGCTCAAATAATTCGCGGTATCCCTCTTCCCACCCTTCATGCATATAAATTGGAGCAACAATAAATCCAAGAGGATAACCAGCCTCCGCTACTTTACGAGCAGCCTCAATTCGTTCTTCAAATGGCGATGTCCCTGGTTCAAAATTTTTAATCACATAACGTGAATTAATGCTAAATCGAAAACGTGTTTTCCCATTATGCTTTGCATCTAATAAATGATCAACGTGCGAATATTTTGTAACGAAACGTAAACGTCCATGTTCACTTTCTCCGATAAACTCTATCGCCCGCTTTAATGCATGTGTTAAATGATCAATTCCAACGATGTCTGATGTACACGCCGCTTCAAATCTTGTTATTTCAGGGGCCCTTTCATCCATATATTGCTTTGCCTTCTCAAATATTTCATCTAAATTCACATACACCCTTACGTAAGGTTTACTCCCAAGTGTCGTTTGCAAATAACAATAATGACAATGTCCCATACACCCTGTTGCAAGCGGGATCGCATATTCAGCTGACGGTTTTGACGTATCAAACTTTAACGTCTTCCTCACTCCAACGACAAGCGTCGCCTTTGCATTACGATACTTTTGCAAATCATTTTCGCCTGGCAAATTTCTAATTTGGTTGTGTGATGTCGTTTCACGAATTTCTAATCCCATCTTCGTAAACTTCTCATAAAGCTCTTTTCCAAGCGGATATTCGAGTGCCCTCGGTTCAAAGTAAACGAGTTTTGGCATAAATGGTTTCATGTGCTTCCCTCCTCTCGTTAGTATGGGAAACAAAGAAAAATTAACACACATTAAAGTTTTCCACTCTAGTAACTTGTAAAGCAAGTTACCAGATGTTATAATTTGGATAACAGCTACCTTGCAAGGCAAGTTACCTGAACAAAAGGTGGTGAAATCATGCACAGCCAAATGTTAAAAGGTGTACTAGAAGGCTGCATTCTATACATCATTTCACAAGAAGAAGTGTACGGATATGAACTAAGTACAAAATTAAATAAACACGGCTTTACATTCGTAAGTGAAGGAAGTATATACCCTTTATTGTTACGCATGCAAAAAGAGAAACTTATTGAAGGTACATTAAAGGCTTCCTCTCTTGGACCGAAGCGAAAATATTATCACGTAACCGATAAAGGATTAAAACAGCTTGAAGAATTTAAAAAAAGCTGGGGAATGGTTTCAACGACGGTAAACAACTTATTACAAGGGGAGTGATAGGGATGAAAGCGCAAGATATGATAGAACTAAACAACAGAAAACGCAAACTTCTAACATCTGAAAACGAAGCTGCTTATGGCGATATGCTAGTATATCTTCGGTTATCTAACGTACCTGAACATCAAGTAGAAGAACTACTATTAGAAATATTAGATCATCTCATCGAAGCACAAGCAGAAAATAAAAATGCTTATGACATCTTTGGTGATGACTTACAACCTTATTGTGATGAACTTATATCGGCTTTACCAGCTCCAACTAAGTTAGAAAAAATTTCTTTAATCGGCTTTGTTATTAGCTTACTTCTTGCTATACAGTTTGGAATAGATACCGTTGCTTCTCTTTTCATTTTTCTTTTTGAAAAGAATACAGAAAGATTAAGTCCACCTTTTAGTATTCCTGGGACTACTTTGTCTATTTCACTTATCGTACTAGGTATACTTTTCATTTTATATTTATTAAAACGCTATTCTTTTGATCAAAAGATGGATTGGAAAAGAAGAATTCTCTTTGGATTCGCGTTTGCTACTCCATTTTGTGCAGCTGTATTTTTAAATGTCTATTTTAAAAAACAACCTTATCTCATTTATCATCTAACATTTTGGCAAAACGCCTTAATTGCTATCCTATTCTTTATTTTATATAAATTACTATACAAAAAATCAAATTTTTAACAGCCTTTCAAAAGGCTGTTTTTCTTCTGTCTAATTTTACAAATTGAAAAATTTCATAAAGAAAATAAGAAAAATGCAAAATAATTAAAGTTAATTGTTGACGTGATGCTTTTATTATCGGTATCATAAATCTTCGTGAGCAATTATTTTTCGTTATACGATTTTTTTATTATTACTGAGTTTTTGAGAGGAGAAATTTGATGTCAGTTAAGAAGAAAACGCAAGTACGCACCGGCAAAATGGTACGTGAACTAATGTTAGCAGACGAAGATGTAAATGCTTCGCTAATTATGGTATATAGTGAAAACGGTGTAAACGCAGAAATTAAAATCGAGGGCTTAACGCCGAAATGTAACGAAGAATTATTTTTGAGCGGAAACGTGGATTGGAACAAGAGTGTTATTTATAAAATTGTTGATTTCACTGGGAACGCGGAAGTTGGTAAAGTTACATTAACAGCGATGAATAAAAACAATGTTTCTCTAGAAATTGAACGCGTTATGTGGAGCAAAGAAAATAAAGAAGCTGCTGAACAAGAAGAAACAGTTGTAGAAGCTACTCCGAACAAAGAAGTAGTTGTAGAAACTCCTAAAGCAGTTACACCCGCTCCTAAAACTGTTATGCGTGTAGAAACACCTGCTATAGCACCTAAGCCTACTCCGGTACCAACGCCGAAATCAGTAAGTGTTGAAGCAGCTGTAGAACTATCTACTCCAGCGCCTGTGAAAAAAGCAGTACCTACTCCAGTTACAAAGCAAGAGGCAGCACCGGTTACTCCTGCAAAACCGAAGCAACCTGCTTTGACTGAAACAAATACAAAACTACAAGAAAATTATGTTAAACTTGTGAAAAAGACAATTGAAGTTTGTCAAGATTACGAGCTTGGCATCGACATAGATGATTCTATTGAAGGATTAAAAAAAGAGCTACAAAGCCAAGGTATTAGCGTTACATTCGACAAAGAAATTATGGACGTTGTAAATCGCCTTCGTTCTTTACAAGATAAAGGAATCAAAGTAGAAAAAGTACTTAATTTACTATAAAAATAAGGAGATGGCGGTCGCCATCTCCTTATTTTTTATAATTCCATTCATTACTTTCATACTTCTCTTTTGCTAAAGTTTGAACTTCATGAAGCTGTTCTTCTGTTAGTTCATACGGCACAAGCTCTATATCTAAACCTTTTTCAAATCCAGTTTCAAACGCTTTAATTAACTGTTCAATCGTAAATGTACGGTCTGTCAATTCATTAATCGCTACCGCTTTAGAAGAAAACATGTTTTTCATACGCTCTTTTACACGTTCATTCGGGAATAAAAATAGATCGTATAACTCATCTAAATCTATTTCTAACGGAATAGAACCGTGCTGTAAGATAACACCTTTTTGACGTGTTTGAGCACTACCTGCGATTTTTCTTCCTTCAACTACAATTTCATACCAAGATGGTGCATCAAAACATACTCCTGAACGCGGATTTTTTAAATTCTCACGATCCGCTTCTGTTTTTGGAACTGCATAATACGCTTCTAATCCTAATGCCTTAAAACCGTCTAATAAGCCTTGCGAAATAACGCGGTATGCTTCTGTAACTGTTTTTGGCATATTCGGATGATCTTCAGACACAATAACACTGTACGTTAATTCTTTGTCATGTAGTACACCCCTGCCGCCTGTTTGACGACGAACGAATCCATATTTCTTTTCGTTAACTACATCCATATTTATATCTTTTTCAACACGCTGGAAATACCCGACTGTTAATGTTGGTACTTCCCATTCATAAAAACGAATTGTTGGTGGCATTTTCTTTTCACTTTGCCAATTTAATAAACATTCATCTAACGCCATATTAAACGCTGGTGAACATTGACCAGAGTTAATATAACACCATTTTTCTTTTCCCATCCTACACCTCATATAACCAATTATTTTTCACATTCTCTAGTCTACCAAATTCGACAAAATTTGTGAAAGAATACGAAATTTCTTCTTATATACAAATGAATCTGTTGCATAAATACATATGGGCATTATAATATTGAAAGTAGGATAAGAAAAAAGGGAGCGATAGAATCGTGTCAACAAACTTGATTATTATACTAGCCGCAATTGCAGCATTCATCGGCTACACTGTATGGATGTATTTCTATCAGAAAAAATTAATTAAAACACTTTCAGAAGAAGAATTTCGCGCTGGCTACCGTAAAGCACAGCTTATCGATATTCGCGAAGCAGATGAATTTAACGCGGGACATATTTTAGGTGCGCGTAACATTCCATTATCACAAATTCGCCTTCGCTACAAAGAACTTCGCCAAGATCAACCTGTTTATTTATATTGCCAAAGCGGATTCCGTACAGGTCGTGCAGCTCAATACTTAAAAAAACAAGGCTACAAAGATTTCTACCAATTAAAAGGTGGATTTAAATCTTGGTCAGGCAAAATTAAAAAGAAATAACATACAAAAAACTAGCTGCACAGTGCAGCTAGTTTTTTTATTCCATATTATTCGCAATGTACAGTAGATTTTGTTTAATCACATCTTCATCTTTCTCATCTACATTACGATATAATAGCTGATATTCAATCCCCTTCTCTTTCCATATAAGCGTAGCAAATTCGTCCCCTCGCTCGTAATCATCCTTATTTTTAAAATAAGCAGGTGCTCCATTATTCAATTTCATTTGTTCTTGAAATCGATTCTCTTCTACGAGGTATGGAAAACTATAAGAAAAGTTTGCCACTGTTAATTCTATATAGTCGTTCCTTCCTTTCTCTTGTTGCTTATATTTAATCGTTACGACAGAATTCTTCTTTCCCATCGTTCTTACCTCTCCCTTCACATCACTCGTAATGTCATAAGGTAAAAACGTTGGAACTTTAAACTTCGCCGGAAAATATTTCGGAAGTTCCTTTAGCGGAATGGGATCAGTAACACGGTCCTTAGCCCCTCCTGTTGTTCCTACAAATGTTTTTTCTTCTTGCATCGTTTGCTGAAATGAACATGAGCTAAGTATTACACTAGAAAACACGAAACAAATGATTCCTTTTTTCAATTTGTTTCCGCCCTTTCATACCGCTCTCTTAACGAGCGAAGCGTTTATACTCTCTTCTATTCGCCTCGTTATCAAACGCCTCCTTCGAAAACTTTCCACGTTATTCCCACACATTTTGACAAAAATTATTTGTAGACATACAAAAAAGACCCCGCTACTCTTACGCCCAAATAAAAAGGTTACGCGAATAACAAAAGTCATGTTTATAACATAGGTTGTGAAAAGCTTTTCAGGTCAAGTTTTTTTCATTCTTATTATTTTCCCCTTATAATTAAGTAAAGAGGTGATACATATGGCCAATATAAAACAGATTGCAAAAACTGCTGGTGTATCCATATCAACGGTTTCCCGTGTCCTTAATAATCATCCTTACGTAAAAGAAGAAAAACGTAAGCGTGTTCTAGATGCAGTTGAAGAATTGAACTATGCAAAAAATATTAATGCTGTCCATTTAATAAGAGGCAAAACATATACAATTGGTGTTATGCTGCCTTTCATTAATCTCCCGTACTTTAGTACTATTATTGAAGGAATCGGAAACGAAGCATTATTAGCTGGATATCATATTAATTTATGCCAAACGAATTACGATAGTATTGAAGAAATTCGCGTTCTTGAAATGATGAAAATGAAACAATTTGACGGGATGATTATCTGCTCTCGAACGAATTCATGGGAACAAATTGAACCGTTCGCAAAATTTGCCCCCATTATTTCATGTGAAAAAATGAAACATCCCCTCATTTCATCTGTCTTTGTAGATCATTATGAAGGATTCCGTCTCGGTACTTCCTATTTACTCAGTAAAGGTCATGAAAAAATCGGCATTTGTTTAGCAAGAAAAACAAGTGTTAATTCAATCGAGCGTGAAAAAGCTTTCGCCGATACTCTTCGTCACGAAGGAAAAACAGTGCACCCTGATTGGATTTTTCATCAATGTTATACGATGCAGGACGGGGCAAAAATACTTCATCGTATTTTAAACATGAAAAATCGTCCAACCGCTATTTTTACAGCGAACGATCAAGTAGCTGCTGGTTTATTAACAGAGGCAAGAAAACATGGCATTCGCATACCTGAAGACCTTGCTATCCTTGGATTTGATAACCATGAAATTTCAAAAGCATTAGAAATTTCAACTATTGAACATCCCGGTCTTACGATGGGATCTCGTGCTTTTTCTTTATTCCATAATCAAATGCAAAGTGAGAAAATTATTGGAAGCGCAGAAGAACTGTCATTCCATTTAATTGAGCGAAAAACGATTTAAAAAGGAGCGTTAACTATAGCGCTCTTTTTTAAGCTCTTCACCTATTGACTTTATATTTTTCATCTCATATAATAAACCTAACGAACGGTAGGTAGGGGATGAAAATGACAGCAAACCGCATTAAAGCTGTAGCACTTTCTCATTTCGCACGCTACGGCTATGAAGGAACTTCATTAGCAAATATTGCTCAAGAAGTTGGGATTAAAAAACCATCGATTTACGCACACTTTAAAGGAAAAGAAGAGCTATATTTTACATGCTTAGAATCAGCTCTTCAAAAAGATTTGCAGAGCTTCACAGACGATATCGAAAACTTTTCAAATTCGTCCACTGAAGAATTGCTCTTACATTTGTTAAAAGGCTATGCAAAACGATTTGGTGAAAGTGAAGAATCAATGTTTTGGTTACGAACTTCTTATTTTCCGCCGGATGCATTTCGCGAACAAATTATTGATAAAGCGAATACACACATCGAAAACGTCGGAAAACTTTTATTCCCTGTGTTTAAAAGAGCAAGCGAACAAGATGAACTGCATAACATTGAAATAAAAGACGCTTTAGAAGCTTTTCTATGCTTACTTGACGGTCTTATGGTTGAACTATTGTACGCAGGTTTAAATCGCTTTGAGACTCGTTTAGACGCTTCTTGGAAAGTATTTTGGCGCGGACTTTCAAACTGACGGATTGCTCCTTTGCAATGCGTCGTTTTTAAGCCCTTTACCTAACGACTGGTAGGAAGGAGAAATGACATATGGCATGGATTTATGTAATCTTAGCTGGTATTATTGAAATCTTTTGGGTGATTGGACTAAAACACGCGGAGACACCACTTGAGTGGATAGGTGTTGCTCTATTAATTACAATTAGTTTCGTCTTATTATTTAGAGCTTATAAAGATTTACCTGTCGGCACTGTATACGCAGTCTTTACAGGAATTGGAGCTGGCGGAATCGTTCTTACAGAGATTTTCATCTTCGGAGAGCCTTTCTCTATTGTAAAAGTTTTATTAATCGGTTTAATCTTCTTCGGAGTAATCGGCTTAAAACGAGTAACAGAAGAAAAAGAAGCGAAGGAGGCCGCATAAAATGGCTTGGGTATTTTTAATTCTAGCTGGTATTTGTGAAATTGTTGGTGTACTCTTTATGAAAGTAGCCACTGAAAAGAAAGGCTGGGCACCAAAGGTTATTTTAATCGCTAACTTCGGCGTAAGCTTCTTCTTCTTATCTCTTGCGATGGATACATTACCGATGGGAACTGCTTATGCGATTTGGACTGGAATCGGAACTGCTGGAAGTGCACTTCTAGGCATTCTTATTTTCCGCGAATCAGCAGATTGGCGCCGCCTTGCCTTCTTAAGCTGCATTCTATGCGGCGCTGTTGGCTTGAAACTATTAGGCTAACATGAGATGAATGTCATGTGGAAAGAAAAAAGGAAACAAATCTTAACATGGATCACACTCGGGATTATCACTCTATTGCAAATAAGTTTTCATATAATAGAATGGTTGTTTCATAAAGTATTATCCATTCTTACATTCCTTCCTAACATGGCACTTGAAATTGTATCTATCGCTTGGTCGATTATCGCCTCCATTACTATCGTGATTATATGGAGTATCGCCAAGCTATGGAATAAGTTATTTAGAAAGGACAGTTACTCTGAAAAAGAGTAGCTGTTCTTTTTTATATTCATCTAGACTTTCTATAGAAGTTTGAGGCGATAAGACAAAGCAGGCCAACTATGACAACACTTATACCAATCCCTTTATACAAACTAGGAAATAGCGGTGGTATATCTGAGTAAAAATTCGCTAATATGAGACCAATTGAAACTAAAAGTACTCCTATTCTATATAACCATTTTCTTTTTTTCATCATTCTCCCTCCTAACATTTTTCATACCCTCCTTTCTTTTGGACATACTACCTAAAAAAGGAGTGGATCATATGCAAAATTCTATACATAAGCAGATCCTATTTTTATTTTTCCTCTTTCTCATTTTCATCATCGTTTTCAGCTTTATATTACATACGCCGAAAGATGTGCCAAGTAGCGTTTCTATTTATAAACTATTGCTCTCGTATTGCCGTTATTGAAGAAGGTGCCTTTTATGAGGCACCTTTTTAAATTTTTGGACAAGAAAAAAAGACCAACATTTTCCTGTTGGTCTTTCGTATATGTATCACTTTTCAAAGCGATCTAACATTTCGTCTCTCATTCCGAAACTAACAACCGCAATTCCTACATACATAAAAAGAAGGAATGCCGGATGAACTGTATTGTACCAGCTGCTATCAACAATTAAATAAATCGTTAACGCCACAACAAGAACAAACGCTAAAATAAACATATAAAAGTGTCTTGTATTACCCATGATAAACTCCTCTCTTCTCACTTCACCATTCAACAGTATATTTTATCGAATAATTCGATATGACTCAAGGTTAACTTTCTGTTATGTAATCAAGTTCTACCTTTACAATGTCCTCACACGCTATTGAAATGATTGTTCCTTGTTTATCAATCGCTGTCACTTCTCTATTATCCATTACACGGTGCGCTACTCTTTCTAGTACTTTCCCTTGGTCTCTGTAACAAAATTCTTTTATATCTTTAATTGTTTCTCCATTTTCTAAATGGTATACCATTCTATAACATCGATATCCCATGCTTCCACCCCCACCTTGCTCGTTTTTTCACATATACATAAAAATGGGTAATTTCTACCTCATCACATCTTCTTAATTTCAATAAAATTCTAACAAAAATAAATACTTTTATCAAACCGACTTTTTCAACAAAACCACCTATAAAACTGCATCTTTACAACAATATGAAACAAAAAATAAAAATTTTTAACATTTTTTTCATTCTATCCGCACCAATGTTGCAAAAAAAAAAGAACCCGCATGTAGCGAGTTCTTTTTATTCCAATCACACTTGTACAGGTGCTAGCTTTTCATAACGTAAAACTGGTTTACGAGCAGCCAATGTTTCATCCAAACGTTTAATTACCGTTGTATGTGGCGCTTCTTGTACAACTTCTGGATTTTCTTCTACCTCTTTAGCAATTTGAATCATCTTATCAATGAAACCATCTAATGTTTCTTTTGATTCTGTTTCTGTTGGTTCAATCATAATACATTCTTCCACATTTAATGGGAAGTAAATTGTTGGTGGATGGTAACCGAAATCAAGCAGACGTTTTGCAATATCTAATGTACGTACACCAAGTTTCTTTTGACGACGACCTGATAATACAAATTCATGCTTACAATGTCTGTCGAACGGAAGATCATAGAATGGTGCTAATCTTCTCATCATATAGTTCGCATTTAATACAGCATACTCAGTTACTGCACGTAGTCCATCTGGACCCATAGAACGAATATATGTGTATGCACGAACGTTAATTCCAAAGTTACCATAGAATGGTTTCACACGCCCAATTGCTTCTGGACGATCATAGTTGAAGTGATAACCATTTTCCGTTTTCTCTAAAATCGGTTTTGGTAAGTACGGAATTAAATCAGCTTTCACACCTACTGGACCAGAACCTGGGCCACCGCCACCATGCGGACCTGTAAATGTTTTATGAAGGTTTAAATGCACAACGTCAAATCCCATATCTCCTGGGCGTGCTTGGCTTAATACCGCATTTAAGTTTGCACCATCATAGTATAATTTACCGCCTGCGTTATGGACGATTTCTGCCATTTCTAAAATATTTTCTTCGAATAGGCCTAATGTATTTGGATTTGTTAACATAAGTGCTGCTGTTTCTTCATTTACAACACGTTTTAAATCATCTAAGTCAACAAGACCATGTTCATTTGATTTTACCGTAATTGTTTCAAAACCAGCCACTGTTGCAGACGCCGGATTTGTTCCGTGAGCAGAGTCAGGAACAATTACTTTCGTACGGTTAAAATCACCATTTGCTTCATGGTATGCACGAATTAACATTAAACCTGTCCATTCTCCGTGTGCACCAGCTGCTGGTTGTAATGTAACAGTATCCATACCTGTAATTTCAATTAAATGCTCTTGTAAGTCGTACATTAATTCCATTGCACCTTGCACTGTCTTTTCATCTTGAAGTGGATGAATATTTGCAAAGCCTGCGAAACGAGCTACGTTTTCATTAATTTTCGGATTATATTTCATTGTACAAGATCCAAGTGGATAGAATCCAGAATCAACGCCGTGGTTACGGTTTGAAAGTGCTGTATAGTGGCGCATAATGTCAAGTTCAGATACTTCCGGTAGCTCTGCATCTTCTACTCGAATATAATCGCTCTCAAATACATCTTCTAGTTTCACTTCTTCTACATCTAATTTGGGTAAGCTGTATCCTACGCGTCCTTCTTTAGTCACTTCAAAAATAAGTGCTTGGTCTTGGTTCTTCATTGGATAGCCCCCATTTCGTTTACAAGTGTGTCAATTTCCTCTTTTGTACGAAGCTCAGTTACTGCTACAAGCATATGGTTTTCATGCTCTTTATAATCACGGCCTAGGTCGTAACCACCGATAATATTCTTTTGTATTAATACATCATTTATTTCTTTAACTGGACGTTTACAATCTACAACAAATTCATTAAAGAATGGTCCAGCGAACGTTACAGTGAAGCCTTTCGCTTCGAATTGACGTTTTGCATATTGTGCTTTAGAAATGTTTTGACGTGCCATTTCTTTCACACCTTGTTTTCCAAGTGCAGTCATTGCAACAGATGCTGCTAATGCATTTAACGCTTGGTTTGAACAAATATTAGATGTCGCTTTATCACGACGAATATGCTGTTCACGTGCTTGTAACGTTAATACAAATCCACGTTTACCATCTGAATCTACAGTTTGTCCAACAAGACGTCCTGGAATTTTACGCATAAATGCTTTCGTTGTTGCAAAGTAACCACAGTGCGGTCCACCAAACTGCGTTGGGATACCGAATGGTTGTGCATCACCGATTACAATATCAGCACCAAATTTTCCTGGTGGTGTTAATGCGCCTAATGATAATGGATTTGAAGAAACGATAAATAATGATTTTTGTTGATGAACGATTTTTTCGATATCAGCTAACTTTTCAACTTGCCCGAAGAAGTTTGGATATTGAACGATTACACAAGCAACTGTATCATCTACTTCACTTTGTAATACGTCTAAATCTGTTACACCGTCTTTATGATCAATTTCAACAACTTCAAGATTTTGACCTTTTGCATATGTTTCAAGTACCGCTCTTGATTCTGGATGAACTGCATTAGACACAAGAATTTTCTTTTTGCGTGTATGACCAGCTGCTAGCATTGCCGCTTCAGCTAAAGCTGTACCTCCGTCATACATAGAAGAGTTTGCTACGTCCATTCCTGTTAATTCACAAATCATTGTTTGGAATTCAAAAATTGCTTGTAATTCCCCTTGTGAAATTTCCGGTTGGTATGGTGTGTAAGCTGTATAAAATTCTGAACGAGAAATAACATGATCAACAATTACTGGAGCGTAATGATCGTATACACCAGCTCCTAAGAAAGAAGCGTATTCTTTTAAATTAGCATTTTTACTAGCCATTTGAGATAACTCTTTTAAAAGCTCTGGCTCTGATTTTGCTTCTTTAATTTTTAAATCCCCTTTAAAACGAACACTCTCTGGAATATCAGAGAATAATTCGTCGATCGTTTGAACGCCGATCGTTTGTAACATTTCTTTTTTGTCTTCTTCTGTCATTGGAAGATAACGATGCAACATGAAATCTACCCCTCTCCCCGTTACTTTGAACGTTTATAAAATGGTGTTGGAACAACTACTGCTTTGACGCGTTTATTACGAATTTCAATTTCTACTTCTGTATCAACTGCTGCGTATTTTACATCAATTAGTGCTAAACCAATGCTTTTCTTTAACGTTGGAGATTGTGTACCACTCGTTACTTCCCCGATTTTTTCTTCTCCTATAAACACAGGGTAATGCGTACGAGGAATACCGCGTTCGATTACTTCGATGCCGACTAATTTACGAGATGCACCGTTTTCTTTTTGCTCTTTTAACGTTTCTTTTCCAAAGAAATCTGCTTCTTTATTTGGTTTTACCGCAAAGCCAATTCCCGCTTCAATCGGTGTAATATCTTTTGATAATTCTTGTCCGTATAACGGAAGTGTTGCTTCAAAGCGAAGTGTATCACGGGCACCTAAACCACATGCCTTTAAACCCTCTTCTGCTCCAACTTCAAGAAGTTTCTCCCAAAGTTTTGCAGCATCTTCACTCTTACAGTAAATTTCGAATCCGTCTTCACCTGTGTAACCTGTACGAGATACAAGTGCAGGAATTCCATCTACAAGAATATCGTTTTTAAATTTAAAGAACTTAATTTCTTTCAAATCTTCTGACACAACTTTTTGTAAAATGCCTTCTGCTTTTGGTCCTTGAATTGCAAGCTGCGCAACTTCACTAGAAACATTGACTACTTTCGCATCGCCAATTACATGACTTGCTAACCATTCGTAATCTTTCTCGATATTTGATGCATTGATTACTAATAAATAGTCTTCTTCACCACGTTTGTAGATTAATAAATCATCTACTGTACCACCATTTTCGTAGCACATAGCTGTATATTGTGCGCCTCCTACCTTTAAGGTAGATACGTCATTTGTAACAACACGTTGTAAAAATGCTAAACTATCTACACCTTTTACCTCAACTTCTCCCATATGAGACACATCGAACAAACCTGCCGCTGTACGTACAGCTTCGTGTTCTTCTTTAATGCTTGAAAATTGAACTGGTAATTCCCAGCCACCAAAGTCGATTGTTTTCCCACCATACTTCGCGTATACATCAAATAACGGTGTACGTTGTAATGTAATCATGCTCTTTCCCCCTTATGCTCTGACAAATCAATAAAAGTTGCTTCCCATATCTAAACATTTTCATTCTGAAAAGATAAGGTTATACGGAATCTCAGTATTTTTTTTTATGAAAGCGTAAATAAAAAGTTACTTTCTTGGATAAAATACGAAAGATTCCACACATTTCACACCATTATCCTAACATCATTCGCTATATTTCATCAATATTCTAGCATAAAAAATAATTTAGAATTTTTTATTCTTAATCTTATTAAATATAACTTTTTGGATTTAGCCCTTTATCCCGCATTAACTGGCAGTAAGAATCCCTCCTCAAAATTCAGCGAATGCGAGGAAGTTAGGTGGGAGATAACTGCCCGTAAATGCCCGATTCGTTCAACTAATAATCAGTGGGGATGAACCCTCCCCACTGATTAAAGTTTCACTTTATCATTGCCTATTCTTTAACTTTTAGTAATTGTGATAGTGCCTTATTACGAGGCTTATAATAAAGATTTTTTAATAATCACTTTAGTTTATAAAAGGTGGGAGAGTCTTAATGAATGTCGATATTTCCGTAGATCGAACGTGGCAAAACAATTTTTTAAAAAGAATTGATGAAGATGGTCCTTGGACAAATTGGGACTTATATCATTTAGCTTATAAAACAGAGAAATCATTGCTCGTCCCTACTTTTGATGGATTGCAAGCACCGAAACATTTATCACATTTTACGCCGCTTCCACATCAATTAGAGGTCGCTCAAAATGTCATTGAACAAATGAATGGTAAAGCGATTCTAGCAGACGAAGTCGGACTTGGAAAAACGATTGAAGCTGGACTTATTTTAAAAGAATATATGGTTCGAGGACTTGTAAAAAAGGTACTCATTCTCGTTCCAGCTTCTCTCGTATCTCAGTGGGCGTATGAACTAAACACAAAATTTTTTATTCCTGCGGTCGCTCAAAAGAAAAGTTATTCTTGGGAACAAGCTGATGTCATCGTTTCATCAATCGATACTGCGAAACGTTCACCGCATCGCGATATCGTTTTAAACCTAGAGTATGACCTTATTATTATCGATGAAGCACATAAACTAAAAAATAATAAAACAAAAAACTATGAATTTGCGCAGCGATTAAAAAAGAAGTTTTGTTTATTACTAACTGCAACTCCTGTTCAAAATAAAATTGATGAAATCTTCAACCTCGTTTCTTTATTAAAACCAGGTCATTTAGGTAATCAATCTAATTTTGAAGAGTATTACGCTTCAAAAAATCGTTCCGCTGAATCCGATGAAGATTTAAAAGCTCTTATCAATAAAGTAATGGTTCGAAATAGACGCCATAACACTGGCATTGATTGGCCTAAGAGGCATGTACGAACAATCTTCGTTGAATTTAATGAAGAAGAACAAGCTTTGTATAATGAAATTGAAAATTGGCGTGGACAAAATGCCTTCACATCTGCTTTCTCATCCTTAACTTTAAAACGGGAAGCATGTAGTAGTCGTGAAGCTGTTTACTATTCATTAAAAAAACATGTAGAAAAAAGGCAGAAAGAAAATGAGCATTACATAAAGGACCCACATATTGATGTGCTGATGGATAAAATTAATCATATTCCGTTCAACTCCAAAGCAAATAAAGCACTAGATCTTATAAAAGAAGTTGACGATAAAGTCATTATTTTCACTGAATATAGAGCTTCGCAAATGTATTTACAATGGTTCTTACAACAACATGGCATTTCCTCTGTCCCATTTCGCGGTGGATTTAAGCGCGGAAAAAAAGATTGGATGAAGGAGCTTTTCCAAAATCATGCCCAAGTATTAATTGCGACGGAAGCTGGTGGTGAAGGAATTAACTTACAATTTTGTAGCCATATGATTAATTACGACTTACCGTGGAATCCAATGCGACTCGAGCAAAGGATTGGACGTATTCACCGTCTTGGACAAAAAAATGATGTTCATATTTATAACTTAGCAACAAAGCATACTGTTGAAGAGCACATTTTAAAACTACTGTATGAAAAAATTAATTTATTTGAACGTGTAATCGGTGAACTCGATGAAATTTTAACGAGGATCAACATGAAAAATATTGATGCGCATATTCAAGAGATTTTCGCGCAGTCAAAAAGCGAAGGTGAAATTCGAATCAAGATGGAAAATTTAACATCTATTATCGATTTTGCGAAGCGCAATGAAGCAGAGGTGCAGGACTATGCAGCAAAATGAAATTCATAATTACTTATACAACTTTTTTGAGGCGAATAACTGCGAAATTTTAGAACGTTCCCCTCACCTATTAGACGTGCAGTTAACAATTGAAATGGATAAATTATTAATGAACCGCCCTTTCTATTGGCACTATCTTGAAAAAACAGGAGGCGTTCCGAACCCGATGCGCCTTACTCTTATTACAAATCCGGAAAACGAAGAAAACGACGGTGAACTTATTCATTACGGTTCACCACGTTTGCATCAAATATTTGAAACGACAAAAGAACTAGGTTCATACATACGTTTATATGAGGAAGTGAAACATAGCGGGGCAACTCATACCCCCCTTCATCCTTGGCTTGGTATAAATATAAAAGTATCTTATCAATGCGACCGAAAAAAAGACATACTTCATTCCATCGGTATTCATCTTATTTCTGGGACAATGATTGCAAACTTTCATGACACTTTAGCAGAAATCAAACTCACACCGAAAATACCTGATTTTTGTTTTACGCTCTCACCTATTATTAAGCCACAAAGTGGCTTACAACGTATAGAGGATGCTTTAAAAAGTATAATCGCTGAAGATGACCACACGTGGGCAAAAGAAGCGAGAGTGCGTTGGAATCACGATTTAGACCTTTTAAATCGCTTTTACGAAGATAGCGATGAACTTCCAGAAAGCTATGAAATTGAAAAGCAAGCATTACAAGAACAATACGAACCACGCATTACAATACAAATTATAAACGGTGGTCTCTTTTATGTTACCGCAAATCATTTTCTATCTTAAAGAAAGCTCCTTCAACTGTAGAAGGAGCTTTCTTTAAATTGTTTTTCCACCCTATTCTCTATCCTCATTACGCTCTTTTTGTTGTTTCTCTGTCATACGTTTTTGATATGCACGGTCCTTCGCACTTACATGATTTGCATCAGTTGGAAGGTTTTCTTTTGAACGCCCAATTCCATTACTCATCTTTTCCCCTCCTTTTTACACACTTCAAAATGCACCTTTATTTTCAGCTAAAATTACAATCCTTATACAAAAAAATAAGAGTAGCAATTAGCTACTCCTACTCATTCACGTATTTTTGAAACATATCATGGATGCCTTGATTTACGAGGTTCGAGATCTGTTCGTCAGATTTATTCGGATAACGATCACGCAATCTGATAGATGCCTTCACCATTAAATTTTCTAATACAGAACGGCCACCTTCTCCATAAATAATTTCAGCATACTTAACAAGTCTTCCATCCTCTAATGTTGCTGGATTATGATTGAAGAAAAATTTACTCATTGTCTCCACCTCTCTCTTTGATAACGTTTACATTTATATAGATTATTTATGTTATTTATTTCACAATATTGTATGCATGTATATTTAATTAGTTTCATTATAAAGCAACATATCAATAGTAAATATGTGATTTTCCGTCCATTTTGTGAACAAAACAAAAAATGAAAGCGTTTCCTTTATTATATACTAAAAAAACTTACTACGCTAGGGGCAATTTTTTAAATCTATTAATCATCTACTTTTCTTTTTTTTCATTAAACCTTATACAATTTTCAGAAATTATATTATAAAATATATGTATGACTTAAGGAGGCCATGTATGAATCAAAATAAAAAAGCTATATTAGATCTTGTCTTTTATCTCGTATTCCCATTCCTCATTTGGAAATTTGCAAAACCTTATATCGATCCTTATTACGCAATGTTAATTTCCTCTGTTCCGGGGATTATTTATACACTGTATACCTTTAAAAAAGAAAAACAGTTTAACGTTACAGGGTTCTTTATTTTAATTACACTTATTTCTAATACAGCGGTAGACTTAATATCTGGATCAGCGGAACGAATGCTATGGAATGATGCATATTATCATATCGTACTTGGCTGCATCGTTATATGTACAATTTTTATAAAAAAACCACTTATGTTATATTTCGCAGCGGATATCGCAGCGCTGCAAGGCCATGACCGAGATAAAAGCCGTGAGCTTTACCGGGATAGTCGCATATATCCAGCTTTGCAATATTTAACACTATTTTTCGGTCTTCAATTTATATTAAAAAGTTTCTTGAAAATCTATTTCATCTCTGTTTTCGGTGTAGATGGATATGGTGAAATGAGAGCTATTATGACCGCTGTTGGCTGGGGGATTTCTATTTGTATAGGAATTGGATTTGTCTGGGTAAACAATAAAATACATGCAGTTACTGAGGAAAAAGAATCCGTGCAGTAAATAAAAAACCCCCTAGTATATGATGCTACTAGGGGATTTTTATTTTGCTAGACATATTACGAAAAAGTTAGCTTGATTTTTTTCTTTTATTTTTTACATTTCGATAAAACAAAGCAGCGCTCAGTGGCATGACACCAAACCATTTATTTAAGAATGGCTCCTTCTCCGCACGACGTTGTTGTTTCTGTTGTTTTCGATCCTCTTTTGGAGCATCCATATATGACACAAATTGCTGTGTCACAAAGCGTACATAATCATTAGTAGACATATTATCATCACCTCTACTTGATTAGTATGTCCACTTTTTTATTCATTAATCTTTTGCTTTAATTCATTCATAATTTGCTTTACTGACTTATTTGTCGTATCGATATGAATATCAGCCTCTTCATAATAAGCTCGGCGCGATTCAAATTTCGTTACAAATGCATCTATATCTTTCTTCTGAAATAGTGGACGTGTCGTATCTTTACTAAGCCTTTTTGCAATTACATGTGGATCACAATATAAATACACAACAGTTCCATTTTCCTTCATCCACTTTCGATTTTCCTCTCGTTCAATAATCCCTCCACCAGTTGTAATAATTACATTTTGAACCGGTAATGAACGTAACATTTCACTTTCATATTCCCGAAAAACCATTTCGCCTTCTTCTGCAAAAATATACCGAATCGCTTTCTCTTTCTGCTCTTCAATTTTTTGATCTGTATCTACAACATCCATATGGAGTTCTTTACTTAACGCTTTTCCAATTGTTGTTTTCCCGGCTCCCATATAGCCGGTTATGTATATAGATTTCATTTTCGTTCCTCTCAATCATCCGTTATTATTTGTTATTATAACGAAAGATGTTACTTTATTTAATCAAAAAAACGTTTTGTTCTTCTTATAAAATGAAGAACAAAACGTAATATACTCACTTTTACTTATAAGTACCTCTTCTCACCCACTGCGTTGCAATCCATTTCTCACCTTTCGTTACAGGTGCTCCTCCATGTAACGTAAGCTCATTTAGTGATTGATCTTGATAAAAATACTCAAAGTATACTGCCATTCCCTTTCTAGGGTGTACAGAAAGATTTAATTTCGGAAAGAATGTTTCCCCGCCTTCTTCTACATCATTTAAGTACATCACAAGAGTACTTATACGATTATTAGCAGCTGATCTACTATGTTCCGCAAAATAATCATAGTGCGCTTTATATTCTTGATCCACTTCATAATTTAAAATGTGCAATCCTTCTCCATGCGCTACAGGAACATTCGTGATAGATGAAATTCGTTTTTCAATCTTCGACGTTAGTTCATTCTCTTCCAAAAATGCACCGCTACTCGTTCGAATATCATTTACATTACGTGATGAACCAATTTTAGAACGCTTCATCTTATTTTTAGACAATTCAATTAATTCATCACATTCTTCATTACTTAATACATTTGCTAATACGACAATAAGAGGTTCTTCGAATTTTGAAATAATTTGTATTTCCCTATCCTCTGTCATAATCGTATTTCCTTTATGATCAAAAATAGTTTGTTCTTTATTTTCACCTATTTGATTGTTATTTGTCATTTCCTTATCTCCCTAGAAAAAATGATTGGATAGCATGAATATATCATATTCTTTCTACCTTTCTCTTTTTTGAGAAAATTTAAACTTTTGACCATGGCTTTTATCCCTTTCCACAAAGAAATTGACTCAATTCACAATGGGAATTAATGGTTCTCTTCCGCTTATTTTACACATTATCCTTCTACCCAATCCAATATTTTATTATCCTGTTTCCTATAGCGAAAGCTCACTGTGTAGAAAACTCTCTGTTTTGTAACACAGTGCAACGAAATGATAATACCATCATTTTCAAAGACGTACTTTCCACTCGCTTCTCCTCTTTCATACTGAAATAAAAAACATCCTCTTTTTCTTTTTGCTGTAAGTCTCTTTTTATATCTGAAATAGCTCGATCAACAAGTTCCTCCATGAAAAAACTTTGTTCTATTTCAGAATAAAATTTTTTATCCGAAAGTAACATATTTGTTTCGTACATCAAAAAAGAAATGAGTAAAATAAGAAAAATAATTGTTCCTGGCATTGCAAATCCACCTTGTTTTCTCATGTTTCTATCTCAATTTCACTATAGCGCACAGCCACGCCTTCATATATTTCACCACTTATATCTTTCACATATATATATAGCAAACGAGGTGTTAATTTATACGAAATCGCTTCAATCCTTTGTAATATAAATTCCCTTCCGCGCATATTTACTTTTCTTATTAAATTACTATTCACTTTTTCATACGTCACCTGATCACCATTACGAAGTTGGAAGCGTAAAATATTCTCACCATTTTCTAGTGCTATCTTCCTCCCACTTGATACTTCACGAAACTCTAATTGCATTTGTCCTAAAAACACATCCCACTCCCAGTCATTTAATCCTTTTGAATGTGTATTTTCTATCCCCATAATATGAAGACGTGGTAAAAGTAAAAAGAACATTGATAAAAGAAACAAACATACAATCATTTCTATCAATGTAAATCCCGCTTCCTTTTTATCTTTTCTCTGCATAAAGGCATTGCTCCATCGCTTTTCCTCTCATATCTTTCCACATCGTACAAACTTCATCTCCTCTCCAATATGTGTAATATACAATTCCTTTTATGACTTGCTCTTTTACTCGCTTTTCCTCATTCTCATACTTAAATAAGACCGCTTCTTTTTTTAATAATATTAATGCTTTATAGCTCATTTTTATATTTTTTCTTTCTTGCATAATTAATAGTGTTTGCGGGAGCAGTAACGATACTGCCATCATTATTAAACTTAACGCTACAACCATTTCAACCATTACTGATCCTTTTTGACACTTCACGATACGTAAATCTCCCTCTTCCAAGTTGAAATACAACCTCATATTTATACCCCCGATAGGAAAGTAAAATCGTACCACCTCTATTAATATTTCCGCTCGGATTATATGTCATTGGATTTGGAAAGGTATGCAAATCAATTTGGACATCTTTATCATATTCTCTCTTAGTAATTAAAAAGTCCGTCTCCGATTCCGAAATATAATACATATGTTTCTCTTTGAACCAGCGTAACGTATAATGTTTTTGACGCTTAATCGCTAACTGCTGCATATACAAAATATCAGTTGAAAACTGTTTCAAAAACTGCTCATTTTTTTGTTTGTCATGTAATGAAGTAACGTTAAAATGCGTAACAACACTCAGTACAGAAATAGCAAATAATACAAGTAGCATTTCTAAAAGCGTAAAACCTTTTTGCTTCACAATTTCCCGGCTGATACCGTGCCGTCATTTGAAATATGAATGGATTCACCATTCGGACACTTATCAGCTGTAATATATTTCTCATCACTTAGCTCTTTTAACGACGGAATTTTATTATGCTGTAATTGGTATACCTGTATTTGTGCTTCTATAGATTTCACATAGGCTGCACATCCTTTTCCTTGGACGGATGTGCGCTGTGTAACTACATTTGGAATAATTAATAGTAATAATACAGTTATGACAACCATAACTAATAACATTTCTAAAAGAGTAAAACCCTCCTCATTCTGCATGTAAATGCCTCCTAAATAGAATTCATCATTTGAAACATCGGCATAATCATCGCTAAATACATCAGAATGACTATGACCCCAAGACATGTAAATAAAATAGGTTGAATCACAAATAACATACGTTTAATTTTTTGTTCTACCTTTTCAATAATGAGCTCACTGTAATCACCAAGCTCATTTGCTAAATTACCGTTTGCTTGTCCATGCGTAATGATATAAGAAAGTTCTTTCTCGTAATAACCGCTTTTATCAATAATAGATTGCAACGGTTCTCCTGCAATTAATTGCCGCTCAATTCGTACTGCTTCATACTGAAAGAACGGATGATACTTTTGCTTCATCATTATTGTTAACGCTTCGTGTACCGACAATCCACCGTGTAATAAACCACTTAATTGAGCGGAAAAATAATGCGAATGATTTAAAATAAGAAATGTTTTCATAAGGGGAATACGGATCATAATCTTTACCTTTTGAGTAGGCGGCAGTTTTCGGAAATAAAATATATATAAACTAAAGCTCGTTATTACGATAAGAAAAATGATATAAATGAAGTAGGGTAATAATTTAATTGCAACTAAAACTTGCTCCGTAAGTGGTGGTGCTGTAGAACGTAAAGAACTATACATCATTTCAAACTGAGGCAATAAAATGAGGTTAAAAACAGAAAGCATAATCATTAAAAAAAATGATAAAAACATAGGATATCGCATCACTTTCATCATATCTTTCCTATATTTATCCTTCTTGTAAAGAAGTACACTCCCTTGTTGCAAAGCAAAAGCAATATCACCGTGTCGCTCTGCATAAAACAAATAACTTAGCACCTCTGGATGAAACATTAATTGGTGAAAAGAAGCGTGCAAACTTTGTCCATTTTTCAATCCCTCGATCATACGCTGTAACTGTAATTTCTTCCCTAATGGTAATTGAAACTGCAAAAATTCTAATGCCTGTAAAAGTGAGTAACCTTTCTCTAATAAATCACTTAATCTTTTCCATAATACTACTTGATCACTTAAGCTCCATTTTCTCTTAAACATAAACATCTTCTTCTAAAAAGCCTAAAGCATATCCTTTTCGCACTGATGCTTCCAATGTTTCATAGTGATACGTAACATGTTCTCCGCTTGCTTCTTTAATCGCTTGTTTTAATTCATATCCATATAACAGTTCATAAATACTCGCCTGCCTTACTTGCCTCATTGATTTACATAAAGTTGAACACTTCCCTCTGCAAAATGGACATTTTAATTCAACGAGTCGCTGAGCAGCTACAGCTAATAATGACTGTTCAATTTCTTGCCTTGTAATACCATAATCCATAAATCGCAGTATCGCTCCTTTCGCATCATTTGTATGCAAGGTTGTCATCACTAAATGTCCCGTCAAACTGGCCCTTACAGCTACTTTTGCTGTTTCTTCATCACGAATTTCGCCAACTAAAATAATATCTGGATCGTGACGCAAAATAGCCTTTAATCCTGTCTCATATGTGATACCTGCTTTTTCATTTATTTGAATTTGTAATAAACCGTCTTTTCTTCTCTCAACTGGATCTTCCAGAGTAACAATACGACGTGTTTCTCCTTTTCTAGCTACTTCTAATAACGCATACATTGTTGTTGTTTTTCCAGAACCAGTCGGCCCAGTAAATACGAGTAATCCATGAGAATGCTTTAAAAAAGAGAGTAATTTTTCCGCTGAACTTGGAAATAACGAAAGATGAGACAACGGCTGAACAAATGCTTGTAAATGGAGGCGAATAACGAGACTTTCTTGATATACTGTTGGAAGTGTTGAAAGGCGTAAATACACTTCTTGTCCATCAATTTGTAAGTACAACGAACCATTTTGAGGTTTTCTCCTCTCTCCTATATCCATTGATGCTAAAAACTTAAAGTGCGAAACAAGCTTTTTTCCAAATTCCTTTTCAATACACCGTTTCGTAATTAAATCTTTTCCTATACGTAATTGAATTGCCACATCCTTCTGCCTGGGCACAATATGTAAGTCTGATGCTTGCACCCCACAAGCTTCTTTCATAATCGTATTCGCAAAAAGCTCGATACCGTTCATCAAATTTCCCTCCTCACCATGTATATATCATGAAGAACTGGAAAAGAAAAATTAGGACTTTTGTATTTTCACTAGGATAAAAAGGGAAAATATGTTTGTGAAATTATGAACAATTTCCGAATTATTGTCTGAAATTACCTATATGTCAGTTTATCTGTATTATAATGTTAATATCTTGGATAAAGTGATAAAGGTGGAGATCCTAATGGAACAAGCTTTAAAAATTACAGGTGTATTATCTGACCCTACTCGTTATTATATTTATAAATATATTTCACAAAAACATAATTACGTAACTGTACAAGAAATTGCAGATGAGTTTGACATTCATCCAAACGTGGCGCGTTTACATTTATCTAAATTAGAAGATGTTAATATGCTCAAATCAGAAACAAAAAAAACTGGGAAAGGTGGAAGACCAAGCAGACTATACGTCTTGTCTCAAGATGTCATCCAGTTACAATTTCCATTTCGTGATTATCAATTATTAGCGAAGATAGCATTTAATTCACTGCTAAGCTTAGGTAGCGCTGGTGAAAAAGCGCTATATGAAACAGGGAAACAATTCGGCAAAGAATTAATGCAACAACATATGCATCGCTTAAATGTAAGTGCAGAAGCATTAACAATAGAACAAAAAATGCAAATCGCAAAAGAAGCATTCTCAACAGCTGGTTTATCTCCTGCTTTTGAATTAAGTACGGATGGTACAAAAATTTTCTATAATGTACACAATTGCCCATTTAAAGAAGTTGCTACGCATCATCCGACTGAGATTTGTAATATGCACGGAGATATGATGAAGGGGATTTTTGAAATCCTATTCCCGAACGTGGAATTAACACGAAACGATAGTCTACTAGATGGATGCAAATCTTGTAACTATAAAGTGCAACTTTAATCAGTGGGGGGTTTTTTCATCCCCCACTGATTATTAGCCTTCACCAATCGGGCGTTTACGGGCAGCAGGGCTCCCACCTAACTTCTTTGCTCAAGCCGAATTTTGAGGTGGGAGTTTTACTGCCCGGCAAATAGCGGGATAAAGTTCAAATTTAGTTTTTCAACCAAGAAGAAGTCAATATTATAATTGGCTTCTTTCTTTTATATGAATGAATATTTACAATAGTTAGAAAAATAAACTATAATGAAAAGAGGTTTTACTTTTTTTAGAAAAGGAGGGAGATGGCATGGAGCGCATGTTTCGCGTTCTCGGCTTTTGGACTGGAATTTTCTCGGTTATGTTTTACGTAGGGGATATGCATTCGACCGCACTACTATTTTTAGGACAAACAGGATTCTTCGTACTTTTAAGTTATTTAAAATTAACAGAGCGTATGTATATATACGTATTCGGGGCATATTTAACCGTTTTCTTCATTGGATTTACATGGTACACAACATTTTTACTTGTCCCTGGAGCTGGGCATTAAGAGATGGCAAATTGCCATCTTTTTTTTAATTCCGCAATTCCCTAGTTGACTTATAGGTTTTATTACCTTATATTCTATATAACAGATTGGAATTAGGGGGAATCAACATGAATACACTGCTTGTCGGAATTAACGTTGCAGTCATGCTCATTTTAGTTGGCGTATTATATTATATGCAACGTAAGCATGTATCTTTTAATAAACGTGTATTTACTGCTTTAGGAGTCGGAATTATATTCGGTCTTATATTACAATTTATTTATGAGCCTACTTCTAAAGTAATTATCGACTCAAATAACTGGTTTGGTTTAATTGGTAACGGTTATGTAAAATTGCTTCAAATGATTGTTATGCCACTTATTTTAGTATCTATTATTTCAGCATTTACAAAATTACAATTAACGAAAAACCTTGGTAAAATCAGTGGTCTTATTATCGGAATTTTAATTCTTACTACAGGAATTGCCGCAGCTGTCGGTATAGCTGCAAGCGCAGGATTTGATGTATCAGCAACAGGATTACAACAAGGTGATGCAGAATCTGCTCGTCTGAAATTAGTAGAAGAAAGATTTACTTCTATTGAAAAGACAACAATTCCAGACAAATTATTAGAATTGTTGCCTACAAATCCGTTTCTTGATTTAACAGGTGTTCGTCCAACATCAACAATTTCTGTCGTAATATTTGCAGCCTTTATCGGTATTGCCTTTATAGGTGTAAAACGAAAATATCCAGAACAAGCAGAGCTATTTAAGAAGATGCTTGATGCTGTATATGCAATCGTAATGCGTATGGTAACGTTAATTTTACGCCTTACTCCATACGGCGTATTAGCTCTTATGGCAAAAACAGTTGCTGGTAGCGATATAAATGCTATTTTAAAGCTTGGTAACTTCGTGTTAGCGTCTTACGTAGCACTTATCGTAATGTTCGTTATTCACTTATTATTAATTGCTCTATCTGGTTTAAATCCAATTCAATATTTGAAAAAGGTGTTCCCTGTATTAACATTTGCATTCACATCTCGCTCTAGTGCTGGTGCAATGCCATTAAATATTGAAGCACAAAAAGAAAAGCTTGGTATTTCTGAAGGAATCGCAAACTTCGCAGCTTCATTCGGGGTATCTATCGGTCAAAACGGTTGCGCAGGTATTTATCCAGCGATGCTTGCTATGATGGTCGCTCCAACTGTAGGAATCGATCCATTACAACCACAATTTATTTTAACTTTAATCGCTGTCGTTGCTATTAGCTCATTCGGTGTTGCCGGTGTTGGTGGCGGTGCAACATTCGCAGCATTAATCGTACTCTCTACAATGAACTTACCAATCGGCATTGTCGCTCTTGTTATCTCAGTTGAGCCATTAATCGATATGGGTCGTACAGCTCTTAACGTAAGTGGTTCTATGACAGCAGGTCTTATTTCTAGTAAATGGCTTGGTGAATTAGATCAAGATACGTACAATCAAGATGATGTAAAAACTGGTGAAATTGCTTCATAATAGAAAAGGCCGCTAACAATTTATACTGTTAGCGGCCTTTTTTTATTTCTTTCCATCTTCCTCTTTATCTTTTAAACATAAGGCATAACATATTGTCTCAAACACTATGAATAAAGCTCTACCGATTACTTCAGCCATGATAACAACATCACCTATATATCTATTAATTTCTTATAAATAAAAGACGAATTATTATTCCGCATCTGCAAACTGTAAAAACTCTTCCAACCGCTCCTTTAACTCCTCCTCTATCTCACAATATGATTCATCAACAAGTTCACCCCTTAACTTACTCCCAAAAACCCTCATTTGAAGTGGCATTCCTAAAAAATAATTACTACATTCCCAGATAGGAACTGTGTAAAATTCAATCATCGCTCCTTCTTCATCTAATACAGCTATCGAAATGGATGAAGAATATCCTGCTTCAAAAGAATTTTCTTTATCTCTGATGAGTTCCATAAATAGTTCCATGTTTTTTTCTATGTATAAGTGTGAATAATCTTTAAAAAGTTTAAGTGATATTCTCTCTATTTCATTTTCCATACTTTGAATCTTCTCTTTCAACTCCAATGTAAACTCCTGTTCTTTATATTTCATTTCCGCCTCCTTAATCATGGAAAAAGAGAATACAATTTTGTATTCTCTTTTTCTCAAATGTATTTTATTATCTCACAGCCCGTCCCTTTTACAAATAACCATTCTGCTCGCACCATTTATGAAATTGTCCTACATCTACTCCAACTAACACGATATCCTTTAGCTCTACAGCAATACTTTGTTCCCCAATTACAATAGCAAAGTGGGATTCTAATTGTTTTTCATTTTTTTTTACAGTTCCAATTCGGTTCCGATGCGGCCCATCTTTTATATATGCTTTTTGTCCTACAATATCAAAGTTCAAGATTCTCACCTCTTTTACTGCGCTCAAATTGGAAATACAATCTCCACCTCGGAAAATTTCCTTTCATTGCACTATTTCTCTATATATATGACGAAACAATAAAAGAGTCCTTCCTTCTTTACAATTATTTTTTCTTTGTTTCATTTTTATGATTAAAACGTAAAGTTTATAATAAAATACACTTGGAAGCGCTTTCTGTGTAATTTTTTATGCTATAATATAAAAGTAGAACTTCGTAAAGAGGGTTAAAAAATGAATACAAAAATGATTAACAAAGTAATTGAAGCATTAAAAGTATATGGCTTTCAGGATGTATCATTCTGTGAAGAAACGAAGCAATTTTTATTTCATAACGAAACCGATATTATGAGCGGCTATGCAGAAATAACATATAGTAGTCAATTCGAAAAATTTAACGTACAAATTCATCCAATTGAAACGCATCACCAAGCAGAGTTACAAGAGGTTGAAAGACATATACAAGCTTGTATACGAAAAGTAGAGTATTTAAATGCACTTCTTACTGGACAAACAAAGCTAGATGATAAAATTATGATTATGTAAAAAAAAGAACGTGATATCCTCACGTTCTTTTTCTTTATATGTTCATCTTTTCTTTCAGTTGTAATCCTGTAATGGATTGTAATACATCCATTACCTCTCCTAAAGTCATATCAAAAATCGTTTTATCTTCTATGTATGGGAACTGTCTAAAACGCTTTTCTAACATTTTCACCGCATCCGATGTGAAATTTGCGCTATCAATACCAAATTCTGTTTCAAGAAGCACGATCCAATCTAACACATGAAAACCTAATCCATTTACGAATGAAATAAGTTTTTCTTCTGGCTGTGAAGATAAGAATACGTTTCGCTCCATCTCACTAAAAAGTTCTTCTCCTAAAATTCCTGCTAACTCATCATCATGTTCGCGTTCAATAATCTCTTCATAGCCGTAATCATCCACAAGCTCTTCTACTTCTTCACTATCTGCAAAAAGCAATTGGCTAAGAAGCGCATCTTTCTTAAATTCACTCTTTTGTACCACTTCTAAAAAACTCGTTTCCCATCCATTTTCTAATTTCATATTTATAACTCCTTTATATGCTTTACTTATAATAACTGTGCCCAAAAGATCCCTTTTATAACCTTTTAGGTAATTACTATTATTCCATATGCTTCATAACATAAGATGCGAACTCAGCTGCATCTCCTTCAAAAATATTTATCTCTGGTAAATGATAAAACGTAGTTTGCAGTGGGTTTCCTTCATGATAAATATATACCTTTTTCTCTAGCGCAATCGCCATTCCAAACTCTGTATGACTTCCATTTCCGCCATCTAGTATAAGTAAAAAGACATCAGCTTCTCGGATCGCTTTTTGTTCTTCTTCACCAAGTTTTTGCAATTGTTCTCTATTAGTTGCTCTTTCATTTTTCGTCCAATCATATGTATGATGCCATCCTACTTCTTTCAACTGGCTTGATATGAAACGTACAAGATGCTTATTTTGAAATCCTGAAGCAATATAAAATTTCATTTATACTCACTCCTTAAATATACATGGGGAAACTCCGTTTTAGCGTTAATAGGATTTTTTTCAAAAAAAAATCCCCATCTTTAGAACTTATTTGCGTTTCAATGATGGGGTGCCTCATGATCTTCTTTTATTTTTTGTTTTTTATAACTTTCATCAGCTAACATTTCTAGTTCAGCTGTTATTTCTGATTTTTCAAGTTCTCGTTCTTGTGAAAATTTCCGTGAAATATAAACAATAACACTACCAACGTACAACACAAAGCATATAATAAGTGCAGTATTTTCATAGAGACTTAGCTCCAACACAGTCACTCCTAATCCATTCGTATTTTCACGCTTAATCAATTGGAATTTCCCTATTAACCATTTGTTATTGTACCATAAAAATATCAATTCTTGGAATCTTTCATCCTATTAAAAAAGGCATGATTATATAATCATGCCTCTGAAATATGTTGAATGATAGTTTTAATTGCTTCTTTTCCATTATATTTTTTTAATGCTGTTTTATACGTCTCATTATTATGAGATAGCTCCTCTATATGCTTTGTAAGCGCGTTTACCGTTACATCCTCTTCATATAATACCGATGCATACCCTTGTCTTTCAAAGGATTCCGCATTTAAAATTTGGTCTCCACGGCTTGCAAATTTCGATAACGGAATTAAAACCATTGGCTTTTGCAATGTTAAAAACTCAAAAATTGCATTGGAGCCCGCACGCGAAATAACAAAATCTGTTGCCGCTAATATATCTGGCAACTCCCCATGTACATATTCAAACTGTCTATATCCTTCTTTATTCTGTAAACTTTCATCGAGATTACCTTTTCCGCAGAGATGAACAATTTGATACTTTTTAAGAAGTTCTGACAACGCCTCTCGAACTGTTTCATTAATTTTCTTCGCACCTAAACTTCCTCCCATGATCGTAATAACCGGCTTTTTACGTGAAAACCCTAGAAACTCTAAACCTCTTTCACGATTTCCGCTTACTACGTCTTCACGTACAGGCGATCCTGTATATACTACTTTCTCTTTTGGTAAGTGCTTCGCAGCTTCTTCAAATGTAACAAATATTTTCGAGGCAAAACGGAGCGCAATTTTATTTGCTAGTCCAGGTGTCATATCAGATTCATGTAGTAAAACTGGCACCCTATTTAACCATCCTCCAATTACGACTGGTACAGATACGAAACCACCTTTTGAAAAAATAACATCCGGTTTTAGTTTACGAATTGTTACGTACGCATCCATAACACCCTTCATCACGAGAAAAGGATCTTTTATATTTTTTAAATCAAAATAACGACGTAGCTTCCCGCTTGCAATACTATGGTACGGAATACCTTCCTTTTCTATAATCGTTTTCTCAATTCCTTGATGAGAACCAATGTAAGAGATGTCCCAATTTTGTTCTTGTAAATGTGGAATAATGGCCAAATTAGGTGTTACATGCCCTGCTGAACCGCCACCTGTAAAGACTATTTTTTTCATACGTCTCCCCCTTCTACACTATAGTACACTAAAATACCTTGCCTCAGGGTGAGAAAATACCATAGCCGTTACAGACGCTTCTGGCTCCATCATAAATCCTTCTGTTAATGTAATACCTATTTCCTCTGGATGAATTAAGCGAAACAATTTTTCTTGGTCAGCAAGTTCTGGACATGCTGGATAACCAAATGACACGCGTATTCCTCTATATTTTGTGCGGAAACGCTCCTCCATCGTCAGTTCAGGCGAATCTGGAATGCCCCAGCGGTCACGAATAAGCATATGTGTTTTTTCAGCAAGTCCTTCTGCTAATTCAAGTGCTAACGATTGAATTGCATGACTGCGTAAATAATCTCCCTTCGCCTTCCATTCCTCTGCAATATCTCGAACTCCTTCTCCAACGGTAACAGATAAGAAAGCGACATAATCCATCTCATCTCCAATAGGGCGTATATAATCTCCTAAAGTACGGTATGGCGCTTTCCCTTGTCTCGGAAATTCAAATCGCTCTATAATACGTGTGTGATCTTCCGGATCGTATATAATTATATTTTGTCCATCACTTTGCGCCGGGAAAAATTGATACACCGCTTTTGGACGTAACCAAGATTGTCCTTCTTGTAATAATTCATCAATTAAATCATTTAGCTCATGCGCTCTTTTATCCCCTTCTTGCAGGAGTTTTTTTACGTTTCCTTTTAATCCAAGGTGATGTCCAAGTAGCATTTGTCTATTTAAAAACGGCGCGAGATGTGCAACTGGAATATCGCGTAATACAATTCGTTTTGTTGAATCAGGTATCATAACCTCCGCCTTGAGTAATGGCTCAATTACTGCTGGAATTTCCACTTTCTTCTCTTCTTTTTTTACGATATGAAGATGACGTTCTTTTTTATCCTGTTTCATCTTCTCACGTTCTTCTTCTTTTTGAAGCTTATTAATAATATCAAGCCCCGTCATAACATCACTCGCATAGCATACGAGCCCTTTATATGATGGAGAAATACGATTATCTGTAAATTTTCTCGTTAGCGCTGCACCACCGACAACGATTGGAATATCAATATTTGCCGCTTTTAAATCTTCAGCTGTTGTTACCATTTGTTGGGCTGATTTTACTAGCAAGCCTGAAAGACCAATAATATCAGGCTTCTTCTCTTGTACTTCTTGAACAATTCGATCCGAACGAACATTAATCCCTAAATTAATAATTTCATATCCGTTATTTGATAAAATAATTTCAACGAGATTTTTCCCAATATCATGTACGTCACCTTTTACAGTCGCTAATAACACTTTCCCTTTTTTCGCACTATCACTAGATTCCATATGTGGCTCTAAATAACTTACGGCAGCTTTCATACTTTCAGCACTTTGCAATACTTCAGCAACGATAAGCTCATTACCATTAAATAATCGTCCCACCTCATCCATTCCTGTCATAAGCGGCCCGTTAATAATATCCAGAGGTTTTCGTCCTTCTGTAAGCGCGAGACTTAGATCTTCTTGTAGTCCTTGCTTCGTACCTTCTACAATATAGTTTGCCAGTCGTTCATCAAGCGTTAGCGTTTCTTGTGTAGCGACTTCTTTCTTTTTGGCAACACGATAAAAGTTTGTAAATTCTTCTAACGTCTCTTTCGTCGTTTCAAATAATAATGCATCTGCAAGACGTTTTTCTTCCTCTGGAATTGACGCATAGCGTTCTAATTTTTCCGTGTTAACAATCGCATAATCTAATCCTGCTTTCGTTGCATGGTATAAAAAGACAGAGTTTAATACTTCACGTCCAGCTGGTGGTAAACCAAAAGATATGTTACTCACACCTAGAATCGTTAAACATTCTGGTAACGCTTCTTTAATAAGACGAATTCCTTCTATAGTCGCTGCCGCTGAACCTATATATTCTTCATCACCTGTTCCTACAGGAAACACAAGCGCATCAAAAATAATATCAGATGGGCGTATACCATACTTCTTCGTTAGTAATTCATAGCTTCTTTTAGCAATCTCTATCTTTCTTTCTGCACTAACTGCCATACCATCTTCATCAATTGTCCCTACAACTATCGCAGCACCGTATTTCCGAAGAAGGGGTGTCACTTTTTCAAAACGTTCTTCTCCATCCTCTAAATTAATAGAATTGATAACACCTTTTCCTTGAATATAAGTAAGAGCTTTCGCCATAACATTTTCATCTGTTGAATCAATCATAATAGGTACTTTTAACACTTTCGTAACTTCTGCCAGGAATCTTTCCATATCTTCTATTTCATCACGATCAGGGTCTGCCATACAAATATCAATAATATGAGCATTTTTCTTCACTTGCGCTCTTGCCACTTCAGCAGCCTCTTCAAATTTCCCTTCTGCTACTAATCTTTTAAACTTACGCGATCCAATTACGTTCGTCCTTTCTCCAACAAATAAAGGTCTCATAGAATCATCGTATTGCAACGCTTCTAGCCCACTAATTCCATGTCCAACCCTTTCATGATGCTCACGAGGATTAATCGAGGCAAGCGCCGATTTCATTGCACTTATATGTTCTGGTGTTGTGCCACAACAACCACCAATAATATTAATCCATCCTTCTTCAGCAAATCGCTTCACTTTTTCAGCAAGGGAAGATGGAGATTCATGATAATGTCCATCTTCATCAGGAAGACCAGCGTTTGGATAACAGGAAATATAACACTCCGATAAATCAGATAGAGAACGAATATGTTCCCTCATAAATTCTGGACCTGTAGCACAGTTTAATCCAACCGATAATGGCTTCATATGCTCTACCGATAAATAAAAGGCTTCGATCGTTTGACCCGCTAAAGTCGTTCCCATCGGTTCAATTGTTCCGGAAATCATAATAGGTACTATTTTGTTTAGTTCTTCAAACGCCGATTGAATTCCAAGGTAAGCAGCTTTCACATTACGCATATCTTGACTCGTCTCAACGAGTAATACATCAACTTCTCCTCTTAATAATCCTCTCGCTTGCCTTGTATATGCTTCGATTAACTCTTCAAAAGTCACACCGCCTGTAACACTAATTGCTTTCGTCGTTGGTCCCATCGCTCCCGCAACATATACTTCTTTCCCACTTTCTTTGACCGCTTGCTTCGCCAAAAGCGCTGCCCTTTCGTTTAACTCTTCATCTAAATGAGACAATGCATAATCACTTAATACAATATTCGTTGCACCAAAAGTATTCGTTTCAATAATATCTGCTCCAGCTTCAATGTAGACTTTATGAATATTTAAAATAACATCCGGTCTTGTTTTTACTAAATATTCATTACAACCTTCATATTCTTCTCCTCCAAAATCTTCCGCTGTTAAGTCTTCTTGCTGGATCATCGTTCCCATTGCACCATCTAATATTAAAATTTCATGTTGTAATCTCTCTTCTATTCGTTTCATCAATTAATACCCTCTTTCATTTCTTGCTTTTCTCTCACATATTTCACGAGATGTTCTGTAATTTCATATTTTAAAAACGGCGTAATAAGATAAATACCGTTAAAATATTTCATTGCCGCATCGATCAACTCTTGTGAAATACGAATTCCTTCCTCAATAGCAGCCTCTTTCGTTTCATGTCCATCCATTCTTTGTCTTATCTCTTCTGGAAGAGTAATACCCGGCACTTCAAAATGAAGAAAATCTGCATTCCGCTTACTTACTAACGGCATAATTCCAATAAAGATTGGTTGTTCCAAATGCTTTGTCGCTTCATATACTTCTTTAATTAAAGCTACATCATAAATCGGCTGAGTTAAGAAATATTCTGCTCCAGCATCTATTTTTCGTTCCATTCGTTTTACCGCTGCTTTTAAATGCCTTACATGAGGATTGAATGCCCCACCGACAGAAAACCTTGTTGCCGGACCAATTGATTTCCCTAAAATAGAGCGACCGTCGTTCATCTCTTTAATCATTTTAATTAGCTCTATAGATGACAAATCATATACAGAAGTTGCACCTGGAAAATCACCAACGCGCGCTGGATCACCAGTTAAAGCTAGCACTTCCTCCATACCTAATGCTGATAATCCAAGCAAGTGAGACTGTAGTCCAATGACGTTATGATCTCTACACGTTAAGTGCGTCAATACTGGAATATCATGCTTCGTTAATAATGCACCCATAGCCATATTCGAAACACGAGGAGATGCTAATGAATTATCTGCTAGAGTAATAGCATCCGCTCCAGCCCTTTTCAGTGCTCTTGCCCCTTCAAAAAATCGCTGCGTGTCTAACGTTTTCGGTGGATCTAATTCCACTACAACTGTCGTTTGTTTCTTTGCCTTCTCTGCGAGAGTAACATGAGCTCTCGAACGCTTCTCGTGTGTATGGACCACTTTAGGCCTTTGAATCGTCTCCTTTGCTATTACAGGTGTAATATTTGCAATAGCACGTTTCATTCCTGCAATATGTTCCGGGGTAGTACCACAACAACCGCCTAATAAACGAATACCTTGTTCAATAAATTTTGGTGTCATCTCTTCAAAATATGCTGGACTTCCCTCGTACACATAACGCCCTTCCACATAATTCGGGAGACCTGCATTCGGATATGCTGATAAGTAGCCATTTTGAGGAATCGATATCATTTTGAAAGCTTCCGTCATATGAAGTGGCCCTAGTTGACAGTTCAATCCAACAACATTGGCACCGTAGTCTAAAAGCTGTTTTAATATTTCATTGACATCATTCCCATTTTGAGTCGTACCTGCCTCATGTAACGCTAACTGAGCAACAATCGGAATATTCGTTTGTTTACGCAATACTTTAACGGCATGCAATAATTCAAATTCATCATAAAAAGTTTCTAATAGTAATCCATCAACCTGTTCTTCTAGTAAAGTACCTGCCTGCTCAAGTAACATAAATTCTCGCTCTATGTCAGTCGTTGTAACAGCACCAATATGTTTCATACCTCCAATTGTCCCTAAAATTGCATTCCGCTCTGTTACTGATGCTTTCGCAAGCTTCACTGCCGCTCTATTAATTTGGACAACTTGATTTTCTAATCCATACATACGTAATTTCGCTTCATTTGCCCCATACGTATTCGTTTGAATAACATCCGCTCCAGCAGCTACATATTGTTTATGGATTGATATAATTAAGTCCGGATCAGACAAATTCAATTCTTCAAAACTACTTTGTAAACCATGCGAATGTAATAAAGTTCCAACCGCACCATCGCCTATTACAATTCCTTTTGATAATAAATCTAGTAATTTCACGAATCTCCCTCATTTCTATCAATATAAAAACCCCTCTTCAAAGTGAAGAGGGGGACATAATCGTTCCTCCTCTTATTATGCAAAACACACGTTTTGCAGGTTTTAGCACCGTTTCAAACATTTAGTTTGAAGGTTGCCGGGTTTCACAGGGCCTTTCCCTCCACCGCTCTCAATAAGAGTTTGTCTTTATTATTTTATTTATGTAGCTAAAAGGAAATGCGTTCCCCTTTTAACAATGTTTGTTAATTTTTTATAAATTTAGCATGCACAAAAATAAAAGTCAATGACACTTGCGGAAAATTAAAAAAATATTTAAAATAAAGTTGCAATTCAATTATCTTTTGTTGTAAAGTTAAAAACATAATAAAATTTCATACGAACATTCTTATCTAGAGAGGTAGAGGGACTGGCCCTGTGACGCCTCAGCAACCATTAACGTTCATTCGTTAATAAGGTGCTAATTCCAGCAAATTGTGAAAGATTTGACAGATGAGAAGAAGACTCTATTCAAAACGAAAGCCTTCTTCTTAGAAGGCTTTTTTTATTTTACCCCGCATTAACGGGCAGTAAGATTCCCACCTCAAAATTCAGCTGGAACAAAGAAGTTAGGTTGGAATCGAACTGCCCGTAAAAGCCCGATTGGTTCAACTAATTGTTAATTTAAAAAGGAGGAATTTTCATATGTCAACTATCGAAACAAAACTAGCACAAATCGGAAACCGTAGCGAAACTACAACAGGAACTGTTAATCCACCCGTTTATTTCTCAACCGCTTATCGTCACGAAGGGCTTGGTAAATCTACTGGCTTTGACTATTCAAGAACTGGAAATCCGACTCGTGGTCTATTAGAACAGGCAATCGCAGACTTAGAATATGGCGAACAAGGTTATGCCTGTAGTTCAGGAATGGCAGCTGTGCTCCTCGTCCTTTCGTTATTCCGTTCTGGAGATGAACTTATTGTATCCGAGGATTTATATGGGGGAACGTATCGATTATTTTCTGAGCATGAAAAAAAGTGGAATATTCGATGTAGATACGTAAATACACAATCTATTAAACAAATTGAGAAAGCTATCACAACTGAAACAAAGGCTATTTTCATAGAAACTCCGACTAATCCACTAATGCAAGTTACTGATATCGCAAGTGTCGCAAGTGTAGCGAAAAGGCATGGACTACTTCTTATTGTAGACAACACATTCTACACGCCTTATATACAACAACCATTAACAGAAGGCGCCGATATCGTACTTCACAGTGCAACGAAATATTTAGGTGGGCATAACGATGTACTAAGCGGACTTGTCGTTGCAAAAGGAAAAGAACTTTGTGAGGAAATTGCTCATTATCATAATGCCTCAGGGGCTGTCTTAAGTCCATTTGACTCATGGCTATTAATTCGCGGTATGAAAACTTTAGCGCTTCGCATGAGACAACATGAAGAAAATGCGAAAGCAATTGTTGCTTATTTAAATGATGAAGACGGTGTGACAGATGTATTTTATCCAGGAAGAGGTGGTATGATTTCATTTCGTCTTAAAGATGAAACATGGATTAATCCATTCTTACAATCTTTATCTTTAATCACATTTGCTGAAAGTCTTGGTGGTGTAGAAAGTTTGATGACTTATCCAGCAACACAAACGCATGCTGATATTCCTGAAGAAATCAGAACGGCAAACGGGGTATGTAATCGTCTTCTACGATTCTCCGTCGGCATTGAAAATAGTAACGATTTAATCCAAGACTTAAAGCAAGCCATTAAACTTGTAAAAGAAGGTGTAAGAATATGAGTTATTCTATAGATACACTATTACTACACAACCAATATAAACACGATACACAAACAGGAGCTGTTAACGTTCCCATCTATAACACATCAACATTTCATCAGTTTGATGTAGATGCTTTCGGAAAGTATGACTATAGCCGCTCTGGAAATCCAACACGTGAAGCTCTTGAAGATATCATTGCTTTATTAGAAGGCGGGACAAAAGGATTCGCCTTTGCATCAGGTATTGCAGCGATTTCCACTGCATTTCTCCTTCTTTCACAGGGCGATCACGTACTCATTTCAGAAGACGTATATGGAGGCACTTACCGAATTATTACTGAAGTACTCTCCCGTTACGGTGTTTCACATACATTTGTTGATATGACCAATTTAGAAGAAATAAAGCAAAACATTAAACCAAATACAAAACTCTTTTATGTAGAAACACCTTCTAATCCACTTTTAAAAGTAACAGATATTCGTGCCGTTTCTAAACTTGCAAAATCTATTGGCGCTATTACTTTTGTTGATAATACATTTTTGACACCACTATTCCAGAAGCCACTTGATCTTGGCGCCGATGTCGTTCTTCATAGTGCCACAAAATTTATTGCCGGTCATAGTGATGTTACTGCCGGATTAGCGGTCGTAAAAGATGCCGAACTCGCTCAAAAAATTGGATTTTTACAAAATGCATTTGGTGCTATTTTAGGTCCTCAAGATTGTTCTCTCGTGCTTCGCGGTCTAAAAACATTGCATGTACGTCTCGAGCATTCAGCTGCAAATGCCAATAAAATTGCACATTATTTACAAGAACACGCTAAAGTTCAAAATGTCTATTATCCTGGATTACAAACACACCTTGGATTTGATATTCAACAATCTCAAGCCACATCAGCTGGAGCTGTCCTATCTTTTACTTTGCAGTCAGAAGATGCACTCCGCCAATTTTTATCAAAAGTAAAATTACCTGTTTTTGCAGTTAGTTTAGGGGCTGTCGAATCGATTCTTTCCTACCCAGCTAAAATGTCACATGCAGCACTGTCGCAAGAAGCACGTGATGAAAGAGGTATTTCCAATTCATTACTCCGTTTATCGGTTGGTCTTGAAAATGTTAACGATTTAATATCCGATTTCGAAAATGCTCTTTCTTATGTAGAAGAACCTGTAAATGCATAGAGAGAAAAGAAGATATGAAATTAAGTTTTCATATCTTCTTTTTATGCTGTCTAGCATATTTATTTTAATGTTTTTTCTTTTTGTATAGTTCATTAAAAAATAAAAGTATATCATATATTTCCAAGTAATGGATTAATTGATATATTAAGAAATAAAAGGGGGGAAAATAATGGATACTTGTGCAGATATTTTAATCGTTATCGATTTACAAAATGGGGTATGTTGTAACGGAGAGCATTTATTTGATTTACAAAACTTGCTTACAAAAGTAAATAAAAGAATTTCTTCATACAGAAAATTAAATAAACCAATCATTTTTGTTCAACATTGTGATGATGATTTAGTACCCGAAAAAGAACTTTGGGCTATTCATACCGATCTAGATGTTCAAGAACAAGATTTTTTTGTAAGAAAAACACATGCAAATTCATTTTATAAAACAAACTTAAAAGAAATTTTAGACAAATCATCTGTAAATCGTATTGAATTTTGCGGTGCCCAAACAGAGTACTGTATGGATGCTACGATTAAATTTGCTCACGGACTAGGATACGAAAACTTCATGGTTCAAAAAACAACCTCTACGTTAAATAATCCATTTATGTCCGCAAAAGAGACAATTGATTTTTATGAGAATATATGGAACCACAGATTTTTAAAGTTGCTAAAAGATGAGCTCTAGAATAAATGACTAATGGCTTGATCATTCTAAGATTTATCAGCTACACTCAATTGTTTCATTATCATCATAAAAAAGCTGATTACATCGGGCTTCTTTTAACCTGTTATATATTCTATATATAACATTATAATTCCTTTGTCATATTATTTTAAAAATTTTGTATATTCATTTGAAAGAATAAGAAAATCATGATAAAATTGTGTTACGAATATATCTATATCTTTCAATTTTTGAAACGCATCAAAATTTTCAACCAAAAATGTCATTTTACAAAACTGTGCAAATTTATCTATTTTATTTACATCAGGGTCTCTTTTCTTACAATTTCTTTACTTTAGGACTTTTTTTCTGCAACAACTGTTTTCTTTTCTTTGATTTTTTGGTATGTATAGTATGGTATAACAGCTCACACGGAGGTGGAAAAGAACATGTTAGAAACCTTTCAAAAAGAAATAGAACTATATGAAAGCAATGCAGAATTATTGAAAGTGCTTGCTCATCCTGTTCGCTTATGTATTGTAAAGGGATTAATTGAACGTGGCCCAAGCAACGTTTCTACAATGTACACAGGCTTGAACATGCCACAATCTACAATTTCACAGCATTTAGCAAAGTTAAAAAGTGCTAAAATCGTTTCTAGTGAAAGAAAAGGATTAGAAATTTACTACAAAGTAGAAAACGAAACAATTATTCAACTCGTTCGCGTATTATTAGGTTAGGGACCTATAGACAGAGAAAAAGAACGTATTCTATATTTTCCATCTCATATCTTTAATATAAATATATATCATGAGAGAAAATATATAATGCTACATACTAAACGTCGTATTAAAAAACAAGACACAGAAAATACTGTGTCTTGTTTTTTCACATGTACAAATAACGATTCAAATATAAATCTTTCATGTCTTTCGTATGTATAACAACATCGAAAGCATTACCTAATCCTCCGTTCAAAATCATAGAGCGAATAGCTCTATTTAGTTTTTGAGTTTCAGAAAAAGGGTTGGTATCTTGATGGCTGGTAAGCTGATCTAATATTCCTGCTGCTAACAAAAACTCTGATTGCTTCCTATGCCATATCGTATTAATTCCTTGTAGCTCAAAATTCACCTTCAACTCATCCCAATGAACATGCGTAGTAAGGTCCATTTCTCCTGGATATGCAAGCGGATTACGAATTAGCTTATGCTTATAATATCCTCTTAAACTTCCTTCATGATGTGCAGGATGCATCCATTCTTCTTTTGTATATCCATAATCAACTGTAATACATATACCTTTTTGAAACCATTTCGCAATCTCTTCTATATACTCTTCCATTGCAATAGACACTTCAAAACGCTGTCCTTCCGCAATATGAATGTTATATTTCAATAAGTAACGACCGATTTTTTTCTCTATCGGTCTAAATACTTCTGTAAGGTTTCCATCATCTGTATACGTGATACGTACTTCATATAAAATTCCATTTCTTTTCTCAACTACTTCAACAGGAAACGCATCAAATAATTCATTCGAAAAAATAATCCCTTCGAAAGACTCTCCTATTTCAATATAAGATGTATAATACGACACATTATCAAATGAGCAAAGACTCTCTTGCTGTAATTTTCTATGAAAAGGGCTCACTTCAATAATTGAATAGTTTAAATTGATAAAGGTTTCCGGAGATAATTGTTTCCATTCTTGTAAAACATCATAGGCAAACTTTCCTGTTCCTCCACCAATCTCACAAATATTTGGAGCAACTTCACCATTCTCAACAAGACGAATAAAAAACTTAGCAAACGTTTTTGCAAAAACAGAGGATACGTTGCTACTTGTAAAAAAATCACCTTGCCTTCCAATCTTTTCACGTTCCTTCATATAATAGCCATGTTCTTCTGTATACAATACGAGGTTCATATACGTACTATATGAAATTGAGCAATCCTTCTCTTTCCCCATCCATTCTCTTAAAATGAGCTCCATCCCCATAATAGCTCCTTATTGTAAAAATGGATTATTTTCTTTTTCAAAACCGATGCTTGTTTCTGGACCATGTCCACATAGCACCGCTGTTTCATCTGGTAATACAAATAATTTCTCTTCAATACTTCCAATTAATTCAGCAAAACTTCCACCAGGTAAATCCGTTCTTCCAATACTCATTTGGAATAATACATCTCCAGAAAATACAGCATTCGCCTCTTTGCAATAATAAGAAATGCTTCCCGGAGAGTGTCCTGGTGTTTCAAAAATTTCAAAGTTAAATGAACCGATAGTTAATCTGCCCTCTGCATCAATAATATGATCTGCTGGTTTTGCTGTAATACTGCGATTCATCATAAAAATTTGAGAGCCATTTACAGTTCCATCTCCTAACCAATCTGCTTCTTCTTTATGTACGTATACAGGAATATGGAAAGCGTCTCTCACCGCATCAACGGCACCAATATGATCAAAGTGAGCGTGTGTTAATAAAACCGCCAATGGTTTTAATTGTTCTTCTTGTAAATATGTAACGAGCTTCTCTCCTTCATGGCCAGGATCAAAGATAATACACTCATTTTGATCGTTCGTTAAAATATAAGCATTTGTTTGTAATGGGCCTAACGGCATTTGTATCCACTTCATATGAAAATCTCCTCCAGTTATTAAACTTACTTTTAATGATACAACATTTCTTTCTCTTAGGAAAAGAAAGGATGCTATCTCGACAATCATTTTTAAAACATGTACAATATAAAAGAGTAAATATTCCAAAAACTCACATTGAGGAATCGGTAGACAGAGGAGGGTATTGTATGGGCCTTGTTATTATTTTTGCGCTAGTCACTCTGTTAGCTGTATTTGCTACGCTTAGAACACTTCGCGAAAAAAACTTATTCGCGGGCGGCTTTGCAATTGCAACTGTACTCGTTTTCGGATGGTTTACGATCATGACTGTTCTATATAACGGGTACCCACCAGCAGCTTAATTCATTTACATGTTATTCTTCATCAAGATTTTGCACAAAAAGAGGAAGGGTTTCCCCTTCCTCTTTTCATATTTCACAACTTATATCATCTTCGCTTCGTATTTGTGCTTTTTTACAAGCCAAGCTCCTCCGATAACACCTGCATCATTACCAAGTATTGCAATTGCTAACTTTGTGCTCTTTACAGCACGTGAGAAAGCATATTGCTCGAAATAACGTTGAATTGGCTCTAATAGTGCATCTCCAGCTTTAGATACGCCACCACCAATTACGATTTTCTCTGGGTTCAACGTACTAGCAAGGTTCGCTACAGCTAATCCTAAATAAGAAGCTACTTTTTCCACTACTTCACCCGCTAGTTCGTCACCTTGTCCAAGCGCTTCAAACACATCTTTTGATGTAATAAGCCCTTCTTCTGCTAACATAGAACGTAAAACACTTTCTTTATCTGTCTCTTGTATTTTTTGCATAGCAACACGCACAATACCTGTTGCAGAGGCTACCGTTTCTAAGCAACCCGACTTCCCACAATTACATGGAAAAGCGTTCTCTGTAACAACTGTAATATGTCCAATCTCACCAGCAGCACCGCTTATACCATGTACAATCTCACCATTGGCGATAACACCACCACCAACACCAGTGCCAAGTGTCATACAAATTAAATCTTTTGCTCCTTCGCCAGCACCTTTCCACATTTCACCAAGCGCCGCTAAGTTTGCATCATTATCAATAACAACAGGTAATCCTGTTTCTACTTCTAGCAAGTCTTTTAACGGATAGTTTTTCCATCCTAAATTAACCGCTTCATAAATCATTCCAGATGCCACATGTACAGGACCAGGAGCTCCCATACCAATACCAATTAACTTGCTTTTTAATTCACCTAACTCTTCTAACTTTTTATCGATAGCTTTCGCTACATCAAGTGTAATATGTTTTCCTTGCTCATTTGTATTTGTAGGAATTTCCCACTTATGTAAAATTTCACCGTACACATTAATAAATGCTAATTTAATCGTTGTACCACCAAGGTCAACACCAACTAACCATTTCTCTTCCATGCCGCTTACCTACCTTTATCTAATTCTTATTTATCTCTTTTTGAATTTCTTGCTTCAATAAAAATAAAGCTGTTTGATAGTCTTGTGGATCGATTAGCTGTGATTGATTTAATTCACGCAATTCATCTTGCATTAATTGTAAATCAGCGATTCGATCACCCGTATAAATAATCGTGCCAAATTTCTTTAGCAATTGCTGAATATCATAAATGGATATCATTTTATCACCCTCTATGCTCACTTACTATAAAAAATTATAATAAGAAAACGTTCACATATTTTATTATAATCAAGAAGAAAAAGTCTCGTCAATTTTTATTTGTCTATACAAGCCCATTTATAACCATTGTTCCTTTTTCTGTAATAATTTTTTCTACATTTTTATCAAATGGCTCTACCGGAATATGTTTTACCATTTGAAAATCATAAGCTAATGATAGCGTTTTCCCTTTATAGTGCACGAGATAACGATCATAATAGCCACCGCCATATCCAATCCGTTCTCCTCGCTGTGTATAAGCTACTCCTGGCACGATAAGAAGATCAATTTCACACGCATTCACTTCTTCCGTAAGCGCTGGAATCGGTTCACATAAATTCATATATACTGTTTCTAATTGATTTAAATTACTAATTTGTCGGAAAGTCATCGTTCTTGTCCCTTTATTACACTTTGGAACAACAATTTTCTTTCCTTCTTCCCAAGCTTTTTCGATAATAGGATATGTATTCACTTCATGCTCCATCGAGAGAGTGATTCCAATTGTTTTAGCTTCAACCCACTCTTTTTGTTCATACACCGAAACTGCAATTTGTTCCGATAAAGTTGTATACTGTTCTTCAGATAAAGAATTCATGTGTTCTATTACTTGTTTGCGTAAACGTATTTTCTCTTCTTTCACACACTTTTCCCCCTTGCAGTGACACTTTACTCTACGAAGATAGTGTATCACTTTTACGTAGGAATCGCATAAAAAAAAGAAACAGTAGGAAAATATTCCTACTGCTTACTTTGTTTCACGGTGTAACGTAGACTTCTTGTCACGCTTGCAATACTTTTTAAGCTCGATACGCTCAGCGTTGTTACGTTTATTTTTCTTTGAGATATAGTTACGATCTCCGCATTCTGTACATGCTAGAGTAATATTCACACGCATTCTTATTTCCCTCCAGTCACTAATAACTTAAATCAGACTATACTATAATACCACTTTTAAAATAAAAATTCTACACCTTTTGATATTGTCTAATTTTTTCTATAAGGTTTTTCATGTTTTCCCTTGCTATTACTGGGTTTCTAGCATGTGAATACACCAAAAATTTTGGTTGTTTTGTATCAGAAACGATATAAGACCACTCTTTTTCTGTATATTTGAACTGTATTCCTTCAAATATACCTTCTTCTTTTCTTTCCATATCGGCCAATAATTTCCTCATTACTTTCCCTTTTTCCTTCCATGAACATACAACTTCATCATAAAGTAGATACAGTGGAGGAGATTGCTCTGCTATGCTAAGTAATGTTTTTCCTTGCAACGCTATTAACTCGAATAATTTTCCAATTCGATATAAAATATCTCGCTTCCATCTTATTTGAAAAGAATTTTTTTCATTATGCATATAAAAGAGGAGATAACATTCCCCTAATTTCAAAGACATTGGGTAAATATTATCTGCTGATTCGAGTAATAAATCCGGAATATCTACTTCTTCAAAATCAGTACCTTGGTAAATATTACCGTGATTGTCATATAATTCGAAGCGATTTCCGTGTTCAGAAAACATAAGCGCCATATTCGCTTTACTCGATTTCATCAAAGCTTTCACATGATCTTTTTGTTCACTCGCATAAACCCATGTAACTGTGCATCCAAGCCTTTGTAGAAAGAGCATAAGTAAATGTTGTAACATATCATTTCTCTTATTAATAAGAAGATGAAACTTCTGTTTTTGTATCGTTTCAATATCAATACGCTCTAACACAGCTTCTACATAATTATTTACAGAAACGTGAACTAGCTTATTTCGTCCCATTTCTTTCTCACAAGCGTAATAAAACGACTCAGACATATATACTTGTTCTATCGCCTTTTGCTGCTTATACGTTAAAAACGAGCCCTCCTTACCATACAGTTGTATAACAATCCCTCTTTCGCTTTCCACTTGAACGAAAACTCCACCTGCACATTGCAAATTATGAATGGCATACTGAAAAAGCGACTCATTCATTTCTTTACATTCCATCGTATGAATCCCACTGCTATGAATGGTATGAAGGAATAAATTTTTAAAGGAAGTTGTTTCTATATTTTCCTGACTTCCAATCAATATACTCTCTCCTTTTGCAAAAAGAGATCCATAAGCCATTGCAACTTTCACAATAAATTGAGGAGTAATTTCAACATTACCCCTTCCTACAATCCGGCTTTTTTGTAACCATCCTGTACTCTTTTCACTCTCTTTAACACCGGCAGAACCTACTATCGAATGACTATCTATCTCCTTATATGGCCATATTTTTCCTTTTTGCTTAATTACTGTACTTTTCCCTATATGACAATGGTCCGCTACAATACTTTTTTGAAAAAGTGTAACATCATCTTCGACCATTGTATGATCTCCTATTGTTGTTTCTAACAACTCACAATTTTTTCCTATATGAGCGTTTGCAAAAATGATGCTTTTTTGAAGATGAGAATAACTTGAAACGATACTATTTTTCCCGATAATAGAGTACGGTTCAATTACAGCCCCCGCACCAATCATTGCTCCTTCTCCAATAAAAGAAGGGCCATGAATTTTCGTCCCTTTTCCTATCGTTACACCTTCTCCCATCCACACCATCGGTAATACTTCTGTATATGGAATAGGCACCTTCAATTTTTTCGTCAACAAATCGAATTGAGCTTGCCGATATTGATCAAATGTACCAATATCTAGCCAATAGTCTTCTGATAAATATGCAAATAAAGCATTTTTATTTGCCAATAATGGAAACACATCATGACTGAAATCCGAAAATTCCATGGATGGTATGTAAGAAAAGATTTCTGGCTCCATTATATAAATACCTGTATTCACAATATTAGAAACTACCTCATTCCAGCTCGGCTTTTCTATATATCGTATAATTTCTTGTTCTTTATTCATTACAACTAACCCAAATGAGAGTGGGTTTTCTACTTCTTTCACAAACATCGTTACCATTCTCTTCTTCTGTTCATGAAATGCAATTCCTTCTGATAATTGAAAGTCAGTTAATGCATCCCCACTAATAACAACAAATGTTTCATCTAAAAAGCTTTCCGCTTGCTTAATGCTCCCTGCTGTTCCAAGCGGAGGAGAGTCTTCAAAATAATACAAGTTAACTCCCCACTTACTACCATCACCAAAGTATTGCTTAATGGCAGTACTCATATATTGAACTGTAATTGCAATTTCACGAATACCATGCTGACGTAATAATTCAATATTATATTCAAGAACTGGTTTTTCTAACAATGGTAACATCGGTTTTGGAGTATTACATGTTAATGGTCTAAGGCGTCTTCCTTTTCCTCCAGCTAAAATAACCCCCTTCATATACTTCAGCCTCCACTTATATAATGTTCAAGAACTCCGTATATCATTTACCCCACATTAACTGCAGTAAAAGTCCAGCTTGGTTTGGTATGATCTAACAATTAGTGAGAGACAGCCTCACTTTATGAATAAATGTACCTTTTAACTCCCAACAAAAAGAAAGCGCTTACCATTAACTTGGTAAAATAATTAATAAGACGTAACTAACACATATGTACTTATTTTTCCATTAATTATGATACATCTTATCATCATAGACTAAAGGAAACAACGAGCTTTTTTTGTCATGTTTTGACTAAAAAAAGCAGGTGATTTCTCATCACCTACTTTTCCCCCTACTCATTCAATAAATAATGCTTTCCTTTTACTAAATAAAATACATTCTCAGCAATATTTGTAACATGGTCTGCTACACGCTCAATATATCTTGCAACAAAGGATAGTTGTGTAATTTGTGTAATTGTTTCTGGTTGTCCAGGGATAGAGGAAATAAATTCACGAATCGCCTTCCCATAAATTTCATCAACTGAATCATCCATTTCAGCAATTTGTTTAGCAAAAGTTAAATTTTCTTGCTCGTATGCTTCTAATGCTAAATTTAACATCTTATGAGCAATCTCAAACATTTCCTCAAGGTTCTGCAAGCTAACAACCACTTCTTTTTCTCCAAGGCGAATTGTTGATTTCGCAATATTAACAGCATGGTCTGCAATACGTTCTAAATCTGTCGCTGTTTTAATTGAAATGAAAATTCTTCTTAAATCACTTGCTACAGGCTGCTGCTTTGTAATAAGCATAAGCGCAAGGTCATTTATTTCCTCTTCTAAATTATCCATGCGATAATCCCCATCAATGACTTCTAACGCTTTCTCTACATCCCTGTTGTGAAGACCTTCCATAGCAATCAATAAAGCTTCTCTTGCTAACTCACCAAGCTCGATCACCTTTTGCTGTAACGTTTTTAAATCACATTGAAATTGTTCTCTTACCATCGTTTCTTCCCCCTCAATATTATGTGCCATTATATATAAAGTGAAACTTTAATCAGTATGGGGGTTTTTCATCCCCACTGATTATTAGCCCGCACCACTCGGGCGTTTATGGGCAGCCCGACTCCTAACTAACTTCTTTGTTCCAGCCGAGTTTTACTGCCCGCAAATAGCGGGATAAATCCCCTATCCAGCCTCTTATACGTTTACTAAGCCTTGAGAAAAGAGAAATATTACTCCCCTTTAAAATAAGGTGAAAGTGAGAAATGCCCTCTGTTAAGAGGGCATTTACTCTTATCCTTACAACGATATCAACCAAATCGTCCTGTAATGTAGTCTTCTGTACGCTTATCTGTAGGTGTTGTAAATAATTTGTTCGTATCTGTATATTCCACAACTTCTCCACTTAAGAAGAAAGCAGTTTTATCTGAAATACGTGCCGCTTGTTGCATGTTGTGCGTTACGATAACAATACTAAAATCTTTCTTTAATTCCTGAATTAGTTCTTCTACTTTTGATGTTGAAATTGGATCTAGCGCTGATGTTGGTTCATCCATTAAAATAACGTCTGGCTCAATCGCTAAGCAGCGTGCAATACATAGACGTTGTTGCTGTCCACCAGATAAACCGTATGCATTATCGTGCAAACGATCTTTTAACTCATCCCAAATAGCTGCTCCGCGCAAGCTTTTTTCAACGATTTCATCAAGTGTTTTTTTGTCACGAACACCATGGATTTTCGGACCGTATGCTACATTTTCATAAATAGATTTTGGAAATGGATTTGGCTTTTGGAACACCATACCCACATGCGTACGTAATTCTTCAACCGGATATGATTTATCGAATATGTTTCGTTCTCTATATTCGATAACGCCCGTAGTTCGAACGATAGGCACTAACTCTACCATACGATTTAGCGTTTTTAAGTATGTTGATTTCCCACAACCACTTGGACCGATAATCGCTGTTACTTCATTCTCATGAATACTTAAGTTGATATCTTTTAAAGCATGGTCTTCTCCGTACCATAAATTTAAATTTTTCGTATCAAATACTACTTTTTGGGGTGCTGTCTCAATCTTTTTCTCATTTTTCACCTGTACATTTACTACTGTTGCTACCATTTGAATTCCCCTTTCATCCACTTCCAACTTATTTTCGATTTCGTAACCATAAGACAAATATATTTATAAAGAGCAGCAATCCTAGCAAAACAATCATCCCAGCTGCTGCTACATACTGAAATTCTTCTTGTGGTCTACTCATCCAATTAAAAATTTGAATTGGTAAAACCGTAAATCTATCAAACATACTGAACGGAACATAATTTGCAAAGGCAAGGGCCCCAATGACTAATAATGGCGCTGCCTCACCAATTGCTCTCGATACCGCTAACGTACATCCCGTTACAATCCCTGGCAAAGCTACTGGCAATACAACTTGATACATCGTTTGCCACTTCGTAGCACCTAATCCGTAAGAAGCCTCTAATAATGAACTCGGTACAGATCGAATCGCTTCTTGGCTCGCTACAACAACAGTCGGTAAGACGAGCAAGCTCATTGTCAGTGCCGCCGCGACTATGCTTTCTCCTAAGTGGAGAGCATATACGAAAATAGTTAATCCGAGTAAGCCGAACACAACAGAAGGTACCCCTGCTAACGTTTGGTTATTTAGCTCTATTAACTTTTTAAAGACGGAGTCCTTCGCGTAATGCTCTAAATAAAGAGCTGTTCCGACTCCAAATATAAAAGAGACCGGTATAACAATGCTCATAAATAGTATTGTTCCTGACAAAGCAGCGGCAATCCCAGCTTCTCTCGGATTACGTGAGGCGAAGTTTGTAAAGAAATCTATTGAAAGATAACTTATACCTTTTTCAAAAATTTGAAAAAGCAATATAAAAAGTATTACTACTGAAAACAAAATTGCTATATAAAAAAAACACTTGTAAATCCGATCCTTTAAAAAACGCGATGCCATATTTTCTTGTATTTTTTTATGGTTTAACATTCGCATATTATGTCATCCTCCTAAAACGGCGCATAATATATTGCGAAATGATATTCATAATAAAAGTAAACATAAATAACGTTGCACCTACAGCATACATGCTGTAATAAGTAATCGTTCCGTGCGGAGCATCACCTAAACTCACTTGTACAATATAGGCTGTTAATGTTTGAATAGAATGAGTCGGGTCTATCGATACATTAGGTGTTGATCCAGCTGCAATAACAACAATCATCGTTTCACCAATTGCTCGAGAAGCTGCTAATATAATCGCTGCCATTATGCCCGTAAAAGCCGATGGAAACACCACTTGTTTTACCATCTCAAAACGAGTTGCTCCTAGCGCTAATGAGGCTTCTTTAATTTCTTTCGCTACAGCTCTCATCGCATCTTCAGAGAGAGACGCAATCGTCGGTATCATCATAAACCCTATAACAATACCTGGACTAATAGCATTAAAAAACTGCAAACCTGGTATAATCCGTTGTAAAAGCGGTGTGACAACTGTTAACGCGAAAAAACCATATACAATTGTCGGAATGCCTGCCAGTAGCTCTAACAACGGTTTTAATATTTTTCGAGCGCCATTCGAAGCATATTCGCTTAAAAACACGGCACAACCTAAACCAATAGGAATTGCTACGAACATGGCAATTGCTGTTACAAGGATTGTTCCACATATAAGTGGTAATATACCGAATTTCGGATCTTCAAAAAAAGGTAACCATTCTTTCTCTGTCAAAAAAGAATACAATGATATCTTTTGGAAAAACATGATTGTTTCATTTGCCAACGTAATAATAATTCCAAGCGTCGTTACAATGGACACGCTAGCAAGGGCTTTTAATATTAACGGAACAATTCGATTGATTCGCTGCGTTTTTTTTCTTCTATTTGTATTTCTCTCAATCAAATGCTGTACAGAAAATGTAATTTGACTTTTGTCATTATGAGCCAAAGATGAAAACCCCTTTCCACCCTGACATTACCTTTTTATTTCTGTTAACATTCGCAGCTGTTCATTATATTTTTCTTTTGGTAATTTTACATATCCGACCTCTTCAGCAAGACTTCCAACATGCTTAATCATAAACTCAACATAATTTGCTACATTAATTTTATTTCTGATAGATGCATGATTTACATACGTAAATAGCGGCCTAGATAATGGTTTATACGTACCCGACTGAATGGTCTCTTTCGTTGGAAACACGCCATCCACCTGTATTGCTTTTAACTTATCTCGATTGGCCATATAATAAGCATATCCTACAAAAGCAATGGCATTTTTATCATTCATTACCCCTTGCATAATAACTTGATCGTCTTCAGACAAAGAAACCGTTTTTACAAGGCGATTATTTTGTAAGACAACATTTTGGAAATAATCATAAGTACCAGAGTCTACGCCTGGCGCATAAAATTTAACTTGTTCACGTGGCCATGATGAATGAATTTGTGACCATCGTTTCAATCTTCCATTTTCACTCCATAATAGACGTAACTCGTCTAGCGTCATATTGTTTACCCACGTATTTTGACGATTCACAACAATCGTTAGACCATCATAAGCGACCTCAAATGGTGTAAATTGAATGGAGTTTTTCTGCATTGCATTTTCTTCTACCGGTTTCATCAATCTCGAAGCATTGTTTATATCTACTTCTCCTTTACTGAAACGATTAAATCCTCCTCCTGTCCCAGAAATACTAATAGAAATTTTCACATTTGGATGGGCCTTTGTATATTCCTCTGCTACTGCCTCTATAATAGGAAAAACCGTTGAGGATCCGTCAACTCTCACTTCTCCCATTTCATTTGTAGCGAATGCAGTAGACGTATTAAAACAAAGGAAACATGTCGATAATGTCAAAACTTTAATCGATGCGCTCATCCATTTCACGTGTTCTTCCTCCTAGAAGTAACCGGAAATAACAGGATTACAGATATAAGAATACTGCTAAACTATTAATTCGGTTTTAATTGTTTGTAAAAGTTTTGTAAATTTCCACAAAAACAACTGTATACACAAACTTGATTTTCACTTTTGTACTTTAGATGCAGGAATTTTTCTAATCATCCATAAAACTGCTATCTCCTATCACACAAGACAAACTTAGAGCGTATGCACTAATCTTGTTATGTTCATCGTTTTTGAAACTACATGTTTTTTTCAACATTTTACGCTTGTCCACATTTACTAAACCATATGCATAAAGCATAAAAAAAAGCACACTATCTTTTCAGATAGTGTGCTTTTTTTACAACTTTTTTATTCATCATCTTGTGTATTACTTTTTTTCTCTTTTTCATCTTTTGGAGCTTCACCAGTTAATGCTTGTTTTTTCAAATCAAAGTAAGCGTCCATTATTTCACGACCAATATATCCATTAATCCCTGTTTTATCATCATGTACCCACGGCACAACAACAGAAAATGCTACTTCTGGATCTTCAAGTGGCGCATAACCTACTAATGTTAAGTTATATGTTTCAACACGCTCACCTTTTGCATTTCTACCAATCTCTTTATCTCCGCCATATACAGTTTGAGCTGTACCTGTTTTCCCAGCTGCTTTATATGGTGCACCTGCAAAGTATTTTGTAGCTGTACCACCTGAATCGTTAAACACTTGTCTAAATCCTTCTTGAACACGTTTAATTTGTGATTCAGGCATATCAACACGATTTAATACTTTTGGTTCCATAGATTGAACAACTTTTCCAACTTCCTCTGGCTTCGTAGCTGGCTCGCGGATTTCCTTTACAACTTGGGGTTGCATACGATATCCACCATTTGCAATCGTCGAAATATATTGTGCTAATTGAAGCGGTGTATACGTATCATACTGTCCAATTGATAAATCTAATAAGAAACCTGGTTGACTTCCTCTACCCATTTGACCAGCAGTTTCATTTGGCAAATCAATTCCTGTTTTTACACCAAGCCCAAACTGCCCAAAATAGTAACGCATAGTATCAAATGCTTTTTGCGGGATATCTAACGTACCGCCTCGTACGTATGGAACCCCTGCAATATTCATCGCTGTTTTAAACATATAAACGTTTGAAGACTGTTTTAACGCTGTAAGGTCATTAATATACCCCATCGTTTTCCAAGATGACTTCGTAGGTGTCCCTTTTAATTTAATCGGTTCATCTAACTGTACTGATCCAGGTTGAATCGCACCAGTTTGATATCCCGTAAGTACTGTCGCACCTTTTACAGTTGAACCCATCGGATAAGAACTCGTCATCGTTCCTAATGCGAAATCATTTACTTTCGTTTGACCATCTTCGTTAACTAATTGTTTCCCTGCCATGGATAAAACTTCACCATTTTTCGGATTCATCATTACAACGAAAGCGCGATCTAAAAGCGGTTCTGATCCTTTAAATTTAATTAAGTTTTTCTCAAGAATCTCTTCTACACGCTTTTGTAATTCCATATCAATTGTTAAATTCAGGTCATTACCTCGTTGCCCTTGTGATACATTAATAGTTTCTAAAATATTACCGTCTTTATCTGTAACATTTCTCACTTCGGATTTTGTACCGTGTAAACTATCTTCGTACTGTTGCTCAAGGTAACTTTTCCCTACGCGATCATTACGATTATAATCGCGAACAAGGTAGTAATCTAATCGCTCTCTCGGTAACCCTTCATCAGAAGACGTTACACCACCAAGTACACTTCGGAACGTATCCTCATACTTATATTTTCGTTCCCAGTCGACATTTGTATCTACACCTGGTAATTTTGCTAAATTTTCACTAATAATCGCATATTCTTCTTCTGTTGCACCTTTTTTAACGATTTGCGGCGTCATTGCATATCCGCTTTCCATCTTACTTTTGATCGCCAATATTTCTAAATCTTTTGCTGACAATTGACTGATCTCTTCTTCTGTTACACGATTTCGTTGACGCTCATCTAGCTCTTTCTCTTCAATTTTATTCGCTTTCAACTCTTCACGATCTTTTTTTGTGATTTTTGTTTTTGCTTCTTCTTTATGTAAAGCAAGCCAATAATCTTTTTTATCGCGATCTGTTAACTTATCTGTTGGGACCTCAATCAAATCTGCTAACTTTTTCGCCGTTTCTAAGCGATCATCTGCAGTTGATCCCTTCATTTTTGTAAATGTAATTGTACGAATAGGCTCATTATCTACAACTGGTTGCCCATTACGATCAAATATTTTCCCGCGCGGTACAGGATTACTTATCGTTGAATTTTCTTTTTTCTCAACTTCATTTTTATATTCCTCACCACGAACAATTTGTACGTATCCAAGCCTTACAATAACCGCGGAGAACATTAAAAACACGCAAAAAAACAACACGTTTAACCGAAAGGGAACGTGGGTCTTTATCTTTGTCTGGTTCTTTTTCTGTTTCTTGCTCATACAAACCCCCTCTACCAACAGCTATGTAATGTGAAAGGGACACCTTCATACAGGTGCCCTCACTGCTGTCTTACATCTTTTTCTATTCTAGCATAAAACACACGATAAGTTAACCTTCTGGTTCAGTTTGATTCTGCGTGGTTCCTTGCGCTACAACGCTGGTTTTGCTCACATTCCCCTCATCATATTTGACATTTTTAACTGCAAAATAAATAAGAAAATGTCCAGCTCCTAAAATACATAGTAAGAAAGGTAAACTTTTTTCAGGAGGAAAGAATATGACAGCACATAAAAAACTTAAAATGGAACAAATTCTTCCGGCATTTAACCATAATTCCCTGACAACTACATATTCTACACGCCATTCTCTCGCCTGTTTTGCTCTACCAATTACATCGTATGTCATGGATCCGTACGGAACAAGTAAAATAGGATATGCAATCGCAATACATGCTGCATAAATAAGTAATTTCGTATATGTAACATTAAAAATAACTAAAAATACGACCGCATATAAAATAATTCCACCAAGTAAAATTGCTTTTTTTCGCCATTCTTTCTTTAACATACGAGCAACTAAATAATAGCATACAAATGATACTGCAGAATTCACTAAACTATATTTCCCTAGTGCTAACTCGCTACCAGATGCTAAATAGACGTATACCGAAATAACGAAAATAAACGTTCCCTCTCTCAAACCTTGGAAGAAATGAGCGCGCGTAATTCTCCCCCAGTTTTCATCAACTTGCCGCTCTTTCAATACTTGTACAATTTCATAGCGTCCTTCACATTCTCTCTTCGATAAAAAAAAGCTTAGAACGACTGCAACCGCAAATAGCATTAACGAGAGGAAGAAAACGACAGTATAACCGCTCCATTTTTCCATACGTGAAATTGTATATCCTGCTGCTATCGGTCCAATCATTCCAGAGAAAGATGTAAGAAGTCCGAGAAAACCGTTAAAAAAATCTCTTGTTTCTGGTTCTGTAATCTCAAATGTCAACAAGTTAAAAGCGAGCCAATAAAAACCATAGCCAACTCCTAAAAGGGCTCCCATTAGTAAAATATAGTGAGATGCACTTTTTCCCGCTACTAAAACGACGATAAAAAAAACAGCTAACGTGCCTACACCTATTCTCAATAAAATCGAGCGATCAATACGTTTCGCTAATTTCCCGCCCACAAGAAATGTTAGAGGCTGCAATACAACGCTGGCCAAATTATACAAGCCCAGATTTACATAATTTTGTGTTTGCTTCCATAAATAAATGTTTACAAACGTATTCGATAAAGAAATTGCGAGCGTGTATAAACCTCCTATAACGAGCAATAATACTAAATCCCGATTCACTTCAACATCACCAATTACATGTTTCCACTTCATACACAACTCTCCTTTACTTCATGTTCTAGTCTTCCAAAGACAAGCTCAATTATGTAAAAGGAGAGCATAGAAAAAAGCTAGGAGAAAACTCCTAGCTTTTTTCTAGCTGTATTAACTTTAATTATTTTGCTTCTTGGTAAAGTTTTTCAGCAACGTTCCAATCTACAACGTTCCAGAATGCACCGATGTAGTCAGGACGACGGTTTTGGTAATTTAAGTAGTAAGCATGCTCCCAAACATCTAAACCGATAACTGGAGTTTTACCTTCAGTTAGAGGAGAATCTTGGTTTGGAGTGCTTGTTACTTCTAACTCACCATTGTTTACTACTAACCAAGCCCAACCAGAACCGAAGCGAGTTGCGCCAGCTTTTGCGAATTCTTCTTTGAATGCATCGAAGCTACCGAATTTCGCTTCAATCGCAGTTGCAAGTTCGCCTACTGGTTGTCCCCCGCCGTTTGGAGATAGGATTGTCCAGAAGAATGTATGGTTAGCATGTCCGCCACCATTGTTACGTACTGCTGTACGGATTGCTTCAGGTACTTCGTTTAAGTTTGCAACTAATTCTTCAACGCTTTTGTCAGCTAATTCTGCATGACCTTCTAAAGCAGCGTTTAAGTTTGTAATATACGTGTTGTGATGTTTTGTATGATGGATGTTCATTGTTTCTTTATCAAAGTGAGGTTCTAAAGCATCATACGCATAAGGTAAATTTGGTAATTCGTGTTTTGCCATTGTTATATTCCTCCCGGTTTATGTATTGTCACTATATATGTGACCTACAACTTCATTCTACCCTAATTGCCATAGGGTGCAAACAAATAAATCGCTTTGTCTTGCTATCATTAAAGTAGCAAAATTCCCACTTCTTTTCAATTAAAATGCTCATATATTCCGTAAAAAAAGCTTCCTTCTACAAGGAAGCTTCCTGCTGACATAATAAACATATGAAATGGATATGGACCCTGTAGGACTCGAACCTACGACCGGACGGTTATGAGCCGTCTGCTCTAACCAACTGAGCTAAGGGTCCACAATTATGTATGTAACATGAAAAACAACTAAATTCCCATCGGATATATCGTTTGAAAAATGTAAGATAAATTTACCATATACAAAAGAAAAGTGTCAATTGTATTTTTCTCTACTAAAAGAAGTAAATTAATAAGAAGAAATTTAGTCCTTTCTACTATATGTAAATATAATATATCTTGAGCTCCTCTAGATTCGTACGTTACAATGATTTTATACATACATAAAGGAAGTGAATCTATGTCCATTTTTACACAGCTAGCAAAAAGCGTATATTCGCCTAAAGATATGGCGCTTTTCCGTTTCCAAAAAATCGGTAAAACCATTTTGTATATTATGCTTCTTTGCCTAATCACTACTATTCCAAGAACTTTCTTGTACGGTAGCGTTATCCAAGATGGTGTTAACATGGTAAATAAAGTAATCGAAAAAGATTTACCTGATTTTAAAATTGAAAATGGCGAGCTACAAGCTGATATTGATCAACCTATCGAAAAAGAAGACGGAAATGCCCTTTTCGTATTTGATCCAAATTCAACAGACTTAGAAAAATATCAAAATAAAACAGGTTTATTTGTTTTAAAAGATAAAGTAGTCTCCATGGGGAATGGTCAAACACAAACATACTCCTATAATGACTTACTAGGCGCATCTCTTGAGAAAAAAGATTTACAAGATTTCATTTCGTTATTTGACAGTATTTATCCAATCTTATTATTCGTTATTGGGTTCTTACTGTACTTATTCCAATTATTTATTACCTTTGTAGGAGTTACATTGCTTGCCTTCATCGGTTCTGCGATGAGCGGTCAACGCAAATTATCTTATAAACAAGTTTGGACATTAACTGCTTACAGCTACACAATTCCAACAATCTTCTTTATGATTATGGATTTATTCAAAATAAACGTACCTGGTGCAACATTCATTTACATTGCAGTTGTTTTAATCGTTCTATACTTAACAATGAAAGAGGTTCCAAAACCGAAAGAAAAACAAGAACTATAAAAAAATGCCTAAATAGGCATTTTTTTTTTGGACAAGCATATATTCCTAGCAAAGGAGTGAAGGATATGAAGAGATTAGGTGTACTCTTATTCGTGCTTGTCCTCGGTTATATATTTTATTACGACATAAAAATCGGTACTTTACCGATGTTAAGTTCATACAAAAAAACCTCTGCTGCCCAAACGATAAAAAAAGAAAATACAGATACAAAACAAAATAAAGAGAAAGAAACAGAAAAAGAAACGGATACAGTTTATAAAGCAATCGAAGTAAAAACTGGCGATACAGTTCTTTCTATTACAGAAGCGATTAATAAGAAAAAAATTCCTTCTATTGAAAAAGTAATTGATGACTTTAAGCAATTAAATAAAAATACATCTGCTACAAAAATCCAAGTTGGAAAGTCTTATAAATTCCCGTTATATCAATAAGCCATCACTTAATCCTTGTCAATTATATAAAGGCGCTGATACAATAGTAAAAGTGAAACCGAGTACTTTGGTTTCTATAGCCCTTTCTCACACATACTATCATTGATGTAAGGGACTAAAATAAGAAACTTCTTTTATAAGGAGAGCGATCAATTCGTGAATGAAATGACTCATCGTACAAAAACACGTCCAGTTAAAGTCGGTAATTTAACAATTGGCGGTAACAATGAATTAATTATACAAAGTATGACAACAACAAAAACACATGATGTTGAGGCTACAGTTGCTGAAATTAAACGTTTAGAAGAAGCTGGCTGTCAAGTTGTTCGTGTTGCTGTTCCAGACGAACGCGCAGCAAATGCTATTGCTGATATTAAAAAACAAATCAACATTCCACTTGTTGCTGATATTCATTTTGATTATCGCCTTGCTTTAAAAGCAATCGAAGGCGGCATTGATAAAGTACGTATCAATCCAGGTAACATTGGACGTCGCCATAAAGTAGAAGCTGTTGTAAATGCAGCGAAAGAGCGTGGCATTCCAATCCGTATCGGTGTAAATGCCGGCTCATTAGAACGTCATATTTTAGAAAAGTATGGATATCCAACTGCTGATGGTATGGTCGAGAGTGCACTGCACCATATTAAAATTTTAGAGGACTTAGATTTCCACGATATTATCGTATCAATGAAAGCCTCTGATGTTAACTTAGCAATTGAAGCATACGAAAAAGCTGCTCGCGCTTTTGATTACCCATTACATTTAGGTATTACAGAATCAGGAACATTGTTTGCTGGAACTGTAAAAAGCGCCGCCGGTCTTGGAGCAATTTTAAGTAAAGGCATCGGAAATACACTTCGTATCTCTTTAAGTGCTGATCCAGTTGAAGAAGTAAAAGTTGCACGTGAACTATTAAAGTCATTCGGTCTTGCATCTAATGCCGCAACACTTATTTCTTGTCCAACTTGTGGTCGTATTGAAATCGACCTCATTAGCATTGCTAATGAAGTCGAAGAATACATCTCTACGCTTCAAGTTCCAATTAAGGTTGCAGTACTCGGCTGCGCTGTAAACGGTCCTGGTGAAGCTCGTGAAGCTGATATCGGTATTGCAGGTGCACGCGGAGAAGGGTTATTATTCCGTAAAGGGCAAGTCGTTCGTAAAGTACCGGAAGAAACAATGGTAGAAGAACTGAAAAAAGAAATCGATGTAATCGCTGCTGAAATGGCTGCCGAACGAGAAAAAGAAAAAGAAAAAGAAAAAGAAACACAAGAACAATAAAAAGAAGGTTGCCCACAATAATGTGTGAGCAACCTTCTTTTCTATGTAAAAAAGCTCGTCAGTTATATAACCGACGAGCTTTTACTTTGCACATTTTGGACAACGACCGTATATTTCAAATTTATGTCCCGTTACTTCATAACCGTTAAAATCTTTATTCATAAAATCCATTGGACAAGAAGTAATCTCTTTCGTGCCCCCACAATCTAAACAAATAAAATGATGATGATGTTCCATAATGGAACATGTAAAACGAAAATGTTTTTCACCATTTAATTCCGTTTGTTCTAAAACACCGATTTCAGCAAAAACCGTTAAGTTACGATAAATCGTATCAAAACTCAGCCCTGGATAATCATCCTTCATATGCTCTAAAACGTCTTTCGCAGTTAAATAGCGATTGTGAGCCGCGAATAACCTTAGCATCTCTTCCCTTTTCCCCGTATGTTTGTATCCTTTTTCTTTCATTAGGCGTAAAGCTTCTGTTAGATTCATACCTATCCCTACTTTATGCAGTTTTTTTCTTCTTCCATAAAATTGCACCGATCAAAATAAGAACTGCTATCATAACAATTGTACCACCTGGTGCTAGATCAAGTTGATACGAAGCAAACATTCCACCAATTACGGCAATTTCACCAAATAAAACGGAAAAGAAAATTGTTTGTTTAAATCCTTTTGCAATACGAATACTTGCTGCAACTGGTAACGTCATTAAAGATGATACGAGAAGAACACCTACAACACGCATTGATACGGCAATTACAAGAGCAACTAATATAATGAAAATAAAGTGAATCCACTTTGCACTCAAACCGGTTGATACAGCATATTCCTCATCAAATGATAGTAAAAACAACTCTTTGTATAATAAAACAATCGTTGCAATAACAACAATTGCTACTATACCAATAATAATTAAATCCGAGCTTGTTACAGCACTTACACTACCAAATAAATAACTAAATAAATCCGTATTGAATCCATTAGCAAGTGAAATGAAGATAACTCCAATTCCCATCCCTGCTGAAAGTATAATCGGGATTGCTAACTCTTGATAATGTTTATACACAGTACGTAATTTTTCAATTAGCAATGCCCCACCGATTGAAAAAAACATTCCCATATATAAAGGGTTTAAAAACCCACCAGTAAAGATTGTCTTTTCAAGTAATAAACTAGCTGCAATTCCCGATAACGTCACATGACTTAATGCATCCGCAATAAGCGACATGCGGCGAATTACAACGAACACGCCGATAAGTGGTCCGACAAGCCCTATTAAAACACCAGCGTATAAAGAATTACGTAAAAAATCATATTGTAAAAAATCCTGTATCATTATATCCTCCCGTGATGCCCATGTTCATGTTCTAAGCGATGAACATGATGCCCATATAAAATCGACATTTCTGCATCTTCTAACTCTCGGAATTTCTCTACATTCCCATGGAAATGTAGATGCTGATTTAAACATGCAACATGCGTCACCTTCTCTGTTACAGCACCCATATCGTGCGTAACAAGAATTAACGTGATCCCTAGCCTTTTGTTTAAATCCTCTAGTATCTCATAGAAGCTTTCCACATTTTTCACATCGATCCCAACAGTAGGTTCGTCCAAAATAAGCAATTCCGGATTACTTACAAGTGCACGAGCAATAAATACACGCTGTTGTTGTCCACCAGAAAGTTCTCCAATATTGCGACCTTGAAACTCACTCATACCTACATCAGCAATCGCTTTTTCTACTTTCGCATTATCGTCTTTCGTAAAAAAGCGAAAAAGCCCCTTTTTCGAAACGAGCCCCATTGAAACAACTTCAAAAACAGTTGCTGGGAAACCTGAGTTAAAACTACTTGCCTTTTGGGATACATAGCCAACTTTATTCCACTCTTTAAATTTCTTACTATCAATGCCAAACAATCTAATACTTCCTTGCTTCGGTTTTAAAACACCCAATAAACATTTAAGTAAAGTCGATTTCCCTGAACCATTTGGTCCAACTAAACCTAAAAAAGCTCCCTTCGGAACTTGCAAATTAATATCTTCTAACACGTTTCGATCTTCATATCGAAACGTTAATCCTTCTATTTCCAATATATTATTCATATCATCTCACCTATTTTAATTCAGAATGATTCCGATTTATCTCTATTTGAATTATAGTACAGCTTATTATAGTTGTAAACCAATCTGCCTAAAATATATTCTTTATTTCAAGAAACCTTATTATTATAACAAAAAGCAGAGAAGAATTCTCTGCTTTCAAAAGATATTACAATTAACTTTTTAGTGAATTGCTGATTTAAACTTACCACCATTTGTCTCTTGTGTATTCATAATCGTAACAAATGCGTTTTCATCAATTTCATGCACAATTGATTTTAACTTCGTCACTTCCAGACGTGTTACAACTGCATAAATAACTTCTTTTTCTTTATCTGTATAGCCACCTTTAGCAACAAGTTTTGTTGTTCCACGACCAAGGCGGTGTAAAATTGCATTTGATACTTCCTCATATTGATCCGATACGATTAAAACTGCTTTCGTTTCGTCTAATCCTTGAATTACCGTATCAATTGTTTTGAATGCGATATAGTACGTCATAACAGAATACATCGCTTGTTCAACACCAAAAACAAATGCTGCCCATGCAAAAATGAATAAGTTCACAAACATTACGAATTCACCAACAGAAAACGGTAATTTCTTCGTTAATAGAATTCCCATAATCTCCGTTCCGTCTAACGATCCACCATGACGAATAACAAGTCCTACACCAATCCCTAAAATAAGACCGCCGAAAACTGTTGCTAAAATCGGCTCTGTTGTAAATGGCGGTATAGCATGCAACGTTGATTCAATAAATGCTAAAGCTACAATTCCAAATGCTGAAGATAACATGAATGTTTTTCCAATTTGCTTATACCCGGAGTACATAAAAGGAATGTTGAGGATAACAACTAAAGTAGAAAAACTTAACCACCAAATATTAGGAGTAAGATAATCTAATATAAGAGAAATACCAATAATTCCACCATCAATAATTTTATTTGGCATTAAAAACAGTTCAATCGCTACCGCCGCACACGCTGCCCCAAAGACAATCATAACTAAACGATATACAAGGTGAATAACACTTTCTTTTCGATGTTGCTTTTTCTCCATAAGTCCTCCTTATACTCTTTATCTATAGTTTCGTTCTTATATTATAACATAAGCTTCTTTTCCCCATTGAAAAAATGCACCTTGATACGAATATGTACAAGCTACACTTACATATATTTCGATAGAAGAACGTGTGAAGGAGGACAACACGATGAACCTCATTAAACAAATTGTGAACAAAAAATTAAATCATATTTCTACAAAAGAGTTATTGAAATATAGTAAAGAATATGAAGTTTCAATTACGACTGCGCAAGCTGATCAAATTGTTTTACTTATGAAGGGAAAAAATATTAACATTTACGACAATAACGAACGACTAGAGCTCTTAAAACAAATAGCAAAAGTAACCTCCCCTGCTACTGCCCAACAAGTAAATACTTTATTTCAGCAACTATTAAAATAAGGAGGGGAAAATCCCCTCCTTATTGCGCTTTAATTTTTTCAAGAATTCCTTCATCAAAAGTACCATTTTTCAGCATTTCGATTTCTAATTTATATGGTGGCTTCTTGTCTTTTTTATCTTCACCGACATACGGCGTTTCAAGAATTTTTGGTACGTGCATTAACTGCGGATGATGTACAATGTGATGCAATGCTTTATAACCGATATGACCGAAACCGATATTTTCATGACGGTCTTTTCCTGCTCCGCATACATTTTTACTATCATTAATATGAAGTACTTGTAGACGATCAATTCCAACGATCTTATCGAACTGATTTAATACACCGTCAAAATCATTTACAATATCATATCCTGCATCGTGCGTATGACACGTATCAAAACATACAGAGAGTTTTTCATTATATTTTACGCCATCAATAATTTTCGCAATTTCTTCAAAGCTACGACCGCATTCTGTTCCCTTTCCTGCCATCGTTTCTAGCGCAATATTAACCGTTTGTTCTGGCGTTATTACTTCATTAAGCCCTTTAATAATTTGTTGAATACCAGCATCTGCTCCTGCACCAACGTGAGCTCCTGGGTGAAGAACAATTTGTGTTGCTACCCCTAATGCTGCCGTTCTTTCAATTTCCATACGCAGAAAATCAACACCTAATTGGAACGTCTCAGGTTTCGTCGTATTCCCAACATTAATAATATACGGAGCATGGACGATAATTTCCTCAATACCGTTTAGTTCCATATGTTTTCTTCCTGCTTCTATATTCAATTCTTCAATTGGTTTTCTTCGTGTATTTTGTGGCGCACCTGTATAAATCATGAACGTTGTTGCACCGTACGAAACAGCCTCTTCACTTGCTGCTAATAACATCTTCTTACCACTCATTGAAACATGAGATCCAATCTTTAACATACAATCACCTCTTCAATATACAATAGATATAATGATAGCATAATTTGTAGAAATATGTAGCGAATTGTTTGTTCCCACAAAAGGCACTATACAAATTAAACTGACTATTCAAATAATCTATATTCTACACTTAAGTTAACCGGATAAAGTGAAACTTCAGTCAACGTTTTTTCTACCCCTCACTAATTATTAGGCCGCATTAATCGACTTTCTCTCAAGTAGTGAGATAAAAAAAAATAAGGGAAATCCCTTATCTTTTTTTATTGCTATATTTTTTCTTCACTTTGTCACGTTCTGTTGCAAGTTTTCGTTTATAGTTTGGTTTTACTTTTTTCGGCTTTTTAACAACTTTTGTTGCCATAACATCTAGTCCATCATTTGGTTTTTTACGGCTCTTACGACGACGACGGTCACCTAAATCCGCCCATTCATCTCCGCGTAAATCTACATGCTTAAACTCGATATGACGTTGTTTTTCCAAACTATCTAACGCTTCTTCATTTGCTGGATCATAAATCGTTACCGCAATACCTGAATGACCCGCACGTGCAGTTCTTCCAACGCGGTGAACGAAGAAGTCTAAATCTGATGGAAGTTCATAGTTAATAACATGGCTAATTCCTTCAATATCAATACCGCGTGCCGCCAAATCTGTTGCGACAATGTATTGGAACTCTAAATCACGAACTTGTTTCATCATTTTTCTACGATCACGTGGTGATAAATCACCGTGTATACGTCCTACTTTTAACCCACGTTCTGCTAATCCATCGGCTACTTCGTCAGCCTTCTTCTTTGTGTTTGTAAAGACAATTGCTAAATATGGTTTAAATTGAAGTAGCATATTTTTCACTAATTCAATTTTATTACGGTGTCTTGAAGGCACAAGGTAATGATCAATATTTCCTGCTGCAACTTGCTTCGGATTAATATGAATATGTTCTGGATTCTCCATATATTTCTTCAAAAATGGTTTTAATTTTTGAGGAATTGTTGCAGAGAAAACTAACATTTGCAGATTTTTAGGCATACGTGCCGCAATTTTATCTACATCTTGAATGAATCCCATATCAAGCATTAAGTCCGCTTCATCGACAATAATAGTATCCGCTTTATAAACAAATAGCGCCTTTTCTTCTACTAAGTCTTTAATACGTCCTGGCGTTCCAACTACAATATGAGGTTGTTTTTTCAACTTTTCAATTGATCGTTGTTTATCAGTTCCACCAATTAAACAACGTGCTGTAATCATTTGATCTTCTGCACAGAACTTTGTTAGTTTCACAATTTCTTCGTAAATTTGTTGTGCTAACTCACGAGTAGGCGCTGTAATAACAAGTTGTACTTCTTCACGACTTGCATCAATTCTGTTTAATGTAGGAAGTAAGTATGCATGTGTTTTCCCAGAACCAGTTTGGGATTGTCCAATTATACTCACACCTTTTTTCACGACCGGGAAAATTTTCTTTTGAATTCCTGTTGGCTCTGTAAAGCGTAGTTCACGAACTGCATCTATTAAAAATGGTTTAAAATCATACTGTGTAAAAGTTTGTAGTGTCATAAGTTACACCTTCTTTCTAAAATTTCTACTGCGCACAAATCAGTCAAGTCTACATTATATCGAAATCTACAAGTAAAAGCCATCTTTTCTTTAGTTTAGCTTTTCATCATAATAACTAACCTTCTTTCCTTCCACTGCATATTGTATGTGTATATACCTAACTGAAGAAAGGAGGATTTCTCATATGTATCCACAATCCCCTATAGGACAAATGTATCCTAATCAAAGACAACAGCCTTACACACCATACCCGATTCCACAACTACCACCGATGGCACAAAAAAAGAAAAGTTTTCTTTCTAAACTCTTTAAAAAACACGATCCTACGGAGCCTTTCATGCAAATGGTCCCGCCTTATCGACAAATGGAAGGACCACCGATGATGCATCAGCAACCACCGCCGCAATATCAACAGCAATATCAGCAACAATATCAGCAACAATACCCCCAGCAATATCAACAATATCAACCATACATGCAGCAGCATCCCCAACAAATGATACCGCCTCAAATGTATGAATCAAATGAAACACGCGGTGCCGCATCAACTACAGCTACAGCAACATCAAGCAGCGGCATCGGAAGTTTTTTTTCGAACCTAATTTCGAATCCAACTAATATGATAAGCAATATCGAAAAAGTATCCCAAGTCGTTCAATCTGTAGGTCCTGTCGTCGAACAGTACAGTCCCATTATGCGTAACCTACCAAGCATTGTTAAAATCCTCACCTCTGGAAAAAGTACAGAAGAAAGTCAAACTGAAGACCTAACAGAAAAGATTGAGGTAGCAACTCCACCTCCTCCACCCCAAAAAAGAAAACGGAAAAGAAAAAAAATAGTGATTGAGCCAGTCATAGAAAAAGAATTACCAGAGGAGCCTGTTCAACAAATAGCAACAAAACCAAAACTATATGTGTAACAATCCTTTGTTTTCTATCCACTCCTCCTTTATAATGTAATGGACTATGCACAAAAGTATCCCTTGTTTAGAAGGAGAGGATTACTCACATGAAGATTGTTAAAATTTCCCCTCGTGGTTATTGCTACGGCGTTGTTGACGCGATGGTTATTGCACGTAACGCCGCATTAGATAAATCATTACCGAGACCCATTTATATTTTAGGTATGATTGTTCACAATAAGCATGTAACAGATGCCTTCGAAGAAGATGGCATCATTACATTAGACGGTCCAAGTCGATTAGAAATTTTAGATAAAATCGATTCTGGTACTGTTATTTTTACTGCACACGGTGTTTCTCCAGAAGTTAAACAACGCGCAAAAGAAAAAGGTTTAACGACAATCGATGCAACTTGTCCAGACGTTACAAAAACACATGACCTTATTGAAGCAAAGAAGGTTGAAGGATACCATGTCATTTATATCGGCAAAAAAAACCATCCAGAACCAGAAGGCGCAGTTGGTATTGCACCTGACATCGTTCATCTTATCGAAAGAGCTGATGATTTAAAAACATTAGAAATCCCAACGGATAAAATTTTAGTTACGAATCAAACAACAATGAGTCAATGGGATGTTCAACATTTAATGGAAGACATTCAGAAAAAATTCCCAACAGCAGAATTCCATAAAGAAATTTGTTTAGCAACTCAAGTTCGCCAAGAAGCTGTCGCTAAACAAGCTGATGTTGCAGATTTAACAATTGTTGTCGGTGATCCGAAAAGTAACAACTCAAACCGTTTAGCACAAGTATCACAAGAAATCGCTGGTACGAAAGCATACCGCGTTGCAGACGTAAGTGAAATTCAATTAGAATGGTTACAAGGTATCGAAAATGTCGCAGTTACAGCCGGCGCTTCTACTCCAACGCCAATTACGAAAGAAGTAATTGCCTTCTTAGAGCAATATGATCCAATGAATCCAGCTACATGGGACAGAATTCGAAAAGTACCACTTCAAAAGATATTGCCACGTGTAAAAGTAAAAAAACAACAATAATAAAAACCGTTGCCTACATGAGCAACGGTTTTTATTTTTCTTATACAAATGTGAACGGATCCGTATGTAACTGTGAAGCATGAATTTGTGCATTGAAATTCTTTTCATCTACTTTGGCTTGCAATTGTTTTTGTACACCTTGCTTCATTACTTTTTCAACGTTATGCCCTGGATCGACTATATTTAAACCAATCATCATCGCATCGTGAGCAACATGATAATACATATCACCTGTTACATATACATCTGCTCCTTTAAATTTCGCTTGGTTTATATATTTATTACCGTCACCACCAAGTACAGCTACTTTACGCACTTTATCATCTAACTTTCCAACAACTCTTGCACCCTTTACATGTAACGATTGTTTCACATGTTCAGCAAACTTCCCAAGCGTCATTTCTTCTTGTAAATATCCTATTTTACCAAGACCTAACGTTTCACCTTTATTATCAAGCGGATATACATCATACGCCACTTCTTCGTATGGATGGGCTACCAACATCGCTTTAATAATTTTTCTTTGTAATGAAGCTGGAATTATCGTTTCGATACGTACCTCTTCCACACGTTCTAACTGCCCAGTTTCCCCGATATAAGGATTTGTTCCCTCTTGAGGTACAAACGTGCCTGTCCCCTCATTACTGAACGTACAGTGGCTATAATTGCCGATATGACCAGCACCTGCATCTCCTAGTGCTGTACGCACTTCTTCCGCATGAGTTACTGGCACAAATACAACAATTTTCTTCATTTCTTCTGCGTATGTCGGTGCTAACACTTCTGTATTTTGTAACCCTAACGCATCAGCAAGTAAATCATTTACTCCGCCCTTAGCAATATCTACATTTGTATGTGCGGCATAAATTGCAATATCATTTTTAATACACGTTTCAATAATTCTTCCGTACGCCTTATCTGTATGAATCGCTTTTAACGGATTAAAGATTAAAGGGTGGTGCGCTATAATGATATTTGCTCCTAATTGGATCGCCTCGTCCACAACTTCCTCAGTTACATCTAATGCGATTAATACGTGCTGCACAGGTTTATTAAGCGCTCCAATCTGTAAGCCAATCTTATCCCCTTCCATCGCTAAATGCTTCGGATACATACCTTCAAATAAAGAAATAATTTCATGACCATTCGGAATTTTACTCATGATAAAACCTCTCCTATCATTTTCATTTTCGCTTCTACTTCTGCATGCTTCGCTTTTGTCTCTTCAGACTCTGTTGCACGCTCTAACTGTTTTAAAATATTTTGGAAGTTTTTCAATTCCCCTTCCCACTTTTCAACAAAAGCTTCACTTTTTTCTTTTATTAAAAATGGACCCATAAACAATTCAGCTTGTTTATTTTCAGAGTAAGGTACTGCTATATCCCCTCGCTCTCCGATTAAAATCTCGTAAATCTTTCCGTCTTCTATTACAATTTTCTCCCGGATAAGCTCCCATCCATTTTCAATAAACCATTCACGAATATGGTGTGCAGCAATATTCGGCTGTAAGATTAAACGTGTTACACCTTCTAATTTTTCTTTACCACTTTCTAAAATGTCACGAATTAACGCTCCACCCATACCAGCAATCGTAATAACATCCACTTCTCCTGGCGCGATAACAGCTAATCCATTCCCTTTACGAACGTCTACTTTATCTTTTAAGCCACTTTCAGCTACAGTTGCTTGTGCAGAGCGAAACGGTCCATCTACAACCTCTCCTGCAACTGCTTTTGTAGCAATATTATTTATAATTGTATAACACGGTAAATACGCATGATCTGATCCAATATCAGCTACTGTAGATCCTACCGGAATCTCCCTCACAACTTCTTCTAATCGTTTTGAAAGCTTTACTTCATTCATGTATTTCCATTACTCCTTCTCTTGTCAGTCTGTCTCCATGATAATGAATTTATAGTAGTTGTTGCAAGCCCATAACAACACTTCAATTCTCTATTACTAATCGTATTTTAGAAAGTATAGAAAAACAAGCCTTTTGCACAAAAGCAAAAGGCTTGTTTTTCTATACTTTACCCCGCATTAACGGGCAGTAAGACTCCCACCTCAAAATTCGGCTAGAACAAAGAAGCTAGGTGGGAGACCAACTGCCCGTAAACGCCCGATTGGTTCAACTAATAATCAATGGGGGATGCCCCCCCACTGATTAAAGTTTCACTTTATTTTTTCTTCGATAACCAATCAGCTACTTTAGTTGCTTGATCAGCTGGAACTATATTTGGTGGCATATTTCCTTTTCCTTTCGAAATAACTTCTTGAATCTCTTCTTTCGAAAGTTTTCCACCAATTTTTTGTAAATTAGGTCCGACTGCCCCTTGTAACTGGTCACCATGACAGCTCGTACAGCTTTGCTTCACAATATCCTCTGGTTTTGATGCTGTTTGCGCTGGCTTCCCGCCATTTTTTGCATCAGCTAACTCTTTAGATTTATTTAGCCCCTGAAATGAAAATACAAACATAACGATAATACCCAATGCTGCAATAAGAGCGAACGGAATCAGCGGATTACGTTTCATATCTCTTCTCCCCCCTCTATACCCCTAAATAGTTAGATGATTCAGTCATTTCCATTGTACTTGAAAACGCTCTATCAGAAAAGAGTAAACTATTACTTGTTAAAAATATTCCATAAATTCAGTTTATTGTTTTTTATTGTTATATCACTTATTATTTCGATAATTACTAACGTTTCTCGTCATATTTTTCATTTTTCTACATATGTTTTTGTATAGAATAAACAAAATTAATCGAAAAATCGAATAATGAGCATTTGCAAATCAAAAGACAATTCTGTAAAATAAATTACAAGAAATTGTAATCGTTGCCGATAGCTAAATTTTAACAAAAATTAACAAAATAAAAAAGTTTACTTCACAAAGGTGAAGTAAACTTAAAAAGAACCTATTCTAAGAAATCCTTAAGACGCTTACTACGGCTTGGATGTCTTAATTTGCGAAGTGCTTTTGCTTCAATTTGACGGATACGTTCTCTCGTTACGCCGAATACTTTCCCAACTTCTTCAAGCGTACGAGTTCGTCCATCATCTAAACCGAAACGAAGACGTAGAACATTTTCTTCACGATCTGTTAGTGTATCTAACACATCTTCTAATTGTTCTTTCAGCAATTCATACGCTGCATGGTCCGCAGGCGATGTTGCTTCTTGGTCTTCAATAAAGTCACCTAAATGGGAGTCATCTTCTTCACCAATCGGTGTTTCAAGAGAAACTGGCTCCTGTGCAATTTTTAAGATTTCACGTACTTTTTCTGGAGCAAGATCCATTTCTTCACCAATCTCTTCAGGAGATGGTTCGCGTCCTAAATCTTGTAATAATTGACGTTGTACACGAATTAACTTATTAATCGTTTCGACCATATGAACTGGAATACGAATTGTTCGCGCTTGGTCTGCAATTGCACGTGTAATCGCTTGGCGAATCCACCAAGTTGCATACGTACTAAATTTGAAACCTTTGCGATAATCGAACTTTTCAACCGCTTTAATTAGACCCATGTTCCCTTCTTGGATTAAGTCTAAGAAAAGCATACCACGGCCCACATAGCGCTTTGCAATACTTACTACAAGACGTAAGTTTGCTTCTGCAAGACGACGTTTCGCTTCTTCATCGCCTTCTTCAATACGCGTTGCAAGACGAATTTCTTCTTCAGCAGATAGTAAGTCTACACGGCCAATCTCTTTTAAGTACATACGAACAGGATCGTTGATTTTCACCCCTGGTGGTACACTTAAATCATTGAGGTCGAATTCTTCTTCCGTTTTTGTAATTTGGCGATTATTAGGACCTTCATCGTTTTCATTGTCACCAACTAAGTCAATCCCTTGTTCACCTAAATATTCATAGTATTCATCCATTTGGTCGGATTCAATTTCAAATCCATTCATGCGTTCTGCAATCTCTTCATATGTAAGAACGCCACGTTTTTTTCCGAGCTCAGTGAGTTGTTCTTTCACTTGCTCAAGGGTCATTTCAGTTTCAATTTGTTTAGAACGAGCTGGTTTATCAGCCATCTGTTCCCCTCCTTACGCGAGATACAAACATTCATTATACTAAAAATTTATCAAAAAAGCTATTTTCTCGCTTTTTGATTTTGTAAATATGCTACATAATATTTAGCAGCCTCTACAGGATCTGTTTTTTCCATTTGTTTTACTTTAAAGATAATTTCCATCTTTTCAAGTTTCTCTTTATGGCGCCTTAACGCCTCCAAATGACCTTGTAACGCTTCTTCTGTGTACTCTGGATTAATAAATTCATCCGTCGAAATATCCGTGATAATATTTTTCAACTTTTCATCAGAGAGCCAACTTAAAAATGTTCCGACTGAAGGTTCATTTCCCTTTTCATAATATGCGTATAGTTCATATAAAATCCCTTTATGTTCTTCTGTATAAAAATCTTCTATATGAGGTTCCATACGTACTGTCACTTCTGCACTTTGCAACATATGGTAAATAATTTCTCTTTCTGCCCTTTCAAAACCTGTTAACTTCGGTTTCGTTTGAACAATTTGAGATGGCTTAGAAACCTGCTTTACTTGTTTTTGCTGTACCTTTTGTTCTTTGCGATATTGGTGCAATTGATTCAAAAGTGTTTCCATTGAATACGAAAATTCTTGCGATAATGATTTTAAATATGATTCCGCCTGCATCGCATCCTGTAGCAATGATAACTCTTTTAAAACACTTTTTACATATTCTTCTTTGCCAGACTCATCTTGCAAATTTTTTCCTAAACGCAAATAATTTATTTTGAAACCAACAAAACTTATACTTGATTTCACAAGATTTTCAAAAGCGGTTGTCCCATATTGTTGCACATATTCATCAGGGTCAAGCTTATCTGGCAAGGGTGTAACTTTAACTTGGCAACCAACTTGCAATAGTAATTGCCCTGCTTTCATCGTCGCTTCTCGCCCTGCTTTATCACCATCATAGCAAAGAACAACAGTTTCAACGTTACGTCGCAGAAGTTTCGCTTGTTCCTCAGTTAAGGCCGTTCCCATTGTCGCAACAGCTTCTTCCACACCACTTTTCACCGCGGCTAGTACATCGGCATAACCTTCAAAAAGGACAACCTGCCCACGTTTTCTAATAAACGGCCTTGCTTGGTGGAAATTATACAACAGCTTACTTTTGTAAAAAATCGGTGTTTCAGGACTATTTAAATATTTCGGAGTATCCTCTCCTAATGCCCTTCCACTAAACGCTATCACCTTACCTTGTAAAGTATAAATCGGAAACATAACTCTTCCGCGGAAGCGGTCATAATGACTGCCATCCTTCTCACTTCTTACAAGAAGGCCAGCTTGTTCCATACTGGTTAGCGACAAACCTCTTTTTTGTAAAATTTTCGTTGCTGCATCCCAAGTTGGTGATGCATAACCAATTTCAAATTTCTCAATCATCTCTTTTGTAATACCACGTTTTAATAAATATGAAAGTGCTTCATTTCCTTCTTCTGTATTTACTAATAAATGATGATAATACTTTTTCAAAAGTTCATGAGCCTGTTGCATGATGACAGTGTCATCAGATATATCTTCTTGTTGTTGTCCTTGCCCTGATGTATATTCTGCAACTGCAATTCCATTTCTTTCGCCAAGCTTTTGAACAGCCTCGGTGAAAGCAAGTCCTTCCATTTTCATAAGAAAAGAAAATACATTTCCACCTTCTCCACATCCGAAGCAATGAAAAATTTGCTTATCAGATGAAACAGAGAATGAAGGAGAATTCTCACCATGAAATGGACAAAGGCCGAAATAGTTACGCCCCTGCTTTCTAAGTTGAACATACTCACCAATCACTTCTACAATATCAGATGATGTCCGAATCTGTTCAACAACTTCTTCTGGAATTCTGTTCCCCATAACTCCATCTCCGTGTCGTATTTTGTATTCGATATAAATTAAAAGATTCCTTTATAATTCGACAATATTTTTTCTGAATTTGTTAGAAAGTACTGTCGATCACATTGTGTAAACGTTTTTGGACCTTTCGTATAAGTCCCCAGTCTGCGTAAATCCGCAGATACATACTACTATATAAAATTGTATCCATTTGCTCATCTGTTACAAATGTATCTCTTGGAGACCCATACATATACTCCTTTTTCACAAGAAGACTAGCAAGCACCTTATCCTGTATGATCATGAGATCTGTAGCTTTTGCATGTTGATAAATATAAAAGTCAACTTCATCTTGCTCAGAATCTACATAGACCCAATTACCTTGCTGTTTTCTTGAACGATGAGCATAGGTTGCGACAAACAAAATTTCGACATAAAATTTTGTTCCAACTTGCACAATTGCATTCTTCACGGGACACGCATCTGCATCAACTAATATCTTACTGATGTTTTGCATATTTCTGTATTCTACATCCCTTCTGTGAATCCTTCCATAATGTGCGTTTTCTTGTCTAGATTTTGTCGATTTAACGTAAATACATGTCTTTTTCGAAAATCCTATCCCTAGTTTATTCTGAAAAATTAAAGTCTAAACGTAAAATATAGGTTTTTATCACAATTTTTTATTATAATATATTTTCTTCAACTACGCTACATATCCCTTTAATTTTCATTTTACATTTAAAGATAACAAAATCGTTCCTTTAGCATAATTAAAAAACAGAAGAATATAAGTATAACCATTCCGCTATATTCTATTACTAAGCTGAAAGTTCATGTTCTACTTTGCCTCTTCTTCTACCGCCTTCTCACGAGCGAAAAAAGCACATTCACCTTTGGTAAATGTGCTAAAACATTTTTTGGTTTTGCACTGCATTCACAATAATATTTGCTGTTTCTTCAATCGCCTTATTTGATACATCAATCACTTGACAATTTATTTTACTAATTACTTCCTCAAAATGATCAATTTCTTCTTTAATACGATTAATATTTGCATATGTTGCTCCATCACTTAATCCAAGTGATTTCAATCGTTCTTTTCGAATATGATTTAACTTATCCGGTATAATTTTCAAACCGAAACATTTCTCTTTTGCCACTTGATATAATTCCTCAGGCGGATCCACTTCCGGTACAAGTGGTACATTGGCGACTTTCAAACGTTTGTTATGCGCTAAATATTGTGAAAGTGGTGTTTTTGATGTACGTGAAATTCCAATCAACACGATATCAGCTTTTAAAATACCACGTGCATCTCTACCATCATCATACTTAACTGCAAATTCAATCGCTTCAATTTTTTTAAAGTACTCTTCATCTAATCTTCGAACGACACCTGGCTCATACCTTGGTACTTGCCCTGTAATTCCTTCAATTTGATCGATAAGAGGTCCGATAATATCGTATGCCTCTACTCCTTCTTTTGCCGCTTCTGTCAATAAATATTGACGCATATCAGGCTTTACTAACGTAAAACAAATAAGCGCTTGATTGCTCTTGGCAATCGAGATTACTTCTTTTAATGTCCCTGTATCTTCTACATACGGTACACGTCTAATATCAGGAGCGAATGGGAACTGTCCCATTGCCGCTCTAACAACCAAATCAGCCGTTTCTCCTACAGAGTCAGATACGACATATACGATTTTATTATCCATTACATTACCTCACTTTAAACAAATTACACTTATTCGTTATTTACTAAATTTACAAACGCACGCGTAATATTTGTTTTTGTAATTCGTCCAATCACTTCTAAACCTTGTTTCGTATCCTTCACAACCGGCATCGCATCAATCTGTCTTTCTATTAATTCCATCGCAATATCATATAAAGAATCCTCCCTGCGACACATCGCAATGTTTGGCATCCTTGTCATGATAATATTAACCGGAAGAGAGGTTAAATCCTGCTTTCCTAAGCTAGCTCGTAATAAATCTTTACGAGATACAACGCCAACTAATAAAGTAGATTGATCTACAATAAATAATGTACCAACATCCTCTAGAAACATAGTACAGATTGCATCGTATACTGATACATTTTTATCAATTACAGCCGGTCTAGATTGATAATCTTGCACTTTAATTTTCTTAACAGCTTCAGATAATAGCTGTCCCCCAGTTTTACCCGTATAAAAATAACCTACGCGTGGACGCGCTTCTAAATAACCAGCCATCGTTAAAATTGCTAAGTCTGGTCTTAGCGTTGCACGTGTTAAACCCAATTGCGCAGCAATTGACTCCCCTGTAATAGGACCGTGATCTTTTACAATCTGAATGATATGTTCTTGCCGTTTATTCAGCTCTATGATAATCACCACCTTTAATGCACAACGAAAAAAGTTATACTATCTCTTAAATATTATATACTAAATATGCTATTCGAAAAAGAAAGTATGTAAAAAGGACCTTATACGGCCCTTTTTATATTTGAAACTTATCAAGTTGTTCCAGAAAACGCCTTGATTTCAAATAAATCCCACAATATTCATCATAATATGTATTCAATACTGTGCGCATTTGTTTTTTTGTACTATCCTTCACCGATACATTACCGAGCCGGTGTAGATCGAAGTGAAAAAAGAGACGCAATAATTTATGAACAGCCTCTCCCACCGGAATACGATACGAATCTTGCTCCGCATGACGCGAGCACAGAAAACCGCCTTCCCTAACAGAGAAGGCGACAAAATCTGTTTCTTGATGACAAATAGCACATGTATCAAAGTATGGGCGCATCCCTAATACCGGAAGCATTTTCGTTTGATAAATTAATGATAATACCTCCGGATCAACACCCTCACACATATAATGCAACGTTTGATATAACATTTCAAATAAATACGGATTATGCTTCTTATCTTCTGTTGCTTTATCGGTTAATTCAATAATAAATGATGCATAAGCAGTTAAAAATATATCCTCGCGAATTTCTTTCATAGATGAAATAATCTCGCCTTGTTGCAAAGTTCCAAGTCCAGAACCCATTTGAATAAGAAAATGACCATGTGTCATAAGCTGCGAAATAGCCGCTAACCGACTCTTCGGCTTTTTCGCCCCTCTTGCCATTGCACTTACCTTACCAAATTCCCGTGAGTATATTGTAACAATCTTATTTGTTTCTCCGTAATCTGTTGTACGGATAACAATGCCCTCAACTTTTTGAAACATGTTCGTCACCATCCAAGGTTTGAACAAAACGGGTCAAGAAATTGGAGAGTCTAGATGCGCTAACTCTTCTTCATGTTGATCCATCTCATCGTTCACGTCTTTTTCCATTTCTTTCAAAAGCAAATACGTTTCAATGCTTCCTGTTTTGGAGAAAAACTTCCAGGTAAAATCTAGCATAAGAATCCACCTTTCTCAATAAGCGTAGCCTATAAACCAATTTCTTTTGTTGTTATTAAATTGACCCATTTTGTCCATTTTCATGTGAGAAAAATTTTTCCTAATTTATCAAAGTTCATAAAAACCAATAATCAGCGGACGAATAATACACCCACTGATTACAGCTTTACTCTATTTTAGTACTCGTCTTCGCGGAAACCAAGGTCACGAAGCTGAGACATTTTATTACGCCAATCTTTTTGCACTTTTACCCATACTTCTAAAAATACTTTAGAGCCAAGTAGTGCTTCAATATCAAAACGAGCTCGTTTCCCGACTTCTTTTAACATCTTCCCTTGCTTACCTATAATAATTCCTTTTTGTGATGCACGTTCAACAACAATCGTTGCGTTTATATAAACTGCACCGCCCTCGCGCTTCTGAATCGCATCAATAACAACCGCTACAGAATGCGGTACTTCTTCACGTGTTAAATGTAATACTTTTTCACGAATAAGCTCTGAAATAATAAATCGCTCTGGATGATCCGTTACTTGATTATCCGGGTAATATTGCGGTCCTTCTGGTAAATACTTTTTAATCGCTCCGATTAACGCTTCAACATTATTACCGTCCAATGCAGAAATTGGCACAATCTCCGCGAACTCATATAATTTACGATATTGATCAATCAACTCCAGCAATTGCTCTGGATGAACTTGGTCAATTTTATTAATTACTAAGAATACCGGTTGTTTCGTTTCTTGTAATTTCTCAATAATAAATTCCTCACCACGACCATATCCTTCAGTTGCATTGACCATAAACAAAACAATATCAACTTCTTTTAATGTCGTTTGAGCCATCTTCACCATGAAATCGCCTAGTTTATGTTTAGGTTTATGTATTCCTGGTGTATCAATGAAAACTACTTGTGAATCATTTTCTGTATATACACCTTGAATTTTATTACGAGTTGTTTGTGGCTTATCACTCATAATGGCGATTTTCTGGCCGATAATACGATTTAAAAATGTAGATTTCCCAACATTCGGTCTGCCAATAATAGAGACAAAACCTGATTTATAACCTTTTCTATTCATGTAAATCCTCCGCTAAAAATGCTCCTGGTAACAATTCTCCGACTGTTGTCTCTTGAACATCACCATGTAAGTTTGATAGGTATACTTTCGTATCCTGTTTACATAATTCTACCATAACTTGTCGACATGCTCCACAAGGAGGTACTGGGCGCTTTGTATCCGCTACGACTGCAATAGCTACAAACTCGTTATCTCCTTCAGAAATTGCCTTAAATAACGCTGTTCTTTCTGCACAGTTACATAAACCATATGATGCATTTTCAACATTACATCCACGATATATTTTTCCATCCTGAGTTAGTAAAGCTGCACCTACTTGAAATTTAGAATATGGTACGTACGCTCGTTTACGCGCTTCGGTTGCTTCTTGAATTAATTGTTTGCTATTCATATTCCCGCATCCTTTCCGTTCACAGATGTGAATAGATACACTCTTTCATTAAAGGCCTTCACGGCGCTCCTAAAGCTTAATAAAAGCTTCGGAATGCAACTATACCATATACGGTAAAAAGATAATAGCACCAATTACAGCAGCTATAATTGCAAACAATAAAACTGCCCCCGCCGCAACATCCTTTGCAATTTTTGCAAACGGATGAATATCGGCGGTTGCTAAGTCTACTGTTTTTTCAATAGCCGTATTCACCATCTCTAAACTCATTACAATCCCTATCACAATAAGTAATACAATCCATTCCGTTATTGTAATATGGAAATAAAAGCCGCAGCATATAACAATGACTGCGGCTAAATAATGAATTTTCATATTTCGTTCATGACGAAGACAAAAGTATATACCAGCTATAGCATATCCAAAACTATCTAAAAGTTTTCCTTTTTTCATCGTCCTAATCCAAATGCCTCTAAAATTTCTTTTTGTCTTCCAAACATTTCTTTTTCATCTTCTTCTGTCATATGATCATAACCAAGCAAATGCAAAAAGCCATGTAATGCTAAAAACCCAAGTTCTCGATCAAAAGAATGTCCATATTCTTCAGCTTGTTCTTTTGCTCTTGGAATAGAAATAATAAGATCTCCTAACATACGCGGCATCTCTGCACCGACAATTTCCATTTCGCCTTCTCCCATTTCTTCCATGGCGAAAGAAATAACATCCGTAGGCTGATCCTTATCTCGGTAATCACGGTTTATTTCACGAATACGTTCATTATCTACAAATGTAACCGATAATTCTGCGCCTTCTTCTATGTTCTCCATTTGGGCTGCTTTCTCTACCAACCCTCGAATCAAGCTTATATACTCGTCTTTCACTTCTTCTGTTTCATCAATAAAATCAATTAATAAACTCATTCTTTCTCCTTTTCTTCCGGCGGTTCCGGATATGTAATACGGGAATGGAAAATACCATTTAACGTTTCACATAACGTTTTTCCAACGATTTGTAGTTCCTTAAATGTCAAATCACATTCACTAAATTGACCATCTTGCAGGCGATCTTTAATAATACTTTGCACTAAATTATTAATCTGATCTGGTGTTGGATGGTTCATCGAACGTACCGCCGCTTCTACACTATCAGCAATACCAACGATCGCCGACTCTTTAGAAGTTGCTTTTGATCCTGGATAGCGGAACATTTCCTCCGTATATTTCTCTTTATCTTCTTTAATCGCCTTATAGTAAAAATATTTAAGTAACGTTGTACCATGATGCTGTCCAGCAATATCGATAATTTCTTGAGGTATATGGTGTTCTTCTAACATTCTCACCCCATCGGTTACATGAGCAATTATAATATCTTTGCTCGTTACAGGGTCTAATCTATCGTGCGGGTTTTCAATACCCATTTGGTTTTCAATAAAAAACTGTGGTTGTACTGTTTTCCCTACATCATGATAATACGCCCCTACACGCGCTAATACTCCATTTGCTCCAACTGCTTCACAAGCAGCTTCTGAGAGATTAGCTACCATTACACTATGGTGATATGTACCTGGTGCTTCTAATAAAATTTTGCGCAAAAGCGGGTGATTCGGACTTGAAAGTTCCATCAATTTCATACTCGATACAATCCCAAGACCACTTTCTAAATACGGTAAAATCCCCATAGCTAGAACAGAAGAGATAATACCCGAAACAGCAGCCATTAATAATTGCACCCCTATTTCAAGAGGCGAAAAGTTCCCATTTCGCAATAATAACAACGCCGCTAATACGACTACATTTAATACAGAAACGAGTATACCAGCTTGTAAAATCATCGTACGACGATTTTTTTCTCTCAAGAAAATACTAACTGATAATGAACTTAATAAAACATAAATCCCCACACTATAATTCAGTGTACTCGTTACACCTTCATTAAACATAATACTTCCGCACACAGAAAAAATCATACTCGTTAAAAATACAAATCGATCACCAATCATTAATTTTACAAGTATTGTTCCCATCGCAACTGGAACAACATACGCGATTCCTGCATATTCAAGTTTTTGAAACAAACTAATGATTTTCATTAAAACAATCGTGATAGACAAAATTGTGATATATGCTAAAACATACGGCCTATCTTCTCTTTTCCGCTGTAAAAACACTTCAAACTGCTTATGCATAAAGTACAATAACACACAAATGAGTACCGCTAGACCAACATAAGGTTGGAAGGTATTGCCCTTTTCTAACAATCCTGCTAACTTCAACTGCTCATATGCTTCTCGTGAAATCGTATCGCCTTCTTTCACAAGAACTTGCCCTTGAAGGATAAAAACTGATGCAACTGAATCTTCCGCTATTTTTTTACTATCTTTCGTCGCAGCTGAATCATAAAAATAGTTCGCTGTAATCGCATACTTCCCTAGTGTATTCACCGCATCTTTTAAATCACTGCTTATATTTACGCTACTCATTTCAGTAACGAATTGTTCTCTTGCAGCTTCTTCTTGATCCATCTTGATGTGTTCCCTCATAATTTTATTAACTGCTGTTACAGCCGCATCCTTTGCCAATGACAATTGACTTGAATCAGCATTAATAAATTTCAACAAAATCGAATCTGTTAAGCTTTTTGCTAAATCTGTTGGTAATTTCTTCTTTAACTTGTCCAATTTGTCCACATCAGAAATTTTTTTATACTCGTCTGGGCCAGTCGATTTAGCCTCTGCCTCTACTTCACTTACCGCATCAAAGACGAGAGTTACAATATCCACTTTATTTTGCTTATATTCGCTTTTATATGTATATTTATCCTCAACCTTTTGAGCGGCTTCGTTTTTCTTTTTCGCCGTTGCGGCTTTATCTTCAATTTTAATAGGAGAGTGAATTGTTTTTTTAGCAATATCGAGCTCTTTAACATCTAATTGCTCTGGCTTTACATTATTCATAAGTGCAAAAAACAGTACTGCTCCTAATAATACGTAAGAAACCCAACTTAGTTTTTTCGAATGTTGTATATTACGAAACCACTTAAAAATTTCTTGAGATCTTGACATGATTTCAATACCTTCTCCTCTCCAGAAATAAAGCGAAACTATTTATAGCTTTCATTTCTTCTAGGCAACGATACTTTTCGGACAACATTTTTATCCACTATCACCTATAGTTCATTTCCCTCGTCTTTAATGATAGTAAAAAATATGCCATTCGCCAACCTTATCATACAAAAAGAAATGATCCTGACAAATAGGATCATTCCATTTTATCATATGCCTCAATAATACGTTGCACTAACGGGTGTCTCACAACGTCCGTTTGTTCCAATGTAATGAACGAAAGACCTGATACACCTGATAAAATATTAGCAGCAATAGAAAGACCTGACTTTACCCCTTTTGGCAAGTCTACCTGTGAGGGATCCCCCGTAATAACCATTTTAGAACTAAAACCTAATCGCGTTAAAAACATTTTTATTTGAACACCAGTTGTGTTTTGCGCCTCATCTAATATAACAAATGAATCATCAAGAGTACGCCCTCTCATGTAAGCAAGCGGTGCAATTTCAATTACACCACGTTCCATCATGCGTTGTGTATATTCTTGTCCAAGAATATCATGTAACGCATCATATAGTGGACGTAAATACGGATCTACTTTTTCTTTCAAATCACCTGGTAAAAACCCTAAGCTCTCTCCAGCTTCTACAGCAGGTCTTGTTAAAATAATTTTCTTTACATACCCTTGCTTTAAAGCTCTCACAGCCATTACTACGGCTAAGTATGTTTTCCCTGTCCCAGCAGGTCCTATCCCAAATACAATATCATTCTTTTTCATTGCATGAATATACCGTCTTTGCCCCATCGTTTTCACACGAATGGATTTACCTTTTGCCGTTTTAAAAATTTCCTCTTCATATAACTCTTCGAATTGAGCAATTTTCCCTTGTTGCCCAAGCTGAATCGCATACGCAACATCTCTTTCCGAAATTGATACACCTTTACGGATAACAACAAGTAACTGTTGTAAGATTTTTTCTACGAGCACCACAGTTTCATCTGCCCCAGATACACGAACAGATTCTCCCCTAGTCACAATCGATACACTAAGTTCTCGTTCAATTACTTTTAAATGAGCATCATTTACCCCAAAAAGAGCGATTGCTTCGTTGGGATTTTCCAATTGTTGGTTCATTTCTACTAATTGTTCTGCCATTACTCAGTCTCCTTGAATATCGGATTCAGATATTGGTTGTGGCTCTGCAATATTTTCAATCACTGTATAATGTAATGTGACCTTTAGGTGATCCGCCTCAACCTCTTTACTCAAAATGTTATCACTTACAATCATAGCATGTTCATCCAATTTTTTCTTCAGTTCTTTTTCTGCCATCTCTTTAGCTACTTTCATTGCTTGTTTTTCGGTATATTCTCGGTTCGCTTCTTCCTCTTCTCGTACAATATCTTTTTCATATGCAACTGGTAATGTGAATCCAAATAATTTCACATCATGTTTTACACTTTCAGTACGCGAGCGTTTATACTCATCCTGTTGAAATCCCCATATTTTTATTTTAGCACTCCCAAATTTAAGAAAATATTCATTGTATGAATTACCAGTATACACTTGAAATTGCGTCTTTAACGGAACATTCACCTCAGATTTGTACCACGTTTCTCCATATACAATCCCTTTAGCCGAAACAATTGTCGGATTCTCCTCATTACCATACATCCCCGAGACGAGAAGTTGCCCCTTTTCTACATGGTCATTTTTCATGACTACAGGCTTCCCAACTTCCACAAATGTTTTTGTAATAATCCCTTCTTTTTTTGCTACTAAGTTTTGTGGCTGTTGTTCACTTTCTTTTTTCGGTTCATTTTTTTCGACAATCTTAAAATGATATGTTGTCCCTCTTATTTCTAATCCCGCCCAAGTAATCGCATTAATATTGTCTGTCAAATGACGTTGAACATCTTCTACATTCGGCATTTGGAACTGTAATTTCCCTTTTTTTATACCCATTTTGTCCAATTCTTTCATCAAGATATATTCCGTTTCAGGTTTTGCTCCTGTAATTTCAATTTTCCACACCATATTTGACAATGCGATCATTCCGAAAAAAAATATTAAAAACCCAATTAAAAATCCACTATTTTTAATTAAACGCTTATTCCAAAACGGAAAACCGTAACGTCCAATAAAATATAATTTACATTCATTTTTTCTATAAATTGGTTTTATCTTTTTCACATCTCGTAATAATATACAAAAAACTAACGTTTCATCAGCTATCTTCTTTACATCCCAAACTAGTAATTTCCTCCGCACACACTCGTTAACAAAGCGTTCCGCTCCTCTACCTTCAATTCGCACCTTGACATACCCAAGCCATTTTATAAACCATTTATTTTTCATTGACTATCTCCACTACCTTTCTAAAAGTAGATACACTACTTTTCAATTCGATTATCAAACTAGCTCGTACTAAAATTTTAATTAGCAGATTCCTTGATCCTCACTAATTATTAACCTTCACGAGCCAGGTTTTTACGTGGGACTCACTTCCCACCTACCCTCTTTGTACGAACCGAATATTGAGGCCAGAACGTTATCACCTGTTAATACAAGGTAACGAAGAAAAACTTCACAAACGGAAGTTTCTCCTCACTCCTCTTTCTTTTCATTTTCTAAAAATGTCACTTGTTCAATAATCCCTTCAAGCAACAGTTCTTCTGGAAGGATTGTTTTAATAACAAAGGATTGACCTTTAATTAATAATTGACCATGTTTCAATAGCAATCTTACCTCTTTATCTGAAAACACTAATAATCCTCGATGATTTTCTATATAGATATGTACTTGCCCAACAAGCGTGATCCGAGGTAGATCCATTAGCACATCCACTGGTAGGTCTATTTGCTTCGTTAACCAATTCTTCATTTGTTCTAATTTTTTCATCTCAAAAGACCCCCTCTCATCCCATATGTATGAAAAAAGAGCTTGTAATATCACGTCCAAATTGAAAAAAGCATAAAAAAACGTCTCATACGAAATGAGACGCTTTTTTATGCTAATAGCTGTATAACCAGCTTATTCACTAGTGATCCGTCTGTTTTACCTTTGACTTTCGGCATAACAGCAGTCATCACTTTACCCATATCTGCTTTAGATGTAGCACCAACTTCAGAAATAACTTGCTTAATTATATCCGCTAGTTCTTCTTCTGTTAATTGCTCCGGCAAATATGCGCTTAAAATCTGAATTTCACTTTGCAGTTTATCAACAAGGTCTTCACGACCAGCTTTTTTAAATTCAAGGAGGGAGTCCTTATACTGTTTTACTTCACGAGCTAAAACTGTTAATTCCTCTTCTTCAGTAAGAGTATGTTGCAGTTTAATACCTTCATTTTGTAAAGCAGCCTTAACCATACGAATAACGGTTAATTTTTCTTTTTGTTTATTCTTCATCGCTTGTTTCATATCATCGTTTAAACGACCGAGAAGACTCATAACTTACACCCTCTCTTAGAACTTACGCTTTCTTGCCGCTTCAGATTTCTTCTTACGTTTTACACTTGGCTTTTCATAAAACTCGCGCTTTCTTGCTTCAGCAAGTGTACCAGTTTTAGAAACCGATCTTTTAAAACGGCGAAGTGCATCCTCCAAAGACTCGTTTTTACGAACGACTGTTTTTGACATTCTCTTTCCCTCCCTCCGAAACATCACACTTACATACTAACTTCAGCATGCAAAAAGAAACACTTCTTCAGCATGTCTTTTACGATTATAATACATTTTATCACTTCAGGTCAACTATTTGGCAGAATAAAAGAAGAATTGATGCTCTTCTTTTTTCAATACTTAACTTCTCCACGAACGAAAAAAGCATGCAAACCCTTGTCGTTTGCATGCTTTTTATTATGCGCTTGCTGATTCTTTTTTTACATCATCTTCAAGAACACGAACAAATTGCGCTTCGTTATATGGATAACCAGCTTTCGTAATTTTTACTTTCACTAGCTTACCAATTAATTCTTCTGATCCTTCAAATACAATTTTCAAGTAGTTATCTGTATAACCTACATATAACCCCTCACGGTCACCATCTTTAAATTGCTCTTCAGGAATAATTTCAAGCACTTCACCTTCAAACTGTGAAGCATACTCTTTCGCTAATTGATTAGATAGTTCAATTAAACGGTGAACACGATCGTTCTTCACATCTTCAGGAACTTGATCTTCCATACGTGCTGCTGGTGTACCTGTACGTTTTGAATAAGGGAAAACGTGTAATTCAGAGAAACGATTCTCTTTAATGAAATTGTACGTTTCCATGAATTCTTCTTCTGTTTCACCTGGGAATCCAACAATTACGTCTGATGTAATCGCAAGACCTGGTAACGCTTCTTTCAAACGATCTAAACGCTCTTGGAAAAATTCCATCGTATACTTACGGCGCATACGTTTCAATACAGTATTAGAGCCTGACTGTAATGGAATATGCAAGTGACGTACAACTACTTCTGATTTATCTAACACTTCAATTACTTCATCAGAAATTTGACTCGCCTCAATAGAAGAAATACGAAGACGTTTCAATCCGCCTACTTCCGCTTCCATATCGCGCAGTAATCCAGCTAAGTTATACTCTTTTATATCTTCACCGTACCCACCTGTATGAATACCTGTTAATACGATTTCTTTATAGCCCGCATCTACTAATTGCTGCGCTTGTTTAATAACTTCTTTTCCATCACGAGAACGCATTAAACCACGCGCCCAAGGAATGATGCAAAATGTACAGAAGTTATTGCAACCTTCTTGTATTTTTAAAGATGCACGTGTACGGTCCGTGAAATATGGTACATCCAGTTCTTCATATACACGTGTTTTCATAATATTGCGGACAGCATTAATTGGTTGACGCTCTTTACGGAATTCTTCGATGTATCCTAACATCTTCTCACGATCTTGCGTACCAACAACAATATCTACACCTGGAATTGCCATAATTTCTGCTGGAGATGTTTGTGCATAACATCCAGTTACACAAATTACCGCATCTGGATTTTGACGTACAGCACGTCTAATTACTTGACGGCTTTTTTTATCTCCAGTATTTGTTACTGTACATGTGTTAATAACATATACATCAGATTTTTTTTCATATTCAGTTCTTTCATAACCACCTTGTTTAAACAATTGCCAAATCGCTTCTGTTTCATAGTGGTTTACTTTACAACCTAACGTGTGGAACGCAACAGTTGCCATTGATTATCACCCCATCAATTCAAAATGATAAGAAGCGGCACTTAACGCATAAAGCGGAGCCGTTTCTGTTCTTAAAATTCTTGGTCCTAAACTACATGGTACAAATTTATGTTCACGAAGTGCGGTAATCTCTTCCTCCGCTAAACCACCTTCTGGTCCAAATACAATCAGCAGCTTTTGGCCTGGTTTAATCGTCGATAAAGCTTTCGCAAAATTAGATTTCTCACCTTGTTTCGCTTCTTCTTCATACGCAACAAGACAAACATCATACTCGCTACTCATCGACAGCAGTTGTTTAAATGATGAGGGAACGTGTACTTCTGGAATTTCACTTCTATGCGATTGTTCCGCAGCTTCTTTTACGATTTTTTTCAAACGCTCAACTTTTTTATCTGCTTTTTTCGCATCCCACTTTACAATAGATCGAGATGCTTGAAATGGTAAAAATGCAGCTGCCCCAAGCTCAGTTCCTTTTTGAAAAATTAACTCTAGCTTGTCTCCTTTCGGCAGTCCACTTGCAATCGTCACGAACACAGGAAGTTCGCTTGACGCCTCTACCCATTCTACAATAGTGGTATCCACAAATTCACTGGTAATTTCAGCAATTGAACACTCTGCTGTTTTACCATTTACACAGCAATAAATGTGGTCACCAGCTGACATACGCATCACTCTTGCGATGTGATGGACATCATCACCCATTATGCGAATACTTGTCTCATTTACATATTTCTCTTCTACAAAATAACGTTGCATATAATCACCTTAGTAGAGTTTCGTTCCTTTCGTAAGTCAACACTTACGAAAAGAACGAAACGTTATCATTTTCATATAACAAACGGCAAGTCCCTCACCTTATACGGTGAGAGACTCCCCCTGTTCTTTATAGACTAAAATCTATATTACGCATTTCGTGCAATAATTGCTACCCAATCTTCCATTCGAAGCACTTCTTCAATTGTAAATCCAGCTTTTTCTAACGCTTCAGAAATTACTTTTTCTTTCGCCCCAATAATACCAGATGTAATAAATAATCCACCTGGCTTCACAACTCTCGCTGCATCTTCAGGGAATAGAAGAATAATTTCCGCTAGTAAATTTGCTACGATTAAATCAACTGGACCTTCAATACCTTCTAATAGACTATTCTGTCCAACATTGACAATGTCATCTGTTTTATTTAAGCGCACATTCATTTCTGCACTTTCAACTGCAACTGGGTCTAAATCATACGCTTGAACAGAAGACGCACCTAATTTTGCTGCAGCAATACTAAGTACCCCCGAACCTGTCCCTACATCAATCACAGTATCACCTGGCTGAACCGTTTTTTCTAACGCACGAATACACATCGTTGTTGTTGGATGTGTCCCTGTACCAAACGCCATACCTGGATCTAACTCAATAATTTTTTCATCTGGAGAAGACGGTGTATACTCTTCCCACGTCGGCACAATTGTGAATGTATCAGAAATTTGAACTGGATGATAATACTTCTTCCAAGCAGTAGCCCAATCTTCCTCATCGACTTCATTAATTGTAATATTTCCTGTACCAATTTCGATGTCGAAAGATGGTAGTGCATCAATAGATGATTTTACACCTGCAACCGTTTCGTGTAAAGAATCCGTTTGTGGGAAATATGCTTTTACCAAAACGCCCTCACTTGGATATTCATCTGGGTTAAGTGCATAAATCTCACCGTATTGTTGCTCGCGCTCTTTCGTCAACTCCGCTGGGTCCTCAATCGCAACCCCACTAGCGCCTGCTTCATGCAAAATATGAGAGACAGCTTCTACTGCTTCTTCTGTTGTATGAATACTAATTTCTGACCATTTCACAATTTACCAACTCCATTTTTTATTTCCATTATTCCCCTTTGAAAGCACGTTTAAGCTTTCCAAATAAGCTATCATCCTGCTCTTCTTGCCCTGCAAATTCACGCAATAAATCTTTTTGATGTGAAGTTAATTTCGTCGGCACAACAACACGAACGACTACATATTGATCTCCTTGACCATATCCACGTACGTTCGGAGCACCTTTTCCTTTTAAGCGGAATTCTGTTCCTGTTTGTGTTCCTGCTGGAATTTTCAACTTCACTTTGCCATGAACGGTAGGAACTTCTACTTCCGCACCAAGTGCCATTTTCGCAAATGTTAATGGCATTTCGCAAATAATGTGATCCCCTTCGCGCTCAAAGAATTCATGATTTCTCACATGAATAACAACATATAAGTCACCTGCCGGCCCGCCATTTACGCCTGCTTCACCTTTTCCAGATACACGAATTTGTTGACCATTATCGATACCCGCTGGAATTTTAACATTGATTTTTTTGTTTTTACGAACTTTACCAGAACCATGGCATGTCGTACATTTCTCTTTAATCATTTGACCTGTTCCTGAACAATGCCCACAAGCTTGACGGTTTACAATACGCCCAAATGGTGTATTTTGTTCTACACTTACTTGCCCTGATCCTGAACAATGTTTACATGTTTCTTTTGAAGTTCCTGGTTTTGCTCCGCTACCTTTACAAGTATCACATGGATCTTCTACTGGAATCTCAATATTTAACTCTTTACCAAAAATAGCTTCTTCAAACTCTAAAGTAACTTGGTATTGTAAGTCAGCACCTTGGCGCGGAGCATTTGGATCACGGCGTCTGCCGCCACCGCCGCCAAAGAATGAACTAAAGATATCTTCAAAGCCGAATCCACCACCGAAGTCTCCTCCGCCGCCAAATCCTTGATTTGCACCAGCATGACCAAATTGATCATATTGCGCGCGCTTTTGATCGTCGCTTAATACTTCGTATGCTTCTTGTACTTCTTTAAACTTTTCAATTGCATTTTCTTCTTTACTTACGTCTGGATGGTACTTTTTAGCCAAACGACGATACGCTTTTTTTATTTCATCTTTAGAAGCGCCCTTGCTCAGTCCAAGAACCTCATAATAGTCTCGTTTACTCATAAATTTGCAACCCCCGAATCTTTCACATAAACGTAATTTTAACACCGAAAGAAAGTGCTTTGCAACAAAGTTTCCTCACTTACAGTATGCAAAACAAAAAACTTAAGATCCTCACACATTTCTTCTTATTCGTGAAAAAAGCCAAAGCCAAGGCACGCTTGACTTTGACTTTTTGTCATCTTACTTATTTTATTTCACTGTATTACTTGTCTTCTTTTACTTCTTCAAACTCAGCGTCAACTACATTGTCTTTTTTCGCGCCAGCGTCTTGTGCTCCTTGTGCACCTTCCGCTTGCCCTGCAGCCGCTTGAGCTTGCTCATATAATTTAACAGTTAATTGTTGTACGATTTCTTGAAGAGCATCTTTTTTCACACGGATTTCTTCAAGTTCGTTTTTCTCGATTGCCGCTTGTAATGCTTCTTTCGCTTCCGTTGCTTTTGCTACTTCAGCTGCATCTACTTTACCTTCTAAATCTTTTACAACTTTGTCTGTTTGGAATACAAGTTGGTCAGCTTCGTTACGAAGTTCAACTTCTTCCTTACGTTTTTGGTCAGCGTCAGCATTTGCTTCTGCTTCTTGTACCATACGATTTACTTCATCATCAGAAAGACCTGAAGAAGATTGGATTGTAATAGCTTGCTCTTTGCTTGTTCCTAAGTCTTTCGCACGTACGTTAACAATACCGTTCGCATCGATATCGAATGTTACTTCGATTTGTGGGATACCACGTGGTGCTGGCGGAAGGTCTGTTAATTGGAAACGACCTAGTGTTTTGTTATCAGCTGACATTGGACGCTCACCTTGTAGCACGTGAATGTCTACCGCTGGTTGGTTATCAGCAGCTGTTGAGAATACTTGTGATTTACTTGTTGGAATTGTAGTGTTACGCTCGATTAATTTCGTGAACACACCACCCATAGTTTCGATACCTAAAGAAAGTGGAGTTACGTCTAATAATAGTACGCCTTCTACATCACCAGTAAGTACGCCACCTTGAACTGCAGCACCTAATGCTACAACTTCATCAGGGTTTACGCCTTTGTATGGCTCTTTACCAGTTTCACGTTTAATAGCTTCTTGTACAGCTGGGATACGAGTAGATCCACCAACAAGGATAACTTTATCTAATTCGCTTGGAGCAAAACCAGCGTCTTTTAATGCACGACGAGTTGGCTCTAAAGTTCTTTCAACAAGACCTGCTGAAAGCTCTTCGAATTTCGCTCTTGTTAACGTTAATTCTAAGTGTAATGGACCAGCAGCTCCAGCACTAATGAATGGTAATGAAATTTGTGTTTGTGTTACACCTGAAAGATCTTTTTTCGCTTTTTCAGCTGCATCTTTCAAACGTTGAAGTGCCATTTTATCTTGGCTTAAATCAATGTTGTTTTCTTTTTTGAATTCAGCTACTAAGTGATCGATGATAACTTGGTCAAAGTCATCTCCACCAAGACGGTTGTCACCAGCAGTTGAAATAACTTCGAATGTGCCATCTGCTAACTCAAGGATAGATACGTCAAATGTACCGCCACCTAAGTCATATACTAAGATTTTTTGTTCTTCATCTTGTTTTTCTAAACCGTAAGCAAGCGCTGCTGCTGTTGGTTCGTTAATGATACGCTCAACTTCTAAACCAGCGATACGACCAGCATCTTTCGTTGCTTGGCGCTCTGCATCGTTGAAGTATGCAGGTACTGTAATAACAGCTTTCGTTACTGTTTCACCTAAGTATGCTTCAGCAGAAGCTTTTAAGTTTTGTAAAATGATTGCCGAAATTTCTTGAGGTGTATAATCTTTACCTTCAACTTCTACTTTATAGTCTGTACCCATATGACGTTTAACAGACATAATTGTATTTGGGTTTGTAATTGCTTGACGTTTCGCAACTTCCCCAACTTGACGCTCTTCATTTTTAAAAGCTACAACAGAAGGTGTTGTACGGTTTCCTTCTGGATTTGGGATAACCTTTGGTTCTCCACCTTCCATAACAGCTACACAAGAGTTTGTTGTACCTAAGTCAATACCGATAATTTTACTCATGGCGATTCCTCCTACTTTTATGTAAATTATTGATTTACTTTTACCATTGACGGGCGAATCACACGGTCTTTTAGTTTATAACCTTTTTGGAATTCCTCCACAACCGCGTTTGATTCAAATTCACTGTCTTCCACTTGCATAATAGCTTGGTGCTCATTAGGATCAAACTGTTTACCAACAGATTCAATCACTTCAACACCTTCTTTAGTCAACGCTTCTAGCAATTGACGATGCACCATTTCCATACCTTGTAACAAGGATTTCGTTTGCTCATCAGTTGCTTCCACTTGCATCGCTCTTTCAAAATTATCAAGAGCTGGCAAAATATCTGAAACTAAACTTTGTGCTCTATATTTTTCAGCAGCCTGCTTATCCATTTGGACACGGCGCTTATGATTTTCAAAATCAGCTTGTAGACGTAATGTGCGACCTTCCGTTTCCGTTAGTTTCGCTTGTAACTCATCTACTTTTTCTTGTAAAAGAGCAGCCTCACTTTTTTCTTCTACAGTTTTTTCACTGTTTTCTGGCGTGACAGCTTCTTCAACTTGCGCTTCTTTCACTTCTTCTACCACTTGTTCGTTACGCTCTTCCACAATTTTCACCTCCTTAAAAGGTATTAGGCATCAAGCTTAGCATGATTACCTAAGCATTATATATTACACACAGCAATGAAATTTTCATCACTTGAGCGAATGTATTACTCTCACTTATTTTTTAAGTCCATCAGTAAATTGCCTTGTAAATAACTGCAACAAACTAATTACACGAGAGTATTGCATTCTCGTTGGACCTAAAATCGCAATTGTTCCAAGTTGCTCTTCTCCAATCGAATACGTTGCAGAAATTAAACTACAATCTTCCATAGCTATCGAAGAATTTTCCCTGCCAATTTTCACTTGAATACCTACTTGTTTATGACGCAAAATATCATAAAACTCAGCTTCGTTATCAATCATCTTCAGCAAGGATCTTACTTTTTGAATGTCATGGAATTCTGGCTGCGAAAGCATATTTGCTTTTCCACCAAAGTATATCTTTTCCGATAAAGGAACTTGAAATGTACCATCTAACATTTTTATTGCGCTATCGTAATTATGAACATACCCACGCAAGACTGTAACAATCTCTTTAAAGATTTTATTATGAAGTTCTGCCATAGGTATACCAGATAGCTTTTCATTTAAAATATTAACCATTTTTTCTAAATCTGATAAATCAACAGATTCCGGAACGGTAATCGTTTTACTTTGTACATGCCCTGTATCTGTTACAATAATAGCGACTGCTGTTTGACGATCAAGCGGTACAATTTGTACGTTTTTAAGTTTATTTGTGCTTAACTTAGGCCCAAGAACAATGGCCGTATAATTCGTAAGCTCTGATAAAATTTGAGCTGATTGTTGTGCAATTTTTTCTGCTTCAAAAATTCTTTCAGCAAATAAATCTTTAATTTGTACAATTTCATCGGTCGGTAAGTTTTGTGGGGCTAAAAGATGGTCTACATAAAAACGATACCCTTTTTCAGAAGGAACACGCCCAGAAGAACTATGCGTTTTTTCAATAAATCCTAGTTCCTCTAGATCAGCCATTTCATTTCGAATAGTAGCTGAACTAAACGTAATTTCATCTTTCTTAGCCAACGTCCTCGATCCAACCGGTTGCGCTGATCCAATAAAGTCATCAATAATTGTTTGTAAAATTAAGAGCTGACGTTCCGTAAGCATCTCATCATCACCTCTGTTAGCACTCTTTGTCTTCGAGTGCTAAATCTATTAATAACTTACCAAAATTGACATTCAATTGTCAACGGAAACGTCACGAAATAATGAAAATTTTTCACGTTTATGGAACATTTAATTAGTCAATCAAAAATGACTGGAACACTTCATTACCCAATAATTTTCCTTTTCGTGTTAAACGCACATATCCATCTCTCTCTTCAAGCAATCCTTGTTCTTGATTGCTTTGTAACTGCTTCGCGAAAACTTGATCCATCTCCATATTGAATCTCTTTTGGAACGCTATTTTAGACACACCTTTTGTTTTTCGAAGTCCTAAGAACAACTCTTCTTCCATTCTTTCTTTCTCCGTCACTGCGTGAACATCTAAATACGGAAATCCTGTTTCATCAATTTTCGTGAAATATTGCTTGAGCGGCCCTACATTTTGGATACGTTCCCCATTTACATAACTATGCGCTCCAGCTCCAAATCCATAATACTCTTCATTATTCCAGTATGTGAGATTATGTCTACTTTCATTATCACCTTTTGAGAAGTTGCTAATTTCATACTGGCTATAACCATGTTTCTCCATTTCATCCATTACCATTTCATACATTTTCGCTTCATGGTCTTCACCCGGAAGTCTCAACTTCCCTTTATTCATTAAGTTATAAAATACAGTCTTCGGTTCCACAATTAATGAATATGCTGAGAAATGTTGTACACCAAGTGTGAAGGCAATATCTAATGTTTCTTTTACATCTTCTATCGTCTGTCCTGGCAAAGCATAGATAATATCTATATTAATATTTGTAAAGCCCACTTCCTGCGCTTCTCGAATTGCTACAAACGCATCTTCCCTCGTATGCTTGCGCCCAATTTTCTCAAGCAGTTCATCACGAAACGTTTGTACACCAAAACTAATTCTGTTCACGCCACCTTCTAACAATAAGTTCAACTTCTCTTTGGGTAAGTCGCCTGGATTCGCTTCAAAAGTTAATTCACAATTCGGAGCAAATGGTCGCAAACGACGATTAATGATATCGAGTAGTTTTTTTGTCTGTTCCATATTTAATGCTGTCGGCGTTCCTCCACCAACAAAAATCGTTTTCATACTTTCAAACGGTACTTTTTGAACCGTATTTATTATTTCTTTCTCTAAATATTGTAAGTATTGATCAACCGGTTGGCGTTCAATAAATACTTTATTAAAATCACAATAGTGACAAATATGCTGACAAAATGGAATATGAATATATGCAGCTTGTACCAAATATAACTCCTACCTTTCTAAAAAGAAAACCTCCGCGCTCCGGAGGGTCCTTTACTTTTATAACGTGTTACGAATTTGTTCCATTCGCATTTTTCCCCAATCATACATCATTTCAACGATCGGTAAAAGCGACATGCCTAGTTCCGTCATATAATACTCAACACGCGGAGGAATTTCTGGATATACTGTTCGATCAACAATCCCATCCTCCATTAACTCTTTTAATTGGTTCGACAAAACTTTATGAGAAATGCTCGGGAATAGTCGTTGCAATTCACTAAAACGATGTGGCCCTTCCACACCTAAGTGCCACAATATCACAACTTTCCACTTCCCACTAATAATAGAAAGCGTCAATTCCTTTTCACAATTAAAATTACCATTTTGTATTTTACCTTGAATATCTTTTCGAATATTTTCGGACATTAATAGTCTCCTAACTCTATATCAATCACTAAAAAGCTCTCTCATCATTGTAAATGAGAGAAGCTAAGATGTCTAAAAAGTAATTATACAGAAAAAAAGAAGCCGCATAAACGACTCCTTTTTATTTTAATTATTAGTTATCATCCATTTTCAGTACAGCCATGAATGCTTCTTGTGGCACTTCTACAGAACCAACAGACTTCATACGTTTTTTACCTTCTTTTTGCTTATCAAGAAGTTTACGCTTACGAGAAATGTCACCACCGTAACATTTTGCAAGTACGTTTTTACGCATCGCCTTAATTGTAGAACGCGCTACAACTTTGTTTCCGATAGTCGCCTGAATTGGCACTTCAAACTGTTGTCTTGGAATTAATTCTTTTAATTTCTCTACAATTACTTTACCACGGTCATACGCTGAATCACGGTGCACAATAAATGATAAAGCATCCACTTGTTCATTATTTAAAAGAATATCCATTTTCACAAGTTTAGATGGTTTATAACCAATTAACTCGTAGTCAAATGATGCATATCCTTTCGTATTTGATTTCAATTGATCGAAGAAATCATATACGATTTCTGATAACGGGATGTCATATGTCAATGTAACACGTGTTTCATCTAAATATTGCATATCAATAAACGTTCCACGTTTACCTTGGCAAATTTCCATTACAGCTCCAACATAGTCATTCGGAACCATAATTGAGGCCTTCACAAACGGCTCTTCTACACGATCGATAGACTGTGGATCTGGCATATTAGATGGATTATCAACAATAACATCTTCACCGTTTGTTAAATAAACTTTATAAATAACGCTTGGCGCTGTTGTAATTAAGTCAATCTTAAATTCACGTTCAATACGTTCTTGAATAATTTCCATGTGAAGCAGTCCTAAGAAACCACAGCGGAAACCAAAACCTAAAGCTTGAGATGTTTCAGGCTCAAATTCAAGAGCAGAATCATTCAATTCTAATTTTTCTAACGCATCACGTAAGTCGTTATAACGTGCAGAATCAATTGGATATAAACCACAGAATACCATCGGGTTTAATTTACGATATCCTTTTAACGGCTCTGCAGCCGGACGTTTCGCATGTGTAATCGTATCACCTACGCGTGTATCACCTACGTTTTTAATAGATGCTGCCAAGAAACCTACATCACCTACTGTTAACTCGTCACGTTGCGTTGTTTTCGGTGTAAACACACCTACTTCTGTTACTTCAAATTCTTTTCCAGTTGCCATCATACGTACTTTATCGCCAACTTTTACCGTTCCATTTACAACACGGATATATGCAATTACACCGCGGTACGGATCATATAAAGAATCGAAAATCATACATTGTAAAGGCCCTTCTGAATCACCTGTTGGAGCTGGTACCTTTTCAACGATTTGTTCTAAAATATCTTCAATACCAATGCCAGCTTTCGCTGAAGCAAGTACAGCTTCCGATGCATCTAAACCAATTACATCTTCTACCTCTTGACGTACACGTTCTGGGTCCGCACTTGGTAAGTCAATTTTATTAATAACTGGTAAGATTTCTAAATTATTATCAAGCGCTAAATATACGTTCGCTAATGTTTGCGCCTCAATCCCTTGCGCTGCATCCACAACAAGAATTGCACCTTCACAAGCCGCTAAACTACGAGATACTTCGTACGTAAAGTCGACATGTCCTGGAGTATCGATTAAGTGAAGAATATATTCTTCACCATCTTTTGCTGTATAGTTTAATTGTACTGCGTTTAATTTAATTGTAATACCGCGCTCACGCTCTAACTCCATAGAGTCAAGCAATTGCGCTTTCATTTCGCGCTGTGTCAACGCGTTTGTTTTCTCCAAAATACGGTCTGCCAACGTTGATTTCCCGTGGTCAATGTGAGCAATGATGGAGAAGTTACGAATTTTTGACTGTCTTTTTGCTCTTTCTTCTTTATTCATCTATGTTCTCAACTCCTAATAGTCTCGCCAATATACACTAGCACTGATTATATCAATAGAGCAGCAAAGATTCAATGAAAACTCGTGCTGCTTACAATACAAATCACTCTATCTATATCTTATGCGAACAAACCATAAGAGACAAACCTTTTTCAAATTAAAGGACGACCCTCTTACAAACATAAGACAATCGTCCTTCCCGCTATCCTTAACTAAAAATTCCTTTTATTGCCCCAACAACTATATCTGTTCCAAACTTTGTCATATCACGAGCAACACTTGCTATCGCTATACCGATACCTTCTACAACATTAAAACTTCTTAAGCTTTCCAACTGTTTTTGTTTTTCAATAGCCGAAAACGTTTCTCCCGAAATTTCCGATTCAGCCCCAGCGCCTTCTGTTCCTGTCATATGAGCAATTTGTTCATATGACAGCTGACGATACCCCTTCATACTTTTCAGACCATGATTAGCGAGGCCTACTCCAGCTATCATCATAAGCAAACATAAAACTGTACCGCATATACATAACAGCGTAAATCGACTCAAACTATTCCTGCCTCTTTCCATCAATGTGTATATGCCCCTGTATTATCTTGATCAATCTGATGATGCAGTGCTGCATTTAAACCACTCGCTATTACATTTGCCATATCCTCAATAAACGCATCTACTTCTTTTGGGGTTACCATTAAATTATGACCAAGAGGAGATAACACTTCATAAATCAACTTTCTCTTCTCTTCTTCTTCTAACGTACCAATAGCCCCTAAAAACATATTTCGACTCTTTTCATCCGGCATATCTTCTTCTGTTAATTTTTTCTTTTCTCCAAATGTAAAACCTGCTGGTAATAAAGAACGTGATGGTTTGTTTCCTTCTTTCAGTTCCCGGCCAAAATGTTTCAAAATAAAATCAATTGTATCACTCGTAATCGAAACAGCATCTACCACAGTTGGCACACCAATTGCGATAACAGGAATACCCAATGTTTCTTTACTTAGTTCCTTACGCTTATTCCCAACACCAGATCCTGGATGAATTCCTGTATCAGAAATTTGTATCGTGCTATTTACTCGTTCAATAGAACGCGCAGCTAATGCATCAATTGCGATGACAAAGTCTGGTTTTGTCTTTTCAATAATTCCGTAAATGACATCGCTCGTTTCGATTCCTGTAATCCCCATTACCCCTGGACGAATCGCACTAACAGGCCTGAAACCTTCTTCCACACTTTCAGGCTGTAATTTAAATAAATGTCTCGTCACCAGTACGTTTTCTACAACTATCGGTCCGAGTGCATCCGGCGTTACATTCCAATTCCCAAGCCCGACGATTAAACAACTTGCTTCTTTTGAAACACCAACCTCTTCTAAGAAATAAGAAAACTCTTTTGCGAAAACATGCTCTACTTTTTGCTGAAGTTCCGTATCTTGTTGTCGTATACCTTGCACCTCAAGAGTTAAATAATTTCCAGGTTTTTTCCCCATCGACTCAGATGCAATTTCATCAATAGTTACTTTTGTAATTGTAATCCCCTCTTCTTCCCTCTCTTTTACAATTACTCCTTGTATTCCTTTTTGTTCTTCTTGGCGCTCTTGCAGCATTTGGTGCGCCTCTACAGCAAGGTCAGTTCTAACACTATATTTACTTAAATCTAATGGTTCTTTCATCGTATCTCCTCCGTAATTCATAGTAAATATCGTTAGATTTCCCCAAGTTATATTAGGTCATTCTTTCCTTTACGTGAAATTTCATTGATATACTATTGCAATTCTCTTCACCGTTTGATAAAATATCACTTGTTCTATGTAAGAATCGAGTCATTCGATTGCACCAGGGAGGTGAAAAGTATGGCAAACATCAAATCTGCTATCAAACGCGCTAAACTTAGCGAAGAGCGTCGTGCACATAACGCTTCTATCAAGTCTGACATGCGTACTGCTGTTAAAACTGTAGAAGCTTTAGTTACTAATAACGATCTTGAAAATGCTAAAGAAGCTTTCAAAACCGCTTCTAAAAAACTTGACAAAGCAGCTCGTAAAGGTCTTATCCACCAAAACGCTGCAGCTCGTCAAAAATCTCGCTTAGCGAAACAAGTAAACGCGTAAGGCGTTTAAAAAACGATCCATTCGGATCGTTTTTTCTATACACAAAAAAGTTCACGTAACAAGTACGTGAACTTTTTTATATCATTACATATGATTTAACCGCATTAAGAAAAATTCAAGCACAAGTTTCTTATCCATCTTTCCAGTCTTCATACTATAATCAGCTTCCGCTAATTCTATAATAACTTTTTTTAATTCTTCAAAAGAGAAAAACTTCGTTTGATTCATCGCCAACTTTACCCGGTACGGATGTACACCAATATGTGACGCGATTTGATTTTGTCCGTAACCACGCTGTTGCAATTCTTTCACTTGATGGAGCAAGCGGAACTGACTTACTAATAACGCGAGCAGTTTAATTGGTTCTTCCTGCTGTGTAAATAATCCGTCTAAAATTTGCATCGCACCAGCGATATCCTTTTTCACCACTTTTTCTGTTAAAGCAAATACATTTTGCTCAACAGATTTCGGCACAAGTTCCGTGACAAGTTTTGGCGTGATTTCTCCGCCCATACCGACGTATAACGTTAACTTGTCCATTTCCTTCGCCAACATTGTTACATTACTTCCCACAAGCTCTAACAACAAACTAACAGCTGCATTATCGATATGCACATGCACCTCATCCGCACGAGAAACAATCCACTTCTGAACATCCTGCACTTGCATCGCATTTGCTTCTATTACATCCGCTGTTTTCTTTAATAGTTTTGTAATTTTTTTTCGTTCGTCTAATTTTTCATAAGGCGCAACAAAAACAAGAATAGAAAAAGGAGATGGCTCCCCAATATATTCTTCTAAAATTTTTATATTTTGTTCTAATTTTTCTTTTTGTGCCGTTAAAAATAATGGTGATTTTATTAATATAACTTTACGCTCTCCAAAAAAAGGAAGCGTACGCGCATCCTCAACTACATCTTCTAAATACGCTTCTTCCAAATCGTATGTCACAACATTAAACTCTCGATCTTCCTCTTCAAGCGCTTCCGTTGTAATAAGTTTTATCGTTTCATTTATAAAATAGGCTTCCGTTCCATACAGTACGTACAACGGAGCGAATTGTTTCTTTTTAATCTTCTTATGTATATCACTCATATTTTTTCCTACTCCCTAACTTGGCAATATATATTTATACTAATGCCCTAGCTTTTGTTTTACAAGTACAAAGGGACAGGCTTTATAACCCGCCCCTTTATTTATATAAAACGCCACGCAATAAGCCCCGGATTTCTTATTGGTGTGCGGTAATCACCTTCCCTTTATTATTTACAATAATAATCTTAGTATAAATGCCAACTGTTAACATGATTGGAAATGAAAAATTCACGCTACTTAACTAACTAGAAAAAGTGTACAAATACTCTATTTCGCTTCATATGGAAATTGTAGATTTTTTTCTGACAATATTTTATACTAAAATGGAATGTTGGGGAGGGATTCTAAATGAATGATTTTGAACAAAACGTTCAAAGTAAACGCAATGACGCTATTGATTCAGGGGTAGGATTTATCGTCTCATTTGGTTTTTTCGCAACACTTTTCATTATTGCAACTGTTATTAAATTCATCGGTTCTTAAAGGCTGCTGCTTAATGGCAGTCTTCTTTTTTTCATCTTCTATTTGTTTCATCATATGTGATTTTACTTTGAAAGGTTCCTTTTTCTCCATTAAAAACATAGGAAATAGCACCTTGCTTATCCGTACGCCATATATCAATACCCATCTTCTTAAAACGCTCTATAACTTCCTTATGCGGGTGCCCATACCTATTGCGCTCCCCCACAGAAATAATCGCTACACTAGGCTGTACAAGGCTTAAAAAAGGATCTGCAGACGATGTTTTACTCCCATGGTGGGCAACTTTTAAAATATTAGCCCGCAAATCAGGATATGTCGATACTATAAACTTTTCTCCTTCTTCTTCTAAATCACCCGTAAATAGCCATGTTAGTCCTCCTAGTCTGGCCCATATTACAATCGAAGAGTCATTTTCTCCCTTTTCTTTCCCCCTTGGAGCTAATACGAAAAATTCCGCTTCATTTACTCTCCAACCTTCCCCTTCTCCTACTATACTTATCTTCATGCTCTTTTCTAACGCCTTTTTCTTCACCACTTTTTCCAATACAGTATCTTGTTCCTTTCTCCCAAATACAACCTCTTTTACAATAATAGATGACAGCAAATCCAGCGCAGCACCTATATGATCCGCATCTCCATGCGTTACAATTAATTTATCAATCGTTTTTATACCTTCTTTTTGTAAAAAAGGAACAAGAATATCATGCCCAACAGAAAATTCATGCTTTTTCTGTTGCCACGCTTCCTTCTTGACAGGAAGGGCTCCACCTGTATCAATAAGATAAACCGCTTTATCGTACGGGAGACGAATTAATATTGCATCTCCCTGTCCAACATCAAGAAATGTAACACTCCCACTTTCGCGAAAATATGGATATACATAATGACAAGTACTAATAAAAAGAAACACACCCACAACTATGCACAAAATTTTTTTCGTTACTACTCTTTCCCAAATCACAAATATACTAACGATACTAAAACAATATATAGCCACAAGAAATAAAGGAGTTTGACCAAAAGTAAGTCGGATAAAAGGGAAACTTTCACAGTAACTTAGAAAATTATTAGAAATGGTTAGACATAATGAAAGTACATATGCAATTCCTTTTGCGAAAAATGGCATAACCGGCATACATATAAGAATAATAATGCTACACGGCAATACAATAATGGATAGAAAAGGAACATATATAAGATTGAGGAAAATGCTATAAGGAGAAAAATAACCAAAATGATATAACAAGATGGGGGTACTAGCGAGCTGTGAAATTATAGAAATGTAAATAGAATTTCGAACTACTCCATTACTACGTCCTAATAATATCGGCGCAGATAGTAGTAAAGCAAAACTACCTACAAATGAGAATTGAAATCCAACGTTGAAAATAAGATACGGATCGTATATAAGCATACATATAGCTGTTATACTTAAGGCGTCTAGACTAGATAAGCGAACAGAGCACATGAAAGCTACCAACAATAAAACCCCTGTTATAGAAGCCCTCACAACAGATGGCGACGCCCCAGCTATGATCATATACAGAGGAATGCAAACTATAAGGCATACTGTTGCTGTCTCTTTCGTCACACCACTTCTTAGTAAAACAAAATACATTATAACCATTAATAATACGATATGCGATCCTGAAATTGCTAACAAATGTATAAGACCGAATTGCTGATATTGCTCTTCTACTTCAAACGTCATTTGTTGTCGATCTCCAAATAATAATGCGTTCATAAATGCACCTGATTGTTCTGGGAACATTTCTGTAACTTTCGAGATTGTTTGTTGCCTGAGAAGGAAAATCCATTGCACGAATGACAACGATGTTTTTTGACATTCAGAAATGTATGTCACATCAAATATAAAATGTATTTTTTGCTGATATAAATAATTACGATAATCAAAAACGTGAAAATTCCGGGCAGTTTGTGGTTCTTTCACCTCCCCTTTAAATGTACACGATATACCTGCATGTAATTGTTGCAATCGCTTTTTTTCCGAAGCAGATTGCATTTTATAGTTTAACTGCACTAAGTTTTTATTCTGATCTTCAATTTGAAAAGAAAGACGATCCCCATTAATTAGAGGTGTATTTTGCACGACCCCTCGTGTAACTTCGTAGGAATCCCCTAGCGGCTCATTTCGACTCTGAACATACGTGGTGTACATAACGCCACTAAAACACGCTATAATACAAAAAATGAAGGTTTTACGCGAAGTACGATATAAACAAAATAAAACAAAACAAACGAAACAACAGGCAGTCAACAAATGCAATGCGGAAAAGGTAATTGCAATCCCCACTATAAACGAGATTGCAACATAGCCCCATTGTCCATTCAACTCATACTCACTCCTTATAGCATCATTTTCGCTTTAGTGAATACACGCTGTAATTCTTCCATTGATAAATTATCTTTTTCTAAAGATACGAATAGTTCCTTTAGCTGCAAATGACGCTCTTGTTCCTCTAGCGATGTAATATCATATTCTAGCGGAACGTGCTTCACTGTTACACTCGCTTGTTCAAATAACTCTACGGCATACGGATGATTTTTATAATCCTGTGCATAATAAACTGCTGTAACACCACTTTGAATAATCGCCTTACAACACTGTAAGCAAGGAAAATGTGTGACATAAATTTCCGCTTCCTCTGTTTTCGCACCAAACTTCGCACATTGTAATAAAGCATTCATTTCTGCATGAATTGTACGAACGCAATGATTATCAATGACATAGCAACCATCGTCTATACAATGTACACCACCTTTAATTGAACCGTTATATCCACCAGCAATAATTCGTTTATCACGGACGATTGTCGCTCCTACTGCAAGTCTTGTACATGTACTACGCAATGATAACAGATGGCTTTGTGTCATAAAATATTGATCCCATGAAATTCGCTCCATATTTTTCACCTACTTTTTTGTCTACTTGTAGTGTAGCGAAAGAAGAAAAACTTCGTCAATCTTTTATGGAATAATTATTTGATCTTTTATTTTTTCAAGTGACTTCGTTCCAATCCCATCAATCTCCAATAAATCATCTATTTTCTGAAACGGACCGTGTTCTTCTCGATATTTCAAAATACTTTCCGCTTTCCGAGAACCAATGCCTGTTATTTTTTCAAGTTGCTCTTTAGAAGCTGTATTTATTTGTACTTTACCCTCACTTTTTGAAGAAGTAGCCCCTTCTTGCACTGGCTCATTTTTGTTAGGAACATAAAGAAGCATTTGGTCTTGGACTATTTGCGCCAAATTCACTTTCTTCACATCTGCATCCGGCAACAAACCACCAGCTTTTTCAACCGCCTCCTTCACCCGGTCCCCTTCCTTCATTTCATACACACCCTCTTTAAAAACCGCCCCTTTCACATCAATTATAATTATTTTTTTCTGTTCCTTTGTATCCAATATTTTCGGTTTAATTTTTTTCTCCACATCTTTCGCTTGAACTTCCGTTGTAATGAGCGTTTGCTCTGTATGCTGATTCGTTTTCCAGAAAAAAAGAAAAATCAAAGTGCCAATAATAACCACTAATCCCAACCATTTTTTTGGAAAATCCCACATCATTTTACACCTCTAATCATAAATTTATAACATCATTCATATTGTTTATGAGAAAGCTGTTACGAAGGAGGGATGAAACATTGAACATAGGAATTATAGGGACAGGGAACATGGGGAATATACTAATCGATGCATTTTTAGAAACCCGTGCTGTCAAACCTTCGTGCCTTACTATTATTAATCGGACGCCTGCCAAAGCATATCATATAAAAGAAAAATACCCTTCTGTTCATATAGCCAAAACAATCCAAGAGGTAATCGAACAATCACAGCTTATTTTCATTTGTGTAAAACCAATAGATATATACCCTATTCTACAAAAATACGCCGACCATTTTTCTGATGAACATTGCTTAGTTTCTATCACAAGCCCCATATCTCCATCACAATTAGAAACACTTATACCTTGCCACGTCGCTCGTATCATTCCAAGCATCACAAACCGCGCCTTATCCGGCGCATCACTATTTACATTTGGAAATAACTGCTCTGAAGACTGGCAACAAAAACTACTTCGTCTATTCAAAAAAATTTCTACTCCCCTTGTTATAGAAGAAGATATAACGCGCGTTTCATCTGATATAGCAAGCTGCGGCCCTGCTTTTTTTAGTTATTTATTACAATGTTTCATTAACGCTGCTGTAGATAAAACAAATATTACACACGAAGAAGCCACTACTTTAGTAAGTGAAATGGTCATTGGAATGGGAAAATTACTTGAAAAAGAAATTTTCACATTACCTACTTTACAAGAAAAGGTATGTGTTAAAGGCGGTGTTACAGGAGAAGGTATTCGTATTTTAGAAGAGCACGTTGGGGATATGTTTCATAAATTAATCGAACGGACACATGAGAAATTTGATGAAGATTTAAAATGCGTTGAGCAGCAATTCAATAAACACACATAATAAATACGCCATCGTAATCCCAAATCCTTTTTATTAATACTTATCTTTTTCATGCTACATTTTCACTAAAACTAGCATTTTTACACTTTACACATATCATCTTTTTATTTTTCTAGAACTAAAACTACATCTTTTCTATAAAACAAAAGCAACCTTATCGGTTGCTTTTGTTTTATCCATTCTTCTTCGCCATAAAAAAGATGCGCTCTGTTTGTTCTGTCACTTCAATTCGTTCAAAGTCCCCTGTGACGCGAAGCACTGTAAACCCAGCTTCTTCAAGCCATTTTGTTAACACTTCAACCGAATATGCACGCTGCACGTGACATTCGTCAAAACGATGATACACATCTTCTTCTGAATCTTGTACAAAGAATGTCAAATCATGTTCCACACTATCTGATTCTTCTCCAGGGAAGCAGTTCCAAATAAGTGATATTTCTTCGCCGTTCACTGTATATGTTTCATTTTGAAATACGTGATGTATTTTATATAAAGAGTGTACATCGAATAAAAACAAACCATCCTGACGTAAATGGTGGAAAACTCTTCTAAATGTCTCTTGCACCCCATCTTCTTGCAATACATAATTTAATGAGTCACAAAATATTGTCACACAATCAAATTCACCAGGAACATCGAGCTCTCTCATGTCTTGTTGGTAAAAAGGAATAAAATAACCTTCTCCCGCCAATTTTTGCTGTGCGACAGTTAACATTTCTTCCGAAAGATCTACACCAATTAAATCATAACCTTTTCGCACAAGCGGAAGTGTTACGTTACCAGTTCCACATGCTACGTCAAGAATTTTTGCCTCTTTCATAGATGCCTGTTGCAAACTTTCCTCTGTGAATTCCACCCATTTATCATAAGGGACATCATTCATCAGTTCGTCATACAGCAAAGCAAATTGTTCGTATTTCATTGATCTAGCTCATCTGCAATATCTTCACGCGGCACATCGCCCCATAAACGCTCTAAATTATAGTGATTACGCTCTTCTTTATGGAATACATGAGCAACCACATCACCAAGGTCCACTAAAACCCAACGTGCTTCATCGAAGCCTTCCATACGTTGTACGTTAATTTCGAACTCATGTGCCTTCGCCTTAATTTCACGTGCAATTGCTTGCACTTGCTTGTCCGAATTTCCGTGACAAATAATAAAATAGTCTGCAATCGGTGAAATACCTTGCATATTTAGTACAACCATATCTTCTGCTCTCTTATCATCAGCTGCTTTTGCCGCTAATACTAATAACTCTTTATCTTTCATTTATTAATTTCCTCCTTGATAACTGTATTGTATGTTTGGAATGTTAATGGATAAATCGTTTGATCTTTTTCCATTAAAAATTGAATTGTTCGCTTTAAAGCAAACAGTAAAGCTTGATTTATATCTTTATATGCGAGTTCCCTCGCTTCTTCCACACCAGGAAACTTACGTCCTGGTTCAATGTAATCTGCTACATAAATAACTTTATCTAACATTGTCATTTTTTCATGACCACTTGTATGATATGTAATAGCTTGTAGAATTTCAGGATCAGTAATGCCTACTTCTTTTTCTACTAAGTATGCCCCAACAGGTGCATGCCATAACTCTTTGTTATAGTGCAGTAGATCCTTCGGCAAAGCTTCTCTCTTGATAATCTCTTCCATTTCTGGAATCGCTCTACATTTTGCATAATCGTGAAATATAGCAGCCGTCTCTGCCTTTTTCTCATCTACACCATATAACCGAGCAAGTTCAATCGCTGTTTCCATTACACCAACCGTGTGTATATAACGTTTTTCATGCATTTGTTGTTTGACAATACTAAGTGCGTCCTCACGATTCATACAACCCATTCCTCTCGATATATACCTGTACTTTTTCCGGGAGTAAATATTTGCACGTTTTCTTCGTCATATATCTCTCACGTAACAAAGAAGAAGAAACTGCAAACTCCGGAATTTCCACTTTTACGATATCATAAGGCGTATGTAATGTATAACCTGGTCTTGCAACTCCAACGAAAGTCACAAGCTTAAGTAACTTTTCAATGTTATACCACTTCGGCAAATACTCAACCATGTCGCCGCCAATAATAAAGTGAAACTGCACATCCGGATACTTCTCCGTTAATTGTACCATAGTGTCGTACGTATAAGATGGGCCTTCTCTGTCTAGCTCTTCTAAACAAATTGAAAAATATGCTTCTTCCTCAGTCGCTATTTGCAGCATGTTTAATCGACTTTTCACACTCGTAATGTTACGTCCTTGCTTGTGCGGTGGAATTTGATTCGGCAAAAACCATACCTCTTCCAACCCTAAAGCATGATACACTTCATTTGCAATTAACAAATGCCCATTATGAGGTGGATCAAACGTACCACCAATAATGCCAATTTTCCTCAAAAGAAACGCTCCTTCCTTTTACATACAGCAACTCTCCCCATAAATATTCGAAGAGAGTCTACTGTTAATAAAAGTTCAATTGATTTCACTCTCTATCTATCAAGCGTCAATTATGGAAATAATTTACGTGATTTTTTTATCTCACTATTTGCCAACACCTCAAAAACCACTGACAATAACTAGGCTAGACCGGAAATTAACTGCACACAAAAGCCCAATTGATGAAGGCTAAAAAACACAAATTAAAGTTTCAATTTATCGTGGAAGTTTAATCTGCTTATTTTCTCTTGATTCTTTGTATAAAACAATTGTGCTTCCGATTACTTGAACGATTTCAGCTCGTGCACCTTGTGCAAGCTCTTCTGCAACTTCACGACGATCAAATTCACAGTTTTGTAATACGCTCACTTTAAATAGTTCACGAACTTCTAATGCTTCTCCAATTTGTTTCACCATATTTTCATTTACGCCACCTTTTCCAACTTGAAAAATCGGTGTTAAATGATGTGCCTTTGCACGTAAAAATCTTTTTTGTTTTCCTGTTAACATATAATTAGCCTCCAAGCTCTCTCATTACTAATTGTTTCATTCTATCAATATTCGGCACACACCCTGTCCACATTTCAAATGCAAGTGCACCTTGATAAACGAACATATCGATTCCATTTTGAATTATTGCACCTTGTTCTTTCGCATCGCCTAAAATTTTCGTCTCAAATGGATTATAAATAATATCAGAAACAATCGTTCCTTGTTTCAATGAACGAATTTCCAGCGGCGTATACTCAACATGGGGATGCATACCTATCGTTGTTGTTTGGATGATAATATCATATTCCCCTTGATCTTCTGCTGCACATTCTAGCGATAGAGCATGCGAATTAACATTTGCCATGCACCCAGCGATAAGATTTTCCGCTTTATCTCTCGTACGATTAGCAATATCAATTTCTTTCACACCTACATCTGCAAGCGAGAAGTAAATAGCTCGACTAGCACCACCTGCACCAATTAATAAAATACGTTTCTCTTGAAGTGGATCTTCACTAATTGACTGCAGGGCACGAACAAAACCAATTCCATCTGTATTATACCCAATCAATTTTCCATCTCGATGAACTACTGTATTTACCGCACCGATTTGCTTTGCTAGCGGGGCAACCTCATCCAAGTACCCCATAATTGCAACTTTATGCGGAGTCGTTACATTAAATCCTGAAATACCTAATGCTTTCAAACCTTTTACTGCTTCCCCTAGCGCTTCTTCTTCTACAAGAAACGCATGATAATGGGCATCCATATTCAAGTGTTCAAATGCATCGTTATGCATAACGGGTGATAATGAATGTCCAATTGGATTTCCGACTACACCATATAATTGTTTCATAAATCCCTCTCCATATTAAATTAAAGATTTACGTAATGAAACACTTACTCCCTTTGGTACATGAGCAACAATTTTCGCTCCTGATTCATTTACAGTAACCCAGCCTAATCCAGAGAATACAACATCCGTTTTTGGCTCACGAATATTAAATTCATATTTCACAAACTCAGGCATATTTTCTAATTCTTCTGGTGTCGGTGGATTCAATAATTCTCCAGCGTGTCTTTCGTACAATTCATCAGCCTTTTCAAGTTTTGTACGATGGATTGTTAAACGGTTTGAGAAATGACAAGTAAATGCACGACGGCCTCCACTTACATAATCAAATCGTGCTAATCCACCAAAGAATAATGTTTGTTCTTCATTTAATTGGAATACCATTGGCTTAACTTCTGTAGTCGGTGTAATAAGCTTTAAGCTTTGTTTCCCAACATAATGCGCCATTTGATGATGATTAATAATACCTGGTGTATCGTATAAAGATGATGTTTCGTCTAATGGAATATCAATTAAATCAAGCGTTGTTCCTGGGAAATGTGATGTTGTAATTACATTCTCAGTCTCATCACTAAACTCTTTAATCATACGATTAATAAATGTTGATTTACCAACATTCGTACATCCAACAACATAAACATCTTTACCTTCGCGGTAATACTCAATTGCATCAGCAAGTTCAGTGATTCCTTGTCCTTTAGCTGCACTAATCAAAAAGACATCTTCTGGTTTTAAACCAAGTTGCTTTGCACTATAGCGCATCCAATGTTTTACTTTATCATGCTTAACTGACTTTGGAATTAAGTCAGCCTTATTCCCTACAAGTAACACTTTATTGTTCCCTACAAAACGATGTAAGCCCGGTAACCAGCTACCATTGAAATCGAAAATATCTACGATTTTAACCACTAGTGCGTCTGATTGTCCAATTCCGTTCAAAATACGAAGGAAATCATCATCTGTTAAAGATACATCTTGAATTTCGTTATAATGTTTCAAACGAAAACAACGTTGGCAAATTACTTGTTCTTTTTCTAAAGATGATGCAGGAGCGTATCCTACTTCATTTTTATTTTCTGTTTGAATTTCTACACCGCAACCAATACATTTAATTGTTTCAGTCAAACTTTATTCCTCCCAGTTAATTAAGCCTTTTTTCTTCATGTTTCTCATAATTCTTCGTTCAATTTTTCGATTAAAGCGTGTCACCAATCCGTCCGTTTGCGCTACCGGTACAACTAAAATTGTATGAAGTCCCACACGATTCCCACCGAGCACATCCGTTAGTAACTGATCTCCAATTACTACAACTTCATCTGGCTGCAGGTGCATCTCGTGTATCGCACGCTTAAATGCGCGAACAAACGGTTTGCGCGCACTATGAATAAACGGAATACCTAATGGGTCAGCGAAGTCTTTAACGCGTTGCTCGTTATTATTTGAAACGACCGTTACTTGAATATCATTTTCTTTCATTTTCAAAAACCAATCTTCAAGCTGTGGTGTTGCGTTTGGACGATCCCATTCAATTAAAGTGTTATCTAAATCAGTAATAACTCCTTTAATTCCACGTTTTTTCAAATCTTCTGGTTGAACATGATATACATTTTTCACATATTCATTTGGTAAAAATAACTTCAATTTCTTTCACCTCTTTGAGGATTTTTCATAAAATTTTTCGACAACATTTTTCGATAGATAACCTGTGGATAAACTTGTACACACTTTCCACATTAATTTTTCAGTTAATTCGGAATTTACCAACATTCTATACACACTTTATCCACTGAGTTATGTGGATAACCTCTTGTTTGTGACTGTCATATTTTTTTGGTACATTAAATGCAACAACGAATCAATCCTTATATTATTAGGAGGTGACTCACCTTGAAAACAAAACATATGGAACAGTTATCTACTGATTTACTCACTGAGTCTTATTATAAAGCAAAAGAACTAAAATTAAATCCCGACTTCATTTTACTTATAAAACAAGAAATTATTAGACGCTCGTTAGAGGACAAGCTCGTCAAATCTTCTTGAGTACATATAGATTGCTGATTGACCTGTAAAAAGAGCCATCCTGCGATGGCTCTCGAATAAACAAGTACTCCCATCTAGGGGATTTCTTCATTAAGCATCTTTGTCCACATTTCTTAATTAGAGCTTCATAAGTATACTATAAAATCTTTTCTTTACTTATGAGATACTCGGGTTGCAATTTTTTCACCAAGACGCAACTCTTGTCCACTTGTCAATTCCTGCACTGCTTCAATCATATCTTTTTCAAATAATAAAACAACTGTTGAGCCAAATGTAAAGTATGCCATCTCTTCACCTTTTTGAACAGTACTTCTTTCATGAAGGAGCTCGATACTATTAACAAACATAGCACCTACTTTTACAAGCGCCATATGTTCGCCTTCACTATTTACTTCTGTAACAGAGCGATAATTTTTTGACAATGGTTCTTTCCCATACTCCATACCCGCTGCATTTACCGGATATGATTTTCTGCCGAGTACAAATCTTTCAGTTACAGATCCAGAGAGCGGGCTATGAATACGATGATAATGACTTGGACTCAAATAAATTACCATATATGTACCGCCTGCATATCGCTTTGCGCGCTCTTCATTACCTAGCATATCCACAATTGAATAACGCTTTCCTTTTATATCGAATGTTTTTGTATCCTCAATAGGACCTTGATCAGCAAAAACACCATCAACAGGACTAACGATACTCGATGCATCAGTATCAATACTACGCTTTCCTTCTTTTAGCCTACGTGTAAATAAATCATGCAATGTTCGATATTCCTTCAAACCCTTTTCCATCTCATCTTGATTAATTTGAAAAACTTTCGCATACGATGGAATAATGATAGAGCTCAAACGAGATTGTGCAAATTTACGTAATATATAAGAAGTAAAACGACCATTTGTAAGTTCGATCATAAGTCGATATAATGTCCGTCTCAAATTACGAAACCTCCTAATCAGCCTATAACTTTAGTTTCCCCTTCTTTTCTCTCTATATCATATGTAAAATTGGTTCTTATTCCCACATATAGAATTGAGCTGTCTCGTTATACACGAAGAAAAACTAAGTATAATTTTTATTCTTAAATTGTTTAGCACCTTCTAATATTACAGATAGAACCCGCCATTTTCAACAGTGAACATGTATTTCTTCTTAGAGTAGCTCGTTTTCTTTCCGTTTTCCCGAAAGAAAAGCAGCCACTTTTAAAGTGTAGCTGCCTACAATATACATTATTCTTTTGCTTTTTTCTCTTTCTCAGCCCTTACAAATTCATGGAACATTTTCATTAAAGCACGCTTTTCAATTCGCGATACGTAGCTTCTTGAAATACCGAGTGCCTTCGCAATCTCCCTCTGTGTTTTCTCTTTATCAAGCCCCAGTCCAAAACGCTTCACAATTACTTCTTTCTCTCGTTCGTCTAGAATATCGATATACTCTTTAATTTTTTCTAACTCCATACTAAGCTGAATCATATCAATTACATCTTCAGATTCTGATTTTAATATATCAATAAGCGATATTTCATTCCCCTCTTTATCTTGCCCGATTGGATCATGAAGTGAAACATCTTTTTTCGTTTTCTTCAGCACACGTAAATGCATCAAAATTTCATTTTCGATACAGCGTGCTGCATATGTTGCAAGCTTAGTTCCTTTCCCTGCTGAATAGCTTTCAATCGCTTTAATAAGCCCAATCGTACCAATTGAAATTAAATCTTCCGCATCTTCACCGGTGTTTTCGAATTTCTTAACAATATGAGCTACAAGCCGTAAATTATGTTCAATTAAAAGATTTCTCGCTTGAGCATCACCTTGCTCCATTAACTCTAAGTACTTTCTCTCATCATCTGATGATAATGGCTGCGGGAACGCATTGTTCTTCACATAAGAAACAAATACAAACACTTCTCGAACCATATATCCAATTGCGGCGAATAGACTCAAACCCTTCACCTCCGCCAAAATAGTGGTCTTTACCATGTGTATGTGGGCATGAGGTTGTTTGTGTCTGTACGATATAAATATGGAATCCTTAGCTTTTTGTCGAACGAAATAAATCTTTCATACCTTGAATAATTTTTCCAATGTATTACAATATGTTAAGTTCCAAAATTTTGAAAGAGGTGTTTTCATGCGCTACTTTACTTCACAAATAAGAAACCTTACAGTACTCACACTATCTTTTTTCTTACTGTCAGCTTGTGGACAACAAACTTCGCCCACAAAAACTGAGACGACTAAACAGGATACTGCAGCATCCAAAGACATCACAAAAACAGAAGATAACCAAAAAGCTGAAGACAGTGTAAACACTGAGGAAAATGCAAAAAACGAGAATAACGTAAAAACTGAAAACAATACAAAGACTGAGAACAACGTAACTACTGAAAACAATGCAACACCTAAAAGTAATACAAAACCTGAAAACAACGTAACAGCTAAAAACAGCACAAAAGCTGAGAACAACACAACTACCGAAAACAACAAAAAAACTGAGAACAATGCAACACCTAAAAACAATACAAAAACTGAGAGCGACGCAACTACTGAAAACAACAAAAAAACTGAAAATAACGAAACAGCTAAAAATAATACAAAACCTGAAGCAGAATCTAAAAATACACAAAAAGAGCAACAACCAGCTAAACAACCGAATAAACAAACTGATACTATTACATTCACAAGTGAAGATGCTGTAAGAGTTCTAGAAAAAAGAATGGGAGCTCGATCAGCTGACATTCATTACGTCTCTGCGGAAGACCAACTAATCGGCACAGTAAATGGTATTAAGCTATATGACGTTTTATACACACGTGGTGACGGTGAACATCAACGTGCTTTCAATTTCGCAGTAGGATCAGATGGGAATTTATATGAGTGGTCAAAAGCTCAAGATGGTATTCTTCAACCACTTAACGGCAATTAATATATGATTCTAAGAACATAGTAAAAGCCAATCGATACGTATCGATTGGCTTTTACTAATAGTCACTCCAAATTTTCTCACCAGTATGCGCATCAATATAACGAATGTCTCGACTACACTCGAAGGTTTCTTTATGATTTTCATCCGTCGTTTGTTTATACAGTAATTGATATACCGTTTCCTTTGCATCATTATCTATATACCATTCTAATTTAACTCGGATGGCCTCTTTATATATTTGTAACGCTTCTTCATTAGTTACTTTTGGTGTTGTTTCATATGCAAGTAATTCTTTTATAAAGTTGCTAGATTCTCCTGAGTAGTGCATCACAGCACCATTTTCTGTATTGATATTAATCATAATATATTTTCCCTCTACATGAATGTCATTTACATATAGAGAAAAAAGACAAAAAACTGAAACAATTAGTTCATACGAATTTCACATGAATCTATTACTATAAGAATTGTACATAATGAAATTACTAACAATGACGTTTATTCATATATAATTTCATTTGAAAGGGGTTGAAAATATGAAAACTAAATATCGCTTTATGATCTCATCATTTGCTGCTTGTGCTTACATGATTTGGTGTTTAGTATAATAACAACTTCACTTGTAAATAAGAAAAGGTGTGTATATAAATGGAATATAACCAATCAACAGTTAACTACTGGAAAGCTTTTGTATTACCTTATACATTTGCTTTAGAAGAGTTAAAAACTAAATTTGAAATTATGAACCGGGAAGCTCAATTTTTAGAAGACTACAACCCGTTTGAACATATAAAAACAAGACTAAAACAGCCTGCTAGTATAATTAAAAAACTAGAGCGAAAAAACTTAGGTCCAACTGTCGAAAATGCCGAAACACATTTACAGGATATTATCGGTATCCGTATTACATGTTGCTTTGTGGAAGATATTTATCATTTAAAAGAAGTTATTGAAAATCGTGGAGACATGGAAATTGTAGAAGTAAAAGATTATATTGCTAATCCAAAAAGAAATGGCTATAAAAGTTTACACATGATTATTAAATATCCTTTGTTACTCAATTCTGGTACGAAAGATGTCTTTGCAGAAATTCAATTACGTACACTTGCGATGGACTTTTGGGCAAGTTTAGAACATAAACTTTACTACAAATATGAAGGAAACATACCTGATTATTTGAAGGATGAACTACATGATGCTGCAATGAAGGCTGAAGACCTTGATAATAAGATGGCAACAATCCGTCAAGATATTGATGACATTGAAGCTTGTTCAAATCAAATTTTATTACCGCTTTAAAAAGGTTCTCTTCTATGAGAACCTTTTTTATTTCTTCTCTATCGTACGAACCTCTTCAATTTTCCACTGCTCTTCTTCTTTTCCAAGTGCATACTGTGTTTTCTTCTGAAGGCTGACTTCCCCATCTACTTCTTTTTCCTCTGCTTCCACAATAACAAGCCCCTCTTTAAGAGCTTTCATATTCATATGTTCCAATTCAATCTTCTTATTTCCTTTTTGAAATGCTGCTTCCTTCCGTGTTTTCAGGTCTTCAGCACCAATCATTTTGCTTGAAAATAACGCCATATGCTCAGTGATATTTTTTTCATTTGTCGTTCGTACAAATGCTTCAATAACTCCTTGAACAGCTCTCTCTTCTTCGTTCGTTATCTGTACTCGTTCTTCCGTTTTCTTAGCAACTGTTTTCTTTTCTACATGCTCCTCTGTAGATTCACAGCCAACTAACAATAGTCCAATTAGCATAGCGCCTCCTAATTTCCTCGTAAAACCACTCATCTTTTCACCCTTCCTAAAAAGAAAAAATGAGGCAAAAATGCCTCACTTTCTTTAATTAACGTCTTCCTTTATTTGGGTCGCCGCCGCCAACAATATCAAAGACACGTTTCGCTATATTTGTATTCTCTTGAACGCCAGAGAATAAGTATTTACCTGGTCCGAATGCATATACGTTCACATCTTCACCTGTATGTCCACCCGTTGTCCAACCTGTAACCGAACGCTTATTGAAGATATCTTCAATCGCATTATCAATCTTTGTTACATCTTTCGATGGAGCTATATCATTTACAGCTTTAATTTCTTCTGGTGTTAATTGTAAATCGATATACTTTTTCATTGTTTCTTCTACATTTGCACCTTTTACAATTTCATTTGCCATAAAGTCTGGCGTACGTTTCGCAGCTTTAATCGGATCTACTTTAAAGTTATACTCACCATTCGCTCCTAAAGATAGTCCACCAGTTGCATGATCTGCAGTTGCAACAACTAATGTATTTTTATCTTTTTTCGCAAACTCAATCGCTGCTTTAAACGCTTTTTCGAAATCTTCCATTTCACTCATTGCGCCGACAATATCATTATCATGTCCAGCCCAATCAATTTGGCTGCCTTCAACCATTAAGAAGAAACCGTTTTTATTTTTATTCAAGCGCTCAATCGCTGCATTTGTCATCTCTTCTAATGAAGGTGTTTTATCATTACGGTCAATCATTTTATCTAAACCACCTGGTGCAAATAAACCAAGAACTTGATCGCTTTTATCATTTAGTAATTGGTTACGATCTGTTACATAACTATAACCAGACTTCTTGAACTCTTCTGTAAGATTACGGTCTTTTCTAACAAAGTTATTTGCGCCACCGCCAAGCATAACATCTATTTTATGCTTACCTTTTACTTTCTCATCAAAGTAATCATTTGCAATTGCATCCATGTTTTTACGACTAATATCGTGCGCACCAAAAGCCGCTGGTGTTGCATGCGTAATTTCAGAAGTTGCAACTAGTCCTGTTGATTTCCCTTTTTCTTTCGCTTGCTCAAGCACTGTTTTCACTTCAGCTTTATCATTATCAACTGCAATAGCTGCATTATATGTTTTTATACCTGCTGACATCGCAGTTGCTGCCGATGCAGAGTCTGTAATATTCTCATGTTCATCTTCTGGATATGTTTTTTGTGTCCCTACAAGATGTTTATCAAATTCTGTAGATTCCATCTCAAATGTTTTTGGATTGTCTTTCATATAGCGATGAGCTGTCATATATGAAGGTCCCATACCATCCCCAATTAATACAATGACATTTTTAATCTTTGCATTGCTTCCATTCTCATCTGCATTAACCTCACTAGAACGTGTAAAATTCCATGTCGCAACCGAAGTAACTGCTAATGACGCCACAACTGCAAATGGCCATGCTTTCTTTACAAACTTTTTCACTGTCTTGTCCCCCTAATTAGGTTATTCATTTCCCACTATCAAATTTAACCGAAGACTGTTAAGAGAAAATTAGTTATATGTAAATTTTTTGTTAACTTATGTAAATTTCAGTTATAATTTGTATAAGTTTGTCTTTTCATATCAAGCATACTCCCCTTTACAAAGATAAATATAAACATGTTGGATTTCTTTTAATACGAACCTATTATTTTACATTTCGTAATATTATTCTTATTTTTTCTAATTTAAATAGAAATATGGTGAACTTTATGAAAACAGTAAAACTAGACGAATCTTTCATTCCATCCTTACTCTCTCTTTGCGAATCAGTTGGGTGGTTACAGCATGCGAGTTTTATGAAAGAGCAATTCCATTTGTACCTTTCCATTGGCACAGTTTTTGGCTATGTATATGAGAATAAACTTATTGCAGCGGGCGGGGTCTTTTCATTTGCCCCTGGATTTTCTTCTATCGGTATGTTAATCGTGCATCCTGATTTTCAAAGAAAAGGAATTGGCCGTATTTTGTTAAACAATAGCTTAAAAGTAACTCATCCATCGCTCCCTATTACGCTCATTGCAACAAAAGCTGGCGAACCCTTATATGAATCTTATGGATTTCAATCAATAACAACCATTCATCGTTTCGAAAAACAAGCGGCTTACAAAAATACAAATTTTGTTCCCATAAAACAAATTCAGCAGACGGATGCTCAATCTCTAATTTCTCTTGATCAAACTGCGACTGGTGCAGATCGTTCTAAGCTTTATTTATCACTACTATCGAGAGCAACTTACTCCTTTAAAATAGAGCGGGATAATCAAATAGATGCTTTTGCTTTATGCATACAAAAAGGAGATGTACTATGTATCACTCCACTTATTTCAAAAAAAGAAAAAGACGCTATTCAGTTATTAGAAATGATTTGTAAATCCTGGAATGGGACGATACGCATTGATGTTCCCCATTCACAATTTATTTTCCGCCAATTTCTTCAAACAGCAAATTTCCAGGAAACGCTCCTATCACCGCTTATGATAAAGAATGGTAATCAACTTCCTGGAAATCGTAATATACTATTTGCTATGATAGATGCAGCGTTATGTTAGAAAGGGGACACCTAATTGAAGCGATTTAGCTATTTTATGGTAGGTTGTCTTACTCTTACACTATTAGTAGGATGTAGTGCAGCAGAAAAGCCAGTAGAACAAGTAAAACAAGTTAAAAATACACTTACAGCGAAACTAGCTACCGAGGAAAAAATGGTAGAGATAGATGGTCAAACGATTTACTTTAAAAAGATTGGTGATGAAAAACCACCTTTACTTATGATCCATGGATTTGGAGGATCATCCGATGGTTTTCAAAAGATTTACTCCGATTTAGCAAAAGATCATACGATTATTTCTGTTGATGCTTTAGGATTCGGACGTTCCTCTAAGCCGATGGATTTTTATTATTCTTTCCCAACTCATGCAAATTTGTATTATAAGCTAATGAAAAAACTAGGATATGAATCATTCGCAATACTGGGACATTCGATGGGGGGAGAAATTTCTCTTAATTTAACATATTTATACCCTGAAGCGGTTACCCACCTTATTTTAACTGATGCTACAGGCGGCCCTCATACGCTCGTTAATAAACAAGGTTCACCAAAACCAAAGTTGTCGACTGATTTAAGTACCGTTTCTTCTATTGCAGATTATGATGAGAGCAAAGTTAAATTCAAGCGTAATGATGAAGAGCACTATAATAAAATGAAATTATGGCCTAGACGTCTTCAAATCAATGCAAATGAAATTAAACAACCAACTTTAATTATATGGGGAAGAAATGATAGTAGCGTTTCTTGGAAAGAGGGAGAAACTTATCATCAATTCTTAAAAAATAGCACTTTCCATATTATCGAAAAAGGTTATCACGCACCATTTCGTCAAGAGCCACAAGAATTTGTAGGGTATGTAAAAGATTTCTTCGAGAAAAATCCTATAAGTGCTGAAAAATAAACGGGTATCTCATGTTGAGATACCCGTTTTCATATATTAAGCAGCTTGCTTTTGGCGTTTTTGAGTTTTTGATCCTAGTATTTTTGGAATAATGAAGCCATCAACTCCAATTTTCCCAGCATTCATACCAGAAACAAGAACGAACATCGATAAAATAACCATCTCAGGGTTCACACCAATTGACCCACTAAACATATAGGAAAAGTTCATTACAAGGCCGAAAAAGACCGCTGTTTTTGTTAAACAGCCTACAATTAAACCAATTCCGACTAAAATTTCTCCCCACGTCACAAGTGTATTAAATAAATCAACGTTTGGAATTGCAAAATCTTGTAAAAATGATGCCCACCAAGATTGAACAGCTGGTTGTGCTCCTTTAGATTTTTCAATTGCACCTTGTAAATAACCCGTTGCATCGAATCCTTTTCCTTGTAGTTTACCGATTCCAGCCATTACCCATGTGTAACCAAGATACACTCGAACTATCGCTAATACAAAAGAAACTGCTTTGTTTTCTCTTAAAAATTGAATAATCATATCTTCCTCCTAAAGTTGTAATTAAATCAGTTACAGATAATATAATAACATTAGTTACTTACCTTTGAAATGTTAATTATGAATAATTTGTGACATACATAAAAAACATTAAATACTAACGTTTATTTAGTAACTTTTATTACCTGTAAAAACTTGAACATATCATACCACAAGTGATAATCATTTTCATTGAAGAAAATGTAAAAAAAATGTGAGTTAAATGTGAAACGCATTCATTCGAATATAGAACAAACGCGTTTCATGTTGTTTATATACTCGAAATGTACATGTCTCCTCATCGATTAATCTCGCTTCTCGAACAGCTTCTCCTAACGTTTTGTTATGGTTAATAAGCCTGTAAAATAAGCGTATTGTAAACATAAGTGCTAAACTTCCACCTACATAATCTATCGATCTAACATATGATTTTGCATCATTATGCAAAATCGATTCTACTAGCTTCAGCTCCCCAAACTTACACCAATCATTTACAATATGTATAATATGCAATTTTGCATATTACTTAATTTTCGCTACGCCAAAGTATATCCTCTGCTCGTTTAAGTCGTATACATTCCCCCCTAACTCTTCCATTACAAATCCACTACCCTATAAGTCAATTTCATACATACCCGTTTCTTTCAAAAAATCTGCTCTAGTTAAAGCAACCTTCTGTAAATATTGCCTATACGCTGTAATTGTTCCATCATGTGAAACGATACAAATTTTTTCTGCTTTTAACTGATCGCACCAATGCAGAAATTCATCTACTATTTGCTGAAATTCCTTCTCTGAAATGATATTGATTCCCTCATTCCATAACAATTCATTTGTACTTTCTACTAATGAAAAATGTGGAAATAAATTTTTAATTATCTTTCGATCTAACAATTGATCGCATGGCAATGTTTTGGCGGATTCCCGATAAGGAAAAATACGCGGGGATATATATGGATGAACGATTTTTTGACAAGCAATTTCCGCACTCCATATTGTCGCAGTTTGTAAAGTTCGAAGTGTAGGACTAGCGATTAATATATCCTTTTCTTGCAATGGTACATCGTACTGAAGCAATTTTGCCTGCTTCTTTCCCACACCCGTCAATGACGGATTCACTGCTTGTAAACTTAATGGTAAATCTTTCGTATGCTCCCCTTCACCATGCCGCACAAAGACAAGTTTCATTCTCCTCTTCCTCTCACTAGAAAATGGTCTCACATATTTCTTCCCTATTTTTTCTTTACTCCTGCTATTTTAAAAAGCAGAATGTAAAAAGTGTTTGACATCAGTATTTGGAAAAAATTACAATTATATATGTAAAATACTTTTTACAATAAGGGGAGGAATACAAATATGAAATGGATTATCATCTTTATCGGAATAATCATATGGGGATACATAAATGGCTTTTTTATTAGTGATAAAACTGCTAATCCTTGGATTACAGATGATGAACGTAAAACGAAAATTAAGCAAAAAGCAATTATCGCAAGCTGGTCCGGTGTTTTCATATTTTGTATCATGAACCTCTTAAACAAATGGTTAGGTTTAGGAACGAGCGATACATCACCTTATTTACCAGATCCTGTCGCAACTATTTTTAAAGAAAATGTAGAGTTACAAATTTTACTTATGTTATTCATTACGTATGGACTATTTTACTTATACTACCGAAGAAAATTAAGCGCTTAACTTTTATCTCATGATTATCCTCCTAAATGGTTATAGTAATTAGGACGCAATGAAAAAAGGAGAGATATAAAAATGAGTAACTCAAATGACTTTTTAGATACATTACATGAAAAACAAGCAAAAGATGAACAAAATAGAAAGCGCCAAGGGAACGGAAACCCTGCGAAAAAAAAGCCAAATAAAACACATAAATAACATTAAAAAACCTGCCTAAAAATTATATTTTAGGCAGGTTTTTTACTCATCTTTAACCGAAAGGACATCTTCCCAATTCCATTTCTCATAATACCACTCTGGCACATCTATATTTTCAATCCACTTCTTTTCATATTTCCCATCACTATGAGCAAGCCATACATCAGCTTTCTTACGATTCGAACGGACCCACATTAATTGGTTACTCTTCTTAATAAAAATAGGATTATAATCACCTTGGCTATTAGGTGGCTTTGTAATTCGATGTTGTTCATCATTTATACTATTTATCTCATATAAAGATGGTAGTGGTCTTTTTTCTAGAGGTAAAGATAAATCTGCTTCCTTTGCCCTTGAAATGATAATTACATTATCGTTCTTCCATGTGAAATCCCAATCAACATATCCTTTTGGAGTAAATGTGTTCTGCTGTAATGCCGGCAGTTCTTTTACTTTTAAATGTTTATTCTCTAATGCAACTCTCCCGCTTCCTTCAATATAGGCCAATATATTTTTTGATGGCGCCCATTTGAACCATTGTGTGTTTAACAGCATTTGATCTATATTTTCAAAACGACTGCCATCTGCTCGTATTAAACAAAGTGTATTACTATCAGCTGACCACGAAGCTGTTGGCACCGCTAAAAATGAGATCCATTTTTGATCTGGTGACCACTTAAATCCACTTGCGACTAACGCTAAAAAATCATCGTGCTCATTTGGTAATGCATATATATGTTTCATTTTGTGCGGATTCATATTTGCATCCTTTTGTATTTCATATAACTGAGCACCTGTCCACCCTGTTGGAAGCAAGTACGCTTCAGAGGAAACAAAAAACCTCTTTCCGTCTGGGTACCAAACATAATCCCCTACACCATTGGCTACATTTTCAAAATCGGCAATCTTTTTTTCTGTATCAAATGTATTTAATGTACCTGTAAATATAAATGCAATTATATTCCCTGTTGGTGACCATTGATAATTCGATGCTTCTGATTGAGATGGTGTAACTTTCTTTCCATCTTTCAGCCGATACAGTTCAAAATGATTTCGCTTCTTTCCTTTTGCATATGCAAGCCATTCTCCATTATGTGACCATTTCGGCCCTGTTATGTACTCTCCTTTTGTAATTTGTTTTTCTTTCTCACCGACTTTAATCCATAGATTATGATTACGAATAAAGGCAACTTTTGCTCCATTATGTTCCGCACTAGCACTAGAAATTGAAGATAAAAAAATGAACAAAACCACACTACTGTTCACGATAAACCCTTTCATACGCCCCCTCCATTTCCCTTATAGCATTCCTCATATTCTGCTTACTATATGCAAATTTCATCCCGCATTAACAGGCAATAAGACTCCCACCTAACCGCTTTACTTTAAAGTCAATTTTTGGATAGGATAAAATTATTGTTGACAAGTTTTCAAATATAGTTTTATAATACAAAACATAGTTTAGTTGAACGAATTATATATTGGCTTTGAAGGAATACTAGTAGCGACTTATATCCCTGTCTCAGAGAACTGATGGTTGGTGCGAATCAGTACATATACAAGCGTGAATTACAATTCTGGAGCTTCTTTCCCGTAGTGCACATGATGCATGAAGAGAAAGACGGATCTTTCCGTTATCTTAAAGTGAGTGGTAAACAATTACTTGTTTACAAATAGGGTGGTACCGCGATTTTTATCGTCCCTATCGGATATTCCGATAGGGACTTTTTTGCGTCCTTCCCTTTTAAATAAATTCATATATTATGCGTTGAAAGAATCGCAGTAGTATCTTATATCCCTGTTTCAGAGAGCTAATGGTCGGTGGGAATTAGCACATATATAAGTACGAATTACAATTCTGGAGCTTCTTTTTCGTAGTGCTTTTATGCATGAAGGAAAAGACGGAATTTTTCCGTTATCATTAGTTGAGATGTAAGTATATTTCCACTTACAAATAGGGTGGTACCGCGATTCTTTCGCCCCTATCGGATGTTCCGATGGGGGCTTTTTCTATTTCTCACGGAAACAAATGTTAAATAATTCCGAATCTTATGATAAAATTTTATAAGCGCTTACATTTTTGAAAGGAGGTGGTACAGGCTATACGAAACCGGTATTCATTTTGATAAAGAAAAAGGAGGACGTCTAAATGACAAAGAAAACAGAAATTCCATCACATTTAAAACCATTCGTATCTACACAGCATTATGATCAATACACACCGGTGAATCACGCTGTTTGGCGTTACATTATGAGACAAAACCATAGCTTCTTAAAAGATGTTGCTCATCCATCCTATGTTAACGGACTACAATCATCTGGTATTAATATAGATGCAATCCCAAAAGTAGAAGAAATGAATGATTGTTTAGCACCAAGCGGCTGGGGAGCTGTAACGATTGACGGACTTATTCCTGGCGTAGCATTCTTCGATTTTCAAGGGCACGGATTACTACCAATCGCAACAGATATTCGTAAAGTAGAAAATATCGAGTATACCCCTGCTCCTGATATCGTTCATGAAGCAGCAGGACACGCACCGATTTTACTTGATTCTACATATGCAAAATATGTGAAGCGCTTTGGACAAATTGGAGCGAAAGCTTTCTCAACAAAAGAAGAACATGAGGCTTTTGAGGCTGTTCGTACATTAACGATTGTAAAAGAAAGCCCGACTTCTACACCTGAAGAAGTTGAAGTTGCTGAAAATACTGTAATCGAAAAACAAAACTTAGTTTCCGGTTTATCAGAAGCAGAACAAATTTCGCGCCTTTTCTGGTGGACAGTGGAATACGGATTGATCGGAAATATAGACGATCCGAAAATCTACGGTGCTGGTCTCCTTTCTTCTGTTGGTGAAAGCAAGCATTGCTTAACAGATGCTGTAGAAAAAGTTCCATTCTCAATTGAAGCTTGCACAGGGACAACTTATGACGTGACAAAAATGCAGCCACAGCTATTTGTTTGTGAATCATTTGAAGAGTTGACTGAGGCACTTGAGAAGTTCTCTGAAACGATGGCATTCAAAACAGGTGGCACAGAAGGATTAGAAAAAGCAATTCGCTCCGAAAATCATGCTACAGCTGAGCTAAGTAGCGGATTACAAATTACCGGTACATTTACAGAGACAATTAAAAATGATACTGGCGAAGTCATTTACATGAGAACAAATACACCAACTGCATTAGCAATTCATAATAAACAGTTAGCAAATCATTCTACATCTGTACACAACGATGGATTTGGCACACCGGTCGGATTACTAGAGGGTAATATCACATTAGAAGATTGTACAGAAGAAAAGTTACAGTCATTAGGTATTACAATTGGAAATAGTGTAGAACTTACTTTTGCAAGTGGCATTCATGTAAAAGGAACAGTAACAGACACTATAAAGAATAATGAAAAGATTGCTCTTATCTCCTTTATGGATTGCACAGTTACTCATAAAGATCGTTTATTATTCGATCCTTCATGGGGAGCATTTGATATGGCTGTTGGTTCAACAATTACTTCCGTATTCCCAGGAGCAGCAGATGCAGCCGCATTCTTCCCGATGGATGAAGAAATACAAAAAACTCCTGGTCCGCTTGTACTGACTGAGCTTGAACGTATGTATCAAACAGTTCGAGATATTCGTAACGAAAATATTGTACACGATGCTCACGCTGATCAATTAGTAGCAATCCAAGAAGTATTAAATAAATTTTATCCGAAAGAATGGTTGCTTCGTCTTGAAATTTTAGAATTACTTTTACAACATAACAAAGGGCATGAAACATCAGCAGCATTATTAAAGCAACTTTCTACTTTCACAACTGATGAAGCTGTAACACGCCTTATTAACAATGGTCTTGCGCTACTACAGGTAAAGGATGTGGAAAATGATGCTACGATTAACTGAAGAAGAAGTTCAAGAGGAATTATTGAAGGTAGATAAATGGATGGTAAAAGATGAAAAATGGATTGAACGAAAATATATGTTTTCCGACTACTTAAAAGGAGTCGAATTTGTCTCTGAAGCCGCCAAACTATCAGAAGAACATAATCACCATCCATTTATCCTTATCCAGTATAAAGCAGTCATTATTACTTTGTCATCTTGGAATGCAAAAGGTTTAACGAAACTAGATTTTGAACTTGCGAAGCAATTTGATGAACTATTTTTACAAAACGAAAAAGCAATTATAAGAAAGTAAAAAAGAGAAGCCTTTTTTAGGCTTCTCCTTTTATTTTTAAATGGATACAATGTCCAAATGGATCCTTGACCTGTAATATTCCATCTTTATACGTAGCAATCTTGCCAATATTTTTTAAGCTTTCACATAATTGCTCTTTTTGTTTTTCATCCGCTAGTACAATTGTGAAATATTTCAAGCCAACGGAATTTGGCATTTGTGCTGGTATCCCTTCACCTTGCCATGTATTTAAGCCAATATGGTGATGATAACCACCTGCGGATACGAACAGCGCTCCATTACGAGCTGGGATTGTTACATCAAAACCAAGACCATTAACATAGAAACGTTTCGCTTCTTCTAAGTCAGCTACATGTAAATGAATATGTCCCATCACAGTACCCGCCGGGAACCCATTCCATACACTTCCTTGCTGCAATAATTCTTCACCAGCTAACGGGTTACTAACAAATGGTAGCTCTCCATTCCCATCACGCCAAACTTCTTTTTGGCGATCATGATAAATTTCAATCCCATTTCCATCTGGATCAGCTAAATAAAGAGCTTCACTAAAGTAATGATCGGCTCCACCGTGCAGTGGATATACCATCTCTACAAGGTGACGAAGAATGTTCGCTAAGTCTTGTCTATTTGGTAATAAAATTGCGTAATGATATAACCCTGTTCTTCCTCTTTGTTTCGGAAAAGCTTCTTTCTTTTCTTCAATGATAAGGAGTGGTTCATCATTTTCATTCCCAAATGTAACGACTGCTTCCTCTTCTTTTAGCACTTTCATGCTTAGTACTTCCGTATAAAAATCTAGTGATTTCTTTATATTTGATACGTATAAATGAACAACACCAAGTGTTGTTTCGGGATGAAGTTGAAAGCTCATCTTGTTATACCCCCATTTAAATTAGTTCTTCTTTGACATTTTCTCTTTTAAGAAATTATCTACAAAACCATCAGCTTTCGCAACAAATAAGTATGCACCCATTGCTAATAATGCAAGTTCTAACTCAAATCCAGGATTTTTTCCGTCTCCTAACAAGCCAGCTGACCATTTTACTTTTACAATCGCTCCAACCATAACAAGTGCAAATAATAAGCCAATATATCTTACGCCTAAGCCTAGAATTAGCAATAGACCTCCAACTAATTCAACTGTTGCTACACCGTATGCAAGTCCTCCTGGTAAACCAATGCTTGTAAACCACCCTGCAATATTGTCAATTCCTGATTGGAATTTTGTTAAACCGTGCATAAAGAATGTTACCCCTAACACGATACGAATAATTAAGTTACCAATATGTTGATTCATTTCTTTCTCTCCTTTATAGTTTTCTTATACAAAACTTTTATTTACATTACAAAACATACACTAATTTTTTTTATTCGTCAATTCATTTTTCATGAGAAAAAATATATTTTTTTTGCTATGATACAAATAGTTGTTTACAAAAAGGAGCTTGATTTTTATGAACATTGGTTCTGCAATACGTGAAATTCGTCAACGTAGAGGCATAACAATAGCACAAATTTGTGAAGGAACAGGTCTTTCTAAAGGTTTTATGAGTCAGGTTGAAAATAATAAAACATCACCATCTATCTCAACTTTAGAAACGATCTCCAATTTTTTAAACGTTCCCCTTCCCTATTTATTATTAGAACAAAAAGATCGGTTGAAAATTGTAAAAAAAGAAGAACGTAAATACAGTGTATACGGAAAAGATGAACAAAGAATTGAACATGTTGCGGAGCAAGGTGGTCTTCGCCTATCTCTAGTAGAAATTCCTACCGGGTTTCCGAAAGAAAACTCACCAAATGCCCATGAAGGGGAAGAATGCCACCTTGTATTACGTGGAAAACTAGAAGTTCAACATGGTGAAGATATTGCGGTTGTAACAGAAGGTGATTCTTTCTCCTGGAATGCATGCGTTCCCCATATTGTTCGCAATATAGGTGAAGAATCTGCGTTATTACTTATCTCTAGTCATGCGGAAAATCGAAAACGTGTTTATTAAATGATAAAAAAGAAGCCTGTTTCATAACAGGCTTCTTTTTTATTCCCTTATAATTCCATAACTTGTCCCAACTAGTACGGTCTTTTCCTGTTGATTGCGATAAACTGACTCAATTGAAACTTTTTTATATCCTTCCATTTGTTCAATATTTGTTAAAGTTAATTCACAAGTAATCGTATCTCCTGTAAAAACTGGTCTAATAAACTCACTTACCAATTCCCTCGCTATGTAATGTAACTCTTCGCCTACTTTCGTCCCAATGCTAGCAGTCAATAAACCGTGAACCATTAATCGTCCATTCTCATCATATTCCATATGATGTCTACCCTTATCACCTGTAATATTTGCAAATTCAAAAACTTCTTCCTCGGTAAACTTTCTTTCGTATTTAAATACATCCCCAACTTTTACATTCATTTTTATCCCCCGTTTAATAAACTGAATTTTCTTTTATTTTATCACAAAATAAGTCTCAGTTCAGTTTATATTATTAAAATAGCAATCCTTTTTCTTCACTACCTTATAATTTTATCGATGCCCATCCTTTTTCGCCACTTGATACCCATAATACGCACATGTTCCATTTCTTGATAACTCTCTTACTTCAAAACCACAACTTCTATAAAAATCGAAATTGTTAGCCGATGTATGTGCAAACCAATCGCCATGCGGAAGCTTCTGCAAGCAAAGAGCTACAAGTTTCTTACCTAACCCTTTTCCCCTATACTCACACTTCACAACTAAATTTACTATGTTAGCAACCATGATTTGATCAGAAATCACTCTAACCATCGCGACCATTTCTTCTTCATCCCAAATTGTGAAAGCCCATGTTGAATTTTCAAATGCAATCGTAAACTTTTCAATTTGCCAAGAAGGGATATTGTCATTACTCCAACCAGCATCTTCAAATAATGTCTTAATCGCATATGCTGGTACACCGTTCGTTCCCTCACGAATAATAAGTCCATTATGGTAAATATACATGTAATCCCCCCTTTATTTTATATATATCATTCTCCAAAAGATGCAATTCACCTTTTTTCATCCAACCCGCTTAATGGAATAAACGAGAACATCCATCTCATGAAATGAAGTTGTTTTCTCATAACTAAGCCCTGTTTTTCTGGCGACAAATATTGAAGCTGGGTGGTTCGGGTTAATAAGAGAAATTAATTTATTCATTTGTAATGCTTGGAAACCGTAGTCTCGAAATGCTGCCGCTGATTCTTTCGCATATCCTTTCCCCCAATACTGAGGAAGTAACCAATAACCAATTTCAATTTCCTCTTTTCCATCTACCTTCTGCTTAACAAGTCCTGCATGACCAATTCGTATTCCAGTTTCCTTTTCAATCATTACAAATAAACCGAGACCATTTTTATAACTTGGAAGCACCCACTCCTCCAAACTTTTTTTACATTGCATATATGTTTTTAACGTCCCATTTCCAATATAGCGCATTACTTTCTCGTTCCCCCATAACGAAGCGTAGAACTGTAAATCATCCATTGTATATTTGCGGAATTGTAGGCGATCTGTATGGAACATTTTTAAACTCCTTCCCAGCATTCTGTTCTTGATTACATGATCATATTTTGTATGTATAGTACGTGTTACTCTCTATTATAAATGAACCAACATTAAAACATAGAATATTCACTCTTTACAAACGTAAAAAAAGAAGTAGACAAATATTGTCTACTTCATCCACATCATAACTAGCATAAGGAAAACTACAATTGAGGGGGTGTAGGATTTCCAAATATACTAGATACTTATCCCGTTCTAACGGGCGGTAAACCTTCCAATCTTTTGAGTGGAAAGTTTACCGCACATAAGAACTTTGCGGTCATTAAGAAAGCACTGTTAAGTACTCAAATACACGCTGAGCTTTTTCACCACCCATTCGTGCATGTTGAAGAAGAGAGATGCCATGCGGGCCAGGTGCAAATAATGCTTCTGGTTGTACTACTAAAATGGCTTGTACAACTTCAAGTTCACCAAGCATAGCCGCTGTGAAAATATCCATTCGAGCACCCTTTTCTAGTAAATAAAGAGCAATATCTTTACGGCCTACATGTGCCGATGCCCCTAAAGCACTTTCCCAATCTGATCCGCCCCAATTATAAGAAGCATGAAGTAAGCTAGGTGATTCGGCCAAAAGCTCCTGTACTTTTTCTAGATCACCGTGAGCTGCCATAACAAATTCTCTTACTAATTCAGTGGTAATACGCTCTTCTGTTTGCATCTCTCTTCTCCTTTTTTAAAAATTCGTTTCGGTGTAAAAAATGGCTTGTCGCTTCCGTGAAAAATATCTACTTCTATGCCAAATACATGTTGAAACATTTGATGACATAGTACTTCTTCTGGTACGCCGTCATACTGAATCTTCCCTCGCTTTAATACGAGTAAACGATCGCTATATTGAGCCGCTTGGTTAATGTCATGTAAAACCATTATAATTGTCATACCAAACTCTTCATTTAATCGTTCCACAAGTTCCATTACTTCCAACTGGTGAACGATATCCAAAAAGGTTGTTGGTTCATCTAACAATAAGACATTTGTACGTTGTGCTAGCGTCATTGCAATCCAAGCCCGTTGTCTTTCTCCTCCGGACAAAGACTGTAAAAGACGATATTCATACCCTTCAAGATTTGTAACAGACAATGCCCAATCAACAATTTCTTCATCTTCTTTATTTAAGCGACCGCTCCATGATTTATGGGGTCCTCTTCCAAATTCGATTAATTCTTTCACTGTTAAATCTAATTGATGGTCATGCATTTGTGGTAACATTGCTAATTGCTTCGCTACATCAGCACTCTTCATCATATGAATATTTTTCCCATCTAAAATGATGTCCCCTTCGCTTTGTTTAAGTAGCCTTGCTATTAAACGAAGCAAAGTAGATTTCCCCGATCCATTCGGACCGATTAAACTAACGATTTCTCCAGCTTTAATATGTATATTCATATTTTGCATTTGAAATCTTTCAGAATGTGCGTAAAACACTTTGTTAACGGAAATCACGTTGTTTTCCTCCTCTATGAATTAAATATAAGAAGAACGGACCACCTAAGAAGGACAATAAAATACCAACTGGTAATTCGATTGGATCAAACCAACTTCTAGCTATCGCATCTGCGAAAACAAGTAATATTCCGCCACCAAGGCATGATAATGGCAGCAAATATCTATAATCATTTCCGACTAATAAACGTAGCATATGTGGTACAACGAGACCGACAAATCCAATAAGACCAGAAACACTAACTGCTATTCCAGCTAACATTGTACTTACTACTATTAAATAAAACCGACTTCTTTCAACGTTATGCCCTAATAATTTGGCCATTTCATCCCCAAGCATTAATACTCGAATATGTTTAATACCGAAGAAAGCTAATACAATAGCGAATATCGCATAATAAATAATCATATTTAAATGTGCCCAACTCACACCACCAATACCACCAGCTAACCACGGTAGAACTGATTGTACTTTGTCGCTATGTAATAACATTAACGCTGAAGTCGCTGCACCAATTAAGGCGTTTATTGAAACACCTACTAATACAATTCGTGAAGGTGGCGCACCCTTTTGCCATGATAGTGCGTAAATGACCATTGCTGTAATAAAGGCTCCTAAAAAAGCTCCTAGTGGTAAGAATGCCATATGCTGAGGAAATAAAATCATAATTATAATTGCTACAAGACCTGCTCCTGATGAAACTCCGATAATGCCAGGATCTGCAAGAGGATTTCTCATAACCCCTTGCAATAACGCTCCTGATGCAGCTAAACATGTTCCTACAATAAAACCAACGAGCACTCTGGGTATGCGAAGATCCCATACAATTCGATGAACTGTCGAACCCTCATCTTGTATTCCCACTATAATGTCTCGTAAAGAAAAGGATAAACTTCCTGCAAAAAGGCCATAAAAAAGACCTAGAACAGTTAATACAACTAAAGTAACTGTTATCATCCATCTTTTCTTTGCAAAAGGATGCTTCTTTTCTCTTACTATTTCACTACTCTCCATGCCTATCATTTCCTTACATCTTGTATACTTTTATACATAAAGTCCATCGCTTCTGTCACTTTTGTTCCAGGATTTGAGCCAAATAAATCTGGTGGTAAAATAACGATGCGATTTTGTTTGACTGCCTCTAAATTTTTCCACGCTTCATTTTTCATCATTTCGCCTTCAAATGCTTTTTTCACGCTATTGGGATCTCCATGTGTAATTAAATAAATCACATCCGGGTTTGCTTCAATAATACGTTCTACACTTAACTGTGCATATTGCGGATATTCTTTCATTTCTGGAAAACCAGCTGCAATATTTTTCCCGCCTGTTTTTTCTAAAATATCACCTGATAGAGAAGTTGGTAATGCTGCTAAATAAGTGCCCGGTGCTCCATAAACTAGCAACGCTTTAACATCGCTCTTTTTCTCATATTTCTTCATTTGATCATTAATTTTCTGATTAAGCTCGTTTGCTTTATCTTCTTTTTTCATTACTGTTCCATACATTTCAATACTCTTTTGAATGTCTTTTACAGAGTTGGCTGAAGAAATGATTACTTTTGTTCCTTGCCCTTCAACCGTTGGAATATTTTTTTGGAACCCATTATTAGCAACAAGTACATCCGGCTTTAAGCTAGCAATTTGTTCAAAGTTTGGCTGATGTGCATTCCCAATTACTTGTGCTTTCTTTAACTCTTCCGGAAGAGTTAACTTTGTATCTGGACGACCTATTACTTTGCCACCCAAAGTATGAATAATATCCATGTCCCCCATACTTAATGTTGCAAAACTCTCTGGATTTTTATCAAATGTTACCTTTCTGTCTGAGAAGTCGGTAATTTCGATTTTGTCTGTTCCTTTTTCTGTTTTCGTTGCGGATGCTTTTTCGTTTCCCTTTGCACTGCAACCTATTAATAAGAAAAAAATAGATAAGATCGCTGTAAACAGCGTAATAGATTTCTTCATTTTTTCACCTCTAATTGATAATGATAATCATTGATTACTATTATACTTTAATTGATAAGGATTATCATTGTCAACATGAAACGCATACATTTTCTACAAAAAACGAAAAAACGCTACAAAAAGATTTCTTCTTTTCGTAGCGCCTTATTTAACAATTTTCTTCATATTCGCTCTCCTCTAATTGGTCACGCAGCATTCTAACACGCTTAAAGAAGAAAAAAGCAAGAACTAAAAATACAATAATACTCCCCATCATAACAAAAGACTGCACCATATCTTTGACTCCACTTGGAATTAATAAACCGATCATTAAAAATGTACTTATAGACAAAAGTACTTGTCCGAAACGGGTATAATCTGCTATTTTTTCTTGTAATTCTTTCATTTGCTTATCACTCCCATCCTCACTTTATCATATTCTATTAAGCTTAAAGACAAGTAAATAGAACCAAACTGGGAGATGTTTTCCAAAGTAAAAAAGAGCCGCTTACTTACGGCTCTTTTTTATCTATTATACGCCTTTATACGCTTCCATATAGACTTCTTTTAGCTCTGAAATGAGCGGTAATTTTGGATTAGCTGTTGTACATTGATCTTCAAAAGCTCTTTCTGCTAACATTTCCACAACAGCTTCAAATTGTTCTTTAGCAACTCCTTGTCCCGCAATACTCATATTGATATTTAAGCTTTTTCCAAGCGCAATAATCGCTTGGACGAGTGATTCCACACCTTCCGCTATTGAGCTTGCTGGAAGCCCGAGCATTCTCGCAATATGTGCATAGCGTTCATCTGCAACAAAGTGCTCATATTTTGGGAACAATGCATGTTTTCTTGGCTTAATGGCATTATAGCGGACTACATGAGGCATAAGAATCGCATTTGCGCGCCCATGTGGGATATGGAATTCCGGTCCAATTTTATGTGCTAAACTGTGATTAATACCTAGGAAAGCATTTGCAAATGCCATCCCTGCGATTGCGGAAGCATTATGCATTTTTTCTCGCGCTTCTTCATCATTTCCATCTTTATATGCTCTCGGTAAATATTTAAATACGAGATCAATTGCTTTTAATGCTAATCCATCTGTATAGTCATTTGCCATAACAGACACATACGCCTCAATTGCATGCGTTAATACGTCCATACCAGTGTCTGCTGTTACATGTGGTGGTACTGTCATTACAAACTGTGGATCAACAATTGCTACATCTGGTGTTAATTCATAATCTGCGAGCGGATACTTTATATTATTTTTCTTATCTGTAATAACCGCAAATGGTGTCACTTCTGATCCTGTTCCCGATGTTGTTGGAATTGCAACAAACTGTGCTTTATTTCCTAATTCCGGATATTTACATGTACGTTTTCTTATATCTAAAAACTTCTGTTTAATTCCATAGAATGTTGTTTCTGGGTGCTCATAGAAAAGCCACATCCCTTTTGCTGCATCCATAGCTGAACCGCCACCAAGTGCGATAATTACATCTGGTTTAAAGCTTCTCATCATTTCCGCACCTTTAAAAACAGTTTCATCTGATGGATCTGGCTCGACCTCAAAGAAAACTTCAACTTTTACATCATTTGCATGCTTACGTAAATAGTGCGCGACTGTATCTACATAGCCGTGCTCAACCATTCCTGGATCCGTTACAATAAATGCACGTGAAATGTTAGGCATATTTGCTAAATATGCTGTAGCATGTTTTTCAAAATAAATTTTTGGTGGCAGTTTGAACCACTGCATATTCTTTTTTCTATTTGCCAGCCTTTTTATATTTAATAAATGAGTCGCTGTTACGTTTTGGGAAACTGAGTTTTTCCCGTAAGAACCACAACCAAGCGTAAGTGATGGAATAAATCCATTATATATATCCCCTATTCCACCTTGTGATGAAGGTGCATTTACAATAAGACGGCAAGCTTTCATGCGTAATCCAAATTGCTTTTGCACTTCTTTGTTTGTAGAATGGATGACTGCTGAATGTCCTAAACCACCAAGGTTCAACATTTCTTCGCAATATGTAAATCCTTCTTCTAATGAATTTGCTTTTACACAAGCTAATACTGGACTCAATTTCTCACGAGATAATGGATATGCTGCTCCAATACCTTGTATTTCAGCTACAAGTATTTTTGTATGTTCAGGCACAGTAACCCCAACTAATTCAGCAATATACTGCGCGGATTTCCCTACAATATCACTATTTACTGCACATGTATTTTCATTTATAACTAGCTTTTCTAATTTTCTTCTCTCTTCCTCTGTTACAAAGTAACAATTGTTTGCAATCATTTCTGTTTTCATATCATCATAAATTTCCTTATCGACAATGATTGCCTGTTCCGATGCACAGATCATACCGTTATCAAATGTTTTCGATAAAATTAAATCATTAACAGCTCGTTTTACATGTGCTGATTTCTCTATATAACATGGTACATTACCAGGGCCGACGCCTAGCGCTGGTTTTCCAGTAGAATAAGCTGATTTCACCATACCAGCTCCTCCAGTTGCTAGAACGAGTGCCACACCGTCATGGTTCATTAATTGCTTCGTTGCTTCGACAGACGGTCTTTCAATCCATTGAATACAGTGCTTTGGTGCACCAGCTTTCAACGCTGCATCATATACTGTTTTCGCCGCTGCAACGGAACAATTTTGTGCAGAAGGATGAAAGGCGAAAATAATTGGATTTCTCGTTTTTATCGCGATTAACGCTTTAAACATTGTTGTCGACGTTGGATTCGTTACTGGCGTTACCCCAGCTACTACACCGACAGGTTCCGCAATTTCTATTATTTCTTCATGAGGATCTTCGTGAATAATTCCTACCGTTTTATCTCTCTTTATATTATGCCAAATATATTCAGTAGCAAAAATATTTTTAATGCATTTGTCTTCATATACACCACGGCCCGTTTCCTCAACAGCCAATTTTGCCAATGGCATATGTTGATCAACACCTGCTAGTGCCATTTCATGAACAATGTTGTCAATTTGCTCTTGTGTAAAACTTTCTAATGCTTGTAAAGCTTCTTGACCATTATTTACTAACGTATCAATCATCTCTTTTACCTCTTGCATTTCATTTACAACTTTCTCTTTGACTACCATGTAAATTTCCTCCTATTCTGTTATCACGGTCTTTATAAGTCCCGATTAGCGCAAAAAAATAGAGTTACCTTCCTACATGAATCTCATTGTTTGTGAAACATTTCACAAGTTTATTCGTGAATAATATTTCATGAATTCAATATACATGAAATCATTTCATTTGTGTATGTCTAATTTGTGAAATGTTTCACAAATTAATATAATAAAAATGCACTGCCCATATTAGCAGTGCATTTTTACTATGCTAGCGCTTGTGCTAAATCTTCCATTAAATCTTCACCATCTTCAATACCGACAGAGATACGAATTAATGTATCTGTAATTCCTAATTCTTTACGGCGATCTGCTGGGATTGATGCATGTGTCATTTGAGATGGGATCGAAATTAAACTTTCTACTGCTCCTAAGCTTTCAGCAAGTGTGAAGTATTGCAGTTTCTCAAGTACATTATTTAACGTTTCTTCACTATCTACATCAAATGAGATAATGGCACCAAATCCATTTGCTTGTTCTTTTGCTAATGCATGGTTTTGATGTGATTCAAGACCTGGATAATATACTTTATTTACTTTTGGATGGTTATTTAAAAACTCAGCAATTGCACGTGAATTCGTTTCATGTTCTTCCATACGAATTCCTAATGTTTTTAAACCGCGAAGTAATAAGAAGCTATCTTGCGGCCCTAGAATACCTCCTGTTGAGTTTTGTACAAAGTGAAGGTCTTCTGCTAATTGCGGGCTATTTACAACTACTAAACCTGCAACTACATCACTATGACCTCCTAAATATTTTGTAGCACTATGAAGTACAATATCTGCTCCTAAAGAAATCGGCGACTGCCAATATGGCGTCATGAATGTGTTATCAATAATTGTTAATACATCTTTCTCTTTAGCAAGAGTAGATATTTTCTTAATATCAGTAATTTTCAGTAATGGGTTCGTTGGTGTTTCCACATAAATCGCTTTCGTATTTGGACGAATAGCTTCTTCAACTTCCTCTAGGTTTGTTGTATCTACAAATGTATGCTCAATGCCGAAACGGTTTAATACTTTCGTAATAACGCGATACGTTCCGCCATAAACATCATCTGTTAAAATGACGTGGTCACCTTTTGAGAACAACATAATTGTCGCTGTAATAGCAGCCATTCCTGAACCAAATGCAAATCCAGCATGACCGTTTTCTAATACAGCAATCATTTCTTCTAAAGCTGCACGTGTTGGGTTGCCTGTACGTGAATATTCATATCCTTGGTGCTTCCCAACTGCTTCTTGTTTGTACGTACTTGTTTGATAAATCGGTACGTTTACAGCTCCAGTTGAAGGTTCTCCTATGCGAATACCATGAATTAACTTTGTCTTTGCTCTCATTTTTTATTCCCATCCTTTGTATATGTCTTTACTTAAATAGCGCTCACTACTATCAGGAAAAATCGTTACAATATTTGTGCCTGGCGCCGCTTTCTCTGCTTCAAGTAAACTTGCATGAAATGCTGCTCCTGACGAGCTCCCAACAAGCAGTCCTTCTTTTTGCGCCAATTCCTTCACTCGTAAAAATGCATTTCGATCAGAAATTGTATGAATTTCATCAAAATAAGATGTTTTTAAAAATGGCGGGATAAATTCAAGGCCAATCCCTTCTGTTTCATGCGAACCAGCTTTACCACCATTTAAAATTGATCCTTCTGGTTCCACAATAACCGTTTTTATATCTACATTTTTTTCTTTCAAATAAGATGCAGTCCCCATGAATGTACCACCAGTTCCTGCTCCTGCAACAAATATGTTAATCTCTCCGTTAAGCGCATCCCAAAGTTCAGGACCTAGTGTTTTGAAATAAGCACGAGGGTTTGCTTCATTCGCAAACTGACTTGGAGAGTATGAATTCGATATTTCATTTACTAATTCTTTTGCTTTTGCAATCGCGCCGGTCATTCCTTGTTCAGTCGGTGTATGCACGACCGTTGCACCTAGCGCTTTCATTAATTCTTGTTTTTCAATACTAAATTTCTCTGGTACACAAACAATAACGCGTAAATCATGTTCTAACGCTGCAAGTGCCAGTCCAATACCGGTATTTCCAGCCGTCGGTTCAATAATTGTTCCGCCCTCTGCGACGAGCCCTTTTTCTAGTGCATCTTCGATTAGTTCTCTTCCTAAACGATCCTTAACGCTTCCGCCTGGATTATAAAATTCAAGCTTTGCAAATAAACGGACTCCTTTCGGAAGTGAAAAACGAGTAATTTCTACAATTGGTGTATGACCAATTAACTCATGAACTCCACGATATACATTCATCGTGTTCTCCCCCTTATTTGCCAATAAAGAAAAGGCAACTGTATGTATTTTCTTTATATGAGACAGTTGCCTTTTTGTTACATTACTTTAACTCTTCTAATACTTTTACGATAAAGTTTGTAGAATGAAGAGCTGCTTGATCTAAAAATTGATCAAATGAAACATTCGATTCTTTACCAGCAATATCAGAAAGTGCACGAATGATTACAAACGGAACTTCATATTGGTGGCACACTTGTGCAACAGCCGCTGCTTCCATTTCTACTGCATAAAGATCTTCAAATTTATCACGAATTGCTGCAACGCGGTTCGGATCACTCATAAATGAATCACCTGTTGCAATCATACCTTTTACAACTTGAATATTTTCTTCTGCCTGCATACATTTTTCAGCTAATGCAACTAACGCCTCATCAGCTTTAAATCCAGGTGGCATTCCAGGAACTTGACCATATTCGTAATTAAATGCAGTTACATCTACGTCATGGTGACGAACTTCTGTTGAAATAACTACATCTCCAACATTTAGAGAATGATGGAATCCACCAGCTGAACCAGTGTTGATTACTTTTTCAGGCTTATATTTTTCTAATAAAATTGTCGTTGACATCGCTGCATTTACTTTACCAATACCAGACTTTAACAAGATTACTTCATGTCCTGCCAATAGCCCTTTCGTAAATTCACAGCCTGCAACCGTTTCTGTTTCTGCTTGTTCTAATTTGTCACGTAAAATACGTACTTCTTCTTCCATTGCTCCAATTACAGCAATTCTCAATCTAATCCCTCTTTCTATTGCTTAGTTGCCTCCATTACCCAAACGAAATGATTTAATCTCGTAAACGTTACATGGAAGCCATTGTTTTCAAAAATATATTGCATGATAGGAATACGTGTATAGTATTCTGTTTGCAAATCGTTTGCTAACTGATGGAAACCTCTTTGTTTTGCTGTTTCAACAGTTTTATCATATGCATCTTGATCTGCAAATATCGTATCAGCAAACACTATTTTACCACCTTTGTTTAGCAATTGACTATACTTCGCAATCGCTATGTCTTTTTCATCATCTGTTAAATGATGAAATGCATAAGTGCTCACGATAGTATCGATTGAATTCGGGACTTCAAATGATAGAAAATCACCTTCTGTAATTGAAAATTCTTTTGGTAATTTCTCTTTTGCAATAGTGCGCATTTCACGTGACGGCTCTATACCGTAAACTGTACGACCAGCAAGTAATAATTTATTTGTTAAGTTGCCAGTACCAACACCAAATTCTAATACGTTGCCAAATGACTTGTTAACTACATCCTCTAAAATGTCCTCATAATGGGCGAAAACTTCTTTATATTGTATATCTTCGCCTTGTACAAATGAGTCGTACGTATGAGCCCATTCATCAAATAAACCATTAAATTCTGTTCCCATAAAAATCCCCCTTTTTCTTATCGGTTTTATCAGTATAATATGCTCTCTTTCTAAAAATGTCAATTGAAATGTACGTAGTATTTCCTTCTTTTCTTTGTTACACTATATTTGATTACATAGGAGAGGAGTGGTCTTCGTGTCATTTACCTTTGAAATGTTAGAAGATAAAGTGGAGTTTTTTGAGGCTGCAAATTTAGTTTCTTTAGAGAAGAAAATTAGCGAACAAATTGATAATAATAAAGCACTTATGCTCGAAGTTCATCATATTTCTCACCAAATGGTTATGGACCCTGAAAGTAAAAGACCTTATTATAGCGCGGTTGTGCATTTTAAGTTAAAGAAATTACGCTAACTAAAAAAGAGAGGCTCATAAGAGCCTCTCTTTTTTTAGTTTAGAGTTTGAACGAGTACTGGTTTCCAGCCTTCATTGTCTACCCAATCAATATTTACATAATATTTTTTACCTGATTGCTTATCTTGTACGTTGCCGTAAGCTTTATTCTTACCGTTATTTCCGATTCTATGAATAACTAATTGCTCTACCGGAACGTCAATTGCAGCTGAAATCGCTTGGTTCATCTCATTCCAATCTGCTGTGCCTTTTTTAAACGTCATCGCAGGTGTTGCACCTTGCTCTGTACCTACTGGCTTCCAAGAAGATTTCGTATAAGCATCTGTTGCCTTTGGCTGTGTTTTTTCAGCTGATACTTTCTCGTTAGCTTTCGCTTCTTCTTCAGCTTTTTTCTTTTCTTCTTCAGCCTTTTGCTTCTCTTCTTCTTCCTTCTTCTTAGCCTCTGTTTTCTCTTGCTCGTTCTTCTTCGTCTCTTCTTTACCTTTAACTTTCTCAGCTTTATTTTCTTTTGTTGTTTGCTGAGCTACTTTTTTATCACTAGAAGACGCTTGCTCTTTTGTACCAGGAACAAACAATTGATATGCTACAATAGCTACTGCTACTAATACAATAGCAATCGCAATATTTAAAACACCGTTTTGACGACGTTTTTGTTGTTTCTGTTGAAATCTAGATCCTCCTGCCATTCTTCAAACCTCCATGCAGTTTTTCATACTTGCTATTGTAACATTAAATCTAGAAAGGTTGAACATTTACAATAATATTTTCACGAAATGAAAACATTTCATAAATAATTGCAAGATTACTTTTCAATTTCTAATTGATGAATTGCTTCTACCATTTCTGCAAAAGCTGGTGTAACTACATTTACGTTATCTGTTTCTATATCAACTACAACTAAAGCATATCTTGGGTTTTCATATGGAAAATAACCTGCAAACCAGCGATTCACTGTCTCTCCTTTTCCTGTTTGTGCCGTCCCAGATTTTCCAGCGACATTTAGTGGCAACGAACGGAATGCGGTTCCCGTTCCTTTCTCCATCGTTACAACGCCTCTTAACAACTGTTGTAATTTTTTCATCGTTTCATAAGAAAGCTGTTTCCCATTTAATTTATGATTTTCAAATGTAAAAAAGTCAGTTCCATTTTTATACACTATTTTTTTCACAGCTTTCACTTCCATCTTCTCTCCACCTCTAGCAATTGTCGCCATCATATTCGCTATAGCTAGAGGTGACACACGTACATCTTTTTGTCCGACCATCGTTTGAGCAATCGCTTTTCTACTATCTTTATTTTCTTCGCTTCTCCAAATAATAGCACTCTTTTCTTCTGGCAATTGCTCAAATTCCGGTGTATGAAATACCGAACCTTTCCACCCTACCTTCTTACTTGCTCCTAAGGCCTCTAAATACGTTTCTAATACTTCCCTATCCTTTTGCATTAGTTCATCGCCTAATACGGCAAACGTTCGATTACAGCTTCTAGCAAAGCTTTCCTTAAAGTTTAATGACCCCATCATAACTTGTGGAAGATTTTCACCGTATAAATCCGTATTACAGTTAAATGTACGATTAAACCGCACCAAATTCTCATCAATTACTGCTGCTGCAACTACTGTTTTAAAAACAGACCCTGGAAAATGAGGAGTTAACATTTGATTTTCAAGTGTAGCTTTATATATCCTCCTATCATTCATCTGTAAAGAAGGCTTACTTACCATTGCTAAAACTTCACTATTCTTTATGTCTAGTAATACTAACCCACCTTTTTTTATTCCGTTTTCATCTATAATCTCTTCTGCTCGTCGTTGCAACGTTTTATGCATTGTTGTTTGAATAGTAACTGGATAAAATGGATTTCCTGGTGAAGTGTATTTCGCCTGTTTCCCAAAAATCGGTTCTCCTTGCTGGTCCACTTGATACAACACTTTCGCCTCTCCATCAGTCAGTAAAAATTCATCAAATGATTGTTGCAATCCAGAAATACCAATTGGCGTTTGTTTCGAAGTTTTTTTCATTTCTCCATAACGCTTTTGAAATTCCTGTTCATTCTCTCCCACATCACCAATTAAATGATTTACCTCTCCCGTTTGCTTCAGTCGAACTTCTGCTACTACAATACCTAAAATATCTAATTGATTTACCTTCTCCATCTGCTCGAACGTTAATTGAAATGGGATATTCCCCCTTCGTAATATAAATGCTTGATTCTTATTTTTCATCTGCAGTCTTATCTCTTGTCTCGACACACCAATGATATGCGCAATTTTCTCTAACATGTCATTTTTTATTTGTAAAAATGGAAAAACAATTAAGACTGGATATTTCTCTTCACCAATTTCCTTACCATTTCGATCTGTAAAGTGCCCTCTTCCATTATCTACTGTAAGTGATTGTGTTCGTTGCGTAACACTTTTTTCAATCAAATTGATATTTCGATCGGTAAATGATTCCGTATCTATAATCTGTATTTGGATTAAACGACAAAGTAATAAAAAAATCACACCCATAAAACAAATTAAAACAATTATAATTCTCCGTTTCATTTTCATAAAAAACACCTCGTCTATTGTAGTTTAGACGAGGTGTTTCACCTTTTATACAAATAAAAAATCACTCGTTTTCACACGAGTGATTTTTACGTTATTTTACAGAGATAATCTCTACTTGCATTTCTCCGCCCGGTGTTTGGATTGCTACCTTCTCACCAATTTGCTTACCTAATAAGCTTTTTGCGATTGGAGAATCGTTAGAAATTCTTCCTTCAAATGGATCTGCTTCTGCGCTACCTACGATTGTGTACGCTTCTTCGTCTCCACCTGGTAACTCTTTAAATGTTACTGTTTTACCTAATGTTACAACTGTAGACTCTTCACCATTGTCTTCAATGATAACCGCATTACGGATCATGTTTTCAAGTTGTGTAATACGTCCTTCTACGAATGCTTGCTCATCTTTCGCTGCATCATACTCAGAGTTCTCAGAAAGATCTCCAAAGCTACGTGCGATTTTAATACGCTCTACAACTTCTTTACGTCTTACTGTTTTTAATTGTTCAACTTCGTTCTCTAGTTTTTGCTTACCCTCTTGCGTCATAGGGTATGTTTTTTCTGTTGCCATGTTTTCCACTCCTTTTATATACCAATCCCCCGAAAAAAAGAGGAGTTCCATATGAAAACTCCTCCGCTTATATATAGCGGAGGTTTCTAGTACACGTGGCACTAGTGGAGTTGTCACATACAACCCCTTATTCTCCAATTCTTCCTTATATAAAGAAGGTATGTATGGAAAGTTGATATAAATATGCCCTCACCTATTGGTAGGTGAGGTTTCATGTTTCATTGTATTCGATAAGAAGGGAAAAAATCCCTTCCTATCGTATATCTTTTACTATGCTATTACAAATTCACTTTTTGTTCAAGAATTGTTGCAATTTTTGTAACCATAATATCAATTGCAACATGATTTTGTCCACCTTCAGGGATAATAATATCCGCGAATTTCTTAGAAGGCTCAATAAATTGATTATGCATTGGGCGTACAACGTTTACGTATTGGTCAATAACTGAATCCATTGTACGACCGCGCTCTTCAATATCGCGCTGCATGCGGCGTAAAATACGAAGGTCTGCATCTGTATCAACGAACACCTTAATATCCATTAACTCACAAAGACGTGGGTCTTCTAAAATAAGAATTCCTTCTAAAATAATTACATCTTTCGGCTCAACTGGAATAATTTTTTCCGAACGCGTATGCAATGTATAGTCATATATAGGCTTTTCCACTTGCTCATATGCAAGCAACTGCTGCAAATGGTCAATTAACAAATCATTATCAAACGCTAACGGATGATCGTAATTTGTTTTTAAACGTTCTTCCATCGGTAAATGGCTTTGATCTTTGTAATAATAATCTTGCTCCAAGATTAAAATGGAGTGACCTTTAAAATGGTCAAAAATCGCTTTCGTTACACTTGTTTTTCCTGACCCTGAACCACCAGCGATTCCAATTACAACAGGCTTATTCGTCCCCATTCGACTACCACTCTTTCTTATTGAAGTATGTTTTTGCGCATCATATTATTCACATACACTGGTTGATCCACTTTGAATTTCACGATTTGCAACGGATGTCTCGCTGCATCTAATTCGTTTCCATCCTCATCCCAAATTTTCTCCACCGTCTGCGTAAAGTTTTCTATTTCTGGTCCAAAGAACTCCACTTCATGTCCTGGTTTGAAGTGATTACGTTGCTCAAGCGTTACGATGCCCGTTTCTTCATTATAATCTAACACTAAACCTGCAAAATCATACGTTGTTTTCTTACTATGATTTCCAAACATTTGCTCTTGATGTCCTGGAACCCCTTCAAAGAATGCAGGAGCTGTATCACGATTTGCACATTTATCAAGCTCATCTAACCATTCTTGTTTAAACTCAAAGTTATCCGGATCCGCACAATACGCATCAATTACTTTACGATATACAGTTGCTACAGTCGCTACGTAATGGATAGATTTCATACGTCCTTCGACTTTTAAGCTATCAATTCCAATTTCAATCATTTTCGGAATTGATAAGATTAAATTTAAATCTTTTGGGCTCATCGCAAAGTGAGCATCTTCTTCTTGGAATAGAGGAAGCTCTTTTGCATCTTTATGTTGTGATACCGTTTGAACTAAATCATAATCCCAGCGGCAAGATTGACAACAACCACCACGGTTAGAGTCACGCGCTGTCATATGGTTACTTAATGTACATCTCCCTGAATACGCGATACACATTGCACCATGGACGAATGCTTCAATTTCAATATCAACTTTTTCTTTAATTTCTTTCATTTCTTCATAGCTTGCTTCACGAGCTAATACAAGACGATGTAAACCTTCTTCTTTCCAATACTGTGCTGCTTTCCAGTTGGATAGTGATTGTTGTGTACTTAAATGCACCTCAACAGAAGGTGCTACACGTTTACATGTCTCAATAATAAGCGGATCGGCAACGATAATTCCCGTTACGCCAGCTTTTTCAATCCCTTTTAAATATTCCTCTAGCCCATCCATATTTTCATTATGTGCAAAAATATTTGTTGTTACGTATATTTTCGCTCCATATTTCTTTGCAAATTCAACGCCTTCCGCCATGTCTTCCAGCGTAAAGTTACCTGCATTAGAACGAAGACCAAATTCTTGTCCACCTAAATATACAGCATCTGCCCCATAATGGATAGCTACTTTTAATTTTTCTAAGTTACCCGCAGGGATTAACAGTTCAGGTTTTTTCACAATAACGCGTTTGCCATCGATCACTCGTGAAATTTCTTGTACAGTCATTTCCTACACCCTCCTCGTTTAGTAAACCGTTTCTTTAAAGAAGAATCCTGTATCTAACGGACGATTTACCGGTTGTATTTCTTCTATCTCTTTAAATAAATCATCTTTCACGTCATAATACGCATCACGATCTTCTACACATAAATCAATCGCCTTACGATATTTCTTCGTTACCTCAATAATGTATTCAGAACTTTTTAGGACACCATCAATTTTTAAACTATCGACTTCAGCATCGATTAGTTCCTCTAACTCATCGATGAAACAAATATCATTCGGACTCATAATATGAGTACCATTTTCATCTTCATAAATTGGATATTTATTATTACGTTCTGGATCGTATAAGAACATATTCTCTTCATACTTTTTCTTTTCGATGTCGAGATTACGCCCTTGATACTCAAAGTAGTTTCCTACTAGTGAACGCTTCGATTGGAACATGCAAGTCATACCGTGAATTTGCACTTCAAGTTCCACTTCAGCATTTTCTTTTAACTCAGCAATCTCATCTAAGCTAAGCTCACGAGCTAATACAGCGCGTTTCGCTCCTCTTTGCCCCCAATAGTTACAAGTAAACCAGTTTGTTGCTGTTGTTTCTGTATTCCAGTGCAACTTCATGTTTGGTGCAACTTCACGAACAGCCATTAATACCGCTGGATCTCCGAAAACAATCGCATCTACATTTACCTCATTTAAAAATGCAACGTAGTCCGTTAATTCTTCTACTTTATCATTGTGGAACATCGCATTCATTGCAACGTATACTTTCACACCATTTTCATGTGCAATGTTTACAGCTTGTTTCACATTTTCACGTGAAAACTCTCCTGCCAAACGTAAACCAAACTTTTGTTCACCAACCATTACTGCATCTGCCCCTGCTTTCACAAGAGGTTCAATATCCGCCACCGCTCTAGGCGTTACTAACAATTCAGGTTTCTTCATACTTTTGTCACCCTCTCTTTTTACTTACAGCCACTCCATCGCCAATTGGGAAAATTGTTGTATCATATCCTTCATGGTTCATAAGCCATTCATTGTACGTCTTAATACGACGAATCAAACCACGCGTACGTCTATTTTCAATTTTCTCTTTTGTCGTCACAAGACCATGGTACATAACGTTATCTGAAATAATAACGCCACCAGGGTTCAATAACGGTTCGTATAAGTCAAAAAAGCGACGATACTGTCCTTTCGCTGCATCAATAAAAATAACATCAAATGTTCCATGTTCTTTCACTTGTTCGCCCGTTTCTAAAGCATCACCGTAAATAACAGAAATACGGTCTGTTACCGGGGAACATTCTATATATTCAAGTGCCTTTTCATATCGTTCGCGATTGCGCTCTACTGTCACAATGCGAGAGTTCGGAATAGCTTGCATCATACGAATACTAGAATAACCGATTGCTGTTCCAAGTTCTAAAATACTTTCCGGTCCAATTAAACGTAAAAATTGCAGCATAAATTCCATTCCAAGTCGATCCATAATCGGCACATGGTTTTCAGTTGCATACTCTTCCATTTCAAGAATTAATTTATCTTTTGGATCAATAAATGATAATAGGTACTCGTTAACTGCATCCTCCATAATTGGTCCTCCTTATTTACATGGAGAAGTGCCTCTATGACGCGTCAATCTTTGTCTTTTCACACATAGAATGCAATAAAAATACAAGCCAGTTTCACCCTAAGCTTGTACGTCCCGTTTTGATATTAAAAACGATTCTTCTGCCAGTTTTTAACCCGATATATTTTACCACAAAAAAGAGGGATGTGCGACCTTTTTCGCTACCCCTCCCCATTTCACTGTTTTTTCGTAATGTATTTTTGCTTTAATGCATTATGTTCTTCTAATGTTTTCGCATAATACACTTCACCACTTGGTGCAGCTAAGAAATAATAATAATCTGTTTGCGCAGGATTTAACGCTGCTTCCACTGAATGTTTACCAGAGTTTGCAATCGGTCCAACTGGCAACCCCTTCACAACATACGTATTGTACGGTGAGTTTACTTTCAAGTCTTCGTATAACACACGTTGTTTATGCTTTCCAAGCGCGTATAATACCGTCGGATCCGTTTGAAGCGGCATACCTTTCGCTAAACGATTATAGAAAACACTAGAGATTTTCTGGCGATCTGTAAAGCCAGTGGCCTCTTCTTCAATAAGTGAAGACAACGTGAGAAGTTGATGAACATCCCAGTTCTTCGCTTTCATTTTCGCCTCATTTTGAACAATAATTGCATTTGTTTTCTCAAGCATCTGGATTACAATTTCTTCTAATTTCGTATCCTTTTTATAGAAAGAATACGTTGCTGGATATAAGTATCCTTCTAGCGGATATTTAATGTTGCTATCAAAAATTTTATCCGTTAATAGCTTCGGATACTTTTGCTGCATTTTTTGAATAAATGCTTTATCATTTAATTGACGCACAACATCATCTTTATTCCACTTTAATTCTGCCGCAATCACTTCAGCAATTTCAGTTACTTGCGCTCCTTCTTTAATCGTCACTTTATAAAGAGCCGGACGATGTACGTTGCCAGATGACATTTGTTCAATAACATCTTTAGCACTCATCGAAGGATTTAATAAATATGTACCTGCTTGTAAGCTTTTTGACTTAAATTTCGTATAAAAACTAAAAACTGTACCGCTTTTCACAGCACCTTTTTCTTCTAAAATCTCACCAATTTTGCTTGTAGATGACCCCTTTGGAATCTCTACCTCAATCTCTTTTTTATTTCCACTATCAACTGGTCCTAATGCAGATGAAATATACGCATAGACTGATCCACAAACTAAAAGCAGTGCGATAATCGAAATTAAAAAAATGCGTCTACGCTTCTTCTTCACTTGATTCTCTACCAAAATTCTTCCTCCTTATTCAATTGTAGACCATATACACTTCCTCTATACAATGCCCTACAAACATAAAGCAAAACCAATCATTTCTAAATAATTGGTGAAAGCTGCTCATTTAAAGCCTCATTTCATACAACCCGTCTTATTATACTATAAACAATTAAGTAGTTTCGACAAAAAATCTGTCATTTTGCATATGAATACAAAAAAGGCGAACTGTGTACACAGTTCGCCTTTTTATCCATTACTATTCTTCGTCTTGCTCTTCAGCAAGAGTGTTAAACATTTCTTGTACCATTTCCCACTCTTCTTCAGATTCGATTGAAAGTAATGTTCCACCCTCTTCTTCATTTTGCTCGTATGCCATTGCATCGAAGATTTGGTCTCCATCTTCGTCTACTTCACCGATTGGAGAGAAGACTACATATGATTTTTTGCCGAATTTTTCAGCATCAAAAGTGAAAATAATTTCACATAAATGTTCGTTTCCTTTTTCGTCTACAATTGTAATTTGATTTTCTTCCATTTTGGTCACCTCTTATTTACTATCTAAAAATCCTTGTAAGATTACGACTGCAGCCATCTTATCGATTACCTGTTTTCGCTTCTTACGGCTCACATCAGCTGAAATGAGCAGACGTTCCGCTGCCATCGTCGACAAGCGCTCGTCCCACATTACAACTTCTAATTGTAACAGATTCTGTAGGTTTTCTGCAAATTGTTGGCAAGCTTCACCACGCGGGCCAATTGTACCATTCATATTTTTAGGTAAACCTACTACTATTTTGTCCACATTGTACTGTTTTACTAACTCAGAAATACGGTCAAAACCAAAGTGACCTCGTTCTTCGTTAATCTTAATCGTTTCCAGTCCTTGTGCTGTCCAGCCCATTTCATCGCTCATTGCAACACCGACTGTTTTAGTACCAACATCTAAACCTAATATCCGCATAAACTACTCCTCACGATGATGTTTCAAGTAAGACTTCACAAGCTCTTCAATTAACTCATCACGTTCAAGCTTGCGAATGATGCTTCGTGCATCTTTATGGCGAGGTATGTATGCTGGATCTCCACTTAATAAATAACCGACGATTTGGTTAATCGGATTATAACCTTTTTCTTGAAGTGCATCATACACAGTTAAAAGTACATCATTTACATGGACACTCTGTTTTTCATCTTGAATGCTAAACTTCATTGTCTTATCAAAACCGTCCATTTCAAGCACCTCACTTGTAAGTAGTAAGTATAGGGAGAAGAACTTCTCCTCTCCCTACCATTGTACACTACTATCTCTTTATTTTGAAACAGATTTAACGTACTCTTGTACAAATGCTAAAGCTTCCTCTACTTGCGCTGGGTTTTTACCACCTGCTTGAGCCATGTCAGGACGGCCACCACCGCCACCTCCACAACGAGAAGCTACTTCTTTCACAAGTTTACCTGCATGGTAACCTTGACTAATTAAATCTTTCGTTACGCCAGCTAGAATATTTACTTTATCGTCATTTACAGACGTTAATACAACAACTGCAGACTCTAATTTATTTTTAAGGTCATCCATCATTGTACGTAAGTTGTTCATATCTGCAACATTTACTTTCGCCGCTAATACGTTCACGCCATCAACTGTCATTACTGAATCAGTTAAGTTTCCAGCCTCGATATTGCTTAATTTCGCAGCAAGAGATTCGTTTTCTTTTTGAAGTTGTTTTACTTCAGCAAATAAACCATCAACTCTTGTTAAAATATCTTTCGGATTTGTTTTCATTTTTCCTGCTGCTTCTTTTAATAAACCTACTTGATCGTTCATTAATTCGTATGCAGACTTACCAGTTACCGCCTCAATACGACGAGTTCCTGCACCGATACCAGACTCAGCAACGATTTTGAAAATACCGATAGAAGCTGTGTTATCAACGTGACAACCACCGCAAAGCTCTAAGCTGTAATCGCCTACTTGTACAACGCGTACAACATCACCGTATTTTTCACCGAATAATGCCATTGCGCCCATTTCTTTCGCTTCTTCGATTGCTTTTTGAGAAATCGCAACATCAATACTTTCCCAAATTTTTTCGTTTACGATACGCTCAATTTTTTCTAATTCGTCAGCTTGTACTTGACCGAAGTGAGAGAAGTCAAAACGTAAACGTTCAGATGTTACAAGAGAACCCGCTTGGTTAACATGCGTTCCAAGTACATCTTTTAATGCTTGGTGCAGTAAGTGAGTTGCTGTATGGTTTTTCACAACGCTACTACGATTTTTCGTATCGATAACAGCTTTTACAGCCGCTTCTTTCGTTAATGTCCCTTCTTCAACAACAACTTTGTGTAAGTTTTGACCATTTGGTGCTTTTTGTACGTCTTTTACAAGAACTTTCACGCCGTCAGTAAGAAGATAACCACGGTCTGCAATTTGCCCACCGCTCTCAGCGTAGAATGGCGTTACATCAAGCATTAATTGCCCTTCTTCACCTGCTTGTAGGCTATCTGTGTACTCACCATTTTTCACAAGTGCAACAACGTTACTTTCTGTTGCAACTGTACCGTAACCAACGAATTCGCTCGCTACTTTAACTTCACCAAGTACACCGCCTTGAACTTGCATAGAATCAACATCTTGACGAGCAGCACGTGCACGCTCACGTTGTTTCTCCATTTCATTTTCAAAGCCTGCTTGATCAACTGTCATACCAGCTTCTTCTGCATATTCTTCTGTTAATTCAATTGGGAAACCGTACGTGTCGTATAGGCGGAACGCATCTACGCCAGAAATAACAGTTGTTTTTTCTTCTTTCGCTTTTGCAATTACTTCAGCTAAAATTGATTCACCATCATGAAGTGTTTCATGGAAACGCTCTTCTTCATTCTTCACAACTTTTGCGATGAAATCTTTCTTTTCAAGTACTTCTGGATAGAAGTCTTTCATTACTTCTCCAACAACCGGTACTAATTCAAACATGAATGGACGGTTGATGTTTAATTTCTTAGAATAACGAACAGCACGGCGTAATAAACGACGTAACACATAACCACGGCCTTCGTTAGAAGGAAGTGCTCCATCACCAACCGCAAATGTTACTGTACGAATGTGGTCAGCAATTACTTTAAATGCCATATCTTTTTCTAAGTCACCATTACGATACTTTTCACCAGAAATTGATTCTGTCGCGCCAATCATCGGCATGAATAGGTCTGTGTCAAAGTTCGTAGGTACATCTTGAACGATAGATGTCATACGCTCTAGACCCATCCCTGTATCGATGTTTTTCTTAGGAAGCGGCGTATATGAACCGTCTGGATTATGGTTAAATTGAGAGAATACAAGGTTCCATACTTCTAAGTAACGCTCGTTTTCTCCGCCCGGATATAATTCTGGGTCACTAAAGTCATTACCGTAAGCCTCACCGCGGTCATAGAAAATTTCTGTATTCGGTCCACTTGGTCCTTCACCGATATCCCAGAAGTTTTCTTCTAAACGGATGATGCGTTCTTTTGGAACACCCATTTTCTCATTCCAAATTGTGAATGCTTCTTCGTCTTCCGGATGAATTGTAACAGATAATAATTCTTTATCGAACCCGATCCATTTGTCGCTCGTTAAGAATTCCCAAGCCCAAGTAATTGCTTCTTCTTTGAAGTAATCACCAATTGAGAAGTTCCCTAACATTTCAAAGAATGTATGGTGACGAGCTGTTTTCCCAACGTTTTCAATATCGTTTGTACGAATTGATTTTTGTGCATTTGTAATACGTGGATTTTGCGGGATTACGCGTCCATCAAAATATTTTTTTAATGTTGCTACACCACTGTTAATCCATAGAAGAGATGGATCTTCATGCGGAACTAGTGATGCACTAGGTTCTACTGCATGTCCTTTTTCTTGGAAAAAGTCTAAAAACATTTGACGAATTTGTGCGCCTGTTAGTTGTTTCATTGTATTTTCCTCCTTAAATATAAAAAACTCCCGTCCCTATAAAAGGGACGAGAGTTAACTCGCGATACCACCCTAATTATGAATTGATTATAATAACAATCAATTCATCACCTCATGGTGCCGTAACGTGGCAAGACGGCAGTGATTAGCTGCTCTCAGGATTAGCTTTCTGTTACCCTTCATTTAAAGCTTCTTTCAGCCATTGGAAGCTTCTCTCTATAAATGGACTGTAACATACTTGTTCCGTCATTGATTTAATGTATTATATGACTAAATATAATAGAATTCTCTTAAGTTTGTCAATGTAGATAATCATTTATATTGTATCAATTACTTGTTAACCATAATTATTCTACTATTCATTTTTAACAGCCTTTTAATATATTATGCATTTATTAATAAAGTGAAACTTTAATCATTGGGGGGTTGTCCATCCCCCAATGATTATTAGCCCTCACCAATCGGGCTTTTACGGGCAGCCCGGCTCCCACCTAACTCCCTCGCATTCGCCGAATTTTGAGGTGGGAGTCTTACTGCCCGCAAATAGCGGGATAAATCGTACTATCCTCATGAAAATGTCTATATTAACTTTTCTGAATATTTTATTTTTGTTACAATTAAATTATTAACACTAAAGGAGCGATTACAATGACAACCTTATTGAACAAGGCTAAAAACATATTAACGGCTGACGAAACAATATTGTTTTACGCAGCATGCTCATTAGATATATTTATATATCGTTCCATCGCAAGGCCAGGACTGTTAATCTTAACGAACAAAAGGCTCTTCTTTTACGGACCAGATTTAAGCAAAAACCCAATATTTGAAGAGTACTCTTTCGCAAAAATTTCTAATCTAAAAGAACAGAAGCGACTTTTCAGTAATCAAATTGTATTTATGTATGATGATGAATGGAAAAGAATAAAACATATTCAAACAAATGATGTGAGCGGGATTGTTCGGCAAATAAAAGAACAACTCCCTAAATAACCATATTATTAGCCCTCTATCATAAATAGAGGGCTTCATATTAAACATCTTCTCTTTTCCAAAGAGGCCTTACATGAACAATCACTGTACGAATAACTGCTAAAATTGGAACCGATATTAGCAATCCTACAATCCCGGCTATCTCTCCCCCAACTAGTAATGCGAGCATAATAATAACAGGATGCATACGAAGCGACTTACCAACGATGTAAGGCGATAAAATGTTACTTTCCAAAAATTGCAAAATAGCAATCGTAATCCCCGCTTTAATGAGTAAACTCGTTGATACCGTTGCCGCAATCATCAACGTCGGAATCGCCCCTAAAATAGGACCAAAGTACGGGATTATATCCGTTACCCCAATAATAATGCCGAGTAATAACGGATATTTCATACCGATAAACCAAAAGGAAAGAACAGATACTCCCCCTAATACTAAGCAAACAAATAACTGTCCTCGAATATAACTTCCGAGTGACTTATCAATTTCTTTCGCAAGCATTTGACCCGTACTACGCCACTTACTCGGAACTAGTTTCCAAAAAATATGATAAAACTCACCGTAATCTTTTAATATGTAAAATACAATGAACGGAATTAAGAAAATAATGAGCAATGAATCCAATACACCACGGGCTGTGCTCATAACCTTATTTAAAAGCGTTTGTATCTTCATTTCTACACCAACGAAAATTTGCTTTACCTTTTCATGAATAAATGATGGGAAATTCGCTGTTTGTTCTGTAACTCCATCCATCCAAGAATCGTACATTTTTGTAAACTGCGGAAATTGTTCATTAATTTCTTGTAACTGTTTAATAACAACTGGCGTCCCTTTATAAATCCCATAACCAATCCCACCAAAGAAAAGAATGTAAATGAGTAAAATCGCAAGTGTGCGAGGCATCCCTTCTTTATGGATCTTCTCAATTAAAGGGTGTAATAAATACGCAATAAAACAAGCGATAAGAAACGGTGTGATCGCCACTTTAAACACGAAAATAATCGGCGCCCATAGCGGCTTAATTTTTAAAAAGACGAGCAAGCAAAGAAAAACGAGTAACAATAATCCTAAACGATATATCCAAATGATTTTAAGATTCTTCACACGAAAAACCTCCTCCACCTTTATTTTGAAAATAAATAGGTTAGGTTATGTGCAAAAGTTTTAAAATCTTTTTATACAGACCATACTGTTTTTTAAAGACGTACATATATTTAACATAATAAGGACAACCACCCCTTTGGAATACAAAACGTCAAAATATTATTAGGAGGGCTAATTATGGTTTTATTTATGCTCGTATTATCAGCACTTTTTATGATTCTTGAATGGATTTGTATCGGGTTTGGTATTTGGAAAGGTTTCTTTATTCGTTCCTCGCGAAAAGAAAGAGCGAAGCAATTATGGCGTTACGGAATACTTGGAGTTGGATGTTATGGACTATCTTATGTTTTCTCGGAAATTGGACTTTTATATTTGCATATGAACGTGTAAAAAAACTCCCTCATCAATAAGGGAGTTTTTCACTTTAATCGAAATTATTATAAATAAGACTTAATCATCTTACGTGCTTTTTTCACATTGCGTTTTGAAAATACATCTTGCTTACGAGCATATTGATATGCTGCAGCGCCAACACCTAATGCGATTAATGAATTGCGTAGATTCAAAGTAAATCCCCCTTTTCGTTATCCGATCGTTCTTTCATTTTCATCAAATAAATCATCAAGAGAGCTTAATGAACCATCTTCCTCTACTTGATGTGTATGGATTTTCCCCTTTGAAACCGATAATTCGATATAACAATTCCAGCAATAAAATTGGTTGACACCTATTTTTCCGATGTCTTTCCCTTTGCAATTTGGACAACTGAACATATGGCTTTCATCTCCTTACAGTCTCCCAGATTCTATTCGCCATTATGTCCAAACTGCATTCATTTATACATTGCTAGAGCCTTTCAACGTTATACGTTTGAAAGTTTCACTATATAATTTCACCTTGTTACATGAAATCATACGGTGAAATGTTTTCCACGTCCATTTCTTCACCATTAACCGTCACCATCTGTACTTCACCTTGTGATTCTTGCAATCGACCAGCTAAAGTCGTTTGACGCATTGCATCATCAAGGCGATTTACACCGGATTGAAAAGCTGCTTCCTCCCCACAAATAATAAGGAATTTCTTACTCCTTGTAATACCCGTGTAAATTAAATTACGACGTAACATACGGTTATAACTTTTTACAATCGGCATAATAACAATCGGAAATTCACTACCTTGTGATTTATGAATCGAGCAGCAATATGCATGTGTAATTTGATTTAAATCTGGCTTTGTATACGTTACTTCAATCCCATCAAATGAAACGATAATCATATCTTGTTGCTCAACGTTTTCTTTCGCATAAAACACCGAAACGATTTCTCCGATATCACCATTAAACACTTGGCTCTCTGGCTGATTGACGAGTTGCAGTACTTTATCACCTCTGCGGTATACAACATCACCGTAAGCAATTTCTTTACTCTTTTCTTTTTTCGGATTAAATACTTCTTGCAATGCTTCATTCAACACATTAATACCAGCAGGCCCACGGTACATCGGCGCTAATACTTGTACATCTCTTGCACTAAATCCTTTTGTCTTGGCATTTTCACATACTTTTTTTACAACTTCAACGATTTGAGCTCCTGTACAAGAAATAAAGGAACGATCTTTTTTATTTTCGGCTAAATCTGGCGGAAGCGCCCCATCTTTTATCGCATGGGCAAGTTGGATAACAGATGATCCTTCCGCTTGACGATAAATTTCTGTGAGCTTGACTGTTGGAACTGCACCTGCATTCAATAAGTCTTTTAACACTTGTCCAGGTCCTACAGATGGCAACTGATCTTCATCACCTACAACGATAACTTGAATATTTGTCGGAAGTGACTTGAATAGCTGATTTGCAAGCCAAATGTCAACCATTGAAAACTCATCAATAATGAGTAACTTTCCTTGTACTGGATCGGTTTCATTACGCTGGAAAGACCCTTCTGGCGTCCAACCGAGCAGACGATGAATTGTGCACGCCGGAAGCCCCGTTGATTCACTCATTCGCTTCGCTGCTCTTCCAGTTGGAGCTGTTAATAAAATCGGAAATGGATTATCATCACTATATTCATTCGGATTTAATGATACTCCGTGAAGTGATGCATACATTTCAACAATCCCTTTAATAACTGTTGTTTTCCCCGTTCCTGGTCCACCTGTTAATAACATCATCGGCTTATGAAGTGCAGTTTGAACTGCTTCTTGCTGAAGCGGCGCATACTGTACCTTTAGCTGTTCTTCAATTTCCCCTAATGTCTTTAACACTTCGGCTTCAGGGAATGAAGGAGTTTCTTCTTGATTCATAAGACGACGAATTGACTTTACAACGCCTTTCTCAGAATAGAATAAAGAAGCTAAATACACTCGCTCTTCTTCTATAATAACTTTCCCTTCGCTTTGCATCATCTCAACGCAACCTACAATATCTTCCTCAGTCACTCTGCCTTCTTGATTATTTAAAAGTGACATCGTTTCCCTCACAAGTTGCCCTTTTTCCATATAAACGTGACCGAGTTGTAATGAAATATTCTCTAACGTATAAAAACACCCTGCACGTACACGGTCGTCGTGATTGCCCGTTATTCCTATTGCACGCCCTATATCATCTGCTCTTCCAAATCCAATTCCGTCCACTTCTTCAATAAGCTTATATGGATTATTACGAATCACTTCTAATGTCATCTCTTTATATTGCTGATAAATTTTAATAGAAAGTTTTGTTCCAAAACCGTAGCCATTTAAAAAGCTCATCACTTTTTCGAGTCCTTGATGCTCAATAATCGTCTCATATATTTCCTGCGCTTTTTGCTTGTTTACAACACCATTTAACGCATCAGGATCATCCATAATTTTAGAAATCGCATGCTCACCGAGATGATCAACGATTTTTTCGGCTGTACGCTTTCCAATCCCTTTAAATAAATCGCTCGCTAAATATTGCACCATACCCGCTTTTGTTTGCGGCAATTCTTTCTTAAACGTTTCAACTAAATATTGTTTCCCATACTTTGGGTGATCTTTAAAATGACCTGTTAATGTAAACACTTCATCTTCATGCATACGGGGAAAATGACCGTTTATCATTACTTTTTTTTCGTCGTATGTTTCATTCGTTTCAATGACTTTCATACTGACAACGGAATAGAGGTTTTCTTCGTTGTGGAAAATGGTATGAAGAACTTGCGCTTTTATAAATTTTTTCTCTTCCTCAAACAAATCCATGGCATGTTGATTTCCCATCTTTCCTCTCCTTCCCGAGTTCTTTTCACTTTAATGAGCAGTACATCCCCCACCTCTTTAGATGAGGGATAACTACCCATTAAACTATATGTTCATCTTATTCAGCTTCTTGCTCTAATAAACGAATGCCATTACCAGCTAAAAAGTGATCTGGCTGTATTTCAGTTGCTTTCTTAAAGAAAGCAAGAGCTTTCTCGTTATTTTCTTCAAATACATACGCAACACCTAAATTATAATAAGCATCTGCATGCTCTTCATCCATTTCTAATACCTTTTCAAAATAAGGTTTTGCCTCTTGAATATGTTCTAGTCGCGCGAAGCAAAGTCCACATTGGAATACAGCTTCTACATCGCCTTCATCTAACTCAGTTGCTCTTTGTAAAAACGGCAATGCAAGACGATCATTTCCAAGTTGTACATGTGTGATACCTAGCATAAATGTTACATCAGCTGATTGTAATCCAGCTTGAATTGCTTGTTCAAATACCGCCTTTGCCTCTGCAAATTGCTCTTGACCGTAATATACGTTTCCTAATCCATAATAAGCAGCCGCAGATTTATCATCTAATTCTAATGCACGTTTATAAAATAAAATTGCTCGTTCACTATCACCTAATACATCTAATAAATTCGCAAAGTTAATGTATCCAAGCGCATCTTTCGGATTTTCTTCGATTGCTTCTGTAAAATTTTTAGCTGCTTCTTCCCAGTTTCCTTCTTGCATATATTGAATACCTGTTTCAAGTTTGTTTGACATATCCTTCACCTCTACAACAAATTATAACAAAGAATGTATTTTCCAAGCGAACGAAAATTCGCTTTATGTAAAAGAAACCTCTAACCGCTAATCGGCAGAGGCTTCTCGTTTTATCCTAAATAATCTAATTTCTTACCACTATGATACACTTCATCAATTGTAGCGCCGCCTAAGCACTCATCTCCATCATAGAAAACAACTGCTTGGCCTGGCGTAATCGCACGAATTGGCTCATCGCAAAGAATACGAACTGTATTTTCATCAACGATTTGAACCGTTACTTTATTGTCTGCTTGACGATAACGGAATTTCGCTGTGCACGTAAATTCTTTTTCTTTCGCTTTATTACTTACCCACCCTACATTCGTAGCGATAACTTCATCACCATATAAAAGTTCGTTATGGAATCCTTGATCAACATATAAAATATTTTCTTTTAAGTTTTTTCCAACAGCAAACCACGGATCACCATTACCACCAATACCAAGGCCATGACGTTGTCCAATTGTATAGTACATTAAACCATCATGTTTCCCTTTCACTTCACCAGATAATGTTTGCATCACACCTGGTTGCGCCGGTAAATAGTTACTTAAGAAATCTTTAAAGTTACGCTCACCGATGAAGCAAATACCAGTACTATCTTTCTTCGCCGCTGTCGCTAAACCAGCTTCTGTCGCCATTTCACGAATTTGCGGTTTCTTTAATTCACCTAATGGGAACATTGTTTTTGATAATTGCTCTTGGCTTAATTGATTCAAGAAATATGTTTGGTCTTTATTGTCATCAACGCCGCGAAGCATTTTATATTCGCCGTCCATATATGCAACGCGTGCATAATGGCCTGTTGCTACATAATCAGCACCAAGTGCAATTGCATGCTCTAAAAATGCTTTAAATTTAATTTCTTTGTTACACATTACATCTGGGTTTGGTGTACGACCAGCTCGGTACTCATCTAAGAAGTACGTAAATACTTTATCCCAGTATTGTTTTTCAAAGTTTACTGCATAATAGGGAATACCGATTTGGTTACACACTTCAATTACATCATTGTAATCTTCAGTCGCTGTGCAGACACCATTCTCATCTGTATCATCCCAGTTTTTCATAAAAATTCCGATTACATCATAACCTTGCTCTTTTAATAAAAGAGCTGCTACAGATGAATCGACGCCACCGGACATCCCGATGACAACGCGTGTTTCGTGAGGTAGTTTGTTCATCATGTCACCTCCCATGCTAATTTTGTGTTAATCGCTTCACGATTTTCACTGTTTCGTACGCCGCTTTTTCAATTTGCTCTTTCGTATTTCCAAGACCGAAACTAAAGCGTACGGATGAACGTATTTGATCGGAGTCTTTTCCGAACATCGCCACTAATACATGTGATGGATCAATCGAACCAGCTGTACAAGCAGAACCACTTGATACTGCAATACCAGCTAAGTCTAAGTTTACAAGAAACGGTTCAATGTTCGTTCCTGTAAAACTTATATTCAACACATGTGGTAAGCGATATTCCAAATTTCCGTTTACCTCGAAAGTAATGCCTTCATTTTCGAAGACAGATACCATTATATCTTTAAACTCTTCATATTGGGCATTTTTTTGCTCACGAGTTTTTTCAGCTAGCAAAATCGCTTGCTGCAACCCAACGATACTAGGTACATTTTCAGTACCAGCACGGCGTTTTCTTTCTTGCTCTCCGCCAATTAACAATGGTTCAAACTTCACATTTGCACCAGCGTATAGAAACCCTACACCTTTTGGTCCGTTAATTTTGTGAGCTGAAATTGATAGTAAATCAATGCCGAACTCTTTCACATCTATTTCTATTAAACCGTAAGCTTGTACTGCATCTGTATGGAAATAAGCTTGATGCTCTTTTAACAGCTTACCAATTTCCGCGATTGGTTGCATTGTCCCTACTTCATTATTTCCAAACATAATAGATACAAGAATCGTCTCTTCTGTTAATGCCTTTTGTATGTCAGAAACTTGAACACGTCCTGTTTCATCGACAGGTAAATACGTCACTTCAAATCCTTCACGCTCTAGCAATTCACACGTATGCAAAATCGCATGATGTTCAATTTGCGTTGTAATAATGTGGTTGCCTTTATGACGGTTCGCACGCGCTACACCTATAAGTGCTAAATTATCAGCTTCTGTACCACCGCTCGTGAATATAATTTCATTTGGACTCGCGTGAATACTACGTGCACAAACACGTCTCGCCTCATCTACCGCATGGCGCGTTTGACGTCCATAAAAATGAATACTAGACGGGTTTCCAAATGCTTCTGTCATATATGGAATCATCTTTTCGACCACTTCTGGGTGAGTCGGAGATGTCGCAGCATGATCTAAGTAAATGCGTTCCATTAAATCTCCTTCTTTCCAAATCGTTTCACAAGGAATTAAATGTAAAACATATAGCCCCCGTGATTTTCTTCCTCATAACGTACTAAATCTTCTAAAGTTGTACTATCTAATACTTCTTGCACCGCATCACGAACACGCATCCATAATTGGCGTTGTGCTGGTTCTTCTTCTTCTATCATTTCTACAACACTAATTGGACCCTCTAGTACACGGATTACATCTCCAGCTGTAATGTTGACTGGCTGATCAGATAATACATATCCGCCATATGCACCACGCGTACTCTTTACAAGACGAGCGTTACGAAGTGGTGAAATTAATTGCTCTAAATAATGCTCAGATAGGTCATGTGCCTGCGCAATTGACTTTAATGAAATTGGACCTTCACCAAACTTTTTTGCAAGATCGATCATAATTGTTAAGCCGTAGCGGCCTTTCGTTGAAATCTTCATCTATTTTGCACCTCTTTTCAAATTTTCACTTCTATTGGTTATATCTTATTTATAAAAGAACACAATTTAAAATCCTATGAAATTATAGCATAATATAGTATTATAAGAAATTTCAACTTGTGTATCAAAATGATAACATAAAATCACATTGAAAAACTCGGAAATTATTACAATTGAAAGAAAAATGAAAATATTTATATTCATTTTTCCCACAAAACAGCATCTTATTTCAAATTCCATTAAAAAAAATGATACGATAGAATGAGATTATATATTAAGGGAGAAGGTCAAAATGAAACAACCACTCGCACATCGAATGCGCCCTACGAATATTCAAGAAATTATCGGACAACAGCATTTAGTTGGTGAAGGAAAGATTTTATGGCGAATGGTCCAAGCAAATCATTTTCAATCGATGATTTTATACGGTCCTCCAGGCACAGGAAAAACATCGATTGCTAGCGCAATTGCAGGAAGTACAGGAACCCCGTTTCGCCTATTAAACGCTGTTACGCATAATAAAAAAGATATGGAAGTTGTCGTACAAGAAGCGAAGATGCATCGACACCTCGTTTTAATTTTGGATGAAGTTCACAGGCTAGATAAGGCGAAACAGGACTTTCTATTACCTCATTTAGAAAGTGGACTCCTTACTTTAATCGGTGCAACGACGAGTAATCCGTTCCATGCTATTAATTCTGCTATTCGAAGTCGTTGTCAAATTTTCGAATTACACGCATTAACAGAAGATGATATTTTGATTGGCTTAAAACGAGCACTTGAAGATAAAGAAAAAGGGCTTGAGGAATATGATGTAACTGTTACTGATGAAGCATTACATCACTTTGCAAATGCTTCAGGCGGAGATATGCGTTCAGCTTATAATGCACTTGAACTAGCCGTTTTATCTAGCTTTACAACTGACGACAAAGCCGCGGAAATAACGCTAGAAATCGCCGAAGAATGCTTACAAAAAAAGAGCTTCGTTCACGACAAAGGTGGAGATGCTCATTATGACGTATTATCAGCATTTCAAAAATCAGTGCGCGGAAGTGATGTAAATGCAGCACTTCATTATTTAGCACGCCTTATTGAAGCTGGTGATTTACAAAGCATTGGTAGACGCCTTCTTATTATGGCATATGAAGATATCGGACTTGCTAGCCCGCAAGCTGGACCACGTACACTAGCAGCGATTGAATCAGCTGAACGTGTTGGCTTCCCAGAGGCACGTATACCACTTGCAAATGCCGTTATCGAGCTTTGCCTATCACCAAAATCAAATTCAGCTTATAAAGCACTTGATGCCGCAATACATGATTTACGTAACGGCCAAACGGGTGACATTCCAAGTCATTTAAAAGATAGTCATTACAAAGGCGCAGAATCACTTGGAAGAGGCATTGGATACTTATACCCACACGACCATCCAAATGGCTGGGTACAACAACAATACTTACCTGATAAAATAAAAAACAAACAATATTATAAACCGAAAACGACAGGGAAATTTGAGCAAGCACTTTCTACTGTATATGAAAGATTACAAAGTTCGAATAAAACGAAAAATAAAGGGTAACATAAGCGAAAACGTCACCATTATGGAGGCTTCGCTTATGAAAACACGTCAAGATGCATGGACAAAAGAAGACGATCTCCTTTTAGCAGAAACTGTTTTACGACATATTCGCAGCGGTAGTACACAAATAAAAGCATTCGATGAAGTTGGCGATACGTTAAACCGAACTTCAGCAGCTTGTGGATTTAGATGGAATGCTGAAGTAAGACCAAATTATGAAAATGCAGTGCAACTTGCAAAAAAACAACGTAAAGAATTAAAGCGTTCGGAAGCTAAGATAGAAAAAGAGCAGTTCACACAAACTCGGCAACTCGTAATCGATGCCGAGTTTTCAGAAGATATTGCCCCAAATAAACAAGATTTTACAATGCAAAATGTCATCTCATTTTTGCAAAACTTGGAGTACAATAACCCTTCACTCGCAAAGTTACAAACTGAAAATGACGTATTACAAGATCAGCTCACTTCCCTGCAAAATACGAACAATGAACTTGAAGCAAAATTAGCTGTTCTCACAAAAAAACAACAAGCAATCGAAGAAGATTACGCAATGCTTGTTAGAATTATGGACCGCGCTCGAAAACTTGTTTCAGTTGAAGAGCAAGAGGAACAAATTGCTCCAATCTTCAAGACTGATCAAAACGGAAACTTAGATATTATATATTCCGCAGAGAATTAAAAAAGGGATGTCACTTTTTCACCTAAGTGACATCCCTTTTTATTCTCCCTTATAAAAATAACACCACAGTAAATAAAATATCATTAACGATTTGCCAACAAAAATTCACAATACTCCCCTCCCATCATTGAGAAGAAACTTCAAAAATTGGATATTTTTAACTTAAATATTACTATAAACATATACTTTTGAAGGGAGATGGTTGTCGTTTCATTAATAGTCTTCAAAATAACACTCGGTATCCTCGTCTTAACGTTAGGTTTTTTTACAATTCATAGTTTAAAAAAGACCTCTGCCTACAAATCAGACAAATACGATTATTCTTTATTAGGATTACTTACATTTGAATTATTAGTATTGCAAATATCAACAACTCTTTAAAACATAGAAAAAGCATATATCCGAAATGGATATATGCTTTCCTTTTATTCTTGTCCTACACGCTTCACTTCTACGTTTTTAATGCGCTCACGTACAACGTGACTTGCCATAATTAAGCCTGCCACAGATGGTACGAATGCATTTGAAGAAGGTGGTAATTTCGCCTTACGAATTTTTGCATTTTCGTCTGGTACGATTTCTTTACGTACTTCTTCACGAATTACAATTGGGTTTTCGTCAGAGAAGACAACTTTTACACCTTTTTTAATACCCTCTTTACGAAGCTTCGTACGAATTACTTTCGCAATCGGATCTGTATGTGTTTTAGAAATGTCCGCAATACGGAAACGAGTTGGGTCCATTTTATTTGCTGCACCCATACATGAGATAATTTTAATTTTACGACGTAAACATTGTTTAATTAAATGGATTTTGAACGTAATCGTATCAGATGCATCCACTACGAAATCTAAACCGTGTTTAAAGAACTCTTCATATGTTTCATCTGTATAAAACATTTCTAGTCCAATTACTTCACATTCCGGATTAATGTCTGCAATACGCTCTTTCATTAATTCTACTTTTGAACGTCCTACAGTAGATACTAATGCGTGAATTTGACGGTTTACGTTTGTGATATCTACAACGTCTTTATCAACTAATACGAGACGTCCTACGCCAGAACGCGCTAACGCTTCTGCCGAAAAAGAACCTACGCCGCCAATTCCTAAAATACCGACTGTACTATTTTTTAATATTTCAAGTCCTTCTTTACCGAAGGCTAATTCATTACGTGAAAATTGATGTAACATTCAGCTCTACACTCCTATTACAAAAATGGTCTACCATGTATTCTAGCGTTTTTCCGACTATTTGTATAGAAAAAGTTATAGAATTCCTAAAAATACATATTTCAAAATGAAAACATAGTGTAAACCGGACTTTTTAAACTTCCCCTTCAATTAAAAAGGAGGATTTAGAGAACTGAGCAGATCGAGGCACTTATGCTAGGAGGAGCACAGTGTAGGGGTACTATTCGAGCACCGGACTAGCATATGTAACGATGAGATGCGACGGTTATCTAAACCGGACTTTTTAAACTTCCTCTATAATATACGTTTAAAAAGGAGGATTCAGAGGGCCGAGCAGATCGAGGCGCTGAAGCCAGGAGGAGCGCAGTGTAGCTTTACTACTCGAGCACCGGACTGGCTAAGCAACGATGAGATGCGACTGCCATCTGAACCGGACTTTTTAAACAACCTCTATAATATACGTTTAAAAAGGAGAATTTAGAGAACCGAGCAGATCGAGGCACGTATGCTAGGAGGAGCACAGTGTAGGGGTACTACTCGAGCACCGGACTAGCATACGTAACGATGAGATGCGACGGTTATCTAAACCGGACTTTTTAAACAACCTCTATAAAAAAAGCCTAGATGGGGTTAGTATAACCATCTAGACTCTATTCTTACTTCTCTTCTTTCACGCTCAATTTTAAGCTTAGCTCTTCAAGCTGCGCTTCTGCAACTGGGCTTGGAGCTTCTGTTAATAAGCAGCTTGCGCTTGCTGTTTTCGGGAATGCAATTGTATCACGAAGGTTCGTACGGCCTGCAAGTAACATAACAAGACGGTCTAAACCTAATGCGATTCCACCGTGTGGTGGTGTACCGTATTCGAATGCTTCTAATAAGAATCCGAATTGCTCTTGCGCCTCTTCTTGTGAGAATCCAAGTGCTTTGAACATTTTTTCTTGTACGTCACGCTCGTAAATACGAAGTGATCCGCCACCAAGCTCATAACCGTTTAATACAAGGTCATACGCTTGTGCACGTGCTTTTTCTGGTGCTGTTTCTAATAGCTCAACGTCTTCACGGAATGGCATTGTGAATGGGTGGTGAGCTGCGAAGTAACGATCTGCATCTTCATCGTACTCAAGAAGTGGCCAATCAGTTACCCATAGGAAGTTAAATTTACTTTCATCGATTAACTCAAGCTCTTTACCTAAACGTAAACGAAGTGCACCTAAGCTATCTGCAACAACGCTTTTCTTATCTGCTACGAATAGTAATAAATCGCCAGCAGTAGCTTCTAATGTACTCATTAACGCTTTTGCATCTTCTTCACCGAAGAATTTTGCAATTGGTCCTTTTAAGCCGTCTTCTTCAACTTTAAGCCAAGCTAGACCTTTTGCACCGTATACTTTTACGAATTCAGTTAATGCATCGATGTCTTTACGAGAGTATTTGCTTGCAGCACCTTTTGCATTAATTGCTTTTACTTGTCCGCCGCTTTCTACAGCACTTGTAAATACTTTAAATCCACAATCTGCTGCAAATTCAGATAGGTCTGTTAGTTCCATTTCAAAGCGTGTATCCGGCTTATCAGAACCGTAGCGAGCCATTGCATCAGCATATTTCATACGAGGGAATGGTGCACTAACTTCTACACCTTTTGCATCCTTCATGACTTTCGTCATCATACGCTCCATCATTTCTAAAATTTCATCTTGTGTTAAGAATGATGCCTCGATATCGATTTGCGTAAATTCCGGTTGACGGTCCGCACGTAAATCTTCGTCACGGAAACAACGTGCTACTTGATAGTAACGCTCAAATCCGCCGACCATAAGAAGCTGTTTAAATAACTGCGGAGACTGTGGTAATGCATAGAATTCACCGTCATGCACACGACTTGGTACTAAATAGTCACGAGCTCCTTCTGGCGTGCTCTTCGTTAAAATTGGTGTTTCAACTTCTAAGAAATCTTCTGTATCTAAGAAGTTACGAATTGTTTTTGTTACGTCGTGACGCATTTTGAATGTGTTGAACATTACAGGACGACGTAAATCTAAGTAACGATATTTTAAACGCACATCTTCTGATGCATCTGTATCATCAGCAATAATGATTGGCGTTGTTTTCGCTGCGTTTAATACGTCTACTTTCGTTGCTTGTACTTCAATACGGCCAGTTGCCATATTCTCATTAATCGCACCTTCACCACGCTCAACAACTGTACCTTCTACGTGTAATACGTATTCGCTACGAATTGTTTCTGCTATTTCTAGCGCTTCTTTTGATGTTTCTGGGTTAAATACAACTTGCACGATACCTGTACGGTCACGTAAGTCGATAAAGATTAATCCACCTAAATCACGGCGTTTTTGTACCCAACCTTTTAATTGAACTGTTTGTCCAACCGCTTCTACTGTTACTTTTCCGCATGCATGTGTTCTTTCAGCCACTTTAAGTTCCCCCTATATTAATTTCTCTGCTACATATGAAGCAAATACATCTAATGCTACTTCTTCTTGTCCGCCTGTCGCCATATCTTTTAAGTTAATGATGCCTTTATCTAGCTCATCTTCCCCTAATACAGCTACGTATTTCGCATTTAAACGATCTGCAGATTTAAATTGTGCTTTCATTTTGCGATCTAAATAATCTTTTTCAACTGATAATCCAGCTTTACGAAGATCAAACGCAATTTTCGCAGCATGGTCTTTCGCTTTTTCACCAAGTGCTACAACGTAACAATCAATACTATGTTCAATTGGTAACTCAATATTTTCAGCCTTCAGCGCCATAATTAAACGCTCAATACTCATCGCAAAACCGATACCTGGCATTTCCGGTCCACCGATTTCTTGCACAAGTCCGTTATAACGGCCACCGCCACTTAATGTTGTGATAGCACCGAAACCTTCTGCCTCACTCATAATTTCAAAAACAGTGTGTTGGTAGTAGTCTAAACCACGTACTAAATTCGGATCTTTCTCAAATGGAACATCCATCATCGTTAGTAGTTCTTGTACTTTGTCGTAGTATACTGCTGAATCTTCGTTTAAGTATTCTGTAATAGATGGTGCTGTGCTCATTAATTCATGATTACGGTCCTTCTTACAGTCTAAAATACGAAGAGGGTTCTTTTCTAAGCGAGATTGGCAATCAGAACAGAACTCACCGATACGTGGCTCAAAGTGTGCGATTAATGCATCACGGTGCGCTTGACGGCTCGCTGCATCACCTAAGCTGTTTAATACAACTTTAATATTTTTTAAGCCCATGCCGCGGTAAAACTCTACAGCAAGTGCAATTACTTCTGCATCAATTGCAGGATCGTTACTACCGATTGCTTCAATACCGAATTGTACGAATTGACGATAGCGACCTGCTTGTGGTCTTTCGTAACGGAACATTTGACCGATATAGTATAATTTCGTTGGTTGTGTTGCGTCACCGAACATTTTATTTTCAACGTAAGAACGTACAACAGGTGCAGTACCTTCTGGACGTAATGTTAAACTACGCTCTCCACGATCTTGAAATGAGTACATTTCTTTTTGTACGATATCTGTCGTATCACCAACACCGCGTAAAAATAACTCAGTGTGTTCAAAAATTGGTGTACGAATTTCTTTATAATTGTAACGACGGCAAATTTCGCGTGCTTGCCCTTCGATATACTGCCATAACTCAACAGTGCCTGGAAGAATATCTTGCGTTCCGCGTGGGATTTGAATAGACATATTCAGTTCCTCCTCAAATTGTTTTAATCTTAATAAAAATAAAAAAACTCCCGCCTCTACTGTTTGAACAGTAGGGACGAGAGTATTATACCCGTGGTGCCACCCTAATTGAAGCACGTATGCTTCCACTTTTTTTAATAACGCTTAAATTTGCGTTCATCTCTACTAAGCGTATAAGCCTTTCAAGTTGAAACCTACAGAGTGTCATTCAATCAGTCATCATGTAGAAATGTTTTCAGCCTAGGACATTTCTTCTCTTTCCATGTGTATCTCATTTACTCTCCTCTATCAACGGCTATATTCATATGTAAATATAAAATTACTATACGTTTGTTGAGTAGGATTGTCAAGTGCTCTAAGAGCGCTCAATTTGCTTCTTTAGGCGCTTTACATCTTGCAGTGAAATCCCGAACTCTGAAGCAAGCTCCATTGAAGTATTGTTTTGCTCTTTTGAAATAAAATCATGAAAACTCACGTTAAATAGTTGATTTGCACCATTTGTAACAGAATGCCCTTTTTCATTCATACGCATACGTATATCCCTCACATTCAATATGGATGTTTTACTTTTTATTGTTCCATATTGATTAAAAAGTTATACATAATTGAAACAGCTATTGATTCCAAATAAAGCGAAACTTTAATCAGGCTTTTACGGGTAGCCCGACTCCCACACATAACGGGATAAATGAACAAAACATACAACAATGTATAAAAAGAGAGGATCCTATAATCCTCTCTTCTTAGGCAACACTATTTACTTTCTACAACTAAGGTCACCGGACCATCATTGATTAAAGAAACGTCCATCATTGCTCCGAACTGTCCTGTCTCCACATGTAGTCCTTGTTTACGAACTTCTTCATTAAAGAAATCATATAAACGCTCTGCGTATTCAGGTTTCGCAGCATCCATAAAGTTTGGACGTCTTCCTTTACGACAATCTCCGTATAATGTAAATTGCGAAATAGATAGAACTTGTCCCTTCATATCAAGTACAGAGTGGTTCATCTTTCCACTCTCATCTTCAAAAATACGTAGGTTTGCAATTTTTTCTGCGATGTAAGTTGCATCTTTTTCTGTATCTTCATGCGTAATGCCAACTAGTAATGTTACACCGAATGGAATTTGTCCTACAATCTCACCATCTACTGTGACAGACGCTTCCTTTGATCGTTGTAAAACAACTCTCATCTTTTCTACACTCCCTATTAATGCATCATGCGTCGTACGGCATAAATTTCCGGAACACGTTTAATGCGCTCTACTACTTTTTTCAAGTGTTGTAGGTTTCGAATAGAAATCGACATGTTAATCGTTGCCATCTTATTACGATCACTTCTACCAGAAACAGCTGAGATATACGTCTTCGTTTCTGTAACAGCTTGTAATACTTCATTCAATAAACCACGACGATCATAGCCTGAAATTTCAATATCAACATTGTATTCAATTTCTTTTTCAGGACTACCTTCCCAATCTACTTCTAGTAAACGCTCTACCGCTTCTTCTGTATGCACATTGACGCAATCGCAACGGTGAATTGATACGCCTCGACCTTTCGTAATATATCCAACGATATCATCGCCTGGAACTGGGTTACAGCATTTTGATAAACGAATTAACAAATTATCTGCACCACTTACCTTTACACCAGAATCCCATTTTCGAATTTTCATCGGTTTACGAACTTCTTTAACTTCAACGATTTCTTCTTCTTCACGTTGCTTACGGAACTTGTCCGTTAGTCGCGTAACAATTTGCGACGCTGTAATTCCGCTATATCCAACTGCTGCAAACATATCTTCTTCATTTGCAAAGTTAAACTTCTCAGCAACACGTTTTAAATTATCAAGCGCTAATACTTCTTTCATCTCATACTCTAAGCCACGCACTTCTTTTTCAACAAGCTCACGGCCTTTTTCAATATTTTCATCTCTACGTTGCTTCTTAAAGAATTGACGTATTTTATTTTTCGCATGAGATGTTTGAGCAAGTTTTACCCAATCTTGACTCGGGCCATACGAATGTTTCGATGTTAAAATTTCAATGATGTCACCCGTTTTTAATTTATAATCAAGTGTCACCATTTTCCCATTTACTTTTGCACCAATTGTTTTGTTTCCAATTTCCGAATGGACACGATACGCAAAATCAATTGGAACAGAGCCAAGTGGTAACTCCATTACATCGCCTTTCGGTGTAAAGACAAATACCATATCAGAGAACAAATCAATTTTTAATGACTCCATAAATTCTTCTGCATTAGAAGCTTCATTTTGCCATTCTAATATTTGACGGAACCATGTTAGTTTCTTCTCTAACGTACCCGTTGTTTCTGCTGCTTTTCCTTCTTTATACGCCCAGTGTGCTGCAATCCCGAATTCTGCAATTTCATGCATTTCTTTCGTACGAATCTGCACTTCAAGTGGATCACCTTTTGGCCCAATTACAGTTGTATGAAGAGATTGATATAAATTCGCTTTCGGCATTGCAATATAATCTTTAAAACGCCCCGGCATCGGCTTCCAGCACGTATGAATAATCCCAAGTACCGCATAACAATCTTTAATACTATTTACAACGACACGTACAGCTAATAAATCATAAATTTCATTAAACTGTTTATTTTGCAGTGCCATCTTACGATAAATACTGTAAATATGCTTTGGTCTTCCAGAAATCTCAGGTTGAATTGCAACTTCTTTTAATTTCTCGCGAATGCCAGTCATTACTTCATCTAAATATTCTTCACGCTCTGCACGTTTACGCTTCATTAAATTCACAATACGATAATATTGCTGCGGATTTAAATAACGAAGTGACGTATCCTCTAGCTCCCATTTAATAGTACTAATTCCGAGTCTATGTGCTAAAGGTGCAAAGATTTCTAACGTTTCGTTTGCAATGCGACGCTGCTTCTCTTGAGGCAAATGTTTCAATGTACGCATGTTATGAAGACGATCAGCTAGTTTAATTAAAATAACTCGAATATCTTGAGCCATTGCAATAAACATTTTGCGATGGTTTTCTGCTTGTTGCTGCTCATGAGATTTATATTTAATCTTTCCAAGCTTTGTAACACCATCAACAAGCATAGCGATCTCTTTATTAAATTCCCGTTCAATATCTTCTAATGTAATTTCTGTATCTTCCACTACATCATGCAAGAACCCTGCAGATACTGTCGCTGGATCCATGTGTAAATCGACTAAAATACCTGCAACTTGAATTGGATGAATAATATATGGTTCACCCGATTTTCTATATTGTTCGCTATGTGCATCACGCGCATATTCATAAGCACGTGCCACTAGCTCAATATCATCAACCGCTAAATATTGACTTGCTTTCTCGAGTACCTGTTCAGCTGTTAGTACTTGCTCATTTGCCATCGAATCACCTTTTATTGAAAATTGACTTTATCTTTATTAAACAGAATAAATTATATTCTATCATTATAACCCAATGATTGTGAATTGTGAAAAGGAAAAGATTTTACTGACATTTCACCATGATTTTTTGTTCAATTATACAAAAGTACCCGATCCTCTCCAAGAGATTCACGGGTACTTTTTATCACCGTAGTTTTTTATATAGTGATTAGTATTTTTCTAATACTAATACATCGTAACCATCTAACATTTTACGACCATCTAAGTAAGTAAGCTCTACTAAGAATGCAATTCCTGCTACAACTCCGCCAAGCTCTTCAACTAGCTTAATTGTCGCTTCGATTGTTCCACCTGTAGCTAATAGGTCATCTGTAATTAATACACGTTGCCCTGGCTTAATTGCATCTTTATGGATTGTTAAAACATCTGTTCCATATTCTTTACCGTAGTCAACTGTAATTACTTCACGTGGTAATTTTCCTAATTTACGAACTGGTGCAAACCCTACTTCTAATGCATAAGAAACAGGACAACCGATAATAAAGCCACGTGCTTCTGGCCCTACTACAACGTCGATATCTCTTTTTTTTGCATACTCAACGATTGCATCTGTTGCTGCTTTGTATGCTTTACCGTCGTTCATTAAAGGTGTAATGTCTTTAAACACAATACCTTCTTTCGGATAATCCGGTACAATTGCGATATGTTGCTTGAAATCCATATTTCTGAATCCTCCTCAGATCTAAAAGGTTTGTAAATACAAAACCTTTACCCTAACTGTTCTACTTCTTTATGACTACGAATCGTTTCAAACCATGTATATAGTTGCTGATATGTGCTATAAACCAATTCTTTTTCTAATTGTAAGTGGTTCATTTTTTCACGATATGTGTTCGATTCAATTAAATCACGCTTTTGTTTTTTGTCTGCCATAAAAATGACACCGTCTTTTATTGTAACAAATTCTAACTCAAAAAACACCTGTGTCATGAAATTTACTGTATCTTTTGACCATCCTTTATGACGACATAGTTGTTCCCCATATTGCCTTAACGAAAATGGCGCTTTTTGGCTCAAGAAAGAATAGTACCATTTAAAGTGTTCCCTCGTTGGAACTGTACTAAATAAGTGATTATTTTCTTGGTAAAATAGCGTATAAATTCGAGCAGGGAATCCTACTTTAAATAAATTACCTAATTCATCTGTTCCTTTCGGCAAATCAAGTAGCACAATGTATTGATCATCCAAATGAGCTACCTCTGATGCATGTACGAGCTGTTCTTTATAGTCTTCTAAAGAAAACTTATTCAATACCTCTTCAGAAAAATACACCATGGTTATTTTTTCTTTCGGAAGTTCTGCTAAATTTGCTTCTACATTACGCATACTACGCCAGTCAAATAGTTGCCATGCCTCTACAGCAATATCTTGTACCATTAATTGCGGCTTTTTAAAGTTATTCCATTCATTAATGGACGCTTCTCCTACTACAGAAACCTTCGCAACTGGAGAGATTTCTTTCGCATAAGCACCAAATCCAAATCCAATTGTATCAAGTGTTGCTTGTCCGTTACGAAGGGCCATTTTCAAATGCGATCCATCTGACCCGATTGCACGAATACTTTCTAATTCCGCATCCCTAACTGCGATGCGCGGTTTTGGATTTCCAACACCAAATGGTGCTAACTTTTGCATTTCTTCGATTGAAGCAAGCGTTACATCTTCTACTTTACAAACCGCATCTACAGCTGTAATCGGAATAAAATCTTCCGGCGTTAAAATTACATTTGCCTGTTCATTTAAACGGCGGCGTAGCTCGTCCACATCATTCATATGAAGTGTCATTCCTGCCGCCATTGGATGTCCACCAAAATGAGGAAGTAATTCACGGCAGTCTGATAAATTTGCAAATAAATCAAAGCCTGCAATACTACGCGCAGACCCTTTTGCTGTTTGCTTATCAGGGTCGATACTTAGCACAATTGTTGGACGGTAATAACGCTCTACCAACTTAGAAGCGACAATTCCAATTACCCCTGGATTCCAACCTTCTTTTGCAAGGACTAATACTTTATTTTCTTCCGGCGGGAATTTATTTTCGACTTCAGCGATAGCTTCTTCAGTAATTTGCTTTACAATATCTTTTCGAAGTTTGTTCAGCTCATCAATTTCTTCAGCTAGCTCTTTCGCTTCCTCTGGATCTTCTGATAATAAAAGGTGTACAGCAGGAGCTGCATCTTCCAAACGACCAACTGCATTAATACGAGGTGCGAGTGAGAATCCAATGCTTTCTTCAGTAATCTCACTTTGCGAAACGTTAGCAACTTTAAATAACGCCTTTAAACCGATATTTCGAGTCATTCGCATATGCTTCAGTCCACGCTGTACTAACAATCTATTTTCACCGTGAAGCGATACTAAATCGGCTACCGTACCGATTACTGCAATTTCCAATAAATGCTCTGGCACACGACCTAAAAGTGCATGCGCAACTTTAAATGCAACACCAACACCCGCTAAATAATGAAACGGATAAACACCGCCTTCTAATTTCGGATGAATAATCGCAAGTGCCTCTGGTAATTCTGGTGGTGGCTCATGATGATCTGTAATAATAAGATCTATTCCAAGTTCCTTCGCTACCTTCGCTTCATGTACCGCTGCGATACCAGTATCGACAGTAATAATTAGCGAGAACCCTGCACTATGCGCCCAACGAAACGCTTCTTCATTTGGTCCATAGCCTTCAGTAAAACGATTTGGAATATAAAACTCTACTTCTGCACCTAATTCTTGGAGAGCGAGATATAACACAGTCGTACTACTTACTCCGTCCGCATCATAATCGCCAAATATTAATATTTGTTCTCCATTTTCAATGGCTTTTTTCACACGTTCTACAGTCCGATCCATCCCTTCAAGTAAAAATGGATCATGAAATTCTTGATCTGCTGTATTTAAAAAGTCTACAATCTTATCTTCTGTATTTAAGCCTCTGCCGAGAAATAATGAAGTCACAAGAGGCGATAGTTGCAATTTATTTGCTAATTCACTCACTAGTTCCTCATTATATTCTTTTTCTTTCCAACGCGTCTTCGGTTGTAACACGAAATCACCCCTTAACCTATCCATTATACAAGACAGATTAAGGGGTGACAATATAATGCAAACTACGATTCGATATCTATATAATTAAATATCCGTTATGTTTAATTTGGAGAATACGGATTAATATGTACAAAAACATTTTGTACGTTATCTTGTTTCATAAGTGTTTCTTTTACATGTTTTCCGATGCGGTGGCCTTCTTCTACAGTGATATATGGATCTACAGAAACCTTAATATCAACAATTACATAGTGACCATGTTCTCTTGCATATAAAGAACCTATTTTTTTTACACCATTTACTTGAAGGACTGCTTCTCTAAATGGAATAACATCTTCCTCATGAAGAACGTGATCAAGCGTTGCATGAATCGCATCCGCTCCAATGCTCCACGCCATCTTTGCAACAAGAAGTGAAACAAATAACCCTGCAATCGGATCGGCATATACAAGCCAATCTAACCCTAGCTTACCACCGATAATAGCTGCACAAATACCGATTAAAGCTGCAATTGAAGAAAATACATCCGAACGGTGCTCATATGCATTTGCAATAATTGCATCACTATTTATCCTCTTCCCTAATCGGAATTTATATTGAAACATTCCTTCTTTCACGACAATAGAAAAAATAACAGCAAAAATCGTAATTCCTTTCGGTGGTTCTAGTTCTTGCGAAAAAGCTTTTATAGACGAAATCGCGATTTCCAATCCAACAATAAATAATAATACCGCAACAATAATTGCTGAAATCGATTCCGCTTTACCATGACCATACGGATGATCCTCATCAGGCGGCTGCTTTGCTGCTCGCAATCCAAAAAGTACAGCTAGTGAACCAATTACATCTGATCCAGAATGCACCGCATCCGCTAATAGCGCTTTACTGTTCCCAATATAACCAATTACCGCTTTTATAATCGCTAATATAATATTACCAACGATCCCGACGATAGCACCAAACTCGGCCTGTTTAAAACGTTCATCTTTTTCCATAATTAAAATCCCTTCTTTTCTTAACCTCTCTTTTTTATTGTAACAAAAATGACGATAACACCACCACTTTCTTCCATTTTATTCTTTCAAAAGTCGCTATCTTATTGTATCCACAAACGAAAAAAGAGATGCCTCATAATGAGGCATCACCCTTTTTATACTTGCGGTTCAGATACTTCTTTCTCAACCTTCTTCTTGTTTTTACCCTTTTTCAAACGACGGTTTTCAAGCATTAACCAAATTTGAGAAGCAACAAAAATAGAAGAGTACGTACCTACAACTAATCCAATTAATAATGCAAGTGAGAAGTTACGCAGTGATTCACTACCGAAAATAAGTAGTGCAATTACTGGGAACAACACTGTTAAAACTGTATTAATTGAACGACCGATTGTTTGACGAATACTTGAGTTTACGATTTCTTCTAAGTCTTTTATATCGCGAACTCGTTTTTTCTGTTTGTATAACTCACGGTTTCTATCAAACGTAACGATTGAATCATTGATAGAGTAACCAATAATTGTTAATACCGCAGCGATAAACGTTAAGTCTACCTCTATCTGGAAAAGACTAAACATAACAATCATAACGAATGCATCATGTAATAATGCGATTACTGCAGATACTGCGTACGTAAGACGGAAACGAATACTTACGTATAAAATAATTACTACAGAAGCAATTAATACTGCGATAAATGCATTTCGCGCAATTTCTTTCCCAATTGTCGGTGAAACTGTACTTACGTTTGGATCTGTACCATATTTATCGTGGAAGAATGTTTTTGTTTTCGCAATTTCATCTTTTGATAGAACACCCAATGTACGAACTGCGAAACCTTTATTGTCATCTCCAGTCGGTACAATATTTTCTTCCTTCACATCAATGTTCAATTCTTTAAAATCTTTATGAACATCAGACACAGTCACTGCTTGTTTTGATTGCAAGTCGATACGTGTACCACTTGCAAAGTCAATACCAAGATTCATTTTGAAAATCGGTAATATAATTGCCCCAGCAATTACGACTACAATTGAGAATAAGAAGAATTTATGACCGATATTTACGAAATTAATACGATCAAATCTCGTCGGTGGATGTACTACACCTTTTGTTAATGGAATAATATCCTTTTCCTTAACACCAAAGTAAGATAGTTTCTTATCAAAGTAACGGCTCTTTACAAGTAATCCAAGTAGGAAACGAGTACCGAATACGTTCGTAACGAAACCAACTAAAATACTTACGATCAAACTTGTTGCGAAACCTTTTACAGAACTATTACCGTAAGCGAATAAAACACCTGCTGCTGCAATTGTCGTAACGTTCGCATCTAAAATTGTCGCTAACGAGCGATGGTTACCAGCACGAAATGCCGACATCAGCGACTTACCAATTTTCAGCTCTTCCTTCAACCTCTCGTATGTAATGATATTCGCATCAACTGCGATACCAACCCCGAGCACTAATGCCGCAATACCTGGTAACGTAAGAACTGCATGCATCCAGTTAAAGACAAGCAGTGTAACGAAAATGTATAACCCTAACATTATAACCGCTACTAGTCCTGGTAGACGGTAGAATACAAGCATAAATAAGAAGATAATAGCAATACCGATCGCACTAGCGAAAATCGTTTGCTCTAATGCTTGTTGGCCAAATTTTGCTCCAACAGATGTTGAATACATTTCTTTTAAATCAACAGGAAGTGCACCTGCATTTAATAAAGATGAAAGTTCTTTCGCACTTTCCACTGTAAAGTTTCCACCTACGATAGATACTTCAGCCTGGTTAAATACTTGGTTTACTGTTGCTGCTGATAAAAACTTCGGATTCGGTTTTGCAGATTCTGCTTTATATGAATCTTTTCCTTCTTCAAAATCAAGCCAAATTACCATTAAATTCGTTGGTGGTGGCATTTTTGAAATCTTTTCAGTTACTTCACGGAATTTATCAGCACTTTTTAGTGTAAGACCTACGCTCGCACGGCCTTGCTCATCAAATGTTTGCTTCGCTCCGCCGCCTTTTAAATCCGTTCCGTCCATAAGAAGATTGTCATTCACATCACGGAATGTTAGTTTCGCTTGTGTTGATAACATTTCACGTGCCTTTTGCTGATCTTGTACACCAGCAAGCTGTACACGAATTCGATCTTCCCCTTCGATTTGAATGTTCGGCTCACTTACACCAAGAACATTGACACGATTTTCAAGGGCACCTACTGTACTTACAAGTGCATCACGATCGATTTTATCACCTTTTTTGGCTGGTTTTACTTCATACAGAACTTCAAAACCACCGCGAAGGTCTAGTCCTAGACTAATTCCTTTTGCTATGTCTTTTCCTGCCGCACCAATTACTCCACCAATTAATAAAACGATGAGGAAAAAGGCGGCAATTCTTGTACCACGCTTTGCCATATGTACCCTCTTTCTGCTACTAACACTTTCAATAAATCTCTTACGATTCACTTTTGCACGTGTGCATACGCCTAGTTAGTAGACTTACTTTCTATAAAATACATGTATTTTTGCTAGTTCATCACTAGCTGTGTCGGTAAGCTTTTCACAATACCTACACTTTCATTATTTATTTTTTCTCTTCACTACCTCCTTTATATATAATCTTAGACATAATTAATTCCTCTTTATCAATACCTATCATTATACTGCAAAAGGAAGAACAAACCAATTGCAGTCGGTTATTTATTTTCATATTCATCAAACGACCAAAGTGGCGCTTGATATGCTTCGACAGTTAAATAATTCATATATTCATTAGTACTTACTCTTAATACATCATTTACTAATTCATATAACCTAACATCACTGTCTATCTTTTTCCACTTTTTCACCTTGAGAAACTTCCAGATATCATTATCTGTCACTCGGTCATAACCAAACATTTGAAACTCTTCTACTTTACTTTCTAAAACGACTTGTAACTGTCCGCGGTATGATTCTACCAAAGCCTCTTTATCCAACATATATAACATCTCCTTCTTATTTCAGCACGAAAAGTCGCTTTTAATCCCGCTCTAATGGACAGCAATAACCACTTTCAAGAGTACCACCAATACTTCACTCTCTTAAATGCTTGTCATTCTTGTCTCATACGTGCATATAAATTATTGTAAATCATTCCACTGATTTTGAGAAGGTAGGAGAAGACCATGACGAGACAAAGCTTTTTAAAAGGTGCATTTATTTTAATGATAGCTGGCTTTATTACAAAAATCCTTGGATTTATTAACCGCATTGTAATGGCACGTATTTTAGGAGAAGAAGGCGTCGGCCTTTATATGATGGCTGTTCCCACCTTCATTTTAGCAATTACATTAACACAAATCGGCCTTCCTGTTGCGATTGCAAAATTTGTAGCAGAAGCAGAAGCGGTGAACGATAAACAAAGAGTAAAAAAAATATTAACTGTCTCGCTAGCCGTTACATCCATTATTAGTATCATTTTAACAATTGGAATTATGCTACTCACACCTATTTTAGCAAAAACATTATTAACAGATGAAAGAACTTACTATCCTTTAATGGCTATTTTACCTGTCGTCCCTGTTATTGCAGTTTCTTCTGTTTTACGTGGTTATTTCCAAGGGAAACAAAATATGAAACCAAGCGCTTATGCCCAAGTTCTAGAGCAAGTGGTCCGCATTACAATTATCGCTGTATGCATTCGTTTATTTTTACCTTATGGAGTAGAATATGCTGCAGCCGGTGCCATGCTATCCGCTGTTCTTGGCGAAGTTGCATCTTTATTATTTTTACTTACTTTATTCCAACGCGAAAAACATTTATCTATACGCTCTGGATTTTTCACTACTGTAAAGGAGAGCAAAAATACATTTCATTCCCTTATGGACATTGCTTTACCAACTACAGGAAGCCGTTTAATTGGTTCCGTTTCTTATTTCTTTGAACCTATCGTCGTTATGCAAAGCTTAGCGGTCGCCGGCGTTGCTGCTTCTGTCGCAACTCAGCAATACGGTATATTAAACGGATATGCGTTCCCGCTTCTATCACTGCCAGCCTTTATTACATATGCTCTTTCTACAGCACTCGTCCCATCAATTAGCGAGGCAATGGCAAAGAGACAACACAAATTAGTGGAACACCGATTACAACAAGCACTTCGAATTTCCTTAATAACCGGCGGATGGTCAGTCGTTATATTATATGTATTTGCTTCTCCAGTTTTAACTCTCATGTACGGATCAGACAACGCGACGGCGTTCATCCAGCTTCTTGCACCTTGCTTTTTATTTCATTATTTCCAAAGTCCCCTTACATCTGTGTTGCAAGCTTTAAACTTAGCACGCGCTGCTATGATGAACACCTTTATTGGCGCTATCGTAAAATTAATCGTTATTTTTGCACTCGCTTCACGCCCAGAGTTCCAAATGATGGGGGTTGCCCTCGCCATCGCAGCAAATATAGTAACCGTAACATTCCTTCACTACGCCACTGTTTTAAAGAAAATTGCATTTACCATTTACGCAAAAGACTATATTTTCGGTGGAATTACTATCGGGATTGCTGGTACCTTCGGTTTTTATCTTCATAAGCATATCGTTTTTTCTCATTCACTTGGCGTACAAACATTGTGGGAAATCACCTTAACAACAATCGTTTATATCGTTCTCCTCTTCGTTTTCAAACTCATTCGAAAAGAAGAATTAAGTCGTCTCCCTATCATTCGGAAACTTTCATTTCTGAAGTAAACTGGCTTGCCATTCAAAATGGTAAGCCTCTAATTTTCTTTCAAATCAACAAAAAATTGTCCATTTTGAAAACTACAATATAAAATCTGTTTCACATCTTTATAACCTAAGTTATTCAGTTTCTCAACGAGCCATTCATCTGTATGTTCGATCATTTGTAAATGACTAGATTGAATTTCTCCATCAATAATAAGAGGAAGAGTAAACTGCAATGTATCTTGTTTATTTTTTTGTTTTTGAAAGACAGATAACTTTCCAGATGGTTCTAAAATAGCGTATTCTACATCACGTACATCTCCGATTCCTTGCTCACGTAGTTGCATCAATAAATCATCTATGTTATATCGCTGCTTCCGCATCTTTTTTTCATCAATTTTACCTGCATTCACAAGAATAGCAGGCTCCCCTTCTATTAAATGCCGAAAACGCTGAAACTTTAAAGAAATGACCGACAAAACAATTTGTATACACATAAGAAAAGTCATTGGAACTAATTGATGCCAAAGTGATTTATCTGTATTTTCAATTGCCACTACAGCCATTTCACCGAGCATAATGAATACAACCAAATCTAATACGCTCAATTCTCCAATTTCACGTTTACCCATAAGACGAAAAATAATTAAAATGATTGTATACAAAAGCATTGTTCGTCCGATTATTGATACCCATTCCATTTCTACATCCCCTTTTTTTACTTATAGGGTCTCCTACAAAAAAGAAACTAGTCTAACTTAAACAAAATGAAAATATGCTTGTATTAAAAAGGGGGAATGCATAATGGATGGAACGAAAAAATTATCGAGCGCAATCGGCTTCGGTATTATTACCCTATTAATCCTCGCATCTATTACAAGTATGATCATGGCTCTTTTATTAAAATTCACGAATATTAATGAAGGGACATTAGTAATTACTATTTTTATACTAGCCCTTCTATCTATGCTTATGTCTGGATTTATTGCTGGTAAAAAAGCACAAGGAAAAGGGTGGTTAGTAGGTTTCACTACAGGACTCACATTCACTCTTCTCGTCTTTCTCGTTAACTATTTAGGCTTCTCTCAAACTTTATCGAACTCACAGGTACTCTACCAATTAGCATTAATGGGTGCGAGTACACTCGGAGGCATTTTCGGTGTAAATATGTCAAAACAAAATAAGTAAAAAAAGGCCCTGCACATTTCATGCAGGGCCTTCATCATTAGTTTTTCACAACTTCACGAATCGCATTGCGATCGAAAGTTAAGTGTGAACCACCAGATTTAACAACAATTTTCGTTTCATCCACTGATTCGATTGTACCGTGTAAACCACCGATTGTTACGATAGCATCACCTTTTTTGATTTCATTTTGCATTTGAGCAACTGCTTTTTGACGCTTTTGTTGCGGGCGAATTAATAAGAAATAGAAAATCGCAAACATCGCAACAATCATAACGATATTCATCATACCTGCATTCATCTTGTGTTCCTCCTTTTAAATTATGTATTAGAAGTTTTTAGCATTCGGTTTATTAAAGCCATACTGTTCAAAGAACTCTTCGCGGAAATCGCCAAGACGGTCTTCACGAATAGCTTGTCTCACCTGCTCCATTAAGTTTAACAGAAAATGAAGGTTGTGATAAGACGTTAAACGAATTCCGAACGTTTCATCACATTTCATTAAGTGACGAATGTACGCACGAGAATAGTTTTTACATGTGTAGCAATCACAGTTCGGATCAAGCGGACCGAAGTCTCTAGCGAATTTCGCGTTTTTCACAACTAGACGGCCTTCACTTGTCATACATGTACCATTTCGAGCGATACGAGTTGGAAGCACGCAGTCAAACATATCAACACCGCGAATCGCACCATCAATTAACGAGTCAGGAGAACCTACTCCCATTAAGTAACGTGGCTTATTATCTGGAAGAAGTGGTGTTGTAAATTCAAGTACACGGTTCATAATATCTTTCGGCTCCCCAACAGATAAACCACCTATAGCGTAACCAGGGAAATCCATTGAAACAAGATCTTTCGCACTTTGACGACGAAGCTCTTCAAACTCTCCGCCCTGTACAATACCGAATAAACCTTGATCTTGTGGACGTTCATGCGCCTTTAGACAACGCTCTGCCCAGCGGCTTGTACGCTCTACAGACTTCTTCATGTATTCAAAAGTAGCAGGGAACGGTGGACACTCATCAAATGCCATCATAATATCTGAACCTAATGCATTTTGGATTTCCATCGCTTTTTCTGGTGATAAGAATAATTTATCTCCATTTAAGTGGTTACGGAAATGAACACCTTCCTCTTCAATACGGCGGAAGTCACTTAAACTGAATACTTGGAAACCACCAGAATCCGTTAAAATTGCACGATCCCAGTTCATAAATTTATGCAAACCGCCTGCTTCACGAATAATTTCGTGACCTGGACGTAGCCATAAATGATACGTATTACTTAAAATAATACCAGAATCCATTGCTTTTAATTCTTCTGGTGACATCGTTTTAACTGTTGCAAGTGTACCAACTGGCATAAATGTCGGTGTATCAAATGAACCGTGCGGCGTGTGCACACGTCCTAAACGGGCACCCGTTTGTTTACATGTCTTAATAAATTCATAACGAATTGCTGTCATAATTTACTCCTTTTATTTGTTTCTCGTTTTAGCGTGAGATGCAACGAACATTGCGTCACCGAAGCTAAAGAAACGATATTTTTCTTTTACTGCTTCATTATAAGCATGAAGTACATTATCTCTATTTGAAAATGCACTTACAAGCATAATTAATGTTGATTTCGGCAAATGGAAGTTTGTAATTAAACCATCAATTGCTTTAAATTCATATCCTGGGTACATAAAAATATCTGTCCAGCCAGAAGCTGCGCAAAGCTTACCACTATGGTCTGTCGCAATCGTTTCTAACGTACGAGTTGATGTCGTACCTACAGTAATAATACGTCCGCCATTCTCTTTCACACGGTTTAATAACGCAGCAGTCTCTTCAGACATATGGTAATATTCTGCGTGCATATGGTGCTCTTCAATTGTATCTGCAGAAACTGGTCTAAATGTTCCAAGCCCTACATGGAGTGTAATGAATGCTAACCCGACGCCTTTTTGCTTCAATTTCTCGAGTAACTCTTCTGTAAAGTGAAGTCCAGCCGTCGGTGCTGCTGCTGAACCGATTTCTTTCGCATATACTGTTTGATAGCGATCGCGATCTTCCAGTGTCTCTTTAATATATGGAGGAAGTGGCATTTCCCCAAGTTCATCTAAAATTTCATAGAAGATGCCGTCATATGAAAATTCAAGCTGACGTCCACCTTGATCTGCAGTTCCTGTGCAAATTGCTTTTAATTTCCCTTCGCCAAAAGAAATTACAGTTCCTTCTTTTACACGTTTCGCTGGCTTAACAAGCGTTTCCCACTTATCGCCATCCTCTTGTTTCAAAAGAAGCACTTCAATGTGCGCACCTGTATCTTCTTTCACACCGTGCAAGCGAGCAGGCATAACTTTCGTTTCATTTAAAACTAAGCAATCCCCCTCATGTAAGTAAGAAAGAATGTCCGTAAAATGTTTATGCTCAATATCGCCTGTTTCACGGTCTAACACCATTAATCTTGATGTTTCACGCTCCTCTAGCGGGACTTGTGCAATAAGTTCTTCTGGTAAATGAAAATCAAACAGATTAATATCCATAACTGTATCCACCTATTTCTTATTTGAATCGATTTATTATATACATAATAAAAGATAATGCAATACTTAACACAATACATGTAATGATAGGAAAATAAAAGGTAACGTTACCTTTTTTCACAAAAATATCTCCTGGAAGCCTTCCTATGAACTTCCAAGCTAATCCAACAACAATGAGCAAAATACCAGCTGTAATAAGCAGCTTTGGCATCTCCGTCATACTTTTGGCATCTCCATTCCGAAATGCTCATATGCGAGCGGTGTTACAATCCGGCCTCTTGGCGTTCTTTGTAAAAAGCCAATTTGTAATAAATACGGCTCATACACATCTTCAATCGTATGCGATTCTTCCCCAATCGTTGCTGAAACAGTTTCTAATCCAACTGGACCACCGCGGAACTTTTCAATAATACCAAGCAGTAATTTATGATCGATATGATCAAGTCCTAATTTATCTACTTGCAATAGTTCTAACGCCATTTGTGTAATTTCCATCGCAATCGTTCCGTCACTGCGAACTTGTGCGAAGTCACGTACACGTCGTAATAGACGATTCGCAATACGAGGTGTACCACGGGCACGTCTTGCAATTTCTAATGCAGCTAACGAATCTATTTCAACTTCAAACACTTCTGCTGTACGTTCTACAATCGCAGAAAGCTGATCTACTGTATAGTACTCTAATCGTGAAAGTACACCAAAACGGTCACGAAGTGGTGCTGATAATGCACCTGCACGCGTCGTTGCCCCAACTAGCGTAAATGGAGGTAAGTCTAGACGTACAGAGCGAGCTGACGGTCCTTTCCCAATAACGATATCAAGGCAAAAGTCTTCCATCGCTGGGTATAACACTTCTTCAATAGATCTATGCAAACGATGAATTTCATCAATAAATAATACATCCCCAGGCTGAAGTGCTGTTAATACAGCCGCTAAATCTCCTGGTCTTTCAATTGCGGGACCTGACGTTGTTCGAATGTTAACACCCATTTCATTGGCAATAATATTCGCAAGCGTCGTTTTACCAAGTCCAGGTGGTCCATATAAAAGCACGTGATCTAACGTTTCTTCACGCATTTTCGCCGCTTCAATAAACACTTCTAAATTATGTTTCGCTTTATCTTGGCCAATATACTGACGGAGCGTCTGTGGCCGTAATGAATACTCTAAATCCGAATCTTCATATGCAGATTCCCCTGAAAGGAGACGTTCGTCCATTATACTCACCTCTTACCATTTAGTAAAAGACTAAGTGCCTTTTTGATATACTGATCCGTTGTAAGTGATTCTTTTAATAATTCTGGTACAACGCGAGAAACTTCTCTCTCCGCGTAACCAAGTGCTCTTAGTGCTTCAAGCGCCTCATCAAGCTCAGTTGATGAGCCTTTCTTCTGATCAAAGCTTTCAACATCTGAGAACAGATCAACAAATGCATCTGGCACGACATCTGCTAGTTTTCCTTTTAAATCTAAAATCATTTGGCGCGCTGTTTTCTTTCCGACGCCCGGGAATTTCACTAAAAACTTCTCATCTTCATGTTCAATCGCTTGAACGACCTGTCCTGTTTGACCAGAAGCTAAAATTGCAAGAGCGCCTTTTGGCCCAATGCCAGACACACCTAACAACTTTGTAAATAATAAACGCTCTTCACGTGTTTTAAACCCGTAAAGTGCCATAATATCTTCTCTCACATAATGATATGTATAGACACGGATTTCTTGCTTACTTCTTTGAAATACATACGGATTCGGTGTGAAAATTTGATAACCAATTCCATTATGGTCAATTACGACATATTCCGGTCCTACATACTCCACGTAACCTGTAACATATTCAAACAAAATACGATCTCTCCCTCTTAAATCATGTATTCCATTTTAACATATTTAACAATAGAAAAGCGAGACTACCCCAACAAATGTTCCCTGTTTACAATTTCCGTTTTTTTCTATTGACATAAAGACAAAAAGAACATTACTATACAGGAGTCAATAATGATTATCAATATTAATTAAAGGGGTTACATCATGATGAAACAAAGGCTATTTATTTTATTTACTATTATGCTAGTTGTTCTTTCTATTGTTGGCTGTTCTTCTCAAAAAGAAGAATCAAAAGCAAAAGAACAACCGAAAACAAAAGTTGTAAAACACGCTAAAGGGGAAGCAACAATTCCAGTAAATCCAAAGAGAATTGTTGACTTATCTGGATCAACAGAAGAGTTATTACTTCTTGGTCATAAACCTGTTGGTACAGCAAACACATATAAAGATAAAATCCAAAATCATTTAACAGAAAAGCTAGACGGAGTAAAAGCAGTAGGTTGGTACTGGGCACCTAAAGTTGATTTAGAAGCTGTTACTGCTCTAAAACCAGACTTAATTATTTTAAATAACCGTCAATTAAAAATTTATGATCAATTAGAAAAGGTTGCACCGACAGTTGTTCTAGAAACAAACTTAGAAGACTGGCGCGGTAAGTTTAAAGAAGTAGGTAAGCTATTTGACGAAGAGAAGAAAGCTGACAAATGGATTGCAGACTACGATAAAAAGGCTGACTCTTTATCTAAGAAAATTAAAGAAAAAACTAAAGATGAGAACTTTATGTTCGTTGCAGTAACACCACAAAACTTCCGTGTATACGGTAGCTTCGGATATGGTGACATACTCTTTAACGATTTAAAACTTCCAGCAACAAAAGGTACAGATTTAAAACAAACGATGGCACAAGTATCACTAGAAGGCCTTGTTGCATTCCAGCCTGACCAAATGTTCGTTGTAAACTTCGGCGGAGAAGCTGATAAAGTATACGAAGACTATAAAAACAGCGCCGTTTGGAAAGATAATAAAGCAGTAAAAAATAATCACGTATATGAAGTATCGAACGAAGCCTTCAATACGAAAGCATTCAACCCAATCGGAAAAGATATGCTAATTGATGAAATCGCAAAAGAAATTTTAGCTAAAAATAAATAAGAAAAAAGCAGCTCACCCTGAGCTGCTTTTTTTCTTATTTTGCACTGCATACTGCTTCATTTTTTCGATTGTCTTTACAAAACCTTCTTTTGATTTTATGCGAATACCACGTTTCAATTCCGCACGCTCATAACTTTCAAGCTTTTTCATATCAATTTGAAAGAAGGAATGGATCGCGTTATCACTTTTCGGTACCCCTTTGAAAATTTGCAATATCCCTTCCTCTGAAACACCAAAATAACCGCTCGTTTTCAGTAAAGGAGAAATATCATCAACTTTCTTTTGTAATACGATTTGCACATCATCACGATCAACAAGTTGCCATTCTTTATATTGCTGTAAAAACTTTTCTAAATCCGCTACTTTTTCTGTAAATATTTCTTCACTTACTTCTCCATCAACATACATACGCTCTAATAAAATTGTAACTTGAGGTTCTTTCTCTGTTACTTCTGGTACTGGCCCTTCTGCCCTCACATTCGTTTCACAAACTAAACAAAACATCATCACGAAAGCTTGTACTGCAATCAGTATCCATTTCATTTCCGTTCACCTCTTTTAGGCAAGATCAAACTTTCATTTGTAGTTTTTCCGGAAATGGGGGTTTTATCCATATAAACAATAGCATTAAATTTCTAAGAAAAATAAAAAATGCAGATAAGGGTTAATCCTCATCTGCATATATCATTTACTTTTATATAAAATGAAAGACGCCTGCAAAGCAGGCGTCTTGATGCGTTTACGGCGAGAGACCAGGCGACCACATTCGCGTGTTTAGCACTTAAGCATATCTCTCGTCTTACGTAAATTAGCTCATCGCTTTGCTAATATAACATTAATAAGATAGAAGCGCAACATGTTTCTAAATATATTTTTCTTCCTCTTTCACCCAATTGAAATTTATGTAAATTATAAATTGATTAATGTAACATATATGCTACGATTAATTTTATAAATATAAACAGGGGATGAATGCTTTGAAAAAAATTAAAGATGAGCGCCTCATACTTCAAATGTTAAAAAACATACGTGTTGCCTTTATATTTCAATCGATTGGTATAATTGGAATTCTAGGTTATATCGGACTCACTGAAGGAATTAATCAAATTACAAAATCTCCATTATGGTTATTGTTTATGTTTACTGGTATTTTAATTAACTATTTACAACTAAGTGTTTCAATCGATGTAGAAGTAAGCGAAAAAGAAATGAAGCTGATACCTTATTATAAAATCGTTTTACGCTCCCTTATTTTAGGGATAATTATGGCTCTTATTTATTTTATTTTCAGTCCAGAAAGACCTCTATTTGAAGCTATCCTTACAGGTAGTATTCTCTTCGTATGTTTTTTAACTTCTTATTCTGTTAGTTATCTCATTAAAAAACGTCGTTTACAAGACGAAGATGAATAAAGAGGAAGGGCTATCCCCTTCCTCTTTGATTTGTTATCGTACTGTACCAGTCAGACCGTAACGAATATCTCGGAACATATTTGTTATGTCACGATTAAAATCGTTTGTAACTGTACCGTTACGTAGACGTGTACTCATTGCATCAACACGAGTAAACATGTCATTTCTTACAGAAACATATACGTTTCTATTTCCAACTTCATCCGCAACAGCTTGACGAATTTCGTTCGCCATCGTTGTTTCATTCGTCGCTGGATTACGTGGTTTTACCGCAATCGCTACATCGTTTCCATATACAACTGTAGAAACTCGATCTACGTTATTCATACGTTTTACACGATTCGTAATTTTCTCCGCAGTTTTACCATCATTGTTAATGTATGAATTGTTCATTGTAATATTACGAGTTGGGTGCGGATTAGCAATTTGCCCATTGTAATTTACATCACGGTAATAATTATTATATCCTGTATCGTTACGACCGTTTCTATATGTTACATAATCTGTAGAACGATCGTTACGCGTTACATTATCACGATATGGCTGTGTATCATTATAAGATGTACGCTCGTAATTATAGTTACGTCCATCCATCGCATTATTATCTTTTGGTGTACCACATGCAGCTAATGCACTGGTAACTAACAAAGAAGCAGCAATAATTTTCACTTTCGTATTCAATACAAAAACCCCCCTTGTTAGAATGAACTTCTCTTTCGAAAAGCTCCCCCTTATGATGAGTAACCGAGAGGGTTTTTACACTGTTAATATTTCACTAGGAATTTTCTAGCACTTAATGTAAATTCACCATATTCCTGACTATCACGAATACAAAAAAGGTGGGAATAACCCCACCTTTTTTAAACTTCCTCTTCGTCCTCTTCTTCTGAAACTGGTTCTCCAAATACATTTGGTGGGTCCGGTTGATAATACATCGTTCCTGGCTGCGGTGCATATGCTGGCTGAGTCGGTTGATAATACAAAGGATTGGCGTATTGTGGTCCACCCGGTTGCGGACTATATAACCTACTCTCTCCTCCGCATCCACAATCTTCTTCCCCTTGCACGAGTGGTGGTATATTATTATCCATTGGCATCATATTTGGATTTGGCATAGAAGTATATTGCGGCGGCATTTGATTGTATGGATTTTGTTGCTGATAATGCGGATATGGCGGCATCATTGGCTGTTGATACGGCATTTGATATGGCATCATATTTGGCGGTTGATTGTTATCCATTATCGGCATCATATTTGGCATTTGGTTGTTATCCATTATCGGCATCATATTTGGCATTTGGTTGTTATCCATTATCGGCATCATATTTGGCATTTGATTGTTATCCATTATTGGCATCATGTTTGGCATTTGGTTGTTATCCATTATCGGCATCATATTTGGCATTTGATTGTTATCCATTATTGGCATCATGTTTGGCATTTGGTTGTTATCCATTATTGGCATCATGTTTGGCATTTGGTTGTTATCCATTATCGGCATCATATTTGGCATTTGGTTGTTATCCATTATCGGCATCATATTTGGCATTTGGTTGTTATCCATTATCGGCATCATATTTGGCATTTGGTTGTTATCCATTATTGGCATCATGTTTGGCATTTGGTTGTTATCCATTATCGGCATCATATTTGGCATTTGGTTATTATCCATTATTGGCATTATATTTGGCATTTGGTTGTTATCCATTATCGGCATTATATTTGGTGGTTGATTGTTATCCATTATTGGCATTATATTTGGCATTTGGTTGTTATCCATTATCGGCATTATATTTGGTGGTTGATTGTTATCCATTATTGGCATTATATTTGGTGGTTGATTGTTATCCATTATTGGCATTATGTTTGGCACTTGAATATTAGGCGGTATTACTTGCGGGATAATAACACTTTCTTTTGATACGTTTGGTGAGACTATGTTCCCTACATTCTCTTTCTTCACTTGCGGTAACACTATATTCCCTACATTCTCTTTCTTCACTTGCGGTGACACTATATTCCCTACATTCTCTTTCTTCACTTGCGGTGACACTATATTCCCTACATTCTCTTTCTTCACTTGCGGCGACACTATATTCCCTACATTCTCTTTCTTCACTTGCGGCGACACTATATTCCCTACATTTTCTTTTTTCACTTGCGGTGACACTATATTCCCTACATTTTCTTTCTTCACCTGCGGTGACACTATATTCCCTACATTTTCTTTCTTCACCTGCGGTGACACTATATTCCCTACATTTTCTTTCTTCACCTGCGGTGAGACATTTCCTATATTTTCTTTTTTCGTTTGCGGAGAAATGACGTTGTTAGGTTTCATTTTATTAATTTGAGGAGCAATTAACTCGCTTCCCTTTTTTATTACATCTGAAATTTTATATTCTTTTTTCGGTTTAATCGGCGGTTGTGGCGGCTGTGGTAATACATTAATGGAAAACTTAGTATTTTCTTTCGTAGTCGGTTTTGGTTTTTCTACTTTCTCTACAACAGGTGGCTTTTGAGTGACTGACGGTTTTTCAACTGGTTTCTCTTTTTGTACTTCTTTTTGTGGCTGTGGCTGCACCTGTACTTCTTTTTGTGGTTTCACTTGCATTTCTTTTTGCGGCTTCACCTGCATTTCTTTTTGCGGTTTTACCTGCATTTCTTTTTGCGTTTGTTGCATAGCTGGTTGCTGTGTAATAGGTGCTGATTGATACGTAATTTCATCTTCATCTTCTATTCCAAGTGGAGTTGGTGTTGATGCAAACTCTTTTTGTTGCACCTCTTTTACATATTGTTTTGGAGGCGTAGAACCTGCTCCAGCCTGTTGTTTCACATGAACGCCGTTTGATGGTACTTTAATTTTCATTCCTGGCATAATAAGGTCTGGATTACTAAGCTGTGTATTTGTTTTTTTTAGCGTCTCAAAATCCACTCCGTACTTTTTGGCAATTTTCCAAAGGGTATCCCCTTTTTGCACGATATGAATTTTCAAATTTTCCCCCTCCTGTATAACTTATCTATAAGTAAAAACACTTCGAAGTAACACTTTCTAAAAGAATTTAATTTCATTTTACTTTTATCACTTCATACAATATGGTTTGAAGTGGAATAAGCATAAAGTGAAACTTTAATCAGCCCTCACCAATCGGGCGTTTACGGGCAGTTGATCTCCCACCTAACTTCTTTGCTCCAGCCGAATTTTGAGGCCGGAGTTTCACTGCCCACAAATAGCGGGATAAAAAAATCACAATGATTTCCTCAACACAATGTATGCCTATTTCATTCTTGTTATGATTATATGTACGAAAAAAAGCAACGGAAATCCCGCTGCTTTAAACGCGCTCTAACATACGATTTAATGCAAGAACTGCCTCTTCTGTTACTTGTTTCTCCACACGAATAACGTTAATTTGTTCTCCTCTTTCTATGTTCTCAAGTGCCCATAACAGGTGAGGTAAATCAATTCGGTTCATTGTTAAACAAGGACACATAAACGGATTTAGTGAAATAATTTCTTTATCAGGATGTTGCTGAATAATTCGGTTCACTAAATTCATCTCTGTACCAATCGCCCACTTACTTCCCGCTGGAGCAGCTTCAATCATATCAATGATATATTTCGTTGATCCTGCATAATCGGAAGCAGCAACAACTTCATAACAACATTCAGGGTGAACAATAATATTCATATCCGGATGATTTTTTCGCACATTTTCAATATTTTTCACAGTGAAATTTTGATGAACAGAACAATGGCCTTTCCATAAAATCACTTGAATTTCTTCTATATCTCCATCGTACTCTAATGAATCTGTATGCGGGTTCCACACTGCCATTTTTTCTAACGGAATACCTAAATCATACGCTGTATTTCTTCCTAAATGTTGGTCTGGTAAAAAGACGAGACGCTCTTTTTGTGTAAACGCCCAAGACACCATTTGTTTTGCATTAGAAGAGGTTACTGTTGCTCCTCCGTTACGACCACAAAACGCTTTGATCGCAGCTGTAGAGTTTACATACGTTAACGGAATCATCGTATCTCCAAATAACTTCGTGAGCTCTTTCCATGCTCTTTCTGTTTGTTCAATATCTGCCATATCTGCCATTGAACAACCTGCGCGCATATCTGGTAAGATGACAACTTGTTCATCTGTCGTTAACATATCTGCCGTTTCTGCCATAAAGTGCACACCACAAAACACAATATATTTCGCTTCTTTGTTACTCGCTGCAACTTGTGCAAGCTGAAGCGAGTCCCCTGCTGAATCTGAAAATTGTACAACTTCATCTTTTTGATAATGATGTCCTGGAATAAATAGTAATGCCCCCATTTTTTCTTTAATTTCACGGACACGCTCTTCCATCTCTAATGTAGACATCGTTTGATAGCGCTTTGGTAACATCACTTCGATTGGCTGAACTTTCTCTAAAATACCCATTTATGATTCTCCCCCTCTAAACCACTCTCATTAGGCCTCAATATTAAAACTAATATCAAGTGCTTTCACTGAATGTGTTAACGCTCCAAGTGAAATATAATCTACCCCTGTTTTTCCATATTTTGATAATTCTTCAATTGTAATACCACCTGAAGCCTCCGTAACGATGGCACTTGGTACAATTTTTGAAAACTCACGAACCTCTTCTGGCGTACGATTATCGAACATAATAACATCTGCGCCGGCCTCTATCGCTTCTCTCACTTGCGCCTCTGTCTCTGTTTCGACTTCTACTTTCACCATATGTCCCAATCTTTCTTTCACCGATGTAACAGCTTTTGTAATCGAGCCAGCAAAAGCAATATGATTGTCTTTAATCATGACACCATCATATAAACCGAATCTGTGGTTAAATCCGCCCCCGCATACTACCGCATATTTATCAAACATACGTAGTCCCGGCATCGTTTTTCTCGTATCACAAATGCGTGTATGACTGCTATCTAAAGCAAAAACCGCCTTACGTGTCATCGTCGCTATCCCGCTCATACGCTGGATAACGTTTAATATAACGCGCTCTGCCGTTAATAATGATGCGATTGGGCCTTGCACGGTTGCAATTTTTTCGCCTTTTTCTACAAGATCCCCATCTTTTTTATGAAGTTCAACTTCAATTCTCTGATCAATTAATTTAAATCCTTCTTCAATTACTAAGCGCCCTGCAAAGACCCCTGTATCCTTTACAAGAAAAGTTCCTTTCGCAAGTGCATTATCGGGAAAGATAAGCTGTGATGTTACATCCCTTTCTCCTATATCTTCTAGAAAAAATCGATTTAATGCTTCCTTAACTTTTAACGTATTCATAAAACCCCTCTTCCCCTTATTAAACAAGTTGTAATTTTCTTCTCACTCGAATAATCTCTTTTTTCACGCTATTTTTTTCTGGATAATCAATGCGATAATGACCACCAATACTGTCTTCTCTTTGCAAAGCTGATACTGTTATAAGCTCACAAACTGTTAACATATTAATTAGCGTTATCTCTTCATTTGTAAGTGCATCATATTGTAATATCATATTTCGCACACCGTACCTACTAAACCATCTCTGAGCATATAATAAATTTTTCTCAGTTCGCACAATCCCAACATGCTTCATCATGTATTCTTGTATTTCTTCTTTCAACGGTAAATCATTAAGAGATATAAAACTTTTCCCTCTCTCTTCCAGCACATTTTTTCTTTCCTCTGCTGGTCTAGCTAAAATGTGTTTTCCTATTCGTCCTCCAAACACAAGACCTTCTAATAATGAATTACTCGCCAATCTGTTCGCACCATGAACCCCATTACACGCCACTTCACCGACTGCATATAAGTTTGAAATGGACGTCTCTCCGTTACAATTCGTCTTCACGCCGCCCATATGAAAATGAGCACCAGGCACGACCGGAATAAGGTTCCCTTTTAAATCAACGCCATTCTTTTTACATAATGATGAGACGGTCGGAAAACGTTGTTCAAAGTTTTGAATAGTTTCGATGTTTAAATACACTGTTTCACCCGCAAGAAGTTGTTCATGAATAGCCCTTGCCACTACATCACGCGGTGCGAGATCTTTCCCAGGATGTATACCCACCATAAAACGCTGTCCTTTTGCATTTATAAGGACAGCTCCTTCACCACGGACTGCTTCAGAAACGAGACCACAACATCGCCCGTCCACATATAACATTGTCGGATGAAATTGTACAAATTCTAAATCAACAAGTTCTCCTCCAGCTCGATATATCATCGCAAGTCCATCGCCTGTAATTGTCTCATCATTCGACGTAAAGGCGTACAAACCACCAATTCCTCCTGATGCTAACACCGTATTATCAGCATAGTAACGCTTCAGCTTCCCTTCACTATTTCGCGTTAAAGCTCCTATGCATTTATTATTTTCTATAATAAAATCGAGCACCATTTCATGCTCAACGACAGTAACGTTCGGAACTACTTCTTGTATTAAATGCTCTAATAAATTTTTACCAGTTGCATCTCCTCCCGCATGTAAAATACGCCGTTTTCGATGCGCTCCTTCTTTACCAAGGTGGAGCCCTTTTTCATCTCCATCAAATTTCATTCCATTTGTAATAAGCTTACTTATTTCTTTCGGCCCCTCTTCAACTAAATAACGAACTGCTTCTTCGTTGTTATAATGGCAACCTGCCACTAATGTATCTTCAAAATGCCCACTCGGATCGTCATATGTAGCAACAGCTGCTGCAATTCCTCCTTGAGCTAAATGTGTATTGTTATTACGTCCTGTTTTTTTTGTGATAATTATCACATTCTTTTCGTGACAAAGCTCTTTCGCAACACGAAGCGCCGCAACGCCACTTCCAATAATCAAGACATCTGCACTTGGCATAATTGTTGCCTCCTACTTTACACTTTTCAACTGTCTTGACACCTATATTTACATAGTTTTAAAATAATGACAAGAGTTTTTTTACAATTCTTATTTTCACTACCATTCTAAAAACGAAAACAAATGTCACTCTTACTGAAGAGAGGAAATTACATGATGATATATCTAGATTATGCAGCGACAACACCTATGAGCGAAGAAGCTTTAGAAACATATATACAAGCGACAAAAACATATTTCGGAAATGAACAAAGTTTACACGATATCGGCGGAAGCGCATCATCTTTATTACAAGTTTGTAGAGAAACATTTGCAGAAATGATTGGGGGTAAGGAACAAGGTGTATTCTTTACAAGCGGCGGTTCAGAATCTAACTACCTTGCGATTCAATCCCTTCTAAATGCTAGAAATGGAAAGCACATTATTACGACACCTATGGAACACGCATCGATTCGAAGTTATTTTCACTCCTTACAATTGCAAGGCTATACTATTACTGAGATTCCTGTTGATAAAAGCGGGATAATTCATTTAGTAGATTTAGAAGCAGCTATTACGGAAAATACTGTTCTAGCAAGTATACAGCATGGAAACTCTGAAATCGGGACCGTTCAAAATATTGCAGAGATCGGAGCACTTTTAAAAAAATATAATGTTTTATTTCATTCGGATTGTGTTCAAACGTTTGGTAAACTTCCAATAGACGTTACAGCGATGGAGATTGATAGTCTCTCTGTTTCAGCCCATAAAATATACGGACCAAAAGGAGTTGGAGCTTGCTATATAAATCCGCAAGTTCGCTGGGAACAAATATTCCCTGGAACTTCTCATGAAAAAGGCTTTCGCCCTGGTACAGTGAACGTTCCTGGAATCGCTGCTTTTTTAACAGCCGCAGAGCATATATTAAAGAATCAAAAGGAAGAGAGCTTTCGTTTTAAACAATTACGATCTTATTTTTTAGAGCAATTACAAACACTTCCTCTAGAAATTGAAGTGAAAGGACATTCTACTTCTTGTTTACCACATATTATTGGGGTTACAATAAAAGGAATAGAAGGTCAGTACACAATGTTAGAATGTAACCGTCGTGGTATAGCCATTTCAACTGGAAGTGCTTGCCAAGTCGGTAAACAAGACCCTTCAAAAACAATGCTTGCAATTGGAAAAACGTATGAAGAAGCAAAACAATATGTCCGCTTTTCTTTCGGACATCACACAACGAAAGAACAAATTGATACAACTATTCATGCACTACACACAATTGGAAATCAATTTTATAGAGGTGTTAAATCATAATGAAACAAAATGATCAAAAAAAGATTTTAGGCGAAGAAAGACGACAACTCATCCTCGAGTGGCTTCTTGCTGCAAATGAACCGTTATCAGGAAATGAGCTATCTAAAAAGACAAACGTAAGTAGGCAAGTTATCGTTCAAGACATTTCCTTACTAAAAGCACGAAATGAACCAATTATTGCGACTGCACAAGGGTATTTATATTTAAAACCACAAACAAGGCAACAAGCTTTTGAACGCGTAATCGTATGCCAACATAAACCGGCAGAAGTACGTCAAGAACTTACCATGTTAGTTGACCACGGCGTTACGATTAAAGACGTAAAAGTTGAGCATCCTGTATACGGCGACTTAACAGCATCGATTATGGTAAGTAATCGCTTTGATGTAGAGCAATATTTACAAAAAATCGAAAACACAAACGCTTCCTATCTTTCGCAACTAACAGATGGTATTCACTTACATACAATTGAAGCAGATTCTAAGGAGAAATTAGATGCTGCTTGTGATGCACTAGATCGCGCTGGATTTCTCGTTTATTAATGTAAAGCACAGAGTTTTTATCCCGCATTAACGGGCAGTAAGACTCCCACCTCAAAATCCGGCTGAAGCAAGGTAGTTAGGTGGGAGTCGGGCTGCCCGTAAACGCCCGATTGGTGAGGGCTGATAATCAGTGGGGGATGAACAGAACCCCCACTGATTAAAGTTTCGCTTTATCATTCTCTGTGCTTTTATTTTTTAAATGATATAATATTGTAATTAATTGCAAAGGAGGTCAAATATGGGAATTGAACTCATTCACTTTAGCACTGGTAAACCGAAACAAATGAAATATGGCGAAGATAAAGAAATGATAACAGGTATATGTAAAGATCCTACAGAAGAGGCTTTTCTCTCAAAAGACGGATTCCGTGGTGATGATGTAGCGGACTTAAAACATCATGGCGGGCCTGATCGTGCCGTTTGTGTGTATCCATATGAACATTACGCACTATGGGAAGAGGAATTTCAAACAACGCTTCCAGCTTCCACATTTGGTGAAAACATTACCGTAACAAATATGTTAGAGCGCGATGTTTGCATCGGAGATACATATCAACTAGGCGAAGCAATCATTCAAGTAACACAAGCTCGCGTACCTTGTAGCACAATTTCAAAGCGCCTTGGCATTCCTGGCATTTTGCCACGCATTGTAGCAACCGGATATACCGGCTACTTATGCCGTGTTCTTCAAGAAGGTATTGTGCGTAAAGATTCTAAAATTACATTACTAGAGCGTCAACCGAGCAATGTTTCTGTTCTTTTCTCTAATGAAATCTATTTCCATAATAGAAAAGATAGAGATGGCCTTGAAAAAGTTCTTGCTGTCCCAGAACTAGCCGATCTTTGGCGTAGTCAGTTAGAGGATCGTCTTGCGAAGTTAAAATAAAAAATCCCGCCTTCTGCAGGTGGGATTTTATTAATCTATCAAAATTTCATCTCTTGCTTCAATAGAATAGACAGCTTGCTCTGCCCCAAACCGATAATATGTTTGAATTAACTTCATACGTAACCTTTCTAAAAGTTTACGCGAAGGTATATTAGCCATTTGTGTTACTGCAATTACTTTTGATAGTTGTAATTCATGAAAAGCATAACGGATTACCTCTTGAGCGACTTCCGTTGCATATCCAACTCTCCAAAACATCGGCAAAAATTGATAGGATATTTCAATCTCTTGATTCACATCATTTGGATCGAGTGATACTACTCCAATGAATGTTTTTGTTTTCTTTTCTCTAACAATCCAATACCAACAGTTTTCTTCTGGGGATAACATATCATTGAAAACACCCCTAATTGTCTCCGCTTTCCGCGGTCCACCAAGATATTTTCTCACTTCTTCATTTAAATATAGTTCTTTTATATTTTCGTAATCTAATTCATGAACTGTATTTAATAAACAACGTTTCGTTTCAAGCAAGTTTAACAGCCCCCTTACTTTTTACAACCAATAAGAAGAATAACTCCCAAGCACCGTAACAGAAAAACCAAGTGCTTCAAGTTCCATCGTTACGCCTGGCAATAATACGTCATCGTATGCTTTATCGACATCGATTAGGAAAAAGTAATTTCCAAGACCTGTTTTCATCGGACGCGATTCGATTTTTGATAAGTTTAATTTTCTCCATGCGAAAGCTGATAACACTTGATATAGCGCTCCTGCATAATCTGCAGGTAACGTTATCATAAGCGTCGTTTTCTCCCCGCGATTTTCTCCGTTATTTGGGAGTACTGCTTTCTTTTTCTTATGCAGCACAAGGAAACGTGTATGATTGTTTTTATGCGTATGAATACCACTTCTTACAATTGCTAATCCGTATTTTTCTGCTGCTGCTTCGTTTGCAATAGCGGCGATTTTTTCTTCAGGATGTTCTTTCACATATTGTGCTGCAGCACTTGTTGATGTCATATCTCGAACGGTTACCCCTTTTAATTCTTCATTTAAAAACTTATGACATTGTGCAATAGCATGCGGATGAGAATGTACTGCATATACTTCTTCCCACACTTCTGCATACTGCGGATGTACGAGTAAATGTTGCTGAATCGGTACTGTAATTTCCCCTACAATAGAAAGCGGCTGCTCATGTACAAGGTAATCAACCGTTATATTTACCGAACCTTCAATCGCATTTTCTAGCGGTACAACTGCGAAATCTACATTTTCATTTGCAGCTGCATCTATACAATCTGGAATCGTTCGATACGGTACATGCTCTGCTTCCGGAAAAAAACGACTCACCGCCATATTTGTAAATGTTGCCTCTGGTCCTAAATATCCTACTCGAATCATCGTCTTTTCCCTCTCTTTTTCGTTTTCTTACTGTTATACCATAATTTTTTATATTCTTCTATGTAAATTTCGAATATTTAAAAAAAGACTAGTTTGCACTAGTCTATATGTTTTCTATATTCTCTTTGAGCGAAGAAGAAATAAATGATGCATGCAGCAATGTAAAACAGTATGAATAAGCCTACTTTTCTTAATGAACCGTCCATAAAGACAGTATTATGAAACGTATATAACGCAACTGCACTATGCATACTTCCTACTATAATAGGCGCAAAAAATAGCATACATAATTGCCAACGAGAAATCTTCCACACTTCATCCTTCGTCATTCCAAGTTTGGAGAGTGCCCCGTATTGCTTTCGATCCGATGCAATATTATGAAACCATTTAAAATATACGATACTACATGAAGTAAAAAAGAATAATATACTAATAAATGAGCCTACAAATAGAGTGATATCACCGAACTCTTTCATATTCACATATAACTCCATATTACTTCGAAATGCATCATTTGTATCTTGTTTCATATGTTTCCGTAAATCTGCATTTAATTCCTTCGTATTTTCGATATTTGGTAATATGTAGCCTCTATATATCATTTTTTCAGAATCCGGAATTGTATTTGCTATACTTTCAAAATCTTCATCATTCATGACGAAAAAAAGGCCATTAATGTGCGAAGGGTGATAGTTAAATTGTACCCCTTCTTTCTGACCGTTAAATGCGAAGGGATGCGTTTGATTCATTACTTGTAATTGAATCTCTTTTTGATCATATACATTCGGATGGTTACGCTTATTATAATAAACAAGTGTAACTGTTCCTTTTTTAGGATGATACGTTTTCTGCTTTTGTTTTCTTGCCTCTTGATTGTATTCACTTTCCTTTATAAGCGGTGCTACCTCTGTTTCTCCCTTATTGGACTGAAAAGATGCATACACCCCAACAAAGCTCATAGATTGAAAATCATCATACCCATATTGATGCAGTAATTTTTCAACTGCACCTTCCTCAAAGACTTCATGAGCAGAAGTACCTTTTTCTATGTACGAAAACGAGTGTACTCCTCCGTCCCGCCACATATCTTGCATGCCAGTGAAATATAAAAATACAGTACCTGTCGCCGTAACTACAAACGTCGTTGCCATAGACAACAGAAAGAAAAAGCGACCATTTTCCTTCATTCGATGTGACAATTGATTCACTATAAATAAATACGGATATGTATACATAATTTTTTTATTTCTCTTTATCACTTCTAATATTTGTGTAACGCCATGTGTAAATGAGAAATATGTTCCAAGAGAAATTAATATAACAACCGGAAAAAAGTATAATGCTATCGTTGTCATCGTCACTTGTAGCGCTAACGCATATCCTGTTCCTAAACAAGCAAAGCCGAATATGCAAAGCCACTTTGATGTTTTCCGCTTTTTTTTATCCGTTCGAAATTCTTTCAATAATCGAATGATTTTTATATTCCATATACGTAAAGCACTTATAAAAGATAAGACAATAAATACGACCATATATGTAACAAACGTTACAGTGATCGCTTTTACGTCAAATATGACAGGGAGTTCTTTCGGAAGGCGAAGTAACATACTAAATACCATAAAAAAGAGTTTTAAAAAAATCATACCAAGCCCAATACCGAAAATATTAGCAAATATCCCGATCAACATTTGTTCGGCCATAATCACTCCTATTACGTTAGACTTCGTTGCGCCCATTAACATATATAACCCTAATTCTTTCTTACGTGCTTCTATGAAAATAGAAGTAGAATACAAAATAAATACGACGAAAAAAGAAATAATTATAACATTACATATGATAAGTCCCCAGCGTACGTTTTGATACCACATCGTTTCTTGCATGTATGGATGTACAATAACAGACATGTATGCAAAGGACGCAAATATTGCAAAACAACTACTTAAGAAAAACACTTTATAATTACGCCAATTTCCCTTTATATTTTGCAGCGCTAATTGCCGAATGTTCATCTATCGTCCTCCTGTAACTTACTACATAGGCAAAAAGCTAGAGGTTTCCCTAGCTTTTTACGTGTTTTAAATATCCTCTTTGCGCGATCATAAAGTAAATGGCAGAAGCTAAAATGTATGCTCCAATTACAATCGCACCTGATTTCCACAAATCGATATAAAGCATTTTCCCTAACGTATGAAGGGCAAATCCACTATGAATCGCACCAATCAAAATTGGGATAAAGAAGATAACGCCCATTTGTCGAATCGCAATTTTACGTATTTCTTTATCTGTCATACCAATTCTCTTTAACGATTTAAACTGAATACGATCTTGTTCTTTATCATTAAACCATTTAAAGTATGTCATACTACAAGCGAAGAAGAAGAACAGTACTGCTACGAAGAAACCGATGAACATTGTAATTGCTCCTGCTTCTCTTATATTTTTATAAGCAAGCACTGAGCTTTTCAATTCTCCTTGCTTTTCTGGTGCAATTTCCTTTTTCAAATCTAGCACAAGCTCTTCTGTACTTTTCCAATCTTCAATATAATAACCATAATATTTCGTCTTTTCTTCATCTGGTACGAGCTTTGCATATTTCTCAAAATCTTGATCATTCACAATGAGATAATTGTCATCATTAAACACCGAATATGAAGTTGGTTCATTTAGCTGAACAAACTGTTTTTGGCCATTCATTGTAACTTCATATGGCTTCGTACGATCTATCTTCACTAAATCATTCGTCATATCACTCATGATCATCGTCGCACTACCTGGTGCATTATGAACTTCGCTAATTTCTTCCCTTTTTTGTTTACGCACTTCCACATTATATACTTTCTCTGAAATAATTGCAGTTGGTACTTCATGCTCACTGTTAAAAAACGTTACCTTCTGCGTTGCAGGTAGTTTTACAAAATTTAATTCTCGTGCATCTTCAAATCCATGTTTTTTTACAATTTCTTTTACTGTATCTTCATTAATAATGTTATGCGTATTTACTCCCTTTTCCTCATATGAAATAGCATGAGGCGTAATATCTACCGTTTTCGCACTCATATTTTCATAATATACATAAAGCGTACCAACTGCTGAGGAAACAACCGCCGTAATGATAGAAATGACAAATAGAAAACGAGCATTATCTTTCATTTTGTAAATAAGATTGCTAAGGACGAACATGTTTGGATATGTATAAAATGATTGTTTTCTTTTTTGCAACGCTTTTAATATGACTGTACTACCTTGTGTAAACAGTAAATATGTTCCGCCAATTGTCAGCCCTACAATCGGTAAAAAATACATCATGAAATTCATAATTGTTACTTGGAAACAAAGGACATATGCAGCAATGATACATCCTATACCTGCTACACATAACCATGTAAATGCAAAAGGCTCCACTTTTTGTTTTCTTGCTTCTCTTAACAAATCAATAATTTGTAAGCGTCCTACTGTCCAAACACTAAACAATGATAGGATTAAAAAGAGGATACAGTATATGCCAGCTGTAATAAGAACTGCTTTTCCATTCCATACAAGCGGAAGTGTTTTATCTATTTTCAACAATACACTTAATGCTTGGAAGAAAAGTTTTGAGCAAAGCATTCCAACGCCAATACCTACTACAATAGCAATACTACCTAACATCAATTGTTCTAATATAATCATTCTGCCAAGTTGAGATTTCGTTCCGCCTATTAACGTTAATAGACCAAATTCTTTTTTTCTTGCTCGTAAAAACGTTGAATTCGCATATAAAATAAAGAGTGCCGAGAAGATGACTACAATATAATTCATCGATTCTAATCCTTTTGTAATCATCGTCTTCATACTAATATTACCGCTTACGACATCTGGATGATAAATGAAGGAAGCATACATGAAAAATACGACAATCGATAAACAACTACTAATAAGAAACGCTTTATAATTACGCCAATTTCCTTTTACGTTATTAAGCGCGAGCTGGCGAAAGTTCATGATATTCTCCTCCTAGCATCGCAAGTACGTCCAAAATTTCTTGGAAAAAGGCTTGCTTCGTTCTTCCTTTATGTATTTCCGAGAAAATTTCTCCATCGCGAATGAAGAGGATGCGTTCACAATAACTAGCAGCTACTGGATCGTGCGTTACCATTGCAATTGTCACTTTCTTTTGCTCATGTAAATCTTGAAGTGCTCCCATTAATGATTTAGCTGACTTAGAATCTAAGTTTCCAGTTGGCTCATCCGCTAAAATTAACGTCGGTTCATGAATGATCGCCCTTGCAGCAGCTGCACGTTGTTGTTGTCCTCCTGATACTTCGTATACTTTTTTATTTAAAATTTCTTCGATGTTTAAAAACTTCGCAATTTCCAGTACTTTCGCATCAATTTCTTTTACAGATTTCTTCGCCATTACAAGCGGCAAAATAATATTTTCTTTAATCGATAACGTATCAAGTAAGTTGAAATCTTGGAAGATGAACCCTAAATGTGTACGGCGAAACTCTGCTAATTTTGCAGCACGCATTTGATTAATTTCTTCTCCATTTACAAGTACATGACCTGAAGTTTGCTTATCAATTGTTGCTAATAAATTTAAAAGTGTTGTTTTTCCGCTTCCTGAAGGACCCATAATTCCTACAAATTCGCCTTCTTCTATTTTAAAATTTATATCATGCAAAGCAGTCGTCGCTACTGAACCTTTCGATTGATACACCTTTGTTAACCCTTTTACTTCAAGAACACTCATTTCTAATCCCCCTATGTGTTTTCTTCTTACATTTACTATAAGAAAAATAAGAAAAAGAAACGAGTGATTTCCCTTACAAAACGTTTTGTTATCTTACAGTTTTGTCATTTTTCTCATTAATGTATGATATTCTTCATCTTTTGCAAATTGGAACGTAAATGTTGTCCCTTCCCCTTCAGTTGATTGTACATAAATTCCATGATGTAAATTATCACAAATTTCTTTCGTAATATATAAGCCCATTCCAGTCGCTTCTCTCGTTTTACGACCATTTATTCCCGTAAAGAACGGATCAAATATACGCTTTACATCTTGCTCTGGAATACCAATTCCATTATCCCTAATATGTAGTAATACCTTTTGATCCTTCTCTTCAATTTGAAATTGAATTTCTTTTTTCTCTGTTTCTGAAATTTTCGTATACTTAATTGCATTCACAACAATTTGGCTCATGGCGATACTAAACCACTTTCTATCAGACGCAATCATACAAGTCTCTTCTTCAAACATCAGTTTCGGAAATACAGAAGATTGAATGAACGACTTTCGATTTTCATTAATAATATCTCGAATGACATCTATAACATTTACTACTTCTACTTTATAATCTTTCGAAAACTGATCTAACCTTGCCATATGTAACGCTAAATCTAAACCATTTAAAATACGGTTATTTTCTTCACGAATACTTTCAATCGTTCTCCTTGCTTCACGGTGTTCCTTACCATATTTCTGTAACAATAATTCAATAACGGATACTGGTGTTTTCATTTGATGGATCCATTGGTTCATAAAAATCATTTGCTGTTGCTCTTTCGCATGCTGTTTATGAACTTCATTCATATATTGCTGTCTTAGCAACGTAAAAGACTCAACGACCATCTCTTGCTCTGCCGTATACGAAGTATCAATAAGTAAAGAATCATGTAATGTATGTCCACCGGCAATATACTGTTCTATTCTCTTTAAAAACACACTTCGTTTTCGGTAATCGTAAATAAGGTATACACTAAACACAACTGTCCCTAATAAAAGTCCGTATAACCATGTACTCCAGTCCAGCGAACGCTTTTCTAAAAGGCTTTGTAACTGCAATACGAGCCCAAATAAACAAAGGCTTATAATGTAAGAAAGGATTAAGGAAAAACGGTCTATGAGGTAATTTTTAACCTTCATGCCCTTCGCCCCACTCTGTAAGAAGCGCATAACCGTACCCACGCTTTGTGACAATTGCATTTTCAATACCTAACTCCTCTAATTTCTTCCTTACACGCTTTACATTCACAGTTAATGTATTATCATCAACAAAAGCTACTTCATCCCATAGAGCTTCTAACAGCTCTTCGCGTGTCACATATTGATTCGCTTGTTTCATTAAACATTCTAATAAATAAAATTCATTTTTTGTAAGTTCAGTTTGTTGACCTTCCCACTCTACTGTGTGCTGTGATGGGAATAATAACAATCCATTAACACCTAAACAATCACTTTCTGCGGCCAAAGCATACTCACCATATCCACGGCGAAGTGCACTCTTAACTTTTGCCATTACGATGTCTAAATGGAATGGTTTTGTAATATAATCATCCCCGCCATTCTCAATCGCCATTACTTGATCCATTTCCCCTGTTCTTGCAGAGACAAAAATAATTGGTGCATTCGATACTGTGCGAATTTGGCGACACCAATAGAAACCATCAAAGTACGGTAAATTAATATCGAGTAACACTAGATGTGGATTTACTTTTACAAACTCATCTTTTATATGACGTAAATCACTTACTCTAAATGATTGATAACCATACCTTTCTAAATGCTCCTCTAATATTCCCGCTATTTTTTCATCGTCTTCTACAATTAATATTTTATACATGTTCATTTTCTCCCCATAAGAAATTCTTCCAAAACCACTCCTTGTTCTATTATAAATTGAAAATTTAATTAGTGGGTATTTTTTCCTATACGAATCAGACATTTACAATAAAAAAAGACTGCCATATTTCGGCAGTCTTAATCGATAAATTCAAATTGATATTCAAGAATTTTTACAATATCTCCGTCTACTGCACCACGTGCACGAAGGGCTTCATCAATACCCATTCCACGCATTTGACGAGCAAATCGGCGTACAGATTCATCACGTGAGAAGTCTGTCATTTTGAATGTTTTCTCAATATCATAACCAGAAATAACAAATGTGCCATCACTTTCGCGTGTAATTTCAAAATTAGATTCAGATTCAAATTTGTACATTACACTTGCTTCAGATTCTTCTACATCATCATACATTGGGAATTCTGGTGTTGTTTCTAATAAGTTCGCTACTTCAAATAGTAAGTCACGAACACCTTGTTTCGTTACAGCTGAGATTGGGAAGATTTTTACTTCGTCTCCCACTTTCTCTTTAAATGCTTGTAAGTTTTCTTCTGCATCTGGCATATCCATTTTGTTTGCTACAACAACTTGTGGACGCTCTGTTAAACGCATATTGTATTCTTTTAATTCATTATTGATTGTGACATAATCTTCATATGGCTCACGGCCTTCTAAACCAGACATATCAATAACGTGCACGATTACACGTGTACGTTCGATATGACGTAAGAATTGGTGTCCAAGTCCAACGCCGGAGTGTGCGCCTTCAATTAGTCCAGGAAGGTCAGCCATAACGAAGCTGCGGTTATCACCTGTTTCAACAACACCAAGATTTGGAACGATTGTTGTAAAGTGATACTCTGCAATTTTCGGACGCGCTGATGATACAACAGATAATAATGTAGATTTACCTACACTTGGGAATCCAACAAGTCCAACATCTGCTAGCACTTTAAGTTCTAGCGTGACATCACGTTCTTGACCTGGTTCTCCGTTCTCAGCGATTTCTGGCGCTGGGTTCGTCGGTGTTGCGAAACGTGAGTTACCGCGGCCACCGCGGCCACCTTTTGCGATTACAGCTGTTTGTTCATGCGTTACTAAATCGGCAAGTATTTCACCTGTTTTTTCATCTTTTACTATTGTTCCTGGTGGAACCTTTACGATTAAATCTTCAGATTTACGACCGTGCTGACCTTTACTCATTCCGTGCTGACCACGATCAGCTTTGAAATGACGTTGGTAGCGGAAGTCCATTAATGTACGTAAGCCTTCCTCAACAACAAAAACAACATCTGCACCTTTACCACCGTCGCCACCTGCTGGGCCACCTTTAGGTACATACTTCTCACGACGATACGCAACCATTCCGTTACCACCGTCGCCGCCTTTTACATATATCTTGACCTGATCTACAAACATTATTTCACCACACTTTTTTCAATTGGTTGTAATATAACTGAGACTTCTTCGTCTCGTACTGTATAAGAAATGGAATACCATTTATTGTTTTGGTTCGCAAGCCAATTCTGTAGTTCTTCTACACTCGTTAGCTTACCACGAAAATCAAAAAAGAAACGAGCATTCTCCGCGTCACATTCAATTGTGATACAAACATAATTTTCAACATATACGTCTAAACTATGCTGAAGTATTGAGAAAAATTGATTCGTCCATATACATACAGTCTCATCTAAGTGAGATAAGTTATGTAAATTCCCTAATACTTCGTACTCCAATAAGCACGGCTGCTGTTTCCAATTATATGTTAAAATCCACTCTGAAAATAAAGGCATTGATAGCCCTATCAGATTGGATTCTTGTCTCGCTTCTTGGACAAAACGATCGATGAGACTATGAATCTCTTCCACTTTTCCAAGTGAAAGGTTTCCTTTCACCATCTGCATACGATTGAGCCAATCATGTCTTGAATGACGCAATGCATCTATAATTGTCCATTTTTCATTCATTTAGATACCCCTTAATATAGAAAAACTCTAACCTGCACTCAGGTTAGAGTTTTCCGTGAGTTCTTATGCTTCTTGAGCAACAGGATATACGCTCACTTGTTTGCGGTCACGGCCAAGACGCTCAAAGCGTACTACGCCGTCAACTTTCGCGTATAAAGTGTCATCGCCACCACGACCAACGTTAACACCTGGATAAATTTTTGTACCGCGTTGACGGTAAAGAATTGAACCACCTGAAACCGTTTGACCATCTGCGCGTTTAGCACCAAGACGTTTTGACTGAGAGTCACGACCGTTCTTTGTACTACCTACACCTTTCTTAGATGCGAAAAACTGAAGATCTAATCTTAACATACGTTACACCTCCTGCACTTTTTCTATTAAACGGATATACTTTCCGTAATCAAGTTCAATCGTCTTAAGCGAAACAACCAATCCTTCTAAAAGTATCTGTGCTTTTTCTGCTGCATGAACGTCTAAATCATTAGGCAATTCATACGTTAAGAATCCGCCATCACTTCCGAGTTCAATAGTTGCTTGCACATTACAAAGTTCTTCCACTGCATTTATAGAACCAAACACAACCGCTGTAGTTCCAGCACAGACAAGGTCTTGTCCATGTGGCGCATAATTGGCATGTCCAGTCATTTTAAATGATTGGATACTTCCTAGTTTCGTGCGACTTATCGTAATCTTAATCATCTTAACCAGAATTAAGCGTTGATAGCTTCAACAACTAGCTTAGTGTAAGGTTGACGATGACCTTGTTTCTTACGATTGTTCTTTTTCGCTTTGTATTTGAAAACGATGATTTTCTTAGCGCGACCTTGTTTTTCAACTTTCGCAGTAACTGTTGCACCTTCTACAACTGGGCTACCAACTTTCACGTTTTCGCCACCAACGAAAAGAACTTTGTCAAAAGTAACAGTTTCACCAGCTTCAACATCTAATTTTTCAATGTAGATTGCTTGACCAGCTTCAACTTTAATTTGTTTTCCACCTGTTTCGATAATTGCGTACATACTTGCACCTCCTCTTAATTACTAAGACTCGCCAAAAACGAGGTAGACATAAAATGTCTTTAAGGAACCTGTCTTGTGCGGTTGTAGCATATAGCAGTTTAGGTGCTATAAACTATAACATAAAGATGTTACCATGAATCATTGCCTATTGTCAATGAATGTTCTGCTAACTATTTTTTCCGTTCTACAATTTCTTTCTTACTTCCAAAACGGATAATAGCGTATTTTTCGATAATATCATCTTTGAAATAAATTTCAAATGGAATATTTTTTTGTAATTCTTTTTGTAAAAATATTTTTTGTACTTTTTTTGAAGCACCAATCAATACAGCTTCATCCTCTATATTACCATAAGTAATAAGCTCTCTCTCTAGCTCATACGCAATTGTTTCATTAGATATAACGTAACCTGTCGCTTTACAAGGCGCACACTCTTCTAATAATACGTCACGTAACGAATGTTTCTTGCGCTTACGCGTCATTTCTAAAATTCCTAATTCCGTAAATCCAAGCGCTCTCGTATATGTACGATCATCTTGTAAAGCTATCATTAAACGCTCTCTTACCTTCTCTTTATCTTCCCGTCTTTTCATATTAATAAAATCAATTAATATCATACCACCAATATCACGGAGTCTTAATTGACGTGCAATCTCTTCGGCAGCCATTTCATTTGTGCGAAGTACCGTATCTTGTAAATTTTGTTTTCCAGTAAACTTACCCGTATTCACATCAATTACAGTCATCGTCTCCATTTGTTCCACAATTAGATAGGCACCATTTGGTAGCCACACAATTTTTTGAAGTGCTTTCTCGATTTCACGCTCTATTCCAAAATGATTAAACATCGAAGATTTTTCATTATAAAAGGTTACTCTTTCTTTACCTACTTTTTCTTCTAATTCTTTCACTACACTTCTCGTATCTACAACTACTTTTTCAATCGTTTCAATTGGGTTCTCCTGGAATACACGATCTAAAAACGTCGCTGGTCGATGAAGTAGCAAAGGCGCCTTCCCTTGATCTTCTTTTCTTTTTACTTCTTCATATAACTGCTGCAGCCCTTGCATTTCAGCTTGTATTTCATCGATTGTCCCTTTTTCAGAAGCAGAACGGAAAATGTATCCACCCGTTCCTTCCACTTCAATTTCGAGTAACTGTTGTCTTCTTTTATTATTTTTTATTTTCCGAGAAACAGCGCGCATTTCATCATATGGCATATAAACGACATACTTCCCAGTAAATTCTATCTTCGCCGTTAATTTTGGCCCTTTCGTATCAATTGCCTCTTTCACAACTTGTACAAGTATCGCCTGTCCTTCATGTACGCGATATGAAGATGGTACATCATCGTATGAAAGATATGCATGTTTCTCTAACCCGATATTTACAAAGGCTGCGTTCATTCCAGCAATTGTTCTTACGATACGGCCAACATAAATATGTCCGACAATTTCCTGCTCTTCATTCCGTTTCCATAAAAGCTCGACAACTTTTTGCTTCTCTTCTATCGCAACACGCTTTTCCGAACCAGTATAATTAATATATAACGTCTTCAAAATTCTTTCCTCACTTTTCACTTCTTTTCCTTACAATATAAAAGGTTAGTGTCATCGTCAACACTAACCAATTAATTCTTCAACAGATGAGGTTGTTCGTTTTTCAGCAAAATACGCATACAACAATTCATTTTCGTCCAATGTGTAATGCTCTTTATATTTTCCATGGACGATAATAGAGTGTTTATATCCTCTACGAAATTTTGTGAAAATCGTATACAAGCGATCTTCTGTGTTCACCTCAATAGATGCAATCTTTTCAATATCTCTTTTATTCCCATAATAACGTTCTAATAAAAAACGCATAAATGCGTAACGTCTTTGTTTCCATTCTTGATATAAAGAAATCGCTAGAAAAACGAGTAATACCCACATCATAATGTTATTACTATTCCAAAGTAACTGCCATCCTAATATTACACTAAAAAAAACACATGACAATTTCATCATCTTTTCATGTGCTTGTAAATAAGGAAAACGATATGATAATACATTAAATAATACTTTTCCGCCATCAAGTGGCCAAATAGGCAATAAATTAAACCCTAAAATAATGACATTATTCCATACAAAGAAATGGTACAAATCATCAGTTACCCATCCCGTTTGATACAAAACATAAGCGACCGCAATCATCCATATATGCTGAATCGGCCCAGCTATAACAACAATTAATTCTTCTTTTAATGATTTATTCCCATGCTCTTCCATTTCAACCACGCCACCAAACGGCAAAAGCTGAATTTGTTTAATACGCCAATTATAATATACAGCGGCAAAAGCATGCCCTAGTTCATGAACTAAAACGATACAAAATAGTAATAGTAACTCTTTAAAACGTGCTGTAAAAATACCAATAACGATAATAACCCAAAACAATGGATGTACTGTAATTTTCGTTAAAACATCTCTATATTTAATCAAATGAAATCACCTGAATAGGATCAATAAATTTTTCATTCTTTTTCATCGCAAAATAAAATTTACCGTTTTTATTATTTTCATCACTATTCACCGTTCCGATTTTTTGTTTTTTCGAAACGTAATCATATAACTTCACTGACATATCGTTTAAATTTCCGTACCAAGACTCCGTGCCATCAGCGTGCTGAATCTGAACTGTATTTCCAAGTTCCTCTTTCTTGCCCGCAAAAACAACTATACCTTCATTTACTGACTCCACCGTTGCATTTGTAGCCGTTTGAACAAATACACCTTGACCATTTTTTTGAAATCCTTGCATCACCTTTCCAGAGGCAGGAATCGCATAATCCTTTTGCTGAATAGCCTCTTCTTTTTTCTCATTTGGAGAAAAGAACACGAGAGGTTTTCCAAACTGTTTTTCATACCATTTCGATATAGTAGCAAATTGAAATTCTTCTTGCATAACTTTTTCTGTAACAGCTCTAGTACCATCAAAAGAAGAAGGTGCGTTCTTAAATAAAATAGCAACTGAAAGAACTAATATTGCTGATAGCAAAACTTTGAAGAGAAAAACTTCTTTTCGAAATAGAGGATGAATTCCCTTCTCCCCCTCTTCAATAAAGACCGTTTCGCTATCAAAATCTCCTCCCGCAAAATACCGCTCTTCCTCCATCCTTTCTTGTTCTGCTTTCCTTTTCGCAATCCGCTTTTTAATTTCTTCCACACGTCTATTCTTCATACTGTCTCCTTTCTTTCGTTAGCCTTATTCAAATAGAAACAGTTATATACAGTTTGTACATATGTATGAGTTATAGAAGGAAGATATTCATGCGAAGAAAAAAGAAAGCACTCCGCATTTATGCGAAGTGCTTTTAACGGATTCCAAAGAAATTTTTCATCTTTGTAAATACCGATACTTTTTCTTGTTCAAATGCTTGTAATGGTACATTCTCACCTAATAAGCGTCTTGCGATATTACGATAAGCTATTGCTGCTTTCCCGCTCGGTTGCAACGCTACAGGCTCACCTGTATTCGTAGCACGAATAACTTCATCATCATCCTCGACAACTCCAAGAAGCTCGATTGACAATGTACGTACAATTTCATCAACATCTAACATATCCTGTTCATGAAGCATATGACTACGCACACGGTTAATGACAAGTTTCGGTGGTTCAATATCCTCTTTCTCTAAAAGCCCGATAATACGATCCGCATCACGCATTGAGGATACTTCTGGTGTTGTTACAACGATTGCTTTATCCGCACCTGCTACAGCATTTTTAAATCCCTGCTCAATCCCCGCAGGACAATCAATTAATATGTAATCATAATCTTGACGTAATACTTGTATTAATTCATCCATTTGTTCAGGTGTTACCGCCGATTTATCGCTCGTTTGTGCTGCAGGTAATAAATAAAGATCATCAAAACGCTTATCTTTAATAAGAGCCTGAGGTAAACGACAACGCCCTTCAACGACATCAACAAGATCAAATACAATACGATTTTCCAGCCCCATTACTACGTCTAAATTGCGTAAACCGATATCTGTATCAATTAAACACACTTTTTTTCCAGATAACGCAAGGGCTGTACCAATGTTCGCAGACGTTGTAGTTTTACCTACTCCGCCTTTTCCAGATGTAATTACTATTGCCTCTCCCACAGCTATACAATTCCCCTTTCTAACTTTGTTAAATTAGGTCTAAGATGAGTGAGAAGTTGCAGGCGATCGACAACAATGTGATTGTTCTCATTAATGTACGCACATTCTGCCGCCTCCGCTCCGTCTTCTTTCTCTTCCGGAGCCCGCATTGTCACATCACTAATTCGGAGTTGCATAGGGTTCATAATAGATGCAGCAATAACAGCTTCTGAATCTCCATCATACCCCGCATGTGCAATTCCTCTTAATGATCCCACGACAAAAATATTCCCCCCAGCGATAACCGTTCCGCCTGGATTAACATCTCCAATTAATAATAAATTCCCTTTTACATGTAACACTTGTCCAGAGCGAACAATTTTGGAAATAGGGACAATTTCTGTTTCTTCTTTCCAAGCTATTGCTTCTGCTTTTGTTATAACATCACTTTCAATTGATTCCACAACAAGGTTCTTCTTATTGCGAATTAACGTACGAATCTCTTCTTGTTGTACTTCTGTTAAATAGCGATTTCCTACTTTAACACGCACTTCAATTAAAGAACGTCCGTCACCCTCATAGTAATGTGTAGAAAGTTTTTCATCCAATTCTTTTAGTAGTTCAGAGAATGAACAGCAATCATCTAAATGAAGTATTATTCCATCTTTTGTCCCTTTTATCGTTACATTTTGTTGCTTTTTTTCTTCCACTAAAGTTCACCCCACCGATTCAATTCGACATAAAATTAGAAAATCCTTTTTTCTTTTTCTTCCATCGCTTTTGAAAGACGCACTAAATATCGTCTAAGTGGGAAACAAACTATTAATAAGAAAATTCCATTTAGCAATAAAGTAGCAAGGAGACGATCTGTGAAAAAGACAGACGCTGACATGTGAGTACGTCCTAACAAAGTTAAAAACCCATACACATAATACTCTAATGCTGCAATGCTAGCTAATACGATAGAAACAACAATAAATAAATTCAATTGCAATACCTTCATCGCACTATAAACTAAATAAGCTACAATCGGATAAGCAAATATATATATTCCGACCAGTTCTGTGTATACGGTATCAAATAAGAAACCAAATAATAGTCCGTAGTAGATCCCCTGAATCGGACTATTATACACTGTAATAAAACATAACACAATTATAAAGAAATGCGGTGCTGCTATACTGTCTTTCCAAAAAACTTCGGTTGGAACAACAGTAGAGAACATGTTTTCAAATAAAAAAACAAAAAGGAGCAAAAGAGGAAGAGCTGCTCTTTTTAAAATCTTCATCATCTCTTCTTCCCCTCCTATTCTAACGGCGCCGAAGGCGTCTCACGTTTAGCAACCGTAATATGCTCCACGTCATTTAAATCAGCAGCAGGTTTTACATAAGCTGTTTTTGTTAAACCGTATGGATCTGGCTGAACATCAACGATTTTTCCAATTACAAGACCTTTCGGGAAAATATCACCAAGTCCAGATGTTACAACTAGTTGATCTTTTGCTACCGGTGCATCTGAGCCAATCTTTGTGAAAAGAAGCAATTGTTTTTCTTTATCGTAGCCTTCAATCAATCCAAAGATTTTTTCTTGTCCTTGTACAATAGCAGAAACACGGTTTGTTCGACTCATAGAACTTAACAACTCTACTGATGATGTAAACTGAGATACACTTTTCACTCGTCCAACTAAACCTTGTGAAGTTATTACAGCCATATCTTTTTTAATTCCTTGCTGTGCCCCTTTATCAATTCCAATTAAATCGTACCATTTATCTGGATTACGAGAAACAACAGTAGCTGGAATTTCAGTATAATCGCTCATTAGCTCTGTTTTACCAGTTAACTCTTGTAGTTTCTTTTTATCATCTTCTAATTGTTTTACTTTTCCTGATAGGTCTGCATAATTATCTAATTTTGCTTTTAATTCTTTATTCTCTTCATACGTGCGCTTTACATCTTCTACGTTTTCGAAGAATCCGGCAACATAATTCGCTGGCTTTTGGAATACACGTTCTACAACACCAACAGTATCTTTTATAAACTGCTCTGGCCATGTTAAACTGTTCCGTTCTTTCAATGAGATTCCAATCAATGCCACGAGAAGAATAATACTAACTAACAAAACAATTAATCTTTTGTTTAAGAAAAACTGTGGCACGTTCACACCCTCTTAATTTCATTGATTTTTATTTTGCAATATTATCGAGCAGCAGTTTTGAAAAGATCGATATTGTCTAATGCTTTACCCGTTCCAATTGCTACGCAGTCTAATGGGTTCTCTGCAACAAGAACTGGCATATTTGTTTCTTCACTAATAACCTTATCTAAGTTACGTAGTAATGCCCCGCCACCTGTTAATACGATACCACGGTCCATAATATCCGCTGCTAATTCAGGTGGAGTTTTTTCTAACGTATTTTTAACTGATTCTACGATTGCATCTACTGTATCTTTTAATGCATCTGCAATTTCTTCTGGTTGAATTAGTACTGTTTTTGGTAAACCACTTACTAAATCACGACCGCGAATTTCCATAGGCTCGATACCTTCTGGCTCGCCCGCAGAACCGATTTCTAATTTTAGTGCTTCTGCTGTTCTTTCACCGATCATTAAGTTATAGCTCTTCTTAATGTACTGAATGATTGAATCGTCCATATCATCACCAGCAACACGAACTGATTGACTTGTTACAATACCACCTAAAGAAATAATTGCAACTTCTGTTGTACCACCACCGATATCAACAACCATACTACCAGTCGGCTCCCAAACAGGTAAGTTTGCACCAATTGCTGCTGCAAATGGTTCTTCGATTGGATAAGCATCACGAGCACCAGCTTGACGAGTCGCATCGATTACCGCACGTCTTTCTACAGCTGTAATACCAGATGGTACACATACCATTACGTATGGTTTACGTGAGAAGAATCCATTTGATTTTTGAGCTTGTTGAATGTAGTATTTCATCATTGTTGCTGTTGTTTCATAATCAGCAATTACACCATCTTTCATAGGGCGAAGTGCCACTACGTTTCCTGGTGTACGACCAATCATTTGTTTTGCATCGCTACCTACCGCAACGATTTGTTTCGTATCAGTTTGTAATGCTACTACTGAAGGTTCACGTAAAACTACACCTTTTCCTTTCACATATACAAGCGTGTTCGCTGTTCCTAAGTCAATTCCAAGATCGCGAGTAAATCCACCAAATCCAAACATATCATTTATCTTCCCTTCTTATTTTCACGGACTCATTTTTCTTACTTTATATTTATAAAAACAGTACGTTTTTTATATCTGTATCCTTCTTGTAGATAATTTTCTACAAAAAACTCATAAATCACATTATAAAACAAAATAGGTAAAAAGAATAGTCTTAAATATGACCTTTTTCCTTTAAACTCACGAATTTATGGTCACCTATTATGATATGATCAAGCACTTCAATTCCAATAATTCGACCACATTCTACTAGTCGTTTTGTAACTTCAATATCTTCACGGCTCGGCGCCGGATCTCCTGAGGGATGGTTATGAAGACATATAATAGAGGCTGCCGCCCGACGGAACGCTTCTTTAAAAACTTCCCTTGGGTGCACAATCGATGTATTTAAACTTCCAATAAAAATCGTTTGCCTATGTATAACTTGATTTTTCGTATTCAAATATAAACATGTAAAGTTCTCGCAAATACGAAAAATTAAAAACAAAAGAGCACAACGTGTATAAGTAGTGCTACCAACACTCTTATACCGTCTGCCTAATCGCACTAGGCAAACACTTGCTGTACCCTCATGAATTATTTTATATCATGTAGGGTCTATTAAGCAACGTTTGTCACAAAATGGCTACGTTGCTTTTTTGTTTCCACAAAGGAGACATATATAAATGAAAGAACGTATCGATGTTGTCGCAAATAAAGAATCCTTCCACAACTTATCATCATTTATAGAATTGGAAGAAATGAATAAAACTATTCGTACATACAGAGACACTATTCGTATGTCTATTAAACGTACCGACGTACAATCTAAACTCATTACATTACTTGAAATTTTAAAACGTCACAGCTGCAAATATGTAGGCGTTAGTTTCCTATGCAAAAATTCAATTGCAAATATGATGGAAGTTTCATATAAAACTGTACAACGTTTAATGAAGAAACTTGTGGATCTAGAGATGGTTAAACAAGTAGCAATGAAGCGTACAAAAGATATGCTTCAAACTTCTAATGCTATTATCATTCAACCAATTGTGGAAGAAGTGTCCGACAAGGTAGTGGTAAAAAGTCCTACAAAGTGTCCTACCATTAAAACAACCCCTGTTTCCTTAAAACAAAATATAAAAGATAAAAACAAACGTAATAGTAATGAGAATATCACTACACCTGAAGAAAAAATTAAAGAAGCTGATTTTGTTGCTCACTGGGTACCAGAACGTTTTATTTCTTTAACTAGCTCTTTTTACAGTGAATCTAAAACGATTCAAGAACTGTGGAAGGTCGTAAGACAGTGTAATAAAGTTACAAACTTCTCTACTGGTGATAAAGCATTCACTAAAGACCAGGAGCTTGCTATCGGCTTACAAGCCATCAAAGAGTTTGTTATGAAAATTAAATCTGGAGCAAAAATGAAGAAGGGTAAATTCGCTTATTTCAACGGGATTATAAATAACCTAATGGACAAGTTCTACTTTGATAAAGAATTTATGGGAATGTAATATTTACAGCATTCCCCTTAGACTGGTAATATTTACTTATTAAGGGGGATCATTTATGAGTTTAAATATGTATCTAGGGGAAGTCCAGAACCAAACTCAAAGCATGAACGCTGTATGTACCGCTACCATTCAAGGTATGGAACAAGCGATTCAGTCGATTGACGCTTTTACAAGCGATACTGTTCTACAAGGGCAAACTTACGATAGTGCAAAAGCATTCTTCGCACAAACCTTCCGTCCCTTAGCCCAAGGGATTATTTACTTGTGTGAAGAACTAATTCGTCAGAATGATGCCTTTCCAAGTCAATTTCAATCACAGGTAGCTTCAACTGATGTAATTGAACAAGAAATATTAGAACAAATTCGAGAAATTGACCGAATGAAGGCAAGTATGGAAGCCATCAGTCAAGCTATGCCAATCCCGGGTATGGACGCTATGACGAATCTTTTTATTGCCATGAGGCGCAAGCTTCAAGAAAAGTTAGATCATTTGTATCAGTTCAACCAAACATCTAGTAATAACTATAATACAGCAATGCAATTAGCCGCTAGCATTGCGACGGGTCTTGCTGAAGTCCAAAGTGGGAAAGGTTTTAGTCCTGCTAGTGGTACATTTAGTACACAGGGATTGAATATGGAGTGGACAACTTCTATTCAAGAAATTATAGCAAAGCGTGAAGCAGAACGGTTTTCCAGTCAAGGTGTTGAAGAACTTGGTCAATCTGATTTCATGAAGAATGACAAGACTATATTAGACCAGCTTGATGAAGGTGTACGTGTCGGTTCTGGACGAGCTGTTAGAGACGGAATAGAAGATTTTAAAGCATTGGGAGACAAGGAAACGTGGGAAGATATGAGGTATGCTGCATCGCACCCTTTTAATACCCTTAGAACCATGTACAATGTCCTTTCAGATTCATATATTAAGAATGTAAAAAATGGTGATTTTGAAGATGCTGTAATATGGTTTAGTTATGCCCTAACAGGAATAGGAGTAGGACTAATTGGTGATAAAGGTATTGGTAAAATCACAAAAGTGTTAAAAGGAGCCAGATATGCAAAAGTAAAGGAAGTCAAAGTACCACGTATACAACAAACTGTTACAAATTGGGTTGATAATTTAAGTATAGAAAATCGACTTGCTTTTGCCGATACCAATGGACTTAACTTAAAGTCTAGTTTTGATTCTACTGCTTTTGAAGCTGAAGAAAAACTATCAACTTATCAGTTCGCTAATTCTAGTGGAAATACTAATACTAATGCTATAAAACCAGGAGATACTAGTCCGTTAGCTCCTGGAGGAGGGTTAAATGCCCATGAGACAAAAGGTAGCCAAAAACGTGGCCACTTAATCAAGAAACACATTGGAAAAACAGATGCAGAGTTGTTGCAAAGATTACAGAATGATTCTAGAATAACAGGGTCATCAACTTTCACTGATAGGGCTACAGCTGAGAAAGTAGCTAATGCTACCCTCAGTGACCCTAATAACCAACGAATTATTAGAGATTGGTTAAATAATCCCCGAAGCCGTTCTACGATAGCATTGGATTATTATAATAATGATATTATTGGGCGTGGAGTACGGAGAGGGTCTACAACAGCTCATGATATGAAAAATGCCAAAATTGTCTTAAAAAAAGACGGCAATGGAAATTTCATTTTAACAGGTTATCCAGTTGACTAATAGGAGGAAAGAAATATATGCTATTAAAAAAAAATCCAGAAGATCCGGTTTATCAGTTCTTAGCAGCAACATTTCATCAAGATACATTTTACGAAGAAGCACTCCAAGAGTTACTTGAAGAAGAAAGTACGGAATATTTACAAGACGCTATTATTTTTCTAGCTGAATTTATTCAAAGTGATTATAGTGATAAAGAAAAAAATGAGTACATACAGTTTTCTGCAGATGGGATATATTTTGAAGGATTAGAAATAACACCATTAGAATGGCTTGAACAAACAGTTAAAACGATAAAACAAGCATTAAAAAACACTTAATAAAAAAAGACCGCCCGTAAAAGGCGGTCTTTTTTCGTTAAATTAACGAACATTCACATACGCATCACTAGCCGTAATATAGTACGTATTCCCTTTCGAATTGTGTACTTTGTATTGTGTTGATCCATTGACAGTTACTTTCGCATCGATTGTAAAACCTAACCCTGCATCTAAAGTGCCAGCAACATCTTTATCTGCCCAGGAAGCAGAATCATAGAAACGTAGGTTGTCTACTTTAGAAACGACACGCTTTCCTACAATCGGATTAACTAGCTCCTTCTTCTCAAATTTGATATAAGAAGGGTTGTTATATACCCACTGATTCCCACCAAGGTTTAGCCATCCATCTTTTTCGCCCCAAACTTGGTATGCTTCTGGTTTGTTTAGTTGACGAATAACAGAATAGCTTGCATTCGGGCCTTTACGTAGATTTATATTATTACCTTGAATGTATGCAACTCCTTCAACATTTGCAGTTGGCACTTCTGCTGGTTTAGATGGTTTATCTGGAACGGAAACTTCAACACTAGAATTATTGTATGCACGTTGCACATCAGCTCGGAATTGAGCTTCTGATACGCCATGACTACGTAAGTAATCAAGTGGATCTTCATGGTCTGTACCGCCAAGGTACTTTGTAACATCGTAGTGAGTCCATAATCCTTTTTCTACAGATAAACCACGGTCACGTAGGATTTTAGCTAGTAATTTCACGTATTTATCATAGCTACGTTTGAATTTATCGTAATCAGCTGTTTCGCAAAGTTCAACATGTACAAAGCGTTTATTAGCAGAAGGTCCACCACCATAAGCGATGTATTTTGTGTCAGCAATTTGGATTGTTTCATTCCAATCTACTGCATAATGAACGAATGCGTTTCTCCATGTACGAGACTCATATTTTTGGATATTGATAGCTGGCGCTTCAGGAGTTGCTGTAGAATGTGCTACAACGCCCTCATAAGCACCTACACCATTACGGTATGGTTGTTTCGGTAAATCAGGAATAATAAGTGTTCTATCAGCAAAAGCACTTGTAGCAAAAGAGCTAGCAAGTACTAGAATCATAAGGATCGAGGTAATATGTTTCATTGTCTTTTTCATTTAGCATCAGCATCCTTTTTCATAATTTTTGTGTGGTCAAATAATCCACTTGCTCACAGTCCAATGATGATTCCTTGAAATACATTTGCTTTGATATCTCCGTCCAAAAATAAAACGCCTAGCACAATGCCAAGCGTTAAATTCAATAACGGAACATATTTTGTTTGTAATCCGATTGTTTTTACAATCTGTGAAAAACCAATTACAATTCCAATCATTACAGTAATTTCAAACATTACATACCACCTCCTTTCATTAAGAAAGTGAGCGCTGCGCCTATAATACCACCAACAATAAGGCGTAAAATCCAGGTAGTATTGGCGCTAATTTTATCTAACTGTTTATTGATATTGATAATGTCTTTTTCGTTACCTGTTGTTCGCATCTCTAAAGTTTTAATTTCTAAACGAATATCCTTGATATCTTGCTTGATTTCTTGAACATCGCTTCTTACTTCTTGTATTCCTTCCACATTGACCACCCCTTTTTTTGCAATAAAAAAAGACCAGCTTATGGCTGCTCTGTTTGCGTTGTATTTTCAGTTGTTGGCGCTCCATTTATCATTTTTTGAACCAATTCTTCTAGTGCTACAATTCGTTTATCTTGTTCAACTTTCTCGAGTTTTTGCACTTCAAGTTCCACTTCTAATTTAGTAATTCTCGTACCATGCTCATCCTGAGTCAGCTTAATATGTTGTACAGAATCAACAGTTAGAGCAACTACAGGGTATAGATTAATGGCAGTTTTGTCATCTGTAGTAAATACGATGTCAGAGTCCTCAGCTATAAAACCATATTGTAAAGGAATGTCTGCGATTGTCGGTAGTGGATCGCCTTCCACTCTGTCTTCTCTCATTTTGTATAACTTATCCATATCAGACTTGAAATAATATTGCTGAGTTTTCAATCCCATAATTTTTTCTAAAGGACTAATTTCTACATCTTTAATACCTGTTTTGATAAGTCTTGTAGATGTTTGCTGTAAAGACACACATTTGATGTTACGAGCTTCTAAGTCCCTAAATTCGTCACCAGTTGCGTTTTTTATTTGAAAACCACTTGTATAACCTGTTACATGGCTAGCACGTAATCTCAAAAAGGCAAGACTTAAATCAGCGTCTGAATTATTGTCATATAGTTGCATGTGGTTTTGAGTTGAAGGTTTGTCTTTTTTACCAAAGTAATGTCTTCCAGATTCTGATGTAGAATCAAAATAACCTTTAGAGTTGATCACTGTATTGTTTCCTGCTGTAACTTTGAAATCTTTAGACGGCTCTATAAATATATCTGTGTTAGTCCCTATAGAATCAGTCTTCAACCAGATATAGCCCTTCTGAGAAGCATTGATTATCAAGTTATCATTTGCTTTTAGATCCATCGCTCCGCCTTGGAAGAAGTTGATTCTAGATCCGTAAGTAAATTCATTGCTATTAGAGTTGTACTGCTCTACCATTCCTATAGTAGCTTGAGCATTTTGGTAGTTATCTACGCCTTGAGCGTTTATAGGTGTCCATTGAGTTAGATTAAGAGCTCCTACGATTCCACCACTTACAGATCTACCTAGAGTAAGCGTAGGGTTTATAGCAGTTCCGTCTGATTTATTAAAGAATCTAAATTCAGCACGTACCGTATCTTTATCATACAGCTCAATATTCTGCTGATTTAACTTTACATAGCGTTGTTGTCCGTTAGGAGCTGTCTTTATAGTTACACCGACAAGCTCTTGAGCTTTCAAGTGTTTTGCTTCAATAAAACCATCAAGATAAATCTTTCCAGCTTGAATTAATACAGATTGAGCTGTTTGGTTAATTGTAGAAGCTATATCACCCTTTTGGACTCGTAAGTCAATTTGCTCGGCTTGTGTCTTGATAGAAGCTTCATGACGCTCAACCGTAGCTTTATCTCCAAAAACCCCATTAGCTTGCTCTTTCGTGTAAACCTCTTCTTTTACCGCCTTCAACTCAATAGATTTCGTGTTTTGGTCAATAGCGGTCTGCATTGTAGTCACTTTCTGATTGTATTCAGAGGTAGCTACTTTCTTAGCAATCTCGTCAATCATTTGCTCATAGTTTCCCATGTCTTTAGGGTTCTCCATGAATGTAGAAGGATTTGCGCCTTGTTGTAATTGCGGCTGCGACACCCAAATAGTACCGTTACGTCTAAGTGTTATATAACCCTTTATACTTGTTATTCCAGATGATGGAGCATCGAGCACGACTGATATAAATTTCCATGATCCAGCAGTCATTAACGGCTTAGCTTCAGTTATTTTATTTATAACTCGTGTAGTTCCATTAAAGAAACCGATTTCCAAGTAACACCCTTGGTCCAGAGACTCTAAATCATCTGCATAAAACCAAGCTGACAATACATAACTTCCTGATCCGCCTGTAACAGGGATTGTTTGTGATACTGTCATCCAATTATTAGCACTTAAACCTGTAGCAGATAATTTACACGAGTTATATCCATCATGATTTTTTTCTGATTCGGCTGTAATCGTTTTATTTGCTCCTGTAGCATTTGGGGTCCACTTTTTTATACTCGGTGTTCTATTTGTGATTATTCCGGTACTTGCATTTATTTCTCTATCTTCAAACGCGGAATTTATAAAAATGTTTGTACTTCCTAATCCACCGATATAATCTTCCATCTGTTTACCCGAAATTTTAGACAATAATTTATCGTTAGTAAGCTCAAGTTCCCTTTTAACTTCTTCAACATCCGGAACAACGGTTTCCCATATCGTGCCTGTCCATATCTTTAAAATACCAGGTCTACCACCACTAATATCACGCCATAATGTTTTATTAGGTTTAAGATTAGCGTTAGGAGAATCAACACTATCTATGATATCTACCATGTTTTGATCCATATAATCTTTTGTAGCATTCGCTAAATCTTTTGCAGCTTGTGATTCCTCTACTGCTGTATCTACTTTATTATTTGATTCTGTAACTTTTTCTTCTAAAGCATCAAACCACTCTTTAGAGACTTTATCTTGAATCATCGAAAGCATTTTTTGATACATTTTACGCAATTCTTCACTCGAATCAATAATCTCTCGATAATCACCAAACACATATTTATCTTGTGTAGGATCTTTAAATGATTCATCACCAGCAATAGCACGAGCTTCAAGATATAACTTAGGGGTAAAACCTGTATCTATAATTCGGATTGTATCCCCTTCATTGATTAATTCATGTGCTAGTCCAAATACCTGCCCTATACTTTGAGCTTGAACTTCATATGAAACCGAAGTATTAACAAGTTTACCCATTTCCGTTTTCATCAGAGTTAAAAGTCTCTCTGGAGACATATCTTGATCTTCTGTTTGTGGAGTATAGAAAGCGAATTTATGTTTTCCGTTTTCATTCCACCGCTGAAAAGCTGCATCATCCACAAGATAAGGAACACCATTATTTATTTCTGAGATCGTAATGAATTCTCCATTTTCTTTTTGCACATAACCTAATAAGGCGGTACAAATATTTTGAGAGTTTTCAATACGTTTAATCCCTATCAAGTCTTTACCAAACGTTACTTCTTTTCTTGTATCTCGTCCTCTTTTCTTAACCATATCAACATAACGGCCAACAATTTGCGAGCCCCTAACTTCAGCGCGGTATTGGATTTCTAATTCAAAAGAAGCAGCAATTTTTTTCAATAAATTCAATGGATCAATAAACTCTTCAATTACTATTGAATGTGCTCCATCATGTTCTGTTTTACCTATTTCCCACTTCGTCCCTTTAAGGGCTATTTCCATACATTGTTTCAATGTTTTACTTTCCATTTTTTGTGGTTCAATAATTCCTGCTTTAGCAAGCTGAATCCATTCACCAGATGCATAAACCATTAATGACCTATCATCAGAATCTTTTTCTGCTTCTGTAATGACGTAAGGAACGATTCTACCTCCACGAACTTCTTTTAATACTAAGTTTTGCTGGACAAGTGTGGATGCATGATCTGTATTCTCAAATACTTTAAACTCTAATGTATCGATATTATTCTTAATTTCCCAATGGCGTTTATCATCCCAATAGTCTTTTGGCTGTATAACTGAAACGATTTGACTTGTTTTAAAATCAACAACATGTAAGTTCCCACTTGGTGTCCTCATCTAAATCGCTCCCTATATGTTATTTGCGCAGTTCCTATATTTAAAGGGCGTACAATAATTTTATTTTGCCCTCGCTTTACAACAGGGAATGAACTGAATATATCTTTTAATGCAATTGCATTCGTTCCGTTGATTGTTACTAAGGATCTTTCTGTATCTATTTGAATTTTGTCACCAACATCGAATATATAAGGCGTTTCGTCTACATTCAAAGTGTTTATTTTCCAAAACTTAACATCTTCAATAAATGCAATATCAGCAGGTGGATTATCACCATAAGCAATACACCCTACAGCTATCTTTGCTACTGGTCTAGCTGTCATAGGATTACTGTCAGACCCATCTCTCCATGTACGAACAAAACTAGCATCATCTATCTCAGTATTTTTACGATATTTAGCAAAATAGAAACTCCATTCTTTGCCCCTGCGAGCTACTGAAACATGTCCTCTAAAGTCGTTAAAAGTATCAGATTGCATTCCCATCTCATCAGTAATCCACTTTCTGGAACCTCCTGAATCAATAATTGCTTGTGCTGTTGTCATTTCATGGCTCATATACTCATCAGCCATTGCTAACTCAACTATCACATTATCATTAGCGTCTAAAAGCATTACTACAGTTTTCCCCATTCTGTTCCAGTGTTCAGACTGGAAGTTCATTTGCACATCAAGTCTGAAATCTTGAATAACGCCCCCTGTATTAGGAATAGTTCTCTTCATAAAAGGGCCATGCCATTCATCAGTTGCTCCTGTTCCGTATGAGTCAGGTGTAAAAGCATATCCTTGCCACACTTTCATAGATCCTGAACTTTTGTAAATTCCTATTTGTCCAGTCACAGCAGTCCAAGTAGCTAAACTTTTCATTTCGTCCCATATAAGACGCTCATTTTGTTTCACAACCTTAGTTTTAATCCCTGTAGGATAACCAAGTCTGAAATAGTCATCGCCGTTCCAAACGTCTAAAAAAGGGCTTTGAATACCTGTTACAATATCGATAACTGGAGTCGTTTCTACAGTACCTTTGTTTTCAATATCTGCTTGAAAATTACCATCGACGTTATTAGCGAATTGTTTTGTTTGTACTGCCCCTAACTTATAAGGCATTGGGCAAATAAATTTAAGAATTCCTTTACCCAGAGTGACGAATTCATCTGGATCAAAACTTTCATCCACAATTGCTAAATAAGTTCTATTTGGCTCTACATCGAAAATAAGTTCTACTGGTTGTTCTGTAATTAACCAATCTGCTATTTCTTCTTTTAATAGTTCTAAGTCGCCACCATCAGGAACTATAATTCCAACAGGAATCGAAAGAACACGGATGTCAGTTTGTGTGTTTAATAATCTTGCCCCTGGATAACCTGGAACACTTAGAAAATTCCTTTTCAATGGTGCCCATGTAGGTCTTTTCCATCCTTTTTCAATTTGAATAAAAACTTTACGTTGATTGTTAAATGTAAAAGAACTCATGTTAACACCTCTTTTCTTTATAAAATAAAAGAAACCCAAACCTAAAAGGCTGAGTTTCTTACTGTTTCTCTATCTTGATACTCGGTTGTATATCTATAAGTACCACGCGCTACATCTCGTCCTTCCAAAGTAACAGGAACTTCAATTACTAAATCACCACCCTGTGTTGGTATCGCTCCATTAACACCAGATTGACCAGGTGAATAATTGAATGTTTGGTTTGCAATACCGCTACTCATAGACTGCTTACTATTAGCCATACTGCCATAAACACCACTCATAACAGTTTTTAATCCTGATAACTGGCTCATAGAACTATCCATCATGCGACTCATATCACTCGTTAATTGACTCATAGATCCGATAGTCCCAGTCATGGTTTTAGCAATCCCAGCACCAATGTCTCCAAGTGTCTTTTTATTTAAAGGTAGAACCGCTTCATCCCCAGCTTCACCAGCACCTTGCAAGTTTCCACCATTCATTCCAAATATAGTTGGTTTAGTGAAGATACCACCTTTAGCGCGCCAATCAATATTGATTCCAGATGGATAAGTAACATCTTTTCCTAAAACGTTTTTCGTACTTGTTTGTAAACTGAAGTGTGGAAGAGGTGGCATTTCAGGCTTTGGAATTTTTAACTTCAGATTAGTAAAGAATCCCTTAATCTTCCCAATAAATTCTTCTACTTTGCCAACCGCATCTCTTATTGGATCAATAATAAATCGTTTTGCAGCTTCAAACTTTTCTTGCGCTGCACTTTTCACAGAATCAAATTTTTCTCTCGCGGAATTATATAAGTCGGTAAATTTTTGCTTGGCTTGATTATACGTTTCAGTTACCGGATCAATCACGTATTTCTTCATTAAATTCCAAGCAGTAAGTGTATAAGATTTTATTTTTTCCCAATTTCCTAATATCCAATTTGCTAAATCTCCAAGTTTTTGCTTGGTTGTATTCCACAAGTCTTGAACAGGTTGAATAACATACTGTTTGACCAAATTCCAAGCCGCAAGAGTATATGATTTAGCAAGTTCCCATTTTGAACTTAACCAAGATATTAAATCGCTAAATTTTTCTTTTACAAAGTTCCAAGTGTCTAGGACGGGTTGAATGATATATTGTTTAAATAAACCCCATCCAATTTGCGCTGCTGCCTTTGCTATTTCCCATTGTTTACTAAGCCAGTTAACTAACTCGCCAATTTGTCCACTTACCCAATTGTAAGCTTCTTGGATTGGTTGAATAATATATTGACTGATTGCCGCCCAAGCAATTTGCACCCCGGCTTGAATTAGTAACCAACCTGCTTCTAATACGGTAGAAACCGCTGAAATAATTGGATCTAAAACAGTAAGAATTGTATTCCAAGTATCTTGCCAAGATTGGACTAGTGTCCCCCACAATTCAGATGCCGTTGTAACTAAAGATGTCCACCAGGAAGAAGCTGTTTCAACAATTCCGGACCATAAACTACTAAAGAATTCGCCTATTGGATCAAAGAAACTGTGCATCATTTCTGTGAATGAAGCCCAGGCCCCCGAAAAGAATTCAACTATGGAATTCCATGTATCACTACATATCTGACCTATACCTGTCCATAAATCACTAAAAAATTGACCAATAGGATCAAAAAATGCATGCATTGTTTCTAAAAATGAATTCCAAGCTTCACTAGATGATTGAACAATGCCATCCCAAAGTTCTATTAAATATTCTTTAATAGAATTCCAGGTTTCTATTGTCCATTGTTTTATGGATTCCCAGTTTTGATAAATTGCAAAACCTATGGCAGCTATAGCGGCTACGATAAGGGGAATAGCAGCAACAATTCCGGCGGCTAAAGCCGCTCCAATCCCAAAGATACTCATGACTGTCACAACTATAGGTGCAAGTGCCATAATCGCACCGGATATTATGCCGATGGCTACAGCAATTGTTGCTAATGTTGCTGCCAATTCTGGATTATTAGTAACCCATTCAGAAAATTTAGATACCAAATCAGCTACAACCGATAACACTGGTTCAAGAGCCATTTTTAAATCATTCATAGCTTTTTGCATTTTTACGGCTGGATTTGCATCCATTTTCTTTATGGAGTCATTCAATTGATCTTGGTTATTCTTAAAATCAACTGTTTTTTCTTTCGCTCCTAGCAATGTATTAATGATGTTTTGCCCCTGGTCCTCATACATTGTACCGAATAGTTTTACCCCTAATTCATTACGCTTTGTTTCATCTTCTACTTGTGATAATGCTAGAGCAATATCAGTCATAGCTGCTGAACCTTCTTTACCGCCATTAGATACAGCTTGACCCCACTTTTGCAATTGTTCAGCTGAAATATTAGTACCTTCAAGGGTTTCTTTCATCGCTTTATCGACACCTTGACCGAATTCAGCCGCTTTAATACGCCCCTCTTTCAAACCATCTAAGAGATTATCAATGTTCCAAGTACCTGTTTCGACCCCAGCTGCCATAATCGCTTGTACTTCTTCAGCACTATATCCTGCCCGTGTAAGCTGCCCACCATATTCAGCAATAATGTCTAATTGTTCAGGTGGAAATCCCATTTTTAATAAGGCGTTTGTTAATCCAAGAGCACCTTCTTGTGAAATACCTAGTTCATTACCAATTTCATTTGTTTCCTGTATTAATTCAGTGAAATCAATACCCTCATATGATTGTGCAATTGCGGCTGCTCCCTTTACGATTGCTGCATTCGCTTCATCACTTACGCCTTTATTTAATGCCCACTGCCTACGTACACCTTCTAAAGAAGCTTCAGCATCCACACCATAAGCAGTAATACCCCTTACAGCTTCCTCCACAGATTTCTTTGAGGATTCAGGGACATCAAAAGTAATATCAATCTTCGTTTTTAACTTTGACATATCCAATGCTTGTTCAATGGTTCCGGCAATACCACCACCAGCAACCATCGCCCCAAGTACATTTTCTAAACCAATATCTAATTCTTTAAATTCCTTTTGTGTTCTTTGGGCTTCTTGTTGTAAATCTTTTAATTCATTTCGCACTTGTTGAATGGAGTTCCCATCATCCACAGATCTGAGCGCACGTTGTAATTTCTCAATATCAGCTTCTGTTCCTAATGCTTCTCGGCCGATAATTCCAATCGCTTGTTCTAACTGTCTACTTGTAGCTGTACCGCTTTTAATTGCATTCACAAGACGATTTCCTAACGCTCCTGCAAAATCATCAACACTTTTTCCTGTAGCCCTAAATAATGTTTCTAATTGCCTTGTTGAACTTGCTACATTGTCTTGTTCAGCTTTCATGCTTCCAAGCTTATTTTTCAGACCATTAAGTGACCCTTCTGTAAATTCAATTTCACGCCTGAATGCACGGTATTGTTCTTCAGAAATCTTACCATTTTGAAATTGAGCTTGTACTTGTTGTTCTGCTGCCTTTAACTTATCTAGTTTTTCAGTTGTATTTTCAATTTGTTGAGTAAGTAATTTTTGCTTCTGTGCTAATGCTTCTACATTACCAGGATCAAATTTCAAAAGACGTTCTACATCTTTTAACTCTTTTGCTAAATCATTGCTACGTTTATTAACATCTTTTAAGGCGTTTTGTAAACCAACGGTATTACCGCCAATCTCAACCGTAATTCCTTTAATTCTTCCTGACATATTTTCACCTCATTTCTTAGAAAGAATCGTAATCTTTTTGATTCGCTTTTCTTACTTTTTCTTTATCTGGATTTTCCATTTCAGCAAATTCAGCAATATAATCAAAGCAATCGCCAATTGTCATGTCTTCTAAATCCCAACGTGTTAATTTCGATTTATAACAAAGAGCAAGGAACAAATCAGTGGTTAATTCTTCATCACTGAAAGTTCCTTGCTCTTCATCATTTACTGTTATTTTTTTTTTGCTCCCATAGTGAGTTGAACTAATTCCATGATTTCCCGCATGATTTCTTCAATAGGGAATTCTTCAAATTCATCCAGCCACGTCATAGGATCGGGAATGCTTGGATCAGCCGTTTTAGCGTATAACCAAGTCAAGTCATAAATAAGTTCAAAGTCCACTTTACTTATATCAACATTAGACATATCAATAGGTTGTTCTGACCCATCTGGTGAAGTTAAAGCATTAATCGCTCCTAACCCCATCATATCTGCAAATAAATTACGTCTGAATTGTGCTTTATATCGTTTAACTGTTGCCGCTGTAGCTTTTAATCGAACCTGTTTACCATCAATTGTGATTGTCTTTTCCATCTATTTATGCCCCCTGTGGTACTGTTGGTTTTTTAACGTAAACTTCTTTGTACCAGTTATCGTAAAGTGCTTGAGTTGTTTTGGAAGTTGTTTTTGTTTTAACCATCGGTCTTCCACCAGGTGCTAAAACGATTGGACTAGAAACAAACTTCAATTCATTTGTATTTGGTTCAGCTGAATTTGTTTTTGTTTTAGATGCAATTGTTGGACGACTTGCTGCACAGTTATACATAACATGTCGAGTCGCGTTTACATCGCCATCGAATTCAAATAGTAATGCAAATGATTTTCCTTTCGCATCGGCTAATTCATTTAATACACCATCTGTTTCATCTAATTGCTCTCCTAACGCATCAATGGCGAATTGTTCAGGGATAGTAGCAATACTCAACGTTCCATCGTAACCCTGGTTATTACTTGCCGCATAATACAGCATGTCATCTGCATAGAATTCAATTAAATCACCACGTGGTTCAAATGTTAGTTCAACCCCACCAGGTAATGGAATTGGCGTACCAAATTTCACTAAAAAATCTTGAATATCAATTGGGACATAATGTACATTCTTCAAACCAAATGTGACTTTATTTTCTTTATTCATTTATATCAACCTCGTTTCATATATTTTTTGAAATAATTTCTCGGAATCTATAAAAACCTCAGAAGATTCATAAGGGATCTCATTATCATCTAAAACTTGTTCGAGCTTGGATTCAGCATCTAAATCCTTTTTAATTGTGTAAAGTTCAATAGTTACATCGTTTATTTTGTGATGTACTTTGTTATCAGCAATCATGTTCGGTGAGCCGTCCACAAGATAACAAATATAAGGTGGCTTTGGTACAGGCTTACCTGGCGTTGCTGTGAAATGCGAATAGGCCACAGGATAACCTGTAGCATCAAGAATCTTTTTTAATTCAATTAAATTCATTGTTGAATCGCCCTTTCAACAAGTTCAGTAAAGTCATTTATCGCTTTTTCTTCAGCTGGAGCGATATGGACTTTAGCTGGTGGTACACGTCCACCGCCAGCTTTTGCATGTCCTTTCTCCAACAAATGAGTAAGTTGTGGCTTTAAAGCATTATAAACAATGATCGAATTACCATCTTTTTTCTTACGCCAACCTTTGCTATACTTACCTGTTTTTTTAGGACTTTCTTGTTTCAACTCCTGGACAAGGTTATCTGAAACCTCTTCTTTTGCAACTTCCATGTCTTCTTCTACTAAGTTAGAGTACCTTTGTAGTTCTTTAGTAATTTCACTAGCAAAATCATTAATGTTAGCCACCAATATCGACCTCACAATACAACTCAATTTTTTCGTCATCTCTTTCGTATGTGCGATAGATGTTATATGTTTTTTCACCATATTTAACTTTTACTTCTTCTTGATAATCAAACAAATGGATGATTAATACACAGCTAGATTTGATTCCATTCTGCCCCGCTTGGAAAAATTCTGATTGAGGGACAGATTTTTTTCTACAGAATACTTGTCTACTAAACATTTCAATTTCTTCTGTTTGACCTAAATCATCTTCTTCCGTTTTGAATTCCGGAAAAAATAGAATATCGTTCATTTGTAATCACCCGCTAATGTTAGATGATTTTTGAGCATATTATATGATAATTGGAATCTCTCAGCTTCCTTTGCATCCGGAATGAAATTAGCTTTCGTATAAGTGATAATCGCTCGTTTAATAAGTGAATCAGTGTCCACATTCGCTTTTGTAGAAGAAACGCCCGACAACATTAAGTCGTGCCGGGCTGCTTCAATTAAATCTGAAATTTCATCATCCAGAGCATCATGTGAGACGCGTAATGCCTTCTTAACCGTTTCGAGCATCATATTTATTCACCCACTTGCTTCAGTTCTTTTAAAGCTTCAAGTGCAGCTTCTTTCCCTTTGATTTTTTCACCATTAGGTAGTGGATAATACCCACCCCCTACATGTTGAGGTTCTTCAGAATCCTCTTGTTTTACTTTAAGGAATCCTTCTTCTTGTAAAAAAGCGATGCGTTCCGGGTCTTCTGACTCGTACACATCGCCTTCTGAATACCCTATTTGTGTATCTTTATCGATAAACGGCTTAATTACTAAGTTTTTCATTTATTATCAACTCCTTAAACTGCAGCTGCCTTTTTAAGAACTACTAATGAGTTATTATCGACAACCTTACCATCCACAATCATAATTGCCTTTGTTACAAGATCATCAGTTTCATTGTCTTCATATTTCTTAACTCCCATTTGATAGTTAGTGTTAAGAATATAATCTTTGTAGTTAAATAAGAATGCAAATGGTTTGCCCGTTGCTGCAGTCGAGAAACTATCAACATAGTTGCATAAATTAACTGGACGCCCTAATAAAACTCGTTCCGGTTTACCAGCGATACCATAATTAGTACGTGCAATTGGTTGTCCTGCACTATCTGTCATAGCTGAAAATGCCATAAATGTTTTCTTTGTCATTGTCCAAACAGCATTCGCTTCATATTCAAGTGGTAATGCTGCTTCTGCATCAATGAGCGTTTTGTATTCGATTTTAGCGATATCTAATGCTTGTCCTGTGACAGGAGTTTCAGTCAAAATACCTTTTGGTTGTCCAGAACCAGTTCCGCTAATAATTGATTGTTCAATTGCTTTTGTCATTGCTTCCACAATATTGTTGATTAAAGTAGACTCAAAGACTACTAGTGCCATAGTATCTACTTCAAGAGAAACAGCTACAGCACAACGTAATTTATTGTAGTTAAAAGTAATACTGCCAGTAGGTTTCTTCTGTTTATCACTTCCAGCACTTTCAGCTACCCATGTTGCAACTGGTTTAACAGCTGAAGTCGGAACAGTTACTCCGCCTTTAATAGCTGTACGTGTAACTAATGGAAGAATCATTCCAACAGCTTCGATTTTTTCAATAATTTGATTCAATACAGTTTGTGGAATTACAGATCCTACATCGCCAGTTTTTGTTACTGCATTTGCACGAAGTTCAACCGGAATTGCCTCACCGCGCAATACATAATTCATGAAAGCATTACGATATTCAAGAGAATCTACACCGATTTCACGTTGTTCCTCTCCTGGATTAGTATTAAATGTTTCAATCGTACGAGTACCTGGTACATTACCTTCATTAATTGAGCGAGCTTCATTTAACAGTCGTTGACGTGTTTCAATCTGACCCTTCTTATCATTTAATTCACGTAATTCTGTGTCTAATGCTGTAAGATCTACTTCTTGATCACTTTCTAATAAACTACGAATTTCTGTCATACGCGCTAAAATTTGTTCTAATGTCATCTAAATCTCTCCTCTATAAATATGTTTTTAAAATTAATCTCTTACGTAATTCATGTTGTTCTTTTACTTGTACATAATTCCGATAAGGATCGTATCCTCTTGCACTTACCTCAGAATCTGGATAAGCCGGAAAAGCAACCGCACTCACTTCTAATAATTTAGCTTTGGTTACAGTCCGTAACATAAGATCATCGTCAGGTTCTTCAATTTCTTCACTTATCATGCTAAATCCAAACGAGACGCCATCCACATCACCACGCTTAATTGATTTGTAAGTGTCATTACCTAAAGTTGTATCTGGTAAATCTAATTCAAAACGTAAGCCCACAGCATCCTCGCTTAAACGCAAAGTATTATTTTTCGTTCTACCTAATACTTTCGATGTATCATGTGACCATAAAAAACGTTGGTCATCATTTTGCAATGTTTCTGTAAATGCTCCATTTTTGAATTGCTCACGAAACTTACGGTAATATCCCATGACTAAAGATTTCTTTTCCCACTTTACTGCATAGCCTATAAGTGTCCGATTTCCATTGTCATCTTCTCTGATTTCAATCTTCTGCGTTACTATTTCCCTTGTCTCCGTCTTGTCCATTGTTCCCACCTCCTTTATCAGTTACCTTTCCGTCTTTAACTAGCGCTGTATCTAGTCTTCGAATTGGTTTATCTCCACCTTCAATTGGACCCAATGAAAGAATGGAACGCCATTCATTCGGTGTCATTGCTCCTCTATCAACCATCTGAACTAAATTCATCTTAGTAGACATAGAAGCATACTGAAGACTGGACGCCTCATAAATAATCTTGTTTCCGAATCCTCTTTCTCCACGAGAAAAAAGCTTGCGAGTCATTTCACCTGCAAACTGCATTGCTAATGGTTCTATTTCAGATTCGTAATATGCATTCCATTCATCTTCTGTATATTTCGACTGAATAATTTTCTCGTTGGTATTAAAAAAGTTATAAATCCTTTGAGTTGTTTCTTGCATCTGTTTAGAGTCAGGAACAAATGCCTCATTCTTAACTTGATCTAAATCATAACGAGGATCAGTAGCCGCTGCACCTCCGTTTACATTATCGATACTTAGATAATTCTTAACGAAATTGCTAACCTGCATATCAATATCATCTTGCTTTAATACAGATTTGAATTTAAGAACCCATTTAATGATTGCACTGTTTTTAATCGCTTTTACAATACCTTGGTCAGTAGTTGAAACGATATCCATAAGAGATGCCAATGATTTACCAGGATGTTCACCAAAGAAATCATCTTCATTAAAATCTTTTCTCAGATGAATAACATCTGTATAAGGAACTGTCATGTGTTTCCCGTTTTTAAAATAAAACTTTAAGAAGATATCTCCTAAAGTTCCTTCTACAACTTCAACAGTCATACAAGGTATCGGATAAATTTCAGTAGCATATCCTAAATCATCGCGTTTAATATAAGCAAAAGCGTTATGATTAAGCTCTAATTGCACTGTCATTTTTTCTTGAAATACCTGTCCTATCATTAATGGGTTTGGTTCTTCTAAAATGAATCGAATATACGGTTCAGGATTCACCTTAAACCCCGTTGAGTTATCTCTAATATGTTTAGCAATTAACTTACCTACAGCTTTTGCTTTAGGACGTATACAAGCCCTGATAATATCACTCTGATAAATATCTCCATTCCATGCAAAAAAGCCTCCTCCATTATCGTTTACCATTTCAAAACGAGTTGTAGTAGGTGTTTGCTTCTTACCGAATATCTTGTTAAATAACCCCAATTTCTCACCTCCCTTAAATCATGTTTAGGTAATCATTACGTTTCTCTTGAAGTACCACATATGCATTTAAAAGAGCTGCGGTTCCGTCAATCCTTCTACGTTGATTATTCGTTTTGTTCGGCTGTATATTAAGGTTTTTATCAACGTCAATAGCTGTGTTTGATAAACACCATTTATCAATAGGATTATTATTATAATTTACTAAGTTTGATTCTAAATCTGCTCCTAATAGTTTCATAGGACTAGAAAGTGTTTGTTTACCTTGGGCAACTGGAATCATTGCTTCTTTACCAAAGTAGCCTTCCATTTCCTCTACCCAATATTTTGCGGACCATCTATCATAACCAATCCACGGAATATAAATACCGTATTCATCACGTATTTCTAAAAACCATTCAGTAACAAATTTATAATGCACTGAGTTGCCTGGTGTCGTTCTTAATAATCCTTGTTCTTCCCATAAATTATAGGGAATTTTATCCTCTTTACTTCTTTTTTCAAGTAAATCCTCTGGAAGCCAATACATCTGTTTAACATAGATATGCGGATCATTTGGAAGCATAAAAATAACCTTCGCTGCGGTTAAATCGGTTGTTGAAGATAAATCACAACCACCAATACCATAAGAAGGCTTTAATTTTGCTATATCAAAGATAGCTTTATTATTTAATTGTTCAAATGTTAACCAAGCTTCTGTACTTGTTTCACGAATATTAAAATCTTTTGTTAATAAGTTTTTAACTAATAACGAATTTGCTTTTGCTTTATTTACTTTTGTTTCAAGTTGATCCGTCTTTTTTATCGTACCTAAACCCGGATTAGCTTTTGCCCATTTGGTATTATCAGTCCATTCATCTCTTTTATCCAATTCATATATAATCGGCAAGAAACGATCATCTTTATAACCATCTGGATCATCCAAACCATTTAAAAGCATCTCCGCTTCTTCATATTTCATATCATAAACAGATTCACGAATGGTTCCAGCTGTTGTAATCATAAATATCATTGGTTGTTCCCTTGAAGAAGTACCATCCACTATAACGTCATATAGATTCTTATCTTTCCAAGCATGTATTTCGTCCATCATCGCTCCATGAACATTTAGACCGTCAAGTGTTTCCGAATCACTTCCCAATGGTTTAAACGTACTGTCATTAAAATCTGCGTTCAATTCACGAACAAGCGGTTTAATTCGCTTTAATAATACAGGTGATTTCTTAACCATCCTTTTTGCATCTAACCAAACTAATTTCGCTTGGTCTAATTTAGTAGCAACCGCATATATCTCGGCACCAGGTTCTCCGTCAGCCACTTGTAAATACAATCCAATTCCAGAAGCAATTGTTGATTTCCCATTTTTACGAGCTACTATTAAAAGTATTTCTCTGTGCTTTCTTGTACCGTCAATTTTATGTACAAATCCAAACGAAGCTGCTAAAAATGCTTTTTGCCAAATCTCTAATTCGATGGGCTTACCGCCCCATTTACCTTTTGAGTGTTTGCAAAAATTCTCAATAAATTCTATTACATGATTCGCTTTCTTAGCATCATACTCAAATACAGAAGAAGTATCATACACATCGTCAACAAGCTTCTTATAAATTCGCCTAACTTTATTAGATACAATTACTTCTCCAGATTCGATTTGATTGTAATACTCAATGATTGGATTATAAGTTAATGGGTACTGCTTTCTTACTCGTTTACTCATTTATCAGCCACGAATTCATCAAATCCATCGTCCTCTTCTTTAGGTTGCTCTTTTGGTAACAAATCAGTTAATTGCTTCATGACCTGGACGTGGTTTTTTATCATAGTATTGTATACTTCTACTGCTGAGGATTTCTTAATACCAAATTGATTTGCTCCATTTTGGTATTGCTCCGTAACCCCATTCTTATTTATTTCTTCTTGTAAATCTTCTAAAGTGACAGCCATAAAAGCAGCATTTTTTATGAGTGAAGAAATAGCTCTTTTTTTCTTTGGATCTAAATTCTTCAATAAACTGTTTAATCGTGTCATCTCTCTCTTAATTCGTTTTTCTTTTTCTATATCTAGATTATCACTCATAAAATTCCACTCCTTTCATGACCACACCCCCTATAGAAATGACCCGTGTGTTACGTGAAGCTCCCCTATCGGTCCCCTTAGGAGCCTTTGATTTATTTTTCAAAGGGGGGGATTGGTTCTTTTTGTTCCTGATTGTTTTCTTCTAAGAATTCATCCATTGTTTTATCCAACAAACTGATCATCGCTTCTCTTCTTTGCTTTGGCGTTGTGTTGTCTTCCATTGCATTAAAGACTGGGATTGCACTTTCTAGTTTTTGTTTATCAATACGTTCGTTTACAAGATCTTGTCCAAGCAATGGAATTAATGTACCAATTACAACCGCTTGTTCTTGTTTAGTTAGTTTCATTATCTCTCCGCCTTCTTTCTAATTAACTCTCTAGATAATCGCTTCGTTTCTTCTACATCTACAGATTTACATTTTGGACAAGCTACATAAATGCCATCATCACCAGGAATACGAATATTAATCCACTCATGCTCACATGTTTGGTCAATATTTCCGTTGCTACGTTCCATTCTTTCGTGGGCTTTCATCCTTCATCCTCCTAATCAAATCTCCATTCTCATCAAACATTACATCATCTCTAATCAATACAGACTTACCAAACGTCTTTGCATTATGACATGGTAAGCATAAGTATTGCAGGTTCTCATGGTTCAATGTTATATCTGGATTGTTTATAGTATCTGGTGTTATCTCCGTGATATGGTCAACGATATACCCTGGTTCTTCTTTACAATGCTCACACATACCATCTAATGTTGTAGCTATGTATGATGCTCTACACTTCTTCCATGCTGTTGATTTATAAAAATGCTTTGCATATTCCTTAGCCATTCAATCACCACTTATCTTTCCTTAGTTCCCGTAAATAAGCCTAGCCAAATACCTATGATAAGCGCTATTGGTTTAATCACTCAACATCATCACCTATATAATTTTTTTATAATAAAAAGCCACACCTTTTGATGTGACTTACAAATAACTTATTTTAACTCTGCAATACCGTTCCTTTTGAAAGTGTATTTCTTATCACACTCTTCGCAATAACAATTAATCTGACGGTTTTTATAACCTACAATATAATCTCTTTCTTCATAAACTTTCCCTTTCCCACATGGACACTCATACATTGTTTCTTTTATATCACCATTAGTAGAACGAATCCCAACATCACTTAAAGACTTACTATCAATTTCTTTTAACTGCATTCTTTACACCTCCTACTTACATTATTCAATAGAAGGTAACATTTTCCTAGTCCAATAACAAAAATAAAAGAGCAACCATGCACCAGTTGCCCTTTCGTCAAAATCTTATGTTATTACTATAAATACGGTAAATGAAGTTTTATTCTTCTTCCAATCACTTAATGCCGTTACATTCATCCGCTCCAACAATATTAAGTAACTGGAAGAAGAGCAAAAGCCCTTCTCCGTATACATAACGTGAATTGCAATTGAATGTGAAATCAAGAAACAGCTACTCATTCAATCTGCAACCATCGCCACCGGTTATAACGATCCATTTTCAGTTATAAGGAATTTTGCGAGCAATGTTTTCCGCCATTTCTCACAATACAAATATATCACGTTGATTCCAAAACAACCGGCACATTTACTGCCAAAAAGCGGTCACGACTCTGCCACATAAATCCCATTATAAGATTGCCTATTATAAAACATCAACAAAATAAATTCATGTTTTTATCATTTAACAAGGATCTTTTGCCATCACCTGCTGCGATTGTCTTTACATAATATCTATGAATTCTAGAATGCGTTTTTGTACCTAGTTCATTCCACTTAATTGGAGAAATCACCCAGTTTTCAAAGTATGCCACTATTAAATTAGAAATTATAACTTTTTGCATTCTAATACTTTTGGAAAGAATTTGCTCCCTTATAAACTTATATTTTCTTTTATTTCTTGCAAAATAACTTAATAAAATATAAGTTTTTCCTTCTTGCGGAAAAATTGTAACGAATAGTGGAGCTAATTGCGCATCTAAATCATCTAAGTGATTTATCACTTCATTATTTAAATCTCTTTCAATAAAGGTGATAGAAGAAACAGCTATGTGATATTCTTCATCTAATTCTATTACATCTGTAACAATCTCGTTAAAATTAGAATTATCTAAGTCATTATTCATTCTCTTCCTAAAAAGTTTTAATCTAGCTTCCGCATCCTCTTGTCCTATCAAAGTACCTGTAACAGTATCAGCCATATATTGAATATGTGCTATATCCGGCTGATTATTTTCATCAAATATATTGCTCAATTTATGATATTCTCCAGCCTTGATGTACTGCCGCATTTTTCTAAACATATCTCCAACAGTTGTCTTTGTATGATACTCTTTTGCCAAAGCTCTATATGCAAATAAAAATTCTTGTTCTTTATTTCCCACTTGATAGTTCTTTTCCTCAATAGGCATAAACAAATCGTTATCGTGTCTTCCACAAAAACCCGTAAAAGTTGTGGCTATTCTTCTGCCTTTTCGTTGCATTGAGGTTTTAAAGTTTGAAGAGTTATCACTCCCCCCACCTATCATTAATACTTCTCCATTTTCGGAAATTTCGTTTAATATTCTATTATTTTGTATAGAATGGGCTTTTATTATCCTATCATTGCAATTCTCATCTTGATGGAAGCATTCCTTTAAAAAGCACTCTTTCTTGATTTTTTCTAAATTCTCAAAAATATTATCTTTCTTCTTCATTTCCATCCCTCCATAACTATATACAATTATAACATTATACTTTCAAGTTACCCATATCTTATATTGTGTGTAACTGACCCCTTCGTGAAATCCCTTGCTACCATTGAATTCGTAATACTTTCTCTTTTGAGTTACACAGTACGAAATTTATGAGTAACTGTATAAGTTTAAAAGAAAAAACAATGCTTAGATTTTAAATCTAGTCATTGCTTTATCCATTGCATCTTGATTTACACCTATATAACGTAACGTGACCTTCTCTGACGAATGATTGAATATCTCCATTAGTAATGCTATGTTTTTCGTTTGCATGTACATATGATACCCGTATGTCTTTCTCAACGTATGTGTTCCTATTTCATCTAATCCAAACTCTGCTGCTGCTCCACTGAGTATCTTATATGCCATACTTCGCCCAATAGGACGATTCTTCCCTTGTCTACTTTGTAACAGATACTCATTGTCTCCCATTTCTTCAATAAACCATTTAAGTTCTCTTTTTAATACTGCAGTAATTTGAATACGTTTTTGTTTACCTGTCTTCTTTTCGCGCATAGATATATGGCTACTTTTTACGTCACCTACTTTCAATTTTAATATGTCACTAATTCGCAAACCTGTATTAATCCCCATGATAAACAGAATATAATTACGATCACTCTTGTCTTTGAAGTACTCCTTTAGATACTGTATTTGTTCTGGATCACGTATTGGCTGAACAAAATTCATTATTCATTACCTCCAGTCTCTTCTGTCTCGTAAACTTCTAATCCAAGTGCAAAAGCGAGCTTATAAAATGCTTTAGACTTCCAACGTCGATAAGTACGCTCCGACATTCCGATTTCGTTATAAACCATGTAATCACATACATCCTCTTCTTCTAAATAACGTTTATAAATAATATCCCTTTGGATAATTCCTGCACGTCCGTTTCCTAATCGATTTAGAAATTGATCAATACGTAATGACATTCTTTCAAGCCATTCTTCTCGTTTACTTTGTTGAATATTTGCTATGGCAACATCTTCTAACGGCTTACCAACTACATGTGTAGGACCGTGCTCGCGCATTTCATAAGAAGGAGTGACTTTCATTTCTTTACGCATCATCCCAAATTGTCTATGTATACGTACGCTTTCCAACACGCCTTCTAATTCCTCTTGTGTTGCCGTTCTATCGATTTTTGGTAAGAAAGATAATTGTTTAGTCATGTAAGACCACTCCTTTTTATTTTTTAATTACTTTTGTCTTAATGCACCACGTCTACGTTCATAACGTGGTCCATGAACCCCCATTAAATTTTCAATGTCACGAGTGCTTAGATTCTCTTTTGGTTTTTTCTTCTTTTTCTTTTTCACTTGATTCGATTGCTTTTCCCATTCACGCAATTGATCCTTTAGTACTTTCATTCTCCTCATCTCCCTTTTCAAAATAAAAAGGACACCTATTCCTAAAACAGCCATATTGCTGCTTTAATGAATTGGTGTCCTCTAGTTTTCTAGCCGGACCGTATTCTGTTTTCATTTATTTGATAATACCAGCCTGCACAAAGATGTTTCTCCAAGCTTTGTTAACTTGGTATTTATCAACGGCTACCACACGACGAGCGATAGCTTTTCTTATTTTCTTTTTCTTTGCATTTGCCATTCCTCTCATCCCTTTCATGCAAAAGTCTCTCATTTCCATTTTGGAGCGTTTTACTCCTTTTGATACCTTATTACATTCAAAAATAATCTAAACGTGAATTGTACCTATTATATAAATTCTTTTTCCCCACAAAAGGATTATTTTGTACAAATTTTTCAATCTCATATACATATATGTTTATTCCCCTATATAATTTAGCTGATGCACTATATTGATAAAATAATACGAGGTGTAAAATATGTTTGAAATATTAATAATTGCTTTACTTATTATACTTCTAATAGGATTTTTCGTTAAACGTAAACAAAAGAAAGAAAACAAGATTAATATGCAAAAACTAGCGGAACTTAAAGCACTTGAAATACAAAAAGCTGCGAAACTTAAAGCACTTGAAATGCAAAAGAGACTAGAAATGCGCCAATCACATATTGATGCTATCGACCTTATGAAAGGAAGACAATTCGAACAATATTTGAATGTTATATTTCAAGAATTAGGATATGAATCGCAAGTCACAAAGGGATCTGGTGACTTTGGAGCGGATTTAATTTTAAAAAGTAATAACGAAACAATCATTGTGCAAGCGAAACGTCACCGTAATAAAGTTAGCCTCCAAGCTGTTCAAGAAGTCGTTGCAGCAAGAGGTTACTATAACGCTAATCACGCATGGGTTGTAACTAATAACTACTTCACAGAATCAGCACAGGAATTAGCAAATGCTAACGATGTATTACTACTTGATCGCAACCGATTAATTAAGCTAAGTGAACAAGCAAATCGTCATCCATCAGCTGTAGGGCCGAGCAGTTAGCTTTTGCTAGCTGCTCTTTTGTATAAAATGAAATTTTTGTTTAGTTTTTATCTTTTTCCAACTGTTCTTTCGCTCTATTGACTACCCACTCTAACTCCTGTTCATTCAGATTTTTACAATGAACGTTATCTCTATAGTTATCTGTTATCTCCCCACTTTGCATATCAAAAGACAACCATATTGCTGCAATTTCTAATCCCATTTCATAGTAGCTCAAGATTCTTCACCTCTAACCAATTAACGTTTAGTCATTCCAGCTAAAACAAATGTAATGTTCGTAGTAAGATGATTCGAAAATCGTCTTATATTCTTCTTTCTTAAAATCAACCTTCACACCACCCATTAATTCTTGTAACTTTTCTGTAAATAGTTTTGAATGCATAATATGCTTATCTGGATTTTCTTTATGAATTTGATATCTATAACCTGAATATCCGTTTGCGGCACTTTCGGTTATTACACCTTCCATTTCCTCTGCAAATTCTATTACTTTTTCATCAATGGCTTTTTCTTGGATTTCTTTCAAATTTCCCACTAACGACATATCCATTCTCCCTTTCTATTCAAATAACGATTTTGTTTGAAAAATGTATATTTTTATACGCAATTCATATACATTAAATAACCTGTTATGTCTTAAACTAATATTTTAGTGCCATTCCACTTTTTTTTAGACAACAAGCCCTCCGGTTGTTGTCTTTTTTCTTTTCTCTATTCAAATAAAAATTTTGTTTATAAGCTACACATAAATTATGAACATACATACAATATTCATGATCATCTTATTTCAATGCTCTTTTGCTCATAGAGCGCCTTAAAAAGCGCTCTTTTTATTTAAATAAGGATTTTGTCTTAATTTCCTCTAACTGCATTTACGGCTGCTGCACAAACAGCAATTCCAAACTTTTCTTCAACGATGTAATCATTTTCATCTATGTTAACTTGCCAATTACCATTTTCATTTTTAATCCTCACTTCACGGTCATCTTCATCCAAACGATCTAAGACGATTGCCGCGTAGTTGATTGCATCGAATTTTTCTATTGGCATATCATGAAACGCTTTTCCATCTTTCCCCCAATGAGTTTCTACCTTTACCCATCCAAGCACTTCAAGAGCAATTACATCATTTAATTTTCCAACTTCATTCAAGTCTTCAAATGAAATCCAACTTTCTTCAAAATGAGCCACAAAATTTTCATCAATAGCGCTATACGTAATACATCCGATTCTCCATTCACAACCATCATGTGCTATTACAGAATCATATTGTTTTAACGATTCACCGTTCTTATCAACTACATTTATTTCAATTGCACCTTGTTTCCACATTTCTTTTGCTTTTTCGATATTAGACATCTCTCATTCTCCCCTTCGTTTTAAAATAAGAATTTTGTTAAAAAAATTAATTAAATTCTCTAGCATGGTGCACTCTATACCTAAAAGGAGTAATCATGAAAATTTTAAAATACATAGCACTGACAATTGGATGGCTTACATTACTGTCTCTTTGGTATACAGCATTCTTTTTGTAATTATTTCAACGCTGCTGTCTTAGATTTTTTATTAAAAATTATCACCATTAGGCAAAAGTCACATATATTATTATGGATTGTTATTCATAGTAATAGGCGGAGCACCCTGGTCAGGTGCTCTTTTTTATTTATTAATCAAATAACTATTTTGTTATAAAGCCGCTGATAATAATTCCGACTTCAATACCCTTTTTAGAAGCTGTTTCGTAATCCTCATCAGCAATGACCGGACCGTAATGATTCATAACACTGCCTCCTTGGCTTGCGCTGGTTTACGTCCTCTTGCCTCTACTGGTTTTGTTGCCGCCTTTTCTACATCCCACTTTCTAGTGATTACCCTTGACATGAACGTGTTGTATCCAATTCCATTGGGTTTTGCGAGAGCTAACCATAATTTCCCTAACCCTTTACTTTTTTTCACTGGTTTCGTAGCAGCCTCTTGATATCCCCACCCATATTCCAACCTGCTGTAATACGTAGCACTATTGATACCATTTTCCGTAGCTACTTTACGCCATTCCATATGCAATCCCTCGAATTTGTTATGCCTTACGCTTTTTGGTGGTGCCGTTAATGCTTCTTCTAAATCCCATTCTGCTTCATACACACGATATTTCAGTGCACCTCTACTTATCCCATTCGCAGATGCTCTTGCATATTCCTCATCCGTTAACCATCGATTTAAAGCCATTCCTTGACCCTCCTAATCTAGTGCCAGAAATTCAGCTCTGGTACGGTTTGAATGAGTTATCCTAATCTTCTGAATACCATTCCCGTGCTCTTCTATCGCTGCATTCCAAGCTTCATTTTCAGTCTTAGCATCAAAACAATCCATCTTTTGCCGTTCCTCTTTATCGTAGAAATGTACTTCATAGCTTGGATTCAAAAACTTTGCACTGGTACTTATTGCGTTATAATTGAAACTCCCAATAACATCATCGATTGTTAATTGCTTCATAATCGTATCCCCAGTTATTTAATTTTTTCTGTGCTTGTGGTTGATACACGATCAACTTTCCCACCTTGCCAAATAATTGTTTGCTCTCCAAATCCTGTTGCAGGAGGACTAACCGGAGTTACCTCTCCATTTTTGACCACATAAATTTTGTTATCAGTAATATCAATTTCAATTTTTGTAGGCTTCATACGATTGAAATCCCCCATTTCTATTGTTAGCTAACCTTTTGCTGTTTCTGTTTTAATGATTGTTTCATTGATTCAAACTTCACTAGCCATGCTTCCCAACGCTTTTGATTTTCTTCTTGCTGTTGTTTTGCTACTTCACAATTACAACCATTTGTTTCTATTACACCCGGATAAGTTTCTTTACGAATAATTCCTGTATCATGACATAATGCACACATTGTTATTCCCTCTTTTTAAAATTGCGTAATCTATAATTATCCCCATGCATTTCTAACATTTCGGCATTTTCCATCATCCGACTAAAATCACGTTCTCCATACATTCCTGCTAATTCACCGATCGTAAAATTAGTAGTAAATAAAGTACTCTTACCTATACGGCTATCTACGATTTCGTTTGTCTTCGTTTGCTTCCAAGTGACGCCTTCTTTATCTTTCTCCGTAAATTCCGCTCCAAAGTCATCGATAATCAAGACATCAACTTTTGCTAGAAGGGACATAAGCTTGTCCTCTGTCATTTCACTGTTTTTATTCCAAGTTGATTTGATTTTGGTAAATAGCTTATTCATTTGAATAAACATTGCACTGTGACCCTTTTTCATAAGTTCTTTAGTGGCTGCCACACACAAATGGCTTTTCCCTACTCCGTAATCTCCCGTTATTATCATGCTTGTTGGTTCTTCTCTATTGAATGAAGTAACGAAATCCATAATCGTTTCTTTCGCATCAGCCAATTCTTTTTTAATTGGTACATAATTTTCAAATGTGGCTTTTTTGAGTTTGTCATTTATTAAGCTGTTATCAGCAAATGAATCATATAAATGAATGATTTCATTTTTCTTTTTTATAGCTAATGTCTCTATAGCTGATTTCTGATCTTCTTTTTCTACCGATCTACATTGTGGACAAAATTCCTCATTTGTTTCTATATCTATCAACATGCGTTTACTGCAAACGTCTTTAAATTTTTCTTTCCCTACTAAAAAGACATTCGTACATCTATTAGGAGACAATACATATCTTTGATTAGCGTTTTTTGAAGTCGTATTTTTCGATGAAGCTACTATCTTTTTGATTGCTTGCATTGTTTTTCTCTCCTTTTTTACCTTTGTTTTTAAACTCAGTTTCTAACGCATGAACATCTGCTAATGTACGAATATTTTTATTAACCCACTGTTTTAAAATTCCCTCAGCATAGTTCCATTTTTTCTGTTGTTTCAATGCACGTTCCATGGCTGCTTGTACAAGTTCTTCGCTTGTATCGTTTGCCCATTGGGTAATACTATCGGCTACGAATGGATTTAAAATCCCAAAATTATTTTCATAGAATGAGAAGACGTTACTACTACTTACATTCTTTGTAGTAATCTCTGTAGTAATCTCTGTATTTGTCTTTACTTCAGAGTTAGGAGAGTCCTTACTTTGAAGTAAAGAGGGTGCTGACTTAGAAGTAATGGGGTTGTTTCCTTCTAAGTAACCAGGGTCTTCTATATTTTGATACATACTAGAAATCCGTTTGATTTCGTTTGCTATCGGTTCTACAAACATCACATTATTTAAAAATTTCCCTTCAATATGGATAGTTCGAAATTCAACTTTGATAAGAGTCATTTCCGTTAACAAATCACATGCCCTTTTCACCTGTAATTTTGAAAACCCAAATGTTTCTGCTAATTGTTGATAACTCTTTTGCAATTTATCTGATTTAAATTTTTTCTTGTATGTTACTTTTCCACTTTCTTCATCACGGATAACCGTAGGTCTGTACCAATAAACGATTTCACTTAAAACCATAATTGCTACAATATGAGGTTTACCGTTGCTAAAAGTGATGTAATTAAACCATTCATGATCTACCACATTACCTTTAAAAGTTAATCCACCAATTTCAAATATAGTGTTTGTCATAAACTATTACCTCCTAATACAAATCGCCAGATGTGCTTGTCCACTTTTAATAATTTTTTGAATCTCATAATGTGGATAACCAACACTGAAATATTGATTAATCACTTGATTTAATTCTTCTTCATTATTTGTTTGTTCCCAAAACTTCTGAGGCAACAGTACTTGATAAGTAACTAGATTTATCTGCATGTACTATTTGCTCGCTTTCCGTGATATACTTAGTACAAGTTATTTTTTCCAAAGGACCCATTGCTGTGGGTCTTTTTGTTTTGCTTTACATCACTCCAAGCCCATCGCTTGGTTGGCTCATAAGTGATGTAAAACAACAACATACCAATAGCAATTACCATTGCGAAAATTACTAATGATGTTGTATCTTCCATCATGTATCCACTCCTTTTTTTATTTTCCCTACAGATTAAGAAATTGTGTTAAACCATAGGTCTCCAACCCTTGATAAAACTCAACGCCTCCTCAAAATCCTTCTTCAAAATGTCCCGATAACTGTTGACGCTGAAAGCATCCTTTAAGTTCTTTCCAAGTAAACCAAACAACTTGCTAGTAGTATCATGCACTTCTTTATTTATGCTTCCGTTTTTCCATAAGCTGTATATACGATTTGCCTTCGCTTTTTGTAAAACTCGCTGTTGTCCGTAGTCTATCGTCCATTGTTCATGAACCAGACTTTCTAGTGAGTTAACACGGTTATTCAATTCGACCGTGCCAGTTGCAATGAGTTTGATTTGGCTAAATGGATCGGCTGGGACTTGTTGTTGCTCTCTCATATTGAAATAACCGTCAACAAATCGATCGTATAATTCCCAAGCTTTGTCATCTTCAAGAATTTTTAATAATTTTGCATATCCTCGTTCGGATAACAGATAAATGTTTTTCGATTTAGAAATCATCATTTTACTTAAAATATTGTGGTCCGCTAAACCGACCTCAAATTTCGTACCCCTTAAATCGACAATATCAATATCATCTTTGAATCTTGATCTATTTTCGTTGATGCGCAAATTAATGTGCTTTAATTCTTTCCCATGTATTTCAGCGATTTCTTTTGCCAGCATCGCTTTTCCGTCTTTGCTAAATCCACCCTCTATTCCAGTAAACTCATATCCAGCTATATTTTGCTTCCCTAAAATATGTAGCTCGTTTGCTACTGTTAATTGATCCATAATTATTCCTCCTTCATTATTTGCCATTCATTTCATATAACTTTTTCTTCGCTTCTAACTCAACAGCAAGCATTGCTGTCGGATTATTTCGCATCTCAGCACACTTCTCTTTTACTTGAGCAGCTGTCATTAATTTACTTGCTGATAATACTCCGTTCATGGTTTTCCACCTCCTTTCTTCGATTCGGCTTCTGCCTTACGAGCAGCTAATACACGAGGAACTAAAGTTTCCATAAAGAATTCCAACATTTTCAACTTAGTTTCTTCGCTTGGCGGATTATCTAATATAGATCGCTTCATCCATTTCATCCCTCCGCTACTAAAACTTCATGTTTCATGAAGTTTGTAGGTAAAAAAATTTCTTCGATTTCCGCACCAAAATATTGAGCGACTAAGAACATTTCATTTGCTTTAAATTGAGTAACACCATGTTCTTTATTTATGTATGTTCTTTTGTCAACGCCCAATAATTCAGCCATATCCTTTTGAGTCACCCTTTTGCTCATACGAAAAGATATTAATTTATCTTGCAACTTTATCCACCTCCTCGCTAACATTCTTCATGATACATGAAAAAAAGATAAGTTTCAACAATTTATTTCATGTTTTATGAAATTTATTGTTTAAAACTTCATGAAGTGTGGTATAATATATTTAGAAAGGTGGTGAAACTTCATGAAACAGGACGTTTCTAAGTATGTAGGACAACAGATAAAGCACTATAGGAAGTTAAAGAAAATGACTCAAAAGGAATTAGGTTTACGAATAGGAAAAAAACATAATACAATTTCATCTTATGAAAATGGAACGAATGAGCCCGAACAAGATGCGTTATTTGCAATAGCAAATGCATTAGATGTGTCAATCAATGACTTGTTCCCTTCGACAATAGAACCATATACAATCACTAATGAAACAACATCTATGATAGCGGAATCTCAATATAATTATTTTCCAACATCAATTTCAGCTGGTCTTCCACACTGTGTTGATTCAATCTCAGATAATGAACTTGAAAAGATATCAATGCCAAATTCATTAATGGGTAAATGGGCTGGAAACAATGATGTATTTGTAACTAGAGTAAACGGGGATTCAATGAATAGAATTATTCCACATTGTTCTTTAATTGTTGTTAAAAAAGTAGAGTTATCGGATCTTAAAAATGGAGATATAGTTGTTTTTAGTAATGGTGGAGAATACTCAGTTAAAAGATTTTTCCATGATAAAGAAAATGAGCGTGTGATATTTAGACCTGACTCACACGATAACAGATTCTTTGATTACACGGTTTCTTATGAAAATGCAAAGAACTTAAAAATACATGGTAAAGTAGTTCTTTACATCGTAGAGTTAGATTAATTAAATCCTTAGCGCTAAGAATTTAATGGACAGCCAGTACAGCTGTCCTCTTTTTTAAAGGAGAGATAAAAAGTGACGGTTGGAATTTATATAAGAGTAAGTACAGAAGAACAAGCAAGAGACGGTTTCTCTATTTCGGCTCAAAGAGAAAAATTAAAAGCATATTGCGTGGCTCAGGATTGGGATAATTTTAAGTTCTATGTGGATGAAGGTGTATCAGCAAAGGATACAAATCGTCCACAATTAGGTATTATGTTGGATCATATTAAACAGGGTTTGATTACTACAGTTCTCGTTTATCGTCTGGATCGTTTAACTCGGTCCGTTATGGACCTATACAAGTTACTTGATGAATTTGACAAATATAATTGTGCTTTTAAGTCAGCGACTGAAGTATATGATACTTCCACAGCGATGGGAAGAATGTTTATAACTATAGTTGCTGCGCTCGCACAATGGGAGAGAGAAAACTTAGGCGAACGCGTACGAATGGGGCAATTAGAAAAAGCTCGGCAAGGAGAATATTCAGCAAAGGCTCCCTTTGGGTTTGATAAAGATGAGCATAGCAAACTGGTAATAAATGATATCGAAAGTAAAGTTGTTTTAGACATGGCAAGAAAAATAGAAGAAGGATACTCTATCAGAAAGCTCGCCACTCATTTAGACAGCTATATTAAGCCCATCAGAGGTTACAAATGGCATATACGTACCATATTGGATATCCTCTCCAATCACGCCATGTATGGAGCTATAAGATGGTCTAATGAAATAATAGAAGATGCACACCAAGGAATCATTACAAAAGATAGATTTACAAAATTACAAAAGATATTATCAAGTCGACAAAACCGAAAAAAACGACAAACTAGCTCTATTTTTATTTATCAGATGAAATTGATTTGTCCAAACTGCGGTAACCACCTAACTAGCGAACGATCTATGTATTATAGAAAAAAAGATGATCAGCATGTTGAAAGCAACCAATATCGTTGCCAACCCTGTGCCTTAAATAAAAAGAAAGCTTTTGCTACTAGTGAAAAAAAAGTAGAAAAAGCCTTCCTAGATTATATTTCTGCGTTACATTTTGAAAAAGTTACACCATTAAAGAAAAAAGACGATGAATCAGAAACTTTAAAAAAACAAATTGCAAAAGTAGAACGCCAAAGAGAAAAGTTCCAAAAAGCTTGGTCTAATGATTTAATGACAGACGATGAATTCGCTGCACGAATGAAAGAAACAAAACACATACTAGATTCAGTAAAAGAAAACTTACATCTTTTAAAACCAAATAACAACAAAGACGTGAACAATGACGTTATAAAAGAGATTGTGAATAATATTAAAAATAACTGGCCCGTTCTACCTTCAGAGGAGAAAAAACGTTTTATGAGTATGTTTATAGAAAATATCAAAATAGATAAAAAAGAAGGAAGTACGGAAGTATTAGACATAGAATTTTATTAGTATTTATGGTATGTTTACACAAACAAAATGCTCCTGTTGCAAAAAACGCATCTCTTCCATCATATAACTCGCGCAATCTTCTGGACTTCGAATACTATATCTATTTTGATATTCTAAACGTACCATTCTTCTACCTAATTCAAAAGCAGCCATAAGCTGAGATGCCTTTGCAATTCCAACGCCATGTATACTGACCAGCTCTTCTAAAGTTGCATCTTTTAACATACGTAAACCATCAAAGTGATGTAAAATTTTATCTGATAACTTTAAAACTGTTTCTTCTTTAGAACCCGTTCTGAGTAAAACTGCAAGAAGTTCTCGATTCGATAAACTTCCTGCTCCTTCTAACAATAAACGCTCCCGTGGCTGTTCTTCTCTCACAACATCACGAATACCGTTCATCTCTCCACCCCTTTTTTACGATTTCTCCTAAAGAAAACCCCATGCAATTTTACGCATGGGTTACATCACTATCAAGCTGTTTTAATTCTCGGACAAGACGCGCAATTGGCAAACCAACTACACTGTAGTAGTCCCCTTGAATATGTTGAACAAAAATAGACCCTTTACCTTGAATTCCATAGCTTCCTGCTTTATCAAGTGGTTCCTTCGATGCAACGTATACGTCTATTTCCTCTTCTGTTAATTCCCAAAATGTTACTTCTGTACGTTCATAAAAAGTTACTGTTTTTTCTTTCGATATAATTGCAACACCTGTGTATACTTCGTGTGTTTTCCCCGATAATAATCGTAACATTTCTTTCGCCTCAGCCTCATTAGACGGCTTTCCAAGAATTCGCGAATCATATGTAACAATTGTATCTGCACCTAGTACAACGTGATCACTATGGTTTTCTGCCACAGCAGATGCTTTTTGCAAAGCAAGCGACATAACAATATCCGAAGGTGATGAATATGCGCCAATCGTCTCTTCTACTTCACTAACAACGATTTCAAATGGCACATCAGCTAATTCAAGCAGTTCCTTCCTCCTAGGTGATCCTGAAGCTAAAATAATTTTCCTCATATTTTCTCCTTCCCTTCTCACATGAAGCAGAATAATTCAAATCAATCGTATCAAAGGAATAGTTTCCCCACAAATTCTAGAAATATCATTTTCTCTAAACAAAATAATAGTTCTTTTTAAACACGATTATATTCTGCCCATATAGAATGCACTTTGCTCTAAATTCAAAAGAAAAGAAAGAAGTATATGTACTTCTTTCTCCTTCATCTTATTATCTTATTATTTTACTTTTTGTGAAACCATTTTTTCGTACGAAAGTAATCCATCAATAATAACTTGATTTAATTTAGCTACAGATTCCTTATCACTCTTTCCCTCTTTAATCGTTTGCACCGCTACTGACGTATACGTATAAAGCTTCTTCGCATCTTCACGCTTCATACTCTTTCCTTCCTTTTCAATAGCTTTCCACTCTTTTTCAATCGCCTCTACATCTTTTGGATTACTTTTCCCACTAGTTTGTACGCTGGACACATACTTTGCTAAATGAGTATATAATGGCTGTACTTTCACTAAAAACATTCCTACTTCTTTATCATTTTTGAGCAATGCTTTATCTGTAATATCCCAATTTTTTTTCAAAACTGAAACACCATCTTGCTTATATTGATCTATTAATTGATTAACAGCCTGTTCATCGCTCGTAATACCAACAACTAATGCATACTTATCACCGCTCGGTTTCAAAGCTGCAACGCCCCCATTACCTTTCCATTCTTCAAGAGCGGCCTGTCCCTTTTCCTCGGAAGAATAAATCCCTCCTTGAACAAAAAATAATTTCATCGGATCTAATGTCGTTCCTACCTGTGCTTTTTGTTTTTCCTCTTTTGGTGCTGGTGTTTGTTCTGCCGTTCCCCCCACCTTAGCTTCTTCATTCCCCGTCTGTTTCGAAGCTGTTACCTCGCTTCCTCCTGTCGTCCCTTGTCCAGTGACATGAAGCATTCCCATTCCCAACGCCGTACCAATAATAATCGCAGTTGCAACAATTGCAATTAATGTATTACTCCACTTCTTTCGGTATTTTTCCATAGACATTGATTTCGCTTTTTGAAACGGAACGACGTTTTGCAGTCTCTCACTTTCTACTACCATCCAGTCAAATTCATCTTTCTTCTTTTCCTCATACTTCGCTTCTGTTCCATTCACTTTCACTGAGATCGTTCGTGATTGCTTGTCCATACACTCACACCTCACCTCTTATCGTTGTCCGCATCATATCATATTCATTTCACAAAAAAACGAGATATTTGTCAGAGAAATTCGCCAAATTATCCTATATAATTATCTTATATGTATGCATTTGACTTCATTTGTAGAACAAAAAAACTAGATAGCAAAGACTATCTAGTTTTTTTCGCGAATATATTTTCGAACTTCAGAAATGAAATAAAGAGAACCCGTTATGATAAAGACATCATTTTCTCCTATCATTTCAACCCTTGTATCAATTGCCTCTTTCCAATTTTCAAAAACTAATTTTGATTCTTTTTGCGAATACGATGCAAGCTTGTCAGCAGAAATAGCACGATCAAAGGCGAATGTTGTAAAAATAATTTCATCGGCAATAGTTTCTAATTGACCTACCATGTTATGCAATTGTTTATCACCAAGGGCAGTAAATAAAACTATTACATTTTTATCTTTGTAATGTGCCTCTACCGTTTTCACAAGACTTTCAATACCTTCTGGATTATGAGCACCATCTATAATAATATCTGGATTACTTTGCAACTTTTCAAATCGTCCAATCCAATACGCTTCATGTAATCCAGTTCTTATTTCTTCTTCTTCAATTAAAAATGATACATATGTTTTCAGGTACATCACTGCCATAAGTGCTAATGCTGCATTTCCTACTTGGTGAATACCTTTCATTGAGATTTGCACATCTTCAAATGCAGCGAAAGGACAAGTAAAACCAAACTGTTCTCCATCTTCGTTTGACTGTTTATGTAATGTTGTAAACTGTTTTCCAAGTTCATATAAGCTTGCATGATTTTCCTTAGCAACCTTTTGAATTACTTGTAATGCTTCTTCATTTTTCACACCAGTAATAACTGGAACACCAGACTTAATAATTCCTGCCTTTTCATATGCAATTTCTCCTAGTGTATTGCCTAAAATATGCATATGATCGTGACCAATATTCGTAATAATCGTGAGAACCGGATGAATAACATTTGTAGAATCAAATCTTCCCCCAAGCCCCGTTTCAAATAAAACAACATCACAGAAATTAACTTTACCGAAATAACAAATTGCCATTACTGTAATAATTTCAAACTCAGTCGCTTCTCCTAAGTCCGTCTCATCTAATTTTTCAACGACTGGCTTTACCATATTTACAAGTTCTGCAATCTCTTCATCTGCAATTGGCGTTCCGTTTACACTAATACGCTCATTAAATGTTTCGATATAAGGAGAAGTAAACGTTCCTACCTTATATTTCGCACCTTCTAGCATATATCGCATGTATGTTAAAGTTGAACCTTTTCCATTTGTACCAGCAAGATGAACGCATTTTATATGACGCTCTGGATTTCCGAGCTCTTCTAGCATCCATCTCATTCTTTCTAATCCTGGCTTAATTCCAAATTTCAATCGACTATGAATCCATCCTATCGCTTCTTCGTATGTATGTATCACGTATGCTTTTCCCCTTTCAAAAAACCTTCATCATTCTATTATACGCAAAGAAAAGAGACTCACCAATATAGTGAGTCTCTAAAAAACATTTTATTTCTCAAGATCTGCTAGACGTTGGCGAACTGCTTCACGTTTTTCTAGGTAATCTTGCTCTTTCGCACGCTCTCCCTCAATAACTGCTGCAGGAGCTTTCGCTACGAAACCTTGGTTTGAAAGTTTCTTCTGTACACGTTCTACTTCTTTATCGAACTTCTCAAATTCTTTTTCAAGACGCGCTCTCTCTTCATCAAGATTGATAAGATCAGCTAACGGTAAGAATAACTCCGCACCTGATACGATTGCAGTCATCGACTTTTCTGGTGCTTGTAAATCTGTTTTAATTGTTAATTCACTTGGATTACAGAAACGCTCAATGTAAGAGCTGTTTTTCGTAAGTTGAGCAAGTACAGCCTCATCTTTTGCTTTAATTTGCATTTGAACTTTTTTGCTCATTGGCGTATTTACTTCTGCACGAATGTTACGAACAGAGCGAATGATATCAACTAGAAGGTGCATTTCTGCTGCCGCTTCTGTATCTTGTAAATCTTCGCGAACTGTTGGCCATGCCGCTACTGTAATAGACTCACCTTCATGCGGTAAATGTTGCCAAATTTTCTCTGTTACGAATGGCATGAATGGGTGTAATAGACGCATTGTTTGGTCTAATACGTAAGCTAAAATAGAACGAGTTGTTTTCTTAGCTGCTTCATCTTCACCGTATAGTGGAAGTTTCGCCATTTCGATGTACCAGTCACAGAAATCATCCCAAATGAAGTTGTATAATGAACGACCAGCTTCACCGAACTCATATTTATCCATGTTACGTGTTACACTTTCGATTGTTTCGTTTAAGCGAGTTAAAATCCACTTATCTGCAACTGATTTTTCACCAGTTAAATCGATTTCTTCATACTTCATGTCATCCATGTTCATTAATACGAAACGTGATGCGTTCCAAATTTTATTAATGAAGTTCCAAGTAGATTCTACTTTCTCCATGCTGAAGCGTAAATCTTGACCTGGTGCACTTCCTGTTGATAAGAAGTAACGCATTGCATCTGCACCGTACTTCTCGATAACATCCATCGGATCAATACCGTTACCAAGAGATTTACTCATTTTACGTCCTTGCTCATCACGAACTAAACCGTGAATTAATACATCTTTAAATGGACGCTCTCCTGTAAACTCTAAACCTTGGAAAATCATACGAGATACCCAGAAGAAGATAATATCATAACCAGTTACTAAAGCATCTGTTGAATAGTATCGTTTAAAGTCTGCTGAATCTTCATCCGGCCAGCCAAGTGTTGAGAACGGCCATAATGCTGAACTGAACCATGTATCAAGTACGTCGTTATCTTGATTCCAGTTTTCAATATCCGCTGGTGCTTCTGTACCTACGTATACTTCACCAGTTTCTTTATGATACCAAGCTGGAATGCGGTGTCCCCACCATAATTGACGAGAAATACACCAGTCGTGAATGTTTTCCATCCAGCGTAAGTATGTGTTTTCGAAACGCTCTGGTACGAACGTTACTTTTTCTTCTTCTTTTTGTTGAAGTTCTACCGCTTTTTCTGCAAGTGGAGCCATTTTTACGAACCATTGTGTTGATAAGTAAGGCTCAACAACTGCACCGCTACGCTCACTATGACCTACTGAGTGCATATGAGGCTCGATTTCTACTAATACGCCAGCTTCTTGTAAGTCTTTTACTAACTCTTTACGGCATTCGAAACGATCCATACCGTTATACTTACCAGCTTTTTCGTTCATCGATCCATCTTCGTTCATTACTAAGATGCGTGGTAAGTCATGACGATTACCTACCTCAAAGTCATTCGGATCATGAGCTGGTGTAATTTTTACAACGCCTGTTCCGAAGTCTTTTTCTACATACTCATCAGCAATAATCGGAATCTCACGGCCTACGATTGGAAGTGTAACTGTTTTTCCGATTAAATGTTTGTAACGATCGTCTTCTGGATGAACCGCTACTGCTGTATCACCAAGCATCGTTTCTGGACGAGTTGTTGCAAGACGAATGTGACCTGAACCGTCTGTTAACGGATAGTTCATATGGTAAAATGCACCTTGAACTTCTTTATGAATTACTTCAATATCAGAAAGAGCTGTGCGTGTTGCTGGATCCCAGTTGATAATATACTCACCACGGTAAATTAAGCCTTTTTCATATAATTGAACGAATACTTTATTAACCGCATCAGATAAACCTTCGTCTAATGTGAAGCGTTCACGAGAATAGTCTAGTCCTAAACCAACTTTCCCCCATTGTTGACGAATGTGAGAAGCGTATTCTTCTTTCCATTCCCAAGCTTTTTCAAGGAATTTCTCACGGCCAAGATCGTAACGTGAAATACCTTCTTCACGAAGTTTCCCTTCTACTTTCGCTTGTGTTGCGATACCAGCATGGTCCATTCCTGGAAGCCACAGTACATCGTAACCTTGCATACGCTTCGTACGAGTTAAAATATCTTGAAGAGTTGTATCCCAAGCATGACCTAAGTGTAACTTACCAGTTACGTTCGGAGGTGGAATTACAATTGTATACGGTTGTTTCTTCTCGTCTCCTGTTGCTTCGAAATATTTGCCTTCAAGCCACCACTTGTAAAGGCCTTCTTCAACGGACATATGATCATATTTAGTTGGTAAATTCTTTTCCGTGTTTGACATTATTTTCCCTCCTTAAAATAAAAAATGCCCCTCATCCAAAAAAGGACGAGGGACATCGCGGTACCACCTTTATTTACAAACAAATTCAGAATTTGCTTATACTCTTAATTTGATAACGGACAAATCCGTCTTTTCCTAATGAGAACTATTCCGTTCAGAAAAGATGCTCCAGGGCTACCTTCTAACATAACTATCTAGAGAATCTCCCAGCTAATGATTCTCCTCTCTGAAGACGTTTCATGTTATACTCTTCCCCTTCAATGCATTTATATGATTGTTAATTATTATATACAATAGTGTAAAAAACGAAACCTTATTCGTCAAGATAAATTTGAAACTACGGCTTTTATCCCACAAAAAAAGACAAGCAGGGTGCTCCCTACTTATCTTCTTTATCCCGCTATTTGCGGGCAATAAGACCCCCACCTCAAAATCAGGCTGAAGCAAAGGAGTTAGGCGGAATCACCGCTACCCGTAAACGCCCGATTGGTGAAGGCTAATAATCAGTATGGGATGAACAAAACCCCCACTGATTAAAGTTTCACTTTATCCGTTCCCTTGCTGGGCAGCTTGTAATTGCGAAAGGAAATATTCTGTATTGCTAACGAGCCAATGCGATTGTTGCAGATTTTTCACCCCGCGGAGCTCATTTTCTTCATTACGACTCTTTCTTCTTTTCGTATACGACTGAATTTGCCGAATAAAATGCGACGGGTACGTCATATACGCAAACATAAGAAGCTGCTCCTCTTTCGTAAACGGGAAATTTTTTTGATACATTTGATACCATTCAAAGCGGTCACTCCGTGCAATTGGATATGTGTTTAAAGACCGAGAATAAAAACCTACTATATCTTGCACAGGCGTTGCAAACTGCGATTTTTCTAAACTAATAAAATAGCCGTTTCGCTCATAATCAAATAAGAAATGATTAAGCGATACATTCCCATGAACGAAAGTAGTACGTGTTGTTTCCTTTTCTTTCATCGCATCATGCCATTCATTTAATTGCTTCGTTGCGAACTCACGCGCTCTCATAACATGGTGATAATACGTACAATATTGTAATTCAAATGGAGACATATACCACTTCGCTTCAGATTCTACAAGAAACTCTTCTAACATCTCACCATCATTTTCCCAACGGTCGGATATATTCGTATAATGTTTTTCTAAATCTTCTTCTGTATATGTCTCCTCTTTTACCGTTTTTTGATGCAACGTCCCGAGCGTTTGAAACATCTTATGGTATTGATCATTATCTTCGCCATTTCCTTCCGCACGTTCTAACCAAGGCATTAAATAATAACTATACGTCCCATCACTTAAAACATAATTCCCGTCCGTCGCATGATAGATAGGTACATAATTAGAAAAACCTTTCTCCTTCAAATATTGAATATGGTGCAAAAAATTATTCCGCTCTAATTTTCTATCTTGTATTTTCTTTAACGCATACGGACCTTGATTCGTATAAATTTTCATTACACTTCCGTGCTCTTCCATATGCTGAGTGTCCAATCTATATTGCCTCACAATGGGTTCATAGCGATTTCGTAATTCAATATCCATACGAATAACCCTTTCTTATTCAAAACATAGCTTCTAGGAAAAGAAAAGAGGTGAGTGAAAAAACTCACTCACTTATTTCGCCTTTGCTTTTGAAACAGGAATATATATAATTTGCCCTGTAGTTAAATATATATCTTCTGATTGATTTACACGATGTAAGTTTTGTACAGTCGTTTCATAACGTTCTGCAACAGCTTCAATTGTATCTCCTTCTTGTACGAAGTACATTCTTAACTTCGTAAATTCTTCTTCTGGTTCTTTCGTAAATAATTTCGTTAAATAAAGTGCATTTTCATCTCGCTGTGAATATGCCTCTTCCTCTGGCTCTTCCTGCTTTTTCGCTTTTTCTTTCTTGAAATTTTTTCGCCCGAACAATTCAAATTGTGGCGTCGTTTCTTTCTCCTCTTCACGCCCCGCAAATTCATGTTCTTCTAATTCCTCTTCTTCTATTTCTTGCTCTTTTCTTTCTTCTAGCTGAAACGGTTCAAATGCATAATCTTCCCATCCATCTGATTCTTTATAGGCTGGTACTTCTTCGTGCGGCGCAGGTCTATTCTCATCCTCTTCAGCTGAAACATCCTCTAACTCGGCATACGCCGCCTCTTCCTCTTCATCCTCGGTTCTTTCCTCGTCACATAAACCTGTAATAGATATATCCGCTAACAATTGTAAGCAACCATTTTCCTTTAATTCATAATCAAATTCCTCGATTGATACATATAATTCTTCAATTACTTTCACTCGATTTCTTGGAATTGATATTTCGAGCGGAAAGGAATGGACAAGTTCATTAACCCCGTCCTCCCTTGTTTCTACATAATCAATTGCCTTTGCTGGTGATAGCTCTCTTAATGAATAAGCTGAATCATCTTGCCTTGCAACGTACTCTCCCGTTAAATCTAATTGCCCTCTCACGATAACTTCATGATCAAGCTCCTCTATCTCAACGTCTGGATCTAACGAAATTGACAAAAGTTCTTCGACTTCCTGTCCCTTTTGGAACCAAACAGATTCTTTTAACGAAAATCGTAATGAATGATCTGTTGCCACTTCTTTTCCCCCTCCCAAACTATATGTCATTACAGATTTATGTTCCCTAAGGCTACTTTATGAATAAAAAAAATCGCTCCCCTAATGGAAAGCGATTTTTTCTAAGAAATTATGCTTTTAATTTTGACATTGCAATTTCAGCCGCCGCAATTGTCGCCTCAATATCTGTATCACTATGTGCTGTTGATAAGAATAAGCCTTCAAATTGAGAAGGTGGTAAAAATACACCTTGTTCTACCATTTCACGATAGTAAGCTGCAAAGAATTCTAAGTTTGAAGATTTTGCTGCATCATAATTAATAACCTGCTCATCTGTAAAGAAAATACCAATCATAGAACCTGCACGATTAATGTGATGCGGGATATTATGCTTTTCAGCTGCCTTACGTAGTCCAGCCTCTAACATTTCTGCTTTACGCTCAAATTCCACATATGATTCTGGCGTTAACTGCACTAACGTTTCATAACCTGCTGTCATTGCAAGTGGATTACCCGATAATGTTCCTGCTTGGTAAATCGGTCCGCTTGGTGCAACTTGACGCATAATCTCTGCCTTACCACCGTATGCTCCTACTGGCAAGCCACCACCAATTACTTTACCTAAACAAGTTAAGTCAGGAGTTACGCCGTAGTAACCTTGTCCACAATTATAAGCAACACGGAATCCTGTCATTACTTCATCAAAAATAAGTAGTGCACCGTTTTGCTCTGTCACTTCACGAAGTCCTTCTAAAAACCCTGGTTGCGGAGGAACAACACCCATATTCCCTGCCACTGGTTCTACAATTATACAAGCGATGTCATCACCGAATTGTTCGAAAGCATATTTTACACTTTCTAAATCGTTATACGCTACTGTAATCGTATTTTGTGCTACACCTTCTGGTACACCAGGGCTATCTGGTAAACCTAGCGTCGCCACACCAGAACCTGCTTTAATTAATAACGAATCGCCATGACCATGGTAACAACCAATGAATTTCAAAATTTTGTTACGTCCTGTATAACCTCGAGCTAAACGAAGTGCACTCATTGTCGCTTCTGTTCCAGAGTTAACCATACGTACAATCTCAATTGATGGTACACGCTCAATAACAAGCTGCGCTAATTTATTTTCAATTTCTGTTGGTGCACCGAAGCTTGTTCCTTTTTCAGCAACAGCTTTTAAAGCCTCAACAACACGGTCGTTCGCATGACCATGAATTAAAGGTCCCCACGATAATACGTAATCGATGTATTCATTCCCATCGATATCATATACTTTAGAGCCTTTTCCACGCTCCATAAACAATGGATTCATACCGACAGATTTAAAGGCACGAACAGGGCTGTTTACGCCGCCCGGCATTAAATTTTGTGCCTCTTCAAACGCGGCAATCGACTTATCAAACTTTTTCATTATTTAGCGCCTCCTTCTTGTAACCATCTTGCTGCATCTTTTGCATGATACGTAATAATCAAGTCAGCTCCTGCGCGTTTCATGCTAATTAATTTTTCAAGTACAACTTCTTTTTCATTAATCCAACCATTTTGCGCCGCCGCTTTAATCATCGAATATTCACCACTTACGTTATAAGCAACGACTGGTAAATTAAAGTTATTTTTCACATCACGAACGATATCTAAGTAAGAAAGAGCTGGCTTTACAATTAAGAAATCTGCCCCTTCCATTACATCTGATTCTGCTTCACGGAATGCTTCCATACGGTTTGCTGGGTCCATTTGATATGTTTTACGGTCTCCAAATTGTGGTGCACCGTGCGCAGCATCACGGAATGGTCCATAAAATGCTGATGAATATTTCACAGCGTACGACATAACTGGTACGTGCGCGAAACCATTTTCATCTAATGCATGACGAATTGCTGTTACGAATCCATCCATCATGTTAGATGGTGCAATAATGTCTGCCCCTGCTTTCGCTTGACTTACAGCTGTTTTTGCAAGAACTGCAAGAGACTCATCATTTAAAATAACGCCATCTTCAATAACACCGCAATGACCATGGCTTGTGAATTGACATAAACATGTATCTGCAACTACTACTAGCTCTGAGAACTCATCTTTAATTTGCTTAATTGCACGCTGTACAATTCCATGCTCACAATATGCCGATGATCCAACTTCGTCCTTTTCAGCAGGTAAACCAAATACAATAACAGAACGAATACCTAAATCAACGACCTCTTGCATTTCAGCTTGCAATAAATCTAAAGACATTTGATATACGCCTGGCATAGAAGGAACTTCATTACGAGTATTTTCTCCTTCTAATACAAAAATAGGGTAAATAAAATCTTCTGTATGTAAAAATGTTTCACGCACAAGCGCTCGCATGCCCCCGCTTTGTCTTAGACGACGATGACGATTAAATTGTAAAGAATTCATAGATTTCTATCCCCATTCTTTTATTTTGATTATGCATGTAAAGTAGATTCACAAATGCATTGTATTAACGATTCTATCGTATACTCTTCCGGTACGATAATATTTGAGAAATAACTCCTTGCCTCTTTTGCTGTTACCGGTCCTATACAAGCAATTGTACATTTTTTTGCCCATTCTCTCCAGTTTGTGCCCTCGAGTAAATAAACAAAACTATCAACAGTTGAAGGGCTCGTAAATGTAATAATATTTACTTTACCTAATTTCAATGCTGTTATAAGCTCTTGCTTTTTCTCTACATTCGCTTTCGTACCATATACGATTAGCTCATCTAAAAAAACACCAAAATCTCTTAGCTTTACTGGGATTACATCTCTTGCTAAATTCCCTTTTGGAAACAAAATACGCTCGTTTCCACTTAACTCTTTTAGAAACTCTTCAGCAAATGCTTCTGCAACAAATGAGGTCGGAACGAAATGAACTTCATAGCCTCTTTTTTCTAACTCTAATTTTGTTTTCACGCCTACCGCAGCGATTTTAATAGTTAAAGGTATTTTCTTTCTCAAACCATCTAGAAAAAAGGCTACACCATTTTTACTCGTAAAAATAACCCAGTCATACAAATGCAGTTGTCTTGCTTTATATTGAATTTGTTCCGGAGATGTGCCCTCCATACGCAAAAGCGGAATTTCCAATGGAATTCCGCTCCTTTCTTTCACTGCTACACTCATTTGTTTCGCTTGATGCTGGGCACGTGTAATCAATACTATTTTGCCAGCGAGAGCATCCATATTTATTGTTGCTCCTTATTTGCAGCAAGAATGAGCTCTTTTGCTCCTTGTTTAATTAAACGGTCCGCAGCCTCTAATCCAACTTGCTCCGGATCAGTGCCTAATACTGTCTCTTTCAATAAAACAGAACCGTCCATAGAACCGACAAGAGCTGTTAATTCGATTGCATCATTTTCTTTAAGAGTTGCATATCCAGCGATTGGAACTTGGCATCCACCTTCAAGTTTATGAAGAAATACTCGTTCAGCAGCCACTGTTCTTTCTGTTACTGCATCATTAATATGTGCTAACAATTCTAGTAAATCCTTATCATCCTCACGACATTCAATCGCTAACGCACCTTGTCCTACGGCTGGTACACATAACGTTTCATCTAAATGTTCTGTAATAACTTCCCCGTCCCAGCCCATTCTCTGTAATCCAGCTGTCGCTAAAATAATTGCATCGTAATCTTCATCTTTTAATTTACGTAAGCGTGTATCGATATTCCCGCGAATCCATTTCACTTGTAAATCTGGTCTCGCAGCTAGTAGTTGTGCACTACGTCTCAAACTACTCGTCCCTAAGATTGCGCCTTCTGCTAAATCTTTAAACGATTCTCCGTTTTTAGAAATAAACGCATCACGAGGATCCACACGCTTTGGTGTACAACCGATCGTTAATCCATCCGGAAGTACAGCTGGCATATCTTTCATACTATGTACAGCCATATCAATTTCTTTCGTAAGTAACGCGTGTTCAATTTCCTTTACAAATAAACCTTTTCCACCTACTTTTGAAAGAGTAACATCTAAAATAACATCACCTTTTGTGACGATTTCTTTCACTTCAAATTCATACGGTAAGCCGAGCGCTTTTAACTGATCGATAAACCAATTCGTTTGTGTTAATGCTAATTTACTCTTTCGTGAACCTACAATAATTTTGCGCATAATTCTCTCTCCTCATTATAAATACCAAAAGTGGAAATTGGATAAACTGCTTAATAGAAAAATGTTAACTAGCATTACAAGAAATGCCCCGATATTCCACAGTACAATTTTCTTCCCTTGCAACACATCTGCCGCTCGTAAATACAAGCCCGCACAATATACAAATAGAACGACAAAAGAACCGATTACTTTCGTATCGTACCAATGGAAATTATCCAATTTTGTATATCCCCATATGCATCCTAATATAATTGCTAATAAAAAAAACGGAACAGAAAATAAATTTAATCCGTAAGACATAGATTCAAGCTTCGGCAAATTCCCTAACCTTCTTAATCTCGCATTCCATTTTTTCTTTTTTAATAACCGATATTGCAATAAATACATAATAGAAAAAATAAACGATACAGTAAACGTTGCATAAGAAATAATCGCCATACCGACATGCACGTATACAAGTTCTGAAACTAATTGCTCTGCAAGTACTGGCGACATCTTTCCGAGCGGTGTAAAAATAGAAAAAGCGCTTACGCCAAATGCTACAACATTTGTAAAAAAGACTAAAAAGTCAATGCGCATAAATCGATTAATGACTAATGACATCGTAATCAATAACCAAACATAAAAATAAATCCCTGACAATAAAGTTAAAATAGGATTTGTTTCTGAATCTGTAGCTCTAAGCAACATAAAGATAGACTGCAATACCCATACAATCGCAAGTAACCAAAAAGCAAATCGGTTCGCCTTTCGGTTACTTTGAAAATAATCTATAAAATATAAACTAATGCTACAAGCATATAAAATAATTGCAATATGATAAATAATACTGTTATTTAAAAAACTCATCCGATCATCCTTCCAAGTTATAAAGATGGAACGGATGGTGTCCACGCTCTTTTATGTTCTACTTCTTCCGTATTTCCCGCTTCTTCCACTTCTAAATCAAAAATCTTCGCAAATAAAGCTAACTTTTCACCGGCTCCCTCTTCAGCAGCTAATTCTTTAGCTACTAAAATTGGGTCTTTTAACAATTGGTTAATAATACTTTTCGTATGTTTACTAATTACTTTTTTCTCACGATCACTAAGGTTTGGTATTTTTCGCTCAAGGCTTTCCATCGTATCACTTTGAATTGCTAGCGCTTTATCACGAAGAGCCGATATCAACGGTACAACACCAAGCGTACTTAACCACGTTTTAAATAAAACCATTTCCTCTTCAATCATAAATTGAATTTTCTCTGCTTCTTTTAAACGTTCAGCACGGTTTGCTTCAACTACACCTTGCAAATCGTCGATATCATATAAGAAAGAGCCTTCTAATTCATCAATCGCAGGATCAATATCACGCGGTACTGCAATATCAACCATAAATAACGGACGACCAGAGCGCATTCTCTCCACTTTCGTCATCATCTCTTTCGTAATGACATATTCTGATGCACCCGTTGAACTAATTAAAATATCCGCTTCTAATAATGCACATTGCAATTCACTTAAAGGCTTTGCATGTCCCATATATTTCTCAGCCATCACTTCCGCTTTTGTAAGCGTCCTATTCATAACTGTTACTTTACGAGCTCCACTTCCGTATAAGTTTTGCAGTGCAAGTTCACCCATCTTACCGGCACCAAGAATAAGTACATGACAATCTGTTAAATCGCCAAATATTTTCTTTCCAAGCTCAACAGCAGCATAACTAACAGACATCGCACTTTCACCAATCGTTGTTTCTGAGTGCGCACGTTTTGCTAACGTAACCACTTGCTTAAACAACTCATTAAAAATTGTACCTGTCGCTTTTACTTGTTGTGCTTCTAAAAAGCTATCTTTTATTTGACCTAAAATTTGCGTCTCTCCAACAACCATAGAATCTAAACCGCACGTTACGCGGAATAAATGATCTATTGCGCCATCTTGTTCAAAAATAGACAAGTATGGTGCGACTTCTTCTATTTCAAGCTGAAACCAATCAGCTAAAAACTTCTTAATGTAATACCGTCCCGTGTGTAATTGATCGACAACAGCGTAAATTTCAGTGCGATTACAAGTTGATACAATGACATTTTCTAGCACGCTCTTTTGATTTTGTAATGTGGTCATTGCTTGCTCTAGCTCTGCTGCCTGAAATGTGAGTTTCTCACGAAATTCTACAGGGGCTGTTCGATAATTTACACTAACAACAAGAATATGCACGCAGCATGTCCCCCTTCACCCGTTTTATCACTTTATCTACTATCATAATACAACTTTCCTCTTATGAATCTGACAATCGTGTGAACAACTGATTATTTTTTATTTATTCTCCATATGTAATAAAGGAGCTTCAGTAAGATTAAGAAAGAATTCTCTACTTTATAATGATTATAAAATAATAACTCTATTTGTACGTTACCAAAAAAAGTCCTCATAATCAAGTGATGGAAACTATTCCATATTCATTATAACATCATCTTTTCTATCTTCTTTCATTATGAAGGAAAATATGTAGGATTGTTCCAAAATATAGTTTCTCAATACAATGCATTTGACATTGTATTTCTTTTTCGTTATATTGATTTTACAAAATTAAATTGTGCACAACTTAATTAGAAGGGAGTTATTTATGACAGAGGATTCTTTGCATCTAGATAACCAACTTTGTTTTTCTATTTACGCTTGTTCTAGAGAGGTTACTCGCTTTTATCGACCGCATTTAGAAGAAATGGGCATTACGTATCCCCAATACATTACGTTACTCGTACTATGGGAGCAAGATGGACTAACAGTGAAAGAAATTGGAGAACGTCTATTTTTAGACTCTGGTACGTTAACACCTATGTTAAAACGCATGGAATCATTAAACCTTGTACAACGTATTCGTTCAAAAGAAGACGAGCGAAAAGTTTGTATTGAATTAACGGAACAAGGTAAAGATTTAAAAGAAAAAGCTTGTTCATTACCAAAAACAATGGCTACCAACTTAGGAATTACAGAGCAAGAATATCGTTCTTTACTAATCCAATTAAATAAACTAATTGAAACAATGAAAACAATTAATGATCGAAAAGGGGAATAAAAATGGATAAATTATATACTGCTTCAGTAACAGCAACAGGTGGAAGAAATGGGAAAGTAGTTTCAGATGACGGCATATTAAATCTTGATGTAAAAATGCCGAAAGCACTAGGTGGTGCAGGTGGAGAGGCAACAAATCCTGAACAACTATTTGCCGCTGGTTATGCAGCTTGTTTTGATAGCGCATTGCAACTTGTCATTCGTACAAAACGTGCGAAAGTGGAAAGTACAGAAGTAACTGCTCACGTTTCTATCGGAAAAGATACAGATGGTGGTTTCGGACTATCTGCTGTACTTGACGTACATGTTGCTGGTGTTTCACATAGCGAAGCACAAGAACTTGTAGAAGCCGCTCACGGTGTATGTCCTTACTCTAAAGCAACAAGAGGAAATATTGAAGTTACATTAAACGTACGTTAGTATATATAAAGAAAAAAACGCGCGACATTCGTCACGCGTTTTTTGTTTTTGTCATTTTATGAATTGCCTTCCACGCTTCTTCTTTTCCAAGTCCTGTTTCAGAAGAGAATAGAACGATTTCATCGCCAATTTCAACAGCAAGCGTTTCTTTTACAACTTTTAAATGCTTTTGCCATTTCCCTTTCGGAATTTTATCGGCTTTCGTTGCAATAATAATTGTTGGGATTTCATAATGCTTTAAGAAATCATACATCATCACGTCATCTTTTGTTGGTTGGTGACGTAAATCAACTACTAATACAGCTGCGTCTAATTGCTCACGTGTTGTAAAGTATGTTTCAATCATTTTGCCCCATGCCGCGCGCTCCGTTTTAGATACTTTTGCATATCCATAACCTGGAACATCAACAAAATGCATCATTTCATTGATTAAGAAAAAGTTCAGCGTTTGCGTTTTTCCTGGTTTAGAAGAAATACGTACTAACTTTTTACGATTTAAAATTTTATTAATAAAGGAAGACTTCCCGACATTAGAACGACCTGCCAAAGCAATTTCTGGTAAATCACTGTCTGGATATTGTTCCGGTTTAACGGCACTAATTACAATATCTGCTTTTGTTACTTTCATTGTTTCACTCCTACTAATGCGTGCTCCAATACTTCGTCTAAATGAGATGCAAGCACAAACGTAAGGTTTTCTTTTACGCTCTCTGGAATATCATCTAAATCTTTCTCATTTTCCGCCGGTAAAATAATTTTTGTTAAGCCTGCGCGGTGAGCACTTAATGTTTTTTCTTTCAAACCACCAATTGGTAATACACGACCACGAAGTGTAATTTCACCTGTCATACCAACTTCTTTACTTACAGGAATACCTGTTAGTGCAGAAATAAGTGCCGTTGCCATCGTAATACCTGCTGACGGTCCATCTTTTGGAACTGCTCCTTCTGGAACATGAATATGAATATCGTTTTTCTCATGGAAATCCGGATCAATATGAAGTTCTTCTGCACGAGAACGAATATAGCTAAACGCGGCTTGTGCGGATTCTTTCATAACATCCCCAAGTTTCCCTGTTAAAATTAATTTCCCTTTTCCTGGCGCTACAGACACTTCAATTGCAAGTGTATCGCCGCCCGCTGCTGTGTAAGCTAAACCTGTTGCCATACCAACTTGGTCTGTTTTTTCAGCTTGACCATAACGGAATATATGCTTACCAAGTAAATCAACAATATTTTTCTCTGTTACAACAATGCGCTTGCGTTCTGCTGTAACGATAATTTTTGCTGCTTTACGACAAACTTTTGCAATTTGACGCTCTAACGTACGAACACCAGCCTCGCGTGTATAATAACGAATAATTTCAAGAAGCGCTTCATCACGCACTTGCAAATTACCTTTTCGCAAACCGTGCTCTTTTAATTGTTTCGGCAATAAATGCTCACGAGCAATGTGCACCTTTTCAAGTTCTGTATAACCAGCAATCGAAATGATTTCCATACGGTCAAGCAATGGGCCTGGAACACTTGCAAGTGTATTAGCAGTTGCAACGAACATAACTTTCGATAAATCATATGGCTCTTCAATGTAATGATCACTGAAGTTATGATTTTGTTCTGGATCTAACACTTCAAGTAACGCCGCTGATGGGTCTCCCCTGAAATCGTTAGACATTTTATCAATCTCATCTAATAAGAAGACTGGATTAACTGTTTTCGCCTTTTTCATACCTTGAATAATACGTCCTGGCATCGCTCCTACATATGTACGACGGTGACCACGAATTTCAGATTCATCACGCACACCACCAAGAGAAACACGTACAAAATTACGATTTAACGATGTTGCAATAGAACGTGCTAACGAAGTTTTCCCAACCCCAGGAGGTCCTACTAGACAAAGAATTGGTCCTTTTAATGAATTCGTTAACTTCTGTACAGCTAAATACTCAAGTACTCGCTCTTTCACTTTTTCAAGACCGTAATGATCTTTATTTAAAATTTCTTCGGAATGAGCGAGGTCAATCATATCCTCTGTTGCTGTTGTCCATGGAAGAGCTAATAACCAATCAATATAATTACGAATGACACCACTCTCAGCAGAACTTACAGGTAACTTTTCATAACGATCTAATTCTTTCAGTGCAGCCTTCATTGTTTCTTCAGGCATTCCCGACTGTTCAATTTTCTCACGAAGTTCTTCAACTTCCCCGCCCTTGCCTTCTTTATCACCAAGTTCAGTTTGAATCGCCTTCATTTGCTCACGTAAAAAATATTCTTTTTGCGTGCGCTCCATTGAACGTTTCACTTTTTGTCCAATTTTCTTTTCTAGGCTAAGTAACTCTTGTTCATCTTGAATAATTGAAATAAGTGTATGTAGTCGTTCTTTCACAGATACAATCTCTAAAATCTCTTGTTTCTGCTTCGTTTTAATCGGTAAGTGAGAAGCAATTAAATCAGCTAGTCTTCCGGGTTCTTCTATATCAGCTACCGTTGCAAATGTTTCATTTGAAACTTTTTTCGAAACTTTAATATATTGTTCGAAATGCTCCAGTAACGTACGCATAAGAGCCTTCTCTTCTAAATCATCTTCTACTTCTTCAGTTACTGTTCTAATAGAAACTTGTACCACATTTTCTTCTTCGATAAACTCTACTACTTCTGCTCTATGTAAACCTTCTACAAGGACACGAAGCGTACCGTTCGGCAATTTTAACATTTGCTTCACTTTCGCCACTGTACCTACACTATATATGTCATCTTCTTTCGGATCGTCGATATTCATTTCTTTTTGCATCGCTAAAAAGATGATATTTTCATCCATTGCCGCCTGCTCTAGTGCTTGTATCGATTTATCACGTCCTACATCAAGATGCAGAACCATCGTTGGATATACGAGAATGCCTCTTAATGGTAGGAGGGGCACAATTCTTTCATTCGTATTCATACTAGACATAGCACCTCCATAATAAATTAAACTCCTGTTCAACTATTTTATATTACAATACATCTAGATGCAATTGCAGAGATTCTTCGCAATTGTAAATCCCCTGTTTTTTTGTGCCTCACGAAAAGAAAAAAGACCCCGCTTAAGCATACAAACTTAAACGAAGTCTGGCAAATTTTTATTATTATATATTCTCACATTGATTGTGCATCTGTTTCATCCAAAGAAGTATGCACATCAAGCTCACGATGCATATTTTCCTGCATAAATGTTAATTCAAATACTTCTTTTAATTTGCGAACAGGAATGATTTCAATTCCCTTTATTGTATACAAAAATGGTTGCATGTTTTCAGCCGGAATGATGACTTTCTTAGCTCCCGCTTTTTTCGCAGCTTTTATTTTTGCGTACACACCACCAATAGGCTTCACCTCTCCGTGGATACTTATCTCACCTGTCATCGCTACTTCATTATTCACATACGTACGATGCACTGCTGAATAGACACCTGTTGCCATAGCAATACCTGCTGAAGGACCATCAATCGGGATACCACCAGGAAAATTAATATGTATATCATACCCTTCTGGCAACACATCTAGAGAACGAAGTACTGTTAACACATTATCAACAGAACCTTTCGCCATACTTTTTCGACGAATCGATTTCGTTTGGCTACCAATACTTTCCTCTTCTACAATTCCAGTGACATTTACTGACCCTTTATCTTTCGCAGGAATAGCTGTTACCTCAATTTCTAATAACGCACCTGTATTCGGTCCATATACAGCAAGCCCGTTCACAAGACCGATTCTTGGAATTGGATAAATACGTTTTTCGTACTTTGGTGTAAGCTGACTAGAATGAACAACCCACTCAATATCTTCATCTTTAATGAAAGATCGTTCTTCATTTATCGCCATACCAGCAGAAATTTGCACGAGATTAATTGCTTCTCGTCCATTTCTTGCATACATTCCAATCATTTCGATACCGTTCTCACCTACTTGCATTTCCACTTTATCAGCTGCATTTTTCGCTACTTTTTGAATTTCTTCTGTATCTAACTCACGGAAGAACACTTCTAAACAACGCGACCGAATTGCAGGAGGAATTTCCTCTGGCGAACGCGTCGTTGCACCAACTAAGCGAAAATCTGCAGGTAAACCTTTTTGAAAAATATCATGTATATACGTTGGAATCATCGAATTTTCTTCACTATAGTACGCACTTTCCAAAAATACTTTCCGATCTTCTAACACCTTTAGCATTTTATTCATTTGAATTGGATGTAATTCACCAATCTCATCGATGAACAAAATACCACCATGCGCATCTGTTACAGCCCCTTTTTTCGGCTGTGGGATACCAGCTTGCCCCATTGCACCTGCTCCTTGATAAATCGGATCATGCACTGAACCAATTAATGGATCCGCAATACCACGCTCATCAAACCTAGCTGTCGTTGCATCAAGTTCGATAAATGTTGCATTTGTACGAAATGGGGATTTCGGATTTCGTTTCGCTTCTTCTAATACAAGGCGTGCTGCCGCTGTCTTTCCGACACCTGGCGGACCGTATATGATCACATGTTGCGGATTAGGACCACAAAGAGCCGCTTTTAACGACTTAATCCCGTCTTCTTGCCCCACAATGTCTACAAAGGATGTAGGACGTACCTTTTCCGCAAGTGGCTCTGTTAAAGAAACCTCACGCATTTTACGAAGCTGCTCTAATTCTTTTTTCGATTCTCGATCAATTGAAACTTTTTGTGTTCGCTGATTTCGAAGTAAGTGCCAAAAATACAATCCGACAATTACGCCAAAAACAAGTTGAACAAGTAAAAATATATTTGTCCAGCTCATAATTCATTTCCTCCCGCTATGTTTTACCTTTTAGTATTTCCTGGGAGGAATAGTGCTAAACATAAAGAAAAACAGCAATTATAAAAATTGCTGTTTCTTCTTCGCATTATGCAGATGTTTTTGTATCAAGTACAGTACCGTCTTGTAACACCAATTTCGGCGGTTCATTATCAGCTACTGTTTCTTTCGTAAGAATACACTTCTCGATATCTTTGCGAGATGGAAGTTCGAACATTACATCAAGCATCAAGCCTTCAATAATAGAACGAAGTCCACGAGCACCTGTTTTACGTTCAATTGCTTTTTTCGCAATCTCAACTAGTGCACCTTCTTCAAACTCTAACTCAACATCGTCAAGCTCCAATAGTTTTTGGAATTGCTTAACAAGTGCATTTTTCGGTTTAGTTAAAATATCTACAAGAGCATCTTCATCAAGCGGCTCTAGGTTCGCAATAACTGGAAGACGACCGATAAACTCCGGAATTAAACCGAATCTTAAAAGATCCTCTGGTAAAACGTGAGATAAAACATGCTTCTCATTTACATCAGCATTTTTCTTCTCAGCACCAAATCCAATTACTTTCTCACCAAGGCGACGTTTAATAATAGGCTCGATGCCATCAAACGCTCCACCACAAATGAATAGGATGTTCGTTGTATCAATTTGAATAAACTCTTGATGCGGGTGCTTACGACCACCTTGAGGTGGAACGCTTGCTACAGTACCTTCTAAAATTTTCAGAAGTGCCTGCTGTACGCCTTCACCAGATACATCACGTGTAATTGATGGATTTTCGGACTTACGTGCCACTTTATCAATCTCATCAATATAAATGATTCCTTTTTCCGCTTTCTCTACATCATAATCAGCTGCTTGGATTAATTTTAGTAAGATGTTTTCTACATCTTCCCCTACATATCCAGCTTCTGTTAAAGATGTTGCGTCAGCGATCGCAAATGGAACATTTAAAATACGCGCTAATGTTTGTGCCAATAATGTTTTACCACTACCAGTTGGCCCAATAAGTGAAATATTACTCTTCGCTAATTCTACATCATCAATTTTGCTGTTAGAATTAATGCGTTTGTAATGGTTATATACCGCTACCGCTAGTGCTTTTTTCGCGTTATCTTGTCCGATGACATACTCATCTAAGATTTCACGAATTTCTACCGGTTTCGGTACATCTTTGAATTCTACTTCTTCGTCCTTCGCAAGCTCCTCTTGTACAATTTCAGTACAAAGCTCGATACACTCGTCACAAATGTAAACACCTGGACCTGCAACTAGCTTTCGAACTTGCGTTTGTGTTTTACCACAGAAAGAACATTTTAATTGACCTTTTTCATCATTAAATTTAAACATATTTTCACACCCCTTACAAAGTGCTAATCTCTTGCCTTCGTATGTACACGATAAATGTATCGTATGTAAATACATATTATGTCACTACGTGGCGAGAAATACAAATAATATGACTAGTTATGTACAAATAAAAAATTTTAAAACTTTTGAAATATGTATATTCGACTTACAAAGGAACTTTTCCTTCTTCATCGAGAAGTTTTATAAATATATTTCTATATTTATAAAACAAGGCACGATTAAAATCGCGCCTTGTTATTTTATTATGCAGCGTTGTCTACTAAGAAGTCTACAGCTTTACGCACTTTAAGATCTTCAGCTAAAGCGTCTACGCTTCCAAGAGCTTGCTTGATAGCGTCTACTGGCATACCGTACATTTCAGCCATTTTTTCAACTTCTGCAGTTACTTCTTCTTCAGTAACTTCGATGTTTTCAGCTTCAATGATAGCTTCAAGAACAAGATTGATTCTTACACGTTTTTGTGCATCCTCTTTCATTTGCTCTTTTAATTTGTCAGCATCTGTACCTGTGAATTGGTAGTAAAGCTCAAGGTTCATACCTTGTTGGCTTAAACGTTGCTCGAATTCACGAACCATACGATCTAACTCAGTGTCGATCATAGCTTCTGGAATGTCGATTTCAGCGTTAGCAGCAGCTAATTCTACTACTTCGTCACGTACTTTGTGCTCAGCTTCGTGCTTTTTGCCTTCTTCTAAGTTTGTACGAAGTTTTGTTTTTAATTCATCAAGAGTTGTAACTTCTTCGTCAGCTTCTTTAGCGAACTCGTCGTTTAACTCAGGAAGTTCTTTTGTTTTGATTTCGTGAATTGTTACTTTGAATGTTGCTGGTTTACCAGCTAATTCAGCAGCATGGTACTCTTCTGGGAATGATACTTCAACTTCTTTAGAATCACCAGCTTTAAGACCAATTACTTGCTCTTCGAAACCTGGGATGAAAGTACCAGAACCGATTGCAAGAGAATAGTTTTCGCCTTTTCCGCCTTCAAATGCTTCGCCATCAACGAAACCTTCGAAGTCGATTACAGCTGTATCACCATCTGCAACAGTTCCTTCTTCTTTAACAACTAGTTCAGCTTGACGCTCTTGTAAAGCTTTTACTTCGTTCTCTACATCCTCGTCAGTTACAGTTGTTTCAACTTTTTCTACTGCTAAACCTTTGTAATCACCTAATTTAACTTCAGGTTTTACAGTAACTTTTGCAGTGAAAATTAAGTTTTGGCCTTTTTCGAATTTCTCGATGTCAATCTCAGGATGAGCAACTGGGAAGATACCAGCTTCATCGATTGCTTCACCGTATGCTTTTGGTAAGATGATATCTAAAGCATCTTGGTATAAAGATTCAATACCAAAGCGTTGTTCGAATAATGGACGAGGCATTTTTCCTTTACGGAAACCTGGTACATTAATTGTTTTTACTACTTTTTTGAATGCAGCGTCGATAGAGTTATTTACTTCTTTAGCATCAACTTCGATTGTTAAAACGCCAACGTTACCTTCTAATTTTTCCCATTTTGTAGACATTTATTCTTTCCCTCCAACTATAATAATGTATGCACATACCTCTATAGATTAAGATTTTTATTATCTCTTTTTTGAAATAACAAATGTACAAATAATCCTCTAGCAAAAGCTTTCAGATACAATGTTCCAATCTACTAATTGTCTAAAAGACAACTACGGTATATTTTGTTCGAGAATAATATGAAACATATTAAGTAAGAGAATTATACTCCTCTTCTCTTACAAACAGGCAGATTTCTGCCTTTTGCAACCCTTACATTATAACATAGAATGTGCTCGTTTCAATAACTGAACGATTCTTTTTCATAATTATACGGGCAAATACCCTTCTCTTTCAATACGCAATAACCATTGATAGGCAATATGAAATTCCTCAAATTCAATATTGTATGCTGTCATAAGTTCTTCTTCATCAATAGCCAATCCGAAACGCTTTCTTCCAATTCTCTCTAAGACGGCAGCCCAAATTTCTACTTTATCCATTAATAGAGGGAATGGGAAAATGCTATTTTGTAATTCTTTCCAGTATGTAACCATTGCACTAAATATATCTGGATAATTTTGCTCTAATCGGCTTGATAATATATGTATAATGTTATCGGATTGCTCCTCATTATGACCTGTAAATGCTGGAATCACCTTTATCGTATTTCCAAACTTCTCTACTTCTATCTCTTCTTCTATTTGATTTTCTACCATTTTATACAAAATAGAAGTTTTTAAATAAGGGTGCTGATCTTCGTCTATTAAAAATTTCTTTAAAGTAGGAAGTGCAAGATCCAGTTCTTTTAACGAAAGTTGCTGAATTGCCCTTAACTTTTGCCCGAAGTTTTCACCAAAAATCTCATTAGTAAACTCGTCCAAATCAAAATTAGAATCCGCTAATGATGCATCTTCCTCATTTAGCATTCCTTCTGCAAATAAAGCGAGCTGCGCTAATTTTTCTTTTTGTTCCGGCATTATGTCTTTCGTTTGCAAAACTTTTTCAACAGTTTCAATAACACCTTCATAATCATTTGTTTGAACCAAAATAGTCACATATGTTTCAAGAATATCACCAAATAGTACAGCTCCTGTTTCAAGTAACTGTTCACATTTGTCTTTCGCTTCTTCCATACGTTTTAATTCTAACAAACAAATAACTGAAGCTAATTCCGTTTGTTCCGTTTCTGCATTATACTGACGTAATATTTCAAAGCAGCGCAATGCATCTTCGAATTCCCGCTCTTTCAACGCTAAAAAACCTTTATCAATATAGCGTTCTGATAGTTGCGGAAACAATACGACCGTATTTTCTTTTTTATCCATACGTCCGCCTCTTTTTCTAGATTTTAATGATCTTCAAAGTAAATATATCAAATGCGTAATGAGAACACAACATTCCAAAATTATTTATTTGAAATATAGGAATATTCTATTTTTATAACGAAAAAGCAACAAATTTTTAAATGAAATTCATTTTTCACAAACAAAAACCCTCAGCAACAGACGCAGAGGATTCATCATTAATGGAAAGCATTTATAACTGTGGGGTATATAACAAGGGTAATAATTTGGAGAACAATAATTGCCATAACAATCATGCTAAAATAGAAGATTGGTTTACTTCGCTTCATTAAAAACATAATGATAAGCATCGTACAAGCAAACAAACTTAAGAAGAACAAACTCGTTGTCGAACTAAGTATACCACTCGGGACAAAAAACAATAACACTACACTACAAGTACCTATAATTCCAAATAACCATTCCATTCATTCACTCATTCCCTTTCCCTCTCATGGCAGTTTTTTCTACGCTACTAAATGTTTTACAACATCAATTACATATGTTAACTTTTCATACGCCACAAACCCAAAAGCTACTGTTAAACCCGTTACAATTAATCCTTTCATCATCTCTTCCTCCTCATGTATCGTTGTTATCTTCATTATAGAGGATTCGTAATTTGTTACCATCGAACTTCCTTACAGTTACCTTACAGAATTGTAAGATTTCAAAACAAATAAAAAAACGCCTCATGTAAGTAACTAGAGGCGAATTCACGGAATTTCTCTATAATCATTTGCAAAATTAACCTTTTTCTCTTGATGATTTTTTGAGGAATCCACTCTCAAACTAATGGATTTATTAAATGATTTAGGATCGAAATAATAACACAAATCAGTTTGTGGACAATATATGCAATACACATCTATTTCTTCTTCATTCACTTCTTTTGTAGCGACTCCGCTTGCCGTAGAATAACTAGAACGGAATCTAACTTCTAGTATCCCTCTTGCATTCAATTCTCTATATTTAACTTGTACCCTTTTAAAAACACTACCTTTGTACACTGCAAGATCAAACGGAGAATGCTCTGTTTGTGGTGTTAAAACCATATATCCTTTTCATACAAATCAACTTGAGCCTTTAAAACAGCTAAATCTCCTTTTGTTTTTGTATGGTGGTACACTTTTTCTCAGCACCTTTTTACATATTTTCAAAATAATATTCGTTAATTTTTTTAACTTACCTTCAAATATTTTCTCATTAAAAGAAAACACTTTGTTAAAATCGTGTTAATATATTTTTGTACTATTAAGAATTTAATTTACAAGGGGGATTATATATGTTTAAAAAAATGGCTGCTGATGTTTTAGGATTAAGTGATGTAGGTTCTGTCATTACGCCGCAGGATTATGATAAGGTTGATGCTGATGATTACGTGATGCATGAAGACGGGGAGAAAATATATTTTCTAATTAAATCAAAAACAGATGAATACTGTTTCACAAACAAAGGACTAATCCACTTAGACGGTACAAGTGCGACAAGCAAAAAGCGTACACTTCGCCGCTATAGCTATAGTAAATATCAAATTAAAAACGTAGCACTTGAAACTGCAGGCACAATTGATTTAGATGTAGAAATTAAATTTCATATGGGAGATGAACATTACTCAATTGATGTTCATAAAAAACATATTGAAGAATTAAAAGATTTATATAAGGCTTTACTTAAAATAGAAGAAATCTCATACGACAACGATATTACATTGCAGTATGCACACAAAAGTCTAGATATGGCATCTAACGCTTTCAGCCGTATTTCAAACGCCCAAGTAAATTTAGCAGAGCAATTTAAAGAGATGAATGAGATTGCCTTTAACTGGCTCGTTGATACGAAAAAGCAATATAACGTAAAAGATTACGGTTTTGTCTTTGAAAAGTTTATTAATAACTAATTTAAACAAACAAAAAACCTTGTTATCAAAAGATAACAAGGTTTTCTTAGCGTCCCAGGAGAGATTCGAACTCCCGACCGTACGCTTAGAAGGCGTATGCTCTATCCGGCTGAGCTACTGGGACATGGAGCGGGTGAAGAGAATCGAACTCTCGACCAGAGCTTGGAAGGCTCTTGTTTTACCACTAAACTACACCCGCATATGTTATTTCATTTTTCTTCGTTAGCGCCGTTGCCCTATCGACAATATTTATTATATTCATAACCACTTATAAAGTCAACACTTTTTTAAAAGAGGATAATTTTTATTATCCTCTTTTAAAAGTTGCTTGTTCCACCAGCTGTCCGTCTAATGTTTCAAAACGAACTTCTATATGATTTTCATCCATTTCTAATAAAGCGAATGTCTTTTCTACACGAGAGCGCGGGAGCAAAATACTTCCTGGATTAATAAATAAAATCCCATCAAGTAATTCTGCCCCTAATACATGAGAATGTCCAAAGCATGCTACTTGCGCTCCTACTTCTTCTGCATGATATGCTAATGTTTGTAATGTCATTTTCACATTATGACGATGACCGTGTACAACTAAGAAACGAATTCCATCTACATCAGTTACAATTTCATCTTGAAAGTTAGCATAATCACAATTCCCTTTTACAACATGGAAACCTTGCAGCTCTTCGTGAGCAGGTGTTAGCTCTGAATCACCACAATGAATCATGACATCTACTTTCCCTTCGTACTTCTCTTTTAACTGCTGTAATTCCTTCACAGAGCTATGACTATCGCTTACGATTAAAGCTTTCATCAATCTCTCTCCCTTATTCTCCTAAAAACCATTCCGGGATTTTTTCTTCTAACTTACGAAGAGCACGCCCGCGGTGACTAATGGCATTTTTCTCATCAGAACTTAGTTCCGCCATCGCTTTTTTATATTCTTCCACATAAAAGATTGGATCATATCCAAAACCGTTTTCCCCGCGGCGCTGTTCTAAAATATATCCTTCACACGTTCCATTCACAATTACCGGTTCTTTATCTGCTTCTGGGAATGCAACTGCTAATGCACAGTAAAAACGAGCTTTACGTTTTTCAAAGTCGACGTCAGTTAACTCTTGCAAAACTTTATCGATATTCGCTTGGTCATCTTTCGGTTCTCCAGCAAAACGAGCTGAATGCACACCTGGTTTTCCGTTCAAAGCATCCACAATCAGACCTGAATCATCTGCAATTACGATAGAATCCAACTGCTTACTCAGACTATCTGCTTTTAAAATTGCATTTTCTTCAAATGTTTCACCAGTTTCTTCGACTTCTTCAATATGAGGAAAATCGTGTAAAGATTTCACTTCTAAGTCAAATCTCTCAAATAACTCAGCAAACTCACGTACTTTCCCAAGATTTTTCGTCGCTACAACAACTTGCTTCATATTTTCCACCTCTACTCTATATGAGATACGATGTCACCTAACGCTTCTTTTTGCTTTTCAACAAGTTGGAAAATCCCTTGTTCAGCAGCATCAAGTAGTTCATTTAATTCAGCTCTGCTAAACGTCGCTTCTTCTCCAGTTCCTTGTACTTCAACAAACTGACCTTTTCCAGTCATAATAACGTTCATATCAACGTCTGCTTTAGAATCTTCAGCATAATTTAAATCTAAAACGACACCTTGTTCTTCAACAATGCCTACTGACGTTGCCGCTAAATAATCTTTCACCGGAATTTTAGATACTTTGTCTGCTTGCAATAATTTTTCAAAAGCTAATACCATTGCTACATAAGCACCTGTAATAGAAGCTGTTCTCGTTCCTCCATCCGCTTGAATTACATCACAGTCAATCCAAACCGTTCTTTCGCCAAGCGCTTCTAAATCAACAACCGCACGTAATGCTCGTCCAATTAAACGCTGGATTTCCATTGTGCGCCCTGTTACTTTCCCTTTACTTGACTCCCTGATTGTACGTTGCTCTGTCGCACGTGGAATCATTGCGTATTCTGCTGTTACCCAACCTTTTCCTTCTCCACGCATAAACGGCGGTACACGCTCTTCAATTGTCGCTGAACAAATTACCTTTGTATCCCCAACTTCAATTAGTACCGATCCCTCTGGATGTTTTAAATAATTTGTATGAATATGTATATGGCGTAGCTCTGCTTGTCCTCTACCATCTACTCGCATAAAAATAACCCCCTCATAACTACTACTCATTAGTATAGCCAAATTTAAATGTATGATATGTATACAATAGAAGAAGGGGAACTCAAAAAGCAATTCCCCTTTCTTACATAAGTATATCAAATTATTCGCGATTAAAAACTACCTGTATTTACGTTTTGTGGCCGATCAACAGGTTTTATTAGCTTTTCACCCTTCTCATCCATAAGATTCGCTTTCCCATTCACTTCAATAGAAACATTTTTCACACCTTGTTTTTCCGTTAAAGATAAGACCAACGACTTCAATACATAATTTGAAATCATATTTTTATCTGGGTTTACAAATATATTTTCATTAAAGTTTAATGTAAGATTTCCGTCCTGCACTTTCGGATTCGTAATAAGCTTAACTCCCGGATTAAAATCATTTAGTAACGAACCGTGAATCGGACCTTTTACAAGTTCATCCACAATTGCTGCATAATCATTTTCTTTCCCTTCTGCAACACGTCTTGTTACCGGTACGTAATATTGCTGCTTATTATTATTTTGCGCCATAAAGTAAAGTGTAACTGGTTTTGTATGCGTTACATCTGCTACTTGTTCATCATCAAAGTTAATTCCATTCGCACGACTTACACCTTCACCAAGCGGTGTACCCGCAACAGGCATCTTCGCTAGCTTTTCACCATTTATTTGGAACTGCACTTGTTTTATTTCTGTAAATTGAGTCAAAGTCCACGCTACTGATTCAACAATTTGACGCTCTTCTTCTTTTGAATAATTTTTCATTTCTTTAGAGAAATCAATTACTGCTGTCCCACCTTTTTTCAAATCCAAGGTCATCGTCGTATTCGCTGGAAGGACTGCTCGAAATCCATTTGGCAGTAAATTTGTTACTGGTCCATCTTTCACAAGATACTCTAACGTTTGCTTTACAACTTCATTCGCTTTCGGAGTAGGCATTGCAATAGTTTGCGGTACGACATATCCATTTTTATCAACGAGGTATAACTCTCTATTTACTGTTTGCCCTTGTTTATCTTTTTTAGCTGTTTCTTTCTTTTCACCTTCTGTATACGTAACTTTTTTTGGCGGATCAATTTGTTCTGTCGCTTTCTCTTGATTTAATAAGCCACACCCTGATAATAAAATCGCACTCACAGTAGCACCAACAACCCATTTAAAAGTGGATTTAGGCATGCCATTCCCCCCTAAAATCTAAGTTTGTACTATTATGTATACGAGCTGTTTCATATTTTAGAACAAGCTATAGCCACTTACACAGAAAAAACCCCTGATTTCTCAGGAGTTCTCTTATATGAATCTACTATTATTCTGTTTCTAAATTAATATGCTTCACATTTTCAATCGGCTGACCGAACCACTTTGATGCAATTTCTTTAAACAGACCTATTTTACCAGTCGTTAAGAAGAGGTGATCACTTTGTTCCTCTCCCTCATTCAACATTTTACTATGGTATAAAATTGTACTTACTTCACGCGCTGTTTCATCACCCGAACTAATTAATTGCACCTTATCTCCCATTACCTTTTTAATAACGGGACCTAAAATCGGATAATGTGTACACCCTAAAATAAGTGTATCAATGTCAGTACTTTTCAACGGTTGCAACGTTTCTCTTACAACTTCATACGCCATTTCACTTTCGAAATTCCCGCTCTCTACAAGCTCAACGAAAGGCGGGCACGCTAAACTTTCTACCATAACACGGTTATTAATAGACTTTAGCGCCTCTTCATAGGCACCACTTTTTACTGTTCCAATCGTTCCAATAATCCCAACATGATACGTATTTGTCACTTTTAAAGCTGTACGTGATCCTGGATGAATAACTCCAACTACTGGAATTGGTAATTGTTTCTGCATTTCTTCTAATACAACCGCAGTTGCTGTATTACACGCAATAACTAACATTTTGATATTTAAATCTAATAAATGCTCCGTCATTTCCCACGTAAATTGACGCACTTCTTCACGAGAACGCGGACCATAAGGGCAACGTGCTGTATCCCCTAAATATATAATACGTTCTTTCGGCAACTGACGAATTAATTCCTTCGCTACTGTTAAACCGCCCACTCCTGAATCAATAACACCGATCGCTCTATTCAACTTAATCACCCGTTTTCTCATTCATCATCTTATTTTATCCCGCGTTAACGGGCAGTAAAACTCCCACCTCAAAATTCGGCTGCAGCAAAGAAGTTAAGCGGGAGATCCACTGCCCGTAAACGCCCGATTGGTGAAGGCTAATAATCAGTAGAGGATGAACAAAACCCCCACTGATTAAAGTTTCACTTTATGTTTATCAGTATATTTTACACACTTTAAGTTCGCTAACTTAAAATGCCCCTGTATAAAATTTTTCATTTGTACCTGTATAGATCAGGACCTTTTTTATTTTGCTCCTTTTTTTCATAATTTGCAAGACAGAAAAATAACCGACCTTCTATATGAAAGTCGGTTTCTTCTATGATAAAGTAAATATTCATCGCGCCATCTTTTTCTGAACAGAAGACATTCCTACTAATAAGAAGAGAAACGTGCAGAAATTAAAAAGACGGTAATTTATTTACAGCTCTTTTTATAACCTTACCTATTTCCACACTTGACTGCGGATTTTGTCCTGTAATCAAACGCCCATCTACTACGACATGCGGCGTGAAATTAGGAGCTACATAAAACAAAGCTCCTTCTTCTTTCAATTTACTTTCTAGCAAAAACGGAACTCGATTTTCTAAATGTACAGCTTTTTCTTCATCATTTGTATAACCCGTTATACGCTTACCCGCAATAAAAAACGAGCCATCCTTATTTTTCACACCGACTAAAGAACTTACTCCGTGACAAACAGCCGCTACAATCCGGTTATTGTTATACATATTTACAATCAAATTTGCTACATATGGATTCCCCGGAAAATCTACAATCGCCCCGTGCCCACCACCAAATAAAACCGCATCATAATCCGAAAAATGAACAGTTGAGATCGACTTCGTATTTTGCAATAAGGAAGCGACATGCTTAAATTCACGAGGTATGCCATTCGGAATAGACACTCTATCAATAGGTACTCTACCGCCCTTTATCGACACAATATCAACATCGAACTTAGCTTTTTTAAATAAATTATAAGGAGCCGCGAGCTCTTCAAGCCACAAACCAGTCGGGTGTCCATTCATATCATGAGCGCTTGTTGAAACTAATAATACTCTTTTCAACATATCCCCTCCCTACTACCTATGTATGTATGAAACATCCTTATCATTCATATAGAACATGAAACAAACAGAAAAACAGCCGACCTTTTGTATAAAAGTCGGCTTTCTTTTTATAGTTCGAGCTCTCCCATACGAAGAAGCTCAACAACTGCTTGTGAACGTCCTTTAACCCCTAGCTTTTGCATTGCGTTTGAGATGTGATTGCGTACTGTTTTTTCACTTATAAAAAGTTCACCTGCAATTTCCTTCGTCGTTTTATCTTGAACGAGTAATTCAAACACTTCTCTTTCTCTCTTTGTGAGTAACGGTTTAGATTGATACGCTTTTTCCTTCAACTGGTATAACCCTCCTTGCTTAAGCCAGAGCTGTATATGTGTAAGTTGGGTGTTTATTTAGTCAAGATATTGTATGAACGAAATGTGCAGGTGGTGAATGAAAATGGGCTTTATTTCTTATGTTATTTTAGACTTTTATACAGTGCGTGCACTCATTTTATCCACTTACTTTCCAATGCGCCATATTTGTTCTAGCAATATACTTACAACTGTACCTACGAACAAACCATTGCCGAATATATATTGCATAACAGACGGCAAGGATTGGAGTGCTTCAGACGGTAAAAACATAACACCGCTGCCAAATAATACTGCAACTCCTAAAATTGTTACATTCCTTTCATTAAGCTCCACTTGTTTTATATTGTTTAACCCAATACCAATTAGCTGTACGAATGAAGCCATCAAGACTGCAGATGCAACAGCGGATGGTAACGACGCTAAGTAACGAATAATACTTGGAAAAAGCGACATAACGACTAGTAGTACACATGCAAATAAGAACGATCGCATATACTTTTGTTTCGTTAAACGTATGAATCCTGCCGTTGCTGGTAACGGCACGACACCTACTGTTGAAAATAAAGAGGAAATCATATGTGAAATTCCTCCAACCCACGTACCGTTTCTCAGCTGTCTTTGTTCAATAGCTGCTTTATGAATCGTAGCTTGATTGATTGCTATAATAGCTGCCACTGTATTTGAAACTAAAATACATACCATAACAAAACTCGATACAGCCATACCTGTATTCCACTTTGGAATCCCCCAAGCAAATATATGCGGAAATTGCACAAAATGAGTTACTTGAGATGGAATCGTCACTTTTCCTGCAATGAGAAAAATAAGCCATCCGCTAATTATCCCTATTAAAACCGCATAACTTTTGACAAAGCCTTTTCCGAAATTGGAAAGTACGATTACAAACAAAAATATGCCAAACGCAATCAACGTTGTAAATCCATCAATTTGAGAAACAGTAGCTGTAATTCCTAGCATTCCTTTTAAAAACACACCACTTAATTGCAAACATAATAACAGTAAGAACGTCCCTGTAACGAGCGGCGTAAATAAAAATAAAATACGTTCTATAAAACCAGTTAGCCCTAATCCTATTAAGATAACTCCGGCAACCATCATCCCTAGTTCTAAAATTTGCAACGTACTATGTAGTTGATCTTGCCCTACAGTTGCATAAGCAAGTACAGTAAATACACCAACCCAAGATCCAGCTGGCCCATCAGCAATCGGTAGTCTATGCCCAATCCATCCTTGTAGAAAAGAAGATATACCAACTACAAAAAATGTACGCTGCATTAAATAAAATACTTCTTCCGTCGTAAGATGAAATAATCCGCCAACGACAATTGGTAGTGCGATTGAGTTCGCTAATAAAAAAATAAACCATTGCAAAGTTCCCATAATATGATTTTGATTATGTTGATTGTCCAAACTTTTCATCCCTTCCATACATTTCACACAGAAATACACTTTATATTATTACGTAGCTTTTCGAAACAACTCTTTTTGTCCCTTCGATTTCTTCCCATATCCAAACGTTGCAATGTAAACTCCACAAACGATAAAAATAGCTCCAATTATTTGAATGGATGTTACACTTTTCTGCAATATAATATACCCTACCACCATCGTAACGAATGGTTCTAAATTTAAAAACATTGCCGCTGTTGATGCTTGCGCTTTTCTCAATTGATTATTCCAAACCAATGTACAAATTCCATGCATAAGTATTGCTGTCACAATTAGAAGCGACCAACTCTCTATAGAGTACTTCAACGTTATGTGAGAAATGGTAAAAGCAAGAAACGGTAACATAATTAAAAAACCAAAAATTGAAGAGAAGAATGTAATAAAAAACATATCATCTCTTTTCCCCAATTTCCGAATTAAAACAATGGATAAAGAAAAGGATAGCATCGTTATAAAAATCCATATTAATCCTTCTGAAAAGACGAACCTCTGCCCAATACCAATAACAAAAAACACCCCAAAAGTAGCAATTCCTCCTCCTATTACTAACTTAGCTGTTAACGGTTCGTTTAAAATAAATACCGCTAGAATAGAAGTCACGACAGGAGTAAGTGCCAATATTAGCGCAGCTGTTGTTGGTTCTGCTGTTTGTAATCCTTCATAAAAAGACCATTGATTAATCGCGACACCTATAACCCCAATTAATAATACACTTTTCATTTCATTCTTTTCTATATATAAATCTTTCTTACATATAATGGCGTACGCCAGAAAAAACAAATTAATAAATAGCAACCGAAGTGTCGTTAACAAAACTGGATGAAATGTATTTACTAAAATCGCACCAAATATAAAATTACTCCCCCAAACTACTACACAGATAAAAAGTAATATATAAGTACGTGTCACCTATTCCCCTCCGTTTCTCGTAAAAAAGAAGGATTCCTACTCTTTCATTAGGAACCCTTGAAAATATATATAAAATTTAGGGAGGTACGTAAATTAAATCAATACACCTTGAACATTCTGCAAGGAACCAGCTACTATTTTTCCACCTTTCATCACGGCAGGTCGTTTCGCTCGTCTAGCAATTGCTTCTGCTGAACAAGTAGCTTGTAAGAAGACAAAATCAGCTTTATCTCCTACTTTAGGCCAAACTTGATTTCCTTCTTGATCCAATGGCGTTTTTCCACCTGTAATAAACGCTAGAGACGAAGATAAAGATTTCTCATCAATCCAGCGATACTTTTCTGCTAAACGCCCTACTCTTTCAAAAATATCAGCATTCCCAAATGGGCCCCATGAATCAAACATACTATCACAACCTAAAGAAACGGAAACACCTTTTTCTGTAAGCAATGGTACTGGCGGCATATTTCTATTAATTGGTACTGTCGTAATAATAGACATTCCTCTTTCAGCTAATAAGTCTGCCATCTCTGCTCCTTCTTCTTTAGATACATCTCCTAGACTAAACGCATGACTAACAGCAACACGCCCGTCCCAACCCGCATCCTCTGTAAATTGAGCTAACTTTTTAATTGTATAAATACCTAAATGCCCTGCATCATGTAAATGTAAATCAACATCTGCATTTGCCTCTACAGCGATTTCCATCATATCAAAAAGTGATTTTTCAATATTATTATCTACAGTAGCTGGATCTACACCACCCACTAAAGTTGCGCCCACTTTCATCGCTTCCCTCATAAGAGAATGCGCTTCTGTACGAAGTAAACCGTGTTGTGGGAATGCTACGATTTCATATGTAAACGCACCTTTCATATCCTCTAAAGTTTGACGTACAGACTCTAGGTTTTTAAGACCGATATACGGATCAATATTTACATGCGTTCGAATATGAGTCGAACCAGCATTTAAAATGTTACTTAGTAACAACTCTGCTCTCTCTCCAGTTGTTTGAGCTAAAATCGGTAATTCCTGTTGTTCTAACTCTAATCTCTCAATAATATTTTTTACTGGTGTGCATGCTTCCCATGGACCACCAAGTCTTGTCTTATCAAGGTGAAAGTGATTTTCCACAAATGACGGAAGAACAAGCAATTCTCTCGCATCTTTCGTTTCATACTCTGTTTGAAGCGGTACATCCGCAAGTACAATCTTTGCAATCTTTCCATCCTGTATAAGTAAATGATGCAAAGCTGTTTCTGTGCCTGTAACTACTTCACTATTAAACTTATAACCTGTTTCTAGTCGTACATTCGTTAACCAATACACATTTTGCATTTCAATCATCCTCTCAAACAAGATTATTTATAGCTATTTTTTGTAAACTACCAGCAACAACATTTCCTTTATATAGAACAGCACAGCGCTCTGTTTGTCTTGCTACTACCTCAGCTGAACATGATGCTTCCGTAAAGACGATATTTGCTTCATCTCCTATTTTTGGCCATTGACGATTTCCTTGATCATCTAATATAGATTTCCCACCCGTAATAAACTGAAGTGCTTTCCCTAAAGAGCGCTCATCAATCCATCTAAATCTCTCCGCTAGACAATTTGCCTTTTGCAGCATATCTCCCGTTCCAAATGGAGACCAATGATCAGTTATACTATCGTTTCCTAGTGAAACTTTTACACCTTTACGATTTAATAACGGAACTGGAATTACATGTCTACTAATTGGAACTGTTGACGTTATATCAATGCCTAATGCCGCAAGTCGTTCAGCCATTTCCTCCGCTTCTTCTACAGATACATCTCCAAGTCCAAGGGCATGGCTAATTGTAACTCTTCCTTGCCACCCTGCTTCTTCTGTTAACGTTGCTAATCTCTTCATTGTAAATGTTCCGAGTTGGTCCGCATCATGTAAATGAATATCAATGTCGGAATCAAACTCAACTGCAATATCCATAATTGTATTTAATGATTTTTCAATATTACCGTCTACAGTAGCTGGGTCTACTCCACCTACTAAATGAGCTCCCATACGCATAGCATCTTTTATAAGCCCTACAGAATTACTTCGTAACAAACCGTGTTGTGGAAATGCTACAATTTTTGCTGATAACTTATCTTTATATGTTTCCAGTGCCCCAATCGTTGCTTCTAAATTCCCAAGACCAATTACAGGATCAATATTGCAGTGTGTCCGAATATTTGTCGCTCCATTTTCAAGTAGTAATTGCAACATTTTCTCCGCTCTACTCTTTGCAGTTTCTAATTGCTTTGGAAGAATGGTTTGCTCCTCATGAATACGAGTGAATATACTTTTCACTGGTGTACATGCTTTCCATGGTCCACCATAATACGTTTTGTCAATATGGATATGCATTTCTTCAAATGCTGGTAATGCCAATAAACCATTTGCATTTACTACTTCCCCATCTTGCTCCGCTACAATCCCAGGTAATATCTTCGTAATCTTTCCATCTTCAATAAGCAAACTACAAATTTCCGTTTCTGTACTTGTAATTCGTGATTCCTCATACACGTACCCAGATTCAAGTTTCACATTCGTTAACCAATATTTTGATTTTATACTCACTTTGTCAATCTCCCTTCGCAATGGTTTTTCTACTATACAAACGAAACAAAAACAGATAAAAAATTCTATCAGTGTAAAATGATGTTTTACACTGATAGAATTTTCTATTTTACTGTAGCTCTACACCTTCCAGTCGCAAATACCCAGATGGATCAATCCAAAATCCTTTTATATTTTTCGTAGTCGCTGCAATATGATTAATTCCTCGAATTGGTACTAGTAAAGCATCTTTCAATTCAATTTCTTGCAACTGTTTATACAATTCTTTTCTCTTCGTCTCATCTTTTTCTTTTCTAGCATCTTCTATTAATTTATCTACTACCGGATTGCTATAGAAAAATTGATTTCCAGTTGCTCCATGCGAACTAGAATGGAATAAATTATATTGATTATAGTCACCATCACCTGTTGCATTCCCCCAACCGCCAACAAACATCGCATGCTCTGATTTATTCGTTGCAGCTAAAAACGCACCATATTCCATAACTTTAATTTCTACTTCAACACCAATCCCTTTTAGTTGAGATTGAATTACCTCCACTAACGCCATTCTCACTTTACTGTCATTCGTCCAAATTGTTGTTTTAAACCCATTTGGATAACCAGCCTCTGCTAATAACTTTTTCGCAGTATTAATATCATACTTATACCCTTTTACGTCTTTCGTATAACCGAATACTTTAGGAGTCATTACAGAGTTCACTTCAGTCCCAACATTGTTATATACTCCTTTTAAAATTCCTTTCGTTTCAATCGCATGTGCAATCGCTTGACGAACAAGCGGATTATCAAATGGCTTTTTCTCTACATTAAATCCAATATATTCTACACCTAAACCTTCATTTTCAATTAACTCCATAGATGGCGAATTCTTCACTCTCTCTACTTCAGTTACAGGTAAATTCTCTGCAATATGAGCTTCACCAGTTTCAATCATTCCAATACGCGTTGCATCTTCCGGTACTACTTTGAATACAACTTCATCAACCTTTGCTTTTTCACCCCAATAATTTTTATTCTTCTCAAGGCGAATTTCTTCACCTGGTTTCCATGATTTAAAAGTAAATGGACCTGTCCCAACTGGATGCTGCGCTAAACCTTTCCCTTTCTCATCAATTGCTTTCGGACTTAAAATACTTCCTTCATTACTTGCAAAAATAGATAAAAGAGGTGAATATGGGTATTTCAATACGAACTGTACTGTGTATTCATCAATTACTTTTATTTCTTGGATCATGGAATAAACAGTTGCTCGATTTGAACCCACTTTCGGGTCTAATACACGTTCAAAGTTTTTCTTTACTGCCTCAGCATTAAATGGCGCACCGTCTTGGAATGTCACTCCTTGTTGTAACTTAAATTCCCAATTTAAATCATCAATTTGTTTCCATTCCTTTGCTAACATTGGCTTAAAATCCATGTTTTTATCTCGTTGTACAAGGTTTTCATACACTTTATGGTATACAATACTCGCTGAAGGAATGTTTGTAATAAAATGCGGATCTAAATTATCAGCATCTGACAGTCTAGCGATCGTTAAAACGCCACCTTCTTTTGCCCCTTTACTCCCCGACCCTTCGTTGCCTGTCTTCGTATTAGATGAACATCCCGCTAGAAAAACTGAAAGACATAAAATTGTGATAAAGCAAATCACAAGTCCCTTTTTGAACCTCATCGCTCTTCCCCCTCCACTTTCTTTTATCTCTACATCATAAAGTGAAACCTTAAACCTATTTTTCTATTTTACCTACTTTCTAAGAGCGGATAACTTCACCACCTTCTCTTCTGCAAGTTTGTTTATGTATTTGTAATTATAAATAACTTTACGGAAAAAGTTTTTAAACATCTTTACCTCTATTTGCACTTTCTTTACTATTTGAATTTTCTGAATTTTTTTAAGTATTTTTACTTGTATTTGCATTTTCTTTACTTATTGTTTTAAATCCGTTTACTTCGGTGAATTTTCTGATAATTTATTCATAAAGAAAGGGAGGTATGGAAAATGGAAGTTCGTCTTTCTAAAGAAGAAAAAACTTCTTTACAAACGATTCAAATGAAGAATAAATCGAAATTGATAACTGCCTATCGAAAACTGAGGAAAAATAAAATGGCATTCATCGGGGGAATTATCGTTCTGTTCTATATTTTAATAGCTATATTCGCTCCATTATTAGCACCCTATAATCCATTTGATATTCAGTTAGTCAATAAGTTACAACCACCCTCAATGGAACATTGGATGGGAACAGATGATAAAGGTAGAGATATTTTAAGCCGCCTTTTACACGGGACACGTCTTTCATTATTTGTTGGATTTTCTTCTGTATTTATAGGTGCACTGTTCGGCATTATTCTCGGTATCGTTTCTGGTTATTACGGTGGATGGTTTGACACAGTTATTATGAGAATCATTGATATTATGCTAGCTTTCCCTGGTATTTTACTTGCTCTTGCCATTGTAGGTGCACTAGGACCAAGTCTTGTGAACGTAATTATCGCTATTGGCTTTTTCTCAATCCCTATGTTCGCTCGTATCGTTAGAGCTTCTACATTAACAGTAAAAAAATTAGAGTATATCGATGCTATAAGGGCACTAGGAGCGAGTGACTTCACTATTATTATGAAGCACATATTCCCTAACATCTTATCGCCTATTATCGTCCAAGCTACTTTACGCTTAGCTACAGCAATTTTATCTGCAGCTGGATTATCATTTTTAGGACTTGGGGCGCAGCCACCTTCACCTGAATGGGGAGCAATGTTAAGTAATGGACGTGACTTTTTATTTACCGCACCACATATCGCAATGTTTCCTGGAATCGCAATGTCTACACTCGTAATCGGTTTAAACATGTTTGGTGACGGATTACGTGATGCACTAGATCCGAGACTAAAAAAATAGAAAGGAGCATTATACATGCTAATGTTTATATTTCGTAGAATACTACAATTAATTCCCGTTCTTTTCGGCGTTGTATTCGTTGTTTTCTTAATTATGCAAATGGTACCCGGTGATCCAGCTCTCCTTATTGCTGGTGAAGGAGCATCAAAAGAAACTGTCGAACAAATACGTCACCAATTAGGATTGGACAAACCTTTTATCATGCAATATTTCTCTTATATCGGAAATATATTACAAGGCGATTTTGGGGTTTCGATTCGTTCTAATCGCCCAGTGTTAGACGAAGTATTAATTCGCCTTCCAATCACTATTGAACTTGCACTGTGTAGCATCGTAATTACAGTTGTAATCGGGATGATTGCTGGTATCATCTCTGCTACAAAGCAATATTCTTGGACAGATGTTTCTATTATGATCATCGCTTTATTAGGTGTCTCATTACCAAGTTTTTGGTTTGGACTTATGCTCATTTTCTACTTCTCTGTCCAAATTCAAATATTCCCCGTTTCTGGTTGGGGAACTTGGATGCACATGATTTTACCAGCACTTACACTAGGTGCATCTGGCGCAGCAATTGTAGCACGTATGACTCGCTCAAGTATGCTTGATGTCATACGCCAAGATTATATACGAACGGCAAGAGCAAAAGGGGTAAAAGAAAGAGTAGTTATATATAAACATGCTCTGAGGAACGCATTAATCCCCATTATTACCGTTGTCGGATTACAATTTGGTGCACTTTTAGGCGGTACAGTTTTAGTAGAATCCGTTTTCGCTATAAATGGACTTGGAAGATTAATTGTAGATGCCATTCGAATGAGGGACTTACCAATGTTACAAGGGGGCGTATTAATCGCCTCAGTAATCTTCGTTCTAGTCAATCTTATTGTTGATATTTTATACCGTCATTTCAATAAACGTATTGAGCTTAATTAAGAGGGGTGCACAAACATGAACAAAAAGGAAGAGGTATTACAGGTTAAAGATTTAAAAACACATTTCTTTACAGACGAAGGTGTAAGTAAAGCGGTTGATGGATTAAATTTCTCTGTTTCCAAAGGAGAAACACTCGGAATCGTAGGTGAATCTGGTTGCGGAAAGAGCATCACTTCCCTATCCATTATGAGGTTAATCGACCGAGAAAGCGGCAGTAAAATTGAAGGCGACATTTTATTCAAAGGAAAAAATTTATTACAACAAAGCGAAGCTGAAATGCGTGCAATTCGTGGCAATCAAATCTCAATGATTTTCCAAGAACCAATGACATCTTTGAATCCAGTATATTCCGTTGGGGAACAGATCGCAGAAGCAATTCGTATCCATCAAAAATTAAGCAAAAAAGAAGCTTGGAATAAAGCTGTCGATATGCTGAAACTAGTTGGGATTCCTTCTCCTGAAAAGCGTGCAAAACAAGAGCCACATGAACTAAGCGGAGGAATGCGCCAACGCGTTATGATTGCAATGGCACTTGCTTGCAATCCAGATTTACTCATTGCAGACGAACCAACAACTGCTCTTGATGTAACCATTCAAGCTCAAATATTATCACTTATGAAATCGCTTCAAAAACAACTCGGTATGGGGATTATCATGATCACTCATGATTTAGGAGTCGTATCAGAAACATGTGACAGAGTTGCGGTCATGTATGCTGGAAAAATTGTCGAATATGCAGATATCGAGCATATATTTACTAGCCCAAAACACCCTTATACAATCGGACTTCTTCAATCTCTTCCAAGACTCGATACAGACCAAGAAGAATTACAAACTATTCCTGGATCCGTACCAAGTCCATACCATATGCCGAGTGGATGTCGCTTCGCTGATAGATGTACACATACAAAAGAACTATGTCATAATACTCTTCCAGAACTTCAACTAACGCAAGATGGAAGCGAGGTTCGGTGCTGGATGTTTACAGACCTTTGGAATAAATCATCTTCGGAAGAATTGGAGGTATTATAAAATGTCTACTACTACGCAAATAAATAAACGAGAGCTATTACAAGTACAAAATTTAAAACAATACTTCCCTATAAAAAAAGGAATTCTAGGACGCTCTATTAGCTATATTAAAGCGGTTGACGATATTAGTTTTACAATTTACGAAAAGGAAACTGTCAGTATTGTTGGGGAATCTGGTTGCGGGAAATCCACTACTGGGCGTGCAATATTACGCCTTGATGAAGCAACAAGTGGAAAAATCATATTTCAAGATAAGGATTTACTAGAATTAAATAACTCAGCAATGCGAAAAGTTAGAAAAGATTTACAAGTTATTTTTCAAGATCCCTTCGCCTCTTTAAACCCTCGACAAACCGTAGGGAGTATTTTAGAAGAAGCTATGGCCATTCAAAACGTATGTCCAAAAGGAGAAAGGAAAGCAAAGGTTATTGAGTTACTCGGGAAAGTTGGTCTTCCACCTGATGCAGTGAAGCGCTACCCACATGAGTTTAGTGGTGGACAACGCCAAAGAATTGGAATCGCTCGCGCCTTAGCTGTTAATCCAAAACTCATCATTTGTGACGAAGCTGTCTCCGCCTTAGATGTTTCAGTGCAAGCACAAGTTTTAAATTTATTAAAGCATTTGCAACAACAATATGGGTTAACGTATTTATTCATCTCTCACGATTTAGCTGTCGTTCGTCACATATCAGACCGCATCATTGTAATGTATCTTGGTACCATTGTGGAGATTGCCGATAAACATTCTCTTTTTAACAATCCGCAACACCCTTACACAAAAGCGCTTCTCTCAGCAATTCCTACCATTAGTACAGGAATGAAAAAAGAGCGTATTGAACTTAAAGGAGACCTTCCCTCTCCTTTAAACCCGCCGAAAGGCTGCCGTTTTCATACTCGTTGTCCGTATGCAATTGAAAAATGTACAACGCAGCAACCAAGTTTTCAATCTATAAGTGAAGATCACAAAGTAGCCTGCCATATCATTTAAATCGAATCTGAATAATAGAAATATTTACAACACTTTAGTATAATAATAAAAAACAAGATTGAGGTATGTATGTTAACTTATGAAGCATTTGCTGTATTAATAACTATACTTGTCTTAGCTCCAATTTTTGGAGCTATTATTTTATTATTTTTATTTATTTTTGAAAAACGAATCGATTTACTAGAAAGTGAAAAGAAAAAAATAGCACTAGAAAGAGAGTTGCAACAGTCTTTATATCATCAACTCACTCAACAAATTCAGCCTCATTTTTTATTCAATACATTAAATACAATTTTAAGCTTAGCTCGTCTGCAGAGAACAGATGAAGTTGTCCGATCGCTCGAGATCTTTTCTCTATTTTTAAAAGGAAAATATAAAACAACGGATTTGTTAATTCCTATTTCTGAAGAACTGGCGTATACGAATTATTATATTGAGATTCAAAAAATGCGATTTCGCTCGAGGCTTTCAGTAAGCATTACTTCTTCTGAAGATTTACACAATGCCCATATTCCACCTTTCGTTATTCAAACGTTAGTTGAGAATTCCTTTAAACATGGTCTTGAAAAAAAAGCTGGTCAAGCAATTTTAAATATTCATTTATACAATACAAATAACCGAATTACACTTCTAGTATCTGATAACGGCACTCAAAACGAACCATTTACTTCCCATACAGAAGAAAGCGGATACGGACTTGAGAATATAAAACAACGATTTCAGCTATTCTTTCAAGAACAAACTACGTTCTCTTTCCTCTCTACAAAAGAGAACGGCACGACAGTAGAAATAACATGGCCTTTCATCACAGAAAAAAACACAGAGGAGGTAATACAAAAATGAACGTGCTATTAGTAGATGACGAACCGCTAGAACTGGAACAATTAGAATTTCTCATTCACCGCCAGTTTCCTAATTGGACACTGCATCTAGCTTTAGATGCGGATGAAGCTTTAAGTATAAATGAAAAATTCTCGATTCATTTAGCACTTTTAGATATTCACCTTCCAGGCATATCTGGCCTACAACTAGGTGAAAAATTAAAAAATAGTAACTCTAACCTGGACATCATCATCGTAACCGCATATCAAAATTTCGACTATGCAAAACAATCTATTCGTCTAGGAGTCATTGACTACATAACAAAGCCAATTATAGAAAAAGAACTCATCGATGTATTGCAAAAATACAAAGGAGATTCCAATTTTATTTCTTACTCACGTATTATTCAAGATACATTAGACATCATTCATGAGACTTTTCATGACAAACTACACTTAGCAGACATCGCAGCTAAAGTACATACAAATCCGACTTACTTAAGCCGGAGGTTCCATGAAGAAGTAGGGATTTCATTTTCCGGGTATATCATGCAATATCGGATTGAAATGTCACAGAAGTATTTAATGGAACACCCACATTGGTGTATCTCGCAAATCTCTGAACGATCTGGTTTTAATAGCCAGCATTATTTCAGCACTGTTTTCCGCAAAATGACTGGAATGACTCCGAAAGAATATAGAGGCGAGGGATAAATTGTGACAAAAAACAACTCAGCTTTCACATCTTTACAATTAGGTATAGGAACTGGCACTGTTCTTTTATTATCTAAATGGGTCGCAAGTATATCAACGCTCGCTTTACCTGAATCTATTATCAATTATGGGTTACTTGCTGGCATTCTTTATGCTATGATTGGTCCTTTTACTCTTATTTTATTGGGGATTTTAATAAAAAAAATACGTTCTACATTTCCAGAGGGAGAATCGCTTCACGATTACTTATCATATAAACTTTCTCACACAGGATATATAATTGTATGCTCTTTCCTTGTTCTATTGAGTATAGAAAGTATGTTCATCCAAACGAAAGTTGCTAGTATTTTACTTAATGTTTTCTTCCATATTCCATATACATTGGGCTCCTTCCTTTTCATTACCCTTTGTACACTATTCGTAATGTTAAGTAACGCTAAGCTATTTACTAAAATGGCTATTATGCAAACTGTATTAATGTTTTCTACCATGATCATTATTCCAATTTATTTTTTTGTACAAGATGGAATCACTCATGTATACGATGGGATTCGCTTATATCACCCTTATTTGCTATTTTATGAAAATAGAAATGGAATATATTTTCTTACTGCCGGCATTCTAATCGAAACGGGAAGAGTATTAATAAGCCCCGCATCTTGGGATAAAGCTTTCCGTATTCATCCTAAAAAAATCATTCCGACTTTTTTACTATCAGGATTTATATGGATTACCATCCCTTTGGCATTTGCTTCTCTAATTATGATAGTTATCTTTAGCGGGAGCTTAGATCATTTATACGACCTTCTAGCTCAGCTTCCCAAAAAAATAGAATTTACTATTTTATTTTATTTGCTCGTTATCGGCTCTTTAAGTGCAATAACTTCCAGCTTTATTTCTTGGATGCATGGATTTACCAAACTCATTCGAGACTTTATACCGATGATACGCACAAAAATGAATCTCAAATTACATACAGCTCATTTTATTGCTATAGCTATCGGATTTTTAGCTTTTTTCATTACAATTACTACAAACTATACTATTTTAGAAATTATTTTTTTCTTTGGTATTCTTTATACATCTCTTATCATCACAATATTATTCCTTATTTTTAGTAAACAAAAAATAAGTATCATTATACCACTCATCTCGATTATGGGTGCCCTTACCGGTTATGTAGTTTACTTCTTAATCAGTCCTTTAACAAGCATTTGGGTTAGTATAACTGTTACTCTTTCACTAAGTATTTTTTATATGTTTTCACATTGTATACACCAACAATCCAAATATAAAATGAAACTATAATATGAGGTCCTTTTGGTAGTTTAAACTTTGCTGCCTAAGGCCTTTTTACTTTTATCGCAAACTATTGTACTGTGCTATAAATTAGATTCGTTGTTTATATAACCTCGCATCTGAATTGCAAAACATGATTCACTTTACAAAAAAAAATGTCATACCCCCTCATAGTCTCCTCATAGATTTCCATATAGAATAGAAGTATGTAGCTTGATATAAAAAGGAGTTGATCGTAGTATGTCAAAAAAATTATGTAAATCCGAAACTGATAAAATGCTATTTGGTATATGTGGTGGTTTAGGAGAATATTTTGATATTAGTTCTACTCTCATTCGTATCATTTGGGTCATTGCTATTTTATGTTTTGGGACGGGGTTTTTAGTTTATTTTATTTGTTTATTACTTATGCCACGTTCGTACTAACGGCATCATTCACATACTTAAGCGAAATATATAAAATCACCTATAGAATTCTTTTCTATAGGTGATTTTTTTATGAAGAATATTTCATCGTTAAATGTAATACCGCCACTTCATCCTCTTCATTTTTATAACTATGTTTCTTATTCGCTTCAAATTGAATGGAATCAAACTCATTTAGCACATACACATCGTTCTCCACTTGAATAGAAACTTTCCCTTTCATTACTGTTACAAGCTCAATTGCTCCTTCATGATGAGCTTCAGGTTCATATATACTATTCGCTCTTAAACAAGCACGGTGCATTTCCATCCCTGTTTCTTTCGTGTAACGGAACATCGTTTCTAAGTGCCACGCTTGTCCTACATCTACTGCAAAGCCTTCTCCGCAGCGCGCAACAGCTACAGGCTCTCCAACAACCATCAATCTCGATAAAGGGATTGATAACCCTTTCGTAATTTTCCAGATGACAGCTAATGTTGGATTCGTTTCACCTCTTTCAATTTTTCCTAACGTTAATTTACTAACACCTGTCTTTTGGGCTAAATCTTCTAAACTTAATTTTTGTTCATTTCGAATTTGTCTCAATAACTGACCTACTTGCTGGATCACTTCTTTCGTTTGCATATCTTCATTTTCTTTCATCTATAAAAACCACCTTAAAGTATAAAATAGTTTACTTTTATTCAATTTAAGTATATTATAACATACATAATTATTCGATTTCGAAAGGAGTGTTATACTTCATGCGCGCAATATTACTAGGTCTTTTATCATCGGCCTTTTTTTCTGCAACCTTTATTATTAACAGAGCAATGAATGTATCTGGAACAAGCTGGGCTTGGACCGCTTCCTTCCGTTTTCTATTTGCTCTCCCTATTTTATTCCTTATCGTTTTATTTCGCAAAAACTTAAGAGGATTATGGGAAGAGTTAAAAAAACATCCATTGGCTTGGATCGGATGGGGTTCCGTTGCCGGTATTGGTTTTTATTCTTTATTAAGTTTTGCAGCCGTTTTTTCTCCAGCTTGGCTCGTTGCTGGAACTTGGCAAGTTACGATATTAGCAGGTTTACTTTTATCACCATTATTTTTCATTAAAACAGAAACAAAATCAGGTACAAAATTTGTACGCGGAAAAATTCCACTTCGTAGTTTATATGTAGCATTATTTATTTTACTTGGTGTAATTTGTATGCAAGCGACTGCAGCAGGTCATATTACAATGACTCAGTTCATTTCAGGTTTTTTACCTGTCGTGTTAGCGGCTTTCTTATATCCCTTCGGTAACCGAAAAATGATGGAACTTGTTAGCGGGCGCCTTGATACATTCCAACGTGTATTAGGAATGGCAATCGGAAGTCTTCCTATTACAATTCTACTTGGTATATACGGATTTTCCACTACTGGTATTCCATCATCAAGTCAAATGCTTCAAGGATTTTTGTTAGCATTATGTTCCGGAGTTATTGCGACGATGACATTTTTCTTTGCTACTGACTTAGCAAAAGACAATCTTGCTTTACTTGGAGCTGTTGAAGCAACACAAGCTGGAACAATGATCTTTACCGTTCTTGGTGAGATTATTTTCTTAAATGGCTCATTCCCTAGTGGTCTGTCACTGATTGGGATGATTATTATCATGCTAGGGATGGTCGTAAATAGTGTTTTAAACCGTTCTGTTCCAGTCATTAAACAAAAAAAATCAGCATAAAAATGGATATGGTTCTTCATAGAACCATATCCATTTTTATTGTCCCCCTATTCCGCCTTATCAGAATAGTATTTCATTGGCTGTTTACACTAAAACCTATGTTATAATACGTTTCATGCGCAATAATAGGAGGTAAATTATGTTAAAAAAAGCAATTGCTGAATTTATTGGTACATTTGTACTTGTATTATTCGGAACTGGAGTAGCTGTCATTGGTGGCGGAATTGAAGGAATTGGAACATTAGGAATCGCTATGGCTTTCGGTCTATCTATTGTCGCTATGGCATATAGCATCGGAACAATTTCTGGATGTCATATTAATCCAGCAGTATCAATAGCTATGTTCATCAACAAAAGAATGAACAGTATGGAACTTAGCTATTATTTATTAGCTCAAATTTTAGGTGGTTTATTAGGAACTGCAACGTTAGTAACAATTTTACGATCTGCTAAATTACCTTTAGATAATTTAGGACAAAATAGTTTTGGAACTCTTGATTTATCTGGAGCATTTTTAGTTGAATTCATTTTAACTTTCGTATTTGTTTTAGTTATCGTTGCTGTCACAGGTAAAAAAGGAAGCTCTTCTTTAGCTGGACTAGTAATTGGTTTCACATTAGTATTAATTCACTTATTAGGTATTCCGTTAACTGGAACATCTGTTAACCCAGCTCGTAGTATCGCACCAGCTCTATTCGCTGGCGGAGAAGCAATTTCTCAACTATGGGTGTTCATCGTTGCCCCAATTCTTGGTGGTATCGTAGCAGCTGTTGTAGGAAAGTTTATTTTAAATACTGAAAAATAGAATTTTCAATATTTCCAAATAAAAAAAGGCGAGCCCTCATTATGAGGAAACTCGCTTTTTTATTCTTTAATTTTCGACTTTAAATTTGTAACTAACTGCTGCACCGTTACATTTGCAAGTACGTTTTCCATCGCTTCTTGCGATTGTATTAAAACAATCTCTAATACCGATTGAATATTAGCTCCTACTGGACATTCAATGTTGGGATTTTCATGGAAAGAAAATAGATGTCCTTCTTCTACAACTTCCACAGCTTTATATACATCAAGTAATGTAATTTCATCTAAATCACGAGCAAGTGTCGTACCACCTTTACCAGCTTGTACATCAACAAGTCCTGCTCTCTTCAACATTCCTGTAATGCGACGAATCACAACCGGATTTGTATTCACACTACCAGCAATCCATTCAGAGGTACAGCGAGAGTTTCGATCTATCGCAAGTAACGTTAACATATGAACACCTACTGTAAAACGACTACTAATTCCCATCTGCACACCCTCCTTTTTATTCATTCTATTAAAAGACGACTCTTATTATTATATACTATTTTTAATTTATACATAAAGAAAAAGCATGATTCCATTAGAAAATCATGCTTTCCCTCTATTATTGACGTTTAATAAATTTCGCTAAATCTTTAAATTTCACTTTATCTGAGTAATTCATTACACCATTTACATAGATACGGCTTGTAATAGCATTTAATATACCAATCGTCGCCAATAAAACTACTAATGTTATCGTAATCTCTAACATACCTGCTTCACCAGCTACAATCCGTGAGAAGGTGACCATCGGTGTGAAAAACGGAACATACGAACTTACAACAACAATAGTACTATTCGGATCACTTAATGATTTAATACTAATGAAGAATGCAGCCATGATCAAAATCATTACCGGGAAAGATACAGCTTGTAAATCCTCTGTCTTAGACACAACAGCTCCAGCCGCAGCATACATCATCGCATAAAGTAAATACCCCGTAATGAAATACACAAGGAACATACTTATAACCTTTGCATCTAATTTTGTAAAGTCAATTGGAACACCAAATAATGAGGCACTTTCTAAATCGACCCAACCTAACAAATAAGGAATAAGATAACCACACGCTAATATTACAAGTTGTAATAACGCCGTTGAAACAACCGCCAAAATTTTCGCATACATCATCGTAAGAGGCTTTACTTTCGGAAGCATTACTTCCATTACACGTGACGCCTTTTCAGATGCAATATTCATTGCGATTGTATTTCCGAAAGCTACAATAAACATATACAAAGCAAATGTAAAGAAATATGCAATTCCGAAAGAAGATGTGCGATCTTTTATCGCCTCTTGCTTCACTTGAATTTCTGCCTGTAATTGCTGCGCAATTTCTGGTGAAACATTATTTTTTGCAATCGTCACCATCGTATATTGTTGTTTTAAATAGCCTGCCATAATTGCAGAAGTTGCTTGGCTTGGAAATCCATTATACATATATGTAACTGCTGGAGCCCCATCCTTTTCCGTCACATGGAATAGACCATCTAAATCTCCCTCTTCTACTTGCTTATGCAGTTTATCAAAATCATCCTTTGAACCGACCGTTATTTTTGCTGATGGCAATAGCTTATTTAGCTCTTCCTTTTGTACTTTGTATGTGGAACTCTCTACTACAACTGCAATTTTATCTTTATCCTTATTTTTATCATCGCCTGAAGTAAAATGATTAAACGCAAAAATTCCAAACACAACCAAAAATAAAATCGCACTCGTAATTAATGATTTTTTAGATAAAAACGCTTCCCTAAAATAAAATGAAAATACATGAGAAAATTTACGCATCTTTATTTCGCCCTCTCTACAAAGATTTCGTTCAACGTTGGCTCTAGCATTTTAAATTGTCGTAAGCTAACACCTTGTTCTTGCAATTGTTGCAAAATCTTTAGAGCTTCTGCATCGTCTTGTACTTTCACATAAAGAAGGCCTTGTTGTTTTTCATACGGAACATGTATAGCTTCTAATCCCTTTTCATTCTCTGCTATATCTTCAATCGTTAAATTACGAAAACCGTATTCCTTCTTAATATCACTTAACTGTCCTTCTACAACTGCTTCACCCTTTTTCAAAATACATACATGTTGGCAAAAAGCCTCTACTTGCTCCATACGGTGACTTGATAAAATAATTGTCTTTCCGCTCTGTACTTGTTCTCCAATAATACTAGCTAGCATTCCAGCATTAACTGGATCAAGTCCGCTAAATGGTTCATCCAAAATAAGGAGTTCTGGATCGTGAAGAAGAGCAGCAATCAATTGAATTTTTTGCTGATTCCCTTTTGAAAGTTCTCCCGCCGTTTTAAATTTATATTCTGGAATTGCTAAGCGCTCTAACCAGTGATCAATTGCAAGATCCACTTCTTTTTTCGTCATTCCTTCTAATCTACCAAAATATCGCAACTGATCTATTACTCTACTTTTTGTATATAGTCCTCTTTCTTCTGGTAAATATCCAATTGTTACCCCGCTATCACCAAATGATTTTCCATCCCACGTAATAAAACCTTCATTTGGCGTTAATAAACCTAGTAACATTTTAATTGTCGTTGTTTTCCCTGCACCATTTCGGCCAAGTAACCCTAACACTTCACCTTTCGGTAACGAGATTTGCAAACCATTAACTGCTTTAGATTCTCCGAATATTTTTGTTAAGTTTTGAATTTGTAAACTCAATGTATATATCCTCCCCTTCAATAGCATTCTCGCTCTCGCTTACATAATATGTTTGTTTAAAACAACATATAGTAACCTTATTCCATCTTCTTACATACATTCCTTTTCTTCAACTACTTAGTTTTTATCTTATCTTTTTTATTTACCTTATCTACTATAGGACAAACTACTACATATAAAAAAGACAATATGCAAATGTTCATAAAAAAACATCATATTTTAATATATAATATTAAATGATTTTCTAACATCGAGGAGGATACATATGAAGATGAAGAGGGGTATTACCACTTTATTATCTGTAGCCGTTCTTTCCACATCGCTTGTAGCATGTTCAGGAACAGCTGAGAAAACAGTGGCAAAAGAAGAGAAAGTACAATTAACAGACCAGCAATTGATGGCTGATTTATGGTATCAAACAGCTGGCGAAACGAAAGCACTATACTACCAAGGATACAATATTGGTCAATTGAAGCTTGATGCAGCTCTTGCAAAAGGGACAAGCAAAAAACCTGCTATCGTACTTGATTTAGATGAAACTGTTTTAGATAACAGTCCTCATCAAGCTATGAGCGTAAAAACAGGAAAAAGCTATCCTTATAAATGGGACGATTGGATTAATAAGGCTGAAGCTGAGGCTCTCCCAGGCGCTATTGATTTCTTAAAATATACAGAGTCTAAAAGTGTAGATATTTTCTATATCTCAAATCGTAAAACAAATCAACTAGATGCAACAATTAAAAACCTTGAGCGCGTAGGAGCTCCTCAAGCAACGAAAGAACATATATTACTACAAGACCCGAAAGAAAAAGGGAAAGAAAAGCGTCGTGAACTTGTTTCTCAAACACATGACATCGTCCTATTCTTCGGTGATAACTTATCTGATTTCACTGGTTTTGATGGAAAATCTGTAAAAGATCGCAATGAAACAGTAGCAGAATCAAAAGCACAATTTGGTGAGAAGTTCATCATTTTCCCTAATCCAATGTACGGTGATTGGGAAGGCGCTTTATATGACTATAATTTCAAAAAATCAGATGCAGAAAAAGATAACATCCGTCGTGACAACTTAAAATCATTTGATACAAAATAAAGTGAAACTATAATCAGTGGGGGTTTTCTTCATCCCCCACTGATTATTAGTTGAACCAATCGGGCGTTTACGGGCAGTTAATTCCCACCTAACTTCTTTGCTCCAGCCGAATTTTGAGGTGGGGGTCTTACTGCCCGTTAATGCGGGATAAAAGAGGATGGCATTTGCCATCCTCTTTTATTGCATATTTCTTGTTAAAGGCAAGATAAACACTTCTACACGTCGATTTTTCGCTTTTCCTTCTGGCGTATCATTTGGTGCAATTGAACGGTATTCTCCGTAACCAATTGCACTAAATTTTTCTGGTTGCAATTCTTTATTTTGGAGTAACACCTGCATAAAATTAACTGCACGCTGTGTACTTAACTCCCAGTTTGATGCAAACTGAGCATTTGCAATAGGAACAGTATCTGTATGACCAGACACTGTAATTTCACGAGGTGATGCTGAAACAAGTAGGTTAGACATCTCTTTTGCAATCCCTAACGACTCCAACTTCACATCTGCTTTCCCTGAGTCAAATAATACATTTTCTAATATCGTTACCATTAATCCTTTTTCAGTTAAATCCGTTTTAAAAGAAGAAGATAATTGCTTTTCCTCAATATACTTATCAATACTTTGTTGTACTGCTTTTAATTCATTCATTTCTTGCTGTTTCACTTCAGCTTCAGCATCTTTTTTTATTTTCTCAGATTCCAAACCACTTGCCGATAGCTCTTTTTCTTCTTTTGGTTTTTGATCACTTAAAAACTCTTTATTTCCTGTTCCACCTGCTAGTTCACTTCGAAAAGCTACTGCCATCTGTTTAAATTTCGCAGCATCTATACTACTCATTGCAAATAAAACAATAAACAGCGCAAACAACAACGTTAGCATATCAGAATACGGAATTAACCAAGTTTCATCGATATGCTCGTCATGCTTTTTCCTTTTACTTCTTCTATTCTTCCTACTCCGCATTTTTTTCTGCTCCTTTTTCTAGCTTTTTACGCTCAGTTACAGAAAGCGCACCTAAAATGCGGTTTTTCATAATAAATGGATATGTACCTTCTTGTAACATTAATAAACAATCAATAATTAAACGTTTCTTCTCTAATTCAGCAGCAGACTTTTGCTTTAATTTATTTGCAAATGGATGCCATAATACGTAACCTGAAAAAATACCGAAAATCGTTGCAATAAACGCACCTGAAATAGCATGTCCTAGCTTTTCAATATCAGTTAAATTTCCAAGTGCAGCTACAAGACCGATAACAGCGCCTAAAACCCCTAATGTAGGTGCATATGTACCAGCTTGCGAAAAAATAGTAGCTCCTTTTGCATGTCTTTCTTCAATTGCTTCTAATTCAGCTTCTAAAATTTGTTCTAAGTCTTCTGCAGATACACCGTCAATCACAAACTTCATACCACGCAAGAGAAATTCATCTTGAATTTTATCTAATTGTTGTTCTAAAGACAAAATACCGTATTTCCTACTCTCAGATGTCCAATGAACAAATAATTCTAGTAACTGTTCATAACTTAAATCTTTTTTATTTGAACCAAAAAGAACTTTAAATAATTTTGGAACCCTTTTTAGTTGTTCCATCGGAAATGCTATACATACTGCAGCAAATGTACCGATAAAAATAATTAATGCTGCGGCAGGATTCAATAAGGCTGTTACGTCAGCGCCCTTGACGACCATCCCTACTACTACCGCTACAAATCCTAAAATGAGTCCAATAATTGTTGCAAAATCCATTCCCATTCACTCCTAGTCTATACAAGAAGTCCTTTATTCTCGATAATCGCTACATCTCCTTATATGTATATATTACATAAAAAATGAATCACATGAAAGATAGGAAATGAATTATATAAAAAAATACTACAATTTCACACATTTTCTGACATTTTCTTTGCATTTCTATTACGTTATGACTCTTATATTTCTTTTTCAATAAACTAGACTTATAATAAAAACGACACATATTTTATTAAGAAAGGACAGTGATTACAAGGTATCATGAAAAAGATAATAATTATTTCTGCCGCTACTATTGTAATCGGTATCACATCTTTCACTTACTTTGGTTCTAAATCACCACTGCAAAATGAGGCGAAAGCTGTCGAAAATCAAAAACATAGTAACCATCCAAAAGAAGAAATTCCTGCTTTTCCAAAAGCTGATCATAATGCAAAGAAACTAGATGATAATTTTTCCGTTGTAACAAATCCAGATTCTGCTCTTGTATTAGTCAATAAACATCGTAAATTACCAGATGGGTACATCCCAGAAGATTTAACGAAACCGAACGTACCATTTACTAGTCCAAAAGATAAAGAGAAAACATTACTTCGCAAAGATGCTGCAGACGCTCTTGAAAAAATGTTCCAAGCAGCAAAAGAAGAAGGTTTAGAACTTACAGCAGTTTCAGGTTACCGTTCTTACAAACGCCAACAGTCATTACATAATACATATATTAAACGCCAAGGAAAAGCTGAGGCTGATTCGGTAAGTGCAATTCCTGGAACAAGTGAGCATCAAACTGGTCTAGCAATGGATATTAGCTCAAAATCTGCTAAATTCCAATTAGAACCAATCTTCGGAGAGACAGCAGAAGGAAAATGGGTTGCAGAACATGCCCATGAATTCGGATTTGTCATTCGTTATTTAGAGGATAAAACAGAGACAACAGAGTATTCATACGAACCGTGGCACTTACGCTACGTTGGCAATCCATATGCCGCATACATATATAAGCACCACCTAACATTAGAAGAGGCAACGAAGGACAAAAAATAAGAGAGCGAATCGCTCTCTTATTTTTCTTTTATTCTATTATTGTAGTGACTTCTTCCATTCCTCAGGCCATGGTTCGCCTCTTCCAGTTTTTTTCGATGCTTGCACCATCATACCGCGTCCAACTAAACAAACTTCCCCTTCTGCATTTTTGACCATATAGTGTAAATCTAAAGAGGAATTCCCAACCATTCCTGCCTTTACATATACTTTCAACTGCTCATCAAAATAAATTTGTTTTATGAAATTGCATTGTAGATCTGCGACGACTATCATCGTTTCTGATGATTCATGTGTCCATTCTTGCATAAATCCGAGTTCTTTAAACAATGCGATACGCGCTTCTTCAAAATATGTAAAAGCAACGACATTATTTACATGTCCAAACATATCTACTTCCCCAAAACGAACTTTGACAGGATTATAAAATGAAAAACCACTTTCCCATTGCTCAAAGTCTTCAATATAAGAAATTCTCTTCATTGTTCCCTCTCCTTTTCGCCTTTAAAATAAACAGAATAAACAGAAAAATAAAGTTATAAATATTGCCTCTTCAACATGAAGAGGCAATATTTATTAATAGTTATTGTCGCTACCAAAGAAATCTTTGAACGATTGAATTGTTGTATCACGGTTTAATGCTGCAATTGAAGTTGTTAATGGAATACCTTTCGGACATGATTGCACACAGTTTTGAGAGTTACCACAGTTTGCAAGTCCTCCATCACCCATAATTGCACGTAAGCGATCTGCTTTATGCATTTCACCAGTTGGATGCGAGTTAAATAAACGCGCTTGTGAAAGCGGTGCTGGTCCAATAAAGTCAGACTTACTGTTTACGTTCGGACATGACTCTAAGCAAACACCACATGTCATACATTTTGAAAGTTCATATGCCCATTGACGCTTTTTCTCTGGCATTCTTGGACCTGGTCCTAGGTCGTACGTACCGTCGATTGGAATCCAAGCTTTAACACGTTTTAACGCATTAAACATACGGCTACGGTCAACTTGTAAATCACGTACAATCGGGAATGTCTTCATTGGCTTTAAGCGAATTGGTTGTTCTAACTGATCAATAAGAGCTGTACACGATTGACGTGGTTTTCCGTTAATCACCATCGAACAAGCACCACATACTTCTTCTAAACAGTTCATATCCCATGCAATCGGAGTTGTTTGGTTCCCTTTTGAGTCAACAGGATTACGACGAATTTCCATAAGAGCCGAAATAATATTCATATTAGGACGATATGGAATTTCAAACTCTTGGTCAAACTCTTGTGCATCTGGTCCATCTTGTCTCGTAATGATGAGGCGGATTGTTTTCTCAGACATGTTGTTTATCCCCCTTCTCTTCACCCTTAGCAGCTACATCGTGTTTTGAGGAATAGTCACGTTTACGTGGTTTAATTAATGAAACATCCACTTCTTCGTAATGGAATGCTGGTGCCTTTCCTTCTCCCTCAAATTTCGCCATCGTAGTTTTTAAGAAGTTCGCATCATCACGATTTGGGAATTCTGGTTTGTAATGCGCTCCGCGGCTTTCATTACGGTTATATGCGCCAATTGTAATAACACGTGCTAACTCGAACATATTTGCAAGTTGGCGTGTAAATGAAGCACCTTGGTTACTCCATCTCGCTGTATCGTTAATGTTAATGCGTTTGTAACGCGCCATTAACTCTTCAATTTTTGCATCAGTTTCTAGTAACTTTTTATTTTCACGAACTACTGTAACGTTATCTGTCATCCATTCTCCAAGCTCTTTATGAAGAACATATGCATTTTCGTTACCATCAAGCGTTAAAATATTGTTAAATTTCTCTGTTTCGATTAATTCATTTTGCTCATATACAGTAGATGAAACAGCATCAGATGATTTAGAAAGACCTTTCATATACTCAATTGCGTTCGGTCCTGCTACCATACCACCGTAAATTGCTGATAATAGTGAATTCGCTCCTAAGCGGTTACCACCGTGCATAGAATAATCACACTCACCTGCTGCAAATAAACCTGGAATACTTGTCATTTGCTTATAATCGACCCATAATCCGCCCATTGAATAGTGAACCGCTGGGAAGATTTTCATTGGTAGTTTACGAGGATCATCACCTGTAAATTTCTCATAGATTTCAATAATTCCACCAAGTTTAATATCTAGTTCTTTCGGATCTTTATGAGAAAGATCTAAGTACACCATGTTTTCACCGTTAATACCTAGTTTTTGCTCTACGCAAACATCAAAGATTTCACGCGTTGCAATATCACGAGGTACAAGGTTTCCGTAAGCTGGATATTTTTCTTCTAAGAAGTACCATGGCTTACCATCTTTATACGTCCAAACACGTCCACCTTCACCACGTGCAGATTCACTCATAAGACGTAACTTATCGTCTCCAGGAATTGCCGTTGGATGGATTTGAATGAACTCACCGTTCGCATAATATGCACCTTGTTGATATACAGCAGATGCTGCTGTACCTGTATTAATAATAGAGTTTGTTGATTTTCCAAAGATGATACCAGGGCCCCCTGTTGCCATAATCACGGCATCAGCTTGGAAACTTTTTATCTCCATAGTTTGTAAGTCTTGCGCGACGATTCCTCGGCACACACCTTCATCATCCACAACAGCTCGTAAGAAATCCCAACCTTCATATTTCGTTACAAGTCCTGCTACTTCGTGACGACGTACTTGCTCATCTAATGCATATAGTAATTGTTGACCAGTTGTTGCGCCAGCAAATGCTGTACGGTGATGTTGTGTTCCACCAAAACGACGGAAATCAAGAAGTCCTTCTTCCGTACGGTTGAACATAACACCCATGCGGTCCATTAAATGAATAATACCAGGTGCAGCATCACACATCGCTTTAACTGGTGGTTGGTTCGCTAAGAAGTCCCCACCATAAATTGTATCGTCAAAGTGGATCCATGGAGAATCCCCTTCACCTTTTGTATTTACGGCACCGTTAATTCCACCTTGGGCACATACAGAATGTGAACGTTTTACTGGTACTAAAGAAAATAGTTCAACATTTACTCCTGCTTCTGCCGCTTTAATCGTTGCCATTAAGCCGGCCAAGCCACCGCCGACTACTATAAGTTTCCCTTTCATGCTCTCCCACTCCTTACTGGTTTGCTAGCTGTGGATCGATGAACGCTAATAATGCACTCACACCTACATAAGATAGACCTAAGAAAATAGCTAATGTTACATAAGTAGAGATTCTTTGTGAACGTGGAGATACTGTAATTCCCCAGCTGATGCAGAATGTCCATAGTCCATTTGCAAAGTGGAAAATTGTTGAAACAACACCAACTAAATAGAAACCAAACATAAATGGGTTGTTTAAAATATCTGCCATCATATCATAGTTTACCTCTTTACCTAACAATGCTTGAATACGAGTTTCCCAGACGTGCCAAGAAATGAAGATCAGCGTAACGATACCTGAAATTCGTTGGAAGACGAACATCCAGTTACGGAAATAGCCGTAAGATACCGCATTGTTCTTAGCTGTAAATGCAATATATAAGCCATATATAGCATGATACAGTATAGGTAAAAAGATGATGAAAATTTCTAGCGCATACCGGAATGGAAGGAGCTCCATAAAGCCTGCAGCTTTGTTAAAAGCCTCTGCCCCTCTTGTTGCAAAGTTGTTTACAATTAAATGTTGCGTCAAAAAGACACCAACCGGGATGACCCCCATTAATGAGTGCCACTTACGAAACGTATACTCGCGGCCTTTCATGTCCCCATTACCCCCTTGAATGTTTGACTGCTGTTTTCAGATTAATTTACAGCAATAATGTTTTTTCACTATTGGCATAAGAAAAACTGAAAAAATTATTCGAAATATTTCAGCATAATTTGATAACAAGTTCATTTTACTCTTATTTTTGTCGAAGCGTCAAGAAAACGTATACATAATTTGCATATAATTTGCCAATTCTTTTTTTCTTCTTATATATTCAGATTTCCCCAAAGAAAAATCTGTTTTTATAAATGAAAAATGTTATATAATAATCCCTATAGAAAGAGGGGAATATTGTGAGCAAAAATACAATCGATATAACATCTTTAGAAGATGTTTCATTGAACGCCTTCGCTTATGAATTGCTACGTGAAGAATTACTAACTGATTTAATTGGTAACGATTTAGATGGTATTTTATACTGGGCCGGTAGAAACCTTGCGAGAAAATATCCGCTAGAAACAATTGAAGAAGTCATTCAGTTTTTTGAAAAAGCTGGTTGGGGCACTTTAAGCATCATTGAACATAAACGTCGTGAAATGCAGTTTCAACTTAAAGGTGCACTTATTACTGAGCGTCAAAAACAAAAAAGACATTCATCTTATCAATTAGAAGCTGGATTTATCGCCGAGCAAATTCAAAAACAAAGAAACGTCGTTGCTGAGTCCTACGAAGAACAGAAAAAACGTTCAGACTCTATTACATTTCTTGTTAAATGGGATATAAAAGATCTCATCGAAGTGTAGCATCTACCTACAGTCAACTAGACATATAAGTTTAGTTGACTTTTTAGTATATTCATTTAGGTGCGTTTATTTTAAATCTTCAGAAATTATACCAAAAAACAGAAGACATTGTAAACTACAACGTCTTCTTATCTGTTAAATACGTATAAATTGTCTCCGCTACATTTTTCGGCATACCCGCTTCGACAAATTCCGATATGGAAGCTTCTTTCATCTTTTTTAATGAACCAAAATGTTTTAGCAATACCTTTTTTCGTTTATCACCGATTCCTGGAATTTCATCCAACGCGGATTGAATAACAGATTTCCCATGTAATTGACGATGGAATGTAATTGCAAATCGATGCACTTCATCTTGAATGCGCTGCAATAAATAAAATTCTTGGCTATTCCTCGCAAGCATAACAGGCTCAGGCGGATCCCCAATAATTAAATGTGATGTTTTATGTTTTTCATCTTTTACAAGCCCTGCCATTGGAATATATAACCCAAGCTCGTTTTCAAGAACATCACTTGTAGCCGCGAGATGCCCTTTTCCCCCATCGATAATGATTAAATCTGGCAAAGGTGAACTTTCCTTTAATGCTCTCGTATAACGGCGTCTCACAACTTCCCTCATAGACTCGTAATCATCTGGCCCTTGGACCGTTTTAATTTTATATTTCCGATATTCTTTCTTCGCTGGTTTCCCATCGATAAAAGCAATCATTGCTGAAACAGGATTTGCCCCTTGAATATTCGAGTTATCAAACGCTTCAATACGATATGGCGTTTCAATCCCTAGTTGCTTCCCTAGATTATCAACAGCTTTAATCGTCCGTTCTTCATCACGTTCAATTAAGTGAAATTTCTCTTCTAGTGCAATTTTTGCATTTTTATTTGCTAATTCCACAAGATCTTTTTTCTTCCCGCGTTTCGGCTGTGTCGCTTCAACTTCTAAAAAGCGCTCTACTAATTCTGAATCTATACTTCCTGGAACAACAATTTCCTTCGGCTTGAAATGACTACTGTTTTCATAAAATTGACCGATAAAAGTTAAAAAACCCTCTTCAGGTTCATCATATATCGGGAACATGGAAACATCGCGCTCAATTAACTTTCCTTTTCGAACAAAGAAAACTTGAACACACATCCACCCTTTATCAACTGCATATCCAAACACATCACGATCCACTAAGTCACTCATAATCATCTTTTGCTTTTCCATAATTGCATCAATATGAGCAATTTGATCTCGCAACTCTTTCGCCCGTTCAAATTCTAGTTTCTCTGAAGCCTCATACATCTTCGTTTCTAATTCTGAACGAATTTCTTTATGCCCACCGTTTAAAAATTTAATAATTTCATCAACAATTTCTTTGTTTTGCTCATCCGTTACTTCTTTCACACAAGGTGCTAAACATTGACCCATATGATAATACAAGCAAACTTTATCTGGCATATTTGAACATTTACGAAGTGGATACATACGATCTAATAATTTCTTTGTTTCATGTGCCGATTGCGCATTTGGATACGGACCAAAGTACTTTCCTTTATCCTTTTTTACATTTCGCGTAATGAGTAAGCGCGGCTGTTTTTCAGCTGTAATTTTAATGAAAGGATATGTTTTATCATCTTTTAATTGAATATTATATTTTGGATCATATTTTTTTATTAAATTTAACTCTAAAATAAGAGCCTCCAAATTTGAGGAAGTCACAATATATTCAAAATCAACAATTTCTCCAACAAGCCGAAGTGTTTTCCCATCATGTGAACCAGTAAAGTACGAGCGCACACGATTTTTGAGTACCTTTGCTTTTCCGACGTATATAACCGTTCCCTGCTTATCCTTCATTAAATAACAACCAGGTTGATCGGGCAAAATTGCTAATTTCTCTTTTAAATGCTCGTGCACTCGTCTCCCTCCATTTCTACATGCTTATCATTTTTATTTTCACATAAAAACATACTATGCCAAAACACCCAACATACGTTCTTTTATTGTAACGGAAAGGTTGTAAAAAAGAAAATAAAAAAAGCTACCAAATGGTAGCTTCTTTATTTTAGAAGTGTTTAGAAACTAATTCTACTAACGCTTCTTTCGGTTTATATCCTAACGCTTGATCAACCACTTTACCGTCTTTTAATACGAAAAGAGCTGGAATGCTCATTACTTCGAATTGACGAGCAGTTTCTTGGTTTTCATCAACGTCCACTTTTACTACTTTTACTTTCTCGCCTAACTCTGAATCGATTTCCTCTAATACAGGAGCGATCATTTTACAAGGTCCGCACCAAGGCGCCCAAAAATCTAATAATACAACACCTTCGCTAGTTTCAGATGCGAAGCTTTGGTCATTTGCGTTTACAATTGCCATTTTATTTCCTCCTTCAAGTATATTCTACCAAGAGTATATCATTAACTTATATACGTGGCGAATATTATGTATCGTTATGTATTGTAACAAAAAAATGTTCCTTTATACTATATAAAAATATGGATGAAACACTAAAAAGATGAGAGACAGGGATCTCTCACCTTTTTTCTATATATAGGGGTACTTCACTTGGAACTCAAGGGTACTCAAATCATGAATGTACTTTTAACTTTTTAAACTCTTCTGTTAAAAGAGGTAATACTTCAAATAGATCACCGACAATACCGTAGTCAGCTACTTTGAAGATACTCGCTTCTGGATCTTTGTTAATCGCAACGATTATTTTTGAGTTAGACATACCAGCTAAATGCTGAATCGCACCAGAAATTCCGCATGCAATATATAAGTCTGGTGTAACAACTTTACCTGTTTGACCAATTTGTAATGAGTAATCACAATACTCAGCGTCACAAGCACCACGAGATGCTCCAACAGCGCCGCCTAGTACATCAGCTAACTCTTTTAATGGCTTAAATCCATCTTCACTCTTCACACCACGTCCGCCAGCGATAATAACTTTCGCTTCTGAAAGATCAACACCTTCTGCAGTTTTACGGACAACATCTTGAATGATTGTACGTAAATCTTTCACATCTACTGTAATAGAAGACACGTCACCTGTGCGAGACTCGTCTTTTTCAAGAGTTGCAATGTTATTTGGACGCACTGTCGCAAATAAGATACCATCTGTTACAATCTTCTTCTCAAACGCTTTACCAGAGTAAATCGGACGAGTGAAGATAACATTTCCACCTTCAACTTCTAAAGCAGTTACGTCAGAAATTAGACCAGCTTCAAGTTTCGCTGCTAATTTTGGTGATAAATCTTTACCAAGTGCTGTATGCCCAAATACAATACCTTCTGGCTTTTCTTCAGCATATACAGCTAAAAATGCTTGTGCATAACCATCAGATGTATATGATTTTAATTTATCATTTTCAACTGTCACAACGCGATCTGCACCGTAATGAATCAATTCATTTGCAAAAGAGGCAACGCTGTCTCCAACTAGAAGACCTACCACTTCACCGCCTTCTGCAATTGTTTTTGCTGCTGCTACCGCTTCAAACGAAACGTTACGTAGCGATCCATCACGAACTTCACCCATTACTAATACTTTACGAGCCATAGATTTTCCCTCCTGCATATATAATTTCGTATTTTATTAGATTACTTTCGCTTCTGTGTGGAGCAACGATACAAGTTCTTTTACTTGATCTTGCAGCTCGCCTTGTAACACTTTTCCTGCATCTTTCTTAGGAGGCAAATAGATTTCAATTGTTTTTGTTTTTGCTTCCACATCATCTTCTTCTAAATCTAAATCATCTAATTCTACTTCTTCTAGTGGCTTCTTCTTCGCTTTCATAATACCTGGAAGTGATGGATAACGCGGTTCATTTAAACCTTGTTGTGCTGTTACTAAAACCGGTAATGATGTTTCAATTACTTCTGTATCCCCTTCAACATCACGCTCGATTTTTACATTTGTACCGTCAATTTCAAGCTTTGTAATTGTCGTTACATATGGAATATTTAACGCTTCAGCTACACGTGGACCAACTTGTCCAGATGCACCGTCAATCGCAACGTTCCCGCCTAAAATTAAATCTACTTCTTTATCTTTCAAATATTCAGCAAGTACTTTTGCTGTCGTGAACTGGTCACCATGTTCAACATCATCTTCAATATTAATTAATACTGCTTTATCGCAGCCCATCGCTAGTGCAGTACGAAGTTCTTTCTCACTATCTTCCCCGCCAACTGTTACGACAGTAACCTCTCCACCTTGTGCATCTCTTACTTGAATTGCTTCTTCAATCGCATATTCATCGTAAGGGTTGATGATGAATTCCGCTTCGCCATCGTAAATTGCACCGTTTTTAATTACGATTTTTTCTTCTGTATCAAATGTTCGTTTCATGAGTACGTAGATGTTCATTCCATTTACCCCCTTATTTTTCAGAAAGATTACATCAATTTTAAAATTCTGTTAATTTATATCAAAAAAATAATTGAACTACCTGCCACTAAATGAAGGTTTACGCTTTTCTAAAAATGCCGCTACACCTTCTCTTCCATCTTCACTCGTAAATACTTCACCAAAAACTTGCGCTTCGTGCTGTACACCTTCGTAATAATGAGACGATTTTGTCGTTTGCAATAACTCTAATACAGCACGAGTTGTTGCTGGACTTTTCCCAGCAATTTGTTTTGCAATTTTAAGCGTATCTTCTAAAATTGTTTCTTCAGAAAACACTCCGTTAACAAGTCCCCATTTTAATGCTTCTGCACCAGTAATTGGTGTACTTGTTAACATCATTTCACAAGCTTTTGCTTTCCCAACATAACGCGGTAAGCGCTGTGTACCTGCAAAACCAGGAATTAATCCAAGCGTTAATTCAGGTAAACCAAGTTTTGCACTTTCGGTTACGAAGCGCATGTGGCAAGACATAGCAAACTCAAGGCCGCCGCCAAGTGCCGCTCCATGAATTGCCGCAATAACTGGTTTTGAACATTTTTCAACGCGCTCAAATGTAACTTGTCCAAGCTGCGCTAATTCTGTCGCTTGCTTCGCTTCAGTAACAGATGTAAATTCTTTAATATCTGCTCCTGCTGAGAAAAAGCGTCCTTCACCATGGAGAACAACAACACGAATGTTATCATCCTTTTCCACTTGATCGATTAACTCAGTAACATCATGCATAACTTGTGAAGACATTGCATTCGCTGGCCCGTGGTTTAACGTTGCCACCGCGATATGGTCTTCAACTCTTACAGATAGGAATTTCAACATGATCCCTCCCATTATTGACGATAACCACAAGCTGCAATAAGTAGCCCATGTACCGTTTTTGAAAGTGCGACCAGATCATACTTATGATCGCTCATTACCCAATTGGTCACAACTTCATCTACTGTTCCAAAGATCATTTGTCTTGCCACACGAACATTTAAGTCCGCTTGGAATTCACCTTGCTTTATGCCTGTCTCTAAAATCTCATCCATAACTTGTAAGTAGCCTTTTAATACTTCATTTATTTTAAGGCGCAAGTCTTGATTGGACTGCCTTAGCTCTAATTGTGTAACGATAGCAAGAGGATCATTTTGTGACAACAGCAAGAAGTGCGTTTCTACCAACATGAATAACTTCGCTACAGCGCTTTCAATTCCTGCTATTTTTTGACGAATTGTTTCAACAAATTCTCCCATCTTCTCTTGGAATAAGGATATTAATATATCTTCTTTATTTTTAAAATATAAATAAATCGTGCCATCAGCTACCCCAGCTTGCTTTGCAATTTTAGAAACTTGCGCTTGATGGTATCCATTCTCCGCAATCACAATAACTGCTGCATCAATAATTTGATTGTATTTCGGTCTATTTTTCTTCACTTTACTGTCCCCTTCAAGAAGATGACTGAATGAATAGTCATTCATATTCTTATAATACTTACTATTCAGAAAAGTGTCAATCCTATTTTTTCAAAAAGAAAGGGCCTTAGCCCGTTTGCTCATCCTCACTCTTTTTCTTCTCTTCATCTATTAGGACACGGCGTAAAATCTTTCCGACTGTCGTCTTCGGTAATTCACTTCTAAACTCATATACTTTTGGGACTTTGTATGCTGCTAAATATTTACGTGCAAACTTATCTAATTCTTCTTCCGTGCATTCGGCGCCTTCTTTCAAAACAACAAATGCTTTTACAGTTTCTCCTCGATACGGATCAGGAACGCCAATTGTTACTACTTCTTGCACCTTTTCATATTCATATAATACCTCTTCCACTTCACGAGGATATACATTAAATCCGCTAGCAACAATCATATCTTTCTTACGATCTTTCACATAGAAAAATCCATCCTCATCCATGTATCCCACATCACCTGTATGAAGCCAGCCATCTTGCAATACAGCTGCTGTTTCTTCTGGTTTATTCCAATACCCCTTCATAATTTGTGGGCCCTTTACAACAATTTCCCCAATTTCCCCTGGAGATAATGCCTCTCCTGTTTCAAGTGACATGATGATTGCCTCTGTATCTGGCCACGGTACCCCAATACTTCCCGGCACACGCTTTTCCCACAAAAAATTCCCATGTGTAACTGGTGATGACTCCGTTAATCCATAACCTTCTACTAATTTACCACCTGTAACCCTCTCAAACTCCTCCTGTACTTCTACAGGAAGCGGTGCAGAACCACTAATACAAGCCTGAATTGAAGAAATATCATATTCTTTTAAAAGAGGACTATTTAATAGAGCAATATAAATGGTTGGTGCTCCTGGAAATAGTGTAACTTTATGTTTCTTAATTGCTTCAAAAACCATTTTCATGTCAAACTTCGGAATAAGCACCATTTTATATCCTTGCATAATACTCAAATTCATTACAGCTGTCATCCCGTACACATGAAAAAACGGAAGAACACCAAGGATTACCTCTTCTCCTTCTTTACAATTATATAACCAATGCGCTCCCATTAAAGTGTTCGAAACGAGGTTTTTATGCGTTAACATAACCCCTTTTGGAAATCCTGTCGTTCCCCCTGTATACTGCAAAAGGGCTAAATCATTTTCAGGATCACATGGAACTTCAACATCAGCATTACTTTCCCTTTCTACCGATTTCCAAAGATGAATCGTTTCGCTTTCCGACACATTCACAACAAGATTTGCCTGCTTTTTTTGTACAAATGGATAAAGTAAATTTTTAGGAAATGGTAAAAAATCTGCAATACGGGTTACGATAATGTGCTCAAGCTTTGTTGCAGTTTGAACATTAGTAACTCTCGGAAACACTAAATCAAGGCAAAGAATAACTTTTGCCCCTGAATCATGAAGTTGGTACTCAAGCTCTCTTTCTGTATAAAGAGGATTCGTTTGTACGACAATACCACCCGCAAGCAAAGTACCATAATAACCAATTACAGATTGTGGACAATTCGGTAACATAATCGCAACTCTATCACCTTTTTCAATACCAAGCCTTTGAAGGTAATTCGCAAATTTCTTTACCTTGTCATGGAAATCTGAAAATGTAACATCTTTACCTAGAAAGTGAAGCGCTTTCTTTTCTGGATAACGAGAAGCCATTTTCTCTAAATATTCATGAAGTGGCTGAATATCATATGAAATCGTCCCTGGAATTTCCTCTGGATAACTCTGCAACCAAGGTTTTTCCACTCTCATTCCCCCTTCCAATAATTGTTAAAATAAATGAATGTTCATTCATGATGATTGTTTTCATTATATTATAGTCAGAACAGCGTTACAATCATAATATTCTGACTTTTATATAACTATGCTTTACTTCGTTAACTTCTTATTATATGTATAAACTCTCTTAATTTTAAAAGAATAAGAGAGTTATCGTTAATTAGCTTAATCTTATAATCGTTAAAACTGCACCAGGTGTAGTCGTTGATAATGTTGCAATAGCTACCAATCCAAACAACTGCAAACTAATTGCACTCCCCGCTGCAAGAGTCGTAATAATTGTTGCACTAAAGGAAGTGGTCGCTAGTGCTGGAGCATTTATCGTCCCAGCCAGAGGAGCCCCATTTATTGTAATTCGAGAACTTACTAATAATGAAGCAGTAATATTTATTGTATATGAAATATAATAATTCCCTGCATTTGCAGCCGTAAATACTGTATTTCCACCAGACACAGTAATTCCTGGACCGATATTCTGATTATTTGGAAGCGTGACATTTGTTCCACCAAGAAGTACCGATATTGCTGTACCCGACGTATTATTCGCAAATGCATACGTCGCAGTTATACTTGTACCTGTTACTCCCGTTGCCCCTGTTTCTCCCGTTGGGCCTGTTGCTCCTGTTATTCCCGTCGCTCCCGTTGGACCCGTTGCTCCTGTTAGACCTGTTGCTCCTGTTGCTCCCGTTGGACCCGTTGCTCCCGTTGGACCCGTTGCTCCGGTTGCTCCCGTTGGACCCGTTGCTCCCGTTGGACCTGTTTCTCCGGTTAGGCCTGTTGCTCCTGTTGCTCCGGTTGCTCCCGTTGGACCTGTTCCCCCGGTTGGGCCTGTTGTTCCTGTTGCTCCCGTTATTCCTGTCGCTCCCGTTGGACCTGTTGGACCGAGCTTAGGAACTATCCCATCACAACTAAAACAGCACGAATCAACATGTATACCATTTTGATTATTACACCCACAATATCCATTTGTGTTATTGCGCCCAAAAGACATGTTGATCCCTTCCTTCTTGTTCAATATTTTAAATACATCCAACTAATTTAGAAGCATCTATCTAATAAAAAATCGCTTTTTATTTCCCCTATCAACTCTATCCGATCTAAGACAAACCTTTTATAAACAAAGGTTTACTCCTGACATTCTAATAATTATTACATGCAATATTCTCTCCTTTCGCTTGTACTTTCGCCTTCTTCATTAAACGAATTTCCTCTCCTTCAATCTTGATACATTCATGTATTTCAATGCAACATATCAAAATCCGTATAAATCATTATTTTCCGTCGAAATTTTAAAAATATATTGACACTTAAAATATCCTCATAGTATGATTTGTTTGTTGTAATTGATAACGATTTTCAATATCGTACATTGCAAATAAAAAAATTATTTGGGGGCAGAAGATGAAGAAAATTCTCAGTATTTTCATAGTAGTTCTTCTATTCGCTGTTGGATGCGGACAGCAAAAAGAGGAGAAAAAAGAAGCAAAGACAGACGATAAAAAGCAAGCTATAACAATTAAACACGCTGAAGGGGAAACGAAGTTAGATAAACCGGCGAAAAAAGTTGTTGTACTTGAGTGGGTATATGCAGAAGACTTATTAGCACTTGGTGTTCAGCCAGTAGGGATGGCAGACATTAAGAATTATAATAAATGGGTAAATACAAAAACAAAACCAAGTAAAGATGTTGTAGATGTAGGAACTCGTCAACAACCAAACTTAGAAGAAATTAGCCGTCTAAAACCAGATTTAATCATTACAGCTTCATTCCGTAGTAAAGCGATTAAAAATGAATTAGAACAAATTGCACCAACAGTTATGTTCGACCCATCAACAAGCAATAACGATCACTTTGCTGAAATGACAGAAACATTTAAACAAATTGCAAAAGCAGTTGGAAAAGAAGATGAAGGTAAAAAAGTATTAGCTGATATGGATAAAACATTTGCTGATGCAAAAGCAAAAATTGACAAAGCAGGCTTAAAAGATAAAAACATCGTAATGACACAAGCATTTACAGCTAAAAACGTACCAACATTCCGTATTTTAACCGACAATTCTACAGCTTTACAGGTTACAAAAAAATTAGGTTTAACAAATACTTTTGAACCAGGTAAATCTGAGGCAGATGGTTTTAAACAAACAACTGTAGAATCATTACAAAGTGTACAAGATTCAAACTTCATTTACATTGTAGCGGATGACGATAACATGTTTGACACTCAACTAAAAGGCAACCCTGCTTGGGAAGAATTAAAGTTCAAAAAAGAAGACAAAATGTATAAATTAAAAGGCGACACTTGGATTTTCGGTGGTCCTGAGTCTGCAAAATCTTTAGCAACACAAGTAGCAGATGTAATGACAGCGAAGAAGTGATTACACGATGAATAGCTTACAACATACACTTCGAGCAAGTCTTGTATTCGGAGGAGGAGCAGCTCTCTTGCTCCTCCTTTTCTTTATTCATATCGGGCAAGGACAAGCAAATATTTCCTACAGTATGATTATCGATGCTCTTATCTCACCGAATCAATCGCTAGAGCATCAAACTTTAATCATGCTTCGACTCCCTAGAGCTGTAATTGCCATTTTAGCTGGAGGTGCTCTTGCTGCATCTGGAGTCATTTTGCAAACTTTAACGAAAAATCCCCTTGCTGAAGCAAGTACAATGGGAATTCATTCAGGTGCATATTTCTTTCTAGTAGCGGCTACAATTTTCTTACCGAAAGGTTTGCAAATTAACTCACTTCTTTTCACATTTATCGGTGGTGCAATTACTGCTTTATTTGTATACCGTATTTCTGGTGGAAAAAAGGGAACCCCACTTAGAATGGCACTAGCTGGTATGGTCGTTACATTAATGCTTTCTGCCTTTACCGGAACGATGCAGCTTTTCTATGAAAATGAAACAGCTGGTTTATTTTTATGGGGAGCTGGATCTCTTATTCAAAATAACTGGGATGGCGTTCAATTTGCTTTTCCATTTATCGTTATTTCTTTCCTAGTTTTACTATTCATATCTCGTAAGCTCAACATTCTCTTACTAGGTGATGATGTTGCTGTTTCTCTTGGTGAAAAAACAGCAGTAACACGTCTTATCGCCTTCATTGCTGCAATCTTTTTAACAGCAGTAATTGTTACTGTTGTTGGACCAATCGGTTTTGTTGGCTTAGTTGCACCACATTTAATGCGTCTTATTGGCTATCGTCAACATTTTACACTTCTCCTTTCCTCCTTCTTATGGGGAGCCATTTTATTACTTGGAGCAGATGTCGTTGGTAGACTAATAGATCCAACCGGGGCTGAACTTCCTGTCGGAGCAGTCACAGCAATGATCGGGTCACCTTGGCTTATTTATTTAGTGTATCGAATGATGAAGTCGAAACAATATATGAATGATAACGGGGCGAATGCAGCTGGAGCTAGTTCCCGCTATTACTCTTATAAAAAGGTAATCATTATATCTATCACACTTTGTATTGCAACAATTGCTCTTGGCGTTGTAATCGGTAGCAATTCTTACATCGAAAGCATTACAAATGCCATAACCGGGCAATTAACACAATTTGATAAAAATATGATGATGAATCTTCGTTTACCAAGAATGCTAGTTGCCGCTATCGCTGGAGCATGTCTTGCAATAAGTGGACTTGTTTTCCAAGGCATATTAAGAAATCCACTTGCCGATCCTTCTATTATTGGTATTTCATCAGGAGCAGGTGTTGGTGCTTTAACAATTATGTATGTCTTTCCTGCACTTCCTGGTTTCTTCCTACCAATTGGTGCATTTATCGGCGGGCTACTTGCAGTTGGAATTGTCCTCTTTTTCTCATGGAAATCAGGATTTAGCCCAACAGCTCTTGCCTTAATTGGAATCGGAATTTCAGCGCTTGGCTCGGCAATTATTCAAATCTTTATCGTTAGAGCGAATTTGAACGTCGCTGCTGCTTTAACTTGGCTATCAGGGAGCACATACGCAAGAGGATGGAATCACTTAGAAAATATCATTCTATACCCATCACTCATTCTCGTACCAATTATATTTTTCTTAATGAAACAACTCGATGTTCTTGTGCTTGGCGATGATTTAGCAACAGGACTTGGACAGCCTGTAAATAAAACACGCCTTGCTCTAATTGTTTTAGCGACACTACTTGCATCAGTCAATATCGCTGCTGTCGGTACGATTGCCTTTTTAGGCCTTGTTGCACCTCATTTAGCGCGAATCGTTGTTGGGATGAATCACCAAAGACTATTCGTTTGTTCAGCACTGTTTGGAGCAATCCTTCTTTCCATTGCTGATTTACTCGGACGTACGATTGCATACCCGAAGGAAATTCCTTCTGGGCTTGTCGTTGCTGTACTTGGAGCACCTTATTTCTTATGGTTAATGAGGAAAAGTGGGAAGAAGGTTAATTAAAAGCCAGCTTCATATATGAAGCTGGCTTTTCTATTATGGCATAAAATTAATATAAGCTTTGTACATAAAATATATAACAAATGAATAGATCGATTTTCTGACACTTTTACAAATATTTTCTATTTTTTTATATTGTATCAATATGTAATGAAATTTTTTCTATTAAAAGGGAATAAATCAAGTATCTCGAACTTAACCTATGAACATAATTAGGAGGGATAACTATGTACCAAACAATTGAAGGATTTTTACAATCATGGAAATATGAAGCTGAGTCTACTCAGAAGATGCTCGATGTATTAACAGATGAATCTTTATCACAAGAAATTGCACCTGAACACTGGACATTAGGAAGAGTTGCTTGGCATATCGTTACCGCAATTCCAGTTATACTATCTGGGACAGGACTAAAGTTTGAAGGAGAAACGAAAGATTATCCTGTCCCAACTTCTGCAAAAACAATTGCAGATGAATATCGAAAAGTGAATGCAGCTTTTGTTGAAGCACTTCAAAGCGAATGGACCGATAAAGACTTAGCTACTATTAATGACTTCTTTGATCGTCCTATGCCGAATTCTACATTTTTAATGACACTGATTAATCATCAAAATCACCACCGCGGACAAATGACTGTTTTAATGCGACAAGCTGGCTTAACCGTTCCTGGTGTATACGGTCCTGCAAAAGAAGAATGGGCTGCCGCTGGAATGGAAGCTCCAAAAATGTAACGACAAAAAAAGGACAAGGTGTTTGCGCACCTTGTCTTTTTCTGTAACATGTTTCATGTGAAACTATTTTTTGCTGAATGGTTGTTTTATGGAAAAAATAAGTTAAAATGAATACATATTATGAGAAGGGGCAACCAAATTGAATACAAAAAACAAAAAAATAGCAATGGGAACTCTTTTACTAACATCTATCATTGGATTTATCGGTGTATCTCTTTACTTCACAAGTTATGGTACCCCTTGGGAAAAACAAACAGCAATTACAGAATCAAAAAATTATATTACAAAATACTTTAATCTAGACGCGAAAGTCAAAAATACTTCTTACGATTCTAAAATGGATAGCTATGCAATCGCCTTTGAAACAATTGAAGATGGAGAGTTTACTATCGAATATAAAGGTCCTAATAACTTTAACATTTCTCCAGGAGTTCAAGAGTATTTAAGTAAACACTACAAATTTAAGGAGTAGTAACGAAGCATACATATACAAAAAAAGAGTTGGTGTAACGCCAACTCTTTTTTCTTATTCTTGTCACGCTGTTACATCTTCCCTCTCTATATTTTTGATTCCGTAATATGCAATCGCAACTCCAATCGCTGCAAATGCTAGTTGAAGTGGAAGAAAAGTCGCTATAGGAAACATTGGTTGGTTATTAATTGCGACTAATACAACGATAATAGATGAAACAATTGTAGTCGGCACCGAATGTTTACGCATTCCGAAGTATAGAGGAATTAAACTTATTCCCGCAGTTGCAATCGCTAAAGGAACCAGGTTTATCCCTTCTTGCATCAATTGATCTACTGTGAATGGATTAGGAAGAATCGAAAAATAACTATCTATGCCAAAGAAAATTCCTACTACAAAAATATTAGATAAAATAACTGTTATGAATGTTACTATTGCTGTAATAGCCAACTTACTAATCATCATTTTCTTTCGGTTAACAGGATAAGAAAACATCAGTAATATTGTTTTGTTTTTATATTCGTCAATTATTAATTTGGCTATTAATACACCACCAAAAATAATAAATGTTGCTCTTACTAATGCACTAGCCATTAACAAAATCGCCTGTGGATCCCTTATTTCTGGATCTCCTTCTATTTGAGAAACAATACTAACAAAGATCAACAATGCCAGTATAACAATATTTGCAATAACTGCTCTCCTCACATACCATCCGAGCTTAAATTTCTTCAGTTCTAGCTTCATAAGACGTAGCATTATGGTCCTCCTCTCTTTTAAAATTTAATTGATATAAATTTCCTTTATCGTATCTATCTCAAAAGCAACCTCCTTCTTAAAATCTTTTCCAGCGAATGTCTTAAAATCAAAAATCACACTAGCAATTGTAAGAAATAAAATAGCAATTACTATTATTTTCTTCACTATCCATACCCCAGTTCATCGTTGTTTTAAGCTTGCTTTACGCCACATCAACCTTGTCGATTTTACGATACGACAGATAACTAATAAAAATCCCTAATAAACAGAGCACAATTGGGATAACTATAAAATCATAAAAACTTACTTGATTGTTTCCAATGTTACTGTTCATTATCATCCCGATTATTACTGCAGAAGTAATCGTTGTCGGTGCCGATTTCTTTCTCATCCCAAAAAATAAAGGAATTAAACTTATACCAGATATCATAAATGCATTTATAAAAGTAGCTGGAATGGTAGCTATTATTTCCCCCCTCGTAACAGGCGTTTCAATTACTCCCATCATTGGATTCATAAAAAATATGAGCAAACTAATAGTGAAAGTAGCGATAATCATGCTCACAAAGCAAAAACTAAAAACAATTGTTAATTTCGCCCTCATTACCATTTTCCTTTGCAATGGATACATAAACAATAGTTGCATTGTTTTGTTCTTATACTCATCAATTACTAAACGTGATAAAATGACCGAACTAAAAATAAGAAATGTCATCCTAATAAAGATGTTTGCTAAAGTCATATATTTTGTGAAATCAGTGAGCGCCGCATCTACTTCACCTTTCGCTCCCAACCCTATAAGACTTACTGCAACAAAAATTGCTATAATACAAATCGCTACCCCTTTAAAGTAACTAGATAGTTGATGTTTCTTCCATTCGAGCTTCATTAGTTTAAACATATAAGCCACCTCCATTAAGCATGAATGCCTTCTCCATCCATTACATTTAAGAAATACTCTTCTAAAGAACTATGTTTCCTATTAATACTTTCTATTTCAACATCGTTCATAATAAGTGCTTTTGAAATGGCTTGCTGTGACGTCGCCATTTCATAAACACGAATCATGTTTCCACTCATTATTTTGTAATTTTTTATACCGAGTTTATCTTCTAAAATATAAGCTGCACGCTTCACATCAGGAATAGTGATTTCAATGTACTCTGTTTGTTTTCCGTTAATACTCTTCATTGAAACTTCTTTTATTAGTTTTCCATTTTGAATAACACCAATTGTATCTGCCATTTGTTCCATCTCGCCTAAAATATGACTAGAAACTAATAACGTAATGCCATATTCTTTGCAAAGCATTTTAAATAAATCTCGTAATTCTTTAATACCAATTGGATCTAAACCGTTAATTGGTTCATCTAAAATGAGAAGCTCTGGCTTTGTCATAATCGCTCTTGCAATACCGAGTCGTTGTTTCATCCCTAATGAAAAATCTTTTACTTTTTTATTGTCTATGCCGTGCAATTTCACTAAATTCAAGGCATGTTCAATTGCATTTTTATCGTAATAGCCCATATATTCACAATGTAATTCTAAGTTTTCCTTCGCCGTTAATTTATCATAAAAGATTGGATATTCAATAATTGTCCCCATTCTTTTTAATACTTCATAAGATGTGTCTGTTAACTTCTCACCGAAAATTTCAATATCACCGCTCGTCGGTTTTATTAAATTTGTAATCATTTTCATAATCGTTGTTTTACCCGCGCCGTTCGGTCCTAAAAAGCCGTAAATCTCTCCTCTTTTCACATGCATATTAACACTAGAAATAACTTCTTTCCCTCTAAACACTTTCGTTAACTGGTTCGTTTTTAATATATATGTCATGTCACTTTCCCCTTTCGCACTACTCTATAGTTCTATAATAGACAACGGAAATCTCTTTTTTCTTAACCGTTCCTTACAAATTCCTTACGTTCCAAAAAAGCTTGTAGAATCTAATTCTCTACAAGCTAAAACTGTATCTTTGTTAATACAACTGTAAAAATTGTTTTTTCATACGGCTTACTAGAAAGATGAATTTCTCCATCCATCGCTTCCACAAGCCTTTTCGTAATCGTTAACCCTAGACCGCTTCCTTGGTACAATCTATTTCTCGAATCTTCAAGTGTGTACATACGCTCAAACACTTTATCAATATGAGATTCATCAATTCCTTTTCCTTTATCCCATACGTCTATATACACACTCGTTTCATCATCTCTTAAAGTCATACCGAGTTTCTTTCCATCGTCTCCATATGTAATCGCATTTGATATTAAATTATTTAACACTCTGCCTAATACTTCTGCATTTCCAAGTGCATATATATTTCTTTCTGGTATATCAATATGAACATCAAAACCTTTCGTCGTCACTAAATCATAAAAAGATAAAATCTTTTCGCGACAAACTTCATTCATATTTACTTTTGTTATCTCGATTGCCTTGTCACCAGATTCTAATTTTGCCAAATCAAAAAACTTATGAATCAGTTCCATTACTTCCAGTGTTTTTACATGCACTTTTTCAAGTAACATTTGCTGCTCTTCTTCATTTATCGTTTTATCATTATTTAATATTTCAGTATATCCAAGAATAACGGTTAGTGGTGTTTTTAAGTCATGCGAAATATTTGAAAGCATTTTTCTCATCGAAATTTCCACTTTCGCATGATCTGCATTCGTTTTCTGTTTTGCATCTAATAATTGATTAATTGCGACTAATAGTTTTTGCAATTCTGTATCATCCGTCATAATTAATAGCTTCTCACCAGTTTGTTCTTTTACAATTCGCTCTAACTTCTCATACGTGAAACGTAAATTCCTATTACTATTTTTTCTAATTTTATATTGCACGTAAATAACGATAAGCAATATAATAATCACCACTGTTAAAAGTATAACCATACTACATCACTTCCAATTTATAGCCAATTCCCCACAGTGTTTTTATATATTCCGGGTTAGATGGATCAATTTCAATCTTCTCGCGTAATCTCCTCATATGCACATTAATAACATTATCATCACCATAATATTCTTCATTCCAAACAAGCGTATATATTTGTGCTTTCGTAAAAACACGATTTTGATTCTTCACAAATAGTTTTAAAATCTCAAATTCTTTTAAAGTAAGTTTAAGCTGTCTTCCTTTTTTCTCCACAGTAAAATTAATTGGGTCAATTATTAAGTCACCAATCTGAATGGTCTCATCTTTTAATTCCACAGCTGAATACTTTGTAGATCTTCGAATTGCAGCTTTGACACGTGCCGCTAACTCAATCATAGAAAATGGTTTACAAATGTAATCATCCGCTCCAAGCCCTAAGCCAATCGCTTTATCAACATCCGTATCTTTTGCCGACATCATTAAAATCGGAACAGCACTCTTCTCACGGATAATTCTTACAACCTCTAATCCATCTAACTTCGGCATCATAATATCAAGAATAATTAAATCAAATGATGATTTTAAAAAGGATAATACGCCTTCTTCACCATCAGATGCGATTGTAATTTGAAAGCCTTCTTTTACCAAGTACTTTTCAACCATCTCTTGAATTGAGATATCATCTTCAACTAATAAAATATGATATGACATATTTCTATCCCCTTTTTTACAAACATTAACAATTCAATTGTATCGTAACGAATGAATGCTGGAAAGAATTATATGAATTTTCAAACCAACTTCCCTTCCTTCCTTAACAATGATATGATGAAATTCACTACTATTGTTCATAATTAACTTTATATAAAGGAGACTTATCATGTCAGAAAACAAAAAAGTAAGCTTAGCTGATTTAATGCGCGAACAACTTGCGAAGAAAAAGCAAGGAAATGGAAACAGTTCAAATAATGGAAATCAAAGCCAAGCAACGAAAAAATTACAAAACCAACAAACGAAGAAAACAAACAACCAACGTAGACGTACAGGTGTATAAATGAACGGGCAAAAACGATCTAACATCGCATCAGGTCTTGAAGTTGATATTGTGTTAAAACAAGATCAACGAACTGGCAAATTAACACGTGGAATTGTAAAAGATATTTTAACTAACTCACCTTCTCATCCGCACGGCATTAAAGTACGATTGCAGGACGGGCAAGTTGGTAGAGTCCAAAATATCGTTCAATAAGAAAAGGAGCTCAAGTAAACTCGAGCTCCTTTTTCTTTATTAACCTTTAATTTTCTCGATGAAAACTACTTTTAAATAGTCTCCTTCTTTAAATTGATCAATTGTACGGAAATCTTCCGGTAAAGAATATTCTTCTAATATTTTATATTTACCGTTCATTTCTTTAAATGCTGTATCGATAAAGCCATTAAACTTTTTCATATCGAATGCGCTACAATTTGTAGAAGCAACGATAATACCGTTATTTTCTGTAATGGCAATTGTTTCTTTTAATAAATTTTTATAATCTTTCGCCGCACTGAACGTATATTTTTTTGAGCGTGCAAAACTTGGAGGGTCAAGTACAACCATATCAAATTTCATCTTTTTCTTAGCTGCATATTTGAAATATAGAAATACATCTTCTACAATAATATCTTGTGCTTCATAATCAATTTCATTTACACTAAACTGCTCGATCGTTTTACTTAAACTACGATTTGCAAGGTCAACACTTGTTGTTTTACTTGCGCCGCCAAGCGCTGCAAATACAGAGAAAGCCCCAGTATAAGAGAACATATTTAAAACCGTTCTTCCTTGTGCATACTTATCGCGAATTTGTTTTCGAACGTTACGCTGATCTAAAAATACACCAACCATCGCCCCGTCATTTAAATATACTGCAAAGTTTACACCGTTTTCTTTTACGATAAGTGGAAACTCACCGCGCTCTCCTGCTACGAAATCATCACCTTCAATGTATTTTCCTTTCGTATCAAAACGCTTTTTCTCATAAATACCTTTAAAATTTGCTACTTTTTGAAGCGCCGCTATGATTTCATCTCTGAAAGTATAGATTCCTTCACTATACCAGCTCACTACATAATAACCATCATAATAATCGATGATTAAACCGCCAAGGCCATCACCTTCGCCATTTAGGGCACGGAATGCCGTTGTGTCATTTGACTTATAAAAATCTTTTCGTTTATGTAAAGCAGATTTTATTTTACTTTCAAAGAAATCCTGATTAATTTGCTCTTTCTCTTTTCTCGTTAAAATCCAGCCATACCCTTTATTTTGTTTTCCATAATAACCTTTTCCGATAAATTGGTTCTTCTCATCTACTACTTTGATGATTGTCCCTTCTTCACGTACATCATTTAAATTTTGAATTGCATCTTTTAAAATAAGTGGATATCCACTTTTAATTTCTTTTATAAACTTCGGTTTTATTTTTATAGTTACTTCAGATCGCATGTAATGTCTTCCTTTCCATTTGAATGCTTTCTATTAATAGGAAGCATTTAAAAAACGAGGCTGAAAAACAGCCTCGTTTCACTATACCATATTATTGCTTTGCTAGTACAACTAGCTCATTTCCTAGCATAACTGCTATTTATTTATATAAAAACTATAATTATAATTGACAATGATAATGAAATTCATTATCATTTAAAGTATATGAAACGATGAAAATAATGGTAGATTTATAGGAGGAATACAGAAATGATTATTGTTACAAATACATCTAAAATTACGAAGGGTGACGCACATAAATTAATTGAGCGCTTTAATAAAGTAGGTAAAGTTGAAACGATGCCCGGTTTCTTAGGATTAGAAGTTCTTCTAACTGAAAATACAGTTGATTATGACGAAGTGACGATCAGCACTCGTTGGAATGCAAAAGAAGATTTCCAAGGTTGGACGAAGAGCACTGCCTTTAAAGATGCACATTCACATCGCGGTGGATTACCAGACTTTATTATCGATAATAAAATCTCATTCTATGACGTTAAAATTGTTCGTATGCCCATAGCTGCGGCTCAATAAATTCGGTTTTAATAATTGGTATAGAAGTATGAGAAGTAATACATCTTCTCTACTTCTATACCTTTTCTTTTTTCAACTTCTTTTCACCAACTTCGCATGCACGACTAGTCTACCAGCCTCTGGATCCAGTGCATAGTCACACGTTGAAAGTGTTAAAATTTGATCATCCGCTGTCACTTTTGTATCTGTTTTATAGAGTGACCTATCCTTAATTTTTTCTAGAAAAGATGCATAGTCTTCATCGCTTTCAAAATCCGTTTCAATATAATAGAAATCAGTTGTCGTTGTATATACTGAAAATACTTCTACATCGTATCCTTCAAACAAAGTATCGTAATACAATTTGCGATGAGACATAAAAAAATCTTCTTCTAGCATTTTTTTAAGACTCCCAAACATAGAACCGTCTTTCATACGATGTCCGTATAAAATCGTATTTCGATTTTGAGATTTCATATCGTTGCGATGATCCATAAAAATACTGCCTGCCCTCATATCCTCGCCTTTATAATTACGATACAAATAGTAATCATTATCTTTCGCTTGAACAATCGGATAATTAATTTGCGTATCATCCATTGTAATCCATCCAACTATTTCTGGATTAATTTTTTGTAAAGCTTGAAACTGCGCACGTACTGCTCCATCTGATGATTTTTCTTCCATCGGACTCCTTTGATAAATATCTTGCGCTTCAGCCATTACTTTGCGATTTTCATAGTAATCCATGAACATCCCGCCTAATTCATACACGGAGTAGAAAAAGATGCCTAAAAAAACAACTGTAAGTATTCTTTGAAAAAAGGGATTCTTTTTCTTTTCTTTCTTGCCGCTCAAATTATCACCTCAAAACGGATTGCCAAAGGGATTTAGCCGCCTATCAAATCCCCATTGGTACCATATACAACCCTGTATCTTCATCGTATTTCACGACGACCTCTACGCCATATATGCTCTTAATCATATCTTCTGTTACAACATCATTTGGCGTACCTTTCATAACTATTTCTCCATCTTTCATAACGATAATATGATCGCTATAACGGATTGCTTGATTAATATCATGTAATACCATAACAATCGTTAAACCATGTACTTCATTTAACTCTTTCACTAACTCTAATATTTCAAGCTGATAGTAAATATCTAAATACGTCGTCGGTTCGTCTAAAAACAGCATGGGCGTATTTTGCGCTAAAGTCATCGCAATCCAAACACGTTGCCTTTCTCCACCAGATAATGCATGTATTGGCTTATCACGCTTATCTTGCAGTCTCGTACACGTCAATGCTCTTTCGATTGCTTCGCTATCCTCGTCAGTTTGTGTAGAAAAAATATTTTTATATGGCATACGCCCAAAACTCGTCAATTTTTCAACTGTAATATCTGCTGGCGCCTCATTTTGCTGATGAACGACCGCTAACTTTCTAGCAAACTCTTTCGGCTTATACTGGCTAATAGCTTTCCCATCTAGCATTACTTCTCCGCTACGGGGATTATGATTTCGCGACATAACACCTAGTAATGTTGATTTCCCACAACCATTTGGGCCAATAATTGTTGTAATTTTTCCAAGCTCTATCTCACTACTAACAGACTTTAAACGATCCGTTACATTATCATAAGAAAAGGTTACATTTTTAATTTCCATGAACTCGATCACTCTTTCTAAGCAAGAATATTAAGAACGGACCACCGATAACTGCCATAATCGTTGCCGCTGGAATTTCATTAGGCGGTACGATAAGCCTACCGATTGTGTCTGCCGTTAAAATTAATAACGCACCTGCAAGGGCTGAAAATGGAATAAGTACTTTATGATCTGATCCAACCAATTGCCTTGAAATATGCGGGATAAGTAACCCAACAAAAGCGATAACGCCCGCAATTGCAGTTGATACAGCTGCTAAAAGCACAGCAATGGCAGAAATAATAAGGCGTACCCTCGTCACGTGAAGTCCAAGGTTTTTAGCCGTTTTATCTTGTAAAGATAATAAATTACACCATGCCCCTACAAACAGTGCAAGTATAAGGCCGATTGATCCATATGTAACAAGTACTTCCACATCACTCCATGTCTTCATTGTTATATTAGATGTTGTCGTCTGTTTAATACTTTTAATGAAATATCCGCAAATCGTAACGAAAGATTCATTTAAACCAGTAAACATCGCATTAATCGCAATACCAATTAAAATGATGCGTAGCGGACTTAAACCCGATTTCCAAGAAAACGAATAAACGAGATAACAAGCAAACGCACCGCCTAAAAATGCGAATAGTGGTGTCCAGAAAAAGAACTGAGGAAATAGTGTAATGATAACAAGCGTCATAAAACTGGCCCCCGAAGATATCCCGATAACCCCAGCATCCGCAAGTGGATTTTTCATAACTGCTTGGAAAAGTACACCAGAAACAGCAAGTGCTGCTCCAGTGAAAAGTGCAATAATAATGCGCGGGAAACGTAAATCTTTAATGACTTCAACATCTTCATTTGTCCCTGTAAATATACCTTGTAAAAGATCAATGACACCTATTTCTAAACTACCTTTCACAGCGGATACAGTAGTCATAATAACTAGTAATACTGTGACGATGAAGAAACTCCAAAATTTTTTATTCATCTCAATCTTCCTTTATCTATACATGCATCATGGATACATCATTTTCTTTAATTCATCTAGAGCTTCAATAGCCGCTAGATTCCCTGTTGTTCCAAATAAACGCTCTTCCAAATCGTAAACTCTATTATTTTTAACTGCGGCAAAATGCTTCCAAATATCATTCGTTTTAAATTCCTTATCAAACATTTTCACAACTTCATCTGGCATACCATGTGCTGCACGTAAAATAATATCTGGGTCAGCTTTTTTTAAGTACTCTGTGTTAGAAGCTAAATACTCTACTTTCTCACCTTGCACGATATTTTTACCACCTAGTTGTTTTACTAAATCCCCAATATATGAGTGTTCTGTCGCAACTAAATAACTTCCAGGCACTCCAAGTAAAATAAGGACTGTCGGTTCTTTCTTCCCTTTTACTTGTTTTTGAATGTCTGCAACCTTGTTATCAAACTTTGTTACAACTGCTTCAGCCTGTTTCTCACGCCCATATTTTTTACCCAGCTCTATAATTGAGTTTTGCATGTTTTTTAAACTCGTTAAATTTAAAAAGTTTGCCTTAATGCCCGCTTCATTAAAAACTGGCTTCAACTCATATTCAAGCGTCGTAACAGATAATACTTCTGATGGTTTCATTGATTTTACTTTTTCCATATCAGGGCTCATCGGATTTCCAACATCCGGTAAGCCTTTATAACGCTTCGGTAATGTTTTATAACTAGTTGGAACACCAATTAAATCTACTTCTAACGCATCCATAATTTCAGTCACGGCGACTGTAGTTGCAATAACACGTTCCTCACTACTACTCTTTACCTTTTTTGCCGTTTCTTTTTTTGGTGATGAGCACCCAGCTATACTAAATAAAAGAATGATAGCCATTAATACACTCGTGATTTTCTTCACTCTCAATCACCACTCCTTTCAGTACAATATGAAACGAGTCTTGATGCATGAAACCATGCATCAAGACTCCAAATTTTACAGTCTACCCGCTCTATATTTACGAACTAATAAAGCAAGTGAACCTAATAGTAGCACCATGTATAAACCGATTTGTGCTGTATCTGCTGTTTTTGAGTTTTTCTCTTTTTTCGCATCGTTCTTCACATTTTCGTTTTGCTTCTTACCGTCTGCATTTCGGTTAAAATCAGGATTACTGATTGTTTTTACATTGTCTACTTTCGGTGTAATCACTGGATTTTTCGGTTCATTCTTCGGATCGTTTTTCGGATCCTCTTTAATAGTTCCTACTGCACCAATATTATTTGTATCAAATTGAATTTGCACGTCGTAGAAATGATGGTAGTTCATTGAATCGATATCTACTTTTGTTTTCGCATTTAATTTCGCAAATAAATCATCGATTTCAAACTCTACTACTCTCGTATCTGCATTTTTATCTTCACTCACTACTTTTGCATCAACAAACGCACCAGCATTTTCTGTTTGGAACTTCGTAATCCACGCACTATTTTTCAGTGTCATCGCAACATATTTTTTGCCATCTTTCACTGTTAATCTTGCTGGCTTTACAACGTATTGATTCATCATTGAAATCTCATCCGTTTTATCTTTTAACACTTTAAAAGCAACATCATATTGACCGTCTTTTAAATTTTTCGGATCAACTGTTGTGTGTCCATTTTGATTGTTATTTCCGCCTTGATTATTGTTTCCATCTTGGTTGTTACTTCCACCTTGGTTATCGTTTCCGTCTTGATTATTGTTTCCATCTTGGTTGTTATTTCCACCTTGGTTATCGTTTCCGCCTGGAATGTTGTTTCCATCTTGATTACCTAAAGCTTTAATACTACCTTTATCAAATACAAATTGAATATCATAGAAATGATGGTAGTTCATCGCATCAATATCTACTTTCACTTTTGCATTTAGCTTTTTCGATAAGTCATCTACTTCCACTTCTACTACTCTTGTATCTTGCTCTTTATTTGTACCTAATACTTTCGCATCGACAAATGAACCATTCTTTTCAAACTCAAACTTTGTAATCCATGAGCTATTCGTTAATGTGAAGGATACATATTTCTTACCATCTTTCACTTTCAATACGCCTGGGCTCTTCGTATATGTGTTCATCATTGAAATTTCTTCTGTTTTATCTTTTAGCACTTTAAAACCGATACTGTATTCACCGTCTTTAAGAACATTGGGATCAATTGTTGTGTTATTGTCTTGGTTATTATTTCCACCTTGGTTGTCATTTCCGCCTTGGTTATCGTTTCCGTCTTGGTTATCGTCTCCGCCTTGGTTGTCGTTTCCACCTTGGTTATCGTTTCCGCCTTGGTTGTCGTTTCCACCCTGGTTATCGTTTCCGCCTTGGTTATCTACTGGCTGAATGCTATCTTTATCAAATGCAAATTGAATGTCGTAGAAATGATGATAATTCATTGAATCGATATCTACTTTCACTTTTGCATCTAATTTTTTCGATAAATCAGCTACTTCTACTTCCACTACTCTTGTATCAGCCTTCGTATCTGTATTTAATACATTTGCATCAACAAACGCACCATTTTTCTCAAACTCAAACTTTGTAATCCATGAGCTATTCGTTAATGTGAAGGATACATACTTCTTGCCATCTTTCACTTTCAATACACCTGGGCTCTTCGTATATGTGTTCATCATTGAAATTTCTTCTGTCTTATCTTTTAACACTTTAAAACCGATACTGTATTCACCATCTTTAATTGTGTCAGCATCCGGTTGTTTCTCTCCGTCTGGCTGTTTGTCTTCATTTTTAATTGCTTCAAGTTTGTCTTGTTCAAATACAAGTTGTACGTCATGAGTTTGCTTGTAACCTTGCGATGCCACTTCAATAAATACTTTTGTATTTAGTTTTTTCGATAAATCATCCACTTCAAATTCTACTACTCTTGTATCTTTTTCTTTATCTTCACTCACTACTTTTGCATCAACAAATGCACCATCTTTTTCCGTTTGGAAGTTTTTAATTAATGAGCTACTTTTTAGTGTTACGATTGCTTTTTTCTTACCATTTTCTACTTTCAATATTCCTGGATTTTCCATGTAAGTATTCATTTTAGATTCTTCATCCGTTTGATCTTTTAATACTTTAAATGGAATGCTGTACGCACCATCTTTAATTATTTCAGCATCCGGCTTTTTATCTTCATCCGGTTGTTTCTCTTCATTTTTAATTTGTTCAAGTTTGTCTTGTTCAAATACAAGTTGTACGTCATGAGTTTGCTTGTAACCTTGTGATGCCACCTCAATAAATACTTTTGTATTTAATTTTTTTGATAAATCAGCTACTTCAAATTCTACTACTCTTGTACCTTTTTCTTTATCTTCACTCACTACTTTTGCATCAACAAATGCACCATCTTTTTCCGTTTGGAAATTTTTAATTAATGAGCTATTTTTTAGTGTTACGATTGCTTTTTTCTTACCATTTTCTACTTTCAATACTCCTGGATTTTCCATGTAAGTATTCATCTTAGATTCTTCATCCGTTTGATCTTTTAATACTTTAAATGGAATGCTGTACGCACCATCTTTAATTGTGTTAGAATTTGGTTGTTGATCTGAGTCAGGCTTTTGGTCGGGCTTCTGACTTGGATCCGGATTTTCATTTGGATCTGGCTTATTAGCTGGGTCCTCTTTTTCATCTGGTTTTTCTACATGAATTGGTGTAATGCTATTTTGATCGAATGAAATACGAATGTCATAGTAATGATGATAATTAAAAGCATCAATATCAACTTTTACTTTTGCATTTAATATTTTCTCTAAATCTTCTACATCAAATTCTACTACTCTTGTATCGTTCTCTTTATCTTCACTAACTACATTTACATCAACGAATTGACTACCTTTTTCTGTTTCAAACTTCGTAATCCATGAACTATGCGTTAATGTAAAGGATACTTTCTTTTTCCCATCCTTCACTTTTAAAGTTCCCGGGCTTACTGAATATTGATTCATCATCGACTCTTCATCTGATGTATCTTTTAACACTTTGAACCCAATTGAATACTCGCCGTCAGCTAAAGTTGTAGCAGCTTGAACTGCAAGTGGTTGTAGCGTTGATACGAATGTAAAAATCGTTAGAAACATTGCAACAACAATCTTAAGATACCTGTTCAATGGAATGACTCTCCCTTTTAAAATTTATTTATTTACTTAACTTCACTTTACGAACTAAGAAAACACCTGAGATCAAAACTAACGCTGCAAATAATCCGATGCGTGCATCATCACCTGTTTTTGGGTTATCTGTTTTTTCAGCCTTGCCACTCTCATTTGTTCCTTTATTTGCGTCTTTGTTTGTTTCTTTACTCTCTTCTTTCTTTTGCTCTTCTTTTACTTGTCCATCTTTTTTAGTTTGATCATCAGTTTTTGTTACAACAGCTGCATTGTTATCGCCACCTACAGCCTTCACATTTGCATCAAATGCAAAGCGAACTGTGTAATGATGGTCGTAGTTTGCACTTGGTACAACAACATGAATTTTTACTCCTAACGGTTTAGATAAATCATCAACTTTAAATTCAACCGTTCTTTTATCTGCTGCTTCGTCCTTGCTAATTACTTTTGAATCAACGAAATTACCATTCTCTGGTGCTTTGAATTCTGTAATCCAAGCACTATGATTCATTGGAACTTGTACTCTCATCTCACCATTTTTTACAATTAACTTAGCTGGTTTTTCAAAATAATCATTTGCCATTGAAGCCGAATCATCTTCCGCCTTTTTGATAACGTAGTTAATATCGTAAGTACCGTCAGCTAATTTTGCTGAAGCTTGTCCAGATGGCATTACGAGAAAAGCTAGCATACATACTAACGTTATAATAAATGCGGGTAATACTGAAAACTTTCTCATTTTGCTTACTTCCTCCTTGTTTATCTTTCGTTTTATAATTTGAAAATGATAATTATTCTCAATTTATAAGAAAAAAATAATCTCTTCTACCTTTATTTAATTGTCATTAATTTATGTAATATAAGTATCGTTGATTATCATTCTCACTAGAGGTCAAAAAATATAATATCCCTCAATATTCCCTATAAAAAGCACTCTAAAATAATTCAATCACTTTACTGATTATCATTCTCAGCAGACTACAAAAAAAATAAACTACCTATTCTATTGTTCTATCACCCCTTCTTCCAAAAATGATATAGTCATAGAAAACCTCTTCCCTTGCTCCCGTCACTTCCCTTCCAACATTTCCACAACTAAGTCAATCTTAGCCTACTGTTAAATTTTTTGTCAACTATATTACGTATAAATTTTTTAATATCTGAATTTCTCTATGTATGACTTTTTCTACAAAAAAAGAGACTTTCTATTATAGAAAGCCCCTTTTCTCTATTTTTCTACAGCAACTTCTTGTTTCTTGAACATAGAAATTACATAACCAATCGCTACACCAACTATAGCGGGAACCAACCAACCAATCCCTACACTATATAATGGAACCTTATCTAAAATAGGTGCTAATGCCGCGATTTGAAGATCCGCATTGTTTAATCCATCAAAGAAGCTAATCGCGAACGCTCCTACAATACCTCCTACATACATCGCTAATGGAAGACGAACGTAATTTTCAACAAGTGATAATACGATAAGCACAATACCAATTGGATAAATTGCGATTAAGATTGGTAATGCTAATGCGTTTAACTGAGTTAAACCAAGATTTGCTACCATAAATGCTAATACACAGAAAATGAAAACAACTTTTTGATATGAAAGCTTCGGTAATAAGGAAGAAAAGTATTCTCCACAAGCAGCAACAATACCTACAGAAGTTGTTAAACATGCTGCTGTAATCGCGATACCTAGTAATAAAGTTCCGTAACTTCCAAATAAATGGTTCACAACGTTTGTTAAAATAATTCCTCCGTTTGCGCCCATTCCAAGAGATACACTAGAAGCCCCAAGATACGCAAGCGCCAAATACACAAGTAGTAAACCAAGTGCTGCAATAAATCCTGCAAAGATTGTTACTTTCGCAATGCTGTTCTTATTTGTAACACCTTTTGCTTTTAAAGCATTAATGACAACATTTCCGAATACAAGTGCTGCAAGTCCATCTAAAGTTAAATATCCGTCAATAAAACCTTTAAAAAGAGGAGCACTATACGCTTCTGTCGGTGCACCAAATTCTCCAATTGGTGTAATAAGTGCTTTACCTACGATAATTGCAATAACAGCTAACAAAATTGGAGTTAACACTTTACCGATGCGTCCCACTAATTTCGATGGGTTTAAAGCTAAATAGAACGTTACTGCAAAGTAAATAAGTGTAAAGATAACAAGTGGATATGATTGACCAGCTATTTCACTTGGTAAAAACGGTGCAATGCTCATCTCATAAGCAACTGTTCCTGTACGTGGAACACTTACGAATACGCCTAAACATAAATAAATTGCAGTGATAAAAACAAGTGCGAATATAGGATGTACCCGTCCCGCTAGCTCATTAATATCTCCCTTTAAAGCTATAACAATAACCCCTAATAAAGGCAATCCCACACCTGTTACGATAAAACCAAACAACGCGATCCATACATCTGTTCCAGCACCTTGTCCTAACGCTGGTGGAAAAATCATATTACCTGCACCGAAAAATAGTGCAAATAACATTAAACTTATTGCAAACATCTCAGAAAACTTTAAAGATGATTTCATTTCTACTAACCTCCTAATTAATCATTTCATTAACAAAATATTCTGAATTTAAACCCGTCACATATCCTCTTTCAAACATACTTCCCTATAAAAGAACGCAAAAAACACCCGTCCCTAACAAAGGGACGAGTGCTGAAATCGTGGTTCCACCCTTATTCTAATAAAATGAATTTATAACGAAATAAGCTCATTTTATAGCTCGTGTAAATTGATAACGGTTTTATCCGCCAAGAATTACAATGCATCATGCAGTTCACTCTTGAAGTTTAGAGGTGGTAAGTATATCTTTCCGTATTAGGAAGCTCACAGCCTAAGGCTTCCCTCTCTGAAAATCGTAAAAAACAACTCATGTCCTCATCATTACTTTTATTAAATATCTTGTCGAAACTTGTTGTTTTTTATTATATGGGCTATTTTCAAAAAAATCAATAGTTTTATTTTTTCTGACAAAAAATATAGGGAGAAAACTTTTCTCCCTATAACTGCCCTATTAATATTTCTAATTCCTCAGCTGTAATGTCTCGCCATTTTCCTACTCCAAGCTCATTTAGCTCTATATTCATAATGCGAACTCGCTTCAACTTTTTTACAGTAAACCCGAAAGCACGGCTCATTCTACGAATTTGTCTATTCATTCCTTGCGTTAAGACGATGCGAAATGTAGATTGATCGACTCTCATCACTTTACATGGCTTCGTCATACCATCTTTAATCTTTACACCGCTGGACATCTCATCAATAAACCAATCAGTAAAAGGCTTATCGACCGTAACAACATATTCCTTCTCATGTTCATGATCACCGTGCAAAATTTTGTTAGTAATAGAGCCATCATTCGTTAATAAAATAAGTCCCTCTGATGCCTTATCTAATCGCCCAACAGGAAAGATTCGCTCTGGATAATTGATATAATCAATAATATTATCTTCAATATGATCGGCTGCTGTACAAGTAATTCCGACTGGTTTATGAAAGGCGATATACACTTTTTCTTTCTCTTCTTTTGCAATAACCTGTCCATCAATCGTTACAATATCACCATCGCTCACTAGTGCACCATGCGTACATATTTCGCCGTTAATAGCCACGCGCCCTGCTTTAATGAGGCGATCTGTTTCACGTCTTGAGCAGGATTTTGCTTCGCTTATGTATTGGTTGATTTTCATAGCTTATTCCTTTTCATATATATTAAAAGCGTCAATCTATGGCAATATCATTATGCCACGATTGACGCTCCTTCACTTCGCAAAAACAACTAAATAAATAACCCCAATCACCAAAAATATTCCACAACAAGCTAACAATACTTTTGCAAGTTTGTCCATAAACATATAATGGTTTCCCCTTTTGTTTGGTTGTTTGCTACTTTAATTCGACAACTGTTACGCCTAGGCCTCCCTCACCCATGTCACCGTAACGGTAATTCTTCACGCCGCGGTGCTTCTTCAAGTAATCTTGTACACCTTGGCGAAGTGCTCCTGTACCTTTACCGTGAATAATCGATACGCGGGGATAGCTCGCAAGCTGTGCATCGTCTAAATATTTTTCAACGCGCATCATTGCATCTTCATAACGCTCACCGCGAAGGTCAAGCTCTAACGACACGTGATAATCTCTACCCTTCACACTTGCGACTGCTTTTTTCTCTGTTTGCTTCGGTGTGTTAATGTATTCCATATTAGATTCTTTCACTTTCATCTTCAGAATACCGATTTGTACGTTCCACTCTGTATCACTTACTTTTTTAAGCAATTGACCTTTTTGACCGAACGTTAATACTTTTACTTCATCGCCTGCGCGTAATTGTTGTTTTGGCGCTGTATTTTTCACGTTTACTTTTTGTTTCTTCACAAGCTCTGGCGCCGCACCTTCTAGACGGCTCTTCGCTTCAATAAGCTCATGGTCTTTCACGTTTACAAGCTGTGCTTTACGCAATTGACGAAGTTCTTGAATAATGCCTTCTGCTTCTTTCTTTGCAGCTTCGACTTTTTCTTCCCCTTCTTTTTGCGCTTTTAATAATTTTTCATCGCGCTCATCATTAAATTCAATAATTTGACGCTGTAATTCGCGATGCAGTTTTTCAGATTGCTTACGAAGTGCTTCTGCTTCGTTCCAGTCACGTTCTGCGTTCTTTTGACTTTCTTCTAACTTCGCAATCATATTTTCAATTTTGTTTGTATCTGTACTAATGTGGTTACGAGCTTGATCAATCACGCGATCAGATAATCCAAGGCGTTTCGAAATTTCAAAGGCATTACTACGTCCTGGTACACCGATTAATAATTTATACGTTGGGCTTAACGTGTTCACGTCGAACTCAACGCTCGCATTAATAACTTGCTCACGGTTATATCCGTATGCTTTTAATTCTGGGTAATGCGTCGTTGCAACAACGCGAGCACCACGATTACATACTTCATCTAAGATTGAAATTGCTAATGCAGCCCCTTCTTGCGGGTCTGTTCCAGCTCCTAATTCATCGAATAAAACTAAGCTTTCAAAATCAGCTTTTTCTAAAATATCAACAATGTTCACCATATGTGAGGAGAACGTACTTAAACTTTGTTCAATCGATTGCTCATCACCGATATCAGCAAAGATATTTTTGAATACACAAATCTCTGATTCATCCATTACTGGAATATGAAGACCAGATTGCGCCATTAGTACACAAATACCAACTGTTTTCAGCGTAACTGTTTTACCACCTGTATTCGGTCCTGTAATAACAATTGTCGTGAAATCTTTACCTAGCATAATATTATTTGGCACGATAATTTCTGGATCAATAAGCGGATGACGTGCTTGTCTTAAATCCATATAGCGCTCGTTATTTACGATTGGCTTCGTCGCTTTAATACGCTTCGCATAAAAAGCTTTCGCAAAAATGAAGTCAAGATTCGCAACTACTTCTACGTTCGATAAAACGATATCTGCTTCTACTGCCACTTCTTCTGTTAACATCAATAAGATGCGCTCGATCTCTTGTTTTTCTTTCACTCGTGCTTCTTGAAGCGCGTTATTTAATTCTACAATTACTTGTGGTTCAATAAATAACGTTTGCCCAGAAGCTGATTGATCGTGAACAATACCGCCATATACGCCGCGGTATTCTTGTTTTACTGGGATTACGTAACGTTCGTTACGAATCGTTACAATCGCGTCAGACAGCATCTTTTGCGCGTTGGAAGAACGCGTCATGTTTTCTAACTTTTCACGAATACGGCTTTCCGCAGTACGAATTTGAGTACGAATACCACGCAGTTTATCACTTGCGCTATCGACTACTTCACCGCCATCACCGATGCAATTTGTAATTTTCTTTTCTAAATCATATAAAGATACAATTTGAGCAACATGAGTTTCTAAAATTGGAAGCTCGACACCATTACCAACCATATCTTCAATGAAACGTTTCATATTGCGACTACCATACATCGTATTCGCAATATCAAGTAGTTCATTTGGGCTTAACATACTTCCAATCTTTGCACGCTTCACATTTGAGCGAATATCCGTAATACCACCTAATGGTGCATTACCTTTCAAACGGATTACTTTCGCTGCTTCATCCGTCGTTTCTTGCAGTTCCACAATTTCTTCAAAGTCTGTGCTCGGCACTAAATTCTTCACTTTATCACGACCAAGTGAAGATGCTGTATGTTCAAGTAATTGTTCTTTTACTTTATTGTATTCTAATACACGCAACGTTCTTTCTAACATGTTGCTGGTCCCCCTTGTGTTACTTATTACGTTTAATATAGTCTAATAAACGTTCAATATCCCATGTGTTAATCACGTTATCTTTTTGAATCCACCCTTTACGTGCTGCTGCTACACCTGTTTCCATATCTTCTAACATTTCAAGTGTATGAGCATCCGTATTAATCGCTACTTTTACACCAGCATCTTGTGCTTGCTTTAATAATTTCGCACTTAAATCTAGACGGTTTGGATTCGCATTTAATTCTAAAACTGTATTTGTTTCTTTTGCGAGTTCAATTAATAAATCTGTATCTACATCGTAACCCTCACGGCGTCCAAGAAGACGTCCTGTCGGATGGGCAATCATTGTGACATGCTTATTCTCAAGTGCAGTGCGCAGACGTTTCATAATCTTTTCACGGTCTTGTGAGAAACTAGAATGAATAGCTCCAATTACGTAATCAAGCTCAGCTAATACTTCATCATCGAAATCAAGCGAGGCATCTGGTAAAATGTCCATTTCGATCCCGCGTAAAATTGTAATGTCTGGATATTTTTCATTCATACGTTCAATTTCTTTCGCTTGCTCGCGAAGACGCTCTTTCGTTAAACCGTTCGCAACTTTCAAGTATTGTGAATGATCGGTAATTGCCATAAATTTATATCCACGAGCACGGCATGCTTGTACCATTTCTTCAATTGAAAAAGCACCATCACTCCACGTTGTATGCATATGTAAATCACCTTGTATGTCAGAGAACTGAATTAAGTTCGGATACTCTTTAATTAATTCAATTTCTTTTCCATCTTCACGCACTTCTGGTGGGATGAATGGAAGACCGAAATGAGCGAAGAATGCTTCTTCCGTTTCAAATGTTTTCACTTCACCTGTTTCTAAGTTTTCTACACCGTACTCACTAATTTTTTCGCCTTTATCTTTTGCGATTTGGCGCATTTTTACGTTATGATCTTTTGATCCTGTGAAGTGGTGAAGCGTTGTAATAAACTCTTCTGGTTTTACTAAGCGGAAATCGATTGAAATATCATATTCATATTGAAGACGAACAGAAACTTTCGTATCACCGCTCGCGATCACTTCAATCATATTATCGAACTGTAGTAAATGCTCACGTACTGCTGCTGGTTCTGTCGTTGCAATAATGAAGTCTAAATCCTTCACTGTCTCACGAACACGGCGTAAGCTACCAGCACGAGAGAAACGAACTACCTCAGCGATATTCGACAATTTCTCCTCTATTTCCCCGGCAATAGGCAATACCATCGCAATTGGCAAACGCTCTGGACGAGAGCCTACTTGATCGATTGCTTCTAATATTTTCTCTTCTGTTTTTTTACCGAAACCAGCTAAAGCTTGTACTTTATTTTCCTCACAAGCAGCTTTTAACGTCTCCATATCAATAACGCCTAGCTCTTTATATAACTTAGCTACCTTCTTACCACCAAGGCCTGGTAGTTTTAATAACGGTAATAAACTACTTGGTACTTCTTTTTCAAGTTCTTGTAATACTTCAGATGTTCCCGATTCTATATATTCTTGAATAACTGCTGCCGTTCCTTTTCCGATGCCTGGAATCTTTGTGAAATCTTCAATTTCAGAAAGACTACGATCATCACTCTCTAGCGCTGCCGCCGCTTTACGGAATGCAGATATTTTAAATGGATTCGTACCCTTTAATTCCATAAATAGGCCGATTGTCTCTAGTAATTTAATAACTTGTTTTTTATTTACTTTCATGATTCTCCCGCCTTTCGTTCATAGAAAAAAACTCCTCTTTCTGAAAAAAGAGAAGTTATACTCTGCTACCTGTCTGCCATAGCTCCTTCACCTTTTCAGAAAGAATCGGTGTATCGTCTACAATTATTTTGCTAATTGATGATTTTTGTAATGGTGTTTGTATTTGTTCAATTGGAAGGATTGTTCCAACAATAATTAAGACAAACAGAATGATATACACTTCTAAAAAGCCAAGAAGTGCCCCAGCAACCGCATTGACTTGCTTTAAAACTGGGATTTCTGCAAACATATTCAGTAAATTACCAAGTAATGAAAGTGCGATTTTTGTAATAATAAATAATACAATAAACGCAAGTGCTTGATAGAAGACACCCTCAATATTATTCGCATCTATCCATTCTGGAACAGAAACATTCTTATCAAATGGATACGGAATAATTTTCGCAAGTGCTGGCGCTAAATCTTTACAGTACCAGTATGCAACGAGGTATGCGATAATAAAGCTTGTTAACTTTACAAGTTGCAAAATAAACCCTCTGCGTAAACCGAGGAAAAACCCCATAACAAGCAATAAAATGATAATAATATCAATCATGTTATTCAATTCCTTTTTGTGTCATACTTTCTTTCAATTTCTCATGTTCTTCTTTTAATTTTATGTAATCGTGTATGACGTTTATCGCCGTCAATACCGCTAGTCTACTCGTATCAAGCGAAGGATTCTTGGCATTGAGTTCGCGCATTTTATCATCCACAATCGCTGCTACCATGCGGATATGACTTGTACTTTCATCGCCAACAACTGAATATTGTTGACCATATATTTCTACATTAATTCGACTTTTATTTCCCTTTTGTTGTGACAACTCACCGGCCTCCAATCACGTACAGAATCCTAAAGTTTATCATACCATGAACCATCATAATATGGAAACAGAAAGAACAATCCGATATGATAAAAATAACAATATAAAAAAAGGGGCGACCATTTTGTCAAATTCTATCGTAATACAAACAAGTTCTACAGTAATTGAAGACATGAAACAACAATATAAACAAGCGCTTAGCCCAAAAATTCCGCAAGGCGGTATCTTTATGGCAAAGGTGCCATCTTGTACGATTACAGCGTATAAATCTGGAAAAGTAATGTTCCAAGGAGGCCGTGCTGAAGCAGAAGCTTCTCGTTGGCAAACTGTCTCTCAAACACCAAAATCAGCTGTGAAAAAATCGGTCAATTCACATCGTTATGCGCCGCCCGCTTCCATCGGTACAATGTCTATTCTAGGATCAGACGAAGTAGGTACCGGTGATTACTTCGGACCGATGACAGTAGTTGCTGTATATGTGGATGCGAAGCAAATTCCACTTTTAAAAGAACTTGGTGTAAAAGACTCCAAAAACTTAAACGATACTCAAATTGCTGAGATTGCAAAACAACTCCTTCACGTTGTTCCTTATAGCTCTCTCGTTCTTCACAATGAAAAATATAATGAGCTATTTGATAAAGGAAACAACCAAGGTAAACTGAAGGCTTTACTGCATAATAAAGCCATCACAAACTTATTAGCTAAAATTGCACCTACAACACCTGAGGGCATCTTAATCGACCAATTTACACAGCCTGATACATACTATAAATACTTAGCGAAACAAAAACAGGTACAACGTGAAAATGTTTATTTCGCTACAAAAGGTGAAAGCGTCCATTTAGCAGTAGCCGCCGCTTCCATTTTGGCTCGTTACTCATTCGTAAAACAATTTGACGAACTAAGCAAAAAAGCTGGCATGCCACTTCCAAAAGGTGCTGGTAAACAAGTTGATATTGCCGCTGCTAAATTAATTCAAAAAGTCGGTAAAGAAAGACTGCCTGAGTTTGTGAAGCTGCATTTTGCTAACACGGAGAAGGCTTTTCGTTTATTAAAAAAATAACTACTTTTTAGTATCGACATGATTTTCATGAACTAAACAAGGCGAAAAGAATTGAATTCTTTTCGCCTTTTACGGATGAAAAATGGGTAAATAGGATCTCACACGTTCCTATTTTCGTCGTATTTCTTCGATATATCGATATATTTCCATTTCGGCCGATATCCGTTCATTTACTATTCACATAAAAAAGGGATCCCTTTTTATGTTTAACTTCGCTTCTGCTTCTTATTTGATGAAGGTACTTTATGAGAACCCGTTTCATGCGTAGTCGTTCCTTGTCCTTCCACTTCTGAAGAACCTAAGCTTGATCTAGAATGGTCTGTTTTCACTTTCTTACTCATTACAATCACCCCCAAGATTACTTTTTACTTAAGGGTAAAAAACTATTCAACATAACACTCTGAACAGACACTCGCTACTCTTTTACTCTCGTGTCTGTTTTTCACTAATGTCCCATAGACGTTTTGCGGCATCCTTATCCAAGGCAACTTCAGACGTTTTTCCTATTTGCTTATCGGCATAGTAACCGCCACTATGATTAGTAACTCCAATTGATTCCGCTAGCCATATTAAAGTTTCAGCACCTTCCTCAGGCGTACGAGAGAAAGGTTTCATTGCTGCCATAGTTAATCGAGCAACCAGACCATTGTCCTGGTTAAAATTCGTATTCACTAGCCCCGGGTCAAAGCTATAAGCACTAACACCCGTTCCCTCCAACCGCTGTGCCAATTCAGAGGTGAATAAAATGTTAGCTAGTTTTGTTTGTGCATAACGCATTGTAGGACCGCCCATGAACTTCTTAACACCACGATACAGTTGTTCTGCATCTAAATCACCGAAATCAATTCCCTTTTTAGCCATTTTGTGACCGTGAGATGCGGTGGTGATAACACGAGCAGGAACACTTTCCTTTAAACGCTCCAACAACAAATTAGTGAGCAGGAATGGACCTAAATGGTTAACCGCCCAAGTCATCTCCAAACCGTCCTCCGTAAGCTGCCTTGTTTGAAATAAAGCACCCGCATTATTCACTAATATATCAATTCTCGGACACCTTTCTAAAATCTCAGTAGCTACCCGGCGTATAGATTGCTGGGAAGCCATATCAGCGAAAAATATATCTACCACTGCATTCCCATTCGTTAAATTTTCAATTTGAGTCATAACATCATTCGCTTTTACTTCATTACGTGCAATGATTCCTAGTTTGGCACCGCGTTCTGCAAATGCCTTAGCTGCCGCTAATCCAATACCACTTGTTGCACCGGTGATTACTATATACTTGTCACGTAATGTCCATTTTGTATGAATTGGAATTTCCCCCATCGTCCCCAAACCCCTTTCCCATTCCTATAAATGTTGCATTCGCTTTACTATATATGAAAGGAGAAGGAAACTTTGAACAACATTTTTTCCAATCTTGAAATACTTATAAAATTCGAGTTCTAGTTACACCCTTTTCCAATAAAAAAAGCGAGAGCAGTTGCTCTCGCTTTTTTCTATCTTAAAACTCTGAAGAACCTGGAGTTCTTGGGAATGGAATTACGTCACGGATGTTAGCCATACCAGTGATGTACATTAGGAAGCGCTCGAAACCTAGACCGAATCCAGCGTGTTTTGTACCGCCGTATTTTCTAAGTTCTAAGTACCACCAGTAGTCCTCTTCGTTCATACCTAATTCTTTAATTCTGTCTACTAAAACATCCATTCTTTCTTCACGTTGACTTCCGCCGATTAATTCGCCGATGCCAGGAACTAGAAGGTCAGTAGCTGCTACTGTTTTTCCATCTTCGTTCATACGCATGTAGAATGCTTTAATGTCTTTCGGATAGTCAGTTACGAATACAGGGCGTTTGAAGATTTCTTCTGATAAGTATCTTTCGTGCTCTGTTTGTAAGTCAATACCCCATTCTACTGGGTATTTGAAGTCAGCACCTGATTCTTGAAGTACTTTAATTGCTTCTGTATAAGTGATGCGACCGAAGTCAGAGTTGATTACATTGTTCATGCGCTCTAGAACTGTTTTATCAACGAAGCTGTTGAAGAAGTCCATTTCTTCTGGTGCATGCTCTAGTACGTATTTCATTGCATATTTCAGCATATCTTCTGTAAGATCCATTACATCGCCTAATTCAGCGAATGCAATCTCAGGCTCAACCATCCAGAACTCAGCTGCGTGGCGAGTTGTGTTTGAGTTTTCTGCACGGAATGTAGGTCCGAATGTGTACACATCACGGAACGCTAGTGCATAAGCTTCAGCATTCAGCTGTCCACTTACTGTTAAGTTTGTTTCTTTACCGAAGAAGTCTTTTGATTCGTCAACTTGTCCGTCTTCACCTTTTGGTACGTTGTTTAAGTCTTGCGTTGTTACGCGGAACATTTCGCCTGCACCTTCTGTATCACTACCAGTGATAATTGGTGTGTGAACATGTACGAAACCACGCTCTTGGAAGAACTGGTGAATCGCAAATGCTGCGATAGAACGTACACGGAACGTTGCAGAGAATGCATTTGTTCTTGGACGTAAGTGAGCGATTGTACGTAAGTATTCAAACGTATGACGCTTCTTTTGAAGTGGGTAATCAGAATCTGATAAGCCCTCGATATCAATTTTTTCTGCTTTAATTTCAAATGGTTGCTTCGCTCCAGGCGTTGCAATTACTTTACCTTCTACTTTAACTGAAGAGCTAAGTGGAAGCTTTGCAATTTCTTTGAAGTTCTCTAATTCTGTATCGAAAACGATTTGAACACCTTTGAAGAAGCTACCGTCGTTTAATTCGATGAAACCAAATGCTTTTGAATCACGTAAGTTACGAATCCAACCTGATACTTGTACTGTTTGATCTGCGTATTTATCTGTATCTCTATACAGACTTTTTACTAATGTGTTTTCCATAGTAAAATTCTCCTTTACTGATATATTTAAATACAAAAAAACCTTTCATCCATAAAGGGACGAAAGGTTAAACTTCGCGGTACCACCCAATTTGTCATAAAGACCAACTTTAACTCGTATGTAATACATACTTCCCGGTTTGTAACAGGCCGGATTCCCGTCTAAGTCTACTCTTGAATACAAGTTTCAATTTCGGTTAGCAACTCCAAGGTGTTCTTCACATATACCGCCTCATCAGGCTCTCACCGCCCCTGACTCGCTTTGGATTATAGTATATACTACTTTTCCTTATCATCGTCTTTCGTTTTGTTAAACTAAAATTAATGTACTACATTCGAGGGAAAGATGCAAGATGCCTTGATATATATCGGCGTTTTTTATAATATATCGAATTACCGATAACACTCGACAACCGCTCCAATAAAAAAATTGCCGGAATTAAATCCGGCAATTTTCAATTACTTACGTAACTCCGCACCAAATTTCTCTTCTACCGCTGTTAATACACGGCTATGTGCTTCTGTTACTTCTTCGTCTGTTAATGTACGTTCTGCATCGAAGTAGTTCATAGAGAATGCAAGTGATTTCTTGCCTTCTTCCATTTTTTCACCTTCGTATAAGTCGAATAGCGTTACTTCTTTCAGAAGTTCTCCGCCAGCTTCAGCAATTACTTGCTTCATTTCACCAGCTTTTGTTTCTGTTGTTACTACAACAGCCATGTCACGTGTCATAGATGGGAAACGTGGAATTGCTGAGTAATAAGTTTCTTCCACGTCTGCACCGAATACTTTTGCAAGAGATAGTTCGAATACGAATGTATCTTTCACATCTAATTGTTTTTGCGCTTCAGGGTGCAATTGACCGATGAATCCAATTACTTCGCCATCTAATACAATGTCAGCTGTACGGCCTGGGTGCATACCTTCACGTTTTGCTGGTGCATATGTGATTTGGTTTGCAACGCCAAGTACGTCGAATAATCCTTCAAGCACACCTTTAACAACGAAGAAGTCTACAACTTTCTTCTCACCTTGCCATGCATGGTGAAGAGCAAGACCTGTCATAACACCTGCAAGATGTTGTTCTTCTTTCGGAAGTTCTCCTGCTTCTGTCGGTAAGAAGATAGAACCTACTTCGTATAAAGCAACACTGTCATTTTTACGTGCAACATTGTATGAAACTGCCTCTAACAATTGTGGCACTAAGCTTAAACGAAGTTGGCTACGCTCTTCACTCATTGGAAGCGCAAGATTTACAGGAGCTTTTTCGTTCGGCTCAACCATATATTGTTTCGCTTTGTCAGCGCTTGTTAATGAATATGTGATTGCTTCATATAAACCAGCACCTTCTAGGAAGCGACGTACTTTACGACGTTTCGTTTGTGCTGATGTTAATTTACCACGTGTCATCGTTCCAGAAGGTAATGTAACTGGAATGTGGTCATAACCGTATAGACGGCCCACTTCTTCTACTAAGTCTTCTGAAATTGTAATATCAGGACGACGTGCTGGTACATTTACATGGAATGTGCCTTCTACTTCTGTGAATGGGAATTTCAAGTTTGTGAACATTGTACCCATTTCACTTGCAGAAATATCTGTACCTAATACACGGTTTACTTTTTCAGCTGTAACAGATACTGTACGCTCTTGTACTTGTAAGTTATCAGCTTCTACTACGCCTTCAAGCGCTTCTCCGCCAGCGTATTTCGCCATTAAAGCAGCTGCGTGTTGAATCGCTTCGAATGTACGTGTTGGGTCGATTCCTTTTTCAAAACGTGCACTTGATTCACTACGAAGACCTAAGTCTTTTGATGTACGGCGCACTGTTTGACCTGCAAAGTATGCAGACTCAATTAGAACGTTTACTGTATCGCTATCAACTTCAGAATCAGCTCCGCCCATTACCCCAGCAACAGCTAAAGCTTTTGTGCCGTTTGTAATTACAAGATGGTGCTCTTGTAACGTACGTTCTTGAGCATCTAATGTTTGAATTTTTTCGCCTTCTTTTGCAAGACGAACAACGATTTCTTTTGAACCTAATTTATCGTAATCGAATGCATGTAACGGTTGACCGTATTCCATTAAAATGTAGTTTGTAATATCAACTACATTGCTAATTGGACGAATGCCAGCTGCCATAAGGCGAGTTTGCATCCACATTGGTGATGGACCAATCTTTACGTTCTTCACCATTTTTGCAATGTATAACGGATTTTCTTCTTTCGCTTCTACACTTACAGAAATATAGTCAGAAGTTTTTTCTGCTGTTTCTTGTAAGTCGATAGCTGGAAGTTTTACTTCACGGCCATAAATAGCAGCTACTTCATATGCAACACCTAACATGTTTAAGCAATCTGCACGGTTTGGTGTTAAACCAAGCTCAAGTACTTCATCATGTAAGTTTAAAATTTCAAGTGCATCTGCTCCAACTTCAGCGTCACTTGGGAAGATGAAAATACCATCTGCGTATTCTTTTGAAACTAACTTTCCATCAATGCCAAGCTCTTGAAGAGCACAAACCATACCGTGAGAAGCTTCACCGCGTAGTTTTGCTTTTTTAATTTTGAAGTTACCAGGAAGTACAGCGCCAACTTTTGCAACTGGTACTTTTAAACCTTTTGCAATATTAGCAGCTCCACAAATAATTTGTACTGGCTCTTCTTCACCGATATCGATTAAGCATTTGCTTAATTTGTCAGCTTCTGGGTGTTTTTCACATTCTAATACGTGACCAACTACAACACCTTTTACACCTTTATTTAATACTTCAACGCCTTCTACTTCAATACCACTTTTCGTGATTTTGTCTGCTAGTTCTTGTGCTGTTACATCTTTAATATCTACATACTCTTGTAACCAACGATATGATACGAACATATTTATCCTCTCCTTCCCTTACGCTCGTTTGAATTGTTGTAAGAAACGTACATCATTTGTATAGAAATGACGAATGTCATCTACGCCGTATTTCAACATTGCGATACGCTCTGCGCCCATACCGAATGCGAAACCTTGATATTCTTTTGAATCATAACCAGCCATTTCAAGTACGTTCGGATGAACCATACCTGCGCCTAGAATTTCAATCCAGCCAGTCCCTTTACAAGTGCCGCAACCTTTACCGTGACACATCATACAAGAAATATCCATCTCTACAGATGGCTCTGTGAATGGGAAGAAACTTGGACGAAGACGGATTTCACGATCTTCACCGAACATCTTTTTCACGAATACTTGCAGTGTACCTTTTAAATCACTCATACGAATGTTTTTATCAATTACAAGACCTTCAATTTGCATGAACTGGTGTGAATGTGTCGCATCATCGTCATCGCGGCGATACACTTTACCAGGACAAATAATTTTGATTGGGCCTTTTTCTTTATTATTTTCCATCGTACGTGCTTGCACAGAAGATGTATGTGTACGTAGTAACGTTTCTTCTGTAATGTAGAATGTATCTTGCATATCACGTGCTGGGTGATCTTTCGGTAAGTTTAGTGCCTCGAAGTTGTAGTAGTCTTTTTCTACTTCTGTTCCTTCAGCTACTTCATAACCCATACCGATGAATACATCTTCAATTTGTTCTACAACAGCTGTTAACGGATGGTGACACCCTGTTTCAACAGGACGACCTGGCAGTGTAACATCAATTGTTTCAGTAGCTAATTTCGCTTCAATTACTGCTTTTTCTAAGTTACCAATTTTGTCGTCTAGACGCGTTTGAATCGCTTCACGTACTTCATTTACTAATGCTCCCATACGTGGACGCTCTTCTGCTGATAATTTTCCCATGCCGCGTAATACTTCTGTAATTGGGCCTTTCTTCCCTAAATACGCTACGCGTACGTCGTTTAAGCCTTTTAGCTCTTTCGCTTCTTCAATAAGCTCTAACGCTTTTTGCTTTAGCTCTTTTAAACGTGCTTCCATTTGGAACCCTCCTAATTTTAAAAATAAAAAAACCTCGCTCCCAAAAAGGGACGAGGTAAATTCGCGGTACCACCCTAAATTGACAGAACAAGTCTGCCCACTCATTAGTTATAACGATCAATTCTGACCGGAACGCCTTTACATATAAATGGTCCTGGCGTCAACTCCAGAGGTGAATTCACTTCCGTCTACCATAAGAATGCTTTCAGTCTATGGCACTCTCTCCCTATATGGCGATTTTGTAAGCTACTCTTCTCTATCAACGTTTTTCGTTATTTAACTTTTATTGTATGTTCATTACAAACATATACTTCAACTTATTATAAGAAGTTTTTTATTTGTTCGCAACCGGGCTTTGTAAATAATACGTTAAAATCCCTGCTGCAACCGCAACATTTAATGATTCTGCCCCGCCATAAATTGGAATATACAAGTTTTGATCAGTTTTTGCAAGAATTTCTTGGCGTACGCCGCTTCCTTCATTTCCTACAATTAATGCAAAACTTCCTGTCGGTGTTACTTCACCAAATGGAACTCCATTTTCAAGAGCTGTTCCATATACAGGGACGTTATTTTCTTTTAACTTGTCTACCCACTCTTCTAAGTTCCCTTTTACAATCGGTAAGTGAAAAATAGAACCTTGTGTAGAGCGTAGTACTTTACTATTATAAACATCAACGCACCCTTCTCCAAGCACAACGGCATGAATACCAGCTGCATCAGCTGTACGAATAATCGTTCCCAAATTACCCGGGTCTTGAAGGCCGTCTAATAAAAGAAATTTCCCATCAGTAAGAGCTACTTCTTTCTCATGTTTCTCACAAACAGCAAATACGCCTTGCGTTGTTTCAGTTTCGCGAAGTACTTTTACAATTGCTTCAGGCACAATATACATTTCAACATCATTAACTGTCCAATCTTTCGGAAGATCTGTCTGATCTGAAACGATAAGCTCTGTTACAACTCCCGCCTTTAACGCTTCCTCTACTAAATGGAATCCTTCTACAAAAAATAAACCTTTTTTATCGCGCTCTTTTTTCGTCTGCAGCTTTTTCCACTGCTTCACACGCGGGTTTTGTACTGAATCAATGTTTTTCATAATATGTATTTCCCTCTCTTCTTGTCTTATCATTATAGCCTATTTTTCATACATATTTACATAAAAAAGAACAAAAACTAACGTCAGTTTCAATTCTGAAGAAGAGGTGAAGATAATGAGTTTTAATTTACGTGGCGCTGTATTAGCGAATGTATCTGGAAATTCACAAGACCAATTACAAGAAACGATTGTCGATGCAATTCAAAGCGGTGAAGAAAAAATGCTTCCAGGTCTTGGCGTTTTATTTGAAGTCATTTGGAAAAATGCTGATGAAAATGAAAAACACGAAATGTTAGGAACACTGGAGCAAGGATTAAAAAAATAAACAATAAAAGGTCACCTTAGAAACTTAAGGTGACCTTTTATGTCTATAAAATTTTTCTTCTCCTAAACATTTCTACTTTACTAAAAGCTAATTGATGGAGTACAATGTTCAAAATACATTTAAACCGATCGATTTTCTTCATATACATCAATAGATAAAAGGAGTGAATGTTTTATGCACCGTATTACGCTTGAACAAATTTTTAAACATCACATTACACAAAAATATGTAAACCGTTCTGGAATGGTCCACGCGATTGCTGTCGCTTACCATGCGTTTCACTTAGCTAAAAAGCATCACGCCTCAGTCGACGCTGCGACAAAGGCTGGTTTCCTTCATGATATCGGACATCATACATGGTACAGTGAGGGAGAATGGGACTATGACTTGTATAAAAAGAATGATATACATGCGATTAAAGGAGCGGAAAGAGCTCATAAATTATTAATCCGATTAGGGGAACACCCGAAACTAGCAAAAGAAATTTCTGTTGCAATTCTTCTGCACACTGATTCTTTCCTACTAGAACAAACGCTTGAAAGAACACCTCTACAAAACGTTATTAAATGGGCAGATGAAGCAGATGAAGAGCCAGGCGGAGCACATCATTATAGAACGATTTCTTATGAAAAAGCACTAAAAGCAATGCAGCAGTTAGATCGATTGGTAGAGCGTGAATTGCAAATAGAGCAATCGAAATCGAATAACAAAACAGAACATAGTTATCAATGAGAAAGAGGCATCACTACAGAGTGATACCTCTTTTATTATTTTCCCCAGAAAAAATATACAGAACATTTCAAATCACTATCTTTTATGCAATATTTCAAACGCATATCGTTTATAATTACATATATAAATACAAAGAGGTGATTTGAACATATGCAACCCGCTACACAAATTCCGCACGAACAGAACAACCCCATGTCATGGTTACAATTTTTTGGAGTTTTATTCGTTCTCTTTCCGTGTCTCTCATTAATAAATATACTCTTTACATTTTTACCTATTGAATTATACGGATACATTAACCCAGATACAAATAAACCTTTACTTGAATCTATAGAAAATGTAAGTTATGAATTAGTTGCCCTACTTTTACTAATCGTATATATCATGAAATATAAACCACTGAAAGAACTAGTATTGCCTATATTTGATTTTCAAGTTTTAAAATCTTTCCAGATGTACATCTATGTTCTCATTTATTATGTACTCACCCTGTTTGTAGATATGTTTGTACTAGATAAATTATTCCCTTCATCCGTACAAGAACAGTCTGATGCATTACAACTTTCGACACTAGAGCACTATCCACTTCTCTTACTTCTAGCTGGCGGGATTTTTGCACCTATTTTTGAAGAGCTTGTATGCAGAGGTATTCTTCTTCGTTTTTTCGAAGAGAAGTTTACCTTTTGGCCAGCTGTAATTCTCTCAAGTTTAATTTTCGGTATCGCTCATACGTACTCTGTGGGAATTATGGTTAGTGCATTTATGACGGGAATATTTGCTTGTTTATTGTACAAACAAACTAAATCTATTATTCCAGCTATACTATTACATATTTTGACTAATATAATCGCCTTTTCAACGTAAAGAAGAGGTATCATCACGGTACCTCTTTCACTCTTTTATAACAACTTCAAACTGTTCGCAGCTATTTGTTGGCAGCTCGTGTCTATGCCTAATTCATTTTTCATTCGTTAAGGAGTTATTACACATGGAATCTACCGGATTATTTATTTGGCTTATCTTAGCCCCTATTTTATTATTATGTGAAATCATCGTTGGTATTTTTTTAATCACTGCCGGAATTAAATATCGTAAATTACTTACCTTTATAGCGGGATTGATTAGCGTATTGCTTATCGTTGTTCCTATCATTTGTATAGGAATCGGAATAGATTCAGAGCAGAAACTCCCAATTTCAGGAACTTTATATTGGAGCTTCTTCCTTTTAGCTGGACTATTAGCTATTATAAGCGGGAGACAATTAACACATATTCGTTCTATGGGGATAATTTTGTTTATAACGGGATTATGCTCTTTGACTGCTTATCATCTTTTATATTTAACTACATAAAAACATAAAAAAGCAGGGAATTTAATTCCCTGCTTTTCTATTTGGTTTATTGCCTGATGGTAAGAAGAACGATAACACCCAAGCAATACCAGCTAATATTGTTGCAATTAAGAAGGCATCGTTAATACCATTAATTGCAGATAGCTTTGAAATTTGTCCGAATAATAGTTGCGTGCTCATCACATCTCCTGCTTGAGCTGATCCGGCTAATGCCGCTAAGCTTTGGCCCATACCGTGTACTTTATCAACTAAAATTGGGTTTGACGTTGTTAACATATTGCCGTAATCCGCTACGTGAGCAGTAGTTTGTTGCGTCATAAGCGTGATTAATATCGCTGTTCCAATTGAACCAGCTACTTGTCTTGACGTATTTTGCGTTGCTGTACCGTGAGAAATTAATTTCATCGGCAGTGCGTTCATACCAGCTGTCATAATTGGCATCATAATGAATGACATACCAATTGAACGTATAATATAATCCGTCATAATAACGCTATACGGTGTATCCATTGATAACGTTGTAAATTTATATGTCGCAAATGTTGTAATGGCTAATCCAACAATTGCTAACGGACGAATACCATACTTATCAAATAGTTTACCTGCAACTGGTCCCATAATTCCCATAATTAATGATCCTGGAAGTAATAATAAACCTGATTCCATCGGTGTAAAACCGCGAATGTTTTGCAAGTATACTGGAAGTAATAACATACCTCCGAATAAGGCCATCGTAACGATTGCATTGATTACTAAAGTAAAAGTAAATACTGGATATTTAAACACTTGTAAATCAAGCATTTTATTGTCCGTTGTTAGCTCTCTCCAAATAAATACAGCTAAACCAATGACACCGATGATAAGTGTTATAACAACTTCTGCACTAGTCCAGCCATTATTTCCGGCTTCACTAAATCCGTACAGTAAGCTACCTAGTCCAATACTTGAACTAATAACACCGAATACATCTAACTTTGTTTTAGACACTGGCTGGGCTAGTGTAAAGAATTTTAAAGATAAGAACGTAATAATTAAACCGATAACAAACATTCCGTAAAACATTAAGTTCCAGCTATAGTTTTCAATTACCCAACCTGTTACAGTTGGTCCGATAGCTGGTGCTAAAATCATCGCAACCCCTAATAGTCCCATAGCTGCTCCGCGCTTATGAGGAGGGAATAATGTCATGAAGATATTCATACCAACTGGCATTAAAATACCTGCACCAACCGCTTGAATAACGCGGCCCGTCATCATCATTGTAAAGTTACCTGATGTAGCACAAATGATAGATCCTACAGTGAAGAATAACATTGCTGCTACAAATAATTTACGATACGTAAACCGTGAAACTAAAAATGCACTAATCGGTACTAAAATTCCGTTTACAAGCATGAAGCCTGTAATTAACCATTGTGCTGTTGAAGTTGATACGTTAAATTCGTTCATTAATGGAGGCAATGCAACATTAATGATTGTTTGGTTTAAAATAGAAACGAACATACCGAGAATTAATACAGCTACAACTGCCTTTACGTTTACATTCTCTAAAGGCATAGACATTGGTTTTTTCGGCACTTCTGTTTCTTGTTTTACTTCTTCTTGCTTCCCTGTTTCTAATTCAACTACATTAGAAACTTCTGTTTCTTGTTTTGATTCAATTTCTTTCTCTACTGTTTCTATCTTACTTACTTCTATCTTACTTACGGCTGGGACTTGTTCTTCTCCCGCGTTCGTTTTTTTCTTTCGTAAAAGACGATTTACAAGGAAGAAGACGATTATACAAAATAGTGTATATCCTACAATTGCAATTGAGGACATTTCATCTCCCCCTTACTTATGAATACGAACTGACACATTCATTCCAGGAACAATATTTACTGATTTACTATGATCTAAAGAAATTTTAACTGGTACAACTTGCTTTACTTTCGTATAGTTCGCTGTTGCGTTACTTGATGGTAACATCGAGAATGTATTTGCTGTTGTTAATCCAACTTGTTCTACTTTTCCTGTTAACGTTGTATCTGGGTATGCATCTACATACACATCTACTGTTTGACCTTTTTGAACATCATCAATATTTGTTTCTTCAATATTTGCTGTTACCCATAAATTGCTCATATCAAATGCATAAGCAATCGGGCTACCTGCTCCAACGAACGCATTAGTTGTTGCATTTGATTGTACAACTGTTGCATTTTGCGGAATTGTTACATCTACTGTTTGCTCCCCATTTGCTCCAGCTACAGTGACAGCACCTAATTTATCGTTCTCATTGTAGTTTTTTCCGACTTCAGCTTTCCAGTCTGTTAACTTACCTGCTACTGGTGATGCAATTGGGATTACTTTCCCGTCAATCTTCGCATTTTCTGTTTTTAAATAATTTTCCGCTTGATTGTAATAGTAATAACCGCCAATACCGCCGCCAACTAATACAATTAATGTGATAATGTTGATAATCACCATTCTTCGAAACTGATTCATTGCATTCCTCTCCTTATATCGCATATAATTTTTTTCTAAACTATTTACATCCTTAGTGTTTATATTGTTTAATTGTTAATTATATTAACCTTTAAACAAAAAAAGCACACCTTTTACGACGCAAACTATGTTTTGTCTGCATCCTAGCGGTGCTGATTTCTAAAGGACTATCGTTTATAATTATAAATAATTATCCCAAATCTACAACCAACAATTTAAACCTATATGTTGTTTAAACAACATTACACTATATATGTGTTGTTTAAGTTTAAAAAATTAAACGAGGTGAAGTAAAAATGTCTATTAAAAATACAAATGATCCACGTGTAAAACGAACGAGGCAACTCATACAGGATGCTTTTGTCGCTTTAGTAGGCGAAAAAGGCTTTGAAAATGTAACTGTGCAACATATCGCGGAACGTGCTCCTGTAAATCGTGCTACATTTTATAGCCATTACCATGATAAATATGACCTATTAGAAAAAAGTATTGAAGAAATGTTAGAGAAGTTAACGGAAGTAATTAAACCGAAAATTAGAAATAAAGAAGAGTTTCAACTGACATTCGATTCACCACATCCGACATTTTTGGCTTTGTTTGAACATATCGCAGAAAATGTGAACTTCTATAACGTTATGCTTGGAGATAAAGCTGCTGGAAACTACTCTTATAAAATGATGAAAACAATCCAAACATATTTAACATTAAGCTTATCTATTTCACAGCCTGATGATGAAGAACTCATGGTTCCTCGTGACATTCTTATTAGTTATGTGACAGGGGCTCATATCGGAATGATTATGTCATGGTTAAAAAGAGGCATGATATATACTCCGCATTTTATGGCAATGCAATTAACTCGTTTAATTATTTTAGGAACTCATACTGCGGCAGGATTAGACAGACCATTTTAAAATGCAAAAAGCGAAGGGGAAAATCCCTTCGCTTTCTCTATTAATTAAATGTAATGTTATGTACAGCCTCTTTATCAAGACGTTTAATAACTTCTACAATTAACTTCACTGCGTTTTCATAATCATCACGATGTAACATCGCTGCATGAGAATGAATGTAGCGTGTCGCAATCGTAATTGCCATAGACGGAATACCATTTACAGAAATGTGAATTGCTCCTGCATCCGTTCCCCCACCCGCTACAGAATCATACTGATATGGAATTTGTAATTCATCAGCAACATCAACAACGAAATCACGTAAACCTGTATGACCAATAACAGAAGCATCATATAAAATAATCTGCGGTCCATCACCCATTTTACTTTGTGCTTCTTTGGCTGTTACACCTGGTGTATCCCCAGCAATACCAACATCTACAGCGAATGCGATATCCGGCTTAATATAGTTTGCAGATGTTTTCGCACCACGAAGACCAACCTCTTCTTGTACAGTTCCAACGCCGTATACAACGTTTGGATGCTTTTCATCTTTTAATTGTTTTAATACGTCAATTGCAATTGCACAACCAATTCGGTTATCCCATGCTTTTGCAAGTAACATCTTTTCATTCTTCATCACTTGGAATTCGAAGTACGGTACAACTTGATCTCCTGGTCGTACGCCCCACTCCATCGCTTCTTCTTGGCTAGAAGCACCAATATCGATGAACATGTCTTTAATTTCAACTGGCTTTTTACGAGCTTCTGGAGGTAAAATGTGCGGTGGTTTTGAACCAATTACACCTGTTACATCTCCTTTACGCGTTACAATCGTTACGCGCTGTGCAAGCATAACTTGCGACCACCAGCCACCAACCGTTTGGAAACGAAGGAAGCCTTTGTCATCAATTTGCGTAATCATAAAGCCAACTTCATCTAAATGACCTGCAACCATAATTTTCGGGCCGTTTTCTTCCCCAACTTTTTTCGCAACTAAACTTCCTAAATTATCAGTAGAAAGTTCATCTGCAAACGGCTCAATATATTTCTTCATTACTTCACGTGGTTCACGCTCGTTACCCGCAATACCGCGTGCGTCTGTTAATTCTTTTAGCATTGTCAATGTCGCGTCTAATTTTGTCATTGCCAACACCCTCCTTTTTCTTCAGTCACTTTATTATACAATAAGTAAATTGAAATATTCAAAAATTAACTTAGTATCCTTGTGTTTGACGCTGATGATTTACTTCATTTTTATCTAAATATGCTTTTTCAATTTCCTCTTGTTCAAATTCAAGCGCTTGTCCAAGGCGAAGATAGCTTGTAAATAGTTCAATATAGTTCGTGATAGAAGGTTGATCTGTAAAACGAATCACTTTCGCATATGTGTCTAAGAAAATTTCCACTTGTGTTTTATTCGTTTGCGCACATTTATAGAATAAGAAGTTTTTATCAATTCCTAAATCGATTCCGATTGATAAAATAAAATGCAAACCATCTACGTATTCTTCTAATATTACTTCACGTTCTGACGCCGGTTTATTGCTCCAATATTTAAAACAACGTGTTTCATTTGCAAGTTCTCCAATTTCTACAAGAAGAGCTAACATTTTTTCTTTTAACAATTTCTTCGGTTGTAAGTCATGCTCTTTCACAATACGGTCATCTAATTCTTTTTGTAATTTAAATAGTTGTAGTAAGTCCATTCTATTGTCCTCCTCCAACATCGCATTTTCCGCAACAATGTTGTTTCATCTCAAAGTTCATTATTATGTTTCAGTTCTTATGAATAAGTCAGCTATCTACCTCTTTATAAAATAGCTTGTCCCTAATTTACAAATACGTTTCAGTCATCGCTCTTATATTGTTCATCTGATGAAAGTTCCATATCATCTTTCCATTATAGCAGTGTCGTTTCGGCTAGGAAAGATACTCTTCTTTCCAAACGAGCATAATTGAAAAAAGCCAGGAGGATTCTCCTGACTTCATATATATATTCTTCTATATCGCTATAGTTTTTATATTGATTTTGTCATATCGATAACGACGCGTCCATAAATTTTTGGAGCTTCATTCACTTCAAACTTCTCTTTGAATACAAACAAAAAACCTTAGAAGAAAATTCTTCTAAGGTTTCAACTAATTAATTAGTTAATGTTGTTTTTTGCAACTGTTGCTAATTCAGCGAAAGCTTTTTCGTCATGAACAGCTAAGTCAGCAAGCATCTTGCGGTTAACTTCGATGCCAGCATTTTTTAAACCGTGCATTAAGCGGCTGTAAGAAAGACCATTCATACGAGCTGCTGCGTTGATACGTGTAATCCATAATTTACGGAAGTCACGTTTCTTTTGACGACGGTCACGGAATGCATACATTAGAGATTTCATAACCTGTTGGTTAGCAACCTTGAATAATGTACTCTTAGAACCGTAGTAACCTTTTGCTAATTTTATAACTTTTTTACGACGTTGACGAGTAACTGTACCACCTTTTACTCTTGGCATAATATTACCTCCTAGTTTGTTCTATATATCAGCCGAACTTATTTTAAGTTGTCAAGCATTTGACGAATGCGTTTGAAGTCACCAGCGCTAACTACACCAGCTTTACGTAGTTTACGTTTAGCTTTTGTAGATTTGTTAGCGAATAGATGGCTTGTGTAAGCGTGAGAACGCTTCAGTTTACCAGATCCAGTCTTTTTGAAACGCTTTGCAGCGCCGCGATGAGTTTTTTGTTTAGGCATAGGTATTTCCTCCTCTATCTATTACTTATCGTTTTTCGGTGCTAAAACTAAGAACATACTGCGTCCTTCCATTTTAGGCTTAGATTCAATTGTACTAACTTCAGCACAAGCTTCTGAGAAGCGATCTAAAACACGTTGACCGATTTCTTTATGAGTAATGGCACGTCCTTTAAAGCGAATTGACGCTTTAACCTTGTCGCCTTTCTCTAAAAACTTGACAGCATTACGAAGTTTTGTGTTAAAGTCATGTTCATCAATTGTTGGACTTAAACGAACTTCTTTCATGCTAATTACTTTTTGATTTTTGCGCTGTTCTTTTTCTTTCTTCTGTTGCTCAAAGCGGAATTTACCGTAGTCCATAATGCGGCATACTGGCGGTTTCGCATTTGGAGCAACCAATACTAAATCAAGATTAAGACCTGCAGCTAAGTCTAAAGCGTCATTACGAGACTTGATTCCAAGTTGATCGCCGTTTGCGCCAACTAAGCGTACTTCACGTGCACGAATTTGCTCGTTAATCATCATATCCTTGCTAATAGTAAGCCACCTCCAAGGTTTTCTTAGAATACGTTTTGCAATTGTAGAACCCGAACAAAAAAAGTGCGGGCACACGGCACCCACACTTGTAATATCTTTAGTAAGAAATACATTTACCTGCTAACTGCGAATGCGTCCATCAGGTGAGAAGCGGGTGCTTCTACTTGTCAAAACCATATTCTATTATCCTTGATGAGTTTATCATAGGACATGACGTCTGTCAAGAAGACGCGATGTGTTTTACTAACAACAAGAAATATTGTAACAAACAACTAGCATACTTGCAATACTTTTTTATGATAAGTATTGTTTGGTTATTTTTTCTAGATTTTCTTTTTCATAATACATAAAAAAGCCGCGGTATACCGCGGCTCTTTTTTATCGTTTTCCTTCTACTTTAATCATGTCAACAAACGCATCTAATGCGATTGTTTCTGATTTTTGTTCACCATATTTACGTACGTTAACGCCATTTTCAGTAACTTCATTGTCACCTACTACAAGCATGTACGGAATCTTTTGCATTTGTGCTTCACGAATTTTGTAACCAATTTTCTCTTCACGAGTGTCTAATTCAACACGGATACCAGCACGTCGTAATTCATCTTGTACTTTCTTCGCATAGTCTAAATGTACTTGCGGAGAAACTGGAATTACTTGTGCCTGAACTGGAGCTAACCAAGTTGGGAATGCGCCTTTGTATTCTTCAATTAAGAAGGCTACGAAACGTTCCATAGTTGATACAACACCACGGTGAATTACAACTGGACGATGTTGTTTACCGTCTTCACCAACGTAAGCTAATTCAAAGCGTTCTGGAAGTAAGAAGTCTAATTGTACAGTTGAAAGTGTTTCGTCTTTTCCAAGAGCAGTACGAACTTGAACGTCAAGTTTTGGACCGTAGAATGCCGCTTCACCTTCAGCTTCATAGTAATCAAGACCCATTTCATCCATAGCTTCTTTTAACATACCTTGTGCTTTTTCCCACATCTCGTCATCAGCATAATACTTTTTAGTATCTGCTGGATCACGATAAGATAAACGGAATGAGTAGTTTTCTAAACCGAAATCTTTGTACACTTCTAGAGTTAAGTTCACAACGCGTTTTAACTCTTCTTTAATTTGATCTGGACGAACGAAAATGTGCGCATCGTTTAAAGTCATTCCGCGTACACGTTGTAATCCAGATAACGCACCTGACATTTCATAGCGGTGCATTGTTCCAAGTTCCGCAATACGGATTGGTAATTCACGGTAGCTGTGAATATCATTTTTATAAACCATCATGTGGTGAGGGCAGTTCATTGGACGAAGAACTAACTCTTCATTATCCATTTCCATTGATGGGAACATGCCATCACGGTAATGGTTCCAGTGACCAGAAGTTTCATAAAGCTCTCTGCTTCCTAATACTGGAGTGTATACGTGATCATAACCTAAGCTTGCTTCTTTATCAACGATGTAACGCTCGATAATACGGCGAATTGTTGCACCTTTTGGTAACCAAAGTGGTAAACCTTGTCCTACTTTTTGGCTATTAGTAAATAGTTTTAATTCTTTACCTAATTTACGGTGATCTCGCTCTTTCGCTTCTTCAAGCATACGTAAGTGCTCATCTAATTCTGCTTTCTTAACGAATGCAGTACCGTAAATACGTTGTAGCATTTTATTATTGCTATCGCCGCGCCAGTAAGCACCAGCAACACTTAATAATTTAAACACTTTAATTTTCCCTGTAGATGGAAGGTGAACACCACGGCAAAGGTCGAAGAATTCGCCTTGCTCATAGATTGAAATAACTGCATCTTCTGGAAGATCGTTAATTAAATCTAATTTTAACTCATCGCCGATTTCTTCAAAGCGACGAAGTGCTTCTGCACGTGGTACTTCATGACGAACGATTTCTAAGTTCTCGTTCACGATTTTTTGCATTTCTTTTTCGATTTTCTTGAAGTCTTCAACTGTAATTGCTTCTTCCATATCGATATCGTAGTAGAAGCCATTTTCGATTACTGGACCAATGCCAAGCTCAAGCTTAACATCTTTATATAAACGTTTTAACGCTTGTGCTAAAAGGTGGGCTGTTGAATGGCGTAAAATGTATAAGCCATCTTCAGAATCTAATGTAATAATAGAAACTGCACCATCTTCTTCGATTGGTGTAACAAGATCGATCATCTCATCGTTTAATTTTCCAGCCACAGCTTTTTTCTTTAAGCCTGGGCTAATAGAAGCTGCGATTTCTTCAGTTGTTACTCCTTTTGGAAACTCCTTCACAGCTCCATCAGGGAAAGTAATTTTAACTACATCTGCCATCACTGGTCACTCCTCTTTTTTTTCAAAATAAAAAACACTCATCCCATAAAAAGGGACGAGTGTTGAATTCGTGGTTCCACCCTTGTTCCAATTAACCTTATCGTTAATTGCTCAAGTTCAACATAACGGTGTTGTCCGTTAGCAATTACTAGAAAAACGTTCACTGCTAAAGTTTAGAGGTGGTAAGTAATAATCCCGTACTAGGAAGCTCACACCCTAAGGCTTCCCTCTCTGAAAATCGTAGAAAACTACCCATGTCCTCATCATAACATTTCGATATATTTCATTTATGTAGGTAATTATATGCTCAAAAACTTAGAAAATCAAGGGCGTTACCTTTATTTTTTAAATTTTTCACATTGCGCTCAAATTCATGTAATCCATGTAGTTGCACTCGTTCCTGAAATACATTTCGCAAAGTAATAATCATATTATGATCTTGTTCTTTCGTATATAAATAAATCTTTTTCGGCGAAATAGAAAGAAGTGGTGCAATTACTTTCGTATCGATATATACATCCTGTTTCTTTAATAATTCTTCATCTATATATTGAACCAATTTCTCCTGTTTTAAACGTCTACCTTTATCATCATAGAAAATAAAACTTTCATCAAAAATAAGATGTACACAGGACAAACGTGATTTCCGGCTACTTACTTGTTGGCGAAGTGTCTCAATGAACATTTGATATTCCTGCTCCATCTTATACTCATCAATTGCAACTTCAGCAAGCCTAGCTACCATTTCCCTATATGTACGAAGACGAAAACGAACGTATGATGAAAACGAGAATGAGAGCGGATCACAAAGCCAATCATTCAAAGACGAAGCAATATAAGATTCAAATTTTTGACGTGTTAAATCACGAGCTACTCCTTTTCTTCTTTCCTTTAAAATCTCATGTGCCATATGCAATATTTGATGACACTCTTCTTGTTCTTCATAAAAAAACTTTTCCTTTAAAATGGTATGAATCCATTCATTTTGTTTCACATTCATAATGAAATATAGTAATACTGGCAATAAAATCTTTTCAATATAATTCGATTCACATAATGGTATATGAATAACAACCTTTTGTTCGTTTAAATATACACTTGTTTCCTTATATAAGGATTCCGTTCTTTTCGTTAGTTGTCTGTATACGTGCACAGCATCATTTTTTTCTTCGAAGCAAATTTCAATCACTTTTGTCCCCCCTTTTATCCCCGCTCTAAAGGATTGCATCTATACGTTACAAATCCTATAAGAGTCCGATCTATGGAAGTTCACTCTTAGTAGAAACCTATCTCCCATCGTTAGAACATCCACTCGATATGGCTTGCTAATTTTATATATATTAAGGGAGGGAGAAAAAAATGATACAAGCTACTCTGAAAAAATGATTAAAATAAAGTGAAACTTTAATCAGTGGAGGTTTTGTCCATCCTCCACTGATTATTAGCCTTCACCAATCGGGCTTTTACGGGCAGCCCGACTCCCACCTAACTTCTTTGCTTTACAGCCGAATTTTGAGGTGGGAGTCTTACTGCCCGGCAAATAGCGGGATAAAAAAGAGCAAGCTTCTCAGCTCGCTCTTTACTTATTACGACGGTTCTTCCCACCAATCGGAATTGGTTTCGCTAAATATCTAATTCGTTCCATAATACGAGCTGCTTTCATTTTTTCTGCTTCACCGCGCTGTGTATACGTTAAATGATGTTCCAACTCCTTAAAATCAAAGTTAGATGTAAAGAACGTCGGTAAGTTTTCTAACATACGGAACTGCAAAATTGCGCCGAGCACATCATCACGTACAAAGCTTGACATCGCTTCTGCTCCAATATCATCTAACATTAAAACTTGTACGCGTTTCACCGCATCAATCTTTTCGCCAATCGAATTATCTTGAATCGAACTTTTAATTTCACGTAAAAATTCTGGAAAGTATACGAGCATCGAACTTATTTTCTTTTGAGCAAGCTCATTCGCAATTGCCCCTAAAAGATACGTTTTCCCTACACCAAATTTACCGTACAAATATAAACCTTGCACTTTTTCACCTGGTTTATATGCGCTTAAAAATTCATTCGCTGCCCCAATTGCATCAATACGTGCATCTAAATCGGACGGATCTAAGTTTTCCATCGTTGCCTGTAAAATGTCAGCTGGCATATATACACTTTGAACAAGTTTTTCATATTTTTTTCTCTCATCATATGCTACTTTTCTAATGCAACGATCGTATTGAATATCAATCATCTTACCTTGGATGACGAGCTTCGGCTCATATCCTTGTAGCATATTTTTACATGATCCTAAATTTGGACAATCAGCGCACCCTACACTTTGTCCAATGTATTCATATAACTTCACAAGACTTCGTTCAATCATCGAAGTCGTTACTTCACCTTTATGTTCGTCTATAAATTCTTTCACACGTGGGTGCGCCATTACTTCTGCTTTTAACACTTCATATCTATTTTTAAAGTTTTTATTTTCCATTAACTTCGCAAACGAATTTTGAATATGCTCCATTTCCTCACCTCAAAGAGCGTTCATTCTCTTCTATTAATCACGCTTATATTTTTTTAACACTTCTTCTAATCGCTTCCGTTCATCTTCTAACGAACTTGAATTTTTCTCCACACTCACGTCGTTTTTCACAGTTTCTTTCACTTCTTCTTTCGGCTCTTCTTTAAGCCAATCTGGTACCATTTCGCTTCGTACCGTTTTCTTCGCCGTACGACCTTTTTTCTTCGTCTCAGCCCACTCTTGATATTGACGATTCTCTTCTTTCGCTAGCGCCATCGCCTCACCTACTGTACCGACCTTTTTTCGCGCCCAATGTCCAGCAATCTTCTCGACATACGTTTTAGCAAGCTTCATATCTGAGCGTAGCATAACGTAATAAATAAGTACATTCACAACCCCTGGCGTTAACTTTTGGTTTATCATTACATCCTCAACGATTTGCAAGTCCGCTTTCGTCGCCTCTGCACCGCCTGAAATCTCTTTCAACAGTTGTTTTGGCGAGATTTCCTCTAACTGCTTCATTAGCATCTCTTCTTGCGTAGATGGTTCTTTCTCTTTCATGGTACGAGCAGCATGAGGTTGCACCCTTTCACTTAATACAGGTAATGCTTGACCATTTTCGAATTGATACCAATCGCGTGCTCCCTTCCGAAGCCTTTCGATATCAATTGTTTGTATCTCTGTCACTGCGCCAAGAACGATATTTTGCATCGATAACACATCCACACCGTACACATAAGCGAGTGTAATGACACATTCTCTCACTTGATCTGTAATCGCCTTTTTAGGAACAAGCGCTGATAGTCCTTCTACAAATAAAGAGAAATCAAAGAAATCATTCCAAACTTTCGGAGCATCCCCATTCTCGTTACTTGGCATAGTTGTCGTTTTCGGGATACGCAGTTCTTCTTGCGCATATTCAAACTGACCTGGGTTAAACGAATCAAATACATCGTTGAAGGAGCGCGTAACATTTTCATAAGAAGCAAAATCGAATTCTTCTTCTAAGAAATATTGCTTTACTTGGTTGTATTTTGTCCGACTCAAGCGATTATATAAAAAGATACTTAAAACAATATCATCAAAAAACTGCTTCGGAGATAAAGGTGGTTGCAATTCATATATAAACATTCGAATATCTTTTTCTTTCTTAATATATACATTTAAAAGACCAATCGCTTCTAACTTTACTCGTTCCCCATATATTTCAGGAAGTTGCATTTGCATAGTCACCATAAGAGAGTGATGTGTATTCTCTTTTCCAAACACACGATCTTGCTCTAACTCTCCCCATAGCGTCATGTATAAGCTAAAAGCTCTACTACCTATTAACGGCTGATACAACATCGTTAATACTTTCCGGTCGTAATTATGTAACAACCCTTTCGCACTTACTTTATAACGATCAATCGGCAATAGCTCCATCCATGACTGTTTTTCCATTCTTGCTTTTCCTTTCTCTCATCCAATCTAACCTATATTTCACTCGTTCTATCTTTATTATATAATTTATTCCGCTATTTGCGGACAGTAAGACTCCCACCTCAAAATTCGGCGAATGCGAGGAAGTTAGGTGGGAGATAAATTCCCGTAAGTGCCCGATTGGTGAAGGCTAATAATTATTGGGGATGAACCACCCAATGATTAAAGTTTCACTTTATTAGCGAAAAAGAGCTATTAGCTTCCGCTTCTAGCTCTCTTATCTCGTTTACTTACAGTATATAAAGAGATTCCTTCTACTCTCTCTCTTTTTGCAGTATATCTTTTAATTCTTCAATAAATACATTTAAATCTTTAAATTGACGATACACAGAAGCAAAACGTACGTAAGCAACATCATCAATATCACGAAGTTCTTCCATAACAATTTCACCAATCATATCACTTTTCACTTCTGATATACCTAAGTTACGAAGTTCACGCTCCACACTTTGTGTTACTTCTTCTAACTGCCTTAAAGATACAGGTCTTTTTTCACACGCTTTAATTAAACCGCGTAAAATTTTCTCTTTATTAAACTCTTCTCGTGTTCCTTCTTTTTTAACAACGATAAGAGGTGATTCTTCTACTCTTTCAAATGTCGTAAAGCGACTTAAACAACTTTCACACTCTCTTCTTCTTCGAATAGAACGCCCCTCGTCTACCGGACGCGAATCTAACACTCTTGTGCCATTATGAAAACAGGATGGACAACGCAATTCATTCACTCCTTTACAATATAATCTTTATTCTTTCGCTACTCACCTACATGTGAAAATATATATACAATATTATATAACTCATTCTTCTACAATGACCACTCTAAGTTATTACATATCGTGATCCTATTTTATATAAACTAAAAAAGAGGTGCATTATACACCTCTTTACATTTTAAATCAATTATGTTCTTTTTTAAAGAGCTTTTGTTTCTCTCTGCTTAATTTCGAAGCTACCAGTGCCTCGAGGAAGCTCGATGCTCTCACGCGTTTTCGCGTTTAAACCTTCTGCAATATATTCTGCAGCAACATTTGGATCAATACGATCCCCACAAGTATAAACATCAATACTTGCATAACCGTGCTCCGGAAAGCTATGAATTGTTAAATGTGATTCCGAGATAATTACCACTCCACTTACACCTTGTGGTGCAAATTTATGAAAAGCAACCTCACGTACTTCAGCACCAGCTCTTAGTGCTGCATCCACAAATAATTGTTCAATATACGGCATGTCATTAAGCTTGTCGAAATCGCAATCCCAAAGTTCAGCGATTACGTGACGACCCATCGTATCCATAGTATCCATTCTACAGTTCCCCCTTGTAAATTTATTCTAACTGTTCGAATTGAAAACTAATTTGCAATTTGGCTTGCTCCACTACCACGGGGGAAAGTTAGTCCAGAGAGGTCCTAACCCTTTAAGTAGCGACTACGTACCTCAGCTCTTAAGTTTACGAGTGTTAGTATACTTTGTTTATTTTCATTTTGCAACAACAGTTTTTTCGATTTTCTGTCATAATTTCCTCTTTACTTTTCCCTAAAAAAAATAAATGATTCACAAATACAGTAATCACAACGTTTTTGGTATGTCCACTATTTGAAAATATACCCATATAATTTTTTTCTTTTCAGAAAAAAATAAAAAAAGAGAGCAAATATTCACTTGCCCTCTCCCTTATTCACTTAAATATGTTGCACATTTTCTTGTTTTGCTAATTCATCAACAACTAACGTTACAAGATCTACAACACGACGAGAGTAGCCCCACTCGTTATCATACCAAGCAAGTACTTTCACTTTACGATCACCCATTACCATTGTAGATAAACCATCAATAATAGCTGAGTGTGTATTTGTATTAAAGTCGATAGACACTAAAGGCTCTTCACTGAATTCTACAATTCCTTTTAACGCACCGTTTGCAACAGTTTTGAACGCTTCATTAATATCTTCAACTGTTACATCACGTTTTACGTCTACTACTAAATCAACAAGAGACACGTTTGGTGTTGGTACACGAAGTGCCATACCATGAAGTTTTCCATTTAAATGTGGAAGAACTTTTGCAAGCGCTTTCGCAGCACCCGTCGTTGTAGGAATGATTGACTGTCCGCAAGCACGTGCTCTTCTTAAATCTTTATGTGGGTTATCAATATTTTTTTGGTCATTTGTATAAGCGTGAACAGTTGTCATTAAACCGTTTTCAATTCCAAACTGCTCATCTAACACCTTTACAACAGGTGCTAAACAGTTTGTTGTACAAGATGCATTTGAAATAACGGTATGTTTTGTAATATCTAATTGGTCTTCATTCACACCAACTACAATTGTTACATCTTCATTTTTACCAGGCGCTGTTAAAATAACTTTTTTCGCTCCAGCTTCAACGTGAAGAATTGCTTTTTCTTTTGAATTAAATTTACCAGTTGCTTCAATTACAACTTCAACACCTAGATCTGTCCAAGGCAATTCCTTTGGATCACGGTTGTTTAAAAGGCGAATCATTTTCCCATCTACTAATAAGTGATCTTCAAATGCTTCCACTGTTCCGGCAAACTTACCGTGTACTGTATCATATTTAATTAAATGTGCTAACGTTTCGGACGGATAGCTTGCATTGATTGCTACAATTTCGAATGCGCTTTCTTTTATTGCTTGACGAAACACCATTCTCCCAATACGTCCAAATCCATTAATTGCCACACGAGTCATAATATGTTATCCCCCTTGAATGCGTTATACTATTTATCTCAAATCCCAATATTAGTATAACACAAAAAGGAGGAATGTCACTAAGCATTTTCATTAATTTCACAATTTTTTAATCAATAATGTTCCACTTCTTTAAAATTACCTGTAATTGTGTTTTCGTTCCCATAATTGTGCCATCATTATTTATCACTTCATCTGCATTCTTCACTTTTTCTTCTAATGGCATTTGAGATTGAATACGCACCGTTGCTTCTTCTTCTGAAAAGTTATTTCGTTTCATTAAACGGTCTAATTGTGTATTCGGCGTAACCGCTACAACTAAAACGCGATCAACGAGACTCGTTAATTTACTTTCAAATAAAAGAGGAATATCTAACACAACCGCTTGCACACCTTCTTTTATGTACATTTCCTTTTGCATATTCATTTCCTCACGCACTGCCGGATGAACAATTTTATTTAACTGCAATCGTTTTTCTTCATTATGGAAAACGACACTTCCTAATTTCGGTCGATCCAGTTCTCCGTCTTTTTGTAACACTTCCGTTCCAAATACTTCTACAATTTTGTTATATGCTGGTTTTCCTCGTTCTACAACTTCTCGCGCAATAATATCTGCATCAATAACTGGTATACTTAGCTCGCGAAACATTTGAGACACTGTACTTTTTCCACTTGCAATGCCCCCTGTTAATCCAATTACTACTGTCATCATAATCCCCCTCATAATAAAAGGCGCGAAACTAGTGTTCCACGCCCATACTTACATTTTCCAAATTCCAATAATAATGAGTAATACCCCAGGCAGGAATGTAAATTTTTGTAACCATTTCATATTCGACAAAACCGTACCAAGCTTCATTCCAATAAATAAAAATAAAGAACTCATAACCGCGACTAATATCGCCATCATAGCAGGTGCATAACCTAATAAAGATGCACCAATTCCAGCACCAAACGAATCTACAGAAAGAGCTATACCAAGAAGTAGCGCTTCTCCTGCAGAAATGGTGCCCGATTTATCAAAATCCGCAACAGTCGGTTTCCGTAAAATTTGAATCACTAGTCCTAGTGAAGCAATCTCTAATTTCCAAACCTTCTCCTCTTGCTTCGGTTCTTCTTTTTTATCACTCCGAAAAAATTGGTATAATACCCAAATCCCTATTCCAATAAGAACAAGCCCACCGATACGCGTTGCGATAACAGGTGAAAAAATTTTCGCGATCATATGTCCAATTCCCATTGAAACGAGCATAACAGCCGCTGAACAGATTCCGATAATTATAATTGATCTTAGTGGAATTCTTACGCTCCTTAACCCGTATGTTAGCCCTACACTACAGCTATCTAAGCTTAATGTAAAAGCTAATAAAATAAGAGATAAATAAAGGTACATCGGTAAACTCCTCCCTTATACATAGCTCTGCTGTATGTATATGACAAATGCCTATCCGATGTTATCTCTTTTCTATATTCTAGGCTGACAAATTGGGCAGTAATGTGTTCCTCTTCCACCAACAACTGTTTTTTCTAAAATCGTACCGCAAGTCACACACGGTTCTCCCTTTTTTCCATATACATTTAGAAGTTCTTGGAATGAACCGATTTGCCCTTGCGAATTGATATACGTTCTAATTGTACTTCCGCCTCGCTTCACTGCTTCGCCTAGCGTTGTAACAATCGCTTCGTAAACTCTCTCAATTTCTTCTTCCGTTAAAGATGACGCTTCTCGCTCTGGATGAATATGAGAACGGAATAATACTTCATCTACATATATATTTCCAAGCCCTACTAAAAGACGCTGGTCTAATAATACGACTTTTATTTTACGATTTGTCTTTTGCAATCTCTCTTGCAAATACTTCGGTGTCAATTCAGCATCAAATGGCTCCGGTCCTAAGTCAGCAAGGGGCATTTGATTCAATTCTTCACCTTTCTTAAAGAGATGCATCGTACCAAACTTTCTCACATCTTTATAATGTAATTCAGTTCCATCTGTAAATAAGAAACGGACATGCGTATGTTTATCAATCGGCTCACCCTCTTGATGCAGTAAAAACTTACCTTCCATACGCAAATGTGAAACAATGACATAATTCGTTACATATAAAAGCAAAAACTTTCCTCTTCGCTTTATATTTTCAATTGTCTCGCCTCTTAGCATTTCTTTAAAGATTTCCGCGTCATCTGGGCGTTTTACTATTTTAGGATAGGTAACGATGACATCTTCAATCGTTTTTCCCGTCACAAGATTTTCAAGCGTCCGTCTAACATTTTCAACCTCTGGTAATTCAGGCATTTCATCACTTCCTTATTTCGCGTCGTACCAAGTTGGGCCGTAAGAATAATCAACTTTTAACGGAACTGCTAGTTCAATTGCATGCTCCATTACTTCAGGTACAAGCTTCTCTAGTTTTTCCACTTCTTCTTTTGGTGCTTCAAAGATCAATTCATCGTGTACTTGCAGAAGTAAGCGAGCTTGTAGACCTTCTTCTTCTAATCGATCCGCCATAATAATCATAGCCTTTTTAATAATATCCGCCGCACTACCTTGAATTGGTGTATTCATCGCTGTACGCTCTGCAAAGCTACGTAAATTAAAGTTACGGCTCGTAATTTCTGGAATGTAACGACGGCGATTTAATAACGTTGAAACATATCCTTTTTGCTTCGCATCTTTTACAATGTCAGCCATATATTCTTGTACTCCAGGGAAGCTTTCTAAATACCTTTCAATAAATTCCCCTGCCGCTTTTCTCGTGATTCCTAAGTTTTGTGAAAGGCCGTAATCACTAATACCGTATACAATGCCGAAGTTTACAGCTTTTGCTTGTCGTCTCATATTAGATGTCACTTCATCTTTTCCAACACCGAATACATCCATAGCTGTTTTCGTATGAATATCCATGTCATGTTGGAACGCTTCAACTAAACCTTTATCTTTTGCAATATGAGCAAGCACACGAAGTTCAATTTGTGAATAATCGGCTGCGTACATAATCCATCCCTCTTCTGAAGGAATAAACGCCTGACGAATCTTCCTTCCCTCTTCTAAGCGAATCGGGATATTTTGCAAGTTTGGTTCCGTTGAACTTAGTCGTCCCGTTTGCGTTAACACTTGGTTAAATCGAGTGTGAATTTTAGATGAATCGTCATGTACAACTTTTAATAACCCTTCAATATATGTAGAGTTTAGTTTCCCTAATTGACGGTAGTGTAAAATCTTCGGAATGATTGCATGATGATCCATAAGCTTGTCTAGTACATCAGCAGACGTAGAATAACCTGTTTTCGTCTTTTTAATAACAGGTAAATTTAAGTTTTCAAACAGAATAACCCCAAGCTGCTTCGGTGAATTAATATTAAATTCCGTTCCTGCAAGCTCATAAATTTCTTGTTCCATTTCTTTTAATCTACCCGCAAGCTCTTCTCCCATATTACGAAGACGCTCCGTATCAACTTTAACACCTTTCACTTCCATGTCAGCTAATACACGAGCAAGAGGTAATTCTAACTCTGTAAATAGTTCATATTGCTCATTCTTTTCTAATTCTTCCTCGAATGTTTGCTTCACATCATATAATACATGCACTTTACGGGCTACATGCTCAGCTACTACCTCTTGCTCCGGAACAGCACGCTTCGCACCTTTTCCGTAAACTTCTTCGTCAGATTTTACCGCATGTGTTTCTTTCATTTTCGCAACGGCACGGAAATCTTTATCGGTATCCGCTGGATCAAGTAAATAAGCGGCAATTAATAAATCAAAATCAATTCCTTGAATATCTACACCATTCCACTTGAGAGCAACGATAGCACGCTTCGCATCAAATGTATGCTTTCTCATTTCTCCATTTGCAAGCCATGTTTTGAATGCATCTGATTTAAGAGCTGTTTCTGCCGAAATGAAGTAACAACCATTTTCATTTTGAATACCAAAACCTTGAATATCCGCTTTATGATAGTTATCTTCTTGTACTTCAACAATAAGCGCACTATCTTGCTGAAGCATTTCTTCTGTAACTTCTTCCACAATATCAAATGTAATATCATCTAATTCCGCTGGAGCTGTTTCCTCTGGCGTAACACCTAACTTATTTAAAAGAGATGTAAATCCTAAATTCTCAAACATCGGAATAACATCACTTGCTTCATATCCTTTATATTCCATATCATCTACATGCACAGTAATTGGTGCATCTGTAATAATAGTCGCAAGTTCTTTACTCATAAGAGCTTGTTCTTTATTTGCTTCTAGCTTTTCTTTTAATTTCTTCCCACTTACTTGATCTAAATTTTCATATACTGCTTCTACCGTTTCAAATTGCGTTAATAATTTAATGGCAGTCTTTTCACCAACACCTGGTACACCTGGAATGTTATCTGACTGATCTCCCATTAAACCTTTCATATCGATAATTTGTTTTGGTGATAAGCTGTATTTCTCAAATAAAGCTTCTGTCGTATATTCATCTACTTCCGTAATCCCTTTGCGAGGAATACATACGAGTGTATTATCTGAAACAAGTTGAAGTAAATCTTTATCTCCTGAAATAACTTTAACATGAAGCCCTTGCTCACTCGCCTCTTTCGCTAACGTCCCCATAATGTCATCCGCTTCATAATTTTCTAGCTCATAACGCGGAACATTAAATGCATCAAGTACCTCACGAATAAACGGGAATTGCTCTGATAACTCAGGTGGAGTCTTTTGACGCCCTCCCTTATAATCACTATATGTTTTATGACGGAATGTTGTTTTACCCGCATCAAACGCTACAAGCATGTGCGTCGGTTTTTCTTCCTCTAATATTCTCATTAACATCATCGTAAAACCGTAAATTGCGTTCGTATGTATACCTTTGTCGTTATTTAAAAGCGGTAGTGCAAAGAAAGCACGATACGCGATATTATTACCATCTACTAATACGACTTTTTTTTCCAAACTATAAACCTCCCCATACAAATTTGAAACGATTTTTCCATAGAAAAAAACCGTTCCTTTCCTCTCTCTATATTAACATGACTAATAGAGAGAAGAAAAATAACGGTTTTTTTCTATTATATATAAACAGACTTTTATTGGCATAAAAGGGAAGTGACGAGAATAGCATAACTATTCTCGTCCAAAATTACTCCTTGGATGAAGGGGTTTTCATATATTATATTAACAGAGCTTTATTAATATTTAATTAAGCCATTGTTAATATATTGTAAATATCCTTCATCCTATTTTTCAGTTGCTGATTTTGGTAAAACAACCGTAAATGTTGTCCCTTGCCCAACTTCACTATCGACTGTAATCGTACCGTGATGAGCTTCAACTAAATGTTTCACAATTGATAAACCAAGACCTGTTCCACCTGTATTTCTACTTCTCGCTTTATCAACTCGATAAAAACGTTCAAAAATACGAGGAATTTCTTCTTTACTAATGCCAATTCCAGTATCCGACACTTTTATATACGCATTATATTTATCCTCTAATAATTCAACAGAAACAACGCCTCCAGCCGGCGTATATACGATTGCATTATTAATTAAATTAATAAAGATTTGTTTTAAGCGGCTCGGATCTCCAATAACGGAAACTCGTTTCAATACATTCACTTGTAAAGAAATTTCTTTTTCTCCCGCTTTATTATCAAGCACCATGTGAATGTCTTCAAGAATCCCCTTCATATCAACCGTACCCATATTTAATCTAAACCCTTGCTGCTCGATTTTTGACAAATCTAATAAATCTTCAATTAATCCTTGCATACGCTCACTTTCTTTTAAAATGATATGCAAGAAATGTTCGCAGAATTTTTTATTATCCATCGCTCCGTCCAAGAGTGTTTCTGAAAAACCTTTAATAGAAGTAATCGGTGTCTTCAATTCATGAGAAACATTCGCTAAAAAGTCTTTTCTCATTTGTTCTAATCTCTTCAGCTCAGTAATGTCATGGAATACGAGAACAATCCCTTTCCACTCATGGTTTGTCCCAATAATTGGCGCTCCGTATACTTCGAAATGCTTTCGCTCAATACCAAGCAGCAATAACATTTGTTTACGCACTTTCACTTCTGTCATAAAGATTTCTTCCACAAGCTCAATAATTTCCGTATGATGAAACGACTCATAGTATAAACGGTCTAAATATTCTTCGTCTGTTACGTGGAAAGTCTCCTTATAAGAACGGTTTACAAGGTTTATATAACCACGGCTATCAATTAGAATCATTCCGCTTCCCATATTTTCAATTAATGTGTGCAGGCGGTCTTGTTGCATTTCTTGTTCGAGTGTCATCTCTTGTAAATTACGCGCTAAAATATTAATTGCTTTACTCAGCATTCCTGTTTCATCCGAATGACTTTCGTATGCACGCGCTTTATAATTACCCTTCGCTAATTCGATTGCAACTTTCGTAACTGATTCAATTGGCCTAATGTATTGCCCTGTAATTTTGACACCTAAGAATACAACTACGAGACAAGCAATGACAAATCCGATAATTAATAATCCCCACGTTTTTTGGTGAACGTCCCTCAAAGTATCAATTGTACTTTTCACCAAGATGTACCCTTGTTTCCCTTCTACATCTTGGACGAACACAGCATGATAAAATTCATTCTTTTGATCTGTTTCTTTCGTAATGACTTTATTTTTTTGTTTTCCTGCTTCAGAAGAAAGTTCTTTAATCATCTCTTGACTAAATGTAGATTGTTTCCCTCCGCTATATTGAACTTTCTTTTTTTCATCCACAAATATAATAGAAGCTGGTATTTGTTCTTCTAACTTTTCAAAGACATACGGCTTTTTTAAAACAGAATCAAACCCTTGCTCCTCTGCTAATACAGCAACATACCTTGTCTCTTTTACCATTCTCTCTTTAGCATGATCTATATAGTAATTTTCAAATACGGTTTCTAATAATACACCTAGTCCAACTAAAATAAAAACGATAAGAGAAACAAATGTAAAAAGAAGCCTGGAGCGAAATTTATTCATCCCCTTTTGGCTCCTCTAATTTATAACCTAAACCACGTATCGTTTTAATGTACGTCGGTTTTTTCGTATTTTGTTCAATTTTATCGCGCAAATGGCTAATATGGACATCAACAATTCTTGTATCACCAGCAAAATCATAATTCCATACAGCACTTAATAATTGATCACGAGTTAATACACGACTTTTATTTTTCGCAAGATAAACAAGTAACTCAAATTCTTTCGGTGTTAACTCCAGTTTCCTTCCTTGGAAGTACGCTTCATAAAACTCCGGTAAAATTTTAAGCTCTGCAATTATGATGCTATCTTCATCTGGTGCTTCCAAAACTTGTTCTTCTTGCTGTAATTTCGTGCGGCGCAAAATCGCTTTCACACGAGCAACAACTTCCCTTGGGCTAAACGGCTTCGTCATATAATCATCAGCCCCAAGCTCAAGACCTAGCACCTTATCAAATTCATCATCTTTTGCTGTTAGCATTAAAATCGGCGTCATAACACGCTGCAATCGTAATTCTTTACAAACTTCCATACCATCCATTTTCGGAAGCATTAAATCTAATATAATTAAATCTGGGCGTTCTGTTGTCGCTTTTTGAAGCGCCATTTCTCCATCCATCGCTGTTATAACTTCAAACCCAGCTTGTTGTAAATTAAATTCAATTAAAGTTAAGATAAATTCCTCATCATCAACTACTAAAATACGATTGTTCATTCTTTTCCTCCAAGTTATAGACTTGAAACCTTCTTCATCCTAGTATTTTCCCCGTTATTCTAATCATACTAGAAAACAAGGTCCCCCTCAATATAATTGTCTATTCATGGAGCTCGTTTGTGTAAAATTGAGAAAATAGAAGTAATTATGGCTCACCTTCAGCTACACAGGATTTTTCCAAACTTTATAGATTGCTCTCTCTTTTTTAAAGCTCACTTCCGTATGAACTATAAAGTGAAACTTTAATCAGTGGGGGTTTTGTTCATCCCCCACTGATTATTAGTTGAACCAATCGGGCTTTTACGGGCAGTTGATTCCCCACCTAACTTCTTTGCTTTCGCTGAATTTTGAGGTGGGGATCTTACTGCCCGTTAATGTGGGATAAAATCTTGATTTTGCGCTAGGAAAAACGCAAGAGCATACGCTATTTTATAATCTGGTGTTTCATATCCATCAAATACTCTCCCGTACATTTCATTCGCGATCGAATCAGCCCACACTTCAGCTTCTCTCATCGTTTCAAAGATTATGTCTTCTCTTTTCCATTTCACCTTAAAAAATCACTCCTTCAATTGACTTCAACTATTAAATTATGCGATAGTTTATATTTTTTATTCAAATATATCGATATTAATAATATGGAGGTTCTATTATGCGACTAGTACTACCTATTCTATCTTTAGTAGTAACATGTATTCTTACTTTCAACGCCCCGAGCTGGGATACTATTAAAACAGGTTGTTCAGACTTCGCTGAAGGATTCACACAAGGATTCTTCAACTAAAATAGCGCTAGCTCCCTTATTAAAGGTATGCTAGCGCTATTCGTATTTTCATGTTTTAAAAATTATCTAATGCTTTTTCCATAATAGAAACTGATTTATAAGGCGGTGTTACTGTTAATGAGCCTTTCACAACAGTATCTCCCTTTTCATCATGAGCAGATACAAGCATATCAATTGTATGTTCCTCCTCAGAAACAGCCACAACTTCAAAGTGGATTTGTAACGTTTCATAATGGTGAACATGTTTCACGAACGTAAGGTCCTTCCTAGTAATATGACTACCTGGACCTGGTAAATATTTCGTAACCGCCGTTGTAATCATCCCTGTTAGCATAATGCTTGGTACAATCGGCTTTTCATACGGAGTTTGGGATGCGTAATCATGCTGAATATATAATGGATTGGCATCATTCGTTAGCCCTAAGTACAATAACAAATCTTTATCCTCAATTTTTTCAGTGATAGATAATTTCTCTCCTACTGTAATTTCATCCATTTTACGACCAATTTGAACTTTTTTCTTTAACATGTTACAACCCCCTCCGATTTTTTCACCATATTATCCTACTAAAAGCGATACCTTCTCCGAAATTTACTATGATGAGGGCAATATATAGTATAAGTCTATAGTTTCATTATAGGATACACCAAATGATAGCGTTTACATATTATTTCAAAAAAACAATTTAGTAAATAGTAGAAAAAGATTCGGGGCCCCGAATCTTTTTCCGCTTATATTTAATTATTAAACAAGAACTTTCATAACGTTACGTACAGATTCTACAGAGCGATCTAACGCTTCTCTCTCATCTGCAAGAAGTTCTAATTCAATAATTTTTTCAATTCCGTTACCACCTAGAATTACTGGTACCCCTAAGTAAAGGTCACTATAACCATACTCACCTTCAAGGTATGCAATAGCAGGTAATACACGGCGTTGATCTTTCAAGATTGCTTCTGTCATTTCAACTAAAGAAGCTGCTGGCGCATAATATGCACTACCGTTTCCTAATAAGCCTACAATTTCGCCGCCACCTTTACGTGTACGTTCTACGATTGCTTCTAAGCGCTCTTTTGGAATTAATGTTTCTAACGGAATGCCACCTGCATAGGAATAGCGTACAAGAGGTACCATATCGTCACCGTGTCCACCAAGAACAAATCCTGTAATGTCTTTCACAGAAAGATTTAATTCTTGTGCAATGAATGTACGGAAACGAGCTGTATCTAATACACCCGATTGACCGATAACACGCTCTTTCGGGAATCCTGCTTCTTTAAATACAGAATATGTCATTGCATCAACTGGATTTGTTAATACAACAATAATCGCATTTGGTGAATGTTTTGCAATGTCGCGCGTAATACTTTTCATAATTTTAGAGTTTGTTGCTACTAAGTCATCACGGCTCATACCAGGCTTACGAGCAATACCTGCTGTAATAACGACAACGTCAGAATCAGCAGTATCTGCGTAATCTGATGTGCCAATAATGTTAGCATCAAAACCTTGTACTGGGCTCGCTTCTAACATATCTAACGCTTTCCCTTTTGTTGGATTTTCCAGCTGTGGAATGTCCACTAATACAACATCTGCTAGTTCTTTTTGTGCTAATAAGAATGCTGTTGTTGCTCCTGTAAATCCTGCACCGATGACTGAAACTTTCTTGCGTTTGATTGTCATAATTTACCCCCTGCTTTAATTATGCGTTTTTGATTATCGCTACATCCATGTTTTTAATAAGTTCATTAGCGAACTCAGAACATTTCACTTCTGTTGCACCTTCCATTAAGCGTGCGAAATCATAAGTTACTACTTTTGATTCAATTGTTTTCTCAACTGAAGCAGTTACTAAATTCGCAGCTTCGTTCCATCCTAAGTGCTCTAATAATAATACACCAGAAAGAAGAACAGAAGATGGATTTACTTTATCTAAACCTGCATATTTTGGAGCTGTACCGTGTGTAGCTTCAAAGATAGCATGTCCAGTCACATAGTTAATGTTCGCACCAGGTGCAATACCAATTCCACCTACTTGTGCAGCAAGTGCATCAGAGATATAGTCTCCATTTAAGTTCATTGTTGCAACAACATCGAACTCACGTGGACGAGTTAAAATTTGTTGTAAGAAGATGTCTGCAATAGAATCTTTTACGATGATTTTCCCAGCAGATTCTGCTTCTGCCATCGCTTTATTCGCTGCATCTTTACCATCTTTTTCAACGATACGATCATATTCAGCCCAAGTAAATACTTTGTCTCCAAATTCTTGTTCAGCTACTTCGTAACCCCAGTTTTTGAAAGCACCTTCTGTAAATTTCATAATGTTTCCTTTATGAACTAATGTAACAGAAGAACGTTTTTCGTTAATTGCATATTGAATTGCAGCGCGAACAAGACGCTTTGTCCCTTCCTCTGAAATTGGTTTAATACCAATCCCTGATGTTTCTGGGAAACGAATTTTATTAACGCCCATTGCTTCTTTTAAGAATGCAAGAACTTTTTCCGCTTCTGGAGAACCTTGTGCATATTCAATACCAGCGTAAATGTCTTCTGTATTTTCACGGAAAATAACCATATCAGTATCTTCCGGACGTTTTACAGGTGAAGGAACACCTTCAAAGTAACGAACTGGACGTAGACATACATATAAATCTAATTCTTGACGAAGCGCAACGTTTAGAGAACGAATACCACCGCCAACTGGAGTTGTAAGTGGACCTTTAATTGCGATTAAATATTCACGAATTAAATTTAAAGTCTCTTCTGGTAACCACTCGCCTGTTTGGTTGAATGCTTTTTCCCCTGCAAGCACTTCTTTCCAAACGATTTTCTTCTCACCATCATATGCTTTCTCAACTGCTGCTTCTATTACGCGAGATGCTGCCGCCCAAATATCAGGACCAATTCCATCTCCTTCGATAAATGGAATAATCGGATTGTTTGGTACATTCATAACACCATTAGTTACAGTAATTTTTTCACCTGTCGTCAATGTGATAACCCCCATGTTTGAAATTTCATATGTATGAAACTGAGGGAGTAACCCCTCAGTTCAAACCGTTAGTCAAATTAAAATATTCTAATCATTATATCTTTCCGAAAAAATCAGACTTTTGAAAGCGTATTTTCACTATCAAAATAGTGTTTTCACTTATCGTTGTGCGATTGGAACATACACTTGATGCGTAGGTCCATTATAATCAGCACGCGGACGGATTAAACGGTTATTTTCATATTGTTCTAGAATATGAGCTAACCAGCCTGACATACGGCTAATCGCAAAGATAGGTGTAAATAAGTCATGGTCAACTCCTAAACAATGGTATACAGAAGCTGAATAGAAATCAACATTTGGTGGAAGACCTTTTTCTTTTGTTACAATGTCTTCAATTTTGATAGACATATTATACCATTTGTCTTCTCCTAAAAGCACGCATAATCTCTTAGACATTTCGCGTAAGTGTTTCGCGCGTGGATCACCATGCTCATATACGCGATGACCAAATCCCATAATTTTCACTTTATTTTGAAGAGCATTATGAATATATGATTCTACATTTTCTTCTTCGCCAATTTCAGTTAGCATCTTCATTACATTTTCATTTGCTCCGCCGTGAAGAGGACCTTTTAATGCACCGATTGCTGCTGTAATACCAGAATACACATCTGAAAGTGTAGCTACGCAAACACGTGCAGTAAATGTAGAAGCGTTTAACTCATGATCCGCATGAAGTACAAGTGCCTTATCAAAAGCCTCAATTTCAACTTCATTTGGCTCACGATCATTTAACATGTACAAGAAGTTTGCAGCTAATGATAGATCTTTTCTTGGCTCAACAACATCTAAACCTTTGCGAATTCTTGCATAAGCCGCAATTAAAGTTCCTACTTGAGCCTGTAATTTAACCGCTTTCAAATAATTAGACTTTCCATCCATTATTTCAGCGCTCTCATCGTATAATGATAGCATGGAAATCGCAGTTCGTAAAACCGACATCGGATGTGCGACTTTTAAATCTACTTGTTTCAAATACGTTAAAATCTCACCTGGTACTTTATAGTATTCAGATACAGTTTCACTAAATTCCGCTAGTTCTTTTTCGTTAGGAAGTTTGCGGTGCCATAATAAGTACACTACTTCTTCGAACGTAGCATTCTCAGCTAAATCATCAATATTATACCCAACATAAGTTAATGTATCATCAATAATAGAGCTCACAGATGATGTTGTTGCTACTACCCCTTCTAAACCTCGAATAACAGTCATGACATTCTCTCCTTTTCCTGAAAATTCTCCCAACCTTGCTCCTTATATCTATTTGCTCCCCTTATAAATTATGAACGCTCGTTCACTCTTTAGGCAAGCAAAATGCACGTTCATGCAAATTTGTTGCGATGTTCCCCTCTTATTGTCCATTACTTACATGGAAAGCATGAGCGTGAATGTCTCCCCGAATCCTCACGCTCAGAACAACAAGTTAGTGAGGAAAATGAATTCCGAAGAGTTTTATGATAAAAACAACATAAAACAATATCATTATAAAATTGTTTTATGTTGTTTTTATTTTATCTGGTGTAAAGTCTCTGCTGTTATGTAACTTTTCAAAGTTTCTAATCCTATTATAAACAATTATCTGACTTTTGTGAACAGAAAGAATTCAAAAATTTTATATTACTATAAAATTCCTTATTTAAACATTTGTATAATACTCATAACTGCATAGGCAATTCCAGCCCCAATTAATGGACCTACAGCAACTCCATTAAATAGAGCTACAGCTATAATTGTCCCAAAAACAAGTGCAGTTGTAATATGAGGATCAGTCGTTAATAATTGCACCCCACCTTTCGCCAATAAAGCAACCGCTACCCCTGAAGCTAAAGCAATCCATGCATAGTATGATTTCGCCGCTTCTCCAAGTTGTTTAAACCCTATTTCCCCCGTCGCAATTGGGACTAGCACCGCAATTGTAATAACCGTCACACCGAGGTTAATTCCTTTCGTTTGTAAATAAGGAAAGACTTTATCGCCTAAAAACGTAAACTTCAATAAAAATAACACTCCAACAGCTACAGTAAGCGATTGGTTTTTAGCAATAAGTCCTATAATAAGTAGTATGAATAAAAATAACGTTGACTGACTAATCATGATTGCACTTCCTTTCTGAAAATAATGAACTTGTTTCCAAACAAAAATACCTTTAAACCTATCGTTATACATGCTATATCGATTCATATTCATCAATTATAATAAAGAAACAATTTGATTTTCATATGCATTTCAAAATTACAAACAAGACTTTAACCAGAAAAAATAAAGCATGCATATACATTTAAAAGCGGATGTCTCTCCTTTCTTTTATAATAAGAAACAGGTAAAATAAAAAGGAGAGAAAATGAATTTTTTACCATATAGTAGAAGCATCACCAACAAGCTTCTGTAGTCATGAATCCGCTGCAAAAGCAGGATAAATCCATCATTCCACTATAACATAAAGTTAAACTTTGATCAGTGAATCTCACTAGTTATAAGTTGAACGAATTAGGATAATCCAAATTGGAATGGGAGGTATACATCTTTGAATCGAAACTTACTATATATGATATTACGACTCATATTCGTCATTGTAGCAACGGTAGCTGGGTTCTATGCCTTACTTTACATGTCAGGCCTTATTTACCCTTTTATTATTGCTTTTGCATTCGCTTATTTGATTAATCCTGTCGTCAATTTCCTTAATCAAAAACTACAATTTCCTCGTGCGTTATCGGTACTCGTTAGCTTAATTCTCGTATTCGGGGCTATCGTCGGACTTGTTACATACCTTGTAACTGAAGCAATCTCTGCCACAACATACTTACTACAAATTGTTACAGTGAAGTTTCCAGATATCGTTGCATTCGCCCAAAATTTTGCACTTAATCATATTATGCCTCTCTATGATGATTTAATTTCTAAATTTAATCATCTCGGAGAACCACAGCGATATACTATTACACAAAACATTCAAAACTTAGGTACCGAAGCAACGACACAAATGAAAGAACTTTTAACCGCCATCATAAGCGGATTAACAAATTTCATTAGTGCATTACCAACAACTTTAACGGTCCTTGTATTTGTCTTATTAGCCACTTTCTTCATTAGTTACGATTGGCATCGTCTTGCTCATAAAGTAAGAAAACTTCTACCTAATCGTGTACATGGATACGGAAAAACTATTTTTGTCGATTTAAGAAAAGCTTTGTTTGGTTTTGTTAAAGCACAACTTACACTCGTATCTATGACAACTATCATTGTACTAATCGGCCTTTTAATATTACGCGTGCCATACGCAATTACTATCGCAATTATTACAGGGGTTGTAGATTTACTCCCGTATTTAGGAACTGGAGCCGTCTTCGTTCCTTGGGTTATATACGTATTTTTCACAGGCGATACTGCATTCGCCATCGGTCTTCTCATCCTATACATCGTCGTGATTGTCCAAAGACAAATCATGGAGCCAAAAGTACTTTCATCTAATATTGGACTCGATCCATTAGCGACACTCATCGCTCTATTTGTCGGCTTTAAGCTCTTTGGTTTTTTAGGATTAATCATCGGTCCAGTCATATTAGTACTACTTAATACATTACACAAAGCTCATGTATTCCACGACTTATGGAAATTCATTAAAGGCTCACCATCAAAATAATATTTTCTAATTCACATACAACAAAAAACTTAACTATAATCAGTGGGAAATTCCCACTGATTATTCATTGTACTTATTTTTATATTAATTACATTTTAAACGAGAGGATTTCCTAAAAAAGGATAATTCTCTTGTTTTTTGCATAGAAAACGCATATTTCGTGGTATTTTTACATTTTTATTCTATTTACTTCATAATTATTACTTACATTTATTACTTTTTATGTAAATGAATAAATATACAAAATAACATACGAGAAGACTTTTCACCAACAATTTTTCCACTCTTATACCATTTCTTGATGCTACTTAATCTTATATATAAGGTTAAGAATTATATATATCGAATCGAAAATACATAGGGAACACAATAAAGCAGGGTGTTCATCCCCACTGATTATTAGCCCCACCTAACTTCCTCGCATTCGCCGAATCTCGAAGCAGGAGTCTTACTGTCCGGCAAATGGCCGGATAAAACAACACTTTAATCCCTGGCACCAATTAGGCTTTTTCAGGATAAAAAAATAGTGCTTAGATTGCTATAATCTAAGCACTATTTCTGCACAATAATAGTAGAGTTCTTTCTAAACTTCCATTCCATCCACTTCATAACAAACGGCTTCAACAATGCCCTCGTCACAGGAATAACAAAGATAAAACCCATTATATCCGTTACATATCCAGGTAGTACTAAAAGAATACCTCCTGCAAAGATAAAAATACCATCTAGCACTGCCTCTCCTGGCATTTCTCCTCTATTCAACTTAGATTGAATCTCTCCAAGCACTTTAAACCCTTGCCTTTTCGCCAAATAGACACCTACAACACCCGTAAATACAATCATAGCGAACGTAGACCATAAACCTATCACATGACTTGATCCAATTAAGACTGTAATCTCAATCGCCGGTATTAAAATAAACAAGAATAGTAACCACTTCACAGTTCTACACTCCTCTCACACATCATCACTTTAAACGCCCTCACAACGCCCGTATACACCATGTAAAAACCTAATACATTTTCCGGTATCAAACTCATAGTAAACAGCTTTTAAAAGCAATTTCAGGCGTTTCAAGCTATTTCTAGCTTATTTTGTGTAAAAAAAAGAGAAGGACTCCGATCCTTCTCTCCGTATTACTTATAGCACTTCCGCATGTCCATTATAAACAATTCCGCGTGCTGCATCAACTGTTACTTCTTGGCCACTTTTTAAAGTTGTTGTTACGCCGTTTACACCAACGATAACAGGAATACCGATTGATACACCTACAACAGCTGCATGGCTTGTTAAGCCACCTTCTTCTACAACTAGAGCAGCAGCTTTTTCAATTGCAGGAATCATATCTTTATCAGTGCTTGTTGTAACAAGGATATCACCTTTGTTTACGTTCGCTACAGCTTCAGCAGCTGTTTTTGCTACAACTACTTTACCTTTTGCAGCTTTACGACCGATCCCTTGTCCTTTAGCAACTTCTTCACCAACAACGTGGATTTTCATTAAGTTTGTTGTACCAGTTTCAGCAACTGGAACACCAGCAGTGATTACTACAGTATCTCCAAGTCCAATTAGACCCGCATCCATACCTGTTTGAATTGCTGTATCTAACATTTCGTCAGTAGAAGCTGCACGTTTCCCAGCCATAAACGCTTGTACACCCCAAACAAGTGCAAGACGACGTCCTACTTGCTCGTCAGATGTTACAGCTACGATTGGAGATTTCGGACGGTATTTAGAGATCATTTTCGCAGTATGTCCACTTTCTGTTGGAGCTACAATTGCAGCTACATCAAGAGCAAGTGCTGTATGCGCAACAGATTGGCTAATTGCATCTGTAATTGTTGGAGTGAACTCTTTAATACGTTTTTTGAACATATCTTCATATTGTAATGATTTTTCAACACGCACTGCAATGTTAGCCATCATTGTTACAGCTTCTACAGGGTATTGACCCGCAGCAGTTTCACCTGAAAGCATGATTGCATCTGTTCCATCAAAGATTGCGTTCGCTACGTCACTTGCTTCCGCACGAGTTGGGCGTGGGTTACGTTGCATAGAATCTAGCATTTGTGTCGCAGTAATAACCGGTTTACCTAATACGTTACATTTTTTAATTAGACGTTTTTGCACTAAAGGTACTTCTTCTGGTGGGATTTCCACACCCATATCACCACGAGCTACCATTAAACCGTCAGAAACTTCTAAGATTGAATCGATATTGTCGATACCTTCTTGGTTTTCGATTTTTGGTACGATTTGGATGTATTGAGCGTTATGCCCTTCTAATAATTCACGAATTTCTAATACGTCAGATGCTTTACGTACGAAAGATGCTGCAATGAAATCAACTTTTTGCTCGATACCGAAAACGATATCTTTTACGTCTTTTTCAGTGATACCAGGAAGCTTAATGCTTACGTTCGGTACGTTAACACCTTTTTTGTTTTTTACAGTTCCGCTGTTTAATACTTTTGTACGGATGTTTCCGTCAGCTTTTTCGATTACTTCTAGTTCGATAAGACCGTCATCGATTAGAATACGAGAACCTGGGTCTACATCGTCATAAAGACCAGCGTAAGATACAGAGAACTTCTCTGCAGTACCTAATACTTGCTCAGTAGAAAGAACTACTTCAGCACCTGTTACAAGCTCAGCTTGTCCGTCTACGAAGTCGTGAGTACGGATTTCTGGACCTTTTGTATCAAGTAAAATACCAACTGTTTTACCAGTTTTCTTTGAAGCTTCACGAATGTTTTTAATACGAGCTCCGTGCTCTTCATGGCTACCATGAGAGAAGTTTAAACGAGCAACGTTCATACCTGCTTCGATTAATTGCTCTAATTTCTCAATACTTTCACTAGCAGGACCTATAGTACATACAATTTTAGTTTTACGCATATCGCACCTCCGAAAATTATGAAACCGTTCCCAAATATCTGACATTAAGCCGATTAGATGGATAATTCTTTAGATAATTGATACATATCTTTATCGATTGTATGCTTTTGAGCTAACGCTTCGATAATGTCATGATCAACAAGTTTATTATTTTGAATACCAACACAACGTCCGCCATTACCAGCAATTAACAATTCAACAGCTCTTGCGCCAAGACGACTAGCTAATACACGGTCTTGTGCACTTGGTGATCCACCACGTTGTACGTGACCTAACACAGTTACACGAGTATCAAAGCTTGTTGCTTCTTCAATGTGCTTACCGATGTCAATTGCACTTCCAACACCTTCAGCTACAACGATAATACTGTGCTTTTTGCCACGTTCACTACCGCGTTTTAGACGAGCGATAACATCTTCCATGTCATACTTCTCTTCTGGAATTAAGATAGTTTCTGCACCATCAGCTAAACCAGCCCATAATGCGATATCTCCAGCGTGGCGTCCCATTACTTCAATAACATATGTACGTTCATGAGATGTAGCTGTATCACGAATTTTATCAATTGCATCAATAACAGTATTTAAAGCTGTATCGAAACCAATTGTGAAGTCTGTTCCAGGAATATCATTGTCGATTGTACCTGGTACACCTACACATGGGAATCCTTGCTCAGTTAATTTTTTCGCACCTTGGTAAGAACCATCTCCACCAATAACAACAAGTCCTTCGATACCATGTTTCTTTAATTGCTCGATTCCTTTTAGTCGTACTTCTGGGTCTTTAAACTCAGGACATCTTGCTGTATATAATTTTGTACCACCACGGTGGATAATATCGCCAACAGAACCAAGTTCTAATTTTTCAATGTGACCAGAAATTAATCCAGCGTATCCATGGTAAATACCATATACTTCAATATCATGGAAAATCGCTTTACGAACAACTGCACGAATGGCAGCATTCATACCAGGTGAATCTCCACCACTTGTTAATACACCAATACGTTTCATTTGTACTCACCTCATAAAGATTATTTGCCTTATAATAAAATAACACGAAAAAATATAAAAACACAATGGAGAAGATGTGTCTTTTCATAATAAAAACGTGCATTCGCGAAGAGGAACGCACGCTTTTATTATTTTATCCCAATGGAAGCGTTTGAAAACGAAACTTGCCCAATTTTCATATATTTTTCATAACGTTTTTCGATTAATTCATCTTTCGAAATTCCGCTTAATTGTTCAAAAGTTTTCTTAAGCATTAAATCTATATTTTCTGACTGTTTTAAAATATTACGATGCGCTCCGCCTTTTGCCTCTGGAATAATTTCGTCAATTACACCTAATTCTTTCAAATCTAATGCTGTTATTTTCATCGCTTCTGCAGCTTCTTTTGCTTTACCAGCGTCTTTCCAAAGAATCGCCGCCGCACCCTCTGGTGTAATAACAGAATAAGTGGAATTTTCTAGCATATGAATGTAATCTCCTACCCCAAGACCTAACGCACCACCGCTACCACCTTCACCGATAACGATACAAATAACAGGTACTGTTAAACCTGCCATCTCAAATAGATTGCGAGCGATAGCTTCACTTTGTCCACGTTCTTCAGCTGCTTTACCAGGATAAGCTCCCTTCGTATCGATGAAACAAATAACAGGACGATTAAACTTTTCCGCTTGTTTCATTAGACGCAGTGCTTTTCGATATCCTTCTGGATGAGGCATCCCAAAATTACGACGAATATTTTCTTTCGTATCTTTTCCGCGCTGATGCCCAATTACAGTTACAGGCATCCCCTTATATTTCGCAATGCCGCCGACAATCGCTGCATCGTCGCCAAATAGGCGATCTCCATGACATTCAAAAAAATTAGTAAATAAGTGCTCAATATAATCGAGCGTTGTCGGTCGTTCTGCATGACGAGCAATTTGAACACGGTCCCATACTTTCATATTGCCGTATATATCTTCCTCTAATTTTTCTAGCTTGTCTTCCAAAATACGAATCTCCTCACTGAAGTCCATCTGGCTGTTTTTCGTATAGTCTTTCAGTTCACGAATCTTATTTCTTAGCTCAACAACTGGTTTTTCAAATTCTAGCTCTGCCATACAGCCATTTCCCCTCCTTGATGAACTTCTAAAATCTTGCGAAGTGATTCTCTCATATCATCACGATGCACCACCGCATCTAATTGACCGTGCTCTAGTAAGAATTCTGCCGTTTGGAAATCTTCCGGTAGTTTCTCACGCACTGTTTGTTCAATTACACGTCTACCAGCAAATCCGATAAGTGCACCTGGCTCTGCAAGGTTATAATCACCAAGTGAAGCGAAACTCGCTGAAACCCCGCCCGTCGTCGGGTGAGTCATAACAGAAATAAACAATCCTCCTGCATTACTATGCTTTTTCAAAGCTACGCTTGTTTTTGCCATTTGCATTAAACTTAATATACCTTCTTGCATACGGGCACCACCCGAAGCAGTAAAGATAATAAATGGAACTTGTAAGTCGTATGCCTTTTCAACCGCACGGGCAATTTTTTCTCCTACAACAGAGCCCATGCTCCCCATTCGAAAACGAGAATCCATTACTGCAACAACAACAAGCATGTCATCCATTGTTCCTTCACCAGTTACAACCGCTTCATTCAATTCAGTCTTCTTACGATCGTTCTCTAATTTCTCTTCATATCCTGGAAACTCGAGTGGATTTAATGAAACCATTTCTTTGTCATACTCACGGAATGACCCTTCGTCCAATATACTATCAAGGCGCTCCCATGCATTCATAGGATGATGATATCCACAGTTCACACATACTTTTAAATTTTTCAGAAGTTCTTTCGTATACATGATTTTTTTACATTTCGGACATTTTGTCATAACGCCATCTGGTACATCTTTTCGTACTTGTTCTGAAGGTATTGCAGCATACTTTTTCTTTTTCACGAATAAATCTCTTAGCACAATTTGACCCCCTTCGTTGAGAGCTAAGGTTAGCGTAAGAAGAAAACGGGGCTAACACCAAAGTTTGATGTTAGCCTTATCTTCTCAATCTGTCTAATAACCTCTCTCTTTACGTTTAACTTTAACCGCTATGCGGTAGAATGTTTGTCATAACGTGTCATGGTCATTTCGACAAATTTTATACATTACGAGTGAAACTGTATATTCTCTACTAATTCATCGTAAATTTTTAGTGCATCATTTTCCTGCTTCGCTTCCAAAGTAGCGTAAAGCTTTCTATACATTTCGATAGAATCTCCTGAAACTTCACAAGAAAGAGTTGCGACGTAATCATTTACGATCATCCAAATGCGATATAGTAAATAATTATCGACTTGTTCAATAAGTGTTTTAAAGAACGTTTGATGAAGCGTTGGAATTGAGCTTTCATTTCCTTCAAGCACTTGATGTAACTTACTTAGTACTTTAGAAAACGTTTCTTTCGGTAAATTACACACAATTCGAATCATATCTTTTTCAAGCAATCGTTTTGTTTGTAATAAATCACGAATTGTTTTCTCATCTTGCAATAGAAACGGAGCGATTAATTGTACAAGACCGTTGTCGTAAAAGTTTCGAATAAACGTCCCCTCACCACGTCTCGTTTCAATTAATCCTACCAGTTCTAAAGCACGTAATGCTTCTCTTACAGAGGAACGTCCAACATTTAAGCGTGAACTTAACTCACGCTCTGATGGCAAACGATCCCCCGCTACTAAACAATCCTCTTCCATAATGGAACGGATTTTTTTTACAATTTCGAGATATACTTTTGTATTTGATGATGTCAATGGAAATTCCTCGCTTATTCTTTACCAATCAGCGCTAATTGTTTTGTTTTCTCAGCGACTTCATTTGGATCTACTTGACGGCGAGCTACTCCTGTCTCCATTGCTGCTTTCGCAACGTAAGCTGCTACTTGAGGCGCTACACGCGCGTCAAACGGCGCTGGAATGATATGGTCTGCATTCAACTCATCCTCTGATACAAGCTCTGCAATGGCTTGTACAGCTGCCATCTTCATTTCTTCATTAATTTGCGTCGCATGTACATCAAGTGCACCGCGGAAAATACCTGGGAACGCTAGTACATTATTTACTTGGTTCGGGAAGTCAGAACGACCTGTTCCAACAACAGCTGCGCCCGCTGCTTTTGCCAATTCTGGCATAATTTCTGGAACCGGATTCGCCATTGCAAAAATAATTGCATCGTCATTCATTGTACGAACCATCTCTTCAGTTAATGCACCTGCTGCAGATACACCAATGAATACGTCCGCACCTTGTAAAACGTCAGCTAAAGAACCTTCTATACGATTCTTATTTGTATATTTTGCAACTTCATCTTTCACCGGATTCATACCGACAGGACGACCTTCATAGATTGCACCTTTACGGTCACACATAATAACGTCACGTACACCATAGCGATATAAAAGTTTAATGATTGCAATACCTGCTGCACCTGCACCATTTGCGACAACTTTAATGTCAGACATTTTCTTTCCAACTAACTTAAGCGCGTTCACAAGGCCTGCTACTGTTACGATAGCTGTTCCGTGTTGATCATCATGGAATATCGGAATGTTTGTCTCTTTTTTCAAACGTTCTTCAATAACGAAGCAGTTTGGTGCTGCGATATCTTCTAAGTTTACACCGCCAAAAGTTGGCTCCATTAATTTTACAGTTTCAACAATTTTATCTACATCGTTTGTATTTAAGGCAATCGGGAATGCATCTACACCAGCAAAGCTCTTGAATAATACAGCTTTACCTTCCATTACTGGAAGAGATGCTTCAGGTCCAATGTTACCAAGACCAAGTACAGCCGTTCCATCTGTCACAACTGCTACCATATTTCCCTTCATTGTATATTCATATACCTTACTTTTATCGTCATAAATTTCTTTACAAGGCTCTGCAACCCCTGGAGAATATGCAAGACTTAAATCTTTTGCATTTTCTACTTTTACTTTTGATACAGTTTCTAATTTTCCTTGATGCACTTTATGCATGTGAAGTGCTTCTTCACGAAGTGTTGACAAACTATCCACTCTCCTCAAATTATTCTAGCTGGTATCAATTTCTCCAAGTGGTCTGACCACGAACACTACTACTATGATAATCGAAGTGTAGGGAAATTGTCCATTATATTTTCACAACGACATTTTCTTCACCGACAATTTCACGAAGTGTTCCTAAGCATTCTTCACTTGGATGAATTGATAAACTCCGAGATAATTGTACCATTTTATGTTCTTTTTCATAATAAATTAGTACTTTCGCAAAACCTGAATAGTCAAACAATATTTTCGTAACCTGATTTAAAAGCTTTTTCTCATACTGAGATGGCAATTTCACGTAAACAGATGCGTCTTTCTTTTCTTCATAAACATCCATTTCCTCTAACGGATAGAGTCCATTTACAATCCATTGCAGCTTATGATTTCTTAGCTCAATCGTACCGTCAACTAAAACAATTGCCCCTTCTTGTAACTTGTCTGAGAAATGTATATACGTTTCCGGGAAAACAACCGCTTCCATTTCATCATTTTGATCACAAAATGTAATAAATGCCATCTTTTGCAACTTTTTCGTACGAATCACTCTCACACTTGTTATATACACGATAGCCCTTTGCACTTTTTTCTTATGTCGCATCGCCTGAGCAAGAGATGGGATTTCCAATTCTTTTCCTAACTTCACATACTGCGCTGTCGGATAACTAGATAAATAAAAACCGAGCGCTTCCTTCTCTTTATTTAACTGTTCAATAAAAGATAGCTCTTCTCCTTGTACGTATTTTGATTTTGGAACAGCATCTCCTAAATCACGTGCAAGGTTTGCATACTCTAACGCTCCTTTAAGACTTTTCCATAAATTCGTTCTCGAAATACCAAAATCGTCAAAACATCCAGACCAGACGAACGCCTCTAAATTTCGCTCTGTTACAAATTTTGATGGCATACGAAGACAAAATTCAAATAAATCCTCGAACATTTTTTTCTCGCGTTCTTCGAGTAATGCCGTCACTGTAGCCATTCCGATATTTCGAATTGAAAGTAAACTGTAACGTATTGCATTTCCTTCTATTTGGAAGTTGTAACCACTTCTTTGAAGAGACGGTGGCAAAACGTGAAAACCTTTCCGCTTCGTTTCTCGTACATACTGCACAATCTTATCTTCATTTCCAATTGCACTTGATAATAACGCAGTCATAAATTCCAGCGTATAATTTGCTTTTAAATATGCAAGCTGATATCCGATCATACTGTAAGCTACAGCGTGACTTCGGTTAAAACCGTAATTCGCAAATCTTACAATCAAATCGTAAATTTGTTCTGAAGATGTCTCGTCGTATCCATTTTCCAAACAACCTTGAACAAAATGTTTACGTTCTTGATCTAAAATATCACGATTCTTTTTACTCACTGCACGGCGCAGTAAATCCGCTTCTCCAAGCGAAAAACCAGCTAACTTAGATGCGATTTGCATAATTTGCTCTTGGTATACAATTACGCCGTATGTTCTTTCTAAAATCGGCTTTAAATCTGGATGTAAATATTCAATGCTTCTTTTTCCGTGCTTCGATTCGATAAAGGTTGGAATTTGTTCCATCGGTCCTGGTCTGTATAACGAGTTAACAGCGACTATATCTTCAAATTCATTCGGTTTTAGCCCGCGAAGTACATTTCGCATACCACCTGATTCAAGCTGGAATACACCTGTTGTATCCCCTCTGCCTAACAATTGGAACGTCTTTTCGTCTTGAAGAGGTAAATTTCTTATATCAATTTGTGTCCCCGTTTTTCCCACGATAAACTTTATAATATTTTCAAGTAACGTTAAATTACGTAATCCTAAAAAGTCCATCTTTAACAATCCAAGTTCTTCTAATGCATCAGCAGGATATTGCGTAACATAAACATCGTTATGTCCTTCTTGAATTGCTATACTTCCTGTTAACGGTTCTTGACTCATAATAACGCCAGCTGCATGGATAGATGTATGGCGTGGTAAGCCTTCTACACGCTTCGCAATTTCAAACACACGCTCATGCAAAAGATTCCCTTGTATAAACTCACGGAGTGATTGTGATTCCTCATATGCATCTTTTAACGTTATACCCAGCTTTGATGGAATAAGTTTTGAAAATATGTCAATATCTCTTGGCGGTAGCCCCATTACACGAGCAATATCTCTAATCGCAGCTTTCGCTGCAAGCGTCCCGAACGTTACAATTTGTGCAACACGAAGCTGACCATATTTATCTTTCACATATCCAATCATCTCATCACGTCTTATATCCGGAAAATCGATATCAATATCTGGAAGTGTCACACGTTCCGGGTTTAAAAATCTTTCAAATAAGAGGTCATATTCAATCGGATCAATATCTGTAATTTCCAATACGTAAGAAACGAGCGAACCAGCTGCCGATCCACGTCCCGGTCCTGTTAAAATATGATTTTCATGTGCATATTTCATAAAGTCCCACACAATAAGGAAATAATCACTAAACCCCATACGAGAAATAACATTTAATTCATGATTCAAACGCCGTACATGTACTTCTTTCGGCACGCCATATCGTTTCTGCAAGCCATCTTCACAAACACGGCGCAAATACATATCACTCGTTTCGTTAGAGGGAACAGGAAACTTCGGTAGTTGATTCACATGGAAAGGAATTTCCACTTGGCAATGCTCCGCGATTTTTAATGTGTTTTGAACCGCTTCCGGAGCATGAGAAAATAGTGCTTCCATTTCATCCGATGACTTTAAATAATACTGATCCGTTTTCATTCTCGGCCTATCTGGATCAGTCATTTTCGTTCCAGCCTCAACAGATAATAAGCATTCATGAACAAGTGCATCACTTTGATTAATGTAGCGCACATCATTTGTTGCAACGACTGGAACGTTTACCTTATTAATAAATTCAGGCAGTTTTTCTTGTAATAGCAGTTCACCTTGAATCGCATGCTGCTGCAAGCTTATATAAAAATCACCGAACATATTTTGATACGTGCGGGCTACTTCTTCAGCCTGACTCTCTTTGTCTTCCAACAATAACTGTTCAATTTCCCCATCTTTCCCTGGTGAAATCGCAATTAATCCTTTCGCATAATGAGCCAGCCACTTCTTCGGAATACCTTCCTTTGACTTCGTCATAATACTGCTAGAAATCTTTAATAAATTTTGATAGCCTCTTTCATTCTCAGCAAGTAAGACAAGTGGATAAGACCTTTCTTCTTCTTCACTAAAAATAGAAGCTGTTAAGCCGATAATAGGCTGTATACCATGTTTCTTGCATGCTTTATAAAACGGAATAACTCCATACATGACATTTTCATCCGTAATAGCCAGCGACGAAAATCCAAGCTCTTTCGCCCGTATAACAAGCTCTTCAATTTTACAAGCACTTTTTAACAAACTAAAAACGGTTTGACATTGTAAATGCACAAACTTCACTGTTGTACCCTCTCTTTACCTATTTGACTACTTTTATTATAGGTGATGAGGAAAGCGGAAATCAAAACATACTTCTCATACTTTGTCCATATATATGAAGAAGAAAGGGGAATGACGATGGATGTAAGAGAACATACTTTTTTCTCTCTGCTTATTATTAGTTACTTTATTGCCTTTGGAGTTATACTTGGTGGTTCGTTAATTGGCGGATTTGGTGCATTTCTCATCGGAAAACCAGCTCTAACTTATATTAGTCAATTTGCCCAAAATTTAAGAATTTGGGCACTCGTTGCAGCAATTGGCGGAACGTTCGATACCTTTTATAGCTTTGAAAGAAGCTTCTTTGGCGGAGATATGAAAGATATCGTAAAACAAATTCTCCTTATTTTTTTCGCAACTGGTGGTATGCAAACTGGTCTTATTATTATTAAATGGCTTACACAGGAACATGTATGAGGGTACCAAGTGCCAATACAGCCAAAAGGTGGTATTTAGTTTTAGCTGGTGCTGCTGTTGGAGGAGTGTTGAGCTGGTTTGTTTTTTTGTACATATACGGTGTTTTTCAGCAGGAACAAGCTAGTAAAATAGCAGAACAAAAAGAAATTATCGAAAAACAAGAAGCAAAACTCCACGTCCTTCTCGAAGACCAAGAGAAATTGAACACAGAAAATAAACGGCTCTTAACAATTCAAGAAATCAAAATAAAAATTATAAATCGAAAAAAATATGATTTAGACAATCTTACACTTGAAAACATGACCACTTCTATCCATAATGATCTCCAGCATCTTTTAACGAAAAACATTCAAAGCATCGCAAAAAATAAAGACCTACTCAAAAAAGTCATCGAAAATAAAACGTACAAACATTACGATCGTATATACCGCTTTAAAGTAGACACAGTCTCTTTTGATACCGTACTTGAAATTAGTATTGATATAGAGAAAGAAAAATAAAAGATACCTCCATCTTATCGACATGCACTATTCGATAGATAGAGGTATCTTTTTAATCTATTTCATCCGAATATACTTTTATTAACATTTTAATAAAAGTATATTGATACTAATTCATTAACTTTTCTATACATCTTTCACACTATTCAAATATATGTCAAACCTTGTCCCTACTCCCACTTCGCTCTCAACCTCTATCTTCCCATTGTGATTGTGTATAATTTCTCTACATAAAGAAATACCTAATCCCGTCCCCTCCTCTTTCGTTGTGAAGAAAGGAGTATACAAATTAGAGAGAACTGCGTCATCCATTCCCTTTCCATTATCAATTATACTAATCTTTATATATTCACTTTTTTGAATTACCTTTATACAAATATACCCTTCATTCTTGTTGGGACTATCTTCAATTGCTTCAACACTATTTTTAAGTAAGTTGAGGAATACTTGCTTTATCTCCTGAGAATCCATCTGCGTAGTGCAATTTGGCTCCAATTGTTCAAGATTTATCATTATTTGAATATTCCTTAACAAAGCTTCACTTTGTATCAATGCATCAATTTCTGCAAAAAAACTTTTCAAGTATACTTTCTTTTTATAGGATTCGTTGAATTTAGCAGCAGTCAAAAAATTTTCAATAATATGGTTCGCACGATTCACCTCAGAAATAACCATTTCCGCATAATCCTTTTTATCGATTCTTTCCAAATCTTTATGTAATAATTGCATAAAACCTTTTATAATCGTTAAAGGATTTCGTACTTCATGAGCAATCCCAGCAGCGAATCTTCCCACTAAACATAATCTTTCTTGATGAAAAATAATATTTTTCAAATGAGCGATTTGCTCTTCAGCTTCTTGATATTTTTTTTGCATACTTTCTACTTGAGGAGGTATGTGGTCTGGAAATGGTGGTGTTTTCTCCGTAAATGAAGTTGTTTTGTTCATGGTATTATTTTTCCTTCGAAATCGATGTCTAAAGTTATGACGCATAAACATTCCCCCATCAAATTAATAGTTCCAAGTGAGTGTTGATTTATATTTGTGAGCTTCTTCACCATTAAAACATAAAAAAGACGTTTTTGGGAATTTTTTATTATTTTATCAAATTAATTCCATATAAAACAAAAAATCTTAATTTAATGATATTTAAATATAAAAACAAAGAAGGAGGGCTTCAGCGCCTCTCCTTCTCTTTCGTTCAACATACAACTTCTTATTTACACAACTCACGTAAATCAGTAAAAAGACGATCCGCTTCTTCCCAAGAAGATGCTTTTGCACCAGAAGCCATCGGATGTCCTCCACCATTATATTGCATTGCTAATTTATTAATAACTGGTCCTTTTGAACGAAGACGAACGCGGATAACGTCGTCTTCCTCTAAAAATAGAACCCAGGCCTTTAATCCATCAATATTACCAAGCGCCCCGACAACACCAGATGCTTCAGAAGGAAGTACATCAAACTCTTCTAGTACCTCTTTCGTTAATTTAATGTACGCTGCGCCTTCTTCTACCATCGTAAAGTTTTGTAAAATATAACCGTTTAAACGAGCAATCTTTTCTTTCGTCTTATACATTTCATTGTATAAATCCGTAAATTTAACATCCATCTCGACAAGCTCACTTACGTAACGGAGCGTTTTTGCTGTTGTATTCGGGAATAAGAAACGACCTGTATCTCCAACAATACCCGCTAAAATAAGGCGAGCTGCTTCTGTTGTCACCTTTAATCCTTTATTTTTTCCATAACTGTAAAACTCATAAATCATTTCACTTGTAGAACTAGCTGTCGTATCCACCCACGTAATATCTCCGTACGGGTCTTCATTCGGATGATGATCAATTTTAATTAACATCTTTCCTTTTGCATAACGCTGATCACAAACACGCTCTTGATTTGCTGTATCACAAACGATAACAAGTGCATCTTCATATACACTATCTTCAATATCATCCATTACTCGTAAAAACGATAAAGAAGGCTCGTTGTACCCAACCATATAAATACTTTTCTCTGGAAACGATTCTTGCAGAATTGTACCAAGTCCGCACTGAGAACCTAACGCATCTGGATCCGGACGTACATGACGATGAATAATAATTGTATCAAACTCTTTAATTGCTCCTAAAATTTGCTCATGCATATGTATAATCTCCTTTTTATTCAACTTCTTCACTTTATCCCGCATTAAATGCACGTAAAAGCACGATTGGTGAGGGCTAATAATTAGTGCGTGGGATCTCCTCACACAAATTAAAGTTTCACTTTATCCCCCATTATAACGGAAAACATTTCATACATGCGAACAATTGCTTTATAATAAAAATTAGAAAGTTTAGATTTTTCTTTTTTCTAAATTGTTATTTTTATACCAATCGATGGGAGCGTGTATTATGCCAGTATTCGTCTTTTGTATTATCATCTCATTTGTTTTGTACCTCTTCTACAAAACAAAATTCTTTCGTACAAACCGTCCAATGGAGAAGGGATGGCTCTCAGGAAAATCCGCAATGGCACTCGGCTTATTCGTCCTATTCTTTGGGATAAACCAATTCTTTTTAGAACTTTCAACTGCCCGCATTATCGTTGGTGTTTTGTTTATTTTACTTGGCAGCGCGAGTACATTTAATGGATTCCGCCAATATAAACATTTTCTACCATTAGCAGTCAAAGAAGCCGAATCTTATAAAATAACGTAAAAAAGCATCAATATTGTGATGCTTTTTTACGTCCCTTAACTTTCAAAATCATACTTGCAACAAACGCAGACGGTATATTAAATAGATTGCCTTGCACATGAAAATGTAATTGCTCTTCTTCAAAAGACATCTGTTTGTATAGTTCTTGCTGAGATAATCCTGTTCGTTTCTTTTTTTCATTTAATCCTTGTAAGTATAAGTATTGAATTGGTATCATCACAAGAAAGTACAAGAGTGCGATACCACCAAAAAAGAGTAATTCTGATGACATATTGCATCCTCCTTCCGACATCCATTATCTTACAATCTAATTATAACATAGTATACAATCTAAATGAATTAATATTCTGTCTTTTCAGTTTTTACCTTTCCATTAGTTTTCCTACTCCACCTTATACATATTCCTCTAAAACTCACTCGCATCTTTTTTTGTTGGTTTCCAAACTTAAACCAACAAAAAAAGATGGAACAAACCAAAACGATTTGTTCCATCTTTTTATTTATCGATTAACTGCACCATAAGCAATGCTTTCCCAACGACATTACCTTCATGATGCACTTCTACATCAACCTTACCAAATTTACGGCCAATTTCTAATACTTTCGGATGAACCGATACAACATTATCAATTTGAACCGGTTTTACAAAATAAATTGTTAAATTCTCAACAATTGAATCGCTCTTCTTCTGCGCACGAATAACACGGTTCGTTGCTTCCGTCACAATTGTTGTGAATACACCGTAAGATAATGTCCCTATTGAATTCGTCATTTGTGGCGTCACTGAAAATTGATACAAATGCTCATTTTTTGCTTCTTTCGGCGTCATAAATTGATTCGTTACAATATCATCAATCGTTTCACCAACTTGTGGTTGACGCTGAATCATTTGCAGCGCCTGAAGTACATCTTGACGACTAATGATTCCTTGTAATTTATTTCCATCCTCCACAACAGGAAGTAATTCAATACCTTCCCATACCATCATACGTGCTGCAGCTGCGACAGACATCTTTCCATTTACCGTAATGGGATGTTTCGTCATCACTTTATCAATCGGTGTATCTTTCGCAACACCAATCATATCTTTCGAAGTTACGATACCTAACACCTTTTTATTTTCATCCACAATTGGATAACGTCCATGCATCGTCTCTTCATTGTACTCATGCCATTTCTGCACTGTATCACTTGGCTTTAAATATAACGTTTCTTCAATCGGTGTTAAAATATCTTCAACGAGTACAATTTCTTTCTTAATAAGTTGATCATAAATTGCACGGTTAATTAACGTTGCGACCGTAAATGTATCATAGCTACTCGAAATAATTGGAAGCTTTAATTCATCTGCTAACCTTTTCACATGCTCTTCCGTATCAAATCCACCTGTAATTAATACAGCAGCCCCTGTTTCTAATGCTAATTGATGTGCATTCGTACGGTTCCCGATGATAAGCAAGTTCCCCGCTTCTGTATAGCGCATCATAGCTTCTAATTTCATAGCCCCAATAACGAATTTATTTAGCGTTTTATGTAGCCCTTCTCTGCCCCCAAGTACTTGGCCATCGACAATGTTAACGACTTCTGCATATGTCAGTTTTTCGATATTCTCTTTCTTCTTTTGCTCAATTCGAATTGTTCCGACACGTTCAATTGTACTAACATACCCTTTATTTTCTGCATCTTTAATTGCACGGTAAGCTGTCCCTTCACTTACACTTAAATCTTTCGCAATTTGCCTTACAGAAATTTTATGCCCTACCGGTAGGCTATTAATATGTTCTAAAATTTGATTATGTTTGGTAGCCAAATGGTTTCACCATACTTTCTTTTCCCTAAATTCTTCATGTGTTGTATTTTCAGTATACTATATTTTCAAAACTGTTACACTCTCTCTTTGTATATCTGTACTATTTTTTTTATAACAAAATACTCCTTACATTACACCAGTCATTCTATTACAACAATGTAATGGTATTGTCATCTCGTTCGATAGTTTGTCCACTCGATTCCCTATACAATTAAGACAAGAAATGAAACAAAGGAGCGAATACATGATGAAAAAATTTTTAGAGGTTATAAGTGCTGTATTTTTAGCTTTCGCAGACGGAAAAAAAGTTGCAATGGAGTTGAATGAAACACCCGAACAGCCACTTCCAAAAAGAAAAGAATCACCAAAACAAGCGCAAACTTTAAAAGCTGTACTACACACGTAAAAAACCCTTCACTTGTCATTTCAAATGAAGGGTTTCTTTTTTATAATGTAATACTTTCTCCAGCTTCTAATACTTTCCCTGTACAATTTTGTAGCTTTTCTACAAATTGATATGGATCTTGTTCAATAACTGGGAACGTATTGTAATGCATCGGTACAACCGTTTTCGCACCAATCCATTTTGCTGCTAACACAGCATCTTCTGGTCCCATTGTGAAATTATCACCAATTGGTAAAAATGCTACATCTATATCATTTAGTTCTCCAATTAACTTCATATCAGAGAATAGAGCCGTATCTCCCGCATGATATACCGTTTTCTCTTCTGCTGTAAACAAAATACCAGCTGGCATACCTGTATATGTAATCGTCTTATTTTCTTCATCAATATAACTAGAGCCGTGGAATGCTTGGGTCAATTTCACTTTTCCAAAGTCAAACTCATGTGAACCTCCAATATGCATTGGATGTGTATTTACACCTTGCCATCCTAAAAATGTCGCTAATTCAAACGGTGCCACAACAACCGCATTATTTTTCTTTGCTAACGCTACTGTATCCCCCACATGATCACCGTGTCCGTGCGATAAAATAATCGCATCAACCTGTACATCTTCAGCCTTTAAATCTGTTTTCGGATTTCCCGTTAAAAATGGGTCAATTAAAATAACTTTTCCATTCGTTTCAATCTTTACAACTGAATGCCCGTGATAAGATACTTTCATCATTACATTCCTCCCCTATTCACATTCTCACTTTTTATTCTACATGATTTTTCAATTCCCTGTCTTTTCTAACATCTATTTACTTGTCATAACGCTTTCCTCCGATGTAAAGTTATATTTGTAATTAAATATCTCGGGGGTGCCAATCGATGAATGCTAGATTAGAAAATTTAATGCAATGGCTAAAAGAAAAAAACGTAGAAGCTGCGTTCTTAACTTCTACACCAAACGTTTTCTACATGACAAACTTCCACTGTGAACCACATGAAAGACTACTTGGTATGTTTGTATTCCAAGAAAAAGAACCTATTTTAATTTGTCCTAAAATGGAAGAAGGCCAAGCTCGTAACGCTGGCTGGGCCCATGAAATTATCGGATTTACTGATACTGACAAACCATGGGATATGATTGCAAAAGCAATTAAAGATCGTGGTATTGATGCAAATGCAGTTGCAATTGAAAAAGAGCATTTAAACGTAGAGCGCTACGAAGAGTTAACGAAATTATTCCCGAAAGCAGCTTTCAAATCAGCTGAAGAAAAAGTTCGTGAGCTTCGCTTAATTAAAGATGAAAAAGAACTTTCTATTTTACGTGAAGCAGCTAAAATGGCAGATTATGCTGTTGAAGTTGGTGTAAATGCAATTAAAGAAAATCGTAGTGAGCTAGAAGTATTAGCAATTATTGAGCATGAATTAAAAACAAAAGGCATCCATAAAATGTCATTCGATACGATGGTATTAGCAGGTGCAAACTCTGCTCTTCCACACGGTATTCCAGGTGCAAATAAAATGAAACGCGGCGATTTCGTACTATTTGATTTAGGTGTAATCATTGAAGGTTATTGCTCTGACATTACGCGTACAGTAGCATTTGGTGATATTTCTGAAGAACAAACTCGCATTTACAACACTGTACTTACTGGACAACTACAAGCAGTTGAAGCATGTAAACCAGGCGTTACATTTGGTGCAATTGACAACGCTGCTCGCTCTGTTATCGCAGATGCAGGTTACGGAGACTTCTTCCCACACCGCCTTGGTCACGGACTTGGAATTAGCGTACACGAATATCCAGATGTAAAAGAAGGCAATGAGTCTCTATTAAAAGAAGGTATGGTCTTCACAATCGAGCCAGGTATTTACGTACCAAACGTAGGTGGCGTTCGTATTGAAGATGATATTTACATCACAAAAGACGGATCAGAAATTTTAACGAAATTCCCGAAAGAATTACAATTTGTGAAATAATAAAGTGAAACTTTAATCAGTGGGGGGTTTGTTCATCCCCCACTGATTATTAGTTGAACCAATCGGGCGTTTACGGGCAGTTGATCTCCCACCTAACTTCTTCGCCCCAGCCCAACTTTGAGGTGGGAGTCTTACTGCCCGTTAATGCGGGATAAAAAAGGTAGCGTGATCGCTACCTTTTTATTAAAGAAGGCCCCTTAAAAGGTGCCTTCTTCTATTTCACTAATATTTAATTGAAATTTCACAATCCAGACTGAGAAAAGATGGACAAGAATCGCAAACGCCATACATGCTCCACTCAAAAAGGTTAATATAGGATGCGCATACACATGCCCCAACCCATAAGACGCTCCTACGAAAAACAATGTTATGTAAATATATATTGCTCCATGTATTTGCCTCATATAAACCTCCTTTTCCCATATTATAACATAAATTTTCTGATTATTCACATTAATTACTTGTAATCAATATTTCTCAACTGTTACACCTCTAACAGCAGCCTTACTATATGGTGCTCCTTGTAAACTTTGTAAATCCTCTGTTTTGCCTGTTACAACTACATCGTATATTGATAAGTCTTCTAATTTGAAGTTTTTCATCTCATTATAGTTTGTCCTAAAATATTCTTGATATCCCCCTTTATTTTCACTTAAAGATTTCATAGATCCAATAAACTCCATAGAGTTTATTTTAATATTCTCGTACTCATCTTTCTTTCTATCAGCATAACTCCCCTGAAATCCAAACACAGTTTTTGATTTCTCTATTAATAATGATTCAAACGTATCATGACTCATCTAGCTCTCCTTTCTATATACTCAACGTTTGAGAGCACAAAATGTATACAGCCTTTCCGAAAAAATTTTTCATAATAAAAAGCACATCCATTTTGATGCACTTCTTACAAAAATACTATTCTATTATTTCACCGCTTCTTTCACAACATCTTGAATCATAACAACTTCTGTTTTCATATCAACAGACGGTACTTCTTCATCAATACACTCATACCAAAACGCTAAGTGCTTTTTATCAATTTCATGATGAGAATTTTCGACAAGAGTACCGCCTTCTCCTTGCACAGAATACCAATATAAGTACTCTTCTCCATCTCTTATTTCCCGGAAAATTGTCTCTACATACATTTTTTCGTCGCTTAGTGTCAAAAGCACTTCTTTCATATTGTCATTAAGAAGCTGCATCCATTCATCTACACGATGACTTTTACCTTGTTTCACTTTAAATCTCGTTAACTCCACATTCATTTTTATTCCCCCGTTCTCTTACGTACAAACAATCTATATTCTATTGGATTATAAAAACTTAATTTACTAGCTAATTTTTGCGAAGGAATATTGTCTACATAACAATCCCAGCACGGTGTAATATCATTTTGCATGCAATGTTCAATGAACCGTGTTGCAACAGCTTGGGCTAATCCTTTCCCTTGATATGCTTCATGCGTCGCAATATCAATTTCAGCAAATCCATTCCCGCTAAATATCGAAACACATTCAGCTACAATTATCCCATCTTGTTCTATACAAAATCCAAAACCACCGTTCAAAAACGTTTCTTTTGATCCCCAATATTCTTTGTAGTACTCCTCTGTAAATTCACTGCTTCCTTCTATATCTCTTCTATCAATACGCTTCACTTCATATGTATTTTTGTTTACAACTCGTGTTCTCTCTTCAAAAATCCCTCGTTGAAATTTCATTCGTGGGATGTTCCTAAGTGCGTTACTAAAACGCTCTTCAATCATCATTTCCCATTCTTCGCTAGAAGTGCAGAATGTAAATCTCTTCTCTGTTTTTTCAATAGCCGTTTTTAAATACGAAAATAAATCTTCGTTATAATTTTGATCATCAGTATCACCAAATAAATAATAGATACCATTAGCTGTAATAATTAGTCCTGCTGTTAACTTCTCGTTGGCAAAAATCTCACCATCTATCATTTGGTCACATACCGCATAAGCAAACGTCGTCGTTCTTGTAAGACTTTCTAAAATCGGAAGGATTTTTCTATACTGGGCTACAGATAATTTTTTCATAATTGCTCCACTTTAATCGTATCAGCCTCTATATTTTCAAAACAAAGATTTACTGTTCTCTTTAATGCTCTCGTTCTATGGATCGTGCATGCTGGAATTAAGATAGAATCATTTGGCTTTAAAATCGCCGTTTCTCCATCTTCAAAATCAATAAGTAATTCTCCCTCTAACACAATAAATAATTCATCCGAATTAGAATGATAGTGCCAATCATATTCACCAGTAAATACAGCGATTCGTAAGCAATGACTATTTACATTTGAAACGACGAAGTTTTTATGTTGCTCTTGAATATCCTTTGTTAATTCTATTAAGTTCACAGTTTCCATATTTCGTCCCACCCTTTCATTAGTCATTCTTTTGAAAAAACTAATTTAGTCTCCGCCACCCCCGCAGTCGCCTCCACTATCACTTGAGCTGCTACAATCGTTGCTACTGTAGTAACCAAATCCACTTGATGAGCTTGAAGCGTATGAAGATTTTTTTCTCTTTTTGTTCCTATCTCTCTTACTTTCATGACTAGGCCATACTGTAGCAAAGAGTATAACGAATAAGGCTAATTCTATTACGACAAGTATAAATTCTAGAATACTCTCAATAATATTGGGAGTTATCCCAAAACTGTAAAACACCCCAAGAGAATACATACACAAAATTACATACAGAGCCATACAAATATACCGAAATGTTTTTTCTATCATAATGACTACTTTTTTTGAAATTGGTATGTTCTGTTCCTGTTTTTTCTTTATGTATTTCTGTCTCCTAGCTTGCTTTTTCTTCCTATTTTTGCTCCCCATCAAATCTCCTCTTTTGACTTTTATTTTTCATTTAATTCCAAATTATCACAAAAAATAACATCATAACAAGCTATATTTCTCGTAAAGTTTTGTTTACTTTTTGTAAAGTTTTATTTACTTTTTTCCTAAAAATGGATATAATAAATGTAACAAATTTACAAAAAGGAGACTTTGTATATTTGATTAAAAATAAGGTGAAACAATTCCGCGTCGTTAGAGACATCACCCAAGAACAATTAGCTTCCTCTGTTCAAATCACTAGACAATCCCTCATCGCTATCGAGAAGAATAAATACAACCCGAGTTTAGAATTAGCATTGAAATTATGTGAGTTTTTCAACTGTAAAGTAGAAGATTTATTTCAATTAGATAAAACCGGGGAGGAAAAAGAATGAAAAATACTTTTAATCAAGAGTTCATTTCGCATCTTACCATTTTATTGTTAGGTTCAACTTTTCTTTATTTCAATAGTAATGATGAAGAAAAGATTAGTTCTGTCCTTCTATTCGCTGGCGTATACATACTCTTATCCTTAATACTATTAGTAGTGAAACGAATATTCTTTAAGAAAAAAAAGAACGATTCCGAGAAATATCCATTACCTGAGATTGATGAAAGAATCGAGAAGATGAGTTTAAAACTTATGGCGCAAATTTTCGGTCTCTCTCATTTAATCGGTTCTGCGATACTATTTATTTTATATATCACTGACAAAAATTCGATGATACGAGTTGAGTATGCCTTGTATTACTTGTTCGGCATTCTTTTCTTTACAATGATGTTCGGATTGAGAATTGTAAAGAAATTAGATAATTAATTTAAACAAAAAGACCCTTCCTATAAAGGAAAGGTCTTTATTTTATTTCTATTATGATAAAGCAGGAGCTTTTTCAAGAAGCTCTTTTGCATCAGCGTATTGTAAGCCGTGCGCTTCTGCAACTGCTTCGAATGTTACATAGCCATCTAATGTGTTAATACCTTTTAATAATGCAGTATTGCCTAGGCAAGCAGCTTTGTAGCCTTTGTTAGCAATTTGTACTGCATATGGTACTGTTACGTTTGTTAATGCAAGAGTTGATGTACGTGGAACCGCACCTGGCATATTTGCAACTGCATAATGAACAACGCCATGTTTTTCGTAAGTTGGGTTGTCATGAGTTGTAATACGGTCAGTTGTTTCGAAAATACCACCTTGGTCAATCGCGATATCTACAACGACAGAACCTGGTTCCATTGATTGAATCATTTCTTCTGTTACAAGTTTTGGCGCTTTTGCACCTGGGATTAATACCGCACCGATTACAAGATCAGATTCTCTTACAGCTTCTGCAATGTTGTACGGGTTAGACATTAACGTTTTTACTTGGTTACCGAAAATATCATCTAGTTGACGAAGACGTTCTGCGCTTAAGTCGATGATTGTTACATCTGCACCTAAACCTACTGCAATTTTCGCTGCGTTTGTACCAGCTTGACCACCGCCGATAATTGTTACTTTACCGCGTTTAACCCCTGGAACACCTGCAAGTAAAATACCTTTTCCGCCTTTGTTTTTCTCAAGGAACTGTGCACCGATTTGCGCAGCCATACGACCTGCAACTTCACTCATTGGCGCAAGTAATGGTAATGAACGATTATCTAATTGCACTGTTTCGTATGCAATTGATGCGACTTTGTTATCAATTAATGCTTTCGTTAATTCTGGCTCTGGAGCTAAATGTAAGTATGTGAATAAAATTAAACCTTCGCGGAAATAACCGTATTCACTTGCAACTGGCTCTTTTACCTTCATAACCATATCTTGATTCCATGCTTCTTCAGCAGTTTCAACAAGTTTCGCACCAGCTTGTACGTATTCTTCATCTGTAAAGCCTGATCCTATACCTGCTCCTTTTTGAACAAAAACTTCATGACCATTTTGCACTAAATGTACAGCTCCCGCTGGCGTCATTGCCACGCGGTTTTCATTGTTTTTAATTTCTGTTGGAATACCGATACGCATTATTAGTTCCCCCTTGAGTTATGAAATGACCCCTGAATCATTTTTTAAAGCGCTTTCCACGCTCTTATATTTTAACATAATATCTCAATATTTGACAAAAAATAAGACGAGTTTTCCGATAGATTTAATCTTACATTAAAGGACAGTATTATCCGCACCTTTCAGTATAAAGGATAAACTGTCCAATTATTCGAAACTTCACTTTATTTAATTCTATCGATGTCTATGAATAACATCAACAGCGCCTGTTACTTCAATAATCGTACCAGTAATCATATCAGAATCGCCCTCACATAAAAACGAAATGGTTCTTGCGATATCTTCGCCTGTTCCAGATCTACCAATTGGTGTGTTACGATCTTTCAGCTGACGTGCTTCTTGAATTGTCGCTTCTTTCATTTCACCAATAATATCACCAGGACATACCATATTCGCAGTAATACCATATTCCGCCTCTTCGTAGGCTACTGTTTTCGTTAATGAAACAAGTCCTACTTTCGCAGCTGCAAAAGCTGAACGATAAATCCATCCAGGTGCGCTATCTGCCCCTTGAAATCCATAGTTAATAATACGGCCAAATTGCTGATTTCTCATAATCGGTACGACAAGTTTTAATAAATGAAACACCGCTGTTAAATTACCCTGGATCATTTCATTCCATTCGTCTTCTTCGTAATCGACTAATTTTTTCCTTTCAAATACGTAAGGACCAGCATTATTAATTAAAAAGTCAATTTTGCCAAAACGGCTCATCGCCTCTTCTACCATTTTATGTAAATCTTCCTTTTTCGTGACATCAGCTTGCACGAACTGTAGACGTTCTTCTATATTTTTATATGTTTCTTTCATTGTTTCCATAGCTGCTATATCGCTATGATACGTTACTGTTACTGAATACCCTTTAGCCAATAACTTTTCTGTTACTTTCTTTCCTAAACCTTTCGTACCGGCTGTAATGAGCGCATGTCTCACAAAACTGCCTGCTACTAAAAATATAGACAAATGTACATTCTTAGAGTATTCCTGCTTCTCTGTGTCCTGTCTCGCCACTCACTCGCTACTACAGTTTGCTGTGACACTCCACAGGCGTAAATTCCGATGTAGCCCACCGTACATATATACAATCTATTTACGTTAGTATTGTATATATTTTTGCTTGTAAAAGGTTGATTGACGCGTTCAAATCTCTATCCATTACATTTCCACAGTCACATTCATATACTCGGTCGGATAGCTTTAAGTCTGCTTTCTTTTGACCACAACATGAGCATAACTTTGACGAGGGATAGAATGTATCTACTTGACGTAGTTCAATTCCATATTCCTCACATTTCGTTAACAACCATGTTTTAAATGTATAAAAGCACTGCTTCGCAATTGCTTTAGATAGATGTTTATTCTTCATCATACCTTTCACATTCAAATCTTCTACTGTAATAAACGTTGGCTTGGTTTTCACCACATCATTTACAATAGACTTTACATACGCTAATCGAATATTTGCTAACCTAGCATGTAGTTTTTGCACCCTAAGAATGTTTTTATCTATATTCGCTCTTTTATTAGTAACAGGTTGTTCACCTCTCTTTCTTATATTTTCAAATTTGCGTGATAAAGAGCGTTGTTCACGTTTCAACCGTTTTTCTATCTTTTTTACTTGTACTGTTTTATTTATATTTTTATGAGTTTTTCCATCGCTACGTACAGCGAAATCCTTCAGCCCTAAATCAATCCCTAGACCTATATTATTCAATATTGGTTTTACCCTTACTTCTTCTCTTTCACAAAGTACAGATACAAAATATCTTCCTGCTCTTTGATATACTGTGCCACTTTTTACCGTTGCATTTTTAGGGATATATCCATATTCTTTTAACCTTATCCAACCAATTGTAGGGATTTTTACTCTATGCCTTTCTACTGTCCAATCTGTTTTGTTGTTTTTAGGAAAATAGCACTTCACATCTTGCTTCTTCTTTTTCTTGTATCGTGGAAATTTAGATAAACCTTTAAAAAATCGCTTAAAAGCTTTATCTCCATCCATAATTGCTTGTTTTACCGCTTTGCTCGACACTTCTTTAATCCAATGGTCGTACTCTTTTGTATGAATGTTATTTAGCCATTTAGAAAATTCATAGCCACTCAGAAATCTCCCCTCGGATTCATATATCTCTTTATTTTTAGATAGATATAGATTGTAAACATATCTGCACACTCCAATCGTTTGATGGATCTTGGTTATTTGCTCATTTGTCGGTTTAATCTCTATTAGATAGGCTTTTTTCATAGCTCTTCATCCTCCGACATTTTCTCTTTATATTTTCCCAATCCATATATTCTACAACTACATACATGAATGATAGATATCAAATTTTGAACAATTTCTTCTTGTGAAGACAACTTTTCATTAGTAACAATGATAACTTTGACTCCCATCTTATGAAGAAATCCCTTAAACCAATCGTAACCAAAACGAAAAAACTATCTTTGTGTGCGATGATGATGTTTGAAATATTTCTCTCTATACAGTCATCAAGCCTATATTTCACTACGCATGTCACGTTTGCCTATGTTTTTACTTACTGTTGTTTCCTTCTTTTAAATTTCTATAGTTCATATGTAACAAGTTCTCGCTCCAATTACAACTAAAATGAATTAAAGCAAAGTTTTCAAAATTTTGTAACGTTTCCAGTAAGCACATTACCAAAATTTGTTTTATAATTAAGTTGTAAACAGTTATAAAAATGATTGGGAGGAATTTACTATGAATAATACATATACAAATATTTTAATTGCGGTGGATGGTTCTAAAGAAGCAGAAAAAGCGTTTAAAAAAGCAATTCAAGTTGCAAAACGAAACAATGCAACATTAACAATCGCTCATATCGTTGATGTAAAAGCGTACTCAGCAGTAGAGGCTTATAGCCGCGCGATTGCTGAACGCGCAAATCTATTTGCAGAAGACTTATTAGAAGACTACAAAAAAACTGCGCTTGAAGCTGGCCTTGAAAAAATTGAAACTGTATTAGAATTTGGTAATCCTAAATCTAAAATTTCAAAAGAAATCGCTCCAAACAATAAAGTTGATTTAATTATGTGTGGTGCAACTGGTTTAAATGCTGTAGAACGTTTCCTAATCGGTAGCGTCTCTGAACATATTATTCGCTATGCGAAATGCGATGTCCTTGTTGTTCGTGGTGATGAGGAGCAAGGTGATCTTTAATTCATAAAAATAAATAGGGTAGATAAGAGGCTTTCTCTTATCTACCCTATTTTCATTTATACTTTAGGAATTCTGTAATCCGGATTATGTTGCTCCCAGCCACCTTGTGTATCTACACTCGTATCGCCATCACCATCTACCCATATTGTGCTCCCATCAGGTAAAACTCTTTCATGGGGTGTTACATGATGAGTATTCGGATTTTCTTCCGTTGTATATTCTACATCAGTTGCTTCTGGAGCTGATGCTTGTGCTACACTATCACTTTCTACTCCCTCTGCTATTCCATCCGCACCATCAACTATATCAATAACTCCAACTGAGAAGACGCCTACAGCTGCAACTTTAGCTAATTCTTTTCCTGCTTCTATTGCTTTATCAGTGTCTCCTTCTCGTATCGCTTGCACAGTTTCAACTCCCTTTTCTGAAACATGTACAACTCCGTTTCCAATCGTCCTTGCCGTATCCTGAACTGTTCCAATTATTTCTTCATATCCTCGTTTCGCTTGCTGTTTATCGTCTGTAATGAGTCCACCTATAGCATCATATGTCCCATCAGCAATATTCCCAACAATTTCTCCCGTTTTAACAGTAGCTTTATTAACCCCTTTTCCAACATCCTTTATGAAATTACTGTTCGTAACTTCTCCTACTGCTTCTATCGCACCGCCAACTACTTCACCTGTAACTTTAGCCGCTGCTCTAGTCACTGATTTAATTAAATTCATATCGCATCCCCTTTTATTCCAAACACAAAATATGATATTATTACGATTTTAATTATATAGTTGTAGCCTATATACCTACAACTTATTTCACAAACTTCACTATAAATACAAGACAAGCTACAACAACAACGGTAACTGCCAACACATACTTCAAAGACCATAGTGCCATCATTATCGTCGCAACCGTTAAGTACGTTTGCTTTGCATCTTCTGTCATTTTTTTACGAAGAAAGAAAACATACAAATAACCGATTAGCGGCGTAATTTTCCATTCCTTTCTCATTTCCTAACATTACATTAACATACATTTTTTAGAAATAGACGGACAAAATATGTGTGTTTAGAAAAGGAGGATGCTACATGGATGATTATGAACGTATTATTTTAGATGTGAATGGGAAAGAGATTGAAATGTTAGATACGATTCGCACACATTTTAAAGAGAAACATGGTGTGGAACTAAGTAATGGTGCATTACTTCGAGATTTGATGGATATTGAGTATATTCGAATTACGAAAGATCGACATAAGTATGATTAATCGATAAAACTTTAAGCCTAGAACATATTGTTCTAGGCTTAATTAAATTCATACGAAAAATGTTATAATTAAGAAAAAAGTATGGAGGATACCAAAATATGCAATCTGAAAATATCGCAAAGCATTTTCAAACATTATATGCACAAAGAAGTCAATTCCTTTCTCATCTCCATTCACTATCTCAAGAACAACTATGGTATCGCCCGAAGAAGGGAAAATGGTCTATTGGAGAGCATTTTTATCATTTATATTTAATTGCAAGGATGCTAAAAGTAGCGATTAAATTCTCTTTCACTCTTATCCCTTATGCCAAGCTAAGAAAAAACGCTCCATTTGCAACTGACATACATGACATTTATGCCGAATATAAAGAAAAACACGGCAGAGGCATGAAAGCCCCTTGGATTTTAATCCCTTCAAAAAAAATCTATTATTCTATGAGTGCAATAGAATTAGAAAAATTACTTTCACGTGAAACGGATGAAATAAAAAAACTAGTTCAAAATATAGAAGAAAATATTGCAGGACATATCGTATTTTTAGATCCCATTGCTCACTACCCTAACCTTATTCAATCTATCCAACTATTAGCGATTCACGAAAAGCATCATTTTATGATTATGAAAAACAATTATGAAATGATAGATACATACCTAAAAGTCTAAATACAAAAAGGTAAGGTACTTTTTAAAAAGCACCTTACCTTCTATATCATACATCATTTAACTTCCAACAAACTCTCCAACTAACCCCTTCGCCTTCTCCAAAGCGTTTTTGATTTGTTCAAACCCTGTTCCACCCGCACTGTTACGGCGCTTTACAGCAGCATAAGGTGACAGAACCTCATACAAATCTTCTTCAAATAACGAACTCATCTCTTTATATGTTTCAAGTGGCACATCTAATAAATAAATTCCTTTTTGTGTACAATGTAGAACTAGCTTCCCAACAATTTCATGAGCTTGACGGAATGGTAGTCCTTTATTTGCTAAGTAATCAGCAATTTCTGTTGCGTTAGAAAAATCTTGCGTCACAGCTTGCCCCATTTTTTCTTTGTTTACAGTCATCGTTTCTAGCATGCCCGCCATAATATGAAGGCATCCTTCTACTGTTTTTACTGTATCAAACATTCCTTCTTTATCTTCTTGTAAATCTTTATTGTAAGCGAGTGGTAATCCTTTCATTACTGTAAGTAAACTGAATAAATTACCGTATACTCTGCCAGTTTTACCGCGGATCAGTTCCGCCATATCTGGATTTTTCTTTTGCGGCATAATACTGCTTCCAGTTGCGTATTGATCGCTCATTTCAATAAATTGAAATTCTTGACTACTCCATAAAATAAGTTCTTCGCAAAAGCGTGATAAGTGCATCATAAGCATAGATGAGTTACTTAAAAACTCCAGTATGAAATCACGATCGCTTACGGCATCTAAACTATTTTCATAGATTCCATTAAATCCAAGAAGCTCCGCACTATATTCTCGATCAATCGGGAATGTTGTACCAGCTAGTGCTCCTGCTCCTAATGGTGAAATGTTAATACGCTTTAACGAATCTTCATAACGATTCACATCGCGCTCTAACATCCAAAAGTAAGCGAGAATATGGTGCGCAAATGAAATCGGCTGCGCACGCTGCAAGTGCGTATATCCCGGCATAATGGTTTCAATATTATTTTCAGCTTGATGAATAAGAACAGTTTGCAATTGTTTTGTAGCTTTTATAATATCTTCTACTTTTTCTTTTAAATACAAGTGCATATCTGTCGCTACTTGATCGTTACGGCTTCGACCTGTATGAAGTTTCCCTCCTACTTCACCGATTCTTTCAATTAACATCTTTTCAATATTTAAATGAATGTCCTCCGCTTCGACCGAGAAATTCAATTTATTTTGTTTCGCTTCCTCTAATAAATATTGAAGCCCTATCTTTATTTTCTCTGCTTCTTCTTTCGTAACGATGCCTTGCTTTGCTAACATCGTAACGTGTGCGATACTACCTTTTATATCTTGATTAACCAATTGCTTATCAAAGGAAATAGAAGCTCCGAATTCTTCTACCCATGCTTCCGCTTCTTCTGTAAAACGTCCGCCCCAAAGTTTGCTCACGCTTCCACCTTCTTTTGATTCACTTGGCTGTATACTTTTGTAGGTAAACCGAATAATGAAATGAAACCAACTGCTGCATCATGATTAAATTCATCTTGGGCAGTATACGTTGCAAGTTTTTCATCATATAAAGAGTACTCAGATTTACGTCCTTCTACAATCGCATGACCTTTAAATAATTTCACACGCACTGTACCTGTTACATTCTTTTGCGTTTCTTGTAAGAAAGCATTGAGTGCTTGTTTTAAAGGTGAGAACCATAAACCGTTATAAATTAATTCTGTTAGTTTTTGCTCAATCATCGGTTTGAAATGAGCGACCTCTTTCACAAGTGTTAAATCTTCAAGTTCTTTATGCGCTTTTATTAATGTCATTGCTGCTGGGCATTCGTACACTTCACGAGATTTAATACCGACAAGGCGATTTTCTACATGATCAATACGTCCAACGCCATGTTTTCCAGCAAGTGCATTTAACGTTTTAATTAATTCTGAAAGTGGATATGCAGTGCCATTTAAAGTAGTCGGCACGCCTGCTTCAAATCCGATTTCTACAAACTCTGGTTTATTCGGTGTATCTTCTAATGCTAATGTCATTTCGTATGCTTCTTCTGGCGGCGCTGCCCACGGATCTTCTAAAATTCCACATTCGTTGCTGCGTCCCCATAAGTTTTGATCGATTGAAAACGGGCTATCTAAATTAATTGGAATCGGTATATCCTTTTCTTTTGCGTATGCGATTTCTTCTTCACGTGACCATTTCCATTCACGTACAGGCGCAATAACTTCTAAATATGGATTCAGCGCTTGAATAGAAACTTCAAAACGAACTTGGTCATTCCCTTTCCCTGTACATCCATGTGCAACTGCGCTTGCGCCTTCCTGCTCTGCAATTTCTACTAATTTTTTCGCAATAAGCGGACGAGATAATGCAGAGACAAGAGGATATTTCCCTTCGTATAACGTGTGAGCTTGCATCGCTATCAATGCATATTCATTCGCAAATTCTTCTTGAACATCAATCATATATGATTTAATTGCTCCTACTGAAAGTGCTTTTTCTTTTACAAACGCTAAGTCTTTACCTTCCCCTAGATCTAAGCACAGCGCGATAATATCATAATTCTTCTCTTGTAACCATTTAATTGCAACGGAAGTATCAAGACCTCCGGAATATGCTAATACAACTTTTTTCTTCTCCATTTTTGCATCCCCCTAAAGAATAAATATTCATTATTTCTTATAATAATTCAAACTTTAACACCTTTCATAAAATGAATCAAGGGGAATTCATAAATTTTTTCAAACAATTTCGTCGAACTTCTTTCTTTTTTTATGTAAAATAGAGGCAGGAAAATGGAGGAGTGTCTATGAAAAAGTATTTTATATACAATGAACATCTAGGAATTGAAGTACCGAACATACAAGAAAAATGGGAAGACATCTCTGAACAAGCGCAGCATGGCATTTTATTAAAATGGGAGCAAGTTCGCGGAAAAATACCCGATCGTATAAAAGAACTTGAACATTACATTAATCAAAAACAACATCGTTTAAATAACGAAGAGAATTTTGAAATTTCCTGTAAGCTTAATTCTGAAATTGCTGATCTTGCTTCAATTATTAACGATCTTTGGCTTTGGTATCGTCTTACCCAAAACGTATCTGAAGGAAAAGCACACCAATGAAAAAAGCATGCCCCTCAAGTACTTTGGGTCATGCTTTTTTGTCGTAACACGATTTACAATATATTTCTTGCGCCGTTTTTGCCAAACATACATCAAATGGGCCAACTAACAAGTTTTTTTCTTTCGGTAACTTCACAAACGCAACAAGTTCTTCTTCATATTCAATCTTTCTTTGACATGAAATACATTTTAATTCTTTTCTTTTAAACATATCCTTGAACATATACTCCTCACCTTTCATCTATTTATATTAATATACTCTCATAATAATTAAATTTTGTAAAAAAATTACACATCACAAAATAAGCCATTCATATACTATGTACAAAAGGAGGCCTCAAACTTATGCGAGCTTTCATTATTATCGCTTTAACTTTTTTGAGTGTTATGAGTTGGGATGCGTTTTTTAAAGATAAGAGTGATGAAGAGAATACGATTGAATAACTGATTATCTTTTCTTTTTACTTATTGGACAAACTCTCTAAAGCTTGTTCAATTTTAAAAATCACTTAGGCTTTTCTACAAAAATATTTAAACATAACAATTTTTGTAGATTCCCTCCGTTTATTGTCGGTTTCCATCCGCATACAGTTTTTGAAAGTATGATATAATAATATAAATCTTGAAGGAAGGGATTTTGATATCATGATCGCTCGAAGGAGCATGTGGCATCGTATTGACGAATCATACACGTAGCGTATTTTCCAGCTCAGATACTTTAGTCTAGCGAAAAAAATACGAGAGTGGGGAAATTATGATTGCCCGAAGGATAATTTGGCAAAAAAAAGACTCTTCTTACACATAGCGTTTTGTTTAGGACTTAGTTGTTACTAGCTAAACAAAACAAAGAAGAGCAGGATTGCTAAATGACGAATCCTACTCCACGTTTTGTTTAGTCGCTTTAAGACTTAAACTAAAACGAAGGTAGGGAGAATTGATGGACGAGAGGATTATTCGTTATTTCTTCAGCGACATATAGCGTAGTTAGTTTTATGTAAACTAACTGAAGGCTACATGTGAGCTCGTAGTTAGTTTACAACACCAAAAGGACTACTAACTACGGAAAGAAGGAATAACGATGAGGAACATCCAAAGTCGACAAATTATTAAAGAAGTTTTTATGGTTTTAATCGGTTCATTTATTTTAGCAACAGCGCTATATCACATTCACTTCCAAAACCACTTAACAGAAGGTGGCTTTGTAGGTATTGCACTATTTATCCAAAATTTTTATGATATTTCACCGTCTATTTCAACTGTAGTAATGGATATCCCTATTATTTTACTATGCGCTTCATTTTTAGGTAGAAAAATGGTTGGTTATTCATTCCTTGGTTCAATTTCATTCGGAGTATTTTATTCTCTTATGGAAAATTATTCTCCTTTTACGGTAGATTTATCAAATAATTTATTTGTAGCTGCAGTAGTTGGTGGTGCGTTAGCTGGTATTGGACTCGGTTTTATATTGCGATTTGGCGGTGCAACCGGTGGAGACGATATTTTAACAATTATACTAAGTAAACGAACTCGTTTTACAATTGGGCAAATTTTCTTCGTCTTTGACGCGATTGTTCTTGCGCTTTCATTATATTATTTAAATTGGACAGAAATTGCTTTTACTATTCTTTCGATTGCCGTACAGGCAAAAACATTGGATTTAATTTACTATCCAAAAGCAGAAAAGAAAGCAGCAAAGCAACCCGTATCTATTCCAATGTCCAAAAAACATGCGACAAACTAAAAAGCGAAAGGCTTCGGCCTCTCGCTTTTTTTTCATGCTCTCTTTTCTTTTTCTAATATGTAGCGTACTTGATAAAACTTATTTGCAAATTCAGTAACATTCCTCGTTAAGCGATAGTTCACTGTAGATCCAATTGCCATTCCAAGTACAGGAATTCCTTGGAATAATTTACGACGAAGAGCATAAATCGAAAATGTCTTCAAAATTTGTTTTAACACAACCTCAGTAGAAGCTGGCTTTAACACCTCTTCGTCTCCTTCATAAAAGAATGAATCTTCTTGCTCAAGTTCTCTCAGTAAATTGTACCATGCATATTGCTGAAGTCTCGCCGGCAATAATGCTGCATGGAATACTTTTAATGCAAGCATCATTTCATACGGCTTGTTTACATCATGACCAAATGATGTAGCAATAAGCTGTACGGCCTTCACATTTAATGCAATCATAACCGGAAAATCAGCCGTTAATAATAATAGACCGCCAGCACCTGTTGCTCCGCCTTGTACGAATGAATATAGACGATGACGTGCTGTTTGCTGCTCTGCTATGTATGTTAATTGATCAATAGATAACGCCTTCAAATCTTCAAGTTGCTCAATGGATTTATCAAATAATCTCGACGTTCCTAAAATACGATTACGTGCATCTAACTGTGATTGTGAACTTTGAATAAGTGCATGCAAATGAAAGAGCCATCCATCTGCTTTCGTAAAAAAGTCTTTTCGTTTTTTCTCAGGTAGTTTTGCAACTGTAGTATGCAACCACTTATCAAACATCTTTTGAAAATCGGTCGCTTCTTGCTCTACTAATTGCCCTTCCCACTCTTTTATATTTTCTAAAATGGCTTGTTCTCGCTTCGATCGCATCGCAACAACCACCTCGTTCGATTTTTTTCTATTGTAACATATTTGCAAATATGCTTGTACATCGCATGTTCTTTATTTACAGCCTAAGTCACTATGAAATGGAAATACTGATATAAAAGATGAACAAACAGCGTCATATGCAAAATGGATTCCCATTACTGCATTCATTAAGCAGGAAAAAGTACTATATCCAAATGGAATTTTAAAATATATCTAAAAGAAAAAAGACGAAACCCTATAGGATCTCGTCTTTTTCATTCATATATTAACCAATATCTCCAAGACGTAATACGTCACGAGCAATCATAACTTCTTCGTCAGTTGGAATTACGATAATTTTTACTGGAGAGTGTGGGAAGCTGATGAATGCTTCTTCGCCATGAACATTGTTACGTTTTGGATCGAAGTATACGCCCATAAACTCAAGGCCTTCTAATACACGCTCACGAATTAGAGCACTATTTTCTCCAATACCAGCTGTAAAGATGATTGCGTCTACACCTTTCATACGAGCTGCATAAGAACCAATATATTTATGAATACGTCCTACGAATACATCTAGCGCTACTTCTGCACGGTGGTTTCCTTCTTCTTCCGCTTGTTCGATGTCACGTAAGTCACTAGAGAATCCAGAAAGACCTAGCATACCGCTTTTCTTGTTTAATACGTTCAGAACTTCTTCTACAGTTTGACCTGTTTTTTCCATGATGTATGGAATTAACGCAGGGTCAATGTTACCAGAACGTGTACCCATTGTTACACCAGCAAGTGGAGTGAAGCCCATAGAAGTATCGATAGATTTTCCGCCTTCTACTGCTGCGATACTTGCACCGTTACCTAAGTGACAAGAAAGTAGGCTTAAGCTTTCAAGTGGACGACCTAATAATTCAGCCGCACGCTCAGTTACGTATTTATGAGAAGTTCCATGGAAACCGTATTTACGGATACCAAATTTCTCATAGTACTCATATGGTAAGCTGTATAGGAATGCAGATTCCGGCATTGTTTGGTGGAATGCTGTATCGAATACTGCTACTGCTGGTACGTTTGGTAGTACTTCTTGGAATGCTTTAATACCAACAAGGTTTGCTGGATTGTGAAGTGGTGCTAAATCGCTTAATTCTTCGATATCAGCTAATACTTCGTCATTAATTAAAACAGAATCAGCAAATTTTTCGCCGCCGTGTACAACACGGTGACCGATACCGCCAATCTCATCAAGAGATTTTACGATTCCGTTTTCAGTTAATTTCTTAAGAAGCATGTTAACTGCTACTGCATGATCTGGGATGTTTGTAATTTCTTTTTGTTTTTCGCCATTTACAGTAATTGTGAAGATACTATCTTCTAAACCGATACGTTCTACTAAACCTTTTGTTAATACTGTTTCACTTGGCATTTCAAATAATTGGAATTTTAAGGAAGAGCTTCCTGCGTTAATCGCGATGATTTTTGACATCTAGTCTTTCGCCCCTTTTTCTCTTGGTAGTTGTGTGGATCGTTCCACAAACCGCTCGATTTTATCTAATTAAATTCACTCATTATGAAAACGTTTCATCATTAGTAAATTTTATACTCACGATTTTAATTTAAACATCGTACGACATATATTTCAAGTGAAAAAATTGTAACACCAAGAAAAAAAATATATTACAGATTTCAAAAAAATTCAGTTAAATCTTGTATATATTAAAAAATATTACATATCATATACAACTGTACTACATTAATTACTAACCCTGTTACATATTCCTTGTATTACTTATGTGTTGCAAACCACGTATTTAGTTGATCCATAATGTTCTCCATAGCCTTCATGTTAGAGAACTTAGGTAATTCCACTAGCAGTGCCTGTTTCGGCATTGTTACACCCTGGCCTTTCTTTTGGAGCACAAATATACTTTTTGCATTTTTCTCGTTTTTAAACATGGAAACAGGTAGCTGTAATAACCCTTGAATAAAACATGTTTCTTTAATAAATGCATGTAATTTCGGCGCCTGATCACTTTCGAAAATGAAGTTCGGTACTAAGAAGAATAAGTACCCGCCTTCTTTCGTATGTTTCACACTTTGTTCAATAAATAAGTGATGCGCATATGACATTCCTTCATCTGCTTTTAACTTATATTCACTTGCACCGATTTCATTTGGATAGTAACCGATTGGTAAATCTGAAACAACTGCATCAACTGGATCAATATAAAGTGGTGCTAGTCCATCTTGATGGAAGAATTCGATTGCATGCTTTTGTAAATTCGCATTTACTAAAGCAAGTTTAATTAGCACTTCATCCACTTCTACACCAAATCCACTCATTTCAAGTCCTTCTTTGGCGCTATTAAACACTGTAGTCATTAAGTTACCTGTTCCAATTGCAGGGTCTAAAACAGTAATTTCTTTTTGCCCTTGCATAAATTTATGGAATAAGTAGCTCATGAACATTCCAACTGCATCAGGCGTCATTTCATGATTCGCTTGCACGCCTTCTTTCATTCCTTTTAAAATGGCTAGCTGAAATGCTTTACGAATTTCTTCCCCTTTATATGTTTCTTCATTAAACGTACTATATTCACGATTCAACCTTTCAATTGTTGATTCGGATAATTCCTCTTGTAAAATCGCTCCCTCAAACAAGTTATCACCTGTTTCTACAAGCGCCTCTAAATATGTTACATCTAATTCTTTACGTAAAACTACCGTAGAAGAATCAAAAATAGAAAATAATGTTTCTACTGCCTGACTCACGTACATTCCTCCTTCTCTCATTTACACATAACTTATATCATACCACAAAGTGATTTTTTCCAAAAAGAAAAAGCGACCTCTTGCAAAGAGCTCCCCTTCAAGTTGTTTATGACGTAACGTCTTTTCTCATATATTGGTTCAGTTAACAATATACGAGAAAAGACGACCTCTTCTAAAGTGAAACTTTAATGAGAGGTCGTCTTCTTTTACATTACTTCGCAGATTTTGCTGCTTCTAATGCTGCTTCATAGTTTGGATGGCTTGTACCTTCGCTTACGTATTCTACGTAAACTACTTTGTCATTGCTATCTACTACGAATACTGCACGAGCAAGTAAACGAAGTTCTTTCATTACTAAGCCATAAGCTTCACCGAATGAAAGGTCACGGTGATCAGAAAGTGTCGCAACGTTTTCTAAACCGTTTGCTGCACACCAGCGTTTTTGAGCGAATGGTAAATCAACGCTAATTGTTAATACTTTCGCATTTTCAATACCTGCTGCATCTTGGTTAAAACGACGTGTTTGTGCATCACACACACCTGTGTCGATTGAAGGTACAACACTAATTAATTTTACTTCACCTTTGTATGTCTCTAAACTTACTGGAGATAAGTCGTTTGCTAATACTTGGAAGTTTGGCGCTTGATCGCCAACTTTAACTTCTGTTCCAACTAAAGTCATTGGATTACCTTTAAAAGTTACGTTTGCCACTTAAAAATCCTCCCTTATTTAAACAAAATATGTACAATGTAAATGATAGTTTGTCCCTATCGATAATGCAAATAAAATCGCTTTATTTACAAAAAAATTAAAGAAGCCAATCCATTGATCAGCTTCTTTATTCGTTAAATTTGAAATTCAGGATCATCTTCTTTTCGTTTATCCATCATTTCTTTCACTTTATCAACAGCTTGTGGCGCTAATTCAATTATTTTATCGATGACGTGTGTTTGCTTATCTAAGTGTAATACTTTCACACCTTCTCCATTTATAACAAGAAAGGCAACAGGATTAATAGAAACTCCTCCACCACTACCTCCACCAAATGGATGACGGCCTGAATGTTCTACTTTACCAAATTCACTTCCACCAGCAGCAAATCCAAAACTGACTTTCGAAACGGTAAGAATTACACTTCCATCTGCCGCTTTAATTGGGTCACCAACAATTGTATTTACATCAGTCATTTGTTTTAAGTGCTGCATTGCGGTCGTCATTAAACCTTGAATTGGATGGTCCATTCTATATCCCCCCTATGCTTGAACAGATTTTTCTGTCATACCAGATCTTTGCTTTCTCATAAACATGAGTAATTTCACCGCTGTTTTTACAGTACGGAATATACGAAAAGATGCTGTTAACTCACATCTTGATGCAAATCCCTTCCCTTGAAAAACAGGTGTAATTTCAAATTCCGGTACGTCGACAATATGCATATATTGTCCTACAACTCCAGCAGCCATTCCTTTTGTCCCCCATGCATATCCAGTGACAATTCCAGTACTAGCTGCGTCGCCTGCTCCAATTTGCGTATGCCATTTCCAACCATTGATTTTCACTCGTTTGAGAAAATCTTTAACAATAGTATGAACGTCTTGAAGCTTTTTTATCAGCTCTCCAATGCTATCAAGTTGCGCCATAATTTTATTATCTATTCCACCGTCTTTTTCGGCTTTTTCGATTTTCTGTCCTGTCTTTTTCTGCTGTTTTTCAATTCTTTCCAATACATCAAACGTATATCGAATCATCCATATTTTCACTTGAAATAAACATTGTTTTTCCATTTCTGAATATAAAAATGTCACCTTAAGCGATATTTTCGATAATAGTATTAGCAAAATAAAAAGTAGAAGAATTATCATTCCAATTACGAGCCACTTCATTCGTACCATCCTTTCACTCCATACCCATTGTCGACAAGTTTATTCATCATTAAACAGACTTTGATAAAATTGAATATAAAAATTTTTCTAAAAATAAAAAGGGATTTTGACAATTTATATCGAAATATACTATTTGAACATATCATCCAGAAACATACTCTGACGATATGTAGCACTAAGACTAGAAAATTTAACTGCAGTGGAGGGATACATAATGGCAGATCGTCGCAATTTATTTTTCTTTTATGGTGATGACAAAGTAACACTCGTTGAAAAAATGAAACCAATATATCGTATTTTAGAGGAGAATGGATTTACCATATTAGATCATCCAAAAAATGCAAATGCTATCGTCAGCGTTGGAGATGATGGAACTTTCTTACAAGCCGTTCGTAAAACTGGTTTTAGAGAAGATTGCTTATACGCAGGTATTTCTACGAAAGATGAAATTTCTTTCTACTGCGATTTCCATATCGATCACATTGATACAGCCCTTCAAGAAATTACAAAAAACGAAATTGAAGTGCGAAAATATCCAACAATTAAAGTAGATGTAGATTATGGTACATCTTTCCATTGTTTAAATGAATTCACATTACGCTCTAGTATCATTAAAACATTTGTTGTAGACGTACACGTCGACAATTTACATTTTGAAACATTTAGAGGTGATGGATTAGTTATCTCCACACCTACAGGAAGTACCGCTTACAATAAATCATTACATGGTGCAGTTGTCGATCCACTTATCCCATGTTTCCAAGTAAGCGAACTAGCATCTTTAAATAACAACACATACCGTACACTCGGATCACCGTTCCTTTTAAATCACGAGCGTACGTTAACTTTAACACTTAAACCAGATGGAAATGATTATCCTGTTATCGGAATGGATAACGAAGCACTTAGCATTAAACAAGTGGAAAAAGCCGTTGTTCGTTTAAGCGATAAACAAATTAAAACTGTTAAATTAAAAAACAATTCCTTCTGGGAAAAAGTACAGAGAACGTTTTTATAGTATTAAAAAAACGCCGAATTATGGGAATCCCATAATTCGGCGTTTTTTATTTCTCTCGCTACCGGCGAACAGTTCTTATTATTGTTATTTTTTGTCGGTAAATCGATATTGTAAAGTGAAAATAAAGTTATTTAATTTCACTATAAAAATATAAGAGCCTTGCTACATTTTATGGTAGTAAGGCTCTTATAAATTGTTTAATTTCTATTCATTTAAATATATTTAAACTCAAAAATCAATAATAAAGTTGGTTAATCTTGTTCAACCAAAGCACCTGTTTGTTGAACAAGAGGTGCTTTAATTATAGAGCCGTTGACTTTTTAAACAAAGGTATGTATCCTCCACTAGGCCCATAAGCAACCCCAATCTTTTCCCATCCATATTTTTCATAATAGTCTTTAAGATCTGAAGTAAGATAAAGAAATTTGTACCCTCTTTTTGCTGCTTCTAGCAGTCCATGATTCAACAATTTTGCTCCTAGAGAGTTGCCCCTAAATTTTTCATCTACAAACAAACATGCTAGCCATGGGCTCAAATCCTGACGACTATTTAGATCATTACGAATTAATGCATAAGTTCCGATAATCTTATCATCTACTTGTGCAATGTAAAAACTCGGTATGTCATTTGGATCAGTTAAAGCATTAATCATACAATCTTCATAAAAAGTACGTCCTCCTTCCTCACCCCATTCTTTCCAAAAAACATCTATAGCCTTATTAAATAAGTCATCCCTCTTTAGTAATTGAATTATTTCCATAAAGCTATCACCCCAAAAGTATTATTTAATGATTGTAGAACCAACCAAAATTAATGTTTTTTCAAGTATCTTTATTCCCTTTATGTAACCAGATATAATTTCCTCACCCTGAAATATAGGCCTTTAATATTTATTCTCTTAACTTATAAAAATTCCTTTTTAAACGAACATGCACCGTTAGTGACATAAGCAATGCTTTTCATTTTTAAACAATCTTATTGTCATTAAACAGATATATTTCAATAATCGCTAATATATTTTTACATACCTTTTCTATAGACAACCCGGCCATCTATTACAGTCATTTCTGCCTGTACTTCTTTTATTTCTTCCGCATCAATTTCAAATATATTGTAATCCAATATCGTAAAGTCTGCTTCATATCCTTTGGCAATTTGCCCCCGCTTCTCTTCTTTCCCAATTGCGTAAGCACTTCCTGTTGTAAATAAAGAAACAGCCTCATATACCGTTAGCCTTTCTTCTGGCATATAACATACGCCATCAATAAAACTTTTACGTGTAACAGCACTATATATACCTAAAAATGGATTCACCTGTTCAATTGGTGCATCAGATCCACCATTGCAATGTAATCCTGCATCTAGTAACGTCTTCCAAGCGTACGCGTAACGAAGACGATGCTTTCCTAGTTTTTCAATAACTGACGGAAAATCCGATGAAACAAAGACGGGCTGAATATCAATAATTGCTTGCAAACTCTTCATTCTTTCAATTAATTCTTCACGGGCAAGCTGGCAATGAATAATACGGTCACGTAATCCTTCTGCAGGTGGATATAATTCAAGTGCATCAATTACATATTCAAGCGATAAATCACCGATTGTATGAATCGCAACTGGCATATGTAAGTCACGGGCTTTCTTCACTAATTCTGCAAGCTCTTCACGCGAAAAAATTGCAACGCCGTTTGTTTCCTTCGCATCTTCATATGGTTCACTTAATAAAGCTGTTCTTCCGCCAAAAGAGCCGTCAGAAAAAATCTTCATCGCACCAAATTCAATATAGTGTTCATTTTCATATTCTTTTCGTTCAGCCGCAACCTCATGATGAACGAGCAAATGTGCTTTAAATGGCATTTCTTTTATAACTTGTGAAAACGCATTGTACGTTTTTTGAAAGCCGCTATAATAGTTTAAGTCTTCCGTGTGCCCGCCAACTAATCCGTATTGCCAGCAGTCTGAAATCGCCGTTTGCAGAGCTCTTTGTAAATAGGCTTCATCAATTTCAGGCTGAACATGTTTAATTAATTCTTGTCCTTGTTCATATAAAAGCCCTGTTAATTTATTTAATGAATCCCGCCCAATTTTCCCGCCTTTCGGATCTTGCGTCTCTTCTGTTATGTTCGCTTCTTGCAATATGTATGAGTTCACCCATGTAACGTGACGACAAACGCGCTTTAACAAAATCGGATGTTCTTTAGAGATTTCATCTAAATCACGTACATGAACTTGTTTTGTATCTGTAAAGTTATTTTCATTCCATCCTTCTCCGATAATCCAAGAACCTTTTGGCGCTTCTTCTACTCGCTTCTGAACAAGAGTAAGCACTTCGCTATAAGACGTACAATTTGATACATCTAAACGAAGCAATCTCTCTCCATGCCCAATAAGATGCATATGACTATCAACGAGACCTGGAATCATCGTTTTCCCTTTTAAATCGCACGACTTCAATTCTGCATATCGGCTTTCTAACTCTTCCTTACTCCCAATATCAGCGATTCTACCGTTTTCAACGTAAATAGCATCTACTTTTTCATTTTCTTCTCTCATCGTGTAAATGGTGCCGCCGTACCAAATTTCTCCCATATATTTCATCTCCTTTATTTTTATTGTATAAAAAAAAGCACCATTTCAAAACATGGTGCTTTTCTAAAAATCACTTTTGTTCAGTAGTAGACGTTGTAACTTGCCATTCAATGCTAAATTTATCTTTTACTTGTCCGTATGCTGGGCTCCAGAACGTTTCTTGAAGTGGCATAATAACTTCTCCGCCTTCTTGTAACTTATCGAATACTTCTTTCGCTTTTTCTGCATTACTAATTTGAATTGCGATTGTTACTTGAGATCCGATTGCATGCCCTTGACCGGGGAATGTATCAGAAATCATAAGTTCCGTATTACCAACTTTTAAAGTAGCATGTGCAACGCGCTCTTTCGCTTCAGCTGGAATCGGGTATTCTGGATTTTCAGGCATGTCACCAAAAGTTTGCATGACTTCTACTTTTGCATCTAGCGCCTCTTTATAAAACTGTACAGCTTCTTGCCCACTACCATCTAAAACTAAGTACGGATTAATACCTAAAATCATACGGACACCTCTTTTTTTAATTTATAAAATCGAACCTGTGTTCGTTTTTATAATATCATACGTTTTACATTTCATTCAACTATTTACTTCCCTATTTTCAAAATTATTTTGAAGGAAGCTCCATCTCTTGTTTTCTAAGTTCAATACGGCGAATTTTTCCAGAAATCGTTTTTGGTAGTTCATCTACAAATTCAATTTTACGAGGATATTTATATGGTGCAGTAAGTTCTTTGACGTGTTGTTGAAGTACTGGGATCAATGTTTCTTCGTTCTTTTCTATATTCTCTCTTAATACGATAAATGCCTTCACGACACTTCCGCGAATTTCATCTGGACTTGCGACAACCGCACATTCTCTTACGTATGGATGTTTTACAAGTGCATCTTCTACTTCAAACGGTCCGATTGTATAACCTGAGCTAATAATAATATCATCACCGCGCCCTTCAAACCAGAAATAGCCGTCTTCATCTTTCTTCGCTTTATCACCAGTAATATAATAATCACCGCGGAATTGCATTGCTGTGCGCTCGTCGTCTTTATAGTATTGTTTGAAGAGGGCCGGTGTTTCAATGTGAACTGCAATATCACCAACTTCTCCTACCTGTACTGGAACGCCTTCCTCATTTACGATATCAACGTGGTTGCCTGGCGTCGGTTTTCCCATTGATCCTGGTCTAATGTCCATTCCTTTCATTATCCCAACAAGTAATGTGTTTTCCGTTTGCCCATAGCCATCTCTTACTGTAATGTCGAAATGCTTTTGGAACGTTTCAATGACTTCTCTATTTAACGGCTCACCTGCGGATACAGCGCTATGTAACGCTTCTAAATTGTACTTAGTTAAGTCTTCTACCTTTGCCATTAATCTATACTCAGTCGGCGTACAACAAAGTACATTTACCTTGTTATCATCTAATAAATTTAAATATGTTTTTGGTTCAAATTTGCCGTTATATACAAATCCTGTTGCACCTGAACCGAGAGTTGCTAAAAATGGGCTCCAGATCCACTTTTGCCAGCCGGGACTAGCTGTTGCCCATACAACATCATTCTCTTCAATTCCGAGCCAATTTGGGGCACTTGTACGTAAATGAGCGTATGCCCACGCATGCGTATGAACGACACCTTTCGGATTTCCTGTCGTCCCTGACGTGTAAGATAAAAAGACCATATCTTCTTTATCTGTTTTCACTATTTCTAACATGTCACTTTCTGTTTCTAATGCTGTTTTTAAATTTGTCCATCCATCTACTGACTGCTCGCTCAGGACGAATTTTTGAAGAGAGTCCATCGCTTCTATGTCATCAAATTGTCCAATGTACGGTTCATAACTTACAATCGCTTTTACTTCCCCGTGTCCAATACGATATTCGATATCTTTTTTTCGCAACATTTCCGAACTCGGAATTACGACAAATCCTGCTTTAATCGCAGCAATATACGTCATGTAAGCTTCAATTAAGCGCGGCATCATAATAAGGAGCTTGTCTCCTTTTTGTAAGCCACTTTTTATAAAAGCGTTTCCAATTCTATTCGCACCTTGCATTAATTCAAAATATGTAACTTCTCGTCTATTCCCTTTATCATCTTGCCAAATTAAAGCAAGCTTCTCTTTATCATTCGTATATTTCTCTATTTCCGAAACTAAGTTATAAGACGGCGGCGCCAACAATTCCTCTCTCTTCATAAACATCCTCCTTTATTTCTATGCCTCCCTTATATAATAAAGAATTTTCAGTAAATTTTGAACCCTCTTCTTTTGACAATTTTTTTATATTTATGTCGAATTGATGCATAGATTTATAGCGACGCTGTTTTTAACATATCAATTCACCGGCAAATAACGACGAAAACGACAAAAAGAAAGAGCGGGAGAACCCGCTCTTTCTAAGCCATCGTATATGGGATTATTTTTGGTAACCGCCTAATTGTTGCTCAGCTAGTGAAACTAGACGTTTCGTAATTTCGCCACCAACAGATCCGTTAGCGCGAGATGTTGCATCAGCTCCAAGTTGAACACCAAACTCTTGAGCGATTTCGTATTTCATTTGATCTAATGCTGCTTGAGCACCAGATACTGCTAATTTATTTGTGCTTGCCATGTTGTATCACCTCCTTGTGAGTATAGAGTGTGATAAACAACATGACTTCATGCACATTTGAATGTGGTAATTTATGGGTTTAGAAAAGTTCTTCGAATTTTTCTTCTTCGGCTACTACTTCTACTGTTTGTAATACCATTGTTTCTTTGTTCGCTACAGCCTCTTCAATTAACGGCGCGAAATCGTACTTCGCTTCAAAACGATTTGCTTTCTCACGCTTCGGTTTTGTCGATGGACTTGCTGGTGTAAATACTGTACAGCAGTCTTCATATGGACGAATTGAAATATCATACGTTCCAATTTCATTTGCAATTTTAATAATTTCTAATTTATCCATCGTAATAAGCGGGCGAATAACAGGATAGTTTGTCACTTCGTTAATCGTATGCATACTATCTAACGTTTGGCTCGCTACTTGTCCAAGACTTTCACCAGTCGTAATTGCAAGTGCATTACGCTCCTCTGCAATACGCTCTGTAATACGCATCATCATACGACGCATAACTGTCATAGAATAGCTAGATGGAATTTCTTTATTAATCGTTTTTTGCACTTCAGTAAATGGAACAAGGTGAAGTGTTACACGTTTACAGTATTTCGTTAACTCTTGTGCTAAATCGATTACTTTTTGTTTCGCTCGCTCACTTGTGAAAGGTGGACTATGGAAGTGAACTGCTTCCACAGATACGCCGCGTTTCATCGTTAAGTAAGTCGCTACCGGGCTATCGATACCACCAGAAAGAAGTACCATTACTTTTCCGCCAACGCCAACTGGTAAACCGCCAGCTCCCATGCGCTCACCACACATAATATAGCTGTAACCACTGCGAATTTCTATACGTACATTCACATCTGGATTATGAACATCTACTGTGATATCCTCTGTATTTTCTAAAATGTGCCCACCGATTTCTGGAAGTAACTCCATCGTCTTCATTGGGAAGCGCTTATCAGAACGGTGCACTGTAATTTTAAATGTTTTTACATCACCTTTTACTTGTAAGAAAGCTGCTAATGCACCTTTTTTAATATCTTCTAATTCTGATGGTACTTTCATCGCTAAGTTAAACTTATGAATACCAAATACATCTTTCAATCTCTCAGAAATTGCTTCATGGTCTTCACCATTTAACTGAATGTACATACGATCATGTGTTGCATCAATTTTAATGTTTGGGAATTTTTTCAGTTTGAATTTCACATTATCTTTTAACGTGCTTACAAATTTAGAACGGTTCTTACCTTTTGTCGTCATCTCTCCGTAACGAACTAAAATATATTCATATGTCATCATATTTCTTTACCTCATCACTTCATATAATTTTGGCATTGTCTCTTTAACAATACCTTCAAATTGTTTTACTTCTTCCATCGTGTTGTCCGGTGCTAGACTAATGCGGATTGCACTCACAGCTGCGGCGTGTGGTACTCCCATTGACACTAATACTCGGCTCACTTCATTTGCTTTTGAAGAACAAGCAGACTTCGTTGATACATATACACCATGCTCTTCTAAAGCATGAACGACCACTTCTGGTTTTAAACCAACAAATGATACATTTAAAATGTGCGGTGCCGCATATTCAAGTGACGTATTAATCGTTACATCTTCCATCTCTTTAAAGAAACGGACAAGCTCTGCTTGTAAATTTTGCAAATGAACTACCTTTTCTTTCACTTGCTCCATCGTCATACGAAGTGCTTTTACCATCGCTACAATACCAGGTAAGTTTTCTGTTCCTGAACGATACTTAAGCTCTTGTTGACCACCTGATAAAATTGGATCTAATCTTACACCATCACGTACGTAAAGAAGACCTGTCCCCTTTACGCTATGAAATTTATGCCCAGATATTGAACAAAGGTCAATATGAGAAGCATATAAATCAAGCGGTACTTTTCCTATCCCTTGTACATGGTCCACGTGGAATCTTATTTTCGGATAGTTCGATAATAATGTTCCAATTTCAGCAACAGGCTGAATCGCTCCAGTCTCGTTGTTCACGTGAATAATTGACACAAGAATCGTATCTTCACGAAGCGCTCGTTTTACATCCTCTACCGATACAACACCGTGCTCGTTAACCGGTAAATATGTTACATCAAAACCGAGATCTTCTAATTGTTTATATGCCTCAAACACAGACGCGTGTTCAATATTTGTTGTAATGATATGTCTACCGCGCGAACGATTCCTCATCGCTATCCCTTTAATCGCAAGGTTATTCCCTTCCGTTCCACCCGATGTGAAAATTATTTCAGAAGGTTTAACGTGAAGGAGCTGTGCTGCAATCGTTCTCGATTGTGTTAATAGACGCTCTGCCTCTCCTCCAAGCGAATGAATAGAAGAAGGATTTCCAAAATATTTCCCCGCAACCGTTACGTACGATTGAAGAGCTTCTGGATATGGCTTTGTCGTCGCACTATTATCAAAATAGATCATCGTTCTTCCCCTTTCAGCGCTGTCACATCGTATAATCATATCATAAATACGTGTAATTACGCTAAAACTACTCAAAGGTTCCGTTTTATTTTAAAACGAACAACCTTACTGTATTCCGCTATTCATTATAGCAACATCGCCTTCAAAATTACACAAAAAAACAAACCCTTTATTAAAGGGTTTGCTCATTGTCTACATATTCAGCTATTTTTTGAACAACGCCAGGTTCAAGTTGCTCTAATACAGAAGCCGCTTGTTCTAAAGCTGCATCGTATTGATATTCACGGAATAATTTCTCAGCGTAATTTAAGCTTTCTGCAAGGTTCTCATCATGACTGCGGTAACGGTTACCGTATTGAATTAATTTTTCAACTAAATATGCTTGTCCAATTAACTCTTCTGCCATTTCTGCTACACCGTTAACAGTTGTGTACGCCTCTTCTAAACTGCTATTTACAGCATTCATATTTAACGGTTTTACTTCTAATTGATCATATACAGCTTGCATTGCCATTTGCCCTCTTTGTAAATCTTCCATAATGCTTACCGGAAGACCTGGCAAATTCGACTTTTGCATAAAGCGTTTCGTTTCTAAAATTGTATTTCGCATTTCTTGTAACTTCTCACGCGCTTCAAATTCTTCTTTACGCATCGTTTGTAGCATTTCTTTATATTCTGCATGAAGTACTTTTAACGTTTCACATTGCTCATAAATCTCTTCTAATTCCTCACGAATAATAGAGAAGGCAATATCTTGTTCTGCAACGCGGATTTGCAACACTTCAAAACGTTTCGTTAAAATATGCATTTGCTTTTCAATTACTTTTTGCGACTCAATATCTTTGTCTTGTAATTGATAACTTTGTTTCACAAGTTGTGTTTCTGCTTTTGTTTCGATCGTTTCAACACGAATTTCTTCTAAATCTTCGTAAACAGAAAGTGTTTTTTGTTCCACATAATGTCTCGCATGCACTTCTTGTTCAAGTTGATCATAAAAACTGTCTAAACGAGTTTTTAAGTTCTCTACTTTTCCTGCTGCTTCCGTTATATGAAGCTCCTGTATATCCATTAAACACGTTTGTAGTTGTGTCGTCATATCGCGAACTTCTTTAGGAATTTCCAAATACTCTAATACGTAGCCTTGTCTTATCATATCATCATGACCTTGTAATAAATCCTCCAGCTGAACTGGTAATGTCGCTTGACACTCTACCAATAAATCTGGAATTTGATGAATGATGATTTCTAAACTTGCTAAACCTTCTTCTAAACTAATAACAATTTCTCGCGCTTTTAAATAATCACCATTATCTGTTGCTTCTTCAAAGGTTTTGAACTTCTCGGATTCAACATCTAACATCTCTTCAATTTTTTGCTCAGCTGCTCCATACATGTGTCGATGAGCAAGAACGCTCTTTTTCATACTACGATATGTATCACGTAACCCTTCAATTTCCGAGCTATTTTTCTCATGGCTTTCTAACAGTTGCTGTAATTCATTTAAAATGTCTGTAATACGATTATCAGCGTCATCTAAACCACTTATGGATTCGGTCATCGCATGCTTTGCTTTTCGGAAGGAGAATTGCGAGGCGAATTTTCGCGCTTGCGCTAAATCTTTTTCAGCTTTCGGAAGAGTTGTTGATACAATTTCATCCCATTCTTCACGCCATTTACCAAACAGCTCTTCTGTTTGACCCGTCATATTTAAATCTTTTACCCGTTTTAGTTCATCTGCCACAGGTTTATCTTTTATTTCTTGTTTCCACTGCTCCAGTGCTTCAATATCTTTATATGAACGATTTCTTATCACAAGCTCTATCATGAGCAGCACTAGAATAGAGCTTACTACAATGATAACGATCGTCAGGATAGAATCCATGCAAAAAAGCCTCCTAGTTATATCTCTTTTTTTGTCCGTTCCGTTTATGAAATGGAAGGCATTATGTATAAAAAGGGAATTCCCCTATATTTAACAACTAACAATGTTCTAATCATACCATGTAATGGCGTGTTTTTGACCTAGTTTTTTTTAAAATTTCATGTTTCTTTAAATGTAATTGTAATCTTTCTTAATATTCCGCTTGTTCTATTCTCCACCCTCAAATGAATGCAATAAAGTGAAACTTTAATCAGAGGGGGTTTTGTCCATTCCCCTCTGATTATTAGTCCTCACCAATCGGGATTTTACGGGCAGTTAATGCGAAATAAAGAGCTTTCTTTCATATGAGAGACGAAATAAATCTTTCGCATTAGTGGTGGTTCTACAGAAATCGCACGCACGTTACCTTGCATTGCGGCTTGCTGTACAGCTGCTTCTGGAAGCAATGTTATACCAAGTCCAGCGCCTACCATCGCAATCATCGGTTCTGCATAAGATGTTTCAACTGCAATGATTGGTTTCGCGCCCATACATTGAAACACATTCATAATCATTTTCCTTACATCGCATATTTCTGGGTATACAATTAGCTTTTCATTTTGCAACTCTTCCATTCGGATTACCGTTTTCTCTTTATACGGATGATCATTTGAAACAGCACAAACGATTTTTTCTTCCCGCATTTCTTTTATATACGTAGCGCCTTCTACTACTGAATCAATAAACATCGCTTCAATTTTTCGCGCTTTAAATAATTCCATTAATACTTTCGTATGCTCAATTTGCCATTCTATTTCATATGTATCCTCTAATAAGTCTTTACACTTTGATATGTAATGAGCCGCTAAACTCGGTAATATACCTATTGAAATTTTCCGCTTCTCTTGATATTCCTTCATTTCCGTTTTCACTGCATTTATTTGCTCCAAAATCGGTAACATCCTCTTTATAAATAACTCTCCAGCTTTTGTTAATTCTACCCCTTGAGCGGAACGTTTTAATAAAGTAACCTCTAAGTCAGCTTCTAATCTTTGAATTTGTTTACTAAGCGCTGGTTGTGAAATATGTAAAAGCTTACTCGCTTTTGATAAACTTCGCGTATGCTTTACTTCAATAAACGATCGTACTGCCTCCAAATCCATCGTACACACCTCTAACAAAAAGTTATAACTGCCATAAAAAATCGATATTTCCTTCTACAAAGAATTACTCTTTATACTTATTTCATCAACTTACTATAACGAAATAGAAAGGAGAATGATACTCTTGGCAAAAAAACAAATGCTACTCGGATCCCTTCTATGCTTACTTGCTGTAACGGCTTGGGGATTTATGTTTCCTGTGATGGCAAATGCTTTGCAATTTATCGATCCGTTCTTCTTCACAACTATTCGATATGGATCAGCAGCTATTATTTTCCTTATTCTTCTCTTAATCGCTGAAGGAAGAAATTCGCTCCGCTTCGAAAAACGAACTCTTTCGTTATTCTTTTACGGAACAGTCGGTTTCGCAGGATACGGTTTTCTCGTTTTTTACGGCCAACAGCTTGCCGGCCCTTCCGGAGCAATCCATGCCGCGATGATTCAGTCTCTTATGCCACTCATCGCCTTATTATTGCAATGGATAACGAAAAACAAACGCCCTCAAAACTACACATTTCTTTGTATGTTCGTTGCGTTACTCGGTGTTATGCTTGTCATTTCAAAAGGAAATATTCACTTATTATTTGGAGCAGCAAGTCACTTATCCACGAATATATTGATGTTATGCGGCGTTACTTGCTGGGTCATTTATACGAATGGCGGTGCTCGTTTTCAATCTTGGTCACCACTTAGGTACACAACATTAACTTGTTTATTCGGTTCTATTTCACTCGTTATAATCGTTACTGCATTAACAAGTGCAAATATAGTCGCTGTACCGTCATTACACACAATTATGAGCGTTCGTTTTGAACTCTTTTATATGTCGATTGTTGCGGGGGTTATCGCTGTATTTTGCTGGAACACAGGAAATCGCTATATTTCATCAATTAACGGCATATTATTTATGAATTTAGTTCCTGTACTTGCTCTTATCGGTTCCATATTTCGAGGTTATACAGTCGACAAAATTGAAATTGCCGGAGCCTCATTAACAATCATTGCGCTATTATGCAACAATTTATGGCAAAGAAAAGAAACGACAAAAATCCCCACCTCAGTTCGTTAGGTGGGGATTTTTCACATATGAACAGCTCTTGGCAATTCAAAATACATATTCGTTTTGCATAATGCCTGCTCCATCCATTGTTCAATTTCTTTCGTATACATTTCTAAGAAAAATGTCTCGGATGGAAAAGAATGCAGCACTTCTGATATATATTGCGGATATAAAAACGGCATATTCATCATGCCTTTTAATTGCGTCATAAACATTGTAAAAGATACCTTCTTAAATTCTTGATTCATTTGTCCCTGTCTAATAATTTGCTCTATATAATATCTTTCTTTTGAAAAATAAATCGTCATCACTTCACGAATTAATGTCGTATCAAGCGAAAGCTCTCGGTAGAAAAAACGTGTCAGTTCTCTATTATCAAATTGATATCGTAAAATCCCGCGCACCATTTGCACCATCACATCTTTAGCCGAAAAATATTCTCTCTGTTCAAATGCCGTTTCAATTACATGAATATATCCTTCTAAAAAATCAGTAATAAGCTGTTCTAATAAACCTTGCTTTCCAGCAAAATAATATGAAATATTCGCTACATTCACATCCGCCCGCTTTGCAATGTCTCGTACCGACGTTCCATCATAACCTTTCGTATTAAACAATGATATTGCCGCATCAATTACCTTTTGTTTCGTCTGCTTCATGCGCTCACTTCCTCTCACTGAACAGCTATAGTTTAAATTTCTTGACTTTTAAGACAAATTCCTTTAATTTTCTATCGACAAAGTCATGTGAAATACATCGTATTTTGCCAATATTTTACACACCTCGATAAAAAGGGAGTTGTTTCCATGTTTACAAAAGAAAGTTATGCAGGATCTCGTGAGCAGCAATATGAGACAGTAATTAAACAACTGGATGCACTATTAACTGGCGAACCGAACGTAGTCGCAAACTTATCAAATGCGTCCGCACTATTAAATCAATTTTTAGATCGCGTTAATTGGGTTGGCTTTTATGTAACAGAAGGAAATCAGCTTGTTCTTGGACCATTCCAAGGAATGCCAGCTTGCGTGCGTATTCCGTTCGGGCGAGGTGTTTGCGGCGTTGCAGCTGAAACGAAAACAACGCAGCTTGTAGCAGATGTTCACCAATTCCCAGGACATATCGCTTGCGATAGTGCCTCTAATTCTGAAATCGTTGTACCGATTATGAAAGAAGGAAATATCATTGGTGTACTTGATATTGATAGTCCCGAAAAAAATCGTTTCGATGAAGTAGATCAGCACTATTTAGAAAAGTTTGTGGAAACACTCCTAAAACATATGTAACAAGAAAAGAGGGAATTATCGATTCAGTACATCACGTACGAAACCGATAGCTCCCTCTTTTTTATTGATTACTAACAGTAGATATCTTCTTTAGTGCCTGCTCTAAATCAGAAACGATATCCTCCCATGATTCTAAACCGACAGATAGGCGTATTAAATTATCGAAAATACCCATTTCTTTTCTTAATTCAGCAGGAATCGCAGCGTGCGTCATCGTTGCTGGATGCTGGATTAACGTTTCTGTATCTCCTAAACTTACCGCAATTGTAATAAAGTGAAGATCATTGATAAACGACTGCGTTTCTTCTTTTCCGCCTTTTACTGAAAAAGAAATTACGCCGCCGCCCCGCTTCATTTGGCGAGATGCAATATCTCCTTCTGGATACCAAACACCTTCTACCGCATCATGATTCTTCAAGAACGATACAATTTTTTCTGCATTATCACAATGGCGATCCATTCTTACTGCTAACGTTTTTAATCCGCGTAACAATAACCACGCATCAAATGGCGCCATAATACCGCCGATATCTTTTCGCATCGGGCGAACTTTGTCAGCTAACGCTTTCGTTTTACAAATTGTGACACCCGCCACAACATCACCGTGACCACCAATATATTTTGTCGCACTGTGAACAACGGCGTCACAACCGAGCTCAAGAGGTCTTTGTAAATAAGGTGAACAAAACGTATTATCGACAATAACAAGCAAATCATTGCGCTTCGCTACCCCGATCACCTTTTCTAAATCAATTAATTTCATCGTTGGATTAATCGGCGTTTCAACGAAAATAAGCTTTGTATTTGGACGAATCTTACTTTCAAGATCCTCCTCGCTCTCCATATCACAAAACGAATGCGTAATCATAAACTTTTCTTCTAACACTTCTAAAAAACCGTACGTACATCCATATAATCCATTTGAACAAATAATATGATCTCCAGCCTTTAGAAAACCAATTAAAGTTGCTGAAATAGCTGCCATACCAGATCCAAAGGCAAGCGCTTCTTCTCCTCCTTCTAACACCGCCATACGTTCTTCAAATAATTTCACAGTTGGATTTCCAAGTCTTGAGTAAATATAAGATGGATCCACTCCTGCAAAACTTGCCTCGCCTTGCTGCGCAGTCCCAAACGTAAATGTAGAAGTTTGAAATAAAGGTGGTGTTAAACTCCCTTTATTTTCATTTGATTCATAACCGTGATGAATTAATGCTGTCTCCATATGTTTCTTTTTCATAAAAACATCCCCCTTATGTCTTTATTGCCACATATCTACCAGTAAAAATCTGATGAACGCTTTTACTACATTTTATGTAAGCGTTTTACTTCTGTTTCTAACTCTCTTCTTTTATATTGTTTTAAATTCCTTCTTGTTAATTTCCAAAATTTATCTGCATAAAACAAAAAGGTAGTCGCTTGACGAAACTGTAGGTAAAAGATATAATAGCGTTTGTGTAAAATAAAAAGGCAGCCTTGTAATGTGAGTTTATCGTTTGTATTTTGTTCCTCTACGGAGGTGTATCTCGTAACTCCCTGCTGCTGGAGCGAAGGTACATGAAAACAAAATGCCCGTAAATATCGATTACGTCTGTTTTTATTTTACGTAAATAAAAACATTTTTAAAGGAGGAGTCAACTATGGCTCGTTATACAGGTCCAGCTTGGAAACTGTCTCGTCGTCTTGGAATCTCTCTAAGCGGCACAGGAAAAGAATTAGAAAAACGCCCTTACGCACCAGGTCCTCACGGTCCTAACCAACGTAAGAAACTTTCAGAATACGGTTTACAATTACAAGAGAAACAAAAACTTCGTCACATGTACGGCATGACTGAGCGTCAATTCCGTCGCACATTTGACCAAGCAGGTAAAATGCCTGGTAAGCACGGCGAAAACTTCATGATCCTTCTTGAAGCTCGTCTTGACAACTTAGTTTACCGTATGGGCTTAGCTCGCACTCGTCGTGCAGCTCGCCAATTAGTAAACCACGGTCACATCACGGTTGATGGATCTCGCGTAGATATCCCATCTTACCGCGTTAAACCTGGTCAAACTATCAGCGTTCGCGAAAAATCTAACAGCCTTGTTGTTGTTAAAGAAGCGATCGAAGTTAACAACTTCGTACCAGAATACTTAACTTTCGATGCTGATAAGTTAGAAGCTACTTACACTCGTCACGCTGAGCGTTCTGAGTTAGCAGCTGAAATCAACGAAGCATTAATCGTAGAGTTCTACTCTCGTTAATGACAAAAGGCCAATCCTGTGGATTGGCTTTTTTCAATTCTCACCATAATTTTTTATATCCCACGTAACATAAAAATCCCAATACTCTATACTCCCATATAAAACAAATATGTTTTATCTAATCAAATTCAAATAAAAAAATAACCTTCCTATTTCCATACATAACTTATGTTATATTATGAATTCTTAAATAATAGTATTAATATTAAGGATTTTTAAACTTTATAACGAGGAGACGTTAATATGGAATTCAGAAATGACATAAACAAAATAGCTAACCAAATTTTAGAACGAAAAGAGTACATAACTAATGAAGAAATGACCAAGCAATCATTAATTATTCCTTTTCTTCAAAAGCTAGGTTATGACGTTTTTAGCCCTTTAGAAGTTAGACCTGAGTATATTGCAGACTTTGGAACTAAAAAGGGAGAAAAAGTCGATTATGCGGTTTTCAAAAATGGAGTTCCAATTATTTTAATTGAGGCAAAATCTGTAACAGAAAATCTCCTTAAACACGATGCGCAACTATCTAGGTATTTCAATGCCTTACCTGATGTCAAAGTAGGGGTACTAACTAATGGTGTAGAATACAAATTTTATACTGATTTAACAAATGACAATGTAATGGATGAAAAACCTTTCTTCACATTCAGTATGGATAATTTAAGTAATTTAGATATTGAAACGATTGAAACTTTTACAAAAGAGAATTTTGAAGCTGAAGAAATCGTAAAATATGCCGAAGAGCTTATTTATATGACCAATTTAAACTCCACAATTAAAGAGTTATTTAAAAACCCTTCAGATGACTTCCTTCGTTTTCTAATTAAAGACTTTAGCTCAACTAGAATTACAAATAACGTTTTAGAGCGGTTCCGACCAATTGTTAAAAAAGCAATTAATCGAACACTATTAGAAATAATCAGTGATGGTTTAACACCAAAAGAAACAAAAACATCGAAAAAAATAGAAACAAGCCTAGTTGCAGCCGCTTCCGCCGAAATAATGGAAGACATTAGCAAAGAAGACAAAACAGATAGAGTTTTCACTACCGAAGATGAACTGACTGCCTTTAACATTGTTAAAGAAATATTAACTGAAAATCAAAGAGACATCAGTGACCTTAAATATAAAGATACTATTAGTTATTTTTGCATCATGAATCGTGTAATCACAAAATGGTTTATACGTCTCTTCCTTGATGGAGATGCAAAATCCTTAGTTGTAAGACTAGATCTAGAATCTACTAAACAGCTATGTCCTAATTTTGTAGTTGAGCAAGCCCCAAAATCACAGGGAGTAAGTAGAATTTTCATTGATAATGTTAATGATTTAAAAGATTTGGAACCACTTATTATTTCATGCTATGATCAAATTTTAGCTAATGTTTAAAAAGAGGGATTTCCCCTCTTTTTCCAACGCAATGACAAAAAGCCAATCCTCTGGATTGGCTTTTTGTCATTTATATATAAAATAAAATTATTTATTTTCCTCTTTTTGAACATATACATAAGCATCTTTCTGCTCTTTATGTATATCAACCTTCGTATTCTCTGCAAGCTGACCCGCATTTAGCAAAGAAAAAATAATGAGCGCTTCTAGTGACATTCCGTTTTACCACTCCTTTCTATTTGTTATACGTTTATCATACCGCTTACATGTGATTTCCGTATGAACACGAAAAGGAGATTAAAACAACAAGCTTAAAGGCTTGCTAACTGTACTCTATCGCCAAAATGGTTTATTCAAGAAAATTATTACGTTATAATAACCATAAAATAGGAGGTTGATTCATTTTGACAATAAACCAAATGGTTCAATTAGGAAGTTCTTTAATGCTGTTTATTACTTCAGCATTTATTAGTTGGTATCAGGGGAGTAATTTAATAGATTATCCTGATGAATGGAAATATAGCGCTAAGTTTACGAATTATTTTAAAGGGTACGTTTCACATTATGACGATATTTATCAAATCGATTTCTTTATATATGCAGCAAAATTTTATCCCACAGCATTTGTCGTTATGTTAGTTAGCTTACTTTATATGCTCGTATTAATTCTTCATATTCTATTTAAAAGAAATCATGAGGCAATTTAAATGCATACATAAAAACCCCGAACGATAGACTTTTCAGCCTACAATTCGGGGTACTATTGTTTTAATTTCTTTTCTTATTAGTAACGAATTAAGAAATATTTCTTCTTACCGCGGCGAATGATTGTGAATTTATCTTCGATGCGGTCGTTTTCTGTTACAACGTAATCTAATACTTGTGTACGCTCACCATTTACATAGATTGCACCATTTGTTACATCTTCACGCGCTTGACGTTTAGATGGTGAAATTTTGCTTTCTACAAGTAAGTCGATTAATACTGTATCTTCTGCAGTACGTTCTACAGATGGTACGTCTTTGAATCCTTGTTCGATTTCGCTTGCAGTAAGTTCTGCTACAGAACCACTGAATAATGCAGCTGAAATTTTAATTGCTTGCTCTAACGCTTCTTCGCCGTGAACAAGTTTTGTCATTTCAGAGCCTAATGCTTTTTGTGCTGCACGTTTTTCTGGCGCTTCAGTTACTTGCTTCTCAAGCTCAAGAATTTCTTCATGAGATAAGAATGTGAAGTATTTTAAGTATTTAACAACGTCACGGTCATCTGTGTTAATCCAGAATTGGTAGAACTCGTAAGGAGTTGTTTTCTCTGGGTCTAACCAAATTGCGCCGCCTTCTGTTTTACCAAACTTCGTACCGTCAGATTTTGTAACTAGTGGAATTGTTAAACCGAATGCTTTCGCATCTTCTTCTGATTTACGGATTAATTCAAGACCAGCTGTAATGTTACCCCATTGGTCACTACCACCGATTTGTAGACGACAATTATGGTTTTGGTATAAGTTTAAGAAGTCGTATGATTGTAAAATCATATAACTAAACTCAGTGAATGAAATACCAGTATCTAAACGAGATGCTACTGTATCTTTTGCTAACATATAGTTTAAACCGAAGTTTTTACCGATATCGCGTAAGAATGAAATTACATCTAAGTTACCTAGCCAGTCATAGTTGTTAGCCATCGTTGCTGGGTTGTCCACGTTTTCAAACTCTAAGAAGTTTGAAAGCTGGTTTTTAATGCTTTCTGTGTAGTAAGCAACTGTATCTTTCGTATTCAATGTACGTTCTGCTTTTTTACCACTTGGGTCACCGATCATACCAGTACCACCGCCAACAAGTGCGATTGGTTGGTGACCAGCTAATTGGAAGCGACGTAACATTAATACTGGTAACATATGACCGATGTGTAAGCTATCCGCTGTTGGGTCGAAACCACAATATAATTTAACGCTTTCTTTTTCTAATAATTGCTCAAGGCCTTCAGCATCTGTTTGCTGATTAATTAGACCGCGAAATTCAAGATCTTGTAAAATACCCATATCCTACATACTCTCCTTTAAGTTCATTACTGGCGTGAAGGTTGAAAACATAAAAAAATCGCCCCTTTAAATAAGGGACGATTTTGATTATCGCGTTACCACCCTAGTTGCAGGCAAAAAAAAGCCTACCACCTTATTTACATAACGGCTTAGCACCGTCTTTTCCCTTTTGAATACAATTCAATCGAAAAAAGATGCTCTAGGGGCGTAATTCGCGATCATCTATGTGCTGATTTCCACCGACCATCAGCTCTCTAAAACAGGGAAATGATCACTACTTCTCCCTTTCCACGCTCAATTATTCATATACTTTTCTTTATACCATCATTTATATAGGCGTGTCAAATAGAGGTAGGATTTCTCTCCTTGCCAATCCTTTACAACGTTGCAAGGAATATTGTAATAAGAGAAAGAATCGGTATACCAACTAATAACGATACATGAAACACAACCGATAAATCATTTCCTATCGTCGACTCCACAGGATCTTTCACTGGAGAACCAAGAAATCCGATTAATCGATCGAATCGACTTACCGTTTTTGGAAAATCCGGTATTTCTATATGGTCGCTATCTAAATGCTGCTGTAATTTATATTCATTTTTAAAGGGATTTTCGTTCAATTTCATCCACCTCCAGCAATTGTTTTAATTTCTTTATCCCGCTATGAAGTCTCGATTTCACTGTTCCGACTGGAATATCTAATACCTCGGCAATTTCTTTTTGCTGCATATCATGATAATAAGAAAGGATCAAGACCGCTCTTTGCTCTTCAGAAACTTTCAAAATTGCGTCCCTTACTGTGAGCCGATCTTCGTGGGAAAACTCCTTTTCCTGAATCGGCACTAAAAACGGTAAAAGAGAACGCCACTTTTTTCTTCTATTTAATTTATTAATCATAAGACGATAACCAATTTGAAATAAATACGTTTTTATTCTGCCTTTTCGGGTTTCATACATATGTTTCTTTCGCTCTAGCATTAAAAACGTGTCTTGCACAAGGTCGATACTTAATTGTTCATCTCGATTAAATCGATACAAAAATGTATATAGCGCTGGTTTGATTAAAACATATAGTTTTTCTCCCGCCTGTTGATCCCCACTTTGGTACGCAAGCATGAGCTCCTCCTCAATCCCAATCTGCGCCATGATTTTTGATCTCCTTTATTCCTTTTAACGTTAATGAAATTCGGGAAATTAAATATATACTTGCGACAATAATCCATACTTGTGATTGATTCGTAAAAAATTGGACGTAAGGGTTTTGAATTGTATAGCCGATTGAAACTAAAATATTTAATGCTTGCACACATATGCATGCATACACCGCAAGACTGGCCGAAATCGTATCAAATACATTCCAACGAAAATACACTTTTGTTTTTGTAAAATCAATTTTATATCCATTTTTCCGTACTATATGTTTTCTATCAAACGGAATAATGATTGAAAACATAACAATCATCATAACTCCAGCTGTAATCATTGAAACTTTAAATCCAATTGGCATCGGTAATAACAGACCACAAGAAAATACGACGATAATTCCGATTAAAGCAAAAGTAAGAAGTAACTTATTAGACATGTAAAAGCCTCCCTCATCTATTCTTTCATAAATGTATACAGACGAGGAAGGCAATGCGTTCAAATATTATTTTATTTTTTTTATAATTTTTGCAGGATTCCCGCCAACTACTACATTATCGGGCACATCTTTCGTTACAACGGCGCCAGATGCAATAACTGCATTGTCTCCGATTGTTACGCCCGGATTAATAATCGCTCTTCCGCCAATCCATACGTTATCGCCAATTGTAACTGGTTTTCCGTATTCTGATCCGCTTATACGCTCTACTGGATCAAGCGGGTGTGTTGCTGTATAAATGTGAACACCTGGGGCTAACATACAATTCACTCCGATTGTTACTGGGCATACGTCTAAAATCGTACAATCAAAGTTCGCGTAAAAGTTTTCGCCAACGTGAATGTTATAGCCGTAATCACATCTAAAAGAAGACTCAAGATGAATATTATCTCCTGTCGTTCCGAATAATTCTTTTACGATTTCGCTACGCTCTTTTAATTTCACTTCTGGCGTATCATTTAATTTTCTCGTTAATATACGAGCTTGCTCCCTGTCTTGTACTAAAACTGAATCCGCTGGTATGTACATTTCCCCTTGTATCATCTTTTCTTTTTCTGTTTTCATTTCCTTCTCCCCTTCCAACACGTATATATAAGTTTATCATAACATAAAAAAAGGTCTGAACGTTGTTTCGTTCAGACCTTTCTTTTTTAATCTTCCATCGTCGATAAATCGCCTGTTGGTAAGTTTAATTCCCACGCTTTTAATACGCGGCGCATAATTTTACCACTTCTCGTTTTCGGTAATTTATCTTTAAATTCAATTTGCCTTGGCGCTGCATGAGCTGCTAGGCCTTTCTTTACAAATTGACGAATTTCTTCTTTTAATTCTTCTGATGGCTCATATCCTGCCCGAAGCGCGATAAATGCTTTAATGATTTCTCCGCGAACCGGATCAGGAATACCAATTACCCCAGCTTCTGCAACAGCAGCGTGCTCGATTAATTTGCTTTCTACTTCAAACGGTCCAACGCGCTCACCTGACGTCATAATTACATCGTCAATACGTCCTTGGAACCAGAAATATCCGTCTTCATCCATATAAGCTGAATCACCTGATACGTACCAATCTCCCGGCATGAAGTAAGACTCATACTTTTGCGGGTTATTCCAAACAGCGCGCATCATAGATGGCCAACCTTTTGCAATTGCTAAGTTCCCCATTGTGTATGGAGGCACTTCATTTCCTTCATTATCAACAATCGCTGCTTTCACACCTGGTATTGGTTTACCCATTGAACCTGGACGGATTTCCATACAAGGGTAGTTACAAATAACTTGTCCACCTGTTTCTGTCATCCACCACGTATCATGAATACGAAGTCCAAATGCATTCATACCCCAGCGAATTACTTCTGGATTTAATGGCTCACCAACACTTAATACGTGACGAACTTGTGATAAATCATATTTTTTAATTGCTTCTTGTCCAGCTCCCATTAACATACGGAACGCTGTTGGTGCGCTATACCAAACTGTTACACCGTAATCTTGCAGTGCTTCATACCACGCTTCTGGGCTAAAGCGTCCACCTAAAATAACATTTGATGCCCCCACTAACCACGGTGCAAAAATACCGTAAGCTGTTCCAGTTACCCAGCCTGGGTCAGCTGTACACCAATATACATCATCTTCTTTTAAATCTAATACCCATTTCGCTGTTTGATAATGCTGAACCATTGCGTTTTGCGCATGAAGCACACCTTTTGGCTTACCAGTAGAGCCAGACGTGTAATGAAGGATTAAACCATCTTCACGGCCTAACCATTCGATATGTAATTCTTTTGAAGCTTGTTCAAATAAAGGATTGAATGCTACAAGTTTACCGCCTTCTTCTGCATTATCTCCAACAAGAAAGACTGTTTTTAAAGCAGGTAAATCATTTAATGGTATGCGCTCTAACAATTCAGGCGTTGTAATTAACACCTTTGCTTCGCTATCTTCTAAACGATCGCGAACTGCACCTTCCATAAATGCTTCAAATAGCGGTCCAACAATTGCTCCTAATTTCACTGCACCAAGAAGTGCAAAATATAATTCTGGAGAACGTGGCATAAAAATAAAAACGCGATCGCCTTTTTCAACATCGCCATAATTTTTCAGGACGTTTCCTGCTTTATTAGAAAAATCCTTCATTTCCTTAAATGTATATTTCTCTTTTCGCGATCCATCTTGATAATAAAGTGCTACTTTATTCTTTCGATCGGATTTCGCATGCTTATCAATTGCCTCATACGCCATATTCACTCGGCCTGTTTCATTCCAAGTAAAATTTTTATTAACCTCTTCCCAGTTAAAATTCGCGTATGCCTCTTCATAATTCGGCAAATTATTTTCGCCTTTAATGACAGGAAGCGTTTCTACTTTCATACTTTACATCCCCCTCCTATGTATTCTATTATCTATTATAATGACATTATTTAAAATTTTCAGTATATTTGTTGATTTTTAGACAAATTTTTAATGACAAATTTCGATTCACATCGCATATATTATAAAGTACGATATTAATAGATTCACAAACCCTCAAGGTGGTGAGCAATACATTGATCCATAAAAAAATATATAATGCCAGAAACTTAAAAACAGCGAAAGGCACTTTAATTATTGAAGGTCCTGTCTCTACACATAATCTTGAAATGTATGAATTTCATCCTGACTTAATTGCGTTTCGTCCTGCCGAGCAGCAATATAAAGCTATTGTCGAAATTTCTAAATTACCAGAAGCTCGTCTCATTATTGCTAGACATGACCAAACGATTGTTGGGTATGTTACATACTTGTATCCTGATCCGCTCGAGCGATGGTCAGAAGGAAAGATTGAAAACTTAATTGAACTCGGGGCAATTGAAGTCGTCCCAGCTTTTCGCGGGTGCTCTGTCGGAAAAAACTTATTAGAAGTTTCAATGATGGACGATCATATGGAAGATTACATTATATTGACGACTGAATATTATTGGCACTGGGATTTAAAGCAAACAGGCTTAAATGTTTGGGAGTACCGAAAAGTAATGGAAAAGATGATGAATGCTGGTGGGTTACAATGGATGGCTACAGATGATCCTGAAATTTGTTCACATCCTGCCAACTGTTTAATGGTTCGCATCGGAAAACGCATTGATACGGATTCTATTCAAGCGTTTGATCGTCTACGTTTTCACAATCGTTTTATGTATTAATAAAGGGGGCAACTGGAATGATTGTAGAAGAAATTATGAATCAAAATGTAGTGACACTACATCCAAACGATACAATTGAAACAGCCATCCGAACAATACGTACAAAAGGTATTCGGCACATTCCAATTGTCGATCAAAATAATCATGTCGTAGGCATTATTTCTGATCGGGATGTAAGAGATGCAAGTCCATCAATTCTAGATGAACAAGTTTCACTCGATATGCTGAAGCAACCGCTCGAACTCATTATGAAACATCCTGTTATGACTTGTCATCCTCTCGATTTTGTTGAGGAAATCGCGACTTTATTTTTCGAAAATAAAATAGGCTGTCTTCCTGTTACGAAAGCTGGAAAACTCGTAGGTATCATTTCTGAATCTACAGTACTGCATACGTTAGTGAAATTAACAGGAGCACATCAACCAAGTTCACAAATCGAAATTCAAGTAAAAAACGAACCTGGTATTCTCGGAAAAGTAGTTGCTATTTTTAGTGATTTACAAATAAATATCGTAAGCGTTCTCGTCTATCCAGCAAAAGATGAGAATGATAAAGTACTCGTTTTCCGCATTCAAACGATGAATCCTCTAAAAGTGATTGATGCACTTGAAGCAGAAGGATACCGCGTCTTATGGCCAAATATTATGGGGATGCAAGCATGAGTAGCGCGTTTATTTATTCGGATGACTTTCGGGGCTATTCGTTTAGCCCTGATCATCCTTTTAACCAACTGCGCGTCACACTTACGTATGATTTATTACAAAAAGGCGGTTTTATCTCTCCCTCTCAAGTCATCTCACCACGGATGGCTACAGATGAAGAGATTGCTTACATTCATACAGAGGAGTACATAAATGCGGTAAAACTTGCTGGAGAAGGAAAGTTAGAAAAATCAATTGCGATGACATATGGGCTCGGAACTGAAGATACACCGATGTTTCCAAATATGCACGAAGCAAGTGCATTACTCGTTGGTGGAACATTAACAGCTGTCGATGCTGTTCTTTCTGGGAAAGTAAAGCACGCCCTCAATTTAGGAGGCGGCTTACATCATGGCTTCCGAGGTAAAGCATCTGGCTTTTGCATTTATAACGATAGTTCTATCGCAATGAAATATATTCAAAAGAAATACGGTTTACGCGTATTATATATTGATACAGATGCTCATCACGGTGATGGTGTACAATGGTCTTTTTACGACGATCCTAACGTATGCACCATTTCATTACACGAAACTGGGCGTTATTTATTCCCCGGAACTGGTGCTGTAAATGAACGTGGACAAGGCAATGGATATAGTTATTCTTTTAACGTTCCGCTCGATGCCTTTACAGAAGACGAATCATTTTTAGATTCGTATCGAACTGTTGTAAAAGAAGCTGCAGCATACTTTAAACCGGATATTATTTTAACGCAAAATGGTGCCGATGCACATTATTACGATCCACTTACACACCTTTGCGCAACGATGAACATTTATCGCGAAATACCGAAGCTCGCTCGTGAAATCGCTAATGAATATTGCGATGGTCGCTGGATCGCTGTCGGCGGTGGTGGTTATGACTTATGGCGCGTCGTCCCAAGAGCTTGGGCACTCATTTGGCTCGAAATGAACAACATCCAAAACATCTCAGGTTATCTCCCTCCAGAATGGATTGACGCTTGGAAAGGACAAGCAGAAACAGAACTTCCCCGCACATGGGAAGATCCAGACAACATGTATAAACCTATCCCTAGAAAACCAGAAATTGAAGAAAAGAATGCATTAACTGTAGCGAAATCCCTTGAAATTATTCGGAATAATATGACAAAATCTTTGTATTAAACAGAAAGGAGGCTCGTTTTTGAACGGTCTCCTTTTATTTATAGTTTGCTACTATTGTCGTTTTTTTGTTGTTAAGTCGATATTTCATGTCGAATCGCTGATATATTTTCATTTACTATTTAAATCCAGTAACCATTACCCTTTTCTAGAAGAAGTCACCCCATTTATTTCTGCTACTCAAAATTTTTGTGAATCGTTACAACCAAAAAGTAGCAGGCACTAAACCTGCTACTTTTTTCATGTTTATTTCCCTACAAACGTAACTTGTTCCCCAGTTGCCCAGGCTCCCATTGGCACAACTATATACTTCATTCCTCGCTCTAATGTTGCACCGTTTTGCAAGTCAAAGATTCCTACTGCACCTTTTCGAGAGCTGAAGCGATATTGCGCTTCTAATTTATTTCCGTCTTCACTTTGTAATTCTACTTTTCTACCAGCAAAGAGTTCCATGCCCGGATCTTTATCTAAGGTTACTTGAAGAGACTTATTGTCTATTCCCTCTGCACTTTGAATGACTAACGGTGCAATAGTTGAAGCTGTAAATTTCGGATTTTTAACAGTTGCCCAATCAGACGTAATTGTATATTCTGTTCCTGTCTTCAATGTTTGACCTGCAGGTAAGCGGAATTTAGGTGCTTGTCTACCATCTGCCGCTTGTGTAAACGGAACATATGCAACTTCAATTTTCTCACCTGAACTTGCTGTAATCGTTAGTTTTCTATCACGAAGTGAAGAGATTACTTGATATTGTTTACCATCTTTATCTTTATTTTCATCATCTAGTTGGAAAGCTTGATTTCCTCTTCCAGCCTTATACGCTTCAATGATGTTCGCATAATCTGTCACACCATCTTCTAAAAATGATTCAATTTCAAACGTATCATTTGTCACTTGCTTCGCTTGGCGAACATTGATCTTTTCTGAACTTCCTTCAAACTTTTCTTTTTTTCCGCCCTTATAACTTAACGTATATTTCCCATCTGGTTTTTGCACTTTTACAGGTACGATATATGTACTCGTTGCTCCTGTTTTTAGTCTCGGTACATTTACAATTTCTAAGCCATTACTAAATACGAAGTTTTTCTTAATAGCATCTAAGTTTTCTAATTTCACTTCTTCTTCTGATAAAGGTTTAGAAAATGTTAGTTGTAATGTCATTGCGTTTAATGGCTCTAGTTTCGTAATTTGTGCTTGTTGTTTTTTCTTCTCTTTCTTTACCTCTTGCTTCGTTTCTTGTTTTGTTTCCGCCTTCGTTTCACCTTGCGCACACCCCGTTACAAGCACTGTAAATCCAAGCACTGCCGGTACTAAAAATTTCATTTTTTTCATCTTTATACCCTCCAAATTTATGATCAATACTTTCATTGCTTCCTGTGATATTTATAATAAATAGCGGGTATAAATTGCCTATAAAGAAATTATTAAAAAAAGATAAAATAAAGATAATATATTTTTTATCTGGTATTTTTCTATACAAAAAAACCTGCCAATCACTCGGCAGGTTCACTACACATTAAAACGATAACCAGCTCCCCACACAGTTTCAATATATTGCGGATGAGCAGGATCTCTTTCAATTTTTTCACGTAGCTTTCTAATGTGAACAACGACAGTAGCTAAATCGCCAGCTGAGTCTAATCCCCAAATGCGTTCAAATAACTGTTCTTTATTTAACACTTGATTTGGATGCATTACAAAAAATGTTAATAAATCAAATTCCTTCGTTGTAAACGCCACTTCCTCATTATTTATAAACACTTTTCTCGCTCGCTGATCAATAGAAATTCCATGAATGTATAACGTATCACGTTGCTTAACCATATTTCCTGATAACCTTTCATAACGGGAAATATGTGCTTTTACTCTTGCGACTAATTCACTTGGGCTAAATGGTTTCGTTATATAATCATCCGCACCTAATCCGAGCCCGCGAATTTTATCTATATCTTCCTTTTTTGCTGAAACAAGTAAAATCGGAATATCTTTTATAGCACGTATTTGTTTACAAATTTCAAATCCATTCATCTTCGGAAGCATAATATCTAAAATAATTAAATCATAATCTTCCTGCAGAGCCCGTTGTAAACCTGTTTCTCCGGAGTGTTCTACATCAACTTGAAAATCACTAATTTCTAAATAATCTCGCTGTAATTCTGCAATGCTTACTTCGTCTTCTATTAGTAAAATCCTTTTCAAATTACTCACCACATTTCTCTACTTTTTCCAATGAGAAGAAAATGCTTGTGCCTTTCCCAGGCTCGCTTTCCGCCCAAATATTCCCGCCATGTTCTTCGATAATTTGCTTCGCTATCGCTAAGCCAAGTCCACTTCCACCTGTACTAGAATTTCGCGATTGCTCTGCACGATAAAAACGTTCAAAAATATAGGGGAGTGTATCCGATTCGATACCTGATCCATTGTCCATTACTTTCACAATAACTTTATTGTTATCACTTGATACCGTTACAGTAATTTTCTTTTCTTCTTTATCCATGTATTTCACACTATTATGAATTAAATTTGATATCACTCTATTTATCTTTTCGCAATCAGCCGTTACATATAGTGGGGATGCATGTAATTGTAAGTTAATTTCTATACCTTCCTTACTTAAATCCATCTGCATCTCTTCTATTAATTCTTGCATAAACATGTTTAATTCTATCGTTTCAAACTGAAAGGGAACTCGATTCAAATCGAGCTTCGAAAATAAAAATAGTTCATCAATGAGTGTATCCATATGCCTTGCTTTCGTATGGATAGTCGTTAAGTACTTATCCATTTTTTCAGGTGTATTTGCTACCCCGTCTTTTATTCCTTCTACATATCCGATAATAGATGTAATCGGTGTTTTTAAATCGTGAGAGATGTTTGAAATGAGCTCTTTTCGATTTTCTTCATACTTTGTTTGCACTTCAATCGATTCTTTTAACTTCTTCCTCATTTCCTCAAACCCTTGATTTAACTGCCCTATCTCATCATGCGATGTAACTGGAATTTGAAAATCTAAATTCCCTTCTTTAATTCTCTCCGTCGCATCTTTCAATACAAATATTGGTTTTATCACACTTCTTGAGACGAGATAACTTAATAATCCAATAAGCAAAATAGCTAAAAGTAAGAGCGCTACGAACAAAATCGGAAATAATTTTTGGGTAAGATCTACAAATGAACTTTGCTTTTTTAATACAAATATACTCCCCTCTTCTTCCTGAGGAAAATAAAAATCAAATTTTACATATCGATAAAATGTATCGCCTAGTTCCGTTGTACCACGACTATTAATATTTGCTGATTCAAATTTCGGAAGGGCTTCTGTTAAGGTTGAACTTTCAAATTCTTTCGAAGCATATGAAATGGAGTCTCCCTTTCTTACAGCTATTTTCACACCTTCTTTTTCAATTGATGAAACGAACGATTCATCTAATAGTTGTGATTGATGTTGCTTTGCCGCTAATTTCAATTCAAGATACGCATTCTCTTCTTCTTGCGTAAGCGGCTTTTGAATATAGGAACTTTTATAAAAATTTTTCACTGACTCCAAGTCGCCTGTTATTGAAAAAACAATTAAAAACCCCGCGACTAATATGAGCGTAATAGAAACGAGAATAACGGCAATATAAGAAAATAAAAACCTTGTTTTAATAGACATATGTTAAATCCTCACTTTATTAAACCTTATTACTCATAAGCATAGAAATATATGTTCAAATACTCAAGCGATTTTATAGTAATTTTAGCGTCAGTTTATAAAAATTTAATGTTCTTATTTTAGAGTTGAAATTAGGAGGTTGAAATTCCATGTTCAAAAAAACATTAAGCATGATATGTTGCGTAATTTTTTTGCAAGGATGCTCGCAAGAACAAGAAGTTAAAAAGGAGATGACAAGCATGGAGACAGCACTACTAACAGCTACTGAGAAACAAGAAACGAACACTGTTATATCGTTACTCAAAAAAGGGGCTGACATAAATATAACGGACAATAAAGGACGTACTCCGCTTATGATTGCTACATACAAAAATGATGTAAAAACCGCCAAAGCTCTTATCGACGCTGGTGCTAACGTAAATATCCAAGATGATATGAAAAACAATCCCTTTCTATACGCCGGTGCAGAAGGTTACTTAGACATTTTAAAACTAACGATTGATGCCGGGGCAGATCCATCGCTTACAAATCGTTACGGCGGAACAGCTCTTATCCCCGCCTCAGAACATGGCTATATTGATGTTATTAAAGAACTCCTCACGCGAACAACTATTGATGTTAACCATGTAAATAATCTTGGGTGGACCGCTTTAATGGAAGCCATCGTACTAAGTAATGGAAATGAAACACAGCAACAAGTCATTCGCCTTCTTATTGAACACGGTGCAGATGTAAATATTCCAGACAATGATGGTGTTACCCCACATCCATCAACTTAAGGATTTAGACTATTCTTAAACTTAAAAGCACGTTACTATTCTCTTATGTTAATGAGAAAGGGTGACGTGCTTTTTATGAATATGCATCAAAAACAAGAGCTGTCTTTATTTGCCGAAGAGTTATATCGATATATGTCTCCCGCTACACTTAATCAATTAGCTATAGAAGCAGGTGGAATGAAACGAAAACGTAAGTGCCATGGGCACCATTTTTTATCTTTGTGTGTATGGTTAAATCAACAAATCGCTACAACCTCTCTTACTCAACTTTGTAGTCAATTAGAAACTTCAACAGGAATTTTATTAAGTCCTGAGGGACTGAATCGACGATTTAACTCGGCTTCTGTAGCCTTCTTTCGAAATGTATTTACTACACTTCTACAAGCTAAAATTGGAGGATCATCTACAATTTCTCATTCTCTTTCTGCTTACTTTGAGCGGATTCGCATCCTTGATTCTACAACCTTTCAAGTTCCAGATCGATTCGCAGCTACTTATCCTGGTGCCGGAGGCTGTAGTCATACAGCTGGTGTGAAAATTCAATTAGAGTATGACTTGTTGAGTGGAGAGTTTTCTGATGTGAAAATTGAACCAGGAAAACGAAGTGATCAGGCATATGGGGCGACTCGAATGGACATGACACAAAAGAATGAACTATATATTCGTGACTTAGGGTATTTTCGTTTACAAGACTTTAAATCGATCCAAGATAAGGAAGGGTATTATTTATCGCGTCTTAAATTACCAACTAAAATATATAGAAAAGAATTCGAAACAGTGGTATTTAAAACAAAACCTGCTCAATTGAGACCGGTATATATACAAATTCATTTGGAAGACATCATGAACCAATTACAACCTGGCCAAGTGTATGAATTACATGATGTATATGTAGGGAGCAAAGACAAACTACCCACTCGCATTGTGGTTTATAGATGTACAGAGGAGCAAAAACAGAAACGTCTACATGATCGAGCTATTCGCGAAAAGAAAAAAGGGATTACATATACAGAGCGTACGAAACTTTTACAAGGAATTACGGTATATATGACAAACATTCCTACGGAATGGGTACCGAAAGAGAAAATCTATGATTTATATTCACTGCGTTGGCAAATTGAGCTGTTATTTAAAATATGGAAATCTTGGTTTCGAATTCATCGTTGTAAATCTATTAAACAAGAGCGATTAGAATGCCACCTTTATGGACAACTCATTAGTATCCTATTATGTTCTTCTACTATGTTTAAAATGAGAGAACTCCTGTTACGTAAGAAACAGAAAGAACTAAGTGAATATAAAGCGATGTACATAATTAAAGATTATTTCTTACTTTTTCATCAAGCACTACATAAAAACACCCAAGAATTATCAAAGATTCTCCTTCGTCTGTTTAACCTCCTACAGCGAAACGGACGAAAATCTCACAGATATGAGAAAAAAACAGTCTTTGATATTTTAGGTGTTGTGTATGAGTATACCACTTCTGCCCATCAGGTAGCATAGCGAAAAATTTGAAACCCGTCAGGGTTTATTTGATGTGCCTACTTTTATAACATCTATAAAAGATAATAAAAAACTACGTGGAAAGACCGCATTTTGTATAAAAATATACGTTAAGTTGATGGATGTGTGGTGTTACCCCGCTAGAGCATGCCCGCGCTCATAACTTCGAAGAAATAGAGAAGATTTTGTTAGAAGGACGTAAGTAAAAAGCTATTTTTTGCCTTCCTCCCCCACCCTATGCTACATTTAACCCGTTATATCAATATTGATAGGGTGGGAATAAACATGAACAAACCTAAAATCGGAATGATTGGACTTGGAAGTATTGCACAAAAAGCCTATCTTCCAACACTTACAAAAGAAACAGATTGGAATTTTGTAGGAGCATTTACACCTAATGCAGAGAAAAGAAAACAAATTTGTCAGCAATATCGTATTCAAGATTTCCATTCTATTGAAACATTAGCTTCGGAATGCGATGCAATCTTCGTTCATAGTTCCACTGCTACACATTATGAAATCGTTTCTGAACTTCTTAAAAAGGGAATCGATGTTTATGTTGATAAGCCGCTGGCAGCTACTACTGAGCAAGCAGAGAAGCTAGTTGAAATGAGTGAAAAGTATAATCGAAAGTTAATGGTTGGATTTAACCGCCGCTTCGTTCCTATGTACGTTGCTGCAAAAGAGCAGGCTAACGATATTTCATGGATTCGAATTGAAAAGCACCGCACAAATAAAGTGGGGCCATATACGTATGACTTTACTATGCTAGATGATTACTTACATATTGTAGACACTGCTCGCTGGTTAGCTAATGATGACCTTAACGTCGTTCACAATATGATGCAAATCAATGAAAAGAACGAACTTCTTTACGGACATCATACATATACAACTCCAAGTGGACTGTTACTTTCTACCGCGATGCATCGCCATGCCGGTACAAATTTAGAACAAATTGAACTTGTAACGACAGGGAAAATCATTCGTGTCAAAAATATGAATACATTTGAAATTGAACAGGAAAACTCCGTTTCACAAAGCAGTTCCCCATCATGGGATACGACGTTAAAACAGCGTGGGTTTGAAGATGCAGTTCACCATTTTATCCAATGTGTACAAGGTAATATGAAACCGATTATAGATGGATTAGAAGGGTTAAAAACACAACAATTGCTCCAATCTCTACTGCAAGCTGCAAGCAAAAATTAAAACGGATACATTTTTCAGAATTTACTTTCATTCCCATTTTCCCTTTATTTCTCTCATAAATTTCTATAGAATATGTTGATAGGAATTATAAATTTCATATTGAATCGTGGAAAGGATGGGAATAACACATGTGGAACGAGTTTAAAAAGTTCGCCTTAAAAGGGAACGTAATGGATTTAGCTGTCGGGGTTGTAATCGGTGGTGCATTCGGTAAAATTGTTTCTTCATTAGTAGGCGATGTTATCATGCCATTAATTGGTCTATTACTTGGTGGAGTAAACTTCAAAGGACTTTCCTTTACATTTGGCGGCGCAGTTGTAAAATATGGTGCATTTATTCAAACAGTTGTCGACTTCTTAATTATCGCATTCTCTATCTTCTTATTCATTAAATTGTTTAATAAACTAACGTTGAAAAAAGAAGAAGAAAAGACAGAAGAAATTCCAGAGCCAACAAAAGAAGAAGTTCTTCTTGGCGAAATTCGCGACTTACTAAAACAACAAAACTCTTCTAAAGATAGAGCATAATTGAACGGATAAAAGGCATGCCCCTCTTGGGACATGCCTTTTATATGCTATAACGTTTCCGAATTCATATGAATAAATATAATAATACCTGCAACCATCAGTACCATAATGCTACCTGCAAATAGTGTAATACCAATAAACATTAAGCTCGTACTTAAATCTATCGAAATACTTTCAGTAAAAATTGAAATTACATACGTGATAAGGGCAATTCCTGCAAGAATACTTCCTGGAACAAATCGCTTTAAGCCATTTTGTTTTAACGTCATATATGCAAAAATAGCAGTCATGCAAAGCGTAATTATCCAAAGAACGATCATCTTTTCTCCCCCCTCACAAGCCTTTTCTTTCTATTATACATGACATTGCCCTATAATAGTTAAATTTGCACTTGTGTGACATATAACAAGGAATAACCCTAATTGTAGCGAATGTCTTATGAAGAATCCCAAATACATTATTATTTTCAAAGTAACGTATTTACAATACCAGCCTCACTCGTAGCGAGTATTGTTTATAGAGTAAAGCATCAAGCATAAGGAGACTGATATCATATGTACGCTGTAAAATTATTATTTGAATCTGTTCATTCAAGTGAACCTAATCCTAGTAAAATAGATGAGCATTATGAAGAGAATCACGATACACTTTTTGAAGAAAGCATCATTCTCGTTAAAGCGAACAGTTTAGAGGAAGCGCATGAGTTAGGTGAAAAGCTCGCTATACAATCTGAATTAACATACGACAATGTGTACGAGGAGCAAGTCACATGGAAATTTCGAAAAGTGTTACACGCGTTTGAATTAGACGATACGCCATTTGGAACAGGAAAAGAATTGTACGCAAGATTTTTACACGTTAAGAAAAACGAAACTGTGGATACAGTAGTTAAAAAATACTATCCTGAATACGAATAAAAGCTCACAGCAATCGCTGTGAGCTCTCTTATTCTTACTTCGTTGAATCCCTAAATTGGATACGGTGAGGTAAGATAACTGTGTGATCTTCTACTTTTTCTTTGTTCATATATTTCGTTAGTAGACGCATTGCTACTGCACCGATATCATACATTGGTTGTACAACTGTCGAAAGCTGTGGGCGTACCATTAATGCAAGACGTGTGTTGTCAAAACCAAGCACTTCGATATCAGTTGGTACGTTTAATCCCGCGTCTTGTGCTGCATGGATTACACCTAATGCCATTTCATCAGAAGATACGAAGATGGCTGTTGGTTTTTCATCCATACTCCAAAGTTTTTCAAATGCTTCTAAGCCTGAATCATATGTGTAATCTCCATCGATTACAAGATTTTCATCATATGAAATACCTGCTTCTTCTAAAGCTTTTTTATACCCCTGTAATTTCTTAGCGCTTCCTGCTTTATCAATGAAAGGACCAGCAACGAAACCGATACGTTTATGTCCTTGCTCAATAAAATGCTTCATTGCATCGTAAGCTGCTTGCGTATAATCAATATTCACTGATGATGTTTCATTTTGCTCATCAAATGATGCTGCTAATACAATTGGCACTGGAGATTTTTTGAACTCTTCAATATGGATATCGGTAATATCTTCACCCATGAATACAATCCCGTCCACTTGTTTCCCAAGCATCGTATTTAATAAGTGGAACTCTTTCTCTTTGTTTTGATCAGAGTTACTTAAAATGATGTTATATTTGTACATTGTTGCGATATCTTCAATTCCACGAGCAAGTTCTGCATAAAACGTATTTGAGATATCAGGAATAATAACACCCACTGTAGTTGTCTTCTTACTTGCTAGTCCACGTGCTACCGCATTTGGGCGGTATCCTAAACGATCAATTGCTTCTAGTACTTTCTTTCTTGTTGTAGGCTTTACATTTGGGTTACCATTCACAACACGTGATACGGTAGCCATTGAAACATTTGCTTCACGCGCTACATCATAGATTGTTACGTTCATCTCTTCGCACACTCCTTCTATTTATGTTATCTATTTTTATGTATCGGTTCACTTGAATGAAAAAAAGACATCAACTCTATTTGCAGATGCCAACAATCGTCCCGAGTTCTTCCTTTTACTAATGATACGATAAAAACGCAGGGTCATACAATATTTTCCCGCAAAAGTTTCGAAAAAATTCGCTTCTTTTCTCGTATTTTCGTATTTTTTATGCAAAAAAGGTCAATTTTTGTAAAAAAACTATGTAACAAGGGCTACATAGACTAAGAAATCTTTTTATAATTTACTTCCGAATGCTTTTAATTCTTTCATAAACTCATTGAACTGCGGAAAATTTATAAAATAAAAAAGACAGCTTAAAAACTGTCTTTTTTTATTATAGGTAAGAAACAAACGGTTTATCGCTGTTCTTCTCTTTTATAATAACAGCCTCAATTTTACTCTCGGACTTTATCTGTAATTGAACTTTAGCATCTTTAGGGAATTGTTCTAACATACTTTGAACAGCTATTTGAGAGAGTGCCATTAATTCTGACTTACCATTATATTTAACGACAATATCCATCTTTAATTTATCCATCTTATTTTGCTTATAAGAAATCTTAGCATTAACAGGGATATAATCTCCTGGAGAAAATGCCTTCATTGCTTTAGAAAAATTCTTTAGCTTATCATTATCTTCCCCATGTGCCCCCTCAAATTCTTGAGAAGGATACGAATACGATTTTTCATCAATAGTATCCCAATTTCCAAGGTTAGTCTCGTTCTTTTGAACAGTAGCGCTTGAAATATAAGTACCATTCTTTAAAGAACTTGTACTTTCTTGCTTGAATATAGCAAACGTAATTGGAGATTTGTTATATTTATCATTTTTATTAATAGCTTCTATAAGCCCCTTAGCGACTTCAGTACCTTTAGAAATAGCTTCCTCATTAGATACACTTGAAGACATAGATAAACCAATAACAACACCAGATAAACTTAGTTCATTTGAATTCTGTTTGCCGAAGTAGTCCTGTTCTATAATATTAGTCAAAACTGGTACTTCTTGTTTCGTAACTAATTCATCAATTGTTTTCTCTGGAATATATTGATTTAATTGTAATACGTAATTTTCTGTATCGAATTGTTTTGAAGCAATATTCATTAAACCATTTTCATATTCTGCTAAATCTAGTTTAGAATTAGTTTTAACATTAACTGTATTAATTACCTTTTGTTCTTTTAAAGGAATAACAGTTCTATAGTAATCCTTAGAAACAGCAGTTCTTGGAATCATACTTTTTTCTTTCGTATCTTTCTGTACAACTTCATCTTTCTTCTCAATAGTATTATTGCTGCAAGCCCCCAGTAATAAACTTAAGCTTGCGATGCATAACGCCATTTTCTTCATTGCTTAAAACCCACTTTCAAAAGTCAATTTACTTAGTTTTAATGTATCTATAGTGTACCATTAAATATATTGCAACAAAATAAAAAAGAAGCAAGCCCTTCGCTTGCCTCTCCCTATTTTACATTCTCTTCTAAAGCTTCTTTTTTAATATTCCAATGCGATGTATGCCATACTACCATTCCATCTTTAATGTATAGCACTTGCGGAGATTCATGCTTAATGCTGTACTGATCTGCAACATGGTTCGAAACATCTCTCGCATCTTGTACGTATAAGTAATATGCTGGTACTTCTCTTTCTTCACCGCAATACGCTTGAAACTCTGTATATGCACCGTGACTAATTGGGCATGTCGTACTATGTTTAAAAAGAACGTAAGGCTCGTTCTTTTCTACTAATGCTTCAAGTTCTTCAATTGTTTCAATCTTCATCATACTCATCATTACTCACCTCTCATGCGAAGTCTAGAGCGCTTCTCTCTCTTTTCAGCCTTCTGCTCAGCTCTCTCAAGTTTACGCTCTTCTTTTTCAATCTTTTTCTCTTGTCTCGTAGCACGGTAATGATTGTATACTTCAATTGCTGCGCTGCTCCACTGTACAACTTGTGCTACTTTATCTGCATTATTTTCAATTTCGTCCGTAACAGACTCTGAAACATTGCGAAGCTTCGTATTTAAAGAGTGTATCGTCGTTCCGATTCCATCTACACCTTCTACTACTTTATTTAGCGACTGTGACTTCTGTTGAATATCGTCAGCTAACGCATTTGTCTTATGTAATAATTGCTCCGTCTCTACGCTTATTCCTTGCATTTGCTTTTCTAAACCTTCTAACGTACTTGCAACATTTTCTAACGTCTTCTGAACCGATAACAACGTTCTGCATACATACACTACTAATACAGCGAAGGCAACTGCAATAATAGCCGCACTTACGTATAAAAGAACTTGCATTTCATCACTTCCTTTATCTTTTTCATACTTTCTCTTATTATACAATCATTTTCTGTTTCGTTCTAATCCCTATCTTTTCATTGGAATTTTCATACTTATTCGTTAACTTTAACATAAATCATTCAACAAATTCCACTAAGTAGGTTACAATAGGAGAGGATACATAATTAGCAGGGAGGCTTTACATATGAAAGATCCACGCATTGAAAAGTTAGCATACAATTTAATTAACTACTCTATTCGCTTACAAAAAGGCGAAAAAGTATTAATTGAAAACTTTGGCTTACAAAAAGAACTTGTAACTGCACTTGTAAAAGAAGCATATGCAGCTGGTGGTTTCCCATTCGTTTCTTTAAAAGATCATCAAGTAGATCGCTCTTTATTAATGGGTGCTACTGAAGAACATTTCGAACAAATCGCTGCATATGAAGCAAGCGTAATGAAAGATATGGACGCTTATATCGGTCTTCGCTCTGGCGACAACATTAACGAACAAGCTGACGTTCCAAGTGAGCGTATGAAAGTTCACGGTCAAACAGTTGGTAAGAAAGTTCATAGAGACATCCGTGTTCCAAAAACACGCTGGGTTGTTCTTCGCTACCCAAATGCTTCTATGGCGCAACTTGCTAAAATGAGCACAGAAGCTTTCGAAGACTTCTACTTCGAAGTATGTAACTTAGACTACGGTAAAATGGATAAGGCGATGGATAGCCTTGTTACATTAATGAATAAAACAGACAAAGTTCGTTTAACTGGTCCTGGAACTGACTTAACATTCTCTATTAAAGACATTCCAGCTATTAAATGCTCAGGTCATTTAAACATTCCTGACGGTGAAGTATACTCTGCACCAGTTCGCGATTCTGTTAACGGTACAGTTTCTTACAACACACCATCTCCTTACAACGGTTATACATTTGAAAATGTACAACTTAAGTTTGAGAATGGCCAAATCGTTGAAGCAACTGCAAACGATTCAGAGCGTATTAACAAAATCTTCGATACAGACGAAGGCGCACGCTACGTTGGTGAGTTCGCAATCGGCGTAAACCCATACATCTTACATCCAATGGGAGACATCCTATTCGATGAAAAAATCGATGGTAGCTTCCACTTCACTCCTGGACAAGCTTACGATGATGCATGGAACGGCAACAACTCGAACATCCATTGGGATTTAGTATGCATCCAGCGCCCTGAATACGGCGGCGGCGAAATTTACTTCGACGACGTACTAATCCGTAAAGACGGACGCTTCGTTGTTCCTGAGTTAGAAGCTTTAAACCCAGAGAACTTAAAATAATATGAAAAGCGCTCGGGATTCTATCCGAGCGCTTTTTCATTAATACTCTAATAATTTTTTAGCCACATCTTCTGGTACTTTAAAACTGTTTTTATTTTTTATTTTATTCATTTTCAATTCAACCTCAACATAAGGGACATCTTTATATACTGTCATAGTACCAATTTCATGTAACTCTTTTTTATCTTTACTCGAATCTAATAATTTCGGTGTATCCTCTTGATACATTTTAAACGTTTTCTCTTGCGGAGTATCCATAGGAGCCGCTTCCATTTCCCACTCATCCATTTTGATTGATTCAAACAACTTTGTGATTTCTTTCTTATCAGTAATTGTTTTTTTATCACTCGAATCAATAAGCGATTCTATTTCAATTTTTTGTGCCTTTTCTAAGTTTATATCATCCTTTTCCTTCTTCGTACTACATCCTATTACTAGAATCGATACGGTCAGTAGCAGCAAAAATAACGTACAGATTTTTTTCATTTCTAATCCCCCTTATACGAACTACTTTCCTCGCTTTTTGTTTGCTGAAAATGAAAATAAAATAAAAGCGTCACTGCAATAGTACCGATTAATATTGGAACATATAAGGGCAGATCCCATTTAATATATACTCTAGTGCCACCAACAAGCACAAACAAAACAAAAGTTTTACATATTTCATCTCTTACCTACCATTTTTATTTTTACATGTGGATTCTCTTTCTCAACAAGTGCCAAAAAACTTGTCATATCTTGCGGCATCGCAATCATATGTACTTTATATGCATTCGTCGTAATTTCAAGGGACTTCCCAACTTGCCGAATAATTCTTATATCTTTTAATACAACATCATCATTTAAAATGCCGTACTTTAACACACCATTTTCTACTTTATGTTTTTTAATGAATATTTCCCAAACGAGAGGGACATTTACAATGAAGCATAAACCCATCCCAATTAACGCTGACATCCACTGCTCTTTATTTGTAAAAATCATGACAATTGGATATACAAACATAAAAGCTAACGTGAGACTAACGAAAATTACCGCTGATTTACTTCTTTGAATTGAAAAATCCATACACACACCCCCTAACCAAATTATACCATGTTTTCCATTTTAATTAATAAAAAAAGGTCATTTATGAATGACCTTTTTAAATAATATATCTATAAAATTTCTTATCTACCTCTAGCACCGGAAAATTTTTTGGCAACTCTTCTATACTCACACTTCGGAAACCATTCTTCTCATAAAAGCGATGCGCCGCTAAAAATTTCACTGTCGTTCCTAAATAAATATCTTTCAACTTTTTATCCTCAGCCCACGAAATTGCTTTTTGAAGAAGCATATGTGATGCGCCCCATTCTTTTCCACGAAACTCTTTCTTCACGAACATTTTTCTTAGCGCTACTTGATGCTTCCCAATATCTAATAAAGCTACCGTTCCAACTACTTTACCATCATACGTTGCTACCCAAAAGTTTCCGTTGTCCCTGTGATAGAACGTTTCTATTTCAAGTAAGTCAGGCTGCTCTTCTTTCGTAATCGGAACATTATACTCTTTTTGCTGAATATGAACAATGAGATTTACTACTTCATCTTGAAACTTACTTTCATACGGAATAATAAGAATCTTCTCGTTCATCGAATCTCTTTCCATTCTGAAGCTAATAAACTATAAACAGCAATATCATAAAAATGATCATACAACCATTCGTCTTCTCTTAAAATACCATCTAACTTAAACCCTAAACGTTCTGGAATTGCGCGGCTTTTCGTATTTCCAACACCGCACCGAATTTCAATTTTATTCAGATTTAAATTTTCAAATGCATAGTGAAGTACAGCCTTTACGCTACGCGTCATAATACCTTTCCCGCCAGCATCTTCTGCAAGATAATACCCAAGACTCGTAGCTTTCTTCCCCCAGCTCACCGGATGAATGCCTACCATCCCAACGAGCTTTCCTTTATAACGTATACCACTTTCAAAACCGTCTCCCTCTGAAAATTTCTTTAACCACATCGGAAAAATTTCATCATAAGCATCAGCAGATTTCGTCCCATCTACCCACGGAAGCCACTTTCTTAAATGGTCACGGTTCTGATCTATTAATTCATATAGTTCCTCTTTATGATGTTTTTCTAATAGTTGTAATTCGATTTTGTCATCTACTCGGAGTGTGAACATGTTTTTTAGCCCCCTTTTATTTTTCTTATTATTCTAACATTTTCAGTTAGAAAATGTTAAATATTAACACCTTTTTTCGATCTTATCTTAATAAATCCAGAAGAATATAGTACTCCCGTAACAACTAATATCATTCCTACAGATTGTGCGGGTGTTATATTGACTCCTTCAATAAAAGAAATAAGCATTGTAACAACAGGCACTAAATTAAAAAATAAAGATGTTCTAGCTGCACCAATTTGAGCAATTCCATTATTCCACCATAAGTAACCAAGCACACTCATTCCAATTGCCATAAAGAGAATCGCTCCCCAGGCTAATAAGGGCATTTCCAAAACTGGTACTATACTTTTTTGCGTAGAAGATATCATAATAAAGGCAAGGGCACCAATAGTCATCGTATATGTCGTAGTTTGTATTGGGCTACCAGTTTTAATAAACCTTCTGCTTAATACACCGTATAACGCCCAGCAAATATTCCCTAATAAAATATAAAAATCCCCTTTTGAAAATGATAAATTTTGTAGTGTGGTAAACGAGCCTTGTGTAAGTACGAAAACAACACCAATTAGTGCAAGTAACATTCCAATTACTTGGCGGTTCACTATTTTCTCTCGTAAAATGACACTTGCTAATAATGTGGTAACGAGCGGATTTGTCGCCATAATAAGTGCACCATTAATAGCTTCTGTATGTTTCATTCCTGAAAAGAAAAAGAAGTTAAAGCCGAATACACCAACAATACCTAACAAAAGGTAATAGGCCCTATTCTGCCTCCATACTTCCAGCTCAAAATCTTTTCGTATTTTTAACAAACATAACATCACAAATGCAGCAATCCCAAAACGCCATGCTGCTATATGAATTGCTTCGAAATACTGCACCGCATATTTCGAAGCATTAAATGTCCCGCCAGTAAATATCGCAAACCCTAACAGCTGAGCATATACTTTATTCTTCATTGTCAGCCTCCGGGGTTTTCTCTTCTAGAAAACCATAATAAATTTCTAACTTCTCCTCTGTTAGCTGAACTACTTTTTGCAATTGTTCCTGTTGTTCTTTTAACCGCTCTAAGTGAGTTGTTAAAATTGAAATTCTCTTTTTTACTTTCGCAGGTACTTCCTCGTTCCGCTGCTTGATCTCCTCTATAATACATCCATCACTCGCAAACTCCCCCATCTCTTCTAATGACATGCCAGTTTGTTTTAATGAATATAAAAATTTTAATAAACGCACATCACCTTCTGTATACTGCCGAATGCCGCTATTTCGCGTTGGTGGTGGTAATAATCCTAATTTTTCATAGTAGCGTAAAGTATGAATACCCATCCCTGTTAACTCTGCTACTTCACCGATTTTATACATGTTCTCTCCCCCTTGTTTTTACATTTTCATTTTACAACCTAGAGTTAGCTCTAGGTCAATACGCAAATAAAGTGAAACTTTAATCAGTGAGGGGTTTTGTTCATCCCCCACTGATTATTAGCCTTCACCAATCGGGCGTTTACGGGCAGCAGGGCTCCCACCTTACTTCTTTGCTCAAGCCGAATTTTGAGGTGGGAGTTTTACTGCCCGGCAAATAGCGGGATAAAAATCGTACACAACAAAAAAGACGCACAGCCATAGCTATGCGTCTTTCTTCTTACTTCTCTGCAACTTGAACTTCTTTTACGTAAGCTGCTTCGAATTTTTGGATGTCACCTGCGCCCATGAAAATTAGAACGCCGTTTTTATGTTTCTTTAATACATCCGTTGTTGTATCTGTAATTAATTCTGCACCGTCAATACGCTTTTGCAGATCTTCAATTGTTAATTCACCTTTGTTTTCACGTGCTGATCCGAAAATATCACATAAGTATACTTGGTCAGCTTTGCTTAGGCTTTCTGCAAACTCATCTAAGAATTTTTCTGTACGTGAGAATGTATGCGGCTGGAATACAGCGACAACTTCACGCTCTGGATGTTTTTGACGAGCTGCTTCAATCGTTGCGTTAATTTCTGTCGGATGGTGTGCATAGTCATCAATGATAACTTGCTCTCCCATTGGCTTCTCATTAAAGCGACGTTTTACACCTTCAAAAGTTGTTAATTGATGTTTAACTGCTTCTACATCAACGTTTTCGTAATGGCAAAGAGCGATAACTGCTAATGCATTTAATACGCTGTGATCGCCGTATCCAGTAATTTTGAACGTATCATAATACGTATTACGAACGAATACATCGAATATAGTACCATCAGTTCTCTTTTGGATGTTACGTGCTTGGAAATCATTATCTTCTCCAAATCCATAGAAAATAACAGGTACTTTCGCTTGAATTTTTTGTAGTTCTTCATCATCACCACATGCAATAATACCTTTTTTCACTTGCAATGCCATCTCTTGGAATGCATTAAATACATCATTGACGTCTGTAAAATAATCTGGATGATCGAAATCGATATTTGTCATAATTGCATAGTCTGGATAGTAAGACAAGAAATGACGACGATACTCACAAGCTTCAAATACAAAATACTTACTATTTTCTACCCCATGCCCCGTTCCATCTCCAATAAGGTAAGATGTTGGATGTGCACCTTGCATTACATGGGCTAACAAACCAGTTGTTGATGTTTTTCCATGTGCACCAGTTACAGCAACACTTGTGTACTGATTCATAAGGTCACCTAAGAAGTGATGGTAACGATGTACTGGTATATTTAATTCTTTGGCTTCTACGATTTCTTCATGCGTATCAGGAAATGCGTTTCCCGCGATAATCACTTGTCCTTCTTTAATATTATTTTTATCAAAAGGAAGGATGGAAATACCACGCTTTTCCAATGCTGTTTGTGTAAAGAAACGCTTTTCATAATCAGACCCTTGAACAGTATGCTTCATGTCATGAAGAATTTGCGCTAATGAACTCATTCCTGTTCCTTTAATTCCTACAAAATGGTAAACTGTCATCTTAAAGAACCTCCAACATTTCGAACTAATACAACGGCCTATCTATAAGACAGTATATGAATCTTTTCTTATTTTGGTAATCATCATACATTTCTGATGCAGTGAATTTCTTTTTATATTCACTTATCAATGATAAACTCGTACGTACTTCTTTTATGTCCATAACACATTTATTATAGCAAAAAACAAGCCGCTATACTATGATAACAGAAAAACTGATAGGGTCAATCACCTATCAGTTTTTCTCGCTTTTACATATCTTCTTTTGTTTCTAATTGAACACGCTCTAGACGTGGATTTGGACGGTATTTACGACCAGCTTTCGCTTCTGGTTTTCCATTTAATTCTACGTTATCACCAGTAAAACCAATATTCATTTTTAATAAGCTACTTCCTACTCCGTATATATCGACAGGAACATTTTGAGCTTCAAATTCACGAATACGTTTTTCATCAAACCCACCAGTTACAACGATATCTACATGTTGGAAACCTTCCTCATCAAGAGCCTTACGAAGTGCAAATACAAGTGATGGATTTACACCACGTGGATCGAATGTTCCAAGTACTTCTGGATGACGAATGAAATATTGATCAATCATTGTACGAGACGTATCTACACGTACACCTTTTAATGTTGATCCAAATTCACGCGCTACACGAAGTGCATCTGTAATGACATCATTGTTGTAATCAATTAGTACGACTAATTCATCTTCTGGGAATTTTTTATGATATGCCTTTGCTGCTTCAACAACATCACCATTAAACATTTGAATTAAAGCGTGAGGCATCGTCCCCATACCACTTCTGCCCCACCATTCATTCATTGCATGCGTCGCTTGTGCGCTCATACCTCCGATGTATGCCGCATAGCCGTCACCAGCTTGTTGCGTATAATGATCGTCACGATCTCCCATGAAAATAACCGGTTTTTCTTTATCTACACTACGTGCAGCTTGGACAACGTTATATACGTTTGTCGCAACTGATGTACGACGAGCTAAAATCCCATCAATTACACCTTCTAAAAAGCCGAAGTATTCATAAGGACCATGAATTGTTAAAACTGTTTCAAACGGACTAATATTATCGCCATCCTTTAAAGAATGAATTTCTAATTCCTCAGGATTTTTGGCGAATGTTTGTAGCAATGCGATTACCTCATCTGCTCCGCAAAGAACTGCATGTTCTTTTTGGAAAAACTGCATTGTTACAACACTTTTCGGGCGAAATTCTTCAATGATTTCTCTAGTTTTTAAAAAGTAAACGGCAGAGAACCAACCTTCTCCAACACGTTCATCAAATTTAAATGTTTTATTTGTTAGTCGATTTATTTCACCTTTTAATTTTAATTCAATTTCTTTCATGTCGCTTTACTCCCTACTTTACTATCCAACATTTTCTCTTAGTATACAGCAAAACCGCTTACTATACATTCGTTTCCTGCATAGCAGCGAATTCATCCTCAGAAATAAGGACATCTCTCGGTTTCGTTCCTTTTCCTTCAGAAATAATCCCTTGCGACTCCATCTCTTCAATTAGACGTGCCGCGCGATTATAACCAATGCGGAATTTTCTCTGTACAGAAGATGTGGACGCTCCCCCTTGCTCTACAACAAATTGACATGCATCAAAAAATAGTTCATCTTCAGACTCACTCTGCTCTGATTTTGCTAATAAATCTTCTTGCTTAAATAAGTAATTTGGCTTCATTTGCTTTTTCACATAATCAACTGTTCTTTCAATCTCATCATCTGATACGTATACACCTTGTACACGAACTGGTTTAGACGTGCCGTTTCCTAAAAATAGCATATCACCACGGCCAAGTAATTTCTCCGCGCCCCCAATATCGATAATCGTACGCGAATCAACTTGAGATGATACCGTAAACGCAATACGCGTTGGAATGTTTGATTTAATTAAACCTGTAATAACGTCTACAGATGGACGCTGCGTCGCAACTAATAAGTGAATACCACAAGCACGAGCTTTTTGTGCAATACGACAAATCGCTTCCTCAACATCACCAGGAGCAACCATCATTAAGTCCGCTAACTCGTCAATGACGATTACAATATAAGGTAATGTCTCACCTGGGATTTCTCTCTCACTTACAATCGTATTGTAACGAGTTAAATCACGAGCACCAGCATGAGCAAACAATTCATAACGACGTTCCATCTCTTCAACCGCCCACTTTAACGCAGCAGTAGCTGCTTTTACGTCAGTAATAACAGGTGCTACAAGATGTGGAACAGAATTATATGGTGCCAACTCAACCATCTTCGGATCAATTAGTATCAACTTCACTTCATGCGGCTTCGCTTTATATAAAATGCTCGTTAAAATCGCGTTAATGCACACACTTTTCCCTGAACCAGTTGCACCTGCAATAAGTCCATGTGGCATTTTTCGAATATCCGTTACAACTGGATCACCTGAAATATCAAGCCCCAGCGCAACTGTAAGCGGTGATTCACTCTTTGTAAATACAGGACTTCTTAAAATTTCACGAAGGAATACTGGCTTACTTTCCTTGTTCGGAACTTCAATTCCAATTGCACTCTTCCCTGGAATTGGCGCTTCAATTCGAATATCTTTCGCAGCTAAACTTAACTTAATATCATCACTTAAATTTGTAATTTTATTTACTTTCACACCTGGGTCTGGTTGTACTTCAAAACGAGTTACCGCCGGCCCTTGTGACACATTAATAACATGTGCTCCAACATGGAAATTATTAAATGTCGTATTTAATAATTCTTCCTGTTCTTCTAGCCACTCCGTATTATCTAATGCTGCCTGCTGTGGAATCGACAACAACGTTAATGACGGAAGTTCATATTTCGGTGGCGTTTGTAGTACGTTGCGCATATCGTTCTCTTTTTGATTTACAACATATGCTTTCTCTTGTACTTCCGTACTTGAAATCTGCTCTTGCACTTGTCCAACCACAGCTACTTGTTGCATCGGTTTTTCTTCTACTTGTGGTTCCACTACTACTTGCTGCATTGGTTTTTCTTCCACTTGGGTTTCTACCACTACTTGCTGCATTGGTTTTTCTTCCACTTGGGTTTCTACTACTACTTGCTGCATTGGTTTTTCTTCCACTTGGGTTTCTATCACTACTTGCTGCATTGGTTTTTCTTCCACTTGGGTTTCTACTACTACTTGCTGCATTGGTTTTTCTTCCACTTGGGTTTCTAATGCCACTTGCTGCATTGGTTTTTCCGTTACTCGTTCACCGACAGTAGATTGCGTTACGTTCGTTCTTACCGCATGTCTTTCCATTAACTTCTTTCTGTCTTGTTTTAACATGACAACGTTAAATGGAACATGACGTTTTTTCTCACGTTTCGGCTCTTCTTTTTGTGCAGCAGGCTGTTCTCCAACAACTTGTTTCTTTTCTTCAGCTTCTTCAATTAAAACATTCGCAAAGCTTTGAACATCTTTCTTCGTTTGCTCATCTGCTTCTGAAACTGGTACGAATACTTCACTTTCTTCCATGAACTCAATTGTTTCTTGCTGAGACATCACTGGTTGCTCTGCAACTGCTATATTTTCTAACGACTCTGTATTCATCGTTTCTTCAATTACTTCTTCTTGCGGTGTTTCCTCTAATGCGAATTCCGTAACTAATTCTATTTCCTTAGATTCCTCTAACTCCGCAACCTCTGCTTCTTCCTCAGATTCTTCTAATTCCACAGCTTCGGCTTCTTCCTTAGATTCTTCTAACTCCGCAACTTCGGCTGCTTCCTCAGATTCTTCTAATTCCGCAGCTTCTGCTTCCTCAGATCCCTCTAATTCCGCAACTTCTTCTGCTTCCTTAGATCCCTCTAATTCCGCAACTTCTTCTGCTTCCTTAGATCCCTCTAATTCCGCAACTTCTTCTGCTTCCTTAGATTCCTCTAACTCCGCAACCTCTGCTTCTTCCTCAGATTCTTCTAATTCCACAGCTTCGGCTTCTTCCTTAGATTCTTCTAACTCCACTGCTTCTGCTTCTTCCTCGGATTCTTCTAACTCCGCAACTTCGGCTGCTTCCTCAGATCCCTCTAATTCCACAACTTCTGCTTCCTCAGATTCTTCTAACTCCGCAACTTCGGCTGCTTCCTCAGATCCCTCTAATTCCACAACTTCTGCTTCCTCAGATTCTTCTAACTCCACAACTTCTTCTGCTTCCTTAGATTCTTCTAATTCCACAGCTTCGGCTGCTTCCTCAGATTCTTCTAACTCCGCAACTTCGGCTGCTTCCTTAGATCCCTCTAATTCCACAACTTCGGCTGCTTCCTTAGATTCTTCTTCAAAAGCATCAGGTATTTCTATAGTAATTGTTTCTTCAAGCTTTTCATCTGCTTTTACAATCACTACATCGTCTAAGGTTTCTTCTTCGACTTGATTTGCTGCAACTTCAGCAACAGTTTCTTCTATTTCTGTATTACATTCATTTTCTTCTGTTAATATCGAATCCACGTGCTCTACTTTAGAATCTATTGACTCTTCTTGTAAAGTTTCTTCGTTATCTTCTGTAGATGATAACACCACTACATCTTGCTCCTGCTTCAAGGCTTGTACAATTGTAGCCTCTGCTTCCACATGCTGTCCTACTGTTTTATGAAGCAAATCATCACTTAGGCTTTCTTCTAATGAAGGGGCTTGACGTTCAACTTCGTAACCGTTTTTCTCTAACCATGCATCCACAACCGATTTTTCTTCTACTTTATTACTTCGTTCGTTCTTAACAGATGAACTCCCTTGTAGAACTTCCGAAAAGTCAGATAATGTATATCCCTTTTTCTCTAACCATGCGTCAACAACAGCTTTTCCTTCAACAGATATTTCAAGATCTTCTCTTTCCTTTTCTTCCTCCTGCACAACCTTCGTTTCTACTGAAGGACGGTTATATCCATAAATCGGAGAAATCATTTCTGTTGGACGAAATGGTCTACGGTTACTTTCTTGCGACGGTACAAATGCTTTTTTTACGACAGGCTCTGGTTCCGGTTCATATTGCAATTCCGGTTCTTCATATGTAGGGGCTTCTGTTTCCACATACGGTCGTCTGCTTCTTTCCACTTTTATTCCTCTTTGAGTAGGCTGTTCTTCATATGTTCCTCTTTGAATAGGTTGTTCTTCAAAGTTAGGTAGTTCTCTTACATCCTCCTCATCGAAGCCATTATCTGGTATTAATGGAAAACGACATTTCCCTACATTCCGACTTGCCATTTGTGCTTCTCTTGCTTCAGTGTAGTGGTTTACACGAGGAATTTTCGGCTGACTTTCAATTTGCTTTCGTACTTCTTTATTCATCACTGTTTTTTCTTCCTCTTTGTTAAACAGCTTTTTCATCCAATCTAACATGCTTACCACTCTTTCTACTAAATAGTAACAACCTTTATTGTATCAGCATTCGGCAAAAAGTGCAGGTAAAATTAAGCATATTAACTTTATCCATAATATTCTAATTTACGAGTATTTTGTATATAGAAAAAAGCAGCCTTCCATATAAGACTGCAATTTAAGCTTTATTTTTCCGATATTCATCTACACTATCCGTCACGCTTTGTAATAAAAAATTTACATACTGTGGGTCAGATAATTTTTTGTCTTCTTCTGGGTTTGACATAAATCCGAGTTCTAATAGTACTCCAGGTACTTTCGACCAATTAAATCCAGAAAGGTCATCTCGAAATTTAATTCCATTTACTTTCACCTGATGATTTCCTCTCATTTTGTTTACAATTGTTTGAGAGACTTGAAGACTTTCAGCATAGATTTCTTTCGTATATTGATTTCCTTCTGCTGGCGTCAATACAGCGAATCCACTTTGGTTTGGATTTTCAGAACCGTCCGCGTGAAGACGTAAAAACAAATTCGCCTTATGATCATTCGCGAATGTCGCTCGTTCCTTATTACTTATATCAACATCTTGTGACGTTCTCGTCATCAATACTTGTATACCTTTTGCTTCCAGCTTTTCTTTTAATATAAAGGCCATTTCTAATACAAGGACAGACTCTCTCTTTTTTGTCACAACGCCTGTTGTGCCATCTGTCACTTTATATTTTTGAGTAGTTGCTCCTGGACCAATTGGCTCTAAATTTAAATTCGCTTTTTGTTGATGTCCTGGATCAATAACGACGAGAAACCTTTCTTGTTTCTCATTACTCTCTACTTTTTGTTCATTATTTTGTACGGGCTGTTCAATCGTCTGCGCCGGCGGGATTTCCTCTGTCTTTTCTTTGGCCGACACTTCCTCCTGCTTAAGTTCAGCTTGTTCATTCGTTTGAATTGCTTGCAGTTCTTCTGTCTTTTCTTGTTCTTCCTGCTGCTTTTCTACCGGTGCGTCTTCTTTTTTATCGTTGTTTTTTTCTTGTACAGAAGATGTTGTTTCTTTTTTCGGTTGTTCTTGTGAACAACCTCCCATATATATTCCAATGACTGCAATAGCGCTCATTATTTTTATATACTTCATTTTTCTCTCCTATCACTTTGCACCGGACTCAAAGCATTTTCTTATAGTATTTTTATAATATCGTCCATATTTCCGATATAAATCGGTTGCCACGTTTCCGTACCGCGCTCAGCTGTATAAACAGGGTAAGTATCTTCATCTACATTAACGAAAACAGGATCTCCCATATCCGTTTCATATCCAATAACAATCCATCCTTCTTGCCATTTTCCACTTTCATTGCTTATTAATGAATTTTTATGTTTATCATATCGGTAACCGATTTGCCCTTTTTCTAATTCACTTTCACTAAACACATATATTTCATAGGAACCTAACTCGATATCTTGTTGTTTTGAAGTTTCAATTCGTTTCAGAAGTTCTGCAATTTTTGGTTGTTGTTTCATACGTCTATCCCCTTCTTTTTTCTAAATTTTACCTAATCTATTTTTAAAATACAATATAGATTTTGAGAGGAAACGTTACAATACTAGGAATTTCGCACAAAAAAATAGCCTCACGTATGCGAGGCTACTTTTCTAATATCAATTAAAATTTAAATTCTTGTCCAACTTCAAAGCTGTCTTCTAATACAAGAATACCTTTTTCTTGTGGAGCGTCTGGAAGCTCTAATTCACGTGCAGAGCAAATCATTCCAGAAGAAGGAACACCGCGAAGTTCAGCTGGTTTAATTAACATACCGCTTGGCATTACAGCACCGATTTTCGCAACAACAACTTTTTGTCCTGCATCAACGTTTGGTGCACCACATACGATTTGTAATGTTTCTGTACCGATTTCTACTGTACAAATGTTTAGTTTATCAGCATTTGGATGTTTTTCTTTTTCAGCAACATAGCCTACAACAAATTTCGGCGTGAAATCAGCTTCTACTTTTTCTTCAAAGCCGTTCTTCGCTAAAATCCCGTTAATTTTTTCAACGAATTCTTTCGTTAATGTAACGTTTCCGTTGTCTGTTACTTCTACATAAGAAGACGCATTAAAGATGTTGAATCCTCCTGTTACGTTGCTTTCACGATCATAAACGCGAGCAACATCTCCTTTGCGGTCAAATGCACGGTTTTCTAAAGTAATATCTTGTAAGGCAACAATTAAAGTGTCACCAATTCCTTCAAGGTTGTAAAAAACGTTCACTTCGTTCATCCTTTCTCTTTTCCATCTGTCTTCTTCCGATTCTTCGCTAAAATAAAGATTGGTTCAAAGTCGCCATCCTCATATACGAATGAAAGTGATGTAATCGGAACATGCCCTTCGGCAAAAAATTTCATTGTCATTTGTGCAATAATATCATAACCGATTTCGTTGACGATATCAGCAATAATTAATACATCTTGGTGAGGAACAGCAACAACCATATCACCAGAGATCTTTTCACGCATCGAGTGTAGTAACGATTCGTTTAAAATACGAGTCGCATCATACCCATCATTTGTGTTTAAAAAGTAGAATGTATTATCAGCTACTGTTTCTTGTTTAAATTCATAACCTAATGAGCGAGCGTTGAATAATGCCATTTCACGCACTTGCTGCTCTGTAAGCTCTAATTTTTGCAATAAGCGCTCATCAATTAATCGATACGTTTTATTAGAATCTAGCGCATAGTAAATACGTGTTTCCGCCGTATGGTCCGTCATAATAAACGGATTTCCTTCTTCTGATTGCTTTGGGAAAGAAGTAGAGCGGATAACAGGTAAAATTTTCGCCGTGCTATTTTCTTCTTTATGCATTGCAATTAGCGCTTCTTGTACGTAATAAGCGACCTCTTCAATCGCTTTTTCTTTGTTCACTTCCCATTTTGCAACTACTCCTGGAAGTGATACGTTAATACCTTTTTTCGAGTCTGTTTGTTCAATACGAAGAACTTCTTTCTCGCTATCATAATGGAAATCCCATTCTGGTCGAGATAATTTCTTCATTAACTCGTCTCTCATCTTTTTACTTGTCATTTTCATCTCTTTTTCCTCCCTTCCAAAAAAACAACCTCCCCCGCGAAGGTAGAGGTTGTTTTTACAATTCAATTGGCTAATTGTCTTATTTTAAACCTTCAATAAACTCTTCGATTTGCTCTTGTGTTTTACGATCTTTATTTACATAGCGTCCAGTTTCTTCACCTTTATTGTACGCTACAAAGCTTGGAATGCCAAATACGTCTACTTTCACACATAAATCAATAAACTCATCACGATCTACATAGTAAAATGAGAAATCACTATACTTCTCTTCTACTTCTGGCATAAATGGATCAACGAAACGGCAATCTGGGCACCATTCTGCTGAGAACATGAAGACTACATTCTCTTCATTTTTTAATTCTTGGAATTGTTCCATGCTTTCTAATGATTTCATCTATATTTCCTCCTCTAACGAGTGCACTTTTTTCACACTATAATCTTTTCTTTATACTAACATACATCGCGCATGGTGCAAGGTTTATGCTTGCTTTTCATCATACTTATATTGCCCAACAAGTAACTTAACAACGTGTACAAATAATTCCGTTCGGTCGACATAATCATCTGTAAAAATACCGATAGCACCTTCGTGACTACGAATATCTTTTCGCTCTACAAACTCTTCCATCACTTCGCTTAACTCTTTTCCCTCTTCAAGAGGTGCTAAAAAATCGTCTGGTAACTTAATACGTGCCCCACCCGCAACAAATGTTTTACCGTCAATCGTCGCTAAAGCACCCCAGTTACACATAAATAATCCATGCTCCGTTTTCATAACGCCGCCTTCTAGCCCAATGCCGATATGAGCTTCACCTTCCTGCAACGCTCTCTTCGCTCTATTTATTGCTCCTTGCATCGTCTCTTCATCTGAGAAAGGCTGGTTTGCTACTCCTGAAGGAACAGAAAGAGATGTAATTTCAGCATCTTTCCAAACCTTCTCCACAGCCCCAACTTTCGTTTTATTCTTCGATCCAACTACTACTTTCATCTCGTTCACCTCTATGTAAATTTACAATTATAGTCTAACTCAACATATTCACATAACTACCCAGCCTCGAAATTAATAAAGAATCCTACTTTCACTATTACTATCTGTAGGTTAAATCACTTGGCATCCCTTCACCTATAAAAGAAAGTGACTTTCCACAATATTTCCAGCCTTAAACACAAAAACAGTCTTCCTCTCTCTTCTTATCCGGGATTTATAATACATCGCTCGAGCACCAATTAGGCACTAACCGCTCCCACATATCGCTGGGTCATCTATTCAACCCAAAAAAAGAAAGGCTCTTCAGCCCTTCCTCTTTATGCGTTATTCTTAATTGTCTCTAACGTCGTTTTGTCCGTCGCTCTCACAAGCTTCGTAATTAATTCCTTCGCTGCCGCATAATCATCAACATGTAAAATAGAAGCATGTGTATGAATGTAACGTGCACAAACACCAATTACTGCTGATGGGATACCAGAGTTGCTTGTATGTACACGGCCCGCATCTGTACCACCTTGTGAAATAAAGTATTGGTACGGAATGTTATGTGTTTCTGCTGTATCTAAAATAAATTCGCGCATTCCTCTATGTGTTACCATTGTGCGGTCGTAAATACGAAGAAGAGCACCTTTTCCTAATTGACCGAACTGCGTTTTATCACCAGAAGCATCGTTTGCTGGACTTGCATCAAGCGCGTAGAAAATGTCTGGTTGAATCATATTTGCAGCAGTTTGTGCCCCGCGAAGACCTACTTCTTCTTGTACAGTCGCACCAGAGTATAATGTGTTTGGTAATGTTTCATCTTTTAATTCTTTTAGCAATTCGATAGCAAGGCCACATCCATAGCGGTTGTCCCAAGCTTTCGCCATAATTTTCTTTTCATTTGCCATCGGTGTAAACGGGCAGATTGGAACGATTTGTTGTCCTGGTTTCACACCAATTTCAATCGCATCTTCATAACTATCTGCACCTATGTCAATTAACATATTTTTTATATCCATCGGTTTTGCACGCTGCGCATCACTTAATAAATGAGGAGGAATAGAACCAACAACCCCAATAACAGGACCATTCTTCGTCATAACTTGTACACGCTGAGCCAATAGTACTTGGCTCCACCAGCCACCTAACGTTTGAAAACGAAGCATCCCATTTTTCGTAATTTGCGTAACCATGAAACCTACTTCATCCATATGACCTGCTACAAGAACACGTGGGCCAGTTTCGTCCCCTTTTTTCAGACCAAATACGCTACCTAAACCGTCTTGTACAATTTCATCAGCATATTTGCTTAATTCTTGCTTCATAAAACGGCGTACATCATGTTCGAAACCTGATGCACCTTGTAATTCTGTTAACGTACGAAATAATTGTAATGTCTCTTTATTCACGAAGTCCCCTTCTTTCAAACCTTAGTAGAATACCTCTTTTATTGTAACGAAATTTTCGAAATGTTTCTAGTTTCTTCTTTTTTAGCTGTATTTGCTTTATAATTATTATTGGTACACTATTTTTATTTTACAGAATTGAGGTGAATATATGAGCTGGAAAGGTTTAGTAGCAGGTCTTGGCGTTGGGTTCGCAGCTGGTTATCTTGTTGCAAACAAAGTACAAGAACAATCCCATATTTCTTCAGAAAAAGCATTGAAAATGGTGAAACAAGCATTAAGTCATAAAGGTGAAATTACTGGCTCTTGGGTACATATGGTTCCAGAGACATTTGAAAAATATGATGTCGCATACGAAGTTTATCGCGGCGGTCTTACAACGATGTTAGATGATATACAAGAACGATTTGAATTTTTAGTTGATGCTAAAACAGGTACTGTTTTAGAGGTTATAGCAGCATAAAAAGAGGTTTCCCATTAGGTGAACCTCTTTTTTTGAGAATTGCCGACAAAAGCCGACAATAATAAGAGGAGGCTGTTCCAACAGACAACTTTGGACAACCTCCTCTTATTATGCTTCTACACTCGCTTTTCTCTCTAACTTTTCCACTATATGTCCTTCCTCATCCCATTTCACCGCACGGTAAAATGCATCATGATAAAACGTAAACCAAGCATCTTTTTCAGCACCATATTTCATCCACTTTTGCTTATTTTCAATCGATGTCATCGGATAATCATCGTATGCCATTACCCATAGTACATTTTGATGTGCATGCGTCGGCAATAGGTCTGCTAAATGAAGCATCGTTTCCCCTTGGCTTTCCAAAGCAATAACTGCATGTCCATCACTATGACCGCCTGTATGCGCCATTTTTATTTCATCTGTAATTTCTATTTCTTGCTGAAACGTAACAACTTGATCTACAATCGGCTCCCAATTTTCCTTCCAATATGTATTGCGTGATCTAATATTTGGGTTCCTCATTTCATTCCATTCTGTTTCACTAACATAAACTTTTGCATTCGGAAACTCTGGTACAAGGTGATCCCCTTCCCATTTCGTTAAACCAGATGCATGATCAAAATGAAGGTGCGTCATTAAGACATAGTGAATATCTTCAGGTTTTAATCCTAGTTTTTCTAATGATTCATAAACCGAGGATTCTTCTGTTACCCCTTGATTTCGCTTCATCTTCTCATTTAATTTACCGTTTCCTATTCCGGAATCAATGAGCATATTACCGTCTTTCGTTTGTAAAAGTAACGGATCTGTTCGTAAATAAATATGATTTGTATCATTATGTTTATATTTGCGTGACCAAAGTACTTTTGGCACAACGCCAAACATCGCGCCTCCATCTAAATGTGTATTCCCACCTTTTAGCCACGTCACTTTTATATTTCCAATTTGTAACTGTTCCATATCCCATCCCCCTTTTCTATTTGATTTTAACATAATATTCCGATTATTTTTCATGTTAAAAAACCTACGCATTACTGCATAGGCTCCGTACGATATTTTGCTTCAACTCGGTAAATACGATGACCTTTACTAGAGAATTTCTCTTCGTATTCTGTCATAATGTTTCCTTCATAATCACTATTATGAAGATCTAGGCTAAGGTAAGTTAATAACATACCATACTCAGCCATACTCATAAGAGAATATTCAAATAAGCCTTGGTTATCAGTTTTGAAATGAATTTCTCCGCCATCTACTAACACTTCTTCATAATTGCGTAAAAATGTTTTATATGTTAAACGACGCTTCGTATGACGATTCTTCGGCCATGGATCTGAGAAGTTTAAATAAACGCGGTCAATTTCACCTTTCGCAAAGAAAACTGTTAAATCTTCAGCATCTTTATTAATTAACTTTAAGTTCGGTACTTCTTCTTCAATTAATTTATCAAGTGCATCTACAACAACACTTGTGAATTTTTCAATTCCAATATAATTAATATGTGGATTCGCTTTTGCCATATCATACATAAAACGGCCACGTCCTGTACCTACTTCAATATGAATTGGCTGTTCATTCCCAAATACTTCTTTCCAGTTGCCAGCGCGCTCCTCTGGGTTTCCGATTACGATATGTGAATATTCATTAATTCGATCCATTGCATAAGGCTTATGTCTTAAACGCATAGATGTCTCCCTCTCTTTACAAAACTATTTTAAAGGAAAAATTCCTTCTTTCTGTTTTAATCAATCTATCAAACAAAAAACCAAGTACGTACGAGCACTCGGTCCGTTTCTTTCAAGTATAAGATGTACCATTTTGATAAAAACTACATAAAGCATTAAACATTCCATGACGAAACAGTTTTTTCTCTTACATTTCCAGAGAGAGAAAAACACTCGAAAGGATGATCCGTTCATGCCAATTAATCAACAGCATCAATTAGAAGTGTTAAAAGATATTTTAGTCAATCATCAAAGTGATTGCTGCGGGACAGTTTCTGAATGCGAGCAATTAGAGCGCCTCATTCAGTCGTTACTCGCAAACGATAGTATAAGTAGTGACGCTAAAACAATGCTAAACGATGTATATTCTTATAGTCAATCGGGTAAATCTTCCTCTAATTTGGACAACCATATTTCCAATAATCAAGAACAACTTACTCAGTGGATTGCTGGAATGGACAATTTTTCTTAAATATTATTCTGAAGCAAGTAGTTGCTGTAAATATTGGTGCCAATATTTAGCTTCTGCTTGCTGCTTTTTTGTTGTGTGCCATTGAATAGATAAAATCGTTTGTGCTATAACATACCATCTCATACGCCTAAGCAATGATTCATCTAGTTCAATTTCATAATATCCGAGCCACTCACTCCATTCATGGCGCGGAACATACCAATATAATAACATACCAAGATCTAGAGCTGGATCAGCAATAACTGCTCCATCCCAATCAATTAAAAACAATTCATCTTCATCCGACAATATCCAATTGTTATGGTTTACATCACAATGGCATACAACGAATTCATTGTACTCAATATCTTTTAATGACTCAGTTAAATATTGAAGACCTTGCTGAATTGTTTCATCAACTCTTATATCTCCTCTTAAAACGAGCTGTAATTGTTGTAATAACTCTTGCGCATGAAGTGGCTGCTTTCCTAGCCTTTGAATCATCTGCACAAGTGCTTTAGAGGAGTGTATTTTCTTCAAAAGTTTCGCAACACGTTCTAGTTTCATATCCTCTGGCTCTAACTTCTGTCCCGGAAGCCATTTTTGAGCAGAAATTACATCACCGTTCGTTACCCTTCTTGTCCAAAGTAATTTTGGAACAATTCCTTCTGCTGACAATACCGCTAAAAAGGGCGATGTATTCCGCTTTAAAAATAACTTTTGTTGTCCGTTTTGCGCAATATATGCATCGCCCGTTACTCCACCAGCCGGTATAAGACTCCACTCTTTTCCTAATAATTGTTCCAACCATTCCATATTCATTACCCGTTAACAAATCCTTATCTTTTATAGTTATGAAAAGAAAAACCGCAACATTTCTACACATGTTGTGGATTCATATATTTTACTGTATTTGAATGAAAAAACTTGGCATAAGCCGAAAACAGGATAAATCACCTGTTCTTCTAGTTTATTTTACAAAATCACTCATAGAATGACAACTTATCAAAGTCGTCACCTTTATCAATTCTACATTTATTACATTCTCATCGTCAAGTAGCGATTTGTCACATTATCGTCAATATATACGTGCTAGTTGGAGCCATTCGAAGTTCCTTTCCTCTAAATGAAGAAATTGGCTGTGTTTTTGCTTGCTTTTCGTTTACTAATACATGCCACGTTTCTTCTTTTGGGAGCTGAACTATTTCATTTTGCAAACCGCTATTGAATAGCACCACAATCTCTTTCCATGGTCCAAAAGATTCTACATTTCGCAAATGGTATGCAAGTGCTTCTTTTGATGTTTGCAAAAAAGTCATATGCTTTTTTATAAGGTCCGCGCTTTTTAATCGGAATGCCCCATGCTCCTTCCGAATCGCAATTAAACCTTTTATATAGTTAACTGTCTCCATCTCTTTTTCTTTTTGATCCCAATCTAATCGATTGATTTCATCATTTGCATTATAACTATTTTCATTTCCTTGCTTCGTACGATAAAACTCTTGCCCCGCATGTAAGAAAGGAATCCCTTGTGAAAGAATAACCATTGCAGTTGCTAAACGATGACGCCTTTTTAAAATTTCTTCTGATTCTGGATTACTTTGCACTAGTTTATCCCACATCGTCATATTGTCATGACATTCTACATAGTTGATGCTTTGTACTGGCTCTAGGAACAATCCTGTTTCTTTCATACTTAAAAGGCTACCAGCTACTATATACTGCAAATGATTACAGTCTACATGCCCACCAAATGCAAAGCCACGTTTATTTATATTAAAAGTACTTCCTTTTATTCCATCACGAAATTGATCGTTAAACTGTGCGATACATGGCATTTTATTCGCATTATTTAACGTCGCTTTCTCTTCAAGAGGAAGCGGTGTTTGTAAATCCCACCCTTCACCTAATAACAGCGCATCCTGCTTTATTTTTCGGACTTCTTTTTCTAACGCATTCATCGTTTCAACATCTAAAATTCCCATTAAATCAAATCGGAATCCATCAACATTGTATTCAGTAAGCCAATATAAAACAGATTCTATAATAAATTTCCTCATCATTTTCCGTTCAGATGCTATATCATTTCCAACTCCCGTCCCATTAGAAGGCATACCATCTTCCCCATGACGAAAATAATATCCTGGGACAAGCTTCTCAAATGATGATAATTCTCTTTCATAAACATGATTATATACAACATCTATAATCACTCGAATGCCGTGATCATGAAATGTTTCAATTAGTTTTTTACACTCTACTATCCTGTTATACGGATCAGAAAGGTTTGTAACATAAAATCCTGTTGGTATATTGTAATATAACGGATTATAACCCCAATTATATGCGGAAGCAGGATTCACTTCATCTATACCACCAAAACAATGTAAAGGTAATAGTTCAACATGTGTAACGCCTAAATCTTTTATATGAGACAATCCTGTTAATGTCCCATTTTGTCCTACTGTCCCCTCTTCACTTAGCCCTTTATATGTTCCTTTCTTATTCACTCCACTGTTCGGATGAATAGTAGCGTCACGAATATGCAGTTCATACAATATAGCATCTGTCATTGACTGTAATGGTGATAGTTCTACTCGTTTTGTCACATTCGTTTTTTCCAAATCGATAACAACGCCGTGTTTTCCATTTATCGTCGCAGACTTTGCATAAGGGTCAACCGCTTCGTTCCATATTAAATTAATACAAACAAGGAATGTATATCGTGCTCCATCATGATCACCTTGTAATGTATGAGTCCACACTCCGTTTTCTTCTCTATACATTTCATAATCAATATATTCTTTATCACTTTTATAAATCCGTACTTTCGCAAGCCTTGCAGTCGGAGCCCATACTTTAAATATTGTTTCTTCTTTTTTATACACAGCACCTAAGTCGGTACCTTCGTAATAATATTTTTCATCGAAAATTACTGTTCGAATCACAGCGCCTATTTGTAAATCTGTCTCTTCATTCCGTTCATCCCGTACTGTATAATACTTCCCCACATCTAGCGGCTCTTCTATAAAACATTCATACTTCGTTGCATCTGGAAGAGCAATAGTATGAACAATCGGTAACTCTTTCACATTGCTTCCTTCTTGTAAACGAAATGTCCGGCTTGTTCCATACGCATGCGGGAGCAAAATTGTAATTTTATTCATTTCATCTAAATAGGCATCAAATGGACGTTTTACTTTCAACATAAAAAATCACCATCATTCTCAAAATTAAAATGAAACGAGCTGCAAATGATAAGGCTTTTCTTATCAGCGAAGCTCTATACAGTAACACATTATTCCCTATAGTATATTCACCTGTATAAAAAACGTTTTCATACATTCTATTTTTGTAATTTTATTTCGGCAACTGGTCTATACTTTGGCGTTTCCTTAACGTGAGATTCATACAAAGTAATCGTATCTGCTTGAAATGATGTTACAGGTAAATCTTTTACATTTGTCAGATCAAATGCTTTTTCTCCTACCCATTTTCGCGCAACAGTAATATGTGGATGATAAGGACGTGTCTCTAGAGAGAAGCCATTTTCTTCACAAATTGTATGCACTTGTTTTTGTAAAGTAAACAAATCTTGATTATCACTTATCCCCGACCAAAATATACGCGGCTGGTCCACCTGTCCGAACGTAGAAAACCCTTGTAACGTGAACGATAGTTCCTTTTTTTCTGTAAGTGTTTGTAATCCATTCTTTATTCCTTCTAATTGTTCCTCTGTCGCACTTCCTAAAAAGGAAAGGGTAATATGATAGTCTTCTTCATGTACCCACGAGCGGAATGGTAATTCATCCTTCATTTCCTCTTTGTAATTAGAAAGAATTTCTTTTATATGACATGGTAAAGTTACTGCGACAAAATAATGCGGCACCATCTACATCGTCCCCTTTATGTTATTGTTGCTTTTCTTTCTTATCTCATTCAGCTAAAAAGAAGCGAACCATCCAAAAAGTCTAACCTTTGAATAAATTTATTTTCTTCTTAGTTAAGATCGCAATAGTAAATGGAATTATATCGACGCAAAATCAAATATATCGACTTAACAATAAAATACGACAATAAAAGCAACCTATTCCTAACAGAAAACCGTCCCAAAAAACCTTTTAGGACGGCCTCTCATTATTTCGCTAATTCATGAATTGCTTGCGCATAAATCGCTGTTGCTTTTAATAAATCTTCAATTTCAATGTATTCGTCTTTTTGATGAGCAAGTTCTTCTTTTCCTGGGAATAACGGACCAAATGCAACGCCAGCCTTTAATGAACGAGCATAAGTACCACCGCCGATTGCTAACAATTCAGCTTTTTCACCTGTTTGTTCTTCATATACGCGTTGCAAAGTACGAATTAACGTATGATCTTTATCAACATGATGCGGGCGAGAGTTAGAATAATCCGCTACTTCAAATCCATGAGTACCGACATATTCTTTTAACTTTGCAATCGTTTCTTCAAAATTAGTCGTAACTGGATATCGCACATTTAATCCTAAATTACCACCGTTTTCTTGCGAATAAGACAGGCGACCAACATTCACTGTTAAAGGACCGCTAATATCGTCTTTATAAGAAATACCAGCTTTTTCTCCAATAATGTCACCTGTAAATGTTTCTGTTACAAACGATGCAAATGAAGCCCCTTTTCCATCAAGAGAAACCGTCGTTAAGACGTTTGCCAATAATAAACCTGCATTTTCTCCCTTTTCTGGAGTAGATCCGTGAGCTGAAATCCCTTTGATTTGCAACGTCACCGTATTTCCTTCTACAATTGCTTTGCCTATTTTTTTAGCAGTTTGTAAATACTCTTCATATGCTACCGTAAGTGCATTTACATCTTCTCCTGCAATAACTGCTTCTGCAAAATCAGGAACCATATTTAAACGACGACCTGACTCAAATGAAATAAGCTTAAATGCGCCTTCTTTCTCTTCGCTACCATTTTGCACAACTTGTATGTCAGAAATTCCTTTTTCCGCATTAATAATTGGAAAATCTGCATCCGGCGCAAAACCGATTGTTGGCATTTCTTCATTTTTAAAATAATGATCTACACACTTCCAATTACTTTCCTCATCTGTTCCTAAAATCATACGAACACGTTTGGAAAGAGGTAAGCCTAATTCTTTGACGATCTTCATCGCATAATAAGCTGCCATCGTCGGCCCTTTATCATCAATTGCACCGCGTGCAAAAATCTTCCCATCGCGAATATCCGCACTATACGCAGGAGTTGTCCAGCCATCTCCTTCTGGTACAACATCAACGTGACAAAGAATACCTACTAATTCTTCTCCTTGCCCCATTTCAAGATGACCTGCATACCCTTCTAAATTTTTAGAAGCGAAACCTTCTGCTTCTCCTTTATGTAACATGAAAGATAAGGCTTTTTCTACACCTTCACCGAATGGTGCGCCCTCTTTCGCAGATTCTTCTTCCCATACACTTTTAATTTGTAAAAATTGTTGTGTATCACGAATTAAATCATCTTTTCGTTTTGTAACTTCTTCTGTCCAATTAATTGTTGACATCACGCATCCATCCTTCACTATATTGTCTCTTTCATCATAGCAAACGAAAATCTCTAATGCCATACATGAAAACTTAATAACGAACAATTGTAATATTTCAGATATTTCTTATTAGTTTTTCTTTTATTTTCTCAAAAAAATTTGCAGGAATTTGGCGTTTTACGTAGAAATTTATGAGTTAGTTGACTGACCAAATATAAAATGTCAACTACCAATATTTTTCTATATGAATATTTGTTAAACTTTTGTAAAATTTAAGTAGATTAAAGCATGAATTTTATCATGTAGAGTACAATGGTAGTAACGACCTTCTTTCCTGAATGGGGTCAAAAAAACTAGTAGAGGAGTGGTTTTCTCTTGAAACCTACAACTACTCGTATGCTAACACGCATTAAATCAATTTATATGTACATCAATGAAAACGGAACGGTAACGACGAAAGACCTTGTAGATGAGTTCGGGATCACACCGCGAACGATACAACGTGATCTAAATGTGTTGCAGTTTAATGAACTCGTGTATAGCCCCTGCCGCGGTAAGTGGACAACAACAGGAAAGAAAGTGAGAATGACCTCATAACAAAAAAATAATTGTATGTAAATAAATACATACCCCTTTCTAACTCATTAGAAAGGGGTCTTTTCTATGCTTTGAAATTGGCGTTACTTTTCGTTATCTACTTGATACGTCTTTAACATTTCAACTTCTTCATCTGTTAATTCACGATATTGCCCAAGTTCTAACTCTTCATCTAGCACTAAAGGTCCCATCTCTGTTCTCTTTAAATACACTACTTTTTTCCCTACAGCTTCAAACATACGCTTCACTTGATGGAATTTTCCTTCTGTAATAACAAGCTCAATTTCGGAAATATCATCACTTTTTAAAATTGTAAGTTCGCCTGGCTTCGTTTCATAGCCATCTTCTAAAATAACACCTTTAGCGAATTCTATTACATCCTCTTCCGTTACAACGCCTGAAATGTGTGCATAATATTTTTTCGGCACATGCTTTTTCGGAGATAATAGTTGATGCGTTAACTTCCCATCATTTGTGATTAATAAGAAACCTTCTGTATCAATATCGAGCCTTCCAACAGGGAATGGATCGAAAATCGCATCTTCTAATTCTAATAAATCTATCACTGTTTCGTGGTTATCATCTTCTGTCGCTGAAATAACACCTTGTGGTTTATGCATCATTAAATAAACAAATTCTTTATATTCCACAACTTCACCGTGAATCATAACCTCTTGCTCTTCTACGTTCACATGAAACTTCGCATCTTTCACTGGCGTTCCATCAATCTTCACAACGCCGTCTTTCAATAATTTCTTTACTTCTTTTCTACTTCCGTGTCCCATATTCGCTAATAATTTATCTAATCTCATGTTCTTCACCTTCTTTATTTATCATAGAAAAGGGGACGTATTTACGCCCCTTTTGATTTCAACTTTATTTTGAATCTATTACCAAGTTTACGCTGGATTTTCTCTAAGGCCTCTCCGCCAAATACTCTTTCTAGTACTCCTGTGCGAATCGCTAATACTACGTAAACAAGACCACCAATACCTGCACAAATCGCAACTGTAATAAGAGCACCAATACGGCCATCAGGCGAAATCATGAAGGATAGAGCCCATTGTGACAGTTTTACAGCAATAACCATTACAAGTGTTAATACTGCAATTTGGAATGTTCTCTTATATACAACACCAAATGAATAGTTTGCATGTTTTTTGATTTGTCTATTCGTATACCATACTGAAGCTAAGAAGCCGACTGCCGTCGCCAGGATTGCTCCTATTGTACCGAAATAACGAATAAAGATTACGTTACATACAAATTTCAAAATAACACCCATCACAAGTGCAATAACAGCATGTTTCTGCTGGTTAATCCCTTGTAAGATAGCTGCTGTTACTGTGAATAAAGCGAATAACAATGCAACTGGCGCATACCACATTAATACTTGTCCACCTAGTGGATCTGAATCGTAGAAAGCAGTGTAAATTGGATATGCAAGTGTAGAAATACCGATAACTGCTGGCAATGTTAAAAACATATTCGCCTGGAATGTTTGTGTAATTTGTAATTTTAAATAACGATATTGTTTTTCAGTAAACGATTTTGTGATCGCTGGCACAAGCGTTAAACTAAACGCTGTTGCAAGTGATACGGGAATCATAATTAATTTATGCGTCCACATTGTGAAAATACCAAGCGCTCGCTCTGCGATATCTCCTTGACCAATCGCCTGCATAATTGAGTTGAATGTCAATGTATCAATTTGTTGATATAAAGGAATAGTTAACCCAATTACAACGTAAGGAATTGCATATGCAAATAATTCTTTAAATAATTGAACGGTACTTACTGTCGATTCTGGTACAGTTTGTTCAATTAAATATTGATCCAAATATTTTTTACGTTTTAACCAGTACCAAATTAATACACCAAGCGCTCCAACTGCTGAAACGAACGCAGCAAATGTAGCTACCCCAACCGCTGTTGCAACTGTACCGCCAAGTACTTTAATAACGATAAAACTACCTGTTAATAAAAAGGCGATACGAATAATTTGTTCAATAATTTGCGAAACAGTAGTTGGTCCCATCGATTGGTGACCTTGGAAATAACCACGAATTAAACTCGCTGCCGGTACAACAATAAGTGCAAAACTTACAAGACGAATAATCGTCGTAACTTCTTCTATCTTATTTTGTAAACTTTGTTTACCAAGCATTGCTTCTGCAAATAATGGCGCCGTCATATACAGTACTAGGAACGAAAGAACCCCTGATACTATCATCATAACCATTCCCGAGCGGAACATTCTCCGGCTCGTTTTATAATCACCAAGCGCATTATATTTTGAAACGAATTTCGAAACAGCAAGCGGCACACCTGCCGTTGCAATACTTAAAAAGATCGTATATGGAATGTATCCATATGTATAGAGCGTTCCGCCTTCTGTGCCTACCAATGCATGAAATGGAAAGACGTAAATCATGCCTAAGAACTTTACTAAAAATGTCCCTAACGTAACGATAAGCGTTCCGCGCAGAAATTTCGAATCGGACATACAAAAATCCTCCTACATCTAGATAAAGTGAAACTTTAATCAGTGGGGGTTTGTTCATCCCCCACTGATTATTAGCCCGCACCAATCGGGCGTTTACGGGCAGTTAATCTCCCACCTAACTTCTTTGCTCCAACCTAAATTTGAGGTGGGGTTTTACTGCCCACAAATAGCGGGATAAAGTGAAACTATTACTAGCAGGAGACTCCTCTCCTACTACTTATTAGCCCGCACCATTCGAGCTTTTACGGGCCAGTGACCTCCCTCTTTACTTCTCTTAAGTCTTAAGGTTTTAGTCTTCTTGCCCACAAATAACAGGATAGTGCTGAACTCTAACTTTTGTATTGTACCACAATTCTCCCATTAAGCAGTACTTCACTCTATTTTTCTTTTAAGGGAAAACATGCTATTCTTTTAGGCAGGAAATGTAGAAAATGAGGTCGATATATTATGCATTATGATGTTATTGTCATCGGCGGCGGTCCTTCAGGGCTAATGGCTGCAATCGGTGCTGCAGAAGAAGGCGCAAGCGTCTTACTTCTTGATAAAGGAAATAAGCTTGGACGTAAACTTGCGATTTCTGGTGGCGGTCGTTGTAACGTAACGAATCGTCTACCACTTGATGAAATCGTTAAACATATACCAGGAAACGGGCGCTTCTTATACAGTGCTTTTTCTATTTTTAATAATGAAGATATTATTACATTCTTCGAAAATCTAGGTGTTAAATTAAAAGAAGAGGACCATGGTCGCATGTTCCCTGTATCAAATAAAGCGCAATCTGTTGTAGATGCACTTTTAACACGATTAAAAGACTTAGGTGTGAAAATACGTACGAATACACCTGTTGAAACGATTGAATATGAAAATGGTCAAACGAAAGCAGTTGTATTACAAACAGGCGAAGTGTTAGAAACGAATCACGTCGTTATCGCTGTTGGCGGAAAATCAGTTCCTCAAACTGGTTCTACTGGAGACGGATACGCTTGGGCTGAAAAAGCTGGTCATACAATTACAGAGCTTTTCCCAACAGAAGTACCAATCCTTTCAAACGAACCATTTATTCGTGACCGCTCATTACAAGGCCTTGCTTTACGTGATATAAACTTAAGCGTATTAAACCCGAAAGGAAAAGTTGTCATTTCTCATAAAATGGACATGCTCTTCACTCACTTCGGCTTATCAGGCCCTGCTGCTCTTCGTTGTAGCCAATTCGTTGTAAAAACGTTGAAAAAATTTAAAACGAATACAGTGCACATGAGTATCGATGCATTGCCAGAAGAAAATAGTGAACAACTATTCCAGCGCATGCTGAAACAAATGAAAGAAGATCCGAAAAAAGGAATCAAAAACGTTTTAAAAGGTTATGTTCCTGAACGTTACTTCCTATTCTTATTAGAAAAAAATGAAATTGATGGCAGCGAACAAGCTGGACAAGTTTCTCATGAGAAAATTCGTGCACTTGTGAAAGATTTTAAAGAATTTACTGTGAATGTAAATGGTACGCAGTCACTTGAAAAAGCATTCGTTACTGGTGGCGGTGTATCTGTTAAAGAAATTAACCCGAAAGAAATGTCTTCTAAATTCACGAATGGCTTATATTTCTGCGGAGAAGTTCTTGATATTCATGGTTATACTGGTGGCTATAACATTACATCTGCCCTCGTTACTGGTAGAATTGCCGGAACAACAGCTGGACAAAATGCGAAAACGCAATATTAAAAAAGAAACAGGGATTCCTGTTTCTTTTTTTAATATGTTGAAATAGCAAAGCAGTACACGAAATTATACTGGCGATACTTTAAATATATCGACCGTTTCTTCAAAAATATCCCTTCCCCCTAACTTCCCATTGCTTTTTTGTTGCTTTATATACCTTAGTACCTTTATATTTTATATTGTTGAATATTTGAAAAAGGGTAAGGGGAAAACAAATGAGAAAAAAAGTCATGATGTCTTTAATGCTAATGACGTTTCTTTCTGCGGTAGAAGGAACGATTGTTAGTACAGCAATCCCTCGTATAACGAGTGATTTGTCAGGCGTCGAACTTGTTAGTTGGGTATATGCAATTTATATGCTTGCAACAGCTGTTTCGACTCCAATATACGGAAAACTAGCTGATTTATTCGGCCGTAAAAAAGTTCTGCTCATCGGAGCAACAATCTTCTTAATCGGTTCTGCACTTTGCGGAGTCGTTACATCAATGGAACAATTAATCTTCTTCCGCGCTCTTCAAGGTATAGGAGCTGGTGCTGTTATACCGATCACAATGACGATTATTGGAGACTTATATAGCGAAGCGAAAGACCGCGCGAAAGCACAGGGCTGGATGAGTGCCGTTTGGGGTGTATCTGGTGTTATCGGGCCGTTAGTAGGCGGATTTTTAGTTGATTCTCTTTCTTGGCGCTATATTTTCTTCTTAAACGTTCCTTTTGGAATTATCGCTTGCCTAATGTTTGCCACTTCTTATAAGGAATCTGTTAAGTCCGCCACTAAGCAACATATCGACTACCTTGGTGCAACAGTCTTCTCATTAAGTACAATTGCTCTACTATACGCATTATTAACAGGTAGCAGTAAGCAAAACTGGGGAGATATTTCAATTATCGGCCTATTAATCTTTGCCGCTGTTTCATTCATTATTTTCTTATACATCGAGAAAAAATCTCCGGAACCATTAATTCCGCTAGCACTTTTCTCTAACCGTACATTATCTACAATAAACATACTAACACTTATTGCTGGTGCAATGATTATTAGTATTACAGTGTATCTTCCAATTTGGAGCCAAGGTGTTTTAGGAAAAAATGCGACAGAAGCTGGACTCATTTTAATGCCGATTCCTGTTATGTGGACATTCGGTGCTATGTTCTCCGGTAACTTAGTCGGCAAGTTAAAAACGAAACAAATTATTTTACTTGGCGCTAGTATTTTATCAGTTGCTACATTCTTATTATTTACATTATCGACGGATTCACCATCATTCCTTATTTATGTTGCAGTCGGATTATTCGGCTTAGGAATGGGGCTTGTTACACCAATTTACATGGTAACAATTCAAGCAGCTGTACCGGCTCATACACGCGGGACAGCAGTAGGTTTAAACACATTTATTAATACATTTAGTCAAACGTTAGGTGCTGCAATTTTCGGCACGGTCTTCAACACGATGATTCATGCACGTGGCATTAAAAATCTTGATCTTGTTTCTTCTGGCGGACACGGCGGAGCTACAGCAAACGTAGCAACCGAGTCTCAATCCGCATTAGCTGCAAGTGTACACGTCATTTATATGAGTACTTTCGTATTAGCAGTATTAACTTTAATTATCGCTTGGATCCTATTAAAGCCAGCTAAACAAACAAGTGAACAATAAAAAGAGGATGACCATTTTGGTCATCCTCTTTTCATAAAATCTACTCTTCATTCTCCACAATATGTTTAAGCATGGACAATTTATTGTCCCAAAATCGTTCATAATACGAGAGCCACTGCTGTAATTCTTCTAACGGCTCTGGCTGCAAACGATATATCTTCTCTCTTCCACTCTTTCTTCCACTTACTAAATTCGCTTCTGAAAGAATATGAAGATGCTTTACAACTGCAGTACGACTCATCGGAAAATGATCCGTTATTTTTGAAATTGGTAACTCTTTATCACTTAATAACCGTAATACTTCTCGGCGGGTTGGATCAGCAATTGCTTGAAACACATCATATTTCGCTGCTGATGAGGACATTTAACCTTCGACAACCTTTTTCAGTTTTTCATTTACAATCGCTACCCATCCGCCATTCATTCTATCGCGAATAATAGAGCTCTTCGCATTCGCTTTCGGAAGGATTTCATCAGGATGTTTCCAGCCGCCGTGAATTAACGTAAATTCTGTTTTATTATCTCCTAAGTCTTTCAAATGAAATGAAACAACCCAACCATCTGTATCCCATGAGAAAGATACATGGTTTGGCTCATCAATTTCTAACACTTTACATGGTGATGGGCCAAATGGTGATTGCACATGAAATTCATGTCCTACCTCTAATTTGAAATCGTTCGGCATAAACCATGACGCAATTCCCTCTGCAGTTGATACTACACTCCATACTTTTTGAATAGACGCGTTAAAAACGATTGTTTGTTTAATATCATTTAATGTATTTTGTTGGTTCATTTTATATCTCCTTTATTCGGCATTTAAATATAACACCTTTTAGTTTCACATTAACAATATAACACCTTTTGGTTACATGTCAAGAAAGGCTCTTTTTCACTGTTGAGAAATTCTCAACATTTTTTCAACAGGACAAACACCCTCTCAGCATTCCTTCATAATATACTCACAAAGGCAATGAAAAATAGAAAATTCCCTCAACATGAAACTCCATCATTCATATTGAGAGAAGCGCCTAACTTATCTCATCTGTACTTCGTCTCTCCTCCTTCCCTCAGGGACAATACGCGAGATATGTAAAATCAGAAGGAGTATGCCCACCATTTTGGGTAGGTAGTTATTTCTCTTCTCCTCAACATTTCCTTAGGAGCGACATGACTACCCACTCACTTTTTTTAACAAAATAAAAAGGGTAAATAACTGTTACGATTTATTTAACCAATTATAACCAAAGTTAATTAAATATATCAGTAAGCCCTGCTAGTCAAGTGATTGGCTAGTAGTGAGGGTTAACTGCGGGCAATCACTAAAGCTGATTGAACTACAACGTGGCTAGAAATAGCGAGCGTGAATGTCGCGAAAGCAGAAAAAATCAATCAGATCGTGCAAGGTTAAATCCTAAACACTAGAACAATGGGTCTTCCGCCTCGAATCATCTAAGTCAAAATGGATAAGATGAACGTTCAACGACTATCTCGTATAACTGACGAGAGTACATCACAAGCCTATGGTGATGGAAAAATCCTCTATCTCTAAAGAGATAAACATATAGTCTGCGCTCATGTGAAAACATGAGAAGTTCATAAGAGAACTGGCTAAGGAATTGCGCCCTTAGTTGAACAAGATAAATTTTATTGAATCTATCAAACTTTATTGAAAATATCGAACATACGTGCTATGTTAGGTTCAATGAGGTGAGAATAATAATGAAATTTTCACGAGTTAGTCAAGTATCAGAATTAACAGGTTTGCATCCGAGTAGTCTCAGGAGAATGCTGGTGGAACACGCTACTATTCAGAAGAACCAATCTTTCATTATCTGAAAGGTGAGTGCCCGAATAATCGCACAGTAAAGGAGTTTAATTCTGATGATATTGGCGAAGAAAGTCAGACTGATTCCAACGCCTGAACAAGAAAAAGTGCTTAGAAACCATGCTGGTGCTGCAAGATTCGCTTATAACTATTGTAAAAGAATGAGTGATAGATACTATAAGCTATTTGGAAAATCTGTTTCACAGTTAGCTTTACAGAAGCGATTTACAAAGATCAAGAAGCGAAAGAGATATGAGTGGTTAAATGACATCAACGCACAAGTTCCCAAACAGGCTTCAAAAGATTTTGATAAGGCGAGGAAAAATTCGTTCAAAAAGTACAAAAATGGTTATCACACTTCTTATAAATCCAAAAAAGATTTAATCCAAGGATTTTATGCCAATTATGAAAGACTGATTATAGGAAAGAAAGTAGTTCATATTCAGTCTATCGGAGAAGTGAAAACAAGCCAACAACTACCAAGAAACAAAAAACCATCCAATCCAAGAGTTACCTTTGATGGTCGTCACTGGTGGATTAGTGTAGGATTCCAAAAAGACTTTGAATCACAAGAACTAACCAATGAGTCGATTGGTGTGGATGTTGGTTTAAAAGAGCTGTTTGTAGCTTCTAATGGTACGAAAGAACGAAATATAAACAAAGATGCCAAGGTTAAAAAACTTTTGAAAAGGAAAAAGTCAGCACAAAGAGATATGTCTAGGCGATTTAAAAAAGGTGTAAAAATTCAGTCTGCTGGATATGAAAAAGCTAAAACTGAGCACCTGCGGTTATCTAGGAAAATTACGAATATCCGAAATAACCATATCCATCAAGCAACAGCTAAATTGGTGAAAACCAAACCAATGAGGATCGTTGTGGAAGACTTACCTATCTCAAACCTGTTAAAAAACAAAAAACTATCGAAAGCATTTTCATTTCAAAAATTAAACTTCTTCTTTCAATGTTTATCATACAAGTGCGAAAAGTATGGCATTGAGTATGTAAAAGCTGATAAATGGTTCGCCTCAAGCAAGATTTGCTCATGTTGCGGAGTTAAATACGACCATTCAGTTCAACCAGAAGGACAGTGGAGTTTAAAAATACGTGAGTGGCGTTGTGTTCCATGCAATAGCCATCACGATAGGGATGTAAATGCTTCGATAAATTTATCAAGATGGGTAAAATAAATGCTTGATAATAGGAGGTAACGATACTGCCTCGTGTGGAGTGTTATACCCCTCGTCCCTTCGGGGTTGCGAGAACACGAAGAAGCACTAACTTGTGTAAATTTGATTGAATTGTATAGATTTAGTTAAGTTTATCGTATCGGGATGAAAGCTATGTTCTATTGCATTAACTGTTCTGAAATTCACCATGAAAAACACCCAAATGATAAAGTATTCAAAAACGGTTTTTATATTGATCCATTTTTAGGTGATCGTTATCACCTCGGTATGTGCACCGATGCTCAGAATCATGAAACAGGAGAAGTTCTTTTAACGGACAAGAAAACAGGCGCAACACAATCTATTATGAATATTTTACCGACACACGTTGTCCCAACATAAAGCATAAAAAAGAGCTGGCTCCCCAGCTCTTTTTTATGCTTTATAAACAATCATTGCTGAAAAACAATAAATTTGATTTTCATCATCGTTAATTGAAACACCAACTTGATACTTTATATCTACAAAATTTCCATCATCAATTTTTTTCAAAAATACATTTACAGCATCTTCTAAGTCTTTTTCATGACTTTCATCAAACACTTTCACACGAATCATGTTAACACCATCCTAGATCGCAGCCCTCCGCCGCTTGTTTATTGCCACGGTGCGTATCTATGATGCGATAAAACTTTCCATTTTCATATATATATCCGTCTTCTAACACATATTGTTTATCTTCAGTATAGACATAAAACTTACCTATCATAAACTTACTCGTATATAATTCCAAATAATCTTGCCTAAATTTAGCTACAACTTTATTTGTAATATCAATTCTAATTGTGCGCCCCACCTTCTCTCCCTCCTTTGCAAAGAACGGATTTAGGTATATTGTATTAGCGATTTTATATTTTATGCTTAAAAATACGCGGATATGCCCTCTTTCTGCGCCTGTACTATTTTTCTAAAAAAGTCACCTACATTTATTCAACATATAAGCACAAAAAAAACATAAAAAAAGACCTTCTACATATTGACTCGAACACATTCAATATGGTATTATATAAAATTTGACATTTTTATAAACTTATGTTATCATTAAAAGTGGTTACCACATATGGAGGTGGATGATTTGTTTCAAATTGGTGATAAAATCGTTTATCCAATGCACGGTGCAGGGATCATCGAAGCAATTGAAGAGAAAGAAATATTAGGTACTTCGCGTCAATATTGTGTTATACGCATCATCAGTAAAGATATGCAAGTAATGCTTCCGATGGATCAATTACAAAAATCAGGTATTCGTTATATCGTAGATAAAGGTACGTTAGATGTTATACTTCTTGAATTTCATCATGGGGAATCAGACCCATCACTCTCATGGAAACAAAGATATACAATGAATATGGAAAAAATGAAGAACGGCAATCTTCAAGATAGTGCAGAAGTTGTTCGTGATTTACTTCGTCGCAATAAAGAAAGAGCATTAAATGCGAGCGAAAAACAAATGCTAGATAATGCGCGCAAAATGGTTATTAGCGAAGTTGCACTCGTACAGAATGTTTCAGAACATCAAGCAACAGAATTTCTTCAAGATACAATCAATCATTAATTTTTAAAATAGCCGACCGCTATTTTTTTTGCGTAAAAAGGCCAAAGAGATAAATCTCTTTGGCCTTTTTTCTATTGAAAAACTAGACAGTTTCTTTAATAGATACTTATAGTTAAATCTCTCTTCCAATCTCTCACGTCTATGCCATATCAATATATTTTCACATTATCCACGTCCATCGTTCATCCCCTCTACTAAAAATCATACAAATTTCTTTTTTTAAGGCCACTACTCTAAATCATCTAAATGAGCTTTCATTTTCTCTTTCACTCGCGCGCAAACCTTTTTTGTAATAGCACCAGAAACATTTTTTTCTCGCTCTACTTTTTTTATTTTTATGTGATCCAAATCATCTTCTAAAGTAAGTGTAATACGATCATTCGGCGGATTATGTGCCCCTTGAAATGTAAGAAATTGTATCGTAACTTCAAATTTAGGAATAAACTCATCTTTCTTCCCTATGCGCTTTATGTTTGTAACGGATTCACATTCATGTTGATCTTCTGTCACTTGCCTTATAACCGAGTAATATCGATTCAGTAACGCACTTTCTAAAAGCTGTTCCGTCGATTCTTTTGCCAAATAATCGCTTGGAGAAAAGAAAAAAACAGAACATATCATTAAAATCATTACACATATCTTTTTCATAACTTCCTCCTTTTCCTATAAGATAGTGTTCTCCAAAATGCCATAAAAAAACGACTTTCCTTATGTAAGAAAGTCGTTTTTTTATAGCACAAATCCAATATTAACCACCGCTCACTGGTGGTATTAGTGCAACTACATCACCAGAATGTATCGTATCATCTTCATTTGCGTACTCTTCATTAATCGCAACCATAATTGGTGCTGACACTGGTACATTATATTCTTTCGCAACAATATCTTTTAACTCTGCAACCGTAATATTTTCTTTCTCTATTTGTAATTCACTCGTTCCTGCTTCTTCTTGCAAGTTCGCAAATAACAATACTCGAATCATATTTATAACTCCCTCCCAGGCTCTCCTGCTGGATATGGTGTTTTTTCTAATTGATCACCAATCCATGAGTCACCATCTTCCCAAAACTCCTTTTTCCAAATCGGAACAATTTGCTTAATACGCTCCATAATATATTCATTCGCTTCATAAGCCTCTTTGCGATGAGGCGTTGATACAGCAACAACAACCGCTATATCAGAAATTTGCAGCGTGCCGATGCGATGCGTAATCGCAACATGTGTAACGGGCCATTTCTCCTTCACTTCTGACCCAATTTTCTGTAGCATCTTTTCTGCCATCGTCTTATAAGCTACATACTCTAAGTATAGTGTACGACGCCCTTTCGTAAACTCCCTAACTGTTCCAATAAATGTCGTGACAGCACCGCATTCACGGCGAACTACTTTCTTTGCCACCTCTTCAATCGAGATTTCTGTATCAATTACTTCATAATACGTATTTATCATTTTGCACCCCTAACCGTTTGTAAAAACCAGTCTATATACAATTTTTCTTCTGTTATATGAAATACTTTATATTCTTCTCGTACATTTGACGGAGCATCATACCACGTAATAACCGCCGCTATATTTTCTACTTTACGTAAAAGTTCAGCGTCTTCCGCAGAACGAAGTAACACTATTTTGGGATATTTCTCAGCTTTATAGCCCTCTATTAAAATCGTATCCACTTCAAAAAATTCGTACAAGCGGATAATTTCTTGCAAGGACCACTCATCTCGCAAAGAGGACAGAGATAGTAATCCAGCGCCTTCTACACTACTTACTACAGCACCAGCTTTTCGGTGTCTTTCACTATCTTTTTGTGCTACTTCTGGAAAGCCACCGTGACCATGATGTTTAATTGTAGCAACCTTCATTTCTCTTTCAGCTAATGCATGTACCATTTTCTCTACAAGCGTTGTTTTCCCGCTATTTTGATACCCTACTATTTGTAAGATTGAAGAGGCTTTGCCCACGGCCAATCACTTCCCTCAGAGCATTCTAACAATAATACAGACACTTTCATTCCTGCTTCAAATCCTCTCGTTCCTCCAGGCAGCACGATAAAAGCATTTGCATCCGCAAGTGAAGAGACTGCACTCGATTTATCTAAACCAACCGGCGTCGCTTGTAATGCCCCATTAACAATGCTCGCTTTCGCTCTTACAAAACGAGTAAACGGATTTGGTTTCGGAAAATCTTTTTGCAAAATAGCGTCTGCCCTATATATGTGAGGCTCCTTCGCATGCAAATACGTTTTCATAATTGGATGCACAAATAATTCGAAACCTACATAACAAGCTGACGGATTACCTGATAAACCGAAGAGTAGCTTTCCATCAACTTCAGCTACTGTCGTTACACTCCCCGGCCTCATCGCTATTTTATTAAAGAGTACATTCGCCTGTAACCTTTCATAAATAGCTGGTAAATAGTCGTAATCCCCTACGGAAACACCGCCCGTTGTAATTAAAATATCAACCTCATCCATCGCTGATTTAACGGCTGTAAAACATGCATCTAACTCATCGGCAAGTTGTCCATAGTAACGCACTTTTCCGCCAGCTTTCATAATTTGAGCGGCAATCATATAAGAGTTACTATTTCTAATTTTCCCTGGCTCTAACGCCTCATGTACTTTTAGTAATTCGCTTCCTGTCGTTACAATACCGACAACAGGCTGCTTTATAACTTTCACAGTGCTATATCCAAACGTCGCTAATAGTGCGGCAACACCTGGATTGATTACAACACCTTTCTTAACGAGGACTTGATTTTGTTTTATATCTTCCCCTTTAAATGATACATTGTCACCGTTTTGGAAAGAACGTTTTAACTTCATATATGTACTTTTGTTCTTCTCGAATCCTTCCGTCAACTCTAGCATTACGACTGCATTGCAACCTTTTGGAATAGCTGCTCCTGTCATAATACGAACCGCCTGAAAAGCTCCTACTTCTTCTGTAAAAACAGATCCTGCCCCGATCTCTCCTATTACTTCAAATTCAACCGGCTGCTCTTGACTCGCTTCCTTCGTATCTTCTGCTCGAATTGCGAAACCATCGTAAGGAGAACGATCAAAGTGAGGAACGTCGTGATCTGAGACAACATCCTCCCCAAGAATCCTCCCGTAACTTTCTGTAATAGAAACTTCTTCTGCTTCACCATGCTTAGCGTATTTCATAACCCGCTCTACTGCCTCAGCAACTTGAATCGGGATTCGTTTTTCTACCATTGTTTCTCACCTCATATTTGCAAAATATCTAATCTCGATTACACTTTATATATTAAATAGCAATTACTTCAAGGAGGAATTCCATGTCTTCATTCACACATTTCAACGATCAAGGGCGCGCTAAAATGGTTGATATAAGTGACAAAAAAATAACCGTTCGAACAGCAATAGCATGCTCTAGCATTCTCGTTACGAAAGAAATTTTTGATAAAATCTCTCACAATGAAATTGGTAAAGGTGACGTATTAGCCGTCGCACAAATTGCAGGTATTATGGCTGCAAAACGTACTTCTGATATTATCCCAATGTGCCATCCTTTATTATTAAAAGGTGTTGACGTCTCTTTCGATTGGAAACAGTCAGAAGAACAATATCGACTACTTATTGAAGTAAAAGTTAAAACAGAAGGTAGTACCGGCGTTGAGATGGAAGCTTTAACAGCTGCTTCCGCTACCGCTCTTACTGTATATGACATGTGTAAAGCCGTTGATAAAGGAATGATTATTGGCGAAACGTACTTACTTGAAAAAACGGGCGGAAAAAATGGAGATTATATGAGAAAGTCTTAATCCTACCTTTTCCATTTGAACCTAAAGGATTCCCCTTTAGGTTCAACCTATATATCTTGCATACAGTCGTTTCGCAACATTCATATCATTCGTACCATGAATAAATGCCCTGCCATCTGTAAATAAAACAAAACGATATTCTTCCACTGGAAATGATAATAAATACGGTGTTGCTTTTACATCCACACTTTTTTGTAAGCGCTTTTTAATTTCTTCTAAATTAAAACCCTGACGCACACCTGGACGGATTTGAACTGTATTTCGCCCACATAATACTTCTGTTTTCGTTTGTGCTTCAAATGTTAAACTCGGATATGTACGTAGTTTTCCACAAGATAAGCATGTATCCTTTTTCTGCCTATTCACTTTAAATGCCATCTGTTGATTATTCCAAAGATCAAATGATAGCATCGTTTCACGAAGTGCCTCAAAATCTTCTACTAATATTTTTAAAGCTTCCGTTATTTGATGTGCAACTACTAACTGCACTGCTGGCTGTATAATACCGGCCGTATCACATGTCGCTCCGCTCGCCGGATGTTCCATTAAACATCGAAAACACGGCGTTTTTCCTGGCAAGATTGTATAAGTTACTCCGTAACTTCCAACACATCCTCCGTATATCCATGGAACGTTATACATCTGAGATATATCATTAATAAGAAGGCGCGTTTCAAAATTATCTGTCGCATCCAATATTAAATCTACACCTTTAATTAACTCTTCCATTTCTTGCACCGTTACATCAGTCACAACTGGTACAATTTCTACTTCGGAATTAATTGCCTTTAAATGTTCTGCTGCCGCTATCGCTTTCGGCTTATAATGCTTTGCATCTTCTTCTGTATATAATTGTTGCCTTTGTAAATTACTCCATTCTACATAATCACGATCAGCAATTGTTATTTTTCCAACACCTGCTCTAACAATTGCTTCTGCATTCGCTGCTCCGAGCGCACCAGCACCGATGACGAGCACGTGCTTCCCTCTTATTTTCCGTTGTCCTTCTTCCCCAACACCAGAAAATAACATTTGTCTTGAATATCGCTCTTGCATACGACATCCCCCTTTCTTATCCTCCTATATAAGACATTTCAATTTTCGGACGATTTTTCGCACTTTCTTCTGTCCGTTCATCTGAATATCGATCTTTTCTATTCTCCCATATATCTTGTATAGCTTTTAACAACTCATTATCCGAAAGGTTTTCCCCGAGAAGTTTCCTTAAATCCATTCCTTCTGTCGCAAACAAGCAAGTATAAAACTTTCCATCTGCTGAAATTCTTGCTCTCGTACAAGAAGAACAAAATGACTCGGAAACAGAGGTAATAAAACCAACCTCTACATTTGTTCCAACGTATCGATATCGCTTCGCAACCTCACCAAAATAATGAGCTTCAGCTGGCTCAATTGGATATACCTCTTGAATCATATCAATTAATTCTCGTTTCGTAATAACTTGATCAAAATTCCATCCATTCGTACTACCAACATCCATAAACTCAATAAATCTAAGTGAAATCCCTTGTTCTTTAAAATACGCAGCAACCGGAAGTACTTGATGATCGTTCATCCCTTTTTTCACAACCATATTTACCTTCACTTCAAGGCCTGCTTCTTTCGCTGCTATAATTCCTTTTAACACTGGCTTCGTATTCATATTTCGGCCATTAATTGCGCGGAACACATTATCATCTATCGCATCCAAACTAACATTTACTCGGTGTAACCCAGCTTCTTTTAACGCCTTCGCTTGCTTCGTTAAATGAATCGCATTTGTCGTTAATCCTATATCTACTAAACCGTCAATTTTCACGAGACGTTCGATAAGTTTTGTTAAATCCTTACGGAGCAATGGCTCACCGCCAGTAAGTCTAATTTTCCGTACACCGATGCTAACAAATACTTTTGCTAATCGCTCGATTTCATCAAATGTCAGTAAAAACTCCTCTTTCAAAAAAGCATAATCAGGACCAAACACTTCCGCTGGCATACAATACGTACACCGCAAATTACAACGATCAATGACAGAGATGCGCAAATCTTGAAGTGGGCGTCCGAAAAAATCTTTAACCTTCTCCTGCATCGCCACTCTCCCTTTCTGCCAAATTTATCCCTTTCTTCATTCTATTATAATATATTTTTGAAACGTGATGTTTTTGCTCAAACAAATAAAAAATTCATCTTTCATTTGAATTGTATTTTCCAAAACCGTCTCCAATACTTCTTTTAAATAAAGACTCCCCTAATTCCTTAGGGAAGTCCAGCTGTTGAATCTATATTATCTGTATTAGGAACACTTTGTGCTATACCTGATATATTTGCACCTTGCCCTGTATTTGTTCCTGTTAGATTACTAGCAGGAGTACCTCTCGTATACGTTGTCGTCACACTATCTCCCGGCTGTAAACAAAGCTTCGTCTCAGTCCCTATCACTGTAACAACATCAATCCAAGTGCACCCCATTGAACCACTATACGATTTCGTAGCAGTAAATGATGTATCACTCAAATTGTCACCTGTAAATATATTCCCAGTATTATTAACAATAATAAACTCTTTTATATGCGCAGGCATACTTACACTCTACCTTTCCTTTACGCTCCTAATGTACGTGTACTCGTCGCTAATGGTGGTAAAAACACTGATGTTCTAATTGTAGGTTCAGGCATCCGTTTCCCATTTAAAAAAACAGCAGCACTCGATCCTCCAGCACCCGCATATATTTTCGCTACCGCTAAAGGTGAGATATCATAACAGTCGCCAACATTAACAGCTCCTGTATTATTAATAATTTTTACTTTACGCAAGTTAATCCCCATTTACCCCTCCCCCTTTTGTATACTGTATGCAAAAGAAAAAAACTTGAAACAGACTCGTTTCAAGTTTTTACAGCTGCTTATTTAGTTTCGCCTTCATATTGAAGCATACCGCCAACCATATTCACTGTTTTAAATCCTTGATCATTTAAATAATGGCATACATTTTCACTACGCATTCCCGAACGGCAAATAAAGATATATTCATTCTCTTTCTCAAAGAAATCTACTTTATTTGGAATATCGCCCATTTTAATATGTACAGCTTCCGGAATTTTCCCTGCCGCTACTTCTTCATCTTCCCTTACGTCTACTAAAAATAACGTTTCCCCATTTTCTAATCGCTCTTGCACTTCTTCTGTAGTAATTGTGTTAACTTCTGTCATTTGTCATTCCTCCTTATATACAATAAAACCTTTAGTTTCTTCTTCAAACAACCATTTCTAATCAATTTTAGCATGCGAAAGAAAGAACGCAAAGAATGGAGAATTTATTTCTCAATTTTCCCGCAAAACTTATTCTTTACAAACATAACTAGTGCATTGTATCCTCAATATACTTGTTTTATGAAAGGAGTCGATTAAAATGACACTTTTTCTTTTCATTATGGGCATCATTTTCTTAATCGCTGCAATTATTGCACTTAGTATGAAAAATAATAAAAAGATAAAATCGCCACAAGAAATGTCATTCTTATTTCTATTGCTTAGTATAGCGTTCTTCGGTATAGCAATCGCTACATATATTTTCCGCCTGCAAATCATATAAAAGAAGGTGCCTACTACACACATTGCACCTTTTTCACATTATTTATTTCCTACACGAAACTAGATACTTTCCGATTTAAAAATTCATAAATTTTCTTTTCAAATAAATGAATATCAAATGCTCCCGCCATATGTCCATTTATACTTTCTATCTCATACACTTCCGCATACTTCCCTTGTTTTTGCAAAATGTCTACCATTTTATAATTGTAACGAGATGGCTGAAGTAAATCTTGTTTACACGGAATCATGAGTACATTCGCTTCTATCCGAGAAAGAGCCTCTGCTAAAGAAGAAAATCCGTGCGCAATATCATGTAATAAGACTGCTTTCGCAGTATACATCCATGAGTTTGCATCTACTACATCTATACTTTTACATGTCACTTGATTTATCTCTTTCTCAAATGATGTTAATGCAGAAAATTGTTGATAAGATGCCATTTCTATACTGTTCCGCGGAAATGCCGTTTCATAAAAATGTTCATCAAACGCATTCATAAACATCATTCTATTTGCTAAATGAAGCCCCTTCATTGGCTGCACTTCTCCATATTTACCGCCTTTCCAATTTGGATCCAACTGAATTGCTTCAATCGCATTTTGCGCTACATTTACGGACGTTATAATTGGATTTTGCGGGTTCGTAATAACGCCAATCATCCGCTCTACCATGTGAGGATAGTGAACAGACCATTGCTGTGCAATCATTCCACCCGCCGACGGTCCCATTACAGCGTGTAATCTTGAGATTCCCATATCTTTTATTAACTCATATTGCATACGAGCTACATCAAGAAATGTAAAAACCGGAAAATCCATAGCATATTCTTCTCCAGTTTCTGTATTAATTGATTTTGGTCCCGTTGTAATCACATACGGGTTCTTCACCTGCACATTACAAAGATTATCAGTACATATAACAAAATACTTATTTGTATCAATTGCTTTTCCAGGCCCAATTAATCCATCCCACCAACCAGCTTCCTCGTCATACTCTGTATATTTTCCTGCCGCATGACTTGTTGCACTAAAATAATGGCAAACCAAAATCGCATTTGATCTTTCTCTATTTAAAGCGCCATACTTCTCATACCCCATTTGAACAGGAATTTCCCTACCATTTTCAAACGTAAACTCGTTTAAAACAAACTTCTCTTTTTTTACAATTTGCACAGACTCTCCCTCTTCCCGTTATAGTATGAACTCTTTACTAAAGGATTTTTTCTATGCAAACCAATCTCCTTCTTCTTTTCATAAATAAATGAATAATATACAAAATTAGCCACAAAATAGCACTATATTACAAAATTAAAGAGGGCATACATATGATTTGGAATTGGTTACGTAAGAAAAAAAAATCAAATACAACAGAAACAAACGAAACAGATAACCGAGAGCAGCAACCTAATAATCAAGATGATGATAACAAAGAACAGACTAGAAGTATGAAACATAATAAAAATAGCAATGAAGAGCAACAAAAAGAGGACCAAAAAGATTCTTCTCAGGATAAAAAGCAAAATTCTAAACAAGACAACTCTTCTCAAGATAAACAACAAAACTCTAAACAAGACGATTCTTCTCAAAACAAACAACAAAACGCTCAGCAAGACGATTCTTCTCAAGATAAACAACAAAACGCTCAGCAAGACGACTCATCTCAAGACAAACAGCAACATTCTAAGCAAGGTGGTTCTTCTCAAAATAAACAGCAAATCGCTAAGCAGGATGATTCTTCTCAAGACAAACAGCAAAACTCTAAACAGGACGATTCTTCTCAAGATAAGCAACAAAATTCTAAACAAGACGACTCGTCTCAAGATAAGCAGCAAAACTCTAAACAGAACGATTCTTCTCAAGATAAGCAACAAAACTCTCAGCAAGACGACTCGTCTCAAGATAAACAGCAAAGCGTTAAACAAGACGATTCTTCTCAAGACAAACAACAAAGCTCTGGAAGTAATAGCATTTATGATTTTACAAAACCAGAAAAAGACCATATTCATTCTCTACAAGAGTTAATAGAGAAGCTAAAACAGTCTAGTGATTTTGTTAATTACCATACATCTGACGATGAAACGATGCCTTATTGGATTTCTTACTATCGTCCTTCACTTGATGGTGAGAAGTTACAAAAATATTTAATGCCAACACTTTTAGAACACCCTAACACTTCATTCGAAGTATTAAAAGAACATATTCCCATGAGCGGCGTTACAATTACAAACGATTTACAAAAGATTGAGGACATGGTTTTAAAAGGGCATGCAATTATTCAACTAAATCAGCAAGATCAAAAGTGTATGCTTGCGAATATTGCGATTGATAATTATCGTGCACCAACTCCCCCTTTAAATGAATCGACTGTTATTGGTCCTCAAGAAGGTTTTGTAGAAGATATTGATACAAACATTAATTTAGTACGAAAACGCCTTCCTGTTTTAGATCTCCAAACAAAAGAGATGATTATCGGAGAGTTCTCAAAAACAAAAGTCGTTATGATGTATTTAAATAACCTAGCTGAGAAAGAGAATGTAGATTTTCTAGAGGAATCATTACGAGCTCTTGAATATGATCAAATTAATGATAGTGCTTATATACAAGAATTGATGGGGGAAAAGTCAATTTTCCCTCTCTATATCAATACAGAACGCACTGATAGAGTTACAAAAGCACTTATTGATGGGAAAATCGCTATTTTTGTTGATGGTTCTCCAAGTGTTTTACTAACACCTGTATCATATTTCGATTTTTTCATTTCACCAGAAGACTATAACGTCTCTTGGCTATACGCTACATTTTCAAGAATTTTACGGCTAATCGCTGTTTTATTCTCAATTTGCGCGACACCACTATATGTTGCCACTTTAAACTATCACTATGAATTAATTCCTAGTGATTTATTGGAAACGTTAATTTTATCAAGGGCACAAGTACCGTTTCCACCTTTAATTGAAGCGCTCTTTTTAGAACTTGCCATCGATTTATTAAGAGAAGCTGGCGCGAGATTACCGATGAAGGTCGGTCAAACACTCGGTATTGTAGGCGGTATCGTAATCGGACAAGCATCTGTACAAGCTGGTTTAACGAGTAATATTTTATTGATTATCGTTGCCTTATCAGCACTGGCTTCCTTTATTACACCTATTTACAAAATGGGTAATGCCGTTCGCTTGCTGCGTTTTCCATTTCTCATGTTTGCAGAAATAGGTGGTCTATTTGGTATCTCTCTTGGATTTATCTTGCTATTTACCCATCTTTTTAGACTAACTTCTTTACGTAAACCGTACGCACTTTTTTATCCAACTAGACAACAATCAATGAAAGATTCCTGGATTCGTTTTCCATTAACAATGATTGATACACGCGATGTGCAAGCAAGACCACAACATGTAAAAAAAGCTGCAAAAGGAATTTCTACAAAACATACGTCAGATTTTGATGATTAAGAAATGAGGTGCATCGATGAGTAAAGTTAAAGAAGAATATCAAATATCCCCCATCTTTGTTTTCTTCTTAATTCACAGTGCACAATTTGGCGCCGGAGTTCTCGGGTTTGCTCGAATTATTGCAAAGGCTGCTGGATACGACGGCTGGATGGGAGTTCTAATCACAGGAATCTGTATCCATATTCTAATATGGATGATGTATTTTTTATTAAAAGAAACAAATGGGAATTTAATTGATTTACAACGCCAAACATTTGGAAAATGGTTAGGAAACGGGATCAACCTCATTTTTATGGCGTATTTTTTAATTATTAGTATTTCTGTCATTCGAACATACGTCGAAATTATTCAAGTTTGGATGTTTCCTACCGCTTCCACTTGGATGTTAACACTCTTTTTATGCCTAGTCAGTTACTATATTATTTCTTCCGGATTTCGTGTCATTACTGGTATTTGCGTCATCTCAGTTGGCGGTACACTTGGTTATTTATTTCTTAGCCTTTTCGTTTTGAAATACTCACATTGGGATAATTTACTTCCTATGTTTACACACTCTTTTTCAGATATTTTAAAAGCCGCTCATCTTTCAATCTATAGTATGACCGGATTTGAGATTTATCTTATGGTATATCCATTTGTAAAACAACCTAAAAAATCGCATAAATTCGCTCAATACGGGGCACTCTTTTCAAACCTTCTATTTTTATTTAGTACCCTTTTAGCCTTTACATTTTTTAGTGAGAAGCAATTGTTAAAAACGATATGGTCACAACTTTCTATAACCCAAGTAATTCAATTACCATTCATAGAAAGGCTAGAATATATTGCTATTTCAGCTTATGCACTCGTTATTGTTACGAGTTCAATTCTTCCTTTATGGGCAGCAACAAGAGGAATCCATGAAATATTTCGTGTAAAACAAAGAGGTGTACTACTTGCCTTATTGCTTATCATCCTCATTGTTTCACAACTTTTAACAAACAGACACGACATTAATAATTTTACTAGTAATGCATCAAAAGTTAGTTTTTGGCTTATTTATGTATACATCCCAATCCTATTTATCATTGTGTGGGTGAAAAGAAAATGGAAAAAATCAAAAGCAAAAGCAAATTAATACTTATTTCTTGCATAACACTCTTCAGTCTTACTGGATGTTTACAAAAAAACATCATCGATGATATACAGCTTATTCAAGGAACCGTATTTGATGTAGCAAAGGATAATAAAGTAAAAGTGACATTCGTTTGTCCCATTCAGAAAAAAGGAAATAAAGTTCAAGTTTTTGAAGGAACGGCAAATGCGGTAAAACAAGTAAAAGCAGACACATCTTTAGAATCTTCTCAACCATTTGCTAGCGGACAAATGCGGGTTTCGCTATTTACTATAAAACTTGCAAAGAAAGGAATGTCCACTTCATTTGACACATTAATTCGAGATGTGAATATAGGGAACGCTTTATATGTTGCTTTATTAGAGGGAAGTGGTACTGAACTTTTAAAAGGAAAATATACGACTTCGTCCAACGTTGCAATTTATATAAAGAAATTGCTAGAACATAACATGGAAACCGGTCCTTTACCAAGGGATAACCTGCATGTAGGAGCATTCCGTTATTATCAAGAAGGGCAAGACTACTATATTCCGATTCTAAAGAAACATGCCGATAAAATAAAAATCATCGGAATCGGTCTTTTTAAAAAGGATAAATATATCGGTAAAATTGCGCAAAAAGATATGTTCATATTTAAAGGACTGTTAGAAAAACATAAATTAGATTCACATGAATTTAAAGCAGATTCTGGGTACGTAATGATTAATAATATTCGTTCTGTTCCAACTTACGATATCAAAATAAAAAACGGGAAACCTTCTTTTTTCATTCACGTTAAGCTTGATGCACGTATTCAAGAATTATCGAAACAAATTAACTTAGAAAATGCTAAGAACACAAAAAAAATTGAAAAAGCCGTCCAAAAACAATTAGATGTACAGGCTGCTAAATTAATTAAGCAGTTTAAATCTTTAGGCGTGGATCCTCTTGGGCTAGGAGCAAAATATAAACAACATTATCGTCCATTTAAATTAGAAGAGTGGAAAAAAATGTACAAAGATGTCCCTGTTAAAGTAAAATATACCGTGAATATTACAAATTCTGGTGTAATTGAATAAGTTAACGATTGAACTCCCCTCTCTGGCATGGTACAACGGAGAGGGGAGTTTTTATTTTTAAATAGAGAAAAGGGATATTTACGGGGGAGCTTATGTCTAAAAAATTAGTAAAGCCTATTTTAAACGGTATTTTATTTCTCGGCGTCTTTTTATTTGCTCATACATACTTAAAAAATGTTTCCTTCACACGTTATTTACTTGTCGTTATACCAATGCTACTTGTTGGTATGTTTGGCATCGATCTTATTTTATCCATTTTAATAAAAAAAGAAGAATAACAAGCGAACATCTTATTTCTATAAGATGTTCTTTTCATTTCATAATCACCTTATGTTACAATAAAATTCGGCAGAAAACGAGAAAGGATGAAACAACATGACAAACGAAAAAGGTTTAGATAAAGGATACGAACTTGTTGCAAAAATGCACGAAGTATTCGGACATCCTGTAACAAATACTCCAACAAAATTAACAGAAGAGCGCGCAAAAATTCGTGCTAGCTTTATGCAAGAAGAGCTAGAAGAATTTCTAGAAGCAACGACTGTTGAAGATCAATATGATGCACTTATTGACCTTATTTACTTTGCATTCGGAACGTTTGCAGAAATGGGCGTACGTCCAGATAAAGGATTTGAAATTGTAAACAACGCTAATATGGCAAAATTATTCCCTGATGGGAAACCTCGCTTCCGTGAAGGCGACGGCAAAATTCTAAAACCAGAAGGCTGGCAAGCACCAGAACCACAACTTCGTGCGGAAATTGAACGCCAACGCCAAGAGGCATTAGCAAACGCAGGAAAATAATATAAGAGCAGCTGCTAAGAATATTCTTAGCAGCTTTTTTGTACTATCATTCACAGTTCGTGAATTTCGTATTTTACTACTCAACATCACACTTCGAAATACAAATATTTTTTTCTCAAAATAAAAAATCCCCTTGCGCACAAGAGAATTTTTCATGTAATTCATTAATGTCCCACATGTCCAGCATGACCCGCTGCTCCAGCTGTAATTCCAGCTGTTCCCGCTGCAGTTCCAGCTCCTCCACCGTACCAAATTTGTTGTTGTCCTTGTTGATGTTGCTGCCCTTGGTGATGGTGCTGCCCTTGGTGGTGCTGCTGCCCTTGGTGATGCTGCTGCCCTTGGTGATGCTGCTGTCCTTGATGATGGTGTTGTCCTTGGTGATGGTGTTGACCTTGGTGATGGTGTTGACCTTGATGATGGTGTTGTCCTTGGTGATGGTGTTGACCTTGGTGATGGTGTTGACCTTGGTGTGTTTGAAAAAGAACAGCCTGCGGATGAATTTGGTGATGACCGTGGTGATGTACTTGTTGTTGATGATGACCATGGTGCTGATGGTGATCGTGGTGTTGATGATGGCCATGGTGGTGATGGTGACCGTGGTGGTGATGATGGCCATGGTGGTGATGGTGGCCGTGGTGTTGATGATGACCGTGGTGCACATGATGACCGTGAACACCTTGTGGGAAACCACCGATTCCACCAGCTACAACACCGACGCCAGGTACAGGAAATCCTGTTTGTACGCCTCCCACGAAAGATGGAAATGTAGTTGGCATACCTACAGGTACTCCTCCTTGTGCTCCTCCTCCGAAAGATGGAAATGTAGTTGGCATACCTACAGGCACTCCGCCTTGTGCTCCTCCTACTAATGTCGGAATTCCTGTTTGTACTCCAGCTACTGATGTTGGAAACCCTCCAGGTTCTCCTCCCATCCAACTTGGGCTTCCGCCATATCCGTGTTGTCCATCTCCTCCCATGAACATCATTTGTCCATAACTATCCGATCCGCCCCCGAAGAAGCCATGCGGTGCATTATTGTCCATCCCTTTCATTCCTTTCACCTCTTCTTCTCAATTTAGCCTACCTTTTTTATCATATTTTCTATAGAAGAATAGGTGTTTGTCTATATGGGAATTCCGCACTTATTTCTTATTTCTTCGTTCTTCATTCATGATAAAATCAATTAACTGAATATTTTTTTCTAGGAGGTATTTCTATTGAAGAACGTAACAAAGGCTTCTATCGATGATTTAGATTCAATCTTACATATAGATATTGATGTACTCGGAGACGATAGTAGACGAGATTATATTAAACAAGCTATCGAAGATGAAAGATGCATAATTGTACAAGAAAATAATTCTATTTCTGGTTTTCTAACATACGATACAAACTTCTTTGGCTGTACGTTCCTCTCATTAATCATTATTTCGCCAATGAAAAGAAGACAAGGTCATGCAAGCTCATTACTCTCATATATGTTAGAGCATTCTCCTACTCAAAAAATCTTTTCTTCAACGAACGAATCAAATAGAAGTATGCAAAAAGTGTTTAGCGCAAACGGATTTATACGCAGCGGAATAATTGAAAACTTAGATGAAGGTGATCCAGAGATTATTTTCTACATAAAAAAGCTCAGAGCATAAACGCTCTGAGCTTTTATTTAGCATTAATTAGTTTGCAACAACGTTAACAAGTTTTCCAGGAACAACAATTACTTTACGAACTGTTTTTCCTTCAATTTGTTCTTGAATTGCTTCAAGTGCAAGTTGTTCCATTTCTTCTTTTGATGCGTCTTTACTCATTGTTAGTTTTGCGCGAACTTTGCCCATAATTTGAACAACGATTTCAACTTCATCTTCTACAAGTTTAGACTCATCAAATGTTGGCCAGCTTGCATATGTGATTGTTTCAGTATATCCAAGTTTGCTCCATAGTTCTTCCCCGATGTGAGGTGCAACTGGTGCAATCATTTTTACGAAACCTTCTACATATTCTTTCGGAAGTGTTTCAGCTTTGTACGCATCGTTGATGAATACCATCATTTGAGAAATCGCTGTGTTGAAGCGAAGTTCTGCATAGTCTTCTGTTACTTTCTTCACTGTTTGGTGGTAAGCTTTTTCAAGCTCTTTGTTTGGTGCATCAGTAATTTTCTCACTTAATTCACCGTTATCTTGAACGAATAGACGCCATACGCGGTCTAGGAAACGACGAGCTCCGTCAAGACCATTTTCAGACCAAGCGATTGAAGCATCTAATGGTCCCATGAACATTTCGTATAGACGAAGTGTATCTGCACCATGGCTCGCTACGATATCATCAGGGTTTACAACGTTACCTTTTGATTTACTCATTTTCTCGTTGTTTTCACCTAGAATCATACCTTGGTTAAATAATTGTTGGAACGGCTCTTTCGTTGGAACTACACCGATATCATATAATACTTTATGCCAGAAACGAGCATATAGTAAGTGAAGTACAGCGTGCTCTGCTCCGCCGATATAAATATCAACTGGAAGCCATTGTTTTACTTTTTCAGGATCTACAAGTGCTTCGCTGTTGTTTGGATCGATGTAGCGTAGATAGTACCAGCAGCTACCTGCCCATTGTGGCATTGTGTTTGTCTCACGACGACCTTTTTTACCAGTTTCAGGATCAACAACATTTACCCACTCTTCAATGTTAGCTAGTGGTGATTCACCTGTACCTGAAGGACGAATGTTTTCTGTTTTCGGAAGAACTAATGGTAATTCTTCTTCTTTCACAGCTGTCATTGTGCCATCTTCCCAATGGATTACTGGAATTGGCTCACCCCAGTAGCGTTGGCGGCTAAATAACCAGTCACGGAGACGGTATGTTACTTTTTGATTGCCTGCACTTGTTACTTCAAGCCATTCAATCATTTTTGCGATTGCTTCTTCTTTATTTAATCCATCAAGGAATGCTGAGTTTACGTGTGCACCATCACCTGTGTACACTTCTTTCGTAATATCTCCGCCCTCAACAACTTCCTTCATTGGAAGATTGAATACTGATGCGAATTCATAGTCACGCTCATCGTGAGCTGGAACTGCCATTACAGCACCTGTTCCGTAAGTTGCAAGAACGTAATCAGCGATCCAGATTGGTAATTTCTCACCATTTACTGGGTTAACTGCGTAAGCACCAGTGAATACACCAGTTTTTTCTTTCGCAAGTTCTGTACGCTCTAGGTCACTCTTCATTTTCACAGAATTAATGTAAGCCTCTACAGCTTCTTTTTGTTCTGCTGTTGTAATTTCTGCAACAAGCGCATGCTCTGGAGCAAGTACACAGTATGTTGCGCCAAATAATGTATCAGGACGCGTTGTGAAAACTGTGAATTTCTCGTCTGTACCATCGATATTGAAGTGTACTTCTGCACCTTCAGAACGTCCGATCCAGTTACGCTGCATATCTTTTAAGCTTTCTGGCCAATCAAGTTCATCTAGATCTGCTAATAGACGATCTCCGTAAGCTGTAATTTTTAACATCCACTGTCTCATCGGACGACGTTCAACTGGATGCCCACCGCGCTCACTCTTACCGTCAATTATTTCTTCATTTGCAAGTACTGTACCAAGTGCTGGACACCAGTTTACAGGTACTTCATCAACGTAAGCTAAACCTTTTTCAAATAGTTTTAGGAAGATCCATTGTGTCCACTTGTAGTAGTTTGGATCTGTTGTATTTACTTCACGATCCCAATCGTAAGAGAAACCTAATGCTTTAATTTGATTACGGAACGTATTAATATTAAGCTCTGTAAATTCTGCCGGGCTGTTTCCAGTATCAAGTGCATATTGCTCTGCTGGAAGACCGAACGCATCCCATCCCATTGGATGAAGAACGTTGTATCCTTGCATACGCTTCATACGAGATAAAATATCTGTCGCTGTATAACCTTCTGGATGACCTACGTGTAAGCCCGCACCTGATGGATATGGGAACATATCTAGTGCATAAAATTTTGGTTTTTCTGTCTCATCTGGCGTACGGAATGTTTTATTCTCTTCCCAATACCCTTGCCACTTCTTCTCAATTTCTTGATGATTAAAGCTCATGAGATAACCTCCTTGAAATTCTATTTATTTTCACCGCCTAAAATACAAAAAACCTCTCATCCCTAGAAAGGGACGAGAGGTTATAGATTCCCGCGGTACCACCCTAAATTAATGTATTATATACATTCGCTTAGATCCGTAACGTGGATTAACGGCAATTGCTACTAAATGTTTTCGCAACTGCAACTCAAAGGCGAGTTCATAACGAAACGTGGATTGACTTGCACCGACCGTCAACTCTCTAAACCAGCTTCTATTACTACTACTCCTTCTCACTGTTATTACAAATATGTGTTAATTAAATACATTCTAAAACATGTTACTTGTTCCGTCAAACTAAACTGCAATTTTTTCTTCAACTGTTTCTTCTACTTTTACTCGTTTATCGTAAATACTCGCTGCCATAAGCGCTACTACAAGCATTACCATGATTGCTATGAACAATACTTCCATATTGTATAAATCAACAATTGCTCCGCCAACGACAGGTCCGAACATTTTCCCTACAGTCGCTGCGCTATTTACAACACCTTGATAAAATCCTAGCTTATCTTTTGGCGCAAGTATATTAGCAATGGTCGGAACTGCCGGCCATACGAATAACTCACCAATTGTTAATGTCACCATCGCAACAAGAAACATTGTAAATTGCTGTGCTTGGCTTAACACAATGAATGAAGCTGCAAAAATAATGATTCCAATCATAATTTGTTGCTTTAAAGAACGCTTCATCCAACGAATTAGCATGCTAACGAGTGGCTGCGCACAAACAATCATCGCTCCGTTTATCGTCCATAATAAACTATAGTGACGGAGGCTAATATTTAATTCCTGCATATGTGTTGCAATCGCCCCTTGCCACTGTACGTATGTAACCCAGCATAAAGCATATGCTACACATACGATAAGAAGTGCTTTAAATCCTGGTGTAAGTGACCAACCTTTTTTCGTTTCGATTTCTTTTTGTACACCTTGTTCCTTTTTGTCTTCCATACCGCGGAAGCCAATAAAAGCAATTAAAAAGAATATAAAGTATAAAATAAAGTTCGCTAAGAAAATATAATCGAAACGATATGAAGCGACTAAACCACCGCACGCTGTTCCAATAGCAATACCGACATTTTGTCCAACGTACATTGCATTAAATGCTCGTCTTCCGCCTTCCGGCCAAACCGTACCAACCATCGCATACATCGATGGAAAGACCATTCCAGAACCGAAGCCGATTAATGCTAGCCATACGACATATAACGGCCAACCGTGGAAGAACACAAGACCTAAAATCGATACGAGTGTAATGACAATCCCTACTAAAATTGATTTATAACCGCCCCATTTATCAAATAAAACACCGCCGAGCAAGTTTCCGATTACACCAGTAAGCGAGTTGATCATTAATACCATTCCAGCCACTGATAATGATTTCCCTAAACTATCATGTAAGTAAATTGTATTAAAAGGCCATAAAAAAGAAGCACCCGTGACATTAATAATCATCCCAGCTACTAATAGCCATACTTTCCTTGGCATAGTCTCCCCTCCTATTCTCTTTTTTTCGTTCATATATATAACAGTAAAATTGTAGTCGTTTTTAAATAGGAAGGCAACTGATTAATAGTTGATGAAATTCAGATAATAGCACAAAGACGATTAGAATGTATTCTAATCGTCTTTCTAACATATTAATCTATAAAGTGAAACTTTAATCAGTGGGGGTTTTGTCCATCTCCCACCTAACTTCCTCGCATTCTCCGAATTTTGAGGTGGGAATCTTACTGCCCGCAAATAGCGGGATAAATAATAGAATCGTTCCCTCACGAAAGGTTATCCAACTTCCTTTTTACGTTTTGCGCTTTCTTTAGAGCTCCATTTAAATATTTTGTCTAGTAGAGAGTATATTCTCCCAGATTCTTTCGTTAATAACGGACCTAACGATGCTAATATTAAAACATATAGAGCTGAGAACGGTTTAATCGTTGCCATTAAGCCGCCCGCAATTCCAATATTCGCGACGATAATGGAAAATTCCCCGCGCGACACAAGTGTTAAACCGATATTCGTAGAAGCCTTATGCGATAACCCAGCTTTACGTCCCGCAACCATTCCAGCGGTAAAATTACCGATAAGAGTAATGAAAACTGCTCCTAATGCCAACCACACTGCTCCTCCAAGCGAAAATGGATCTATACTTAAACCAAAGCTGAAAAAGAATATAGCTCCAAAGAAATCACGAAACGGAACAACGAGCTGCTCAATTCGATCACTATGCTCTGTTTCTGAAAAGACGAGCCCTAATAATAATGCTCCAATCGCCTCCGCAACATGAATCGTTTCTGAAAATCCTGCTACAAAGAACAAAATAGCGAATATTACGATAATAAAAATTTCATTGGACGAAATATCTAATATTTTATTTAAAAACCGTGTAGCTTTTCTAGCAACTACAAAGAATAGTAACATATACCCTACTGCGATTAAAATAGATGTAAGAGCACCTACAAATGACGTTGCCCCTCCGAGTACTAATCCTGAAACGACTGATAAATATACTGCTAAAAAGATATCATCAAACATAATGATTCCTAAAATTAGCTCCGTCTCTTTATTACCAGATCTTCTTAAATCAACAATTACTTTCGCAACAATTGCACTCGATGAAATTGTTATGATTCCAGCAATAATTAATGTTTCTAGTAAGGGAAAGCCCATTATATATCCATAAAGTAAACCTAATATGAAATTAAGCGATATATGAACACTACCCCCAAAAGCAATCGACTTTCCTGATTTAATTAATTTTTTTATTGAGAATTCTAAGCCTAAGTAGAATAGGAGGAATATGACGCCAACACGGCCGAGGAAGGAAATAACTTCTCCGCTTTCAATAAATCGTAAATCGATAAGCCCTAAATCTGGGGCATGAGGCCCCACTAGCATACCGAGTATAATGAGAAACGGAATAATCGAAAACTTTAACTTTGCAGCGAGGATAGCTGCAAAAGCTACTAATACTAACGCAGTTCCAACTTCAAAGACTAAAGTATCCATCGATTATGAGTCACCTCCCGCTGAAAGCAACTCATTAATAATTCTCTTCACTTCATGTCTTTCACCCGATAATACGAGCATATCGCCAGCTTCAATGATAGAATCTGGACCTGGATTGAAAAATTTCTTCATATTCTTTTTCAAAATAGCAATGATTGTTACGTTATATGTTTTTCTAACGTGTAAGCTACCAATTGTTTTTTGTACCACTGGTGCGTTATTTTCTACTTTAAACCATTCCAATTGATAATCCTTCAAAAGCCATCTCAATCGTGTCTAAAGCTTGTGGTCTATATACCATCCCGCCTAATATAGCAGCAATTTGTCTTGCTTCAGAATCGCGAAGAGAAATGCTTGAAATACTCTCATCATGATCAGCATCGAAGTGATACATTTCCCTTCTTCCATCATCATGAATAACAATAACCATTTTTTCATTACCTTTTGTTATCACTTCAAATTTACATCCAATGCCCGGCAATTCACTCTCTCTAATATTCATACTCCCGCCTCCTAAAATTTTTAGTTACGGCTCTTTCCTTTTACAAATCCACATCAATCTCAGTTTTAAACTTTTCATCTTTTGATATCCCTAAGTACTTTAACGTTTCTGACGGAGTCGCATGATGAAAATGTTTTTGCAACAGTGCAATTGCTATTCCTCTTTTATATGCATGAAATCCAAATGTTTTTCGCATTGAGTTCGTTCCAATCTTTCCAAGAACTCCAACTGCTTCCGCAGCGTTATGAATTACACGATAAGCTTGTTGACGCGTAATTGAATTTGTCGTTTTATTAGATTGAAATACGTAGTTTTCTCTTTTAACGTCAATAGATTGTACGTACTCTAAAAGTGCTTCTTTTACTTTTGTATTTAAATAAATATCTTGTTTAAACTTTTCATCTTTCACAGGAAGAGAATAAAACTCTTTAGCAGTTCCATCTTCATTTAATACATCTTCAAATTTAATACTCAGTAGTTCAGTAATTTTTAAACCTGTGTTAATTCCAATAACAAATAAAAGATAATCTCGCTGTGAATGCTCTTTTAAATATTTTTTCATAGCCTCAATTTGGCTTATATTTTTTAATGCCTCTACAACTTCCATACATGTATTCTCCTCATCTTATGAACGGTAATTTTCTCATCATGTTGTCCATTTTACCTTATCATGCTATGAGATTTCCATGTATTATCTATTACCTTTTAATTTTTTTACGCTATACAATTGGAGCGATATACTTTAATACACCTAAAAATTCTGGATATTTATGATTTGGAAACTTACTATTGTAAAAATACGTTGCGGCTAGAAAAATAACGAGGGATAAAGATGAAAATAGTAAAACTTCTTTTGACCTTAGCGCTATGCCTATAACTTCAAATAAAGATCCATCTTCTTTCTGCAAGTTGGATTCCTCCTTTCTTTTCCCGCCTCTTTACACTTCTAGTTTATGTTACTTAATTATATTATAGAGTATAATTAAGTAACATATCAATAATTTTGTTATTTTTCTGAAAATAAATAAAAATACCGAGCACCCTCTGCTCGGTATTTTTATTCTTAGTCCTCTTTCGGAAGAACAATTCCCTTATACAATTGAACTGTAATGAAGTAATAAATCGCATAAATGACTACGAAGATAACAATCGGTAACCAAATACGGAAATACGGATCAACTAAAATGAAACCGAAAATATTCATACCAACTAATACGTGAGCAATACCCACAATTGCCGGGAATAGGAATACTAAGAATAACTCTTTATAAATAGATTTTGTTAATAATTCACGGCGCACACCGATTTTACGAAGCATTTGATAACGCGTAATATCTTTTGATGCACCAGACAGAATTTTAAACATTAAGCAACTTGCCATCATCGCTAAGAAAGCAATTCCAAGGAAGAAGCCCATAAACACTGTTCCACTCGCAACACCGTAGAACATATCGTAAGCTTGATATTTACTGTTCATTCTTTCAGCTGTTACATTTTTATATTTATCTAGCTGCAACTCGTCAAGTTTTTTCCATTCTTTTGTGTATGTTAAAAAGTCATCTGTTTTTCCGATAAATGCTATACCTTCTTTACCATTTATCCCATCGTACATTTTTTGATCCACAATTTTAATTGCATGATCTTCGTATATATAATATGGATGGATTGTACTAAAAGCATCAACCCATTCTTCTGGAAGTTCTTTAGCGTTCGCATCTTTGTTATTCATTTCTCTAGAAACTGCGCCTACTGGTAGTTCCTGTGAAGCTTTTTTCGTATTCACTAAATCTTTCATCGACTTCATATTTGTCATATCTTTTACTAAAGGACGATTGTTCTCTAAATCTTCTTTTACATAATAGACGTATTTATCATCAATTTTGTAACGATATTCATTTTTCTCTTTAAATGTAATACCGTCTAAAATTTTCTTTTCTTCCGCTGTTGGGTTATGAACTACTGAATCATATATTACTAAACCATCTACCATTTTTATAACGTTATTTTTAAACGCCATACCACCTGAAATTGCACCCGCTCCAAGAGCAACTAACATCGCTACTGTCGCAAGCACTTTCGTTAAACTATTAATTCGGAAGTTTAATTGTGCAAAAGTAAAAGCGTTAAGCCCTTTTTCGCTTCGTTTTTTATTACTTTTTAACTTTTTAATAATAACTGGAAGAAGCGATCCAAATAGCATGTAAGTACCAGTTGTTGTTGTAACTAATGCAATAAGAATTCCCATTTCTCTTAGTTTTTCCATGTAAATCATTGATGCATAGCCAATACCTAATAAAATAACCGCAAGGAATGCAACTACACCTGTCATTTTCCCTTTTACTGCAACACGCTCTGTTTGTGCATCTGCATGTACAAGTTGTAATACAGAAATACGAGATAATTTAATACTATTCATAATTGCTGATAATACAAATAGTGCAAAGAAGAAGATGCAAGTAACAGCCATAGATGGCAGATACAATGCTTTATAACCTTCACCAGCAAATTCGAGTTGTTTGATTAATAACTGGCCGATACCTTCTGCAAGTCCTACTCCAACTGCAATTCCGATTACAAGAGACGCAGCACCTAATACAATTGTTTCAATAAACATAAGTAATGTAACTTTATGCTTTTTTGCTCCTAACATCATATACATACCAAACTCTTTTTGACGAAGAGATAATAAGAAAGAGTTCGCATATAAAATATAGAAGAACGTTATAATAGCTAGTAAAAATGAACCTGCTTGGAATACGAATCCAATTGATTGAATAACTGAGTTAGATTCGATAAACGCTTTATTCAGCGCTAACGTTTGAAACATATAAAAAATTGAGATAGACATGACAAGACCGACAAGTAAGACGATATAATCTTTCAACTTACTTTTTAGCCCTGACATGGAGAGTTTGAATAACATACTTAAACCTCCTTCCTTATGCTTTTTGTGTACCTAAATCTGCAAGTACATCTAAAATTTCCTTATAAAACTCTTCACGCGTACCACCACGGTGAATTTCTTTATATAGCTCACCATCTTGAATGAATAAAATACGCTGACAGTAACTTGCACTGTACGGATCGTGAGTAACCATCATAATAGATACGCCTTGTTCTTCATTTAAGTTTGTCATCGCATCAAGTAAACTTGCTGCATTTTTAGAATCAAGCGCTCCGGTTGGCTCGTCCCCTAAAATAATTGCTGGTTCATGTACTAACGCACGCGCTGCTGCTGAACGTTGTTTCTGTCCACCAGATACTTCAGATGGATACTTTTGAAGTATTTCTGAAATCCCTAACATATCCGCTACTTTTTCTACTTTTGGTCCAATATTTCGTGACGGAACACCTTGAAGAGATAGTGGAAGTGCAATGTTTTCGTAAATAGATAAGTTCTCTAATAAGTTAAAGTCTTGGAAAATGAATCCTAATTTTTGTGAACGAAAATCCGAAAGCTCTCCTTGCTTCATTTTCGTAATATCCGTACCCGCAATCTCAACAACGCCGCCTGTTGCTTTATCTAACGTTGAAATTACATTTAATAATGTCGTTTTACCGGAACCAGATGGTCCCATAATTCCAACAAACTCACCCTCTTGAATTGAGAATGATACACCTTTTAACGCGTGTGATTGGTTCTCACCTTTTTTACCGTACACTTTTTGAACGTTTTTCACGTCTACAACTGGTTTCGTCATATATATCCTCCTACGCTTGTTTTTCCATTACCTATTTTGCGCTTTTTGGAGGGGAACTGCTATTTGTTAACATTACATTTACCTTACACTTTTGTAATATAAAAAGGCTAAGCATGTAAGGTTGGCTTTTTTCCTTTTACTATTAGTGACACATTAAATCGGTAAATGAAATTATATCGGCGGTTTTTCAAATATATCGACCGTAACTCCAAATATATCAGCGTTTTTCAAGTTATATCGATTTACCGATAAAATCTGCCAATAAAAAATGGGCTATTCCACAAGCGGAACAGCCCATTTCTGTCTTTATTTCTTTAAAGGTGTTACCGTCCAATACGTAACAACTCGCCAAATCCATTCTAGTGGACCCATCTTAAAGATTTTCATCCAAATCACACTAAACACAATTTGAATTGCGTAAATTGCAATACATACATATAACGTCTGCATGTACGTTAAGTTTCCAGCAAAGTTAAATGCACTTCCTGCAATTAAAATCATTGCAGTTTGTCCAATATAATTCGTTAAAGCCATACGACCATAATATTTTAGTGGTGCTAGTACTGTTTGAACTAATTTTAATTGAAGTAATAAAATTAATGCTCCAACATAGAAAGCTGAAATGATTGGTCCAACTGTAACACCAATTTTTAAAAATTGGCTTCCAGCATCCATTGTCCCATCCTCATTCATAAGTATCATATTTACAAATGGATTGGCAGGCACGTGTCCATTTTGATACCACAATCCAATTACACTTAAAACAAACATAACTCCTGTAAAAATAGCGACTTTCTTTATGTTTTGTGAAAGATTTTCAAATACACGATATTGTCCTGCAGCAAGCCCTAATAAAATTAAACCTAGCGGTAATAGTTCTTTAACTCCCATCACACTAAAAACAATTGTCAAAATAAGACCCAGTACTAAATTCACTTGTTTTTTTGCTTTATAAAACGGTAAAACGATTAATCCGCAAATTGCATATAACGTTAACGCTTCTCCAGGCTGAAACATGTAATGAATCAAACCAAAAATAAATAGTGCAACTACGCGGCGTAAAAATAAAACATATCCATTTTTCCCTTTTGCAATCGCTCTAGAGATAAAGATATAGAATCCCACTCCAAATAAAAATGAGAAGATTGAGAAGAAACGACCTTCTACAAATAAGTATAGAAACCTTTGATAACTTGCATCCACTGTATTAGGATCTGGAATTTTAATATTAAGTAGTGCGAGAATATTTACTAAAATAATCCCCAGTAGTGCGAAGCCACGAATGTAATCTAACTCATCAATTCGTTTGTTTGTAACATTGTTCCCCATAAAGCAACTCCTTGTATAAAGTGAAACTATAATCAGTGGGGGGTGTTCATCCCCCACTGATTATTAGTTGAACCAATCGGGCATTTACGGGCAGTTGATCTCCAACCGAATTTTGAGATGAGAGTTTTACTGCCCGTTAATGCGGGATAAACTTTAATCCTCCCTTACTCTACTGGAGAAGTAGGCTTATAACTATCGGTAAACCTTACAGAAACCTCACATTATTGTAATATAATAAAACCAGGTCATATTGCGACCTGGTTTACTCTGATTGCTTCGATCTTTGAGGTTGTCCCTTTTTACTATTACGCTGTTTCACTTGAACAACTGGATCAAGCTCATTCGAAAATTCAGCGTTATGTCCATTTTGTGTTTTTTGCTCTGGATTATTTTGATCTGAACGTTTCGCCATTACATTCACTCCTTATTAGTGCGGTGTAATAATCATTTGATGTTGCAATTGGCGAATTGCCATACGTGCTCTATTTAACTGCTCACGTTGCTCATCATTCGCATGTTGTTGCATCGTTTGTAAATCGTTATATGCTTGTTCTAATTGCAACTGCGCATCCGAATACTCCATCGTATTGTAATGCTCTTGTCTCATACCTTGGTCTAATTGTTCTTTCGCATATTCCACCGCTTGTTCCGCTTGTGTAATATACGATTCAAGTGATTGACGCTCTGCCATAATTGTCCCTCCTTGCTTCAATTCCCCTTTAGTGTGTCCCTTCCTTATGAACCTTATGAGTATGTTATAATGAATTTTGTGTTATTTTGACTCGTCTTAGGAGGGAAAGTAATGAAGGTTCAAAATCCTTTTCCATATACAAACGACAATAAACGTTATCATACATGGAATTACCACTTACGAAATGAATTTGGTGAAAAAATCTTTAAAGTTTCATTAGATGCTGGCTTCGATTGCCCGAACCGTGACGGTACAGTTGCTTACGGCGGCTGCACGTTTTGTAGTGCTGCTGGATCTGGTGACTTCGCTGGCGATCGCCGCGATGATGTTATAACGCAATACCATGAAATGAAAGAAAAAATGCACTCAAAGTGGAAAGACGGAAAATGTATCGCTTATTTCCAAGCCTACACAAATACACATGCTCCACTTGAAGTGTTAAAAGAAAAATTCGAACCGCTTCTAGCAGAAAAAGACGTTGTCGGTCTTTCTATCGCAACTCGTCCAGATTGCTTACCGGATGATGTCGTTGAATATTTAGCGGACTTAAATAAACGCACGTACCTTTGGGTTGAACTCGGACTACAAACTGTCCATGAACGTACTGCAAATCTTATTAATCGTGCTCATGATTATCCGTCTTACGTTGAAGGTGTAAATAAATTACGCAAGCACGGCATTAGAGTTTGCTCTCATATTATTAACGGTCTTCCACTTGAAAATTACGACATGATGATGGAAACAGCTCGTGAAGTAGCAAAGCTTGATGTACAAGGAATTAAAATTCATTTACTTCATTTATTAAAAGGAACGCCAATGGTGAAGCAATATGAAAAAGGACAACTAGAATTCCTTTCTCTTGAGGATTACGTAAGTCTCGTTGTTGACCAACTTGAGATTATTCCAGAAGACGTAATTGTGCACCGTATCACAGGTGACGGTCCACCTGATTTAATGATCGGCCCAATGTGGAGCTTAAATAAATGGGAAGTATTAAATTCCATCGATGCAGAATTTGTACGCCGCGGAAGCTGGCAAGGAAAATATGCAAATGAGGAGAAACAAAAATGAAATTAGAACGTGTATTACCGTTTGCTCGCTCGCTGCTGCAAACGGCAGTAAAAGAAGGCGATTACGCTGTAGATGCAACACTTGGAAATGGACATGACACTTGCTTCCTAGCTGAAATCGTTGGAGATAACGGAAAAGTATTTGGATTTGATATTCAAAAAGAAGCAATTGAAAGTTCTACTATCCGCCTAAAAGAAAAAGAGCTTTTCGAACGTACTGTTTTAGTTCACGATAGTCACGATACACTCTTATCCGTATTACCAGAAAATGCAAAAGGAAAAGTAACAGGCGCAATCTTCAACTTAGGTTACCTTCCAGGCGGAGACAAACATATCGTTACAAAACCGAACTCAACAATCTCAGCGATCGAACAACTATTAGAAGTAATGGCACCTGAAGGTATCATCGTCCTTGTCATTTATCACGGGCATCCAGAAGGACAAGTAGAACGCGACGCTGTGCTCAAATTTGCAGAAGAACTAGACCAAAAACAAGCTCACGTTTTGCGATACGGCTTCATTAACCAGCAAAATAACCCGCCATTTATTGTGGCGATTGAGAAACGATAAAGTGAAACTTTAATCAGTGGGGTTTTCTGCCTGGTAAATAGCGGGATAATTATATCAACGATTTTTCAAATATATCGATAATTCGACAAAACATACCAAAAAAAGACGTGCACTCACTGCACGTCTTTTTCTTATTCTCCTATATAATGGATATATACACTATTTGAAGAAAGAAGGATAGAACTTTGCTAGTAGAACTAAGGGGAATTCAAAAGAAGTACGGCAAATCACTCATACTAGACAACATTGATTTATCCATTCCAGAAGGAGAAGCACTCGCCATTATTGGCGGGAACGGGACTGGAAAAAGTACTCTACTCAAAATAATTGCAGGCTTTATTTCACCTACGACAGGGACAATTCGAAGGAAAGAACATATAGAAATCGGTTATGTACCTGAACATTTTCCTGAAGAGATTCGTTTTACATTAGAAGATTATTTATATCATCTCGGCTGCATTCACGGCTTATCAACAAAATACTTACATAATAAAATTCCGATGCTCCTTGAGTCGTTTCACTTACATCATGCAAGGCATTCCGTTGTACGAAACTTTTCAAAAGGTATGAAACAAAAAACAGGCATTATGCAAGCGTTACTTACGGACGTACATTTATTAATTTTAGACGAACCGCTTTCTGGGCTCGATCCTACCTCTCAGCAAGAATTAGAACATATTTTACTCTCATTAAAACAACAAGGTATATCTATACTCTTCACATGTCATGAAAAACAACTATTAGAAAACTTCGCCGATAGAATTATGACGTTAGCAAATCATACAATCACAGCAGATACCTTTGTACAAAAATCAACAGAACAAGTCTATATTGAGGCAATCGTTCACGACACATTTTCAGTGATAGAACTACGGAAACAATTAGGTTTTATACACGTTATACACAATTCAAATCAAAACCTTATTCAATTACAAATCGAAAAGGAATATACAAACAAAATGCTTCAGTTTTTATTACATAAAAAAGCATCTATCACACTGCTACAACCTAACTTTTAAATCGAAAGAAGGTTTATTATGTTTGCGCTTATTCGTTACCATTTTCTCGACTATACAAAATCGTATAAATACGTCCCTCCTATTGCGATGTACTGCATGAGCTTACTTTTTGTATATACATATAAACCGACTCCTATTGTACCGACATACTTAGAAACAGCACTCGCACTTTATTTATTATCTGCCTGGATTACGGTCACGATTTTTCATACGGAAGACCCTGTACAAGAACAAATCACTATTTCACATACAAATAATATTTCGGCATTATACGTTGGTAAATATATTACGGCTCTTCTCATTTGTACTGTGTTATCTTTTATATCCGTAATCTACCCAATTATTTTGCAAATGTTTAATGAAAAAATGACAGTTTCTTTATTTCTAGTCGGATTTCTCGCTCACATGTCTTTCTCTATACTAGGAATTTCAATCGCAACATTATTTACTAGAAATATGATTCAAAAAGCAGGCACTGCTTGGCTTAGCCTTACATTTATATTGCTTATAACGATCGCATCTATCCGGTTTAAAAAAGAGTTACTATGGTTTTTACCACCTATCGAAAGCTTTCTAATGCTTGGACAATACAAATATAATATCCTTACTCATACTCTATGGCTCACAGCTTGGGCTATCGTATATTCATTTTTATTATTTACCCTATTTCTTTTTATCGTTCGCAAAAAACGTTTTTAATTACCTATTAAAGGAGACGAAGCAATGATCGGAATACTAGCAGGAATGGGGCCAAAATCAACTGGACCATTCGTCGATACAGTTGTAGCAAGGTGCCAAACAATATACGGAGCAAAGCATGATATGGACTTTCCTCATATGATGATTTATTCGTGCCCAACACCGTTTTACATGGATCGCCCTATTGATCACGAGGCGATGAAAAAAGCGATTATTGAAGGGGCACAAAAACTCGAAAGTACTGGCGTAGACTTTATCGCTATGCCTTGTAATACAGCGCATCTTTATTTTGAAGAATTACAGCGTTCTCTTTCTGTTCCGCTTTTAAATATAGTCGATGAAACGTTACAAGCAATTCCTGAAACTGTAAAAAGAGTCGCTCTTCTCGCAACAGAAGCAACTGTTCAAGCTGGGATTTACCAAGACGGCATTGCAAAGCGTAATATAGAATACATTCATCATGAAAAATGGCAAGAAATGATTAATCAAATTATTACTTGTATTAAATCTGGAGAAATTAAAGAAGCTCGCAAATTGTGGAATGCGCTCATTTTACAGTTGGAAGATGAAGTAGATACCGCTATTATCGCATGTACCGATCTGAATGTTGTGGCGAGTGAGGATTTTGTTGATTCCTCCCAATGTCTTGCGAAAGCGGTTGTTGAAATGTATTTATCAAATAAGAAGAAACATTTATAAATGTTGAAACCCCTAAAAACTTTTAACATTTTTCACAATTACTTCAAAATATCCACACTTAATCTCGCTATATTAAAATGAGGAATCTATTCATATAGGGAAGGTTAGGGGAACTGAAAGTATGAAAGTAAATCGTTCGCTTCATTACATTTTTTGGCGTTGGCATTTTTACGCTGGTCTTTTTATTACGCCGCTTCTTATTACTTTGTCACTGAGCGGAATTGGGTATTTATTTCGAGAAGAAGTTGAAGATTTCATCTATAAAGATTTATATTTTGGGAAGAGCGCCCAAACAGAATCTATTTCGATGTCTGATTCGCTTTTCTTAACAGAGACAAACTATCCGCATTATAGTGTGACGAAAATTAGTGAGTTTAATGGGGATTATAATACGAGGCTTACAATCGCAAATGAATATACAGGAAAGCAAAAATATGTGTATTTAGATAGCAATAACCAAATTGTTGGCGATCAAAATGCAGATGAAACTTTTGCGAATATAATGAGGGAATTACATAGTTCTCTTTTAGTTGGTGGCACTGTTGTCAACTATATTGTAGAACTTGCTGCGTGCTGGACAATCTTTTTAATTGTAACTGGGTTGTATATGAGTATACGCCAGTTCAAAAACACATCAGCGTCCAATAAACGAGAAAAGGCAAAACGACGTCATTCTATTATCGGTATTATATTTACAATTCCTCTCGTTTTGTTAGTCGCATCTGGATTGCCGTGGTCAGGGTTTATGGGTAACCAAATTTATAAAATCGCATCGTCGAATGAATCGCTCGGGTATCCGAAATTGTATATGGCACCGCCTGAATCGAAGGTAAAAGAATTGCCGTGGGCAACAAGAAAGGAAGCTCCTCCTGAATCAAATTCAAATGAGCCAAAAGCAATTTCAGTTGATACATTACAAAAAGGAATTGAAATACAGAAGCCATATGTGATCTCACTACCGGCTGATCCGAAAGGTGTATTCACTGTTTCGAAATCGAGCGGTTCTGGTATTACGGGTATGCATGTCGCACCAAATGAAGAAATAACAGCTTACTTTGATCAATATAGCGGTGAACTCATTTCAAAAACGGACTATCGTGATTATGGATTATTTGCACAATGGTTCACTTACGGTATCCCGCTTCATGAAGGTCATTTATTCGGATGGCCAAATAAAATATTATGCTTACTAACGACATTATCTTTATTACTTCTCATTTATTACGGAATAAAAATGTGGTTAGCAAGAAAGCCGAAAAGAAAATTAGCAGCACCTCCAAAACAAAGAGATAAGAAAAGTATATGTGTTTTCTTTATCATGATGGTTATACTAGGCGCTGTCATGCCTTTATTCGGACTATCTGTGTTAGTTATTTTTGCGATTGAACTTCTTATATATGTATTTTCAAAAATACGGTCATAATGAAAAAGCATTTGTACTCCCGTGTACAAATGCTTTTTTATTTACTATTTTCTTTTTTTCTACCACTTATTAAAAAGACAATATCTACTATAATAATTAATGCAATGATAACTTGAGCCACATAATCCATCATTGTCGGACTGCCAGCTTTATTCATCATCATATACATTCCTGTTACAAATGAAATGGAAAGTAGCACGAGTAATGTTACTTCAATATTGTCATATAGCTTTTGAAACAATCGCTTCATTTCCATCACCTCCTTTACCATATTATAACAAAAAAACCACTCTACATGAGTGGTTTTCTTCATCACTGCGCCATTTTCTTCCGGTACATCTTCCCGTTCCAGTAGAAGAATCGTGAAGTGAGCCCTCCGTATTTTACAATGCGCCGTGCCATTTTGTGCATATTCTTTTGTGCTGATACTTTTTGGTCTGATAAATAAATACCAAGTAATCCTCGGCTTATGAGACGATGAAACTTCGCATGAGGCAAATCACCAATGCTCTTCTCTGCTTCTTCTACAAAATGTTTCATACGATCTAATATAGCTTGCTCGTTTTCATAATAACTACAGAAATTCAAATCTCCGCCTATACGATCTTCTTCTTGATCAATGAAATAATCAAGTAAAATGTGAAGTCCTTGTACGTAAGGAAAATACCCTTGTCTAATTTTCTCAATATCCTCATCATGTAATTCATCATGAAATGCATATGCTACAAGGCAAAAGATTCCAAGTGTAGAACCTGCACATGCTGAAAACTCAAACCAGCTCATCTGCGGTAAATTTTCTTTATGTGCTTCAAACCATGATTTTAAGCGTGGTTCTCTTTCTTCTAACTTCACATGTTTATGAATTTGTAAATCACAATAATAACAAGCAAGTTCATGAAGAACAGGAGCAATTTTGTCATAGTGCTTCGTTTTCTTTAAAACATCTTGGCATGTTTCAACGAGTTCATCTAAATAACCACCATCATCTTGATCATCACGGTAACGATAATAATTACCGCCCCCTTCAACTTCAGGGCTTAATGCCATTATCATCGACTCATGAAGAGCGGCAAAATCTTTTGGATCAAGTGATGTACTGCGGTCACATAAATTATCTAAATAATCGCTAATCGTTTGATACGCTACAATAAAACGAATACATTCCTCTCGGTTCTCATTTGCTAGCAGCGCTAAAATGCCACCACCCTCGCAATGAAACGTTTTATTCTCAATACTTGCGATTGCCTGACTATGAAGCTCATCATTCGGAATATGGTAGGCACGCTCTTTCCACATCGCTAGCTCATGGTGTACAACCGGAAACACATCACGGTATACTTTCGCCATGAGCGTTATGGGATTACTCGGTACGTTCACTTCTTCCTTCATCTCCTCTATTCAATGTACAAATAATTTACTTATTTGTTTCTATTATGTTATGGATGCGTATTTCAGTAAATGCCTGAATATAATTCAAAATTTCATCACGCTCATATTCATTTAATAACTCATGATAACAATTCGGCCATTCTTTATATGCCTTATCACTTATTTTAGCATTATCAAACCACATGCGGACACGTGTTTTATCTACAAGTTTATCCTCACATGCTTGCATTAGCAAGAGTGGAACATCTGGAAAATCGTCTATTTTCTTATGAGCAATTTCAATAGACTTAATCAATTCACTATACCAACGTACTGATACTTTGCGCAAGAACAATGAATCATTCTCCATCGCATCTCTCACTTCATGATTACGAGTTGACATTTCTACCGTTAGATTCGTGGCGAATTGCAATTTTGGAGCAACGACATTTAATATTTTTGAAGCAGCAAGAAGCGGAGCAGAAGGTGTAGCTAATACACCTAAACATGGCGAGCTTAGTACAATTCCATCTATGTCCTCTCTCTTCGTTTCTTGCATCATACGAATGACGATAAGGCCGCCCATACTATGACCGAATAGAAAAATAGGTAATCGGTACTTTCTTGCTTCTTTCACCCATAACTTTATTTCCTCTATGTATTCATCAAATGAATCAATATGTCCTCTATTTCTCGAAGTAGTTCCATGTGACGGCAGATCTCCCATCACGACGTGGTAGCCGATATGATTCCACATTTCCGCGATTGCTTCGTAACGTCCATGATACTCCATAGCACCGTGCACAATAACGACTACAGCTTTCGCTTCCTCTGCTTCATAATTCCACATACGGACCTCCTCCATTTCACTCTTTTTCATAATTTGATAAACTAAAACTAGTCTCTAGGAAAGGAAGGCTTTACATGATATATCCTTATAAAGAAAAAAACCCGAAAATTGCGATTAGTGCTTTTATCGCTGACTACGTTACCATTACAGGTGATGTGACAATTGGCGAGGAATCAAGTATTTGGTTTAATACAGTCATCCGTGGCGATGTATCACCAACGATAATTGGTGACCGCGTAAATGTACAAGATCAATGTACGCTTCACCAAAGCCCACAGTATCCTCTTATTTTAGAAGATGATGTTACAGTTGGGCATCAAGTTATTTTACATAGCTGTCACATTAAGAAAGATGCTTTAGTTGGAATGGGCTCTATTATATTAGACGGCGCTGAAATTGGTGAAGGAGCTTTCATCGGTGCTGGAAGCCTCGTTTCACAAGGTAAGAAAATTCCACCTAATACGTTAGCATTCGGTCGCCCCGCGAAGGTCATTCGTGAATTAACAGAAGAGGACCGTAAAGACATGGAGCGAATCCGCACACAATACGTTGAAAAAGGTCAGTACTATAAATCATTACAAAAGTAATTTTAACGCTGCCATAAGACTGGCAGCTTTTCTTATGAAAAAACTAACTTTTTCTTTACAAAACATTATTACTCCCTCAACAAAATCTTATTAAAATAAAAGCTAATATCTCCATATATATGTAAATGAGGGAGGAAAAAATCTCATGAAGGTCAGTGGATTATATAAAATAGAATGTTACATTTTCAAAGGAATTAACCGCTACTTTGATCAAAAAACATTAAATATCTTTTTCAGCAATATTACTCATATAGGTGGTGCTACTTTCTCCATTACACTTACACTTTTCTTTTTAATTTTTGCAAAAGGGACTTTGCACCAAGCTGCAATTGCAACTGCTATTTCTTTAACGATTAGCCATATTCCTGTGCAAATATTAAAAAGATGGTACCCGCGAAAACGTCCTTATTTAACAATTCAAGATGCGAAATATCCGGTCCATCCATTAAAAGACCACTCTTTCCCGTCTGGTCATACAACGGCTGTTTTCTCTGTCTTCATTCCATTTATTTGCTATAATCCAAGCTTACTTGTTTTTCTATTACCGTTAGCATTATGCGTCGGTATTTCTCGTATTTATTTAGGACTTCATTATCCGTCAGATGTATTCGTCGGTATGTGCCTCGGCACTTGCTCTGGCATTATCTCTTTTTATCAATTCATCCCACTTTTCACATAAAGGAGCGATATGATGAGAGTCGCCATATTTACCGATACTTTTACACCACAAGTGAACGGGGTTGCGAAAACGTTAGAGCGGTTAACAAGATATTTCCAAAAAGAAAATATCTCCTATTCAGTTTTCGCCCCTCAGCATACGGCTGAAGACAATTTCGTAGCGAATGTGAACAAAATGAGAAGTATCCCGTTAACAATATTATATCCAGAATGTCGCTTTTCTTTTCCTACTCCGCGCATTAAACGGGAACTTCTTGCCTTTAAACCTGATATCATTCACATTGCCACGCCTTTCAACATGGGACTTTGTGGATTGTATTATGCAAAAAAGTTGAACATCCCTGTTGTCGGTTCTTATCATACTGATTTCGATGCCTATTTACGCTATTACAAAATCGAATTCCTCTCCAATATGCTTTGGAACTATTTAAAATGGTTTCATAGTCATATGCAAAAAAATTTCGTTCCATCCTCTGAAACATTACATCAATTAAAAAATAAAGGATTTCAGGCCCTCTCTATTTGGGGACGGGGTGTAGATTGCACACTCTTTCATCCATCTTACAATACAGACCTATTCCGAAAAAAATATAATATTACAGCGAAGTATGTCCTTTCCTATGTTGGACGGATTGCTCCTGAAAAAGATATCGACACTCTTCAAACACTTATTCAAACAACGAACAAAGAACGTGACGATATTCATTGGCTCATCGCTGGAGATGGTCCTCTTGCGAAGAACCTGTATGAAAATGTTCCAAAAACAAATGTAACTTTTACTGGATATTTACAAGGTGAAGATTTAGCTGAAGCCTACGCTTCCTCTGATCTAATGGTATTTCCATCTACTACTGAAACATTTGGGAACGTCGTACTTGAATCACTTGCATGTGGTACACCTGTCATTGGTGCGAATAGTGGCGGGGTTAAAAATATTATTACAGATGGAAAAACGGGAGTTCTATGCGAACCCAAAAATGAAGACTCATTTTTATCATCTATTTATAAATTGTTAAATAATGAAGAAATACGTAAACAAATAAGCCTAGATGCTCGATCCTATGCTGCTACACAAAGTTGGGATGAAATTTCTAGTAATTTACTCATGCATTATGATGATGTGATTCAAAGTCGAAAAGCGGAAATGCTAGCTTAAACGCGGCTTATGTATCATCAATTTGCAAGTGAAATTCCTATATTGTACAAAATATAGGAAAAGAGATCACACTTCGAAGTGTGATCTCTTTTATCTTACGCTTTTATTTAGCGATTCAGTTGGTACATAGATATAATGAATAAAATTCGAACTTATTTTTCTTCCCCTTTTGTCTGAGCCGCATCGAATGTCCAGTCCAATTTCAATGTATCTCCTTGGAATACGTTTTGATCTTCTCCATTATCTTCAAATATGAATTTCACATAGAAAGTGTCATCCTTGCCTGGAGCCAGTCCGTTTCCTTCCCAGTTTACGACACCTTTTTGGACAAGATCAGGCAAGTTGCCATCAGCAGTAGCTTGTTTCAATTCAGACAAAGTAGTTTCCCATACAGGAACTGTGTTTTTGTCTATGTTCCATAAAAATTCCACTTTGACATGATCACCGAAATCAGCATTTCCATTATCACCTTTTGCATCTGTTACAGTGTAATCAGTAAGAAGATGAACGTCCTTAATTTTCAAAGTACCGCTGTTGATTAAGTGGAAATCGCGTTCTATTTGATCACCTGGTTTGATTTTGTCAACATCGATGATAACTTGTGGATCAATGCTCAAATCTAACGTACCAGCCGCAAACGTGTTTTCTGATACTTCTTTATCACTGAAGTACGCAAACGTTCCGCCTCCGATTAAAGATAAACCAAGAGCTGCAGATGCAACACCCATACCAAGTTTTTTCTTAAGACTCATTTTAATAATCCCCCTATTTTTATAATATTTAAACCACCCAAAAGCTGATAAGCCCATATGAGGTAAAAACGAATTGTTTCCTTATTTGACGCCTTTTAGATAGCCACTAAGTTCTTAATAAAGAACTTAGTGTTTTATTCAAGAGCGACTATCGATATTTGCAGAGGGTGAAAATTCCCCCTCTTTTATCAACAACCACTCCTAGGTCACCCTATTTTTATTTCTTCGGTTCTAGACCGATCTGACGTAAGAAATCTGCCAAGCTTTTTTTACCGATTTTTTCCTTCGGCTTAACCACTTCTGGAACACCGACTTCTTTTTGCAAGAAGTTTTTCTCAATGAAGCGGACATCTGTCTCGTCTACGACACCGTCTTGGTTGATGTCTTGTGGCAAGATAGAAGCATCCTTCTTGCCATATGCTTCAACTACATTTTGCATATCGCGAATATCAATCAATCTATCACCATTCACGTCCCCTGCAAGACCTTTTAGGGCAGCAAAATTAAAGTTTTGCCCACGCTGTTCACCGTTTACAAAATATCCAGGAATAAACTTCCTCATTGCTTTAAAATGTCCCGGAACCTCGGCAACAACTGTGAATACTTCATCAGAAGCCGGGAGACCATCTATACGGTATTCTCCTTTTTTATCAATGGTTCCCTTATATTTTTTACCGCTTGGAGACAGCGCATATACTTGGGCACCAATTTTTGTATAGTCTCCCTTTTTCAAATAACCACCTTCTGTCAAAAAGGCTTCCGGCCCAATATAGCCTGACACACTTGAATGCTTCGAAATGATGTTTACATTTTCTGTGTTGTAAAAAGGAATGGCAGTAGCTGCTGTTTGTCCCGCTTTCATATAAGACGCTTTCTTTACATCCATAAAGATATCGCCGAAATACCATTCATCATGTACGACTTTGAACGTGACATCAAGGAAAGGCATATCTCCGTCCATACCACTGAATGCATTTCCTGTCATAGATGCGCCGACTTTCACCGTACTAAAGTAATCTCCTTCCGTCACCACAGGCTCTTGCAGCGATACCTCCAAGCCCTTTTCCTTTGCATACTCGTTTGCCACATTGTTCAGCTTCACATTTTCAAACTTGAACAAATCTTTGATGAACTCTACCTGGAATTCCCCAGATACAAGCTGCTTTACATTATTCAAGCTCAATGTCATTGTTACAGGATCGCCGACTTTTACGTCTTTCTTATCGTAACTAGAAGTCGTATACTCTGTACCTTCTTTCATGAAGATATAGTTTTGTCTACCAACTGTCGTTGCGATATCAAACGTAGCCAACTTCAAACTTAAAGGTTTTGTTGCAATGTCGCTTTCCTCAATACCGAATTTCACATCCCCGTTTGCTTGTATCGGGAAGAATCCACCTATAAATCCAGATTCTAAATAGTAAGCCATTGTATTGGAAGATTGATCATAGTTTAAGCCTTTCGATTTCAATACATCAACTGTGGAATCTTTAGCTGTTCCATGCAGCCATACCGCTTTTTGTCCATCCTCTACTGTAAACATGGAGTCGTTAATCTCGATTACACCTGGTTTTTTATCCATGTTTACTTCCGGTGCTGTATTATCCACGATCATCGGTTTGCCTACCACATATGATTTTCCTTCCTCATCATGCCCGATCATTTCAATTGTATAGTCTCCTTCTGGAAGTTTTACAGGGACCTCTCCGATTGGCTTGGAAGGATCATTTGTAAATGGATAGACATAGCTATTGAATACTATTCCAGCATAATCTATATCTGTCATCATGTTGCTGGCGTCTATCGTTCCGGTCAATCCTACAGCTTTCCCCGATTTGCTGTCTTTGACAACGATATCGATTGTTTCCATTGGGCTATTCAACTTCATGAGTCCAAAGATGAATGGCCTCATGTATTGCCAGAAAGGCGTATTATTTGTTACTGATGGTCGTTCTGTTTCCATATAGGCAAATCCCTTTTCCGTCACTATGACAGCGAATGGAATTTGATACATTTCGGCCGGATTGTTCGCATTCGTTACATGAATATATCCTTCGTATCTGCCTACCGCGGCGCTAGCAGGAATCGTAATTTCCGGCTGCAGTTCCTGTGATTTTCCACTTGCTACTGTAAGAGATGCAGGCACGTCAACTTGTACACCGTTCTTCACCGCATCTTGAATACCTGTACGTTCGCCGTGATACTCTACTTCTATTTTAAATGATTTTTCTTCCTTGCCGTTGTTTTGGATATTTACTTTTTTGCTCGCTTCAATCGGTTTATCCCCTTGCTTAACATGTCTGCCAAACACGATGGAACCTGTTTGTTCGTCAATGTCGACAACGTTTCCGTTCTCGACATTTTGAGTTTTGTCTAATACTTTAATGGATGTGTCCGTATGAACAGCTTCATACGCATCGATGCGCCCAGCCCCCGCCTCGTATACGGAATAGTCCCCATTCAAATCATCCGATGTATTCATAAGAGCCACTTTTACATCAAAAGGTGTGTATTCTGGATGCTCCTGCAAAATCAATGCTGCTGCACCTGCCACATGAGGAGTCGCCATAGACGTACCAGACAAACGTACATATGCATTGCTGTAATTTGCGCCGTCCTGTGGATCATTGATATATTCCGGGGCAGTCGAGAAAACCGACACACCAGGAGCGACTACATCTGGCTTAATATCGTAGTTTCCGTCTACCGGTCCGCGTGAGCTAAAATCAGCTAAGTGATCGCCTTCCGTTTTTGTATTGCTCAGCGTTTCGAATTTGAAAGGTACTTCACCTAGCGCCTTTAACCGTTCGCCATCTGCTTTTGACAGGCGGAAAGATGGAATAAGACCTACCCCCTCACCTAAGTAGGTAGATATTTGTCCGTCAGCATTGTTATACACGATAACAGCCTTCGCTCCGGCTTTTTTGGCGTTTTTGATTTTTTCATCAAACGTAATTTCCCCGCGCTGAATTAATGCAATTTTTCCATTGAGATCTTTTCCAGTAATATCCGCTTCTTTCCCAAGTCCCGCAAATACAATTGGGAAAGATTGTCCTCCGAAATCTTCTAACTTATCAGGAAAATCTTTACCTAATAGCTGCATACCTTCAAACTTTTCGTTCGCAGCACTCCCGCTGAATGTAGGAATAGACATGGCAGCATCACTTGCCCCTACTGAAATGCCAAGAGCTGCCGCTCCCGGGGAACCGAGAGTTTTTTCGTTCGGTCCAGCGTTACCTGCGGCAACGACTGTTACCACACCTGAAAGCATAGCGTTATTTGTCGCAACAGAAGTGGCATATAGCGGATCGTTTGTCTGCGCACCTAGCGACATATTGATAACATCCATACCCTCTTCAATTGCTTTATCAATTCCTGCAAGGATTCCTTCTGTAGATCCTGCTCCCCAAGGGCCTAATACTCTATAAGCATATAAATCTACTTCAGGCGCTACACCTTTCACAGCGTAATCCGCGTTATTTTTCTTTTGAGCCGCAATTGTTCCCGCTACATGTGTACCATGATTTGTGTAATACGTATAGCCAGGATATTCTGGCTTACCAGCTTTTATCCAATCCTCGTATGTTGTTTCCATCGGATCTGCATCGTTATCTACAAAATCATATCCGCCTTTATAAGCATCTTTTAAATCTGGATGATTATAGTCAACACCTGTATCAAGAACGCCGACTTTAATCCCTTTACCCATAATATTTTCTGCATGAAGCTTGTCCACGCCAATTTGCGGAATGCTGTCTGCCATTTTTGGCTGAATTTCTTTTTGCGTTTCTACCGGAGGTTCCACTTTCACCTCGTAATCTTTAAAGACACGTTTTACGACTCCAGATTGTAGTAAATCCTGAACTGCAACACCAGGTAACGTCATCGCTACACCGTTGATTGCATTTTTATATTCGCGTGTGATTTCCACTTTTTTCGTATCGTACGTGCCGGCATCCTTCTTCGACTTTAAAGATTCGACATATTGTTTGAACACTTTATGTTCTTCATCTACTTTTGCTTGCGCAGTAGTAGCAGATATTTTCTTTCCTTTCGCCGCTTGTTTCATCACTTCAATTTTCGCTGGCGCCTGATTGAATTCCACAATAACTTTGACTAATTCAGGACTATTAGAATCAATATCAGGAGAAATTGTAAAGTTAGGATTTACATCTAATTGCTCTAAAGCCTTTCTTTGATCTGCCGACAGGTTCGTCAAGACTTTCTCTACATTATCAACTGGATTCAGTTCAACCGGACTTTCTGCCAATACGTTATACGGAATACCCTGTGACAATAGCATGCCTACAGCTAACGTCCCTATCAGAAGCTTCCCTTTTTTTCTTCTCTTCATAGCGCATCCTCTTTTCTTCATATAATTGTTTTACAAACAATCCGTGAAACTAGTAAACTAAGGTGCCATTCTGAAAATCAAACAAAAGAAGTAATCTTTAAAGCTATTGATCTCACTTTGTGTAAAAATATAGTGAGTAAAATCTATCATTAGATTAAGTGAGCAACCATTAGTGGGTGATGAAGAAAATCCCCCACTAATAGAAGTTTCACTGTATTACTTTGATTTTGGTTCCAAACCGATTTGACGCAGGAAGTCTGCCAGTCCTTTTTTACCAATTGTTTCTTTTGGCTTAACTACTTCTGGGACACCGACTTCTTTTTGCAAGAAGTTTTTCTCAATGAAGCGGACATCTGTCTCATCTACGACACCGTCTTGATTGAGATCTTGCGGCACGATGGATGCATCCTTTTTACCGTATGCTTCAACTACGCTTTGCATATCGCGAATATCAATCAATCTGTCACCATTCACATCCCCCGCAAGATTTTTAGCACGTACTCCAACATATTGCCCCCGCACCTCACCGTTTACAGAATATCCAGGAATGAATTTCTTCATCGCTTTCAGATGTCCCGGAACATCAAAAACAACTGTGTGTGCTTCAGTAGAAGCTGGGATACCCTTAATGATGTATTCCCCTCTACTATCAATTGTTCCCTTATATTTTTTACCTTTTGGGGACATTGCATATACTTGGGCACCGATCTTTGAATAATCACCTTTTGGCAAACTACCGTCATTTCTCAAAAACGCTTCCGGTCCGATAAAACCCTGCACTTTCGAATGCGTTGGAATGATGTTAAAGCTTTCCGTATCCAAATAAGGAATGGCAGTAGCAGCTGTTTGTCCCGCTTTCATATAAGACGCCTGCTTTACAGCAAATTTGGTAGCATTATCGAAATATGCATCACTTACTAATTTGAGCGTTACATCAAGGAAAGGCATATCGCCGTCCATACCGCTAAATGCATTCCCTTTCATCGATGCGCCAACTTTCACCGTATTCTTGTGAGTTCCTTCTGTCACCACAGGTTCTTGCAGCGATACCTCCAAGCCTTTTTCCTCTGCATACTGATTTATCGCATTGTTCAGTTTCACATTCTCAAACTTGAACAGCTCATTCATGAATTCCACTTGGAATTCCCCGGATACAAGCTGCTTCACATTATTGAGACTAAGTGTCATCGTAACTGTATCGCCGACTTTTACATCTTTCTTATCGTAACTAGAAGTCGTATATTCCGTACCTTCTTTTACAAAGACATAGTTTTGTTTACCAACTGCCGTTGCGATATCAGACGTAGTCAAAGTCAAATTTAGAGGTTTTGTTGCAATATCACTTGCCTCAATACCGAATTTTACATCTCCATTCGCTTGGATCGGGAAGTACCCATTTATGAATGGAGAGTTTGCAGAGTAAGCCATGCTGTTGGATGATTGGTCATAGTTTAAGCCTTTCGATTTCAATACATCCACTGTCGCATCCTTAGCTGTTCCATGCAGCCATACCGCTTTTTGTCCATCTTCTTCCGTAAACATGGAGTCATTAACCTCAATTACACCCGGTTTTTTATCCATATTTACTTCCGGTGCTGTATTGTCCACGATAAGCGGATTATCTGCAACATATGATTTCCCTTCCTCATCGTACGCAATCAATTCCAGTATATAATCGCCTGCTGGAAGCTTCACAGGAAGATCGCCAATTGGCTTAGAAGGATCGTTTGTAAATGGATAGACAGTACCGCTGAATATACCCATAAGAAAAGTTTCTACATCTGTCAGTAATCTGCTGGCGTCCGCTGTTCCTACAAAACCTACAGCTTTCCCTGTCTTACTGTCCTTAACAAGCACATCGATTGTTTTCATCGGGCTATTCAACTTCATTGACCCATGAACAAAAGGGTATAAGCCTTGCCAAAAAGGTGTTGTATTTGTTACGGATGGTGTACTTGTCTTTACATATTCAAATCCCTTTTCCGTCACCATGACAGCGAATGGAATTTGATACGTTTCGGACGGATTGTTCGCATTCGTTACATGAATATATCCTTCGTATCTGCCTTTCGCTGCACTAGAAGGAATCATAATTTTCGGCTGCAGTTCCTGTGATTTTCCGCTTGCCACTGTAAGAGATGCCGGTACCTCAACTTGTATTCCATTCTTCACTGCATCTTGAATGCCCGTACGCTCACCGTGATACTCTACTTCTACTTTAAAAGATTTTTCTTCTTTACCGTTGTTTTGAACAGTCACTTTTTTGCTCGCTTCAATTGGTTTATCACCTTGCTTAAAATGTTTGCCAAACATAATAGAGCCTGTTTGTTCGTCAATTTCGACAACATTTCCGTTCTCGACATTTTGTGTTTTGTCTAATACTTTAATGGATGTGTCCGTATGAACGGCTTCATACGCATCGATGCGCCCTGCGCCTACTTCGTATACGGAATTTTGGCCATTCAAATCATCGGATGTATTCATAAGAGCCGCTTTTACATCGAAAGGTGTGTATTCTGGATGCTGCTGCAGGATCAATGCTGCTGTACCCGCCACGTGAGGAGTAGCCATAGAAGTACCAGACAAGCGTACATATGCATTGCCGTAATTTATGCCGTCCTGCGGATCATTGATATATTCTGGTGCAGTAGAGAAAACCGACACACCAGGAGCGACTACATCCGGCTTAATGTCATAATTTCCGTTTACCGGTCCGCGTGAGCTAAAATCAGCTAAGTGATCACCTTCCGTTTTTGTATTTCCTAGCGTTTCGAATTTGAAAGATACTTCACCTAGCGCCTTTAAGCGTTCTCCATCCGCTTTTGACAGACGGAAAGATGGAATAAGACCTACCCCCTCACCTAAGTAGGCAGATATTTGTCCGTCAGCATTGTTATATACGATAACCGCTTTCGCTCCGGCTTTTTTAGCATTTTTAATTTTTTCATCAAACGTTATTTCCCCGCGCTGAATCAGCGCAATTTTTCCGTTTAAATCTTTCCCTGTAAAATCAGCTTGCTTACCAAGTCCCGCAAATACAATTTGTAACGATTGTCCTTGTAGATTTTCTAACTTATCAGGAAAATCTTTACCTAATAACTGCATATTTTCAAATTTTTCGCTCGCTGCACTTGCATTGAATGTAGGAATGGACATGGCAGCATCACTTGCCCCTACTGAAATACCAAGAGCTGCCGTTCCAGGGGAACCGAGCGTTTTTTCGTTCGGTCCAGCGTTACCTGCGGCAACAACTGTCACCACACCTGAAAGCATGGCGTTATTTACTGCAACAGAAGTGGCATATAGCGGATCGTTCGTCTGCGCACCTAGCGACATGTTGATGACATCCATACCATCTTCAATTGCTTTATCCATCCCAGCAAGGACTCCCGCTGTATTTCCTCCGCCCCATGGTCCTAGTACTCTGTAAGCATATAAATCTACATCAGGTGCCACACCTTTTACAGCATAATCTGCATTGTTTTTCTTTTGAGCTGCAATTGTTCCCGCTACATGTGTACCGTGGTTTGTATAATATACATAGCCAGGAGTTGTTGGCTTACCAGCTTTTATCCAATCCTCGTATGTTGTTTCCATCGGATCTGCATCGTTATCAACAAGATCATATCCGCCTTTATAGGCACCCTTTAAGTCAGGATGATTGTAGTCAACACCTGTATCAAGAACACCAACTTTAATTCCTTTACCCATAATATTTTCTGCATGAAGCTTGTCCACACCAATTTGCGGAATGCTGTCCGCCATTTTCGGATCGATTGTTTCTTTCGTTTCTACCGGAGGTTCCACTTTTACCTCATAATCTTTATAGACACGTTTTACTACTCCAGATTGGATCAACTCCTGCACAGCCACACCAGGTAACGTCATCGCTACACCGTTGATTGCATTCTTATATTCACGTGTGATTTCCACTTTTTTCGTATCGTACGTGCCAGCATCCTTCTTCGATTTTAAAGATTCGACATGTTGCTTAAATACTTTATGCTCTTCATCCACTTTTGCTTGCGCAGTAGTAGCAGCTATTTTCTTCCCTTTCGCCGCTTGTTTCATCACTTCAATTTTTGCTGGAGCTTGATTGAATTCCACGATAACGTTAACTAATTTATGACTATTAGTATCAATATCAGGTGAAATCGTAAAGTTAGGATTTGCATCCAATTGCTCTAAAGCCTTTCTTTGATCTGCCGATAGACTCTTCAGGACTGTCTCCACATTATCAACTGGATTCAGTTCAACCGGACTTTCTGCCAATACGTTATACGGAATACCCTGTGACAATAGCATACCTACAGCTAACGTTCCTATAAGAAGCTTCCCTTTTTTTCTTCTCTTCATAGCTCATCCTCTTTTCTTCATATAATTGTTTTACAAACAATCCGTGAAACTAGTAAACTAAGATGCCATTCTGAAAATCAAACAAAAGAAGTAACCTTTAAAGCTATTGATCTTACTTTGTATAAAAATATAGTAGATAAAATCTATCATTAGATTAAGTGAGAAATCATTAGTGGTGGGATGAAGAAAATCCCCCACTAATATAAATTTCACTGTATTACTTTGATTTCGGCTCTAAACCAATCTGGCGCAGGAAGTCTGCCAGACCTTTTTTACCGATTGTTTCTTTCGGCTTAACCACTTCTGGAACATCGACTTCTTTTTGCAAGAAGTTTTTCTCAATGAAGCGGACATCTGTCTCATCTACGACACCGTCTTGATTGAGATCTTGCGGCAAGATGGATGCATCCTTTTTACCGTATACATCGACTACACTTTGCATATCTCGAATATCAATCAATCTGTCACCATTCACATCTCCTGCAAGACCTTTAGCGCCTAATCTAAAATATTGCCCGCGCACCTCACCGTTTACAGAATATCCAGGAATGAATTTATTCATCACTTTCAGATGTCCCGGAACATCGACAACAACTGTGTGTGCTTCAGTAGAAGCTGGGATACCATTAATCGTATATGCCCCTTTACTATCAATTGTTCCCTTATATTTTTTACCTTTTGGGGACAGCACATATACTTGGGCACCTATTTTTGTATAATCTCCTGCTTTCAAAGAACCGCTTGCTGTCAAAAATGCTTCCGGCTTGATAGGACCCAGCACTCTCGAATGCGTCGGAATGATGTTAAAGCTTTCCGTATTTAAATAAGAAATGGCAGTAGGTGCTGTTTGTCCCGCTTTCATATAAGACGCCTGTTGTACATTAAATTTGGTAGCATTATTGTAATATGCATCACTTACTAATTTGAGCGTTACATCAAGGAAAGGCATATCGCCGTCCATACCGCTAAATGCATTCCCTTTCATAGATGCGCCGACTTTCACCGTATTGGTGTTAGTTCCTTCTTTCACCACAGGTTCTTGCAGCGATACTTCCAAGCCTTTTTCCTTCGCGTACTCGTTTGCCGCATTGTTCAGTTTCACATTCTCAAACTTATATAAATCGTTCATGAATTCCACCTGGAATTCCCCAGATACAAACTGCTTCACATTATTGAGACTAAGTGTCATCGTAACTGTATCGCCGACTTTTACGTCTTTCTTATCATAACTAGAAGTCGTATACTCTGTACCTTCTTTTACGAAGACATAGCTTTGCTTATTAAATGTCGTTGCAATATCAAACGTATTCAAAGTCAAATTTAGAGGTTTTTTTGCAATATCATTTGCCTCAATACCGAATTTCACATCTCCATTTGCTTGGATTGGGAAGCTTCCACCTACCATTCCAGAGTTTGCATAGTACTCCATGATGTTAGATGATTGGTCATAGTTTAAGCCTTTGGACTTCAATACATCTACTGTCTCATCTTTAACTATTCCATGCAGCCATACTGCTTTCTTTCCATCTTCTTCCGTAAACATGGAGTCATTCACTTCAATCACACCCGGTTTTTTATCCATGTTCACTTCCGGTGCTGTATTGTCCAAAATAAGCGGATTATGTGCAACATATGATTTCCCTTCCTCATCATGTCCAATCGTTTCCAGTATATAATCGCCTTCTGGAAGCTTCACAGGAATATCGCTAATCGGCTTGGAAGGATCATTTGTAAATGGATAGACAATGCCGTTGAATGCTCCTACAAGAAAAGTTTCTTTGTCCGTGTGCAACTTACTAGTGTTCGCTGTTCCTACAAAACCTACAGCTTTCCCTGTTTTACTGTCCTTAACAAGCACATCGATTGTTTGCATCGGACTATTCAACTTCATTATTCCGTGGACCGTAGTGTTTAAAAGATCCCAGAAAGGTGTATTATTTGTTACAGATGGTGCACTCGTTTTTATATATTCAAATCCTTTTTCCGTCACCATGACAGCGAATGGAATTTGATACGTTTCGGACGGATTGTTCGTATTCGTTACATGAATATATCCTTCGTATCTGCCTTTCGCTGCGCTAGCAGGAATCGTAATTTTCGGCTGCAACTCTTGTGATTGTCCGCTTGCCACTGTAAGAGATGCCGGTACCTCAACTTGTATTCCGTTCTTCACTGCATCTTGAATGCCTGTACGTTCGCCGTGATACTCTACTTCTACTTTAAATGATTTTTCTTCCTTGCCGTTGTTTTGGATATTTACTTTTTTGCTTGTCTCAATTGGTTTATCATCTTGCTTAAAAAGTCTGCCAAACATAATAGAGCCTGTTTGTTCGTCAATTTCAACAACATTTCCGTTCTCGATATTTTTTGTTTTGTCCAATACTTTGATAGATGTGTCCGTATGAACAGCTTGATACGCATCGATGCGCCCTGCGCCTACTTCGTATACGGAATTCTGGCCATTCAAATCATCGGATGTATTCATAAGAGCCGCTTTTACATCGAAAGGTGTATAATTCGGATGCTGTTGCAAAATCAATGCCGCTGTACCCGCTACGTGAGGGCTCGCCATAGAAGTACCAGACAAGCGTACATATGCATTGCCGTAATTTATGCCGTCCTGCGGATCGTTAATGTATTCCGGTGCAGTAGAGAAAACCGACACACCAGGAGCGACTACATCTGGTTTAATGTCATAATTCCCATTTACCGGCCCACGGGAGCTGAAATCAGCTAAGTGATCACCTTCCGTTTTTGTATTGCTCAGCGTTTCGAATTTGAAAGATACTTCACCTAACGCCTTTAATCGTTCTCCATCCGCTTTTGACAGACGGAAAGATGGAATAAGATCTACCCCCTCACCTAAGTAGGCAGATATTTGTCCGTCGACATTGTTATATACGATAACCGCTTTTGCTCCAGCATTTTTTGCATTTTTAATTTTTTCATCAAACGTAATTTCTCCGCGCTGGATTAACGCAATTTTTCCGTTAAGATCTTTCCCCGTAAAATCAGCTTGCTTACCAAGTCCTACAAATACAATCGGTAACGATTGTCCCCCGAAATCTTCTAATTTATCAGGAAAATCTTTCCCTAATAGCTGCATATTTTCGAATTTTTCGTTAGATACACTTGCGCTGAATGTAGGAATAGACATAGCAGCATCACTTGCCCCTACTGAAATACCAAGAGCTGCCGTTCCCGGGGACCCGAGCGTTTTTTCGTTTGGTCCAGCGTTACCTGCGGCAACAACTGTCACCACACCTGAAAGCATGGCGTTATTTACTGCAACAGAAGTGGCATATAACGGATCATTCGTCTGCGCACCAAGCGACATGTTGATGACATCCATACCATCTGTAATCGCTTTATCGATTCCAGCAAGAATCCCCGCAGAATTCCCTCCACCCCAAGGGCCTAATACTCTGTAAGCATATAGGTCAACTTCAGGTGCCACACCTTTCACAGCATAATCCGCATTATTTTTCTTTTGAGCTGCAATTGTTCCCGCTACATGTGTACCATGGTTTGTATAGTACACTAAGCCTGGATATTCTGGCTTACCAGCTTTTATCCAATCCTCGTACGTCGTTTCCATCGGATCTGCATCGTTATCTACAAAATCATATCCGCCTTTATAGGCATCTTTTAAGTCAGGATGATTGTAGTCAACACCTGTATCAAGAACGCCAACTTTAATTCCTTTACCCATAATATTTTCTGCATGAAGCTTGTCCACGCCAATTTGCGGGATGCTGTCTGCCATTTTCGGATCGATTGTTTCTTTCGTTTCTACCGGAGGTTCCACTTTTACCTCGTAATCTTTATAGACACGTTTTACTACTCCAGATTGGATTAACTCCTGCACAGCCACACCAGGTAAAGTCATGGCTACACCGTTGATCGCATTTTTATATTCACGTGTGATTTCCACTTTTTTCGTATCGTACGTGCTAGCATCCTTCTTCGATTTTAAAGATTCAACATGTTGTTTGAACACTTTATGCTCTTCATCCACTTTTGCTTGGGCAGTAGTAGCAGCTATTTTCTTCCCTTTCGCTGCTTGTTTCATCACTTCGATTTTCGCCGGAGCCTGATTGAATTCCACGATAACGTTAACTAATTCAGGACTATTAGAATCAATATCAGGTGAAATCGTAAAATTAGGACTTACATCCAATTGCTCTAAAGCCTTTCTTTGTTCTGAAGACAGATTCATTAGTACCTGTTCCGCATTATCAACTGGCTTCAGTTCAACCGCGCTTTCTGCCAATACATTATACGGAATACCTTGTGACAATAGCATACCAGCAACTAACGTTCCTGTAAGAACCCTCCCAAATTTCCCTCTCTTCATACAAGTTCCCCCATCTAAATTTATTTGTATCTGTAGTTATTGCATAACATAAATTTCCGAAGCTATTAGGCTACAACTCTACTTTCTTATCTTATAAAATTAAAACTTTTCTGAAAATTATCAAAAAGTAATATTTTTTTAGTTATTAGTTCTATACCGTATAGTACAAAAGAACTACCCCGCACTTTATTATTTTGAGTAAAATAATAAAGTGCGGGGTAGTTCTTTTAAATGATTTTTATTTAAGAAAATGGAACAAGCTGATTTCGCACGGCATATATGACTGCCTGTGAACGGCTTTTCACATTTAGTTTTCTGAAAATCTTATTAACATGGATTTTAACTGTCTTGTCACTGATATATAGAGCTTCAGCAATTTCCTTATTGCTAAGACCTTTAACCAATTCAAATAGTATTTCTTTTTCACGCTCTGTTAGTTCATTTTCATTTGATTCTGATTTCGTTTGCTGATGATATGTAATCAATTTTTTAGTCATACGCGGATGAATCACAGAATCTCCTTGTAATACCATTCGAATTGCCGCCACTACCTGCTCGGATGATGAATCCTTCAGTAAATAACCGTCTGCACCTGCCCGAAGAGCAGCCATCAAGTATTCATCATGTTCATACATAGTCAATACGAGAACACGGCAGTTCGGATACTGATCTTTCACGAGTGATGTAGCCTCAATACCATTTTTTCCTGGTAAATTAATATCCATTAAGATACAATCAGGCCTACACTCTTCCACTTTTTTTACTACTTCATCCCCGGAAACAGCTTCTCCAACTACTCGCATATCAGATTCGAGTTCCAATATACTTCGAATTCCATCACGCAAAACAGTATGATCATCCACTACTAATATTCGAATCATGATACTCCTCCCCCATTTCTGAATCTGGAATTAACAATGTGATTTCTGTACCTTTTCCTGCTGAACTATCAATTTGAAGGGCAGCCCCCAGCTGTTCAGCCTGTTCATTCATATGTAATATACCATAGTGCGGCTCATGCTTTGCTTTAATCATGGATTCAAAAAGAGAAAAGCCAATTCCGTTATCCTTTACCTTTAAAAGTACATGTTCCCGTTGATAGCTTAATAAAATGTCAACTTTATCTGCCTTTGCATGCTTTATAATGTTCTGCAAGCTCTCCTGCAAAGTATCGAAGATAACTCGTTCTTTCGTAAAACTAAGTTTTCGAGAACGGCCTCTTTCATGATATGTAATGGCTAGACCATATTCTTGTTTTAAGGATTGAACTTTATTTATAATTGCTTGCTTTAGTCCTAATCTTTGTGTTGGATATGGCTTTAAAGCATAAATAGAATAACGAACTTCACTTAAACTCTTCCGTAATTTTTTTATGCTTGTATCTACCACTTGCTGCATGTCCTTTGGTCGATCTGCATATTTCTTCTGAGCCGACTCCATCTGAAATATCACTCCGGCCAATGCTTGTGCGATTCCATCGTGGATTTCACGAGCAATTCGATTTCGTTCTTCTAAAATCGTTCTTTTTTCCTGTTCAGAGATGAGTGTCCGCGTTTTAAGCAAGCTACCTAACTGATTAGCAAACGTAGCTAAAGTTTGTACATCTTCAGTAATAAAACTCGCACTCCTGCTTTTCCCTGCCACAAACATTCCAACTAATTCATGATTTACCTTAAGAGGTAAATATACAAGAGAGCGCATAGTATTTTCAAACACTTCATCTCCCGGAGCCATACCTGTTTTCCAATCAGTAACAACAACAGTTTCTAATATCTCTTCAAACTCCTTATACAGGTCAGAATAATTAGAAATATCACGACGTACTTTTCCATCCTTTAATAAAAGTGTCCAGTTCTCTTCATCTTTCGCCCATAAAACATATGCCTGTATTCCTAGAAATCCTTTCAGTGATTGTTTCATCTGCTGTAAGTTGCCGGCAGATAGTCCACGACTTAATTCCGTCGTAATGGAAAAAAGCTTATATAATCGTTCTTTTTCCACCCGTATTTGTCTAACGAAAGAGCTAATGATACAGATTGCCACAAGCGGGAAAAAGAAGAACAGAACCATAATTTCATCCATCACTCCGCGATATCGGTAATCTAAAATATGTATAAGTGAAGAATAAAATAAACAAAAACTCAAACTCAAGAGTACTAACATATTCTTTTTACGCCACTCTTCTAGCGGATAGGGCTGAGGAAGAAGTATGATTAAAAGATCGTAAAATAAACCGTTAAAAAGGCAAAGGAATGCGCTGAATAAAAACAAAATTATGAATTTTTCATATAAAACTGAAAGATTCATTCCAGAAATAAAAAGAGAGAAACATTCACTGGAAAGCCATTCTGCTAATACGATACTAAGAGCAAGTTGCGCACAATTAAATACTGTCCTTTGCATAGATAAGCGGCGAAACAATTGGATACATAACATCACACACACACACGAAACAACAGTTATATGTATTCCAAACTGCCAATTCATTGTATAAATAAGTGTAAGGCTGAGTGTGATCCCGCCTCTCCAAATGCGGATAGGAAAATACTCAGTAATTCCCATAAACATAATTAACAACAAAAGCAGTATAAGATGAGAAGGCATTTTACTTAAAAATAAAGAAACGATAAAAGCAATTAAACCAAGAAAAGAGATAGAATAAATATAAAAACTAGCTACTCGCTCTCTCATAGAAGTAAAATCTATCTTTTTCAAAACAATCCCTCCCTCAAAAAATTTATCCCGCTATTTACGGGCAGTAAGACTCCCACCTCAAAAGTCAGGTGGGAGCCCTGCTGCCCGTAAACGCCCGATTGGTGAAGGCTAATAATCAGTAGGGAGTGAACAAAACCCCAACTGATTATAGTTTCACTTTATTATCATCATTATCTACTAAAAAACCGGCACTGGCAAAATGAGAATGTTCCCATTAGCCAATAACCGGTTGTGCACTGTCCCTTAGAAGGGGTGACACAATATTAGTATAAAACAGGCCTCTCCATTCCGCTACCCATCAAATGTTATATTTGTAAATATATTCTATGTCTATCGTATAGAACTAAAGATGTATATGAATCACTTTCATAATTGTTTGTATGGAGCTGCTCCGCAACCAAACGTGACCTTTACTGGCTATTTACAACGTGAAGAGAGTTTATTACACAATTGTAAATTTTAGTTTACTAAATGATACATAAGGTGAAATATCGCTTTATTTCTATATTCATTATATCAAAAAGATACATAACTAAATATATTTGTAATAAAAACCCATAAAAATCAAAATATGGTTATATAGTATTTTTACTGTATGATGATTTTAAGAAATTCCCCTTAAAATCAACTTACTCACATACCTTTATACAGTAATTGTTCCCCAATTTCTGTATATCAAAAAACCTTTCATTCATTTGAAAGGTTTTTTTGAACCTGCGCATATTCTTCTTTCGTATTCACATTTATAAACCATTCTGCATTTGCTTGTACATCTTCTCCGGCAACATATTTCACATTACATTGTGATAAAAGCTGCCCCATGCTTCTTCGCTCTTCCTGAAGTAAAGTGTAAATCTTCTCTTTCACACGGTTATGATACGCCGCAAGTAACGGTTGTTTTCTTCCATTAATAATAGGTACAACCGCATCATACTCATCACTCGTTTGTTCTAATAAAATAGTAAACCACTCTTGTGAAACGTTTGGTGCATCGCAAGGCATAATAGCGTACCAATCCGCTTCGATATATTCCATTCCTGATACAATTCCAGCAAGTGGTCCGTTTCCTTTATAGTGCGGAATATCTTCTATAACAGGAACTTGTACTAGTTGCTCCACTCGCTCTTTTATATCAAAATGACTAATGACTACAACTTCTTGAAGCGTACTTGTCATCACTTTCAAAATATGCTCAACAAAAGTACTCCCACCCCAACTCGCTAGCGCTTTCGGTTCACCGAATCTACTCGACATACCACCTGCTAATACAATTCCAACAAATTTACTCATTGGCGATGCAGCTCAAATGTAATATGACCTAACTCCGGTAAAATCAACTTATTCATCGCAAGACGAACTGCTCCGCTAGATCCCGGCATTGAGAAGACTACTTTGCGCCCAATCGTACCGCCGATTGCTCTACTTAACATCGCACTACTTCCGATATCTTCTAGGTAACTTATCATGCGGAATAACTCACCAAATCCAACAATTTCTTTATCTAATAACACTGACACTGCCTCAATCGTTACATCACGTTTCGTAATACCAGTTCCGCCATTAGTTAGTACGACATCTACATCTTCCCTATGATAACCAGCTAACACTGCTTGCTGAATACTTTCTTTATCATCTTTTACAATTTCATAAGAGGTCACTGTATGACCTGCTTCTTTTAACAATTCATGTAATAGTTGCCCGCTCTTATCTGTCTCTTCCGTACGTGTATCGGAAATCGTAACAATTTTACAGCGTACTTCTTTTGGTGCTTGTTTTTTATGTTCAGTTACACTCATTTTCATCTTTCCTTTCTTGAAGACTTTTCTCTATTTTATCATACATATCTTTACACAATTATGTATGAAGCCAACGATGAAGCATGATACAATATAAGTATGAACACCCACAAAAAGGAAAATAAAAGAGTGTATTTTTTATACTCTTAGACTCCACATCATTAGCTACTCTTTAACTCACCTTATATTTTCTACATAATACATTTAATTTTTAAATTTACACTACAAAATAAATCGGAGGTCTACATATTATGGAACTTTATAAAAAATTAACAACGACATTCATCCTCTTATTTATAGCTTCAATCACCGTGGGATTTTCTCTAAAAGGAGCAATTCCATACGCTACATTAGTAAGTATTATATTCGCGACGCTATTTTTACTGAGCAGTGCTTTTTGCGCAGGAAAAGCGCGCCAACTGAAAGGATGATTTTCTATGTTCCGTAAGAAACCAATCCTTTGTAAATCATGTGAAAAGGAAATACAAACATATGAAAAATCGTGGATTCATATGCCATTTCCGGCAAGCGGCATGACTAATATGAAAAAGTATATTGAGCTAGAAGGAGAAGTGCATTGTAATTCATGTATTCAAATAATAAGTAAAATAAAATAAAAAAAGCTTTGCGCTCACCGCGCAAAGCTTTTTTTCATATATTATAGACCAGCTTGCTCTTTTAAAGCTACAGCTTTGTCTGTACGTTCCCATGAAAGATCTACATCAGTACGTCCGAAGTGGCCGTAAGCTGCTGTTTGTTTGTAAATTGGGCGACGTAAGTCTAGCATTTTAATAATACCAGCTGGGCGAAGATCGAAGTTGTTACGAACTAGTTCTACTAGTACGTCTTCAGATACTTTACCAGTGCCAAATGTATCAACTGAAATTGATACTGGTTGTGCTACGCCGATTGCGTATGCAAGTTGTACTTCTGCTTTGTCAGCAAGACCAGCTGCTACGATGTTTTTCGCAACATAACGAGCTGCATATGCTGCAGAACGGTCAACTTTCGTTGCATCTTTACCAGAGAATGCACCACCGCCATGGCGAGCGTATCCACCGTAAGTATCAACGATGATTTTACGTCCTGTTAAACCAGCATCACCTTGTGGTCCACCAATTACGAAGCGGCCAGTTGGGTTAATGAAGAATTTCGTTTCTCCATCCATTAATTCTGCTGGAACTACAGCTTTAATTACATGCTCTTTTAAATCGCGATCGATTTCTTCCCATGTAACATCTGGATGATGCTGTGTAGAAATTACAATTGTATCCACACGTACAGGTTTACCATTTTCATCATACTCAACTGTAACTTGCGTTTTTCCATCCGGACGTAAGTATGATAATGTGTCATCTTTACGTACTTCAGTTAAACGGCGAGCTAATTTGTGAGCAAGCGAGATTGGAAGTGGCATTAATTCTTGTGTTTCATTACATGCGAAACCAAACATTAAACCTTGGTCTCCTGCACCAATTGCCTCAATCTCAGCGTCAGTCATTAGACCTTCGCGTGCTTCTAGCGCTTGGTCAACACCCATAGCGATGTCAGCAGATTGCTCATCGATAGATGTTAAAACTGCACAAGTTTCTGCATCGAATCCGTATTTTGCGCGTGTGTAACCAATGCCTTGAATTGTTTCACGAACGATTTTCGGAATATCTACATAAGTAGAAGTCGTAATTTCCCCCGCTACCAATACTAAACCAGTTGTTACAGTTGTTTCACAAGCCACACGTGCATTTGCGTCCTTTGATAAGATCGCATCTAAAATTGAATCAGAAATTTGGTCACAAATTTTATCTGGATGTCCTTCAGTTACAGACTCAGATGTGAACAGATGACGTTTTTTTGTCATGTGGTAAACCTCCCTACAGTAATTGTATATATTGTACGGAACTCATCCTTAATTTGCCACAAACTGCGACATACATTTATTCTCCCACACAAGCATACAGAAAAACCTTTCCCACTTAACATAGAGGAAAGGTTTAATTTGCTACTTGCATACTGCTTTTTGCCCTTTGCTCTTATCGTTCGAGACCATTAGCCTCGCACAGGTTTTAGCACCTATTCACCTGTATTTACCACTACAAGTGAGGTTGCTGGGCTTCATCGGGCCTGTCCCTCCGCCAGCTCGGGATAAGAGAGTATCCGTCCCAACCTATACTAAAGAAATGATATTCATTTGTCAATTAATATTCACATTTTCCTAAAAGTTTTTCTCAATACGTATAGAATGAAATATTAATAAGGAAATAATACATTCACACAAACAAAAATAAATAAATAGTATACATTATTTATATAATTGTGTTATACTCTTGATGGGGATTACGAGGAATATTTCATTAAATGAAAAGGATGGTATATAAATATGAGTACTGTGAATGTCCAAATTGGTTTACATGAATTATTGAACGGAAGCAATGCACAGATTCAATTAAGTGTTCCGCAATTAGTGGAAAAAGTATTAATGCGAAACGAAGGGAAATTAACTTCTACTGGTGCCGTTTCTGCTTCAACAGGAAAATACACAGGACGTTCTCCTAAAGATAAATTTATTGTGAAGGAAGCATCGGTTGCTGACAAAATTGCTTGGGGAGCCGTGAACCAACCGATCTCTGAAGAACATTTTAATAAATTATATACAAAAGTTTTAGAATACTTAAAAGAAAAAGAAGAGTTATTCGTCTTCAAAGGATTTGCTGGCGCTGATCGCAACTATCGCCTACCAATTCAAGTTGTTAACGAATATGCATGGCATAATTTGTTCGTACATCAATTATTTATTCGTCCAAATGAAGAAGAATTAACAACTCACGAATCAGAGTTCACAATTGTTTCTGCACCAAACTTCAAAGCAGATCCAGCAATTGACGGTACAAATTCTGAAGCATTCATTATGGTTTCATTCGAACAACGTATCGTACTAATCGGTGGTACAGAATACGCTGGAGAAATGAAAAAATCAATCTTCTCTATTATGAACTTCTTACTACCTGAACAAGACATTCTTTCTATGCACTGCTCTTCAAATGTAGGCGAAGAAGGCGACGTAGCACTATTCTTCGGTTTATCTGGAACAGGCAAAACAACATTATCTGCTGATCCAAACCGTAAATTAATCGGTGACGATGAGCACGGTTGGTCTGATAACGGTGTATTCAATATTGAAGGCGGTTGCTATGCAAAATGTGTAAACCTTTCTCATGAGAAAGAACCACAAATCTTCGATGCAATCAAATTTGGATCCGTTTTAGAAAACGTTGTCATTGATGGTCAAACACGCATCGCTGACTATAACGATACTACTTTAACAGAAAATACACGTGCTGCATACCCTATGCATGCGATTGACAATATCGTACTGCCAAGTGTTGCAGGACATCCAAATACAATTATTTTCTTAACTGCTGATGCATCTGGCGTATTGCCTCCAATCAGCAAGTTATCAAAAGAGCAAGCTATGTACCACTTCTTAAGCGGTTACACTAGTAAACTAGCCGGAACAGAGCGCGGTGTTACATCTCCGCAAGCTACATTCTCTACTTGCTTCGGTTCACCATTCTTACCGCTTGATGCATCTCGCTATGCTGAAATGCTTGGTGAAAAAATCGAGAAACATGATGCAAAAGTATTCTTAGTAAACACTGGCTGGACTGGTGGCGAATACGGTGTTGGTAAGCGTATGAACTTAGGTTACACTCGTGCAATGATTCAAGCAGCACTAAGCGGTGAACTTGCAAAAGCTGAAACTGCAAAACACGACATCTTCGGTCTTGAAGTTCCACTTCACGTACCAGGTGTACCTGACGAAGTATTAATGCCTGAACAAACTTGGGCTGATAAAGATGCTTACAAAGCGAAAGCAATTGAGCTTGCAAACGAATTTAAAGAAAACTTCAAAAAATTCGATAGCGTTTCTGAAAATATTATTAACTTAGGCGGTCCAATCGCTTAATTATAAAACTTTCTGTTGAAATAACCCTTTACTCATATGAATAAGTGTCGTGTAACCGTAAAGTTTTGCGTACTCACCGACAAAACCCAATGCGGCTTAACGGTTACACACACTTACATAAAAAAGAAGCTTACGTTTGCACGTAAGCTTCTTTCTTTATATTTTTCATACAAGCATAGGATTAAAAAGGCTCTGACTGCTTTCATCCAACGCTAGATCATCCCATCTACAAAACCCAATTTATATACTTAGATTTTCATACATACAAATCATGGCTTCGAACATATAAACTATTTTCCCACTCACTACATCCTTTTGGTCTCACACCGCATGGGGCTAAAATAAGCCCTGACCGCTTCTATCCACCGCCGGATCCTCTATTCCATCTAAAAAGAAGCTTTTTATCTTTTTAGCTCTTCGTTAATTCCTTCTCATCTTTCATACTATAGTAACCTAAATTAATAACGATTAAGAAATAACCACCCATAATCCCTACTGCAAATGCCCACATTACCATATGATGCTCAATTTCGTACATAATAATAGCACCCAAAATCGCAGCTGCAAAGCGATTAAACATACCAAGCGTCGGTGCTTTCGTCTTCTTTACGATACTATCTCCAAGCTTTTCGATACGCCTTCCTAAAATCCAAACACAATACATACTTACAATAAGTCCAATTCCCGCACCTAAAAAATGCGCTGAAAATGGTGTTAACATCCAGCCTAGTAATAGAATGGCTAGTAAATAATACGATTGAATTTTAAACGACCTTAATGACATATTAATCATGCTGTACTCCTCTTCAATGTTTTTTTCTATTTATCCAACAAAAGCTGTATAACTCGTCCAGTTCATCATTAATAAAAAACGAGTCCATACTACTTAAAAATTCATTTACACATTTATTTCATTCAAATTAAAAACAACATAAACGGTATGTTTATGTTGTTAAAATGCTTTTAGGAAATAATATTATACAAGATTTCTAATATAGAATCCCTCACAAATGTGACGTTTTTCAAAACATTTTCCGTCCAATTATGAAAAAAGTGAGATCAATCTATGAACATACGGATATGATGTAATAAGCACATAAATAAAGGGGGCGTCTAATGATTTATTTTTTAATGGCTCTCATTCACCTCATTGTCCCTGCACTTATTGGACTTTCATTATATTGGTACACGAAAAAACATAGTATTTTCTACGCTGTCCTCGGTGTCCTTCTTCCAGGCATTATTCTTATCACACTCTTCCGCATTCCATTTTTAAACTTAATTCCACTTATTACTGCGATCTTATTTCTCATATTCTTACCAAAAATAAAAAAATAGGAAAGCAGATCACAGGTGATCTGTTTTCCTATTTTGATATAGGTTCTTGCATAGTAGAATGTACTTGTACTCTCTCTGATTTCACAAACCATAGACCGAAGAAAATGATAATTCCACCGATTATTTGTTGTAACGATACATATTCATTCGCCCATACAGCCGCAAATAAAACAGCTACAAGCGGTGTAATATACATATATACCATCGTGTGCGATGCCCCAATTTTTTGGACACCAACATACCACATCACTAAGCCGAATACTGTTACAAAGAAAATAGAATATAGTAAGGAAAATAATGTCATTCCGTGTGTAATTTGAAATGGCATGACAAATACATGTGGACCACTTAACAATAAGAGCGGAATCGCTCCAACTAATGCCGACCATGCTGTAACACGAAGTGCTGAATATTTTTTAATTAATGGCCCTGCTAAAACAGGATAAAGCCCCCAACATATCGATGTAATTAGTCCAATTCCATTTCCGTAAAAAGAACTAGCGAGTGAATGCCCGGCTACTAAAACTAATGTAGCACCGGCAAAGGCAATCATAGAACCAATGAACTTTCGAGATGAAAACTTTTCTTGTTTCAAGAAAATCGCAAATATAGTTGTAAAAATTGGTGAAATAGAAATGAGTAAAGAGGCATTTGTAGCAAATGTGTATTTTACAGTTTCCATAAATAGCGTTTGATACAGCACAATCCCTACCGTGCTAACGATGATTAATCTTGGTATATCTTTTCGCTCCATGTAAAGCGATTTTTCAATAAAGAACGTAAGTAATAACAGTAGTGGTGCCGCAGCCATCATTCGAAGCGCGGTAAACTCAATTGCGGTAAATTCTAAAAGTCCGTATTTTGCAATCGTATAGTTAATACCCCAAATAATAACAACACTTAAAATTAATAATTCAATTCCCCATCTTCTCATGCGTATCCCCTCCGCAAAGAGTATTATACAGAAAATTCAATCACATGTACATTTCATTGTATTAAGTAACTCATTTAGTAAACAAAATTATATCGGCGATTCAACAAGGAGTATCGATTTATCAACAAAAAACGAAAATAGTAACACCTTATATAATTAAAGAAGACCGCTTCAAAAATATTTTTGGGCGGTCTTTTCTTTGTTACACTCGAACATGTAACTTCATATTTGGATTATAAAACTGGCTTGGGCTCTTCAGCTGAAAAGTCCCTCCAACTTCATGCCAATCAACTGTTAACTTATCATCCATAAATACAAGCTTTGTGCGGTCTGCAATAAATTTTAGTACGCTTGATTCGATATCTACATCGCGCTCATCTTTCTCTGAAACAGCTACTAAATCAATAATCCCGCTCATAACACAACCGCAACCTTCATTATCGTAAAATAATTTTATATATTTCGCTTCACTCGGAATCGTATCCATAATCTTTTTATATGCTGCCTCTGTTACAGTAACGTACATGCGTGAATCTACATCCTCTCTTCTCGTATCATTTATATATTGTACCACCATTTTTCTCAAATCTTATATACAGAAAATTGAGACTAACTTGCAATATATGTGGTAAAGGAGGTTATATCACTGATGTTCAAACTACAGCGATATCCCATTTCCTTATATCTATTAGGTAGATTTTTTATTTCTAGTGGCATGGTATTACAACATATACCTCCTTATTCTCCTTCTATTGGCTGGATTCTAAGTTTTATCCCGCTGTTTGCCGAGCAGTAAGACTCCCACCTCAAAATTCAGCTGAAGCAAAGAAGTTAGGTGAGAGATCACCTGCCCGTAAAAGCCCGATTGGTGAGGGCTAATAATCGGTGGAGGATGGACAAAACCCCACTGATTAAAGTTTCACTTTATTTGTTTTACATCCGCTTCTTATTTTGCTATGAAAAATAAGAACAACTAGCAAAGTAAGAATTATCTTAAGGAGGATTATCAAACATCCCCCCTCTATTGAAATTCCGCACTTCCATCCACAACGAAAAGGGAAATCACTATAAAAAAAGTAATTTCCCTTTTTTAAAATATCCCACCGTTAAATCGGCAACATAATCTCAACAGTCGTTCCAACTCCAACTTCACTTTCAAAGTTCAATTTACCGTGGTGATCTTTAATAATTTTTTCCGTAACTACTAATCCTAAGCCTGTTCCAGTTTCTTTCGTTGTGTAAAAAGCTTCATTTAGCTTCGGAATTTTATCTTTTGGAATGCCGCATCCCTCATCTATAACTTGAACAATGATTACATCTTCCACTATAACTTTCACAGTAATAGTTCCGCCAACTGACATTGCTTCAATCCCATTTTTTATTAAATTAAAAAATACTTGTTTCAATCGTTTTTCATCACATGTAATTGAAGGTATATCTTTACTATAAATAGCATGCATTTTTATCCCTTGTTCTAAAGCTGGCTTTTCCATAACCCTGATAACATAAGAGATGATTTCTTTAATATTATGAGTTTCGGATTCTATCGATTTAGATTTCTCAAACCCATTTAGTTCTGTAGCGATTGTATGAATTCGCTCTACTTCCTGTCTCATAATTTCACTATAAATCTTATCTTCTGGATATTTTTTCGCTTGCTTGTTCACAAGCTTTTTCAATTTTGCTAACGGTCTTCTAATCTTATCGCCAATTACTGTTGCCATTTTTCCAACCATCGCTAATTTTTCTACCTTTTGTATTTCTTTGTCCATCATTTCAAGTGTACGAACGTAAGATTGTAATCTTAAAAATATAATCCAACATATAATAGCGAATACGCTACATAATGCCATTGGGATAAGGACGATAAAGGATTGAACAACGAATCCCATAAGTGCATATTTGCCAACAATAGTTCCGGCAACTAACCAAAAGTACCTCTTATTCACAAATATCGGTGCAAATAAAATAAAGAACCCTTCTACTATATTACCGCTATCAAATTCCACATCACTTCCGTAATAAATAATGAAGTTATTAATAAAATCCAATATATTATAGCCAATTAAAATAACATACTTCACAATATACGGCTTTTTCCGTTTCATAAAATAAAGTCCGATAAAGATTAATCCAGTCATCAAACTATATAGCCATAGACCTAATCCTTCATCAAAAACATCTGCTAGTTTTTGATTTTCATCTGATAAAAAGACAATAGCCTTTTCAGCAAAATCATACGCAAAAAATATAAAAAAGAATAAACTTAAAAATATTTTTAACGCCTTGATCTCTTCTTTTTCAAATATATTGCCTTTTTCCATATGATAACTCCTTTAACAACACCTCTTAATCTTGTGTCACATTGCGCTCACGTTTTTTTGGGAGCAGTATTTCTACTCTCGTTCCTTTCTTTACTTCACTAGAAATATGTAATTCTCCAAGATGCTCTGTAATAACTCGCTCTGCTACCGTAAGACCTAATCCAATTCTATCTTGCTTTGTTGTATAAAAAGCCTCCGTAACTCTTCTTAAATTATCCTTTTTTATCCCAAAGCCACTATCTACTATACTTACTATTACGTAATCTCTTTTTTTATTTTCAACTTGTATTTTTAATGTTCCACCATATTCCATCGCCTCTAAAGCATTTTTTATAACATACAAAAATACTCCTTTTAATTTGCGTTTATCACATTCAATTTCACTTCTATTTTGCTCTTCATTAAAGGTGAAATTTATATTTAACTCGTCCATTTTTCCGCGCATATTTTCTACTGCTTGTACTAAAACATCACTTACAATTTGTTTTTCATAAACAGAAGGTTTACATGTAGCAACCTCCATCAACTCACTAATCATATTATTCATATTTTCTATTTCAAGAATCATTTGTCCATATGTTGCATCTTTTTCGTGTTTCTCTTTTTGTAATTGCGTAAACCCTTTTAATGAAGCAAGTGGGTTTTTAATTTCATGTCCGACTGTCGCTGCCATTTTTCCGATAACCGCCAATTTTTGTAACTGACTTGTCTCTGCAATACTTTTCTTTACTGCTGAAAGATATTGTAAAAATCGATTTAAAATAATAAATGACACGAAAAGTAACACCATATTTATAACAAGGGGTATAAACAAGTTAAGTTCTCCAAATACAAATAGGTATATCATATATTTCCCTATAAGAAATGGCGCTAAGACAAATAAATATCTTTTACTCAAAAATATCGGTACGAAGAAAATGAAAATAAATTCAATTACATTCCCTCCATCAAATGCTATTGTATTATGAAAAGCATACCATCCAATGTTAAAAACCTCTGCGATTATGTATGCAAATAAATATGTATATTTAACTAAATATGCTTTTCCTCTCTCAAATAAGTAAACACTAATACCTAATATAGCCATAATATATGCAAGCTTCCATATCACTTTATGCCAATTTCCTAAAGGCATTGTATCTTCTAATATAATCGCGTATGCAACCTCATATATAATTAAAATAATATGCATTACCCATAAGAAAATCTTAGCGTTTGTCTTTTCTTCTTTAACTGATAGAAAACCCTCTCTCACTTCAACACCCCTTCAAAAGAATACCATTTATTATAATAAATGATTTTCATAGACAAACAAAGATAAATTGAGCAAATGAGGAAAATCAATCCATAGATAATATACTTCTTCAGGCCATATGTAAGCATAAAAACCATGAACAATAATACGTATAATATGGGAGGTGCTTTATATGAACGGTCATGAAAATAAGAAGATAGAACAGTTACAATCCTTTACGAAAAACAATGAAGGAAAAGAGATGACGACGAATACGGGTGTCAAAATTTCAAATGATGAAAACTCTTTAACCGCCGGCGATCGTGGTCCTACACTTTTAGAAGATTTCCTTATGCGAGAAAAACTCGCTCATTTTGACCGTGAACGAATTCCTGAAAGAGTCGTTCATGCCCGCGGTTACGGAGCACATGGTGTTTTTGAGCTATATGAATCTTTAGAAGACTTAACAATGGCTCATTTTTTACAAGACCCATCTAAAAAGACACCTATTTTTATTCGTTTTTCTGAAGTTGCAGGATCAAAAGGTGCAAATGAAACGAACCGAGATGTACGAGGATTCGCTGTTAAGTTTTATACAGAGGAAGGAAATTTCGATTTAGTGGGTAATAACATTCCGATTTTCTTCATTCAAGATGGTATTAAATTTCCGGATCTTATTCATGCTCTTAAACCAGAGCCACATAATGAAATTCCCCAAGGACAAACAGCACATGATACTTTTTGGGACTTTATCGCCAATAATCAAGAATCAGCTGCGATGATGATGTGGATTATGTCAGATCGTACAATTCCGAGAAGTTTTCGAATGATGCAAGGGTTCGGCGTTCATACATTCCGCTTAGTTAATAAACACGGAAAGTCACGATTTGTAAAATTCCACTGGAAGCCAAAGCTTGGCGTTCACTCGTTAATTTGGGATGAAGCTCAAAAACTAGGCGGCGCTGATCCAGATTATCATCGCCGTGATTTATGGGAAAATATTAATGCTGGAAACTACCCTGAGTACGAACTTGGCGTTCAAATTTTAGAAGAAGAGGATGAATTTAAATACGATTTCGATATATTAGATGCAACGAAAATTTGGCCGGAAGAAGACTTCCCTGTTAAAATCATCGGAAAAATGACGTTAAATCGGAACGTTGATAACGTATTTGCGGAAACAGAACAAGTCGCACTGCACCCTGGAAGTATCGTCCGCGGTATCGATTTTACAAATGATCCTCTCTTACAAGGTAGACTCTTTTCTTATACAGATACGCAATTAGCCCGAGTCGGTACAAACTATCAAGAGTTACCCATTAACCGTCCGATATGCCCGTTTCATAACAACCAAAGAGATGGCGCTTCTAAATATATAATCGACAAAGGAAAAATTGCCTACCATAATAATTCCTTAGCAAATAATTCTCCTTACACTGTTCCTGGTACAAAGGGTGGATTCGTTACATACCCTTCTACTGTATCTGGGCATAAAATAAGAGAAACAGCCGCTAGCTTCAAAGACCACTTCTCTCAAGCCCGTTTATTTTGGAATAGTATGAGTCACGTCGAAAAAATCCACATTATGCAGGCTTTCTCATTTGAATTAGGCAAAGTAAAAAGTAAATCCGTCCGCCAACAAGTCGTAGGTATGATTGGACATATTAGTACAGAATTAGCTACTTTAGTAGCTGAAGCAGTCGGAGTAACAGTCCAAAATGTTCAAGAATCTAACGTTACAAAATCATCTCCAGCACTCAGTATGGCAAATACGACCTTCAGCCCTAACACATTAAGGGTAGGTGTCATTGTCGCAAGCGGATACGACGCACAAAACGCACGATCTATTATAAATCAATTAAAGCAAGTAGGACTTCAGCCAGTCATTATTTCCGAAAAACTAGGTATGGTGCAAGGAACACAAAATGGTCGTTGGGAAGTGAATGACACTTTCTTAACAGGTTCACCGCTTCTTTACGACGGACTTCTTCTTATTGGCGGAAATTTTGATGAGAATTTTCTTAATAAAGCAAGTTCATTTGTCGTAGAATCATATAATCACTTTAAGCCAATTGGCGCTTTCAAAAATGGAACTACTATTATTCAATCTTTAAACATTGAAGGAAAACCTGGCGTTATAACAGGACAAAACCCTACCTTACTTGCGAATGAATTTATTCAGGCAATGACAAAACAACGCTTTTGGGATAGAGCATACTAATACACATAAGGGGGATACTCCATGTTTGTTACCGTCGAGAAGGATGTACACATTTTTGTGCAAGATATGAACCCGGGGCCGGGTAGTAAAACTGTTTTCTTCGTACATGGTTGGCCTTTAAATCACCAAATGTTTCAATATCAATTCAATGTTTTACCACAGCACGGGTTTCGCTGCGTCGCTATGGACATTCGCGGAAACGGACAATCTGATAAACCATGGACTGGTTACACATATGATCGTTTAGCTGACGATATCGCAATTGTTCTAGAAGCACTTCAAATAGAAAATGCTACGTTAGTTGGTTTCTCAGTCGGCGGTGCTCTTTCTATTCGATACATGTCACGATATAACGGTCGCCGTATTTCTAAACTTGCATTAATTGATGCCGTCTCCCCCTCTTTCGTAAAAAACCAACAATCCCCTTACGGCGTACCGAAAGAGCAAGCAGATGCTCTGATTAATCAAATGTATACAAATCTGCCTAAATTTCTTGATGATGTATCTTTATCATTTTTTAATAGGAACTTAGGAGCCGCCACGTTAGAATGGTTTTCTTATCTCGGTATGCAGTCCGCTTCTTATGCCCTCATCAAAATTTTGCAAGCCGCTGCAAGCGAAGACGTAACGAAGGACTTAAGTAAAATTAACGTCCCAACAAAAATATTCCACGGTGTTCACGACCAACTCATTCCTTATAAAAGCGCTGAGCTAACAAAAGAACGAATTAAAAACTCTGAAATATACCCTCTTACAAATAGTGGTCACGGCTCCCCAATCGATCAAGCGGATGAATTAAATAAGGAACTAATAAAATTTTTAAATTCATAGTTCCTTTACAGTAAAAAAAGAATTTGCCCTTACGGCAAATTCTTTTTTCTTAACTACCTTTTTCTATCGATTTAGCAGACACCGGAATAAACAATGATTTATCTATTTCCTTCTTTTCCTGTCTTTGTTCATATGGCTCTTTCTTTGCCTTTTTATACATAGAATATAGACTGCTACCGTGCTCTTTCTTTATCCCTTTAATCATCATATGTAAAACGAATATAGAAACAGTAAAGAATAGTAGTGGCGCAATGACAATCCATGGTGCTGCTAAAAATTCATTTTTGTATAGACCAATTAAACCCGCCCATTCATTCGTAAGTGAGAATGGTTTCCCGGTATCATAATCTACGCCTCGTCCCCCAATTAAAATCCCAAAAAACGCTAAATGAATTAATAACGTAAATAATTGAACAAACTGCTGTAAAAAAAGAACGACAAGAATTTCTTTTAAATACAACCATATATGTTTTCTAATAATCCGAAACTTTGAAGCACCTAATATTTTCGAAGTTGTAACAAACTCATTTTTCATAAATAAATTGATTTCTTGATTCACATAAAGAATAACAGCTGGTAACAGCGCAAAACAAAGAACAGTAAACTGCTTTATAATAATATCCATATTAAATCCAGTTAACTGACTGTGTAACATGATTGGAAACATCCACAAAATTGCCCATAGCACTGTCGGAATAAAGAAATATACTTTACATATTTTTTGAAATAAATTTTGTACTATAGATGGTGTATGAGCTAATGTTACACCTAATATCGTGCCTAGAAACACTTGTATGCTACATACGCCAAATACAAATAATATTGTAAACTTTGCACCTACTAATAATTGAAAAAACAAATTAAAACCGTTACGATCTGTACCGAGTGGTGGTATTGTAAGCGGACTAAACGGAGCTGCAGCAATAACATCCCCATTTGCATCTTTCAGCCAGATTGTCTTACTCATATATAAATCCTTACCAAACCACGTAATAAGATAACTAATTACAACAATCCCTACAAAGTAAAGGACACCACACAAAAAACGTTTGGAGCGAAAGTTTCTATATATCATGAGAAGCCCCTCCTGTAATACGATTCACTCGGTAATGTATAATAGCAAATAGAATATAGAATGGAACAAATAATAAAAGAATCCACCATGCCATCGTTAAAGGATTTAAGGAGCCTGCCCTTATTAAGAAAGACATATACCCCGTAATATTAAAAGCCCCCTCTACCATTAAAAGGCTTGAGATCATGAACAAAAAAAGCGGCTGCAAGTGATTTAACAGATGGTACATAATATTACGTAATAAATGAACATACAGTATATATTTATTACTAAACCCTTTTGCACGAGCAAATTCCACATAAGGCTTATTCTTCTCTTCCATTAAAAATAAAACGATAATACGGAAAAAATGAAGAGTTGGAACGATAGTCATACAAAGAATAGGTAAAAAATAGGCACGTTCATCATTAAACGCATAAATAGTAACGAAGCGATATCCTGTCTGTTTATAAATCCATACAACAAATAACTGTAAACTAAAAATTAATAATAAATCTGGAACTGATTCTATTAAAATTAAACAACTCTCAATCCCCTTCTTAATTTTAGAAGAAACTAATAAGTATACGAATGAAAGACCAATTGAAAGAATAATTGTTAAACAAGTAGCGATTAAAAGAATGGTCATAGAATACGTATAAGGTTCAGTAATCCTTTCAAAAAAAGGAATTGACTGCATAGTGTTTGTATCAATATGTGCAATCTCCTTTGGAGAAGCTAACCTCTGTAAATATGTAATAAAATCAAGCTTATTTCCTAGAAACAAATAGAATGGTACGTAGCTCACAGTAAGAATAACTGCGATACTAATGATAAATTCTGTTATTTTCCCGCCCCAAAAACTCTTCAATATCCCACCTCTTTTTTTAAAATTACCACACAACTTTATTATAACTGATTTTTCTGAATTTTTAATGTGTACCTAAATAAAAAACTCTCTTAGCAATCTTAAAGAGTTTTTTTTACGTATTAAACAAATTATCCAATTATATACTAATTAAAAAAATTCACACACTTCTCACAAATCAATTATTAAAACGATTCTATTTTAATTTATACTAAATGTACAAGTAATACTCCCTAAACCTAACTTGTCTAGTTACCCCGTTAAATACTATGAAAAAAGAACTTGTATCGTATACAAGTTCTTTTTTGTTAACCTACACTTTGAACACGACCAATGTATGTTTACTATACAAGAGGAAGCATCCATATTTTCCATATAATACACACGATTACTATAAAGATAAAATCAAAAAAATCTAATCTCGTCCCCTTTTTCATAGTCATATCTAGCCACATATGAACCAATTTCAATCTTTTGTATTTATGAATATTTTTCTTTGCAAATCGGTAAATGAGCACTTGCATAATGAGAAATCCGACTCCGAAAATGAGCAATAGAATGAGAAATTCAACCACGAAATTCCTCCCTATTTTTGAAGCGTTCTTTCTACTATATGGTTCTTCAAGACCCATTCCTCAAACTGTGCACTTCCAAATTCCCAGCTCAAATCACGAGCATGTACAGAAAAAACGTAATAACCGGCATATTCGTCCATAAACCTACCTGTCTCTACCTCATTTTTCTGAATACCATATACCCCAAAATTAAAATACACATCCCACACGTCTTCATGCTTCCTCTTATAAGCAATCGATTCCATATCACATTCAGTTCCAAAATAATCAAGATGTAAATGTACGCTATCATCGTATTCGTAATCCATTTTATCACCCCTTATATTTGTACTTCTTTATTCCCTAAAAAATTCCTGCTATCTATACTCACATATGGGCACTTACCTACATATCATGCTTGTAGATTGACTTCTAGGAGGTGTCATATAGTGAAAAAATTAATAACCGTTTTTTGCATCATGTTACTAACTGTTTTCACATTCGCTGCTTGTAGTAGCACAAAAGAAAATACAAAAGAACAAGCTCAAAAAATTCGCGTTGGTGAAGTTACTCACTCTCTTTTCTACGCACCATTATATGTTGGAATTGAAAAAGGATTTTTTAAAGATGAAGGTTTAAATATTGACTTACAAACAACAGCTGGCGGAGATAAAACGATGACCGCCCTTTTATCTGGCGGAATTGATATTGCGCTCGTTGGTTCAGAAACGTCTATTTATGTTCATCAACAAGGAGCAAAAGATCCTGTCATTAATTTTGCGCAGCTTACACAAACAGATGGCACATTTTTAGTTTCCCGTAAAAAGTTAGACTCTTTTAATTGGAATGACGTAAAAGGCGTTACATTTTTAGGACAGCGTAAAGGCGGTATGCCACAAATGGTTGGTGAATACGTTTTAAAGAAAAATGGCATTGACCCTCGCAAAGATACGAACTTAATTCAAAATATCGAGTTTGCTAATATTGCAAATGCCTTTGCATCTGGTACGGGAGAATTTGTACAGCTCTTTGAACCGACTGCAAGTATACTTGAAAAAGAAGGAAAAGGTTATATCGTCGCGTCTTTCGGAGCTGAATCTGGTACTGTCCCTTATACAACGTTTATGGCAAAAGAAAGTTTCTTAAAGAAAGATAAAGTTGCTGCAGAAAAATTCACGCGCGCACTATATAAAGCGCAGCAATGGGTTGATACACATAGTCCAGAAGAGATTGCCGATGCCGTTTCACCACTATTTAAAGACACTTCAAAAGACATTTCAGTAAAAGTAATTGAGCGCTACAAAAAACAACATTCATATGCGACAAATCCATTATTAGATGATGCAGAATGGAAACAGCTCCAAACGATTATGAAAGAAGCTGGAGAATTACAAAAAGAAGTTCCACATGAAGCGCTCGTCAATACAAAAATTGCCGAAAGCGTTATTAAGAAATAGAGGCGAAGTGTATGAGCTTTTTACAAATACGTAACGTTTCTCACTGCTTTTTTGCAAAAGAAAATGCTAAACTGATTCTTGAAGATATGAGTTTGCAAGTAGAAGAAGGGGAATTTATTTCAATCCTTGGTCCAAGTGGTTGCGGAAAAACAACGCTCCTCTCCATCATCGCAGGGCTACTTGATCCAATTGAAGGTATCGTATTTTTAGATGGTGAACCGATTACAACTAAGACCCCATCTATGGGCTATATGCTCCAGCAAGATTACTTGTTTCCGTGGAAAACAATTGAAGAAAATATTATGCTTGGGCTTCATATTCGGAAGATTTTTGATAAAAATACGAAAGAACATGCATTAAAGCTTTTAAAACAAGTCGGCCTATACGATATAGAACAACAATACCCTCGTGAACTATCCGGCGGTATGCGCCAACGTGCTGCACTCGTTCGAACATTAGCGACCGACCCCAAAATTTTATTACTAGATGAACCATTTTCCGCTCTTGATTATCAAACAAAATTAAAACTAGAAGATCTCGTCTTCACATTACTACGTAAATATAAGAAAACATCCCTACTTGTGACACATGATATTGAAGAAGCAATTGCGATGAGTGATCGTATTTATTTACTGCAGGCGAACCCTGGAAAACTTGCAAAAACGTTCATCGTCCCAGAAAGTATCCGTTCCTTATCGCCATTAGAAGCACGCCACCACCATGACTTCCCATTCCTCTTCCAAGAAATATGGAAGGAGTTGGAACGACTTGGATAATATAAAACAACTACATGAACAGTTTCGAAAAAAAGAAAGACAACATGCATGGTTAGCTCGCTCTTTACAACTTGTACTTCTTGTTCTTTTCTTTGCACTATGGGAAATAGCTAGTAAAAAAGAGTGGATTGATCCTTTACTCTTTAGCTCTCCTTCAAGTATTTGGGATCTCTTTTTAACGAAATGGATTGACGGTTCACTTTGGATTCACATATGGACGACATTACTTGAAACAGGAGTAGGCTTCATTCTCGGAACTGTACTCGGAGCTATTATTGCTACTCTCCTTTGGTGGATGCCACTTTTAGCCCGGGTACTTGATCCCTATCTCGTCGTCCTAAATGCAATGCCAAAAGTTGCACTCGGTCCAATCATCATTGTTATTTTCGGTCCAAATATTTCATCCTCTATCGCAATGGGGGTAATCATCTCCATCATCATTACCATTCTCGTTATTTACAGCTCATTTCAAGAAGTCGATTCCAACTATATTAAGGTCATGGACACATTTGGCGCAAATAAATGGCAATGCTATAAGCACGTTATTCTCCCTGCATCTTTCCCTGCAATTATTTCAACGTTAAAAGTGAATGTTGGCTTGTCATGGGTCGGTGTTATTTTTGGGGAACTCCTCGTTTCTAAACAAGGACTTGGCTATTTAATTAGCTACGGATTCCAAGTCTTTAACTTCACACTCGTCTTACTCAGTGTATTGCTCACTTGCGTCCTCGCAACTCTTATGTATGTATTTGTCGAGGCATTTGAAAAACTCCTTATTGGAAAACGAAAAAAAAGCTGACTTAGAGCGATATGCTAGAGTCAGCTTCTTTCTTTTACCTTTTATCACACATCTTTGTTTCATTTGTAACGTTTCCATCCGCAACCGTAACTGTATGGAAACAATCTTTCACACGTACTGTAACGACATTATCTTTTCGATCTATCACATGATAATCATTAAACTTTTTATTTAATGCAGTACGAATTTGCTCTCCTTCAAAAATCGGAAAACCGTGAGACATTACCCAAATGAGACCCGCAACAGCAAGAATCGTTTTCATACGTTTCATTACCTCCTCGAGAGTAAACTTATAGTCCCTACAACACGCGCATTATAATTGTGTCTAAATTGTGACATTTTTATACTAATTCTATTTTATAATGCTAGTTCCTTCTTCTTTTTAGAAAAAAGACAGAATTTTCAATTTTATTAATATAAAAAAACGCAAAGAACGGAACGTCCTCGCATTTTCATTTGATCGACCAGAAATATATCGAACATAAATCCAATTTTATCGACTTACCAACAAATAATTACCACTAAACTATGACTGCTCTATATCCCTTGAAATATCATATAATCCCGCTAACACTTCCGCTCTCATTTTTACAAGCTCGGGGAATTGATAGAAGAAGGCAATTTTTTTATATTTTAATTCTGTTCCTTCTTTCACCTTTTTGGAATCTTGTAAAATAAACGCTGTAAATGTATCCGCAATATCCTCTGCTACATTTGTCGTCCCATACAGTGAAACAAACTCACCATGCTTTTCCTTAAAAAATTCAATTTGAGCTTCTTCACTTTCTTCCACATTCTTTTCTGTCCACTCCTGGTCAATTGGTTTCCAGAACAAATTATGAAATTGATTTATATAAGAGCTCTCCTTCGTACATCCTTCTTGTAAGAAAAGAGATTTACATTTATTTTGGTATGATGAAATATCTTTATCTTCTTCAAAAGCCTTTAAGTACTTTTCATTTACTGGTATTTGTTTATATCCTAGCGTCAATACATGAGCCGTCTCATGTATTAATGTTTTCATCACTTGATCGATATTTACTGCAGAATCAAGCGTATCTAAACTAATGGTCCACTCTTTCGGATACTCCATACTCGGCATAACGTGGGCGACAATTCCGTCGTAACCATCTGTTACCATGTCAAACTCTTTTATGTCAGTGCGATACTTAGCTGGAATAAGCGTGCTATACATCTCCCATAACGATTCATGATAGTCCCTATCTTGACGTTGCTTTAATACTTCTTCTTTCGCATCCTTATCCTCCGCAAAAGCCTTATTCAATCGTTTGCGATCTAGTTTATCGAAATAAGGATCTACAATTTCATCACCATCAATATAATAAGAAGCTAAAAAGAAATAATTTTCATCATCCTCTTTTTTCATTTCCGCTTCTTTCATATCGTTACTTGAATGTCCTTCTAAATCATAATCCTCTATTGCTTCAAGTTCTGAAAGTCCATCTATCTTTTTATACACTTTCTGAAGCATCTTATCGCCTATTTGTGTGCAGTCTTCTGTCGTTTCGCACACATCTTTTTTCTCTCTTTTCGAAGTTTGCTCCGCCATATCACATCCAGCTACAAAGCTAATTAAAATTATAAAACATGCTAACTTCCCATACAGTTCTTTCATATAAACCTCCGTCGTTACAGTCTACAAAAATATGATAATCATTTTTTCACAAATATGCGATAATTATTTATAAAAACTTTGAGGAGGTTACACATGATTCGTGCGGTGCTATTTGATTTAGATGGGACACTATTAGATCGCCGTCAATCTTTAGTGCGATTTATTCGTGATCAATATGATCGCTTCGCCTCTCATTTGATAAAAGTAGAAAAATCCGAGTATTGCTCTCGTTTTCTTGAACTCGACAATAATGGATATACGTGGAAAGATAAAGTATATGCCACTCTCCTCTGCGAATACAACATTACTACTTTAACACAAGAGCAACTGCTGCATGACTACACTACAAACTTTCAACATCACTGTATTCCTTTCCCAAACATGCATGAATTACTTCAACGACTAACTCAGCAAAACATTAAAATTGGTATTATTACAAACGGCTTTACTGATTTTCAAATGCACAACCTTCGCGCCTTAAACATACATACGTATACAAACACAATTCTCGTTTCAGAAGCTGAAGGAATTAAAAAACCACATCCTGAAATTTTCGAACGTGCTTTGCAAAAACTAAACGTTAAAGCAAAAGAATGTCTTTACGTTGGAGATCATCCAGAAAATGATGTGCTTGGTTCTGAACAAGTAGGAATTCTTGGCGTTTGGAAAAAAGATTCGTTTTGGGTTGACTTTGAACATTCACGTATGGCGGATGATTTACTGGAAGTTCTCTCGTTTTTAGAGGCAGAGATCAAAAAAAGACAATAGTAAAAGGAGGCTTCGTTTCCCGAACGCCTCCTCCTTTATTATTCATAAACTGTAAACTGTGGCTTACTCGGATGATCTACAACTAGTGCATAAGATATCCAAATCTATGTAAAGATATATTCACACCATTTTTTGGAACAAAAAAAGAAACCGGCCATTTTACTTCGTAAAACAGCCGATTTCTTCTATATGTTTCATTGTACGCGCTAATACATCATCGCGCATAATAAAGCTAAATTTTCTATCAGTTTTAATATTATCAGGAATGTCTTTTAATAAAACAGACCCTTTCGTTTCTTCGTAATGCGTATGTTGCTCTACCGCACTAATTGTTGCAAAATAAATGTTTTTAATGATTATTTTGTCTTTTCCGGATACTTTGTATTGTCCTAAGTAAGTTAAATCAGAAACTATGCCGCCGGTTTCCTCATGAACTTCCCGAACTGCCGCTTCTTCCGGTGTTTCCCCTAGTTCTACTTTACCACCTGGAAATTCAAGACCGCGGCGTAAATGATGCGTTAATAACCATTGATCCCCGTACCGGCATACAACCCAAACATGCTTTGGCTCAGGAGAAAATGGGTAACGTTCAAACGATAATTGTACAGTGTTGTGGTAATAATCTTTAAATTTGTACATGCCATTACTCCCCTATTGATTGTTACAAGTTTTTCCTACCACAAATTGTAGCATATTCTCGCTTTTCTGCATAATATTATCCAATTACAATCCATTGATTATTCCCATTTGCGCGACTAATTCTTTCGTTTCATGATTCCCTAGATCATAAATCATTTTATATGCTTTTTGTAGTTGTTCATCGTATCGATCATTATTCGAATCGTGATGATACTCAACGAATGGAACGTGGGAGCGTACATACGAACCTAAGTCCTCTTCATACGCTTGATCAAAATACTCTCTTAACTCCGTAATCTCTTCGTCATTTGCATAAATTTCAAAATTATACGTGTCCGCCGTCTTCACTTGTGAAATTTGACCATTTCCAACTGATATATAATATGTTTTTTTATTCTCCATGTAACACCCTTCTTTCATCCTTTTAATTTCTATTGTTTTCATCAATTACAAAATTATGTAAAATAAAGAAAAGGAGGGGTTTCATGTTCAAAATATTAATTATCGGGATTATAATCGTGCTAGTCGTACTAGTACTCTCCGTTATGACGATTAATAAAGGGTATGCATATAAACATTCTGTTGATAAGCCAGAAGATAACCCTTATGCAAAAAACAGCAAGAAGGATTCATAAAATGCTTCGTATACTTCGCATCATAATCGTACTTACTGTGATAATTATGTCGGCAACCCAGCTATATACAGGTCAAAATAACTTTCTATCCCTTTCACAATTTCTATTAGGAGCTTTAATGTTTCTCATTGCAATGGAACAAATAAAAAAGAAGGAGGGTCTTGATGTTAAAAGGATTACGAATTACTTTTTCACTTATCGCTTTATCTATAGCAATTTATAGTTTTAGCAGCGACAACAGAAATATTATGCCCTACATGTTCCTCCCTTTAGGATTGATGGCTTTCACTATAGGTCTAGAAGAAATAAAAAAAGACAGAAAATCTAGCGGTATTCTTGCTTTCATAGCTGGTGCCGGTGCTTTATTTCTTAGCTTCTCAGAAATATTCCGGTAAATAGTCTATTTAAAGGAGGTTATAAAATGCTAACCGGATTACGGATTTTTTTAGGACTTCTCACGCTTCTCATACTCTCTCTTTGCACTTATTCTCTTATTACCGATAATTTCACACTTCTCCCATACATACAATTTACTCTCAGTTGTTTCTTTATTCTTCTAGGAATTAACGAAATTAAATCCAGACGAAAATCAATGAGCATTCCGTTTTTTTTCGTTTCTATTCTTATGTTCTTCGTTTTCATATCGAACTAATTTCGCTACATGTAGCAGTGAACTTTAAATACCAGCTATGAACTGTTATTACATTGGAGGCTAATTTAAAACTACAAAAAGGTAGGGGTTAGTATGCTAAAAACATTTCGCATTATATCCGCTCTTATCGTCATCGCGCTCGCTCTATCCGGAATGTTGACAGACGCACTTGTTACATTGCCTTATATGCTTATCGCCTTATCCATCATGACTTTCATCATGAGCGCAGAAGAAAAGCAGAAACAAAAGAAAGTAAATAGTACACTCTCCTTCTTTTCTGGCGTATTCACTTTAATCGTTGCTATTATAATTATTTTCTCTCGGTAACTATCTCTTTCTACTTAAGGAGCGCTAAAATGCACATAAGACACTTACAACTAATCATCGTTTTTATTACTTTACTTCTATGTTTATACAGCTTATTTACAATGAACTTTCAAATCTTTTCACCTATCATTTTGTTTCTCTTTAGCTTATATGGCATTTTAGTAGGATTTGAGACGATTCAAAAACAACAAAAGCAAATTGGAGCTATTAGCATCGGTTTAAGTCTTTTTACGATTGTTTTTGTTATTCCATTTATACTGTTCTTCTAAAGGAGGATTATATGTTAAAAAACATTCGAATTATACTAGCAACGATTGCCCTCATTCTCGCTCTACTTAACCTCTTTGCAAACTTCTCTATGCTTTTACCATTTGTATTTATCCTTTTAAGTATTATGTTTATCCTTTTTGGAATTGATGAAATAAAAAAACAGCAAAAAGCAAAAGCATTTGTTTATTTTCTCTGTACTGCTGCTACTTTATATGTTGCACTTTCCGGTATACTTCCATAAAAAAAGAGGCCATTCCAATGGATATTTTGGATGACCTTCTTTTATTTATTAGATTTATTTACTATCTTTCATTTCTTAAAAGCGTTTATAAGTGACACTCATATTTTTACAGTCTAAAATCATTCCGGCAGACCTCATATAGTCTATCCCTAAGATTCCATCGAATCCATAAGAGTCTTGTGTAATACCTAATTGAACTAAAAATGTTTTTAGTAACTTTTCATCAATACTCACATCATTGATTTCTTGCTCATAACACGGTTCGCTGTATCCACCAATACCATACATTCTTTTTGGTCTTCCATTAATTAAGTCTAATTCTATCCCAACTTTAGCTAATACATCTGTATCAAAAATTGTTGCTGCACAGCCTGTATCTAATAATACATTATTCAATACTAACTGTTTTCTTTTGTACCGCATAGGAAATGTAGCAATTGGAAGTCCATGCTCCATTCGAATTTTCATGCTCTCCCACGTACTCCGCTAAATCGTTGTTCTTCTACTTCAATCTCTTCTTTCCTTGTATGAAAAATGTAAAATTCCCTTTGTGGAAAATCGCGATGTATTTTCTTATATGCAGCCCATGCACTTTCTGTACTATTATATTCATCTACTACCGACATTTCCTGAATCATACGTTTATTCCCTTTTGAATAAACTGAAACAGCTTCTACTAATACAAGAGTATCCGGATATTTGGTTCTTATTTCACTCCAATTCATTACCATCACTCCTTTTTCATTAGTTTAGCACACTCATTGTTTTTATATAAAATTTGTACTTTTCTCTTTTACAAATAAAAAAACTGCCCTTTCACAGGCAGTTTTCCTTTATCCCGCATTAACAGGCAGTAAGACTCCCACCTCCACATTATGTAAAAACAAAGAAGTTAGGTGGGAGTTTAACTGCCTGTAAAGGCCCGATTGGTTCAACTAATAATCAGTGAGTGATAGGGCCCCTCCCCCATCACCCACTAATTAAAGTTTCACTTTATCCAAACACTTTCTCAAGTTCATCTTTATCTTGGCTTAACCAGAAGTTCATTAAGCGTTTTGCTCCTTCTAAATCGTGAAGCTTCGCTTGGCCACATTGTGTTTCATTTGCAGCTGGAATTTCTGTAATTTGAACCGCATCTTTTAATGTTAGTTCTAATAAATCAATGATTTCTCGAACTGTCGGTGTTCCGCTTACTACAAGATAGTATCCTGTTTGGCAGCCCATCGGTGAAATATCGATAATATCGAAATGCGGATAACGATCAATATATTTACGTAAATTAAATGCTAATAAATGCTCTAACGTATGAATAACATCTGGTTTCATTGCTTGTTTATTCGGTTGGCAAAAACGAATATCAAATTTATTTACAATACCGTCACTACCTACATTGTGGACTCCGCAATGTCTTACATAAGGCGCCTTTACAATCGTATGGTCTAATTCAAAGCTTTCTACTGATGGCATACAACATCTCTCCCGCTTTTAATTTAATTCCGTTATATCCAATATGATATAACGGAAATCGACATTAGTAAAGAATTATGTACGGTCGTGCTATAATACTTTAAGACTATGCTGAAAAGGAGACCATTATGAAACAGATTTTTATCGGTATTATACGCTTTTATCAAAAGTTCATTTCTCCAATGACACCACCAACGTGTCGCTTTCATCCAACTTGCTCTCATTATGGATTAGAAGCGTTTCAAAAACACGGTGCCTTCAAAGGATTTTGGCTTACATGTAAGCGTATATTAAAATGCCACCCTTTCCATCCAGGAGGATTTGATCCTGTCCCAGATAAAAAGGATGACAAAGTAAATTCTTAATTGTCGTAACCATTCACAACTAAATCTAATTTTCCTGTGTCAGGATCTATAACAAGACCGTGAACAGGTACCTCTTCCGGAAGTAACGGATGGTTGCGAAGTACTGATACGCTATGTTCTACACTTTCTTCTACACTAGAGAAGCCGCGCAAGAATTGTTCTAAATCGATTCCAGAGTAACGAAGTGTATCTAATTTCTCTTCTGTTATACCGCGCTCTTTCATCTTCTCAATCGTACTGCCTGCTTGAATTTTTGCCATACCACAATCGTGGTGACCAACTACACAAACTTCATCGGCACCAAGTTCGTACACAGCAACTAAAATACTACGCATAATACTTCCGAATGGATGTGAAATAACAGCGCCTGCTACTTTAATAATTTTCACATCACCGTTACGCATATTCATCGCTTTCGGTAATAACTCAACAAGACGAGTGTCCATACAAGAAATAATCACCATTTTTTTATTTGGGAATTTTCCTGTTTCATACTCTTCGTATTTTTTCTCTTCAACGAATTTTTCATTGTATTGTAAAATCTCTTCTAATGACTTCATAGTAAAGAACCCTCTTTTCTCTCATTTACATTACATATATAGTGTACCAAAATATGAAAAACTCAAAAAGGATATTGTCTTATTATAAAAGCAATATATTTTCAGATAACCGACATAATTCTTTCAAAATATACACACAGCTTTGTAACAAGTCTCACATACCTTACTCCTATTTTCACTATAAACTAATTGTAGATAATGTAAAAAAGGAGTGAGTATTTATTATGTCCGACGTTCTGTTACTGAGTCGTTTTCAATTTGCAATTACTATTTTTTATCACTTTTTATTTGTACCTTTGACAATCGGACTTGTTATTTTAGTAGCATGTATGGAAACTCAATACGCCCGCACATTGAATCCAACATACCGCAAAATGGCAAATTTCTGGGGTAAATTATTTACAATTAATTTCGTAATGGGGATTATAACTGGGATTACGATGGAATTCCAATTTGGAACAAACTGGTCTGAGTACTCCAAATATATGGGAGATATTTTCGGATCACCTCTCGCAATCGAAGCACTTGTTGCCTTCTTCTTAGAATCTACCTTCATGGGGATATGGTTATTCGGTAAAGATAAAATTTCACCAAAGTTCCGTGCCTTCTGTATGTGGATGGTCGCACTTGGAACAAATATTTCTGCCCTTTGGATTATTACAGCAAACGGTTTCATGCAAAATCCTGTTGGCTACGTAGTACGTAACGGCCGTGCTGAATTAAATGACTTCTGGGCACTTGTTACAAATCCATATGCTTGGAATATGTTCTTCCATACTGTAATTGGTTGTTATATCGTTGGTGCTTTCTTCGTTATGGCAATTAGTGCATATCATTTACTACGTAAAAATGAAGTGGAATTCTTCAAAAAATCGTTTAAGTTTGGTTTAATGTTAGGGTTATTCGCTGCAACTGTTACACCTTTTATGGGACATCAATCAGGGGTATCAGCTGCTAAATATCAACCAGCAAAAGGAGCTGCAATGGAAGCAGTTTGGGAAACTGGAAAAGGACAAGGCTTCTCAATCATTCAAATTCCTGATGTGAAAAATGAAAAGAACTTTGAATTCCTTACTATTCCAAAGCTAGGAAGTTTCTTCTATACAAACTCATTTGATGGCGAAATTACTGGTTTAAAAGATATTCCAAAAGAAGATCGTCCAAACGTTAACCTCGTGTACTATAGCTTCCGCTTAATGGTTGCACTTGGTATGTTCTTTATGGCATTAACTTGGTTCGGTTTCTATTTAAACCGAAAAGGAAAACTAGAAAACTCAAAACGTTATTTAAAAATTACAATGTGGTCTGTCTTACTTCCATATATTGCAATTAATGCTGGTTGGATTGTCGCTGAAGTAGGTCGCCAACCATGGACAGTATATAAACTGATGCGTACAGCAGAATCTGTATCACCTATATCAGTCCCGCAAATTTGGTTCTCGTTAATTAGTTTAATCTTGTTCTACACTTTACTCTTAATTGCAGACGTATACTTAATGCTGAAGTTCGCGAAAAAAGGACCAGCTGCATTAGAAGAACCTGCTACTGAAGGAGGTACAGCTCATGTCTCATGATATGCTTGCAGTCATCTGGTTCGGTTTATGGGGCGTAATTTGGACCGTTTACTTCATTCTTGATGGCTACGCACTCGGTAACGGGATGATTTTCCCATTCGTTGCGAAAGACCGACAAGAACGAAATCAATTACAAGAAGCAATTGGCCCGTTCTGGGGTGGTAATGAAGTATGGTTAATTACAGCGGGTGGCGCAACATTTGCTGCCTTCCCAATCACATATGCAAATATGTTTAGTTACCTATATACACCACTATTTTTAGTATTACTTGCACTATTTGCTCGTGCCGCTGGACTTGAATTTATGCATAAAGACGATTCACCACTTTGGCAAAAAACTTGTAAATGGGCTTTTACAATTGGTAGTTTCCTAATCGCCTTCTTATTCGGTGTTACATTCGCTAATCTATATTACGGACTAGAAATCGGAAAAAACGGTTATGAAGGAAATTTACTTAGCTTACTAAACCATTATGGTATTTTAGGTGGGCTTTTCTTCACTGCTATATTCGTCGTATCTGGTGCCCTTTGGGTTATGATTAAAACGACTGGCGAAGTATCTGATCGTGCTTATAAAATCGCAAGACCATTTTCAATGGCAGCTGCTATCATTTTAGCTATCTTCTATGTCGCAACTGCAAATCGTACAAATTTATTCCAAAACTTCACGGAATATCCTGTACTATTCATTCTTCCAGTACTTGCAATGTTAATGAGTGTACTCGCACTTATTATGGTGTACAAACATAAAATCGGCCTTGCATTCACATTCGTTTGCTTAACAATCGCAATGTTTATGACAACTGGTTTTGCAGGTATGTTCCCAAGAATGTTACCATCGCGTATTAACGACGCATACAGTACAACGTTATATAACGCAGCCGGTAGTGAATTAAACTTGAAAATTATGTTCTTCGTTGCAATCGTCATGGTACCAATCGTTATTGGATATCAGCTTTGGAGCTACAGCATATTTAAAAATAAAATTCATAAAGACTCTGCTAAAGGGTATCACTAAAATAAAAAAGACACTTCGAGCGAAGTGTCTTTTTTTACTTATACGTATGATTTTCGATACGACGTCACATTTCTAGTCTAACAACTATGATAAAGATGTATCACTAACATCTCAATTGTATCACAAGGCAAATACATCACTTTATGCAATTTTACATATAGCTTCTATAAAGTAAACTGAATTTCTTGATCATACACATCGTTATCCTGTACATCTGCCGTACTAATACCACTGAATGTCCTCACATTTAGTCCCGTATTTGAAGATCCAGATCCGTTATAAGCTTTCGTTTTTTCAATCGGATGTACGTTATATTTATCACCTAAGTTAATTGTCCCGTTACAGTTCTCAATAATAACCCCTTCAACAATAGCTGGCATTTTATCACCTACTTTCATTTCATTACTCCCATTCTATGAGAATCGCCTAAAAAAATAGCATGTGTAAATAAGAAAAAGCACTCAGCCTGAGTGCTTTTTCTTATTTACCGCTCTTATTTCTCTCACAAGCAATTCCATCACCATCACGATCTAAATGCTTACCGTAATACGGACTATCTCTTGTAATATCGTAAACCCCAGCATCATTTGCTTCTTTACAGTTAGCAAAGCGTTTTGCTTCTGGCTCTGGTTGTTCTTGTCCTGCTCCTGGTCTTTCTTCAAGCGGTAATGTCGCGTTATATAAGAACTGAACGTATTGCTCACGACTTACATGCATTCTAGGTGCGAATTTACCATCACCAGTTCCAGCTGTAATATAATTTGATTTAACTGCAGTAATCGCAGGATTCGCCCATCCATTTCTATCTACATCCGGGAAATTATGATCCCCTCTTATTTGCAATTGGAACCCTTTTGTTAAAATTTGTGCCATTTCATCGCGAGTTAACGAATCTTTCGGTCTAAAGTTCCCTGTGCCATCTCCAGCAAATACACCCATCTCTGTTAAAGCAAGAATCTCTTTTTTAAACTGAGTAGAACGATCAGTAACATCTTTATACGGATTATTATACTGTTCTTTTACTGCTGGCTTTAATTGACGGAACATAAGGGCTGCAACTTGCTCACGAGTTACATCATCACCAAATCCAAAAATCCCATTTCCATATCCAGCAACAATGTTTTTATTTGCTAAGTCCATAATTGCCTTATAAGCCCAATGATTGTTTGGAACATCTTTAAACTCTATACTTGCCTGCGCCGTCCCAATTGAAGTAAATGCTGTAGTTGCAACAATTGCACCTGTTAAAAGTAATTTTTTAAATCCCATACTTAAGTCCCCTTCTCTTTTCCATAATAACTATTTAACAATATAACAAATTATAAAAATGTAATTTGTCATATTATGTCGAACAAAAAAAGAATCCAGCAGGATTCTTTTTTGCTAAGCACGAATGACAAATTTGGAGACAGTTGACTTTTTCAAAAATTTATTAGGGGTAATATTTTGAAAAAGAAAGCCTTTCATATTTAACTTAACACCACTGGAATATATAGTAAATTGATAATCTTTATACAGAAGATTGCTAATGTTTAGTATAGATATTTCCCACTATATCAACAGTGATAACTATCTACACTAAATAACAAAAAGGCGCCTTCAAAGAAGATACCTTTCATACTTTTCATAAACAGACACTATAAAACAGAATTATTTATCCCGCATTAACGGGCAGTAAGACCCCCACCTCAAAATTCAGCGAAAGAAAAAAAGTTAGGTGGGGGTCGGGCTGCCTGTAAATGCCCGATTGGTGAAGGCTAATAATCAGCGGGGGATGCCCCCCCACTGATTAAAGTTTCACTTTATTGTTATACGATTGTTAGATACAAAAAAGTAGAGGGAAATGTTTGTACAAAATTCTGCTTTATAAAGCCTGTCTACAACTTATATTGTAATCCTCTTCCTTTGAAAATAAATACAATATGCACAATTACATACCCAAAAGAAAAGACACTCCGCAGAGTGCCCTTTCAACCATTTTACTTTTAATATATCGCCTTAAATACATTTAATCATATGCATCCATATATTTTGTTAAGAAAATTCAAAATCCTTTTTCTTTCATTTCCAATTATAAAATCATGTAATATAGAATGTATGTCAAATTATTATACAAATTGAGGTGTACTATATTTATGTATTTCGGAATTATTCCTCTTATATTGTTTATTATTTTTCTTATTTCTTACTTAAAAGACCCACGGAAAATAATAAACGGTTTTTTATTTAATGCCTTTTTCTGTTCATTTCTATTATTTTGTGCAATCGCCTCGTTTGCATCTGGTAGTAACGCTTTACATTTCATCGTAATTCTACCTATGCTAGCGCTGCTTATAATGATACCTTTTGGCATCGTTGCTTTAATGGTTGGACTATTTCTTAATGCAAGAATCTTGATGAGGCGTGAAGGAAGACGCTTTACAAACTCTTTAACTTTAATTGCTGCTTTAGGGATTTTATTCTGTATGATGCTTCCTATCATAAATCCAGCAAGTTTATTCTCAGCGCATTTTCAATTTATTTTCGCTGCGATTTCGCTTATAACTATGTATTTCTTTGTACATTTGTCTAACTTCTTAAGCGCATATTTTTTATATCAATTCAATAGACCGAGACGTAACCAAGATTTTATCATCGTTCTTGGAAGTGGCTTAATTAATGATAAAGTACCACCTTTACTTGCAAGTCGTATTAATAAAGCTATCGATTTCTATTGGAAACAAGCAGCTGTGAATACACCACCAACAATCATTTTCTCTGGCGGGCAAGGTCCAGATGAAGGCCTTCCTGAAGCAGAAGCGATGCAAAAGTATGCTGTTGAAAAAGGAATTTCGATTGAACATACAGTGCAAGAAAATCGCTCTGTAAACACATATCAAAATATGTTGTTCTCTAAAGAAATTATGGATTCTTTAAAACCTGAAGGTAAGTATAAAAGTATTTTCACAACAAATAATTTCCACCTTTTCCGCGCTGGTATATACGCAAGGCAAGCCGGTCTTAATAGCCAAGGAATTGGCTCAAAAACAGCCTTTTATTACTGGCCTAACGCAATGATTCGTGAATATGTTGCGATTGTCGTTATGGGACGTAAGCGCCATATGAAAGTGTGTGGAACAATTTTAGGCTTCGCTTTATTCCTAACAGTCATTAGTTTTATTGTTTCTTAATAGCTATCAAATAAAAGGTCCCCCTGAATGCTTTATGCACAGGGGATTTTTTATACCTTTTCGTTCATCAAATTTAAATTAATAACGCAACAGCATACAAAACATTAATAATTCCAGAAACCATTCCAACAATAGCAAATGTTTTACTCGTACCTGTCACTTTTTTGTTTAAACCCAATATAGAAAATACGATAGCTACACTACCAATAAGCCCCCATAAATTAATAAACCAAGATATTAATCCAGTGATGAAACCAACTAAAGAAAAAACTTCTATACTACTACTAGAACTGCTATTCGGAAAACTTCCCTCTACCGTTTTATAGCTAAGACTCTCCCCGCACTGCCCGCAAAACTTGTTGCCCTCGTTCGTTTCATTTCCACATTTCATACAGTATCCCACAGAATCCCCTCCCTAAGATTAGTGCCCCAAATGTATATATCCATACTATTCATTCTACTTTTTCATATTAAAATTATGACCACTCTCTAATCTTCTACAGTTGTATTTAAAATAATAATATGGTCATAATATTCCCTGCATACATCCATTAAAGGAGAAATTTTTCAAATTAAATGTTAAAATAAAATTTAGGTGTGAATTATGTAACAAACAAGAAACTAGTTTGAAACGAGGAAATTACATGGAGAAAAGTATCAAAAACAAGCCCAATAAGCTAAAATTTGCTTCAAAAGCTTTGATGATTATTATTGGGGCATTTATCACAGCATACGGATTAGAAGCGGTATTAATTCCAAATAACGTATCCGACGGTGGTGTGACTGGTTTAAGTATCGTTAGTTCAAGATTATTTGGATTGCCATTAGGGGCTCTAATCGCAGTTATTAACATTCCTTTCGTTTGGTTAGGATATAAGCAAATCGGTAAAAGCTTTGCAATTTATTCCATTATCGGGATTGCTTCATTAGCAATAGGTACCGTTGTCATGCACGGAGTACCAACTATTATTGAAGGCGATACATTATTAGTTACAGTTGTTGGTGGTATTATTATCGGTTTTGGTATGGGACTAGCATTACGTAACGGCGGAGCATTAGATGGAATCGATATGCTAGCTGTATTACTTTCTCGTAAATTACCTTTCGGAACGAGTGACCTTATTTTATTCTTAAACATGTTCGTATTTATTTTCGTATCAACAGTATTCGGTCTTCAAGGCGCTATCCTTTCGGCAATTGCTTACTTTATTGCTTCGAAAGTGATTCATATCGTTGAAGTTGGTTTAAGTGGTTCGAAAACATTTAAAATCATCACTAAAGAGCCTGAATTAATGGTAGAAACCATTCGCGATCGTTTAGGCCGAAGCGCTACATACAATGAAGTTTATGGTGGTTATTCAAGAGAGCAATTTAAAGAAATTTCTTGTGTAATTAACCGTTTAGAAGAAAGTAAAATGAAAGACCTTATTAATGAAATTGATCCCAATGCCTTTATTACAGTTTATGACGTAGCAGAAGTAAAAGGCGGTAATTTCAAGAAACGCGATATTCATTAATAAACAATAAAAGAAGCTCCTGCTAGTAAAAACTAGTAGGAGCTTCTTTTTATTAGATGTCTTACTTAATAATCATAATCTCTTTCTGCTGCTCTTCGCCCTTCCTCGTATCCTTCATCATGTCCTTGAGTACGTCCTTGAGTATGTCCGCGATCATACTCAGTGTACACTACTGGGAGTGGACGCGGATAAAATAATTTCGACGTTGGCTGAAAACAATTACGTGCTGCGAAAGATGCTAGTATGCCAAAACATGCAGTAAAAATAAAACCACCCGTTAATGTGTGCATAAGAGCTGCAACTGTAAATTCACGTCCCAATAAAATGTAAATAGAATATGTGCTACAAAAACTAACAACAAAAGCAAGTAAACCTTCAACTATCTTAAAGCGATGGCGAAACCCTACTATAAAGTGGAACAAAAATGCTAAAAACACATAAAGACCACTATATGACGTTTCTGCCGGGACAGTTCCCAATAAAATCAAAATAGACATAATTAAAAAGACAAGATAAAAACTACAAGCTAAACTTGTACAAGCATTAAAAAGATACATAGGAAGTGAATATACTTTACATGTTGTAAATGAAAACAATAAAAAGGCCACAGCAATGATTGCCGTAAATACATATAAGTCCATATTTATAGAAAAAATTTGTTTTAAAATAGAAGCATAGCTATAACCGAGCAATGCACATAGTAAAGGATGTACTACATATTGATGCCATTTCTCCATTCCTAATTTTGTTATAACGATAAACACTATAGCCCAAACTGGAAATAACATAAGCCATTCCGTATTTGTATTGTAAGATGCAGTAACATATGCTGGTAAAATTATCTCTAATAAAGAATGGATTGCCCCTGCAAATAAAAAAGAAATCAATACTCTTAGACGATCACTATATTGCAAACTTGTATAAAGTGAAGTATACATTGGAACTGCATAAAATACGCGATTCTCATCATACTCAATTTCCCTTAAATCTTTTGGTTGTGTTCCAGATCTCCCCATTACTATCTCTCCCCAAATCTCCCTTATTTTCTTATGCCTATTTTCTTTTCTTTATAATTCTATTAATCACTCCATTTCCCTCCGCGCTTAATCCATTCCACATACTTATACAAGACGTTAACCTTATGTTGAAACTTGAATGGCAAATACAAAAACAGAGCACAAGCACATATTATCCATAAAACACCCCCAATAAAGCTAAATTTCATCGTTGTACTAATAAACAAACTCAAGAATAATACGAGGAACATCATTACACTAAACCTTTTATACATAGTCATAATATCCCCTCCTTATGCTTAATTGCACCAATTGAAAGGGAATTATTTCCACAAAAAAAAGACCGAAAAGCACGTTCCACTTCTCGGTCTCTCTATTATCTTCTCTTCGTAATTTTCCCTGAACCACCAACCCTTGTTTTCGGGGGAGATGTATTCTTTGGCGGGGTTTTAATAGATGATTTTGGCTTCACATCTGATCCGCTTGAACCACCTGGTGTTTTTGTAATTTTCCCTTTACTTCCAGTAGAAGGCGGAGGCGTATTACTTCCTTTTTTCGTAATACTTCCTGTATCTCCTACAGAAGATTTCGGATCTACATTATCGCCTCGCTTAATAATAGATCCTTTCCCTTCCTTCGTAATTGGAGGCGGGGTTTTCTTTTCTTCTTTCGTAGGTGGTCTTTCTGGAGTAACTGGTTTATGATTTTGTCTGTCGTTATATCCGCGATAATCACCGTATGATGATTTCTTTGAACCGAATATATCGTTTAATATACTCCCCATGATATATCCTTGTAGGAATGACGGTTGGTAATTTTGACGGACAAATTCTTCATTACTTACTTCAATTAACGTATCAGATGGTTTCTCTTTATCTTTTTGAAGGTTATACATTTTATCCGAATAGACGAGAAACATTTGATTTTCGTCTTCTTTAGATGCTTGCTTCGGTTTCCTATCGTTAATAAGTTCCTTTGCGACTTCAGGAACTGACCGATTGGCGGCCCTATACACGTAAGATTCTTGTTTACCATCCTTTGCGACAGACTCTAGCGGATAACGGTCCTGAATTGACTTCGCCTGACCACTTTGACAGCCCGATAAAGCATAACCGGCAATAACAAGTAATGTAACGATAGCAAGTATAGGGATTACGAACGATTTAATCATGGTAAACAATCGGTTTGACATGATTACGCCCCCTTACGTTGCTCTTATAATTTGTACATCAGCAGGAATAATTGCTTCTCCCTCATACATCATTGTGCGACCATTTTGCCATTCAACACGTAATAATTTGCGGTTGTCAGACTGGAATTCCCATACGTACTGTTCTTCTGAAGCAGCGAATGGTGTTTTCCCCATCACAACAACACGGCCATTATATTGCTCTTCCATATGATACTCTATATCATCCATTTCAATCGTCGTCGGAATTTCATCTATTGAATCTAAACGACCATCAATCGGTGTATACAATTTGTAATACGTATTTTCACGATCTTCAATTTTTAAATAGCGAATGTCTTTCCCGTCTTGCAGCGTTAAAACAATTTCCTTGCGAGAATGCATGCTCGTTTTCCCAGTTAATTCGTACATTACTAACGAAACTTCAATCATATCGCCAGGAGCCAACGTTAAAAGACTCTTTTCTGGCTTTGGCGGCTCTGGGCTTTTCATTATATTTTTAATACGTTTAAATAAGCTCACAATCTACCCCTCCTTCTCTCTTTATAAACAAGCACCTAAAATAAATGCACCAACGATATGTAATGAACCAGCTAACATCGCATGTGCTACGCTGCCTTCTTTCGTTCCTTCTTCTAAATCAAGACCTGCCATTTTTCTTAAAACAAATTCAATAAACATTTCTACAACTAATAAAATAACGAAAGAAACTGCTGAAGCAAGAAGTGCTTGCCATAAATCATTCGCTTTCGTAATTGATTGTGACAAGATGTATCCTTGAGCGAATAGCTTCATAACGAAACGTGTTGTCACAGCTGTGTTCCCATTTTTTATTTCTTTTAAATCATTGTATTTTGTAAAAATCGAATCAACCCACATAATTGCAAATAAAAGTACCGCACTCGCTCCAGTCCATACAAGCATGGCTAAAACATTCGTCCACGTCATTGCAAAACCTCCTCTAAAAGGTAATAGAAAACCGACATGAATTCTCTTCAGACATGTCGGCTTCTTTGTCTATTCTATATTATTTCTCGTACTGCTTCATAATACGAGCTAATTCATCGTCAACAGCAGAATTTTTGTTTAAGCTTGCGAATTCATCATCTAACGACTTTTCTTTCTTGTAAATTTCACCGCTTGCTTCTGCTTCAGCCTCTAATTGAAGTGCTTTCTCTTCCATACGGCTTAAACCAGCTTTTGCTGAATTTGAATCGAATCCAGACATCGCCTGATTAATATTCTTTTGTGCTTTCGCTGCGTTTACACGCGCTACAAGTGTTTCACGTTTATTTTTCAGCTCTGTTAATTGTTTGCGCATTTCTTCTAACTTCGCACGAAGGTTATCCGCAGCTGCTTTATTTTGCTCATAGCTTGCTTTATACTCATTCATCTTTTGCTCTGCATTTTGTTTTTCTTCTAACGCACGGCGCGCAAGATCTAAGTTACTAGCTTGAACAGCCATATGAGCTTGTTCTTCACGTTTTTTCACAAGTGCTTCTTGCTCTTCAAATAATAATTTAAATTTCTTCTCAAGTGCGATTTGAGCTGCTACACTTTTCTCAGCTTCTTGTACATCCGCTTGCATATCGCGTAAATATTGATCCGTCATCTTAACTGGATCTTCAGCTTTTTCAATTAATGAATACACATTCGACATTGTTAAATCTCTTAATCGTTTAAATACAGACATCCAAATTCCTCCTATGATATACCTCATATTTCAAATTCACTACTTGGAAAATTCAAAATCTCCCTTTACAGTAAGAATATTCATTTTTATAACCTATGTGTTCATTATAACAAAACTAAGATGTCCTTACATGTTATTTCCAAAATACACCCAATATAATATGACATTCCAGATAGAATATTGTATTCCTACTATATCCTTATTATTTCTGCCTCCAAAATTAACATATTTTTGTGCAATTTCACTAAATTACATAATTGTAATGTTACTGTAAGCTAACTCGATAGTTACGTTTCAACATTTCTTATACACTAATACCAGAAGCAGCAAACAAGCTTCTCCACATGTAAGCACTAATACAAAAATTGTATTTACTATAAAACAGACAAAAGGAGAAATCATCATGAAAAAATTAGTAGGAATCGGATTAGCAGCAGCAATTTCATTCGGAGCATTATCAGGTTGTTCTTTATTAGGAGAAAAAGCGAACGGCTTTGTATTATACGGAACAGAAGAGCAAGTCACGCAAATTGCAGATAAAAACAAAAAAGAAGTAAAAGAAAAAGATATGTATAAAATGAAGCTTACAACACTTGAAGATAAAAAAGTTCTTGTAATGGATAAGAAAACTGGTGAGGAACTCGTAAAAAAAGAGTTACTTAGCAAAGTGGATGAAAAAGACAACACGAAACCACTTGATAAATTACCAGCTGTAACAACAGACCAAGGTGTATTATTTGCAAAAGATAAAGTAGAAAATGCTACACTTGATGGAGCAAAATTAAAATATGAAGGCAACACAATTATCGGAAGTGGCCGCGCATATGCAGATATGTTCGCAATTGTTGACGACACAACTTACGGAAATGTAAAAGGTGAGGAAAAATTTGTTGGTGTACTAAAATTCGATAAAGACCCAAGTAAAGAGTTCCCTGGAAAAAATGGTGTAGAAGGAGCACAACTTGTAAAAATTAAAAAGTAAAACAAAAAAGCTTTGCGAAATTCGCAAAGCTTTTTTTCTATTTATCCCGCAGTAACGCCCGATTGGTGTGGATAATAATCAGTGGGGGATGAACAAAATCCCCGCTGATTAAAGTTTCACTTTATGAGCAACTTGCTCCATATCCGGACTACAAGTTTGAGACTGACATGATTTATTTATAGAGCATGCTGCGCATTTTCCTTTTTTACTTCTCTTTACAAAATTAACTAACGTATATGCTGCATAACCAAAAATGATAGCTCCAATTATAATATTGACCATCATCTTAATACATCTCCTTCTAGAATCCGAGTAAGGATCCAACTTGGTATATAATGAGCGTTAATACATAAGCAACAACTAATGGATAAGCGACAGAGAAAATTGTCCATTTCATCGATCCTGTTTCACGTTTAATAACAGCTACTGTCGCTAAACACGGAACATATAATAAAATAAAGAACATAAATGCATATGCTGATAAGGCAGTATAATGTGCTCCCATTACATTTCCTAACACATCTTCTTTAACCGCATAAATAATTGCCATTGTAGAAACGACAACCTCTTTTGCTAAAAATCCAGTTAAAAGTGATGCCGCAGCTTGCCACGTTCCAAAACCGAGCGGTGCAAAAAGTGGTGCGATAAATCCACCAATCATCGCTAAGAAACTGTCTCCCATATCAACACCAAATCCTGATGGACCTGCATAGTTTAATAACCAAATGACAACAGAACCACCGAAGATGAATGTACCTGCTTTACGAACAAATCCTTTACCTTTCTCCCACGTGCTCAGCCATAACGTTTTCGCTTGTGGCACACGGTAAGGTGGTAATTCAATTACGAAAATAGATTTTTCCGCTTTTAAAATAGTAAGCGACATAATTTTTGTAACGAGTAATGCAAGAACAATACCTGCAACGTATAAAGAGAAAACAACAGTTGCCTGACTATGAGGGAAGAACACTCCCGCAAATAATGCATATACAGGTAAACGTGCTGAACAAGACATAAATGGTGTTACAAGAATTGTAAGTAACCTTTCTTTTTCTTGTTCAATCGTTCTCGCTGCCATAATACCTGGAACGTTACATCCAAAGCCGATAATCATCGGAATGAACGCTTTTCCGTTTAAACCGAAAAACTCCATAATTCTATCCATAACAACTGCAATTCGTGCCATATATCCTGAGTCTTCTAATAATGAAATGAAAAAGAATAGTGCAAAGATTTGTGGAACGAATACTAATACCGCACCAACTCCAGCAATAATACCTTCTGTAACGAGTGCTTGAATAAAGTCAGAAGCGCCAACACTTGTGAGCCCAGCTGTAACCCAATCAGTAAGTTGTCCGCCAAAAAATCCATCCAGCATATCCGATAAAGGTGTACCAATCCACGTAAACGTAACCTGAAAAATAAAAAACATAACTGCTAAAAAGATTGGAAGTCCTAAAATTTTATGTGTAATTAACTGATCGATTTTTTCCGAAAAAGGAATTTTCCCTTCTTTCTCATGCTGCATAACATTTGTTTTTAACTTTTCAATATACGCTTCACGAGTTTTGTAAATGTACTCTTCCAACGTACAATCAAGTTTTCCATCTAAACGAGATCGAATGGCTATAAGTTCCTTATAAATTGGTAATGCTTTCATTTCTTTTTCTACTACTTCGTTATTGCTTAAAAATTGTAGGGCTAACCATCTCGGATGCTCATAATTCGCTGTCTCTAAAAGAGCAATTGCCTCTCCAATCCCTTCATCCATTTGTACACCATATGAAATAATGAATGGCTTTTTCTCTTTTTGTTTCTCTTCATGAAGAGTAGTAAGTAGTTCTTCACAGCCTTTTCCGGTTCTTGCGATGACAGGAACGACTGTTACACCTAATATTTCTGATAACCGTTTTACATTAATCACAATTCCTCTTTGCTTCGCCACATCAACCATATTTAAACCAATTGAAACCGGCTTACCAAATTCAAGTAATTGCAACGTTAAATGCATATTTCGCTCAAATTGCGAAGAATCCACAATATTTAACATATGATGAAATTCGTCTGTTAGTAGAAAATTCGTAACGACACCTTCATCACGTGAAACTGGATTCAAATCATAAACGCCTGGTAAATCAATTAATGTTCCTTGCTTATCTTTTAATTTACCAACCTTCTTTTCTACTGTTACCCCACTCCAGTTTCCTACATACTCATAAGAACCAGTAAGTGCATTAAATAATGATGTTTTCCCTGTATTCGGATTCCCTAGCAAAGCTACCTTATTCACGCTAATTCCACCTTTATCATTTTCGCGTCACAATGACGAATACTAATTAACTGTCCACGACACTCCAATGTACAAGGACCTTTGAACATCGCTTTCTGTTTCAGCCGAAGCTCGCTTCCTTCCGCCAGGCCGAAAGCAGCCAGTCTTCTCTTTAGTAACTGATCTAACGACTGAATATTTTTCACTAACACTTTCTCACCAATTTTAATATCTACTAAGCTCATAACCTTCCCCCTCAGAAGAGAATGATAATTATTTTCAGAAAAATTATATCATACTCTATTTCTCTAGCACTATCCCCTTTTGCTTCATATTTATTAACATTTCACTACAATTATATTTCAATCATTGTCATACTAGATTCATTTGCCATTCTCACCCATTTCGATTAAAATGAACAATAGCAAATAAAGAATCTCGTTATCACAGGGGGAGCCTTATCGCTGAGAGGGAACATTTCGTTCCGACCCTTAGAACCTGTTAGTTAATACTAGCGCAGGGATTGTGCAAACGTCCGAAATACATACCTCTTTTTTATTTACGTATTTCGTATCCTCCTATGATAATGTTCTTTTTTGTACAACTTGGATTTAGGGGGAGACAACATGCGTAACACCAATTTACAAGCGATGATCGAATCTGCAATCCTTGCAGCCTTCGCCATGATTATCGACATTTTACCATTATCACTTAAACTTCCAACAGGTGGTTCCATTTCATTTGCAATGATTCCTATTTTTATTATCGCATACCGCTGGGGCTTCAAAATGGCTTTCTTAGGAGGATTAATTTGGGGACTATTACAAATTGTTGTAGGTGATGCTTACATTTTAACACCTATTCAAGCATTCATTGAATACTTCATTGCCTTTGCCTTTATCGGCTTTGCTGGACTCTTTTATAAGCAAATTCAGCAGACCTTAATTAACGGTGAAAGAAAGAAAACAATTTCCTATATTATCCTTGCTACATTTATCGGTAGTTTAGCTCGCTATTTCTGTCACTTTATCGCCGGTATTATTTTTTGGGGACAATACGCACCGAAAGGACAATCAGCTGTGCTATATTCATTAATCGTAAACGGTAGCACAATGATTGGTTCCTTTATTCTATGTACAGTTTTACTTATATTTTTATTTACAACTTCACCACGCTTATTCAAAAGCATTGGTGCTTATCAAATGAATTCACAAAAAAAGGGCGCTTAATTAGCGCTCTTTTTTCATATCGTAATATCAATAATAAATACAATAAATGCACAAAAGAAAATAAATACCATCACACCTAGTAAATTGCTATTCACGGCTAATCTACTCCTTACATAACCTCATTTTCTATTCAAAGTATACTGTTTAAAAATAAAGATTAAGTAAAGATAATATGAAATTAAATTAAAAAAGCGTAGATTGTATTATCTACGCTTTTTTCGGTAAATAGAAGTAAAATAACACACCATCTTCTGTATTCTTTACCCCATATTCAGCATTGTGTAGTTCTAAAATATTCTTTGAAATAGCAAGCCCAAGCCCCGTTCCACCTTGCGAACGCTGGCGAGCTGCATCCACGCGATAAAAACGATCCCAAATTTTATCTAACTGTCCTTCTTCAATGTGAGCACCTTTATTTTCAATACACACTTTTATACGATCCTTCTCGTCTATTGTAGAAATAATGATATCCTCTTTATTTGGTGTATAACGTATTGCATTCGTAATAAAGTTCACAATGACTTGTTCAATCCGATTTTGATTTGCACTCACTTCAACTGAGCATATATTTTTATGAACATGAAGTTCTTTTTTCTCTATCTCCACAGAAAGCTGTTCGCATATGTCTTCAATTACTGTATCGATATAAAATAAATCCTTTTTCATTTTATATGTGCCTGACTCAAATTTAGCTAACTCAAGCATATCCAAAATTAAAGTATCCATTTTATCTACTTCTCGTTCCATCGCTTGAAAATAGTAGTCTTTTTTATGCTCAGCTACCCCATCTTTTAAAATAGAAATACAACTTTTCATAATACTTAACGGTGTTTTTAATTCATGTGAGACACCAGAAATGAATTCTTTCCGCGTCTTTTCTAACTTTCTTTCCTTTTCAATATCTTGCTCTAACTGTCCAATATGAGAATGAAGTTTATTAGATAGTACATTAATATTTTTCGATAAATCCCCAATTTCATCTTTTGAAGTAATCGGTATTTTTTCGGTGAAATCTAAATGAGCTATTTTCTTCGTTGTATCATTTATTACTAGTAATGGTTTTGCAATTTGTTTTGAATAATAAAATGAAGCTAGAAAAATAAGAACAACCACAAATGCAATGATATATATGTAATAATCTTGTACCATCTGCACAGCCTCATCTACAGGTTGTAAAGAAGCCATCGCATATATATATGTGACCGATCCGTCTTTTTCTTTTATTGGCTTGATTAATAATTTATATTTTATATCATTCTTTTCATAATCCATTGTTTGTATTGAATATTGGATTTGATTACTTTCTTTTAATACTAAATCAGTTTGAAAATCCTTGATGCTATCTAAGAATATACTATTTTTATAAATTGGATTCACAGGACCTTTTACATCAGGTAACTGTACTTTTGTAACACGTCCTCCTATGTATACGCCAGATTCCTGATTAGCTTCTTCCTGGACGGCCGGTTTCTTTTCCTTAACAAGTTGTTCTTGAACTGCTTTCTTTTTCTCCTCATCTAATTTACTCATTTTCTCCTTAAATGCTTTTTCTAACGGTTTATTAGATCCACTTAAATCCCGTTTGCCTAATTCGAAAAAAAAGGGAATAAAGCTCTCTTCTTTTTTCACTCCAGAAAAATCAATTTCTTGATTTAAAACTTCACTTGGTGTTTTACTTTCAATTTCTTCTATATTGATGAGATAGTACAAGGGCATGATGAATGTTTGTTTTCCAAAACTTTTCTGATTCCTAGGGTCTATCGTTACCTCAAAATAAAAATCATCCGCATATTTTAAATTTCCATTTCGATCTAATGTCGTAATCCACGTATTATTTTCTCTTAAAAAGTCTTGCTCCAGCTTCTGAATTCCTTCTGCACTTCCTGCATAATTTAAATAGTTTTTTTCAAAGGAATTTAAATTCACTTTAATATCTTCCACTTTTCGATTCGCATAATATTGTTTAAAAAATATCGTTTGTCCAATAAATATTGTCGCTAATATTAACATACATAACGCTGTTGTAAGGATAAATAATTTTAGTACAATCCCTTTTCTCATACATTCCCCTCAAATTTATATCCAGTTCGCACTACAGTTGTAATGTACTTTGCTTTCTCCCCTAATTTATTTCGTAAATTACGAATATGGCTATTAACCGTTCGATCATCACCAGCAAATTCATATCCCCAAATTCTTGAAATTAATTGCTCTCTCGTTAAAACAATCCCTTGATTTTTCATGAAATACGCTAATATTTCAAATTCGGTATGTGTTAAATTAATGTCTGTTCTATCTACAGTAACAGTACGTGACGGAAAATGGACGGAAATACCATGAATTGATAACGTATCATCTTCATTCTCTAAAAGTTGCTTTGTCACTTTTCTGCTTTCTAACACCCTTTTCGCTCTTGCTAATAAAATTGGTGGACTATATGGCTTCGTCACATAGTCATCTGCTCCAAGTTCAAATCCAAGTAACGTATCATCCTCATCAACACGTGCCGTCAACATAATAATAGGAACCCCGGACGTCTTACGGATTCTTCGGCAAACAGACCACCCATCGAGTTCCGGTAACATAATATCGAGTATAACTAAATCAACCGCTTCTTCTTCAAATAAGACTAAAGCTTCTTTCCCATCTCTTGCTTCAAACACTACATATTGTTCACTCAAAAAGTAATCTTTTAATATTTCACGTAAAATATCTTCATCTTCAACAATTAAAATGTTTTTTGACATAATTTATATATCCTCCTCTCACTTTCAGGAACTACAATTTTATCCCGCATTAACGGGCAGTAAGACTCCCACCTCAAAATTCGGCACATGCGAGGAAATTAGGTGGGAGATTAACTGCCCGTAAAAGCCCGATTGGTTCAACTAATAATCCAAGGGAGGATGGACAAGACCCCCTCGGATTAAAGTTTCACTTTATTTTGAATGACTAGCAGTTAACTTCGCCTCAATAATATATCTATCTGGTGCATCTCCTATATAATCAAATGGATAGCAAGTCGTCAGTGTTAATATTGGTTCTTCTTTTTTTATAATAACAGTACGATCATCCGCATGGGTAATCCATGTCTTTTGAATTTCATATGTGTAAGTTTTATTATCATACTCTAATATAAGAGTATCCTTTTCTTTTAACTCTCCTAAATCTGTAAATACAGTATCTCGATGCCCACTCAGTACAGTATGTCCCCCTCCAGATGGCGTTGTCGTTAAATCACTAACGAACATACCAACTCCTTTTTTCAATGTTGCATCATTTGCTCCCCAATATATAGAAAACTTCTTCTTTATTTTCGGTATATTTAACATAGCTACCTTTTCTCCTTCTTTATGCCCTGTTTGAGAAGAAGGTACTTTGGAAGTTACAGGTGTTTCATGAGAAAGTTGATTATCTTGTATATTTTTAAGGCTCTCTATTTCTTCTTTCGTTAATTCTTGAGCAGAGCTTTTTCCTTTATACCATTCCACAGCATAATATGATCCTATAAATAGTCCTATAGCCATTAATATAATACCGATATAATTGAGTAACTTCATGCTTCATCCCTCCATGCAAAAAATGGTAGGAGTAACCTACCATTTTTAATATATGAAATTATTCCATTCTTTATAGGCTAATATTTTATTTACGCTTTAACCTTACTGCGACGATTCAATCCAAATAATGTACCTATTGCGACAAGACAGGCGCTTAATGCCATCATTGCTACATTATTTGATGCTGTGTTTGGTAATTTTTCACCTTGTATAACTGGCTTGGCTACTTCTTTTTTGACTGCATCATTTTTTTGTTGCACTTGTGCTGCTTCTTTTTTCGCTACTTCATTCTTTTGTTGCTCTTTTATCGCTGCTTCTTTTTTTGCCATATCACTTTTTTCTTGTACTTGCACCGCTTGCTTTTTCTCTGCATCATTTTTTTGCTGTTCCTGAATTGCTGCTTCCTTTTTAGCTACATCTGACTGTACTTGCGCTGCTTCTTCCTTTGTTAATGTTCCAGTAGAAGCACTCGCTACTGAAGAATAACCTACTGTTAAAAGTGCCATTGCACAAATTGGTAATAGTTTCTTTTTCATTTTATTTCTCTCCTCTTATACGTTTTACATCACGTCGCATCGGATGTATCACTAGAATAAACAACAGATGTAAATATAAGATGCAGATGAAATGGAGTTCTGTTAAAGATTTCATTATAAAAAAAGGTTATCCAAAAATAATCTTTTGGATAACCTTTTTTATTTAATCTACACTTAAAGCTTTCTTCCCCATTTGGTTATAAATACTTGCAAACCAACTCTTACTCACTTTCACATTTTTCGTGCCATAAAACGGATCATTATAATATACGTAATTATCATCGACACCTGTTAAAACGACCGCATGAGTATTCATTCGTGCATAAATTGTTTTTCCACTTGGTGTTTTCCATGTTGTAATTGGTCTTGGATTATTTAGTGCTACAGTTACCCAAGTAACAACTGGTTTCCCATTTCGCACATAATCTTCTAGGACTGAGAAATCATTTCCTGTTAAATTCGTTCCTCTTGCATATTTATCTAACAATCTTTTTAATGGTTCTGGATTAATAGAATATCCTGGCGTATTTCCTGTCACATCACCTACAAACCCTACATCTGGATCTCCCCAAATTTGTGATGATGTTTTATAGTTCTTTAATTTCGTTTGATCAAAAGGCATTTCAAACGCAAATGCTACTTTATTTAATGAGCGACCAATTTGATGTTCCACAAGCATTTGTAAAGAAACTACTTCACAGCCATTGTGTAATTCTGGGAATTGGTAAATTGATGGTACGTTCAATATCACTTGACTACGATTAATATTGCCTTCATTAACCCATTTCAAACCATTATTAGTTTGTATTTGAATCCAACCGCCTTCTCTTTCACCATACACTTCTACTGTTTGCGGAGAATATTTCCCTGATACACGCGATACAAAACTAGGGCTGTCATATGCAAAAAATACTTTAGATAAATACTTTGTCTCCTTTTTCGTGTCTAACCATTGGTATCCTGCATATGTACTTATACGAAGCCACGTTCCTCTTTCTTCTACAACAGTTACTGTTTGTGGTCCATAATACGCTAAAACAGTCGCAGACCGTGACGGAGCATCATAAGTAGTAAAGTCTCTATCAATCTGTACTTTCTTTTCAGTTAGACATACCCATTTATAACCTAAACTCGTACGAATTTTAATCCAATCGCCTTCTCTTTCTTCTACAACCGTCACTTCTTGCGGAGTATACTCGCCTGAAATACCAGACGATAATGACCGTTCATTATATGTAACGAAGTTTTTCGTTATATTTACTTTCTTCTCAGTTAAGCACACCCACTTAAAACCCAAATCCGTATAAATCTTTATCCATCCACCTTCTCTTTCTTCATATACCTTTACTTCTTGTGATGCATATTCATTTGAAATACCTGATGATAATGATGGCTCGTTATACGTAAAGAAACTTTTCGTTATATTTACCTTTTTCACCTTTACTTCACTATCTTTAGATTTATCTGTTACCGCAACAAGTCGCGCTGCCTCAGCACGTGTTATCGATTTATCAGGTTGCCACTGTGTTCCATCAATACCACTTGATATACCTAACTCTACTAAAATATTAATGAATTTCTCGCCCCAATGATCCTTCACATCATTAAATAATGTCGGTAATTCTCCATTAACTTTCGAATCTAATTGATATGCTTGTACAAGCATTGTTGCCATTCCCGCTCTTGTCATTTGGCCGTACGGATTAAATTTCCCGTTTCCTTCACCTTTAATAACACCTGCTTTTTCCACCGCTGCAATGTAAGAGGATGCCCAAGTATCTTTCGAATCTATAAAGGTTGGCTTGTCGCCTTCTTTAACTTCCAATCCTAAAATTTTAGCCATAATTGTAGCCGCTTCAGCCCTACTTAATACGTTATTCGGTGAAAATGTTCCATCCGGCATTCCTGTAATTACTTTTTTATTCACTAAATAAGTAACAGACTCTTCCGCCCACCCTGGAACATCAGGGAATGATTGTGGTGCTGCTTGTAAATTACTTACTGCCCTCTTTAATTCTACTTCTCTTTTTTCCTGTTCTTCCTTTTTCTTTAATTCAGGCTCTTGTTTTTCTTGCTCTTCTTTTTGCTTTAATTCAAGCTCTTGTTTTTCTTGCTCTTCTTTTTGCTTTAATTCAAGTTCTTGTTTTGCTTCCTCTTCTTTCTTCTTTAACTCTATTTGCTGCTCCAATTGTTTCTGCTTTATTAGTAATTCTTCTTGCTGTTTCTTTAATTCTTCTCTCTTTTGCTTCTCTTTTAATTCAGGATTTATCTCTTCTTGTTTATTCTTTTCGTCTATTTCTAATCGACTATTCTCTTCAAGCTCTTCCTTCTTTGTTTGTTCCTCTAATTCATTCGAGTTTTTTTCTTCTTGGTTATTCTTTTCATCAATCTTCTTTTCTTTTAGTTCTAACGGATTCTTCTTTTCAAGTTCTTCTTGTTGTTTCTTTAATTCATCTAATTTCTGCTGAACTTCTTCTAATTGCCCTTTATCTTCGCTACCTTGTTTTAGTAATTCTTCTTTTTTCTGTTTTAATTCGTCAACCTTAACAAATAACTCTTCCTGCTGTTTCAAAATATCTTTTCTTTTTTCTAATTCCATTTGTTGCTCTTGTATAACTTCTAATTGTTTTTGCAATTCACTTTGCTTACTACTATGTATAACTGGTAAAGCTTCTATACTATTTCTCGTTTTATTTTCAATTTCTGCTAAAGAGCTAGAAGGAAATGTTAATAGATTTGTTGCCAACAAACTCGCTACTGCAATTACACTATATTTTTTCATCATACACACCTTTTCTAATTTTACTTCCATCATATTTCCTACCATATGTAAAATGTAAGATTCCTTTATAATCATAACAAATCTTTCATACGCTAAGGGACTTTTTATGGACAAGAAAGAAGCACCGTATAAATACGATGCTTCTTTGGGTGTGTCTCAATATTTACATGTTACTTTCGCGTGATTTAGAAGTAGAATTGGCCGGAGCGATAACTAATTGTCTCGGCTCAGTTTTCTTGAAGTGATTTTTGACGTTACACTTACTACGTTGAGCAACCCACGCTTTAATAGGATTTGTTAAAATAATTTTTTGCTCTTCGTTAGGGGTCTCTTCTTCCAATTTACAACTTTCGCTCCATTTACGCCATTTCATTGTAAATTTAGAAGAAGAATGATCGTCTTCTCGATCAAACAAGTGCAAAAAATCCATTTCTCCAGCTAGCATTACGGTGTTACTAGTCGCTAAAAAAGAAAAGGTTGTCCAACGTTTCTCCATGCCCTCCTACTCCTTTTTCACATATAGAGTGCCTAATACTTAATTCACCTAAAATATGCTTACCTTTTACCTTACACTTATAGTTTATCCAAAACACTACTATGCAACTATCGATTTGTCTTACAACTACCTTACATTTTTGTAAGAAAAGAAAAAAACCTTCACTCTATATACGTGAAGGTTTCTCATTTCTTATCCATATGATCTTTCATATTCTCAACTCCAGCTTCTTGTAGCTGTGACATCATGCCATGAGAAATTGCGCCTAATACTAAAGTCATTCCAATTAGTGAAATGCGAATTGCAGGTACATCAATTATGTAAGCCAACAGACCAAGAACAATTGTTAAAAGTAATGCTTTTATAAATGTTACACTTGTGTATTGTTTCTTTTTCATCATAATCACCCTTTTACGGAAGCGTTTTCTTAATATATTTAGTATATCATATCATCAGATGATTTTTCCGTTGTTTTTGTAAAAAAAGACTACCTTCTTTGACTTTTTCTATTCTATCCTTTACAGTCGAAATGTTCACAAGTTTTACACTGTAGGAGGATTCCAATGAATATTGAAATAAAAGACACTTTAATTTCTGAAGAACAATTACAAGAAAAAGTAAAAGAACTAGCGCTTCAAATCGAACGTGATTTTGAAGGAGAAGAAATCGTTGTAATCGCTGTATTAAAAGGATCTTTCGTATTCGCTGCTGATTTAATTCGTCACATTAAAAACGAAGTAACTATCGACTTTATCTCTGCATCTAGCTACGGAAATCAAACAGAAACAACTGGAAAAGTAAAACTATTAAAAGATATCGATGTAAACATTACTGGAAAAAACGTAATTGTCGTAGAAGACATTATCGATTCTGGTTTAACACTTCATTTCTTAAAAGATCACTTCTTTATGCATAAACCAAAAGCATTAAAATTCTGTACGTTACTTGATAAGCCTGAGCGCCGTAAAGTGGACTTAAAAGCTGAATATGTTGGCTTCCAAATTCCAGACGAATTTATCGTTGGCTACGGTATCGACTGCGCAGAAAAATATCGTAACTTACCATTTATCGCTTCAGTTGTAACGGAATAATATAATAAAATAAAGTGAAACTTTAATCAGTGGGTTTTTTTCTCCCACTGATTATTAGCCTTCACCAATCGGGCTTTTACGGGCAGTTAATCTCCCACCTGACTTCCTCGTATTCGGCGAAATTTGAGGTGGGAGTCTTACTGCCCGTTAAGCGGGGTAAACTTCCATCAATTACTGATGGAAGTTTATTTTCTATCACGATTCGTAAAAGACAAAGGGAGAGAATAAAAATGACAAAGACAAAATTTGAAAAAGTACTCCTCATCGTAAATCCGAAAGCTGGTCAAGGTGACTTACATACAAATTTAACGAAAATCGTACCACCTCTTGCCGCAGCTTTTCCTGATCTACATATCCTTCATACGAAAAAACAAGGTGATGCAACAAAATATTGCCAAGAGTTTGCTAGTAAAGTAGATTTAATCATCGTCTTCGGTGGTGACGGAACTGTATTTGAATGCACAAACGGCTTAGCCCCTCTTGAAACTAGACCTACACTTGCAATCATTCCAGGCGGAACTTGCAACGACTTCTCTCGCACACTTGGTGTTCCGCAAAACATTGCAGAAGCAGCAAAACTTATCACAAAAGGACATATAAAACCAGTTGATGTCGCAAAAGCAAACGGACAACACTTCTTAAACTTCTGGGGCATTGGACTCATCTCTGAAGTATCAAACAATATTGATACCGAAGAAAAAGCAAAGCTTGGTAAAATTGGTTACTACTTAAGCACCATTCGAACTGTCAAAAACGCTGAAACATTCCCAGTAAAAATAACATACGACGGACAAGTATATGAAGACGAAGCCGTCCTTGTCATGGTCGGAAACGGCGAATATCTTGGCGGTATCCCTTCCTTTATTCCGAACGTAAAATGCGATGACGGAACACTTGATATTTTCGTAGTCAAATCAACGGGTATTCAAGCATTTAAAGATTACATCGGAAAGAAACTATTTGAAGACACAAATGAAAATGACATCTTCCACATAAAAGCGAAATCCATTCATATTGAAACAGAAGAAGAAAAAGAAGTAGATACAGATGGAGAAAGTTCGCTTCATACACCTTGTCATATTGAATTATTACAAGGACATTTTACGATGATTTATAATCCTGCGGTTGTATAATCACTATTCCACTATAACTTTAATAATTACTAAACTTCGCATTTTTCAAAAAAATATAGTATGATGAATAAATAAAAGGTTGTTAACAAAAATGTTAACAACCTTTTTTGTTTTTTCTAAAAAACTTTTCAATTTAAAGGAGCGATCACATGTATTGGAGAAAAAATGATAAACCTGTAGAAGAACCAGAAGCAATTGCTGTGTGGGAATGCGAAGCAGACGACTGCCTTGGATGGATGCGTAAAAATTTTTCTTTAGAAGATAAGCCGCAATGCCCATTGTGTAAAGGTGACATGAAAAGCGGCGAAAGATTACTACAGAAGTTATAATACCTTTCCCTCTTTATCTTTTATATACTGAAAAAATAGAGGATTTTGTTTCTCCTTATCTACAGTACAAGTTGCTTCCTAATTACAAATAATGAAAGAAGCAGCTATTACGTAGAATAGCTGCTTTTTTGAATTTATAACTTCTTCATCGCTATAAATTCCATATAATATTTCCCGAAATTTATCTCTATTCATCATCCCCCTTACTCACTACATACTACACTTCTTTCGGAAGAACAATTTTTTTATACAATTGAACTGTAATGAAATAATAAAACACATAAATGACTAAGAAAATAATAATCGGCAGCCAAATACGGAAATATGGATTATCTATTAAGAACGAGAACATGTTCATTCCGACTACTACGTGCATTATACCTACGATCGCTGGGAACAAGAAAACTAAAAGTAACTCTTTATAAATTGATTTCGTTAATAGCTCATAACGCACACCAATTTTACGAAGCATTTGATAGCGAATAATATCCTTTGAAGCACCAGAAAGAATTTTAAACATTAAACAGCTTGCCAGCATCGCTAAGAAAGCTATGCCTAAGAAAAATCCCATAAATACTGTTCCACTGTAAGTACTGTAATATCCTTCATACAGCATATATTTACTCAAAAGATGTACTTCTTTCATATCTTTATATCTAGCTAGCTCTAATTCATCGATTTTTTTCCATTCTTCTTTATACGTGATAAAATTGTCCGTTTTCCCCAGCATTATAATTTCTTCTTTACCTTGTATCCCGTCATACATCTTTTGATCTACAATTTGTATCTTTTGACTAGGATTCATATATGTCTTTTGAAGAGACCTTAAAACATTTCCCCACTCTTCTGGAATTACATTGGTATTATTCTCATTTTTTTCTTGGCTATGACTTAAAACGGCTCCCGCAATTAGCTCCCTCGAAACAGGAACGAATCGGCTACTATTCTCGTCTTTTCCAGTACGTGTTAGCGGACGATTTCTTTCCAAATCTTCTTTCAATTGATAAATAAACTGCTCATCTACTTTGTATCGATATTCATTCTTTTCTTTAAATGTAATACTATCTAATATTTTCTTTTCTTCTGCTGTGGGATTTTTAATTTCGACATCATAGTATTCTGCACTCTCCACCATATTTGTGACATTATTTTTTAACGCCATACCACTGGAGATTGCACCCGCACCGAGAGCCACTAACATAGCAACTGTCGCTAATACTTTCGTTAAACTATTAATAGAAAAACTTAACTGTGCAAACGTAAACGCATTGATTCCTTTTTCACTACGATTTTTATTCGCTTTTAGTTTGTTAATAATAATGGGAAGGAATGATGCAAATAGCATGTAAGTTCCTAATGTTACTGCAATTGTAGCAATGATAAATCCTGATTCCTTTAACTCTTTCATATAAATCATCGAAGCATAACCAACTGCTAATAAAATAATTGATAAAAGTGCTACTATATTCGTTAGTTTTCCTTTAGTAGGCGTACGCTCTGTGTGACTATTGGAGTGAACGAGTTGTAATAGTGAATTACGCACTAGTTTCATACCATTCATAATTGCGGACAACATAAATAATGCAATGAAAAAGATGAAAGTAACAATAATTGATGGTACATAAAATGCATGATAACCACCGCCAGTAAATTCTAGTTCCTTCATCAGTAAATGTCCAACGCCTTGCGCCAAGATTATACCGACTATCACACCTACTATAAGAGATACTATTCCTAATACAATTGTTTCAATAAACATGAGCAATGTAATTTTATGCTTTTTTGCCCCTAATACCATATACATACCAAATTCTTTTTGCCGAAGTGATAATAAAAATGAATTGGCGTATAAAATATAAAATAATGTAATGAAACCTAATAAAAATGATCCTGTTTGGAAGACTGAAAAAATTCCATCCATGGAATTCCCTTCGATAAACGTTTTATTTAACGCTAACGTTTGAAACATATAAAAAATTGAAATAGACATAATAAGCCCAACTAATAAGACCATATAGTCTTTTCGTTTACTTTTTAGTCCCGACATGGAAAGTTTGAATAACATGTTGAACCTTCTTTCTTATGCTTTTTGTGTACCTAAATCTGCAAGCACATCTAAAATTTCTTTATAAAACTCTTCACGAGTACCTCTGCGATGAATTTCTTTATACAATTCTCCATCTTGGATGAATAAAATACGTCGGCAATAACTTGCGCTTAATGGATCGTGTGTAACCATCATAATTGAAACATCCTGTTCTTCATTTAAGTTGGTCATCGCCTCTAATAAACTTTTCGCATTTTTAGAATCAAGCGCTCCTGTTGGCTCATCTCCTAAAATTATTGCTGGCTCATGTACAAGTGCACGAGCCGCCGCCGAACGTTGTTTTTGTCCACCAGATACTTCGGACGGATATTTTTGAAGAATCTCTGAAATTCCTAACATCTCTGCTACCTTTTTCACCTTTAATCCAATTCTTTTCGAATGAACACCTTGCAGAGAAAGCGGTAATGCAATGTTTTCATAGATTGATAAATTTTCAAGTAAGTTAAAATCTTGAAAGATAAACCCTAGTTTCTCTGAGCGAAAATCAGATAATTCCCCTTGCTTCATTTTCGTAATATCTGTTCCAGCAATTTCAACAATTCCACCTGTCGCTTTATCTAATGTAGAAATTACATTCAATAATGTTGTTTTTCCTGAACCAGATGGTCCCATAATCCCAACGAATTCACCCTCTTGAATCGAGAACGATACATTCTTTAGTGCATGCGATTGGCTCTCACCTTTTTTACCGTATACCTTTTGTACATTCTTTACCTCTACAACTGATGCTTTCATATATATCCTCCTACACTTCTTTTCCAATTTTTTCTTTCTTTACATATTTTCCGAGCATTTCTTAACCCATTTCTAAGTATAGATAGCATTTCTTAATAAATAGCAGCGGATATTCTTAACATTTCTTTAAGAATATGAAAAAGCCCCAAAGCTAGTAGCTTGGGACTTTTGGTTTCTATATTCTATTTGTTATATTCTTTTGTATATCCATTTTTATTAATTTTTGATACGAATCATTTATCTTCCTAAAAGATGCATAACGCTTTTTATAAATATCCTGTATGTTTTTTGCTTGTTTCTGAAGAGCTACATCTTCCATTTTATCTATAGATTTATGAACTGATTTTACTTCTTCTTGTGCTTTTCTAAAAGCTTTTTTTCTTTGTTCCATACTTTTTCTTATTCCTCTTAATCTTACTCTACCTAAAAAAAGAAATGATATTCATCTATACTTTGCTAACCTTTAGGTTCTACTAAAATGACATCTTCTAAATCATATAAATTCGCCTTTGGTTTTGCATAAATAATATGTGCAAGACCATATTTATCCGGCTCTTGTTCTATTACCTCTGCTACTTCAAGACCAGGTGGTATTTTCTGGCTCAATTCAGAAGTAATAATGCTATCACCTATTTTTATTTCTTTCGCTTTATCTGATGGAATATTTTCAATTCGAAGGGCTTGTTTTTCCTTATCATACCCTGTAACAAATCCTAAAATGGATGAATTATTTTGGAAGGTGATTGCTAAACGATTCGTTCGTTCATCTTTCGTAATTAATTTCACAATAGATGTAAATTGATTTACACTCTCTACCCTTCCAATAAAACCATCCACTGTAATAACAGCCATATCAACCTTTACACCATGTTGTACCCCTCTATTAAGAGCGATTTTCCCATACCAATCTTCTGCTAAACGCCTTACTACTGTAGCTTGAATTAAATTATATTTTCCTTGTTCCTTTAATTCTCTCGTCTTGTTGATAAGCTTAGTGAGGTTTTCTTTCTCCTCACTTAACATTTGCACTTTACTCTTTAACGACTCTTGGTGCTCGATTTTTTCTTTCAATACTCGATTCTCTTTATATACTTTATAAATGTCTTCTATATTGTGAATAATATTTTGTACATGCCTATTATTCGTACATACATATATCATCAATAAAACAAAAAGAATAATTGAAAGAAATAATAATATTTTCCTCTTAGAAACCTGCATAATCATCCTGTTACTCCTTACCATTTTTTATCTACACAATATAGAATACTAGTAGTTGTATACAGAAGAAATGCAGTTTAGATAAAGTTCAGATAATCTTTATCTTCTTTATAAAAATTTTAGAAATTATCATATACTGCCATTACATTTGAAGCTTGATCGTTACTTTATCTATTGAATACAACTTATCATTTCTATAACTAGACATGCTTTATTGTTACTTTTTCTTTTGCTTTAGCGGGTATTTCATCACCTTGTATTTCTTCCCATTTCATACCATAAGTCCCTTTAGATTTAATCTTTAAATGTGCTCCTATTCGTAAATGTTTTGAAGAAGTCATCATAATTTTTTGTTCTTTACCAGATTCATCATATCCTTTAAATTTATAGTTCCATCTACCAAAACCATTACTTTTGGCTTCATATTCCCCATCACTGTCGACAACAGCATAATAAATATCTTCTTTAATAAATGGATTCATTTGATCTACAATTGGTCCACCTTTCACTACAAGTAATGTAACTCCAACTATAATCAATATCATAACCGCACTTAATTTTTTCATATAACTTTCGATTCTCCACTTCTCTGTTTTATTAGTCAACGTCCACCTGAATGATGGAATAAGACTCTCTCTAAATCGATAGCAACACTATCGCTCATTCTTCCCTAATTAGAAGGTAACCGATATTTCTAATGCCCTTCTAATTAAATTGGCAATAAGATAATAAATTGAATAACCCCATTTTCATATTCCGCTCGAATTTCTCCTTTATGCAATTCAACAATGCTTTTTGCAATTGCAAGCCCCAAGCCTGAACCTTCAACAGCTCTACTTCTAGATTGATCTTTTTTATAAAAACGCTCAAATAAGTTCTCTAACTCTTTTTTTGTAAATTCTTCACTATGATTCGCTATAGAAATTTTGATATGCTGTTCTTCTCTTTGAAGTGAAACCTGAATTTCCGCTTTATCTATACTGTATTTAATTGCATTTATTAAGAGATTTTCAAACACACGTACCATTTTTTCTGAATCCACAACGGCATATATACGATCTTCCTGAAATTTTTTCACGAATGAGAGATTATGTTCCTCCGCTTGTGGTACTAGCTCTTCTATTAACTGATCAAGTAGTTCATTCATACACACTTCTTGCGAATCTAACACCATATTTTCATCTGTTAGTTTTGTATACTCAAACAAATCCTCTATTAACATCTTCAACTGCTCTGATTTTGAGAAAGCAATTTTTATATACTCATCATGCTGTTCTTTATTTTCATATTTCGCATCACCTAGTAAGCGTAAATACCCCATAATAGAAGTAAGTGGTGTTCTTAAATCATGTGATACATTTGTAATCAATTCACTTTTTTGTTTCTCTATTTGTTTTTCTTTTTCTATATTAGCCAAAAGCTTTTCTGCCATTTGATTAATATTTGAAGTTAATACACCTATTTCATCTTGACCTGCCTGTTTGATTTTATATTGTAAGTTCCCTTTCGAAAACTCTCTTACTCCTTCTGCCATTGCTTCAATCTGATTCATCTTCCTTTTCGTTATATAAAAGAAAGAAAGTAGAAAAGTAATAAAACCTAGTAAAGATGGGAATGGACTACTACCGTTCACTACATACTTTACATTTCCTTGTGGTATACCACTTGCAATGATATACATATTTTCCGTATTAACAGTAACCGGATAAAAGGTTGTAAACTCCTTACGCTTTTGTTCAGCTCTATCTTGAATTAAATTCTGTGCCTCTACATATCGTACTTGATCCATTTTAAAATCCATTACATTACGCATCGTCTCATGAAGATTAATCTGTTCTTCCGGTGCTCCCTTTGTTTTATAAACCACTTTCCCATTCTCATCTATTATTAAAACCTTCAATTGATTTTGATGATTCAATTGATCAAGCAGTTCTTGTATATTAATTTCCTTCCCTTCTTCCGTTATACTTTCAACAAGTCTTTGTGTCTGTCCATCAATGGCTTCCATGCCTGATGCATAATCAATGATAGAAATTTTATTCGTATCCTCGAAAAAGGAGGATGAAGACCACCCTACTAATACACCAAGTAATGTACAGAAAGTAAATGTAGCAATCAGCTGTACACGTATACTCTTTTGCAAATAACTAACTGTTTTACCTATCATTTTTTTTAAAACTTGATTCATCCATATTATCGGTTCAAATATCTTTCTCAATCTTGTAGCCAACTCCCCATACTGTTTTAATGTAACGAGGCTTCCTTGGAATTGCCTCTATCTTTTCACGTATTTTCCGAATATGTACCATCACAGTATTATCGGATTGGAAAGCTTGCTCTTTCCATACTCTTTCATAAATTTGCTCTGCATTTAATACCATTCCTTGATTTCGTGCAAGCAATTCTAATACCTCAAACTCTCTCGGTGTCAATTTCACCTCTTCATTTGCAATAATGACCTGCCGCGTTGCTATATTTATCTTTATATCTCCAACTTCAAATACATTTTCATCTTTTACACTTGCCCCGCTCATTTTCATATATCTCCGAAGTTGTGATTTAATACGAGCAATGAGTTCAAGTGGATTAAATGGTTTTGCTACGTAATCGTCTGCTCCAGTTGTTAACCCTAAAATCTTGTCCATATCTTGCGTTTTTGCCGACAGCATAATAATGGGCATTTCCGCTATTTCTCTCACTTTCATACACATATGAATACCATCTATTTTCGGCATCATAATATCAAGTACAATTAGATGCACGTCTCTTTTCCTTACTATTTCTAACCCATCTTCACCATCTCCAGCTTGTAATACTTCGTAACCTTCATTCTTCAAATAGATGGCGATAAGTTTTCTAATTTCCTTCTCATCGTCCACGATAAGTATCGTTCCTTTACTCACAAAATCTCCTCCAGCATCATTTACCAAACTATGAATGTTGCTTTATTTCACTCACTACTGCATTCTTCTTATGCATATACACATAAGAAATACTAGAAACCATGATAACGATACCACCAAAATGTATACCATACTCGGTCACAAGGGTTACTATCATTTCTATATGCTTTCCAAATATAGAGCCTAGTACAAAGTAAACTAACGTCCAAACAAATCCTGTTACATATGAATAAATCGCATACGTTTTAAATGACATGTTATTCATTCCTACTAAATACGGTACGATATGTCTCACAACGGGGATAAAATAACTTATTACTAATGCATAATGACCATATTTCCCTACTATCTCTTGTGATTTTAAAAGGTACTTCGCCTTCTTCTTTTTCATCAATTTTCCAAGCACTTTTATGCCAAATATTCTCCCTAGTATGTAACCTAAAGAAAGCCCAGATACAACGCCTAAATATGTTAATAAAAATGCAGGAATGACACTTAATACGCCTAATGAAGATACAAATCCACCACTCATTACAATCATTTCATCTGGAATCGGCATACCGATAATACCAAGCCATAAACAAAAAAATAGTGCCCAATAACCATACTGCTCAATGTATGATATTAATTCATGTAGCTCCATTATGCATATGCTCCCCTTAGCTCTTTTTTACAGCTAAAGACGTAGGCTGGCGGGAAATTAAACCAAACTTTTTCTAGTGTAATTTCAGGGAAGAAATGCTGTATAAATCCTTTTTTTACAAGTGAATATTGAAATGTAATGAATTCACCACTCTCATGTATCGCTTCCATTGCGTTGTTTAAAATGCGTTTTGAAACCTCTTCCGGTAAAGATGTGAAAGGCAATCCTGATAAGACGTAATCAATGCATTCTATATTGAGCTCTTCCATATACGTCTTTATATTTTCAGCTGAACCGTGTACAACAATGACATTCTGCTCATCTTTAAATTTTCTCTTTAGCTCTTTGAAAAACACTTCATTAATTTCGATAAGAAGAAATATTGTCTCCTTCTTCTTTCGCTTCATAATTTCTTTCGTAAAAACTCCTGTACCAGGACCTAATTCCACAATACACTTCGCTCTATTAAAATCAATTACATCTACCATTTTCTTTGCTAATATTTTTGAACTTGGCGCAATCGCACCAGTATGTTTCGGGTGTTTAATAAATTCATGTAAGAATGTTATGAGTTGCATGTAAATCTCTCCCCATTCGTTCAATAGTTTTTAACTTGTGTCTAAGTATAACTATCGTTTCTTAACAAAAATTGAGGAGATTTCTTAAGATTTTATGAAGAAATCAAAAAACAGCTACCGCTTATAGCGATAGCTGTTCCTTTATTACTTCGCGCTCACAATCTTATAATAAGAACGAACTGTTAAGAAGTAATATCCGATATAAATAACGCTGTATACTCCGATACTAATTAGAAGCGGAATCATAATTTCAAATGGTAGTATGTTCCCTAAACCTTTTAATGCAAACAGGCTGTGCAGGATTCCGATTACTAACGGAATCGCAAAGATAAAGCTCACTTGTTTTGCAATAGCTTTTTTCATCTCTTGTTTCGTTACACCGATTTTATGAAGGACAACGTAACGCTCACGATCTGCACTTGCTTCTGTTAGCTGTTTGAAGTAAATAATAGAACCTGTTGCTAGTAAGAATACAAGTCCTAAGAACATTCCAATGAACATCATTAGTCCAGTTGCTTCAAGTCCCATATGGAAACCAGTATAGAAGTCTCTAAATGGTGGTGCCATTTCTGATTCACCAGCTGGCATCACTTTTGTTAATTTTTCTGTTAATACTTTACTGTTTCTTTCATCTTTTACATCAATATTTTTTACAACGCGTGTTCCAAATGCTTGCTTCGCTTGTTCATACATTTCATCTGGAACGACAACAACTAATTCACCTAAGTTCGTAATTGCATTATTATTTACACCTTGAATTGTCAATGTCTTCGTTTCATTTCCAATTTGGAATACCGCTTTATTTCCTTTATATTCAGGGCTAAACTCATACCCTTCAATATAAGAACTATCATATATAAACGCTTCTCCAGTAGCTACATTCACTGTTTCCGCATCGATTTTTTTCGCAAGTTTGTTGAATTCAGATTGAGATATAAATTGATATTTCTCTGAGATACTGTAGTTCATATTAAAGATGAAATCGACTTTATCTCCTTCAAACTTTCCTTTTACAGGAACCATCTCAACTTCAAATTGATCTTTTACAGGGTGATTCTCTTTCTCTTCAGCAAAAATCGCATTTACTTTCTTATCTAGTTCTGCATCTTTCTTCTCATAAGAGTAGCTGTATGGTGCAACTGCTTTTGATTGTGTAAATGTGTTGTAATACATCGTAACTGATGTACCAACTGCTGTTAATGTTACCGCACTTAAAATAGAAATTGTCGCAAGTGACTTTGCATTCCCTTTAATACGATATAGTAACTGTGACGTCGTTACCATATTCATACCGTTATAAAACGATGATTTATTATTTCTTGCACGTTTCAATACGAATACTGTAAAGAACATAAATAGTAAGTACGTACCTAATACTGTCGCAAGTAAAATATAAAGTGCAATTGCCATAAAGTCTGCATACTTAACTGCCTTCATAAACATTAATGCTAAAAAATAACCTGAACCGATTAAGAAAACTGAAATTAATGCCATAATTACTGACCCTTTTGGCATTGCTTCTCCTTCGCGTTCTGCACGGAAAAGTTCAATTAGCTTGAATCGATAAATTAAACGATACCCTTGAAGTGATGTATACAATATAATCACAAAGAAAATAATTGTTGTATCAACAATTGCAGCCATCGGTACTTCAAAATGAACATTTAAATTTAACCCCATCATACTTACTAGTAGTTCAAGGAATAGTTTTGAAAGAACGCTACCAATCGCAATTCCGATAATTAAAGACATTAATCCCATTAACATATTTTCATAAAAGAGCATTTTACCGATTTGTTTTTTACGAATACCTAGTAAAGAATATAATCCAACTTCCTTTTTACGTTTACGTGTAAAGAATCCGTTCGAATATATAATGAACACCGCTACGAAGATGATAAGCATGACACTTGAAACTTGAAATGCACCGCTAATTTTTTTAGAACCTTCCGCAGCTTTTTCCATTTGTGAATTATACTGCAACGCCTTAAATGTAAAATAAATGACGATGCTAAATATCATAGATGCAAAATATACAAAGTAGTCTTTAAAGTTCCGCTGTATGTTGCGGAGGGCAATGCTAGATAAGGTCATCAGCCATACCTCCAGAAATGGAAGACATTACGTCAACGACTTTTTGGAAGAACTGTTTACGTGTTAATTCACCGCGGTGCAATTCTTTATATAACTCACCATCTTTAATGAAAATAACTCGTTTACAATAACTCGCCGCAAACGCATCATGTGTTACCATTAAAATTGTAGAATTATCATATTCATTTAACGACTTCATACTTTCTAATAAATCTGTCGCTGATTTAGAATCAAGTGCTCCAGTTGGCTCGTCCCCGAAGATCATACTAGGATTTGTAACGATTGCACGTGATGCTGCGCAGCGTTGTTTCTGTCCACCAGATACTTGATATGGGAACTGACTTAAAATATGATCAATACCGAATTTCTTCGAGATTTCAAGAACACGTCGATCAATTTCATTTGCCTTTACTTTCGATAAAGCAAGAGGTAACGCAATATTCTCTTTCACCGTTAACGTATCTAATAAGTTATAATCTTGGAAAATGAAGCCTAAATGATCGCGGCGGAATAACGCTAACTTATCATCATTCATTTTCACGATATCTTTTCCATCAATTAAAATTTCACCGTTCGTCGCATTATCAATTGTAGAAAGAACGTTTAGTAAAGTCGTCTTACCAGAACCAGAAGGTCCCATAATTCCAACGAACTCACCTTCTTTTACTTGTAAGTTAATACCTTTTAACGCTGCAAATTTATTACCACCCGTGTCATATACTTTTTCAATATTTTTTGCTTCTAACACTGTTTTCATCTCGACATCCCTCATTTCTTCTATTCTCTATTTTCAACTATATACACTCTCTACTCTTGCCACTATCGATGTTTCTTACACAAACATGACAGTTATGTAAGGCGCATAAGTAAAGACATAAAAATTTAACCTAATGAATGAAAGTACTTTGTTACTATAACATTGGGATATCATACCATCCATTCATTCTCCTTACAGGAACATTACATTTTTGTAAGGTTAAAAATGCACCCTACAAAGTTGTGCATGAAATGTCGGATGGAGCTATTTCGTTCCTGCTATTCTATGTACAGAGGAGGTCATAGTATGGATTCACTTAAAAATATGAATGCAGCAATGCGATATATTGAAGATAACCTTACAAATGAAATTGATTTTAAAGAAGTTGCCAGGCTAGCTCTCTGCTCTGAATATCACTTTAAAAGGATGTTTTCATTTTTAGCTGGCATATCGCTGTCAGATTATATTCGCTGTAGACGACTTACTCTCGCTGCCTTTGAACTAAAAAACAGCAATGTAAAAATCATTGATGTCGCTATTAAATATGGCTACAATTCACCTGATTCATTTACTCGTGCATTTCAAAACTTGCACAGCATAACACCTTCAGAGGCCCGAAATAGTAGTCATTCTTTGAAAGCTTATTCACCGATGACCTTCCAACTATCCATTCAAGGAGGAAACGAAATGAACTATCGAATTGAAGAAAAAGAGCCATTTCGAATCATTGGTATACAAAAGCGCGTCCCAATTATTTTTAACGGTGTAAATGAAGAAATTGCTTCTATGTGGAAAAGTTTAGACCACGAATCTATTCAAACATTGAAGTCACTTTCAAATATTGAACCTACAGGAATTATTAGTGCTTCTACTAACTTTTCTGAAGGGAGAATGGAGGAAAGAGGCGAACTCGATCACTATATTGGAGTAGCCACAACAAAGGATTGTCCAAAGCAATTCAAACAACTTGAAGTTGCGGCTTCAACGTGGGCTATATTTGAAGCTGTCGGTCCATTTCCTGAAACATTACAAAATGTATGGGGCCGTATTTATTCCGAATGGTTCCCTTCTTCGAACTATGAACTAGCGGAAGGGCCGGAAATATTGTGGAATGAAAGTAAAGAGGTATCCTCGCCGAATTTCAGAAGCGAGATATGGGTACCTGTTTTGAAAAAGTAATATAAAGGTCTAAACTGTTTCAAAATAAAGAAGCTGCTCTTCCTCTTTAAAGGAAAAGCAGCTTTTTATTTTATACTTCTTCTCGACTCGTTCTTATACAAGAAAATAGTAATAATCATAAGCACTATAACAACTAAAAAAGTAAATGCTCTGTAGTTCGAGATAGCATCCGTACCGATTAATAAGGCAGGTATAACAGCCACAATTAAGCCACCAAACATACCAACAAACGATCCTACACTTTGTTTTACTACTTGAGTTTCTGATACCCAATCATAATAACCAAATCGATTATTAATAAAAATCCCCCATACTGCCGAAAATAATGAATATGTTATCGGTGTTATTATGATTAAAAGAGAGCTCCAAACATCTAGTTTTAACCCTATTATTAGTAATACAGCACTAATAAGTGATGCAGGTATAGTCAATGAAAGATTCATAAGAATTTTACTGTCATAAATCATCTTTGGCGCTATAGGCAATGACTTAATAATCCATATATTTTTTCCTTCTAAAGACAATGACACACATGTTGTACACGTCATCGAAATCGCTGCTGCAATAGCAAATGGAGCAATCTTTTGCAAAATCGACTCAATTCCAGGATACGCTATTAATTGACTTGGTCCTACTACAACTATAGCTAGCGCGAAAGCTATAGCCATCACGACTCCCATTCCACTATTTATGACATACACTGTAGAAGAGAAGAAACGTTTCAGCTCTTTTTTATACAATGCGACCAATACACTTTCTTTTCTCATACTATGAATCTCATAATTTGAAAGCATATGATAAGTGGAAATCCCTGTGTTTATTTGCTTATATTTTAACGAAAGTATTTTTACAAAAAGATAATACCAAATAACTGATATTCCAACGAATAGGATGAAAGCTACAATATCAGCATGAACAATTGCTCTTTGAAACATGTTAGCTAATGGATACACTTTCGTTAATTGCTCTGAAACAATTGCACCAATTCCATTCATATCATTAAGGCTATATTGAGCATTTCCGTTTTTTAGCATAAAGAAACCGAATGTAATAATTACTATAAAACTTAAAATCGTAGTTATTTTATTCGTATTTTTAAATTTAGAAGCAATTGCCGTAATCCCAGCTCCAAAAATCGCTGCTATTGTTGTTGGGATTAAAGATGCTACAAACATACTGATGAACCACATAAAGTAAAAAGAAACTGATGGATTCTCATGTATGCAATACACAACTCCCATTGGTAGCATGATGATGATTGAAAAGATCGTATTCAGCAAGTATAAATACAAAAATCTACTTGCAATAACAGTACTTACACGAATCGGTAATGACATTAAAAAATCATAGTCCTTAAAAGCAAAAATTTCTCCATTCGCCTTAAATATAGTGAAAAACAACGTCAATACACTACTAATAACTAGTGCATAAACTGGAATAATTTCGCTCATTCCTAGTTTCACCAATCCATATGCTGAGGCCCCACAATAGAGCATTAACATGACGGCAACTAAGGTAATGGATGCTGTTAGCAAAATTTTATTCTGCTTCTTTTTCTTATCTTTTTCATATTTAAAAGTATTTAAACCGAGCTGCGTTATCAACCGGATTTTCAAAAGACCTAAACTATTAATATTCATTAGCAAGCTCCTTCATAAAGAGCTCTTCCAATGAGCCTTCCTTTATTAAAGAATTTACTTCCCCTGAAAGTGCTAATTTCCCTCTATTAATCATGGCTATTTTATTACATAACTTCTCAGCCACATCTAAAACGTGCGTAGAAAAGAAAATCGCACTTCCCTTTTCACAAAGCTCTTTCATAATACCTTTCAATACTACAGCTGCCTTTGGGTCAAGACCAACGAAAGGTTCATCTAAAACTAATAATTTCGGTTTATGCAAAACCGCCGATATAATCGCTACTTTTTGTTTCATACCGTGTGAATAAGAAGATATTAAGTCTCCCAAGTAAGGTGTAATCTCAAAAGCATCCCCATACTTCTGTATTTGTTCTTCCCGATCCCTCGCAGACACTTTAAACACATCAGCAACAAAGTTCAAATATTGAATTCCTGTTAATTGTTCATATAAATCTGGATTATCAGGAATGTACGCCATTACTTTCTTACATGCAATCGGATCCTTTTTTACTGAATGTCCATCAACAAAAATTTCGCCCTCTTCAAAATCTATAACTCCTACTAACGACTTAATTGTTGTACTTTTCCCCGCACCGTTATGTCCAATAAATCCAAAGATATCTCCTGCTTGCACAGTAATATTTAAATGATCTACTGCTTTCTTACCACCTTTGTATGTCTTGCTAAAATTTATAATCTCTAACATGTGATTTCCCCCAAACCATCTGTTTTTTCACTGAATTTTCAGACTCAAAGATAAAAAATTTACTCAGGGAGCCTTTGTTATCTCCACTGAGTATTAAAATAATCTCTTAACATATAGAAACTAGAACTATAAAATTTGATTAGTGTAATTCAATCCCTTATTGCTCACAATTGCATTTCTTTTTTATATAAAACGTAAGAATATAAATTCGTTATGATGACAGCAACTACTATAATCCCAAGCATCATATAAGATCTCCAATCAGCCGGAGCGAAAACACTTATAATCATAATAATTCCTAACGCCACAAATACTTTTCCGCTAAATCGATGGGTCTTTCTCCATACTTCTTCATTACTCAATGTCCAAGGATTACGCATCCCAACGAAAAAGTTAGGCTTGCATTGTGGTAAATAGTTGCCGATGACTATAAACAAAACACCCACTAATAATTCCGGCACCCGATTAATGAATAAGTTATACCCGAGTCCACTTGTAATAATATCTATATTCCCTACAAATAGTAGCAGGAGTATCCCATTATTCATCATCATAAAAGCTTTAGAAAATTTCTCGTAATTTGCTTTCCTTGGATCAATCTTCGGTATTACATTTAGAAATATATATAACGCAATCATAATTCCAACCATAGAAATCATTCCATATAATTTAGACGAATATCCATCTACCTTACCGCCGCTCCAATGTGTCGCAATTGTATCCGGCAAATGAGGCCAAGCAAACGCCCATGCTATACAAGTTATAAAAATTAATATGATTGCAAAAAGATGTTTTTTCATTTCCCCTCTTCCCCCTTATTCGTAAACGTAAACACCCAAGTCAATAAATCTTGAAATACAGTTGTGTTCAATGAGTACACAACGAATTGCCCTTTCTTTTCATCTTGAATAAGTTCAGCATTTTTAAGTGCGCTTAAATGGTGTGAAATACTTGGCTTCGTCATATTGAACTGTTCAGCAATTTCGCCAGCTGTTAAATCGCCTTCTTTTAATAAATCTAAAATTTTTCGCCTTGTTGGATCTGCTAATGCTTTGAATGCTTGATTCAATGTCTTTCTTCCCTTCACTAATTAGACATTTAGATATTTATCTAAATATTAAATCGTTTTCAGTTGTCTGTCAATTATATCCAAAGCCCTTTTTACTTTTTCCACTTTTGACCTATACTGATACTATATAAATCTGGTTTAATCTTTCGTCATATAAATACGCCACAGCTATTCTATGTCTTCGCATGGAGAAGAAACAGGCTTTGACCGCCCTATACCTATACATAGATATATCCTCTCTCTAACCTAAAAAGAAAGGTTCTATGTCCTTTTTTAATTTATATATTTATATAGCTTATATTTCAACATAATGAAAAGACTTGAAACACATGATACACTATAGCTACAATTGTTTTTTTGAGGAGGAATATACATATGTACAAAATTTTAATCGTTGAAGACGATCCAAATATTTCATCATTACTACAATCTCACATTCAAAAGTACGGGTACGACGCTGTTGTTGCGGAGAACTTCGATGATATTATGGAATCGTTTAATGCAGTGAAACCACATCTTGTTTTACTTGATGTAAACTTACCGAAATTCGATGGTTTCTACTGGTGCCGTCAAATTCGTCATGAATCTACTTGTCCAATTATTTTCATTTCAGCTCGTGCTGGTGAAATGGAACAAATTATGGCAATTGAAAGCGGTGCGGATGATTACATTACGAAACCGTTCCACTACGACGTTGTAATGGCGAAAATTAAAGGACAATTACGTCGTATTTACGGTGATTATGCACCAAATATTTCTGAACGTATCGTTGAAGTAGAAGGTTTAAAGTTATTCCCTGAGCGTCCAGAAATTCACTTTGGATCTGAGCAAGTTCTTTTAACGAAGAAAGAGGCAATTTTGGCAGAAATGTTATTATCTAAGTTCCCTCGTACAGCGAGCCGTGAAGATTTATTAGCTGCCCTTTGGGATGATGAGAGCTTCGTTGAAGAAAATACATTAAACGTAAACATTACGCGCCTTCGTAAAAAGTTTAATGAGCTTGGTATTGAGAACTCTATTGAAACAGTACGTGGACTTGGATATCGTTTTAACACAACTTGGAGTGAATAAGCATGAAGCTATTTTTACGTGATCATTTTGCATTTTTTCTACTATATGTATTAAACTTCGGAATCATTTTCGTTCTCTATGATGCAGTAGATGGATTTCAAAATAATAAGTTTTACTTCATCGTTTTAAGTCTATACTTATTCATCTGTTTCCTCGCTTATCGTTACGTTCGTAACCGTAGAATGTATCACAGATTAAGTGAACCACCAGAGAAAATGGAAGATGCGTTTATTGAAAGGGCGAGCGCTCCGATGCCTCACTGTGTAAATGAACTCGTGCGTACGCAGTACCGTCTCTTCCAAAAAGAACTACAATCATATGAAGTAAAACAACAAGAACATCAATTATTCATTAACCATTGGGTGCATCAAATGAAGACACCTGTTTCCGTCATGCAACTTATGGTGCTCGAAATGGAAGATGAACATTTAATTCCAAAGTTTAAACAGGAATTAGATCGTCTGAACCAAGGGCTTGATATGGCTTTATACATGGCAAGATTAAATAACTTCCATGAAGACTTCCATGTCGAGACGATTTCATTAAAAGATACTGTAACAAAAAATATTAACGGCCTAAAAGAACTATTCATCCGTAATGGCGTCTTCCCTGTTTTAGAAGTTCATTCTGATTTAAAAGTTACTTCTGATGCGAAATGGTTAAAATTCATTATCTATCAGTTAATGACAAATGCTGTTCGTTACTCTGGTGAGCGCGGAAAGAAAGTGTTCTTATCTGCTTATCGAAACGGAAAAGATATTATTTTAGAAGTTCGTGATGAAGGCGTAGGTATTCCGCAAGAAGATATTCGAAGAGTATTTGAACCATTTTACACTGGGAAAAATGGTCGTACATTCGGAGAATCTACTGGTATGGGACTTTATATTGTAAGTAAAATTTGTGATTATTTAGGTCACTCTGTCAAACTAGATTCTGAAGTTGGTAAAGGAACGACGATTAAAATCATCTTCCATAATGCCGCAAACAATCAGTTAGAGAAGGTGACAGAGGAATGAACTTAGTTACTCCTGAAATGTATGAGAATTTACTCTCATACATTTTTTGTAATACGAATACAACTATACTTTCGACTTGGAGGTATAGAATATGAATTTTTGGCAATTCGCCTTTAAAAATGTAACACGTAATTCAAGAGCTTACTTCGCTTATTTCGTAAGCAGCTCGTTTTCAATTGCTGTTTTCTTTTCATTCGCTGTTTATTTATTTCATCCGAAATTACAAAATTTCACTATGATCTCTGAAATTTCAGGATTAATGATTTTTTCAGAAGTTGTCATTGTCTTGTTCTCGTTCTTCTTTCTACTTTATTCAATCGGATCATTTTTAAAAGTTCGTAAACAGCAATTTGGTGTGTTAACCGTTTTAGGTATATCAAAAAAGCAATTACACCGACTCATTTTCACCGAAAATATGTTAATTGGTATTTTATCTATCTTTTTCGGTATGCAGTTTGGACTTGTCTTTTCACAGTTTTTCTTATTAGTAACAGCGAAAATTACGTACGTACCAGGGATATATTTATATTGGCCCACAAATGCTTTTATTTTAACAACGATTGTATTTCTTAGTCTTTTTATCGCTGTATCTTCATTTACACCGATGCTAATTCGTACGAAAAAAACGGTACACCTTTTAAAAGCTAATGGTGGGAAACAAAAAGAAAGAAAACCATCCATATTCATCTCTCTATTTGGTGCTATCTGTTTATTAGGTGGTTATATTTTAGCTGCAAATCCTAAATATTTCTTCTCAATAAACCCGCAAGTAGGCGTTATATATATGGTTTCAAGTATTTTCGTGATCCCAACACTTGTTACAATCGGGACATATTTTTTCTTTTCTCAAATTAGTTTCTTACTTATTTATATTTTAAAGACAAGAAGAAAGTTTTATATGAAACGGATTAATATGCTTTGGATTTCGGATTTAGCAAGCCGTATTCGGACGAATATTAATATGCTATTTATTGTAGCAATGCTATCTACTGTAGCTTTTACAATGATTACGTTTTTATATGGACTCGGGAAATTTACGAAACTGGAAGTTACGAAAAGCTCCCCCTTCCCAATTTCTTATTTTTCTTATGATGCCAATCCTTTTGTTACAGAGCATTTAAATTGGCTTGAGCAACAATTACAAAAAGAAAATTTCTATTATAAAAAAATAAAAGTTGATATATATGAAGCACCACTGCTGGAAGATAAAGATGTAGCTTTTTATAATGACGTATACGCAATTAAGCAAAGTGACTATAACAAACTTGCAGATTCTTTACGAATGAAACAACTATTTATGGATGATAACGAAGCATATGTTTTAACAGGGACATCTTATTTCACTATATTCAACGAATTTGAGCAAAGCTACAAAAGAGATTACATTACACTCTCTAGTACAAATACGAAATTACGAGTAAAAGGCTATGAACCTGTAAGTGCAATTCCATCTAGTTTTTCCTATCAAACGTTGGTTGTACCTGACACTGTTGTAAACAAATTTCCGAATACAATAAAACATATATCAGCATACAATTACAAAATACAAAACTGGGAAAAGACATATAAAATTACTGATGATTTTATAGAAAAATTACAAAAAGATCAACAAAATTCTCCGGACCAAGGGTCTTTCATTCGCTACTTTGAATCAGCAGGATCATTATACAGAATAACATCTGGTAGTGCCACATACTTCCTAATCGGGACATTTTTAGGAGTTATTTTCTTCATTGGAGCTGGTAGCGTTCTTTACTTTAGAATGTATACCGATTTGACGAACGAACAAGAGAAGTATATAACGATTTCTAAAATCGGTGTAACAGATACAGAGATGAAACAATCTGCAACCATTCAACTTAGTATTTTATTTTTCGTTCCGTACATTATGGCATCTATTCATACAATGTTTGCAACAAAAATGCTACAAGATGTAATTGGTTTATCTTTGTTCAAAGAAGTTTCAGCCGTTCTTATTATTTTTGGCATAGTTGAAATCATCTTTTTCTTATTCATTCGTTCGCTTTATATGCAAAAATTATCACAATATACGAATGGACAAAATATTTAAAATAAACTGGATGAAAGGAGTATCTCTCATACTCTTTTCATCTTCACTCTATTAGGAGGCTTAGGTGAATGACATTTTGGCAGTTTGCATTTAAAAACGTGACGCGGAACGCCAGAGCTTATTTCGCCTATTTTGTAAGCAGCGCGTTCTCCATCGCAATTTTTTTCTCATTTGCAGTTTATTTATTTCACCCTAAATTGCATACGACAGACGTGAATTATGCTCTAAGCATATTAATGACAATTTCAGAAGTTGTCATTGTATTCTTTTCATTTTTCTTTTTACTCTATTCAATCGGTACGTTTTTAAAAGTACGAAAAAAACAGTTCGGGATTTTAACAGTACTTGGTATATCTCAAAAACAATTAAAACGACTCATATTTATAGAAAATATGTTAATTGGTGTTCTTTCTATATTTTTTGGCATTCAACTTGGACTTGTCTTTTCACAATTCTTCCTATTAATTACCGCCAAAATTACACATGTACCTGGTCTATATTTATATTGGCCTACAAGTGCGATTGTTTTAACTACGATAATTTTTCTTGGGCTCTTTATTCTCGTATCATCTTTCACACCGATGCTCATCCGTACGAGAAAAGCTGTACGACTTTTAAAAGAAGGAAACCAACATAAAGAAAAAAAAGCATCCGTACTTATTTCTCTATTTGGCGCGATATGCTTGCTATCTGGATATGCCTTAGCAGCAAATCCACTATATTTCATGTCACTAGGCGACATAATTGGAATTTTGTACGCCGTCTCTAGTATATTTGTCATTCCATCACTTGTTGCAGCTGGAACATATTTTTTCTTTTCACAAATTAGCTTCTTGCTCATTCGCATATTAAAGACAAGAAGAAAATTTTATATGAAACGTATCAATATGCTTTGGATTTCTGATTTAGCAACGCGTATTCGAACGAATATTAACATGCTCTTTATTGTAGCGATGCTATCAACACTCGCTTTTACAATGATTACATTCTTATATGGATTCGGGAAATTTACAAAGTTTGATGCGATTAGACAAAACCCTTTCCCATTTACGTATTTATCTCATACTGAAAATACGTTAGCTGATCAACATTTAAACTGGTTAGAGCAAAAATTTAATGAAGAGCACTTTACTTATACAAAATTTAAAACGGATATATATGAAGTATCTTCGGCAGAAGAGAACCCGCAGCTCTATTATGCCATTAAACAAAGTGACTATAATATACTTGCTAAGGCGTTAAACTGGGAACATCTCAATGTGAAGAATAATGAATCTTATATCCTTATTAAAGACATAGATGATCAATTCATTGGAACAATTTATGATAAAGAAAAGAATGATACTCTTACGCTTTCTCAAAACTCTTTACAGCTACAAGTGAAAGAATATAAAAGTTATAACCCTTTCCCAAATAGTTTAATATCACACTTACTCGTACTATCTGATGAAAATGTAGAAGCATTATCAACTATTTCGAAACAAATGAGTGTATATAGCTTCAAAGTTCTAGATTGGGAAAAAGCATATAGTATTGGTTCAGCATTTATAACAAAAATCGATAACGACAATGCAGCGATTCAAGCAGAGCATCCGCCGTTCCACGCAAATGAAGCAAGTGACTCTCTATACAAAACAAAACTAAATGTTGCTTCATTTTTCTTAATTGGAACTTTCCTAGGTGTTATTTTCTTTATTGGTGCTGGCAGTGTTCTTTACTTCCGGATGTATACAGATTTAACAAATGAGCAAGAAAAGTATATAACGGTTACGAAAATTGGCTTAACAGAAGATGAGATGAAACAATCTGCTACCATTCAACTTGCGATTCTTTTCTTTGTTCCTTACATTATGGCATCGATTCATACGATTTTTGCGACAAAGATGTTGCAAGAAATATTGAATCTCTCATTATTCGCTGAGATTACGGTTGTACTTGTAATCTTTGGAACAGTTGAAATTCTATTTTTCCTTTTAATTCGTTCCTTTTATATGCAAAAATTATCACAACACATTAAGTTTTAAGAAATAGAAAGGTGATTATTATGGAAGAAGTATTACACATCAAAAACGTCTCAAAAGTGTATGAGGGGAAAGTCCCTCATACCGCTTTAAAAAATATAAATTTACACGTGGATAAAGGTGAATTCGTTGCGATCATGGGGCCGTCTGGAAGTGGTAAATCTACGTTTTTAAACGTTATTTCCACAATCGATTCACCTACTTCTGGAGAGGTCGTAATTAACGGAAAACAACCACATACATTCCGTAGAGAAAAATTAGCGATTTTTCGTCGCCAAGAATTAGGATTTGTTTTCCAAAACTTTAACTTACTCGATACGTTAACAATCGGTGAAAATATCGTGTTACCTTTAACGTTAGATAATGTTCCTTTAAAAGAAATGGATCAAAAACTCGATAATATCTCAAAAAAGCTAGGAATTGATCACATTTTAAATAAGCGTATTTTTGAAGTTTCAGGAGGACAAGCACAGCGTACTGCTGTAGCACGTGCTGTTATTCATCACCCTTCTCTCTTACTAGCTGATGAACCGACAGGAAACTTGGACTCAAAGTCAGCTATTGATGTAATGGAATTATTTACGAAGCTAAACAAAGAAGAAGATGCAACGATTTTAATGGTTACGCACGATCCATTTGCAGCTAGTTATTGTAACCGTGTTATTTTCATTAAAGATGGCGAGCTTTACAATGAACTGCACCGCGGATTGTACCGTGAGAAATTTTATCAAGAAATATTAGATGTTCTAGCATTACTAGGAGGAAGACGTGGATGACATTTTGGCAATTTGCATTTAAAAATGTCTCGCGTAATTCGAAAGCATATTTCGCTTACTTTGTAAGTAGTGCGTTTTCTATCATGGTTTTCTTTTCATTTACTGTATACGCGTATCATCCGCGGTTACAAATTATGAATAAATTGCAGGAACAAGATCCTCTCATGAACTTAGCTGGCATGGCACAGTTTGTTATCGTTTTGTTCTCGTTCTTCTTTCTCTTATATTCTATCGGGACATTTTTAAATGTACGGAAACAGCAATTTGGCGTTTTAACTGTTCTCGGTATATCTCAAAAACAATTAAAACGTCTTTTGTTTACTGAAAATATGATCATTGGAGTGCTTGCTATCTTTGCAGGTATTCAAGGTGGCCTTGTGTTTTCTAACTTTTTCTTACTCGTTACCTCTAAATTAACAAGTGCAAAAGGTCTCTATTTATATTGGCCAACAGAAGCAATTATTGTTACAACAGTAACTTTTATTATTTTATTTTTCATCGTTTCTACATTTACACCGATGTTCATTCGTACTCGTAAAACAACTCGATTAATTAAAAATAATAAAAAGGAAAAAGACGAAAAAAGGCCGTCTATACTCATTTCATTGTTTGCCTTAATTTGTTTAGGGCTATGCTATTATATCGCCGGTTACCCACAAGGCTACGTAACAGAAAAAAATGTACAAAACGGCTCTGTATATCTTATTATGTTATCTATTTTACCGCTCGTAATAGTCGGGACATATTTATTCTTTTCACAAACATTTCTCCTCTTTATCTTTATCTTAAAAAAGCGGAGAAAGTTTTATATGAAACAAATAAACATGTTATGGATTTCAGATTTAGCTAGCCGTACGCGTAGTAATATTAATGTGCTCTTTATCGTTTCTATGTTATCAGCACTTGCATTTACAATTATTATTGGGTTGTTTGCTGCTAATAATAATACGAAAGCATCGACATTAGAACGATATCCTTTCCCCTTCACATATAAGTCCAAAGGTGAAAACCCATTTGAACAAAAGCACATTGCTACAATTGAAACGGAGCTTACAAATGCTAATTTTCAATACAATAAGCATAAGGTTACAGTGTTAAAAGATACAGCTTTAAAAGAAAACATTACTCTTATGAAAATGAGTGACTATAACACACTTGCGAAACAATTAAAGAGACCGGAAATAACTCTTGATTCTACACAAGTTTATATTATTTCTCGGTACTCGCCAGAACTCTTAAATCTTGTATCAAATCCATTTGCAAAACAAAATACAATTACACTCGGATCAAATAAAAAAGAATTTCATATTAAAGGATTTATTAATAAAGGGATCGAACCATCCTTTCTTTTCCCACATATAATTGTTGTACAAGATTATGTATTTGATAATATGATTCCTCATATTGAAACGACCATAGTTTATAACTACTTCGTTGAGAATTGGGAAAGTGCAATTGTTCCGACGAAAAATATATTAAAACATATTTGGAATGATACGGATAGCTTCCGTGAGGCATACAAAAATCCAGACCTCCCATTTGCTATTTATACAGCTGCTGATGATCTAAACTACAGTAAAGGAAATTCAATTGCTACTTTCTTTATTTGGACATTTCTCGGCTTTATTTTCTTTATCGGGGCAGCCAGTGTTTTATACTTCCGTATGTATAACGACTTAACGACTGAAAAACAAAAGTACATTACAATTACAAAACTCGGTTTAACAGAATCGGAAATGTTTCGTTCAGCAACGATTCAATTAGGAATTTTATTTTTCATTCCTTATATAGTTGCTGGTATTCATACAATATTTGCAATTAAGTTTTTACAAAGCATGTTTTCTTTCTCTTTATTAAAAGAATTAGTGATTATACTTACTTTGTTCGGGATTATCGAGATTATTTTCTTCTTCTTAATCCGTTCTCTTTACATTAATAAATTATCACAGCATATCAAGATATGAATAAAATGGCCTTGTGCAATACGCACAAGGCCATTTTCAATAGTTTTTAATAATTAGCAGCAGTATCCACCATAGCCGCCGCCATATCCACCATAACCGCCGTAACCACAACCACCGCCACCACCGAAGCAGCTAGCACCGATAATGATTAATAAAATAAACAATACGATTAGAAGCGCAAAGCCACCTCCGTGGCCATGTCTGCGGTGACAATCATCATGTTTGTGTTCACACTTTTCGCTCATTACTCTATTCCTCCTTTAGTATCATTCATAACAAGTTCTTCTTGTTCTAAATGAGGGGATTCCATTTATATTATGTTTTCAGGGCAAATCGGAAGCTTGGCTTTCCTAAAAACGGGCTTGTTTCGAGAAATGGGCTAAAAAAAACAGGAGGTACCTTTAGCAAGGTACCTCCTGTTTTTTTATAAATATGTTCAGTAAAAATATAAAGCAACATGCCATCTCACGCAAAAAAAGAGAGAGTAATTCCCCCTCTTTACTTCCTATATATCATAATTAACTACATAATGCTGCATTTCTGTATTGTAGTAGCCTTCACTATATTCAATTACTTCGCCAACTTCATCGTAAGAATAGCGCATACGTTTTAATAATGCAGCGCCTTCTTTTTCACTTAACGCTTCTGCAACGAAACTAGGCGCAAATCCAACTGCGAATTCATCTCTGAAGTTTTCTAAATGTATACCTCGCTCCTCGACTAAATCGTAAAGCGATTGTAAATCAAAGTCCGATAAATCTGTACTTGCCATTTTCGCTGAGAAGTAGTGCGTATAATGAATATACGGCGCATCATTTAACGCATATAATCGTTCAATACGGAAACTCTCTTTACCGAATAATCGAAACGGCACTGTTCCTTCTTCATTATGAACCACTTCTGCCTTTAGCAATTTCTTTTGTACTTTATATCCTTCTTCCACTAACACTTCTGTAAACTTCTTTCCCTTCGACAGTTTTGTCGCAGAAGTATTACGAATCACTTTCGTTCCTTTACCGCTTTTCTTTTCCAAATATCCTTCTTGAGCGAGTTCTTTAATCGCATTACGCACTGTAATTTTGCTCACTTTGAACTCTTCCTCTAATTGTGGTTCAGAAGGAATATTCGTATGAATCGCATATACACCATGTAATATTCGATCACGAATAATATTTTTTATTTGTAAATATAATGGTCCTTTTTTTCTCGTTACGTTCACCGTTACACCCACTACCTTTCTACATCACCTACTGATGCCGTCATTGCCCGAAGTATATCCTTCTCTGATGACATTGGCGTATCACCGACGATTGTATGTGCAAGCATTCCAGCTGCTGACGCAAATGAAACAGCCTTCTCTGGTGCAAACTCTTTTATCTCGCCATGAATAATCCCGCTCGTATAAGCATCTCCAGCACCTATTCTATCATATACAGAAAACGTAAGTGTTTTTGCAAAGGTGAACGCTCCATCTTTACAAATAAATCCGCGAAGTGAATGTGTATTATCGCTATTAATAGAGCGATGTGTACCAGCAATTGTAGCGATATGATACATTTCAGCTACCTTTGGAATGAGATCCATCAGTTGTGCTTCTCGCTCTGTTTCTTCTGTTTTCATTCCAAGAACGAACATTGCATCTTTTTCATTCATCATAACGATATCAGCAAGGTCCAGCATTTCTTCATAATGTGGTTTCGCCTGTTCATATCCATCTTCTCCCCAAAGCGACGGACGATAGTTGCAATCAAAAACAACGGTTCCTCCGTTTTCTTTAACTGCTTTCGCTAAAGATTTCATATGATGACGCACAGTATCATTCATTGCAAGTGTAATTCCGCAAAAATGGATGATATCAATTTCCTTTGCGATTTCTTCAAATTGATACATCTCTTCACATGCCGTATTGAAACTACTTTCTAATCGATTCGAATATGTAACGCGGCTTGCGCGTGCGCCAAATCCATTTTCTAAAAAATACATTCCAACATATTTACCGCCTCTTGAAATAAACGGTGCCTGAATACCTAATTTTTGAATGTGCGATACCGCAGCATCTCCAACCGAGTTTTCCGGTAAAGTTGAAACAAGAAACCCTTCATGCCCGAGATGAGAAAGGGCCGCTGCAACGTTCACGCCTGTACCTGAAAAAGAATAATTTAATGTGTTAGCTTGTGATAGTAATTCATATCCTGGTACTTGCAGGCGCATCATTACTTCGCCGAATGCTGCAATTTTCTTACGCATATTGATCAACTAACTTCTTCACTACCGCTAATAATTCACGTACATCTTCTACTTTCGTATTACCAGTTTCTTTATCAATAATAGAAGAATACACATGCGGGATAACTTGCTCTACGTTTGCCTCTAACGCAATACGTACAATTGTTTCGAAGTTTTCTTTATCAATTCCGCCTGTTGGCTCTAATGCAAACCCTTCTTCCGCACAAGCTTTCGCAACCGCACGATATTCTTCTTCATGAGCTAAACCTTTCATTGGGAAGTACTTCAATGAATTTCCGCCCATATCACGTACAAGTGCGATCGCTGTTTTAATTGGAACGATTGCTTTTTCTTCTCCAGCCGCACTAATTGGACCAGTAGAAATATTTACGTATCCTACTTTTCCTGTTGGCGATACTAAACTATTAATCCAGCTATCTTTTCCTCCAAGATTTGCACGCGTTGCTCCAACTGAAGGGAATACTTGGTTAATGTGACTACCAGGATAATGCTTCGCAATTTCAGCTACAACAGCCGCTTGACGATTATCTCCTGCTCCTAGTCCGATTGATACAGCGTCATCAATTTCTTTTCCGTATGCTTTCATCGCAATTACTGCTTCTTCTACTGTTGGATAATCTTTTGATAACACACCAACGACTACATAACCTTCTGCTGCTTCAAAAATGTCTTTCGCATTTCGGGTATTGTTCGCTAATACATTTAATGCTACGCGGCCTTTATAAAAACGTTTTTGAATGTTTGTCATTTTAGTTTCCCCCTACAATTTCTCTCATTTTTTCTTCAATAACATGTATATCATCACCTTGAAGTGGACGGGGATCGATATCAAAGAATCCTTGTCTTACTCCGTAATCACGTGTGTAAATTGCAATTTCTCCTTCGCGCAATGCAGTCACAACGTCTTTTGCTGATTTATTTAACTCTTTCTCGTTAATATGAATGCGTGCTCTAAAGATTGCTCTTCCTGCCTCATCTTGAACGATCGTTACATTTACACCGTTTAATTCTTTCAGGGGCATAAGTACTTGTAATAACTCTTTTTCTTGCTCACTCTTATCTTCTTTTACTCCGTACTCATCAAGCGCTTGCAGTAAACCGAAAGTCGTCTCTTTCCCAACCTTCATACTTCTTCCGATGCAATGTAATTGCACTTTCAGCCATTCAATATATTTTCGTTTACCGCCGACAATACCGGAAGTCGGTCCTTCAATCGCTTTTGAACCACTATAAATGGCAAGGTCTGAATATTTCACATATTTTTGAATGTCTTCTTCCGCTGCTGCATCAACGATAAGCGGTACATTATTTCGCTGCGCTACTTCCCACGCTTCTTCAACAGAAATCATATTTTTTTGCACTGCATGATGTGATTTCACATAAAGAATTGCCGCTGTATTTTCACCGATTGCATCTTCAATATGTTCTGCTTTCCCTTCATTTGCATAGCCAACTTCAACGAGCTTTCCTCCGCCTAAGTAAATCATCGTTTCAACAGGAGCACCGTATTGAACGTTATGACCTTTTAACATAATCACTTCATTTTTCGTGATGACTTCTTGATGAAGTCTTTCACTTTTACGGCGATTTCCTTCTGTAACGATACCAGCAATAGAAAGTGCAATTCCGCTTGATGCTGAATTCACAGCAACTGCCGCCTCTGAATCTAAAATTCTCGCAATATGGTCCCCCGCTTTATCTACTAAATCTGCAATTTCTACATAATTTTGTCCACCATGTTTCATCGCATCCATAACTGTATCTGTAGGAGCGGATACACCTAAAATACTCATTCTACCGCTCGCATTAATAACTCTTTTTAATCCGTACTTAGCATTCAATGAGTGACCCATTGATTACAACCCCTTTCGCATCAATTCTTCTTTCAGCTATGCGCTGATCCCCTTCTGAATCAACTAACGTAATCGGTTCATCTTTCACCGTAAATAAAGTTAAGTTTGCAATATCGCCTTCTTGAATGCGGCCAAGCTCTGGTTTCTTAAGCCATTCTGCCGCATTTTTCGTAACCGCATCAATTACTTCTTCTAGCGGATAACCTAAGTAAAGGAATTTCGAAAGAACGTGAGCCATACTGTAAACTGGGCCGTGTATACGATTCTTACGATAAATATCTGTACTAATTGTATTGAATCGAATGCCTTGACGCTTCGCTGCTTCTGCTACTTTAAAAGAAAAACTAGCATTACCATGTCCAACATCTAAATGAACACCACGTTTCACTGCATCTAGTAATACAGGTAGCGGTTTTCTTTCTTCATCGAATAAATTATTTTCTTTCCCGTTTAAGTAATGTGTAATGACATCATCTTTTTCTAAAAGAGGTACAACTTCCTCTATACGCGGAGGCGCTGAACCGATATGTACCATAATCGGTAATGATGTTTCGCGAGATAAAGAGCGCGCCACATGAAGCGGTTCAATTCCGCTATCACAAACGACACTTTTACTCATTCTCGCTTTTAAACCAACGATTACATCTTTATACTTTTCTACTGCTTCTATTACTTTCTCTTTATCTATCCATTCCATATTGGATAATTCATCAATTCGTTTCAAACCGATGCGAGAAATATTTAAAAAGGCAAATAAATTCGTCTTTGCCTGCTCTCTACTTTTTACTAAATCTGCAATGCGATCAGCACCGCAACTACCCGCATCAACAATTGTCGTTACCCCTTGCTTAACGCCAATTTCATCAACCTCATCGCCATATGGATCAAACTCTGGAAAAGCATGAACGTGCAAATCAATCCAACCACTCGATACGTAAGTACCAGAGTAATCAAGAACCTTTCCACCCTCGCCAGCACCAGCCTTCGTCACCTGTGCGATTTTATTATTTTCAATTGCAATGTCAATCTCTTCCCCGTTCACACGTTTCACATTACGTAGTACGAATCGTTCTGTCATTGTATTTCCACCCTTTTCTATAAGAAGCCATAAGAATACGCTTACATTAAAGTTTCATTTTTATCCCGCATTAACGGGCAGTAAGACCCCTACCTCGAAATTCAGCGAAAGCAAAGAAGTTAGGTGGAGGATCAACTGTCCGTAAAAGCCCGATTGGTTCAACTAATAATCAGTGGGGGATGAACAAAATCCCCACTGATTAAAGTTTCACTTTATATCTCTTTCACATATTTAGAGTATCACGAAAAAAACGAAAAGTAAATATAACGTTATAATGTTTAATTGTGAATAATAGGGTACCGCTAGCATTTCGTGTTTTGTTGATGAGACCCTATGCCCATCAATCTAGATAATCAAAATCCCCCTATAACGAAATTACTATTTATTATTGACTACTGATAATTAGCTTGTCTTGTTAAAGGAGGTATATATTATTTCATTGTGAATACATTTTTAAAAAGTAATTACTTTATGTTTTCATACAAGATTAATTCTGTATGCTTAGTAAAAAAGGAGGACTTGTAATTGAGAGGTGTTTACATTGGAAATACTAAGATGCTTATTTCTACAGATTGGAACGGACAACTTATTGTCCCCTCGAATGATTTAAGTTTAACTCCACATTTATTAGTAAGTGGAAATATTGAGCAGCCCCTTACTAATTTTTTTAGAAATAATTTAAAACCAGGTGATACGGTTGTTGATATTGGAGCAAATATAGGTTATTTTTCTGTGTTAATAGGATATTTAATTGGTTCAATGGGAAAATTAATTGCTTATGAAGCTAATCCTTTTATGCACTCTTTTCTTATGGATAACCTTTCAATAAACTTTTTACATGATCGTACTAGTGTACATAATTTAGCTGTTTATTCTTCTCAAAAGACCCTTCAATTCTATGCATCACACAGGTTTATGGGGAATAGCTCTCTTGTTAAACATAATGAAACCTATCATAAACATTATGTTGATAAGATAGAAGAAATTGATGTAAAAGCTGTAAGCTTAGATGAACATCTTAAAGATATAGATCATATTAATTTCTTAAAAATTGATATTGAGGGCGGAGAATATCACGCTTTTGTTGGAATGAGAGAGTTGATCCGCCATAAAAAGATACAAACTATTGTTTTTGAATTAAACTCTACTATGCTACAAAATAATTTTGAACCTTTTATGGAGTTATTAAAAAATTTAGAACAGATTGAAGGGAATACATTATATCTTTTATCACATGATGGTAATAAAATTCCTACCAATGTGGAACACCTTATAAAACTAGGGGGTTATCCACATGTTTTAATGGATTTTATATAAACTATCTCTGCTTACAGTGGTTTACTTCCTATAGCATTAATTATGTAAGTAAGCCGTCCTGATGGACGGCCTTTTGGTATTTTTTGCTTAGCGTACAAAATTTCCGAAATGTTGGCAGTACCCCATCACTATCAAAACAAAATACCCCCTAAAAGGAAAAAGAGATGAAGAAAAAAATAAAAAAGCGTATCATCAAGTGCTAAAAGATAAGCTTTTTTATACCCTTATTGAATTTTATTGGATTTATTCCATGCTAATTTAGTAATAAAATATTGAATACCCAACAAAATAGTAATAAGTAAAATGAACTTTAAACATACTAACATCCATCCAACAATGTCTTGAAGTAATTGATTATGATATGTAATGTAGGATCCACCAGTAAAAGATAAAATATGGGTATAAAATAATTTATCTTTTACTTTTTGTTTTAATTTTGCACCAGAACCCAAAAATCTATCTACCTCAGATATCTTTTTTCTCTATTCCTGAACCGTCACAATAACCCCGTCCATATTGTTCCCCGAAATTTCATACTGCTTATTTACCGGAACATTCACGTTCATACGATCTGCAACTTTATAATAAGAAACCGTATATTTCTTACCTTCCACATCCGTTGAGATCTCTTTTTTCTCTTTTAGAAAGTCCAAATATTCCTCTAATGTAATTTTCTTTTTTTGCATAATGGCACTATGAGGCAAGCCTACATAACGTATATGCCACGGCTCATATTGAATGCCAGTAATATTACTTTTATTTTTCGGATAACGTAAAACAAATCCGTGTTTCCATACGTTCTCTTCAATCCATTTTCCTTCAGGAGCTTTCTCCATTTTCTTTTGAGTAGACCCAACGTCCAGTGATAATCCTAAATTATGTTCACTATATCCTGCTGGAAGTGCATAATCAGATCCCATTTCTTTATATAATTTACTTTGTTCTTTAAAATCTCGATAACCGCTATTCATTAAGAAATGCTGTACTCCATCTTTTCCAGCTGCATCGACAACGTTCAAAAACTTTTTTACAACATCCTTTGATAAGCGAAGATTCCTATCAAATATCACATAACCTCTTACTAATTCACTATTGTGATTTACATTTATAATATCAGACCTAATGCTATCTTTTTTAACTGGGTAATCTTTGTTAACTAGTAATAGACCCCCTTTATAAATTTCTTCTTTTGTAATCTCTATCTTTTCCATATTTGCAGCCTTTACCGCACTATCTTTCCCGCCGATTTTCACATCGATATCCTTTTGAAATAATGGTGATATATAAAAGCCTACACAGACTGTACATAATATAAAAAGAGAAATAAATACCCACTTTTTCATTTCTAGTTCCTCCTTAACGTAACTTACGTATAGAATAGAAAAAACTATTAAAATAAAAAGTGGGGTAAAGTTTAAATTTTTATTAAATTGTTAAATTCACGTCTTTTGGCAATCGTACTTCAAATATCGTTCTAACTACATTGCTCTCAGCAGAAATCGTACCATTATGCTGCTCGACAATATTTTTCGCAATAAATAACCCAAGGCCTGTACCACCCTGTTGCTCCGTTCTAGCTTTATCACCTGTATAAAACATATCAAAAAGATACGGTAAATCTTCTTCTGGAATGCTATCTCCGTAATTAATAACTTGTACGACAACTTCTCCATTATCGATATACCCATTCAGATCAACAAATTGTCCATCATATCCGTATCGAACGGCATTTGTTAACAAGTTTTCAAATACTCTAGCTAACAATTTTCCATCACCGTTAATCGGTAAATGCGGATCAATATTCAATCTAGCTTCTAAATGATGTTTCTCCAATAGCGGATACAATTCCTCATCTAGCTGTATAAGCAGCTCACTTATATCAATTGGCTTTTTATTTAGTTGTAACATGCCATAATTCATACGTGTAATTTCAAATAATTCATCAATTAAGCTTTCAAGCCTTTGCGATTTCGTAAAAGCAATCGTGGAAAAGTGTTTAATTTGTTCCTTCGTCAAATTCTCACCTTTAAGAATTAAGTCTAAATAACCTAAAACAGATGTTAACGGCGTTCTTAAATCGTGAGCTAAGTTAACAATAAGCTGGTCCTTACTACTTTCCGCAAAGTCTCCTCGTTCCACTGCTTCCTTTAATTTCTCACTCGCTACATTAATTTCGCTTGCAATATATCCAAACTCATCATTTGATGAAACGCGCACTTGATTTGTAAAATCTCCGTTCGCCAAATGATGAATTCCGTTTGAAATCTCATCAAAATATTTTAAATACGGCCTAGTAAGGAAGAAGAAAAACATAATGGACAGAGGGATGAAAATAATTAAAAAGAAATTAACATCCCCAATTTGTCTTACCATTGAACGAAATTGAGCTAAAGGATCCTCATAACGAACTACTAATTTATAATAGATCCGTAATCCTTCATAAATTAAATACGTTACGCCAGCAGCTAATATCATACTTAACGCAAATAGCATAACCATCTTCGAGCGAAAGCTTCTCATCTTTTTAGCCATTGAAAGTATACCCTACTCCCCACACTGTTTTTATTAACTTATTCTTTCTTTTATCTTCTCCAAGTTTTTTCCGCAAAGTACGGATATGTACCATAACTGTATTTCCACTTTCGTAATACCCTTCAGCCCATACTTGCTGGAATATATTTTCCACACTGTACACTTTCTTAGGATGACTCGCTAATAAATATAAAATATCAAATTCTTTTGGTGTTAATTCAATTGGCTCTCCGTACACATTTACTGTTCTGCGCTCAGGATCAATCACAACTCCGCCAATTTCTAAAGCAGATTTACTCTCCTCTACTTTCGGTTGATTTAACGTAAGAAAACGGCGTAGTTGTGCATTTACACGCGCAACTAATTCAATCGGTGTAAAAGGCTTCGTCATATAATCATCCGCACCTAGTACAAGACCTGTCACCTTATCAAAATCAGATGTTTTCGCACTTAAGAAAATGATTGGCATATGATGCTTACCGCGAATTTGACGCGTCACCTCATAACCATCCATTTTCGGCATCATAATATCTAAAACCACTAAGTCGATTGGCTGCGTTTCAATAACATGAACTGCCTCTTCTCCATCAGCTACTTTCACAACATGATACCCTTCTTTTTCTAAATGTATCGCAATTAAATCAGCAATTTCCGCTTCATCATCAGCTATTAAAATTGAAATGTGCTTCATTTTAGCCCCCCTACTTCATTCCGTTTTCATACGCTCGATTTTAAACTAGTCTATCCAATTTGTACAATAAGAAAAGGCTACTCATAAGAGTAACCTTTGTTATTTCATCTTTCAAACACAATCCGCTGCTTCGTTATTTCTTCCAATCTTCCGCGGTCAACTTCATACTCAGCATCAACACTTTGCGGTACAATCACTTTCCCGCCCTCAAGCATCACTTCCGGCGAAATAATATCCCTCTCCCAATGCCTATTAGAGGCAGATATATCGCCTGGAATCGTAAAGTTTGGCAATGAAGCAAGCGCAACATTTTGCGCTCGTGAAATTCCCATCTCCACCATACCGCCGCACCAAACTGGTATGTTATGCTCCATGCAGTAATCATGAATTTGAATGGATTCTGTTAATCCGCCCACTCGTCCTGGTTTAATGTTAACGATGCAGCAACTACCAAGTGTAATCGCAACGCGCGCGTCTTCTAAACTATGGATGCTTTCATCTAAACAAATCGATGTCTCAATTTTCTTTTGCAACTCTGCATGATCAAGAAAATCGTAATCCGCTAACGGTTGTTCAATCATCATTAATTGGAATTCATCTAGTCGTTTCAACTTCTCTACATCAGCTAATGTATACGCTGAATTTGCATCAGCCATTAACGGGATGCTTGGAAACTCTTTACGAATTTCTTTCAATAATTCGTAATCATGCTCTGGCTTTATTTTCACTTTAAAACGCTCGTATCCTTCTTCTACGTACTTCTCGATTTGTTTTAGCATAACCGGAATTGTATTAATCCCGATCACAACGCCGACTTCAATTTCAGACCTAGTTCCGCCAAGCAGTGTCGCAAGTGAGCTCTTTTCACGCTTCGCATATAAGTCCCAAACAGCCCCTTCAATTCCCGCCTTTGCCATTCGGTTTCTTTTTATATGTTGAAATAGACCCGGTACCTCATTCGGATGAGAAATTTCACCCTTTAATAAATCAGGTAATATAAAGTCTTGCAGTACATGCAGCGCTGTCTTCACCGTTTCTTCCGTATACCATGGCTCAGAAAAAGCAACGACTTCACCAAATCCAATGTACCCGTCCGTATCCTCTAATTCAATGACAATACTCTCACGCCTTTCATAAGTCCCATAACTTGCCGCAAACGGGATGACGAGTGGCATTTCCGTTATATAAAGTGTCGCTTTTTTTATCTCCACTTACATCTCCTCCACTAATTGTCTTAACTCTCGTCTTAACAATTTTTTCGAAGCGTTTCGTGGTAATTCCTCTAAGAAACACGCTTTCTTCGGCACCTTATATTTCGCTAATTTCTCCTCGCAAAAATGAAGAATTTCTTCTTCTGTTACCTCTCCACTTTTTACAACAAAAGCAGCCGGTACTTGTCCCCATTTATCGTCAGTCATACCGACAACACCTGCTTCCGCTACCATCGGATGAGAAAGCAACACTTCTTCAATTTGAGCCGGATATATATTCTCTCCGCCAGAAATAATTAAATCACTGCGGCGATCTAATACGTATAAAAATCCTTCTTCATCTAAATAACCGAGGTCACCAGTATGAAGCCATCCGTTTTGAATTGTTTCGCGCGTCGCATCTTCACGGTTAAAGTAACCACCTGTTACGTTCGGTCCTTTTACTACGATCTCACCTTCCGCAAATGGCGGTACTACTACGCCATCTTTTTCAATACGAAGTTGGCACTGGAATAAAGGTTTTCCAGCTGATCCTACTTTCGTTAACATGTAATCTGCGGATAACGTACAAATTTGCGAAGACGTTTCTGTCATACCGTACGTTTGATATACAGGAATTCCTTTTTCTACACACGTTTCTAATAGTGGTTTCGGCGCTGGTCCTCCGCCAAGTAACATGCATCGTAAAGAAGGTGGATATGTTCCTTCTCCAAGTCGTTCTAATAAATCCGTTAACATTTTTGATACGACAGAAATAATTGTAACGCCCCTCGTTTGAAGTGCTTTATGAATAAAATTAGCATCGTATTTCGGAACGAGTAAAATGCGCATTCCGTACATAATGTTTTTCATTAAAAGAGATAGACCGCCAACGTGGAACATCGGCATACAAGCTAACCAACAATCATCGTCACGAAGCCCTAAATTAAGCGAGGAACCGACTGCGCTTGCCCAATGATTGCCGTACGTTAAAATAACGCCTTTCGGTTTCCCTGTCGTCCCAGACGTATAAATAATTGTCATCGCTTCTTCTAAAGAAAATTCTTCTTGTATAGATGCTTCCGCCTTCGGTCCATTCATCACTTCAGCAAATGAATATACAGGAACATCTTGAGCCTCAAAATCTTGATCCGTCACTAAACAAACAACTTCAGCATCATCCATTTGCCAAAGTAGCTCTTCTCTTGAAAGACGTGTATTTAAAAGCACAGCTACTGCACCTACGTAAGATAAGGCGTGAATAACTGTAATCATCTCCATACCATTTTTCATCAGAACAGCCACCTTTTGCGCCCGCTTCACCCCTACATGCGAAAGGTGTTCACAAACAGATACTACTTTTTCATGCAGCTGCATAAAAGTAACTTTCTCTTCCTCTATTTCAATTGCAGTGCGATCTGGTGTTAAAAATGCACGTTGCATTAACCAATTCGGCATCGTCTCCATCACTCATTCTCCTTTCATGAAAGAAAGAGACTTGATATGACATCAAGTCTCTTAGTTGTTTTGTTTCCGGTTTGATCATTTGGTTGCGACTCACTTTATGAGCAAGCCGCTTCCGCTTTTGATCACATCCAGCTACAGCGGCTAGAACAGTCGGTCGTTTCACGCCTTCCTACGAGGCAAAAAACGCCTCTACGTCAGGAGTTCCAACGCCCTCTTGTTCTAAACGAGCCGCTTCCGCTTTTGATCAAGGGAAACGAGGGAATTGACCGAAGTCCGGAGTGCGTTTTTCTTTGAACGCGTCGCGACCTTCTTTTGCTTCGTCAGTTGTGTAGTACAATAACGTTGCGTCTCCAGCTAGTTGTTGAATACCAGCTAGACCGTCTGTGTCTGCGTTGAATGCAGCTTTTAGGAAACGAAGTGCCATTGGGCTGTTTGCTAAAATTTCTTGTGCCCATTGTACTGTTTCTGCTTCAAGCTCTTCTAATGGTACTACTGTGTTTACTAAGCCCATATCAAGCGCTTCTTGCGCGTTGTATTGACGACATAGGTACCAAATTTCGCGTGCTTTCTTGTGGCCTACCATACGAGCTAAGTAACCAGCTCCGTATCCACCGTCAAAGCTTCCTACTTTAGGACCTGTTTGTCCGAATACAGCGTTGTCTGCAGCGATTGTTAAGTCACATACGATATGAAGTACGTGTCCTCCACCGATTGCATAACCCGCTACCATTGCGATAACTGGTTTAGGAATTGCGCGAATTAGACGTTGTAAGTCTAATACGTTTAGACGTGGGATTTGGTCGTCACCTACATATCCACCATGACCGCGAACTTTTTGGTCGCCGCCAGAACAGAATGCACGTCCACCTTCACCTGTTAAAATGATAACGCCAACATTTGCATCATCACGAGCGTGTGCAAAAGCATTGATTAACTCCATTACCGTTTTTGGACGGAATGCGTTATGTACTTCAGGGCGGTTAATCGAAATCTTTGCGATACCATTGTATGTTGAATAAATAATATCTTCGTAATTGCCTTCTGTTACCCATTCAATAGCCATTACTATTACCTCCTTGTATATTTCTGATCTCCTCTATAAGTGCAACTTCCTTCTTGCTGAAAAAAGCATCACTGCATAGTTTTTAGAAATCCCTTTACTATTGTATCAAACTTTTCCGGTTGTTCCACATGAATTGCATGGCCAGCACCATCAATTTTGACAAATTTCGCGTCAGAGACGCATTTTCCGATGCTTTTTAATATACGAAAGAACTTTTCATCATGCTCCCCGTTCAGTAAAAGGACAGGCATTTTTAGGTTTTGTAGCTCGTTCCACCATGAAGGTTGAGCCCCTGTTCCCATGCCGCGAAGACTATTTGCAAGTCCTTTTGGATTATTAGCAAGTCGTTCTCTTCGCACCGCTTCTTTTACGTTTTGCGCTAAACGTTTTTGCGTTTCAAACAGCGGAATATTTTCCCACATCGATACAAAACTTCGGGTGCCTTCTTGCTCAATCTTATCGGCAAGTCGTTCATCTTTTTCCCGGCGTTCTTTTCGCTCTTCCTCACTCTCAAGTCCAGCTGTACAGTTTTCTAAAAGAAGAGAACGCACATATTCTGGATATAAGCATGTCATCGTAATCGCAAGTCTACCACCCATTGAATAGCCAAGTACATGTGCATTTTCAATATGAAGATGATCCAGTAGTTCTTTCATTTGCAGTGCCACATTTTGAATATCATAATGCGTCACATCTTCAGGACTTTCCGTTTTCCCGTGTCCAACAATGTCTACTAGAATGACTTGAAACTGCTCGCTCCAAGAAGGAATAAAAGAACGCCACGTTTCCATACTTCCCGTAAAACCATGAAGAAGTAGAAGTGGTTCCCCGCTTCCGACTACTTCATATTCATACGATACACCTTGCAGCGTTACTTTCATCGTGATTCACCTTGCAAAGATGTAGTAATCACGTCCATCGTTTTTGCCCATAATGTACGGTGCAATGTTAAGTTTTCATCACGGTTCGTACAAATTTCCACAACGTGTAAACCGTCTGTCGTCGTTCCTTTTTGTACCTCTTCTCGGAACTGCTCCCATCCGTTCACACGGCTAAATGAACCACCATACATTTTGACAACATGCTCGTAATCAAGCCCAATTGGTGTTCCAAATAATGATTCGAAATGTTCTTTTTTCTCGTATTGTGGTAAGAATGAGAAAATACCTCCACCATCATTATTTACAACAACAATCGTTATATTTAATTCATGTAATTTTGCAGCTAATAATCCGTTTAAATCGTGATAAAATGATAAATCACCGATTACTAATACGAGCGGATCACAAATAATACTTGCTCCTAAAGCTGTTGAAATGATTCCGTCAATACCATTTACACCGCGGTTCGCCATTACTTGAATGTTTTTATCCGACGTGAAGAAAAATGAATCTGTATCGCGAATTGGCATACTATTACTCGCAAATAACGTTGCCCCTTCTGGTAATACGCGTACAATATCCGTAATGACTTTTCCTTCAAATGCAGTTTCATATGTTTCCATTTCACGAAGCGTTCCCTTCGTTTTTTCGTTTATATGTTGCCACATTCCGAACCAATCATTCTTTTTCATAATTGGCATTTTATCTATTAATGCCCTGCAAAATCCAATGTCACTAGCTTGTACAACTTCTGTCGCAACAAGAGCTGGATCTCTCCATTGTCCAGATTCATCGACAACGATATGAACAGCTTTCGTTTGCTTTTTTATAAACTGTGTTAATGCTTTAGAGATAGGCATACCACCAAAGCGAATTAAAACTTCCGGTTTCCACGTTTCTTTTAACAGTTCATTTCGTAAAAATGTATCGTAACAGTCGATCACCATCGTTTTATCGTGATGTCCGCTACGAATATTAGAAAGTGGATCCGCTAATATTGGATATCCAGTTTTTTCAGCTAGTTCCGCCGCCAATGCTGCAATTTCTGAATGACTATCATCTCCACAAATAATAAGCCCCTTTTCCATATGTGAAAGGCGCCCTACAAGAGAAGTTACATATTCACTCGGCATCATCACGTTCCCCTGCTGAACTACTCCTGTATATTCACCACGCCCTTTATCCCATAAACTTTCTAATGAGAAATCTGGAATTAATGGCTCGCGAACTGGAAAATTAAGATGAACAGGTCCTTGCGGCGCTAAACAAGCACTTGCTATCGTACGTTGCGTCGTCATACGCGCGTAATGATACATCGCTTCACTCGCTTCCGGAAGTGCCATCTCTGTAAATTGCTTCACAAAAGTACCGTATAAATTGAATTGATTCATCGCCTGTGGTGCACCCACATCTCTTAATTCATGCGGTCTATCCGCTGTTAAGACGATAAGTGGTACTCGTGAATGAAAAGCTTCACATACAGCTGGATAATAATTCGCTGCTGCCGTTCCTGATGTACATAATAATGCTACTGGACGCTTCTTCGCTTTTGCGATACCGAGCGCAAAAAATCCCGCTGATCTTTCATCTACGTGTAAATATGTGTTCATTCCTTCATGTTGTTCCATTAGTAAAGCAATCGGCGTTGACCGTGAGCCTGGACTAATGACAACATCACATACATCTAGACGCGTCAGTTCGTCCACGAACGCGCCTAAATAATATGATAATGCTTCTATATGATTGTTCATTTCATTAATTCCTCCAAAGCACCAAGCATCGGTCTAAACTTCAAACTTGTTTCTTCATATTCAAGCTGCGCTACTGAATCAATTACGATACCACAGCCGGCAAATAAGGATGCTTTCTCGCCATTTAATAATCCGCAGCGAAGTGCAACCGCAAATTCACCATTTCCTTCATCATCTATAAAGCCAATTGGTGCACCATATAATCCTCTATCTAAAAGCTCTACATCACGGATTAATTTTAACGCTTCATGACGAGGTGTACCACCAAGAGCTGGTGTTGGATGTAATTCTTCTACCATCGTTAAAAGACTAGCATCACCTTTTGCTTCTACTGGCGTATATAAATGGATTAAATTTTTCGTCGTTAATAAGCCTGGGCTCTCCGGAATATTAACAGATTCGCAATGCTCACTTAGCACGCCTCGAATCATGTTAACTACATAACCGTGTTCAGCCAAATTCTTTTCATCATGAAGAAGCGTCTCACCATTTTGTTTACTTTCTTCTATAGAATTGCCATGACCAATTGAACCAGCAAGGCACATCGATGTAAACTTCTCGCCTTCTTTTCGAATCAATCGCTCAGGTGTCGCCCCTAAGAAGCATGCTCCTTTATAATCAAAAGAAAATACGTAACAATCCGGTTGCCCAATGCGAAGTGCTTCTAAAACAAGAACGGAATCAATATGCTGATCCATCGTTAATTTTAGCTCCCTTGCTAATACAACCTTCTGCACGTTCCCTTGCTTCATTTCATCCTGCACTTTTCCGATTGCATTCATCCAGCCCTTCGGATCAACTTCTACTTTAGAAGTAACTGTTAATTTTGATCCTTCTAGCGCACATTTACTCTCTTGTAAAATTCTCTCTTCTACAGAAATAATTTCGTTATAAAGAGTTTCTGCACAATCTTCAGCTGAAACGAACTGATTAATAGTTAACCACGCTTTTTCATTTTTTACAGTTAATAAAAATGCTGGTAGTGAAAATGTGGTATCATCAAATTCTTTCCAAAGATCCGTTTTTTCTTTTTCTTGGTCAAATGAAAATCCACCAAATAAAAGAGGACCTGTTCCAAATTCATATCCTTCTCTTTGCACGAATGCTTTTTCTTTTACTTTATCCCACTCGTCACGAGCAGTTTGAAAGCGTTTGTGAGACGAATTTGCTATAGTGAAAACAGAGCCAATTCCAGCAAATATTACATGCTGAGCTGGGTCTGCAAAATAACATCTATTTTCGAATGCAATCCTTTTTCCTGCTGCATAAAACAGAAGTGGATCCACCCAATCTATTTGTTTTACAAAACTAACTAATGTTTTTTCATCAGTCGCACGCTTAATAGCTGTAACAAGAACTTCTTGTAAGCCTTTTTGTTTCGTTTGAATCACAATTGTCTCCCCCCTATGGGCGAAAAATAGTCATAATTACGCTTGATTTTAAGATACACCTCAAAGGAAAGGCCTGTCAACGTTTAGCATTTCTGAGAAATTCACCTTCTCTTCCTAGAAAATAAACGTTGACACTAAATGATGCTTTTTCTACACTTAATTGTGTACAATATGTGACCTAAGGAGGATTCAACATGGAAATGAACGTCGAAACGAATTCCTCTCCTACAGCGCAAAAGCCAAGTAAACAAACAGGCTGGCGCATTTGGTGGAGTTTATTACGTCCCCATACATTAACAGCAGCTTTCGTTCCTGTTTTCATCGGAACAGCTTATGCAATACAGGTCGGAGGTATAAATCAAATACATCTTCCTCTTTTCTTTATGATGCTTCTTGCTTGCCTTCTCATTCAAGCAGCAACGAACATGTTTAATGAATACTTTGATTATAAAAGAGGACTCGATCATGAAGGTTCAGTTGGAATTGGCGGTGCTATCGTCCGCGATGGCATTCAGCCAAAAACAGTGCTTAACTTAGCATTCGGATTTTTAGGCATCGCAACGCTATTAGGTGTTTATATTTGTATGAACTCTAGCTGGTGGCTTGCTGCAATCGGTCTTGTTTGTATGGCCGTTGCTTACCTTTACACAGGTGGTCCAATTCCAATTGCGTATACACCATTTGGAGAACTTACAGCAGGATTATTTATGGGTATCATTATTATTGGTATTTCATTCTTTATTCAAACAGGAACAGTAACATCGGAAGTAATTTTATTATCTATTCCAAGCTCCATTTTAATTGGTGCGATTTTACTATCTAACAATATTCGTGACTTAGATGGCGATAAAGAAAATGGTCGTAAAACGCTAGCGATTCTCGTTGGACGCGAAAGAGCCGTTGGTGTTCTCGCTTCTATGTTTATCGTTGCCTACATTTGGACGATCGCTTTAATTATCGTTAACATCGTATCACCATGGATGCTTATCGTATTTTTAAGTGCTCCGAAAGCATTTAAAGCAACGAAGGGCTTTATCGGCAAAAGCATTCCAATGGAAATGGTACCTGCGATGATTTCGACAGCAAAAACAAATACAATTTTCGGTCTCCTAATGGGAATCGGATTACTACTTGGATATTTCCTATAAAGTGAAACTTTAATCAGTGGAGATTTTCTTCATCCCCACTGATTATTAGCCTTCACCAATCGGGCGTTTACGGGCAGCAGGGCTTCCACCTAACTTCTTTGCTCCAGCCGAATTTTAAGGTGGGAGTTTTACTGTCCGCAAATAGCGGGATAGAAAGGAGCTGCTTATGCAGCTCTTTTTTCATATACCAACTTTTCAGCCAAAATTCACCTCATAATTCCCACCTCCAACGCTCATACTATGTAAAGAAACTGAATTGTAGGAAGGTGGACGACTATGTTAACTCCACAACAAATAAATCAATTTAAATCTATTTTAGAAAAACAACAGCTAGAAGTCGAACAAACAATACAAACTCATGAGAATACAGATCGTGCTTCTGAACGTGATTCAGTAGGAGAATTGTCTAGCTATGACAACCATCCAGGTGATATGGCTACAGAATTGTACGAACGTGAGAAAGATTTCGGGCTCATCGAATTTTGGCATAAACAGCTAGAAGATACGAAACATGCCCTGCAAAAAATAGAAGCTGGTACGTACGGTATTTGTGAAGTGTCTGGTGAGGAAATTCCGTTTGAAAGATTAGAAGCAATGCCAACTGCTACAACATGCATTCAGCACGCGACAAATAAATTAAATATGGAAACGCGACCAGTTGAAGAAGAAGTGTTAGCTCCTTCTTTCCACAAGCACGATGAAGATCATTCTGTTGAGTACGATGCGGAAGACGCTTGGCAAGATGTCGCAAATTACGGAACGTCCGAAACACCGTCTGATTTAGAAAGACAAGATTCAAAAAACTATAATGGCATGTACGTAAATAGTGAGGAAAACGTAGGCTACGTAGAGGATTTTGAAAACTTTATCGGTACGGATATGTATGGGAAAAATCCGCAAGTTTTCGCTACAGAAGAACATGAAGAGTATGAACAAATGCTCGATGACTTTGAAGAACGCACCTTTAAAGGTGAATTATCTTCAGATGAGTCTGGTTCTAAAGCATAAAAAAAGCATTCCGAAATTCGGAATGCTTTTTTTCGCTAGCTAATTAGTTTTTTGTAACGTTAGCTGCTTGTGGTCCGCGGTTTCCATCAACGATTTCGAAAGAAACTTCTTGACCTTCTTCTAAAGTTTTGAAGCCGTCGCCTTGAATAGCTGAGAAATGTACGAATACGTCTTCTCCGCCTTCAACTTCGATGAAGCCAAAACCTTTTTCGCCGTTAAACCATTTAACTTTACCTGTTTGCATGTCATGTACCTCCTAAATAAAAATGAAACTATGAATCCACATGAAAAGGTGGATATAAAGGACATGAATGTATAACAAGCTTACAGCCTTTAATACAACGTGCTTTATTTCCGTACCACATTATGTAGCTCAATAGTGTTTTCACTATATCATGCTATATCGAAAACGTCAAATGAGAACACTTTCACCCTATCGTTTTTTATAATCCTAGTATACTTAAATTTTTATTCAACAATTAACAAAACTACAGTATTCTAATTCTTTTAATTTCGGTACAATATAATTACTACATATGATGAGGTGAAAAAATGCAAGCACATGAAATCGAATATAAATTATATGGCGATGATATGCAGTTTGTTGAAATTGAATTAGATCCAGAAGAAAGCGTTATCGCAGAAGCTGGCGCAATGATGATGATGGAAGATCATATCGAAATGGAAACGATTTTCGGTGATGGTTCTGGACCATCTGGTGGTCTATTCGGTAAATTAATGGGCGCAGGTAAACGTCTCGTTACAGGTGAAAGCATGTTTATGACTGTATTTACAAATACGGGCCATGGCAAACGTCACGTATCATTCGCTGCACCTTATCCAGGAAAGATTGTTCCAGTTGATTTAACAGAATATCAAGGAAAAGTTGTTTGTCAAAAAGATGCATTTCTCTGCGCTGCAAAAGGTGTTTCTATCGGTATTGAATTTACGAAAAAAATAGGCAGTGGTTTCTTCGGTGGTGAAGGTTTCATCATGCAGAAACTTGAAGGTGATGGACTTGCTTTCATGCACGCTGGCGGAACTGTATATAAACGTGAATTAAAACCTGGTGAAAAGCTTCGCATTGATACAGGTTGTCTCGTTGCAATGACAAAAGACGTTAATTATGATGTCGAGTTCGTTGGAAAAGTAAAAACAGCTCTATTTGGCGGCGAAGGTTTATTCTTCGCTACGCTAGAAGGTCCTGGAACGGTTTGGATTCAGTCCTTAACACTTAGTCGCTTAGCAGCTCGTCTTACAAGCCCAGCAGCTCAAAGCAGCGGTGAAGGCAGCGTTTTAGGTGGACTTGGTCGTCTTTTAGATGGAAAAGAGTAAAAAGTGCCCTTATGGGGCGCTTTTTATTTAGGTGGACTATACAAACCATTTTGGATCATGTAGTATTCCATCGCTTTATTGAGCCATGCCTCTTCTTCCTCCGTATAAGGGGACGGCATCATATTATTATATCGTTCTTCTACACTCTCTAATTTACTTAAAGAGTACATTGCCTCTTCACCAACATACTTAAAGGTTGCTTTCATATGTTGATCCACAAGATTTTGTACTTCTGGGTCATCGATTGGTTTTCCAAATAACCTTTTTACTTCTTTTGCTAAGCGGACAAACTCTTTATCTAGTTCTATCATCCCTTCCTCATGTTTATTATATAATTCCTCAATCATTTCCCTCGGTATGGATTCCTCGAGCCATAATCGTTGTTCGTTTTCTTTTTGGATGCTACTAATTAAACTTATTAATATGTCACTATCTACCTGTTCATCTTCCTCAAGCAATAAAATTGTTCGTTCAATTGCCTTCATGGAAACCTCAAGCTGTCTCTTTTTCTCTTCGAAAGCTCTTTTCTGATTTTGCAACGTTTCCTTTAAGCTCATATTTAAACTCGGCATACCAAACATACAACGTATTTCATCTAGACTATATCCTAAAAGCTTCAAACTCACTATCTTTTGTAATGTTAAAATATCTTTCCCTCTATATGCGCGGTGGCCAGAGCTAATATTTTTTTCTGGATTAAGTAATCCAATCTCATTGTAATATTGCAGTGTACGTATCGATGTGCCCGTTCTCTTTGAAAACTCACCAATTGAATAAACTTCTTTTTTGCTCATCCTACACTCCTCCTAACAATATGTTTACAAAAATCATACTCCCTCACGTAACTGTAGGTTCAAGCCTTTTTTCAAAAAGAATGAATCAAGTCCCTCACTGCATATATTGAACTATACCTTTTCTTAAGGAGGGCTTTCTTGATGCGTACTCCTTTATCCTTTGATAAAGATACTGCCATATTATTAGCTTCTTGCTGCGATCTAACGTATGAACAATATAAGCAAAATGGGATTTTTGAAATACCTGATGGATTCCAATATGTACAAGGCTTTCAAGGAAAAGCGATTCAAACGATGGAATGGTTTGGGTTCATATTAGAATCTGAAGATACAATTATTGTAGCTTTTAGGGGCACACAAACAGATACAGATTGGATTATCGATTCACTCGTCAACCAAAGGCCATACCCATATGCTTTAAATAGCGGAAATGTTCATAACGGCTTTCTTTCAATTTATGAATCTTGCCGGGATCCTATTATGGATATGCTCGTATCGCTACCAGCCCATAAAAAACTTCTTGCAACAGGCCATAGCTTAGGAGGTGCACTCGCTACACTACACATACTAGATGCACGTATAAATACTGCCTTCGCACAGTACGGTCTTTATACATTTGCCTCTCCAAAAGTTGGAGATATCGCCTTTCGAAATTATTATAAACTGCAAGTAGCTAGTAGCTTTCGTTTTGTCAACTTATTCGATGTCGTTCCACTTCTCCCTCCCCGAAACATAAATTTTAATGATCGTGATTGGGAATATGCACACGTCCATCACAACATGACATTTACGAAAAACACAAAATCCATTACGAATAATCATTCCATTACAACATACAAAACATGTCTGACCTCTCATTTTTAACCAGTAAACAATTGGAAATTAAATATTTGTATACTATAATAATCTATGAAATTACTTTCGGATGAGGGGACCTTACATGCTAAAATTTTTCTTTACAATTTTTCTCATTATAATTTTTTCGTTTACGGGTTTCTTTACATTTTCATACTTTGCGACAGGGGAATATGGCGGAACAGGTATAATATATACATTCATGCCTTACCTTTCTTAAGCAAAATAAATAAAACGAGCTTAATCTCATTAAGCTCGTTTTATTTTTCTAAGCAAGCGTATCCCTGTTTTAAAAGTGAATAAATAAAAGCCCCTTCAAAAGGGGCTTTTATCTAAAAAAGTTTAACAGTATTACCAATACCCCAAATTTCATTACTGTACTGCAAAATTGTTCGATCACTCGCAAAATGCCCAGATTGTGCAATGTTCAAAATCGACATTTCCAGCCATTTCTTCCTATTTTCATAGGCCCTTCCAACAGCTTCTTGTCTTTCAGCATATGGGCTAAAATCTCGAAGAACAAAGTATTCATCATTTTGAATAACGAGGGAATCATAAATCGCTTCAAATTCAGCTCCCGATTGTGCAAAGAAACCATTCGTTAACTGATCGACTACTTTTTTAATGTGCATATTGTGATGATAATAGTCACTTGCACGATATCCGCCATTTTGGTAATAATGAAGAACCTCATCCGCCGTTAAGCCGAAAATGAAGCAGGCATCATCACCGACCCGATCTTTTATTTCAATATTAGCTCCGTCTAACGTTCCGAGTGTAATTGCACCATTCATCATAAATTTCATGTTACCTGTTCCTGACGCTTCTTTACTCGCAGTTGAAATTTGTTCACTTACATCTGCCGCTGGGAATACATCTTCCGCTAAAGAAACTCGGTAGTTTTCTAGAAAGATAACTTTCATAAATTGACTTACGTACGGATCGGTATTCACTTTTCTTGCAAGCTCATTTATTAATTTAATAATTTTCTTCGCATAATAATAGCCAGGTGATGCTTTCGCTCCAAAAATAAAAGTACGCGGGTAAAATGAAAAACTAGTATCCTCTTTTAAACGGTTATACAAGTACAAAATATGAAGAACATTTAATAACTGTCGTTTATAGGCATGTAACCTTTTCACTTGTACATCAAAAATAGAATTTGGATCAATAGTGATCCCCATTTTATTATGAATGCGCTCCGCTAAAATAATCTTACGCTCTTGTTTTACCCCTGCAAGCTTTTCTTGAAAACTAGTATCATGTATGAAGTTTTGCAACGCTTGCAGCTTAATCGGCTCTTTCTTCCACTCTTCCCCAATCGCTTCCGAAATAAGATTCGTCAGCTGCGGATTCGCCTTCATTAGCCAGCGCCTATGAGCAATTCCATTCGTTTTATTATTAAACTTATCTGGATAAAATTCATAGAACAATCGCATTTCACGCTGCTTTAAAATTTCTGTATGAATTTTCGCCACACCGTTAACGCTATGGCTACCAACAATCGCTAAATGAGCCATTTTCACAAGGTCATGCGCAATAATGGCCATGTCCTCAATACGCTTCCAATCGTACGAATAACGGTTCCAAAGCTCATGACAGAAACGTTCATTAATTTCTTCAATAATCATATAAATTCTCGGTAATAACGGTTTAAAAATGTGAATTGGCCATTTCTCAAGCGCTTCTGATAACGTCGTATGATTCGTATAGGAAATCGTCTGCGTTGTTATGCGCCAAGCTTCTTCCCATGTCAATTTTTCTTCGTCTAATAAAATACGCATAAGTTCTGGAATTGCTAGAACCGGATGTGTATCGTTTATATGAATCGCAATTTTTTCATGTAACTGACGAAGACTACCGTGTCTCTCCCTATGCATACGAACGATATTTTGCAAACTTGCTGATACGAGGAAATACTGTTGTTTTAAACGAAGTATTTTCCCCTCATCATGCGTATCATCTGGATATAAAAACTCCGATACGGCCTCTGTTTCACGCTTATATTTCAAAATATCTTTACAATTTTGCGGAAAAGGAACTGGCTCCGCATTCCAAAGCCGAAGCGTATTCACAGTACTTGTTTCATACCCTACAACTGGAACGTCGTATGGTACTGCCATAATAACTTCGGCATTTGTATGCCTGAACTCTAAACGTCCATCAATTTCTAGTGGTTCAACGTTGCCAAAATAACTTACTTCTACGGCTTGATCATACCTTCTTACTTCCCAAACGTTTTCATGAAGAAGCCACTGTTCTGGAAATTCTACTTGATAGCCATCAACAATTTTTTGATCAAACAGACCATGCTTATAACGAATACCACAGCCATGTCCTGGTAAGTTTAAAGAAGCGAGTGAATCGAGGAAACAGGCTGCTAAACGTCCAAGCCCACCGTTACCAAGGCCAGCATCTGCTTCAATCTCTTCTAACTCTTGCAAAGAAATTCCAAGTTCAAAAAGTCCTTTTTCGCATACATCTCGAATGCCTAAATTTAATATATTACTGCCAAGCAAACGCCCAAGTAAAAACTCAATGGATAAATAATACATTTGCTTTTGATCTCCAGAACGATAACTTTCATTCGTTGCAATCCACTGACTATTCATATACTCACGTACCATATGACCGAGCGTATTATACTGATCACGAGTTGTAGAATCTTTGAAACTTTTCCCATACATCGTTTCTAATTTTTCTAGAAAAGCGGATTTGAAGCTTTCAACATGAGTAAACATTTTTTCACCACCTGAATGTTATTCCATGAGACTTTTATACAATTTCTTGTATGCAAGAGCCGATTTCCCCCAGCTATAATCTTCAGTCATCGCTTGCTTTACAAGCTTATCCCATACCGGTTTATCTTGATAAAACTCAATTGCACGAAGAATCGTATGTAACATGTCATGCGCATTAAAATTCGTAAAGCTAAAGCCATTCCCAATTCCAGTTTCCTCATCGTAAGAATGTACAGTGTCATTTAATCCGCCTGTCTCTCTTACAATTGGAATCGTGCCATATGCTAGCGCAATAAGTTGTCCAAGTCCACACGGTTCAAACAGCGATGGCATTAAAAATAAATCGCTTCCCGCGTACACTTGGTGCGCTAACGCTTCATTAAATCCAATATATACTTTTACCTTTTCTGGATACTCGTATGCCATCCATTCAAAGAACTGCTCGTATTCAGAATCACCTGACCCCAAAATAATACATTGTACATCTTCTTCCATTATTTCACGGAATACAGTACGTACTAGATCAAGCCCCTTTTGCTTCGTTAATCGTGTTACCATCGAAATAACTGGTGTATCTTCTTTTTCTGGTAAACCAAAATAACGCTGCAATGCGCGTTTATTTTCATTCTTTTCATCTAGCGACTCTGCACTATACTGAGCCGTAATATATGGATCTGTTTCTGGATTATATACGCTCGTATCAATTCCATTTACAATGCCACTAAGCTTATCATTATATTTTCGTAGCAATCCATCTAACTTCTCACCGAAAAACTCATATTGAATCTCTTCTTTATATGTCGGGCTAACCGCTGTAATTTGGTCAGATGCGATAATACCGCCTTTCATAAAGTTCACGTTTCCATAAAACTCAAGCTGTTCATTATGAAAATATTCATGACCAAGCTCCAGTAAGTCGTACATCACTTCAGGAGGAAATACACCTTGGAACTGCAAGTTATGAATCGTATATACCGTTTTAATATGCTCATATAACGGGTTATCTTGATACTTTTCACGAAGTAAGAAATTCACCATAGCTGTATGCCAATCATGGCTATGAAGAACATCTACTTCGAAATCAAGATGCGGAATACACTCTAAAACTGCTTTTGAAAAATAAGAAAAACGCTCTCCATCATCATAATGGCCATATAGAGAATCTCTCTTAAAATAATATTCATTATCTATTAAGTAATACGTAATCCCATCCTGCTCACCTTTTAAAATCCCGCAATATTGGTTTCTCCACCCAAGAGGAACGTTAATTACTTTATGAAGCGTACATCCTTCTCTCAACTCTTTCGGGATAAGACTGTAGTTTGGAAGTATAATGCGAACATTCACTCCTAATTTTTTTAATTCCTTTGGGAGCGCTCCTGCTACATCGGCTAAGCCTCCGGATTTAATAAACGGTACACATTCTGATACTGCAAATAAAATATTCACCTGTTGTCCCACTGCACGAAAAGCGTATACATCATAAATCGCTCTTCTTACAGCTTCCTCCCTTCAAGTTTTCATATAGAATAAAACCTTAATTAGTGGGGGTTTTTTAAATCCCCCACTAATTATGACCTGCTATTTACGAATAACTATTGATTGTACTATTTTGTACACTACCTTTTTCTACAACATATGGCTCATCAGCAGTTCCTTTTAACACTACGCCGTCGCCAAGTTTCACATCTTTATCAATAATAACACCGTCTATTATGCAATTATCTCCAATTTGGCTCTTTTGCATAATAATACTATTACGAACAATTGAACCTTTTCCAATTTTAACAGAACGGGAGACAACACTATTTTCTACTTCACCTTCAATAATACTGCCGTTTGCAATCATCGTATTTTTCACTACTGCACCCTTCATATAACGAGTTGGTGGCTCATCTTTTACTTTCGTAAAGATTGGTGCTTCTTTCTTAAATAATTCCTTCCAAATAGAAGGCTTCAAAATTTCTAGACTATGTTTATAGTAACTTTCAATAGAATCAATAATAGCTACATATCCTGTATGCTCGTACGTAGAAATCTGCAGTGATTTCCCACTCTTTTCTCTCACTACATCAAATAAACTGTATTGCTCCACATCTTTATATGCCTCAAATAAGTCTAGCAATAATTGTTTCTTTAACACATACGTTTGAAGCGAAACCCCTTCATGACAAACTTCAGTAATATCAGCAGACGTATGTATATGTCGCTCTAACACTGCTTGAAAATTTAATGCTGTTACAAGATGGCTATTCGTAATAACAACATATTCTTCTCTGCTTCTTAGAAAATAATCAATATGTCTTCTAAAATGTGCAAAAGATCCAAATTCGTCATGATCACATTGGCAGTTCGGTGGGAATAAAAACAGTCCATCACGCTTTCTATCTAAATCCCACTGTTGTCCTGAACCGACATGATCCATTAAAGAACGATTTTTATGACTTGTAAAAACCGCCACGCTATGAATATTAGAATTCACCATATTTGAAAGCATGAAATCAATGAGTCGGTAACGGCCTCCAAACGGTAACGCCGCTAATGAACGATGCCCTGTTACTTTCTTTAAGGAAGGAAAACTTCCCGTTGCATTAATAATTCCTAACATTTTTTCTCCCATTCATTTCATCCCCCTTTTCTATTTCCCTTCAGCAATTAGTACTACATCATCAACATTTTTTTCTGGGCGAATTATTGTCCCATCTTCAATAACCATTTCTGATCCAACAATCGCTCTTTCAATCACAACGTTTTTACCAATCTTTGCCCCAGGCATAACGACAGAATCGATTACCATACTACCTTCTTCCACCGTCACTCCTTGGAATAAAACAGAATGCTTCACGTCCCCTTCAATGACGCACCCTTCATTAATAAGTGATTCTTCTACTTTTGCCTGTTCTGCAATATATTGAGGTGGCTCATTTGGGTTCACAGAATAAATACGCCAATTACGATCATTTAAATTCAACGATGTTTCATCGCGAAGTAAATCCATATTCGCTTCCCATAAGCTTTTCACCGTTCCAACATCTTTCCAATATCCTTCAAACGGATACGCCATTAGCTTCTTACCTTCATCTAATAAAAGCGGAAGTACATCTTTTCCGAAATCGTTACTAGATTCAGGATTTCTTGCATCCATTTCCAAATACTCTTTCAAGATTGCCCAGTTAAAAATATAGATTCCCATTGATGCAAGATTACTTCTTGGAAATTGCGGTTTCTCCTCAAATTCAACAACTTCCATCTCTTCATTTGTATTCATAATACCGAAACGACTCGCTTCATCCCATGGCACTTCAATAACAGAAATTGAAACGTCCGCTTCTTTCTCAATATGGTAATCTAGCATTTTGCTGTAATCCATTTTATAAATATGGTCGCCTGATAAAATAAGGACATACTCCGGTTCATACTGACTTAAATAGTTTAAGTTTTGATAAATGGCGCTTGCCGTACCTGTGTACCACTTCACACCTGAAGACTCCGCATAAGGAGGTAATACTGTGACTCCGCCGTTTACTCGGTCTAAATCCCATGCATTTCCGATTCCGATATAATTGTGGAGTTCTAACGGTTGATATTGCGTTAAAATCCCCACCGTTTCAATACCGGAGTTTGCACAGTTACTTAACGTAAAATCAATAATGCGATATTTACCACCAAATGGAACAGCTGGCTTGGCTAAATTTTTTGTTAATGCACTTAAACGACTACCTTTTCCCCCTGCTAGTAACATTGCTACGCACTTTTGTTTTTGAGCCATCTTGTTTTTTGCTCCCCTTTCTCGTCTTCACTGGTCGTAATATGGATACGCCAAATGGTGGAATTGTAATTTCTACATGTGCCGCTTGATTATGATATGGCTCTAGAATCGTCTTGAGACGTTTCTTATTAACTTGCCCCGATCCGCCATATTGCTCAGCATCACTGTTTAAAATCTCGTTATAATACTCGAAATCTGGTACACCTACTTTATAGTTTTCATATGTAGCTTTCGTAAAATTACATACGACAACTAACGCATCTTCCTGCTTATCCCCTTGGCGGATGAACGAGAAAATACTTTGCTCATTATTATTAGCATCAATCCACTGAAATCCTTCAGGCGAGTGATCTAACTGCCAAAGTGGTTTTGAGCGCTTATACAATGCTATGAGCTCTTTAAAGTAATCATGCATATAACGATGCATTTCAAAATCATGTAAATTCCAATCTAAATCTTCAAGGTCTTTCCACTCATCAAATTGCCCGAATTCTCCACCCATAAAGAGTAATTTCTTACCTGGATGAGTAAAGAAATATCCATATAATAAACGAAGTTGGGCGAACTTATCCCAGTAATCTCCCGGCATTTTATTTAATAACGACTTTTTCCCATGAACGACTTCATCATGAGAAAGCGGCAATATAAAGTTTTCAGAGTGAGTATATAGTAAAGAGAATGTCATTTTCTCATGAATGTATTTCCGGTACTCTGGTGCACATTCCATATATTTCAACACGTCGTTCATCCAACCCATATTCCATTTATAATTGAACCCAAGTCCACCCTCGTATGTTGGAGCTGTTACAAGTGGCCAAGCTGTTGAATCTTCTGCTGTCATAAGAAACTCTTCATCTTCTGCAAACACAGCTTCATTTAACTCTCGTAAGAAAGAAACAGCGTGTTCATTGCTTTGCTCTTTTCCTTCTTTATTCCAGTACAGCATATTCGCAACTGCATCTACCCTGAAACCATCAATATGGAAATACCTCATCCAAAATAACGCATTTGAAATTAAGAAATTACGTACTTCTCTTTTCCCTAAATCAAAATTAACAGTTCCCCATACCTGGTTTTCTTGTACATCTATATCTTTATATTCATAAGTCGGTGTCCCATCAAACAAATATAAACCGTGAGCATCTTTACAAAAATGCCCCGGCACCCAATCTAAAATGACACCGATTCCATATTTATGACATTCATCGACAAAATACATCAAGTCATGTGGCGTGCCGAATCTACTTGTAGCTGCATAATATCCCGTTCCTTGATATCCCCAAGAACGATCATATGGATGCTCAACAAGCGGCATAATTTCAATATGTGTAAATTGATGTTCCACCACATAAGGAATGAGCTCCTCGGCCATTTCTCTGTAAGAATACAGAGCGCCATCTTCTTTCTTTTTCCAAGAACCGAAATGTAATTCATAAACTGTCATCGCTTCTTTATAAATCGATTTTTTCTTTCTCTTACGAATCCAGTTTTTATCATTCCATTCATATCCCTCTATATCAAAAACTACAGATGCCGTATTTGGTCTTACTTCTGCATATACTGCGTAAGGATCTGCTTTTAAAATAACGGCACCATCCATCGTTTCAACCGCATACTTGTATATCTCATTCTCTTCAATATACGGTACAAACAAGGACCAAATCCCCTTTTCTGTCACTTGTAGCATCTTATGTTGCTCATAATCCCATTCATTAAAATCTCCAACAACACTCATTGCTTTCGCATGAGGAGCCCATACTGTGAATCGTACCCCTCGCATCCCATCTTCCGTCACAATATGTGCCCCAAAGATGTTATAACTGTCATAGTACTTTTCTGTATGAAACTCATCTCGTTTCACTTCTTCACAATTTATTACATCCAATATGTTCACCTCACTAAGATGACAGAAATTTTTTACTCTTTATCATTTCTGCGAAAAACTGAAATATCCTTGTTATTTTTTTAAAAATATACGTTTTTTTCTTTAATTTTGCTTAAAATATTCAAATTTACTGTGTAAAATATCGAATTTTGACGAATATTCATTGCAAACGCTTCATTTCCCCTTACTATTTTCACCTTTCATTGTTGCTCAATATTTACTTTATTGATTTCTCCCTGTTTTTCACACTATTTTCCACGTGAAATTCAAACAAAATAATCTGTCATAGAAAAATGTTTCTCAACATTTTTTGTGACAAAATTTATTGAAATGTAAAATTCATAAGTATATATTTATTCTCAATAAAGAACACCAAGATTTGCAACTATAATTCATAAGAACCAGATGCTACAAAATCACAAACACCTGTAGAAAAATCAAAAAGTGGGACACTGACAGATATTTTAAAGAAGTTAGGACTAACACCGAAAAAATAACATATAAAAGCACTCTATTCAAAAATAGAGTGCTTTTTTCTATAAACGACCCTTATCCAGCAAAAGGGGTATATTGGGGATATACAAGGGAAACCGGAAAAGGAATTTATATTAAATTATATAAAAACTCAGAGGTAGGAAGCAGTTTCCCGCCTCTGAATTATTTAGCAATTATTATAGTACTGGTGCCATTGTTTCTTTTAACACTTTTACAGAATGAGCGAATTTCGCTTTTTCTTCTTCGTTTAATTCAAGTTCTACTATTTCACGTACACCTTCGCGGTTAATAACAGCTGGAACACCTACGTAAGCATCTTTCTCACCATATTGACCTTCAAGGTATGCAGATACAGTTAATACGCTGTTCTCGTTGCTTAAGATCGCTTTAGTTACACGAAGTAGTGACATACCGATTCCGTAGTAAGTTGCGCCTTTACGCTCGATGATGTGATAAGCTGCATCGCGTACATTTTCAAAGATTTTATCTAAATCTTCTTGGTTATACTGTTCGTTGTTCGCTAAGATTGTTTCTAGTTTTTGTACACCTACAGTAGCGTGGCTCCATACTGGAAGTTCAGTATCACCGTGTTCACCAACGATGTAAGCATGAACGTTACGTGGATCTACATCTAAGTAGTCACCTAACATGTAACGGAAACGAGCAGAGTCTAAAGTTGTACCAGAACCAATTACGCGCTCTTTTGGTAAGCCAGATTCTTTCCAAGTTACGTAAGTTAAAATATCAACTGGGTTTGTTGCGATTAAGAAGATTCCATCGAATCCGCTATCCATAATACCGCGAACGATTTGTTTAAAGATCTTTGTATTTTTCTCAACTAAGTCTAAACGAGTTTCACCTGGCTTTTGTGGTAATCCAGCAGTGATAACTACTAAATCTGCATCTTTACAATCTGCATAGCTACCGCTCCAAACTTTTGTTGGTGCTGGAGAGAATGGTACCGCATGGCTTAAGTCCATTGCTTCCCCTTCTGCTTTTGCTTCATTTACATCTACAAGTACGAATTCTTCAGCTACACCTTGGTTGATCATTGAGTAAGCATAACTACAACCTACAGCTCCTGTTCCTACTAATACTACACGATTGATACCTTTTTTCATTTTAATTTCCCCTCTCAATTGTTTTACATATATTATTTATTATTGTTTAAGTAATTAATTAAAATACTAATTTAATGTTGTTTAACTTCTTTACATTCATATTGTAGCACGGATTATTGTGAATTACTTCACAAATTATGACCTATTTGTGAACTTTTTCACATAGAGTGTAAAGTTATCGTGGTAGGTGTGGAATCAATCTCAATTTAAGTGTTTTGTTTAGATTGTGAAAGGGTTTTTCTTATGTTTGTATACCGGATTCATCTTTCCAAGTATGCTTTGTATTTCTACTTGAAGCTCTTTTCTTAACAGTGATTCGTCTAGTCCCTTCGTCCCAATAAGTTGAATAGATTCAATCGGGATTTCTTCAATATGCTTTTGCCTTCTAGCTAGATCACGATGCCTATTAATCGCAACTTGAAATAACCATGTTTTTATATAAGTAATTTTCATATTTGGTATAGATAATAATGCTTTATGTACCGTGTCTTGAATGATATCCTCTGCTTCTACTGGTGTTACTCCAATTTTAAGTAAATACCTATAAATACTTTTAGATGTTTCTACAATAATCTTTTCATACTCCATCGCCCTCTCCTTTCTATTAGTTAGACGTTTGAAATAGAAAAAAGTATACAACATTTCATAAAAAAAGCGGACTATCCAAAGTCCGCTTTTACACAACAAAAAAGAGATAGCAGATTATGCTATCTCTTTTAGTATGACCCGTACGGGATTCGAACCCGTGTTACCGCCGTGAAAGGGCGGTGTCTTAACCACTTGACCAACGGGCCAAAATCTGGCAGAGAAGAAGGGATTCGAACCCTCGCACCGCGTTCGCGATCTACTCCCTTAGCAGGGGAGCCCCTTGAGCCACTTGGGTACTTCTCTATAATATGGCTCCGCAGGTAGGACTCGAACCTACGACCGATCGGTTAACAGCCGATAGCTCTACCACTGAGCTACTGCGGAATAATTATGGTGGGCCTAAATGGACTCGAACCATCGACCTCACGCTTATCAGGCGTGCGCTCTAACCAGCTGAGCTATAGGCCCATAATAGATAAGCGGGTGAAGAGAATCGAACTCTCGACCAGAGCTTGGAAGGCTCTTGTTTTACCACTAAACTACACCCGCATTAAATTGAAAATGGTGAGCCATGAAGGATTCGAACCTTCGACCCTCTGATTAAAAGTCAGATGCTCTACCAACTGAGCTAATGGCTCATTTTGAAAGTGGTGCCGGCTAGAGGACTTGAACCCCCAACCTACTGATTACAAGTCAGTTGCTCTACCAATTGAGCTAAGCCGGCTTGCGATTTCAAAATGGTGGCTCGGGACGGAATCGAACCGCCGACACGAGGATTTTCAGTCCTCTGCTCTACCGACTGAGCTACCGAGCCTTTATGTAAAAATGGCGGTCCCGACCGGGGTCGAACCGGCGATCTCCTGCGTGACAGGCAGGCATGTTAACCACTACACCACGGGACCATTTGGTTGCGGGGACAGGATTTGAACCTGCGACCTTCGGGTTATGAGCCCGACGAGCTACCGTACTGCTCCACCCCGCGATGATATAATATTTAATTTAAAAAAATGGAGGAGGTAGAGGGATTCGAACCCCGCGCGACTCTCGCCGCCTGTCGGTTTTCAAGACCGATCCCTTCAGCCGAACTTGGGTATACCTCCGAGATATGAACTTTGAGTGGTGGACCTTGTAGGACTCGAACCTACGACCGGACGGTTATGAGCCGTCTGCTCTAACCAGCTGAGCTAAAGGTCCTTATGGTAGCGGCGGAGGGATCGAACCCCCGACCTCACGGGTATGAACCGTACGCTCTAGCCAGCTGAGCTACACCGCCATAAGTGATATTCAATAAGTGGAGCCTAGCGGGATCGAACCGCTGACCTCCTGCGTGCAAGGCAGGCGCTCTCCCAGCTGAGCTAAGGCCCCATGTTTTGAAATATCGGGAAGACAGGATTTGAACCTGCGACCCCTGGTCCCAAACCAGGTGCTCTACCAAGCTGAGCCACTTCCCGTTAATAAAAACGCGCCCGAGAGGAGTCGAACCCCTAACCTCTCGATCCGTAGTCAAACGCTCTATCCAATTGAGCTACGGGCGCATATGGTGCCGAGGGCGGGGTCGAACCCGCACGGTGGTCACCCACCGCAGGATTTTAAGTCCTGTGCGTCTGCCTGTTCCGCCACCCCGGCATATCATATTGAAAATTGGAGCGGAAGACGGGATTCGAACTCGCGACCCCAACCTTGGCAAGGTTGTATTCTACCACTGAACTACTTCCGCAAGACATGTATGAGTTATTTTATTAAAAGTGCGGGTGAAGGGAGTCGAACCCCCACGCCAAAGGCGCCAGATCCTAAGTCTGGTGCGTCTGCCAATTCCGCCACACCCGCATATTATAATTTTAAAAGAAAAATGGGGCGACTGATGGGAATCGAACCCACGAATGCCGGAGCCACAATCCGGTGCGTTAACCACTTCGCCACAACCGCCATAGTTGCTGGTGCCGACTAGAGGACTTGAACCCCAACCTACTGATTACAAGTCAGTTGCTCTACCAATTGAGCTAAGTCGGCTAGAATGGTGGAGGATGACGGGATCGAACCGCCGACCCCCTGCTTGTAAGGCAGGTGCTCTCCCAGCTGAGCTAATCCTCCGGAATTGCCTGGCAACGTCCTACTCTCACAGGGACAAGGTCCCAACTACCATCGGCGCTAGAGAGCTTAACTTCCGTGTTCGGTATGGGAACGGGTGTGGCCTCTCTGCCATCATTACCAGACTGTATTCATTTAAGACAAGAACTATTGTAACTCATTTAACTTTTAAAGTCAACAAGTTTTTTATATTCTTTCAAAACTAGATAACATTGCTTCATATTATATGGTTAAGTCCTCGATCTATTAGTATTCGTCAGCTCCACATGTCACCATGCTTCCACCTCGAACCTATCAACCTGATCATCTTTCAGGGATCTTACTAGCTACGCTATGGGAAATCTCATCTTGAGGGGGCTTCATGCTTAGATGCTTTCAGCACTTATCCCTTCCGCACATAGCTACCCAGCTATGCCCTTGGCAGAACAACTGGTACACCAGCGGTGCGTCCATCCCGGTCCTCTCGTACTAAGGACAGCTCCTCTCAAATTTCCTACGCCCACGACGGATAGGGACCGAACTGTCTCACGACGTTCTGAACCCAGCTCGCGTACCGCTTTAATGGGCGAACAGCCCAACCCTTGGGACCGACTACAGCCCCAGGATGCGATGAGCCGACATCGAGGTGCCAAACCTCCCCGTCGATGTGGACTCTTGGGGAGATAAGCCTGTTATCCCCGGGGTAGCTTTTATCCGTTGAGCGATGGCCCTTCCATGCGGAACCACCGGATCACTAAGCCCGACTTTCGTCCCTGCTCGACTTGTAGGTCTCGCAGTCAAGCTCCCTTATGCCTTTGCACTCTACGAATGATTTCCAACCATTCTGAGGGAACCTTTGGGCGCCTCCGTTACACTTTAGGAGGCGACCGCCCCAGTCAAACTGCCCACCTGACACTGTCTCCCGGGTCGATAAGACCCGTAGGTTAGAATTTCAATACAGTCAGGGCGGTATCCCACCAGCGCCTCCACCGAAGCTAGCGCTCCGGTTTCAATGGCTCCCGCCTATCCTGTACAAACTGTACCAAAATTCAATATCAGGCTACAGTAAAGCTCCACGGGGTCTTTCCGTCCTGTCGCGGGTAACCTGCATCTTCACAGGTACTATAATTTCACCGAGTCTCTGGTTGAGACAGTGCCCAAATCGTTACACCTTTCGTGCGGGTCGGAACTTACCCGACAAGGAATTTCGCTACCTTAGGACCGTTATAGTTACGGCCGCCGTTTACTGGGGCTTCAGTTCAGAGCTTCGCTTACGCTAACCCCTCTCCTTAACCTTCCAGCACCGGGCAGGTGTCAGCCCCTATACTTCGCCTTACGGCTTCGCAGAAGACCTGTGTTTTTGCTAAACAGTCGCTTGGGCCTATTCACTGCGGCTTTCCGTTAAGAAAGCACCCCTTCTCCCGAAGTTACGGGGTCATTTTGCCGAGTTCCTTAACCAGAGTTCTCTCGCACACCTTAGGATTCTCTCCTCGCCTACCTGTGTCGGTTTGCGGTACAGGCACCTTTTATCTCGCTAGAAGCTTTTCTTGGCAGCAGGGAATCAAAGACTTCGCTCCATCAGGAGCTTCCCCATCACAGCTCAGCCTTCACGATAAGCGGATTTGCCTACTTATCAGCCTAACTGCTTGGACGTGCACAACCAATCGCACGCTTCTTCTATCCTTCTGCGTCCCTCCATTGCTCAAACGATAAAGAGGTGGTACAGGAATATCAACCTGTTGTCCATCGCCTACGCCTGTCGGCCTCGGCTTAGGTCCTGACTAACCCTGAGCGGACGAGCCTTCCTCAGAAACCTTAGGCATTCGGTGGACGGGATTCTCACCCGTCTTTCGCTACTCATACCGGCATTCTCACTTCTAAGCGCTCCACCAGTCGCTTCCGGTCTGACTTCACTGCACTTAGAACGCTCCCCTACCACTGATACCATTGGTATCAATTCACAGCTTCGGTGGTGTATTTAGCCCCGGTACATTTTCGGCGCAGAGTCACTCGACTAGTGAGCTATTACGCACTCTTTAAATGGTGGCTGCTTCTAAGCCAACATCCTAGTTGTCTAAGCAACTCCACATCCTTTTCCACTTAATACACACTTTGGGACCTTAGCTGGCGATCGGGCTGTTTCCCTCTTGACTACGGATCTTATCACTCGCAGTCTGACTCCTAAGGATAAGTCATTGGCATTCGGGTTTGACTGAATTCGGTAATCCGATGAGGACCCCTAGTTCAATCAGTGCTCTACCTCCAAGACTCTAACACTTAAGGCTAGCCCTAAAGCTATTTCGGGAGAACCAGCTATCTCCAGGTTCGATTGGAATTTCTCCGCTACCACACCTCATCCCGCACTTTTCAACGTGCGTGGGTTCGGGCCTCCATTCAGTGTTACCTGAACTTCACCCTGGACATGGGTAGATCGCCTGGTTTCGGGTCTACGACCACGTACTAAACGCCCTATTCAGACTCGCTTTCGCTGCGGCTCCGTCTCTTCAACTTAACCTCGCACGGGATCGTAACTCGCCGGTTCATTCTACAAAGGCACGCCATCACCCATTAACGGGCTCTGACTATTTGTAGGCACTTGGTTTCAGGATCTCTTTCACTCCCCTTCCGGGGTGCTTTTCACCTTTCCCTCACGGTACTGGTTCACTATCGATCGCTCGGTAGTATTTAGCCTTGGGAGATGGTCCTCCCAGATTCCGACGGAATTTCACGTGTTCCGCCGTACTCAGGATACATTCAGAGAGAACGAAGTTTCGACTACGGGGTTGTTACCCTCTGTGACGGACCTTTCCAGGTCGCTTCGTCTACCTCGTTCCTTTGTAACTCCGTATAGAATGTCCTACAACCCCAAGAGGCAAGCCTCTTGGTTTGGAGCTAGATTCCGTTTCGCTCGCCGCTACTCGGAAATCGCATTTGCTTTCTCTTCCTCCAGGTACTTAGATGTTTCAGTTCCCTGGGTCTGTCTTCCATACCCTATGTATTCAGGTAAGGATACCATACCATTACGTATAGTGGGTTTCCCCATTCGGAAATCTTCGGATCAAGCTTACTACAGCTCCCCGAAGCATATCGGCGTTAGTCCCGTCCTTCATCGACTCCTAGTGTCAAGGCATCCACCGTGCGCCCTTTCTAACTTAACCAAACTAAAATTAAAAAATATGAGCTACACTGTTATCTAGTTTTCAAAGAACATACATTTAAACTTGAGAGATAGTTCTCTCAAAACTGAACGAAACGAAACAAGTCAACGTTTATTGATGAACTGCGTTCATCAATTCTCCATAGAAAGGAGGTGATCCAGCCGCACCTTCCGATACGGCTACCTTGTTACGACTTCACCCCAATCATCTGTCCCACCTTAGGCGGCTGGCTCCATAAAGGTTACCCCACCGACTTCGGGTGTTACAAACTCTCGTGGTGTGACGGGCGGTGTGTACAAGGCCCGGGAACGTATTCCACCGCGGCATGCTGATCCGCGATTACTAGCGATTCCAGCTTCATGTAGGCGAGTTGCAGCCTACAATCCGAACTGAGAACGGTTTTATGAGATTAGCTCCACCTCGCGGTCTTGCAGCTCTTTGTACCGTCCATTGTAGCACGTGTGTAGCCCAGGTCATAAGGGGCATGATGATTTGACGTCATCCCCACCTTCCTCCGGTTTGTCACCGGCAGTCACCTTAGAGTGCCCAACTTAATGATGGCAACTAAGATCAAGGGTTGCGCTCGTTGCGGGACTTAACCCAACATCTCACGACACGAGCTGACGACAACCATGCACCACCTGTCACTCTGCTCCCGAAGGAGCTCTATCTCTAGAGTTTTCAGAGGATGTCAAGACCTGGTAAGGTTCTTCGCGTTGCTTCGAATTAAACCACATGCTCCACCGCTTGTGCGGGCCCCCGTCAATTCCTTTGAGTTTCAGCCTTGCGGCCGTACTCCCCAGGCGGAGTGCTTAATGCGTTAACTTCAGCACTAAAGGGCGGAAACCCTCTAACACTTAGCACTCATCGTTTACGGCGTGGACTACCAGGGTATCTAATCCTGTTTGCTCCCCACGCTTTCGCGCCTCAGTGTCAGTTACAGACCAGAAAGTCGCCTTCGCCACTGGTGTTCCTCCATATCTCTACGCATTTCACCGCTACACATGGAATTCCACTTTCCTCTTCTGCACTCAAGTCTCCCAGTTTCCAATGACCCTCCACGGTTGAGCCGTGGGCTTTCACATCAGACTTAAGAAACCACCTGCGCGCGCTTTACGCCCAATAATTCCGGATAACGCTTGCCACCTACGTATTACCGCGGCTGCTGGCACGTAGTTAGCCGTGGCTTCTGGTTAGGTACCGTCAAGGTGCCAGCTTATTCAACTAGCACTTGTTCTTCCCTAACAACAGAGTTTTACGACCCGAAAGCCTTCATCACTCACGCGGCGTTGCTCCGTCAGACTTTCGTCCATTGCGGAAGATTCCCTACTGCTGCCTCCCGTAGGAGTCTGGGCCGTGTCTCAGTCCCAGTGTGGCCGATCGCCCTCTCAGGTCGGCTACGCATCGTTGCCTTGGTGAGCCGTTACCTCACCAACTAGCTAATGCGACGCGGGTCCATCCATAAGTGACAGCCGAAGCCGCCTTTCAATTTCGAACCATGCAGTTCAAAATATTATCCGGTATTAGCCCCGGTTTCCCGGAGTTATCCCAGTCTTATGGGCAGGTTACCCACGTGTTACTCACCCGTCCGCCGCTAACTTCATAAGAGCAAGCTCTTAATCCATTCGCTCGACTTGCATGTATTAGGCACGCCGCCAGCGTTCATCCTGAGCCAGGATCAAACTCTCCAATAAAGTTAGTTTGTCTAGCATCTAAAAATAAAAAATTGACGTTCACGTTGTTTGTTTCGTTCAGTTTTCAAAGAACTTCTTTGTCGCTCATTTGCGACTTCCTTATGTTAACATCTTCGTTTTTCGATGTCAACTAAGTTTTTCAATTTCTTTTTTGTCGTTTTCTGCGTTTCCGCATCAGCGACGGTTATTAATATATCATGGGGGAAAATGAAATGCAACACCTTTTATAAACTTTTTTAAAAACCACCCACATTTCTTTTTTAATATCATATACTTAAACGAAATATCTCTTTCATTTCTAAGTAATTCCTACATATATTCTATATAAAGTCACTCTATCCCAAAACATTTCTTTCTATATAAATGTTTTATTCCTATATCATACAAGGAGGAATATATATGGACTACGCCGATTTATTATTCAAACTAGGTCTCTCAGCTATTTTAGGATTCGCCATCGGTTTAGAGCGTGAATTAAAACGGAAACCACTCGGTTTAAAAACGTGTTTAGTTATTTCTATAGTTAGTTGCCTCCTGACGATTGTTTCTATTAAAGCAGCTTACAACTTACCGCATACCGATCATATGAATATGGATCCACTTCGACTCGCCGCTCAAATTGTATCAGGAATCGGCTTTTTAGGTGCCGGCGTTATTTTACGAAGAGGAAATGATAGTATTGCAGGACTAACAACTGCCGCTATGATTTGGGGTGCTTCTGGTATTGGTATTGCCGTTGGAGCTGGTTTCTATATCGAGGCTACTTTTGGAATGTGTTTCCTTATGATTAGCGTAGAACTTATACCATTAGCGATGAAATTTATAGGCCCTAGATCATTTCGTCAACGTGATATCGCAGTGAAACTTGTTGTGCGCGAGATGGACAATATCCCAATTGTAATTGAAGAGATAAAAGAAATGGATATAAAAGTTAAGAATATGAAGCTCAAAACATTAGAAAATGGCGCTCACTATTTACACCTTAAATTATCTATCGATCAAAAAAGGCATACTGCTGATGTTTATTATGCACTCCAGCATCTTGAAAGTGTCCAACAAACTGAAGTAGAAAGTATGTAATATGAAATAAAGTGAAACTTTAATCAGTGGGGGGGTCTTCATCCCCCACTGATTATTAGCCCGCACCAATCGGGCTTTTACGGACAGCCCGACCCCCACCTAACTTCTTTGCTTTCGCTGAATTTTGAGGTAGGGGTCTTACTGCCCGCAAATAGCGGGACAAACTCTCTTTTTAATTGGAGAGTTTTTCTTTTTTCTATAATGGTAACAATGAATGTAGCCCTGCAAAGTAAGGAGGAATAGGAAATTGAAATCCCGTCCGAATTTAGTAGATACATTTCGTGATTCCATTATTTTTCGTTTAATTTGTTTTATTATTGTACTTACTGCTTTTTCTGGCTTTCTTATACATAGACTCGAGCCAGCTCACTTCACCACATGGTTCGACGGGGTTTGGTGGTCAATCGTTACCATTTTCACCGTTGGATACGGCGATTTTGCCCCTCATACAACGATAGGAAAACTTATTGGTATAGGCATTATTTTATTAGGAACTGGATTTTGTTCTTATTATATGGTGCTATTCGCTACCGACATGATTAATAAACAATATATGAAAATTAAAGGAGAAGAAGCCGCTACCTCTAATGGTCATATGATTGTCGTTGGCTGGAATGAGCGTGCAAAACATGTTGTAAAACAAATGCACATACTACAACCGAACCTTGATATCGTTTTAATTGATGAAACACTTTCTTTACTTCCAAAGCCATTTCATCATTTAGAATTTATAAAAGGTTGTCCGCATCACGATCAAACTTTATTAAAAGCTAACATTACAACAGCTCACACTATATTAATAACAGCGGATAAAGAGAAAAACGAAAGCTTAGCAGATACACAGTCTATTTTAAATATTTTAACTGCAAAAGGACTTAATCCAAACATTCACTGCATCGCTGAACTTCTTACTTCTGAACAAATCCAAAATGCAACGAGAGCTGGCGTATCAGAAATTATAGAAGGAAATAAATTAACGAGCTATGTATTTACCGCTTCTCTTTTATTCCCTTCCATTTCAGGTGTACTATTCTCACTTTACGATGAAATCTCTGATAACAAATTACAACTGATGGAGCTTTCCCCATCCTGCACCGAACAAACTTTTGCAAATTGTAGCTATACTCTTTTAAAGCAAAACATTCTCTTACTAGGCATAAAACGCGACGAGCAATATATGATTAATCCAGTCCATTCCTTTGTTCTCATTGAAAGCGACATACTCATTGTTATTCGCCATTAAAAAAATGATTTTCTAGTTCTTGCACTAACACTTTCCCAATATTGATATACTTTCTCTTCACATCTCCATCTGGATCTTTCGGCTCAGCAAATTGATCAAATCCACTCGTTCCAGCTGTTAACGCATTCACATTATCATCTAGTTCGTCTTGATATACGTGAGAAAGAATATACGGTGTTTCAAGGCGGACTACTACACCAGGAACATCTAGTTCTCCATCCACCGCTGTAAATGGTACTCGTAAAAATTGATAGCCATCTTCTTCGCCGATTTTATAATCAAAACATCCTTTATCATAATCCCAATTGCCACCAATATTATATCCAAGTGGTTTCATAACCTCTTCTAACTTATATAACGCATATGTACGTCCTTCTAAATTTGATTGAATCGGAATCAAGCCCATCCCTCCTAGACTTTTCCTTTAGCATACCCATTCCAGTTTTAATATACCGATGTACTTTTCGGTAAAATAATAAAAAGCGACCGGATTTCCGGTCGCTTCTTATTATTTTAAACGCTCTTCTAATTCTGCTTTTAACTCTTCAAATCCTGGCTTACCAAGTAAAGCAAACATGTTTTTCTTGTATGCTTCTACTCCTGGTTGATCAAATGGATTTACGCCTAGTAAGTAACCGCTCATCGCACATGCTTTTTCGAAGAAGTATACAAGGTAACCGAATGTGTACTCATTTAATTCAGGGATGTTTACGATTAAGTTTGGTACTCCGCCATCGCTATGTGCAAGTAATGTACCTTCGTATGCTTTCGTGTTTACGAAGTCTACAGTTTCACCAGCAAGGTAGTTTAATCCATCTAAATCGTTGTCATCTAATTCGATTTTTAGTTCATGTGTAGATTTACCTACTTTAAGAACTGTTTCGAATAAGTCACGACGACCTTCTTGAATGTATTGACCTAATGAGTGTAAATCAGTTGAGAAGTTTGCTGAAGATGGGAAAATACCTTTTTGATCTTTTCCTTCACTTTCACCAAATAACTGTTTCCACCACTCTAAGAAGTATTGAAGTGCTGGCTCATAGTTAACAAGCATTTCAATTGTTTTCCCTTTATTGTAAAGAGCGTTACGAACTACTGCATATTGGTAAGCTGGGTTTTCTTCCAGTTCTGATGTCGCGAAGTCATCATGACCAGCAGCTGCACCTTTCATCATCTCTTCAATATTTAAACCACTTACTGCGATTGGTAATAAACCAACTGGTGTTAATACTGAGAAACGACCGCCAACATCATCTGGAATTACGAATGTTTCGTAACCTTCGTTATCAGCTAATGTTTTTAATGCACCACGTGCTTTATCTGTAGTTGCATAAATACGTTTGCGAGCTTCTTCTTTTCCATATTTCTCTTCTAATAACTTACGGAAAATACGGAATGCGATTGCAGGCTCTGTTGTTGTACCTGATTTGGAAATAACGTTAATAGAGAAGTCTTTATCTTCTAATACATCCATTAAATCTTTCATGTAAGTGGAGCTAATGTTTTGTCCAACAAATAGCACTTGTGGAGTTTTACGTTGTTCTTTAGAAAGCGTGTTGTAGAAAGAATGGTTTAACATTTCGATTGCTGCACGTGCTCCTAGGTAAGAACCACCGATACCTACAACAAGTAAAATGTCCGAGTCATTTTTAATTTTTTCTGCGCATTTTTGAATGCGAACGAATTCTTCTTTGTCATATTGAAGCGGAAGCTCTACCCACCCAAGGAAATCGTTCCCAGCTCCAGTTTTTTCGTGGATTGCATGATGTGTTACTTTCACTGCATCACGTAAATAAGTTAGTTCATGTTCACCGATGAAGGATAACGCTTTAGAATAGTCGAACGTTACATGTGTACTCATCTTTTTCCCTCCAATTATGTATATGTATTTCTGTATTCACTTTAGCGAAACTAAAGTTGTAAATCAAGCGATTCAACAATTGTAAACGTAACCATTATTTATTTTTTAGAAAAAGTTCATTTTTCGTATAAAAATTCGCATTTTTCGGTATAGATGTATATACATCGTTTTTCGTACATTTTTCATGTATAAAAACAACAAAACTATACCATTCTATAAAGGAGTTAAATTTTCTTATTAACTCTTCACTTGCTCATGCTTCACATTAAGGGGGGGCTTTTTCATGAGTACATTGCAACGTATCGCATTAGTCTTCACTGTAATCGGTGCTGTTAACTGGGGACTGATCGGGTTCTTCCAGTTTGACTTAGTAGCAGCTATTTTCGGTGGACAAAACTCCGCTCTTGCACGTATTATTTACGGCATCGTTGGTATTTCTGGGCTTATCAATCTTGGTTTACTATTTAAACCATCCGAAAATCTTGGTACTCACCCAGAAACACATGAAATTCGATAGTCAGTATGTCTTTTTCACCTCCGACATACGAATATGATTGCATGCAATCATATTTGCAAATATATATATCATAAGTCAAAGTAAAAGAGGAACGCTCATATGCGTTCCTCTTTTACTTTATTACCTCCGATTCTTCAATCCATTCTGCTAGCTTTTCTCGCAGCGTATTAAATCCGTCCTTAGATGGATTCGGTATAAGAATCCTTCCTTGTTTTCTTTTCGCCGCTTTTAACGATAAACTCATTTTTCTGTGCTCTTCATCAATTGAAAGTACTTTTACTTCTACTGTATCGCCGACTTTTAAAAAGTCATGAATATCCTTTACATATCCATTTGTAATTTCAGATATATGCACAAGTCCTTGTGTTTCTGCATCTAACGCTACAAATGCACCATAATCTTGAATTCCAGTCACTTTCCCTGTTACAACCACTCCTGTTGTATATTGTTCTGACATATGAAACACTCCCATACGTTTACCATTTTCTCTACAATTGTAGATAGCAAAGCAGATGTATTTATTGTTAAATATCCGATTGGTTAGTACTTATTCTCAGTAAAGCTATCTAGGATAAGCACACCTTATATTAGTAAATTATACCACTATGATAGAACTCATTCAAAATTCACGGAAAAATTTCCTGTAATACGTATAATTCTCCAATATTAGGATAGAATACTAACACATGGCTTTCTAGTATTCCCCCCCTTTTATGGACAAAACGTATTGTGTTTTGTCCTTTTTTTATTCTCTATGAACCGTTCCATTCTCTTCATTGCTTCCATAAGTTGCTCAAGCGATGTTGCATATGAACAACGAATAAATCCTTCACCACTCCCGCCAAACACATTTCCAGGAACAACAGCCACTTTTTCTTCTAATAATAATTGTTCTGCAAATTCTACTGAAGATAGTCCGGTTGAAGCTATAGAAGGGAAGACGTAAAATGCCCCGCCTGGCACATGACATGTTAAGCCCATTTCATTGAAAGATGTCGTCATAAAGTTACGACGCTTTTTATAGCTATCTCTCATTCGAATTACTTCATCATTTCCTGTACGTAATGCTTCAAGTGCTGCAAATTGAGACATCGTCGGTGCACACATCATTGAATACTGGTGGATTTTGAGCATTAATTCTGAAAATTGCACAGGGGCTGCAATCATCCCAAGACGCCATCCCGTCATCGCAAATCCTTTTGAAAACCCTGAAATTAAAATTGTATGGTCACGCATATTTTTAATACTCGCGAAGCTCGTATATGCTTCGTCATATACGAGTTCTGCATAAATTTCATCAGATAACACGATTAAATTATACTTCTCAACAATAACTGCTAGCTTTTCTAATTCAGATTTATTTAACATTGCGCCTGTTGGGTTATTGGGGGAACAAAGTAATATTGCCTTTGTTTTCGTTGTAATAGCTGCTTCAATTTGATCTGGCTGTACTTTAAATTCATCTTCTAATGAAGTCGCTACTGGAACTGGGACCCCGCCCGCTAACGTAACAAGCGGTGCATACGAAACGAAACTTGGTTCAATAATAAGTATTTCATCATCAGGGTTTACAATAGCACGCATCGCTACATCTAGCGCTTGACTCGCTCCAACTGTAACAATGATTTCATCATTCGGATCATAAGATACTGCAAATTGTTTTTTTAGATACTTTGCTATTTCTTGACGGAGCTCTAATAATCCTGCATTTGCTGTATAAGCTGTATATCCTTGCTCTAAAGAACGGATACATGCTTGCCTTACATTCCAAGGTGTAACAAAGTCCGGCTCCCCCACTCCAAGTGAAATAACACCTTTCATACTTACCGCTAAATCAAAAAATTTTCGTATACCGGACGGTTGTAAAGATTCTGCTACCCTAGATAGGTCAAATTGCTTCACGGTGTCACCACAATTCTCTTATCATCATCTGTCTTTTCATAAATAATGCCCTCATGTTTATACTTCTTCAAAATAAAATGAGTTGTTGTAGAAACGACAGATTCAATTGTTGCTAATTTCTCAGAAACAAACATCGCTACTTCTCCCATCGTCTTTCCTTCTAATGTAATAGAAAGATCATATGTCCCTGACATTAAATACACGGATTTCACTTCTGAATAACGATAAATTTGTTCAGCAACTGCATCAAAACCAACACCACGCTTCGGTGTAACTTTCACATCAATCATCGCCGTTAAACCAGTATGTTCTTTCACTTTTGTCCAATCGATATGCGTTACATAGTCCACGATAATCTTTTCGCTTTCTAATTTCGCAACCATCTTTTTCGCTTCTTCTACTTCTATATTTAACAGCTTCGCTAATGTATCTACAGATAAACGACTATTCTTCTCAAGACAAGCTAATAATTCTAATTCCTTTTCAGTCACCATATAATTCATCCTTTCTATTCGTTTGTGTCTAAATTATACAAATACTCTTTCCTGTTTGAAAAGAAGATTTTTTTTGAGAATTATGTGAAAATAAAAAAGAAAGGGGATGGAACCTTGAAACCAAAAGTATATATTGCCGAACCAGTTCCAACATTTGTAGAAACTTATTTGTCAGAACACTGTGATTATGAAAAATGGGATCAGAATGAGAAAGTACCTCGTGATGTTTTATTAGAAAAAATAAAAGACAAAGACGGGTTACTCAATTTCGGCTCAACTATTAATGAAGAACTATTACAGGCTGCTCCTCATTTAAAAGTAGTGAGCAACATTTCTGTTGGTTACGATAATTTCGATTTAAAAGCGATGCAAAATCGAAATGTCATTGGAACGAATACACCATACGTATTAGATGATACGGTAGCTGACCTCGTTTTCGCTCTTATGTTATCTGCTGGTCGCCGTGTTTGCGAACTCAATTCATATGTAAAAAACGGTGAATGGAATGCTGAAATCGGAAAAGAACACTTCGGACTAGATGTGCACCATAGTACAATCGGTATTATTGGAATGGGACGAATCGGAGAAACTGTCGCAAAACGCGCGAAGTTCGGATTTGATATGAACGTTCTTTACTATAATCGTCGTCGTAAAGAAGAAGCTGAACAAAAATTTGATGCTACATATTGTGATTTAGAAACACTACTCAAACAATCTGATTTTATTGTGCTTCTTACTCCATTAACAGATGAAACGTATCATCTTATCGGTGAAAAGGAATTTTCACTAATGAAAGAAACAGCAATTTTCATTAATGCTTCTCGCGGGAAAACAGTAGATGAAACTGCATTAATTCATGCGTTAACAGAAAAGAAAATATTTGCAGCCGGCATCGACACATTTACACAAGAGCCGATTCAAAAAGAGAATCCGCTCTTATCATTACAAAACGTTGTAACTTTACCGCACATCGGATCTGCAACATTAAAAACTCGGCAGCAAATGGCAATGACAGCTGCTGAAAATTTAGTGGCAGGATTACAAGGAAAAACACCACCTAATATTGTGCGTGGGTAATTATAAAGTGAAACTTTAATCAGTGGGGGTTTTGTCCATCCCCCACTGATTATTAGCCCACACCAATCGGGATTTTACGGGCAGTTATCTCCCACCTAACTTCCTCGCATTCGCCGAATTTTGAGGTGGGAGTCTACTGCCCGGCAAATAGCGGGATAAATACGCGAAAGGCAAGATGACATCGTCATCTTGCCTTTTTTTGTTAACATATTTTTTTCTTGTCTGGAGATGATATGAACAAAAATCAATGGAGTGAAAAAAAATGAACCATGAATGCAAATGCCCTTACTTCACTTTTTCCACTCGCGGCACTACTATTCATTATGAATTGTATGAACATAATACTAAAAAAGAGCGACCTACTTTCGTACTCATTCACGGCTTCCTTTCTTCCTCATTTAGCTATCGACGACTCATCCCTTTATTAACGAAAGAAGGTACAGTAATCGCTCTTGATTTACCACCGTTCGGAAAAAGTGATAAGTCTCATCTCTTTAAGTATTCTTATCAAAATTTAGCAGCCATTATTATCGATTTAATAGAACATTTAGCTCTATCAAATATTGTATTAGTCGGTCATTCTATGGGTGGACAAATTTCACTCTATGTAAATAGGCTACGCCCTGAATTAATTTCAAAGACGATTTTACTATGTAGCTCTAGTTATTTAGCACGCGCAAACTTACCTTTACTGTACTCCTCTTATTTACCGTTCTTCCACTTATACGTGAAGAACTGGATTATTCGAAGGGGAATCGTTCATAACTTAATGAATGTCGTTCATGACCATTCATTAATTGACAATGAAATGATGGAAGGCTATGCTGCTCCTTTTTATGATGATCGTATATTCCCTGCTTTAACTCGAATGATAAGGGACCGCGAGGGTGACTTATCTTCAACTGAATTACAAAAAATCGAAACCCCAGTATTACTCATTTGGGGTGAAAAAGATCGTGTCGTTCCTGTACATGTAGGACGCCGTCTCCATAAAGACCTACCTAATTCAACTTTCATTTCTTACGAAAATACAGGGCACTTACTCCCTGAAGAAAAGCCCGATCATGTTTATGAAGAAATTATTGCGTTTGCGACGCAATAAAGTGAAGCTTTAATCCGTGGGAGGTTCTATCCCCACGGATTATTAGCCTTCACCAATCGGGATTTTACGGGCAGTTTGATTTCCCGCCTAACTTCTTTGCTTCAATCGAATTTTGAGGTGGGAGTTTTACTGCCCGTTAAAACGGACTACAGTGAAGCTTTAATCAATCTGAACGAAAATAAACAAAAAGGCTGTCGGAAATTCCGACAGCCTATAATGAACAACTTCCGCCTTCTTTTAATACAAGTAACTCCTCAGCTAATTTCTCACATTTTTCAAGCGCAGGTACTTCCTCAAAAGACATAAAGTATATATGTTGAATCTTCTTTGCTATGTATTTTGAATCGTCGAACACACTTGCGACGTTCACAACATCGCTTGCTTCTGTTTCATAAAATTCTGGACCCATTTGAAATGGGTCCCAATTTTTCACAACCTCTATCATCTTTTCATATGCACCCATCTACTTCCCGCCTTTTCACTTTTTAATGCTTTTCTTTATCGTATCATATCAGCTATTCTATAAGAAGAGAGAGAATTTTCATAATTCAATGTTTTCACAGAAGAAAGGGGCAAACATATGCAGCTATTTCATAAAACGGTAAATCGGCGAGGAACACACAGTACAAAATGGGATACATATAAAAACGAAGAACTCCTTCACGCTTGGATTGCCGATATGGATTTTGAAGTACCAAAACCAATTCAAACTGCATTACAAAAACGTATAGAACATCCCATTTTCGGCTATACACTTCCTCCTGAAAATATCGGGGATATTATTTGCGACTGGGCAAAAAGCCAATACAATTGGGATATACAAAAAGAATGGATTGTATTTAGCGCAGGCATCGTTCCAGCTCTTAGTACGAGCATACAGGCTTTAACGAAAGAAGGAGAATCCGTACTCATACAACCTCCTATTTATCCACCATTTTTTGAAATGGTCACAACAAATAACAGGCAATTATGTGCGAGTCCATTACGTAAACAAAATAACATATATAAGATAGACTTCAAGCATTTAGAAACTCAATTTCAACAAGGCGTAAAACTGATGCTTCTTTGCAGTCCTCATAATCCTATCGGACGAGTTTGGACGAAAGAGGAACTAACACAGCTTGGTGCGTTATGTACAAAATATAATGTAACCGTTATCGCAGATGAAATTCACGCCGATATTATTTACGCGGGGCATTCTCATACACCATTTGCTTCTTTATCCGAAGAATTAGCAGCGCGCACCATTACTTGTATGGCTCCGAGCAAAACATTTAATATCGCTGGATTACAAGCATCTATCATTATTATTCCGAATGAAAAACTCCGTCATGCCTTTACGTCTGTTCAACATCGACAAGGGTTTCACGGATTAAATATATTTGCTTATACAGCAATGCAAAGTGCATATACAGAATGTAATGATTGGCTAAGTGAAATTCGATTATACGTTGAAAATAACGCTCGATTTGCTTGTGAATATATTGAAAAGCACATACCTACTCTTTCCGTAATTAAACCTGAAGGTAGCTTTTTATTATGGATTGATTGTTCTCATCTAAACCTTTCTCAAAACGAGCGAACTACATTACTTGAGGATAAAGGAAAAATCATCGTTGAACCTGGTGAGAAGTACGGATTGGGCGGAGAAGAACATATTCGAATTAACATCGGTTGCCCAAGATCTGTTTTAGAAGAAATTTTAAACAGACTTCGCTATACATTTTCATCATAATAAAAATAGAAGCTACCTTCGATGGTAGCTTCTATTTTTTCTTCATATCCGACGCTTTTTTAGCAATAACACCACAAGCAATTCGGTCACCAGATTTTCCTGCTGGTTGTGTCATGCCATCATCAGCTTTTTCTGTAATAATAATAGACGCTCCATCTTTTCTATGAATCGTCGTTTTTCCTTCTTCAAGCGTTATATGCGGTGCATCAATTTCTGCTTTAATCTTTCCAGAACCATCCGCCACTACATTCGGTAAATCACCATTTTCCGCACCTTTCGGATTCAAGAGCCCATGTTCTTTATTATCTGGATTAAAATGATTCCCAGATGATTCGAAACGAGGCGCTTTACATTCTCCGACTTCATGTACATGTATCCCGTGTGGTCCTGGTGTAAAGCCTTCCGCTTTAATCGTAATTTTCACTCCACTTGTTTGCTGAGCTACTTTTGCAGTCCCAACTTCATCACCTGAAGCATTATGTAGTTTCACATCAATTTCTTTCGGCTTCCCTTGGTCACAACCCGCCATTAGAAATAATAAACAACAACTGAAAAAAAGCCGTCTTTTCATTCAATTCCCTCCAAAATACTTTCTGCCCTTAGATTGTCCGAGCATAGAGGGAAACATACAAAAATGAATTACTGTTTCTTTTCAGCTAAAAGCTTTTCTTCTACTTTCTGTAATCGCTCTGCTTCTCGTTTTGATACACGAATAAACATACGCCACGTAGCAACCGCACCGATGATAAATAGAACGCAAACAATACCTGGAATAATATACTCCGTTTTATCTTCAGGAAAATATAAAGGCATCATAGAGAACACTCCTTATTAGAGGATTTGTAAAACATCAGAATTTTCTGTTATATAATATAAAATTATAGTGGAACTGATTCATATTCTCAAGGATATTCCGAAAGTGAATCATTTCTTTGACTCCTTCTTATACTTTCCTTACTATAAACTTGAGGTGAAAAATATGAGAGAAACATTTGAAATTGGTGAAATCGTTACTGGCATTTATAAAACTGGAAAATACATCGGCGAAATTACAAATAGCCGTCCTGGCAGTTACGTCGTAAAAGTATTAGCCGTTTTAAAACATCCAGTGCAAGGTGATTTACATAATGTAAAACAAGCTGACGTACCATTCTTCCATGAAAGACGCGCTTTAGCTTTTCGTGAACAGACGAACATTCCAGAGCAAATGGTGAAGAAATATGAAGGAGAAATTCCGGATTATACAGAGTCACTAAAATTAGCATTAGAAACTCAAATGAATTCATTTTCTGAAGATGATTCACCTTTTGCGGGGCGTAGTCTAGAAACACTTCAGCAATTGAAGCAAGATTACAAACTTTAAAAAACAAAACGACCAAATTACATGCTGTGCAATTTGGTCGTTACTGTGTACTCACTCTCTTTAACACTTTCGAAAAATCAACAAGTTCCCCTAATGTCGGAGGTGCTGGTTTGACCAAATACTCTTTATCTTTTTCTACTAACTTAAAAATATTATATGTCGTCATCGCATCATCAAGCGCACAATGATGCTTTCCTGTTCCTGCTTTTCCATATGCCTCAATTGCTTTCCACAGCCCTGTTTGATTTCTCTCTCCAAAAAACTTCTTATACTCAAGCGATAAATCACGACACTGTCCAAAGAATGGAAATTCTACTCCCGCCATTTCGCAGTTATGCTTTAAGACTTTCATATCCATATTTCCCCACGTTACAATTGTCGGTTTACATCTCTTTTCATATTCTGCAAGTTTCTCAACAAGTTCATGAAAAGAAATTCCTTTGTCCACTACTTCCTGTTTAATTCCTAAAAATTTTTTACATCGATCCGTTAAAGACGGAAATGTTTTCGGTCTAACATGCGATTCATACGTATCTTCCACCTTACAACCAACAACTGAAACGAGTCCGACCTCAATAATTTCTGGAAAAAAACCTTTTGGCTTTTTTCTATGCTGGGGCATCGTAAACTCAAAGTCTAAAAACAAAAATCGTTGTTCATCCATACGATCCCTTCCTTATCATCTTTGTCATTCCTTTCTATTTGACACTCCTACACGAACAAGCTCGAATGCTGATTCCATTTTAAATATTCAGATTGGATGTATCTTATATATATGTCAAATACCCACAAATATTTTTAAAAATAAGAAAAAATGACCTATGCAGAAAATATGACAAAATAAACCCTTTCATTTACATCCGCCATTTTTCTACTCTATAATGACGTTATGTGTGTTTCTTCTAGAACATTTTTGACACACTAAGAAAAGTGAACGAAAGGAGATGAGAGTTTTGCACGAAACAACGCAAGAGCTCGCAAACTGGCAGTATTATTTTGCTATCGCAGTCTTTTTAATTACATATGCCATTATTATTTCTGAAAAAATCAACCGCGCTGTCATCGCACTTCTTGGTGCAGCACTCATGGTAATTGTGGGTGTCGTTGACTTACACAACGCCTTTACGAAACATATTGAATGGGGAACAATTACGTTACTTATCGGTATGATGATTCTAGTAAACATTACAAGTAAGTCAGGGGTCTTCCAATACGTTGCCATTAAAGCCGCAAAAGGAGCACAAGGAAATCCAATTAAAATTTTAATTTCACTTTCCTTACTTACCGCGCTTGGCTCCGCATTTTTAGATAACGTTACAACAGTACTTCTTGTTGTTCCAGTTACTTTATCTATTACGCGCATCTTGCAAGTAAATCCTGTTCCATATTTACTTTCTGAAATTATTTTTTCAAACATCGGAGGAACAGCAACATTAATTGGTGATCCGCCAAATATTATGATTGGTTCTGCTAATAAACATTTAGACTTCAATGCTTTCTTATTCAACTTAGCACCTATCGTAATCATCATTATTGCTGTTACAGCGACAATACTTTACTTCATGTACCGTAAGCAATTAATCGCTGATCCTGTACAAATTAAAAAGTTAATGAGCTTAGATGAAAAACAATACATTAAAGATCCAGTATTAATGAAGAAATCTTTAACAATACTTGGACTTACTATTTTAGGTTTCATGACTCATTCCATTTTCCATATTGATGCAGCCATCATTGCATTAACTGGTGCTACTGTCCTTATGTTAATTGGTGTGAAAGAACATGAAATTGAAGAGGTATTCGCAAGTGTAGAGTGGGTAACAATTTTCTTCTTCGCGGGACTATTCGTACTCGTTGGAGGACTTATCGATATCGGTCTTATCAAAATGCTTGCTCAAAAAGTAGTTGGAATAACAGGCGGAGATATTTCTCACGCATCTATCCTTATTTTATGGGTATCTGGTATCGCATCTGCAACAATCGATAACATTCCATTCGTTGCAACAATGATCCCACTTATTAACGATATGGCAGTTGGGCTAGGTTTATCACCTTCCGACGCACAAATTGACGTACTATGGTGGGCATTAGCATTAGGTGCTTGCTTAGGTGGAAACGGAACATTAATCGGGGCTTCTGCTAACGTAATCGTAGCCGGAATCGCAAGTCGTGAAGGACATAAATTTAGCTACATGGAATTCCTTAAAGTCGGCTTCCCAATTATGATCGTTTCATTAATCATTTCTCACATTTACATTTACTTACGTTACCTTATGTAATAGAAAAAAGGGCTGTCCCATGTGACAGCCCTTTTTCTTCTTTCCTTGGTAAATGAAACTATATTAATGGTTTTTTGAATATATCTATCACAACTTACAATATATCAATGATTCTACACGAAATATCGATTTACCGACAAAGAGCTGTTCCAAAATGCCTTTGGAACAGCTCCCCACATATATCTACTCGTTATACCTCATCGGTTCATTTCGAATAATGAATAAATGAATCGGCAAGAAAACCGAGAACGTGATTGTATGAATAATCGTGAATAGTATGGCATTCGTTCCGTATCTATCCAAAATAGCGTAGATGAGATAAATAGACAGCACAATCGACACTGCTGTTGCTAGTAAACTTATAATTGGTACGAAATTAAAGATGAAACATGCGACATATATACCAAATACTTTCCACCCTGCTTCTTCTTTCAAGAAATCCGGTAATTTATCCTTCGCTAAGTCCCCCCACGTCTTACTATTCAAAAAAGGAATAAACGCAAGAACGCCATCAGTTGCACCATCATTTTTCGCCATCGTATAAAGTGCAAAAGCCGTTAACAAATACGAAATAATTGCCCAAATACATATAACAAGAATAAACGCAAAACTAAGAGCAAAGAAACCTGCTAGTACGTCTTGATTTTCCATCTTATCCTCTCCTCCCTCTTCTCAACATATTTCATTACAGTGCAAGTTATGTTTTAAAATTTATCCAAACTCTCTGTATAATAATATGAGAAAGATAATAAGAGAGGAGACACACTTATGCATCCATTTGTAAAAGCATTACAAGAGCATTTCACAGCTCATCAAAATCCTGAAAAAGCAGAACCAATGGCACGTTATATGAAAAATCACTTCCCGTTTCTCGGTATTCAAACTCCCGAGAGAAGACAATTATTAAAAGACGTCATTCAAATACATACTCTCCCAGATAAAAAGGACTTCCAAATTATCATACGTGAGCTTTGGGACTTACCAGAACGTGAATTTCAAACTGCCGCACTCGATATCATGCAAAAATATAAAAAACACATAAACGAAACTCATATCCCATTTCTAGAAGAACTTATTATCACAAAATCATGGTGGGACTCTGTTGATAGCATCGTCCCTACATTTTTAGGTGGTATCTTTTTAAAACATCCAGAATTAATTTCTGCCTATATTCCAAAATGGATTGCATCAGACAACATATGGTTACAACGCGCTGCAATTTTATTCCAGCTGAAATATAAACAAAAAATGGATGAAGAACTCCTTTTCTGGATTATCGGACAACTACATTCCTCAAAAGAATTTTTCATTCAAAAAGCAATCGGCTGGGTCCTTCGTGAATATGCAAAAACAAAGCCAGATGTAGTTTGGGAATACGTTCAAACTAACGAGCTTGCTCCACTTAGTAAACGCGAAGCAATTAAACATATTAAAGAAAATTACGGAATAAATAATGAAAAAATAGGCGAGACTCTATCATAGATAGGCACGTTCCTCTATTGTGATTTAAAAAAGAACGTGATAGAATATGTTCATTATTATTAATATAAGTAGCGATGACGGACTTATAAGTACTTGCACAAAAGCGATTCAGGGATAGTGAAAGCCTGAAACCGCAAGGAAACGGCAGTCTCGAGCAATACGTGATGAAAGTGGATGCGTCAAATGCGCATCAACTAGGGTGGAACCGCGGGTATATACAAGCTCGTCCCTAGGCAGAATTGCCTAGAGACGAGCTTTTTTGTATTTAATTTAAAAGCGGAGGTGACTTGCTCAGAACAGGAGGGCATTGGAGCTCCTGACGAAGAGGCGCTTTTTGCCTCACAGGAAGGCGCGAAATGACCGACTGTTCTAGTCACCGGAGCTGAATAATTTAAAAGCGAAAGCGGCTCGTTCAGAATGCCTCGACGGAAGAAGCGAAGCCACCGAACATTTTAGCCGCTGGAGCTGGATATACCTTAAAGCGCAAGCGGCTCGTTCAGAATCGCAGGGCACTTCAAGCTCTCGACCTTGAAGCGCTTTTTGCTTCGAGCGAGAGAGCGAAATGACCGGAGATTCTAGCCGCTGGAGCTGGATATCACCTAAAAGCGGCAACCCTCGTTTCCAAAGTACCCATCACGTCATCGCCAATACGTTAACTTTCAAAAGGAGGATTTTATTATGTATTCAATGGAACAAGTTGTAAACTTAGCAAAACATCGCGGTTTTGTTTTCCCTGGTTCTGAAATTTACGGTGGTCTTGCAAACACTTGGGATTACGGTCCACTTGGAATCGAATTAAAAAATAACGTTAAAAAAGCTTGGTGGAAAAAATTCATTCAAGAATCTCCACACAACGTTGGTTTAGACGCAGCTATTTTAATGAACCCAAAAACTTGGATCGCTTCTGGTCACGTTGGTAACTTCAACGATCCAATGATCGACTGTAAAAAATGTAAAGCTCGTCACCGTGCTGACAAATTAATTGAAGATGCATTAGACGCAAAAGGCATCGAAATGGTTGTTGACGGTCTTACTTTCGACCAAATGGCTGACTTAATGAAAGAACATGAAGTAAAATGTCCTGATTGCGGTAGTGAAGAGTTCACTGAAATCCGTCAGTTCAACTTAATGTTCAAAACATTCCAAGGTGTTACAGAGTCTAGCACGAACGAAATCTTCCTTCGTCCTGAAACAGCACAAGGTATTTTCGTAAACTTTAAAAACGTACAACGCTCTATGCGTAAGAAACTTCCATTTGGTATCGGCCAAATCGGTAAGAGTTTCCGTAACGAAATCACACCTGGTAACTTCACATTCCGTACACGTGAATTCGAACAAATGGAACTTGAATTCTTCTGTAAACCTGGTGAAGATTTAGAGTGGTTTGCATTCTGGCGTGAAACTTGTAAGAACTGGTTACTTTCACTTGGTATGCATGAAGAAAGCATGCGTCTTCGTGACCATGGTGAAGAAGAATTATCTCACTACAGTAACGCAACAACTGATATTGAATTCAGATTCCCATTCGGTTGGGGCGAACTATGGGGCGTTGCATCTCGTACAGACTTCGATTTAAAACGTCACATGGAACACTCTAACGAAGACTTTAACTATATCGATCCACAAACGAATGAGCGTTACGTGCCATACTGCATCGAGCCATCTCTAGGTGCAGACCGCGTAACATTAGCATTCTTATGTGATGCATATGAAGAAGAGCAATTAGAAAACGATTCTCGTACAGTTCTTCGTTTCCACCCTGCTTTAGCACCATATAAAGCAGCTATCTTACCATTATCTAAAAAGCTATCTGAAGGTGCTACTGAAGTATTCGCAGAACTAGCTAAAGACTTCATGGTAGACTTTGATGAAACTGGTTCTATCGGTAAACGTTACCGTCGTCAAGACGAAATCGGTACACCATTCTGTATCACATACGACTTCGACTCTGTTGAAGACAAAGCTGTTACAGTACGTGACCGTGACACAATGGAACAAGTTCGTATGCCAATTAGCGAACTAAAAGGTTTCTTAGAGAAGAAAATCCAGTTCTAATTATAAAAAAAAGAGGTTGCTCATAAGAGCCGCCTCTTTTTTATTTTTCACGTTTTTCTTTAATTGCTACTGTACATCTTGATATGCATAGTAACTCATCATTTTCATCAATGATGCGAATATCCCAAACCATTGTCGATTGTCCTCTATGTATCGGTGTTCCGATTGCTGTTACAATTCCATCTTGCTTTGAGCGAATATGATTTGCATTAATTTCTAATCCGAAACAAATACATTTCTCTTGATCAATTAAATTGTATGAACCAACACTTGCCACAGTTTCTGCTAATGCAACAGATGCACCGCCATGTAAAAATCCAAACGGCTGATGCGTACGTTCATCAACAGGCATTGTAGCAACTACCTTATCCTCTGTCATTTCTAACAACTCAATTCCAAGCGAATCCATTAAAGTTTTTGACATATCGTTTTCAACCTCTCTCACTTCAAATCAAATGTATAATTTTACCTAGTTACTTTCAAACTACCTATAACACTTATATAAGGAGGTTTCACCTAAATGAAACAGAAATTTTGTATACTATTGCTTATGTTCTCCTTGCTGACTATTGTACCAAATTGTGCAATAACAGCCAAAGCATCCAACCTGACAATCAATGTTAAGACTGTAACGCAAAAAGGTAAGAAACCTTATATAGAATATCAAATTAATAGGCCTTCCTTTCACAACTTTTCTGATTCAAAATTTCAAAATAAGCTAAATTCCTATTACAAAAACTCTACTGCTAAATTTAAAAGTAAATTAGAAAAAGAAGCGAAGAAATATTATAAAGAAACAGAAGGATCTAGCACACCTTTTCATCCATACATTGCAAATGTTGACTATAAAGTAGCTTTAAACAAACCACCTTTCCTAAGTCTATATGTGAATTACTATCAATATACAGGCGGAGCGCACGGACTTTATACGTGGAAGGCAAATACATTTGATTTAAACAAAAAAAAATTATTACACTTAGACGATTTATTTCAACAAGAGGATAAATATAAAGAAATAATTCGCACAGAGATTGTAAGACAAATTAAACAAAATGAAAGCATTTATTTTCCTGATGCAGTCGAAAAAGTAACGAGCACAAAAAAATTTCACTACTTTTTAGAACCGGATAATCTTGTGATTTATTTCCCTTTATATGAAATTGCTCCTTATTCAAGTGGAATTCCGCAATTTCGTATTCCGTATACGTTGCTAAGAGACTATTTAAAGCCTTCTTATCAAAATATTTTGATTGACAACAAGTAAATATTTTCGCTACGATAATGTTAACCTAAAAACAACAGGAGGTTAACATTATGAGAAGATTTCACGTTTTAGATTTAGCATTAGCTGCCATGTTCGTTGCTCTTATGGCCATCGGTGCAAATATTGTTTCTTGGGCACCATTCCTGCAAGTAGCGGGCGTCCCATTATCTATGCAACCATTTTTCGCGATTTTAGCAGGACTTCTTCTTGGAAGTAGACTTGGGGCATTATCAATGACTGTTTACATGCTTGTTGGAGTAGCAGGTGCGCCAATCTTCGCTAACTTCAAAGCTGGATTTGGAGCACTTTTAGATCCTACTGGTGGTTTTATTATCGCATTTATTATCGTTGCTTACGTATCAGGAAAACTAGTAGAACAGAAAGAAAAACCAACATTCAGTACATTTGCGATTGCCTCTTTCACAGGAATCATTTTAACGTATATTATCGGTACTACTTACATGTACGGGGCAGTCAATATTTTCATGGGTGGTAATATGAGTTATAAAGCGGCTTGGATGATTATGATGTGGTTCGCAGTGAAAGATATTGCATTTACAATTATCGGTGCTATTATCGCACCCCGCATATACTATGCTGTACGTCGTTCCGCTTATCAGCATTCTCATTCGACGATTTCATAATAAACAAGGAGCTGTTCCTATAGGAACAGCTCCTTGTTTATTATATTAAGACTCTTTCTTCATTTGCTCGTCTAAAATTTTCTTCATCATTACTATCATATCATCACGTAATTCTTCGTGCTGCAATGCCATTTCAATTGTTGTTTGAACAAATCCTAATTTTTCACCAACGTCATAACGCTTTCCTTCGAAATCATATGCAAATACACGTTGAATTTCATTTAAGCTTTGAATCGCATCCGTTAACTGAATTTCGCCACCCGCTCCAACTTGTTGCTGTTCCAAGAACATAAAGATTTCAGGAGTTAAAATGTAACGTCCCATGATCGCTAAGTTTGAAGGTGCAGTACCTTGCGTGGGTTTTTCAACGAAATTACGAACTTGATAACGACGTCCCTCTTGCTCTAACGGATCGATAATTCCGTAGCGATGTGTTTCTGCTTCAGGAACAGTTTGTACACCAATAACAGAAGAAAGTGTTTTGTCATACTCGTCCATTAATTGACGTAAACATGGTTTTTCAGCTTGAACGATATCATCGCCTAATAATACTGCAAACGGCTCATCACCAATGAATTTACGTGCACACCAAACAGCATGTCCTAATCCTTTTGGTTCTTTTTGACGAATGTAATGGATATCTACCATTTTAGAAGAAGCTTGTACTTTTTCAAGTAACTCATACTTTTTCTTCTCTAATAAGTTTTGCTCTAATTCAAATGCGTTATCAAAATGATCTTCGATAGAGCGCTTTCCTTTACCAGTAACGATAATAATATCTTCGATGCCTGATTTTACTGCTTCTTCTACGATGTATTGAATTGTTGGTTTATCTACAATTGGAAGCATTTCTTTTGGCATTGCTTTCGTTGCTGGTAAAAAGCGTGTCCCTAATCCCGCTGCCGGGATAATTGCTTTTCTCACTTTTTTCATGACAAATACCCTCGCTTTTCATTCTAATTCTCTTAGTAAGGTGCAAATTTATAACATTATCTCTTAATAATCCTCTACATCATACAAAACTATAAGAAAAGAGGAGGCCGTTCTCCGTTCTCCTCTTTTCTTATCAGTAGCACTCTATTCTATTATAAACGATTCATAATGTCTTCTTTAATAGTAAGTAACTTTTGTTCACTATTTTGTAAGGAATCATCTTGTACACCAAAGTAGAATTTAATTTTCGGCTCTGTTCCAGATGGACGTAAGCAGAACCAAGAACCATCTTCTAATTGATATTTTAACACATTTGATTTCGGTAAGTGAATCTCTTCCTTATTTCCATCTTGTAACGTTGTAATGATGCTTTCCTTATAATCCTCAACTGCAACGACTGTTAAACCAGCTACTTCTTTCGGAGGATTCTCGCGGAATGTTGCCATCATCTTTTGAATCTGTTCGGCACCATCTTTTCCTTTTAACGTTAACGATACAAGGTCCTCACGGAAGAACCCATACTTCTGAAATACTTCTAACAGACCATCGTATAACGTTTTACCTTGTGATTTGTAGTACGCAGCTACTTCACATACAAATAGGACTGATTGAACCGCATCTTTATCACGGCAGAATGGACGGATTAAATAACCATAGCTTTCCTCATAACCGAATTGGAATTCATATTGTCCGCTTTCTTCATACTGTTTAATTTTTTCACCGATAAATTTAAATCCAGTTAACGTATCAACTGTATCTAAACCGTATGCTTTTGCAATTGTACGGCCAATTTCAGACGTTACGATTGTTTTTAAAACAACACCGTTTTCTGGAAGAGTTCCATTTTCCTTCTTTTGTGATAATAAGTAATCAAGCATTAACGCACCTGTTTGGTTACCAGTTAGCACTTGGAACTCACCATCGTGATTGCGAACTGCTACACCTAGACGGTCTGCATCAGGATCTGTTGCGATTAACACGTCTGCGCCTAATTTTTCACCGTCACGAATTGCATACTCAAACGCTGCATGCTCTTCTGGGTTTGGTGATTTTACTGTAGAGAAGTTTGGATCTGGTAACTCTTGCTCTTTTACAACTGTTACATCTGTAAATCCAACTTCTTCTAAACCACGGCGTACCGAAATATTTGATGTTCCATGTAATGGTGTAAAGACGATTTTTAAATCTTTTCCTACTTCTTTCACCATCTCTTTATTAATAATGACATTGTTCAATTCTGCTGCATATGCATCATCTACTTCTTGTCCAATTATATGTAATAAACCGTCAGCTTTTAATTGCTCAACATCAGCAACTTCAACTGTTAATTCATTTTCTACTGCATTTACGTAGCTAATTAACTCATCAGCTTCTTTTGGAGGCAACTGCCCACCATCTTCACCATATACTTTATAACCGTTATATTCGGGCGGGTTATGGCTTGCCGTAAGAACGATTCCACTTACTGTATGTAAATGACGAACTGCGAAAGAAAGCACTGGTGTTGGACGTAAGCTTTCAAATACATATGTTGTAATACCATGTGCACCAAGAGTAGCAGCTACTTCCATTGCGAATTCAGGTGATTTATGACGAGAATCATACGCGACAACAACACCGCGTTTTTTCGCTTCTTCACCTAATTTTTCAATAAACCTAGCTAATCCTTTCGTTGCTTTACGAACTGTATATACATTTAAACGGTTCGTACCAGCACCAAGTTCACCACGCATACCACCTGTGCCGAACTCTAGATTTTTATAAAAGCTATCCTCGATTTTCTTCTCATCCTGCTTCATGTTTTCTAGCTGTTCTTTTAATTCTACGTCTAATTCTGCATATGAAAGCCAGCGACTAAATTCTTGTTTCCAATTCATACTTCCATCTCCTCTCGCCTGTCGTACCTTCATTATATGAAAAAAACAACCTGCATCTCAATATTTTTTAAAATCTAGCAGGATTTTACTATAAATATTTGTATACACTATGGTTAAATACTCCACCAAAGGGAATGAGGATTATGCAAGAATGGGGCTTGTCAGAAGAGCTCAAAATAAAAACAAAGCAGATGATTGAAATTGCTGAAAAAGAATTATCAAACATGAGGCATGCAATCGATAAAGAAGATGAATGTATTTTATGTAAAATGGAAGATATTCATCATATGTTAACGAATGTACAGACGTTAGCAGCTACATATTATATTCAAGCATATTTATCACCTTATACGGAAAGTTCACATTTCATCACTACAGCTGTCCAACATTTAAGCGCTCGAAAACACGGTGCTCTTATTATTGTGGAACGAAGTGACTCTCTTGATTCTTTTATTCAAACTGGAACGACATTAAACGCACACTTAACCGCGCCACTACTTGAATCGATTTTTTATCCAGGGAACCCTCTTCATGACGGAGCCGTTCTTATTAAAAATAATCATATTGTCTCAGCAGCTAATATTCTTCCATTAACAAAAAGTACAGAAATTAATCCTGAGCTAGGAACACGTCACAGGGCTGCAATTGGCTTATCAGAGAAAAGCGATTCACTTATATTAGTTGTCTCTGAGGAAACAGGGCGTACTTCATTCGCTTTAAGTGGGACGTTATATACGATTTCTTTATAAGATGAATCTTTCACTATGTAACACCTTTGAGCACAGTGAAATAGTAAATGAAATTATATCAATCGTAACTCCAAATATATCGATTTACCGACAAAAACTGACAATAGTCATACCATATCAATAAGAAAAGGCTGCCTCCAAAAAAATTTGAGACAGCCTTTTCTTCAAAAATTATTCTTCTCCAAAACGTTCAACAAGTGTTGCAAGTGTACGTACCATTGCACCTGTTGCGCCAGATGGTCCTAAATCATGCGCTCCTGTTGTTTCAGATGTTCCAGCGATATCTAAATGTACCCAAGGTGTATCTTCTGCAAATTCACCTAAGAATGTACCGGCCATCACTGCATGTCCTTCACGGCCTGGTGAGTTATTTAAATCTGCAAATTTACTATTTCTCACACGTTCTTTATCGCGTTCGAAAATCGGTAATTGCCAAATTGGCTCATCCGTTTCCATAGAAGCTTCTAACACTTGTTCAAATAGCTCTTCATTATTTGTCATTGCACCTGTCGTATGATTTCCAAGTGCAACAATTACACCGCCTGTTAATGTTGCAACATCAACTAAGTAATTTGCACCAAGTTTCTTCGCATACGTAATACCGTCAGCTAACGCTAGGCGACCTTCTGCATCTGTATTTAATACTTCAATTGTCTTTCCGCTCATAGATGTAATAACATCATCTGGCTTAAATGCTGTACCACTTACAACGTTGTCAGTTGATGGAATAACAGCGATAACATTTTGCTCAGGGCGAAGTTCACCGATGATCTCCATAGCGCCAAGAACAGCTGCAGCGCCGCCCATATCACCTTTCATACCAACCATGCCTTCACGTGGTTTTAAAGAATAGCCGCCTGTATCATATGTAATCCCTTTTCCAACAAATCCAATTACATCTTTCCACTCTTCTTTTCCTTTATAAATAAGAGCGATCATTTTAGGTGGCTCTGTAGATCCTTGGTTTACTGCAAGCAATGCACCCATACCAAGATCTTCCATCTCTTCTTTCTCAAGAACCTTATAATCCATATCGTATTTTTCCGCTAATTCAACTGCATACTCAGCAAGCTTTGTCGCTGTTAATACGTTTGGCGGCATATTTACAAGCGTACGAGCTGAATTCGTTGCACGTCCATGTACGTATCCTACCGTTAACGCTGCTTCAATTTCTTGTGCATCTTTCGTTGTAACAGCCGTAAACTTCTCTAACTCTACACGATCCTTTTTATCTGTTTTATACGTTTGTAATTCATATGTACCAAGACCTTGTACTTCTGCCGCAATATGAGCTACATCAATCGCATCTAATTTCTCTGTTACGAAGGAATCAAGTAAGATTGCTGCATCTTGTACTTTTGCTGCTTGTAATGTTTTAAACGCCTTACCAAGAGCCGCACGTAACGTTTCTGTCGTGTAAGACTCTTTCTTACCTAAACCAACAAAGTAATAACGCTTCACATTTGTTTTTCCTAGGCTATGCACTTTGGAAATGGATTTTTTCTTCGTAGAAAGTTCCTTTTCTTCTAATAAAGCTTGTAATTGTCCTTCAAACGCTTTGTCCAGTTCTTGTACAAAACTACTCGTTTTCTCTTCTTCAAATAAAGCAACAATTACCGCTTCATGACTTGCTAATTCTTTTTGTACTTGAAACATGTTCAGACCCCCTAAATTTCTCTACCTCTATTATAACTTTATTTTCGATAAAATGCGACAATTCTAACTTCTATCACCTCTTATACAGTGAGATTATAGTCAGGGGGAGCTTCCTTTAATTTCTAACACGATGAAATAAGACAAGAAAAAAGCCTAGCGTGATTACCACTAGACTATCTTTGTTTTAAATATTGTCCACGAAACACTTGCATCGTTTCGTCTTGATTTAACATCGTTAACTCTTCTTCCGAAAACTTACCATTTCCTATTTTCACTACATACACATTTACTTTTTTCTTACCCCATTGGCTATAAACATCTTTCACCGTATCATAATATAAATCGAGACGATTTCCTTTTATAGCACCGCCCTTATCAGCTACAACACCATATCCGTAACCTGGCACGAATAGAATTGTCCCCAGCGGAAATACGCGTAAATCAGCTGCGATTGTGGAATATAAATCCCTTTTTGCTTTAACACCTGAATATGTAATGCCATACTCTGGATGCCCCGGTCTCTTTCCAGTTGACTCTATACCTGATGTATAACCAGTTGCAGTCATTTCTATAACACGATATTTAGACCAGTCATTTGCCTGCTCTAAAGCATTTATCACTTCTTTACTCGGAGCAACTTTTTTCTCAATTTCTGCTGCATGTACTTCTTTTGCACTTGTTTCTTCATATGATTTTATAATCTCTAATAAAGAAACTCCTGTGAAAGCCTTCCATGTTACGCATAATGCGAATGCAAGTAAACAAGTCATCATAATGCGAATACAATATCGTTTTAACATTTTTATATTCCACACTCCTTCATCGTTAATCATTCCCTATACGATGAAGGAATATGCAAAAAAATAATCTCCAAATTGATTGGAGATTAAAACATTTGATATCCACTTTTTCGAAGTTTCTTAATTATGATTCCTGCTAAAGCAGCACCTACTAATCCAGTAGATAGAATAAATACATCTGCTTGTCCTAAATGCGATACACTTGTCCCAAATGAAGAAAATGTTTCTTTTGGTTTTGAAAAATAGTCCCATACACTCGCTTTATTAATAATAAGCATACAAATAATCGGATACACAATAACCATTACCCACGTAGCTCGCAAAATCATGTTTAGTAAAAATCCAATTCCAAAAAACAAAATAAAAAATAACATCATTGAAATAAGTAGTACCGGTATACTCACTCTTTCTCCCTCTCCTTCACATGTGCCGTAAATACGTGATAAGCCGTATAACCAAATTGCTCTCCTGGATTTAATGTTTTGTCCATTTCAAGATGCAGTTCTGATCTTCCTTCTAACAAATATTGAATAAGCACCGACGTATTTGGATCGTCCGCAATACTCTCTGGGTGCAAGAACGCTACTTCAGACAATTCCTTCTCTTGCACAATAATGTCTTCTCCTTCTGGCTCCAAAAGGAAAATAATCATATTATCACTAATCTCATGACGAATAACGCCCGATCGAACACCAATAATCCCCTGCACGTGAGCGACAATACCTGTCTCTTCTAACACTTCACGCTTCACAGCTTCATCCACAGTCTCACCTTCATTTACAAAACCAGCCGGTAAAGACCATTTCCCCTTTAATCCACTGTATTTCTTCTTAACGAATAGCCACCTGCCATCTTTTGTAGCTACTAAACCACTAACGGCTAACCATACTTTCCCTCTCTCTCCCATGATGTCTTCCTCCTCCACTTCAACAGACGGAATATTCTTTCTTTTCTATATATTATACTATATTTTTAAATACGCTGTTACCTTTCCTTTCGAATGCCAGATGATAAAGTCCATATTTTTGATATATCGTTAATAAAAAAATATAACGAGAGGGGACATGTAATATGAAGAAAATAAAACAATGCATTCATCCATTTCCTAATTCAACAATGTTTCAAAAAAGCGTTGCCCCCATCGGTTTCACGCTTTTTCTCATCTTTCTATTCCTATATGGAAAACGTATATTATACGAAAAAAAAGCAGAAACAGCTCATAGCCGTTTCTGCTTTTTCTACTATATATTAAAATAACTTCAATTTACCTTTTTTAAGAACTAATAAAGGTCCACCTAGTAAGAATAAGTAACGGTTATCGATGACTTTCTTCATGAAGGAAGCTTTCCAACCTGTTAACTTTTTACCCATAACAACGCCCATTGCATCGTCATGACCTAATGAACATACAGATCCTTTATTGTCGAATGCGAATTTTTTCATTTCGCCTTTGCCACGAACTAATACAGTTAAATTGTGTGCAATGTTATAACCTTCTTGAATTGCAATCTGTGCTGTTGGTGGGTATGGACGATTAATTTCTTCGTTAATGATTAATGCTGCGTCACCAACCATGAATACATCTTCGTAACCTGGAGCGTGCATGTACTCATCAACTTTAACGCGGCCGCGCATTGCTTCAAATCCAGACTCTTCTACAATACCGTTACCACGAACACCTGCAGCCCAAACTACTGTTTCAGACTTAAGTAATTCAGTATCGTCACCATTTGCAACGATAATACCTTCTTCAGTTGCTTCTTTAATTGCTGTACCGATGCGGAATTCTACGCCTTTTTTCTCAAGTTGTTTTACAGCGTATTCTACTAATGCTGGATCAAAACCAGGAAGTGCTGTTGGAGCAGCTTCTACACAGATGATACGTGCTTTTTCGCGTGGTACATTGTACTCTTTGCAAAGTTCAGGAACACGGTTTGCAAGCTCACCTACATACTCAATACCAGTAAATCCAGCACCACCAACAACGATTGTTACTAGCTCATCGCGTTGTTCAGTTGCATATTGAGCGAATTTAGCTTCCATGTGCTCACGAATTTGACGAGTCGCATTAATGTTAGCAATTGAGAATGCGTGCTCTTTTAATCCTGTAATGCCGAACGTTTCTGACTCGAAACCAAGACCGATTACTAAGTAATCATACTCTAATTCGCCATTCTGTAAGAGAATACGTTTTTCAGAAGCTTTAATTTCTACTACTGTATCTTGTACAAAGTTCACTTTATTTGTATCGATAACGTCTTGAATATCTAGACAGATTTTTTCATCTTGTAGTGTACCAGCTGCGCTCTCGTGTAACCAAGTTGCTTGGTAGTGATAGCTGTTGTTGTTTACTAACGTAATTTCAGCTTCATTTACAGATAATGCTTTTTGCAGACGAACAGTCGTAATCATCCCGCCATAACCTGCACCTAAAACTACGATTTTTGGAGTCTTCACCAAATCACAACCCTTTTCTTTATATAATAGTAATAAAATAATACCAAGTACTAAAAACTCTATTTGTCAAGAATGTGGAATTTATCACATTCTATATCATAACAAAACACAGTCAAAAAATCGTACGAATTTTGTCATAGAAATTTAACATAATACTTCCCTATATTAGTCGGTTTCATACCAGAATTCAAGCACCTGGAGAATTATCAATATTTTAAAATAACATAGCGTTTTCAAGGGTTTTTCAGCCTTTTTTTCATGTATTTTCCTTTCTCTATATTTTATATAATTTAAAAAGCATCTATGCAAAAACTTACACACAATTCAGTCGGTTTCAGAAGTATTATGAACTCAAATATGCTATCATTTATTTGAAAGTGTCATCATTTGCAGGATTTTCGTGTACATATGAACAATATATGAAATCAATATTAAAATTCCATCTATAGGGGGAATGAAAGTGGCAGAAAATCAAAAAGTTTACGACATAACGATTATTGGTGGTGGTCCAACAGGACTGTTCACAGCATTTTATGGCGGCATGAGACAAGCAAGTGTAAAAATCATTGAAAGCTTACCTCAGCTTGGAGGACAATTATCCGCACTCTACCCTGAAAAATACATTTATGATGTAGCTGGATTCCCGAAAGTGCGTGCACAAGAGTTAGTTGATAACTTAAAAGAGCAAATGAAGAAATTTGATCCAACCGTTTGCTTAGAAGAAGCTGTTGATACGCTTGAAAAACAAGCTGACGGTATATTTAAACTTGTTACGAATAAACAAACTCACTATTCTAAATCAGTCATCATCACTGCTGGCAATGGTGCTTTCCAACCACGCCGCTTAGAATTAGAAGGTACAGCAAAATACGAAAAGAAAAACTTACATTATTTCGTTGATGATATGAATAAATTTGCCGGCAAGCGCGTCATAGTATTTGGTGGCGGCGACTCAGCGGTAGACTGGACAATGATGTTAGAACCGATTGCTGACAAGGTTACAATCGTTCATCGCCGTGATAAATTCCGTGCGCATGAACATAGCGTAGAAAGCTTAATGAATTCCCGTGCAGAAGTAAGCACACCTTACGTTCCAGTTGAACTCATCGGTGATGACACGATTGAACAAGTTGTTCTTCAGCACGTAAAAACAGAAGAAAAAGTTATCATCGATGTTGATGACGTAATCGTAAACTACGGCTTCGTTTCTTCTCTTGGTCCAATTAAAAACTGGGGCTTAGACATTCAAAAGAACAGCATCCTCGTGAATTCAAAAATGGAAACAAATATTCCTGGCATTTACGCTGCCGGTGACATTTGTACATATGAAGGAAAAGTAAAACTCATTGCTTGCGGCTTTGGTGAAGCACCGACAGCAGTAAATAATGCAAAAGCTTACTTCGATCCAAACGCAAAACTTCAACCAATGCATAGCTCAAGTATGTTTTAATATAGAAATGAAAAGAACTCCTTCTACATGAAAGGAGTTCTTTTCATACTCTCTCCTTTTCCTAACTAAAATACATTCCAATTTGATAAAAAACACTACTTCCTCCCAAAATATGTTACAATAAAAACAGAACATATGTTTCATTTTATAAAGGGAGGTTTTATTAATGAAAGAACCTATTATCGTCAAAAAAGAAGCTTTCCAAGCAATCGGCTTCTCTATTACGACGACAAACGAAAAAGAGGCATCTACTGAAGGAGAAATTCCAAAGCTTTGGAATCGCTACTTCCAAGAACAAATCATGCATCAAATTCCAAATCAACAAACAAAAGAAACATTCGCCTTCTATTCAAACTACGAATCGGATGAAACCGGTACATATCAATTTACTATTGGCATACCCGTTTCTTCGTTGGAAGATGTTCCTGAAAATATGACAGCTATAACAATACCTGCCGCAACGTATGCAGTATTTACAACGAGAAAAGGCCCTGTGTCTGAAGTCGTGTGCGAGGCTTGGGAATATATTTGGCAATGGTCGAAAGAAAACAAGCGTGCTTTTACAACAGACTTTGAGCTTTATGACGAAAATGCATTAGATCCAAATAACGTACAATTGGATATTTATATCGCGTTAGCTTAAAAAAGATGCCCTTCGGCATCTTTTTTTGTCGTTAAATAGCCACTGTGCAAATCCAACATTATTGTCTACAATGAGAAAGTGCAGTATAGAAATATTAGAAACTGTATAAAGTGAAACTATACTCAGTGGGGGTTTTGTTCATCCCCCACTGAGTATCAGCCCTCACCAATCGGGCGTTTACGGGCAGCAGGGCTCCCACCTAACTTCTTTGCCCCAGCCGAACTTTGAGGTGGGAGTTTTACTGCCCGCAAATAGCGGGATAAAACGATTGTTAATAGGTTTTTTAGTTTAAATTTGGTACATAGAAAGGAAGCAATATGGAGGAACTACAACAAAATAAATCCGCTTTAGAAGGAAGCGGAAAACCGTTATTAAAAAATACAAACTTCCTTTTTCTTTGGGCAGCTACTCTCTTTTCAAGTTTTGCTTTAGCCTTTTTTACTTTTTCACAAACATGGTACATAGCAAAAACATTAAACCTTGAGGCTTCACTCGGTATTGTTTTCGTGGCTCTTAGTGTTCCAAGGCTCATTTTTATGATTATTGGCGGAGCATTAGCTGATAAATTCCCGAAAAAAAACATTATGTTTTACTCAAATATTATTCGCGCTATTCTTGTCGCTACAATTCTCACTTGGTTTATCGTCGGTGATGTAACACTATATACATTTGCTTTGTTCGCTTTGTTCTTCGGACTTGCTGACGCTTTCTTCTGGTCAGCAGATGGATCTATTCTGCCTGAACTTGTAGAAAAAAGCCGTTTAACACAAGCAAATTCACTTACTCAAATGACAAACCAAGCATCTGTCATTTTAGGACCTGTACTTGGCGGTATTCTCATTAAATTTACGAACTATGAAACAATTTTTTCAATTACAATCCTGCTACTCATTATCGCTGCAATACTCGTTCAAAAAATACAATTTACAGTACCCGAAAAAAATGAAACAGATAAAGGCATGTTTACTTCTATTAAAGAGGGAATTTCATATGTAAAAGAATCACCGTTTCTTTCAACTTTCCTTTTATGTAGCGCCTTTCTAAATTTATTTTTAATCGGTCCGATGCAAGTTGGCTTCCCGCTCTTCGTAAAAAACGTTCTGCACGGTGACTCACTGCAGTTTAGTTACTTAGAAGCGGCTGTTGGCGGCGGGATGGCGATAGGAGCTGTCATTGTCGGATTAAAAAACATTAACCGCAGACGTGGTCTATTTTGTATTATCATGATGCTACTTTCTGGTGTATTTTTCCTATCCATCAACTTTAGCACTGTACTTTGGCAAGCATTATTAGCTGGAATGTTTTACGGTATTACAATCGCGATGGCGATCGTTCCACTTATGGCAATGATTCAATCAACAGTAAAAGAAGAAATGATGGGACGCGTTATGAGTTTACTCATGCTTTCATCGATGGGATTCATTCCGCTCTCTTATGCATTTACATCGATTGCACTTTGGGCAGGCATTCCAATTGTAATGATTATGAAAAGCGGTGCAATCGCCGTTATCGTCTTCGTATTATTTGTAGCGATTCGTGTTCCAGTTGTAAGAAAGTTTGATTAACTACTTGGGGTCATGTATTATACGCATGGCTCCTTTTTAAACGGATCAAATAACGGTATCCCCTTACTCCTTCTCAAAGCTGCTCCCCATTCTAATCCAACCTCTAAAAATAAATCTCGGACTGTACTATACAAAAGTGCCCTAACATCTTTACGAATTTCCCCATATTTATACGCTCTCACAACACTTTTCACGCGCCAAATTAAATTTCCATACACTTCTTCGTCAGCTAATATTTGCTCTAATAAAACACCTTGCTCTAGTAATCCGCTCTTTTTATAAGCAAGTTCCACCTTACTCCAAAATATATTAATCTTTTTCGGATTACTCGTCATCGGCACCAGTGCATATATAAAAGGCTTCGGTATATCGTGACGACAATACGTTTCATCAAGCTCGTACGTTACTTTTCTTTTCTCTTTTATTTGTGGAATGTTTTTAGAAAGAATTGTTTCCCGCTCATTTTTTTGCTCGTTTCCACTACAGCCATCTGCACAATCACCACTTTCACATGCGGACATTTTCATACGGTCATCCATGCGGTCAATTGCAGATTTAAGAAATACATATAAGTTTGCACTATATCCCCCGCGCTTATGTCTTTCTTTTGTCGCAACACGCTTTATAATTCCTAGTTCCTCTAACTTTGCAATCGAGCGGCGTACTGTACGAATACTCTTTCCAACATTTGTAGCAATTGTCTCCATTAACGGACAAGCAACCCCCACTGTTTTTTGTTTCTCATTCACCGCATACTTTCCTAAAAAATGAATAATGATAGAATCAGTTTTATTCAGTTGAAATCGGTAGCACTTCAAAACTTGTTTTTGGTATGTATTAAACTCTTCTTTACTTCGAAATTCGCTATATGGTTTCATTAATTTATATAAGCTTCCCATTTTTTATCACCTCATTTATAGGTAAGAAGTAGGAAGAGAAATTGGCGTGATAATTAATATTTTTTTATTGGAGATGAAAATATGATCGTAATTAGCGCTTGTTTAGGTGGTATCGCTTGTCGTTATGACGGCAACGATAATCTTGTTTCAAAAATAGAGGAGTTATTACAAAGAGAAGATACCATTCTCGTTTGTCCTGAAGTATTAGGAGGATTACCAACGCCTCGTCCTTCAGCTGAAATTATTGGTGGGAATGGCGATGACGTTTTGGACGGAAAAGCGAAAGTGATGACAAAGGACGGTGAAGATGTCACAGAAGCTTTCGTGCATGGCGCTTATAAAGCATTAGAACAAATAAAAGATTTACACCCAGAATATATTATTTTAAAAGAACGTAGTCCATCTTGTGGTAGTTCTACGATTTACACTGGTGAATTTAACGGCAATAAGCAAATTGGTTACGGAGTGACAACTGCTTTATTTAAAAGACACGGATTTAAAGTCATTTCAGAAGAGGATTTTAAGAATATAAAAAGGAATTGACCCTGTTCGTCAATTCCTTTTTTCTTTCTTATTTTGCACCTAATTTTTCTTTCACTTTCGCTGGAAGTTCGTCTTTTTTCACTTCTTCCCAAGCTGTTACACCTTTTTTATCTGAATGGTATAAGCGTAAGAATGCTTCTTTACGAAGATTTTTCACAGCTGTAAATTCTAACTCTTTTTCTTTACCTTCTTTATCAAATGCAGGTAATTTATACTCGAATGATTTGAATGGCTGACCGCCATCAGCTTTTTCATTCTTCTCAATTCCATCAGTTTTAATTTGAACGTAGTACTCATCTTTACCCATACGGTTTAAATCACAACCAACTAACAAACTTGCAAATACAACTAAAATACTAAATAGTGCAATGTATCTTTTCATTTCCTTCACCTCATGTGTTTTTTCTTATATTCTTATCTTAAAGCCCAGAGCTTAAAGAAGAAATTCAAAAACATGACATGAACATTACACTTTTGTAAGATAATAATTATTACTTAACTCTAGAAATTGTCATCCCGTCACCAATTGGAATAAGTAGAGATTCTAACCTCGGATGATTAGCTACCACTTCATTAAACTTCTTCATAACTTCTGTATAACGTTTTTGCTTCGCATTTTCATCTACCACGCTACCACCAGCTAAAACATTATCTGTAACAATTACCGCCTTTGGCTTAGCAAGTCGGATGCAGTACGTTAAATAATTTTCATAATTCTCTTTATCAGCATCGATAAAAAAGAAATCAAATCGCTTATTACCTGCGGCTAATTTTTCAAGACTTTGTAGAGCAGCACCAGTCATATACGACACTTGTTTTCCAAACCCCGCTTTATGTAAATTACTATGTGCTACCTTTGCATATTGCTCCTCTAGTTCAAGAGAAGTTAACGTACCCTCTTCTCCAAAACCTTTCGCAAGACAAATTCCACTATACCCACCTAATGCACCTATTTCTAAAATATCTTTCGCTCCAGAAATAGAAACTATCATCGTTAAAAGCTTACCCGAAGAAGGCGATACCGATATCGGAGGCATTTCGTTTTCTTTTATGGAAGCAATCACTTCATCCAAAAGAGCATCTTGACCACAAAATACTGAATCGATATAACGATTAATTTGTTTCATTAGATGCAGTCCCTTGCTCTAGATTTGCCTTTTCTTCTAACATAGGCGCGTCTTCTGTTTCACTCTCATGTATTTCAAATAGTTGTGTAAATTCATTAATAACCAAATCAATTGCCTTTAATTCCCCGATTAAAATTTGCTGAATGGACTGGAATTCTGGCTCACTTAACTGTTGCTTAATCGTCGCTCGCTTCAAATTCATCATTTCTAAAAAGGCAATCGCTCTCCCGCGTCGAAATGTTTTCGGCCCGCGATGATGTGATCCATCTCTCCCCCTATGACGCTCACCACGGTGACGACCTTCTTTCATAAACTTATCTTCTCTCATTTCAAATCCCCCTTTGTATACATCATGTCAATTAAAAAGAAAAGACCCTTTTCAGAAACAAATCATAAGATTCATTTAGGAAAAAGGTCTATATTACAAAAATCTTTATATCCTATTCACTTAATCTACGTCCATACCAAAGTTCGGGAGAGTATCGTCCTAGTTGCCGTGATTAACTTGTTACCGTGGTAAGCCGTCTTCAACTACCTTCGTAACAGTTCCATTTGGTTCGAAGATTACACGTAATGACCCTTCGCCCCCATAACCTGTATATCCGATCAGCGTATTTTAATTAATATGGAACTAGTCAGTTCTATACAATTTGATATGGCCTTCACCTTCATCCTTCTTCTTGCATATATACGCTATCTTTGTCATGCTCTTTTTCTTTTTTAACGGCAAAAGAAAAGACCTTCCTAACGATTTGATTTCATCGCTAAGAAGGTCTTTATATGCAACCTACCCATTCAATTTCCGCTTAGAATAACGGAATGAAAAAAATTAGCACTCTTCCGGCTTACCAGCATTCGATGCTGTACGGAAAGATGATCCACATCCGCATGATGCAATTGCGTTTGGATTATCGATTGTGAATCCGCCGCCAAGCATTGATTGTTTATAATCAACTTTTACTCCTTTAACAATTGGAGCACTTTCTTTATCGATAACAAATTCAACACCGAAAAACTCAAGAACTGTGTCGTCTTCTTTTGGTTCTACTTCAAATCCTAAGCCGTAAGAAAGACCGCTACATCCGCCGCCGTGTACAGCAAGGCGCACATACTTCTCTCCATCTTCAGCATCTTTTAACATATCTTTAATTTGAAAAGCTGCTTGTTCTGTTACTTCAATCATGAAATACACCTTCCTTTCTATTCTCATTCTATTATACATCTTTACGCTTCTATCTTGTACTCATACACTCCGCGGCAAATTACTTCTGCTGGTCCTTTCATTAACACGTTTCCTTCTTCTGTCCATGCAATCATTAAATCGCCGCCAGCTAAATGAACTGTAATTTCTTTACCACGTTCCATCTTTCCGTTTAAAATGGCAGCTACAACTGCAGCACATGCTCCTGTCCCGCAAGCTTGTGTTACACCAGATCCACGTTCCCAAACACGGAAGTTCATCTCTTCATCATTTAAAATCTCGATGAATTCAACATTTACTCGTTCTGGGAACATTTCATGTGTCTCAAGGACTGGGCCAAGTGTTGTAAGAGGTGCTTGCTCTACATCATTAACAAAAATAACCGCATGCGGGTTCCCCATTGAAACAGCTGTAAATGCATAACGGTGATTATTGTATAAGAAGTTTTCACGAATAAATGGTGTTTCTCCTTCACCAAGCATCGGTATTTCTTCGCGTGTTAAACGAGGTGCTCCCATGTCAATTTTCGCTAATGTAACTTTGTCATCTTCTACCGTTACTTCTGCCGTAACAATACCAGCTAACGTTTCAATTGTGAAAACTGTATCTTCTACTAGTTTATGCTCATACGCATATTTCGCTACGCAGCGTAAACCATTTCCACAGCTCTTTCCTTCTGAACCATCGTTATTAAACATACGCATTTTCACTGGTGCTACGTCAGAAGGACAAATTAAAATCATTCCATCTGCACCAATACCAGTATTAATGTTTGAAACCTTTTCCGCTACAAGAGCTAAATCTTCTTCTCGAATTTGTTCTTCAAACATATTTACATATATATAACTATTGCCAAGACCATGCATTTTTGTAAAAGAAAATTGGCTCATTTTTATTCACTCCAAAAATAATTTGTTATTTCAAGTATAGAATGCATGCTTTTAGAACACAATATGAATGTCCCCCGTTTCTCATATTTGACAACGTTTTGGCGATAAGCCATTCTTACACAAATGGTGTAGGAAAAAAGCCCTTCTAAAAAGGGCCTTTTTTTATTTATCTATAGTCTTAACCTCCCCTCCGAAATAACGTTTTATCTAAAATAAAACGAAAAAGGCGCTGCTCATTCGCAACACCTTAAAACATTGGATTTTCATCCAAATAATCATATACATTATTTACAAGTTCTTCTACTGTCGCACCTTGTACAACTTCACCATTTACAAGTGCAAATGGTCCTTCAAAACAAATACCACAATATCCTAAACAACCATATTCCATTACGTCTAAATTAGGATCTTTTTCTAACTTCTCTAAAGCTGCTTGTGAACCACTTGCAAGGTTACCTACACAAAATTCAATTAATGGTTTAATCAAAATTCTCCCCCCTGTACTACAAAACAAATTACCTTCTGACTTTATCCCGCTATTTGCGGGCAGTAAGACTCCCACCTCAAAATTCGGCGAATGCAAGGAAGTTAGGTGGGAGATAACTACCCGTTAATGCCCGATTGGTGAAGGCTAATAATCAGTGGCGGATGGACAAAACCCCCACTGATTAAAGTTTCACTTTATCTATAAGAAGAAAACTAAGCTGTTTCTTGTTGTTTTCGTTACACATTCTAAACTATTTAGTTACTTCACAGTAGATTCTCTTTTTATATAACATGCTACTCATAATGAAATAGTAACTTAAAAATGAAAACAGTTTACTTTACTTTTCTTCTTATTGTACAACAGAGTATTCATTCATGCATTGTTATTTGTTCACAAATTCGATATAATTTGATTGAGTAAAGTCAAAATATTTTATTAATATAAATTTTTATGATTAGGGGATATTTCAACAGAAAAGGGGTAATCCATCATGAAACACCTCGTAATACTGGGTGGCGGCTACGGTGGAATGAGAATTCTGCAGCGGCTACTTCCGAGCAACCAACTTCCAGATGATGTACAAGTGACATTAATCGACAAAGTACCATATCATTGCTTCAAAACTGAATATTATGCATTAGTGGCGGGTACAATTTCAGAAACACATATTCGTATACCGTTTCCAGAGCACCCACGTCTTAATATTCAATACGGCACAATCACAAATATTGATCTTGAAACAAAAGCCGTTCATCTCGATGGCGGTGAAACAATCCAATATGATGATTTAATTATCGGACTTGGCTGTGAAGATAAATATCATAACGTTCCTGGGGCGAAGGAATATACACATAGCCTACAATCGATTGAACAAACACGTAAGACATATGAACAATTAAATAGCCTAGAACCAAATGCAACAGTAGCTGTCGTTGGAGCTGGCTTAAGTGGCGTTGAAGTAGCAAGTGAACTTCGTGAGAGCCGTTCTGATTTAAAAATCTATTTATTTGATCGAAAAGATAGAATTTTATTCCCATATCCAGAGAAATTAAGTAGATACGTAGAAGAATGGTTTGTAAAGCATAAAGTTACTATTATACGAAACTCTAACATTACAAAAGTGGAGCCAAATATTGTGTACAACCACGATGAACCACTTGAATGCGATGCAATCGTCTGGACAGCTGGTATTCAAGCAAGTGAAGTTGTTCGAAACCTTCCAGTTGAACAAGATGGTAGCGGAAGGGTTGTTTTAACGAAATATCACAATATTCCGAATAATGAGCATGTTTATGTGGTCGGAGATTGTGCAGCACTTCCACACGCACCATCGGCACAGCTTGCTGAAGGTCAAGGAGAACAAATTGTCCAAATATTATTAAAACGTTGGAACAATGAGCCTCTTCCTGATGAACTACCTGTTATTAAATTAAAAGGTGTTCTCGGTTCTCTCGGCAAAAAACACGGATTTGGTTTACTAGCAAACCAACCATTAATGGGGCGTGTACCAAGATTATTAAAATCCGGTCTTCTTTGGATGTACAAATATCATAACGGTTAATACTTTAAAGGCTGTCTACTATGTAGGCAGCCTCTTTTCATCAGTTGAAAAAATATTTTTCTATAAAAAGAAATTATCAGAAATGTTTTTCTCAATATTGATTCGTAAAATTTTCTATTTTTATATTAAAAACTATTGATGAAAAGTGTATGCTATTTGTAAGTTGTTTTTATTATTTCCTTTAGGACCGAATTCATTCGGTCCTATTTTTTATGTGATAAATACTTTTATAGGAGACATTACATTTCACTTATGAACTTAGCGAAACTAAACGATCGAATAGAAGCGAAGAAGAAAGAATTGATCTATCTCGTTGAGAAGTATGGATTCACTCATGATAAAGTGATTTCGTTCAGTCAAGAATTAGATCGTTTACTTAACTTATTAATAGAGCTCAAAACGAAGAAAAAACGTTGCTCTTTATAACCTTATTTTTCTATTTTTCTCTCTTTTTTGATACGATATAAAGTGAAACTTTAATCAGTGGGGGTTTTGTTCATCCCCCACTGATTATTAGTTGAACCAATCGGGCTTTTACGGGCAGCCCGACCCCCACCTAACTTCTTTGCTTTCGCTGAATTTTAAGGTGGGGGTCTTACTGCCCGGTGAATAGCGGGATAACTAGAATCAGAAAGGAGCAATTTATGTTTATATTAAAAGACGTTACATATAAAGATATACTTCACATTCCTTATTTACAGATTCAAAAAGAAAAAATCACTTGTATTATTGGTGAAAGCGGGAGCGGAAAGAGTACATTACTTCGTATGCTAAATGATTTACAATCTCCAACATCCGGTACAATCGAATATAACGGAAAACCAATTTTCGACTATCCCCCTATTCAATTACGCCGTGACGTAGTTATGCTCGGGCAAACTCCACCTATTTTTGACGGCACAGTTAAAGACAATCTATTAATGGGACTTCGCCTTTCCGAAAAGAATTTCCCAAATGATAGTACCCTACGGAACGCATTACAAACTGTTAACTTAGACAAACAATTAGAAGATAATGCCTCCTCTTTATCAGGCGGTGAAAAACAAAGGCTTTCTTTTGCTCGCATCATACTCATGGATCCGCCAGTCTATTTATTAGATGAGCCAACTTCGGCATTAGATAGTGATACAGAACGTCGCGTTATGAAACAATTCACTGCAATAGCAAAAGAAAAGAAAAAAACAGTCATCTTCATCACGCACTCGCAACAACTTCCAGAAGAAATCGCAGACGATATTATTGAAATTAGTAAAGCAAACGGTGTAACTAGAAAGGAAGTGCTCTCAGTTGAAGGGCGTTATTGAACTCCAAATTTGGCAACTTGCCGCTGCATATATTTTCATTCTTATTTTAATTGGGCTTGTGAGGTTAAAAGGAATACCGCGCGAGAAACAAATTACGATCGCAACATTCCGTATGACCATTCAGCTCGTACTTGTTGCATATGTCCTTACATACGTATTTGAAAATAGTAATCCGTTTTATACAATAGCTCTCATTACTTCTATTACTACATTTGCAATTTTTAACATTTATAAACGAGTTAATATTCCGATGTCAAAAGAACTAAAACGAGTAGCCGCTCTTTCTATGGTTGCTGGATCAATCGGACCGCTACTACTATTTATCTTTGTCATTATCGGTCATGACCCTTGGTATGCTCCGCAATATATCGTTCCTATTGCCGGCATGTTAATCGGTAATGCTATGACCGGTATTTGTCTCGGGGCAAATACCTTTTTAAACAGTATGAAATCACAAAGAGATCATATCGAAGGTACACTTATGCTCGGCGCAACACCGAAAGAAGCAACTGCTCCTCTCATTCGAGATGCTTTCGATTCTGCTATTTTACCAACAATCAATTCCATGGTCGGAATGGGAATTATAAGCCTCCCCGGCATGATGACTGGTCAAATATTATCCGGCGTATCACCATTTACAGCGATCCAATATCAAATCGCCATCATACTCGGTATTTCAGGGAGTACTGCTTTCGCTGTCATTATCTTCTTACAGCTTGGATATAAAACATTCTTTAATAAGCGGTGTCAGTTGAAAGAGGTTAAAGTGAGTTCATAACTTTAGGAGTGAACTATAGTAACTGGTACACCGTTCACGGTAAACGAAATTATATCGACTTACCGAAAAAAAATTCCAAAAAATAAAAAGGGAGGCTATTCGCCTCCCTTTTTTACTTACGCCTTCTTAACGAACTGTGATTTTAACTTCATAGCTCCGAAACCATCGATTTTGCAATCAATATCGTGATCTCCATCAACTAGACGGATGCTCTTTACTTTCGTACCAATCTTCACAACTGAAGACGTTCCTTTTACTTTTAAATCTTTAATTACAGTAACAGCATCGCCATCTTGAAGAACGTTTCCGTTCACATCTTTTACAACTTTTGTACCATCATTATTTTCAGCTTCCGCTTCTTGGCCCCACTCATGTGCACATTCTGGACATACGAAAAGAACACCATCCTCGTACGTATATTCTGAATTACATTTTGGACAATTTGGTAAAGTAGCCATAAATTCATTTCCTCCGTTCATTATTTATACGTAAAAATTAAATGTAATTTTTACATCTCGATAAATAAAATTTGTATAGCATTTCTTTATACTGCCATAGTCTCACGTTATTGACAAGCCTACCTCAAATTCTCATTTTTTATTGTATTTTACAAAATTTCAATTCGTATGGTGTTCCCAATAAAAAAAGAAGAACCTTCACAAGATTCTTCTTTTCAAAATTAACGAGTTCTCACTAGAACCCCCAACTATTTTCTTCAATGTAAAATTGATACTCTTCTAATTCTTCTTCACTTAACTTCTTATTATTTTCATATACTTCTTGCCATTCGAAATATTCTTCACTGAAATAAACAGCAAATTTAATTTTCACGTTTTTCTTCTCAGTATAATCATAACCAGTAAACTCTACTACGTCATAATCTTTTTCTTTCTTCACAAACTTCCAAGTTGGATTATCAGTCATAACCTCTAAAGTAAATCCTTCATCACTTGAACGAACAACATTTTTAATATTTGGTTCAGTTGGTAAAAGGGAGAGTCCGAACATAGCTCCACCAAATACTATCCCCACTATAACTTGTAAACCAATCATACCAGCAACACTAGCGCCACCCTTTGATTGTAAGTAATACGCCTTCTCATGATCAGGCATATCTTCTGCCTTATGTAAAACACGAACAGCGTGCTTATAATATAAACGGTTTCCTTGCCATCCAGTAAATATCATCATTCCTAATTGAAGAACTAAACTAAATGTTAAATAAATCCCATCTGGAATATCTATAAAAGGAGTTACAACTATACTAGGTACCGCCAATAATGTAAGTATAATAAATAACTTATACATTTTACGATGAGCTAACCAAAAAGATGGGAAGAAAAAGGCTACCCAATTCCATGTATTCTCTTTTCCTGGATTTTTTACTTTGCCCCATTTAAAGTCATAATAAGCTGTATTCTTTTGAATAACTTTATGTAATTCTTGTGGAGAAATTGTTTCTTGTAAAACTGTGTCCTTCACGTACATCATCCTTCTCTTATTTCTATATAATTTTATTGTATAGAAATAAAAATAAGGAATCTAACAAAAAAGACATATATTTCACAAAAATGAACGGAAATCGAATATATTCCGACAATTATCCGTTTTTTATTTCATTTTACTTTTAAATATATTAAAATACTTTTGAATGATGCATTTAATACACTAAGTTAAACATTTTGTAATAAAGAATGTTTCACATGAAACTATCCATATTTCGTATTACCTTTTCTACCTGCTACAAAATAAAAAAGACGCCCTTTTCAAAAAGGCGTCTTTTTATAGTTGAAAATTTACTAGTAAATAAAACAAATTGTTTAATAAATGAATGCCCCATGGAACGAGTAATTTATTTGTTTTTTAGTAATACCCCCTGTTGTTTTTCCGTTTTCTTCCCTACCATTTCTCTCTACACGTCTCAATCAAGTAAAGCAAATACCTCTTCGTCATATCAGCCCGTCTCCAAATAGAAAGTTTCTTCTTCCCCTTTGGATTATGCCGCATGCGCTCTACTTCTTTTAATAAAGACTCCCATTCTTCCTCTGAACGTTCTAACAAGTATTGCAATCCTCTATCTTTTGAGACGATTGTTTTATGATCTAACGTATATAAAATGCGTCCCATTGTAACGACAGCTGATTCTACCCATTCTTCTATGAAAAATAAATAGGGACGATTCACTTTTTCACTCCAGTAATGCTCTACGTTATATTTCATTGTGTGTACTACATCATCCCATTTTATTTGAAACGGAAGGTCTTCTGCTTCTTTCCCGATAACTGTAATGCCTTGGTTTTTCAACGTCCACCACGTGACCGCATTAATATCCCAATGACCAATATCGGCCTTACCATCTGCACAATACACGTACTCATTTATTTCATGATTGTATTTCCCTAAATCAGCAAGCGGAATATACATTCCGTCCATTCTTTTACCTAGCGTACTTTCACTCATTTTCTTATGCAGTTCTACAATTTGTTGTTTTTCAGCTTCATTCACGTAATCATTTATTACTACAACAAAGTCAACATCGCTCGTTTCTATATGAAATGCTCCTAGCGCGATGGATCCGTAAATGTATACCCCGACTATTTTTTCATCCGAAAAAATTTCTTTTAATTCTGCAATGTACTGCCCCATTAACTGTTTTACTTCTGCTGGTAGAGCATGCTTCACTACATTTTCCACATCGATCCCTCCATATAAAGTGAAACTTTAATCAGTGGGGGTTTTGTCCATCCCCCACTGATTATTAGTTGAACCAATCGGGCTTTTACGAGCAGTTATCTCCCACCTAACTTCCTTGCATTCACCGGGTTTTGAGGTGGGGGGGTTACTGCCCGTTAATGCGGGATAAAAAAAGCCTTCGCAAATTCGCAAAGGCTTCCTGATTTATAAATATTTCTCGATTTCTTCGTAAACATCCTTCAAACGAGGATTTCCTTCTCCAACAATTTCTCCATTCACAAGAACGACTGGATAAAATAAATCTTCTTCTACTACGCGCTCTGCGAATGCTTTTTTATCTTCATCTTCTTGTTCTTGTTGAAAATCAATATACTCGAAATTAAATTTATTTTCTTGTCCTTCATATTTACGACCAATCGCCGCTTGTAACCACTCAAACGTTTCTGTTGAAGATGGCATCCCAACGCAGCTCGCACAAATTACTTTCGTCCCATACACTTGAACATTAACCATTTCTTCTCCCCCACTTCTTGTTTCAACAGTATATTCAGATGTCTTAGTACATAAGCACATCATTTTACAAATTTATTCTATACCCCTATACTGAAAAAACACGTTGTAAACATGATAAAATATTTCGACAATAAAACAAGAAGAGAAAAAATAGATTTTCCCCTCTATCTTGATTATAATAAAACTGATGAAAGGAGTCGATAAAAATGGAAAACCCACATATGCAAGAACAAGTACTAGAAGTATTAGATAAATTACGTCCATTCTTACTTCGCGATGGCGGAGACGTTGAATTAGTAGACATTGAAGAAGGTATCGTAAAACTACGCCTTATGGGTGCATGCGGAAGCTGCCCAAGTTCTACAATCACACTAAAAGCTGGTATCGAACGCGCACTACTTGAAGAAGTACCAGGCGTTATTGAAGTAGAACAAGTATTTTAATTAAAAGCGGAAGCGGCTCGTTCAAAGCTACTTCTAAGAAAAGAGGCCAATATTGGTCTCTTTTTTGTATATGTAAAACTAAACTACTAATTCTCCTCAAAAAAACACCTTTCCTAAAAGGAATTCCCTCCCACAGCGAAGAAATATATATTTCACCATTTTTAACACACAAAAACATAATTGGAAATTATTATTAAAAAATGCGATAATTAATTATATGGTGAATCGTTCACAGAGATGGAAGTATAGGGGGACAGCTCATGCCAAAAATCAAAAATATCTCTTCTACAATTCAAGAATTAGAACAAAAGAAAGAATATTTATTAAGCCTTTCACCAGTTATTCCAACATGGAATACAAACTATCAGCCTTTATTTAAAGAAATCCACCAAGGATTATTAAAAAAGGTAAATGAAAAGATCGAAAAACACTATGTCATAATAAATATATGTTCAAATAAAAAAGTCAGCGTATAAATTTCATACAAAACGTGTGTATTTCCACAAAATTGTAATATTTTAACCGAATGTCCCAACTTTTATAAGACATCATTTGCTATCATATTATAATACATACCTTTGGGATATTTTTTATACAGTGAGATATAGGCTTCTTCTATGTATAAAAAAGAGACCTCAATTGGTCTCTTTTTTATACTTTTAAGATAGCCAATCTAATTTCCTAATGCCTAACTTATCAACTGGTAAACGAAATGACTCGTAAAAATGATTCATAAATTGCTCAGTGCGCTTCACATCATGTAAAATGATTTCTAAACGAGCTCTATATATGCCTTTTTGTTCTTCGTTTCCTGTTTGATAATATCGTTCAACCGTTTCAAAGTAGTGAAGCGGGAACAGAAGCCTTGCGAATAATAATCGCCAACCAAATGAAGAGAGCGAATAATTACGTTCATAATCTGTAATAAATTGAACTACCGTTTGCTCCCAGTCTTTCTTTTTTTCTATCATCATATATCGAATACATTCTGCTATGTCCCTACTTGGGTGATCATATACCCAATCAAAAGGAAGTTTTAAGCGCTTCGTTTGATGCCATAATAGAGGTGTAAATCGTTCTTGGCAAATTGTTGCTGCGTCAGTGATTTGTGGCGTATCGTCCATTTCTGTATCGACAACATATTGAATTGCATTTTCTGCAACTCCTAAGTAATACGGGAAGGATTCAATAAACAATTGATCGAATACGTCTGAAGGATGGTTCATCACTTGCGATTGCCAAAATCTTTCTAATTGGTCGAGCCTTTTTTCCCATAATGCTTTCCATTCACCAATGCGGCTTAATTGCTCAACTTCTTCCGGAAAGAATGCACCACGTTTATGAAATATAGAAAGCTCACTTCCTAATGATGTAGCATGTCGCTCTAACATACGCATACCTTTTAATAAGCAATAATTTTTTTCTTCTATCTCACTTACATAGTAGCCGTGTATAGTTGGAACGAAAGTCGAAACAGTTATATCCCCTTGCTGGTTCATATAATCACTGAGCTTTTTCATCTCTACAAGTACTTCTTCCTCCATTTCTCCAATTGGAACAAGTACATAAATTTTATTGCGAATCCAAAAGCTTTTATAGGGGCCAAGGGGGATTAATTCTTTAACATGCATGTGATAATGCTCATAAATATGCTGAATCATCGCAGTCGCCACCTATGGTTTTTCTTTATATATATGAGCTTGTGCTCGCCTTTCATTCCTATGCACATGATAAAGCAACGAAACGTATACAAATACTAAAAAGAAAAAAAGGTGATAAACATGAAAGAATCAAATCAACTACAAGAAAGAGCATTACAACTATTACAAGAACGCGGTGTAACAATTGACGATATTGCTGAACTTGTTCATTTTCTTCAAAAGAAATACCATTCAAATTTAGAGATGTCAGAATGTCGCTATAACGTTGAGCGTGTACTATCAAAACGAGAAGTACAAAACGCACTTATTACAGGCATTGAACTTGATGTCCTTGCTGAAAAAGGACTATTAAGTCAACCGTTACAAGATATCGTAAAACGCGATGAAGGACTATATGGAATCGATGAAGTTATAGCACTTTCTATCGTTAACGTGTACGGTTCTATCGGTTTCACGAACTTTGGATATATCGATAAATTAAAACCAGGCATTTTAGAATACTTAAATGATAAATCAACTGGAAAGGTGCACACATTCCTTGATGATATCGTTGGCGGAATCGCTGCCGCTGCTTCAAGTCGTTTAGCGCACCGAGCTGAGCATTCAGAATAAAGTGTCTAGGCCGTCAGTTTCATACTGACGGCCTTTCATATTCCATAAGCATAAACTCTCTTCCACGGCTCCAAAAAACGGGTCCTACTTGAAATCCAATATTTTTATATAGCCTAATCGCTCTCTCATTAAATGTCGCTACACTCAGTCGAAACATTTTCGAATTCAATTCCTCAGTAGCAAATGCTATTCCCGCTTGAAAAAATATTTCCCCCATCCCTTTCCCTGTCAAATCCGGCTTCATTCCAAGTCCGATATCTACAACATCTTCTCCCGCATATAAATTGGCATTTCTTCCGCCTGGAACTTGTGCATTTTCTCCAAAACAAAAATAGCCGATGAATTCTCCATTCTCTCCGCAACAACCGTAATACGTCCCGTCTAGCAACTCTTCTATTACTTCAGCATCTCCTGAAAAACTATATAAATTGTACGGTTCCTCATACGTCCACATATTTATCTCATTCGCTTCTTCCTCTGTTAATTTATGTATTTCCATTCCTCTCGCTCCTTATCAAATATTATATATATGTACTCATTCATTTTTTACATCCAATTTCCCTTTAATCGTAATATGCATAATTACATACGCACACTCATTTCAAAAATGCTAAAATTTATTTGAATCGCTGTTGTTACACTTCTTGATTAAGAAAGACCGTTAACCGGAAAATTAACGTCTTATCAAACTCAAGCAATTAGCACATTTTGTCATCATGAAAGACACTCGAAAGAGTGTCTTTTTTTCTATACCGGAGCAGGACCTGCTCATTTACAAAATAAACGCATAAAGTAATATAACTCTTTACACGCACTATTCCCTTTCTATACGTTGCGGTGTTCGTTGCGACAGATTCGGATAATAAAAAGCACTCCAGCCAGAGTGCTTTTTACTTTCAAACAAGGAGGTTACATAATATGGATAGTACTCTCATATTTAATTTCGGCATTGGTATTGTCATCATTTTATTTGTTTTATTTGTTCTTTGTATGAGCGGGGTATAGCAATCTTTTATGCTGATAACTCCTTTAAAGTATCACTTAATTTGAACTTTCTTAGTTGTAATGAAGCAATCAATGCTGCCCCTGCTCCAAGTATCACACTAGCTAGAGCCAATATGAAAACTTGATTATACGGAATAATAATAACCGTTAACTCTAAGCTTGATAACACAATATAACTAAACAAAATCCCGCCAAAAATGCCAATACAACCAGCTATCGCTCCAAGTAAAGTTCCCTCTAATAAAACAATCCGTCTCATTTGCTTCGGAATAGCTCCTACCGCACGAATCATACTAATTTCTGCACGTCTTTCATGTAAACTTGCGACAATCGCATTCATTAATCCTATACCAGAAATAATAAAAATAATGACAACTAACAAACGAATTAACATCATCATTTGCGATAATAACTGCTCCTGTTCTTTTAATAAATCATAGCTATTAATAACTTCTACGTTCTCTTTATTCTTTGTAATTTCTTTTACTTGCTTCTTAATCGCTTCAAATGATTGATTAGAATTTGTCATAACTTGAATTGCTTCATATCCTTGCACGTGAAACTTATCACGGGCCCATTGTTCATTAACAAAAACATCTGATGATCTTAGCCTTAATCCTTGCTCAATAATCGAAACGACTTTAATCGTTTGCTTTTCTTTTCCTTTCCCTTGTACTTCAATCGTATCCTGTAACTGAAGTCCTAAATTTTTAGCCGTTTCCTTCGTAACGACTCCCTCTCCCTCTTGTAATGGCTTGTTTAATTTTTGCCCTGCAATCACTTTCGCCTTTGTTACTTTCTCATACGACACAATATCGTTACCTACAACTTCGATTGAATCGTAGTTAAAATTATTTTTTTTCGCAAATTCATACCATTCTTGATTTGCTTTTTTAAAATCATAATTTACAAGCTTCGCTGTAAAGTCAGTAACATTTGCTACGCTCTCTTCTACACCATCAACTTTTTTAACCTTCTCCGTCCAACTAAATGGTAATACTTCAGTACTTTGCGACTCTATTGGAATTCTTATTACTAAATCAGCTGGTAAATGTTTTTGTAACCCATCTTTCATGCCTTCGTAAATAGAGTTTATATACATCGTTCCAACAAGTGCTAACATAAAACCAAATGCTAGTATAGCAACCGACACAGCTGCCTTATTCCGATAACGAATTACATTCCGGCTACTAATCGTCGTTTCAATTCGTAATATCATTTGAAGTGGTTTTGCAATCACTGGTGCTATCATCCGAATAAACAACGGAATCGCAAATAACAAACCGACCGCAAATAACAGCGCACCTATCGCACTTGGATTAAAACCGATATACCGCTCTAATACGTGACCCGTTAGTCCAATAACAGTACCAATGATTAGAATGCTACCACTAAAAGCACTCCACCTTTTTTCTTTTTTCTCATTACTAGGAAGACCTGGCCTAAGTGCTTGAACTGGTGGAATCTTTCTAACCATGAAGGCTGGTATAATAGCCCCTATAATAGACATAACAATTCCTAGTAAAAACGTAATGAGTAAAATCTCGCCTGAAATCGAGAATGATTCTTTCCCTGCCCCCTCAATATTCACCCATTTATTAATAAATGATGCGGCGATTGTTTGCGTACCTGCCCCAAGAATAACTCCCGCTAACGATCCAATCGCTCCAATACATAAAGCCTCTAATAAAACGACTAATATAATTTGATTGGGATTACTGCCAAGTGCACGTAATAATGCCCATTGCTTAAATCGACTTCTGACAGATAAGAAGAAACTTCCCATTATTAAAAGAGCTACAACAAATAAAGCAATACCACCTAAACTAAAAATTAACGGCTTCATTACATTTAATCGTTCAAATGCCTTATCAACATAAGTACGTTGATCCACCTTTATATTTTCTATCTTCTTATTTACGTCAAGAGCAATTGCTCTCTTCACATTTACATCGGGTGTTTTCACTTGAACGAGATTGAATTGATTTGGTAGATTTAATTCTTTTTGAAGCCAATGGATTGAAAAATAAGCACTATGCCCCATTGCCGCCATTAACGGCGGATTTAAAATGCCGACGACTTTCACCGTCTTTTCTCCATGCTGCGGGAATGGTAGTTTAATCGAATCTCCTACCCGTATATTTTCACGATCTGTATACCCTTTTGTCAGTGCTACTTCAGCCCCTTCTTTCGGATATCGACCTTCTAATATTTTATAAGAATGCATTTCTGGAGAATCTTGCTCAACACCCCAATAAGACGGCTTTCCCGATAACTCTTTATAATTTGGAAAAGGATATGGTATAAGTACTTTTGATATTTTTTCAGCATTTTCTAAGCCATCTATTCCTTTTAAACTTTCATTATTTAAATACATATCATTTTTTATATAGCCAAATTGCAAATTATAATCTCCATACCGACTTACTACTTGTTCCTTCACACTTTGCTCTACTGATTGATTGCCTAGTAATAACATCGTCGCTAACATAACACCTAAAGCTGCACCGAGGGCAATCAACATATTTCGCAACCAATTTTGTTTCATCGATTTTATCGCATACTTAATTACCCATCGCATCACCTTTACCTCCTACTTTAAAGTGACGATTCATAATCTCTTGAATGTGGATAACTTGTTGCGGGATATTTCGAAATTTCCATCCTTTACTTTCAGCATGTTCATGAATTACTTCACCATCTAATAAGAAAACAACTTTATCCGCATGGGCTGCTACGAACGGGTCGTGCGTTACAATGACAGCTGTTTGTCCTAACTCATCACACGCATTGCGCAGTGCCGCGATTATATTTTTGCTATTTTCTGAATCCAATGCCCCTGTTGGTTCATCAGCTAATATAATAGCCGGCTCATTTGCAAAAGCTCTTGCGATCGCAACCCTTTGCTGTTGCCCGCCTGATAACTGCGCTGGTAAATGTTTTTCTTTTCCCTTTAGCCCGACGAGATCTAATAAACGAGTTGCTGTCACCGCTGCCTTCTTTTGCGAGACATTATCTAACAGTAACGGTAATCCTACATTTTCCTCCGCACTAAACACTGGAATCAAATTAAACTGCTGAAAAATAAAACCGATTTTATGCCTTCTAAATAAAGCGAGCTCTTTCTCTTTTAATATTGAAATCTCTGTACCGTCAACTCGAATACTACCTACCGAAGGAATATCTAATCCACCTAATAGCTGCAATAAAGTCGTTTTCCCTGAACCACTTGCCCCCATAATACAAACAAAATCTCCTTTTTGAATTTGAAGATTAATACCTTTTAATATCTTTACTTTACTATCCCCAATATCAAACGATTTTTCTAACCTTTCAATTTCAATAATATTCATCACGATATCCCCTTCTCTCTCTATTTGCCAATCTATATATTCTATTCGGAATGCAAAATCCCTACTTTTTTGTATTTTTTTGTCACATACTAACATGTATCCCGCATTAGCTGATTAAATTTCCACTTTATTTCTCACGTCAGAAAAGTTGACTCTCGCAACAAAAGTAACCATACTAGTTACCCGAATACAAAAAGCTACTAACATATCCACAAATAGGAGGAAGAACAATGAAACATGTAATCGTTTATGCACACCCGAATACAGAAAGCTTCAACCATGCTATTTTAGAAACGGTAAAAAGTGAATTAGAAGGAAAAGGTCATGAAGTACGTGTTCGTGATTTATACGAATTAAACTTCAATCCAGTATTAGGCGCTTCCGATTTCATCTCATTTTCTCAAGGAAATACGCCAGAAGATATTAAAGAAGAACAAGAGCATATCTCTTGGGCTGATAGCATTACATTCATTTACCCAGTTTGGTGGGCGGGACTTCCTGCTATTTTAAAAGGATACGTTGACCGTGTATTTAGCCACGGATTCGCTTATGCTTACAGCGAAAATGGTATTGAAAAGTTATTAAGCAGTAAAAAAGGATTGTTATTATCTACAATGGGAAATACAAAAGAAGCATACATAGCAGGCGGTATGTTTGAAGCAATGAAGAAAACAGCTGATGTTGGTATTTTTGAATTTACAGGCATTGAAACACTTGAGCATACATTCTATACAAGTGTTCCTTCTGTGGATGATAGTGTGCGTAAACAATATCTTGAAGAAGTGAAAGACGTTGTGAATCGTGCGTTTTAATAAAAAAATCCGGTTATAACAACCGGATTTTTTATTTCATCGTCAATTTCGGAATATATCTTTGAAGAATGTTTTCTAATTCATTCATATCTTCCTGTCTAATAAGTAAATTCACATTGTCATTCATTTTTTCTCGCCCGCGATATAAAAATATATTTTCTTTTGGATTTTCCCATGTTGATGTTTTATAGCCCTTTAATTCTTCGTATGAATAAAAGTTCAATCCGTCTATTACACCTTTTTCATATATTTGTACACTTTTAATAAGATGGATAGCTATTAAAGTCATAAAACAACTTGCTAAAGCATGAATACCTAACTGAATGAGAAACTGTTCAATTGTACCAATATCACCACTTACGTACTGAACATATATATACATACATTGTCCGATGAAGTACGCTGGTCCAAGTAATGCGATCCAACGTCGTTTCACCCGAGGATATGTTGCAATAAGTTTTCCCGCGCTTTTTTTCATTTCATTTATTTTGTATATCTTCCATAGAACAAAGAACAAAACACATAATGTAAAAATAAACATAATACATGACATCCAATACACTCTTATTCCCTCCCCTTTATATCACCACATATAAATTTTACATTTTATATAACTATAGTACATATGCAATTATGCATAAAAAAAAACAGGCAACCTTTTCCGGTCACCTGCCTTTCATTACATCTTCTCAATCCACTCCGTCAAGTTATGCACAACTTGCGTCGGTTGTACTTCATATTCTGTTAACTTCTCCACAGTTGTGACTCCAGTGTGGACAAGAAGAGTATGCATACCAGCATTTACTCCCGCTAAAATATCTGTATCGTAGTTATCCCCAACCATTAAAGCTTCTTCTTTTCCTATGCCAAGCACTTTTAACGCTTGTTCCATAATGATTGATTCTGGTTTTCCGATAAAGATTGGCTCCACACCTGTTGATACTGTAACAACTGATGTTAATGAACCGTTCCCTGGTAATAATCCGCGCTCAGTCGGAATCGCAATATCCCCATTTGTTGAAATAAACGTCGCACCGTTACGCACAGCAAGACACGCTTTTGCTAATTTTTCATATGTGATATCACGATCTAAACCAACAACGACGAAATCAGGATTTTCATCCACAAGTTCAAATCCTTTTTCCACAAGTGCATCGTGTAAGCCCTCTTCACCAATCATATATACAGTTGCATCTTGTTTGCGCTCATAAATAAAGTTCGCTGTAGCCATGCTCGTTGTGAATACTTGCTCCGCTTTCGCTGGAATATCGAAACGAACAAGTTTTTCTGCAACTTGTTCTGGTTTACGAGTTGAGTTATTTGTAACGAATAAATATGGAATACCGCGTTCTCCTAATGCTTTTACGAAGTCGCTTGCTTCTTCAATTTGTTCTTCTCCGCGATACATCGTACCGTCTAAGTCAATTAAATAACCTTTATACATCTATTCGTCTCTCCTTCTATGCTAACGTTCTCACCTATCATACCACTCTTATATTAACCCCTTTTTCAAAAGAAAAAAACGCTTTACCCAAAAGCGTCCCATAACGTTCATTTTTTCTCTTTTATTTGATACGAGCAATTACAATCGCCCACGCACATGTTCGTTAATGTCTTCACATTTGCACCTGCAAATAACCGCTTGTACATATCTTTTTCATCTTCACACACTTGCGGGAATTTCTCCGCTATTTCCTTTAACGGACAGTTTTGCTTTTCAAGTATGAAAGAGCGTTCCCCATCTCTCTTTATTTGAACCATATAACCATTTTTCTCTTGCATAGCAGCTATTTCCTGTACTTTATACGCTAAATTACTTTGATTACTTATCTTCTTTTGCAACTGCTCTTCCATTCGTTTCGTTCTCGCTTGTAAAACGTAACGAAGTGTTTTTTCATCGTTCATTCGAGCTAAATCATCTAGCATTTCAATAGCAAACTGCTTATATTCTTTCGGGAATGTATCTTCTCCCTTTTGACTTAATCCATACAAATATGTTGGTCGTCCAACATGCTGCCTTAGCATCTTTGAATAAATTAGCTCATCTTTCTCAAGATTACTTAAATGCCTTCGAATTGCCATTTCCGTAATTTCTAAAGCTTCGGCTAATTCTGCTACAGTATGCTCTCCCTTTACCTTCAACAATTGTACAATCTCTTCTTTCGTCGTACGTGCTTGCCCCATAACTCGCCCTTCTCCCTTTTCTCATATACAATATAAGATCCCCAAAGGGAATTCCCGGGGATCTTATAAGCACAATTATTCTGGCACAAATGCAGATACAGGCCCTAATTCCTTTTCTAAATAACTGTGAATATTCGCTGGGTATTTCTCTACCACGGCGATATGTTTTTGAATCGTCTTATATAATTCATCATGATTCATTTGAATATAATCTTGCGTAAGCATTTTTCGAAGAAGAATAATTTCTTTCATTCCTCCTCCTTCTTCTGCACTTATCACTCGCTCGTCCATTAAAATATCGATAATATCTTCGTAACTTCCTGGATCGCGCATAATAAATCCATCAATCATCGCATTTCCTACATCTAATACACAATCAATAATAAGATGGGCTATGCGCTCTAATGCATAAAATTCAAACTCGGTTTCATAGATCTTCTTCTCTTGAAATGTATTTGTTGCTCGTTCTAAACATACTAGCATTTGTTCTATTTTCTTTCTGTCTACGAAGTACATTCATGTCACCTACCTGGAAATTAAAGCATTTACATTTTAATTGTAACGCTTTCTTCTGAAAAAATCGACAATTTTTCGAATTCACCTTTTCTCCGTTATTTGTTATAGTTATATCTGTATGATTTTTGAAATTGGAGGAATGCAATCTTGGAACGTGAACTCGCACTAGAAATTGTCCGTGTAACAGAAGCAGCAGCCTTAGCATCCGCACAGTGGATGGGCCGCGGAAAGAAAAACGAAGCAGATGATGCAGCAACTACAGCTATGCGTGATATGTTCGATTCAGTAAACATGGCAGGTACTGTTGTAATTGGTGAAGGAGAACTTGATGAAGCACCGATGTTGTATATTGGTGAAGAACTAGGAACAGGTAACGGTCCAGAAGTAGATATCGCCGTTGACCCATTAGAAGGTACAAACATCGTTGCGAAAGGCCTTGCAAATGCAATGGCAGTTATCGCAATCGCAGATAAAGGAAACCTTCTTCATGCTCCGGATATGTACATGGAAAAGATCGCGGTTGGTCCAAAAGCAGCTGGTAAAATTAGCTTAGATGATCCAATTGAAAAAACAATTGAAATTGTAGCAGAAGCAAACAATAAAAAAATTCGTGACCTAACGGTTATCGTGCAAGAACGTGAACGTCATCAAGATATTATTGACCGTGTTCGTGCAAAAGGTGCACGCGTAAAACTATTTGGTGATGGAGATGTTGGTGCATCAATCGCTACAGCTTTACCTGGAACAGGTATCGACTTATTCGTAGGTGTTGGCGGAGCTCCAGAAGGCGTTATTTCTGCAGCAGCATTAAAATGCCTTGAAGGTGAAATGCAAGCGCGCTTAGTTCCAATGAACGAAGAAGAAGAAGCTCGTTGTCGTGAAATGGGATTAGAAGATCCTCGTCAACTTCTTATGTTAGATGACTTAGTATCTGGTGATGACGCAATCTTCTCAGCAACAGGTGTATCTGCTGGTGAATTATTAGACGGCGTAAAATTCCTTGGCGGAGATTTAGCTGAAACATATTCTATCGTTATGCGTTACAAAACAAGAACGGTGCGATTTATTAAAACACACCACCATTTAGACCATAAACCACACTTAAACTTAGATATTTAATAAAGGAGCCATGTGTATGGAAGAACGTTTCTTTCTGTACGACGATACAGTCGCTACAAAAACTCGTTTCGTTAGCTTTATGGGGGAAAATGAGCGTCATGATTTAGCGCTTCTATACTCCGATCGTCATTACGGTAAAACGATAGTCCTTGATATGCAGAGCAACAAATTTGCTATCATCGGTCCTGACGATTTAAACGAACCAGGCTACTTAGAGCACGCATTTTCTATGTCTGAAGAAAATGCAGAAGAATTACGCTCATTTTTATTTGAACTTATATAATTTATCTCAAACACCAGCTAAAATAGCTGGTGTTTTTTCGTTTCAAGAGTTTTGAATTTTCAATCTTCTATGTTATAATTAAGAATAAATCTATTTGGATAGAAGGGACGTTATCTACGTATGCCAACATTTACTTTGTAGTGGATCAGCAATTGGATAGCATTACTCTCAAAAAAGCACCGTGCTTTTTCAAGGGAGTAGTCTGCCCATTCCCATTACAAAGGAACGTAACGCATCTGTAGTATGATGTTTACGGAGGTTCCTCTTTGGGGGGAATCTCCTTTTATTTTTGTCTTTTTCTCATGTCTTCATACTACAAGACATCCAAATAGCTGTATTACGTTTCTTTGCCACTAATATAAGAGGTGAAGGAAAATGCAGAAAGTACAACTTTCTTGGAGTTTATATGAAAATCAGCAAAACACAATCGAAAAGTATTGTAAAAATTGCAGACGCACTACCCTATTTACTGACACGAATACTCGTAGGCATAACGCCAATGGAAAAAACATATACCGCTTTGCCATTTATAAATGTCCAAAAGATCATACGTGGAATCAAAAACTACGTATTTACAAGGCATTTACTGATCATGTAGAAACAGTCGATATGACTCCGCAAGATCAAACGGAAACAAGTACTACCATTTCCATTACACAACATAAAGAAAGTGGCATAGCCGAAATAACAATCGTATTAGACATCGTTTTTGGTTCCCACCGAATTGATAAAATGTTATCCACATATATTTCAGATTGGAGCCGTACACTCATTGTGGATAAAATTAAAAATGGGGACATTCAATTGAACGGACAACGAATGAAACCAAACACACTACTTTCTGAAGGCGATTCTATTTCGATTTGTTTATAAGGGGGAGTCTCATGCTAAACGTGAGAAAAGGTACGATGGATTTATTAGACGAATTAGATGAAATGTATACAGAATGCAAAAAAGCGCTCTTACAAAATCAAATTTACCAATGGGATGACTCATATCCAGCTCGAGAACATATTTCCTATCACTTAAAACAAGGTGAACTCTACTGCCTATTTGAGCATGATTCACTCGTTGGTGCTGTCGTATTAAACGAATGGCAATCTCCCGAATACGCACTTATTGACTGGTCAGAAACAGATGGTCGCTTTCTTATCGTCCATTCTTTCGTCATCCACCCTTTCGCGCAAGGAAAAGGATATAGCAAAGTACTTTTATCCTTTTGGGAAAGTGCAGCGAAACAAAAAAACTATACTGGCATACGATTAGATGCTTTCACTGGCAATCCCGTTTCATTACGGTTATATGAAAAGAATCATTATATTTGCCGAGGTGCTGTTTATTTCAAAAGTAAACAGCCTCCTCATAATTGGTATAACTGCTATGAAAAAATCCTCTTACAATCGTAAGAGGATTTTTTCATTTCTTCACTTTTCGTAATACGAAGTGTGCACAACCGAAGTTACAGTACTCGTATAAATACTCTGATAAAGTACTAATTTTCGTGTCATATGTTGAACGTTGATTACTATCATCAAAGAAGCCACGCAATCTAAGTTGCTCATAACCCCAGTCCCCAACGATATAATCATATTTATTTAAAATTTCTGCATAACGCTCTTTAAATGCTTCTTCACTAAAACCGTCACGAAAGTTTTTAATTACTTCGTACTGAACATTATTAATGCTCACCGTAGTATGAATCTCTTGCTTTTGCTCCATCATTAACTTCCTCTCTAAGCATTCTTCTTTTTATCGTATCACAAAGCATAACAACCAACAATTTCAAATACAAAAAATTGCAAATTAGTACATGCTATGGAGAAGGAGGTGATACATCGTGAAAAAACAAATTGTACTTTCCCTTCTCACTCTTTCCTTATTTGCAGGCTGCCAATCAACGAATAAAGCCGAAATGGAACGCGAAGAAGGAAGCCGTGTTCTTGTTTCCAATAAAAACGACATGTATCATACAGAAAACACAAATACAAGACTCACGAGAGTCGGCTATTCATCTAAACAAAAGCATGAAGTATCTAACAAACAAGTAGGGGCCATTAACCGTGAGAAAGTCGCTGAAATGATTACGAGCATGACAGTCAAACTTCCTGACGTAACCAATGCCGCTACACTCGTTACCGACGACGAAGTATTCGTTGTATACCGTGCAAACACAACGGACCCGAAACTCGTAACAGATCAAGTATATAAAACAGCTTTGTCCATCGTCCCTCGCTATTATAAAGCATATGTATCAACAAACCAAAAGTTGATTTCTCAAATTCAAGGTCTTCAATCTGGTAGCTTAAACAATAAAGAATATGAACAAAGTCTTGATATGTTAAAACGTGAAATGAGCGATAATCCTCATTTGAACAATACGGGGGATCAAACTTTAAATAATATGATAAAAAAATAAAAAGGTGGAGAAAACATCCACCTTTTTACTATTTCTTACGATCCGCATAAACCTCCATCGCATCACACATAAACTGTGCTAAACCTTCACCAAACTTATCAATGTTTTTCGTAAAGCGCTCATCAGCAACATACATTTGACCGAGTCCCTTAAAAGCCTCTAATGAATATTCACCGAAGTTTTGCAAGTAATCGTACCATACCCCAATTGCTGATTGCGCCTCTTTAGAATCAGGTGCTCCATTTCGAAGTGTTGCTAGCTTTCTGTAAATATTATTAAACTCCTCCTGCTTCTCTTTAGACATACCCTTCGCTGTTTTATTCGCTTTATCTACAGCCTCATCTCCCCATCGTTCACGTGCTTCTTCTTCGTACGGGTTATGACTAAAATCAAATCCTTCAAATTTCTCTTTGTTCGTCATTTCAATCTCTCCTTTTGTATGCTGAATTGTTTTATTAATCGTCGCTATCACTTTATCCAATCTAGCCCGCTTTTCAAGAAGCATTTTCTTATGAAGCTGTAATGCCTCTTCACGGTCGAATGAAGGACTCATGATAATTTCCTTAATCTTCTTTAAAGGGAAGCCAAGCTCTTTAAAAAATAAAATTTGCTGTAGTGTTTCTAAATTTTCATTGGAATACAGACGATATCCAGACTCTGTCGTCTCATCTGGGGTTAACAACCCAATTTCATCGTAATGATGCAGTGTGCGCACACTAATTCCAACTAAATTAGCTACTTCTTTTACCCTCATTGTCATGCGTATCTCCCCCTTAATACATACGATAAAGTATGACGCAACGTTAGAGTCAATAAGTAAATTCATTTATCTCTAAAAGTTTCATCTCTCCTATATTTCATGCATAATAGATATGTACATATATTAGAAAGCGGTGAAAGTATGGTTTCAAATACTGTAATTGCCAGCATCATAATTCAACTCGTTGTTTCGGTTCTGGTCCCAATTATCGTACTCGTTTATTTCCGTAAGAAATATAATATTAATTGGAAAATAGTTGGCGTTGGTGTCCTTATCTTTATCGGGTTTACCCAAATACTCGAAACACCATTCCAATTATTCATGCGTGGTAACCCCACAACAGCTGAGTTTTTAAAGAATCCATTTATCTTTTCGATTTTCGGCGGACTAACTGCTGGTATTTTTGAAGAACTAGGTCGTTTCGTTGCCTTTTACTACTTACTGAAAAAATATCGAGATTATAAAGATGGTCTTGCGTACGGAATTGGACACGGCGGTATTGAATCGATTTTAGTCGGCGGATTCGCTGGGCTTCAAACTCTTACCTTTGCAACATCTATTAACAATGGTAGCTTCGCTCAAATGGTTGAACAATACCCACAGTTGAGCCATATCAAGGACTTGTTAATAGAGCAACCTGCCTATTTATACTTACTTGGTAGCTTAGAAAGAATTATGGCACTCGTTCTGCAAATTGCCTTCACAATGCTTGTCGTATACGCGGTAAAACAAAAGAAATACATTTTCCTCGCATACGCTATACTATTCCACGCACTTGTAGACTTTTTCGCAGCACTTTACCAAACAAAAATGATTAACATCTTTGTCGCAGAAGGAATTACTCTTCTCTTCGCGATTGGTGGTTTCATTCTTATTCGTAAAATGAAAGAGAAATTAGTGAGTACAGCAGAGTAAAAAATAAACCACCAAAATTGGTGGTTTATTTTTTATGTGGATTTTCGTAACAGTGATAACTTCGGCCACCTCGAAGTTCCTTCTTTGTTTCTGCATCTATAACTATATACTTATGAAACTCATCTACTGCATCTTGAGAAAAAGAAGCAAAAAAGTACACTTGGCGATTTGGATGAACAAATACATCTTGAATCACCACTCTACTTCGACAGCCAACATCTGTTTTTTTTCGGAAGGAAAATTCTGCATCTTGTACTTCTTTAAATAAGATTTTTTTACGAACGCTATATGCTGCATTGTTATATTCTTTATAGATTTTCTTATCTAACTGTTCATAAAACACATCCCCACTAACGAATGATTTACTTTGATTGCTCGAGTATTCTAATTTTTGATTAGATTGTGCATATGCTGTGGACAATTGTATGAGAAAACAAATACTGAATACAATGCATATCATTTTTTTCATAATTGCACCTCAAATTTTCATTTATCCACATTACTTTTCCACATACTTAGATCACTATGCCTTTTCCAATAAAAAGGAATTTTTTCCACATTTGTCGAAGTATATATCGTCAACTTGAAAGATGGGGATGAAATATGAAGAAAATTATTGTAATCAGGCATTGTTCAGCAACTGGACAAGAACGTAATGCGGAATTAACAAACGTAGGAAAAGATCAAGCAAACAACCTTGCTACATTCCTCTTAGAAAATCATCTACAAATAGATCATATTATTTCAAGCCCATTTGTCCGCGCTATCGATTCTATTCGGCCATATGCCCTCCAAGCTAATTTATCTATTCAAGAAGATGAACGGTTAGCAGAACGCATATTAAGCACTGTTTCAATGGATGATTGGCTTCAAAAACTAGAATACACTTTTACCAATATAGATATTGCCTTTTCGGGCGGAGAGTCAACAAAACAAGCGATGGATCGCGCCATCTCACTTATTCAGGAAGTTTTAAAACTAGAGCATGACACAACATTACTCGTGACACACGGCAACTTACTCACATTAATTTTAAAGCACTTTGATCATACTATTGGCTTTGATAAATGGAAAACTTTAACGAACCCTGATATTTATGAAATTACACTTGATGAACAATCTGTCATAAAACGATTGTGGGAAGCGCCATCCAAGTAATATCTCTTTCCAATACATTCAGTTGACACCGCGAGAAGATATGGTAGGGCTGCAGTAAAACATAGAGAGGGGTATCATTCAACATGTACGAAGACGTACTTTCTTTACTACATAAAACAAATGCTTCTTATGAAAAATTTGAACACGAACCAGTACTCGACTATGAGACAGATCGTATCGTTCGTGAAAGGCTCGGCTTACAAGGCACTCCAAGTAAAAGCCTATTTTTAAAATCAAAATCTGGGGCGTATTACGTATTCTTTACGTTAGAGGGAACTCGCCTCAACCGAGGAGAGATGAAAGAAATAACAGGAGAGAACTTATCGCTCTGTTCTCCTGACGAGCTAAGAGAAGAGACTGGTTGTACTCCAGGATGTGTAGCTCCTTTCGGTTATTCACAAGATGTAACGATTATTGTGGACAGTTCAATTTATACTTACAATAAAATTTTAATCACACCTGGTGTACCTGAATTTACAATTGAATTATCCACAGAGGAATTAAAAAGAATTTTATCAACGTGTCAAAATACAGTTTTAGAATATAAACAAAAAGAGAGCTAATATTAGCTCTCTTTTTTCATTATTTCGCTTCTGCTGTTTTTTCTTTCGCAGAACGTACTTGCTCGTCCGCATGGTAAGAAGAACGTACAAGTGGGCCAGCTTCACAGTGGCTAAATCCTTTGCTAAGTGCAATTTCTTTAAGCTCTGCAAATTCTGCTGGTGGATAATATTTAAGAACTGGTAAATGCTTCTTAGATGGTTGTAGGTATTGTCCAAGAGTTAAAATATCCACATTGTTTGCACGTAAGTCATCCATTGCTTCAATTAAATCTTCTCTTGTTTCACCTAAGCCCACCATAATGCTCGATTTAGTTGGAATATCAGGCTGCATTTCTTTTGCTCGACGTAAAAACTCTAATGAACGGTCATATTTTGCTCTAGCGCGAACTCGGTTAGATAATCGACGTACTGTTTCAATGTTATGGTTCAAAATATCTGGTTTTGCATCCATTAACATTTTCAAGTTTTCTTCTACCCCACCCATATCAGATGGTAATACTTCGATTGACGTAAATGGATTTTTGCGACGAACAGCGCGTACTGTTTCAGCAAAAACAGCTGCTCCACCGTCTTTTAAATCATCACGTGCAACCGCTGTTATAACAACGTGCTTTAAGCCCATTTGTACTACAGAATCTGCTACGCGTTCTGGTTCTTGTAAATCAAGCTCAGTTGGCAAGCCTGTTTTAACCGCACAAAAACGACAAGCACGTGTACAAACCGCACCTAAAATCATAAATGTTGCTGTTTTCCTTACAGCCCAGCACTCATGAATATTCGGACATTTCGCCTCTTCACAAACTGTATGAAGATTTTTAGAACGCATCATTTTCTTTAAGCCTGTATAGTTTTCATTCGTGTTTAACTTAATTTTCAACCATTCGGGCTTGCGCTTATATTCTGTTTGTTTTGTCATGGTTATCAACTCCGCACAATATGAAATAGTTTACCGTGTTCGCTTCTTTCAATGTAACATATCTATTCTAACGTATGAAAGCGATTTGCTCAAATGAAGATTCTAAGATTTTTTCCAATCGTTCCCTATAATGAAATACTCCGTATATCCCACACTAAAAAGAGTGATGTTGTGAAAGGAGTCTATTTCATGCTTCGAAAAATTTCTCTTTTGCTTTCGATTTGCTTTCTTCTCCACCAAAACATCGCTTACGGTGAAGATAATCAGCAAAGCATATATGATAAGCGCATGGCACTATATAAAGAAACCGAGCAATCTTCAGGCATTCCGTGGTATTACTTAGCTGCAATGGATCAGTATGAAAGAAATATACGGAGCGTAAGAAAGGATATTCCGAAAAAACCGGATGCTATCATTTCCCTTTATTTCAAACCAGAAATGTGGGCTGGACCTGTTAATAGCAACGATACTCTCCCCCACACCATTTCTCTATTTGGCGGAATGGGTTTAGATGGTGACAAAGATGGATTTGCAAATGCAAATAACGACCGTGATCTTCTGCATACAGCAGCAACTATTTTAAAGAAACAAGGAACGTCAGAAGACCGCATTAACATTATGCTTTGGGAATATTATAGACGTGCAAAAACTGTTGAGTTAATTACAGAATACGCCCAAATTTATAGACACTATGGACGTATTAATTTAGAAGGAAATGCTTTTCCTCTCCCTATTCGTAGTGATCATAGCTACCGTAGTACTTTTGGTGCTGGAAGAAGCTTTGGCGGACGGCGTATTCATGAAGGAACCGATATTTTCGCAGGATATGGCGTACCAGTACGATCAACTTGCTATGGCGTCATTGAAACGAAAGGATGGAATCGCCTCGGTGGATGGCGCATTGGTATTCGAGACCTTCATAATAATTACCATTATTACGCTCACTTAGGTGGGTTCTCAAAGGAAATACAGCTTGGACAAATTGTCGAACCAGGAAAAGTAATCGGCTTTGTCGGTAGCACTGGCTACGGTCCTCCTGGTACAGCTGGAAAGTTCCCACCACACTTACACTTTGGAATGTATAAAGACAACGGCTATACAGAATGGGCTTTCGATCCATACATGCATTTAAGCCTTTGGGAACGAAAAGAACGCGCAAATACAAAACGATAACCGTAGCGAATTGCTACGGTTATTTTTTATCTGGTACAACAACTCCGCCACTTCCGTAATAAGTAGGCACTTCACCTTGAACAATGCGCGTCGCAATCGGAATATTTTGCTTCACCGTAATTTCTTTCGTGCGTAACGGAATCATAACTTGTAATGTTACTTCCACTTCCATAATAATTTTGATCGCTGTATTATTAATCCCTTGCGGCTCAACTAGCTGTTTAATATCCGTATTCACATGGCCAATTGGCGTAAAATTAATCGGAATATCTGGTCCTATATTACCAAGAAGCGCATTATCAGTTATGCGCCCAAAAGGAACTGACATAGATACTCCATTCTCTTCAAAAATACCAAGTGCTTTCGTATCCCCTTTTTCTACTTGTTGTAAATATTTCTCTATGTATGCAGTAGTCGATGTTAATATTTCATTTACTTGTTTTGTATTTAAATCAATTGTAGATACTTTTCCGTTCCTATCCGTTTGTACTTTCATTAATGAATCTACATCAAACCCTTCATTAATTCTATCTTTTACCGCTTTCGTCATAACTGCTGTGGCCATTTTATGCGTCTCTGTTTCCCCATACTTAATTAACGTTGGCTGAATACTTTTATTTACAATCCATAACCCCTGAACTACCATTACGATAAAAATGATAAACGAAATAAGCAGTATATATCGAAAGGAAATCGGTCCCCTTCGAAACCGCGAATTTTTCGAACGAAATATGCTCATAAGAAAACCCTCCTTCTTATATTATTTCTATGCAAGAAAGAGGGACGATATATGCTTATCTCATTTTTAATAGTGCATCTTTTCCGATTGTTCCGGCCTTAATGCCTAAAACTTCGGCTTCAATCGTTACTGATTCCAGTGGCGCTTCAAGAAGTTGTTCAATCGTTCTTACGCCAACCGCACGGCCAGCAATAATTCCTCGATCTCCTAACTTCTCATTTAAAAGACCTACATCTAATGCACCACACATAATATATCCTTTATCGCTCATTACAGCTAGCAAATTTGTCTTTGGAAGTTTTACACTAACCGCAATGAACGTATAATTATCAATTATAATTGGCTCCACATTAACCATAGTTCACACTCCTCTCTTTCTTATCTTTATGACAAGAGAAAAATGAGTGTTACACGTTAACTAGCCTATAGTTTGACGGAAAATGTATGAGTTATCAACATGTCTGTTAACACATCTCTAAGTAGTTCTGGCATATAATATTGCTTATGAGAAAGTGTGGATAGCTCTGGGTATAAGTATCCAAACGTAAACATATCAATCGTTCCTACCGTATATATACGATCTAACTCCAGCGATTTCCCGTTAATCAATACATCTTCCAGTAAAATTTTATTCCCAGGAATCGTATCTGGAATCACTTCTAAACCATCGTAAATCATTTTCCCCATTACTTTTCCACGAAATCCGAATCCTTTCACCTCAAGATTCTCCATATTCGGGCGGCGTGCTTTCAAAATAACTTCTCTTAACGTTTTCCCTGGCACTTTTAATAGACATGGATTAATTGGATGTGGACAAATTCGATGAATATCTCCGCGCGTCACAACGCCTTCATTTAATCCCTCAAGTAGTACACCAGCGTTCACCATTCCAATATCCGCATTACACCACTCTTTAAGCGCACTTGCCAACATATGAGAAAACGTCGTCTCCTTAAACCAATCAACCGGCAATGATTCTTTTAAATGAACGACAGGCTCAGCCATTATCTGTTTACTTTCTTCCTGCAGCATTTCAATTGTGGATAACGGCTCGCTATAAGCACCTAACCGTTCTGTCTTAATCGCTCTACCGTCTTTCTTCAACAGTTTCTTCGTCTCTTTATCCACAGTAAGCTGCACGTGTCCAACGTAATGTCCCCACTTTTCACAACAGCAAAGCAAGGTATCGTTTACAAGAACGCCACGCTCAAATAAATGATGCGTATGTGCACCTAAAATAACATCTATATCATAATGCTCCGCCATATACTCATCCATACTTTTTCCAAGATGAGAAAGCACAACCGTAATATGAGCTGTATCCTTAACTTCTTCTAAAATAGACTCTAAATGGATGATTGGATCTTCAATATGCCAATCTAACATATGATAAAACTCTGGATAAGCTACCGTTAATCCAATAAAGGCAATCGTAATCCCATCTGTCGTTGTATGTAATTTATAAGGCTTCGCCCACGCCGGACGTACACCTTCTTTTTCAAATAAATTCGCTACAAGCACCTCAAACCCAGCAGCATCATATAGACGATTCAAATGCTCTTTCGCTAACGTAATTCCTTCATTATTTCCGATCGTTACATAATCATATAACGCCTCATTTAATAACCTCGTATTCCCAAGTCCATTTGTCGCTTCCGAAATACTATGAAAACGATCCACATGATCGCCAATATCCACAGTTAAAACCGTCTCTCCCGCTGCCTGTCTTCGCTTTTTCTCACCTAGTACAAACCGAGAAATTTGCGGCCAATTTTCAAAATGACTATGTATATCGTTTGTATGATAAAGGTGGATGATCGTTTCTTTATTTATATTCAGAGAAAAAACCTCCTCTCAGTTCCTTACTGCCATTTACGCTACACGTACGCAATAATCCTGTAAATACTTTTCGTCTTTTCTTGCTATTCTACATTGTACTCGCATTATGAGAAAAAGCAAAAGATTGCCCTTTTTAATATGAAAAACTTTATACTACTTTTTTTAGTCTGTTGATTAGTTTGAGGGATATCTTCTGTGGAATGATTCTCACTGTTAGGGGGATTTGTCAGGAAGTTTGTTGGGTGGTTCTCCGGGAGGTTTAGCGGGCGATTTGGTGGATTTCCAGCTGATTTGTCAGTATCTTTGTCTTACTTATATTAATTATTTTTATATTAGTATGCGTGCCTTTTATATTTGTAATGTTTCTGTTTTAGGGCTATTTATTGCTGGCTCTTTTTTATATTGAGGGGGTATTTCTCTCGCTCGACATGTCGTAATTTGTTGGTAAATCGACATATCATATCGAACCGTTGATATATTTAGTTTAACACCCACTCGGGTATCTTACAGCCGAATCCGAATATACAACATAAAAAAGCGCCCTGCTATGCAGGGCGCTTCCTTAATATATTATCCAGTTCCAGCGGCTAGAATATTCGGTGGCTTCACTTCTTCCTGCGAGGCAAAGAGCGCCTCTACGTCAGAAGCTCCATCCCCCTCATATTCTGAACGAGCCGCTTCCACTTTTATCTATTAACCGATAGAACCTTCCATCTCAAACTTGATTAGACGGTTCATTTCAACTGCGTATTCCATTGGAAGTTCGCGAGTGAATGGCTCGATGAAGCCCATTACGATCATTTCTGTAGCTTCTTGCTCAGAAATACCGCGGCTCATTAGGTAGAATAATTGTTCTTCTGATACTTTCGATACTTTCGCTTCGTGCTCAAGTGAAACGTAATCGTTTTTGATTTCGTTGTAAGGAATTGTATCAGATGTAGATTGGTTATCCATGATTAACGTATCACACTCGATGTTAGAGCGAGAGTTTTTCGCTTTTGGTCCGAATTGTACGATACCACGGTAAGTTACTTTACCACCATGCTTCGCAATCGATTTAGAAACGATTGTTGAAGATGTGTTTGGTGCTAAGTGAATCATTTTCGCACCAGCATCTTGGTGTTGGCCTTTACCAGCAATCGCGATAGATAATGTTAAACCACGAGCGCCTTCGCCTTTTAAGATAACTGCTGGGTATTTCATCGTTAATTTAGATCCGATGTTACCGTCAATCCATTCCATCGTTGCGTTTTCTTCACAAACCGCACGTTTTGTAACTAGGTTGTATACGTTGTTCGCCCAGTTTTGGATTGTTGTATAACGGCAATATGCATCTTTCTTAATGATGATTTCTACTACCGCACTATGAAGTGAGTTAGTTGTGTAAACAGGTGCTGTACAACCTTCTACGTAGTGTACGTGCGCGCCTTCGTCTACGATGATAAGCGTACGCTCGAATTGTCCCATATTTTCAGAGTTAATACGGAAATACGCTTGAAGTGGTGTATCAACTTTAATACCTTTTGGAACGTAGATGAATGATCCACCAGACCAAACTGCAGAGTTTAATGCAGAGAACTTGTTGTCTGTTGGTGGGATTACTTTTCCGAAATGCTCACGGAAAATATCTTCGTTCTCTTTTAATGCGCTATCTGTATCTTTGAAGACGATTCCTAGAGCTTCTAGGTCTTCTTTCATGTTGTGGTATACAACTTCAGATTCGTACTGTGCAGATACACCAGCTAAATATTTTTGCTCAGCTTCAGGAATACCTAATTTATCAAATGTAGCTTTAATTTCCTCAGGTACTTCATCCCAAGACTTCTCAGATTTCTCAGATGGTTTTACGTAGTACGTAATTTCATCGAAATCTAAGTCGTTTAAGTCGCCGCCCCATTGTGGCATTGGCATTTCGTAGAACTTATCCAGTGATTTTAAACGGAAGTCTAACATCCACTGTGGTTCTTCTTTCATACGTGAAATCTCTTCTACGATTTCTTTTGTTAAACCGCGTCCAGCACGGAAAATTGAAACGTCTTTGTCCTTGAAACCATATTTATAATCGCCGATATCTGGCAGTTGCTTCGCCATGTTGGTGTGTCCCTCCTTAGATAACCTCGTTTTTAGGAACCTTTAACATTACTTATCTTCGTTTAAGCCCTTTTCTAACGCTTTCCACGCTAATGTTGCACATTTAATACGTGCTGGGAACTTGCATACGCCTTGTAATGCTTCAATATCTCCTAAATCAATGCTGTCATCGTACTCTTTTCCTAGCATCATGTCAGAGAAAATTTTCGAAAGCTGAAGTGCTTCTTCGATTTTCTTTCCTTTTACTGCTTGTGTCATCATTGAAGCTGAAGACATTGAGATTGAACATCCTTCTCCTTCAAACTTCGCCTCTTGTACAATACCTTCTTCTACTTTCATCGTAAGTTGAATACGATCGCCACAAGTTGGATTGTTCAAGTTAACGGTAACACTATCTTCTAATACGCCATGGTTACGAGGATTTTTGTAATGATCCATAATAACTTGACGGTATAACGTATCTAAATTATTAAATGACATTTGTGAAATACTCCTTTGTCTTGATTAGCGATTCAACAAATGTATCAATTTCTTCTTTTGTATTATATAAATAGAAGCTCGCACGTGCTGTTGAAGAAGCTTTTAGCCACTTCATAAGCGGTTGTGCACAGTGGTGTCCTGCGCGAACCGCAATGCCTTCTACATCTAATACAGTCGCTACATCGTGAGGATGTACGTCTTCAATATTAAATGTAACAAGACCAGCGCGATGCTTTGGACCATAAATTGTAACGCCATCTACTTCTGATAGTCTTTCTAAAGCGTATTGCGCTAATTCATGCTCATGCTTTTCAATATTATGAAGACCGATTTCTTCTAGGAAATCAATTGCCGCACCAAGCCCGATTGCATTACCGATAATCGGTGTACCTGCTTCAAACTTCCACGGAAGCTCTTTCCAAGTAGATTCTTGTAAATCTACGAAATCAATCATTTCACCGCCAAATTCAATTGGCTCCATATTGTTTAGCAATTCTTTCTTACCATATAATACGCCGATACCTGTAGGTCCGCACATCTTATGAGCAGATAATGCGTAGAAATCACAGTTTAAATCTTGTACATCCACTTTCATGTGAGGTGTACTTTGTGCACCATCAACGACCATAATTGCTCCGTTTTCGTGTGCGATTGCTCCGATTTCTTTTACAGGGTTAATCGTTCCAAGTACGTTTGATACTTGCATAATAGAAACGATTTTTGTATTCGGTGTAACAGTTTGACGAACATCTTCTAAAGAAATTGTACCGTCTGGTTGAAGCGGAAGGTATTTCAAAGTTGCGCCAGTTTTCTTCGCAACTTGTTGCCACGGAATGATGTTACTATGGTGTTCCATGTAAGAAATAACGATTTCATCGCCTTCTTTTACATTTTCAAGACCATAGCTAGCTGCTACTGTATTTAATGCAGTTGTCGTTCCGCGCGTGAAAATAATCTCTTCCATTGATTTCGCGTTAATAAACTTGCGAACTTTCTCACGTGCACCTTCATACGCGTCGGTAGCTTTCGTACCGAGCGTATGAACACCGCGATGCACGTTAGAATTATATTCTTTATAGTAACGTTCTAACGTTTCAATGACTTGAATTGGTTTTTGAGAAGTTGCTGCACTATCGAAATAAACAAGTTGTTTGCCGTTCACTTTTTGATCAAGAATTGGAAACTGTTTGCGTATTTCATGAATATTCATTAGCGAACTTTCCTTTCAATTACCTCAACAAGCTGTGCTTTTACTCCTTCAATTGGAAGCTCATTTACTACAGGTGCTAAGAATCCATGGATGACTAAACGTTCTGCTTCGCGTTTTGGAATACCACGGCTCATCAAGTAGTATAATTGGTACGGATCTACGCGACCTACTGAAGCTGCGTGACCTGCCATTACATCATCTTCATCAATTAAAAGAATTGGGTTTGCATCCCCGCGAGCTTTCTCGTCTAACATAAGAACGCGAGAAGATTGTTGTGCATTTGATTTAGATGCACCGTGTTCAATCTTACCAATTCCGTTAAAGATAGATGTTGCACTATCTTTTTGTACACCGTGTTTTAAGATCCAACCTTCAGAGTGTTTACCGAAGTGAACAACTTTAGTTGTAAAGTTTTGTGTTTGGTTACCACGGCCAATTGTTACTGTTTTTGTATCAGCATATGATCCGTCGCCCATTAAGTTCGTAACGTTCTCTGAGATTGTGTTTCCGTCATTCATAAGACCTAGAGCCCAATCAATACGGCCGTCGCGTCCAACAACACCGCGGCGGTTAACGTAAGTTGTTACGTCTTTTGCTAATAAATCAACCGCACCGAATTTCACTTGTGCGCCTTGTTCCACGATTACTTCTGCTACGATATTTGCAATACCTTTAGCATTTTCATTTGCAACGTAGTTTTCAACATAAGTTGCAGTACTGTTCGCATCAGCTACGAATAATACGTGGTTATATACGTTAGCTTCTTCGCCGTCTACTAAGAATACAGCTTGAAGTGGAGTTTCAAGAACAACGTTTTTCGGAACATATACGAATGCACCGCCGTTGATTAATGCAGCATGAAGTGCAGTTAGACGATGCTCGTCTACTTTCACGCCGTCTTTCATTAAATACTTTTGTAATAGTTCAGCATGCTCTGTTGCAGCTGTTACGATGTCTGTAAAAATAACACCTTTTTCTTTTGCTTCGTCTGCTAAAGAAACGAAAGCAGTTGTACCAGTACGTTGTACTAATACGCTGTTATTTTCATCGATTAAGTTTTTCACTGCTTCTGGAAGCTCTGTTAAAGAACTTACAGGCTCTTGCTTAGCAGCGTCGCCTTTTCCGATAAAGTCCCATTTGTCAATTTTCGTTTTATCAGGCGTTGGCATTGGAAGTTCAGTTGCTTGTGCAAGAGCTTGTAAGCGGAACTCAGTCAACCAAGCAGCTTCGTTTACTTCGCTTGCGCGCTGACGGATTGTTTCTTGATCGAAAGGTAATGTACCGATTGTCATGTTTATGCTCCTCTCTTACGCTTCTTGCTCTGCTGTTTCGTCTTCAATACCTAATTCTTTTTTAATCCAGTCGTAACCTTCAGCTTCTAGACGTTGTGCAAGCTCAGGGCCACCAGATTTAACGATACGACCGTTCATCATAACGTGAACGAAGTCTGGAGTGATGTAGTTTAATAAACGTTGGTAATGCGTAATCATTAGGCAACCGAACTCTTCGCCGCGCATTTGGTTAATACCTTTAGATACAACTTTTAATGCATCGATATCAAGACCTGAGTCGATTTCATCTAAGATTGCGATTTTTGGCTCAATCATCATTAATTGAAGAATTTCGTTACGTTTTTTCTCTCCACCAGAGAAACCTTCGTTTAAGTAACGTTGTGCCATTTCTGGATCCATTTCTAGGAATTCCATGTTTTTATCTAATGTACGGATAAATTTCATAAGAGAAATCTCATCGCCTTCTTCACGACGTGCGTTAATTGCAGAACGTAAGAAGTCAGCGTTTGTTACTCCGCTAATTTCACTTGGATATTGCATTGCTAGGAATAGACCGGCTTGTGCGCGCTCATCTACTTCCATTTCTAATACATCTTCACCGTCGATGATGATGCTACCTTCTGTTACTTCATACTTTGGGTGACCCATAATCGCAGAAGATAAAGTTGATTTACCTGTTCCGTTAGGTCCCATAATTGCGTGGATTTCTCCACCCTTTACTTCAAGGTTTACACCTTTTAAAATTTCTTTGCCATCAATTGATACGTGTAAGTCTTTAACCGTTAATGTAGAACCAGCCATCTCAATACCTCCATTAATCCTATATATACATTTTAAAAATTACTAAAACGTTCATATTCTCATTTTATTCTCATTCTAATCTTATATCAAATAAAATGATATCGCAAACGATGAAAAAATGTAACAATTTTTTCACAAATGTATATAAGTATTTCCCTTGCATCCTTATATGATACACCTTTCTTCTTATTTATATAAAGAAAAAAGAACTGGGAAATTCCCAATCCTTTCCTTATACTTATTCACTTACCGGAAGTACAGCACCTTTATATTCTTTATTAATAAAGTCTTGAATTTCTTTTGAATGCAGTACTTCTACTAACTCTTTAATTTCTTTTTTCTTCTCGTCACCTTTGCGAACTGCAATAATATTTGCATAAGGAGAGTCTGATCCTTCAATTGCAATTGCATCCTTTGTTGGATTTAATTTCGCATCAATTGCGTAGTTTGAATTAATAAATAAAGCATCGCCTTCATTATTTTCGTACAGCTTCGGTGAAAGTCCAGGTTCTACATCTGTTTTAAACTTTAAGTTTTTCGGATTTTCCACAACATCTTTTACTGTCGCCTTAACAACGTCTACTCCATCTTTAAGCTTAATAACGCCACCTTTTTGTAATAACGCTAGCATACGGCCACGCTCAGCTACGTTATTACTCATAATAACCGTTCCTCCATCTGGAAGATCTTTTAAGCTTTTATATTTCTTAGAATAAATGCCCATTGGCTCTAAATGAATTTTTCCTGCGTTTACAATTTTATATCCTTTTTCTTGAATTTCTTTATCTAAATACGGAATGTGCTGGAAGTAGTTCGCATCAATTTCTTTATCCGCTAACGCTTTATTCGGCAACACATAATCTTGGAACTTTTTAATCTCTAATTTAATACCCTTTTTCTCTAATATCGGCTGTGCTTTCTCTAAAATAACAGCATGCGGCACGTTAGAAGCTCCAACAACAAGCTTATTCTCCTCTTTCCCCCCGCAAGCAGCTAATGTAAATACAGACAGCGCTGTAACAACTGATAGTATAATCTTTTTCATATAATGTCCCCTTCTCCCCTATAGTTATGTAGCTATGAAAAAGAGCCGGCATACACCAGCCCTTCTTCAAACGATTATTCTTTTACAGGAACAACTGCCCCTTTATATTCTTTAGTAATAAAGTCTTCAATTTCTTTAGAATGCAACACTTCTACAAGAGCTTTAATCTCTTTTTTATCTTTATCACCTTTACGAACAGCTACTACGTTTGCGTACGGAGAATCACTACCTTCAATTGCAATTGCATCTTTTTCTGGGTTTAATTTCGCATCAATTGCATAGTTAGAGTTAATTAGAACAGCGTCGCCTTCTTTATTGTTATACACTTGTGGCAATAAACCAGGTTCGATATCCGTTTTGAACTTTAGATTTTTCGGATTATCCGCAATATCTTTCGGAGTCGCTTTAACTGGATCTACTCCATCTTTAATTTTTAAAATACCTTCTTTTTGTAAAATTGCTAAACCACGTCCATGGTCAGCAACAGAATTACTCATAATAATTGTAGCCCCGTCTGGAAGCTCTTTTAAGCTCTTATATTTTTGAGAATACACACCAATTGGTTCTAAATGAATTTTTCCTGCTACTTCAAAATCATATTTTTTATCTTTAATTTCTTTTTCTAAATACGGAATGTGCTGGAAGTAGTTTGCATCTAATTCCTTATCCGCTAACGCTTTATTTGGCAACACGTAATCTTGGAATTTTTTCACTTCTAATTCAATTCCTTTTTTCTCAAGTAACGGTTTTGCCTTTTCTAAAATTTCAGCGTGCGGTACGTTAGAAGCACCAACAACAAGTTTATTTTCCTCTTTATCTTTCGCGCCACAAGCAGCTAACCCAAAAATTGAAGTTGAAATAAGTGCTGTAAGTAATAATTTTTTCATTTGAAATACCCTCCCGTTTTTCATTATCTTTTATCTATTCGAGTCGTTAAACTATCACCAATCCACTGAATTAAAAATACAACTAGTAATACACAAATTGTCGCAACGATTGTTACATCATTATTTCCTCGCTGGAATCCTTCTAAATAAGCAAGTGTTCCAAGACCGCCAGCACCAACAACTCCTGCCATTGCTGTATAGCCTACTAAAGCAATTGTCGTGACCGTAATACCAGATACTAACGCTGGTAACGATTCTGGAATTAACACTTTCAAAATAATTGTGCTTGTTTTTGCTCCCATTGCTTTTGAAGCTTCAATTACACCTTTATCAATTTCACGAAGTGCGATTTCAACCATTCTTGCATAAAATGGTGCCGCTCCGATAATTAAAGCTGGCAATGCCGCACTCGCTCCAAGAATTGTTCCAAGAATAATCTTTGTGAATGGAATTAATAAAATAATTAAAATGATGAACGGTATAGAACGGAAAATGTTTACGAACGCTCCAATCACCGTATTAATTGCTTTGTTTTCCCATAAATTATCTTTCGCTGTCATAAAGAGTAATAGTCCTAAAATAAGTCCTAAAACAAATGTGGCAAGCGCTGCGATTGCCGTCATATATAACGTTTCACCAGTCGCTTCTAGCATTTGATTCCAATCAACATTTGCGATTAACTTATCCATGTGCAATCACCTCCAGCTCTACTTGATCTTGATGAATTCCTTCTATTGCTTGCTGGATCGCTGTTTCTTCGCCATTTAAATGAACGACTAAACTACCGTAAGAACCGTTATTTGTTTGTGCGATATTTCCTTGCAAAATGCTAACTTCTATATCACCGCGCTGCATTAACCTTTGAAGTACTGGTCTTTCTACAGCCTCACCGACAAACTGCAAGCGAATTACTTTTCCATCTGGATATTTTTCAATTAAACTTTCAATTGTTTCATTTGTATCTTCAGAATCCGTTAATTGCTGTACGAAGCGTTTTGTAATGTCCTGCTGCGGGTTACGGAATACGTCAAGTACTGGACCTGTTTCTACGATTTTCCCTTTCTCCATTACCGCAACACGATTACAAATCTTTCGAATTACGTGCATCTCATGTGTAATCAATACAATTGTTAAACCGAGACGCTTATTAATATCGAGTAGTAAATCTAAAATTTGATCCGTCGTTTCTGGATCAAGAGCTGACGTTGCTTCATCACATAAAAGTACTTGTGGATTATTTGCTAACGCTCTTGCAATCCCAACGCGCTGCTTTTGTCCACCACTTAACTGAGATGGATATGCGTCTCCTCTTCCTTCTAATCCAACGAGATGAATTAACTCATCAACACGTTTTCTTCTCTTCGCCTTATCCACACCCGCAATTTCAAGTGGGAATTCGATATTTTCGCGTACAGTTCGTGACCAAAGTAAGTTGAAGTGCTGAAAAATCATTCCGATTTCTTGTCTTGCCTTACGAAGTTCACTTCCTGTAATTGCTGAAATTACACGATTTGCGATTGTAATTTGACCAGACGTTGGTTTCTCTAACTGATTAAACAATCTAATTAAAGAACTTTTCCCAGCGCCACTATATCCGATAACACCAAATATTTCGCCTTTCTCTATTTGTAAGTTGGCGTTATCTACAGCAGTGACATCACCGCTTTTTGCCTTATATATTTTCTTTACATTTTCTAATAAAATCATGATGTTCACCCCTTTTTTGTTTGGATAGACTCCGCAATTTTTTTATTTTTGATGCGTGTAGTCCATCCGTATAGCTCCTCTTATTATTTGAATGTCCTCCACATTCAAACAACAAAAAAACCTTTCCGCTTTTAGAGAAGCAGAAAGGTTTATATGCGTATATAACAACATTATCCCTCTCTCTCATCTCTCAAAGCATTTGCTTTGCAGGAATTGGCACCATTTCAACATAAGTTGACGGTTGCCGGGCTTCACAGGGCACAGTCCCTCCACCTCTCTTGATAAGAGAAATCAGATTAAATTTTCGTCTGATTTAAAATTTATTAAATTGTCTATATTTTATGAATTGAATTGTATCAATATCCACACACCATGTCAACAGAAATTTTCGCAAAAAAAGAAACTTCAGACTTTTAAGCGCCCACTGACATCGGCTTACATATATGAAACATTGATTCAATTAACAACATCGTTCGATACGTTCCCGAATATTGCACACGCCCATCGCTCATTAACGTCTGCAACCTTACATTTCCATTCACCAAACGTTCTACATCCTCTTCCCATAAACAAACGATTTGTTCTGTTCCTCTTTCCTCTTTCAAAAGTTCAATATAATCCCTTGAAATTTGTAATGAACAGCATTCATCTCCAAAACGAAAATTAACAGTTCTTTCTCCTTGCCTTAAAAGCGGTTCTAAATGATATTGACCATTAGCGTAATTTACAAATGATTGTAGCAAAGAATATAATTCCACCCTAAATCACATCCTTCATATCACTTTCTATTACATACCATTCCCTCTTACTAAAGAGCAATCCTGTTACTTTCGCTCGACAAATACTGTACCCATCCCGCATGTCGACATATTTCTTGGGAAATATGTCGAGGCGGCAAAAACTTTGCCGCCTACTTTAATTCCGTATATAAATATTCAACCGAATGAAATGCATATATTTTCTTCATCAGTGTCCCATTTTCAAAAATAAGTAAACACGGTACGCTTTCTATTCCATACTCTTTCGCTAAATGCGGGGCATAATTTAAATCTAACATTCCAATTTCCAAATCTTCAATCGTCATCTCGACGACCGTTAACATCTTCTTTGCTAATTGGCATGTTCCACACATTGGTGTATATACATATAGCACTGTTTTTTCTTCATTTTCTATTAGGGCTGCAGCTTCGGCACCTGTCCAATCAATCACTTCTATCATTCCTTACCGTAAATATTCTGTATAAACGTCAATGTCAGCTCCCCATAATACATTTGCTAAATGTGAAGAAGGCGCAGTCGCCACCTCGCGATACGAGCGATCAATATAAATATGCTCTGCTTGCGGAAATTCTTTTCGAAATTGTTTCCTTAACTTTTCCCCTGCATCATCAGCATCCACTAGCACATATACATCCTTATCAAAAAACTGATCAATGAGCTCATCCATTTTCGACAAACCAATTGTACCATTTGTACAAACAATTTCCACTGGTTCACGAATAATAGATTCAATCTTTCTTCTGTCCGATTTACCTTCTACAATAATGACTTTTTCCACATAAATCATATGTCATCACCCGATCACCATATACTATACAACCTTTAACTTAGTATATAGTATATTCGTTATTTTCATGTTGTTTCCTGTTTATTTTTGCAAAAGAAAAGCGGAACCGACTGTTTAGCCCTGTTGGCTAAGGTTCTTTCGCACAGAAGACGCTTTTTGTCTTCTCGTGCGGAAGGTTCTTAGACATGAAGAGCTAGGAGGTGGAGCTGGACAATGAAAAGCGGAACCGGCTCAATCAGCATGCAACCTCGGCGAAAAAAGTTTTTCAAAAACCTTCTCCTATATGATAATTAATATATATGTGCTTTCAAATTCATTATGTAACACAACATAAAAAAGGACAGCACAAAGGCTGTCCTTCAGTCGACTATAATTAGTCTTGGTTTGTCATTTCTGCATATTTTTCTGCAGTTAATAACTTCTCAACTTGGCTTGCATCAGAAAGTTCAACTTTAACCATCCATGCACCCTCGTATGGAGATTCGTTAACAAGTTCTGGTTGGTCACTTAATTCTTCGTTTACTGCTACAACTTTACCACTTACAGGTGCGTATAATTCAGAAACTGTTTTAACAGATTCTACGCTTCCGAATGGCTCGTCAGCTTGGATTGTTGCACCTACTTCAGGAAGTTCAACGAATACGATATCGCCTAGCTCACCTTGTGCAAAGTGAGTAATACCGATAACAACTTCATTACCTTCTGTTTTTACCCATTCGTGTTCTTCAGAGTAACGTAAATTATTTGGAATGCTCATGACTGTACCTCCAGTGAATGTATTAATTATGTAAAAATACCTTATTGGTACTTTTTCCACACACTTTCAAACTGCTCTTCGTTAAAACCAAGTGTTACAATCGTTCCATCTGTTACGATTGGACGTTTAATCAACATGCCATCAGATGCTAAAAGTTCGTACATTTCGTCTTCGCTTGCATCCTTTAACTTATCTTTTAGGCCAAGTTCGCGGTAACGCATTCCACTTGTATTAAAGAATTTTTTTAATGGCAATTCACTTTTCACGTGTAAATTACGTACATCTTCTTTTGACGGTGGATTTTCAACAATATGAATCATCTCATATGCTACATCGTTTGCCTCAAACCATTTCTTTGCTTTTTGACATGTGCCACACTTTGGATATGAATAAAATGTTACTGTCATAAATTCACCTACTTTTTTACTAACCTTTACCTTTATCATATAGAAAACGTTTTATTATTTCAAACGATTATTCGCTAAACTTTAACTTATTTCGTGATAATTTTTAATAATCCTGCGAATTTTTCTTATTTTTCCGCCATTTTCAAGGGAAAATAAATATATAATTTTTTTTAGAATCTTTTCCAACTGCATCAAACATATATCTTAAAACAAACGTTTGATTAATTTTCTATTTTTCTATGTGAACCTTTGAGCTGCATCAATTCTTTTCTACCGAACATACTTCTTAAACAAACGTTTGATTAATTTCCTAGTTTTCTATGGTAGTCCTTGAGCTGCATCGATTCTTTCCTACCGAACATACACCTTAAACAAACGTTTATTTAATTCCCTATTTGTCTCCGTTTCTCTACGAAAACATCGATTTTCCCTACCGAACATATGCCTTAAACAAACGTTTATTTAAAAAAATAAAAAGCCTTCTATATAAAGGCTTCTCATGATCTATTCAAATAATCTGCAATTGTTTGAAATACTACGATATACATATTATGAATACTTTCTTCTGTATTTCCGCCATTTGATAAACCAACTCCCCACTGTTGCCCTTCACCACTCCCAATATTCGCAAAACCTTGCGTATACATAGCATTTATATCTTTTGGTGCGCTTTTATACTCTATTTTTTTTGTGATAAAAATCGAATATGATTTATCTTGTAAACCGATAAAAAATACTGGTTTCTTTAAAGATGAAAATAAATCTTTATACGGCTCTTTTGAAGCTTCTTGAAAGTGCTCTTTCATTATTAGAAAACCATCAACTTTTGCTGATTTCTCCTGCATCTCTTCTAACTTCACTTTTTCAAACTTTATATTTCTAAATGTATCTTTCGGCTTTTCACCAACAACTCCAATGACGAGTGCTCTCCCGTTATATTCTAATGTCTCTCCCTCATTATTCTTTGCACACCCAGTACTCACTAGGCATAACAATATAAAAACTAAGAAATAAAGTGAACGCTTCATTAAGCACCCTCCCCCTCTTTTAAGTCAAGTGACAAAAATGTAAGGTGAATTCAAGAAAATGTAAGTAAAATCGATAGCCCAATTTTGGTTTCTATATTATAATCAATTGAATTTACTTACATTACTAAAACATAGGAGTTTATCATGAAGAAATTTAAACTTTCATCTTTTCTTCCGTTAAGTTATATACTTCTACTCGTACTCGTGAGTCCCCTTTACGATGTATTAAATAAATCTATTGTTCACGCAGTAGATGTCACAACCGTAGTAGATGATTGGATTCCATTTGTGAAAGCATTTATTATTCCTTATTTACTTTGGTTTCCATACTTATACGGCGCACTTATTTATTACTGTTTTGCTGATCGAAAGCAATATTATGTCACTTTAAGTAGTGTAATTCTTGGAAAACTTGCTTGTTTTTCTATTTATTATTTTTGGCAGACAACTGTACCACGTCCAACAGTCGTTGGAACAGACGTATTTTCCGAACTAGTCCGCTATATTTATAGTATTGATCAACCAGTAAACTGTTTCCCGAGCATTCATGTCCTTACAACATTTGTAATTATGCTCGCTGCCTTTAAGCGTAGAGAACAGCATGCTTTTGAATATTACATCCTTACTTTCTTCGGTACGCTTATTATTTTATCAACGCTATTTACAAAGCAACATGCTTTTGTAGATGCCGTTTCTGGAATGACGCTTGCAAGCGTATTATACTTCGGCGTTCAGCTGTTATTAGCAAAAGAAACCGTACGTGTTCCAGTAAAACAAAATCATAAAGTGAAACTTTAATCAGTGGGGGAGTTGTTCATCCCCCACTGATTATTAGCCTTCACCAATCGGGCATTTACGGGCAGTTGATCTCCAACCTCGCTTCTTTGCTCCAGCCGAATTTTGAGGTGGGAGTTTTACTGCCGGCAAATAGCGGGATAAAATGTAACGTAACAAAAAAGCAGACTGTGGCTTCTTCAGTCTGCTTTTATCTATTATTAAGGAGATTTTCAAATTAAGATTGCGGTACAGTCATATCACCAGAATGAATACGACCTGATTTTTTTAGAGCAATGTAAAGTATATAAGAAACAGCTACTGGGATGATGATATAAGTGATTATCATCGCTGGGACAACCTCCCACCCTTGGCTGGAAATTAAATTAATTGGTGCGATAAGAGAGCTTAATCCAAGACCTGCAATTTCTTTCCCTGCTTCTAGCTGGAAAATTAATGCTGATACTGGACCGACTATAGCACTGGCGACGACAGTTGGGACGAGAATCATTGGATTTTTAGTAATGTTCGGCAACTGTACTTTTGGAGTACAAAGTGCCTGAGCTAATATGCCGCCTAAATTATTTTCTTTCGCTGAAATAACAGAGAATCCGATAAATTGAGCAACACATCCTGCAAGTGCTGCACCTCCCGCAACACCATCTAAGCTAAGTGCTATCGCTAAAGCAGCTGATGAAGCTGGAGAGATAAGTAATAGTCCCCAAACTACAGCAATCACGACAGAAGCGATAAATGGGCTACCAGCTGAACTATCTTTAATGAATGCTCCAACTGTATTTAAAACTGGGCTAATATTTTGAGCTAACCAAATACCGACTAAACCAGAACCGAGTATTGCTGCAAATGGAACGAGCATCATATCTAAAGCAGTTTTTCCACTTAATCGTTTACCAATATAAACTGCTAAAGTCGCTGTTAATAATGCACCGATTGGTTCACCTGTTTTAATGATGAGACCAGCTTCAGTAATTGAAATTGAACCAGCTCCAATTGCTCCGGCTACCATCGCTGAGAAAATTACGAGTCCGTTTGCACCGAGCATAAAAGCAATTCCGGCTCCAATCGCTGGTGCCATAAGTGATTTTGCAACAACTCCGATTGTAATAAGTAATGGGATATCAACAATTCTTCCTATATTTTCGATTAGTAAACCAATTCCAAGGGATACGAAAATACCCTGTGCGATTCCGGCAGAAGCTTTAAACACACGAGACATTATATATTCCTTCATTTGTTTCACCTTCTCCTATAATTTAGTAACCAATTGTTTTCATATAATCGCGTAAAACATCGTTTGATTTTGCAAAGCGGCTTTCTTCATCTTCTGATAAGTTTAGTTCTACAACTTCTCTTACACCGTCTCTAGTAATAATTGCTGGTACTCCTGTACAAATATCGTATTCGCCATACTCACCATCTAAAATGGATGAAACAGCGATAACACGGTGATCATCATTGAAAATTGAGCGAGCAATATATGCCAGAGAGTTTCCAATTCCATAATAAGTAGTTCCTTTACGCTTATAAATTTCCCATCCAGCTTTTGCAGTCTTCTCAACAATTTCATCTAAATCTATTTCACCTAATCGTTCTTTTTGTTCCTCTAAAATTTGTAGAATTGGCTTTCCGCCAACCGTTACGTGAGACCAAGCAACCATTTGAGAATCACCATGTTCTCCTAAAGAATATCCATGAATACTGCGAGGATCTACCTCTAACATCTCAGATAAAATCGTTCTTAAACGAGAAGAATCTAGTGATGTACCAGTACCAAGTACACGATTTCTTGGTAAACCAGATAATTTCCAAACTTGATATGTAATAATGTCAACTGGGTTCGATGCGATTAAGAAAATACCGTCAAATCCACTTTCCATTACGCCGCTAACAATGCTTTCCATAATTTTTGCACTTGCTCCTAAAGTATCTAAACGACTTTGTCCAGGCTTCGGTGCTGGTCCTGCTGTAATAATGACAATATCCATATCTTTGCAGTCTTCATAGTTTCCTGCATATACTTTTGTTCTTGTATTTGTAAAGTTAATGCAGTGCGATAAATCCATCGCTTCTCCAACTGCACGTTCATAATTTATATCAATTAACAATAGTTCTTCGCAAATGCCTTGATTTACAATGGAATACGCACAACTTGATCCAACTAATCCAGTACCAATAATTGCAATTTTTCTTGTATTTCTTCTCATGGCAATCTCTCCTAATTGATTATGTAATCTATTTCTTTTGCTCTTTACACTCCTAATTATAGAGATTTCCACAATAGAAACCATGGATACTTTGTGAAAAATTGAACAAACTTTTGTCCTTTTTGTGAATTGTCATATTCAATTTTCGTCATATTTGTTACAACTGGAAAAATATTTATTATATATTTATTGACATATATAAAGTGAAACTTTAATCAGTGGGGGGTTTTGTTCATCCCCCACTGATTATTAGCCTTCACCAATCGGGCTACCCGGCAAATAGCGAGACAAAACAAAAAAACGAGCGACTTCATTCGCTCGTTTTTTCAGCACGCTATTCCGCACTTAATTGACTTTTTAATTGCTCTACAATCATCGGATTCGCAGGTGCTGCTGGCTTATAATAACTTTTTTGCTTTGCGTATTCATACATATTACGTTGGCGCGCCTCGTCTTGATTACGAATTTGAATTAACGTTTGATGTAACTGTTCATTATCAGACTGTGAAATATAATTTGCATAACTTGTTAAACTTGCATTTAATCCTGCTAAATAATCATTTACCATATCTTTTTCATTCATCTTTCGCTTCCTCCTATCCTAGGAACGTCATTAATTGCTGTTTCGTATTTCGTGCATCTTGTGCATCCTTTTGTAGCATTTGTTTCAACTCTGGATCTGTACATGCCTGTGCATACTGGTCCAATTTGTTAATAATCGTTGCGTGTCCACCAATTAAATGACGTAAGTTTTCTACTTCAAGCTCTGTTAAATTTTGCATAGGATACTCCTACCTTTCTTTGTTCATTCGTCATTAGTATTTGGCTCTTTTTAAATCGTATTCATTAAAAATCATTCTTAAATTCATTTCATACTAAAATCAGCAACATCTATTTATATAGACAAAAAAATGTTATAATTACAGAAAAATACAAATATTAAAAATGCATCCTTAACTTTATAATTCACAGATACAGCATATTAAGAAGGTGTGCCCATGCAAAGAACGTTTAAAGTCATCTTCTTCATCGCTTATGCGATCCTATATGTAAATTTGTTAATTGATGTATTAACTTTAAAACCACTATCCACCTCTATACCTTTACACATGTTATTTCTCATTTGTTTTCTATTTATAGCACTTAACAATTATAAAAATCGGAACACTACATTTTTCTTATTATTTATTAATGCAACTCTATTAGTAAGCGGTAGTTTGAAAAAACTCCCTTTTATAAACTCTACATAACAAAGGAGCAATACTCATGAAAATCCACGACTTTCTTACAAAAAGCCAAGAAGCTTATGATTCTGAGTCAAGCCACGACCCTTTCGTATTTACGTTTTTCAATTTTGTTTTAGCAATATATACATTTCTAAAGCCTGCTAAATAATATTATTTAGCAAGAAAGAGCCTCTAAATCATTAGAGGCTCTTTCTCATTTTCAAGCCCTGTTCAATTTCGCATAGAATGCTCTTATCTTTCTTTGCTCATTCACGATTGAATATTTATTTCTTTTTGAGTTATGTGCACTAAAAAACCTTAGAATCGTTTCTAAGGTTTCCTCTTATTCATTCTCTCATTACATGTAATCCTTTAATAAACGTTTCCAGTAATAAATGTAAACTTGTATCTAAATCCAGCGGTAAACCAAATCCCCTCTGCTGTTCAATCGACGCAAATCCATGGCAAATACTTCTGAATCCGCGTGTCGCATGAAGTGCATTCTCTCCTTCTAAGCCGTATTGTTGTAAAATCCGAAGACAAAGCTCTACAATTCCATCCCCTGCTTTTCTTACTTCTTCATCTCGTAAAAAGGTTGCTTCATACAATCCAGGATGTTTTCGGACAAACGCTACGTACGCTCCTCCTAATGCATGAATTGCTTCATCCACGCTTTTACCCGAGGCCGCCTCTTCCAGTCTGTTATGCAGCTGTTTTATTCCGTAAATACCAAGATTTTTCCGGACATCTTGTAACCCTTTCACATGATTATATAGAGAGGGCGAACGTATCCCCAACCTTTGCGCTAATGACGATACTGTTACTTCTTGTATCCCATTTGTATCTGCGATTTCTGCCGCTGTGTCTACAATTTTCTGTAATGTAAGTCCGATTCTCGGTGACATAAATTAACCCTCTTTCATGCTTTCTACATTTCGCTTAGCTTCCTTAATAGCAATCTCTATGGCAGCGCCTGGATTTTTCATCATTTTTCCATGTCCTGTCGCAAGCAAAGAAGGCTCATATCCTCTTAGCTTCTCTGCACTTTGTAATGCTACTTCTTTACTCCACGTTGCCATCGCAGGAAACGGAAACCAAAATTTCATTTGTCCCGAAACAGCCATACCTCCTCTTGTTTGGAAGGCATCCCCGACAATAAGAGCTTTATTTCGTACATCGAGAAACGACATGGATCCTGGCGTATGTCCCGGTGTCATAATCGCAAGAAGCGATCCAATGCGGTCGCCATCTTCCAATAAAACATCAGGTACCGTTTTTACCTTTTTAGGTACACCGCCTTTTATTGGTATATTTGGTTCATCCTTTTGTAACGATGTATCTCCCTCTAACAGCTTTGCGTCCCGCTTAGAAATATAGACTGGGACATCAGGAAGTACTTCCTTTAATTCGTCTAGTGCACCGATGTGATCATCATGCGCATGCGTTAATACAATCTTAGTAATTGGTTTCCCTATTTTCTTAGCCTCCTGTAAAATACCTTTTGCGCTATATGGCAAAGCCGCATCAATTAAAGTTAAACCATCTTCTTCCTCCACAAAGTAACAATTCACAGGAAACACTCTTGGTAAAAATGACAATTGATATACCGTTTTTTCATGTATCATTCTCATATTTCCAGCTCCCTTTCCAAAAACTAATACCATTAGTTTTGTTATACTAATGGTATTAGTTTTCGTCACTAAAAATTCCATTTTTGCGCAAAAAAAACAGTAGTCGTTTATACAACTACTGTTTTTTGAAGGTATTAAACTGTATAACGCTCGTCTTCTAAAATTTTCGCAGCGATTTCACGTTTCTTCGGAATTACGTTAAGTGGTGTGTGGCGAGTTAATTTGCGTAATGATGATAACATCATGCGCAGCATGTCGCCGTTTTCAACTGCGATAAGTGTTTCTTTCGCATCTGCTTCGATTTCGTTGAATGCTTCTTGGCAGAATACTTCAGTGTATAACACTTTTTGTTTATTCTTTTCAAGACCAGTTGTTTTAATTGCTTTTTCTGTACGAAGAACAGCTGATTCCATTGCGTATAGGTTGCTTACGATGTCAGCGATATTCACAAGAATTTCTTGCTCTTTATCTAATGCTTTACCGTATTTTTGAGCAGCTAATCCAGCTACCATTAAGCCGATTTTCTTCGCGTTAGTTACTAAATACTTTTGAAGTGCTAATGGCTCATCGCCTACTTCTTCTGGCATCATCATCATTAACTCTTCTTGTAATTTTTGTGCTTTTTGAAGAAGTGGTAATTCACCTTTCATCGCTTTACGTAAGAACGTACCTGGTACGATTAGGCGGTTAATCTCATTCGTTCCTTCGAAAATACGGTTAATACGAGAATCGCGGTACATTCTTTCAATCTCATACTCTGCCATAAATCCGTAACCACCATGAATTTGAACGCCTTCATCTACTGTATAGTCTAGTACTTCAGAACCGAATACTTTATTTAAAGAGCACTCGATTGCATATTCAGCGATAGAAGCTGCTACTGCTTTACCGTCTTTTACTTCCTCTTCAGATAATGTGCTCATGCGGCTTTCGAATAAACCTACTGTACGATATACAGAACTTTCAGCTGCATATGTTTTCGCTGCCATATTCGCAAGTTTTTCCTGAATTAATGGGAAGCGAGCAATTGGTTGCTTGAACTGTTGACGCTGATTTGCATATTGTGCTGAAATTTCTACCGCACGTTTCGCAGATCCAACTGTACCAACACCTAATTTATAACGACCGATATTTAAAATGTTGAATGCGATAATATGACCTTTACCGATTTCTCCAAGTAAGTTTTCTTTCGGCACTAATGCATCTTCTAAAATTAATGTACGAGTTGATGAACATTTAATACCCATTTTCTTCTCTTCAGGGCCTGTAGATACACCAGCGTATTCTTTCTCTACGATAAATGCTGAGAAGTGCTCACCATCTATTTTTGCGTATACAACAAATACGTCAGCGAAAGCAGAATTTGTAATCCATTGTTTTTCACCGTTTAATACGTAATGTGTACCTTCTGCATTTAAACGTGCAGTAGTTTTTGCACCTAATGCGTCAGAACCTGAACCTGGCTCAGTTAATGCATATGCAGCTAATTTTTCACCAGTTGCAAGTAATGGTAAATACTTTTTCTTTTGCTCTTCATTACCGAATAATACGATTGGTAATGATCCGATACCTACGTGAGCACCGTGAGTAATTGCAAAGCCACCAGCACGAGAGAATTTCTCTGCGATTAACGCTGAACTTACTTTATCAAGGCCAATTCCGCCGTACTCTTCTGGTACGTCAGCGCCTAGTAAACCAAGTTCACCAGCTTCTTTTAAAAGACGAACAGAACGATCAAACTCGTGTTGCTCTAAATATTCAAGCTCTGGAAGAACTTCATTTACGATAAATTCCTCTGTCGTTTTTGCAATCATTTTATGCTCAGATGAAAAATCTTCTGGCGTAAACACTTGATCAATCGTAATATCATCTACTAAAAAGCTACCGCCTTTAACCGCACTTCCTACTGTTTTTTCCATGAAAATTTCCTCCTTCATATTTTCATGAGCCGCTTCTCTCTTTTTGAAAGAAGCTAGCTCTCCCTTTTGTTTTTATAAACCTTTGTTGCTTCCATTCTTTTTTATAATCCAGTTCCAGCGGCTAGAATGTTCGGTGGCTTCGCTTCTTCCTGCGAGGCAAAGAGCGCCTCTACGTCTGAAGCTCCATCCCCCTCACATTCTGAGCAAGCCGCTTCCACTTTTTTTTATAGTAATTCAAATACTCCCGCTGCTCCCATTCCGCCGCCGATACACATTGTTACGATACCGAATTGTTGGTTGCGGCGTTTCATTTCGTGAATAAGGGATAGTGTTAGTTTTGCTCCTGTACAGCCAAGTGGATGTCCAAGTGCGATTGCACCGCCGTTTACGTTTACTTTTTCTTCATCTAAACCAAGTTCACGAATAACTTGGATAGATTGAGAAGCAAATGCTTCATTTAGTTCAAATAGACCGATATCGGATAGCTCTAATCCTGCTAGTTTTAACGCTTTTGGAATTGCAGCAATTGGGCCGATTCCCATTACTTCTGGTGGTACTCCAGCTACTGCGAATGAACGGAATTTCGCAAGTGGCTTCATGCCATCGCTCACTGCTTTTTCACGATCCATTAATAGTACAGATGCTGCTCCGTCACTCATTTGTGAAGAGTTACCAGCCGTTACAGAACCGCGAACGTTAAATGCTGGACGTAATTTACCTAAAATGTCTAGCGTCGTCTCTGCTCTTACACCTTCGTCTTGTGCGAAAATGATTGTTTCTTCTTGCAGTTTGTTGTTTGATCCAACAGTACGTAACGTCACATCTACAGATACTGTTTCATCAGCAAAGTTTCCTGCCGCTAATGCTTTCGCAGCACGTTGATGACTTCTTACTGCAAATGCATCTTGTTCTTCACGAGAAATTCCATATTTCACAGCAACTTGCTCTGCTGTATGTCCCATACCCATATAATATTCTGGAGCTGCTTCTACAAGGCGACTATTCGGACGAACAACGTGTCCCATCATTGGAACTAAACTCATTGATTCCGCTCCGCCTGATAATACAGCTTCCGAGTGACCAAGCATAATGCGCTCTGCTCCGTAAGCGATACTTTGTAACCCTGAAGAACAGTAACGGTTAATTGTAATAGCTGGAACATCGTAAGAAAGTCCTGCTAGTCCGCCGATATTACGAGCCATATTTAACCCTTGCTCTGCTTCTGGCATCGCACAACCGAAAATTAAATCGTCGATTGGTCCTTCATAATTCGCACGCTTTAACGTTTCCTTTACTACTAACGCCCCTAGATCGTCAGGACGAACTGTTTTTAATGAACCCCTCTTTGCTTTTCCAATTGGTGTTCTTGCTCCCGCAACAATGACAGCTTCTCTCATGAACGATATCTCCCCTCGTTATTAGTTACGTAATGGCTTTCCTTTTACAAGCATGTGCTGCATTCTTGCTTGTGATTTCATCTCACTTACTAAGCTAATAAATGCTTCACGTTCTACATCTAATAAATACTGCTCATCAACTTCTGTTCCGTACGGCACTTTTCCGCCCGCAATGACATATGCAAGTTTCTTCGCAATGTGAAGATCATGTTCAGAAATGTAACCTGATAAATGCATTGCTTCTGCACCAAGTACAAGAGTTGCATATCCTGTTTCACCAACAACTGGTATCTTTTTACGGATTGGTGCTTTATAGCCAGCTTCATATAAAGCAAGTGCTTTTTGTTTCGCATCATATAGTAAGTGATCACCATTCACACTAATACCGTCTTTATCGCCTAAGAAGTTGTTCGATACAGCTTCTTGTGCTGATGTAGAAACTTTCGCCATCGCTACACATTCGAATACTTTATTTGCAACTTTTTGCAGATCAAACTCTACACCGTTTGGCATTTTATTTAAGTGTTTAATGTATAGCTCTTTATTACCGCCTCCGCCAGGGATTAAGCCAACACCAACTTCTACTAAGCCCATATACGTTTCGCTAGAAGCTTGAATGCTAGCTGCTGGTAAACAAACTTCTGTACCTCCGCCAAGCGTCATACCATATGGTGCTGCTACAACTGGCTTAGAAGAGTACTTAATTTTCGTCATTGCATCTTGGAAGTTTTTCACAACCCACTCAATTTCAAAGTAGTTGTCATCTTGTGCTTCCATTAAGATCATTGCTAGGTTGGCACCAACGCAGAAGTTCTTCGATTGGTTACCGATAACAAGACCTTTATAATTCTTTTCTACTTCATCAACAGCGTAGTTAATCATTTGCGTAATATCCATACCGATTGCATTGCTCTTCGAATGGAATTCTAAGCAAAGGATACCGTCACCTAAATCAATTAAGCTCGCTCCGCTATTTTTCTTTAATACGCCATTTTTCGCTTTTAATTGCTTAAGAGAAATTGCCTTTTTATTACGTTCGATTAGCTTATATTCGCCATTATCGTAATAGTAGCTATCTCCGTTATCATGTTTATAGAAAGTAGTGAAACCTTTCTCTAACATTTCTTTCACCCAAGTCGGAACAACCGCCCCGTTTTCTTCCATCTTTTGAACGGACTTTTCAACGCCAATTGCATCCCAAACTTCAAATGGTCCTTGCTCCCAGCCGAAGCCCCACTTCATCGCTTGATCAATTGCAACGATATCGTCAGCAATTTCTTTATGAAGTTTTGCAGAGTATAAAAGAGTCGGTGTAATGATGTTCCATAACAACTCTCCTGCGCGGTCTTTCGCGTATACAAGCGCTTTCAATTTATTCGATAAACCTTTTTCTTGTTTACTTAACTCGATAGATGCAGCTTTTAATTTTTTGCGAGCTTCGTATTCCATCGTTTCAGGATTTAGTTCTAAAATTTCTTTTCCTTGTTTTAAGAAGAAGCCTTGACCTGTTTTACTTCCAAGCCATTTTTTATCAAGCATGTCATGCATGAAAGCTGGTACTTTAAATACATCACGCTCTTCTTCTTGTACGTTTTCATATACGTTATTTGCAACGTGTACGAATGTATCTAAACCGACAACATCTAATGTACGGAACGTTGCGCTCTTCGGACGACCAATAAGTGGGCCTGTTACAGAATCAACTTCCCCAATGCTATAGCCGCGTTTTATCATCTCTTGAAGAGTTACTAATAAACCGTACGTACCGATGCGGTTTCCAATAAAGTTTGGTGTGTCTTTTGCGATAACAACGCCTTTTCCAAGAACGTCTTCGCCAAATAGTTTCATGAAGCTTAATACTTGTGGATCTGTTTCTTTCGTCGGTATTACCTCTAGAAGTTTTAAATATCGTGGTGGGTTAAAAAAGTGTGTGCCTAAGAAGTGCTTCTGGAAGTCGTCTGAACGACCTTCTGCCATTTTTTCTACTGAAATGCCTGACGTATTCGAGCTTACAATAGAACCCGTTTTACGAACAGCATCTACTTTTTCAAATAGTTTCTTTTTAATATCTAAGTTTTCAACTACTACTTCAATAATCCAATCTACATCAGCTAGACGCTCAAGATCATCTTCTAAGTTACCTGCTTCAATCAGTGCTAGATTTCCTTTCACTGTCAGAGGAGCTGGTTTTTGCTTTAATAGTTTTTGCACAGCCGTATTACTAAAACGATTTCTCACACTTTTATGTTCTAATGTAAGTCCCTTCGCTTCCTCTTCTTTTGTTAGCGCAGGTGGTACAATATCAAGCAATAATGTCGGAATACCAATATTAGCTAAGTGTGCCGCAATCCCTGAACCCATTACGCCTGAACCTAGAACAGCAGCCTTTTTAATTTGGAACATCCATTTCTCCCCCTATTCTTGAATGAATGCTCATTCAATTTTTCGACATAAGTCGCAATCAATGAGTGAGCCTCTACTAATAAATATATGATACAGTTTGAATTTTCGCAATATATTTATTGATAAAATTTTCTGAAATAAATATATTTCTTTCATTTGGCTATGCTATACATGTGTATCTTCTTCACTAAAATGCACTTTTCCTTTTTATAATCTGACGAAACTGGAGGAATAAATATGGCAAAACTTAAGAAGAACCCTTCAAAAGCTGGAATTAGCGCAGCAAGCGTAACTGGAAATGCAGGTCCGCATAATCACGGTGTGGAAAAAGGCCGTCAAGGTAATAACCAACAATATAAGAAGCATAATATGGGCGAAAAATAACGCTATATTTTTGGGCAGAGAACGTGGCATAATGATTAATGGCTGCTTTTCTGCCCAATTTATTTGTACATATGGAAAACAAAAGAGGGAACGACGATGAAACGAACAATAATTATGATTGTAATGATCGCCACACTATTTACAGGGATGATTTTCTTTTCTTACGCGCAAAGACAAAAAGATGTAAGAGCAGATCAGCCTAACATTACTGGGCAATATGGGATTACAATCGATGCAGACACAGGTGAAATTTTGTATGGAAAACGGGAAGATGAACGCTCTTATCCGGCTAGTATAGCCAAAATGATGACAACTCTTCTCTTACTAGAGAATGTAAAAGAAGATGAAGAAATTACTATTACAGAAAACGCGATTAAAACAGAAAGCCAAAGTGCTAAAATTAAGCTTCGTGCTGGTGAAAAATTAAAGCGTGATGAGGCATTAAAACTTATGCTTATCATTAGTGCAGACCCAATTGCTGAATCAATTGCAGAACATATCGCAGGATCAAAAAATGAATTTGTGAAAATGATGAATGCGAGAGCGAAGGAACTTGGTACAAAGCATGCGACTTTCAAAAACGCAAGTGGTGCTGATGCACTTGGAAATAAAGTATCACCTTATGACATTGCTATTATTACGAAAGAAGCATTAAAGTATCCAATTGTTTTAGATTATATGAATTCAACACGTACTACTCTACATACTTCAGAACGCTCTCCAAAAATCGCAAACTATGGACGAGAAGAACTATATGACGATCCATATGCGATTGGAAGTAAAAGCGGTTTATCAGCACTCGGAAATTACACGGTCGTAACAGTGGATGAAAAAGACGGTAAACGCGTCATTAACGTCGTGTTATCTTCTACTCGTACGCAGCTATACCCTGATACGAAGAAAATGGCACATTACGCATTTCAGCAATTAAAATAACCAAGGAGTATAGTCTCCTTGGTTATTTTTTGATCATACCTTTTAATACGAACGCAACGTTTGCTGGGCGCTCTGCTAGACGACGCATGAAATAGCCATACCAGTCGTTTCCATAAGGCACGTAAACACGCATTTTGTAGCCTTCTTTTACTAGCTCAAGTTGACGCTCATTACGAATACCAAATAACATTTGGAATTCAAATTGATCCCTCGGAATGTTGTGTTCTTCGGCAAGTTTTTTCGTATATTCAATAATCGCTTCGTCATGTGAAGCAATTGCAGTATAATTTCCATTTAATAAGTGCATTTTAATAATTTTTTTATAGTTATCATCTACATCTTTCTTATCCGGGAACGCTACCTCTTCAGGTTCTTTATAAGCCCCTTTTACAAGACGTAAATTAGGATTATAAGCGTTTAAGTCTTCCATATCCTTTTCTGTACGATATAGGTAAGCTTGAATAACAGTACCAATATTATCGTATTCAGATTTTAATTGTTTAAAGATATCAATTGTTTTCCCGCAGCGTGTATAGTCTTCCATATCAATTGTAACAAACACACCATTTTCTTTTGCAGCTTCTAAAATACGGCGCATATTGTTCATTACGATTTCGTCAGAGATATCTAATCCCATAGAAGTCATCTTTAAAGAAAGTTGTGAATCAAGACCTTCTCTTCCAATTGCACGGATCGCTTCAATCGATTGGGTAGCCATTTCATTTGCTTCCGCTTCATTATCAACGAATTCACCTAAATAATCGATTGTTACACAAAGACCTTGCTTATTTAATGCTTTAATTGCAGCTGTCGCTAATTCAATCGTCTCCCCTGCGACGAAGCGACCCGCGCCAAAGCGTAAACCGTACTTTTTAGCCAGTTTTGTTAGCGCTTTATTTTTAGACAAGAAAAGAAACGAATTTCGCATTAATTGTTCCATGTAATTCACCCCTAAGACTATACTTTATCTGTTTTTTACCCCTCTTCAAAATTATATCACTGTTTAAAATTATTTGATACAAATAATTATTTAGATAATTTATAAAATACTATCAAAACATTTAAAACCCTATATTCTCGCTTGCAAATATGAAGAAAATATTTTTCGACATTTAGAAAAAAGGAGTTTACTAGGGAAAAATGAGCATGCCGAAAATATTCGACATGCTCACAAAACCATTTATATTTCATGTAAATTATATGAGGATATTAATAACAAAAACTTGAAGTAACATTATCTCAAGCTTTCTTACTTCTCATTTCGCTTCTCATCATTCAGCTTTTTAATATTTGTAATTAACTGTACCATCTCTTCTTTTGCATCTGGATACGTCTCATTCCAATGCTTCACTAAAGCTGGCATCGTTTTAGCTATGTAAGAATAAAGTGCCCACTTCTGCACCTGTTCCTTTCTCTCTTCATTGCTCTCTCCTAGTAATAACTCCGTGTATTTCTCTAGTAATCCGTCAAACTGTTCGTTAAACTTTTCACTCATCCTATTTACCTCCAATATGAAAAAAGCAGCGAAGATCGCTGCTTTTTCTTATAATTTTGATCGAACAGAGTTTAATTTCTTCTCCATTGTGCTTACTTTATCACGACGATCATCGATACGAATGGTTGTCGCAACGCGCTGTGCACCCTTCGTATATGGAACTTCATGCATTTGTTGAATGACTTCTAAAATAACCGGAAGATCCCCTTCGATAACTGTATTCATCGGTGTTAATTGATACTTCACGCGATCTGCATTTTTCTCTAGCACCTTTTGTACTTCTGCTACATATTCACTAACACTTGGATTACCTGTTCCTACTGGAATAATCGATACATCAACAATTGCCATAGTAACTTACCTCCTATAATCGCTTCTTATATATCCATTGTCTATTTTACCAAAATCTTTATCATTTTAATAATTTGTTATCCTTCTACTTTAAACTGCTCAACCAATCTTTCTAAGTCCCGCATATTCTCTGTCAAACTTTCCATCGTATGAGCTACCTTTTCTAAATGATTAACCTGTGACTCAGTCGCTGCATTCACCTCTTCAGAAACAGCTGCACTTTCTTGACTTGTACCAGCAATTGTGTTCATTACCTCTGTAATTTCTCCTTGCTCGTGACCTATGTTATTTACCTCTTCTACAATTTTTTCAACTGAAGTACTAATAGTATTTACAACTGACATAATTGTACGGAATTCAGCCTCTGCCTCTGTCGTAACTTTATTTTGTATATCCGCAATATCTTTCAATTTACTTACAACTTCTACAACTCGTTTTACTTCTAATTGTACATCTCCAATCATCGTTGCGATTTCTCCTGTTGCCATTTTTGATTGTTCCGCTAATTTTCGAACCTCTTCCGCAACAACAGCAAAGCCCTTACCTTGCTCACCTACACGTGCTGCTTCAATCGAAGCGTTTAAAGCCAGTAAATTCGTTTGATCCGAAATACCTTTTATAAGCTCTACAACATTTTGAATTGATCCAACTCTTTGCTCTAACTTACCAGATGCTTCTTCCGTATGAACAACGATAGAAGATGATTGTTCTCTTGTACGAACTAAATTCCGCATCGTATTTAATCCTTGCTTAGATGCTTCTTCCGCCTTGCCAGTCACTCCCTTTATTTCACCAACGGAACTATTCATTTCTTCCATTGACTGCGCCATATTTTCAAGTTGCGCTGAAACCTCATCTACACTATTAGCAAGAGTAGACGCACCTCCGCTCACATCATCCATTGCACCTGAAACTTCTCTACTAGCTGCTACAGTTTCATTCGTTAAATAATGCAGATTGTGAGTCGATTGCTGTACTGTCGATACACTATTTTTAATTTTACTTACCATTTCATTCATTTGCTCAACCATATCATTAAAGTGAATCGTAAGTGTACCAACCTCATCTTTACTTGTCACTTTCATTTGTAGTGTTAAATCACCTTCCGCCACTTTTTGAACGTGATTTGTTAATAGTTGTAATGGTCTTGCTAATCTTCTTGAGAATATGTATGACGCAACTATTCCAATTAATAAACTTATACACGCCGTTAAAATAACCGTATTTCTTGTTTCTATTAGTAAGTTATCAATGGACTCTTTCGGATATACAATCCCAATTTTCCACTTCATCTTATCAAACACTTGACTATAGGCTACTACATCTTTCCCATCCAATGTCGTCACCGCAAATTTCGTTTCATCTTTATTTAAACTTTTTACAAGTGGTTCTTTTGAAACATCTTTTCCTACTTTCTCTGGATATACAATGGCAATATTTTTATCATTTACAATAAACATTTCTCCGCCATTATTATATTGAATATTATGGAGTAGCTTTTGAATCGTTCCTAGTGATACATCCATTGCAACAACACCTAACACAGAACCATCTTGTCCGACAATGGCTTTTGAAACTCCAATACTTAACTTACCTGTCGCGATTTCATATTGTGGTTGTCCCCAAATAATCGATTTTGTATCTGCTTCTGACGCTTTATACCATGGACGACTTGTTGGATCATATCCTTCCGGTACTTTGCCTCCTTCAGCAAGATTTGCACTCAACGTTTTTTTATCTTTCGTCCCAATGTATACATCTAAAATATCAGGATGATTCTTTTTAAACCTTGAAAATTCCTTTAAAATAAAACTCTCCTCTTCTGGAGTAACTCCATCTTGTAGCATATTTTGAATATCATCATGAGTTCCATAATGCCCCATATCTTCTTCAATTCGCTGCATAAATGCAGTTAACTGCTCTGTCACAAGATCCATCGTATTTCGAGAATACTGGTCTAAGGAGTGCGTTTCTTTCTCTTTTTGCAATTGATACACAGCTGTACCTAATATTACAAACATCATAGAAATAAGCACCGAAAATACTACTGCAATTTTTAAACGTAAACTTCTTAACATCTTCCCTCAAGCATCCCCTTCTCGATGAAATTTAATTGTATTAATCACTATATTAAGTATAATAGATAAATCAGAAAGCTCAATCTATATAGTTTAAAAACTTGAAGTTTATTCTCATTTCAATCAACTTACTTATTATCTCAACACTTGTGTAAAAACAAATAGTTCATTATCCTTAACATATAATCTCATTCGTTCGGAGGGAACTATGTTACAAAAATTCGGTTTCTCACAATATGAAAGCCAAGCTTACGAAGTTGTCGTATCAAGCAATGAACCATTAGATGCAACAACTATCGTTAAACATTCCGGTGTTCCAAAAGCAAAAATATATGAAGTGTTAGCACGACTCATTGATAAAGGAATGGTAATGGATTCTGTTTCAGAGAAGAAAAAGCTATATACAGCGTTACCACTCAAACTAGCAATTGAAAAGTTAACAACAGAATTCCAATCTAATATTAAAGAACTTGAAAATAATATTTCTAAAAAATCATTCACAGATGACCGTGTTTGGAGTTTGAAAATGCAATCTTCTATTAAAGTACAAAGTAGGCAACTTATAGAAGATGCGAAAGAATCCATACGCATTTCCGCATGGAATGATACCCTTTTAGAATATCTTCCTTTACTAGAACAAAAAGCAAACCAAGGGGTCCAGATCGAGTCCCTCATAGTTGGTAAAGTAGAAACAGACTTAGAAAACATACATTTTCTAATCCCAACTGAAGAACCTAACGCATTAGAGCGTTACTTACTACTCATCGTTGACGATCGTGAAATTTTATTTGCTGGTGTAGAGCAAGAATCATGGCAAGCGATGAAAACAATGTCACAACCTTTCGTGAAGTTCTTTACGGAGTTCTTCTATCATGACGTCGCTCTCGCAAAAATTACAGAGAAACACCATGATCTCTTTATGGAAGATGAGGAAATTAAGAGTTTGTTGATGAAGTTGAGGTACTAACACATTCCCAAAATTGATTCTACAATTTGAATAGATAATATAATTTTCCATACAAAAAAAGCTGTACCAAACGGAGTTTTACATACTCTTTTGGTACAGCTCTTTTTTATGCTTTCGCTAATTCAATTTTATGTAGTTTGTTTTTCGGATGGTTTTGATTTGTAAATACAGAACGGTCATTCTTTATGTGTACGTTTTGTAAAGTTTACACTCAAATAAAGCGACTATATTAAGGCTTTTTTTGTTCCTTTATCTCCATCAATAGCTCAATAATTTTCTCATTTTGCTCTACTTGTTTCTCTGAATTTTGATAGATGAAGCGAACCCATCTAAGAACAAACACGACTACAACTATTGGGAGTAGTGCCAATATAGCTCCAACTAAATCATATGCCATTTTCCATCACCTCGCTATATACACCCTTCTCCTTTCATCCATTAAAACCTGCAATTTTTTACAAATAAAAAAGAATCTATCATACGATAGATTCTTCTTTCGCAAACTGATTCGAGCGTCCTCTCGTAATTGAGAAAATCGCACAAAGCAGTGCCAATATAATAAAAACGCCGCCTACCCAAGCGTTATATATAACAGATGATTTTTCAATAACAACTCCGCCTACTGTTGAACCAAGTGCAATTCCTAAATGAAGTGCAGAGTTATTTAAACCTTGCTGAATACCAGCTGATTCCGGTGCAATTTCAATTAAATAATTTTGCTGTGCTGGTGAAATCGCCCAGCTCAGCATACTCCATAATCCCATCATAATAATGAAGAGCGGGAATGAGAATGTCATTAGTGGCAAAATGAAGATTGCACATGCAAATACGATAATAATGGAAATAATACTTTTCTTCGATCCCCATTTATCCGCAAGCCAGCCGCCAAATCCGCCGCCAATTACCGCTGCGATTCCGAAAATAAAGTAAAACACACTAATCCAGTTTGCTTCAACATGCATTACATCTTTTAAAAACGGCGTTAAATATGCGTATAGTGTTAAATGACCTGTTAAAAATAAAAATGATGTTAACTGTGCACTTACAATTTTTTTATCCTTTAACGTAGCAATTTGTTCTTTTATTGACAATACCGATGTCGCTGGTACTTTCGTTAAAAATAATGAAATACAAGCAATCGCCATAACAGTTAATATTGAAATTAATATAAATGGCGCCCTCCATCCATATGCATTTCCGAGCACAAGACCAAGCGGTACTCCAAGTACAAGTGATCCACTAATCCCCATGAAAATGATTCCAATCGCACGCGCACGAAAATGCGGTTCTACTACACTAGAAGCAAGTGTTACCGATAGTGCAATAATAAGCGATCCACTCGCTGCACAAATTACTCTCGAGAACATTAACATCCCGTAATTCACACTAAATGCCGAAACGATATTTCCAATTAAGAAAATTGATAATGCCACAACATATAATTTTTTTCTTTCAAACTTTCCTGTTAATGCTAATAAAACTGGCCCTGATAGAGCAAATACTACTGAAAATATTGTAATAAGCTGACCCGCTGCACTAATCGACACACCTAAATCATTGGCAACTAAATCAAGCGTTCCTCCTATAATTAGCTCAACCGTTCCGACTACGAAAGCCGCAATAGCTAAAATATATACACGAAAATTCAAGTCTTCCCCCACACTTTCTCTTTTGGTTACTACAACTATAGTAACCAAAAGAGAAAGTGTACGCAAGTACAATTTTTTTACAGCAAAAAAGCAGGCGTATTATACGCCTGCTTTCTAATATTATTAAACTCCAGTTTCTTTCTTCTTATTTAAGTACCAGTACACCGGAAGTCCAGTAAATACAATTCCAATTGATAAGAAACAACTTACTGGATCGTTAATAATCGCACTTCCAAGTACAAACAATGATCCCAAAATCGCAACGATTGGCACAATCGGGAATAACGGTACACTATATGCACGCTCTTTATCCTTGTTACGTTTTCTTAAAATGAAGACACCGATAAATGTCATTACATAGAAAATATAAATGATGAATACGGAAATCTCGGATAGCTTATTCGGATCACTAATAAGCATTAAAATAATTCCTAAAACGATTTCAACAGTAATCGCATTTGCTGGTGTTTTAAATCTCGAATTTTCTTTTGCAATAAACTTAGAAAACGGAAGGTGCCCACGCTCTGCCATCGACATCGGAATACGTGGGAATGTTAAAATCTTTCCATTTAAACAACCGAAAATAGAAATGATAATACCGATACTAATAATTTTTCCGCCATATTCTCCAAGTAGCATGCCCGCAGCTGTCGCTGTTGCATTTTCTCCAAGGTCTACAATTTTCGCTGCTGGTAGTACGTTTAATAACGCTAAGTTAATTAATACGTAAGCAGCCGTTACAATTAAAATCCCAACTGTCATTGCCTTCGGTAATAATTTTGTTGGGTTCTTCATTTCTCCGCCGATAGAAGCAAGTAAAATCCAGCCATCATAAGCAAATAAAGTTGCTAAAATTGCCATCCCGATGCTTTGATTTTCTGATATTGGCACAACTACGTTGAAAATATCACTGTTTCCTTTCCAAAAACCTAACACAACAATTAATATAATCGGAATCATCTTCCCAACTGTCGTAACCGTCTGGACGATACCCCCATATTTTGTTCCCATACTATTTATAACCCCAAGGAACACCACTGTTCCAATTGCGATTGGTAAATTCCATACTTTATCTAAATAGAAAAAATTAATCATTAAAGAACTAAAATACAAACCTAACGTTCCAATAATAGCTGGTCCATATACAATCGTTTGCATCCAGCCAGATAAATACCCCCAAAAACTTCCGTAAATCTCCTCTAAATACGTATACAATCCACCATTTTTCGGAATTTGCGCTCCAATTTCGGCTACTGTTAAACCACTTGCTAATGTCAACAGGCCACCAATTACCCAAGCAAGGATTGCCATATTAGAACTCCCCGAGTAATCTAATACGCTCCCTGGTTTCATAAACACACCAGACCCAATAATAGTTCCTACTACGATAGAAAGTGCTACTGTTAAACCAATTTTATTTTTCTCATCATGATGCATGCTGCGTATCCTCCTTCCAATTCTAGTGTGATGCAAAAATGAAATAAAAAAACACTCCTCCCTAAAAAAGGGACGAGTGTTGTATTCGTGGTTCCACCCTTGTTTCAATTCGTAAAGTGACACACTTCACCAATTTCTCAAGTCTAAATAACGGTTTTTGCCGGCAAGCAATTACTAGATATCCGTTCACTGCTGCAGTTCAGAGGTGGTAATCGATTTTCCCGTATTAGGAAGCTCACAGCCAAAGGCTTCCCTCTCTGAGAATCGTAAAAAATTGATCATATCCTCATCATCACTTCTTGATGTCGAATTTTGTAGTTATTTCTCATTATATTGAATTGTTAGAAAAAATCAATATATATTTTATATAACAAAAGAAATATTTCTCTTCTTATATTATAACAGAAGCTATTATATTTCTCTAATTTTCAATCAAAAGGACCGATTTCCACATTAAGAAATCGGTCCTAAATATGTACCTTTCGGTTGCCCACACGAAAGATACTACATAATTCAATTATTTATCTTCATTTTTCATGAAAAACTTACCCCGCATTAACGGGCAGTAAAACTTCCACCTTAAAATCCAGCGAATACAGGGATGAAGTTGGAATATTAACTGCCCGTAAAAGCCCGATTGGTTCAACTAATAATCAGTGGAAATACACCACTGATTAAAGTTTCACTTTATGGTGCGGAAGATCCACATTTAATTCTGCTAATTGTTTCTTTTCATTTTCTAGAATCGCTTTCGCTTTTTCTTTCGTTGCCTCATCTAATCCTGCAAAGATGTCTTCATGCTTCCCTTTCTCAGGAAGTTTCACGCCTAGTTCCGTCAGCTTCTCTTTCACTTGCTCACGAGTTAATGCTCCAGACTTCTCTTGTTCTAAAATTGATTTCGCTTTTTCTTTTGTCGCCTCATCTAGATTCGCGAACATGTCTTTGTGCTTACCCTTTCCTGGGGATTTCACACCTAGTTTTGTTAATTCCTCTTTTGCCTGTTCACGAGTTAGTTTCCCCGATTTTTCTTGCTCTAAAATCGACTTCGCTTTTTCCTTTGTCGCCTCATCTAGATTCGCGAACATGTCACCACGCTTCCCTCTCTCTGGAAGGTTTACGCCTAATTCTTTCAATTTCTCTTTCGCTTGCTCACGAGTTAATGCTCCAGACTTCTCTTGTTCTAAAATCGACTTCGCTTTTTCTTTTGTCGCCTCATCTAAATCTGCAAACATTTCTTTGTGCTTACCCTTCTCTGGGAATTTCACACCTAGTTCCTCTAATTGTTTCTTTGTATCATCCATAATTGTTTTTACTTTTTGTTTTGTAGCGTCATCTAAATCCTTTTTCGCCGTTTTTGCAGGCTGATCCACTGCTGGAGTATTCGTTGCCGCGAATGCCGGAATACCGACTCCTCCAATGATTCCGAATGATAAAGCACCTGCAATCGCTAAATACCCAACTGTTTTCTTCTTCATAGGAAATTTCCTCCTTCATATTTCTAAAGCATGTACACTTTCGTATACAATGCCTATAGTAATGTTGGTTTCTTAAAATTTCCTTAACGATGCAAATAAAGTGAAACTATAATCAGTAGGGAGTTCATCCTATACTAATCGGATTAGGCTTTTACAAGACAAAAAACACCGCTCATCACGAGCGGTGTTTCTCTAAGCTTTTTGTAATTGTAATTCTTCACGTTCCATTACTTTTCTTAATACAATTGTTTGTGTCATTGTAAATAAGTTACCTGTAATCCAATACAATACAAGTCCTGACGGTGCCGCAATTCCCATAAATAAAATCATCGCCGGCATCATTATTTGCTGTATTTTCAGCATTTGTACTTGCTCTCCAGGCGTTATATTTGATTGGAACACCTTCATCTGGATAAATGTTGTTAACGCTGCAATAATCGGTAATATATGATATGGATCTGCATGTCCTAAGTTCACCCATAAAAATGAAGATGTACGAATCTCTTCAGTTCGGCTAATCGCATAATACAAAGCAGAGAAAATTGGCATTTGTATAAAGATTGGCCAGCAACCAGCTAACGGATTCCAACCGCCTGATTTCATTAGTTCTGACATTTCTTTTTGATACTGTTTTTGTTTTTCAAGATCTTTACCCACATCACCGTGTTTCTTTTTCAGCTTCTGTAATTCAGGTTGCATTTTTTTCATTTTCATTTGACTACGATATTGCGAAACAGCTAATGGAATCAGTGCTGAACGAACAACAAGCGTAATGACAATGATAGCAATACCAAAGCTTCCACCAGATATATGATGAGCAACAAATTGAATCATAAATGAGATTGGATATACAAAATAATGGTTCCAAACTCCCGTACTATGTGAATCAATTGTGCCTGCATTACTGCAGCCAGATAAAACAAAAACAAGTAATAATGATAAACTAATGAGCGCAGCTCGGTATGATTTTAACATGTTTATTCCTCCAATGTTTCGTAATTAATTAGCGAAACATTGGTGTATATGGACCTACCTCGTCACTCTCTCCGCTCGATTCTTGTCTGCGAACAGAACGAATCATTCCATATTTATAAAAAATAGAAAATAGCGGTACATTTCTTGTACCCTCTTCACATGTATCAACTAGCTTAAAAGCTCTCTGTCTACCGCTCGATGCTTGCTGACGTACAAAGCGAGAAACGTTAGCAAGAAAAAAGACTTCTAATAAACAAAGCGCCGTCGTTACAAACGATATATATAGAATTGCATCCTGCAATAAAAATTCCATCGCTTCACATCCTTAATAAAGTCATTTTAGCACATTCAACAAACATTCTCTATTTCCTTTTGTTCTCAAAAGCTTTTTTGCATATTTTCTCAAAAAATTATGCTAAAAAACCAATGTATTCGCTTTCTTTAGTATATTCACACGTATCTTTGAATAGGTTTAATTTTTTAGAAATTTATAAAATTTTTGCATTATAATAAAACTATTGCCAGTTTTTGAAAAAAGCTTTATTCTCTTCTTGTAATCAAAAATGAATATGGAGATGAAACATACTATGGGTCAACTAGGAGACGCCGATTACGTTCCCGACACCGCCTTTTTATCCTTCCCAGCAGCTAAAACATTTCACTTAGAATTTATCATACAGTTAGTTGTTATTTTTATAGCTTCTATTTTGTATGCAATTTCTATGAATATGTTTTTTATCCCGCATAATATGATTAGCGGTGGGTTCGCTGGTGTAGGGATGATTATCGGTTATTTAATGCACTACAATATCGGAGCACTTATCTTTTTACTAAACATTCCGCTTCTTATTTTAAGTCACTTTTACTTAGGTAAGAAGACAACCTTTTTAACGGCATACTTTGTAGCTGTATCATCTTTAGCGATGAACATTATCCCAGTACACCAAGTCTCAGACGATATTTTACTTTCTTCTGTATTCGGTGGTGTCATCTGCGGTGCTGCCTCAGGAATCATATTCCGATTTGCTTCTTCAACAGGTGGTTTTGATGTTGTTGGATTGATTGTAGCGAAACATCGCGATGTTTCAATTGGAGCAATCATCTTTGGATTCAACTTAATCTTACTTGTTGCAGCAGGATTTATTTTCGGATGGGATATTACGCTTTATACGTTAATTAGTCGGTTTGTAGTCAGCAAAGTAATTGATGCCGTGCATACAAAACATATTAAATTAACGATAATGACAATTACAGAAAAAGGTGAGGAAATAAAAAGCTCACTATTACATCACGGCATACGTGGCGTAACAATGGTAGATGCTGTCGGCGGCTATACAAACCATAAGAAAAAAATGATTTACACTGTCGTAACTCGCTACGAGTTGGGCGAAATGAAACGTATTATCCGCCAAGTGGATAATAAAGCATTTATGAACATTACTGAAACAGTTGAAATTGTCGGCCGTTTCAAACGTATATAAAAAAGCGCAAGGAACTACAATTCCTTGCGCTTTTTATTTTTTACACTTATTACAAAATCAGATAATTCTATTATTGTATCACTAAATGTGTTATAATGAAATTAGACTTACAAAAAAGAGTATATAGACTTGGAAGTTTCTCTTATTTTTATAAGCAAAAAGAAACGAGCAGTCGGGTATATTTCAGACACCATACACGTAACGGTTTTAAAAAAAGCCGATCACCTTAGTTATTCTTCACTGATCTTTTTATAAAAAGATACGTACAACTAAAATTCACTTCAATATACTATACCTACCTTTTTGACTTCCAAATCATCTTATTACATAAGGAGATGAACATATGAATCAATATATACGATACACACTAGCTGCCTTATTTGCCATCATCGGCGGTGTAATCTGTTTCTGGACAAACACTCAGCTTGGAGAACATATCATTTTTAATGGAATCGAAACACTTGTAAGCGCTTCAATTTTAGGCGGCTACATTTTCTTCCTCTTCAATCCAGAAGAAAATGCACAAAAAACAATGTTATTAACAATGATCGGAATCGTTGGTGGATGTATTTCCTACTCAATGACAAACTATACATTACCACTTCAATTAAGCTCAGCTTTCTTCCACGGTCTATGGACTTGGTTTATCGCATTCTGCCTAGCAGACATATTCAACCTATTACAAGACACTGAAGAAGAAAACGGTCATCAAATTGAAAGTAACTCGTAAGCTGGAAGAGATTCTTCCAGCTTTTTCAGATCATCTTATATACCCTGCATGGTACTCCCTGGAATATATCAACGTTTTTTCATTATATCGGCGTTTCCACACAGGATGTCGATTTAACGACATCCTTCGACATCCCTAAAGCACAACATACCCTATCCCCCAAGCAACTTACTACCGAACTCCACAATTAAAAAGATAACTACAAGAATCGCAAGTATCTTTAATGCCACATACGTCACTTTAAAAACAGCATAAATGAGCAAGACTAACAAAATAATCGCTAAAATTTCCATATATACTTCCTCCAAGCTTTGCTCTTCTTACCTCATTTTACTCGCCCAAAGCTTTTTACGGAACGGCATAAAGTTACATATAGAAAAGAGGATACCTCACCCATCGTAAGATACCCTCTCCTGTAGCTGCTCAAACCATTCTCTCTCTAATTGTAAATATCCTATTTCACTCTTCTCAGTGCTCTTCAATTCTTTATCAGCTTTCCTCATATAAGTGCGTGAAGCTTCTAAATCACTCTCTAAATATTTAACAATTCCTTGTGTGCGGTAATACCCATTTAAGTCCATTTTTGTAATTGCCTTTGCATGTTCCTTCGCTTCTTGCAGGGAAAGACTTTCCTCCTGATACAGTACTTTATATAAAAGGTACCAACTATGAAAGCTACTAACGAAAAATTTATTTTCTTTCGTTACAGGCAGTTGAACAATTTGTTCTACATACGGTATCGCCCTTTCCATTCCCTCTTGATCAGCTCGAGCATAAAAGACGAGCATAAGTCCACTCATTATCTCGCTTATACTTTTATCCTCTTTTAATTTTTCCTCACTAAGTTCTATTAATCTCTCATTCCAATCTTTCGGTCTTTTGTAACTAAATAACTCACTCGATACTTGAATCGTGTATAAATGCTCTCTAGCCTTTTCATCATCTTTAATTAAAATGAGGAATTGCATGCCATCGCTTAATAGTGTTCCCTTAATTGGAATTGCTGTGACGACAAAGATTGCAAGGTGTAACACAGAAAAGTATAAAAGCATGTGGTAATAACTCACCATATATATGTAACCTGATACAATGCCAAATATGAAACTCGTTAACGGTCCGCTTAAAGTCATCCATGCCCATTTTCTTGAAAGGTTCGGTGTTTGTGTGGAAGGCGGCACTAACATTGCAACGCCACCAACATACATCCATATTTTATTTTCTCGAATTCGTATTTTCCCCTTTTCTTTTTGAACAGTAATAGGCCCTACTGTCATAAACTTAAATTTCAAACCGACTATCAAGCCACATATTACATGCCCTAATTCATGAATAGCTAACACTAGCAATGCAATCCCAAAAAAGGCCCACATTTCTATAATTACCTGTACTTTTTCTATTCGAATGAACCCATATAAAACAGAGCAAACGAAGGCCACGAACATTGAAAAAGCAGGTCTTCTTAAAATGTCCAACGCTTTTCTCCCCTTAATAAATCATCTTTTTATGCATTTCATACATATACGTTCCAACATGTAATACCCAAACGAACGAAATCATAATGACCATAAAGAAATCTTTTCCGTCTAAAAGTGCATACGCAATCGCCGCAAACCACGCACAAACAAGCGTCATATTTGTATATTGATATGCCTTATATCCGGCTTCATGAACGATTTGCTGTTGCCCTTCATCTGCATTCTTCGCCCACATTTCCATTGACTGAGAATACGTGACACTCTGTTCTGGATATAGATTGTTATACCTTTTCTTCATTGCAAATCCTAACCAAGTTATAGCAATAAAGCATACTGCAGATGCCACTGTACTTACACTAACAAAGAACAAGTTCCCCTCACCTGTATACGTTCGGTAAAAAGCGATAACTGAGCAAACAAACCATGATGGAATAACAATTTCCATTATTCGAAGATAAATAAGTACTATTCCTAATCTTCGTCCTTTAACATTTTCCTCTTCATCTTTTGTTTGTGCGAGCGCTCTTGTACGCTTCCAAATATAATACATAGCCGCTATACCGAATACACTCATCATAATAATGCTAATAACAGGAGATATTTTGCTAGTACCAGCTGTAGCAATATCCCCTACTACATACCCTATAAACCCACCAAAAATTGCTCCTACTAACAACTTCAATAGAGCCGTCATTTTCCCATTCCTCTTACTCCCCATCTCCATCTTCCCCCTCCACTAACATAAATATCTCCTCCACCGGCGCTCCAAAAATTTGTGCGATTTTTAGCGATAACACAATAGATGGCGCATAATCCCCACGCTCAATTAAACTAATGGTTTGCCGTGATGAGCCAATCGCTTTACCTAACTCACCTTGTGATAAACGATGCTTTGCTCGAAATTCTCTCACCCGATTTTGAAGCTTCATATTTTACCTCTTTTTCTTTTATTTAATTAGAATTGTAAATAATATCCTGTCGGATGTCAATTATCATTGTCATTTTGACGTAGATACATGTCAAAAATGCATATATATTACACTAGACATAACGTATATAACAATTTTTAAGAACTACATAATTGAGGTGTCTCATGGATAAAAAAATGGTCTTCCCTTACGCTCTTATTAAATTTTCAGCGGCATGTTCTCTCCTTTTTGTTATTTTTCTTTATAGGAAGTGATATGAAATTATTTAAAACTTCCGAATACTTAACTGGCTTTTCTAGTGAATTTAATAAATATGAACCTATGTCCATACTAAGCAACGATACTTCCGAACTTTCACCTAGTAAAACGGGAACATATTATATAGTAGTGACCGGTTACGATATCGAGGGGAAAATAAAAGCAAACTGGAAAATAAAATAAAAAAGGCGGTGCTTTTGCACTGCCTCCCTAAAATTTGACATAGAATGGATTCCATATTAACTTGCGTTTTGTAAGAATACTCGTTTTAGTTGTTTGCGGAAACGAATGCTTAACGTAATTGCTACAATGACAATGACTCCGAAAATGATTTTACCGATATGATCTTCCAGTAATCCGAAAATATCATGTAAGTTACCACCTAACCAGTAGCCACCGATTAAGAAGAACGACACCCAGAATAAAGCACCTGAATAAATTGTAATCGCAAAGCGGCGAAACGGTAAGTTAATGATACCTGCAAAGTATCCTGTAAAATGACGTACACCAGGAATAAAGAAGCCGATAAAGATTAGAAAATATCCATACTTATCGAACCACATTCTCGTTAAATCAATTTTTCTTTGTGTTAAAAATACGTACTTTCCGTATTTTTGAACAAAAGGCATACCAAGCTTATTCCCTAAAAAGTATTGGATCGTCATTCCTACACTCGTTCCAATAAAGGATAAAATAATTAAAATAGGTAAACTTAAATCACCCTGCTGTGCTAAAAACCCCGCATATGCTAATGTTGGCTCTCCCGGAAACGGAAGTGCGATATATTCTAACAGCAATCCTACAAGTACAACATAATACCCGTATTGCTGAAATAATTCATGAACCCATTCCATGTCATCTCCCCTTTCATTCACTTACAACTTGTTACTATTATTGTATAAAAAAATTGTCGAAATAACTATCACAATAGCTTACATTTTTATTACATTTTTGTAAGGCTCATGCTAAAGTTTTCTGTTCTTTATTTAATTATATAAATTATTGTTTTAAAACGGGATGACACCTATCTATTACAATGACTAGGGACATTAACATACAAATTTTATCCAGTTTTAAGCACTCGGAAACCACCTCATTTTGTTCTCTATAAAAAACCATAACAAACTCATACTAACTTCATATTAGCTTCATATATGTATTGTAAGATTATATCGGAATTTGTTGAAAACTTTTACTACTATATTACCTAAACATTAAATTGAATAAATATAAATCGCTTTCTGAAAATGAAAAAAGGGAGAATAAGAATGGAAGCTTATAAAATGCACGATTTTATTAATACCAATATTGAATCTCATCCAAATGAAACGATTTTTAATTTACACATATGTGAAACAAATGAATTTGACGTAAGTTTAACAAAATCTACAACTCTATCCTTTATCATTTCTAAAAAGAATATTAAGATTGTCACGAAAAAATGGATTAATTCTAATCACGAAAGCATGATTGGAAAAAGTTACATCATTCCAACGAAAGCGTTTCATTATTTCTTACCTATCATTTCTACAACAGAAGATGAAATGAACATTCAAGTACAAAGCTTTGGACTACACGGTGAGCTTTTACTAAATGAAAGATTACTTATTGATAAAAACAACAAACATAATACAAAAATCACCACTTTTTTTGAATCACTAAATGAAAACGTACATCAAGCATTACGAGTATTACAAATTCATTGTATGTAATACTATTAAAATAGTAAAAGGAGAATATAATGAAAAAATTACTATTAACTATAATGTTGTCATTAGGTTTTTTAGCTGTTCCATATATGTCTGTGGAAGCGGCTTCAACTAACGAACAACTTATCATTGACACGAAATTAAATAAAATGGATTTCTATCAAAATGGGAAGTTTATAAAAAGCTTCACTGTCGCTACTGGCAAAACAGCAACACCTACACCTAAAGGTACTTTTCAAGTAGTAAATAAAATTAAAAACCGTCCTTATTATAAAAGACATATTAAAGGCGGCGATCCACGTAACCCACTTGGTGACCGTTGGCTCGGATTAAATATGGCAGGAACATACGGAACAACGTATGCGATTCATGGGACTAACAATAATCAAGCGATTGGCAAAGCTACAACACTTGGCTGTATTCGCATGTATAACAATGATATACATTGGTTATTTGAACGTATTCACGAACGTGCCACTGTCACTGTAAAATAACCTATGAACAAGATTTACATGTAGCCAAGAATTTTATATCTTGGCTTATTTTATTTATTCATTTACAGTAGCTAAACAACTCTACTTGCATATATAATGAAAGTAGACTGCACTAAATAGCATATAAACATTAATAAACATGGATATTAAAATTATACAGTTATAATATTTTATAAATTTCACACTGCATACTATAATAGAACTACTGTGATCCTGAAATATTCAGTCCAATAAACAATTCCCCTTGCTACTTTTATGATTATTTTATAGCGGGGGCTTATTATATGTATATACAACTTGAGTCATCCGAAAAATGATGAATTCGAATATTGCAGTAAAAAGCGTTATTTAGGAGGTGTTACTATGACGCATATACTGGTGATTGAAGACAACCCAGATATACAAGAACTTATTCGTGAATTTTTAACTGCCCAAAATTTTACCGTTGATGTGGTTGGCGCTGGAACGGAGGGGATTCTTCTTTTCCAAAAAAATTCATACGACCTTGTCCTCCTTGATGTAATGTTACCAGATATAGATGGTTATAGTATTTGTAAAATTATGCGAGGACAGTCTGATGTACCAATCATTATGTTAACAGGCTTACATAATGAAGAGAGTGAAATTAAAGGGTTTGAGTTGGGCGTTGATGACTATATTACGAAACCGTTCCATTACACGGTATTTATTAAACGCGTAGAAGCTGTATTAAGAAGGACAACAACGAAGGAAGCCGAAACTGCAACTATACTACAATTCCATGAATTGATGTTAAATTCTACAGCATATGCAGCTTATGTTCATGGTAATCAAATTGAACTAACAACTAAAGAGTTTGAGATTATATATACGTTGTTACAAAATCGAGGAAAAGTATTATCAAGAAGTGATTTGTTAAATAAGGTATGGGGCTATGAACATTATGGTGATGTAAGAGTTATAGATACACATATTAAAAATTTAAGGAAAAAATTAGGGATTACTTATATTAAAACGGTGAAAGGCATTGGCTACAAAATCGAAGCATAGCAAGGATAACATCACCAAAAATATTTTCATCAAAACCCTATTGTTTTGTGTTCTTTTATCAATTTGTCTTTATCAAATCATTTATTTTCTAGCTTTAAACTATGATAAAGGGCGTTATGCGAAAAACTCTGAAACTCAAACTGCAGAACATGCGGATTCAGTTCCGAAAAACGAACAAAATAAAAGAGAACGGAATAAAGTTGTTTCAGAGGGTAGCATCTCAAATTTCCAGTCATCTATTATAGATTTCAAATCACTCTCTACGGCTATTAATCATCTTTTGCAACCTAGCCAAACTACAAAAGCAAAAGAGAATACAGCAAATCTTTCTGGGAAAAGTAACAAAACTGAATCACATACTAAAGCGGACAACACAGCCGATAACACTGATTCCTTACATACACAAAATGCAGCAAAGAAAACAAACGAAACACATGATAATCCAAGTTTAGCAGATGCCTTGCAACAATTAGCTCCAAATATTGGTGCAACAATGCTTGCATTATCGCTGCTCGGTTCTTTAGTTTATACCAAACTAATTGCCAAACCTTTTCAATATATGAGTGATACTTTAAAAGATATTATAAATCTGGACTTTTCAGATAAACAATCACCTAGCAAAAATACAGATCAAACAGATTTTAATTTGCAAGTAGCCGCTTCACAAGTCCCAACCATTGTGAAGAATCTACATGAAACAAATAAAGATTTACGAAATGAGCTCAAGAAAGAACAACAATTAGAACAATCTCGCAAAGAATTTATGTCTATGGTATCCCATGAATTAAAAACACCTATCGCAGCCGTTATGGGACAACTAGATGGCATGATTCACGGAATCGGTGCTTACAAAGATAGAGATAAATACTTAAAACGTTCCTACGAGATGATGCAGGATATTAACGTATTAACGGAAAAGATGTCAGAATTATCCAAAATGCAAAACCCTCAATTCAAACCGAATTTAGAAGTTATTTCACTATCTAATATCATTGAGGACGTTATGAAGAAAGTAGATTATTTTATATCTGTAAAACAATTAAATGTTCAATCTAATATTAAACAAGACGTACAGATTTTAGCTGATTCTAAATTTATTCAAACTGCTATTTTTAACATTATTTCAAATGCAATTCACTATACAATCGATCATCAGCATGTATATATAAAACTTTATGAAAAACCGAACGGTTACGCATTAGAAGTATTAAATACAGGTTCACAAATTGATGAGGACAAACTCGCTCATTTATTTGAGCCTTTTTATCGCGCTAATCCTGGAAACAACGGTTTAGTACAAGGTAGCGGTCTTGGATTATATATTGTAAAACAAATACTAGATAAACATCAGTTTCCTTATGGAATACAAAACACACCTCAAGGTGTAAAATGCTCAATTGTCTTTCCGAAAGCAATGTAACCTACTACTATAATCTCATACCCCAAACTCATACTTCGTATGAGTGGCGGAATTTTGTAGAGTCTCGTACTCTGTTTCGTTCGCCCGTTGTCCTTATTAGGATAACGGGCGTTTTTTTATTATTTATCCCGCTATTTGTGGGTAACTCGATTGGTGTGGACTACTAATCAGTGGGGATGAGCAACCCCCCCACTGATTAAAGTTTCACTTTATATAAGGAGGTTTTCTCATGGAGAAATTTAAGTATTCATTACTAGTTTTACTCGGCGCTTGTAGCTATGGCGTACTTTCAACTATTTTTAAACTCGGATTCATTGACGGATTTTCAGCACATCAACTATTAGGAGGACAGTATGTCTTCGGATGGATTGGACTCCTTTTACTCGTTCTTTTCTTTTCCCGTCATAAAGTAACAAAAAAGCAATTCTTTTCATTACTAACAGTCGGAACAACTATGAGTATGACTGGGATTTTCTACGCTATTTCTGTAGAAGAACTACCAGCCTCTATCGCTGTCGTTTTACTCTTTCAGTTCACTTGGATTGGTGTAGTCATCGAAGCGATTGCTAATCGAACATTCCCAAGCCGCGAGAAAGTTATATCTATTATTATTTTATTTACTGGTACATTGTTTGCTGGTGGAGTATTTGAAGGTCTTGGACAAAACTTTTCGACGAAAGGTATTATCTTCGGGCTATTAGCTGCCGTCTCTTTCTCATTCTATGTATTTGCAAGTGGGCGCGTCGCTACAGATGTTCCGCCTTATACGAAAAGCTTTCTTATGACAACGAGTGCTACTCTTATTGTATGCTTATTTTTCCCGCCTACCTTTTTAACGGACGGCGCTTTACAAGCAGGCCTATGGAAATATGCTTTCTTCCTTGGACTGTTCGGGGTGATTATACCTGTCATTTGTTTTTCAATTGGTGTACCAAAAGTCGGAACAGGACTTGGTACAATATTAGGTGCAGCTGAATTACCAACAGCAATTATCGCTTCTATTACACTTGTTCATGAAGTGGTAACGCTAATGCAGTGGCTTGGAATTATCTTTATATTGATTGGGATTTTCACACCGCAACTGCTTACGGCTAGGAAGGAAAGGAAACATAATAGTGTGCATAGTGCATAACAAAAGACCTTTCATTTACTTGAAAGGTCTTTTCCTTTGGGCTTCATCTTGCCATGTAAAATCAAAATTTAGCCTAAACAGAAAAGGAAATCCCATCCTCCTGCCGAATAACTATACGTTCACAAAAGGAGTGATAAAATTGAATCAAAAGCAACTAAGTACTATTAATGAAAGAAGCTGGAATGCAGCTGCCTATGAAGCTTGGACGAATCGTCACGGCACACCGACAGAATATGCAAAAAAACTCATGCAAGATCCTGTTCATGAAGTCTCCTACTATTTGCCTTACATACAATCTCCAAAAGGAAAGCGTATTATTAATTTACTCGGATCAAAAGGTAACAAAGCAGTTGCTCTTGCTCTTTTAGGAGCCGATATAACCGTTGTAGACATTTCAGCAAGTAATGAAAAATACGCAACCGAACTAGCCGAGGCTGCTGGAGTCTCTATTCAGTATATCGTTTCTGATGTACTAGATATAAATCTCCCACAAACATTTGATATTGTATTACTAGAACTTGGTGTACTTCATTACTTCTTAGACTTACAACCACTCTTTCAAAAAATTGCTAACTTACTTAAACAAGATGGAATGCTTATCCTTCGTGATTATCATCCCGTTTACACCAAATTATTAGGTGTGAATCATCCATCATTTCGAGCGAGTGGAAATTATTTCGATGAAGAACTGATTGAAGATGATGTTGCTTACAGTACTCTTCTTACAGAAGCGCAAAAAGAGTCTTTACCGAAAACAACCATCCATCGCTGGACGTTAGGAGAAATTATTACAACACTCGCGGAAGAACATTTCAAAATTGAAAAACTAACTGAAGAACACGGGCCTCATCAACGATGGGTCTTCCCTTCTACTTCACCCGAAGGAATTGAAGAACGTATACCCGGTCTATATACATTAATTGCGACAACATGCAAAAAAGGATCCCTTCACGGATAGGATCCTTTTTTTGCATGCTTACGCATATAAGTTGAGGTTGGAGATTACCATAATTCTGTAGAATAGGACACAAGATATTTCAACATTCGTCTCTGACTTACGTCGTCAAAAAGGGGTATGACCAACATAACGAAGAGTAATGTTTCAGTTGATAGTGATAATCGTTATCAACTAATTAGAAGTATACAGGATGTTATTTCGAATTACAATAGTATTTCTTATTTTTATTTAAGAATTTTTGATATATAAATATATCCATTTTAATAACATTCACTTCTACTTATCTGCACCTTTCTATTATCTTCTATAATTTTCATTGAACAAACTTCATGATAAAGAGGGATGACTTTTCAGCCCTCTTTTTTCACTTTAAAATATATCTTTCTCTCTCTTCCTCTGTCTGCTATAATGCCTAAAGGAAAGAAGAAAGCTTTGTTCCTTTAGGAGTAAGGCTTTCTTTTAATTCATTATATGAGTTAATTCTAATACTAAGATTTTAAAAAGGAGGCTTTTTGATCATATGAATTTTATGAGCATTAGAAAAAAAATTCTGTTCATGATGGGAACGATTTGCGCTTTATTTGGCATCGCATTAGCTTTTATTTTATTCTTTGCTGTTGACCAATCTCATAAGGCTGAAACACTACAAAAAGATATTTCCCCTCTCGCAACAGAATTAAAAGAACGTGGAGACGCGTATCAGGTACAACTTTCAGCTTTAAGAGGTTATTTACTGCAACACGATCAAGTCGAATTAGACAAGTTTCATGAAATGAGTAAGCTTCTTGAAGATAATAAAGCACAACTTCTTTCTAACCCTAACGTAGCCCAATCTGTAAAAAATACTATGGAACTCGGCTCTACTTGGAGAAAATTTGTTGAAGAAAAGGTTTTCTCTCTTGCAAAAGAACAAAAATGGGAAGAAGCATTACAACTTGCTTCTTCAGAAAATGGTACTGTTTATAAAGTTATTGGTGATTTCACAAACTATAGCAATGAACAAGCTAAGTTACGTGAACAATCCATTGCAAAAATTGATCAATCTTCACTGCTAATTGAATATATTATTTTCTTATCACTTGTTATATGTATTATTGTTGCACTCATTCTTGCATGGTGGTTCTCTGGTAAGCTTGTTAAACCAATTGAACAAATTGATACGAAATTAAAAGAATTAGCTTCTCAAGAAGGTGATTTAACAGCACGTCTACAAGTAAATAGCAATGATGAAATCGGTGCAATTGCCACATCCTTTAATAACATGTTAGAAAACTTACAGCACATCATTAATCGTGTTCAAAAAACTTCTGTGGAAGTACAAAATGCTTCTGAAAATATGCTAGAAAAGACCAATACATCGCGTGATGCAACAATAAAAGTTCAAAGCTCGATGTCCAATTTAAATGCCAGCATCCAATCACAAACTTCTAGTATGGAAGAAAGCTCGACTGCCATGGATGATATGGCATTGAGTGTTCAGCGCATTGCAGAATCTGCTTCTTCTGTAGCCGAACTAGCTGTAGCCACGTCAGAACACGCTAACGATGGAAGTATCGTTATTCAAAAATCTATTTCACAAATGACGACGATTCACGAAGCTGTAAATGCTACATCAGAAGTGGTCGAACGTCTAATCACTCATACAAAATATATTGATGCAGCTGTACAATCTATTTCCAGTATCGCTGAACAAACAAATCTACTTGCTTTAAACGCTTCTATTGAAGCGGCTCGTGCTGGTGAACAAGGAAAAGGATTTGCTGTCGTAGCTGATGAAGTTCGTAAACTTGCTGAACAATCAAAAACAGCGGCAACAGATATTAACCAATTGCTTCATCAAATTCAAAATGATACAGAAACTGCTAGCTCTATGATGTCTCAAGGTCGCTCTGAAGCATCTGAAGGTATTAATGTCATTCGTGAAGCAGGCTCTTCTTTCACAACAATTGTCGGTCAAGTGAATACAGTATCTACTCAAATCCAAGACATATCAGCAACTGCTGAAGAAATGGCCGCAAGTGCTGAAGAAATGAATGCTTCACTTAATAACATCGCTTCAATTTCTAATGAAGTTTCAAGTGAGACTGTCGCAACAGCACAGTTTGCTGAACAGAAAGTCATCGTGATGAATGAAATGACTCTCACTGCAAAACAAATGAAACAAACGGTTGAGGAATTAGATCACCTTGTATCTCATTTTAAAACTGAATAGCTTTTCAAAAAAATATTCCTCTCTCAGGGAGGAATATTTTTTTGAGCTCATTTCCTGCACTTATCCCGCATATCCGTTATAATGAGAATCGATATCATTAATATTTAGGGGGTGCTACACATGTCACAACAAGCATTTGAAGAAAAGTTATATGCCAACTTAGAAGCTGTTATTGACCCTGAGTTAGGTGTTGATATTATCAACCTCGGATTAGTTTATGACGTTACAGCAGATGAAAATAATAATGCTGTCATTACAATGACAATGACTTCTATCGGTTGTCCCATGGCCGGGCAAATCGTGTCAGACGTTAAAAAAATATTATCAACGAACGTACCCGAAGTAAATGAAATAGAAGTAAACGTTGTATGGAATCCGCCATGGACAAAAGAACGTATGTCACGTATGGCGAAAATCGCATTAGGTATTCGTGACTAAATAGGGAAAAGACCTGACAAGCCAGTCAGGTCTTTTTCTCTTATTATTTTACTCCTACAGCATCATAAGCTTTCGTTACGGCTTGTACAGCTTTAGAGTTTTTACCATATAAATCTTCTGCTGATTGAAGTGCAGCTTGACGCATCATTTTAAAGTCAGAGTTTGCAGTTAAATATTTTGTAAGAGCACGGTAGTAAATTTTTTCTGTTGCTTCACGGCCCACTCCAGTTACTTTCACATTGTAATGCGTACCACCCTCAGATACTAAATACGCAGCTTTATTGTTAATACTACTGTTAATATGAACGCCGCCATTATCAGCTGTTCCAGTATAGCGTTTATTGTAATGATCTGGGTAACCTTCACCTGGTTTTAATGGGTTTGGAATAGATGCTGGATCTTTCAGTGAACGAAGTGCATCACCAGGTTTTCCAGGTGTATAAATGTCAGCACCTAAATCCCAACTCTTCTTCTCAACCATGACACCCATAATATCAGATAACGATTCATTTAACGCACCTGACTCATTTTTATAAACAAGATTTGCTGTATGCTCAGTTACAGCATGCGTTAATTCGTGACCGATAACATCTAGTCCAGCAGATAATGGAATGAATGTCTTGCCATCGCCATCACCATACATCATCTGAACACCGTTCCAAGCTGCGTTATTCCAAGATTCACCTACGTGAACAGTAGAAATAAGTCTCGCACCTTTATCATCGAAAGAGTTACGGTTAAATGTCTTTTTATAGTAATCATATACTTTTCCTGCATTCACATGCGCATCAACTGCCGCTTTATCTTCAAAGAACTTAGATTTACTTACAACTTCTTCTCCTGTATATCCAAGAATTTGTGAGAAGAAATTAAACCAGTTTTCATCCATATTCTCTGCATCAAATGTATGGACACCTTGTCCTCGTGTACCATCAAATAAGTTGAACGCTCCTGTTTTCGTATCTTGAGCAATTTCAAATGATTGTCTACCGCCTAATACTCCGTAGCCAAATCCAGTAATGTGATCTACAGCATTATATTTCTCAATAACATTTCCATTTGTTGCATCAACAAAGTAATGCCAATATCCTGGAGCTGGTTTTGAAACCGACGCTTTTACAAGATATGCAAGATAGTATTGACCATCTTTTTCATACACATATAAATCTTTTTTCACACCATCATAATTCTTTACTTGACCAATTTCTTTCTCAATATTAGCTTTTGCAATCGTTTCTGCTTGTTCCGCACTAATACTTGCAGATGCAGGAATATTTTTATCATCTAAACTCGGAATAACTTGTCCGAAAAATGCTTTTACATTGTTCTCTTTATCAAGCGTAACCGTTTGATCTGAACCATACACAGGAATGTTATTATGCTTCTCAACTAACTTCACATGTGTTGTACCAGACTCAGCATCTTTTTCTTCACCAACGATATTGAAATGTTTGTCAATATTTCCCGCTAGTTTAAACATATCCTTTTTACTCTCTAAATATTGAAAGACCGTCTCTTTTTTATCTAGTCCTTCCGGCGCTTTCCATTCTTCACCTATGTAAGCTGGTGTTTTAAACTCTTGGTGATACTGGATTTTTTGCTCTTCTGCTTTCGTCGTAGTTGCTCCAAATGCCCCAAACCCACTTGCGATAACAGTTAACGCTAATGCTGATGAAATGACCTGCTTTTTCAATCTAACACTCCCCATTCCCCTAAGAATTTTTGACACACTTAATACAATTCTAAATGCTTATTCGTATACCTGTTTCCAAAAATTGAGAAAGTTTTTTCTGATAATTCAACTCGCCAAAAAGAGGACATCGTTTTTCGATGTCCTCTTTCCTATAACTTTTCATTCCGCTATTTATATACTGGAAAACCACCAATGATTAAAGCTTCACTTATTGTATTTTCATTTCAATTGCTAAATAGTGAGACTTCTCTTTCGCTTGAATGTGAATATCTTCTTCTACAGCCTCCGCTGCATCACGCATTACAAGTGTTTCACCGTTTACAACGCTGCTACCTTCAATTTGTACAAGATACAATTGACGTCCTTCTTTAACAGGAAAATGAATTTCTTTACCAGCTTCTAATAATAAAGAATATAAATTTGCATCTTGATGAATATGAATTGGTGCATCTCCATCAGAAGGAGATACCATATGGAACCACTCGTTTTCACGTTTACTCCAATCAAATTTAAACTCACCATAGTTCGGTTTATGACCATCTCGGTCTGGTAAAATCCAAATTTGCAATAAACGTAATGTTTCATTTCCTAAGTTATGCTCACTGTGAAATACACCAGTACCTGCACTCATATATTGAACATGCCCACGCTCAATTGTCCCTCGGTTCCCCATACTATCTTCATGTGTTAATTCACCATCTATAACGTAAGAGATAATCTCCATATCACGGTGCGGATGCATATCAAAACCCGTTTGTGCCGCTATTAGATCATCATTCATAACACGTACTGCTCCAAAATTCATGTTGTTTGGATTATAATAATTTGCAAAAGAAAAATGAAAATGTGTATTTAACCAGCCGTGATTTGCTCTTCCCATATTTTTATGATCAACTTTTCTAAACATATCCTTCACCTCATATTATCTCGAAATCGAGATATTTATTTTTAATTTTATCACTGCAACTTCTTCAGTAATTCTAATAATTGTTTTTGTTCTTTTCTATTTAACTTATCAAATTGCTCTGCTTGAAATGTTTCTTGCGGCGGGACTATTTCTTCATATAGAACCTTTCCCTTTTCTGTTAATGAAATATATTTCGTGGTACCTTCTTGTTCACGCTGAATCCAATCTAGTTGCTCCATCTTATTTAAAAGTTGAGTAACATTTCCTTTCGTAACAAACAACTTATTTCCAAGCTCTTGCTGCGTTAAACGATCGTGTCCTCCAATTTGAACTAATACATCAAACTGAGCGGCAGATATATTCCACTTTTTCAAATGCTGATTCGTCTCACGAATACTTCTATTATAAAAGCGTGATAAACGAAACCATAATAGTAATCCAAGCCTTTCCTCTGCTTTCATTCCATCACCTCGCTCATTTGATACTATTAGTTTAGAACTAAACTTAATAAAGGTCAACTACTTATTTTTTATTAGTAACAAATAAAAGCACAGTGTTTTTTCTCCACTATGCTTCAGATTAAATTTCTATTTTTATATTCATCTAGCTTCCTCTCCGCGAAATGCCTCGCATCTTTCTCGATCCATCTTTCTTCGTATAGTTCATTTCCAACATATAGTACATCGTCCTTATGCTGCATCGCATGCCTGAATTCATGCAATAGCGTTTTGAGTACTTGCTCATACTCTTCCCACATACAAACGAAAATTAATTGTTTTTCTTTATGATAAAAACCACCTACCGGGAATAAAAACTCCTCTTCTTCTTCTCCTAATGATAAAAGTACATCATTCGCATCACACGTATCACAAAAAACAACTGGCGTTGCACTTACTTCAATGAGAGAAAACAAATCATTTCTTAACTTTTTGACATCCCAAGGAAGCTCCGAATCCAACACATACCAATTCTCCACCTGTTGATATACATTTTGAAACTGGAGTTCCATTTCTCTTTATTCCCCTTTCCAAGCCTTCTTTTTCTATATATATGCCACAATATGGTGAATATTAAACATACTCTGTCATACTTTGAAAAACGACAATAAAAAGAACCTATTTCAGTATAGGTTCTTTTCCATAATTACTTTTTTTTCATCATTTTTTTTAGTACAAAATAACCAATTGCGCAAACAATAGCAGCAAGTGCAAAATATTTCACATAAGGACCAGCTACTTTATTAATACTTTCCCACTCTGATCCTAATTTAAATCCTAAATATACAAACACAATTGACCATGGAATAACAGCTAGTGTAGTTAGCGTAATAAACTTAGCGTGCGACATTTTTGCAATACCCGCTGGTATAGAAATAGCATGACGCACAACGGGAATAAAACGTGCGGTAAAGATAACGCCAGTTCCGTAACGATTAAACCAATCTTCAGCGTAATCAATATGCTTCTTCTGAATTAAAATATATTTTCCATATCGCTCAAGAACAGGTCTTCCTCCGTACCGACCAATCCAATAAATGAATAGTTGTGCGATTACACCGCCAATTGTACCGAACGCGACAGCGCCCCAAAATGTAATGCTTCCTGTTGATACTAAATAGCCTGCATAAGACAATACGATTTCACTCGGAATAACCTCTAACATCAATCCAAGCATAATTCCCCAATAACCAAGTCCTTCTAAAAAAACTAAAACTGAATGAATCAACTCTCCTAACATCATTTACCTCTCTTTACTGTTTTAATTGCAAAAATAAAAGTACAAGCAGGAAATATCTTGTACTTTTATTTTTAAAAATTTAGTTGGTCTTCGTATCCCACTTAAAGATTTTATTTAAAAATTCATATACATTCTTTGACTCTTTCGTCAGAAGTGGGCCTAAAATAGATAGTATAAGCACATATAATGCTGAGAATGGTTTCAATACTGACATTAAACCACCGGCGATACCGATATTGGCCATAATGATAGAGAATTCTCCCCTTGAAACGATTGTTAATCCAATATTTGTTGATGCTTTATGAGATAATCCAGCTTGTCTTCCTGCAATCATTCCTGCTACAAAGTTTCCGATGATTGTAAGAAGGACCGCACCTAACGTTAACCATATTGCCCCGCCTAATGAAAACGGATCGATACTTAATCCGAAACTGAAGAAGAAAATTGCTCCGAAGAAGTCTCTAAATGGAACAACAAGATGTTCAATTCGGTCACTATGCTCTGTCTCAGAGAAAACTAATCCTAAAAGAAGTGCTCCGATTGCTTCTGCAACGTGAATTGTTTCTGAAAAACCAGCAATGAAGAATAACGAAGCAAATACTACAATAATAAAGATTTCATCTGAACTAATATTCAGCAACTTATTTAATAACGGTGTTGCCTTTCTAGCAACAATAAAGAATAGAAGCATATATCCTAAAGCGATTCCAATTGAAGTAAGAGCACCTAAGAAGGAAGCGTGATCGCCAAGAACTAAGCCAGAAACTACTGATAAATATACGGCAAGGAATATATCTTCAAACATAATAATTCCTAAAATTAATTCGGTTTCATTATTACCAGTTCTTCTTAAATCCACTAACACTTTAGCAACGATAGCGCTAGAAGAAATCGTAATAATACCCGCAATAATTAAGATTTCAAGTAACGGGAAGCCCATTATAAATCCGTATAATAATCCAAGTGAAAAGTTAATTAAAATATAAATTGTTCCGCCAATCGCAATAGAGCGTCCAGATTTAATTAGTTTTTTCATCGAAAATTCTAATCCTAGATAGAAAAGAAGGAATAGCACTCCAATCCGTCCAAGGAAGGAAATTACACTTGCACTTTCAATAAATTTGAGATCGATAACACCTATTGTCGGTGCATGCGGCCCTACTAACATTCCGAGAACAATTAGAAAAGGAATTACTGAGAATTTAAACTTTCCAGCAATTACCGCCGCAATTGCTACTAAAACTAAAGCTGTACCAACTTCAAAAATTAAAGTATCCATCTAGTCAGTCCCCCTATTCGAAAGTAATTCATTAATAATTTTTTTAATTTCTTCTCTCTCACCTGAAACTACAAGCATATCGCCTTCTTCAATTACCGTTTCTGGTCCTGGATTAAATAGCTTTTTCATATTCTTTTTCATAACTGCAATTATCGTTACGCTATACGTTTTTCTTATTTCCAGATCGCCAATTGTTTTTCCGATTGCTGGAGCGTTGTTTTCAACTTTGAACCACTCAATCGCTAAACCTTCAAAGACCATTTCAACATTTTCTAATGCTCTAGGCTTATATACCATTCCACCTAATATTGCTGCAATTTGTCTTGCCTCTGAATCACGTAGTGAAATACTAGAAATACTTTCTTCATGGTCTGAATCAAAATGATACATTTCTCTACGGCCATCATCATGAATGACAATCACCATTTTTTCGTTACCTTTCGTAACAATCTGAAACTTATAACCAATACCTGGAAGTTCACTTTCTCTAATATTCATATTTAGCTCCTCCTCAACAATTTTTATTTAAATTTTCTGTTTTTCTGTCTTTTATTCATCCAATCAATTTTAGAAATTCTAACCATTCAGGATACCTATGATTTGGAAACCTTTTATTGTAATAATAAGTGGCTCCTAAACAGATAATTGAAGATGTATGGTAACAATAAATTACTCCTCATTTTCAAACTTTCAAGACTTACTTCCAACAGAGATTCTTCTTTCACTTTATCCCTTCTCTCTCACTTGAAATTTTGTTTTTTAAAATGTGAATAATTCTAAAAACAATTACCATGTAACATAATCATAACATAAAATACATTTAAGTAACATAATTTTTTAGAAAAATTGATTCTGGTATATTTTTTGCATATAATTTTCTTATTATGAAAAAAAGGAAGTGTATTATATGGTTGATATCTTTAGCAGATTCCTTGAGGTAACGAATAATATATTATGGTCATATATTCTTATTGCAATGTTAATCGGCTTCGGTCTTTATTTTTCTTTTAAATTGAAATTTGTCCAAATTACTCATTTCGGTGAGATGGTCAGTTTAATTAGTAAAGGATTCAATCGAAAAGAAAAGAAAAAAGATAGCATCTCTCCGTTCCAAGCATTTTGCTTAAGTGCCGCTGCACGCATTGGTATCGGGAACTTAGCTGGTGTAGCATTAGCAATTTCAATGGGTGGACCCGGCGCAATATTTTGGATGTGGTTTATCGCTATTCTCGGAGCAGCTACTAGTTTTGTAGAATGTACGCTCGCACAAATTTATAAAGTAAAAGATGGAAGCAGGTTCCGCGGTGGCCCAGCATATTACATGGAAAAAGGGTTAAACAAACGCTGGATGGGCATCTGGTTTTCACTTCTCATTACAGTTGCGTACGGATTAATCTTCAATTCAGTACAAGCAAATACAGTAACGATAGCGTTTGAAAATGCTTTTGGACTAGAGCGAACTATCGTAGGAGCTCTATTAGCTTTATTAGTTGCAGTTATCATTTTTGGGGGTATTAAGAGCATTTCACGTATTACAGAAATGATTGTTCCTCCAATGGCAATCGTTTATATTGGTGTGGCTATTTTTGTCGTTATTAAAAACTTCAATATGTTACCAAGCATTTTTACAGAAATATTTAATAGTGCATTTGGTTTAGACCAAGCCATCGCTGGTGGTATTGGAGCAGCAATCAAGTTCGGAATTCAGCGCGGTTTATTCGCAACAGAAGCTGGTATGGGTAGCTCTCCTAACGCAGCTGCAACATCAGATGTATCTCACCCTGTAAAACAAGGACTTGTTCAAGCATTAGGTGTTTTCGTAGATACATTTTTAGTATGTACATCAACAGCGTTTATCGTACTATGTTCTGGACTTTACAAAGGATCAAATTTAGAAGGTATTGAATTAACACAACAAGCATTAAGTTCACAAATTGGACCGTGGGCAAGCACTTTCTTAGCGATTATTATTTTCCTATTTGCTTTCAGTTCCTTACTAGGAAACTATTATTATGGCGAAACAAACATCGCATTTATTAAAGAAAGTAAAACATGGTTAATGATTTATCGCGTTGCAGTTGTCGGAATGGTTTTCTTCGGATCCATCGCTGCCCTTCAAACAGTTTGGAGTTTAGCTGATTTCTTCATGGGACTAATGGTATTCACAAACGTAATTGCCATCTCATTCCTTAGCAAATTTGCATACGCAGCTTTAGTAGACTATATTAAGCAAAAGAAACAAGGCAAGGATCCTGTCTTCCTTGCAAGTTCTATCCCTGGCTTAAAGAATACGGAGTGTTGGGATGGACAGGATGTAGAAGAAGAGAAACAAGCTGTGTAATAACTAAAAGCAGAAGCGGCTCATTCAGAACAAGAGGGTGTTGGAACTCCTGATTCCGAGGTGCTTTTTGCCTCGCAGGAAAAAGCGAAGCCACCGAACATTCTAGCCGTTGGAGCTAGATATCATTAAAAATCCCTATTACCTCACCGTAATAGGGATTTTTATTTACAACAGTTCATAATTTGTTCAAATTAATTCCAGCAAAAGGGTTGATTTATACAAATTACTAGATTATAATAATTATAAATTAGTAATTGATATAACATAACAACTCAAAAGGAGATTGATCATAATGAACAAACAAGTAATCGAAGCATTAAACAAACAAGTAGCAAACTGGAGCGTTTTATTTACAAAACTACACAACTTCCATTGGTACGTAAAAGGACCTCAATTCTTCACATTACACGAGAAATTCGAAGAACTTTACACAGAATCAGCTACTCACATCGATGAAATTGCAGAACGTATTTTAGCAATCGGCGGCAAACCAGTAGCAACAATGAAAGAATACTTAGAACTATCTTCTATTCAAGAAGCGGCTTACGGAGAAACTGCAGAAGGTATGGTCGAAGCGATCATGAAAGACTATGAAATGATGCTAAGCGAACTGAAAAAAGGCATGGAAATCGCTCAAGAATCTGACGACGAAATGACATCTGACCTACTACTAGGCATCTACACAGAACTAGAAAAACACGCTTGGATGCTACGTGCGTTCTTGAATCAATAATAGACTTAAATGCGGAAGCGGCTCGTTCAGAATCGCAGGGCATTGGAGCTCTCGACCTTGAAGCGCTTTTTGCTTCGAGCGAGAGAGCGAAATGACCGGAGATTCTAGCCGCTGGAGCTGGATATCAATTAAAAGCGGAAGCGGCTCTTTCAGAGTCGCTTTTTTCTATTTCATGTTCCCGTATGACGATACATGAAATTATATTAACGATTTTTCAAATATATCAATCACAACTTACAATATATCAACGATTCGAAAAAGAATATCGATTTACCAACAAATAACGACAATAAAAGTACTCCTCTCTCCTACTTTTATCAATATATTACAATCTCTTTTATGTTAAAATATAGGAAACACCCTTTAGTAAAAACGATCCAAAAGCTTTTCCAAATTCATCATTTACTACTTAAATGGCGGGAGTGGTTCAGTTGAAAGACTACTTAATTAGAGCATTTTTTGCGTTAATAACAGTTGGGATTCTCTTACTTATAGCTAATATTTTCAATATACGTGTCGAGGTTAAAGACTATGCTTTCCTCGTTGTTGTAGCGATTGGTGGCGGCTGGGGTGGCTGGTACCTGTATAAAAAACAAAATAAAAATAACAATAAAGGCATTCCGAAATAATATGGAATGCCTTTATTCTATATTACATAATTAAGCTTAAACCACTAATAAAGCAGTCCCCAAAAACATCATAAAAACCCATATTCTATGGTAAATAAAAAGAATTCATTTTGAATATAGAAATAGTCCAAAATCTTGCATAACAGAGGTATGCCCCATTTGCCGCAACATTGTGGCTATGTTCCCACGGTGATATGCTCCGTGGGTGACGACGTGTAGTATTGTTTCAGAAACCGTCGTATCCAGGTGCCCAGCATATGGATTATCAACCTCAAACACTTTTTCATAATCATGTTGACTACTTAAAAGTTCTTTATATCGTTTAGATAATTCATAAAAACTAGTTTCCATTTCCTCAATATTTTTTGTTTCCAGCTGTTCTTTCAATTGGTCTGTTTGTACCATTGCATCACTCATGCTTTTACCAGAAATAATCTCAAACCAGGCTAAATCTGTGAGGTAGATGTGAGACATTACTTTTGCCACCGAAGAAAAACCACTCTTAACTTCCTTATGGAAAATGTCTTGCGGTAGTTCTTTTAAGCGATTTAAAATAACTTCATTTGCCCATAAGTGGTAGTTATACATTTTTAATACAGAACGACCCATGCTCATTTCTCCTCCAATTTTCATTTTAATGATTAGATTATGATACATAGCTGATTAAAAATCCCCAAAGGATTACATCTATAAAATTTATTCTGATTTCGATTAAAAAAACCTCTATTAACTTCATAAAAAACATTCGCTATCTTCTACAATCTGACCCTTTAACGGAACAATTCTATGTCACTCAATAATTCCTTACTCACCTTTTATTCAGATGTTCTTTTTTAAGTCAGCAAAACATACCTTCATCTACTTCCCCTCTTCCAACAATTTCACATCTCACTATCAATATATTTAACCAAATTAAAAACACATGCCTTTTTAAAATGATTTTACATGTTTCCCTCAAAATCTATATAAAAAAACAAAGTAATCAAAATGATAAAGGCATTCCAAAGTAATATGGAATGCCTTCCTTGTTATTTCCGTTTATAGTAAATAACGAAATTCAGACCACTGATCAAAACAATCCCAATAAACATATCAAACGACACTGAATCTCCACCTAAATTATACTCATCAACGATAAACCCCGACATAAAGAGTGTTATCGCCGAAACACCGATACAAATTATCGAAATAAACCAAAGAGAAAACTCATTAATCAGCTCTTTCTTCTGTCTTAAAACAATTAGCATAACAAGAATAGATGCTGCTAAAATACTTTTAAAAACAGGGCGTAAATACACAAACTCCTCCATTTATTTCTCCTTTTCCAAAGAACATTACATCTCAAGATTAACATATTTAACCAAATTAAAAACACACACCTTTTTACGATAAAAAAGACATGTGTTTCTATAAATCGCTATAAAAATGTACTATGGTAGCTGCTTCCACTTCGTCCCCAAAACAGGACGCTCATAATTTTGGATTGCATGAATTAGTTTATCTGCCGTCTCAGCTGAAACGATCAACTCTTTATTTGATGGATTCATAAATCCTTCTTCAGCTGCACGTTCAACCATTTGCAGAATTGGTCCGTAAAAGTCTTTTATGTTTAATAAACCAACCGGCTTATTATGTATACCAATTTGTGACCAACATACAATTTCAAATAGTTCTTCAAAAGTTCCATATCCGCCTGGTAGTGCAATGAAAGCATCCGCAAGCTCTGCCATTTTTGCTTTACGTTCGTGCATCGTTTCTACTTCAATTAATTCTGTTAATCCTGTATGTACAATTTCTCCTCGAAATAGACCGCGCGGCATAACACCTGTTACACGCCCACCTAAGCGAAGAACTTCATTCGCTACTTCTCCCATCAATCCAACGCATGAACCACCGTATACAAGCTCATAATCGTTTTCAACAAACATTTTCCCTAACTCTATTGCCTGTTCTTTAAACTCTGGTCTTTCCCCTAAATTTGAACCTGCAAACACACAAATCTTTCTCATCCCTACACCCCAAAACTATATATTGTCATGATACAATGAGTATTGTACAACATATTGAAGGGATGAGGAAGAAATGGATATCGTCGCATTTCAAAGATGGGTGGAGGAATTTTACGAAAAACGAAGCTGGTCACAGTATAATTCCTTTATTCGCTTAAATTTCTTAACTGAAGAAATTGGGGAAGTTTCACGAGTTGTTCGCGCCATTGAAATTGGTCGCGGTCGCCCTGATGAAGAAGCAAAAACACAAGAAGAGTTGAAACAAGAACTAAAAGAAGAACTTGGGGATGTACTATCTAACCTTATTATTCTTTCACAAAAATATGATTTGGATTTACAAGACATTATGGAAACACACGTCACAAAGCTTTCGAAAAGGTTCGAAGCATCCAAATGAGAATATTATCAATTATGGTATAATATTCTTGTCACAATAATAAGGGGGATTTTATGTTATCTAAAAAATTGCACGACGCACTAAATGAACAAATGAATTTTGAATTTTACTCTGCCCACGCTTATATGGCAATGGCTGCTTACTGTACAGCGGAGAGCTATGATGGTTTCGCTAACTTTTTCCTTGTACAAGCTGAAGAAGAACGTTTCCACGCAATGAAACTTTACAACTATATTAATGACCGCGGCGAGCGCGCTATTATTACTGGATTTGATAATCCGAATAACGAATACGAATCTGTATTAAATGCTTTTGAAGTAGCACTTGAGCATGAGCGTGAAGTAACAAAGCGTATTTACAACTTATCTGATATCGCTTGGGATGAGCGTGAGCACGCAACAATTACATTCTTAAAATGGTTCGTTGACGAGCAAGTAGAAGAAGAAGCTTCATTCGATAGCATCATCCAAAAATTAAAACGTATTACAAGCGATTCAAACGCACTGTTTATGCTAGATGCTGAATTAGAGAAACGTACATTTACGCCTCCGGCTGAATAATATTTTAATCACCTTAATGCATATATTAAGGTGATTTTTTATTTTCATTTCATTTGAAGCTCATTCCTTTTTTCTTCCCTAAGCTTAATAACCTTAGCCACATCATTCTTATAAAGACCTGAAACCTTCTCAACAAAGTCACTACTAGTAAAAGCCCTATCCCCCACTTCTACTATGCTCAAATACCCATGGATCAATTTCAAAAATGCTCTAGCATCTTCTTCGGTTAACTTATCAATATTCTCAATAACCTCATCAAGCTCTTTTAAGTTTTCTCGCTCTTTCAACCTAATTCCCCCTCACTGCCCTATTACATTTATCATACCAAAACAAAAAAGCCGTTCATCCCCTAAGTGAGAGATAAACGACTTCTTTGTTATTTATTAAAGCATAACCCCAACGATAATCGCTGATAATATACTTACTAACGTTGCACCGTATACTAGTTTTAATCCGAATGAAGATACAACGTTTGCTTGTTTGCCATCGATACTCTTCGTTGCACCTGCGATAATTCCGATAGATGAGAAGTTCGCAAATGATACAAGGAAGATAGATAAAATACCTACTGTACGAGCTGATAACTCACCAGCTACTTTTCCTAGATCAAGCATCGCAACAAATTCGTTCGTTACTAATTTCGTTGCCATAATTTGTCCTGCTGTTAGCATCTCTGATGTTGGAATACCCATTACGAATGCTAATGGTGAGAAGATATATCCTAAAATGCTTTGGAATGTGATTCCGAAAATAGAATCGAATACACCGTTAATTGCTGTAATTAATGCTACGAAACCGATTAACATCGCCGCTACTGTTACAGCGATAGAGAAACCAAGCATAATATATTCGCCTAACATTTCAAAGAATGTTTGCTTTTTGTCTTCTTGTAATTCTAAAATATCGTCTTCTTCTTTCACATCATATGGATTAATGATATGAACGATAATGAATCCACTGAATAAGTTTAGTACAAGTGCTGTTACTACATATTTTGGATCAATCATTTTCATATAAGAACCGACGATTGACATCGATACTGTTGACATTGAAGATGCACAAAGTGTGTATAAACGATTTTTCGGTAATTTGCTTAGTTGATCTTTTACTGTAATAAATACTTCACCTTGACCAACAATTGCAGCTGCTACCGCGTTGTATGATTCTAATTTTCCTAAACCGTTAATTTTACTTAATACGAAACCGACTGCACGAATGATAATCGGTAAAATTTTAATATGTTGTAAAATCCCAATTAGTACCGCTAAGAAAATAATTGGTAATAATACTGTTAAGAAGAATGGTGCTTGTCCATCGTTTGCTAGACCACCAAATACGAAATTAACCCCAGCTTCCGCAAATTTTAAAATAGCGCCAAAGCCATCTGCAATCCCTTTTACTAACACAAATCCGATCTTTGTATTTAGTAAGAAATACGCAAGTACCAATTGAATTACAAGCATAAGTGCAATTGGTTTATATTTAATTTTCTTACGATCTGAACTTATAAGGAAACCTAGTACAAACACTACAAGTAAACCGACTAGAAACATTACTATTTTCATATGTGAATCCTCCACTTCTCCCACGAGTTATTGGTCGTATAACGTATAACGAATGACGTCTGACCATTGATGTTAAAAAAATTTAAATCCCTAATACTATTCAACTGTTATCTAAAATCAGTAAGCGTTTACATAAATTGCAATTTATAAAAGGTAGCCTCGTCTCTCCTACCATAATTGAAAGTCTGAAATTGATACCACCTACAAATCAAATTGTAAGCGTTATCTAATCGAAATGCAATATAAATTTTAAAAGATTTTCATATGTAAATATATTCCTCATTAATTGGTTTTTTTATGAAAATCTACCATAAAAAATAGCCCTAGCTATGAGCTAGGACCATCCTTTTTTATCCCGCATTAACGGGCAGTAAAACCCCACTGATTAAAGTTTCACTTTATAACATAACACCAACGATAATCGCCGATAAAAGACTTACTAATGTCGCACCGTATACAAGTCGTAATCCAAATGATGAAACGACGTTTGATTGGTTTTCATCGATCCCTTTCGTTGCACCTGCGATAATTCCGATAGATGAGAAGTTCGCAAATGATACAAGGAACACAGAAAGAATCCCAACTGTACGAGCTGATAAATCGCCAGCTACTTTTCCTAGATCAAGCATCGCAACAAACTCGTTTGATACTAATTTGGTTGCCATAATTTGTCCCGCTGTTACCATCTCTGATTGCGGGATACCCATTACGAATGCTAATGGTGAGAAAATATATCCTAAAATAGCTTGGAATGTAATACCGAACATTGAATCAAACAAGCTATTGATTGCTGTAATTAATGCTACAAAACCAAGCAACATTGCTGCTACCGTAATCGCAATCGTGAAACCAAGCATAATATATTCGCTCAACATTTCAAAGAATGACTGCTTTTTCTTATTTTCTAACTGTAATGTATCTTCTTCTTCTGTAATATCATACGGGTTAATGATATGAATGATAATGAAGCCACTGAATAAATTTAATACCAGCGCTGTTACTACATATTTTGGCTCAATCATTTTCATATAAGAGCCAACGATCGACATCGATACTGTCGACATTGAAGATGCACATAGTGTATATAAACGATGTTTTGGGATTTTACTTAATTGATCTTTTACTGTAATAAATACTTCTGCTTGTCCAACAATCGCAGCTGCTACCGCATTGTATGATTCTAATTTCCCTAAACCATTTACCTTACTTAACAAAGTACCAATGGCACGAATAAATATTGGTAAAATCTTAAAGTGTTGTAGAATTCCGATTAATACAGCAAAGAATACGATTGGTAATAATGCTGTTAAGAAGAATGAAACTTCTCCTTTATTAACAAGGCCTCCAAATACGAAAACGATTCCAGCTTCCGCATATCCAAGAAGTGCACCAAATCCATCAGAAATTCCTTTTACTAAAATATAACCAACTTGCGTATTTAATAAGAAATATGATAATACCAACTGAATTACAAGCATGATTACGATTGGTTTATACTTAATCTTCTTTCGATCGGCACTTATAAGAAAACCGAGTATGAATACAACGAGTAATCCTACAAGAAACATAACAAACTTCATTAATAAAATCCTCCATTTAACTCTTCATTAACGTTGAACGTCTGACCATTAGAAATACGAAATAAACCGAACTTTCCATTTACCCCTAAAACCATAGAAATGATTATAAAAAGTCGTCTAATCTCTTATTCTAAAGCCATTAACCATTCTAACACAAATTACAACTCACATCTGCATTTTTCTTTAAAAAAATTACATTTTATTATAAAACATTCATTAATGTTCGTCTTTTACCTCTCCTCCTAGTTTATTACTACAAAAAAAACGAGCATCAAATTTCTTTGATACTCGTTCCTCTTTTATTATACAGCTTTTTCTTTATCTGCTACTACCGGCTTATCCCAGCACTCTGTATTTGTCAAACCTGGGATTGAATCCGCACTGAATACCGGATCTTTCCCTTGTTTCTTTTGTCTTACGTAGTCTGCCAACGCAGCATACGCAAATCGACCAAGAAGTGTAATCGCAATTAAGTTTGTGATTACCATTAGACCCATAAATAAGTCTGCCATATTCCATACGACTTGAAGCGTTGCAACAGAACCGAATAGAACCATTCCAACTACCGCAATACGATAGATTGTTAACCAAGTTTTACTTTGTTTAATGAATTCAATATTCGTTTCACCATAATAATAGTTTCCTAGAAGTGAACTGAAAGCAAATAAGAAAATGATGATCGCTAAGAAGCTACTTGCCCACGAACCGATTTGTGAACTTAACGCCACTTGCGTTAATTCAATACCTTCTAAATTTGTTGACTTATATGCACCAGAACATAGTACGATAAACGCTGTTGATGTACATACTAAGAATGTATCTACTAAAACTCCGATTGTTTGAATAAATCCTTGTTTCGCTGGATGCGTTACATCAGCTGTTGCTGCCGCGTTTGGCGCACTACCCATACCTGCTTCGTTCGCAAATAATCCGCGCTGAATACCATATTTCATCGCAGCACCGATACCGCCACCTACAGCTGAATCTAAACCGAATGCACCTTTAAAAATTTCTGTAAACATATCCGGTATTAAATAATAATTTTTAATAACAACGAAAACAGCTACTGCAATATAAAGAAGTGCCATTGGCGGAACAATCATTTCTGACATACGCGCAATACTTTTTACACCACCAAAAATAATCACCGCAACTAATGCAGCTAATGCAATTCCGACAATATAACGCTCAATGCCAAAAGCATTTTCAAACGCTAATGTAACTGTATTTGCTTGTACCGAGTTGAAAATTAAACCGTAACTAATTGTAATCAGAATAGAGAACCAGATCCCCATCCAACGTTTATTTAAACCTTTTTCCATATAATAAGCAGGACCACCACGGAAGCCACTGCCATCTTTTATTTTATAAATTTGCGCAAGCGTACTTTCTACGAAACTTGAAGACGCCCCGATAATTGCAATAACCCACATCCAAAATACAGCTCCAGGTCCTCCCATAGAAATAGCTAGTGCTACACCAGCTAAGTTCCCGATACCAATACGAGCTGCTGAACTCATACAGAAAGCTTGGAAAGAAGATACACTTCCCTTTTTACGTGTCTTTCCAGTCAATCCATCCCCCATTAATCGAACCATTTCCCCTAAATGAGTAATTTGTACGAATTTCAATTTAATAGAAAAATAAAGCCCTAAACCAATTAACATTGCGATAAGAATATATGACCAAAGAATCGTATTCGTTGATGAAACGAATTGTTCTAAAATATTCATACTGTTAGTCCCCTCCCTTTTTTCTTCATAAATTGAATTATATTTAAAAAATATTCAAAAATCAACATTTTTCGACAGGATATTACTTCCATGTGTCAGGTTTCTTAACATGACGGTGTTATTTGTTATGTTTAATGACGTTATATTTATAAAAATGTACATACTAAAACAAGAAAGTAAAACTTTCATGAGAAATTTATCTCCCATCTAGCTTCTTTGCTTCATCCAAAATTTAAAAAGAAAGTCTTACTACCTACAAATAGCGTGTTAAATAATTTTATAAACAACGCCATTGACAAAAATATAAAACTGTAACTATAATAGTTACATCGGGTTGTAACTAACCTAATTACATTAAATTTATTCATTTTCACATATACACTTTAACAAAACACTTTGGAGGGATTCATTATGAAAATCGGAATTATCGGAGCAAGCGGCAAAGCAGGAAGTCGCATTTTAAAAGAAGCATTAGATCGCGGACATGAAGTAACTGCAATCGTAAGAAGCGCTGCAAAAATCACAGAAGAAAATGCAAAGGTTTTAGAGAAAGATGTATTTGCTCTTACATCTAACGACCTAGGAGCATTTGATGTAGTTGTAAATGCATTCGGCGCTCCAGCAGGTCAAGAACACCTTCACGTAGATGCAGGAAATGTACTAATTGAAGCTATGAAAGGTGCACCTAATACGAAATTACTTGTTGTTGGCGGCGCTGGTAGCTTATTTGTAGACGAAGAAAAAACAACACGTGTATTTGATACACCAGGATTCCCAAATGAATACCTTGCAACTGCTCAAAACCAAGGTAAAAACTTAGAAATCTTGCAACAAACAAACGATATCACTTGGACATTCATCAGCCCTTCTGCACTATTCGCATTAGGAAAACGCACTGGCTCTTATACAGCTGGCAAAGACAACCTTCTTGTTAACGCAAAAGGTGATAGCTACGTAAGTTACGAAGATTTTGCAGTAGCAGCACTTGATGAAATCGAAACTCCAAAACATGTAAACGAACGCTTCACAGTCGTTTCTGAAGCTGAGTAATAAAAAAGCTCGTAAACATAGTGTTTACGAGCTTTTTTCATCATCTGTTATACTGATTCGATTTATGTGGTTCATTTGGTGTATAGGGTTTATTTGGTTTATTATCATGACCATTTGCTTTTTTCCAACTTATCGCTAACTCTGGACTTGTTTTTTCTTCACTACGCTCAAGTAACACAACCGCATTTTGAATAGTCGGTGTTCCTTTATGTGCAATTCCTTGTAATTTCGTTAAATTTCCTGACACTTTAAAACTAAATCCACCCGATGGCGTTTGTTTCGGAATTAAAATGCGGAATTTCTCTCCCGCATTAAATTCGGTTTTCGCTTCACCTTTTTCATTTACGAACTTCGCGCCTTCTGGTGCACCTGTTGCCTGTACTTTATATGTTCCGCTTTTCGCGTTTGTTTGCACTGTATATAAACCAGTTTCAAAAAACTCATCTTTTAATACTGCTTCTTGTTCTTCTGTTGGAGTTACACTCATCGTAATTTCTTGTAATTCTTCACTAGCGCTTGCTTTTGCAACAATATCTTTCGTTACTTTTTCTACATTTTTATTACGGAAATCTAAATCATTAATATCAATTTGTTTTAACGCATTCCACACCGCAAGCTGCGTTGCGTAATGTGCATCTCTCCAATCAGAAACACCCAATTCTTGCGGGCTCTTCTGTGGATATCCATTTAATAGTACGCGGTACACGTTAATATCCACTTTACCCATTTCAGGTAAATCTTGACCACTTGGCGATTTTAAATCTACATTTAAGCAAAAAGCAATTTTTCCATCTGCTGTTTTAATAAGCTCTGTTCGAATTGGTTTCTTCTTTGACCTACTGTAACTCCAATCCATTTGATACTTCGTATGGTCCATAACTTCTGCGAATGCTTTTTGAAGTGGGAATAATAAGTTCGCAAATACAAATAAAACACTCAAAAAAGTGGCCATTATCTTGAACGATCGTTTTATATTCATGTCTACAACCCCTTATAAAATAACAAATTTACTACTGTTTATTATTTAGTTAGAAATTTTTTTTATGCATAGACAAAATAAAAAAGAGCGCAAACTTTTTGCACTCTTTGAACTTACCTCTATTAGAAATCAAAGTTATCCGGATCTGGACCGACGCGGTGGTTTTCATTTAAAGCATCAATCTTTTCCATATCTTCTTTTGTTAATTCGAAATCAAATATATTAGCATTCGCAACAATACGGTGTTCTTTCGTTGATTTTGGAATCGTCACAACTCCATTTTGTAGATCCCAGCGTAAAATAACTTGTGCTGTTGTTTTACCATATTTATCAGCAATTTCTTGTAATGTTTCATTATCTAATAACTGACCTTGCATAAGTGGTGACCATGCTTCCATTTGAATACCTTGCTCTTTACAGAAAGCTTGTAATTCTTTTTGTGTTAAACGAGGGTGATATTCCACTTGGTTAATCATCGGTTTAATTTCCGCATCTTTCAATACATCTTGCAGGTGATGAATTTGGAAATTACTTACGCCAATTGCACGCGCGCGCCCTTCTTTATAAAGTGTTTCTAGCGCTCTCCAAGAATCTTTATATTTCCCTTCTACAGGCCAGTGAACAAGGTATAGATCTAAATAATCTAGTTCTAATTTTTTTAAGCTCTCTTCATATGCAGCAAGTGTCGTTTCATATCCTTGATCTGCGTTCCACACTTTTGAAGTAATGAATAAATCTTCTCGAGAAATCCCTGCTTCTTTTATACCAGCGCGAATGCCTTCTCCAACTGCTTTTTCATTTCCATAAATCGCAGCCGTATCGATGCTGCGGTATCCTGCTTTAATCGCCGACTTTACAGCTTCTACAAGTTCTGGTCCATCTTCTACTTTAAATACACCTAAACCGAACCAAGGCATTTCTACACCGTTATGCAATGTTGTTGTACTTTGTAAATGTTTCATTTTATTTTCTCTCCTTTTATTTTGCTTGATCTCTTTTTTCTAATGCCGTACTCCAAGCTGTTAAAATAACAGCACCTACTACCATAATGCCGCCTACCCAAGCTGTATGAAGTAACCCTAACGAGTTCGTTACAATACCGCCTAAATAAGCACCGAGAGCAATTCCTGCGTTAAACGCTGCAATATTAATTGCCGATGCAATATCAACTGCACTCGGAACAAAGCGCTCAGCCAATATAACTACATATACTTGTAACCCTGGGACATTCATAAATGCAAATAGTCCCATAAAAATAATCGTAATCAGCCCTGCTACTTTAAATGGTGCTGTAAATGTTAGCACGAATAATACAATTGCTTGAATGAAAAACATATAAAATAATGCTCGAATTGGATTATGATTTGATAGCTTCCCGCCAATCATATTGCCAATCGCAATTGCAACCCCATACACTAACAAAATGATTGTAACGGTACTCGATTTAAATCCTGTTACTTCTTGTAATAGCGGAGATAAATACGTAAATGTTACGAATGTTCCCCCGTATCCTAATGCAGTAATGATGAAAACAAGTAATAATCGCCCATTCGTAATAAGTTTGAATTGATCACGAAATGATACTCGCGCCCCCTTTTTTAAATTAGACGGAATTAGCATACTGTTTGAGATTAAGGCAACAATTCCAATTACTACAATTACCATAAATGATGCTCTCCAGCCAAACTGTTGCCCAATAAATGTTCCAATTGGTACACCTGTAATGGTCGCAACGGTTAAACCAGTAAACATAAAAGCAATCGCGCTAGCACGTTTATTCTCTGGTACGAGTGCAGCTGCAATTGTGGATCCGATTGACATAAAAACGCCGTGTGCAAACGCAGATACAACCCTCGCGATAAGTAAAACAGTGAAACTTGTTGCCACAGCTGCAATTCCATTACCGATAATGAAAATAATCATAATCCACATTAATAACGTCTTTCGCGACATACTAGCTGTTAACGACGTTAACACTGGGGCACCAAACGCTACCCCTAACGCATATAAAGAAACGGTTAAACCCGCTGTTGTAACAGAAACATGTAAATCTTCCGAAATAGATGGTAATAAACCGACACTAATAAATTCGGTCGTTCCTATTCCGAATGCACTAATCGCTAGTGCTAATAAAGCAAACATACTTCTTCGATTCGTTTGAACAGCCGAAGAAGATACTGTATATGAATTCAATTGAATTCCTCCTTATTACAAGAAATCCAATCATAATAGTATGATAAAAAGGCCTTTTTATCTTCTAAAAAATATATTTAATCTCTACAAATGCTATTATGAATGGTTTCATTCCTTTTTGAAAGAACGCACTTTCAAGTACGATAGGCACTAAAAAGTAACATAGGTACTTTTTAGTGCCGTACTACTCATTTGCCTCTTACGTATGCTATTATGAAACATATTCAACACGATAAAAAGTACGTACTTTAAAGTGCTATAGGTACTAAAAAGTAACATTTACATCATTTAGCTTCTTTCGTTGAAAAATTGAAAGCCATATTCATCAGAGGAGATTTTTATATGAAGAAATACAACATTCCTGTAGAGGCAACTTTAGAGGTCATCGGCGGAAAATGGAAAGTCGTCATTCTTTGCCATTTACAAAAAGGCACAAAAAGAACGAGTGAACTAAAACGTTTAATGCCTGGTATTACACAAAAGATGTTAACACAGCAATTACGTGAATTAGAAGAGGATGGGGTTATTCAAAGAAAGGTATACAATCAAGTACCACCAAAAGTAGAATATTCCCTTACTGACTACGGATGGTCTTTAGAGTCCATTCTCGATTCTCTTTGTACTTGGGGCGAATGCCATCTTGAAAAAGGCGGTAACACATCGATGCTAATTACAGAGGACGAACAATAAAAAAAGGAAAAAATGAACATAAATTTGTCCATTTTTTCCTTTTTTTATTTATATATATGTACATTTTTAAGATAGCTAAAATATTTTATGCGCTTTCACGCCTTGTCAGTACTAGGTTACAGACTCAATATCAAATAATTAGGAATCATTTTTATGTTAACATACGTGTATATAGTATATAATAAAGGATATATATTATATACACTTTCCGATAAGGGAACTTTCCATTATGCGGACAAGCCATGTATCGGACAGTTCATAAATAATAGGTAAGACGTTATGGTTTTAGATTTATGATTTCAGCTTACTTGCTGTCATAAATTTAAAGGCATTTTATTGTGTTTTGTGAAACTTTGTATAAACTTTCGTAAAACACGGTTACTATCTTACTTATCAAAAATAAGAGTATTGCTATCGTAAAGGAGAATTGGAGATGCCAGAAACTATGACTCAAACAAAGCCAGAACAAGAAACTGTACAAATTTCTGCTAGCCAAGGACAACTTGATGTACTTGATCAGTTGTTAAAACCTGAGGTACAAGAATCATTAACTACACTAGTGGAACAGCTTCCAAAATTAACTGAGCTTGTTAACATTTTAACTAAGTCTTATGACTTCGCTCAAACTGTTGCTACTGATGAAGTATTAAAAAACGACACTGTTAGCGCAATTACAGAGCTTGTAGAACCTGTAAAAGATACAGTGAAAAGCATGGCTGCAACTGCTATCGAAGCGAAAGATCGTGCTGATGAAAGCAACGAAGTTATCGGCCTATTTGGTCTATTAAAATTATTAAAAGACCCACAAGCACAAAAAATGTTCCGCTTTGTAAATGCTTATCTTCAAATTAGTGCAGAACGTAATAATAAATAATTTAATTTATAACAACAATTAGTAAAGACGGGGGATATCATACTATGTCAAAACAAATTGTCATCTTAGGCGCTGGTTATGGCGGTCTTCTTGCCGCTTTAAACGTACGTAAATACTACAGCAAATCAGAAGCACAAGTTACAGTGATCAACCAATACCCAACACACCAAATCATCACTGAACTACACCGCCTTGCAGCTGGTAATGTTGCTGAGCAAGCAGTTGCAATGCCACTTACAAAGCTTTTCAAAGGCAAAGACATCGATCTTAAAATTGCAACAGTTGAGTCATTCTCAGTTGATAGCAAAGAAATCAAACTAGCTGGTGGCACTACGCTATCTTACGATGCACTTGTAGTTGCTTTAGGAAGTAAAACTGCTTACTTCGGTATTCCAGGACTAGAAGAAAACAGCATGGTATTAAAATCTGCTGCTGATGCAAACAAAATCTACAAACACGTTGAAGACCGTATTCGTGAATACGCTAAAACGAAAAATGAAGCTGATGCTACAATCGTAATCGGTGGTGGCGGATTAACTGGCGTTGAGCTAGTTGGTGAGCTTGCTGACATTATGCCTAAACTTGCAAAAAGCCACGGCGTAAATCCAAAAGAAGTTAAACTTCTTCTTGTTGAAGCAGGTCCAAAAATCCTTCCAGTATTACCAGACCACTTAATCGAACGTGCAACTGCTAGCTTAGAAGCACGCGGTGTTACATTCTTAACAGGTCTTCCTGTAACAAACGTTGCTGGCAATGAAATCGACTTAAAAGACGGTCAAAAAATCGTTGCTAACACATTCGTTTGGACTGGCGGCGTACAAGGTAACCCATTAATTGGTGAATCAGGTCTTGAAGTAAACCGTGGACGTGCAACTGTTGATGCACACCTACAATCTACTTCTCACAAAGACGTATTCGTTGCTGGAGACAGCGCTGTTGTCTTCGCTCCAGACGGTCGTCCATACCCACCAACTGCACAAATCGCTTGGCAAATGGGTGAGTTAATTGGATACAACTTATACGCAGCACTAGAAGGCAAAGCATTCGAAGAGTTCGCACCTATCAACTCTGGAACACTTGCTAGTCTAGGACGTAAAGATGCTGTTGCTACAATCGGAGCAAGCAATACTCCACTTAAAGGTTTACCAGCATCATTAATGAAAGAAGCAAGTAACGTTCGTTACTTATCACACATTAAAGGTCTATTCAGCTTAGCTTACTAATCTGAATATAAGCCCGAATCATGCCCTGCATGGTTCGGGCTATTTTTATCCCGCTATTTGCGGGCAGTAAAACTCCCACCTCACAATTTCGGCTGGAGCAAAGAAGTTAGATGGGAGGCGGGCTGCCCGTGAACGCCCGATTGGTGTGGGCTAATAATCAGTGGGGATAAACAACCCCCCCACTGATTAAAGTTTCACTTTATCCGTAATTTTCTCTAATTTATTTATTCGGCAGAAGAATAATATAATCCTCTTTAATTATCAAAATATACTGACTTTTTATGTCAGAATTGTGTATATGAAAAGAGCGGAAGTAGCTATCTTCCCTACCTCCACTCTTTCACAAGAACTATTCGCCCAATTCCACTAAGCTGTAGTTCTTCTTCCCTTTACGAATAATAATAAACCTTCCATCAAATGAATTTTCTACAGTAACATCAGTACCTACATCCGTTACTTTTTCACCATTCATAGATATAGCCCCATTATTAATATCTTCACGCGCTTGACGTCTAGAAGGTTCAATTCCTAAATCAACTAACCACTCTACAATGTTTTTCGTCTCTTTTGAAGATTGGAATGTCGGCATCTCTTTAAAGCCTTGTTCAATTTCATCAGCTGTTAAAGATTTAATATCTCCGCTAAATAAAGCTGCTGTAATTTTCACAGCCTGCAAAAATGCCTCTTCTCCATGAACGAATTTCGTCATTTCTTCCGCTAATACTTTTTGCGCTTCACGTTTATGAGGCTCTGTTTCTACCTTCGCTGCCACTTCATCAATTCGCTCTTTCGTTAAGAACGTAAAGTATTTCAAGTATTTAATTACATCACGGTCATCTGTATTCACCCAGAACTGGTAAAATTCAAACGGTGTTGTCTTTTCCGGATCAAGCCAAATAGCACCACCTGCTGATTTACCAAATTTCGTACCATCCGATTTTAATAATAACGGAATTGTTAGCCCGAATACTTTCGCCTCATGACCTTCTAATTTACGAATTAAATCTAAACCACTCGTAATATTTCCCCATTGATCACTACCACCGATTTGTAATTGAACATCTTCTTCTTTGTATAAATGATGGAAGTCCATTGCTTGCAAGATTTGGTACGTGAACTCTGTGAAAGAGATTCCTGTATCTAAACGACTTGCGACAATATCTTTTGCTAACATGCTATTTATGCTAAAGTTTTTTCCGTAATCACGTAAAAACTCGATAATGTTTATTTTATGTGTCCAGTCATAGTTATTTACCATCTTCACTTCGCTATTCCCGCCGAAATCAAATAGCTTTTTCATTTGCGCTGTTAACGCATCTACATTATGCTGGACTACTTCTAAAGTTTGCAATTGGCGCTCTGATTGACGACCACTTGGATCACCAATTGTTCCTGTTGCCCCGCCGATTAAAATAACAGGATGATGACCAGCTAATTGGAATCTCTTCATCATCATAAAAGGAATCAAATGTCCGATATGCATACTATCACCAGTCGGATCCACTCCGCAGTATAGTGAAATCTTTTTCTCTTCTACTAGCTTACGTAAACCTTCTTCATCTGTCTGTTGATTCACAGCACCGCGCCATTCTAATTCATCAATAATATTCATCTTTTGTCATCCCCTTTATTTTTTAAAAACAAAAAAGTCCCTATGTCTATGACATAGGGACGATTATTCACCGTGTTACCACCCAGTTTGCATAAATAGCATAGCTATTCATACCACTCTTAGCAATAATATCGTTTGCTACTCCGCTTAGCGTTACCTAAGATACTCCAGAGTGTAATTCACAGGTTTGTTTGTGCTAGGTTCCAGCAACCCCTAGCTCTCTTTGATAACAGTGACAAACTGCTACTGGGCTCTTTCAACGTATATTTTATTTGTTAAATTATTAGCCATTATATTGAATCGAAAACAAATTGTCAACAATATCCAAATATTATTCCGAAATAATTCATATTTTTATACGTTTTTATTCAAAGGTTACTGTAGATCTTCTCCAATAATCCTTACTTCTCGCTCTAATTTCACACCGAATTTTTCTTCAACAGTTTTTTGTACGAAATGAATTAAATCAATATAATCTTGTGCAGTTCCGTTATCAACATTCACCATAAATCCAGCGTGTTTTAAAGAAACTTCCACTCCGCCAATTCGCTTACCTTGCAGTCCTGATTCTTGAATAAGTTTACCCGCAAAATTATTTGGTGGACGCTTAAATACACTACCACATGAAGGATACTCTAACGGTTGTTTTGATTCACGTTTAAACGTTAAATCATCCATTTTTTCCTTGATTTCTTCACGCACACCTTCTTCAAGTTCAAACTTCGCTTCAAGAATAATATAATGATTGTTCGCAAATACACTCTTACGATATCCAAATTCAAATTCATCTTTCGTTAAAGTGCATAGCTCTCCATCACCTGTCATTACAACTGCTTCAGTTAATACATAAGCTACTTCACCGCCATATGCACCAGCATTCATATATAACGCTCCACCAACTGAACCTGGAATACCACAAGCAAACTCAAGTCCTGTTAAACAGTGATCCAATGCAATTCGTGACACATCAATAATTGCTGCACCACACCCCGCAACAATCGTTGTCCCTGTTACAGTAACACCTGTAATATGAATTAAACTTACTGTAATCCCGCGAAGGCCACCGTCTTTAATAATAACATTAGATCCGTTTCCTAAAAACGTAACTGGAATATTGTATTGATTCGCATACTTTATAACTTCTTGAATTTCATCATAATTCGTAGGAGCAACGAACACATCCGCTTTCCCGCCCACTTTAATATGCGTATGATTCTTTAACATTTCATCTTGCTTCACATGACCTTCAGGCAATACTGTACTTAAATATTTATAAACCTCTTGCATATTCATTTTACGATTCCTCTATTTCTATAATCTTTTTATCCCGCTATCCACAGGCCCATAATATCCCCACATAACAATGCGCTACAAATAAAAAGCACAAGTGGTAGATAAAGTGTACATAAAACACACCTATAAACCTCTTAAATTATAAGAGGTTCCACTCATATTAAAATATATATCGCATAATAAAGCAACCCAAATGGGCTACTAAACTTGACATGTAACCATATAGACAACAATTTGTAAAATATATAGGTTTTTCAAAGCAATACCCTTCAATATCTTACTATACCATACGAAAGAAAAGTGGTATTTTTTGTATTTTTTTATTTTCATCAATAAAAAAGAGCACATCCCACAGAATGTGCCCTTTCTATACTCTTTAAATTATTTTTCGTTCTCTTCTTTTTCCTTATCAAACCATAATAGCTCATCGTCATCAACTTCACCATTATAATTGATTAGAATCTCTTCGCCCGCTTTTATATCTTTGTAAGCAAAGAAGTTAAACATATGATTCTCAAAGACAATATCATACGTTGCATTCGGCTTATATGAATGATTAAATAACATGCCGTATCCTAAAAGGAATGCCGTATGATTTACCCCATACTCAAATGCGTAGTCAGCAAGTAACGTTTTCTCAATGTGTTCATGCTGTTCATTCGGATAAGAGATAACTGGTGCTGAGTGTATCAACTCACCCTTTTCAATATCACGAGTTGCAAATACACCTCTATTAAATTCTCCATCACTAAGTTCAGAAGTCTTAACTTCAATCATATTCGTCACCTATATATTTCTTTCTTCGAAGTATTTTTCTCCTTAAGCTTGGCAGAAAACGCGGAGAAAAGCAATTAAATTCCTACCAAGTATAAAAAGAGCACATTATTTGCACTCTTTTTAGGTAATATTCTATGAAGCCCCGCGTATCAATTATTTCAGTTTAAATACCGCGCTCACTGGGTTATGATCACTATTTTCAAATTTTAAATCTTTGCCTTGTACATTTACAATTTCAACATTCGGTGAAACGATAAAACCATCAATAATAGTGACGAAATTTTCACCTTCCACGTATTTCTTCACATCATCCCTTACCGTCATAATAGAAGAATCTACAGCCCATTGAAATCCTCCGTCCGCAAAGTCCGTTGGTAACTCTACTAGCCATTCAGGACGCTCTTTTACAAACTTAGGATCGCTTAATTGGACATTAGAAAGTAACTGGTTCCAATCTCCACCTAATATTACGTAATCACCATTTTGATAACACTTGTTCATATATTCTTTTAAATATTCCGCTTGTTGCTTTCTAATTTTTCCGCCCTCATCATAAGCAGATAAATGTACGTTTACGAGCCTAACATACTTCCCATTATTAACAGGGATTTTATGTTCAACAATCGCTCGATCTAAATCGAATAAACGCTTCGGCCAAGGCTCCATTCCTGGTAGTTGGAACCTCTTCGCTGTTTGAACTGTGTATTTAGAAAATGTACTTAATCCTCCCTCAGCATATCCCATCGGCTTTGTGACTGGGACAGGAACCCACTTAGTATCGTAGTTCTTCCCAAATGACGAAGCATACTCAGGTAATCCTTTTTTCAAAAACTCATGTTCATTTACATCAAATGAGCGTTTGGATTTTATATCAACTTCTTGCAATAACGCAAAATCGCTATTCTCATTTTGTAAAAATGAAAGCATATTTTTCAAATTCATCTCAGTTTGCTCCTTGCTACTCGAACCAGATCCTTTTCCACCGTCCATAAAGAAGTCTTGGTCCTTATCTAATCCAGCGTATCCAATATTAAATGTTGTAACTTTAAATTCATTTCCTGGCTGCAGTACACGCTCTTTATTATTTTCAACCTTTACGTCTAAAACATTCGCTGGCTGTTCTTTTGTAAGTGTCATATACGCTAAAAAGCCACCTAGAATACAGGCCACTATTAAAATAAATATTAATACTATTTTTAAAAATTTCTTCAAAACACATGACTCCTTTTTCTACAAAGTAATATTTTTCTGTATTTTCAGTTAAATCAATATACATTAAAGACACAAGAAATATTTTACCACAAGGGAAACTATATATCATTATATTTAGTTAACAAATAATTTCCATATCTCTCACAGCAATTATCTTGAAATTCAATCATAACATTTAATAAGGTAAGCTTGTGAAGAAATTACAGTACATATCAGAGAAATTACAGATTCAAAGAATATACAGATCCTCCTTTCAACACTTCTCATTAACATATTTATTGGCAATCCAAAATAATATTTAGTACACTATAAATAGAACTTATAGGCGATGGAGTTCGCCATAACTGCTATTTAGCTAATGACTCCTACCAGTATGACTACTGGTAGGAGTCTATTTTTTTTGAGTAAACTATTAGAGAGGTGAAGAAATTGAAATATATTATTGTTGGCATAGCCGGTATATTAGGAGCTCTTTCCCGTTATTATTTAGGTTTTACTATCGATACGCTTTGGCATCATTCATTACCATTCGCTACATTAACGATTAACTTAATTGGTTGTTTCTTACTTGCTTTGCTAACCACCTATATCGCTCGGTTAAACATTTTATCCTCCGAAGTTATTACAGGAATTGGAACCGGGTTTATCGGTTCATTTACGACATTTTCAACATTCAGCGTAGAAACTATACAGTTAATCAATCATTCACATTTTGGTATCGCATTTTTATATGTATTATGCAGCATGCTAGGTGGTCTAATTATGTCTGGCCTCGGCTATAAACTCGGCGACCTTTCACTACAAAAGCACCTTGAGGAAGGTGAAATATCATGATTAATGCTTTATTAGTAGCAGTCGGTGGATTCTTCGGTGCCATTACACGATTTGCGATTAGTAATTGGTTTAAAGAAAGAAACAAAACTTCATTTCCCATTGCTACATTTCTCATTAATATAACGGGAGCATTTTTACTCGGATATATAATCGGCAAAGGGATAACTACAAGTTGGCAATTATTATTAGGCACAGGATTTATGGGCGCCTTCACTACATTTTCAACGTTTAAATTAGAATCCATTCAGCTTTTCAACCGTAAGAACTATCGCGTACTACTTCTATATTTAAGTGCTACTTATATAATCGGTATCACATTCGCATTCCTTGGGATGAAGTTAGGTGGAATATAAAAAAAGCGACTCTTTTACCGGTCGCTTTTTTTCATAAAAAGTATGTCACGCCATATGGAATTGAAAATAAACCAGCTGGATACACATCATAATGTATACTTTGCACAGGAAGCTGCGAATACGACATATACTGGCTCTGCATCATTTGCTCTACTTGTGCTTGTTGTTGCATTTGAATGGCCTGATGCACTGCCTGAATTGTCATCTGTGCCCCAGCCAATGTAATAGCTGGCCCTACTTGTCTTCCAGTGTAAAAATAATGGTTCATCATTATTCAGCTCACTTTTTATTTTTCTTCCATATTGTATGTTTCTATTTCATAGTACGTGTTTTACCACGCTTTCTTTTTTCGAAGCATCGAGAAAATAGCCACGAATAAAATCGCAATAATTCCAGTAAAAACAAATAAATAAGCTAATGGAATTAAGAAAAATGGTTCCACTAAAGTTCCATCCATCTTCACTTCCGAACCAATTATATTAAACATTATTATACATAACACTCCTAAAAATATCGGACTAGCCGCTAATACATATTTATTTTTCATAATATATTCTCCTTCAATTTCATAATTAATTGATTTGTATTCCTTTTCACTATTCTTACTACCATTATAATAAATTCAATAATATTATAAGTCAACAACTATTTATCGTTTTGCAATAAATATTTACTATTTATCATAATAAAAAAAGCTATAGACAAATCATTGTCTATAGCCTCTTCACTCAATTATTTCGATCCAAAATACGCTTTTTGGAACATACACATTCTTATCGCATTATGGTAGTTACCATCAACGAAAAATTCATCTTGCAGCTCACCTTCAACTACAAACCCAACCTTTTTATAAACATGTACAGCCTTTTCATTCTCTTTATCAACAACTAAATAGAGTTTATGCATATTTAGCACAGAAAAAGCGTAACCCATCGCCAAACGCGTTGCTTCCGCTGCGTATCCATAACCTTGATACTTCGGGTCAATGATAATTTGGAATTCTGTTCTACGGTGAATATAATCGATTTCTACTAATTCGACCAATCCAACCATCTCATTATCTTTTTCAACGATAAATCGGCGTTCACTTTGATCATGTATATGTTTATCATATAAATCCTGCAGTTCTACAAATGCCTCATACGGCTCTTCAAACCAATAAGACATAATATGTGCGTTATTATTAAGTTCGTGTACAAACTTTAAATCTTCCCGTTCTAAAGGACGTAATTTCAATTCCTGATTCATTCCTATAACCTCCAAATAAAAGAAACCTCTTCACTTAATTTCTCAATTTTTTTCGATTTCAAACGCCCTATTTACATTGTAAACTTTCAAGTAACTTGAAGGTCAAGACATAAAAAGTAGCACAAACAAAAGTCCGCACTACTACTCTTTTCTCAAATCTCTCATATTTGATATGTATAAAGCAATGACTAAAACAAGAATGGACCCTGCATATAATAACGTCTCCATTGGTTCCTCATGAGATACAATAATCAATCGAATTAAAGCCGTAATTCCAATATAAATAAAATAACGCAATGGGAAATGATAGTTCGATTTAAAATACTTAATAATTAATGCGATAAACTCGAAGTATAAGAAATAGACGATGATACTTTCAACTAATTTATAAGATGTATACTTCTTCGCCGAAAATATGTATTGAATAAACGTGATTGTCTCATTAATTAAAAAGATAGATAAAACAATGGATAATATAATTAGAGCTATATTTAATATCCACTGCAAAACGCTAGCTATATAATGATCGATATTAAATTTCACTTCCACACTCCCCTTCATGTAAATACTTATTTATTATAGCAAAATTATAATTGGAGCGGAGTTAGATTAAATATGATCGACCTCTTTCACTACCACTTCACCATTAGGATATCTTTGCTTAATATAGTCGTTTCCCCAATCGCAAAGTACTTTTGAAACTTCTTTTAATGATTGTCCCTGTTCCGTAAGGGAATACTCAACTTTCGATGGCACTTGATTGTATACTTTTCTAGATACAAGCCCATCCTTTTCAAGCTCTTTCAATTGTTCAGTAAGCATTTTTTGTGTAATACCCGTTACCGATTTTTTTAACTCACCTGTTCTTGTCGGTCCGCTTGTTAAATGATATAAACTAATTAGAAGATAGAATGGACAAACTCAAGTAAGTATAAGTTTGCCCATTTTGTTTGTTATTTACCTAGAGACACCACGCTAACCACATATGAATGTGAAAACTATTTAAAAATTTTTATCCTAATCGGTCTCTTTTTTTACTTTTTGTTACAAATCCAATAATAAGAAATGCAACAATAGATACTAAATAACGCAACCATACAAGTTCCAATTGCGGAATTGCACAATGTTTTTCATATTTATAATACAGCAGGGATATTTATTATTTTTAATATTAGAGATAAATCATGTATTACAACCCATCTAACTGAAAATCTGATTTCATCTCATTCCAAAAATCAACAAGTAAACTAGGCCTTGAATTGTTAGGTAAATCTAATATGTATTTTATTTTCTTACTATTTTTTTCGCCTAGATATACTAATTTCACCGATGTATTAAGTGTAACTCCCCAGCTTTCTCTCATTTTCATTGTTACAATACCTTTATGATTTTGTAAGCTCTCCCATGAAACTATTGTTTTCTTTGTACTCTCATTAAACATTCCATTCGTCTTGTTAGCACCTTTTAAAGGTGCCAATATATGCAAATCTGTAAAAATTGTTTGTTCCGTTTGCGTGTTATTTGTTGCCTCAATATCAAAAACATAATGAATTTCTTTATTTCCGTTATCATCAATTACTCGTTGCTTCTTGAAAGAATTAATACTAACTTTAAATATATCTGTATCAAATGACTTACCTAGATTAATATTCTCTGATTTCACAATATAAGATTTATTAAAATTATTTACTACCTGATATCTCCAATATGCTCCTAATATAAAAAGTGTACCAATAATCACAAAAACATATCGCTTTTTATTCATATCTTTCTCCCTCTACATCTCTGAAGATAGTGATACTTTACCATTTTCAACTAGGAATATTTTGTCCGCAATTAAATTTAACGTTTCACTATCATGACTCGCAACTAATATAGTTGTACCTTTAGACTTTAAACCTAATAAGATTTTAGTTATATCCTTAATTCCATCTTCATCTAAAGCGTTTGTCGGTTCATCTAAAATTAATAACTTAGGGTTTTCCATAATTGCTTGCGCTATACCCAATCTTTGTTTCATCCCAAGTGAATATTTTTTCACTTTCCTTTTATCTTCTGGATTTAATCCTACGAGCTCCATTGTTTCACTAATTGTTTTATCCGTTATTTTATTTTGAATAGAAGCTAATATTTTTAAGTTTTTAAACCCTGTATAGTCTGGAATGAACCCTGGATATTCAATAATAATGCCTGTATTTTCAGGAAACGGATGATCAATACCAATCATTTTTCTATCGATTAATATTTCACCACTATCTATTTTCATCAATCCTAGTAAAGCTCTAAAAAACATTGTTTTACCAGAACCATTTCTCCCTTTAAAACCATAAATCTTTCCTTGTTCTAATTCTAAATTAACATCATTTAAAATAACATTACCTTTTAGCATTTTAGAAACACGCTTAATCTCAATGTATATCATCAGAATCATCCTTTCTATTAACAAATTCAAATGTTTTTCCTACCAAATAACAACTTATCCATAGAAAAAAAGCGCACAAAAGAAAGTGGAATATAGAATATAGAAAATGTTCACTATTAAAGTAGAATAAATTCTTGCGGATTAACATACTATCGAATGGATTACATATAACCGGTATAAATATAGTCATGGTAACAATCACAATAATCACCATATATGAAATAAGACTTTTTAATTTAGTAGATACGATTAAATAAACCCAAACTAATAAGACAGATGTTATTACTTGTAAAGTAAAGCTTTTTATAACAAAAATAATTTCTTTTACGTGATTAAAAATTTTAGGGTTAACATTTTCTGTATATATTCCCCAGTTAAATTGATACGAACAAAAAATACCACCCCAGAAGAACACTGCAATATAAAATAATACAGTTATGCAAATAGCTAATATACCTGTACTAATAAACTTGCTAAACAACACTTGATACCTAGACACTTTTCTTGCTAAAAGATACGGTGTCTGTTGTATAAAATCAGCTCTTACATAAGTACCTAATATAAAGCAATACGATAATTGTAATATAAGCCATGTTACTGGAAGCTGGAATCGCCCCATTTCAACTTCTTTAAAGGATATCCCTTTTAGTAATTCATATAAAACATCAAGAACCGTTATAGCATTTGAAGGTAGCTCTCTATACTGGGTTGATTGCTTTAATAAAAATACCTCTCCCCCCACCAATGCACTATAAACAATAAATGCTATTATCAATCTTAATTTCATAATATGAATGCTTAATATTAAATCCCTTTTTACTAATTTATAAAAAACACTATTTTTCATCGTAATTAATCACTTCCGTTATATAAGTCCATCCGATGTAAACAAATATTCAATATGGAAAATAAAATACTAATAATCCCTAACATAAAAGCTAATTTCATCAAGCTTATACTTGTTAGAAATAAATCTTTTTCTTGAAAAACCAAACCTTTCGACCAAAATAAGGAAAAATTATATTTTTTTTCTAATAACTGATCAATTGTAATAAAAAAGTAAATACTAAAAATACAAATAGCTTTATTTTTAACAAAACAAATTAGTATTTGTGCAAAAATACATATCGCTACAGTTACTAGCCATAACGATACTATAAAATATGTAATTACTAACCAACTTGAAGATGGAAGCAACCAAATTACTATTTTTTCTCTTACAATTAAAAAATTAATCCCTATAATTAACAAATAGATACTCGAATAGATAATTGCTAGACTCACAATCTTTATTATTAAATGAACACAATATGATTGACGAGTTTTATGTCTAAAATACACGTAAACATTCTTATCCATATAATTAAACGAATAGAAAAAAAGCAACAATAATGGCAGATAACTAAATAACACTATCTTCATATCTCTTGAAGTAATAAGAAATGAAAACAAAGAATCATTAGATAAAAAGTAAACGGATCTAATCAAGGGAATAGACACACCGGCTATAAGAAATAAAATATTAATCACAAATAACCCTCGTTTTTGAAACAACTCTAATAAATAAATTTTCAAAAGGTTATAAAATAACATGTCGTTTTACTCCCCTTAAAAACAAAACTACTGATAAAATAAAAATCCCTACCAACACTAAAATAGAAACAATAATATTTGCTCCATGATATATATGAGATTCAGATAAGAAATATATGGGAGCAAGGGGCGTAGGATAAAACAAATTAATTATCATTAAAAAGAGCTGTAATAAAAAAGCACTTAATAAAGTTATAAAAGTATGCTTTGCATAAAAGGATATACTAAGAGAAAACAAAGCAAAGGCTCCACCATAAAAAAACGCTATAAATGTATATAAAATCATATGGATGAACGGATATTCAAAATATATACTAATAAAAAAGGTTGCTCGCTCATACATCCCTATATTGGAATTTAAAATTTCGTCAGGAGTTATATTTGGAAGAAACATAAACGATAAAAAAATGTTTAAAATTAATGGAATAATAACGACAACACCACCGATAAGAAAGGTCTTACTAAACAGCTTAAGAAAATACATTTTATAATTACTTCTCATAATTACAAACAAAAAAGAACCATTTTTTTTATCTTCCTGAAAGATTGATGAACTAGGTAAACTTGCAATCACTGGAAGTATAAAGAAAAATAAAAAGGAAGGTGTTACAACACTATTAATTCCCATCCAAGTTGTATATGGAGTGAAGATAACATCCCTTTTATCAGCTAGTGGCATTACGTAATATAATATATATACACAAGATAAGGATATTCCTAACACAAGCGAAAAATAAAGATTCTTATTATTCATTCTTTTCTCAAAATACTTATCCATATTTCACCTCTTAGAAAATCAAATATATCCCTCATAATATTTTAAATACAAAATATTATGAGGAGGGACTTACAAAAATATAAAATATTATATTTATAAGTTCATTTTTTAAATATAATTATTTACGAATACTATCTGGGCTCCAAACACCGCGCGCTGTACCCTCAGCCCATCTTCTAGTATCAATTTTAACCTTGATACCAGAATTATATTTCTCAACTGCTAAATTATATAAGAATTCCTCTTGACCATCACGCATTTTGTATGAATGACCATCTGAAACGTCTGTACCATCTTTTAATGCAGCCCAGGCATTGAAATATCCATCTAATCCCGACATACTGTTCACCTTCATATAATATGCTGTTCTATTATATTTAGGTTGAGATGGTGTTTCATCATTAGGACTGTAAACACGATATACATTTGACCATGGGCGATCTTCATGATTAGACTTTGCTGCCGCTGATACTGCAAAACTTGATAATGCTATTCCTGCAGTTAAAGTTAGAACTGTTATTTTTTTGATTTTTTTCATTTATTCTCCTCCTATTCTTTTACTTGTAAGCCCTTAAAAAATATAACACGCACAAATAAATAATTATATATAAATATAAAGATTTTATAATATTTACATTACCTTAATTTAAACTATAACTTTTTAACAAATACTTTGTAAAACATGTCATTACACAAAGTTTTTCAACCAATAACAACTGTTTTGCTTGTAGATATTAAATAAAACCAAGATATTTATAAAAAAGACACAATATAGTTGCTTCAGTTGATATTTTTAGTCAACTATCCTTAGAAAAACAAATTTTCATTAGTACTCATAGCCTTAATGCGTGCTAAAGTAGGAATTTCCCCAAACAAGATTGGTTATATAAATTTCCAATCCTCTAGCGGTAATACTGTTCGTTTTGAAACAAATTGTTCATTATAAAATCATTTGTAATGATAAAAATTTTAATGAAGCATATCCTTGCACAACAAAAAAGGAAGCATAAACCTGCATTTTATGCAAAGTTATGCTTCCTGTTATATACAAAATAAAAAACCACCAAATATGTATTGGTGGAGACGGTGGGAGTCGAACCCACGTCCAAAAATATCGGCACTTAAGCTTCTACGAGTGTAGTCGATATATTAGCATTTCGCGAACTCTTCGGCCTATCGACAGGCTTCCAAGTTGCTAGTCTGATTGTTCTCTTCCTTCGCCCTCAGACGGCGAACTCCGGCGTAGTCCACTTAGTTTGAGTCCCTTACCCTACCACATGGACGATGGAGGGAGGAACCTTTAGTGCAATTAAGCAGCTAAAGAAAGATTGTTTTGTTTGCCAATTATAGGCTTTGACGTTTTAACGAGGCCGATCCCCTCGACTCGCAACCTAAGCTCGAACTATCCCTGTCGAATCCGTAACGTCCCCATGATAGAAATGGAGCATACGAAGAAATATCGTGATAGCTACTAAGAGCTGTTTTTCAATGTGCAACAACCTTACATAAGTTATTATATCATACGCGCGCCGTTTTACAAATGTAAATATCTGTATTACATCTTTTGACGATCACGGAACGCGCGTGCAATTTCACGGTTTGCTTCTTTCTCTTTTAAATCGTGACGCTTGTCATATTGTTTCTTACCTTTAGCTAAACCGAGTGCCATTTTTGCAAATCCATTTTTCAAATAGATTCTAAGTGGAACTAATGAATATCCTGTTTCTTTTGCAGCTCCCGCTAGCTTATCAATTTCTTTTTTATGAAGAAGTAATTTTCTCGTACGAAGCGGATCATGGTTGAAACGATTCCCTTGTTCATATGTACTAATATGCATATTATGAACCCATACTTCACCATTATGTACACGTGCAAACGCATCTTTCAAGTTCACGCGTCCAGCGCGAATCGACTTAATTTCCGTTCCTTGAAGGACAAGCCCTGCTTCGTATGTTTCTTCGATGAAATAATCATGAAATGCTTTTTTATTTTGTGCAATAACCTTACCTGTACCTTTTGGCATATAACGTCCCTCCTCTATTTTTACTATTGTAACAAATGTTAATAAAAAGCGAAAGTGGCTCGCTCAGAATCTTTGGACATTAGAGCTCCCGACAGAGAAGCGCTTTTTACTTCGTCCGAGGGAGCGAAATGGCCAATAGATTCTAGCCACTGCAGCTAGATTCCACCAAAAGCGAAAGTGGCTCGCTCAGAATGTGAGGTGGATGGAGCTTCTGACCTTGAGGCGCTCTTGCCTCCCCCGGAAGAAGCGCAGCCGCCAAACATTCTAGCCACTGTAGCTGGATTCCTATAAAAAGCGGAAGTGGCTCGCTCAGAATCTTTGGACATTGGAGCTCCCGACAGAGAAGCGCTTTTTGCTTCGTCCGAGGGAGCGAAATGGCCAATAGATTCTAGCCACTGTAGCTGGATTCCATAAAAAGCGAAAGTGGCTCGCTCAAAATGTGAAGCGAAGCCACTCTTTTCTTACTTACGCTTTTTCTTTTTCTTCTTGAATCCTGGTACATTTTCAAAGAAGCCTTTTTTCTTCTTGCCATTACTATTACTATCTTTTTTACCTGGCTGACTAGCGGATGTAGATGCTGATGCTTTTCCTTTTCCTTGTCCACCACGATCAAATTTTCTTCCTGTGCCGCGTTCGCCACCGCGCTCATTACTACGTTCGCTACGTCCACCGCGTTTCTTTCTGCCTGTTCTTGGCTGTTCAATCACGACTGGGCGATCTTTGAACTTACGACGAGGTGTACCTTTCATGCCAACGATTTCAAAGTCGATTGCGCGCTCGTCTTTATTTACGTTAATAACACGAATTGTAATTTCGTCACCGATGCGGAATACGTTACCTGTACGTTCTCCAATCATCGCAAAATGTTTTTCGTCATAACGGTAGTAATCATCTGTTAAATAACTAACGTGTACAAGACCTTCAATTGTATTTGGAAGCTCAACGAATAAACCGAAGTTTGTTACAGAGCTAATCATACCGTCATACTCTTCACCGATCTTATCAACCATATACTCTGCTTTTTTCATTTCGTCTGTTTCACGTTCAGCTTCAACTGCACGGCGTTCCATATTAGAAGAATGCTCTGCAATCTCCGGTAAGTTTTCGCGCCATTTCGCTTGCGTTTCGTTGTCTACTTTACCATTAATGATATATTCACGAATCAATCTATGAACAATCGTATCTGGGTAACGACGAATTGGCGATGTGAAATGTGTGTAGAACTCAGTTGATAAACCGAAATGTCCTAAGCTATCCGAATCGTAACGTGCCTGCTTCATAGAACGAAGCATAACTGTTGAAATAACTACCTCTTCCGGCTGCCCTTGAACCATTTCAAGAATTTGTTGCAGTGCACGAGGATGTATTTCGTTCGCACGTCCTTTTACCGCATATCCGAAGTTTGTTACAAACTCAAAGAAACGCTCAAGCTTATCTTCTTTCGGATCTTCATGGACACGGTACATAAACGGTACGTTCATCCAGTGGAAATGCTCTGCTACTGTTTCGTTCGCAACAAGCATAAATTCTTCAATTAGCTTCTCTGATACAGAACGATCACGCATGACAACATCAGTCGGTTTTCCTTCTTCATCTACTAATACTTTCGCTTCTTTAAAGTCAAAGTCAATCGCACCACGGCGCATACGTTTTTCACGTAAAATTTGCGCTAACTGCCCCATTTCTTTAAACATTGGCACTAGCGGCTCGTAACGTTCAATTAGCGCTTCGTCTTCATCTTCTAAAATGCTTCTTACGTCAGCATATGTCATACGCTCTGTCGTTTTAATTACACTTTGGAAAATCTCGTGTTTTACAACATCACCTAGATTGTTGATTTCCATTTCACAAGATAGTGTCAGACGGTCTACTTTCGGATTTAATGAACAAATACCGTTTGATAAACGATGCGGAATCATCGGAATTACACGGTCTACAAGATATACACTCGTTGCTCTCTCCGCTGCTTCAACATCAATTGGAGAACCTTCTTGAACGTAATGACTTACATCCGCAATATGAACACCAAGCTTATAGTTACCGTTTTCAAGCTTCGTTACTGTAACAGCGTCATCTAAATCTTTTGCATCTGCACCGTCAATTGTAACAATCATTTGATCACGTAAATCACGGCGATCTTTTATATCTTCTTCTGAAATCGTTTCTGGTACACTGTTTGCATGCTCCATAACTTCTTCAGGGAACGCTAAAGGTAAATGATGTTTATGAATGACAGATAAAATATCTACCCCTGGGTCATTTTTATGACCTAAAATTTGAATAACTTCACCTTCTGCGCTTAAACGGTTCTCTGGGTAGCTCGTAATTTTCACAACGACTTTATGACCTTCTACAGCGCCCATAGATGCACTTTTCAAGATGAAAATGTCACTTGTCCAGCGTTTATTATCAGGGATAACAAATCCAAAGTTTTTCGATTCTGTATATGTACCAACTAGTTCCTTCGTTCCACGCTCTAAAATACGAACAATCGCACCTTCTTGGCGTGATCCACTTGATTGCGAGCTAACACGTGCTAATACTGTATCACCATGAAGTGCACCATTTAGTTCTGTAGGCGGGATGAAAAGATCATCATCTCCCGTTTTCTTCTCTTCTGGAACAACGAACGCAAAACCACGTGCGTGTCCAATTAATTTACCGCGTACTAAATTCATTTTTTCTGGAAGACCGTAGCGATTACTACGTGTGCGGATAACAAACCCCTTCTCTTCCATCATTACAAGTGCCTTTACGAAATCTTTAAAGCCCTCAGAGCCTTCGATTCCAAATGCAGCTTCTAGTTCTTGTATCGTTAACGGTTTATAAGCTTCTTCTCTCATAAATAATAACAACTTATCAATATGTTCTTGTATGATTTCTTCCAAGCAGAAATACCTCCTTTAAACCCTTATATTATTTAGTGTATCCGAAAGATGGGGGATGTATAAAGTGAAACTTTAATCATCTCCCAATGATTTTTTACAGCTTTCATAAAGTGAAACTTTAACCCGTGGTTTTTTGTCCGTCCCCACTGATTATTAGCCCACAAATAGCGGGATTAAAAATTCCCTTATGAAAAAAAGAGGCAACTAGATCTTACCAATCTAGTTGCTCCAAGAAGTTATATACATCCTCATGTAGCACATCACGTTCTTTATCAAGTGTAATGACATGCGTAGAGTCTTCATACCATTTAATGTCTTTTAACGTAGATTCTACACCGTTATAAATAATGTTAGCACTATCTGTATTAATCATCTCATCATGGCGTGCTTGTACAACGAATGTTGGAGCATAAATCATATCAACATTATTGCGTACGTCACGAATCAACTCTTGTAATGCTTTTAATGTATTCATCGGTGTCTGTTTAAATTCAAACATTTCCTGCTCAATTCGTTCTGGTGATTTTTGCTCACGCTTTTTATATTCGCGGGCATATGCCAATATACCTTGGTACATAATCTCTTCACTTTTAATGTACATCGGTGCACACATTGGTACAACACCTAAAATCGGTAATGTATAAGCAAGTTTTAATGAGAATACTCCGCCTAATGATAATCCAACCGCAGCTATTTTCTCGTAACCTTGATCTTTTAAATGCTGGTAGGCATTCATTACATCTTTCCACCAGTCTTCAGGGCCTGTATGAACAAGCTGCTCTGGTGGTACGCCGTGTCCTTTATAAATTGGCGCATGACAAGTATAGCCTTTCTTCTCTAAGAAACGCCCTAGCATGCGTACGTCAGCTGAGTTCCCCGTGAATCCATGTAATAATAAAACAGCGCGGTCTCCACCTTCAAATGTAAATGGTTTTGGAGATGCTAATTTCATCATGTACTTCTCCTCTTTCTCTTCTGTAATCTAGTCGTATTCTTTCTATTCTTAGTGTACCATATTTATAATTCTATAATCTAATTAGAAACTTTTTTCGAATAACAAATTAAAAAAAGAAGAACCATTAGCATAATCGGCTAACGCTTCTTCTTTTAATTTTATAAGTTTAAGTACGTAACAGCAATTGTTAGTGTAAAGAACAATACAGCTAAAACAATTGTGATACGGTTTAATACCGCTTCAATTCCACGTGCTTTTTGCTTACCAAATAATTGCTCTGCACCGCCTGAAATTGCACCTGAAAGGCCTGAGCTATTACTAGACTGCATAAGTACCATAACAATCATTAAAATCGATACAATAATAAGTAAAACTGATAATAACGTATGCACTTGGCGTACCTCCTACAAAGATTCAGTTAGTTTAAATGTTAGCATAAATCCTATAGAAAAGCGAGAGCCTATAGTGTCGCTCTCGCTTTTCTTCTATTACATAAACACCATTGCAAATAACGGTCCGAGCAAACATGTCAAAATTGCTGTTAATGTCATTGTTACCGATCCAATAACACCTTCATGCTCATTATTTTTCATCGCTCTCATAACACCCATAATATGAGACGCACATCCAAAGCCAATCCCTTTACCAACTGAGTTTGTAACGCGGCTCCATTTTAATAAAATTGGTCCTGAAATTGTTCCAGTAATACCTGCGATAACGACGAAGGCTGCTGTTAAGGACGGAACACCACCAACTTGTTCAGATACACTCATCGCAACTGGCATTGTCACTGATTTTGGTAAAGAAGATAAAATTAAGCTTTTATCTGTTCCCATAAGTGTGGCAATAACCAAATCACTTGCAATAGCAACTGTTGTACCTACTAATACACCACCAGCAATTGGTACAACATATTTTTGCAGAACATGACGTTGTTTATAAAGCGGGATTGCAAATGCTACAACACCTGGTCCAAGTAGGTTTGCAATCCAACCACCACCACTTTCCATATAATTTTGATATGGTATATCAAGCACTATAAATAAGAAGGCCATTAATCCTGTTGCAACAAGCATTGGAATAGTAAATGGTGTTGGAAATAATTTATAGATTTTTTTAGATAATTGATATAATAGCAACGTAAAAAGAACCCAACCAATTCCGATTAATATTTGGCTCATTGTGTCTCTTTTTCCTCTCTATTCGCAAGATACTGTCCTGTATGTCCTGCGACAATAATAATTAAAAACGTACTCGCTACAACTGTAATGAAAAGAGAAATTCCTTTACTCATAAAAAAAGCACCGTAATTCATTAGGCCAAGCGTTGGCGGAATTAATAAAAACGGCATAATAGCAACGAGTGTTTCTGCTCCTAAATCAAACCATTTCACTGGAAGGACTTTTAGGCTAAGTACAACAAGCAAAAGAAACATCCCAATTAAACTTCCTGGAATCGGAATATTTAACATTTCTTGCACCCAATTTCCAACCATATAAAACACATAAAGAGCAGCAATTTGGACAAGAATCTTTGTAAATTTCATGTTCATCATCCCTCATGTTTATACGATCTTCTGTTAATATCCTTATCATAGTATAAATTGTAAAAACCTGCAATTTATCAAATCGACAACGAAAATCCACTATATTATACGCTTACACCCTTGATATGACTGCGTTTACGAATGTAATTTACGTCAAAAACCTTGACCTAATATATAAAGTTTATATTTTCTGAATTTAATCGGTTATTATTTTAAGAAAATAATCTTTTTATTATCCTTACCCAAAATCTTACATATATATAAATAAGATAGGTGGTGAACATATGTCTAAAAAAGTTCTCATTTTTTGTGATCCTGGAATCGATGATACGATAGCCCTGCTCCTTGCATTCTGTATCGATGAAATTGAAGTCGTTGGAATTGTCGCTGATTACGGGAATGTTCCAAAAGAAATGGCTGTACAAAATGCTCATTTTCTTAAACAAAAATCAAGAAATAGAGATATAAAAATATTTGGTGGTTCAGAACGTCCTCTCAATGGAGGTCCACCCGCTTTTTTTACCAATATTCACGGTAAAGAAGGGTTAGGACCAATTATCCCAAATGAAAAGTTACAAAACGGAGAAATGGAGAATTTCTTTGAAGTTATCCCTCTTATCGAACAGTATAAAGACGAACTAATCATTGTAAGTTTAGGGCGCCTCACTTCCCTAGCTATTTTATTTATTTTATGTAAAAATTTAATGCAGCAGATCCAGTCTTATTACGTAATGGGTGGTGCCTTTTTACATCCAGGTAATGTTACTCCAGTATCGGAAGCTAATTTTTATGGTGACCCAATCGCGGCTAATATTGTATTACAATCCGCATCTAACATGTACATTTATCCATTAAACGTAACTCAATATTCAATCGTTACACCGGACATGGCTGAATACATTGAAAAAAAAGGAAAAGCCCCTCTCGTCAAACCACTTTTCGATCACTATTACTATGGATATTATAAAAATGCTTTACCACATTTAAAAGGTTGTCCATTTCATGACACAATACCGATACTAGCTTTATTTGATAGCTCCATGTTCACTTATCACAAGTCACCAATTGTTGTCATGACAGAATCTTATGCTCAAGGAGAAAGCATCGGTGATTTCCGCTCCTTAGTTGGATCAAGCTCATTCACCAATTGGCCAGCGCAGCAAATTGCTATCGATTTTGATTATAATTTCTTCTTTAAATACTTCATGTCACTTATGACAGATGAAAGCTTTTAGGTATAACCCTTACTGCCTGCAACATTAATTTTTTTTGGATAAAAATTGGTTTTTTTAACCAAAAATAACTTCTATTTATTTTAAGTAGCTCATATATATAATCCACCTACCCTAAGCTTTCATCTACACCAGCAATATATATTTCTTCTCTCTCTGAGGGAGAAGAAATATATATCCCAAAGGTGATTTGGTGTTGGTAGCCAATTTTGAAATTTCACCAGATAGGATGAGATAACATGTCAAAAAAGGTTTTATTCTTTACTGATGCAGGTATTGATGATGCAATCGCTCTTATTATGGCTCTTTTTTCAGAAAAAATTGAAGTAGTCGGTATCGTTGCTGATTATGGGAATATTTCTAAAGATGTTGCTACCAAAAACATTGAATACTTAACAGAAATAGCAAAAAAGAAACCTATTCCAATATTTAATGGCGCTGATTACCCCCTTACAAGCAATACACCTCATTTTTATCCTGATGTACACGGTATCCACGGTCTTGGACCTATTATTCCAGAAGGTAATTTTCATACGGGGCAATTAAAGAGTTTTTTTGCGATTATTAACATGATAGAAAAATATAAAGATGAATTAATCATTGTAAATATAGGTCGCCTCACTTCTTTATCTATATTATTCATTTTATACAAAGAAATAATGAAAACTGTAAAATCTTACTACATTATGGGCGGAGCTTTTTTACATCCTGGTAATGTTACTCCTATAGCGGAAGCTAATTTTCATGAAGATCCGGTCGCTGCCAACTTAGTTTTCAAATATGCATCTAACGTATCTGTATATCCACTAAATGTAACTCAGTATGCACTTGTTACCCCTGAAATGATTAATTACATTGATGAAATTGGTAAATCCAAACTCGTAAAACCTATGCTTGATCATTATTACTATCAATTTTATAAAAAGCTATTCCCAGCATTAGAAGGCGCTCCTGTTCATGATCTCATGCCGCTCATGGCTATTATCGATGATACAATGTTCACATACCATCATTCCCCTATTTACGTTATTAATAGTGATTTAGCTCGTGGACAATCATACGCGGAATTTCGTTCTTCTATTCAAGAAAAACCATTTATTAATCGACCTATACAACGAATTGCTATCGATTTTGATTACAACCGATTTTTTAACTACTTTATGACGATTATGACAGATAGACAATTCTCTTGAACTCACCCCTCTTACCTTCTATACCAACGTATTCGATTACCCATAGCAAATCTTCAAAAAGAAGAACCTCTAGGCTTTTATCTAACTACCATTTATTCCCCACCTATTCATTTCTAGAAATAAAAAAACAGACCGTGATTTCTCACGGTCTGTCGTTATTTTCTACAATTATCGTTTGATGTTGTAGAAAGATTTTAAACCATCGTAAACAGCGATTTCGCCTAGTTCGTCTTCGATGCGTAATAATTGGTTGTACTTAGCAATACGGTCAGTACGGCTCATAGAACCAGTTTTGATTTGGCCAGCGTTAGTTGCAACTGCGATGTCAGCGATTGTAGCATCTTCAGTTTCACCAGAACGGTGAGATACAACTGCTGTGTAACCAGCACGTTTAGCCATTTCGATAGCTTCGAAAGTCTCAGTTAAAGTACCGATTTGGTTAACTTTAATTAAGATTGAGTTAGAGATACCTTTTTCGATACCTTCAGCAAGTTTTTGAGTGTTAGTTACGAATAAGTCGTCACCAACTAATTGTACTTTATCACCGATACGCTCAGTTAATAATTTGTGACCATCCCAGTCGTTTTCGTCTAAACCATCTTCAATAGAGATGATTGGGAAGTCTTTGCAAAGCTCTTCGTAGAAATCAACCATTTCTGCAGAAGTTAAGCCAGTACGGCCTTCGCCTGCAAGGTCATATTTACCAGTTTCTTTGTTGTAGAACTCAGAAGAAGCAACGTCCATTCCTAAGAATACGTTCTCGCCAGCTTTGTAACCAGCTTTTTCGATAGCTTCGATGATTACTTCTAGAGCTTCACGGTTAGAACCAAGGTTTGGAGCGAATCCACCTTCGTCACCTACAGCAGTGTTAAGACCTTTGTCATGTAATACAGCTTTAAGTGCATGGAATACTTCAGCACCCATACGGATTGATTCTTTGAATGTTGGAGCACCAACTGGTAAGATCATGAACTCTTGGAAGTCAACGTTGTTATCAGCGTGAGAACCACCGTTGATGATGTTCATCATTGGAGTTGGTAATTGTTTTGCATTGAATCCACCAAGGTAACGGTATAATGGAAGACCTACGAAGTCAGCTGCTGCGTGAGCTACTGCCATAGATACACCAAGGATAGCGTTAGCGCCTAGTTTACCTTTGTTTGGAGTGCCATCTAATTCGATCATAGCACGGTCGATACCAGCTTGGTCAGTTACGTCGAAACCAACGATTTCTGGAGCGATTGCTTCGTTAACGTTGTTTACTGCGTTCATAACACCTTTACCAAGGTAACGAGATTTGTCACCGTCACGTAATTCTACTGCTTCGTGCTCACCAGTAGATGCACCACTTGGTACGATAGCGCGTCCGAAAGCGCCGCTTTCTGTATAAACTTCTACTTCTACAGTTGGGTTACCACGAGAGTCAAGGACTTCGCGAGCATAAACATCAATAATTGTTGACATAATAAATTCTCTCCTTTTTATATAAGCAAATTATTTAATAATTGTTTTACCTGTCATTTCTTTCGGTTGTTCCACATTTAAAAGTGTAAGCATTGTTGGAGCGATATCTCCTAAAATACCACCTTCACGAAGCTCTACATCATTTTTTGTAACGATGAAAGGAACCGGGTTAGTTGTATGAGCTGTCATTGGTCCACCATCAGCAGTTAACTCCTGATCAGCATTACCATGGTCAGCAGTAATAAGTGCTACACCATCTTTTGCAAGAATCGCTTCTACAACTTTTCCTAAACATTCGTCAGTTGCTTCTACTGCTTTAATTGTTGGTTCCATCATCCCAGAATGGCCAACCATATCACAGTTTGCAAAGTTAAGAATGATAACATCATGTTTATCATTTTCGATTTCATTTACTAAAGCGTCCGTTACTTCATAAATGCTCATTTCAGGTTTCAAGTCATATGTTGCAACCTTCGGTGAGTTAATTAAAATACGCTCTTCTCCTGGGAATTCAGCCTCACGACCACCGCTAAAGAAGAATGTAACGTGCGGATACTTTTCAGTTTCCGCGATGCGAAGTTGCTTTAATCCCGCTTGCGCAACAACTTCACCTAATGTGTTATCAAGGTTCATTGGCTTGAATGCCACGTAACCATCTACAGTTTCACTGAAATGTGTCATACAAACGAATTCAGGAATGTGAGGTACTTTTTCACCACGATCGAACTCACGGAAGTCTTCGTTTGTAAATACACGAGCAATTTGAATTGCACGGTCTGGACGGAAGTTATAGAAGATAACTGCATCATCATTATTGATTGTTGCAACTGGCGTGTCATCTTCGTTAACAATTACAGACGGCAATACGAATTCATCATAGATGCCATTTGCATAAGAGTCTTCTACACACTCTTCTGCTGATTTATAAGTAGGGCCTTCACCATTCACCATAGCACGGTAACATTTTTCTACGCGATCCCAACGCTTGTCACGGTCCATGGAGTAATAACGACCAGAGATAGTCGCGAATTGTCCTACACCTGTTTCTTTAATTACTTCATTTGTTGCATCGATATAACCTTTTGCTGTTTGTGGTCCAACATCGCGGCCATCTAAGAATGCATGGATATATACTTTCTCCACGCCTTCTTTTGCTGCTAAGCGAAGAAGAGCAAACATATGGTTCATGTGACTGTGCACACCACCATCAGAAAGTAAACCGAATAAATGAAGAGCAGTACCTTTTTCTTTCACGCTTTTAATTGCATTTTGGAATGTTTCGTTCTGATCGAACTCACCTTCACGAATTGCAACGTTTACGCGTGTTAAGCTTTGATATACTATGCGGCCTGCACCGATATTTAAGTGACCAACCTCAGAGTTACCCATTTGACCTTCTGGAAGACCCACTTCCTCACCACAAGCTGTAAGCGTTGTGTGAGGGAATTTGTTCCAGTAACCATCAAAGTTAGGTTTCTTAGCTTGTGCTACAGCATTCCCGTAAGTTTCTTCACGTAGTCCGAAACCATCAAGAATGATTAAAGCTGTTGGCTTTCTCATTTTACCGCCCCCAGAAGACCTAAGAACGAAGCAGGCTCTAAGCTAGCACCGCCAACTAAAGCGCCGTCGATGTCAGATTGTGCCATATACTCTTTAATGTTTTCTGGTTTTACGCTACCGCCGTATTGAATACGAACAGCTTCTGCAGCTTCTGGAGAAACAGCTTCTGCAACAACTTTACGGATATGCGCACATACTTCATTTGCATCTGCAGAAGAAGAAGATTTACCTGTACCGATAGCCCAGATTGGCTCATAAGCGATAACAGTTGCTTTAACCTGCTCTTCTGTTAAACCTGCAAGTGCTTTTGTCACTTGACCTGCTACTAGATCAAATGTTTTTCCGCTTTCGCGCTCTTCTAAAGTCTCACCACAACAAACGATTGGTGTTAAACTATGTTCAAATGCTGCAAGAGTCTTTTTGTTTACTGACTCGTCTGTTTCAGCAAACATTTCACGACGCTCAGAGTGGCCAAGTACTACGTAGCCTACTTTTAAGTCGCTAAGTGCTACTGGGCTAATTTCGCCAGTGAATGCACCATTTTTTTCGAAGTGCATGTTTTGTGCACCTACTTGTAAGTCAGTTCCTTCAGTATTCGCTACTAAGCGCTCTAAGAATAGAGCTGGAGAGCAAACTACTGCATCAACAGCTGAAGCTGCTGGGATTTGACCTTTAACTTCCTCTACGAAGCTAACTGCTTCAGCTAGAGTTTTATTCATTTTCCAGTTACCTGCGATAATTGGTTTACGCATGCTTTGCACCGTCCTTTTTCTTTGGCTGCTACTTATTTGTCGTTAAGACAAACTACACCTGGAAGCTCTTTGCCTTCCATGAATTCTAATGACGCACCGCCGCCAGTAGAAATGTGGCTCATTTTATCAGCCATACCGAATTTTTCAACAGCTGCTGCAGAGTCACCACCGCCGATAACAGAGTATGTATCTTCTGCATCTGCTAATGCTTGTCCTACTGCTTTTGTACCTTCTGCGAATGGAGTCATTTCGAATACACCCATTGGTCCATTCCATACAACAAGCTTAGAGTTTTTAATTACATCTGCATAAATTTCACGTGTTTTAGGACCGATGTCCACGCCTTCCCATGTAGAAGGAATAGAGTCGATACCAACGATTTGAGTTGTTGCAGTTTCAGAGAATTCCTCAGTGATTACAACATCAACTGGCATATAGAAGTTTACGCCTTTTTCTTTTGCAAGTTGCATAAATTCTTTAGCTAGTTCAATCTTGTCATTTTCACATAGAGATTGACCAATTTCATGACCTAATGCTTTAACGAATGTGTAAGCAAGTCCGCCACCGATGATTAAGTTATCTACTTTGTCTAATAGATGACGAATTACACCGATTTTATCTTTTACTTTCGCACCACCGATGATAGCTGTGAATGGACGTTCTGGGTTAGAAAGTGCTTTACCTAATACATCTAACTCTTTTTCCATTAATAAACCAGATACTGCTGGTAGGTAGTCTGCGATTCCTGCTGTAGAAGCGTGAGCACGGTGAGCTGCACCGAATGCATCGTTTACGAAGATATCAGCAAGAGCTGCAAATTCTTTCGCAAGTTCTGCATCGTTCTTTTCTTCGCCCGCATAGAAACGTACGTTTTCAAGAACTAATACGTCGCCTTCGTTCATTGCTGCAACCATTTCTTGTGCAACTGGTCCGAATGCTTCGTCCGCTTTTTTAACATCTTTACCAAGAAGCTCGCCTAAACGTGCTGCTACTGGAGTAAGACGTAATTCTTCTACTGCTTGACCTTTTGGACGGCCTAAATGACTTGCTAAAATTACTTTCGCACCTTGCTCTACTAAATATTGAATTGTAGGAAGAGCTGCACGGATACGAGTTTCATCTGTAATTTTGCCTTCTTTCATAGGTACGTTGAAATCAACGCGGCAAAATACACGCTTACCTTTTAAATCTACGTCACGAATTGATTTTTTGTTCATTGGATTTCCCTCCGACTACTAGTTAGGATTGACAAAACCCATTCAAAAGCTTAACACATTTGCTTCTAAAACGAAAGAAGAGAGAGAGGGAACAAACCCTCTCCCTCGTTTTGTCATTGATTACTTATATACTTAAGAATTAAAGACCTTTAGAAGTCATGTATGCAGCTAGGTCTACTACGCGGTTAGAGTAACCAGTTTCGTTATCGTACCAAGAAAGTACTTTAACCATGTTACCTTCCATTACCATTGTAGATAATGCATCGATTGTAGAAGAAGCTGTGCATCCGTTATAGTCGATAGATACTAATGGCTCTTCGCTGTATCCAAGGATACCTTTTAATTCGCCTTCAGAAGCTGCTTTGAATGCTGCGTTTACATCTTCAACTGTTACTTCTTTGTCAAGTTCAACAACTAAGTCAACAAGAGAAACGTTAGCAGTTGGAACACGTACAGCGCCACCGTTTAATTTACCTTTAAGTTCTGGTAATACTAATGCTACAGCTTTAGCAGCACCAGTAGATGTTGGGATCATGTTTTCAGCTGCTGCACGAGCACGACGTAAATCTTTGTGTGGTAAGTCTAAGATTTGTTGGTCGTTAGTGTAAGAGTGAATTGTTGTCATCATTCCGCGTTTTACGCCGAATTTTTCGTTTAATACTTTAGCGAATGGAGCTAGACAGTTTGTAGTACAAGAAGCGTTAGATACTACGTTGTGGTTAGCTGCATCGTATTGTTCGTGGTTAACACCCATAACTACAGTGATATCTTCGTCAGAAGCTGGAGCTGAGATGATAACTTTCTTAACTGATCCACCTAAGTGTTTCTCAGCGTCTGATTTTTTAGTGAAACGGCCAGTAGATTCTACTACTACTTCTACTCCGTAGTCGCTCCATGGTAATTGAGCTGGGTCACGCTCAGCGATAACTTTAATTTCTTTACCGTTAACAACGATGCTGTTTTCGTTAGCAGATACTTCTGCATTTAAAGTTCCGTGAACTGTGTCATATTTTAAAAGGTGAGCTAATGTTTTAGCATCTGTTAAGTCGTTGATTGCTACTACTTCTACCTCAGAGTTGTTAAGAGCTGCGCGGAATACGTTACGTCCGATACGTCCAAATCCATTAATACCAATTTTAGTCATTTAAATTTCCTCCTTGGGGGATTATATTAAAGGGTAATACCCTTTGTTAATTGTTTTGCTGCACCTTCATCTGTAATTAGAATTGAAGTGTGCCCTTGCTTTATTACAGCCTGTATTGCTTTTGCTTTTGAAGAACCTCCAGCGACTGCGACAACGTGAGATACATGTTGTAAATCTTCAAGTTGCATGCCAACTGTTCTTACTTTATGAACAACATTTCCTTCTTCATTAAAGTAGTAACCGAAAGCTTCACCAACTGCTTCGCTCGCCTGAATCTTTAACCAATCTGCTTCTGAAGTATTTCTGCGACGTGCCATTGTTAACGCATCACCGATTCCATGAATGACGATATTGGAAGATCGAATCAACTCAAGAACTTCTTTCACGGAGGGCTCTGTTACAATAGACGCATATGCTTCGCTACTAACGTGATCTGGAACATACAATAAGCGATAATTACTCATCGTATTTTGTGCCATTTTGGCGCAAATGGTATTGGCTTCTAACTCAACACCTTCTCCAATTCCACCACGTGCTGGGACAAATAGCATATGTAAATCTTTGCAATCAAGTTGCATCATGTCCGCAGCAGCAGCTAGCGTAGTTCCTCCAGCCACAGCAACGATATTATTCGCTGTCAGACGGTCTTTTATACAAGTCACACAAGCACGGCCCATCTCCAGTTTGACCCAAGGTGATTCATCACTATCACCAGGGACAACGAAAACTTCATCCAAGTCTAATGTTTCCTTAAGTTGTTTTTCTAAAACCTTTAACCCGGAAATTTCTTTCATAAAGTCTTCCAAAGCAAGAACTAAAGCTGTTCCTTCTTCTGTCAAAGTCATTCCAGAAGAAGCGACGTGAACTAAGTTTTGTTCTTTCAAAACTTGAATTTCACTTCGCAATACTCGTTCTGTCATACCGAGACTTGCAGATAAGTTTCTTCTTCCAATCGGCTGCATAAGCCTAATGTACTGAAGCACTTGCATTCTCGTTTGCATAACAGGTAGCAGATCAGGTAATAATTTTTTTGTATTCTGAATCCATGAGCGCATATCTTTTCTCCTCACTACATCGGTTCATTTTCCTTCGTGGTCACTTTATGTCCCATAGTGACATTTTGTGTCCCACTTAGATTAAAAAAATAATCCCTGCTACGTGTATTATTGTAACAGGAGATAGAAACTTATTCAACTCTTAACTGAATTGTTTATATAGTTTATTATGACACCTTTGTGAATGTTACCATATCCTACTTGTTTTCCGCCTATTTCTACAACTGGAATCATTAGATGGTATTTCTCTAAAAGGTCATTATCTTCATATATATCTATTTCCTCAATTTGAAAAGAATATTCACATTGCACTTCCTTTAAAACTTGTTTCGCCTTCACGCAAAGACCACAATCTTTTTTTGTATATAGTACAACTTTCATCTTCTTCACCTATCCAATTGTTTTTCTTAGAGACGAAGCAGGAATATGCATTTGCTCTCTATATTTCGCAACCGTTCTGCGAGAAATAACGATTTCATGCTCTTCTTCTAATAATTTTGAAATCTTTTGATCCGAAAGTGGCTTTTTCTTATTTTCCGCTCCAACAAGCGTTTGAATGAATTGTTTCACACGCTTTGTAGAAACCGCCTCATCTTCCGTCGTAGAAATAGAATTACTAAAGAACGATTTCATTTCAAATAAACCGTGCGGCGTTTGCACATATTTATTACGCGTTGCACGACTAATTGTAGATTCATGCACACCTAACTCTTCCGCCACCTCTTTTAAAGCAAGTGGTTTTAAATACTCTGGACCTTTCCAGAAGAAATCACGTTGTTTTTCCATAATAATAGTCATCACTTGCAGGAGTGTTTGTTTTCTCTGTTTCAAACTGCGCATAATCCATTGCACATGCTGATACTTCTCCGATACATATGAAGCAACTTCACTTTCACTATTATTTAGAAGCGCACTATACTCAGAGTGAATTTCAATTCTCGGCATATTTCTCTCATTCATCTGTAAAACGAGACGATCACCGTCTTTTTTCACCGCCATATCAGGCACGATATAAAGTGGTTTATCAGAAGAAAACGCAAGCCCTGGTTTCGGTTGCAATGATGTAATACAGTTCACCGCCGATTGTAGTTCTTCATTACTACACTTCAACACTTGAACGAGCTTTCGCCAATCTTTCTTCACGAAATAATTAAAATGATCATCTATAATTTCTTCCGCTAAACCATTCCTTCTTTGTAAGCGCTTCAATTGGATTGATAGACATTCCTGAATATTACGCGCACCTACCCCTGCTGGCTCTAAAGATTGGACAAGCTCCACGGAACGATCCACTAAATCGATTGGTGCAAAAAGAAGCTCTGATAGCTCTTCATTCGTTTCTTGTAAATAGCCATTCCCATCCATATTCATAATAATGAAAGAAGCTGCTTTCCGCTCTTCTTCATCTATTTTATAATACTGTATTTGATTTAATAAATGTTGCTGAATCGTTGTAGAATCCACACTGTAGATTTCCATTTGATTATCGACTTGTTTGCTGGTACTTTTACTTGTGTTAGAGCTCTTTTTCTTCTCCCTCTCAAAACCACCTAACTCAATAAGGGGATTCTCTAACGATTGCTCATATAAAAACTCCGATAATTCTTGTACATTATACTGGAGCATTGTAATCGCTTGCCTTAACTCTTGTGTCATTGCCAAACGTAAGCTTTGTTCTTGTAAAAGACTTGCCTTCAAACTAATCTCCCCCTTGTTTCTATTGTACAATAAGTTTGGTAAAAGGAGAATCCTATCGCAGACACCCATTCCAAAATATTATTAATTTATATGTATTAATGACATTTACATCTTACAACCGAAAAATGAATAATATTGAAAGAAAATAATAACGCATAAAAATTATCACCATATACTAATAGTAAATCTTATAACCAGATATAACAAGAAAGAAATAAAAAAGGTCCTAACTTACAATTGTAAGTTAGGACCTTTTGACGCGCCCAGAGGGATTCGAACCCCCGGCAGACGTGGTACCGGAAACCACCGCTCTATCCGACTGAGCTATGGGCGCATGATTATAAAATACACTTCATTTTCTTCTCATAATAATAGCAATAAAAACCATTTAAATCAATAAGAACTCTTTGATAGAACATTATATATACGCTTTTTTCTGCATAAAAACGCCCCCTAATCTCTACATTTAGGAGGCAATTCTTAACCGTTTTATTTATCTAGTTTCTCTTTAATCTCTTTTGGAATTTCATTCGACTGTACTTCTTGGTATGTTTCAATATATTCCCCTTTTGTTTTAACCTGCACATACGCTCCCTCTCTTAAGCCATTAGGGGCATAAAACTTAACATCTCTTTCTTCACCTGAAGCGTAATAACCAGTAAGTTTATAGTCTCCAGCTACTTCTCCAATTCTGGTTAGTCGACCAGATTCCTTTGCTTTTACGTATACCCAGTCCTCTTTTACAAGCGGGTTATATCTATCCGTTATCTCATTATGAGAAAAGCTTGCCACACCAATCACTAATATAAAAATTCCAATTAAACCTAATAATAATTTCTTCATTTTTCTCTCCTTAAAATATCCTTTTAACTTGCCTTACTTTCTTTATTCTAGGAGAAAAAGTTTTTTTCCACTATCGCTTATCCTTACATATTCATTACAAAATTGTAATCTACACATGCTACATCCCTAAAATTCCCAATCATAAATTCACCCCAATTCACAAATTATAACTTTTGAATTGATATTCCAAAGGGGGCTTCATTCAATGACTGTAATTACAAAACTAAAGCAAACTGTTTCTGGATTAAAAAGTGCACAAGCTAGCTTAGAGGGATTCGCTCTTGATACGGATAACCAACAAGCAAAGCAACTTTTCCAAACAGCTGCAGAGCAAACACAAACAATTATTGATTCTTTAAACCCACGTGTTGAAGAAGTCCAGCAAGAAGAACCACAATACACACAGCAATAACCAAAAGTACCATTTCATCTAATGGTACACAATTTGAGAAAAAGGATGATATGCAATCATCCTTTTTCTCTCACATTACATAATGCAATAGAAATGGAATGATTATAATGCGAAAACTCGGAATCATAACCGCGTTATTTATGCTCCTATTCGGTTCACTTACCGGATGTGATAATAGCCCGTTAGATAAAAAGATAAAAAAAGAAGATGCAAAACGAACTGAAGAAGACAAGGGCCCTAAGTTAACAAAAATGAGTACAGAATCCTTTAATCAATCTATATCGCAAGAAGCTAAGAAAAAAGCTCTCGCTATGGAGGGAATTATAGAAGCTACCGCAGTTAATACAAATTTAGATCTTTACATAGCCGTCAAGCCTGAACATCACGAAAGATTTGGTTTAAAACCTTTACGAAGTAAATTAAAAAAGAAGCTAAGTGATGAAAACCCTACTTTCGATATTCGTGTAAGTACAGACAAAAAGATCTATATGCTCATAGAAGAACTTGAAAACAAAATTAAGAAAAAGAAAGTAAGTAAAGATGGCATTAAAGATCAATTGAAACTCATTCAATCAGAAATGGGATCTAATATTTAAGCTTTCTAAAAGAGAAGGAAGGATTCAAATGTCTAGTAAAGATAAAAATTTAACACCTGTACAACAAGAATATAAAAAATTTGAACAACAACGCGAACCGAAGCGCCCCGTTTTAAAAAATTGTATAAAAGCTTTTTTCGTCGGGGGATTAATTTGTCTAATAGGCCAACTGATTTCCACCTTTTATATTACTTATTTTGATTTCACTGAACGCTCTGCCGGGAATCCTACAGTTGCAACTCTTATTTTTATTTCTATGCTACTAACGGGATTTGGCGTCTACGATCGACTTGGGCAATTTGCTGGTGCTGGCACCGCAGTTCCCGTTACCGGATTTGGTAACTCTGTTATTGCCGCATGTATTGAACACCGGACAGAGGGGTTTGTTCTCGGTGTTGGTGGCAACATGTTTAAACTAGCAGGATCGGTTATTTTATTTGGCGTATTTTCAGCTTTTGTCATCGCTCTTATTAAAACGATTCTCTTTCAATGGGGAGGGCTGTAAATGTTACAAGGACACCGAACTTGGGTATTCGAAAACAAACCAGTTATCATCTCAACAGGTGTAGTCGGCGGCCCCTTTGAGGCAAAGGGAAAAATCCCTGAAGACTTCGATACCCTTCATGAAGATTTATGGCTCGGACAAGATTCCTATGAAAAAGCACATAAAATTTTGTTTGAAGAAGCTTGTAGCCGTGCTACAGAAAAGGCGAAACTTCGTAAAGACGATATTCAATTCGTACTTGCAGGAGATTTAATTAATCAAATAACTCCAACGAGCTTTGCATGCCGCACACTCGGCACGCCTTATCTCGGTTTATTCGGCGCCTGTTCTACCTCTATGGAAGGCTTAGCTCTCGGCGCCAGTATCGTAAATGCAAAAGGCGCGAAATATTTATTAACTGGCGCCTCAAGCCACAACACTGCCGTAGAAAAACAATTTCGCTATCCAACTGAATATGGGGGCCAAAAACCTCCTACCGCCCAGTGGACAGTGACTGGAGCAGGAGCCGCTATTTTGAGCGATACTGGACATGGCCCTATGGTAACATCTGCAACGATTGGGCGAGTTGTTGATATGGGATTAACTGATCCATTTAATATGGGAGGTGCGATGGCTCCTGCTGCTGTCGATACAATTGAAGCTCATTTAAGAGAAAGGCAGCTTGATGCATCTCACTACGATTTAATCGTAACAGGCGATCTCGGACATGTTGGACGCGAAATTGCTTACGACTTACTACATAAACATGGGACAAAAGTAACAAGTGAACAATTTCAAGATTGCGGACTACTCATTTATAGAGAAGGTCAGCCTGTAATAGCCGGCGGGAGTGGCCCAGGCTGTTCAGCGACAGTCGTGTACGGGCATTTATTAAATAGAATGAAAAAAGGAGAATTCAAAAGGATACTCGTTGTTGCGACAGGTGCTTTACTATCTCCTCTTACATTCCAACAAGAAGAAACAATTCCGTGTATCGCTCACGCTGTTTCGATTGAATTTGGAGGTGCATTGCAATGATTTTTTTCTGGGCTTTCGTCATTGGTGGGCTTATATGTGTAATTGGTCAACTTATGTTTGATGTCGGTAAACTTACTCCTGCCCATACAATGGCAACACTCGTTGTTGCTGGAGCTATATTAGATGGATTCAATCTGTATGAACCATTAATTGATTTCGCTGGAGCTGGGGCAACTGTACCGATTACAAGTTTCGGTAACGCCCTCGTTCACGGCGCGATGGAAGAAGCTGCAAAACATGGAATTGTTGGCGTCATTACCGGCATGTTTAAAGTAACGAGCGCCGGTGTATCAGCAGCTATTATTTTCGGGTTCATTGGCGCATTGCTATTCAAACCGAAAGGATAAGGAGTGTTTGTATGACTGTTATCGCTAGCGTAAAAACTTGTCTTGCTAGTTTAAGGGGCGCTCAAGCAAGCTTAAGCTCTCTTTCGCTAAATTCTACAGACGACGAAGCAAAACGCGTATTTCATGAATGTATGTTAGAAATGGACAGTGTTATCGCTGATTTAAAGGATAGAGTTTCATTATTAGAACGTGAAGAACCTCAATATAAAGGGTTTTAAGTAGACTGGAGGAAACGACTATGTCTCACCTGCCTGAATGGACACTTGTCATTCTTCGCTCTGTATTCATATTAATTATTTTATTCACTATTACAAAATGCTTAGGAAAAAGGCAACTCTCTCAGCTTTCCTTTTTTGAATACATAGCGGGAATGACAATCGGTGATATCGCCGCTCAAATAGCTACAGGGCTTGACCAAAAATTTTTCCATGGTGTCTTTGCAATACTTATTTTCGCTTCGGTACCTTTTTTTGTCGGAATTCTTTCCTTAAAAAACAAAACTGCTAGAGATTTTTTTGAAGGGAAGTCTACAGTTTTAATAAAGGATGGCAAAGTACTTGAGGATAATTTAAAGAAAGAAAAATATACAAGCGACGAGTTACTTGAACTTCTTAGAGGAAATGGTGCATTCAGTATAGCTGAAGTCGAATTTGCCGTTTTAGAACCGAGCGGAGAATTAAATGTATTATTAAAGAAAGATGCTCAACCACTTACTGCAAAAGACCTCGGATTAAAAGTGCCGAATGAGAAAGAACCACAAACTGTTATTATGGATGGAAATGTACTAGATGAACCTCTTTCAGCAAGTGGACATAACCGTGCTTGGTTACATTCAGAATTAGAAAAACTCGGTGTTGTCATCGAAAATGTCTTTCTCGCTCAAGTTGACTCATACGGACAACTTACTATCGACATTTATAATGACAAACTTCAAATGCCTTCTCCTCAAAACAAACCTTTACTATTGGCATCTTTAAAAAAATGCCATGCTGATCTTGAGCTATTTTCTTTAGAAACAAAATCGAAATCAGCAAGTGAAATGTATAGTAAAAACGCGAAACAAGTCGAAACAATTTTAAATAAAGTAACCTATCTTTTAAAAGAATAAATACCGAAAGAACGCTTCAGTAAAAAGGCGTTCTTTTGCCTTTTCTACACCTTTAATCACGTTTAAATTTATGTAATTCGGTTATGATGTTGAAGATACATAAGCAGGGAATTTTAAAAACATAGCGAATAAATCATGATACAACTACATATTTTTTGATTTAAAGTGGTTTCGTTTGACCTTCATTGACCATAATTGTATTATAAGACTAAGAAAGCTTTTAAAGGAGGAAATAACAGATGAATTTAATTCCTACAGTAATTGAACAAACAAATCGTGGAGAACGCGCTTACGATATTTACTCTCGACTATTAAAAGACCGCATCATTATGCTTGGTAGCGCAATTGATGACAACGTAGCAAACTCAATCGTTTCCCAGCTTTTATTCTTGGAATCTCAAGATCCAGAAAAAGATATTCACATCTATATCAACAGCCCTGGTGGTTCTATCACAGCTGGTATGGCAATTTACGATACAATGCAGTTTATTAAACCACAAGTATCAACAATCTGTATCGGTATGGCTGCATCTATGGGTGCATTCTTACTTGCAGCAGGTGAAAAAGGAAAACGTTACGCACTTCCAAACAGTGAAGTAATGATTCACCAACCACTCGGCGGTGCACAAGGTCAAGCGACTGAAATCGAAATCGCTGCAAAACGTATCCTATTCTTACGTGAAAAATTAAACCAAATTCTTGCTGACCGCACAGGTCAACCACTTGAAGTTCTACAACGCGACACAGACCGCGACAACTTCATGACAGCAGAAAGAGCTCTAGAATACGGCTTAATCGATAAGATCTTTACAAATCGTTAATAACTACTAAAAGCGGAAGCGGCTCGTTCAGAATCGCAGGGCGTTGGAGCCCTGGTTCCGAGGCGCTTTTTGCCTCGAATGAAGGGGCGAAACGACCGGAGATTCTAGCCGCTGGAGCTAGATATAACAAAAAGCAGAAGCGCCCTATTACAGGGCGCTTCTTTATTATCATGTACTTCCATCAATTAAACTCAACCCACAAACAAACAACAAAATAAAGAAAAGCTATCGCACATTCGCGATAGCCTTTTATTGTACATATGCAGCTAATGCTTCCAAAGCCTCTTCTGCATCTGAACCTTCTGTTGTGATTGTAATCATGCTACCAGTTCCGATTGCTAAGCTCATAATCCCCATTATGCTCTTTGCATTAACTGCCTTTCCATCTTTCTCAATGAAAATATCAGAATGAAAACGATTTGCTTCTTGTACAAACAACGCAGCCGGACGTGCTTGTAAGCCGTTTTTTAATGCAACTTTAACCAATTTTTGAACCACAGCTCCATTTCCCCTTTAACCTCTTATTTTTTTGCTACTGTTTCCCCCGCGCGTAATTTCTCTGCAATTTCATCGATTTTACGCAAACGATGATTAATACCCGATTTACTAATTTTCCCCCCGGATACCATCTCACCTAACTCTTTCAATGTTACATCTTGATAATCTCTTCGTAACTGTGCAATTTCTCTTAATTTATCTGGCAAAATATCAAGCCCAACCGTCTCATCAATATAGCGGATGTTCTCAATTTGCCTTAGCGCTGCACCAATTGTTTTATTTAAATTAGCTGTTTCGCAGTTAACTAAACGATTTACTGAATTACGCATATCGCGAACAATTCGAATATCTTCAAATCTTAAAAGTGCATTATGAGCACCTATAATATTTAAAAACTCTGTAATTTTCTCAGCTTCTTTCAAATACGTAATGTACCCTTTTCTTCTTTCCAACGTCTTACTATTTAAATCAAATCCGTTCATCAGTTCACATATAGAATCATTATGTTCCTTATATAACGAAAAGATCTCTAAATGATAAGATGATGTTTCTGGGTTATTTACTGAACCACCTGCTAAAAATGCACCGCGTAAATACGATCGTTTACAACATTTCTTCTCGATTAATTCCTGCGATATATTTCGAATAAACGAAAAGTCATCTCGAACAATGTGAAGATCTGCTAATATTTCGCGAGACTTCTCAACAAGCCGCACGATATATACATTATTTTTCTTCAATCGCATTTTTTTACGAACAAGTAATTCTACCGTCACATCATATCCTTTTTTCAAAAGCGTATAAATCCTTCTTGCAATTGCTGCATTTTCCGTTTGAATATCGATAGATAGGCGACGGTTTGAAAAAGAAAGCGATCCGTTCATTCGAAGCAACGCCGATAACTCGGATTTCTCACAGCATTCCTTCATTTCAAGGTTGGTCAACTCTTTCTTTGTTTCTGATGCAAATGACACAGTCAACACCTCCTTATACTATTACTTGGAACAAAAATCTTGTCCTATATGAATGAGGAGCGTTACCTCAAACGAGGCAACGCACATTTATAACAATGAATATAAAATAGAAGCTAACTTTAATGTATCATGTCTTACAACACGATCATCATATTTCGCTAATTGATCTTGAATGATTTCGATATTATGTTCAGCAAAACGATCTATATCCAGTGCAACTGGTTCCGACATTTCTTCCTCATATAAATTACGTAATTCACGAGGAATATCACGATTATTTACAATCGCAGTGTCGATAAATGGTTTACCTAAATGATCATGTAACGCCTGCACATGATCAAACGCAGTATAACCCTTCGTTTCGCCCGCTTGCGTCATAACATTACATACATATACCTTCTTCGCTTTTGCAGCAAGAACAGCGTCTCCAATTTTGTTAACAACTAAATTCGGTAATATACTTGTGTACAGACTTCCTGGACCGAAAACAAGCAAATCAGCTCGTTTAATTTCCGTCAACGTTTCACATAACGGTTCTACATCTTCTGGAGTTAAAAAGACACGATTAATCTTCTTCCCGAAATAAGGAATCTTTGATTCACCTGTTACAATTTCTCCATCTTCTAATTCTGCATGAAGTACCGCACTTTGATTCGCTGCTGGCAATACACGTCCTCTGACATTTAATACTTTACTCGTTTCCGTAATCGCGTGGTAAAAGTCTCCTGTAATCGAAGTCATACCTGCCAATAGTAAATTTCCTAACGCATGCCCTTTCAGTCCGTCTCCAGTTGTAAAACGGTGCTGAAATAAAGCTTCCACTAATGGTTCTACATCCGATAACGCAACAAGTACGTTACGAATATCACCTGGAGGTGGAATTTCTAGCTCATCACGCAGTCTACCTGAACTGCCTCCATCGTCGGCTACTGTTACAACTGCTGTAATATCAACAGGATATTGTTTTAATCCTCTTAATAAAACAGAAAGTCCAGTTCCACCTCCCATGATAACAATTTTAGGTTTTCTCTCTTTTTTCATCCCTTAATGGCCCTTTCTCTTCTCCACATCACGATGAGATACATGAACGCTATACTCTGGTTTCAAATGTTTCCCAAGGTACTCTGTAAGCGTAACAGAACGATGTTGCCCACCTGTACATCCAATCGCAATTACAAGTTGACTCTTACCTTCTCTTTTATAATGAGGCAGCATGAAAGTAATAAGATCCGTCAATTTCTCTAAAAACTTATGTGTTTCATTAAATTTCAACACATACGACGAAACTTCTTCATCCAGTCCTGTTAATGGCTTCATATGTGGAATATAATATGGATTTGGTAAAAAACGAACATCAAATACTAAATCAGCATCGATTGGGATTCCGTACTTAAATCCAAATGACATAACATTTACACGGAATGCTTGCTCAGTTTCTGTTGAGAACAAGTGAACAATTTTCTCTCGTAATTCTTTCGGTTTCAAATCAGATGTATCAAGCACAATATTCGCTCGCGCCTTCATATCAGTTAATAGACCACGCTCAGCTTCGATTCCCTTTAACGGCAAACCAGTTGGCGCAAGTGGATGCGAACGTCTCGTTTCTTTATAACGAGTTACAAGTGTGCTATCTTTCGCATCTAAAAATAAAATATGAGGAATAATCCATGTACGTTCTGATAAATCATCAAGTGCTCCCCATAAATATTCAAAAAACTCTCGGCCACGTAAATCAATACCGAGTGCTACTTTATTCATTTTACCTTTTGAATCTGCCATAAGTTCAATAAACTTCGGCAATAACATCGGTGGTAAATTATCTACACAAAAATATCCTAAATCTTCAAAACTTTGTAACGCTACCGTTTTTCCAGCTCCAGACATCCCTGTAATAATTACCATTTTTATATCATTATTCTCTGTCATCGTATCCTCTCCTTGCAGGTTTAACTCGGATCTAATCGATATGAAAGCAACTCAAAATCTGGGGTATATACAAATGTACCGTAGATTATACCATTCCCTTTAATTAAATAATCAATAATGTGATAATCTCCTGGTGCCATTGCTAAATCATCAATTTTATCAAATGTATGCCAACCAATGATGCCTTCTTCGCTCTCTAATTTGTTTTCTCCTGCAAAATCTGTTGCTAAAAAGGAGAACATCATCCATTCAGAAACAACTTTATCACCTTCTTGGATGACAAAAGTGAAGACCCCTTTTAATGCTGGATTCTTTAAATAAATACCTGTTTCTTCACGATACTCGCGAACAACGGTATCTCTTACTGTCTCACCACGCTCCATTTTCCCGCCCGGTGCAACCCACCAATTTCGGCGAGGTTTTTGGAGTAAGAGTACTTCATTATCTCTAATTAACACACAGTTTGTCACTCTTTGCATGTTTCTTCACCTCAGCTACTTGCAGCAAAATTTTTCACTGCATACTCATTTCATTATACTATCAAAAACAGTTTGCTACAACGAAGGTGCCAGTCCCCTTTTGCTAAGCAATTGTAAAAAATCTTTCTATAACAAGCAATCAAAACACCTTACTTCCCATGAACAGTACATAAAAATCCCCTTAACGATTTTTATCGTTAAGGGGATTAAAACACTTATTTCTTACCGAAATAAGTAACAATCGCAAATCCTAAAATAAAAGTAATAATTGAACTTATAATTGAAATACCACCAGTCGGAATGCCAGGGAACACAATGACAATCGACCCGATAACGAGCCCAATAATTGCCGCAAATGTCATACTTTTATAACGATCTAACAAATAACTAATTCCTTTACTACTTACAACAAATCCGGCCATAACGCCGGCACCGATAACCACGATTAACGGCAAATTGAGTGTAGTTAAAGCGTTAATTGCTGTTGGATACACACCAATAATTAATAAAATAAACGATCCACTAATTCCAGGAAGAAGCATAGCCATACTAGCCATCCATCCTGCGAAAAATAAACCAATTGCATTTAAAATTGTTAACGTCGTAATTGGATCCGCTGCCTTATCTGGTTTAAAGAATGCTGTTATTGCAACAAGAATTGCTGCAATTATTAATAAGGCAATATGACTACCTTTAAACGTTGCCTTTGCATCAGCTTCTCTCATTAACATCGGTAATATACTAATAATTAAACCGAGGAAGAAAAATTGAGTCGGTTCATAATGATTTGCTAATAAATATTTAATAACGTGACTTAACGTTAGAAAAGCTGCCGCTACACCAGCTGCAAGTGGGATTAAAAACGCTAAATGTTTTTTCCATTCACGACTAAAGAATCCGCTAATTGCTGCGAGCAATTGTTCATAAATCCCTAACACAACAGCGATTGTTCCGCCGCTCACACCAGGAATTAAATCACTAACGCCCATACAAAATCCACGATATATATTACGCCATTCCATACTGAATAAATTCCTCATTTCTTATAGTGATTTTTTCCATAAATTCTAGTATAACAATAAGAAAGATTATATTCTTAATTTTTTTTGACAAAAGTTTGACATTTGAACAAAAAAAAGAAAGCCACCTATCGGTAGCTTTCTTCTCAAAAGGAAAAATACCCTTATTTTTCTGTTACAGTCTTTAGTTCCTCTACTAACTCTTCTATATAATGCTGTGCACTCTGCGCTGCAATACTACCATCGCCTGTTGCAGTTACAATTTGACGAAGCATTTTTTCACGAACATCACCAGCTGCGAAAATACCAGAAACTTTCGTTTCCATACGCTCGTTCGTTTCAACATAACCATTTTCATTTGTAATACCTAACTCAACAAACGGTTTTGATAGTGGTAGCATACCGATGTATACGAAAACACCGTCAGTTTTCACTTCTTGTTCTTCTCCACTGTTTACATCTACAAGCGTTACGCTTCCTACTTTACCATTTGCATCGTTAATTTCTTTTATTGTGTGATTCCAAATGAAATCTACTTTCTCATTTTGGAAAGCACGATCTTGTAAAATTTTCTGTGCACGAAGCGTGTCACGACGGTGAACGATTGTTACTTTTGATGCGAATCGTGTTAAGAACACACCCTCTTCAACAGCAGAATCTCCGCCGCCAATAACAACAAGTTCTTTCCCTTTAAAGAATGCACCATCACATACTGCACAATATGATACACCGCGGCCGCCAAGTTCTGTTTCACCTGGCACACCAATTTTTTTATACTCTGCACCGCTTGCAACGATAATTGCACGTGCTTTATATTCTTTTTTACCAGCAATAATTGTTTTGTACTCTTTACCATCAATGATTTCTTTCACATCACCGTATGCATATTCAGCACCAAATTTCTTCGCATGCTCAAACATTTTATTTGATAAGTCTGGTCCTAAAATAGACTCATAACCTGGATAGTTCTCTACATCTTCTGTATTTGCCATTTGTCCACCTGGAATACCACGCTCAAGCATCAATGTGCTTAAATTCGCACGAGATGTATATACCGCAGCTGTCATACCAGCTGGTCCTGCACCAATAATAATGACATCATAAATTTTTTCTTCTGACACACTATTCACTCCCATTCATTCATACACATTAAGTTACCCTCATTATACTGTTAGCATCATTTTTTTCCCAATGATTTGCCTACCCTACGTGTGCGTGCGTTTAACAGCCTGCACATACTTTCGTACAGTCGCTACAGATACATTATATACATCACCAAGCTCTGCCTGTGTCATCTTATTTCTTTGTTCACCGCGCACAATATATTCAATTGCCGCTGACCAGCCGTACACATTTGTAAAGGTCGCTCCAGATGTATATAAACGTATGAACGTACAAAACCAAAAGTTTAAACACTCTTCGATTAATTCATCGTCTTTTTTCGTATAATTGTATAACGCGTCCGCAATTCGCACGCACTGTTCGAATTGCTGTAAATCAGCTGGAATGCTTTTATGACTATTAAGTAAAAAGAAATATTTTGCAAGTTGTGATACGATTGGAACACCATTTTTCGCTTGCGTTATATCAAAGAAAAAACCAACCTTCTCTGGTGTTGACAATTCATTCATTAAATATAAAGCTAGCATTTGCTCTTCTAGCGTCGCGCTTTGCTGAAATGATTTTCGTAATTCTTCAAATAAAAGGTTTTGTCCTTCATCTGCTAAATTAAGTGCATTCCACGGTTCTTTTCCTTTTTTATCAGGATGCAATTCTACAACATGTTGCCACATTTTTTCAGCTACTTGCTGTTCCTTCACCATATACGCAGAGTATGCAAACCAGTAATAAAAACTAACGTCTCCTTCGTATCCTTGACGCTTTAATACTTTGAACCATTTATATGCAGTTTCAAAATGACCAATTGTTGCAAGCGTTGTCCCAAGTTTCAAACGATGCTCAAATGAAATTGGATATACCGAAACTAACTGCCCTGCTAATAACTCTACTTGCTTATGCTCTCCAATTGAATATAGAAAAATAAGCGTATTACAAAGCGCATGCATATTACCAGGATTTTTCTCTAAAATCATTTCTGTTAACTTGAGCGCTTGATCTACATTACCTGATTGAAAATGCGCAATCGCTAAATTATTATGACCCGACCAAAATTCTGGATATTCTTTCGTAACAACTTCTAGTGTAGCAATCGCCTCTTCTAATTGTCCGTTACGAATGTAGCGGTTCGCTTCTTCCTGCATAACAATTAGCTCATCTTCATCCTCAATCTCTTCCGCACCCATTGCTTCTTCTTCCATAATCTCAAGCAATTCTAATGTATCTTCTACGAATTCCTTCTCTTCCGCAACTTCTAAATATTGCTCTGCATACTTCTTCGCCTGTTGAAACAAGCCCATATATGCATAATTATTTGCAATAAAATAATAGCATTGCTCAAGTTCAGGATTGGATCTAACAAGCTTTAGAAATATCTGATTCGACTCTTGATATTCACCAGATTCAGATAATGCTATTGCTAGTTGGCATAAAATAAACGGCTCCTTCTCGCTTTGTGCCGCTCTTCGAAAATATTTAATTGCATCTTGCAATTTTTGCCCTTTATAAGCCCTCATCCCTTTTTTATAAAAGAAGTCCGCTAATTGATTAAAAGAGATAACTTGTCCGTTCTCCTTATATATTCTTTGATTTTTCCCCATATATCCTCCAGTTTTTTGTTTTCTTCGTTCACACATTCTTCTATCTATAAGTATAAACGATTCCGTAAAAAACAAAACAGTATATTGTAATCAATTATTTCCTTTTTATTCATAAAAAGAGAAGGGAAATGTTACATTTTTAACATCAACCTTCTCTAGTGGCCATTTCCTCTTTCGTATAAATAATACGCATCGGATTTCCGCCTACGAAAGCGCCGCCTGGTACATCTTTATGGACAAGTGTGCCAGCAGAAACGATAGCACCATCTCCAATCGTCACACCTGGTAAAACTGTCGTATTCGCTCCAATCATAACTTCATTCCCTATAATGATTTCTCCGAGTCGATACTCACGAATTAAATATTCATGCGCTAAAAGCGTTGTATTATAGCCGATAATTGAATTGTCTCCCACAGTAATCTTTTCTGGAAACATAATGTCCGGCATTACCATAATTGCAAACGACGTTTTCTTTCCTACTTCCATCCGTAAAAACGTGCGATATAACCAATTCTTTACGGATAAAAATGGCGTGTAACGTGCGATTTGGATGATAATAAAGTTTTTCATTACCTTCCAAAAAGAAACCGTTTTATACACATTCCACAATGAATTTTCTCCTGAAACAGGATAGCGCGTTGTCCGTCGCACTTAGCTCTCACCTCTACTTAAATAAAGTGAAACTTTATGAGCGGTTAATACCGGACAAAATCGGTAGTAAATCACTCATCTTATCTAGCATAAAGTCTGGCTTGTAAGCTTCTAAATACGCTCTACCTTTCAATGTCCATGAAACCGCTACTGTTTTCGTACCTGCATTTTGTCCACCGACGATATCATGATGATTATCACCAACCATCAATGTTTCTTCTGGATTTGCATCTAATAATTCGAGCGCTTTTTGAAGTGGTTCTGGATGTGGTTTCACATGTTCCACATCATCAATTGTCACGACAACATCAAAAAACTGATCAAGTTTCGAAAGCTTTAATCCCATTTCAACCGTCTTTCTTGCTTTCGTTGTAACAATGCCAACCTTATAGCCTTGCTTCTTCAATTCTTGAACTGTTTCATATACAGTTTCATATTCTTCCACTAATTCATCATGATGCTCATGATTAAATTGACGATAACATGTAATCATCTCTTCAACCTTGCTTGCATCAATATTACTAAAAGTATCGTGCAAAGATGGACCGATAAATGGCAATACATCTTCACGCTTATACTGATTTGGATAATATGTATGTAACGTATGTAAAAAAGAAGAGATAATAAGTTCGTTTGTATTAATTAACGTTCCATCTAAATCAAATAACACTGTATTTATTTTCATCGTCCTTGATCCTTTCATTACCTGAATATGAAAGAAGCAGCATCTTATATAAGATGCTACTTTTCTCTAATTTTCTAAATATCTTTTATCAGCTTGCCCCATTTTTCGTCTCACAATAATGAAAATGATAGAAATAACAACAATTCCAATAGACATTACTTGTGCAATACGAAGTGGTCCTAACATTAAACTATCTGTACGCAAACCTTCTACGAAGAAGCGTCCCACTGAATACCAAATTAAATATGTGAAGAATAATTCACCACGTCGTAAATTCACTTTTCGTAACGCGAGTAGTAAAATAACACCTGCAAAGTTCCATAATGATTCATATAAAAACGTTGGGTGATAATACACACCATCAATGTACATTTGATTAATAATGAAATCCGGTAAATGAAGACCTTCTAAAAACTGTCTCGTTACTTCATCACCATGCGCCTCTTGGTTCATAAAGTTTCCCCATCGGCCAATTGCTTGTCCTAGTAAAATACTCGGCGCAGCAATATCCGCTAACTTCCAGAATGAAAGCCCGCGTCGTTTCGCAAAAAGGATTCCTGTAATAACAGCCCCGATTAAACCACCATGAATCGCCAAACCACCTTGACGAATATTAATAATTTGACTCGGATTTTGCGAATAATATTCCCATTCAAAAATAACATAATACATTCTCGCAAAAAGAATGGCAATTGGTACTGCGATTAATACAAGGTCGATAAATGTATCTTTGTGAATACCAAGCCTTTCTCCCTCGCGAGTTGCTAGCCAAAGACCTAATAGCACACCTGTACCGATAATAACCCCATACCAATAAACAGGGAACGGTCCGAGTTGGATTGCTATACGGTCAAGCTGTGGTACAGAACCTAACAGCATATGTATGACCTCCCTCTTTAGAGTCTACTCTTGATTTCCTAACTCAATCGCACTCATTAATCGTTCAGAGAACTGCTGTGCCGCATTGACTCCCATACGTTTTAATCTGAAGTTCATCGCTGCTACTTCAATAATAACAGCCAAGTTTCGACCAGGACGAACTGGAAGTGTAATCTTCGTAAGTTCTGTATCAATAATCTTCATCTTCTCTTCATCAAGACCTAAGCGATCATAATTTTTCTTTTGATCCCAAATTTCAAGATTAATAACAAGCGTAATACGTTTATAATTTCGTACTGCCCCTGCACCGAATAACGTCATTACGTTAATGATACCTAGACCACGAATTTCTAATAAGTGCTCAATTAAATCAGGTGAGCTTCCTACTAATGTGTCTTCATCTTCTTGACGAATTTCTACGCTATCATCCGCAACAAGGCGGTGACCACGCTTTACAAGTTCAAGCGCTGTCTCACTTTTCCCGACACCACTTTGACCTGTAATTAAAACACCAACGCCATAAATATCTACTAACACACCATGAACAGCTGTTGTTGGCGCTAGCTTACCTTCTAAATAGTTTGTTAAACGACTTGATAATCTCGTCGTCGTTTGAGAAGAACGTAATAAAGGCACGCCTGATTCACGTGATGCTTGTAATAACTCATCCGGCACATCTTGATTACGAGTTACAATAATACAAGGTGTCTCTTCCGTACAAAGCGCTTTCATTCTCTCTTGCTTTTGCTCTGTCGTTAACGTATCAAAGAATGTAAGCTCCGTTTTTCCAAGAAGCTGCACGCGATCAGCTGGATAATATGTAAAAAATCCTGCCATTTCAATTCCAGGTCGTGATAAATCACTCGTATCAATCGGACGATGAATCCCTTCTTCACCACTTACTAACTCCAATTGAAATTGTTCAATTAAATCTTTTGTCCTTACTTTCGGCATATGTATAAACCTCCACTCCGCTGCGGGTTCAGTCTCATTTGATGTAAAATTCCATTCTACCGGATATTGTACCATTTTTTTCTGGAAACAAGAAACACGGTTTCTAATAAATAGAAAAAAACATTTCATATGAATCATGAAATGTTTTTCTTTTTGTCATTTTCTCTTTTTTTCATGTAATGGTTCAACAATTACTTTTTCAATTATCATATTAAAAATCGAAATACAAATTGCCGCAACAATCGCTACACCAAATCCAGATATATTAAAGGCGTCCCCTAATAATGAATCCGTCATCTTTAACGTAATCGCATTAATAACAATTAAGAAGAAACCGAAAGTTACAAGAGTAATTGGTAGCGTAATTAAAATTAAAAGCGGCTTTACAAATACGTTTAAAATCGCCAATATAATACTCGCAATAATTGCAGTTTGTATATTTGCTATGTAAAATGCGTCTGGTGCAACCCCTTTTAAAAGTCCGGATACAGCGATTAACACAATACTATTTACAAGAAGTGATACAATCCATCTCATTTCCTTACACATCCTTTTAACATATATATTTCATCATACGCTAATAGACAATAAACGCAAGTAACACGCAAACTCTTATACCAATTTATTCTATTCTTTATACTTGTATACCTACTAACAATCTTACCAGTTTCCCTTAGTTAAATAAAAACCGAGTGTAATTTCCACTCGGTTTTATTTAACAACTTATTGTGATAACTCTACTTCTTTTATTTTCTCTTTCATTCTTGCTTTATCACGATCTAAAATCTCTTTTAAATACTTACCTGTATACGAGCGTTCTTCTTTCACTACTTGTTCTGGCGTTCCGGAAGCAACAATTTGTCCGCCTTTGTCTCCGCCTTCCGGCCCAAGATCAACGATATAATCAGCTGTTTTAATAACATCTAAATTATGCTCGATTACAAGTACTGTCTCCCCGCTTTCAACAAGACGTTGCAACACTTCTAGAAGACGTGCAATATCATGTGCATGTAAGCCAGTCGTCGGCTCATCTAAAATGTATAACGTACGCCCTGTAGAACGACGATGTAATTCAGAAGCTAATTTCACACGCTGCGCCTCACCACCTGATAACGTCGTAGCTGGTTGTCCTAATTTCATATAACCAAGCCCTACATCTACAAGTGTTTGAAGTTTACGCTTAATTTTCGGGATGTTAGCAAAGAACTCTACCCCATCTTCAATTGTCATCCCTAACACTTCAGAAATATTCTTATCTTTATATTTCACTTCTAACGTTTCACGGTTGTAACGTTTACCGTGACAAACTTCACACGGAACATACACGTCTGGTAAGAAATGCATTTCAATTTTAATAATTCCATCACCACGACACGCTTCACAACGGCCGCCTTTTACGTTAAAGCTGAAACGTCCTTTTTGATATCCACGCACTTTCGCTTCATTCGTTTGCGCAAACACATCACGAATATCATCGAATACACCTGTATATGTTGCTGGGTTGGAACGTGGTGTACGCCCGATTGGTGATTGATCAATATCAATAACTTTATCTAACTGCTCAAGACCTTTAATTTCTTTATGAGCCCCTGGCTTCGCTTTCGCTTTATATAACTTTTGAGCTAACGATTTATATAGCACTTCATTAATCATCGTACTTTTTCCAGAGCCAGATACGCCTGTCACTGCTACAAATGTTCCTAGAGGGAATGACATCTTCGCATTTTTCAAGTTATTTTCTTTCGCACCGACAATCTCCACTTTACGTCCATCACCTTTACGTCTTTCAAGTGGTACCGGAATAAACTCTTTACCGCTTAAATATTTCCCTGTTAATGAATTCTCGTCTTGCATAACTTCAGCTGGTGTACCTGCTGATACAACTTGACCACCATGAATACCTGCACCAGGTCCGATATCAAGTAAATAATCAGCAGCCATCATCGTATCTTCATCATGCTCAACAACGATTAACGTATTTCCTAAATCACGCATTTCCTGCAATGTACGAATAAGACGATCATTATCGCGCTGATGCAAACCAATAGAAGGCTCATCGAGGATATACAGTACGCCAGTAAGGCGAGAACCAATTTGCGTTGCTAAACGAATACGCTGCGCCTCACCACCTGATAAAGTTCCTGCTGCACGACTTAACGTTAAATAATCTAAACCGACGTTCACTAAGAACCCAACGCGTTCCTGAATTTCTCTTAAAATTAAATGAGCAATTTTTTGTTGTTTCTCAGTTAACTCAACATTCGAGAAGAACTCCTGTACTTCTTGAACAGAATATTTCGTTACATCAGCAATCGTTTTATCACCAACGAAAACAGCTAAACTCTCAGGCTTTAAGCGTCCGCCTTTACACTTTGGACAAGCTTGCTCCGCCATATATTTCTCCATTTGCTCACGAACATAATCAGAACTCGTCTCACGATAACGACGCTCGATATTCGGAATAACACCTTCAAATAAAATCTCATTTTCCTTTACTTGACCAAATTCATTCACATAGCGGAAATAAACCTTCTCTTCCCCGCTTCCGTACAACACTTTATCAAATAAATCCTTCGGTATATCTTTCACCGGCATATCCATATCGATGCCGTAATGATTACACACAGATTTTAATAATTGCGGGTAATATTGTGAACTTGTCGGTTCCCAAGGAGCAATCGCATGTTCATTTAATGATACATCCCAGTTCGGAATAACAAGCTCTAAATCTACCTCTAACTTCGAGCCAAGTCCATCACAAGAAGGACACGCGCCGAACGGACTATTGAACGAGAACATACGCGGCTCTAATTCTCCGATTGAAAAACCACAATGCGGACAAGCATGATGTTCACTAAATAGAAGTTCTTCCTCTCCCATTACATCGATTAAAACTCGGCCCCCGCCAAGCTTTAAAGCACTTTCGAGTGAATCTGCAAGTCGGCTTGCAATTCCTTCTTTCACAACAATACGGTCAATAACAACTTCAATTGAATGCTTCTTATTTTTTTCTAACGTAATCTCTTCAGATACATCCAGCATCTCTCCATCAACGCGCACACGAACATAACCTTGCTTCTTAATATCTTCTAATACTTTCACATGCGTACCTTTACGCCCTGACACGATAGGCGCTAGCACTTGCAACTTCGTACGTTCAGGATATTCAAGAACACGGTCTACCATCTGTTCCACTGTTTGTGATGTAATTTCAATTCCATGATTCGGACAAATCGGCGTACCAATTCGTGCGAATAATAAACGTAAATAATCATAAATCTCTGTTACCGTTCCAACCGTTGAACGTGGATTACGACTCGTCGTTTTTTGATCAATTGAAATCGCTGGAGATAAACCCTCAATCGTATCAACATCCGGCTTATCCATTTGCCCTAAAAACTGGCGCGCATACGCGGATAAAGATTCCACGTATCTGCGCTGCCCTTCCGCATAAATCGTATCAAATGCTAACGATGATTTTCCTGAACCAGACAATCCCGTCACAACAACAAGCTGATTTCTCGGAATGGTTACGTCAATATTTTTTAAATTATGCGCTCTAGCACCTTTTACAACAATAAAATCCTTACTCACTCTTTTCACCCTTCCGCTTTTAATTCTAATAGTAAATCTCTTAATTCAGCTGCACGCTCGAAATCTAACGCTTTTGCTGCTTCTTTCATCTCTGCTTCCATCTTCGCAATTGTATTTTCACGTTCTTTTTTCGTCATCTTCTTAGCTGGTGCTGTTTCATACGTTTCCGTATCCTCAGCTGCTGTTGTCGCACGAATAACGTCACGTACTCCTTTTTGAATCGTCTTCGGCGTAATACCATGCTCTTTATTGTAAGCTTCTTGCAACTGGCGACGACGCTGCGTTTCTTCAATCGCAATTCCCATTGATCTTGTTATACGATCTGCGTACATAATAACGCGGCCGTTTTCATTACGTGCCGCACGACCAATTGTTTGAATTAATGAACGCTCTGAACGTAGGAATCCTTCCTTATCAGCATCTAAAATAGCTACAAGTGATACTTCTGGAATATCTAATCCTTCTCTTAATAAGTTAATACCGACAAGTACATCAAACTTACCAAGGCGAAGGTCACGAATAATTTCAATACGTTCTAACGTTTTAATTTCAGAGTGAAGATAGTTCACTTTAATTCCTACATCTTTTAAGTAATCCGTTAAATCCTCTGACATTTTTTTCGTTAAAGTCGTAATTAATACACGTTCATTTTTTGCAATACGATCTTGAATCTCTCCTAATAAATCGTCAATTTGACCTTCAATTGGTCGTACATCAATTGGTGGATCTAAAAGCCCTGTTGGACGAATAATTTGTTCTATTACTTCCGGTGACTGCTCTAACTCGTATGGTCCTGGCGTTGCCGAAACGTAAATAACTTGATTCGTTTTCTCTTCAAACTCATCAAATGTGAGCGGTCTATTATCTAAAGCTGATGGCAGACGGAATCCATGATCCACAAGCACTTGCTTACGTGCTTGGTCCCCGTTATACATCGCTCTTACTTGCGGAACCGATACATGCGACTCATCCATAACAATTAAGAAATCCTCTGGAAAATAGTCCAAAAGTGTATATGGTGTTGAACCTGCTGGACGAAGTGTTAAATGACGGGAATAGTTTTCAATCCCTGAACAAAAACCCATCTCACGCATCATTTCTAAATCATAACGTGTACGTTGTTCTATGCGCTGCGCTTCTAACAATTTACCGTTATCATTTAATTCTTTTAAACGCTCTTCTAATTCTTTCTCTATATTTTCAATAGCTACCTTCAGCTTTTCTTCACGTGTAACGAAGTGAGATGCCGGGAAGATTGCTACATGATCACGTTCTGCTAATACTTCACCCGTTAATGCATTTACTTCTCGAATACGATCTATTTCATCTCCGAAAAATTCAATTCGAATACAATGTTCGTCAAGTGATGCAGGGAAAATTTCAACTACATCTCCGCGCACACGGAATGTACCACGCTTGAAATCAATATCATTACGTCCATACTGTACATCAACAAGTTCACGAAGCAATTGATTGCGGTCCTTTTCCATACCAACTCGAAGTGAAACAACTAACTCGCGGTATTCTTCCGGAGAACCTAAACCGTATATGCACGATACACTCGCAACGATAATAACATCATCTCGTTCAAATAAGGAAGACGTTGCCGAGTGGCGTAATTTATCGATTTCATCGTTAATTTGCGCATCTTTTTCAATAAACGTATCCGTATGTGGTACGTACGCTTCTGGCTGATAATAATCGTAATAACTAACAAAATACTCAACAGAATTGTTAGGAAAGAAATCTTTCAGCTCACTATATAACTGCCCTGCTAACGTTTTATTATGAGCCATCACAAGTGTTGGCTTCTGCACTTCTTTAATGACATTTGAAATCGTAAATGTCTTACCCGTCCCTGTCGCTCCAAGCAACACTTGCTTTTTCTTTCCACTATTAATTCCCTCTACAAGCTTCTCTATCGCCCCCGGCTGATCACCTTGCGGGGAATATTCTGAGATAATTTCAAATGGATGTTCCAACTAAAAACCGACCTCCTCATAAAAATCTGTATTATTATTTTACCACGAATGCTCATAAAAAACCTAAAAAAACGAACAGATATTCGGTAAAACTTTCGACAATATATACATAAAAAAGGAAGGAATAAATACTTCCTTCCTCTACTAACTCTATTTTTTAGGTACATATAATAGGTCATATCCATTGCGCCCATTTTCATTCGTACAATCTATTAACCTATAACCTGTTTCTAATTCACGTTGCTCTTTAACAATCCTTTTACAACTATCTTTATGTAACCCTTTATGGTCACCAGCAAATTGGTCTTGTCTATTATCTAACACATAAAGTATATCTTTCTCACTATGCTCTAACGTTTGAAAAACCGGATCACCTTCATCTGTATAATTTACAATTCTTATTTTATCAACTTCCCCTTGTTCCACATTCAAAACGAACTTTTCGAATTTATCCAGATTAGAAATTTCTGCCCCCTTTGCAACGACATCATTCTTCTTATCAATTGCACTGTTAGGTTGTGAGCATGCTACTAAGCTAAAGAGAACTAGGCATATAAAACCGCTTCTTTTTTCTATTGTCAGCCTCTCCTATAAAAATTATTTGTATACCCAAAAAGCTACTTTCCTCTATGAAAGTAGCTTCTCGTTTTCTTTCTCCTTCTTCGGAAAAATCACATATGAAAATGAAATTGCAGTATCCACTAAAAGAATAATAGCCCACACTTGGCTTACACGGCTTGCTGCTTTATTTAAAACGATTCCTGACTCTAACCAATTGCTCCACTGTTCAAATGGAATAAATCCATACGCGAAGAAAAAGAAAATATGCACAGCGACGAATAAAACAAGGTGTAGTACCCAAGTTTTCATTTCTTGCTTCGCATAGGCCATGCCTGTTAATTCTACCTGTTCTTCAATAATAGGCGCTGGTTCATTCCGCCATTTAGCAACTAATTTTCGCACATATATATCTAATTTCTTCAAATCCTTTTTTCCATAAAAAACTGCATATAATAAAATGATTACCGTAATGATTTGAAAATTAGAGAACTTCCCTGTTTGATAATAGTCCACTACCCCTAAAGTTAAAATAAACACTTCATTTACGAGTAGCACAATCCCCATAATAAAACTCGCCTTTTTCAAACGGAATCCGTAACGGAGTAAAAAGAAACCGATAGCCGATAACCAAAATACAATCTCTGCACCAATTAAAAAATACCACCGATATTCTGCCAGTATACTCATTTATCTCTCTCCCTTTCATCATATATACGAAAAGCCTCATCCATATATACTAGAAGCTCTTCCTCAATTGGATACATACTCATTTTCTGTGAATCTTCTTTTGACTTTCTTACTTCCCACAATTTATCTAAAAATGTTTCATCACCATTTGCCATCTCTAAACACTTCTGCATTAATTTCTTTGTTGCGCCTTGTACTTCATCACATGATGCTTCCTTACCGTCTTTCATAAAGTTACGTAGTTGCTTTAATAAATCTACCCACTCTAAAACATTCGGATCTTCTTCACTCATGTTCGGCAAATTATGAAGCAACTTTTGTTCTTCCTTAGAAAAAACTTCATTTTGGAACATTTCACGTATTCGAGGAGACTGTTTCGAAAGCTGAATAAGTTCAAACATAACTTTCCAATCCAGTTCCCCTTCCACATCTACTGAATAAACAACCGCTTGTAAAATACGTTCCATTCGATTAAATTTCTTCTGTTCATCTTGTACAAACTTAAGTTGCTTTCCAAGCGATACTTTTAAATTGAGCTCACCCGTTATTAACATATTCGTAATCTCTTTTAACGAAAAACCCATTTCTTTTAAAAATAAAATTTGCTGCAAACGAACAACGTCTCTCTCGCTATATAACCGATGTCCTCCATCAGTTTTTCCACTCGGCTTTAATAAATCGATTTGATCATAATAACGTAACGTCCTTACTGTAACCCCTGTTTCCCTCGTTAGTTCTTGAATCGAAATCAACTCCATCACCTCTTCTCCTTCATTATAAAAGATGACGTAACGTAACTTTCAAGTAGTTTGTAAAAAAAATACAAAAAGCTGTTTATACCCTTTGTATAAACAGCTTTTATGGAAGAAAACCCTTTTGTATAGCACGTCCACAAGATAAAATAATTGCCCCAACAACAACACTTATTGCTGTTTTATGATAATGCGCTAAAACTAATAAATAGTATGATAAACCTACAGCACCAATCATAATACATACACTTGGCACTGGATTACGAGAGAAGTTTTGCATCCCCCACAAAATTGCAAATATAGCCGTCGCAACGCATAATACCGCTAATCCCATCCCGTTTCCCCTTTATATATTTATTTGATGTCCCTTGTTGCTAATACACTCGTCGATGCCACGCTAATTAACAGTCCAAAAATAACTATATATAATGATTCATTTACATCCACGATCTCTCTATCTAAATACTTATTCACGCAAAGGTACGAGGTAAAAAGTAAAAAGAAACCTACCATACAAACCATAAAATATTGCTGCATTTTTTTCATGACCCTCTCATCTAATGCAGGTACGCCTTCTTCTTTTAATCGCCTTTTCTCCCTATACTCAGACACAGCATATAAAATAATAAGAGCTACATTTGAAATCAATATCGTTCCCCACGAAATATTTAAAATGACTAAACTCGTATTTAAAAGAATTCCCGCTAAAAATAGACTCCCTAAAAATCTCATAACCCCTTGTTTATTCATACACGATCAGCCTCTTTTTTATTTCTATATTTCCACTTCGGCCAATAATTCACAACGAAATAAACAAACTGCCCTAGTACAAATAAAACAAATGGCATACCAGCATTTCCGTAAACAATTAAATTATATATACTCCATATCGCTAAACTAGTTGTTAAAAATAACCCTAAATATTTAAACGCTTTATCCGATTGAAATCTCTCAAACTCATCGTTCATTTTCTCTCCCCTTACTCTAGCGTAAATATTTCCTCTACCTTCATTCCAAAATATTTGGCGATTTTTAAGGATAACTCTAGACTCGGGTTATAGTGGTGGTTCTCAATTGCCACGATTGTCTGCCGCGTCACTTGCATCGCCTTTGCCATTTCAATTTGTGTTATGTGATTTTGCTTTCGCAATTCCTTAATTATATTTTTTACACCCATAGGTTCCACCTTCAAAAGTAAAGATATCTTTACTTTAATTATAAATATTTTCCAGTTACAAGTAAAGATGAGTTTACAAAAAAAGGTAAAAAAGAGACATCTATAAGATGCCTCTTTTCTACTACATAAAGCCTAACGCGTATACAAGAACATATCCAAGTACCGAAAGGCAAACCGAGCCAATTAACCCTGCCACGAATGCCCTACTTCCTAATTTGCGGAACGTTTTAAACTCTACATTTAAACCGAGTCCTGCCATCGCCATTGCAATAAGCATGTACGCAATGACTACAATATATCCGGCAACAACTTCTGGTATAATCCCAAGCGAATGCACCGCACTCATTGCTAAAAATCCGAAGATGAACCAAGGAATCGGAAGATCGCGCCACGATCTTTTTTCTTTGCTTCCCTCGCTCTTACCAAACCATAATCCAATTAAAATCGCTACTGGAACAAGCATCGCTACGCGCGTTAATTTCACAATAACTGCGATGTCTACAGCCGTGCTACCGCCTGGTGCGGCCGCCGCGATAACGTGGGCGATTTCATGTAGTGTCGCTCCCGAGAACACGCCATATCCGTACGGAGATAAGCCAAGCACTGGATATAATAGCGTATAAATAAGCGTAAATATTGTACCTAAAATAGCAATAATTGCAGCACCGACCGCCGTTTCATCATCCTTCGCTTTCACTTGCGGTGCAATTGCGACGACCGCGGCCGCGCCACAAATCGCCGTTCCGCACGCCGTTAAAATCCCTAATTTCTTTTCTACTTTAAATACTTTCGTTAGTCCATATACAACGAAAATGGTAAATGTAATAACAACCGCTGCGATGACCAATACTTTCGGCCCCGCCTTCGCAATATCTACAAGGTTTAACCGCATTCCAAGTAAGATGATCCCAAAGCGTAGCAACTTCTTACTTGCAAAGTTCGTTCCCGCTAGCGCTTCTTGCGGAACTCCGATAGCCGCTCGCCAAATCATCCCAATTAGAATAGCAATTACTAATTGTCCCATAATATTTAAAAACGGAAGCCCTGCTAAATATTTCGCGGCAATGGCGATTAATAATGTAATCCCAATACCTTGCGAAAATCCAAAGCCCTTCTTCTTTTGTATAACAAGTGTTTGTTCCACCTTGTACCACCCCAATAATCATATTGGAACATGCATGTTCTTTCTAGTTACATTATAAAAGAATTTTTATAATAAGTTTAATATCAATATTGAATCTCTATCATCAGAAATACTTATGATAAGATGAAGGAAAAACGAAAGGAGCTTAGCAAATGAACGTAGATATTTTAAAGATTTTTGTTACGGTCGTTGAACAGAAACATTTCTCCCGTGCAGCAGAACTATTAAACCTTTCACAACCCGGCGTAAGTATGCACATTCGCAACTTAGAAAACGAATTTGGGACTACACTTATTCAGCGATCCCCGAAGCACGTCCAAGTTACGGAAGCTGGAAACATATTATACATACATGCAAAGCAAATGCTCTCTCTTTATGAAGATGCTAAGCAGGAAATTAACGAACTACATAACGTTGTAACAGGAACACTTCGCATCGGTGCTAGTTTTACAATTGGTGAATACTTACTTCCGAAAATACTCGCTAACTATGCGAATGAAAATCCACACGTCGAAGTTCATACATTTATCTCAAATACAGAAGAAGTTTTGCAAAGCCTCCGCTCCAATCAAATCGATATCGGCTTAGTGGAAGGCCAGGTCGTATACGCTGACGTGGACGTTGAAACGTTTATGCAAGATGAAATGAAGCTCGTCGTTCCGCCAAATCATCCATTACTTCACATCAAAGATATAAACGAAACTACTCTCCAAGACCAAGTATGGGTATTAAGAGAAAGTGGCTCTGGGACGCGTGCCTATAGCGATCGTTTCATTCATCAACATCATTTAAAAATGAAACGATTCTTTACATTTAGTAGTATTCAAAGCGTAAAGGAAGCCGTCGCTGCCGGGCTCGGCATCGCTATACTTTCTGACTGGACCGTGCGGAAAGAACTACTAGCCAAAGAACTATTCCACATCGAAGTTCCAAATGAAAAACTAATCCGCCCATTCTCCATCGTGCGCGGCAAATATTTCATCCCGTCTAAAGCCATTCAAGTGTTTTTAAATCATGTAGATTCTTTTGCGAAAAAACAGAGTTGACCTTCACATTAGTGTGAAGGTTTACAATACATGTAAAAGGAGTGAAATGCAGTGCGAATTGGAGAGTTATCAAAAGAAACTGGCGTTAGCGAGAGATCACTAAGACATTATGAAGAAAAGGGATTACTTCCTTCGAAGCGCCTCACAAATGGCTACCGTGATTTTGATGACAGTGCCATCGAAAAAGTAGAGCTTATTCAAATATACTTACAGCTCGGCTTAAATTTAGAAGAGACAGCAAGAATGCTGCGTTGCCTTGAAATCGAGCCGCACCTGTACGAAAATCCGTGCAGTAGCATCCTTGAGCTTTACGAAGATAAGCTCAAGGAAGTAACAAGGCAAATCTCATTACTTTCCAACATTCAAACGAATTTACAAAAACACGTTTCACTCCTAAAACAAGCAAAAGAAAAGGGATGATTACATGTTTGTTATACACGGCAGTTCAAGACGAAACGGGAATACAGAAGCCTTAACACATATGATGATTGATGGAATTGAAGCAGAACAAATTTATTTGCGTGATCATACCATTTATCCTATTACAGATCAGCGCCATGATGCAGAAGGATTTCAACCTGTAAATGATGACTATGGGCAGTTAACCAAACGCATGCTAGAGCACGACACGATTATCTTCACTACACCGCTATACTGGTACGGAATGAGTGGCCATATGAAAAATTTCGTTGATCGCTGGTCACAAAGCTTGCGCGATACATCTCTTCATTTTAAAGAGAAAATGAAAGGGAAAAAGATGTACGTTGTAATCGTTGGCGGAGACAATCCAAAACTGAAGGCATTGCCACTTATCGCCCAGTTCCAGTACATCTTTGATTTTGTTGGTTCTTCATTTGAAGGATATGTTATTGGGGATGCGAATGGATTAGATGAAATCAAAAATGATGCTGAAGCACTCGCAAAGGCACAACTGTATAATAACGAATTTAAAAATCACAAACAGAAATAAGTTTGACAAACTCTTTTGTATGCGCATACAATAAAAATAATATTATGAAAGGAAGGTACTTTGACCAATGAAGTTCTAATTCTCTTATTTATTTCATCCATCACAAATAGTGAACAAAAATGATGAAAACTAGCAGAGGATTAGTCTGTCCATTTGTCGATACTTTCTTTCGAAACGATCATGTAAAAAATCGTTTATTTATGTACGATTTTTACATGCAAGGGCGACGTTTATCCTCTCTAGTGAAACTAGGGAGGTTTTTTTATGACTATTTTATTCGCACGTAATATTGAAAAGAGCTTTGGTGATCGCACCCTATTTACATTACCATCACTGGAAATTCAAGCAAACGATCGTATAGGAATTGTCGGAGTCAACGGAGCTGGAAAATCTACGTTACTACAAATATTAAGTAAAGAAATAGAAGCTGACAAAGGTACAGTAACTCATCATGGTTCTATCTCCATCATTCCTCAGCTTAGCGAGGAACTACCGAAAACCGCTTCTTCTCTCGCAAAAGGAAAATGGAGTATTTCAAACGTTGCAGATTCAATGAGCGGCGGCGAACGAATGCGTCTAAAGATTGCCCATGCTCTCGAACAAGATGCAGGCATTCTATTCGCTGATGAACCAACAAGCCACTTAGATATGTTCGGTACAGAGCAGTTAGAAAAGGCACTTTTATCTTATAAAGGGGCACTTGTTTTAATATCACACGATCGTGATTTTCTAAATACTATATGTACAAAAATCATCGAAATTGAAGATGGCACTATTCAAGAGTATAAAGGAAATTATTCAAACTATCGAAAGCAAAAAGAACGTGAGCGAATACAAAAACAAGCAGAATATGAGCAATATATAAAAGAAAAAAATCGTTTAGAGCAGTCAATTTTACAAAGAAAGCAAAGCGCTTCTAGTATGACAAAAATCCCAACGCGGTTCAGTTCATCTGAATCTAAACTTTATAAGTTAAGCGGGGCTCATGGGCAAGAAAATGTTAGCAAAGCAGCTAAAGCATTAGAGACACGTCTTGAAAAATTAGAAAAGAAGGAAAAACCAAAGGATCTTTCTCAAGCTCAGTTTGACGTGCAATACCATACACCAATTCATAGTAAAGTGGTGGTACAGTTTAATAAAGTAACAAAGAAAATAAGTGACCGCATACTATTTAAAAATATGAGTGGGACTATTGCCCCTGGTGCGAAGCTTGCTATTTTAGGGGCAAATGGAAGTGGAAAAACCACTTTGTTCAACATGCTTCTCGCAAACGAGCGCGGCATTCAGCTTTCGAAAAGTTGTAAAGTTGGATACTTTGAACAAACACTATCAATTTTAAAAACAGATAAAACAATTTTAGAAAATGTTCTAGAAGAAACAAATTATACGGAGTCGTTCGTTCGAACAATACTTGCACGGCTCCTATTCCGCCGTGAAGATGTTCATAAACCTGTGCACGTCTTAAGTGGCGGTGAACGAATGAAGGTTGCACTCGCAAAAGTATTTTTAGGAAACTATAATATGCTTCTGCTCGATGAACCGACAAACTATTTAGACTTAGCAACGCAAGAAGAATTAGAAAGCATGTTACAAGAATATCCTGGGACTATACTTTTCATTAGCCATGATCGCGCCTTTATTCGTTCTGTTGCAGACCATATTCTACAAGTAGATGAGAGCGAGCCAAGAATATTCCACGGCAATTACGAGCAATACACAAAAAGAATAACCGAAGCTTCTGTAAACGTTACTGAACAAGAATTATTGAGGTTACAAACAAAATTAACTGAAATCATCAGCCGGATTTCTATACCAAATCATCACGATGACATCACATTTCTCGAACAAGAATACGAAAAATTATTAGCTCAAATTCAAAAATGTAAAGAAGCGCTCTAATGTCTTCCCTATATATCGACGGGATCTTCTGCATTTCCCAAGAAATATCGCAGCTTCGACATAGAATATCGACTTAAACACAATATCAGCATCAATAACAACAAAAAGCCGTGCATCAGCACGGCTTTTTACTTTATATACGGACAGCAGTCCCGCTCACCGCAACCATTAGCATCCCTTCGCGAACTACTTCGTAGTCCACGTCGATACCAACAATCGCGTTCGCATTTTTTTGTCTTGCGAGAGTTTTCATCTCTTCCATTGCAATGTCGCGCGCTTCTTTTAATTTACTTTCGTAAGCGCCTGAGCGACCACCGACAACGTCGCGGACAGAAGCGAACAGGTCACGCACGATATTCGCCCCCATAATTGCTTCGCCATTGACGATATCGATATAGTCAGTAATCTCTTTCCCTTGAATTGTAGAAGTTGTTGTTACAATCATGCTTTATAGCCTCCCATATAAGATTTCCACTTACTTATGGTGCACTAATTCAGCAGAAATTATATTTATGAACTAAACTGTGCCTCATATAATCGGCTATACCCTCCGCCCTGCTCAATTAATTCCTCATGTGAACCTTGTTCTGCAATACCGTCTTTATTTACAACGACGATGCGATCTGCATTTTTAATAGTTGCAAGCCTGTGAGCGATAACTAACGTTGTACGACCGACAGATAGTTCAGCAAGTGATTTTTGAATAGCAAGTTCCGTCTCTGTGTCTAGCGCAGAAGTTGCTTCATCTAAAATTAAAATTGGCGGGTTTTTCAAGAACATACGGGCAATTGCTAAGCGCTGCTTTTGTCCTCCTGAAAGTTTCACACCACGCTCACCAATAACTGTATCTAAACCGTCTGGTTGCGAGTAAATTAAATCCTCCAACTGGGCACGTTTTACCGCCTGCCAAATTTCTGCTTCTGACGCTTTTAAGTTTCCGTAAGCGATATTTTCACGAATTGTTCCTGAGAATAAGAAAACATCTTGCTGCACAATTCCAATTTGCTTACGAAGTGACGATAACGTCATCTCTTGCGTATCAATGCCATCAATTTGAATCGATCCAGACGATTGTTCATAAAAACGTGGTAATAAACTACATAGTGTTGTTTTCCCTGCCCCTGATGGCCCAACGAACGCAACTGTTTCACCTGCATGTATTTTCAAACTAATATCGTTTAAAATCGGCTCTTTATTTTCATATCCGAACGTGATGTTATTGTATTGAATATCACCGTGTACATGTTTAACTTCTATTGCATCTTTAGAATCTACAATATCCGGCTCTGTTTCCAGAAGTTCTACATATCTTTTAAAACCAGCGATTCCTTTCGGATAACTTTCAATAACCGCATTAATTTTTTCAATTGGGCGGAAGAAAATATTCGTTAACAAAACAAATCCAATAAATCCACCGTACGTTAATTCACCTTGCAGTACGAACCATGTACCACATATTAATACAAAGAGTGTTACAAGGCGCATCAGCATATAACTAACAGATGAGTTTAACGCCATAATTTTATACGCCATTAATTTCGTTGTACGGAAACGAGCATTGTTTACAGCAAATTGCTCTTTCTCAAACTTTTCATTTCCGAATGCTTGTACAACGCGGATACCACCAACATTGTTCTCAATACATGCATTGAAATCAGCAACGTCTGAGAATAAACGTCTAAACGTACCTGTCATTTTTTTGTTGAAGTAAAGTGCCAACCATAATAAGAACGGGATTACAAAGAATGTTAGAAGTGCTAACTTCCAGTTAATCATCATCATGAATGAAAATGCCCCGACTAAAGTCATAACAGCAATGAATAAATCTTCTGGCCCGTGGTGAGCAATTTCCCCAATTTCCATTAAATCGTTTGTAAGACGTGAAATTAAATGACCTGTTTTATTATTATCAAAAAATCTGAATGATAGCTTTTGAATGTGATCAAATAATTTCTGCCTCATATCTGTTTCAATGTTAATCCCTAGCATATGTCCCCAATATGTAACGACATATTGCAAACCTGCGTTTAACATATAAACTGCAAGTAAACCGAAACAAGCCCATAAAATAAGCGTCCAGTTTTGCCCTGGCAATAACTTATCAATAAATTGGTTTACGATAAGTGGGAAGCCAAGTTCCAGTAATCCTGCGATAACTGCACAGGAAAAATCGAGTATAAATAAACCTTTGTACGGTTTATAGTAAGAAAAAAATTTACGTAGCATATTTTTCCTCCCTTTTCCAAATTAAAAGACTCTCTAAATGATAACCATTATCAAATAATTATTCAAGTTATCCGTCTATGAAACTAAAAAAACCTTCATCTGTGTTTGATGAAGGTTTCCATTTTATTTTATATAGCTTCCGAATCCCACTCATGTTCTTGCTGAACAAACACAACACCTAATTCGTGATGTCCCCCGGCATATAATGCCGTTTGAGCAAGACGAAGCTCACCATTTGTATCTAATACTTCTAATTTACAAAATGCTCCTGTCGTCTTCGTTTGAAGTGCATCATAAAACTCTTCGGTACTTCTTGGAATGACTCCATTTACTTTCGTAATAACTTCTCCAGGCTTTAAATTCATCTCCGCCCCAATTGTATTCGGAATTGTATCTAACACAACAAGTCCATCATTACGTGCGGCAAAGTATGCTGGTCTTTTCTCATCCGCAATTTTCTCTTGCACCGAGATCGTGAAACGTCCAAGCATTGCAACTCCCATCGCGATAATTGCGAGTACGTGCCACCAGTAACTTGCGATACCTAAAACGAGTACGAGCCCTGCTAATCCATAGACACGTCTTCCTGTAAATAATAAAGCTTCTGTCGGCTCATAACTTCTAATCTTTCTCATAAATCCAATTAAAAATGGAACGAGGAATAAAGAGTATGTAGTCGAACCTATTGAAACGACAGGCCACCAAGAAATAAATCCTGTCACCGCGTCTCCTGGTATAAGAATAAATACTGGTACAAGCCATAAACGATTTGATTCATGTAGTCCAATTCGTAGCCCACGCTTACCTTTCTTAATTTTCGGCGTAGAATATCGCACTGCATTTTTAGAGATTAATAACCCCTCTACAACGAGCATAACGCCTAGTAAAATAGCAAGGGATACAATCGTACCCTCTTCACCTTCTCCAAGCTGTAAGAAGGAGAATGGCATCTTAGACGATAACAACAAGAATGCAATAGCGATTCCGAAAGTATAAGCTACAGATAAATATCGATACATAGCAGTTAATCCAAATAATAACGTCCAAAGTAAAATTGCCCATAAGCTCGCTTTCGAAACAACAAGCCCCATCCCAATCGTAATAATAGATACGATTAACCCGTACCCAATACCCACAAATAGAGAAGTTCGCAGTTCAAACCAAATATCATATACTTTAAAAGAAAAGTCTTTTCGTTCTCGTAATATACGTAAGTATCCAACGAAGATACTACTAATTAAAAATACATAGACAGCAGGGTGTAAGAAAAAACGTCCAACTGCTCGTAATATTTCAAAAAGCCATGCCTCCACGAATTCATTCACCACCATTTATATCATTTTTTCTTTTTATCTTATCATAACTAAAGAAACGTTTGTTTAACACATAAAAAAATACAGGCATCAAAGTGCCTGTATTCTTTCTTATTTCGCTATCAATTTCAATGCCGTCTGTAATTGTAAATCATTTTCTCCAGAACGGATTTTTTCAATAATTTTAGTTTGAATCGCTTCAGCTGTCTTTTTATCAAGTTGTCCTGTCGCTTCCATCTCATTCGCATTTTGGAATGCTTTCAGTGCTGATTCTGTTTCTTTACTAAAGTATCCATCTTCACGTCCTGGTACATATCCTAAACTCTTAAGCATTTCTTGCGCGTGTTTTACTTGTACATCATTTGAATTGTATGAAAGTGTCTTTTCAATTTGAATTGGTGTCGCATGATAATAATCTGGTTGCTTCACTTCTACAGTTGGCGCGATTCCTTTTTTATGAATCCAATTGCCATCCGGTGTTAACCATTTAAACATCGTTAATTTAATGTTGCTGCCATCTTTAAATGGAACAGCCTGCTGAACAGTACCTTTACCAAACGTTTTTTCACCAATTAAATCGTACCCCTCTCCTTCTTTTAGCGCACCCGCTAAAATCTCTGAAGCAGAAGCACTTCCATTATCAATTAATACTGAAATTGGATATGGCTTTCTTTCTTTCAGTTCAGTGGAGAATTTCTTCTTCTCACCATTTCGCTGTTCTACTTGTAGCATTGGCTTTTTATCTGTCATGATTTCTCCTAGTATTTCTTCTACACTATTTAAATAGCCACCAGGATTACCACGTACGTCAATAACTAAACCTGCTATATGTTTCTTCTCTAACTCTTTTAACTGATCCTTAAATTCTTTCGCAGTATTTTCAGCAAAAGAAGTAATTTGCATATAGCCGATATCTTTTCCGCTCTCTTGCTTTACGGAACTAAATACAGTGAAGATTGGAATCTTTTCACGCTTAATTTTAAATTCTATCGGATCAGCCACTCCTGCGCGCTTAATTTCAATTACAACAGTCGTTCCTTTTTTACCACGAATTTTTAATACTGCTTCTTCACGTGATAAATCTTTCACACTATTCCCATCTACAGATAAAATTTGGTCATTCGGTTTAATTCCTATCTTTTCTGCTGGTGAACCTTTAATTGGCGATACGATAATAAGCTTACCGTCCGTCTTGTTCACTTCAGCTCCAATCCCTTCAAGTTCAGGATCCAGTGACTGACTAAACTGTTTTGCCGTTTCTTTATCCATATACGTGGAATAAGGGTCCTTCAGCGTAGACAACATTCCTTGTATCGCACCTTCGACTAACTTGTCGTCTTTCACGTCTTCCACATAACGTGAATCAATTAGTGCATACGCCTCATTAATCTTTGCCAAATTCCCTTGCGCTGTGCCAGCATTACCATTCGATACTGTTTGCGTTACATACGCTGGGTTTATCCCAAACCAGTACATACCACCAAACATCCCGCCAGCACCAATTAAAAATGCAACAACCATTCCAATAATTGCAACTCTACGTTTCAATGCGGAATTCCCCTTTCCAGAACACACAGGTGGTGTAGCAAAAGGCATCACACGATGTGTGATGCCTTTTCCTATTTCTACTATATGATAAGCTTGTACGAATTATGTTTGCAACTTTTTATACTTTTAAGAAGCGACGAATTGACATTACACTTCCCCACATACCGATTAATGCACCGATTAACACTAATAAACCAGCTAATTGGAATACGAATGGGTTGTATGGTAGAAGCTCGAAAATTGTTCCGCCAAGTTTTTCATTGAACACACCTTGCAATGAATTATATATAACTAAAATTAAGCTAATTGGAATAATTGATCCTAATACTCCTAGGAATAATCCCTCTAACAAGAACGGCCAACGAATAAACCAGTTTGTTGCACCAACAAGTTTCATAATTTCAATCTCAGTACTACGAGCATAAATTGTAATTTTAATTGTGTTAGAGATTAAGAACATCGCTGTGAATAGAAGACCAGCAATTAACGCAATCCCGATGTTACGACCAGTTTTTACAGTATCAAATAATTTTTCAACTTGACCTTTACCGTATTGAACATTACTTACAAACTGCATTTTCTCAATCTTTTTCGCAATTGTTGCCGTATCTGTTGGTTCTTTCGCCTTTACAACAAATACATCTTTCAGTGGATTATCTTGCTCAAATAACTCGAACGTTTTTCCACTATCGCCTAAGCTTTTAATTAAACGTTTCAACTCTTCTTCTTTAGAAGAATATTTAATAGAATCTACTTTCGCAACTTTACTCATATCTTCTTCTAATTTCTTTTGATCAGCTTCTTTTGCTGCTGGATCAATATGCACACGAATTTCTACATCTTGCTCTACTTTCGTCGCAAAATGGTTCATATTCATAATCGCTGCCAAAAAGACACCTACAAGTAATAATGTAACTGTTACTGCACTTACAGAAGCAAATGTCATCCATCCGTTACGGGATAGATTTTTCACACCTTCTCGCAAATGTCGACTAAGGGTTTTAGCCTTCATATCCGTATCCTCCCTCAATCTCGTCTCGAACAATTTTTCCGCCTTCAATTGCAATTACACGATGACGAATTGTATTTACGATATCTGCGTTATGTGTCGCCATAACAATCGTTGTACCACGCTCATTAATACGTTTAAAAATATTCATAATATCAAGCGCTGTTTCAATATCTAAGTTACCTGTTGGCTCATCAGCAATTACAACCTTTGGTCTATTTACAATCGCTCTTGCAATCGCCACACGTTGTTGCTCTCCGCCTGAAAGTTCGCTTGGAAGTGCATCTGCACGATCATCTAGACCTACAAGACCTAACACTTCTGTAACACGTTCACGAATCGCATCTGGTTCTTCTTCAATTACTTCTAAAGCAAACGCAACATTCTCATATACCGTTAATTTAGGTAGCAATTTAAAATCTTGGAAAATTACGCCTAATTGACGACGGAAATATGGAACATCTCTTTCTGCTAATGTTTCAATTACAAGTCCATTTACATTAATTGATCCTGTAGATGGCTTCTCTTCACGATACATCATTTTAATAAATGTAGATTTTCCGGCTCCACTCGGTCCAACTACGTATACGAATTCACCTTGTTTAATGTTAACTGTGAGACCAGCAATGGCTTTCATACCATTTGGGTACTCCTTATAAACATTCGTCATTTTTATCATTATTTATCACCCAATACTTAATGATTTTTTTCGAAATACTTTTCTGTACATTTGAAAATAAAAGAACAACCTTTATTTCCGCTCGATCATTCTTGTTGAAGGTAGCTTCCATACATGCTTTTTATTAGCAACGCTACTCTATGTAATATATTTCATCAAAATTCTACAAACCCCATTGTAACATCAATCGGTTTCCAATTCGGATACAATTTTGTTACAGTTATGTTACATCCCAAGAAAAGGTAAACGAGCTCATGTAATTACTTAACTCGAAGCACTTTTCGGTCAAGTTATACAATCAGCTCGTTTATTAATTACGTTTCTTATTTATGCTCCGCTAACCATTCAGCTACTTTTTTCGCATCTTCACCTTGAATAATTCCTGGTGACATTGAACCGCGACCTTTTTCAATAATCTTTTCAATCTCTGCTGCGTCGTATTTCTGTCCTACTTTTCGTAAATCTGGTCCAGTTGCTCCTGATAAATCTTTAGCGTGACAACCTATACAACTTTTTTGAAAAATTTGTTCTGCGCTATCTGTGCTTGCAGATTGTTTTGATGGTTTACTCTCTTCTTTATTTCCACATGCTCCTAAAGCAAAAACGACTGATGTCCCCAGCGTAATAGCCAACAATTTCTTTTTCACTTCTATCGCTCCCCATTGTTGATATTCTTTTCATTCATAACTAGGCAATAGTTTTCATAACACATTCAATATTCATTATAAGCATTATCTTTATATAGAAAAACCAAGGTATATTTCATATTTTTTACAAATATAGTGAGAAGCCTAATAAAATAAGCTTTCATAAATTGTTTCAATTCTGTGAACACCTTAAAAAGTTCTATAAAGAGCCTTTTTCTCCAAACCAAAACTGAGAATCCCTATATAAAGCCCTACTCTATTACCGCTCTGTTTTACTATTCTCTACTTTTTACAAAACAATATACGGCATTGTATTCTACATATAATCTCATCAAAAAGAGAAGTTGTCGCCTCCAACTTCTCTTCCTCTTTATTTCATCAATATAAATAAGATAAACCTCTTTATATCCCCTTGGACCTCAACATGTGCCAACAATTCTGTTGGCTTTTTCTCTTATTAAATACGAGAACGTAAATACGCATCAATAAACGGATTAATTTCTCCATCCATAACTGCTTGTACGTTACCAACTTCTGTATTTGTACGATGGTCTTTCACAAGAGAATACGGGTGGAATACGTAAGAACGGATTTGGCTGCCCCATCCAATTTCTTTTTGCTCTCCGCGAATCTCATCTAATTGTGCTTGTTGTTCTTCTAATTTCTTTTGATATAATTTCGCTTTCAGCATTTTCATCGCATGTTCACGGTTTTTAATTTGAGAACGCTCTGACTGACATGTTACAACCGTGTTTGTTGGTATATGCGTTATACGAACTGCTGAATCTGTCGTATTAACGTGCTGTCCACCTGCACCACTTGCACGATACGTATCTATTTTCAAATCTTCTGTACGCACTTCAATTTCAACTTCATCATTGAATTCAGGTACAACTTCACAAGATACGAACGATGTATGACGACGACCTGAAGAATCGAACGGTGAAATACGTACAAGACGATGTACACCTTTCTCCGCTTTCAAATAACCATAAGCGTTATGACCTTTAATTAATAATGTAACACTCTTAATACCAGCTTCATCGCCCGGTAAGTAGTCAACCGTTTCTACTTTAAACCCACGTTTCTCAGCCCAGCGTGTGTACATACGTAATAACATAGAACCCCAGTCTTGTGACTCTGTTCCACCTGCACCTGGGTGTAATTCTAAAATAGCGTTATTTTTATCATAAGGATCGCTTAATAGTAACTGAAGCTCGTACTCATTCATTTCTTGAATTAAAGTTTTCACTTCAGATTCTAATTCCTCATGTAAATCTTCATCATACTCTTCTTTAAGTAGGTCATGCGTCATTTCTAAGTTTTCGAACGTCTCATCTAACTGACGGAACCTTCCAACCATATCTTTCAGCGCATTCGCTTCATTAATTACAGCTTGTGCGCCTTGTTGGTCATCCCAAAATCCAGCGCCCATCATCGTTTCTTCTAATTCTGCAATTTGTTTTTCCTTAGTAGGAAGGTCAAAGAGACCCCCTAAAAGCCGCTAATCTCTTAGCCATTTTTTCTAATTCTTGCCTAATTTCTACTAATTCCATTTCCTTCACCTCTATGTAATTGCTGTTACTTTCATATGAAAACAAGGGAAACTCTCTCCGCTTATTACGGAGAGAGTTTAATCCTTTTTATCCCGCTATTTGCAGGCAGTAAGACTCCCATCTCACAATTCGGCGAATGCGAAGAAGTTAGGTGAGAGTCGGACTGCCAGTAAAAGCCCGATTGGTGAGGGCTAATAATCAGTGGGAATGAAAAAACCCACTGATTAAAGTTTCACTTTATTATACATTTTTGATGTAAAAATTTGCAAAGCAGTCTAAACTACAGTTCCCTATTACTGCCCAATACCACAACAGTTTTTATATTTCTTGCCACTACCGCATTTACATAAATCGTTGCGTCCCATTTGGTCACCTTTTACAACCGGTTTTTTCTTCGCGTCTTCGCCATCGCTTGATGGATGAACAGCTTCACCTTGAACAACTTCTTGACGCTCTAAGTTTTGCTCAATTTCAGCTTTCATAATGTAACGAGAGATTTCCTCTTCAATAGAAGCGATCATCGACTCAAACATTGCGAATCCTTCCATTTGGTATTCACGAAGTGGATCGATTTGTCCGTAAGCACGTAAATGAATACCTTCACGAAGATGATCCATTGCATCGATATGATCTGTCCATTTCGTATCTACAACACGGAATACAACAACCTTTTCGAATTCACGCGTCTGCTCTTCAGGTAGAAGTTTCTCTCTTTCGTTATAACGCTCTAATAATTTCGCGATAATTGATTCGCTCATTTCTTCTGGAGCAAGGCGACGTAACTCTTCTTCTTTTACATCTCCTTCTTCAAGAAGGTTTGTATTTAAGTAATCGACAAGACCTTTAATGTTCCAATCTTCTTCGATTTCTTCTTGCGTATGAAGTGCAACAGCACGTTCTATCGTAGATTTCATCATACCTTCAATAATGCTGCGTAAGTTCTCTGAATCCATTACTTCTTGACGCTGTTTATAAATTACTTCACGTTGTTGACGAAGTACATCGTCGTATTGCAATAGCTGTTTACGTGCATCATAGTTATTTCCTTCTACACGTTTTTGCGCAGATTCTACCGCACGAGAAACCATTTTACTTTCGATTGGCTGTGAATCATCCATACCAAGACGATCCATCATCGCTTTCATATTGTCAGAACCGAAGCGGCGCATTAGTTCGTCTTCCATTGATAAGTAGAACTGTGTTACACCAGGGTCTCCTTGACGACCAGAACGACCACGTAACTGATTATCAATACGACGGCTTTCGTGACGCTCTGTACCGATAACTGCTAGACCAATGTTTTTAATATCCTCGCCTAACTTAATATCCGTACCACGACCAGCCATATTCGTCGCAATTGTTACAGAGCCTTTCATACCAGCTTCTGCAATGATATCTGCTTCACGCGCATGGTTTTTTGCGTTTAAGATATTATGACGCACACCTTTACGTGTTAACATTTTCGAAATAAGCTCTGACGTTTCAATTGCAACTGTACCAACAAGAATAGGTTGCCCTTGCTTATGACGATTTACAATATCCTCAACAACTGCATTGAATTTACCTTCCATTGATTTGAAGATTAAATCAGCACGGTCATCACGAATAATATCTTTATTCGTTGGAATTACGATAACATTCATATTGTAAATACTACGGAATTCTTCTTCTTCCGTTTTCGCTGTACCAGTCATACCAGATAACTTTTCGTACATACGGAAGTAGTTCTGGAACGTAATTGTTGCAAGCGTCATACTTTCATTTTGAATTTCTACGCCTTCTTTTGCTTCAATAGCTTGGTGTAAACCTTCGCTATAACGACGACCTTTCATAAGACGACCAGTGAATTGGTCTACGATTACGATTTCGCCTTCTTGTACAACATAATCTGTATCACGGTGCATAACAACGTGTGCACGAAGCCCCTGATTAATATGGTGAAGAAGCGCTACATGTTTTAAATCAAATAAGTTTTCAATATGGAAAGCTTTCTCTGCTTTCGTAATACCATCTTCAGTTAACATTACATTTTTCGTTTTCACATCAAATGAATACTCTTTTTCATTTTCTAATGTACGAACGAATGCATTTGCAAACATGTATAGCTCTGTTGATTTTTGAGCTTGTCCAGAAATAATAAGCGGCGTACGCGCCTCATCGACTAAAATAGAATCGACTTCATCGATGATAGCAAAATTAAGTGGACGCTGAACGCACTGCTCTCTATATAACACCATGTTGTCACGTAAGTAATCGAATCCAAGCTCGTTATTTGTGCTATACGTAATATCAGCAGCATAAGCAGCTTGCTTCTCTTCACGTGACATACTATTTAAGTTAATCCCTACAGTTAAGCCAAGGAACTCATGAAGTTGTCCCATTTCACTTGCATCACGTTGTGCTAAGTATTCATTGACTGTAACAACGTGAACACCTTTTCCTGTTAATGCGTTTAAATATACAGGTAAAGTAGATGTTAACGTTTTACCTTCACCTGTTTTCATCTCAGAGATATTTCCTTCATGTAAGGCGATACCACCCATTAGCTGTACGCCATATGGACGCATTCCAAGAACACGATTTGCTGCTTCACGAACAACCGCAAAAGCTTCAGGAAGTAGATCGTCTACTGTCTCACCTTTTGTTAGACGTTCTTTAAATTCAATCGTCTTTCCTTTTAATTGTTCATCAGTTAGTGGCTTAATAGATGATTCTAATGCATCAATTTGCTCCACTGTCTTCTGCATACGTTTAATTTGGCGCTGGTTGACATCAAATACCTTTTTTAAAATACCGATCATAGGAAATACGCTCCTCTTTTATTAAAATAAAACTTCCGATTGCTTTCTTTTTCTCTTTACAATCAGTCGTTATAAAAATCAAATTTATGTTATGCCAATTTTTCTCCTAATTAAAAAAACTAAAATGTATAAACCTAATGATAATTGTAACACTTGTCTTATAACTATGACAACAATCGTCCAAATGTCGAGCTTTAGATTCAGAAAAAGTTTTTATTTTATTTGTTCCAACAAACTAATATTTCTTCGTTTCAAACTTTACGTTACAAATTTCGTATTAAATCTAAGTAGTATTCTTTCAAGTTCTCTTTTAAAGAAGATGGCTCAATTATTTTTATAGTTTTACCAAAACTAGCTAGATACGCGATGATAAAGTTGATTTCAGCAGGCTCATAAGTTCCTATTAAATATGTATCTTCACATTCTTCCCATAACTTCATCGAAGGATATTGCTGTTGCTTAAATATCTCTATCCCCCTCGCAGTAATTGAGCATTTAAATTGAATAGCTTGTTCAGTTGCCTTCCACAGACTATGTGCGTTATGTATATTTATATTTTCCAAATCCAGACTATCCTGAGCAACTACTATTTCTAACGACCTAATACGATCACAGCGAAACACTCGATAAGCCAATTTATCTAAATCGTAAGCCTGGCAATACCAATAACCTTTCATTGCATAAATCGAAATCGGCTGAATACGGCGCATTGTCGTTTGTTTCGGCGTTACATAGTTTATAGTTAAAGCCCTATTTTGAACAGCAGCTAACAAAATCTCTTCTAAATAACTACATTCATGTGCTTGTTCCAAATGAAAAAAGGACACTCTTTTTTGCAAGTTTTCAATTTGCTCACACTGTTTTGACGAAACACTATCTAAAAATTTCTTATTAATGGAACGAAACGAGATTTGAAAGGGAATACTTACAAAGCTTCTTAGCGCTTGCATTGCAAAATAAAGTGCAAAAACTTCATGATTTGTAAATGAAATCGGTGGTAATGTCATCGTTTTTATTAAACGATACCCTCCATACCGACCATATTCTGCAAAAAGAGGTACACCCATTTCCTCTAATGATGCAATATCACGTAAAGCTGTCCTTTTTGAAATTTGAAATTCATCTATTAAATCTTTCAATGTGAATATTTGTTTTTGATTAATAAAACGTAGCATCTGATTTAAACGTTCAACTTTTTTCATAAACTCTCCCTATAGGTGCCACATATTGGCACCTTATATTTGTATAGTAATAAGTGTAAACATATATGAAGGAGGCAATACAATGAACTTTGAAGTAATCCCTTTTTTATCATTAAATGGGCAAGGTGCTAAAGCAATTGCATTTTACGAACAGTATTTAGGCGCAACAGTTTTATTTAAAAAGAATTATAAAGAAATGAAAGAAATAGATCCAAATTTCACATATAAAGAAAGCCAGGAACATTATATTACCCATTCCGTTTTACAAATTGGCACAAATAAAATCATGATTGCAGAACAGGCAGTGGATTCCACACGCCCTTGGCAATTAAGTAATAGCTCATCATTATGCATTCAATCTAAAGATTTCAAAACCATTGAAGCACTCTATCACAATCTAATTCAACATGATGAGGTTTATATTTTAACACCTTTTGAAAAAAACTCCTTCAGCCCGGGTTATGCCATTGTGCGAGATCCTTTTGGAATAGTAATACAATTAACCGTGACAAAACATGACTTCTAAATTTCATTACGAATAGGCCATTTAAATTTATATCAATATTACAAGATAGGAAGGCAAAAACATATAAAAAAAGCGCAGCCATTTCGGCTACGCTTTTGAATGATTATTTTGTTTCGATTAAACCATATTTCCCGTCTTTACGGCCATATACAACATTAGTTTCATTTGTATCCGCATTTGTGAAGACGAAGAAATTATGTCCTAGCATATCCATTTGTAAGATCGCTTCTTCAACGTCCATCGGTTTTAAATCGAATCGTTTTGTACGTACAAGTTCTAATTCATCCTCTTCTACCTCATCCATAACAGCTACTGCTTCTGCTTCTGGAAGGATAAAATTAGTTTTAACAGAACCCTTTTCACGTAGTTTACGGTTTACTTTTGTTTTATGTTTACGAATTTGTCGCTCAATTTTATCAACTACTAAATCAATCGCAGCGTACATATCGCTATTTGTTTCTTCTGCACGAAGTAATAAATCTGTAAATGGAATTGTTACCTCGATACGTTGCTTGTCAGAGTATACTTTTAAATTAACCTTAATCTCTGGGAATGTATCAAAATAACGCTCTAATTTACTTAGTTTTTTCTCTACATATTCCTTTAATGCTGGAGTTACTTCAATATTTTCACCACGAATGTTGAACTTCATAGATGAATTCCTCCTTTCAAGCCTATGTACTATAATTTCGACATTGGCTTAAAAACTCCTTCTAATTTTTTTAAAAAAATTAGTGGAATTGCGATTTTTTTATCGGTTTTTGTTGAAATGAAAAGATGCATCGTTTCTATCTTTATTTTATCCTATTAACATCGTGAATAACGAATGTAACTGTGGACAATTCGTTACAGAAAAGAAACAACTTTTTGACAACTTCCCCACAACAAAAAAGCCCTTGTTACGAGCAAGAGCTTTCACCATCTATATAATGCCGCTAAAAATACAGCTCTATCTTTTCCAAAAACTTAATTTTTACAGTTTCACAACATTAGCCGCTTGTGGTCCTCGTGCTCCATCAACAATATCAAACTCCACTTGTTGACCTTCTTCTAACGACTTATACCCATCTTGTTGAATAGCAGAAAAATGAACAAACACATCGTCACCATCTTCACGCTCAATAAACCCAAATCCCTTTTCTGCATTGAACCATTTTACTCGTCCTTGCATGTTCATTCCATTCCCTTCACTCTTAAAATCAGGGCATTCGCCCCATATTTTGACTATAACGAATGACAAGACTGTAAGTCAAAGAAGATCTGTCGTCTTTTTATTATTCCTTTCGACATTTACATATTAACCTCTACAAAGCGTCAAACAAGAAACATCTCTCGCTCCTCGATCATACAAAAGGCTTCCAATTTGCCTAACAGTAATTCCTGTCGTATACACATCATCCACGATTAAAACATGTTGCTCATGAAACATCTCTTCTCCCTGAAAATAAAAAGGATTAACTCCCGATATCCTTTCTTTACGCTTCTTCTTACTTTGTTTTTCTGTTTCAATTCTTCTTAATGATGTACAAAACATTTTGATAGGCAAACAAGAAGCTAGTAACTCAGCTTGATTAAAACCACGCTCGTATTCTCTCTCTTCACTAAGTGGGACCGGAATAACAGCTGAAACATTCGCAAAATATTTTTGAAAAAGACTTCGAAAAGGCTGATGAAAAATATGCACTAATTCAGCATCTCCTCGAAATTTAAACTGTGCTAATATTTCTTTCATCCCTTCATCATACACATACAACGAACGATTTATGAGAGACGGAAACCTCTGCTCTTTCGTCCACCTTATGCAATCCGTGCAAATATCCCCGTTTTTATATTCAGCTGGTACAAGTTCTAAAGGCCGACCACACTCCTTGCACATTTCCCCTATAATATAGGAAAGTTTTCGCTCACATCTATCGCATATACACTTCTTATGAAGCTTAACAAAAAAAGTATACCAACTAATCGCGTATGAAATATACTCATCACAAAGTAGACAATGCATCAATCTATCAATCCTTGTTCTTTAGCATTTTTATTCATACTTTGAATATGTTTTTTCGCACGCACCATAGCCTCTGTCTTTCCATAATGAAAATAAACGACCTCTCCATTTGGTTCCTCAAAGCTTCTACCTGCTCGTCCTGCAATTTGAACGAGAGCACTTTCTGAAAATATTTCTTCTTCCGCTCCTAAAACTGCTACTTGTAAATTCTTCACAGTCACCCCTCGTTCCAAAATCGTTGTTGTAATTAATAAAGGGATTTCTCCCTTTCTGAAAGCTACTACCTTCTCTTTTCTCACCGGATCTTCTGCATGCACACCGTCAATTTGATTGTTTAATGATTTTAATAACTGGCTAATTTCTTCTACATATCGCACATGAGGAACAAATAGAAAAATGGGGTATCGTTTAGATAAGTACATATTTAACCATTGTAATAAAGCACGAGGAATTTTTTTACGCATAAGACCCTTTTTCCAATTTCCGCACCACCGAAATATCGGGACTGGCAATGGATGACGATGATAACGTCCTGAAATAATAACCCCTTTTTGCTTACCATTCCGTAATTTACGCTTCCACTTTTCATCTGGAGTTGCAGTTAAATAAATACGTGTTGCCTCCTCTTTCATCGCTCCGTTCACTGCATACTGCAACATCTTATCCGCATGATATGGAAAAGCATCTATCTCATCTACAATCATGACATGGAACGCCCTATAATAACGCAGCAATTGATGTGTAGTTGCAACGATTAACGCCACATCTTTTTCTCGATCTAAACTCCCTCCGTATAAAGCAGCTACATTTATATTTGGAAACACTTCTTGTAATCTTGGTGCTAATTCAAGTACAACGTCCGTTCTCGGCGTTGCACTACAAACTCTCTCTCCCTTTTGTAGTGCCTCTGCAATTCCACGAACAAGTACAGCACATTCACTTACCCTGCCCATTGTTATACATTTCCGGCAATACGTACATACTTTACTGCACCTTTTACATAGAAATGACGCAAATAATCGCTTCTCTATATTTCCGCAACGCTGGCACATATATTTTGAAGACTTCTTAATTACCCCTTGTACACAAACGACTTCTCGAGTCCTTTTCAAATGATTTAATTCACCCTGCAAATCTGAAGAAAGTTCTTCTAACAGTAACTGTCTACCAGCTAACATCATCAACCACCTCCAGCACTACTATAAATCCTTCTCTTTATCTCGTAAAAACTCAAAAAAGCCGATAACCTACTTATAAAATAGTAAGCTATCGACTTTATACACGTTTTTTATTCAATTATAAATCCTAGAATCTACCGTAGCCTAAGAAATGTTTTTGGTTGTAGCTACTGCTTAAGCTAGAGTAAGCAATCCCTTTATCACCAGCATGAATCATTTGGTCGTTACCAACGTAAATACCGATGTGAGATGGACCTGGTTTATAAGTACCTTGGAAGAATACTAAATCTCCAGGTTGTGGGCTACTTACTTTAGAAACTGAGTTCCAGTAACCTGCAACGTCTTGACGACCTACACCAAATACGTAAGAAATGAATCCACTACAGTCAAAACCACCGTTTGATGGAGATGCACTTCCCCAAACATATGGTAAACCTAAGTATTGTTGTGCTTTACCAATTACGCCACCCGCATTTGAAGCTGGTGCTGGTGCTGGTGCTGGTGCTGGCTTCTCTTTTTTAGGTGCTTCTTTTTTAGGCTCTTCTTTTTGAGCTTGTCCAGCATTGTTTGCCGGAGCAGCTTGCTGTGCAGGCGCTTGCGCTGGTGCAGCTTGTTGAGCTTGTGCTTCTTTAGCAGCTTGTTCTGCTTGTTTTTGAGCAGCAGCTTCTTGTGCAGCTTTTTCTTGTGCTTCCTGTTCAGCAATACGTTGTAATTGTAGTGCTTGTTTCTCAAGATCTTTCAATTGACTTTCCGTGCTTGTCATTGTAGTTACAACTGTATCCATTTTACCGCTTAAATCGTTTACTGCAGTTTCTTTTTTCGCTTTTTCAGCGTCAAGTTCTTTCTTAGCAGTTTCAATTTGAGCTTGTGCTTCTTTTAATTCTTTTTGTTTTTCTTTTACTGTCTCAACATCTTTTTTCACGTTCGTTTGATCTTCTTGTTGAGTTTTCATGATATCTTCGTCAGACTCAAGAATTTTAGACACAGAATTTAAACGATCAACTAAATCTGCAATATTTTTAGAGTTTACAAGAACTTCTGTTACAACGTTCGTGTTCGGTTGTTCTTGTAGTGCAACTAAACGTTTTCTTAATAACTCTTCACGTTTTGCAATCTTTGTTTGTAGTTCTGCAATATCTTTATTTTTAGTTTCAATTAATTGCTCTGTATCAGAAACTTTTTTTGTTGTTTCATCAAGTTTTGAAGCGTTCTCTTGAACAGACTTATCCAAACCTTGGATTGTTTTGTTTAAGTCATTCATTTGCTTTTGTAATTCATCACGTTCTTGTTGTTGTTTATGTAAAGTATCATTTTGTGTGTTAATTTGTGATTTCACGTCAGAAATTTTATCTTCAGCAAATACATTTGGTGTTAGTCCTGAAAACATTAACCCTGCAACTAGTGCGCAAGATGCCATTTTTAGCTTTTTCATTTTATTTTTTACACCGCTTTCTTTTTCTTTTTCCGTATATAACCTATTAAAATTTATACCATAATTCGGGAGTTTTTTTGCTAATGTTACGGTTTTGTAAAATAAATGTAATATTACATTTATCTCTATAGCAAAGTATATCTAAATTTGTATATATATGTAGAATTTTAAGAGCCTTACGCCGTTTTTTATAGAATTGAAAAAAACGTAAGGGAATCCCTTACGTTTTGAAAATACTCCAATATGAATGAGATAGAAACGTTACTTCATCCATTTTTCAGCCCAATTTTGGACCTCATCCATAACACTTTCCAACGCTTTCCCTTTATCAGTTACACCGTACTCGATTCTAACTGGTACTTCTGGATAAACATTACGAACTACAATACCTTCACCTTCTAATTCCTTTAAACGTTCTGACAACATACGATCGCTCATATTCGGTATAATATCTGCGATTTCTCTGAAACGTTTCGGCTCTTCGAGCAAAGATTTAATAATTAAGCCAGTCCATTTCTTACTAAGCATTGTAAAAGCTGACTCAAACTTTGGACATAAACAAGAATTATGCTCCATATGTTTCACCTCTCTTCTATTATAAAATAGTTTCTTGTAAAAAGTAAGTAATAAAACTTTCCTCATTATTTAATTTTACGTACATTTTACCATTTCCAAATATTAACTTGTCAAATTTCCGTAAAACATCCGTAAAAAAACCCTCTTCAAGTAAGAGAGCTTTTATATCTTTATCACTTCGTATACCAGCCTAAACCAAGCGCACCTTCACCTAAATGCGTCCCAATTACAGCTCCGAAATAACTCGTGCGAATTGTAACATGAGGGTATATCTCTTCTAATTCTTGTTTCCATTCATTAGCTTCCTCTTCACGATTCGCATGAATAATAACAGCTTCCATAGGCACACCTTTATTTGCCTGCTCATCAAAGATTTCAACGATACGCTTTAACGCTTTTTTACGCGTACGAATTTTTTCGAATGGAATAATTACTTTATCTCTAAAGTATAATACTGGTTTTACTTGTAACAAACTACCGATGAAAGCTTGCGCGCTATTTAATCTTCCACCACGTTGTAAATGATGTAAGTCATCCACTACAAAATAAGCATCCATCGTTTGCTTCATTTCATCAAAGCGAGCGATAATCTCTTCTGGTGCCTTCCCTTCACTTGCTAATTTCGCACCTTCACGTACGAAAAATCCTTGTACTTCACAACTGATTTCAGAGTCATACGTATATACATCAATACCATCTACCATCTGGCCAGCTGTCGTTGCTGTTTGATATGTACCACTAATTCCACTTGAAAGATGAATACTAATAACTGCATCATATTCTTTAGATAATTCCTCATATAACTCTAAAAACTTTCCAATCGCCGGCTGCGAAGTTTTCGGAAGTTCTTCCTGCTCACGTACTTTTACATAAAAATCATTTGCTGAAATTTCAGCTTCTTCTTGATAAGATTCCGTTCCAAACACAACGTTTAATGAAATCATATATATATTTAGTTCGTCACGAATATGCTTCGGTATATATGCTGTACTATCAGTAACAATAGCTGTTTTCATTTTCGTACCTGCCTTATAAAAAATTTTTATCCCCTAATTTTACACGAAAACTAGAAAAGGTGCATCCATACATAAAAATGCCGATTAGAAACTACAATCACCCGCTCGACAAATTACAACAAAAAGATAAAATACTCATCAAAAATTTCAACATATTTATAAAAAATGTTTGAATATAAAAACGACCGCTTTTAAAATGTAAAGTACTAGTCATTTTGAAAGATAGGGGCGTATATCATTGTTATTACAATATTTAACAATTAAAGGCTACGGCGAGCACGAAATTGTCATTCAAAAATCAAGATTCATTTGCTATGTGAGTCGCGCCACAACTGAAGAGGAAGCTCAAGCATTTATACAAAAAATAAAAAAACAGCATTGGAATGCAACACATAATTGCTCCGCATATTTAATCGGTGAACAAGATCAAATTCAAAAAGCAAACGATGACGGTGAACCAAGCGGCACAGCTGGTGTACCTATGTTAGAGGTATTAAAAAAACGAGGTCTAAAAGATACTGTCGTTGTCGTTACGCGCTATTTTGGCGGCATTAAACTTGGTGCTGGCGGATTAATTCGTGCATATGGAAAATGTACAAGTGAAGGTCTTAACCATGTAGGCGTTGTCCAGCGAAAACTAATGCGCGTTATGCAAACAGAAATTGATTACACTTTACTTGGCAAGCTAGAAAATGAATTACGTAATTCAGAATATGTCATTAAAGATATACATTATCTAGAAAATGTCACATTTGATACATATGTGGAAGAGGACAAAAAACAACCATTCACAAATTGGATGATTGAATTAACAAACGGGAAATGTACAATTAAAGAAGAAGATATGTTGTACTTAGAACAAGATGTTAACTAAGAATAGCTAACGTATCGTCTTTAAAGATTAATGTAGTGAATTAATTCCCTACAAATGAACTAAGGAGATTATATATGGAAGAACGTTATTATCATCTCCAAAATAGCAGAATAAAAAAGAAACGTAGAAGAAAATTTTTCTTCTTTCTTATTTTCGCATTTTTATTTGGTAGCGTAGGACTTTATATGTTAAATTCCTACTCTTCTCTCATGGGGATGTACAGTGGATTTAACCGTGAAAAATCTAAATTACGAGCAGAAGATGTGGAAATCACAAAAAAACCTTTCACAATACTAATTATGGGTATTGAAGATTACGCAACAGATGGTCAAAACGGTCGAACAGATTCACTCATGTTGGCGACAGTTAATCCAAACTCAAAAAAGATTTCACTTATGAGTATCCCGCGCGATTCTCGTGTTAAGATTGTTGGCAAAAATAAAGAAGACAAAATTAACGCTGCCCATGCTTATGGTGGAGAAAAAATGGCAATTGACACCGTCGAAGGATTTTTAAAAGTTCCTGTTGATCATTATATTAAAATTGATTTCCAAGGTTTTAAAGGTATCGTTGATGCTGTTGGAGGTATTACAGTTGATGTTCCTTTTGATTTCGAGGAGCGCTCCGATATAGATTATTACAAATTAATTCCATTTAAACAAGGTAAACAAGACTTAAACGGTGAAGAAGCACTCGCTTACGTCCGCATGCGAAAGCAAGATCCTAACGGTGACTATGGCCGAGCAGCGAGACAAAGGCAAGTACTGGCTGCAGTTGCCCAAAAGCTAAATTCTGCTTCAACCGTATTTAAAATTAAAGATTTAACAGCGGTAGTTGGAAAATATATAAAAACCGATATTCCTATTTCAGATGGACTTGCTCTTTACAACAAAATCTCTGGATTCGATCCTTCTACAATACAAACGTTAAAACTTGAAGGAGAAGATAAAAAAGTAGGTGGTATTTATTATTTCCTTCCAGACCCGATCAGTGTAGAGACAACTCGTAACGAGATATTAAAAGAACTAGGGGAAAAAGAACAGGCCCCAACAGAAACTACCAAAAACGAGAGTACAACTACAAATTCTGATTCTAAATCCAGTACAAAGCCAAAGAAGGAACCGAGTGAGGACAAAACACCACCACCTCCTCCCCCTTCTACAAATGCTCATGCAGAGTGGATTATGAGGAATCATGAATAAAAAAAGAGCCAAATCGTATATGATTTGGCTCTTTTTATTTCCCGCAATTGTTGCGGGCTAATAATAAACGGAAGATGAAAACCACATTTATTACAGTTTCACTCTACTTGTTGAAATGTTGTAAAATCGCTTCTACAATACGCTCTGATGCAAGGCCATCGCCGTAAGGATTAGATGCTTTCGTCATCTTATCATGAGCTTCTTTATCTGATAACAACTCATCAGCAAGACCAAAGATTGTCTCTTCATCTGTTCCTGCTAATTTCAGCGTACCTGCTTCGATACCTTCTGGGCGTTCCGTCGTATCACGAAGGACAAGAACTGGTACACCTAGTGATGGTGCTTCCTCTTGTACACCACCAGAATCAGTTAGCATTAAGTATGAACGAGCTGCAACGTTATGGAAATCAATTACATCTAGCGGTTCAATTAAATGAATGCGGCTATGCTCGCCTAAAATATCATTCGCTATTTCGCGAACAACAGGATTCATATGAACAGGATACACAACTTGTATATCTTCGTGCTTATCAACAAGACGCTTAATTGCACGGAACATATTACGCATTGGCTCCCCTAAGTTTTCACGACGATGTGCTGTCATAAGTACAAGACGATCATTTCCAAGTTTCTCTAACACCGAATGGCTATAAGTTTCTTTTACAGTTGTCTTCAGTGCATCGATTGCTGTATTTCCTGTTACGAAAATACGTGACCCGTCTTTATTTTCTTTTTGTAAGTTCGTTGCTGATTTTGTTGTAGGTGAGAAATGAAGATCCGCCATTACACCTGTTAGTTGGCGATTCATCTCTTCTGGATATGGAGAATACTTATCCCATGTACGAAGTCCTGCTTCAACATGTCCTACTGGAATTTGATTATAGAAAGCAGCTAAGCTTGCAATAAATGTCGTCGTTGTATCACCATGCACAAGTACGATATCAGGCTTCGCTTCTTTCATTACTTTATCTAAACCTTCTAAACCACGTGTTGTAATATCAATTAACGTTTGACGATCTTTCATGATATTCAAATCGAAATCTGGCGTAATTCCAAAGATATTTAATACTTGATCTAACATTTGACGGTGTTGTGCCGTTACAGTCACAATTGATTCAATCTTTTCTGGGTGCTTTTGCAACTCTAATACAAGAGGTGCCATTTTAATTGCTTCTGGTCGTGTCCCGAAAATTGTCATTACTTTTAAACGTTCAGTCATTTCATTGCCTCTTTTCTTTCACTAGTTACAACTTCTATTATCGCATATAAAAATATTCATGTGAAAATACACTTTTTAACGCGCCTGAGAAACATTACTATTACAGACGTCTTTTCGCCCAACTGAGTAATAATTTAATCCATGCTTCTCGGCATCCTCATTAGTATAACAATTTCTCCCATCAAATAGAATAGGTTCCCTCATAAGCTGTGCATAATTTTCTAGCGGATAATTTCGAATTGATTCCCATTCTGTTACGATAAAAACTACATGCGCCTCTCTAATCGATTCATCTATACACTCAGCGTATCGTATCGTATTTCCAAATAAACCTCTTACATTTTGAATGGCTTGTGGGTCATATACAACCACATCTGCACATATATTAATTAATTCTTCTATTATAATAATCGATGGCGCTTCCCTAATATCGTCAGTATTCGGTTTGAATGCTGCACCAAGAACCGCAATTCGTTTCTTCTTCATATCTATAATTTTCTTCGCTTTTTCAACTAACAACAACTGTTGTTTATTATTCACTTCAATGACTGCTTTCAACAAGCGAAAATCATGAGAAACATTCCCTGCAATTTGCACGAGTGCTTTCGTATCTTTTGGAAAACAAGATCCTCCATATCCGATGCCAGCATTTAAAAAAGATGCACCAATTCTCTTATCCATCCCCATCCCTGTAGCTACATCTACTATATCTGCACCCACTTGCTCACATATATTAGAAATTTCATTAATAAAACTAATCTTCGTAGCTAAAAAAGCATTAGATGCATATTTAATCATCTCAGCACTTCGAATATCTGTAATATACGTTTGTAAGCTTAATTTGCTGTACAAATTCTCTACTTTCCTTGCCGCTTCTTCACTACATGCTCCAATTACGATACGATCACCCTGAAAAAAATCATAAATACCAGAACCTTCCCTTAAAAATTCTGGATTCGATACAATATATAATTCATGTCTACCTTGTAGTTTCTCCTCAATCCATTTTCTCATTACATCATTTGTCCCTACAGGAACCGTACTTTTCGTAACAACAATAATATCGTTATTCACATATGTTCCAATATCATCACAAGCACTACGAATATACGTTAAATCTGCTGTTCCATCTAATGAAGACGGTGTTCCAACTGCAATAAATATAAACTCTACATCATTAAATGCCGTTGATTTACTTGCTGTAAACGTTAAATGATTATTCTCGTATGCTTCATTTATTAATTCATTTAATCCACATTCATAAATAGGTAACTTGCCTTGTTTAATCCGTTCAATTTTTTCACTATTTATATCGAAACATGTGACCGAATGTCCCAATCTCGCCAATCCTACTCCTGTAATCAATCCAACATATCCGGTACCTATTATCGTAATTTTCATTTTCCTTTCGCACAGGAATATACATAAGAAAATATACGAATACATAGAATTCTCCCTGTGCTTCCCCCTCTCACACTAAGAATGAGAAAACTCTTTCACTTCTTTATTATATGAATTGTTTTTTTATTCTTTTTTAAGATTTTGTAAAGTTAAATGATGCAATATATACAAAATGTAAATTCCCACATTTTAACACGGAACTTACTCATTTTTACGTGCAACACTTATAATACTGAAACAAAAGTCATCGCTATATGAGAGGGAAGTACAATCTCATATTACAAGCCATAATATGAGATCAACCTTCTCAAACGACACAACATTCCATATCCAATTGTCATATATTCTATTCACTCCCCTTTACAGCCAAAAGAAAAAAAGATTGAATTCTAATCTTTTTGTGATACCATATGTTATGAGCCTGTAAATAAACATCATAATTTTCAGATAAATAAGATTGAAAAAATTACGTTAAACTATAAAGGGTGGGGTATTAATGGACTCACAAGTGATTTATGCCATTTTGGCATCTTTCATCACTGTACTCGTCGTTACTCCTTTAGTTATTAAATTAGCTTTTAAAATAGGAGCAACAGATAAGCCAAACGCGCGTAAAGTACACCAAAAAATTATGCCTCGTCTTGGCGGGTTAGCAATTTTCATTGGTGTAGCTGTAGGATTTGTTGTCGGTGGATTGTACGAACAAAGAATGCTATCGATAACTTTAGGTGCTATCATTATTGTTATCATCGGGATTTTAGATGATATGTACGAACTATCTGCGAAGGTAAAATTCGGTGGACAACTATTAGTTGCCATCATGATTGTAAAAAGTGGATTATTAGTGCAAGTATTATATATTCCAATCCTTGGAGATACTGAACTCGGATGGCTAGCTTATCCAATTACAGTATTTTGGATTGTAGGTATTACAAATGCCATCAACTTAATTGATGGATTAGATGGATTATCCGCAGGGATTTCATCTATCGTACTTGCAACGCTAGCATATATGGCCCTCACTAGTCCATGGGGTACTGGAGCGGCTATTATCTTGCCTCTAGCACTGATTACATTAGCAAGTACAATTGGATTTTTATTCTATAACTTCCATCCAGCAAAGATTTTCATGGGAGATACAGGAGCACTATTTTTAGGATACTGTATTTCTGTTATATCGTTACTTGGATTATACAAAAGCGTAACGTTATTCAGCTTTATCGTTCCAGTTATCATTTTAGGCGTACCTGTATTTGATACGACATTTGCGATCATCCGCCGTATCGTTAATAAAAAACCTATTTCAGCACCAGATAAATCGCATTTACATCACCGCTTACTTGCAATGGGATTCTCTCATCGTAAAACGGTACTAATTATTTACGCATTTGGTATTTTCTTTAGTATAAATGCAATTATTTTCAGTAGTGCGACATTATGGTTATCCATTATTCTTCTTTTCGTTTTAATCTTCTTTACAGAAATCATTGCTGAAGTAATCGGACTTGTACACGAACGTTACAAACCAATTATTTCCTTCTATAAAAAAGTGAAAAAACGCGAAGACTAATTGTAGTATAGCCTTTACTGTTATGAAATATTCAAATAGCATCCTCTTTCTTGGAAGAGGATGCTATTTTTTGTTTTTTATTCCTCATTTCCTATTTCCAAAATATAGATTGTTTGAGAGTTCCTCTATTGGAGAAAGATATACGTATAGCGAAGATAATGGGGAAAATATCAAATTTTTTACATCTTGATTGTCAAACTGAGGGTGAATGTTATGATCAAGCGAGTATTTCAATGTATAATTTTATTTTTGACTATTACTATGTACGCATCATCTAATACAAAAGCAACTACAGACATTCAAATAGAGGATTACCAAAGCACTCAAACTACCTCTCCTACAAAAAAAATTGCGTACTTAACATTTGATGACGGACCAAATAAATACACACCACAAATTTTAAATATTTTAAAAGAGAAGAACGGAAAAGCAACTTTCTTCGTTATTGGCGGAAAAGTGCCACATTATAAAAAAACGATGGAGCGATTGATTAAAGATGGACATTATATCGGTCTCCATAGTATGTCACATGATGTAAAACGTCTTTACACTGGCGATCCATCTGTTTTAATTGCAGAAATGGAGCAAACCCAAAACATTGTCCAGCAAGTTACACATTTAAATACACATCTCGTTCGTGTCCCATACGGTAGCATGCCTTACTTAAAAAAGAATTACCGCGACGCACTCGTATCTGCCCAGTATAAAATGTGGGATTGGACAATTGATACATATGACTGGAAAAGCTATGATAATCCTTCCGCAATACTAGAAAGAGTACGAAATCAAAGCGATGAACAAGTAGAGGTTATTTTAATGCATGATTCTAGTGTCACAGTGCAAATACTCCCAAAAGTAATTGACTATTTGCAATCACAAGGGTATAAACTACTTCCCTACAATCCATCTTCCCATCTCGAAGTGAATTTTTGGAAAGACACAAGATTGTAACAGCTTTAGTGCCTATGTACTAAAGCTGTTTTACCCCGCGTTAACGGGCAGTAAGACTCCCACCTCAAAATTCAGTTGGAACAAAGACGTTAGGTGGAAAATCAACTGCCCGTAAACGCCCGATTGGTGAAGGCTAGTAATCAGTGGGGCCGAACAAAAACCCCACTGATTAAAGTTTCACTTTATTTTTCTCTTCCCACACTTCCCTTTTTTGTGTAGAATTTTAAGTAGTGATGAAGTTTCGAGGTGAATAGAAATGAAACGAATAGATCTCATTTTTAACGCAATACAAAAAGGGAATTATACAGAAGGTGTAACAGCATTAGAACTCGCTACACTTCTACAGTTAGACCGTGCAAATGTTAGTAGCGATTTAAACAAGCTTGTGAAAGATAATCGTTTATTAAAAACGAGTACACGCCCTGTCCGTTTTTATATAGAAACGAACACTTCATTGGAAACGCATTCAACAAAGGGCACTTCATTAGATACATTTGCTATTGAAAATACAAGCCTAAAAATTGCTATTGAAAAAGCAAAAGCTTCTATTCTCTATCCTCCAAACGGTATGCATACTTTACTACTTGGAGAAACTGGTGTCGGAAAATCGATGTTCGCTTCTTTAATGCACGAATACGCAATTGAAGTGGAACAACTTCCAAAAGATGCACCTTTTATCGTCTTTAACTGTGCTGATTATGCAAACAATCCACAACTACTACTTGGACAGTTATTTGGGATAAAAAAAGGAGCTTATACAGGGGCAAGTGATCAAAAAGGGTTAATTGAAAAAGCACATGAAGGGATTCTTTTCTTAGATGAAGTACATCGCCTTCCTCCAGAAGGACAAGAAATGCTTTTCACATTTATTGATCGCGGAGTATACCGCCGCCTTGGAGAAACAGAAAACGAGCGTAAAGCACAAGTATTAATTATTACTGCAACAACCGAAGAACCAAATTCATTTTTATTAAAAACATTTACAAGACGTATACCGATGACTGTCACGCTGCCACCACTTCGTGAGCGTACACATAAAGAACGCTTTGCTTTACTACAACTATTTTTCACAAATGAAGCGATCCGCCTGCGAAAAGAAATTCATGTTAGTCCAAATGCAATGCGTGCTTTCGTCTTTTACAATTGTCCCAATAACATCGGTCAATTAAAAACGGATGTACAAATCGCCTGTGCGAAAGCCTACTCTGACTTTGTGACAAAGAAACGTGATTCTGTCTATGTTTCAAGTACAGATTTACCTTGGTATATGAAAGAAGGGCTATTCATTGAAAGAAAAAGCCGTCATCTATACCAAATACCAAATGAAACATTTATCTTTACAGTTGATGAAGGTTGGAGTAATCATAAAATAGAGAATGAAAAACAGTCTTCTATTTACGATTATATTGATTATAAATATGAAGAACTTCAAGCACGCGGCATTGAAGAAGAAGAGTTAGAATTACTAATAGAAAATGATATTCAAAGCTTTTTCGTCCAATACTTTAACCAAATATCTAAAAAAACAAGTCATGAAAATGTGTTTAAAATTGTGGATCGTAATATCGTTTCCGTATGTGAAAAAATTGCGGAACTAGCTGAAAAATATTTATCTAAGACTTTTGATGAAAAAATGTTTCTCGCTTTAAGTTTACATGTACAGACAACTCTACAACGCTTGCGAGGCGGGAAACAAATTCACCACCCACAATTAAATCAAATTCGTACGAAGCATAAAGAAGCTTTTTCCGTAGCTATGCAATGCATTCAGCTATTAGAAGAAGAATTACAAATAACAATGCCTATTGATGAAGCTGGCTTTTTAACAATGTTCTTCGTTGTTGATCCAATTCCTGCCTCACAAACAGAAGTAAAAGTATTAATATTAGCACACGGTAATGGCATCGCAACAGAAATGGCAAACGTTGCAAACGAACTTCTCGGTATTGATGAAGTAACTGGTATCGATATGCCCTTGCATGAATCGCCAAAAGATTTCTTAGAGCGTGTTAAAGTGTATATGAAAACACTTCAAAATGTAAACGGGCTTCTCTTACTTGTTGATATGGGATCGCTCGCTTATATTGGTGATATATTAGAAACTGAATTCAAAATCCCTGTACGTGTTCTTTCAATGACGAGCACACCACACGCACTAGAAGCAGCTCGAAAAGCTCAGCTTGGCTATTCATTAGATGCACTATACGAAACAGTGAAGAACTTAACGCCATTCTATTTAAACGTACAGGAAGAAAAGAAAAAGCCACTATCACCAATGAAATCCGTGATTTTAACAGCTTGTTTAACTGGCGAAGGAAGTGCTTTAGCAATTCAAAAAATGTTAGAGAACTATTTACGCTTTGATAAAGACTTAATTGAAATTATTCCGATTAGCATCGTTCACGAAAAAGATTTAACGAAAATGATTGAGAACATTAAGAAAGAACGTAACATCATTTGTATCGTCACAAATTTCGATGTGCAAGTACCTTGCTTAACATATCATTTCCAAGACATTGTGAACTACACAGCTATTCAACCAATTCAAGAATTGATTACGTATGAAGAAACATATGCAAAAATGGCTGATATCCTTGAACAACAAATGCAGCGTAACGATGGGGCATTACTTATTAAAACAATTCGTTATGCATTAAATACAATTCAAGAATTGATTTCTTTACAGCTAACTCCCGACAGTTTAATGGGTGTGATTTTGCATATGAGCTGTATGGTTGATCGTCTTCAAAAAGGCGAAAGTCTCCTCCCTCATCCTGATAAAGAGAAACGAAGACAAGATGAGTACTGGATGTATATGAAAGTGAAAAAAGCACTGCAACCTATCGAAAATACATTTGAAATACAAATACCAGATGACGAAGTATTTTATGTAATGGACTTCTTCATCAAAAATCAACCTGTAAAGAATTAAACTAGGCGATATTTTCGAGTAGTACCCTAAGTACGTAGTAAATGAAATTATATTAGCTATTTTTAAAATATATTGATTTACCGAAAATAATTAACAATAGTAGCACTCTATATAAATAGAAAAGGCTGTTCCAAAATGTTTTTTGGACAGCCTTTTCGCTTACTTCTTTACTTCCCTTATTCTCCCCCTTATTTCTCCCTTTTTATTAGATTTCGTATAAACATTTACATATACATTTGCTTGCATTATCTCTTGAAACAAGCTGTCAAATGCTCTCCCCTGTAAAGGCCCTTCAAAATCTTCCACTTTAGCTACACCAGTAACGACTCCTTCATTCACACTAATTCCTTGCTCTAATGGACCAAACAAACTTAAAACAACTGGACCAATTTGATTCGTTTTCCCTAAATGAATTTGGCATGACGTGATTTTTTTTATGTTTTTTAATATGACCCGATATTGCAACTTCTTTAAATCTTCACTAAAAATGAGCTCTGTTACACCGTAAGCTTCTGTATTTACAGGAGGTATTTCCCTCTTTCCTGTTAACCTAGCAAAGAAATGTGTTGTCATACGGGCATTCTCCTCATATAAATTTCCCAGCACTACTTCTACTACTTTATGGTTTAGACATAATCATTTATGACTTTTTCAAATTTTAATTACGAAGAAAAGATTCACACAATCTTTACATTAAAATTGTTTCTTTCGCTTTACTCCCTCTTGTATAATGCACTTAGAAAAACAGTCTAGGAGGAAATTTTGAAAAATAATAACTACTCTTTCCAATCATTAATAGAGATTTTTCTCGTATCATTTAAATTAGGACTTACTTCATTCGGTGGTCCCGTCGCCCATCTTGGTTATTTCCACCACGAATACGTGCAAAAAAGAAAATGGATGGATGAACGAAGTTACGGAGACTTAGTAGCGCTATGTCAATTCCTTCCTGGCCCTGCTAGCAGCCAAGTCGGGATGGGAGTTGGGTTATTACGCGGCGGATTATTAGGAGCAATTATTTCATGGATTGGATTCACTCTACCATCTGTGCTCGTTTTAGTTTTCTTCGCTTCCTTCCTTAACCAGTTCGAACTTGGAAGTACAGGCTGGATTCATGGACTGAAACTTGTAGCGGTCGCAATTGTCGCTCATGCAATATGGGGAATGGCTCAAAAGTTAACACCGGACCGAAACCGTGCAACAATCGCGATTGTAACTGCCGCAATCACCCTATTATGGCCAAGTAGCTGGACACAAGTCATTCTCATTATAGTATCTGGCTTTATTGGTTGGTTTTTATATCGCGGTCAGCCAATTAGCCAAGCAAATAAAATAAACGTACCTATTTCAAAAATGGTAGCTATGTCTTGTCTCGTCTTATTCTTCGGGCTATTAATACTGCTACCAATGTTACGACCGTACTCTTATTTCATCTCTTTATTTGACAGCTTCTATCGCTCTGGTGCACTTGTATTCGGAGGAGGGCATGTCGTACTTCCTCTTCTTGAAAGCGAATTTGTACAAAACGGGATGATGACAAAAGAACAATTTCTAGCCGGATACGGATTAACACAAGCAGTGCCAGGGCCACTATTTACATTCGCTTCTTATATAGGAGCAGTGCTAAATGGAACCGCCGGAGCAGTTGTTGCAACGATCGCTATCTTTCTTCCTGCCTTCCTGCTCGTTGTTGGCGTTTTACCATTTTGGGACAGTGTAAGGAGAGTATCTTACATACAAGGTGCACTACTTGGAGTAAACGCAGCCGTTGTCGGTATTTTACTTGCAGCTTTTTATGATCCAATTTGGACGAGTACAATTATGAATTCTGTCGATTTCGTTTTTGCTTCTCTTCTATTTTGCTTACTCGCTTTTTGGAAAACACCACCTTGGGTTATCGTTATACTCGGAGCCTTCGGTGGATATGTTCTATCCATTTTGTAAGCACAAAAAACGACGGTCCTATTTAACCGTCGTTTTCTTATTAAAACTTCACAAGCTCCATTCCCTCAGGCAACTCGCTCTCCGTTAAAATACGCAACTCTTTCACGCGATCCATTACGTAAGAAGAACGCTTCACAAGCTCTGGGTCAATATAAGCTGGATGCACCATAATTTCTACCGTTTGTTCATCCTGTACTCTTTCTTTTAACTTCACAAAGTAATCTTCCGTCACACCTTCTGCGTAAAAATCACTGTAAAACACATCAGAAAATGGACGCACCGCTCGCTCTTTCTCACAACGACGAATCGGAACATTATATTTACTTGCCAATCTCTCAAGAACATCATGTAAAATAGGTAATCCGTGCACATGATGATGACTATCTAAATGAGTTGGTGTTAATCCGTAAGATAAGAACCTCTCAATTTGAGTAGTCCATTCTCTTTCTACCTCTTCTGGATTTATGTTTCCTTCCCATACAACACCTTGTTTATGAAACAATCCATCGCTACTCACAAGTGATGGTACATCCTTTAAAAGTGGTTCTCCTGCCGTTAATACAAGATGAACTCCTACTCCTAACGTTTTATACTCTTTCGCTAAACGCACAGCATGCTCTGTCCCTGGCATATTCATCATCATCGTCGTTGAATTTACAAGCCCGTTTTTATGTCCATCAATAATTCCGTAATTTGTACCTTCTGTAAGACCGAAATCATCTGCATTTACAATTAGCTTAATCATCCTAATACCTCCTATCGAAATAAAAAAAGCGGGCTAAATAGCGCCGCTTTTACTTCTCTATCTTTTTGAAGAACTGCGGAAGATGCTCTTTATGTGCTTCCAACATTTCATCTAAAATTTGTTTTGCAACTTTATCTGATGGTACAAGTGGATTAATTGTCATAGCAAGCAGCGCCTTATGATAATCCCCTGTAATAGCAGCTTCAATTGTTGTGCGCTCAAATGATTTAATTTGCTGTACTAAACCGCGAACTGGTACCGGTAAGTCTCCAACCGCAATTGGTTTTGGACCTTCTTTCGTAATAATACAGTTCACTTCAACGGCCGAATCATGTGGTAAGCTTGCAATTGTCCCGTTGTTTCGTGTATTAACAGGCTGGATATCACCTTTATTATTGTAAATAGACGTAATTAAGCTACATGCTGCGTCACTATAATAAGCTCCGCCACGCTTTTCTAATTGTGGTGGCTTAATATCTAAATTCGGGTCTTTATATAACTCGAATAAATCATCTTCTAATTTTTTTACTACTTCTGCACGTGTACCTTTTTCAATCGAAGCTTCTTTCTCTTCTTCTAACATTTCACGTGTTTTATAGTAGTAACGATGGTATGGGCATGGAATAGCGCGAAGACCGCGAATAAAGTCTGGCTCCCAGTTAAGCGCAGCAATGTTTTCCATCGTAATTTGCTTTTCTGGATCTGTTACAAGTTCTAGTACTCGATCCATTACGCTTACTCCATCTAAGTATACATCTAATCCGTATACCATATGATTTAAACCAGCGAAATCAACGTGTACGCGACTTGCATCTACTTCAAGTAATCTTGCAAGACCCATACGAATTCCGATTGGAACGTTACATAGACCAACTACTCTTTGAATGTTCGTGTAGCGAAGTACAGCTTCTGTTACCATACCTGCCGGGTTTGCGAAGTTAATAAGCCATGCATTTGGACATAGTTCCTCCATGTCCTTACAAATATCTAAAATAACAGGAATCGTTCTCAGTGCTTTAAATAAACCACCAGGACCATTCGTTTCCTGACCAATTACATCATATTTTAATGGAATTGCTTCATCTTTTGCACGAGCTTCTAATAAACCAACGCGAAGCTGCGTTGTTACGAAATCAGCATCTTTTAATGCCTCACGGCGATCAAGTGTTAAATGAATATCAATTGGTAAACCTGATTTTTTTACCATACGTTTCGCTAAGTTACCAACGATTTCTAACTTCTCTTTTCCTGCCTCAATATCTACTAACCAAATTTCACGAACAGGAAGCTCGTCATAACGTTTAATAAATCCTTCAATTAACTCTGGTGTATAACTAGAGCCACCGCCGATTGTAGCAATTTTAATTCCAGTCATGCTTTATTCCCCTTTCGCTTCTAGCTTTTTATAAAGGTCAATAAATTCTGCTGCTAATTCTTTTACTGTAATAGAATTCATTAAATGATCTTGTGCATGAATTAAAAGAACACTAATCTCTGTTTTTTCCCCTCTTGCTTCTGATTGTATGAGCTCTGTTTGGAAATGATGCGCTTCATTAATCGCTTCTTTCGCTTTTACCATCGCTTCGTCTGCTTCCGCCATTTTCCCCTGTTTGGCAAATTGAAGTGCCTCCATTGCAAAGCTTCGTGCATTACCACTATTTAAAATCAATTGGAATGGAATTTGTTCTGCTGTAGTCATCATAATTACCGCCCTCTCTATTATGGTTCAACCGATTTAAATACCCCTTCAGTTTGAACATTTCTATTAAAGTATTAATTTATTAATGATAGTTTGGTGTTCTTATAGATGGGTCTCATCTTTCTGAACATGATATAAAGGTAATTGTTCTCACAGACAATATTGTCTGTGAGAACAATCTTTATGTTACATAGGTACAGAGTTGTTATTTCCTTGCGCTGCTGCTTTTTCAGTACGAACAACTGAACGGTCAGATAACACAACGAATGGATAATAGATTACCATTGCAATTACAAAGTTAAATAACTGTAGAATCGCACCAGAAATATGTCCACCTGTTACAAGATAACCACTAATAATTGGTGGTGTTGCCCATGGAATCATCACAACTGTTTTTGGTACCCAACCAATAGATATAGCTGTATAAGAAGTAATTACTAATACAATTGGTGTTAGGATAAACGGTAAGAATAAAATTGGATTTAAAATAATTGGTGTACCAAAGATTACCGGTTCGTTAATGTTGAATGCACCTGGACCAATTGATAGACGCGATACACCACGTAGTTGTGCACTTTTTGCTACAAGTAATACCACTACTAAGAATGCTAATGTTGCACCAGAACCACCAAGATATACGAAAGTATCAAAGAATGGTTTTGTAATAATGTTTGGAACATCAAATGCAGATGTACCACCTTGGAATAACTTCATGTTTTTCTCTAATGCCGGTAAGTATAATGGCTCAATAATACCACCAACGATATTTGGACCATGTAAACCGAAGAACCAAAGAAGATGAACAAGGAGTACAATGACAATTGCACTTGGTAATGTCCCTGCTAAACTTTGCAGTGGTGATTGAATAGTATTAAAGATAAATTCATGAACACTTGTACCAGCTAATTTCACTGCTAATTGAATACCTGCAACTACTGTTAAGATAACAAATGCTGGAACTATAGCTGCGAAAGATCTTAAAACTGCTGGTGGTACTCCATCAGGCATTTTAAAAGTAATGTTTCTTTGTACAAAGAAACGGAATACCTCAGTAACAAGGAGTGCCACAATAATTGCTACGAATAACCCTTGTGCACCTGTCCAAGCTAAGTTCAATCCGCCTTCTTTCGGTGTTGTTGGCGTAAGAATAATTAACGCACCAAATGAAATAATACCTGCTGACAAACCATCAACGCCGTAAGATTTTGCTAAATTATAACTTGTTGTAAATGCTATGATTAGTGCTAGAATTGCGAAAGAACCGGTCCACATTCCACCGCCAACTTGTTTCCACGTTTCACCAAACAAACCTTTCATGAACTCTTGGAAAGCTTCAGACGGAAAACCATTAATTAGTGATGCCAGTGCACCAACTAAAATAAGTGGCATAACTGCAATAAATCCATCACGGATCGCAGCTAAGTGACGTTGCGATCCGATTTTACCAGCGACAGGAACAATATATTTCTCCATAAATGCAATAAACTTTTGCATTTCGCTTCCCCCCTAATTATTTTTTAAGTGTTAATGCGTGATCTAAAACTGCTTCTCCATTCATCATGCCGTAGTGCATTGGGTTAATAACGTCGATTCCAACGCTTTTTTCATCAGCAAGCGTTTTCATTGAAGAAAGCATGTAACGAACTTGCGGTCCTAATAATAGTACATCTGCTTGATCGATATTGTTTTTTACTGCATCCCCAGATACAGCCCAAATCTTACCTTCTAGACCGCGTGCCTTTGCAGCCGCTTCCATTTTTGTAACTAGTAAACTTGTAGACATCCCTGCTGAACAACATAATAAAATATTCATTTATAAATCCCCCTTGTGTGGTATAAAAAATTTATGTTTTTTATTTTTCTTTACGCTATTTATTAATGCAATTAGCGTGCCAACTTTTTAAAACGCCTAAAATCAGCGTTTTTTCGAGCAATTCATTTGTGTGTTACCGCTTTCGATCAGTGTGTCACCCAAAAAACACACAGTGTGTTATAAAACAACACGCTTTTAACACATAACTGTATGAAAATAGATTAGTGTTTAGTTGTCTAGTTGTATTTAAAATAAAAAAACACTAATTTTTTTTAAAAGCGTGAAAATATAATAACGAAAAATATAATATTTCGAATCAAATCAAAAACAAATACCTATTCAAGATACTCGTCTAACTATTGTCCAGTCACACTCTATTAAATTACATAGAATAGAATAAAATAAAGTATTTTGAAAGGGGATTCCAATGCCAAAGCATAGAAAAAAGAATAGAATGAAGATTTATAGAATACAGTTTCAAAATAAGTGGTATAAACATGAAGAGGGGTCTGAAGTAGATTCAAACACGTATAAACTAGACAAACAGGACACTGAAGATACGCAAGACAAGCAAGATAAACAAGACGAACCAGGTAAAACAGACAAGCAGGATAAACAGGATAAGCAAGATAAACAAGACAAACACGACAAGCAGGATAAACAAGACAAACAGGATAAACAAGACAAACACGATAAACAGGACAAACCAGATAAACCAGACAAACAGGATAAACAGGATAAACAGGGTAAACAGGATAAACAGGACAAACCAGATAAACCAGACAAACAGGATAAACAGGATAAACAGGATAAACAGGATAAACAGGATAAACAGGATAAACAGGATAAACAGGATAAACAGGATAAACAGGATAAACAGGATAAACAGGATAAACAGGATAAACAGGATAAACAGGATAAACAGGATAAACAGGATAAACAGGATAAACAGGATAAACAGGACAAACCAGATAAACCAGATAAACCAGACAAACAGGATAAACAAGACAAACAAGACAAACCGCACAAACCAGGCAAACCTGGTAAACCAGGCAAACCAGACAAACAAGATAAACCAGACAAACCAGACAAACAAGATAAACAAGATAAACAAGACAAACAAGATAAACAAGACAAACCAGACAAACAAGATAAACAAGATAAACAAGATAAACAAGATAAACAAGATAAACAAGATAAACAAGATAAACAAGATAAACAAGATAAACAAGATAAACAAGATAAGCAAGATAAACCAGATAAACAAGACAAACAAGACAAACCAGATAAACAAGATAAGCAAGACAAACAAGATAAACAAGATAAACAAGATAAGCAAGACGAACATGAAAAGCAAGTACAATCGGAAAATGTAACAATAGTACCAACAAATTCGTACAGCTTAGATATATGGGATGAAATTTCACTAAAAGAAATACAAGCTGGCGAACATACAAGTTTATTTGAAGAAAAAAGCAATTATCAAAATATTAACTTGCTACAAGTAAGTGATGTACGTCTATATTTGGATAAGCAACTACAATTTAGTTCCGTCGATGAGCAAATCTATCATGAAGCACTAGTTCATCCGATTATGTCAAAGGTAATAGATCCAAAGCGTGTTCTCATATTAGGCGGTGGCGATGGTCTTGCTTTAAGAGAGGTTTTAAAATATGAAACGGTTATCCATGTAGACCTCGTGGACTTAGACGAAGAAATGATTAAGATGGCTCGCAATGTTCCAGAATTAGTTTCTTTAAACCAACGCGCATTTTTTGATGATCGTGCAAATGTACATGTATGTGACGCAAAAGAATTTCTGAACTCTCCTTCCTCTTTATACGATGTAATTATTATTGATTTTCCGGATCCAGCGACAGAGTTATTAAGCACTTTATATACAAGTGAAATTTTTGCTCGTATAGCTACGTTCCTAACAGAGGATGGCGCATTTGTCTGCCAATCTAATTCGCCTGCTGATGCACCTCTTGTATATTGGGGTATCGGTAACACAATTGAACATGCCGGATTAATTGTAAAAAGCTATCATACAATTGTTCCTTCTTTCGGAACTGACTGGGGATTTCATATTGCTGCTAACTCTACCTATGTACTTGATCAAATTGAACAATTATACGTAGTACCAGTTCCTCGAACATTACCTTCTCTTCTTGCTCCTTTATTTCAATTTAAAGAAGAACATTTAGAGCACCGCAATAATGCCGTTTTAAATTCAGAATCGGACCTTACTCTACATCATTGCTATCAACAAGAAATGAAATTCTAATAATATTTTGATAAGGAAGGGAAAGTATATGGAATATTCTACGTTTGGGCGTCATATAATAGTAGATTTATGGGGCGTAGATTTTTCTCTATTAAATGACATTCATTTTTTAGAACATCATTTAGTTGCCGCTGCGAATCGCTCTGGTGCCCACGTTTTAAATGTAAGTAATAAGGAATTCCACCCATATGGGGTTACGGTATTAATTTTATTATCAGAGAGCCATCTCTCTATTCACACTTATCCTGAAAAGGAATTTGCAGCAATTGATTGTTATACTTGCGGCACATCTGTTGACCCTCAAAAAGCCATTGATTCTATAATAAGCGTATTAAAACCAGAACGTATGCATATAAAAAAATTAATTCGTGGTGTAGGAGAATTCGTTACTATCGATTAGTTATCATCCCTATTTCCCCCATGAAGAAGGAGGCTTGTTAATATAAAAATACCATCAGTGGAACTTATAACACTCCACTGATGGTAAGCACACATACATAGTCTATTCACCCCGCTATTCGCCGGGCAGTAAAACTCCCACCTCAAAATTCGGCTGGAGCAAAGAAGTTAGATGGGAGATCCACTGCCCGTAAACGCCCGATTGGTGAAGGCTAATAATCAGTGGGGGATGAACAAAAACCCCACTGATTAAAGTTTCACTTTATCTTAATTGATGATTTAATTTTGCTATTTTTCGTTTCCAATATAAAGTCATCATAAACCATATAATGACGTAAATAACAATGAAGCTTACTGTACAAATAAGAATCGGACCGAGGCGATTCGGAACCCAACCCACCCAAATTGCAATCGGCAAAAATGTCCCTAACAAAATAATAAAGTGAATAATTGTCTGTTTTAATATACTCCATTCTTCTTTTTCAAAAATGAACGAGGCGAAAGAAAAGATAAGACCTACCATATTCGCTGTAAGTAAATAAAGAATTAACATCTTCATATCAATTACCTCGATTCCATTCATATAACCAATCCATAAAAACAACAAACTATATAACATCGCCATCCCTAATCCAAAGGCTATTTTATGAACAACTCTATCAAACATCTTTTAACCTCCTCCTATATTTAAAGCTCCTTTAATAAACGGTACATATTTCCTCGAAACATATTCTTTCATTCCGTTAGAAAAATGGGCACACATACTGCCACTAAAAGACATTTCAAAGCTTTTGACATGTCCTAAATTTGCAAGTATCGACTTAGAAAATCTGGAAAACCGCTTGCCAGCTAGCTGTTCCTCTAATTCATACAAGCGAGCCTTCACTTCAAGACTCCCTTTCCTTGTTTGCGCCATAACTTTTCTTCCTTCCGTATAAAACCAATAAATATCATTTAAAGATAATAAATAATACTGCTGATCTAACACACCGACAATTTGATTCACATTTCCCCCTTCTATTATTTTTAAAAGTTGCTGGATTTCATCTGTTACTTCGTTTGTTTTTATAATAATTTCTACTTCTTCTTGTGATGGGTCCAATTCGATGCGAACTTTCATCTATTTCCCACCCCCTTTACACTTTCATTTTTTCATAAACTTGGAAAAAATAAATACAATCATACGTAAGTGGTCTTTGTTTCGTCATAACTGTCTCTTTTAAAAACATGAAAAAACCTTGCATAAGCAAGGTTCATTCAGCTACTGACATCTTCCTATATAATTCTACAAACTCACTTGCCAATTCCTTCACTGTAATTGCGTTCATTAAATGATCTTGCGCATGTACCATCAGCAGGGTAACTTCTGTCTTTTCCCCGCCAGCCTCTTTCTGTATGAGCTCTGTTTGTAAACGGTGCGCCTCTTGCAGTTCATTTAAAGCTTCTTGTAGTTTAGCTTCCGCTTCCTGAAATTCACCGCGCTTAGCACAATCAATTGCTTCCATTGAACAACTTCTCGCATTTCCCCCATGCAAGATTAGATGAAAAACTTTCGTCTCTATCGTATCCATTTTAGTTCTTTACTCCCCCTTTTCTTCCGCCACTTTTTGTTTATCCCATATTTTTAAAAATGGTAAATAAATAAAGAATGCCAGCGCAAAGTTAACAAGCTGCAACATAACACCAGAAATTTTCCCGCCCGATCCTAAATATCCACTAAAAAGAATAGGTGTAGTCCAAGGTACAGCAGCTCCGCTCGGACGGGCAACTAACCCCCATTCCATCGCAAAGTAAGAAACAATTGTTAACACAACTGGAACTAATATAAATGGAATAAGTAAAAGTGGATTCATTACAATTGGCATACCGAAAGTCACCATTTCATTAATATTAAAAATACCAGGTGCAATCGACAATCGGCCGATACTTTTTAATTGCTGACTTCGCGCAAATAATAACATTCCTACAACTAAAGCAAGTGTTGCGCCAGAACCGCCCATATAAATCCATAAATCAAAAAACTGTGCGGTAATCGTATTCGGTACGTCTTGACCAGCCTGAAAAGCAATTCGGTTCTGATCCATTAACGACAACCAAACCGGGCTCATTACCCCACCAACAATTGCAGCGCCATGAATCCCGCACGCCCAAAGTACATGGACAATAATAACTGCGATTACTGCGCCCCAAAGGCTAGCACCTAGTACACTAAGAGGCTCTTGTAAAAGCTTTCCTACAACATTATGAATGCTACCGAAAGTCGTATTTTCAAAAATCAATCTAATAATCCAAACGACCGTCACAACAATAAAACCTGGAATAAGCGCAGCAAATGAACGCGTTACTGCTGGCGGAACTGTCTCTGGCATTTTTATAATTATCTTTTTTTGTACAACAAATCGATAAATTTCAGTAGATATAATTGCAATAATCATCGCCACAAATAAACCTTGGCTTCCCATTAATGCAGCTGGTATCACTCCATCTACAAGTACACTTTCCTTTGTATTTGGTATCATATACATAACTTGGAATGGCGTTGCAAGTAAAAATGATACAAGTGACAATGCCCCAGATGCTAAAGCATCCACTTTATAATACTCACCAAGTCTGTAAGCGATTCCAAAAACAGCCACTAAAGACATTATATTAAAAGTAGCACTTACTGGGTACCCCAAAGCTTTTTGCCAACCCTCCCCAAACAAGCCGGCCATAAAATCATTATACCCTGGTATTGGTAGAGCACTAATAATAAGAAAAAAAGAGCCGATAATTAAGAATGGCATCGTTAAAATAATTCCATCACGAATCGCTTGTAAATGCCTCTGCTCTGCAACCTTTCCTGCCACTGGCATCACGTATTTCTCTAAAAACCCTATCATCTATCCCACTCTCCTCATGGTTTCATTGACAAAGCTGCTTGTAAGATAGCTTCTCCATTACAAAGCCCATAATGGACAGATTGAATGACATCAACGGGTATTCCTTTCTCCTTACATAACTCTTTCATTTTCGGCAATAAATAACGTACTTGCGGTCCAAGTAAAAGTACATCTGCATCATCAATATGATTTCGCACTTCTGAACCTGATACAGCCCAAATCTTTACCTCTATCCCACTTGCCTGTGCTGCTTTCTCCATTTTTGTAACTATCAAACTGGAAGACATTCCCGCTGCACAGCAAAGCAAAATATTCATCCCGCTTCCCCCCCTTTTTTCTACACCCAAGTTATGGTGTACCCCTTGCCACCACTAGGTTACAAATATATATGTCTAGATTTCTAACTGTATGCCGAGCTTAAAAACAAAAATTTCTAGGTTTTCACGCTATTCCATATATCCGTATTTTCCTAGTAAAGAAGTCTCTAAATCGCTATAATGATTCAGTATGATTTTTTTTATAATCGATAGGAGGGTTTATTTATGAAGGCATATCGCTTTCCGCTTATTTTATTATCTTCTATCCTAATTGGTGGTTTCATTGGTTATTTCATGGGTGCCGATGCAGTTGCTTTAAAGCCGCTTGGTGACATTTTCTTAAACTTAATGTTTACGATTGTTGTACCTCTTGTGTTCTTTAGCATCGCGTCATCTATTGCTAATATGGATGGATTAAAACGTTTCGGTAAAATTATGTCTAGTATGGCTGGGACTTTCTTATTTACAAGTATTTTAGCTGCTATTTTTATGATTATCATCGTGAAAGTATTCCCGCCAGCACAAGGTGTTGTATTAGAACTAACACAACCTGATAAAGCTGAAAAAGCTGTTAGCGTTGCTGATCAGATTGTTGGTATTCTAACAGTATCTGACTTCTCGAAGTTACTATCTCGTGAGAATATGTTAGCTCTTATTTTCTTCTCAATCTTAATGGGAATCGCAACTTCAGCAGTTGGCGAAAAAGGGAAACCATTCGCTACATTCCTACAAGCTGGTGCAGAAATTTCAATGAAAGTTGTATCTTTCATTATGTACTACGCTCCAATCGGACTAGCTGCCTACTTCGCAGCATTAGTTGGTGAATTCGGACCACAACTTCTTGGAACTTACTTCCGAGCAGCAATGGTATACTATCCAGCGTCTCTAATTTACTTCTTTGTATTCTTCACATTCTATGCATACCTTGCAGGTCGCAAACAAGGTGTTCAAATCTTTTGGAAGAACATGGTCTCTCCTACAGTTACATCTCTTGCAACTTGTAGTAGTGCCGCAAGTATTCCAGCCAACTTAGAAGCGACGAAGAAAATGGGTATTTCTTCTGACATTCGTGAAACAGTTGTCCTTCTTGGATCTACACTTCATAAAGACGGATCTGTTTTAGGCGGCGTACTAAAAATTGCTTTCTTATTCGGTATTTTCAACATGGAATTCGAAGGACCGAAAACATTAGCAATCGCACTTGTCGTTTCTCTTTTAGTAGGAACAGTAATGGGTGCTATTCCAGGCGGCGGTATGATTGGTGAAATGTTAATCGTTTCTCTATACGGCTTCCCGCCAGAAGCGTTGCCAATTATCGCAGCAATTAGTACAATCATTGATCCACCTGCAACTATGTTAAACGTAACAGCGGATAACGCTTGTGCCGTAATGACAGCTCGCCTTGTAGAAGGTAAAAACTGGATCAAAAATAAATTTGCTTAATAGATAAAAAGAAGATGCTCGTTTGGAGCATCTTCTTTTTTTGTTATTTGTCAGCGAATCGATACATTGGAAAAATCGTTGATATATTAGCAAAATCGTTAATATAATCCCATTCCGCCACAAATTTGTTAAAATTTTCACAAATATTCCACACCTCTTATCCATTCTCCGTACTATAATCATGTATGGAAAAGGAGATGGACACAATGACACAAAGCGCACCAGAATTTAAAGTTTTGCAAAGCATTGCATTTCTTGCTGTCGTTTTGCAAAGTTCCTTATTATATACAATGAATCAAGGAAATGTCTTACTTGAGCAATCCCTCATTATGGGCATGCTATTTAATCTTGCAAAATTTTCAGCACCTGCCTTCATATTTATCGTTGGCTTCCATTTAATTCGGCAATATACGAAGCAACTCGTTTATACAGAATATATTTATGAAAAAGCTGCACATTTACTCATCCCTTATTTCTTCTGGTCTATTCTTTATCTATTAACAACAAACGATATCATTACACTACAAGGCGGAATAAAAAGTTTATTACTCGGAACAGCCGCACCTCATCTTTGGTACGTTATTATGATGTTCCAAATTCACTTATTGTTCCCTTTACTATGCACACTATTTTATTGGTTTCAAAAACGAACAGAAAATAAAAAAGACATATATAAATATATGACCATCTTTGCTTGTCTATATTTCCTCTTAATGTGGTACTCTTCTCACTACATTTTTAATGGAGAGAAATTGACTAGTTCAACGATTTTACATTATACAGATCGTTCCTTCTTCTTCTATTCATTCTATTTCGTTATGGGAGGAATAGCTGCTGTCGCATTAAAAACTTGGCGTATATTTACCATGAAACATATCCCGCTTATAACAATCTTATTTTTCATCTTATTTTTATTCATCAATTATGAGTTATTTAGTTTTTACGGGGCCAATTCTATTCATTTAACCGTTTCTACTTATTTAAAACCGTCCATGTTTTTATATATTGTTTGTGAAATTATTATACTGTACGTATTATCTATTATGATTGTAAAAAGAAGGGGCTTATTATATAAAACATTAAAATTCATCGGAAACTATACGTATGGCGCCTATTTAGCCCACCTCTTCTTTTTACATATAGGCACAAAGTTTCTTTCTCTATTTGCACTACAAGAAAACACAATATTATATAGTCTATTACTATTTTCAGTAACAGCCGTACTTTCTATATTCACAATGGTCATTTGTAGTACACTACCATTTCATATATGGATTACAGGGCCTTCCCCTACGAAAAATATGAAATGGATCAAGATTGCTATTCGGAAGAATCATGAAAAAGTATTTAAACCATATCTTTGATATAATAGTATTTCATACAGGAAAAGAAAGTGAGCGTAACCTATGATTAATCAAATCGGACAAATTATGTTATATGTAAATAATCAAGATGAATCAGTACAATTCTGGACAGAAACAGTAGGATTCCAAATCGTTGCGGAAGAAAATAACGGACAAGGGTTTCGCTGGATTGAAATCGCTCCAACAAAAGAAGCAGGAACAAGCATCGTCCTTCACGATAAAGCGTTAATCGCGAAGATGCAACCTGAATTAAACTTAAATACACCATCACTTATGTTCTTCTCTAACAACTTAGATCAATTTTATAAAGAGCTTTCTGAGAAAAATGTTACAGTTGGACAAGTTGTAGATTTACCTACTGGTAGAGCATTCAACTTTGCAGATAATGAAAATAATTACTTTGCAGTTATGGAAAAGAAATAAGAAAAAAGTGCCACCCTAGGGTGGCACTCTATTTTTTACTCTTTTCCAATTCCATTTCCGCTAAAAGCGGCAATACATTATCAAAGATATGCGTATTATCATTCTCACCTGTTACATATCCACCATAATATCTACTGAATACATTATCATTTCGGAATGTAGTCATCCGCTCATACAATTCCTTCGCAAACTTTGTATCACCTGTTTGTAATACGTATAAAATTGTTAATCCGTAAGACGCTGGTGATTCATAGTTTACAGTTTGTTTTCCCGTTTCTAAGTTATAACGACCGTATAACTTTCCGTCCTCATGAAATTTTTTCTTTATAAATTCCAAATAAGCATCTGATGAAAGACCGCCTAAACTGCGATGATATGCAACGTATGATTGATCAATAAGATTCACTTCTTTATCGTATGTAAATGTACCATCTTCTTTATACTCTTTCGGAAATGCCCAACCCTCTCTCGGATAATCAGCTAAAAACTGAACAACTTCCTGATACTGCTGTGCAGAAATTTTCCCGTACTTTTTCATATAAGAGAATGCATGAGGATTTATGTAAGATGTTGTTGTAAATTTATTTTGTTTACCTGCATCTGCATCATAATAATCCACGTAATAATTATCTTTTTTATTATAACGAAGTACAGCATTGCTCAATTGATCAGCAAAGGTTTTATAGCGCTCTTCCTTATACATTTCATAAGCACGATATAATTGTTCAATAATACGAAGATCATCTATAAGTGCATTTGTGGCTGACTGCATTTCTCCCTTTTCAGAGATTTTCCATAAAACGATGTGATCCTTATGTACAAAATTATTTTGAATGACCTTTACTTGTTCATCGAATAACGCCTGATCATCTTTATCAAGCGTATATTGTAACCATAGTCCTGCCGATTCTGATAAAGCTTCACGGCCCTTCGCCTCACCCGTTCCTGCCTTCGTATCTGCTAAACGGTACGTTGCAAGTGTCCCATTTTCATTTACCATATGCCTTAAAATAAAATGCTCCGTACGGTTTCCTTGTAAAGCCGACCAAAATACAATTCCACCTAAAGCAAGCAAGACAATAACTCCAATCCCTATATATAAACGTTTTCGCAAACTTGTCACCTCCCTAGTAAGGCTAACCTTAATTTTACCAGAACATACACAAATATAAAAAAGACAATCCGCTAGATTGTCTCCCCCACAAACCTATTTAGAAGGTCTATATAGCGATTCCACAAGTCGATCGTATTCACGACGTGTAATTTCTTTATTATATAACTTTAATAATAAATCTCTATGCTCTTTTGAAAATGCCATCTTTTTAATAACTTCAGGATACATAAGATACCCTCTCCATTTCACATAAACTTCTTCATTTCATAAACGTAATACGCCAAGACGGAACTTATGTTCGCATAAAAGATTATAAAATATTCCTCTCTAAAAAACAAACAAAATATTACCTAACTCACATTTCTTTCTTTTTCGAATATTCAAAAATAATACTACCACATTCCCTTTTTTAAATGCATATATATTTTTGGCAGTTTTTTGAATAAATTTTCCAATTCAATCAGAAAATAATGGCAAAAAAGAAGAGGAGTATACACATGGATACCGTAACATTAGCACGGGCATTTTTTGGTTCTTCATTAGCATTCCACATTATCTTTGCAACGCTTGGCGTCGGGCTTTCTTTAATGATTTTTTTAAGTGAAATATTGTATCACTGGAAGAAAGATTCTGATTATGCCATTATGGCAAAAAGATGGACAAAGGCTTTTGCTATCCTTCTCGGTGTAGCAATTCCAACTGGAACAATTGTTGGTGTACAAATTTCACTTCTTTGGCCTGGTTTCGCCAAAATTGTTGGACAAGTTATTTCCGTTCCGTTTCAAATTGAGATTTTCGCCTTCTTTTTAGAGGCTTTATTCATGTCTATTTACGTATATGCAGCTGATAAACTACCTCCAGTTATGAGATTAGTCTCTCTATTTTTCGTTATGATTGGTGCCACTGCATCCGCCGTGCTTATTACATCAGCAAATACATGGATGAATACACCTGCGGGCTTTTCAATGGGGCCAGATGGCTCAGTTTTTAACGTTGATCCGTGGAAAGCTTTCTTTAATCCGAGCTTTGGCACAAGTGCATTCCACGTTGTTATTACGGCCTATGCAGCTGGGGCAGCTGTTATCGCTTCTATCGCTGGATTTAAATTATTAAAGAAGAATTTAAGTGTGCGTGAAATTGCTTATCATAAAAAAGGATTACTTTTAGGGCTTGTCGTTACATTTATCACAGGTGCTACGATGTGGATTTCTGGACATGAATCCGCGATTGCCTTACATAAACATTCACCAGAAAAACTAGCATCTGCTGAAGCTTTGTTTGAAACGACATCGCATGCACCTTTATCGATTGGCGGGGTTGTTGACCCTAATACACTTGAACTAAACTATGCACTCGAAATTCCGAACATGCTCAGCTTATTAGTAGGACTCGATCCTAGTACCGTCGTAAAAGGGCTAAATGAATTCCCGCAAGAAACGTGGCCACCATTTTATACACATACACTTTTCAACTTAATGGTTGGTGCCGCTGCTTTTACCTTTGCTGTCGCAGCTATTGCCCTCATGTATTGGTACTTTGTTTATCGAAAAAAAGAAGCGGAGTTACCGAAGTGGCTTCTTTGGGGTACCGCGGCATGCGGACCAGTTATGATGCTCGGTATTGAATTCGGATGGATTTTCAGTTGTAGTGGTCGTCAGCCATGGACAATTTATGGCATGCAACGCACAGTAGATGCTTCTACACGTGCTGATTTCGTCGGACCTTTATTTGTTCTATTCATCATTTTATATATCGGACTCGCTATTTTAACCGTCTTTGTACTACGGACATTCTTTAAGAAACATCCATTAAAGAATGATTTACATCACCAAGGAGGCGATTCTCGTGCATGAGGAAAGCATTGCAATCATCATCTTATGGGCTCTTATTTTCGTATATAGCATACTAGGGTCCATTGATTTTGGAGCTGGCTTTTGGGGCATGGTATACGCTAAACATCCAACGCTCGCTGCCAAGCTTGCTAATCGGTACTTATCACCAACTTGGGAAGTAACAAATACGTTTCTTGTCTTTGTCGTTGTCGCTTTTCTCGGTTTCTTTCCAAAAGCGGCCTTTACCCTTGCAACGGTTATGTTTGTACCAGTTATGTTAATTTTAGTACTCGTTGCGATTCGCAGTACATTTATGGTATTTGCTTACTCCCTGCCAAAGTATCAACACCTTCTTCGTATTATTTCAGGTATTACAGGGCTCTTAATCCCAGCTCTATTAATTACCGTTCTGCCCGTTACAGAAGGTGCCTATATTACGATGTCTGAAGGAAAAGAAGTGCTCCTTTACGGAAAACTTCTTTCTAGTCCCGTTATTTATTGTTATATGCTCTTCGGACTAACTTCGGAACTATTTCTATCATCTCTCTTTCTTGCTGATTTTGCTAGGGAACAAGGTTCTGAAGATACGTACCGAATTTATAGAAGAAACGCCATCATACTTGGTCCTGCAACGCTCGTGACTGCTATTATCGCTCTCGTTGTAATGGACCCTGAAACACACTGGCTTATGCAAGGACTAATAAAGCAATTCCCATGGTTTACAGTCTCTATCGTTTTATTTGTTATCGGATATTCCTCCCTTTGGTGGACAAATAAAAAGTATGGCACACTAGGCTTTCCTCGCATTGCAGTTTTAGCTGTCGTCGCTCAATATGCATTTGCAAGCTACGCTTACGGCGTCGCCCATTTACCGTATATCATTTACCCGGACGTAACTGTATTTACAAGCTTTACGACGGTCGAAACATTCTATGCGCTTCTTATTCTTTACGCAATCGGGATTGCAATTTTGCTACCCGGATTTATTTTCTTCTGGAATTTATTCTTGAAGGATCGAACTTTTTTGAAGGAAAAATAATAAAGTGAAACTTTAATCAGTGGAGGTTTTATCCATCCCCCACTGATTATTAGCCCTCACCAATCGGGCTTTTACGGGCAGCCCGGCTCCCACCTAACTCCCTCGCATTCGCCAAATTTTGAGGTGGGAGTCTTACTGCCCGCAAATAGCGGGATAAATGAGGGGCATTCGTACATAGAATGCCCCTATTTATTAGACGTCTCTCCTAATGGTTATTACACTACCACTGATACTTGTCCTATAGCTCAAAAAACACATATTCACATCATTCCATTATACGTCTAGTTCTTCTTATTTTTTGCTGAATATACTACCAATATAAACTTGAGACAAGCTACATTTGTTCAAGGGAAAATAGAAAGGTAGGTTAAATATGAGCATTGAAATATGGATTACTATTATTGTATTCTTCTTAACAATGATTGTTGTCTTTTGGCGACCCCGTGGCTTAAATGAGGCATGGCCGGCAGCAGTCGGCGCTGGCATTATCCTCATTACTGGACTTGTATCAAAACCAGACGTCATGGACATTATAAGTAAAATCGGCGGTGCCTCTATAACGATATTAGCGACCATCGTTATGGCGGTTATATTAGAAAGCTTCGGCTTCTTCCACTGGTCCGCAGCAAAACTTGCAAATTTAGCAAAGGGCTCCGGTCGCCGTTTATACTGGTATATTCAATTATTATGTTTTCTTATGACTCTTTTATTCAATAACGACGGTAGTATTTTAATTACAACACCGATTTTGATTTTACTTCTGAAAAACCTTCGATTAAAACCTCATCAACAAATCCCTTATTTATTAAGCGGTGCTTTAATCGCCACTGCATCTAGTGCACCAATCGGTGTAAGTAATATCGTAAACTTAATCGCATTAAATATTGTTAATATGACTCTTTATATGCATACAGCTATGATGTTTGTACCTGCAACACTAGGACTACTGTTTATGTCATGGCTCATGTATACAGTTTTAAAGAAAAAACTTCCAAAAAGATTACCTGTTTCTTCATATGATATTGAAGAGATTTTTTTCACGAAAAACTTCCATCCGTTAAAAGGAAAAAATTCTGTTGATACGAAACAAAAACGTACAAAATTCATGTTAAAAGTATTAGGCTTCGTCTTCCTTATGCGCTGTCTTCTATTCGTTGCATCCTTCTTATCGATCCCAATCGAAATTGTTGCTGTACTCGGTTCACTCATTCTTCTCATCTGGAGATGGTACTACTTACGAACAAACCCAGTCGATATTTTGAAAAAGACACCGTGGCACATTTTAATTTTCGCTTTCTCTATGTATGTAATTATTTACGGGCTTCACAACGCAGGATTAACAGCAGCACTTGTAAATTGGCTCGAGCCAGTTGTAAATCAGCATCTACTCTATGCAAGCTTTGCGATGGGCGGACTTGTATCTATCCTCTCTAACATCTTCAATAATCACCCTGCACTTATGATTGGTACCATTACGTTAACGGAAATGGGACTAGATCCAGTCACATTAAAAACGATTTATCTCGCAAATATCATTGGTAGTGACATCGGTTCACTATTATTACCAATTGGTACGCTAGCTTCTCTCATTTGGATGTATATACTAAGACAAAACAAAATTAAGGTGAAATGGAAAGATTATTTAAGCGTATCTCTCATCGTAATCCCACTCACAACAGTCGTCACATTATTCCTCTTATACTACTGGGTACACTTATTCTTCTCCTTATAGACAACAGAAGCCCCCTTTGCTACCGTCTTAGCAAAGGGGGCTTCTTCTATAATTAAGTTAGGTACTACAGTGTGATCAATCAAGTAAAGAGGTGTAACGTATTATTGGTATAAATGACTACCGATGTCTTTAAATTCTTTCGATTTCTCTTTCATACCCTTTTCAATTGCTTCTGTCGTTTCTAAATCATTTTCTTTCGCATATTCACGAATATCATGTGAAATTCTCATACTACAAAACTTCGGTCCACACATCGAACAGAAATGAGCTGTTTTCGCGCCTTCTGCTGGCAATGTTTCATCATGATACTCCATCGCGCGTTCAGGATCTAAAGATAAATTAAATTGATCGCGCCAGCGGAATTCGAAGCGTGCTTTTGAAAGTGCATCATCACGCTGATGAGCCGTTTTATGCCCTTTCGCAAGATCAGCCGCATGCGCAGCAATTTTGTACGTAATAACCCCTTCGCGAACATCATCTTTATTTGGTAAACCTAAATGTTCTTTCGGTGTTACATAACAAAGCATCGCAGTTCCGAACCAGCCAATCATTGCAGCTCCAATCGCTGATGTAATATGGTCATAACCTGGCGCAATATCTGTCGTTAACGGTCCAAGTGTATAGAACGGCGCGCCCTGACAAATATCAAGCTCTTTCTCCATATTCTCTTTAATTAAATGCATTGGTACATGCCCAGGTCCTTCAATCATAACTTGCACATCATGCTTCCAAGCAATTTTCGTTAATTCACCAAGTGTTTCAAGCTCAGAAAACTGCGCTTCGTCATTTGCATCTGCAATCGATCCTGGACGTAATCCATCTCCAAGAGAGAACGAAACGTCGTACTGCTTCATAATTTCACATATCTCTTCAAAATGAGTGTATAAGAAGTTTTCTTTATGATGGAATAAACACCACTGCGCCATAATCGAACCACCGCGCGAAACAATACCTGTCATACGCTTTGCAGTAATTGGAATGTAACGGAGTAATACACCGGCGTGAATCGTGAAGTAATCAACGCCTTGCTCCGCTTGCTCAATTAACGTATCGCGATACACTTCCCACGTTAAATCCTCTGCAATTCCGTTTACTTTTTCAAGCGCTTGATAAATTGGCACAGTTCCAACTGGTACCGGAGCATTACGAATAATCCACTCACGTGTTGTATGAATATTTTTGCCTGTAGATAAATCCATAATCGTATCTGCACCCCAGCGAGTCGCCCACGTCATCTTCTCTACTTCTTCTGCAATAGAAGAAGATACAGCAGAGTTTCCGATATTTGCATTTACCTTCACGTGGAAATTACGTCCGATAATCATCGGTTCTGCTTCCGGATGATTAATATTCGCTGGTAAAATGGCACGACCTTCTGCAATTTCCTTACGAACAAATTCAGGCTCTACCCCTTCACGAATCGCAACATATTCCATCTCAGACGTAATAATACCATTACGCGCATAATGCATTTGCGAAACATTTGCACCTTGCTTCGCCCTAAGCGGCTTGCGATCCATTTGCGGGAAAACAGGTGTATGTTTTGAAGCCACCTTGACACCGTCATCCTCTGGTTTTACTTCGCGCCCTTCGTATGCCTCTACATCCTCGCGCTTCATGATCCAAGAATGGCGCGGCGTTGGAATCCCCTTTTCCAGCTCCACTTTATACTCAGGATCTGTATAAGGTCCACTCGTATCATACACACGGATTGGCGGATTTTGAACACCATTCGTATCGCTTTGTGCAATCTCGCGCATCGGTACTTTCATACCTTCCCATGGTCCATCCACATAAACTTTCTTACTTCCTGGTAAACTCGATTTCAATTCAATTTGCTCAGCTGAAACAGACTGTTTCATAACCTTTGTTGCCCCCCTGTACGTGACAAGGACGAGATATGGCCAGCGTATGCCAAAATAAAAAGAGCCAGGTCCATAAAAAAATAAGGACCTGGCTCATAAAGACATAATTATGTAAAGCCGTTAACTTCCCTACGCTGGTACGAGCCAGATCAGGTCCAAAGGGTTAAGAAGTTCACACGCTTCTCTCTCAGCCTACGCATACGTTAGGCACCCCTAGTTTATCACTGATTTAATTTTCAATACTTTCCCATCATACATGATAATCTGAAAAATGCAAAGGTTATTTCTTTTTTGTTTACGGAATCATCCAAGTTAAATAATAAGCCTGTACATAAGTCATAATCCCCACAATAATTACGAAGAATAAACTATGCTTCACTGTAAAGCGGAACAGATCTGATTCTTTCCCAGCAAGACCAACTGCCGCACAAGCGATCGCAATCGATTGCGGAGAAATCATTTTACCTGTTACACCGCCCGTTGTATTTGCTGCAACGAGAAGCACTTCAGATACACCGACTTGCTGCGCTGTAATTGCTTGTAAATTCGAGAAAAGTGCATTCGCTGACGTATCTGATCCTGTTAAAAATACACCGATCCAACCTAGGAATGGTGAGAAGAACGGGAATAACCCGCCAGTTCCTGCAAGTGCTAGCGCTAATGTAGAAGATAAACCAGAATAATTTGCGATAAATGCGAATCCTAATACGAATCCGATAGATAGAATTGGCATCTTAAGTTCGTTTAACGTTTCTTTAAATGTTGCTACTGCATCTTTTGCACTCATTTTCAAAATAAAGATAGAAATGATACAAGCAATTAAAATTGCTGTTCCAGTTGCTGATAATACATCAAGCTTCAAAATTGCCTCATAAGGTGTTGGTTTATTTACAATTGGCTCTGCTTTCATTACTAAATTGTGTAAGCCTGGAACTTCAAACTTAAATACAAGACTTTCTAATGCGCCGCCTGGAGCGAATAATGCTTTAAAGAAACTTTGGCTCCAAATGACTACCATCACAGTTAAAATAATGAACGGAGACCATGCTTTTACTACTTTTCCTACCGTTAGTTTCGGCATAGATGTCGCCTTTGTTGCTGCTACTTCACTATTCGCTTCTTTAGACTGATAAATTTCTTTCGGCTGCCAAACTTTTAAGAATAGCGATAAACTTACTAAACTTACAAGCGCTGACGTAATATCCGGAAGTTCTGGCCCTAAAAACGTCGCTGTAATAAACTGTGTAATTGCAAATGAACTACCCGCTACAAATAGAGCAGGCCATGTTTGTCTTACCCCTTTAAATCCATCCATTAAAAATACGATAAAGAACGGAACAAATAATGATAAGAACGGTAATTGATGTCCAGCCATTTGTCCGATTTTATGCGGATCAATACCAGTTACTTGTCCAGCCACTGTAATCGGAATTCCCATCGCTCCGAATGCTACTGGTGCAGTATTTGCGATTAAACAAAGACCAGCCGCGTATAAAGGATTTAAGCCAAGGCCTGCAAGAAGCGCTGCCGTAATCGCTACTGGTGCACCAAATCCTGCTGCTCCTTCCAAAAATGCTCCAAATGAAAAACCGATTAAAATAACGAGTAAACGATGATCATTCGTAATGGATAATACAGATGCACGAATGACATCAAATTGACCTGTTTTCACAGAAATTTTATATAAAAATACTGACATAATGATAATCCACGCAATTGGCCATAATCCGTATAAGAAACCGTATCCGGTCGCTGCCATTGCCATTGTGAATGGCATTTTATACGCAAATAAAGCCACCAAAATCGTTAATACAACTGTAATAAACCCTGCCACATACCCCTTCATGCGGAAAACTGCTAAAGCTAAGAAAAAAAAGATGATTGGAATAAGTGCGACTGCTGCCGAAATCCAAATGTTACCGAACGGATCGTAAACTTGTGTCCATGTGTTCATTGTTCTCTCCCCCCTAAAGAATCCCCTTTTAAATAGATATAACCTTATCAATAGACTATCAGGTCATCATACCTTTAAGTCTAAAAATAAAAAACGTCTAAGAAAACGTTTTCACTAACTTCTACTTTATCACAACAATTTCCATTAAAAAAGATTTTTTTGAAAATTTCATTATTTAATATGCAAATCTTACAAAAACGTCACGTTCTTGTAATGTTCATCGATAGTAAGCTTGCCAAATTTACTGCATACTAAAAGTATAACAACGGACATTATTTATGAGGTGATATATATGAACGGAAACAAAATACTAGCTGCTTTATCATACTTTAGTGTACTATTTGCCCCTATCTTATTCCCAATTATCGTTTGGATTGTGGGCGATGCTGAAACAAAACCACATGCAAAACGTGCGCTATGGACACACATTATTCCAAGTATAGCTACATTCATCGGCCTAATTATTTTAGGAATTATGGGCATCGGATCTGATCGACCAGACGTAACACTTGGAATTGGAGCAATGATTGTCTTATGTATTTGCGGAATCATTAGCTTATACTACTTCATTTGGAATATCGTAAAAGGTATTAAAGTACTGAAAGCTTAATTTTAAACAAACATTTAATTAAAAAGGACACTTGCAAATTGCAAGTGTCCTTTTTTCCCGCTATTTGCGGGCAGTAAGACTCCCACCTCAAAATTCGGCTGGAGCAAAGAAGTTAGGTGGGAGCCGGGCTGCCCGTAAACGCCTGATTGGTGAGGGCTAATAATCAGTGGGGGATGAACCCCCACTGATTAAAGTTTCACTTTATCTTCTGCGTTTCTTCTTTTTTCTCATCATTTTCTTTCGGCGCGTATTCGCTTTATCCGCTATAATGTGGAGCGTACTCGCCACAACAATTCCCATTACAAACGTTACAATTTCAATCTCGTGTTCCTTCGCAATTTCTATTAAATTCCCATCGAGCGCTATTATATTTAATAGGAATAAAAACGGAGAAAACACGATTAACATGTATGCAATACGAATAATATCACCAATTATAATCGTATGCGTGAAGAAGGAACGATGGGGCATTACGCTCCTATATGGATACCAAAAAATGCGGAGTAATCCCCATTTATTATACGCATTGCTATACGTATCTAAATCCGGTGTTAAAAAGAAAGTACCTACTAGAAATCCAATTGCAAAAGTTAATAAAAAATCAAAATTTGTTAATCCATACGAAAAGAGCATAAACAAAACAACCGGAAGGGATATTAAGTTTATTTTCGTATGCGTTCTTCCTGATGGCATAATGCACTTCCTCGCTTACGTTCGCCCTGTCATCCGACAGGTCTCACCTATTGATCTAATTTTTGATCGATAAATGATGTGTCTATATCCGAACCAAACCATTCTGCCAACTTCACTCGTGCCTTATCTTTCACTTCTTCATTTACGTATATCGATGCTTGTAATAGTGCGGCCATTAACGCACCTAAATCATCCGTATAACCAATTCCAGCAACTAAATCTGGGATTGCATCAATCGGTGCAATGAAATAAGCAAGTGCTCCGATTACAATAATTTTCACTCGTTTTGGAACATCCGGTCTTTGCAAAACGTAAAACAACAATAAACTCGCATAGATTACCGACTGCCCTGCCTGCTTCGCAACATGTTTTATTTTCTTCCAAAACGCTTCAACTGAAAATTTTTGTTTCATTCAAAAGCCTCCCTATTTTTCAAAAGAAATAAGCTACAATATGTTATGTTATCAGTAAAAGTTCATCAAAATTACACATAATCTATCAATGAAATTTCATTGTAACAAACAAAACCAAAAAGAACAAGTGTTCGTTAATTTTTTCGTATTTTCCTTCATATAATAGTTTTCTAGACAACCACTTAAAGATTTCTATTCCATATTTCTCAACCAAAAAACTTTCAATTTCGCTTAACATTCTTTTCTATTTTTGTTATATTTTCTAGTTGACGAGCCTATAAACGAATGTTAAAGTTTTCTCTGGTAGTGACAAATCACATACAAAAAATGTAAAATGTTATAGTGTTTCTCAGAAATGAATTTTGTTGTATAATACAGAAATGACGTTATGCTTATGAGCAGCACAAGAAACCAAAAAGGGTATGCATAGTTAAAGTCGTATATGGGTGAATATAGAAACTCTAATTATGACCAAGAAAACTATGTATTTTTTATTTTAACATTTTTCGCTCCAAAATCGACCAAGCCTGATAGAGAAAGGGTGGAAATGAATGAAAGAAACCATGAAATCACAATTTCAAAATGTGCGTTTCACTTTATTCGTAGCTTTGGCCGTATGGCTAAAAACCTACATCATTACACGCACTAGCTTCGATTTAAAACTTGAATCGTTCATGCAAGAATTCATTTTATTCATTAGTCCATTAGCAGCATCATTACTGTTTGTGGGTCTTGCATTATTTGCAAAAGGGAAAAAACGTAACTATATAGCACTAGGAATTAACTTTATTTTAACGTTCATTCTTGTTGGTAACGTAATGTTCTACGGATTCTACAATGACTTCGTTACTTTACCAGTATTAGGACAAACGTCTAATTTCGGAAGTTTAGGTTCTAGTGTGAAAGAATTATTTAACTACAAAATCATCCTTGCATTTGCGGATATTATCGTATTCTTCGTTCTATTGAAGAAGAAGAAAAATTTCGCACCGACAGAGCGTGTAGCACGTCCGATGCGTTCCCTATACTTCGTGTCAACAATTGCTATTTTCTTCGTAAACCTAGGATTTGCAGAAGCTGAGCGTCCAGAACTATTAACACGTTCATTCGACCGCGTTATGCTTGTTAAAAACTTAGGATTATATGTACACCAAGCATACGACCTTGGCTTACAAGCAAAATCAAGTTCACAAAAAGCATTTGCGGATAGTAGTAAATTACAAGAAGCAGAAAACTATGTGAAAACAACACAAAGTAAACCAGATCCAAATATGTTCGGTACTGCAAAAGGGAAAAACGTAATTGTTGTCTCTCTTGAATCGTTACAAACATTCTTAATTGGTGCGCAAGTTAACGGACAAGAAGTTACACCATTCTTAAACCAATTTGCGAAAGAAAGTTATTACTTCGATAACTTCTTCCATCAAACTGGGCAAGGAAAAACATCTGATGCTGAATTCTTAGTAGATACTTCAATGTATCCACTAGACCGTGGTGCTGTATTCTTCACACACGGTAATAACGAATATACAGCAACTCCAGAAATTTTACGTCAGCAAGGATATCACACATCAGTATTCCACGCGAACAACGCAACGTTCTGGAACCGTAACATTATGTATCCGGCACTTGGTTATGATCGTTACTACAACGAGCTTGACTACAAGATTACGCCAGAAACAAAATTAAATTGGGGATTAAAAGATATCGAATACTTCGATCAGTCTATCGATATGTTAAAACAAGTGAAGCAACCGTTCTATACTCGCTTCCTTACTTTAACAAACCATTACCCATTCACTTATGATGACAGTACGAAATTAATCGAGCCGTACAACTCTGGTGATGGAGTATTTGACCGCTATATGGTAACAGCTCGCTACTTAGACGAAGCAATGAAACACTTTATTGAGCGTCTAAAAGCAGAAGGTATTTATGACAACTCTGTTATCGTATTCTACGGTGACCATTATGGTATTTCTGAAAACCATAACCGTGCAATGGCACAGTTCTTAGGAAAAGAAGAAATTACTACATTTGACCAGATGAACTTACAAAAAACACCGATGTTTATTCACGTTCCGGGTCAAAAAGAAGGTAAAACAATTTCAAAACCAACTGGTGAAATTGACATTAAACCAACAATTCTAAACTTACTTGGTATAGATTCTACGAATCAAATTCAATTCGGTCATGACGTATTCTCACCAGACAATAAAGGATTCGTTGTTCTTCGTGACGGTAGCTTCATTACAGATAAGTACATGTACACAAACAGTACATTCTACGACCGTAACACAGGTGAAGTTGTACAATTACCGAAAGAAGAAGCTCAACCACTTATTGATCGTGCACAAAATGAATTAAACATGTCAGACAAAATCATTGAAGGCGACTTACTTCGCTTCTCTGAAAGCAATAAAATCAAAACTGGTGAAGTAAAAACAGCTATTAAAGAAGAAAAGAAGAGCGCTGAGTAATCTCAGCCTCTTTTTTTATTTTCCTCCCTACAAATTCTTCTATACATTAACTTTAAAATTACATAACCTTCATCTAATATTTACACCACATTAACGAAGCATCTTTATAATAAAATATGTAAACAAGGTTCCACATATTTCTTATCTCTCATCTTTAATAAGATCCCTTAGAGAAATATGCGCATCATTTGTTTTCAACTTTCTTATAATTGTCTTTTAAAGTGTTTTTGTTTCCATACACAAAACCTTTAATCAGGCAATGTCCCTATGAAAGATAACTACCCTCCTTGTGCAACATTCCATACGAATGTTGCTTTTTTTTTTCAAAAAGCAGGATTCTTATTTCTCATTTTCGAATTTGTATATACAAAATGCTGTAAATCATCATTACTTCTCTATGATTTACAGCCCGTTCCCAACGAGAAAGCCCATCGTCTTTAGGCGTGGGAGTCTCAAAAATACATATACGTCATATGTAGAGAATTACTCACATAAAAATTACTATAGTGATTTTTATTCCGAATGAATTAAAGTTTCACGTTACTTATGTACTAACGAAAGGATGGGACGAAAATTGGCATACGAAAGATTTGTGCTATGGAATGATGCAGTTATTGATACAACGAAACATCGCGCGTACATAGAACTTGAAGAAAGAGGTTTACAATTTGGCGATGGCATCTATGAAGTTATTCGCCTTTATAACGGAAACTTTCACTTATTAGACCCACATTTAACAAGATTATATCGATCCATGGAAGAAATAGAATTATCGCTCCCTTTCTCAAAAGCAGAACTCATCATATTACTCTACAAACTAATTGAAAATAATAATTTCCACGAAGATGGAACGATTTATTTACAAGTATCTCGTGGTGTACAAGCTCGAGCACATGCATTCTCATATGACACCTCTCCGACAATCTATGCTTATATTTCAAAAAAAGAAAGACCGGCTTTATGGATTGAATACGGTGTACGTGCTATATCAGAACCTGATACGCGCTGGCTCCGCTGTGATATTAAATCGCTAAATTTATTACCAAATGTATTAGCTTATACGAAAGCTGAGCGCAAAGGTTGTAAAGAAGCACTTCTCGTACGGAATGGTATCGTAACTGAAGGTAGCCACTCTAACTTCTTTCTCATAAAAAACGGAACACTGTATACGCATCCAGCCAATCACCTTATTTTAAACGGCATTATTCGTCAGTACGTCCTTTCTTTAGCTAATACTCTTCAACTTCCTGTACAAGAAGAGCTTTTCAGCATTCGCGATGTTTATCAAGCAGATGAATGCTTCTTTACGGGAACGACTATTGAAATTTTGCCGATGACCCATCTCGATGGAACTGCGATTCAAGATGGTCAAGTTGGCTCTATCACCAAATTACTACAAAGGTCATTTTCTCAAAGCCTTTTAAAATCCAACAGCACATCTTCCTAAATACGAATAATCTTCTCATTTTCCACATCAAATATATGTATTTAAATGGAAATCAAGGTGCGGATTTATACCTTGATTTTTTTCTTGTAATCTTTTTGTCATATTCAGATTCCCGCATAAGTCTTGACAGTAATCGACATGCTCTTTAGAATTTTTAACAGTTGGTAAATATTTCTTCACTACATTACAGACAGAAAGGAATCGACAAATTATGAAAAAATACCTTGCCGGTCTTGCGGCAGTGTCTGTAGCAGGAGGAGCAGCACCCACACTTGATAGTGTTCAAGCTGCCCCGGAACAAAATACACAAAAAGCTGCTACACAAGCTGTCCAAACTTCCGCATCAAACAACTCATCTTATACAGTAAATGCTGACGTATTACACGTTCGTGCAGGATCAAGTACTTCTCACGACATCATCTCTCGCGTTTATAATGGTCAATCATTAAACGTAATTGGAGAAGAGAATGGTTGGTTCAAAATTAACCATAACGGACAAACAGGTTATGTTAGTGGCGAATTTGTATCAAAAAACGGAGCAACAAATAACAATGTAAGCACAGGTGGAAACAATAAAGTTACTGCTAATGTATTACGTGTTCGCACAGCTCCTAACACTTCTAGTGCTATTTCAGGCCGTGTGTATGAAGGACAAACTTTAAACGTTATCGGTCAAGAAAATGGTTGGGTGAAAATCAAACATAACGGACAAGTAGGTTATGTTAGTGGCGAATTTGTATCTGGCGTTTCTTCAAATGGGGGCTCTACAAACAATAACGACCAAATAAATGTACAACCAGCAAGCGGAAACTATACAGTAAACGTATCTTCCCTTCGCGTTCGTACAGGTCCTAGCACTTCTCATCCAACTATAGGTTCTGTTAAGAAAGGACAAGTAGTACAAGTTGTAGGCGAAGTTCAAGATTGGTTCAAAATCAATTACGCAGGACAAACAGCTTACTTAAGCAAAGACTACGTAACAAAAGGCGGTTCTAACGAAAACGTCACGCAAGGTAATAACCAAGAACAAAACAATAATGTAACTGTTCAAACTGGCGGCACTTACGTTGTTAACGCAACATCTTTACGTGTTCGTACAGGCCCTGCTACTTACCATAGCGTAATTGGTGGCGTATTAAATGGTACGACATTAAACGTAGTTGGATCTGAAGGTAGCTGGTTTAAAGTTAACTATCAGGGAAAAACAGGCTACGTTAGTAGCGAATTCATGAAATTCGTTAAAGGTGGGACCGCTACTCCTGAACAACCTGAACAGCCTAACCAAGGTGCAATTGGCGACTATTACATTAATGTTTCTGCACTAAATGTACGTAGCGGTGAAGGTACAAATTATAGAATCATAGGCGCACTTCCACAAGGACAGAAGGTTCAAGTAATCTCTGAAAACTCTGGATGGAGCAAAATTAACTACAACGGTCAAACTGGTTACATCGGAACACGTTTCCTATCTAAAACACCAGTTGGTGGTGCAGTAGATAATAAGCCTAACGACAACCAAAATAACAATAACAATACAAACAATAATAGCGGTGACAGTTCTTCTCTACTTGCATACGCGAAATCTATGCAAGGCGTACCATACGTTTGGGGCGGTACTTCTGCTAACGGTGTTGACTGCAGTGGTTACATCTACCACGTATATAAGAAATTTGGTCATAACATTAGCCGCCAAAGTGTTGCAGGATATTGGAGTAGCTTACCACAAACTTCAAATCCACAGCCAGGTGACTTAATTTATTTCAAAGACACTTATAAAGCAGGTCCTTCTCACATGGGTATCTACCTTGGGGGCGGATCATTTATCCAATCTGGAGATAAAGGTGTAGCAATCGCTTCATTAAGCAACTCTTATTGGAAAAGCCATTTCTTAGGGTATACAAAAGCACCTTAAGTGATAGTTTCAGAGCCTTCTAGTTTACTAGAAGGCTCTTTTTTAAAGGGCTCAATATAGTAACCCCCTTTCATTCTCTCTACGCAAAAATTATGCGTTCATTTTCCTATTTCATACACTATATTCTATAAAAATTATCCAAAACGTTATCATAATGTATATATTTCCACAAAAAACATAACCTATTTCATGTCGATTCATTTTATATGTGTTTTTTCAAATAATTTTCTTTTTATTCAAACTTTTCGTTAGACGTTTGACCTCCGATGTCCATTATGATAAGTTACTTAAGATGTTATATTTGCAGAAGTATAGACAACTGTTTTATACATTTTTTTACTATGAGGAAGGAGCATACACTGCATGAATGTTTTATGGGGAATTGGCGGCGTGATTGGAGTATTAGCAATCGCTTTCTTATTATCTTCCAACCGCAAAGCTATTAATTGGCGCACAATTTTAATCGCGCTAGCATTACAAATGTCATTTTCATTTATCGTATTACGATGGGATGCTGGAAAAGCAGTTTTAAAACACGCTGCTGACGGTGTTCAAGGCTTAATTAATTTTTCTTACGAGGGAATTAGGTTCGTTGCTGGGGATTTAGTCAACGCAAAAGGACCTTGGGGATTTATCTTCGTGATTCAAGCACTACTTCCAATTGTATTTATTAGTTCATTAGTTGCAATCTTATATCATTTCGGTATTATGCAGAAATTTGTTAGTATCGTTGGTGGCGCATTAAGTAAACTTCTTGGAACTTCGAAAGCAGAAAGTTTAAACTCAGTAACAACTGTATTTTTAGGACAAACTGAGGCACCAATCTTAATCAAACCTTACTTAGCACGCTTAACTAACAGTGAGTTCTTCACTATTATGGTAAGTGGTATGACAGCTGTTGCCGGATCAGTTCTTGTCGGCTATGCAGCAATGGGAATTCCATTAGAACACTTATTAGCAGCAGCAATTATGGCAGCTCCATCAAGTTTATTAATTGCAAAACTAATTATGCCAGAGACAGAAAAAGTAGATAACAACGTTGAACTTTCTACAGAACGTGAAGACGCAAACGTTATCGACGCAGCTGCACGTGGTGCATCTGAAGGTATGCAACTTGTTATTAACGTAGCAGCAATGTTAATGGCTTTCATCGCATTGATCGCTCTATTAAATGGTCTATTAGGATGGGTTGGCTCTTGGTTCGATATTAAGCTTAGCCTTGATTTAATCTTCGGTTACTTACTATCACCATTTGCAATCTTAATCGGGGTTTCTCCAGGTGAAGCTATACAAGCAGCAAGTTTCATCGGTCAAAAACTTGCAATCAACGAATTCGTTGCATACGCAAACTTAGGACCACACATGGCAGATTTCTCTGAAAAAACAAATCTAATTTTAACATTCGCAATCTGTGGTTTTGCAAACTTCTCTTCTATCGCAATTCAATTAGGTGTAACAGGAACGTTAGCTCCTACTCGCCGTAAACAAATTGCACAATTAGGGATTAAAGCAGTTATCGCTGGTACACTAGCGAACTTCTTAAACGCAGCAGTTGCAGGTATGATGTTCCTATAATTTTATATAAAGCCTCCTCTTTTAAAGAGGAGGCTTTTTTATATACTATAAATATAATTTTTATATATATTAAACCCTTTATGTCTAGATGTATAGATATATAGATATATAGACAATATGTTACAACAATTAGTATGTCTGTTTATTTTTTCTTGTAAAAGAGGGAGACTACTTGATTTCGCTCACTTAAAAAAGACTTCCAGCTACATGGTCCATTTCTTAATAATTGTGCATACTACAAATATCCCACACGAATTATCTTTAAGGAGGAAAGTTTCGTGAAAGATAAGTCCTATAAAATCCTCTCTATGTGGATTTTACAAATTGTATTTTATTTTACTACTGTACATGTGACGAAATATGAGCACGCACTCATTTTTACAATTATATATGTCATTGTAAATGTACTATTCCTATTTTTAGCTGATAAAACAGCCTTTGTTTTCTTTATACTGGGAACCATTATTTCAGTATTCTATTTATTTTATGAAGCGTGGCTTCACTTATGGAGTACATCAGATCAATGGGAATATATTATTACCCACTTCCTGATGGCAGCTAACTTCTTCATTGTTTATATTTCAACCCATCTATTAAAAAAGGTTATCCTTGAAAATAGAAAGTTAACTGAACGAGTGAGAGTGCTTGAGCAATACATTGGAGAATCAAAATTATTAACAAGACAAGAATTCGACAGACGACAAGCATTATTAACAACTGCAATGAATCGTCGTAATGAAACAGGCATTATCATTTTCTTTGATTTCACTTCCTTTAGTAAATATACGAAGGAAAGTGTCATGGATCGTGTAGCTTCATTATTAGTTGATACAGTCAGAACTGACTTTGACCTTGCTGCTGAATATGACAACAACACATTAGTCATTTTATTACAAAACACAAATGAAGCTGGTGCTGATATTGTAATGAACCGTCTACATCCAAAAATGGAGCAATGGCTTGCTGCTGAAGCAATTCAAGATATTAAAATAAAACGAGAACAAATCAATACAAAAGGACATGCCCCATTATGATGTCACTCTTTATGCTTCTTTTATTTATTTTGTTTTGTGTACTTGTTTTCTGGATCAGCATCACATTTTCAATTAAATATGTATTGATTTTTACAGCCTTTCTATTCTCTGGTTTACTCGTTTATTACTCTTTCTTAACAATTGCGGGCTTAATTCATCGAAATAGTAAACGAAAAGATCGTACGCTAGAACATTATCCAAGTGTAGATATTTTAATACCTGCCCATAATGAAGAGGTTGTTATTAAAGATACATTAGAAGCAATGGCAAAGATTGAATACCCAGGCAAACTAAACGTTTATTTATTAAACGATAACTCTCAAGATGAAACACCTGAAATTGGTGATGATTTCGACAAAGCTTATGCTCATATTCATCACATTCGTGTACCACCTGGCGAACCGAAAGGAAAATCGCGTGTATTAAACTACGGCCTTAGCATTTCGGATGGTGAATATTTCTGTGTTTACGATGCAGATAATCAACCTGAACCACATGCATTACGAATGCTCGTAGAACATGCTGAAACAACCCAGGATGCCGTTGGAGCAGTTGGACACGTTCGTACAGTAAATGAGAAAAGAAATTGGCTTACACGAATGATTTCATTAGAATTTCAGATTTTCCAGCTCCTTATGCAATCTGGACGCTGGCTATTATTCCAAACAGGTTCACTAACCGGAACAAACATGCTTCTTCGTCGTTCTGCATTAGAAGAGCTTGGCGGCTATGATCCTTATGCAATTGCAGAGGATGCCGAATTAACATTAAGAATTACCCAAAAGGGCTATCTCTTACCAATCGTCCCGGAATCGATTACATGGGAACAAGAACCAGAGCATTTAAAAATTCTTATTAAACAGCGTACACGTTGGCTTCAAGGAAACTTATACATTTTAGAAAAAATGTTTTCTTCGTTAAGCTTCTTTAAAGGGAAACTTCTCGTCCATTCCTTACAACAAGTTTTAGTGTATGTCGTATTTTGGCTATTCCTAATCATTTCAAACGTTTGGTTTGTAATTGGACTGCTCGGGATATTCCAAATTCAATATAGCATTCCATTACTATTTATGTGGTATGTCGCATATATTACATATGTTTCTCAATTATTTAGTGCCCAGAGCGTCGAACGAACCTTTACACCGACCAATATTTTCATAAGCGTCATTATGTACTTTACGTACGCACAGCTCTTTACGTATTTGTTTATTCGCAGTCTCATTCTTTACTTACGTGCAAAGAGCAAGAAACAAGTAATTGGTTGGGATAAAACAGTACGATTTAAGAAAGAAAAATAGATTTCATTAAAAAATAAGCACAGAGCGCCGTATGCTCTGTGCTTATTTTTTACCGTAATACTATATATCAGACAATACCCCTTAGCTGAAAGTTATTTCACGTCCATCCCCCAACGAACGATCGACCTTCATTTATATACGAAAAAGTGATTGCTATTTTTGTAGAACCAATTGCTTCTCTTGATGCTCTTTACGAGTTTCAGTCTTTGGTTCCGTGCTTTCTTGGACATTGCGATGTGCCACACGTTTCAAACAAATATGCTTCCACTTTCTTTCGTAACGTTTCATTATTCTAGTTGTCCCCCTTGAATGCGCTTTAAAACTATTTGAAATCGCTTACAGGAAATAATATAGCACATATACATAAAAGTGACAACACATTTCCGACATATTTTTGTCAAAAATATGAACATAATTTACATAATATCGGATATTGTCGAAACATATCGATTTTCCTTTTTAAACTACAGCTATCCACACTTTTCCTAATATTTGCATTAAAAAAGGAGCTGATATAAAATCAGCCCCTTTCCTTCTATTATTTATGTTGCTTCATACGCCCTTCTTTTTGCAACTCTTTAAATAGTGCTGCAATCATAAAGAAAATAACAAATACAAATGGGAATGCCGCAATAATCGACGCAGTTTGCAACGCCTCTAATCCACCAACATACAATAAGGTCGAAGCTATTACTGCTAAAACAATACCCCAAACCATTTTGATGCGATTTGGTGGGTTTAAGCTACCATGTGTCGTTAACATCCCTAGAACAAACGTAGCAGAGTCTGCCGATGTAATAAAGAATGTTGAAATAAGTAAAATAGCTAGTACAGATAAAGCTGGTCCTATGCCACCCATCTGGTCTAACATAGCAAACAATCCTACTTCTGTGCCCATTTCTTTAATTTGGCCATATATATTCGCTCCGTCGAACAATTCCATGTGAATACCTGTTCCTCCGAAAACAGAGAACCAAAGCGCACCGATTACTGTTGGTACGAGTAACACACCAATAACAAATTCACGAATTGTACGCCCGCGTGACACACGAGCAATAAACGTACCTACGAATGGTGACCATGCAATCCACCATGCCCAGTAGAAAATTGTCCATGACTGAATCCATTGATTTCCGCCTTCATTTAATGGACTTAAACGGAAACTCATACTTGGCAATTCTTGAATGTATGATCCGATTGTTGAAGTGAAATAATTCATAATAAAGTTTGTTGGACCTGCAAATAATACAATTATCATAAGTGCAAACGCTAAAATAATATTCGCATTACTTAAATATTTAATTCCTTTATCGAGTCCCGTTTGTGCAGATAGCATATAAAGAACAGTTACAATTCCGATGATTACTAGCTGTGTCGGTAATGAATTTGGAATGGATGTTAAATAACTAACACCACCCGCAATTTGCTTTGCCCCAAGTCCTAATGATGTCGCCACACCAAATACTGTCGCAAATACAGCTAGAACATCAAACATATGGGCAATACGGCCATGTTCACCGCCCTTAAATAGCGGACCTACTGTCGCACTAATTGTACTTGCTCTTCCTTTTCTAAATGTAAAATACGCAATACACAATGCTACAAGTGCATATAATCCCCACGGATGTAATCCCCAATGGAAAAATGAGAAACGAAGTGCAAGACGTGCACTCTCTTCAGTCGCACCCTCTCCAAACGGAGGTGTGTATAAATGATTCAACGGTTCTGCAACGCCCCAGAAAACCAAACCGATTCCCATGCCAGCACTAAATAACATAGCAAACCATGTCATATAACTATAATCAGGTTCATCATCATCTTTACCTAAACGAATCGAACCGTACTTAGAAACAATTAAGAAGATAGCAATTCCTAAGAAAATAGAAACGGAAATAATATAGAACCATCCAAACTTACTAACTAATACAGCTTGAATTGCAGTCGTTACATTTCCTAAGTTACCTTTTCCAATAATAGATTCGGGAATAATCCCCCAAATTGTAAATGCAATACATAATGTTAATGAGACAATAAATGTTTTCGTCAGTTTCCTCATCAAATCCCCCTTCGTATGTTTCATTTTTTGTAAATATCATAAATTCCGATATGTTAAATCGGATAGAAAACTATAGTTTTTGCAGTGATTTTCTTTCGGCTCTCTCAATTTCGCCTTCACCAATTAGAATTCTTATGGACAGCCTTACCTTCCGTATAACCTTTTCACTCTGCAAGAGCTAAAAGATAGGAATACTACTGTCAAATTGCGTGAGAAAAATGCGGATGGGAAGAGATTTTCCCAAAAAAGGATGTGTTACAGTTTTAAAAAAGGGCAGATTTATTCTTCACAACCCTTTCTTCTTGTAACAATTATGCGGTTTTTTTGCTAGTATATAGCACGTATTTATAATTTCACAAACGAAATGTTTATGTTTATATAACTATATTACCCATAAAACGGTAAAATACTCAAGGATTGTAACCGTATAGTAATCATCACGTAACATTCACGTAATGTTTTTATCTCCACTGAAAAAACATGTTGTATTAAAAATTTTGACTTTAACTATAAACCTACTAAAAATCCGGAGTGAAAAACGCTTTTCTTCATTTCTTACTATGTTACAAAGTGTTAACGACTCGTTACGAATGGTTTGTAATTGTGTGTTTTCCCCAAATCCGAAAAAATCTGTTGCTATAATGAGGACACGAAAACAAACGCAATGGAGGCTATCATGAAAAAATTAATTGGTATAGCAACAGCAGCAGTTTTTGGTCTTGGGATTTTCACATCATCTGCTAGCGCAGAAACTGTTGTAACAACAGACGTACTAAACGTACGAGAAAACCCTACTACTGAATCAAAAGTTGTCGATAAATTACTAAATGGTCATAAATTAGATGTTCTAAATACAGAAAACGGATGGTCACAAATCAAATTAGATGGTAAAGACGCATTCGTAAGTACAGAGTTTACAAAAAGCTCTTACTATGTAACAGCTAACGTATTAAATGTACGTGCTGAAGCGAACACAAACTCAGAAATTCTTGGGACGCTTAAGAAAGACGATATGATCGAAACAACGAACCAAGTACAAAATGAGTGGTTACAATTTGAATATAACGGGAAAAAGGCTTATGTTCATGTTCCTTTCTTAACAGGTACAGCACCTGTTATTGAAAAACAAGAAACGCCTGCTCCTACTAAAGCTGCAGTACCAGCTAAAGCTAAAGCTCAAGCACCTGCACCAGTAAAAACAGCTGCTAAGCCTGCTGTGAAAGCTGCTGAAACTAGCGAACCGTCTGGTGGTCGTGAGTTAAATGTTGTAGCTACAGCATATACAGCTCATCCGAGCGAAAACGGTGGCACATACGGCGGCCGTGTACTAACTGCAATGGGTCATGACCTAACAGCGAACCCAAACATGAAAATGATCGCTGTTGACCCGAAAGTAATCCCATTAGGATCTAAAGTATGGGTAGAAGGTTATGGAGAAGCAATCGCTGGAGATACTGGCGGTGCAATTAAAGGTAACCGTATCGACATTCTACTTGGATCAGATAGCGCTGCTCAAAAATGGGGACGCAAAACTGTTAAAGTGAAAATTTTAAAATAACCAATGACTGCTAAATTACAGCCGGTTCTCTTTATTGAGAGCTGGCTTTTATTTTTTTATAATATATATAAGGAGGTTACATCCATGAATTTACAAGAAAAAGTAGACTGGGTCGGTACACCAAAACCATACATATATAAAGATGATGTAACATACGATGCAATCGCAATTGACTTCTCACTCGCAAATGATGACAATCGCTATAAATTAATTGTGCTCGGCCATGAAGAAAATACACATTACAAAATCGTACAATACGGAATAAAGCCAGGCTCTCAAAAACCATTCCCTATTGATATTCCATTCGAGCAAGGAATGCTACCGCTTATAGAACAAATATTAAATAATCCATATGTACAAGCGATATTAAAGCAAACACGCTCCTAATTGCAAAAAAAGACTATCTCCATTACAAGAGATAGTCTTTCCTATATTAACGAGTCGGACCAGATACTTCCTCTGATTTCAGCGTATTATTCGCTCCAAGAGAATGGTACAATATCTGTCCATTTCCATTAACAGTAACGATATGGTCATTATTAAAGCTCTTGAATTTTACAGAGCCATCACCGTAACGAATATGATACTCTTCATATGTCGTTACTTTATATTTCGTTTCACTTTGACGTTCTACATTACGAATATCCATCGTTAATAAATCTTCTGTAATTCCTTTTTTGTGTAGATATTGTAAGTATTCACGGTCTTCTTTATACGATTTCCCGCTCTTATCATAATCATTTTCAATTAAGCTAAAATCATTTAATGAAATTGCACGCACGTTATTATAAATATGATTTCGTACAAATTCACCAACTGCCGAGTTTGACGTTTCTTTCGGGAACTTTAAATAATATGTGCTTTGGTCTCCAACTTTGATGCTTTCAGATTTAATGACACCAAAATCAGTGTTTTTCTCTAAATGTACTTCAACAGTTTCATCTGTCGGTACAGGACCAAGTTTATAGCTACCGTAACTTAATTTCCCACGTTTTTTACCATTCACAAAAACAGTTGCGTCGCTTTCATCGGAAGAAATGGTTACATAATTTCCTTCAAGTGACAAATTCACTTCTACTGTCCCATTCTTTTCGTCTGCTAAATCTACTTCTTTTTCTGTCTCTAATTCAGCAAGTTCTGTCTTCGCCTTCGCCTTTACAACATAAGCACCTGGGAAGTATGGACCTAATTCTTTCGAGGTTTTATCACTAGAAAGCTCTGTTTCTTTTTTATCATTCACATATATTTCAGCATTCTTTGCAGTTGTGCTAACACTCATGTAATAAGATTTCATGCTGAACTTATACTTCGGATATAAGAACCACTCTTTCCCGTCTTCTATAATTTGCCCATCTTTAAAAGATGCTTTATCACTTGCTAACTTTTGATTTACTGTCTCTTTTTGTAAATAAGACAGTAATGCTTTATTGTACGAAGGGTTATCCTTTAAATAACGTATGTACGCTTTAATATCTTCTGTCTTCACCTTTAAGCTTGGATCGTCTACTTTCAAAAACTCATCGATTGCATTCACATCTTTCTTTTGAAATGCTTCGATCATTGCATTTACTTGCTTTTCCTTCGAAAACTTGCTTGCACCGAATTTATATGCGCCAAACAAAATAGCAAAAACAATGACAAAACCTATAAGTAAAAACATGTTTTTCTTACTTTTCACTGGCTTTGTTTCTCTCTGCATTTCTGAACGAGAAGAAGCTGTTTGATCAGCAATTTCTTCTACTTTACTTCCACACTCAGGACAAAAGTTCAAATGGTCTGCGACCTGCTTTTTACAAGTTCCACAAAACTTCAATATGCTCTCCCCCTATTTCTTAGCTAATTTCATTCCAGCGAACGCCGCTACATATGTCACAATAAGACTAAACAAAGTTAAATATATAAATGAATTTTGCATAGATAGCACCGTGCCACTTGCCTCGAATACATTCATTACATTTCCAGACACATCAATTCGGAACTTAGAAATTATGTTCATTACAATCATCATAATTGTGTAAGAGCCACTACATACCGCTAGTGTAATATACATATTAGTAGTCGGTAATTCTGCTAATTTTCTACCTGCTCTAAACATAAGGAATAACGGAATCACAAGTAACAATAAACCATAATGGAATCCGCCATTTACTTCATCAACCTCAGCGATATCTTCCTGTGTTCCTCCTTGTGCAATCACTATATCTTTCATCCCAACTCCATTTACAGAAATGCCCGATACGAATGAAAATGCTAATTTGTTATCAACTGATTTCTTACTAATTCTTTTAAACTCATGATCAAATGCTGGACTTGATACTTCTAACGGAGAAAAATGAGCCATACTCCATAATTGAGGTGTTAATTCTAGTGCTAATAATGCACCTTGCGTTTTTGAAGCTTCCATTTCTTTTAATGGTTCAACACTGTCTTCGTTACTTACTAATGCCATAGCTACAACGCACATTACTAACGCTGTCACTAAAAGTCCTTTTATCATAGATGAAATCCCATAATAAATAGCTGCTCCATATGGCATTAACTCTTGAAACGCTGCTGCCATATTGTTTTTGCTTGTATGAACAATAAATCCTACTAAAGTGAATAACGTTCCACATACAAAACCACTTAGGAAGCTCTTTACAGCTGAATAACCAACTGTTATCTTGCCTGCATCTGAGAATGGAATTATAAAAGATTGTGCTGCTACAAAGCTTATAATAAGTAAAAAGATCCCATATATAATACCGACTGTTGCTGCTACAAAGATTTGATCCTTAATCGTCTTCGCAACACGTTGTTTTCCTAACCATATTCCTGTACCAGCCAAAATAATGAATGGAACAATTAATAATAAAACGAATGGCGTATGCCAAGATAAAGATAACATCAATCCACTATCATCACCGGCTGTAAAACCAAGCAAATGATAATTTAATAAGGTAGAAGTTGCGCTTGCATAAAATCTTGGTAGCATTTCCAGTTCTTTCGTAAGATTGCTAAACATCTCACTTAATATAGAAGCAAATAATAAACTTCCAATCCAACCGGCAACTAACATGAGAACACTTGCAATAGCCCCACCAATAAAGCCTGTTTTTAAAGCTGCTTTATCTACTGTAAATGCAACTTTCGGAGCACTATCCATCGTAGGTAACTTTACAATTTGTTCTTTTTGCTTAACAACAAATAAAGAATGCCCACACTTTTGACAATATAAATTTTGCTGCGCATTTTCATTACCGCAACCTCTGCAATATTTAGCAGTATCTCGATCTAACGTTACTGTATCTACTGCCCCCGCAATCTCCATACTTCCTTCATTAGGACAATAATTCACTTCTTCACCATGTTGTTTTCCGCACGTACGACAATACATCTTATTCACTCCCCACTTTGCTTAATTCCACAAACCGGGCAGTAAGTAGCGTTTTTATCAATATACTCATTACATGTAATACAATTTTCCTGTTCACTATTACTTTCTACCGCTAACATCGGGTTAGGGTTTCCACATGAACCACAGAACCTATCATTTATTGATAAAGGCCCACCACATTCACAAGTAGCTTTCTCGCCTTGTTGTTTTTGCAATTCAACGATGCGTTTTCTCGCTTGATAAATAGCAACATCAAACTCTTGAATTGGAGAAATCATTTCTTTTAAACTCGCTTCATTTACTCCATTTCCTCTTAGTTGAACATATACCTGTTGTCCAAGTTCTAATAAAACTCCTGCTTTTTTCTGCATTTGCACTTGTATTCCTTTTTTCAATTGAGCAATTTCTTGTGCAATTTGCAACTTCTGCTTTCCTTGTTCTATTCCCTCTTGTAACTTATTCATTCCACTACCTAATTTCGTCTGTAAATCTGACAAGTTGACTCTCTCCCTATAAATATATGGTAATATACAAAATTAACTTCATATATATTACCATGATTTTCTAATTGTGTAATTAGAATTTCATTTTTTCTGTTTTGAGCATTTTTTGTTTATAATGGTAAAGGAAAGAAATCTGTGTACGGAGGAATATTATGCTGCAACACTCAATTACGAAAGATGAAATTATGATGATTGCGAATGAGTTCGTTCAAGGGCTTGATCCGCAGCAAGTTGCTGATCAGGAACATGTCGCTACAGCTCGGCACCTATATCGTAGTGGTGTTGTCTATAACGTTGACTTTGATGGCTATACGCTATCCGGAACTGTAAATGCTGAAGGCAGTGTATATAGCGTTCACATCCCGATTCGTAATGTCACTGAAAGCTATTGCGATTGCTTCGCGCCAACGCAATGTGAGCATATGCTTGCTGTGTTACTATCTGCAGCTTCTAGTTTTGGGCAGGTAGGAGATGTATTAACTTTATTCAAAAATAATACGAAACCTTCCCTTCCTCCTATTCGAACTGCACGACAAGTATTGCAATCATCAGCTTTTGAAGAAATGGATTATAAAAGTTGGCAAACGTACTTTGAAAATGAATATGAATCATTTAAAAAAGAACAAGCGCGGCTCACTTATAAACAAATGTATTTTCTTATGAGTCTTTTTACAGACTTCTATACAAAATTAGAACGGAAAGCTCCGCGCATCGTTGCTATTCATGAATTATTTAAGTTGCACGCGGCACTTTATTGCTTTCAAAAATTATTAGAAGAAATTCAAGAATTTGAAGCAAACAAACTATATTCTTATCACCAACCAGTTAACGTCGTTCGCCTATTCGTTGATAAAGTTGAATCTATCGTTAGGGACCTAAAAACCGAGGCGATTCCAGAAGAATCCAAACCGATTTTACAAGAAACAGCTCGGCTCGTACATGAAGTATTCTTCTCTACCGATGCCTATACACAAGAACGATTCTTCATTTATCGTCACCTATGGGGTGAACTGTTAAGAACAGAAGAGCAGCTACAAGAAGAAGAAAAACGAATCGATACTAAAATCAATCCACTTTCCAAAGCATTAGCATCTTCTCATCTGCTCTTTTTAAACAATGAAGATTTATCGGCAATGGAATCACTCAAAAAACAGCCTGCTTCTGTTGTGAGCCTTTACTTCTATTGGTTAGAAGAGTTATTAAGTGCGATGCAATGGGACCGTGCTAAAAGCTGGCTTTCCTTTACTTATAAACAAGTAAAGGAAACGATAATGGAACAAGAGAATACCGTCTTCATACAAGATATCGTTCGATTATTTGTGATGATGTATGAGACATATGCAACGCATACGAATGAACAAGCGGGATTAGAAATGATTTTACAAGAACTATTACCTTATAGTTTCACGAACTATGAGCAATACGTACTAGCGAAGAAACAATACCATGCATGGACGGAACTTCAGCTCTTATATGGATTCGAAGTAATCGAACTTTTGAAAGAACCATTGAAAGATATTGAAAAAGAAGCGCCCGAAGCAGCACTTCCTCTTTATCACCATGCCGCAATGGAAGCAATTGAAGAGCGAAATCGCAAATCATATAAACGTGCCGTTCGTTACTTAAAGAAATTACGTATGCTTTATAAACGACTAAAGCGAACTGATGAATGGGATGCTTTCATTATTCATATCGCTAACTTACATTCACGTCTGCGTGCACTACAAGAAGAATTACGGAGAGGAAAATTAATCGATGATCATACAAACTGAAGTAACAATTAGGCTCCAGCACGTTAGTCAAGGTTGGTTCCTTTGGGGAGAAGATGATAGCGGTACGCTCTTACCCGTAGCAACTTGGAAAAAAAACGCATTCGCATGGCACTCTACTTCCTTCTACGGAACGTTTTTAAAAGAAGCAACATATGAGGGAAAACAAGGCGTTATGTTAACGAATGCCCAGGCATTTGAATACATCGCAAATAAACCAATGAATTCATTTGCAAATATGCAAATGAACGGTCCTATTACGGCGCTTACAAAGGACGCAAGTGAATTATGGGACGCTTTCGTCAGCGGCAGTTTCACACCTGACATGAAGTATTGGTCTCAGCAGCCATCTTGGAAAGTTCAGAATACCTCAATTGAAGATGACATGTTAGCATCTCTTTTCTCTGCCGCTGTGAACGAAAGTATTTTGCAAGATGCTCGCTCAAATGACGGATGGGAAGATGCAAAGAGACTATATGAACATTACGACTTTACGAAAAGGCAATTGGAAGCAGCACTACATGAAGAAGATTGGCTTCGAAAAATTGGTTACATTGAAGATGATCTTCCATTTACAGTTGGATTAAGACTACAAGAACCGCAAGAAGAATTTGAAATGTGGAAGCTTGAAACAATCGTTACACCAAAACGTGGTGCGCATCGCATATATGTATATGAAAGTATCGATTCCTTGCCAAAACGATGGCACGATTACGAAGAACGTATTCTTGAAACACAAGAAGGATTCAGTAAGCTCGTACCGTGGCTAAAAGAGGACGATAAGTTCCGAGAAGAACTCTTTGAAACTGAAGCTTGGAACTTCTTAACCGAAGCAAGCAATGAATTACTCGCAGCAGGTATTACAATTTTACTACCATCATGGTGGCAAAATTTAAAAGCAACAAAACCAAGGTTACGCGTACAGCTGAAGCAAAGTACAGCACAAACACAGTCTTTCTTCGGCATGAATACGCTCGTTAATTTCGACTGGCGCATTTCAACGGACGGTATTGATTTATCAGAAAGCGAATTTTTCGAACTCGTTGAGCAGAACAAACGTCTTTTCAATTTAAATGGTCAATGGATGAGACTTGATCCTGCCTTTATTGAAGAAGTAAAAAAACTAATGCACCGTGCCGATAAATATGGACTTGAAATGAAAGACGTGTTGCAGCAACATTTATCTAATACGGCGGAAACAGAAATTGTAGAAGACGATAGTCCGTTTACCGATATTGAAATCGAACTAGATGGATATTATGAAGAGCTTTTCCAAAAACTTCTGCACATTGGAGATATTCCAAAAGTAGATGTACCATCTTCGCTACAAGCAACACTCCGCCCGTATCAACAACACGGTGTTGAATGGTTGCTATACTTACGAAAGCTTGGATTTGGAGCATTATTAGCCGATGATATGGGACTCGGAAAAAGTATTCAAACGATAACTTACTTACTATACGCTAAAGAAAACAATCTCCAAACAGGTCCTGCATTAATTGTGGCACCAACATCAGTCCTTGGAAATTGGCAAAAAGAATTTGAACGTTTTGCACCAAGTTTACGTGTCCAATTACATTATGGAAGTAACCGAGCTAAGGATGAGTCATTTAAAGATTTTCTTCAATCAGCAGATGTTATATTAACTTCTTATGCATTAGCTCAGCTTGATGAAGAAGAACTTAGTACGTTATGCTGGGACGCTGTTATTTTAGACGAAGCACAAAATATAAAAAACCCACATACGAAGCAGTCGAAAGCAGTAAGAAACTTGCAAGCAAATCATAAAATTGCTTTGACCGGTACACCGATGGAAAACCGACTTGCTGAGCTTTGGTCTATTTTCGACTTTATCAATCATGGATATCTAGGAAGCTTAGGACAATTCCAGCGCCGCTTCGTCACACCAATTGAAAAGGACCGCGATGAAGGAAAAATCCAGCAAGTTCAACGATTTATCTCGCCGTTTTTACTGCGTCGTACGAAGAAAGATCAAACAGTCGCATTAAACTTGCCAGATAAACAAGAACAAAAAGCTTATTGTCCACTAACTGGTGAACAGGCTTCCTTATATGAACAACTTGTTCAAGATACATTACAAAATGTAGAAGGATTAAGTGGAATAGAAAGACGCGGATTTATATTACTTATGCTGAACAAGCTAAAACAAATTTGTAACCACCCAGCCCTTTATTTGAAAGAAGAAGAACCACAAAACATCGTCGAACGCTCTATGAAAACAAAAACGTTAATGGATCTCACCCAAAATATAAAAGATCAAAATGAAAGTTGCTTAATCTTCACTCAATACATTGGCATGGGGAACATGCTAAAAAGTATGTTAGAAGAAACATTCGGTCAGCGCGTCCTCTTCTTAAACGGGAGCGTACCGAAGAAAGAACGTGACAAGATGATCGAGCAGTTCCAAAACGGAACGTATGACATTTTCATCTTATCGTTAAAGGCCGGCGGAACAGGATTGAACTTAACTGCTGCCAACCATGTTATTCACTATGACCGTTGGTGGAACCCAGCTGTAGAAAACCAAGCAACAGACCGTGCATATCGGATTGGTCAAAAACGCTTCGTTCACGTTCATAAACTCATTACAACAGGAACGCTTGAAGAGAAAATTGATGAAATGTTAGAAAGAAAACAATCATTAAACAACGCCGTCATTACAAGCGATAGTTGGATGACCGAACTATCAACAGACGAACTAAAAGAATTACTTGGCGTATAAATCAAAAAGGAGCAAATCTCTAAATGAGATTAGCTCCTTTTTCTATGCCAAAACCAATTGCTTATTATAATTCCTGTTAACCCACCGCACGTATCAAGCAATGAATCTTGCCACATCGGTGTACGATCTCCTGTAAACCATTGATGAATTTCATCAAATGTTGCATACCCTGCAACGAAAAGGAGGGCGTATACAAAGCATCTTTTTCTCGAATAACCCGATCGATGAAAAGCGTAATACGTCAATGAACCGAGCATAAAGAACACCATAAAATGAGCACCTTTACGAAGGAAAAACTCAACAAATCCACTTACACCTTTATTTGCGATGCTAACAGGTGTACCTCCGCCATAATCGATAGATACCCATGAAAAATGCTCTTTCACAAACTCAGCATTTACATATTGCTCAATATCTGAGCGCATATCCTGTTTTTTATATGGCTGTGCTGAGGAATAGAAAATAATCCCCATCCATAGTAATACAGGAATCCAAAATAACCATTTACGATTCATTCTCCCGAAAGCTCCTCTCTTAGTCTTTTAAGAGTAACAAAAAAAAGAAAAAATTTCACGCCAAAACATGACATTTACCCCCTATTTATAAAGTGAAAGGGGGTGATAAACATGGCAGTTGAAACAATTGTAATGGATTTAACTTTACGCCTTGTATTAAACGGAGGATTAGACAAAAACGGTAAAACAGTTTTAAAGAACAAACAATTCAAACGTGTGAAAACAAATGCAGATTTAGGCAAAGTGCATGAAGTAGCACGTGCTCTTGCTTCACTACAACAATCATCACTTCAAGCTGTACAACTTGTAAGCACGTCAGATCTTTCTAACCTGTAAAGTGAAACTTTAATCAGTGGGGGGGTGCTTACCCCACTGATTATTAGCCCACACCAAACGGGCGGTTGCGGGATAAATAAAAAGGAGGGAATGAAACATGCAAGTACTAGAGTTAATTTTCGTGAAAGAAGATGGAAAAACAGTAGCCTTTTCTATCGAAAATCCCATCACACCAGTAAATGAACTAGTCGCAAATCAAGTGATGGATACCATTATTTCTTCATCTGTATTTTCATCAATTGGTGAAAATGCTCGTAAAAAAGGAGCTCGCCTCATAGAAAAAAACATATCTGAAGTTCAGATTACTCCGTAAATCAAAAAGACGAATCTGCATTATTTTGCAGATTCGTCTTTTTTCTTCGGCATTTCAATCGGGATAAAGATGTTTGAAAAACCAACGCAAACATACTTATAATTCTCTCCGCCTACATCAAACTCTGTCTTATATGTCGAGAAGAAAATATAATCATTTCGCTTTGTATAATGATCGATTAATAATCCAACTTGTGGCTCAACATACTTATTTGCCAATTTCTTTCCCGCCGATGCTATATCGCCAAGTATACCCTCTTTGTTTTCTTTCTCAACCTCGTCTAGCTTCTTACTCACATCATTACGCTTCATAAATTGTTTTGCTGCCCAATCCGTATATTCTCCCTTACCCGGATTACTATTTGCTAAATAAACTAAGAGAACAACAGCTAGAACCATAATAATATACTTTTTCTTCATGCTATATCACCGCCTACTCTTTTCTATTTTCATATATATGTACAAGCAATACAAATTAGAAAGACTATCATCTATTGATTGTAAACGAACAGTAAAAATTTACAATACGCAACAGAAGATTAATAGTGACTTTACATAATCCGTATATAATTATATATGAATTGAACTCTATGAGGGAGGATTAAGAATCATGGATAATGAAAATGATGTTTTTATTTCTCGTTCTACAATGATGCTCGAACCTTGCAAACACCCTTATTACCGGACAACAATTATTGACAGTAGCGGTGACCCCCTGCACTCTTGCCAAACAGCTATCCAACTTATAAAGAAATCTTGTCTAACAAATGTTCATTCTACTTATCAAGGTAGACGGCATGCAGTCCAAGCAAACTTTAATTTCAAACGAAATGTTCCGATTCCAATTAATCATAGAGAATATATTTGCGTTTTCCCAACAGAATCTCCTTCTTCTCCAAACTGTATTTGGTTGTTCTATAACCATATAGATGATATAGAGTTTTTTAGGAAAACTAAAACATCGATTATTCATTTTTCAAATGGAACTACCGTAACAATACTAATCAGCCCTCATAAGTTGCAGCAACAATTCTTGAAAGCTGGGCATGTATTATCCCGAATGAACATGAAAGATTCACTACACGTAAAAAACCTCTTGCCACATTTACTGTATTAAAGCAAATAGAATGGAACGCAATATTTCCCTTGCCTTCCATTCTATTTATTATTCTTATCTCCTTACACTATCTCGCATTTTCTCAAGCGCTTGTCGATATAACCATCTCACTTGATAATACGTCATCCCTATTTCATTGGCTATCTCCCCCATATTTTTCCCTACAAAGAACCGCTCTGAAATGATGTGCTTCTCCCTATCATCTAACACACTCATAAAGTCCTTCGCTCTCGTTCCTACATCTTCACACTCAAATCGTTCCTCATACTGATCAGTGCATACATACCTCTCTTGCACTACACATTCTTTCTTCAACCTCTCCAATATATAACCACGTACCGTTACAACCGCATAAGCAGGAAAACTACCTTTCTCCTCCTCATATCTTTCATAAGCATGCCAAAGGCCAATTAAACCACATTGATAATACTCTTCATAATCTTGGTAAATATTTAACCTCTTTATTTGATTTACAATCATACCTTCATACAAAACAACCGTATCTGCAAAAGTCTCTGGCTTCACAAAGTACCCGTTTCTAAAAGGTATACCTCTTCAGTATTCCGCGGTACCTCTACAATATAAAATAAAAAAAGAAATTTCATTGTGAGTAATTTCAAATACTGCTGACGGAACTTGAAGTTATACTAGGCAGTATTTGAAATTCTGATGGGGGTATTTGAAATAGGGGTAAAAATAAAAAAGGTGACTCTCGAGAGAGTCACCTTTTTAAAATAATATGTTATGCACCAAAATCAGAGAACATGCCACCTAACATACTAAACCCAATTGTAAGGATAAAGAATATAGAAATTAAAATTATTGCTTGTTTTTTACTTAAACCAGCAACGATATGCAAGCCTAAGCCAGTTAAAATTAAGCTCCAAATGTTAAAGACTTCAAATGCAGAACCAATGCCATATGCAATTGTTCCCTGTTCAAATAAAGGCCCTAAACTTGTATATTTATCAGCGCCATTCCCACCAAGAATATATCCTAAAGCTACATTGAGAAGACTACCAACATAAAAGACCACATTGGCATATATATAAATAGATAATATCTTCATATATGGAGTATCATTGCTCATAAACATCATAATAACTTTATAAAATCCTGCTACCACAAAAAGACCAACAGCTGTTCCAACTAGACCTCCAATAGATCCAAATCCAAGTGTAGTCCACTTCATTATCCCCGTCGTATCATCCTTAACCAACTTCGCTAGCTCCGGAGTATTAAGTAACCCTAAATAAGCTACCGCTGCTGATAAGATTGTCCCCATTAAAAGAAATAAGAAAAATCCTCCCCAGACTGGGCTTTTCGTCTTCATTCTCTCAAACTGTAAGCCTGGAGAAGTAACCATTCCAAATAATGACGGCTTCTTCGCACCTTCATCTTGCGTATTAATATTCATTTCCATTATAACGCCTCCTTCTATTTATATAACCCGTTCTAACGGGCGGTTCATATCCTCATTTAGAGGCTACGAACCGCCCACTAGAACGGTAATGTGTAGTAGAGAACCCTTTCTCTACTACACCAATAATTTATTCATAACGAAGTGCTTCAATTGGATCTAATTTCGCAGCTTTGTTCGCTGGAATTAATCCGAAAATAATACCTAGTGTCATAGAGAACAGTACGCCTCCAACGACAACTTCCCATGAAACGAGCGGTGGCCATTTTGCGAATGTAGAAACGATATATGCCCCGCCATATCCAAGACCAATTCCGATTAAACCACCTAGAAGCGTTAACATAACGGCTTCAATTAAAAACTGTAATAAAATTTTACTACGTGTTGCTCCAAGTGCTTTACGTATCCCAATTTCACGCGTACGCTCCGTTACAGATACGAGCATGATGTTCATAACTCCAATACCACCAACGACTAATGAAATACCAGCGATACCGCCGATGATCATCGTCATGATATTAGTAACTTTAGAAACATTTTCTTGGAATTCTTTTAAATTCACCAGTTCATATTTACCTGGAATTTCACTTGGCTTACGACTATTTAATACATCAACAGCTTGTTTCCCAGCGGATTCTAAATCGTCTACATTTTTAGCTTGAATTGCGATATTTTGAATATCATCTGTTCCGTATAAAATAGGCCATAACGTAAGGGGGATTAACGCTTCTTCCATTTCAAATCCCATAAACTCATTATCGGATCTATACACACCAATAATTTGCATTGGCTGCCCCTTCATCTCAATAATTTGTCCAACTGGGTTTACGTCCTTAAATAAAGTCTCTTCTGTTTTTGTACTAATCATCACAACGTTATTTGCATGAGAAATATCTGATTCATTTAAAGTACGTCCCTTTACGACCTTTACTTTATTAACTGCAAAATATTCATTATCAAGACCAATAACATTCAGATTTGCTTTTTTATCATTTACATCAAGCACCTCTGAATTCTGGTTTGTCGTAATAACGTGTGAAACATCTTTCACTTGTTTTACTTCCAAAATATCCTCTTCAGTTAACTTTGGCATTTCAAATCCACCCATAGCAAACTCATCATTAATATCTGGTTTAAATTGAATTGGCATAAGGTTATTACCGCCAGAACCTGCGAATTTCGACTTCAGCATTGCTTCCCCGCCTTGCCCAATTGCAACGACAGTAATAATAGAACCAACACCGATAATAATACCGAGCATCGTCAGAGCAGAACGCAGTTTATGAGCTAGAATAGAAGATAAGGCGATTTTTATACTATCTAGTAAACTCATACCGCACACCTTCTATCTTCTGTAATTTTCCCATCCCTCAGTACAATACGGCGAGAAGAATAAGCCGCAACCTCTTCTTCATGCGTAACCATAACAATCGTCGTACCTTCTGCATTGAGCTTCGTGAAAATGTCCATAACTTGCTCACCAGACTTCGTATCAAGCGCACCTGTTGGCTCATCGGCCATAATGAACGTTGGATTATTCGCAATCGACCTCGCAATAGCGACACGCTGCTTCTGTCCACCTGATAACTCATTCGGCAAATGATGAACTCTGTCGGACAAACCAACTTTACCAAGTGCTTCCAGAGCTCTTTGACGACGCTCTGCTTTCTTCACGCCACCATATACGAGCGGAAGTTCAACATTTTCTACTGCTGAAAGACGTGGCAGCAAATTAAAATGCTGAAAAACAAAACCGATATATTCATTACGAATTAAAGCAAGCTTTGACTCGTCTGCTGTTAAGATATTCACATCATTCAGCATATATTCACCTTCTGTTGGACGATCTAAACAACCGATAATATTCATAAGCGTTGATTTACCAGAACCAGACGGCCCCATAATCGAAACAAATTCACCGCTCTGAATCGTTAAACTAATACCGTGCAAAATCGGCACTGCCAATTTCCCTTGATAATACGTTTTAGCAATATTATTTAACGTAATCATTTCTCTTTCACTTCCATTCCGTCATACACGTCGTCGGAAGGATTTTTAACCACCTTTTGCCCCACTTTTGCGCCTTCAACAATCTCTGTCCAATCTCCATCAGTAGAACCTTTTTTCACATTTTGTTTACGAAGCTTTCCTTTATCCTCAACATAAACAAATGCATCATCGCCTTTTTCTACAATGCTCTTACTTGGAACAGCAATCATCGTCTTATTCTCTAAATTTACTTGCAATGAAACGTGATAACCTGGAGATAAACCATCTTGGCTATCAAGGCTTGCCTTATATGTATATTGAGACATATTTTGAGTCGCTTCGCCTACACCACCAGCTTGAGCCATCTCTGCACTCGTTGGGAATTCACTTACCTCTGTAATCTTACCTGTCCACTTCTTCTTATTATTTGCTTTCGCAGTTACAGTAAATGTTTGATCCTTTTGAATTTGTGACTTTTGAAGCTCAGTTAACGTACCTTGAACCTGGAACGGATCTTTAGAAGCAACTTGTAAAAACGCCTTTCCTTGTCCACCTAACGCTTGAGATGAACTTTGTGCCGCATCTTTATCTAACTTTTGAACAACACCAGTAAAATTACTATAAATCGTAAGCTCTTTCTGCTTTTTATTTAACTCTTCTTTCTGTAACTTCCCTTTCTCTTTCTCAAGGTCAGTTGTTTTTTGCGCTATTTCTAACTCACTTACTTGCTCTTCCATTGGGTCTGTTACTTCTTTCCCAGCCCCACTATCTTTTGCCTTCTTAATTTCTTTCTTCAACGAATCAATCTTCTTTTTCCCTTGATCATAACGCATATCAGCCATCTTCTGATCAAGCTCAGCTTGCTTCATCTGTAGATTAATTTCTTCATTATCATAAGAGAAGAGTTTCGTTCCTTTTTCTACCTCTTGCCCTTCTTTCACCGCAATATCTTTCACTTTTCCTTTAGTTGGATCCGCATAGAAGCTTTCAATATTCCCCGGCTTCACCTGACCCGAAATTAACTTCGTATTATTAAGTTTACGCTCCGTTACTTTCTCAAAACTTACAGCATCTGTCTTCGCCGTACCTTTCTTCTTACCTTGCATAACAAAAATATTCACTGCTGCTACAATAACAATTAGTGCAATAACCCCGACAATAATCCATTTCTTCTTCTTGTTTGGAGTACGAACCGTATTTGGTAACATATTCTCTCTCCTTTTATAACTTAATAGTTTAATAAACAGTCAAATTGTATAAAACTTTCTGAAAAACAATTACATAATATTACATTACTTTTACAAAGTTTTACACATTCGATTATATTGTAACAAAAATACCAATGATTAGAAATATGACATCTTATCTTTTAAGATAGTTTTAAGGAAAAGATTACCTTATATAAATAAGGCTATCCAAAATAATCTTTGGGTAGCTTTTCTAACCATTACGCTACTTTTGTACCTTTTCTCTCGTGCCCACGTTGAACGATGAACAAGAAGATTGTTGATAAAATGCCACCTGCTAATAGCAACAGGAAGCAGCCGTTCCAACCAAGGTGATCAATGAATAACCATATAAGCATAAGTCCTACACTTTAGTATTAAAAAGCCTACGTTTATAGGTTCATCTCCCCTATACTAAAGTTTCACCCGAATAAAAACATGCGACAATAGTCTCAAAAAAAATGTCTCGAAAAGTAGACGTTTTTTTGAGACTATATTCTTTTTGTCTACAAATATTGACTTATAGCTATTCCGAACAAAAGAAAATCATACATGTCTACAAAATCTTTTAAAAATAAGTAGACAACTGTCTCACTGTATTCCAAGCAGAGAAACATTTCCTCCATAGACAGCGGATAAAAACAAAGACCTTATGGTATAATAAAAAGATTATCTTATTTAAAATAACACTCTGCTAGTCAAAGCTGATATCATCATAGACGAAGCTGAATGTTCGACTGTCAATGCTGAGGTTATTATTAACGAAGCTGAATGTTCGACTGTCAATGCTGAAGTTATTATTAACGAAGCTGAATGTTCGACTGTCAATGCTGAAGTTATTATTAACGAAGCTGAATGTTCGACTGTCAATGCTGAGATTATTATTAACGAAGCTGAATGTTCAACTGTCAATGCTGAGGTTATTATTAACGGAGCTGAATGTTCGACTGTCAATGCTGAAGTTATTATTAACGGAGCTGAATGTTCGACTGTCAATGCTGAAGTTATCATTAACGGAGCTGAATGTTTCACTGTCGGAGTTTATATTATAATAACGTTTATAAAATCTTAAAAGATGTGATTTTTGTATTTTATATGGTATAGCGTATTGTTCTCCTCTTATGCTTTTTACAAACATTATCGGTTATCCTGAAGCCATTTATACATGATGATACTTTATAGTAAACTTATATATATTATTACACCCACTTTATAACGTTTTACACAATCAATTATATTGCAACAAAACTTCTAATGATCGGAAATATGACACCTTATCTTTTCAGATAGTTTTAAGGGATTGTTATTTTATACAAATAAAGCTATCCAAAATAATCTTTGGATAGCTTTTCTAACTAACTATTACGCTACTTTTGTATCTTTTCTCTCGTGCCCACGTTGAACGATGAACAAGAAGATTGTTGATAAAACGGCACCTGTTAATAGTAAGATGAAGCAACCGTCCCAGCCAGAACGATCAACAATAACACCGATTGCTGCGTTTGCTACAAGACTTCCGCCCACATAACCGAACAGACCACACATACCAACTGTCGTACCTACTGCAAATTTCGGTACTAATTCCATCGCACTTAAACCGATTAAGAACTGTGGTACGTAAATTAAACATCCGATAATCGAAACGGCAATACTTACAACAAGTACGCTAGTCGCTTGCCAATATACAAACGTACCAATAACAACTCCAACCATACTAATAATACACAATGGCATACGTTTCCCTTTAAATAATTTATCACTTAAAAGACCAACAATTAATGAACTTGGAATTGCCATACCTTCAAAGATTGCGTATGCTGCATGTGCTTCATTTTTTGAAAAACCTTTAACTGTCGTTAAATAAAGTGGGACCCAGTTAATAACACCGAAACGAATTAAATAAACAAATGCATTCGCAATACATAAGAACCATACAAATTTATTTTTCACTACGTATTTCATTAAAATTTCTTTTGGTGACATCTTGTTAGCATTATCTGCTTTTTCAAGATTTTCATAGTCATTACGATACTCATCAATTGGAGGAAGACCTTCAGACTCTGGTGTATCCTTCGCATTGATCCAAACAAGAACTGAAATTACCATTGCGATAATCGCTGGGAAAATAAACACGCCGCCTTGCCAATGACTTTCACCGAAAATGCCTACACCGATTCCGACAAGTGGTGGCACAAGCATTCCGCCAACGTTATGTGAAATATTCCAAATGCCTGTTTTCGTACCACGTTCTTTCTTTGAGAACCATTTCGTCATAACGATACTACAAGGTGGTGCTCCCATACCTTGTACAATACCGTTCAGGACAAGTAATGTAACAATCATTCCAAAAGAAGATGCAAACCCGAAACAAATATTTACAAGCCCTGATAAGAATAATCCGACTGCGATAAAGCGCTGGGCAAAAGCTTTATCTGATAAATTCCCCATAAAGAACTTACTAAATCCATAAACAATCGCCATTACTGAACCTAGTAGTCCAATTTCAGCTGTACTAAAACCATATTCTTGTACTAAATACGTACTTGATAACGTAAAATTACTGCGAACTAAATAATAAGCAGCATATCCAACTGAGATTCCGATTAGCACACGAATACGTAGTAATGTATATACTTTAGCGATCATATCCGCTGGTAATCTCTCAATTGCAGGTGCTGGCTTAAGCCATTTAAACATATACTCTCGTCTCCTTTTCTCACTTTTGAGAGAGACGCTGTCTATTCCATATCTCGATTATTCCACTATTTGATATATTTTGGTTCGTCCTTCTAACCGGCTGTCCTTCTATTTCTTTCTCATTCTTCGCAAACATCGTTGGTACTCCAAACGAAACTTTTTCTAAAATGTGACCCGCTTCTTCTGATAAACAATAATCAATAAATAAATCCGCAATAATACCACTCGGTGCACGTTTTAGTTTTGAAATCGCATTGACAGACAAACCTGTTTGCTCAGGTTCGTTACTTAAAATAGGAAATCCTCGTTTTTGAAGCATTCTCTGATCTCCCATAAAATTGATGCCTATCATATATTCACCACTTGCCACAAGTTCTGCTGGTATGTAACCATTCACGGTTACTTCTCCAACCTGTCCTGCAAGATGCCTCACATACGCCTTCGCTTCCTCTTCACCTAAAGTATCAATAAGTGATTGAAAAAACGTATATGCAGTACCCGAAACATTTGGATCTGGCATAACAATCTTTCCAGTGTACGCAGAGTTTAATAAATCTTGCCACCTGGATGGATACGGTAGACCGAGCGGTGCTATTTCTTCGTTCCACCGCTCTTTATTAATTGCGATTGCCAATTTCTCTACTTCGTAACCGTACCAATAACCATCTTTATCTTTAACAGTTTTTGAAATACGATTCGCATGCTGGCTCGTCACAGGAATAGACAGATCTTTTTGCTTCATCATTTGATGTGCATCTACTGTACCGCCAATAATAATATCCGCTTTCGGATTTCCAGATTCCTCTTCCACTCTTCGAAGAAGTTCTTCTGTCGAAAGACGAATAAATTCATACGTACATCCTCGCGGTTTACAAAATGATGAAAGCAATGCCTCACCAACTTCCTCGCGGGCCGCTACATATGCAACAAGATGACGATCCTCCAAAATAGGGAGACCACTTTTATTATATTTAATAGAGGTTGTATCTCGAGAGCAACTAGACATCGCTCCTCCAATTACTAGCAAAAAGAAGAAAAAGGCTATCTTTCTCATGACGCATTCTCCTTTACGAATAACTCTGCTAGAGAGCCTTTCATATACATGACATTCCCGTTATTATCACCGAGATATTGCACAACAAAGTACGATGGATACACAGAAATCGTAAGAATATCCTCTCGCTCATTCTTTACACGCTTGCCTGTTTTATAGGCAGTAATATAAGCAGTCGGTTCATTCTGTGATTGTAATAATTTCTGAATTTCTCCGTAATCTGTAATTTGCTTTGCGTATCGAATAGAATCAAATATTTGCGTAAGATCTATAGTACGTATTACATCCCCTTGCCTCACTACAACTTCCTTTGCCTCCGCAAAGAAATTACTAATGCGCTCTGGTGTATAATACAGACTTAACAAATACGTTTGCAATACTGAAATCATCGGATCCGTACCATTCTTTCCGTATACATTAGCCTCATACTGGAACAAGTCACCTACTGCAAAAGTACGTTTATGTCCATTCAAGTACGTTACTTCTCCAGTAAATACTTGTTCTTGATTCCTCGCTTCTCTCGGTTCTACTCGAATTCGGTCAAAGAATGAAACAATCGTATGCAAACGAACTTCATCCGTTACAACAATTTCTCCCCACTTCTCATGCCTTACTTTCACTTCAGTAGGAAGGGATTCATTCACTCTTTGTAAAACGGCTTGTTTGTCATCCACAATCGTGATTCGATTATATATTTGCTTCTCAATAACATAAAACAAAATAAGAGAAACGATCATACAAAAGACAAACACAAGAATTTGAAATGATAGCCTTTTCATTTCTGCCTACCTCCAAGATAAAAAAACGTTGTTTCGAAAATACCGCATAATTGTTTCATAAATGTATCATTTAACCGCTTTCAAGTTTTTTATGTCTTCCATCCGTCTTGGGAGTAAAAATGTCATACATATTGTAGTTCCCATTTCTTCACTACTCTCAATTCGCATACTCCCGCCTTGCTTCTTCATAATCTCCTGACAAATGTATAAACCATAGCCATTCCCGTAACTAGAAGGAAGCACCTTACCTTCCGGAGACTCATTCCACTCTGCAAGCACACCTTCATCCATACCAATACCATCATCATGAACAAAAACCTTTGCTTCCTGCTCATTTATAATTACATTCATACGAACTCGCGTAGCATCACTATATTTAATCGCATTATCAAGCACATTCAAGAAAATTTGCTTCGTCTTATCAAAATCCGCAACGACGTGTACTTCCATTAACTCATTCATAACTTCAATTTCAAACTGCCGCAACCTGAGTTTCACAATCGAAACTGCTTCTTCCGCCAATTCCTTTATATTCACGACTGTAGGTGACACTTCAAACGTACTCTTCCCGTACTTTGAAGACTTAAGTAATTCCTCTACAAGTGATAATAGACGCTCACTTTCTACAGCCACATAACGGAGACTCTCCTGCACATCCTCCTTAGATTGTAACTTCGGAATTAAATCTACATAACCGATAATCGCTGTTAACGGTGTTTTCAACTCATGCGTAATTCGATCTAAGAAATCTTTCTGCTTCTCTTTCTCTTCCTTCAACTGTTTAATATGTAGTTCAATTCCGTCAGCCATCGCATTAAAGGACGCTGAAAGCTGCGCAATTTCCACATACTCATTTAACTCAATCTTACTTTCATAATCTCCATTCGCAAGCCGATGCGCCATTTGCCTTAACTGATCAATTGGTTTATGAAGAGACTTCGCCAAACGAATCGCAAAGAAAATACCGGCGGCCACTAAGCAAAGAGATGTCATTAAAAACGTCCAACTCACATTCGTTAAAACTTCCTTCTCATCCGTTAGCTCATTTATGAAACGAATGCTTCCAATGACATCGTTTCCATAATAAACCGGACTTGAAAACAAAAGAATTGGAGCGGGGTCTCCCTCCTCAAAAACATAAGACTTCTTTCCCTTCAAAGAACTCTCAATGTCGATATTTCGATGAAGTAATGCTCCCTTTTGTGTATCTGCAACAACATCTCCATTCTTCCCAATCATCTGTACCCGGACATCCATTCGCTTCGCTAAATAAGAAGCGATTAAAAGTGAATTAGGACCTAGCGTCTCTACTTCTGCTTCCTTCTCTAAATAATTCATCGTATAAATTTGCGCTTCCACACTTAACTTTTCTAAGGAATCTGCCGCATTATGATACACATTCTTCTCCAGTGCAATATAAACAACCGCATACAAAAGAACAAGAATTGGAATCAACAATCCAACTATTCCAAACACCATATTTCGTTTTAAAGACATATCATCACCTTTTAGCAATCAAGCTTATATCCAACACCATAAATCGTCTTAATATGCTCCCCACTATTCCCGAGTTTCTTTCGAAGTCTTTGCACCATAATATCAACCGCTCTCGTATTTCCGATATACTCAAATCCCCATACTTTCTCAAGCAACTCATCTCTCATGAACACACGCTGAGGATTCGAAACAAACAACTGACATAAATTAAACTCTCGATACGTTAACTGAATTTCTTGCCCACTCACATGTACCTTTCTTTCCTTTGGACAAATTACCAATTCCCCTGCTCGGATCACCTCATGAGTAGAAGACACTTCCTCCTTCCTCACACGCCGACTCATATTTTTCACACGAAGAATAAGCTCCGCATAATTAAAAGGCTTCGTCACATAATCGTCCGCACCAAGCTGCAAGCCAAGCAATTTATCATTCATCTGACTCTTTGCTGTCAGCATAAGCACTGGGATATCACGATCCTTCTCTCGGAATAAACGTAATAACTCATACCCATCCGTATCAGGAAGCATCACATCTAAAATGAGTACATCCGGCTGCTCATTCCATCTCTCTAAAGCTTCTCTCCCATTAGCTGCCGTCAATACTTCATATCCTTCCATCTCTAACTGCATCCGAATTAAATTGCGGATACTCGATTCATCATCAACTACAAGTATTTTCATCATCATCCTCCTTCCATCCCGTATTATAGTACAGTTTAGTATAGCAAAAATCATACAAAAAAAGAGAGGGTATTGTCGAACATATGTTGAACGACGATACCCTCTCTTTTCCATTTCTACTTACTTCTCATAGCCATGAGGTTTCTTCTGATGCCAATTCCAAGCATGTTCAATAATTGTTTTAACCTCTACATACTGTGGATTCCATCCTAATTTCTCTTTCGCCTTTTGTGAAGAAGCAACTAGACGTGCTGGATCTCCCGCTCTTCTTGGTGCTACTTCTGCTGGGATTTCATGATTCGTAACTTCACGAACAGCTTCAACGATTTCTTTAACGCTAAACCCATTTCCATTTCCTAAGTTGTAGAAATCACTTTCCCCGCCGTTTTGTAAATCTTTAAGACCAAGGAAATGAGCTGCTACTAAATCTTCGACATGAATATAATCGCGAATACAAGTACCATCTGGTGTATTATAGTCTTCGCCAAACATCATAATCTTCTCACGTTGTCCTAAAGCTACTTGTAAAACTAAAGGAATAAGATGCGTCTCGGGACGGTGATCTTCACCAATAATACCGTTTGGCGTTGCACCAGCTACATTAAAGTATCTGAAAATCTTATACTTTAAATTAGAAGCTTGGCTATACCAATGAAGCATCTTTTCAATCGCTAACTTCGTCTCTCCATACGTATTCGTTGGATTTGTTACCGTCTCTTCATTAATAAGATCAACATCTACCTCACCGTAAGTTGCTGCAGTAGAAGAGAAGATAAACTTATCTACTTTGAACTCATCCATTACTTCTAGCAAGCAAAGTGCACCATACACATTATTATTATAATATTGAAGAGGTTTCTCCATACTAACGCCAACTAAAGAATCAGCTGCAAAATGCATAACCGCCTCAATATTTTCTTGTTTAAAAACATCTCTTAGAAAACCTTTATCACGAAGGTCTCCTTTATAAAACTTTGCACCCTCTGTAATCGCATCTTCATGCCCAGTTTGTAAATTATCAACTACTACTACAGATAGGCCTTCATCTATTAATTTTTTTACAGCGTGAGAACCGATGTAACCAGCTCCACCGCATACTAAAATTGAACTCATGTTCTTCCTCCTGCTCATATGTTAGAATCTTATAGTTACTTCCCTTCACCTCGTCTAATAGTCTTACATTATATAATACTAATATAAAAACAAAAAATAAACCCAACTCTTTCCAAAAGAGTTGGGTTTATCCGTATTATTACTTATTTCAGCTCAAGATTTGCTTTTAATTTATTTGTTAAATCTTGCTTCGCTGCGTCCGGAACATAGTAATACCAAATACCGTCAGCTGCTTTATGTCCGTCACCTGGGATTTGAATATCTTCACTATTTTGCAAGCAATTCTTATAATTCTTTTGCATATCAAACATTTGATCTTGTGTTAAGTTTGTTTTCACGTTCTTTTGGATTGCTGTAAGTACATCTCCATAATTTGCTAAAGAAGATAAGTTTGCACCTTTTTTAATAACTGCTTGCATCACTTGGCGTTGACGCATTTGACGACCGAAGTCACCACGTGGATCTTCTTTACGCATACGAGTATACGCTAAAGCTTGATCACCTGTTAAATGAATATTCCCTTTTTGGAAGTCCTTTCCTTCAAGAGAGAATTCTAAATCATTATTTACATCAACACCGCCCACAGCATCAACAATATCCTTAAATCCTTCCATATTAACTTCTATGTAGTAATTAATAGGCACACCTAAGAATTTTTCGACTGTTGCGACAGACATATCTACTCCGCCAAACGCATAAGCGTGGTTAATTTTATCACTTTTTCCTTTACCGACAATTTCCGTATACGTATCACGAGGGATACTTAACGTCTTCATAGAATTGTTTTTCGGATTTAAAGTAATAACCATTAAAGAGTCAGAACGTCCTTTATCTTCACCGCGTTCATCTGCACCTAGTAATAGGATTGAAACAGGTTCAGATTTATTGATTTTTTCTTCTTGTTTATTATTTTGATCACGCTTTAAAGGTTTATGAACTTCATCTAATGTTTTTGAAACAGAAGAATATATATTATAAGCGTAGACTCCTCCACCTATAATTAATACTCCTATGATTCCTAATATCCAAAATAGGATTTTCTTTTTCATTATTATAGACCTCTTCTTTCCATCATTCTGAATAAATATCCGGATAATAAAAGTATCAATTTAGTCTCTTATACTAAGAATGACATTCTATAACCAGTATATCAAAGTATATTCTATCTTAAGTAACCTAAACCTTTGATGGATTTTCCTTTCCCAAAAGCATAATCAATATTATTTCACTTTATAATACTCTACATACCAATTAGCAAACTCCTGTAAGCCTTTTTCTATAGAAGTTTCAGGTTTAAAATCTACAGCCTTCTGTAATAAATCAGTTGATGCATAAGTAGCTGGTACATCTCCTGGTTTGATAGGCTCAAATACCTTTTCAAATGCAACTTCTCTTCCTAAAGCTTTACCTAGCGCTTTCTCTAATGTTTCGATAAACACCATTAGTTTTTCAGGATTATTATTTCCAATATTGAATACTTTATGTTCAACATCACCTTTAGGTGGATTACTCAAAAGACGTTGGATTCCTTCAACGATATCATCTATATAAGTAAAATCACGATATAGGTCATTTTCAAAATCACCGTTATTAAATATTTTGATTGAATCACCAGCAAAATACTTATCAGTAAAACCAAAGTAAGCCATATCTGGACGTCCCATTGGACCATACACCGTAAAGAAGCGAAGCCCAGTAGCAGGAATCTTATACAAATGACTATACGTATGAGCCATTAGTTCATTTGATTTCTTAGTAGATGCGTAAAGTGATACTGGGTTATCTACAAAATCTGTTTCCTCAAAAGGAACCTTTTTATTTGCTCCATACACAGAACTAGATGATGCATATACAAGATGATCAACTGGGTAATGTCTACATGCTTCGAGAACATTATAAAAACCAATAATATTACTTTGAATATATACATCTGGATTTTCAATTGAATATCTCACACCAGCTTGTGCAGCTAAATTCACTACAATATTTGGCTTGTACTCTTCAAAGATCTTAGTAATCATATCCTTATCAGAAATATCCCCTTTAATGAAGGTAAATTTCTCATATGGCTTAAGTTGCTCCAAACGAGCATATTTAAGATTCACATCATAATAATCATTTATATTATCAACACCTATTACTTTGCAACCTTGCCCTAATAATTTTTTAGATAAGAAGTATCCTACAAAACCAGCGGCTCCAGTAATAAGGTATATTTTATTTTTATCTAGAGGCTTGTAAATCACTGTTATTCAACTCCTTCATGCGATCTCTACTTGTTGATTTTCTACCAATAGAATGATATTCTATGCCTGCTTCTTGCATTGCTTGCACATCATAAATGTTTCTACCATCATAAATTAGAGGTGTTCGCATTAATGTTTTATAAATTTCTGGAGTTAATGCCTTCACTTCTCCCCATTCTGTGAAAATAAAGCAGACGTTTGCACCTTCTAAAGCTTGTTCAATATCCGTAGCATATGTGATATTACCGTTCTTATTTTTCCCCTCTGGATACACTTTAGCAAAGTTATTCGCACCTACTGGATCAAATGCATAAATATCTGCGCCTTGCTCTAACAGTAGAGGAATATTTTCAAGAGATGCAGCTTCTCTTAAATCATCTGTACCAGGTTTAAATGTCAATCCTAATACCACCACTTTAAGACCGTTAAAAGTAATTAATCTTTGACTCGCTTTTTTGTATAATAGAGTCTTTTGATCTTTATTTACATCAATGGCAGCTTTTATCGTTCTTAATTCATAACCGTTTTGTCTCGCTAAGTACTCTAATGCTTTAGTATCTTTAGGGAAGCATGATCCTCCAAACCCAATACCTGCATTTAAAAATTTGCTTCCAATACGCTCATCAAAGCTCATACCTTTTGCAACATCTTGAATATCCGCACCAACTAACTCACAAAGATTAGCAATATCATTCATATAAGAAATCTTAAGAGCTAGGAAATCATTAGAAGCATATTTAATCATCTCTGCTGATCTTCTATTTACTGAAACGATAGGTAAATGGAATGGTTTATACAGATCCATTAACACTTTTTCAGCCCATTTACTTTCTGTACCAATAACAATTCTTTCTGCATATAGCGTATCATGAACCGCAGATCCTTGAGCTAAAAATTCTGGATTTGATGCCACTTCTACTTTCACATCATTAACTAAAAAGTCCTGAATAAACTGCTCTACTTTGTCATTTGTTCCAATTGGAACGGTTGATTTTACAACAATAAGGCAATCCTTTTCTACACTTTCAGCAATTTGTTTTGCAACGGTTGCAATATATGAAAGGTTTGCAGAACCATCAGCTTGTTCAGGAGTTCCTACACCAATGAAAATTGCATCTGCATCTTTATATGCTGACTTGTAATCCGTTGTATAATTAATTCTTCCAGCAGCATAATTTTTCTGCATTAAACCCTCTAAATCAGCTTCATAAATTGGTGAAACACCTGATTTCATTAATTCAACTTTTTTCTCATCAATATCAACGCAAGTTACTTGATGACCAACCTCAGCAAAACATACACCTGCTACCAGACCAACATACCCTGTTCCTGCTACAGCTATTTTGTACATATCATCGTACCCTTCATATATAAATAAAATATCTTATAGGAGATTTAATCAAATTAAAAATTATTACTCAAATAATATCTTTAATTATTTTCTATCATATAAAATTAAGATGAAAGCCTTATCTATTTTTGCATAGCCTGTTATATATGCATCTTATTTATAATAGATTTTAAAACTAAATAAAAAAGCTATCACACCGTAATTACCTAATCTTATATATCACTATTATATTTATTCACATTTTTGATTCTTTATTTCCTTATAACTTTACTTAAAATAAGCTCTGGTAAAATAATTATAACTATACTTAATACGGAAGCTATTATTACAGTAAACATGGAACTTATAACCCATTCAAACAAGTTATTAATATTTAAGTTGATCTTTGTGGTGACACTTATACTTATACTGATAATTAACAAAACAATCAGCCCAATTATTTGAAAATAGTGCTGTTTCCAGGATTCTTTAACGATATGAATATTTGAGAATATTTTCAAACTAACCATTTTATAAATACTACTCAGTAATAACCCTAAAACAAAAATATCTATTGAAATTTTACTCCAAAAAATTAATATTATTAATATGAATACTATAACCTCAATGATAGAATGAATAATAGTTTTTTGAAAGTTACCATTAGCATTGACTAAAGTTTGATAAGGTACTTTTAAGCAATTTATAAATGTATACCATAAAAATAGGAGCATAGTTGTGTAACTATAATAATCTATATCGGCTCCAGAAGTATATATCTGTATAAACGTCTTAAACATGACACTTGTCGTAATCATTAGTATCAAAATAATCAAAATACCATATTTATTAAATTTTTCGTGCATATTTTTAATGTTAGCTTCTTTCTTTGTTGACAACGCATGACCTAATTGCGGCAATAGTGATTGACCGTATATTAAATTAAAAAAACTATAGAACGTTCCAAATATTAAATTATATACCGCAAAGATACTAGCAAAATTCGTATCTATAAATATACTTATCAAAATAATAGGTCCATTATAAATTATTAAGCCCAATATTTGATGTATTAACACTGAATCCCGTTGTTCTATTTTAATAAGTTGATACTCAGATTTCAAAACAATATTTTCATGTTTAAAAAACATATTCAGAATAGGCATTTTTAATAGCACTACTAAACTCAATATAAGCAATAACATTACGATATCAAAATCATAATATATACCTATAAGTGTAACTAAAATTTTAATAATCTGGGCCAAAATTTGTGGTATTTGGTATTTAAAAACCTCTTTGTTTGCTAAAAAATAAATGTAGTATTTTGTAGAAAAGGCAAAATCCAGGTAAGTACTTAGAGCTATTACAATAACTAAAAGAAATACATATACATTATTTATACTAGTATTTGCTAAAAATGCATATATCCCCGCACCTATAAAAGATATTAACATAAAGTAGTTTGCAATTTTCCTATAATAATAATTTATAGATTGGAATAAATCACTTATCTCTCTGGCATTTTTATTAGCTAATGGAGCATAAAACTGTCTTATACTAGCAGTACTCAATCCCGCCTCGACAATTTTCATGTAGCCTATAATTTGTAGGGCTGCAGAAACTAAACCATTTATTTCAGAACCATAATTAACAATAATTAATCTTGGCAATATTAATCCATAAGCAATATTTATAACTTGAAAAAAAATGTTAGTTATTATATTTTTATTAAGGTTACTTTTTATCATGAAACGCTCCCTCAGTATCTTTCACAACATTACTTATCAGTTTATCTTCCGAAATACTTTCTCATCTAATTCCCCCTAGATCCAAACTGATTATCTACATCTCTCTAAGCTACTTCATTTACTAAAAACATTAAAAAATAAATCATCCCGACAAGTTCGCTATTTTTCACATACCATAATCGAATGATTACATAGATCTCTACTTACCCTAGACAGATATATATTTACTTAATTCATCACTTTATATATTTAAATTTCAATACATAAATGAAATATTATAGTTGTTGTTTTTTCTTTATCGGTAATTAATGCTAACTTTTGATACTCTTCATCTATTTTTATAATAAATATAAGTAATAGCTCCCCTCACTTATTGCCTCAATAGAATGTTCCTTTTCCATTTACAGTAGTAAATGAAGGGAGATATTTCATAAATATATACCATTCGTTCATTAAATAGTATTAGCAACTATTTCTTTTCAAATCAATTTTTATTTAATAACAAGTTCTTTTAACACTTACTATTCAACCTTGAAACAATCGTATTTTAAAATATCCACAGACCTAAATCTCAAACTAATAAGGCATATCCCTATCTTCATAAACTTTGATTAGTCCAAAATCAGTTCATATGTTAATCCATATTTTATCTATTCAAACTCACTTAGTATTTCTTCTGCTTTATAAGACCAGCTATTAAATTTAATAAAATCCTTATATTCTTTTGAGTCAATATCAATCTTATTATTAATTACAATATCTAGCTTACTAGAAAATTCATCCATGCTCTTAGCAAATTTAATAAATGTGCATTCATCATAACCAGATACTGGAATAGTAACTACAGGAGTTGATGCAAAAATTGATTCCACAATTTTAATCGGTCTAGTTGCTTTCATGAACTCATTTTGCTTATATGGAACTATTATTGCGTTAAATTTCCTATACCAATTATGAATTTCAGCTTTATTTACTTCCCCATAATACTCTACATTCTTATACGTTGATGTAAGGTGCTCCATATAGCTTTGCATGTTGTTTTCAATATTGCCTACAAATCCAAAATGTATGTCTTGTCTTAATTTTATTAATTTTTCTAATAGATCACAATCTATCCAATCCCTAATATTTCCTATAATCCCAACCGAATTTTGGATAGGTTTTATATCTATATCATACTTTTTTTGCATAGCACCATTACCAACTACTTTAAGTTTATGAAGATATTCTTCCCTATTTTCTGTAAGTTTAGGGCTCATTAAATATAAAAATTCACCATTTTTACAAGCCATTTCATCATACATGCTACGCTTTGCATTTACTTGATTATTATGCGCATCATTTCTGACCTCATCCATAATATAATAATAAGAATTTATGTTTAAGTGCAATTTATCTAAAAGACTGGACCATACTCCCCCATAATGAAGAACATTAATCTGATATTCTTCTATATTTGGTACTATCTTTTTTAAAGAACGCTTTAATAATCTTACATTTAGCCAATTTATTATATTATTAGACACTTCAGGCCTTAATATATAAAGTGGACGTAATAGAATTAAATTATTTTTAAGCAATCTAGGAGCTTGCATTGCTTCTTTTATTCTAAAGAATCTTTTTTTCATTACTGAAACAAATAAATCTGCACCTATATTTACAACTACAGTAATATTATTAGATTGATTCCCCATTTCTTGCCAAAGCTCAATGTGATTTGCTTGATTGTATTCCTGAGGAACTATAATGACATTAATTTTTTTTTTCATATTTTTTTCCATTCCTTAATTCATTTCCTATAAAGAACCATGCTAATAGTTGTGTCGTACCTGGTCCAAAGGGTTGCTGATACTCAGAGATACTTGTGATAAATGAAATAATCAATAAATAATCAGATATACTTAAATCTGCCAATTTTACTGTAAACCAAGATTTCACTATTTTCCCTAAAAATAAAAAATAGATTATAAAATAACCTAAACTTAGCAATAATCCTTTTTTATATAAATTGTATAATAAAAAATTATGTGGGTCGAAGATAGATGATTCTGTCCCCATTTTTCCAAACCATAAATTATTTTTAAGAAATTCAATAGTAGCGACATAAACATCAAATCTATCACCACTAACACTATTCAAATCCTTCGTATCAGTATTTAAAAAAAATGATTCATATACAAAATCAATAATAGTATTGGCTGAAAATAACATTAGCAATCCTGAAAAAACAATTAAAAATTTAGCACTTTTCTTTGTTCCTACATTAAGAAATGTTTTTATGATTACCAAAACAAAACACACTATTATCGCAAGCATTGTCGTCCTATTCCTCAATAAAAATAAAGGTATTATGTTCATGATTAAAAGTATACTAGTAAAAAGTATTGGTGCTAGCTTTTCCCTAATAATACCTTTTTGGGAAAACAAGATATACAACAGTAATGCTATTGATACGCCTAATATCGCACCTATCTGATTCTTTTGTGCTAAAAAATATTGTCCACTAAGAGTAAGCCCGTTCCCAAAACTCAAGATTATATACCAACCAACTAGTGAAGTTAGCATGGCGTAGCAATAAATTAACCATCTTTGATTTTTAGTATGGAGATTAACATTATAACCTATAATAATTAATAGGAGGGGTACCAACAACGTGCTCTCAATTATAATATTAGTACCAAATATGATCGAATAGACTAATCCTATTAATAGGCTTATATAGGCAATTACTATCATTGCAATAATGGTATTATTCTTTAACCTTATTTGCTTTGTAACAAATAAAGCAAATAAAATTAATAGCATCAAAGCATATAAGATGTACCTTAAAATAGAATAAATACCTTCAACCATTAAAAATGCCTGCATTGCAACTGAATAACATGCAGTAAAAACAAAAAGATACTGTATTTTCTTGTTTTTTGGATTTGTTCTTATTTTATCTATCATCTTATAATTCCCTCAAAAACCTGAATATGTGTTTCAACCATTTTTTCTATTGTATATTCTTTCATCTTCTTAATATTTTCTTCACTCATATACTTCATAAGTTCTGTATTGCTTAATATGTTGTTTATCCTATCTGCTAAAGCAATCTCATTCTCAACAGGAACAATATAACCATTTCTATCATTTTCTATTAATTGCAATCCAGCTACACACCTGTCAGTAGTTATAATTGGTAACCCAAAAGACATAGCTTCATTTACTACTAGCCCCCAAGCATCCTGCCTAGTTGGTAATACGAATAAATCAGACGCTTTATAAAAAACACCTAACTCTTCTTTATTTTTAAAATCGATGAAATGTACATTTACTAATCCTAAATCATTCTTTAACTCATAATAGTCTTTGGTTATCTGTCCTCCAACAATATAAATGCCAACATTTTCACCAAGATTCTGACAGGCCTTTAATAATACATCGAATCCTTTTAAGTGAACAAATCTTCCCACAGATAAAACTATTTTATCTTCTTTCATCTTAAGCATATCTCTGTACACTAATTTTTCTTCGCGCTCTAAAGGTTTATCTAATATTTCAATTTCTTTTATAGAGGTAAAAGGATACCTTATAATATTCTTACTATCCGCACCATATTTTATATAATATTGATCATGTACCTCAGCAGTACTAAAATAACATTTTGCCTCTTTTAAAATATATTTTTTAATTACTTCCTTCAAAGATTGACCGCTACCTGGGAAAGCACCATCAGTTTCAATAGAATAATCAATTTTATTTAACCTTAGATATTCTATAGCAAGAATACCTGTCGGAGTTAGAGGGTTAGATACTACAATATGATCGTACTTATTATTTTTAATATATTTAATAACACCAGGGGCAATAGCTTTATCTATTCCAAGGTTTACCCCCTTCATAATTACTCCATTAAAAAAAGTACATTCGTACTCCAACCAACTTTTATCTCTCTCTGAGGAACCATCTCTCTCAAATAAAACGCTTAAATCACAATGTTGTCCGAGTTCGTTAAAAAATTCAACCCTGTAAGGTGATGGAATGTTAGTTAGCCATAATATCTTCATTTTTTTCACCACTTATGCCTTTAATAATTTTTATTGTAAGTGCCCAACCATTATTACTTACTTTCCTTGATTCATCTGCTTCAACAGGACTTATTTGGCCATTAATTACTTTCTCCATTAATTTAGCCAGCTGTTGAGGTTTAAATGGATCAAAAAAATATGCATTTGAATATCCATCTAATACTTCCCTTGAGAAAGGACAGTCAGCTGCTAAAACTATAGTGCCTATTTGTCGAGCTTCCACTAAAGGTAATCCTACCGTTTCTATATACGAAGGAAATATCAATGTAGATGTATTATATTTCTCCATAACTAATTCAAAAGGAATATCTCCTATAAAAGAAATATTTCCTACATCTTCTCTATCTTTAATAGTTAGTGAAATATTGTATTCTGAAATACCTTTTTCGTTTAATTCAACACAAGCATCATATATACATTGGTGATTTTTATATAAACTATTAGCTGCTGGATAAAAGAAATTTTTTCTTTTAAACTTCGTATCATTCCTCTTATATTTCAGATAATCTTCTATCGGAGGAAATATATTCACTATTTTTTTAGAGTCTATTTTAGTAGCTTTAATAACCGCTTCTTTTATCCATTGTGTTTGAACTATTGTTTTATCTGCTTCTTTTATAGATTTTTTTATTAACTTACCAATAAGATGTTGATAAACGGCTAAAGTCCTTTCTTCAGTCTTCAGTAAAGAAAAACTTTTTACATTTTGGAAAGGTATTGCTTGATGCATATATAAAACTTGTGGACATTTCACTCCAAATGTAATTGTATTTTGTAGTGAAAATACAATATCTGGATTTAATTTCGAAATAAAATCTTTACCACTATACAAATCAAATTTCAATCTGGCTAACCAACTTTTTTTGACTGTATCCAGTGTAATTACTTTAATATTATCAGTTTCTTCAATATACCTATCACTTAATAAAAATATCCACTCATGTTCTTTTGATTCTCCTGATTTGACAAGATAGTCATAAAAACTTCTTAGTATTGATAACGCACCACCCGAACTCGCTGCTATATTATTTATAACTATTCTCATTTTTCCCCCACACAACTCTATTTACATAATTTGTATATGAAAGGATAATTCTAAGCACCTTTTCTGCAACATTAGGCATGCTATAATCTTCAACAAATCTTAATGTATCCTTTTCTTGCACTTCTAATATTTCTAGACCTTGGATAATTCTCTCTTGCTGTAAACCAACCATCATAACAGAAGTTTCTTCCATCGCTTCTGGCCTTTCATGAGCCTGTCTAATATTAAGTGCTCTAAACTGTAGAATAGAGGATTCTTCACTAATAGTCCCACTATCACTAAGAACTGCTTTAGATTTAATTTGAAGTTTTACATAATCATTAAATCCTAAAGGTTTTAATGTCTTTACTAATGGATTGAATTCTATTCCTTTCGCATCAATCATATTTTGGGTTCTTGGATGTGTACTTACAATTACAGGCATATTATACTTTTCTGAGATAGCATTTAGACTACTTACTAAATTCAAGAAATTTATTTCTGAATTTATATTTTCTTCCCTATGAGTAGATACTACAAAGTATTTTTCTTCTTCGAGTCCTAATCTTTCTAATACATTTGATTCCTCAATATCCTTTTTTCTTGAATTAAGAACTTCAAACATTGGACTTCCTGTTTTAATAATTCTATCTGCTTGTATTCCTTCTCTGAGAAGATACTCTCTTGCAATATCACTATAAGTTAAATTAATATCAGCTGTATGATCAACAATTTTCCTGTTCGTTTCTTCAGGTACCCTTTGATCAAAACATCTGTTGCCTGCTTCCATATGGAAGATTGGGATTTGTCTCCTTTTTGCCGCGATAGCACATAAACAACTATTTGTATCACCTAGCACTAATAATGCTTCTGGATTAACTTCTTCCATAATAGGATCTATCTTAACCAATATATTGCCTATGGTTTCTACAGCTGTTCCAGTAGCTGCATTTAAAAAGTAATCCGGTTTTTTTAAATTAAAATCTTTAAAAAACACTTCATTTAATTCATAATCATAATTTTGTCCTGTATGAACAAGAATATGTTCTATCGCACTTGATTCTTCTAATTTATTAATTACAGCTGATAGCCTTATTATCTCCGGTCTAGTACCAACAACCGTCATAACTTTTAACTTTTTCATAAACTATACCTCCAAAAAGTAAGTATCTGATTTTTCAGGATCAAAACATTCATTTACCCACATTACTGTCACAAGGTTATTTTTCCCAACATTTACAATTGAGTGAGTGTATCCAATTGGTATATCAACAACTTGTAATTTTTCTCCACTCACTCGATATTCAATAATATCCTCGGAATCTATCTTTCTAAATCGAATTAAGCCTTCACCACTCACTACTAAAAATTTCTCATTTTTTGTATGGTGCCAATGATTTCCCTTTGTAATTCCTGGTTTTGACAAATTTATAGAAACTTGTCCTCTTTCAGATGTTCTAATAAATTCCGTGAATGCTCCTCTATGATCACTATTCATTTTAAGATCATATGCAAACTCGTCTTCTGGTAAAAAGCTTAAGTATGTACTATAGAGCTTTTTAGTTAAAGCATCTCCCATATTTGAAATACTTAAATTTGTTCTACCCTCTTTAAAGCTTTTTATTACATTCGCTAATTCCCCAAGCTTAATTTTATGTGTTATAGGCACAAAACAATGTTCACCCTGTATAGTCGGATTATGCTTCAAAGCTCTTGAAAACTCTTCCAATACATCATCTATATAACAAAGATTCAATTCTACATCCGGATCATTTACTTGAATATCTAACCCTCTAGTAATATTATGACAAAACGTAGCTACCACCGTATTGTAATTAGGTTTACTCCACTTTCCAAATAAGTTTGGAAGTCTATATATATAAGCTCTAACACCAGTTTCTTTAGAATAATTGAATAATATCTCTTCACCAGCTTTTTTACTTTTCCCATACGGATTATTATTTTCTGCCTGAATGGAAGAAGTAATAAGTACGGAGGCCTTATTACCATGCTCTTTTAATAAATGTAGCAATTGAGATGTAAACCCGGCATTTCCTTCCATAAATTCATTTTCATCTTTAGGTCTATTCACACCAGCTAAATGAAAAACAAAATCACATTCTTTCGTATACCTTTCAAGTAATGTAATATCATCTTCTCTAGAAAATTCGAATATATCTTCATAGCCCTGATTTTTAAGTTCGGCAACAAGGTTTTTTCCAAGGAAGCCCTTTGCACCTGTAACAAGAATTTTCATTAATTATCCCCGTCCTCTAATTCATTGTATAAACTTGCGTTTTATTCCATTCTTCAAGTTCTTTTTGCACATAATCTAATTCTAATAATTTTTCTTTAATTTGTTCAATATCAAGGATCTGTGTATTATCTGAATTATATTCCCCAATAGTAGTAAGTTTTTGATTTCCTTCAGCAAAATATTTATCATAGTTAAGATCTCTTCGATCCGCAGGAACCCTAAAGAAACCTCCTAAATCTTCCGCTACCACGTATTCTTCTTTTGTTAGCAGTGTCTCATAGCGCTTTTCTCCATGACGTGTACCAATTACTTTAATTTCATTATCAACATTAAATAATTCCTTTACAGCTTGAGCAAGATCACCAATGGTACTTGCAGGAGATTTTTGAACCATAATATCCCCAGCTACAGCATTTTGAAAAGCAAATACTACTAATTCTACAGCTTCTTCTAGGCTCATCAGGAATCTTGTCATATTAGGGTCAGTCACAGTTAAAGGTTGACCCGCTTTAATTTGCTCTATGAATAGTGGAATAACTGATCCACGTGAAGCCATAACATTACCATATCTCGTACCACAAATAAGTGTATTCTCTGGAGATACTGTTTTTGATTTTGCCACAAACACTTTTTCCATCATTGCTTTCGAAATACCCATTGCATTGATTGGATAAGCCGCTTTATCCGTAGATAAACAGATAGCTTTTTTCACATCATATTCTATAGAAGCCGTCAGTATATTATCTGTACCTATAATATTAGTCTTTACGGCTTCTAAGGGGAAAAATTCACATGAAGGAACTTGTTTTAATGCAGCTGCATGAAAAACATAATCTACACCATGCATGGCATTTTTAACACTTGCTAAATCCCTTACATCCCCCAAGTAAAATTTCAATTTGTCATTGCTATAAAGTTTTCTCATATCATCCTGTTTTTTTTCATCGCGTGAGAAAATACGAATCTCTTTTATATCGGTATCTAAAACTCTTTTCATCACTGCATTACCAAAAGAACCCGTACCACCTGTTATTAATAAAATTTTATCCTTAAACATATTAATGACCTCTTTTCATATTATTTGAAATGATTCATTATTACTTCATATGAGTTTCTTGCTGTATAATTTGCCTCTAAATATCTCCTAGCATTAATCCCCATAGATTTTCTCGATTCTCTGTTACACATTTGATTTAGCTTTTCATTAAAACTCTCACTATTACTACTTTCACACCACAGACCAAATCCACCATCTTCAATAATCTCTCCAATATCCGTATTTATATCAGTCGCTGCTAAAATAGGCATCGAAGCTTGCATATATGACAAAATCCTTGAAGGGAAATTAGGTATTGTAAATCTTTTATCAAGAAATATTAATCCAACGTCGCATGAACTTGCTAAAATATCATACTCATCCTTTGGTAATTGAGAAAATAATTGTGTATTAGTTAAATTTTCGTTATTAACGCAAGTTTTTAGCTTAGCGAACTCTGTCCCCGCTCCAACTATAACAAAGTGAACTTGATCATTATTTTTGTTAGCCTTGAGACACTCCATTAAAAAGTCAATTCCTTGTGGCTTCCCTAGATTTCCTCCATAAATAAAGACCGTTTTATCAATTGGTATTTTATATTTAGCCTTAACTTCATTACTCTTTCTTACATCCTTTTGTACATTTAAAGGTTCTATGCTATTCGGACATATTTCGACAATATCTGGAGATATTTCAGGGTTATTTTGCAGTAAGAAATTCACGTTAGCTTTTGACATACACCCAATATAGTTTGAGATGCTATACAATCTTTTCTCCTTATTCCTAAAATATTTATAAAGCAAACTCCCAATCCCTTTTTTCTTTATCATACCTAGATCTACTGCATTTTGAGGGAAAATATCTTTTAGTAATAGATATGTTTTTGCATTATCCCTTTTTTGTACGTATTCAACCGCCTTTTGAAGCGTTATTGGTGGCGTTGAATATAATACTAAGTCAAACTTAACATCTGAGAAATAATTTTTAATACCTTTTAGAAATTTAGACTCCAAGGTTAAAGTTGAAACACCCTTTTCAATCATATTAGTTTTTTGAATATTACCGATTTGTAGTTTTAATATTTTACAATTTTCCATATCAATCAACCGCGTGTTTTGCTGCTTTCTCTTTTCCGTCGGAGAAATAATATAGACGTGATGTCCACCTTTTACGAATTCTCGTATCAAATCAGTGTATATGCCCTTTTCTTTAATTGTTGAAAAATCTAGAAGTGTTAAAAACAAGACATTCATACATTAAACTCTCCTCACTGGAACCCCTACATAAGTTCTAGATTCAGTTATATCTCTAATTACCACGGCACCTGCACCAATTTTACAGCTATGTGTAATATTTATGTTATTACTTACTACGCTACCAATCCCCAATCAAGTACCTCTTCCAACTTTCACTGTCCTCGCTAATCTATCAATTATTTCTATTCCCATTGAAGTTTTTATGTTTCCGTTATCATCCAAAAAAGAAATATCCTGCCATTTATTCATTTTCAGTGCGATATCAGCTATAACTTTCCAGTGGCCACTAGCCCCTACTATAAGAAGGGGGTTTTCATAACCCTATACTTCCTTTGCCATTCCCTTTAAATGGCTCCATTGTAGCAGCAGTTTCTGAATTAATCCCTTCTCTAATAACGACTTTCTTAATCGTTAAAAGAATGATTTTCCAATCTGTAATAAAACTTACATTCTCAACATACTCTACATCATAATTAAACTTTTCTTCCCAATTAATAGCATTTCGACCATTAACTTGCGCTAACCCTGATAATCCAGGCCTAACTTCATGGCGTCGCTTTTGATGTTCATTATATAGTGGTAAATACTGAACTAATAAAGGCCTAGGTCCTATAATTGACATATCACCTTTAAAAATATTAAAAAGACCTGGTAGTTCATCAAGTGATGTCGAACGTAAAAATTTGCCGAACTTAGTAAGCCTTACACTATCAGGTAGTGGCTCACCTTTTTCATTCTTTTCATCTGTCATGGTTCTAAATTTATACATCTTAAAAACAGTTCCATGCAATCCTGGTCGCCCTTGTTTAAATAATATTGGGCTACCCAGTTTAGTTTTCACGAGAAAAGCTACTATAAGGAGTACTGGGCTAAGCATTATAATAGCAATTAAAGACAGTATAAAATCCATTGGCCTTTTTATAAACCGTCCATAGATGCCAACTTTGGGACTCCTCATTACGCTATCCACAACCCTTTAATAATTTTCACAACTCTTTCTAAATCTGCTTCTGTCATCTTCGTATCGCTTGGTAAACATATACCATTCTCAAAAAGTTTCTCTGATACATCTGTACCAACAAAATCATATTTCTCAAAGAATGGCTGCATGTGCATCGGCTTCCAAACTGGTCTAGATTCAATATTTTCCTTTTCAAGGGCTTCCATCACATCAATCGGTCGAATGTTACCGTTCAAAGTCATAGAACTTAACCAATAGTTTGGCTCATTCCATTCATTGCTAGGCATAAATTCAATACCTTCAAGATTTCCTAATTCTCTCTTATAAAAATCGAATATGTATCTTTTCTTCTGAACTCTTTGATCTAATACTTTAAGTTGCCCTCTACCGATTCCGGCAACTACATTACTCATACGATAGTTAAAGCCTAATTCACTATGTTGATAATGTCTTGCTTGATCTCTACTTTGAGTAGCCCAAAATCTTACTTTTGAAATTCGTTCTTCATTATTAGAAACGAGCATTCCACCACCAGAAGTAGTGATAATCTTATTTCCATTAAAAGAGAAAATACCATAATCGCCAAAGCTTCCCGTATGCTTACCTTTATAGTAAGTTCCTAAAGATTCAGCAGCATCTTCAATTAAAGCAACATTATGTTTCTTACAAAGTTCAATAATCTTATCCATATCTGCAGATAGACCATAAAGATGAACTACTATAACTGCCTTTACGTTTGGATATTTTTCAAATGCCTCTTCTAATGCTTTAGGACACATATTCCAAGTTTCATAATCACTATCTATGAAAACGGGAGTAGCATTTTGATAGATAATAGGGTTTGCAGTAGCTGAGAATGTAAGTGTTTGGCAAAAAACAACATCTTCCTCCCCTACTCCAGCTGCTTTTAGAGCCAGATGAATTGCAGCTGTCCCAGAAGATAGCGCTGCGGCTGCTTTAGAGCCAACTTTCGTTGCTAGTTCTCTTTCAAATCCATTCACATTTTCTCCAAGTGGTGCAATCCAATTTGTATCAAATGCTTCCTTCACATACTGCATTTCATAACCTTCATCACTCATATGTGGTGATGAAAGAAATATTCTATCTCCCATTTAAAAAACTTCCTTCCCCTAAATTAATTTTTAAGATTAATTTTATTATTTGCAATATCTAATAATCGTTCTCTTATTTCCTCGTTACTAATTTCCTCAAAATCATTCATAAACTGTCTTAAAATCTCTTGATCCATTAGAACAGCTTTTCCTATATGAATTTTAGGGAATATTTGCTCCGGATGAATTTCACCTTCATTTAATAACTCTTCATACATTTTTTCGCCTGGTCTTAATCCAGTAAATTCAATTCCAATTTCTTCAATAGAATACCCTGAAAGAGTAATTAAATTTTTAGCTAAATCAACAATCCTTACTGGATCCCCCATATCTAGTACGAACAATTCGCCACCCCTAGCTAGCGTTCCAGCCTGAATAACTAATCTTGAAGCTTCTGGTATTGTCATAAAGTAACGAATCATATCAGGGTGAGTAACTGTTACAGGTCCACCTTTTTGAATTTGTTTCTTGAATAATGGGATTACACTTCCTCTACTTCCAAGAACATTACCGAATCTAACTGCAACAAAACGTGTACCAGTACTAATGGATGCCATATGTTGGACAATCATTTCCGCAAATCGTTTTGTAGCTCCCATTACATTCGTCGGATTTACCGCTTTATCTGTAGAAACCATTACGAACGTATTTACTTTAAATGTATCAGCCGCTTCTGCTACATTTTTCGTACCAAAAATATTATTTTTTACAGCCTCTTCAGGATTACGCTCCATTAAAGGTACATGCTTATGTGCAGCTGCATGATATACGATATATGGTTGATGCTTGTTCATTATTTCAAAGATTTTATGTCGATCTTGAATATCAGCAATTTCTGTCGTAATTTCCACTGCATCTTTATAAGTAACTCGCATTTCCATTTCAATAGTATAAATGCTATTTTCACCATGTCCTAAAAGAACAATTTTTGCAGGATTATACTTCATCACTTGACGACAAATTTCTGATCCAATTGATCCGCCCGCACCCGTTACTAAAATCGTTTTACCTGCAATCTTTTCCCCGATGCCCGCGTCATCTAATTGAATTGGCTCCCTACCTAATAAATCTTCCACTTGTACATCTCGAAATTCATTAACAGAAACTTTGCCATCTAAAAGATCTTCAAGCATTGGTACAATTTGCGTTTTTGCTTTCGTTTTTGTACACTTCTCAAAAATTTCGTTTATTTGATTTCTATTTAAAGATGGAATAGCAATAATGATATGCTCTATATCATTATCTTCCACAATCTCTTGAATATGATTTGTTGTACCAACAACCGGCACATTATAAATCTCCAATTTTTGTTTATTTCTATCATCATCAACAAACGCAATTGGATATAGATCCGCTTCTTTATTATGTTGCAATTGTCTTACTACCATAGTTCCCGCTGAACCAGCACCGATAATCAATGTTCGTTTTTTATCTGTAGCTTTCGTAATATATGTATCGCGAAACATACGCCATACAAAGCGAGAACCACCAATTAATAATAAATGTAACATCCATGCGATTGCTAAAATTCGAACATAAATATCATGATTTATAATTTGTTGAACAATTGCTGTTACAATAATAGAAAGTGTAATTGCTTTAAATATTTGTATTAATTCTCCAACACTTGCATATTCCCACGCCTTGTTATAAAGCTTATAAATAGCCGCAAAAATATGATGACTACACAATAATGTAATAGAGCTAATAATTACTGTCGCAGGGATTTTGTTTAATACATTCGGATGTATGAACCAATAACTTAAATATACGGCGGTTAATACAATAAATGAATCTAATAAAATTAATAATGAGAGCCGTTTTCGATAACTCAATATACCTGTTCCCTTCTTTATATAATTCGCATCTTATTGATAATAAAAAAGGACATTCTCTTATGAATGTACCTCTTCTTTTTTTACAAGTTCTTTTATATACTTCATCAAGTCTAATTTCAATTCTTCGTTTTGAAGTGCCATCTCAATCGTTGTTTTAATAAATCCGAATTTTTCCCCAACATCATATCGAGTACCTTCAAAATCATATGCAAACACATGTTGAATTTCATTTAAACGTTGAATCGCATCTGTTAATTGAATTTCTCCACCTGCACCTGTTTGTTGGTCTTCAAGGAACATGAAGATTTCTGGTGTTAATACGTAACGCCCCATAATTGCTAAATTAGATGGTGCTGTTCCCTGTGCTGGTTTTTCAACAAATCGGCGCACCTGATATTGACGACCATTTTGCGTGATTGGATCAATAATTCCATAACGATGCGTTTCATTTTCCGGTACTGTTTGCACACCAATTACAGACGAATGTGTTGCCTCGTACTCATTCATCAACTGACGTAAACATGGCGTATCAGCTTGTACGATATCATCACCAAGTAATACTGCAAATGGCTCATTCCCAATAAATTTACGAGCACACCATACTGCGTGACCTAATCCTTTTGGTTCTTTTTGTCTTATGTAATGAATATTAATCTTTGAAGATGCTTGTACTTTTTCAAGCATTTCATATTTACCTTTTTCTAAAAGGTTTTGTTCCAGTTCAAAAGAATGATCAAAATGATCTTCAATTGCACGTTTTCCTTTTCCAGTTACAATAATAATATCTTCAATGTCAGATTCAATTGCTTCTTCTACAATGTACTGAATCGTCGGTTTATCAACGATAGGTAACATTTCTTTCGGCATCGCTTTCGTCACTGGTAAAAATCTTGTTCCCAGTCCAGCAGCTGGAATAATTGCCTTCCTTACTTTTTTCAAATCAGTACCCCCAAACTTTTACATATATATATATATAGCAATAATAAAAAATCCTACCTATAGAGTCATATTTATAACTCCATAGGTAGAGTTTCTATCATAAATAAATTATGGGCATCTAACCCAGCCTCACACCATGCTTTTGACAACAAATGCGTCTAAGGTAGAAATTTACTCTACCCACAGCACGACCGAGTGCCCCCATTGATAACGGTTAGGAGGCATCACCAAGTGGTTTTCTCTTTAAAAGAGACCGAATATTTTTCTTTGCCTTATTTTCTCGGGCTCTTCTCGATAAATCATTTTTCCACTTATTAGTTCATATGTATTTTCCTTGAAGTCGTACAATGTAGAACTCCCAAATGTTTTCTCTACTGTTTCATACGCAGCTTGCAAGTGAAAGGAGCGCGTTGTTGTGTTATGAGCATCTGATGATATGACATGTGTTAAATGATGCTCAATAAGTTGCAATGAAAACTTCTTGATTTTCTTTCCGAACTTTCCTGTGACGCTTCCTGCGGTAATTTGTGTTAGTGCCCCTTGATTGACGAGCTTATACAACACATCGGGGCGTTCAATAATTTCCATATTCCGTTCTGGATGAACAATAACCGGCGTGATCCCTCTCACACGTAATTTATATAACATTTTTTCTGCATAGCGCGGGACATGGTTTGTTGGAAATTCAATTAATATATATTTATCCGTACGATTCAATGTAACAATACGCCCCGAATCATAGTCTTCTAATAACTCTCCGTACAACCTGATTTCTTGACCAGGTAAAATGGTTAAATTGATATCCTCTTCTTTTAATCTTTCATTTAACTGCTTTACCTGATGAAGAATGCTTTCTGCTAGATTCATATAAACCCCATTTTGGTGATGAGGAGTAGCAACGATTGTATGAATTCCTTCTTCGCATGCTGCCTTTGCCATTGCAATGCTGTCTTCGATTGATTGTGCTCCATCATCGACATTAGGCAAGATATGACAATGTAAATCAATCATTCTATTTCATCCTCTCTCCACATATTCTTCACATACTGAATATAAGAAGAAAAGATGAATGTTCACCTTTCCTTCTTTTGCATTTAGTTAGAACCGTAATAGTAATATTCGGATCCCTTTTGTTCTTTATCGTTTAAGATAACGCCAAGTAATGTACCTTTTGCGCTATCTAATGATTGTTTTGCTTTAAGTGCCGCCTCTTTTTCTGTTACACCACTTCGAATAACAAGTACAGAAGCATCACATTGATTTGCCATAATTTGTGCATCTGTAACTGGTAAGATTGGTGATGTGTCAAAAATGACAAGGTCATACGTGCCAAAAGCTTCTGAAAGTAAATCTTTCATCGAGCTTGCACCCAGTAATTCCGCTGGATTTGGTGGGATTGGACCACATGGTAAAAATGTTAAATTACCGATTTTCGTTTGTGTCACACATGTTTCTAGTGTATTACTACGTGTTAATACACTTGTTAAGCCAAATATATTATCCACTTGCATCATTTGATGTAATGCTGGTTTACGTAAGTCTGCATCGATAAGTAATACTTTCTTACCTTGTTGTGCGAAAACAATTGCAATATTAGCAGCCGTTGTTGTCTTTCCTTCACTTTGATTCGCAGATGTTACGATAAGAGAACGAATCTTCTTATCAACAGATGCAAATTCAATATTTGTTCGTATATTTCGGTATTGCTCTGACACAGATGATTTTGGTTGTTCATATGCAATCAGCTGACGGCGAGCACGTAATATTTTTTTCTTAAGAACCAATTGTATGACCCCCTACTCTCTTCGTTGCTGATAAACTACCGCTCTTTGTGCCATCTTCCTCCATATGAGAAACGACGCCAAGAACTGGTACACCAAGTTGTTTTTCAATATCTTCTTCTTTTTTCATCGTGTTATCTAAGTACTCTAGTAAGAATGCAATTCCAACAGAAGCCATTAATCCAACAACAAATGCAATTGCTACGTTCAGCATCTTATTTGGTTTAATTGGTGACTGTCCTTCTGTTACTTCTGCTTTTGATAAGATTGTTACGTTATCAACACTCATGATTTTTGCAATTTCACTCTTGAATACTTCCGCTGTTGTGTTTGCGATATCACGAGCTAGCTTTGCATCTTTATCTTGTACAGTAACAGCGATCACTTGTGAATCTTTCTCGTTTGCGACGTTAATTTTGCTATTTAAAGCCCCAGTTGACATGTTAAGCTTTAACTTTTCTTTCACTTGATCTAAAATAACTGGGCTTTTCACAATAACTTTATATGTATTTGTTAATTGAAGACTTGTTTGTACTTCACCAGGTTGAAAAACACCTTCTTGCTTCTTTTGATTAACAAGAATTTGCGTCGAAGTCTGATAAATCGGCGTTATAAAGTAGAAACTTACGATCGCACTTACAAGGGCTGCACCAATCGTAATTACAAGGATCATAACTAATCGTTTCCTTAAAATAGCAAATAACTCTTTCAAACTTATTGTTTCTTCCATGCCTTCCTCCAGCTTTCAATAATTTGTCATAAAAACTTCTAAAAAAAAAATAAATTGTTGGATTTTAATCTGACAACAAAAATCTGTTATCTAGTCCTAAAGTTGTTTAGTGATAGATAACTATTTAATATATTACAGAACTTATATTAGTATAGCAAGAATGGTTGAGAAAATTGTTGGAGAAATTGACAAATACTATACTACCGAATCTGACGAATTTCGACACAGTTTTTAATGTATAGATTTTCATTTGCTATATACTGTCGATATATGGGTATTATTAGTATTACTAGTGAATATATCATTGATTGATCTGTGCATTTATACTATCCTGTTTATAACAAATATTACCATTGTTGGTTTTTATTTTGTTTTTTTCTTAATCTTTCGATATCTTTTCCAGACTTTAGTTGATAAACTTTTTTTCGAAAGTCCCCTATTTTTTTAATCAAACGTTTGTTTAAAAGTAAGAGAACTTACCTATCGACAAATCCTCTTACCTTTCGTCCATTTCTTCATAATTCGCTTCAATAACAATAAAAAAGATGAATGACCATACTCTCTTCATTCATCTTCCAACGTAAAGTTATGTTAACAAATCTTTATTCTTTCTTATCACCAATTGCAAATGTGATTTCAGCTTCACAAGCGATTTCACCATTTACAGTTGCTACTGCTTTTCCTTTTCCAATCGGTCCACGGACACGTGTCATTTCGACTTCTAGGCGAAGTTGATCACCTGGGCGAACTTGACGTTTGAAGCGGCAGTTATCAATGCCAGCAAAGAATGCAAGGCGACCGCGATTTTCTTCCTTCTTCAGTACCGCAACAGCACCCACCTGCGCTAATGCTTCTACAATTAGAACACCTGGCATCACAGGATAATCTGGAAAGTGTCCATTAAAGTATTCCTCATTTGCCGTTACATTTTTAATCCCAACCGCACGCTTTCCTTCTTCTACTTCTAAAATTTGATCGACTAGTAGAAATGGATAACGATGTGGAATAATTTCTTTAATCTGTTGAATATCTAGCATATCATTCTCTCCTTATATACCAAATTGGTCATACCACCAACGCACTGTCCTTATTATCCCATCCTCCATTGTTTTTGTCACGAAAAACAAGAAATGCTTTCTACCCAAAATATCTATAAGGACTATTCATACAAAAAAGATACACCCTTTTCCCTTCGCTAATCGGCATAACAAAATAATAGCAATCAACACGGAGGTTGGAAAAAGGTGTATATCAAAGTTAGGGAGAGGAAATATACATTATTTCCCTCGTATGTCGTATTCATAGCTCATTATAAAGGACAAAAATAAGAAAGAAAAATTTAATATTTACTCCTTTTTACCATTATCCCCTTAATTTTCTACAAATTTCTACAAATTTCTTCATTTTTCTTATATTATCTTAAATAGCATATCCAGAAATTAAGATTCGTGATCCAGAACACTATGCTTTATAAAAAAATAAATCTTCGTGGATTAGCCTTTAATAAAAAACCTATAAAATATCATCACAAAAGACACATTTATATTTTACAGAAATATCCAATATTACATATGAATTCTTTTAAATCTATTTAACAATACATAAGAATAAATTATAACTAATAAGAAATTGTTGCTTTTCCTTGTTTATCTATTAAATAAGGCATTCCGGAGTATTTAATAGATAAACTCAAATGAAATAAAAAGAAATACTTATATAATATTCTTCACTATCTCTCTTTCATCTCCTCAAATCGTTTCCCTTCTTAATTACTTATATAAAATTAGTAGCAATTCAAAATACCAACAATTCATTAGGCACTACCTCTCATTAATCACTGACCATAAAAATGTCTACAAGGTGCTTCAAAATATATTATCACAACTACACTAATAAACCTTTATATACAAAAAGCAGCGAGACCTCTAGTCCTAAAGACAAGGGGTCTCGCTGCTTTTTGTTATATGATATAAATAAAATCAGGTTCCATGTTAAATTATAACACGGATATTTATACATGCATATAGACGGTATATTAATAATCCACAAAAAGTATTTCTAATTTTTTTACTGGTCACACAATTAAATTAAGCTCATATTTCCATAAAAAGACCAGTACACAAATACCAATTATCCCCCGAACCATAAATAATCAAATTGTGTTACCGGCCCGAAAGAAATAAAGGCAGTGTATTCCTTAAATTTATAAAAAATAATTGTGACTAGTCATATTTAAATGTTTACCTTAGCCTGTTGTCCAAGTAGACTACTAAATAAACCACTTTCATCTTTTGCCAGTTGTGCGAAACTACCGTGTTGAATAATTTGTCCTTGATCCATTACAATTACTTGGTCAGCTTTACGTATAGTAGATAGTCTATGTGCAATGACAATAATTGTCATGCTCCCTTTCAATCTTTCCAATGCTTCTTGTATTTTCGCTTCATTTTCAGCATCTAACGCACTTGTTGCCTCATCTAACACTAAAATAGAAGGCTTTCGAAGTATCGCTCTAGCCAGAACAAGACGTTGTCGTTCTCCCCCTGAAAGTTTGACTCCCCTATCGCCAATCAGTGTATCCAACCCTTGCGAGAGCCTGCTAACAAACTCAGCGGAAGCAGAAAATTCCAAAGCTTCCCAAAGCTGTTCCTCACTTGCATTTGGTTCAACCATTCTCAAATTGTCTCTTATACTGGCATTGAATAGAAATGGATCTTGAGGAACATAGCTAATAGATTTCCTCAATGATAATAGGTCCTTACTTATCAACGGTTTGTTATCTATTAATAACTGACCGCTCTCCGGCTGCATAAGTCCCATTATGATATCAATTAATGTACTCTTTCCAGCACCGGAACGCCCTGAGATAGCTGTCATACAATTTGCAGGAATACGCAAATTAATATCTTTAAGTGAGTACACAGCATTTCCTTTATTGTAGCGGAAAGAGATATTTTGACACTCAATAGATTGTTCTATCTGCATAGGATTTATACAATCATAATTCTGCTCTATATCTTGCAATTCTATACTTTTCTTACACTCTTCCTGTAATTGCAGCAAATCTTTAAAAGCGGGAAGATTCGCTGCAATTTGTTCCATGTTTGATTGTATACCTGCAAATCGTGGCCACAAACGAGAAAATATAAGAATAATTAATAATAATTGCTCCGTTTTCGTCTGAAACAGCTGAACGGATAGAAAGATAAGAATAGCAATGAAAACAGCTGATGCAATTTTATAAAAGAGTTGAGAATTATTTCTCACCTTAATATATGCAAACTGTTCACGTTCCACATCTTCTACCCAATTACGTAACCACATATAACGAGATCGTTCTAGTGTATTGCTCTTAATATCCTTAATTCCATTAAAATGATCAGTTATACCTGCAAGATACGCTTTTGAATTCTCTGAGGTTCGACCACCTAATCTTTTTGATTTTTTAATAAATCTTCGTGAAAGAAAGGCAAGTACCACAGCGCAACATAGTACAAAAATTGTTATATCTGCCGCTAACCAAAAAGCGAAACCAATCTGTATAAATGTAAACATTAAAGAAGTGAGCAACTGTAAAAATAAATTAGTGCCTGCGCTAACACGCCCTAATTCCGTTGTCAAAGAATTGATAAGATCTGATTTTCTCTTTTTCACAAAGAAACTCCAGTTGGCCTGCAACAATCCACGATAAGTTTCCAATCTCAAATGATTAATAAAACGTATCTGGATTTTCGCATTACGAACTGTTATATTCCTTTGCAAAAGCGCTTGTCCCACGACCAATATAATATATATTCCTAATACAAGTGGTAATCCTAAAGTAGTTGGAATCTCACCTAGGAATCCAAGAACCCCTGAAAGAGGACTTGTCTGTTCATTCATCTTCGCAATACCGCTAATACTTATCATAGGAATTAATAATAAAATGCCGATTCCTTCTACAAGACTGACCAATACCATTCCCATGAGATTAACAATGAGAATGTTTCCAGTAAAAGAGTATAACCGCTTTGTAAAATATAAAATATTTCTCATTTTCACTTCTCCTTACGGTACCTCATTTCCCTCCAAATCCATAAAACCGGCCGCAAAGGGAAATATAAAACATGCAGTTGTTTTGGCAGTGGTAAAGTTTCCACATCCTGAGGATAAGGATACAACCAACTAAGATGAAACAGTAGCTTTTGAGAGCTTGTCTTTAACAAATATAAATATCGCTCATGATATTTTGAAACTTCTTCTGGGACAGGATCTGTATGCAAGTTAATCATATTTTCCAAGTAATATATAGCAAGCTGCGCTAATTGCGTTACCTTTCTCCCTGACATTAATACTTTTGCCTCTTCCGCTACTATAAGAGTATCTAAAAGCTCAGAAGATAAAATAAGCGCCTGACCTACCAGTTGTTTACATCCATATCTTTCCAACATAACAGTGAGTTCTTCCCAATCTATTTCTTGCCTTACCATACGGTCAATGTCCGTTAACCATCGAAGCCTGGACCAACCATGCCTAGTTCCATGAGTCACAAGAAACATAAACAAATCCTCTCTACCTAAAAAATAGACAGGATAATTTGTGACAGGACTCGTCCTCTTTCGCCCCCATAACTCATCGAAGTGTGGTTCCTTTCCCGGTCCTGGGTGTAGTCGCCAATGAATCTCCAATTTCACCTTACTTATCGGATGCATGTAAGTTGTATGGTGGCGTCTCCACTTCCATTCATTCATAACCGTCGGAAAATCATCCTCTTTGACATAACCATTCTTTACAAGTAATTCGTTCACTTTTCCAAGATCATCTATAGGAACAAGGGCATCCAGATCCCCTGATGTTCGAAGGGAAACATCTCCATATAGGTCTGCGCCAAGAATAGGGCCCTTCAAAAATAGAAGTTGAAGTTGGTTTTCAGCAAATAATTTACTTACTTTTCCCATTTCTCCACTTAAATGAAGCATATGGAATGTATTCCTTTTAAAATATGTACTTAATACTTGCACAACATTTGATGGAACTAACTGTTTATCAATAGATTTCATTTTTGGGTAAATGAACGCGTACATGCGATGATGCAGCGCCAGTTTCAAAAATTTGTTCCAATCAATATTTATGAACCAGTCTCCCGGGATTTCTTGTATCTCTTTATCTTCCTTCTTTATAATTTCAAGTAACAATTTTAGTTCTTTAGGTAAATGACTCAAATCAAGATTACAACCGGTATACATCTCATTCTCCTTCAAGATTTTTTTACCCTATCCTTTTTGCAAATTTACCAACAACGGTAAATCTCTTCATTTCTTCTACGCCAGTAATATAAAAGGGCCCGCTACGTAACCACGCATGGGCAATCATATTTCCCGTCTCATCTTTCGCGGTCCCTAAGTAAAGGGTACTTTCAATTTGACGCTTCTCCAACATTTTCATTGCAGCGATAGCTTTAACGAGACACTGGCTTTCCCAAAATGTATAACGGCTCATCATATGCACTGCTTGAGAAATTTTCCTTAACGTAATCTTTTCCGATTCATCATAGCTTAAAGACGTTTCTGCCATATGAATTCCTAATATAGGAGCAGCTTTAGAAAACGGTATACTTTTCAGAATACGAGCCCAGCCTAAATAAAAGAAAGCTTCTATAAGTAATAATTTTGTTCCCCTATCGAACGACAAGAAAGCTTTGGCTTTATTTATGATATTCATCGATCCTACTCCTAATCTATTAAATCTGGAACGTTCAATTAAAAATCAAAGTTTTTCATCAACCGAGATTAACCCTTCTGCATACAAATGATTTAAGAAAGAGAGTACTTGTTCCTTACATTCTGCCTCTTCAATCATATATCGAGACAATAATATATCGATCACTTGATTGACAGATATTAATTCATTAATTAAACTCCAAATTTCACCACCTATACCTCCTAAGTTATAGTATTTCCCATTATGGATGCTCATCATCACTTTCTCCCCATCCATATCGCTCACTACATTTTCCTGACCTTGTACAACAAAACTGTGTAATGAAATTGTTTGTTTACTACTCATTATTTTTCCTCCTCTTTTAAAGACTCTAGAATTTTGGATACTAAATCATGTGCCGTAAACTTTGAAATAGGACGTCTCAATTGACACATATCTATTTTGTTGACGATATTTGTTGAATGCATAAAATGCCATTCCATCATCCCCAATCGTGGGATTAATGAATTCCTATATGTATGACGTAGCAATGTGCGTAGTCTCTCCAGTCCTTCAATCTGCTGAAGTTCAACATCCCCATTTTCTACTTTCACTAATTCGAATACACCTGCCAATGGTAATGGTTCCTCGAAAAAGTTAGCTGTAACGGGGACAGCATATTTAGTTTCCCTTTCAAATAATGGCTGATAATGCGCTGTCTCCATTCCAAACTGATCAAGACTCTCTTTCCATAACTTTTGTTGCGGGTAAGATGGTGTAACAAAAGGAGTATTATCCTCAGAAAGAGACACAGCAATTACATCATCACTTAAAAGCTTATAGCCTTTGCTTAAAAGGGCTGATGCAAGAGTTGATTTTCCAGCTCCTGATCTTCCTACAAAAGCATACGCCTTTCCATTGATGGCTATTACACTTCCATGCAGAGGGAGTATTTTTCTCTGCATCAACAATGCTCCCATACAAGTCCCAAGAATATAAAGCCGAATCTTATCTTGATCAGACCCTTTCATAGGTGAAACAATGATTTTTTCTCCATTTTTAATACAAAACGTAGCAGTTTCGGGGATTTGAAACATAATTAATTCTTCTTCAACTACAAACACTGACTTCGGAGAAGATAACTCTCCCCATAATTGGGACAAATCTGCAGTTTCTATTTTTACGTCTACTTCATTTTCGTAATTACTTACTTGAGGCAATTCCGGCAGGGGAATCTCACTTAATAGGGCTAATCCGAAGGCTTTGTAAATCTCTTTCTTTACAGTATGTATCATCTTTCTCACTCCAAATAGTTGAAAAATTGATTAAAAAAAACCCTTATACCGTAATTAAACTATATAAGGGCTGTAAAGCATATAAATCTCATTTAAATATTAGTGCATTAGCTGTGGTGAAGAGCGCCTTGCTCATCCTCATCTTCAAAAACTTGGTCAACAAGTCTCTTTCCAGGTCCAGCCATTGTCATGTTGATATCAAGTACTTCTAATACTGGTGATTGCCATTCTTGTTTCATAATTTCACCCCCTTTCAAATATATTTTTTGATAAATCGATAGACAATAAGACTACGCATTAAAATTCTAAAATCTGGATCAAACACGTATTCTACTCGTGGTTCTCCTTGAATTTTCAAAATCGCGCTCTTAATAATCTCCATATTAAAAAAGTTAGAGGCCACTGGGTCTTTACTAAGCTGCTGAAGTTCCTCGATAAACATTTTCCATGAAGGAATCATGCGATGAACCACATCAGCTGCCTGTATTCCCCGCACACGCTGATTTAACCTTACTTTGTCAGGAAGAAATCCTTTTGTGGACCTCCGGACAAGTGCACGATTTAAGCCATTTTGAACAAATTGTTCGAGTGGTAACGATAAACAGAATCGAATTACCCGTAAGTCATTCGTTGGATCATGCCCTTGTAAACCATAACGCAAGGAGAGCTTGGTTCCACTTGTACCCGTTGTATTCCACAAGTTTAGCTGTTCAAAATGTTTCTGCCTTATTTCATATATATTTGGGATAGAGGCCCCTGTTACTTTCACACCATGTTCTTCAAGCTTTCTAAATACATCAGTACGTTTGGCAAGTTCTGGACTAACTAACGTTGGCAGTTCGTATTGCTGTTCTGAGGAAAACATGTTTTTTATCGATGGAAATGCTTTCTCCCCTACAACTTTCAGTATTCTCGATTTTTTAACTCCAACGTTCTTACCATACAAATCAATTTCACGATAAAGCTGCAACCAGCTGAACTTTTTAAGTAAAATCGCATAATAATCTAAAGCTGGCCCCCAAGAGATTGTGAAATTTCCTCTCGCTCCATTTAAGAGCACCCCAATCCCTTGTTGTTGAGCTTTTTCATAAATTCCTTTCACCCAGACGGAATTTTCGAAAAATTTATATGGCATCTCCATAATCTCAAGCCAATCATCAATTTCTGAGAAAGAATTTTCTCCCGGAAAATTCAAATAATTCCCTTTAATATTCCCTACATGTTGTACTGTAGTTTGAATAAATGGCTTTTCATCAGCAATCGTATGACCACGAGTCCAATCAGTAAACCCTTCCGCAGGTACCGAGCTGAATGTATATAATTTTTTGTTCTCTTTTTGCAGGGCTCTCGCAGCAAAGCTAGCAACAGCTCCTGAATCTAATCCCCCACTTAAATGAGAACCAACATTACGATGAGTACGTAACCTTGATGTTACTGCGCTTTCAAATACGTCCCTGAACGCCTCTTCATAATCTTCATTTGATTTGAGTTGCAACTGCTCCTCTACAAATAACGTGTCGTATTTCGCAATACTAACTCTTCCCTTAACTACGGAGATAGTATGAGAAGGCGGGACTTGCTCTATATTTTTATGCACTGTTGAAAATGCATCTATTGTATCAAGCATATTAGGTATCGCTAAATATTCAGCTAACCATTGCTCATTCAATTCCTTCCCAACGTACGGTAAAGAAAACAGCGGTTTTATGCTAGTACAAAAAGCAAATTGATTTTGATTGCGGTAAAAGTAAAAAGTCCGACTTCCTGAAAAATCACGTGCACCAAAGAGCAATTGCTTTCTCTCATCCCAAATCATAAAAGCAAAATCACCAATTAGATACTTTGGTACATGCTCTCCCCACTTTTGATAAGCGAGTAAAATCAACTTACTATCAGGCATCTCTCTTCTATGTACCTTGTCTACTTGCAATCTATCGAATAATTCATTGCGATTATCAATAATAGCATCAGCAGTTATAACCAACTGTGTTTCATAATCATAGTAGGGTAATTGTTCATTAATAGATTCAGATGTTATCCATTTTGCATGGGAGCCAAAAAAAACATTTTCCTTGTGCCATATATCGGTATTGTCACCTGGATAACGAGATAAATCTTTCATGATTCCAATCCTATGTTCAGGCGGTATCGGTTCTCCATTTAAATGATAAATTCCGGTTATTGCACTCATTTTTTCCTCCCACTACGAGACAATTAAGGGAAAACCCGATGGATAAGTAAATTACTAGATATATCAAAAAAATGTTATTAATATACTAGAAAACCCTTTCCTCAAACTACCTCGTTTACGCATAACAGATTTTAAAACCCAATTTTATAGCCTTAAATCTTTTTCAGTTGAAGTATTCAAGCTTCCAGGCTACCTATCCTATTGTAAACCCTTGCATTTTAATTTTCTCAAAAAAGAACAAAGGTGTGATTTTCTTAATTCGAATCAAAATATTACCATCTGAATTTTATATAAATAAAAATCACTGAATTTAATATATCGATAAAACGTTTATATTCTTTATAAAGAATATAAACTCAGATTACCATTTCACTATTACATTGTCAAGTATCTATATACTCAAGAAAGTGAATATTTATGTATCTTTTTTAGTAACTGTAAGAACAAATAATACAGTACAACTTTAATCGGTAGGAGGCTTTACATCCCTACCGACTATTAATCTCATCAATCGAGCTTTTACGAACATTCCATCTATCTTCTAAGTTTCCCTAAAATCTTAAGGTAGTGCTCTTAATGCTCATAAATAGCAGGATAAACGTTATATCTTACAAATACACAGGATAATTTTCATCTTTTTATATTTTTAAAATTTCTGTGCTATGATATTTTATATAATTTATTATTAACCCACTAATTAAAGTTGATTTTTCACTTGTTATGTTCTCTATTACTTTATTCTCCTGCTTCTTTAATCGAAACCGGAGAATAACCTTTTTATATTTATACCATTTTCACAAAGGGGATGATATAATATGCGTTTACCACTAATAAAAAATACCATTCGCATTTACCACAAGATTATGTACGCTTACTATTTCACTCTTTATAGGGATTGCCGTGACTTTCATTCAAAGAAAATTTTTTTCAGTAAAATGAGATTTCACAAAAACAGCACTGAATGAGATATTAAATCCTCCTAGTTCATTAACACCCTTCTTAATTAAAGCTGTTTCTATTTTTTATCTTTACATGCCAGCACTTACCATCAATATATTCTTAATACATGTAATAACTCTTGTCTGATCTTTTTCTGTCATACCTGATCCAGACGGAAGACATACGCCTGTTGCAAATAATTTTCTAGAAACATCCTCACTCTCACTATGCGGATAATACATTACATCTTCAAATAAAGGTTGCATATGAAGAGGCTTCCAAACAGGACGCGCCTCAATGTTTTCATTTTCCAGTTGTTTCAGTAATGCCTGAATCGGTACTCCTGTTTTTTCTTCATCTACAGTAAGAACTGTAAGCCATCGGTTTGAATAAGTATCCTCTAACTCAGGCATAAACTGTATCCCTGAAATATGAGATAATTCTTGATAATATCTATCAAATATTCGTCTTCTTGCATGTACTCTCTCTTGTAAGACCTGCAGCTGTGCTCTACCTACACCTGCTAAAATATTACTCATACGATAATTATATCCAACCTCACTATGTTGGTAGTGTGGAGCCGGATCTCTTGCTTGAGTAGCTAAAAATCTTGCTTTTCTCAATGCCTCGACATCATTTGAAACAAGCATGCCTCCACCTGAAGTTGTAATGATTTTATTGCCGTTAAACGAATAAATACCAAATTTTCCGAATGTCCCGCTTTCTTTACCTTTATAGGAAGAACCGAGCGATTCTGCCGCATCTTCTATCACTGGGACATCATATTCATTACATAACGAAAGAATTTCATCCATTTTAGCGCTTTGTCCATATAAATTTACAACAATGACAGCTTTCGGAAGTATTCCTTTCTCATTTGCATCACGTAATGCACGTTCTAAAGCTTGTGGCGACATATTCCACGTTTCAAGCTCAGAATCAATAAATACTGGTTTAGCCCCTAAATATAAAATTGGATTTGCGCTCGCTATAAAAGTAAGACTTGAACAAAACACCGTATCTCCATCATTTACATCCAGTAAGCGAAGTGCCAAATGGATAGCAGAGGTTCCTGAACTAACTGCAGCCGCATCAAGAACTCCAACATGGGATGAAAGTTCACTTTCAAACGCATCTACATTTGGACCAAGTGGAGCAATCCAATTCATATCAAATGCTTCCCCTATATATTTTTGTTCATTACCGCTCATATGTGGAGCGGAGAGATAGATTCTTGTTTTTTCCTGTGAGTATACCACTTTAAACACTCTCCTATAATTCTTTGTTTATTACTCTAGCTGGAATACCAACTGCCTTACAATTCGCTACAATGTCACGGATCACTGTTGCTCCGGCACCGATAACGGACCAATCGCCAATTGTAATATTTGGAATCACATTAACTCCTGCTCCTATATGTACTCCTATTCCTACAGTAACGGATCCTGTAAGCACTGCATTTGGGGAAATATGTGCAAAATCATTTATCTTATTATCATGTTCAATAATAGCGCCTGAATTGACAATAACGTGATTCCCAATTTCAACATCTGCATTAACAATTGCACCTGGCATAATAACCGTACCAGTTCCAATCTTTGTACTTAAACTAACAATAGATTGTTTATGTATAAGCGTCGCATAGCGATGACTGGGAATCTCTAACTGCTCCATAATTATCTTTCTTGTTCTGTTATTCCCTATAGCTATCACGAACTTTGTATCTACATGCTCATCCATTAACTTTACAGCTGCAGAAATAGGTCCAAAATAGACACCATCCTCAATTTTTAACTCTTTATACACATCATCTAATTGCGCAATGATTTCATAATTTCCATACGATAGGATAATATCTCGGATTACTTTACTATGACCACCTGCCCCAATCATAATTATTCGCATCCATCTCACCTCCTCAAGAATTCTTTGTACCATTAAATTTTTCCACAGTTACATGCCCAACCTGATTGATTCCTTCTGACTTAAATACTTTCTTTACCGTTAACAACAAAATTTTCATATCAAGCCAAAAAGTCCGTTTTTTTGCATACCATACATCAAAATCAAATTTTTCCTCCCAAGAAATCGCGTTTCTGCCATTTACTTGGGCCCATCCCGTAATCCCTGGTCTGACATTATGCCGCTTGGCCTGCTCTTCTGTGTATAGTTCCAAATACTCCATCAATAATGGTCTTGGACCTACCAAACTTAAGTCCCCTTTTATAACATTAAACAACTGTGGCAATTCATCTAAACTATATTTTCTCAGAAACCCTCCGAAACGGGTAAACCTTACATCATCGGGCAACGCATTCCCCTCACTATCCTTCTCGTCAGTCATAGTTCTAAACTTATAAAGAAAAAAAGGGACACCATGCAATCCCGGGCGTTGCTGCTTAAATATGATAGGGGAACCCAACTTAATTCTAACTAAAACAGCCACTATTATAATAAGAGGTAAAAGAAACACCAATAATGACAAAGAAACGAACAAATCGAAAAGTCTTTTCATATATAATCATACTCCTAATTTGGTTTATGTATTAACCTCTACTCCATAACTGCCTAAAACTTCTATCTTCATAAAAAGCAGCCCCATTCATAGTTGAAAAATAACGAATTGATTTACTTTTTTATTTAAGGACATGTCATGCAAAATACTTAATTAAAATACTCAGTAATAAGAACACCACCATATTCAACAGAGCATAGTGGTGTTTCATTTCTAAAAGATTCTTAATACTTTCCTTTTATTTACTTGCTCTTACTTTAAGCATTATAATTTTGTGTCAATTCATTAGGCGCTGGTGCTCGATGGATTGGGTCAGTAACGGGATTATAGAAATGTAGATTTCAAATTAAAAAGTGCCCTTTTTGTGTGACTGAATTTTCACCCTCAGGTTTCCAATTATACTTTTAACAACTCCAAATAAATACTTAAATTCATCTGTCTTATAAAAAACAAATACATAAATAGCATTTGGAATTATTAAACAAATCATCCCTCTTAATATTAATTCTAGTAATCCATTATACGGAATAAGACCACATATAAAACTTGTGATAACACAAGCTCCTAACCCTATCATCACATAGTAAGTATATTTTAAAAAATAATCTCTAACCGGTTTACGGAATACTTTCTTATATACTAAATAAGGAGCAATCCAAAATGGAACCACTAGTGTACTTATAAGTGTTCCAATAAAAACACCTGTTATGCCCATATATTGCACCAAGACAATAGAAGCCACCAGATTCACGGCAGCCTCTAAAAAGGGCGCATACCTATCTTCATGAAAAATCCCTGATGTTGTTTTGACCATAGATATAGAACGTCTCATTCCTGATACATAAAAATTTATCATTAATATAATTAATACACTTATATCCATAATAAATTTCGAACCAATCCATAAAGTAATAAAGGGTTGCATTATAATATATAAAAATATGGAAAAAAATGAGTATATCCAAAAATTACAAAGCATAGTAATCTTAAATATGCTATAAATTTTTTCATCGCTTTCTTTTGCAACCAAATTCCCTACACTATGATTTATATTATCAAAGATTTGATTTATAAAAGTTCTACAAATGTTAATTAACATATAATAATTTGAATACAATCCAACAGCTGTAACACTGACAAAAGACGCAATTAACATGTTATCAGTACCAAAGACAATATATCCGCCTATATTATGTAGCACTAAAGCCTTTACATTTTTAACAATATTACTTTTGGTTTCACTATCTAATTTGCTTGCTGCTTTATTTTTTAAAAATGGGTACATCTTATCTACCAATATAGCCAAGAACGCAGAGGTACTGATTGTTATAATAATATCGATTATTAGATATAAAATATAACTATGCGTAAAGTATAAAATCCCTATTTTAATGCAAGTAGATATAATAGATGAGATAGAATAAATCCCTGTAACAATATATCCCTTTTGACAAACATTTAAAAATGAGGTTTTATAAGAAAATAGATAAGATGAAGCTGTATTAATTAAAAATATAATATAAATAAAATGAATATTGTCTACCTTTGCATCTTTAGCGATATATCCAAGAAAAGGTAACAAAAGTAATCCTAGTAACAATACTATTAAAGCTATTGCCATATATGCCTTTCTATAAAAATTCATAAGCATATTGATTCTATCCTGATTATTTTCTGCCACTGGTTTATATAGATTATATATGATAGCAGATCCTATTCCTGCTTCAGCTAAAGATAACATTCCTAATATATTAGTAAATAATCCATTTACCCCCAGATACTCAACACCTAAATAAGTAATAAATATGGTTCTGGAAGCAAAACTTAGTAACGTAATAATAACTTGACTGCCTATACCGGCTGATATATTAATTATTGAATTTTTAACTCTCATTTTTCCTCCCACTTCAGAAAGTATGAAAACACTTTCAACCCAAGAGCATTACCTGATTTCTCTTTTATATGCTGCAACTATTAAAGGATACACTTTAAACTTTATTGCTAAATAATATATATACTCCTTAAAGTTATTGCATCGATATGAAAAACCAATTCCTTTTACACTATCTGAGAACATTTCATAATTCACTATTCTACGAAAAGCATTATTAACATCCACATTAGGGTCGCTTTTTAAATTATTAATCAAGAGTCTATATATGTGATTTATATAATAATTAGCCATATCTTTTTTAAATTGCTTATCGTGTAGTAAACCAAATTCTTGTGAAAGTTGTCTTCTCATTTGATATTGTAAAACTAAACTGTTCTCTAAATTTGGTTTATACGGAACCCTCATTAAGCTATTTGGATTATTAATAGTATAAAAATAAAGAACTTCTGAGACTGCACATACCCTTTGTGAGTGCAATAAAAACTCTAAATTAAAAATAACATCTTCTCCAATAAACACTTGTTCATTAAATCTGATGTTTTTTTCTTTTATAATGCTTAAATTGTATATATACCTCCATGCGAAGCATAGATCATTCTTGGAATGAACATTTGGAGAGCTCAGTATAAAATCTCTCCCGTTCATAACAGTATCTAATTTGAAGTTAGGAATAATACTATTATTATTTGGAACAGTTTTGTATCCGCATATTACAGCATCACACTTTTCATCTTCCGCAATACCATATAACCTAGTAAAATAGTTTTCGCTTACCACATCATCGGGATCTATAAACACTATATACTTCCCTGTAGCAGCCTCGATCCCTGCATTCCTTGCGCTACTCACTCCTCCATTTTCTTTATAGATTACTTTAATTCTATTATCCTTTTCTACATATTCTTCACATATTTCACCACATTTATCTGTTGAACCATCATTGACTAGAACTAATTCAATATTGACGAAAGGCTGTTTTAAAACACTTTCAATACACCTAGCTAACCATTTTTCCACATTATATATGGGAACAATAACACTTATTAATTCATGCAATCCTTTCACCTCTACATTACTTACATAAGTTAAACCCTCATGCCTATCTTATTACAGCTTTAATTTCGCTTAAATATTTCTCATCTTGAATATCGCCCACATTTTGTCCAGCACCTGCTTCACATACGTACTTATTTTCAATTTTGATTTTAGTTTTTGCTTGTCTTAAAAACCATTCGTATTCAATATCCACATGCCCTATATCAATTGCTTGATATCCCTCTTTATACAAATCATATGCTAATATAGTAGCAGTAGGCCCTATCGCTAATAGCATCAATTTAGATTTATTATTTTTTTTTGCTGCTGTTAAGATTTTATTGTAATGTAAGAATGCGTGCTCCTCTGGTACTAAAATCCTTTCAATTGATTTAGCATTGTCAAACAGATCATTTCCAATACCTAATCTACTCTTACTACCCTCTATTAAAACTATATCCCTATCTTTCCATATTAATTTTAATAATATAAACCATTCTTTACATTTTGACTTATCTCGAAAGGGATAATAGAATCTCGATATAAAGGAATTATAATATATTTTTCCCTTCTTCAAGTCTTTATACCACTTTAATCTATATTTTGCAGTATGAAGACTCCAATAATCCTTTGGTTCATCTGCATATTTTGATAAATCTTGAAAAACATCCGGCAAACAAACTAAGAACTTCTCATCTTCACTTAGCAATATTTCTTTTAATCTTTTTGATAACAAATGATCAGCCCGTTGAAATGTTATATCTAGATTATGAATTAATTTAAATTCACCATCACCATACCTGGCTACGGAAGCTTTATCATGAATAATTTTTTTTAAAGTTTCATCTATAGATTGAATCCTAGGGGGCTTGAAAAAGCACTTCGTGAATCGATCTTTTATGATAGTTAATCGATTCAAACTCTGAATTTTCATATCGATCAATTTATTCCAAATAAAAACTAACATACTTTTTATTTTTATTTGCACCATACCAAGCTCCTTTCTAATACTTTTCTCGATAGAGCATTAGATTATCTTTCCTCTTTTTCTTAAGAAAATTACTCTTATCCCTCTATTCATATCTTATATAACATTTATTAATCTAACTATTAAAATTTAGCCGCCCTTATAAGGATGACTAAATTTTATAATTATTACGTAAATTAATTAATCTAATACAAAACCCTTGTGTGAATGGCAATATATCGAATAACGTAGAATATACACCTATATCCTTCGTATCACCTTGAGAGAAGTCGACCGCTCCGTTTCTTCTTGTCACTCCCATCAAATAACCGATAGCTTTATCTGCACTTTCCAAACATTCCTTTGAAATATCTTCTATCTTTGCTGCATTCAACATAAACCACCCCAGTGTGGATGTAGCGGAGGAATCTGGTCCGCATTCGTTCCTGGTTACAGTCCAATTCCAATTGCCCTGTTGTTGAAATTTCATCGTAGCTTTTGCAAATTTACGTACACTTTCTTCTAATACAGGTTTATAGCTGTTGTTTTCCGGTAATTCATTCCACGTATCTATAAGACCTATAGCAAACCATCCAAGACCTCTTCCCCAGCCATATAAACCTAGAGGAACTTTATCTTCTAATCTATAAGCATGACATGGTATATGACTTAAGTTTAACATTCCATATGTTTCATATTCTTTAATCTGCTTTACAGCCAAATCTATACACTCACTTTTGTTATACCTAATGCCGTAAGTCACTAAGAATGGACATATGAAACCAATGGTATCTACGTATCGATACCCCTTCATAAACTTTCTATATTCTATCGTACCATCCTCACCTATATGCTCTTGTATCATTTCCCAAGTAGCATCCAAGGCTTTTTTATATTTATCTATATCCTCAAAATCCAGCTTCATGATCGCATAAGCAAGTATTGCTCCATCTACATACTGAGGTTTGTGCACCCACTGACCATTATGATCAAATTTAGAGTTCAAAAACTTCGTAATTTCATGTTTCACTGCTTTGTCATCGTTATATTTCAGGTATTCAGACAACCCTAATAGTAAAGATGCTTCTTGCCAATGCTGTATAGCACTTTTCGTATAATTTCCTTTCAACATATCAATTGCTATTAATCTTGTGTTATCAGTTACCTTAATCTTTGGTGTTTTATTTAGCCACTTAACACCTATATGAGTGATTGACTGATTCCATAAGCCTTTATCCGTATATCTCCCTATTTTTATTCTTCCCAACCAATTCTTTCCTATAGGAATGAAATCAATCACTACAATAATTGCGATTACAGTAAGTAACACAAGGCACGCTGCCTGTATAACCATATAATTATGTCCTTTCTATACTACTTAAATAATGTATATAATTTTTTTATCTCCGACTCGGTTCCTAGCTCTTCATCTGATAAGTTCTTTATTAACTTATTTCTTAATTCTTCATTATGTATTAATTTCTTAATTCCCTCCGAAAGTGAGTGAGCATCCATGTCTATAATCAGCCCATTTTCTTCATTTTTAATTTGATCTTTAGCTGTACTGAAATTTGTTACCATTATTGGTTTATGCAGTATTTTTGCTTCGTCTATTGCGATAGATTTTCCTTCGAACCTGGATGGTTGTACATATATATCTGCTTCTCTTATATACGGATAGGGATTTTCTTTCAGTCCTAACAGTAAAAAATGATCTTGAAGGTGATTTTCTTCTATCATTTTTTCTAACTTACCTCGCCCTTCCCCTTCTCCAATGATATACCACTTTATTTCATATCCATCTCCAACCAGATTCTTACATGCTTCTATAGCCAAATCAAATCCCTTTTCATGACTTAGCCTTCCTACAGAAACAAGCTTTACCCCTTTACGCTCTAGATCTACCTTTTCCTGTGACATTTTATTTATCGTACTTGGAGATACGATGTTATGAATAACACCTATTTTGTCGTTATATATAGAAAATCTTTGTTTTAAAACATTGGCACATTCCTCAGACACCGTCACTATATGATCCAATGAACGAAAATAACCCATATCAATGTTAGGATCCATTCCTAATTTGTCATAATCAGTGTGTATAAAACCAATTTTCTTATTCGCATTTACTTTGTCTATACAAAAGTAAACTGGGTTCTTTTCTAAGTACCCAATCGCTACATCATACTTTTTACTTATATTCTGTAAAGATTTTGATAGATATCGCCATACTCTCTGTTCACAACGGGCTTTGTTTTTTTCACTTTTAAATATGTAACCTGCACAAACCCTTGATAAGGCTATATCTAGTCTTCCTTGTCGCAAGCATTTCATGACAGCTGCTTTTATCGGCATATCAAACAACTGATACTCAGAAGGTTCTTCCAATACATTCACTTGTTTAGGGATTTTATTAAGGAATAAACCTTCATGCTTAAATAAAAATAAATCCACATTATAGCGAGAGTAATCCATCGTATTCAACAGAGAGATTAATGACTTCTCAGCCCCACCGCAGTTCAAATTATTGATAACAAATAATACGTCTTTTTTCATAATAATCACCTTTTAAAGAATTCCGTAGAGCTTATTTATTTCTTTTTCGGTTCCTAACTTTTCTGTAGATAAATTATTTACGATTCTTTCCCTTAATTCTATATCTTTGATAAGCCTTTCAATTTCAGTTGCTATTCCTTCTTCAGACATCTCAGCAATAATTCCGTTTATTCCATGATTTATTTGATCTTTTGCAGTTTCAAAGTTGGTCACCACTATCGGTTTATGCAATATTTTTGCTTCATCAATTGCTATAGACTTACCTTCATACCTAGATGGTTGCACATATATATCTGCTTTTCGTATATAAGGATAGGGATTTTCTCGAACCCCCAAAATTGTAAAATGGTTTGATAGATGATGATCTTCTATTAAACGTTCTAATGCATCTTTTTCATTTCCATCCCCTAATACGTACCAATTTATCTTGTATCCTTTTTCAAGAAGTAACTTGCAAGATTTCACCGCTAAATCTAAACCCTTTTCATGACTTAATCTGGCGACAGTAATAATATTGGTATAATGTCTATCAAACAAACTGTCATCTTCTATATCTTCTTTAGATAAATCATATATAACGCCAGGAGCTACTATATTATATATAATCGTAACTTTATTTTTTAGTTGTGGAAAATTTTCTTGTAACGATTTTGCACACTCTTCTGAAACCGTTATTAGATTATCTAGTTGTTCAAAATATGAGTTATCGAACTGGCAATCCATACCTGAATTCGAGTAGTTTGTATGTATCCATCCAGCCTTTTTTTTGGCATTGACCTTATCAACTACGAAGTATATTGAAGACTTTTCAAGATAGCCTATCGCTGCATCATACTCTTTTTCTAACACTTCAAATGACTTACTTTGATATTCCCATGTATACTGTTCTGAAATTGCAGCTTCCTTTATCAATCTATTTTTAATAGTGAACATCAATCTTGAATATGCTAAATCAATTTGTCCATTCTTTAAAAAGCCCATTATTGAATTTTTAAGGCTAGATGCAAATATTTTATAATCACTTGGCAGATCTAATATATTTACCTCTCTTGGTATCGAATTTATGAATATTCCTGTTTTATTAAACAAAAATAAATCTACATCATATAAACTGTAATCTATCTGAGATAGTAAATTTATCAAGCTTTTTTCTCCACCACCAGCAGATAAACTAGGCATAACAAATAGTAGTTTTTTTTTCATAATGTACCCCAAATTACTTAGACAATTCTTTCAAATATTCTACTGCTTTGTAAGACATTTTCTTTATATTAGGTATAGATTGTCGTAGCTTTTGCCTTATCTCCTCTTCCTCTCGTACCATCTCATCAAATCTTGCTTTTAATTTATTACTATCAGATATCTCCTCTATATCTAAAACTAATTTTTCTTCCCCAAATATATCTTTAGATATCCCTTTGGACTTTACACTATATCCCAATACCATAGTCGGAATAAAACTAGAGTAAGCAGCTATAGTTGCATGCGTTCGAGCTCCTATAAAGAAACGCATTCTAGCTATATACCCCTTATACTGTATTGCATTTAAGTTATCTGGTAACAGAATCACTCTGCCTGTGTCCTTAAATTCTTTGTAATATTTGTAGAGAACTTCGTAATCATTGTTCCCATCTTCAATAACGTGAGGTGTAAGAGCAATCGTCATATCTGTCGTATTTAATATATGATTAATTAACTCTCTTACCGCAACTTGAGAATTCTCATTTCTATTCCATACAAGCGGGCTAAAATTAAGACCCATTGTATTTCCTTCCTGCCATCCATTAGGCAACTCCAATTCTTCTTTTTCCATTGTAAATGCAGCATCAGCACACAATTGAACGTTATTTAATCCTTGTTTTTTTAACATATTATAGGTAAGACTTTCGCGTGCTAATATTAAATCAAAGAGCTTTAGATCTTCCAACTTTCTTTCAGACATATCCTCTTCTCCTATAGAACATCCCCATAGTACTAGCTTTTTCCCCTGCATTTTTACTCTTCTATCAATCTCATACCACCCAGGTTGCTCTCCATAGCAATAATTATCCCCTCCGATAGATAAACATACATCGGAACTTTTTATATGCTTTATTATGTTATGATGAATTTTCCCTAACGCATAAGACTCATCGTTAAAGAGTTTTACTTTAACTGAGGACAATAACCAATCATATGAATATTTTTTCAGACTGCGGCTAGAGCCATCATATATATAATCTAACTTATTGATTACCTTATCTGTTTCAGGTCTATCTGATGCCAAACATACTTTTGCTCCATCTATTTTTTCTTTTATAATATTTGTAGAAGCTCGAACTATCGCTTCGCACCCTCTATTCAAACTGCCCCCATGGGCAAACATCATAAACTTCACACTAAATTCCTCCAGTTTTATTTATTTCTAAGCCTGCTGTAAGAGACTGCGAAGTATAACCCCACAGTAGATTTTCTTTTAATCATATTTATTAAAAATTTCTCATATCTACCAAGCTTGCTATAAGTTACTTCACAATATAACGGCAATGCCTCTCTAACATATTTATTGCATATCATATTTTTTATGTATTCATATCTCTCACTAAACCGTATTTCCTTAGACGGTTCAAAATAAATATATACGTAGGAAATTACACTATTTATAAACTTTCTTGATTTCAATTCACGTATCTTTGCCTTATCGACCTTTTCGATGTAAATTTTCGGTAGTTCCATATTATATACTTCCACAGCTCGCTTGAAATAATCTTTTTTTGAGATATCCCGAGTTGCGCTACTCGCTACATCCCTATAATAATATCCCGTATAATCTATATATTTCATATTAGTTGCATTACTAAAAAATTGAATATTAAACATTCCATCTTCTCCTAATGCAACCTTCTCTGGAAACTTCACATTATTTTTCGTTATTATGCTATTTTTATAAATTTTGTTTACAGCAGTATTTAAATTATCGCTTTTAAGAAAATAGGATAATATCTCTTTATTTATATATTCTTTTTCCAGAACAATATTAGTTGGAAATGGATATTCAATTGTTACCTTATGCCCTTCAATCTCACTTCTTAAATTTGATATAATTACATCACAATTGCTTTGTTTTGCTGAATTATACAGAGTTTCATACATATCCGCTTCTACATAATCATCAGCATCAACAAACCCAATATATTCACCATTAGCTATAAGAATTCCTTGATTCCTTGCAATACTCACACCTTGATTTTTTTGATTTATAAGTATAATCCTGTCATCTAGTGCCCTATACTTTTCAATAATCTCTACACTATTGTCCGTTGAACCATCATTGATAAAGATAAATTCACAGTTATGAAGCACCTGATTTAACAGTGATTCTATACACCGAGTAATATATTTACCAGCATTATAAACCGGTATAATTACACTGACATTTCTATTCATGAGCAAATCACTCCTTTGCTTCGAATCTCTTATACTTTCATTTTTTAAAATTTTTGTAGTTGTACCAATACACTTAATAAACTTTTAAGCCTCCATAATTTCATACAACTTATTTAATTCATACTTATTACTATAATCAGTATTACTACAATTGTTAGCTAACTGCTTTCTTACGGTAGCATCCCTATACAATTTTTCTATTCCATCTGCTATTCCTTCAACGGATAATTCCGTAATATATCCGTCAACCCCATTTTTCACTTGACTGTTTGCGGTTGTATAATTTGTAATTAGGACTGGTTTTGCAAGTATCTGAGCCTCTCCTACTGTAACAGCTTTTCCCTCATATCTAGATGGTTGGACATATAAATCAGCTTCTTTTATATATGGATATGGATTAATTTGCTTTCCTAGCAACACAAAGCTATTTTCTAATTTCAAATCCCTTATTAGATTTTTAATCATTGTTTCGTCTCCACCATATCCAACTACATACCAGGCTATATTCTCATAGCCTTTATCTTTCAATATCCTTAAAGCCCTAACAGCATTATCGATTCCTTTTGCATGAGATAGCCTAGCCACAGTTATAACTTTAAAACGGTTATCAAGAAGCATAGGGGTATCTATTTCTTCATTCGCCATATCTCTAATAAACTGCGGGGAGGTTATATTTTCCATTACTATAACCTTATTTTTTAATGAACTATATTTTTTTAAAAATGAATTTTTGCATGCTTCTGATACAGCTACAATATAATCAAATTTATTCCATACTTTTAAATCCATCTCTATATCTGTCTCAATTATGGAATAATCTGTATGAATCCATGCTATTTTTTTCTTAGCCTTGACCTTATCTGCTACAAAATAATGCGGCCATAAATAGCTAATCGCAACGTCATATTCTTTATCTAGCTTAGGTAAAAATGGAGTAGCATATTTCCACATTAATTGCATTTGATAATATCCTGTCTCTACTATTCCTTTAGCTTTTCCTGCAAAACGAGTATTTATCTTAGATAAAATTCTAGAAAATCCAATGCCATACTCTTTATCCTTTAAAGTTTCTCCAATTGACTTCCTAAAGGTGGTGTATTGTGGAACTTCTTCTAATAAATTTACCTTGTTACAAACTAATTCCATAAAATCCCCTTGATGTCTATACAGCATTAAATCAACAGCGTATTTTTTGTAATCAAAACCCTCAAGCATACTTATAAGGCTTCTTTCTACTCCTCCAACTTCCATATCAAATGAGGCCACCAGTATATCCTTCATATATGCCTCCTAATTTTTTGTAACAAATTTTCTTATCCGCGCTATATTTTCTCCACCTATAACCTTAGATGCTAACAGTTTTAAACCACTCTTCAATCTTGCTTTAGGTGGTAACCAACTTTTATAAAAATGATGCATTGCATATGTATTTGGAGTAATAAATTTTCTACAGTTAATATAATCATATGGAGAAAAATATGTTTGAGGATAGAAGGCCCCTATCCCACTTATTTCTTGATATTTTCCATTCAACTGTAATCCTTTATTTTTTAGTATCTCGCTTATAATGGCCACATTGGTTAAACTGTCATACTTTCCATCCTCTTTAATAAAACTTTTTTCTTCGTATGAATCTAGAAACATTCTTATTAACACATTTCCTTTAGTGGCCCCTATTGTACTTGTAGCTATATAGTTCTCTTGTTCAAATCCCCAAAATGAATCATGATGTAGCATATCATCAAAAGATTTGAATACCTCCACATCCGTATCTAAGTAAATTCCTCCAAATTTATAAAGAGCGTATACTCTTACATAATCACTTACAAATGCAAATTTTTTGTATTCATAGGCTTCCTTGACATATAAATTACAATTTATATCAAAATTATCTTCATTCCACTCAATTATTTCATAACCAGCTAAATTCTCTTTCCAGCTATCTATACATTTTTTTACTATTATAGGTTTTTCTCCTTTACCAAACCAACAATAGTGAATGATGCGTGGAATCTTTTCTGTAAATGCCAACTCAGTATCCCCTTTCTAAACTATATAGAATAATATACCTATACACCTAAATTTCCATATTTCATTGATCAACTAGTCATTAACATATTTCACCTTAAAAAACTTAGAAATTTAAAAAATTACTTTTATAAATAATGTTTAATGTTATTACATTCTCGTATGCATAGAAAATAAAATAAAATACTAATATTGCATAATAAACTAGTTTTTGGTCTTTATCAGTAAATAATTTTATAATCCATGAAATTAAAATTAATTGGTATAATCCAAAATATATAGAAAATCTTGCAAAAATCCAATTTTGTGTTGAAATTATCATGAATACAAGTCCTAATATAGACATATTTACTACATAGTCACTTTTAGGAAATATTTCCCTAAGTTTCTCTCTTCCAATGTAAGCAATAATAATTGGAGGAATATTAACTCCAACTCTAAGTATATTTGCTCCGCCCTCAGAAAAGTTCTTGTAATCTCCATACTGACTATCTCCTATGACTGAGAATAACGTATCTAAAAATTGATTAAACCCTATAACTATGAATACAGAGCAAAAAAGGGTTACATACGTTTCCCATGACCATGCTTTTCTCCTAATCATAAAATATATTGGAATAAGGATAAGTGCAGTTTGATGTATTGTTGATGCAAATAGAATAATTAAAATATACTTTTTCCAGTTACCTTCAAATATATATTTTGTTGCAGCAAAAATAATTGCTGCTGCAAGAAATTGCCTTATCCCATTCATTGATATTAAATACATTCCACCTGTTATATATACATATAAACTTAATTCAAACATTCTTGTATATTTATATAAAACCAACACAATAAGTACATTTGTTATCAGTGCCGTTACAAAAATCAATATTTGAGGGTCATTAGAGAACTGCTTTAAAATCATCTGAAGCACATTAAAACCCATATCTTTTCCTTCTTTTATATGTTCCCAATCAAACGTATCTTTTTTATAAGAATACATATAAAAAAAAGTATCCCCGATATTATTACGGAGACCAGACACCATTACAAGAATAACTATTGTCAAAAATACTAACAGCTTATTGGGCTTTGATTGAACAATGTGTGGTCCCATTATTACAGGAGTAGAAAAATATCTTGCTAAAAAAGAAAGAATATAAACTAAAGCCAGCGTAACCCAAAGTATAAACATTTTTAAATTCCTTTCATATTACAGATTGTAAATATAAAACTCTTTGCTATTCTTTAACCAAATAATTCAATAATATAGCCTATCAGTCCTATATTTCTCTTACAATCTAAATACATGTGACAATAAAATACATAGTTAATTAAAGACCTACTATTTATTTTTCAAAACAGTAGCTTTACTTGTCTTTTGAATATAAAAATGAAGCATAATCCCAAAAGGTGTAGCCACCAAAGTAATAAATTTACATGGGGACTCAATGAGAAATTTATAGTTTTTGATCATCAAGTTGCTAGATACATAATGTATAGATTCTCGAAATTTTTCTTTTAATGTAGGAGCATATTTCATAGCAACTTTTCTAAAGAATGAGAACCCTTGGGGATTCTTTCTATATTGCTTAATAATGTTCATGCTAGATCCATCTGCTAAATACTCAACATGACAAAGAACTTTATTCATGATGAGTAACGGATGCTCTTGATCAATAAGAATATATTTATAACTTAGAGGACAGTACTTTTCGCCCGAAAATATTGGATATGGTGGGGTTTTTCGTGTTAACTCTGATCGATAAACTAACTTTTTATCACCTGTGACTTTATATTTCGCATGCAAATCTGTCAGTTTAGATTCCTTCACATGTTCCGGCATCATCGTTCCAATAACTTTTCCATTTGGATTAGCGTCTAACCCTATTATGCCAGCGTAATCATTACTTCCATAATCCTTCCAAAAACGAGTGATATTTTCAACGGCATCATCCGCCATATAATCATCAGAATCAATACAAACATTAAGTTCCGTATCAATTAATTCGTAAGCAGTATTATGTGCCCCGTGCATTCCCTGATTCTCTTGATAATGATACTGAATTGAGATACTGCCTTGGGAAATCCAATTTTCTATTAACTCTCTTGTATCATCTGTAGATCCATCATCAATAATTAACCAAACAAAATCCTTACTTGTCTGTCGCTTTAAACTTTCATAACATAAATGCAGCGTGTAAGCACGGTTAAATGTAGGTGTAAAAATTGTAAGAGTAGGTTTCAATTTACATCTCTCCATCAATCATCTAATCTATTAAAATTCATCCCCTAATATTGTTAATATACTATTTAATACTAATCTATCAGGTCTTACATATTCATGGTAATATCTATAATTGTTAATCATCATTTGATATCTATAATTTTCATCATTTGATAAAGTATATATTTGATTTATACATTCTTCTGGTGTTTTAAAAACAAGATAATTTTGACCATCACGAAAATCACCTGGGACTTCATAATGTAATTCTTCTGTTACTATTGCCTTGCTTGCTGCAACATACTCTGCAAATTTCCAACCAATAGATTGATGTAATCCCATAGTTGCAATACAAATTGCAGATTCTTTTACCTTTCTTAGGTAATTATTCCGTTCAGTAGCTTTTCCGTCTTCTATAACAATATCTGCATAATTTTTATATGCAAATTCTGATGGTGCTACTCCTCCATAAAATTTATCTCCAAACTCTTTTCGACAAAGTCTAATGCATGTTGCTCGAAAATCATTAATATATGCACGTTCTTCCTTTTTATTCGAAGAAATTTGCCCTTCATAATCTCCATTTACATCCCATAGCCTAGCCATAAAAAGAATTTTTGAATCTATTTCTTTATGAGGTATATCTTCAAAAGAATTAATACGATATAAACCATTGTAATATTGAGACAACGGAACCTTCCGTATTATTTTCTTAATTTTCTCCCTAAGTGGATCTTGAGGCATCGGTGAATGCGCAATATTTCCAGGTATTGTAACCATATAATTTAATCCAAGAGGATAAATTTTTTCCTTATGCCTTAACTTTGAATTATAAAAACTATTAAAACTTCGCTTAAAGTAAAAGTCGTATTTTTCTAACAACACATTCATAAACTCAACATAATCCTGATTTTGCTTAAGCAAATTATCATAACCATCATTAACATCATATAACACTCGAGTTTTCCCGTTGATTATAACTTCCATCATATTATAAGGTAATTGATCTTGATGATTCTTACTAAGTTTCTCTATCCTCAAGTCTATTACTCCTTGTTGAGCAAGTAGAACAAAACCTGCAGTTATATTATAGAGATGCAGCGGAACTTCTCCTAGCCTAAGACAACATGAAACTCTTGACATCATTGTGCTCCTTTTTAATCCTTTAGACATTATTTAAAATATAGAAGTTACTATTAATTAAAGCGCTTGAAGATAAAAATTCTCAAGCCAAGTAGCCGATTCACTTATATCATATCCTTCTTTCTTGATATATCCTTCTACATCTTGCATACGTTTATTGACATCCAATATATCCTGCGCCCATATTTCGGGAGAGGTATTTATGCTTTCAAAACTCACTAGACCTGCTCCCATGTCTACTTCTTTAGTTATCGCATCCGAGATTACACAAGATAACCCAGCTCCTTGCGCTTCTATAAGAGTAACAGGCAATCCTTCATGAATGGATGGGAATGCAAATACATCAAAAGCTTGAAGTAAATGGTCGATATCGCTCCTTATGCCAAGAAACTTTACATTAGCCCCTAAATTTAATTCTTCCACTTTTTGTTCAATCTCTAACCGTAACGGACCATCCCCCACCAAAACAAGAACGGAATCTCTTCTAAGTTTAACTAACTGAGCAAACACTTCTATAAGGAATCCATGATTTTTTTGATGCGCAAACCTTCCTACATGCCCTACTACAAAGTTATCAACTGTAAGATTTAGTTCCTCTCTTATCTGTTTTCTAATTTCGGGGGAAAATGAAAACTTTTCAGGCTCAATTCCATTTTTTAAAATCGTGGCAGTATCTGTTTTACCTGCAAATAACCAGCGAGATGCTGCATCCGAGCATGCTAGAAGATGTGTCGCACTTCGTAATATATACTTCCCTGCATACCACTTATATACTTTCGCAGCAACTCCACCTTCACTGCTAGTATTGTGACTATGTGCGATACGAACTGGTATACCAGCTTTCTTAGCTGCACGTAACACAAATCCACTCATCTTATCCATGTGTGAGTGTACAATCTTATATTCTTGATGAGATTCAAAAAAATTATCTAAAGACTTTATGTATTCGTTATGACCACCATCAGTAATATATGGAATCCTGTGCACTTTCCCACCTAATTCTGATATTTCTGTATCGAAAACACCTTCCTTACAAGTAAGAAAATCAAACTGCACTTTATTTCGATCTATATTCCGGTACAAGTTCATAATAAGGGTTTCTGCACCACCACGGTTCATATTGACTACAACATGTAAGATTCTTAATGGACAACCCAATCTAACGCCTCCGTTCTACTCATAAACATGGTGTAAATATGGCTCTTTTCTTCTAATACTTTATTGACGGCATAATTATTTTTAATAATCTCACGACCAGACTCTCCGAATATGCCTTGTAAGCTACTATTTTCAGCGAGATATTTTATCTTTTCTGCCATTGTCTGTATGTCTTCACGACCTACTGTCCAACCATTTACACCATTTTGAATTAACTCTTTATGGCCCCTGTTCTCACTGGCTATAACAGGCAATCCGCAAGCCATCGCTTCCATAATATTAACTGGTAACCCCTCACGTAGACTGGATGCAACAGAAATATCACAAATAGGTAAAATTTTTGCAATATCATTCCTATAACCAAGGAAATCTATCATTTCAAATACACCCATTTGTTTAGCTAAATTTTTGCAATCATTTATCAAAGGACCATTCCCAGCCAATAGAAGCCTTGCATTGGGAACATGATCTTTTATTAAGGCCAATGAACGAATCAAAAACTGCTGATTTTTATTTTTATTAAACTCAGCCGCATAAAACATTAAAAAATCATCCGGTTTATAACCCATCTCAATCCTTAGACAATTCTTTTGAGCCTCACTAACTGGTTTAAAATATTCTGTGTCCACTCCCACCCCATGAATTTGTTCAATTTTAGGTACTTTAAACTTTCGCTGAACAGCCAAGTTATAATCTTCTTGGTTAATTGTAATGAGGCAATCTGTATAATTTGCTAGCATTTTTTCAATTGGATAATATAACAGCCAATTTGCAAGCGGGGCACCTTTACAAAAATGAAATCCATGCGCAGTATATAAAACTTTTGTTCCATGCTTTCTAGATTTTCTTGCTGCCAAACGTGCAACGGCTCCCCCCATCGGGGTATGACAATGAATAATTTTATATTGATTTTCATCAATAATATCTTTCAGCTCTTTATAAGCCTTAATATTCTTAAATTGCAAAGGTGACCTTTGAATAGAAATGTCATACTTCTTATCCACATATGGAAGTTCTATGTTGCCAGCAGCAGCAACATGGACTTCCCAGCCTTGTTCTTTAAACCATTTCATATACGGCAAATGAAATGCCTTAAAGTGAAAGTCTACCGTCGCACAAAATAATACTTTATTTTCCATATATATCACCCTACAATTGTTATATTGTAACTAACCACCTGTGCATACTTCATTCTCATTTCTCTACATAGTAAAACATAAGTCTAAGCATATATATGCAGATTAAAATCCATATTTACATCATATTTTGTGGAGTTATATGACTATTTGCCAATGTCAATACACGTTTTCTTAATTCCGTCTTCTCGAGATTCTTATAAGTTTGGAGAACTGCTTCAATTTCGTTTATACAAAGGTTCGATGTTTTACCTATATAAATTTTAGGATGAATTTGTTGTTCATGTATTTCTTCTTTTTTCAATAGTTCTTCAAAGAGCTTCTCTCCAGGTCTTATTCCAGTGAACTCTATTTGTATTTCTTCCAGAGAATTTCCTGATAATGTAATTAAATTTTTCGCAAGATCTACTATTTTCACAGGATCTCCCATATCTAACACAAATATTTCTCCACCTTTAGCTAATGCACCAGCCTGCATTACAAGCTTGGACGCCTCTGGAATTGTCATAAAGTAACGAATCATATCTGGATGTGTAACCGTAACTGGGCCACCTTGCTTAATTTGTTTTTTAAACAACGGTATAACACTACCGCGGCTTCCTAATACATTACCAAATCTTACAGCCACAAACTTCGTATTACTTGTTTTGTCCAAGTTTTGAATTACCATTTCAGCAAGCCTTTTTGTTGCTCCCATTACACTTGTCGGATTCACAGCTTTATCTGTAGAAATCATTACAAACGTCTCGACCCCATTCCAGCTTGCCGCTTTTGCCACGTTTGTTGTCCCGATTAAATTGTTTTTGATAGCTTCTTCGGGGTTACGTTCCATCAATGGTACATGCTTATGTGCAGCGGCATGATAAACAACTTGAGGCTGATATTGACTCATTACTGACATCATTTTCAGATCATCCTGTACATCAGCAATTTCTGTGGTAACGACAATATCTGTGTCACCGTATAGCTCTTTCAATTCCATTTCGATAGAATAAATACTATTTTCACCATGACCTAATAAAATCAATTGTTTTGGGTTGAATTTTGCAATTTGACGACAAATTTCAGATCCAATTGAACCACCAGCACCAGTTACTAAAATAATTTTATTAGTAATAAATTCTGAAATACTTTCAATATCCAATTCAACAGGATCACGTCCTAATAAATCGTCTACTTGGACATCACGAAATTCATTCACTGAAACTTTTCCAGTCACTAAATCCTCTAGCATTGGAAGAATTTGTGTTTTTATTTTTGTCTTGGAACATTCTTGAAAAATCATATTTAATGCTTTCTTGCTAAGTGAAGGAATTGCTATTATGATGCTATCGATATCTAATTGCTGAACAGCAAATTCAATACGGTCAATTCCTCCAATTACCGGTATTCCAAGAATATCCAACCCTTGTTTCTTTATATTATCATCTATAAATGCCACAGGCAGTAATTCAGTATCATTACTATTCAAAAGTTGCCTTACAACCATTGTACCTGCAGAACCCGCACCAATAATTAGTGTTCTTTTTTTGTCGTCCCCTTTTTGAATATAAGCATCTCTGAACATCCGCCATAGAAAACGTGATCCTCCAATCAGTAAAATATGAATCATCCAAGTTACAACAAGAAGACGGAAATAAATATCTTGAACCAATATTTGTTGTACTACTGCCGTTGTGATAACAGAAAGTGTGATTGCTTTTAAAATAATTAGCAATTCTCCTACACTTGCATACTCCCATGCTTTTTTATAAAGCTTATAAATAAAAGAAAAAATATGATGGCTAAGTAGCAGCGTCATTGCACTCACTACGATGGGAAATGTTATGACATTGAAATCAGCACTTACTAAGAAGCGACTAAAGAAAACCGTAGTTAATACGATTAAGGAATCAATTAAAATTAATAAGGATAATCTCTGGCGATACGTCATAATAGGCCCCCCTCTCTAAATTTTTTATATATAACAAAAGGAAATTCTCATAATTGTTATCTTAGAATTAAAAGATTTATATATTGAATATGTCTAGCTAAACATATAGACAAGGAAAATAATCAATAACCAACTAATACAAAGTTCCTATCTACAAAATCCTTTAGAAAGACTTTCTAGACAAGAACTTCAAATAAGTTTGGGCATCCAACCCTCCCTCACACCACACTCTTGACGACTAACGTCTAAGGTTCTTCAACCCACAGTATGATCGAGTGTCTCCATTGATAGTGGTAAGGAGACATCACCGTACCCTATAATTTTTTATAGGTGGTCCTTCATTCTCTACTATAAAATATATGAAAAGCTTCTCATCCTTACGTCACCCATTAGGAAAGCGCTGTATTATTATTTTATGTATAATCAATTCTAATAAATCTCTTATACTTTTTTATTTAGAATAGCCCCTACAAGCTTTCCTTTTGTTAAATCTAAGGCCCTATTCGCTTCAACAACTGCTTCACTAGCAGTTTGATAGCAACTTAGCACCAATAATACCCCATCACATTGACTAGCTAGTATATTTGCATCTATAACCTCAAGAAGGGGCGGAGAATCAAACAAAATAATGTCATACTGCTCTATTGCTTTGCTAATTAAATTTTGCATAGATGGTAAACTAAGCATCTCAGCTGGATTATTAATTTCGGGACCACTTGTCAATATATGTACATTTTTGATTTCTGTCTGCATTACCACTTTTTCTAATGCTGCTTTTCCCTCCAAAACATTTGTTAATCCAGATTTATTTTCCATTCCAAAAATCGCATGTAGTTCCGGAGTTCGCAAATCCGCATCAACAACTAAGACTTTTTCATCTCGCTGAGCCATAGAAACCGCCAAATTTGCCACAGTGGTGGTTTTACCTTCTCCATATCCAGGAGAAGTAATAATTATAGTTCTTGTTTTGTCCGTGCCAATTGCAAATTGAAGGTTAGTACGAATTGTTCGATATTCCTCAGCCATCTTCGATTTCGGAGCGATATGAGCAATTAAATGACTATTATCAAGGATACGGCTTTGCTTTTTATTATGAATCAAATGTTTTCCCCTCCACTATTACACTTTCTCTCTTACTTGTTTTATCTACTATATTATTTTTCTTCATTTGAGAAACACTTCCTAAAACGGGAACCGGTAATAATTTTTCAATGTTACGTTCCGATTTAATTGTTTCATCAAGAGAATCCAATACAAAGACTACTCCGATACTCAGTATAAGACCGGCAGCCAAGGCCATCTCAATCGCTTTTGCATGATTCAAGTTTATCGGTAAAGGATGCTCTTGTACTTTTGCTTCTGTTAAGATGCGGACATTCGAAAAATTTAGGATAGCATTGGCTTCTTCTTTATAAACATTTGCTGTAGCATTGGCAATTTTGACTGCCTGGGCTGGATTAGTATCCACAGCCGTAATAACAAAAACCTGTGACTCTTCAATCTTTCCAACACTAACCTGTCCATTCAATGCATCTGCTGATTTTTGCGAATTTAATTGCTTGGCCACTTTCTCTAAAACAATAGGTTCCTTTATCATCACTTTAAGTGTAGCTATAGCATCAGCATTAGCTGGAATGAGGATTCTTGCAGAAGACGCATATAAAGGCGTTTTCATGAAAATGCTATATATACCACCAATACATGCCGCTAATATCGTAATTACTGCAATAATCCAAAATTTTCTTTTTATAACATTAAATAAATTTTTTAAGTTTATTTCCTTTTCCATGTTTCCCCTCCATTACTGTCTATTTAACTAATAAAAAAGCTAATCGCTGGTAAATCAAATCGTATAACCTAAGTTAATTTTGATTATATCGAACATAATTTACTAAATCATAAGTAGAATGAATTTTCTGAGTATACATTTCATTCGGAAAATTCACGCCTTGTTTCTTTAATCTTAATATACTCATTTAATATTCATTTTAGTTCTTGATAATGAACCCGTCAATATAAATTTATACATCAAATCCAACAATTACCTTAGTATATTTAATTCAATTATCCTTATATAAATTCAAAAATAACTTCATAAATAATTATTTCAAATGAATTAATTTATTCATATATTAATATATCATAAAAACTATTTAAAACTGAATTAAACAATATCTACAAGTTTGACGACTGAAAAAAAGAAGTATTATTAAAAAGCTAATTCCAAAAACAGATTCACCTTAACTGTTTACCCAACATATTGATTCTGATTCATAAAAATTTTAGCATCCTTTTCTACAAAAAAAGACTTCATTTCTAATGAAGTCTTTTTTTTATCGTTAAAGCTTAGTTACAAACCATTGCGCTTTCCACTAACTTTTTCATATAATCTAATAGCTCTTTTTTTAACTCTTCGTGTTGCAGTGCCATTTCAATTGTTGTTTGAATAAACCCTAGTTTTTCTCCGACATCATAGCGTTTTCCTTCGAAATCATATGCAAATACACGTTGAATTTCATTTAAACGCTGAATCGCATCTGTTAACTGAATTTCTCCGCCTGCCCCTGTTTGTTGATCTTCTAAGAACATAAAGATTTCTGGAGTTAACACGTAACGCCCCATAATCGCTAAGTTAGATGGTGCTGTTCCTTTAGCAGGTTTTTCAACAAATTTACTCACTTGATAACTGCGATCCTTTTGCTCTAGCGGATCAATAATACCATAGCGATGCGTTTCATTCTCTGGAACAGTTTGAACACCAATTACTGATGATTGTGTATTCTCATATTGATTCATTAATTGGCGTAAGCACGGCGTATCCGCTTGAACAATATCATCACCAAGTAGTACCGCAAATGGCTCATTTCCAATAAATTTACGAGCACACCAAACAGCATGTCCTAAACCTTTAGGCTCTTTTTGGCGAATATAATGAATATTGATCTTTGAAGATTCTTGTACTTTTTCAAGAGTTTCATACTTTCCTTTTGATAGTAAGTTTTGTTCTAATTCAAAGGAATGATCGAAATGATCTTCAATTGCACGTTTTCCTTTTCCTGTTACGATAATAATATCTTCAATTCCAGACGCAATTGCCTCTTCCACGATATATTGAATTGTTGGTTTATCAACAATTGGTAACATTTCTTTTGGCATTGCTTTTGTTGCTGGTAGGAAGCGAGTCCCTAATCCAGCTGCTGGAATAATGGCTTTTTTTACTGTTTTCAACGGTTAACCTCCTATAAATATCTAAATACTACATGCTCATTTAATATAATAACAAACTTTATTACTTTGAAATATCTGAAATTGATATTTCATTAATTATCGAACCTATTAAAGAAAAGTCAAAGTCAAATTTATTTGATCGATAAATAAACAGCGAATTATCTTCAGCCTTCAATTGTGCTTCACCCAATTTTCCAAATAAATTTTCTTTTAATATTTTCATATTTTTAATATTTATCTTCTGAACAATTAATTGATTATTATATACTATATCAATATCTTCATATTGAACTAATGTTCCAACTGCTAATTGTTTTTCATTTTTTGAATTACCTACTATGTTAATTATCTCTTCTTTAGACTTTCCTAAAAAAGTAAGATACTCTTCTAAATTTGGAGTAATTCCATCTAATTGTTTTAATTTATCTAAAAATTCTTCATAAGGTATTGTTTGGTTATACGGAATCGATTTAACTATGGATTCACTAATCCAACCCTCTTCTCCATTCCCTAATGTAAATTTTAACCAATTAATATCTGATCCCATCTCTTTTTGCTGCTCTTTTACAACAAATGGAGTTCCAAACGATATCGTTCCAACTACTTGTCCATCTAAAGTTGGTGTACCCCTAACACGACCTTTTGCAGAGTTTACATACCGGACATCTAAAGATGCAAGTGGATTCTCCTCTTTTTTAGTACGTTCCACCTTACTTACTGGTTCTTTCTTCTGCTCTTTCGCCTGTAAAGAATATAGAATACTATCCTTTTGCCAGTAAGTTACCCCAACAAGTATCATCAATAACATAACACCAATAATAGCACTTAAGAACTTTCGTCCCTTTTTCTTTTTTGTATGATGTGGGCTTTGTTTTCCTAATAATGATAGGTGATCTACAACTTGAGCAGTGCCCTCTTTTTTCATATCTTCATTGTTTATTAAATTTTTACCCGCCTGCTTCTCCATTGATTCTTTTTTAAACTTCTGCTGCTCTTCTCTACTCATAGCCCTGTACTCTTTTAAGAAGTTTTCATATTTCGGCATAATTTCTTGAATTGGACCATAGTCTTTAATTTCTCCATATTCTAACCATAAAGCCTTTGTACAAAACTTTTTCACTTGACCCAAAGAGTGACTGACGAAGAAGATAGTTTTCCCTTGTTCTTTAAACTCATTCATACGTTTCAAACATTTATCTGTAAATGTTTGATCACCTACTGAAAGTGCTTCATCAATTACAAGGACGTCTGGATTAATACTTACAGAAATAGCAAACCCTAAACGGGATTTCATTCCACTTGAGTATTTCTTGACTGGCATATCAATAAATTTTCCAATATCGGCGAATTCAATAATTTCCGGTGTCAACTTCTCAATTTTTTCTTTACTTAATCCCATCATCAAGCACTTTAGTTCAATATTTTCTCTACCAGAAAGTTGATTGTTCAACCCAGCTGCAATAGCAATAAGTGTAACTTTTCCTTTAATATCAATTTTTCCTTTTGTAGGTGGTGTAATTCCAGCAATTAAATTAGACATCGTCGACTTTCCTGAGCCATTTACCCCAACAATACCAATTACATCACCTTTTTGAGCTACAAACTCTAAATTTCTTAATGCATAAAAGTCTTCGCCAAATCCTCCAGGATATATGATATCCTTTAATTTATCTGAATTTTTACTGTGCATTTTGTATTTTTTTGTTACATTATGAAACCTGACTGATTCATTCATTTTTTACAACCCTCATTATAGATAATCTGCAAAGTGCTTTCTAAATTTCACATGTAATGCTGAGCCAATTAAAAAAGTAATAAAAACAAATCCCCAAAAATATAGCGCATAATTTATATCTTGGAAGAACCAATTTGTTCCTAATAAAGATGCCCGGTATCCATCAACAATATAGCAAAAAGGATTTAATTGCATAATCTTTTGGAAAATAGATGGTAGCCTTTCAGGAGTCCATACTATAGGAGTTAAATAAAATAACATTCTCATAATCGATTGAACAATCATTTGAGTATCTCTAACAATTGTCGCTAAAGTGGATGTAATTAGAGACAGTGAGCATACTAGCATAAGAGTGGCAAACATATAATAAACAAGCTGAATATAATGAATAGAAATTCCTTGTCCTGTTACTAAAAATAAAATTGTTATAACTCCTACAAGTATTACATGTGAATAAAAATTAGACATGATTACAAAGCTTGGAATAACGCTCATCGGGAAGCTCATTTTTGAAACCATATTTAACCTTGTATAAATTGACTTAGAAGCTTGCATCATTGCCGGATTTATAAAAAACCATACAACTAATCCTGCAGATAACCAATAGACGAAAGGAACTCCATTAACACCTTGTCCCCCTCTAATACCTAACCCAAAAACAAACCAATAAATACTCATCTGTATTAGTGGATTCAAAAGTTCCCAAAAAAGTCCTAAGTAATTATTATTATTTGTACTTTTTACTTGATAAATAGATAAACGTTTAATTAAATATAAACTGCTTATCTGTTCTTTCAATACCATGATCATTGAGTTCATCTTTACTATGCCTCTCCGAAAAATATTTTCCTTACAGCTCGTTTAGAAGCACCACCATCTTCTAAATAACAATACTTATTATAGAAACTATCGTATTTCTCTGCAAATTCTCCCAATCCATTTACTTCACACTTTACTATTTCTTCCAATACCGCTCTTGTATTCTTTACAATCGGTCCAGGGGCTTCTTCTTCCAAATCAAAATAAAATCCCCTTAATTTATCACGATAAGAATCAATATCATACGTATAGAAAATGATTGGACGCTTTAAATTTGCATAATCAAAAAAGACTGAAGAATAATCTGTGATTAACAAATCAGATATTACATATAGTTCGTTAATATCAACATGCTTGGAAAAATCGTAAACAAACCCTTTATATTTAACTAAATCAAATTTTTCTGCTACTAAATAATGCATACGTAATAAAATAACATAGTCCGATCCTAACTTACTTTGTAAGAGATCCAAATCTAGTTGTAAATCTAATTTATATCGTCCCTTACTATAAAATTGATCATCTCTCCATGTTGGTGCATATAAAATAATTTTTTTATCTATCGGTAAGTTATTATTCTTCTTTAAAGATTCTATTACTGAAGAATTGTTACTCTGATATAAAAAATCATTACGTGGGTAACCAACTTCTACGACTTCCTTTTGAAATTGAAATGCCCTTCTAAAGATATCTGTAGAATAGGTATTAGGTGAAAGCAGATAATCCCAATTTTGTGCTTCAAGATGAAAATTATGCTTATATTTTTCCGTTGTCGTACCTGGCATATGTACTTCTTTCATATCACCAGCTAATTTCTTTAATGGCGTACCATGCCAAGTTTGGATATATACCGTATGTTTTGGTTTAGGTAACCATAAGGGCATTCTACTATTTGTAACCCAATATTTTGAACGCACCAACAAAATAAACCAACGAATCGAGAACCTTTTTACATATGGGATATTTTCTTTATCAAATTGCACTGTATGGTTTTTATTTACACTCCATATCATTTCAAAATCCATATTATTTTGTAACATATATTCATATATAGCCCGTGGATTACAGCTATATTGTTTTCCAGAATAACTTTCAAATAAAATTAATTTCTTTTTGGGAGGCAAACAACTACAGAATAGAAATACTGCCTTACATAATTTCTTTACAATACGGTGATTTTTTATTCTTCTTATAAAACTCATGTCGTTTACACACCTTCTAATTCAGTCGCTTCATACTTACGATACATTAACGCGAAACCTCGCCTTTTCCCGTTCTTCCCATTAATGTGTCTACCTCTTCTTTTGCATTTTTCCCATTAAACAAAACATTATATATTGCATTCGTAATTGGCATTTCAATATTCATTTTTTCAGCTAAATGATACGCTGCCTCAGCTGTACGAACCCCTTCTACTACCATACCCATATTTTCTAATACTTCTTCTAAATTATGATCTTTTCCAAGTAAATTTCCAGCTCGCCAATTGCGACTATGAACACTTGTACAAGTCACAATTAAATCACCTACACCTGTTAATCCTGCAAAGGTAAGCGGATTTGCTCCCATCTCACACCCTAATCGTGTAACTTCAGTTAGTCCCCTGGAAATTAAAGCTGCCTTTGCGTTATCTCCGTAACCAAGACCATCTGAAATTCCTGCACCAAGGGCAATAATATTTTTTAGTGCCCCGCCCAATTCAACACCAATCACATCTCGATTTGTATAAACACGGAAATTTGTATTCATAAATAGCTTTTGTGTTTTTTCCGCAGCCTGTAAATGATATGACGCAGCGGTTACAGTAGTAGGATGACGAAGACTCACCTCTTCTGCATGGCTTGGTCCTGAAAGAACAACAACACTTTCTATTAACTCTTTCGGCATCTCTTCTTCAATCATTTCTGATATACGTTTAAATGACCCTGGTTCAATTCCTTTACTTGCATGAATAATTGTTATCGGTTGTTTTACGATGTCCTTCAGTTGCTGCATTACACTACGAATTGATTTCGTTGGGACAACTAATAATATCGTATCTATCCCATCCATTGCTTCCGCTAAGGATTCATACCCTTTTATTGTTTTAGAAAGCTGAATCCCAGGTAAATATGTTTCATTTGTATGCTTCTCATTAATTTCATGGATTTGTTCTGCTTTATTTCCCCAAATTCGCACTTCATGCCCATTATCCGCTAGAACCATAGATAGTGCTGTTCCCCAGCTTCCTGCACCAACCACTGTGATTTTTTTCAAAATAAGCCCCCTTTTATCACCTTAACAACGTTAAAAATATCACTATTTATGCAAGAAGCTAAGTGATATAAACATAATTCACTTAGCTTCCATATTTCATTATATTTTTTAATTTGATTACGCTCTACTTCTCTTTAAGAGTGCATATTTCATCGTAAAACATTTCAAGAGCATGCCCATTATATTTTTGAAAATCAAATTCTTTAAAAGATGTTTTACTTAATATAAACTTTTGCATCCCAATTACTAAACCAGTAATGTTATTTTCAACTAAATCCCCATAGCCTTTTTCCAAAATGCTCCTTGATCCTGCAATATCAGTAGCTATAATAGGCTTTCCTAATATTAAAGCCTCTAACAATACCATTGGTTGTCCCTCGTGATTAGACGAGAGAACAAAACAGTCACATTGATTAATAAGTAAGAAAGGATTACTCATTTGACCAGTAAAAATCACTTTGTCCTCTAGATTTTTTTCTCTCACTAAATTCTCTAATTCTTCTTTTAAAACTCCATCTCCAATAATATAAAGCCTAATATTATCATAGAGTTCCGTAACTTTTGCAAAAGCATGTATAAGCTTTTTCTGATCTTTTTCAGGTGACAATCTTCCCATATTAACAAAATTAATGTTCTCTTTTTGGGGCATTTCAATTCCTCTAATTTCAAGCTTACCATTTCCGTGAATATTTTCTTTTAATAAATATTCTTTCCCGTCATATTTATATATGTCGCCTTCTTCAATCTGTTTAAGTACTTTATTAGGGTCAATGGCATTATGGACATACACACCTTGTTTTAGTGTAATATAATCCTTCAAATTCTTCCTATTTAAATTTCTTGTGTGTTCTGCAACAGCTACTATTTTATCAAACTCCTTATACAACGGAAAAATAATATTTAAATTAGCTCTATGCTTAAATTTACCTTTAATTTTTTTAGAGTATTCTGCCCACATATCATTATGTTGATAGATATTTCTCTTTTTAAAATCTCCAAACGCAAATAACAATGTCCAAAATGGGACATATCCACTAAAGTCAATAGCTATATCAAATTCCGCATTACCAAATAACCTTGAAATTTCACGCTTGTATAGTTGCTTTGGTAGCGCCTTCTGAGCTCTTTCATTCTTTAGCCCCATTTTCATAACATAATTATTTTGATAAGATTCTTTTAAAGTGGTGTTTAAACTACCTACTCGATAAAATCTTTTCACATTCGAATTAATTTGATTGAAATTATCTCTTGAAATTTGATCATACTTCCCTTTATCAATAACTGCCACATTGTATTTTGAGTAATCAATATTATTCAAAAGGTTAATAACTGATGTGGTAATTCCATTATTCAAAAACCCACCACAGTACATTAGAATATTTTTCTTATTCTCATTTGTGACTTTATATACATTCTCCGTATGTTTTCCTCGGAAAATAATCTCAATCGCTCTTGCTGTAGCATTTCCATCATCATGATAGCAATATTCTTTTAATATTTCTTGGTATTTAAAACTGTAATCATTTTTTACACTCTCAATTTTTTCAATACTACGAACAACTTCGTCTACCGTATAGCATATTGGACCTGGCATATCTTCTAATTGAACGTATAAACCTCGTTGCTCTTCATACGCTTCCTTATCATACGTTAAGAAAATGATTGGTTTTTCTGTTACCATATAATCAAAGAATATACTAGAGTAATCTGTTACTAAAACATCTACTATTGACATCAATTCATTGGAATCTACCCAATCTGGTATACAAATCTCTCGTAAGCTTTCATCATCTTTAATAAATTTATATGTCAATGTATGGACTTTTAACAGGAGTTGATAATCACTAGGTATTTCAGAATACATTTTTTTCACAATATTGTTAATCTCATCCTTAATATTACTTACCTGATTTACTCCTCCTCTCCAAGTCGGTGCATATAAAATTATCTTTTTCGTTTCATCAATTTCTACAAATTCCTTTAAATATTCTCGTACTTCTTCCGGGTTTACTTGTAGAGTGAGGTCAATTCGAGGATAACCTTCATCGACAACATAACCATTGTATAACCCTTCTAAATCATGTGAATTTACAATGGTATCTGCAGTAAATTTATTAGGATTTAATATATAGTCACAATGCATAAAATTTCTTTGAATATTTTTATGTTGCCCTATTTCGCCCTTCATATCCTTTCCTAATGTTTTAATAGGTGTTCCATGCCATGTATTAACATAGATTTGTCCCTCTTTTTTCTGGAAATAAGGTGGGAATGTAGTATTGTTAATTAGATATTTCGCTGTTGTTAAATATTTTAAATACTCTTCACTATGAACTTTAACGAACTTAACATTTTTTTTATTTTCATAACGTTTAGCATAAAAATTATTTCCATCATTTAATGCCCAAACATGTGTATAATCCTTATACTCTGGATTATCAATAATTTTTTTAAAGATTGCGTATGGACTATCTGTCATACCTTTACCATGGAAAGATTCATATAATATAACTTTCTCATCCAAGTCTAATTTCACATAAAAATCAGTGTACTTAACAGTTCTCTTAAACCCTTGGTCATTCGAATATTTTTTCAGCGGGCCTGATAAAAAATTAATACGATTTTTCATTCTGTTAATCTTTTTCTTGAGTTGCAATATTAAAACCCCTCTTTAATTCATTTATAAAGTATACTTCCTATAAAAAGTCTTTTATCTTTTCCTCGAACACATCCTTATTATAGAAATGCATGACTACCTTACTATTTCCCTTTAAAAAGCATATTTACAAAGTGCTTACTTGAATCACCTATCGAATACTCATTCCATTTCAAAGTAAAATTATTTATACTATCTATTTTGAACTTACCATCTGTTATCACCTGTACCACCTCCTCAGTTGTATAAACAACTGGTCCTGGCACATCAGATATATAATCACCAATAGTCCCTCTTTTTTTCATATATTTCTTTAAATCGTATGCAAAAAAGATCATTGGTTTATTTAATAAGCAGAATTCAAATGGTATGGAGGAATAATCAGTGACTAATATATCCGTCACTAGAAATAGATCATTTATATTTGGATAAAGGGAATAGTCATATAAAAATCCCGCATACTTTTCCTCATAATTACATATGTTTCGTATTGCTGGATGTAATTTAATGATGAGAATATACTCACCTTTCAATTGCCTATACATCTCATCGATATCTAGATGTAAATCAAAATCTACTAGTTCTTTATCCCTAAAAGTTGGCGCATATAAAATAACCTTTTTATCTTTTAGCTTTGGATTTACTATAAAAATATTATCTTTAACTTTCTTTTGTCTCTGTTCATCAAAAAACAAATCTGTCCTCGGAATACCTGTTTTTAATATATTATTATCCGATAGAGCAAAAGCTTTCTTATAAATGTTAGCAAGCGCTTCTGACCCTACAACAATTTTATGGAAGTTTTTATAAACATCCATAAATCTGTTTTGAGCTCGTAGACTTCTTTTTTTTAAAGACGGAGCTAATAATCCGAATTTTTTAAAAGCACCTGCTGCATGCCATATTTGAATACACTCTACGCCTTTTTTAAATTTAATTTTTGCTAGCGATCCAAAATAATTATCAACAATGACATATTGAGAAGTAGATAAATGATAGACAGATTTAATAGTGTGGAATATATTCCTTGTTTCAAATTTATAAGATTTCACATTCGAGTAGTTGTCCACTTCATATTTACATGTAGATTTATATAAAAAAACCACCTCACAATTTATACCTTGGCGTTGCATTTCCTCATAAATAAAAAATAAATTCTCACCATAAGACATAATAAAAGTTACTTTCTTTTTAATTGGAAACACTTTCATCATACTATGTAAAATTGCAACTAAGATGAGATAGATTTCTACCATTATTTCTCTAAACATTTATTTTATCTAGCAACTTGCACTAGTTCCTTTTTAATTTTTGTTGTTGAAATTCCAGCTGTACGTGGTAAATAGACGACTTCACAGTATTCACTTAATTCGTCAAATTCCCCTTCCCAATCATCACCCATAACAAATGTATCTACGTCATGATTAACAACGTCTTTTACTTTCTGCTCCCAATTATGCTCAGGAATCACCTCATCCACATAACGAACTGCTTCTAGAATCATTTTACGATTCTCATAGCTGTGATAAGACTTTTTATTTTTTAATTTGTTAAATTCATCTGAAGAAACAGCAACAATTAAATAATCGCCCAAATCTTTCGCTCTCTTCAATAAGTTAATATGTCCCCAGTGCAATAAATCGAAAGTCCCATATGTAATAACCTTTTTCATAATCGCGCCCCCTGTGAAATGTTCTTTTTTTATAATTATTTACTTTAGAAATATATTAAAATTAGAGCGTCCCTTGCACCTATGTACGATAAGAAGGACTCAAATTCCCCTATGTAAATCCAAAACAAATTTACATAGATTTTACATCAAGTTCACACGAAATTCACAAGGATGATTATAACATAATTTTTATTTACAAACTATGACAATAACCTAACAACTATTGTCACATCTCGTTTAAGAAAGCGCTTTCTTGTCTAGTGTTACAAATCCCCTCTTACTTCCTTTTATTTACAAAAAAGTGCGAAGGAACTATTTCCTTCGCACTTTTTACTACCCTTTATATAACTATTTCAACATACGACGTGGTAATTTATCGATGTTTTCTAACATGATACCTGTACCAACAGCAACACATTGCATTGGGTTTTCAGCAATTAATACTGGTAATTTTAACTCTTCTGCTAGAAGCATGTCGATACCGTGTAATAAAGCTCCACCGCCTGTTAGAATAACACCACGGTCAATAATGTCCGCAGATAGTTCTGGTGGTGTGCGCTCTAGTACGCCTTTTGCAGCTTGTACAATGATAGCCGCGTCTTCTTTTAGTGCTTCTGTAATTTCTTCAGAGCATACTGTAATTGTACGTGGTAAACCAGTTACCATGTCACGTCCGCGAATTTCAAGCTCTTCACTACGTGCACCTGGGAATACTGTACCAATTTTAATTTTAATATTTTCTGAAGTACGTTCTCCAATCAATAGCTTATACTTACGTTTAACGTAGTTTAAGATCTCCATATCAAACTTATCGCCAGCCATTTTGATAGAGGAAGAGGTAACAATATCACCCATAGAAAGTACGGCAATATCTGTTGTACCTCCACCAATATCAACAACCATGTTTCCGCTTGGCTGGAAGATTTCCATACCAGCACCAACTGCGGCTACTTTTGGTTCTTCTTCTAAAAATACTGTTTTACCACCTGAACGTTCAGCAGCCTCACGAATTGCTTTTTGTTCTACAGATGTGATATTTGTTGGACAGCAAATTAAAATGCGAGGTTTTGAAAAGAAGCTCTTCACGTCCAATTTGTTAATGAAATACTTTAACATTGCTTCTGTAATTTCGAAATCTGCGATTACACCATCTTTAAGCGGACGAATTGCCACAATATTACCAGGTGTACGTCCCACCATACTTCTTGCTTCTTCACCTACTGCTAATACTTTTCCACTATTACGATCAATTGCCACAACAGATGGCTCATTTAATACAACACCCTTACCTTTAACATGAATTAATACATTAGCCGTACCTAGGTCAATTCCGATATCTCGCGCAAACATTCCCGTCTTTTCCTCCTCGATATTCAAAATCAGGTTACACCCGAATTCTTTTACACCTAATTTCTGATTTTATCATAAATTTAACAGAAACGTAATATTCGCAAAAAGAATTTTTCTGAAAAACATTACCGAATCTGTAAGGAATGTTTGCTGTTTTGCATTTATTGACGTACAGGCTTTTCTATATCTTCTTTTCTATACTTCTGCTTTGTTGCTTCTCCCCCTCTTAAATGACGAATAGACTTATGATAATCAAGAATTTCTTTCACTTCATTTGCGAGCTCTGGATTAATTTCTGGCAAACGTTCTGTTAAATCTTTATGGACTGTACTCTTTGATACCCCAAACTCCTTTGCAATTACACGCACTGTCTTTCTTGTCTCCACGATATACTTGCCAATCTTGATAGTTCTCTCTTTGATGTAATCGTGCACACCACTCGCCTCCCTAAATTGGATGTGAGAAGTGTGAAATGAGACTCGCTGCATACGACTATGAAGTAAATGTGAGTGCTGTTTGTAAGCGTTAAACATTCTTGGATTTATAATGAAATGATTCACGATTTCTCACCTCAAACACTCTCTTTGCATTGGTTTATACCATTGTATTGCCCGCACTACTGATATATGCTACATGTTCACTATTTTTGCGGACTAAGTTAAGAAAAATTACGTTTTTTTGTGAGAAATACGTTAAAGATGACAATTATAGCGAAAAAAAGTGACACCTCTTTATAAAAGGTGTCACTCTTCTCGGTCACAATCTTCTTTCAACAACTGATGGTGGGGAACTTCTTTCTTACCGGCAATATAATAATATAAAGCGAATAAAACAAACAATAAAATAATAGCAATCGACAGAACAGATAAAAATGACACAGTATCCCCTCCCTTTTGTAATATATATTCGAGAATCTCGTCATTTTTCCTTGTTATTGCAACTTTTTTCTCGAAATTGATTATTTTTATATGAAAATGAAAAAATCAACTCTCCTAATGAGAACTGATTTTTTCACTTTATTATTCTTGTGAAGAAGAACCGTTAGATGATTCTGTAGAACCATTCGTTGATTTTTCTTCTTTTTGAGATTTCTCATCTTGTTTGCCGTTCGTTTCTTTATCACTAGTCGAACCGCTTGTTGATTTCTCTTCTTTTTGAGACTTATCTTCTGTTTTACTTTCTGGTTTCGTGCTTGTTGACTTTTCTTCTTTTTGAGATTTGTCATCAGCTTTTTTACCAGAAGCATTTGTCGCCTTTGCAGCACCTGCATCAGCTTTAATTTCTGCTACTGATTTATTTAAATAACGCTCAGGGTTCACAGCCACATTGTCTTTACGTACTTCAAAGTGAACGTAAGAACCTGCCTCTTTATTCATTGCACTTAGACCTGATTTTCCTAACACTTCACCTTGTGCAACCCTTGCACCTTTTTCTACTTTCACACTGCCTAAGCTTTGATAAGATGCTGCTACACCATTTCCACTATCTACTGTTACAACATAACCAAGAAGTGAATCTTTTTCAGCTTTCGTTACTGTACCACTTAAAGCAGCTGTAACATCAAATTCTTTTCCGTTTTTCGCAGCAATGTCGATTCCTTTATTAGGGGAATATGTGTTGTTATAAAAGACAAGTGCTTTTTCTTGTTCCGCCTCTGATGCCGCATCTTCATAGAATTTCTTCTGTACTACTACTTCTGCATTTGCTGCAGCTGGCATTTTCACTACTTCTGAAGACTTTGTTACTGGTACTGCTGGATCTTCCGTTTGTGTATACGGTGTTGCTTGATCTTGGTTCGGAGCTTTCTTCGGATTAGCTCCCTGGAACCATAGCGCAACCATTAAGATTACCGCTGCACAAGCAATGTATAGTGCCGGAAACACCCATCTTCTTTGAAATAAATGTACTACTTTTCGCGACTTTTTATTATTTCTTCCTCGCATTCCATCATCACCTCAGCAATCATTTTGAACAATATTCAATCATCCTATACAACCTATAACTAATTACTTTTCGACAAAATCTGTAAAAATATGTATAGAAATTACGAGATTTCCGAGGAAATGATAGAAAAAAGAAAAAACTGAGCGTTTCAGCTCAGTTTTTAGTCCATTTGTTTCTTTCTATACACGAAAAGCGTAATAACAAGTACTGCAACTAACCAAATAGTTATGTTCAATAAATTACTAGTAATTGCACTAAAACCTTCTCCTTTTATTACACTACTTACTGCAAGACCGATATGACGAGTTGGTAAATAATCGATTATTTTTGTAACGACTTCATTCTTTACAAACATTCCAATTAAATCACCGAAAAGAAATGTCATTAATATTGGTAATCCAATTGTTGATGTTTGCGGCACATTTTGAGCTAATAATCCAATACAAGTACCAATGAGGTTAAATATTAGCATTCCAAGAACAAAGATGAGTAATAATAACGCAAAATTCCCTTCTAATTTACCTAAAATAAGTAGATTAATAAAGCAGATTGCAACTGTAATCATACCTGTTAATGAACTTTTACCAATTAATACTTCAATAGATGATGCTGGTGATAGCATAAGAACACGAAGCGTATTTTTTTCCTTTTCTTCAGCGATGAGCATCGCCTGTACAAAGCCTCCGACCATAACTAACGCCATCGCAGTTAACGTACTTGCTCCAACTTCTCTCATATTATCTGAGCGACTAAATAATACCGAAAAGACAAGTGGCATTATCATCATAATTAAAGTTTGTGAATTCGTTTTAAAATCCTGTAACTCTTTCCGAAAAATAGCTGAAAATCGTCTCATTGAAAATGTCATTATAGTCCCCTCCCAGTAACTTCAATAAAGATATCGCCTAGCGTTGGTTCGTGTGAATGAATGGATAGTAATTCACCTTTTTTCATCCATTCTGAAATGCGTTTTGCCCCTAATTCATCTTTTTTCACAATTTCTTTCTTCTTATCTGTTAACACAACTTGTATTTGATCTTTCGCGTATTGCAAGCGAAGGTTTTCCGGTGTATCAAGCGCCACAATTTCTCCGCCGCACAGAAAGGCGATGCGGTTGCACAGCGTTTCTGCTTCGTCCATGTTGTGCGTTGTTAAGAAAATCGTTGTTCCTTCTTTATTTAAATCTTTTAAGATTTTATGAATGTTTTGTACGTTTACTGGATCGAGTGCAGATGTTGGTTCGTCTAAGAAGAGAATATCTGGTTTATGAAGAATTGCTCTCGCTAATGTGACGCGCTGTTTCATTCCTTTTGATAATTTTTTCACTTGTGTTTTTTTATCATCTAATAGGTTTACTTGAGCTAGTACTTCATCAATTCGTTCTTTTTTACAATCGTATAAGTCACAAAATAATAGTAAGTTATCATAAATGCTAAGTCTTTCATATAAGCCGCTATTATCTGTTAAAATACCGATTCGTTTGTAATCGATGCTGCTTGGTCCTGTAATGTCTTTACCTAATACTCTTACAATTCCAACGCTATGAAGCAATTGAGATGTTAATATTTTTACTGTTGTCGTTTTCCCAGATCCACTCGGTCCGAGGAATCCAAAGATTTCTCCTTGCTTCACCTCAATATTTACATTTCGAAGTGCTGTTTTTTCGTTGAAAGTTTTCATTACATCTTTCATTTCAATTGCCAATGTCATTTCTTCATCCCCTTTGTTTTTCTTATATAGATGAAATTCGCTTTCGCAAGTTTCGATTTGGTTGTTTCGCTTTTCTTGACTCAATCATATGAAAAACAAAGGGTTTACGCAGTAAAATACCGGTAAAAGGAGTATTTTTACCGGTGAATGAATCCTATTTTGAGCTTATCGGAGTATTTTTATAGCCCAATTACACCTTTTAATTCATCCATTCGTCCTTTTGAAAGCGGGATTGAACTTTTTCTTTCGTCATCCAAAATTAAGCTAAAACTATTACGAGTCCACGTAATAACTTCTCGTACTCTTTGTAAATTAACTAAATATGAACGATGACATCTGAAGAACCCAAACCCTGTTAATCTCGCTTCTAGTTCACTTAATGTTAATGCACATACGAAATCTCCTTCGCGCACATGAATATGTGTCACTCCATTTTGCGTTTCAATGAAATGGATCTCCATCGGATCCAGTAAAATGATTTTATCGTTCACTTTCGCTGGAATTCTTTCAAGTTTCATTTGTGGAATCATTTGAACTACTTTTTCTTCATCGACTTCTTCAACTTCCTCTGGCTCTATTTCTACTTTTTTCACACCATCGTTGTTTAATATGTATACATCTTCTGTTAACGAAAGTGCGTCCGATAAGAAAGATGACGTAATAAAAATCGCCTTTCCTTGTTCTTTCATTTTCACAATCGCTTTTCGAATAATAATCGTACTCTCTGTATCGACATTTTGCTCCGGCTCTTCCAAAATAACTAAATCCGGATTATGAATCATAACTCGCCCAATATGAAGACGGCGTTTCTCTGAAAATGATAATTTTTCTATTTTAACGTTTAACTTATCTAGAAGACCGACATATTGTACTACCTCTTCCATACTCATATTGGATTCATAAAGCCCTAATAAAAACTTGAAGTACTCCTTCACCTTCAAACGGTCGTATGCTTCATCTTTCAAAAAACAAAAACCGATGCGTGAATATACTTTCTTTCCAATCGGCTCCTCTTCAAATAACACACTGCCCGAAGAAGCACCTTCTTCTCCTATAATAATGCGATGCAACACTTTAGCTGTATGATTATTACATTGCAAAACAACACATTGTCCTTTTTCAACCTCCAATTCAATTGCCGGTAACTGGTTCGTCTTCCCTAATTGTTTCAACTCCAATAACGCCATTCTGTCTCCTCCAAATGTTTTTCCCTAATTATATCAAACAATTAATGGAAGATTATGATATTTAATACAATGTTTTTATACTGTATCAACAAAGAAGGCTACCCATCAGGATAGCCTTCTTCTCTATTTCTGCTCCACCATATAAGTCTTCAACTGATCACGAAGTGCTCTTTTTAGGAATTTCCCTACAGATGTTTTCGGAATTTCATTTACGAATAAAATATCATCTGGCATCCACCATTTTGGGAATTCGGCTTCTAGTAAAGCATACAGCTCTTCTCTTTCTACTGCCTGTCCTTCTTTTAATACGACACAAGCAACAGGGCGTTCTTGCCATTTTTCATGCGGAACTGCCACGACAGATGCTTCTAATACGTTATCGTGTGACATTAAAGCATTTTCTAAATCTACCGAAGAAATCCACTCACCACCGCTTTTAATTAAGTCTTTCGTACGATCAGCAATTTTAATAAATCCTTCCGAATCAACTGTAACGATATCTCCTGTATGGAGCCAACCATCCTTCATCGATTCCTCTGTACGCTCATCTTTATAATAGCTACCGGCGATCCATGGACCTCTTAGACACAGTTCTCCCATTTCTTCTCCATCCCATTTAATTTCACCGTCTTGTCCGATCACTTTCATTTCTAGCCCAGGGAATAAATATCCTTGGCGAGAGCGCAAATTATAATATTCTTCTTTCGGTAAATCACGTTGATATGATTTCGGACAATTAATTACAACAGCAGGACTCGTTTCTGTCATTCCATATATTTGTCTAAATGCAATTTCATATTTCTCTTCATACGTACGAATCATACTTTGCGGAGCCGCTGATCCACCTGACCATATCGTTTTTACGCTACTAATATCATATGGATGTTTTTCAAGTTCTTGTAATAAACCAATCCAGATTGTCGGCACACCAGCCGTAATTGTTACTTTCTCACTTTCAATTAACTCCGCTAAAATTTCCGGTGTAAAATGCGGTCCTGGTAATACGAGTTTTGTCCCAAACCATGTACTCGCAAACGGTAATCCCCATGCATTAACATGGAACATTGGAACGACAGGCATACAAGTGTCTACTTCTGATATATTCCCGCCATCTGCAAGTCCGAGTGTATAACTGTGGAGCGCAATACTACGGTGTGTATAAACTACACCTTTCGGTTTCCCTGTTGTAGCCGATGTGTAGCACATACCGGCTGGTTCTTTTTCATCTAAATCTTTTACAAACGGAAATGTCTCATCGCCTTCTTCGAGTAATTGGTCGTAATGATATGCTGGTGATAGTGTTGTGTGAGGTAGTTTATGATCGTCTGTCATAATAATAAAGGCTTTTACATGTGGAATTTCGTGTTGAATGCTCTCTAATATAGATACCATATCTTCATCGACAAGAATGATTTTATCTTCTGCATGATTAATAATATATGAAATGTGATCAGCGGAAAGCCTTAAATTAATTGTATGTAGCACCGCTCCGATTCCTGGAATCGCAAAGTATGCTTCCAAATGCCTATGATGGTTCCAAGCAATTGTACCTACTTTATCCCCTTGTTCAATTCCCATTTTCGTTAATACACTAGCGAGCCTTCTCGTCCGCTTTGCAACTTCTCCGTATGTTAATGTATGAATACGAGATGCAGTCCGTGAGACAACTTCCTTTTTCGAAAAATATTTCTCTGCTCGTTCCATCATTGACGGAATGAGAAGTGGTACATCCATCATCATTTTTCATTACCCCCTGTTATTATGTTTTATATATTCACATAACTGTATTATAACACGTAGTATACAGGGTAACTCCCATTTATTTCTACAAATAATGACAAAAAGGGGTGCCCCATAAGTCGAACTTTCCGACTAGGCGACACCCCTTTATATTTTCTCCTTGCTGAACAATACCATAGCAACTGAAATTATATTAACGATTTTTCGAATATATCTATCGTAACTTACAATATATCAACGATTCGACGAGGAATATCGATTTACCGACAAAGTTTGACAATAGCAGCAACCTATATAATAAAGGTGTATGTGCACCATCATCCCTATTTTTTCACCATTAACTTTCCTTCATAATCATTCATCGTCTTTATTTCAACGCCTTTATAGTAATGAGCGACTATCTCTGTATATTTCTTACCTTCCCCTGCCATACCATTCGCACCGTACTGGCTCATCCCAACGCCGTGGCCGAAACCTTTCGTCTTAACGGTGATGGTATCTCCTTCTTGTTTCCACGTAAAGTCTGAGGAGCGTAAATCTAACTTTTCACGAACTTGTTTTCCTGTTAATGTTTTTCCTTGAAACTCTACATCCTTTACTCGTTTTCCTTCCGTAAGGTCTTTAATATTACCGACCTTTCCGTCCGCTAGTATTTTCACACCGAGACGTTTTTGAAAATCAGCTACTGTGAATGATTGCTCACTCGTAAATTTTGGAGAGGCTTGATCCCACGGACTATCTACGCTTTTCAAGTATGGATAATCATTTCCCCAATAATCAGCTGCATTTTCTGTTCGGCCGTTACTCGTTGAGAAAAAGGATGCTGAAATTGGTTTTCCATCGTACGTTAAAACTTGTCCTGCGGTTTTCGAAACTGCTTCCTCGATTTTCTTTAAATTATTTTCGTAGTTATTACCCCATTGTTTCTTCAATTCCGCTTTGCTTTTGTACACTTGATCTTTCACTGTATCTGTCACGTCCGCATTGTTTTTCTTACCTCCGCTTAGCATACGCTGCACTACAAATGTTCTTGCTGCTAATGCCTGCGCCTTTAGCGCCTCTATTTCAAAGCTGGCATTCATCTCAGAAGCTACTACACCGGCCACATACTCCTCCATAGGTAATGTTTCTACCTTCTTCTGCTGATCACGGTATACAGCAACTTGAACCGCTGTATCCACTTTCCCTGGAGCTGATATACTTTCTATCGCTGGAGGAGTTTTAGAAGCTGCTTCTTCCCCTACTTTCGCTTTCGCAAACGGAATAACAAGAGCAGCAGGTACAATGATAACGAGCGCTATTAAGAGCGCTACTGTAATGAAAAGTGGCTTTGAAAATTTCATCCTATTCCCCCAATATAAGTTGGATTCCTTTCATTCTTATGGAACTATGGGATCTTTTAGAACATACTTGGGGGTATCGGTATAAAGTGAAACTATAATCAGTGGGGGTTTTGTTCATCCCCCACTGATTATTAGCCTTCACCAATCGGGCTTTTACGGGCAGCAGGGCTTCCATCTAACTTCTTTGCTCCAGCCGAATTTTGAGGTGAGAGTCTTACTGCCCGTTAATGCGGGATAAAACGAAAATTTTCTAAATATTTTCACTGAGACGTGCATAAGTATAGAATTTATTGACTATAACAGTAATAACCCCAAAAAAAATAGCCCCTACGTCAAAAGACATAGAGACTATTTCAATTAAGCGTGAAGATCAGAAACTTCTTGTTCTTTCACTTCTTCTACTTTTTCGTTTACACGTTCAATAGTTGCACCTAATGCAGCTAATTTCTTATGGAAATCTACATAACCACGGTCAAGATGTTTTAACTCTGTTACACGAGTATAACCTTCTGATACTAAACCAGCTAAGATTAATGCTGCTGCTGCACGTAAATCAGTTGCACCTACTTCAGCACCTTGCAAGCTACTTGGACCGTTCATAATTACAGAACGACCTTCGATTTTAATATCAGCATTCATACGACGGAATTCTTCAACGTGCATAAAGCGGTTTTCGAATACCGTTTCTGTAATCATACTTGTTCCATCAGCATGTAGTAATAATGCCATCATTTGCGATTGCATGTCTGTTGGGAAACCTGGATGAGGCATAGTTTTAATATCAACCGCTTTTAACTTATCTGGGCCGATAACACGTACACCTTCATTTTCCTCAATAATTTTAACACCCATTTCTTCCATTTTCGCTGTAATTGAGCGTAAATGTTCAGGCACAGCATTTTCAATTAAGATGTCTCCACCTGTAATTGCCGCTGCAACCATGAATGTTCCTGCTTCAATACGATCAGGAATAATAGGGTGGTTTGCACCATATAATTTCTCAACGCCTTCAATACGGATCGTTCCAGTTCCAGCTCCGCGTACTTTCGCTCCCATTGCATTTAAGAAGTTAGCTAAGTCAACGATTTCTGGCTCTTTCGCTGCGTTTTCAAGGATTGTTGTCCCTTTTGCTAATGTAGCTGCAGACATAATGTTTTCTGTCGCGCCTACGCTTGGGAAGTCTAAATAAATTTTAGCTCCTTTTAGTTCTCCCTCTACGTGTGCCTCAACAAATCCGTTACCAACTTTTACTTTCGCTCCCATTGCTTCGAAGCCTTTTAAATGTTGGTCAATTGGACGTGAACCAATTGCACATCCACCAGGAAGTGCAATACGAGCACGACCGTTACGTGCTAATAATGGTCCCATTACCTGAACAGATGCACGCATCTTACGTACATACTCAAATGGTGCTTCAATATTTAATTCTTTAGAAGAATCGATTGTTACTTGGTTATTTTCAAATACGACTTCAGCATTTAAATGACGTAATACCTCGTTAATTGTGTATACATCAGATAATACTGGTACTTCAGATAGTACATTCTTTCCGTCACTCGCTAATAGGGCTGCAGCGATTATAGGTAATACAGCATTTTTTGCGCCCTCAACACGCACTGTGCCGCTTAACCGCTTTCCGCCACGGACGATGATCTTTTCCAAATTATTCCCCTCCGTGTCCTTTTTTCAGTATCTATTCACTCAATACTCAGAAGTTATGATCGGTGTGCCAACCACAATTGTATCTTTGTTGTTTGTAGAACGTATTGCTATTTGCACATTTATTTTCTCTCTATTTGTTGAAAGAGCGTCATTCCACTTTTTATTATATGCGGAGACTGATACAAATGCTCTTTCTTCTATCTGTTCGATCGCTCTTGCTGAAAGATCTTTCAAAACCTGATTGGTTTTATTTTGCAAAACACCTTCAATCTTATCATTCAGTACACCTTGAACACAAGTGTAAATTATAGGTTTTTCACTAAAAATTTTATCCATGTTCTGGACGTACTTCGGGTCCCATTTCGCCCCGCTTACTTCGAAAATAATAAAAGTGTTTTCTTTAGTATTTTCCTTACTCCAAGTTACTACTATTCGTTCTTCATGTGAAGAAGATTTTTTATAGGATGTAGCCTTATATCCATCTGGAGATTGTTCTAATTCCCAACTTTCGATGTTTGCCTCTTCCTTCACATCGTTTAACAGTTTTTGAAACGTATGTATATTAGAAATTGTTTTCGTTTCTCGCGCTAACCATGACCACCGCTCTACTTTTGCATCGTTCTTCTCTAAAGCTGCAATCATGCTCTCCATTTTCTGTTCATCGCTTATTGGTTTCATCTCTTTATATCCAACCAAAAATAAAACAACACTTACGATAACAATAAGAATGGCTTTAAACTTCAATTTCATCCCCTCCTATCCCCATTGTTAACGGAGATATGAGGTTCTATACACTTACTTTACTAAATACGTTAAACTCTTTGAATAGCCTAAATAATCAAGGAAAAAGTTACTTACAGATGTCCCAATTGTAATTGTAATTAGGATGAGTAATACTCTCGTCTGCATCACTTTCCCAGACTTCATTAAACGCTCAATATGAATACCTTGTAAGGCCCACCACGTAATGGTAATAAATAATAAATGTGAAACAATGGCAATCAGTGCTTGTTGCCCTAAAAGATGTGCCAAAAAATCGACCCCTTTTTTTGCTTGGCTACTACTTACGCAAAATGGAAAAAACGATACCATAAATAAGTAGGAGCCACACTTTTTCACACGCAAATAAGCATCTTACATTTTACATCGTAATTTTCTGTTAAAAAACATATACCTATAGATGTTTTCATTTGCCGCTACTCCAAAATAAAAAGCGTAGAGTACGGACTCTACACCTTTTATTTTTACTATTGTACCACGTTACCTAAGAAGAAGAAATCTTTCATTAATGGAAAATATTCATAGAAAAAATTGTAACCAATCATCGGCATAATCCCTAGTATTACAATTGAAATTGCACAAAGACTCATGACAATCTTTATATTTAACGGTAACTGAATTTTCTCGTCTTTCTCTCCAGTACGGAAAAACATTTGCTGTAATATCTGGAAATAATATATGAATGAAATAACCGTCGTCCCCATCATAATACAAGCTAATACGTAATGAGCTGGTTCTACATGAAGTGCTCCTAAAAAGATGTTAATCTTTCCAATGAAACCCGCCGTCCCTGGTATCCCGGCCAAAGATAAAATAAAAACAGTCATCACTATAGCTGTAAATGGTGATCGTTTGTATAACCCGGCGAAAATCGTCATATTTTCCTTATCACTTTGTAAGATTAATCCGTGGGTAATTGCGAATGCCCCTATGTTCATAAGCATATACGCAAGCATATAAAACCACATACTATCCATCGTGAATGGTGATAATGCCACAAGAGGCACGAGCAAATATCCAGCGTGCGCGATACCCGAATAGGCAAATAGACGTTTTACGTTGTATTGTTTTAATGCTACTACGTTCCCAACAATCATCGTAATACTCGCTAGCACCGCAATGTATATGCTCATACGCCCGTATAAAGATTGTGCGTCTCCTTGGATTTCCACACCTGCAAAAACCATTAGGAACAGGCGAGTAATGAGTAAAAACCCAGCAATTTTAGAAATTGTTCCAAGAAAGGCAGTGACAGGTGTAGCTGCTCCCTCATATACATCTGGTGCCCACATATGAAACGGCACTGTTGCAATTTTGAATGAGAGTCCAACGAGCAAAAGTAAAAATGCAAGGGCTAACAATAATTGAATGCCACCAGCCAGCTCCTGCGTAAATGCCTTTTGCATTTCCACTATGTTGGTCGACCCTGTAATACCGTATAAGTAACTCATTCCAAAGAGTGTAATTGCTGTTCCAATTCCTCCGTTAATGACATATTTCATTGCAGCCTCATTCGATGCACGGTTTCTTTTTCGGATTCCTACTAGAATATACGAAGAAAGCGAGAGCAGTTCTAAACCAACGAACAATGTGATGAAATCAACGCTAGAAGCCATGAACATCGCTCCTAGGAGCGCCATTAAAAACAAGTAATAATATTCTCCTTTGTCTTGAATAGGCTCCTTCTTGTCATCGCTTATTGCCATACATAAAACGAGGGCTGCTCCGCCTAACAACAACGTTTTAAACCCTTTTGAAAATCCATCTAGTACAAACGATCCATTTAAAATATCTCCTGCCGGTTCGCTGTATAGCGAAATTAATGGCACTATCGCTAACAAGACAGCGGCAATTGCACTAATGGCTACGTACCTATGGTTCAGCTTAAAAAACAAATCACATATGGAAAGGAGGATGGCGGCCCCGAGAATAATGAATTCTGGTACCATGAGATGCCATGATAAGCTAAATAACGTGTTCATATCCATCCTACTTCACCCCCAATGTTTTCAATGTATTTTGAAGCGGATCCCCTAGTAGTTCTGGCATTACTCCAATTGCAATAATACAAACGATAAGCAATATAACAGGGACGTACTCCCATCCGTGTATATCAGATTTCGCTTCCCATTCTTTCTTACCAAATGTCACTTGAAGTGTCGCTCTTAATACGTATACAGCGGTTAAAATAATTCCAAGTACACCGGCGGCGGCGATAACCGGTTTCCCTTGGAATAAACCGAGAAAGGCAAGGAATTCGCTAACAAATCCAGACATCCCTGGCATTCCAAGCAATGCCATACCTCCCGCTAGGAAGAAGCCACTAAGCACTGGAACACTTTTTGCGAGTCCACCAAGTGCTGTAATATCCGACGTCCCGAAACGCTCTTCAATGATGCCAAGTAAGAAAAAGAGCAAGGCCGCAATTAAACCGTGAGACACAACTTGGAATAGCGCTCCTTGTGTACCTGGTGCATTTAACGCCGCAAGCCCCATTAAAACAATTCCCATATGTGAAATACTAGAGTAAGCAAGTACCTTTCTAAAGTCCGTTTGGATGAGTGCTAGAAAGGCCCCATACAATAAATTAATTACCCCTAAAATCGCGATTAGCGTTGCAAACTCACGAAAGTATTCTGGGAATAGCCCCTTTCCGAAGCGAATCATACCGTACGCGCCAATCTTCAGCAAAACCCCCGCATGAAGCATAACTACAGCAGGATGCGCTTCTATGTGCACATTGACCATCCAGCGATGCAAAGGGAAAACAGGGAGTTTAATCGCAAAGGCAACCATTATGGCAAGAAATAAACCGAACTGTAAGCTACTCGAGACAATGGGTCCTCCCCCAGCAGCTACACCTGTTAATATCTCTTTAAGCTCCGTAATATTCGTCGTACCTGTTTTCGCAAATAAAACCGAGAAAACGATGAGTAAAATAGCTGAGCCAATACCGTTATATATTAAATAACTATATGCAGCCTTTTCACTCGACAATTTCCCCCACTTGCCAATTAATAAAAACATTGGTGGCAACGTAATTTCAAAGAAGATGAAGAACAACATTAAATTTTGAGCAGCGAAGACACCGAGCATCCCTATTTCTAGTATGAGTAACAGCATGTAGAATGCTTTCAAATTTCTTTTAATAGAAAATGCCGCAATAGCTGCAAGCATCGCTAGAAGAGCTGTGAGTACCATCATTACAAGCGATAAACCATCAATACCAAGCTCGTAATAAATTGAAAACCACCTTTTGTCCACTGCTGTGAAATCCCCAAATTTAATCCATTTCACTTTTTCATCAAATATCGATAAACTCTTTCCTGAAGCGTATGTACAAGCGAGGACGATAGCAATTCCAAATGGAAGCGCCGTTCCGAATAAACCAAGCGCCTGCACTGTACGCGATTCTTTTTTCGGCGTTAATATAAGTAAGAGAATTCCTAAAAGCGGGGAAAAAATGAAGAACGTTAACAACAAATCATTCATCGTAAATCCCCTCCCGTATATAGCAAAATAATGACGAGTAATGCGAGTGAAACTGCTGTTACAGTGCCATATACTTGTACATTCCCGTTTTGAAGTTTCGACCCTATGCTGCTCGCACCTTTAACCAAACTTCCAATTAAAACTGCGATTCCTTCTACAACATATACTTCAAATAAGCGAAGCACATAAGCGATCCCCTTCGTAATAGGAAGCACCGTCACATTGTATAGTTCATCCACATAATATTTTTCTTTCAGGAGATTATGAAGGAAGGATCCTTCTCCTCCAGCCCAATTCCTTGCGATAGTTTTCTTTCCATATATGAAATATGCAAGGGCAATTCCCGCAAATGAAACGAGCGTCGCAACAATCATAATCCAAACTGGTCCATGAGCATCTTCCACCTTGAACCCTACATCTTTCGTAAGCCAATCTCCAAGAAATGTCCCAAACCATGGTGTATTGATATATCCTGCTACTACCGCAAGAACACCAAGGACAATCATCGGATACGTCATGGTGCGAGGCGATTCATGCACCTCTTCCTTCGTCTTCGTTTCCCCCGTAAAGACAAGAAAGTATAGACGGAACATATAAAATGCTGTTAGAAATGCCGCAATTACCGCTAAAACGAATAGAAAGTAATTGCCATTCATCCAAGCCGCCACTAAAATTTCATCTTTACTAAAAAATCCGGAAAGGAGAGGAACACCACTAATTGCAAGTGTGCCTATTAAAAATAGTGCACCGGTTACTTTCATCTTTTTCTGTAAACCGCCCATTTTATTAATGTTTTGCGTATGGACTGCATGAATTACACTTCCTGCTGCCAGGAACAATAATGCTTTAAAAAAGGCGTGTGTCGTTAAGTGAAAGATACCAGCTACATAACCAGCAGAGCCTAGCGCAAGCATCATATACCCGAGCTGACTAACTGTAGAGTAGGCAAGAACCCTCTTAATATCAGTTTGCACTAGACCAATAGAGGCCGCAAAGATTGCGGTGAAAGCCCCAACGATTGCCACAGTTTGCATAGCTACCGCACTTGCTGAAAATAGCGGGAACATCGTCGCTACTAAATATACGCCGGCTGCAACCATCGTTGCCGCGTGAATAAGCGCCGAAACAGGCGTCGGTCCTTCCATTGCATCTGGCAACCATGTATGAAGCGGGAACTGACCCGATTTCCCCATCGCACCAATAAAAATTAATATCGCCGTTATTGTAATCATAGAAGGAGAGAGGTCGCCCGTATGAATCGCTTTAAAAATCGCGTCATATTCAAAACTACCTGCTTGCCAAAAAATTAAAATCATCCCAATAAATAGCCCAACATCCCCAATGCGTGTCATAATAAAAGCCTTTTTCGCAGCAGCCTTCGCTTCTTCTTTAAAGAAATAAAAACCAATAAGCAAAAACGAACCAAGGCCGACTAACTCCCAAAATATATAAAGCTGTAATAAATTCGTCGATATAACTAGCCCAAGCATCGCAAATGTAAAGAGCCCTAAATATGCATAAAAGGTTGGTAATCTGGCGTCGCCTTTCATATAACCTTTTGAGTACACATGTACAAGAAAACTCACAAGCGTAACGATAAACAACATTAAAGCTCCTAATGCGGTAACCTCAAAACCAAATGATATATCTATATCTCCTGCCCTAAGCCATACCCACTTATGCTTCACTGCCACGGATGAAAACCGTTCTATTAGTACCACTACCGCGGATATAAAAGAAAGAAAGGTAAAGAAAATACCTAGTACACTACTTCCCTCTCTAATTTTCTTCCCGAACACAATAAGTAACACAAACGAAACAAGCGGGAAAAGCGGTATGAGCCATGCATAATCGATCATTGTTTCCTTCCCCCTTTTCGGTCACAATGCTATCCTTTGAGCGTATCCATCTCATCTACATGAACTGTCGGGCGATTACGGTACAAAGCAATCAAAATTGCAAGCCCTACCGCTGCCTCCGCTGCCGCTACAGACATCGTAAACAGCGAGAAAATTTGTCCTGTTAAATTCGGAAACAGGCCTAATTTACTAAAGGCTACTAAATTTAAATTAGCAGCGTTTAGCATTAATTCGATACAAACTAATACGATCACTGTATTTCGCTTTGTTAAAGCTCCAAATAAACCGATGCAAAACAAAATAATCGCAAGTGTTAAATACGCAGAAGCTGGAACGCTATTCATGGGAATCCTCCTCCCCTTCATCCTTCTTCGCCAGTATAATTGCCCCTACAAGTGCTACAAGTAAAATAACTGAGGTTAACTCAAATGGAATAATATATTTTGAATAGAGAAGTGTACCGATTTGAAGTGTGTTGTTTTCATGGAGAGGTAAACTTCCTTGTGTGCTTTGATTTGAAAAATCGATACTATTAACAGCGAAATACATAACCGCTCCAAATGCTACAACCGCAAAGAAGATAATCCATTTTCGAAGAGTAAGACGCGATTCATTTTCCGCGTTATGTTTCGTTAACATAATGCCAAAAATCATAATAATAGTGATCGCACCAGAGTAAAGTAAAATTTGTGCAACACCGATAAACTCGGCTGATAAAAGAAAGTACAAACCTGCAATGCTGAGGAATGTAAGAACGAGAGCTAGCATCATATGCATTACTTTCGTTAAGTTCAACATAAGAACACCGCCGATAATTGCAGACAAGGATAGTATAAAGAATGCTACAAACTCGCCATTCATGCTTTATTCTCCTTCCTGACGTTCTCGTCGTTCTCATCAAGCCACTGCAAATTTTTAAATAAATCATCACGTGAATACTCTGCGAGTTCAAAGTTATTTGTCATTACAATCGCCTCTGTCGGGCAAACTTCTGTACATAAATCGCAAAGAATACAAATTTCAAAATTAATATCGTACGTGTCGATAATTTTTCCTTTTTTCATAGGATCAGGATGTTTTTTCCCTGTTAATTGAATGCAATCTGTCGGACAAATGTTGGAACACTGATTACAAACAATACATTTTTCCGGATAAAACTTTTGAATACCCCGAAATCGGTCTGGTAATGGCAACGGTTGATTCGGATAATCATACGTCACCTTTTTCTTACTCAAATTACTAAGCGTATATTTTAACCCTTTAAATAGTCCTTTCATCTCTTACTGGCACCCCCTTCATAGATTAAAAGAATAGCTCCTTAATCAATGCCGTTAAGAAAATATTTGCAAGTGCAATTGGTAATAATACTTTCCAGCCAAACTCCATTAACTGGTCACCTCTTATACGTGGGAACGTAACGCGGAACCAAATTAATAGAAAGACCACACTGCTGAATTTCAAAGCAAACCATACAGCTCCTGGAATAAATCCAAGGAACATAACTGGATTCCATCCGCCTAAAAAGAGTACCGTAATTAAAGATGCCATTCCGAAGAAATATACATACTCTGAAAGCATGAAAAACGCCCAGCGAAACCCTGAGTATTCCGTATGGTATCCAGAAACAAGTTCTGACTCCGCTTCGGGTAAATCAAACGGCGTCCTATTTAACTCTGCAACTGCCGCGATTAAGAAAATAACGAAACCGATTGGCTGTACGAAAATGTACCATACCTTCTCCTGCGCCTCTACAATTTCATTCAAATTAAGACTACCAGCTAGTAAAACGACACCAATTACACTCATTACAAGTGGAATCTCATAAGAAATCATTTGCGCCGCCGCACGCATCCCTCCTAAAAGGGAATATTTATTATTTGATGCCCATCCCCCGGTCACAACTCCGATCGTCGTAATCCCAGAAACAGCAATGTAATACAGTAATCCCACTCCAATATCCGCGAACTGAAATTTATCAGTAAACGGGATAACCGCAAGTACCATAAATGCTGGTGCGAATGCAATAACAGGCGCTAATATAAACAACGGTTTATCAGCAGCTTTCGGAATGCTATCTTCTTTTAATAATAGTTTCAAAACATCAGCTACCGTTTGGAGTAAACCGAACCGGCCCCCAACTTGGTTTGGTCCAATCCGTCCTTGCATAAATCCCATCACTTTCCGTTCTGCCAAAATACCGTATGTAACGAAGCCAAGGACTGCAAATAATAGAAGCACCGCTAATCCGAAAAAAATGAAGAAATTCGTCCAGCTTGAAGGTGATTGTAAGAGCGTCTCAATCATTAGCCGTCAACCTCCCCAAGTACAATATCAACCCCACCTAAAATCGTAATTAAATTGGCGATGTTTTCACCTTTCAATAACTTCGGTAAGATTTGCAAATTATAAAAAGATGGTCTGCGGAATTTCAGACGATATGGCTCTTTCTTTCCGTCACTAGCGATATAGCAACCAATCTCCCCGCGTGGTGATTCTATACGGACAAATGCTTCCCCCTTAGGCGCCTTAATAATTTTCGGTACTTTCGCCAGTACCGCTCCGTCCTTCGGAAACTGCTGAACTGCTTGCTCTACAATTTTTAATGACTCCTCAATTTCCTCCATTCGGCAAACGTAGCGATCCCAAGCATCTCCCACGCTTCCAACAGGAATATCAAAATCAAAACGATCATAAATCGAATACGGCTCATCTTTGCGAAGATCCCAATTTACTCCGGTGCACCGCAAATTCGCTCCGCTTAAAGAATACGAAATTGCTTCTTCTGCGCTATATATACCAACGCCCTTTACACGATTTAAGAAAATTTCATTACCGCTAACAAGGTCGTGATAACCTGCCAATTGCTCTCTCATATACGGAACAAACTCTTCCACTTTTTCAATCCAGCCATCTGGCGCATCCCACTTCACACCGCCGACCCTCATATAGTTAAAAGTAAGCCGTGCACCGCATAATTCATTTAATAAATTTATAATCATCTCTCGTTCACGAAATGCGTACAAAAACGGACTAACCGCTCCTATATCAAGAAGATTTGTACCCCACCAAACGAGGTGACTCGCAATCCTTCCAAGCTCCATCGCAAGCACCCGTAAGTATTCAGCACGCTCCGGAATCTCAAGCCCCATCATCGTCTCTACAGCATGGCAGATGACGTAATTATTCGTCATTGCTGATAAATAGTCCATTCGATCTGTATACGGGATAATTTGTGTGTACTGCAAGCTCTCAGCGATCTTTTCTGTTCCGCGATGCAAATACCCGATAACTGGTGTAGCCTCTTTAATAATTTCCCCATCAATCTTAATTACAAGCCGAAACACACCATGTGTACTTGGGTGCTGCGGTCCTACATTTAAGAGCATCTCTTCCGTACGGATCACAAGCTACACCTCCACATCATACGGTTCATAATCTTTCCTAAGCGGATACCCTACCCAATCATCTGGCATTAAAATGCGAGATAAATTAGGGTGACCTTTAAATACAATACCGAGCAAATCATACGCTTCACGTTCCGGCCAATCTGCCCCTTTCCAAAACGCTGTCACCGATTCTACTTGCGGCGCTTCCCTATCCAGCTTTACCTTCACTGCTACTGACTGTTTCTTTCCATATGAAAATAAATGAACATATACTTCCATATGTGTCACAAAATCTGTCCCATGTAGCTCTGACATGTAATCAAAAGCAAGTCCCTCATGGAATCGTAGCAATTCCATCACTTCATAATATTTTGAAGGCTCCACCACAAGCGTTGGAACATCTTTTGAAAGCTTATTAATATAGGAATCTACTAATGCATATTCCCCTATCTTCTCCTTAACAACATCCACATAGCGATTTAAATACGGTTGGTTAACTGATGGTTCTTCCTGATTCTGCTCGTCTTCCTTCTTACTTTCAGTTCCCTTTGTCTTCGCCCTTGCCGCCGCTGCCACTTTTGCTTTCGCGGCTGCAATTGCCTTTGCTTTCTCATCTCCAGAATCTCCATCACTTTGTGAGGCTTTCTGCTTCGCTAATGCCGCTGCTTTCGCTTTTGCGGCTGCTACGGCCTTCGCTTTTTCTTCATCTGTTACCTCTTCCGTTCCTTCTCTCTTCTGCTTTGCTAGTGCAGCCGCTTTTGCTGTTGCTTTTGCAGCTGCTGCAGCCTTCGCCTTTGCTTTGGCTTTTTCTTCATCTGTTAATTCTTCTGTTCCTTCTCTCTTCTGCTTTGCTAGTGCCGCTGCTTTTGCAGCTGCTGCAGCCTTCGCCTTTGCTTTGGCTTTTTCTTCGTCCGTTACTTCTTCTGTTCCTTCTCTCTTTTGTTTCGCTAGTGCCGCTGCTTTTGCTTTTGCGGCTGCTGCAGCCTTCGCCTTCGCTTTTTCTTCATCTGTTACTTCTTCTGTTCCTTCTCTCTTCTGCTTCGCTAGTGCCGCCGCTTTTGCTTTTGCAGCTGCTGCAGCCTTCGCCTTCGCTTTGACTTTTTCTTCATCTGTTACTTCTTCTGTTCCTTCTCTCTTTTGCTTCGCTAGTGCCGCTGCTTTTGCTTTTGCGGCTGCTGCAGCAAGACGTTTTTCTTCTTCTACATTAATCTCCTTATCCTTTGGTAGCGCTTTCTCTTTTTCTCGATGTTCTCCTTCAAGTTTAGACATTTCCGCCTCATGTTTCGCAGCAAGACGTTTTCGCGCTTCCTCTTTCGCATGACGGGCTGCTTCTCTTTTCATACTTTCTAAGTCTTTATTTGGATCACTCATTTATTCGTCACCTGCTTCCCGGTCCTCGCCTCGTAACGAATTTTTTCTTTTAATTTATTAATTCCATAAATTAAAGCAGCAGGATTTGGAGGGCATCCAGGAATATACACATCAACTGGTACAATTTGATCTACACCTTTCACAACCGCATACGAATTCACATATGGACCACCGGCTGTTGCACAAGATCCCATCGCAATTACCCACTTTGGTTCAGGCATTTGATCATATAAGCGCCGAACAATAGGTGCCATTTTCTTCGTTACCGTTCCTGACACAATCATGACATCCGATTGTCTTGGTGAAGTCCGAAAAAATGACCCAAATCGATCTAAATCGTAATGTGATGAACCTACTCCCATCATTTCAATCGCACAGCATGCCAGTCCAAATGTCATCGGCCATAAAGAGTTGCTCCGCGCCCATCCCTTCAACTGTTCCAATGTAGAAAAAAAGATATTCCTTTCTAATTCCGCTCGATCCCGCGGGTGTAATTCCTCAAAATTTATAACCATTGTAACACCTTCTTTTTCCAAGCATACGCTAATCCAACTAGCAACATCACAACAAAAATGAGCATTTCAATCAGTGCAAATAAACCCAGCTTGTCATATGCAACAGCCCATGGGTATAAAAATAAAGTTTCTACATCGAAGATGACGAACAATAAAGCGAAAATATAATAACGAGCATGAAACCGAATATTTGCATCATGAAAAGGCTCAATTCCACTCTCATACGTCGTCGCTTTCGCTGCACTCGGTTTATTTGGACGCAGCATTTTCCCTAATGTAAGAGCCACTACCGGCAGCAATATACCTAATAGCAAGAAAATCAAAACGATCATATAACTATTTTCATATACACTTGCCATTGTGAAACCCTCCCCCCCTGAATTAAGAACAAGTTCACATAGTAAACAATATGTCTTACTTGCATTATTTATTATTTTTAAATTTTTCTAAATAATGCAACTATTTAATTCATTATAGCAAACTTCAAATTCCTATGTCGATATATTGGGAACAGAAACAACAATTAATACACGCTGAGCAAATCTATTTTTATAACTCATTATAAATGTGTAAAATAAGCATAGAAATTATATATATTTTTCAAGCAATACCTAAAAAACATGAAATACAAAAAGATAATTTATCTGTATATACAGTGGGTGATATAAATGAAAAAACAAACACATGTAAGTATTCTTATAAGTATTGTATTGTTTTCTATAGCGATTCATTACGTAGAAATGCCTTTTCTATATGAATACTCATTTCCTTTTCAAATATTAATTGGAATGAGTACCCTATTAATTGATATTATCGCTTGTGGTTATATACTTTATTTTTCAAATATGAAAGAAGGGTTACCTCGTTTATTTTGGATAATATTATCTGTTGGAGCCCTCTCTTATTTCATCGGTGATATAGTCGTTTCCTATCAACGTTTAATTTTAAAGGACTTCTATACGTTCGTTGATCCGTCCGACTTTTTTTACTTACTTTTTTTAATTAGCTTTGCACTTGCCTTTCTATACGAAATCATTTACAACCAAGATTTATTAGAAAAGCTTTTTATGATATGTGATATTTGCATTATCGTTACAGCCCAATTTACTTTAAGTTACTACTTACTTATTGAACGAACCATTCACGTTTTTACAACATCCTATATCGACATATTTGTTCAACTTACCTATCCAATGGCTGATTTACTCTTTCTTTTAATAGGAATCAATCTTTTATTCAGACCATTATCCTTATTACCAAAACAAGTTGGTGCACTTCTTAGCAGTGCTTTAATTTTGTATGCTACTACGGATGCTATTTATGCTTATATAAAATACTTCACACCAGAGTATTCTATGTTTACAGTTACTCCGCTCTATCAAGTGATCTTAGTGCTAGTAGCGATCGCCTGTATTCTTCATACAAAAGAGCCTGAAAAACAAGAGCAAGTACTATTAACGCCTAAATTTGGTGAATCAATCAGATCATCATTACCTTATATTTCTGTAGTAATGCTTATTGTTTTTATATTGGTCGAATATGTTTTTGCACCCATTGTAGTAATTGGTCTTATGATAACTTTCACTTTCGTTCTCATACGCCATAGTTTAGTTCGAAAACAAAATAAAATATTATTGTTAGCCCAAATGCAATTTAACTCGGAACTAGAGAAACAAATTGAACTACGTACAGAAGATTTAGTAGAACAAAAAAATGAGTTATATCATAACCAACAAATGTTTAAATCTTTATACGAGCACCATCCAGATCCAATTTTCACATTAGATTTGTACGGTAATTTTCTCAAAGTGAATAACGCTGGTACTATGTTACTCGGTTATCAAACGAATGAACTATTAAATCAGCCCTACTACTCACTCATATACGAGGAAGATTTAGAAGAAATTATTAATACTTTTCATCATGTAAAAAAAGGGAATTCTATCTCTTTAGAAATACGGGCATATCACAAAAACAGAGATATTTACTACTTGCATGTTACGGCTGTTCCCATCTTTTTAAAGGCGCATATTTCTGGGGTCTATTTAATGATTAAAGATATTACGGAAAGCAAACAACAACAAGAACAAATTAATTTCCTAGCATATCACGATACTTTAACGGAGCTTGCAAATCGGCGTTCATTTCATCAATATTTAGAAAAAGCGATTGTACGAGCAAAAATATCGAAAATACCTTTTGCTGTTATGTTTCTCGATTTAGACCGTTTTAAAGTTATTAACGATACTCTCGGTCACCGGGTAGGAGATCTTCTATTAATCGCAGTAGCAAAAAGGCTCGAACGAATATCGACACAGAATATGAAACTTGCTCGACTAGCTGGGGATGAGTTCACAATCCTTATCGAAAATTTTAAAAATAGGACAGATGTAAAAAAGATAGCTGATATGATTGTAGCTGCCATGAACGAACCATTCGAAATCGAAAATCAACATTTACGAATCTCACCAAGTATCGGGATTGCCATATACCCTGAAGCAGGCGAAGACCCACTGTCTATTTTACAACATGCCGATATGGCCATGTACGAAGCAAAAAATAAAGGGAAAAATCGTAGCTCTCTTTACACGAAAGAACTATATAAAAAAATGGAACGAAAAGCTCGAATCGAAAAAGATTTGCCACTCGCTTTAGTAAACAACGAATTTTATCTCGTCTATCAACCACAAATTGATACGACAACAAATAAAATTATCGGTGCTGAAGCATTAATACGTTGGAAACATCCACTATTAGGTGACATTTCACCTTGTGAGTTCATTCCAATTGTGGAAGAGACTCCTCAAGTCATCCCACTTGGACATTGGGTATTAAGAGAATCTTGTCGTCAACTAAAAATATGGCAAAGTTTTGGATACACAAACTTAAAAATGAGTGTCAATTTATCAGCGAAAGAATTTCAACAAAATCAATTAATCGAAAACATTTCACGAATACTACAGGACGTTAAGATTGATCCGAAAGATGTAACACTTGAACTAACAGAACGAATTGCGATGATTGATGAAAAAGAAACATTATCGAGACTAAAGCAATTAAAAGAATATGGTATTCAAACATCCATTGATGACTTCGGTACCGGCTACTCTTCGCTTGCTTATTTATCAATTTTCCCTATCGATACATTAAAAGTACCAAAAGAATTTACACAACTAGCCGATCATCGGCCTGAAGAAAGAGCCATCGTTTCCACTATCCTTTCTCTTGCAAATACTTTAAATCTCTCTGTCGTTGCTGAAGGAATTGAAACAGAAAAACAGCTTAAGTTTCTGCAAAAAAACAACTGTAAATACATGCAAGGTTACTATTTCAGTAAACCTCTAACAAGTAAACAGTTTATAAAATTCCTACAAAAAACACCCAGTATGAACCAATAGTTCACACTGGGTGTTTTTTAAAGTGTCGGAATTTTCCCCTCGTAATATTCCTCTGCAATCTCTTCGTAAAAAGCCGCTGACGTAGTATAAAAATATGGAATCAACCATAAAAATCCAATCCCTAATGTAATACAACTTAATATAAACCAACCAATAAAACTTAAACATAAAATGAAATACTCCATCTTATGTCCAGCCATCATACGACGACTTTCTTTAATAGCTTGATTTATTGAATACTCAGGATGATCATTTATAATAAAATACGTCATCGCATAAGAAAATGATTTAATAATACCTGGAATAATAAATAGTAAACACCATAAAAAAATATAAATATTTACTACTATATATAATAAAAATGACTTTATAAATTTATTTCCTTCTGTAAACCATCTGAATATATGCCCAATACGCGCTTCTTTTTCACGAATTATATGTAGTGCTAAACAATAACCCCCTAGCGTTAAAGGCCCCACTAGCAATATTGTAATAACATCTATTGAAAGTGAGCTATTCACTTCTTTCCACTCCCAAACCTGAGAGAGAATGAACTGGATACTAAAACTAAAAGCTGAAGTAAGAATCGAAATAAGTAATGTTGCCCCAACAGCTAAGCCCCATTTTCCTTCCAGCGAATCTAGCGCTTCTCCTTTTAAATCACTAATCATACTTAACCCCCTATACGTAACAATTCTATTAGTATAGCATGTTCCTACTGCAATTCACCTTTTGCAATATAGCGATAAAAATGTGCTGTCGTTGTACCTACATATGGACTAAGCCAAAGAAATCCTATTCCAAGAGTAAGAATCGCTAAAATAGCCCATCCTATGAAGCTAAGCCATAAAAGAAATAAATCTAGTTTATGTCCCTTCATAAGGTTCTTACTTTCTTTCATCGCCTGTGAAACGCTATAATCTGGATTTTCAATCATAACATAATACGTCATCGCATAAGAAAAATACATCACAATCATTACAACAATCGAAATAGCTAATAGTACGAAGAAAGCAATTGTTAACGACACATTCCCTTCCTCACCAAAAAACGCGAATAAACCTAGTAACAACATCGGGATCCACGTACCTGTATATAACAAAATCGCAAGCATAGCCCACATTGTTTTCATCATTCTTTTAAAGCCACGAAATCCTTCAAATAAATAATCTACTCTAGCATCTTCTCGTTTACTAATTTGTAGCAACACATTCGTATAACCGTATGATGTAATACCATAAGATGCATTACTCAAAATAATCATTATGCAATAAAAAATTCCAAATGTAATACCTGCCCCGATTGATATTGCTTCCTCTTCAAATGAGCCTGTTAAACCAGCAAATAAGAAAAATATAATAATTCCTGGAATTAAAAGTATAAGCATTGCAGCCATTGAAACAAAATAACTTAAAATAATATGCAAAATCGTTGATCCAACACCTAGTCCCCATTTTCCCTTTAAAGAGTACAATGCTTCTCGTTTCATTTCACCGATCATTTATTCATCTCCTTTATAAATTGTTGTACATTCTCTACTTATACAAGCATCAATATAATTATACCATTTTTGTAAAATTATCCATAAACTACATAAAAAAAAATCCGTAAAGGCAAGAGCCCTTACGGATTTTTTTACTTCATATCGGAAACGTTTAAACGGTTCACAGCACGCTGCAAGGCCATTTCTGCACGTCTAAAGTCAACATGTGCTTGTTTATCTTGCATACGTTGCTCAGCGCGACGTTTCGATTCATTTGCACGATGGATATCGATATGGTTTGCTTCTTCAGCAGATGATGATAATATAGTTACTTTATCTGGACGAACTTCGATAAAGCCACCGCTTACTGCTACATAATCAGTGTGCCCACCATTTTTCAGACGAACCGCACTAATTTTTAATGGTGCAACAGTTGGAATGTGACCTGGTAAGATCCCCATTTCCCCACTCTCTGCTTTTACACTTACCATTTCTACTTCTTTTTCGTAAACCGGTCCATCAGGAGTTACAATACTGACTGGAAATGTCTTCATAATTCGTCCCTCCTAAGGCCTTACGCCATCATTTTCTTCGCGTTTTCAATAACTTCTTCAATGCTACCTACTAAGCGGAATGCATCTTCTGGAAGGTCATCATATTTTCCTTCTAGAATTTCTTTGAAGCCACTAACTGTATTTTTTACAGGTACATAAGAACCTTTTTGACCTGTAAACTGCTCAGCTACGTGGAAGTTTTGAGATAAGAAGAATTGAATACGACGAGCACGATGTACAACTAACTTATCTTCTTCAGATAACTCATCCATACCTAAGATAGCGATGATATCTTGAAGCTCTTTATAACGCTGTAAAGTTTGCTGTACTTGACGAGCTACTTCATAATGCTCTTCTCCTACGATTTCTGGAGAAAGTGCACGAGATGTAGATGCTAATGGATCTACGGCTGGGTAAATACCCATTTGTGTTAAACGACGCTCTAAGTTTGTTGTTGCATCTAAGTGAGCGAACGTTGTAGCTGGTGCTGGATCCGTATAGTCATCGGCTGGTACATATACCGCTTGGATAGACGTGATAGATCCTTTATTTGTAGATGTAATACGCTCTTGTAATTGACCCATTTCTGTTGCAAGTGTTGGTTGGTAACCTACCGCAGATGGCATACGACCAAGAAGGGCAGATACTTCAGAACCTGCTTGCGTGAAACGGAAGATGTTATCGATGAACAATAGTACGTCTTGTCCTTGCTCATCACGGAAATGCTCAGCCATTGTTAAACCTGTTAATGCAACACGTTGACGTGCTCCAGGTGGCTCATTCATTTGTCCGAATACCATCGCAGTTTTCTTGATTACGCCAGAATCGCTCATTTCATGGTATAAGTCGTTACCCTCACGAGTACGCTCACCTACACCAGCGAATACAGAGATACCACCATGCTCTTGTGCGATGTTATTGATTAATTCCTGAATTAATACTGTTTTACCTACACCGGCACCACCGAATAGACCGATCTTACCACCCTTAATGTAAGGAGCAAGTAAGTCTACTACTTTAATACCAGTTTCAAGAATTTCTACTTTAGTAGATAATTCTTCGAATGCAGGTGCTTGACGGTGAATTGGATCACGGTGTACATCCGCAGGAAGTTCACCATCTAAGTCAATTGCATCACCTAATACGTTAAATACACGACCAAGTGTTGCATCACCAACTGGTACAGAGATTGCTTTACCAGTATCTTCTACTTCTGTGCCACGAACAAGTCCATCTGTGGAAGACATTGCAACTGTACGAACTGTGTCATCACCTAAATGAAGTGCAACTTCAAATGTTAAGTTAATGCTTGCTCCGTTTTCGTTGCTTTGTTTTACCGTAAGGGCGTTGTAGATTTCTGGTAGCTTTCCGCCATCAAACTTAACGTCTACAACCGGACCCATGATTTGCGTAACGCGCCCTTTATTCATCGGGTTCCCTCCTAGCTTTCTTTTAATTAGCCAGCTTTCTAAGAGAAGTCGGCTTTTATTTTTTTATTAGTGTAACTTTCGCAGTTCTCCTGAAAGAACCGCTTCCGCTTTTTAATACTATTCTAACGCTGCTGCTCCACCAACGATTTCCGTAATCTCTTGCGTAATCGCTGCTTGACGCGCACGGTTGAATGAAAGTGTAAGTGAATCGATAACTTCCATTGCGTTGTCTGTAGCACTCTTCATTGCTGTCATACGCGCTGCGTGTTCACTTGCTTTACCGTCTAGTAATGCACCGTACACTAAGCTTTCTGCGTATTGTGGCAATAATACTTTTAAAATTTCTTCTTCAGAAGGTTCGAATTCATAAGCTGTCGTCGGTTTGTCAGACGCCACATCAGTAAGCGGTAAAATTTTATTTTCCGTTACTTCTTGTGAAATTTTACTTACGTAATGGTTGTAGTAAATATACAGCTCATCATAAGCACCATCTGCGAACATCGCAATTGCTCGAGAAGCAAGGTCTTTAATATCAGTAAATGATGGGTGGTCAGATAATCCAACTACTTCATCAATGATGTTAAAGCCGCGACGTTTTAAATAATCACGTCCTAGTCGGCCAAGCACAATAATTGAATATTGGTTTGAATCCATATTATGACGTTCACGAATTACGTTACTTACTGTACGTAATACGTTACTGTTATAACCACCTGCTAGTCCGCGATCAGATGTAATAACGATGTATCCTGTACGCTTTACAGGGCGCGCATTTAGCATTGGGTGATTAATCCCTTTACTTCCTTGCGCAATGCTCGCTACTACTTCTTGAATCTTTTCCATATACGGAACGAAAGATTTAGCATTTTGCTCTGCACGGTTTAACTTAGATGCAGATACCATCTCCATCGCTTTCGTAATTTGGCTCGTTTTCTTTGTCGAGGTAATCTTCGCTTTTATATCGCGTAAAGATGCCACAGGTTTTCACCACCTTTTTTCCAGAAGTTGGCACGATTAGTAAGAATCCTCTTCCTAATCTACGTTGCAAGATATTCTTGCTCATGATTGAAGGAAAAGAATAGGTGCACCTACTCTTTTCCTTTACATAACCGTCAGCAATCTCAAATCTTGAGATGCCTTTTATATGATCTAGCTAAGCCACAATCGGCTTCACTTTTATTTATTACTCAGAAGCTACGAATACTTTTTTAAATCCGTTAATTGCTGCTGCAAATTTGTCATCATCCGCAAGTTTCTTAGTTGTGCGGATTTCTTCTAATAAGTCAGCTGCATTAGAATCTAACCAAGCATGGAATTCTTCTTCGAAACGAGTGATATCTACTACTGGGATATCATCTAGGAATCCACGTGTTAAAGCGTAAAGAATGATAACTTGTTTCTCTACACGTAACGGTTTGTGTAATCCTTGTTTTAATACCTCAACTGTACGAGCACCACGGTTTAATTTCGCTTGTGTTGCTTTATCAAGGTCAGAACCGAACTGAGCGAACGCTTCTAACTCACGGTAAGATGCAAGGTCAAGACGAAGTGTACCTGATACTTTACTCATCGCTTTAATCTGAGCAGATCCACCAACACGAGATACTGAAGTACCCGCATCGATCGCTGGACGTACGCCAGAGAAGAATAAGTCAGATTGTAAGAAGATCTGTCCGTCCGTAATAGAAATTACGTTTGTTGGGATGTAAGCTGATACGTCCCCTGCTTGTGTTTCGATGAAAGGTAGTGCAGTTAAAGAACCGCCGCCTCTTGCATCACTTAATTTTGCTGCACGCTCTAATAAGCGAGAATGTAAGTAGAATACATCCCCTGGATAAGCTTCACGACCTGGAGGACGACGTAATAGTAATGAAAGCTCACGGTAAGCCGCTGCTTGTTTTGATAAGTCATCATATACTACTAATACGTGTTTACCATTGTACATGAACTCTTCACCCATTGTTACACCAGCATAAGCAGCTAGGTATAATAATGGAGCTGGTTGAGAAGCTGATGCTGTTACAACGATTGTGTAATCTAATGCACCGTGCTTACGTAGTGTTTCTACTACGTTACGTACTGTTGATTCTTTTTGTCCGATAGCTACATAGATACAAATCATATCTTCATCTTTTTGGTTAATGATTGTATCAAGTGCAACTGCTGTTTTACCTGTTTGGCGGTCACCAATGATTAACTCACGTTGACCACGGCCAATTGGTACAAGAGCATCGATCGCTTTAATACCTGTTTGAAGTGGCTCATGAACAGATTTACGATCCATTACACCTGGTGCTGGACTTTCGATTGAACGAGTGTTTGTTGTATTGATTGGGCCTAAACCATCAACTGGTTGACCTAATGGGTTTACAACACGACCGATTAGTTCTTTTCCTACTGGTACTTGCATGATGCGACCAGTACGACGAACTTCGTCACCTTCACGGATTTCTGTGTAAGGTCCTAAAATAATAATACCTACGTTGTTTTCTTCTAAGTTTTGTGCTAGTCCCATAACGCCATTAGAGAACTCTACAAGTTCACCAGCCATAACGTTATCAAGACCATGAGCACGCGCGATACCGTCACCAACTTGGATAACTGTACCAACATCACTAACTTCGATTTCAGACTGATAGTTCTCGATTTGTTGCTTTATCAGTGCGCTAATTTCCTCAGCTCTGATGCTCATGTGCTTCACCCCTATCTATTCTTCATTAATTCACGTTGAATACGTGCTAATTTGCCTTGTAAACTTCCGTCATAAATGCGATTTCCAATACGTACTTTAATGCCGCCTAGTAAATCTTCATCTACAACATTTTTCACGCGAATTGCATCTCTTCCCGTTCTCTTTGCAAATGCTTCTGCAATGTTAAGCTTCTCTTCTTCAGATAGAAGGCGAATAGAATATACAGTTGCATCCGCTACGTTACGTTCTTCATTAGCAAGAACAACATATTCATCTGCAATTTCAGGTAAGATATCAATGCGCTTGTTATCAATTAAAATATATAACGTATTTAAAATAGATTCAGAAACAGATCCGAATACGTTTGCAAGAAACGTTTTCTTCTGCTCTTTTGAAATGTTCGGTTGCGTTAAAAAGCTATGTAGTTCTCCGTTTTTTACATAAACGTTTTGTACAAGGCGTAATTCCTCTTCAAACATTTCTAATACGTGTTTTTCTTTTGCAATTTTAAAAAGAGCGACAGCATAACGTTTTGCTACAATCCCATTGCTCATCGCGCTTCTCCTACTTCTTTAATATAATCGCGAATTAACTTCACTTGATCTTCTTCTTTTAATTCTTTTTCAATTACTTTAGAAGCAATTTGAACAGATAAAGAAGCAACTTGTTCTTGTAAAGCAGCAATCGCTTGCTCTTTTTCGCGTTGAATTTCTTGTACAGCAGATGCTTTAATTGATTCTGCTTCTTCTTTCGCAGCAGCAACAATAACATCTTTTTGATCTACAGCTTGTTTTTTCGCTCTTTCGATTAACTCTTGTGCTTCAACACGCGATTGTTTTAACATTTCACGTTGTTCTTCTACTAATTTCTTCGCTTCAGTGTTACTTCTTTCTGCAGCGTCGATTTCATTAGTAACATGCTCTTCACGTTCTTTCATAATTCCCATTAAAGGACCCCACGCAAATTTGCGTAGCATTACTAATAGAAGTAAGAAAATGAACAATGTATAAGCAATCGTTCCAAATGGAATGGAAGCCCCTAATAATAAAGTTGGCACAAGGATTCACTCCCTTCAAAATATCTAAATTGATCATATGAAAAAAAAAGACATACGTTTCGTTCATAAAGCAATGGCGAAGAAAGTTCAAAAAACACTCTTCGCCATCTATGTAAGGGGAGTCTCCCTTATTTGTTCATTACGATGAAAGCAATAACTACACCGATAATTGGAAGTGCCTCAACTAAAGCAACCCCGATGAACATAATTGTTTGAAGTGCGCCTTTTAATTCTGGTTGACGAGCAACACCTTCGATTGTACGTGATACGATAAGACCGTTACCAATACCTGCACCTAATGCTGATAAACCAATTGCAATTGCAGCTGCGATTACACCTAAACTCATTTAATTTGTCCTCCTTTGTATTATAAAAAATTAAATTTTTTCTTACTTAAATTATATTAATGGTCATGGCTTACTTTATGAGCCATATAAACCATCGTTAACATAACGAAAATAAATGACTGGATTGATCCAACGAATACGCTGAATCCCATCCATGCTAACATCGGTACAAGTGCACCTAATGCTCCAAGGAATGATGCCCCGCCTAACTTAGCAAGTAATCCTAACAGGATTTCACCTGCATAAATGTTACCGAACAAACGAAGACCTAACGTTAATGTGTTAGCAAACTCCTCAATAACCTTTAATGGGAATAAGAATTTCATAGGTTGGAAATAACCTTTAACGTATTCTTTCGTACCCTTCATCTTAATTCCATAATAATGGGTGAGGGTAACTACCATCACGGCTAATGTTAATGTAACTGCTGGATCAGACGTTGGTGATCTCCACCATGCAATATGTTCGCCAGCCTCAACTGTTGAATACATGAATGGTAAACCAAGGAAGTTCGATACGATGATAAACATGATAAGCGTAACGCCAAGCGTTAAGAAACGTCCACCTGTTTTCCAGTCCATCGTACTATTGATAATCCCTTTCACGAAGTCAAACACCCATTCCATGAAATTTTGCATTCCTGTTGGGCGAAGAGCTAAGCCGCGAGTTCCTATAACTGCGATTAAGAAAACAATAACTGCTGCTACAGTAACCATCATAACTGATGACAAATCGAACGTTAAACCTAGAAATTCAACTAATTTACCGTGTTCCACTAGTAATTCACCTCTCTTCCCTGCTCTTATACTCTAAATAAAGAAAATCTATGATCATGACAAGATATCCTGTCAGCAATCCTACACCTAAGCCCCACATCGCAATTAACTCTTGATAGTTGGCTGCAAATAAAATTAATAACCCAATCGTCGCGAATCTCGAATATGTACTTACCGCTGTTGCCTTAAACTTCACGTTTTCTCCATTTGTTACGCGATCTAACAGCTTGTCTGTTCTACGTGCAATGATGCGCAAACTAAGAAAACTGAAAATCGTTCCGATAATCAGCCCAAGAAATACATCCTTGTAAGAGGTAAATCCCCATCCTAGCACTAGAAGCGCAAGCAAGTAGTACATATATTTCTTTTGTCTTTGGACAAGTCCATGTACGTCTATCATCATTGCTCTCCCGAATAGTAATGTCGAATGAGTCGAATCATTGCGTATATCCCTGTTCCTAACCCGAGTAATAACCCTATAATAAGAAACAATGGAAACGTTCCAACCTTATTATCAATCCATTGCCCACCAAAGATTCCAATAAGAATAGAACCGACTAACTGAGCAAGAATTCCTGACATTAAAGCATATGCTTTTATATGGCTGCGATCGTTTTTTTGCAAGGATTCATCCCTCCAATATGTAACCCTCATTCACGATGTGTTAATAATAACTCATTTTTCTGCATAAATTCTATACAAAATAAAAAGTTTACATTTTCGTCACGGAATAGATGTATTTTTGTCACTGAAAGCCCTACCATCTATCCCCGTTGTTAGCATACAATAGGGTATTAACAGTGTCAACGAGAAATCGTAAAAAATCAAAAAATTTGAGTATTAGGCATTTCCTCCCAAAAATGAAAACGTTCCCCTTCTAAATACTGGTTAGAGATATGCAATTTCTAACAGTTTTCTCTTTATAATAGAAGAAAATGTTCACAAGTTTGTCACTATTATATTTTTAAGATATAGCGCTTTCCTTCCATAATATAGTGTTCCCAAGACGTAAGACTTCTATATTATATGTGATGTGTATGCAACTTATGTTGTATACACCCTGTATATTTATCTCCCCCTCCCCCTCCCCCCGCACGCTCAGGGCGAAAAAAAAAGACGAGCGGGGACTCCCCTCTCGTCTTTTGTCTTACTTCGTTCCGAATAAACGGTCACCAGCATCACCAAGACCTGGAACTACATAACCATGGTCATTTAGCTTCTCATCTAATGCCGCTACATAAATATCAACATCAGGATGCTCTTCTTGCACTACTTTTACTCCTTCTGGAGCAGCTACGATACACATTAATTTAATTTGTTTTGCACCGCGCTTTTTCAGAGAATTAATTGCTTCAGCTGCAGAACCACCTGTTGCTAGCATTGGATCTAGTACGATAAAGTCACGCTCTTCTACATCCGTTGGAAGTTTCACATAGTATTCTACCGGTTGCAATGTTTCAGGGTCACGGTATAAACCAACGTGTCCTACCTTTGCTGCTGGAATTAATTTCAGAATTCCATCAACCATTCCTAAACCTGCACGTAAAATTGGAATTAAACCAAGTTTTTTACCAGCGATCACTTTTGTTGTCGCTTTGCTTACAGGCGTTTCAATTTCAATGTCTTTAAGTGGAAGGTCGCGAGTAATTTCGAAAGCCATTAAGCTTGCTACTTCGTCCACTAATTCACGAAAATCTTTCGTACCTGTATTCTTATCGCGAATATATGTAATCTTATGTTGAATTAACGGGTGATCAAATACATACAGTTTTCCCATGTGAATCTCTCCTTTAGATGATATTCATGCGTTTACACGCTTTTTTACACTATTTACGATTGTAAAGAAAACGCTACTAATATTCAAGGGCAAATTTGGCAAAATCATGATTTTGTGATGAATCTATCTAGTATCTTTACCAATTATGGGAGGTGTATCCTTCATTATATCGCCAAAATTTATTCATCATTTGTATACATACTTTAAAAACAATATATGTCCAAAAAAAGACTACTAAAACAATTACGTTTCAGCAGTCTTTTTCAATCTATTATAGATTTGTATACATTGGGAATTTGCTCGTTAACGCTTCTACACGCTTACGTGCTTCTTCTAATGCAACTTCATTCTCATGATTTTTTAATGTATAAGCAATAAGTGCCGCAATTTCATCCATGTCTTCTAAACCGAAACCACGAGATGTTACAGCTGCCGTACCGATACGCACGCCGCTTGTTACAAATGGGCTTGCTGTTTCAAATGGAATTGTATTTTTGTTCACTGTAATACCAACTTCATCTAATACGTGCTCTGCTACTTTACCTGTAATTTCTAAGTTACGAACATCAATCAAGATTAAGTGATTGTCTGTTCCACCAGAAACAAGTGTAAGTCCTTCTTTTTGAAGGCCTTCAGCTAAGCGATTCGCATTATTAATGATATTTTGTGCATATGTTTTAAACTCATCTTGTAGTGTCTCACCAAATGCAACAGCTTTTGCAGCAATTACGTGCATAAGTGGACCACCTTGGATACCAGGGAAGATTGATTTATCAATTTGTTTTGCAAATTGCTCTTCACATAAAATCATACCACCACGTGGACCACGCAATGTTTTATGTGTTGTCGTTGTAACGAAATGTGCATGTGGTACTGGGTTTGGATGTAAACCAGCAGCTACTAAACCAGCGATATGTGCCATATCAACCATAAAGTATGCACCCACTTCATCTGCAATCTCACGGAATCGTTTGAAATCGATAACACGAGGATATGCACTTGCACCTGCAACGATTAATTTTGGTTTATGTTCTTTCGCTTTTGCTAATACATCATCGTAATTAATACGGTGAGATTCAGCATCCACGCCATATTCTACGAAATTATATTGTACTCCACTGAAGTTAACAGGGCTTCCGTGTGTTAAGTGACCACCATGAGATAAATTCATACCAAGTACTGTATCGCCTTGCTCTAAAATCGTGAAGTATACTGCCATGTTCGCTTGTGCACCAGAATGTGGTTGAACATTTACATGCTCTGCGCCAAAAATTTCTTTCGCGCGATCACGTGCGATATCTTCCACTACGTCTACGTGTTCACAACCACCATAGTAACGTTTTCCAGGATATCCTTCAGCATACTTATTCGTTAAAACAGAACCTTGCGCCTCCATTACTGCTTCACTTACGAAGTTTTCCGAAGCAATTAACTCAATCTTTGAACGCTGTCTTCCTAGTTCTGCCTCAATTGCAGCAAATACCTTTTCATCTTGACGTTTTAAATGATCCACCAAAATCCCCCTTTTCTGAACGAATTACATCGATTCCCAATAGTTTTTTCTCATTTATTCAGAAAAAACGAAAATTCAGGTTGTAATTCTTTCGAACCTTCATGTTTTCAACTACATTCTAACATGACTTTCTATATCATAAAAGAAAAAAAAAGACCGAAATTGGTCTTTTCTTTCTTCTATTATAAAGTCAGACTACATACCTTTTATCTTTCGATATAAAGCTGTTATACGACTTTATAATTTTTCATGTTTAACGGCAAGGAATAGCTTCTTCATTTGCCGCATAAACAGCACGCGCTCCACCTATTAGTTTCCCACGTGTTTTCGCCATCGTTACATGCGCACTTCCTATTTCCTTCACACTTGTACGAACCGGTACAGCTACATGCTTTAAATGCATACCGATAAATGTATCGCCAATATCCATTCCTGCATCTGCTTTAATAAACTCAATTACCACCGGATCTTTAAAATTGTGATACGCATACGTCGCTAATGCACCACCTGCCGATCTAACAGGCGTAACTGTTACAATTTCAAATTGATATTTCATCGCTACATCTCTCTCAACTACTAAAGCACGATTTAAATGCTCACAACATTGAAACGCCAATTCGATACCTGTTCGTTCTTGAAATTGTTTTAATTCAGAAAAAATCGCCTCTGCCACTTCCATCGTTCCTGATGTTCCAATTCTTTCACCTAGCACTTCGCTCGTGCTACACCCCACTACAAAAATTTGGCCACTTTGCAGCGTGGCTTGTTCTTGGAAATCAGAAAGCGATATTTGCAGCTGTTCTCTTACCTTTACGATTTCTGTCATTACGCCTCTTCCTTTCGCAGGTTGGTTCACCAAATTATATTTCATACTACTTATAGTTAGAATCTATTACTTTGTTTCGTACGTTTTAATTTTTCCTACGCGGTTTTCGTGACGGCCACCTTCATAGTCAGTTGTTAGCCAAATTTTTGCGATATCACGCGCTAGACCAGCTCCAATTACACGCTCGCCCATTGCTAACATGTTAGTGTCATTATGCTCTCTCGTCGCTTTCGCACTGAAAGTATCATGAACTAATGCACAACGAATACCATTTACTTTGTTTGCTGCGATTGACATACCAATGCCTGTCCCACAAACTAAAATGCCACGATCCACTTCACCATTCGCGACCATTTCTGCTGCTGGAAACGCAAAATCAGGGTAATCAACAGAACCAGCTTCACATTCACAACCTAAATCAATATATTCAATATTTAACTCTTCTAATAAGCTTACAAGTTCTTTACGGATATTCATACCGCCGTGATCAGATGCTACTACTACTTTCATTTTTACCCCTCCAAAGTTTCAAACAATTATCTTCATTTCACACTCGCTACCTTTAATGGAACGAAGTGATCTCCAATATCGTATTATACACGAAACATCAACCTTCTGAATGTTTTTTCAATAAAGTTTGTACAAGTTTTTCCATCTCTTCTAACGTTTCTTTATAAATAGAAAGTGATCCGCCAAATGGATCTGAAATATCCTTACTTACACCCTCAGTTAATCCATATAATGTATCCAATTTCTTTTCAACACTCGGATAATGCCCAAGTACAATTTGCTTATGGTTTTCCGTCATTGTTACTACAATATCCGCCCAATCAACCATAGTTTCGTTTACTTGCTGCGCGGCATGATTGATTGCAATTCCTTTTTCAGCTAAAGCTTCTTTTGCATGTACCGATGCATCGCTTCCAGGATAGGCGAAAACACCAGCAGATTGCACTTCAAATTTACCTTCTCCATAATGACGAAGCAAAGCCTCAGCCATCGGACTACGGCATGTATTTCCAGTGCAAACAAATAACACTCGTTTCATCTAAACCCACCCCTTTTTTTCTGTTTCCTAACATTTATCCCGCTATTTGTGGGCAGTAAGACCCCCACCTCCACTGATTAAAGTTTCACTTTATCATAGCGTACATTAGAATAGAACAAAAGAAATGTGAATATACGAAAGGCGCATTTCTCTTATATTTTTTCTAAGAAAAATGCGCCTTATCCACATATATGTGAAACCCTATTTCCAAGTGCCCAAAGTATTTTACCATACATAATGAAAACACTACAAAACAAAATAAGGAATCCATTTCATACGAAACAGATTCCTTTCATACAATAATTATTTCATTGTAACTTTCATTACTTCGGTTGAACCTTTTGTAGCTGTTACACCTACAGTTGTCTTAATAGACTCAGCTGCATCTGTGTTTGTAATAACGATTGGAGTAATTGTACTTTTCGCTTTTTCACGAATTAATTCTAAGTCGAATGAGATTAATTTATCTCCAGCTTTTACAGCTTGTCCTTCAGAAACGTGAGCTTCGAAACCTTCACCTTCCATTTTTACAGTTTCTAATCCAACGTGGATTAAAATTTCTGTACCGTTTTTCGCTTTAATTCCAATAGCATGTTTCGTGTGGAATAATTGTACGATTTCACCGTCAACTGGAGATACAACTACACCTTCAGTAGGATCGATTGCAACACCGTCACCCATCATACGACCAGCGAATACTGGATCTGGTACTTCTTCAATATTTTTCACTGCTCCAGTTAATGGAGCTACGATTGTTTCTTCATTTGTTTTTGAACCAAAACCGAATAATTTTTTAAACATAGGATAGTCCTCCTTATAATTTACCTAAAAGTTTATAGGGCAATCTCTATTCAAGATCGAAACACACGTAAGACTTCATACTTCGAATGTTATACTGTAAAAACGCTTTCGAAATAAATCATGTCATTACTACTAGACTCTTATTGTAGCGCCTCACAAAATTCCAGTCAATTCTGATTGTCTGAATAACAATGAGAAGTTAACTTCTACTTATATTTTCTCTTTTTTTCACTTACTTGTCTAGAGGTCTTTACTGCATTTTATTTTTTGTTGTTAAGTTGTAAAATTTATTTCGAATTTTTTTCAAAAACCACTTGACTAAAGTAAGTAACTATTTTATTATTACTTACATAAGGTAAGTTAATAACTTTTAGGAGGTTTTTAAAAATGATGGATTTCGGTCTTCTTATTATTCGTCTTATTATAGGAATTACATTCATGGGTCATGGTGCTCAAAAATTATTCGGTTGGTTCGGTGGATACGGCTTAAAGGGAACAGGTGGCTGGATGGAATCAATCGGTTTACGCCCTGGTGTCTTTATGGCATTTATGGCGGGTGCAACTGAACTATTAGGTGGTTTCTTATTCGCATCAGGTATTTTCACTGTAGTTGGTTCATTATTTATCGTAGGCACAATGTTAGTAGCCATCTTCACAGTTCACGGAAAAAATGGTTACTGGGTAACGCAAAACGGATTTGAGTATAATTTAATGCTAATCGCTGTTGCAGTTGGTGTAGCTTTAATCGGCCCTGGCGCTTACGTTTTACTTTAATATTTATCTCCATTTCGAGATATTTACCAAAAAAGAGATTACTTCAAATTGAAGTAATCTCTTTTTTACATCATCAAAAAAATATTATTTTCAGCAGGAGATTCCCATTGATATCTTGTAAACAAACAATAAGTATTCATATTTAGAAAGGGGATTACAACATGTTATCCATTAATCCAAACGAACAAACCGAAAAAGATAATTACAAATTACTAACAGGAAGTATCATTCCACGTCCTGTTGCATTCGTTACTTCTGTAACTAAAGATGGTGTATTGAATGGTGCGCCATATAGTTATTTCAATATCGTCGCTGCCAATCCACCACTTATCTCGGTTTCAGTACAACGAAAAGAAGGAAAACCGAAAGACACTTCACGAAACGCAATCGAAAAAGGAGAATTTGTCGTACATATTTCTGATGAATCTTACGTAGAAGCGATCAATGAAACAGCAGCCAACCTACCTCCTAATGAAAGTGAAATCGAATTAGCAAAACTAACACCGATCGACAGTGATGTCATTTCAGTCCCAGGGGTGAAAGAAGCAAACATTCGAATGGAATGCGTATTAGAACGTGCTATCCCGCTCGGCGGAACCGAAGACTCACCAGCTTGTGATCTACTAATTGGCCGCGTCGTTCGCTTCCACGTCGCAGAACACTTATACGAAAACGGCCGAATTCACGCCGAAGAACTAAAACCAATAAGTCGCCTAGCAGGACACAACTACGCAAAACTAGGAGAACAATTTGAATTAGTGAGGCCTATTTAAAGGCGGAAGCGGCTCGTTCAGAATGGGAGGAAGACGCGAAACCACCGATCATTCTTGCCGCTTCCATCACCCAAACATAAAATCCCCCGCTAAAAAGCGGGGGATTTTTTTTTATAATTCTTCCTTTTTTTCCTCTAAAGCCGGGAATTTCTCTTTTTTAGGTTTACCAAGCTTTATCACAAAGAAATATAAAGAAAGTAACGTAATAAGAAAAACAATTAAAAACGGATACGGTGAATAAAACGTACGCGCTGCCTCAGTTTTTCCCGCAACAAATTTTAATGACTCGATATCTAAAAACTCAGCAAACATTTGTACACCGAGCATACTAAACCAAAAAACAAAAAAACTAATAATAATACCAAAAACTTGTTTTACTCTCGTCATTCATCTCATCCTTTCTATATAATGATTTTTTCATTTAAATGAATATAGTGCAAACGAAACTATATACAAAAAGGAAATATCTCATCATTCACGAATCAATTTAATCCAGCCGAGAACCGCAATTTGTAAAATAACGCCCGAAACGATAAGTCGGTGTAACCACCTTGGGAAAAATGTTAAAAATGTTACATACCATTTTCAGCAATTTATCCTTACATAAAATTATATAGGAAAAAGGAGATATAATCCAAATCCAACAAGAATAATACCACCTACTATTTCACCGTATGTACCAAGCATATTTTTCGCATGCCTACCAAGCAATAAACCAATCCACGCTAGTAACATGCTTATTAGTCCAAACATTAATATAGTAATAATTGTCTCTGCTCCGTAAATTCCAAGACTCAGACCTACTGAAAAACTATCTATACTAACACCAAATGCAAATACAAATAAACTAATTCCAATTGGAGCAATTCTAGTCTCTTCACCTTCTAAAATAGACGAATATACGATATAGAACCCTAGCCCAATTAATAAAATGGCTCCTGCAAAATTCGCGATATCCCCATACCTCTCTGATAGAAAGCGTCCTAGTACCATTCCGATAAACGGCATAATAATATGAAATATCCCAATTGTCATACCGATATAAAGGATTTGTCTTAATTTTAATGTTACCATCCCCATACCGAGGCTTACTGAAAATGCATCCATCCCCAGGGCGAATGCCATAATTATTAAAGGTATTAATTGTTCAAGTGTCATTCATATCCCCCCTCGGACGTGCTACTTCACAATATGCTTATCCGAGGAGAAATATTCTGTTCACTAAAGGTACATTATCATTCAGTGATAATATGATGTCCCGCAGCTTTTGTTAAACGATTCATAATTGCATTTCCTATCCCTTCATTCGGGAATGATTCACTAAAAATAACATCTACTTCACTTGCATCAAACGTTCTAAGCACATCATATAACTTAGTCGCAACGCTGGCTAAATCGCTTCGCACACCACAAGACAATACAACATCTGCACTATACACATGCTGATACTCTTCTGTCGTTAATACACCTACTTTAAGCCCTTCTTTCTTTTTCTCATCCACAATAAGCTGAATAAACTCTCGTGACCCTTCAACAATACTAAGTGGCGCTTTCGGTGCATAATGTGTATATTTCATTCCAGGTGATTTCGGTTTTTCTTTCTCATCCTTTAAAGCTGGATCTAAAGAAACATTTCCTATCACTTCTTCTAATTGCTCCTTCGTAATCCCACCTGGACGTAAAATCGTCGGAACCTCGCTCGTACAATCAATTACAGTTGATTCAACGCCTACTCCTGTTGCCCCGCCATCAACAATACCAGCAATTTTTCCATTTAAATCTTCATACACATGAGAAGCTAACGTTGGACTTGGGCGTCCTGAACGATTCGCACTCGGTGCCGCAACAGGCACGTTTGCCTCTTCAATAAGAGCGAGCGCTACTGGATGATCTGGCATCCTCACTCCGACTGTATTAAGCCCTGCCGTAACCCTCTCTGAAATCCCTTCCTTTCTCGGTAAAATGATTGTTAATGGTCCCGGCCAAAAATGCTCCATTAACTTTTCTGCAACCGGTGGAATTTCTCTTACAATACCATCTAACTGAGATTTTGTTCCTATGTGGACAATCAGGGGATTATCGCTCGGTCTCCCTTTCGCTTTAAAAATTTTCGCTATCGCTTCATCATCCATTGCGTTTGCTCCTAACCCATATACCGTTTCCGTCGGGAAGGCCACCGCTTCATTTTCTCTTAATAATCTCGCTGCTTCTTTTAATTGTGGATAATATTTTTTTCTTTCCACAACATTATCCACAACCCACATATTTGTATGCATTTTTTTACACGTCCTTTTCTACCATGAAATACTTGTCTATTTTTAGTTTACTATGAGATTTATCCAAAAGACAAACAAGGTTTATCCACAAAATGTGGATAAACCTTGTTAATCCGTGGATAACTTTGTGAATAGCTGACAATTTAGTATTATTGCATTTAGCTCTTTTATATTTTTACAAAAGTGTTCTAACTGTCGAATTCCCTCTGGAACTTTCTCTTTCTCTATAATGACAAAGTCAAAAAACTGAAAGATTGTCACAGATTGTGGATGATTTGTGAGTAAGTACAATTGTCGAATATCTTTTTCTTTCATATACTGCAAAAACATTTCAAAAAAATATAAGAAAGTCTGTTTATCCACATTAGGTGTGAATAAACAAGAACGAATAAGTGCATTTTCTCCACTTTGTTCATATCCAATTACCGCTCGTATTTCTCCCGCCTCTTCCAAGATCATAAATTGTGCGTACAACTCATTTATTTTATCATCTTTTTTATTAGCTTGTCCGAAAAAAGAATGCAATCTTTCTACATCTGCTTTCGTAGCAAAATACACGTTCTTCATAGTAAATCCCTCCTCGTTTATATATATATGAGGAGGGATTTATTAATAGTACTATTTAGAGAATAAAGATGCAAAAGCTTCGACGATAAATAATTTAACCTCTGGTTTTTCTTCTTCCTCTTCTACTTTTACATACTCATTTTTCTTTTCTTGTTTTTGCTCCACAGGTTTTTCCACTTTTTCCACAGTTTTTGTTTCTACTTTTTTTACAGGCTGTTCTTCTACTTGCGTTTCATGTTTTACTACTTTCTTTTCCTGGGCTGTTACTTTTTTCGTTACCTCCTGTTTTACTATTTTCGTTTCTTTTATTTCAGCCTCTTTTTCCTTTGGAACTTCCTCTTCAGGAGATTCAGCTTTCACAACATGTTCTTCTTTCCTTACAGCTGTACCGCTCGAAAAATCTAAGAAACACATCGGTGGAAATAATACACACCACCAGTTCGCCCCTTCTCCTTCTCCAATTGTAATCAGTACTGCTTCATATTCTCCTGCCGGATAAATAAAATTCCCATATACCTTTGTAGGAAACTTCACATTCTTACCGAATTTCACTTGAAACGCCTCTTTACTTCCTTCTCTTTTCAGCGTCTTCGCCACTGTCTTTTCAATTTCAGGAATATGATTTTGAATTACTTTTCGAGCTTCTTCGAATGACGTTAAATCCGCTACCCATCCATCGATTTGCGCTTTCACTTCATCACGTACTTTACGTTTTAATGCCTGATCTTTATCGGAATCACTATTAGCTAAAATACGTAATCGAACGGCCTCTTTCGGAATAACTGAAGGCCCTTTTGCATCAGCTTTCATATATCCAAACTGCACAAGTAACTGTGCACCAATTAATAATAAAAGAAAATAAGCAATAACTTGTTTTTTCATTTCCTCCACCGTCCCCTCTAGAAACAGTGTAGACAGAGTTACTTCTTTCTAAACTATTAAATTCAAAATCTATATGAATTTTTTTAACTACTCAGCCACTCTATGAAAAACCGACAGAAAAGCATTTTTTTAAATGGTCGAGAGGGACTGGCTATGTATGGCGGAGTAGTTACGAATTTTTTATACAAAAAATAGAGTAAGGCTTATGCCTTACTCTATCTCTGCAAATACCATACGATCTTTTCCATTAATATCAAATACAACATCAACTTGAGCTCGCGGGAAAGTTTGCTGTAATAATGCTTTCACATCTTCACCTTGCCCTACACCAATTTCAAACGCCACAATCGCCTTTTTCTGTAATACATTCGGCAATTCCTCCATAAAACGACGATAGAAATCTAGTCCATCTTCGCCGCCAACAAGCGCCCTTTTCGGCTCATGCTCTTTCACAACAGTAGAAAGACCACGCCAATCTTCCTCTGGTATGTACGGAGGATTGGAAACAACAACATCTAACTTCTGACCCGTTTCATAAAACGGAGACAGTAAATCACCGTGATAGAAAGTCACATCCGCCCCTAAAGTTTTTGCATTTTCTTTTGCAACTTCAATCGACTCCTGTGCGATATCTACTGTATACACATGAAGATTTTTATTTTCTAAAGCGAGCGTAATAGAAATCGCTCCACTACCTGTTCCAATATCCGCTATGTGAAGCTCCTCATTACCGAAATGGCGCTCAATTCTCTCTAGCACTCCAACTATAAGTTCCTCTGTTTCCGGTCTTGGTATCAATACCTCTTCATTTACAAAGAATGATCGGCCATAAAACATTTCATAACCGAGCATATATTGGATCGGAGTACCTTCTACGTGCTTGTGGATAAATTCCGCAAAACTTTTCTCTTGTTCCGCAGTTATTTCTTCACGCATATTCATGAGCATTCCGGTTCTGTTCGTCTTTAATACATGACAAAGGACAATTTCTCCCGCATTTTCATCTCGTCCATTTTCCTGTAAAAAAGAAGAAGCCCATTTCAGGGCTTCATAGACACGCATTACTCAGCTGCCTCCATCTTTTGCGCCTGATCTTCCATCACTAAGGCATTGATGAAATCATCTAACTTACCTTGTAGGATTTGATCTAGCTTTTGAATCGTTAAACCGATTCGATGGTCTGTAACACGGTTTTGCGGGAAATTATACGTACGAATACGCTCTGAACGATCTCCCGTACCAACAGCTTGTTTACGGTTTTGATCATACTCAGCTTGCGCTTCTTGTCTAAACTTATCATAAACACGTGCGCGTAATACTTTCATCGCTTTTTCTTTATTCTTAATTTGTGATTTCTCATCCTGACAAGATACAACTACACCAGTCGGTAAATGTGTTAAACGTACCGCTGACATCGTTGTATTAACACTTTGTCCACCAGGACCACTAGAAGCAAATGTATCAACACGAACATCTTTTTCATGAATATTAATTTCTACTTCTTCTGCCTCTGGTAATACAGCTACAGTTGCTGTAGATGTATGAATACGTCCACCAGATTCCGTTTCAGGAACACGTTGTACACGGTGAGCACCATTCTCGAATTTCAGCTTCGCGAAAGCACCTTTACCGTTAATCATAAAGATAATCTCTTTATATCCACCTAACTCTGTATAGCTCGCTTCGATAATTTCAGTTTTCCAACCTTGTACCTCAGCATAACGGCTATACATACGATATAAATCACCAGCAAATAAAGCTGCCTCGTCACCACCAGCAGCACCACGAACCTCAACGATAACGTTTTTATCATCATTAGGGTCTTTTGGAACAAGTAAAATTTTCAGACGTTCTGATAATGTTTTCTCTTGTCCTTCTAATTCAGAAACCTCTTCTTTTACCATGTCACGCATATCAGCGTCTAACTTATCTTCTAACATTGCTTTTGCATCTCGTAATTGCTCACGAACATCCTTATACTCACGGTACACCTCTACCGTTTCTTGCATATCAGATTGCTCTTTTGAATACTCACGAAGCTTATTTGTATCGCTAATAACCTCTGGGTCACTTAACAATTCATTTAACTTCTCATAACGATCTTCTACAGCTTGCAAACGATCTAACACACCATTCACCTCTACATCCTAGTATCTAATACAAATAGTATATGGTACTTAATCAAAAAAACGCAAATTATATTTAAAAGTGGAGGCGGCTTGTTCAGCTCTGACTGGCTAAGGTTCTCTCGCACAAAAGGTGCTTTTTACCTTGAGTAGCGGAGGTTCTTAGACACGAAGAGCTAGCCGCCGGAACTGGATACAATTTAAAAGCGCAGGTGGCTTGTTCAGAATCGCAGGACACTTTCAGCTCTCGACCTTGAAGCGCTCTTTGCTTCGAGTGAGAGAGCGAAATGACCGGAGATTCTAGCCACTGGAGCTAGATAATATATTTAAAAGTGCAGGTGGCTCGTTCAGCTCTGACCACCAATCTTCATCTATTTTCGAAAAAAACCCGCTCTACATAGCGAGTTTCATTTATCTTTGTTTTGTAGGTACTGCATGACAATGACGACAACGCGGTTCATACGATTCTGAAGCCCCAACTAAAATAATTGGATCATCAAATGCCGCTGGTTCTCCATCGATTAAACGTTGCGTACGACTTGCAGGAGATCCGCATGCAGAACAAACTGCCTGCAATTTAGTTACATGTTCAGCAATCGCCATCAGCTGAGGAACTTGTCCAAATGGTAGACCACGGAAATCTTGGTCTAATCCAGCTACAATGACACGATAGCCACGATTTGCCAATACTTGCACCACTTCCACAATGTCCCCATCAAAAAATTGTACCTCATCGATTGCAATAACATCCATTTCTTCTGTTACATGGTTAAATATATCTTTTGAAGCTGAAACAGGAACTGCTTTAACCTTTAATCCATTATGTGATACAACATCTTCTTCACTATAACGATTATCAATACATGGTTTAAATACAATTGCATGTTGTTTCGCAAATTGTGTACGGCGTATACGGCGGATGAGCTCTTCTGATTTTCCAGAAAACATACTCCCGCAAATCACTTCAATCCAACCATTTTGATTCATTAAGTACATTGAGCTCTCCTTTCATCTACTTTCCTAATCCAAAGTAGGGTAAAGGTTTAATATTTTCGCAAAAAAAACAGACAAGCGAATACATACACTTGCCTGTTTTATGTTCTTTATTACTTGATGCCGTATTTCTTATTGAAGCGGTCAACACGTCCGTCTGCAGTAGCAAACTTCTGACGTCCAGTGTAGAATGGGTGAGAATCAGAACTGATCTCAATTTTTAGTAATGGATAAGTGTTACCATCTTCCCACTCAACAGTTTCGCTAGAGCCTTTTGTAGACCCGCTTAAGAATTTGAAGCCAGTGTTCGTGTCCATAAATACAACTTTATTGTAATTTGGATGGATTCCTGCTTTCATTCTTTTCATCTCCTTCCGCCCTGAATCATTTTCGAAACAGAGTTTTTCATCTTCAGCTGCTTACACAACTATATTGATGAAACACATATGATGAAATTATAACAAGGCTAACTCCATTTTGCAACTACCTGTTTTTGTCTTTTTAAATTTAAAGTGGAGGTGGCTCGTTCAGCTCTGACCAGCTAAGGTTCTTTCGCCCTAAAGGTGCTTTTTACCTTTCGGGCGGAAGGTTCTTAGATGCGAAGAGCTAGCCACCGGAACTGGATATTAATTAAGAACCCAGGACACTTCAAGCTCTCGACCTTGAAGCGCTTTTTGCTTCGAGCAAGAGAGCGAAATGACCGGAGATTTTAGCCGCTGGAGCTCTAACAAAAAATATGATTTTTATCTCAAAAAACAAATTTTTTCCATATATTACTCTCTCTAATATTCCCTTAAAAACATAAAAAAACTCGCTTACTACGAAATAAGCGAGTCCCAATCTTTTCCCTTTACTTAGTTGTTACATATCTTTTTGAATCTGCAACAATGTTTTGTAAAAATTCTTCATTTGTCTTTGTTTGACGAAGTTTACGTAAGAAGCCTTCAACAAAGTCTGGTGTATCACGCATTGTTTTACGAATACCCCACAGCTTGTCTAAATGTTCTTTCGGAATTAATAGGTCTTCTTTACGCGTACCAGAGCGACGAATATCAATCGCCGGGAAGATACGACGCTCAGCTAATGAACGATCTAAATGAAGTTCCATATTTCCAGTTCCTTTAAATTCTTCGTAAATTACATCATCCATACGAGAACCTGTATCAACAAGCGCTGTTGCTAAAATTGTTAAGCTACCGCCCTCTTCGATATTACGTGCAGCCCCAAAGAAACGCTTCGGTCTATGGAAAGCCGCTGGATCAATACCACCTGATAAAGTTCTACCACTTGGCGGAATAACAAGGTTGTAAGCACGCGCTAAACGGGTAATACTATCCATTAAAATGACAACGTCTTTTTTATGCTCTACAAGACGCATTGCACGCTCTAATACAAGCTCGGCTACTTTAATATGATTTTCTGGTACTTCATCAAAAGTAGAGCTTACAACGTCACCTTTAACAGAACGTTCAATATCTGTTACTTCCTCTGGACGCTCATCAATTAAAAGTACAATTAATTCTGCTTCCGGATGATTTGTTGTGACACTATGTGCAATTTCTTTTAACAGACTTGTTTTACCAGCCTTTGGAGGCGCGACAATTAAACCACGTTGTCCAAATCCAACTGGTGCGATTAAATCCATGATGCGTGTCGGTAACTTTTTCGTTTCCGTTTCCAGCTTCATTTGACGATCTGGGTATAACGGTGTTAATGCAGGGAAATGCACACGCTCTTTTGCTGAGTCTGGATCATCTCCGTTTACAGCTTCAACTTGTAATAATCCAAAATAGCGTTCATTTTCTTTCGGAGGTCGTACTTTACCAGAAACCTTATCTCCATTACGTAAATCGAAACGACGAATTTGCGAAGCCGAGATATAAATATCTTCTGAGCTTGGAGAATAATTGATAGGACGTAAGAATCCAAATCCTTCTGATTGAATAATTTCTAATACGCCTTCCATGAAAAAGAAACCTTCTTTTTCTGCTCGAGCTTTTAAGATAGCGAAAATCAGCTCTTTTTTCGTTAACTTGCTGTAATACGAAATCTTAAATTCTTTCGCAAGCTCGTATAACTCTTTTAATTTCATGTTTTCTAATGCTGCAATTGACAAATTCATTCAGACACCACACTTTAACGTTATTCTCTTTTCACATGGGTAAAGGGAAAAAATACGGAAGGCAAATAAATAATAATGAAAGGCAATAAGTTCAAGTAGGATAATATTCACTATTGTAACCCTTTTATCTAGTTTTAATCAATACGTTGAAACACAAATACAAGAAGCGAAGACAAGAAAATTTGTCTTCGCTTTTCATATTTCTTTCTTTTTTCTACTCACCCTATTATGAGGAAGAATAGATAAGCCATTTTCGCTCTTATTTAATCCAGCTTTAGCAGCTAGAATCTCCGGTCATTTCACTCTCTCACTCGAAGCAAAAAGCGCTTCAAGGTCGAGAGTTCCAATGCCCTGCGATTCTGAACGAGCTGCTTACGCTTTTTATTTAATCCAGTTCCAGCGGCTAGAATGGTCGGTGGCTTCACTTCTTCCTGCGAGGCAAAAGGCGCCTCTACGTCAGAAGCTCCATCCCCCTCCCATTCTGAACGAGCTGCTTACGCTTTTTACTTAATAACCAAATTTGGTTTTTTATTTAAGCTATGGCGGCCATCTACGAAGCGTACTGTACCTGATTTTGCACGCATAACAATGGATTGTGTTGTTCCGACGCTACCTTTAAATTGAACGCCTCGTAATAGTTCTCCGTCTGTTACACCTGTTGCTGCAAAGATTGCATCGTCACCTCTTACTAAGTCTTCCATACGAAGGATGCGATTTATATCTTCAATGCCCATTTTTTTACAACGTTCTAATTCAGCTTCGTCTTGTGGTAAGAGCTTTCCTTGAATTTCTCCACCTAAGCATTTTAATGCAACTGCTGCTAATACACCTTCAGGTGCTCCACCAGAACCGAATAGAATATCTACACCGGTACGGTCGAATGCTGTATTGATTGCTCCAGCTACATCTCCATCGTTAATTAACTTAATACGAGCACCAGCTTTACGAATTTCTTCAATAATTGCTTGGTGACGTGGACGATTTAAAACTGTCGCTACAACATCTTCGATATCTTTATTTTTCGCTTTCGCAACGGCACGTAAGTTGTCGATAATAGGTGCGTCGATATCAACTGCCCCAACTGCTTCTGGCCCAACCGCTATTTTATCCATGTACATGTCAGGAGCATGCAACAAATTACCGTGATCTGCAATTGCAATAACAGCAAGTGCATTCCAGCCGCCAGCTGCTACGATGTTTGTCCCTTCTAAAGGATCAACTGCAACGTCTACACGTGGTCCATATCCTGTACCTAATTTCTCTCCGATATATAGCATTGGCGCTTCATCCATTTCACCTTCGCCAATTACAACTGTACCTTTCATCGGAATTGTATCAAATACATCACGCATAGCTGATGTTGCTGCACCGTCTGCCTCATCTTTTTTTCCGCGCCCCATCCAACGCGCTGATGATAATGCTGCAGCCTCTGTTACACGTACTAACTCCATAGATAAACTTCTTTCCACAATAATCCCTCTCCTTTAAGTCTTTATATTTCTGCCGTATTTTGTGAACCGTGTTTTTCTATAAAGTGCACTTCCGTCAGTAGTGATTCTTCGCTCCCCATTAACGGAAGTATCACCACCTTATCCCAATTGGTGAGGGCTAATAATCAGTGGGGGATGCCCCATACTGATTATAGTTTCACTTTATGCGTTCTTCATTTCTTCAATTTCTTGCTTTGTCATTTGTTCTCGCCAAATGTTTGCACCAAGCCCTTTAAGCTTGTCTACTATATTTTCGTAACCTCGATCAATATGATCAAGTCCCGTTATTTCTGTAATACCATCTGCCATTAAACCCGCAATAACAAGGGATGCACCAGCTCGTAAGTCACTCGCTTTCACCTTCGCACCTTGCAATAAAACAGGTCCAGTCACAATTGCTGAACGGCCTTCTACTTTAATTTGTGCGTTCATACGGCGCAATTCATCAATATGCTTGAAACGTGCGCTGTAAATTGTATCAGTTACAACTCCTGTTCCATGCGCTTTTGTTAAAAGCGTTGTAAACGGCTGTTGTAAATCTGTTGGAAACCCTGGATATACAAGCGTTTTTACATCAACTACTTTTAACCTTCTATTGCCGTTCACTGTAATTTGGTCATCGTTTGTTTCAACTTGAACACCAGCTTCTCTTAGCTTCGCAGTAACGGATTCTAAATGCTGAGGAATAACATTATCAACCGTTACTTCTCCTCCTGACGCTGCTCCTAAAATCATATACGTACCAGCTTCAATACGGTCTGGAATGATAGTGTGGTGACAACCATGTAAAGAATCCACACCATCAATTCGGATTACATCTGTACCAGCACCTTTAATACGCGCTCCCATACTCGTTAACAATGTAGCTACATCAATAATCTCTGGTTCTTTCGCTGCATTTTCAATAACAGTTCTACCTTTCGCTCGTACAGCCGCTAGCATAATATTAATCGTCGCTCCCACACTAACAACATCTAAATAAATACGCGCTCCACGTAGTTCATCTGCTCTTAAATAAATGGCACCTTGTTCATTTGTAACATGTGCACCTAATGCTTCAAACCCTTTAATATGCTGATCAATCGGTCGCGGCCCTAAATGACATCCACCTGGAAGCCCAATAACAGCTTTTTTAAAACGGCCAAGCATTGCACCCATTAAGTAATACGAGGCGCGCAATTTTTTCACTTTTCCATTTGGTAAAGGCATCGCAACCATGTTAGAAGGATCTACTACCATCTCTTCCTCCTGCCCATAAGTTACTTTCCCTCCAATTTCCTCTAGTAAGTCTCCTAACATTTTCACATCCGAAATATTAGGAACGCCACCGATAGTTACTGGAGTATCTGCTAAAATCGTCGCTGGAATTAATGCAACAGCACTGTTCTTTGCACCACTCACGCGAATTGTTCCATTTAAAGCTCTTCCGCCTTCGACTAGCAATTTTTCCATATTGAGCTCCCTTCTTGTGAATGTATTTACCTTCTACTACCTCTTTATAAGAAGTAGTAGAAGGCTCCCCTTAAGAATCTCAATCCCTCTTTCCACCCTAAACCTCAATAAGTAGAAAACCATCACCTGTAGTTCCCATGCTGTACAAATAGATGAAAATTAACTATTCATCGAATCTAATTCATCAATTCAGATACTTATCACATTTATTAATAGGACTATGCACATTATTTTCTATATTTGCAGCCTAAAAATTCACTTTATAAAATCTTTAGACTTGTTCACGCTTTCATTATACAACGAAAGGAAACCGTCTAAAAGACTAGACGGTTTCCAAAACGGAATTTTATTCTTACGCTTTACCGTTAGAACCGAACTCACGCATTTTACCAGCAACAGTTGCTTTGATAGCGTCGCGGCCAGGTCCAATATATTTACGAGGATCGTAAACTTCTTGGTCTTTGCTTAATGCTTCACGAACAGCTTTTGTAAACTCAATTTGGTTCTCAGTGTTTACGTTAATTTTTGAAGTACCTAAAGAAATAGCTTTTACGATATCAGCAGTTGGGATACCAGTACCACCGTGTAATACTAAAGGTACGCCAGTGAAGTCGCGAACTTGTTCCATTTCTTTGAATCCTAAGTTAGGCTCACCTTTGTAAGGACCGTGTACAGAACCTAAAGCTGGAGCTAGGCAATCGATACCTGTTGCTTCAACAAGGTGTTTACACTCTTCAGGATCAGCGTAGATAACGCCTTCAGCGATAATGTCATCTTCTTGTCCGCCAACTGTACCAAGCTCAGCTTCTACAGATACGTTACGAGCATGTGCATATTCTACCACTTTTTTAGTAGTTTCAACGTTTTCATCGAATGGGTGGTGAGAAGCGTCGATCATTACAGATGTGAAACCTGCATCGATTGCTTCTTTACATTTTTCGAAGCTTGAACCATGGTCAAGGTGAATCGCTACAGGAACAGTGATGTTCATTTCTTCGATTAAAGCTTTAACCATAGCTACAACTGTTTTGAAACCAGTCATATGACGAGCTGCACCCTCAGATACACCTAAGATTACAGGAGATTTTTCTTCTTCCGCAGCAGCTAAGATAGCTTGAGTCCACTCTAAGTTGTTCATGTTGAATTGACCAACTGCGTATTTTCCTTCTAGTGCTGTGTTTAGCATTTCTTTCATAGAAACTAAAGGCATGGTGAATCCTCCTAAAAAACGTTTTTTGTATCCGATAAATTCTTATCGCTGGTAGTATGACCAGAATAAGGTAAAATATGTATATTTACATACCGGACTTCTTTCTACACTCAATAGGATAACAACTTGTACTCAAAAACTCAACCGTATTCACCTGCTCAACAGTCCATGTAAACGCTTTTTTCCATATTTTTTATAAAAAATTCATTTTTACGCCTCTACAGCAAGCTGATTTCTCACTGCTTGACGAATTTCATCAATATCAAACGGTTTAGCAAAGTGCATTAAAGCTCCTAAATCTTTCGCTTCTTGAATCATATCTAATTCTCCATAAGCAGTCATTAAAATCACTTTAATACTCTCATCAATTTCTTTTACATGTTTTAAAATCTCTATACCATCCATACCTGGAATTTTCATATCTAACACTACTAAATCCGGATTATCTTTTTTAACGATATCTAAAGCTTGAAATCCATTCGCTGCTTGGAACGTCTGATAACCTTCTTTTTGGAACACTTCATGCAATAAAACACGAATGCCATATTGATCATCAACGATTAAAATTTTCCCTTCCATAACTCCCAACCTTTCTGTGTAAGTACAAGATTTAAAGCTTCTTATATCTTATCGATTTATTTTCGCTATTCTTTGCCAAATTCCTTCCTGTTCTTTCTTATTTTACCGTTTCCTATTTTGTTATGCCACCTACTATTTCCCCTTTCAAAAAAAAATAAGCTATAATGGGAACCAACTAACACGAAAGAAAGGAGCAACAACATGTTAAAAATTTTCTCAACTCAATTAAGTGGATATTTCTCCAGAATTTCTCAAAAAGAGGACATGAATATAGAAGATAGCGCTCGTCTACTTGCCCAAGCGTTAGTTGGCGATGGCTTCATTTACTTGCATGGTACAAACGAAATGGAGGGCGTTGTTTCAGAAGCATTATTTGGCGCTGAACCAATGAAACAAGCAAAACGTTTAATAGAAAACGGTGAACTGGCGGCAGTGACTTCTGCGGACCGCGTACTTCTTATTAGTCGTTTTTCAACAGATGAAGAGGTTGTGACGATTGCAAAAAAACTTCAAGAAGAAGGCCAATCTATCGTTGGTATATCAGCTGTTCATGAAGGTCCCGAATCGTTAGAACAATATACAGATGTACATATTGATATAAAACTGTTAAAGGGTCTTATTCCAGATGATGAGGGTAACCGCTATGGATTCCCAAGTTTAATTATAGCTTTATTTGCTTATCACGGATTGAAATTCACAATTGATGAAATGTTAAATGAATATTAAAAAAAGCGCCCTATTTCAGGCGCTTTTTTTTATTACTTGCTCTCTTTATTCGTAATAGAAGCACTTACGAAATCATGGAACAATGGTTGTGGACGGTTTGGACGAGATACAAGTTCTGGATGGAACTGTGCTGCCACGAACCAAGGGTGGTCTTTTAATTCAATGATTTCAACTAGACGGCCGTCTGGGCTTGTACCAGAGAATACAAATCCTGCTTTTTCCATATCCGGACGGAATTGATTGTTGAACTCATAACGATGACGATGACGCTCATATACAACCGGCTCACTGTAAGCTCTGTAAGCATTTGTTTCTTCAGCAAGCTTACATGGATATAGACCAAGACGAAGTGTACCACCTAAGTCTTCTACATCTTTTTGTTCTGGTAATAAGTCGATGATTGCATAAGGTGTGTCAGGATTAATTTCAGAAGAGTTAGCCCCCTCTAATCCTAATACGTTACGTGCAAATTCAATCGATGCAAGTTGCATACCTAAGCAAATGCCTAAGAATGGAACTTTGTTTTCACGAGCATATTGAATCGCAACGATTTTACCTTCTACACCACGATCGCCGAAGCCACCTGGTACAAGGATACCGTCTGTGTCTCCTACTAATTCTTGTACGTTCTCTGCTGTTACGTGCTCAGCGTTTACCCATTTCACTTCTACATCTGTATCGAAAGAGTAACCTGCATGACGAAGTGCTTCTACAACAGAAATGTATGCATCTTGAAGCTCTACGTATTTACCAACAAGAGCGATTTTTGTTTTCTTAGAAAGGTTACGTACTTTATTAACTAGCGCAGTCCACTCTGTCATATCTGCAGCTGGATTGTCTAATTTTAAGTGATCGCAAACGATTTGGTCCATGTTTTGTTCTTGAAGAGATAATGGAACCGCATATAAAGTATCTGCATCGCGAGCTTCGATAACTGCTTTTGTATCGATGTCACAGAATAATGCAAGCTTGTCTTTCATATCTTGAGAAACAGGCAGTTCTGTACGAACAACGATAATGTTTGGTTGAATACCTAAGCTACGAAGTTCTTTAACACTATGTTGTGTTGGTTTTGTTTTCATTTCACCCGCTGCTTTTAAATACGGGATTAACGTACAGTGAATGTACATTACATTGTCACGACCGATGTCGCTCTTAATTTGACGAATTGCTTCTAAGAATGGTAGAGACTCGATATCACCAACAGTTCCACCGATTTCTGTAATAACAACATCCGCGTTTGTTTCGCGACCAGAACGGTATACGCGTTCTTTAATTTCGTTAGTAATGTGAGGAATAACTTGAACTGTTCCTCCTAGGTATTCACCACGACGCTCTTTTTGAAGAACTGAAGAGTAAATTTTACCTGTTGTTACGTTGCTGTATTTGTTTAAGTTGATGTCGATGAAACGCTCATAGTGACCAAGGTCTAAGTCAGTTTCTGCACCATCATCTGTTACGAATACCTCACCGTGTTGGTATGGGCTCATAGTCCCTGGGTCTACGTTAATGTATGGATCAAACTTTTGAATAGTTACGTTTAAACCACGATTTTTTAAAAGTCTTCCAAGAGATGCTGCTGTAATACCTTTTCCTAGAGACGATACTACACCGCCTGTTACAAAAATATACTTAGTCATGAAAAAGCTCCCTTCTACTTTGCTGTTATATAATCACCGTTGCAAAGCGCAACGTATGTAGATAACACTGTATCCATCTTATTGTTAGACTCTTTTTATATTCTAAACAAAAAACAAAAAAGAAAATTGCTCCCCTCATCACATAAAGTAATAAGTAGGGAGCAATTTTCTTTTATATTTACACTTTAAAAGTATTATCGTCCTTTTTTAAAGAGCCCAAAAATGATTCTACATGGACGATAATGAAAAGTCAAGAACTACCGCTCTTCCTCTTCTTCTTCTTCAGTTTCATCGTACTCAAGTTCTTCTTCTGCGAATTCATCATCATCTTCTTCTAAATCATCAAGATCATCATCGTCATCTGCGTCTTCTTCTTCAAGAACCTTGTCCAAATCTTCTACATCTTCTTCGTCTGCATTTCCTTCTGCATCGTCGAATTCATCTTCATCTTCTTCGATGTAGTCGTCAAAACCGTCCTCTTCAACTTTACGTTTCTTCTTCGGTTTTGGCTGAGGTAAGATTTCTTCATCAATTTGCTCATATGGGTACCAGCTACGTAGCCCCCAACGATTTTCTCCTAAATTGATGAAACGTCCATCGATGTTTAAATCTGTATAAAATTGTGCGAGTTTCGCATTAACTTGCTCTTGAGATAGTCCCAGCACTTGAGCGATTTCTTGAACCAACTCGTTGAATGTCGTTGCTTGTCTTTTATCCCCTAAAACGCTATGTACAACTTCAATCATTGAACATTCTTTTAGCTCTTCTGGTGAATATTGCTTAAAATTCACTTATGCGGCACTTCCTTTCTTCAAATATAACCTTATATACAACGGTCTGCCTAAAAAAATCCATACTATTCATTATAAACAAAAGTCGCACAAATATGCTACAAAAAAAACGGGAAACTTTTATCCTGCTATTTGCGGGCAGTAAACGCCCGATTGGTGAAGGCTAATAAAATTATAATTTGTCTATTCCTTATTTCGGAAACATATGCGCTCCTTGCAGTACATACCTAATTTGCATTTCAGTATATTCTTCAAGCGTATACAGCTTTTGCAGGGCCCAACGTCTAAATCCCCACATTTGTCCTTGTATGAAAATATTATGTGCAAGAAGCTGTATTTCCTTTTTACTTAGTGTAAATGTCCCATTTTCCGTACACTGCTCTAAAATATTCTCAAACATCCCGACCATTTGAAACTCTTTTTCTAATACATATGGGAGTGATTCTTTCGGTAAAAAACGTACCTCTTGATACATAATTAATACTTCTTCTTGCAATTCATCCATCACTTTAAAATAATTCGTTATCGCTATCTTTAAGCTTTCTATACTTCCCTTCTCTGTACACACTACTTCCTCTAACCGCTCTTTTACATGTTCATAAATACTATCACAAACTAAATATAATACATCATCTTTTGTGCGAATATATTCATAAAGTGTTCCGATACTAAATCCAGCCGCTTTCGCAATTTCTCTCGTTGTTGTACGCGGGAATCCTTTTTGCTTAAACAGCTGCACCGCACCTTTAATCATTTGTTCACGCCTTAACGCAACTAATTTTTCATCTTTCACTGACGCATGTACATTATGTTTAACCATCCCTTCACCTCTCTCTATTATTTTTGGAAGTAAAAAGCGTAGGAAAATACCTACGCTTTCGTTCCTACTTAGTTAACATACGAGAAATTACAAGCCTTTGAATCTCTTGTGTTCCCTCATATATTTGTGTAATCTTTGCATCACGCATATAACGCTCTACTGGATAATCTTTCGTATAACCGTAACCACCAAATACTTGTACCGCTTCAGTCGTCACCTTCATCGCTGTATCGCCAGCAAATACTTTTGACATCGCTGATTCTTTCCCGTACGGAAGCCCTTCCGATTCAAGCCAAGCCGCTTGGTATGTTAGAAGACGCGCCGCCTCCACATCCGTTGCCATATCTGCAAGTTTAAAGCCAATTCCTTGCTGCGCTGCAATTGGTTTCCCAAACTGATGACGCTCTCTTGCATATTCTACAGAAGCATCTAAAGCCCCTTGTGCAATACCAACCGCTTGCGCCGCAATACCATTACGACCACCATCTAATGTTTGCATCGCTACCTTAAACCCTTGTCCTTCTTCCCCGAGTAAATTCTCTACAGGAATACGGCAATCTTCGAACATAATTTCAGTTGTTGGTGAAGAGCGAATCCCTAACTTACTCTCCTTCTTCCCAACTGAAAATCCTGGTGTATCACTTTCCACAATAAACGCGCTCGTTCCACGCTGCTTCGAATCAGGATCTGTTAATGCAAAAACAACATAAATATCAGCAATGCCGCCATTTGTAATAAAGATTTTCGAACCATTTAAAATGTAATGGTCTCCATCTCGTTTTGCAGTCGTCCTCATTCCACCAGCATCTGATCCAGAGCTTGGTTCTGTTAAGCCATATGCACCAATTTTCTTCCCTTCAGCCATTGGGCGCAAAAACTTTTGTTTTTGCTCTTCCGTTCCAAATTTAAAAATCGGCCACCCAGCAAGTGAAGTATGTGCTGACAACGTTACACCTGTAGAAGCACATACGCGAGATAATTCTTCAATGGCAATTACATACGCCAAGTAATCGCTTCCAATTCCACCGTATTCTTCAGGCCACGGAATACCGGTTAAACCAAGCTCTGCCATTTGATCGAATAAAGCGCGATCAAATCGCTCTTCCTCATCACGCTCTGCTGCTGTCGGTGCTACTTCATTCCTTGCAAAATCCCGAACCATTTTTCTTATCATTTCATGTTCTTCTGACAATTTAAAATGCATTCCCGTCTCCTCCTCTTCCTTTTTATAAAGCTCGACTAATTACAAGCTTTTGTATTTCGCTAGTTCCTTCATATATTTGTGTAATCTTCGCATCACGGAAAAATCTTTCTACTGGATAATCTTTCGTATAACCATAACCACCAAATACTTGCACCGCTTCAATCGCAACTTCAACAGCTGTCTTAGAAGCAAATAATTTTGCAATAGAAGCTTCTTTACCGCATGATAATCCTTGCGCTCTAAGCGATGCCGCTCTATATACAAGTAATCGCGCTGCTTCTACGCTAGTCGCCATATCCGCGAGTTTGAATCCGATTCCTTGCTGCGCCGCAATTGGCTTTCCGAATTGCTCACGCTCTTTCGCATAATCAATCGCACATGCAAGCGCCGCTTCCGCGATCCCTAATGCCTGCGCTCCGATTCCAATTCGTCCAACATCTAAATTCGCCATTGCCACCTTAAATCCTTGTCCTTCTTCACCAAGTAAATTCTCGGCCGGCACTTTCATATCTTCAAACGTAAGTTGCACTGTACGAGAACCCAGAAGCCCCATCTTATGCTCATCTTTTCCGATGATTAAGCCTGGTGTATCTTCCTCTACAATAAATGCAGAAATACCACTTTTCCCCGCCTCTGGATTTGTAGAAGCGAATACAATGTATGTACTTGCTTCACCGCCATTCGTAATGAATACTTTCGATCCATTAATAATGTAGTGATCGCCTTTCTTTACAGCTCTTGATTTCAAACTACCTGCATCTGACCCTGCATTCGGTTCTGTTAGAGCAAATGCGCCTAAGTATTCACCAGTCGCCAGTTTAGAAACATATTTCTGCTTCTGTTCTTCTGTTCCGAAATACAAAATCGGATTCATTCCAACTGACGTATGTACAGCTAAAATTACACCAACCGTTGCACTTACCTTTGAAATTTCTTCAATCGCTAGAATGTAAGAAATAAAATCCATTTCTGCCCCGCCATATTTTGCAGGCGCTGGAATACCCATTAGTCCAAGCTCACCCATCTTTTGCAAAATCTCTTTTGGGAACACCCCTTGTTCCATACTAGGAACAAAGGGAGCTATTTCCTTCTGCGCAAAATCTCGAACCATTTTCCTCATCATTTGTTGCTCTTCAGTAAAGTGAAAATTCATGTATTTCGCCTCCGTTTGCTATATATCTTTTTAATAATTTGGTAAGACCACTATTTTAATAAAGGGAGGAATTTATTCGTAAACGTAGAAACCACGACCCGTTTTACGTCCTAACCATCCTGCATTTACATACTTACGTAATAATGGACATGGGCGATATTTACTATCTCCTAATCCTTCATGCAACACTTCCATAATGTATAAACACGTATCTAAACCAATAAAATCAGCTAATGTAAGTGGTCCCATCGGATGATTCATACCGAGTTTCATTACTTCATCAATCGCTTCTTTCGTCGCTACTCCTTCGTATAACGTATAAATCGCTTCGTTAATCATCGGCAATAAAATACGGTTCGATACAAACCCTGGGAAATCATTTACCTCAACTGGAACTTTCCCAATCTTTTTCGTAATATCCTCAATCGTTTCATACACCGCATCATCTGTAGCTAAACCACGAATAATTTCAACGAGCTTCATAACTGGAACTGGATTCATAAAGTGCATGCCGATTACTTTCTCCGGACGTTTCGTTACCGCTGCAATTTCCGTAATTGGTAGAGATGACGTATTCGTCGCTAAAATTGCGTGTTCTGGAGCAATTTCATCTAGATTCGCAAAAATTTTCTTTTTAATATCCATTTTCTCAACAGCCGCTTCAATAACAAGATCAGCTTCTTTGACACTATTGAAATCGAGCGTCCATGTAAGACGATTTAAAGTCGCTTCTTTCTCTTCTTCCTTCATACGGCCTTTTTCTACTTGACGGGCTAAATTTTTCGAAATAACAGCTAGCCCTCTCTCTAATTGCTCTTGCTTTAAATCTTGCACTTTCACATCATATCCTGCCATTGCACATACTTGCGCGATTCCCGATCCCATTTGTCCTGCACCAATTACAACAATCTTTTGTACACCCATTCTTTCTTCCCCCTTAATTTTTAATAAACTATATATCTTCTAATCTAATCTTAATTATTGAACTTCAATCATCACTGCGTCACCTTGACCGCCACCGCTACAAATAGAAGCAATTCCAATTCCGCCGCCGCGCTGCTTCAGTGCGTGGATAAGTGTAACGATAATACGTGCTCCACTTGCTCCAATCGGATGCCCCATCGCCACTGCGCCGCCATTTACATTCAATTTTTCTGGGTCGATCCCTGCAATTTCAGTACTCGCAATTGCTACCGCTGCAAATGCTTCATTAATCTCAAATAAATCGATGTCTTCAATTGTCTTACCTGTCTTTTTCAGCAATTCATTAATTGCATAACCTGGTGTTCTTGGGAAATCCTTCGATTCTACTGCAATCGCCGTATGCGCCAAAATTGTCGCCAATGGCTTTCTTCCTTCTTGCTTCGCTCTGTCCTCGCTCATTAATACAAGCGCAGCACCGCCATCATTTAGTCCAGGAGCGTTACCAGCTGTCACTGCCGACGTCTTATCAAAAACAGGCTTTAATTTCGCTAATTTTTCAATCGTTGTATCCTCGCGTGGCGCCTCATCCTTAGCCACAACGATAGGATCGCCTTTTCTTTGCTGAATTGTTACTGGTACAATCTCCTCTTCAAAACGACCTTCCTTATGTGCTGAAACCGCACGTTGATGGCTACGATATGCCCATTCATCTTGTGCTTCGCGAGAGATCCCATCCTCTTTTGCAACTTCTCCGCCATAAACACCCATGTGTATACCTGAAAATGCGCATGTTAAACCGTCTGCAACGTTTAAATCGATAACTTCGTTGTTACCCATTCTGTATCCCCATCTTGCCCCTCGTAAAATGTAAGGGCTGTTACTCATCGATTCCATTCCACCAGCTACAATCAGTGATTGGTCGCCAGTACGAATGATTTGATCCGCTAAAGTAACTGCACGAAGCCCCGACGCACAAACTTTATTCACCGTTTCAGTCTGCACTTCCCAAGGGATTCCAGCCGCTCTCGCTGCTTGGCGCGATGGAATTTGTCCTTGTCCGCCTTGAATAACCGTTCCAAATATAACTTCTTCAACATCACTAGCGGAAACATTCGCCCTTTCAAGTGCTGCCTTAATTGCGATTCCTCCAAGTTCTGTTGCCTTCACATCTTTTAAAGTTCCTCCAAATTTTCCAACTGGTGTTCTTGCAGCACTTAAAATAACTGTTTTACTCATGTTTATTTCCCCCATTTTCTTTATTAGCGCTGAGCGCTCGCTCGGTATTCCTACGTTGAGAAGAGGCGCAATTATTGCACCTCTTTCTAAAGTTGTATTCATTCCTACAAATTACATTGCTTCTTTCTTCTGTCCAATAACAGAGCGTTCTAAAATCTCTGTTACATCAAGAGTTTGAACTTTTTCTTCCACTTCTTTTGCTTTCGTACCATCGCTAATCATAGTTAAGCAATATGGACATCCTGTACCGATAATGGATGGCTTCACAGCTAGTGCTTGTTCTGTACGAGCAACGTTTATACGAGAACCTGTTGTTTCTTCCATCCACATTAAGCCGCCACCTGCACCACAGCACATTCCTGTTTCACGATTACGTGCCATTTCCACAAGGTTTACACCTGGAATTGCTTTTAAAATATCACGTGGCGCTTCATATACTTCGTTGTATCTTCCTAAATAGCAGGAATCATGGTACGTAACTGTTTCTTCAATACTGTGAACAGGTTTTAAAAGTCCTTCCTTCACCCACTGGGCTAACAATTCTGTATGATGATAGACTTCTGCTTGTAAGCCAAAGTCCGGGTACTCATTTTTAAATGTGTTATAAGCATGAGGGTCAATCGTAACGATTTTCTTCACTCCTGCTTTTTCAAATTCTTCGATATTCTTTGTCGCCATCTCTTGGAATACAAATTCATTTCCAAGGCGGCGCGGTGTATCTCCAGAGTTCTTTTCCTTATTACCAAGAATCGCGAATGAAATGCCTGCTTCGTTCATTAGCTTCGCAAATGATATCGCAATCTTCTGACTGCGATTGTCATACGAACCCATTGATCCAACCCAGAATAAGTATTCAAACTCTTCGCCAGCTTTTGATTTCTCTTTCACAGTTGGAACGGTTACTTCATCATCACCTTGGCGCCATGTTTCGCGCTCTTTACGGTTCAGACCCCATGGGTTTCCTTGACGCTCAATGTTTGTCATCGCGCGCTGTGCTTCCGCGTCCATTTTTCCTTCTGTTAAAACAAGATAGCGGCGTAAATCAATAATTTTATCAACATGCTCATTCATAACTGGACACTGATCTTCACAGTTACGGCACGTTGTACATGCCCAAATCTCTTCTTCTGTAATAACATCTCCGATTAAACTCGGATCGTAAGCTAGCGCTGTAGCTGCTGATTCTTGCTGCCCTTTTCCAGCTGCCATCATCGCTAATTGATTTCCTTGTGTATTATTAAAAGCGACAACCGGAACCCACGGTGCTTTTGATGTTACCGCCGCTCCTTTATCAGTTAAATGATCACGAAGTTTTAAAATTAAATCCATCGGTGATAACATTTTCCCTGTTCCTGTTGCCGGACACATATTTGTACAACGACCACATTCGACGCAAGAATATAAATCGATAAGTTGATTTTGTCTAAAGTCTTCAATTTTACCAACACCGAATGTTTCTTGTGTTTCATCTTCAAAATCGATTTTTTCAAGTTTTCCCGGATTTGAAAGACGACCAAAAAACACGTTAACTGGTCCAGCAATTAAATGCGCATGTTTTGATTGTGGAACATAAACTAAAAACGTTAACAAGATTAATAGATGCACCCACCAAGAGAAATAGAATACTGAAATGGCTACGGTTTCATTTATCCCTGAGAAAACGTAAGCGATTGCAGAAGCAATTGGTTCACTCCATGAAAGCTCCTCACCGTGCCATAGAATTCCCATCCCATTACCAAGTAGCACAGAAATCATTAAGCCACCGATAAAGATAAGAACAAGACCTGATTTGAAATTACGTTTTAAACGAACAAGCTTTTCAACATAGCGTCTATGAAAAGCCCAAAAGACTGCAATTAAAATAACAAGTGTGACAATTTCCTGGAAGAATGTAAATGCAGGGTATAGTGGTCCAAGTGGAAGATGCGATCCTGGTGCGAGTCCTTTCCAAACAAAGTCAATTGCTCCAAATTGGACAAGAATAAATCCGTAAAAGAACATAACGTGAATGATGCCGCTCTTTTTATCCTTCAGCAGCTTTTTTTGACCGAAAACATTGACCTTAAGAAGATCCCAACGCTCTTTAAAACGACGGTCAAATTCGATCTTTTTTCCTAGTTGTATGTAGGCCATCCTCGTTCGTATAAGATATACAAACAAATATCCCGCATAAGCAATAACAGCAATGGCAGCCAGCCAATTAATGATTAGTAAGCTATTCATTTTATGCTACCCCTCTCTTTGTAAGCCCTCTTTCTTTTTTTAGAATCTTTGAAAATATATAATTTTCTGAATTATATCCCCTATTCCCATTATATAATGAGTGAGCATTCAGTCAACAGTTTTTTGTTATACAACAACACATTTTTTCATAAAGCTGTTTATTTCGGTGAAACTATAAAGTGAAACTTTAATCAGTAGGGAGCTGTTTATTCCCTACTGATTATTAGCCCACACCAATCGGGCTTTTACGGGCTGTTGCCTCCCGCCTGACTCCTTTGAGTAAGCCTAATTTTGAGGTAGTAGGCTTACTGCCCGTTAATGCGGGGTAAAGTGAAACTTTAATCAGCGGGGCTGTTCATCCCCCACTGATTATTAGCCCGTAAATAGTGGGATAAAGTGAAATTTTGATTTGTAAAAAATTGATGGTGAAAAGACCGTGAAGGAGGGAATTTACTTATGTTTTTCTTATCTCTCTTGTTATTAGGCAGCGCTCTCTGGATTATAATCGACCTTTCATATGGAAGAATTGTTCATTTAAAGCGTGTACGTTCTCGTTCTTTCCCTTTACGTCAAAGTGATTTTCGCCTTTATACATACGGAAATAATCTGTACGATGCTCTCTTTACTGATATAAAACAAGCTAAACACCATGTGCACGTTTTATTTTTTATTGTAAAAAACGATGAAATAAGTCGTAAGTTTTTAAAGTTACTTATCGATAAAGCACAAGAGGGAATTGAAGTAAGACTTTTACTCGACCGGTTTGGAAGTCATTATTTATCAAAAGAAGTAATCTACTCCCTACAAAAGCATGGTGTTTCTTTTTCATTTTGTCACAAAGTAAAATTTCCTTTTCCTTTCTTTTCTGCAAATCAAAGAAACCATAGAAAAATTACAGTTATTGACGGGAAAATTGGTTATATTGGTGGGTTTAATATTGGTGAGGAATATTTAGGGCATAATCAAAGGTTAGGGTTATGGAGAGATTATCATTTGCGCCTTACAGGAGAAGGGATACAAGATTTACAAAAACAATTTTTACATGATTGGCTCGACGATACAGACCAAAATTTATTAGATTCATCTCTTTATTTTCCTACGCAACAACTAGGGACCGTTCTACATCGTTTCATCCCTACTGATGGTGCCTATTTACAAAATACATTTTTACATTTAATCGAAAGCGCGAAAAAAGAACTCTTTATCGGTACACCATATTTTATTCCTGGAAAAAAAATTATGAACGCATTATTAGAAGCACGAAAACGTGGGATTCAAATAACTATTCTCGTTCCACAAAAAGCTGATCACGCCCTCGTTCGAGAAGCAAAATTCCCATACTGCCGAAAATTAATACAAGCTGGTTGTAATATTTACGCTTTTCAGCAAGGATTTTTCCACGCAAAAATTATTATAGTAGACGATCATATTTGTGATATCGGAACTGCTAATTTTGATATGAGAAGTTTATATATTAACCATGAAATCAACTGCCTTTTATACGATAAACATTTCATACAAGAAGTAAAAAGCAAATTCGAGGAAGATTTGGAGCGCTCCTCATTACTTTCCTTTGAAGATGTCAGCCCTCTCTCCATTATTGATAGAGGAAAGGAATGGATAGGAACGATACTCGCGTTCTTTTTATAGGGAAATTTCAAGAGCTAAAGAGGTGCATCACATATGATAATGCGATTTGGATATGTCTCACATGCTATGGCATTATGGGACTGTTCGCCTGCCAAAACAATGACATTTACAAGCTGGCAAAAACTAAAACAACAGGAGCGTGAAGATAAATTATATAATGTCACACTACAAAATCTAGAACACACAATACGCATCCTTCATTACAATATTGCACACGAAATTCCATTATATCGTTTATCATCTTCTATCGTTCCGCTTGCAACACATCCTGAAGTTGAATTTGATTACATTCAAATATTTGCTCCACTATGGCGTAAAATAGGAGCATTAATTCAAGAACACAATTTACGCGTAAGTTTTCACCCAAATCAATTTACACTATTTACAAGCGACAAACCACATATTACAACTAATGCAATTACAGATATGACCTATCATTATAACGTGTTAAATGCTATGGGAATTGCAGATTCTTCCTACATTAATATCCATGTAGGTGGCGCGTATGGAAATAAGGAGCAGGCAATCGAACGTTTTCATGAAAATATACAAAAACTCCCTTACCATATAAAAAGACAAATGACTCTTGAAAATGATGATAAAACATATACAACTTCTGAAACTTTGGCTATTTGTCAAAAAGAAAAAATCCCTTTCGTGTTCGATTATCATCATCACATAGCGAACCTTTGTAATGAACCGCTAGAAGAATTACTTCCTATGATATTTAAAACTTGGTCACATACAAAGGTCCCTCCTAAAGTTCATATTTCTTCTCCTAAATCAGAAAAAGAATTTAGGGCCCACTCAGATTACATTGATTTAGACTTTATTAAACCTTTTTTACACATTGCAAAAAAAATTGATCATAATTTCGATATTATGATTGAAAGTAAACAAAAGGATTTAGCACTTATTCAGTTAATAGATGAAATTTCTTCTATAAGGGGAATAAAAAGAAAAAATGGCGCAACGTTACAATGGTAATTTGTAACGTTGCGCCATTTTTTCAAAAAAAAGTAATTCCTATAGTGAAAAATACTCCAATTTATATGCTATTATTTAAATTAGCATTTTTCCCCTGTGATTCAACTTTATTGAAACGGAGTTATAATATGATTAATCAGAAAAAATATGTACAATTTGTCATGATGTATATAATTATATTTTCTCTTTGGATATTCCTTATTCCTAAGGATTTAAATATAAAAGAAATTGGAATTCTCTTCTTATTTTGTTTTGCTGCAATCTTTTCTTGCTATTGCTTATATAAATCAATTAAGAAGATGACGCACGGTGACAAATTATTTTGGGTTTTACTACTATGTACTTGCCTATGTGGACTAGCTATGGAAATAACCTTATTTCTTCATGCACTTTCTATTTATGATCAAGTTATATTCTCATATAAAGCACTACCTTTTTTCATCATACAATATATTTTGCTCTTTTCTGGCTTTACTATAAAGTTTATAAAACATTACTCCATTAGAGGGCTTGCTCAATTTTCATTCGATAGCATATTCATTGTTATTATGAATATTTATTTTACCTTAACCTTTATTTTAGATATTTCCAGCTTTCGTATGTTGACGAAGGACATGTGGCTTTTGATTGGGTATTTTATCGCACAATCATTAGTAATTTACGCCGTTATTAGCCTATATAGGAGAGAGCGATATTCTTCTAGTAGAATATCATTAATTATCGGCTTTACTATCATACTTGTTTACGGATATATACACCTGCTTCAGCTAAACTTAGGCATGGAAACATCTTCTGAAGTCTCTTATTTAATACACACTGCTTCAATTTTATTAATTGGTTTATCGTCCATACTGTACATTGTAGATAAACCAATACAAAATAAAACGAAAATGAAATATTATCGATTCGATTATGTACGCTTTATATTACCTTATTTTAGTATAATCATTACTTTTTCCTTTATTGTTATTCAGCCTTGGGATGATAAGTTCATGCTAATCGGTCTAGTATTATCACTAATCTTATTATTCCTGCGACAACTTTACATGTGGAAAGATAATCAAGTATTAATCGATACGTATGAACAGTTGACTACACAACTAGAAGGAAAAGTCGAAGAAGGTGCATCTGCCCTATCAAAAAGTGAACAACGTTATAAATCTTTATTCGAAGATCATCCTGATGCTGTTTTTTCTTTAAATATGAACGGGATTTTCCAACAATCTAATAAGGCTTGTGAAAGTTTATTTACAGCCTATTATTGTGAAGTAACAAGCTATTCTCTTCTACACTTCATTGATCCACAAGATCATGAATTATTGAAGAAATCTTTACAAATGACAAAAGAAGGCAGACCACAAACGCTAGAAATTCGTACAAAAGAAAAAGAAGGATATTATTATTACCTTCACATTACATCCATCTCTATTTTTATAAATAAGGAAGTTGTTGGAATGTTTTGTATCGCTCGTGATATTACAACTTTATATGAAAAACAAAAGCAAGTAGAGCATATGGCTTTCCATGATGCACTTACAGGACTACCAAATCGCCGGAAATTCGAAAAAGATTTAAAAACGATTTTAAATACAGCTAAAAACACCACTAATGACGTTGCGGTCATGTTCCTCGACTTAGATCGATTTAAAAAAATTAACGATCGACTCGGCCATGATGTCGGGGATTTATTATTAATTGAAGTAGCAAAAAGATTACGTGGATGTTTGCGTTCAAAGGATATCGTTGCCCGCCAAGGCGGAGATGAATTTACGATTCTATTACCAGATATGTACTCTGAAAAAAGTGCTTCTTTTATAGCTGAACAAATTTTAACTACCTTAAATAAGCCTTACTTTATTAAAGATGAAGAACTTTCTGTTACACCGAGTATTGGAATTGCGATGTATCCGGAATACGGAACCGACGTAACCGAATTAATGAAAAATGCTGATATGGCTATGTATCGAGCAAAGGCTAATGGAAAAAATAGATTCATTTTCTTCTCAAAAGAAATGAGTATTGCTCAAAACGAAATACACTTCCTTGAAGGTGAGCTTTCAAAAGCACTACAACAAAATGAATTTTTCCTTGAATATCAACCGCAAGTAAATACAAAAACAAAACAAATTATCGGCTTTGAGGCGTTAATTCGCTGGAAACATCCCAAACTCGGAATTGTATCACCTGTCCAATTCATTCCTCTAGCTGAAGAAACAGGCTTTATTATTGAACTTGGTAATTGGATTTTACATACAGCCTGCTTGGAAGCAAAAAAATGGCATAACCAAGGCTTTTCTCACTTAAAAGTTGGTGTAAATTTATCTGTTGTTCAATTTAATCACGCAGATTTAATATCAACTATTTCAAAAGTCTTGGAAGAAACAGAACTAAAACCAGAAGCGTTAGATATTGAGATTACAGAAAGTATCGCGATTAATCAAAATCATTCTGTAATTGCTAAACTAGAAGAACTTCAAAATCTCGGTATCCAAATTTCAATTGATGACTTTGGAACAGGTTATAGTTCCTTAGCCTATCTAACAAAATATCCAATCAACACATTAAAAATTGCTCGAGAATTCATTTGTGGTATTACAAATAGTCCTTTAGAAGAAGCGATTATCGCTTCCATTATTACACTATCAAAAGAACTAAATTTAGAAGTTATTGCTGAAGGTGTAGAAACAGAGGGACAATGGGAATTTTTACATGAACAAGATTGTGACCACATTCAAGGATTCTTTATTAGTAAACCGGTTTCTAGTAAAGACGTTTGGATGTTACTCCACAAAAAAACAACCGTCTAAGTAAGACGGTTGTTTTTTAGTACTCAAAAGGTACATCTGAAGCTACTTGTATCTCTTGATCATTATAAGAAATTACTTGATTTTTCTCTAAAACTGTATCTCCTAATGAAATACCCCATGCCATCGCTAACGTTAATAGACTACCAATAAGTAGTTTTTTCATATTCCATCACCCGCATTTTTTCTTTAAATATATCATGAAAATTTATCCACATCTTATGCAATTATGCATATTTGTTTTTTGTTTTTTTTATTTCTTCATTTTTTTTATAATTGATTCTTTTAACGTATGGTTTCCTAATATATCGAAAAAGAAGCACGCTTTTTCGTAAGCATCTTCAATTTCTGCTCTATCACACTCGAGCTTTTCTAGGCATTCACCTTTTCGATAGTATAACTGTCCAATCAATGTCATACTATTAATTCGACACGATAGTTCAATGGCTTTATTTGCGTGACAAAGCGCTTCTTCGTATTGATTGTCTAAGTATAATGCTTTTGCATGATTATGTCTCACCTTCACATCAAACTCTTTATTATCATGTAATGCCTCTAATTGTTTTAATATATTTTCAAATAACTCAATACTCTTCTTAAAATAGCCATTTTCAGCGTAAATGTTTGCAATTGCGTTTTCAATATAAAGGTTCTGATATACATCTATTCCTGCCAATTGTTGATTGAGCAATTTCTTTAATTCTAAAATACAATATTCGTAATCGATTTTTTTCAATATGTAAGCAGCTACATAATATTGCCATTGAAGAAATTGCTGAAGCTCGGGATGATATTCTTCCTTTTTCAACTCATTCCATACCTTATTATAAATTTCTTTATATTTCTTTTGCTTACAAAGCATAATAATTCGATCTTTTAATTGCTTATTCCTCTCAATATCAGAATAAATGAGTACCTCATAAAAATGAATAATGGGAACTTGTAACTTCGCTGCAATACCTTGCAATATATCCATACTTGGGTATACCGCGCCCGATTCAATTCGACTCACTTCCGATTGATGACATATGTTCTCGGATAACTGCTTTTGTGTTAATCCTCTCATCACCCTAATTTTCTTAATTTCACTTCCTAGTTTTTCTGCGTGCATACTTACTCACCATCCCATTATAACAATCTAATTTTTTGAGTTGTCATACCACTACAATAATGTGAATTCGACAATTTTTGATATGAAATAATGCATAATATATATAAAATTCGGCGAATTTTTCATACAATCCATCTCACATAATATAATAGACTAGTAATTTTATAGATAAATTATAGAAAATTTGCCCGTGCTTTCGTTACATTCGGTCTTCTTTATCCTTTATCAGCAGAAGCTATTCACACCCAAGAACTAGATAGAAATGAAGTAAACGTTGAAATTGCTCAGCCTAGTTTAACGATTTAAAAATTAACACAACCTCAAAATGATACAAAAATATATGGCGAAAAAGTATTTAAAGGGTGAGATAAATGAGGCTAAAGCTCAACAAGAGTGAGTGACAACTGAAATGAATGTAGATTCCCAACCTACAAATAAAGATACAAAAAAAAATAAAACCGAAGTTCGCCTTGCACAAACTTACAAAAATTATAAAGTATATGGCCAAGATCTTATTGTAAAAGTAGATAAAAATGGAGTAATTACAACTGTTAGTGGTAAAGTTGTCCAAAATTTAGACCAACAACCTAATCTTACTATAACAAATTTTTTGTCGAAAAATGAAGTAAAATCTAAATTACGCGATATACTTCAAATTCTGAGCTATGCGACTGCGACGAAACTCTCTATTGAAATACTTGTTTATAAGAAAAAAGAAGTTTACCACTCTTAGGTAAACTTCTTTTTATATCCATCCCTTTTCTTCCGCAATTGTAATTGCCTCAATCCTATTTTTCGCATCGAGCTTCGTTAATACTTCAGAAATGTAATTACGAACTGTCCCAGGAGAAAGATAAAGTGCCTTCGCAATTTCATTTGCAGTCTTTCCTTCTTTCGCAAGTAAAAGCACTTCTTTTTCACGATCTGACAACGGATTTTGCTCCTGCCATAAGCCAAACATTAGCTCCTGAGAAATCTCTCGCTTCCCTTTCATAACATTGCGAATTGCTGAAGCTAAATCTTCACTCGGGCTATCCTTTAATAAATATCCGTGTACACCAGCTTTCATCGCTCTTTCAAAATAACCAGGACGCGCAAATGTTGTTAAAATCATTACTTTGCACGAGGATTTTTCTTTCTTTAACGTTTCAGCAACATCTAAACCACTTTGAATTGGCATTTCAATATCCATAATACTTATATCCGGCTTTAGCGATTCGATTAATTTTAGCGCCTCTTCACCGTTCGCAGCTTGCCCAATTACCTCAATATCATCTTCTAGATCAAGTAGGGCTCCTAACGCACCTCGAAGCATCCGCTGATCTTCTGCAATAATAATTCGAATCATGCCCTCACCTCATCTTTTCCTGTTCTAATTACAATTGGAACTTTCACCGTTAACAGCGTCCCGGGATTAATCGTATCCAATTCAACTATTCCATCAATAAGTGCAATTCTCTCCTTCATACCACGAATACCATTTCCATCATTATTTTGAGCCTCTAACCCAACACCATTATCTCCCACTTTTAAAATCAACTCACCTTGTGATTCTAATACAGAGACCATACACCGCGTCGCCTTACTATGCTTTACAACATTCGTCACTGCCTCACGTAAACACATTCCTAAAATATTTTGTTCAATTGGTGATAACGAACTCGCGCTCGCCTCTTGTTCTATTTCTAATTCGATATTAGCTGCTTGTAAAATCACTTTTATTTGCTCAAGTTCTTCTTCCACTGTAATCATACGCATATCAGAAATTAACTCTCGCAGTTGTTTTAAAGCGGTACGAGATGTTTGTGTAATTTCCTTCACCTCGATACTTGCGCGTTCTGGGTTCTTCACAATCAATTTCTCCACGAGCTGACTTTTTAAAGTAATAAGAGATAGTGTGTGTCCTAATGTGTCATGAAGATCTCTTGCAATTCGCTGACGTTCTTCACGTTTTACTAAGTCTTTAATTTGCTCGTTTGCTTCGTTTAGTTGATTCTTTAACATCTTTTTTTGATTAAAGTTACGCATTCCAAATGGTGTAAGTAGCATTAAAATAAACATTGGAACTATATTCACTAAACTCGGGATTGTTAGTTGATTAACATTTACAAATATAAAAGCCCCAAGCATTACAACTAATAAACCTAACAGCACACGAAACGCTTTCTTACTTGGCGCAAATCCCATCGCACTCGCCGTGAAATATCCAAAAAGTATCATGAAAGGATTATAAAATAAGGCAAATAAAAAGGTTAGTATCATTTGAATACATGCCCATAAAATGAACGTCTTTTGAACGAAATAAAGTTGACGGTATGTGACGATAAAAACTATCAACATACCGCTTCCTATCACAAGCTTCCACCCTGATACTTGTGTTAAATTATAAATTGGAAATAACAAATACACGAGCCACATATACGGGAAGAAACCCATCTGTTTCGGAAAAATCTCAAACTTCTTCTCTATCATTTATACCGCTTCCTGTCTTTTTCTTATATATATTGATATTACAACAAATATAAGGAAATAACCTCCTAGTACCGCGATATTTTCCCAGCCGATTGATTTTCCAGCTACAATATCCCATGCCCCGCTTCCGAAGTGGTATGTTGGTGTCCATTCACCGATAGATCTTAATACTTTTGGGAATACTTCAATTGGCATCCATAATCCACCGATTACAGCTAGACTCATATTTAAAATATTTGCTAATCCAGTAGCTGCATCCGCCTTCTTAATTGAACCTATTACTGTTCCGAGTGCTAAAAATGGTGTCACGCCTAATAATAACCATAATCCTGCACCAATCCATTGGCCTATCGTTAGCTCGACGTTATTAATTAATATTCCTGCCATAAAAATAACTAAGATTGAAAAAGCATTCACTACTGTTTGAGCAATAATTTTAGCTGCTAAATATGCCCCCTCTGGAAGTGGTGTGATTTTTAAAAGATGTGTCCACCCTTGCCCTTTTTCTTGAGAAAGTCTCACACCGAAACTAAAAAGTGCAGTTCCTACAATACTGAAAGTCGCCATTGAAATTAAATAATGTGCTTTCCAAGCATCTCCGTTCTGCGGGACTTGAACAACATTTGTAAAGATGTAATAAAACATAACTGGCATTAATAATGAGAAAAAGATAAATAATTTATTGCGGAACGTACGTAAAATCTCTATTTTACATTGCATCCATAGTGCTCTCATGCGATTTCCCCCTTCTGATTTGCGACAAACTGTTCAAATGCTTCATCTAAACTTCCGCGTTCAACTGAAATATCTGTTACAGGTAAGTTCTTTTGATAAATTGCTTGTAACGTGGCATCAGTATCCTCCGTTGTTAAAATAAATCGTCCCTCATTTGACTGTACTCCTGTTACATTCGGCAATTCCTTTAGCAAGCCCATAGGAATACTTTCTTTCGAATAAAATGAAATCGTTTTTCGAGAAATCGTCGCTTTCATTTCATCTGGCGTACCATCTGCAATGATTTTCCCATTCGCAAATAATAAAATTCGATCTGCTAACGCATCCGCCTCTTCTAAATAATGTGTCGTTAAAATAATCGTTTTCCCTTCACTTGCTAACTTTCTAATCGTTTCCCAAAATGTTTTTCGAGACGTGATATCCATCCCTACAGTTGGTTCATCTAAAAATAATAACTCTGGATTTCCTGCAAGTGCCAGCGCAAAATTTAACCTTCTCTTTTGACCACCCGATAATTTCTCACATCTTTGCTTTCGTTCTGATTCTAAGTTTGATACCTGCAGTAATGTTTCCTTCTCTACAGGGTTCGTATAATAACTACGGAATAACTCGATTGCCTCTTCTACCGTGATGCTGTCAATTACACTTACTTCTTGTAGCATCGCACCGAGGCTATTACGAACATCTCTATGCTTCGGGCTCTTTCCAAATATAGAAACATTCCCTTCTGTCGGATTTTTCAACCCGAGCATCATCAAAATTGTCGTTGTTTTCCCTGCACCATTCGGGCCGAGCAATGCTACTATTTGCCCTTTATTCACATGAAATGAAACGTTATTTACTGCTTTTTTATGTTTAAATGTTTTAGAAACACCATTTACCTCAATAATCTTTTCCATCTCTCCACCCCCGCCGTTTCTTATATTTACATTGTATGTGCTGGAAAAGTTAGGAAACAGTATGATGCGTCATGACATCCATATGACAATTGTCATGTATTCTTTATGAGAGGAATCAACCCGCATACCTCACGCGACGAGTAGCAGTACAAAAATAAACATGATACAATCGGATAAGACATATATTCGAGGAAGGACAGTGGTTTTCATGATTATTCGTAATGAACAAGATTTAGAAGGTTTACGAAAAATCGGCCGCATCGTTGCACTTGCACGCGAAGAAATGAAAAAACAAGCGAAGCCAGGTATGACAACGAAAGAGCTTGATTTAATTGGTAAAAAAGTATTAGACGAGAACGGTGCTATTTCAGCGCCTGAAAAAGAATATAAATTCCCAGGTGTAACTTGCATTAGTGTAAACGAAGAAGTTGCTCACGGCATTCCAAGCGATCGCGTATTAAAAGAAGGCGATTTAGTGAACGTAGACGTATCGGCAGCACTTGACGGCTATTATGCAGATACAGGTATCTCATTTGTTCTTGGAGAAGATGAAGAAAAAGAAAAACTTTGCCAAGCAGCAGTAGACTCTTTTTGGGAAGCAATGAAAAAAGTAAAAGCTGGCTCAAAACAAAATCAAATTGGTCGTGCTGTTTCTAACTTTGCACATAAAAGTGGATATAACGTAATCCAAAACTTAACTGGTCACGGTATTGGTCTTAGCTTACACGAAGCTCCAAACCACATTTTAAGCTACTATGATCCAATGGATAATGCGCTTCTAAAAGATGGTCTTGTTATCGCTGTAGAACCATTTATCTCTATGAAAGCTGATCATATTATTGAGCGCGGTGATGATGGTTGGACATTCGTTACACCAGATAAAAGCCTTGTTGCACAATGTGAACATACAGTTGTTGTCACTCGTGGCGAGCCAATTATTTTAACTCAACTATAATAGAAAAACAGCCATTTTGTAGGTTCCTTCTACTAAATCGGCTGTTTTTTATTATTTTTAAGTATGTAACATCCCTATAAACAAAAAGCTTATACAAATAAAAAGGTGATACATCAAAGTATCACCTTTTTAACGGGGTGAGGCTGTCCAAAAGTACGGAAAACTCTTGAACAGCCTCGTATTTTCATATGGATGCCTTACATATATCACTGATGATAATTATGAAATGCGGAAACATATTTACCATCACATGATTCAAACAAAAGAAAAGAAACCCTATAACGGATCTCTTTTCCCTACATAATCTAAAGTTTGGGTACACTAGATTCATGCAATGTAGGAGCCTTCTAAGCAGAAAGCGATCCTTCATTTAAAATGATAGCATACATATATCCGCTAAAAATATGTAAATGTGCATATAGCGTTTTTTATTTCTCAACATGCAATTATTGAAAATTCAGACATATAAAGGTAAGATAAAGTGAAACTTTAATCAGTGAGGGCTTTATCCATCCCTCACTGATTATTAGCCTTCACCAATCGGGCTTTTACGGGCAGCCCGACTCCCATCTAGCTTCTTTGCTTTACAGTTGAATTTTGAGATGAGGGTCTTACTGCCCCAAAATAGCGGGATAAAGTCGTTATCCGTCTTCTTTTGTCAGTCAGAGAGAATAGAAGAATGGGAGAGGAAAAAATGAGAAAATCACTGAAACAAAAAATAGTAAGCTCCTTGCTTGCTGTATCACTCGCCGTTAGCTTAGCTCCAATCGGACAAGCAAAAGCTGATTCCACGTCAGAAATTACACAGACTCCACCTATTACAAAACAAGTTGATGCAAACCGTGCCATCGAGCATATCCGTTTCTTATCCGAAACAATCGGTCCCCGTCCAGGTGGTACAAAATCAGAAGAATGGGCCTCTCGCTACGTTGGTATGCAACTTAAATCAATGGGCTATGAAGTAGAATATCAGCCCTTTCAAGTACCGGATCAATACGTTGGATTTATCGAATCACCATTATCCACAAAACGAAATTGGCAAGCTGGCGCTGCTCCCAATGCGCTAATTTCTACAGAAGCTGTTACAGCTCCTCTTATCTTTGTTCAAGGTGGAACAAAATTAGATGATATTCCAAATGAGGTAAACGGAAAAATTGTTTTATTCGAAAGAGGTGCAACAGTAGCAGATTATAATAAACAAGTTGAAAATGCTGTTAGCAAAGGGGCAAAAGGTGTTCTTTTATACAGCTTAATTGGTGGACGTGGAAACTATGGACAAACTTTCAATCCTCGCTTAACTAAAAAACAGTCTATCCCTGTCTTCGGTCTTGCTTATGCTCAAGGAAATGCATTTAAAGAAGAAATCGCTAAAAAGGAGACAACCATTCTTTCCCTAAAAGCGAGACATGAATCTAATTTAACATCCTTAAATGTCATCGCAAAAAAGAAACCAAAAAATAGTACAGGTAATGAAAAGGCTGTCGTTGTAAGTTCACACTACGATAGTGTCGTTGGAGCACCTGGAGCAAATGATAATGCCTCTGGAACGGGATTAGTATTAGAATTGGCTCGCGCTTTTCAAAATGTAGAAACTGATAAAGAAATTCGTTTTATTGCTTTTGGTTCTGAAGAAACTGGCTTACTTGGCTCTGATTATTATGTTAATAGTCTGTCCCAAAAAGAACGCGATCGAATTTTAGGTGTCTTTAACGCAGACATGGTTGCAACAAATTATGATAAAGCAAAGAATTTATATGCAATGACTCCTGATGGCTCAGCAAACATTGTAACAGATGCTGTCTTACAAGCAGGTAAACAATTAAATAATGATCTCGTTCTTCAAGGGAAATTTGGCTCTAGTGATCACGTACCATTTGCTGAAGTTGGTATTCCTTCTGCACTATTTATTTGGATGGGTGTCGATAGTTGGAATCCATTAATCTATCATATCGAAAAGGTATATCACACGCCTCAAGATAACGTATTTGAGAACATTTCACCAGAACGTATGAAAATGGCGTTAGAAGTCATTGGTACAGGTGTCTATAATAGCCTTCAACCTAACGTGAAAACAGGACAAAAAGCCGCTTAACACTATTTCAAGCTACCGATTAATCGGTGGCTTTTTATTAAGGAAAAATAAATATGTATAAAAGCATATTTATTACATAGCGTTATTACCCGAAAAAAAATCCTAATGCATCAATTTAAGTATATTAATTATACGATTTATAGTGTATAATATAAAACGTAATATATTAATGTAATTGTATTACCATGTAGAATGAAAATTGTAATAATAGTAATTACATCTAATAAAGAAGGCTTTCTACTATGAAAAAATTATTCTTGCAGTTGTGTTAGCTTTAACAGTTATTTTAGGAACAAATGCTTTTATTCCTGAAACAAACGCTGATGCAGCTACTCACGAGCAAAGCTTTACAAAATACTATTTCTAAATTAGCCATAAAAATGGCTATGCATTCATCCAAAACTTAACGGAACATGGTCATTGATCTTAAATCACATGAGATACCACACCACATTCTAAGCTTATGATCCAATGGATAATAGACTTATTGAAAGCGGTTTCGTTATTACTTTAGAGCCGCTTATCTCTATGAAAGCTGACCATATTATTCGGCCGCTGATTGAGCCCAACCTGAAATTGTTCTCTTTTTTCTATAAAAAACCCTTCAGGTTGCATTCTTCCCTTCACTTTATCGTGAAGTGTTTTTGAATACTTACCTAAAGGGCGTAATATCAATAGTAATTTTTTAATTTGTCTGCTACTCAGATTACAGTGTAATCAATAATCTAAATCTTTTTTATTATTTTATTCGCTGACGAGCGAGTAGGATTCCACCTAAAAGGAATAATACAATACCTCCAAGAATTGAACTCATTTCTGCTGATGTTCCTCCTGTGTTAGGAAGTAATGTTGGCTTATCATTTTCTGTAGTAGGTGGAACTTTTGAATCGCTATTTTTGTCTGTATTTGCGTTTGGATCTGTACTTGGATCTTTTGGATCTGTGCTTGGATCTTTTGGATCTGTGCTTGGATCTTTTGGATCTGTGCTTGGATCTTTCGGATCTGTACTTGGATCTTTTGGATCTACACCTGGTTCGTCCTTGATTTTTGTATTCGTGATGTCATATCCTTTTACTTCAGATTTGTATCCCGCTACTGCTTGTTCTTTCACTTCATACTTGTACGCCTTACCTTCGGCATCGTATGCTGCTAAATCTGTAAACACATATTTCCATTCGCTTGCTGCGCTTACTTCTTGTGTTGCGATTACTTGGCCATTTTGTAGTAGGTCTACTTTAATCATCGTCGGACGTTCTGATGAATTATCGTCTTTCCATGTTTTCGTTCCTTCTACTTTTGTTTTGCCAACCTTTGTATTCGTGATGTCATAACCTTTGACTTCTGTTTGATATCCGTCTACTGCTTGTTCTTTTACTTCATACTTATATGCCTTACCTTCGGCATCATATGCCGCTAAATCTGTAAACGCATATTTCCATTCGCTTGCTGCGCTTACTTCTTTTGTATCGATTACCTTGCCATTTTGTAGTAAGTCTACTTTAATCATTGAAGGACGATCTTTCGCATTATCGTCTTTCCACTTTTTTGTTCCTTCTACTTTTGTTTGACCTACTTTTGTATTTGTAATGTCATAACCTTTTACTTTGGATTGATATCCATCTACCGCTTGTTCTTTTACTTCATACTTATATGCCTTGCCTTCGGCATCATATGCCGCTAAATCTTTGAATTCATACTTCCAATCGCTTGCTGCGCTCACCTCTTGTGTTGCGATTACTTGGCCATTTTGTAGTAAGTCTACTTTAATCATTGAAGGACGTTCTGATGAATTATCGTCTTTCCATGTCTTCGTTCCTTCTACTTTTGTTTGACCTACTTTTGTATTTGTGATGTCATTACCTTTGACTTTTGATTGATATCCGTCTACTGCTTGTTCTTTCACTTCATACTTGTAAGCTACACCATTCTCATCATATGCTGCTAAATCTTTAAACGCATATTTCCATTCGCTTGCTGCGCTCACTTCTTGTGTTGCGATTACTTGGCCATTTTGTAGTAAGTCTACTTTGATCATATTCGGACGATCTTTCGCATTATCGTCTTTCCACGTTTTTGTTCCTTCTACTTTTGTTTGACCTACTTTTGTATTTGTAATGTCATAACCTTTTACTTTGGATTGATATCCATCTACCGCTTGTTCTTTCACTTCATACTTATATGCCTTGCCTTCGGCATCGTATGCCGCTAAATCTTTGAATTCATACTTCCAACCGCTTGCTGCGCTTACTTCTTGTGTTGCGATTACTTGGCCATTTTGTAGTAAGTCTACTTTAATCATTGTCGGACGTTCTGATGAATTATCGTCTTTCCATGTCTTCGTTCCTTCTACTTTTGTTTGACCAATCTTTGTATTCGTGATGTCATTACCTTTTACTTCTGTTTGATATCCGTCTACTGCTTGTTCTTTCACTTCATACTTGTATGCCTTACCTTCGGCATCGTATGCCGCTAAATCTGTGAATTCATATTTCCAACCTGTTGCTTCTGTTACTTCTTGTGTTGCGATTACTTGGCCATTTTGTAGTAAGTCTACTTTAATCATATTCGGACGATCTTTCGCATTATCATCCTTCCACGTTTTCGTTCCTTCTACTTTCGTCTTGCCTACTTTTGTATTCGTGATGTCATTACCGTTTACTTCCGATTGATATCCGTCTACTGCTTGTTCTTTTACTTCATACTTATATGCCTTACCTTCGGCATCATATGCCGCTAAATCTGTGAACGCATATTTCCATTCGCTTGCTGCGCTCACTTCTTGTGTTGCGATTACTTGGCCATTTTGTAGTAAGTCTACTTTAATCATCGTCGGACGATCTTTCGCATTATCGTCTTTCCACGTTTTTGTTCCTTCTACTTTTGTTTGACCTACTTTTGTATTTGTAATGTCATAACCTTTTACTTTGGATTGATATCCATCTACCGCTTGTTCTTTTACTTCATACTTATATGCCTTGCCTTCGGCATCGTATGCCGCTAAATCTTTGAATTCATACTTCCAACCGCTTGCTTCTGTTACTTCTTGTGTTGCGATTACTTGGCCATTTTGTAGTAAGTCTACTTTAATCATCGTCGGACGATCTTTCGCATTATCGTCTTTCCACATTTTCGTTCCTTCTACTTTTGTTTGCCCAACTTTAATATTCGTGATGTCATAACCATGTACTTCTGTTTGGTATCCGTCTACTGCTTGTTCTTTTACTTCATACTTGTATGCTACTCCGTTTGCATCGTATGCTTGTAGGTTTTCAAATGTGTACTTCCAATTTGTTGCTTTGCTTACTTCTTTTGTGTCTACTACTTTACCATTTTGTAGTAAATCTACTTTAATCATTGTTGGACGATCTTTCGCATTATCGTCTTTCCATGTTTTCGTTCCTTCTACTTTCGTCTTGCTTACTTTTGTATTCGTAATGTCATAACCTTTTACTTCTGTTCGATATCCGTCTACTGGTTGTTCTTTTACTTCATACTTATATGCCTTACCTTCGGCATCGTATGCCACTAAATCTGTAAACGAATATTTCCATTCGCTTGCTGCGCTTACTTCTTTTGTATCGATTACCTTGCCATTTTGTAGTAGGTCGACTTTGATTGTTTCTGGACGCCCTTCACCATTTCCGTCCTTCCATACCTTCGTTCCCTCTACTTTTGTTTGACCAACCTTTATATTCGTGATGTCATAACCGTTGACTTCTGTTTGATATCCGTCTACTGCTTGTTCTTTCACTTCATACTTGTATGCCTTACCTTCGGCATCGTATGCCGCTAAATTTTTGAATTCGTATTTCCAGCCTGTTGCTTTGCTTACTTCTTGCGTCGCAATCACTGTACCATTTTGTAGTAGGTCTACTTTAATCATTTCCGGACGATCTTTCGCGTTATCGTCTTTCCATGTTTTCATTCCTTCTACTTTTGTTTGACCTACTTTTGTATTTGTGATGTCATAACCGTTGACTTCCGGTTTGTATCCATCTACTGCTTGTTCTTTCACTTCATACTTGTACGCTACTCCGTTTGCATCATATGCTTGGAGGTTTTCAAATGTGTACTTCCATTCTGTTACTGCTGTTACTTCTTTTGTATCTACTACTTTACCATTTTGTAAAAGGTCTACTTTGATCATTTTCGGACGATCTTTCGCATTATCGTCTTTCCATGTCTTCGTTCCTTCTACTTTTGTTTCGCCTACTTTTGTATTTGTGATATCATAACCATTTACTTTTGATTCATATCCTGGTACTGCTTGTTCTTTCACTTCATACTTGTATGCTACTCCATTTTCATCATACGCTACTAAATCTTTAAACTCATACTTCCAGCCTGTTGCTTCACTTACTTCTTGCGTCGCAATCACTGTTTCTTTTTGTGCTTGTGAGTTATCTTTTTGTACTAAATCTACTTTGATGGTTTTCGGACGATCTGATGCATTGTTATCGTTCCACGTCTTCGTTCCTGCAACTGATGTCTTACCTACTTTTGTATTCGTGATGTCATAACCATTTACTTTTGATTCGTATCCATCTACCGGTTGTTCTTTCACTTCATACTTGTATGCTTTTCCATTTTCGTCGAACGCTACTAAATATTTAAATTCATACTTCCAACCTGCTTCTTTGCTTACTTCTTGTGTCGCAATCACTGTACCGTTTTGTAGTAAGTCTACTTTGATGGCTTTATGCTCTTCCTCTGTGCCACCTTTCCACGTCTTCGTTCCTGCAGCTGATGTCTTGCCTACTTTTGTATTCGTGATGTCATAACCATTTACTTTTGATTCGTATCCGTCTACTGCTTGTTCTTTCACTTCATACTGGTATGCTTTTCCGTCTGCATCGTTTATCACCAAATCTTTAAATTCATATTTCCAGCCTGTTGCTTCGCTTACTTCTTGCGTCGCAATCACTGTACCGTTTTGTAGTAAGTCTACTTTAATCATCGTCGGACGACCTTCCGCATTTCCGTCCTTCCATGTTTTCGTTCCTTCTACTTTGGTTGTTTGTACCACTTTTGTATTTGTAATGTCATAACCACTTACTTCTGTTGTGTATCCATCTATCGGTTGTTCTTTTACTTCATACTTGTACGCTACTCCATTTGCATCATAGACTACTAGGTTGTCAAATTTGTATTTCCAACCATCTGCCGCCGTTACTTCTTTCGTGTCTACTACTTTCTCATTTTGTAGTAATTCTACTTTGATTGAACTTGGACGATCTTTCTCGTTATCGCCTTTCCACATCTTCGTTCCTGAAACAGATGTAGTTTTCACGTTGTTGGAAATTGGCAACTCGATTCCATTTTCAGAATCTGATTTTATTTCAAACTCTATTTTTTTCTGGGGATCGAAATCAATATAGTCTGGAGCTGAAACCTCTTGTACATAATATTTACCTGGTGATAATTGAGGAGTTTCAACTATCCCTTTTTCATTTGTTGTATATTCGCCTCCAACTTGTTCACCAGACTCTTTATACAACTTAAACGAAACATTCGGGATTACTTTTTCTTTATTTCCTTCAATATATTTAATAATTTTCAGCTTTCCTTTTGGGACCTTGTTACCGGTAGCACCACCGCCAGCTGTCATATTTTCGACTGGATGAGTACCCGATTCAGTAACTGGTTCTTCGTTTAGAACTTGGTAATCAATCGTATAATCATTCTTAAAAAAATCTTGCGTCTTCCCAGCTTCCGTTATAGTAGATGTATAACCAATCGAAAAGGAGGCGAGACGTGCTTTATCTTTATTAAGCACAACTTTAAATGATTTGTCCCCGGTAAAGGTAATTGTTCCGTAACCTTGCCCTTCAAGCTCTTGTAGCGTTAAAGATCGACGACCTAGATAATCATCTACAATTATATAGAAACTATTCTTATTAAGTGTTTGACCTTCCTGTAAATTATCAGTCACAACAATATTACGACTTAACTCTTCTTTAGCTAAGTTTATATTCAAGAACCAACGTACTTCATCGTCCTTACCTGAGTTCATATCACCAGTTTTATAAAAAAACGGTGGCTTTCCAGGATCTGTACCACCACCACTGCTTGGGCCGGTAATTGTTACAGACTGCTTATCTACAGTTGTACCAAAATTGGTTTCAATCTCTTTCTTTTGATCCGTTCCTACATTAGTAGCTTCTACGAAAAAGTTTAAATACCCTTGAATATTTTCATATGTATCCACTTTATCATTAAATGTACATACCACAGTACCTGCTGTAACTTTACAAGTACCATAGTCATTTAATAGAAACTCGATATTTAATCCTTTTAATTCTGGAGGCAGTGTTAATGTTAGTGTGTCTCCAGGCTTCAGCCTAAGTCCATCTTTTTCACTGAAGTTTACAGTTACTTTAGTCCTTTCTGTGGTACTTAGATTTGTTTTACCAATCTGAAAACTATCCACAAGTCCTGCTGTGTTTAGCTCTTGTGCATTTGCTACTATAGGTAGCAAACCCTGACCTATGGTAAACATGAAAATCATTATAATCGAAAAAATCGAAGTAACTCTTTTTAAATACATATTTTATGTTATCCTCCTATAAAATTAAAAATAGATAGATCCTGGTACAAGCATACTATGACAAAGATTCTACTATTCAATGTCATTAAGCCACTTTACTAAAACTTGTTTGACAGCTATTATCATCTTTTTCTCTTTTTCAATCCTTCTATTACTTAAAAAATTGCAGTTTGACTTTTATATAGATTCATCTAATTTCTCCGGCATTTTATTTATCGTATATACTGTTTAACAAAAACAGATACAGGACAAATTTTGATAAAGGAATTCAAATTATAAATACCCATGAACGGACAAACAACTTCAAAGTCAGAAGAAGACCACTCAACAAGCACTCACGATAAAACTCATGACGGTCATTGTCTTATTATGCTGTAGAGTTTCCGAAATTTCTCCATACCAACGCAAACGCTTGCTCTATAAATGCAAAAATTTCATTGTCGGAAAGTATGGCCAAGCTACTTCACAGTAAATATACATTTGGTCAACTTCCTTACTTATCCTCCTAAAGAATAACAAGAAGTACCATCTATAATCGAAATTAGCATATCAGCCAAGGAAAGTTCGAACTGTGAAACATACTTGGATACTCGTATTCTAAAAGATGTTATTGAAGATGCGTTTTCTGCCATTATAATTTGCGGTGAAATTGGCCATATGTTAAAACCTTTTGTGTTTAGTTACACAGCCGACCTACACACCGAAACAAGTAGAACAAGAAGCGTTCCACCGCCAGCATTATATAATTAAAAACGCTCTGGATGAAGTATTGTTTGCCTATGCAAGATGATAGTCATATTCTCCAAATTTGAATACAGTGGACCGAATTTAGGGGTAAATAAAAAAGAGTATGATTGTCAACTGATTTCATGTAAATCGCATAGAAATACGAAATTCAGTCTTTTCATTTTTGGAGTATATAAATGAGTGTCGAGAAAAAACACTTTGCCTAATGGGTTCCATGGCTATGTCGAAGAATTAAAATGAGCTTATATATGATGATAATATCAAAACCGAGAGATTTATATCCTTTCATTATTTTTTATCAAATCATGAAAACTTCAATTGTACTATATGTACTATTTTAAACATATCCCCCTAGTTTCTTGACTAAGCTGGAAGTTTTCAAGATTAATTACTAATTGGTTAGATACTTGGTTAGATGAATTGTTATTTTAGTATTTGGCATAGCTGTAACAATGTTTTTTACAACAATCACACCATTTCCTAGTAACATTCCACCAACTAATAATACATATATGGATTTTTAATAATTTTACCCCCGACAGTCTATTATTCTAGAATCGTTCCTAAAAATCAATAGTTAATTGGTACTTTACTATTTTCACTTCATCACCATAACATATATTTGTCACATGTATTTATATTAGTAAACTGAAATAAAAAAAAGAGACAGCTCTGCCATCTCTTTTTCATTTCAGTTTACCCTCATCAAGACGTACGTGAGGTTCTCCCCCATACGTCTTTTCGTTGATCTTCTTTCTTTGACATCTAATCAGTGTATAGACTGATTAGATGTCTTTATATCAACTTGTATATCACTTCTAAACAAAAATAAGTATCTTTTCTTTTGTCTATTACATTTTTTCTGGTGCAGATACTCCTACGATTGCTAATGCATTTTGAAGTGTAGTGCGTACTGCTTTCATTAATTCGTAACGAGCTTTACTTAATTCTAAGTTATCTTGGTTTAATACTTTTTCTGCATTGTAGAAGCTGTGTAATGCTGCTGCTAATTCAAATGCATAGCTTGTAATGCGGTGTGGCAGGCGTTTTTGCGCTGCATCCGCAACTACAGCTGGGAATTCACCAAGTTTTTTCAGTAACTCTACTTCTTTCTCAGAAGTAACAAGTTTGTAATTCACGTCTCCACCTGTAGCTAATCCTAACTCTTCACCTTGACGAAGGATACTGCATACACGAGCATGAGCGTATTGTGCATAGTATACTGGGTTTTCATTAGATTTTGATACAGCTAAGTCCATATCGAAGTCTAAATGAGAATCACCACTACGCATTGCGAAGAAGTAACGCATTGCGTCCACGCCTACTTCTTCCATAAGCTCACGAAGTGTAACTGCTTTACCTGTACGCTTACTCATCTTCATTTTTTCACCATTTTGATACAGTTGTACCATTTGAATGATTTCTACTTCAAGAGTGTCTTTATCGTAACCTAGCGCTTGAATAGCAGCTTTCATACGAGGAATGTAACCGTGATGATCAGCACCCCAAATGTTGATTAATTTATCAAAACCACGCTCTAATTTATCGCGGTGATAAGCGATATCTGGCGTTAAGTATGTGTAAGAACCGTCGTTTTTAATTAATACACGGTTTTTATCGTCACCGTAAGTCATTGAACGGAACCAAGTTGCTCCGCCTTCTTCAAAGATTTCATCACGCTCTTTTAATACTGCAAGTGCAGCATCAATTTTTCCGTTTTTGTATAATGATGTTTCTGAGAACCACACATCGAAGTTAACACGGAAGCTTTCTAAGTCTTTTTGAAGTTTTGCTAATTCATATTTCAAACCGTATGAACGATAGAATTCATAGCTTTCTTCTGCATCAGCTTTTGCATAACGATCGCCAAACTCTTCTGCTAAACGTTTACCGATTCCAATGATGTCCGCACCATGGTAACCGTCTTCTGGCATTTCTTTCTCTAAACCTAAAGCTTGCATGTAACGAGCTTCAACAGAAAGAGCTAAGTTATGAATTTGGTTACCAGCATCATTAATGTAGTACTCACGAGATACATCGTATCCTGCTTTTGCTAATACGTTACATAAAGTGTCACCTACTGCCGCACCACGTGCATGTCCTAAGTGAAGATCGCCTGTTGGATTCGCAGATACGAACTCAATTTGTACTTTTTCACCTTTACCAGTATTCGTTTCACCGTATGCTTCACCAGCGTTGACGATTGTTGGGATTAAGTCTGTTAAGTAGCTATTATCCATGTAGAAGTTAATGAAACCAGGACCAGCGATTTCAATTTTTTCAATAGAAGCTTTTGCTTTATCGAAGTTTGCAACTAATTCTTCTGCAATCATACGAGGTGCTTTTTTCGCAACGCGTGCAAGTTGCATTGCCATATTTGTAGAGAAGTCACCATTTGTTTTATCTTTTGGAGATTCTAATACAACGTTTGGAATTTGTTCTTCTGTCGCTAATTCTGCCTTTAATACAGCAGCTTGAATTTCTTCTTTAATCAATCCTTTTACTTGTTCTAAAGAATTCATTATTTTGCCTCCTTCAAATTAAGTGTAATTGTATATCTGCCAGCTTCTTGTTCACTTAGAAGCAATGCGTACGTTAAGAAGAGTTGTCCTTTTTTCTTTTCATCCGACCATTTAAAAAGAACGTTATCAGTCTTTGTTTGCAATGCAAACGTACCAAGTTCACTCGTATACGTACCAGTTGTCCATTCACCTTTCACATGCGTCTGACGCATAGAAATAGCACCTGAACGCATAATGAGAACTTGTTCATCTTGAATTTTAATAATTGTTTTCACTTCGCCTTGTTCGTTCGGCTCTTGGAATGTTATATATGTACCTTGACCTTTTACATAGTATTGACCATTTGCTTCAAAAGCAACGGTTTCCTTCCTCGCCCCTTCACGGATTTCTGTTACGAAATGAACGTGTACCGGCAAGCCTGCAAGTTGTTTTTTCACGTCTTGCACACCTTTCAAATGTTATAGATATTAAATACTACTTATAATAAATCACTTTTCCTATCATATCAAAAAAAGACTCTGTCTGTCTGCTGAAAAATCAGGAAAACTCCTTTTCAAAAAATAATTCACCTTCACTTTATTTCATATGTTAAAATATTTTTTAAATCTAAATATTCTTTCATTTCAAGGGGTGAATTTGGTGCTACCAACAAAATTAAAAAAAGGTGATGAAATAAGAGTTATTTCACCATCTTGTAGTTTAAGTATTGTCTCAAATACGAACCGAGAGCTTGCTACGAAAAGATTAACCGATATGGGCTTTCAAGTTACATTCTCAAAAAATGCTGAAGAAATAGATCACTTTTCTTCATCCTCTGTTTCTTCACGAATTCAAGATTTTCATGAAGCATTTAGAGCCCCTAATGTAAAAGCAATTTTGACGACACTTGGAGGATACAACTCTAACGGTTTATTAAAATACCTCGATTATAATTTAATTCAGGAAAACCCGAAAATTTTCTGCGGTTATTCTGATATTACCGCTTTAAACAACGCGATTTATGCTAAAACAGGCTTAGTTACATATTCAGGTCCTCACTTCTCTTCATTTGGAATGGAGAAAGGCCTTGATTATACGACTGATTACTTTTTAAAATGCTTAAATTCTAATGAGCCTATTGAAATACTGCCGGCTGAAACATGGAGCGATGATTCTTGGTATATTGATCAGGAAAATCGAGAATTTATTAAAAATGAAGGATATGTTTCAATTCAAGAAGGAGAAGCTACAGGAGATATTATTGGTGGTAATATGAGCACATTTAATTTACTGCAAGGTACGCCCTTTATGCCTAACTTACAGGACAAAATTTTATTTCTTGAAGAGGATAGTTTAACAGAAAAAGCTACCCTTAAAACTTTTGATCGATATTTACATTCTCTTATGCAGCAACCTGACTTTGAACATGTAAAAGGCATTGTTATAGGGAGAATGCAAAAAGGAGCAGAATGTACAATAGAAGACATTCAAAAAATGATTGCTTCAAAGCCTGAACTTACACATATACCTATCATTGCAAATGCTAGTTTTGGGCATACAACTCCTATTTTCACCTTCCCAATTGGCGGAAGAGCAAAAATCACTTCTAATAAAAAGAACACATCTATTACAATTTTAACGCATTAAAAAAGGAGCGATTTGTTCGCTCCTTTTAAGCTTTTTCTATTTTTTGTAATGCCTTTTGCGGGATTGATTCTTTCGGGATTTCAGCCCATCCTTTTCCTTGCATACCCTTTGCATAAATTTTTACAAAATCACCTGTATGCAATTCACGGTTCACTATTCTTTTAATGATTTGTAGCTTTCCGTCTTCCGTATACCCTTTAAATGTATACAAATATTCATCGTCTTTTTTCTCACCTTTATCTATAACTGCATAATAATCTTGTATTTCTTTATTTGAAAAGAAGTTGTCTACAAAGGCATCAACACCTTCTGTTTTTGATTGTAAATAATATGCTGTACCACCTAAAATAATGGCGAAGACAGCTAAAACTTTCATTACCAACTTCATACATGCGCCTCCTGTTTGCACTTCTTTCTCACTAACCGTATGTCTATACCTGTATTATACGAAAAAAAGCATACTATACTCTATCGAAATATCTTACACTTCCCTTACATTATTGTAAGGCTTTTTAACCTTACAGCAATTTCCGGACAAAAAGTTTTTCCGTTTAACAAACTTTTATATTATTATTGAATGATACGAATTTTTACTACAAACATCAAAGGAGACAGTTTTCAAATGGCTATCTTGCAAGGTTTAGCACTATTACTTGTTGTACTCTGTCTATTTACACTTTTTAGTTACCGTGCTCCTTACGGAATGAAAGCAATGGGTGCTTTAGCTAATGCAGCAATCGCAAGTTTTCTTATTGAAGCATTTCACCGTTATATCGGTGGAGAAATGTTTCATAATGACTTTTTACAATCAGTAGGAGAAGCTTCTGGTAGTATGAGCGGTGTCGCAGCGGCGATTTTAGTAGCATTGGCAATCGGTGTTTCACCCGTATATGCTGTTTTAATCGGTATCGCTACTAGTGGATTCGGCATTTTACCAGGATTTTTCGCCGGATACGTTTGTGCCTTTGTCGTGAAATTTCTCGAAAAGAAATTACCAGCTGGTGTAGAATTTTTAGCAATTTTATTTATTGCCGCACCAATTTCACGTGGAATGGCCATGCTTATGGATCCGCTCGTTAACGCAACACTCGGTAAAATCGGTTCTATGATTTCAGTTGCAACTACAGAAAGTCCTATTATTATGGGTATTATGCTTGGTGGATTAATCACAGTTATTTCTACATCTCCATTAAGTTCTATGGCACTAACTGCAATGCTTGGATTAACAGGTTTACCAATGGCAATTGGTAGTCTTGCCGTAGCAGCTTCTGCCCCAATGAACTTCATTTTCTTTAAACGACTAAAAATTTGTTCCAAGAAAGATACAATCGCTGTAGCAATCGAACCGTTAACACAAGCCGATGTTGTCTCAGCAAATCCAATTCCAATTTATATGACAAACTTCGTTGGCGGTGCACTTGCTGGTATTATTACATCGCTATTCCAGCTCGTTAATAATGCGCCAGGAACAGCATCACCAATTCCAGGACTTCTTGTCTTATTCGGATTTAATGACGTTATAAAAGTAACGATCGCTGCTGCATTATGTGGAATCGTTACCACTATTGTCGGATACGTTGGATCAATTGTATTCCGCAAATATCCAATCCGCTCCGCTGATGAAATTCGCGGAATTAATTCGGAAGAGAACGTGGCATAAGAAAAAGAGTTATTCTCATCGTTTGAGAATAACTCTTTTTTTCATGGCTCGCCATGGTTTTTTAATATATCGACTTACTGACACATAACGAAAAAATAAGGGCCCCCTATTCATGTAGGAGGCCCTTATTTTATCCAGCTACAGCGGCTAGAATGATCGGTGGCTTCGCTTCTTCCTTCGAGGCAAAAAGCACCTCTACGTCTGAAGCTCCATCCCCCTCACATTCTAAACGAGCCGCTTCCGCTTTTATTTTATTTCACCCAACCGAGCAGCATTTCCCGCACGAATTTGCTTGCTGCGACTGGTGTTTGGTCACTATGGTCGTAGACTGGAGCTACTTCTACTAGGTCTGCTCCAACTACATTTATATTTGAATTTGCAATTGCCACGATGGAATCTAATAATTCTTTAGATGTGATACCTCCAGCTTCTAACGTTCCTGTTCCTGGAGCGTGAGCTGGGTCTAATACGTCAATGTCGATTGTGACATAGACTGGGCGTCCTGCAAGTTTCGGTAATACTTCTTTTAACGGTTCTAATACGTCAAATTTGTATAAGTTCATACCTACTTCTTTCGCCCATTCAAATTCTTCCTTCATTCCAGAACGAATTCCGAAAGAATATACGTTTTCCGGACCAATTAAATCACACACTTTACGAATTGGTGTAGAGTGGGATAAAGGCTCCCCTTCATAAGATTCACGTAAATCAGTATGAGCATCCATATGAATGATTGCTAAATCCGGATATTTTTTTGCCATTGCCTTAAAAATTGGCCAAGACACTAAGTGCTCACCGCCGAGACCTAGTGGAAACTTATCGGCATCTAAAAGTTTTGATACATACTCTTCAATCATGTCTAAGCTGCGTTGTGCATTTCCGAATGGTAATGGGATATCACCCGCATCAAAATATTTTACCTCTTCTAGTTCACGATCTAAATACGGACTATATTCTTCAAGACCGATTGATACTTCACGAATACGTGCAGGGCCAAAGCGAGATCCCGGACGGTAACTTACTGTCCAATCCATAGGCATCCCGTAAATAACTACCTTTGACTCTTCAAAACTTGGATGACTTTTAATAAATACTTTACCTGAATAAGCTTCATCAAAACGCATATTCTTTTCCTCCTTATGTGGAACTTAAGGTATCCCAACCTTTCATATTTCTCAAATTTGGAGCGCACTGCTCCTCTTTCTCGATTTACCGGGGTCTTCTGTTTCATAACAAGAAGACGATTTTCTTTACAGAAGTGTAAATAGCTAGCATGTTCAAGTCTTCTGGACAAACACCTTAAATGAGCTATTTACACTTTATTTGTTAAAATTCGATTTTCTTACTTAATTAAATCGCCAACAAATTTCGGTAATGCGAATGCTGCATTGTGCAATTCTTTCGTGTAGTATTTCGTTTCGATTTCGTGGAAACGCTCTTCACTTACTTCTAATGGATCATGTTTTTTAGATCCGATTGTGAATGTCCAAAGACCACTTGGATACGTCGGAATGTTTGCTGTGTATAAACGAGTAATTGGGAAAATCTCTTTTACATCTTTAAACACAGTCGTAATTAATTCTGGTGTGAACCAAGGGTTGTCCGTTTGCGCAACGAAAATACCGTCTTCTTTTAACGCTTTAGAGATTCCAGCGTAGAAACCTTTCGTAAATAAGTTTACTGCTGGTCCTACTGGCTCAGTAGAATCTACCATAATTACGTCATATTCATTTTCGCTTTCCGCGATGTGTAGGAAACCGTCTCCTACTTTCACTTCTACACGCTCATTGTCTAATGCGCCTGCAATTGATGGTAAGTACTGTTTAGAGTACTCAATTACTTTCCCATCAATCTCAACAAGAGTTGCTTTCTTTACGCTTGGGTGTTTTAACACTTCACGAATAACACCGCCATCACCACCACCTACAACTAAAACGTTTTCAGGGTTTGGATGTGTAAATAAAGGTACGTGCGCTACCATTTCATGATAAACGAACTCGTCTTTTTCTGTCGTCATAACCATGCCGTCTAAAATAAGCATGTTTCCGAACTCTTCCGTTTCAACCATATCAAGTTTTTGGAATTCTGTTTGCTCCGTATGTAATGTGCGGTTAATACGCGCCGTAATTCCAAAATGTTTTGTTTGTTTTTCAGTGAACCATAGTTCCATCGTACAATCACGCCTTTCAATGCAAATTTATAATAGGGACATCATTAATGTCCCCTAACAAAAATAAAACAAAACATCCAAAAAGTATAGTTAAAAGTATAAAAATACCGAAAATATATTTTAGTCAGAGCGTTCTAACATATATGTGAACAGGGTTTGCTCTGTAATAGGAAAGAAAACCCTTTCTTAAGAAAGGGCCTTCGTCTCTACTTCTACCGGTTTACGAATTGGAATTAAAATCATAATACAACCAACTAATACAACAATTCCGCCGACTAAAAACGGGCTTTGCGGTGAAACTGTGTGCCCGATAATTCCTGATAAAATAGGAGCAATCGCGCCTCCTAACCAACGAACGAAGTTATAAACACCTGATGTAATAGATCTTTCATAAGGTGAAATATCCATTACATAACTTGTAAATAATGCGTTATTTAATCCTGATGCTAATCCAGATAGAACGATTAACACGATTTGTAACCACATAATTTTCACGAAGAATAGCGCAATTAATAACATCGCAAATACGAGTAAACTACCCTTTAATACTGTTTTTGGTTCATATTTACCTTCTAGCTTATGCGCTAAAATTGCTGATCCGTAAGCTAGCGCTAATCCCCACCCACAAAATACAAAACCTAATTGAATAGCAGATAAATGCATAATAAGTGGTGAATATGCTAAAACAACGAAAAATCCATAGTAATATAACATCCCTGAAATGGCACCTTGCATAAATGGTTTATACTTCACCAAGTTAAGTAATTCTCCCATGCCCGCTGCTTTACGCTTCACTTTTCGCTCCGGTTCTTTTACAAAAAAGAAAACTAAAATAAATGCTAAGAAAATTAAAATACTCGTCGCAAAAAATGGATAACGCCAAGAATGTCCACCTAATATCCCGCCTAATAACGGCCCACCTGCCATCCCTAAACCAATGGCTGCTTCATATAATCCTACTGCTTCATGAACTTCTTTACTTAATGCAATTAATAATGTCATCGCCGTTGCGAAGAACATCGCATTTCCTAATCCCCACCCTGCGCGGAAAATAGATAATTGAGCAATCGTTTGCGATATACCGCATATAAAAGCAAATACAGTTACAATCGCAAGACCAATTGTCATCATTCGTTTATCACCAAATCTTGATGCAAATATTCCAGCTGGTAACATCATAATTGCCATCGTTAAAATATATGCTGTAAATAACATCTCGACTTGCCAATGCGAGGCACCAATTTGTTCAGCAATACTTGGTAAAATCGGATCGACTACCCCTATACCAGAAAAGGCAAGAAAGGTAGCGATCACTGTAATCAATCTCCCTAATTTTTGTTTGCTCTCCATTTTGATTACTCTCCTTTGGTATTCTCTAAAAATGTAACTGCCCGGCTTAAACTATCCTCTAGCTCCGCCTTCACACGCTGCATTTGCTCCATTTTCTCGTCTAGCGTTTGCACTTGTTTTGCAAGCATCTCTTTAATTTCTTGAATCACTTCGCGGTCACGAGGGTTCTCGCTATTTCTCCTGTGTTCCATTCTTTCTTTTAACGATAAGAAATGTTGCATTTCTTGAAGCGTAATTCCTAGCACTTCTTTCGCTTCTACAATCCTTTTAATTCTTGCAATGTCCTCATCTGTATACAGACGAATGTTTCCCTCACTACGCTCCGGGGGATGAATTAAACCAATTTCCTCATAATAACGAAGTGTACGTTTTGTTAAACCAACTTGTTTTGTTACTTCATCGATTTTATACATGTTTATTCCTCCCTTCACTCAACTATTACATTTTACGTTAACGTTAACTTTTATGCAACTGTTAGATTTTTGTAAATGTTTTTCCTATTCAATTGTATTTTTCCCAAGGCAGTTTCATAATGAAGAAAAAGAGATGATAAGGAGATTTTCACATGAATAAACCACTTATTTTTGCTCATCGCGGGGTAAAAGGAACACACCCAGAAAATACGATGATTGCCTTCCAAGAAGCTGAACGCATTGGTGCTCACGGAATTGAACTTGATGTTCATCTATCAAAAGATGGTGAACTAGTTGTTATTCATGACGAAACAGTGGATCGCACAACAAATGGCGTGGGGCTTGTTTCCGAGAAAACTGTAGAAGAATTACAAGCTTTAGATGCCGGTAGCTTTAAAGATCCTTCTTTCCATGAAGCAAAAATCCCAACGTTACGCGAAGTATTTATCTGGCTCTCTACAACAAATTTACAACTTAACATTGAATTAAAAACAGATGTGATTCACTATTCAAATATTGAAGATAAGGTTGTTGCCCTTGTTCGCGAATATCATCTATCCAATCAAATTGTATTTTCATCATTTAACCATGATTCCGTTTCATTATTAGCAGAAATTGCTCCAGAAATTCCAAGAGCGATTTTGTACGATACACCACTTGCAGATCCTATTGCTGAAGCAAAAAAACGCGGGGCAACTGGATTACATCCAAACTTTCAATTATTAACGAAAGAGTTTGTCCAATTAGCACAGGGGCAAGGATACGTTTTTCGCCCTTACACCATTAATGAATATAAAGATTTACAAACTATGATTGATTATGGCGTAGATGTTATTATTACCGATTGGCCAGCGCGTGCCTTTGAGCTCCTTTCTTAATTGAAGGGGCTTTTTTATTTTCGAAATTTCATTGTTTAAAATAACTCAAAACCCTCAATACTAATACAATAACGCTTGTATTAATGAGGGGCTGAAAAAAGATGGATCAAACTATGAATCCAAAACTTAAAAAATATAAACGTCTTTTCTTCACCGCAATGTTTTCTTGCGTCCTTTTCTTCGTTTTTTCCTTTTTTGTTATTCTTATAGTTGCAAAAATTATGGGACCTCCTCCTGTTGCGGTCCCGCAAACGAGTGTCTTTTACGCTAATGATGACACTGTTATAGGACAAAGTAATGAAATGCAAAAACGCTATAATGTATCTCTTGATGAAGTTTCTTCTTATGTAAAAGAGGCGACACTATCTATTGAAGATCAACGATTCTACAAACATCATGGCTTTGATATGAAGCGCATTGCTGGTGCCATTATTGCCGATTTAAAAGCAATGGCAAAAGTACAAGGTGCTAGTACTATTACACAACAGTATGCTCGTAACCTATACTTAGATCATGATAAAACGTGGAAGCGTAAACTATTAGAAGCAATGTATACCGTTCGCCTTGAAGTGAACTATAATAAAAATCATATTTTAGAAGGATATTTAAATACAATTTATTACGGACATGGCGCTTACGGTATCGAAGCTGCGTCCCGTCTATATTTCGATAAAACAGCAAAAGAATTAACATTAGCAGAAGCGAGTATGCTCGCAGGTATCCCGAAAGGACCAAGTGTCTACTCTCCCTTCTTAAAAGAAGAACGTGCGAAAGGGCGTCAATCTCTCATACTAGATGAAATGGTAGAACAAGGTTATATTACAAAACAGCAAGCTACCTCGGCAAAAAAGGAAACACTTACTTTTGCCTCATTGGATACGAAGACAGTTGCAGAAATTGCACCTTATTTCCAAGATGCTGTACAGGCTTCCCTTCTTCGTGATATCGGATTAGATGAGCAAGCCTTACAGCGAGGTGGCTTGCGTATTTATACAACGCTAGACCCTAAATTACAATCTGTAGCAGAACAAGCTGTAAAAAATCATATACCTGAAACAACAAACATCCAAACTGCCCTCGTCTCTATGAATCCAAAAACAGGTGAAGTGGCTGCCCTTATTGGTGGAACTGATTATAATACGAGTCAATTTAACAGGGCTACACAAGCCGCTCGCCAGCCTGGCTCTACATTTAAGCCGTTCCTATATTACGCGGCCTTAGAACGAGGATTCACCCCTGCTACACGCTTAAAAAGCGAATACACTGTATTCACTTTAGGTGACGGTGTTTCAAAGTATAAACCGAAAAATTATAAAAACTATTATGCAGACGATTTTGTGACAATGGCACAAGCACTCGCCGTTTCTGATAACGTATATGCTGTGAAGACGAATTTATTTTTAGGCGAAGACATTCTTACAAAAACAGCGAAGCAATTCGGTATTACTAGCGCCTTAAAAGATGTTCCGTCTCTTGCTCTCGGCACATCTCCTGTAAAACCAATTGAAATGGTCAATGCTTATAGCATGTTTGCAAACGGCGGAAAAGAAGTAAAACCAATCTTTATACGACGCATCGTTGATCATGAAGGAAATATGCTATACGACGCTCATTTAGAAAGTAAACAAGTTCTAGATAAAAGCAAAACTTTTGTGATGGAAGAAATGATGACAGGTATGTTTAATAAAAAACTAGGCAGTTATGCCGCTGTGACCGGTCAATCGATGTTATCAAAACTATCAAGAACATATGCTGGAAAGTCTGGTTCTACAGAAACTGATAGTTGGATGATTGGATTTACCCCGCAGCTTGTAACAGGGGTTTGGATTGGATACGATCAACCTAAATCCATTTCAAACGTAGCAGAACAAGGATACGCAAAAAAAATATGGACCGATACGATGGAAAAAGGATTAGATGGACAGCCTAAAAAAGAGTTCAAACAACCAACAGATGTTGTTGCTGTCGACGTTAACCCTGAAAACGGTAAAATTGCTACAAAAAATTGTCCCATTTCTGTGAAAATGTATTTCGCAAAAGGTACAGAGCCGACTGAATATTGTATGGATCCCGTTGATGATAAAGAAGAGTTCGAAAAGGTTAGTGAAGAGAAGAAAAAGACGGGTTGGTGGAAAAAATATCTCCCGTGGTAAAAAAATAGCTGACGGAAATCCGTCAGCTATTTTTATTCACCTAATAATGCGTGGCGCAATTCTTCACTAGATTCGTTCCAAATTGCTTCATTATGCTCTTTTAAGAATGTGCCAAGTACCTTTTTAGATGATTCATCCATATGATCAATCATGATGTGGCGCTTTAATGATTTATCCATTTTGTTTACATGCTCTGGAAGTGATTTATATCCGCGGCGAATTTCACGGTCAACTGTCATTTCACAAGCAGTTACACCTGCGTAATATGCACCGTTTGGTGTTCTTTCAATTGTTACCCAAACAAGCCAAAATGGTTTTCCGTTCGGAACTTCATCTTTATTTGTTAAAAACTTAATTCCTTTTTCTACTGTACTACGCGCATGCATCGCACCGATATCAACGAACGCAGTTTTCTCTAATACATCAACAAATACAGGAGAAATATTTTCTAGGCTTAATGCCCCAACACCAAACCCACCATGTCCATCTGTTGAATCATTTTTTACAATATTAAAACCGATTTTTTTCTTTTTCTCTGTCATATGTAACTTCCTCCTCGCTTAATGATTATAAAAGCCCGAAAATAGGCGCAATGATATTTTGTAAAAACCTTAATACATGCGGAATAACTACCTGAAAAATAGGTTGAATTGTGTAATTGCTAAGCGGTGTAATAACAAGAATTAATAACGCAATTGCTCCATACTTTTCATACTGTGTCATTTTCGCACGAATATTTGCTGGTGCTAAATCTTCCACAACGCGATACCCATCAAGTGGCGGGATTGGTAATAAGTTAAATACAAGTAAAACAACATTTAACATAATAAAGATTTCAAAAAACTTCCCTAATGTATCAGCTACTGCGACTGGAACTGCATCTAAAACTCCGAATACTACTAAGCTATACAAAATAATTAAACCAATTGCACTTAAAATTAAATTACTAATCGGTCCTGCAATCGAAACTAATATCCCGGCAAGACGAGGTCTTTTAAAGTTATAAGGGTTAACTGGTACTGGTCTTGCCCAACCGAATCCAAGAATTAATACAGCAATCATCCCGATAGGGTCTAAGTGAGCCATCGGTGATAGCGTTAAACGCCCTTGTTTTTTCGCTGTATCGTCCCCAAATTTATATGCAACATACGCATGTGCAAATTCATGTACAGATAGTGCAATAATAATCGCCATTGCTACCAACGGAATTTCTTGCAATGGATATCTAAATAACTGATCCATAATTCATCTCCTCTTCAATATCTCAAAAAAAGAAAATATTTGTTTTTCTGATTGTTCTTCCTCATAATCCGCTATAATAAGAGTGTAACTTACATAAAAGGAGCGATTGTACATGCCATACGTAACAGTGAAAATGTTAGAAGGACGCACAGAAGAACAAAAGAAAGCTCTTGCTGAGAAAGTAACCACAGCAGTAAGCGAAACAACTGGTGCTCCTGAAGAAAACATCGTTGTTTTCATCGAAGAAATGTCTAAAAACCATTATGCAGTTGGCGGAAAACGCTTAAGCGACAAATAATTTCAAGTTTTTTCATAAGAAGCAGCCCTTAGCTGCTTCTTATTTCTTTCCTTCTAACAACTCGATAATTCTCTCTTTATATTTTCCTTTTCTTCCATCTTCATAGATTAAATCATGCGGATAGAATAACTTTTGATCCGTTCTCTTCTTACCCGTAATCGCCTCAACAATATCCGATTCACGTGAAAGCTCTCTAAGTTCCCCGCTCGGCATAAGAAGTAAGATTGGCAGACGCTCTTCTTCTTCTCCTGCGCGGTAAAAATCGTACGGTAAGTCTGATGTTGAATCAACAACTAAATAATACTCTGGATCGAGTCCAATCTTTTTAAATAAGCTACTTAATTCCACCCAATTATCTAAACCATGCTTGTCTGTAAACTCTACATATTTAAATAGATTCCGATTCATAAAACGGCGGCATAAATCACTCAAAATTGGATCTTCTTCGTCTTGCCATACTTGGAAGTAATAATACATTACGTTCTCGTCTAACTTTAAATAATCCTCTACTGTTACCTCTTCTTCAAATAAAGAATAGAAATGAACAGGGTGATATTTAAATGCATAATACTTCTCATGCAATGATTTAGCTCGGTGCAAAATCTTCGTTAAAATAACTTCTGCACTACGCGTTACCGGATGGAAATATACTTGCCAATACATTTGATAACGACTCATAATATAATGCTCTACAGCATGCATACCACTATTTTTAATGACTACTTGATTCCCACATGGACGCATTACGCGCAGTATACGTTCCATATCAAAGTTGCCATACTTTACACCTGTGAAATAAGCATCTCTTAATAAATAATCCATACGATCGGCATCAATTTGACTTGAAATCATACTAATCGCTAGTTTATTAGTAGATGTTTTCGCAATGACATCTGCTACCTTTTGCGGAAACTCCTTATCAACACGGCTTAACACATCATTAATTTCCGTATCACCGACGATAATCTTTTGCGTAAATTTCTCATGATCTAACGAAAATACTTTTTCAAACGAATGAGAAAATGGGCCGTGACCGACATCATGAAGTAATGCCGCACATAAACATAATAATCTATCTTCAGCATTCCAATTTGGTCTGCCATCAAACACATCATCAATCATACGACGAATAATTTCATACACACCTAACGAATGAGTAAAGCGACTATGCTCTGCACCGTGAAATGTAAAAAATGTCGTTCCAAGCTGCTTAATACGGCGCAAGCGTTGAAATTCTTTCGTTCCGATTAAATCCCAAATAACGCGATCACGCACGTGCACATATTTATGTACTGGGTCTTTAAACACTTTTGTTTCGCTGAGTTTGTCGTTTAAATATACCACTTTCCGACATCCCCCTTTCTTTACTGCATTCTTACTTTATATTATAAACGAAATAAGAAACAGAAAGAAATGAAAGACTATATTAATTCCTGTTATATAAAGAAAAATCACTTTTACCGACGTAAAAGTGATTTTTCTTTATATATTATTTTCCTAAAACAAACTCAGCAACTTCGTCTAAGATCATTTCTTTACCTAGTGGGAAGTATCCTTTGTTTAGGTCTTCATTGCTAATTGTGAATACGTGATTGTTTTTAACAGCGTTCATATTTTTCCAAATTGATTCTTCTTGGAATTCTTTTAGACGCTGAGAACCGTCACCAGTTGTAAATACGAATAAGTAATCTGGGTTGTAATCGATTAAAGCTTCTTTTTGCACTTGTACTAGCGGTTTATCAGTTGGTGTACCTTTAACTGCTGGTAACTTTAAGTCATTAAAGATTACGCTACCGTAACCGTAGTCACCGTATACGCGGAAAGCATTTGGATATGCAGCCATTTTCATGAATGTTGCATCGCCAGTTTTAGCAACGATTTTGTCATGTAATTTGCTTGCTTTTTCATCATACTGTTTGAACCATTCTTTTGTTTCTTTCTCTTTACCGAAGATTTGACCTACTTCTTCGAATTTTGGACGCCATTGGTCTAATGGTGTTTTTAACATAACTGTTGGTGCAATTTTAGATAATTGATCATAAATTTTTTCTTGACGATTGTTTACAAGAATTAAGTCTGGTTTTGCAGCAGCTACTGCTTCGATGTTAATTTTATCGCCCCAAGCAGAACCTACTGGTTTCACACCTTCTAATTTCTTTGCAATATGTCCATCAATTTTTTCTTGTGTTGTATTTGCAGTAATAATCGGTTTCATACCGAAAATTAATAATTCTTCTGTTGAACCACTAAGGTCAGCAATTTTCTTTGGATTTGCAGGAATTTTAATTTCCCCTTTTGCATGTTGTACAGTGCGCTCTTCAACCTTCGCATCTGCTTTCTTTTCTTCTTCTTTGTTAGAACAAGCTGCAAATAGTACAGAAGTAACAACTAGTACCATTGCTAATAGTGCCATTTTAAAATTCTTCATATTCCCACTTCACTCCTTCTAGCTGTATTTCTCTTATAATTCGCATGTAACTATAAGAAACGAAAACAACATTTAATTAATATATTTTTATTAATTGTTGTTTATAGCCCGTTCTAACGGGCGTTCAACTTCCCATCCATGGGTAAGAAGCTCAACGTCCATTAGAAGTTCCCCCTCTCACCTCTTTAAGAGGGGGCAATTCTATTAATTATGCTTTTTACGCAATTGATTATTAATCATCGCTAAATCGTATGTTAAACAAATTGGTTTACAGTTTACTGGACATGGAACGATTTGAGCTTCGATTTCAAATACATTTCGAAGCGTTTCACTTGTCATAACTTCATCTGGCGTTCCTTGTTTCATTAACTTCCCAGCTTTTAATGCAATCATATGATCAGAGAAACGAGAAGCATGATTTAAATCGTGAATAACCATAACAATCGTTCTGCCTTCTTCTTGGTTTAACTTCTTCAGTAAGTTTAATACTTCTAGTTGATGAGCCATATCTAAGTATGTTGTTGGTTCATCTAACACAAGTAAATCTGTTCCTTGTGCAAGAGCCATCGCAATCCATACACGTTGACGCTGACCACCTGATAAAGCTTCTGCTGGACGATTTGCGAATTCTGTCATCCCCGTCACTTCAAGTGCCCAATGAATGTAGCGATAATCCTCTTCTTTCAATGTTCCAAATCCTTTTTGATGAGGAAAACGTCCATATGAAACAAGTTCAAACACAGTAAGGCCTGTTGGCACTTCTGCAGTTTGTGGTAAAATCGCCATTTTCTTTGCGATTTCTTTCGTTGGCTGTTTCTCAATTGCTTTTCCATCAAGATAAACAGTACCTCGTTTTGCTTTCAAAATACGAGAAGCCGTTTTTAATAATGTGGATTTCCCACAACCATTTGGTCCAATAATCGTTGTAATTTGTCCTTCCGGAATTTCAACTGTTAATCCATCTATAATTAACCCTTCATTATAGCCAACAGATACCGCATCAACTGCTAAAGTTGCCATACAAAAAGCCTCCCTTTATTTTGTCCTCATAAGTAAATATATGAAGTATGGTGCGCCAATTACAGAAATAACAAGACCGACCGGTATTTCTGAAGTTGGTAACACACTTCTTGAAATTACATCTGCAAATAAAAGCAAGAACGTTCCTATTAATGCAGCCGTTGGTAACATAATTTGATGCTTTCCGCCAACAAGTCTTCTCGCTAAATGAGGAGCCATTAAACCGATAAAACCGATTCCGCCTGCCACCGCAACAGATGCACCTGCTAAACAAACTGCAATAAATAATAATTTACGTCTTTCCTTTTCTACGTTTACACCAAGGCCAACTGCTGTAGAGTCGCCTAAATTCATTACATTTAATATGTGCGCTTTACTAATGGCAAGTGGTAAGAAAATAACCATCCATGGGAGTACACTTAGTACGAACTTCCAATCTGTTCCCCATAAACTTCCTGCCAGCCAAATCGTTGCAAAACGGAAGTCGTTAGATGTCATCTTCATAGAAAAAATTAAACTAACAGCACCAAATCCGGCTGCAACAGCGATACCGACAAGTATTAATCGAGTCGATGAAACGCCGTCTTTCCATGCTAGTAAATAAATAATAACTGCTGCTAATATCGCACCAACTAGCGCGAAAAATGGAAGGATAAATACAGATAAAAATGTACCAGTTCCAACTTTTCCAAAGAAAAAGTATACGAATACAACAACTGTTAATCCCGCTCCGGCGTTAATACCTATAATACCTGGATCAGCAAGTGGATTTCGTGATAGCCCTTGCAAAATTGCACCTGACATAGCTAATGCAGAACCAACTAATATAGCAATAACCATACGCGGCATACGAAATTCAAATAAAATAACAGATTGATCTTCTGCACCTAATCCAACTAGTGACTTTAATACATCTATTGGAGGAATTTTAAATGTTCCTGTATTTAAACTTACTAAAAATACAGCAACGATTAATCCTACTAAAATCGTTAAAATAGAAATGTTCTTTTTTGTTAAGACGCTCGTCCTCACATTTTCCCTCTCCCTTCATTACGTGCTAAGTAGAGGAAGAATGGAACTCCAATTAGCGCTGTAATTGCTCCAATTGGCGTTTCAAATGGTGGATTAATAACGCGAGATAACATATCTGCACATTCAATTAACAATCCACCTAAGACTGCAGAACATGGAATAACCCATCTATAGTCTGAGCCTACAAGGAAACGAGTCATATGTGGAATTACAAGTCCAACGAATCCAACCGATCCTGCCATAGAAACCGCAGAACCTGTTAATACAAGAACAAGTACTGTTCCGATAAATTTAATTAATGTCGTATTTTGACCAAGTCCAATCGCAATTTCTTCACCAAAGCTTAAAATGGTAATATACCTCGACATCATAATTGCTATGACGAGACAAACAAGACCAATCGGTACTAACATATTAATACTTTGCCATTTCACTCCAGAAACACCGCCTGCATTCCACATACTTACCTCTTGGGCAAGATTGAAATACAATGCAATTCCAGATGAAATTGCCCCTAATAAAGCACTAATTGCTGCACCAGCTAAAGCTAATTTCACAGGCGTTAACCCACCTGGTGAAGAAGACCCAATACCATATACAATGCTCGCTCCAAACGCAGCTCCAATAAAAGATGCAATAACAAACATTAAATAAGGTGAATTAGGGAAGAATGCATACATAATTGCAATCCCGAATACAGCACCATCTGTAATCCCCATTAACGATGGCGATGCAAGTGGATTTCGTGTCATACCTTGCATAATTGCTCCTGATACCGCTAAAAAGGCACCTGCAACTACGCCCCCTATTGCTCTAGGCATGCGAAGTTCTTTAATTACGTTATGATGCGTTATAGACCCATCAAACTGAAATACAGCTTGCCAAACGGTCTTTAAACTAATATCTGCTGCACCAAACGAAATAGAAACTGCCATGCTTAAAGCTAACAAAATTGTGCCCGCTATTAAAATAATAGAAGCAACGAGTGGTCTGCTCTTAATCTCTTTAACATTCACATCTTGCTGTTCTATACTCCTTGCGCTCGCTTCCATCCCTCAACCATCCTAACCAACAACATATATTTAATAAAATGAAATTTATTCTCAAATAATAATAAAAAAATTAGGTGAATTGATCTTTTCATGATAATGATTCTCAGAATCAGACACTTTCTATTCTACCTAGTGCTTTAAAAGGCTGTCAACCATTATTTTGAAATACGAATCCACACAAAATCCGCATTTAATATCACATCTCGTTTTATAAACATAAAAAAAGAAGAGTAATCTGTTCACTCTTCTTTTTCTTACTTATTTAATTTTGCTTCAATTTTTACAATTAATTCGTCTTCTGTTGGAGCCGCAACTGGACGATTATTTACAAATGCGAATGATTTTTTACGACCAGGGCCACAGTAAGACTGACATGCAACCTCAATCGTTGCACATGAATCTACTTTTTTTAACTTCGGAATCAACGTTTTAACGTTCGTCGCCTGACAATCATCGCACACACGAAATTCGTTTCCCATTATATATAACACTTCCTCTATTTTAAACTTTTCACAAGTACATTTAAAAATAAACACTAAATGGTATTTTACCGCTCTTTGAAGCTTGTTGCAAGTCTCCGGGCGTAGCTCTATTCCTGTATAAGGCTACCTATTATTTATATTTTCTCCTTCAAAATCTTTCATCATTCATAGCCACATTTTTTCTCTTCATTGAAATCTACCATATTTTTAAAAGCTTTGTATAAAAGCTCATCTTTTTGCCCATTATAAAAATAGGAAGTTCATAAAAAGAAAGGGAGTTGAATCTATGAAAGTAAGACAAGATGCTTGGACAGACGAGGACGATTTATTACTTGCTGAAACAGTCCTTCGCCATGTTCGAGAAGGAAGTACTCAATTAAATGCATTTGAAGAAGTTGGTGATCAGTTAAATCGCACATCTGCTGCTTGTGGTTTCCGCTGGAATGCTGTTGTTCGCTATAGCTATGAACAAGCTCTTCAACTAGCAAAAAAACATCGTAAAGATAAAATGCGTGCTGCGGGCGGTGAACAAGCAAAAAAACGTTTGCTTTATACACCACCAGCTTCAGGGGCGATAACTGATTATGAAGAACACGTACCGTATGAAACAGCTGTTCAATATACAGAAGCTATTCCATATCAAGAGCCGACTGTTCCTGCTTCAAAAAGTTCAATAACAATGCAAGATGTTATTTACTTTTTACAAACAGTTGGATCTTCAAATATAAAAGTCACAGCTCTTGAAAACGAGAATACGAGATTGAAGCAAGAAATTAAAGCACAAATCTTGCGAAATGAAGAACTAGAAAAGAAACTAGAAAAATTAGAACAACAATCTCATACTGTACAAGAAGATTACGAAACACTTATGAATATTATGAACCGTGCTCGTAAATTAGCAGTAATGGATGATGAGGAGCGCTCACAAACATCTTTCCGCATGGATCGAAACGGTAACTTAGAAAAAATTGCAGAATAAAAAGGATGCATACAATGCATCCTTTTTATTCTTTCACTTCAAAACCCCCACTGATTAAAGTTTCACTTTATATCCGAGAAAACCCCTTTCTTCATTTTTTGCTATAATAGAGGTTGTCATTTTATAGATAAGGGGTTAGTTATATGAGCAATTCCCGTTCGATTTTATCTCAGCCAGAGTGGCGTATTGTAGACCAGTCTAGTTTAGGACCAACATTCCATGCACTTCAGTCATTCGCAATGGATGACACGTTATGCACAAGTATTGGAAATGGTCTATCCGCTGCAACAATGCGCTCTTGGGTTCATCACAATACAATTGTTCTTGGCATTCAAGATTCACGCCTACCGCATTTAGAAGAAGGTATTTCCTTTTTAAAAGAACACGACTTCAATGTTATCGTGCGTAATTCTGGTGGACTTGCGGTCGTACTTGATGAAGGTGTTTTAAACGTATCACTTTTATTCCAAGAAACAGAAAAAGGTATCGACATCGATCTTGGATACGATACGATGTGGCATTTAATTAAGGAAATGTTAAAAGATTACGATGTTACTATCGAGGCAAAAGAAATTGTTGGTTCTTATTGTCCTGGTAGCTATGATTTGAGCATTCACGATCAAAAATTTGCTGGTATTTCTCAGCGTCGTATTCGCGGAGGTGTTGCTGTACAAATTTACTTATGTGCGACAGGAAGCGGATCTGAGCGCGCCGCACTCGTTCGTGATTTTTACAACGTAGCGATTCAAGGAGAAGAAACACGATTTACGTATCCTGAAATTGTACCGAGTACAATGGCTTCACTATCTGAATTACTTGGCGAAACAATTACAGTGCAAGATTTAATGATGCGCCTTTTAAAAACGTTGCAACAATTCGCTCCAAAGTTAACACCATCTCAGCTAACAGTAGATGAAGTTCCTTTATACGAGACGAATTTACAACGTATTATTGATCGTAATAATAAAGCACTTGGCTTAGAAAAGTAAAAAAGACCACCTTCATTTCAAAAGAAATAGGGTGGTCTTTTTTCATATTAATTCATTATAGAATTAAAGTGCTTGAGCTGCTGTAATTAAAGCTAACTTGTACACTTCTTCTTCGTTACATCCACGAGATAGATCATTTACAGGCATGTTTAAACCTTGTAAGATTGGTCCTACTGCTTCGAAGTTACCTAAGCGTTGAGCGATTTTGTAACCAATATTACCAGCTTCTAGGCTTGGGAATACGAATACGTTAGCATCACCTTTAATTGTAGAACCTGGAGCTTTTTTCTCAGCTACAGATGGTACGAATGCAGCATCGAATTGGAATTCTCCATCTAAAGCTAATTCAGGAGCCATTTCTTTTGCAATGCGAGTTGCTTCTACAACTTTTTCTGTTTCTGGAGATTTCGCAGAACCTTTTGTAGAGAAGCTTAACATAGCAACGCGTGGGTCAATACCGAATAGTTCAGCAGTTTTCGCACTTTCGATACCAATTTCAGCTAAATCTTGGCTGTTTGGCGCAATGTTAATTGCGCAATCAGCGAATACATACTTCTCTTCTTCACGTACCATGATGAATACGCCTGAAGTTTTTGTAACGCCTGGTTTTGTTTTAATAATTTGAAGTGCTGGACGAACTGTATCAGCTGTAGAGTGAGCTGCACCACTTACTAAACCTTGTGCTTTGCCCATGTATACAAGCATTGTACCGAAGTAGTTTTCGTCTTTAAGAATTTTACGAGCATCTTCTTCTGTTGCTTTACCTTTACGACGTTCAACGAAAGATGCTACCATTGCATCCATCTCTTCGTATGTAGCTGGATCGTAAATATCAACGCCTGCTAATGTTAAGTTCATGCTAGCAGCTTTTGCGCTAATTTCTTCTTTATTACCAACTAAAATTGGTTTTACTAGTTCTTCTTTTGCTAAACGCTCTGCAGCGCCTAAAATTCTTTCATCAGTTCCTTCAGGAAGTACGATAGAAATGCCTTTCCCTTGAACTTTTTCTTTTACTGCTGTAAATAAATTGCTCACGAATAAACCCTCCTACAAATGTTAAAAAACTCTACCTTTAAGAATACTTCTTTTCAGCTATATTTTAAACTTATAGCTCCCAAAAAATAGATAAAATGAAAATGATTATATTTTCATAAAATTCAGCCGGAAAATAAAGCCTACTTAAGCCTTATTTTCTCCCGTTTTCCAATAAATATAAAGTGAAACTTTAATCAGTGGGGGTTTTGTTCATCCCCACTGATTATTAGTTGAACCAATCGGGCATTTACGGGCAGTTATCTCCCACCTAACTTCCTCGCATTCGCCAAATTTTAAGGTGGGAGTCTTACTGCCCGTTAATGCGGGATAAATGTGACAGTTTTATGCACCGAAACTTTATTTAGATGTTTTTAACCCTATATATGCTATAGTTAACGTGTAAAATATCATTAACTGAGGTGAATAGAATGAGTGAAGCAACAACAACGTTAGATGGCTGGTATTGTTTACATGATTTACGTTCTATTGATTGGGCAGCATGGAAAACATTATCTAGTGATGAACGCGGACAAGCAGTGTCTGAATTTTTAAATGTCGTTGAAAAATGGAATGAAGTAGCTACTGCAAAAAAAGGCAGTCATGCAATGTATACAGTTGTTGGTCAAAAAGCAGATATTATGCTTATGATCTTACGTCCAACAATGGAAGAGTTAAATGAAATCGAAACAGAATTAAATAAAACAACATTAGCTGAATATTTAGTCCCTGCATATTCTTACGTATCTGTTGTTGAACTAAGCAACTATCTTCCAGCTGATGAAGACCCATACCAAAACCCACAAGTCTTAGCTCGCTTATATCCTGAGTTACCGAAAGCAAATCACATTTGCTTCTATCCAATGGATAAGCGTCGCCAAGGTAATGATAACTGGTATATGCTTCCTATGGATGAACGTAAGAAACTTATGTACAGTCATAGCAAAATCGGTCGCCAGTACGCAGGTAAAGTGCGCCAAGTTATTTCAGGATCAGTCGGATTTGACGATTTTGAGTGGGGCGTAACATTATTTGCTGACGATGTTCTTCAATTTAAGAAACTTATATATGAAATGCGCTTCGATGAAGTAAGTGCTCGCTACGGTGAATTTGGAACATTCTTTGTCGGAAACATTTTACCAAGCGAAAAAGTAACAACATTTTTACACATATAATATAAAAAAGGAACGAAATTCGTTCCTTTTTTTATTACCCTCTACATTTACCTGCAAAAACCTTCTTTTCTCTGCAAATTTGAACAAAAATCGATAAATTATTTTCAAATTTCTTGTAAGATTGTAACCTTTTCACATCCAAATTTATGCTAAAATGGTACGAGCTATATGCTAATAACGATGCGAAGGTGATAATGTATATGAAGAAAATCTTGTCTATTTTACTAGTGTTTCTATTGTCATTTTCTTCCTTAGGAGTAACAACATCCCATGCGGAAGAAAAAATACATATAGAGGCAGCTGCTGCACTTCTATTTGATGCAGATACAGGAAAAATAATGCATGAACAAAATCCAGATGAATTACTAGCTATCGCTAGTATGTCAAAATTAATTGTTGTTTATGCCGTATTAGAAGCAATTAAAGAAGGAAAAATCACTTGGGATACGAAAGTAAACATTTCTGATTACGCTTATGAAGTTTCACGTAATAATGAATTCTCTAACGTACCGTTCGAAAAAGGACGCCAATATACTGTAAGAGAATTATATCATTCTATCGTTATCTTCTCTGCGAATGGATCTAGTATTGCTTTAGCAGAATTACTTGCAGGAAGTGAAAAGAACTTCTTAAATCTTGCAAATGAACATGCAAAAAAACTAGGGTTAAAGAAATATAAATTTGTAAACGCTACTGGGTTAAACAACGCTGATTTAAAAGGAAAACATCCTGAAGGAACTGATCCGAATGGAGAAAACTCCATGTCAGCTCGCGATATGGGTATTCTTTCAAAAACAATTATTACAAAGTATCCAGAAATGCTAGAGGATACAAAACAAAGATTTAGAAACTTCCCAGATAATCATCCGAAACCAATTCGTATGGAAAATTGGAACTGGATGTTACCAGGTGCTGCTTTCTCTTATGAAGGAGCAGATGGTTTAAAAACAGGAAGTTCTGATACCGCTGGATATGGATTCACTATTACAGCAAAACGCGGTGATTTACGTCTTATTTCTGTTATTATTAAAACGAAATCGATGGATGAACGTTTCACAGAATCTCGCGCATTAATTGAATATGGATTTAATAACTTCGAAAAACAGAAATTAAAGATAGATAAAAATAACAAAATTTCTGTAGTACAAGGAAAAGAAGACTACGTAACAGTTGCACCAGAAAAAGAAGTGACAGTAGTTACTGCAAAAGGTAGCAAATCACCTTACAAAATTTCAGCTGAAGCAGATAAATCACTTGCTGAAAATGGGCATTTAGTTGCCCCTATTAAGAAAGATGCAAAAGTAGGTTCAATCGTCTTAGACTCAACTGATAAATACGGTTTCTTAGATGGAAATAAAAGCATGAAAGTTGCTGCAAAAACGACAGAAGAAGTAGAAAAAGCAAATTGGTTCGTATTAACAATGCGTTCCGTTGGTGATTTCTTCTCAAACTTATGGTCCAAAATATTTTAATGATAAAAAGCTAGCCCACGCTAGCTTTTTTATTTTCTTCTCTCAATGTAAAACTTCGTTTGGTTGTCATATCCGAGTCCTTTTTCTCATACGTATGAACTAGTAATTGTTCCACACTTCATCTAGAAATAAACCTCTTTCCAAAAGGTATTCCAAAAAGAGAGGTGACACATAATGGGTGTTATTGCTTATAACGAAGAAGATGTAAAGTTATTAGCTAGACTGATGCGTGCTGAAGCCGAAGGAGAAGGACAACAAGGGATGTTAATGGTCGGAAACGTTGGGGTAAATCGTGTCCGCGGAAATTGTTTAGATTTTAAAAAAATACGTAATTTACGTCAAATGGTTTATCAAAATCCTGGTGGTTTTGAGGCAACGCAAAAAGGGTATTTTTATCAACGAGCAAGAGAACAAGATATCGCATTGGCAAGACGAACCATTCAAGGACAACGTTTTTGGCCTGCCAACTTTTCCTTATGGTTCTTTAGACCTGAAGGCCCTTGCCCACCAACTTGGTATGACCAACAAAATTCTGGTCGCTTTAAAAAGCACTGCTTCTTCCAACCATCTGGTGAGGATTGTCCTGGCGTATATTAAGGAATGAAAATGAGGAGGGATTTTTGAATGGCACAGCAACAAAACCCATACTACGGAACAGGTTTTTATCAACCATCTGGAACTTATGTGCAACCGCAACAAATGACTCCTGGGCAACAGCAACAAATGACTCCTGGACAACAGCAACAGCAACAAGCGATGCAACAACAAGTTGCTCAGGCTCAGCTTGCAGTTTCTCAAGGGATGTTACCACTAGAGCAATCGTATATTGAAAACATCCTTCGTTTAAACAAGGGTAAGCCAGCTACAGTTGTAATGACTTATGAACGTGGTAGTTCGCTTGGTACACAATCTTATACAGGGATCATCGAGGCAGCTGGCCGTGATCATATCGTTATTAGTGAACCGAAATCTGGAAAGCGCTATTTGCTACTAATGATTTACTTAGATTATGTAGAATTCCCAGGAGAAATTACGTATTTACCTAGTCAACAAGCAACTTACGCCCCAAGACCATAAAAAAAGCTGGCAAATGCCAGCTTTTGTTTTTTATAACCCTTTTACAACTGCAGTTCCGACTAAAATCCACGCCACAATAAACGCTACACCACCAAGAGGTGTAATTGGGCCAAAGAACTTAATACCTGTCGTACTTAATGCGTAAAGACTACCTGAGAACATAATAATCCCAGCTACCATTAGCCAACCAGCAGTAGTTAAAAGTGATGATTGAATCTTATCCATCAATAAAGCAACTACGAATAAGCCACCTGCATGAAACATTTGATATGTAACGCCCGTCTTCCACACTTCTAACATTTTTGCAGAAATTTTATTTTCTAAACCATGTGCTCCAAAAGCCCCTAACGCAACAGATAGCCCCGCTGCAATACAACCTAGTAAAAAGAAAATTTTCATCTTAATTCCCCTTTTTTACCTTTATCATAAGCAATTTTTACATATAAGCCAAACGATTTAATTCTTAAAAATCAAATAAAGAATTACCATTTGCACCTTCTTCTTTTATATACACAGGTTCTCCAGAAACCGGCATAACTGGTTGAACTGTTGTTATAGGCTGCGATCCAATTACTTGCGATTGAATTTGCGGCTCCCTATACGTAGAAGATTCAACCTGTTCATCTAATAGTAAATCGCATAAAGCACGTACAACTAATAAATGATCTTTTGATTTTTGTCCTTCACTACTTTTTGCCTTTGCAATTTCATTTGCCATTTTATTTAAAATCTTATCGCTCGATATTTGCATTCCTTATCACCTCGTACTTTGTAGTTCTTTCTCAAATTGCCCCAGCTTCTCTACTGAACCAAATACTATTATCATATCATGTTCTTGCAATTTTTCCTGCCCCGTCGGATTATGTATAATATCCCCATTTCTCAAAATCGCTAAAATTGTTACATCAAATTGATTTCTCACGTCACTTTCTAGTAATGATTTATTGACTAAGATAGAATCGTTCCCGACTGAAATTTCTTCAATTACAAATGATTGCTCTATTCCATACAATACTGTATCAATATAATGAACTGTTAACGGATTCGCAATACCTTTTGCGATATGAATGCCTGCCATACTAGATGGATTAATAACCTTATTTGCACCAACGCGCCGTAATTTTTCTTCTGTTTCTGGTTTTTCAGCTCTTGCTACAATTTTAATTGCATCATTAAGCCCTCTTGCCGTTAATGTAATAAATACATTTTCAGCATCGTTTGCTACGATAGCAACTAGACCGGCTGCCTTCGAAATTCCAGCATTATGTAACACTTGATCTTCAGTTGCATCTCCATGTACATATAGAAACTTTTCCTGTTCGAATATACTTTCATCTTTATCCACAACTACAAATGGGATTTTCTTTTCCTGTAATTCATGTACCACTTGAAGCCCTACTCTTCCGCAACCACATACTATAATATGCTTTTGTAACTGTGCTATTTGTTTATCCATCTTCTTCCTCCGCACTGCATGAAATAAGTTACCCTCAATGATCATAGCTGCTACTACCCCCATTGCATACGTAACGATACCGACGCCAACAGGTATAATAAGGAGCGCAAAAAATTTCCCTGCTTGTGTTACAGGCACTACATCACCATATCCAACCGTTAATACAGTAATCATCGTCATCCAAAATGCTTGAAACAAGCTAATCTCTTCAATTGTCATAAATCCTAGCGTCCCTAAAATTACAACAAAAGTCATACATATAACTGCTATCCATAATTGCTTACGTGCATTCATATTATGTTTCAACTCTTTTCTCTATCTACAATCTTTGCCAAAGGAAATGAAATACCTATATACTAGAAACGGAATCTATGAAAGAGGTTGATATAATGAAGCTATTTCTTTCTGCCTTACAATGGGCACTATTTATTTTAGCTGGAAGCCTTATTGTACCAATTAGTGTCGCAACTAGTTACGGCCTTGATGGCACTGAAGCTATCGCGTTTGTACAAAGAACATTATTTGTTCTCGGATTTGCCGGTCTCTTGCAAGCTATATTTGGACATAAACTTCCTATTCAAGAGGGTCCCGCAGGCCTTTGGTGGGGAATTTTCTCTCTTTATGCAAGTTTAGGCGTCGTATTATTTGGATCAAGCAATGAAACACTTAAGGTCCTTCAGTACGCTTTCTTACTAAGCGGAATTATTTGTATTATTCTTAGTGTTTTTGGACTTATTGATAAACTAGTTCGCTACTTTACACCTACAGTAATTGGAACGTATTTATTCCTTCTTGTCGCACAACTTAGTGGCTCCTTCTTAAAAGGCATGTTTGGCCTTGATGGACAACATACAGAAGTACAGCCAAAGATATTTATTCTATCACTCATTGTTATTTTACTATCTTTTTTCATTATGAAGCTACCTATTATTGGACAATATTCCGTTCTTTTCAGTATCGTCTGCGGCTGGATATTATTCGCGTGCTTCGGATTATCTAATCCAGTAACACCTGTGACAAATATAATTCGTCTTCCATCTCTATTTGTTTTCGGAATGCCTCGCATTGAATGGAACATGGCAATTACGGTAGTTTTCGTCACACTATTACTTCTAACAAATATGTTAGCAAGTATTCGCGTTGTACAAAAGGTTGTTTCTAAGTATGAAGAAGGTGCCGCGGAGAACCGCTTCAAACAAGCTGGCATTATAACAGGAATAAATCAATTACTAGGTGGTCTGTTTTCAGCCATTGGTCCTGTTGCCATTTCTGGATCAGCAGGGTTTATTGCAACGACAAATATTTATAAACGCCTCCCATTTATGTTAGGATCAAGCTTTATCATTCTTGTTAGTATATTCCCAAAGATTACTTCATTCTTTGCAGCAATCCCCGTCGCAGTTGGGTATGCTGCGATTTACCCTGTATTTGCAAGCATGATCGGTCTCGCTTTTCGCGAATATGACACTGTACAAAATAAAGAACAATTATTTAAAGTAGCAGGTCTTTCAATCTTTACAGGAATCGGAGTTATGTTTGTTCCAGCCGGGGCATTTTCTACTCTACCGCCATTTTTAGCTTCATTTTTAAGTAACGGTCTCGTTCTTGGATCTGTAATGGCTATCTTGCTGGAAATACTGTTTTCTCGTTCGCACGAAAAACAACTATCGTAAATTGGAAAACTTCCATTATTGCACTCTATCTTTAGAGTTGTTACGATAATGATAAAGTGAAACTTTAATCAGTGGGGTTTTTGTTCATCCCCACTGATTATTAGCCCACACCAATCGGGCGTTTACGGGCAGTTAATCTCCCACCTAACTTCTTTGCTCCAGCTAAATTTTGAGGTGGGAGTCTTACTGCCCGTTAATGCGGGATAAATTATCATGGGCAACACGCTCATGATAATTTATACTAACAATGCAGAACTTCTCCTAGCTTCACGCAAAGAGGTTCGATGTCTTACTATATATTTCCCCAATATCTTCATAAAAATTTATTTCTATTTCAACAGAGAAAGGAACTTCCTATATGACTTATAAAATGATTGTTTTAGACTTAGATGATACTTTATTACGCGATGACCACACAATTTCACCTCGTACAAAAGAGGCTTTAATGACAGCACAAGAGCGCGGTGTTAAAGTTGTACTTGCTTCCGGGCGTCCGACGTTTGGTATGCGCAATGTTGCAAAAGAACTTCGTTTAGAAGAATACGGCAGCTTTATTTTATCTTTTAACGGTGCAAAAATTATTAACTGTAAAACAAATGAAGAAATCTTTAGTAGTACGCTATCTCCTGAAATCGTTCACAACCTATTTGAAATTAGTAAAACTGAAGGTGTATGGATTCATACTTATATTGGCGATGATATCATAACAGAAGAAAATAATCCGTATACTGAAATTGAGGGCGACATTACTGGTATGCCAATTGTTGTAGTAGATGATTTTAAAGCCGCTGTAACAGAGCCTGTAGTAAAAGTATTAATGAACAAAGAAGCTGAACGCCTTGTTGAAGTAGAAAAGAAACTACAAAAACAACTAGAAGGCCAATTAAGCGTTATGCGCTCAAAACCATTCTTCTTAGAATTTACCGAGCATGGTGTTACGAAAGGAACAAGCCTAAACCAACTAATCCAAAAACTTGGTATTAAACGCGAGGAAGTAATCGCAATGGGCGACAGCTATAACGACCAAGCGATGATTGAATTTGCTGGTCTTGGTGTTGCAATGGGCAATGCACCAGATGATATTAAAGAAATTGCGAACTACGTGACAGACACGAATATGAACGATGGTGTTGCAAAAGTTGTAGAGAAATTCGTTTTAAAAACGGAAGTACTTGTTTAGTATTTTCATTCATAAAACCTATTTGAAGTCAAATACTTCAAATAGGTTTTTATTTAAATTACAATGCTTTTGTGACTATATTTTGAACTTTGCACTATTCTCGTAGTGTAAACTTTCTTTTTGTATATAATGGAACAAAATAGACTATTTTATTTTGAAAAAGAATACAAATTTACTATAAACAAGCATACGTTAAAGGAGGCTACTTCATGTTATCTACACCAATCGGAAGGTTAAGAGCAATCGGCTTAGTTGAGGGTATTTCTTTCCTATTACTATTATTTGTAGCAATGCCATTAAAATATTTCGCAGGATTTGCAACAGCTGTTAAAATTACTGGTATGGCTCATGGTGTTTTATTTATTCTATTCATCTTTGCAGTAATCCAAGTAACAATCGTACACCGTAAATCAATTTTATGGGCACTTGGGGCACTAGTTTCATCCGTTATCCCATTCGGTACTTTTGTATTAGATGCAAAATTAAAGAACGAACAATAACAAAAAGGTAGCTAATGATAGCTACCTTTTTCGCATTTATAAATTGGGAATTTCCCAATCAATTTCTCTCCCGCCCATATTAGCTAAAATCGTATTTACTTTAGAATACGGTTTACTGCCAAAGAAACCACGTCTTGCTGATAGTGGGCTTGGATGTACAGATTCAATAATATGGTGATTCGTATTCGTAATTAGCTTTTTCTTCGCCTGTGCATGGCGTCCCCATAATATGAAAATAACTGGCTTTTCACGTTCATTTAATAGCTCAATTACGCGATCTGTGAAATGTTCCCACCCTTTTCCTTTATGAGAATTCGCCTCACCTTGACGAACCGTTAATACAGTATTTAATAATAATACTCCTTGCTCCGCCCATTTTACTAAATAACCGTTATTCGGAATTTCATAACCGTATTCATCTCGAAGTTCTTTATACATATTTAGCAATGACGGTGGCGTTTTAATACCAGGTTGTACAGAAAAGCTTAAACCATGTGCTTGATTCGGTCCATGATATGGGTCTTGTCCTAAAATAACGACCTTTGTATTTTCATAACTTGTATACTGAAGAGCGTTAAAAATATCTTCTTTCTTTGGATAAATCACATGCTCCTCATACTCTTCTTTTAAAAATTCAGCTAAAGCTTGATAGTATTCTTTCTCAAATTCTGACCCCAGTAATGGTCCCCAATCATTCTGCAAAATGTTTTCCACGCCTTCACTTCCTATCCAATTAATTCACCATATCCTGCCTTGTAAATACTACAAATGAAATGATAAGGGAAACTACTGCCCAAACAGTTAAATTCATTAACGAAAACCCCATTGATAACCCTTGTAATGCAGGCAACTTTCCTGATAAATAATCCGTTAACGATAAATTGACACTAAAAATATATTTTGCCCCTTCCCAAGACGTTGCAAATGAACTTAAAATACCGCCAGCAATTAATGCCGCTAACATAACGCCCATACCAGCTGGTGTATTACGAATTAAAACAGAAACCATAAATGATATAGTTCCGACCACAATGGCAACAAACCAAGCCAATCCGTACGCCATTAAAATATATTGCCACTGTGGGATAAGGTGGACAAAGTTCGTATTTAATGTTTCCTTATCAATAACAAATCCAGTTAAAACAGGTAAATTCCATCCAGAGTATCCAAATACAAGCCCTGATAATGCGTAAGCAAACACACCGACAAGAAGCAATATGAGCGAAATAAAGAATAACATCGTCACATATTTACTAAGGAGTATTTTCCAGCGCCGAATTGGCCTCGTCAGAAGCATTTTCATCGTACCATCGCTTCGTTCTCCTGAAACAATATCAATGGCGACAATCATAACGAGCAATGGAATAAATAACGTTATTCCTTGTTCAATAAACGCCCTCACAAATGTTGGTGCTCCTGGCGCAGTCGGATTAATATCATGATCTAAATAATATTGTTGTTGCTCCACCCTTACTTTTAGCCAATCCCGCCATTCTTCTGGCAATCTAGAATTGTTCAAGCGGTTTTGTGAATCAACAATTTGTTGCTGTAATGATACTTTCCAATCGGTCGTACCAAGCCTTTTTTGCGTTGTTTCTATTTCACGATACTGAGCATACACAAAAAGCGGAATCAAGATTGCTAAAATAAGCATGACAACAACAATCCGTTTCTTACGATAAATCTTTTCTGATTCATTTAAAACTAGATTCGCAAATTCACGCATGTTGCTCACCCCTTGTAAGTTCAATAAATAAATCTTCTAGCGTAAATACAAGCTCTTTAACGCCATGTACATCTATCCCGTTTTCTACAAAGTGCTTATTCCAAACATTAATAGACGCAACATCCATGCGACATAGTAAACGCTCATCTTCTATACTAACTTCCTCTACCCCTTCAGCAGCTTCTAACATGTCTTTCGCTTTGGAAATGGGTGTAACGACCCATTCTACACGATCACTCGCTGTTTTGATCAACTCTTCAATAGGTGCAACTGTTATCATTTTTCCTTTATGAATAATAGCAACACGGTCGCATATCATTTGCACTTCACTTAATAAGTGACTCGAAATAAATACACTCATGTTTTCTTCTTTTACAAGCTTATGTATAAATTCTCGCAGTTCCCTAATCCCAGCTGGATCTAAACCATTCGTCGGTTCATCTAATATGAGCAATTTTGGGTTTCCAAGAAGCGCCTGTGCAATTCCGAGGCGCTGCTTCATACCAAGGGAATATGTTTTTACCTTATCGTGAATACGCTCATCTAAATGAACCATTTTTGCAATTTCAATAATACGTTCATCTGATATATCACCAAGCATGCGCGCAAATTGCTTTAAGTTTTCCCATCCCGTTAAATATGTATAAAGCTCTGGGTTTTCAACGATACTTCCAATTTGACGCATCGCTTCTCTGAAATTTTCCTTAATAGAATAACCACCAATAGAAATAGTACCTTCTGTCGCTTTAATCAGTCCGACTAACATTCGAATTGTTGTCGTTTTCCCAGCTCCGTTCGGTCCTAAGAAGCCAAACACTTCTCCTTGTTTTACATCAAATGAAATGTCTTCTACAAGTGTCTTCTTTCCAATTACCTTCTTCACGTCTCGTACGGAAAGTATCATCGTCATTTTATCCCCCCTTGTTCTAGTTTTAGTTTACTTACGACGTTTTGAACTAATCGCTCTGCCATATATGTGTAGCCTACTTCATTCGGATGAAAATGATCGGAGTATAATAAATCTTTTCCGCGATTTTGGAATAAATCAAATGTCGGTGTAATATACACATTTTTATCATTTAATGCTAACTTCTCTAAAGAAGCATTCCAATCAACAACAATATTTGATGAACCTCTTAAATCTTCTACATCCTCAAAAGGATTGTATAAACCTAGCCAAAAAATAGGGCTATCTGTATTTAATTTACGAATTTCTTCTATAATTTTCTTTGCTTCATTTTGAAACGTTTCCGTATCAGGACGATACGTCTCTAAATCTATCTTTCCGAGCGATTCCCAACCTGGGAACAAATCATTTCCTCCAATTGTTAAAACAATTACATCTGCTTGCTTAATTGAATATTGAGCTCCGCTACTTTCAATTTGTTTTAATAAATCGGGCATTTTCGCACCACTAACTGCCAAGTTGGTTAGTGCAACTTTTTGTTTATAATCTTTTTGTAAATCCTCTTTCATTCGTCCAATATAGCCAATTCCTTCTTTATCACCAACGCCGCGCGTTAATGAATCACCTAAACTAACTATTTGTAACGTTCCCGTTTTCTTTTTCTCTTTTGCCACTACGTCAGTCTTCGTAATTAATTTTGAAGCTTTCGGATTTAATACATCATTCACACCCGAAACAAAACCGTATGTAAATAAACAGAAAGACGCAATTGTAATGAGTAGAATTACTTTTACTAATTTTGATCTCATATCAAAACCCCTTTTAGCCCCTATAGATTGTCCATAATTATACCAAACGAATTTTCGAAAAGCGATTCTCGCACCTTCTCTATTATGTCGTTTCCCTATCTACCAAATTTGGTAATAACTCTACATGTTTCACATCTATTTCCTCATCATTAATCTTTTCATATAATAATTCAAATGCCTTTACGCCAACATTTTTACTAGAATGCGAAATCGTCGTAATACCTAATATATCTGCCACCTCTTGATCATCACATCCGATAATCGTAATATCCTCTGGGATACGAATTCCTTGTTTTTTCGCCTCCGTTACCATTCCTGCAGCGATATGATTGCAAGATACAAGAAACGCCGTCGGTTTTACAGACATACGGGCCCATTCCCTGACTACATTGCGCCCATCTTCCACCGTAAAACATCCTTTAAACTTCCAGGCATCTAACCGTGTTACAGCAATCTGTTGAAGTGAATCTTCATATGCCTTTTTTCGCCTTTGGCTATTAATGCTATTACTTCTTCCAATGCAATATCCGATACGTGTATGACCAGCATCTATTAAGCTTTTCATCCCGCGCAAAAATACTTTATAGTAATCAATATGTACACTCGAAATGAAATTCGAATCTATTTCTTCACACATCACAATTGGACCAAACTTCGTATACTCTTCAAGTTTTTCCTTACTATTTGTCCGTGAACATATAATTACTCCATCCAGCTTTTTCATTTTTAACATATGTAAAATTTCAAGCTCTTTTTCTTCGCTATAATTTGTCTGGCAAAGCATCATATTATAATTGTTCTTTGCGGTTTCCTTTGATATCCCCCCAATAATGGCACTGTAATATTGATCATTTACGTGCGGCAATAATACGCCAATTACATTCGTTTTTCCTTTCACTAAATGAATCGCATTCACATTTTGCGTATAATTCAATTCTTCTATAATCGCTAAAATTTCTTTTCGTTTCTGTTCATTCACGTACGGATGATTATTGAGTACACGTGAAACAGTTGAAACAGATACCCCAGCAAGTTCAGCAATCTTTCTTATATTCGTCATCCCATTCTCCCCTTCTCGCAAAAATTATCCCTTGACCTGGTAAGCTTTCCACAATATATCCTTTCCTAGCAAATACATTTTGAAAGGATATACAACTATGCTTCGATTCAAATTAGAATATATATTTTTCATTGGTGGTTTACTCATTCTCTCCATCGGTATTAACATGATGACGACAATTACTTCCTTTGGACTTAGCCCTTATGATTCCTTCTTTATTGCACTATATCAAAATTTCGGGATAAGTATTGGTTTTTGGATTTTTATGATTAACTTTGTTTTTACCCTTATCGTACTCTTTTGGGACAAAAAACAAATTACAATCGGCACAATTGTAACGATGATTCTTATTTCTCTTTTTGTTGATTGGGTTGGTTCCATTACAACTATTATGGACGCTATCCGCTCTCTTCCAAAATATATAACACTTATTTGCGGAAATCTATTCGTCGGAGCTGGCATCGGTCTTTATGTCTCTACAAACCTTTGCGCGGCGCCTCAAGAGGCTTTCGTTTTAACTGTTGCTGAGAAAAAGAAATGGACATTTAGAAGAACAGAAATTTCATTAGCTTTTTTATTTTTAACATTAAGCTTCTTATTAGATGGGCCAATCTATTTTGGAACAATTATCTTATCCTTTACAACAGGTTGGATTATTCAAGCATTTATTCAAGTTGGTACGCAGATTTTAAAACGAAAAAAACCTATTAAGCAAGCCGCTTAATAGGTTTTTTCGTTTTATCCCGCTATTTGTGGGCAGTAAAACTCCCACCTCAAAATCCAGCGAATGCAAAGAAGTTAGGCGGGAGATAACTGCCCCTAAATGCCCGATTGGTGAAGACTAATAATCAGTGGGGGATGGACAAAACCCCCACTGATTAAAGTTTCACTTTATGATAAGAGACCTTACTTAGCATCTCCTTCAATTCGATAGTTTGCTTTCAAACAATCTATTTCTTCATACGATTGCAATGTATGTAGAATGTACTCGTAATCCGCAAGAGAAGCACGATGCGTTACAATTACGATTTCTGCTTTCCCTTTCTCTTCAAGTGGCATTTGAATAATCTTTTCAAAACTAACACCGCGCTCAGAGAACAATGATGTAATTTTTGCAAATACACCAATTTCATCTTTCACATGCAGTCTTAAAAACTTTTTCACAACAATTTCATCTGGCTCTTTTAATACTTTCTTATACTGAGGAGATACCGCACTATTTCCGTTTACACCTAACCTAATATTTTGCATTACAGCAACTAGGTCAGAAACAACAGCTGTCGCTGTCGGTAAGCTTCCTGCTCCCGGTCCATAAAACATCGTTTCTCCTACTGCTTCACCATACACATAGACAGCATTATATTCATTTTGCACTGCTGCAAGAGGGTGTGTATTTGGAAGTAAAGTTGGCTCAACCGTAACCTCTAATTTCTCACCATCTCGCTTTGCAAGACCAATTAATTTAATTGTGTAGCCTAAGCTCTTACTATATTCAATATCTTCTGCTGTAATAGAAGTAATTCCTTTTACCTTCACATCTCCAAGCTCTACATTTGTAGAGAAACCGAGAGTAGCCAAAATCGTCATTTTTCTTGCTGCATCTAAACCTTCCACGTCTGATGTTGGATCTGCTTCTGCAAATCCAAGCTGCTGAGCTTCTTTTAACACGTCGTTATATGCTCTCCCTTCGTCTGACATTTTCGTCAAAATAAAATTTGTCGTTCCATTTACGATTCCCATTACTTTCGTAATAAGGTCTGAAGAAAGTCCTTCTACGATGCTTCGTAAAATTGGAATCCCTCCAGCTACACTTGCTTCATAAAATAAATCAGCCTTGTTATCTTTTGCTACTGCTAAGAGTTCCGCTCCATGTAACGCCATTAAATCTTTATTTGCAGTCACAACGTGCTTCCCGCCTTTTAAAGCTTGTAAAATATATGCTTTTGCTTCATCAATGCCGCCCATTACTTCGATGACAACATCAATATTAGGATTATCTAAAATTTCATTCACATCTTGTGTTAATAGAGTAGAAGGTACCTCGACCTCCCTCTCCTTCTCAATATTTTGCACCAACACTCTCGCTACTTTCACTGGACAACCTACTTGGTGTATAAGTCGTTCTTGATGATCTGTAATAATACGAACTACACCACTGCCAACTGTCCCAAGACCTAATAACCCCACTTGAATTTCTTTCATAATACTGTCCACCCCTCAAAAATTGTGTTTAGATGAATTATATAGACGAAAAATCAGAAAAACAATTAATTTAGAACATTCGGAAAAATAAAGGTTAATCTTTACAAATAAAACGCTACCACGTGTTATACAATCATTTACAATATATAAGGGGTTTCTTGATACACGTAATAATTCAGCCAATTAGAGAATAATAAATTCCCATGACTCCTCCACCTAACAAGTGGCTTCTCATTCGGATTATTATGTTTAAAATAATTTTTTGGCACATCAATTTTTAACCCTTTTTGGCAGTCCCGTTCGTATTCTTGCTTTAACGTATCACAACTGTATTCACTATGTCCGAGTGCGAAAACTTGCCTTCCCTCTTGCCCAATAACAAGATGAACACCTGCTTCTTCAGAATTGGCTAATAACGTTAATTCTTTCACCTTTTCAATATCACTCTCTCGTACTTCTGTATGACGAGAATGCGGGGCAAAAAACACTTCATCAAACCCTTGTAACAATTTCACATGTTGCTCGCAAACCTCATGTTCAAATACACCAAACATTTTTTCCGCAAGAGGATACTTCGGCACACCATAGTGATAATACAAACCCGCTTGTGCCCCCCAGCAAATATGAAGCGTAGATGCTACATTCGTTTTTGAATACTCCATAATACGTCCAAGCTCTTCCCAATAATCAACTTCTTCAAAAGAAAGAGTTTCAACTGGTGCTCCTGTAATAATGAGTCCATCAAATTTTTCATTCTCAATATCACGGAATGTTTTATAGAAGCTCGTTAAATGGTCCTGCGCTACATTGCGAGACAGATGCGATTCCATATGAAGTAAATGAACATCTAATTGCAACGGTGTATTTCCAATTAAACGAAGTAATTGCGCCTCTGTTTCTTGTTTTGTAGGCATTAAATTTAATATAGCAATTTTCAAAGCACGTATATCTTGTGTTGCTGCTCGCTCCTTCGTCATTACAAAAATATTTTCCTTCTGCAATACTTTGCGAGCTGGTAAATCTTTATCAATTATGATCGGCATGTTGTTTGCCTCCGACTAGCGCTGCTTCTAAATCTGCAATAATATCAGAAACATCTTCTATACCGACCGATAAACGGATTAAATCAGATGTAACACCAGCTAACCGCTGATCTTCTGCACTTAATTGTCTATGCGTCGTACTAGCTGGATGTATTACACAAGTTCTTGCATCAGCTACATGCGTTACAAGAGTTGCGAGTTTTACATTTGCGATGAATTCTTTTGCTGCTTCTAATCCGCCCTTAATACCAAATGTTAAAACTCCACTAGCACCTTTTTTCAAATACTTTTGTGCTAACGAGTAATTTTCATTACTATCTAACCCTGGATAATTCACCCATTCAATGCGATCATGATTAGCAAGCCACTTAGCAACTTCGAGAGCATTTTCACTATGACGCTCCATTCGTAAATGCAATGTTTCCAGGCCAATATTGCTAATATACGCATTGAATGGGCTCATACAGTTTCCGTAGTCTCTTAATAACTGAACGCGTGCTTTCAGAATATACGCGGCTGCTCCAAAATTTTGAACATAGCTTACACCGTGATAACTCGGATCAGGTTCGACAAGCTCAGGGTATTTTCCATTTGTCCAATCGAAGTTCCCTCCGTCTATTACAATGCCACCTAGAGAACTTGCATGGCCATCAATATATTTCGTTGTAGAATGGACAATGATATTGGCCCCATGTTCAAACGCCTGGCATAAATAAGGTGTCGCTAATGTATTATCAACGATAAAAGGTACTTCTAATTCTTTTGCTGCCGCTGAAAGTTCTTTGAAATTCAAAACGTTCATTGCTGGATTTCCTAACGATTCTGCATAAACGAGCTTTGTCTTATCATTAGCAAGTGCCGCAATTTCATCTGACGTTAAATTAGGATTAAAGAACGTAACATCGATGCCAAGCTTACGCAAACTCACTCCAAATAAATTAAACGTTCCTCCGTAAACAGTTGAAGAACAAAGTAAATGGTCTCCACTACTGCAAATATTTAAAACCGCAAGCATAATAGCTGCCTGCCCAGAAGCTGTTGCAACAGCCCCTACACCGCCTTCTAAATCTGATAACTTTTGTTCAAATGCAGCTAGAGTAGGATTTCCAATACGCGTATATATATATCCTTCTGCCTCTAAATTAAATAGTGCTGCTAAATCATCTGACGTATCGTATTTATACGTTGTACTTTGATAAAGTGGCAAAACACGCGGCTCACCATTTTTTGGCGTATAGCCACCTTGCACACAAATCGTTCCTTTTCCCCATGATTCTCCCATCTCTCATTCTCCTTTCTTTTATCCCGCTACTTGCGGACAGTAAGACTCCCACCTCAAAATTCAAAGAATGCGAGGAAGTTAGGTGGGAGATAACTGCCCGTTTGGTGAAGGCTAATAATCAGTGGGAGAGGGACAAAACCCCCACTGATTAAAGTTTCAATTTATGCAAAATAAAAAACTGCCCCTTTCCTGAAAACAAGAAAGGAGCAGTTTGAAAACACGCTCTAAGGGCTCTTTCTTATCTCTCAGGATTATTACCTGCAGGATTTGGCACAATTCCGTTATACGGCTGTTGCCAAGGTTTCATCGGGCCTGTCCCTCCACCTTTTCTTGATAAGACTATGCAATTACCGTTGATTTTATAGCAATAATTTCCTGATGTCAAACAGTTTTTCTGAATGTTCTAAATTAAATGTAAAAAATTTAATAGAAACAACAAAAGAAATATATTCCATATTCATTTGAAAAAGACCTTTTAAAAACTCCGATCAATATATAGAATTAAATAAGTGGTTTAACTTATAGGACCCAAGCTCTAATGAAATCCCAATATATATGTTGAATAAGCCAACCTCTCACAAAGATACTATATATATTCCATTCATTTCACACTAGCATATATAATCCTTTCTACATTAAAACTTACATAACGGAGGTATAACATGACAGATAAAAAGGACATGCACTATATACTTGCCCTATATGGCATTCTTTTAGGCTCTATAGTAGGAGCTACAGTTTGGTTATTTTTAGTTACGTTAAATATCGGAATCCACTTTATTTGGGGATACTTACCTACTATTTTCTCTTCTCCCCCTTATTACACCATTTGTGTAACAGTCATCGGTGGTTTCCTCGTTGGTTTAACACAAAAATACTTCGGTACATATCCACGGCTTATGCCGGAAGTGATGGCTGAATATAAAAAAACAGGTAGAATTGAATACCATTTTGTACATAAAGCTACTTTAACTGCGCTTATTGTTTTAATATTTGGAGCTAGTCTAGGCCCAGAGGCCGCACTTGTTGGAATTATCGGTGGACTTTGTACATGGGTAGGGGATCGCTTTAACTTCGCTTTAAAGGGAATGAACGAACTAACAGAAGTTGGAATTGGTGCTACTTTAAGTGTCATTTTTAACGCTCCATTATTCGGTTATTTAGCTCCGAGTGAAAATGAAGGTGAACAAATTTCCGAGTTTTCTAAAGGAAAAAAAGCAATTGTATATTTAACTACTACTTTTGCTGGTTTTTCCGTTTATTTATTGCTTAGCAAATTCGATAATCGCGGATCCTTTATTGTTGATTTTGGGGAAGGATCTCTTTCAATCAATGAATGGATCGCCTTTCTCCCTCTTACTTGCATCGGTGCTATCGTTGGTTTCTTTTATTTCAAAGTAGAATTTACATTAGAGAAAATCATCCATCCTTTCCGCGAATACAAAATAACACTTGGAATTATAGGTGGTATTTTATTAGGAATTGCGGGGACTTTTCTCCCATACACATTATTTTCAGGGGAACATCAATTAAAAGATTTAGTTGTTGAATGGAGCCATTTATCTTTTTGGGTATTACTTCTTTCAGGAGTTTTAAAACTATGCATTACTGCCGTTTGTTTAAATACAGGTTGGCGCGGTGGACATATTTTCCCAATTATATTTGCTGGATCAAGTATCGGATATGCTATAGCTTCTATTATCCCTATAGATCCAATAGCTTCTGTAGCCATCGTCACGACAGCGATTTCGAGCTATGCATTAAGAAAACCAATAGCTATAACATTACTATTACTCATGTTTTTCCCGCTCAATTTATTATTACCGATGCTCGGGGCGGCGGCTATCGGTAATGCATTTCCACTTCCTAAAAACAACGAAGCTACAAACGAATAAAAATAGGCAGTAGGGACAAAAGTTCCACTGCCTATTTTTATTACACATGTTGCTTCAATAGCGCGTATAACTCTTCAAAATTTTGTACTTCATATGTTGGCACAATCTCGCTATTATTTGATTTCTTTTCTGGATTAAACCAACAAGTATCAATTCCCGCTACATATCCACCTTTAATATCAGCGCTTAACGAATCCCCAATAATGAGCCCTTCTTCAGGATCAAAATTAGGAATTCGTTCAAAAACATAATCAAAATACTCTTTCATTGGCTTTTGATAACCCGTATCTTCAGAAACAAAAATATCTTTAAATAGCGGATGTAATCCTGCATTACGCAAACGTTTATCCTGCGTCTTAGAAACACCGTTTGTCACTATATATAAATCATACTCCCCTTGAATTTGATTTATAAATTCAAACGCGCCTTGTATGAGTTGATTCCCTTCTTCTAAGTAACTGCGATAATTATTTTCGAATAATATCCCATCCACTTCTTGTCCATATTCTTTAAATAAAACCGAAAATCTTGTATTTACTACTTCATCACGATTTATTTTACCTTCTTCAAAAGCATCCCAAAGACTTTTATTAACTTTTTATAATGTGCTTCAACCTCGCTAGTTAGAGGAATTCCTTTCTCCTCAAAAAGCATACGTAACGCTATCCTCTCAGCCTTCTGAAAATCTAACAATGTATCATCTACATCAAATAATAGTGTTTTATATTTTTTCATAGGCCCCTCACACTCTCTTTTCTACAAAAACAAATTTACATAAATCGTATCATTCTTTCTTGTAAAAATAATAGGAGATATCTCATACTAAACATGAGGTGAAAATATGAAAGTCAGCAAAAATAGCAAAGAAATCTCTCATTACATACAAAATTACAACTTCCACACTCTTTTTTCTTTTGATGTCTTACCGTATGCTGAACTACATTCCTTTCAAAAGAAAGAAAAGATATGTACTGAAGGAGTTGATGTTCCTTATCTTTATTACTTAATTTCCGGGAAGGCAAAAATATATATGAGTCACAAAAACGGAAGGGTCTCCTTAATTAACTTTATTCAAGCACCTTCGTTCATTGGAGAATTAGGGCTAATTGACGTAGAATCCGTTACGAAAACGGTAGAAGTAATTGAAGATTGTATATGCTTAGCGCTTCCTCTTAAAGATTGTCAGCATCTTTTATTGCAAGATGCTATCTTTCTACAGAAACTATGCAAATTTATCGGCGAAAAAACAATTACCCGAACAGAAAGTTACGCTAAAAACAATAGTTATCCGTTCGAAAACCGGTTAGCGGCCTTTATTCTATTAACAGAACAAAATAATTGTTATATGGAAAAACATACTGAGGCCTCGGAATACTTAAACGTCAGCTACCGTCATCTTTTATATGTATTAAACCAGTTTTGCCAGCAAAATTATTTAAAAAAGAACGGAAGAATCTATTACATACAAGATCGAATTCAATTAGAAACACTGGCTGACGAACTTAAAATATAAAAAAAGTAGCATTAACGTTTACATGTTAATGCTACTTTTTTCGAGTGACGATTCTATTTTTGATTAAAATTTGCTTGCTACTTTAGCCGCTTCTTCAAGACCTGCTGTAATGATTTCTTCTGCTTTATCTGGGAATTGGTTATGACCTTCAATAACGATTGTTTCCATGTTTGTTGCACCGAAGAAGCCCATCATACTTGCTACGTATTTAACAGCCATTTCCATTTCAGCTGCTGGTCCTTCAGAATATACGCCGCCGCGTGCATTTAATAACGCAATCTTCTTATCTCCAATAAGCCCAACTGGACCTTCTGGTGTATATTTAAACGTTTTACCAGCACGGTTTAAATAATCAATATACGTGTGTAATACAGCTGGAATCGTTAAGTTCCATAATGGGAAACCGAAAACAACTTTATCAGCTTCTAGAAATTGATTTAAATACTTATCAGCAACTGCTACTGCTTTTGCTTCTTCTTCTGTTAAATCAAATCCTTTACCTGCTTTGAATGTACCATTAATCATGTCTACGCCTACGTATGGTAATTCTTCTTTATATAAATCAAGTTCTACTACTGTATCATTTGGATGTGCTTCTTTATAATTTGCTAAAAATGCCTCGTATAATTTCACACTAACTGCTTGTTCCGCTGGGCGGTTGTTCGCTTTTACGAATAAAATTGTTGCCATTATTTCTTCCTCCTACTACTCACTCTTATGTTGTTATATATTACTTACGAAAAAAGGGTACTCCCTTGTAATTGTTGTTGCTTACAAATACATTTTATCTTTATATCAAGACAATTCCATCCTCACATAGACGTATTTTTCCATAAAAAAAGTCCACCTTCTAAAGGCGAACTAGGTCTTACGACTTTCGTCTTATACAATTCCATTTTTCACTGCATATAATGCCGCTTGTGTGCGATCGGATAAATGTAACTTACTCAAAATACTACTCATATGAGCTTTTACCGTTTTTTCTGTAATAACTAAAACAGAAGCGATTTCTTTATTACTCATCCCTTTCGCCAATAGCTGCAATACTTCATTTTCTCTCGCCGTTAACACATCCACTTGAACGGCAGGTTCTTCTTCTTTTTCTTCCTCCGGTAATGTTTGAGAAAGAAGGGCATTTGCTATATCTGGATGTAATTGAATATTACCTTTATACGCGCTTCGAATAGCTTCAACAAGCTGATCTGGTTCTATATCTTTTAAAATATAACCACTCGCCCCAGCTTTTAGTGCCGGCATTACATGAGCTTGATCAGAAAAACTAGTTAATACAATTACTTTCACGTTTGGATATTCTTTTTTAATACAAGTTGTTGCCTCAATTCCATCCATCTCAGGCATATATAAATCCATTAATACGACATCTGGACTCGTTTCGCCTACTTTCACCAATGCGTCTTTCCCATTGTTTGCTTCCCCAACCAATTCAAAATCTTCCTGTGTGCTTAGAAAAAATGCCAATCCTTTTAAAACAACTGTATGATCATCAACTAACAATACTTTTATTTTCACAAACTTCCCTCATTTTCACATCATAATGGTACATTTACTTTTACACTCGTTCGTTTCTTGCTACTTACAATTTTAATTGTTCCACCAACTAATTCTACTCTTTCACGCATCGTAATCATACCGAGTGATTTCTTCTCTTTTATATCCTTTTCTACAAACCCATTTCCTTGATCGACTATTTCTAATGATACATTTTTCTCCGTCACTTTGAAATAAATCGTCGCTTCTCCTACATTCGCATGCTTACTTACGTTATTTAAAGATTCTTGTCCAATTCGCCATAGCGCTTCTTCTACTACACGCGGCAAATCACGCACACCTGTAACTTGTTCCCGAATTTTCAATCCTAAACTTTCACCATATTGCTTTAACGCTGGTAATAACCCTTTCTCTAATCCAGCCGGACGGAGCTGCCAAATTAATGTCCTCATTTCTTTTAAGGCACCTTGCGCTAGTTCACGCATCTCATGCAAAGATCGATCTACCGTTTCATTTTGACCTTTTAAAATTGCCTCAGCGCCTTTTGTCATAAAGGTTAATGAAAACAACTTTTGTGAAACAGAATCATGTAAATCTCTTGCCAACCGATTTCTTTCTTCCATTCGTACAAGTTCACGGCGCTGCTCATTTAATCTTAAATTCTCTATTATTAACGAAACATGGTTCGATAGCGCTTGGATTACATCTATTGTATTAACATCAAATTCTCCATTGTTCAAACCAACACATAAAACACCAAATATATGGCTTTGAATATGTATTGGCGTAGCAATAACAGCCCTATTTAAATGTACACTATGACCAATTTGATGTTTTAATAGAACCGGCTCATTTTTTTCTAACGCCATCTTTGCCGCTTCTTTTACATCTTCTTGTAACTCTTCCTGACTATAAGACGCTCGCAAAGATAATTCTTTTTCTTCTCTAATAAAAAACGCCACTTGATTCCACTGAAATACTTCACCTACGTGATTTACAACTTTTTCAGGTAATACATTAAACTTATGGATCGTTTTTAAAGCTTGAATAAAACGTTCCAATTTCACATAATAATGTGCTCTTCGCTTTTCATTTTCATATAATTTTGTTCGTTTTAAAGCCGTCCCAATTTGGAAAGCAACGGATTGGAGCAATACTAATTCTTCTTCTGAAAAATGTGTTTTACCTGGACTCGCTACATTTAATAAACCAAACTTTTCTCCTCCTGCTTTTAAAGGAACTGTAGCATGATGAAGAATCCCCTCCGTATTTCCCCAATTGTATTCAATTGCATTATTAATTCTTTTACATTCAATAATGTTAACGGCTCGCTCTAATTTTCCATCTACAAAGCCACGTAAACACCAACATTCACCTTCACACATCGGGCGTTTGTTTTCATATGTAAGTGCCTCTGGTAACTGATAATCAATCAACTTCGTATACTTCCCATTTTCATCCGCAAGAAAAATCCATCCTGTCGTTAAACCTGTTACACTAAGTAATTTTTCTAGCACTGCTTGCAATACATGATATGTATCATTTGATGTATTTAACGTTTCTGCAATTTCTTTTAATATAACTAATTCATTTGTACGATTATCTCGAAACATACCAAGTCTCCTACATACAAGATTTTAAATCGCTTCTCAAGTAAATCATCTACTTTTCACTTTGTACTTATTCGTAACATTGATATAATGGTGAAAACATAGTTTTCATTATATCACTTGAGGGGGCTTTCATAATGACATTAAATAAGGCACTTACAATCGCTGGTTCTGATACAAGTGGCGGTGCTGGTATACAAGCAGACTTAAAAACATTCCAAGAACTTGGCGTATACGGAATGACATCCCTTACGACGATCGTAACAATGGATCCACATAACGGGTGGGCACATAACGTATTCCCAATCCCAGCTTCTACATTAAAACCACAATTAGAAACAACAATTGAAGGTGTTGGAGTAGATGCTTTAAAAACGGGTATGCTTGGATCAGTAGAAATTATTGAAATGGTTGCAGAAACAATTGAAAAGCATAATTTCAAAAACGTAGTAGTTGATCCTGTTATGGTATGTAAAGGTGCAGATGAAGCATTACATCCTGAAACAAATGATTGCTTACGTGACGTTCTTGTTCCAAAGGCATTAGTTGTAACACCAAACTTATTTGAAGCTTACCAATTAAGTGGCGTGAAAATTAATTCTCTTGAGGACATGAAAGAAGCAGCGAAGAAAATCCACGCTTTAGGTGCAAAATACGTCCTAATTAAAGGCGGTAGCAAACTTGGTACGGAAACTGCAATCGACGTCCTATATGACGGAGAAACATTCGACCTTCTAGAATCAGAAAAAATTGATACTACAAACACACACGGCGCAGGTTGTACATATTCTGCTGCAATTACAGCAGAACTTGCAAAAGGAAAATCTGTGAAAGAAGCAGTAAAAACTGCTAAAGAATTTATCACAGCTGCTATTCGTTACTCATTCAAGATTAACGAATACGTAGGACCAACTCATCATGGTGCATATCGTAAATTCGTTGCACCGAAAGAGCTTGTCTAACATAAAGCTTTTTATTCATAAATTACAAAATATATTAAAACCCACAGAACATTTATTGTTCTGTGGGTTTTAATATATTTTGCAGAGATGTTTTAAAGTACTCCCCGAATTCCTATGATGCTGTACTAACTTTGTTTCTACCATTTCTTTTTGAATAGTATAGTGCATCATCTGCTGATTGAATAAAGTGTTCCGGGGATTTTTCATACTCTGAAATCCCGACAGAAACTGTGATTTTGATTTTTTTTCCATTTTCCAGTTGGAATGAATGCTTTTCAACAGCTAGTCGAATTTGTTCCCCTATACGAGTTCCAAATACTAATCCTTTTTTTGGTAACAACAGGGCAAACTCTTCGCCACCCTTTCGAAAGACTAAATTTTGGAATGGTGCATTCTTTAGCAAAATACGCCCTACTTGTTTTAGTACTTCATCTCCAGCAGGATGGCCGTATGTATCATTTACATACTTAAAGTGATCAATATCGATAAGTAATAAACAAAGTGAATCACCTTTCATATACTTGTTACCAATATGGCGATTCATCTCTAAATCAAACTGCCTTACATTCCCTAGATTCGTTAATGCATCTATCGTTGCATAATGCTTCATCGTTTGAAATAATTCATTCGATTGCAATACGTAACTTGCACTTACAAATGTGATGTATGCCGCTACAATACAACAAACTAAATATAATGCCACTACAGATAGATCCTTAAATAAAATATAAAGTGGTAGTATTAAAATAGACAAACTGTACACATTAAACCATATCCATTTTGTAAATATAGAAATCTTCATCCGCCAAATGAGGGTAATGCCAATCCCCATTGCCACGATAGTATAGCAAGCCAATTCAGAGGCTAAAGAATACTCAGTAGAAAATACCCGCGTTATTAAAATGATTATAACTGTTATACTACTAGCTATTGGGCCACCAATTATAATCGCCAAAACAACAGCTAAATAACGTAAATCCAACATAATATCTTCAATATGTACACCAAAATGCATCAATAATATACTCAATATTCCAGTTAAAATACCGACCAAACATTTCTGCCAAAAAGAGAATCCTTCTTTTAATGGCTTATCTCTTAAAAGCTGAGCACCCACAAAGATAAAGGAAAGAATGATTGTCATATTTACAAATAAATCCCTGAACATAAAATACTCTCCCTACTTTTTCTTTTCCATCTATCCCTTTCTATATGCTATTGTATTACGGAATCCCTATAATTCCCAAACTTTTTTATTTTACTGTTCCACGTGGAACAGTAAAATAAAAAAGGAGACGAAATTTCGTCTCCTCCATTAACAACATCGTGATATCTTTCCACCTTTTGCATTAAATCTAGCTTCTTGTGCCTCAGCAAAAAATTGCTTTTGACATAGAATTTTCTCTTCTGGATGATGTACTTTCATGTGATTTACATACGTTTCATAACTTGGAACTCCGACAAGTAAACTAATAAATTGCTTTCTCTTTCCCCATACGTTCCGTAAACTTTTAAGCATAGTTCCTCGACTCACTTTCATCTCTTGGAATATATGGTGCCTCTTTTAACGGCATTGGCTTATTTCTTAATACCTGAATCCAAATTCGAAGTGCAGAAATTAATACAGCGATTACAACTATCATAAAAATTCCACAAAGTGCCGCATCAATATAGTCATTAAAAATAATTTGTTTCATTTGCGCAACGTTTTTAGCTGGAGCTAATACCTTCCCGTCATCTAATGCTCCCTGGAATACTTTCGCATGTGATAGAAATCCTATTTTAGGATTTTCATGAAATAACTTTTGATAACCAGCTGTCATTGTTACAATAAGCAATCCGACAGTTGGAATAAGTGTCACCCAAACATACGCCTTTTTCCCCATTTTGAACAAAATTGTCGTTCCAAGTAATAATGCAATACCTGCTAACATTTGGTTTGCAATACCGAAAAGTGGCCATAATGTATTAATTCCACCAAGTGGATCTACCACTCCTTGGTATAAGAAATATCCCCATCCTAATACACATAACGTTGTAGCTATTACATTCGCTAATGTAGAATCTGTTTTCGCAAACGGCTTATATACATGCCCTAAAATATCTTGAATCATAAAGCGACCTACACGCGTTCCTGCATCAATCGTTGTTAAAATAAATAATGCTTCAAAGAGAATGGCAAAATGATACCAAAATGCCATCATTGCCGTTCCACCTATTACTTGTGAAAAAATATATGCCATACCTATCGCTAACGTTGGTGCACCACCTGTACGTGATAAAATCGTTTGCTCCCCAACATTTACAGCAAGATCTTTTAATTCATTTGGTGTAATAGCAAATCCCCATGAAGAAATAACTTGAGCCGCCTGCGATACATCCGTACCGATAAGTGCTGCCGGACTATTAATTGCAAAATAAGTTCCTGGTGTTAATACACAAGCCGCAATCATAGCCATCGCTGCTACAAACGACTCCATCAACATTGCCCCATAACCGATTGGCTGTGCATGTCCCTCTTGCTCAATCATTTTTGGCGTCGTACCAGATGAAACAAGAGCATGGAATCCAGACACCGCACCACAGGCAATTGTAATAAATAAGAACGGGAATAAGTTTCCGGAGAAAACAGGACCTGTTCCATCAATAAACTTAGATACTGCCGGCATCTGCAAATCTGGAGCTACAATTAAAATACCAATTGCTAACCCAAGTATCGTCCCTATTTTTAAAAATGTACTTAAATAATCACGTGGCGCAAGAAGCATCCAAACTGGTAATGCTGATGCAATAAATCCGTATACGATAAGCATAATAGCAATTGTCTCACCACTAAAAGTAAACATACTTGCAAGTGTCGGATTTTCCGCCACATATTGTCCTCCAATAAGAGATAAGATTAGTAGAACAATACCGATTACTGATCCTTCTCCTACTCGCCCTGGCCTAATGTAACGCATGTAAACTCCCATTAAAATAGCAATTGGAATCGTTGCTGCGATTGTAAACATTCCCCATGGGCTTCCAACAAGCGCCTTCACAACTACTAAAGCTAATACCGCTAATAAAATGATCATAATACCTAAAATACCAATCATTGCAATTAATCCTGTAACAGGACCAATCTCATCTTTAATCATTTCACCTAATGATTTACCATTACGTCTCATCGAAGCAAATAAAATTACAAAATCTTGTACAGCTCCAGCGACAACTACCCCAACAATAATCCAAATTGTCCCTGGTAAATATCCCATTTGTGCCGCTAAAATAGGTCCTACTAAAGGCCCTGCCCCAGCAATTGCTGCAAAATGATGCCCGAATAATACCCACTTATTTGTCGGAACATAATCTTTTCCATCATTTAATGTATGGGCTGGCGTTTGCCGATTATTATCTAAATCAAAAACCTTTCTCGCTATAAATCTACTATAAAATCGATAAGCAACGGCATACACACATACTGCAGCTACTAAGAGCCACACAGCATTAATAGTTTCACCTTGTGATAAAGCTATTACACCAAAAGCACCTGCTCCTATTGCCGTAATAACTCCCCAAAGTAAAATCGACTTCAATGTTTTCACATACAATCCCCCCATTACTACTTCTTAGTGGAGATTGTACTAAATTTTCTGAATATTTTACTTGAATCCTCCTTATCATGAAGGATTTCTAGATTATCATGTTAAAATTCTCTCATTACTTGTCACAGTTCAATTTTATTTCGAAGTCGTTTTACATAATTGCGGCTTACTGGAATCGGTTGCTCATCGTATCTGTCTAAATACAAATTATACGTGCCATTATAATAAGGTTTAAGTTCTTGTACATATGACATATTAATTAAATAGCTTTTATGTACACGTAAAAAATCATATACATTTAGTTTATTTTCTAATTCCTGGAGTGTGTATGTTGAAATATACTGATTATTCATTGTATAAATTGAAACGGTTTTATTTTCCTTATTTTTACTTACATATACAATATCTTCTGGGAAAATATATCTAATCCCCTCATGGCCTTCTATCGGTAGTTTACGCAAATGACTCTTTGCTTTCTCACCTTGTTCTTTTCCTATTTTATATAAAATGAATTGTAAATCTTCTTCACGAAATGGTCGTAATAAATAATAAAACGCTTGGAAACGAAAAGCTGTAATTGCCTCTTCTATATCCTCACCAATAAAAATAAATTTCGTATAACAATTCACTTCTCGTAACAAACTCGAATATTCAAAACCAGTACCATCTATTAATCGCGAATTTAAAAAAACAAAATCAGGTGTATGTTTTTTCATTATTAGCAAAGATTCTGTTCCAGTTTCCGCTTCAAAACATTCTACATTTCGAATGTTTTCAGTAAAGTTCTCAACTAATTTTCTTCGCTCTTCTGTTTCTTCCATGATAAGTAAGATTTTCATTTATCCAGCCACCTAATTCCTTTGTCCATATGTCTTGTTGTATACATTCGCTTTAGTAAGAAACAATCCCTTTTTCTTACTATACCATTATTTATCTAAAAAAACAGAAAAAAGGAAACCACCTCGGTTCCCCTTCTCCTTTTACACTAATTCTCGTTGCTTCGTTTCTTGCCCAAGTATAACTACAGCAAGTGCCCCAATTAAAATTGATCCACAGAAAATCGTAAAGATTAGCGATAGTGAAGCTTGTGAAGCAACTAAGTACCCTACTAATAATGGTCCAAGAATACCACCAATACGTCCAAATGCCGCTGCCATTCCTGCACCTGTACCGCGAATAGTTGTTGGATACTGTTCCGGTGTATAAGCGTATAATGCACCCCAAGCACCTAAATTAAAGAAGGATAGTAACATACCCGCCACTATTAATGCTGTTAATGAGTCCGCAACTCCAAACACATAAGCACTACATGCTGTACCAATTAAATACGTAACCAATACAAATTTACGACCAAGACGTTCAATAAACCATGCAGCTGTGAAATATCCTGGAAGTTGAGCTAAAGTCATAATGAGTACGTACTGAAAACTTTTTATTAAACTAAAGCCTTTCAGTACCATTACACTAGGTAACCAAAGGAACATTCCATAATAGGAGAAGACAACACAAAACCATAGAATCCATAACATAATTGTTGCTTTACGATATTCTCCAGACCAAACCGATTTTATATTTTCAATAACAGATGGTCTTTTTTCAACCTTTTCAAATCGCGGAGAATCGGGCAAATTCCATCTTAAATATAAAGCATATAACGCTGGAACTGCACTTAATACCATAGCAACTTCCCAACCGTATTTAGGAATAACAAAATATGAGATAAGAGCTGCGATTAACCAACCACCAGCCCAAAAGCTTTCTAATAGTACAACTATTTTCCCACGTTCGTGCGCTTCAACACTCTCCGATACAAGGGTAGATGCAACTGGAAGTTCCCCGCCAAGTCCCATACCAATTAAAAAGCGTAAAACGAGGAACATCGCGAGTGTCGTCGTTAAAGCCGTTAAGCCACTACCAATAGAAAATAGTAATAATGTAATAATAAAGACCGATTTTCGTCCTATTTTATCTGATAGTATCCCAAAAATGAGCGCCCCTACAGCCATACCAATTGAGTTAATACTACCTATCCAACCCATCTCTTGAGTACTTAATCCCCACTCTTTTTGCAACGCCACTATTACAAATGAAAGCATTCCAACATCCATTGCGTCAAATAGCCAGCCAAGCCCTGCTATACCAAGTAGCTTTCGCTTCGAAATTTCTTTTACCTTACCCACAAGAAGTCCTCCTCACACAGGTGTCTTTACACATCATTTTACATGTGTGAATTGCATAAGTAAAATACTTTCGTGTAAAAAATTCTCCTTCATCATTCCCATAAAGTAAAATGTTTATCCCGCTATTTGAGGGCAGTAAGGCTCCCACCTCAAAATCCAGCTGGAGCAAAGAAATTAGTTGGGAGCCATGATGCCCGTAAACGCCCGATTGGTGAAGGCTAATAATCAGTGGGGGATGAACACCCCCCCCCCGCTGATTAAAGTTTCCTTTATCAAAAATGAACAAATAAAAAAAGTAGCGATGTTCCGCTACTTTTTTGAACGCATTACTTCTTTTAAAAATTCAGCTAATACTAACTGACGACGCCAACGTGTTGGATTACTACATAATCTATAAAACCACTCTAAATGAATAGCTTGAATCCATTTTGGCGCACGCTTTACCTCTCCAGCCCACACATCTAAACTACCGCCTACTCCAACAGCCATTTTCGTTTCTAAACGATGCTTATTGTTTTGGATAAAGTTTTCTTGCCTTGGGAAGCCAAGTGCAACAAGTAATAGGTCTGGTTTTGCCTCTTGAATACGTGAAACAATATTCTCTTCTTCTTCTTGTTTAAAATATCCATCTTGTATACCCACGATAGATGCAGCCGAATATGTCTTCGTTAAATGATCAGCCGCGGCTTGTACAACATGTGGTTTTGCACCTAATAAGAAAACAGATACTGACTTTTTCTCTTCTGATAACTTTGCAAATAAATTGCTCATTAAATCAAATCCTGCTACACGCTCTTTTAAAGGTGTACCAAGCATACCACTTGCTTTTACAACCCCAATACCATCAGGTGTAATTAAATCTGTATTTAATAATGTTTTATGGAATTTTTCATCCTTTTTTGCACACATAACAATTTCAGGATTTGCTGTCACAACCTGAAAAGTATGAGCTTGCTCTAATTCTAGTTGCTTCTTTAAATGTTGGATCGTTTCATCCATTGTCATTGTAGAGAAAGGAACACCTAGAATATCAACCGTTTGTACTGACATATTTAACTATCCTCTCTATCATTAAAGGTTTTTGGCTATTAATTGCTTATATGTTTCTTTCGTATCTTCATATAATTTTTGAAGTGAGAAGTTCATAGTAGCATGCTCATAAATATGCTTACCCATTACTGCTAACTCTCCAGTTTTCCACTTATCATACGCCTCTTCTAATGCCGATGCCAATGCTTTGCCATCACCGGTTGGCACAATCCACCCATAAGTTTCATCTGCAATTAACGGTTCGATTTCTCCTGCTCTAGTCACAATTGATGGTACACGTTGATTTGCCGCTTCTAATAAAACTAATGGAAATCCTTCGCTATGGGAAGTTAACAAATTGACATGTGATGAAGCAAATAATTGTTTCACATCTTGACGGTGCCCTAAAAATTCAACTTTATCATTAATCCCTTTTTCAGTAGCTAATGCCTTTAGTTCTCCTTCTAACGGCCCGTCACCAACTAATAACACTTTAATTTTCTCCAATTTTGTTTGTTGTAACGCATCGAATAAAACTTCATGTCCTTTAACAGGATGCAGACGTGCTACTTGGATTGCCGTAAACACATCTTCATCAATATTAAACATTTCCTTTTTATTATAGCCATCTGCTTTTTCCTGATCATATTCAATCCCGTTATAAATAACATGCATCTTTTCATTTGAAATACCTAATGCTGCTAAGCTTTTTTTCAACCTATTCGTTACAACAAAAAATAAATCTATATTTTTTAAAGCTTTCAAATTTAACTTAGTGAAAATCCAGCCTTTTAAGCCTTGTTTAGTAAAGTCTTGAAATGGATCACTATGAATTGTCGTTACCCATTTTGCCGCGAATTTCTTCTTCATTAGAGAAACAAAGAAATTCGCCCTAGGACCGTGTGTATGAACTACATCAAATTCTTCTTTATTAATGAATTCACTTATGTTCTTTAAAATGGATAAATCATAGCGAGATTTTTGTGAAAACACATGAACTTTTATCCCTAGCTCTCTTGCTTCTTTCGCAACAATTCCATCTTCAAATACTGCTAATTCTACTTCACCAGTTGGGAACTGATCGAGAAGTGAAATAATATGTGTTTTTCCTCCCCCATCTTCTGCTCCTGCATTCATATGCAATATCCTCATATTTTTTCCTCCTTTAAATCCTCGCTACATTTCCATCTATCTTTATTTTACTGTACTAAAAAATAAAAGCTAACAAAAGTTAGCTTTTATTTTTATCATTCAATTTCTAAGTCTACAATTAGATACGCTAACAACACTACAAAGTAAATCCCAACTCCTGGTGCCGTCAAAATATGTCCTGCAATATATGCAATACCTAGTGCTAATACTAAGCTTGCTGTAATCATTCCATATTTTATATTAAATATCTCTTTAAATCTTGTAATAAATGCTAGCAGAATTCTTAAGCCGTAATAAATAAATGGAATCATTAGTAATGCAAAGCCAATAATTCCGAAATCATAAAACCAATCATGGAAGTCCATTTCAATTAACTTCGGATCTGGCTCTTTTTGTTCATTATACTTAAAGTTACCTGCATAACCCATTCCTAATAATTTTTGTGACGTTGGCGCTTCTTTAAAGAATTGCTTATGTCTCTCTTCATATACTTGACGTCCGCTGAAAATAAGATTTTCTTGATTTTCTTTCTTTTGCTCTTTCTCAATTTCTTTCTTAACTTCCGCTTCTACCTTCGCCTTTTCTTCTGGCTTTTCAACTTTATGTTGTTTTTCTTCTTTTTGAATTTTCTCTTTAATTTCTTTTTCTTTTTGACCTTGCTGTGCTACGTTTTGTTCTGATAAATAGTTGTTATGAATACCCATATTTTGTGCTAATGGCGTCATTTTAAACGTTCCGACAACACCAGCTAACAAGATGACAGCAATTAACCCATTAAGTACAAGAGACTTTTTGTTTGGATTTTTTCTATCAAATAGTAATTGTAGTACGATGACCCCTATTGCTGCAGCTAACGTAGCACCAATTGAGCCCATCCCTACTTTCGTACCAACTTGAATTAAAGAGTAAATCATTAACAGCGATGGAATCCAATATAAAACGTGTTTCACGCTCTTTGTTTTTTGAATAGAATATAGTACCACAATAGGGAAAATAATAGCTAAGATTGACCCTAGTTCATTACCTGCATAGAACCATCCTCGGGAACCAACCTTCATCCATTGATAACTACCAAAGTCTGTAGATGTCGAAATAGAAATAACCATAATAGCGTTAATGATTAATGTTGAATACACAATACTATTTCTGACTTTGTCACTAATATTCACTGTCTTTTTCAATGATTTTAAAGCTAAAATGTATGATCCTAGCATGATATATATATATAATGCCTTCGCAACAAACTTAACTTCTTCACCAAGTACAATAGGATTCTTAACTAGTGCATTATTAATAAACCCTATCCCTAAAACTACTGCTAATAATATTAAGTAAATTAAAAACTTCCTATTTTCCTTCTCTTTTGCCTGAATTAAAATGTAAATACCACCAACAGCCATAATAAGAAATCTTACCAAAATTCCAACAGTGGCATTTGACTTTAATAAAACGATGCTAAGAGACGTTAATAAATCTAAAACAGGCTGTAAAATAATAAAAAAGAGCAAAAAATGCTCAAATCTAACCCTAGCTTGATTTGCTAACATTCCAAGACCTCCATACAAAATCTTTACATTATCTTTTAATCATAGTTTTCTACTGTTTAAACACACCTAGCAATTATAACATAACTCATATTTAAATTGAGAACTATTTTTCATGCCGAAACTAGTCAAATCCAGCATTATTAGTAACCGAAAATACTGTCCTTTAGCTATCCTTCCCTATCCCTATAAAAACTATCTAACACATATGCACGTATTTTCGAACGTACAAAAATATTTTTTTATCATTTTATACAAATGTATAAAGCGGACTTCTCTTATTGTACCATCCCTCCAACTAAGCTACATCAAAAAACTATACAATTAATCTTTCCACACTTTTTCGCTCTACTTTATTGCTAATTATCAAGCATTTTCAAACGCTTTCTTTAGCTATTTCATCCATTTTTCTACATGTAGCGAAAAGTAATTGTTATTTCCAAAACTTTAGTGTATATTTTTTCTCTGGAACATCTTTAGGAGGAAGGAATTAAAGCCATGTTATTAATCGATATATTTACGTTTCTTGGCATTATCGCCGCTGCCATTTCTGGTACATTAGTTGGTTTGAAAAAAGATTTAGATTTATTTGGTGTCCTTTGTTTAGCTGTAGCTACTGCGCTCGGCGGCGGTATTATTCGTGATATTATGATTGGTAACCTGCCTCCTGTCGCATTTGTAAAACCCATTTACTTTTTCGTAAGTGTACTATCAGCATTATTCACATGTATGTTTTTTGAGCGCATTAATAAACTTCAAGTTGTTATTATGCTTTCTGATGCTGTTGGTTTAGGTGTATTTACAGCTATTGGTGCAAATGCGGCAATGTCACATCACGTTGACGCCTCGTTTTTAGTCGTTTCAATGGGAGTTATTACAGGTATTGGGGGCGGTATTTTACGCGACATTTGCGCTCAAGATATCCCTTATGTATTCCGAAAAGAAATATATGCAATTGCTTCTATTTTAGGAGCAGTTAGTTTCCTAATTACACATGCAATGGGGGCACACGTATTAGCTTTCTATGTTTGTTTATTAATAACATTCGTTATTCGTGTAGTCACCGTAATATATAATGTACATTTCCCCGTTTTCTTTAAAACACATGCAAAAATTAATAAAGGCCATTAAGAGAATTCTACATAGAATTCTCTTAATTTATATACAATTCCACATACTATAGAGTAATTGCATATAAAAATATATAATTACATTAGAATAAAAAAATGAAAACGTTTTATAAACAGGGGGAAGAATGATGCTTGGGGTTTTAAAAAAAAATAAAACAAACACCAGTATAATCGAATTAAGCAAAGGCCAACAAATAATATTTAACGTGCCTGCTAATTCTGAACTAAAAACTCAAATGGATATGCTACATATTTCAAAGGAAGATTTACAAATTGTAAAAGTGTTACAGCCATTTATTTATGAGGAAATAGATTGGATAACAGAAAAATTCTACACCAACATCACAAAACAACCTAATTTAATTACTGTTATTGAACGCTACAGCTCTATTCCAAAATTAAAACAAACTTTAAAGACACATATTAAAGAATTGTTCAGCGGGAATATGAATGAAGATTTTATTGAACAACGTGTTAGAATTGCAAAAAGGCACGTACAAATTGGTTTACATAGAAAATGGTATACTGCTGCTTATCAAGAATTATTCCGCTCTGTCATGAAGATTTTGCAAACGAAAATTTCAACGATAGACGATTTTTCTTATTCTATAAACGTAATAAATAAATTATTCGCATTAGAGCAAGAACTTGTTATTGCAGCTTATGAATCCGAATATGAAAGAATCCAAAAAGAACATGAAAAAGAAAAAGAACTGACAGCTATGACGATTACACATATTGCAACAGAACTAGCGGCAGTATCTGAAAAAACAAGCTCTTCTATTCAACAGTTAACATCTAAATCCGAAAGTATCGTAGGAATTGCAAAAACAGGTACATCATTAGCTACGACATCAGAAGAAAAGGCCAACAAAGGAAAAGAACAATTAAATTTGCAAAACAAACGAATGGAAAGCATCCAAACGAATATGGAAACTATTATTACTGATACTCGTGAACTTCTTGATATTTCTAACAAAATTAACGAAATCATCGATATTGTAAAATCAATCGCCGAGCAAACAAATTTACTAGCATTAAATGCTGCTATTGAGTCTGCACGTGCTGGCGAATTTGGTAAAGGTTTTTCAGTCGTAGCGGGAGAAATTCGAAAGTTATCGGAGCAAACGAAAGAATCAATTTTCAACGTTACAAAACTCGTTGAAAAAACTAATGAACAAATTATCCACGTCTCTTCTTCCGTGGAACAAATTAGCTCTCTCGTATCTGAAGGGACAGATAGTATGCATGCGACAGACCAATATTTCCAAGAAATCGTAAAAGATATGTCTAACTCTAAAGAACAAAATAAAAAAATTGAAAATGAATTAGAAACTATCTCACAAGTAATGAAGAGTATTCAAGACGATTCCTCGAAAATGGCCTTAACAGCGGATAATTTACAACTAGAACTAAACCGATAAGGCAAATCGATACAAAGTGGAGATTCTTCCTCTCCACTTTGTATTCATCCTTATCATCCATCTACAAAAAAAGAATCCGAAATGGATTCTTTTATTTTCTGAAAAATATTTTTTGGCAATAAAAATAACTTATATAAACACCAAAGCTTTGTAAAATAAACAAAGCTGGCATAACAATATTATAATATGCTATATCTACTTGAAAGAGCCTTAACGATACATACCCGGTAATTAATAATACAAACAACATATATCCTTCACTTTGCTGTTTCTTAATTAGAAAATGTAATAAAGCTATGGCCATAAATAATGTCACCACTATATATATAAGCTTTTCACATTTAAAAATAATAGAATTTATTCCCTCATCTGAAAGTTGGTTAATAACTGGTTTTAACAGTTTAAATCTTTCTACTTCCATTTCTTTTAACTCTTGATCAATGTGCTCTTTTACACTTTGATTTTTGGGTGGTTTTTCTTCATTTTGACTTTTTCCAATTAAAACAGATTGAACATAAGTCTGATTAGAAATCGTATACTGTGACATTCCCATCATCTTGATACCATAGCTCACACTAAAATGAGTACTATAAAACAGAATAAGTATTCCTATCATTTTTAATAGTAATTTTTGTTTCGTTGCTGATCGAAATAATTCAATTGACAACACATATACAGCTATAAAAATAGGTAAAAATAACCCCATTGGGAAAATCATATTGCTAAACGCAAATAAAATGGCTGAAATTACCCACATATAAGGATGATCTAATCCCTTATATAAAAATATGTAACAAGCACAATAAAATAAAAATATTGCGAGTGATTCCGCCGTTAATACAGAACTCATAAATATATTTGGAATATATAAAGCGTAAAACATTGATGCAATACGACCACACTCTTCCCCAAAGACCGTTGACGCGATGCGATAAATGAAAAATGCAGTTCCTGTACAAAATAAAATATTAAATAGTTGTAAAGCGAATACCGTATCACCAAATATACGAATGATGATTGATTCATAAATAATAAAAGGTAACTGTGCTACATTCTCTATATTATTGCCAATTGCAATCTGCTTTGCAGAATCATACATAGCTTTCATATCACCTATCATTGGACTATCTACAAATAGAACTGTGATAAGTCTTACAACTATAGATATGCTTATTAGAAAAACAAGAAATTGTTTATCTGTAAAACGATATTGCAAAATTGATGCTACTAACAAAATAAGAATAACAAAAATCACCAATACGATTGTTATACTTGTTGTACTTCCCTCAAAAAATTGCTTACTTGTTTCAAAAGCCGACCAACAACTATAGACAAAAAATGCGAACATCGCACCTATCGTTATTTTACTGAAGAAAGACGAAAAATTTGTTTGTATATGATTCATATGTCCATTGCACCTCTATTTCCATTCATAACAAAACGATTCTATCATGAATAGGCACAAGGTTAATAGGGAATTTCTATGACAAATACATAGTCATTACTTTTTCACTTGCAATGTAAGCGAATCCTCTTTTACACTACATTTTATATACGATAAATTTTCTTTCAGTTACATGAATACAAATACAGAAATTTCAATAAAGTGAAACTTTAATCCGCGGGGGTTTTGTTCATCCTCCACTGACTATTAGCCCGCAAATAGCGGGATAATCCTCTTTTGGAACACTTTACTTCATTAAATATCTAATATGAGTACTCCACTTACACATGTCACTCTGATTGAAAACAGAAAATAGGGGATGAATATATGGAAAAGAAATTCATGCGAGAATCAAAAGCAATTAAAACAACACGTGTTTTTCCTAACGATTTAAATAATCACCAAACACTTTTCGGTGGGAAATTATTAGCAGAAATTGATAGTATCGCTTCAATTGCAGCTGCAAGACATAGCCGCAAACATTGCGTAACAGCATCTATCGATTCCGTTGATTTTTTAACTCCAATTCACCAGGCAGATTCTGTTTGTTATGAAGCATTCGTATGTTATACAGGAAAGTCTTCAATGGAAGTTTTCGTAAAAGTAATTGCAGAGGATCTACTAGCAGGCGAGCGTAGAATGGCCGCAACTTGTTTCATTACATTTGTCGCATTAAAAGACGGAAAACCTTCATCTGTACCACAAGTAATTCCTGAAACAGAGGAAGAACATTGGCTACATACAACTGGTTCAGATCGTGCAGAAAATAGAAAAAAAGGACGTTTGAAGAGTAAAGAAATGGCTGAAGTGTTAACTTTGAATAAACCTTGGAGTATTTAATAAATGATTTACCTTCCTTTTTTCTAATCAAAAAGGAAGGTTTTTTATATGAAGCATTTGTTTACACGCTTTTCATATAAAATACATAGAGTTGATTTACAAAGTTTATATGCGGTAAACTTATACAGATGTTCTTGTAATCTTCTTCCTTTGACAAGGCCTATATATAGTGTGCAACATAAAAAATTTGAGGAGATAAAAATTATATGATGGAACAAAAACAAATCGTTTCAGTTGTTATCCCGCTGTATAATGCGGAAAAATATATTGAAGAAACGATGGAATCGATACTAAATCAAACATATAAACATATTGAAATTGTAATTGTAGATGATGGGAGTAAAGATCAATCATCTTCTATCGTAAAAAATCTTGAGCAAAAATATCCAGGACAAATAAAATACGTCCCTCAAGAAAATCAAGGCGTTTCTGTTGCTCGTAATACAGGAATTGAAAATGCTAGCGGAGAATATATTGCTTTTCTTGATAGTGATGATTTATGGCATCCAACAAAAATAGAAAAACAAGTTGAAAGCATGCATAAAAACAATATGAATGCTTGTTATTGTGGCTATATGAACTTTTACGAAGAGACTGGAGAAAAAGTTGAGCACACGACAAACTTTATTAAAGGTGATATGACAAAACCTTTCTTAACGCATCAAGTTGTTGCTCAAACAAGTACTTGGATTTTCAAAAGATCTATCGTGATGGAGCATAATATTCGTTTCACACCAGGATGTAGCTGGGGAGAAGATTTAGAATTTCTATTTAAATTAATGAGTGTAACAAACGTATGCTATGTAGATGAATATTTGACATATTACCGAATCTTATCAGAAGGAAATCTTTCTTCAAAGTATAAAGATTATGAATTAAAAACAGCAAAAGAATTAGAAGTATTTAATCGAATGAAGGATTGGGTTCATAATAAATCAAAAGACTTAATCGTGAATGATTCTACAGAACTTCTTGAAATCCTTGAAACTTACCTATTCCCATATACAGTCATTAATAACGCTTGTATATACATTAAGGGCAACTCTAAATTAGATAAATCACAAGTTCAATTAATCAAAAGCGATATAAAGAAATATTGTCGCAAAATTTATTCGAAAAATGGAAAACGAAGCAAGAAGTTATACGCGATGCTTTGGTTTGTGCGAATCAAGTTTATGTTTTCTTAAATAAAAAATAAGCTTCTAAACATTCTTTCCGTAAACAAATCAAATTTACAAATAGGACGAAGCGCGTCCTAAAGAATAGAAAGGTCTTTTTCCATGAAAACAAATAAAATCCTTAAAAACGCTTCCTACCTATTTGTAGGAAATATTACTGTTCGATTTGTACTTGCTATTGCGACCATTTTCTTTGCACGATATGTTTCACCAGGTGAGTATGGTATGTTTACAACTGCGTTAGCAGTTTCCGCTGTTATTTGTTACTTTACAGATGCAGGTTTGACACATACATTTATGCGTGAAGGAACAAGAAGTGATGCTAACATTAGTGTACTAATCAGTAGCTATTTACGCATTCGTTTAGTATTAGCCATCGTAATCTCTGTGCTCTTCGCTATTTTCGCTCAGTTCTTCTATGCTGATGCTTACTTACGTGCCATGGTATATTGGGTTGTACTGCCGACCATGTTTGGAGCAACTTTACAAGGTGTTGGTATGGCTTACTTCCAAGTAACAGAACGTATGCAATTTACAGCGATTATTTCTGTAATACAAGGTGTAACAGCCGCAGCTGCGCTTCTACTAGGAATGTCATTTAAATGGTCACTTATGATGGTCGCTGCCATGTACGGGATTTCTAGTCTTGTAACAGGAGTCATCGCCTTCATAATGGTACTCCGCCATACAACGGTTCATAAAGGCTGGGACAAAGGTATTTTAGATCAACTGCTTATTTTCACAATCAATGGCATTATCATTATGCTCTTACCACAGTTAGGGCCTATTATATTAGAAAAAGTTTCAACGTACGAGCAAGTTGGATTCTTTGGAGCTGCATCGAAAATACCCGCTGTACTTTATCAAATACCCGGTGTAATTGCAGCAGCCTTTTATCCAAAGTTATTTGCTTTTGGAAATGAAAAGAATATTGATGAACATAGAAAACTATCTCTGTTCGAATTAAAGCTTATGTCTTTCTTAGGAATGGGGATTTCTATCCCATTTATCGCCGATCCAAGCTTTTGGATTGTTACTTTATTAGGTGAAGAGTATGCCCCAGCTGGTGACGCTCTTGCAATTTTAGCCTTTATGGTCATTTTACAATCTATCAACTATCCACTTGCTGATAATTTAACGACAATTGGTCAACAGTGGAAGCGTGCTACAACGATGGGGATTGGGTTAGCTGTCGCTATCATAAGTTACATCGCATTAGGTAGCCAATTTGGAATGATGGGAGCTGCGGCAGCTGCTATCATTACCGAGATTACATTATTAATCGGATTTACTTTATTCGTTCGTAAAGGCTTTTCATTACTATTCAAAGGAATAATATTTAATAGCCTAGCATTTATAATCAGTTACGCAATATACCGCACAACATTAATTAACTTACCGCCACTAATAGCTTTAACATTTACTGGTATATTGTACGGCATTATCGGTCTTGCCATCGATCCTCAAATACGCGGATTGATTTTAGGATTTATAAATAAAAAGCTAGTTAGAAAATAAATAAAAATAAAAACTTCAAATTAAATTTGAAGTTTTTATTTTTATCTTCTTACTTAGAATTAACCCTATTTTCAATCTTTATCTTAAATTGACTTGCCTTTCTGGAATGATTATACTTGGAAACGAACAACCCTAGATGTACAACACCTAGTATTAAAGCAATTCGCAGTTAATCTTCTATACAAATATTAACTTGCCACACCATGAATTGTACAACTGAAAACTTTATTACTATCATTAAAAATCGCCGATTCATCCATAGTTTTTTTTCATTATAAAACAATATCTAAATATGGAGAATGTGGTTTAAATCTGAATAACTGTATTGAGGAGGCTTATTCATTTAATGACTTCAGAAGTAAATAAAAGAACCTTTTTTACTAAAAGCACACTTATTATCATTCCATTATTAATAATATGTGCATTTGCTTTTCATTACTTTTTCCTAAAATCAGACAGTGTATTTTCTAGTACGGGAGATGCATTATCACAATTCAGCTTTTTTACATTCCTTTTACAACATGCATTTAAGGATGGGAATTTGTTTTGGTCTTGGGATTATGGCTTAGGTGGAGATTTATTCGGAGAATTTAGTTATTACTATAGTACAGCCCCATTTTTCTGGCTTACGCTCCTTCTTCCTAAACTAAATTTTGACCAAATCTTTGAGATGAAGCTATATATGAGTATTTTAAAAAGTACATTAGCGATGTTATTCATGTATGGCTCTTTACGTTATCATAATAAAACTATTTTTTCTTCTTTCATTTCTGCCATTATATATGGGGGATGTGTGACTTTTATTCGCCATTCTTTATTATGGGACTTCATGGCAGATGCTATAGTGTTTCTACCTTTAGTAATATGGGGACTGGATAAATATATTTTAGAGCGAAAAAAGGGATTATTCCTGTTTGCAACAGCGCTTATGCTTGCATCAAATTTCTATTTCGCTTTCATTACTAGCATTTTCATCTATATTTATGCCTTTTTCCAATATTTCGCTACACAGCAAAACAAAACGATAAAAACATTTCTAACTTATTATATTAGAATTGCTTTCCTATATTCCTTATCACTAGGTTTAGCTGCTGTTTGCTTTATACCATCTGTAAATGGCGTATTTAGTTCAGATCGACTAGCTACAAAATTTACTGTTCCGTTATTTTTTGAAGATACGTTTTATAAAAACTTAATGGAAAGTATCTTTTTCATTAATAATACAGAGGATTATCAGCTCGCATTCCCAGTTTTCATCCTCTTCCTTATTACTAGCGCGCTTCTAATACGCAATAAACTTGTCACAAATAAGTTACTCTTTACAGGGTTTATGTTAGTTCTGTATATGATTCCATATACGTATTCCGTATTTAATGGTTTTTCTGCTATGCAATACAGATGGTTTTACCTATTTGCATTTGTGGTTGCCCAAACTTCAGCTTACATTTTAGATTGGATGCTACTTCACAAAAAGAAGGTCAACTATTTAATAGGTCCTTTGCTAGCGACAGCACTATTTATTTACGCATTCTATAGAAAAGTAAACATAAACGAACAACCATTAGAAACGATTGATAACATTTTAATTGGTACTACTGCTTTATCTATTATTACAATATTACTATGGCGCTATTTATCAAAAGTAGTCTTACAATCTTTCATTATATTAAATGTACTGGTCAATGTAATATGTATTAATTACGTCTATTCAGATACAGCTCTTAGTAAACACTTTAATCAAGCAGGCGCAACAAAAGAATCATTACATGGGCCAGGTCTCGATAATAAGGATGAAATTGACGCAATTCGTTATATTCAAAATCAAGATAAAGATTTTTATCGAATTATCAATCCAAACAATAATTATAAGAATACACCGATGCTGCAAGGTTATCATGGTACAAGTACTTATCAAAGCTTAGTCAATCATGATGTTCATGACTTTATGAAAAATAAGTACAATGTTTTTCAAGGATATGATAGTCCATCTATGTTCTTCCAGTTAGATAAACGACTATTCCTTGAGAACATGCTAGGGGTAAAATATTATGTATTAAGTGAAGGTGCTACTAAAACTGATATTCCGTATGGTTATACGTATTTACAACAAGTAGGTCCTTACAACATTTATAAAAACGAATTTGCACTACCATTAGGCTATGTATACGAAGCTGGTATAAGTGATGAAGAATTTTCAAAACTTAATTTCGCCGAGAGAGATCAACTTTTATTAGATGCTGTAGTTGTAGATAACGTTGGAAGTCTTCCTTTAAAACAATTTAATACAAAACAGCTAGATTCAAAACAAATTAAGATTAATCCAAATAAAATTAAGTTGGAAAATATAGAGAAAGAGAAAGACATACTTACTGTTCATGAAAATGGGCGTATAATAGTACCTGTTGATAATACCGATATGTTAGGTGATCTCCTTGTTGAAATTAAAATTAGAAATGTAAATAAGGAATCATTTGGAGTTAATGTGAATGACAAATCTATGATAAAAGGTAATGAAGATGGAGCTTACGCTTACCCGTTAGAAAGATTTGTTTACAATTTAGGAAAAGATGCGAAGCCAACTGAGCTAATCATTTCTATCACTACTCCTGGTCAATATGAGTTTAAAGACTTACAAATCAACAGTACCAACTATAAAACTGTCCCGAAAAAAGTGAATACTTTAAAAGAAAATAGCCTACAAAATATTTACTATAAAGGTAACTACTTAAAAGGTAATATTAATTCTACTAAAGATGGATTACTATATTTATCTGTACCATATAGTAAAGGATGGTCAATACAGGTTGACGGTAAAGAAACTGAGTTTACGAAGGCTAATTCTTCCTTTATTGGTGTTCCTATTTCAAAAGGGCAGCATGTAGTTGAAATGAAATACGTCACACCTTATTTCAAAATGGGTCTCGTTATTTCTATCATTTCATTTATCATTTGTATCTCGCTTCTAGTTCTTGGAGATAAGGATCGATATACAAGATTTAAAAGTCGTTTTAAAAAAAGTTAGTAAAATAAATTGAAGTAAAAGTTGAAGATAATTGCTTCAACTTTTACTTCATGCTCAGTTTAAAATTACACCTAAGGAGGTCCTAACATGACCCTTTCAATAGTAGTACCTTGTTACAATGAGGAGAAGGTACTCAGAGCTTTCTATTCAGAGACTTCTCTTGAAATTCATAAGCTAACTACTGATTATGAATTTGTTTTCGTCAATGATGGAAGTAAAGATAATACATTAGAGATTCTACGTGAGCTAGCCGATTCAGACTCAAATGTGCATTATATATCATTTAGTAGGAATTTTGGAAAAGAAGCTGCTATGCTTGCCGGTCTAAAGTACGCTACAGGCGACGCTGTGGTTATTATGGATGCTGATTTACAACATCCACCTGAACTAATAAAAGATATGTTAGACGGCTATAATAACGGCTATGATCAAGTAATTGCAAAGCGAACTAGAACAGGTGATTCACCAGTACGCTCTTTCGTTTCTCGCTTATATTATAAAGTCATGAATAAATTCGTTGATATTGAGCTAGTAGATGGCATCGGTGATTTTAGACTTTTAAGTAGAAGTGCAGTCGATTCATTACTATCTCTAACTGAATACAATCGTTTTTCAAAAGGTTTATTTTCTTGGATTGGTTTCAAAGAACAAATTATTGAATACGAAAATGTATTACGTTCTGACGGAGAAAGTAAATGGACTTTCTCTAAGTTATTAAATTACGGGATAGATGGTGTAATTTCGTTTAACAATAAACCATTGCGATTATCTATATACCTTGGATTATTAACAACGCTTTTAGCTGTTTTATATGTAATCACTACATTTATTCAAATTACCGTTAGCGGCGTCGATGTACCAGGATACTTTACATTAATTTCTGCCATATTATTTATCGGTGGTATTCAACTCATTTTCCTAGGAGTTATCGGTGAATACATCGGTCGTATTTATTACGAAACAAAGCGTAGACCACATTTCATTGTAGCAGAGAAAAAAGTTAGTAAAGTAAAACAAAAAGCTTAGTAAAAAAGTTACTTCTGTAAATAGAAGTAACTTTTTTTAGTATTATTCTCCACTATTTGCAGGCATTCCAATTAGTTAATGTTTCATTTTACCCATATACTCAATAGTTTCTCTTATCCCCTCGTAATAAGGTGTTTTAGGAATTTCTCCTATATACTCTTCATATTTTTCACCACTTAATATAACTGGTTTTTCTACTAAATATAACATCTCCACAAATTCCTTCATTTGTTTATCAAATAATCCTAGTAGCTTAACGACCCACTTATTTACCGTTATTATTGATTTTTTATATCCTGCTAATTCTCTCATATGTTGAATCATTTCTTCTCCTGTAATTACGCCACATCCTGGTATATTCCAATTTTGGCCATATGCTTTATCGTGTAATGCCAATTCAACCATCGCTTTTGCACCATCTGGTGTAAAAATGTATTCACGCGCAATCCTTTTATCTCCTACAAAGCTAGACGTTTTATTTTCAAGTACCCCCTTTAATGTATGATGGACAAGTGTACTTTCTGCTTTGGGACCGTAAAAGTCCGGGAAATGAGCAATAAACATTTGTACATTGGATTCTTTTGCCACCTCTTCAAGCTGCAAACGAATTTTCCCCTTTTTTGTATGTGGTCTCTTTTCAGCATCTTCTTTTACGAGCTCTCGACCCTGCTTTCCATACGCATAAATATTATCAACTATCCCTAACTTGATACCATAATATTTCGTTACCTCTAATATATTTGTTAATAACTTTGCTTGCTGCTTCTCCCACTCCGAATATGGAATATTTACAGCGTGAAATACAACATCAACATCTTTAGCAGCACTCATCATATCCTCTTGTATAAATACATCTCCCGCTACGACTTCCACATTTTCCTCATCAGAAAATAATAAATCTAACTTCTCTTTATTCCTTGCAAAAGCGACTACGTGAATTCCTCGGTTACATAACTCTTTTACGATGGCATATCCCATTGAACCAGATGCCCCTAGTACTAAAGCTTTTTTCATTACAATTCCCCCTTAAATTAATTAACCACTGTTCAATTAATAGTAAAAAGAAAATCACTTACATAAGAAGCGATTTTGAAATAAACTCTACATGCACCTTAGCTAAACCTTGTAGTTCTTCAAACGTTTGACCACTCCTGCAATAATGTGCTACAAACCCATGTAATGATAAAAAGACAGACCATATTAACATCGCATTTATTTTTGCATCGCATAAAGAAGAGATGACGCTCGCAAATTTTTCATAACTAACATTCGGACTATCCGCCAAACACTCTTTTAACTCATCATCTTTAATTAAAAACATGATTTCGTAATGACTCTGATTTCGTAGGCCGAATTCAATAAAGCCGAATAAAACTGCTCTTAATTGTTCTTCTCTCGGTAATTTTTGATTACATATTTCATCTAATTTTTTATTTAACAACTGAAAATCTTGTTCTGCCATTGCGTAAAATAGCTCTGCTTTATTTTTAAAATGATAATAGATCGAACCATGACTATATCCAAGTTCCGTTGCAATTTTGCGCATTGAAGTATGTTGATATCCTTGTGCTATGAATAAATCCCTTGCTACATTCATAATCATTTCTCTTGTTAGTTCTTGCTTAACTGCTTTCCTTGGTGACATATTCCATACCTCACACCTTTAATTAACCACTGTTCAATTATATTATATATTTTCAAAAAATTAATGCAACATAATTCTTGAAAAAATATACATTTTGAAATGATAGCATTATATGAAAGAATTTAGTATCATGATTCAAGGTACTATTTCAAGTTGGACGGAGGATACTATGAGCTTATTAACAGTCGAAAAATTAGGACATACATTTGGTGATCGTACATTATTTAAAGATGTATCTATGCGATTACTAGCAGGTGAGCACGTTGGATTAGTCGGTGCAAATGGTGTTGGTAAATCAACATTTATGAATGTTATTACTGGTCAACTTATTCACGACCAAGGTCGTGTAGAGTGGACACCAGGTACACATTACGGTTACTTAGACCAGCATACAATTTTAACACCTGGTCGTACAATCCGTGATGTATTAGCAGACGCATTTTTACCTTTATTTGAAAAAGAAAACGCGTTAAATGAAGTTACAGAAAAAATGGGAACAGCTACACCAGAAGAATTAGAGGACCTTCTTGAGCAGATGGCCGAAATACAAGATGCTCTGGAAGCAGGCGGTTTCTATTTACTAGATATGAAAATAGAAGAAGCAGCACGTGGTCTTGGAATTGATGCAATCGGTTTAGATCGTGATGTTTCAGCACTAAGTGGTGGACAACGTACAAAAGTATTACTTGCTAAACTATTACTTGAACAACCAGAAGTGTTATTACTCGATGAGCCTACCAACTATCTAGACGTTGAACACATTAATTGGTTATCGAATTATTTAAAAGAATACCCGCATGCATTCTTATTAATTTCCCATGATACGGAATTTATGAATAAATGTGTTGATGTTATTTTCCATCTAGAATTCACGAAGATGACGCGCTATACAGCGACATACGAAAAATTCCTAGAACTAGCAGAAATCAATAAAAATCAACATATAAACGCTTATGAAAAGCAGCGCGAGTTTATTAAAAAGCAAGAGGACTTCATTGCGAAGAACAAAGCTCGTTATTCAACTACAGGTCGTGCAAAGAGTCGTCAAAAACAGCTTGATCGCATGGAGCTTATTGATCGTCCTGAAACGGCAATTAAGCCAGAATTCTCATTTAAAGAATGTCGTGCGAGTAGCCGTTTCGTCTTTGAAGGTGAAGATGTAGAAATCGGATATACACACGCATTACTACCAAAACTAACAATGACAATTGAACGCGGTGAAAAAATTGCCATCGTTGGATGTAATGGTGTTGGTAAATCAACATTACTAAAAACGATTTTAGGAAAAAATAAACCTTTAAGCGGTAAAACGAGCCTTGGTGACTTCTTAGAGCCTGCATACTTCGAGCAAGAAGTTAAAGCTGATAATATAACACCAATTGATGACGTCTGGAACACATTCCCTAGCATGGACCAACATCAAATTCGTGCAATGTTAGCGAAATGTGGATTGAAAAATGAACATATTTCTCGCCCATTAAATCAATTAAGTGGTGGGGAACAAGCAAAAGTTCGCTTATGTAAACTAATGGGTGAAGAAAGTAACTGGCTACTATTCGATGAGCCAACGAACCACCTTGATGTTACAGCAAAAGAAGAACTTAAAAAAGCTATGAAAGCATATAAGGGGACAATTCTTCTTGTATGTCACGAACCCGACTTCTATGAAGACTGGATAACAAAAGTTTGGAATGTTGAAGAGTGGGCAGAAAAAAACAACTAAATTATTTCATGTCAGTAAAAAAGGACCGTTCCTAAAAGATATTTAGGGACGGCCTTTTTTTATAAACAATGATTTTTTTCTCTCTCACCACTTACGAGAACCTCTCACAATATAAAGAAATTAAAAATGTAAATAATATCCTAAACTTTCTAATCTTACATTACAAAGAGAATTTTGGTATCATTTAAGTAAAATAGGAAAGGAATTAATTGAAATGGTATTTAGTAACCTTGTCTTTTTATGTTTATTTTTACCCGCTGTACTCTTAATTTATTATGCTGTACGCAAAGAACTACAAAATATAGTTTTATTATTTTTTAGTTTAGTATTTTATGCTTGGGGCGAACCCATTTATGTTTTCCTAATGCTGTTCTCTATCTTTGTTAACTATTGGTTTGGTATCTTGTTAGGGAATAGTCGCTTCACAAATGGGCAAAGAAAACTATTATTAACGTTTGCAATTGTAATGAACACAGCTATTTTAGGATATTTTAAATACGCAAACTTTTTAGTGGATAATATTAATTCTATCTTCCATACCAATATTATTCTTGAAAAAATACCTTTACCAATTGGTATTTCATTTTTCACGTTCCATGCGATGAGTTATATTATCGACATTTATAAGAAAAAAGTCGATGCTCAACGAAATATCTTTGATTTGGCTTTATACTTTACTGTATTTCCACAATTAGTAGCAGGACCAATTGTTCGTTATAATACAATTTCTCACCAATTACACCAGCGAACTGTTGATGCCGAAAAATTCTCTGAAGGAGTTCGCCGTTTTATTATTGGTTTAGGGAAAAAAGTTTTAATTGCTAACCAATTGGGTGCTATAGCTGATGAGATTTTCGCAATGAATCCTTCTGATATGAGTGTATCATTAGCTTGGATGGGAGCCATTGCCTATACACTACAAATTTACTTTGATTTTTCTGGATATAGTGACATGGCAATTGGATTAGGAAAGATGTTTGGATTTGATTTTCTAGAAAACTTTAATTATCCATATATCTCAAAATCCATTTCTGAATTTTGGCGTCGTTGGCATATTTCGCTCGGTTCTTGGTTCCGCGATTATGTCTATATTCCTCTTGGAGGAAATCGCGTTACAACTTGGAAAGTTTATCGTAACCTCTTCATCGTATGGGGATTAACTGGTTTTTGGCATGGTGCCAGTTGGACCTTTATGGTTTGGGGTATTTATTATGGAATGCTAATTGCATTTGAAAAAGCAGGACTTGAAAACCTACTTCAAAAATTATGGAGTCCTCTCCAACATATTTACGTTATGTTTTTAGTTATTATTGGATGGGTATTTTTCCGCGCAGATAATTTCAGTTATTGCCTTGAATTTTTAAAATCCATGTTCGGATTTAACGGTCCGTTAACAGATATTAATAGTTATTTCTATGTAATGAATTATTGGGGCATTTTCCTATTAGCTATTATTACTGCAGCGCCCGTATTTCCATGGTTACAAAAAGTGTTATCAACAAAAAGATTTGCTGTTTTATCGCCAATATATTATTTAAGTATTTTAGTCATTGTTTTAGTATTCCTAACAAATGCAACTTATAATCCATTTATTTATTTCCGTTTTTAAAGGAGGTTCACTATGAAAAAATTTCAAAACCTCACTTTAATAATGGGGTTTCTTACAGTTATTTTTGGAGTGGGTATTTGGACAGCAAAAGTTATTCTTATAGATAAAAAGACATTTTCTGAATTTGAGAACAGAAACTTAGCAATTAGACCTGCTGTAAATGCTTCCACTATAAAAACTGGAGAATTATTTAAAGGTACCGAAACACATTTTACAGATCATATTGGACCTAGAGATTTCTTTCTTGAAAGTTATATAAAGTTCCAACTGTCTATGAATCGAACATTCGTAAACAACATTCATGTTACAAACGATCAATTTATTTTTAATAGACCTAATATGGAAAATCATTTAAACGATGTTGATGCTGGGGTTCATGAATTAAACACTTTGAAAAAAGATTTTCCACAAACAGAGTTTTATTTTTCTTTAGTTCCTAGTAAGCAAACAGCGTTACAATATAAGCTTCCTTCTTACCTAAATCTTGGGTACGAACAAATACTTAGAGATCACCTTGCTGAGAAATTGGCAGAAACGCAATTCCCTATTATTGATGTATTACCCATGTTTAAAGAAAGATTTACTAACAAAGAACTAGAACGAATGTATTTAACTACAGACCATCATTGGAATATGGAAGGTGCCTTTTATGCGTATGAGGATACGATGAATTTTATTAATTCTCATTCAAACAAATATAAAGGACAACCAATAAAGAAAGACGACTACACCATTAACTGGGAAAAACCGAAAGGAAAGTTTGTTGGTAGCTGGAATAATCAATTGTACCGCTTAATTGATACTTCATCTGTACAAATTCCATATGTCCACTACAATTCCGGTGAATCTTGGGACGACTACACGGTTTACTATGGTGCTATTAAAGATGATACTGCTAAGGAATCTATGGCTCAGTTTTACGGAAAAGAAAAAAATATTCCTGCCCCTGGATATGCTAGTGTTTATCAGACTGATTTCCCTGAAATAAACATCATTAATGAAAAGGCAGACAACGATTTACACATCGTTATCTTAAAAGATTCGTATGCTGATGCTACATATCCTTTATTTGCACGTAATTTTGCTAAAACAACTTTTATTGATCCTCGTTACACTCAAGGAAAAAGTGTGAAGCAGCAAATAGAAGAACAAAATGCAGATATTGTATTGTTTATATACAATGACACCAACGTTTATGGTGACATGTATAAATTTCAAAATGTAAAATAAAAACTTATTTTACACTGTAAACAGTGGGATTAGAATCCTACTGTTTACAGTCTCAATTTATATAGTAATATCGGGCTAACCCCAATCTAAAATCATTCAAATCATTATACGCTTCCAAATTCGCTAACATCCCTCGAATAACTGGGATCCTCGGATTTTGAACTCTCATTTCAGATTCTAAAACATCTAAAGTGACTAAAACCTCATCATTTTCCAGTTGGTCTGCTAATGTTCGTTTTAGTATAATAATTTCATTTAAAAAATGCTCTTTCACCTGTTCTTTAATAAGCTCTGAGCTACAAAAAAACTCCCCAATCTTTTCTTCATTTAAAACAGGCTCCTCCGAAGATTCTAGAAGCCCTTCTACTAAATCGTCTACTCTTTTTAAAATAAATGAAGCAACATGAGAGAAATTAATTTCCGGTTCATTTAAAATAATTAATTGTAAATAACCGTGGCATATCCCTTCCACCATAATTACCAAATCTAATAAATATGGACTGACCTTTTCACCATAAATAGACAGTAGGCTATTCCGATAAAATGCATGAGATTCTAACTTCATCCGCACCATAAACTCTTCTACTTCTTTATTAAATGGAATGGCATTTTCTCTTGCATGCATAATAATAAATTCTTTATGCTTTTGCACATCAGTAAACTGGAAATATAATTGTTTTTCAAATTTTTCACGTGGTAATAACGACTCTTTTTCAATATCCAACATTTTCTTTTGGATTTTGTCATAATAATATCGAAGTGTCGCTAATAAAAGCTCATCTTTCGATTTAAAATACAAATAAAAAGCCCCTTTTGATATACCACAAGCTGTGACGATTTCTTGTACTGACGTTGCATTCACACCCTTAGTCGCAAATAACTTCATAGCCATCTCTATAATTAAGCGCTCTTTTTCTTTCATATCTTCTCTCCTAAACTTAATTTCGCATCTTATGTAAATTAAAATTCAATTTAATCTTATATTAGCAAGTAGCAAAACCCCTACCCAAAAATTTAGCGGGACAAAATAGGTATTTGTGGGCCTACTATCTATATAGAATCTCGATTAATAAAAGATAATGCTTCAGTAAGGAATAGTAACAAATCTCGTTCCTCACAGTTTAACTTTATCCCGCATTAACGGTCAGTAAAACTCCCACCTCAAAATTCAGCTCGGGCAAAGAAGTTAAGTGGGAGCCCTGCTGCCCGTAAACGCCCGATTGGTGAAGGCTAATAATCAGCGAGGGATAAACAAAACCCCCACTGATTAAAGTTTCACTTTATTATACCATCTCTTTTCATTGACGATTGACCAATCAGTCAGTTATATTATGTATTAGACTGACCAGTTGGTCAATACAATAAAAAGGGAGCGCAAACATGAACAAACTCATTAATTTCTCGTTAAAAAATAAGTTCGCGGTTTGGCTACTAACCATTATTGTTACCATTGCAGGCATTTATTCTGGGATGAACATGAAGTTAGAAACAATTCCTGATATTACAACGCCTATTGTAACAGTAACTACGGTTTATCCTGGTGCTACACCAGAAGAAGTAGCTGATAAAATTTCAAAGCCAATGGAAGAGCAGCTGCAAAATTTAAGCGGTGTAAACGTTGTTAGTTCTTCATCTTTTCAAAACGCATCTTCTATTCAGGTAGAATATGATTTTGATAAAAATATGGAAAAAGCCGAAACGGAAATTAAAGAAGCGCTCGCAAACGTGAAACTGCCAGAAGGTGTGAAAGACCCGAAAGTCTCACGAGTAAACTTTAATGCCTTTCCTGTTATTTCATTAAGCGTAGCGAGTAAAAATGAATCTTTAGCTGCCTTAACAGAAAATGTAGAAAAAAACGTTGTTCCTGGATTAAAAGGACTTGATGGTGTCGCATCTGTTCAAATCGCAGGTCAACAAGTAGACGAAGTACAGCTTGTCTTCAAAAAAGATAAGATGAAAGAATTAGGTTTAAGTGAAGATACCGTAAAAAATATTATTAAAGGTTCGGACGTATCGTTACCACTTGGCTTATATACATTTAAAGATACAGAAAAATCAGTGGTTGTAGATGGTAACATTACAACAATTAAAGCATTAAAAGAATTAAAAATTCCAGCTATCCCTTCATCACCGAATGGTCAAGGTAATCAAAACGCTGGTGCTGGAACACAAACACCACAGATGAATCCAGCCGCTATGAACGGCATACCAACGGTTACATTAGAAGAAATTGCTGATATTAAAGAAGTCGGAAAAGCAGAGTCTATTTCTCGAACAAATGGAAAAGAAGCAATCGGAATTCAAATTGTGAAGGCTGCTGATGCGAATACAGTTGATGTTGTAAATGCAGTTAAAGATAAAGTAAAAGACCTTGAGAAAAAATATAAAGACTTAGAGATTATTTCAACATTTGATCAAGGTGCACCTATTGAAAAATCAGTCGAAACAATGCTTAGCAAAGCTATTTTCGGTGCTATCTTTGCGATTGTTATTATTATGTTGTTCCTGCGAAACATTCGAACAACTCTAATCTCTGTCGTTTCTATACCACTTTCTTTATTAATCGCAGTTTTAGTAATAAAACAAATGGATATTACGCTTAACATTATGACACTTGGAGCAATGACAGTCGCTATCGGACGTGTCGTCGATGACTCCATTGTTGTTATTGAAAATATTTATCGACGTATGTCGTTATCAGAAGAAAAACTACGCGGGAAAGATTTAATTCGTGAAGCTACGAAAGAAATGTTTATCCCAATTATGTCTTCTACAATTGTAACAATCGCTGTATTTTTACCGCTTGGACTTGTAAAAGGTATGATTGGTGAAATGTTCTTACCATTCGCTTTAACTATTGTCTTTGCTTTATTAGCATCATTACTAGTAGCAATTACAATCGTACCTATGCTAGCTCACTCCTTATTCAAGAAAGAGAGCATGCGAGAAAAAGAGGTACATCATGAAGAAAAACCAAGTAAATTAGCAAACGGTTATAAACGTATACTTGAATGGGCTTTAAATCACAAAATTATTACATCAAGTATCGCTATTCTTCTTTTAGTGGGTAGCCTTGCACTTGTACCAATTATCGGTGTAAGCTTCTTACCATCTGAAGAAGAAAAAATGATTATTACAACGTACAATCCAGAGCCAGGTCAAACGTTAGAAGACGTTGAAAAAATTGCAACGAAGGCTGAGAAGCACTTCCAGGATAAAAAAGATGTAAAAACAATTCAGTTCTCATTAGGCGGAGAAAATCCAATGAGCCCTGGTCAATCAAATCAAGCTATGTTCTTCGTTCAATATGATAACGATACGAAAAACTTTGAAAAAGAGAAAGAACAAGTCGTTAAAGATTTACAAAAGATGTCTGGAAAAGGCGAATGGAAAAACCAAGATTTCGGAGCAAGTGGCGGTAGTAACGAAATTAAGCTATACGTTTATGGAGATAGCTCTGAAGAAATCAAACCTGTCGTTAAAGACATTCAAAATATCATGAAGAAAAATAAAGACTTAAAAGACGTAGACTCTAGTATTGCGAAAACATATGCAGAATACACTTTAGTCGCAGATCAAGAAAAGTTAAGTAAAATGGGGCTAACTGCCGCTCAAATTGGAATGGGACTTTCGAGTCAACATGACCGCCCTGTTCTAACAACAATTAAAAAAGACAGTAAAGATATAAATGTATATGTAGAAACTGAAAAACAAAACTATGAAACGATCGATGACTTAACAAATCGTAAAATTACAACACCACTTGGTAATGAAGTTGCTGTTAAAGATGTTATGACTGTAAAAGAAGGTGAAACTTCTAACACAGTAACACATCGAGATGGCAGAGTTTATGCAGAAGTGAGTGCGAAATTAACATCTGATGACGTTTCAAAAGCATCTTCTGCAGTCCAAAAAGAAGTGGATAAAATGGATCTTCCTTCTGGTGTAGATGTTTCTATGGGCGGTGTTACACAAGATATTCAAGAATCATTTAAGCAACTTGGATTAGCGATGTTAGCTGCGATTGCCATTGTATACTTCGTTCTTGTTGTTACATTTGGCGGTGCCCTTGCACCATTCGCAATTTTATTCTCGCTACCATTCACAATCATTGGTGCACTCGTTGCCTTATTAATCTCTGGCGAAACGTTAAGTGTATCTGCGATGATTGGGGCTCTTATGCTAATTGGTATCGTTGTAACGAACGCAATCGTGCTTATTGACCGTGTTATTCATAAAGAAAATGACGGCCTATCAACACGTGAAGCATTATTAGAAGCTGGTACAACACGCTTGCGTCCTATTTTAATGACTGCTATTGCAACAATCGGGGCTCTTATCCCGCTTGCATTAGGATTTGAAGGTAGCGGCTTAATTTCTAAAGGACTTGGCGTAACCGTAATTGGTGGATTAACAAGTTCAACGTTATTAACACTTCTTATTGTTCCAATCGTTTATGAAGCACTAAGCAAATTTAAAAAAAAAAAAGTAAAATAAAAAAATAACCTCGCGAATTGCGAGGTTATTTTTTATTTCCGAACAGTATTAGAAAATCACCATATCCTTCTTTTTCTAGATCTTCTTTTTGAATAAAGCGTAGCGCTGCTGAATTAATACAATAACGAAGGCCGTTTGGTCCTGGTCCGTCTGGAAATACATGCCCTAGATGTGAATCTCCTTCCTTACTTCTCACTTCCGTACGCGTCATATTATGGCTAACATCCATTTTTTCTTTCACACTAGCTGACATAACTGGTTTCGTAAAACTTGGCCATCCACAGCCGCTATCGAACTTATCGAAAGAAGTAAATAATGGTTCACCCGAAACAATATCTACATAAAGTCCTTCTTCTTTATGATTCCAATATTCATTTTGAAAAGGCGGTTCAGTTCCATTTTCCTGTGTTACATAAAACTGCATCTCGTTTAATCTTTCTTTTAAATGAGCATTATTCTTTGGCCAATGCTGTTTAATAAAAGCATCTCGCCCTGATCCTTTACGGTATAACTCATAGCGGAATGTGTTTTTCTTATGATAGCCTTGATGATATTCTTCAGCCAGATAAAACGTAGTAGCTGGTAATATTTTTGTAGCAATCGGCTTCGAAAAATGCCCACTCTTCTCAAGCTCTTCTTTTGAAACCTCTGCCCTTTTATGTTGTTCTTCATTATGATAAAAAATCACCGTTTCATAAGACTGTCCACGGTCGTGGAATTGCCCCCCCATATCAGTCGGGTCAATTTGTCTCCAATATATATTTAACAACTCTTCATACGGCATTTTATTTGCATCAAATGTAATTTGTACTGCTTCATAATGCCCAGTTGTTTCCGAGCACACTTCTTTATACGTTGGATTCTCTTTATGGCCACCTGTATAGCCTGAAACAACCTGTATAATCCCTTCCATCTCTTCAAACGGCGAAACCATGCACCAGAAACACCCACCAGCAAATGTAGCTAATTCCTTCTTTTCATTTATAGCCATTATTTCACCCCAATTGTATATTCTTCTTACAGTATGGCATAGAATAGCATACTTTATAAAAGAAAAAGCATCGAATATCGATGCTTTTTCTTACTTTATTTTTTAGAGAAATCCTTCTCATTTTCATCACTTGTCACGTCTAAAACATCTAATAAGAATATGAAGATCGGAATACCGATAATTAGTCCCCATACACCTAAAAAGTGTTCCGAGAAAATTAGTACCATAAACGTGTAGAAAATCGGTAAATTTGTTTTTTGTGACATAAATTTTGGGTTTAACACGTAGCTCTCGAGTGCGTGAATTACTGTTACGATAACTAAAATATAAACGACATACATAATACCGCCGATATTGTAAGCAATCATACAAAGTGGGAATAACGAAATGATAACACCTGCGACTGGAATTAAACCAAGCAAGAAAATCATTAACGCTAAACCTAGTAATTGCGGGAATCCTAATATCCATAATGCAATAACAGATAAAACACAGTTAACAATTGCAATTAAAAATTGTGCTTCGATTACTTTTCCGAATGAACGTGCAAATTTCTTTCCGAAATACTCTATTTCGTTATAGAAAATTGCAAGTCGACTTTCTTTAAATTTCGAAGTAAAAGCAACGATACGTGCTTTTTCAAGTAAGAAAAATAAGCTTAAAATTACAGAAAGTAAAACTTGAAGGCCAAATTTCCCAACATTCGTAATGGATTTATACAAAATGTCTACGCCCTGCCCTACATATTTAGAAAGTTCCATATGATTAACAGCATTAACTGCATACTTAACTAATTCACTATCAGGTGGATTTCTTAAAAATACATTGAATTGATAAATCAATTGTGAAATTTGTATTGTTAATACCGGTAAATATTTAAATAGCGTAATGGCAATTCCCGCCACTAACATTACATATAAAAGCGCTATAATAATTTTCCGATTAATTGGCATAAAATGATCTAATTTACGAGAAATAAACTTTTGGAATCGATCCATTAAATACGTCAACATAAACGTAATTAAAATTAAATTTAGCATACTTTGCATCCCATACAATATGAGAGCAAGTAATACTAATACGATTAACCTCTGAAATCCTTTGCTTTGAAACAGGTTTTTTATTTGCATAATCGACGAGTACTCTCTCCTGTCCTATAAAGTAAAACTTTAACAAGTAGCTCTCTCTCTATTCTCTACTTATAATTATCCTTTAATATTAAAGCCCTTGCGAGCAATTTATCTTCAACCCTAACCGCCCGTTAATTGTGCTAATATATTATGTTACTTCTTATTTTACAATACAATGACCTATTTCAAAACGCATTATGCACAGTATTAATGAAGATTTAAGGAAACTTTTATTCCCATAAGAATAGGTCTTACCATTACTGTAACATAAAAAGCAAGCTATCAGTAGAAATCCGTCCTACAAATAGCTTGCTTTTATATTTTTTTTAAGTAAGTTTTATCATCCAATAAACGGCATGAACATGGGAATAACCACCACTGTTACGACACCCACTACTGTCACAGCGATACTTGCCATAGCTGCTTCTACTTCACCCATTTCGATACCTACTGCAACCCCTAACGCATGTCCTGCTGTTCCAAGAGCTAAACCTTTAGCAATCGGATGTTTAACTCTAAATGTTTTTAAGAATAAAGCTCCTAATGCGTATACGATAACTGCATTAAAGATAACTGCAAATGATGTAATTGCTGGAATACCACCGATACTTTCAGATATTGGTAATGCAATTGCTGTTGTTGCTGCCTGCGGTAACATTGAGTTCATTACTGCTGTATCTAAACCAATCGCTTTTGCGACAATGAACACAACAATCACTGAACAGATAGATCCAATCACGATAGCTGATAAAATTTGCCACCAATATTTTTTTAACTTATCAACTTGTTTATATAATGGAATTGCAAAGGCAATTGTTGCTGGCTCTAAGAAGAAACTAATCATCTTCCCACCAGTATTATATTCTTCAAAAGTAAAGTTACCTACCTTTAAAAATACGATCCCTAATACCATTGCTACGAATAGTGGTGTAAATAAGAAGAATCCTTTTGAATGTTTGAATAAAAACGTTCCGATTCCGTATGCAATTAATGAAACGACGATTCCGAAATATGGAGTCATTGTGCTTGTCATGTTCATTACCTCCTAACCATGTATGGTCTAAAATAGTTACGCGACTTTTCCGTGTTTTCTTCCTTTGTTTACAACTTTCAATTCTTTTGTATCTTTTGTTTCTTTTCCATCTTTACCTAACATTAATTGTGCAGATAAACCTGTTACAGCAAGTAGAATAATTGTTGCGACAACGATTACAGTTAGGATTTGTACAAAATTTTGGCTCATTACACCAAGAGAATTAATAACAGAAATACCTGATGGGACGAAAAGAAATCCGATAATACCTGTTAAAGCAGTTCCAAATGATTCAACTTGCTCCAATTTAATAACCTTTAAACATAATAGACTAAATAAAACGACTAACCCAATTACTGATGAAGGCATCGGAATGGGTAAATGGGTTGAGATAATATTAGAAACTAACATAATAGCTGAAAAAACGAATATTTGTGATAGAAAACCATATACTTTTTTTGTGCTCATTTTGGCCACCTCTTTTGATTTGGTACCTTTATTTTATAGGATATAAACGCAAAAGAAAGCGTTTACATATCGGAATGTCAAATATAAACAGCCAATTACAAAAATTATACAGTGAAATACAAAAGCTGCTTCTTAAATACGAAGCAGCTTTTTGAGCTCTTTTGCATATGTACGACTAACAGGTACTTTTGAGCCTTCTTTCATGATTAAATTATAGGTAGAATTGAACCATGGCTGTATTTCTGTAATATGATTAATATTCGCAATAAAACTACGGTGAACACGTATAAAACTTGTTTGCGGTAATTTCTTTTCCAAAATCACAAGTGTATCATGTGTTACATACGTTTCTTTCATTGTTTTTACAGCTACTTTTCCATCTACAAGCCCTACATAAATAATATCTTCAATATTAACAAGTACAATTGATTCCTCAATTGGCAATGCTAATTTATGCATCTCTGCCGTTACATCGCCCACCTTTACTTCTTGCTTCGTTTCTATTTTCGCTTGTTTTTGTTTTTTATATTTCTTCAATGTCTGTTCAATGCGTTCTTCATCAAATGGCTTTAAAATGTAATCTAACGCATCTACCTCAAATGCTTGCAGCGCATATTGATCATATGCAGTAGCAAACACAATTGAAGGTGGATTTTTCATTTTCTTTAATATATTTGCGATTTCAAATCCGTTATCATCAGATAACTGAATATCTAGAAAAACAATATCTGGTTTGTTTTTCATTAATTCTTCTAATGCATCCTCTACACAATCCGCCTCACCAATTATCTCTACTTCTTTTGTTTGCTCTAATAAATATTTCAATTCATCCCGTGCCAACATTTCATCATCAACTACTAATACTTTTAACACTCCGTTTTTCCTCCTCTACTTTTTTCGGAATTACAAAGAGGATCTTTGTCCCTTGCTCTAATTCACTTTCAATTTGAAGCATTGTCTCTTTCCCAAATAACCCAATAAGTCGTTCATTAATATTATATAAAGCTGTTCCAGTCCCTTTCTTTGATGGAACTACCATTTTTCCTAATTGCTCTAGACGTTCACTCTCAATCCCTTGTCCATTATCCTTCACTTCAAAGTGAACCATTCCCTCTTTTTCAAACACATGTACCTCGACTTGGCACACTGGCTGCTTTTTCGGAAAAGCATGGCGCAATGCATTTTCAACTAATAGCTGAAGCACAAATGGTGGAACTAAAGTCACCTTTAGTGCTTCTTCAATGTACATCTTCACTTCATACTTATTCGGAAATCTCGCTTGCTCTAACGATAAATATGCATGTACATGATTCAACTCTTGTTCTAATGGAATAAGTAATTGTCGTGCCCCTTGCAAATTACAACGAAAATACACGCTAAGCTGCAATAATAATTTTCTCGCTTTCTCTACATCTGTTCGGCATAAAGCTGATACTGTATTAATTGCATTAAATAAAAAATGCGGATTGATTTGTGCTTGCAGCGCTTTTATTTCGGCATCTTGCAATAACTTACTTTGTAACTCGGCTTCACCTAACTCAAGCTGTGTGGAGAATATTTTCGCCAGCCCTTCCGCTAACTCTTCTTCAACACGACTTAATTGATTAGAGTTTTTGAAATAAAGTTTTAATGTTCCTATCGTATTTCCATGTGAAGTTAATGGAATAACAACTGCTGCTTGTAATGGACACCCTTCATGTTGACAATTAATAATCTCACGTGATTTCGCCTTCATTATTTTCCCTGTTTTTAATACAGATTTTGATAAACCTGTTATTAAACTGTGTGAAGGAATATGATGATCTGATGCCAATCCAACGTGAGCTAAAATTTTCTCTGTATCTGTTAAGGATACCGCATCTGTTCCCGTAAAGCGGTGGATAATTTGTGCCACATGTTTACAAGATTCTTCTGTTAACCCTTTGCGAAAATATGGTAATGTCTTATCAGCAATGCGCAATACCTTATGAGTCTGCAATGCTTTCGCATTCTCTTCCTGACGCAAAATAGCTTGTATCATAGAAAGTAAAATAAAGCTCCCGAAACTATTCACAAGGATCATCGGTATCGCAATTGTTTTCACAATACTCATTCCATCCTCTACAATTAATAGAATCATAATCATTTCTAAAGAAACGATAAACACACTTAAAATCGCTGAAAATTTAGGCGTAATTGTACGATTATATTTTTTAAAAATGTATCCAATATACCCCGCTATCACTCCTGCTAAAATTGACGAGATTGCACAGCTTGCCGCTGTCGTCCCGCCAAGCATATAACGGTGAATACCCGCAATCGATCCTACTCCAATTCCAACGATAGGACCGCCAAGCAATCCACTAATTCCAACACCCATAATACGTGTATTTGCAATTGTACTCGATGAAGAAACACCTTGTAGCCAATTTTCATTCATAATCGTATTCCCTGCAATTTCAATTCCTGTGTAATTACTTACAATTGTAAACACTGAAAAAATACAAATAAGCTTAAACTTATCTATATATCCGTCCTGCCTATGAAGTAGGCGCCTGAATGTCTTAATATGAGAGAGTAAAAAACCTAAAATAACAATAAGTCCGACACGTTCAATCATCATAAGTACTAAATTTAACATCTGTGATTCATTCCTTTTTATATTAGTTAGTTTTATTATGGGAAAATAATGAAGTAGCCGTCAAGAAGAATGAAATACTTTTTGAAATATTTTACACATAACAATTTCCTCTTTATTTGACAATCTAATAGAAGAGTGCTAAAAATAAAGTAATATAATACAGTCCTTTAACCCAACCCCGTGAGGTTGAGAAGGAAGTCGGAATATAATATACGTATGTTCTTTTTTAAAGGACACGTATGATTTTTTGGCCTTCTCATCATATCAGGTGAGAAGGCCTTTTGTTATTCTTCCATAGCGACTGTAGAAGAAAATAAGGAGGAGTAATAATGAGCATTACTACTGATGTACAAACAACAACAGAGGAGACGAAAGAGAAAAGATATAAAACATTATTTGGTTCTGCGCTAGGATATGCAGCAGAAGGATTAGATATGCTTCTCTTATCTTTCGTACTTGTCTACATTCTAAAAGAATTTCATCTTAGCCCTGTTGAGGGAGGGAACTTAACATTAGCCACAACAATTGGGATGTTAATTGGTTCCTATTTATTTGGATTTATTGCTGATTTATTCGGTCGTATCCGTACAATGTCCTTTACAATCTTACTATTTTCACTAGCAACTGCACTTATTTATTTCGCAACAGATTATTGGCAATTATTAATTCTTCGCTTTTTAGTTGGAATGGGTGTTGGTGGTGAATTCGGGATTGGAATGGCCATCGTAACAGAAACATGGTCTAAAGAAATGCGCGCTAAAGCGACATCAGTTGTTGCACTTGGCTGGCAGTTTGGCGTCCTGATTGCTTCACTCCTTCCAGCATTTATTGTTCCGCATTTTGGCTGGAGAGCAGTTTTCTTATTTGGACTAATTCCCGCTTTATTAGCTGTTTATGTCCGCAAAAGTTTAAGTGAACCGAAAATATGGGAACAAAAACAACGCTACAAAAAGGAATTGTTACAAAAGGAAGCTAAAGGTAATTTGACAACTACTGAAGCAGAACAACTAAAACAAATGAAAAAGTTCCCACTGCGAAAGTTATTTGCAAATAAAAAAGTAACAATCACAACAATTGGTCTTATTATTATGTCATTTATCCAGAACTTCGGATATTATGGGATTTTCACATGGATGCCAACTATTTTAGCGAATAAATATAACTATACATTAGCAAAAGCAAGTGGCTGGATGTTCATTTCTACTATCGGTATGCTAATCGGAATTGCAACATTTGGTATTCTAGCTGATAAAATTGGCCGCCGCAAAACTTTTACAATCTATTATGTCGGTGGTACTATATACTGCCTCATTTACTTCTTCCTATTCACAGATGCGACATCATTGTTATGGGGAAGCGCCCTACTTGGATTCTTTGCAAATGGAATGATGGGAGGATTCGGAGCAATTTTAGCTGAAAACTATCCTGCCGAAGCTCGCTCCACAGCGGAAAACTTTATTTTCGGCACAGGGCGTGGATTAGCTGGATTTGGACCGGTTATTATTGGATTACTCGCTACGGGTGGCAATCTACTTGGAGCATTGTCCCTAATTTTTATCATCTATCCAATCGGATTGATTACGATGCTATTATGTGTACCAGAAACAAAGGGAAAAGTGTTAGATTAAACATAAAAGAGGAAGCATCTCATTTAAGATGCTTCCTCTTTTCAATGTTTGTTTATCATTTATTTTGATTTACTAGCCCTCTGGAATAAGAAAGCCGTTTTATCTTTTTCTTCTGCAATTCCTTGCTTTAATGCTAATTCCCCTGCAACTTTAGGTGCTAGCCATAGCATCGGGAATAACAGAATTGATACTGGAACAGCTGTCACTACAATGAAAGATTGTAAGGCATTAATGCTTCCCTCTCCCATATATAAAAGGATCGCTGCAACTGTACCCATAATAAGCGACCAAAAAACTCGCAAACTAATTCTAGGATCTCCATCTCCAGTCACTGCCATTGAAATCGAATAGGCCATTGAATCTCCTGTTGTCACTACAAATAAAATTGTTAATAAAAGAAACGCCGGTCCAATAATATTAGAGAGCGGCAGTTGCTCTGTAATTGCAATCATAGCTGCTGGCATACCAGATTCACTTAATGCGTTCGAGATAGAACCAGGATTCATTAACTCATAAAACACACCTGATCCCCCTAGTATAGTAAACCAAAACGTTGTAATAATGGGTGCAATAATTCCAATTGCAACGATGATTTCTCGGATTGTTCTTCCTCTTGAAATTCGGCTCACTAAAATTGCCATCATCGGTCCATATCCAATAAACCAGCCCCAGAAGAAGATTGTCCAAGATCCTAACCAACCTGCATCGCCGCGATATGTGCTCATTGGAATAAATTCATGTATATAAAATCCAAACGAAGAAACAAATGAATCAATAATAAATCCACCTGGTCCAAATAATAATACGAATGCCATTAACAAAATTGCTAATCTAACATTTAAGTTACTTATAATTTGAATCCCTTTATCAATTCCCGTTACCGCAGATATAGTAGAAACGGCTACTACACAAATAATAATTGCTAATTGAGTAGTAAACACATCAGGAATGTCAAACAATGCTTGTAAGCCATAACTTGCTTGTAATCCTAAAAATCCGATTGGACCAATTGTTCCTGCAGCTACCGCAATAATTGCAAATACATCAATCATCGTTCCAAGAAAACTCTTTCGCAATTTTTCCCCAAAAATAGGATATAAAAGCGTTCGAGGTTTTAACGGCATACCTTTATGATAATGCCCATACATCATAACTACTGCACTAATTGTCCCTAAGATCGTCCAGGCTAAGAAACCCCAGTGCATATAACTTTGTGCTAAAGCAGGCATGACTGCTTCTTGCGTTCCAGCAGATACACCTTCATGTATTGGTGGCACCGTCATCAAATGGTACATTGGCTCTGCTGCTGCCCAAAAAACGCCACCTCCGGCAAGTAATGTAGACATAATAATAGCAAGCCATTTTGCCGTACTAATCTCAGGTTTTTCTAAGTTACCTAGTTTGACCCTCCCATATTTCGAGAATGCCATACACATCGCAACAATAAATGTACCTAACAATAAAACTTGCCAAAAGGCACCGAAATATTTAATTGAAAAGGAGAAACTGTTATTAATTACTCTCTCTACATAATCCTTGTTCAAAAAAACTGCAATTACAAATAATAAAAGCGAACCACCACTAATAAGAAATACAGGCCAATCCGTTTTTCGACTCTTCATCCTCATTTACACTTCCTCCTTCCTCAGCAATCTAAAAAAACAACTTTATTATGTTTTATCGTTTAAACCCAAAACACAATGATTATATAAGCATAATAATTAATCGATTTTCTACACACTTATGTTGTCCCTAAAAATATGCTAAATCCCGTATTTAAAAGAAAATTTCTATTCCTATTACATAAAAAAGCAAAACAAAAGACCTTATATTTCTATAAGGTCTTCGAAACAGAAATTTGATTATAACATAAGGAACTCCTTGGTTCAAAAATCCCCTTCCAAAAATAACCGAGAGTAAAGGCTTCCATTTGCTACGTAACAGTAATTAAAAAAAATTATATTTTGCAGAAAAAACCCCTATACTAAATATTATTTATGAAAGAAATTCGGCTTCAAAATTTCATTCGGATACGGTTTATGATAAATATGAGTTGTAGCAGGTGATAACGGAGGAATTAACCACACCCAGTTGCCAGTTACAACCCGTCCACAAGCAACTTCCTGCTTCTCAAACTGCTGAAATTGCTGGGCTGCTGTATGGTGATCTACAATGCTAACCCCTTGTTTTTTGAAAGAATGTAAAACAGCTATATTTAACTCAATTAGCGCTTTGTCTTTCCATAACGTACTATTTCGAGAAGTATCTAAATTCATCATCTCTGCAACTGCTGGAAGCAAATTATAACGGTCGTGATCCGCTAAATTACGAGCACCAATTTCAGTCCCCATATACCATCCATTAAACGGGGCTGCTGTATAAGAAATACCGCCAATCTCTAAACGCATATCTGAAATCATTGGTACCCCATACCATTTTACTTCTAGTGATGAAATTGGGTATTCTGGATGTTCAATTGGTACCTCTTTCACTTCTTTTTTAGGAATTTCTTTATATACAGGCTCTTTTCCATCAACAGAAAATACAAGCGGTAATACGTCAAAGTTTGTGCCTTCTCCTTGCCACCCAAGACCTTGGCATAAATCAGTAAATGCGACAGAGTGAGAATCACCGATTACTCCCATTTCCGTTTTGTATCCTGCATATCGAATTAATTGATGATTATAAAGTCGTATATTGTTCTCTTCACCTTGATATTGCTTAAAAATCGTAATTGTCGGTTTAACTTTCCCATCATTCGTCGCGTATTTAATATGATGAATTAATGCATTATATACACCTTCTTCATCATTTACTTCACGCGCATCTAATATGTGCATCTTACTCCAAAACAATCTCCCAATGCATCTATTACTATTACGCCATGCCATCCGTGATCCATGAACAAGCTCTTCAAATGTATGCTCATACGTGCCCGTCTTTTCTATCTCTATTAAAATTTCTTTCATACGCTCTTTTATTAACTGCTCTTTATTAAGTTCCTTATAGCAAACGGTAATAAAATTACTTGCTTCCTCTATTAATTGTTTCGTTTTACTCATAAAAAATCTCCTTTTATCTCAACAAGACACTACTACTTTACAGTATAAGCAAAAAGGATAAGAGTCACAAACGAAAGTCGAAGTGTTACTTTTATCGTAATATTTGTCAGAAGATTTCTAGAATTATTGTTGACTTCCGAAAAAAACAAGTGTATTTTTTACTTAAGGAAATTATTTTTACCTTAACCAACTTTTTGAGTAGAAAGTAGGTAATTGCATATCTTTTCAATTACCCAATCTTTCATAAGGCTATGGTGAACTAGATCCATATATTGATGATGCCTGCCATTCATCATGCGTGTAAGGTAAATTTGGTAATGTAAAACTAGTATTGTTGAAATCCTCCTAAATCCCCCGGATTGCCACCGGGGGATTTATAATTACTTCAATCTATTTATGTAATGCTGTAAAACATTTTTTATTTCTGCATTTAATTCTCGGAATGAAAATCCTAATTCACGAGCCTTTCCATTATGTAACGTACAATTAGTCACTTCATTATAAGGTGCTATATTATCTCCTACTTCTTGAATAAGTGCTTTTATTCCCGTTTTTTCTTCTATGAAATGAATAATTTCTCCAGTAGAAACTACCCCGCTGCTACAAGCATTAATTGGTCCTTCTATGTTTCCCATTCCGCACCATGCTAAAAACTCTCCTGCTTCTTTTTCATGTATGAACGACAACTTTCCATCTATATGATCCACAACAATAGACTCTTGTTTCACAACATTTTCAACGTAAAATTGTAATCTCTTCGTATAATCATTTTCTCCAATAACGACGGGAAATCTTACCGCAAAGACTGGGAATGTTGCCTGTTGGAACAACACTGCTTCCGCTAATCTCTTTCCCTCACTATAAGTGAAATTCCCTCTATCTCCATACGTAATCGAATATTCATACGGGTTGAAGTCTTCTTCTTGCAAGTTTAATGCAGGCTCATATACCGCCATTGAGGATGTCATAACATATTTTTTCACTCTATCACGTAATACGTTACATATAATTTTCGCGGCGTTTGGGCTATAGCATAAGTTATCGTATACAATATCATAACTTTTACCTTCTAAACGCTCTTCCAGTAACTCTTCGTCTTCTCTATCTACTACAATTCTTTTTACCGTATCCCCAAAAGAATCCTCCGTAAATCCTCGTGTTGCAATTGTTATATCGTGTCCTTCTTGTAAAAGCGCTTCTACTAATTGCTTACCAAAAAATCTTGTTCCCCCTAGAACCAACACTTTTTTCACTTTCATCATCCCCTATTTTGTAAAATACTACCTTAATTATAAACATGAATATAATTAAAAAGCATGGAATCATTATCAAGATTCCATGCTTTCTTACATACGATACTTTAACGTACTCGATATTTAAAAATACAATAGCAGCAATATAAAATAGAAATTACTGATACATAAACCCATAGTTCATATACGAAGCCCTCTCCCCATACTCCCATAAAATAAAAGAGTGAAGGCAACGTCAATGTTACCCATGATTGTACAAATGCAATTCTGCCAAGATATTGATTGATATTCTTTTTTTGTGTATTTAATACAAAGAATAAATACCAAAGTAATGCCCACATAAACCATGTTAACGCATTAACAACATCGTGGAATTGAACAAATGAAACGACCATATAGAATAGGGCAATGATTGCTACCCAAATACAGAACCAGCCTAGTCCACTACTATCCATTCCTTTAATAAAAGTAACACCTACATATAAATAAGTTAAACCAAATAAAAAGGTAGCTGCATACGAATATACCGTCCAATTACTTTGATCAGAAATCATAATTAAATAAAACGGTATAATAATTTGTAATGCCCCTACAAATAAATTAAAGACACCTGCGCTTTTCATCTCTACTTTGCCTAATATAACAAGACTATTTAAAAATAAAGCTGCACCTGAAAGTAATAATCCTACGTAACCCATATATATTCGTGTGAAAATCTTTCCCTTTCACACTTTTAACCTCCCCACAATATAAAGTGATCCTTTATTATTTTTCTTCCTATTTAAAACTACATACATAATTTTTAATCTGAATAAGTCAGACTTCCTACCTTAAAAAAGAATAAATTTAAAACGCTTTCAATAATAAATAATCCTATCAGAACATTAAATAGGATTCCTTGATTATAAACGTACTCTAACCATGATACAAGTGTTGGAATTCTTTTCAATATTACGTTTTTCATTTCTATAAAAAATTATTAGGATGCTGCATTTTCCCTATCTCACTCTACTAATTTCTAACATAGAATATTATAAAGTGAAACTTTAATCAGCCCTCACCAATCGGGCGTTTACGGGCAGCAGGGCTTCCACCTAACTTCTTTGCTCTACCTGAATTTTGAGATGGGAGTTTTACTGCCCACAAATAGCGGGATAGAATGGGCGCAATCGTATTGAAGCACACTATCAATTATCAGGTGTCGTTGATAGTTATCGTAAGCTTTACTTAGAAAGAGGTGAAAAAACATGGCAGGAATAGGATTTCGTTTACAAAAATTATTCCAAGAAGACTACTATTCTTCAAGAATAAAAGCGTACGGATTTTCATTATTTGTTACAGCTGGTCCTTGGTTAGTCGTTATTTTAGCAGTAACAGCTATTCGATACATTTTAAGTTTGTTCCATTCTATTTCAATTGAGGAACAGCGCCTTTTCACAATTTCAATTTCATATTGCTTTATTTTTTCTCAAATCATATATGGTGCCTTGCAGCTCATCGTAACTAGATATGTGGCTGACCTTTTATACGAGCAAAAAGGTGATAAAGTATTTTCTTCCTTTTTAGGAATGACGAAAATCACACTTTTTTTAGCTATTATCTTATGGCTTTTGTTTACAATTTTCACACCATTAGCCTTGTATTATAAAATCGTGATGCTATTTTTATTTTTATCTTTAAACATCATTTGGATTCAATCCATTTATTTAACAGCAGCTAAAGATTATCAGTCCATCGCTCTTGCATTTTTAATTGGTTCAATTTTCTCCTTATCTGGAATTGCGCTTATAGCTTACTGGCATCCAACACTTGGACTAGAACATGGATTTGCCCTATTACTTTTAATTGCTTTTACAATCGGGACCTTCATTACATTAGTCTGGTTAAGTATAGTTATTGTGCGAATGTTTCCAAATAGTGATGCTACTGAACAATTTACCTTTCTTTCTTATTTAGATAAATATCCAGAACTATTTTGGTCAAGCTTACTTTACAATATTGGCATTTGGGTATGTAACTTTGTTATTTGGTTCGGGGAAGGACGAGGAAATATTGAAAACACATTTATTTATCATCAAATGTATGATACCTCTGTTTTCTGGGCTTATTTAAGCATTATCCCAACCTATATTTTCTTCGTAGTATCCATTGAAACAAGGTTTTATGAAAGGTATAAGAAGTTCTTCGGTTCAGTTAACAATGGGGCGACATTAAATACAATTTTACAATTAAAAGATTCGATGAACTTTGTCCTCAAACAAGAAATGGAACGAATACTTCGTAATCAAGGTATTTTTTCTTTACTTATTATTTTTATAATATTTATGTTTAGTTCACAATCTGGGAAAATGACACTTGAATACTCTATTTTGCAGCTGACTATAATTGGTGCTTATGCAAACGGGATGGTCCTCGTTATCACTTTACTACTCTTATATTTTGAAGATCGTAAAGGTGCCTTTCGAACATCAGCCCTGTTCTTTTTTGCAAACCTGTTATTAAGTCTTCTTCTACTTCCATTTGGATTCAATGGTTACGGTATTAGTTTTGCACTCGGATCATCCATTACATTCTTATATGCTATTTCTAGACTCTTTACTTACATTAAAGATATTGATTACTACACGTTTTGCCAGTCAAACGTTCCTATAAAACAGCGAACTTTCTTTACTAAATGTGCTAATAAACTTAATGGAAATAAATAAATAAAAATGACCTTTTGCTCCTGCAAAAAGGTCATTTTTTTATCTGTATATTAAACTTCTAGATAGCCATTTTTGTTATTTGATTGCCATCTCCAAGAGTCTGCACACATCTCTTCTAATCCGCGTATTGCTTCCCATCCTAATTCGCGCTTTGCTTTCGATGCATCTGCAAAACATACTGCAACATCACCAGGACGACGTTCCGTAATTTTATAAGGAACTTCCTTGCCTGAAACTTTTTCAAATGCTTCAACCATTTCTAATACACTATAACCAGTACCTGTACCGAGATTGTATGCATCTATCCCAGTAGTGCCAAGTACCTTTTCAAGTGCCTTTACATGTCCATTTGCTAAGTCTACAACATGAATATAATCACGGACACCCGTGCCATCTTTTGTTGGATAGTCATTTCCAAATACACTTAATTCTTTTAACTTACCTACCGCTACTTGTGTTACATATGGCATTAAGTTATTTGGAATTCCGTTTGGATCTTCTCCAATACGCCCACTTTCATGCGCACCAAATGGGTTGAAATAACGAAGTAATGCGATACTCCATTCTGCATCCGCAAATGCTACATCACGCATAATCTGTTCAATCATTAATTTTGTTTGACCATATGGATTTGTTGCACTTAATGGAAACTCCTCCGTAATTGGTGATGTTTCTGGGATACCATACACTGTTGCAGATGAACTGAAGATCATCTTCTTCACATTATGCTTCTGCATCACTTCACATAGCACTAATGTGCTTGTAATGTTGTTATGATAATACGTTAACGGAATTGCTACTGATTCCCCTACAGCCTTAAAGCCTGCAAAGTGAATAACAGCTTCAATTGTATTTTCTTCAAAAATCGTATCAAGTGCTTCGCGATTTAAAATATCTTCTTTATAAAACTTAAACTGTTTTCCTGTTATATCTTTCACTCGATTTATAGACTCTACTGAGCTATTCGAAAGATTATCTACTACTATAATTTCGTAACCGTTTTTTAGTAATTCTACGCATGTATGACTACCAATATATCCTGCTCCACCTGTTACAAGTATTGCCATAATTATAGTCCTCCATATTCCATTCATTATAAACTTCTCAAAGTATATCACATATTTCTTATCATATGTTTATTATGCGAACACAGAAACTTATATTTTACACCATAATTATTTTGTACAATACACGATTCCAATCAAGTAATAAAAAAACGCCACATAACAGACATCGCGTGGCGTTTTTTGATCAAATTACGTAACAATATACACTTAGAAAATGCGCAAGACTACCTAACAATACAAAAACATGAAAAATTTCATGGTGTCCCATATATTTAAACTCCAACCATTTTGGCTTCGCACCGTAAATAAACCCACCAATTGTATAAAAAATGCCTCCAAGTACTAAGAAAATAATACCTCCTGTACTTAAATTCTCAGCTAACGGTGCAAAGAATAGAACAATTAACCAACCCATCAGAAGATAAATTGCTGTCGATAACCATCTTGGACAATTAAACCAAAACATTTTAAAAACAATACCACAAATCGCAGTTGCATAAACTAAACAAAATAGTAGTAAACCATTTGCCGAATTTAATGTAATTAAGCAAAAGGGTGCATATGTACCTGCAATTAATATAAAAATCATAGAATGATCTAGTTTCCTAAAGAAATAAATAACACGTTCACTGGCTATAACACTATGATACACAGCTGACGCCATATAAAGGACCATCATCCCGATACCAAATAAAATAACAGCTGTAATTGCAGCAACAGATGGCATCTTAACAGAAACTTTCACAAGCATAGCTAATAATGCAATAAATGATAATACAGCTCCTCCTAAGTGAGTAAATGCATTAACCGGTTCTCTTACATAAGCATTCATATAAACACCCCTCATATAATTACATGTAGTTTTAATAACTACATGTAATTATATACACATTATCTATACGGGTCAACATTTACATTTCATTTGTTTCGTAATACCATATTTAAAGATATACTAAACATTAAGTTCCACTAAGTTATAAAAGTGAGGGGTTCTACGTGGAAAATATAAATAAATTACTTGAATCATTACATTTAGAAAAAAATATTAAACTTGAGGATATCCCAAATGTCGACTTATATGTAGACCAAGTTGTCCAATTATTTGAGAATACTTATGCGGATACAACGAGAACTGATGATGAAAAAGTATTAACAAAAACAATGATTAACAATTACGCAAAAGGGAAACTATTCATCCCTATCAAAAATAAAAAGTATTCAAAAGAACATATGATTTTAATCAGCTTAATTTATCAATTAAAAGGAGCACTTTCCATTAATGATATAAAAAGCTCCTTAGAAAATATAAATGCACCGTTAATAAACGATGATACATTCGAATTAAATACTCTATATAAAGATTATCTTTCTCTTACTGAAACCAACGTTGAAAGCTTTAAGCAAGACGTAAATAACCGTGTTACGGAAGTAAACGAGGTTTCTTCCTTAGAAGATCCAACACTAGAAAAGTTTTTATTACTAACATCCTTCGTGACTATGAGTAATATGTATAGACGTTTAGCAGAGAAACTAGTCGATGATCTCAAAGAATCTTAAACAAAAAACTATCCACCTGTTTGAAGTGGATAGTTTTTTTGTTTACTTAATTGCTTCATGAACCTTTAATTGTTTCCCTTTAATCGTTGTGTTTTTCATGATTTTTAAAACAAGTGGCCCTTTTCCATTTAATATTTCAACGTAAGAAACATTGTCTTGTATTGTAATAATGCCTATATCTTCTGCAGTAACACCTTTAATTTTAGCAATTGTACCGACGAAATCTACCGCCCTAATTTTCTTTTTCTTCCCGCCATTAAAGTACAATTTCATAATTCCTTTGTTTAGGTCCGCATTTTTATCTTTCTTTATAATTGGTTTAGCATGTATCTTTTCCTCAAATACTGCTTTCCCTTTCATAACTTCTTCTTTTGAAGGTGCAAGTGCCTTTGGAATTTCAAATCCGATGTATTCTTCAATCTCTTCTAAAAATCTATTTTCATACGGCGTTACAAATGTAATAGCTTTTCCTTTATTACCAGCTCGTCCCGTTCTTCCCGTACGATGTACATAACTTTCTTTTTCTAATGGAATATCATAGTTAATAACATGTGTAATATTATCAATATCAATTCCTCTAGCTGCTACGTCTGTCGCTACTAAATAACGGAACTTTCCTTTTCTAAAATCGTCCATAACTTCAAAACGATCTTCTTGTACCATACCACCATGTATTTTGTCACAAGGATAGTTAACGCGATTTAACTGTTTAAATACGTGATCTACATTTTCTTGTGTACGGCAAAAAATAATACAACTATCTGGATTCTCAATCGTTGTTACATCTTTAAGAAGTGAAAGCTTCTCCTCTTCTCTCGTCTCAAAAAGTGTATGTTCAATTTTATCTGTTGTAATCCCAGCAGCCTTAATTTCAATATGCGTTGGCGAATCCATATACTTACGAGATAACTTTTCAACATCTTCTGGAAGTGTTGCTGAAAATAACATTGTCATTCGTTTTGTAGGTAACTCGTCAATAATTGCCTCTACTTGATCGATAAAGCCCATATTCAGCATTTCGTCTGCTTCATCAATAACTAAATACTTCAAACACTCTAAAGAAAGAGTACCTTTTTCAATATGATCTAACACACGGCCAGGAGTTCCAACTACAATATGTGTCTTTTGCTTTAACTCTAACTTTTGACGTGCAAATGGAGATTTACCATAAACTGCAGCGGCCTTAATTCTTTTGAAGCGGCCTATATTCGTAATATCCTCTTTTACTTGCACCGCAAGCTCTCTCGTTGGTGTTAAAACTAAAGCTTGTGGCTTATTCTCTTCCCACTCCACCATTTCACAAAGTGGTATGCCAAATGAAGCGGTTTTTCCACTTCCAGTCTGCGATTTCACGACAAGGTCTTTCTTTTGTAAGGCAACTGGAATAACCTCTCCTTGCACTTCCGTTGGATGTTCATATCCTAAACCAGTAAGTGCTCTTACAATTTCTTTACTTAATGCATAATCAGAAAAACTTTTTTTACTCATATATTAACCTCTTTTTATTCTATATTATTTTCTTTTTTCGCTTTTCCTATCAATGAATCATCATATACGTTATTATCACCTTATTCATTATACTTGAAAGCTCACATAAAAAGGCGAATCATTCGTGATCCACCTTTTTATATAGAAATTTTCTATTTCAAAAAATTATTCCATTATAAAAATAAACCTCTATCACTTCATATACTGTTCAACTAACTGATAGCACCTTTCCTTCGTACTATTTACATTCGATGAAATACTTGCTAAACCTGACAATGTCCCCTGCCCGGATTCATTCCAAGCTTCCTCCGCCTTTTGATCTCGATACGTAATCCATTCACGCTGTTTCTCTCTCAAAGTGTTCATTTCATTTGTAGGAAGTTGCATTTTCAAAACACCATAAATCTCATTTAATGCTTTATCCCATGCCTCGTATCTTTTGCTCTCACCCTCTTTCATTTCAGTTGTAATTCCGTTCTCATATAAGTAATCGAGTTTCTTCAAACTCTCCTCAATACTATTTAATTTAGTAATATACTCTACCTTCTGACCGGTAATAGCACTTTCTTTCTTAGGCTCTTCTACTTTCGGCTTCTCTTCATTTTTATTTTCCTCTTTTACTTTTTCTTCCTTAAGATTCTCCTCTTTTCTTTTATCTACATCTATTGCCCCGGGCACAATCTGTGTAATTTGTTCATTTGCATTTTGATAATATACTTTAAACTGTTCTTTTCCTTTCGTTTCCCTAATAATTACGTTCAGTTGCTCTTTTACATCCACAAACTTCTGTTGGTTTTTCAACTCCTCTACTTTAGCAAGCATTTGCTTATATTTTTCTTCCTCATCTTTTTGATTAGCTAAAACTTCTCGTTTTTCTTTTGCTTGTTTGGCTAATATAACTGAACTAGCAGAATCATTTTCAATTTCTCTCAATAACGAAATTGCCCGGTCTATATTACTTTCCTGCAATACTTCAATCATTTTATTCGTTTGATTCATCTTCAGCCTTACTTCTCGGTCATCCTTATTTTCTTTTAATGCTAATTCAAAAGATGCGACTGCTCTATCGTATTCTTTATTTTCCAGTGCTAAATCTCCTTGCTTCTTCGCCTTATCAAATGCATCATTATTGCTGCATCCAGCAACAACCAACAAAGTTATTCCTATTGTTAGTATTAACTTTTTCATAGTATTTCCCCAGCCCCCTCATCCAAAATAAAAAGCACACATACAATTTTATGCAATTATCACAACTTTCCTTACTTTTTTATAAACGAACGTTATGCATATAAAAACTATTTAAATTCGTTTTTAACGTTATTTTTAAAAGATATTAGCTTATTTCAAAAAAAATGTTAAGAAAATCTTTGACTTCTTCATAAAAATGATGTAAATTATCCTATGGACGAACATTTTTAATCAATAAAAATAAAATATTCGTATTTTAGGGGTGTAAATGATGGAAAACGTATTTGACTATGAAGACATTCAATTAATTCCTGCAAAATGCATTGTAAACAGCCGATCTGAATGTGATACAACTGTCACTTTAGGAAAACATAAATTTAAATTACCTGTCGTACCTGCAAATATGCAAACGATTATAGATGAAAGAATCGCAACTTATTTAGCTGAAAATAATTACTTCTATATCATGCATCGTTTCCAACCAGAGAAACGAATCTCATTCATTAGAGATATGCAATCACGTGGATTAATTGCTTCAATCAGCGTTGGTGTTAAAGAAGACGAATACGAATTCGTACAACAATTAGCTGCTGAGCAACTTTCACCTGAATACATTACAATCGATATCGCACATGGTCACTCTAATGCTGTGATCAACATGATTCAACATATTAAAAAACATTTACCAGAAAGCTTCGTTATCGCTGGAAACGTTGGAACTCCAGAAGCGGTAAGAGAATTAGAAAACGCTGGTGCTGATGCAACAAAAGTTGGTATTGGACCTGGTAAAGTTTGTATTACTAAAATTAAAACAGGCTTTGGAACTGGTGGTTGGCAGTTAGCTGCACTTCGCTGGTGTGCAAAAGCTGCAAGTAAGCCAATTATCGCTGACGGTGGTATTCGTACACATGGTGACGTAGCTAAATCAATTCGATTTGGGGCGACTATGGTTATGGTCGGTTCTCTATTCGCTGGTCATGAAGAGTCTCCAGGGGAAACAATCGAAAAAGATGGCAAACTTTATAAAGAGTACTTCGGCTCAGCTTCTGAATTCCAAAAAGGTGAGAAGAAAAACGTTGAAGGTAAGAAAATGTTCGTTGAGCATAAAGGTTCTTTAGAAGACACTTTAGTCGAAATGGAACAAGATCTTCAATCTTCTATCTCTTACGCTGGCGGAACAAAATTAGACGCTATTCGTACTGTAGATTATGTTGTCGTGAAAAACTCTATTTTCAACGGTGACAAAGTATATTAATTTTCAAATTCAACTCGAAGGACAAGTATTTTATATGCTTGTCCTTCTTTTTTTATGTATAAAAACGTTAAACATTTTCATTTAACTGAATTTTCTAGTATCATATTTTTAGATAGTTAAAATAAGGGGGCTATAATAAATGAAACATGTAATCGAAAAACGCCTTATTCGTGCAGAAATTCCTACCGAACTAACATGGGATCTTTCCGATTTGTACAAGTCCGATGATGAGTGGCATACTGCATTAAGCGTATTAGAAAATAATATACAAAAACTCGATTCATTTAAAGGACACTTACATACTAATTCCACTACTTTATTAAATTGCCTGCTTTTAGAGGAAGAGCTTTTAATGAAGTTAACAAAACTGATCTCATATGCAAATTTAAAAGAATCTGCTGATCGGACAAACCCAACTATTCAAGCAAACTCTTCCAAAATTTCTGCGCTAGGAACGAAAGTACATACAGCACTAGCCTTTATTCATAATGAAATTCTCTCATTTGAAGAGGGATTGATTGAAAAATATTTAAATGAGGAAGTAAAACTCGAGCCTTTCCGTAAATCGTTACTAGAAGTGCTGAGCAAAAGGCAACACACACTTTCACCTGAAACAGAAGAAGCACTTGCTGCACTAGGTGAAGTTCATAGTTCCCCCTACAAAATTTATGGCATGACTAAATTAGCCGATATGGATTTTCCTTCTATACAAGATGAACAAGGAAATGATTTGCCTGTATCGTTTGCATTATTTGAAAGTAAATATGAATTTTCTCCAAGCGCATATATACGTAGAAAAGCCTATTCATCATTTATTTCCACATTGAAACGATATAAAAATACAGTTGCAACAACGTATGCTACTGAAGTAAAAAAACAAGTGACACTTTCTCGTTTACGTAAGTACGAATCTGTTATCCATATGCTTTTAGAGCCTCAAAAAGTTCCACTTGAAATGTATAACAACCAACTAGATATTATTTATAACGAATTAGCGCCTCATATGCGCCGTTTTGCAGATTTAAAAAAGAAAGTATTAGGTCTCGATCAAATGCTCTTCTGCGATTTACACGCACCGTTAGATCCTGAATTTAATCCAACCATCACATACGATGAAGCTGGTAAATTAATTCAAGAATCTTTAAAAGTATTAGGACCTGAATATAATACGATTATTGAAACAGGCTTTAAGGAAAGATGGGTAGACCTTGCAGATAATATCGGAAAATCAACAGGTGCTTTCTGCTCTAGCCCATATGGTTCCCATCCTTACATTTTAATTACATGGCAAAATACGATGCGTGGATGTTTCACATTAGCTCACGAATTTGGGCATGCTGGTCATTTTTATTTAGCCAATAAAAATCAGCGCATTATGAATGTACGTCCATCTATGTACTTTGTTGAAGCACCATCAACGATGAATGAATTACTATTAGCCCAACATTTACTAGCGACTACTAATGATAAGAGAATGCGCAGATGGGTTATTCTGCAACTACTCGGCACATATTACCACAACTTCGTTACCCATCTACTTGAGGGAGAATATCAAAGAAGAGTATATACCCTAGCAGAAGAAGGGCAAGCACTCACAGCTACAACTTTAACTGAAATAAAAACGAAGGTCCTTTCGACATTCTGGGGAGATTCTGTAGAAATTGATGAAGGCGCCGGTTTAACATGGATGCGTCAACCTCACTATTATATGGGCTTATATTCTTACACATATTCTGCGGGCTTAACTGCATCTACTACTGTAGCTCAAATGATTAAAGAAGAGGGACAACCTGCTGTTGATCGCTGGCTTGATGTACTCCGTGCAGGCGGTACAATGAAACCACTTGAATTAATGAAACACGCTGGAGTAGACATGTCAAAACCAGATGCAATCCGTAAAGCTGTTTCTTACGTCGGTTCCTTGATTGATGAATTAGAACGCTCTTATCAAGAATAAAAAATAAGCCCTCGCTTTATGAGGGCTTGTTTCATATTTATTTTCCAAATCTTTTACGGTATCCACATTTCCTGCATAGCTCTTCTACTGCAACTCTTTTCGAAAATCCATCGACAATGTTTGTTGCTCTTTCACCTTCTATAATGTTAGAAAATGAGTCATTATTAATATTCCCAAGGTTAATAATCCCTTCACCATCTAAACAACAAGGAATAACCGTTCCGTTCGCTAAAATACCTGCTTGATTTCGAAGACCATGACAGAATCCTTTTCCATCATCCTCTTCTTCATGTAATGCCGGCCACTGGAATTCATAGTCTTGATTAATAAAGACACGTTCCGCAATTTTTATACCTTTTCCTGGTGTAAGCTTCTCTTCGATTTGATAAGATAGACCAAACTCATTTTCAATGATGGATAATAAATCTCTATTTTTCTGGATTTCAGCATTTGTTTTATTATCCTGAGTTAAATTCCATAACCGTAGTGAAACAATTAAATCCGATTGACTTGTCGCCTCTCTAATGAAGGAAAGTATACTCCTTACATAACCTTCTTTATCTTGCGAACCTGGATGCCCATCAAAACTGTGCAGTGAAAAATTCATTTGTCTTAAAGCAGGCTTATTTAACAATCTATGCCTTCTCTTATTAATTAACGTTCCGTTCGTTGTAATATTAACTTTAAACCCTTTTTCATGACTTAAATCTAACAGTTGATCTATTTTCGGATGGAGCAACGGCTCACCCTTCACGTGCAAATAAATGTAGTCTGTGTGAGGTTTAATTTGGTCTAATCTTTTAGCAAAATCCTCCACAGAAATGAATTGCTTCTGCCTTTCCGTCGGCGGACAAAAGCTGCACGCAAGATTACATACACTCGTAATCTCCAAGTAAAACTTCTTAAACTTCTTCACCTTTAATTCCTCACTTCTCTGACTACTTATACTTTTTCCTCTTCATATTACAGCATATTTTTTTAGAAATAGAAACATACTTATTTTAGGAAATCTACATACCATCTATTAATGTTTAAAAGACCATCGGTAATTTTTGTCCAATGGTCTTTTTTACTCTTTATATACAAATGAAAAATTTATTTATGATACGGTTCACCACGATTAATACGAAAAGCCCTATACACTTGCTCAAGCAATACTAATCGCATTAATTGATGTGGTAATGTCATCTTTGAGAAAGAAAGAGATTCGTTTGAGCGCTTCATTACTTCAGAACTAAGCCCCAGTGATCCGCCAATTACAAATGTGATTTTGCTCTTTCCATATGTAGCAAGGCGATCTATACTTGCTGCAAATTCTTCTGATGATTTTTGTTTTCCTTCTATTGCTAGCGCAATGACGTGTGTATCATCAGAAATTTTATCCAGTATACGTATGCCTTCTTTTTCTTTTACAATTAACATTTCTGCTGCACTTAAATTTTCTGGTGCCTTTTCATCTGGCAATTCAATTACTTCTACTTTTGCGTAAGAAGATAATCGTTTTAAGTATTCTGCTATACCTTGTTTTAAGTATTTTTCTTTTAATTTTCCGATTGAAATAATCGAGATATTCACATCTATTCCCCACCTTACAAACACGTTATCCACAGGACTTATCCACATATCCACAAATGTTACCCACATATTGTGTGAGAATCTGTGTTCGATACAACATATGTCGCCTCATTTTGACAAAATTCACATGTTTTTTTCTCTTCTTTAGAGTTATCCACACTGTTAATAACCGGTGCAACTTCACATTCATCCACAATGATATCTAATGCTAATTCAACATGTTCTAAACAACAAGGTAAATTCATATTCTTCACCTCACTTTTCTACAATAGAAAACAGGAGGTAGGCCCTCCTGTTTTTAATACTTTTGAATGCCTAATTTCACCGTTGTTGTCGCTCGTTTTGTACCACGATAAAACGTAAGGGTCATTTTATCATTAATTTTTTTATTATATAAGGCCGTGCGGAACCCAATAATATCGTGCACCGCTTTTCCATCTACCGCCACAATAACATCATGTTCTCTAAGACCCGCATCCGTACCTGGCGAAGGACTTTTCACATCTAAAATGCAGACTCCTTCTGTTACGTTACCTGGTAATTGTAACGTTTTTGACCAATAGTAACTCGGAATCTCATTTAATGATCTTAGTTCAATCCCAACATAAGGTCTTCTTACTTTACCGTACTTTTCTAACTCATTCATAATAGGAACAGCTCTCGTAACTGGAATAGCTAGTCCAATTCCTTCTACTTCTTTTGCTGCAATTTTCATTGAGTTAATACCTATTAATTGTCCCGCTACATTTACAAGCGCTCCACCACTATTACCTGGATTAATTGCCGCATCTGTTTGCAATACTTCTACTTGCCAATCGTAATGTCCATCTTGATCTAAATCTACAGGAACAATACGCTCATTGGCCGAAATAATACCTTGTGTGACAGTTCCGGAAAATTGTAGCCCAAGTGGATTTCCAATCGCAATAACTGGTTCTCCTCTACGAACAGTATTAGAGTCGCCAATTTCAATCACTTTCTTCACATGCTTCGCATCTATTTCTAGTACCGCTAAATCAGTGACTACATCGGTCCCTAATACTTTACCTGGAATTTTCTTACCGTCACTTAAGCTTACTTCAATACGATTCGCCCCGGCAACAACGTGGTTATTCGTTACAATATACGCATGTCCATCTGTTTTCTTATAAATCACACCAGAGCCTGTACCGGCTTCCGAATCAGCCTCTGAAAAATCATCTCGTTGAATGTTAATAACACCAACAACAGCCTCTGAAGCACGATCAACAGCGTCTACAAAGCTAATCTGTTTAACAGGAACACTTCCACTTTGAGCTTCAGCCATATTTTTTTCACTTGCTTCAGCTTGCGGAAGCTTACCTGCATCATTTGAAAACAAAGGAGCTCCAAATGCAAATAATGAAGCCCCTACAATTGTCCCCGCTATGCTAGAAATGACAATACCTTTATGTTTCTTTTTCCCTGCACGTTTAATACGATATTTTTCTTCATCAATAAAGGACATATTCGTTCACCTATCTTCCTGAAAACAACTATATTCACCTTTATTGTTTACTAAAATAAAGAATTATACGTATTGAATTTTCGTAGGCATTTTTGGATCTGTATCATGTATTTCAAAGGATTCTCCAACCCCAAAACCTTTTTCTTCTAATACTTGTGATACAGACATACGCGCTAATTCTTTCATGTTATTATCTAAGCTTAAATGCGCTAAATAAATGTGTTTTGTCTCGTCTGTAATAACATCCGCCATCGCTAATGCAGCATCCTCATTACAAACGTGGCCAACGTCGCTTAAAATACGTCGCTTAATGCTCCATGGATAGCGTCCCATACGAAGCATTTCCACATCATGATTACTTTCAAATACGAAAGCATTCGCTCCCTTAATAACACCTTTCATACGGTCACTTACGTATCCTGTATCTGTAATAAGAGCTAACTTTCTATTATTGTTATGAAAAGCATAAAACATCGGTTCTGCCGCATCATGAGAAACACCAAATGATTCAACTTCAATATCCCCAAATGTTTTCACGTCTCCTATTGAGAAAATGAATTTTTGATCAGTTGGGATATTACCTATTAAATGTTCCATTGCATTCCATGTTTTCTCGTTCGCATAAACAGGTAAATCATATTTACGCGCCAATACACCTAATCCTTTAATGTGGTCACTATGCTCATGTGTTACAAGAATACCTGATATGTCATTTATATTCAGTTCAGCTTGTTTAAATAAAGCCTCTGTCGCTTTACCACTTAAACCTGCATCGACAAGCAGTTTTTTTTCATCTGTTCCTACATATAGCATGTTCCCTGTACTTCCACTTGCAAGTACACTAAAGTGCATACTCATTCTTTCTCACTCCATTATGTTCTTCCGGCACTTGAGTTTCCCCTAATTCCATAACTTGTCCTTCAATTGCATTCACAAAAAAATCCTTTTTCTGTTCTGTCTTTAAGTTCCATGTTGGAGCAAGCACTTGTATATTAGAAGAAGACTCCGCAAGAGTCGCATATCCAATCTGCGCCTCTTTCACGTGCGTATTTTCTGCAATTTTATTTTTCAAATATATATTTTCTAAAGCTGTTTGAGCAGTAATAATTTCTTGTTCTTTCGTCTTTTCGCTTTCGCCCATTTCCTTCAAATCCGTTAACATTGTTTGTGTATACGAAATAAGCTCGTTTTTTTCATTTAAATCTACAACAATCATCGCACGATTATTGTAGAAGATTGGTTTATCTTTATACTTTTGAAAGAAGTAAATTTTTGAATCCTTTATTGCTCCAAACTCATATTTTTGTCCATCCAGCACATAATTTTTCAAAAACTCATTATACTTATCTTTTGACGATGATTTTGTATTTAAAAAAGGCTCTTTTAATTTACTCTCTATTTGATATTCGTCTTGCACATGCGCCGTCTGATTTTTTAAAGATTGCACATCTTCTTCTTTGAAAACCTTATTTTTCGCCATTATAAATGACTCTTTTTTCGGTTCTTTAGGAAAATTTCCCATAGTAATTTTTTCAGCTTTTAATTGTTGATCGATTTTTGTTTCCGTCACAAGTTCTAATTGATTACTATCTTGCTTTTGAATGAACTGGAAGATAAGAAAGAGGTCTAAAACAAAAAAGGTCACAATAAATATTGTTTTAATTCGATCCCAATCCATTTAGTCCCCCCTCACTCCACTCATATATTTGTTGCTTACCATCTTCTTCACATTTTACATACCATATCGGCTGTAAGACAGCGATTCTCCCATCATTGATGGAAGGTTCCAATGACATTTTATAACCAATACCAACATCCTGAATTGATTTTTTATCAATTTCTGGATTATTCTCTAGTGATGTCATCACTGTATGACCTGACGCAAGAGAAGTTGTTTGTTGTTTACTAGGCAAAGTAATACTGAACCCAAAAAAGGGTCTTTCATACTGCATAATTTCACCTGAACCCCATACTTGTTTTAATTCCGCTATTCCATTTGCATTAAATACAGGCAAACCATCCTCATATAAACGGAATGAAGTTTTCCTCCCATTAATATAATCAAAACGATAGGAATTCAAGGATCCACTATGTCCACTTACAAAGTCAAAACTTTTTTGTAAAATTACCGCATTATCCGTGGTTTTATCACCATGTACAGCGGAATTTTTATATTTTAACATTGCATCCGACTTATCGATTTCCATAGAACGGATGCCATCCGTAAATGTTTCCTTTGTTTTCTCAGAAATAGGACTTAAATAACGTGGATCACTAAATAAAGCATTTTTAAATGGATCCACTTCTAGTTTAGCAGTAATATACTCTACCTTACTTAATTCCGTAATCCCCTCTGGTAAAAAAAGTTTTTTTGTATCATTTATTTGATATTCAAAATATGGTCTTGCTACTGTTATAAGTTGATTTTGAGCATTTATAATATCCTTTATATAAGCACCGCTCAATGTTGCTTGATATATTTTATGAGGAGTATCATAGGAAACAAAGCTAACTTTAATTTCTTGGTCCTTACTTCGAGAAGGATCCATTATAATACGATTAAAACTTCTGTCAATTTCTATGTTTTTATCTTTAATATTAAACATATCTTTAATCGTATCTAATGGGATATTGGTAGGAAAAACAAATTCAATTTTTTCTTCTCCGTGTACATAAGACAGAAAATCACCTTTAGGAACTGTCGCCGTTATTTCCCTAAAATTATGTAATTCTCCGTTTTCAAGAATTTTATAGATTGAATCCACATTTGCCTTCTTTTCGCTCACATAATGTTTTTTCTCTTGATGAATAATAACAGATGATGGGCGAACAACCTCCGAAATCTTTATCGGATTTATATCTTCGTTACCTTGAACGAACTTTGTATTTTGCATAGAAGTAGAATCAGGAACATATGTCCATAAGTTAAAAGTAAGAAATAGACTAATGACAACCAAATTAATTAGAACTATCGTTTTAAAGTTTTCCATACTCATTCCCAATCGTCCTCTTCATCTGTCGCCATTGGCAGTGTGAAATAAATAGTTGTCCCTTTTCCTTCCTCACTTTTCGCCCAAATCGAGCCGCCATGTGCCTCAATCATTTCTTTTGCAATAGCTAATCCGAGACCTGTACCACCCATTTGTCTCGAACGCGCTTTATCTACACGATAAAAACGTTCAAATATTTTATCTACATTTTCTTTCGGAATTCCCATTCCTTGATCACTCACACTAATCTCTAATAACTCCCCGCGGTCACGCAGGCGATATGTTACTGTACCACCTTCCGGCGAGTATTTTAGTGCATTGGAAATAATGTTATATAAAACTTGTGTAATTTTGTCTGTATCCATATCAATAAATCGAGATTTTTTAGAGAAAGATCGTTTGAAGCTTACATTTTGCTCTTTAGACATTTCAAAGCGATCGATAACGTTATTAAAGAAGTCAGTAAAGTCGACCCATTCCTTCATTAAGCGATGTTCTGTACTATCTAGTTTAGATAGTTGTAACAATGCATTTACAAGCCTGATCATTCTTTCCGTTTCCTCTTGTGTAACCGTTAAAAATTGCGGTGCAATATTCGGATCTTGCCATGCCCCATCAGTAAGCGCTTCTAAGTAACTGCGCATCGTTGTTAACGGCGTTCTTAACTCATGAGATACATTCGCAACAAACTCACGGCGCTCTCGTTCTATGCGCTCCTGCTCTGTTACATCATATAATACAGCAATTAAACCATTTGCCTTCCCTGTTTCTTTTTGAATAACAGAGAAACTAGCACGTAAAATATATGGTTCATTTCTCGTACTAAAATCTAATAAAACTGAATCAGGTTCTTCATATAAATGATCCAGTGTAAATTCTTCTTGTATTCCTAACACTTCTAGCACTGATTGATCTAGCGCCGTTTCACGCGAAACATTTAACATCTTTTCCGCAGGATCATTTAATAAAATGATATCCCCTTTTCGATCAGTAGCAATTACTCCATCTGTCATATGTGATAAAACGGATGATAATTTTCGTCTTTCACTTTCTGTGGAGGAACGAGCTTGTTGTAATTTTTTAGATAAATTATTAAAAGATAATGCTAATTGTCCAATCTCATCATGGCTATGCACCTTTACTTTTCGCGAATAATTTCCTTTCGCCATTTCAATTGCTTGTCTTCGCATATCTGAAATTGGTCTCGTAATTGTTTGAGCCAATAAAATTCCAAGTACAGCTGTTACTAATAAAGCAATTACTGTCCCCGTTGCGAAAATTTGGTTGATGTCCTTCATTTGTTTATACACATCTTCCATAGATGCAACAATATGAATGACGCCAAGTACCTCTCCGCCCGGCTCTTTTAGGATAGGGGTAATCATAACTTGAACTCGATGACCTGTATGTCCATCTTTCTCAATCTTTGACTCTGGTTTTTTTTGTACCATTACCCGCTGTACAGCTCTATCTGCTGACGTTCTTCCTATCTTATTTTGCTTAGACGCGTCTGAAATTGCTATTAATTTTTTAGTGGTGGCGTCAATTACACTTACCTCTTGAATATCTTTCTTACGATCTGATGCAAATTTTTGAATTGAATCATTAATAGCCTTATTTACTGATTCTCCTTTAGGACGATCTTTTACAAACTCTTGCTTCAGGTTATAAGAAAGTAAGTTTGTTTGCTGCGTTAAGGAATCTTGAAAGCCTTTTACAAGGCTTTTTTCTAATTCCCTGACGAAATATACACCAATTACTTGCATTGCTATTAATATTAACAGCATATATATGAGCACAAATTTCAAATGAATAGATTGAAAAAAACCAACTTTCTTCATATACTATTCCTGTTCTGGGTCACGCAAGTAATACCCTACCCCACGTCTAGTTACAATTAAAGTAGGATGACTTGGATTATCTTCAATTTTTTCGCGTAAACGACGTACTGTTACGTCTACTGTACGTACATCTCCAAAATAATCATAACCCCAAACTGTTTGTAATAAATGTTCACGAGTCATAACTTGACCTAAATGCTTCGCTAAATAATGTAGTAATTCAAATTCACGATGTGTAAGCTCAATGCTTTCTTCACGCTTCGTTACACTATAAGCATTCGAATTGATAACGATTGGTCCAATAACCATTTCAGTATTTTCTTCTTTCTCTGCAGCACCACCCTGCTGATGGCGACGTAAATTCGCTTTCACACGAGCAAGTAATTCCCTCGTACTAAATGGCTTCGTTACATAATCATCCGCCCCAAGCTCAAGCCCTAATACTTTATCGATTTCAGAGTCTTTTGCTGTAAGCATAATAATTGGCATTTCTGAGCTTTTACGTATTTCACGACATACCTCTAAACCGTCTTTTCCCGGTAACATAATATCTAATAAAACCATATCTGGCTGTTCTTCATTAGCTTTCTCAATTGCTTCATCACCATCATGCGCCATTACAATTTCAAAACCCTCTTTTTCTAGGTTGAACTTCAAAATGTCCGCAATCGGCTTTTCATCATCAACTACTAAAATTTTCTTTCCCATCATCGTCTATTTCCTCCTCATAAAAATATGGTCAATGATTCTTAAATATATTGATGTTTCTATAGTATATCCCTATATGACAGCAACCTTTATTTAAGTGTTCTCTCCTCTATTCTCATAGACTCATGTATGATCCACCTTTACACGGAATCCTATACGATCTACAGAAAAACCTCTAGCTTCAACTGCTAGAGGCTCCTCATCCTATTGTAAAATAACTACCCACATTTGTAAAACTGCACAAAATAAAAAGGATATTAAGTGGGCCCACTTAATATCCTGAGAGTGGCTCGGGACGGAATCGAACCGCCGACACGAGGATTTTCAGTCCTCTGCTCTACCGACTGAGCTACCGAGCCAAAACTATATATAAAACCACTAATGGTGGTATAAACAAAAGTGGCGGTCCCGACCGGGGTCGAACCGGCGATCTCCTGCGTGACAGGCAGGCATGTTAACCACTACACCACGGGACCAAAAATGAACATAAAAAAACATGACCCGTACGGGATTCGAACCCGTGTTACCGCCGTGAAAGGGCGGTGTCTTAACCACTTGACCAACGGGCCACGAAAAATAAAATGGTGAGCCATGAAGGATTCGAACCTTCGACCCTCTGATTAAAAGTCAGATGCTCTACCAACTGAGCTAATGGCTCATACTCACCAACGTCATATTTTCGTGACGACAAGATGTATCATAACATGTTCTCTTTATTTTTTGCAATACCTTTTTTAATTTTTTTTATAAAAGATAAGAAAAAACTCATGAGAACATGAGTTTTTTCTTAAAAAAATCAATTTCTTATATCAATTAAGCTTCGTATACATTACGAACGATATTTGTTTGATTACGATCTGGTCCAACTGAGAACATAGATAATTGGATTCCTGTTAATTCAGAAACACGCTCTACGTATTTTCTTGCATTTTCAGGAAGTTCATCTAATGATTTCACACCAGTAATATCTTCTGTCCAACCTGGAAGCTCTTCGTATACAGGCTCACATTTCGCTAAAATATTTAAGTTTGCTGGAACTTCATCGATAACTTCACCATTGTATTTGTAAGCAACACAAATTTTAAGAGTTGAAATACCTGTTAGAACGTCGATAGAGTTTAATGATAAATCTGTTAAACCACTAACGCGACGTGCATGTCTTACAACAACGCTATCGAACCAACCTACACGGCGTGGACGACCAGTTGTTGTTCCATATTCACGACCAACTTCACGAATTTGATGACCAATTTCATCATTAAGTTCAGTAGGGAATGGACCATCACCAACACGGCTTGTATATGCTTTACATACACCTACAACGCGAGTAACTTTCGCAGGACCAACTCCAGTTCCAACTGTTACACCACCAGCAATCGGGTTAGAAGATGTAACGAATGGGTACGTACCGTGGTCAATATCAAGCATAACACCTTGTGCACCTTCAAATAATACACGGTGATTGTTATCTAGTGCATCATTTAATACAACAGATGTGTCGCATACATATTGTGCGATTTGTTGTCCATATTCGAAGTACTCTTCAAAGATTTCTTCTACGCTGAAACCTTCTGTATCGTACATTTTTTCAAACAAACGATTTTTCTCTACTAAATTGCGCTCAAGCTTCTCTTTAAATGCTTCACGGTCTAAAAGATCAGCCATACGGATACCAATACGAGCAGCTTTATCCATATATGCAGGACCGATACCTTTTTTCGTTGTACCGATTTTGTTATCACCTTTACTAGCTTCTTCTAACTCATCTTGTTTTAAGTGATAAGGTAAAATAACGTGTGCACGGTTACTTACACGTAAATTATCAGTACTTACACCACGGTCGTGTAAGTATTTTAACTCTTCAAGTAATGCTTTCGGATCTACTACTAAGCCATTTCCGATTACACAAATTTTCTCTTTATAGAAAATACCAGATGGAATTAAGTGTAATTTATATTTAACTCCGCCGAAAACAATTGTATGTCCCGCGTTATTTCCACCTTGATATCTTGCAACTACTTCCGCATGCTCAGAAAGAAAATCAGTGATTTTACCTTTTCCTTCGTCGCCCCATTGTGTTCCTACAACTACTACTGAAGACATTATTAAAGCACCTCCGCAATTTTCAAACGATCTATTCAAACAATATAATTGTACCAAAACCGAAAAAGAAGTCAACCAAAAAAGCGAACATTTTTTTATTAAAAATCATTTTCGTTCGTAAGAATTATATTTTCACCTTATGAAAGCCTTATCTTTACTCTATAAAAAAAGAAACACATCTTATTATAAGAAATGTGTTTCTTTTTTATACTGCCTTTATGCGGGCGGTGCATGTCCATCCTCAAAGCGGCGTTCTAAGTTGACGAATTTATTAAATTCCTTAACAAACGCAAGCTCTACTGAACCTACCGGACCATTACGTTGTTTTGCAATGATAATTTCAATCGTATTTTTATTTTCTGTTTCACGATCATAGTAATCTTCACGATATAAGAAGGCTACAATGTCAGCATCCTGCTCGATACTTCCTGATTCACGAATATCAGACATCATCGGACGTTTATCTTGACGAGATTCTACACCACGAGATAACTGCGACAAGGCGATAACAGGTACTTGCAATTCACGTGCAATCCCTTTTAATGTACGAGAAATCTCAGATACTTCCTGCTGACGGTTTTCTCCTGATTTCCCACTTCCTTGAATAAGCTGTAAATAGTCAATCAAAACCATCCCAAGACCTTGTTCTTGCTTTAATCTACGACATTTTGCTCGAATCTCGTTTACTTTAATCCCTGGTGTATCATCAATATATATACCGGCATTAGAAAGGCTACCCATCGCCATTGTTAATTTCGCCCAATCATCAGAAGTTAATGAACCGGTACGAAGTCTTTGCGCATCAATATTTCCTTCTGCACAAAGCATACGCATAACAAGCTGATCAGAGCCCATCTCCAGACTAAAGATTGCTACATTTTCATCCGTTTTCGTCGCTACGTTTTGTGCGATATTTAATGAAAATGCAGTTTTCCCCACCGACGGACGCGCTGCTACGATGATTAAATCATTTCGCTGAAAACCAGCGGTCATCTTATCTAATTCAGTAAATCCAGTTGGTATCCCGGTAACTTCACCTTTTTGATTATGCAAAAGTTCAATTTTATCATAAGCATCTACAAGAACATCTTTAATGTTCTGGAATGCTTTTGCATTTGTTTGGTGAGATACTTCTAATATTTTTTTCTCAGCCTCATTTAAAAGGCCATCCACATCATCTTCTCGCTCGTATCCATCCGATACAATATGAGTCGCCGTTCGAATTAAACGACGTAAAAGCGCCTTTTCAGCGATGATGCGTGCATAATATTCTACGTTTGCAGCTGTTGGAACAACTTCTGCTAATTCTGCTAGATAAGAAACCCCACCAACTTCTTCTAGTAATCCTTGATCAGCCATCGCTGATGTCATTATTACTAAGTCGATTGGTTCTCCCTTATCAGACAACCCAAGCATGACTTCAAAAATCTTTTGATGTTTCGTTCGATAGAACGAGTCAGGTAGCAACAGCTCTGATGCTGACGTTAATGCATCTTGATCAATCAATATAGCCCCTAAAACCGCCTGCTCTGCTTCTATATTATGCGGAGGGGTACGATCAGCCAGTACATCACTCATGCGCAATCCTCCTTGCTTAATTTATTTTTATTGTTCACTAACATGGACTTTTACTGCCGCCGTTACTTGCGGATGCAATTTTACAGTGACGTTTGTATAACCTAATGCACGGATTGCATCGTCCATTTCAAATTTACGTTTATCAAGTTTAATCTTGTGTGATTTTTGCATTGCATCTACAATTTGTTTGCTCGTAATAGAACCAAATAAACGGCCACCTTCTCCAGATTTCGCCTTTAATTCTACAGTTAACTTCTCTAATGTTTCTTTTAATTGTTTTGCATTTTCAAGCTCTGCTGCTGCATCTTTTTCCTCTTTGCGCTTTTGAGCTTCTAAAGTTTTCATACTACTGTTTGTCGCTTCAGCAGCTAACCCCTGTTTTAGTAAGAAATTATTTGCATAACCGTCTGGTACGTTTTTTATTTCTCCTTTTTTACCTTTACCTTTTACGTCTTTTAGAAAAATTACTTTCATGATTGTGTGCCTCCCTGTAAATAGTCATCAATAACAAATCGAAGCTTCTCCTCTGCTTCATCTACTGTAACATTTTTCATTTGTGTGGCTGCATTTGTTAAGTGCCCGCCACCTCCTAAATTCTCCATAATTAGCTGTACATTCAATTCACCTAAAGATCTACCACTAATTCCAATGAAATTTTCTCCACGTTTTGCAATAACAAACGATGCAATGATACCTGTCATTGTCAATAATGTGTCTGCTGATTGCGCAATAAGTACTTGGTGGTAATATTCATCACCATCAACTTTAGCAATCGCAATTCCATTTTTATAAATGTACGCATTTTTAATGGCTTTTGCAACTCGTAAATACTGATCCATATCTTCTTTTAAAAGTTCTTGTACAAGTACAGTGTCTGCACCATGCGAGCGTAAATAAGAAGCTGCATCAAATGTTCGAGCGCCTGTACGGAATGTAAAACTTTTCGTATCAACAATAATACCAGCTAACAATGCCGTCGCTTCTAACATTGTCATCTTTAAATTTTTCGGTTGATACTCAAGTAATTCTGTAACAAGCTCTGCCGTTGAAGAAGCGTACGGTTCCATATAAACAAGCAATGGATCTTCAATGAAGTCTTCCCCGCGGCGATGATGGTCAATAACCACTACATTTTCAATCTTATGTAACAGTTTTTCCTCCATCACCATTGAAGGTTTATGCGTATCAACAACAACAAGTAATGAGTCATCATTTGCAAATTCCATCGCTTGCCCTGGTGTAATAAAGTGTGACCATAACTCTTCATTTTGTTTCACTTTATCCATCAAACGTTTGATTCCTTTATCAGAATCATTTTCATCTAATACAATATATCCTTTGCGCTCATTTAATTGAGCTACCTTTAAAATACCAATCGCTGCACCAATCGCATCCATATCAGGAGCTCTATGCCCCATTATAATGACATTACTGCTTTCTAATACTAAATCCTTTAATGCATGCGAAATAACTCTAGCACGTACACGAGTACGCTTTTCGACCGGATTCGTCTTACCGCCGTAAAACTTAACTTTACCTGTTGCTTGTTTAATAGCTACTTGGTCTCCTCCTCGTCCTAACGCAAGGTCTAAACCAGACTGAGCCATCGCTCCAAGCTCCGATAAAGGTAAATCACCTGAGCCAACACCAACACTTAATGTAAGTGGTATATTCCTTTTTGATGTTTCTTCGCGCACTTGATCCAAAATACTAAATTTCCCTTTCTCCATTTGCGCTAAAATACTTTCATTTAGTACAACGAAGAATCTTTCTGAAGATGCACGTTTCAAATATGCACCATACTTAACGGCCCATTCATTTAGACGTGACGTCACAAGACTTGTTATATTCGTACGTAATTGATCATCTAACCCTTGTGTAACTTCATCATAATTATCTAAATAAATAACAGCCAAAACAGTGCGCTGATCCTCATACATTTTTTCAATCTCTGTTTGCTCAGTTACATCAAAAAAATAAATTAGTTTTTCTTCTTTCCTTACAAACACACGGAACTTTCGACTATTTAAAGATACTATATCATCAGAAGTCTCTCCTTTAATAAAAAGAAGTAATGTTTCTGATACATCGTACAGATGCCACCCAGCTAATGCGTGCTGCCCCAAACATGAAGACAAGTAAGGATTCGCCCAATCAATCCCATAATCCTTATTGTATAACAATATACCGATTGGCATCTGGTTGAATGCTTCGTTACTCACTTTTTTTACCCTAGTAATCATATCTGTCGTATACTTTTCAAAATTCCTTTGAAAGGTAAGTTCAAATCGTATAACTAAAAAGAAAACGATGCTAAAAATAAAAAAGGCAGCTATCCCCATAATTAAGTGAAAATAACAGAGAATCGAGATTAGCACCAACACAAAAAATGCCAATACGTAAACAGGATATAAAAACCACTGTTTCTTATAAAATTCAGGCATGTATACAACTCCTATAAAGTAAAACTAACTCACCTTCCAGTTAGTTAAACAAATTAAAATAGTGTAAGGAATATTATTTTATTCCCCTATTTTAGAACGCAATGAAATCCCTAAATCAATTATACCTAAGATTGTCACAAGAGGAAACAGCATTGGAATAAACATACATACAATAAAACTAATAATAGGAATGCCTCTCTTAAAACCTTTTCTGTGTGCTAAAAAGGTGATAAACGTTAATCCTTGCAATACGAGCAGCAAAGCAAAGATTACATATAGGTTAGAAAATACCATATGTAAATATGATGTTGGTTCTACTTTTATAAAAGTTGCTAACAAAATAAATATGACGTAATACCAGACAATACTCTTTGGCAATTGTATATCTTTAAATTTAGGCCAAGGTATAACGTCGTGCTTTAACTTTCTCAAAACACTACCTGATATTAGCACTGTGATCCAAGAAAAACATGCAGAAACTAGCACAAGTATACTTGGAAATAACGTTTGTAATATATCATTCATTTGTGCAAACAACTCTTTTTGTTCCTTACTAACTGGCATACCAGCAGCATTTGCTATCTTTTCACTTTGCGCCATACTTTCACTAAACATATTTTGCATTTGCTTCATTAAATCTATGTTGAAAAATTTTATACTTCCAACATAAATGAGCATTATACCAATTAAATATCCCAGTGTTCCAGCTATCAATATTTCCACTGGTTTTTTCTCTTTTTTATACATATATCCCAATACAACACCTATTAATCCAAACATCACTGTCTTTATGAGACTAATTGGCTGACTCACAATAACTGTAATAAAAAGTGCCGCTACAAAAATCACGAGTATATTAGATAGTTTATGCCTTACTGTTAATAATATAAATGGTAACGGCAACGCAAATATTGCAACTGTACCTAAAATCGGAACATACATAGATATAAGCAATAAAATTGCATATATCGCTAATAACGCTGCACCCTCAGTAATAAATCTCGTATTTTTCATCATCCAACCTCTCTCTCAAAAAAGAAAAGCATAGCAAAATGCACAGTAGAGTCCGACTCTACTGTGCATTTCATACGCTATTATTCACCAACATATGGTAAAAGTGCCATTTGACGAGCACGTTTAATTGCAACTGTAAGTTTGCGTTGGTATTTTGCGCTTGTTCCTGTTACACGACGAGGTAAAATTTTACCACGCTCAGAAACGAAACGTTTTAATAAATCAACATCTTTATAGTCAATGCGAGTGATGCCGTTAGATGTGAAGAAACACACCTTACGACGTTTCGCACGTCCACCTTTGCGTCCTGCCATGTCTATTCCCTCCATTCTTTGTTAAAAATAACCGATTCCCACCATTAAAATGGTAAATCGTCGTCCGAAATGTCAATCGGTTGACCAACATTCGAAAATGGATCGTCATTCTTTGTAAATCCAGAGTTACCAGTGTTACCTGAGTTACCACCCGGATTACCAGATTGACCAAATGGGTTAGAGCTTTGGTTACCGAAACCAGCTCCTGATGGTTGCTGATTGAATGAACCACGTTGCTCCCCACCGCCATTACGCGGCTCTAAAAATTGTACGCTCTCCGCAAGAACTTCTGTTACATATACACGTTTACCGTCTTGTCCATCGTAATTACGAGTTTGAAGACGTCCGTCTACGCCTGCTAAGCTACCTTTTTTCAAATAATTTGCCACGTTTTCTGCTTGTTTACGCCATATTACACAATTAATAAAGTCAGCTTCACGCTCACCTTGTTGATTCGCAAATGCGCGATTCACAGCTAACGTAAAAGTAGCTACTGCAACACCATTGGGCGTGTAACGTAAGTCAGGGTCCTTAGTTAAACGACCAACGAGGATAACACGATTCATCAATCGAACCACTCTCCCTTATATATCAATTATTTTTCTTCTTCTTTAACAACGATATGACGAAGGATATCTTCGTTGATCTTAGCTAAACGGTCGAATTCGTTAATCGCTTCTGCGTTAGAGTTCACGTTTAAGATCATGTAGAAACCTTCACGTAAGTCGTTGATTTCGTAAGCTAAACGACGCTTACCCCACTCTTTCGTGTTAATGATTTCTGCACCATTGTTTGTTAAAACACCTGCAAAACGTTCAACTAAAGCCTTTTGAGCTTCTTCTTCAACGCCAGGACGAATGATGTACATAATTTCGTACTTTCTCATTACACTTTCACCTCCTTTTGGTCTAAACGGCCCATAATGGGCAAGGAGCAATTAATTTATAGTAATTACTCACGAGTTTAGATTATATCATAGTAAGTTATATGAATCAACTCACCAATACATAAAAAACTTGGCAAACACACAATGTATTTGCCAAGTTCATATCTTTATTTTTCCTAGGAAATATTAAATTAAACGTTAAAGCGGAAGTGCATAACATCTCCGTCTTTTACGATATACTCTTTTCCTTCTAAACGTACTTTTCCAGCTTCTTTTGCAGCTGTCATAGAACCGTTTGTCATTAAATCATCATAAGAAACTGTTTCTGCGCGAATAAATCCACGCTCAAAGTCTGTATGAATTACGCCAGCACATTGTGGTGCTTTCATACCTTGTTTAAACGTCCATGCACGCACTTCTTGCACACCAGCTGTGAAGTAAGTAGCAAGTCCTAATAAGTCATATGCAGCACGAATTAATTGATCTAAACCAGATTCTTCAATACCTAGTTCTTCAAGGAATACTTTTTTCTCTTCTTCGTCTAACTCAGCGATTTCTGATTCGATTTTTGCACATACAACGATAACTTGAGAATTTTCATTTGCAGCAAATTCTTTTACCATTTGTACATATTTATTCTCAGAAGGATCCATAATATCATCTTCGCTTACGTTTGCTACGTATAACATTTCTTTCGTTGTAAGTAAATGAAGGCCTTTAACAATTTTCATTTGCTCTTCTGTAAATTCAACAGTACGAGCTGGTTTTCCCTCTTCAAAAGCTTCTTTTAAACGAACTAAAATTTCATGCTCATATACAGCTTCTTTATCTTTTTGTCTTGCTAATTTTGCAACTCGTTCGATACGTTTATCAACAGATTCTAAATCCGCTAAGATTAGCTCTAAGTTGATTGTTTCAATATCATCAATTGGATCTACTTTTCCTGAAACGTGCGTAATATTTTCATCTTCAAAACAACGAACAACTTGGCAAATTGCATCTACTTGACGAATGTGAGATAAGAATTTATTTCCTAAACCTTCACCTTTACTAGCACCCTTTACGATACCTGCAATATCAGTAAACTCGAATACAGTCGGAACAGTTTTTTTCGGTTCTACTAATTCCGTTAATTTATTTAAACGCTCATCTGGTACTTCTACAATCCCTACGTTCGGATCGATTGTACAGAATGGATAGTTTGCAGATTCTGCTCCTGCTTGTGTAATTGCATTAAATAAAGTGGACTTCCCTACATTAGGTAATCCAACAATCCCAGCCGTTAATCCCATATTTTTCACTCCTATGTCTCAATCTTTCATCATTATAGATAGTAACGAAAAAAATGACAAGTTTCCACCAAATGAAAAAAAGCAACGGCTGTCTACTGCAGCTGTTGCTTTTTCACTATTCTTCATGCTTCACAAGTATTTTTTTTACCTTACGATCAAACTCTCTTCGAGGAATCATTACCGAATGGTCACATCCCTCGCACTTAACGCGGATATCCATTCCCATACGAATAATCTTCCAGCGATTTTCACCACATGGATGGGCTTTCTTCATTTCCACAACATCGTACAAGTTATATTGCTTTTGCTCCATTCTCCAAGTCCCCCCTACTATTAAATCGCTTTTTCACTAACTAATTCTTCACGACTATATAAAACCATACGTGGGTATGGAATTTCAATCCCATGTAAATCAAGACGATTTTTAATCTCTTTGCGAAGAGCCCTCGCAATAACTGCATGCTGCATCGGCTCAACTTCAGCAATAACACGTAATACAACTTCAGACGCTGCCAATGTTTGAACACCTAGTAATTGAGGTGTTGTTACCATCTTCTCATATTTTTCTGGTAATTCCACTAATAAATCTTCAATAACTTGCTCCGCTCGTACTATATCGCTTTCATAAGAAATAGATACATCAACAAATGCTACACTATTACTAACGGAAAAGTTCGTTACTTGGATAATACTCCCATTTGGTAGTATATGAATTTCACCCGTCCAACTTTTCATCTTCGTTGTACGTAGTCCTATTTCCAAAACGGTTCCTTCAAATTGACCTATTCTTACATAATCACCTACTGAAAATTGATCCTCTAACAAAATAAATAATCCTGTAATAACGTCTTTAACTAAACTTTGTGCACCAAAACCGACTGCTAAACCAATTACCCCAGCACCGGCTAATAGACCTGACGCATTAATATCAAACACACCTAAAATCGCAATTAACATAATGAACATAACAACGTATGCCACAATATTTTCAAGCAACTTCGCTACCGTAACTGTACGACGTTCTGAAATTTGAATCGGTGAACGACTTCCCATACGAAACGCATTTCGTACAATTGCCCTTGCAACTCGCACAACGATCGCACCAAGTATTAAAATAACGACTATTTTTAGTGATTTTACACCTATATTCGTCCAATCAATGGACTCAAACCATTTCAACGCTAAATCCATGTTCCTCTACCTCTCCAGCTAAAATTTCTTTTTAGTTATCCTTCTTATTGTATCAGAACTCTCTCTGATTTCTGAAAAAAATTTATGACTTTAATTCCATTTGTTAACTTCTATTCAGGTATAAAATGAGACGAATATATATATACTAGTACTATTATTTCCGTTTTCATTCACAGCTTGCAAAAAGTATGCACTTATAATTTTCCATTTCACACACCATATAACATATTGTGAAAATTTATTAAAAGGATGGGTGCTTCATGAATATTAGAAGTTTTCGCTTACCTTTTTTTGAAAAAGAAACTCAAAATGTTATGCATCATGACTTAGAAGCCTCTGAGACAATCAGTAATTTCTTACTTTCTCATATTCCCATTAAGACTAATATGCCACTCATTCTCGTTTGTATCGGAACAGACCGTTCCACCGGTGATGCACTTGGTCCATTAGTTGGTACTAAACTAGAACAAATTGAAATCAAAAACCTTCAAGTATTCGGCACACTAGACGAACCAATACATGCACTAAATTTAGAAGAGAAAATTCAGAATATACAAAAAGAAAATCCTACTTCATTTATTATTGCTGTTGATGCATGTTTAGGAAAATCTCAAAGTATCGGTTCTATAACTACCGGAAAGGGCCCCAGTAAACCTGGAGCCGCGATGAATAAGAAATTACCTGAAATTGGTGATTTGCATATTCATGGCATTGTAAATTTAAATGGTTTCATGGAGTTTTTCGTACTTCAAAATACAAGACTAAGTTTAGTCATGAAGATGGCTGATGTAATTGCACAAAGTATAAAAGAAACTGACCAAAAATTATCTGCATTAAAAAAAGCAAACCATCTATAAATAATAAGATGGTTTGCTTTTTAATTGCCCTTTGATAATAATTCTAAAATTCGATTTAAATCTTCTTTATTAAAAAATTCGATTTCGATTTTCCCTTTTTCTTTTTTCGTTTCTTTGATCTTTACATCTGTACCAAACTTTTCTCTTAAAAACGTTTCGCGCTCTACAAAAAATATATTTCTTTCTTTTTTCACTTGTTGTGTTTCACGTGAAACACGTTGATTAATCTCCTGGACAATTTGTTCCAATTGACGAACATTCAGCCCTTCTTTTTCAATTCGCTTCAATAAAGATTTCAACTGTTCTTCATCTTTTATTGTAAGTAAAGTTCTTCCATGAGCCATTGAAAGCTGCCCGTTTGCAATCATATCTTGAACGAATGAAGGGAGGCTTAACAAACGAGTATAATTTGCAATATAAGGTCTGCTTTTACCAAGACGTTTTGCTAATTGTTCTTGTGTTACATTTAGCTCGTTCATTAACATTTGATATGCCATTGCCTCTTCCATAGGATTTAAATCTTCTCGTTGTAAGTTTTCAAGCAAAGCAAATTCCATCATTTGCTGCTCATTTAATTGCCTTACGACAGCAGGCACTCTCTCAAGTCCGGCCTCTTTAGCAGCACGATATCTTCTTTCACCTGCAACAATTTCATATCCTTTAATACTTTTTCGAGCAATTAACGGTTGCAATATACCGTGCTCTTTAATAGAAGCCGCTAATTCCTGGATTGCTTCTTTATTGAAATGTTTACGTGGTTGATATGGATTCGGCCTTAATTCAGTTACTATAATCTCCTGAATCGTTTCTTCTTCTTTCACATCTAAATCTGGAAAAAACACATTGATTCCTCTTCCTAATCCCTTAGCCACCTGCAATCACTTCCTCTGCTAAATCTATATATACTTCTGCTCCTCTTGATTTAGCGTCATACTGCATAATTGGTTTTCCATGACTTGGTGCCTCACTTAAGCGAACATTACGAGGAATAATCGAACGATATACTTTATCCCTAAAGTATTTTTTCACTTCATCTATAACTTGAATTCCTAAATTTGTACGAGCATCCAACATCGTTAACAATACACCTTGAATTGCTAAATTTTTATTTAAATGCTTTTGCACAAGTCGAACTGTATTTAATAGCTGACTTAACCCTTCCAGCGCGTAATATTCACACTGTACAGGAATAATAACAGAATCTGCTGCTGTTAATGCATTAATCGTTAATAATCCCAAGGATGGGGGACAGTCAATAATAATATACTCATATTCATCACGAATTGGTTGTAATGCTCTTTGCAAGCGTACTTCCCGGGAAATGGTTGGTACCAATTCAATTTCAGCACCAGCCAATTGAATTGTAGCGGGTAGAACATCTAAGTTTTCAGTTGCGGTTTTCCGTATAACACCTTGAACATCTGCATCTTCTACGAGAACATTATAAATACATTGATCTAATTCAGACTTTTCAATCCCTACACCAGTCGTCGCATTTCCTTGAGCATCAATATCTACGAGAAGGACTTTTTTTCCTACTTGTGCCAATCCAGCCCCTAAATTAACGGATGTTGTTGTTTTTCCAACACCGCCTTTTTGATTAGCAATAGCAATGATTTTTCCCATGATGTCACCTACTTTCAACCTTTCTTTCTTATTCTAGAAACAATTACGTTTATTGTAACATGAAATAAAAGTTTTTCTTTTACGTCCTTATTAAACTTCAAAATTTATTTCTAAACTCCTTCTTGCTTTAACAAGAAAATATAGTAAAAGAGACCTCTCCAATAGGATAAGGTCTCTAGCACGTAATTATTTTTTCTTCGGAATTTTAATCGTAATTTGATAGTATTCATCAAACTCTTCTTCCGCAGAATTAACATTCAAACCACTGTTAGCAACCATTTGTAATGATTGTCTAATTGTGTTCATAGCAATTCTCGCATCTCGACTTACTGCTTTTTGCTTCGCTTTGCGCTTTGGTTTTACTTCTTCTAGTAACTTTGCAATTCGCTCTTCTGTTTGCTTTACATTCAATTGCTTCTCCACAATCTCTTGTAAAACCTTCAGTTGTAATTCCTCATTTTTCAAAGGAATAAGGGCGCGAGCATGCCGTTCTGTAATACTTTTTTCTAATAATGCACTTTTGATTTCTTCAGGCAACTTTAATAATCGCAATTTATTTGCGACTGTCGATTGTCCTTTTCCAAGTCGTTGTGCCAATGCTTCTTGTGTTAAATTATGTAACTCAATCAGCTTTTGATATGCCACAGCTTCCTCAATTGCTGTTAATTCCTCACGCTGCAAATTTTCAATTAACGCTACAGAAGCTGTCTCAGTATCATTTAAATTCTTTATTATTGCAGGAACTTTTTCCCACCCTAATTTTGTTGCTGCGCGGAAACGCCTTTCCCCGGCAATAATCTCGTACTTATCATCCTCATATTGCCTCACAACAATCGGCTGGATAAGCCCGTGAGTACGAATCGTTAACGCTAGCTCCTCAATACGTGCATCATCAAAAACTGTTCGTGGTTGATAACGGTTAGGGGTAATGTTTACTATCGGAATTTCCTGTATTTCCTCATATACCTTTTTATCTACTTCTTCATGGCTTTCGTCTTGTAATTCGAATTCGCTCTCTTTATCTCCAAAGCCAAATAAACGAGAAAACGTATTTTTCATACATATTCCACCACCTTTTAGGCCTATTGACTGTTCTACATAAAATGTTTCCTATGAAACATTTACGTTTTCATTTATATAATTTAATCTTACGTCTAATAAGATTTATTTTTCAATAGGTAATTTATTGGGCGTTCCCGGTTTGCGTGGATATTTCTTTGGTGTCTTGCGCTTTTTCTCGATTAATAAAATATTACGCTCACTTTCTTCAAACGGTAATTGGAACGTAGACATTTCTTTTAATTCTCCGCCAAGTACCTCTAAAGCATATTTGCCATTCTCGATTTCTTCGTTCGCCGCTGCACCTTTCATTGCAATGAATGTTCCCCCTACTTTTACAAGTGGTAAACATAGCTCACTTAATACAGAAAGACGTGCAACTGCACGTGCCATTACAATATCGTATGCTTCACGTACACCTTCTTTTTTTCCAAATGTTTCAGCACGATCATGACAAAATGCAACATCACTTAATTCTAACTTTTGCGCTAAGTGATTTAAGAAATTAATACGTTTTTGTAATGAATCCACAATCGTTACTTTTAAGTGCGGGAAACAGATTTTTAAAGGGATACTTGGGAATCCGGCCCCTGCTCCAACATCACAAATAGAAAATGGTTTCGAAAAATCATAATAAAAAGCCGCTGTAACAGAATCAAAAAAGTGTTTTAAGTATACTTCTTCTTTCTCCGTAATAGCCGTTAAGTTCATTTTTTCATTCCACTCTACTAACGTTTCAAAGTAGATTTCGAACTGCTCTAACTGTCTAGAAGAGAGGGAAATACCCTTCTCTTCTAGCATAGATTGAAATTGTTCTATGTTCATCTAGCGATAGCTCCTTACTATTTATTGGTTCGATACTCGTGCAATTTTTCCTTGTTCAATGTAAATAAGTAAAATGGAAACATCAGCTGGATTTACGCCAGAAATACGTGAAGCTTGCCCCATCGAAAGTGGCCGAACATCTTTCAATTTCTGTCTCGCTTCTGAGGCAAGGCTAGAAATCGCATCATAATCAATATCCACAGGGATTTTTTTGTTTTCCATTTTCTTCATACGCTCTACTTGCTGTAAAGACTTTTCAATATATCCTTCGTACTTAATCTGAATTTCAACTTGTTCTGTAATTTCATCATTTAATTCTAATTCACTTGGTACTAAAAGATGAATATGCTCATATGTCATCTCTGGACGACGTAATAAGTCACTTGCACGTATTCCGTCTTTCAATTCACTTCCACCAATGCTACGAATTAATTCTTGAACTTCAGGACGTGGTTTAATAATAATGCTACCTAAACGTTCCTTTTCCTGTTCAATTTGTAATTTTTTATTTGTAAATCGCTCATAGCGCTCTTCTTTAATTAATCCGATTTCACGACCAACTTCAGTTAAACGAAGATCCGCATTATCGTGGCGTAATAATAGACGGTACTCTGCACGAGACGTTAATAAACGGTATGGTTCATTTGTGCCTTTTGTTACAAGATCATCAATTAAGACACCAATATATGCATCAGCGCGACCTAAAATAACTTCTTTTTTACCTAAAGAACGACACGCTGCATTAATTCCAGCCATAAGCCCTTGTCCTGCCGCTTCTTCGTAACCAGAAGTTCCATTAATTTGTCCTGCTGTATATAAATTTTTAATTTTTTTCGTTTCAAGTGTTGGCCATAGTTGCGTTGGTACAATTGCATCATATTCAATTGCATAACCCGTACGCATCATTTCAACATTTTCCAGGCCAGGAATTGTTCTAAGCATTGCACGCTGTACATCTTCTGGTAAGCTCGTCGATAAGCCTTGTACATATACTTCTTGCGTATTACGTCCTTCTGGCTCTAAGAAAATTTGATGACGTGGTTTATCATTAAATCTTACTACCTTGTCTTCAATTGAAGGGCAATATCTAGGTCCCGTTCCTTTAATCATACCAGAATACATAGCTGAACGATGTAAGTTTTCATCTATTAAACGATGTGTTTCTGTACTTGTATATGTTAACCAACATGGAATTTGATCCATAATAAATTTTGTCGTTTCAAAAGAGAAAGCACGTGGCTTATCATCACCTGGTTGAATTTCTGTTTTACTATAATCAATTGTATTGCTGTTTACACGCGGAGGTGTACCTGTTTTAAATCTAACAAGATCAAAACCAAGTTCCTCTAAGTGTTCAGATAACGTAATAGATGGTTGCTGATTATTTGGACCACTTGAATATTTTAAATCACCCATAATAATCTCACCACGTAAAAATGTTCCCGTTGTAATTACAACTGTTTTCGCTGTGTATTCAGCACCAGCTTGTGTAATTACCCCTTTACATACACCATCTTCAACAATTAAACGCTCTACCAGACCTTGAAACAACGTTAAGTTTGGTGTCTCTTCAATTGTTTTCTTTAACTCATGCTGGTAAGAGAATTTATCAGCTTGTGCACGAAGCGCGCGTACAGCTGGTCCTTTACCCGTATTTAACATACGCATTTGAATATGTGTTTTATCAATATTGCGTCCCATTTCTCCGCCTAATGCATCAATTTCACGAACAACAATCCCTTTTGCTGGTCCACCAACAGAAGGGTTACATGGCATGAACGCTACCATATCTAAGTTAATTGTTAACATTAATGTGTTTGAGCCCATTCGTGCTGCAGCAAGACCAGCTTCACATCCTGCATGACCTGCACCGATTACTATGACATCGTATGAACCGGCATTGTATCCCATTGTTTATTCCTCCTAATAACCTCTATCTTACTAAAGCATCTCTGATTAAGGTTTCACTTTATTTTCCTAAACAAAATTGAGAGAACAATTGGTCAATTAAGCTTTCATGGACAGTATCACCAGTAATTTCACCAAGTATTTCCCACGTTCTTGTTAAATCAATTTGAACCATATCAATCGGAACACCATTTTCTATCGCTTCAATTGCATCACTAATTGTTTTTCCTGCTTGTGTTAATAATCCGATATGTCTCGTATTAGACACGTATGTCATATCCGCAGAATCAATTGTTCCTTCAAAGAATAAATCAGCTATTGCCTTTTCAAGCTCATCTATTCCTTTCTCCTCAATTAGAGATGTTGTAATAACACGATTGCCTACCGCTAAATCTGTAACACGTTCCATATCAATTTCTTGCGGTAAATCTGTCTTATTTACAATGACAATGAAATCTTTTCCTTGTACAGTGCGGAATAGATCCTCATCTTCATTTGTTAAAGCCTCACTATAATTAACTACAACTAACACTAAGTCTGCTTGGCTCATCATTTCTTTTGAACGCTCTACACCAATTCGTTCAACAACATCTTCCGTTTCACGAATTCCGGCTGTATCTATAAGTTTAAGTGGTACACCACGCACATTAACGTACTCTTCAATAACATCACGAGTTGTTCCTGCAATATCAGTTACAATTGCCTTTTTCTCCTGAACAAGACTATTTAATAGCGATGATTTCCCAACGTTAGGTCTACCGATAATCGCGGTAGAAATACCTTCACGTAAAATCTTTCCTTGCTTCGATGTTTCTAATATCTTTTTAATTTCAGCACGGACATGTGTAGCTTTCTCAATTAAAATATTATGCGTCATCTCTTCTACATCATCATATTCTGGGTAATCTATATTCACCTCAATATGAGCTAATGTTTCTAATATTTCTTGACGCAAATAGCCGATTAATTTAGATAATCGTCCTTCCATTTGGTTAATCGCTACATTCATAGCACGATCCGTTTTCGCACGGATTAAGTCCATAACAGCTTCTGCTTGTGACAAATCAATACGTCCATTTAAAAAAGCACGTTTTGTAAATTCACCAGGATCTGCCAGTCGTACTCCTTGTGCTAAAATAAGCTGTAATACTTTATTTACCGAAACAAGTCCACCATGACAGTTAATTTCTACTATATTTTCACGCGTAAAAGTCCTTGGTGCACGCATAATAGACACCATAACTTCTTCAATAACTTGATTTGTATCTAAATCGACAATATGACCATAATGAATTGTATGAGAAGAAACCTGTGTTAAATCCTTCCCTTTAAAAATACGATCGACTTTCTCAATCGCATCATCCCCACTTACTCGAACAATGGCAATTGCACCTTCCCCAAGTGCTGTGGAAATTGCGGCAATTGTATCAAATTCCATGTCCTTTCACCTCACTTGCTTATTTATCTCTATTTCAACATGATTTTTTTCCGTCACTAAATTATTAGAATACCATAACGAACCTATCTACAAAAGAATAATAACTCATTTTATTATGTCCTTATGTAAAAAACACTAAACTTATTCACAGTGGATAAGTTTAGTGTTTTTTAGTTATCCACATTTATTTTTGCCTCAAAAAAACCGGCACTCAATTGAGTAACCGGTCACTTGGAAGATATTACAACATACCGATGTGGTTCTTTCCCTTCAGACGTTGTAATGATATTTTGATGATTAGATAATGCTTGGTGAATAATTTTTCGTTCGAAAGAAGGCATTGGTTCTAGAACAACTCTTTTTTTCGTACTCACTACTTGTTTTGCTAATCGATAAGAAAGAGATTCTAACGTATTTTTTCTTTTACTACGATAGTTTTCAGCATCCAGTGTAATACCAATATATTGCTTTGTATTACGATTCGCAACAAGTTTTGTTAAATACTGTAAAGAATTCAACGTATTACCTCTTTTACCAATTAAAGCACCAACATTTTCACCAGAAATTGTAAATTCAACTTCGCGTCCTTTTACAATTTTTCTAATCTCAACTTCCACACCCATATTTTGAATAACATTTTTTAAATATTCTTCACATTCTTGGATTGGATCTTTTTTCAATACAACTTCTACTACAGCGGGGCGTTTCCCAAATAAACCTAGGAATCCCCTCTTACCCTCATCGATAATATTTATATCTACTCGATCTTTCGAAGCATTTAATTGTCTTAAAGCATCTTGTACTGCCAGCTCGACTGTTTGTCCTTTAGCAGTAATTATACTCACTTGCTTGATCCTCCTGCTTTACTAGCCTTAATATCAGGCCCTTTGATCAGATACATTTGAGCGATACCAAAGATATTACCAACTACCCAGTACAATGATAGTGCTGCTGGGAAGTTAATTGCAAAGACTAAAATCATAATTGGCATAAGCCAAATCATCATTGCCATTTGCGGATTTTGTCCAGCCGTTCCCGCCATTGCAAGCTTTTGCTGAATAAACGTCGTAATAGCCGCAACAATTGGAAGGATATAGTAAGGATCTGCCTGTCCTAAATCAAACCATAAAAATGTATGTTTACTAATTTCTGATGTTCTCATAATCGCATGATAAAAAGCGAATAAGATAGGCATCTGAACAAATATTGGTAAACATCCTGCTAATGGATTTACACCATTTTTTTGATACAACTGCATCATTTCTTGTTGTAATTTTTGCTGTGTTGCTTGATCTTTTGAGCTATACTTCTCTTTTAATTTCACCATTTCTGGTTGTAACGCCTGCATTGCTTTCGTACTCTTCGTTTGTTTAATCATTAATGGTAATAATGCAAAACGAATGATAAGAGTTGTAACAACGATTGCTAAACCGTAATTACTACCAAATAAGTTTGCAAAATATGTGATTAATTGAGAAAGCGGGTATACGAAATATTCATTCCAAATCCCAGTGCTTTTCGGTGTAATCGGCTGATTCGTTTCACTACAGCCGGTAGCAATTGCCATTAACATAATAACCATGGCTAGTAAACCTATTTTCTTTTTCAAAGCCTGCTCCTCCTTGTTTCGGTATGTATATAGTGTAATTCATTTCCTTACGCTACTTTTTTATTCTTTTCATACCAGAGCGTTTAAAGACATGAATTAAGCTTTTCTTTAACTCTTCATATGTCATCTCTGCACAAGGCTTCCTTGCTATTATAACAAAATCTTTTCCAGAATCTATCTCATCTTTTAATTCTATAATCGATTGGCGAATCATACGCTTAATTCGATTACGAACCACTGCATTTCCTATTTTCTTACTAACAGAAAGACCAATACGAAAATGCGACTGTTTTTCTTTATCTAATTTGTATACAACAAACTGGCGATTGGCATTCGATTGTCCTTTTTGGAAAACCGCCTGGAATTCATCATTCTTTTTTATACGATTTTTTTTCTTCATATCAATTGACACTCCTGTATTTCATCAGCGGAAACTCATTATTATTAGAAAAAAAGACCACTGAACGATCAGTGGTCTACGCAGATAATACTTTTCTTCCTTTACGACGACGAGCTGCTAGCACTTTACGTCCGTTCGCTGTGCTCATACGGCTGCGGAAACCATGTACTTTGCTGCGCTTACGTTTATTTGGTTGGTAAGTTCTTTTCATTATATGACACCTCCCTGAGGAATATCTGTTAAAGACAGTCTAATAAATTATAGTAAATGAACTAGGAAAATGTCAATGGTTCTCGAAATTTTCATCAAATATTCATTTTGAACCTATTCACACACTTTTTCACAGTCCCTATATTTCCTTGTGGATAAATATATTTTCTCTTTTTTTATATCCACAAACCCTTTTTTTACTTTTACACAGTATATCGTGTTGTGGACAAGTTTATTCCACAAGGTATTGATTTTGTGGATAACTTTCTTAAATTCATTGCTATAGCTACTTTTTTTTGATATTATAGTTGTGTTTTCACTTTGAATAAGTTTTCCACATCTTTATTTTATCCACAATTTGTGTATAACATGTGGACAGTTTAAATCACATGTGGGTAAATAGTTGTCCACATTTGTTTTTTTGTCGAAAACTCTATCTTGGATACCAACAACGTTTTTATATTTTAAAATACGTTTCGTATAAATATGCATTAAAGATATTTACAGGTTGTACAATTGTTGCACAACCTTATTCTTTTACCATCTTTGTAAAGGAGGGACACCT
>NZ_JAUCFS010000003.1:0-257756 GCF_030348325.1 Bacillus hominis
GATAAAGATGATGTAATAAAGATTACTATGAGTTGGAACGATAAAACAGAAACCTTTAAACTACAATCTAAAAAGTAACTTCCGCTTTCGAATTTTATGTAAATAAGCCGTCCGTATGGGCGGCTTATTGTATTTTTTGCTTAGCGTGTTTTTTTTCCAAAATACTAGTTGTATGCCTAGTATATCAATTTTTGAAATTAGCTTAACTTAAACTATGTAATACATAACGGATTTATGTAAATGTTTCTATATATTATTCTATTAATATATACGATATAATATAAGTAATTCTTTTTATTATTTATATTTTTGTTATTTCCTGTTGCAGAATCCTTATAATATTATAAGGTGTACAGAGATAATAAAGTTGTTTAATTTACAATAAAGTCGTTTAAAACATAATAAAGTTGTTTAAAAAACGCCAGTCATATTATTCAACAATCGGGCCATATTCTTGAATAACACTCGGTGGTTAATTGGATATTTATGTAAAAAAGAGATTGTGAAGGAATATTATAAATAAAATGGAATAATAAATAAATTGAACAACAGAATTTATAGATAAATTATTTAGCCTTTAGGCATTCATTGTTTCAATATGAAAAAACTATTGGAAATGAGGGACTTTAAGATGGCACACCCCGCATTAATAATGTACAAATACCACGTATGGGCAAATGGAGTTATAATTGATCGTTTAAAAGAACTTCCACAGGACATTTATCATAAGGAAATTCAGAGTGGTTTTTCTTCGGTATCAAAGGTGTTGTCGCACATTTATCTTACAGATTACGCATGGTTTGACATTATCTCAGGTAAAAGTATGAATGAAGCAATGGTGTCTACAGACCAATTGAAAGAACAGGTGGAAACGAAAAGTATTGAGGAGATGAAAAAATTATTTCAAGACTTATCCGAACGAAACAAAGCCCTTTTAAACAGTCAAGAAGAAATTGATAAGTTGATAGTGGTGGACAACCCATATGCTGGGTTGCTTGAAACTTCTATTTCTGAATCAGTACTTCACGTTGTCACTCATGGTTCATATCACCGTGGCAATATAGCTACCATGTTACGGCAAATGGGGCACACCTCCGTTATGCAAGATTTTGGACTTTACCTATATTCAAAATAGAACAGAGTAACTCAAGCACCAATCTTCTTTAAATGGTTCCGTTCTTAAACGGGTGTGTTAGTCCAAAAGGCTAAAGACAGCAATCAAAATCATCATCTTGATCTTCCGCAATCGGGCGCAATTCTGTAGCAAGAATTGTGCCCATTCTTTATGTATTTGGCCATGTTCTTGAATAACTAATTATTGAATCCTGTATTAAAGAAACAGGAATAAAACGTGAGGATGCAAATAGATTTTAAGGAATGACAATCTAATAGGGGAATCGTCAGGAAAATGCGGATTTACAACGCTAAGCCGATTGTCCTGACGATTGTGAAGAGTTGTAAGGAAAACTACCACAGTAATGGTATTTCATTTTTAAATCAATGATTAAAGGAAGGGATCAAAGGATGAAAACAAAAGGAAAAATGATTGCTTATTGGACGGTCACATTACTACTCGCAGCAGCTATTATGTTAAGTGGTATCGGGCAACTGATGCAATATGGGGGAAACGTCGAGTTAGTGACGAATCTTGGTTACCCATTATACATCTTGACCATTCTCGGAATTTGGAAAGTGCTTGGAGCCATTACTCTTGTTGTGCCAGGTTTTCCTCGGCTTAAAGAATGGGCTTACGCTGGTATCTTCTTTTTAATGACTGGTGCTGCTTTATCTCATGCGTTTGCTAACGATTATGGTGATTACGGACTTCATATTATCCTTCCGCTTTCATATGCTGCACTCAATATCGCTTCATGGGCGTTGAGACCACAAAGCCGCATCTTCTACACCAATAAACGAGGCATTGAGCCAAATTGTTAATCAAATCTCCCAAACAAAAAGTTAAATAAAGTCACGGTGTTTATAAAAAAGACGCGATGTTTTGCCCCTTTGGATCTGTTTATCTAAAGGGGTGTTTTTATAGTGAAAAGTGAAAAGAAGATCTAAACTGAAAGGTGGACTAAGGAACTGTTGAGTAGCAATAGAGTTACTCCATTAAAGGGCCATATTCTGGAATAAGGAAGGGGATTGGATGGTTCATTTTGAAATAGTAAGTTATTCCAGGAAAGAACAAAGTTGCTGTATAAAGATAAACATATTAAATTTATAGAAATGGGGAAAGTCAATTGGAACAAAGCACACAAAATATTTATTCACCGCCAAAACATATAGTTTCAGCAGCGACAATTGTAATCAATGAACAAAAAGAAATTCTATTAATCAAGGGACCTAGAAGAGGTTGGGAAATGCCAGGTGGACAAGTTGAAGAAGGAGAGTCTTTGAAAGATGCTGCAATAAGGGAAACTAAAGAGGAAACAGGTATTGATATTGAGGTTTTAAAATTTTGTGGAGTATTCCAAAATGTGAACCATTCAATATGTAATACGTTGTTTTTAGGTAAACCAGTTGGAGGCGAGTTAACGACTACACCAGAAAGTTTGGAGATAGGGTTCTATCCTATTGAACAAGCTTTAGAAATGGTAACTTTTATGAATTTCAGACAAAGAATTGAATACAGTTTGGATGAAAACACACAACCTTTTTATATAGAATTTTAAGAAACGATCTTCCATTATAGGGCGCTTTAATTGAGAAAGGATAACAAAAATTATCAAACTTTTTTATAAAAGGATGATTCAATTGAATATAGAAAAAGTGTGTTTTGATCAATCTTTTTTCTAAACACGCTTTTTCCATTTGCCTCTTTTATCAAGGTTTATTAGGTTAATTTAATCAAACTTTATTCCAGGGCTACATAAAATGCAAAATTTTAGTTAGCGAACGAGAAATAAATACTTCTTTATTGATTCTGCTATATTTAAAAGTATCTATTCTAATATAATAAGAAAAACAAAAAGAACTTGTAGAAATCACTACAAGTTCTTTTTTAGGTTAGGGCGAATACACGGACAAACTATCCTAACAGATTCATCATAGAAACTACAGGGGTAATGCTTTGACAAGTATATTATATAACAAATATTAACATCCAGATATTTTATTTTTGAAAATTATGTGAATTAAGAAAACAGAGTGTTATATCATTTTCTCTTCCTAAAAAATGCATTTAATTATTTTGTATAAATAACTTTAAATTAACATCTACATCATAATAAATTAGTCAAAATATAAATATAGGTAAATAGAGAGGAATGGGGGATTCTTATAAATACGCATATACTTATAATCAATATTAATTTACACATGCAATATAAAGGTATAGTTACGTTCACCTATAAACTATAAAAATAGACATTTGTTAACTATTTCTATTTTCGTTCATTTTGTTACCCTTTAACATCCCTTAACAACAAAGACAACGTTAAACCTAATATAGTGATTCCTATATGTTATCAAGTGTCCATTTTGTCAATTAATGTGTAATTTCTATATAACAAAGAAAAAACACCCGTTTTGGATGCTTTTAAATCTTTTCTATAATATAAACCAATGTCTTTTTTGATGGTGCATGATAAGAGTAACCTTGATTATTATGAACATATATTTCGTACTTACCCATCACTTGAAATCTTTCTGTTTCAGATTCACCGAACTTTGTTACAGAGTCACATAAAATAGTTAATTCGTTTCTATTATTGCATAACAAATTAGAAATTTGTTTTTCGGTATATATTCCCGCTACCGCTAATTCTTTCAATATTTCTTCATATTGCATAATTTATCCATCCTCCCCAATCTATTCATTCAATAAAAACCATAATTATCCTTTTGTTTTCATGAACAAAAAGCCATCACTGAAGTGACAGCTCTAAAGAGGATAGGAGAAGACAAAGAATCTTCCGAGTCTCTATTCTAATCGTTCAAACGGTTTAACAAACTTATTAACGGCAGTATTTAATTCCTTAATGTTTTCGTTGACTTCTTTTGTATCTACATAACCTTTCCCTGAAACTACATTCCATATCATTTCGAGAAAATTGTACGCTAAGAAGTTTATAAAGGTTATAATCACTTAACAAGTGTTTATAAATGTTTTCAATCATATTTATAAACGTGATAACCCTTGATTTTATAGGGATACAAGCTATGTCCGTAAATTATATATGTTTATACCAACTTCTACTTAATATAGGATTCTGTTTTTTTATTTTGAAATTCAGATTTCAATTTATCATATGAAACGGACACGATAGAATCATGCACTTGTTCTGGAAAAGTATCTGGGTTGTCACATATAATATTAGTGTCCCCATTTTCAGACATACGTAATTGAAATACATTTGAAATATCCAATTTGATTTTTTTGTAACCCTCTTTATTAAATTGATACACCCAAACTTTTTGATCGTCTGTAGTAAAAGCCCAATAATTCATAGTTGCACTCAGAGACCCAATGGTCTCCCCTTGCTTGTTATTTACACCTTCAATAGAGAGAGGCGTTAACTGTTTAGAGTTTATATCCAAAATAAAATATGTTTCAATTTGAGTGGTAGTGTTTTTTTCATCGCTAGACAGGCTCGCGTAGACGATTTTATCCCCCACAATTCTAGGTGCTAAAACATTATTTTGTGGAACTAAATAAGTGCTTGTATGTTTATTCTCAAGATTATATATACTTATGGTAGTTTGTTTTTCGTTAGAGTTCGTATAGATTAATTTATCTTCATTCATATGAAGAGTAGTACTAGCTGTGTCATAGGAATTTACGGTGGCAATTTGTGTTTGTGTATTGGTTTCTAAATCATATAGTATAATAGCCGCATTTTTCTTTTGATCATTAATTTCCATCCAGGATACATAATGTTTATAAAGGTACGGTTCTATAATTTCATTAGTTTTATGAATTTTAGTTTGTTTGTTATTACTTAAATTTTTCCCATAAAGAACAGTTTTAGAGCCAACAGCATTTGTATCATTCCATAATAGCCATTTCTCATTAACATGTACCCCTTGTATATTTGCTTCACTACCCATTTCTGAATGAAATATAGTCTCCTCTGTTTGGTTAGAAAAGTTATATAAAAGAAGTTTATTAGGTAAACGTTCTTTACTATTATCAGCAACAGGTAAATACATTTTGTTATTAGAAGTAGATGCCATATAAAATGTATCATAATTTATTTTAAATTCTGGATAAGTACTATTGATTTGCTTTATATTTGATTTATTTAGAGTACAAGAGACAAGTATTCCTAGGCATATAATAATGGAAATTACCTTTAGATTTTTCAACATACTAATGTTGGATTTCCACCTGTCGCACTTAGAACAGCTTTTCCTACTCCTTTTCCATCTTCAAGAATTTTTTTTCCTTCTTCAGGATCTAATGATGGCGGTTTTGATGTAACAACAGGTTTTTTTGCTTGACTGGGATCAATGTTTCCATCCGCAAAACTGACACTAGAAGGAAGTAAAAGACTCATTGCTAAAACACTCATGCTTAATCCTTTAATAATAGGTTTCATATCGCATCTCCTCAATTTACAATCTCATAATATTCTAGAATAAATGGTATATTATAGCAATTTAATAATCTGAAATATGTATAATTACATATTTTAGATTATTAAATAAAAAAAGCTGGCTCCTTAATTAGGAACCCACTTTAAAATTTTTGAATAAACTAAGCACTTATTTCGATAAATCTTTAGAGATACGTTGTATATCTGCTTTAATTTTAGTTTTTTCTTGAATTGTTAGAGCATTAAATTTTTGCTGCTCTGCAGCAGGTTCAAAAGGTTTTACAGGCGGTGGAGGTGGATCTTGGGGATTTGGAAGCAATTTGTTATCCCATAAAATAACCCCATATGCTCTACCTGCTTCATCATTAGGCTGATCAAAATAATTATCAGCCCACCCCTTGAGCTCTTCGCTATACCATAATTGATAAGCACCTTCAATATCAGCTAGTAATTCAATTGGTATTGTGCCTGCCCTTGTTACATAACCAAAGTGAATGTTACCTAAATCTTCACCTTTCATCAAATAGCCGTTGTGGATGAATTCGAAAAAAATGACGTTTCAGATTGGCTTGTAATTGATTTTTAAGAAACTGTTAATACATTTGGTGTTGAATGAGATTATGTCTCTTATTCGGGGGGATAGATGGTTTAAATAGAAATTTAAAGAAAAAGGGGTGTCGGAATGCTTTTTTTAAGTTATCGCATATATTTTGCTAAGTATAGGAGTTTGTACACTTGTTTTGGCAGGAATAGCCGCTATTTTAAAGAAACAAATGATAATCGCAAATATAAACCTATTATTGGCCATGTATTATTTTTGTTCGGGAAGTCTTCTGTATTTGTGCATGTTATGGGAAACACAAGATATTTTACTACAAGCCTTTTTGATTTTAATTGTAGGACTTGCAATCATCCGATTAAGAAAAAGCTGGTATGTACCGCAAATGCGTACCTATCTTCAAAAACTACAGGAGTAAGCGACAAATAAGAATGATCTGTGAGGAAAATTAAGGGGAAAAGGAGTGGAGAAATCTTGATACATCAATATGAATTGAACTTTTCAGTGGTGTATAGTGGCAAGGTACAGAAATGATAAAAAAGACAAACTTAAAGTTCTTACAATATCGTGAAAATCCAGTAACAGTACATACATTTCGGTATGATATTGCAATTATGACAGTTGACCAGGGAAATGCCGATTTGTATCATCTAATGCAAACGTGGGGCATAAAAATATCCAAACAACGAAGATTTACCTGGAGAAACATATGAAAAGATCACTTGTCTTGGAAACAAATGATCTTTTTATTAGAAAAATTGCTACTTGCCAAAAGCAGGTATTCAATACCCTATTCATATGTTCAGTAGATAGTATAATGCAATATTTTATTATATAGGTGATAATATCAGAACTATATTTTTGTTAATTATCGTAAGTTTTGATATTCTCTTTTGAGAAAATATTATTTACATCTTTACCAGCAAGAGACATAATATGACGGGCATCGCTTCCCTTATTTTCACATATAATGCTAATGTCCAGTCCTTCGGACATTAACGTTTGGAATGGATAGGAGACATCTAACTTATGCTTTTTATATCCATTACTTTGTAATTTGTATATCCATACTTGCTGAGTACTTGTCTGAAATACCATGTAGTCCTCAAATGCACTTACTATCCCTATGTTATTATTTGAATCACCACTAACCCCTTCCAATTGGAGAGGATCTATAGTTTTAGTCTTCATATCTACAAGGAAGTAAGATTCAGGATACCATTGATTAGGAGCTGGAAAGGTGGTATAAAATACTTTATCTCCCACAATTCGAGTATTACTAATATATTCGTGCGGGATGGGATATGTGACTGTTTTCTCGCTTGTAAGGTCATATACATACAAATTAGTTTTATTTTCATCTCTATCAGAATAAACTAATTTCCCTTGATTCATATGATTTACAGAATAACCCGTATCATATGAATTTACTGTAGCAATAACTTTTACTTTATCAGTTTTTAGATTGTATACCTTTATGTGACCAACCTGTTTTGCAGAATCAATCTCTGTCCATGTTACATAGTGCTGATATAGATTTGCATCTATTGGACCAGTTGATTGATATAATATTTTTTGTTTGTCATTGTTTAGATTTTTCACATATAACATTGAATTGCTTCCAAAATCATCAGTATCAAGCCACAATAACCAGTCTTTGTTAGCTTGTTGCCCTTGCATATTTGGACTATTTAATTTTGAGTTGAATATAACCTTAGTTGAGTTTTTCTTAGAATCATATTCAATTAATTTATTAGGCATACCGGACTTACTATTATCATCAATTGTCATGTATAATTTATTTTTGTTAATTGATGGTAAGTAAAACCTATTATATTTTGGGGTGAATTTTGTGAATTCCTCTTCTTTTTGCTGGTCAATCTTTGTACTACTTTGAAGGTTGTTTGGTGTTGCAGAGCATGCATGTAGAATAATGGAATAAATTAAAACGATGATTATATATATATATTTCTTTACCATATGACTACAGCATTTCCACCTTTTTTATCTGCCATAAGTACAGCTTTCCCAACCCCTTTAGAAGATCCATCGCCGATTGTCTCTGTATATCCTCCACCTAAGGGAATTTTATTGTGAACTATATGGTTTGCATCTTGAATACGCATGGAGTTCTCATTACCATAATAACCACTAACCGTAATATAGTGACGGTAATTTTTTGGTGCTTTACTATAATGTTGCATATTTTCAGTTTCCACTAATAGTATAGGTGCATTCGTTCTATTGGATAATGAAGTTTTAACACGTTGGGTTAGTAATTGTATTGGATTTGCCGAATCTTCAATATCTCCTACCTTATAAGGACTATCTTCAAAATCAAAATCATGTCTGTATTGATTTATTGCCTTAACCAGTCCAACCGATGTAGAAGCCTGATGGTGTTCTGTTCCAGCTGAAAATGCAATTTGTTCTTGTGAAGGGAAGGGCATTCCTATACCACTATCAATCTTATGAAAACTTAGAGCTTGTCTTACTGAAGCTGGTCCACAATAATAAAATTTAGATTGTATATTGCCTTCCATTGGGATTTCAAATCTTTCATTAGATGGTCTCATATGGGGGATTCTCTGTTTTCTTTGTTCTTCTTCTTTCATCTTCTTATCTGCTTCTTTTCCCATTTCATATAATTTTTTCCCTTCCTCAGTTTGTTTGAGTGGATCGTTTAGTAATGCACCAGTACTTTCAATATTCTGTTCTGCAAAACTGACGTTAGTTGGAAGTAAAAAACTCATTGCTAAAAAACTCATACTTAATCCTTTAATAATAGGTTTCATATCGTATCTCCTTAATTCGTAATCTTTTAATATTCTAGAATGTATGGTATATTTTAGCAATTAATATTCCTGAAATATGCATAATTACATATTTCAGGAATATAAAAAACTGACCTCTTTTTAAGAGGCCAGTTTACATTTTTAAAATCATACATGTTTATTTTGATAATTCGTTAGAGATACGGTGTATATCTGCTTTAATTTTAGTTTTTTCTTGAATTGTTAGAGCACTAAATTTTTGTTGCTTTGCAGCAGGTTCAGACGGCTTCACAGGTGGAGGCGGTGGATCTTGGGGATTTGGAAGCAATTTGTTATCCCATAAAATAACCCCATATGCTCTACCTGCTTCATCATTAGGCTGATCAAAATAATTGTCAGCCCACCCCTTGAGCTCTTCGCTATACCATAATTGATAAGCACCTTCAATATCAGCTAGTAATTCAATTGGTATTGTGCCTGCCCTTGCTACATAACCAAAGTGAATGTTACCTAAATCTTCACCTTTCATCAAATAGCCGTTGTAGATGAATTGTTTTTTTCTACCAAACTTTGTTTTATAGTCCCATTCACCACCAGGCTTTACTTTTTCTGCAAACGCCAACCCTACACTCCAAGGATAAGTTCCCTCTTCTTTAGCTTCTTCAGCAGCATATGCCATGATTAAGGCATTTCTCTTTAAAATATAAGAGAAGCTTGAAGTCATTTCATTTGATGGTATTGTTTGAGCAGATACAAAGCCACCATCGGATAAATAAAACGAGAATAATAAACAAAAAATAAGTGATGCTTTTTTCCACATATACATGGACCTCCTTTTTTATTTGTCTATATATTTATAATGCAATTCTTTTAATATGTAAATTTATATATTGAAAAATTATTTCACTTTTTCTAAATATTGTTATATCATATTCGAGAATTGCAAAACATATAGAAAAGGAGTTTTAGTATGTGTAAAGTATTTAAGAGAAGTTATACTGTTTTAACCTTTTTATTTGTACTCTTCCTTGCTACAACGAATGTTAGTGCTGAAGAGAATGGGGATGTAAACGCTGTCCCCGTAGAGAAAGCAACGCAGCAAGCGAAGAATTATTTTAATATTATTCAAAATAATTCTAATACAGATTGGAAAGAAAGTACGCTAGTGTTAGATCGGAAATTATATGATGAAAATAAAAAATTAACTGCGTATCTATTTGTTTTACAAAAAGAAAACCAGGACAACGGGTTTATAATTGTGAGTGGAAACGAAAAACTTTCAGGTGTAATAGAATCCACACGAAAAGGTGCAAATCCATACAAAGAAGTAGATAAAGAAAATAGTATTTATGTAGGCCCAATTTCGTATTTACAAAAATCGAATACAGAAGATTCTTTCATAGATTTGAATACTAAAAAATCAGTATCAAAGAAAAAATTAGAAGAAATAAATATGTTTACGAATGCAAAGAACACTACTTCTAATAGCGGGAATATAAAAAAAGTTAACGGGTTAACTCGCTCCGCAAATGCTCCTTATTATAATCATAAGTACATACCGAACGTGCCAGACTACGACTGGACTCATGGATGTTTACCTACAGCTTATGCAAATGTTACAACTTATTGGTCAAATAATGGATTTCCACGTTTGAAAAATAACCAAGCAGATTATGAAACTTATATTATTGATACCTTACCTAAATTAATGAAAACAGATGCTGTGGGCAATACATTTGGAAATAATGGTATCGCTGGTGCGAAAGAATATTGGGAAAAAACAGGTAAATATTCTGTTTCTATCAAAGAATATAAGAACAAACCTGCAAACCCAGCCGTCTTTGAAGAATATAAGAAAGAGATAGATAAAAATAGACCAGCTATTATTACAACTCAAACCCACCCTATTTATAAAAATCATGCTGTAACAGGTGTAGGATATGAAGAGATTTTTGATCCTGCAGAAAGAGTTTGGCATCGTTCAGCAATTGTACATGATGAATGGATTTCTACTCCACAAGATCATTATCTTGTTTGGACTCCGGATATTGATAACTTTTACTCTGTTATTCCGGGTGCTGATATTTCACCTAGTAATAACGTTTACAAAGAAAAAACGAGCCAAGTTCATTATAATTGGGGATTAGGCGCACCAGAAGGACAAAAAAATGATGAATTTTCGGCTAAATTTGATCAGTCACAAAGTTTAGAAGCAGGGGATTACTTTATGCAAGCTCTTGCCGACGATTATGTCAAAGTGAATTTTGATGGTAAGAATATTATTGATGGATGGAATAATGCTTCAATTGGACAAATCAAACGTGCGTTACTACCAAAGCTACCAGCAGGAGAGCATAAAATAGACACAGATTTTCATGAATTGGCAGGGAATGCAGGCATATTCTCTGATGTAGTTCCATTTGATCATTGGTTGGCGTATTATTATCCAAATAAGAATTTACAAGGGCTTCCTGTAGATGCGAGAGTAATTGCGCCATTTGGGCAACAGCAAAAACTTGCAGAAGATAATGGCGAAGGCGCTCCAACTTTGAAAGTACCTAAGGATAATTTTTCAGCGCGCTATACCACAGTAAAGCGTCTACCTAAAGGCGAATATATTATTCGTGGAAAAGCTGATGATGGTCTTCGAGTTTATATTGATGGAAAACTTGTTATAGATCGTTGGCATGGAAGTGGTGGATTTGTAGAAGATGCTCGAAAGGTAATTATTAATGACAATACAGGTGCAACAATCCTTGGAAAGTCTGCAGAAAAAGATGTTCACCTTATTGAAGTACAATATTTAGAAGAAGGTGGCGGAAGTAAAGTAGAATTTGGTATGGAGCCATATACTGATGCTGTTCCATTCCCACATTGGACAGCAGAGTATTATGCCAATAAGGATTTAAAGGGTGATGCCATAGTAAAAGGAGGAAAATGGTCATTAGATAGATTTATTAATATTGATTTTAACTGGGGTAACACTTCTCCATATCCAAGCATTCCTAATGATAATTTTTCTGCTCGTTTTACAAAATTAGGTCTATTTGAGAATGGAAATTACGAATTTGAAGCCAAGGCTGATGATGGCGTAAGAGTATATGTTGATGATAAACGAGTAATTGATTCTTGGATTCCGAGTGGAGGAGATATTCGTAAAGTAAAAGTACCGATGACTGCTGGTGTACACAAAATTACAGTAGAATACCTAGAATTATCAGGGAATGCTAATTTAAAGATGGACTATAGAAAAGTAAATTAGGATTATCAAAATTGAAAGTAAATGTACAAAAAAGCTAGTTCTTAATTGTGGAACTAGCTTTTTTATATTGTTTCTGAGATTAAATTAAAATGGTTAGTAAAGATATGTAATTTTGCATATTTCGATTCGTGTATTGTTATAATATCCCATTACAGTTAATATGAGAAAGAAAGCTGCGCAGCTTCCGTAATTTGTAAAATCTTATTTTAAAATTATTCTATTTTACAAATTAATATATGAAATAGTTTTAATTTTTGCTTATTAATAGTGCCAATAAAAAGGGAAGTTGGGATAATTATGAAGAAGAAGGTAATTACTTTGGCGTTATCATCTATGTTAGCTGTAGGTGTCTTAGCTCCGATTACTTCATCTGCTACTGAAAGTTGGAAATATGGTTACAACAAGGAGGAAATGGTACATTATTCTGTATATGGACATTCCGTATTTTACCATTCTTCAGGTCTTACACGTGCAAATGTAAATTATAGAAGTGAGATTAAGCCACCTGGAAAAGCTGCTGTGAAATACTTACCATATAATGGTCCGTATAACGTAACTTATCAGAAATATATTAACTAAATTGGGGTATTTTGAAGACTAAGGGGATTTATATTATATATAAATCCCCTTAAAAACATTACTTAAGGGGTAATTCAATGATTAAGATACATAATATGAAGAAAACATTTCTTGATAAAACGATCTTTAATGACTTTAACCTAGAAGTAAAATCAGGTGAGTTCATTGGAGTATATGGGAAAAGTGGTCAGGGAAAGACTACGTTATTAAATATAATTGGTACATTAGAAAAACCAGATTCTGGAGAAATTTTAATAATGGAGAAAAGTCTGGAAAATAAAAAAACGAAAAGATATTTATTACGCGATGAAATTGGATTTATATTCCAAAATTATGCTTTGATAGATAATGAAACTGTGAATAATAATTTAGAGATTGCTTTGAAACATAAAAAAATGAGCAAACCACAAAAAAAAGAAGCTATGTATTCTGCATTAAGTGAGGTTGGACTTATGGGATATGGTGAAAAAAAAGTACATACTTTAAGCGGTGGAGAGCAACAACGTATTGCAATTGCTAGATTGTTACTTAAGGATCCAAGCATAATTTTGGCGGATGAACCCACTGGTTCATTAGACAATGAAAATCGAGATGTAATTATTTCTTTATTTAAGAAATTGCATCAAAAAGGAAAAACGATCATTGTTGTAACTCATGATACATCTTTATCTCATTTATTTTCTAGAATCATTCAATTATAAGGGAAAGGTTATATTATGAAAAAATTAATATTTCTTCTATGTACCATTACATTTACAGTCGTAAGTTTTTTGTCAATTAAGCAATTTGAATATTTAGAGTTTCAATCTTTTAATTATGACATGAATCATTCTCATGAGAATTGGGATGTTGAAATCAAATCAGGGAGCCCTTCTAAAAGTAAATTCGAAAATTTTCAAATGCTTACTGAAATCGTTAAAAAGTCTGAAGTGAATTTACAAAGAATGTCACAAGAGATTGGAGCAAATAAAAAAGAGAAGCTTGTATATTATGTAGCATTGTCAAATGTTGATACATACTTTCAAAATATGGATTTAAAGACAGGGAATTTTTTAGATGAAAATAGTAATCCGAATTTTTTCCTTTCGACAATATCTAGTAAAGATAAAAATCAAATTGGTCAATTGGAAATTTTTCATAATTTTGATCCTATAGAAATTCGTCCACTGGTTGCAGCAGAAAAAGTAAGAGATATTAAAGGGATTTACAGTTTAAGTAATACAAAAGATGTTAAAACATTTGAGAAAATTGCTGCAGAGTATGGATTTGTATTAAAAATAACAAAAAAAGATTCACCTACTTCGTCCAGTGAGTATCCTTATCAAATTATGATTTACACTACATGCTTTGTTTTATGTTTGCTATTATTACTTTCAATAACTTATGATGTTATGAATAATTACAAAGCCATTGCAATTCAATCTATGCATGGAGATAGTTTTTTTAACATTGGAATGTACTTACTCAGAAGATATGGAAAAATAATCGTAAGTTCTTGGTTTTTAGTATTGCTTGGCTTAATAGTATACTTATACCCTTATAATGAGTATCAAAAATTAGTCCCATTTTTGAATTTTTGGATGAAAAAGATGATGTTCCTATTTTTAATTATTGGAGTAATATTAATTATTACTTGGATTGGTACTAAAGCGATAAATATTTCTCAAATGATTAAAAATAAGAAGCCTATAAAATTATTTTTTTATACTAATCTAGTAGTACGCTTTATATTAGCTATATTTTTAATTTTAGGTTTACAACAAGGTATTAGTACATTTATAGAATTGAAAAAAACGAGTGACCAACAGAATAAATGGAAGATACTAAAAAATTATTCCTTCTTAGGAATTGAAGCTGGTACTGATAATACAATAGATTCTAAAGATAAAGATAGCTTGAACCGTTTCAAAAAGTTATATGAGGAGTTAGAAGCACAAGGGGCTATATATATATCCCCATCTTACTACTATGCAAACAAAAAAATGCTAGGATTGGATGCTAATCCTTGGGGATCAGAAGGGAAACAAATTGTTATTAATACTAATTATTTATCCTTAAATCCCATATATGATATTCATAATGAAAAATTAAAATTACCTACATCAAATAAATTTGAAATAACAGTATTAGTGCCTGAAAAATATAAAGCGCAGGAAGAACCGATAAAAGAAACAATAAAGCAAGAGTATGCAATGATGTTAAATAAAGAGAACCCGGATGCAGTCCAAGTGAATATAAATTATGTTAAAAATAATCAATCATATTTTACATTCACTTCTCAAATGGCGGTACAAACAAATTATGAAATTAATGATCCAATTGCTGTAATTTTAACAAGTAGTTTTGAAGAGAACTATTTGGCTAGTACAATAGCGATGGGGTATGGATATTATACTAAAAACAGTACAGGTGATAAGCCATTTGATAAAACAAAACAGACAATTAGGAAATATGAATTTGATAGTATTTGGAGTCCCGTATCTGTTGCGTATTCTGACGTGGAGATGAAGATACAAAAAGATACGGAGAAGTTACAGTTAACTATAATTAATTGTGGTTTATTTTTAGTATTAACGGCTGTGCTCCTCTTTTTCTCTGCTATATACTATTTGGAGATTAATAAGCAAACATTGGCATTACAATGGATTTTTGGATATAGTTTCTTTGAAAAGCATAATCTTATATATCTTGCGTTATTAGTATTTTGGCAACTATCTTTTACAACATGTTTCTTTATTTCTAAAAACAGTTGGTTACTATTTAAAATAAGTTTAGTACTTGCAATATGTGATATTGTATTAATGAGCATTTTGTTGATTTTAAATGAGTATAAAATTACAAAGCAAATACTAATAGAAAAGTAGATTAAATTCAGTAAAGTAGGGATATATTTGTTACAGAAAAAGCAGCTAATATTAATTGGTAGTTTATTTATTCTAATTCTTTTATTTTTTGGGGGATATCTTTTCTTTAATAACAAAAGTAATCAGGAAGATAGTTTAAGAGTAACTGATACAAAAGAAGATATATTAAAATCATCTACTGAAGTTGAAAATAAATCAGATGTACAAAGGAAGTCACCAGAATCATTTAATAAAGATTTAAATGGAAATTCGGATAAAAATAAATACTATTTTGTTTACTTAAGACAAGAGAACGGAAAGTCAGATACTTCCTTTGTTCCAGAAACATTAAACCCAGGGTATGATAAAACTGAGAGTATGAATATAAGTGTATTATTTGATGATAATGGAATACCAGCGAAAGATGAGAAGATGATTCTGATATATGACTATAAAATTTCAGAAAGTAATAAACAGAAGATAAAAGAAATAGCAGGAGAAGAAAATTATGAAAAAGCTTTAAAAGAAATTGAGGAAAGAATGGGTGAGAATAGAAGTTAAATAATTAATTCTTTAAACAGGTTTATATAGTTAGAAAACGTCAAACACTTATTTTATAAAGTATTTGACGTTTTTTAATAGGAGTAAGATTTATTATGTTGTATCCCTTGTTAGCCTGAAGAGGACGATAGGGTGAAAATAAAAACTTGCCTTCATGGTATCCAGATAATCATAAGGATAGTTAAGAGACAAGAATAGAATATATATGGGGTTATAAAAAATTAGCCTTAAATGTTAGACATGCCCCAGGGTTGATGGAGAGAGAAAAAACAGATATCGAAATACTTTTAAAGCGTAAAACCAAAATTGATGAATTTGAGGAGTTGTAGTATGGAGTAAAGGGATTGTTTAGTAGGTGTCACCATACATACCCATCAAGCTAAGATTTTAAAGTACCCCCTAAATGGAAATTTTGTGTTTTTATAGCATCGAAGTTTATTTTTCTCTTTTTGGGGGTAACTTGTTTTCTTAAGTTGATAGCGATGTGGTGAATCTTTATACCTTTATTATAGTAAGCGCTTACATTTATAACGATACATTTCTATATGTAATATTACATATCTACTAATCATTCCTTAATGGTATCATAGCGAGGTGAGAGTCGTTAAGGGTTCTCCTTAATAGGAGGAAACGGATATGGAAGGAGTGCAAGCGATTATTGACAGTAATCTGAAATACAAGAGTTGGGTTAAACAGGTACTAGCTGTAGGCGGAATATTAGGGTTCTGCTACTTGGTATTATATGTTTTATGTTTCTTATTTGCTATGTAAATACTAGATAACTACACTAGTGGAGTCTTGCCTATAGAGGTAAGGCTCTTTTGTTGTATCTGAGGTGAATTTTTTTGGGTCTGGTGCAAAAAATTCAGGACAATTGCAATAAATCTACAAATCTTGGACATACTGATACTACTAATCTAAAGAAGGTGCGTGATTGGTATGGAAAAGGAAAATGTATTCAAATGGAAGCATTATCAGCCTGATATTATTTTGTTAACGGTAAGATGGTACCTACGGTACAACCTCAGTTTTCGTGATTTAGTAGAAATGATGGAGGAACGGGGCTTATCCATTTCTCATACAACGATTGTGCGTTGGGTTCATCAGTACGGTCCTGAATTGGACAAACGAATCCGACGTCATCTTAAACAAACAAATGACTCCTGGAGAGTCGATTAAACATATATCAAAGTAAAAGATCAATGGATGTACCTGTATCGTGCTGTTGATTCGAAAGGAAATACAATTGATTTTTACCTAAGCAAAACAAGAGAACAGAAGGCTGCAAAGCACTTTTTCAAGAAGGCATTGCAGTCTTTTCATGTTTCAAAACCTCGTGTTATAATAGTCGATAAAAATCCAGCTTATCCTATAGCAATTGAACAGTTGAAAAAAGAAAAAAGCATACCTGGTGGTATGCGACTTAGACAACAAAAGTACTTGAATAACATAGTAGAACAAGATCGTCGCTTTATAAAGAAGCGAATTCGTTCTATGCTAGGGTTCAAATGTTTTGACACAGCTACATCCATTCTTTCTGGAGTAGAAGCCATGCATATGATGAAAAAAGAACAGGTTTATTTACGGGACCAGTCTGTCCAAAGTCAGAAAGAGTTCATCCATCAATTATTTGGACATGCAGCATAAGATACGATTCCATTAGGAATCTATGCACTTTATTATTTTTTATTCTATTTTTGCACCAGAACCCAATAAGGGAATGCAGTATAGATCAGTCTACAAGCATTCCCTTGCTATTAGTATGTTATTTTCTTTAGAAGTTGCTAGTATTGCATCTTAATTAACGAGCATATGTAATAAAATCATACATAGGCTTAACCATTTTTGGACCACCATTTGAATCTATAACTTTATTACCACTTAAATCATACCCACCATTATGAACACCAATTATTTGATTTGAAGAATTCAACATAGCAGAACCAGATTGTCCACCATAGGTATCAATTTCATAGAAAGCTAAGGATGAATTTTCTTGTAAAATCGAACCAGAAGCTCCCCATTGAGATACAGATCCTGTACTTTGTGCTTTATCTCCAGGATATCCGTATACTTTTATTCCTGTACCTTTTATATTACTAACTTGTTTAATGCCTAAGCTACCAACAACATCACCGATATGTGAACCTCCATTTGTCGATACTTTCATTACTGCAAAATCATATTCAGAACTACCTCCACTATTAATATATCCAGAAGGAACACTATAACTTTCAATATTATAATATCCATAACTGTAGTGTGAATCATTTAATGCCGGAATAATATATCCAGTTTTTAAATACTGTTTAGTATCCGTATCATATACACAATGAGCATTAGTTAAAACCGTATCTTTTCCAATTACAGTTCCTGTACACATATAATCACCATCAGAAAAGGATGTAGAAATATATGATATTGAACGATATGGTTGTGTAGATGTATCAGATACTTTGTTTCGAGTATCACTCCCGAAAACAACCTCATTTGGTTTATCTTTTTCTTTAGGTAATCCCAATTTATTTAAAGGTTTTAACTTAAAGGGAGCCTCTGGTGTAATTTCCTTTCCGTTTCCTATTATTCCAGTGTTAGCTTCATCGTAATCTTGTTGTGTTAAAGACCTTGAGTATTCATTAAATTTTACTGTAGTACCATCAGATTTAATCATGTCATAAGGACTACTTTGATTTTGAGTTAATATTTTTTCCGATTGAACGCTTGTTTCCGCTGAAGCAAAACTAGTAAAAGAGATAAAACTAAGTGAACAAACAAGAGAACAGGCAAACTTTTTAACTTTCATTTTGATTCCTCCCATAAATTTAATATGCAATATAATTCTATACAAAACGAAAGTTAATTGGAATAAATTAAAAATTTATCAATTTTTTACCTGTTCATATTTTTCTATTATTAACTTTTGAGGATATGACTCTATTACCTGTTTTATCCATATTTTTATCTTATCTCCACTTTCAATATCTTGTAATAAATTAGGATTGTGAGAAGTTAATATAGAATCAGATGGGTGCTGTTTGTCTTTAATTTTATCAAGAATTTTCTGGTAATTTATATTATCCTCATTTTGAATGAAATAAATTTTATTGTTTTTGAATATAACATACCCTTCTTTAATAGATGACGTTTCATTTGTAGGGTTTACAGTAGAATTTAAAGAAATCTCTTTTACTTGTTTTTTTATAATAAGCAAAGCCATACAGGTAATGAATAGCAATATAACTATTACAACAATCATCTTATTGTTTTTCATATTAACCTCCTATATATCTTAGTACATTATAAAATAGCACAATTTAATAGCAAAAAAATAAATGTAACCTTACTTTAAATAAAATTACATCCAAAAATCATTTTCATATGTTCACTCGGAATAAAATTTGATTTAAAAAATCCCACCTCATTTGATAAAAAACAAAAGGAATCCATTTAAAAAAGATTGATCAAAATGGATTCCTAGTTTATAAAGAATTATATATTTTTTATAAAAAACTTAATCAAAACCCACCTAGAATTTTTTACTTGATGGAATAATACATCATAAATTCATCTCAAATTAATTATCCTAGAAAATAAATTTTGTAATTCTGTATCATGAGTTACTACAATAATTGTTTTACCTTCACTATGTAATTTCTTTAATAACATAACAACATGATCTCGATTTTCTTTATCAAGAGCACCTGTTGGTTCATCAGCTAAAATAATATCACATTTTTTCAATATAACCCTAGCAATTGCAAGACGTTGCTGTTCACCACCACTTAACGTATATACTTTTGTTTTTAAAGAACAGGATAAACCTACTTTATCAAGAGCTTCTTTCATCAGCTCCTGTTTCTTTTGTTTCTTTAACTTTTGAAAATGAAGAGCCACTTCTAAATTTGAACCCACAGTTTCATTGTCCATTAAAGCATAATTTTGAAAAATATAACCAAATGTATTTCTAAATAACATCTTTTTATTTCTATATGGATTATTATTTCCTTGTACTATAACCTTTCCGTTATCTGTTTTTTCAAGTAAACCAATAATATTAAGCAAAGTTGATTTACCTGTGCCACTATTACCGATAATCCCTATAAATTCATTGTTAAAAACTTTAAGACTAAAATCTTTTAGTATAAATCGATCACCATATAATTTATTTACCTTATCAAGTTCAATTTCTACTTCTTTATTTTCATTCATGTCATCATCCCTCTTTTATAATCCTTAACATTTTTTTTCCTTCGTTTCGTTTTAAAACTAGATAGGTAATAATATTTTCTAACACAAATAAAATAAAAGTAAAAAATCCAAATAAATAGTTCTCTATTATTAAAGAACAAATAATAATCAATAACCAAATAACATTTGTAAACAACAAATACAATTTGTGCTTATCGAAATAAGAATATCCGTTAATTGTTTGAACTACATGCTTATATTTATATTGTTCTAAGTAATTCATCGTTGTAAAAAAGCTGACTAATAAATAAACAAGCGAAATTATTAGAAGAGCGAATATATATTTATACATAATCTTTAAATTTTCTTGAATATAGGTATCAGTAACATCGTAGGCATTATAAAGCACAGGATAAAAATTTTGTAAGCCCAATTCATTAATTATATTTTTAATACTATTATAAGGTACCTTTTTATCCGTCAATTTTATAAAATAACCGTCACTTCCAACAGCTGTATCATACCATGCTCCTTCATTCCCATTTTTATTTGTTAACACAATCCCGATACCATCATAAATACGATTATTTGTATCTTTCGCATTTTCAGTAGAAAAAGTAAAATAATATTGATTATTTTTTACCCAAACAATATGTATTTGCTTATTTTCTTCTAATATTTGTTTCTCTCCTATAGCTTTTAAAAAACTATTTTTCACTTCATATTTTTGAAAATAATATATATCATCTAAATACTGTTTTAGCTCTTTTTCTTCACTTTTATATTTTTCAGGGACTAAAACTGTTAATTCTTCACTATTCTCATCAATTTGAACTAATTTATTATCAATTGTTTTTATTCCATTTAATTTTAAATAATTATTGTTTATCATAATTGTATTTTCACTATACATTGAAGATCCGGGAACAGATACTCCATGTTGTTTTGCTTTGTAATCATCAGAAACTTTTATTAAAATAGCCCCTCGATCATTTGTATATTTAAATAGTTTATATTGTTTATCAAACATTTCTAAAACAGCTCGTGGATTATTTCCATTTGGACCAAGAGCTTTAGTAGGCATTATTCCATATGTTTTTATTTTTTCCCATTGATTCATGTTTACCTGAGAATATCTATACAAATCAGATAAAGAAATACAAGAAACAAAAAGTAAATATAACATAATTATAGAGAAAACCGTTTTTGTTAAAAAATTTACAAATTGTATCTGTTTTAATGGTTTCATATTTTTTATACTTGAAGAAATAGATATTTTCTTTACCCGTATAAAAGGATAAGACATAACAAAACATAAAATTATTCCAGCTATTAACTGATACTGGAAATATGTAATTATTAATTTTAACCAATATGAAGTAAATATCAAATCCCCTGCTTTTACAATTGCCACTACAACAGTAGAAGAAAGAACAGCCAAGAAATACAAAATAAATACCTCATAAAAATATTTCTTCCAAATATCAAAAGTTCCATATCCATTTAATAATCGAATCGCGGAATTTTTATATTCTAAAAAATAATAATACACAGTTGTTAATACGGATAAAACAAATAATATAATGATAGGAACTATTTTTAACCAAAATAAACCAATAGGCGACTGAACTTCGTAATCGGAATAATCTATAGTTATCCCTAATTTTCTTTCTATAACATCTATAAACGGTTCTATATGATTTTTATTTTTTAAAGATACAATATATTTTCCTGATGATGGTTTATTATCTTTGAACAATTCTTTTAATGGTTTAATAGTAAAATTTACTTCCTTCTTATAAGAGAATAATTTTCCTGTTGTTAACTTATTCTCTGAAGTAGAAAGATTAAAATCATCAACTTTAGTATCCTTAGGAAAATATCCATTTAATAAAATAAAATTCGAAAAATAAGAATTTACATTATGTGTTAAATAAACATACTCTACTGAAGATTCATCAGAATAAAAGGGTTTGTATATATTAGCTTTGTAACGATTAGATGCATCATACAATATTGATAAAAACTTTTCTTCTTCAATATCTAAAACTTTTGGGTTCATAGTGAATACAAAACTAGTCTCTTTTCCTGATTGCTTCATTGATTTCTCCTGATCAGTAGAAATCAAATCAACAAATACAAAAAAAGAGAGTAAAGAAATCACTAGATACAAACTAAATAGGATTTTTTTCATATACTCTCTCTTTCTATTAAATAATATTATTTTTATTGCATAATATCATAATAAGATCTATACGTATTTAAAGTCCAAAAATAATCTGTAATAGAATTGGCAGGAACACCTCTACTCTTCCACTCAGTTTTCCAATAGTCATCATTTGCCATAGCTGTTGATCTATGTACCCAATCATTTGTATTAAAATTAGAAAACTGGGCTTGTTTTAGTTGCCAATTTAATTTTTGACCGTATGTCCAAACACCACCAGCCACATTTTGTGACATATTATATTGTGGTTTATCCTCTTTAGTAATAGGTTTCAAATTATCCGAAGCACTAGTATATCCATATTCAGTTGAAATAACTTTTGATTCAGATGACTGAACTGGTAATTCATTTTCTGCTGCAAAACTACTTACAGGTACAGCTAGAACAGCTGTACATAAACTTAATGATAAAATCCCTTTTTTAAGCATTAATATTCCTCCTAATATTTGTAATTTACTACCTTTAAAGAATATCAAATATTTGGAAAATATGTAATATATAAATATTTTTATCAATAAAATACAGAATATTTAAAATTTAAAACTAACATAAAAACTAATTAAGTAAAACAATTATAAGGGAATGCTTGTAAACTGATCTATACTGCATTCCCTATTTGTGGTTTTAACTAACAAAAAGTTCCTTAGCGTATAATTTTTATGTTTTGTCGTCAGGATTCTTTATTTAGATCAAACAAATTACAAATATTAATTACTATCATTATTATCCATTAATATTTTCTTTAATTCATTTTTCACTTTGATTTTTTCTGATTCAGTAACTTCTAAATAATCTACAGATACTTCTTGATCATCAATTACTAAATTTAATAATTCATAAATGTCTTTCAATGATTATTACCCCCTAATAAAATTAAATTAATTATAGCAAGGAAATCCTTATATATTAACCTATACCGCATTCCTTTATTCTATATATGCTATATTTCTATTCTAATGTTTTATTTAAATTTACTTACCAAATAAACGATTCCAGAATGATTTCTTCTGTTCTGCAGATGCTATTAGGCGCTTACTCTCTTGTATTTCTCTTAATACTTGCATTAATTGACTATCTCTTTGTTCTTCCCTTATTATTCTTTGCGCATCAGTCTCTTGTAAAATTTTACTCTACTGACCCTATCTTTGAATTAACTCTACATTAAGTTGTTCTAATCGTTCTATACGTTCCGTTAATACCTTTATGTGTTCTGTATCCGCTACACGATCTATAGCAATAGTTGCTATCTCATTTCCTTCAACACTTATCATTGCTAGATTTATAGCCTGTTCTAGCGTTACGTTCTTTTTGTTCATAGCTGTTACTAGTCGTTCTATAGTTGCTACGTCTTTATGATAAAAAATTCTAGAATTATTATTGCCGCGCTCAAAAGGATACCCGGCTTCCTCCAGGGTAAGGTAATATTTACGCAAAGTACTTGATCCAATCCCTAAGTTCTTAGCTACCTCAGATCCCCAATAAGTTTGAGCCGTGTTTTGTCCTCCCTCTGTTTCGAAAGAGGACTATCTGACAGGGACTGAAAAAAGTCAGGCATACCTACATTCCCTTGGTTTTCAATTTGTCCAAACGATCCCAGTTGAAGAAATTCCCCTCAATCCCCACTATACAATGGTGAAAACGAAGGGTACGATGCGCCTTGAAAAAATCCCGGGTCAGCCAATAGATCTGATCCATGATACAGTTTACATCTTGTACATTAAGGATGAGAAACCCAAGATGGTCTTTACACTTTCTCACGAGGACCCCATGAAAATGGCAAAAAATCAGCATGGTATATCCTACGATGGTCAAAGTTCATGGGATGATACGCTGTAAATTTGGGAACTGAACAAGCTGAATCTACAAGATGAAATAGATGCTTGATTTGCTTGATGTATTCTCTGTTCTGTTCATCAGCTATACACTCAACCCACATAGCAGGTTTGTCTTTGTCTGCCAAGAAGTTTCACGTCACCCAATGACTCATAAACACATTATGTGAACGAAAAGTCCCTTCAGAAGAACCGAAGGGACTTTTTCTAGGTTTCTAGATAGATTGACTGCTGATAAGTGGGGTTATGTTAACTATCGACTTAAAACAAAGTCATACTGTTGTCGATTTGAAATAAAGTCACGATGTTTCTAAAAAAGATACGATGTTTATAATAAAGTCGCGACGTTTTAAAGAATGTTGCGATGTTCTAAAGTTTGTTTAGATCCTGTTTTACAGGATCTTTTTTATTTAACTAAAGGGGCAGTTTAATAGCAAAAGGATTTTACAATAATTACATCGAATTTATTAGGTAAAGTATAGGGCATTATTGTAGTTTATTTTAAGGAGAGAAAATAAATTACAATAGCTATAGGGAATACAGCAAAGATATATCTTTGTGATAATAAAATTGTGAAAGTGTTTAAAAAACATTTTCCAAATACAGAATCTTTATATGAGGCAAAGAAAAAATAACAATATCATTTATTAATATTCTTGCCTTAGGTTTTTAGTAAAAAAACAGATAAAAAAGAATAAATATAAAGTATGAATAGGGATGTAGTAAAAATGACAATGATAAAATTTAATTCTTATCAACAAAAAGTAGAAATTAAGAGGAATTTAGAACTTATTAACTTAGAACATGAAAAAATTAGAGAATATGTAAATTTTGATATATTTTCTTTTGAACAATTAGAAGAATTTCAAGTAGGATATAGCATTGACACCGATGGAAACTCCCTTGTAACCGATGAGGAAGATACTTGGGATGCAAATTGGATTGTTATTGCATATGAAACTATGTGTGGAGATCCAATTATTATTGATTTAAATGAGGATGGATACCCTATATCTTCATTAATGCACGGAATGGACAGTTGGGGTGTTGGCGGTTTCCTTGCAGATTCTATGGACTCATTTATCAATTTTATAAAAGATATAGGTAATTTTCTTACTGAGAAACAAGTGTTAGAAGGAAAAAGAATTATACAAAGTAGAGAATTAAAAACATTGCTAAATAAGTTTTTGGAAAAAAATAAATTTGCAGATTTTGAAATATGGCACTCTTTATTGAGTCCATTATTTGATATTGCAGAAGAATACGAGCAAACATTGGAGACAAAAGTAAAAAAGATGAAGAAAGAAGGAAAAAAATAACAGAAATTGCTCACCTGCTTAATATAAAACCTAAAGAAGTGTATGAGTATATTAAGAAAGTTTAATAGAAACTATTCACTTTTTAGAGAATAATCGGGCGCGATTATGGAGCAATACAGGCAGAAAATGATCAAACTTTTTTATAAAGCCAAAACAAAAATCTGCTAAAGAAGAATCCATTTTGATCAATCTCTTTTCAAAATGGATTTTTTTTATTTATCGTAAAACTTGGGATTGTGAAGTATTTTTGATTAAACTTTATTTCAAAGCTACAACTGTTTATACAAAAATGGAATGAAATAATTTAATCACGACCTGGAAAATTACCCCTAAAACTAGAAATTACCAATTAAAATTATGATAGAATTTATATATAGGAAAGGTGGGAGATTATGAAAAAACGTTCATTATTAGGGAAAATATTACTTTTTTTCGGGCCGATTTTATTTGTTTGGGGACTAATTATGCTTAATGTGATTACAGATATTATACAGTTTGAAAATACAAATAAGGTATTATCATTTAGTGTTCTTATTGCTGGAATAGCTTGTTTCATTGCGTCTAACTTTTTTAAAGAGCGTAAAGTATAAAATATTTTATGTATATAAAAATTAGACTTCTATATTAGTTTTAATCAAACTTTTTTACAAACCAAGATTAACTGATGTAGGTAATTTATTTAAATACTACGATATATTGTAATTCGATTATGAAGTTAAAAGGGGTTTGGGTATGGAAGATGTATATGGAGGACTAAAATATTTTGGTTTGTTACTTGTATTAGTATTTGGTGTGGGATTTATTATACGTTGGATTTTTCGTGATGTAATTTCGTTAGATCAATTACTTGGTTTAAGTATAGGAATTAGTACGTTAATAATGGCGTTTTTTATAAAGAAATTCAGGAAGGAGCTAAATACTAATAGTTAATTTATGCTTTCTTTGGATGAGTATCTCAATAGTGATGAGATACTCATCTTTTTTTATGAGGGATTAAACTCCTTTGTTATGCCGTTTCGAATGTATACTTTTGTTATGTGTTTTGAGGATATCAGGGGTTTTGTTGTGAAGTCAATGTTTATGGGAATTTGAATATAAACTAATATCTATTAGTTTATATTGGAACTTACAATTGAAATCCAACATACAATGCTATGAGCATTTACAATATAGTTTTGGTCAAAACCACAGCGATTGCTGTGGTTTTTCTTATTGATGAAACTGAAAGTAAACTAATATGTAAAAGTTTACTTTCGAATTTTGAGATAAATTTATATTAAGATGTACGCAAAAAAAACCTATTAAGGGGATAAAAGATAATCTTGCCGATTATCGAATTGTTTTAAAAACTTCTAATTCCTTGTAGGGTCCTTATAATTAATTGGATCATCTTCAGAATTTGCATATGCATTTATGCACTCGGAAAAATGCTAAATATCATTTTCTATTTTAAACTCTTGTACGCAAATTAATTTGAACAAACTTTATTCTAAAACAACAAAAGAAGCAAAAAAATATTACTCCTTTTCATTTGAATTCCACATGAAATTTAGTATCAATTATTCCAAAAGCAACTTTACAGGGGAATGGATTTTCCCCTGTTGAAGCAGTACGCATACAAGAAAGTACCCAATATTCAAGTTCTAAAGGTAAGCGGTATAATTGAATGCTACCATCATTGTTTTTTACTGAAACAATCGGTGTATTTATCCTAGTAGTAGCGAAACCGTCCGTTGTGATCATTGCTACTGCATCATTATTATGGAAACCAGCGCTTAAAACCTCGTAAATCATTCCATCTTTTTCATTAATAATCATAGGTATATTTAAATAGGGATAGTTATTTATATCATTATGAATAACTGTTCTTGCTGTATTCTTTCTAGTCTGATTCCCTTGCATTTTATACACTCCTTTATAACAATTCAAACCTGATCACTTAAATCTATTCTATTTTACGTCTATTATATTAGAAAATCGAAGTGTCATCTTATTGTAAAAAGCATCGGTACATATGACAGCGCTATTTTGCTGGTCAATACCAACAACAGGCACAAACGTCTACACGGAAACAGATAAAACGTGAGATAAGTGATAGAAACAAAGACGTAATTATTGAATCGTTGAAGCGAAGAATCAAGAAAGTTGAAGAAGAAAACAAACAATTACGGAATCAACTAAAAGTGGCATATGCAGACGTATATAAACAGATATAAGTGGATATAAAAAAATAGAAAGATGTAATTTTATCGCACACACTTAAATTTTTTGAAAAGCAATAAAGAAAGACCGTCAATACAATAGAGCCAATGCCCAAAATATTAACTCAAATACAGTTTCTACTTAGGAACTGTGCCTAAAACAAAATTCTCTTTCATTATTTTTCCCTCGGCTTATTCATGAGTCGAGGGTTTCTTTTGTGAAACATTACGAAAATGTAATGTTAATGTAATGTAGTTCCATCGATACTACAAATATAACCGGATAAAATTAGTTGCATAAGACGAAGCCCAAAAAAGGAGCGTTACCAAAAGGAGTGCTACAAATGAAAAGCATATTAAGTGTTGAAAAAATTGAAAAGTATTATGGAAATAAAGATAACGTAACAAAGGCGATTGATAATATTAGCTTTAAAGTAGATGAAGGGGAATTCGTTGGAATCATGGGACCTTCAGGAAGTGGTAAAACGACGCTTCTTAACTGTATATCAACTATTGATAATGTTACTATAGGAAAAATAATCATCAATAATAGTGACATCACTAGGTTAAAGTCAAAAGCATTAGATAAATTTAGACGAAATGAGTTAGGCTTTATATTTCAGGATTTTAACCTATTAGATACTCTTACAGCATATGAAAATATTGCTTTAGCGTTAACAATTAAAGGTGAAAAAATTTCAGAAATAGATGGGAAAATAAAAGCAGTAGCAAAGTATTTAGAGATTGAAGAAGTTTTAAACAAATATCCTTATCAGATGTCAGGTGGACAAAAACAAAGGGTTGCGTCAGCAAGAGCAATCGTGACAGATCCATCCTTAGTCCTTGCGGATGAACCAACCGGAGCATTGGATTCTAAATCATCTAGATTATTACTGGAAAGATTTGAGAGTCTAAATAAAGATTTAAAGACAACAATTCTTATGGTTACGCATGATGCCTTTACAGCTAGCTATGCTCGTAGAATCCTTTTTATTAAAGATGGGAAAATCTTTAATGAGTTAGTAAGAGGAAATGATTCTCGAAAAGAATTCTTTAATAAAATTATCGAGGTGATCACACTACTTGGAGGTGATGATAATAATGTACTCTAAGATTGCCGTAAGTAATGTAAAGAAGAGTTTTAAGGATTATGCTATATATTTCTTAACACTAACATTAGCTGTTTGTATATTTTATAGCTTTAATTCAATAGAGTCACAAAAGGCGCTTACTGAACTGAAGTATACAGGTTCATCATATATAAAAACGTTAACTAGTGCATTGGCTGGTATATCAGTATTTGTATCCATCATATTAGGAAGTCTTATATTATATGCGAGTAATTTTTTAATAAAGAAACGTAAAAAAGAATTAGGAATTTATATGACCTTAGGTATGGGAAAAAGAAGAATATCTAGCATATTAGTAACAGAGACCATAATAGTTGGAGTTATATCTTTAATTAGCGGACTTATACTAGGGATTGCAGCATCGCAAGCCTTATCTGGCTTGACTTTAAAGCTATTCGATTTACCAATGAATGAATATAAATTTGCAGTTTCGATAGGTGCTATAGGTAAGACAATATTGTACTTTGGTATCATGTTCTTACTTGTTATAATCTTTAATGTATTTGTTATTTCTAAATACAAGATCATTGATTTGTTAACAGCAAGTAAGAAAAATGAAGAGGTAAAGTTTAAAAATCCTATTATATATCTAATAGTATTTGTTTTATGCGTAATCTCACTTGGCTATGCATATAAAACAATCCTGAAGATAGGCTTCAATATAGATGATCCTATGCTCCTGCTAACAATAATCCTTGGAATTTTAGGTACAGTATTATTTTTCTTTAGTTTATCTGGATTCATCTTGTATATAGTAAAGAAAAATAAAAAGGTATATTTAAAAGAGCTAAATATTTTTATAATTAAACAAATAAATAGTAAGGTGAATACGAATTTTTTATCCATGTCTCTCATTTGTTTAATGTTATTTCTTACAATAGGGATATTGTCTACTGGAATAAGTTTTAAACAAGCTACTGAAGAAGGACTTAAACAAGTAACGCCTTTTGATGCTAGTGTAAGGTTGTACAATGATGGTCAAAATAACCACGAAGATACGTTAAATAAGATTAAATCTAAAATAAGTAAAAATGAAAAATATATAGTTTACAATGAATATGATGCAGCGTTAAGCGTAGGAGAATTGTTGAAATCTCGAGATAAAAAGCTTCAACCATTTAACGTAAGCTTTGTTAAGGTATCTGATTATAATAAAATTCTCCAATTAAAGGGTGAAAAAGAAATAAATTTAAATAAGGATGAGGTTTTAATCTCATCAGATAAAAGTCCAATAGTTCAACCATTTAATAAAAAATTGAAAGACAGTAATAAACTTAATATTAAAGGAAAAGAATACTTGGTAAAAAACACTAAAGTTATAGAAGAAAATCTTCATACTACTAGTGGTTTTACGGATAATGTATGTACAATCATTATAAATGATGAATTTTTATCAGGTTATAAGATTCGTATGTCAGTATTTAATGTAAATTATTTAGATAAAAACAGAGAAGAATATAATAAAAAATATGATAAAATCGCCGATGACTTTTTTACGGCTGGATATCGGGATAGAGGTATCCCACTGGGGGTATCAAAGGATCAAACATACTCAGAATCCAAGGCATCCACAGTTATGGTGCTGTATATCGGAATATATATTGGAATCGTGTTCTTAATTACTAGCATGGCTGTATTAGCTCTTCAACAATTATCAGAGGCCAGTGATAGTATAGAAAGATATAAAGCCTTAAAGAGAATAGGTGCAAACGAAAGAATGATTAACAAAACAATTTTTATGCAAACTTGCATATATTTTAGTCTTCCGGTTATTCTTGCATTGATTCACTCAGTGGTGGGAATTAAGATGATGAGTGACATGATAAGTAATGTGTATAAACTAGATATTACTCTTCCAGCGCTAATGACCGCTTTCATACTTATTATAGTGTATGTAGGATATTTCTTTACAACATATATAGGATATAAAAATATTGTTAAGAGTAATTTATAAAGAGATTAATTGTAGACAAGGTTTTAGTAAAATTCAGCAGTAAAACTAATAGAAGTAAAAGGTGATTATTTTGAAAAAAACGCTAATTGTTTTAAGTATTTTAAGTGGACTGTTATTCGCAGCAGTTGGAGGTTGGTACTGTTATAATAAACTGAAGTATGAAAAGTGTTACGTTAAAATAACAGAAAATAGTAAATCAGGAATTGTGAACCCTTCGACTGGATTCGTTGATTATAATCTAATGGCATATGATAAAAACGGAAATGAGGTTCCTGTGAAATTTTGGGCTAAAAAAAAGCTGAAAGTAAATGCATATCTTGCTGTTGATGTATTTAAACCCTTGAATAAAGACTCAAATGATATAAACTCATATAAAGAGGTAACAGCGGAACAATTACCTGAAAAAGTGAAAGCAAAGTTAAATGTTAAATAATAAATAAGCATTCATGTAAAGAGGTATTTACTGAAAAGTAGATACCTCTTTAACATAATCAAGAATTTGACAGGTGAAAATTCCTAATAAAACTAAATATGTACTTTCATATTTAGTAGTTAAATATAGCTGTATATTTATATAAAACATTAGGGATAATATAATGGAAGGTGAAATAGATCGAAGGGGGAATTATATGAAAAAAATTATGATTATTGAAGATGATGAAGTGATTAGAGAAGAATTACAAAACTTTTTACAAAGATATGGATACGATGTAAAAGCTCCTATAGATTATAGTAATATCATGCAGTATGTTGAAAACGAAAATGCAGACCTTATATTGCTAGACATAAATCTTCCTGTGTTCGATGGATATTATATATGTAGAGAAATACGTAAAAATTCAGATGTTCCAATTATAATAGTTACAAGTAGGGACAATGAAGTAGATGAATTAATGAGTATGAACTTAGGGGCAGATGATTTTATTACAAAGCCCTATAATACAGAAATATTATTAGCAAGGATAACGAATATCTTGAAAAGAACCTATGGAAGCCCGAAGGCGAGTAATATGTTAAGTTACATGGGTTTCAATTTAAATCTTTCCAATGCAACCGTTATATATAAAGACCAAGCGATAGAGTTAACGAAAAATGAAGTAAAAATCCTTTCCTATTTAATAAACAATAAGGGGAATATTGTAAAAAGGGAGTTCCTTATGGAACACTTGTGGAAGTCAGATTATTTTGTAGATGACAGTACTCTAACTGTGAATATTACTAGATTACGAAAAAAGCTTGAGGAGATTGGAATCGAAAACCCAATTGAAACAAGAAGGGGATTGGGGTATATCATGCCATGAGTATAGCTGAATTTATTAAAGACAAAGTGGTAGTAATTATATCGAATTTGCTGTTATTTTTTATATTATTAGTTGTGATGGTTATGATGGATTTTCATGCCCTTCTCATATTCTTTGTGTTTTGTATTTGGTTTTTCCCCTTATTTTCGTATATGGCTTTAGAGTGTATACAGGCTAAAGCATATTATGATGAAGTTGACAGCATATTAGAAAGTTTAGATAAGAAATACCTACTTCCAGAAGTAATAAAGGAAGCTCATTTTATCCATGGGGAAAAACTAAACCATATACTGAAGCCGGTAAGTAGAGATATGCATGAGAAAGTGAAATACTACAAAGATATGCAGGCAGATTATAGGGAGTATATAGAAACATGGGTGCATGAGATTAAAACTCCAATTGCTTCTACAAAGCTAATTATTGAAAATAATCAAAATGAATTAACAAATAAAATAGACCTCCAAATCGATAGGATTGAGGGATTTGTAGAACAGGTGTTGTATTATTCCCGAAGTAACAATGTAAGCAAAGACTACATTATCAAACCCATTCATCTAAATGATGCAGTAAGGAATGTCGTGAAAAGAAATTATAGGGATTTCATTCATAAGAAAATCAAACTAGATATAAAAGATATCAACGAAATTGTATATAGTGATGGAAAATGGCTCGAGTTTATGCTCAATCAGATAATAGGGAACGCTGTAAAATATGCAAACAGTGAAACGCCCATGATCAGCATATATTCAGTTAAGAAAGCCAACTCAGTCGTGTTAACTATAGAAGATAATGGAGTAGGGATCGTAGATAAGGATATAAATAGAGTGTTTGAAAAAGGATTTACAGGTGAAAATGGTAGAAGATTTAGTAAAAGTACAGGTATGGGCTTATATCTATGTGAAAAGCTTTGTTCCAAGCTAGGCATAAAAATTACGATTGACTCTAAGGTAAATATAGGAACTAAAGTTACATTTATAATTCCTTTGTCAGATACCATAAACGATTGTTTATGATGCTTTATTTATTTCTACCCAAATAGGGGTACCGCCCCATCGCCATCAAGCTAAGGTTTTGAAGTACCCCCTAAACGAAAATTTTCTTTTTCTACAGGTAGTTAATTTGAGAAGTTAGCTCATTTTTTTCGTTTTTGGGGCGTTTATTTTTCTTAAGTTGATGGGCATGGGGTACCGCCCACATTTTAACGAAAATATACGCTAAGCAAATTTCGACATAAAATGAGCTGAATTTCCTACTCTAAGGAATATTCGGCTCATTTGCTTTATTTAGGTTGTAATTTGTTCTCTTCATATTCTTTTAGTATCTTATAAAAAGTATTTTTCTTAAGTTCTAATAGTTCCATAAATCTAACGCTCGTTATTTCTCTTTTTTTCCACTTTGCATAAGTTCCTTCTATTATAATTAGTTGCTTTTGGCTTAATGCTGAAAGGTTAAATGGAGGACGCCCTAAATGCTTACCTTGAGATTTAGCAACTGCAATACCTTCAGCTTGTCGCTGACGAATCTTTTTCCGTTCTTGATCCGCAACATAGGAAAGCAAAGATAAAAATTGATCTTCCATTAAACGTCCCATATCCCCCATCTCACGGAACTTACGACTATCAAACAGCGTTTCATTTTCTAAAACAACAATATTTGCTTGTAATTCTCTAGTGATGTATTTCCACTCTGCGATTACTTCGTCATAATTACGCCCCATACGATCTAAGGCATCTATGTAAACAATGTCACCTGTATTCAATATTTTTCGTAATAATTGATACTGAGGACGATCAAAATGTCGTCCACTTGCTTTGTCGACAAAAATACGTCGGGCTTCCACCCCTCGTTCCATCATCTTATGTAATTGACGTTGTTCATTTTGATCTTTTGTACTTACACGTATATATCCATAAATATTAGTCAATTTTGGTACTCCCCTTATATTTGTTACTATAATTATATCACTTTCGTTTATAAAGGTATTTATTAAAAATAAACGTTTATAAATTAAATAAATATATCTTTACAAACGTGATTTTTTAACGTTGCATAGACAATACGTAAATGTTTGTCAAGGTATACCTTTACAAACTAAATACTTTTTACAACTAATAAATCAATTTTTTTTGATTTATTAGTTGTAAAAGTAATGAAATGCGTATATATTATAAATATCAAAAAAAATTGATGAAAGGAAATTACCATGAAAGAAATTAAATTGTACACTCAATCAACTACCCAAACCTTTGAAACGTATGAAAAGAAGTTTAAAGCATTGGCAGATCAAAAAAGGTTACACATTTTGTACGAATTGTGTCAGCGTGGAGAAACTTGTGTATGTGATTTAACTGGTGTTCTTGAATTACCACAATCAAAACTTTCATATCATTTAAAACTTTTACTTGATGCGAACCTTATTACGAAAGAAACAAAAGGAACATGGAGTTACTATAACATTAATAAAAAAGAAGTAGACGCACTATTATCTGAGCAATTATGCTGTATATTTCGTCCTATGTCATAATTTTGGTTGGGACGAAAGAGCATTTTAATATAATTTAAATCAATTTTTTTTGATTAATATAGCTTTTGAGAGATGATTAGACCTAATTATTCGTTCCGGTTTTTAAATCAACTTTTTTTGATTAAAATAATTAAATTAAAACTTTACACTTATAAATTTAGAGAAAATAAGGGGGATTTTTTATGAAACCTATTCAACTTTCATTTAAAGTACAAGATTGTTGTGGAACTGACAATCAGACACTAAAAAACAATACTGATGTGCAGAGATTAAAAAAATTACCAGTTGTCATTATTGGGGGAGGTCCTGTAGGTTTAGCGGCAGCTGCACATTTAGCCAAAAATGGTGAATCATTTATCTTATTAGAAGCTGGAGAAAATATAGGATCAAACATTCTTACATGGGGTCATGTGCGACTATTCTCATCTTGGCAATATAACATAGATAAAGCTGCTTTGGATCTCCTTGAACAGCATGGTTGGGAATCACCAGACATAAAAGCATTACCAACAGGAAAAGAAATTGTAGAACAATACTTACAGCCGCTTGCGAACCTTCCAGAAATTAAACCATTTATCCATTTGAATACTAAAGTACTATCTATAGGTAGGAAAGATACAGATAAAATGAAAACAGCGGATCGTGAAAAAATGCCATTCATGATCTATACAGAAAAAGAAGGTGTACTTCAAATTTATGAAGCTAGAGCGGTGTTAGATGCTTCAGGTACGTGGGGAAATCCGAATCCGGCAAATTCTAATGGTATTTGGTTGAAAGAAGAACAATCCCTTAACGAGCATATTTTTTATGGAATTCCAGATATTTTAGGAAAAGAGCAAAAACGATATGCAAATAAGCGAGTAGCCGTTGTTGGAAGTGGTCATTCCGCAATCAATGCTTTATTAGAGTTAGCTACATTAAAAGAATCCAATCCAAAAACTAATATTGTTTGGATCATGAGGAAACAACGTGCGGAAGAAGCCTATGGTGGAGAGGAAAAAGATGCTCTTGAAGCACGTGGTGCCTTAGGTAGCCGTATTCATCAATTAGTTGATGAAGGGAGTGTGGAAGTAATCACACCATATAAAATTCAACACGTAGTTAGAACAAAAGATGGAATGGACATTGTAGGTCATCAAGAAGAACAAGAAATAAAAATTAATGATGTTCATGAGATGATTGTAAATACGGGTAATCATCCTAACTTATCTATAATAAGTGAAATACGTACTTCTATAGATTCTGCTACTGAAAGTGTAGCAACATTAGCACCACTTATTGATCCTAATTTGCATAGCTGTGGTACAGTTCGACCTCATGGTGAAAAAGAACTTCGCCAACCGGAAAAAGACTTCTACATTGTAGGTTCAAAGAGTTATGGTAGGGCACCGACATTTCTAATGGCAACAGGTTATGAACAGGTTAGATCTATCATCGCATATCTTATAGGAGACTATGAATCGGCAGGGAAAGTTGAACTTGATTTGCCCGAGACTGGTGTTTGTAGCGTAAATTTAAGTTCTAACAAGGTAAATGATTCATGTTGTGGAACAGATTCGTGTTCTTAAGAAAAGTACCTGTAAGGAGTAGTAATTTATATTACATCTCCTTACAGAATAATTAAGTTTGAAAGGAGAACACAATGAAATGATTATTAATCATGCAGGTAATTTGAAAAAGAGTTATTTTTTATCCTATATGCGATTAATAATGAATGCCCACCAATGTAACGTTGAAAAAGCAAAAGATTATCTTTTTCAACGTATGTTTGGACTCCAAGTTAATAGTTTAGGAGAGGAAACTTATAAGAACTTCTTTGAAGCTTATCAGGAATTGAAGCAACCTAATTAAATACATTTCAAAAGGGCTTATGCAGCACGGACAATTGATTGACAAGTAAATGAATATTCACATGGAATTTTCTCATATATTAATGAATTTAGAGACTGTCATCGTTTTATCGTTGAGCGCATCGATATCGAATTCAATGTATGCTGTAAGTTCTCAGAGAAATAATTCCTTTTCTTTATTAGTTGCAAAATGCAAATAAAATCAAAAGGTGGAATAAAGATGAAAGAAATATTAGATTCCATTGTAATCGGAGGAGGGCAGGCTGGTCTTGCATCCGGTTATCACCTTCAAAAAAAGGGATTACAATTTTTAATATTAGAAGCGAGTGAACAGACTGCAGGATCTTGGCCTCGCTATTATGATAGTCTGAAATTGTTTTCTCCGGCACGCTTTTCATCGTTACCTGGAATGAAATTCCCAGCGCATCCTGATGATTATCCTACGCGAAATGAAGTAATTGATTACTTGCAAAATTACGCGGAAAAATTCCAACTGCCAGTAATGACAAATCAGCGAGTTGAATCTGTAGAAAGAGAAGATGAAATATTTAAAGTTCAAACAGTCTCTGGAAAGACATTTCTGACTAGAACTATTATAAATGCAACTGGCTCTTTCCACAGTCCGTTTAATCCGATAATAAAGGATCAAGAGAAATTCAAGGGGAATATTATACATTCCGCTATGTATCGGAGTCCGAATCATTATATCAATCAAAGAGTAGTGGTGGTGGGGCGGAGAAATTCAGCTGTCCAAATTGCGCTTGAACTGGCCGATGTAAGTAGAGTATCTTTAGCTGTACGAAAGCCTGTTCAACTCATGAAACAAAAAGTGTGGGGGAAGGATTTACATTTTTGGCTTAAGGTATTAGACATAGATACCTTTCCGTTTTGGAGATTTGGAAAAAACGCACCGAGTTCAGGTGGAGTCATCGATTTAGGTGATTACAAGGAACGATTAGCTAGGGAGAATCCAGATCAAAAGCCTATGTTTACATCTTTTTACACTGATGGTGTAGTTTGGCCGGATGGGAAGAAGGAGCCAATCGATACGGTCATTTTTGCAACGGGCTATCATCCTAATCTCTCTTACTTCAATGCTATTGGAGCACTGGACTCAGAAGGGAAACCTTTACAAATAGCTGGTGTAAGTACAGAAGTCCAAGGGGTGTATTATGTTGGTTTAGAAGGTCAGCGTTCGTTTTCTTCCGCGACATTAAGGGGAGTTGAATCAGATGCTAAATTTGTTGTGAGAAAGCTAATAAGCTACTTAAAAATATGAGGTGAATAAGGGGTATAAGGGAGAGATAAGTGTGGAGATTAGAAAAGCAATTGAACAAGATCTACAAGAAATTATGACTATTTATAATGAGGGTATCGAGGATCGTATTGCGACTTTAGAGACAGAAATAAAAACAGATACATATGTGATGGAATGGCTATTTCAACGAGAAAAAAGATATTCGGTAATTGTCATGGAAGAGAATTCTCATATTGTCGGTTGGGCTTCCATTAATCCATATAGTCATCGATGCGCTTATCGTGGTGTAGGGGAACTATCTATATACATAAAGAGAGAATATCGTGGAAAAGGTTTGGGACAGAAGTTACTTTTAGCTTTAGAAAAGACCGGACAGCAAAATGAATTCTATAAATTTGTTTTGTTTACTTTTTCTTTTAATAATCTAGGTCAAGGCTTATATCGTAAAATGGGTTATCGTGAAGTAGGAGTGTTTGAAAAGCAGGGTGTAATGGATGGGGAACGTGTTGATGTGATGATTATGGAGAAATTATTATCTGTAGAATAAATAACGTTGTATCAGCAGTTTAAAAGGTAAAGGTATTTACACATTAGATGCAATGAATATGTAAATACCTTTAGTATGTAGTTGGTTACGATTTTCTATTTTAGAAATCAACTGAAAAATTTATTAGTATCTATCAATGTAATTTAGAAAAACAACTAAATGATATATGTTATATTCTTTTGCTTTATTAGCCTCTTAGCGTATTTGTAAGCTGAACTACCTTTTGTATAGACATATAATTATTTACTTATGATATGATTTTAAAAAGTGCTTAAGAATTATTTATTAAAAAGAATGAGGGGACAGGCTTGTTAGATCAATTGTTCATTGTAGGTATATATCTTTTGATTATTCTTATGTGTACATATGTTACGCTCGAATATCAGAAAAATAAAATTAGTAAGCAGCATTTTCTGATATGGTTAATATTTATCTTTTTAACAGGACCTATAGGATTTATCATTTATATCTTTTGGGATAAGAAAAAGAGTACAAATTTTAAATAAGGAAATTCAGTGTAAAGATTCTGTAAAGGTGAGAGTTTTTAGTTGAACATATAAGTAAATAGTTATATACTTATTTCGAAAGTAAGAATAAAGTAACTTGAAGGAATAATACATTTTATTTTTACACAACATATAAGCATATGCTTATGTAATTATAATGAGGTAGGTGTGGATATGGAAAAAACAGTTGTAGAGGTAACAAGAGCATCCCAATTACTGAAACTATTAGGAGATAAAACAAGATTAACAATTGTATCAATCCTTAAACAACGTGAATGCTGTGTCTGTGAACTTCTTGAAGTATTTGATATGAGTCAACCTTCTATCAGTCAACATCTTCGAAAGTTAAAGGATTTAGGTTTAGTGCAGGAAGAGCGTAGAGGTCAGTGGATTTATTATTCTTTAAATCAAGCAAGTGATTTATACACGCTTTTAGAAGATATTTTAGCACATGTACCAGACCAAACAGAGAAAATTAAACAAATTGAGAAGAGCAATCCTACACTCCGGTGTGGTTGTTAATAAATAGTTAGAAAGGGAAGTGAGAAGGATGAGCAACACGGGGAAAAAACGTCTGTCTTTCCTAGATCGATATCTAACCCTTTGGATTTTTCTTGCAATGGCAGTAGGAATTGGAGTTGGCTATATATCCCCTGGATTTGTAGAGGGAATGAATAGTTTACAAGTAGGAACAACCTCTATACCACTTGCGATTGGGTTAATTTTAATGATGTATCCTCCATTAGCAAAAGTTCGTTATGAAGAGATGGGGCGCGTTTTTAAAGATGTAAAAGTATTGGTATTATCACTTGTACAAAACTGGATTATTGGTCCTATCCTTATGTTTGCCTTGGCAATTATATTTTTACAGGATAAGCCAGAATACATGGTGGGCTTAATCATGATTGGTTTAGCTCGTTGTATTGCGATGGTTATCGTATGGAATGACTTAGCGAAAGGTGATACGGAGTATGCGGCAGGATTAGTTGCTTTTAACTCTGTATTCCAAATGTTATTTTTCTCAGTATACGCTTATGTGTTTGTAACAGTCATTCCAGAATGGTTAGGAATTGAAGGAGCTGTTGTAGATATTACAATGGCAGAGGTTGCAAAATCAGTCTTTATTTATTTAGGAATTCCGTTCATCGCAGGAATGTTAACACGTTTTATTTTTGTAAAAACAAAAGGGCGAGAGTGGTACGAAAAAGTATTCATTCCCAAAATCAGCCCAATTACATTAATCGCATTATTATTTACAATTATTGTGATGTTCTCATTACAAGGTGAAGCTATTATTAGCGTACCATTTGATGTTGTGCGTATTGCGATCCCATTACTTATTTATTTTGTAGTGATGTTCTTTATTTCTTTCTTTATGGGGAAAAAAATCGGTGCAAGTTATGGGGTATCAACAACATTAGCATTTACAGCTGGAAGTAACAACTTTGAATTAGCGATTGCTGTAGCTGTAGGTGTATTTGGAATCCAGTCTGGTGCAGCGTTTGCTGCAGTTATCGGACCTTTAGTAGAGGTACCAGTTATGATTGCACTTGTCAATGTTGCGCTTTGGTTCCAACGTAAATACTTTCAAACACAACCAAAATAACTATTCATAAAAAGGTGGAATTATCATGGAAAACAAAAAAACAATTTACTTCTTATGCACAGGAAACTCTTGTCGTAGCCAAATGGCAGAAGCTTGGGGAAAAAAATATTTAGGTGACAAATGGAATGTACTTTCTGCTGGTATTGAGGCGCACGGAGTAAATCCAAATGCGATTAAAGCAATGAATGAAGTAGACATTGATATCACGGATCAAACATCTGATATTATTGATCGTGACATTTTAGACAAAGCTAATCTTGTTGTAACACTTTGTGGTCACGCAAATGATGTATGTCCGACAACACCACCGCATGTAAAACGAGTTCACTGGGGATTTGATGATCCAGCTGGTCAAGAGTGGTCTGTATTTCAAAGAGTTCGTGATGAAATTGGCGCACGCATTAAAAAGTATGCTGAAACAGGAGAATAATTGAAAACAAAATAGGCCGAGAATTCTTTCTCGGCTTTTTTATAAAGAAGGGGAGAAATCAGAGATGAAAAAAATTGAAATTTTTGATCCTGCAATGTGTTGTTCTACTGGAGTTTGCGGTCCAAGTGTTGATCCAGAGTTAATTCGTATTTCAGTTGCTGTTAACAACTTGAAGAATAAAGGAATTGATGTGACTCGTTATAATTTGGCGAGTGAACCAGATGCATTTGCCAATAATGTTGTTATTAGTCAACTATTAACAGATAAAGGACCAGATGTGTTGCCTGTAACATTGGTGGATGGAAAAGTAGTAAAAGAAAAAAGTCACCTGACAAATGAAGAACTTACAAAATTAACAGATGTAACAGAAGAAGAGTTGAGTCAAAAGCCAGTCGTACGTTTAAAGTTAAACGTGAAAAAATAGAGAAAGAAGTGAAAGGCAATGACAAACTTATATAACCCAAACACAATAGCATTCACACCATTTTTATTCTTTACTGGTAAAGGCGGAGTAGGAAAAACATCTACTGCATGTGCAACAGCTATTACGTTAGCTGATATGGGGAAACAAGTTTTATTAATAAGTACTGACCCAGCTTCTAATTTACAAGATGTGTTCGAAATAGAACTTACGAATAAACCTAAAGAAATTCCAAGTGTTCCAAATCTACAAGTAGCAAACTTAGATCCTGAAACAGCAGCCCATGAATATAAAGAACGTGTTGTTGGGCCATACCGTGGAAAGCTCCCTGATACAGTTATTGCAACGATGGAAGAGCAATTATCTGGAGCTTGCACAGTAGAAATGGCTGCATTTGATGAATTCTCTACGTTACTTACAAATAAAGAATTAACATCGAAATTCAATCACATTATCTTTGATACAGCGCCAACAGGTCATACGTTACGTCTTCTTCAACTTCCTACGGCTTGGAGTGGTTTCCTAGAAGAAAGTACTCATGGAGCTTCTTGTTTGGGACCATTAGCAGGTCTTGGAGATAAAAAAGAGTTATATAATCAAACGGTTCAGGCACTATCCAATCCGAACCAAACAATGTTATTGCTTGTCACACGACCAGATAGTTCTCCATTGCAAGAAGCGGAACGAGCAGCTCATGAATTAAAAGAAATTGGTGTTAGTAATCAATTTCTACTTGTAAATGGTATCTTGAAAGACTATGTACAAAATGATGATGTCTCAAATGCGCTGTTTAAGAGACAATCGAGTGCGTTAGAAAACATGGCAGAAGAATTAAAGAATCTTCCTACTTTTGAAATTCCATTAGTACCGTTTAATGTTACTGGAATAGAGAATATGAGAAAACTGGTTCAACCAATGGAAAATCTCTCGATTTCGAATGAAGAAGCAAATGCCGTCTCTATTCCTTCACTTCAGACATTGATTACTAATCTTTCAGAATCAGAAAAACGAGTAATTTTTACAATGGGAAAAGGTGGTGTCGGAAAGACTACGGTAGCTTCTGCAATTGCAGTCGGTCTGGCTGAAAAAGGACACCATGTACACTTAACTACAACTGATCCCGCAGCACATATTGATTATGTCATGCATGGAGAACAAGGGAATATTACGATAAGTCGAATTGATCCAAAAGTAGAAGTTGAAAACTATCGTAAGGAAGTCATAGAGCAAGCAAAAGATACGGTTGATGAAGAAGGTTTAGCGTATTTAGAAGAAGATTTACGTTCTCCTTGTACAGAAGAAATCGCAGTTTTCCGTGCTTTAGCGGATATTGTTGAAAGGGCAAATGATGAAATTGTAGTTATTGATACAGCGCCAACGGGTCATACGTTATTGTTGTTGGATGCGGCACAAACGTATCATAAGGAAATTGCACGTTCTTCCGGTGAAGTACCACAGTCTGTGAAGAACTTATTACCACGTTTGCGTAATCCGGAAGAAACAAGTGTTGTAATTGTAACGCTTGCAGAAGCGACACCAGTCCATGAAGCAAGCCGTCTACAAGAAGACTTAAAACGTGCGGATATTACTCCAAAATGGTGGGTTATCAATCAAAGTTTTTACGCAACACATACAAGCGATTTAGTGTTAAGAGGAAGAGCGCAGTCTGAAATACAGTGGATTCAAGCGGTACAAAGGGAATCACGAAAGAACTGTGTTATTATCCCTTGGCAATCGGAAGATATTGTAGGGTATGAGAAGCTTAAAGATTTAGTAAAATAAAACATTTTTAATTAGTTACTATGAAGGGGAGAAATGAAAATGAATATTACAGATAAAGCAAAAGAGTTTATTGAGAATGCAATGAAAGAAAACGGTGTTTCAACACTGCGTTTTACATTTGATGGTGCTGGATGCTGTGGACCTAGCTACGGTATTAATTTAGGAGAAGCACAAGAAAATGATGTCACAGAAACAGTAAACGGTATTCAAGTTGCTATGGATCCAAAGGTTGTTGAACTTGTAAATACATTGACACTAGACTATGTAGAAGATCAACAAGGTGCAGGCCTTGTAATAAGTGGCGGATCGAATTGTTGCTAAATAATAATTGAAGGAGATTAACAAACATGACTAACTATCACGAACTCGTAAAAGGAAAAGTATATATTGGTGGAGTGGACGCGATACAAGAAGCAGTAAAAAAGCATGGAATCACTGAGGTATTTGATTTACGTGCCGATGGAGAAGAACCAGAAGGATTTCCAGCAGAAACTACACGTCATGCTTGTCCGATTGTAGAAGGTGTAGAGGGACAAGATGAGTCAGTAAAAACTGCAATTGCAGCTGTCAAAGAAGCTGTTGAACAAGATAAGAAAGTATTTTTCCATTGTTCCGGTGGACGTAATCGTACAGGTACAGTTGCAACTGGATTATTAGTAGAATTAGGGCATGCATCTAACGTAGAAGAAGCGGAACAAAAAGCAAAAGAAATCCGTTCAAGCATTAATATCAATTCAGAAATGAAACAAGTATTGAAACGTCTATACTAAACAATTATCCGAGCCTCAAAAAACAAAGTTTTTTGAGGCTTTTTATATAGTTAGGATATATATAAGGGAATGGGAGTTTGAAAACAAGAGAATTACTGACTACAGCACAAAGTTGAATATCACATTAACAGGGGATTATGTATGGAACTTAAAGAAAAAACAAACCTTACTAATCTAGATAGGGATTCAATGAAAAAGTAATAATTTGAGTGACCGGTTCCTTACGTATAGTGAACCGGTTAAATTTCATCTAAATTCCACATGAAATTTAGTGTCAATGATTCCAAAAGCAACTTTACATGGGAATGGATTTTTCCCTGTTGAAGCAGCACGCATACAAGAAAGCACCCAATGTTCAAGTTCTAAAGGTAAGCGGTATAATTGAATACTACCATCATTGTTTTTTACTGATACAATCGGTGTATTTACCCTAGTAGTAGCGAAGTCATCCGTTGTGATCATTGCTACTGCATCATTATTTTGGAAACCAGCGTTTAGAACTTCATAAACCATTCCATCTTTTTCGTTGATAATCATAGGTATATTTAAATAGGGATAGTTATTTATATTATTATCAATCACTGTTCTTAATGTATTCTTTCTTATCTGATTCCCTTGCATTTTATACACTCCTTTATAACTATTCAATCCTAATCACTTAAATCGATTCTATTTTACGTCTATTATATTAGAAAATCGCAGTGTCATCTTATTATAAAAAGCATCGGTACATATGACAGCACTATTTTGCTGGTCAATACCAACAACAGTCATATAGCTAGAGAGTAAATAACCATCTTCATAATATGTAATTAGTATTTCTTCTTCAGATAATAAGGAACATAGCAACATGTTCTCAATCAGTTCTTTTTCTTCAGCGGTTAAGATCGGCCGAGTTACTTTGTTTTTCTCCTTGATGATTTCACGAATACCAGCAAACTGTTCAGGCATTGCTGCAAATGGAGTCCATTTGACCATTCCTCTTCCTTTTGGCATATTGGCGTTATATATCGATAGGTAAGTTTTTGAAGTTATCTCTAACTTTTCCCCCGATCCGCACGGTACGTGCCACTTTCACGGCATACCGCGGTCCACCTATATTGTAGTGTTCTTTCCATCTAATAATGATAAATTCTAAGCAAACAACGCTAGTTGTTCATAATTTAATCCCACTTCAGTTTGTGATTCAATACAGATTTCCTCGTTTTTGACTAGCTCTCGCAATTTGTTAAGTTTGTCTAGCTGTTCCTCATTGAGTTTAAGTTCATTGAGTAGTTGATTTATGACTTTTGTCTTGGTTGCGTGTATTAGTCTATGAACACTTGGTTTGATGATGGTAAGGTTTTTGTAGCTGTCATCCTTTGTTTCACTCCATAATCGCTTATGGTGACAATGGATATCCCAGGGCAGAAGTTTCTCGCCTGTCACACTACATTTACCTTTTTGAGCTACGTAAAGAGAGATTCGATTGTCATTGTATTCAACGGTTGTCTGCCCATTTATGACTGGATTTTCTCTTAGCCATTTAAGTTCTGTTTCGGTTATGTCTGCCAAGTTTTTGTGTATCAAGGCTCGTCCTTCTACGGTGTACTTGTTAATGGCTTGCTTTTTCATCAGCGGACTTTTGTGTTGAATATAGGCGATTGGTAGGATAGGACGTCTCATGAGATACCTCATCCTTTTTGACTTTAGATAGGGTTTTATACCTTTGTCTTTTCCTTCATATTTTCCTATATTCGTGTATCCATTAGTGTTGCTTTTTCCTCTTCTTATTGCCTTAGGGAAACGGTTATACATCATGCAGTCGAGTTCTAAACCCATTTTATCGAGGTCTAGGCTGACATGCGTTGCTATTCTGTAATAGTTATGCTTGCCAATGACAATGCTGTTGTATAAATTAATTCCTTTGATTGCTTCAATAGAGTTCGGGGTTTTCTGTATTTTTTTCACTTGTTTTGCTAAATCTTGCTTCGTCTTTTCCAGTGCCTTTAGTGATACATGTGTTTCTGCAATGTATCGTGTGTTCTCGTTTTTCCGTTTTCCTTTCTTTGTAGCTTTGAGAGAGAAACCTAAGAATTCACTCTCTTGCTTTTTCAGATTGGTAACTTTGGATTTCTCGGTTGAGATAGGCAGTTTTAATCGTTCTTCTAACCACATTCGGCATGCTTCGAATATTTTCTCTGCATTACTTCGTGTGTTTGTGAAGATTTTGAAGTCATCTGCGTATCTTACGATGTACATTGGTTTCATTTTTGATGTTTTGGATAGGACGTATGTTACGTTGTCGTTACTCCAGATTCCATCTTTGTATCTAGGCTTTACCTTTTGGGCTTTGAATGTTTCCCATTGTTTACTAACCCACCAGTCAAATTCATTAAGATTAACATTGGCGAGCAGAGGGCTGAGGATACCTCCTTGCGGAGTTCCCTTCGTCGGAAACATTGTTGTACCGTCAGGCATTTTTACTGGTGCTTTCAATATTTTTCGGATAATGACGAGTAATTGTTTGTCCCGTATACCCAGTGTCCATATTTGACGCATGAGTTTGGCGTGATTTACTTCGTCGAAAAATCCTTTAATATCCACGTCTACCACATAAGTAAGGTTTTGTTGGTTTACCTTTTTAGTACTATCTGCTATGGCATGTTCTGCACTTCGGTTCGGACGGAATCCATAACTTCTATTACAAAATTGCGCTTCGCAAATAGGCTCCAAAACTTGAAGAATACATTGTTGGATAATTCTATCCCACATACTTGGTATTCCCAGAGGTCTTGTTTTTCCGTTGGGCTTAGGAATTTCCTTTCGTCTTACCTTTTGTGGTTGGTAGTTTTGAAAGCGTCTTTTAACTTCATTCAAGAAATAGCTCTGATTCATTCTTTCAATATCCTTGATGTTTATGTTGTCACAGGCAGATGTTTTACTCCCTTTATTTCCTTTTATGTTACGAAAAGCGAGGAGTATATTTTCGTCTGATGTGATAGTAGGCATCAGTTTCTTGAAAGAATTTCCTTTGGTTGCTTTTTGGTATAAGTCGTCTAGGACAGTTTGAATACCGTAGTATTCATTGTGTCTAAGTTTCTTATCCTTTAGCGTGGGCTTAGATTTGTCATTCATGGTCTATCACCTACTCTTATATTGATTTTTGGTGACCTTTTGAGTCTTACCAGAATCCATGCAAGATTAGATGGAAATTCAGTTCCTCCAATGTAGGCTTGTGGCTGTTCCTCCAGTTCCATTACAGAACCTTCTCGGGTCGTGCCACTACTCTCACTACTATTAAGAATACTTCACTCGGTTATCCGTTTCGCATTCAACTATATCCGCCGATAGAGATTTCTCTCAACGTTAGTAGCTTTCGACGTTCCGTTCAGACTATCATTGTTTTAAAGGTCATATGACCTCCGGTTTAGGTGCTTGCTATACCCCGTGCCTAGCTCCGTTGCCTATAACAACGTTAGGATTGTTACAACATGAATTATTCCAATCCATTAGACAAGTCTTATTTTCAGACTCCGAGTCATTTCTAACCCGTCACAATATCGAGGCGTACATTCGCAAGTTCGTCAGTGTTTACACATTCTCACCATGTCGGTTGACAGCATACAATACTTTATCAGATCCATTTGGTTTATTATTCCGAATGGCTTTCGGTTATCCTATAGGGTACTTCGGATAATGATTGCATGTTTTACCCTGCTTCCAACATCACGCTATGTCTAACGTATGCTGTCGGGAATCTCACTGGGAGAGTTTCAGGTCGTTACTCCTTCATTCCTCTCACTTGTCTGAACAGTTATCCTGTTCTTGTAGCCTTGGCTTATTTCTTTAAAGAACAGTCATCGTTTGTCGCTGAAAACGTTGTAATACCAACGTTTTTGCTTAGTCGATAACGTCTCGCACTCATGCGTTGTGTCCCCCTAATAGTGTGTTTCTGTGTCTAGCTGTAGCGCTATGCGTGTAGGAAATCCCTCGTAAAATACTGTTCTTCCCAAATTTTGTGCGTATTTCATCCATTACTTTTGTTAACTTCATTTCTTGTTCCCGCTGCGTTATGTTATCAAAAAGAGAAATTTGTTCCTCCCCTTCCAGGATTAGATTCGTTAGAGAAATGTTTATGCTGCGAATGGGTTCGCCAGTATATTGCTGGTGTAAAAAGTATGTACAGATATGATAAATATCCATTGTTAAATTTGTTGGGCGGCTTAAAGTATGTGTTTTTCTAAAGCCACCTGTATAACTCTTGCTATAACCAACAGAAAAATGAACGGTTTGAGCAAGTTTGTTTTGTTTTCTAAGCCGATAACAAACTTCTTCAGTATGTTCCAGTAGGATAATTGGAAATTCTTCTATTGTATAATCACGCATTAGAATTTGGCTTTTCCCAACAGAAGTTGTAGCTGGAACATATTTTTCTGAAATACGACTAAAATCAATCCCATTGCTATGTAAGTGTAATTCCTCTCCAATCACGCCGAAGCTTTGTTTTAAATATTTAAGAGGATAAATGGCCAAATCTCCAATTGAACGTATGCCCTTTCGATTTAACATTTCTTCAGTTTTATGCGAAATCCCCCAAAATTTACCAAGTGGTCGTATCGGCCATAATTTTATGGGTACATCTTCGTACTTCCAATATGCGATGCAGTCTTTTGTCTTCTTCGCTTCCACATCTAAAGCAATCTTACTCATTAAAGGATTAGGCCCAATCCCAATCGTGCATTCAATTCTTGTTTTCTCATATATTTCACGTTTGAATTTCAACGCGAATTCATATGGCTCATTCGCAAACAGATGGATGCTATTTGTAATATCCATAAAGAATTCATCGATGCTGTATTGGTGGAAATCCTCAATCGGAACGTATTGTAAAGCTAATTTTGTTATGTAATTTGAGCATTTTATATAAGTGCCCATGATTGGGTTTACCACAAGAATGTCTTTGTGTCGTGGTATTTCGTACAACCTTGCCATTTTCTTAACACCTAATGCCTTTAGTGGTGGTGTTGCAGCTAAAACAATGGAGCCACTCCTGTTTACGTCTCCTACTACAGCTAATTTGGTATGTAGTGGGTCTAATCCCATCTTGATACAGGACACGCTTGCATAAAAGCTACGAAGATCTACACATAAAACAATTCGATTTGGCAAAATTGAGTAATCATACACCGTTATGCCTCCTTTAATAAGAACGTCTGTTCTTATTATACACGAATATATGTTCTTTTATGAAGTGATTTTTGTAAAAAAATAAAACTGACTCTAGTTAGCCAGTTTTTACATATCCCAAAAGTCGGTGGATTTAACATTGGGTTTTATTTGCCTAATAGCTTTTAAAATCTTTTTCATTACAGTTGGACTAGGTATGTATTCTTTATCATTGCACGCCTTTGAAACTGTAGGACGACTTAATTTCGCGGTCTTTTCTAAATCATTTTGGGTGAAGCCATTCCGATCTAAAAAATCACCTAATTTCGTTCGGTTTTTCCCTCCGAATTTCCAAAACACTTAAATCCCTCCTGAACCTATTTTCAACATTGTGGACATAAATGTAAAAAACTATTCGCATAGACGGCAAAAGTTTTTTACATAATGTACAAGCTGTACACAATATGATGTATCAAAGCAGCTACCACGGTATTTATTAAGGTAGAAGAATACGAGGTTACCAAAGTAAGTTGCGAATGATTACCACAGTATTTATCAAGATTTCTACCAATGTAAAACTACCACGGTATTAAGTAGATGAAGCTATGTAATATCTATATTCTAAATTCTGTTTATAAAGGGGGCATTTAAATGCGTGCTAGGAAAGAAACAATTCCTTTTCGCGAGTTTATGGATCGGTCATACAAAGATAAAGAACAGAAAATCCGTAAATACAATTCATTAAGTCCTTTCGCATTCCTTCATATGTCGGATCAGGTATTACATACTTACATTGCATTAGGAGTTATGGGAACGATTTTAATCGGAGCAGTCATGTTAGAAAAATACTTGGTGCGACATGACTATATATCAGCAGCTAAATTTGTAAGTGAAGGTATTTATCACGGAACGCGAATTGGTGGAGTTTGCTTGATTGGATATGTATTTGTTCGTATCGTAATCATGTTTTAAGGAGGGAAGGGAGTAATGGGGATTATAAAGGAGTGGCTTCGTACGCAAAGGTTAAGGAATCAGCTTATGGAGGTGTTCGGAAAAGCAGGTTTATATACGGAACATCAAACGCGTGGGGGAAAAGTGCCTATTTATCCAAAGTTACATAATGTTTCTTCTTCAGCAGAAAGCGTGAGGTATGTTTTTACCATACCAAACGGATTAGATCCACAGAAGATTGAAAAGAAGTGGTTTTGTTTTCAGCAAATATTAGGACGGAATATTACGATTGAAGGGGATGTGAAAAAGTTTGTACTACATGTATTCCGTTCAGATGCTGGACTAAAACCATACAATTACTGTTATAAAGAATGGCAGCCATTATTAAAAGAATACCGTCTTCCTGTTGTGGTTGGCCGGGACCAATTCGGAAAAACGATTACGTACGATATGGTTGATTCCAATACACCACACTTATTAATAGCAGGAGAAACGGGAAGCGGGAAAAGTAGTATGGTACGTGTTGTATTATCCACACTTATTCAATATATGTCTCCTGAAAAGTTGCATTTGTACCTTGGTGACTTAAAAAACTCTGAATTTCATTTTTTGCGTAGAGTGAAGCATGTGAAAGAAGTTTGTATGGAAGAAATTGAAATGAAAATAATGCTTCAAAAGTTATGGAAGGAAATCAGAGAACGAAGAAAACTTATGGAAGAATATGAAGTTGATCATATTGATGCGTACAACAAATTAAATCCTAATCATCAAAAATCATATATTCTACTTGCTATCGATGAAGTGGCCATGCTAAAAGATGAAAAAGAGTGTATGACTACAATTGAAAAGATTTCAGCAGTCGGCCGATCACTTGGGGTGTTTCTTATGCTTAGTATGCAGAGGCCAGATGCGAAAGTGTTAGATGGTAAGTTAAAGCTCAATATGACCGTAAGAATCGGCTTTAAATGTGATAGTGCAATTAATAGTAATATCATGGGTACTCCTGGTTCAGAGCATTTAGAGCAATCAGGCCAAATGATTTTAAAACGAAATGGATTAAAGAAAGTGCAAGCTCCTTATTTGGAATTAAGTAAGGCGAAACAAATTGTTGAAACATATCGCATGTCTAAAGAGGAGAAAATACTCCAGAATTCATCGCAAGAAGAAATTCCGTTATTTGGGGTGTTAGATGATGAAGAGTAGAGATAAAGGAATTTTGAATGATTTGAATCGATTTAGATGCATGTCCCGTGACGATATTATTGACTTGCATTTTCAAGGCTTAAAGAATGCGGTAACTTGTTGTAATACGGTTATGAAACGATTAAGAAGAGACGGCTATGTTGATGCTAACGTATTGCAGCACCCATACATTTATTTTCCGCAGCCAAGTTCTATCAGAAAGACAAGTCAAAAAATTCCTCATTTCCTTGGTATTGTGGACGTATACAAACAACTCGTTCATTATGAAAATCCTAAACTATTCGAAGTTGAACCAAAGTATGGGAAAGAATATATGGAGCCGGATGCTTTTACAATATGGCGTAGATCGCCATTCTTTATTGAAGTTCAAAAGTCAGTGTACAGTAAAAAGCTAATGCAAGATAAGATAAATAGATATGAGTTTTACTTCCATAGCCAAGAATGGCATAATGAATATTGGCAACCGAAAGCTTCTAAATTCTTTCCTTCAATCCTTATCATTACTGACAAACATTACGACGTTCAATCTCCTTATTTTCGTATATTCCAGGCGAATTCTATAGAAAGTTTTATGAATAATTTAACAGTGAAATCATAAAGAAAGCCTGCATAGTGCAGAGCTTTTTTCTTTTCAATAATATATTAAGTCATGTGTGATGATGATTGTTAAAATGCAGTAAATGAGCAAAGTAAATTTAAAGTAAGTTATGAAATGGTAATAAAGTATATTAAAAAGATAGGGTAAAACTTCTTCTAGAATGATATCTCCATAATTAATAACTTGTATGATAACCTCTCGATTATCACTATATCCATTCATATCTACAACTTGTCCCACATATTCGTTTGTACCAATATCTTTTTAAAGGGTTCTGGTGCAAAAACTTAAGGACAATTGCAATGAATCTATAAATCTTGGACATACTGTTACTATTACTTTAGAAAGGGTGCGTGATTGGTATGGAAAAGGAAAATGTATTCAAATGGAGGCATTATCAGCCTGATATTATTTTGTTAACGGTAAGATGGTACCTACGGTACAACCTCAGTTTTCGTGATTTGGTGGAAATGCTAGAAGAACGGGGTTTATCCATTTCTCATACAACGATTATGCGTTGGGTACACCAGTATGGTCCTGAATTGGACAAACGAATCCGACGTCACCTCAAACAAACAAATGACTCTTGGAGAGTCGATGAAACATATATCAAAGTAAAAGGTCAATGGATGTACCTGTATCGTGCTGTTGATTCGAAAGGAAACACAATCGATTTTTGCCTAGGCAAAACAAGAGACCAGAAGACTGCAAAGCGCTTTTTCAAGAAAGCTTTGCGGTCTTTTCATGTTTCGCAGCCTCGTGTTATGACAGTCGATAAGAATCCAGCTTATCCTATAGCAATTGAACAGTTGAAAAAAAAGAAAAGCATACCTGATGGTATGCAACTTAGACAACAAAAATACTTGAATAACATAGTAGAACAAGATCATCGCTTTATAAAGAAGCGAATCCGTTCTATGCTAGGGTTCAAATGTTTTGACACAGCTACATCCATTCTTTCTGGAGTAGAAGCTATGCATATGATTAAAAAAGAACAGATTGATTTACGGGACCAGTCTGTCCAAAATCAGAAAAAATTCATCCATCAATTGTTTGGACTGGTAGCATAAGATACAATTCCGTTAGGAATATATGCGCTTTATTCTCTTTTATTTTATTTTTGCACCAGAACCAAATAAAGCTCAATAATTTATAAAAAGGTCTGATGCATTTTCAGTTGAGAAAATCGATATTCCAGGCATTATTCCATTTTTGGTTCTGGTGTAAAAAATTTAAGGATTTAGGCAGATTTTTATGTGAGATAGCATAAGAGCCTGTTTGCATGTGCTACCTTTTTTTATGTACAATAAGAATAAGAGATGATATAGACAGGGAGAGGAGATCCATGTCCACCAAATTAGTAAATTTACGCATTGATTTTGCTTTTAAACAGTTATTTGGGACGAAAGGAAATGAGGAAATTTTAACTGGTTTCTTAAATGCAATTCTAGAGGAATCTTTAGATGCACCTATTACATCGCTACAACTAGAAGATCCACATCTCCATAAATCCTATGAAGATGATAAGTTATCGATTTTAGACCTATTAGCAACACTAGATAATGGGACGCAAGTAAATATAGAAATTCAGCTTCGAAATACACATGATATGGTGAAGCGATCTTTATACTATTGGAGTAAACTTTTTACATCCCAAATGCAAGAAGGGATGCCATATCGTTCACTTCGGAAAACAATTACCATTAACTTACTAGACTTTATTTTATTTTCTCAGGATGATGCATTTCATACCATCGGACAATTATGGAATACAAAAATGCAGCAACTATTAAGTGACGACATTGAAATCCATTTTGTAGAGATTCCAAAATTAGTGAAACAATGGCGTGAAGAAAAAGTAAACCCGTGGGAAAATACATTTGTCCGTTGGATGTTATTGTTGCCAGCCCATGAAGATGAACATTTAACTCAAACATTGGAGGAGATTGCGATGAATCAAGATCCAATATTACAAAAAGCAATTAATAAATGGGAAAATATGAGCCATGATTCTTCTTTCCGAACAGCTTATGAAGCTCGTGAGAAAGTACTTCTAGATGAACAAGCTAAGCTAGCGCATGCAGAACAAGAGGGTATGGAAAAAGGCATTGAGCAAGGTAAAATGCAAATGATTCGGGGGATGCATGAAATTGGTGTACCGCTTGAAACTATTGCAAAAGCAAGTAAATTAAGTGTGGAGGAAATAGAACGTATCTTGAAATTAAAGTAAATATATATGAACCTATAGAACCTATGAATAGAAGAAATTAGACGTTCATTATCGTAGTACGTCTAATGGAAAAACATTGCTGAAGATTTTAGCAGTGCTTTTTCCAAATTCGCAGGATTTCAAAGTATTCGTTATGCTTCACGTACGATAAAAGGAATCGAAACCGTTCATGCTCTATATAAACAAAGGCGAAGACATCAAACAGACTCCGCCTTTTCAGTAAATTATGAATTGTAACAATTACTAGAAGCTTCTTATCTTTCTTATTCAAATGTTCCCTTCACTATCGGAACTTTATTTTCTACCATAAACTTGCCTTTTGCAATGACGCTGTGAATGTCCAACGTTTCTTTTTCCAACAATACGATGTCAGCATCCTTCCCGATTTGGATACAGCCCTTACTTGAAAGCTTCAGTAATTGTGCGGGATTCGTAGTAATGACTTCCAGTGCCGTTTCTAACGGAATACCTTCCACTAAAACAGATTCTCGTACTTCGTGAAATAGCGAAGATACTTTTCCGACTTGAAGGCCTGCATACTCCCCGTTGTTGTCAAAGAAGGGGAGGCTGGCCTGTCCATCTGAGGAGAAGGTAATATGTCCGACCGGGACCCCATCTTCAAGCATAATACGTAATGCCTCACTGCATTTCACTTCTCCGTCCTCCAAAAATTGAGGAGTAGTACTTGTGGTAAAGTCTACGTAACCGCCTCGTTTTGCGTAATCAATACCCGCTCTGAATAATTCTTCGTTTCGGTTTATATGTGTTGGATGGAAGTGCCGAATCGGAATGTTGGTTTTATCTGCAATTTCATGCAACAATGAAAGTTTTCCCTCTCCGTCCCCTACATGAACTTCTAATATGCCAGATTTTCCTGACAGAATGCCGCCATTGCGTGCGGCAGTGGCGACTTTAACTATCTCCTCAAATGTAGGTTCTGATGATCTATGGTCGGAGATAGCAATCTCTCCAACACCGATAATTTTGTCAATTAAAATAATATCATCTTCGATTTTTCCCGTCAGCGTTTTTACTGGCACTTGATAGGAGCCTGTGTGAATGAAACAAGAAACTCCCTCTTCTTCAAGTGCCCGCGCCTTGGCAAGTAGACTTTCCATTTTACGTGTTGTCCCGTCAGTACCGAGTAAACCGACTAGTGTTGTAATACCTGCAGTTGTAATATCAGTGAGCATCAGCTCAGGTGTGCGGGTTTTGAATCCGCCTTCTCCGCCTCCACCAATAATATGAACGTGTGAATCGATAAATCCTGGAACAACCAAAAGATTTGCCGCGTCAATGACTAGAATAGGAGCAAAGTTGTTAGGAATTGCGATTCTATCATCTATGAATGCGATTTTATCATCTGCAATTAATATGTCTTTCCGTCCTAGGCAGTTGGGTGCGTATACTTCTCCATTTTTTATTAAGGTAATCAATTCTTTTTTCCTCCTGTCAATACTTTTCGTTTTATCATTTTAGCCAAGAAAACTCCTTCCTCAAGGAACGCGAAGTGAGTAGGTGGGAGATAAATTGGCTTCGGACAAGGGATGGTAGGAAGCCATCTTAATTGTTCGACATACATAAACTGTTACTTCACTACCTATCGAATGTACGTTTGTTGTATAATAGACACATATCGAAATGGGGGTGAAACGAATGATGATCAATAAAGCATATAAATTTCGTATCTATCCAAATAAAACACAAGCGAGCCTAATCAATAAAACAATTGGCTGTTCTCGTTTTGTATTCAATCATTTCCTATCTCTATGGGATAATGCATACAAAGAAACAGGAAAAGGTTTGACATATGGTACATGTTCTGCCAAAATTCCTGCCATGAAGAAAGAGTTTGTTTGGCTAAAAGAAGTGGACAGTATTGCGATTCAGTCGTCTGTTCGCAACCTTGCGGATGCTTATACACGCTTTTTCAAAAAACAAAACAGTGCCCCACGTTTCAAATCTAAGAAGAATAACGTACAATCTTATACCACAAAACAAACAAATGAAAACATTGCCGTTGTAGGAAACAAAATGAAATTGCCAAAACTAGGTCTTGTTCGATTTAACAAAAGTCGTGAAGTAATTGGACGTATTTTAAATGCTACAGTTAGACGGAACCCTTCTGGCAGATACTTTGTGTCATTGTTAGTTGAAACAGAAGTGCAAGAACTTCCGAAAACAAACTCTTACATTGGAATGGATGTGGGACTAAAAGATTTCGCCATTTTGTCAGATGGAACTACCTATAAAAATCCGAAGTTTTTTCGATCATTAGAAGAGAAGTTGGCAAAAGCACAGCGTGTTCTTTCTAGAAGAATGAAAGGATCTTCTCGCTGGAATAAACAACGAGTAAAAGTAGCTAGAATTCATGAATACATGACGAATGCTAGAAAAGATTACTTGGACAAAATCTCGACTGAAATCATCAAAAATCACGATGTTATCGGTATAGAGGATTTGCAAGTATCGAATATGTTAAAGAATCATAAGTTAGCAAAAGCAATTAGTGAGGTATCATGGTCTCAGTTTCGAACTATGTTGGAATATAAGGCAAAATGGTACGGCAAACAAATCATTGTCGTATCGAAAACATTTGCTTCAAGCCAATTATGTTCTTGTTGTGGATATCAAAACAAAGACGTTAAAAATCTAAACCTACGTAAATGGGACTGCCCTTCTTGCCTTACACACCATGATAGGGATATTAACGCAAGTATCAATCTAAAGAATGAAGCGATAAGGCTTCTAACCGCAAGGACTGTGGAGCTAGCCTAATAAATTAGAGTTCGATAGAACTCTTTACTTAGGAATCCCCCCTCTTCTAAACGAAGTGAAAGTGGGGGTAGTTCAAATCAGAATGGACCATATCCTATGAAGTGAGCTATGATAACAGCTACTAATCCGATGAGATAGTGAATGAACACAAGTGGCAGAATCCACTTTGCCCACTTTGTCCAAGAAATTCCTGCAATCGCCAAGCCTGCCATTAAGGTCGTAGCGGTCGGAAAAATCATATTTCCGATTCCATCAGCAAAAGAGAAAGATAACACTGCAGTTTGGCGTGTAATACCCAATAAGTCTGCAAGTGGCACCATAATCGGCATTGTCAGCATCGCATGGCCAGTGCCAGATGCTAGAACAAAATGAATAAGAGCTTGGAAATTGTACATGCCAACAACGCTTAAATAGTCCGGAATATGCTTGATTGATACAGATAATTGATGCAGCATAGGGTCAACGATATGTCCCTCATTCAATACAACAAGAATGGCGCGCGATACACCAATAATCAAAGCACCGCCGAGCAAGGATGCAGAGCCGTTTATAAAGGAGTTAACAATCTGATCTGCAGATAGTTTGCCGATGATTCCAATTATTATTGTCAATAAAAGGAATAAAGATGTGATTTCTGTAATATACCATTGGAATTTGATTACACCAAACGCCAAAACGATATAATTAATTACAAAAGCTCCTAAGATGAACTTATGTCTTGTTGTTAACTTCCCACTTGATTGCAGTAACTTTTTCGCGTCTTCTTTTGTATACTTTCCGTAGATTCCTATAGAAGGATTTTTCTTTACTTTCATTGCGTAACGATAGATATAAAGAACTGAAACAAGGTAGACGATAACAAATAAAATAAGACGAAACACTATGCCTGAGAACATCGGTAATTCTGCGATTCCTTGGGCAAGTCCTACTGTGAAAGGATTCATGATGGCAGTTGTAAACCCTGATAATGCTCCTACTATGACGATAGCAGTTCCTGTAATTGCATCAAATCCCAGAGCCAGCGCCAGAGGAATGATAAGTGGAAGGTAAGCCAGAGTTTCTTCCGCCATCCCCATTAAAGAACCACCTACAGCGAAAAACAGCGTCACGGCAGGAATCAATAGTTTTTCACGCGTCGCCAACTTCCTAGCCAATGAAGCGATAAGCATATCAACCGTACCTGTTGCTCGTAAGACACCAAAAAAACCTCCGATAATCAACAAGAAAAATATAATATTGCCGGCTTCTACCATTCCCGTATGAACAGCTTTTATCATATCGAAAAATCCGACCGGAGTTGATGCTATCGATTTAAAAGAATTTGGGTCTACAGTTGTCCGGTCATTTACTTCAATCCGTGCATATTCTCCGGTCGGCAAAAAATAAGTTAATAGGGTCGCTATTACGAGAATGCCGAACAGCAATACAAAAACATTAATTTTTTTCTCTTTTTTTCCAAGCGAAACAGTCTGTTCGTGTAGTTGGCTCATATGTGTTCCTCCTTTGTATTTAAAATAAATGGGTTGAAATAGAATGCTTACCAAAGTGCCGCCAATAGACTATGTTCTTTTTCGCGTATTCTGCTGTTTACCTCCTTTTCATAACCTCGGACACTTCATCGATTTATATATGCAATATCTGTGCCAGTATTAATAGATTGATTTTTAAGGGGATCTTTATGGTAAGATTCGAGTTTTTGGTTTTTATTGTTCTTTTTTGGCGATATAATAGAACCAATTTAAACGTAGGCAGGTGTTTTAATGTCAAAATTTTCACTTACACTCATAGCTGGAAGCTCAAAAACAAAGCAAGCCTTACAGGAGCAACTGGAACAATTGCTTGGAGACTATGTTCATATTAAAAGCTATGCTGCGGATGAGGGAATACCGCAGTCTCTTGAAGATACAATTATTTTGTATTCATCAGCTTCTGTTTATGATCAAACAAAAGGTATGTATAGCGTGAATGCTGAGAAAATAATTGTGGGAAAGAGAACAGTTCATCATGAATACATTGATAAACTTTTAAGAATACCTGAAGATTCATCAGTTCTAGTGGTGAATGATAATGATGATGCAACAATAAATCTTATTGAATCCTTATATCAACTTGGTATAAATCATATTCAATTTATCCCTTTTCGGAAGGGGGTATTGTTTTATGATGATGTTCGAATTGCTGTTTCGCCAGGAGAAACACATCTGTGCCCTTCTTACATAAAAGAAGTAATTGATATAGGTGTACGTCTTTTTGATATGACAACAATCCTGGAGGTTGTAGAATGTTGCGGTTTGAACAAGGATATATCCTCGAAGGTTTCAGAAAGGTATATTAGCAATATCATTGAATTACAACGTAAGCTATTACATGCAGAGCGGGATGCTAAGCAGATGAGCGAGCATATCCAAAATGTGTTGGGAACTGTCGATGATGGAATATTGGTCGTTAACCAGGAAGGACGGATTACGGTAATCAATGAACGTCTTACGGCATTGTTTCATATTGTGGCACAAGATGTGGTTAATGAGTATATAGAACATGTGATGAGTCGTCGGGATATTACCGATTTCATCATGAATGGAAAGGATGAAAGCAAGTTCTTCAACATAGATGGCGTGGATGTCGTAATTTTTCGATTGCAAATGGTGCAAGAAAATACAATTGTCGCAACTTTTAAGAGTGTACATCAAGCCTTTGAAATTGAAAAAACAGCGCAAAGAGAAATGCGTAATAAAGGATTTCATACAAAATACGGATTTCAGGATATTATCGGCGAACATATTGTAATGAAAGAGCGTAAGCGAATCGCCAAGAAACTTGCCTTATCAGAACATCCGATTTTAATTCAGGGTGATACAGGAACAGGAAAAGAACTGTTTGCCCATGCTATTCATGAGCATTCATTGCGAAAAAACGGACCGTTTCTGGCTGTAAACTGTAGCGCATTAACAGAGAACCTGCTTGAAAGTGAATTGTTCGGTTACGAAGAAGGGACATTTACAGGAGCACAAAAGGGGGGCAAGAAAGGTCTGTTTGAATTAGCGGATAACGGAACTATCTTTTTGGATGAAATCGGCGATATAAGTCTTACAGTTCAATCACATCTGCTGCGCGTTCTGCAGGAGGGAGAAATCCGAAGAATCGGCGGTGTAAGAATTATACCTGTTAATGTTCGAGTGATTACCGCAACAAATAAAGATCTTCAAGGAAAGATACGTGCCGGTTCATTCAAAGCCGATTTATTTTACCGACTGAATGTACTTAATCTCTGTATTCCACCACTCATTGAGAGAAGGGCGGATATACCAATTTTGATTAAGCATTTCATCACAAAGAGCGGAAAATGGGTAAAGATAGAACAAGATGTGCTGGAGTATTTCATGCAATATGAATGGCCTGGGAATATACGGGAACTAAAAAGCACAATTGATTATATGCTAACGATTTGTGAGGGAAATGTCGTGACGAAAGGAGATCTTCCGTCAATGCTGGGACAAGAGGGGGGCCGCATGACATCCGAATATTCCATATGTGGAAGTATACTGGAAATGAAGGAGCATGTTTTTATCTTGGAAGTAATCAAGCAATGCAACGAAAAAGGAAAAGCAGCAAGCAGAGATCTGCTTTCAAGTAAAAGCAAAGAATCAGACTTTGTTTTATCCCCTCAGCAAATTCGCCGCCGCCTGGATATTTTAGAAAGTGAAGGATTTGTCGTAAAAGGCAGAGGGCGGGCCGGTACAAAGATCACTGATGCCGGAATAGAGTATTTGTATTTTCTTAAATCAAAGTCTGCTGTGTATTGCTAAAGAAATCATTCCTATATTTTGATTGTGAATGGAAATGATATAATTAGCCATTACTAAAAGCGCTATTCATTCTGTAGAATCAAAGGAAAAGATGGCGGTTTTTTAGGTACTGGGCCATAAAAGATGGTTGATATTAAGCCATCTTTTATTTTTTATCATGAAAATTAAATTTGAAATCATAATTTTCTATCCTAAATAAAAAAATAAGCTTATTTTTTTATTTAGCTGTAGAGATAAATAAATTTCACGTACCGTATTTTATATTAATAAAAAAATTCAGTAATACGGGGATTTTAAGCGATTCAATTATCTTTATTCCCCATAATGGACAGAAAGTTAAAAAAGGAAGCAGTTAGTATATTAAAGTTGAGAGACTTGTATGATGAGCTCTATATTATAATTATATATGTTATGAAAACTATATCTAAAAAGGAGTGATTTTAATATGTACAAACTTAAAACAAAAGAAACTAACAATAGTGTAATTGAATTTATTGAAAGTGTTGAAAATCTTAAAAAACGAGAAAACGCATATCAATTATTAGATATATTTACTGAAACAACAGGCTATTCAGCAAAAATGTGGGGACCAAGCATTATCGGCTTTGGAACATACCATTATAAGTATGCATCTGGTCATGAGGGAGATGCTCCATTAGTAGGGTTTTCCCCAAGAAAAGCTAAAATTAGTTTATATTTTGCAGCTGGTGATCCTAAGCGAGAGGAACTATTAAAAAGCTTTGGAAAATACACCTCTGGAAAATCATGTATTTATATTAATAAAATAGCAGACATTGATAGTAATGTTCTAAAGGCGCTAATCAAACAATCTGTAAGTTTTTTGAAGGAAACGTATCAAAATCATTAATGAAATTTATCATTTTAGCCAAGAAGACTCCTTCCTCAAGGAACGCGAAGTGAGTAGGTGGGAGATGAATTGGCTTCGGACAAGGGATGGCAGGAGGCCATCTTAATTGTTCGACATACATAAGCTGTTACTTCACTACCTATCGAATGTACGTTTGTTGTATAATAGAAACATACCGAAATGGAGGTGAAATGAATGATGATTAATAAAGCATATAAATTTCGTATCTATCCAAATAAAGCACAAGCAACCCTAATCAATAAAACGATTGGCTGTTCTCGTTTTGTATTCAATCATTTCCTATCTCTATGGGATAATGCATACAAAGAAACAGGGAAAGGTTTGACATATGGTACATGCTCTGCCAAACTCCCTGCCATGAAGAAAGAGTTTGTTTGGCTAAAAGAAGTGGATAGTATCGCGATTCAGTCGTCTGTTCGCAACCTTGCGGATGCTTATACACGCCTTTTCAAAAAACAAAACAATGCCCCGCGTTTCAAATCTAAGAAGAACAACGTACAATCTTATACCACAAAACAAACAAATGAAAACATTGCCGTTGTAGGAAACAAAATAAAATTGCCAAAACTAGGTCTTGTTCGATTTGCCAAAAGTCGTGAAGTAAAAGGACGTATTTTAAATGCTACAGTTAGACGGAACCCTTCTGGCAGATACTTTGTGTCATTGTTAGTTGAAACAGAAGTGCAAGCACTTCCGAAAACAAATTCTTACATTGGAATGGATGTGGGACTAAAAGATTTCGCCATTTTGTCAGATGGAACAACCTATAAAAATCCGAAGTTTTTTCGATCATTAGAAGAGAAGTTGGCAAAAGCACAGCGTGTTCTTTCTAGAAGAATGAAAGGATCTTCTCGCTGGAATAAACAAAGAGTAAAAGTAGCTAGAATTCATGAATACATGACGAATGCTAGAAAAGATTACTTGGACAAAATCTCGACTGAAATCATCAAAAACCACGATGTTATCGGTATAGATGATTTGCAAGTATCGAATATGTTAAAGAATCATAAGTTAGCAAAAGCAATTAGTGAGGTATCATGGTCACAGTTTCGAACTATGTTGGAATATAAGGCAAAATGGTACGACAAACAAATCATTGTCGTATCAAAAACATTTGCTTCAAGCCAATTATGTTCTTGTTGTGGATATCAAAACAAAGACGTTAAAAATCTAAACCTACGTAAATGGGACTGCCCTTCTTGCCATACACACCATGATAGGGATATTAACGCAAGTATCAATCTAAAGAATGAAGCGATAAGGCTTCTAACCGCAAGGACTGTGGGGATAGCCTAATAAATTAGAGTTCGATAGAACTCTTTACTTAGGAATCCCCCTCTTCTAAACGAAGTGAAAGTGGGGGTAGTTCAAAGAATTACTTTGAATATTTTCTAGAATGCCCCTTCATAATCAGAATCGTGTCCGTATTCCTTCAGGCGCTGGTATTAATATAAGTAGACAATAAAAACGTTATGTAAATAATGTAAGGTGTCACAAACTTTAATATATTATTGTGATTGAATAAAGTAACACTGGAGTACACGATATGAAACGCTAAATTAGAGAAATAAAAAAGTCCCACATAATTATATGAGGGACTTTTTTACCAACTGGCAAAAAAATGCAGATCAAGAATTATGAAACGTTTTAATTGAAGGAGACACGTGCAAATATATGTTAGATTACTTACGTATCTCTTGATGGTATGTTCTTATTTTCGTAGTGTTAGTAGAGAATAATAATTCGGATATTAAAAGAAATAGGCGCTCATTTGAGTGTCTTTTCTTTATGGGGTATCACCACATCGCTATCAAGCTAAGCTTATGCAAAGTCAATTTTAGACGAGATTGTTTCTTTTTTCTAAAGGGCAAGTGTAGTTGATTAAAAGATTTGCATACGAAATAAACCCTAGCGGGTTTCATTTTTTTGAATTAAGCGGCTTGATTATAAGACAGGGTACAATTGTAAACGACACCTAATATATCAAAGACCGTTTTTTTCTCATATCGATGAGATTTCCGCCCGTTTTGCTGTAGGAGATTGAACAGGCGAAGTAACACCTTTGATAACTCTTGGATGTTTTTTTGTATAGTTTGGAATAGAAGAAGAAAATAATCTTTAATCATATATATGGCTTTATACTCACTAAGCTCTCGTTTTTTCTTCATGAGGAGCAATTGGCGCATCTGAAACATGATAGAAGAACAGAGTAGAATGGCAATCAACTGACCATATAAATGGCACTCCAATCGTTCTGGTTTTATCTTTTTACAATGATGAATTTGAAAGAATGACTTCCACGTTTTAAATAAAATTTCGATTTGCCAACGCAAAGAATACCAGTCATGTACCTGTCCCATCGGGACAATATCTGTAGGGGTGTTTGTCATATATACATTGATACCACTGAGTCGTTTACTACGAGGAGAATACTTCATTCCTTTCTTTTTTTCTCTTACAGCTTGATCTTGTAATCGTTTTTGTTGCTGTTGTTTTGTTAATCGATGAACAATTACACGAGCTGGCACTTTATCATTCATTCCTACATAAGCATCAGCAATTTCACATGTTTGTCCTGGCTGAAGAGAGTTCATTACCGTCTCCATATCTATCTGTATATACTCTGTACCTTTCTTAATTCTTCCATCTTGAAAATAATCAGGGTTAGGATTTTTTTGATAAATACGTGTATTCGACTTGATACGAGAGATATAGTAGGCCTCTTTATCTTGTATATATTGAAGGTCTTTTAAATGAAAATAACCTAAATCTCGGATACATAAATCATTCGCCGTCACAGTTGGGGCACACAGAGAGCCGTAAGTGCGATCATGTTGTTTACCTGGACCTGTATGAATATGTAGGAACTGTCCACTTAACAAATCATACTCAAGTTGAATTTTTATCCCAGCTGTATGGCTGCAGCCTCCTGCACCTGGATAAACCGATGAAAATACATCCGGGAGTTGAAATGCAGTTGAATCTAAAATACGAATACGCTTGAAAACAGAAGTGTATGGAGAAGAAAGCGGCATAGATGCGGCCAATTTTTTGCTTAATAGTTCGGCTAGTAGGTGTTGTAAAAGTTGGACGGCCGCCTTATTAAATCGTTGATTCAGTCCCTCAGGACTGATAAGTACTGCTGTTGATGCTTCTAAACAGCTAGATAACTGAGTTAAAGAAGTCCTAGCTACATTTTGGCTCACCCATACACATAAAGCTACTAAATCTTTTGCTTGGTACTTACTGGTTCGTTGTACAAAACCAACATCTCTAGCAAGATTCCGTAAGGTATTTGGAGATAAAAAACTTTGAATCTCTTGAGCAAATAGTTGTAATTCGTCAGACACAGAAACAGACATAAAAAACGCCATCCTTTCTTATGATTCTACAGAAAGAATAACGTATTTTTTTCATTTTGAGGATATTTCTTTTTATTAGCTTGATAGCGATGGGGTATCACCACACATCCATCAACTTAACGTATATTTTTATACAAAATGCGGTCTTTCCACGTAGTTTTTTATTATCTTTTATAGATGTTATAAAAGTAGGCACATCAAATAAACCCTGACGGGTTTCAAATTTTTCGCTATGCTACCTGATGGGCAGAAGTGGTATACTCATACACAACACCTAAAATATCAAAGACTGTTTTTTTCTCATATCTGTGAGATTTTCGTCCGTTTCGCTGTAGGAGGTTAAACAGACGAAGGAGAATCTTTGATAATTCTTGGGTGTTTTTATGTAGTGCTTGATGAAAAAGTAAGAAATAATCTTTAATTATGTACATCGCTTTATATTCACTTAGTTCTTTCTGTTTCTTACGTAACAGGAGTTCTCTCATTTTAAACATAGTAGAAGAACATAATAGGATACTAATGAGTTGTCCATAAAGGTGGCATTCTAATCGCTCTTGTTTAATAGATTTACAACGATGAATTCGAAACCAAGATTTCCATATTTTAAATAACAGCTCAATTTGCCAACGCAGTGAATATAAATCATAGATTTTCTCTTTCGGTACCCATTCCGTAGGAATGTTTGTCATATATACCGTAATTCCTTGTAAAAGTTTCGTACGCTCTGTATATGTAATCCCTTTTTTCTTTTCGCGAATAGCTCGATCATGTAGACGTTTCTGTTTTTGCTCCTCTGTACATCTATAAACCACAATGCGAGTGGGTAGTTTGTCTTTGCTCCCTACATATACATCATGTAATTCATACACTTGGCCAGGTTGTAATTGGTTCATGATGTCTTCCAAATGAATTTGTATATATACCGGTCTCAATTGAGCAGGTTTTGTTTTAAATACCACTGTTTCGAATTCTTTTCTATATATTTTAGTTGGTAATTTAAGACGCGATAAATAATACCCTTCCTTATCTTGGATCGATTTAAAGTCTTGTAAACGAAAATACCCTAAGTCACGAATATATAGTTCATTCTTTTGTGTCATGTCCATTCGAGTCGCCCCATATGCCTGATCACTTCGTTTTCCTGGTTCAATTTTCACATCAGAAAACTCTCCACTCAACAAGTCATACTCTAATTGAATTTTCACACCAGCTGTATGACTACAGCCTCCGGCACCAGGATAAGTAGCTGCGAATCGATCTGGAACTTGAAAGGTTGTAGAATCAAGGATGCGAATCCGCTCAAAGTAAGCAGAAAGAGAATGAGAAATTGTAGATGATCCTCCAATTTTAGCTTGTAGAAGTGTAGTAAATACATTTCGAAAGAAGGCTACAGAAGCCGAGTTAAATCGTCGATTCAGTCCCTCAGGACTTAATAAAATTCCTGTTGAAGTTTCTAATTGACTACAAAGTTGAGTAAGAGAGGTTGTAGCGATTTGTTGATTTAACCATACACACAAAGATAAAAAATGGTGCCCATGGCACTTACGTTTTCGTTTCATTCCACCTGCTTCTATAGCTAATTGATTAAGTGTAGCGGGAGACATATATCGATATAACTCTTCGGCAAATAAAGACAGCTCTTGTTTTTGATGCATATTCATAAAAAGCACGTCACCCTTTCTCATTAACATAAGAGAATAGTAACGTGCTTTTAAGTTTAAGAATAGTCTAAATCCTTAAGTTGATGGATGTGGGGTATCACCACATCACTATCAAGCTAATAAAAAGAAATGCCCCCTAAAATGAAAAAATACGCTATTCTTTCTGTAGAATCATAGGAAAGGATGGCATTTTTTATGTCTGCTTCTGTGTCTGATGAATTACAACTATTTGCTCAAGAGATTCAAAGTTTTTTATCTCCAAATACCTTACGGGATCTTGCTAGGGATGTTGGTTTTGTACAACGAACTAGTAAGTATCAAGCAAAAGATTTAGTAGCTTTATGTGTATGGGTGAGCCAAAATGTAGCTATGACTTCTTTAACTCAGTTATCTAGCTGTTTAGAAGCATCAACAGAAGTACTCATCAGTCCTGAGGGACTGAATCAACGCTTACCTTGAGAAGAATATAAAATGAAATGAAAAAAGCCCTGGATAGGGCTATATGATTTTCTTCATGCCGCATTGACGACATTCTCTCAAAAAGATGAAATCTTTAACGGAACTTTTAAATGAGGTATTGCCACAATTATCACAGCGACCACTAACTTTATCGGGGAACTCTATGTATGTGTATATTTTGCTCAGATCGTATTCTTGTTTAGGATCTATATTTTCCATTTTTCTCACCTACATATCAATCTGACTTATATAGCTTAACCATAATAACATGAAGTGTTCACTTAGTGGATACTTTTTATTTTGTAAGAGATAAAGCAATGTATCTTTTTTATAAACGGTACAATTTTATTTCAAAGTTACAGCAAGGATAAGGAAATATCTCCATCCTCACAAGGGAATCGCCCTGGATTTTTGTTGTATTGATTAATATATTTATTCATTTATATCCAGATACGATGCATATATATTGTTTATAGAAAAAATAATTAATGACGCCTTCTCTTTACTTCTTTCCGTTGGTTTGTTTGACTATATTTTTTTATGAGTGTTTCAACCCTTTTTATAATTAGGTAACTTTAATATAAAAACAGAAATCGCAGAAAAAATGCAAAATATAACCATTGCAATCATCCAAAGGTTAATGTCATAGTCATATAGCTTACTAAAATACTTTTTGTCACGAGTAATATAGCTTACATTACTGTCAATTGCTTCGAGAGTGTAGGGAATAACGCAAAAGGAACCAAATAACATAACAATTGTTCCTAGAATGAAACTGAGTATATGTTTTATCATGTTCTATTCTCCTTTAAGTATGTTTGACTATATACGCTCATTTAGTATAAATGGTTTTGCTGCACAGATTGTATTTATTTGAAGGAATAATATAAATTTCTATTGGATTCTATATTTAAAAATGGATTTTCAGCACAACACAAGAAAGCTAAGATAAGTAAATACATCGAAACTAGAAAATTAGTATCTCTAGGAGAAAATGTACTGTAAAGTGATAATAAAATTATATAATTCTGATTTGAAAATATAAGAGCCTCGCTACAAATAAAATTATCAAGACCTAATTCTAAAAAAAGATAAATAAATTAAAGGACATAACATATTTTATATGACTAATATGTTATGTCCTTTCTTGTTCAACTAAAGCACCCGTTAGTTCAATAAGAAAAAATTATCTATGATTATTAAAGTGGGCCACCTTCAAAACCAATAGGCCACCCATCGTCTTTAAATTTTACTTTATACTGAAACTCAAAGTGACCATCAAAAATAAAAGCTAAACTAAACCCTGAAAATATGTAATCGTCAAAATTAACCATCTTTCCAAAACATATTGTGGATAGATAGTAGTTCTTCATATCTTGATTAGGGAAGAATTTCTGTAAATATTTTAATGCACAGCTTATGTGTAGATGGAGTTCATCGAATATTTTTTCTGCCATTTCGATAATCTCCACATTGGGATTTTCATTATTCCCTTGAATAATAATATCCACATCTTCCCATTCTCCAATATTAATACTATAAAACCACCGTTCTTGAATGAGCAACTTCTCATTTTCGTATACAGTGGGATTAACTAGGTTTAATTTTTTCACCTCATCTTTAGTTAACGGTTTATCAAGAATAAGCTTTTTATGCAAAATGTCTTTGATATTAGAGACAATATATTTAGATTCGTTTAATTCTAAAGAGTCCATTTTCCACCTCATAAATTATAAAATAAAGTAAATTCCCCTTTATTTATTTCATCATTTTTATTGAACTACCCTGCACCGCTAGTTCAATAAGAATTAAACAACTTTATTATTTTTCAAAGTATTTTATTATAAATTAAACAACTTTATTATCTCTGCACATGTACAGTTTTTTCTGGAGTTGAATAATTTAAAAAGCGTAGGAAGATTAAATTTCTACGCTTTTTCTTCTTAATAAATATTTATTGTTGTTCTAAATCTCTTATATAAGATTTCACAGCTTGCAATAAGAATTCTTCCTGTCCCATACCTGCATTTGCTGCCATTTGCACTATTTTTTGCTTAAATTCATGTTCTGCATGAAAAGTTAATGAATCTACATTACTTTTAAAGTAAATACCTTCTACATGTGGAAGGATCGTGCCGGATTTCATATGAGAATGTAAGTATTTAATCTCCTCTTGAAACTGCAATGGATCAACTTGTAATACGAAAGGTTTAATTTCTAATTTGATAGTATCAGATGAAATACTCAATCGCATATTTGTGACACCTAGCTCTTTATAAAATAAATTTAATAGATTATAAGTGATGGAATTAAATAGCTGAGGTTTTTTAAATGAAAAAGATAAATACCCTCGTTTCGTAATTACCGCTTGTTTATGAAAAGGCTCAAAGGAATAATCATGTTCCTTATAAGTGGATAGAGGGAAAATTTCTTCGTCTTCTGTAAGAATCTTGCCGTCTGCTCCATTGATCTCTATTACCCTGGCTGTTTTTCCGGTATGTTGATGTGTTAATAATTGATATAAATATATATCTTCTTCTTGAATCTTAGTAATGAATGCTTTTCGCTCTTTTGATGTAGTTTTTTCATAAGTAAGTTGAAAAGTTTCAAGGTCATCTTTATCAATGATATATACTTCTTTTCCACGTTTTTCAATCTTTGAGGCAGGTAATTTACCAGATTTGATATATGTAAAAACTGTGGATGGTGCTACATTGAGAATTTCAGCTGCTTCTTTTGTGCTATAGCCTTCAACCTCTTCAATATTTTTTAAACGTTCAATATCCTCTAAATAGTAAATCTTACTACCGAATTGCTTCCAGTTATCTTTATATACACATTCTATTAATCCATCTTTTTCTTTTTGTAAAATTGTTTGTACCGTTACTCCTAATAAGCCGGCTGCCTCTTTTGTCGTTACAGTAGGTTTTGTAATGAACAATAAATCTTGTGTCATGTAAGGACACCTCCATAACTATTGTTTGCTAGTATTTTAGATATGTATATATCATATCAGAATATGATTTATATTTAAAATGAGAAATAGAATTTATTAAAGATCTTATACATTTTTATAGTTTAATAATATTTGTAATTCATTTTATATTTTAATGAATTTTTATAGTTGATTTTATAATAAAAGTAATATAAAAGTTGAGTAGTTAATCATTAAATGATATCTATTTACTAATAAATTATTAAAAAATATAAGTATAGGTAAATAGAGAAGAATGTAGCATTCTTATAGAAAGAATATGAGTTATCATTTGTATAATTGATAGAAGTGAAATAAAATGATAAGTATAGTTAATAAAGATAATTGTATTCATAATCTTTAATAGGAGAGGTGAATTTGAAATATGGATAATAAAAGTGGAAGTGAAAACTTACCTATTATAAATAATCAAAGTGAATATATAGATACATATTTAGAGAATATAAGTGATATCGTTCCTTTCCTGCATAACAATAGTTATGTAGATAAGGTAGAAGAGAAGATGGAGGTTGCAGAAAAAGAGGGAAAGAGTAAATATACGTATTTAAGTGATCTGGAAGTCATTTATCATTTCGTACATTTACAAAAAGATATGGATGAGAGGAAGAATAGAAAAGAGGATACGAAAAAGAGTTATGTATCTGAAATCTTATTATTTTGTCAGTGCATGGTGCAGCATGCAGAAGAGTTCGAATTAAATGGGGAAGAGGTACAGCAAAATGCCTCTTTACTGAAAACATTACAACCATGGCATATTCGTAAATATAATTCTTGGTTGAAGCAAGTAGAGAACGGTAGGAATAGTGACACGTATGCAGTCGCAACACTTGCAAAGAAAACAGTACTTATTCGTTCTTTTTTAAAACACCTTCATGTATTTGCTTATATTGAAAAACCTCTTCATGAAGAACTGCAGCGTGCAAATGTAAATGAACAGGATCGACCAAATCGGGACCTATCGTATGATGAAGTTATGAAAATCTTAGGGTTTTATAAAGAAAGAGGGCATTTAGTAAACTATACAATTTTATTAGCCCTGGCAAGTACCGGTGCAAGAATTCAAGAATTGTGTACAACAAGAGTCAAAGATTTACACTATGACGGAAAGCACTGGTTAAAAGTAACGGGCAAAGGGGATAAAGTACGTGAACTTTTCATTTCGGAACATTTGTATCAGTGCATTTGTGAAATGAGACGAAGAAGAGGGTTCCAAACTGTATTGGATCAAGGAGATGAAAGTCCTTTATTTGTAAATCAAAGGGGGAACTTTTATAATTCAAAAACGTTATCGAGTCAGGTAACAGATATGATAAAAAAGACAAATTTAGAGTTTCTGCAGTATCGTGAGAATCCAGTAACGGCGCATACATTCCGTCATGCTTTTGCAATCATGGCCGTTGAACAAGGAAATGCGGATCTATATCATTTAATGCAAACGCTGGGGCATGAAAATATCCAAACAACAAAAATCTATTTAGAGAAGCATATGAAACGGAAGAATAATGTGGGTACTTCCTTTGCGGATATGTTGCAATGATTGAACTACCCCCACTTTCACTTCGTTTAGAAGAGGGGGATTCCTAAGTAAAGAGTTCTATCGAACTCTAATTTATTAGGCTATCTCCACAGTCCTTGCGGTTAGAAGCCTTATCGCTTCATTCTTTAGATTGATACTTGCGTTAATATCCCTATCATGGTGTGTAAGGCAAGAAGGGCAGTCCCATTTACGTAGGTTTAGATTTTTAACGTCTTTGTTTTGATATCCACAACAAGAACATAATTGGCTTGAAGCAAATGTTTTTGATACAACAATGACTTGTTTGCCGTACCATTTTGCTTTGTATTCCAACATAGTTCGAAACTGAGACCATGATACCTCACTAATTGCTTTTGCTAACTTATGATTCTTTAACATATTTGATACTTGCAAATCCTCTATACCGATAACATCGTGGTTTTTGATGATTTCAGTCGAGATTTTGTCCAAGTAATCTTTTCTAGCATTCGTCATGTATTCATGAATTCTAGCTACTTTTACTCCTTGTTTATTCCAGCGAGAAGATCCTTTCATTCTTCTAGAAAGAACACGCTGTGCTTTTGCCAACTTCTCTTCTAATGATCGAAAAAACTTCGGATTTTTATAGGTTGTTCCATCTGACAAAATGGCGAAATCTTTTAGTCCCACATCCATTCCAATGTAAGAATTTGTTTTCGGAAGTGCTTGCACTTCTGTTTCAACTAACAATGACACAAAGTATCTGCCAGAAGGGTTCCGTCTAACTGTAGCATTTAAAATACGTCCTTTTACTTCACGACTTTTGGCAAATCGAACAAGACCTAGTTTTGGCAATTTTATTTTGTTTCCTACAACGGCAATGTTTTCATTTGTTTGTTTTGTGGTATAAGATTGTACGTTGTTCTTCTTAGATTTGAAACGCGGGGCATTGTTTTGTTTTTTGAAAAGGCGTGTATAAGCATCCGCAAGGTTGCGAACAGACGACTGAATCGCGATACTATCCACTTCTTTTAGCCAAACAAACTCTTTCTTCATGGCAGGGAGTTTGGCAGAGCATGTACCATATGTCAAACCTTTCCCTGTTTCTTTGTATGCATTATCCCATAGAGATAGGAAATGATTGAATACAAAACGAGAACAGCCAATCGTTTTATTGATTAGGGTTGCTTGTGCTTTATTTGGATAGATACGAAATTTATATGCTTTATTAATCATCATTCATTTCACCTCCATTTCGGTATGTTTCTATTATACAACAAACGTACATTCGATAGGTAGTGAAGTAACAGTTTATGTATGTCGAACAATTAAGATGGCTTCCTGCCATCCCTTGTCCGAAGCCAATTCATCTCCCACCTACTCACTTCGCGTTCCTTGAGGAAGGAGTCTTCTTGGCTAAAATGATAAAATAGAAGAAAATAGTTAACTCATGTATAAATATCATAATTAAGCACATGTTATATACAAATATAATGGAGGTGCAACGATGAATATTCAAAGACACGAAAATAATGCAAATGAAGTTCATATTTCAGTTGCTGCAAGTGCTATTGAGCAAATGAAGTATGAAATTGCTCGCGAATTAGGAGTCACACTTGGACCTGATACATCATCGCGTGCAAATGGTTCTGTCGGTGGAGAAATTACAAAACGCTTAGTTCGAATGGCCAAGGAACAATTAACAGGAGAATATAGATTACACTAAGAAAAAGAATCCATTTTTTAAAAATGGATTCTTTTTCTTTTCTTTACATAAACTTCAAAATAATGATTGTGAATCTAAAAAAATGACCTCTTAGATTTCTTTGTAAGCACTTTGGAAATTCACATCAATGACATAGGTATCGATGTGAATTAAATCTTATATGAGTGGTTACAGGGTGGTTAAACGGCGTTTTGTTTTTTGTAATTTTAATTCCATAATACTTAAGCCAATATAATACAAATTCATTTGTAAGTAATTTTTTGTTAAATAGTTAACCGTTTATAATTTCCCCACCATTCACGTGCAGAATTTGTCCTGATATGTAAGATGCATCTTCGGATGCCAAGAATACATAAGCAGGTGCCACTTCAAACGGTTGACCGGCTCGCTTCATAGGAACATGGTCTCCAAATGTGGCAAGCCATTCTGGAGGCAAGGAAGATGGAATTAATGGAGTCCAAATTGGTCCTGGGGCAACACCATTAACTCGGATCCCTTGCGGTGCCAGTGACGATGACAGCGAACGTGTAAAGGAAACAATGGCTCCTTTAGATGCCGCGTAGTCAATTGCATCTTGATCTCCATGATAGGCACTAAGGGATGTTGTATTTATTATGGAGCTCCCTGAATTCATATATGGCAAAGCAGCTTTCGTCAAAATAAACTGAGAAAAAACATTTGTGTGAAAGGTACTTGTTCGTTGGTTAGAATCTACATCAAGTAGACTGTTCCTTATGTATAGTACACCGGCATTATTCACCAAAATGTCAATACGACCAAATTGGTGAATTGTCTGCATTACTGCTTGTTGGCAATGCTGCTCATACCCAATATCACCTGGAATGGTAATGCAACTACGGCCATACTTTTTAACATAGAACTCCGTTTCTTTTGCATCACTATGCTCATTTAGGTATGAGATTGCTATGTCTGCACCCTCTTTCGCGAATGCTACAGCGACAGCCCTCCCAATTCCACTATCCCCACCAGTTATAAGCGCTACCTTATTTATAAGTTTACCGGCTGGTTTGTAATTGGGGTTATCAAATATAGGTCTAGGTATCATTAATGATTCAATGCCAGGTTTACTTTGTTGTTGAGGCGGGAAACCCATCACATTCACTCCTTTTGGAATTTTCCTATAATAAATGAAATTCTGATATAGGTTATGATTATCATCAGGAAAATATATCCTTACCAAAGAATTAAATAGAGGAAGTGAAGGGGGATTTACTCCATCAAGGTGTAATATCATTTCCTGTTATTTGTAAAAAGGTATTAGTTTTTCCCTTTAGGGGTAGCACTACATGCCCATCAAGCTAAGATTTTGAAGTAATCCAAAACAAATATTTTATTTCACCTTTTTATTTGAAAAAGAAAATCATGATTTTCTCTAATTCAGCCCAATTTAAAACCTCATCAATAATTACAATTTGAGCTTTCGTAACCTGGTGGAAATGATGGAGGAAAGAGGATTATCAATTGCTCACACAACGATTATGCGCTGGGTTCATCAATATGGACCTGAATTAGAAGAGAAAGTACGACATCATCTAAAATCAACCAATGATTCATGGAGAGTCGATGAAACCTATATTAAAGTAAAAGGGCAATGGATGTATTTATATCGTGCCGTTGATTCAAAAGGGAATACCATTGATTTTCATCTAAGTAAATCAAGAGATAAACAAGCCGCCAAGTGCTTTTTCAAGAAAGCCCTGGCTTTTTCGTACGTTTCTAAACCTCGCGTGATAACAGTAGATAAGAACCCTGCCTATCCTGTAGCAATTCAAGCGTTGAAAGAAGAAAAACATATGCCTGAAGGCATCAAGCTAAGACAAGTTAGATATCTCAATAATATAGTGGAACAAGATCATCGTTTTATTAAGAAACGTGTGCGTTCTATGTTAGGGTTCAAGTCTTTTGGCACAGCTACATCCATTCTTGCAGGAGTAGAAGCTATGCATATGATTAAAAAAGAACAGATTGATTTACGGGATCAGTCTGTTCAAAATCAGAAAGAATTCATCCATCAATTGTTTGGGCTAACAGCATAAAATACAATTCTGCTCGAAATATATGCGCTATATTCTCTTTTATTTTATCTTTGCACCAGAACCATCATTTCCACCAAATCACGAAAGCTTAAGTTGTACCGTAGGTACCAACGTACAGTTAACAAGAAGATGTCTGGTTGATAATGTTTCCACTTAAATGAATTCTCCTTTTCCATACTGATCACACCCCTTTTATAGAGTAGTACTATCAGTATGTCCAAGTTTGATAGACCATTTTCATATACTTCAAAAATTTTGCACCAGACCCCCTTTATTTATATGTATAAACAAGAAAAAACGACAATATATGATAAGAATATCCAAAAAAGTAAAAAAATCTTTTCAATTATTCTACTTATTGTTATAATTCAGTAAGTAAAATCAAATTTCGTTTTACAATTTTTAAGAATTGATAGGAGGAATATAAATGGCTGGACAAATTCGTATGAGCCCAGAGGAGCTTAAAGCAAAAGCAGCTCGTTATGGTAACGGTGGTCAACAAATTGAGGACATTCTACGCGATTTAACAAATTTACAATCAGACTTACGCGCAGAATGGGAAGGTCGTGCATTCGAAGGGTTTGACCGACAATTTATCGAATTAGCACCGAAGGTAAGAAATTTTGCCCAATTACTACATGACATCGAAAGACAATTGAAGGATACAGCAGATGCTGTGGCACGACATGATCAAGAATTATCCCGTAATTTTGGACTTAGCTAATTACGGTGATGTTTGTTAGTAGATTAGGGGATTTTTCATGCTTTACATAGTAACGGGCGCGAGTAAATCCTCTGAGTAGTGAGCCACGCAGCAAGTGCTGCGTGGCTTATTTATTGGGGTTATTTGTAAAAAAAGGGAGAGATGCTGCTATTTTTCTTGGGATTATACTACAAAATAAATATAAATGCTGAGTAAAAAAAGTATAAGGTAGCTTGAAGTTTGTTTGTATCTCTCCCGCATTAGCGGATAGTAAAGCTCCTACTAATGAAATTTTCACCTTATTGTGGGTATGAAAAGGAGTATCCGTTTTCGCGACTACTAGAAGTAAGCGAATAACAGTATACAGACAAAGAGTTTTACTAGCAGGAGTGGTGATGTGTGAAAAAAATAAAGTGGAGCATAGTATTTTTTATTATACTGACGCTTGCGCTGTCTACTGGAACCTCCTTTCTAGCACTGAATCAAGTGAAGAAAGGAAAGAGTGATAAAGATACACAAAAGATGACAGTTGCGCTGGTTAACGAAGATCAAGGTGCAAACCTGAATGGCAAAAAGATTGAATTTGGTAATGAATTTATTACGAGTGTGGAAAAAGATAATACGCACGATTGGTATGTAGTTAGCCGCGGAGTAGCAGAAAGCGGACTAGCACGTAACGTCTATAATATGATGATTGTTATTCCGAACGATTTTTCCAAAAAAGCAGTATCAATTGAGTCGAATGCGCCGGAAAAGGTGACGCTTAACTACAAGGTTAATACAACTGGTAATAATGATGTAAAAGCAGAAGCAGAAAAAACAGCAAGTTCGATACTTGGAGATTTCAACAGCCGAATTATCGATGTTTATTTCGCTAGCATTATCGGAAACTTGCAAAACGCGCAGGATAACATTACAACTCTTGTAAAAAAAGAACAAACTTACACCGATGTGTACAAGAAAGAGGTTCATAGCCCACTAGCTGGTTACACACAGCAGTTTAAAAGTGTTCAAGATCAAACAGGTGTGGCGAAAGGCAGTTTTAATGGGTTACAAGAGATTTTAAATGGGTTTAGCAACAATTTGAATGAAGGTATGAAATCCAATCAGACCAGTCAGACAGCTTTTGGTGATTTTAATAAAATGAAGGAAGCAAATGGCCTTGTCTTAAAGGATTTCACGACACAGTTGACTCAGTTTGACCAAAGTATGAATACAACAGATATAATGCAACAATTTGCTAATTTAGAATTAGCGAATAAAGTAATTTACGATCAATTTCAGTTAAAAGAAGAGCAGCCTAATCTTTTATCGGATTCAGCTGGTATGCAAAAGTATTTGAGTGATAACAGTGCGAAAATTCGTAGTTACAGTACTGAGTTAGCAAATACAATAGGATCAGAGCTTACGGCATCAATAACTGAAAAACTAAAGAAGGAAATTTCAAATTCTTCTGAGGGTCATCAAGACGTGTATTTAAATAAATTCTTTGATGCACCGGATAATCATGCGAATCAAAGAATTCAAGAGGCTATTAATCAGTTACCGTCATTAAATAAAGATGATATTCAAAACATTGGTTTATCAGATGGGACGAAGAAAGAACTGGAAAATGTTATTGATATCACAAATAAATATAATGCGGAAAAACTTTATACACCTACGCGAGGTACAGATACTATTCCAATGGTGGAAATGATAAAAAAAATTAAGGATAATTTGACGACATCTGGTGTTGAAGTAAACGATAAAGCAGTATTGCCAGCTACGAAAAAAGAAGGGCAATATATCACATTAAATGTACCAGACGATTATGAAGTGACAAGTGTAAAACTGGTTATCGGAAATGAAGCAGATTACACAGAGGAGTACCTTGAAAATAAAAAAGTTGTTTTACCAGCTACAGATAAAAGCGATTTCGAAATTAAAGCGACATTACGTTTAAAAAATGCTAACAGTAATATTTCTGTCTTTGAGCCTGTAACTTGGAGTTGGAATTTGATACAAGAAGATACAGATTATGTCATTGATAACCCATCATCTGACATGAAACCAAAATCAACTGAACCGCCTATACTAGGTCAATCACGTACGATTACTAATCAAAATCCTTTGAAGAAGGTAAAGAAAAGTGACAGTCAAACGCAAAATAGTGGTAGCCAGCTAGGTGGAAGTGACAGTCAAACGCAAAATAGTGGTAGCCAGCTAGGTGGAAGTGACAGTCAAACGCAAAATGGTGGTAGCCAGCCAAGTAGAAGTGACGGTCAAACGCAAAATGGTGGTAACCAGCCAAGTGGAAGTGACGGTCAAACGCAAAATGGTGGTAGCCAGCCAGGTGAAAGTGACGGTCAAACGCAAAATGGTGGTAACCAGCCAAGTGGAAGTGACGGTCAAACGCAAAATGGTGGTAGCCAGCCAGGTGAAAGTGACGGTCAAACGCAAAATGGTGGTAGCCAGCCAGGAAAAAATGATGGAGAGACACAAACAGAACAGCCAGGAAAAAGTGACGGAGAGACACAAACAGAGCATCCCCCTACAAAAGATGAAGAGACGAATACAGAAGGGGAATGGAAACCTGTAAATAATAATTACATTACTCACCAAGTTATGTCGTCGTTAGGTCCGAATGCGACTAATAAGCTTATACAAGCAGTTGAAGATACGATTAAAAATTATCAAAAACTATCTAACATGTATAACTTGTATTACGGGTTTGAAGCATCAGCCGATTTACCGGAGCATTTTAATCAAAAATCACTTACGGATTTAACAGAATCACATCAAGATTCATTATACTACCTGTTCAACAAACGCGATGTGCTTGACTTATTAGCGGAATACATTGCTAAGCAAACGACAGAAGAAGTACAGCAACAAACAAAAGATTTGAAAGACAAAGTAGATGCTTATCTTCAATTGGTTAATGAAGCAGATAAAAATTCTACTCATTTAACAGAAGAAATTAAGCAGACAACTGAGCAAGCAAACGCGATGAATACGAACCTTACGCAAACGTTAAAAGATTTAGCAACATGGCGTGAAACAAGCAATAAACTAATCGATCAACAAGGGAAAGTTGTGACAAATAGTGATGGTGAACAAACGGCAACGCTTACGTTAGACGGGGAATTTAAGTCTATTTTTACACAAAGTCAGACACTCGCTGATCAGTCGAAGAGTAACTTAATATCAGCTGACGATGTGTATAAAACGTTTGATAACATCGATGACCAAGCGAAAACGATTCAAGATAGTGGAGATTCGCTAGTTGGTCAGGCGACAAGGCTTTCGAATGATCTAAGTAAGAAACTAATTGATGATAAAGATTACTTGGGAAATTTCACGAAAGTTCTCGCAAACAGTCGTGTAGGCGAACGACAAAACGAAAACTTATATAGCTTCCTTGCAAACCCAGTGCAAAAGAAAAACGATGGTGTTGTTGTAGCCGCAGATACGTTTACACCATATTTATTAGTACTGATTTGCTTTATTGTTTCTCTATTTACAGCTTATGTAATTTCAAACCAAGAACGAAAACGCATAGAAAAAAGTGCTTTTGAGGAAGAGATGTCATTGGTACTGAAAAACGTACCAACTACGATTGTTCAAGCTGGTATTGGAATAGTTGAAGGGATTCTAATTGGCGGTATTTCAGGCTATTTATTGAAAGTTAGTCATGCAGAATTCCTAGTATGGATCAGCATGTATACCACCATTATGTTAGTGCTAGTTCTCATTTCAGGCTACTTATTACGCCAAATGAAAATGATCGGAATGTTTATTTTGCTAGCCACGTTTAGCATGTATCTGTTCCTGACAGATGCAGTTGGGTTGAATCTTGATAAAATGTCGACTGCTGCTAAAATACGTGAATTTTCACCGCTTCAATATATTGAAAGTATGATTACTGGTTTTGCAAACGACCGAGCAACTTGGTCGACTATTATGTATAGTTTAATTGCAGCTGCCGTTATTGGCTTTGTAGTAAACTTGTTCGTAATACGCAAATACCGGGCAGAAGAAAGGGATGAATATGAAGCTGATTCTCATACGAGCTAGTTTCATTACTGTTTTTTTGTTGCTTTTTCTTGCTCCGTCGTCCCTTCACGCTGATACGGGCAGCTATCTTGATCATAACGGAAAGATGGATTTGAAAACGGATCGTGTGGAACAGATGAAACAGGAAAAAGTCGAAAAGGAACAAAAGGAAACCCAAGAAACTGAGCTTGAAAAACACGCACCAGACTTGTTAAAAGAACAAACAAAAGATGTAATTAAAGAGAAGCAGAAACAAATAGAGGGCGAAACGAAAGCATTAAATGACTCATTGTTTGTAACATCAGACAAGAAGGATACAACTGTGAAGGACAGACAAAACAGCTTGTTTGCTCAAAATTATACGGTTAGCAACGCTGTTAACGCTGACCAAAACACTAATCAACTAGAAACGGAACCTATCAGTAAACAAATGATAGGAATCCTATCTGGTGTAGTACTAGCAATTTGCTGCGGCATTTATGTTGTAATACGGAAAATTTGGCAGTAAGGGAGAAGAAAGTATGGCAGGACAAACACATATTAATGTCACAATTGACTTTAGTAAATGGGATAGCAGATCATATGATCTGCGTATCCCGACCCACCAGCCCGTCAAACAGCTGCTCATGAACATTGCTGAAGCACTAAAACTTGATGTGATAGAAGTTTCTCGCTGCGCTATTAAGGTTGTTAATAAAGAACTGTTACTCACTGACGATGATCGGTTAATTGATTATCAGGTAACGGACGGGGATATATTAAAAGTTTTGTAGAATTAAAAATCTTTCTTTTTAGTTAGGTGAGAGTAACTGACCGTGCATAGAAGCGGTCAGTTACTGCTTTTGCCAAAAAACAAAGCTAGAAAGCAAGAGTGGATCATTTCTACATAGCAGCAACTTATATGTTGAAAAATCAAAATGAATTTATTTAGAAAAGAACATGAAAAAGAGGAGTCAGAGACTATGACAGAGAGAACGATTCAGCTAGATTCGATGCAGTATCTATTTGAAACGACTGAGCATATACGGAAATTGAAGTTATCGAAATCACAGACGCGTGTGAAGGACATACGGCAATTAGAGTTAATCACGGGAAGATCTAATTTCTTTGTACCGGCTACAGTAGAAGATCATGAAGATATGTTTACATTTGAGTTCGATGTTAAGGGATATACAAAGGAATGGGAAGATGTACAAAAACTAGGAAAGAACGATAAATTACGATTATTGCTTAATGTTGCTCGTTTTCAAGAGTGCTTACAAACGCGAAAAACTTTCTTCCTTCATCCAGACAATCTAGTATTTGATGACAATTATATGCCTTATCTAGTTTATCGTGGTATTCGTGATATTGTACCACCGTATCGCCTAGATGATGAGAAGTTTTTACGTCAGTATAAATGTTTAGTTGTCGCACTATTCTCGAAGAAATATAGTTTTGATGAATTGTATTCTGGTTCATTGAACAATGCAAAAGATACAGCATTCGAACGTAATGTGGTTGAGGTTAGTACATTTGATGACCTTGTAAAGTTGTTAAATGATCATTACAGAAGAGAACAAACGACAACAGAGAAAAATATGCAGCTTGTGTCGAAAAAACGATTCCGTTTATTTAAGCAATTATCCATTTTGATGATCGTTGCTTCGATTGTTCTCGCAGTACCGCTTGGCTATTTCAGCTTTGTAAAAATGCCGTATCAAAATAAATTGTTAGAAGCAGATAAGAATTTCTTGGCGACAGACTACGATAAAGTAATTAGCACTTTAAAGGAGCAAGATCCTGAAAAACTACCGGATGCATCTAAATATGTTTTAGCTTCTTCATATGTGAAGGCAGAAAAGCTAACGGATGATCAAAAAGCAGCAATTATGAAGAACGTGAGTCTAAAAAGTGATAAAAATTATTTATTATATTGGATTTACAATGGGCGCGGAGATTTCTCTAAATCCTTAGATCTTGCGAAATATATCGATGATCCGCAATTGATTATGTACGGATTAATTAAACAAATTGAACAAGCGAAAAATGATCCGAAGTTGACTGGTTCGACGCGTGAAGAAAAAGTACAGAAATATCAGCAACAATTGGAAGATTACCAAAAGAAATATAATACAAATTCCTCAGATGACTTATCAAATGAAAACCCATCAGGAAATAAAGCGAACTAGACATCAGACGAAATAAAAATAAAAGAAACGGGAGATAGAGATGGTACAACTACTAACAATTAGTTACGGTAATCAACTGCATAAATGTCATCTTAATCCGAAAAAACGTGAATTAGTCACAATCGGAAATGAATGGTCCGATACAGTTACTTACGCGGACTTGGAAACGCGTGTAGTGGTGAAGTGGGACGGCGAAGCATGGAAACTTGAGGATGAAGCATTACGTGTAAATGAACATGTGACTCTAGATATTACGAAAGAGAAACAAATGCATTTTTACTTAACGGATGCAGGAGAAGAGTATGTGTATGATATGGCGTCCAAGTATAGTATTTCGTTTGGAGCAACGGATCGCGATGATGTGACAATTAAAAATATGACAGCTGCTAACTTGCTGTTTATCCGTGAAACATTAGGAGATTGTTTCAAAGTCGTTGTGAATGACGGCTATGTATATCACAACTTTTTTCGCATGACTGGTGAAGAAATGCTTGAACCAGGCGATCAACTGTATTTTGACGGTGTAACAATCAAAGTTGGGAAAGAAGATATCCAAATATTAGCTTCATCTAATCGCGTTACATCAAAATTAACACCTTTAATTGAAGCTGATAATGATTTAGGTGAAGAATATCCGAATTATCATCGTTCCCCGCGGATTATTTACCGTGAGCCAGAGGAAAAACTCACGATTGGAAAGCCATCTCACCTACCGTCAAAACCAAGTGAACAACTGGCACAGATGATCGTCCCGCCGATTGTGATGATCGTGTTGACTGTAGTCGTTTCAATCTTTCAGCCCCGCGGGATTTTTATTCTCGCATCACTCGGGATGACAGTGGTAACAGTAATTATTGCATTAACCACATATTTAAAGAATTTAAAGAAATACAGAATTGATACGAAAGAACGGAATGAAAGTTATCAAAATTATTTGAAGCAGAAAACGCAAGAATTGTATGCCGCAAGTGAAGAGCAAAGGCACGCTTTAGATTATCACTATCCAAACATTGAACAAATTCGTGATATGGCAGTAAGAGTAGATTCGCAAATCTATGAAAAAACAATGTTCCACCATGATTTCTTGACATATCGGGTTGGATTGGGCCGCGTTGATTCTAGTTTTGAAATTCAGTTTAACGAAGAAGAGTTTACGCAAAACAAAGATGAATTAGTAGAAGCTGCAAGCGGCTTACGTTCGCAATATATGGGTTTAGAGAATGTACCAGTTGTGACCGACTTAGTGAATGGCCCAGTAGGTTATATCGGACAACGAAAATTAGTAATCGAACAGCTGCAAATGCTCGTTATGCAAACAGCTCTGTTTCATAGTTATTATGATTTACAATTCATTACGATTTTCCCAGAAGAAGAAAAAGCAAGCTGGGAGTGGATGCGCTGGCTACCGCATGCGAGTTTACGTGATATTAATGTTCGCGGGTTCGTGTATCATGACCGAAGCCGAGATCAAGTATTGAACAGTTTGTATCAAATCCTGAAGGAACGCAAATTAGCATTAGAAGAGAAAGGCAATTCCAATGAAAAAATGTATTTTGCACCTCATTACGTTGTATCGATTACAGATGAAAAACTAATTTTAGATCATAGTGTAATGGAGTTCTTTAACGAAGACCCGAGCGAACTTGGTGTATCTCTCATATTTGTAGAAGATGTGATGCAAAGTTTACCGGAACATGTGAAAACAGTTATTGATATTCGCGATGCGAAAAACGGGAATGTTATCTTAGAAAAAGGTGAACTAGTGAATCGCCACTTTACGCTCGATCACTTCCCAGATGGTTTCAGCAAAGAAGAGTTCTCTCGTGCATTAGCACCGCTGAATCAATTGCAAAACTTAAGAAACAGTATTCCAGAAAGTGTTACATTCCTTGAAATGTACGGCGTCGAAAAAATTCATGAACTAAACATTAAGGGGCGCTGGGCGAAAAACGAAACATTTAAAAGTTTAGCTGTACCGCTCGGCTTACGTGGTAAAGATGACATCGTCAACTTGAACTTACACGAAAAAGCACACGGACCACATGGATTAGTAGCAGGTACAACAGGGTCTGGTAAATCAGAAATTATTCAATCGTACATTTTATCTTTAGCGGTAAACTTCCATCCGTATGAAGTCGCATTCCTACTGATCGACTATAAGGGCGGCGGAATGGCGAACTTATTCAAGAACTTACCGCATTTATTAGGAACAATTACGAACTTAGACGGCGCTCAAAGTATGCGTGCCCTTGCATCGATTAAAGCAGAATTACAAAAACGTCAACGCCTATTTGGCGAATATGATGTAAACCATATTAATCAATATCAAAAACTATATAAACAAGGCAAAGCGAAAGAAGCAATGCCGCACCTATTCTTAATTTCAGATGAATTTGCTGAGTTAAAATCAGAACAACCTGAATTTATGAAAGAATTAGTATCAACGGCACGTATTGGTCGTTCACTAGGAATCCACTTAATCCTAGCAACGCAAAAACCGAGCGGGGTCGTAGATGACCAAATTTGGAGTAACTCCAAATTCAAATTAGCACTAAAAGTACAAAATGCATCCGACAGTAACGAAATCTTAAAAACACCAGATGCCGCAGAAATTACACTGCCAGGCCGCGCATACTTACAAGTCGGAAATAACGAAATCTATGAACTGTTCCAAAGTGCATGGAGCGGAGCGGATTATATTGAAAACAAAGAGGACCAAGAACAACTAGATACGACGATTTATGCGATTAATGAACTTGGGCAGTATGAGATTTTGAGTGAGGATTTGAGTGGACTTGGAAACAAATCAGAAATCACAACTGTGCCGACTGAACTAGATGCAGTTATCAATTATATTTATGATTACACAGAAGAAAACCACATTGAAGCATTACCAAGACCGTGGTTACCACCGCTTCCAGAGAGAATATTCCTGCAAGACTTACATCCAGTAAACTTTAAGGAAGCATGGTCAGGTGAAAAGAAACCATTACAAGCAACAGTTGGTTTACTAGACCAGCCTGAACTACAAGCGCAAACACCGCTTACATTAGACATAAGTAAAGACGGTCACGTTGCAGTCTTCTCAAGTCCAGGATACGGAAAATCAACTTTCTTACAAACAGTTATTATGGATGTGGCGCGTCAGCATAGTCCGGAGCATTTGCATGTGTACTTAATCGACCTTGGAACAAATGGTCTTTTACCATTAAAAGGATTACCTCATGTGGCGGATACAATTACAATTGACGAAACAGAAAAATGCTTGAAGTTAGTAGAACGATTAAATCAAGAAATGAAAGCTCGTAAGCGCATGTTAAGCCAATATGACGTAGCAAGCTTAGAAATGTATGAAAAAGCTAGCGGAAATAAAGTTCCGAATATCATTGTAGCAATTGATAATTACGATGCGGTAAAAGAAGCTAGATTTTACGAAGAGTTTGAAATGCTTATGATGCAAGTTGTCAGAGAAGGTGCAAGTGTAGGAATTCATACATTGATTAGTGCTGGTAGACAAAGTGCACTACGCATTCAACTATACAATAACATTAAGGTACAACCTTGTCTGTACATGATTGATCATAGTGAAGTATCAAGTATTGTAGGACGATCTGATATTAAGATTGAAGAGATTACAGGACGTGCACTGATAAAACTAGAAAATCCTACATTATTCCAAACAGCATTACCAACAACAGCAGAAGACGAATTGCAGCAAATTCAGTTGTTACAACAAGAAGCACATGAAATGGATGAAGCATGGCAAGGAGAACGTCCAAAAGCAATTCCGATGATGCCAGAAGTAATTGATTTAATGACATATCGTAACCATAAACAAGTGAAACAAGCATTACAATTAGGACAAATTCCAATGGGTCTTGACTTTAAAGAAGTGGAAGTTGCTGCCCATGATAGTGCGGTAAATGACCACTTAATGATTTATAGTGTAGACGATAGTATAAGAAAACAAGTCGTATCAAGTATCATTTCTCAAACGAATAAAGACTATTTTGAAAGTGTAACGTTAGTAGATACAAGCGAATACGGATTTGTTCAATATAAAGAGAATGTGACCCATTACATCGTAGCAGAAAATGATGTGAATACACATCTCAAGCAGTGGATGGAAAATATTCGCGAACGATCCAATGAATTAGCACAAGCAAGACAAGAAGGTAGAGAAATACCAACATTCGCAAAACAACTCATTATTATTGCAAACGTTGAAGAATTGAATCGACTTGTTTACATCGACGACGTAGCGGCAACAAATTTAATAGATTCATCTCGTGCAGTAGGCATCTACTTTATCTTTGCTGGGCATCATGAATATATGGACCGAAACAGAGATGCATTGCCAATGAAAATGCGAAGTAAACTAACAACAGCAATCATCGCAATGCCTCTAAACGACCAAAGCATTTTCAGCATCAAGTATGTAAGTAACGAACCGGCTTTAGGAAAAGATGAAGTATACTATTATGTAAAAGGAAGCATAATCAAACTAAAAATGCCAAGAGTAACGAACGAGGTGACGGTATGAAGAAAAAGAAAGTTAAGGGGATGATTATTATGACGATTGTCGCGTCTTTATTGGGTGGATGTGGTTCATCTAAAACAAAGCTTCAAACAGGAACAAAAATTGAGTATGAAAGATTGGTAAAGGCGTTAGATGAAGGAGATATGAAAACGGTAATGTCTGCGAGTGATGATGGGTATGCGCATGTAGAAGAAGAAAGTATACAATCTGTTATGGAGGAAAAAGAGGATGGTACTTATACTAAAAGACTATATCAATCAACAGATGGAATATACTTTTTGAAAGAAAGAAATATATATGGTACTACAAAGCAAACTACAAGTAACTTAATAAATAATGCTAATCAAACGCATAAAGATGATGAATATAAAAAGGATGAAATATATAGTTCGAATTTCATGTATAGAAATGGACAAGTACAAAGCTCAACTCCAAATCTTGATGTTTTACCAGTTAAATTAATTATAGATCGTTTACAAGGAATTGGAAAATTAAAGCCAAAAGATGATAGACAAGGGTTCGATGAACCGAATAGAATTTCGTATAATTTAACAGAGTCGCAATTTCAACAAATTATTAATGATAAATTACATTTGCAATATGACAAATTTGGTACAGCTTCAATTGTTATTTATTTTAACCAGGCTAAAGATGTAAAAGAAAAGCCTATGGAAATAGATGAATTAAGGATATCCGTGGATTATGAGAAAAAAAATGATCAAGGAAAGATATTAACACATATTCAACAAATATTAGTAGGGTTTGATGGTAAGGAAGAAAATACTCGAAATGCAAAAGCTAAATATTTAGAATATAAAAATCAATTCAATAGTAATAAATAATTAGGAAGGGGTTGAGGTTAATTATGGGGCGTTTTAATCTATCTTCCGACGAAGGAAAATTACAATTAGCAGGGAAGGATATTTACGGTTTTAATGGGAGAGAAGGAGAATATGATAGTAAGTCAGCGAAAATAAACCGAGAAAAATTAGAAAGTACATTCAATTGTAGAATCATAGACTTTGAAGATGATCAAATCACTGGATTCGGTGCTTATGCGCTTAAAGATAATGATACAGGTGAAATTACAATAGCATATGTAGGAACGCAGCCAAGTCAAACATACTTTGGTATTGGAGGGATTGACTCTCCAGATATATGGGCAGACGCGTCAATTGGTCTTAATAATTTGTTTAATACAGACGCTCCCACTAGGCAGTACGATATGGGGGTAGATTTTTATGAAAGAGTTAAGAGGAATCATGGACAAAATAGTAATATAACGTTAACTGGACATTCATTGGGTGGAGGAATAGCAAATACAGTTGCACTAAGAAACCAAAAGGATAATATTCCTGTATTAACTTTAAATCCTGCACCTGTATTGGATACGGATGTTGACAAATACGGTGGCGGTTCCAATATGAAGAATAACCGCTCTATTGTAAATGAAAATGATCCTTTGTACAATGCCATAAAAGTAGCAGATTTTGTTATCCCTGGAAGAGTGTATATGATGCTGAACGGAGAAGGACATTCCTATGTTCCTAAAGGTGAATACTTTGATGGAAATAGCAATTTACGTTTAGAAAAACTTAAAGCCGGAAATGATACGGGGCTTGATTGGATTCCAGGTTTTTTAGAGTTGTCAGGGGCATCAGCAAAGTTGTATAAGGGGCTTACTGGGAAAAAAGATATTAGTGAAAAGGAAGAAGCTATAGTAGACATAGTAGTAAATGGTACACCAGTTAGCGCATTACTAGTTGTACTAATGACTGCAGGAGATTTTAGTCATATAGCTGATAAATTAGAAAGTATAAAGTCAACAGCTATAACAGAAGCCATTAAGTTTAGTATGGCAGCTAGCATAGAAATTAAAAGTAAAGTAGATACAGCAATTGACTTTATTGAAACAAAATTAGCTACATGTAAAGAGAAAGTGCTAGAAGTATTAAAAGCAGCCTTTAATGTGGCGATAGATGCTTTTGTAGGAGCTCTTATGGTGTATTTGAACCCAGGTGAAATTATGGCAATCGCAAGAGAAGTAGCACCATCTCTTTTGAAAGATATTGTGGATGTGTTTAAAGGTGATTTTATCATTGATACAAATATTACTGCAGTCGTAGAAAGTCATATAAGGAGCCATCGCCAATCACTTCTTAATCTCTTTATGAACGATAGTAGAAAAGGCATAGATCGTTCATTGCTTGGTGAAATTTCTAAAGATGTGAAGGAGCTAACAAAAGATTTAAGGCAATTAAATGAGGATGTCTCCTCGGCAGTTGCTTCCATGATGGCAAAAGATGAAGAGTTAGGAGCAGTAGCGTATTATTGATAGGTTCTACAAGAAGCTTGGAAGTTTTGAATATTTATAGAACATATAAGTAAGGAGAAATGTTATGGATTTGCATTTGATTATGAGTAAAGTTCATAGTACATTTTCGGATAACGGCGGACGAGATCAAATATTGGGTGTAGTGAAACAGCTTGAAAATGCGGCAGCTTCTTTAACAACAGATATTAGAAATTTAGAGAGCAGCATTGATACACATATGAATGGGAAAACACGAGATGCATTCATGGATCGGATTCGTCAGTTAGAAAGAAAACGGCAAAAGATAGAAGAAAAAATTAACGCATTAAAAGGGACGGTTAATTAATATGAAGGATTATATGGAGACGGTATTACCATTAGGAAGTGTAGTAAGATTAAGTTCTGATGAAGATACAGATTATATTATTACAACAAGAGGTATATTATTGGATGATACAACATTCTATGATTATGGAGGAGTATTATATCCATTAGGTTTGACAGAAGAAACATATAAACTCTTTAATCATTCAGATATTGTACAAGTCCAATTTGAGGGATACCGAAACAAAATTGAAGGCCAATTTGCAGCTAAATTTAAAATATGGCGGAATGAATTTGTTGAAAAGGTAATTGAAACAAAGAAAAAAGAACAGACAGATCAGGTAGCTGAAACGAAGAAATAAAAATGATAGGACTTCTTCTTTCTATATTTGAACTATACCTTATAAAATGAAGAGTTTTACAAAAAGGCTCTAGAGAATATAAATTTAAAAATGGCTTCGGATATTGATCCGAAGTCATTTTTTTTTGCATTTATGCAATCGAAGAATAACTAGCTAAATTAAATAAGTGCTAAAAATGTAAAACACATCCGACAGTAACGAAATCTTAAAACACTAGATGCTGCAGCCCAGTACGTTTCAAATCGAGAAGAGATGGGCCGAGCTAAGAAATGTATGGAAAAGAAGAGAATAGAAAAGAAAAAGTCTAGTTTAACGGCATCTAGACAAGTGGCTTATGATCGCGGTACGTGTATTACAGAGATAAGGCCAATGCGAAAGCAGCAGAAGGGAAGTGAGAAAGATGGGGAAAGTTGAGATTATTGATAGCGACTTACAGCAAGCCGTTCAATATTCCAAAGCAATTCAAGAGGCGCTACGTACATCTTATGATAAAAGTAATGATCTAAAAAGTTATGTGAAATCAGCAAAATGGAGCGGCAGCACGAGAGGGTCATTTGAAGCTTACTTGGATTTGATTACGCAATATCATAAAGATATGAATAAAATCGTGCCTCATCAACAATACCAATTACATATTTTATCGAAAATGATTGTGTTAAACATGTTAATTGAACATTTCCCTATACTATTACGGGAACCAGAAGAAGAGGAATACAAAGACTTGACGCACAGAGCATCCGAGCAGGAAAGAAAACAGTTAGAAGAACGGTCATTATCAGATACAGGCATCAATATAGAGCTGTTTCACCTAACAGAAGAACCAAGATTACAATCTAACCCGCGCTACTATCAGCAATGGCTTTGCTTAGAATCCAATCAAAGAGTAGCGGCTATTGATTTAGTAAAAAAACAATATTTGTTTGTCAGTCAATTTTGGTTATTGAAACTTCTGTTTGATGAACTGGAAATTCCGTATGCAAAGGAGGGAGTAGTACATGGCTAATGTTGCGCCAGGGGCGGTCAAAGCATTCAAATGAATGTGGATGAAATGACGACGATTTATAAATATTTAGAAGAAATACTGAACACGTTTAGAAATGATATACAGGCTAATAGCCAGAACATTCAGCAACTCCAATACTATAAAGACGGGAAAGCAACACAAGTTGTAATGGAATACGAGCATATCTTGAATAAAACGATGGAAATCGGAGATCATTATGAGCGCATCATGTCGCTAGTTGCCTATACGTTACAATCAATGATGGCAACAGATGAACAATTGGGACAAGAAATTATCAGGAAAATTGGGGGATAGGCCATGGATGTGAAGTATGTCCCTGAGGACTGGGAGAAAACAAAAGAGGGAATAGGGGAATTAGTTGGTTCAGGTATGTTTAGCAGAGGCGCTATTGACAACCTAAAAAAACTAGATACTATAATAGAAAAAGCAACAGGTTCTATTATGAGGAATGATGAGGACAAAGTTGTCCATCTTCCGTATAAGAGTCAAAAAGGAAAATATCAGGAATTACAAAAAGATTACAATGTGCTCCATGATTTTAGCGGAAAAGTAGGCGGTCTCATCGACACTGAAATCGACCAGCCGTTTTATGAAGATATGGATGCTTTCGCGGAAGCGATGCGAGATTTAACGATTGATAAATATGAAACTAGCAACACCATTGGCGCCAAAGAAACAATTATGACAGGGTCCTATGGACAAACAGCGGAGCACATAAAAGACAAGATCAAAGTGAGTGATATTTTCTCTTCCAACAACTTTTTTATGACCAGTTTAAAGGCAGAGTTTGACGCATATAAGAAAGAGAATCCAAAAGACAACATGTCTTATGAGACCTATCAACAGAGAAGATTAAACAGCCGTGCGTTTAACTATGACTCAATCAAAGATCAACAAGAACATAAGGAAGTTTGGCGTGATGTGGGGATACTAGTAACAGTGGTAGGACTAGGCATTGCCACAGTGGTTTGTCCACCAGCTGGTGCAGCGTTGGCTGGTACAGCGCTAACTGCCCTTACAGCGAGTGTTGGTGTAATGGAAGCCTCCAGCGCAGTAACGGGAAAAGATTGGCTGACACAACGGAAACTCGATACAAATGAACGTTGGCTACGCGGTTTGTTGGGATTCGTAGATGTAGCACCTATGGCAAAAGGATTGCATGCCTTTGGAAATGTCACAACAGGCTTAAAATCAGGTATTAGTACGACAACAATTAAAGGTGCTTCCAAAGTAGGGTTAGAAGAAGGCGGATCTCATTTGAAGCAGGCTGATAATCTTCTTACAGAACGAGCGCAAAATGCGAACCGATTATCTAGAGAGAAATTCGATAATCTTTCTCTTAATATAGAGAAGAAAAGGTTCTGGTGCAAAAACTTAAGGACAATTGCAATGAATCTATAAATCTTGGACATACTGTTACTATTACTTTAGAAAGGATGCGTGATTGGTATGGAAAAGGAAAATGTATTCAAATGTAGGCATTATCAGCCTGATATTATTTTGTTAACGGTAAGATGGTACCTACGGTACAACCTCAGTTTTCGTGATTTGGTGGAAATGCTAGAAGAACGGGGTTTATCCATTTCTCATACAACGATTATGCGTTGGGTACACCAGTATGGTCCTGAATTGGACAAACGAATCCGACGTCACCTCAAACAAACAAATGACTCTTGGAGAGTCGATGAAACATATATCAAAGTAAAAGGTCAATGGATGTATCTGTATCGTGCTGTTGATTCGAAAGGAAACACAATTGATTTTTTCCTAAACAAAACAAGAGACCAGAAGGCTGCAAAGCGCTTTTTCAAGAAAGCTTTGCGGTCTTTTCATGTTTCAAAGCCACGTGTTATAACAGTCGATAAGAACCCGGCTTATCCTATAGCAATTGAACAGTTGAAAAAAGAAAAAAGCATACCTGATGGTATGCAACTTAGACAACAAAAGTACTTGAATAACATAGTAGAACAAGATTATCGCTTTATAAAGAAGCGAATCCGTTCTATGCTAGGGTTCAAATGTTTTGACACAGCTACATCCATTCTTTCTGGAGTAGAAGCCATGCATATGATTAAAAAAGAGCAGCTTGATTTACGGGACCAGTCTGTCCAAAATCAGAAAGAATTCATCCATCAATTGTTTGGACTTGCAGCATAAGATACGATTCCGTTAGGAATATATGTGCTTTATTCTCCTGTATTTTATTTTTGCACCAGAATCGTAGAACAAGATCATCGCTTTATAAAGAAGCGAATCCGTTCTATGCTAGGGTTCAAATGTTTTGACACAGCTACATCCATTCTTTCTGGAGTAGAAGCTATGCATATGATTAAAAAAGAACAGATTGATTTACGGGACCAGTCTGTCCAAAACCAGAAAAAATTCATCCATCAATTGTTTGGACTGGTAGCATAAGATACGATTCCTTTAGGGATATATGCGCTTTATTCTCTTTTATTTTATTTTTGCACCAGAACCGATTAAATCACCATTAGAAATTTATGTTGATAATGAAAATATAATTCTAAAAAGATATTCACCTTATAATGCATGCCAAATTACTGGAGAGGTATCTGAAAGAAATATAACTTTAGCAGATGGGAAAATTACTTTAAGTCCTACTGGAGCTTAATATTTAGCGGAAGAACTAAAAAAATTTTTGGTGAAATAGGTTTAATATCCGAAAGGTTTCATTTGCATCAAGTACCATCTGTAAAAGTGGGTTGTTTACTGGAATAAAATGGTATTTAAAAAGATTGTGTGAAATAAATTCACACAATCTTTTTATTTGAGACAATGAGTAGCTTTATTTTATAGCCTTTTTAAATTTACGACCAAAAGTAATTAACATACCTGCAAGGATTGCTAATATGCCTACTGCTGTACCGTTATTTGAACTTGCACCTGTTTTTGGAAGCTCTTTAATTGTATCTTTTTTGTTATCCAAAGTACTATTAGTGTTGTTATTGTTATTGTCAGAACCATTTCCAGTATTAGTGTTGTTATTGTTATTGTCAGAGACGTTTCCAGTATTAGTGTTGTTATTACTATTATCAGAACCGTTTTCTGTGCCTTTATCTTTCACAATTACTTTTTGTGTTGCCGTTACTTCATTTCCGCTTGAATCACGAACTAGAAACTTCACTTCGAAATTACCCGCTTTAGATGTATCAACCTCGCCCATATGAATTACTTTAGAAGTAATATCGCCATCTTCCTTATCGATAGCTTTAACGCCAGAAAGTGGATTGAATTTATCCCCTACATTAATCGTTACTCCAGTAGGTACAGTCAATTTCGGTTCCATATCAGGAGTTTCTTCATTTTCTTTTACAATAACTGATTGTGTAGCTGTTGCATTAACCCCTTTAGAATCGACAATCCAATATTCTACAATGTATTTACCAGGTTTAGAAGTATCTACATTACCTTTATATTTAATTTTATTAGTTAAATTGCCATCTTCCTTATCAGTTGCAGACACACCAGCCATTGGATCAAACTCTTCACCAACATGAATTGTAGTAGTAAATGGCACAGTTAATACAGGTGCTTCATTTTTTGTTTCTACTTTTTGTTTCACAGTTACTGTTTGTTTTGCAGTAACTTTATTCCCATTAGAGTCTAAAACTGTGTAAGTTAACTCATAAGTACCAGGTTTAGAAGTATCTACGTTGCCATCAACTGTTACTTTAGAAGTAATGTCGCCATCTTCATTATCAATAGCTTTAACTCCTGCCATTGGGTCAAATTTATCCCCTACATTAATCGTTGCTCCAGTAGGTACAGTTAATTTCGGTTCCATATCGGGAGTTTCTTCATTTTCTTTCACGATTACGGATTGTGTAGCTGTCGCATTAACTCCTTTAGAATCAACAACCCAATATTCTACAATGTATTTACCAGGTTTAGAAGTATCTACATTACCTTTATATTTAACTTTATTAGTTAAATTGCCATCTTCCTTATCAGTTGCAGACACACCAGCCATTGGATTAAACTCTTCACCAACACGAAGTGTAGTAGTAAATGGCACAGTTAATACAGGCGCTTCATTTTTTATTTCTACTTTCTGTTTCACAGTTACAGTTTGTTTAGCGGTAACTTTATGGCCTTTGGAATCTGAAACAGTATAAGTTAACTCGTAAGTACCAGGTTTAGAAGCATCTACGCTGCCATCAACTGTTACTTTAGAAGTAATGTCACCGTCTTCTTTATCAGTAGCGGATACTCCTGTCATAGGGTTAAATTTATCTCCTTCAGTAATCGTGGTTAAAGTAGGTACTTTGAGTTCTGGTGCTTCATCTGTCGGTGTAGCTTTCTCTCTTACAATTAACGTAGCGACTGTACTTGCTGTGTTTCCGAAAGAGTCTTTCACTTTATAATACACTTTATAAGTACCAGGTTTATTTACAGAGCCAGTATAATACTCATATTCTACTTTAGAAGTAATATCGCCATCCTCAGGGTCAGTAGCCTTAACACCAACCATTGGATCAAACTGTTCACCTTCAGTAATTACAAATTCATCTGGGGTTGTAATTACTGGGGACTGGTCTATTACTGTTATAGTTCTAGTTTTTAAATCCATTTTCCCTTGAGAATCCATTAGGTGATACGTTATATAGTAAGTACCAGGTTTACTTGTATCTAGCCCATTTTCATAAGTTATTTTATGAGTCAAATCTCCTTCTTCCGAATCTGAACCAGTTATACCCTCCATTGGATCAAATGAATCACCTACATTAAGCGTAATTTCATCACGCTTTATTAATATTGTTGGAGCAGTATTAGTAACGTGCTTATATCTAACTACTACACGTTGCTTTTGAACAACAGTATTACCCTCATCATCTGAAACGGTAAAAGTTAATTCATACTCTCCCATTTTAGTTAAGTCTACTTTATCATCACCTGTATAAGTTATTTTTGATGTAATATCCTTACCGTTTTTATCTTTAGCCCATACATCTTTCATAGGATCAAATGAATCACCTACAAAAACAACATTTTGAGGAGGAACAAACAATGTAAGTTGCTTGTCTTCTGCTCTTTCCTGTACTGGTTCACTAACTTTTAATGAATCTGTCGTTTGTGCACTTGCGTTACTTGTCCCTGCAATCATTGATGTAGCTAATGTTGCTGTTGCCACAATTCCTACTAGTTTCTTTGATTTTGCTATTGACTTCCCCATATTAATAAGCCCCTCCGTTGTTGGAAAAATTAATAATTTTATAATATCCAATGATATCTTACCATAACTTATCCAATATATGTATAAAAAGATTGGCTTATATGTAGATATTTACAAAGTTAAATTCATAATAGCGATCCCCACATTCTGATTCTACTAAGATAAGTTTATATTGATAATGAGAGCTTTTAAGAAGATGTTTTGAAAATTATATTTAAATAAATATACTATCAATAAAAACTAATTTCTTGAATAATATGTAAACCTGCGGAGGGATGATAATGTTATTTCTGTGGTGTTTAATATAATGACAGTATTAATTTAACAGAATTGCAGAAAAATATGAGAAATAGCAGGCTTGGAATAAAGGGTTCTGGTGCGAAAACTTCAAGATAATTGCAAGTAATCTCTAAATCTTGGACATACTGATACTAGTACTCTAAAAAAGGTGCGTGATCAGTATGGAAAAGCGAAATTTATTCAAGTGGAAGCATTATCATCATGATATTATTTTGCAAACAGTAAGATGGTAACTACGGTACAACTTGAGCTTTCGTGATTTGGTGGAAATGATGGCGGAACGGGGCTTATCTGTTGCTCATACAACGATTATGCGTTGGGTTCATCAGTATGGTCCTGAATTAGACAAAAGAATCCGTCGTCATCTCAAGCAAACCAATGACTCTTGGAGAGTCGATGAAACATATATCAAAGTAAAAAGTCAATGGATGTACCTGTATCGTGCTGTCGATTCGAAAGGAAATACCATCGATTTTTACCTAAGCAAAGCAAGAAACCACAAGGCTGCAAAGCGATTCTTCAAGAAAGCTTTGCAGTCTTTTCATATTTCTGAGCCTCGTGTCGTGACAGTCGATAAGAATCCAGCTTATCCTATAGCAGTTGAAGAATTGAGAAAAGAAAAAAAAATGCCATTAGGCATCCAACTAAGGCAAGTGAAATATCTCAATAATATAGTGGAACAAGATCATCGATTTATTAAAAAGCGAGTTCGTTCGATGTTAGGATTGAAATCCTTTCGCACAGCTACATCCATTATTTCTGGAATAGAAGCTATGCATATGGTAAAAAAAGGGCAACTTATTTTACTGGACAAGTCTGTCCAAAATCAAGTGAAGTTCATCCATCAACTATTTGGAATTGTTGCTTAAGACTAGATTCCACTGGGAAACTTTTCGCCTCTTTATATCTTTCCTAAGTATTTGCACCAGAACCGGATATTGCACATATTGATACAAACACTATGCAGTCAATTCCTTTTTTTGAAAGGATTATTGAACCTTATAAGTATTCTATGACTATTCTTTTAATCGCTACTTGTTTAACTATTATTCTTTCAATTGGTCTTTCATTCGTATACTTATTAGTTTCTTCTAAAATTAAGAAGGGGATTGAGAGTTGTTTAATTTTAATAGAATCAGTTCCAGATTTATTATTAATTTTTAGTTTACAGTTCTTTGTTGTATGGATTTATAAACAGACAGGATATCGCTTCGTTACTATTTATTCGTTTAATGATGAACGTGCCTATTTCTTACCTATTATTTGTATGACAATCGTTCCAATCCTTCATTTTTTCCGTATTATCGTTTTATTTTTAATGGAAGAAAAGAATAAGCCGTATGTGGAATTCGCCCGTGCGAAAGGATTGAGCAATAAATATATACTGTATGCTCATTTATTACGTAATATTATGTACCATCTGTTAAATCACTTGCAGCCGCTTTTCTTGTTCATGATTTCAAGCCTTTTAATGGTAGAGGGAGCTTTTAATATTACGGGGTATATGTCTTTCTTAATAAGGGCAGGCTCTTTAAATCCTTTAACGATGGCATGGTGGATTCTTTTATTATTTGTTCCATTCTACATTCTATTTACTATTATACATTACCGAGTGAATCGTATTACAGGAGGGGCTTCTCATGATATATAGAAACTTTCGCTCCAAACGTTTTTTGTGTGGTGTCCTGTATTTTGTAGGGATTGTTGTAATTAGTTATCTTATTACATGGTTTGGTAAGGATTTATATACGAGTAAGACAATCTGGATTAGAGATGCGAGTGGGAATGTTGTTGGGGCCGCTCCGTTTAGCCCGCTTACAATACCACCGCTCGGTACAGATCGTAACGGTTTTAATTTATTCTTTCAATTATTAGTAGGTGCAAAGTTTACTATTTTATTCGTATTTGGCATATGTGTTGTACAAGTGTTTCTCGGTACTATATTAGGTGTAGCATTAGCTCATACACCATCTATAGTACAAAATTTATTTCAAAAAATATGTAAAGTGTATTTCTTTATTCCGACAGTGCTATGGGCGATTTTGTGGATGTTTCCAATCATGTTGCACAGTGAATTAACTGGATTTAATATGGAGATTATTATAAAGCAGTTTACTGTTCTTTGTTTTGCGCTACTGCCAGCTGTTATTCTTTATGTGAATCAAGAAATCAATTTATTTATGAAAAATGAGTTTGTTACAACTTCGAAAATATTAGGTGCTTCAAGGTTTCGGATTATTAGAAAGCATATATGGTTGTATTTAAAAGAAATTCTTGTCGTTCTTTTTTTGCAGCAGTTTGTTCAATTATTTACGTTATTAATTCATTTAGCGTTTTTTGGGATTTTAATAGGGGGACGAGGTATAGATTATGATACGAGGAAACCATTCTCACTTACGAATGAATGGGCGGGGCTAATTGGTCTATACAAAAGTGAATTTTTAGCGGCACCGTGGATTGTCATTGCGCCACTACTATTCTTTACTGTTTCTATATTCGTTTTACATTTGATGATTAAAGGGATAAAGAAAGAGCAGGAAGGAAAGCTCTACTCTATGGATAGGAAGAAAAAGAAAACGCGATATGAATTAAAAGAAGAGAAGAAGGAAATCGATACATCATTATTTATTCCAGCAACTTCTAAATCGATAGGAAAAGGTAGTTAAAAAAAGAATTTGCCGTAAGGGCAAATTCTTTTTTTATTGTAAAGGAACTATGAGTTTAAAAATTTTATAAGTTCTTTATTTAATTCATCTGCCTGATCGATTGGGGAACCATGACCACTATTTGTAAGAGCATATAGCTTAGAATTTTTAATCCGTTGTTGCGTGAGCTCATCGCTTTTGTAGGGAATCAGTTGATCATGAACACCATGGAATATTTTTGTTGGGACGTTAATTTTACTTAAATCTTTCGTTACGTTCTCTTTAATCCTTCCTATCACACACAAAGTTGCAGATAAGCTATTCTGCCTTGGATAGGCCGCAATCTTTGCACCAGAACCAGAAAGATTACTACTTTTCACTTACATTTAAACTATGTATTTTTTACATAATAAAATTAAAGATTAAATGAATAATAAATAGCATTTAAAACTCTGTTATAGGGGAAAAATAAAAGTTCAGCAATTTTACATTGCTGAACTTTTATCATTTATTCTTCCCTATTCTTCCTAAACTATCTTTAATAGTAGTTTCTCCAAGTTGAGTGTACAACAAAGCTGTATCTTGACTAGTATGCCCAAGTTGCTGCATGACTTGTAACGAGTCTTTTTCTTCCATATATAATTTATTTGCCAATGTATGTCTTAATTTATGAGGAGACATTCTTTTGCCATAGGCCTTAGTATATTTTTCTACTATATCTTGGATAGCCCTAACTGAAAGAGGCTGTGCAGTATGTTTATACTTCGATAAAAACACATTTTTTAATTCTTTCCCTGGAGCATATTTGTTATCTCTAATTTCCATATACTTTTCAAGATCATTCAATGCAATTGGGGTAATCCATACAGAATCTTCTTTGTTTCCTTTTCGTATTACATCAATTAGTCTTTCTTTTAAGTTTATATCTTCCATACGAAGATCGGCCAATTCACTTACACGAATACCACTACCAAGAAAGAGAGAGAGAATAGCTACATCACGATCTTTATCTCTTAGGAAATAGAACAACTGATGTTTTGTTAAAGCTTTTTCATGTTCAAACTTAACATAATTTAAAAATTCTTGATCGTCATCATTATGGAATATTTTAGATCTCATACGCTTCGCACGGGCGTTTAATGTTTCTTTATCTTTATGTATTTCAATTTTAGCCATTACATTTCTATAAAAATAGCATTCTCCATCTTCATCTTCTGAAAGGGAAGTAAGATACTTAAATAAAGATTTTAAAGCTGAAATTTTTCTGTTAACAGAGGAATTTTGCATGTTTTGTTGTAGTTTTAGAAACCTCATAAAGTTCTCAATATCTTTTTTCCTTAAATTCTCCAAATCAGAGAAGGATATGTCTTTAATGGACTTAAATTCAATAATTTGTTCAGATAATAGCCAATTAAAGAAGACTCTAAAATCATATACATAATTGAGTAGGGTGGAGGGAGAGGCATCATGCAATTCTTTATACTCCACAAATTCTTCTATGTAAAATGGCATTTCATTTAAATTTTCGTATAATTTCTTACGATGTACGGATTTTTGACGTTGTTTGCTGTAATCCATAAAAATCACCTCATATATACTATAACAGAAAAAGTATACGAACACAAGTTCGCGTTAAATTCAATTTTTACACAGACTTATTTACATAATAAAATTATGTTATACAAAAATGTATGTAAATTTTGAATAGGATAATGTAGGTACTCTAATATTAACTATAGACAATCAGACTATAAAAACAGGTACAAAAACTACATATAACTGTATATAAAATAAAACTAATTTAATGTATTAAATCATACGGAATGTACAAAAAAGTGTTTTCAAGTCGTTATAAAATGTGAATTGTTTAGTTTAATTATGGTTTATCAGGAGTTTAGGTCAACATAAGAAAAACTCGCGCAAATTAAAATGATATTTATTATAATGGTTCTTTTTAAACAAATCAGCAGTTGATTATTTTTATATAAAATATGAATTATATGGCTTTAAAACAATTCACTAAAATCATGGATATAGGCTTTAAATCCCTAGATGCTGTATTATATTTTTATAAAACTCTTATATTGTTCGTAAAATTGGTATTTCGTGCGAAGTTGTAAGGTGTTTATTTTTCCCCCTTTTTATAATTCTTTTATGTTCATCCAACAAAATGCATCATGCACCTTTCATCAGTATGAATATCTTTTAGTTGCAGATACATTCACCTATACATTTTAATATTGATTACATGGTTGCTTATAGGGTATAGCTAGCATATAAATACATGTTAAAAAAATTTCAATGCAATACGGGTAACTTTAACCACTTAAGACTAAATAGGTTGTGCTTTACCCAAAACTTAATTGTTTTTATATTGAAAGAGAATGTTTCCTATAGTCCTGTAAAAAGTATTCTTTATTGTACTTTGTTTATGTGAGCATACAGTGATTTTTAATTCTAATACAGATTTTAAAATATAACTTCGCAATTTTCCCTTCCGTCTCAATAAGATAAGAATTCTTTTCATTTTGAGACGGATTTTACTCCTTTTTTTCAAATATCTATAATATCTCTTATGTAAACTAAATATAAGTAAGTAAACAATTTTTCTTTTTGAATGTGCTTCCGTGTTTTCTATTGTGGTAATCCACACAGATTGTTTCTAGATTATCTATATCTAATACGAGTGTTGAATGATGTTCGAGTTCTTTTATATGATGGATAACGAGTTGCATCTTCTTATGCTTCTGTTGTTTGGCTTTGTATTCATTCATGAAGCTTCCCCCTCCAACTAAGCAATATCAAATGTTAGAATGATAATCCATAAAGATGATAAATACTAATGATACAAAACAAGCAGTCTTTTCTATCACATTATTAGATCCCTTCAGTCTATTCAATGGACTTAGAAACGTGGATAAACTTTGACCAATTTTTTAACCAATTTTGTTTTTCCACTCGTGGTTAGTGTTGTGTCTTCTATTTTTAGCAAATGGCTTGATAATCGCCTAGATAATTATAAACACCGTAAAAAACGCTATAACTAACTCCAATAGGTCGCGCTCCCTTCAGGATAACTAACTGGAACGTTGGCATTTTTTGCATACTTAATAAATAGCAAAAAATGCAAGTCTGCTGGAACAGGCTTGCTTTCTGATAGAGCTCTGACAACTCAAAAACCATTTCTCTATATTATTTAAAAATAGTAATTTATGAAAATTATTGCACTCACTTAATAGAGAAATTAAAGTCATGAACCCTTACATAAATATTTTAATAAATACTATAATCAATCGCAATAATTAAAAAACGCTATATAACACTAATTGAATTATTTTTAATGTACGTAATTTCATAATGCATCTCTTAATTTCCACTTAATTAACGAAGGTTGTATTTTTTATTTTCCAGTCTTCAAGTTTAATGCTAACCCAAAAACCATAGATACCTAGTGTAATAACTGTTAGAAGTAGCCATTTAATCCAGTTACCAAACAAGCCAACTGCTGAACCGTTAAATTTCATTCTATGCCCATCAACCACAGTATGGTTAATTTTCCAACCATAAACCATACACAACGCCCACGGATAGCAAATACCAAGCGTGAACACTGTAATAAGCGCTCCCAAGATACTCCAACCAATGAAGCTCAAAAGTCCACCATCAAAGAAAGACTGACGCCCCCATTTTGATTCTGGTCCATAGTTACTTCCTGCATTAACGTTTATGTTAATATTTTCTGCCATAAAACACACTCCTTTGCCAGTTTATCGTGATTAGCGCACGTATTTTATTCAATATAACCTTACATATTTTAGCACAAAAATGTTACTTCCATAAATTTTTTAAACGTTTAGTTATTTCATTGGTTCTGTTGCAAAGTTTCCTACATGAAGCTACACTCTAGAAAACAGGATATAGGAGAATCAGACATGAGGTACTTTAAAGGAAAACAATTCAAGAGAGATATCATTTTAGTAGCTGTCGGCTACTACTGCCGTTTTTCTTTAAGTTATCGCGATGTATCTGAAATCCTGAAAGAACGTGGTATTTCAGTTCATCCAACAACCATCATGCGATGGGTTCATGAATATGGAAATCTCATCTATCAAATTTGGAAAGTAAAAAATAAATCTGCACGCTTATCTTGGCATTTGGATGAGACGTATATCAAAGTTAAGGGAGAATGGCGTTATCTCTATCGTGCAATTGATAAAGATGGAAACACGTTGAATATTCAACTTCGTAAAAAACGGGATCATCAGGCTGCCTATGCCTTTATGAAAAGATTAGTAAAACATTTTGGAGAACCAACAGTTCTCACTACAGACAAAGCTCCGGCCTTGCTTTGTGCGTTCAAAAAACTGAAGAAGAACGGCTTTTATGTACGTACAAAACATTGTACCGTTAAATATCTCAATAACCTGATTGAACAGGATCATAGGCATGTAAAGAGACGTTTTGCCAAATCCGCTTTCAAAATCTTCGTCATTCTTCACGAACCATAAAGGGGATTGAAACGATTCAGGCCATATATAAACAAAGACGAAGTCTTGAATCAGACTCCGTCTTTTCAGTGTACAAAGAACTACAGCAATTAGTAGCGATTGCTTAAAGTCTATTTCCAATCTGTAGACCTCTCTATATTTTTTCTAACTTTGCAACAGAACCGAATATGTTCCCTTTCCGTTTTCCTTTTCAAAAAATGAGACTAAATAATACTTCCCAGGTTTCGCTTCAAATTTCCCTTTTATATTATTTCCATCCGCTTGGCCCGTAATAACAGGATGTTCTAAATCTGATTCGTGATATACATCCCATTGTATCCCAATTTCCTGTTCATCTATAAAAGAAATATCTACTTCTTTTGGAGATGTGACATTGAATGTGTGCATATACGCCATATTCGGACGATCCATATTTCCTTTTGAAAGCTTATTAAAACGAATTACCTTTGCATTTTGATAGTTATGACCTGCTGGCTCATCCTGTTTTACGGTAACCGATGTTTGTCCTCGGCCTACTTTTCCTTTATTATCTTTCACTGTTAGCTTTGCAGTATATGTTCCCTCTTTTCCATATACATGAGTAGGATTTGCTTCTGTACTTGTTGTACCATCCCCAAAATCCCAGAGATAAGAAACAATTTTTCCACCTGTGCTTTCTGTACCATCGCTATGAAACTCAACTTTTTCATTTAATATTTCATTGTACGGTCCATTCATATTTACTTTAACAGTCTGTTTTTCTTCTTCTCCCGTTGCAACACCATGGAATACAACATCATATTCAAATTGATTTTTCGCATTCACACGATAATTAACAAAATACGCTGTAACTGTTTTGTAGCCGCTCCATTCTTTTTGCGCTAACTGTTCTAAAGATTGATTGATTTTCTTGCTCATCGTTTTCCAATCCTCAGATTCTCCTTTTGTTACGCCACCTGTATATGTCCCTTCTAATGTAAACGTATCAAAAAATTGAGACTTATGCTTTGTAATCGTTGCATCTTTTATCTTTGCTACATCTGTAATGTCTTTCTTTACATCAGCTAGTGGCTTTGGTGAAGGGGTAGCTAAATAATCATCTGATACTTGCGGAGTATTATATGTACCCTGATTATCAATTAACTGCTTCATATAGTCTTGGTATCCTTTATTTAAATTTGGATCCTTACTTAAAGCTTCACGATATGCATCATAATTCTTCACATCATTTGCACGAATGAAATCTTGAATCTTATCGAAAGTTTCAAATTGATGAGTATATAAGTAAGACTGCAGTGCAAAAGAATAATTATAAAAGTTCCATTTTTCGTCTCCTTCTCCTTCTCCATATTTCGAAAATAATGTTCGTTCTGCTGTATAACGTTTCGCAGGATCAGATGATAATCCACTAATTATACTTTTGCGCGGAACAACATTATTCGTACGAGTAGATCCTGCAAAAAATTCTGCATTTCCTTCTTCAAACCAAGTCAAACGTTGATCTTGATACATTTCTCCTTGTCCCCATGATCCTGGAACTTCGTATCTTCCCTGTAAATAGTGTGTAAATTCATGACGGAACAATTCTTCCAAACTATAACGACTTTGCTGCGGTGTACGCTCAAATGTAAAGAACGTTCCGATTCCTTCAATATAAATTCCACCATTATTCGTATCATATCCATATAGTTGGCTATTTCGTTTATATTCATCTGGATTATTATAAATGACGATTGTCAGTACATCATCAGCTTTCCCTGATTCTAACGCTCCATCTTTTCCAATTACACGATGATACTGCGCTTTTACTTCTTTTGCAGCCCAATATAGTTTCTTAACCTTTTCTTCCGTTACTTTATCTCCTGTTTTAAATACAATAGAGCCGTCATCGAATGTATACGTTTTTGGTAAGTACTGCTGCTGGCCTTCTTCACGTATTTTCTTAAAATCTACTGTATTTCCGTTATAATCTTTTCCACCATAGTTTGTTGAAATTTGCTCTACCGCATTAAAATAAGCCTCACTTAAACGAGGGTACATATGCATTGCTTGTGTAAGTACTTCTAAAGGTTTATTTGGATTACTATGGAAATTCCCTAAACGACCAGTATAATATATACCATTATTAATTAACCATTTATTTTCTGTTGTTAGATGGTTCAAAAGAGCCATTCGACTAACTTCATTTATGTAACCATCAATTTTCCCATACCATATTGTTTCATCCGCTTTTTTACGTGTCTCAAACAAGTAAGACTGTATATCATCATCAATCCCTTGTATAAGCTCATACAAGGCGTCCCCTTTCTTCTTGTCACTTATATATGTGGAAATATTATCGTTATATTGCTTTAATATATTCGCCGCATATTGAACTGTTTCAGCATCACAAGAAGCGTTTCTAATTAATTTACCGTATGCAGATACCACTGCATCCTGTTTATCTGTACCAAATTTAAAATTCGGATTTTTTGCAATTGCTTTTAATGCAGGTAAACATTTATCATGAAAGCTTCTCTCATTTAAATAGCTTACCTCTTTATTATTAAAGCCTACATAAGATATGGAACGTAATACTTCAGCAAACGTCTCAATCCCTTTTGTATCATCTTTTGTAAATGTGCTTCCACGACGACCTAATTCATCAATAATAACCTGTATTCGCTCTTTATTCTGATAAAACTCTTTTGTTTCTTGATTAAATTGATCTAAATCTGTAATTTGATTCCAACTAATACTTGCCAATGTATCGATGAATTCGTCATTACTCATTCTATTCAGCTCTGCCACAGAATACTTTTGCTGAAATTGTTTTGCCGCTGCTCGTTTCACGACCGGAGCTGGACGTTGTGAAAAATCGCCTACTTTTAAACGTTCTTCATAAGACAATGTTTCGTCTGCTTTTGTAGAATGTGCAATTTCATCTGTTGAAGTTTCTATCCCAATTGGTTTCTTTTGTAACACATTATAAGGTGTGTTTTCTTCCGCTGATACTTGTGTTTGGATACTTCCAAATGATAAGGCCATTGTACTAATACCGAGCATCATTTGGGTAAACCTTGATTTCTTGTTCATAACATTTCCTCCATTTATATATTACATTCAATAAATAACATATTATCCCGATGAAATAATGTAAAATGCAATATTGCATATTCTTTCTTTGTACATTTCTGTACACGGTAATGTTGAACAAAAAATCATAAAATGCCTCCTATTTTTGTGTTTAAAAACCTTGTAAATTTATGTGTGTTCAGATAAACATACCTTTGCAAACAAAAAAGAATCCCAAAAGAAACGGGGGATTCTTTTTTGTTTTATCTTTTTATCAGAACCACATTAAATAAATAGCTTTCTACTAATAAACTTATTCATAACGAAGGGCTTCAATTGGATCTAATTTTGCTGCTTTGTTCGCTGGAATCAACCCGAAAATAATACCAAGTGTCATAGAGAATAACACACCGCCAACGACTACTTGCCATGAAACAAGTGGTGGCCATTTTGCAAATGTTGACACAATATATGCACCTCCATAACCAAGGCCAATTCCAATTAGTCCCCCAAGAAGCGTTAACATAACAGCTTCAATTAAGAACTGTAGTAAGATTTTACTACGCGTTGCTCCAAGTGCTTTACGTACCCCAATCTCACGAGTACGCTCTGTTACAGATACAAGCATAATGTTCATAACACCGATACCACCAATAATCATCGTCATGATATTTGTCATTTTAGAAATACCCTCTTGAATTTCTTTTAAGTTTAGTACCTCATATTTACCTGTAAACTCACTTTGCTTACGACTATTTAATACATCAGCTGCTTTCTTTCCAGCGGCATCTAAATTATCGATTTTTTTCGCTTGGACGGAAATACTTTGAATTTCATCTGTTCCATACAACGTTGGCCATAACGTTAATGAAATAACGCCTCGGAATCTCCCATTCCCATAAATCCACCTGTAGCTTCATATACACCAACGATTTGCATTGGTTGGCCTTTCATTTCAATGATTTTTCCAATGGGATTCTCTTTTTCAAATATCCTTTTTTCTAAACCCGCGCTAATCATGACAACATTATTTCCTTGTTCAATATCTGTATCATTTAAAGAATGACCTTTTTTATCATTAACATCTAGTGTTTCCATATTTTAATTTGTCTTAATTACATGTGCATTCTCTGGAATCTTCTTAATTTCAAAAATATCTTCTTCTGTCAATTTCGGTTGTCCTATTGATTCCATACCGGATGGATCATTCATGTTGGCCTTATAATGAATAGAAATCACACTATTTCCAGAACCAACAAATTGTGATTTTAATGCAGCTTCCCCGCCCTGTCCAATCGCAACAACGGTAATAATAAAACCTACACCGATAATAATCCCTAGCATTGTAAGGGCTGAGCGCAGCTTATGAGCTAGAATAGAAGATAGGGCAATTTTGATACTATCTAGTAAACTCATACCGCACACCTTCTGTCTTCTGTAATTTTTCCATACTGATCACGCACCTTTTTTAGAATCATACTATCAGTATGTCCAAGTTTAGGAGATTACTTGCAATAGTCTTGAAATTTTCGCACCAGAACCCATATATCCAAGTATCAAAGCTAACCGCATTAACATCGTCTATTACTTCGAAAACCTTATCTAAGTCTGTCTTACTAATTGGTAATTTCCCTTCATCCCAAATTAAATAAACCTTCTTATTATATTCATCGTAACAACTATTCAAATATGAAATTATTCATCAATTGTATTTATTTCAATGCACTGAGTTATTTTTGACCATTCAATACGTCCCCCTTGTGTAATATAAAAATTAGTTTCAAAATTTATAAGAACCATTTCTCTTTCTTCTTTAGATAAGATTCTTATATTCTGTCCCAAAGTTTCAATACATTCCTCTAACAATGTTCCCATACTATCACCTACTTGTTTAAATGATTTAATAATGATATATAAGTTTCTTCGTTCCCCTCAAGTCGAACCTTTTTATCGGGTTGTAAAGAGATATGAGGAAAAGGGAGTGAAATAAATAATCGTATACAACCACTCTCTTATTATAGATATGTTCTGTTTGTGAACATATAAAAAGGGAAAAGAATTATAAAAATCCTTCTCCCTTTTTACCTACTGGAACTTTCATAATCATTAGCTTCGCAGTACATCGAAAAATGCTGTAGAATTTACCTTTTCTATCATAACAATATAAGCCGTCTTTTAATATGAAATATTGCATATTAAAATAAATTGCTATCTATATAAGCGCTTACTATAATGAGAGTATAAAGATTCATAATATCTTAATATAAAAAAGGAGGAAATGATTATGGAAATCGCAATGGCAATTTTGAAATTTGTAGGTGGAGTACTTCCATTCGTTCAAGAACTTTTAAAAGCATTTATGTAGGCTTATCATTTAGCAATTATTTATAAGAATTATCATACAAATGATCTGTATATCAAAGATGAATTGATGTGCAGATCATTTGTATGAGCAAACTTTAAACAAGAAAAAGAATCCTAGAAACCATAAGGGATTCTTTTTCTTTATGTAATTAAGGCTATAACATTTTTTCTACCGATAATGGGACGTTATGTTAACTTTACATGGATGTCCTATTCATCCAAATTTGCACAAAATTGTCCTTGCTGATGGTACAATTAGAGGGTTCTGGTGCAAACCTCGAATGCTGTCAAAATATACACAAAAATATGAGAGTAATTACGAACGTTCAATCTTTACAAAGTATAAAAAGACGGATTTTTATATTGATTTCCGAACAACTCATTCTCATGAGAATATAACATTCATGTTGGATTATCTACGTAATCATTTTTGCACCAGAACCAAAAATAAGCCCAAAGAATTAAATAATTCTTTGGGTTTATTTTTAAAGTTAGGAAGTTACATTCTTTCTTCCTATAAATAATCTCACAGAACAGGACCAGCGACATGTAAAGCGACAGACACTTTTCCAAATCCGCAGGATTTCAAAACATTCGTCATGCCTCACGTATAGTAAAAGGCATCGAAACCATTCATGCCCTGTATAAAAAAGACGGAGTCTTCAACCAAACTTCGCTTTTTCGACGTATAATGAATTACAGAAATTATTGATGACTGCAAAAAATTTGTCTTCCTCAACCATAGATCTTTTACATTTCAGTTAATTTTGCAAAAGAAGTTAATAAAATATATCTAATTATTGATTCACCGCTTTGGCTACAAGTGCTGCGTATGCTTCTGCACCTACTTTGGTTAAATGCACACCATCAGGTGCAAAGTACTCTCCCTTTCCAGCACTTGCTGCATACCAATCTACTAGAGTTATATTCGGATATTCAGATGTTGTCGCTTTTAATCTCTCATTCACGATTGATTCCCACGGACGTGGTACCCTCGTATTAATAAATATTATTTTACGTTCATTCCCAATTAAATTTATTAATGATACAAGTTGCTCAGTAGTAAAGGCTCCATTTGTACCTAATCCAATAATGACATAGTTTCCTAAATTCCCTTCATTCTTTAACTGTTCAACTACAGGAATCGCTTTTGACAGTTGGCGACCAATTTGTGCATCAATCCTAATATCAGGAAAAGTATTTTTTAAATACGGAGCAATATCAATCATAACGGAATCGCCTATTGCAGTAACGGTGTGAGCATCTTTAGGTTGCGCAGAATTTACTTCTTTTGATTCTTCTTGATTTTGAGGCGTCTCTTGAGTTGGATTATCCCAATATGCAACTGGATGTTTCGCAGGTTGTGTTTGTACTGCTTCCGCCTTATCTAGTTGAGGATTCTCCTTAGCCTTACTAACTTTTGATAACCCAAAGACGGCTATCGACGAAACGAATACTGCACAAATTAAAGCTAACTTAACACCTAAAGCGACATTTTGAATTCTTAAATTCTTAAACTCAATATTTCGGAGCGCACCTTGTCGGATTGGTTTTTCAATATACTTCCATGAAATTTGCGCAATCATTATAATAAGAAGAAATTGAAAAATTGCTCTTATTAGTGAAAAATCTCCAGCATTTACCTTCGGAGTCGTCAATGCAATAATCGGATAATGCCAAAGATATATTCCATATGATCGCACGCCCATCCAAAGCAGTGGTCTAAATCTCAAAAATAGTGCGATTCTACTAGCCGGATGCGCAAGGTTAGCGACTAACAAGGCTGTTACAATTGATAAGAGAACCATTCCTCCATTGTATAGAAACGGATCATATTGATTCGTCTTCCAAAACATAAGCAATATAATAATAAGAGCAGTTCCTCCCACTACATCAAGAATGAGACGCGCCTTTGGAATAATTTTATTTGCAAGCCTATTGCTTGGCCAAATTAAGGCAAGTGCCGCTCCAATAAGTAAAGAAAAGGCCCTCGTATCTGTGCCATAATAAATTCTGCTCGGATCAGTTCCAGGTTCATACAAAATTGCCATCGCTAAAGCTGAAGCAACAGCTCCCAGACAAATCAATAAAATCATACGGGATTGTTTTTTTATGTGGTAAAGTCCTAAACTAATGATAAACGGCCAGACAACATAGAATTGTTCCTCAACTGCTAACGACCAAAAATGATTCAATGGAGAAAGCTGGTTAAAATTATCAAAGTACGATAATTTATGATAGATATACCACCAGTTACTAACATAAAATAACGCCGCTAATGAATCTCCACGCATTTTTTCAAGTAAAGAGCTATGAAAAATCGTAATCCATGCCAACGTTATAACGAGCATAACAAACATTGCTGGAAGCAATCTCCTTGCCCTACTAAGCCAGAATTTCTTCAAATCAATTCTCTTATTTCTCTTCCACTCCATCGCTAGAATATCTGTAATTAAATAACCTGAGAGTACAAAAAATACAGTAACCCCTAAAAATCCTCCAGGCATCCAATTAAAATTAATATGATACAAAATAACACCTAGTATAGCTAGGCCCCTTAGACCGTCTAATCCAACCATATAACGACTATTTTTTTTAAAAGGTTTAGTCACCTACAATCACCTCTATTTCTTGGAAATTAGGTAAATAATAGCGGTATAAAATGCTATTAATTTCCTAAAATCGTATAAGCTAAACTATTACAAACATCATCCGGGAAGGCTCTCTTTTTTATAATAACATGCACAGCAACTAACACTTTATCACTTTATCGCTTTATATGGTAGTTAAATTTTCTCAATCCACACTGAATAGTCCCTTATAAGCCCCATACAAGTAATAAATTATTACAAAAACAAAAAAAACGAGCTGAATTCCCCATAAATAACTGTAGAGATATAAAATTTTCGCTTTTGAGATATTTCAAAATTTTAGCTCGATGGGCATGTAGCGGTACCCCTAATGAATTTTTTACTTTCTTAGTGCCTCAGCAGGCTCAGTATTAATAAGCTTATAACTTGCTGTTATGCTGATCACGATAACAATAATTGCTGTTACTAAAATGGAAAGAAACATTTGAAGTATCGTGATAACTAAACCAAGATCAAAAGCAATACTGACAAAATATGTGAAACTAATTAGAAAAGCATTAAAAACAGACGCCATTCCCGATAACAATACATTTTCACTGAGTATCATTCTTCGTATTGCGCCTTTACTAAAACCTAGTGCAGATAGTAACCCCAATTCTCTATATCTTGAATTTTGCAACTTAACAAGCAGAATGATGCTGATAAAGAGACCTATTGCTAAAATCAGAATGGATACTATTAAAAACAGGCGGTTAAGGCTATTAAAGGTGCTTTACAAGGCTGCAACTTCGCTTGAAATATTTTTACTATCTATATCTTTTACTTTCAGCATTTCGTTCACAGAAACAATATCATCGAAACTTATCACATCATAGCTAATTGAATAACATTTTTTATCCTTGATATTCTTATAAAACTCCTGATCAACGTCAGAGCTTACAATGAAATCATCATAACCAGCATTAAAGATACCGCTAATCATTATAGGAGATTTGAATTCAAATGCTAGTGGAACCAGCACACCAACATAAGGGAATTTTATCAATGCTTGATTTCGAGATGTTTGGATACAGGTGGGTAAATGAAAAGGACTTACCTGTTGCCAGGGTTCTGTTCTATTGAATGCCGCGTCCTCTCTAAACAAAAGAATAGATTTTATTTTGTTAAAAAACGGTTGGAACCCAATTGTGGCGGATGTGGTAGGAGAAGAACAGCATGACAGAACGTCAACCGCTCTCTGGCCGTCCGATCACGCTGGAGTAGTGGTTAGCTTGGGACTTCCCTCCTAAAAAAAGGCTATCTTAAAAGACCCTGATAAATAAAGGATACAGTCAGGGAAATATGAATAACGATAATCTGCTACTCCTATAAAACAGATTATCTATCTAATCGTGTAGGATTCTCTGTAGTTTTTGCTTCATAGAATCCATTTAATACACGGCCACCTTTACTTTTTAACACCTTCACAGGAGTCGGACGCTTGTTTATAAGCGCTACTCCCCCTCGTTGATACATTTCATTCGCTAGATTAATATGCATTTCAAATGCCATACCACGGTTTCCTAGTCCCATTGTTATTCCTCACTTTCCACTTGTAATTTTCTATTTCAATTGAATATGCAATATTTCATATTTGTTTATTGTAATATCACTTTATTAACTATCATTTAATAGCGCATCATTAATATTCATTGATAAATCAACATTTGTAATTTGATTCCTTATATTAAGCTCTGATAAAATACTCTTAAACACTTTATTCAAATATTTATATTGGTATTTATTGTTATATACAACTATACGTTTTTTGTGTATTATATAGCAGAAGAGTAAGGTAAGAGTTACTCTTTGCCATTTTAGGAAAGGTTCTGTTGGAGACAACAGGACCTTTTTTCGTAAAAGGATTATTTTGTTTAAATTTTGCTTAATTATCTGAAAATCTTTAAAATGTTATATAATGAATCTATTCAAACCTTATGAGTGATTCAAATGCCAGATATGACACGACTCATTCTTTTCATCTTTGTAGCAATTGGTTCCATCTTCTCTTTAATAAAAGAATTTAAAAAGTCACAGAAAAGTGTATTTTGGAATTCTTGCTTCTTATAGGGATGATAATATTAATAACAGAGATTTTAATTTAAATATGAATCTTACAGTAAATAAAACTCAATATTCCGTCAATAATGTAGATAGGCGATAGCCAGAACTCATTTAATGAAGTCCCTAACCTTTCTCCTTCCCCTTTTGGAGAACCAGCCGAGCAGTTAGCTTTTGATATATATAATACTAATATCTATATATTATTATTATTAAAAATTATGATGTAATCCGTCTCTGTATTGTAATAGTCATTGCTTTATTTTTATTTTTCTCTAAATAATTGAGTTTAAAAAACCTCAAAAAGATATGTTTTGGTTCTCGATTGAAGTCTTGTCTCTCCTCGGAGTTTTACTACTAATAAAGGAATTTTGATTCTGGTGCAAATATAATGGAATAGAAATAGAGGACGCCATATTCCTAACGGAATCTACCCTTATGCCGATAAACCGAATAGATGATGGATTATAGCGCCATCTGTTTTTGGACAGACTTCGTCCCTTGAGAAGTTTGACCTTTTTTGATCATATGCATAGCTTCGATACTAGCCAGTATCTTTGTTGCAGTTTGAAAGGATTGAAATCCTAACATGGGGCGTACTAATTTTTTAATAAAGCGATGATTCTGTTCGACCATATTATTCAAATAATTTATTTGCTTTAGTTCTAAACATTCGGATAAATCATCCTCTTTTTTTGAAAGTTTCACTGCTTTTGGATAAGATCGATGCTTATTAACTGTGACTACACGTGGTATTGTCGCATGACAAGATGCCAAGGCTTTTTTGAAAAAGCGCTTAGCTGATTTTGCTTTTCTATTTTTACTTAAATAAAAATCAATCGTGTTTCCTTCTGAATCTACAGCTCGATACAAATACATCCATTTCCCTTTTACTTTGATATAAGTTTCATCAACACGCCATGAGTCATTAGTTTTCTTCTAGTGACGGCGAATTTGTTTATTTAGCTCAGGTCCATATTGATGGACTCAACGCATAATGGTTGTATGAGTAATAGATACACCACGTTCTTCCATCATTTCTACCAGATCCCTGTAGCTTAAAGCGTACCGCAGGTACCATCGAACAGTTAGCAAAATGATTTCTGATTGATAATGTTTCCATTTAAAATCCGCCGGTTTTGTCACTTTCATACACGTCCTTTATTTATGAATAATAATAGTGTACACAATGACAGTATTTTTTTGCACCAGAACCCGCTCAACTAAGGCCGGTATATATACAAATTCATTTGGAAGAAATCATGAACCAATTACAACCTGGCCAAGTGTATGAATTACATAATGTATATGTAGGGAGCAAAGACAAATTACCTACTCGCATTGTGGTTTATAAATGTACGGAGGAGCAACAAAAACGTCTACAAGATCCAGCTGTTCGAGAGAAAAAGAAAGGAATGACGTATTCTCCTCGCTTTGTTTTGCAAAAGTTTAGCTTACTTTTAAAAACTTTGCAACAGAACCGAATTACTACTTACGCCAACATAGTTTTATTGTTATATTTAAAATATGAGAATTTGTAAAATTATCAATACGAACAATTATTAGTAATAGGAGGTTTTATTATCAAAGGAAAACATCGTAACATTACCCTTGCAATATTAGGACTATATTCCGTTCTGATTCTCTACTTTATGTTCCTTGGTTTCGATAGATTGGGATTAAAATATATTAACCATGAATATGAATTCCAGTTAATTCCGAGTAGTATTCCTTTGAGCTTGCCAAATATGGTAGATAGAGAAGATTTTAATCTATGGTTTTTTAATTTTGGAAATTTAACAGCATTCATACCTTTTGGGGTATTAATTCCTATGTTATATCGTTGTAGCTTTATTAGATTTATTACTTCATTCTGTATTTCTATTCTTATACTAGAAGTACTACAAATGGTTACTTTTCTTGGTGGCTTTGACATTGATGATGTAATTGTGAATGCAATGGGTGCTACGATAGGATTTTGTGCCTATAAAATAGGATTTCGCTCTAATAATACTTTGAAAAACTTTATTATTACAGGTGTAATAGCATTTATCTTGACATTAGGAGTACTTGTAGTTGTAGGTGAAATTAATAAATCATTAGAAAAGGAACACCAATCCCCCAAAAATGGAACCGTTATAGCGCTAAATCAACTGACAGAAAGTACTGGATATGTACCGAATGTTAACAATTCCACTAGCTTTGAAGTGGCTCATAAAAAAATTGAACCTAAATTAAATATGTTTAGTAGTAAAGGGACAAATTCTCAGCAATTTAAATACTTGCTAAAAGGTAAGTATGCAAAACTTTCGGGATATCTCGGTATCCCTGATAGTGCGAGCAAACATTCCGGTAAGATAATTTTTTCTATTGATGGAAAAGATGTACAAACCATTCGATTTTCTGAAGAAAGCATATCTACATCCACAAGTTCCTTTAAGATAGAGTTGGCTAAAGCAAATGAACTTAGTATTAAATTTATTGATACAGACGCATTGCTATGGGATGTCAAGCTTACAGAATGGAAAAAATAATGAATTGAATTCCACTAGTTTAGATACTAGCGGATTAAATCTCTGGTTTAATACTACAAATTGTACAAACTTACCTGGGGCTATAGTCTCAGGTGTTTTTTGTTCGTTGTGTTCGTTTGTTTTGTTACCCCTTATCATCCCTTAACAACAAATAAGACGATAAACCGATCACGGCAGCGCCTAAAATAGCCATTCCTATACACATGTATGTTATAACCTTATCAAATGTCCATTTTTTTCAGTTTCACATTCATTGTGTAATTTCTACAAAATAAAAATGAAAGCACCCGAATGGATGCTTTCATTTTTATTTCATATAACTATTACTATCGAAGTAATATGTTACCCCGTCAATTACCCTTGATTCATTTGTTGCAAGTCCATAATTTCCAGGAATCCAATACATCCATTTCCCATTAGCAGACGACTGTTCCCAACCTTCTTTCCTAACTAGCTTTCCACCAGGGTTGAATAAGTACCATCTACCGTCTATCTTCAACCAAGGGCTATTATTATCACAAGGAGCAGATGGGTCAAACATAAGTATCCCCTTGACATAATACCAATCTACTTCATTTTCACTTTGCACCCAGGAGTCTATGGAAACCCTATTAATATTCAAATGGTAAATCAGAAATAGCCTGTCCTTTTTCCTCTTCATGACCTTCATCACATAATGCCACAGCAGGTATAACTAATCCTGCCGTTAACGAAAACGCTATTATTTCTTCTTTGCTTTGCATGTTTTTCACCCCATACAATCAATAAAACAATATATAAAGATGAATTATTTTATTGATTGTGTCAAAAATAGAAGAGTGCATTTTATCAACATTTTTTATAAAATTAATTGTCTATTATTTGTTATTTGCGACTGATGATATGTGTCACTCCTGAATTAGAAAGATACACATTTTGGGGAGTTTTACAAAAAGAAGATATCACGCTTACTGACGTAACATAATTAAAGGAGAATAGAACTTGATAAAACATATACTCAGTTTCATTCTTGGAACAATTGTTATATTAATTGGTTCCTCTTGGATTATTCCTTACACCCTAGAAGCAATTGACAGTAACGTAAGTCATATTACTCGTGACAAAAAGTATTTTAGTAAGCTATATGACTATGATATTAACCTTTGGATGATTGCAAACCTTATATTTTTCATTTTTTGTGCAATTACTATTCTTATATGTAAGTTACCTAATTATAAGAAGAACAGAAGTACTCATATAAAAAAATATAGTCATACAAATCAGCGTAAAAAAGCAAAGAGAAGGCGTCGTAAATAATTGTTTTTTATAGGGGTACTCACATCCATCAACTTAAGAATTTAGAATTACCCAAAACGAAAAAGAGTCCTAAATTAATTGGGCTCTTTTTACCTTTCTAAAATGTGAAATTTTGTATAAAAGTTTACATTCACTTCTTGAATCATTTATAGCTAATTTTGTAATAAATTTTTCAATATAGGTATAACTGTTATTTATGGTTTTGATTTGAACTACCCCCACTTTCACTTCGTTTAAAAGTGGGGGATTCCTAAGTAAAGAGTTCTATCGAACTCTAATTTATTAGGCTATCTCCGCAGTCCTTGCGGTTAGAAGCCTTATCGCTTCGTTCTTTAGATTGATACTTGCGTTAATATCCCTATCATGATGTGTACTACAAGAAGGGCAATCCCATTTACGTAGGTTTAGATTTTTAACGTCTTTGTTTTGATATCCACAATAAGAACATAATTGGCTTGAAGCAAATGTTTTCGATACGACAATGACTTGTTTGCCGTACCATGTTGCTTTATATTCCAACATGGTTCGAAACTGTGACCATGATACCTCACTAATTGCTTTTGCTAACTTATGATTCTTTAACATATTCGATACTTGCAAATCTTCTATACCGATAACATCGTGGTTTTTGATGATTTCAGTTGAGATTTTGTCCAAGTAATCTTTTCTAGTGTTTGTCATGTATTCATGAATTCTAGCAACCTTTATTCGTTGTTTATTCCAGCGAGAAGATCCTTTCGTTCTTCTAGAAAGAACACGCTGTGCTTTCGCTAACTTCCCTTCTAATGATCGAAAAAACTTCGGATTTTTATAGGTTGTTCCATCTGACAAAATGGCAAAATCTTTTAGACCTACATCAATTCCAATGTAAGAATGTGTTTTCGGAAGTTCTTGCACTTCTGTTTCCACTAACAGTGACACAAAGTATCTGCCAGAAGGGTTCCGTCTAACCGTAGCATTTAAAATACGTCCATTTACTTCACGATTTTTGGCAAATCGAACAAGACCTAGTTTCGGCAATTTAATTTTGTTTCCTACAACGGCAATGTTTTCATTTGTTTGTTTTGTGGTGTAAGATTGTACAGTGTTCTTCTTAGATTTGAAACGCGGGGCACTGTTTTGTTTTTTGAAAAAACGTGTATAAGCATCCGCAAGGTTGCGAACAGACGACTGAATAGCAATACTATCCACTTCTTTTAGCCAAACAAATTCTTTCTTCATGGCAGGAAGTTTGGCAGAGCAAGTACCATATGTCAAACCTTTTCCTGTTTCTTTGTATGCGTTATCCCATAGAAATAGGAAATGATTGAATACAAAACGAGAACAACCAATCGTTTTATTGATTAGAGTTGCTTGTGCTTTATTTGGATATATACGAAATTTATATGCTTTATTAATAACCATTCGTTTCACCTCCATTTCGACATATATCTATTATACAACAAACATACATTCGATAGGTAGTGAAGTGATAATGACAAATTGTCCAGTAACACTTTACATATGTCGAACAATTAAGATGGCTTCATGCCATCCCTTGTCCGAAGCCAATTCATCTCCCACCTACTCACTGGGCTGCGACCCTTCACGTTCCTTGAGGAAGGAGTCTTCTTGGCTAAAATGATAAAAAATTAACAAAAAACAATATAATATAAATAAGATAGTAATCCCTTTTGTATTCTCTTTGTACTAAAGATAAGATTGTGTTCCCGATCTTATCTTTTTTCTTTGGAGATTTTTGATACAAAAAAGGAATCCTTATAATAAGGATTCTGCAACAGAAAATAACAAAATATAAATAATAAAAAGAATTACTTATATTATAGCTCATATAGCAATAATATAATATTGAGAAATATTTACATAAATTCAGTATGTATTACGTAGTGTAAGTAAAGCTAATTTCAAAATTTGATATACTAAAAGAAAAAATTAGGATGATAAGGCTATGCCAACAAAAGAATTTCAAGACACAATACAGCATTTTTCTTCTTTCTTATTAGATAAAGGAAGAAAACCTTCCACAATTAAACGATATGTTTATGATATTGAAGATTTTGGTCAGTGGTTGCAAAAATCAAAAAAGCTTCCCTTACGCAATATATGGACGACACTTAGTACCGAGGGTTATGAAGAATATTTTAATGATTTAAAGAAGCAACGAAATTACTCTGATAAAACGATACATCGTGTTTATATTGTCCTAAGTAGACTTTATCAATATTTAGGCCTACCTAATCCATTAGAAGATATGAATCTCATGATTCAGCCTAATCGGGCGTTACGTGATGAAGACTTTATTTCTAAAGAGGAAGAAAAACGGCTAAAGTACATATTAACTTCATTAGAAGGATTAACAGAAAAACAACGCTCCGCTCGTCCAGTACTTATGGATCGTAACATTGTTATTGTGCATTTACTCATTAATAATGGTTTGTCCTTAAAAGAACTTGTAGGTTTACAGATGAAGCACGTTCATTTTGAAAAAAATACGATCTCAGTACCAGGAATAGTGGGTATAGAGAGGACGGTTCTTTTATCTGAAGATGATAAAAAGCGATTATGTAACTATTATATAACTATTCCTGAACCTGTTCGTCCAAAATATCATAGCAATGATCCACTATTCGTAGCATACGATTTCACTCGAAAAACTTATCATTGGTCATATGACAACGATGCTCCAAAAGCCTTAACAGAAATTGCTGTTCAAAAAATGATTCGACTTGAAGTTGAAAGAGCGAATTTACGAAAAGGAATTTCAGCACAACATCTACGGAATACCTTCATTTTACGGCTAATCGAAAATGAAGTTTTAGAGGGGCAAATTATAAAACAGATAGGTTTTAAATCTAAACTTTCATTAAAAAGATATTATGATTACATCGATTAGACCTATTCATCTTAAAAGCCGATTATCCCTTAGCGTACAGGAAATCGGCTTTTTCTATGTGAGGAATCGTCTAACGTACGAAGTTCACATTTTGTTGGTACTAATTCTAATAGGGGTCACCTTATCAAAAAAAGAAAATCGTACATTATTAAGACCTAAATTCTGAGAACCCTTGAGAAATAAAGAAGCTTACATATTAGACATATCTAATATGTAAGCTTCTTTGATTTAGAGGTCATCATTCAAAAATGAATCCATTATTTAAAAGAGCCAATTTTGAAGGGAAGCACTGATTGTTTACTTTTTATTCACATGATAGTATAGCTCGAGAAGATCTGCCACAGGAATGTCATTTATTTTCATACCTGTAATATCACTCTGCTGTATTTCCACGTTCCTAAGGTTACTATTCTTTATTTTACTACCTTTAAGGTTACACCTTTCAAATGTGATTGGATTACCTTCATCTCCAAGACTTGTATCAATGAAACGAACCCCCTCTAAAGTTACCAAAGCCATTTCACTATTAGAAAAATTTAGATCGGCAAACAATGTATTTCTAAAATATATTCAACTTATTTGCTAAATTTCTTTTGTTTTTTCCGTATAACATATATATAACTAGTCCAAAAATGGGTACCGCCAAATGCCCATCAAGCTAAGATAAATTTGTATCCATATAATCAAAAAAACGCTATTCTTTTTGTAAAAATATATAGAAAGAATGGCGTATTTTTTCATTTTAAGGAAATTTAGTTTTGTTATCTTTCCCTAACAACAAACAAGACGCCAACCAGATCATGAATTACTATTGGTTTAATCATTAACAAGTATATCTGGGCCCTTTTTCAACATATATGTAAAACCTGAAATAAATACGATACTAAATATAATAGTGGAAGACCACATATTAAAATGAAATTCTTTACCTACAACTAAATAATAGATGTTATGGACCAAGAAATTAGCACCTATGATAATCCCACCTAACATTGAACTAATTACAAGACTGATTAAATAAAATTTGAGCTTCTGAAACATTTCCCCTCTACTCCTTTTCTAAAATCAACTTTATTCAGGATGTTTTAGAAAATTATACCATTTATTTTTCTGATATTCTTAAATCTATAATATATTTAAGGTTATTTTAAGAGAAGAAGGATTGCCTATCCAAATGTTCATTTTAGGGTCTCACCAACATGCCCATCAAGGTAATGAAACTAGTTGCTCCAAAACAAAAAAATGTATATTTTTACCTATATATGCCAATTTTCTCATTTTGGGGGTATTTTCCTTTATTAGCTTGATGGCGATGGGGAGTAACCCATAGATAAGGAAATCCAAAGGGATAAAACGATGCAACTTCTTTATAAACAGTACATCTTCTTTATAAACGGTACGACTTTATTTCAAAGCTACAGTATTTTATTCTTTTTAACAGGTTATTTAGAATAATTGAAGAATAAAAAAGCTCATCTTTTATGAAAAAAGAGATGGGCTTTTTTGTTTGTTGCCAATAAGTGAAGTTACTTGACGTTTACGGATAAAAAAACACTCGTTCTGATTAAGGACGAGTGTTTTTCTTTTTAGTTTATCTAACAGGTATAAACTTCCATGAGCTAGGTTTTTGTTTTTTTCCACCTAGTACGATCCAATTTTTCTCTGCATTTATATTTTCATAATTTAATGGATAGTCATCTGTAAAAATATTATATTCTGTAGGATTATCCAGGTTAATTTTAATTTTAAAGTCAGCTAAACTATCCGATTTTTGAGCAAGGTGAATCCAACTAGAATAATTAGACCAATTTAAATATTGAAATTGGTCGTAATTTGAGTGCTTCATGCGAAGATATATACTCTCCCCGTGGTGTAGCTTTGCATCATTTTCTTTGTAGAATTCAAATTCTATAGGTGTACCAGATAAAGCATTGTTTTCTTTACTTGCAAGTGAGACATAATCATAACGGTTTGCTACATACCATTCAAATGTTAGACCTTGATAAGGAGATTCACTTGGTACGATATAATAGTTTTTCCCTGCTTCTATGACGTTTCCTTCTATATCATAGATTAATGCAGTCTCTATACTTGGAGCTTTCACATTTTCAGTAAAAGTTTTAAACCAAAGATTTAAGAAACCTGCTGTATTGCGCTGAGCTTCTCCTAAGCTTCGCTGCACAGCTGGGGTAACCATTTCTTGCCACAATTGTGCCTTACCACTATTATAATACTTAAATGTTTTATCATTAGTAATATTTTGGATTTCAGGTTTAGCTACTCGGGCTGCATAATCAATCCATTCTTCAGGTGTGGATAGAGAGTCGTTATAATTCCCTCCAGTATTGACTGCAAATTGATTTTGAATGGTTGTAACATAATTTTCAAAGTAGCTATGATATTTTATAGCTCTCGTATCAATTGCGGTAAAATTTGCTGCATGCATAGGTTGGGTAGCATCTGTAAAGTAGTGCGTGGCTACTCCTAAGTAATAGAAAGCTTTTTCATAGTCTTTATTTCGTAAATGTTCTCCAGATTCATAAAAGTATTTCTTACCTTGTGTAAGAGCCGTTGGATTTGTTTCTCCTCTATAATTTTCTTTAGTATCAGGATCATAAAAATGAGATTTCCATCCGCCTTTAAAAACGCCGCCTATTCCTGTTCCACCATCGTTAAACTCTGCATTATAATCTGCATCATATAATCCTTTAGAAAATAGATCTTTATATTGCGGATAATTTAAAAAGTCCACAGCCTGCTTATTTGCTTCAATATTAGATTCTGTTTTCATAATTTCAATAGCTTGTTTTGCAATCCATAAATGTGTACTTTTATCAGAATGATACGGAGCTTCTGCAGACCATCCTGCAGTAATAGGATCATTCTCAGTTAAATCAATTTGATCGAGATGAGCATAGCTACTTTGAGGAGATACTCCTAAAATAGTTAAAGTCACTCCAGCTATACATAGTGTTGATGCGAATTTTTTCATTTTTTTATTTCCTTTCTAAATATTAAGATTCTTATGCGAATTTTCATCATATTAACGTAATATCAACAGGTAAATATCTCTAATAAAAGTGCGATTAGCAAAGGCTAACTGCTTAATATTTCTCTTAAAGGGATACCGCCACATCGATCAACTTAAAAGTTTTACGTAGACACTAAACAATAATTTACTTTCTCTACCTCTAGTTATATATAAAATCGCGTCTTATTTAAACATATATTTTTATGCAATTTCGCATATACAAATATAGGGAATCGAATAAGCTTCCATTTATTGTATTAATGAATGACCGTTGTCTTTAGATAATTGAAATTATGATGTTTTAACGAATTTACCGAAAGAAGTCTCCTTCCTCAAGCGTGTGAAGGGTGATAGCCCAGCGGTAGGTGGGAGATGAATTTCGGTTTGGAATAGCCAAAAACTTTTGATAAACTAGCTATATGAAGTTCTTTGATAACTTGATATATGAGGTTGCAGGAAGAAAATAGAGTGCGAAAACCAATCCATTCGGTTCCTGCGTAAAATAACAACCGTACCGTGAGAGCGTCCAAGCGTTGGACATCTAGGGGTGGAACACCCAGAAGTAACGCTCAGGGAGACGAAAAGTTACTTTCGTCGCGGAACTGAGAAGCCCCCACTTCAAGCTTTGCTAAGTGACGAGTAGTTCACGTTAACAATCTATGTCCATCAAATTAAGAATTCAGAATTACCCCAAAATGAAACAATGAGCTATTTGTTATAAGTTAGCAAAAAATTTTGTTCTTTGGTACTATGAAATTTTAGCTAGATGGCTATGTGACGGTCCCCCTACTTAAATTGACTCTCCAATTTGATGAGTATGATATATTTGAAAAAGCGCCCTGTTTACAGGGCGCTTCACTTCTACCTAATGACTAATATTAGCAGTCGGGTGTAAAGTTGTTCCTCCAATTGAAACTTTTATTTCATTTGTTAATGGAACATTTTGTTCATTAATAATTGTTCTCCACCATTCCCATGCAAGACCTGTACATTCTCTCGCTACGACTTTTACATTTTTTGAATTCGGTGGAAGCGGTATAACTGTAGAGTAATGAGCCGTTTTGTCTTGGCCATTCCCTTCCCAAGTTTTATGGGTTAATACTTCTTTTCCATTTTCATCATATGAGAATTCATCCCAAGATACATCAAATTGAGCAACATATGCACCGTAATGATCAAGCGTCATTTTAGCACTTGAATATTCTGTAGTTGTAGTCTCAACATAATCTGTATTGTTATGAACAGCAGCAGTTGCATTATCTTTTAAGAAAGTGCTTGTATATGAAATTGGGTATGCTGGATTTTTAGGACTTAATTCTGCATTATCTTTAATGATATTTCGGATTTCATTAAAATCTTTTGAAACAACCTTGTTATGCTCTTTTGCATCTCCGCCTAATACTACAGCGGTAAAGGTACTGTCTTCAAAAATATCTTTGTACTGTCCACTCGCTTCAACGCCTTGCCCCTTAATTAAGGCTTTAAAGGCAGCTTGTACATCTTTGCTCTTAGATGATGTTTCTAATTTCACATAAACTGTTCTACCATAAGCTACATTTGACACCATAACAGGCGGAGCCGCATTACTTACCCCTTTACGAGTTAACTCATCAAAAGTAACACTATTATCAAAAAGTTCTGACGGATTGTTAGGTAGTTCTGCACTTACGGTATAAAAGATTTGCTTATATGCCGCAACCATCACTTTTTTCTCTCCATCTGCAATCGCTTTAAAATCAATGTTCAGTGAATTGTCAAGATATTTAGCGTTAACATTAAGAGCACTTGCTATTTGAGATTTACTATACACCATAGATTCTGTATACTGCATTCTTGCAGGTAACGTATGTGTTTTTGAATATTTTTCATTCCAAGTAGATACTAATTCATCTACTGCTCCAGACACATTACCATATGTAGGATTTTGGACAGTAATTGTATTGTCTTTTCTCATGCCAGGTAAGTCTATACTAATATTCAAAGGTTTTCTCTTAGCCACTAATAAACTAGGTTGATTATCTGCAAAAGCTTTATTTGCAAGTTGTAATGCTCCTGGATAAGTACGATTAGCCACAGAATCAATAATCGAGATATCGACCGGTGAAGTTGTAAGTGATTTTTTCTCACGTTCAACTACTACAAATTTACCATTTGAATTGATACTTTCTTTCGGAACAAAGCTCTCTACTTTATCACCATTTACTGCTAAAATATCTCTACTATCATACTTTAAATTTGCTATGCCAGTATCAATGCCACTAGCATTTTTTGTTGCATCAGCTGAATTACCTGTTTTTGTTTCTGCGAAGGAAATAGATGAATAATTAATAGTGCATAAACTAACTAATAAACATGTTAGGAATTTTATTCTTCTGTTATTTTTCTTAATTTTCAAAAAAATCATCCCATTCTTTTTTTGTTTTAAGATTTGATAATGATTTATAAATGATTGTCAAATCTTATATTTACATAAATGCTTTTAAAAATTCTTGAACTAATGGAAGTACTCCACCTACAAATTTCAAAACTGCCATTGCGATTGTCATATTATTTCCTCCTCTTATTTCGTATTAAGATATGATAATTTTTATAAATAATTGCTAAATAATAAGCTTACATAAATGCCTTTAAAAGTTCTTGAACGAATGGAAGTGCTCCACCTACAAATTTCAAAACTGCCATTGCGATTGTCATATTATTTCCTCCTCTTATTTCGTATTAAGATATGATAATTTTTATAAATAATTGCTAAATAATGAACTTACATAAATGCTTTTAAAAGTTCTTGAACTAATGGAAGTGCTCCACCTACAAATTTTAAAACTGTCATTACGATTGCCATATTATTTCCTCCTCTTATTTTGTATAGTAAGATGTTGTAAATCTTTATACTCTTATTATAGTAAGCGCTTACATTTATATCAATATAATTTTATATGCAATATTGCATATGAGGGTAAGATCACGAAATATCACATTTTCGCATTAAGACATGTATTGGAAATTAATTGCTCCCTAAAACAAAAAAATGAACTGAATTCTTATAGATAACTTTGTTGAGACAAAATTTTTGTTTTGGGGTACTTCAAAATATTAGGTTGATGGGCATGGGGGATTATGATTCTTTAGGTTGATGGCGATGTGGCGCTACCCCACATCCATCAACTTAACGTATATTTTTATACAAAATGCGGTCTTTCCACGTAGTTTTTTATTATCTTTTATAGATGTTATAAAAGTAGGCACATCAAATAAACCCTGACGGGTTTCAAATTTTTCGCTATGCTACCTGATGGGCAGAAGTGGTATACTCATACACAACACCTAAAATATCAAAGACTGTTTTTTTCTCATATCTGTGAGATTTTCGTCCGTTTCGCTGTAGGAGGTTAAACAGACGAAGGAGAATCTTTGATAATTCTTGGGTGTTTTTATGTAGTGCTTGATGAAAAAGTAAGAAATAATCTTTAATTATGTACATCGCTTTATATTCACTTAGTTCTTTCTGTTTCTTACGTAACAGGAGTTCTCTCATTTTAAACATAGTAGAAGAACATAATAGGATACTAATGAGTTGTCCATAAAGGTGGCATTCTAATCGCTCTTGTTTAATAGATTTACAACGATGAATTCGAAACCAAGATTTCCATATTTTAAATAACAGCTCAATTTGCCAACGCAGTGAATATAAATCATAGATTTTCTCTTTCGGTACCCATTCCGTAGGAATGTTTGTCATATATACCGTAATTCCTTGTAAAAGTTTCGTACGCTCTGTATATGTAATCCCTTTTTTCTTTTCGCGAATAGCTCGATCATGTAGACGTTTCTGTTTTTGCTCCTCTGTACATCTATAAACCACAATGCGAGTGGGTAGTTTGTCTTTGCTCCCTACATATACATCATGTAATTCATACACTTGGCCAGGTTGTAATTGGTTCATGATGTCTTCCAAATGAATTTGTATATATACCGGTCTCAATTGAGCAGGTTTTGTTTTAAATACCACTGTTTCGAATTCTTTTCTATATATTTTAGTTGGTAATTTAAGACGCGATAAATAATACCCTTCCTTATCTTGGATCGATTTAAAGTCTTGTAAACGAAAATACCCTAAGTCACGAATATATAGTTCATTCTTTTGTGTCATGTCCATTCGAGTCGCCCCATATGCCTGATCACTTCGTTTTCCTGGTTCAATTTTCACATCAGAAAACTCTCCACTCAACAAGTCATACTCTAATTGAATTTTCACACCAGCTGTATGACTACAGCCTCCGGCACCAGGATAAGTAGCTGCGAATCGATCTGGAACTTGAAAGGTTGTAGAATCAAGGATGCGAATCCGCTCAAAGTAAGCAGAAAGAGAATGAGAAATTGTAGATGATCCTCCAATTTTAGCTTGTAGAAGTGTAGTAAATACATTTCGAAAGAAGGCTACAGAAGCCGAGTTAAATCGTCGATTCAGTCCCTCAGGACTTAATAAAATTCCTGTTGAAGTTTCTAATTGACTACAAAGTTGAGTAAGAGAGGTTGTAGCGATTTGTTGATTTAACCATACACACAAAGATAAAAAATGGTGCCCATGGCACTTACGTTTTCGTTTCATTCCACCTGCTTCTATAGCTAATTGATTAAGTGTAGCGGGAGACATATATCGATATAACTCTTCGGCAAATAAAGACAGCTCTTGTTTTTGATGCATATTCATAAAAAGCACGTCACCCTTTCTCATTAACATAAGAGAATAGTAACGTGCTTTTAAGTTTAAGAATAGTCTAAATCCTTAAGTTGATGGATGTGTGGCGCTACCCCATGCCCGTCAACTTAAGAAGTGGGTTGTTCCCCAAACCGAAAAAAATGAGTTAAACACTAGTCGTAAAGAAGTCATTTTTTCGCTATGGGGAAACTTAAAATCTTAGCTTGATAGCAATGTGGTATTCTTTCTATCTTATGGTAGTAAAAAAGGTTCTGGTGCGAAAATGTTAGTTAGAAACATAGAGTAGCAATTTCTTCTTCATTTCTATCTTATGAAGCTAAGCCAAATAATTTATGAATAAATCATTTCTGGTTTTGGACAGACTTATCCGGTAAAACAAGTTGCCCTTTTTTCATCATATGCATGGCTTCAACACCACTCAATATAGAGATTGCTGTTTTAAACGACTTTAATCCTAACATAGAACGAACTCGCCTTTTAATAAACCGGTGGTCTTGTCCCACTATATTATTGAGATATTTAACTTGCCTTAGTTGTATGCCTTCAGGCATATGTTTCTCTTCTCTTAACTCTTGAATTGCTACAGGATAGGCAGGGTTCTTATCTACTGTTATCACGCGAGGTTTAGAAACATACGAAAAAGCCAAGGCTTTCTTGAAAAAGCGCTTGGCTGCTTGTTTATCTCTTGATTTACTTAGACAAAAATCAATTGTATACCCTTCTGAATCGACTGCACGGTATTAGTACATCCATTGAGCTTTTACTTTGATATATGTTTCATCGACTTTCCATGAGTCATTTGTTGATTTAAGATGATGTCGTACTTTCTCTTCTAATTGAGGTCCATATTGATGAACCCGGCGCATAATCGTTGCATGAGCAATTGATAAGCCTCTTTCCTCCATCATTTCCACCAGGTTACGGAAGCTCAAATTGTACCGTAGGTACCACCTTACTATTAATAAGATTAGTTCAGGCTGATAATACTTCCATTTAAACAAATTTTCCTTTTCCATACTGATTACGCACCTTTTTAGAGTCATACTATCAGTATGTCCAAGATTAGGAGATTACTTGCAAGAGTCTTTAGATTTTTGCACCAGAACCTTATTTTTTATACGATTCATGCTATTTCTCCCCTTCTTTCATTATTTCTATAAGATTACAAAAATGAAATTATACTGTACATTGCTTATACTTTTGCTGTGGAATAAAATCCCTTTCGATATATTTATCTTATTATAAATATCTTTCAAATCACTTTCATAAATGTTACAAAAGTCTTTCATTAATTTGAAAGGCTTTGAAATTTCTAAAATACACTTATCAAACTCAAATTATAGTATTTACTCTCAGGATGCCCCTTGGACCCAATAATCGTTTCCTTTTTTTACTTTATGACATAAATAACTTTTGCTATGTGTAAATGTATTTGTTGTTGGGGATTCACTTATGCATCAAACCATCAGTGAATATGTCTAGCTATAATACGTTGTTCTAACAAGCTTTTCTAAAAATGAAGGAGTAAAATGTTTATGTAATTCTTCAGCAAATAATTGTAGTTTACTTTGAATTGAAAGATTCATAAAAAACGTCATCCTTTCTAATCTAGCTTGTTTAGAAAGAATAACGTTTTTTGGTACTTGGGGGTATTAAAATTTCTTAAGTTGATGGGCATGGGAGCACCATATCAAAATAAGAAAATTGTACGTTTGAACATATTTTGGACAAAAAATAACCAGTACCTTTTAGGTTAAGGAACTGGTTACTAATGTTGCAAATATTTTACTGAACTTATTTATAAGGAACTTAATTTATTTACAATAGCATACCTGGTAAAAACTTTGCTATTAATACAATAATTGCCGCAAAGAATACCGCTTTAATAATGAATAGAATAATAATTGGAATCGATGCTTTCACTTTGCTTAATCCAGTTGTAATGTGTAATCCGAGCCAAATTAAGATTAAATTCCATACATAGAATATTTCAATTGTATTACCAATTCCATATGCAAATGTACCTTTCGTAAATAATAACCCTAAACTCGTATATTGGCTCATTCCACTACTAAAGATTATACTTAAAATTGAATTAATAAGTCCACCAATAATAAGGACAATGTTTGTATAAGCTACAATATTCAATAAGGTTTTATAAGGCGTATCATTACCAAAGAACATCATAAACATTTTATAAATAGCTGCTATGAATAGTGTTCCAACCATCGCACTAGCAAAGCTTGTTCCAATTCCAGAAATAACTTCTGATGTAAGTGAACTTTGTCCAGCCATTTCACCTAATTCTTTTTTCATTTTAAGCATCTCAGGTGAGGTATACATAACATACGCATTTAAACCACCTAGAAGCCCTTGTAACAATGCTACTAAGAGGAACATACCCCAAACTTTCTCGTTTGTTTTCATTCTTTCAAATTGTACTCCAGGAGATGTAATCATTCCAAATAATGATGGCTTTTTCGCACCTACATCTTGTGTATTAATATTCGCTTTCATTATAACGCCTCCTTCTATTTACATATTCCTTTTAAAGGATGGTAAAAACAATTAACTCAAACAATATGTATGTGTAATAGAGATATTTATCTTTACTACACTAGTAAACTATTCGTAGCGGAGTGCTTCAATTGGATCTAATTTTGCAGCTTTATTCGCTGGAATTAATCCGAAAATAATACCAAGTGTCATTGAGAATAATACGCCTCCGACAACAACTTCCCATGAAACAAGTGGTGGCCATTTCGCAAATGTGGAAACAATATATGCCCCGCCATATCCAAGACCAATTCCGATCAAACCACCTAGAAGCGTTAACATAACGGCTTCAATTAAAAACTGTAATAAAATTTTACTACGCGTTGCTCCAAGCGCTTTACGTATTCCAATTTCGCGCGTACGCTCCGTTACAGATACGAGCATAATGTTCATAACGCCAATACCACCAACGACTAATGAAATGCCAGCGATACCACCGATGATCATTGTCATGATATTAGTGACTTTAGAAACTCCTTCTTGGAACTCTTTTAAGTTTACTAATTCATATTTACCTGGAATTTCACTCGGCTTACGACTATTTAATACTTCAACAGCTTTTTTTCCTGCTGATTCTAAATTGTCTACATTTTTAGCCTGAATTGCGATACTTTGAATTTCATCTGTTCCGTATAAAACAGGCCATAAGGTGAGAGGAATCAGTACTTCTTCAGTTTCAAATCCCATAAATTCATTATCTGATTTATAGACACCGATAATTTGCACCGGCTGTCCTTTCATTTCAATAATTTTTCCTACTGGATTTTCATCTTTAAATAGCGTCTCTTCTGCCTTCGTACTAATCATAACGACGTTATTACCTTGTGAAATATCTGATTCATTCAATGAACGCCCTTTGAGCATTTTCACTTTATTTACTTGAAAATACTCACTATCCAGTCCAATAACATTAATCATTGCTTTTTTATCATTTATATCAAGTGTTTCCATCGTACTATTCGTCGTAATAACATGGGCAACATCTTTTACCTGTTTCACCTCAAGAATATCTTCTTCCGTTAATTTTGGTACTTCATGCCCACCCATAGCAAACTCATCATTAATATCCGGCTTAAACTGAATTGGCATAAGGTTATTACCAGAACCAGCGATTTTCGACTTCAGCATCACTTCCCCGCCCTGCCCAATCGCAACGACAGTAATAATAGAACCTACACCGATAATAATACCGAGCATCGTCAAAGCTGAACGCAGTTTATGAGCTAAAATTGAAGATAGGGCAATTTTCATACTATCTAGTAAACTCATACTGCACACCTTCTATCTTCAGTAATTTTCCCATCTCGCAGTACAATGCGGCGAGATGAATAAGCTGCTACCTCTTCTTCATGCGTAACCATAACAATCGTCGTACCTTCTGCATTAAGCTTCGTGAAAATATCCATAACTTGTTCACCAGACTTCGTATCAAGCGCCCCTGTCGGCTCATCGGCCATAATGAACGTTGGATTATTCGCAATCGCTCTCGCAATTGCTACACGCTGTTTCTGTCCACCTGATAACTCATTCGGTAAATGATGCACTCTATCTGCTAACCCTACTTTGACCAGTGCTTCCAAAGCACGCTTACGGCGCTCAGCTTTCTTCACCCCACCATATACAAGAGGAAGTTCAACATTTTCCACCGCTGAAAGACGTGGCAGTAAATTAAAATGCTGGAACACAAAGCCGATATATTCATTACGAATTAAAGCTAATTTTGACTCATCTGCTGTTAAGATATTCACATCATTCAGCATATATTTTCCTTCTGTTGGGCGATCTAAACAACCGATAATATTCATAAGCGTTGATTTACCGGAACCAGACGGTCCCATAATTGAAACAAACTCACCACTCTGAATCGTTAAACTAATACCATGTAAAATCGGTACTGCCAATTTTCCTTGATAATACGTTTTAGCAATATTATTTAACGTAATCATTTCTCTGTCACTTCCATTCCGTCATACACGTTGTCGGAAGGATTTTTAACCACCTTTTGCCCCACTGCTGCGCCTTCAACAATCTCTGTCCAGTCTCCATCAGTAGCGCCTTTTTTCACATTTTGTTTATGAAGCTTCCCTTTCTCTTCAATATAAACAAATGCATCATCGCCTTTTTCTACAATGCTCTTACTTGGAACAGCAATCATCGTCTTATTCTCTAAATTTACTTGTAAAGAAACGTGATAACCTGGAGATAAACCATCTTGGCTATCAAGACTTGCCTTATATGTATATTGAGACATATTTTGAGTTCCTTCACCAGCTGCTTGAGCCATCTCAGCACTCGTTGGGAATTCACTTACTTCCGTAATCTTACCTGTCCACTTCTTCTTATTATTTGCTTTCGCAGTTACAGTAAACGTTTGATCTTTTTGAATTTGTGACTTTTGAAGCTCTGTTAAAGTCCCTTGAACTTGGAACGGATCTTTAGAAGCAACTTGTAAGAATGCTTTCCCTTGGCCACCTAAAGCTTGAGATGAACTTTGCGCTGCATCTTTATCTAACTTTTGTACAACACCTGTAAAATTACTATAAATCGTAAGTTCTTTCTGTTTTTTACTTAACTCTTCTTTTTGTAACTCTCCTTTTTCTTTTTCAAGATCAGTTGTTTTTTGTGCCATTTCTAACTCACTTACCTGCTCTTCCATTGGGTCTGTTACTTCTTTCGCAGCCCCACTATCTTTTGCCTTCTTAATTTCTTTCTTCAATGAATCAATCTTCTTTTTCCCTTGATCGTAACGCATATCAGCCATCTTCTGATCAAGCTCAGCTTGTTTCACCTGTAAATTAATTTCTTCATTATCATAAGAGAATAATTTCGTTCCCTTTTCTACCTCTTGTCCTTCTTTCACTGCAATATCTTTCACTTTTCCTTTAGTTGGATCCGCATAGAAGCTTTCAATATTCCCCGGCTTCACCTGACCCGAAATTAACTTCGTATTATTTAGCTTACGCTCTGTCACTTTCTCAAAACTTACAGCATCCGCCTTCGTTGTATCTTTCTTCTTACCTTGCATAACAAAAATATTTACCGCCGCAACGATAACAATTAGTACAATAACCCCAACAATAATCCATTTTTTTTTCTTATTTGGAGTACGAACTGTATTTTGTAACATAATCTTTCCCCTTTCAAAATTATATATTACTAAAACATATAGCAATTAAATAATATAACACGAAAAATACTCATAACCAATATGTATTATTGCATATAGTTAGATTAAAAGATTTTTATGAGATTTAACATTTGGTTATATAAATAAAAACACAACAACAAGGAACATACATTCATATTTTATAAGGTATTCACTCCTGTTAACATATAAACTAATAGCATATATATATCTTATTCTTTAAATGCTATAATTGCCGGAACTGAAACAAAAGGGTTCTGGTGCAAATACTTAGGAAAGATATAAAGAGGTGAAAAGTTTCCTAGTGGAATCTAGTCTTAAGCAGCAATTCCAAATAGTTGATGGATGAACTTCACTTGATTTTGGACAGACTTGTCCAGTGAAACGAATTACCTTTTTTTACCATACGCATAGCTTCTATTCCAGAAATAATGGATGTTGCTGTGCGAAAGGATTTCAATCCTAACATCGAACGAAATCGCTTTTTAATAAATTGATGATCTTGTTCTACTATATTATTGAGATATTTCACTTGCCTTAGTTGGATGCCTAATGGCATCTTTTTTTCTTTTTTCAATCCTTCAACTGCTATAGGATAAGCTGGATTCTTATCTACTGTCACGACACGAGGATCAGAAATATGAAAAGACTGCAAAGCTTTCTTGAAGAATCGCTTTGCAGCCTTGTGGTTTCTTGGTTTGCTTAGGTAAAAACCGATGGTATTTTCTTTCGAATCGACAGCACGATACAGGTACATCCATTGACTCTTTACTTTGATATATGTTTCATCGAATCTCCAAGAGTCATTGGTTTGCTTGAGATGACGACGGATTCTTTTGTCTAATTCAGGACCATACTGATGAACCCAACGCATAATCGTTGTATGAGCAACAGATAAGCCCCGTTCCGCCATCATTTCCACCAAATCACGAAAGCTCAAGTTGTACCGTAGGTACCATCTTACTGTTTGCAAAATATTATCATGATGATAATGCTTCCACTTGAATAAATTTCGCTTTCCATACTGATCACTCACCTTTTTTAGAGTAATAGTATCAGTATGTCCAAGATTTAGAGATTACTTGCAATTATCCTGAAGTTTTTGCATCAGAGCCTTACATCTTATGTCCCCACTGGTCAAAGTGATAATCTTTACCGTCGATTTTAAACCAACCGTCTGAATAAAGTGAACCATCTTCTCTAGCACAATACCAAAGGTATCCGTATGCAAGAGGCCAAGGTCTATATCCACCACCAACTTGGAACCACCCTGTTTTAGCTGCCCCTTTCTCATCGAAGTAATAATATTTATTATCGATAGTTTGCCATCCTGTTTGTGCTACGCCGTTATTGTCAAAATGGTATATCTTACCATCTATTTTTTCAAACCCTGATCGATTAACTGATCCGTCTTCATGAAAATAATATTTTTTTCCGTCAATGTTTTCATAATCATTGAAAGTATAATTGCGACCATTTGTGAAATAATATCTTTTACCGTCTATCATTTTCCAACCGGTATAGAAAACTCCATCTTCTAAACTATAATATTCTAGTAGGTTCTCACTTTTGTTGAGCCCTGTTTTATAAAGCGAACCGTCATGCTTAAATGATAATATTTTGTTGTCCAACCCAACATTAACAACGCTGTTTATCACTTTTCCATTTAGATCAGAAACTCTCTCAAGTACACCTTTGTCGGAAACGTGAATAATTTTATTTTGATCTTCTAAGCGTATTTCCTTTTTATTTACATTGTAATTTTGGAAGTAATAAATTTTACCATCTACTTCTTTTAGACCTTCTTTAACGATTGCTCCAGAAGCATCGGCATAGGAATCTCCATCCCAGGTTGATCGTTGTAAAACACCGTCATCATTAAAGTAGTAGTATTTATCCTCAATCAGTGCATCACTTGCATTTCCAGCAACCATGTAGCCATAAGGCGATGAGAAATAATAAGTCTTCCCCTTAATTTCTTGCCAGCCTGTCAAAATGACTCCTTCAGCATCTGTAAAGGAATACCCATCACCTCGGTTTATCCAACTGTTCTTTATCACGTTTCCAGAGGAATCTTTTGCAATCCATTTAGTAGAATCTTTTTCATCAGCTACAGCCTGTACTTTATCATACTTCTGTCTCTCATTTTCTTTACCCGGATACCACTCTATTAACCAATTGTTAATTTCATTGTTGCTTTTATCAGAGAAACGAATTTCAGATTTGAAACTCCAATCAGTACCAAATTGAGAAATATATTGATTACCAGCCAAACTTACCCCATTTTTGTTATTCAAACGGAACTGAAATTTACCATCGTTAGAATTTCCTATCTGAACAAGTTCAAACACTTCATCATCGCCAAGCGAATCGGAATATTGAAGTCCGTTTCCTTCTTTTCCTGAAAGATATTTTGAACCTGTTTTTACGATTACTTTATTCGTTCCTTTTTTATAAGGGATAATTTGATAAGGTTTACCGTCATTTAGTGTAATGAATGGCAGTGCCATAGATGTCTCTAGGACGTTAGTACGCTCCGCCAATATATCAGATAATCGATCATAAAAATCTGCACGAGCTTTAGGATCATTATTAACATAGTTGTCAAGGACATCTTTACCTACTGGCTTTGAAGTCAATGTTATCAATCGTTTTTGCTCATCTGATAATTTATTTGCTATCTGATCAAATAGGTAATCTGAATTTTTAACAATCACCGTCCAATCGCCAAAGGAGTCGCCGGAATATTTTTTGTAAAGTGGACCAAGAAATCTTGGGTTTTTACCAGATGCTTTTTCTACAAATGCATGTTGGCCTTGATTTATCACAACTCCGGTCTTTCCTTCGTCTAATTGTGCTTGTGTAATGTAAAGAAGATCGTGTTCTGAGATATTTTCTGCATTAGGGTTTAAATCTATAATTGCACCTGCTTCAGTAATTTTAAGCTGCTGTCCAGATTTTAGTTGATGAGTTTCAATTCTTCCATTTGGATAGCGTACTTTAACTGGTTTAAGAAAATTCACATCACCTTGTGTATGATACATGGAAATATTAAATTCCCCAGGTGTAAAAGTAGGAGCCTGGTAAGTTTCGTTTTCTGCATATACATCAATATGAGTGCCTGGGTCTCGATCCCCAGGGGCTAGTCCAAGTGTTTCATAAGTGTTTGCTACAGCACCTAATACAGTAATAGTTATATCCACTACCGCACCTACCCCTGCGCTAGCCTTATTTTCTGCAATCGGTGCCATAGAAAAAAGAATTCCTAATGCCGCTGTAGCAGGGATTACCTTTTTTCCAATTCCAGTTGTTTTAAATTTCTTTTTCATTTCGTTCTCCTCTCGTTGTGAAATTAATCACTTTTGAATCATCTAAAATTAATGTTCTGAAGTTCATCTTAGCTTAGATACCTTTCGAATTTCTTGCATAAGTGTTACAAAAGTCTTTCATTGATTTTAATTTGTAATAAGGAAAATATTAAATATTAATGTGAGGAGATCAAAATACATATTCAGAAAATAAGTATTAACAAGTGTTAAAATGGTTACAGCGTGTTGAAAATGGAAGATATGTACATATTGCTTAATTGAACTACCCCCACTTTCACTTCGTTTAGAAGAGGGGGATTCCTAAGTAAAGAGTTCTATCGAACTCTAATTTATTAGGCTATCTCCACAGTCCTTGCGGTTAGAAGCCTTATCGCTTCATTCTTTAGATTGATACTTGCGTTAATATCCCTATCATGGTGTGTATGGCAAGAAGGGCAGTCCCATTTACGTAGGTTTAGATTTTTAACGTCTTTGTTTTGATATCCACAACAAGAACATAATTGGCTTGAAGCAAATGTTTTCGATACAACAATGACTTGTTTGCCGTACCATTTTGCTTTGTATTCCAACATAGTTCGAAACTGAGACCATGATACCTCACTAATTGCTTTTGCTAACTTATGATTCTTTAACATATTTGATACTTGCAAATCCTCTATACCGATAACATCGTGGTTTTTGATGATTTCAGTCGAGATTTTGTCCAAGTAATCTTTTCTAGCATTCGTCATGTATTCATGAATTCTAGCTACTTTTACTCTTTGTTTATTCCAGCGAGAAGATCCTTTCATTCTTCTAGAAAGAACACGCTGTGCTTTTGCCAACTTCTCTTCTAATGATCGAAAAAACTTCGGATTTTTATAGGTTGTTCCATCTGACAAAATGGCGAAATCTTTTAGTCCCACATCCATTCCAATGTAAGAATTTGTTTTCGGAAGTGCTTGCACTTCTGTTTCAACTAACAATGACACAAAGTATCTGCCAGAAGGGTTCCGTCTAACTGTAGCATTTAAAATACGTCCTTTTACTTCACGACTTTTGGCAAATCGAACAAGACCTAGTTTTGGCAATTTTATTTTGTTTCCTACAACGGCAATGTTTTCATTTGTTTGTTTTGTGGTATAAGATTGTACGTTGTTCTTCTTAGATTTGAAACGCGGGGCATTGTTTTGTTTTTTGAAAAGGCGTGTATAAGCATCCGCAAGGTTGCGAACAGACGACTGAATCGCGATACTATCCACTTCTTTTAGCCAAACAAACTCTTTCTTCATGGCAGGGAGTTTGGCAGAGCATGTACCATATGTCAAACCTTTCCCTGTTTCTTTGTATGCATTATCCCATAGAGATAGGAAATGATTGAATACAAAACGGGAACAGCCAATCGTTTTATTGATTAGGGTTGCTTGAGATGCATTTTTAATTAATTAGGAGAAATTCTTGATTGTTCTTATGAGGATCAATTACATAGAGCAAGTGGTTTACAACTTCTGATTTTAGCTATTATATTATGGAATATAGTATATATATATCACAGCGGTTGATGCTTTGCATGCAAAAGGAGTGGACATTCCCGAAGAATATGTACAACATATATCTCCACTTGGATGGGAACATATTACGTTAACAGGTGATTATGTTTGGAACTTAAACCAAAAAACAAATTTCAATAATTTAAGACCATTACGAGATAAAAAGTCTATAAAAAATCGGTAAAATAAATAACCAGTTCCTTAACTTACAGGGAACCGGTTAAAATGTGTCCAAACGTACAATTTTCTTTTTTTGATAAGGTGACCTTATGCCCATCAAGTTAATATTTTTGCACCAGAACCATAAAAAGCACCTTCAATATTTGAAGGTGCTTTTTAATGCAATAAGTTACTATTATTTTAATACCTTTCTAAATTTACGACCAAAAGAAAGAACCATACCTGCAAGAACCATCAATACACCCATTGCTGCACTGTTATTTGTACTTGCACCCGTTTTTGGAAGCTCTTTATATGTATCTTCTTTTTTATCAGTAGTACTATTGTTTGAGATATTACTGTTACCAGTATCAGAGGCATTGCTGTTGTTAGTACCAGTACTGCCATTATCAGAACCGTTATCGTTGTCTGAACCATTATTTCTGTTATTAGAACCGTTACCATTGTCCTTATCTTTCACAACTACTTTTTGTATTGTAGTTACCTCATTACCTGCGGAATCTTTGACACTATATATTACTTCATAAGTACCGGCTTTAGATGTATCTACAGTTCCTTCATGCGTTACTTTAGAAGTAAGGTCACCACCTTCTTTATCAGTAGCTGATACTCCTGCCATTGAGGCGAATTGATTACCCTCAATAATTGTTGTTTCAGCAGGTACTTTTAGTACTGGTTTTTCATCTTTAACTTCTTCTCCAGCTTTAACCGTTACTGTTTGTTTCGCAGTTACTTCATGACCTTTAGTGTCTGTAACTGTGTAAGTTAATACGTAAGTACCGGCCTTAGATGTATCTACCTTACCATCAACTGTTACTTTAGAAGTAAGGTCACCGTCTTCTTTATTAGTAGCTGATACTCTTGCCATTGGGTCGAATGAATCTCCTACATTAATTGTTGCTCCAACAGGCACTGTTAATTTAGGTTCCATATCTGGAGTTTCTCCATTTTCCTCTACAATTACAGTCTGTGTAGCCGTTGCATTAACCCCTTGGGAATCGACAACCGAGTACTCCACAATGTAGTTACCTGGTTTAGAAGTATCTACATCGCCTTTATGTTTTACTCTATTTGTTAAATCACCATCTTCTTTATCAACAGCTTTTACGCCTCTCATCGGGTCGAACGTATCACCTACATGTAGTGTAGTTGTAAACGGTACAGTTAACTCCGGCGCTTGTTTTTCCACAGCTTTTTCTTTTTCTTCCACTGTTACCTTAATTTTTGCTGCATCAAAAGCTTTTTGGACTGCTTGAGCTTCAGCCGAGTTCGCGCCATATTTATTTGTTGCAACTCGAAGGCATGCTGATCTCAATTCAAAGAAATCAGAAGTCATGTTTAGTTCATCAGTGTTTGCATAATAAAAAATATCAAACATTTTATCCTCGCCAATACCTTTTACAGTTACACCGTTATGAGTGCCACCTTTTGCAATTAAATATGCAACTTTATTAATAATACTTGAGTTGAAATGAACGCCTCCATCATCCTCTCCATTTAAATTAGTATATTTACTATAATCATCTGGATATGGTACTCCATTTGAATAATTGATTGAAGATGGATTTTTCATATCACGTAAAACTAATCCAGTTTGTTCTCCTATTGTCCAGTTAAAATTCCCATTGTTTATATATTTCTCAATAGCCGTCCCCATAATATCCGATAACGCCTCGTTAATCGCACCGGATTCTCCGGAATATTCAAGATTGGATTCGCTAGATGTAACCGCATGTGTAAATTCATGTCCCGCTACGTCAAATGCCTTCACCATAGGATCTCCATATACGAGCATACTACTATTATTAATATTAGCACTTAATGCATTTTTCCAATTTTTTGGATCGTTCGTATCCTCAGAATCCCAAGCGTGTACAACTGAAACTACTTTTTGTCCCTTATTATCAAAACTATTACGCTTGTATTTATCTTTATAAAAATCAAATACTTTTGTTGCTAAGTAATGAGCACTTACCGCTTTTGGATCATTAAATGTTGTTGAAGTGCTAGTTGCTAGTGTGCCAGGATAATAGCTTTCCTCTTTAGTAATATCTCTGTAATTCACATCATATGTTTCAATTCCTTGCCCCCTTGAATAATCAGCAAGTGCATATTCACCATTACTTTGTTTAGAAATACCAAATGTACGAGATATACCGAAAGCATCGTTTCCTGTTCCAGTTAATGATGCAAGAATGCTTTTTCTACTTTCCTCTAAGGCATCAACAAGCTTCTCACTTGCTTTTAAATCTGAATCTTGTACCATATTTTTTAACATTTCACCATTATGAGCATTCACTAAATAAGTTCCAGATACATATTTTGGTGTTACTGCAGCAAATGTAACCTGGTATGCATTACTGGCTTGTCCATTATTTTCATCAACAAAAATAACTTCCTTTACTTCTGGCTCAGAAATAAACTTGATATCATTCCCGTACTTCGTATAAATATATTGTTTCGCTTTTTCTTGTGATAGATTAATAGGCTTCTTTAAATCTTCTTGTTTTAAATTTTGCGCACTATCCCCTGAAACACTTTTAATAACACCCTTTTTATCTACGTGTGCAGTCAATTGATACCCATATACTTCTTTTCCTTCATATGTTTGTTGCATACGCACAAGTGTAGTCCCATCATACGAACCGCGTTTTTGAAGAACCTTATAATCTACTCCCATTTCTCCATTCACTTGTTTTGGAGACAAAGCTTGCTCTGTCTTTTCCTTAAGGGCATCTTTTACTACATTCTCTGGTGCCTTTTGTGATGGTTGTGTAAGTTCACCTGTACGAAACGAATCCTCCTGAATTTGAACTTGTAATTGATCTGTTTCCTCTGCATGACCTACTCCATATGGTATTACAGCTGTTAAAGCTAATCCTGTTGTTAATGCAACTGTAGCTGTTCTTTTTTTATTTTTCATCATATTTACCTCGTATCATTTTCTAAAAAATTAAGCTTATAAAAAGGTAACGTCACATGCCTATCAACCTAGCAGAACAAATTGCCCCCAAAACGATAAAAATGAACTTCGGTGCTATAAAAACACAAATTTTTTGTTTAGGGGGCGTTATAAAGTTTTTAAGTTGATATGGGGTATCACCAATTAAATTTTTACGAGCAGTAATACGCCCTTATAATGATGATATAATAAACCACTCAACTTCATTTTCTTTTTATTGATGGGATTGCGCATTTGAAATTGCATTATATAAAAACTGTGCATACTGTTCACGTGTTACGTTCATATCCGGAGCAAATTTCCCTTCTCCAACTCCTACTGCAATATGGTTCGATTGCACGGCACCAATCGCATCTTTTGCCCATGAATTTGCTGGAACATCGTTGAAATTATGTGGCGCCTTTACATCTAATCTAAACGCTTTCTTAATAACTTGTGCCATTTCTGCACGTGTTAATGTAGCTTTCGGTCTAAAGTTTCCTTGATCATCTCCTTGGAAAATTCCTATCTTAGTTAAAGCTAATATTTCCTCAGGAAACATTGTTGAATTTCCATCGATATCTCTGTATGGATTTTCATATTTATCTTGTTTTTCTATATACAAAGTACGGTAAATTAATGCAGCTACTTGTTCACGTGTTACATTATCACCCATACCAAATATCCCATTTCCATAACCTGCAATAATTCCTTTATTCGCTAAATCATGAATTGCATGAAATGCCCAGTGTTCTTGTGGGACATCCTTAAATGTTGTTCTATTTACTCCTGCATCGATTTGTAAATCATTTTTTATTACATCCCAAAGTGGATTATCTTGACGTTTTGGTTGCCCCTCTTCATCCCATTTTATTTTTTCTGTTCCTAATTCATAATTCATTCCTGTCCAAGTATCTTCACGGAATGCATAGAATGATTTATGCCATCCTTTCTGATTGAATATAGAGATTAAGTCTTGCATGTATTGAGGTGCTCCAGGAACGGTACGATTAATTCCAAATTCCTCAGCAATGATTCGATTAGATGGTACATGATTTTCCTGAGACCAATTTTGCACAGGCTGTAAGAATGTATTTAATCCATCTTTATCCCACATCATAGGTGTTTCTAAATCTCCTACTTTTACAGTTCCAGGATATTGATACTCTTTATTTTGATTTTCACGTTGACTTGTTAATTGATATGGCTCATACATATGAAATGCATACAATGTCTTATTATCTTTAACTGGTTTAAGATATTTAAAAGCCCAAGGTGTGGCATATAGACCTGAATCTAAAATAATAGGTGTTTCTTTATCTACTTCACGAATTGAAGTAACAACTTTTTGATAAAATTCATTTAAATCAGCTGGGGTTCCCTTCACTTTTGAATACCATTTCTCATAATCTTCCGTCCAAAAATCATTATATCTATTTTTCTTAGATGTTTCTGGATGTGGTTCATTGATAATGTTGTAACCAACCACAGCTGGATGATCTTTCAATTCAAACGCAAGGTCCTTCCAAAATTGGCTTGCTTGTTCTTGATATTTCTCTTCTTCCCAAATTCTATCATCATTCTGATTATTGTTAAATTGACGCCAACGATCACCAGGTAATGAAAGCATTGTAAGTACAACTTTAATCCCTTGTGATTGTGCAGCATCTAAATCTGCTTTCAATTTTGCTACATCCTCTTCCACCAATCTTTGATAATTATCTGCATTACCGATAAGAAAATCTTTTCCTGATGTATCTGGTTTGTCTTCAAATAAGAAATCCTTATCTTTTGCCCATTTATCAGGTGCTAAACGAACATATTCAATATGAGCTTCCTTTGCACTTTTGTAGTTCTCAGGTAATGAAGTGCTATTCATAAAATTAGTACCTGTTCTTTTAGAATTCCAAAAATCCATTTTGGAACCTGCACTTTTGTATGTCTCAGCTTTCACATTCATTTCTTGTATCCCTAAGCTCATCATGCCTATTAATGCGACTATCGGTATGATTTTTTTCATAACTTCTCCCTCTTTCCATGTCAGTTTCTTATTATAAAATAAATCACTTATGTTACAGGAAAGTGACAATTTCAAAAAAATTAATTTATCAGCATTGGCAGGTAAAGAGGGAGCAGACACAAAAACAGGCTGTGGAGAAAGTCTTCTTCACAGCCTGAGAACAAGTTATATATCCAAATATGACTTGTTCCTTTCACTATTTAGTTTTTATCGTTTGTTATAGTTGATATAACTAGGGTCATTATAAACCCACTGATTCGTTTCAATTCTTAGCCAACCATTCTTTTCTTCATATACTGTAACTTTTTCACCTTTACTTGTCTTTCTAACAATAGAGTAGTTTGTACCTGCTCCACTCCGAACATTTACCCCAATACCATTTATTTGAGCTGTTCCAATTGTATTTTGAACACTACCAGTTTCAATTACTTGAAGCATATTTAGAATAAATGATGCTGTTTCACCACGAGTTGTTGTTCCTTTAGGGTCATATTGATTGTCACCCTTACCTTTTACAATACCTAGTCCATACAATCTTTGTACGTCTTCCTTATAGATAATTTGGTCTTTGTCTGAGAATGGTAAGTTTGCAACTGGCCCCCATAGACCTTTATACTGTAAAGCCTTGTTTACAATAATTGCTGATTCTTCTCTTGTAATAGGTGTGTTTGGGTCAAAATAACCGTCACCTCTACCTGCAATGATACCTGCACTTGCAGTGCGTTTAATACCATCTCGTAAAGTTGAGTTTGCATCGTTTAGGTCTTTAAATGAAGTATCTCCAGCGGGCAAGTTTAGAGATTTAGAGATTAATTGAGCAAATTCGGCTCTTGTTACCGCTCTATTAGGTGCGAAAACACCGTTTCCTTCCCCTGCCATAATACCCCTTCTATTTAGCTCTCGAATAGCCGGCTCATACCAACCTCCTGTAATGTCGTCTTTTGGTTGATAAAGATTATTATAATACCCTCCAACACCATTTACGAATGCATCCCATTGTCCATTATTAATCATTTTAGCAGGACAATTTTTACCGCTCCACCTTTGATGTTTTACGATGTTATTTAACGGTACACCAGTTTCTTCCATTAAATAAGCTACAAGTTTCTTAGCGTTATCTACTGCTTTACTGTAGTTACCATCGCTGTTAACCGCGATTTCAATTGCAATAGACTCTCTATTACCCGGGCCATCACCGTCTCCTGCGTGCCACCCGTTTTCGTTTAATGGTAAGTGTTGATAAATCTCTTTATCGTCCACTGTAAAGTGCCATGATGCAGCTCGGTCTGTGTTCCCTACTGCTTGGTTATATAGGTATTGAGCGTGGTTCCTAGCACCTGCTCCTACACTTGTATTATCAGTCTCATGAATTGTAATGTACTTTGGACTCATGTAGTTTTGAGGACGAATATTATCGTTACCTGCTGGAACAATCCATTCAGTGAATGGAACACCGTTTATTGTACTAGAGATGCTAGGTGATGCGGAAGACAGACTACGTTTTGTTCTGTTTGAATTGTTAGGAACAGTTAATGTACCTGTTTCTTCATGAATACCTTCTGAACGTTGAAGACTGTCTGCTTTCTTATTATCGACAGTACCTCCACCACGTCCGTCTACCTCTTCAAAACTAGCTTCAATACTTTTTAGAGCCTGTTCATCTGATGTTTGAAGTTGGTCTGTTTTACCTTGTTCCTGAACGCTTGTAGGTTGCTTATTGTTTACTGATTGTTGTTCCTCTGCAAACGATACCAATGGTGAAGATAATACCGTTAATCCTGCCGTGAATGCTACTACTTTTTTATTAAATTTAATGTTCATTTCTAACTTGGTATATCTCTCCATCTTAATAGATATACCTTCCTCCTTATACCTCTTTTAATGTGAATAATAGTGTGAATAATAGTGAGAATAGTAGTGAGAATAGTAGTGAGAATAATGGTAGTCTGAATCCCAAGAATAACGACTTAATTTTTCATTCCATATAATCAACCAAAATCTATAGTTTCTCCTACATATTTCAGTGTTATAACATAACACTAGGGCTCCTCCCACTACTAAGACAAAAGAAAACCCAACATAGATTTTTCTTTTGTCTTAGTAATGGGAACGTTTCAATCAGAAACCGAAGAGAATGATAGAGACTTATATTGTTCTCCTTTGCGATTTCAACCATACCATACATGATGGCACTCCCTCTATTACATTTGCAAAAATATAGAATAAATAAGCCTATAATAACAAAAACTCAAAATATATATCAAGCATTTTTTTTGAAAATAGCATTTTTGTTACTTTTTCGTAACTACTATAGGCATATATATATGTTATAATTTATAAACTTTTGCAGACGACCCCTTGCAAATCCATGTCTTTTCTACCCTTTTTGTCCCTTCGATTCTGTTGCAAAGTTTTTAAAAGTAAGCTAAATTTTTGCAAAACAGAATGAGGAGAATCATAAATGGGATATTTTAAAGGAAAATAGTTCAAACAAGATATTATTTTGGTAGCCGTCGGCTACTACTATCGTTTTTCTTTAAGTTATCGAGATGTATCTGAAATTTTGAAAGAACGTGGTGTATCGGTCCATCCCACTACTATCATGCGATGGGTTCATGAACATGGAAATCTCATTTATCAGATTTGGAAAAAGAAAAACAAATCTGTGCAGCTGTCTTGGCACCTGGATGAAACCTATATCAAAGTGAAAGGCGAATGGCGTTATCTCTATCGAGCAATTGATAAAGATGGACACACATTGGATATTCAGCTTCGCAAAAAACAAGATCATCAAGCGGCTTATGCCTTTATGAAAAGACTAGTAAAAACATTAGGAGAAGCAACGGTTCTCACAACAGACAAGACTCCCGCGTTACTTTGCGCGTTCAATAAATTGGGAGAGCAAGGCTTTTATAAGCATACCATTCATTGCACAATCAAGCATTTGAATAATCTCATCGAACAGGATCATAGACATATCAAGCGACGTTTTTCCAAATCCGCAGGATTTCAAAGTCTTCGTTATGCTTCACGTAACTTGAAAAGCATCGAAAATATTCATGCCCTATATAAACAAAAACGAAGTTTGCAACAACCAAACTTCGTTTTTTCGACGTACAATGAATTAGAGAAACTATTCAAAGTTGCATAAACTCTACCTACTATATTAGGATTTTTTTGTTTATATAAAAACTTTGCAACAGAGCCCGTAAAAGAAAAATTTAGTTTCATTTATATTAAACTTTCATATTTTTTATAAATTAATTAGGATATAGTTCACTTAACATAGTATGTGGGTTCTTATTCCAAAATCTATCTAATGGGGTTCTTAACCCTTGATTAATTATCCACCTTCTACTATACACCCTTATTAGTTCTTCATTAGTTAATTTTTCTTTTTCCTCTATCGTCCATTTCAATGCTTACAATGCTTTCTCCTTTGTCCAAAATCCACGAGGGGCCCTATTTAATTCCCATTCTTTAAATTTCCCTGGATACAACTCGTGTAGCATGGCATATGGACTATTTTTCCAAAATCTCTCTAATGGAGTTATTAACCCTTGATTAATCATCCATCTTCTACTATAGACCTTTATAAGTTCTTCATTAGTTAACTTTTCTTTTTCCTCTATCGTCCATTTTAATGCTTCCAATGCTTTCTCCTTTGTCCAAAATCCACGAGGGGCCCTATTTAATTCCCATTCTTTAAATTTCCCTGGATACAACTCGTGTAGCATGGCATATGGACTATTTTTCCAAAATCTCTCTAATGGAGTTATTAACCCTTGATTAATCATCCATCTTCTACTATAGACCTTTATAAGTTCTTCATTAGTTAACTTTTCTTTTTCCTCTATCGTCCATTTTAATGCTTCCAACGCTTTTTTTCTTGTCCAGTAGTTTTTAGGTGTTTTCTGGAATTCCCACTCTTTAAAACATCCAGGATATAACTCATTTATCATACTAAATGGACTATCATTCCAATATCTCTCCAATGGGGTCCTTAAGCCTATTTCTGAAAACCAAATTACACTAATTTTTTTTCTTATCTCCTCATTATTCATTTGTTTTCTTTCCTCTATCGTCCATTTTAATGCTTCCAACGCTTTTTTTCTTGTCCATAAACGACTAGGAGTTTTTTTAAACTCCCATTCCTTAAAATGGTCTGGATATAATTCATTTATCATTATGTAAGGACTACCTCCCCAAAAAATTTGGCAAGGCGAACTCAAATTCTGATTAGATAACCACCGAACGTTATAAACCTCCAATAGTTTATTATCTGTTAACCTTTCTTTTTTTTCTATCGTCCATTTTAACGCTTCCAATGCCTTTTCCTTTGTCCAATAGTTCCTAGGTGTCATTTGAAATTCCCATTCTTTAAAACAATTCGGATAAACATCATTTATCATTACATATGGGCTATCATGATATTTAACGCTAAGTAAACCACCTAATTTATATTTAATAATTAATTGGGATTTCCAACTCTTAAGAATTGTTTTTTTATCCCACTTTAAAACTTTTTCTATAAGATACTTGATTACACGTTTTGCTAGATTATTATCTTGATCATCACTCCATGTACCTTTGGGAAATCTGTTCCTTTTACTGTCCAATATCTCTTGGTATATCTCTTCTATTTTTATTACCATTACAACCCTTTTCTCTCTTTCTATAGTGATTTTTACAGTAAACGAGATAAAAATCACCAGCAATTACAAATTTATTTCTAAGCAATAATCCACCTATATTTTAAGTGCTAATAGGTGAATTTTGTTCATAATTAATATATATAATTGAACACTGATCCCCCCTCGATAAGGGGGAATAAGGGGTTCAGCCCATCAAGTTAACATTTTGAAGTTCCCCTTTAACGAAAATTTTGTGTTTTTTATAGAAACGAAGTTCATTTTTATCGTTTTGGGGGCAACCTGTTCTGTTAGGTTGATGGGCGTGGGGTACAGCCATAATTACACATACAGAAAAAGAATCCCTTATGATTTCTGGGATTCTTTTTCTTGTTTAAAGTTTTTTCAGACAAATGATTTGCACATCAATTTATCTTTGATATACAGATCATTTGTCTGATAATTCCTATAAATAATTGCGGAGTAATAAACTTACATAAATGCTTTTAAAAGTTCTTGAACCAATGGAATTGCTCCACCTATGAATTTTAAAACTGCCATTGCGATTTCCATAATCATTTCCTCCTTTTTAATATTATGATGTAGTAAATCTTATACTCTCATTATATTAAGTGTATTAACTCATATCAATACATTTTAATATGCAATATTTCATCTTAAAATCATGCTTAATACTGTTATAATAGAATAGGTAAATTCTACATCATTTTTCGATATACTAAACAGCTAATGAATACATAAAAAAGGAAGAGAATTTTAAAAATTCTCTTCCTTTTTTATGTATTCATAGGGGTCACTATATGGGGTTTAAATCTAAACTTTCTTTAAAAAGATATTATGATTTTTATTAGGAGGGATAAAATTCACAACGGAAAATGACTGGTTGCTAAAAAGGATATTTTCGTATTTGTAAGAGCAACAAAAAGAACTTGTAGGAATCACTACAAGCTCTTTTTCAGATAATGTATAAAAGGTGAATCAAACTATCTCATTACTCGTAACGGGGAAACCATCTTACATATGGCTTGATTTCATTATATAACAAATATTAACAAGTGAACTACCCGCCACTTAACGTCCTAACGGACTGTCTGAAGTGGGGGCTTCTCGGTTAGTCGTTACTTTTGATAGCTAACGAATTAGTCCTAAGACAGCCGAGCTAACTCCCTTGTTCCAAAGGTTATATTATTGCTATCTATGCTAACGCTAATAGACGTATTGCTTCATTTTTAATATTGATAGCTGAGTTATAATCTCTATCGAGATTTACACCACATATACAAGAATATACTCGTTCAGACAATGATATATCTTTCACAATTCCACAACTGCTACATGTTTTTGTGGAAGGAAACCATTTGTCTATTTTCACAAGTTGTTTTCCTTGTTCATTTAGTTTATAAACTAAGAAAGAAGTGAACATACCCCACCCATTATCAGCGACACTTTTTCCAAAATGAAGTGCTTGCGACATTCCTTTCATGTTTAGGTCTTCAATAGCTACAACATCAAAATTAGCAGCTAACTTTTTAGACTCATGATGAAGGAAATTCTTACGTTGGTTAGCTACTTTCTCATGTAACTTAGCTACACGAATACGTTGTTTATTCCAACGCTCAGAACCTTTATTGCGCCTTGATAATACTCGTTGTGCCTTTGCTAATCGGTCTAACATTTCACGATAGAACTTAGGATAATTGGCTTTCTCATCCTCAGAACTAACGTATAATCCACCCATCGCAAAGTCTAACCCAACAACTGTTTCTACTTCTTTTTGTACAATCTCTTTTTCGTATTCAGTCAAGATAGACACATAGTATTTACCAGTAGGTGTCATAGAAATCGTACATGACTTGATCATATAATCTTGTGGTATTTCTCTATGTTGTTTGATACATACCATTTTCAGTTTTGGCAATTTGATATGACCATTAAGCAACATAATATTTCCGTTTACTACATTCGTTGTATAAGACTTTCTGTCTTTTTTACTTTTGAATGTTGGGAAGTCATTTTGACCACTAAAGAAATTCTTATAGGCAGTTTGCAAGTTTAGTTGAGCATTTGCCAAAGCTAATGAATCAACTTCTTTTAACCACTCAAATTCTGCTTTATATTTCGCGGGAGTTGGAGGCTTTTGTTTCTTTAGTTGCTCCTTATCATCTTTGTATTTTTCGTACGCTTCTTTTCGTTCAGCTAACATTTTATTATACACGAAACGTACACAACCGAAGGTTTTGCGCATAAGATATGCTTGTTCTTCTGTTGGATACAAACGGAATTTATATGCTTTATTATGCTTTGTCATATCATTTCACCTCACTTTTCACCTTGATTTTCAATATATTTCTTTACTACGTCTATTGGCGAACCACCAGTAGTTAGTAAGCAAAAACTTCTTGACCAAAACATCTCTTTCCAAAGTTTCTTTTTCACTTGTGGAAAGTCTCTCTTGATTAGTCGAGAACTTGCACTTTTATAAGCATTAATAAATTTTGTCATTTCTGTATTCGGATGTGCCTTGAACAAAATATGAACATGGTCTACATCATGATTCCACTCTATCAGTGTTATGTTGTAATTCTCGGATAACCTGACAAACATGTCTTTTGCATAGTCTGATATATCATCATCGAACACATTTCTTCTGTATTTTACGACCAACACAAGATGATAATACAACAAGAACACTAAATGATTATTGCTATCTAATTTCATTCGTATACCAACCTTTACCAACCTTTATTCTTTATAAGACTGATTTTATCAGAGGCAAAATAAAAGGCAAAGCCTTTTGGCTACACCAAACCGAAATTCATCTCCCACCTATCGTTGGGCTACGCCCTTCACACGCTTGAGGAAGGAGAATTCTTTCGGGGAATGCGTTAAATACAACATAGTCGTCTACATACTCTAGGTCTTTCTCTAAGTTTATGAATTTCTTTTCACTCATAACATACCCCTTTATTTGTTTCCTATTATCACTACCCCAACTAAGATGAAAACAATAACACTTATAACCACAAGAGTTGCCTTTTTACTTAACTTTCCCCTAGAACCTTCTAATACTGCCCATATAATAATTGGGAAAAGAAGAATACCAAGGAGAATGTCAACAAACTTGTTACGCTGCTCCTCTTTCGGTTTCTCTTCTTTTCCTATGCGTTCTACCCTATTTGGTACTTTTTCTACGTGTATTGGATTCTTCTTTTTCTTACGTCTATGATTCACTATTCATACCCCTTACTTTGAATCGTAACTTTCAAATAGCATAGTCCTTCCTTTGTACTCAACAACCTCAATGCGAGAACCAATGTCTAAACGTTTGTATACTTTCTTACTTACGCTACCTGTGTGCGTTTCACCATCTACTTTGTACTTGATTTCATAAGTCTTAAACCCTCTAGGTGTGTACTCTTTCATATCTACGACTTCCGCTATACTTGACTTACCATGTTGTCTGACCTGTATCTCGTTGTACGTTCCTATCCCTATGAGTAGGAACGTACACACTAGAAACACTACAATACAACCAATTCTAAACCGTTTCTTTTTCAATATAATCCCCCTTACTTTACATCGTAACTATCATACATGATTGTCTTTCCTTTATATTCTAGTACTTCTATTTTAGAGCCTTTGTCTAACTTCTTGTATAACTCTTTATCTATATTACCTAAGTAAGTCTTATCTTTTATATAATATTCACGACTTATTTTATTTCATTTATCAATCCATATATACAATCTATATTTTATTTGTTTATCGAGTCTTAATATATCTATGAAAAAAGCACTTGTTGCCATAAATGACAATCAAGTGCTTTAAGTTCATATATTTTTAAATAGCATAAATTTGTAAGTTTTCAAGTTATTGCGTGACACCTTTTATATGTCATGACAACTACTACATTAAAACTTACGAGTTCTTTAGTTTAATATACATTCCATGCATTTATATTGATTGCCTAATAAAATGTCATCTCGCCTAAGCTCGTACTTCGTTTTCTGTTCTATCATTGCACATAATACTCTTTGATGGTACAACCATCATGAGGTCTGTACTTTTTAATACCCTATTTTAAATAGCGACATCTTGATAACCTACTTCATCTACCTTTTCATTTATAAGACGAATTCCTAAACCATTTTCTTCATCCCATGAACAATCAAATGAGATTCCTATATCACGTCCATCGCGAAGGAAATCATACGGAACTGAAATACCTACTAATGTTATATGTTCTATTAATTGATCGACTGTCTCAATTAATGGGTAGTCCTCATTAAATGCCACATCATAACCAAGCTCATGCCTTTTTTCTTTATAATAATCTAAAACTGGTTGTAATATGCTATGTTTGATTTGTTCCCAATTATCCATTAATGAGTTGTATGCCACATATTGTCCTTCATCAAAATCCCCATCTTCAGTACCTCCCACCAATAATGCTATCTCTGTATCTTTTCCCAAAAACTTTATGGTTCTATATCCTACCCAGTTATACTGATAATCAAGTTCTCCAAAAACTTTATCATTTATTGTCATTTAAAAATCTCTTTATTACATTATTTATTTGCAAACTCTCCAGGCTCGAAAGCTCCTGCGTTTATCTCTCCTACACCACCCAGATGTCCAAATTCAACATTTATGATTGTTGGCACGAGTTGCATTGTTTTACCCTCATTCTAACCCAGTTGTAAAAATAAAAAAGTCAATAGCCACTACGTTCTCCTAACGTCGCTATTGACTTCCTTTATTAAGCATGTACCTTTGTCAGTATCCAAGTAATTCACAAAATAGGCACATTTCTCAACTTATTCTTCTATTTCTAGTATCAAGCCTTCCAAATTCAAAACATCTTTATTATTTTGACTAATGTTCATGCGAAAAGTTTTAAATAGATTTGCAAGAACATGAACGATCACCGTAACACATGGCGTTATTACAATCATACATGGCCAAAATAGCACATTCTAGATAGCTATGCAATCTTGATATTAACTTATAAGGAAACCTTGACCGGAGTCAGGGTTGAAGACGTACAATCTTAGGTCTATCTATAATACTTGATACACCTTTCTTGAAAAGGGATTCTATCATCGAGCAGCACTTCTTCTTGCAGCAATTTTGTTATAGTCTCTATTTTTCCAATGAATAGTGCGAAGAAGTCGCCCGAATTTGGATATGAAAATAGTCCATACCCCTTTGGTGACAGTATTTTGTTGACCTCCTTGATCTTTTCAGGTAAAAATTCATAATGAAATGCTTCTAATTTCTCGAGTTCTTCTTTTGTTGCTAATTCAATTTGGTGGGAAAATTCGTAATCAAGAATAAAATTGACAATTTCTTGGTATTGCTCACCTTTATAGTCAACGTATAAAAGCTGTTTCGTCGTCAATCCATATTTTAATAGGTCTTCATGTAAGTCATAACTTCCTTGCTCTTTCAAAAACGTTTCCAAATCCTTGCTATCAGGAAATATAATCTGTGCTATCCCTTTATCCGGCATATTAGCTTCCTCCCTTTTATTGAAATAATTCTCCATGCTTGTTAGGAATATATTCTGGGTAGTTTTTACGATAAAATTGATCGATCATCTGAAGCACGGGATCCCACTCAGGGTATGGCTCACGTTCTCTAAATACCATTTTTGCTTCTGGAGTATTCATCAGAAAATTATCGAATTGAGTAGGTACTGGCAACCCTAGTTGTTTCCTTACATGGATCAAGAATAAGATTTCAAAAGGATAAAATCCGTATCCGAAATCGCCAAATTCACCTAGCTGTCCGATTTCAGAAGCTAATGCAGAATGATACTGTGACATTATCGAAATTAGATGTTCTATTTCTTCTAAATCACCAGTCGACCAACGTTCCAGCACTTCATCATAAATATTCAGGTCTTCAGGGATTGAGCCGCATCGCAGTTCAGCTTCCTTAAACTTATTTTTCACAGCTAGATGCAATTTTTTATTCGTTCCCATGATGGTTTTATTTCTATACTGCAAGTACAGCTCTAGCAAAAACCAAATATGTCTATCCTCTTCATTGGCATCTATTAAATGTTCACCGAAGTGATGAGTCATAAAATCATATAATATATTTTCTTCTTTCTCCCATCCATACATTGCAAAATGAACTAATGTGAGGACGACTTCTCTAAACGTATATCCCAAGATCATTTCTGGATACCTGCTTGTATAGAGATCCTGTCCCATGCACTGGTAAAATAAAACCTTCTGCATGTTCTTTAATCCTTCTGCATTGTTTCCACCGCTGATCAATACATCGTTTTTCCATAAAGACAAGTGATATGAGGAAATTTTGCTTAGATTTATTAATAGTATGTGATCTTTATCTGTTTCATTTTGCTCAACGATTTTCTCAATCTTTCTTCTACTGACATTATATTTATCTTTCACATCTTCAAATTTGATGCCATCCACAAAATTTTTGCTATATTTTTTAAAAGCCATTTCTAACTTTTTTTGGTTTATCATTGTATCCTCCCTATGAATTAATCTATTTCCTTCCATTCCTTTACCTGTAACTCATCAACGCCGAATCCAATATCAGTGATTTTGATATCTGTTTCAACTCTAATAAAATCGAATTGTAGATCAGGACGCTCCTTCATCAGTCCCTCTAAGTTATCACTAAAACTGGCATACCTAGGATCATCACTGTTAACCATGTCATCGAAGTACGTTTCTCCGCCCTTTTTCTGTTTATCCCGCATTAACGGGCAGTAAAACCCCCACCTCAAGATTGAGAGAGAAGCAAAGAAGATAGGTGAGGGATAACTGCCCGTAAAAGCCCGATTGGTTCAACTAACCTGCTTTCTTGCATGAATCTTTTATTTAAAATATCAGTTAAACAAATCATTTTCTTCTAAAGCAAAAAGGGTCATCTCATAATCAAGCAAAACCGACTTATAGGACAACCCTTTTATTTTAACTATCTATTAATCATGTAATTTGTTTAAAAACTCAGTGAAGGTACTTGCCACATAAAATACATTTTCTCTTGCTACTTCCTCTGCTTCTTCTGCTGTAATCCCTTCACTTTCCATTAACGCTTCTTTTTCCCATGCATCTTCATGTTCCCAAAAGACAACAATTGGATTGTCTTCATGATTTTTATAATCAAAACAAATTAAATTTCCTACTGGGTCAAAAGCAAATGGTATCACTTCACTAGGTAAAGTATCTTTATAATTATCATATACTTTTAAAATATACTCGCAACTTGAATTATCATAAGATAATAAAGTCCCAAAAACTCTTCTAACCTTGTTTACCTCAAAAACATATGGCATAACTGCTGACCCATTATTAACCATCACACATTCTATATAGTCCTCTGAAAATCTAACACCTATTTTTAAGCTAACCTCAATAACATATTCTTTTGATACATGCTCATCTGGAACTGGCCATTTTAAATCTGTTCTCATCTAATACCACCTCCCAAAAGTTTATTTCCACCTAAATGATTTACACTGTGAGTATCAGATATTACTAACTGCATTTTCCCAGATACTCGATGATAATGCCAAGTTAAATCTGATATACGGGGCAATCCTATTTTTATTTCTTTTAACTATTTTGGAGTAAATATTTCTTTTGGAATCTCTCCCTTCTCTATAGCCTCCTTTAGCATTTGAGTACACTCTTTAAACTGTATATCATCTGGCTTAATATATAAAATTTTATCTAGTCTCATTGTAAGCTTAACATCATCCCCCTAAAATATTGGGAATCCTAAAATATCAAAATCCACTTCTTTTTAACTAATCTCATGCTAAAAAGCACTTGTCGCCTAATGAACTGCACCTCCAATTATTAGACTGAGTCTAACAATTGGGGTACAGTTCACAATCAAGTGCTTTAATTTACTATTTTAAGACTCCTGAATTTGTAACAAAGCTTCATTTCAAGATAACTTTCAAACAAAGTAAGCAATTATTACCCCTTTTTCTGGATAATCTCCTTTCCAGCCACAAGGAAAACCACCAGCTTTGTATATGTTGAAAATTTCCTCATAAAAACTTTCACTTTGACCATTTATCGCACGATTTATCGCGCAATTCCTTAAATCTACCACAACATTCTCAAAAAAGTCACTATACAAGTCTGGGAGTGTGTTTCTAAGTCCGTTAGCAATTCCTTCTGTCACTTCCTCTAAGCCATTAGGTTTTTGACTAGGATCTAGCTTATACAATTTCCCCTTAACTTTCCCCATTTCAATTTGCTTAATATCCGACCAAGTATATTCATCCTCACCAAAAGTCTCATAAAAAGCTAATTTTTTAGCCTCAATAAAATCATTAATAATATTAGCATCTTCAGGAACCACTGTCTTTTGAATATCTTGCAAAGAATTTGCAAATTGAATAACTTCTTCAACTAATTTAGTATGAATTCCATACTTCATAATTTATTAAACCACCTTTCCCATAATTCTATTGTTGCTCCTCCACCTCTGCCCCAAACAGGTCTAATTCTATCCTTATTATTGGCTCTGTCAATCAAATAATCATCTATTCCCTTTTGTTTTAATATTTTCAGTTCTTTTTGTAGATAATCATTTGTCATATAGAGTGGCAGTCCATTTTCTTGTAGTACCCTTAGCTTTTGTTGTAACTCAAACACTTGTTTTTCAATAGTACTAATATCTTGACTTAAATCTATTTCATTTAATTTCTTTTCGACAAAATCACTATAAACAGCGTGATACCCTTGATGACGCGAAGTGGAACTTACGTACTCATCAGGAATACGAAGGAAAAATCCATTGGATGCATGATCCATGTCCATTCCTATTTTTTCAATAACTGGATGCTCATTAAATTCAGCAGGAATAATATGTTGCGCTTGATAAGGAGAACGTTTAGTTGATCGAGGTAGCCCCATTTCTTTAAACATATTTTTCCCTAATTTTGTAGAACTACCTCCTGTAACCTTTCCAGGAGTACCTGGAATAAGCCTAGTAGCTTCAACCGTACCCTTAGTTTCACTCTTAACAGTAGAAACTAACTCTCCAAGTGTCTTTCTTTCTCCTACATTTCCAACGCCAGCTAACGAAGGTTTAGGGGATAAATCCGGGATCTCAATATTTTTAATCTTCCCCACGACATTCTTCATACTACCCGGCAACTTATTCATGAATGCCGCTATTTCTTCCAACTTACCAACTATTTATGAAGTTAAAGCATACCAATCAATTAAAAAAGCACTTGTTGCCTATCATAGACAATCAAGTGCTTTAAGTTCATTTATTTTTAAGCTCATTTGTTTTTAAGTATCGTTAATTTTGTAAGTCTTGTAGTAACAAGTATGACACCTTTTATAAATCGTGACAAGTAATACGTTAAAACTTATGAGCTTGTACGAGTTGGTTAGTTTCATATAGAATCCATGTATTAATATTCATCGTCTAGTAATTCGTTATCTCACCTAATCTCGCACCTCGTTTTCTATTCCAGAATTGCATATAGTACCCCATGATGGTACAACCACCATGAGTTATCCATTCAACTTAGATATAACTATTACTGTAAACCTTTTAAAGGTTATTATTTTTCACTTCTTCAAACCACTCATCAGCAATATGATCCGTCGTTTTAATATCATGAATTGTATATACTAAATCATACTTGTATTCAGCTTTGAATTTGCCACTTTTAACATCATATATTAACTTCATCTCTGTTGGCATGTCTTTTTCATATTCTTTGCACAACGCTTTTACCTTTTGAACGTCTTTACATATTATGCGTAATACCATAGACTGTCGCTTTGGAGATACATCATATCTTTCGTCCCCATTCTCTAATGCATCATTCACTTTATGACATTCTACATACTTATTATTAATCAAATAAAAGAAACTACCCGAAATAATACCTTCTTCACATGAAGCATAAACATATACCTTATCCGCTCGATCTTCAACAAATTCCATACATATAGCTATCATATCTGATTGCAATTCACTAAATTTATCCTCAAATTCTTTCATACTACTTTTTCACTCCTTAGATTAATTCTTTAGAACTGAAGAGTCTTGCTTACCAAGTGCAATTTTGCTACTAATCCATGGTTGGTTGTTGCTTTGACACTTTTTATAATATTTCTCTACTACGGTCTTACTTTATACATAGCCATTATAATCTATAAAACATTACATGAATTTATAAAAATATAATGTTTCATTTCTATGCTAAAACGCAAAAAATCACTCGTCGTCTATTGTTGACAATCAAGCGTTTTAAGTTCATGTATATTCGTATGATTATATGGACGCAATTTCATGAGGTTCTTACCTTTTACAATAGATTTCAAAGAGGAAGTGTCCGTATGATAACACTTGTATCAAGTCGTTTCACGCCATTCTAAAAAAGAAGTACACTTCACACAATATGTCACGTTTAAGCAAGCAATTCTAGCATTATTGCAATACATTGAGAGATTTTATAACTGTAAGCGAAGCTATATTAACACCCGTTATAAAACTTCTCAAGCAATAAAAAATTTGGTTAAAGAAATCGCTTAGATTTAACTTTTTTGTGTCCACGATATTGACTCAAATTAACTATACTATTCAAATAGACTAACATTGTCAAACCCCTAGTAACAAAAAAATAAAAAGATGCTATTCAAGACTTTATACTCTTGAATTAAGCATCCTTTACTTTTTAAATAACATCTAATTTCCTTTTTTTAACTCATTAAACCATTCCATAGCTATATCATCTGCTTCTTTAATTGGATCATTAGAATATACCAAATCATATTTATATTCTGCTTTCAAACTAGTTTTTAATACATCATATACTAATTTCATTTCTGTTGGCATTTCTCTTTTATATTCTTTACATAGTCTAATCATATTCTTCATGTCATTATTTAATATTCTAACAACACCTTTTTGTCGTTCTATAGAGGTATCATATTTTTCTTCATTACTACTCATAATGTCATTTATTTTATGGCGTTCTACTATTTCTCCATTTATATTATAGAAATAGTCACTTGCTATAACATTATCTTCAAAAGAGCAATAAATATATATTTTATTTGCTCTATCCTCTACGTATTCTAAACATATAGAAACCATATCTGCCTGTAATTCACTAAAATAATCTTCAAATACTTTATTCATAATAATCTCCTTTTGAATTTAAAATATCACGCTCAATATATTTCCCATCTATTTCGTATTGTATATTAAATTCTGATGTTCATAAATTAACTCCATCATATTTAATTTCAACCTTTACTTTGACATGCTTCCCTTCTTCTAACGCTGTTGTCCATTGATTTTCTATTCTCTTATATATACTTTTGTTAACTTTCTCTAATTGAGAAACTAAATTATCAAGTTTAGGTGAACCACCAAATCTATCACCTACTACGTGCCCAGCATTATCTTCTCCATTTACTTTTCCTAGTGTATTTTTACTATGTGATAATCTCTTCTCTCTTTCAGTTAATTGTAACTTGTCTGTTTCAAATTTTTCAATTCTTCCAAGACTATCGGTTTCATAAAAATAGTCAAACTCTCCTGTTTTATACCTAATATCAGGCTTTAATCTATTTTTTCGGTTCTGGTGCAAACCTCGAATAATGTCAAAATATACACAAAAATATGAGTTTAATTCCGAACATTTAATAGCCGTTGGTTCTTTAACTACGTATTTTTGCGTTGAATTTCGGATGATTTACTTTTATTGTCGACAAACATTCAGTTTAGAATTTTTATGAAATCATTTTTGCACTAGAACCCCTGCACCTTCAATCAAAAAGTCTTCTGGTTCACTCTCGAATAGCTCTAATAGTTCGTATTCATCATATTTAATATCCAATGTTTATAACCAACCTTCTGCACCGTAAAAAAATTTTTATTATTTTTTCTTTGCGGGAACAGCAGTAATAACATCCCCGTTATCATTAAGTATAAGCTCTACTATATTTCCATGTGCCAGGTGTATCAGCTGGAGCACGAGAACCCGTTTTGATAATATCTTCAACTACATTAGGTGTCATACCACGAAAGTCAATTTTAGAAAATAGCTCGTTATATTCCGCACAACCTAGTTTATATCCCTTTTTAGCAGCCATTCCGTGAGCTCTTGAATTAAGCTCTGCTCTTATTTCAAGAGTATCTGGAGCCATTCTTTCTAAAGCATGCTCAGTATACTGTCGACCATTGATTACTCCTCCACCTCTTGGCATGCTCCATCCAATACCTGAAGTCCCTTTTGTTGCATTTTCAATAGCCTTTCCTTTCTTTTCAAGATCACCAATTTTCCCTACAACTTTACCAATTACACGTGAAGTACCACCTGATACAACGGATAGTGTACCCCAGCCATAATCTTCTGGTCCATATTTCCTACCTGTTATCAGATTCTCACCTTTGATTAACTGTCCAATTTCTTTTCCTGTTCCTATACCTGGTGTAATATCTAAAATAAACGATAAGTCCCCATCATTCGCGCGATTATAAATACGAGATGGATCTCCACCTAATTCACGTAATTATCATTTCAACATATCTCCGAAAATAAAGAAACATCTAATTTAAATTAGATGCGGAATGTATCAAGTACATTATCTTTTTCTTCCTTATTAATCCCGATATATCTTAGTGTAATTTGTGGTGTACTATGATTCAATATTTCTTGTAACATAGCAATATCTTTTGTTTGCTTGTAAAACCAATATCCAAATGTTTTACGCATTGTATGAGTACCCAAAGATTCGACTCCGGCAAAATCCCCGGCTTTTTGTAACTGTCGATAAGTTTGAATTTTACTAATGGGCTTATCACCTTTTCGAGAAGGAAATAACCAGGTACTTTTTAAATCTTCAGCATATGGAAATACTTCCTCAAAAATGGATGTAATATTTATGATACGCTCCTTTTTTGTCTTTCCTTCTTTCACTTTAAATTCTTTTCGTTTTTTTCGCTTCAGTTTTAAAATTTCACTCGTTTCCATTTTAAGTAAGTCACTTACACGTAATCCAGTATTAATCCCAAGTAGGAATAAAATATAATCACGATCTGAACAATGACGTTTAAGAGACCATTTCATATCTTCGAGCTGTTCTTTGCTTCGAATTGGTTGTACATCAATTAAATGTTGCTTTTTATTCATCTACTTTTCAATCCCTTTATTTTCATTAATTTGAATGTATACTTTTTTATATATTTTTAGGATATCAATAAAAATAGATTAAAGTCAATGTTTAAGGGGAAATGAAAGTAAACTTTTGAGTTTTGAATCATTTATAGCTAATTTTGTAATAAATTTATCAATATTGATATAACGGTTCTGGTGCGAAAATACTTCACTAGAAACATAGAACGGCAATATCCTGTTAACGAGGAGATTAAACAGCTAATCCAAACAATTTATGAATGAATTTAACTTCATTTTGGGCAGATTTCACTCTTTGGTGAAGTTGCCTTTTTTTCATCATATGCATAGCTTCGATGCCACTTAAAATTAATGTAGCTGTACGAAGTGACTTCAATCCTAACATAGAATGGACTCGCTTTTTTATGAACCCTCATAAATTTCTGGAATTGAGGGTTACTATTAATATATAATTTATTTAAAATAAAGGTAGTGAAGAGTAACTACTCTTCACCTGAAATAAATATAAAGGAGAATTATAATAATAATGACTTTTCCCAATAATGTTAACGGTAAGTGTGAGTATTCAATAATAGAAATTAGATGCTTACCCTATAATTCTGAAACAATAAAATTTCAAAACGACTTTGTTCTTATTTGTAGTACATATCTTAATAAAAATGATAAAGCACATGGTCATACTACATTTGAAATCCAATCTATAAAAGAATTATCTTATAATAATTCACACGTTAAAGAAGCAAAAAAGTTTGCATTCAAAGGTGGTACTTTAAGGATTAATGATTTTGTAAACATGATTGAGGTGAAAACTGATTATGATACAAAGATTATAGCAAACCTTTCTTACCAATATTCTAAAGATCAAGAGATGGAATATATACAAAATAAAGACTTACTCCTATTTTCTACTTCAGTAGGAATCAAAGGTTCTTTTTCTAACGTCCCTTATCTTTATCTACCACCAGAATTTAAGACCTACATAGACTACTATGATGCTCATCAAGAATCTAAAATTCTCCATGATGCTTTTTATACTTTGTGTCGAAGCACAAAAGAAGATAGTGAATTCATTGAACAATTTAAGGAACTACAAGATAAACAAAGTATTTTAGAAAAAGATTTATATGATCGTTATTTACAAAACACATATAAGGACTAAATGAATTTCTTAAACTATCCCCACTTCCAGCTTGTTTAGAAGTGGTCGCTTCCTAAATTCACCTATCTTGCGTGTTTATTTCTATACAAGTACAAGAACTAATCATGAATTAGGCTATCTCGTTAGTTTATATAGTTCGGTGAACTACTCACCACCTATGCTAACGCTTAGAGGTGGGAGCTTCTCAGTTCCATGACGAACGTACTCTTTCATCTGGCTGGGCGTTACTTCGGACTATTCCTGCCTTAGATATTCAACGAATGGAGATTCTTTAGATACCTTGATTATTTTACGATTGGAAGGATTTTCTTGGTTTTCGCAGTTTCTTTGTCTACTTAACCTTATATAATCACTTGTTAAAGGACACTTCATAACTAGATGATAACAATAAAACGTATGTTTTATTATGAAAAAAAGTAATTCATCTCCCACCTATTTGTTGGTGCCATGCACCTACATACAAATTGAGGAGAGAGAGGAATTACCTAAATTTAGTTAAAATGATTACATGCTGTAAATATACACATCAGATGAACAAAACAAATAAAATAAAAAAAATAATCCCATATCATATATGTTTATGGGATTATTTTTTCATCTAGTACTGGTCCATTGTTACACAGACCTCAATTAACCGTTTGTGCATTGTTTTATTTTATTAATAAACTACATAGATTCACATTAGCGTTTGATATCCGTTAATATTTTCTGATATCCCATTGCTTTCGGGCTACCGATCTGAATTTTATTTGTTAACTCATTATTATAGATTGTTGTTGCTTTCGCAAATTGATTACGATCCCATTGGTGATCTTTAGCAATTTGTTCATCAGATAAATTATAGTATGAATAAGTTACACGTCCTTCTACATCTGGAATTGGATCATCGAAGGTTGTATCAAGATGGTACCATCTCCCCTCAATTTTCACTAGATTCCAAGCATGAGGTTGTCCATTTCCAGTCCCTGTTACAATATGACCTTCTACTCCTGCCTCTTTTAACAATTGATAAGTTAATAATGCATATCCTTGACAAACAGCAGAACGGTTTGCTAAAGCTTCATATGCCGTATAAGCCTGGAAAGAAGTATCATAAGAAACATGTTTTACGACATAATCATGAATCGCTTTTACTTTTTCATGTTCATCCATACCAGCTTTAACAATAGAAGTGATAACTGATTTTGCTTGTGTCTTTACATAGTTCATTTGCTCTTTTGATTCACGGTATGTAATTTTTAATGTAAATACATAATCTCCTGGAATACCACGAATAGAATATTGTGTATTTGCGATGTTATATTTCATGTATTCATTTGAATCAACTGTCTCATCATATGCTTTAACAAGCGTATCCATAACTTCTCTAATATTAGATTGTTTAGATTTATATGTTATAGTTATATCTTCTTCATGATTATTAATATAATTTTTCATGTCTTTTTTATAAGCTTCTAATAGTTGTACCTCAGTTTGTACACTCGTACCTTCATTATTTGGTTTTGTCACATCAGGATTTTGTGTATTAAATTGTTCCATATAATTTAATGCATTAAATAAAAACTGTGCATACTGTTCACGAGTTACAGTTTTATTTGGTTCAAAACCTCCATTACCTGTACCTGATGCAATTTTATTCGACTGTACGGCACTAATAGCGTCCTTCGCCCATGAATTATCTGGTACATCATTAAAAGTATGTTTACTTAACACAGGAACTTTAAAAGCATTCTTGATGACCTGTGCCATTTCTGCACGACTTAATGATTCTTTTGGTCGAAATTTCCCATTTTGATCCCCTTTAAAGACTCCTATGTCTGTCAAAAATAGAATCTCTTCTAGGAACATTGTTGAGTTTTTATTAATGTCCTTATATGGATTTTTAAGCTGAGACCCATCTTGCATAATATAAAAAGAGTTGTCCTTATTAAGAGTGCCTCCTTTTTTAGCAGGAGCTAGCACACGATAAATTAAAGCTGCCACCTGTTCACGAGTAGCATTATCTCCCAGGCCAAACATTCCATTTCCATATCCCCCGATAATATTACGATTAGCTAAGCTCGTAATGGCATTATTTGCCCAATGGTTTTTGGGAACATCATTAAATACAACTGAATTTCCCCCTGACTGGACTTCAGCTTTTACGGGATCACTACTTGTTCCTAACAATGCACCTCCTACCATCGTTAATGATGTTATTGATTTTAATAGTTTTTTACTCATAAATTCTCTCCTAATAATATATTAAAGTAATTAACTTTACTTCACTAAGTTTATTAAACAAGTGGTATTTAACTAAAATTTACAGATTTACGATACGAGAAAGCCCCTGCAGGACTTAAGTCCGCCTTTAAGCATAGGATGAAAGTATCGCTTTTGCGTAGCAAAACATGTTAAAATGGCTTCAAAGTCATGCAAAAGACTCTAAAACATAAGGAGAACCAAACAATCTGTACGGTATGGTAACAGCCCCTTAGCCCATAAACCTATACGGTCTGTCATGGGAGTGGTGATAGCACATCGCAATCTTGCACGTCAGCGATACCAGAAATGGACTTCGCCTTTGGTAGCAAGAATCCCACTGACGTATGTCAGCTTGCCCCTTTAGGGGTGGGAGTGTCAAAAATGTACTATGAAAGACTTTTAGATAGATATGGTCTAGGATACTACAAAATACATATATAGTTTTATGAATTTATGCATTTTCTTCATTTTTATAAACAAATAGGTGTATTTTGTATAATATTTAAAGGGTTTTTGATGTTTCTATGAAAATAAATCAAATTTTCTTATATTGATTCCGTAAAAAGCTATCATACAAGATAAGAGATTTATTCTTTTGTTTTTCTTTTAAAATTTCAAATTGATTAATGAAAGATTCTGAACAATCATGTTCTTTTATGAAATGTTCTAATATTGAGTAAGCGGTGTGAAGAACTTCAGAATCGTGCTTAGCCTGATAATATTCTATATACTTCTTAAAATCCGGAGGAAGATATAAATAAGGAATATTAGACAATTGCCCCTTTGGCCCTTCAGAAATGGAAAATAAGAGTAAATCTTGCTCTTGTATATATTCCCTCTCTTGATCGCTATGATATTGATAGGAAAGTCTCGCTATGAATTTCGTATCATAGTCTGATTCCGCTTGAGTAATTGTTACAAAATCATTTATTTTCAAAGACCCACCTTGGTATACAAACTTCTTAGCATTTTTTACATTTGGATTATTATAAGACAGTTCTTTTATTGATTGAATTTCAAATGTAGTATGACCATGTGCTTTATCATTTTTATTAAGATAAGTACTACAAATAAGTACAAAATTATCATAAAAATCAGGTACTGTAGAAATACTAGGTAAACATTGAATTTCTATAATTGAATACTCATAAGACGTATTGATGTTACTTGGAAAAATCATTTTATAATTCTCCTTTAAATTTATTGCTCATGCCATATAATCGATCTTCATGAAAAATAGAAAAGCCATTATCGATTTGATAAGGGCTTTTCACCTGCTTTTATATAGAATAAAAATCAGATGCCTATAGAAGTATAACATAAAATTTAATTAAAACAATGTGGTTCTGTTGCAAAGTTTTAAAAAAACATAAACAGGTTGGTAAATGCGGAACAATGTTTCGGAAGAAGTTAGTTCCAAATTTGATAGATGAGATTTCCATATTCATGAACCCATCGCATGATGGTTGTTGGGTGAACTGAAATACCACGTTCTTTCAGCATTTCAGAAACATCGCGATAACTTAAAGAAAAACTGCAGTAGTACAGGGCGGCTACTAAAATAATAGCTTACTTGAATTGTTTTCCTTTAAAGTATCTGATGTGGCGGTACCCCACATCCATCAACTTAAGGATTTAGACTATTCTTGAAGTTAAAAGCACGTTACTATTTTCTTATGTTAATGAGAAAGGGTGACGTGCTTTTTATGAATATGCATCAAAAACAAGAGTTGTCTTTATTTGCCGAAGAGTTATATCGATATATGTCTCCCGCCATACTTAATCAATTAGCTATAGAAGCAGGCGGAATGAAACGAAAACGTAAGTGCCATGGGCACCATTTTTTATCTTTGTGTGTATGGTTAAATCAACAAATCGCTACAACCTCTCTTACTCAACTTTGTAGTCAATTAGAAACTTCAACAGGAATTTTATTAAGTCCTGAGGGACTGAATCGACGATTTAACTCGGCTTCTGTAGCCTTCTTTCGAAATGTATTTACTACACTTCTACAAGCTAAAATTGGAGGATCATCTACAATTTCTCATTCTCTTTCTGCTTACTTTGAGCGGATTCGCATCCTTGATTCTACAACCTTTCAAGTTCCAGATCGATTCGCAGCTACTTATCCTGGTGCCGGAGGCTGTAGTCATACAGCTGGTGTGAAAATTCAATTAGAGTATGACTTGTTGAGTGGAGAGTTTTCTGATGTGAAAATTGAACCAGGAAAACGAAGTGATCAGGCATATGGGGCGACTCGAATGGACATGACACAAAAGAATGAACTATATATTCGTGACTTAGGGTATTTTCGTTTACAAGACTTTAAATCGATCCAAGATAAGGAAGGGTATTATTTATCGCGTCTTAAATTACCAACTAAAATATATAGAAAAGAATTCGAAACAGTGGTATTTAAAACAAAACCTGCTCAATTGAGACCGGTATATATACAAATTCATTTGGAAGACATCATGAACCAATTACAACCTGGCCAAGTGTATGAATTACATGATGTATATGTAGGGAGCAAAGACAAACTACCCACTCGCATTGTGGTTTATAGATGTACAGAGGAGCAAAAACAGAAACGTCTACATGATCGAGCTATTCGCGAAAAGAAAAAAGGGATTACATATACAGAGCGTACGAAACTTTTACAAGGAATTACGGTATATATGACAAACATTCCTACGGAATGGGTACCGAAAGAGAAAATCTATGATTTATATTCACTGCGTTGGCAAATTGAGCTGTTATTTAAAATATGGAAATCTTGGTTTCGAATTCATCGTTGTAAATCTATTAAACAAGAGCGATTAGAATGCCACCTTTATGGACAACTCATTAGTATCCTATTATGTTCTTCTACTATGTTTAAAATGAGAGAACTCCTGTTACGTAAGAAACAGAAAGAACTAAGTGAATATAAAGCGATGTACATAATTAAAGATTATTTCTTACTTTTTCATCAAGCACTACATAAAAACACCCAAGAATTATCAAAGATTCTCCTTCGTCTGTTTAACCTCCTACAGCGAAACGGACGAAAATCTCACAGATATGAGAAAAAAACAGTCTTTGATATTTTAGGTGTTGTGTATGAGTATACCACTTCTGCCCATCAGGTAGCATAGCGGAAAATTTGAAATCCGTCAGGATTTATTTGATGTGCCTACTTTTAGGCTATCTATAAAAGATAATAAAAGACTACGTGAAAAAACCACATTTTGTATAAAAAGATACCTTAAGTTGATGGATGTTGGCGGTACCCCACATGCATAAGAACATAAACGGTATACTACACGGATGCATTTGGATTGAATACAGAATTTAAACTTAATGAACTTGTGGATGTAGAATAAAAAAGGGCTGACTCGAAAGAGCCAGCTTTAATTCGCAGCAGGTAAATTGATATTTGTAAAGGTGTTATTCGAATTGATAAAGTTACGAATATGATTTTTATTTGTGTAATATTTTAAATTCAATGGTGCTGTTCCTGTATAAACAAATCCATTGTCTTTTAAAATTAACTCGTTTACTCCCGCTGCTGCCCCTGAAGCTAAGAGAGCAGCGAATGCTGGATTATCAATAGTAACATTGCATTTCTCTACTATATAAGTTGTATATGGACGATTTGTATCAGATAAGAATAAATTATTTTTCGTATTAATGGAGATAGCACAGTCTTCCAGTGTAGTGTATGGTACTTGATTATCCACATTTGTAATACCAACTTCGCACGTTGTATCTATAAGTTTTGATTTAGTAACTCTAATATTCATTGGACGCCCACTAAACAAATGATTTCTTAACTCGCAATTAAGAAGTTCTGACCTTGTGAACTCACAAACGTCTACATTTTGAGTATTAGGGTTTTCTGATCTGACTCGTAGATTTTCGAATTTACAACTATCATATTCTTTAACTTTAAACGTCATCTCTCTTTGTGTTAAAACCGATTTAAAGGTACATTTTCTTATTTTATTTGCTTTTATCCATGGTGTGGTAGTCGGATTTTCTGTAAAAATAATGTGATTATTATCAAATGTGCAATTATCTCCCAATGTAACGAAATCAGGATTTACGTATTGATTGTTAGATAAAGAAACCCTATACGAATCATTAGTTAAATTCATATTACCGCCTGTGAAACTATTTTCTATAATATTCACAAATGCCGCACTAAAATTAGAAGTCATGAGTCCAATGTTATTTTGACAGTTGTATAAGAAATTATCCTTAATAGTTGCATGCATTAAGGAATAAAGATTAATCGCTAGGTAGTCTATATTGTAAATATGATTATGTTCTATTAAGACATCATAGCAACCAACTAAAATGCCGTGATAACTCCCGTAAATTTCGTTATCTTTTATGGTACAGCTTGCTCCGTATGAATCTTCCATGTTTATTGAATAACGAGTTGGATCGTTGAAAATAGGTTTCCCATCCAAAAACCTAACCAATCCTTTTCCGTTATCGCGGATTTTATTATTTATAACTTCGTTGTAATTCCCCCCTAAAGTGATACCACCCCTATGACCATTAAAAACCTCGCATTTTTCAACAGTGTTATGGTGAGGGATACCACCAAACATAATTGTATATTGCAGATTCTTATTTACATTGTTTTCATTATAAAATTGAAGTCTAAATTTCATTGCGTTAACTGGGATTGAAATATCTGTATAGATTCTTCTTTTCTTCATAACCCCTATGAATTTGTTGTTATTATCGTAAAAGAAGATATCCAAGTCTTTACTATTTAAATTTGTTGTTCTAGCGTATCCTGCTCCAGCTATAAGAAAGGAAGTAATCTTTGGTGTTAAATCTTGAGGTATGTTTAACATCTTTGTTGTGAGTGTATTCGTAGAAGGAATAGGTTGTCCAGTGTTGTAATCTAAGGTACTCAAAGTAAGACCTTGATCAAATTCTCCATAATCAAATATCGAGTTTGAGCTAAATGAAATATTATCGCCCATATAATCGCGAACCTTACAATTTTTCACAGAACAATAATTTGAACTTTTTTGAAAGAGAATACCATACGTATGCTCCATTGCTACTTCTAAAGGATTAGAGAAACTTCTGTCGTCCCTACATCCAATTATTGTTCCAACAAATAAATTAGAATTGGTGACTTTACTAAATACGATACTATTCCCTTTGAAGTTGTAATAATCAGTAGTTGTTCTATTGTCAAATGGCGATTTTTTATTAGAATCGTATATAACTTTTAATGTTGATCCATTTAAATTAAAATCCAAATCGGAAACCATAACAATCTCACGTGGGTAACATAGAGCGTAATTGCCTTTTGGAAGAATAACTTCAGAGTAATTATTAGATGCTGCAAATTGTAACGCATTGTTTATCCCCTGAATATTCTTATCAGCTTGTATATAATCTGCATCTACATAGGGTTTAGTAGGTAACCCTTCTTTTATGCCCCACTGATTTAATTCAATTAAATAATCCAATTATTATCACCTCTTAAATTTCTTAATATAGTATATTCATTGATAAAATAAACCGTCCCCTAAAAGGAGATGGTTTTAAAAATCATTTCACATATACATAGGCTTCATTTGCAGTAACGTAATATGTTTTGCCTTTGCTATTGTGTGGTGCTACCCCATCGCTATCAAGCTAAGAAAAAGAATTCCCCCCAAGAAGAAAAAAATATACTATTCTTTTAATTGAGGTCACCATACATACCAATTCAGAAGGAATAGTATATTTTTTTAAAGATTAAATGGAAATTACCCATACATTTTTTTACATTTATTATACTTACACCTAAATAGGCTTTATTACTTATTCTTTATAATGTTTGTTTCAGAAACTCTCGTACATTATCCCATGTTTTTCGTCTAGCTAATTCAATCTCTTTCTTTTGCAAATTATCATTGTTTGTAACAATTGGCAAATAGGGAAGAGTAAAATCATGTCCGGCTTCTTGTAGTATTACTTTTTTTATCAATTTTGAAGAAGTTTGGGCTTCTATAGTATCCACCATTTCCACTGATGGCCAAGTTGAATCTTTCATACCTGTGACAACTAACATAGGGGATTGTATTTTTTCTACGGAAATTCTAGCTTGTTCCCATATTTCCTGAGAGGATTGTTTTATCGCTTCGCTATGTAAATGATAGAGATTAGTTTCATAGAGAGGGTGATTTGTCTTCGGATAAGGAAGATAAGGTACAGGCACCCCTTGATAACTCCACGAAGATGTGTTGAGCGCTTCTTCCATGGAAAATCCAGCAAATATATGGGAACTAGGGGATAATGTAACTAAAGCTTGAAGATCAGTTTTTTCTAATTTTGAAGCAAGGAGTAATGCTAATTCTGCTCCTTTAGAATAGCCAATGATACCAAGTTTATTAGGATCTACTGTGGAATGATTAGCTAACCATTTCATTGCGTCTAAACATGGTTCCAATGGTACATTTGCTAACTGATTGGGTAACAAATGTGATCCATTCCAATCAAAGTATGCGACAGCCAGTGCAGCATAACCATGAGAAGCTAAATAATTAGCTACTTGCTCTGACCAGCTGAAACCACCTAAAGATCCTCCCAATACAAGAACTGCAGGAAGTGAACCTTTTAATTTTTTGGGAAGAAAGAATTTTCCTGAAAAATTTTCTTGTATCTCTATTTGAGTTACGTCTGTTTGGTATAAGTCAAATGTGATATCCATTTCTTCAAGAATTTGATCTTCTAGAGTGATACACAAAGAAATGGTTAGTTTTTGCATTTCATCTTGTAGAAAGTAAGGTGGAAAAGACGGCTCAACGAGCTCCATTCCATAAATAAGCTCATAAGCATCTATCCCTTGATAGGACCCCTCACTAGGTATGTTAATTGCTATGTTTAGTTCTCCATTTATATCCGCTTGCCAGGTTGCCCAAGATTTCCAAACTCGATTTGCACTATCTTTGGTTTTTGCATCAATACGTATATTTTGCCCTGACTCTAATCCACTAAATTCTATAAAGAAAGGTTCTCCTAATACTGTACTTATCTGTTTACTTACCATAACAGTTTTTCTCACTATTACTCCTCCTTTGTTATAAAGATAAACTTTTCATGTTCTAGCATCCAGAAGTAACAATTATAGATATGATCCCAAGCCTCTTGGTATTTTTTTGAGTCGGGATTAAACTCTGATAACAATACATAAAATTGCTTTCCTCTCTTAGAAGTAAAGTATTGAATGGTTGGATACATGTTTTGAACAAAATTAGTAGAATATTTCGTTTGGAGCATATTTGCTAATGTCTGTAACAAAGTGATAACCAAAGATTGCATTTTTGTATCAGTGTAGGCAACATTCGATTCCAAGCAATCTATAACCTCTAATAGAATTTGGTTTAATACTTGATAGTAGTAACTACTTTGGATTTTAGTATTGTTTAGTTTTTCAGTAAAAGGAGACAGATGTTCTTGAAACTCCGTAACAAATTCAGGAGCATCCCATAATTCCTTGATTTTATGCCAGATGACAGCTTGTTCGGTTGAGATATCCTCTAAGGTTCCTATAGATTGATGAATGTTTGAAAAAAGTAGCTGAAACCAATCAGGGGGGACTATTTGTTCATCTAATTTTTCACGAACCTTTTGCATCAAGTATTCTTTCCGTGTTTCTGCACTTTGTTTCATCACCTCTACAATCTTTTGCATAAATGCAAGGGATTCTTCTGGATCTTCTATATGAGATGCTTTCTCTAACGTTTGTTCCATTTTTTCATAGAGGATTTTTTGATGTCTCACCGCTTCTAACTGCCACTTTATTGCTTGGTGAACAGGAACCTCCCCCTCTTGTAATTTGGCAATGTCCGTCAAAGAAAAATCGAGTGAACGTAAGGTGGTAATCATATTTAGTTGCCAAATTTCTTTTGGAGAGTATAAACGATAACCGCTCTCTTTAATGGAAACAGGCTGCAATAATCCTATGTCACTGTAATACCGAACAGTTTGCACAGTTGTTCCAGCCATTTTCGCAGCTTCACCAATTGTATAATAAGTTTGCATTTATTCTTCCCTCTCTTCTTTTTCATTATAAAGTCTCCTGTAACTAGAGAGTCAACGTCGTTTTCTAAAATAAAATCACTTATAAAATATCGTCACAAGAACACAAAAAAACGTTATCCTTTATATAGAATTATAGGAAAGGATGATGGTTTTATATGTCTGTTTCGGTATCAGATGAATTACAACTATTTGCTCAAGAAATTCAAAGCTTTTTATCCCCTAATATCTTACGAAATCTTGCTAGAGATGTTGGCTTTGTGCAACGAACAAGTAAGTACCAAGCCAAAGATTTAGTTGCTTTATGTGTATGGATGAGTCAAAATGTTGCTACGACTTCTTTAACTCAGCTATCTAGCTGTTTAGAAGCGTCAACAGAAGTTCTCATCAGTCCCGAGGGACTAAATCAACGATTTAATAAAGCGGCCGTTCAATTTTTACAACACATATTAGCTGAACTTCTAAACCAAAAATTAGCTTCATTTATACCGATTTCTTCTCCATTCACTTCTGTTTTCAAGCGTATTCGGATCCTGGATTCTACCGCATTTCAACTTCCAGATATCTTTTCATTCGTTTATCCAGGTGCAGGAGGATGCAGTCATACAGCTGGGATGAAAATTCAACTTGAGTATGACCTATTAAGCGGACAGTTCCTACATATTCATACAGGTCCAGGTAAACAACATGATCGAACCTACGGTTCTCTGTGTGTCCCAACTATAACAGCGAATGATTTATGTATCCGAGATTTAGGTTATTTTCATTTGAAAGATCTTCAACATATACAAGATAAAAAAGCTTACTATATCTCTCGTATCAAGTCGAATACACGTATTTATCAAAAAAATCCCACCCCTGATTACTTTCAAGATGGAAGAATTAAGAAAGGTACAGAGTATATACAGATAAATATGGAGGTCTTAATGAACTCTCTTCAGCCAGGACAAACATGTGAAATATCCGAAGCCTATGTAGGAATGACTGATAAAGTATTAACTCGTGTGATTGTACATCGACTAACAAAAGAACAACAAAAAAAACGATTACAAGATCAAGCTGTAAGAGAAAAGAAGAAAGGAATGAAGTATTCTCCTCGTAGTAAACGGCTCAGTGGTATCAATGTATATATGACAAATACCCCTACAGATATTGTCCCGATGGGACAAGTACATGATTGGTATTCTTTACGTTGGCAAATCGAAATTTTATTTAAAACGTGGAAATCATTCTTTCACATTCATCATTGTAAAAAGATAAAACGAGAACGATTGGAATGCCATTTGTATGGGCAACTGATTGCCATTCTACTCTGTTCCTCTATTATGTTTCAAATGCGGAAGTTACTTCTCATAAAAAAGAAACACGAGCTGAGTGAATATAAAGCCATATATATGATTAAAGACTATTTTTTTCTTCTGTTTGGAGCAATGCAAAAAGACACCCAAGGATTATCAAAGGTTCTTCTTCGTCTGTTTAACCTCCTACAGCGAAACGGACGGAAATCTCATCGATACAAGAAGAAAACAGTCTTTGATATATTAGGTGTCGTTTACAATTGTACCATGTCGGACAATCAAACAGCTTAATAAAAAAAAGTGAAACCCGTTAGGGTTTATTTGATATGCAAAATTTCCAATGATCTACACTGATTTTTAGAAAAAGAAAAAAATTTCTTCTGAAACTGACCTTTCCTAACCTTAGCTTGATAGCGATGTGGTGCTACCCCACATCCATCAACTTAACGTATATTTTTATACAAAATGCGGTCTTTCCACGTAGTTTTTTATTATCTTTTATAGATGTTATAAAAGTAGGCACATCAAATAAACCCTGACGGGTTTCAAATTTTTCGCTATGCTACCTGATGGGCAGAAGTGGTATACTCATACACAACACCTAAAATATCAAAGACTGTTTTTTTCTCATATCTGTGAGATTTTCGTCCGTTTCGCTGTAGGAGGTTAAACAGACGAAGGAGAATCTTTGATAATTCTTGGGTGTTTTTATGTAGTGCTTGATGAAAAAGTAAGAAATAATCTTTAATTATGTACATCGCTTTATATTCACTTAGTTCTTTCTGTTTCTTACGTAACAGGAGTTCTCTCATTTTAAACATAGTAGAAGAACATAATAGGATACTAATGAGTTGTCCATAAAGGTGGCATTCTAATCGCTCTTGTTTAATAGATTTACAACGATGAATTCGAAACCAAGATTTCCATATTTTAAATAACAGCTCAATTTGCCAACGCAGTGAATATAAATCATAGATTTTCTCTTTCGGTACCCATTCCGTAGGAATGTTTGTCATATATACCGTAATTCCTTGTAAAAGTTTCGTACGCTCTGTATATGTAATCCCTTTTTTCTTTTCGCGAATAGCTCGATCATGTAGACGTTTCTGTTTTTGCTCCTCTGTACATCTATAAACCACAATGCGAGTGGGTAGTTTGTCTTTGCTCCCTACATATACATCATGTAATTCATACACTTGGCCAGGTTGTAATTGGTTCATGATGTCTTCCAAATGAATTTGTATATATACCGGTCTCAATTGAGCAGGTTTTGTTTTAAATACCACTGTTTCGAATTCTTTTCTATATATTTTAGTTGGTAATTTAAGACGCGATAAATAATACCCTTCCTTATCTTGGATCGATTTAAAGTCTTGTAAACGAAAATACCCTAAGTCACGAATATATAGTTCATTCTTTTGTGTCATGTCCATTCGAGTCGCCCCATATGCCTGATCACTTCGTTTTCCTGGTTCAATTTTCACATCAGAAAACTCTCCACTCAACAAGTCATACTCTAATTGAATTTTCACACCAGCTGTATGACTACAGCCTCCGGCACCAGGATAAGTAGCTGCGAATCGATCTGGAACTTGAAAGGTTGTAGAATCAAGGATGCGAATCCGCTCAAAGTAAGCAGAAAGAGAATGAGAAATTGTAGATGATCCTCCAATTTTAGCTTGTAGAAGTGTAGTAAATACATTTCGAAAGAAGGCTACAGAAGCCGAGTTAAATCGTCGATTCAGTCCCTCAGGACTTAATAAAATTCCTGTTGAAGTTTCTAATTGACTACAAAGTTGAGTAAGAGAGGTTGTAGCGATTTGTTGATTTAACCATACACACAAAGATAAAAAATGGTGCCCATGGCACTTACGTTTTCGTTTCATTCCACCTGCTTCTATAGCTAATTGATTAAGTGTAGCGGGAGACATATATCGATATAACTCTTCGGCAAATAAAGACAGCTCTTGTTTTTGATGCATATTCATAAAAAGCACGTCACCCTTTCTCATTAACATAAGAGAATAGTAACGTGCTTTTAAGTTTAAGAATAGTCTAAATCCTTAAGTTGATGGATGTGTGGTGCTACCCCATCGCTATCAAGCTAATATTTTAAAGTGCCCCCAAAACGAAAAAGCTAACTACTTATCTGAAAAATAATAAGTAGTTAGCTTTTTGGGATACTACCGATAACAGGAATTATGTGAATAAAAAGTTCCACCAGACTAGAAGGGATGGCGCCAACCAAATAAGGAGGGCACGGCAACGATTCTTTCTTTTTGGGGCCATTCAAAAAACAGATAGAATCCAAAGAACACATTGAATCCTATCTGTTTTTTATTTTTTTACATAAAGAACATTGAGACTGCTTATACTCTTATCAGTCAAATGGTTTACTAAAACATCATCATAACAAAAATAAAAACTTTTTTATATTTAATTAATATACAAACACTTTTGATGAGTTTTCCTCTAACAAACTAGAATTATAATTAGGTGCTAGTACGATATTCGTATAGGTTCCTGTACCCGAAAGGTACTTGTACCTATGTTTTAAACCGGCTGGAATAAAAACGGATGCAGGGCTCTCAATGATTTTAGATTCTCCTTCAATTTCTACTTCACATATAAGGCCTGTACCATCTATTTTGTTCCCCCAGAAAATAAAAGCACTATCACAATGATGTGCATGAACATCTACATGTCCTTCTAAGCTATCCTCCATCTGTGCATCGTAAAATACACGCTGTATTACATAAAATGAAGCGCGTTCATCAGTTCTATAATCCATCTGTACCCAACGCTCTCCTGGACCATCACTATGATATAAAAGCTCAGATGCTCCTTTTACAAATGGTTTACTAACTCGGAGAGACTTTGAAAGCCGAGGCCCTTTTCTTTCTATACGTTTTTGTTGTATGTTCCTTACTCTTCCTAACATTTCAGGTTGAATACCCTCGTATGCTGAGTAATTCTGCTGAACAGCTTTTATATGATAGGATGCAGTATGAGTAAATATATTCTTTCCAATAATCGGTCTCCAATGATCTACTTGACAACCAGTAGCTAATTGGAGAGATTGCGTTAATTCAGGAATCATCTGTAGTTTAAAGCACTGTAGATTACGCTTTTGAGATAAAAATACTGATAAATTTAGCAAATCAACAATCCCAGCACGTTCACCTATTCCGCATAATGTAGCATCAATGACAGATGCCCCCGAATCGATTGCAGCAAGAGCATTTGCCATGGCTAATCCTAAATCATTATGAAGATGAACTTCAATCTCACAAGGGAATGTCTCAACAGATTTCTTCACGATTGTCGCACACTGACCTGGCTCCCAAATTCCTACAGTGTCTGCTAAACTGATTCGATCTGCTCCAGCTATATGTGCAATCTGTCCAATGTAGGCGATATCTTCCCATTCCGTTCGTGAAGCATCTTCAATAGTAAAACGGATTTTCATTCCTAAAGATTTTGCTTCTTCAATAGCTTGTTTCACCTGATTAATAACATAATCTTTTGATCGATTGGTGTATTTTGTTTGTAAAGAAATAGGATTAATAGACGCCCAAATTCCTATCCAATCGGCACCAGCACGATAAGCCGCATGAACTTCTTCTTTTTTCGCCCGAGCATGCATAAGTATTTCGGCGTGCTTTGCAGATGCTGCAACTTCTCGGCAAATCTCTTCTTCTTCTTCAGAGATACCAGGGTGTCCAACTTCAATAAGACTTACTCCAAATTCCTCTAACATGTGAAGTAATGTAATTTTGTCTTCCTTAGAGAAACGAATACCACATTGTTGTTCTCCTTCACGTAAGGTAGCATCTAATATTGTTAAACCCTTTTTCATTCCTGTCTGCCTTCTTTCGCTTCTATAAAGTTTAATGTTTGTTCGAATAGGGTATTACGATTCTTTTCATAAACAGCCCAGTGTGTTGCATCGGGGATTACTACTTCTTTTTTTTGTTTTGCACTTGTTAATTTTGACATCATATTTCGGTCTGCAAATATGTCATCTTCCCCGTAAATGACAAGTAATGGAGCGGTAATCTTAGATACATCATATAGAGGCTGATTTTTCCAAATATAAAATAAATCTTCAAGTGGACCAACTGGTCGGCGAATTGTTTGATTATTTTTCTTACTCATAGGATCTGAATCAATAAAAACTTGTTTTACGGCATCCATTGCTTCGTTTGTAACAATTTTTTTATTTCCCATCATCATATACCAATGATGCATTCCTTTATCAAAGTCTACGATTTGATAAGCTGGTGCTTCAGGATTAAACTGATTAGGTTGTAGTGGGTTTTCGAAAGGTTGTGTCATCATAGGAAGTGTGAACCCATGCATATACCCATATAAAATAAGTTTATTAATATCTTGAGGATGGGATATTGCATAATTTCCAGCCACAACGCCTCCATATGACCATCCAACAATATGAATTTTTTTTACGTTTCTCTTCTTTTTAATCCAATTTACAATTGTCTCTAGATCTTTAGTTGCATCATTCAAATGAATAACCGGACGGTTTTTGGAAAAAGGATCTGACATTTCTTTAGGGCGAGAAGAACGACCAAACCCTCTGAAATCCATAGCCCAAGTATCATACCCTTTTCTGGCATACTCATCCATCCACGAAAATTTTGGTACATCAAATGCTTGAGCTGTAGGTACACTAAATGGTTCTAAAAATAAGATAATTTCATCAGATGTATACTGTTTTTTATTATTTAAGTTTTTATGAAGTAAAAATAATTTTTCTTCTCCTTGCTGAATTCCTAATTCTTGTTTTACCACTTTAGAAGTTTGATCATTTTGAGAAGTTTCTTTGCTATTAGAACAACTAGACATAAGTATTATCAAAAAAATCCCTACTAAACTAATGTATGTCCATTTTATCTTCATTTAGAATATTCCTTTCATTTCATAGAAATGATAGCTATGATTCCCGCCGCAATAATTAATCCGGCTGGTAATCCTTTTGTAAATAATACGGCAATAAGAGTACCTATTAAGACACCTAACAATATTGTAGGATTCATAGGTAGAACTCCTACACCTTTTCCTCCTATGTATGACACAGTAAAACCTGCTAGAATGGATCCTAATCCGATAGGAGAGGTAATTAATTTTATTACGTTTTCACTTGTAATCTTTCCAGATGTGATTGGTACTAAAAGGAATAGCATCAGAAAGAAAATACCAATTGGAAAAGAATATTGTTGAATAAGATGTAATAAAGTTTTTTGTCCAACAGTAAGTAAAACTCCTAATAAACAAGCCGCACCAGCTAGCGCATAATCCTTAACAAGCAGAGCGAGTGTAACAATAATCCCCAGTAACAAAAAAGGAAGCATATTCTCTTACCTCATCTATAATGTTGTATAATCCCAACTATCATTTTCAGGTACAGACACATGTACCATATTTTGATTTGCAAGGTTAATTTGTATTAAATTTGGACTTATTACAGGTTTTAAGTCTTCTCGATTTATTATAAATTTAAATGCTTCAAAGCTTGCTAGAATGCCTATGATATTCGCAACAGGAGACAGTACCGACCATGGGCGATCTTTTTGCACATAACTATTTGCCCATTTCTCATCCGCACCATGCTTGACAGAATGAAGAGCACGTCCATCTTTTAACTCATGAATTTTATTCTGCATTTCTGGTGTTAGCTCTTGTTGATAAGATGGATATCCTAACGCAATTTCATAGGGCGTAGAGTTAGGAGTTAAAGACATGACGCCACCTCTAAAAGGGGGGGTAACTGCAATCCAAATAGAAGGGATTCCTAGTTTCTGAGCTGTACGATGGATAATTACTCTCGCTACTAAATTATCAGTTGCATCTATAATGACATCTGTATTCGTTAGAAGTTCTAATGCATTGTCCTCGGTAACAAATTCTTTTGTTATCTCTACTTGTAATAATGGATTAATGTCTTGCAAAATTTCTAAAGCGACCTCTGCTTTTCGCTGTCCTAATTTACTGATGGAACTTAGCATTTGTCGATTGATATTACTTGCTTCAAATACATCTTGATCAATAACATGTAAAGAACCCACACCCATTCGCGCCAATTGGATAATTGTAATTCCTCCTACGCCCCCTGCTCCAACTACAGTAACTCGAGAATTTTTTAATTTCTCCTGCTCCTCTACAGAGATAACACCAATATTTCGCGTAAAACTTTCTTCATATATATTTTGCATATCATTATTTTTTGTTAACAAATTGTATTCCTCCTTACAGTGTTTTATAATCCCATCCACCTTTTGGGGCTTCTTTTACTTGAACCGGGATATGACTATCTAAATCCATTACAATGCCTTTAGGCGCTCTAGCTAGAGGTTCACGATCAGTTAAAACTTGTATTGCTTCATGAAAACTAAATAGTGACAATAGATGAGCACGCATCGGCGTGATAATCCATCCTGCTTTTCCATCACAAAAATCTTGCGCCCACTCTTTTGGTGCGCCTTTCTCCACAGAATACCAAGCTCGACTTTTCTTTATATCAGCAATCTGTTGTCTTAATTCTTGATTTGTTAATTTGCATCCGACACTTGAGATATTTAATGCTTCTTCATAAGGAATTCCGGTTGGGAAAAATGTAGAAACAAATCCTCGTGTTGGGGGGCTACCTGACATCCCCACACTTGGTATACCTAATTCTCTAGCTGTTCTATGTATTATGACTCTTGAAGGCATATCATCTACGGCTTCTAGTACAATATCATGCCCTTTTATAAGCTCGATTACATTATCTTCATCTACTCTTGTTTGGATAAAGTTTGTTGATATATATGGATGTATATCTTTTACAACCTGTTCTGCAACTTTTGCTTTTGGTTCACCTATAACACTAGAAAGCGCTAACATTTGTCTGTTAATATTAGAAACTTCAAATTCATCAGGATCAACACCGGTAATATGCCCTATTCCCATTCGCGAAAACAGAATTGCTTCATATCCACCTACTCCCCCTAGTCCAAAAATAATGACCTTCTTATTTCGAAGACATTCTTGTTCCTGTTCAGAATACACACCAATATTCTTCTTAACCATTTCCCAATAATATGAATCCATATCCATTTTGGAGTCTCCTTTATATGTAGTAACCATTTCAAAAAATAATTCCTGTATATAAAAATAGTCTAGAAGTATGTCGTTTTTGTGTGCTATTTGTAAAAAAAATAAAAAACTTTCAATTCTAATTTTTTTAACAATAGAAAAAGTAGGTTTAACGTACAGCATACACCTTAGAATGTGTCCAAGTTGTGTCTAAACGTACAATTTTCTTTTTTTGATATGGTGCCCCCATGATGCAAACAAATAATTGTAACCGAAGAAACCCCCTCATTTTTTGAGGGGGCTCCATCACTTTGCTTGTCCACTTACTGTTGACATTTACCGCAATATATTTCCTAATTATTGCGCATTTTTTCTTGCTACTGTTATCTTATTGTTTTTTACAACCCAAGGATCTGAAACAACTGAACCATCTGCTCTCTTTAACGTATATTTGGTTCTGGTGCAAAAACTATAAGATTTATGTAACTAATCTCTGAAACTTGGACATACTGATACTAGTACTCTAAAAGAGGACGTGATCAGTATGGAAAAGCAAAACCTATTCAAGTGGAAACATTATCAGCCTGAACTAATCTGTTTCTGGTGCAAAAATGATTACGTAGATAATCCAACATGAATGTTATATTCTCATGAGAATGAGTTGTTCGGAAATCAATATAAAAATCCTTATTTTTATACTTTGTAAAAATTGAACGTTCGTAATTACTCTCATATTTTTGTGTATATTTTGACAGCATTCGAGGCTTGCACCAGAACCCTTTATCACTTATTAAAGGATCTTTTTTGTTTGCATAATATAATTACCACCAACTTATATGAGAGGTAGTCTTCAGTGGGACTGGATTCCAACTTTGTTGTATTGTTTGCCATGATTTGACCGTTCCATCTTTACTTTTAATAAATGCTTTAAATTCTATATTTCTTTCAGCTGGCAACACAACATTTCCTCTCCAATCATTACTATGAGAATCATAATATAATTGAATTGGATACTGTTTTGTGTCCCAACTTCCTAATTCCGCACGATTCCCAGTAATATAAACAGTATCTCCTATTGTTGTAGGAGCATTTTTTACTACAATCGTTTGCATAACAGGAGTCACACCTAATAAATCTTTAAATTTCTCCATTAATGAATTGTTATACATTACATCTTGATACCGAAGTAACGTAAATCCAGCAAAATTATAATTAAAAGCCATTTCTGCAACTCTGTTATACTCTGCCTCATTTCCTAAACTTAAAGCATTTTCACCATTTAATACAATTCCCTTTTGATTAGCTAATGTTGCAATTTCTTGTACTAATGTTCTAGGCATTGAATATTCGGGATAACTACCTTTGTCTATCATTTCTAGACAAGTAAATGTTACATCTAACTTTGCGCTTTTGAAAGCATCAAGTAAATGGCTATAATTATTATACCCTGCTGGCTTTTCTGCCCCGTGAGGTATAACCGGATTATTATATTGCCAATGTACTCCTGCAATCTTTGCACCGATTGGTACTTGAAGACTTGAATCAAAAGCATCGTGTGCCAATTCACCAATTAATTTTGTATGACTTTCTAAAACACCTTGATACCATTCTAAATAATCTTTTCCATATGAAGAGTTATATCCATTCTTTAGAAACAGTTCCTCATCACTTGGTGGTAAAATTTCTGAAACAGAAGTAAGTTTTGTACTCCACTCTTTGTTCACTTCATTTAAGGAATCATATTTATTTAATACCCAGGAACGGAATTTTGATTTTGCAAATTCTGTATAGGCTTGAAACTTTCCACGTGATGGATAGCCGCTTCCATCAGCAGATGTGTAGGAAGGATATCTCAGCTCTCCAGCTGGTCCCCCAGATAAGTATATCTTTGCGATTACATCTTTATACGGTTTCATAGCTACTGCGAATGCCGTATATAGTTCACCATATTCCTTTTGAATTACATCTGAAGCAAGTGGATTCAATGTTTCTTTATTAACGGTTCCGGTTTCAGATTTAAAGTAAAGACTATCATCATTTTTTTGATTCCAAACCCATGAAGGAATTGGTGTATTACAATCATCGCCAACATTTCCACCACACTGATGTGTAGAAATAATAGGTATCATTTTCATACCTGCATTTCTTACTGATTGAGCAAAACGCTGTGCGTATGAAAAATCAAATTGCTGATCCCCGTTCTTTTCCATATCTCCCCACCAAAAATCAACAGTAATAGCATAAAAACCATTTTGTTTTGCCCACCTTAAATCATTTTCAAATGTCTCCCAATTTGTTACTTCCGGAATCTTTTTTAATGGTGCCATTAAGTAAGCTTTGTAATCCGGATTCATTCCTTTTCCATTTACGGCTGCAAAACTTGCTTGTGGAATTAATAGAGATACAAATAACATCAAGACAGATAAAATGACAATACCATAATATTGAAACTGTTTTTTCATCCCTTTTCTCCTTTTCCTTTTTTAAATTTATAAAACACTTATGTATCCGTTTTCATTATATACGAAAAACGCAATCGTTTGCATGGAAATATTGCATAATATTAAGCTAAAATAAACAAGCTAGATTAATTAAATTGTTTATTTTAAAATTCGACTACAGATTATTCGGTTCTGGTGCAAAAACTCTCTTAAATTTGGACATACTGATATTACTTCTCTACAAAAGGTGTGTGATCAGTATGAAAAAGGAAAATTTGTTCAAATGGAAGCATTATCGGTTCTGGTGCAAAAATAAAACAAAAGAGAATAAAGCATTTATATTCCTAACGGAATCGTATCTTATGTTGCAAGTCCAAACAATTGATGGATGAATTCTTTTTGATTTTGGACAGACTGGTTCCGTAAAGCAATCTGTTTTTTTAATCATATGCATGGCTTCTACTCCAGAAAGAATAGATGTAGCTGTGTCAAAAGATTTAAGACCTAGCATAGAACGGATTCGCTTCTTTATAAAGCGGATGATCTTGTTCTACTATGGGTTCTGGTGCAAAGATAAAATAAAAGAGAATAAAGTACATATATCCCTAACAGAACCATGAATCCTTATGTATATGTGAAGTGAAAAGCAGAACCTGTATGAGCAAAGGTTCTGCTTTTATTTGTTGTAATTAATTCTCTTTATCTAGTGTAAATCCCCATATAGGTTTTACTTTTTCGATTAACTTAACATCAACTAGGTTTACAGTTTTTGAAAATTCACCACGACCAGCTGTAGACATTCCTAGCTCACGAGCTACTTTCTGGTCAATGCCATATATATCTACAGTCCCTTTTTCTTCATTCAATCCTATTACTAAAAATTCAATTCCTTTATATACAGCAAAAGGAGTAACGTCATAGGCTGTTTCTAAATCGGATTTTTCAACTACCTTAATAAAAAGATTAGGGTCTCGGTCATATCGTACAAAGCCGTTTTTTAAATCTTGTTCATCTCTAGAAATTAACTCTAGGTGGTTATCTATTTGTACTATTTTATATTCTTTTTCGTTATAAATTGCGTACTTATTACGTCTCATCTTCTGGGTTTCCTCTCTTTAATTTTTAGCAGTAGCTGCAACGCATTTTTCATTACGTCCATCATATATCCCCACTAATCGTTCTTCACCATGTACTATTTCATATATTTCATCTCCGTCATTTGGGTGCAAGCCTTGTCCATACGGTGACTCATATTCATAGAAGAAACGTATCCTAAGTGGAAAAATAAAGAAATAACTGGGGTTCAATTTATGGAACTGTTAGAACTGAAGAAAAATACTTTTTACAAAATAATCAAGGAATATGAAAGTACACTGAATCAAAACCAGCTATGAGTTGGTTTTTTTTATCATTTTAGCCAAGAAGACTCCTTCCTCAAGGAACGCGAAGTGAGTAGGTGGGAGATGAATTGGCTTTGGACAAGGGATGTCAGGAAGCCATCTTAATTGTTCGACATACATAAACTGTTACTTCACTACCTATCGAATGTACGTTTGTTGTATAATAGAAACATACCGAAATGGAGGTGAAATGAATGATGATTAATAAAGCATTTAAATTTCGTATCTATCCAAATAAAGCACAAGCAACCCTAATCAATAAAACGATTGGCTGTTCCCGTTTTGTATTCAATCATTTCCTATCTCTATGGGATAATGCATACAAAGAAACAGGGAAAGGTTTGACATATGGTACATGCTCTGCCAAACTCCCTGCCATGAAGAAAGAGTTTGTTTGGCTAAAAGAAGTGGATAGTATCGCGATTCAGTCGTCTGTTCGCAACCTTGCGGATGCTTATACACGCCTTTTCAAAAAACAAAACAATGCCCCGCGTTTCAAATCTAAGAAGAACAACGTACAATCTTATACCACAAAACAAACAAATGAAAACATTGCCGTTGTAGGAAACAAAATAAAATTGCCAAAACTAGGTCTTGTTCGATTTGCCAAAAGTCGTGAAGTAAAAGGACGTATTTTAAATGCTACAGTTAGACGGAACCCTTCTGGCAGATACTTTGTGTCATTGTTAGTTGAAACAGAAGTGCAAGCACTTCCGAAAACAAATTCTTACATTGGAATGGATGTGGGACTAAAAGATTTCGCCATTTTGTCAGATGGAACAACCTATAAAAATCCGAAGTTTTTTCGATCATTAGAAGAGAAGTTGGCAAAAGCACAGCGTGTTCTTTCTAGAAGAATGAAAGGATCTTCTCGCTGGAATAAACAACGAGTAAAAGTAGCTAGAATTCATGAATACATGACGAATGCTAGAAAAGATTACTTGGACAAAATCTCGACTGAAATCATCAAAAACCACGATGTTATCGGTATAGAGGATTTGCAAGTATCGAATATGTTAAAGAATCATAAGTTAGCAAAAGCAATTAGTGAGGTATCATGGTCACAGTTTCGAACTATGTTGGAATATAAGGCAAAATGGTACGACAAACAAATCATTGTCGTATCAAAAACATTTGCTTCAAGCCAATTATGTTCTTGTTGTGGATATCAAAACAAAGACGTTAAAAATCTAAACCTACGTAAATGGGACTGCCCTTCTTGCCATACACACCATGATAGGGATATTAACGCAAGTATCAATCTAAAGAATGAAGCGATAAGGCTTCTAACCGCAAGGACTGTGGGGATAGCCTAATAAATTAGAGTTCGATAGAACTCTTTACTTAGGAATCCCCCTCTTCTAAACGAAGTGAAAGTGGGGGTAGTTCAATCCAATAGATAGTTAAGTCCACATAACCCTTTCAGTATAAAAACGAATACAAAGTACAGGGAATCGGTTGAAATAAGTCTAAATTGTGTTTAAACTTACAATTTTCTTTTTTTGATATGGTGAATCCTTTTAACAAAAAGAGAGCAGATTATCTGCTCTCTTATGATGCCTCATTATGTTCAGAGGAGTGCTTAACACTCCCCATTCTCTTTAGTTTATTCCATCCTACCGCTACCCCTCGAATAGATGAAAATACAGATTTAATTACAACATAAGTCATAAATTGACGATAAATAAAGCGTTGTAAAATTAACCATGCTAATGGTTTAGGATTCTCTTTCTCTAATTTAAATGCAAAAAGAGAAGCGAGAAGATCCATTGCAAAGAACACAAGATAAAATCCTAAAACTTTTAGAGGATTACTACCAAACATCCCCATAATCATTAATATATCTGCTAAAGGAGCAATGAATTGCAGGATATATTGGAACAACCACATATTAGGTAATGCAACAAACCCTAATGTTTTATGCTTTGCATTAAACAATGCCTTTCGATGCTTCCAAAGACATTGGAGTGTACCATACGACCAACGATATCGCTGTTTAATGAGACTTTTCACATCTTCAGGCGACTCCGTATAAGCATATGCTTTTTCTTCATATACAATTCTATGCCCTTGACGTAAAAATGTTATAGTAAGATCCGTATCTTCTGCAAGTGTATCTTCACTTAAATATCCAGATTCAACTACATTCTTTTTACGCCATGCTCCAATAGCTCCAGGAACTACCGTGATACAATTCAACTCATCAAAAGCTCTGCGTTCTAAATTAAATCCTGTAATGTATTCAACATGTTGCCAAGTAGTTAACAAATTTCGTCTATTTCCCACTTTGACATTGCCTGAAACTGCTGCTACATTATGATTTTCAAAGTGTCTAATCATTAGAGAAATAGCATCTTGCGCAATAATAGTATCCGCATCTAAAGTGACAATGATTTCTCCTCGTGATTTTTGAAATCCTAAATTCATTGCGGATGATTTCCCACCATTTTCTTTCTGAATTAAACAAACTTTAGGATGTTTATGAAATGCTTCTTGAATTACTTTTGACGTACCATCTTTCGATCCGTCATCAACAACAATAACTTCAAACTCTCTATAATTACTATCCAAAATTGAGCGAATCGTCTTAGCTATAACCTTCTCTTCATTATATGCTGCTATCACAACACTAACAAAAGGTTGATAAGACGAATTAGCAAATAAACGAGAGTTTGTTTTCTTTTTTTGCTTGAATGAAAAATAAATTAAAAATAGGAATCGGAAAATACCTAATCCAATAGCAATATAAAAAATAGTTGTTAATATATGCTTAGAATATCCCGCTCCTGAAAAAACAGCTTTATTGTAAAGTAAATATTGCTTATCCTCAGAAGAAACGAGAGGCATAACCTCATCTCGTTCTTTACCCATTAAATCTGAAATTGTTACAAAACTATATCCATGCTTTTTAAGGTCTTTAATAATCATCGGCAGCGCCTCTACCGTATGGGTACGATTCCCTCCTGCATCATGGAGAAGAATAATATTTCCCTCCCCCTTATAAATGGGATTAAGAGTACGCTTTACTAATTCATTTGTTGATGGAGTCGCCCAATCCTCAGGATCAACTTCTTCTGCCACCATTGTATAGTTCATATTTTGTGCACGCAAAATAGGCAGTATTTCATTTGATGAATCCGGGTTAGCATCTGCTTCAAACGGTGGCCTAAATAAAACCGTAGAATGTCCAGTTATTTCCTGAATCAGGCGCTGAGTTGTATTCAGCTCTACTTTTGTTCGTAGTAAAGACGTATCAGCTACATTAGGATGCTTGAAGGTATGATTGCCAATTTCATGCCCTTCATCGTACATTCTTTTAACAAGACTAGGATTTAGTTGGGCGTTTTCACCAAGTATAAAAAAGGCTGCTTTTATTTTATGCTCTTTTAATATATCTAGAATTTCCGGGGTGTATTTAGGATCTGGTCCATCATCAAATGTTAGTACTACTTGTTTTCCTTTTGGTTTTCCATAGCGCTGCACTTGATATGCAGATGGTAGTGATTGATACACTTCATCTGTAAGATAACCTTCTTTTCCTACTTTAAAATCTCTCAATCCATTTTGTCTTTCATTTTCAATCTGTAAAATTTCGCCTTGTCCAGAATAATTTACTTCATCTAAACTAGCGATTTTATGTAATGCATCAGGATTTTTTTGTACTTCAATAGGATCTTTTAAAGCTTTCCATACAGTAGGATCTTCTGCTCCTAGTCTCCATAATGCAAACCCCTTTGCATTATTGTTCATTGCAATTTTGACTTGATTATAAAGAGTAACACCATCTAAGAACCAAGCAGTATGTTCTTTCGCTCCTTTTTTATATCGAAAATAAGGGTTTCCACTGATCTTATCCCATTGAATTTTTATATTTGAATCATGAGCCATTTTCATAACTTCTGAGAAAGTTAAAGGCTCCGCAGGTTTTTCACTCTTCACTTCCCAATCATATCCATAATTACCAAAAGCAACTATAAGTTTCTCAGAGGGAATGTTTAGATCATTGAGCGTATGTTCAAACCATTTATTTGAAGCAATTGGTCCTGATGTCCCTGCTCCATAGTGCTCATCATACATCATTACAATCATACGATCTATTACTTTGGCTAATGCACCATAATCAAAGGCTTTATCATTAGCAGGGACATCTTGCGTTACGAGCAAATGATGTTTATGAAAGACCGTAGTAAGTTCTTTCATGAAATTTGTTAATTTATCTCTATCGCCTTCAGGTATTGACTCAAAGTCAATATTAATACCTGCAAATTGATTCTCTTCAATTCGCTTTACTAAATCATTAATAAACTTTGTCTGTACATTACCTGGAGCATTCAGTAACTTATGAATAAGTTTACTATCAGGACCAGAAGCTTCTTGAGTATAGTTAGTAAGCAAAGGCATAATTTTTACATGATTTTTTTTTGCTAACTTTACAATCTCAGGTTTAATCTCACTACTAATTGTTAAGTTTTCTTTTAAGTGATACCATTCTGGAACTAACATTGTTAATGAATCAATATTTTCTTTTAAAGAAGCAGTACTATTTTCATCCCAGTTTACATAAAAACCATAAACTTCTTTAGGTTGTTCGCCATTGTCTGTTGGATTTTCGGAATTTTCTTTATTGTTTATTTCGGTATTAGGAGATTTGAATTCTTCCTTCTTTAACTGCTGGTCGCTGAGTTTTTGATTAATAGGTACAAGTTTAGTATCTTGCTTTACAGAAGGATTCATATTTGGAATTTCTGGTGTTGAAAAAATACTTCGAAAGAAAAAATAAAATACAATACTTATGCTAACTATTGAGATACATAGAAACCAACTGAAAGCTATTTTTCTTCTTCCTTTAGGATCATAAAAAACGGGTTTTGAGTTATCTTTCTCTTGTTGAATTTTTTTCTCCATTATTTTTTTTACATACTCCTTTTCTTTTTATTCTAAGTACAAACGCAAGCTATTTTACTAGATAGACCTTCTAGGGTTTTGGTGCGAAAATAGCTTAATAAGAATATAGAACAGTAATTTCCTGTTAACTTTGAGATCAAACGACTAATCCACATATCTTATGAATGACTTCAACCTCATTTTGGGCAGATTTCACCCTTTGGTGAAGTTGCCCTTTTTTCATCATATGCATGGCTTCGATACCTCTTAAAATCAAGGTTTCTGTACGAAATGATTTCAATTCTAATTGCTTTCTTCACTATACATATTCGGAGGAAATAAAAATTTTATGGGGGTCAAAAAAATAAAAAGCTGACAATTTCATCATTTTTTCATATATTCATATGTAAAAATAATAGCATTCATTTTTCATATATTCATATGTAAAAATACTCGCATTCATTTTATCTCGCTATTCGCGGGCAGTAAAACCCTCACATATCAATATTCTTTATACGGTTCTGTTGCAAAGTTACCCAAAACATAGAGAATCTAGAGTTGCATCGTTAAATGGTTATGCAACCATTAATAATTCCTGTAATTCGTTATACACCGAAAAGGCGGAGCCTATTTGAAGACTTCGCCTTTGTTTGTATAGGACATGAATGGTTTCAATGCCTTTTATTGTACGAGAAGCATGCCGGAGAGTTTGAAATCCCGATGACTTAGCAAAACGACGTTTCACATGTCGGTGGTCTTGTTCTATACGATTATTCATATGTTTAACGGTACAATGAACGGTGCTTTTGTAAAAGCCTTTCTCCTTTAACTTTTTAAATGCACAAAGTAACGCTGGCGCCTTATCTGTTGTCAGAACCGTTGGTTCCCCAAAAGTTTTAACCAATCTTTTCATAAAGGCATATGCCGCCTGATTATCCCGCTTTTTACGAAGTTGAATATTAAGCGTATGGCCTTCTTTATCAATCGTACGATATAAATAACACCATTTTCCTTTGACTTTTATATAGGTTTCATTCAGTTTCCAAGATAAGTGTACGTTCTTCTTTTTCTTCTTCCATATTTGATAGATCAAGTTACCATATTCATGAACCCAGCGCATAATGGTTGTTGGGTGAACAGACACCCCACGTTCCTTCAGTATTTCAGTTACATCGCGATAGCTTAAAGAAAAACGACAATAGTAGCCGACGGCTACTAAAATAATAGTTTGTTTGAACTGTTTCCCTTTAAAATATCCCATTTGTTACGCTCCCGTTCTTCTTTTTCCAAAGTTTAATCGAGTTCCTAAAACTTTGCAACAGAACCTTTTCTAGCACCCGTAAGGACGCAACATTCCAAGCGCGTACAGTCGACCAAAAGTCTGTGGCGCCCTGTAGCAATCGCACCGTCCAGCACAACGGATGCTGCCTCAGTCGCATAGCCTTTACGATGAACACTGCGGAACAACTCGTATGCGATCTCCGGCTCTTCAAGTGTGGAACGACCGATAATCAAGCCACCGTATCCGATGAAATCGCCTTCGTCTCGTCGGCGAATAGTGAGAAGGGAAATGCCATTTTCGACTGCTCTCTTGCGCATCTCGATAAGCTGGATACGAACGGCGTCAAGGGTTGGCATGTCCACACCACGTTCGCCAATTAATTTTCTCATCCAGGCCTCCCACATACTCAGGTCAAGTCGTTCAGTTTTCAGCTGGAACGCCATAGCTTTAAATAAAGCTGTCATAGTGGAAACCTCCTAGTTATGTCACTGCACTCATAATAGCTTCGCACCTCATCACCACATCAGGTTTGAAACCCGGTTGATTCGCGAATCTATTTTCCAACTCTCGCGAGAGTTTATAGCAACAGTATACAAAAAATTAGTGTTATTTTATGCATAAGCAATTGCCCTACAAAATAGACATTTTTGTCAAACTTTTTTACTAATTATCAATCTTTATTTTTAATCTACAGTATAAACATTGTATGAAAGTTTGTTATCCCTATTATGTAGAAACTTGCTATATAGAATAATTTTTTTATATGATAAAGTGGGCTTATGCTTAAATGAAAAAAGGAGAGTGACCCAGATGACAAACCAAAATGAAACGAACGCTTTACCACCAAAAACATGTACGATTGAACGTCTCATTACGATTCAGGAGGACATTGAAAAAGTACTTGCAGGACAGAAAACGGCTACTCGCCGCAACGGGAGATATGCGGATGTCGGGGAAGTGATGGAGCTTCAAGGTCACCGGTATGTTGTGGAGAAGGTCTATTCACAGTCACTTGGCGAATTGACTGATGAGCATGCACGTCAAGAAGGCTATGCGGATGTGGAGGAATATAAGCAATCTATCCTGTCTCTTCACCCTGGCATGCCGTGGCTGCCAAATATGAGAGTTTGGGTTCATGAGTTCCATCCCATCAAAGGTTAATGTGATATAAGGATGGACATGTTGTATCGACTACTTCTGTATGTACATATTTTTAGTGTAATCTTATCCATCGGCCCGTTTTTTGTATTGCTTCCGCTCATCAAAAAATTGCGGGCTACAGAGGCCCGAACACAGCAGGCTTATCTGGATGTATTCCGATTTTCGGTCAGGCTGGCCAAGCATGCCGGGCATGTGCTGGTTGCATCCGGGGTTCTGCTTGTACTGGCGGGCCCTTGGACTTGGAAGACCCCTTGGATTGTGATGACCCTTATTCTCATGGCGAGTTCAATATTTTTCCTGGCCCGCGCCTTTTCTCCGACCATTCGAAAATTCAGCGAAACGGGCCAAGAAAAGAACGCCTTGATTCAATTGTTGCGGCGTTCTATTTGGATTTACATTGTTCTTTTAATGGCGATGTTATGGTTCATGGTGACAAAGCCTGCGCTGTGGCAGGGGTGATAGATCTAGGGCGAATAGCGGCTTGCCGTTTGAATTCGCCAGGCGGCATGGAACAAGGTGTAGGTGTTAAAAAAAGTTTGATCAAAACCTTGTGTGAAGTATTGTTTTTCAGCAAAAAACAAGAGCTAAATTTTGAAAAAAGTCTGATCAAAATTTAGCTCTTTGGCATTTTACCCACATTCATTTTTTTAAAAAAAGTTTGATCATTTTATTTAATATATCTTTTTTTGTCCCGTAGATAAATCAGTTATACTGAAGTATCCATTTCTTATATCTACTTTGCCTTCTAGGTCTAATTAATCTTTTATAAGAAGAAATTATTTACGCCAGATGATTCAATCCATACACTAAGGTTCTTAAGAGATTCAACATAAATAAAAATAGTAGCTTGAGCTGATCGTTTGGCTTAAGCTACTATTTTTTATTTGGTTCTTGAAAGATGCTACTATGTGCTTCTGAATCGAGCTGTGGTGCTATGCGTTTAAAAAGTGTACCTTTTGAAGAGTGTAAAAAAGGAACCCGTTATGGATTCCTTTTTGTAATGATATGCATCGTTTCTATTCCTGAAAGAATAGATTTTACTTTTCCATACTAATCACTTCCTTTTTTAGAGTACTAGTATCAATGTCCAAGTTTTGGAGTGTTTGCACCAGAACCCTATTCTTCTTCTAAAATAGCGTAATAATACTCATCCCACCATTCATTTCCATGTGGTATACACTTCCTGAAATAGCCTTCTCTTCTCATTCCAATCTTCTCCATCACTCGATATGATGGGGTATTCTGTGGCTGACATGTAGCTATAATTCTATGTAATTTCATTTCCTTAAACCCATATTTCAATGTAGCTTGTGCTGCTTCAGAAGCATATCCTTTATTGAAATATTTAGAATTGAACACCCAACCAATCTCATAAGTATGTTCACCAATGTTTTCATTCACAAAGTTTCTTGTATCTTCTTCAGTAAAAACCCCTTCAGGTATGTATTTCATAACATTGATATCTGATGTATACTCATGGACAGCTTGCCAATCTTTGAACTCAAATTTTCGTATTAATAATCTTTCTGCTTTTACAGACATTTACTTTTCCCCCTCAAAAAATAGTAACTTTATTTCAAATCAACATTTAACCGAAAAAACAAAAAGAACTTGTAGGAATCCCTACAAGTTCTTTTTGTTTAAGGTGAATATACGGGACAAACAAACTATCTTACAGGTTCATCTTAGAAACTACAGGGGTAATGCTTTGACAAATATATTATATAACAAATATTAACATCCATAGATTTTAATTTCGAAAATTATGTGAATTAAGAAAATAGAATGGTATATCATTTTCACTTCCTAAAAAATCCATTTGTTCATTTCGTATAAATTTAAAGTGTTATGAAGAATGAATACGAATCAACGCTTCCGCCTGATTAATGCTTTCTTTTAAATAAATTGGCGAATTGGGGTGTTTTAATATTTCATCAGTAGTTAACCATAATACCTCTTCAACCTCATCGGGACTTTTAGAAAATGCCTCCCCCGATTCATATTCGCAAAGAAAAACAATATCCACAACATTTTCACCTGTATCGGTTACGAATGACGTACTATGTACATAATTTAGCCTGTCTTTTACGCTCACACCGACTTCTTCTAATATTTCTCGCTTTACTGTTCTCTCTAATATGTCTGATGAATTCCCTTCTATATCTACCTTACCTCCCACAAGAGAAAGCCAACCACCAGCATGTTCCTCTTTTTTGCTTCTTTCAATAATAAGCCATTTATCATTTTTCCTTATAGCACCTTCAACATTTACGATAAACATTTTAAAGTACCTCCTATAAATTATCCTTATTAATTTCGGGTATTTCCTATGCTTTGTAGCTTGTTCAAAAGCATAACCAAGTGTTTTTTGCCCTTTTTTATTTTCATATATGTACTCCCTTTCGAAAGCAAACGTATTTCTATATATATTGCTTTTATTATACCGTCTATCGTAGTTTTTAGGATATCGCTCTTTTACGTTTACAATTAAACAGCTTTATTATCACTGCACAGCTTGAATATAAACTAATGCGTGAAACGGCAACACCGATATTACCACAAAAGGCAGAAAAGAATAGCCCTACTTTGGCAGTGGACTTGTTGTTTAGCTATAAGCGCGCTATACGCTATTAGCTATATGCCAGGGGTATTGTATATATTGCATGTACTCAAATCATAATTTTAGATTGCAGCTGTTCCATTACAAAAAGTATTAAACTAACTAGCAAATATGCGATTTTCATATGGGAAATAAGGACAATTCTGAGACTGCATACTTAATAAAACAAGTATGTTTTTTTCTATAAATCTTTCAAAAGAAAAAAAGGCGTAATCCTTGATACATAAGGGATAAGCCTCTTTACTTACCTCTTGCAATAGTATGTAATGGCAAATACCTATATATGATATCACAAATTAATGTTATATTTCCCCAATCAGGATGAATACCACTATCCAACCATCTGTACTTTCCATATAATTGAAATATTCTATGTGTCGAGGTGAAATCATGGATTCTTCTTCGTTTTACTCTATTGTGATCATAATTGCTGCGTTAGTCATATGGCGTAGAACTTTGGCAATGTATCGCCCTATTAAAGGAAACGGAACCCGCATTCTCTTACCCATACTATTTTTGTTACTCCCCTGCATTCACATCATCTTAAATCCAAAAGCACATGCCGCTGGCTGGGAATGGATTTGTGCAGCTATCTTTGGATTTCTTTTGTCAATTCCACTTATTTGGACCACTCACTATGAACTCCGATTCGATCAGCATATTTATGCTGTAAGAAACAAGAGCTTTATTATTACCTTTCTCATCGTACTTATTATCCGTTTTTTACTTCGTGATTATTTAAAATGGCTAGGTCCAGAAACAGAAGCAGCACTATTTATGACTGTAGCACTGGGATATATCTTACCTTGGAGAATTATCTCTTTCATCAAATTTCGTCAACTATACAAAAGTCGAATCCAAACTAACAATAACATTGACTTACGATAACACTAATTATGTGAATGGAAAGTACTTTCAGAACTTCTGAGGGGACTTTCCAGGTTTTGCAATACATTGGTTTTATGCTAACAAAAGATGCTTATTTTTTTGAAGAACTATGTTAATTTTGAGGAACAAAGGGACAGATTTACTGCCCCCTATTGTTTACTTATTTTGATTTTTTTTGGGCTCTTAATGCGATTTTTTCAAGTCCATTTTCTCCCGCAAATTCTGCATCTGCTTTTGGTACAGCATTTTTATTGTTCTTCAATTGATTATTCTTATTTTTAGCCATTTTTTCACCACCCTTGTAGCTTGATTTAGTTATTCCTTCAAGGATGCCAACTATAATAAATACACTATATACAGATAGCGGAGTTGTGTTTTTTCGTCATCAGCACCCACGATTTTAGTTTGCTTTCTTTTTTGTAGCCTATGCGATTTGATTTACTTCTTTAAATAAACTGCCCCATTCGCTCAATAAGAAATTGAATACAAAGCGATTGCACCCAATGGTTTTAACAATTAATATTTTTTGTTCCTTCGTTGGATAGATACGAAATTTATATGCTTTGTTGTAGCTTTTGAATAAAGTTTGATTAAATTAACCTAATAAACCTTGATAAAAGAGCAAATAGAAAAAACGTGCTTTGAAAAAAGATTGATCAAAATACGCTTTTTCTATATTCAATTGAATCATCCTTTTATAAAAAAGTTTGATGATTTTTGTGATCCTTGCTCAATTAAAGCGCCCGATTATTGAAGTTCGGTTTTAGGCTAATCCACTTCACATATTAACTTTATGAAGCTTCAAGATAAAGACTGCTGCCACGATAAGAAGGGACACCGTCAGAAAAGTAACTGCGTACGCGCTTTGCCCACTTGCGTACAAAGCTGCGGAAGCAACAATGAACACAACCAGCTTAAGCGTAGTTCGTATGGGGAAGGAGAAGATGGGGAGCGACGCCTTCGGGGAGAGAAACATACCCCAAAGAGTGGCTATGACTAGTGGCGTGGCAACCGCGAGTATAATTTTGACCGCTGCCCCTGTCTTGATATGATAACCCCAGTAACTGAACGCAGCCATTGCACCAAGCTCCAGTAGAAAGAATCCGGTGAGGACGCTAACACCTATCCATTTTATTTCCATCCGACTCTTCCTCCCAATAAAAAGAATTAAGAAACTAATGTTAATTTTTTTATATACAATATGTTTCGGTCATATTCTAAAATCCTGCCATTTAACTTAATAACAATTATTTCAAAATTCTGTGATTTGAGCAATCGCTTTATTCCAGAAAATGGCCCAATTGTTGAAGATCAATTAATACATTAAAAAAAAAGACAATTTTAACTCTAAAAGTTAGACACGTTATTTCATTGGGCAGCTTCTTGGGCACGGGTCCGGTATTGTACCGGACTCCTGCCTTTTAGCTTTTTCTTTGCTGTTGTGTATTTTATATTGTGATGATCCATTGACAGTTACTTTTGTATCTATAGTAAATCCTAATCCTGCATCAACAGAACCAGCAACAACACACTTACCTACAAAGGGACTCCACAGTAATTTCTCCTATTATATATATAAATCATGCTTAGTTAAATTGGTTTGATTTTATAAGGAGCCAAAAACCTCTAAATATTTATTTTATAATCACATAATTAATCCTAATATACCTAAAGTTTGATATAATGATACGGTTATTAATAGCAATTAGGAGGATATACAGCATGAACTATACAAATATGCCAAAAGAAAGAGGAATGGTTAAACAGACTCCATTCACTACTATACCAGAGCAATTCGCTGGTATTCGTAAGATTGTTAAAAAGCAGACAAAAGTGGAGCGCCCTACATTAACCCAAGACGAACAAGAACGTATTGAAAACATGTTATTATGTTCATTTCTTTCTGAAGAGAAGAAATTGATTACTTATTATAGAGATGATCATTTGCTTACTAGATATATGACTGTAACTGACATAAATCCGATAGAAAATTTAATAACTTGTACTGATGCATCTTATAACAGAATTTTTCTTAAATTTATGGATATAATTGATTTAAGATAAAAAACATACTGTTTATAAAGTTTGATTAAAAACCTCTTACAAATCCACATTCTGTGTTACACAAAAAGACTCCATTTTGAAAAAAGATTGATCAAAATAGAGTCTTTCTTTGTGACTGGATGTTCCATTTTTATAAAAAAGTTTGATCAAAACACATTTAGAATTCTTTAATTGAAAAGATATAACATCGCATCTTTCTTATAAACATCGTGATTTTATTTCATATCCATATCTTAAGTTGATGGGCATGTGGTGCTACCCCACATCCATCAACTTAACGTATATTTTTATACAAAATGCGGTCTTTCCACGTAGTTTTTTATTATCTTTTATAGATGTTATAAAAGTAGGCACATCAAATAAACCCTGACGGGTTTCAAATTTTTCGCTATGCTACCTGATGGGCAGAAGTGGTATACTCATACACAACACCTAAAATATCAAAGACTGTTTTTTTCTCATATCTGTGAGATTTTCGTCCGTTTCGCTGTAGGAGGTTAAACAGACGAAGGAGAATCTTTGATAATTCTTGGGTGTTTTTATGTAGTGCTTGATGAAAAAGTAAGAAATAATCTTTAATTATGTACATCGCTTTATATTCACTTAGTTCTTTCTGTTTCTTACGTAACAGGAGTTCTCTCATTTTAAACATAGTAGAAGAACATAATAGGATACTAATGAGTTGTCCATAAAGGTGGCATTCTAATCGCTCTTGTTTAATAGATTTACAACGATGAATTCGAAACCAAGATTTCCATATTTTAAATAACAGCTCAATTTGCCAACGCAGTGAATATAAATCATAGATTTTCTCTTTCGGTACCCATTCCGTAGGAATGTTTGTCATATATACCGTAATTCCTTGTAAAAGTTTCGTACGCTCTGTATATGTAATCCCTTTTTTCTTTTCGCGAATAGCTCGATCATGTAGACGTTTCTGTTTTTGCTCCTCTGTACATCTATAAACCACAATGCGAGTGGGTAGTTTGTCTTTGCTCCCTACATATACATCATGTAATTCATACACTTGGCCAGGTTGTAATTGGTTCATGATGTCTTCCAAATGAATTTGTATATATACCGGTCTCAATTGAGCAGGTTTTGTTTTAAATACCACTGTTTCGAATTCTTTTCTATATATTTTAGTTGGTAATTTAAGACGCGATAAATAATACCCTTCCTTATCTTGGATCGATTTAAAGTCTTGTAAACGAAAATACCCTAAGTCACGAATATATAGTTCATTCTTTTGTGTCATGTCCATTCGAGTCGCCCCATATGCCTGATCACTTCGTTTTCCTGGTTCAATTTTCACATCAGAAAACTCTCCACTCAACAAGTCATACTCTAATTGAATTTTCACACCAGCTGTATGACTACAGCCTCCGGCACCAGGATAAGTAGCTGCGAATCGATCTGGAACTTGAAAGGTTGTAGAATCAAGGATGCGAATCCGCTCAAAGTAAGCAGAAAGAGAATGAGAAATTGTAGATGATCCTCCAATTTTAGCTTGTAGAAGTGTAGTAAATACATTTCGAAAGAAGGCTACAGAAGCCGAGTTAAATCGTCGATTCAGTCCCTCAGGACTTAATAAAATTCCTGTTGAAGTTTCTAATTGACTACAAAGTTGAGTAAGAGAGGTTGTAGCGATTTGTTGATTTAACCATACACACAAAGATAAAAAATGGTGCCCATGGCACTTACGTTTTCGTTTCATTCCACCTGCTTCTATAGCTAATTGATTAAGTGTAGCGGGAGACATATATCGATATAACTCTTCGGCAAATAAAGACAGCTCTTGTTTTTGATGCATATTCATAAAAAGCACGTCACCCTTTCTCATTAACATAAGAGAATAGTAACGTGCTTTTAAGTTTAAGAATAGTCTAAATCCTTAAGTTGATGGATGTGTGGTGCTACCCCATCGCTATCAAGCTAAGCTTATGCAAAGTCAATTTTAGACGAGATTGTTTCTTTTTTCTAAAGGGCAAGTGTAGTTGATTAAAAGATTTGCATACGAAATAAACCCTAGCGGGTTTCATTTTTTTGAATTAAGCGGCTTGATTATAAGACAGGGTACAATTGTAAACGACACCTAATATATCAAAGACCGTTTTTTTCTCATATCGATGAGATTTCCGCCCGTTTTGCTGTAGGAGATTGAACAGGCGAAGTAACACCTTTGATAACTCTTGGATGTTTTTTTGTATAGTTTGGAATAGAAGAAGAAAATAATCTTTAATCATATATATGGCTTTATACTCACTAAGCTCTCGTTTTTTCTTCATGAGGAGCAATTGGCGCATCTGAAACATGATAGAAGAACAGAGTAGAATGGCAATCAACTGACCATATAAATGGCACTCCAATCGTTCTGGTTTTATCTTTTTACAATGATGAATTTGAAAGAATGACTTCCACGTTTTAAATAAAATTTCGATTTGCCAACGCAAAGAATACCAGTCATGTACCTGTCCCATCGGGACAATATCTGTAGGGGTGTTTGTCATATATACATTGATACCACTGAGTCGTTTACTACGAGGAGAATACTTCATTCCTTTCTTTTTTTCTCTTACAGCTTGATCTTGTAATCGTTTTTGTTGCTGTTGTTTTGTTAATCGATGAACAATTACACGAGCTGGCACTTTATCATTCATTCCTACATAAGCATCAGCAATTTCACATGTTTGTCCTGGCTGAAGAGAGTTCATTACCGTCTCCATATCTATCTGTATATACTCTGTACCTTTCTTAATTCTTCCATCTTGAAAATAATCAGGGTTAGGATTTTTTTGATAAATACGTGTATTCGACTTGATACGAGAGATATAGTAGGCCTCTTTATCTTGTATATATTGAAGGTCTTTTAAATGAAAATAACCTAAATCTCGGATACATAAATCATTCGCCGTCACAGTTGGGGCACACAGAGAGCCGTAAGTGCGATCATGTTGTTTACCTGGACCTGTATGAATATGTAGGAACTGTCCACTTAACAAATCATACTCAAGTTGAATTTTTATCCCAGCTGTATGGCTGCAGCCTCCTGCACCTGGATAAACCGATGAAAATACATCCGGGAGTTGAAATGCAGTTGAATCTAAAATACGAATACGCTTGAAAACAGAAGTGTATGGAGAAGAAAGCGGCATAGATGCGGCCAATTTTTTGCTTAATAGTTCGGCTAGTAGGTGTTGTAAAAGTTGGACGGCCGCCTTATTAAATCGTTGATTCAGTCCCTCAGGACTGATAAGTACTGCTGTTGATGCTTCTAAACAGCTAGATAACTGAGTTAAAGAAGTCCTAGCTACATTTTGGCTCACCCATACACATAAAGCTACTAAATCTTTTGCTTGGTACTTACTGGTTCGTTGTACAAAACCAACATCTCTAGCAAGATTCCGTAAGGTATTTGGAGATAAAAAACTTTGAATCTCTTGAGCAAATAGTTGTAATTCGTCAGACACAGAAACAGACATAAAAAACGCCATCCTTTCTTATGATTCTACAGAAAGAATAACGTATTTTTTTCATTTTGAGGATATTTCTTTTTATTAGCTTGATAGCGATGGGGTAGCACCAACAAAACGCGAATTTCGTACGCTAAGCGATTTCTCACATAGAAAAAGCCGATTTCTTGTATGGAATAATCGGCTTCTTAAATCAAAGCAATAAAAGAATATTAAAACTTTATAAAACTGTATTATTACTTAAATCACGATTTCTGGCATCTTATATCCAATTAATCCTCATCATACAGATTATCTACAGTTTCTTGTAAAGAATCTAATAGATACTCGCTAAAATTATCATAAGTAATGGCATACAGTTCCTTTGAAAAACGACTCCAAAAAACAACTGGACAATCGCCATCTTTCATTTTGCTTGTATCTAAGCATGTTACGGTGCCATCAATATCATTTAAAACAATATATTGTACTGGTAGGTCATATGTTTCTCTATACAATTTTGTGTGGTAGACAACGGATGAATCCGCAACTGTTTTTTCACAACCATGTATATCCATCCCGTCAAGACCACCACTACCATACTGTTTTAAAAACCAATGATAGCTGCTTGGAAATGTAATGTTTAGCATTTTTGCTGCTTCTTGAATCGTATCTTCATTTACAACTCCCATAAAATCGTCATCTTTCTCATATGTGGAAATGATTGAAATAATCTTGTCATTCATCTTTTTATTTCCCTTCTAAATGTTCTTGTGCTCTCATTTTCCAATAGTTATTTCTAAAATTATTATACTGTTTATAGGGATACCGCCAGCATTTTGGAATAAAACCACGCTAAGCAAAAAAATAAGCCATCCATATGGACAGCTCCTTTACATAATTTTCGTTATAGGAAGCTAATTTTTAATATTACAACAATTACCTCTCCTGTTCTGAGATAAGTGTAATCCACACTCACTAATCATTCTCACCTGAATACACTTTTAAATCTTCCATTGCTATGGCTATAGCATGTTTTTCTGTATCAATTAACGATATTCCCTGTTTAATAGGAGACCAATACTTATATCCATAATCCTCAAACCACGCAAAAACTTCTGTAGTGAAAAAGCCATTATTTCGTTTGATAACTTGAACCTTGTATCTTTTGTTTTGAGAAACGATCTCTTTAATGATTTCTGTCATTGTCTATCTCCTTCTACCTTTTATCCAGATTGTACCACATCAAGAATATAGATAATAAAAGGTATTTTGATTGCATATTCTATTCATGTCAGGTTAACATAACGTCCTATTATTGGTAGCAAGGAAAAAGAGGATCCCTACTCTCACAAGGAATCCTCCTTTTTCTTTTTCTATGACTCTATTCATTTTTTTATACATTCCTATCCTGGTGTAGGTTTCAGGGTTCCCGTTTGTTACTAGATTAGCCGAAAAACTGTATAAAATCTTGTATAAATAAAAGAGTACCAGTTTGTTAAACATATATTTAAGCAATCGGTACTCTTTTTGTATTTGTTTTAATTAAATTCAAAGGGAAAAAATATTAAACAGCTTGCAAAGGCTTATTTTCAAGTTGGATAGATTTTCTGAAGTCTTCAGCTTCAGCTAACTTTGTAAATTCAACCGTCTTGTTGTGGTTTTTCTTCACAACATTTTCTATTTCAGCCAACTCAACCCGGAAGAATTCTTTTCTTACATTTACCTTGTTCACTCGTTTATCGGCAAATGCTTGATGAAGGGCATTTTCCAAAGCAGGAGCATCTTCACTAAAGATCATTCCATGTACATCAAACGTAAATGGAACCGATGCATCACCCAATTCTTTCACACGATCCATAGGTTCTAAACGACGAGTCATACCGATTTTAAATACGTTTTCACCAAATGAACCTATATTTGAAATGATATACACGTAACCGGCACGAGTGTTTTGTACTCTGTACAATACATCTTCTTTATTTTTCCGCGTTTGCTCCAGCTGTGCTTCCAATTCTTTAAGCTTCTCAATTAATTTAGCCTGTTGGTTTTCAGTTGTTTCAGTCATTTGCATTTTTAACTTTTCAATTGCTTGCTCGAAGTGCTTTTCTTCTTTTTCCACTTTCTCTTTTGCTTTTTCTAACTCTTTTAATGCTTTCGCTTCTTCTCTCATGCGTTCTTTTATCTCAAGCTGCTCTTCTTTTTCTTCTTGTTTCATTTGTTCAAATGAATACTTTAAGTACAACTCTTCGATCTTTAATTTTAAATAACCGGGTGTAATTGATACCTTTTGCATATCAGTGAGTTTGTTCAATTCATCATAAATCTTTTTAATCCTTTTCTCACTTGCTTCCAGGTTAGAGTATTTTACTTTTGTAATGATATTGTCGCATTCATTATTGAATGCTCTCAAGGTAAGTTTAATTGTATCAAGTATGAATTCCTTACCTTTCTTTCTATCATCTCCAATTGTCCAGTCCAAGCGATGAAATGTAGCTTCTTTATCCTTAACCATTTTCTTTTGTTTTTGTCGAATCTCATTCAATTTGATTTGGAATGCCTCTGACGTTTCAAAACCATATTTCGGATTTGTAAATCCAAATGATTGCATAAGTATGTCCTCTTTTAGAAGGATAACTTCTCTTTGCAAACTATCAATCTCTTGAATAATTGCTTGTTTATTGGATGTGAATCCTTCAATCTCCTCGTTCAATTTTTGTTTAGATTCGGTTAAATTTACAAGTGATTGAACATCCTCAATTCTTTTTGCAAGGGCATCCTTTTCTTTATTCATATTATCAATTTGAGAGGAAATGCTATTTTTCACTTCCGTTAGGTCTGTAATAGGTTTGAAAGTTTCGAGCTCCGCTAGAACTTCTTGTTTAGCTAATGTTAGCTTTTGCAACTCTTCACTAAGACTGGCAATTTGCTCTTTAACATTTACAACTTTATCAAATCCATTTTCTTCCCAAACTTGTTGTACTTTCTTCATTTCCTTATTTCGGTTAATGACAAGGATGATTGCGATGATAGGGGGGATGATGAGGATCCATAAAGCAAATAAAATTCCAGTTACCCATGGTGAATACAGAAATTTTTCTTTATACATAGTTTTTTTTTCTCCTTTATTTACTTTTCTATCTTTATATTATAAACTCCCTAACATATTATAAAAAGAAGCTATTTTTATTAGGTTCTTTTCGCAAAGATTGTTGCCAATGGATTATGTTAATCAGTGTTATCAGTAGCAAAGACAAGGCGGAATCATACTCTCACAAGGAATCCGCCTTTTTCTGTTTCTATGACTCTATGCATTTTTTTATACAGTCCTATCCTGGCGTGGGTTTTAGGGCTCTCGTTTGTTACTGGATTAGCAAAAAACTGTATAAAACCTTGTATGCTCTTAGCGTGGTTTTTTTCCGAAATACTGGCGTACCCCTTAGAGTATAAAAACGTTAAAATGTGCGTGCTACCCCTTTAAATAAATTTATTCAGTTTCAAATTCAATGTCTTTAAGATCTTTAAGTTTAAATTTAATTTTTTTATGTCTTAGAATATAAAGACCCCCTAAGACCCCTCCTATAGCTAATGCTTTTTCAGGGTGTTTCCTTATCGCATCCCCCAACGCTTTACCTACTTCATCAACGGCTACCCTTACTTCTTTCATCTTTTCAACATTAGAAATAACTTTGTTTATTTCTGACATGTCTATCCCCCTCCTTCTTTATAATTTAGATATATTTAATATACCATTTTAAAGAGTTTTAATTGTATATAGAACTGGAAGCGATATCTAGGCATTACTAAAATAGTAAAGTTTTTGGTTATGTTTCTTGACTGAGTTAATACCTTAATTGTAATTGAATTCTGATTTAGGGACATATTTCGCAAGAAATCTATCCAAAACAAACAATACATGATCCATTTAGCGGATTAATTCAACATAAAATTAAATGTAGACTATTTGTATGATGTTTATTTATTATTAATAATTACGGTACGTGAAATTATTATGTGCTGTTATGAAAAAGCCCCCATAGATCTTATACCTATGAGAGCTGCCTAAGGGTATTTCATATTCGACTTAGTTCCATTGTAACAGGCTTTCGCCATATATGAGAAACATAATGACCCAAAATTACAGCATCTTTTTTAACTATTAATTTTTCAAAACAAGAAGACCAATCTAACTTGGTCTTCTTGTACATACTATGTTTATATACCTAGCAACTGTTTCTTTTTGGCATTAAATTCATCTTCTGTAATAACACCCATATCGCACAATTCTTTGAATTTTTTCAATTCATCTGCTACTGATGTAGGAGTAGGTATTGATTGTGGTTGAACTTCACTCGTGTTATTTTTTAAAGCATCCAGAACCTGATGAATATTATTGTTTATGGATGTTGCTGAAGCTTTGTCTAAAGCAACTTTAAATTTTTCTTGTGGTGTATCAATCGTTAGAAACCCGAAAAGCATCCCTGTTTCAAATGATATATCATTTATTTTTCCATGATCTACCGCTTTGAATTTTTCACCAGTTAAGTTTTTTTGTCCAAACATAATACGTTTATTGGTGATAGCATAGGCATAATTATTATCATGCTTTGTTGTAGATTGATAATTATGTATTCCGATAAACGCCATTTGAACTTTTTCACCGTTCATCAAGTTGTTTTCGAGCACTCTAAAGTGTTTTACTCCCCATTTTTCATTAAATCCAGAACCGAATTTATTATCAATGCAGTATTGATACATTCCTTCAGCGCTTGATAACGGGCCCTCACCACGTCTTGCTACTTTTTCATCGATTATAGCTTTAATTTCTTCAATAGTAACTTTACTTACGTCTACAACACCTAAGCCACCAGCTTCTTTAAAACAATCTGGGCAAACCCAAGCGTCAGATTGTTTCACCTTATACCGATTCAAGCCAACTTTGCTATCACAAACACCACAAACAGCTTTCCTATCGAAAAATCCCATAATTTAGCCCCCTTTTTGTCTCTTAAAACTGAGTATAGCACATCGATAACTAATAAAAATCTCTTCTTCTAGGAAAGCGCCTTATTGAACAAAAGCACCTATTAATTATCAAAACCTTATCAAGGTTAAAATTAAAATAATTTTCTGTCTTTTTACTTTCTCTAAAAACCCTAAAAACGCATGTAAAGTCCGTTTCCCCCTTTACATGCGTTTTTATAACAAATACAACTTATTGCATTGATAAGTACATCAAAATCCCATACAACCAAATCTGAAGAGTCGTTTTTTAGTTAAACTGATTTTTTTCATGTATTCTTTAAACAAATGAAAAAAGAGCCGGATTTTCATCATAGCTCATGTATTAATTGGTTCTGTATGTGTACATGTAGGATATTGAGAACAACCAAAAAACTTATTTCCTGTTTTATTTGAATTACGAATCACTAAATCATGCTTACATGTTGGACATTTCCGTTCTGAAGGTTTTACCCCTTGATATACATCTTCAGCCGTATATTCGGGATTAATTTTATTAATCAATTTCTGAAGTTCTACACGATCTATTAGTTTTACATTACAAGCTTCCGCTAATTCTTTTGCTTGTCTTGTATATACACTGTTTGTTACAACCCAGCCCTCATGTGCTTTGTAATAGGCTTGTGCTGCATATATCTCTTGTACGGCACTGATGCCGACTCTATTTTTCATCCCGTATCGTTTCGCCTGGATTACAATACGATTTTTCCCCTTCAATACCAGATCCGCTCCGAAATCATTTGACTGCTTTGTGACTGTTGGAGAATAACCCAACTCTCGAAAGAGAGCTTTTAGGTAGGGTAAGCACCCAGCGCCTTTCTGTATTTCTACAGGAGGTTTCCAAGAACTCCCCTCCGAACCGTACGTACACCTCTCAATGTATACGGCTCTCCACTTATCAATCTAGCTTTCCATTATGAATGTCTCTATGGCATTTTAAACAAACTACTAAAGTTTTTCGTCGTCTTGCTATCATTCTTTGTTCCCAACGTTTTTTACCTTTTAAGTCTTTTAATTTTCTTACATGGTGAACTTCAAAAGGTTTTTCCTCAGTCTTACATATTTCACATGTTTGAGCTTCTAGCCTTGATATAAGGCTTGTTCTACCTTTATATTGCATTATAGTTGGGAGATAGTCTGTTTTCATTTCTGTTACTGGCCTCTTTCTTTTGAAGCCTTCATTATATAGGAATCTTATCTTTTCCTCGCCTTTTACAATATATTTCACGCCAAATTTCCCATTGATTGAGTATTTGTCAATTATTTTCCTTTTAGATTTTCTGTACTTAGAAGCAAAAGTCTTATACATACTATACTCCATCACATATTTGAATTTGTTTAGTACACAAGCGTTATTAGCAATGCAATAGTAGTTATATAATCCTCTAATTTCAGCGTTATACGTGCTAAGTATTTCTAAGTCATCCAACCTTATAAGAGTATTTCTGTGCAGGATTTTCCATCGACCGTCAGGTCTAATCTTTAGGGCACCTTTTTCTAATAGAGAGCTCACCCACTTTTCGTTAGGAACGTATATTTTTACACCGCCATTATAAGTCCTTTTAGGAATTCCATTTTTATCTTTTTTTATTGCTGAGGATCTTTGTACGGTTAAATCATACCCTAGGAATCTAACCTTTTTTTGCTATTTGTAACTAGTGTTTTTTCCAATGATAAATCCAATTTAAGCTCGCTCTTTAAATAGTTAGCAAAGTCTTTTTTGACGTCCTCTGCATTCTGTTTGCTACCGATTATCCCAACAATCCAATCATCGGCGTATCTGACATAATTAAAGCGTCTAAAATTTCCATCCATTGGGTCCGTACAGTTCATACTACTTAATATTTTTTGTTTCTCCCTTATGCTTTTTAACTTTTGTCTTCGTTGTTCCTTAGATAGGGAGCTCCAATTTTCATTTAGCCACTTTCTTTCATCACTGACTTTGTACTGAATCCTCTTGTACTCTATAGGCCTTCTTCTTTTAGTAGTTTGTGAGTCAAATATTTTTTTATATTTTTCCGCATATTTATCTAGCTCGTTTAAATAGATGTTGGCTAATAAAGGGCTTATAATTCCACCTTGCGGTACCCCACTATACGTCTTGTGATATCTCCAGTCTTCAAGGTAACCTGCTTTTAGGAATTTCCAAATGAGATTAATAAATTTTTCATCGTCGATTCTTCTTCTTAATATTCCTATAAGTGTGTGATGGTTTATATTATCAAAGAATCCCTTTATATCTCCTTCAACAAACCACTTCACACCAGTAAATCGCCTCTGAATTTTTATTATTGCTGTATGACAGCTTCTTTTCGGTCTAAAACCATGTGATGTTTCCAAAAATTGTGGCTCGTATATACTTTCGAGTATTAATCTCAATATTTCTTGTACTAGTTTATCATCGAAAGACGGAATTCCTAACGGTCTTTTTCCTTGTTTTACTTTTGGGATATACACTCTTTTAGCAGGGTGTGGTCGATAAGACTGCTCTCTTAATTCTTCAATTATGTTTTGTATTCTTTCGATACTCATTCCATCAATAGTTTTTCCATCTGTACCTTTAGTCAGATTTCCTTCTTTGGCATTAATCTTGTGGTAAGCTAAAAGATAAAACTCTATGTTGTATAAGTTCCTATACAGTCTTTTGTACTTATACTCAGTATTGTTTGCCTTAGACGCTAGATTGCTTAATACATCATGTGGATTTCTCATGAAGCCTCTCGCTCCTTCCATAATTGTATTAAACTAGATAAGCTGTTCCCCTTCGCCATGTAATAGGCTTTCCCCATTTCAGACTACTACGGGAACTCCGTTACCTTATTAGATTTTCATGAGCCACATATCTTGCTTATTACACTTGATATCATCCTCAATAGCCATTTTCTATGGCACTCTAACTTAGGTAATCCCCATTTAGTACTTCTGCGGACATAGCAGTATTGTGATATCGGATGTGACTTTCGTCCTTTTCCATTTATTATGGCTAGGAAACCACGGACACCTACTGTACAAAGGTTGTCTATCTGAACCCTGTACCATGGTTTTATTTCGTATCAGTTACCTTTCGAAATAGACTTCGATATGCCCCCTTGGACTATCATTCAAGCAGTTTAGCTTTCATCCTTGTTCACAACGGTTTCATCTTGCCATTCAGTCGTGCCGTTGGTAACTAGGCAACTTATGGCTTTACCAACATGCTACACTCCCCAATTTGGTTTCCCTCATGGATAAGTTGGTTGATGATAGGTTTGTTGGGTGTCTATACCTACTACTTGCTAAAGCAGATTCCCCAGAAGCCCTTATGGGCGCACGTATACTTCGAATTGATGGCCGTCCATTTTGTCTATATAGCGAATACCGGACTTAGCCATTCGCTTTAATATTCTTCGCTCCTGGATCTTCCGGTACATGAATTTACAAATATGAAAAAGAACATAAAGGATAAAACCATAAATCAAAATCTGTAATATGTTTGGCGTTCCTGGTAGATTAGACACTTCTCTCCACCTCTTTAATTGGTTTCATTTTCTTTGGTTGAGCTGTTTCTTTTACCTGTTGCTCACTCACTTGTTTCTTCCGAACATCGTTCCAATCTTTTTCATTCGTTGGAATATCCTCTTTAAGATCTACAAAGCATTTCATCGTCTGAATAAAGTCTTTCCCGGCTTTATCGTTATCAACTGCCATAATGACCTCTTTAATATCGTGCCCTTCTTTTTTCGCATCCATTAAAGATTGAATCACTGTTTTTGACTTCAATCCATGCATAGAAACCAGGCGAGCATTTTGTATCTTATTTTGCTTGATACTCCAGTGAGATAACATATCAATCGGATCTTCATAAAAATAGATTTTATCCGGCTTACCTACATCAACTGTAAAACCCACATTGATTTTTTCATAATTCGGGACAATTTGTTTAAAGCTTCCTCTTTTATTCTCCATTTTGACTGTACCTTGACGATTCATTCCAATTACTTGCCCTTTGCCGCCTTCTTCCTTCCATTTGAACACCACATTATTTTTCTTATCCTGGGCGATGAGATCCTTTTTAATCAACCAGTTCACCAAGCGAGGATTTATTTTCCGTTCATCAATTAAATATCGCTTGATCTCTGTTTGTTTCGGCACCTCTAAGTGTTTTGGATAGATAAATGGCTGCTGTTCTTTTTTGCGTTCTTCTTCAGCTTTTGAGCGATCAAACTCTTTGTAATCCCCTTTATTTATATCTAATACGGCTTGTGGAAATGTCATTTCATAGTACATCATCGCAAAGCTAATCGCTCCATATCCCTTCTCCCCTCGACTATTCCAGGCGTATTGATTCCCTTTAATAATGAGACTGTCATGCTCTGTATGACGGTAATAGTTTCCTTCTTTTTTAAACGTTTCTCCCTTTGCTTCCAGATATGAAATCAAGTCAATGTTTCTTGCTTTCATCGCATCCTCCGTACTGACATGTGCCATTACGGAATCCCCCCTTTACTCTATAAAATGAAATAAAAAAGAGGACTATTCCGTTTCCTAGTCCTCTTTTGCTACTTATAGTTGATACATTTCATTTTTATTTGCCGAATAAGAATTTTAATCGCTTCTCCTGTACGCTGTATGATAAACGAGCGTCAAATTTCTTCCCATTTTTATTCGAGATAAACCCTTTAATCTGATCTGTCACATTCTTTTCTAATAACTTTTTCACATGGTTACTACTTAGATTTTTACCAGAGAATGTACCAAAAATAATGAAGTCACAGCCTTTTTTGTATTTCTCACATAAGTAGTTACTTTTCCCTACAAGAACTCTACTCTTACATAATGGACATTTGCCAATTGTACGATCTTCAGTCGTTGGAAAACGGAATTTCAAACTTCCGTCCGCTTCCATATAGATAGCTGCCGTAAATTCTCCCTTTTCCCCTTCAAAGCCATTTATAAAATCAGTCGTTTTATACTGAATCAGCTTTTTCATTTGATTACCAGGGATTGCTTTCCCTTTCATCTTTGCTGGTAACATAAAATCACATCCGTTTTTATGCTCTGTGCATCCATAAAACGTTTTGTGATGAAGGATTTCTCCTTTTTTACATTTTGGGCATTTACCAAATGACAGCTCCTCTTGTGTGGGGAACTGAAATTTGATATTCCCTTCATGTAACACTAGATAAGCGGAAAACTCCTTCTCATTGGACTTAAATCCTTTTAGAAGATCTGTTTTTTTATCTTCAAACAGCTTTTTCGCTTGCGGCTCCGGAATCGCTTTTTCTTTAATTTTCTTGGGTAAGGAAATTTCACATTCTGGATAATTACTGCACCCATAAAAATTACCTTTATGAAGGATTTTCCCTTTTCTACAAGGGCATTTGCACACCTCAATTTGCTGATTCCAAGTATTAATAATGTTATCCGACACTTTATCATCCATTGCGCCTAATTGTTCCACCGTATCCTTTACAAACGTATTTGTTTTTTCCACAAACTCTTCATAGTTCATTTCTTTCTTTTCAATCATGTAGATCATCCCTTCCATTTCAGCCGTATAAGCTGGATTTTTGATTTCATCTACCGGAAAAGCATCTATAAATGCACGACCAATATGAGTGGTTTGAATCTGATTATTGGTAACATCAATATAGCTTCGCTCTAACAGTTTTGGGATAAATGTTTCTTCCGTTGCGACTGTCCCAATCCGTTTTCCTTTCATCAGTTCTTTCAAATGTTCATCATCCAATTTACGTCCTGCCGTTTCCATAAAGGTTAAAATGGAACTTTCCGTATGATAGGCTGGTTTCTTTGTTCGGGACTCAATCAAGTCATACTGAACGATTCTGAAAGAATCTCCCTCCTGTAAAACAGGGATTTGAAATGCCTCAACTGATCCCTCTTCTATATCCTCTTGAAACACACTTAGAAACCCTTTCTCTTGTAGGATCTTTTCTTTTGTACTATATGTGTTGCCCTCTTGATCTATAAAGTGTACTTCTCTTACCAGGTAGATTGCTGGTTTCATAAAGTTCCCGATAAATCGTTTTACAATTAAGTCATATAACAGTTTTTCTAATGGATTTCGGTTGGTCCCGACATATGATTTTGTTGTTGGAATGATTGCAAAGTGACTACTTACTAGCTCATCATTAAATGTAGTGTGTTTTTTTGTGATAGAAGATGGGATTACTTGTTGTACTAGGTTTGCATAGGAGCTTTTTTCTAATGCTGCCATTACTTCTTTCACTCGTTCCACTTGTTCTGTAGGTAAGTGTCTGGATGAAGAACGAGGATACGTGATAAAGCCTTCTTCATACAAACTCTGAATATGTTTTTTTGCTGTTTCCGCATTTATCTTCAGCTTGGCGTGTGCATCTTTGTAGATGTCCGTTAGGTTATATAATAATTTTGGTTTCTTTTTTCTCGTACTTTCTTTAAATTCCGTTACGATTGCATTCGTTCCTTTCAAGCTATCTCCAAGTTTTTGTAGTGGGGATGGATCTATCAGTTGATCTTCGGTTGTCATCACCGGTGATAAGCCATTTTCGGTTAGTAGCTTCAAATTGTAGTAGGTTTGTTCTTTATAATTTTGGATAGCAATTTCCCTTTGACGGATTTCATTTAAGATACACATTTGAACACGACCAGAAGCCAATAAGAATTGATTTTTTGCTAATTTGGATGTACAGCCCCTTGTAACATTAATGCCTAGAATATAATCCAGGTATTGCCTTGCTTTAGCGGATTGTGCAAGCCCGTCATAGTCTTTTCCTGGTTCTAATCGGTTCAACGCTCCCTCTAATTCTGCGGCCTCATAAGAAGAGATAAAAAGACGAGATTCTCGCTTGTTCACACCTGCATATTCATATAATTCACGATAGATAAGCTCACCTTCTCTATCTGCATCACAGGAGTTGACCACATAATCTACATCAGGACGATTTAACAGCTTAACCAATATTTGAATTTGTTCTAGACAATCCGACTTCTCTTTATATGTTGGCTCTAAAATAATAGGCAAGTGATCAAATTTAAATTCTTTGTATCTCTCGTCCATCTCTTCTGGATGTTTTAACTCTAATAAATGCCCACGGCACCAACTAATAATGTAATTTTCATTTTCATAGTATCCGTAATACGGCTTGCTTCCTGGATATTTTTTTGAGTTTCTAAATCTAGGTGATTTTAATAATTCAACAGCTACCTTCGGCTTTTCAGCAATAAATAACGTTTTTCCCATAAGTAGTATCTCCTATTAATCTGCAATTTCAGTTTTACGCTTCCATTTCTTGATTCTCAGCTTTTTCACGATTCGGTAACCGAATAACAACAACATGTTCAAAAAGACAGCTACAAGGAACATACAGCCCGCAAAACAGCCACATATTCATGACATGACTTTCCATTCTAGTTCCTTCTGTAAGAACACATATAATGGTTTTTGTTCCGACAGCATTTTACGTACGGCTTGAATTTCTTCATTAGATAACGAAATAAATATAAGTTCTTTTGGATCTCCTTTTTCTGCCCAAACGCCCTTGTAATCAATGTCTACGATTTCCACAATGTTTCCCATTCTCTTTCACTCCTTTCGTTCTACAAACAAAAAAGAGGGCTTTTACATGTACCCCCTTTCATTTCTAGACATAAAAAAATCACTTTCCGTTTTCTCAATTGAGTAACAAAAAATGATTCAATCTGGTTTTCCTGTTATAAAATTTTTCATCGTTCCATTTCCATTGTTTCTTTTTTCCTACTTGATTTTTTTATAGCCTTCGACTGGTCTACATTGCCTTGTGCAATAGGCTCTGGGTCTTTGTTTTTTTCTTTACTATTCGTTTGTTTTCCGTTTAATGGCTGAAATTTTTTATCTCCATTCATTTCCTTTGAAGTTGTAGATTGATTCACCGTTATTCCTTCTATCCCAAGCTTCTCATCCACCCTGTTTTCTAATTTTACAACGTGTTCCTGGCTTACCAGCTCATTATCAATCGAAACATACTTTGTTGTATAATAACGCTCTTCAGCTTTTACACGAGTGACAATACTATCGATATTATCTGGTGTTTCTTCATATTGTGAGCGTCTGTATGCTTCGTATTTCCGGCTTAAATCCTTATCTAAGGTAGTTGACTCTTGTTCTTTTGAAGGTTGAATTTGTTGATCTAAGGAGGCAATAGGTGCATATCCTTCCTTTTTCATTTCTTTATACAATTCCACTTCTTTTTCATTAAATGAGTAATCTTTTTGTCCCTCCGCTTTATCAACTAAGAGTCCATATCGTTCATCTTTTACAATTTCATCTAGACTCATATTTGCATCCTTTTCATAAACAACAAATGACAAATTTCCTCTTCCATCAAAGATAGAACTTTGAACCTTTTCATATAAATCTGGTTTCAAAATGTTATCTAAATAGACATTTTCTCGTTTCCCGTTCTTCTCCATTAATGAAACATATAAATCTTCACGATCTGTTTTATCTTGATTCCATACCGATAAATAATTATTATCTTTCGTAACACCGTCCATCATGTGTATTCTTGCAAGTTCTTCATCTTGCATACCGTTTGCTAACACTTCAATTGTAACTAGGTGATTGGGTGTCTCTTTCAAGTTTTCTAGTGTACTTTCCTGTGCTTTTTCCATCGGTATTTCTTTGTTATTTCTATAATTCACTACTTCATCTCGTAACGCTTGTTTCACTTCATCCGATAAATACCTTTTCTCGTTTAATATCTGTTCATACGGTGTCTTGTAGTCCCCATCCCCCATATCTAAACGATCCATTCTCACAAGCTCCATTCTCCCAAAATCTCTATCTACTTCTTTTGGAATGGCAATATGATAACGAGTTTTATCATATGGTACGTATTCATCTCTTTCTCTTGCTTCCTCTTTTGCTTTTTCAATATTTGTAATGACTTCAGCCATTTTTTCATTGGCCTCTCCAAATGGGATTAATTGATTGCCTTTAAAATTTTCGTTTTCGCTCCACTGAACTAACATGGTTGGACGATTTATTTTGTCCTGATTTAGTGCTGCATACTTTTCTTGATTCGCCTCGTTAAATGCATCAATAAACTCTTTATCACTCAATTTTTCTGCACCTTCTACAGGCTCAAACGCTCGATTTCTATCTACTTGTTCCCTTAGCTCTGCAACGGAAACAAGCTCTTGTGTCGTATTACTTAAACTCATGTATTCGACCAATAAAATATTTTTTTCATCCTGTTTTTCATTTTTATTTGCCATACCTTCCACCTCTTTTTCATTTGTTTTTTCTTTTTCCTTTTCTAACGTGTTTTCAATTGTTTCAATAAATTCAATCGAAGTTTCATGTACTTCTTTTAATAACTTCGTTTTATCTTTCATTTCTTTTCCTTGTGTCCAGCTCGCTAAATAACCTAATGAATATTCGCTTGTATCAATCCCGAAATAAGAAGAAACGGCATAAGCGGTCATCTCTGCTTGAAACTCTTTTTCTGGTGCTGTGTAATTCATATGTGTCTCTGCTGTATGAAGTTTGGCATGTGCTAATTCATGAAGAAGGGTTTTTACATTTTGCAATTCACTGTTTCGTGGATTCAAGGCAACTTCTTTTGTTAAGGTGTAACTAACCCCCTTTGCGACCCCAAGTTCTTGCTTCGGCTCAATAATTTTCACACCGTTCTTTTCCGCAACAGCCTCCATCCCTCTGTACAAACTCTTGTAATCTTTTACGCTTCCTTCTAGCCAACGATTCGGAAAAATACGTGGCAAATCTTCCGCTTTTGCGTTCGTCTGCGACACATCAAACACATGGCCAACAGCAAAATATAAACGACCAGGTTTCACTTCTACGCTTTTAGATTCAATTTGCTTTTTCTCTTCCTCATTTGCTTTAGTTACTGTTTTCCAAGTGCCTTGTTTGTCTTTAAATTTCGCTATAGTTCTGTTTGGAACAAGGATCTGGATTCCTTTCTCGCCCTTCTTAACCGCAAACCCTTTTTCTTTCCAAAAAGAAAAGGAACCAACTGCCCTGGCTCCTTCAAATTGACTCTGTATTAATGAAATATTAGATGGTGAATACTGATAAAACTTTGCCATAAACGATAAATAATCTTTTAAGTCTCCCGGTGTACGAAAATAGCCTTCTATGCTTTTTTCCATCTTTTTTGTTAAAGCTTGCAACGCTTCTTTCTTTTCTTCTGGTGATTTCGTTTGATATTTTTTCTTATAATTTTTACTCATGATCTTCTCCTACTCTTTCGCTAGCTCTTTGCAATTCCTCCATGTCTTCTTCATTCCATCTTTCCGTTGTATCAAAGAAAAGCTCATGAGTTTTTACGTTAACCGGAACTAACATATTCTCTTGATTCATAACATGAACTGCAAGTTCTTCCTCTTGTTCTCTTGTAATTTTAATTGTTAATTCTTTATCTTTTACAAGTAAAATTAGTTCACCTTCTCCAATTGCTTTAATGACTCCTAATGCGATATCTTCATGAAATAATAACATCCTACTAACCTCCTATTTTTTTATAAAAAGAAACAATGTAGCTTACGTTACATTGTTCTTTGATGCCTCATGATCTATACGTTTTTGTCTAGCATGATTAATCCGTTCCGCTACAACTTCCTTTGCCATTTTCACGCCACCGACTTCTATTTTATCCGTAGTAATAATGCTCTCTAAATCTAAGTCATTGGCAAAAAAGTAACCATTCATTAATTCAATTAAAACTTGTGTATTCCTATCCGCACTATTTGCACCAAGACGAATTTTTGTTAGCTCACTTTTTAATATGTCATGAAGATTTTTAGAAACAACTTCTGAAATATAATTCAATGACCATTCTGTATTTTTTGATGCTTGATGTTCCATACAAATTTTCGATATGGCATCCCCAGGATGTGTAATATTATTCTCCTCCATATACTCTTGAACATAATGATGGACGTTTTCACTCAATGATAACTTCATTCGTACTTTCTCATTCCCCATAATCTAACCCCTTTCGTTTTCATATGCATTTTCCCTTTGCATCCGCTCATAATACTTTTGGTTTTTCCAACTTTCATATTCACTTTTAAAAGCACGCTCCACTTTCTTCATAGAATACTGAATAGATACATTCTGTTGAAATTTTTGAAACGGCTTTGATTTTTTCATATGATGGATTCTCTTTTGTTCTTTATCATATGCCTTCATTTCTTGTAAAAAGGCGTTCCCCATTCTTTTATACAAGTCATTAATTTTATTCGTCTTGTAATTTTCATATTGCTTCTTATCATACTTGCCTTCCCCGTATGCTTCTTTGAAAACTTGCACTTCTTTATCTAACTTTTGAAGAAACTGATCGTAATCTTTTTTATGATGATGGTGAATATATCTTCTGCTTAATTCATCAATTTCCGGCTTCAATGGCTGAATTGTATTGTAGCTATATTGCCATTGTCTTTTATCACTTGGTAACTGTTTATAAATTTGTAAAAACAACGGTTTCAAATGTTGATTGCGCCAATCAAAAACCGAATCCTCTTTTTTACTTCCTACCATATTGTTTCGAATCAGATCATTAATTTGTTTTTGTTCTTGCTTACGATCTAACAGATTATTTACGACTTTCCCCCTCATCGCATCTAATGTTTTGGGTTTTCTTTTTCCACGTTCTCTCGTTGGAAATGGTTCAACAGTTGCTACATGAATATGAATGTTATCCGTGTTAAAATGAATGGCTGCCGACCAGGTAGAACTTTTTTCTAACCCCTCTCTTTTTTGCATTTCTTTCATCGCAAGCCGTGTCACATCCATTAACTTTTTTTCATCCAACGTCTTTGTCTTTGCATCATAAATGCCTTGTTCCTCTAGCCAAGGATTATGAAAAGAAATGACATCCTGCCACATAATACTTCCATTTTCGTGAGCGGTTTTAAACATTTCCTTTAAGGATTTTTTCTCACTTTCTGTTAAACGATTTGCGTGTTCCGTAAACAGTGCCGATGTCTTTTCTGGATTTCCCATATATTCTTGATACGTTTCAAACATTTTCGGATTCAGCTTCACTTCACTTTGTGCTTCTTCCCGGTCTACATACTCAATATAGTTCTGAAATGCATCCGAACTTGGTAGCACAAATTTTGTTTTTAAAACAACACCCGGTGTACTGGAAGATTGAACAGGAACCACATTACTCATTTTCATCATCCTGCATCATCATTTGAATAAACTCATTCATTTTTTTCATTTCTCCATAACAATCATTCATCATATGGATGTTCTTTTGGATGATATTTTCTAATTCCATTTCTCTTTTATTTTGTTGCTGAAAAAATGCCAGCATTTCAATTTGGTCTTTCAAAAATTTCTGTCTGGATAATCCTTTCCTCTTTGCAATTTCGTCTATTTTCTTTACGGCAATTGGATCTACTTCTCTAATTCTAATTTCCACTTTTCCCTCTCCTTTCTGCAAATTTGGGTAGAGATCAAAAAATAGTGAGAAGAGCATAAGGGGTTTTTGTTCCCACCTAGGGTGTGAAGCTAGGCGGAGCCTAGCAAAACGATGGGAACAAGAAAACCTTCTAGGTGTAGACTCACTCACGACACAAAATCTTCTGATGTAGACTCACTCACGACTCATTTTTTCGTGATGTGGACTCACTCACGACACGAAATCCCTTGATGTAGACTCACTCACGACATGACTTTTTTCAGTTTTTATTAATTTCTTGCGCCTTTTGCTCTAATTTTTCGATCTTATCTCGTGCAATTTTTTGTTCTCCTTTAAACAATTCAACGTTCTTTTCTGATGATTTTATTTTGGATTCTAGAGATGCTATTTTCGATTGCGTTTCCGTTTTTTCCGCTTCGGTTTGGTATTTCATTTCATCTTTCAGTTCTTTTACTTTCTCAAAAACTATCTTCCCATTTTCTTCTTCAAGCTTGATTGCTTTCCCATAATTTTCGATCTTTGTTTCAATATCTTTTTTGTCTCTTTCTATAAAATCTAACTCATATATTTTTTTATCTTCAGCTAACAATTCATCATTTACTTTCGTCTTTCTTTGATCGGTAAAAATCGTCTGAACAAGTTTATTTGGACTCTTTGCACTTGTATTTTCTTCTTCGTATTCGTTAACATCTTGTGTAAACTTCCGAATATCCATTTGTTCTTTTTCACTGTTTTTATTGTAAATATCTAAAGCTAACGCTCCCCAATTTGGAGATAATTCTTGGACTTCTATCACGTAATTTCCGTTCTCTTCATACAACACTTTGACAGGTAATTGAACACCTGGTTTTCCTTTTTCTTGTGCCTTAAACGTAAAGCCAGTTTCCTCATATCTTTCTATCCGAAATCGAAGTTCTATAAAGTTTTTATGTGGATTATACTCCCTTTGCTCTACAATCAATTTCCCCATCCCGGACAGCTTGATTACTTTATTTGTTTCCGTATGGAATAGTTTTTCATCGTTCGGCATGTAAATTTTAGATGTCAAGAAAGCGAAAAAACCGAAAAATAGAAAGCTGATAATTGCTAGGTAGATCCATGACTTATTTCTTCTCAAATTGATTCTTTCACTCTTTTTACTGATTGCACCTATCACACTCTCACCCCACCTTTTTTGTTATAAAACTTTTATATTGAGTTCTTCTACACTTGTAACTCGCCATGTTTCCTTTTCTTTTTTCAAGATAATTCGTAACACACTTTTGACTTTTTCTTCTCGATTTTGCGTTGAATCAGTCGTGACGTTTATAAATTCAGCTAACACATTTACTTCCTCTTGATCGGGTTCATTTTCTTGTAAATAAAACTTCATTTCTATTGGTTTCGTCTTATAGGTATCCCCTAATTCGTATTTATCAGTGGGATAGAATTGTTGTAAAAGTTCTTCACTCATAATGGATTTTGCTTTTTCTTTCCGCTCATTATAGCCTTCTTTTTCTCGATGAAAGGATAATTGAATAAACGTTTCGGCTGTCGATAAATACGCCCTTCTCTGTTGTTCTTGTGCGGAAGGAAGCACCTTATCAAGCCGTTTTTTTAAGTCTTCATTTTGTTTTGTTAGTAATTCATTTGAAAATTTTAACTGTTTTTCTTTACCATCACTCATTGATTTTTTGCTCAAATAGATATTAAAAGCTGTCACACCTACAACTAAAATGACAAACACAATAAACAAAGATTTTCGTTTATCTTTCATTCTTTCAGTCTCCTATTCTTTTGATTTTTAGAACCTTCTTACATGACCAGTAAATACTTTTTTCCAATACGGATTATTTAAATCTTCAATAGCTCCCCCTTTATTCGTTTGGCAACCAATGAAGTGATCCTTATCTATAACCAGACCGACATGCCCATCTTTTTTATAAGTATCAAAAAATATTACATCACCAGCTTTCATGTCATTTGGTGATATCTTCTGGCCAATTTGTACTAATGAATCTGTGTTAACATCTGTTACAGGTCCTAGCTCTCTACCTACTTGCTTAAATGCCCAATGTACAAAACTTGAGCAATCAAATATATTCCTATCAATTTCCCATTGCTTTCTTCCCCCACCGAAAACATAAGTACTTTTTCCTATCAATGGACGACCAACATCTACAACTTTTACACCGCTACTTCCTCCGCTTCCGGAATTTCCTCCACCACCAGACACGACAGAACCCGGCTGATAATATTTCAAAACCGCATCAACGTACAAGTAGAGTAAGCACCCAACGCCTTGCTACATTACTGTAGTAGGTTTTTAAGTGCTCCTCCCCGAACCGGACTTACATCTCTCAATGTATCCGGCTCTCCATCTGTCTCCCGCTAAACCTCTCCTTTGTGCCTTTTTACGTGGCACTCTTTACATAACGCTATGGTTTTACGATTCCTTGAAACCATACGTTTCTCTAGAAAGGAATTGTTCGGCTTATTTTTAATGTCTTTCAATCTTTTTACGTGGTGCATATGAATTGTGGTATTCGTTTTCCCACACAATTCGCATTGTTCGGCTTTGATTCGATCAGAGAGTTTCGTTTCACTTAACACATATTTTGTATCTGGAATTAAATCTAAGTTCGCTTCTTTTGACTGTTTCTCTCGTGGAAAACTACGTTCAATAAAATGAGTTTGCTTTTCTCCTCGAGATGTTTTATATGTGACAGTAAATCGTCTGTTTTTCTCATAACGTTTTCGAATCTCTTTTGTTTTAACTCTATACTTAGATGCAAATGTTTTTAGCATAGAGTAATACATGAAGTAAGCAAAACGATGCATATGATTACTCACGTTTTCTGCTAGCCGATAATAGTTATACAATCCTCTTATTTCACTGTTATATTGAGCGACAATCTCTAAATCTTCATTATGAATGAAGTATCCTCTTTCTTTGGGCATCCAAGTGCCATCGGCACTCATTTTGATAGCTTGGTATTTCTTCAATTTGTTGACCCAAGCCTCATGAGGCATTTTTAATTGAACTTTTCCATTAAGGTATCTACATACTCTCCCAATCGCATCTTTTCGAGGTGCACTTCCTCTAAAAACACGAATATTGTAACCGAGAAATCCTGCATGTTTTTCAGAAGCATGGGTAATAAGCGTTTTCTCTGAAGACAATTCCAATTGAAGTGTCTTCATTAGATACTCAGTCAACGTTTTCTTAATATATCTTGCATCGTGCTTTGAACCAATTACACCAATCAGAAAATCATCAGCGTATCTAACATAAGTAAGACGCTTATAAGTTGAATCCATTGGATTACTATATGGAATCGTCTGTAATTCTTTTTTTAACGCTTTAGCTTGTTCTAAATGTTGTTGTGCTTCTTCTTTTTGTTCTTTTTCCAGTGCATTTTTATACTTCCGAATCGTGCTTCTCATTTGAGTATATTTCCGTTGATATTCAGGATTGTTCTTTCGTTTTTTACCTTGATTGAATTGTTGTATATAGTTCATCATGTATTGGTCTAACTCATTCAAGTAGATATTAGATAGAAGTGGACTGATAATACCACCTTGCGGAGCACCGCTAAAGGTATTATGAAATTTCCATTCTTCCAAGTATCCAGCACGAAGAAATTTCCATATCAGTTCAATAAATGCCTCATCTTCAATACGTTTTCTTAAAATGCCAATCAAAGTATGATGATTGATGTTATCAAAAAAACCTTTAATATCCCCTTCAATAAACCAATTGCTACCAGTAAACGTTCTTTGGATTTCTTGAAGTGCCGTGTGACAGCTTCTTCCTTTTCGATAAGCATGTGATGATACGGAGAACGTTGGTTCATATATTGCTTCCAATATCATTCTCACAACTTCTTGCACCAATTTATCCGCAAAACTAGGTATACCCAATGGTCTTTTCTTTCCGTCTTTCTTTGGGATATATACTCTTTTTGATGGGAACGGTTGATATGCCCGTTGCTTAAGGGCTTCTATCAGCTCTTCAATAACTTCTATTGAAAATCCATCAATAGAACGTTTATCTACACCCATCGTGAGTGCTCCATCATTTTTACTCAGATTGTCATATGCAGTGAAATAAAACTCTGGATTGTACAAATTTCGATAGAGTCTTCGGAATTTATACTCTTCCTTCTGACTCTGTCTTTGCAGGTTGCTTAATACTACTTTTGGACTTTGCATGATGCCTTTCGCACCTCCCCAATTTCATTTTTTAAGCGGACAGACTGCCTTCCTTCGCCATGTACTAGGCTTTCCCTAGCTCGGACTACTATGAAGGCTCCGTTACCGTATTGGATATTCATGAGCCACACTTCTTGGCAGTGCCTTGAAGTCATCCTCAATAGCCTTCCGGCATTCCAACTTAGGTAATCCCCGTTTAGAAGACAAGAGACTTGCACATATGGTTTCGGATGCGACTTTCACACGTTTCCACGTATAGTGGAGGATGGTAAATGTCCCTATACATAGCGACGACACCCTTATCGCTATGTCATCTACCACATTCCGTATATAACCATCTTCCGAAATGAGTTACGGTAGCCTTCCTTGTGCTATCGTTCAAGCAGTATAGCTTTCATCCTTATCCATATTTCACATCTTGCCGTTCAGTCGTGATTCGATGATTAATCAACTTACGGCTTTCTTGACATGCTGTTGTCCCCCTTCAGTTTCCTTCCAAGGTTAGTCAAGTGATGATAGGTCATCTAGGGAAGACCTAATGGTTTGCAATCACCATGTTCTCTTGCTCCCTCTCCGGGCGCACTATGTCGCCATAATACGCTTGATACGGTACAGCCTCCGGTCTAAGGCAATGATACATACCAGTGTGAGCTACTTTTTTTGTATTGCTCCTGTGAGAATTTTATGGTTAATTCCTTTGTATATTTACCACCATTTGAAAAAATAAAATCAAAAAAACCAGTACCAAAATTATAGGCTTGTAAAGCTGTTTTTATATGATCCATATCACCAGGCCCAGTTACACCAGCTCGTTCTATCGCATGTTTAAACTCCTGTACACCAGCCCAAATAGAATAGTCGGGATCTGTAATACAATTTGGTTTCTTACAATATTTCGTATTAAATGCACCTTCAGAACTTTGCATGGGATCACTACCACGTCCTCCGCTTTCTTGCATCATTTGAGCCAGCATTAAAGCGACAAACGGTTCCACGCCAAAGTCTTTCGCATGCTTCCGAATCGTAGGTTCCCATTTTAAAACTTCAGGTGAAACATTCATGACTTGCCCTTCACCTGTATACGTAATATCACCCGTTTCTGTTCCACTATCACTTCCCATTGCCGCAATGAAAATACTAACTACTCCAAGTAAAAGAAAAGAAAAAAGACCCATCACAAGTAACGCTAAAGTGATGAGCCATTTCTTTGGTATTATCTTTAAAACAAGATGGGATTTTGAAGAATGTGTGTAATGGTTTCAATTTAATAAAGCCGAAATCAGCAATCCTGCGCATTTCATAAAGATGTTTAATCAAAAATCTAAACAGAATCAAGAACGAAGAAAACGTCATACCCAAAAAACAAGCTCGTTTTTGGGTGCAAATAATAATCGTAAGTTTGTTTTCTATAATTTTTTAGAAGAGAACAGATAAATTTTAAAAAATCCAATGACAAATAACCTTGCTTAAAATAATCATATACAGCAAGGTTATTTGTCATGTCCTTTTCTAGTTTTCTATACTCTTAGTATTTTTCAACATAAAAATCTTCAATAGCCGTACTCGTTTTCTGTGTACTGTTATCAGTTTCCAGGTAACTCTACTATAGAAATTACATTTAATAGATACTGAATATTCATTTATTTACCAATGGATTAACTTTGAAATTTACTAAGCTTAAATCTTCAATAGCTTGTTGTAGTAAGTATGAAAGATCAAAAATTAATTCTAATGTTTTTATTTATTTTAATTTCTAAAACAAGATTTATTAAATATAGTATTCTATATTTTTTGCCATTTTTTCAGGAAGCTTAGCATATTTTCAATATATAAAAAGAATCCTGTGAATTTCTAGCTTATGAAGCTAAACCAAACACTTTATTCATAAAGTGTTTTTAATCTTGGACAGACTTGTTCGACAAAATAAATTGGCTGTTTACTCTGATAAAGGTTTTATCGACTCCTCATGAGTTGTTTGTTCATTTAAGATGATATTGTATTGTCTCTTCTAATTAAGGTCTATATGGATAAACTCAGCGTATAATTGTTGTTTGAGCAATTCATACGTCTCTTCCCTTTAGTTCATACGGATAATGCTTCTATTTTAACTAATTTTCCTTTTCATACTGATTACACACTTTTTTTAAAATAATATCATTAGTATCTCCAAGTATTTAAATTTATTTTTTACTTAGTGCAAGACTATTACCTTTTAAATAATTAAGAGATGTGTATTTTTCGGATAGTATGTTAAAACCTAATATAATATATATCTTTTATATAAAAAGAATATAAAGATAAAACTATTATACTTATGAAAAATGGCTTGCAAATCCAGCAATAACAGTGTTTTTCAAGCTATAGAACCATAAAAAATCGAAAAAAACACTTATTGGAAATGTATTTATTGCGTTTTACGTCACTCTAAAAATACAAAATATCATAAAGTTGAATTACTTAACCTACATATAATCAGCATTATTTTGATGCATAAAAGTGTATTTAAGATTAATGGTAGTCTAGCTTAAATTAATAACATGATTTCCACATACGCTATAAAATAAGCCACATTTTATTAACATTTAGAAGTAAGTTATAGACATAATTCAGTAAATCAACATGATTAACAAAATACATTCTGATTTTAGGTAGATTTATATATGAAATGCTTATAAATGAAGTTTTAAGCTATTTTATTGTACACATTTGGGAAATATTATTCAGATATCCACTGAATTTATATATATATTTATGATTTTTAGTAGATTAAATCCCAAAAAAAGGACGAATGTTCAGAAAAAAGTAAAATGAAATTGTGAATTACTGATTATATTTTAGGACTTTTGTATGGAAGTGTATAAAAAAAGAGAGGTATTCTAACTCAAATTTAAGAATCTCTCTCTTTTTTGTTTGGATAGTACGAATATAATTTTTAATTTCAGCACGAATAGCCCTCCGTCTTTGATTTTTCAAAAAAGGAGAGCATGTAATTTTACATTGCAGGAAGCAGCTGATCTACCGTGTGTGGTGTTTCACTAGTTTTACGGTAATAAGCTTCTAAGGATTGAAGAAAATCGATTAAATTAAAGTCTTTTGGAACTTCAATTACGCGGATTTTTTCCTTAGGTAATCTATCTATTTTTTCAATGAACAGTTCGCGAATATCACTTGGAATATGACGTTCTTTATGGCCATGAGATTTTAATAATTCACGAATTTTAATTTCTAATGCAATATATGCGTTAACATTTACTCCTTGCTCAAAAGCATACTTCCTAAATAGAGTTTCTTCTTGATACTGCATATAATTACGATGGTATGCTTCTTCAGTTACAGGAACAGCATATGTAGCATGAAGTAGGTCATGCGCTTTACAGAATAACTTCTTAACATTTTGTAATGAATATATAGCGAAGTGAGTACCAAATTTAAATACCGCATCTTCTTGTTTCTCTTTCGGCACATTATGTGTAATTAGAGAATAAATACCTGTTTTAGCAGCCGTATCTAATACGCGATATTGAGAAGACTGCTTTAATAATTTGCTTAGTGTATAAACAAGATTTTTAGGGAAACCCTCTTGTCTATCAATCATTTCGCGTAATCCACGAATTACTTGTCGGATTTGACGATGACAGGAATGTTTTAAGACATTTACAAATTGGTTTATATCTTTTGTAAATTCTGCAATATTCATTTCAACTAACGATTCTTCAATGAACTTAGCTTTACGTTTATATGTAAGTCTTGGTGTAAATGGATCGCGATATTCTTCCCCTACTTCCTTATTACACAGGAAATCAGGGTGTACAGATAAATACAGTGTTGTATACTGCTTTTTATTCTTTTTCCCTTTTTCTAATTTGCAAATTTTAAAGAAAGAAGATCCAGTAGCAGTTGATTTAGTTGTTAATTCAGCCATTACAGAACGTATCTGATGTGGGTATTTCTTATGTAAGAAGCGATACATACCGCCAAAATGAGTCTGTTGTCCTTGTTCATCCAACTTATAAAGTGAACGTTTCAAAGTAGTTTCTCGTTTTTGCTGCATTGCGATATCAATAAATAGCTTTTTAGCAGCAATGGATAAATCGAAGAACTCTTTTGTAAATACAATTGGACTGATAAACGTGTAAGGATTCGCTTTATTCGTTTCCTTGTTCATAAAATCAGTTAATGTAATTTTATATTTACCACTGTATTCATTCTCAATTTCAATGATGTTGTGTAAGCTAAGCTTTTTCAACGCAACATAGAATTGTGAATGATGAATATGTGCAAATGCTTCTTTATAATTTTTGTAGTCCTCCCAAAGCATGTGAATGGAAACATGAGAAAGTTCACCATAGGTATTACATTTTTTATGTAGAAATAGAAATACTTCTAGATCTGCATTAGTAATGCCATATAGCTTATGCTTTCTACCATTTGCTTTAGTGAAGAGATTTTTCATTTGAAGTGAAAAAGATGGTTTGGCTTTTTCAACAAACCCTTCTTCGTCTGCGATTCGTTCCTCGTAAGACATTGAATTTACGATATCTTCTAGATATGTATCTTTAAAGCTATAGTATTTGCCTTCTAAAGCTTCCACTAATTTTTGCCACGCTTTAATTGTTACTAATACTGGAGTTGTTGTTTCACCATTTAAACTACGTTTGTTCTTTATAACGAAAGGTTTAGCCATCTTTTTCACCTCCTCTTATTATGAGTTTCAGTTTTTACCTAAATAGGATATAAAAATTCAATTTTGATTATATCAAATCGAATATTGGTGAAATGTGTCCCTTTAAGAAGAAAATCTAAAATGTGAAACGTCGCTTGAGCCTTAGGGGCACAAGGGATTCAACGTTTCACAAAAAAAAACTTTTGGCCACCATAAAGCTATAAGGTATTTTGAATATGAAACGTATCTGAAATTAATGAAACAGCACCTAAACCTTGATATAATAGGTTTTTTAGGGCTTTGGGTTAAAAGTTGTTGCCACCATATAGCTATAACGTTTCAAGTTTTGAAATGACTAAATAATGTGTAGAATTCATTCATAAATGTTGTGGTATAGCCTTTTCATGTTAATTTACGTCAAAGGATTATTGCCATCATATAGCTATATACGTTTCATGTTTTTTTTAGATTGTTGCCATCATAAAGCTATGCCGTTTCATGTTTGAAATCAATGTTTCATTGCGCTTGAAATGTACCTAAACCCTTGTTACATATGGATTCATAGGTTTTTTTAAAAAAAAGTTGTTGCCATCATATAGCTATAGCATTTCATTGGGATTTTTTAGTTTTTTTAAAGAATGGCTTTATATCAATGTTTAGCACTAATTTAAATAAAAAATATTTTTTTTATATGAACAGATTTTAGTGCGTTAATGTTTCATATTTAAAGAGTTGTTGCCACCATATAGCTATAACGTTTCAAGTTTTCAATAGTACCTGCCACAATGTAGCTATGATGTTTCATAAAAGTAAAGGTATTCGTGTCGCTATATGGAATACCGTTAATTCTTGTTAAATGAAATTCAACAATCCATTAGCATTTCTTGTTCAGAACATACTTGCCACCATAAAGCTAAACCGTTTCAAGTTTTCAATAGTACTTGCCACAATGTAGCTATAGGGTTTCATAAAAGTAAAGGTATTCGTATCGAAGTATGAAATACCGATGAATTGTTAGATAAAACCCAACAATTCATCGGTATTTTTTGTTGAGAATATACTTGCCACCATAAAGCTAAACCGTTTCAAGTTTTTAATAGAACTTGCCACAATGTAGCTATGGGATTTCAAAAAAGTAGAGGTATTCGTATCGAAGTATGAAATACCGTTAATTCTTGTTAAATGAAACCCGACAATCCATTGGCATTTCTTGTTGAGAATATACTTGCCACCATAAAGCTAAACCGTTCAAGTTTTTAATAGAACTTGCCACAATGTAGCTATGGGATTTCAAAAAAGTAGAGGTATTCGTATCGAAGTATGAAATACCGTTAATTCTTGTTAGATAAAACCCGACAATCCATTAACATTTTTTGTTGAGAATATACTTGCCACCATAAAGCTAAACCGTTTCAAGTTTTTAATAGAACTTGCCACAATGCAGCTATGGTGTTTCATAAAAGTAGAGGTATTTGCATCATTGTATAGAGTGACTTTCAGAATTTTTTAGATGAAACCGACATTTCATCGATGTTTCTTGATCAGAAAGTAATTGTTATCATATCGCTATAATGTTTTATTTCATTTGTAAGAAAAGGGACAATTACGTTTCACTTTAAAAGTATGATTTACACTATTTAATGCCAAATGGGTTTCCCGCATGGAGATTGTGGTGTAAAGTAGTAATTTTACAAATAAGTACAGTCTTATATAATACAAGTACAAGAATGTTTACTTGATAGGACAAATACTGTTCGATAAATCATTTCTCGATATAGATTATTCTGATAACGTTTCAACTTATATGCTATGTTGCCACCATATAGCTATAACGTCTCAAGTTCTATAATTTATATTTCTAATTGGTGGGAATTTAGTAAGGAGGTTTTTAATATGGAGAAAGTATTAGTGTTGTTTAGCGATGCCCTTTTACTTGCTGCTCCAATGTATGAAAAGAACACGCAGCTATGGGAAAAGTGGAATAGATATTATGAGGAAGTACAAGGAAATCATGACAAAGTAGTAACTTCAGCTAATATATCCCCTTCATTTTCAGCACTTGTCTCTTGGTTAGGTCAGAAACAAGAACAAGGGATTTCATTATTGCACATATATGCAAATCTAGATAAATATAAAATTGAGATTCGAAATGTACTCGATAAAATAATAGAGCAAGAATTTGGAGGTACGTCTGAAGAAGTTGAAACGGCTATAATATCTAATACAGACGTTGAAAAGTTAAAAGAGCATTCAATTGATCTACAAGAGGATTACTATCCTGTAAGTAATGATGCGGTATATTATCAACTACGAGATGGTATAGCCAAGAATCACTTTGAAGAAGATGAAGTAGGAGCAGTACCTGTTTTACCATTAGAAACTAAAAATACAAGCGGAGTTGCTCAGCTATCCTCACACAAGGATGAAGATTTAAGGCTAGTAAACACCAATGAAGCAGAAAGATGGTCAATACTAGTCGATGGTGTTATTAGTAACATGGATGATCTTACCGCAGACTGTTTAGATACAATTACAATACAGTGGTTGAATCAAGCGAAATCTCCAGATGATTTTATTGATTTCAGCTATGAAAATGTACTAGATATGTGTAATATTTCAAAAGCATCAGCAAATGGTATAGAGTATTATCGTGCAGAAGATAAAATTAAAATTGCACAACGTATAGCTGCTTTGGCGAGTATATTTATTTATTTAAATGACGATAATGAAGTCGTGGTTTTAAATGATCGTGCAGAAACTGGTGAGCAATTTGAGATGAAACGTGAAATAATTAAAAGACTTTTCGTTTTAGATTCTGTAGTTCTTTGGAGAGATAAAAATACCAATGATTACGTAGGTATTGAATCTTGTAGAATAAAGCCAGGTAGCTTTTTGTCGATGTATTTATACGGATCTAGTAGCACAACAGCGTTATTATCTAAAAAAGCATTGGAGTATAATAGTTATCGACACAAATTCCATAAGCGACTAATTCGCTATTTATCTTGGCAATGGAGAATTCGACAACAGTACAGTAATTTAAAAAGACCATATTCAATTGATGGAGAAAAAGGACTATTGTCTGTTATGGGGATTAATATAGCTAAGGGACGCCCCCACCGTATTCGTGAGCAATTAGAAAATGTATTAATAGATTTAGAAAAAGAAAAAGTTATTTCACATTGGGAGTACGCTGAGGAAATTGATGAATCAAGAATTGGAGAACGGAACTGGTTTAAGAATTATTACTCAAAATTAGGAATCATCATTTTACCACCAAAAGAGTTAATGGATAATATCGGGAGTTTGGCAAAGAAAAAGGTAATTGATACTCCGGATAAGCAAGAAAATAATATGATTATAAATACGATAACTCATAGTACAGTAAGTACTGAGGAGCTAATTAGAGAGAAAATTATGCACCAACATATGCATCAAAATAGAACAATGCGCGAAATAGCAGATGAGTTAGGCTTATCCCCTGCTACACTATCGAGATTCTGTAATAAGAAAATGAAACGGATTTCAAACAGTGTTAATGATAAGTTAACAAAATGGTATGAAAGACAAATGATAATCGAGTCTATGTAAGCAAAAAAGGAGGAAACCACTTTGAAAATGGTTTCCTCTTTATATATATAAATGTTTGCTTAAAATCTATGTAGAAGTCTTGTCTTTATGTTTTTAATCGTGGACTTGCATACTAAAAAAATAAATGCCCTTATCCGTTTTAAAGATATATTCTTCATAACAGCATGCATAATAACCTTCTGTTTCTAATTTAATCCAATAAACCTCTTCTAGTCCTTGTTCGAACTCATTCAATAACTGTTCTATTATATATTCCTTCGATGTCAATCCATTTAAATCATATCCATATGGTATTGTTCCAAACCAAGCTGCTTCCCCATCAGGGTATTGATAAATAAGGAAATCTTTTTCCCATTCCTTCAACTGTATGAGTTCCATTGTGTCATTATTAGTAGCGTGTGTAGCCATTTTTGCAAGTCCATATATACCTTCCTGCTTATTTTTTGATAAAAGAGTAAGCTCATAATAATTACTTACATGTAGTCCCGCATTAACTTTAGCAAAATCGCTTAAAATCTTATTTACTATTTTCATATCTAAATCTCCTTAAATTTAAAGATTCTTCAGCTAAATGTTAACATTTAGCTTTAATAGCTAGTTAGACTTTCCCGTTAGTGCAATAAGAAAAAATAAAGTGTAGATAATTCCGATTCATCATTTTTATAAACGGTACATCTTTGTTTCAAACCAAAACTTAATAACCATTGCTAGGTTTACCGGTTCCAATGTACAAAATTAGTCCATTTAATATTTCTTTACTTTCTGATGTATCCTGAGCCACTTTCCATTTTGTCAGCAATCCCCCCTTCTTCTTTCTTGCCAGAATATACAACAGGTGTAAAGTGATAATAAAGTTATTGAATTTTGTTATGAAGCATATGACCAGCACCATCTAAAATAGAAAACGTAGCATTCGGAAATTTTTCTAGAAGAAAAAAGTGATCTTTATACCCACAGATTGAATCTTGTTTCCCTAGAATGATGAGTGCAGGTTGTGTAAGCGTACCTACATCATTAAGAGGTTCTTCAGAAAGAAAATACCCTTTCTCTCTCCAATTCGACATTTAAAAATTTTTATTAGCTAATGATTGTCCGGGTTGGATTTCGTTTAAAAAGTAGTTAAGGTTCTCTTTATTTTGATAATTCATCAATGTTTCAAAAGCCATACTTATATCAGAATCTAATTCTTTTAATAAATCTTCATCTTTTGTAACAACTATTTTTTTAGGAAGATCTCTATCTTTCAAATGAAGTGAAGTAGCCAGCAAATACTCTTTACATTTTTATGTCTATGGTGCAAAACACCTTGTGCCAAATATCCTCCAAATGAAAAACCAATAAGAGACAATGCTTGGTTAGAAATTATCATATCAATAAAGTTCAAAATATTTAAAAGCATATCATCTGGAGAGTTGAAACTTTCGTCAATTAAACTTCGACCATGAGCAGGTAAATCTATATATATCCTCTGAACCCCCCTTTTGATCACTTGAAAGAAAGATTTTTAAATAACTTTATTATTTTTCACATGACTATGTTGTGAATTAAATAACTTTATTGTCACTCTACAACAGGTCCAATTTGTTGAGCAGAACTAATCGCCATTCGGTGTATCTATTGCTTTGTTAAGTTGGTAGCTTACAGTAATATGTATAATTCAATTAGTAAATCTATACTTACACAAAAATATAATAAATTTAGTTGAATTTATTAACATTGACTCTATATGTTAATTATAAAGATGGTGTACATATGAGATTAACAAGTGAATGTGTAGAGCCTAACACTTGAGATATTGAACTTGCAATTATGTGAGTTAATAACTGAGAGGAGAACTTATAACATGACATTGACAGATCTCCTTTATCAATGGTTTTAAATAGTAGAAAAATCATTAATAAATCTAGCTGAATACGAAGATCTCTTTATTAAACTAAAATGTTCATATCAAACCATATGATGTGAAAAGAGCAATGATTTTTGTATGTTTTATACACACTGTACATACACACTTTATGTATAGGTTTTACATATAAGGTGTATAGAAATGAAATATGTTAAATATATTGATATGAAATTGATATAGAAGCCATAAACCCTTTATTTTAAAGGGTTTATATATACGGCTTATATATAAAGTGTATGAATAGAGCGTATGGATGCTTTGTGAAGTGTTTTAACATGAAATGTTTGTAATTTGATATTTTTTATAAAGGATTATTCAGAAGAATGTCAAATTAAATATTAAATTTATAGTTTTATAGAAGGTGTTGTTAATTACATGAAACCTGAAATTGATATATATTATATACAGTGTGTATGTACGCTGTATGAATTCATGTTGATATATCAACATTTTAACTAACTTTAATACTTATACGCTTTATATGTAAGTTCTATATATAATCACTTGATATACGTCTTATATTAATGTAATATATTCGTAGGAATAATTAACCAACGTTTTAAGGGGGAGGCAACTTGAACGAGGTATTGAGCGAAAAGTATAAAGTAATTAAATTTCCTGATGAAGTTGTGAACATGTTTGCAGACATTCTTGAAGAGGACGAAATACTTTATAATGTATTTCATTACATAGGATCTGAGGTAAATAAACAATACCAAGAGACGAAATATATGAGAGGCATCTCAATAAATGAAATAGTAGGTAATGTTGTAATTGATAGGAGAGTTAAGAAATTAAAGGGAAAATCATACTCATTAGAGGTTGAACGAACCAACATATCAAGAAGATCAGCGGAAGTAAGTGTTAGTACATTATCTTCAATGTCATTAATAACTGAAAAAATTATGCACCCTTATAAATTTTTAATCTCAACAATTAGAGGGCAGCAGGTGTTAATTGAACTTGGAAAACGTAAAGAAACGAATAGATAAGAAAAAGGAGAGATAAAATAATGGCGAAGAACTTTCTTAAAAACGAAGTAGCAGTAAAAATGACAATGGTTGGTTTTGGTCAGGCTGGAACTAGAATGGTAGATAAATTTGCTGAATATAAGCATACGGATGGAACATCTGTGTACAACTGTCTTGCCCTAAATAGTAACGATGGTGATTTAGCCGAATTAAAAAACGTACCAACAAGTAACCAAGTATCACTAAAATTAGGGGGACTAGGGAAGAATCCAGAACGTGCTGTAAAAGTACTAGAATCAAATGATGAAGCGAAAGAAAAGTTAAAAGAATTCATCACAGAGCGTGTAAGACCAACAGATGAATTGGTACTATTTTTTGCTGGTTTAGGCGGTGGAACAGGTACTTCTACAATCATTAAAGCAATTGAAGAATTCTCGGCTTTTCATAATAAACCTATAATCGCTGAAGAACTTAAAAGTATGGCAATGAAAATTCCTAGAGAGGAATTAATAGCAAATCAACAAAAGTATGCAAAAATTGCATTCAATAATGCAATTGAACGTAAAGATTTTATTAAAATGGGTATTGTTGTAACACTGCCTGTAAGAGCTGATGGGCCTGATGTACTAAGACAAGTAAATAAATTCTCTCAAGAGATTTGGAAGTTAGCAAATGACCCAGCAAAAGGTGTTGCATTCGTTGTTTTCGCAGATAACCAACATTTCTATGATGAATTTAAGGGATTAAACGAAAATGAGAAAAAAGGTATTGCTAATTCACGAGACTATGCAAATCAGCGCATTGGTGAAATCATCCATGAATTAAATACAGCTTCTAATGGCGCAGGAACATCTGTTATTTTAGATTCACAGGACTTTAAACGTATTTTATTAGAGAAAACTGGTTGTCTAGTTATTAATAAAATTTCTCGCAATATGAATCAAATTGAAAATAGTAAAGAAATAGTAGATATGTTCTCAGAATCGTTGAAAGGAAGCTCTTTCCACCATCCTATAGAATTAGTGAAAAAGAACGATGATGGTGAGTTGGAGGCCTCTAAGGTGCATCATTTTGGAATGCTTGCAATTCTAGACGAACAAAAGAATATTGATGATTCATTTATGGATGATGCAAAAGTAGAAGTTACGAATACATTACCAATCAACGGTACGGTATTTAATGGGTATTTAATTAGTAAAAATGATTTTATGGGCAGTGTGTATACGTTCTATAAAACTGATGCATTACCGTCCCGTTTGTCTAAGGGTTTAGTTGAAGAATTCAATGAATTTAAAGAGAAGCAAAATCAAATTCAGTTTAAAAAATCTCAAATTAGTACAATTGAAATGCAAGATCAAGACGATGATTTCAGTATTAATTTTGGTGATTACATCGATATGGGAACTAGTAATGAGGAACCATCAGCAGATGCTGAGAATGATGAAGAATTAGCTGCATTTATGGATCCAGACAAAATGTTTGGTACATCAAAATAATAAAAAAGAGGCCTGGGAATATCCCGGGCCTCTTTTTTATTCGGATGTCATAATAGATTTCATGTACTCTATCATATTTTCGTTTAAATAATTCTCTATAAATAGGTGTTTTTTTGCTAAATCTTCCTCTTTTTTAAACCAACCAACTTTTTTCATACGCTCTTCCTCAGGTTTTTCATTCCAGAGTTTTTCAGCTTGTCTTCTTAATTCTTTACGAGCTCTATGTTCAATTATTATGTTATCCAGTCTTTCTTGTCTTTGGCGTTCTTTCATAGCAATTGGATCTTCAGGCTGAGGTAATGCTTTTAATACAATTTCAAATTTCTCTTGAAATTGTATTTCGATGTTTTGTAAATGTGCTTGAACCTTTTGTTCCACCAATTTTTCGATTGTCTCAGCTGCGTCCTGAAAATCAAATTGAGATAATATTTCGTTAGAGTGGTTTTCAGGAGATACTGGCCTTAGTTCGAATTGATGCGGTAAAAGTTCGATTATGGCATCTAAAGACCACTTTTCATCCCTTTTCTGCTTTATGAAAAGTGCTATATTTAAATCTAATGAATTATATAGCTTTTCATTTGTATTATTGGTTCTAAGAGTCCCGTGCAATCCCTTCTCTTCTAAAGTATTAAACCAATTATAAACAGTATTATGGTGTCTACCTACTAACTTAGAAAACTCTGTTATTCGCCAGGCTTTTTCAAAAGCGTCTTCGTGTAATGAGTTCTCATCATCTACCGTGGTTTGTTCTGAGTGATTTTCCTGCTTAATCATAGTATTACCTCCTTAGCAGTATGTAATTTCGCTGATAAATGACATTAACATGAAATGCGAGATTGATATGTTAAGTGTTTTTCGACGGTACTAATAGGAATCCCTTTCTTATCTGGGATTAACATGAAAGATAACACTAACATGTTATGCTCAAAGTGTTAACAGAACATTGACAAAGTGTTATCTATCCTCACCAAATGTAAACGTTTTGTTAACTAGGATTTGAAATGCATCAATGTTATATAGGATTAATGAGGTACCTTTGTCACCCATATCCTTATAAATGGTTGCTATGAGATTGACAGTTTTATTCACATAACATTAATGATAAGTAAATATAACCGATTTGTAAATAAATTATGAGGATATAGCATTAAACTTTCAAAAAAATAGGTATAAATACGATAAAAAGAGTCCATATTATTAATAATTGCAGTATGAGCCTGTTTCATTAATAACACTTGAGAGTATAGAACGGATATCTGTTTGACTAATAGAGGCAGTGTCTCTTTTTAACTGATTCCAAGACTAGTAAAGTAATTTTAGATAACAACTATTATAGGTTCATACGAGCATTAAATTCTAATAGTTAGTCGAGTTATTGGCTATTAGTAGTTTGAAACACTACAAGGTCCCATTCGCTTTGTTGTTGAATAGCTGTAATGCTTAATTTCTAAGTGTTTGCGATAAAGAAAAAGGTTTTTATAGAAGGATCTATTCAGTCTCTAATTATAAGTAATAAAGACTGATGTGAATCTTGGTTTATTAACGCTTTTATTAATAAGGACATATACCTATCGATGTTTTGTCAATGTCTTGTTGTCACAATAATCAAGAATAGTTGATATGAGATTAACAATCGTATCGTTCTGAGGATTAACATGTTAATGTTTATTGATATGTTAATCTCATTAATGATGAGTATTCTAATCCAATTATGCACAATATCAATCTCATGTTAATACTTACAGGAAGGATTTCTATATTTAAAGTAACGATCCTTTAATTATTCGCCCAAGAATAGATTTGAAACCTCTAAGCCGTATATTACAAAGTAATTTTGCTCATATTAATATTATTTTATTGATTGAATTAACTATAATGAGCGCTGCTTTGTTTGATAGTCTGTATTTCTTAGTGATTTTTCTACTTGAAACTTCCAGTAATTTATAAAGCGCAATTCTTAACTAGTGTGGATTTTCTCAATTCAATTTTCGTCCTAATAAAGCCATAGTTTTATTGATGTTTTGTTAATGTCTTATTTTTCATTACTGCTAAGTATAGTCAACATGAGATTAACACTCTAATTCTTTTGTCGGCTAACATGTCAATACCTATCGATATGTCAATCTCATTCCTGTTATGTATTTCGATCCTGCTTCGCGAAATGTCAATCTCATATCAATACTCTGCGAGAAGAATATATTTGTAAGAAGTATTAAATCTTTAATTGTATATCTAATAGTGGATTGGAGATCTCTAAGTTACATGTTACAAAAAACTATATATGTTAATTATAATACTTTATTAAATATGCTCCGATACAATGGATGTAATTTTGCTTTACAGTCTATATGTTCTATTAACCTTTTGTTCGAAATACTTTATTAAAATATGGAGAAACATTCTTTATATTTTAATAGGGAATCATTGTATTTATTGATGTTTTTAACCTCTATAAATTTTTATATTTCAATTCTTGTTCTGATAAACCTATGGTTTATCCATGTAGTATTAGTTTCTTATTATCCTTATTATCAAGGGGGGGTGACATGAAGTTAACATTTTTATTCTTTCGAATGTTAACATGTTAATGTCTGTTGATATATCAATCTCAGTTTAGGTTTGCATTTTGATACTTTTTTTGCGAAATGTTAATCTCATGTCGACATCCTTTAAGAAGAATACCTTTGTAAGAAGTACAAATTCTTCAATATTTATGCCGATTGCGCATCTTTTTAGAGTAACAGTATCAGTATGTCCAAGATTTAGAGATTACTTACATGTATTTTGAATTTTTTGCACCTGAACCGTTTATATTTTTTGTAGGATTTTTTGCTTTTTTGTCGAATACACTTAATGCAAGGAGGGACATTACATGATTATTAAAGACTATTTCATCAATCTATCTATTTTTTCTTTATTAGTTAGCGCAGCAATATATATTCAAGTGTTTACGATTCATTCCAGGCGATATTTTGAAAAATTCTATGGGGGGATCATCGCAGTTACTTTGATGTTCTTTTCTTTTCCGTACATGGGATTTTCCTATGATCTTCGAGTTGTTCCTCTTATTCTATCTTTTATTTACTTTGGTCGCATTGCTGGTTGGATTACGTTAATTAGCATTATTATAATGCGCATCTTTTACATTGGAGGGTATTGGGAACCTCCTGTGATTGCTTATTTAGGTATGGGTATCTTATTTGCTACTTTTAAAACATATTTTAAAAACCTTCATCCTTTTAAAAGTGCATCTTTATATTTTTCTGTTTTTGTCGGAATAAAATGGTTAGTTGGTGTATTCTTTAATAATGCATTACTTTACACTGAAGGCTTATTATATATAGCTTTAGGACTTTTAATTGGACTATTTCTTATGGAAGCCTACCAGAGATTGTATTATTTAACACAGGACTTATCTAAAATGAATCGGGAATTTAAAAAAACGAAGCAAGAACTCAAAGATACCTTACATGAGCTTCAAGGGGGTATCTTTAAATTTAAAAAAGTGGATAAACATTTTATACACACTTTGTGTGATGGACAGTTTTATTATCAAAACGGAATTTATTCTGAACGGGTGGTAGGAAAAAGTTTACGTACTATTGATGCTTCTATTATTCCTCCCCATTTAGTTCCACAATTAATGAAGTATTATCTTCAGGCGTGGGAAGGGAAAGAAATTATATTTGAATTACCCTGGCCGAATGATAAAACTATTATTCTTATTGCGCTTAGGCCGATTAAACGAAATGGACAAGTTATTGAAGTTGTTGGTTCTACAGTCGATATAACCGAAAGGAAAAAGGTAGAATCAGAATTAAGAGCTACCAAAGAATTACTGGAATCATTTATCAAGCATAATGTAGATGCCATTACCATATCTGATCGAGAAGGGCATATTTTACAAGCCAATAAAGCTTATGAAAATATATTTGGGTGGTCATCAAACGAAATCATAGGTGAGAGATTACCTTGTGTACCAGATTTCTTAATGGATGAATCACTCAGAAATATTCAGAAAATTCTAACAAGAGAATCCATAGTTACTAGATTAGAAACTGTTAGACAACGTAGCGATGGAAGTCTTCTTGATGTCAGTCTGACGGTTTCTCCTATACTAGATGTAAGAGGAAATGTGATAGCTTTATCAGCAATATGTAGAGACATCTCTGAAAGAAAACAAGCAGAAAGAGAACGGCATCGATTACACCAACAATTAAGAGATAGTGAAATGAAGTACCGTGCACTAATCGAACAAGCAACTGACGCAGTATATGTAGTAGAGCTGAATGAGGATCGTGTTCCAAGTCGATTTATTGAGGTAAACCCTGTTGGTTGTAAAAGATTTGGATATAGTAGAGAAGAACTGCTCTCGTTACCGTTTCCAAATGCTGTACCACAAGATTCACCAATGATTGTAAGGTTGTTAGAAAAAATTAGAGAGGGACAAACTTCCTTCACTTTGCAAGATGAATATGCTTTTCCAACAGGAAAAATAATAACAACTGAGTTTGGTGTCCGTATTTTTAACTTAAATGGTAAAGAAGTTTTCCTAAGTATTTCTCGTGATATCACTGAACGGCTAAAAACAGAAGAATTACTACGAAAATCTGAAAAACTTGCTGTCGTAGGACAATTAGCGACTGCAATGGCTCATGAAATTAATAATCCATTAACCGCAATGAAAGGGTTTATGCAATTACTAAAATTAACGGAAAATGAGAATAATCAGGGTTATATAAATATAGTATCGTCAGAGATTGAGCGTATAGAAAGTATTACAAATGAATTTATGGCGGTGGCCAAACCACAGGTGGTAAAGATACAACCTAATGATATTAGTGTATTAATGGATCAAGTTTTAATGCTACTACAACCTCAAGCATTGATGAATAATATACAAATTAGAACAAATTTTATACCTGGTATTCCATTGATTCCATGTGAAGGAAATCAATTAAAACAAGTATTTGTTAATATTTTGAAAAATGCAATTGAATCCATGTCAATTGGAGGAGAAATATTGATTCAAATTGATAAACTTGATAATGATCAAATAAGCATTCGCTTTATCGATCAAGGATGTGGGATTCCAAAAGAACGTATACCATATCTAGGAGAACCTTTTTACAGTATTAAAGAAGAGGGGATTGGCTTAGGATTAATGGTCTGTTATAAAATTATCGAAACACATCAAGGAAAGATATGTATTGAGAGTGAAGTAAATAAAGGAACAACAGTTGAAGTTACTCTCCCTATTTGTACAATTCAAAAGTAATACCTTTCTTTACAGATTTTCCGAACGGGAAAGCCCACCCCCTTTAGGGGGGCTTGTCAATAACTGCTCTTTTTTAGTTTCCTGAATAGCTCCTACTATACTGTTCATGGTTTTGATACAAAAATTCTAAGACTCTTGCAAGTAATCTCCTGAACTTGGATTAGATATTGCAGAATTATTGATTGAAATGCACAAGGAAGAACGTGTTGTGAGGGATCGCACAGACGGCAAGCAGGGAAGGAAATTTTGGATTACGCTTCCCATTGTATCAGAAAAAAATAAGACGGCTGAAAGACTTTTGTAACATTTATGTTATAAAAGTGAAAGACCTTCTTGCTAACATATTACTACACAGTATGTTACAGGAGGTTTTTTACTTTATGAAAAGAAAATATGTATGGTTTATAGGTGGTTTGATAATTGTAATGGGGATTTTATGGTCATTGTTCCGACCAGAGAAATTATTTATTGATAAGCACGTGAATGAAGCATTGCCACAAACCGAGGTACAATCAACTGAAGCAAAGCAACAGAGTGATCGAGTAATAAGTGAAGGACAGTTTCAAAACGGTGTCCATGAAACAACTGGAACGGCAAAAATTCATCAATTAGCAGATGGAAAACGTGTTTTAAGACTTTCTAATTTTGCAACATCTAATGGGCCGGATGTGCGAGTTGTATTAGTTCCTACGAATCGTTTGAAAAATAATGAAGACGTGAAAAACTATCAGTATATTGAATTGGGAAAATTAAAGGGAAATAAAGGAGACCAAAACTACGAAATTCCTGAAGGGGTAGATGTAAGTGTATATGGTTCAGTTTCTATTTGGTGTAAGAGATTTAATGAAAATTTTGGTGCTGTTTATTTTAAAAAATAAATATGAACATAATAGTGAGTTTGTGTAACACAAGTATAATTCTATAGAGAAAGAAGGTAATTAATATAGATTAGAAGATTTTTCGTACCAATTCCATTATGCGGAATTGGTATTTTTATTGCTCAATATTTCCAGGTTGTTACCTTACAACTGTGATTATGGAATTTCTTTTCTAAACGGACCTCCAGAACTGTTTATAAACAGTTCTGGAGGTCCGTTTCAAATTAACTTTCTTATCATAATATGAACTTATTCATCAATATACACTGGGGAGTTGAAGAATATGGTTTTTAAGTTAAATCATATACGACGGTCGAAAGATCACGATTCACAAGGTACATTGAAAGACAGGGTGGAAAAGCGGGATTTTTTGCTATCAAATTGGAATCGGTGGATTGCCTATATAACTGCAGTTTGGTCCATATCTTACGGGTTTATGGGAGCTTATTGGGCTTTAGGAGGCGCAGGATTCCCTATCGTTATGGCACTTCCTTATGCGATTGTTCGTTTAACGTGGGCTGCAGGGATTCCATTGGGGATGAGCAATACAGCAGCAATGACGATTAGTAGCCAGTCACTTGCAGAACGTATGGTAGAGGCTGTTCTGGGTGGATTACCCATATGCGGTGCTATTCTGACATTGGGGCTTATCCAAAAATGGGGAGAAAATTTTCCTCATTGGTTCTATTATTTGGGTGGCAAACGTGTTCCTATTTGGTTCGCAGTGATACCAGCAACATGTGCATCTGTTCTCCTCATTCTTGCAGGATTAAAAATAAGTCCGATTATCATTTCAAAAATTTTGGACGGTTCCATCAATACTGGAAATTGGGGAGAATTAGGTCCATCACTATTTTGGCTTCCATGGGGAATAGCATTAGGGCTAGCGACTATTTCATACTGTCAAAGGAGGCGAGGGCAGTGTAAATATTGTAGAAGGCTCTAGCATTATTACTTTCTAAAAAAGGAGTTGTTCTTTCGCGATGTCAAATACTGAGAGGAAAAGCGAAAACGGAATTCATATTTTTAGATGGTTATCATTATGGCCTAAATGGATTGGTTATACGGCGGTTGTTTGGTCGTTGATGTATTTGATATTAGGTCAGTATTGGGCGTTGGGAGGAAAGGGGTTTCCATTTGGAATAGGGGATCCACAATCTGAATACTCAATGCTAGCTGGTTTGAGGCCTGAGACTGGTGCACCTATAATGGTTGGCTTTGGATTAATTGGGATCATTGTAGCTGTCATGATGATTCGTGGCTGGGGCAAGAGCCTGTTACGAATAGTATTACTCATATTTGTGTATATGTTAGTAACGATTCTATTATTTGCAGTTATTGACTACCGTGTTTTAGCGTCTGCAGCATATGGATTTATCTTTTTGATTGGAGCGCCATTTGATTTTCCGCATGGAGTGAAATTTTTTGAACAGATGATGTATTGGACGATTATAAATCAATATATTAGTATGCTAGGAGCATTTCTATGGAGTGCGACTGCTTTAGTCTATCAACGTCAAACACGAAATGCTTGTCCGTATTGTGGCCGAAATAGTAATCCCTCTAAATGGACATCACAATCCTCGGCAGCATCTTGGGGGAAATGGTGCACTTACATTGCCATAATAATTCCTATCTGTTATTCCATAACAAGATGGTGTTGGGCGCTAGGCATTCCACTGGGAACTACCAAAGAATTACTTGATTCCTTTGAACGTGATTCACCCGGAATTTGGTTAATGGGCGCATCTTTAGCTACCGTAGCGCTCGGAGGGGCAATTCTTACGCTGGGACTTATTCAGCCCTGGGGAGAAATTTTCCCGCGTTGGTTTCCATTTATTGCTGGTAGGCGTGTACCTCTGTCATTAGCAATTATTCCTGCTTCACTGGTTTCCATTATGGTTACTTCAGCAGGTTTGATGTACATCCGGGGGTTTATTAATAAAGGGGGTCTAGATCATAGGGGATGGGCATTGGAAGGTCCAGAGTTATTATGGCCAATTTGGGGAGTGGCTCTGTTTGGTGCTACGATTGCTTACTATTATCGGAGGCGTGGTACGTGTAAATATTGCAAACAGGTTATAAAGTGAAACTTTAATCAGTACGGGAGCGTACTGATTGCGAATAGCAGGATAGATAATGTGTTACAGGAAAACAAAACTCTTTTATAACTTATTTTTGAAGGAGCAGATACTCTTTTCTTTTTATCGACTCGTGAAGAAGTATGAAAATCAGAATTTATAATTTAAAATTCAGCTTAAAGCAATTGCAATAAGCACTTTGAATAGTAATCTTTAGTAAATAAAAAAAGAGAAGAACCCACCAATGTCCTTCTCTCTTTTTTTATGTAATTAGGGTTTCCATAACTATAGATATGGATAGAGTAAATTAATGGATGAATAATTTACTCTTAAAATTATAACAGACCCAATAAAGATTTTTATATGTAATATTGCATAAGGAGGGTTAATCTTTAAACTACAATAATTTATGTCAATAAAAAGGAGCCACTGGTGAAATGATGAGTAACGCCTTTTCATATGGCGAGTTTGTTTCATAGTTAATCCTTATATTTTATACCATTCGCCAATCGTGTAAGGTTAAGGGAGATGACAGAAGAAAGGAAGATCTACAAATGAGCGTAGTAAAAAATGGAACATTGCAAGTACCTGGAGCAAACATCTATTATGAGGTACAAGGTGCAGGTCCGCTCTTTCTTTTAATCCATGGTGGAGGTGGTGATGCTGATAAGTTTCATAATGTCGCCAATTATCGTGCTGACCGGTATACTGTTGTTACTTACGATCGACGTGGCCATTCTCGTAGTAATCTAGCTAATCGAACTGAGGATTATCAAGTAGAGACACACAGTGATGATGCTCACCGCCTACTAGCTAAACTGACCGATGAACCAGCGTACGTATTTGGAAGTAGCTCTGGTGCTGTCATCGGACTCGATTTATGCATACGACATCCGGGACAGATTCGGATGATTATCCCACACGAACCGGTTTTATTGCAACTTTTATATGACAATGAGCTTGTACAGGCAAAACAATTCTTGGAATATCTTAAGGAGAATCATCGAAATGAGGTTGTAAAGTTACTATCAATTTCAGAAGTGGATACTAATAATTGTGGCCACTCGAAGGATGGGAAAACAGAACGTCTTTTAAGTAATTCAACGTACTTTGTTGAGCATGAAATTCCCGGGATAGTAAACTATTCGCTAGCTATTGATGCATTGAAGGCTAGATTAAAACTTTCACCCATGCAAGTGCTTCCAGCTGGCGGAAGTGCATCACGAGAATTTTTTGCTTACCGGTGCTCGGTCGTACTAACAGAACTATTAGGAACAAAGTTTTTGGAGTTTCCAGGGCATCATGGGGCCTACAATTCAGAGCTTCATCAAGAGTTTGCTGAAAAACTACACAATATTTTAAAGGCTGAAAATACTTAACATGAATGTCTTAAATAATATCATTTGGTGTGGATTTCCCTTCTTGGAGTAAACATCACGGCAAAGAGATTACCGCTGGACTAAACTTAAGAGACGAAGCTATTCGTCTCTTAAACGTAGGAAATACGGAGAGAACCTAATGAAATAGAGTTCAATAAGATTCTGTACTTAGTAATCTCCCACTTTAAGGCATGTCATTGGGGAAGTGTGGGTAGTTCAATCGATTCTGAATAAAATTGATAGTATCAGTTGCAATTTTTTTACGTTTAAGAACAATCCCAGCATGTCCGCATGTATAAATATATCGCGTAGGTCTTTCCCAGGATTTCCACAAGTAGTCCGTGTCCTCAGAATGTACGTATAGATCGTGCTTACCTGAAATTAATAAAATATTTTCTTTTTTTACTTTTGGTAATGCTTGACTCGGTTCAGTGATTTTCCAATAATCTATTAAATCATCATAAGTTACACCATGGTGTTCCAAGTCTTCTTTAATAAACTTACCTGGATTTGTCTTCCAAATAGAATAAGAAAGTCGATTCGCGTAGAAAATGGATGCTAATACATCAATCTCTGGTTCAACAAGAGCTGTTAGGTTAGTAATAAACCCACCTAAACTGATTCCTATTAGAATCAGGGGACCTTTTTTATTTGCTTTAATCCATTTGATCAAAGTTCGTAAATCAGCTACCGCTTGTCTAGTTGCTTGTACAGTTCGTTCAATATGGGCACTTACCATGTATTCTCCACTGAAAAGGGATTGTTCAGGTTCTCTTTCAAAATGATAGGGTAGAGTGAAATAATACATATTCCAGCTCAAGCTGTTCATATGGTCGTGAAATATTTTTTTTACACGTTCGTTAGAATCCATTCGCCAACCATGAACAAAGATGACATGAGGTGTATCTTCATTTTTATGTAAGTATACTTCTCCAGTTACAGAGTCGTTGCATGAATCACCAGATTGAACTGAACTTTTATATTTGAAGTGTCCAACTAAGTATTCCTTTTCCTGTTGTGAATGCTTCATGTCAAAATGAATGTCATATGGTGTTACTTTATAAAAGGAATCTATGTCCTTTACACTTAGTGAGGTGTTAGAAAGAGAAGCATACTGAAACTCTGCACTTCTTTTTTTATGCAAATCATACAAGGCGTATCGATCAATGAGTTTTGAAAAAATCAAATTAGCTTCCTCCAATATACATATGGTTTAAAACATGGGCAAAATTCATGTTTTATTTATTCTGTAAATTAATTACAAAATACTAAAAGGATTATTCATCATGACTAGTCTAAATGGATTTCTAGAAGAAAACCAATGTATAAAATATTCTTTTTTCCTATTAATAGGTGCTTGAATTATAAAACTAGGTGATAAATTTGGATATTATAAAGCTAACAATACAATAAAACCATAAATAATTTATACTGAAATCTAAAAAGCAAGTTAATATTCTTATTAATATAAGAGAACATTAACTTGCCTTTAACTTTAAGAATAACCAAAATGCTTAAGTTGATGGATATGTGGTGCTACTCCATTAGAGAAGATATGTAAGCTATTATTAATTCTAAATTAATTCAAACTAACAGATGCTTCTAGTTAACTCTTAGTTCTTCCATATTATTTTCCCTTTTAGATAAATTTAAGTAGAAGTGCGATATTGTTGTAGTGTAATATGGATTAATCCAAAGGTATGGGATATTTAGTGTAAATATTCCTACCAAAGAACCTAAAATAAACCATCCGATAAAACTCAACCATGTTATGAATAAATCTAATTTATGTCCTTGCATCATTTCTTTACTTTTTTTAATCGCTTCACTTGCTGTATATTCTGGATTTTCTATTAAAATATAGTACGCCATAGAATAAGAGAAAAATTTTATAATACCTGGAACAATTAATAATAAACTCCACAAAAGGATAAGTATAGTCTGCAAGATACCTAACTTCAAAGATCTAAATAAATTATTTTTCTTAAATCCTTCAAATAAATCACTAATTGTAGTAGATTCTTTTTTTGCTAAACGCAAAGTGAAATTATTATAGCCGTAACCCATAATGCTTTGTGTAGCAATATAAATAATAAATATAATAGCCCACATAATTACAGTAGCAAGTCCTAGAAAAAAGACGGCTGATGAGTCAGCTATTGCTTCTCCTGTTACCGAGTACTCTACAAAACTATCGGGATCTATCATTCCAATAATTAAGCTAAACAGCATAAATATTAAACATCCAATTATAAACATACCAATTGCAGGAATTCCATAATAAAGAAGCGTTACTCCTACTCCTAATCCCCAATTGCCCCTTATTGAAGATAAGGCTTCTTTTTTTAAGTCACTGATCATGTTAGTCCAACCCCTCAATTTTTTATCACATTAAATGTGAGTTTTTTATGACAAATAGAATGATAACATTTTTTAGAAAAAATAACATTATCTACATCTGTGGAATTTAATTTAAAATATCCGTAAAAGGTAATGAAAAACTACTTAAAAAACGTTACCTTTATATAAAGATATATCTTAAGTTGATTGATATGTGGCTGTACCTCTTAATGAAAATGATTAAGTCATGCTATTTTTTAAAAAATAGTTAAGAGAAAGGTTACTTACTGTTCAAACAATATTGAACTAAACAATAAGGCATACGTAGTATGTTTTTTTTGTTTAGTTAATAAAATTAAGATCATTTGTAAAAAATATTAAATTTATAATTACGCATAAAAAAAGAATTCCTTAAGATTCTGGAATTCTTTTTCTTGTTTAAAGTTTGTTCATACAAATGATCTGCACATCAATTCATCTTTGATATACAGATCATTTGTATGAAAAGTTATTCCTAATAATTGCGTAATAATGAACTTACATTACTGCTTTTAAAAGTTCTGCTACGAATGGTAGAACTCCACTTACAAATTTCAAAATTGCCATTGCGATTTCCATGTTATTTCCTCCTCTACTTATGTGTTAAGATGTGATGCAGCTTTATGTTTTCATGGTGGTAAGCGATTATGTTGATATCAATACACTCCTATATGCAATATTGCATCTTAGAACCAACCTTTATACTGTTATAATGATAGAGAAAAATTCTACAGCATTTTTCGAAATACTAAACAACAATTGAAAACGAAATTTCTCGTAAATAAAAAGGGAAGAGAATTATAAAAATTCTCTTCCTTTTTTATTTCTTCATAGATTTAGTGATATAGGAGATATGCCGGAATACATTTCAACTACATAATTCTTCCAATCACCCAAATAAAAGGAATCAAAAATACTACCACATTTAATATTATCCCGATTTTCGCTCTGATATTTTTATCTACTTGATAGGAAAATATAGCTAGGATAAATCCAATTGGACAAAGAAATACAGGTAAAAGTATAGAGACTCCAAAAAATTCAGTTATAATAATTTTGTATGGAACATTAACGATAGATAAAATCAATAAAACCGGTATTATTATCGATATAATTGTGCCTATTCTATTTTTTTTAATCATAATAACCTCTTTTTGCCTAAATAAAATATATTGCTCCATAGATTATAAAGGAAAAAACACTGTCATTAAGCTAGTGTTTTTTCCTTCTTGATAAGAAGCTTATAAATAATAAATTATTGCTGGTAAGATAAATACAAATAATACATAGTTATATATTTTTGCAGTGCCATTCATTATTTTCACTACATTACTTAATACTCCAATTGTACAAAGACTGAATATCACCATTGTGGATCCTATAAAATGAATTGAATATCATTAATACATAAATGTTATATTTTAAATAATTTATATAAAATTACAATAATTTCATGTAAATTATTTCTGTATCAAAGGGTACACCTTTTGAAGTAGCGTGATTTCTATGGAAAACAATGTGTCAAAAAGTTTGAGATAACATTTTGAAGTAGGGGTACCGCCACATCGCTATCAAGCTAAGCTTATGAAGTCCCCCCTAAACAAAATTTTTTATCTCTCTACAATTATTTATGACCATTCAGCTCATTTTTTCGTTTTGGGGAACAATCAATTTTTTAATTTGATAGCGATGTGATGATACCCCTAATAACCAACATGTTTATAATTCTTTTTTGTTTTTCTTATCTGAATTTTTCTTTATAAAATTCATTATTACAACAAATATCAGAAATAGGGCTATGCAAGAGAGTATTACAGTGTATTTAGTTGAAAGGTAATCAGTTATCATTTTTAATCTCCTATTCTACATGAAAAATTAGTATTAAAAGTATTATTTTACTAAATTATAATATTATTTTTGAAATTTATATATATCAAGACATACGATTTAAAGCAATTTTAATAAAAACTTTATTTGAAAGGAAAATGGTTAGGATGTGAGTTCAATATGATTCGAAGGGGGAGAATGAAGTACCATCACGACTTTCACCGAAATCACAAGAAGTCATACAAGGAATAGCACTACCCATAAAGTAAAAAAGACGTTATCCTTTCTGTAGAATCATAGGAAAGGATGGCGTTTTTTGTATGTCTATTTCTATATCTGATGAACTACAACTATTTGCTCAAGAGATTCAAAGCTTTTTATCTCCAAATATCTTACGCGATCTTGCTAGAGATGTTGGTTTCGTACAACGAACCAGTAAATACCAAGCAAAAGATTTAGTCGCTTTATGTGTATGGATGAGCCAAAATGTCGCTACAACTTCTTTAACTCAATTATCTAGCTGTTTGGAAGCATCAACAGAAGTACTCATCAGTCCTGAGGGACTGAATCAACGGTTTAATAAGACGGCCGTCCTACTTTTACAACAGCTACTAGCCGAACTATTAAGCAAAAAAATGGCCGCATCTATGCCGATTTCTTCTCCATACACTTCTGTTTTCAAGCGTATTCGTATTTTAGATTCAACTGCATTTCAACTCCCGGATGTATTTTCATCGGTTTATCCAGGTGCAGGAGGATGCAGCCATACAGCTGGGATAAAAATTCAACTTGAGTATGATTTGTTAAGTGGACAGTTCCTACATATTCATACAGGTCCAGGTAAACAACATGATCGCACTTACGGCTCGCTGTGTGCTCCAACTGTAACAGCGAATGATTTATGTATCCGAGATTTAGGTTATTTTCATTTAAAAGACCTTCAATATATACAAGATAAAGAGGCCTACTATATCTCTCGTATCAAGTCGAATACACGTATGTATCAAAAAAATCCTAACCCTGATTATTTTCAAGATGGAAGAATTAAGAAAGGTACAGAGTATATACAGATAGATATGGAAACGTTAATGAACTCTCTTCAACCAGGACAAACATGTGAAATAGCTGATGCTTATGTAGGAATGATTGATAAAGTGCCAGCTCGTGTAATTGTTCATCGATTAACAAAACAACAGCAACAAAAACGATTACAAGATCAAGCTGTAAGAGAAAAAAAGAAAGGAATGAAGTATTCTCCTCGTAGTAAACGACTCAGTGGTATCAACGTATATATGACAAACACCCCTACAGATATTGTCCCGATGGGACAGGTACATGACTGGTATTCTTTGCGTTGGCAAATCGAAATTTTATTTAAAACGTGGAAGTCATTCTTTCAAATTCATCATTGTAAAAAGATAAAACCAGAACGATTGGAGTGCCATCTATATGGTCAGTTGATTGCCATTCTACTCTGTTCTTCTATCATGTTTCAGATGCGCCAATTGCTCCTCATGAAGAAAAAACGAGAGCTTAGTGAGTATAAAGCCATATATATGATTAAAGACTATTTTCTTCTTCTATTCCAAACTATACAAAAAAACATCCAAGAGTTATCAAAGGTGTTACTTCGCCTGTTCAATCTCCTACAGCAAAACGGGCGGAAATCTCATCGATATGAGAAAAAAACGGTCTTTGATATATTAGGTGTCGTTTACAATTGTACCCTGTCTTATAATCAAGCCGCTTAATTCAAAAAAATGAAACCCGCTAGGGTTTATTTCGTATGCAAATCTTTCAATCAACTACACTTGCCCTTTAGAAAAAAGAAACAATCTCGTCTAAAATTGACTTTGCATAAGCTTAGCTTGATAGCGATGGGGTACCGCCACACATCCATCAACTTAACGTATATTTTTATACAAAATGCGGTCTTTCCACGTAGTTTTTTATTATCTTTTATAGATGTTATAAAAGTAGGCACATCAAATAAACCCTGACGGGTTTCAAATTTTTCGCTATGCTACCTGATGGGCAGAAGTGGTATACTCATACACAACACCTAAAATATCAAAGACTGTTTTTTTCTCATATCTGTGAGATTTTCGTCCGTTTCGCTGTAGGAGGTTAAACAGACGAAGGAGAATCTTTGATAATTCTTGGGTGTTTTTATGTAGTGCTTGATGAAAAAGTAAGAAATAATCTTTAATTATGTACATCGCTTTATATTCACTTAGTTCTTTCTGTTTCTTACGTAACAGGAGTTCTCTCATTTTAAACATAGTAGAAGAACATAATAGGATACTAATGAGTTGTCCATAAAGGTGGCATTCTAATCGCTCTTGTTTAATAGATTTACAACGATGAATTCGAAACCAAGATTTCCATATTTTAAATAACAGCTCAATTTGCCAACGCAGTGAATATAAATCATAGATTTTCTCTTTCGGTACCCATTCCGTAGGAATGTTTGTCATATATACCGTAATTCCTTGTAAAAGTTTCGTACGCTCTGTATATGTAATCCCTTTTTTCTTTTCGCGAATAGCTCGATCATGTAGACGTTTCTGTTTTTGCTCCTCTGTACATCTATAAACCACAATGCGAGTGGGTAGTTTGTCTTTGCTCCCTACATATACATCATGTAATTCATACACTTGGCCAGGTTGTAATTGGTTCATGATGTCTTCCAAATGAATTTGTATATATACCGGTCTCAATTGAGCAGGTTTTGTTTTAAATACCACTGTTTCGAATTCTTTTCTATATATTTTAGTTGGTAATTTAAGACGCGATAAATAATACCCTTCCTTATCTTGGATCGATTTAAAGTCTTGTAAACGAAAATACCCTAAGTCACGAATATATAGTTCATTCTTTTGTGTCATGTCCATTCGAGTCGCCCCATATGCCTGATCACTTCGTTTTCCTGGTTCAATTTTCACATCAGAAAACTCTCCACTCAACAAGTCATACTCTAATTGAATTTTCACACCAGCTGTATGACTACAGCCTCCGGCACCAGGATAAGTAGCTGCGAATCGATCTGGAACTTGAAAGGTTGTAGAATCAAGGATGCGAATCCGCTCAAAGTAAGCAGAAAGAGAATGAGAAATTGTAGATGATCCTCCAATTTTAGCTTGTAGAAGTGTAGTAAATACATTTCGAAAGAAGGCTACAGAAGCCGAGTTAAATCGTCGATTCAGTCCCTCAGGACTTAATAAAATTCCTGTTGAAGTTTCTAATTGACTACAAAGTTGAGTAAGAGAGGTTGTAGCGATTTGTTGATTTAACCATACACACAAAGATAAAAAATGGTGCCCATGGCACTTACGTTTTCGTTTCATTCCACCTGCTTCTATAGCTAATTGATTAAGTGTAGCGGGAGACATATATCGATATAACTCTTCGGCAAATAAAGACAGCTCTTGTTTTTGATGCATATTCATAAAAAGCACGTCACCCTTTCTCATTAACATAAGAGAATAGTAACGTGCTTTTAAGTTTAAGAATAGTCTAAATCCTTAAGTTGATGGATGTGGGGTACCGCCACATGTCCATCAACCTAGCAGAAGAGATTGCCCCAAAAATGATATAAACGAACTTTGTTATTATAAAAGATATAAAAAAATAAACACGTACTTCATATTTATTTTTGTTGTGGACGATAAAAAGCATCTACCAATTGATTATACTCGCTTCTTGAAATTTCTTTATTATACAGTTTAATTAATAACTCTTTATGCGCTTTCGAAAACGCTATTTTATCAATAAATTTTGGATACATACGATCATTTTCTCCCTGTCTGATAAATTATTCTGTTGCATTTCGTCTATTTCTCCTGAATATTTTAAAAAATAAATCAACAATGTTTTATGAAATATTACATATCGAAATGATTGGACATTTTGTAAGTGCTTACTATTATGAAAATGACAACAACCCTTCATTTCTCCTATGAAGAGGGTGAAGCAAAAACATAAAACCATTATATTTAAAGTTTAATCTACATGAATCTACATGAAAAGACTTTTTTAGACCAAATAATACATAATTTTATGTAATTGTACATATCCAAATAAAGTAAAAAAATATTTAAAGTACCATTATATTATAATGAAAGACTTTGAAACTATTTAACTGAAAATGAGTATGGTGAATTTTAAGTAATAAAAAGAAAACAAAAGCCGAACCTTTCAATAGAAAGTAGGAATGACGTTGTTATTAAAAGTATTAATGAAGATGTTGACTTTGTTTAACAATAGAAATGTAAAGCGCCCATAACGGGTGCTTATTTATTATATATAAATTACATAATAAATAGTAATATGAATAATATAGACAATTGGATTAAAAAAGTGTATATATCTCTTGGGTGATTAATTCAATTCAAGGGGAACACAGTCCGATGCGAAAAAAAGATTTATTAAGACAATGGAAAGTGGATTTACAGGAGATTGCTAAAGAAAAGGAGAGAAAGAAAAGAAAAGAAAAAAGAAGCGTAAGAAATACTATATTCCTGGTAGCTCATTTCATTTCATGACTAGCAAGGATACTTATCACAAGAAGAATGGGGTTTGGAAACAAAAAAACAAGTAAATGCGAGTGTAAATAAGTTTGATTAAATTTACTATTACTATTTTAGGCGCTGCCGTGATCGGCTTAGCGTCTTATTTGTTGTTAAGGGAAGATAAAACAAATAGTTGAAAGAGAGAGCCTTCCTTTGTAATGATAATTTTTATCTTTGTCTGAAATTAAAAGATATTCGCATAACAATAAAAATATAATCCGAAAAGATAATAATTTAATGAGAAACAATAAATTTGGTGTTAAAATCAAATTTACAATAAATAAGTGAGGTGCTTTTTATGAAACGAGTATCAACGCTCTTTTTAAAGATAGCTGTTTTTATTATAGGACTCCCAGTTCTTGCTATATGTATATTTTTAGTGCCCCATATCGCGAATTTCGCAGCAAAATTGTATCCAAATATTGCCCCAATGAAATATCTCTTTTTCATGGTGATGTATGGAGCGGCTATACCTTTTTACTTTGCTCTCTATCAGGCTTTCAATCTTTTACGGTACATTGACGAGAACACAGCGTTCTCGGAATTATCTGTAAAAGTGTTAAAGAACATAAAGTGCTGTGCGATTACAATCAGTAGTTTGTATGTATTAGGTTTGCCACTCTTTCATTTTATTGCGAAGAAAGTTGACCCTCCTATTGCATTAATGGCACTCCTCATCATTTTTACTTCGTTGGTTATCGCCGTTTTTGCTACTATCCTCCAACGGCTTCTACATGAAGCGATTAACATAAAATCAGAAAATGATTTGACGGTCTGAGGTGGAGGATATGACAATTATTATTAATATTGATGTGATGTTAGCAAAACGAAAAATGAGCGTAACGGAGCTTTCGGAGAGAGTTGGAATTACTATGGCTAACCTCTCTATATTGAAAAATGGAAAGGCAAAAGCTATTAGGCTATCAACTTTAGAGGCAATTTGCAAAGCATTAGAATGTCAACCCGGAGATATTTTAGAATATCGAATTGATGAAGACACCCAAGATTAATAAAGTGGGGACATTTAGCATTAAAAGGAAAAGAAAGATTTCTTTTTCAGTGATTTTATAAAAGGGGAGTTACTTATGAATTTAACCATTCGAAAATGGGGGCATAAATCATGAGAGCACTAAAACAACTCGTACGTTTCGGTTGGGAGCAGGCCTTATCATGTTTGTTTCCTCTCGTTATTTTTGCTTCTTTGGCTTTTACAAAATTCCTGCCACTTCCCTTCCTGCCACGTTATGACTGGCTACTTATCATCTGTCTTCTGATGCAGTGGTGGATGGTGAGCTCTGGGCTGGAAACACGTGATGAACTAAAGGTTATCACATTGTTCCACCTTATTGGACTTGCTCTTGAACTTTTTAAGGTACATATGGGATCCTGGTCTTATCCAGAGGAAGGATATTTCAAAATTTTTGGAGTGCCTTTGTATAGCGGATTCATGTACGCAAGTGTGGCGAGTTTTCTTTGTCAGGCGTGGAGAAGATTAAAGGTTGAACTGGTTAAGTGGCCACCGTTTTTAATAGTTGTACTTCTTGCATCTGCGATTTATTTGAATTTTTTCACTCACCATTATTGGATTGATGTTCGTTGGTGGTTATCTGGACTTGTAATTATTGTTTTTTGGCAATCATGGGTCACATACGAGGTTAATGGAACTCGTTACCGTATGCCACTCGCACTTTCTTTTGTGCTCATCGGATTTTTTATATGGATAGCCGAAAATATCGCAACGTTCTTTGGAGCTTGGCAATACCCAAACCAAACCGATACATGGAGTCTCGTTCATCTAGGGAAGGTGAGTTCATGGCTCTTATTAGTGATTGTTAGCTTTCTTATAGTAGCGACGTTAAAGCAGGTTAAGGGGAGGGAATTCCACTAGGATAGATGCTAGTTAATTTTTATAACTGTTAAGATTTTTTCAGGTTAAAGTTCTCTTAACGTACAAAATACCGAATAAAATAAGGAGTTTCAAGATTACTGAGTTATGATGCTAACAAAATCGATTTCCCATTGGAAATCGACTTTAAAACTCTTCTTAAAGAAAAGCATCTGTTATTTTAATCACTAGCAATTTTGGTCATCTAAGAAAATAAAAGCCGGACCGTTCAATAAAAAGTAGGAATGACGTTGTTATTGAAAGTACTAATGAAGAAGATGATGTTGCCTTTGTTTTTGACGACAGGAAAGTTAAGCGCCCATAATGGGTGCTTTGTTCTTTATTATATATAAATTGATGAATGAATAATAATCTATTAAAATTAAACAAAAATGTATATGAAAAATTGTAGGTGAGAAACTTTGGATTTAATTCGAAAATTAACTCGTATTTATGGCTTAGGGATTTGCTGTGGGTTGTGGAGTAAAACTGAAGTAATTCAATGGTGTGATAAATTGATTGAAGCAAGTGACAGTCCGCCATATGAAATAATTGAGATATCCTTAATGTCTAAAGCAAAGATAGATGATATTGAAGGGAAGTTATTTGAGTTTAGTAGCACAGTTGATGAAGAATACACTGTTAAATTAACTCTTTCCGTCATTCATAAAAAACTAAAAAAACAAGAACTGACGATTGAAGAATCAATTAAATGTACCACTAGACTTTTAGTTAACAGGGGATTGTATTGGGAAGCTAAATATTTTGATTTATATAGTCTGGATGATAGCTATGACTTAGCTAAAGATGGTGTTCATTTTGATTTAAGCGAGGTTATTAATACATATATTGAAACGTTAGGCGTTTACAGTAAGTATTTTAGGGGATTTGAAAAGCTGTATTTTAAAGTAATGAAAAATGAGTGGGTTAGATAACAAGAATTGAAGAAACATTATTTAGTAACAAGAAGGCTTGTCCGTAATCATATTAATAATGTGATGTGTAGTGATTACAAAGAAAAGAAGTGCGTTTTGCGCTTCTTTTTGAGGTCTCGCCAACAAAACGTGGATTTTATACGCTAAGGATATACAGGATTTCATGCAGGCTACGAGAACGGTTTGAACTGCCAAATGCTGTTGTGACAGGGCTGTATGAAATCTTGCATACAGCGGAAGGAACGGAAGGCTGACAAACTATTGGTATGAATGGCTTTCTAGGATTTGGTTACTGCTGATAATGATGTGTTATGTCAACCACACATGTATTTAATATTCATTAATTTTTTAGTACTCACTATAAATTTAATACAGTAAAATGGGGATATAAGGGAATATAAATAAGATACATAGGAGGATTCGATGAGACAAATAAAATTCCTGTTTGTTTTAATAATCCTTATATTAGGAGCTTGTTCTAATGATAAGTGGTTTACCCTTAAAGGTGAGAGTGAAAATTGGAAGGGTATGTACCAAGGCTATACATATGATGGAAATAATGAAGCAAGTGAACTTACTCTAATTTATAAAGGGGATCCTTCAGAAATTAAAGGTAATGTTAAATATAAATATGAAACTGATAGTAGTGGAAAAGGGGACGGAAATGTTTCACTAGATCAAAACTCTATTAAAACTAAAATAACTTGTGGAGGTTGTAACATAACT
>NZ_JAUCFS010000004.1:0-150793 GCF_030348325.1 Bacillus hominis
TGGCGGATCTACCGGCGGTTTTGGTTTATCTGGATCCGTTGGTGGATCTACTGGCGGATCTACTGGCGGTTTTGGTTTATCTGGATCCGTTGGTGGATCTACTGGCGGATCTACTGGCGGTTTTGGTTTATCTGGATCCGTTGGTGGATCTACTGGCGGATCTACCGGCGGTTTTGGTTTATCTGGATCCGTTGGTGGATCTACTGGTGGATCTACTGGCGGTTTCGGCTTTTCTGGATCCGTTGGTGGATCTACTGGCGGATCTACCGGTGGTTTCGGCTTTTCTGGATCCGTTGGTGGATCTACTGGCGGATCTACCGGCGGTTTTGGTTTATCTGTTCCTGGATTTTCCGTACCGCCATTTTCATCTTCCAGTGTAACTGGTGGATTCACAATTACTTCTGGATTTTTCTCTGGTGGAAGAATATCCCCTATACTTGCTACTGAAGAATCAATATTTTGATCGCCAAAAGCAAAATGATCTCCGTTCAGGGTTACTTGTGGTTTATTATCTGTAATAGCTGCAATCACATTATCTTTTGTCGTATCTTGAAGTGTTTTATCTGTTGTTTCCTTATCAAAGAGTGCAAGAACACGAGAAGTGGTTTCATCTCTATTTTGAAGATTACCTACAATGGATTTTTCTTTGAAATTAATTTTTGATTTATCAATCTCATCTAGTACATAAGCAACTTCATTATCTTTACTTTGAATTGCGTTCTCTGTAATTGCTTCAAAATCTTGTTTGTTCAGATTTTCTTTCTTTTCCTCTGGCTTACTCTTATCTACCTTTTTTGTAATAGCTGATTTACTTTTTGATGATTCTTTACTTCCAAACCAACTGCATCCTGTAGTACTCAATATCAATGAGCCACCAAGAAAAACAATTCCCATCTTTTTATACAAATTCTCATAATTTAATGGCATGTTATTTCTTCCCCCTTAGATGTCCTTTAGATCTTTATCAATTTTTTCAATCTTAGCCTTCTTCTCCTCTTCACTTATCGTAGATTGTTGAACATCTCGTTTTTCTAATTCTTTGACCTCTTTCATCAAGTTTTTATTTGCTTGTGTTTTGGCAAAAGAATAACAATCTTCATATTTTTTTAGATTTACAAAAGCTTCAACAATGAGCTTTTCACGTCTACCATCTATATTGACTTTTCCTTTAAGCTTGATTACCTCTTCATATTTTTTATTAAGCGCTGCCTTTTCAAAATCGATCACATCATTTTTGACATCAATTTCATTGATTTTATTCATGTTGTCTATCCCGATAAAATAAGCAACCACACTTTCTGCAAATTTCGGTTCATACTGTAATGCCTTATTTGCCTTTCCATTTAATAAATAAGTAAATAAAACTGCTTTCTGACTATCTTTATCTAATTCTGTGTAATTGACCTTATCAAAGTATTTAACGGCTTCTCCATACTGTTGAATGGCTGCCTGTTGTAATCCTTTTACTACATATTGTTCAGAACCAGCATTTGCACTTGAAACTGGATTGGAAGAGAATAGCTTAAAGGCAAATATGGCACCGGCTCCAATTAACACCACACTTCCTATGACACTCGCAATCATCTTGAATCCTTTTCTATTTTCCTTTCCAGGCTTTACTTGTGTTTTCACTTCATCCGATGGACTATAGGAGGGTTCCTCCTTTCTTTCTGGTAATTCTTCTTGATATTCATATTCTTCATGAAAAGGAGAATCATTGATTTCCCTCTCTAACGTTTCTAACAGCTCCTTCTTTTGTTCCTCTTGTTCTGGATCTAATTGCATCACATTCATTTTTTTAGAAATGTGATCAAAAATATGATTTGCATATCTTGAACCCAGTGATAAAGTACCGTTATAGATTTCATTAGAATGACCATCTATCAAGTCAAAATCAATATGTTCTTGCCGCCCTTCTTCTCTATAAACACGTTCTAATCGTTTGGTTAAGGTATAAGCTTCATGAAACGAATATTGCTTACCAGACTCAATTTCTGTTCCATTACTACTTTTAAAAATGACAAACATGGCTTCTCCTTTCTCACATTTACTTTAAATCCCATGAAAAAAGGCAACAAAAAAAGCCATACCCTTTGCATAGCTTCCTCATTGCCCTATTCATATTTATTCACTATTTCATCCAAAGAAATGGAAATAAAATTTGACCAAATTTAACATTACTATTTACGCTCTCTGCTAAGTATTGGCATCCCATTACGATAACGAGTCCGGCTGCCCCACCAATAAACCACCAAATACATTTGTGTCTTCCCCGTTCACCACCCCAAATTAATAGATAAGCGCCCCAGCAAAATACAATAGCTGTGCTCACCATTGCTCCTCTTTGCATCCAAGTAATAAATGAATTACCCGTATTAATTAGACCATCCATCGCATCACCTAACACTAACATTTGAGCTATTGTTTCCAACATATACATTCACTCCCTTTTCATTTTTGGATTCTTATACGTTGCTAAGCTGACTTGACTCGCTCGGCTTGCTGTCTTCCTTTACTTCTGTTGGTGTTGCCTTATAAGCTTGTAAAGCTTTCATTACTAAATCTTGATTTTCTTCCATACATTTCTGATGATGTAAATGAAGCCAATGGTTATAATCCTGACCATTGGCTTTTAATAGGTTTGCTACCATTTCTTTTTCTTTTTTTAATTCCTTCTGTGTAATCGCCACTGTATCACCACCTTTCAATGATTATGTGATTACTTCTGGTATTGCTCTTTGCACTTTTGAACAAAATAGGTAACTTCTTTTTCAAGTTCGGACTCTTTGAACTTAGAGAAATCAATATCTTTTTTCAGTTTTCCTTTTTCATAATAAGCCAGAGAATCTCTTCGTTGTGATAATCCCCAATCGTGAGGATTACTTGAACCTGGAATGTCCTCACGATTTTCATTCAATCCTCTTACTTGAATCTTTTCCTTTTCAGCTATTTTCTTCACAAGAAAAATCCAATCATCACTATGTCTCATATTAGAGTTCAACATAACAAAACCTGTGCCATCCTCACTCATGAACTTCTTCATTTCTAACGGACTAAGTTCCATTACTTCCCCTTTTCCAGAGCTAAAGACAAATGTTGAACCAATACCAATTGCAATTAATAGTCCAACAACAGCGGAAATGATCCACCCTTTACGACTCATATTTGTTCCTCCCTATGCCATATTTTTATAAGCGATTTTGAAGTGTGATGAGACACGTTTAAACTTCAACATCTGTCTTTATTTTATAGCATTTATAGGAAAATGGGATAGAAAATGGAAATATCATTTATGGCTGGAATGACGAACCCTGTATTGGCATGCGTATAGAGACTAACCCCGACCTAGCTTCTATATGCCCAATACCGCACTACGTTTTTGGCGTGAACGTAGGACCTTATGTATCTACTGTTTGTGATGTTCGTCGCTTCTTCAGAATGTCAACATGGGATATTCCTCACGATTACTGACACAAACAGATCTTTGATACAATGTATTTCCCAGTGGTCACAGATGAGTTTTACGATCTTACTCATCCAACGATAATCGTATACCTACCCCCTCTAGTGACCTTTTGAAGGGAGGCACGCATATATATTGAAAGCCGTATATCATCCTTCTACATCATTGCTTTAAGGAAGAAGGAAATACGCAATATATATCTAAATTGTCAAAGAGCAAATTACTCTGTGCTATGTTCTCAGCACACTTCAAAATCGCTTTTTTTATTTACACTTTTGTTTTACAGCTACTAATTCCGCTTTTTTATTTTTCCGTTTAGCAATTAAATTTTGATGTTCATCTCTAACCGAACGCACTTGATAATAAATTTGAGCTACCTTTTCGATGCTTCCTGTGCTATTTTCAATTGCGATGGCACCTTTCAGTTCGTATGTTTTTCCATCAAAAGTTTTGACACTATGAGCTTGTGATGCGGCAATATCATAGAATGTGAGCCTTTGTTCTTTTCCCATATGAACGCCTCCTATTTTTGATAAAGAAGGGAGAAAAGCGCCTCTCCCTTGTCTAGTTTTCTAGCCATCTAGATAGGATGAAATAGTGAACGAGTGCTTTATATCATGCTAGGATTGTTGTGTTGTATGAAGTGATAATGCGTTGCGCTGTCTCTTTTCCATAGATGTGCTGTAATGCGGATTGAGATTCAACTACGATTGAATGATGAATGTGGTATGTTGCGCTTTCTCTTAAAAACTGCTCCATATGAGGGATTGGGTACAAATCATATTGATGAAATACCAGGTGAATTGGTCTTATATTCTTGCACTCTGTTAGATGTTGAAGAAAGTTCGATAACGCTTCCCCTCTTTCTTCATAAGTGCTTTGTTCTGTTTCTACACGAATATAAACAACTACTTTTTGATACCTATCAATTTGAAGTGTTTCATAACCAACAAATAGATCATGCTTGAGTATGTGATATCCTTGTTCTCGTTTCTCTTTATGTGTATCTTCATAAAAGATACCTTTCGGATCAAAAATGAAAATAAAATCATCCGTTGTCTTTTTCACACCTTCTATGACCGATTTATAAGCCCCAAAACGAGCTTTTATCACACCTGCAACCTTTTCCCCTTCATTCACCTCTCTCAACGCTTTAATCACCTTTGTATAATTCTTAGCTACGGCTAACATGCGTTGCACTCCTTCCTATTTCACTTCTATCTACTGGCGATTACTGAAACCAAAAATACTCTTTTTGTTCCCCTTGCTTCTCTCGTTGATATTTTTCAAGAATGGATAACAAATTGATCATTATCGCATCCCTTGTTTCTTTTGAATAAAGACCTAACTCTTGAAATATATGATATGCTGGATGCTCAATTTCAAGCGAATCCACTACTTCTACCAAGTTTGCTTCATTCTCATATATTTTTTCCGTGAACTCAATTACTTGTTTCACATCTAGGTAATATAGGTTTTTATGTCGTTGATCCAGATACAAAATACTGCCTGCCAATAATTTTGTAGCGGATTCCATCCAATAATCATGTTGCTTTAATGGTTTAATGACAGTTTGAGCGATTGAAACTGCTTGCATCAGTTCTTCTGCAAGCCAAGCACTTTTGCGCTGCATAACGTCTTCCCCAAGTTTCCCTAAATTTTTCATTTTACCGATGTAGACTTCTGACATCCCATTTCATCTCCCTCTCGGCTTCTTATATCTTGCTCCCTTTGTAATTAATCCTTTCACGATTGAGCTTTCTTGCGGTTTCTTACTGCAAATACGGCTCCAATTAAGCCAAGTGCGACACATACAAGACCGACCCATTTTATGTATGGATTTTCGGCTTTACCGCCTGTTGTCGGAAGATAAGTTTCGATTTTCTTTGGTGTTTGTTCTAGTTGTGGTTTCATAATAATCTGTTGTGGTTTCTCTAATTGTGGTATGACAGGTTTTTCCGTTACTTTTGGTTGTTCCGGTATCTGTGGTTGTGGTATTTCTGGTTGCTCTGGTTTTTGTGGTGTCTCTGGATTTTTTGGCTGTTCCGGTTGATGTGGTGTCGGTTTCTTCTGATCCTTCACCGTATGCTTAATGATTTGACCATCCTCTTTAATTTCAAAAGAGAATATTTCTTCATTTAGTAAATAACCCTCTGGTGCGAATGTTTCTTTATATGTGTACTTTCCATATGGAAGTTTGAACTTCGCAAGGCCATTTTGATCCGTCTTTCCTTTTACAACTTCTTCGCCTTTTTCGTTAAAGATAGTAAATTCAGCATTCGGAAGCTTATTGTTGCCATCCGCAATATCTACCTTGCTAATCTCCAACTCTCCTGTGATGTGCTTATTTTTCGCTGTTAGCATGATTGTCTTTCCTTGTTCCGAGATACTAAAAGGAATAGATTCTTTCGTTAAAACATAACCAGTTGGTGCTTGCTTCTCAATAAATGAGTATGCTCCAAATGATAAGTCTTTTACTTCAATCAAACCGTTTTTATCACTTTTGTGTTCACTAATTTTCTTCCCTTCTTTATCTTGAAGAATGAACACCGCACCTTCTAATTTTTTATCTGGATTCTCTCCATCTACTTTTAGAAGTTGCACGTTTCCTTTTACTTCTTTATTTTCGACTGTAAATGTTAACGTTTTTCCTTGTTCTTTAATCTCAAATGGATATTTGGTTTGATTAAGAAGGTATCCTTCTACCCCTTTTGTCTCAACAAAATAATACTTTCCATACGGAATATCCTTCACTTGTGCGATCCCTTGCTCGTTTGTAGTTGTTTTTGTGATTTCTTTTCCCTCTGCTGTATACACTGTGAACTCAACTTTTGGAAGAGTTTTTCCGCTATCACTTAATTTCTTAATCTCAATGTTTCCTTTTACTTTTACGTTTTGTACTGTAATCGTAGCAACCTCGCCTGTTTTCACTTCAATCTGTTGTGGCTGCCCATTCAATACATAACCAGTAGGTGATTTTACCTCTTTAAGAGTATAAGTTCCGAATTCTAAACCAGAAAGGCTTGCTGAACCTTGCTCATTTGTAGTCATTGTGCCTACTTTTTCATTTGCACTGTTCATGACTTCAAATACTGCACCTTGTAGCAATTCTTTTTGTTCTCCCACTTTTACAACTTTCAATCCACCAAGGGATTTCCAGTTTACTTGTAGATCGGCACTCACTTTTTCCTCATTTTTTTCTAAAAGGACTGTTGCATCTTGGACTTTATCAGTTCCTTGATACGCTACTGCCTGTAAATTAGAAAGATTAGATGTTACTTTTAAGGAAAAGTTACCTGTTTGAGAGGATTTCGGTATCAAAATACGGAATTGTTCTCCTAAATTGAATTGTTGTTTTGCTTCACCTTTTGTTGAAATAACTTTCGTTCCATTCGGTGCATTAGCTAGTTGAACTGTAAATACACCGTTCTTAGCGTTACTTTCAATTTGATACACTGTCGTTTCAAAGTACTCACCGTTTAACTTTGCTTCTTGATTGTCTGTTGGTGTTACATTCATGTACACGTCTTGTGTTTCCTGGCTTGCATTTGCACCATCAATAATCGTTTTTACGGCTTTTGCAACATTCCCATTGCGATGCTGAACTTCGTTAATGTCAATTTGACCTAACGCTGCCCAAACACTAAGCTGTGTCACGTAATGCGCCTCTTTCCAGTTAGAAACTCCTAATTCTTCTGGACTTTTTTGTGGATATCCATTTAGAAGAACTCGGTACACAACATCGTCTGTGCGCCCCATCTCTGGAAGGTCATTACCGTTTGGACTTAATTTCCCATAAGTTAAACAATACGCAATTTGCCCATTTGCATTCTTCAATAATTCTGTCCGTAGGTCTTTCCCATACATGGGACTAAAACTCCAATTCATTTCATATTTCTCACGATTAATAACTTCAGCACTCGCTTTCGTAAGTGGAAATACAAAATTCAAGACAATTAGAAGCATACTCATGACAATGAGTAACGTTTGATACGATCGTTTCAACATACTAACAGCTCCCTCAAATGATATGCAGTTTTCAAAGATCTATTTAAATCAGAATTTTCTGATTTAAAAACTTAAAAAAATACAATAAAATTATAGCTTTTCCTCGTTGTTCATTTACAATATAAGAGTATAATTGTGTATTATAAAAAATATTTCATTCTAATTTTGCTCGATAATACGTAGCTAAAAAGATCTTATCTATCGGTTCATTAAATAGATCAGCAAGAATCCTGGCTCGTTTCTCAATTATTCCTTTCTTTCCAGTTTCAATGTTATATAGCGTTTTAACTGGAATTTTAGAAGCCTGCGAAACTTCTTGAATTGTGAGTCCTCTTGTTTCTCTAACATTACGTAATGCAGACAATTTTTCACCCCCTTACATACATTCTATTCTCCTTAAAGTAGAATGTCAACACTAAAGTGGTAATTTTTATACTTAAGTGATAAAAATTACACAAATCTATACTACAGTGATAAAAATTATACAGATAGATGAAGGAGGTTAATGCAAGTGGAGAATAATATATTTGGGAAAAACATAAAAAAACTACGGGCAATAAAGGGTCTTAGTCGAAAAGAATTTGCTGATGCAATAAACACCCCATATAGTACAGTCTCTAGTTGGGAAAGTGGAGAAAAAACACCTAAAATTGATCGTATCCCAATAATCGCTAAATATTTCAATGTAAGTGAGTCACAACTATTTCTTCATCCAATGAGCGATACTGAAGTTTTTGAAAAAAGTGATTTTGGTACTGATCCTATAGAGCGTATGGCTCAAATATTAATTGATAAATATAGAAATATTCCAGACGAACATAAACCAAGAATAGAAAAAGAAATTTTAAGAATTGCACACCTTTTAGAGATAGAAATTGAGATGGAATCTCAAAATAAATAGTTAAAATATATTAAAATTTTTCATCTTCATATATATCAATCAGATCACTAAAAGCATCTAAGTCTCCATCTACAGTTAAAAGTATTTTTATAATTAAATTTTCCCATTTATCCATTAGATTACCACCTTTATATTTTTCTTTGTTCGTTAAAATCCAGTTTAACCATTTAAAAAACTCTTTATAAAGTAACAAAAGACATCGTTAAACGATGTCTTTTGTTACTTTTATATTTTTAAGATTTAGCCCATGCCACCGGGATCAGAACGAAGATATTGAGTTTCCTTTGACAGTGACATATCTTTCTCTTTATTGTCTAATAAACTCATTCCAGAAAACAAAATAAATGTTGTTATACATAATATGGCTATTTTTTTCATTTCACGCCTCCATATTCTAACATTTCTTTATATTCATTATATACTCGTGTTGCGTATTGGGAAAAGAAGTAATCGCCATTTTCAATAAACATTTGTTTGGAATCAGCAATCAATTTTAAATCCATCTTTGCTTGTCCTAAGTAACAATACTGAATAGGACTAAGTTTTTTATTTTTATCTAGAATTCCTAACAAAATATCAATTGCTCTATCGTTATCATTATTTAGTATGAAATATAGTGCTAATTCTGCTGGATGGAGCGTGTTTAAATCAATAGTTTCAATTTCTCTTTTATTTACAAGTTTTAAAAAATTTATATTGTTTACAGCGATTTTATATTTTAAAGCACTCTGATTTTCAAATACTTTCATTGCTCTTAAAGTATGTTTATATGATTGTTTATAATCTGTAAATATTAAACTTTCTCCCTTACGTAGATCAATCGTAGCCTCCATAAACGGAAAATATTTCAAATACTTATGTGACCGTAATTGATTATTACACTCATTAAATTCTTCTATTTTTAGCCTTCTTAATAATGAATAACTCCATATGTCATCTATCCAATATTTATATAGCAACTTTAAATCTTGATTTGTATGTACAGAAATGTTCTGATAAATACGGTTCCTATAGGTATCAAACATTCCAAAGTCTCCAATATCCCCAACAGACAACAAATAGAGAATATCCGAAATAATCTCCATATCTAAAGTTTCTTTTTCTGGAATGCTCTTCCGAATTTCTTCTACCATTAAAATATGCTCTTTAGGATTTCCTCCCCTTGGCCTATCATAAAACAAACTTATTAAAGGTGAATATTTTTTAACATAACTCTCCTTATGCTTACTCGTCATATTGATTAAATATTCTAAAATTAAATCATATCCATTTAAATACGCTATAATAAACAGTCTTTTCATGTTAATTTTTACATTTCTTTCATATTTCGAAAAAACTTCTATACAACATTTTTCATTTATAGCTCTATCTTCATTAAAGAGCGTGTTTGCCATTTTAAATACACTAAGCATGGAAATTTCTTTATGATATCGAAATAAATCTGTTAATGTAGATTTAGGTATATCAAGTTCTCTTGCAAAACTATCATATGATCTATTTGTCTTATTCATTTGATCTTGCATCTTCTCAATCCAATTACTCATATATCCACACCTCTTTACACATCTTGTTAGAAAATTCAGACACATATATGTGGATTATAACAAACAAATGGTAATAAATTGTATATGTTACTACAAAGTCTAGGTGATTCTGCATATTTCTCAATAATTGTTATACAATTAAGATTTTCAAAGTTACATTTTATCCTTAAAACACTTACATAAATACACTTTAGTAGAATTTTTACACTCCAAAGGATTGATATTATTAAAAAAGAACGATAGAATAAAAAGCATAAATAAAAATGACAAATGTAAATAACAACGAACAAATATAGATGAACGCAAAAAAAAACCTACCTCACAAATTTTTAATTGGTTCCGGTCGGCAAACTAGAAACCAGTTGAAAATTCCCAGGAAGTAGGATTTTTAGCACATTAAAATATATTCACTTTTATGTACTTATTTTATCATAAAGTGAATTACTTGTGAAGAAAATCCTCTACTTTTCCAACATTTTTCTGTAATTGTGTGGTGGGAAAAATAGGAGGATTTTTCTATGATATTGCAAAACTTTTTACTTAGTCGAGCAAAAGCGGAACTAAGTCCCCACATCAATCATTTATCCAAAACTCCTGGGGCTATAAATCAATCAATTAAGCAAGTTACTACTTATATTGATAGTATTGTCCTAGAATGCGAAGGTGTTACCACAAAAGATTACCTTACCAAAAGAAAATATGAAGCTTTAGAAACAGTTTTATCGTACCTAGTACAAGAAGGATATTCCCAAGTAAGGCAAGATCATATCAGCAAAAAATCAGGTATTTCAAAACCTGTCATTAACTACGTGTTAACATGGCTGCAAGATTTGGGAGTATGCCAACAAATTAAAGTACGAAGACATGGTAAGATTGCCCCTTCAATTTACATTTTAACCATTCATAACAACTATTTAAAAATCATTGAATACTTCAAGATAAAATGGGCTGTAGCAATTGATGTATGCTCTACTTTCACTGAATTTCTAAGTAAAAAGCTCTTTAAGAAGACTGTTGTAGCCAATCACGAAGATATAAAGAATGATATACAAGTCTCGTCTAATTCTATAGATATTTTCAGCGCAAACAAACAAGCAAAATCAAATACGTATTGTGAATTAAAAGAAAAGAATAACAGATTACAAGATTTAGACGACTATCTAAGTGAGGATCAGAGAAAGGCTTATTACTATATTTTAAGTCAAGAACTAAATCACCTTAGTGAAAAGGATGCATACACAATTGCTTTAAGGATGCCACCTTTTATCGACCGCTATGCTAGATGGGATTTTGAAGAATGTGTGCAATGGTTCCAATACAATGAAGCTCAAAATAGCAATCCCGCACATTTTATAAAAATGTTTGGACAAAGATCTAAACAAAATTGGGAACGAAGAAATCATAACGCAATAGAAAAGAACTCTCTACATGGTACAAATAAAAAAAGAGAATTTGTTTTCTATAATTTCTTAGAAGAAAATAATTAAATTTTAAAAATCATACTAGTATGTAGCCTTGCTTAAAAATATTAAATATAGCAAGGCTATTTGTCATATCCTCTTATAAAAGGTCATAAACTTGTTATTTTTCGACATAAGAAACTTCAAAATACAAATCATTTTATAGGATCTTTTTATGAAGTTCCAGGCAATTTACATATGAGATTAACGTTAATTTATTTCTGGATAATTCGTCATTTACTATCGAATTAATTTTGAAATTTACTAAGAGAAAATCCCGAATAGCTTGTCAGAGTAAGTTTAAAGGCACCATAATTTATTCTAATGTTTTTATTGGTTTTACTTTTTAAAACAAGATTTATTTAATATAGCATTCTGAAATTCTTTCTGTTTTGTCTAATTTTAGGGAATCCGATTAAACTTGCAAAATATATAAATAATTATGTAGATGCCTGTTATTGGTTTCCCTAAAATCTGCTAAAATTCTATTTGTTTCAAATTAAGCCCATTGATATGCCCCCCTTTTTCCCCACTTCTAATATCATTAGCAATTGAATGCATTCTGAAAAGATGGTCCATACTAAAAAAGTAAACTCCTATAGAGCTTTGTAACATTATTTCCGTTTAAGATTAAATACCTCTAATACTTTGTAGATTTTGTAAAAGCTTACGACACCCTATAAGCCATTTTCGACGGAAATTAAGCCGTTTTAAGAGCCAAAAATATTACTAGAAGTATCCCTATTTTAAATTGAGTATTATTTACTAATAAAACGCTACTTAAACGGATAGCGTTCAAAAAGATCTCCTTAATAACTTTTCATGTATTTTAAATTAAAAGAATATTAACTAGATCCTAATTCTATTAATGAAAGCTTTGATTCTTGCTCATATATCTAGTAAAATTCTTATATTGGAAACAAACTTCTAATAATAAAATTTCAAGTAATTCTTTAATTATTGTATTATCTAATAAATATTCACTTGTTTTCAAAGGTGAACGTTATGAAAACGGATAGCGTTTATAATTTAATTACCTCAATACTAGATACATAGACAAATCTAATACACAAGTATCTACACAGGATACCTTTTGAAAGTAATAAAAAATCTTACCTTGTAGCCCTATAAAGATTTCTATTATTAGAGGAATGATCCTCCTAATAAAGAAAGAATATCTAACACACAAATAATGGAGGTGTGAAATTTGGAATATGGATATTTTGCACAAGAAGTAGCAAAGCAACTAGATATTAACACTAATACACTTCGTAGATGGTCAATTGAACTAGAAAAAATGGAGTATATATTTGAAAGAAATGAACGTAACCAACGAATTTATTATGAAAATGATATAGATATTTTAAAACAAATGAAGGAATACCTAAATCAAAACTGGAAATTAGAAGAGGCCGCTACACGAAGCATGGATAACATCGAAGAAAACGCCCCCAAAACGGATAGCGTTCAAGAAGAGCCTGATACTGAAGTAACACTTCAGAAACGTTCACAAACGGATATTTCAATAATTCAAGATAAGTTTTCCTATATGTTTAACCAACAAGAAAAAATTGTACAACAAAACCAAGATATTATTGATTTATTATTACAGGAACGCTCAGAAAAGGAAGAAAAAGATTTACAAATTCAGTTACTACAAGAAAAACTGGATAAAACAATTCAATTATTAAATGAGGATCGCCAAGAGCAACAAGATAACACTAAGAAAACGTTCATTCAACGTTTGTTCAATCGAAACTAATTCGGATATGCATTTTCTATCAAATACTTATCCGAATTAGTAAAAAAATAAAAAAATCGGTAATTACCGATTTTTTTATTTTTTTAACTCATCTTCACAATGCTAAGTGCGCATTTTTCAAAAGAGTTCCTTTTATATCTGTTTTTAATAAAATACATCTAACTAACACTCATCAAACGTTCATATAGCTATACATTTTTACTTGGTTCCATACATACTCCTAAATACAATGAAGAGAAATTAATTTGATTTAGAATATCATAGTGTTAATTGAAAAAACCTTAAGAATCCCTGTCTTTCTTCATCCTTATACCAAATACTTTTCTAAATTTAAACAAATCAAATATATCTTTATCCCTTGATACTAAAGGATAGAACGCCATATGAACGCTAGGCGTTCACGCTGAATTTCAAAGTGCATTAACTCATCATTTATACACTTTGAAGAGTTATTTAAATTCTATATAGTCGTTCCTCAACTCAAATTTTAATTCGATCTTGTATGAATTTTAGAGTACCAGTCGCAATTTTATTGCGTTTTAAGACACTTCCAGTGTGACCACAGTTACATACATATCTCTTTGACCTTTCCCATGAATTCCAAAGATGCTCATTATCGCTAATATCAACATATTGATCATACTTTGTAGAAATTAGTATAATGTTTTTTTATTGATTTTTGGAGAAGATTGACTAGGTTCTATAATTCCCCAACAATTTAATAAATCTTCATAGGAAACTCCATGTTTTTGCAAGTCTTCTTTAATATATTTACCAAGTCGTGTCCTCAGTAAAAGATATCTTAACACCTTATGTTAATGGATTTAACGGCTTATGAACGCATAGCGTTCTCGTTTTATAAAGCGTTAAGTTAACGCTTTATAAGCGCTCATTCTATAATTTTTAATTTTGTTTCAATGAATATTTTAACATTATATATAACGATACGATTTAGACATAATGATACAGCTTTAATATTAGTAACTAATTTATATGTAGATATAGCACAGGTCTATATTATCCAGACTTCATTGATATGCCGTTATAGCTATATTAATTTATAGATTAATTCTTGTGACGTTCCTTAAATTTTGCTTATTTATTACAAATATAGATTGAATAGCTCGTTTGTATCATTTAAATGAAACTACCTTAGTGTCAGTCGCATCTCTCAATAAAAACCCTTTTAAAAAACTCATAAACGTTGATATTAAAAGGATAGTCGCTTAAAAAACGGATAGCGTTCACGTAATTTTATACACTAAAATAACACTTCAATAATGTTTGTGCTGTTAGGGAATTCGGATACACCCTCTAAAACATCAAATTCTCTTAAGAATAATAGAAATTAAACTTTTAAGTCTAACATTAATTTTTAAAGATGAATTCCAACTTAAGTAATTGAGTTGGGTCATATACAAAATACTCACTCTAATCGATGCTTTCATTATCACTTTCTGAACTTATATAGCCTTCATAACTTATTAAACGTTAATTCAACATCCTATAAACACTCTTATATAACTTTTATCTTTATTTTAATCAGAATATAAATTTCTTATTAATAGGACTTTTACTTCCAGTAAAGTTAGGCTGAGAGGGGGTTCGTAATATCAATATAATGTTTTCATGTGCAGAGATAATAAAATTGTTTAATTTTGTTCTTAGAAAGACAATAACCATATATCAGTTACTTTGATATATAGTTATTAAAGATGTTAAGAAAACACAATTTCTCTTCAATTCTATGATGTTTAGGAATAATAAAGTTGTTTAATTTCAGAAAGCGAATCATCAATAATAGGTCCTTTTTTAAATTCCAATGTGAATCATATATTTATTCTCTTCTTTTGCTTGAATAATTTTTTTGACTAATTCGCTAAGATCAACAGATTCTTCCATGTCTTTATAAGATATAACCACATCTAAAAATTGAGATAATGATTCAGGTGGAATAATCGTAATCCCACAATACGCTAAACCATATTCGGGACGATTTAATGAATGAAAATACGTTTTCATTGCCGATAAAGGTTCAAGCAAATTTTCGATAATATCATCCTCTACTGAGATACAGTTATGTACATCTGGAGTGTAACTCTGGTAGGTCTTTTCATTATTGATGTCATTAATTATGCCAAATTCGTGTTCTAAAGCCATGAATGTAAACCCCCTTTTGATAATTTCCCTATCCTTTTCTTAACTAACCGAGTAGCTTATTATCACTTAACATTTCATTAATTACTGATCGTTCTTATGGTGTAATTTTAGTCATACTTATTATTAAACATATAGAATGAACAACTGCTTTCTATTTTAGCTTCTACACCTACTCCCGATTTCTATAAATCCCTCAGAATACCAATCACCTCTCTCTCAATAACCATTTCCTTGTCCCCCAAAAAAACCTTGATATTAAAGAAGGCAACGCTGCAATAACGGATAGCGTTCACTTAATGTTAAACACTAAAATAACACTTCGATAACGTTTGTGCTGTTAGGGGATTCGAATACATCCTCTAAAATATCCTTTACACAGCTCAACAATAATCTGTATTTTAGTTTCTCTAATTAGTTATATTTATTTTTAAAATTAGATTTGAATATCAATAGTTTTATTTAAGTATAAACCTTGTACAAGTCGTATCTACTTTAATTTCTAAAAATATCTTAAAGGAATCCTATCATCGAATATAGAAACCTTCTCCAGGACTTATACAAATGATATACCAAACATACTGTTAACTTTAAAAAACAGTCAATCTAGCCAATACACTAAAATGAATTCAAATAAATATAAAATAAATATTTATAATATATTTATTTTAATGAAATCCCTAACACGCCAACTCATACAACAATATTAATCCCATAAGTATATTTTTATTATATCTAAAATATATTTATAGAATATTTTATTAATATTAACTTCTTCCGAATCCTTGTTTTCACTCTGGTTTTAAGTTATAATATAGTTAATAAATATAAATAAGAAATAAAAATTATAGAGGTGATGTATAATGACAGATTTAAAAGGGAATAATCTTCATATAGACATTGAAGGCGATATTGGGAACGATTCTTTTAAAGGTTACATCAATGGTGAATACATAAAAATGAAAAACGTATATCAAAGCGTTTACTCAATGCCCAATGTAACAGAAACAAACACTCAGAAAAATGTAATTAATTTAGTAGACAATATGTTTGTAAATATTGCTAGTAAATCAATTAGAAGATCCGGTATGTATTTTATTGGTAATCGAGCAATGCTAACTGGGAAGAACCCAAAAAACATGAACATTAAAGTAGGTCAAAAATATAATGATGATTTGCCGTTAATTAATATGCTAGGACTAATTGCAAACAAATCAGTTCAGCTTGAGTGGGAAAGAACTGAACTACTACCACAATCAATTAATGTGACTGTTGATCTTATTTCAGCTATTCCAGCAAGCCAATGGACACCTGTAAATGCTAAGCACCTGGAGCAACGTTTTACTAACTCAAATCATGTTGTAGTTGTTTATGTAGGCGAAGAACAAGTAACGGTCAGCTTAACATTTAACAGTGCAAACATCACTCAAGAAGGTGTTCCACCTTTATATGCAATTCTTGAAGGCGAAGAAGATATGTTTAGTGATTTTATTAAACTATATAAAGACAAACTTGAGGTAGAGACAGTAAAAAAAGCATTTTTCAAGAACAAAAAGATCTTACATAGTGACATTGGAGATGGAACAACTGAGTATATATACACAGTTGGCGTAAATCCAGTAATTGATGCTTGTAGTGGAGAAAGACGTGGAGTTGGGCATGCTACAGAAGAAGCTGTTAAGCTATTAAACCAAGAACGTGGCACAAACATTAAACGCCAACAATTCTCACAAATCCTTCAAGATTCAGACCATAAATATCATGAAGAAGCTACTGGGTACTTTAATATTACAAAAGTGGAACAGGCTGAACTTATCTTAGAAGATACAAGTGAAAAATATGTAAGTAATACAGCTAGTGAAGCTGAAATTTTATGTGTATATGGTGGGGGAAGTGTTACTTTTAAAGATGAATTATATGATCAATTATTAGAGTACTGTGAGCAAGTTGGTATGTACTTATTATGGATTCCAGAAAAATATGCTGTAGATATGAATGCTAGAGGAATGCAAGTAATTAAGAAAATTCTTACTCGAAAAAAGGTGAGATAATATGTCTGACAAGAAAAGAGAATCTTTCTTTTGGAATCTCAAAAAAATTGAGAACGAGGAATTCTTTAAATGGTTTGAATCTCAAGGGAATATAGCAGATTCATTATATAAACTTGTCTGTTACTTTATTGATAAACATGGCTTACAAGATGTTGGTGATTATAAGATTCAACAACAAATGCAAAGAGAAATCTTACTTCAAGATAAAGATTTTTTAAATGAGGTTAAACGGTTCCTATTGAATGATTCAAATCTCATTATCAAAAATGAAGACCCAAGCATCCATAATGAGAGAAAATCTCCTAATGAAGAAATTGAGACTTCTGAAGAGCAATCCGATAATGAAGATGTAAAAAAAGAAGACGTTTCTAAATCTGAAACAAAAACTTTAAATGATGAATATGAGGATCTTGATACAGCAAGTTTATTTGGCAATTAGTATATAAATACTCTAAAAAAAAGAGTCCTAGAAATAGGACTCTTTTTTTAGACTTTAAATTTCAACTTACATCTTATCAATAATTAACTGTCGTTTATACCATTGATTTAATTTGCTTCTCGCCGTACTAGAGAGACGTTTTGTTTTTTTATTATAGAATCTAGAAAGAGTAGGCTGCGATATACCTATCTCTATTGAAAGTTCTCGCATAGTTATATTCTTTTTCATATGCATAAACTCTATTTTCTCTCTGATTACTTGTTCATTTTCATTCGTATCTAATGGTTTTTCTACAATTTGTATTGGCTGACTTTCCTCATGTATTGTATCAATTGCTTTCTTTTTCGCTAAGTTTTCCAAAGAACTAATTAGTTCTTTGGGTGGCAATATTACTATTCCTAACTGTGAATAATAGTTTTTAAACCAATTCTTTTTTGTCAGTTTTTCTTCTTCTAAACCATTATGATATTCCCAATGAGAAATTACTTCTTCTTTTTCTAAATCAATAAGAACATTTTCTAATTGTTCGCGGATACGATTAGGTTTTTGTTTCTGGTTTATACCCATAACTGCTAACAAACCTTTATCTCCACCTATAGAATAGGGTCTTTGTAAGCTAGAAAACATTTGACGTATTCTCCATTGCCATGTCAAATATCGAATTAATCTTTTATGATATTTGTGTCTATAACTATTATATTCAAGTGCCTTTTTTGATAATAATGCGGTAGTACTATTAGACCCATATAGATATCCGGATAAGAAACTTCCCGGTTTGATTCGGCACGATTCTATCCCCATGTATTCGTTTGTGTTTTTATCTCTCCATAGAACTACGGAATCTAATACAAATAGTCTTTTAATTACCTCGCGTTTTACTTCATAATGCTTACCTGTTTCAGCGCGATCATTTAATACGACTACTTCATTGTCATCATTTAGATATATAAAAATACTCGCTAGGGCCGCAATCCGCTTCGCTACCTTAATTTTATCTTCCACTCTATAATATTCGACACCATTTGCCTTAGCTTTTGAAATACTGCACATTTCTAAAACTTGTTCATATGAAAAATCAATAAATTCATCCGGCGATTTTGCTTCATTCAACCATTGAATTGTGATGGTATCTAAACAATCTGCAGTTAAATCATCCATATTACTCATTACGCCGTCTACTAAAGTATTCCATCTTGCTGTCTCTTCAATATTCGTTAACTTTAGATCTTCATCTTTATGAGAGGAAAGCTGTGCCACTCCATTACTATCCTTTGTTTCAATAGGATAAGATTTTAACCGTGTGTTTTCATCTTCTTCAAATTGATTTTTAGCTATTCCATCTCTTAACTTATAATAGACCGCGGAGTTATTTACTTCTAAATAGTTTTCATTCAATATGTTCGCATCTGATTCACTTGTTGCTGTATGCACTATAGTACTAGCTGTCTGATTTTTACGAAACTCTTGTTCAATAAAGACACCTATTTTCTCATGAATAATTAATCTGTAAGCATCTATATTTTTAAATATATCTAGAGAAGAAACACCTTTTCTTTGTTGTTGCTCTAGCCACTGTACAAGCATTGAAAATGATGGAGAAAGGTATTCTGAAGTCACAATTTTACTTTTATCTGCTTCAACCTCAACATAATAGGAAACCCATTTATGCCACAATTGCTCATCTTGTTTATACAGTGGTTCTGTTATTGATAGTGCATCTCTAAACAATTGTAGAACGTCTTCCATATAAATTCGGCTCCTTATATACATTTAGTTATTATTGATCTTAATTTGAAAATAATTAGCTATATGATGTTCCTTTTTATAAAACTAGAAATAAAGTCGGAATATTTCATTCTTTCATTTCACTGTTAACATGGTAAGGGCTCTATTTTGCATACTTATAGCCCTCTCTGTAACTGATTATACAAGACTCAATCAATTTGTAAAATCCAAATAGCAATTATACAAGTACTTATACAATAACCTATCTTTCATTCATTAACTCTTTTTCTATTAGATTTCCAGTACTATTATTCATATTTCTCTCCCTAAAGTTCCTCTTACATTTAACAGAGAAGTAAAAGCCAAAAATGTAAAGATGAAAATATATATGTTACTTCGAATACCCCAAATTCATCAAAAATGAAAATTTATAGTCATATCATTCCCCTTTCCATCAAAACATGAAACAAAAATGACATTATGTAACTTTTTTTACTAACTCGAAATTTTTTTCTAAAAGTGCTTAAAGCTTGATATATAAGCGTTTCTATTACAGCTATACTATTAGTTATGAAAATTTATAGCTATATGATGTCCCTTTTATTTTAGATGAAAACCCCATAAACCTTTTTATATTAAGGCTTTACACGTTTATAACCCTATTTTCACGTATTTATGCACCATGAAAATCGATAGCTGTATGATGTCCCTTTTTTTAACCAAACATGAAAACCCACCTAGCCACTTCATGTTCCTTTTGTAATTGTAAAATTACAGATAAAACCCATTAACATCACTGTTTAAAGGGTTTCATCTGTTTAATTCACAATTATAAACATGAAAATTTATAGCCATATCATGTCCCTTTTATTTTTTAAAAAATCGATATAACTGTTGATTTAATCATGTTTACAAGGATTTTTCGCTATTTTCCTTCTTTTCTACCAATATGAAAATTCATAGCCATATCATGTCCATAAAAAAATTCCCAAGAATCCTGAAACCCCTTGATAGACAAGGGATTAAAGGGCGTTTCATCTTTTTATTTTTTCTCTTAAAGGGACGCATTTCAACAAATTTCGATTTGGTATAATCAAAATTGGTATATTTTATAGTGTTTTGGCATTTATTTCTGAATTTATAGGTAGGAGGTGAAAAAGATGGGAAAATCATTTATTATTCGTAATCAGCGTAGTCTAAATGGACAATCTACAAATGCAGTATTAGTAACACTGAAGTCTTGGCAAAAGCTTGTTGAAACTTTCGAAGAGAAATACTACAGCTATAAAGATACATACCTTGAGGATATTGTTGATCATATGACGTATGAGGAGCGTATTGCCGATGTGGATGGCTTCGTAGCACAGGCTAAACCATCTTTTTCACGTCGTACACTATCTGCTATTTCGGAAACAATGGGAAAAAAGCATAAATTATATGGCATTACAAACGCAGATTTGGAAGTCTTCTTATATCTACATAAAAAATGTTACACGAATGGGGTCATTCCAAATGTAACAATACATATGATGTGGGAAGATTACAAACTATACAAAGAAGAATTTGCTTACATACAGCATTCTCAATTCTATATTGCATTAAAGAAATTAAGTATACATAACATTATTACGATTGAAAATGAATTAGATGGCCGATATACAATTAAATTAACTCATTTTATGAATGAAGAAACTGAAAAAGCCAATGCATATGTTTATATTAGCCCAGTGGTATTTACGAAAGATTTCTTTGAGCTATCAGTTGCATCTAAGAAGCTATTCTTAGATATTGCTATGCAACAGCACAGTGAAACTACACTAAAACGTTCCTTAGACAAACAAGATGAAAAAGGGAATAAAACTCATTTTGGTGGGATGTACCGCTTTTTACATAAAAAATATCCACATCAAATTCGCGCAGTTATGACAGAATTAACAACTGCATTACCATGTACAGGGACTCCACTATTCAAAATTTGTAAATTACAAAAAGGGGTTAAGAATAAAAAAAGATATACGACTCTATATCTATCCTTACATACGGATTTCTTATGTGCAAAAGAAACAGGAGACGTACAGTATCGCGATCCATTCACACCAAAGCTTACTTATGCTCGTAAAGCTCGTTTTATCGAATCCGTACTACAAGAAATGAATATTGGTGAATTTACACAAGACATGAACAAGTTTATCCATGTACTTAAATATACATGCCATCGACAAATTCGAAGCGTAATTCATAGCTTACGTGACATGATAGATCGTAATGAAGAGTATCCAAGCAAATTAGTATATACACTGAAAAAATTATTAAATCAAACATCACAATATCAAATTCTTGATACCGCAGCTAAAGAGGGTATTTATCCTCTGATTACACAACATGTTCCAAACGAACAAAAAGAACAAGCTGTATTTGATTTCGGATTACATTTCTCTATGTACTCTCTAAGAAACATCAAAAAGTTGTTCCGCAAAACGTATGAATTACTAAATTACAAATTTGCTGTACCTGTTACAGAGGAATCTTATCACCGCAACTATCTAAAGTTTCAAGAAGAAACGTTGTTTAGAAAGTACGCTTATGAACAAGGTACAAACCTAAACGCTTATATGGCTTTAGAAATAGAAATACGTGAACTCTTAAAGGTAAGAGGACATAAAGAACGCTCTATTCCTAGTGATGTTCGGGAATTGTTCATTGAGAAGATAGATAGATTACCGAAAGAAAAGCTTCGCGTTATTGAAGTACCAGATAACTTTAATTTAATTACATTTATGCGTGCCTTTGAACAGTTAATACGCGCTGGTATCCCAGTAACAACGGCTGAGCAAGTACTGACAGCAATGAAAACGAACTAATCATAATCAGCTCTCTATTTTTGAAAAAAATTCAAGATAGAGGGCTATTCGTGTTGATACGTTTATTTAAAAGAATTTTACTCATTCTTCACATTAAGTAACTTTACTCGATTCTATTCAAAATAGAGTCTATTTTTATGCAATCATATACAAAAATAGTATAGTACCTATCTATATTTCCACACATACTTCCATAAAAACATATTATAAGCTGTCTATATACATTCAAATATCTACAAGAAATCATAAGAAAAAAATTAAATTTCGTGGATAAGTAGATAAATAACACATAATGTGAATAATTTAGTGCCATTATCATTGATATAAATGGCTTATATGCCTTCATCTATCAAAAATCATCAATATTAATGTGAGTTATGTGCGAAATTAGGATACTGTTGATTAAATAACATATAATGTGAATCTTTTGTGGGTAACTACAATAAGATTGTGGAAATTCATTGAATTCATATGAAATTTTACGATCGAATAAATATGTTTAATAATGTATCAAATTGTTTCATTTTTTATGTAGGAATACTAAATTCCATTTATGATTATTTGTAGATTTTAAACCATAATATTGCCTATTTTCACGTTGTAAGATTATACTATTTATGATTTTTTACGCTATGAAATGTTAAGAGGCTTTGTTAGAGTAAGGATATACGTACATTTGCCAGTCCTATATAAGTTTTATCTTTATATTTTTAATATATATATAAGATATATATTTATATTAGATTTTATTAACTACTCTTCAATTACATTGTTATTAAAATGACTGAACAAGGTTATTTGAAATAGGTTCCACTCACAAAATAAAAAACACCCTTTTTTTATTCTTAGATTAATTTCCCTTAAACTGTATGGTTGCAACCACTTGGGCATGATCAGATTGTTTTTTATTTTCAATATCATCACATTTTAGATGTCGGTCAAGTACCTCATATGTACTTACTCGACCAACATGCTGTTCGTTTTTTTCATTAAGTGCATTAGATACAAAAATATAGTCTAATACGTTTCCTATTTTTTTATAATAATGTGTTGGCAATCTTTTTTGTCCACTTTGATTTGGAGCTAAGTCAAAAGCATCATAAAGTTTATAGTCATATCCAATTTTTTGTGTTTCTTCAGGAAGCGTTGAATAGGCTTTTCCATCTACCTCTAAAAGCCTTTCTCTATTAGTTAATGCTTCGATGGGAATAGAATATTCGTCATCATTTAAATCACCAAGTATGATAACTGGAACCTCTTTATGAGTGCTTAGAGTTTCTGATATCTCATGATACAAAACTGCTGATTCTGCTCCCCGTTGTAGTAATGATGCTACATGTCCTATTGACCTTGCACGTAAGGTTGCTAATATTTTTTTATCCCATGTATCACTAGAAGTAAAATGTAGAGCTTTAACTGCTGGATTTTTTGATTTTAAATGAGAAACATAAAAAACGACATCACCTGATCCATCAATATGTACCTTAGCTTTTATTGGAATTCGGCTGAATTTAAAACCTTTTTCAACCGGTAGTTCGTCAGTAATGGAATCTGGTACTTTAACTGGATTTATTGATATTATTGGATGTTTTGAAGCTATAGCAACCACTGGTTTTATAAATACTAATGAATTATCTATATCTGTAACAGGATTTTCTACTGTTTCAAAATGAGTAAATCCTAGCTCCTCAACTAAGCTCTTCAAAATAGTTGTGCTAAATACTTCTTGGAAACCAATAACATCGCATTTCATCTTCAATATTTGTTCTTTAATCCATTCTTTCTTCATCAACCAATCGGCATCTGAATAAACATTCTGAGGCTCATACCATGCGAAAGGAGGTTCAACAAATTGGTATAAGTTAAATGTCCCACAGCGAATCTGCATAAGCTTTCACCTTCTTTAATATGATTTTCCACACAGTGAAGATAATGGCAAATTCTTTCTACTTAACTTGGTTAGAAGCACATGTATTAATTGCTTGCGTAGAAAGAATAATTTCAAGGTATACCAGTAATGTTTCCCTCTAAATGATGAATATACCCCTATTAACTATTCTCTACACAGTAAAGAAACTAATCCAGATTGATCTATGCCAACAGCTGATGCCATTATAGTGTTATTTCGGGTAATTTAAGATTTTTGTCGAACGTCATTCCTATTTTGGAATGACGTATTTTTTTAGGGACAAATTCGAAAATCCGTATCATTATCATATGTATTTAGTGTATCTAGAATTCTATATGGATGGTGAAGACATATGAGTCAATATCAAATGCTGTATAGTACACCTTATCTGTATTCTTCTCGAACATTGAATCAAATGTACAAAGCTAATAAGAATGAAGAAAACATATGCGCTATACAAGAGCATATGTTACGTCACGAAGTATACCTGGACCAACAATATCGAGGTTACTATTATTTAAGTCAAAAAATTGAAGACGATCTATATGGCGATGAACAGGCATTGTCATGGAATGAGCTACTGGATGATTATCAACTTTATAGAGATCGTAAGGGGAATTTATCTATCAAACCGAAAGGATGAGATAAACATTACAATCATTGGAGAGCTAGGGATTGTATATGGCGTGACCGGAGCTTCAGTTTTAGGAATAAAATTGCTGAAGAAGAAAGGTCTTTATCTTCCAGGTTGGTTGCTACGTGCAGGTCTTAAATGCTTGTTGATTGGGAGTGTTTGGTACGTTCTAATGGATATACTAGATTTGTTTCTACGTTAGTATTACATCTGGTAGTTGAAAGTGATTATAATAGCGCACCTTAAACGTTTTTTCTAAGCTTCCATACAAGCTCAACTACCTTAAGGAGGTATGGAGGGAATGTTATCACTTTTATTAATTCCAGCAACCTTTATAACTGTAGCTTATTTTTATCAAAGTAACGGAATGAGTGATAAGAAAAAAATTGCAACGTTTTTTGAAATTGCAAAGATATGTGTTCAACATAAAGGTGAATTACAATACCCCATTTTTATAAAAGAAATTAAAGATGATATAAGTATGAATTATGTTTACAAGTTACCACTTGGTGTACCTAGTCAACTTATCCAAAAGTTAGCTGAAGTATTAGAAGAAGGTCTATATAAACCTGTTAAAATATCGTTTCATCAAAGAGAGCTTCATATTCGAGTATTTAGCGAACAAATACCTGAAATGTGGAATTGGTCTAAGGATCTATTAAAAGAGCATACATGGAGAGTTATGATGGGCAAAGCGTTAGATAAACATGTGTATCATGATTTCGAGAAAACACCGCATATGTGCGTGTCAGGTATGACACGGTTTGGAAAGACAGTATTTCTAAAAAATGTGATGACGAGTTTGATTTTACAACAATCTCAACATGTAAGTTTTTTTATTATTGACTTGAAGGAAGGATTAGAATTTAGCCCCTACAAGAATTTGTCTCAAGTTGTAGAGGTCGCTGAAAATCCGAAACAGGCGTTAGAAATGTTGATGAGGGTACGTGAAAAGATGGTAAGACAGATTGAAATGATGAAGAAGTCCTATTTTACCAATATCATAGACACATCAATTAAAGAACGTTGCTTCATCATAGTAGATGAAGGAGCAAACCTATGTCCTACACAGGGATTACCTAAAAAACAACGTGATGTATTATTTTTGTGCCAGGAGATGTTGTCCGAAGTCGCAAGAATCGGAGGTGGTTTAGGGTTTCGACTCATATTTTGCACTCAATATCCTACTTCTGATACATTACCCAGACAAATTAAACAAAACTCAGATGCGAAAATAGGCTTTCGCTTACCCACAACCGTAGCATCACAAGTCGCTTTGGATGAACCGGGACTGGAGGATCTGCCATCTCTGCCAGGAAGAGCATTATTTAAGACTGATCGTACAGAAGAAATCCAGGTACCTTTTTTAAAGGATACAGATATGTGGGAGTTACTAAAGCAATACAAGGTGGTGAAACAGCATGAGGCATCAAACACTCAAACAGAAAGCGAGACAAATCGAGATTTTATCCACTTTGAGTAAGTTAGATTTTGCAACAAGGAGGCAATTACAAGCCATCCACTGTCTAGGGAGTATTCGAAACGCAAATCGTGTACTAAAGGATCTACATTCATATTGTCACATTACAAAAGTGGCTCGTGAACACGTATATTATTTAAACAAAAAGGGACGGGATTTATTAGGCGTTACAAAAGAAGTGAAGAAAAGTAGTCAATTACAGCACATATTAATGCGAAATGAAAGCTGGATGTGGCTTGGATTTCCAGAATGGAAAACAGAAAGACCTATAGAGTTTTCAATTAATGGTCAACGGTATCAGATTATTCCTGACGCAACGTATTTTGAGGATAATGTCCCCCATTTCGTTGAAATAGATCGTATGCAACATATGAAGGCAAACGAACATAAAATACAGTTATATGGCCATATAACAGATATCTACAAAAGACAGAATGCTATTGTTCCAGTAATTATCTTTTTCACATTATCAGACTATCGACAATCAAAGTTAGAGCAATATGCTGTAAAACAAAATGTGTTTATGAGAACTTTTATAATGCACGATATATTTTAAACTACATCCAAAAGTCATCATGGTGGATTTCTTTATGAGTCATTCTCTTCAGCGCTTTAATAATCTTTTGTCCATTCTTAAATGAAGGATAAAAAGTATTTGCTCGACACAATTTACTAATCGTTCCTTCACTCACACCGGAGTTTTGAGCTAAATCTACTTGTTTAATATCATGATTGTCTAAAAATTTACCTAAATTAGATCTAGGCTTTTTAAACCAAGACATGCGTTTCACCTCAATTATTTGATTTTATTAAAAGCATGTCCAAATCTTTAGTTTTCTAAACTTTAGATAAGTGAATAATTTTGTTGTATACGGCATATAGTTTAAAAGAGAACGAGATAAAAAAATATGTAATAATTTTGAGGAATCTAGCATTCATATAAGTAGCTACAAGTTGCTGATACACTATTCTAATGGCAACTTGTTGCAAAGGGTATTCCTATAAAATTAAAAGCTTGAACCTATTGATACACAAGGGTTTAGGCTTTTTTTAATTTATGTAGCAATGAAAACAAGTTTAATAAATTAAGAGATATCATATTGTTGTGTCGTCGAATATTGAAGAATCATATATATAATTTCACGTACCATACTGATAATAAAAAAATATTTTCTAAATGGTTGTATAAGGCGAAACAATAGGTTTATAATAAGAACAAACGTTCTGTTTTGTGGAGGGTGAAACAATGTTTGATTACTCGAAATGCATGAATCGAATGATTTTCTGCATTGATCTATGTTCATTTTTTGCTAGTTGTGCGTGTGTCATGAGAGGATTAGATCCATTAAAAGTAAAATTAGCTGTTGTTGGTGACGTAAATAGAAAAGGATCTATTGTGCTGGCCGCCACTCCCGAATTGAAAAAAATGGGCATTTCTACAGCAACCAGATTATACGAAGTACCAAAAGATCCAAATATAATTATCGTAAATGCAACAATGAAAAGATTTGTTGAAATTTCAAATCAAATCACAGAAATTTATACAAAGTATGTAGCGTTAGAGGATCTACACGTTTACTCAATCGACGAAGCTTTTCTAGACATGCAACAAACAGCTCATCTTTTCGGACGTGATCCGATTGTAATTGCTAAAAGGATTCAAAAAGAGATATATGATACAACGGGCATAACTGCATCCATTGGAATTGCGCCTAACCTATTCCTTGCAAAAGTTGCTCTAGATGTGGAAAGTAAACATTCGAATTCCAGGATTGCAATGTGGTCATACGAAGATGTTTCGAAGAAATTATGGAATATTAAACCCCTTAAAAAAGTATGGGGAATTGGAAAGGCTACGGAAGAAGCGTTGCACAGCATGGGACTATTTTCCTTTGAGAAAGTTGCAAAAACGCCTAAAGAGCATCTAATAAAGCGGTTTGGCAAAGTAAAAGGTGAAGAGTTATATCGCTTCTCTTATGGTATAGATGAGAGCCGGATTGCAAATAAATACATTCCGAAAAGTACCTCTATAACAAAAGGACAGATCTTATTAGAGGATTGTTTCAGCCCAAATAAATTAAAATTACTTCTTCTAGAACAAATTGAAGAAACTTGTTTTCGTTTACGATCTATGGATAAATGCTGTCGTACGGTTGAGCTTGCTATAGGTTATAGCAAATACATCGGCGGAGGATTTAAACGAGCGATTACATTAGATCAGCCGACATGCTTAACAGAAGATGTGTATGAGGCCTCATTGCAACTATTAAAAAGGTTTCATTCTGGACATCCGGTACGCCAAATACATATTACACTAAAAAATTTGACCAGGGATGATGCAATTCAAATGTCATTGTTTGAAGATACTTCTCAAAAAGATACTAAAAGGAAATTAGCAAAGACGATGGATGGTATCCGGCATAAGTATGGCAAAAATTCAATTATGCGTGGTATTAGCTATATTCCAGGGGCTACACAACGTGATAGAAATAATAAAATTGGTGGACATAAAGCATAAGGAGGAATACAGATCATGATAGATAGAGGTATGATGCGATGGGTCCCATTTTCAGCAATAAAAGAACAGTTTGAAGGATTAAATGAATTGTATGAAAAACAAAATGAAGTACCGATGCCTATTTTAGATGAACAAAAATTAGAACTTATAAATGAAATAGTCTGTTGTGCAATGGCTGAAAATAAGCAAGTAAGTATTTCATACCAAAAACAGAACAAAGTATATTCCGAAGTGGGTTATATTCATTACTACGACATGATTTGTAATGAATTAAGAATTAGGAATCAACATGATAATGTATTTTATATAAAAGTTAATCATGTAACAGATATAAAATATACATAATCATCTACAAAATAAAAAGTATCCACTATGTGAATACTTCATGTTATTATGATTAAGTTATATTAATTGAGATTAATATGTAGGTGAAAACAATGGAGAATAAAGAACCTAAACAAGAATACGATTTAAGTAAAATATACGCATACAAAGATTTCCCTGATACAATTAGCGGTCGTTGCGATAATTGCGGCAATACCTCATTCAAGAGTTCCGTTAAAGATTTCATCTTTTTAAGAGAATGCCGTCAATGCGGTATGAAGAAAATCATATAGTCCTATCCAGGGCTTTTTTCTTTATCTACTTTTTTAAGTATATTATTGACTACTAAATCAAGATTTATAAAAATTGTAATCATGTACTCCATCTGGCAGATTTTTTTGTGCATGTCGTGCCAAATCCAATAAAATTCTAAATAAAAATTCCAGATCATTTGTACTAGTATCTATTTTTTGATGTAAGTTATTTGCAAGGTATCTTTTGATCTTTTCCCCAAGCTCCTGCACTTTTCTCAGCATTATGAATCCCTCCTAAACCCGGATGTAGTTTTGAGGGTACAGCCACAGCTTGACCTCCACCATCAATATGATGATGTATTAAAGTGTCATTATATAATTCTTTTAAATCATATTGAGGAAAATGTTTTCTAAACGTTGGATTGTTTATAGGTGAGAATCCTAATTCTACTTTTTGTATAATACATGTTTTAATGCGAAAATGTGATTTTTCGTTACCTCCCTATATGCAATATTGCATATGAGAATGTATTGATAAAAATGTAAGCGCTTACTATAATGAAAGCATAAAGATAAATCACATCTTAGCATCAACAAAAGAGGAGGAAATCATATGACAATCGCAATGGCAGTTTTATCATTCTTAGGTGGAGTACTTCCATTAGTAACAGAACTTTTAAAAGCAGTAATGTAAATTCATTATTCCACAATTATTTATAAAAATTATCATACCTTAATACGAAAAAAGAGGAGGAAATAATATGGCAATCGCAATGGCAGTTTTAAAATTTGTAGGTGGAATCATTCCATTTGTACAAGAACTTTTAAAAGCAGTAATGTAAGTTCATTATTCCGCAATTATTTATAAAAATTATCATACAAATGATCTGTATATCAAAAGTGAATTGATGTGCAGATCATTTGTGTGAGCTAAGTCCCTTTAGCATTATTAAGGGTCTTTTTTGTTATTACCGAAAGTAAACTTTTAGATAGAAATTTACATTCATAAAAATAATTAATCTTATTCAAAACTGTAAATACTAAAAGACAAACAAAGAAAATCTATTTGTAATAAAAAGCCTAGCAAAATCGCATTATATGTATTAATATATCCTTATATTGACAATATATGGAGTGAGAGATTTTTAATGAATAAGAAAAAAATAGGTTTATTAATTTTAATAATCATTATTCTTTGGTTTATATTTCCTCTTTCACCTTATTTAGCAGATTTAAATCATACAGAACAAAAGTTATATGATAAATTACAAAAGTCCCAAGATATTTATACACTAAAAAATCAGACCCCTAAAACAGTAGTAAGATTATATTTACATTCAATACAAGAAAAAAATTATGACACAACTTACCTTTTCTATAAAAATGATGAAGAAAAGATTGAGGAGAAGAACCAATTTTTAGAAGAAAGACTTGAACTCCATGAAAAAATGCTCTCATTTTTTAAGTTTGCCAGATCATCCGTAGTAATAAACGAAGCTCACAAAGATTCTGCAGTAATTAATATGCCTCGATGGAGAGGTAAAGATATTCAATTCCATATGTATAAAAAAGATGGAACATGGTTTATATACGACGTACCTTTTCAATAATTGAATAATATATCTAGTTAATTTATCAAAAAGAATGCTGGAATCCCAGGATTCTTTCAATATCATTAAAAGAAGAATCCAAAATCAAAATGGATTCTTCTTTTGTTAAATTTAAATTAAAAAATCAAAATAACTCAAACTCTAATACGTTCACACAGAATTTTGCTTAAGTAATAACCCTTGTGCGCAATAGTGAATAATGTCTCTCCTTTTAACAATTCCTATAAAAATGCCTTCGTCATCTATAACAGGAACAAAATTTTGCTCCATAGCCCTTGATAAAAGGTCTTCGATTTCTGCATTAATAGAAACTGGTTCATTAGAACGGTGTAAAGAAACATTACTTAAGAGAACTTGATGAGTATTGTTAAAACTTAAAGATGATGTATTTTTGAGTTTCCAAAGCAAATCTCCTTCTGTAAGTGTACCTGCATATTCCCCTTTATCATTGACTAAGGGGATAGCTGTATATCGATGGTGTTCCAACTTTTCTAAAGCCTGGCGCATCGTTGAATTTATATTTATATATGCAAGTTCACTCTTGGGTGTAAGAAAAAATGCAATATTCATTTTATTGATTGCTCCTTTAACATTTCATTTCCTTTTAATTTGCGTATTTTACTCATAACATTATTTAAAATATATAGTTCAAACTAAGTTCTTCTGCATAAATTTCTATTTAATGGATTATCTCTTATTTCTTTTTAACAAACAAGTATTTTTATAAAATTTTATCATAAAATACCATATTTTACTTTTCGATAAAACAAAAAAAGCCCTATTTTACAGAGCTTTTAATCATTAATAATAGTGCTCCCCCATCACTATCAAGCTAACAGAAACAAATATTCCAAACAGAAAACTTTGGGGTCTGTATAGCAGTGAAAACGAATCACGTAATAAGCATTAGCGGACATTATTTTCTCATTAATACCTTAAAAACCATATCCACTTCCTCTTTACTCTTACCAAGATTAAGGACTTCTTTGCTAGTTTCTAATAATACTTGTCGCGATTTACCCATGTGTTATCCAATCATTGAAATCAGCGTAATTTTTATATACATTTTCTATAACATTATCATTCCAGACATTTTTATATTCATCTCTACCCAGTTTAACATTATACTCACTGATATCACCATTTGCATTTAGCCATTCAGGGTTTCTGTGAGCATGTCTGTGGTTGAACGTTCTTGCCTTTTTTAATGTTTTAAATGTAATCGGAAAAGGTTTTTCTTCTCCATCTTTGCAACCAATCACTCTATATGTCTTATTTCGTTCGCCAACAGTTTTAAAATAAGGTTCTGTAAAACGTTCTATTTGTCTCATATGAACATTCCCCTTTCTAAACATCTTAGATACATTATATAAAATTAATTACCTTGTTATCGAATATAAAAAATGAAAGATGGCTTAACATCAACCATCTTTCATAGCCCAGTACCAGCATTCTTGTAACCAAGAACAAAGTAGTTTACGGTATAATTTAAAATAATTCATTTTATTAAAAAGAATCCATTTTGAAAAATAATTTTCAAAATGGATCCTTTGACTCTTTTATATATTTCTTCCTGAGCGTTTATACATATTCATAGTAACCAACCAGCTAATAACGATGATCCCCGCAAAAAGAAATAGCATATTACTGTACAAATGAGTGGATAGATCAGCGTTTATAGGTAGCAATTTTCGATCTAGCAAACCTATCGATAATAATCCTCCTACAATTGCAATACCCATTCCTTCTGATAAAAAGCTTGTGAAATTAAGCAAACTCATTCCAGCACCAGCTTCCTTTTGTTCCAAACTACTTGAAACAATAGTGGATATAACTGTTTTCGTAAAAGAAAGCCCTCCAAAAACAAAAATTAATATAATTGTCATGAGCCATGGTGTTATTTCTATAAAAAGGGCAGCTACTAAAAAGCTGATAGAAAGAAATGCAACTCCAGTTGTTAACACAAATAAAGAACCTTTCTTATCAACAAGCAATCCCCCAATATAACCGAAAACAATAACACTCATTGCCCCAGGAAAAATAACCCCACTTCCAATTGCAGCAGTACTTAATTGATACACATCTTTCATCATATAAGGGACCATAGAAATAAATCCTGCTACAGTTCCAAATATAAGTCCTCCACAAATGATTCCAATCACAAATGAGACATTTTTTCCTAACGCAGGATCAACAAAAGGATTAGATACTTTCCTAATATGTTTAACAAATATCAGGAAACATATAGTGCTAACGATTAGAAAGGAAATTCTATAAGATGTCGTAAACATCATAAAAAATACAATACCTACGGACATAAATATTATTCCTACAGTATCAAAAGAACCTTTTATTACGTCTTCCTGTTTCAATAATTTTGCAAGGAATGGAACAGTGATAATCGTCACAAGTGGCAAAAGCAATAAATAAGACCAATGGATATATTCAGCAATCACTCCACCAATAAATGGTCCTACACCTTCTCCCATTGCTACAATGGACCCAATAAGGCCAAATGCTTTACCCATATTTTCTTTTGGAATATAGCGTGCAACAACAACCATCACAAGTGCTGGAAATGCAGCTGCACCCGCCCCCTGAATAAACCGAGCCAAAATAATTACAGGAAAGAACGAATGTCCAACAAATCCGATAACTGATCCGATGCAGTTCACTATAATCCCAAATAGGAGTAGCTTTTTGATGCCTAGCTGATCCGATAGCTTTCCATATATAGCTGTTCCTATGGAAAAAGTTAATATGAACGCTGTGTTTACCCAGTTTGTACTTGCTGGTTCCTTATTAAAATCACTGGCAATATCAGGTAATGAAACATTCAAAACCATTTCATTTAAAACGCTGAAAAAAGAAAGAACACAAAGCCATAATAAAACTTGATTATGGCGTAAATTTGACTGTGAATGAGATGTATTCACATTTAACCCTCCAATAAATAATGAGGGTAGACGTAGTTTATAGGGTCGTTGATACGCTCTCCCTCTTTAAATGTACCCAATTATATTTATTGCACTTCATAAAATAACTCCTCCTAAAATATGATTCGAATATTTTATCACATATAGCTATAAATCCAAATATAATTATTTCAGTATCAGGTTATAATGCTGGACGTATTGAATTAGATAGCAATGTTTTTCGAATTTTTTTCCATAAAAATATCTCGAAAACATCCAAATTAAATCAAGCAATAAGTCATCTTTTAGAGATAGCACCAACATTCCGTACGCTTAGAATTTCCTGTCCATACCTTACGAATTTGTAAGCTTTTTGTCATGTATTTGAATAGTACCAACTAATACAAGGGGATTATAATACGGACTATACAGCAATTATTATATGTTAAATAAACTTAAAGACGGAGGTCTAAAATGAAAAAATATATTTTATCTTTAATACCATTTATCTTAGGAATCGGATGTTTAGTTAGCTTTAATACGATCGGATCTAAAGTCGCAGCAGATGGTACTCTTGTAGAACCATTTTATTTACTACCAATTGGTTATTCATTGATAGCTATCGGTATTATTAGTCTTTTTGTAAGTAAAATAAAAAAAGTTAATAGCTAAAAAAAAGAATCTTACCTTAAAGTAAGGTTCTTTTTTTATGGGATAACATTTCCAATGTAAACTTTTGAATATTTGTTTACTTTCATTTTCCCTTAAAGGGGTACGGAAACGATTCTGGGTATGAAGGGCCACTCTGTAAAAATATTCAAATAAATACAATGAAAACCGTAGAAATTAATTATTTCTACGGTTTTATGTTTACCTAAGTTTATTTAATCATTTTACAACAATATAGAATTCATCCGCCATTTCTTCTTGAGCATCTTGAAATGTTTCTAAAATTAAATCTGCTTCTTGCCCTAACATATTCTGACTATCTTTAAAAAACTCCCATTCTATTGTTAAAGGAAGGGTAACCCATGCCGTTAAGCAATCCCACAACGCATTAGCATTTTCTCCATAATAATCGGGTAAATCTAATTTATTTTTCAATATTTTATGCATTATCTCTTTACTTGTAAATTTCCGTCCATCTAATTGAATTGTTTCCACAATAAATATCCTCTCTATTTCATCTCAGTAAAAGTTTTATAATGATCTGAAGTTTTATACAATAATCCATCACTGGAATAAACAATTCTATCATTTCCTCGATATCCTGATATATAATTTATATCCGCTTCATACCAGGTTCTGCCCGGAGCACTTGGTAATAGCCCTTCCTTATTCGCAAAAATATCACCACCCATACTTTTTCCAGGTGCTACCCCTAACTAGGAGTTTACTTTAAATTTCACTAGAAAAAGACCAAAAGATGACATTAAATAAGTCATCTTTTGGCCTCAAAACATCTATAAAATTTTATTATTTTTCCTGATTTTCTACTTTTTCAGTTTTAGAACTGAATCCACTTTTAAATCCATCGAAAAAATCACAACCACCTAATGAAAAAACAAATACACATAATAGACCTATCATAATACCTTTTTTGTAGTTCACCCTATAACATCCTCCATAAAGACAACTTAATATTGCAATTATAATATACAAATTAGAAATATCTATGAAAACAATCTTAAATTTACCTTAAATAATTAGACTGTTGTTATCATTTCTGAAAGTAAACAAATAGATATTAGTTTACATTCAAATCCCTTTAAACATTGAATTCTCACCAAATCTCTTGATATCCTCAATTTATATAAAAAAAGTATACATTCAAAACACTGTAAATAAAGAGGTCGAAAATCCATGAACAAAAAATCACATCTCATCGATGTCCAACCCATCCGTAGCAAAGAACAGATCGAAGATATGAAATGGGCCCTCAAACGTCATTGTTCCGAACGAGACTATATCCTATTTCTAATTGGCATTCATACAGGATTGCGTGTAAGTGATCTACTCCAACTTGAAACACAAACCATAGTAAAGCTAAAACGAAAAAAGAGGAAAGAATTCAAAATTAAAGAGGGAAAAACAAAGAAAGAACGCATGATTAATCTTACTTCTATTTTTGATGAGATCTACTCGTATACAAAAACACTAGAAAACACCTGGTTATTTCCTTCTCGAAAAGGAGAAAAACCCATTAGTAAGATCCAGGCTTATCGACAATTACAAAAAGCCGGAGACTTTGCTGATGTAGAGTCCATCGGTACCCACACCATGCGCAAAACCTTCGGCTATTGGTTCTATAAACAAACAAAAGATGTAGCCATGTTACAAAAGATTCTTAATCACAGCACACCACAAATCACATTAACTTACATTGGAATCAACAAAGAAGAAAAAGATAATGTCCTTGATACATTTCTTATTTAATTCCTTGTAAAATAAAATATCAGTCTATTATTTTTTTAAATGACTTTACTGATTGATTAGACAGTAAAGTTGTAAATAAAATTATATTTAAGTACACAATACAAAAAAACATACTATGTAACAGCAAATGAAGCTTATGTGCATGTGAAGTAATACTAAGAATCCCTATATCTAAGGGGATTCTTAGTATTACATTAATTCAAATTTAAATAACGATATTTTGATAACCAACTTTAGCAACTTCTTCATTCTCAAATCTTACACCAACGCCGTCCTCTTCCCAGGTACAATTGAATACTAATCCTACCCTTCTAACTCCATCTTCGAAATCAGGTAAAATAGTAAGGCCAATAAGATCAACCAAATCTCCTAATTGCTGGGTATTTGTTATAATTGGTGCTATTTCATCAGCAGAATCATCACCTAACATATCTCTATATTCTAAACATTCTTCTTGATAATATTCGAATATAGCTTGTTCAGCTTCTTGTGTTAGTCTATTAATATCAGTGATGAATTTGGTATATGCTTCTTCTTGAATTGTGGGACATAAATCATCTTCTTCTCCATGGATAATTAAAGGAACTATTTTGTCATGACCAAAAATAGTTATTTTTTGTTTTCCAGTCCAGTAATCATCATAGATAAGTTCACCAAATAATTCATGATTTCTTTTTTTCATATATTCATTCTCCTAATTTAATTTTCTTATTTAGTTCTCCAACTCCACCAAAATGTTTGAAAGTACCATTTATGTCAGTTGGGATCAATTGTATTGTCTTACAATCGTTAAGCTCATGCCAAGTATAGTCATTCGCTACTCGCCATTTTTGTATATCCGTTCCAGTAATCGTCATTTCAGGAGTAGATAATTTTTTTGCTAATGCTTCATCTGCTTTCCGATAGTTTCCTGAGGGACCCTTTCGAGTAGGGGTCATTTCAATCTCTACTTCACCTTTAGATAAAGCTGAAAAATCAGGCATTGCATTTTTATATTCTATTCCATCAGCTTTAATTTCATCTAGATATTTTTTTACTTTTTCTTTGTTAGAAATGAATTTAGATTCTCCACGGTCACCTTCCCATTCGCCATGGTTTTTATTTGATACTTTAAATCTTTCCTCATAAGAACTATATTTTGGTGTAACATTTTTACCATCTGTCATTTTTTGTTTATTATTATTCAACAGATCTCCAATTTTCCCTAAATCAATTTTACTTTTAGCGAACTGATATATTGATAACGCCTGTTTTAAATCAGATATATCAAATTTAGAGCGTATATTACCTCCACCAGCAAATACAAATCGGTCTTTCAATGGTATTTGATTCGAAACGGAAGAGATGCCTTCTGAAAATTTTGCTAGATTCGGACCTTCACCGAGTGTAGTTACTTTCCCTACTCTACTTATCCCTTTATCCCCAATCCATCCTAACCCAAATCCCATAAAAATATTTGTTCCCCACTTTGTACCACTTTCTAAATCACCATACCAAACATCATTTATAAATGAATCCGAAAAAGTATTACACATAGTATATGCCGTCTCTATGGGGTGACCTATAGCATACTTAATATTTTCTTTTGTTACTGTATCGTCTAATGAATCAAACCCTTCTACAATACCTCCAATAACTTGCCCAGAACCAACGTATATACCATCCCAAATTTTTCTAAGCTTAGATTTTTCAGAGGGTTTACCAAACATTGCACTATCTTCTATATTATCACCTGATAAATTGCTATTTACAAAATTGTCCGCTTTACGTGTTATCTTTTCTCCAATTGATTGAATAGAAGTTGTCCACTCCATATTCAACCCTTGCGTACTAAATGTACCACTTGCAAAACTAAAGCCTTTTCCACTTTGCACTTCCGCAAGACCTGTCGCAATGCTAGTTGCTAATTGAATTGCTGTACTATAGTTATTGCTAGATGTTTGATTAAATTCATATAGATGATCTAGCTTTTCTTGGAGTTTGCGCCTCATGACAATAAAAAGATTCGCCATAGCGTCCATACCCTGGATTGGCATAGCTTGACTGATCGCTTCCATACTTGCCTTTATTCGGTCAATTTCTCGAATTTGTTCTAATATTTCTTGTTCGATTACATCTGTTGAAGCTACCTGTGATTGAAATTGACTTGGAAAGGCATCATTCTGACGGGTTCTGTTGCAAAGTTTCTTAACAGATAAAAAATTGAGCTGATTACAGATGGATTTTATACAATTCTAAGTAATTGCTGTAATTCATTGTATGTTGAAAAAACGCAGTTTGGTTGCAAACTGCGTTTTCGTTTATGTATGGCATGAATCGTTTCGATTCCTTTTAAGGTACGTGAAGCATGGCGAGGACTTTGAAATCCTGCGGATTTGGCAAAACGTCGCTTTACATGTCTATGGTCTTGTTCTATGAGATTATTCAAATGCTTGATTGTGCAGTGGGTTGTATGTTTATAAAAGCCTTGTTCCCTTAATTTGTTAAACGCACAAATTAAGGCTGGAGCTTTGTCTGTTGTTAGAACCGTTGGTTCTCCAAACTTTTTCACTAATCTTTTCATAAAGGCATATGCGGCCTGATGATCTCGTTTTTTACGCAGTTGAATATCTAATGTGTAACCCTCTTTATCAATCGCACGATATAGGTACCGCCATTCTCCTTTGACATTTACATAAGTCTCATCCAATTACCAAGACAATTGTACGTTTTTATTTTTCTTCTTCCAAATTTGGTAGATTAAGTTTCTAATGGAGTACTCATTTTTCATCAACTCCACTAATTCTACAACTACTTCTTTAACCAACTCCTCTCGATTTCGTGGTACTTTTTTAAAATGTCTATTTGCATTTTTAATTTTCGATTCTCTATCTGAAGTTTCTCTATTTCAGTTATGCCTTCTTCACTAGCTTTTTGTAGCGTACTTTGTTTTCCTACAGGGCGACTAAAACGATACGTTTCACCTTTACGATGCAACTTCATCCAAGTTTTAATCTGTGCTTTATTTTTAATTCTTAATTGATCCATAATTTCTTTGTTTGTGTACCCTTGTTTTTTCAGCTCGATTGTTTTCCATTTAATTTCTTCTGAATAAGATCTTCTCGTTCCCATAAAAGAAACACCTCTTATACCGTATTTAAATTAAATACGGTATAAGAGGTGTTTTTTCCTTGTCTTATTTCATTGGGTCACTTCACTTAGTATGCGAATTCAAGAGGTGCTTTTTCATGTACCACTACCCGGGTTCACTTCAATTTCGAGGTAGCTTTTTTATTATTTTGAATTTTTTGTGCTAGAGACAAAAAGATGTGCACAAAAGATTGCTATACAACAATCTTTTGGCACATCTTTTTTTAGCTAATACCTTTCATAAGGTCTTTAATTCTAGGTGCCATGAAATATAACATGATACTTAACAGTATGGATAGACCTCCAATTACGCCAAAATAAATAATTTCGGTTTCCGGTTTATATAAACGAACAAGTTGAGCATTTATTGCTTGTCCTGCTGCACTAGTTAAGAACCATAGGCTCATTGTTTGAGCAGAGAAAGCAGCTGGTGCCAATTTTGTTGTAATTGATAAACCTACTGGTGATAAACAAAGTTCCCCAATTACTACTAGTAGGAAGCTAATCACTAACCACATAGGACTTACTAAAGATTCCGTACCATGAATATAAGAAGGAATAATCATAACTAAGAATGATAAACCGGCAAATAATAAACCGATAGCAAATTTATGAGCTGTACTAGGTTGACGTGAGTTAAGCTTTATCCACAACCAAGCAAAAACTGGTGCTAGTACAACGACATAAATAGGATTTAATGATTGGAACCATGAGGATTGAAGTTCAACTCCTGCAAATTGTAACTGAGTACGTTGGTCAGCATATGTAGCTAAAATTATAGCTCCTTGTTCTTGAATAGCCCAGAACATTGTAGCCGCAATAAATAATGGGATATATGCAAGAAGACGAGATTTTTCTATTTTTGTAGTTTTTGGACTACGATACATAAAAATAAAGTAACAAGTTGGAATAATAATTCCTAAAATACTCACTAATAAAGTAAAACGATTAATAGTTAAAATACCTGTTGGTATTGTTACAAGACATAATACTAAAATAAACACTATACCAATACTAAACTTTTTAATTACTTTCTTTCTTTCACTACCTGTTAAAGGATTTGGTGCTTGCGTTCCCGCTAAGCCAAGATTCTTCTTTTTTGTAAGAACAAAAATGACTAATCCTATCATCATACCAATTGCAGCAACACCAAAACCTAGATGGAAATTATACTGTTGACCTAGCGTACCTACAACAAAAGGAGATAAAAACGCACCTAAGTTAATTCCCATATAGAAAATACTGAATCCTGAATCTCGACGTGTATCTGTTTCACTATATAAATCACCAACAATGCTAGATACATTTGGTTTTAATAAACCTGTTCCAAGTATTAAAAATACCATAGAAATGAATAGAGTACTAATAGTACCAGGAAGTGCTAAAATAAGGTGGCCTATCATAATTAAAACTCCACCCCAAAAAACAGTTCTACTTGAACCTAATAGACGGTCAGCAATCCAACCACCAATAATACCAGACATATAAACTAGGGATCCATAGATGGCCATAATTGATGCGGCAGTGGCATGATCCATGCCTAAACCACCTTTGGAAATCGAATAATACATATAGTATAGTAGTATAGCTCTCATACCATAATAAGAAAATCGCTCCCAAAATTCTGTGAAAAATAATGTGAACAATCCTTTAGGGTGTCCAAAAAAACCTTTTTGCGGAATAGTCTGAATAATTTCTTTTTTGTCTATTGTACCCATATCGCTACTCTCCTTAATACGTTTTAATAAGATTATGTTATTTTAGTATAACTGAAAAATTCGCAATTTAAAATAAATATTTGTCATTTTTATATATTTATATTGTTAAGTACATTTTTTTCGATAATATAAAACTATTTTTTTATAATAAGGTATAATCATATTATTCACCTTTAAATATATATTCATAATTTTCGTTGAGTTTATCGATAAACATATTATCTCTACTAGTTTAAATGGGAGGAAGTTTTGAAGTGCAAACAAGAGCAGTGACAATAGAGGAGATCTATCAAGAAATATTAGACGGGAAAAGAAGTAGGTTTCCAGCTAATACATGGAAAGAAGACGACAATAGGGAACTATCTAGAAGAGTAACAAAATATTTAATTGAAACCATCCTAAAGTGGAATGAAGAGGATATTAAACAAAAATGGAATACACCTTTAATTGTAAAATATCGATTACTTGGCGCACTCAAACATAGTTATGATAATAGTCCTTATAAAATGATTGAAGACTTGTATCCCAATCGCTTTAAAGAATGGGAATTTGGTATGGCACCTTTAAATTTTTGGACTAAAGAAAAAGCTCTTGAAGTATTGAAATGGACTATTGAAGAAAAAGAACAGCTAAGCGAAGAACAATTACTAAAGATATATGGAAAAAAGTGGCTAAAAGAAAATAAACTCAGTGCCCCATTAATTATGTACTGGAATGGTAGCCCTTTTGCAATGATAAACTCTTTATACCCTAATAAATTTAAAGAATGGGAATTTATTATGGCTCCTAACAAGTTTTGGACCAAAGATAAGGCATTAACAGCACTAAGGTGGACTATTGAGGAGAAAGAAAAATTAACCCCTTCTCAATTATTACAAGTTTACAGCGTAAAATGGCTAACAAATCATAAATTAATCTCTCCTTGTCATATATTATGGAAGAACAGTCCGTACTCTATGCTAAATGATTTGTATCCTGCGCGATTTAAAGAATGGGAGTTTAAAGTTACACCTACTGGTTTTTGGAATAAAAAAAAGGCATTAGAAGCATTGCGATGGACTATTGAAGAAAAGGAAAAACTAACAGAAGAACAATTACTAGGTGTATATACTCAAAAATGGTTAATAAAACACAAATTATGGACACCACTAAGAAGATATTGGAAGGGTAGTCCCTATGAGATGCTAAATGCTTTATATCCCAATCGCTATTCAAAAAATATGTTAAAAGGTTATAAGAATGGTTCTGTTACAAATTTTTCTAAACTAGGATAAACTCTGAAAAAAACAAACGAGGAGCATAATAGATGAGATGTTTTAAAGGAAAACAGTTCGAGACAGATATTATCTTGGTATCCGTTAGCTACTATTGTCGTTCTTCTTTAAGTTATCGTAATGTGTCTGAAATTCTGAAGAAACGTGGTGTTTCAATTCATCCAACAATCATTATGCGCTAGGTTCATGAATATAGAAACCTTATCTATCAAATTTGGAAGAAGAAAAACAAAAGGGCACAACTATTTTGGAAAATGAATGAAACCTATATAAAAGTCAAAGGAATTGGTGCTATTTATATCGAGCAATTGATAAAGAGAGACAAACACTGGATGTTCAAATTTATAAAAAACGAGATACACAAGCTGCATATGATTTTATGAAACGACTCGTTCAAACTTTTGGAGAACCAAAGGTTCTGACAACAGATAAGGCCCCTTCTTTGCTTAGTACACTCAAAAAATTAAAGATGAAAGGCTTTTATAAAAATACTACTCATTCTACAATCAAACATTTCAATCATTACATAGAACTAGACCATTGTCATGTGAAGTGCCGGTTTGCTAGATCCTCAGGATTTCAAACACTTCGTCATGCTTCACGTACAATAAAAGGAATCGAAACGGTTCATGCCCTATATAAACAAAGACGAAGTCTTCAATCAGACCTCGTCTTTTCGACGTATAACGAATTACAAAAATTATTAGCGGCTTCATAAAATTCAGCTGCAATTTCCTCAGCTTTTTATGTGTTAAGAAATTTTGCAACGGAACCTTAAAAATCTATATTTAACTGTATAACTTCCGCTACATCCCATCTTTTAACCTCAACGGTAAAAGATGTATAATCAGAAGCGAAAATATCAACAATTCAAATTAGAATAAGAGTAAAATATCTTCTTATATTCAAATGAAGTCTAATTTTCTTAACAAAAATTTCCATATAGGTTCTGATCCCGTTACAACAGAAGCTTTTCCAATCACTCCAGAAGGTAAAGATTGAATTTTTTTGAAATTAATTGTTCCTTCTAATTCATACATATATGATTTTGAATCTTTATCATAAATGGGATGAGCGGGAATATAAGAAACATATCCAACTTGTTGATTAGATTGAAAAGAATATTGTATTTTGTCCCCTTTATTTATCCCTTTTACTTCTTCTGGTGATAACAATAATTTTACTTTTTTATCAGACCCCTTTGGGATCACAAAAGCAATATCTTGTCCAGGTTCTATTAAATTATCTTCTTGTAGTATATTTGAAAATTGAATAGTACCATCTATATGAGCGTTTATTTTCATTGTATCATTCTGATATGTAATAGTATCTAATTCTTGTTTTTTAGCCAAAATATCTTGCTCAATAGATTCAATTCGCTCATTAATGTCAACAATAAAACCTTGCTGATATTGTTTTAAAGCTTGCTTTTTTTGTGTTTGCTTTTCTTCTTTTACCTGTTTTATTTTTTTTCTTTCTTTTTCAAGGTACTCTTTTCTTTGTTCTATTCTTTTCTTTAAATTGTTTTGTTGTGAAAGAGCTGAATCGATTTGTTCTATAATGACCTCCGTATCTTCTTTTGAAATCTGTTCTTTATTTTTTTTCTTATTTAAAGAGTCCATTTCTCTTTGTGTATTCTCATATTCTGCTATTAATGACTGTAAAACATCATCTAGTCCATCTTCGACACTATTCTCAACTATGGTATTCAATTCTAATTCCTTTTCACTATCTAATAATTTATATCCTTGTTCATATGCACTATATTCATCTCGAACTTTATCATGTTCGTTACTGTTAGAAAAAAGAGGCTTATTATTAGACACACTCTTTTTTAATTCGATAAGCATATTTTTTTTTGATTCTAAATGTAAAACGATGGAATTCAATTTATTTTGTTCATCTACTAATTCTTGGTTTTTAATCTGAAGAATGTTATCTCCTTTTTTTACATAATCACCAGATTGAACGGCAACATGACTTACTACTCCTCCAAGACGACTTTGAACCATACTTGCTTCTTTTTTCCCCTGTATAATAGCCGTCCCCTTACTTACAATATCTATTTTTCCAAAATAAGCCCAAAGACAAAAACCAATAAGAAAAGCAATTAGTAACCCTAAAAACATGTTAATAAAGCGTGGAGGTTTTTTTTCTAACAATTCAACGCTATCTGTTAGTTGTTCAAAAGTATAAACTTTATTCATGTTGACCTCCTGGCATCATATGAAATAATTCTTCAATATATTCTGTATGTACCGTTTGATTCTTCCACAGACGATAATATTCGCCTTTGTTTGATAACAACTCTTTATGTGAACCTCCCTCGATAATAGAGCCTTGATTCATTACAAAAATTTGGTCTGCATGTTGAATTGTACTTAAACGATGTGCAATCATAATAACAGTTACTCCTTCACTTCCTAATTCTTTTAACATATCTGTGATATGCTTTTCAGTAGTAGAATCCAAGTTACTTGTTGCTTCATCTAAAATTAATATATCAGGGTTTTTTAATAGTGCTCTTGCAATAGCCAACCTTTGTTTTTGACCACCAGACAAGTTAGAACCGTTCTCTTCTAATACAGTTTCATATCTTAACGGTAATTCACTTATAAAATTATGCGCACAAGCTTTTTGGGTGGCCTGAATCACAACGTCTAATGAAATTTGATGCTCTACACCAAAACATAAATTATCATAAATTGTTCCACTAAAGAAAAATGATTCTTGTGATACGTAGGCAATTCGTTCACGCAGAGCTGTCCGATTAATCTCTTTTATATGGTAATCATCATAAAAAATATCTCCTTGTTGGGGTGTATAATAATTCATCAATAGTTTTGAAATTGTTGTTTTACCAGAACCACTCTCTCCTACAAAAGCAATTTGATTACCTTGTTCAATAGAAAAACTAAGATTGTTTAAAACATTTCCTCTCGTACCATATCGGAAAGAAACATTTCGACACTCAATGTTTCCAGATAAATATGTAGGAGATACTTTTCTGTGCTCGTTCTCGTCTTCCTCTAAATCCAAATCAAAAATTTCATTCAATCGTTCTGCTGCAACAATTGCTGATTGCATTTTAGGTTGTAAGTCGATTAAATTTTCAATTGGATCTAAAAAATATATTAATAAGGCATTAAATGTAATTAATTCACCGATTGTCATATTTCCCTTTAATACTTGAGTAGCTCCTACCCATAGAATAACAACACCACCGATTAGCTCGAGTATCATTCGAATTGAAGATTGTAAGTTATCAAGTTTTCCTAAACGAAATCCATATCCTAAGAATTTTATAAATCGTTTCTCAACTTGAAAGAAAACTTCTTTTTCAGCATTATAGGATTTGATAGTTCCCATTCCACTAAGGGATTCTATCATATAGGAATTCAAATTCGCGCCACTCTCCATAACTTTGCGATTAAGAACTTCATACGACTTACGAAACACAAAAACAATAATCACATAAAATGGAACTAGTAAAAGAGTAACCAGAAATAAAGATAAATTTTTGGTTAGTAATATACAAGTACCAAAAAGAATCATCAAAATATCAATTACTAGTGTTATAGCTGTTGTAGATAGCACTTCATGAACCCTACCAGCATCTGAAAAACGCGAGATAATCTCTCCTACTTTTCTAGTTTCAAAGAAATTAAGTGGCAACTTAATAACATGCCGATAGTACCCAAGCATAAGTTGTATGTCAATTCGTCGGCTAAAATATAAAATTAAGTGCGTTCTAAAATAAGATAATAGAACTTTAAAAACATATAAAACAATCATTCCTACTGAAATGATATGCAACGTATTTAGTGATTGATTAGGTACAATGTCATCAATTAGTAATTGAAAATAAAATACTCCTATAAACCCAAATAAATTAAGAAATATGGAAGCAAAAAATAAAGGTACTAACAAATTCAACTGTGGTTTCAACAAACTTAAAAACTGAGAAAGTGCCCCTTTAGAGCCTTTTTCTTTTTTGAAATATTTTCCTGGTTGCAGTAAGACTAAAACTCCCGTCCATAAATCATCGAAATCCTCTATATTATATGTAATCAGACCTTTATCAGGATCAGCAATGAATATTTTATCTCTTTTAATTTTATAGACCACCACATAATGCATTACACCTTCTTCAGTGATTATATGAGCGATAGCTGGTAAAGGAATTTCTGTTATTGCACTTGTATCAGTTACTTTTACTCCTCTCGCATCAAAACCTAATTGTTCGGAAGCCTCTAACAAACCTTTTATGTTTGTCCCCAGTAAATCTGTTCCTGCAACTTCCCTAATTTTAGAGATAGACATAGTAAGCCCATAATATTTAGAAATCATGGCTAGGCATGTTGGACCACAATCTTTTAAATCATATTGCCTGATAAATGGAAAACGTTTTCTACTCAATAAATACCCCTTCTTTCTAAAATATGCAAATTTGCATATTTTTTTAAAAATAGTAAAAAAATTCTAGACATATTGCGCTATCTTTATATATAATACAATAAACCGGTTAAGTTTTATATTCGAATATTTTTTTAAAATGAAAAATTGATAAGGGGCGTATAATTTATGAAACTTAAATTACAAGATTTAACACAAGAAGAAATGCTAAACATTGATGGTGGTAAAGGTAAGACTAAGAAGGATAAAAAATTCCCATGGCAAGATGCAATTGAGTATGGATGGGAAGCTGCAAAATGGGTTGGTAAAAATGCTGGTGGAGCAGGAAAAATTGATTCTAGATATAAACATGGTGCACCAGGAAGAAAATTTTAATATAAAAAGAGCGTGAACTAATATTTGAACTTCAACCCGAATAACGGAAATATTAAAAATTCTATTATTCGGGTTTTTAAATTAAAATATAATTTGAAATTAATTATAAGAAAGTCTGCTTCGAACGTTCCACTAATGTTTATGCCAATTTTAAGGTGAATATAGTATTGTTCCTATCTTTATATTATTAGTTCACTAATGACCTTAGGTTAGGTTCAATCACAAGACTTTTATCCCAAAATAATTTTTTAGCGACAATGGCGCAAAACTATTTGAAGATTTTATTTTTTCATTGATTATATTAAGTTTAATAATGATTTTCATATATACATATAAATCTTTACATAACTTTTTCTGGTTCTGGTGCAAATATATGAAGAATAACACGGAGAATAGTAGACTCCTAACGGAATCGTATTTTATACTATAAGTCCAAACACTTGATGGATGAACTCTTTTTGATTTTGGACAGACTGGCTCCGTAAATCAATCTGTCTCTTTTTTATCATATGCATGGCTTCCACACCACTCAATATAGAAGTTGCAGTTTTAAATGACTTAAACCCCAACATAGAACGCACACGTTTCTTAATAAAACGATGATCTTGTTCCACTATATTATTGAGATATCTAACTTACCTTAGTTGTATGCCTTCGGGCATATGTTTCTCTTCTTTCAACGCTTGCATCACTACAGGATATGCAGGTTTTTTATCTACTGTTATCACACGAGGTTTAGAAATGTACGAAAAAGCCAAGGCTTTCTTGAAAAAACGCTCGGCTGCTTGTTTATCTCTTGATTTACTTAGATAAAAATCAATGGTATTCCCTTCTGAATTAACGGCACAATATAAATACATCCACTTTCCTTTGACCTTAATATACGTCTCGTCTACTTGCCAAGAATCATTCGTTTTCTTAAGATGACGACGAACTCTCTTATCTAACTCAGGACCATATTGGTGAACCCAACGCGTAATCGTTGTATGAGCAATGGATAGCCCCGTTCCTCCATCATTTCGACTAAATCACGAAAACTGAGGTTGTACCGTAGGTACCATCTTATCGTTAATAAGATAACATCAGGCTGATAATGTTTCCACTTGAATACATGTTCCCTTGCCATACCAATCACACCTTTTTTAGTGTAATAGGATTTGTCCAAGTTTTAGAGATTACTTACACGTATATTAAAGTTTTTGCACCAGAACCAAGATTTGATATACCAACCTCACTACAGTTAGGAGTTGATACATATGTGGAAAAAAATTAAGAGTTATAGATTGAACTTAAAAGATTTGAAGTTCATGTTATGGTTATTTGGTATTACATGTTTTATATACAGCTACAATTTCATTGTAGGACTTGCTTTTGACCACAAATTCCAAGTCTATGATTTAGGTGGTGCTATAGCGACATTCGCCGCACTTATGGATACTAAAAATAGGATTAAAAATAAAAATTATAAGACAGCATGATATGAAAGGGATCCTTTGCGGGATCCTTTTTTCTATTCAAAATAAAAAAGGAGCGGATTCGCTACTTTAAGGATAATCTTTTTAATTATTAAAAACACGGTTGCCATGATGGTATCACATTGCTATTAGATGGTTTCCCTTCACCATCATATCCATCTAATTTACTCACGCCAATAAAAAGCAGTTCCTCTTTATGCAAATCACTACTTGCTTCAGTTTCCATGCTTTCGAGAATAATGGTACCTTCAATTGACTTATCTTCTTGCTTTACTGCGACAACATCAACTGGTACACAGGTGTTTTTGCCCACATCCCCGAAAAGGGGGAATTAGCTTAATTAATTAAAAAATACAACTTATGCTTATGGGAAATGTGTCAATTAAAATGTATATGTTTTGACATGCACATTTTTTAAATAATTTGCTTGCTATTCCCTCTTTTTGAGGGGATCGGCAAAAACACCCAATAAGCAATCCTACTTATTTTTAAGGCAATTAAGTAGATTTTATTTCATTAGTTTACTTTCAAATTCCCTTCAATGTTGACTTTTCCCCGCTTTCCCTCAATATCCTCAAAACAGAAAGAAAAGTATACATTCAAAACACTATACATAAAAAGGTCTAGAAACCCATGAGCAAAAAAAACACATCACATTGATGTTCAACACATCCGAAGTAAAGAATAGATTAAAGATATGAAATCACAAATTACTTTGAAATACATTGCTATTAATAAAGAAAAGAAAGATAATATACTTGATACCTTTTCCATCTAATACTATTAACTTTATTAAACAAAATATTATAAATGAAAAAATTAATAGCAGGAGAACATGCATGAAGACAAAATTACAGCAAATTAAAATATCCTGGAAAGAATTTATTTTAGGAACATTGTTAGTCAACTTTATAGCAATAATAATTATAGGAATTCCATTAAAAATAACCAGTTCATTAAATTTCATTCAACAAAAATTTAACAATGATAGTCTTATCATTGTACAAAATTTTATATTTGATATTTTCTATTTATTTATATTGATTCTGTTTATACTAAAATATGCACCTTTTCAAAAAATAATTGTATCTGTATGTAATATCAAACCTTTATATTCATATCAAACATACATATATATTTTATTAATATATATGATCGATACTTTTATCGATAAAATAACAAACTCATATTCTAATTCTGCTGAAATCCAAGATAAACATTTAGGAATAGGAAATTTAGATGAGCAATCACTGACTATTAATATAATTGCTATTTTAGCAATTGCATTAATAGGACCAATTCAAGAAGAAATTATATATCGTGGGATTATACTTAAATTTTTTGAAACAAAATATTCTTTTCTAGCTGGATTAATCCTATCTAGTTTACTATTTGGAATTGCTCATAACTACGATATCGCATTTATTATTTCTGCAACAGTAACGGGAATCATGTATTCATTACTCTACAAAAAAACAAATTCCATTTTCCCTTGCATAATAACTCATATTACTTACAATCTTTCTACATTTTTATAGATTATACTAAATATAAGGTTACTGGATTTTAAATATATATCAGTAGTTGACATACCCCCACTAATCGGTATTCAATGTATCTAGAAAAAACCCCTTCAGTTTACTTGCTGAAGGGGTTTCGTATTTACATAATTTCCGTTATTGGAAGTAAAGCAAATCCCTCCTGTTCTGAGAGAGGTTTGTTTCTTACTTCTGTTTGTTATCTTCTAAAAGTTTGATAATCTGTTCATTCTGTTTAACCTGTTGCTCGGAGTTATTTCTAATCAGTCGAAGATTGTCCCAAATCAGAATGAGAAAAACAAGTAGAATCATTGCAATCAATATAGAAAGCATAATATCTCTCCCTTTTTTCTAATTGTACCATTCAGAAGAAATGATTTGATACAAAAAATGGATGTATATTCCATACATGTCAGGTCGACATAACGTAACATAAATTCAACATTAATTTGAGAAGACTCTTTAAAAAATTTATTTTTCAAATTAACTTTAATTTTTTTCAAGCCATATATTTGCTAATTTACAGATACCTTCAGTAATCTCATGTTCACTTAAGTTTCCTAAACCTAATTGAATATGTGGATATTTAGGTGCGTTTTTAACAAAATATTGAGAGCATGGATAAACAGTAACGCCATTGCTAAATGCTTTATTTATCAAATCTTTCTCGCTCATTTGAGTTTTGACTTCAATAACTACATAAATACCAGAGTAGTAACCCTTGATTTTTATATTGTTTTTAAAATGCTTATTTATCTCTTCGCATAGTACTTTTATTTTACGTTTATAAAGAGTTTTCATTTTCCTTAAATGTGCATACCAATATCCCTCTGATATAAAGTGGGCTAGCGTTCTTTGATGAACAGAAGAAGCAGTTTGTTCTAGTAAAGGCCCAATTTTCTCATACGTAGGAAGTAATCGTTTAGGTAATACCATGTAACTTACACGGATTGAGGGTAATAATGCTTTAGAAAATGTGCTTAAATACACAGTTCTATCATTAGAATCTATACTATGTAAAGAGGGGACAGGTTGATGAATATAACGAAATTCACTATCGTAATCATCCTCAATAATATATCCATTAACCTGTTCAGCCCAGTTAATGAGTTGTAACCTTTCACTAACAGGCATCGTTAATCCATATGGAAAATGATGAGTCGGTGTAACGTATACCAATCTTGTGTCTGTTGTACACAATTGATCAACGTCAAGGCCATTTTCAATAACAGATATAGGTTCAACGGAGAATGACTGTAAGGAAAAAAGCTCCCTTGCTCCATTGTAACCAGGGTCTTCTACAGCTATCCGATGAAATTCTTCTTTTAAAAGAAGGGTCAAAATCAATAACAAATGTTGTGTACTGCTACCAATCAGTATTTGCTTATTAACAGCACTTACACCTCTTGATTGAAACAGATAATCTGATATAGCTGTCCTTAACAACATGTCCCCTTGTTTTTCTCCGTAGGAATACATGATAGGATCCATTAAGACTTTATTTGTTAGGCTTCTCCACTTTGCAATAGGAAAGTTCTCCCTGTCCACCGTACCAATTTTAAAATCAATGGTTTTTCTTATATCTTTTTGTCTTCCTCTAGGAGTTACTACAGTAGGCTCATATGTAAGTACTTGATTAGACATATTTGCCTGTACAAAATAGCCCTTTTTATTTTCACTTCGTATATAACCTTCTGCTAGAAGTTGTTCATAAGCCACTTGTGTAGTATTTCTACTTACATTTAAAAGTTCTGCTAATTGTCTAATAGAAGGTAGTTTTGTATCATAGGTAATTTTTCCTGATAATATTTGTATCCGTATATAAACATATATTTGCTGATACATTGGAACGTTACCACTCTGATCTATATTAAAAATGAGTTCTTTCACTTAATACACCCCAACTGTCATTTTACATTATTATAAACTGTACCTTTTACAAATGACAGTAAGGATTAGTATTAAGTATAGGAATTCATACAATATTTTTTAAGAGGAATGATGATAAGTTGGTTAAAATTATGTATTTATTTTGTTTAATTGTTTGGGGACTTAATTTTATTGTAGTTAAGATTCAAGGTACACCAGTTAGTCTAGAACTCTCGTTATTATACCGTTTAGTTCTAACGGCAATCTTATTTTTAGTTCTCATATGGTTTATTAAACCTAATGGAAAACCTAATAGAAAAGATATTCCATTTGTCGTTTTATTTGGCATTTGCAATTTTGCATTGAGTTACCTATGTCTCTATTATGCTACTATAATGAGTTCTGCAGCAATCGTAACTTTGATTTTTTCATTGAAAGTTATTTTAACTCCAATTGCCCTTCGGATTTTTTTGAAAGAGAAGCTACATTCTCGTGTTTTAATTGGAGGAATTCTAGGAGTGCTAGGCGTATGTATTCTTATCTATCCGAATATAAACAGTTTTAAAGGATTTGATGATGTAAAAGGAATTATGATGGCTATTCTAGGTACTATTCTTACAGCGATAGGAGATGCTAGCTCTGCAAGAAATTCAAAACAAAAGGTTAATCCCGTATATGCAAATTCAATTGGCTTTACAGCAGGAAGTGTATTGATAGGAGCGATTGTATTACTTCAAGGAGAAAAACTAGTCTTTCCAACATCTATTTCATACTTATCCGCTTTACTATACTTAACCCTAATTGCTTCTTTTGCAGCATGGTTATTCTATTTGAAACTTGTAGATAGAATTGGAGGGGCAAAAAGTGGTTATATGGTAGCACTTTTTCCTGCAATTGGAGGAATAGCTTCTGTGATAATTGGCGAATCAGATTTATCGGTATATTTATTTGCTGGCTGTCTTTCAAGTTGTATTGGAGCTGCTATTGCTTTAGGATTTGGAACAAAATATCAAAATATAGAATTACGGATAAAAAAGGGTTCTGGTGCAAACACTCCAAAACGCTTGTAAGTAACCTCCTAAACTTGGACATACTGATACTAGTATTCTAAAAAGGATGTGATTGGTATGGAAAAGCAAAATCTATTCAAGTGGAAACATTATCAACCGGATATTATTTTATTAACCGTGAGATGGTACCTACGGTACAACCTCAGTTTTCGTGATTTAGTCGAAATGATGGAAGAACGCGGGCTATCCCTTGCCCATACAACTATCATGCGATGGGTTCATCAATATGGTCCCGAATTAGATAAGCGAGTACGACGTCATCTGAAGTCAACCAATGATTCTTGGCGAGTCGATGAGACGTATGTGAAAGTCAAAGGTCAATGGATGTACCTATATCGTGCTGTTGATTCAAAAGGAAATACAATTGATTTTCATTTAAGCAAAACAAGAGATCATAGGGCTGCAAAGCGTTTTTTCAAGAAAGCTTTGCGGTCTTTTCATGCTTCAAAGCCCCGTGTGATTACAGTAGACAAAAACCCAGCCTATCCTATAGCGATTGAAGAGTTGAAGAAAGAGAAAAAGATGCCTGTAGGCATCCAAATAAGGCAGGTAAAATACCTGAATAACATTGTAGAGCAAGATCATCGTTTTATTAAAAAGAGAGTTCGTTCAATGTTAGGATTGAAGTCTTTTCGTACAGCTACATCTATTCTTTCAGGAATAGAAGCGATGCATATCATTAAAAAAGGCCAACTTATTTTACGGGACAAGTCTGTCCAAAATGAAATGAAGTTTATTCATCAACTATTCGGAATGGCTGCATAAGAATAGATTCCATTAGGAATCTATATACCTCTTTCAAATAAATGCAATCTTTGCACCAGAACCGGTTATATCAACTTGCATTTTATTTGCTAGGATACCATTTAGCTAACCACTTATTCCATTTGTCTTTTTGAATATTAGTGTCAAATATAGTGTTTTTCTCGGGCTTGTCAGTAAGACGTACGGATGTATCATTAACAGATAAATATTGTCCGTGGTTGTTTTTTAAAGAGAAGATTCCAAATCCATAATCAACAAGTGTCCATACTTGTCCGTAAGCGCGAAATCCTGTAACGCCCACCTCACCATTTACAGATGTAAGATAGGTTGAATTTGCTTCTATGTAGACCTTGTTAGATCTTTTTTCAAGTGGAATAATTGTAAATATACTCCTATCTTCTGGGATCCAATTAGATGAAGTAGAAATATTCGTACTCCCCTCCCATGTTCGCAAGACGTTACCCTCGTTTCTAATTTTCACAGAAATAGAAGAACATTCTTCATTTTTATATTGTGTAACGACGGCGAGTTTATGTTTCTTTATCTCAGCAAGCTCATCAGAGGTATAATTAAAAATTCCAGATGCTTTTACTGGATTCGAAGTTATCGTTGCGAGTTTTCGCTTCTCCCCTGGTAGTGCATGAAAAAGTTTCATTAGGTCAAAAGAAGCATTACCTGGGTTTATATTTGGAAATTCCTGTTTAATATATTTTAGAGCTAAAGGACCATTCATTTGACCACTATTGTCACTTTTTAAGTAATATGTTTGCCAATTCGTCAGCGAAATACCAGTATTTCCTCCATCTAATTGTTTTTGTGTAATATAATACATATCATGTTCATATAGGTCTGAGGCATCAGGATTTAAGTCCACTATTATACCAGCTTGCTTAATCAGAAGTTGTTGACCATGTTTTATCGTTTTATATTCAACTTTCCCATCTTTATAGAAAAGTTTAATTCTCTTAGAAAAGTTTTGGTTTTTATAATAATCATACACACTAATACCAAATTCTCCTTTGTTAAAAGTAGGAGCTTTGTAAGCACGGTTTTCATTGTTAGCTGTATAATCATTTTTAGCACTTTGTTCGGATAAAAAGATAACAAAAGGCTCTTTTAAAAACGAATCATAGGTATCACCAAATGTTGTAAGCATCGTTTCTCTTGTATCAACGTCTGCTTTCGCTTTATGTTTTGTAAATGGGTTCAAGCTGAATACAATCCCCATCGCTATTCCTACAGGGGGGATTTTTTTTATACATCTCTTTATCTTTTCCTTCATGGATGTGCTCCTTACTTTCTAATTTATACTGTTTCCAACATATTTAAATTAACATCGGTAAGTTTATCTTAATTTAAATAACTCTCAAAAGTCTTTCGTAAATGTTACAAAACCCTTTCATTGCTTCTCATACAAACACTTCAGGACTCTTGCAAGTAATTTATTAAACCTGGAAATACCGATAGAAATAAAAGGATTGATACATAAGTAAACCACCGATATATCTTATTAAATTAAAAATTGAGACCCAAAAAACAAGAAAGGTTGGCATTTTGCCAGCCTTTCTTGTTTACTACTTCATTCATTTTACAAATAAAAATTTTGTTTTGGGGATACTTAAAAATCTTCGCTTAATGAGCATGGGCCCAAGCTGAAAAAATATAGACTATCGTAAAAAGTTCAGAATTTTATACGATATTAATGAAAGACTTTTGTAACATTTATGAAAGAAATTTGACAGGTTTTTAAACTAAGATGAATTTATAAATATTGATTTTATATTTTAAATCAATATACGACAGTATTTATATGTTTGTTTTTTACAGTGTTACATGTAAGCAATCTAGGCTAAATCTTACTAAGAGAGGACAACAAAAATGAAGAAAAAATTTAAAACAATTGGAATTGGAAAGAAAGTAATTCCTACTGCAGCGGCATTAGGTATTCTTTTTTCTGTCGCTCCTATTGCAGAAAACAAAGCTAGCGCAGGGATAGGTACGGTAATAGATATAAGTATTACTGTATTAGGTGCTGTAGCAAATACTTATGAAACACTTGGACTAGCCCCTGGGGATCGAGACCCAGGCACTCACATTGATGTATATGCAGAAAACGAAACTTACCAGGCTCCTACTTTTACATCTGGGGAATTTAATATTTCCATGTATCATACACAAGGTGATGTGAATTTTCTTAAACCAGTTAAAGTACGCTATCCAAATGGAAGAATTGAAACTCATCAACTAAAATCTGGGCAGCAGCTTAAAATTACTGAAGCAGGTGCAATTATAGATCTAAACCCTAATGGAGCAAATGTCTCAGAACACGATCTTCTTTACATTACACAAGCACAATTAGACGAAGGAAAGACCGGAGTTGTGATAAATCAAGGCCAACATGCATTTGTAGAAAAAGCATCTGGTAAAAACCCAAGATTTCTTGGTCCACTTTACAAAAAATATTCCGGCGACTCCTTTGGCGATTGGACGGTGATTGTTAAAAATTCAGATTACCTATTTGATCAGATAGCAAATAAATTATCAGATGAGCAAAAACGATTGATAACATTGACTTCAAAGCCAGTAGATAAAGATGTCCTTGACAACTATGTTAATAATGATCCTAAAGCTCGTGCAGATTTTTATGATCGATTATCTGATATATTGGCGGAGCGTACTAACGTCCTAGAGACATCTATGGCACTGCCATTCATTACACTAAATGACGGTAAACCTTATCAAATTATCCCTTATAAAAAAGGAACGAATAAAGTAATCGTAAAAACAGGTTCAAAATATCTTTCAGGAAAAGAAGGAAACGGACTTCAATATTCCGATTCGCTTGGCGATGATGAAGTGTTTGAACTTGTTCAGATAGGAAATTCTAACGATGGTAAATTTCAGTTCCGTTTGAATAACAAAAATGGGGTAAGTTTGGCTGGTAATCAATATATTTCTCAATTTGGTACTGATTGGAGTTTCAAATCTGAAATTCGTTTCTCTGATAAAAGCAACAATGAAATTAACAATTGGTTAATAGAGTGGTATCCGGGTAAAGAAAATGAGAGACAGAAGTATGATAAAGTACAGGCTGTAGCTGATGAAAAAGATTCTACTAAATGGATTGCAAAAGATTCCTCTGGAAACGTGATAAAGAACAGTTGGATAAACCGAGGTGATGGGTATTCCTTTACAGATGCTGAAGGAGTCATTTTGACAGGCTGGCAAGAAATTAAGGGGAAGACTTATTATTTCTCATCGCCTTATGGCTACATGGTTGCTGGAAATGCAAGTGATGCACTGATTGAGGATAAATACTACTACTTTAATGATGACGGTGTTTTACAACGATCAACCTGGGATGGAGATTCCTATGCCGATGCTTCTGGAGCAATCGTTAAAGAAGGTCTAAAAGAAGTAGATGGTAAAATTTATTACTTCCAAAATTATAATGTAAATAAAAAGGAAATACGCTTAGAAGATCAAAATAAAATTATTCACGTTTCCGACAAAGGTGTACTTGAGAGAGTTTCTGATCTAAATGGAAAAGTGATAAACAGCGTTGTTAATGTTGGGTTGGACAACAAAATATTATCATTTAAGCATGACGGTTCGCTTTATAAAACAGGGCTCAACAAAAGTGAGAACCTACTAGAATATTATAGTTTAGAAGATGGAGTTTTCTATACCGGTTGGAAAATGATAGACGGTAAAAGATATTATTTCACAAATGGTCGCAATTATACTTTCAATGCTTATGAAAACATTGACGGAAAAAAATATTATTTTCATGAAGACGGATCAGTTAACCGAGCAGGATTTGAAAAAATTGACGGTAAGCTATACCATTTTGACAATAACGGCGTAGCACAAACGGGCTGGCAAACTATCGATAATAAATATTATTACTTCGATGAGAATGGAGCAGCTAAAACAGGATGGTTCCAAGTTGGTGGTGGATATAGACCTTGGCCTCTTGCATACGGATACCTTTGGTATTGTGCTAGAGAAGATGGTTCACTTTATTCAGACGGTTGGTTTAAAATCGATGGTAAAGATTATCACTTTGACCAGTGGGGACATAAAATGTAAAGTAATAACATAAAAATAACAAGGGAATGCTTGTATGCTGATATGTACTGCATTCCCTTGTTGTATGTATGCTATATTTAGCTCGAAACGACAAAAAAACATTGTACGTTAAGGGAAAATTTCACATACAAAAAAGACGATTCAAGTATAAATGAATAATAAGATTATAAAAAACGAAAATAAATTTTTAGAGATTATAGGAGTGTGTCAGCAATGATCGTAACAACAACTAATACTATTCAGGGTAAAGAAATTATTGAGTATGTGGACATCGTAAACGGTGAAGCAATTATGGGTGCAAATATCTTACGCGACATCTTCGCTTCTGTTCGTGACGTTGTAGGTGGCCGTTCTGGTGCTTATGAAAGTAAATTAAAAGAAGCTCGTGACATTGCGATGGAAGAAATGAAACAACTTGCAACGCAAAAAGGAGCAAATGCAATTGTTGGTATCGATGTAGACTACGAAGTGGTTCGTGACGGAATGTTAATGGTTGCGGTAAGCGGTACAGCAGTACGTGTGTAAATAGATAGAATGTGGATTTTTCTATAGCTTTTATGTATTTTCTATAAATATAGATGCATTATGTTTATGAACACATCACAAAACATAAAAAAGGAAGAGAATTTTTATAATTCTCTTCCTTTTTTATTTACGAGAAATTTCATGTTCATTAGCTGTTTAGTTCATCGAAAAATGCTGTAGAATGTACCTATTCTATTATAACAGTATAAAACATGGTTTTAAGATGTAATATTGCATATCAGAATGTGTTGATATATATATAAGTACTTACTATAATGAGAGCATAAAGATAAATCACATCTTAGCAACAACAAAAGAGGAGGAAATAATATGACAATCGCAATGACAATTTTAAAATTTGTAGGTGGAGTACTCCCATTAGTTCAAGAACTTTTAAAAGCATTTATGTAAGGTCACTATTTAGCAATCATTTATAAAGCATTATCATACCTTAATACGAAAAAAGGAAGGGGTTGAATTTTTTGAAAATTATAAAAAGTGTTAAAGGAATCAAATTATTAGCATGTTTATCAATTGGCTTATGCACTATTAATTATTCTTCTATTTCCTTCGCTGAAATAAAAACAAGTAATTCAGCTGATGCAACAAAAAAAGCTATTAACATTGATACTGGCATAGGAAATCTTAAGTATAATAATCAAGAGGTTTTAGCAGTAAATGGTGATAAAGTAGAGAGTTTTGTTCCGAAAGAAAGTACAAATTCAAATGGTAAATTTGTAGTAGTGGAACGCGAGAAAAAATCACTTACAACTTCACCGGTGGATATTTCAATTATTGATTCTGTGGCTAATCGTACTTATCCAGGAGCAGTACAACTTGCAAATAAAGCTTTTGCAGATAATCAACCTAGTTTGTTAGTAGCTAAGAGAAAACCTTTGAATATTAGTATAGACTTACCTGGCATGAGAAAAGACAATACAATTACTGTTCAAAATCCTACATATGGTAATGTGTCTGGAGCAGTAGATGAATTAGTATCTACTTGGAATGAAAAATATTCAAAAACACATACGTTACCTGCAAGAATGCAATATACAGAATCTATGGTGTATAGTAAATCTCAAATAGCAAGTGCTCTTAATGTTAACGCTAAATATCTTGACAATTCACTGAACATTGATTTTAAAGCGATTGCAGATGGAGAGAAAAAAGTGATGGTTGCGGCATATAAGCAAATCTTTTATACCGTAAGTGCAGAACTACCTAACAATCCATCAGATCTTTTTGATAATAGCGTTACTTTTGATGAGCTAACTCGTAAAGGGGTAAGTAATGCGGCTCCGCCTGTTATGGTGTCAAATGTAGCTTATGGTAGAACAGTTTATGTGAAATTAGAAACATCATCTAAGAGCAAAGATGTACAAGCTGCCTTTAAAGCCTTAATTAAGGGGCAAGGCGTTGAAGCGAGTGGACAGTACAAAGATATTTTTGAAGACAGTACCTTTACCGCTGTAGTATTAGGCGGAGATGCAAAAGAGCATAACAAGGTTGTTTCAAAAGATTTTAATGAAATCCGAAATGTCATTAAAGATAATGCAGAATTAAGTTCTAAAAATCCAGCATACCCAATTTCATATACAAGCACTTTCTTAAAAGATAACGCAACTGCTGCTGTTCATAACAATACAGATTATATTGAGACTACAACTACAGAATATTCAAGTGCGAAAATGACCCTTGATCATTACGGTGCATATGTTGCTCAATTTGATGTCTCTTGGGATGAATTCTCATATGATCAAAATGGGAAAGAAGTATTAACACATAAAACTTGGGAAGGAAACAACCAAGATAAAACGGCTCATTACTCTACAGTAATACCACTTCCACCGAATTCAAAAAATGTAAAAGTCGTAGCGAGAGAATGTACAGGTCTTGCATGGGAATGGTGGAGAACAATTATTAATGAACAAAATGTTCCATTAACAAATGAAATAAAAGTTTCAATTGGAGGAACGACATTATACCCAAGTGCTAATATTAGTCATTAGGTAGAAGTGAAGCACCCTGTAAACAGGGTGCTTTTTTACTTGGTCACAAGTTATCGGGATCTTTTTCAAATATAGCATACTCATCAGATGGCGATGGAGTGTAACCACATTTAGAAAACTTTGCAACAGAACATCCACTTGCTTACTTATTTTACATCTTTTGAGAATATATCCACACCTATCGGCATATATCTTAAACACAATAGATATGTGAAAGGGTGAGAGTATGATTTCATCATATTCAGTAAGATACATTTTAATAACAGGTAATACTTTTATAAAAAAAGTAATCACTGTATATGCATCTTCTGCATTCTTTGCCATTGAAAAAATCAAAAAAGAATTAGAACGCCGTTTTTCTAATCCTACAAAAATTGAAGTCTATGCAGTATAAATATTTAAAACCATTTAAACACAAGGTGAAACCAATATCGGTTTCACCTTGTCCTATTTTAAATTTATTGTATATTAATTACACATTAAAATTCATCATCACCAATTAAATTTCCTGCATCATTATCTTTAGTAAGTCTTTGCTTTAAGTAATTTTCTTTTGTAGTTCTATCATTTTTATGACCTACTGCAGCCGCTATTACATGAGGTGCTAGTCCTTTGTAGTCGTATAAGTACTGCACATAAAAATGTCTAAAAAAGTGGGGAGTGATTCGTATATTCTCCGTAAAGGGTAACTTTGTATCCTTAATGATTTTAGAAATATATTGTGATAAATAATTTTCTTTATACGCAGTATGATTCTTTGTTTGAAATATAGTCTCACCATTTTTATTTCCAATGTCCACAGGTAATCGTCTCCGGATTCGAAACGCAACAATACGATTAAAAATCTCCTTATTAATAGAAACAATCCGTTCATTATCTCCCTTTGTATCAACTATTAAATAGTAACGTCCACGTATAGCGTCATATTCAAGGTCTTTCCACATTGCGTGCGCTACTTCTGCAACACGTAATCCTGTAGTAGCCAGAACCGATAGTAAAGCATAATTGATTTCATTATCCTTATAGTAATGAAGCAATTGCTTCACTTCATCATATGATAACTCGCGTTTTGGTTTATGTTGTTTATTAACGGTAGTACTTAGAATTTCCACATGAAGAGGTTCCTGGATATATTGAATTTCATATAGCCATTTCAAATACGAACGGACCACACCAAGTTTCCGACTAATCGTAGATGCTTTGTATTTTTCTTTTGATTGATAGGAGATTGCCTCCTGGGATAGCCATTTTTGATAGTTACGTATATGTCGCTTTCTTAAGTTCCTCCAAACTTGGCCGACTACATAATCTTTAACATCTTGCTGCAGAAACTCTGTGCTTTGCTTAATAAAAAAATAAAATTGACTTAGATCACGAGCATATAGAGTCCTGGATGCATCCTTTATACGTTTTTCTTGGTCAAAATGTGTTTGCCGATTTAAATAGTAATACAATATTTCTTCATCTGAAAATCCCTCATATGTATATGAATCTTCTCTTTCGTTATTTTCCTTTTTAAATTCAGCTTCATTTATATAATCTTGATTCCATATCGCAATTATGTTTGAGAAATTTTGTTTTTGTTTCTCTATATTTTCTAAATAAGTTTCACTATGAATTGTATTTAATTTAAATTCCATTGTTACCCAACTCCATATTAATTTCTTTTATATCTAATATTATAACTGAATTACATTCAAAGTTATTTACATAGTAAAATTAAATTTAATAAAAATGAAAGTAATGGATAAGTATAGAAAATGTTCTATTTTCTATGGTTATTATCAAATTCTTTTTATAAATTATCTTTTATATAATTTATAATTATACAAAAGATAATTTAATTAGAAAGTGAATTTTAATTTCATATAAGTTTAAAAATAAATTAAGTTATGATTGTGTTATAATTAAATTTACATTATATATTTTTATCAATTTAACTTTACATAATAAAATTATTGATTTCACATAACAGAAGTTTACACATAGGAGGAAAAGGTATGTTTGAAAGACAGGAAATAAATATGAATACGAATGAAGTAAAAGCTTATTTAGGAATTAGTAGCTTCATTTTTAATACTTTTATGAAACAAGGACAATTAAATCCAATTAATCGAGAGACCTGGCGCTTAGATGGTAGCTTTTTATTTAAGCGAGAAGACATAGAAAAACTCAAAAAAGATCGTGAAACAGAAGGAATTACCTTATATCAGGCAGCAAAAGATTATAATGTGAGCATGTATCAACTTGAAAAGTGGATAGAAGAAGGAGTATTGACTTGTACTATACAGAAACATCGTAATCGTGAGACTAAATTTGTAAATGAGGAAGAAATAAACGGATTGGTACAGCAATTGGATCAGGCCAATACGCTGTATACATTCTCACAAAAATATAATGTAGTATTGTTCCAAAAATTTATGGAAGGTAATAAATTAGCACGCATTATATCCATTCCGAAGCGCGGGGATATTGTGCTTATTGATGAGTTTGGAAACAATATGACACTAGAAGATTCAATTAAAATGGGGTATAAGCCTGCATATATTTTATCTGATAAACCAAGAAGTCATCACCAAAAGTTTGTAAAGTTTCGTTTTCCTAAATCAAATCAATTGCGAAGTAACATTTTTCACATAATTGACTTAGTACTACAGTATGTATCACCAAGAAATATTAAGATTTCTGAGGAAGATGGTTTTTGGTATTTTGATGTTCGTCAATCCATTATTCAATTACCAATGCAAATGCAGGTAGAATGGATTGATTGTTTAACCCCATATATAATAGAAGGAAAATTAACAAGACGTGTTAATAATAGCGTGTATTTAGACAGCAGTAGTGTTACTAAGGCAGTAACGATAACAAGCAGTGAATACCATGCAATCACAAACATTGTAAAAGAAACGAACAGTTCTATTGAAGAATTTATTGCATCCGCTATTCGTGAAAAGATTTATGATTATCAAGCGTCAGACAACTAAATTATAAAAATAAAGAAAAGACGCTTTAAAGCGTCTTTTCTTTAGGTAGATTTAATCTGAGTTAATAAAAAATTCTTATGCAATAATATAAATAGAAGAAACTTTTCCAAAGTAGAAAAATAGAGACATAACTGGATTTCAATTTATGAAACTATTAGAACTGAAGAAAAATACTTTTTATAAAATAGTGAAAGAATATAAAGAAAACACATTATAACCTAAATACAGCAAAAGAGCCAAATATTCCTTAAAGTAGGAAATCTAGCTCTTTTTATGTCGAATTTTAATTCAGCTATATTTTCACTAATGTGTAAACGATACCTCTAATTCAATCACTTTTTGTGTTTATCATACTTGTCTATTAAATTTGATATTGTATCAACAATAAAGATTATAACAAAGCTTATTAATGATAGTACAAGTAAATTTTTTAAAGCAGTGATTAAATCTCTATCCTCAAAGAATTTAAATAAAACTGTTGGGAAGATAAATATAAAGAGGAACAGGAATTTTTTTCTTAATGGTGATTTACTATTAATGATAAATATCCCTCCTTTTTCAATCATATAGCTAGATAAACAGATTAGTCATTTAATTCATTATTCATTTTTAAGATTTATTAGCATTTGTCTTATTTAATAATTTTAGATCCCTTTATATGATTTAATCACTTTATATGATATCTTAAATATAATGATTGTTATATCTAAGATATCATAAGTTTCCCCAAAAAAGGATTTAATATGTAAAATTGCATATTACACCCTTTCTTTCATGCATTTATATATAGTCAAATTATATATATAAATGTAAAGAAAAAAGGCACTTGTATTAAACAAAAGGACTAAAAAGATTGTGGGCCAGCATGTCTTGCAATGATTTCTCGTTATTATGGTTTTACTATGTCTATATCAAAAACATCGATTTGTATGTATTCTGATTGTTTCTTAATTGCACCATTTTTAAAGTATTCTGGGTCTGGATTTTTCACATATACATTCGTATTTAATTTTAAACGAGAAATATAGTATGTACCTCGTTGTTCCATTCGATCTAAGTCTTCCAATGAAAAATAACCCAAATCACGAATACATAAATCTCCTGGTCGTAAGGTATCTAAGCACTCCGTACCAAATGTTTTGTCATTATTTTTTCCTGGCCCTGTTAAGAGATAATAAATTTGTTTAATTTACAATAAAGTCCTTTGAAAAATAATAAAGTTGTTTAATTCTTCTTGAACTAACGGTGCAGGATAGTTGAAGAAGGATGATGATATAATTAAGGGGAATTTACTTTATTTTATAATTTATGAGGTGGAAAATGGACTCTTTAGAATTAAACAAATCTAAATATATTGTCTCTAATATCAAAAACATTTTGCATAAAAAGCTTATACTTGATAAACCGTTAACTAAAGATGAGGTGAAAAAATTAAACCTAGTTAATCCCACTGTATACGAAAATGAGAAGTATCTCATTCAAGAACGGTGGTTTTATAGTATTAATATTGGAGAATGGGAAGATGTGGAGATTTTTATTCAAGGGAATAATGAAAATCCCAATGTGGAGATTATCGAAATGGCAGAAAAAATATTCGATGAACTCCATCTACATATAAGCAGTGCATTAAAATATTTACAGAAATTCTTCCCTAATCAAGAAATGAAGAACTACTATCTATCCACAATATATTTTGGAAAGATGGTTAATTTTGACGATTATATATTTTCAGGGTTTAGTTTAGCTTTTATTTTTGATGGTCACTTTGAGTTTCAGTATAAAGTAAAGTTTAAAGAGGATGGATGGCCTATTGGTTTTGAAGGTGGGCCACTTTAATAATCATAGATAATTTTTTCTTATTGAACTAACGGGTGCTTTAGTTGAACAAGATTTAAACAACTTTATTATTGATTTTTGCCTACAAACACATTTAAATGATTAGAAATTAAACAACTTTAAAGAGCCTTACTACAATATGATTTGTAGCGAGGCTCTTATATTTTTAGATCAGAATTAAATAACTTTATTATCACTTTACAGGTCCAACTTGAAAGTTAAGAAATTCTCCTTTTCCATACTGATCACACACCTTTTATAGAGTAGTACTATCAGTATTTCCAAGTTTGATAGACCATTTTCATATACTTCAAAGTTTTGGCACCAGAACTATAAATACAGTCTTTGCACCAAAACCTTATATAGCATGTTGCTCTCTTTTTTTATTGTATGAGAATATAAGTACTCAAGTCATGCCACCTTTCCCCCTAAATTCCTCTATCCATAAATCATTATAAAAAAGGATGTTTCTATAATAAGAAATAGAAAGAAAATTAAAAGTATCAGAATTTTTAAAAATGCAATTTTGCATTAATAATAACAAGATAACGTTTTTTTGTATAATTCTTTAATAAGATGCATCTTTATTATACATAGTATTGAGAGGAGAAATAAAAATGAAGAAATCCGTCGTTACATTACTAGCAACCGGAATGGTTTTAGGGGCTCCATTTTCAAATGCCTTTGCAGAAGAACAAGTATCGCAGCAAGAAGCTTTGGACAAAATGGAAGTCGTTCAAAAAAAGTGGAATGATGAACAAGGAAATCCATCTTTCCTTTCAGGGAAATTATCCGATAAAAAAGTAGATTCAGAAAAAGAGGTAAAATCGTTCCTTGAAGAAAATAAGGAATTATTTAAAATCAACCCACAAACTGACTTAACACTGAAAGAAGTAAAGTCAGATGATTTAGGAATGAAACATTATGTGTACATTCAATCTATTAATAAAGTTCCAGTTGATGGTGCACGTTTCATTGTTCATACAAATCGTGAGGGCAAAGTAACAACGGTAAACGGAGACGTACATCCCGCTGCCGCTGACCGTTTGAAAGGAAATACAAAGGCAAAGATTTCAAATGAAACTGCCCTTTTAAATGCATGGAAACATATTAATCTAGCAAAAAAAGATACATTTGTAGAAACAAGTGGCACTCCGTTAGAACAAATGAAAGAAACCGCAAAATCTACAAATGAAAAAGCTGATTTAGTTGTTTATGAAAAAGACGGAAATTATTACTTGGCTTATAAAGTACAATTACAATTCATTAAACCTTATGGAGCAAACTGGAAAATCTATGTAAACGCAGAAGATGGAACAATTGTAAATTCATATAATGCAGTTACAGATGCAGATACTCCGCAAAAAGGCTACGGCAACGGCGTATTGGGGGAGCGAAAAAGCCTGAATACAACTTATAGCAGTCAATCTGGAAAATACTATTTAAAAGACACAACAAAACCGATGAATGGTGGCGTTATTGAGACAACTACAACTAATCATGGCACTGATTGGCAAAATCCAAGTAATTACTATCTATTCGATACAGATAATGCTTGGATAGATAAGAGCCAAGCTCCTGCAGTTGATGCTCATTTTAATGCAGGAAAAGTATATGATTATTATAAAAATGTTCATAACCGTAACAGTTTTGATGGAAAAGGTGCAACGATTCGTTCTGGAATTAATTTCGGGACCAACTACAATAATGCATTCTGGAATGGACAACAAATGGTATATGGTGATGGCGATGGTTTTCAATTCGCACCGCTGTCAGGTTCTCTTGATGTTGTTGCACACGAACTAACACATGCGGTAACTGACAAGTCAGCTGAGCTTGAATACCTAAATCAATCCGGGGCACTAAATGAATCTTTTTCTGATGTATTTGGATATTTCGTTGATCCAGCCAACTGGGATTTAGGAGAAGCTGTAACTACGCCAAAAGTTGCAGGAGATGCACTTCGCAGCTTATCAAATCCTGAAAAGTATGGCCAACCTGCTCATATGAATGACTATCAATATTTACCACCAACAGAAGAAGGAGACAATGGCGGCGTACATATCAATAGCGGTATTCCAAATAAAGCTGCTTATTTAACAATCAATGCTATTGGTAAGGAAAAAGCAGAAAAAATCTACTACCGTGCTTTAACAACGTACCTTACACCAACTAGTGATTTCAGCAAGGTACGTGCTGCATTATTACAATCTGTTGCTGATTACGATGGCGTTAATAGCGCGACATATCAAGCTGTGCAAAAAGCTTGGAATGACGTAGGAGTAAAATAATAGTTTCATTGATAGAAAAGTGTAAAAGGACACGCTTGATAGGACTATCTGACGAGAGTGTCCTTTTTTCACTGTATTTTTGGTTCTGGTGCGAAAACTTCAAGATAATTGCAGGTAATCTCTAAATCTTGGACATACTGATACTATTACTCTAAAAAAGGTGCGTGATCAGTATGGAAAAGCGAAATTTATTCAAGTGGAAACATTATCATCATGATATTATTTTGCAAACAGTAAGATGGTACCTACGGTACAACCTGAGCTTTCGTGATTTGGTGGAAATGATGGAGGAACGGGGCTTATCCGTTGCTCATACAACGATTATGCGTTGGGTTCATCAGTATGGTCCTGAATTAGACAAAAGAATCCGTCGTCATCTCAAGCAAACCAATGACTCTTGGAGAGTCGATGAAACATATATCAAAGTAAAAAGTCAATGGATGTACCTGTATCGTGCTGTCGATTCGAAAGGAAATACCATCGATTTTTACCTAAGCAAAGCAAGAAACCACAAGGCTGCAAAGCGATTCTTCAAGAAAGCTTTGCAGTCTTTTCATATTTCTGAGCCTCGTGTCGTGACAGTCGATAAGAATCCAGCTTATCCTATAGCAGTTGAAGAATTGAGAAAAGAAAAAAAGATGCCATTAGGCATCCAACTAAGGCAAGTGAAATATCTCAATAACATAGTGGAACAAGATCATCGGTTTATTAAAAAGCGGGTTCGTTCGATGTTAGGATTGAAATCCTTTCGCACAGCTACATCCATTCTTTCTGGAATAGAAGCTATGCATATGGTGAAAAAAGGGCAACTTGTTTTATTGGACAAGTCTGTCCAAAATCAAGTGAAGTTCATCCATCAACTATTTGGAATTGCTGCTTAAGACTAGATTTCACTAGGAAACTTTTCGCATCTTTATATCTTTCCTAAGTATTTGCACCAGAACCGGGAAAAGTCTGTCCAAAATCAAAAAGAATTTATTCATAAATTGTTTGGACTAGCTTCATAAGCTAGCAATTTAAAGGAAATTGACACTCTATGTTTCTATCGAGTATTTTTTGCACCAGAACCTTATTTTTTGTACCAGAACGGAAAAAAGCTGCTGTCCTAATGGGACAACAGCTTTTTCATTATGCTACGTCTTCTTTTTGTTCCTTTTGTAGTGTACTATTTTTATAACCGTAACTGAAGTAGACAACAAGTCCAATTACAAGCCATATTGCAAAGCCAATCCATGTTGTTGCTGGGAGTTGTAATGCTAAGTATCCACAGAATAGAACAGCTAAAGCAGGAATCCATGGTACCAAAGGTACTTTAAAAGCACGCGGTAATTCTGGTTGTTTTTTGCGTAAAATAATTACTCCAATTGATACAACGATGAATGCGAATAATGTACCGATATTTGTTAATTCTGCTAGTTTACTTAAAGGAACAAAACCAGCAAAGAAAGCAACCATAGTGGCAGTAATCCAACTATTGATAACAGGTGTTTTTGTTTTTTTATTTACGCGAGAAAGTGCTTTTGGTAGTAAGCCATCGCGGCTAATTGCGTAAAATAATCTTGTTTGTCCATATAACATAACAAGTAATACAGTTGTAATTCCAGTAATCGCTCCTAAAGAAATGAAACCAGCAACCCAATCTTGTTGAATGTATTGTAGTGCAAATGCAACAGGGTTTTTCACACCTAACTGATCATAAGGTACAATCCCAGTTAAAACTAATGAAACAACGATATATAGAATCGTACAAATTGTTAAAGAAGCAATAATGCCGATTGGCATGTTACGCTGTGGATTTTTGACTTCTTCAGCAGCTGTTGATACAGCATCAAATCCGATGTAAGCAAAGAATACAGTTGCAGCCCCAGTTGTTACGCCAGAGAAGCCGAACGGCATAAAGGGTGTCCAGTTTTCAGGCTTTACATAGAAAGCACCAACGCCGATAAATAGTAAGACAACAAAAAGTTTGATAGCTACCATGATAGCGTTAAAACGCGCTGATTTTTTTGCTCCTCTTGTTAATAACAACGTCATTAGAAAAATGATACAGATTGCTGGTAAGTCTACATATGTTCCCGCTTCAGGATTATATGCGCTTGTTAAAGCCGTAGGTAATGTAATCCCAAATCCACTTAATAGACCTTGTAAATACCCTGACCAACCAGATGCAACAGCTGAGGAAGCTAATCCATATTCTAAAATTAAATCCCAACCTAAAATCCAAGCGATTAATTCTCCAAATGTTGCATAGCTATAAGTGTACGCACTACCGGATACCGGTACAGTTGATGCAAATTCAGAATAACATAAGGCTGCAAATACACAGGCTAAACCGGATAAAATAAACGACAAAACAAGTGCGGGTCCTGCGTGTTCTGCTGCGGCAACACCGGTAAGAACGAAAATCCCAGTTCCGATGATAGCGCCGACCCCGAGCATAGTAAGATCAAATGCACCGAGTTCTTTTTTTAAAGATGCTCCTTTTTGTTCTGACTGTGCTAATAATGCTGAAATAGATTTTTTTCGAAATAGATTCATATAGATACCTCACTTCTAGTTGTTTTAATATTCTGAAAAATAATATCATTTTGTCGTATAATGTCGAATCTTTGTAATTCGTATTTTAATTCAAATAAATATTTTTGTAAATATTTATTTTCGGAAAATTAAATATTTTAAGTGTACCTTTATTTCTTTTCACTTAATCTCTCTGTTCCAAATGTATTCCTTTAAGAGAAAGACCTATATCTCTATATAAATCATAGGGGGATTGTTTGCATATTGACTTTAGTTTTATGTACAATAAAGGTAAAGATATAGTCTGAAACAGGAAGAGGAAAACCATGTCCAATTCATTAGTAAATTTACGTATCGATTTTGCATTTAAGCAGTTATTTGGCACAAATGGGAATGAAGATATTTTAGTTGCCTTTTTAAATGCCATATTAAAAGATTCTTTAGAATCACCTATTGTTGCCCTACAATTAGAAGATCCACATTTGCATCGAGAATATGAAGAAGATAAATTATCAATTTTAGATATTTCGGCTACATTAAATACAGGAACAAAGGTAAATGTAGAAATACAATTGAACAACAATCACGATATGATCAAACGAAGCTTGTATTATTGGGGAAGGTTATACACCTCTCAATTGCAAAAAGGAATGCCTTATAGCTCACTTCATAAAACAATTACCATAAACTTGTTAAACTTCGTGATGTTTCCAGAATATGAAGTGTTTCATACAACAGGAATCCTTTGGAATCAGCAACAACAAAAGTTATTAAGTGACGATATCGAAGTTCATATTGTAGAGATTCCAAAGTTACTACAGCAATGGCGCGAAGAGAAAGTTAATCCGTGGGAAGATTCGTTTGTTCGTTGGTTATTATTATTACCAGCGAATGAAGATGAGTATCTCACACAAACATTGGAGGACATTGCCATGAACCAAGATCCGATTTTACAAAAAGCAATGAATAAGTGGGAACGTATGAGTCAAGATTCTTCTTTCCGTCAAGCATATGAAGCAAGAGAAAAGGCCTTAATGGATGAGGCTGCAAAGTTTGCTCATGCTCGTAATGAGGGGAAAAAAGAAGGCATTCAAGAAGGGGTTCAGCAAGGAAAAATACAGATGATTAAAGGTATGCATGAACTTGGTGTACCACTTGAAACGATTGCTAAAGCCAGTAAATTAGGCATAAATGAGGTTAAACGTATTTTAGAACAAGAATAATCAGCTCAAAAAAAGAACCAATTAATTTGGTTCTTTTTTGAGCAATTTGTCAACTAGGGGTAACACCACATCGCTATCAAGCTAAGCTTATGAAGTCCCCCCTAAACAAAATTTTTTATCTCTCTACAATTATTTATGACCATTCAGCTCATTTTTTCGTTTTGGGGAACAATCAATTTTTTAATTTGATAGCGATGTGATGATACCCCTAATAACCAACATGTTTATAATTCTTTTTTGTTTTTCTTATCTGAATTTTTCTTTATAAAATTCATTATTACAACAAATATCAGAAATAGGGCTATGCAAGAGAGTATTACAGTGTATTTAGTTGAAAGGTAATCAGTTATCATTTTTAATCTCCTATTCTACATGAAAAATTAGTATTAAAAGTATTATTTTACTAAATTATAATATTATTTTTGAAATTTATATATATCAAGACATACGATTTAAAGCAATTTTAATAAAAACTTTATTTGAAAGGAAAATGGTTAGGATGTGAGTTCAATATGATTCGAAGGGGGAGAATGAAGTACCATCACGACTTTCACCGAAATCACAAGAAGTCATACAAGGAATAGCACTACCCATAAAGTAAAAAAGACGTTATCCTTTCTGTAGAATCATAGGAAAGGATGGCGTTTTTTGTATGTCTATTTCTATATCTGATGAACTACAACTATTTGCTCAAGAGATTCAAAGCTTTTTATCTCCAAATATCTTACGCGATCTTGCTAGAGATGTTGGTTTCGTACAACGAACCAGTAAATACCAAGCAAAAGATTTAGTCGCTTTATGTGTATGGATGAGCCAAAATGTCGCTACAACTTCTTTAACTCAATTATCTAGCTGTTTGGAAGCATCAACAGAAGTACTCATCAGTCCTGAGGGACTGAATCAACGGTTTAATAAGACGGCCGTCCTACTTTTACAACAGCTACTAGCCGAACTATTAAGCAAAAAAATGGCCGCATCTATGCCGATTTCTTCTCCATACACTTCTGTTTTCAAGCGTATTCGTATTTTAGATTCAACTGCATTTCAACTCCCGGATGTATTTTCATCGGTTTATCCAGGTGCAGGAGGATGCAGCCATACAGCTGGGATAAAAATTCAACTTGAGTATGATTTGTTAAGTGGACAGTTCCTACATATTCATACAGGTCCAGGTAAACAACATGATCGCACTTACGGCTCGCTGTGTGCTCCAACTGTAACAGCGAATGATTTATGTATCCGAGATTTAGGTTATTTTCATTTAAAAGACCTTCAATATATACAAGATAAAGAGGCCTACTATATCTCTCGTATCAAGTCGAATACACGTATGTATCAAAAAAATCCTAACCCTGATTATTTTCAAGATGGAAGAATTAAGAAAGGTACAGAGTATATACAGATAGATATGGAAACGTTAATGAACTCTCTTCAACCAGGACAAACATGTGAAATAGCTGATGCTTATGTAGGAATGATTGATAAAGTGCCAGCTCGTGTAATTGTTCATCGATTAACAAAACAACAGCAACAAAAACGATTACAAGATCAAGCTGTAAGAGAAAAAAAGAAAGGAATGAAGTATTCTCCTCGTAGTAAACGACTCAGTGGTATCAACGTATATATGACAAACACCCCTACAGATATTGTCCCGATGGGACAGGTACATGACTGGTATTCTTTGCGTTGGCAAATCGAAATTTTATTTAAAACGTGGAAGTCATTCTTTCAAATTCATCATTGTAAAAAGATAAAACCAGAACGATTGGAGTGCCATCTATATGGTCAGTTGATTGCCATTCTACTCTGTTCTTCTATCATGTTTCAGATGCGCCAATTGCTCCTCATGAAGAAAAAACGAGAGCTTAGTGAGTATAAAGCCATATATATGATTAAAGACTATTTTCTTCTTCTATTCCAAACTATACAAAAAAACATCCAAGAGTTATCAAAGGTGTTACTTCGCCTGTTCAATCTCCTACAGCAAAACGGGCGGAAATCTCATCGATATGAGAAAAAAACGGTCTTTGATATATTAGGTGTCGTTTACAATTGTACCCTGTCTTATAATCAAGCCGCTTAATTCAAAAAAATGAAACCCGCTAGGGTTTATTTCGTATGCAAATCTTTCAATCAACTACACTTGCCCTTTAGAAAAAAGAAACAATCTCGTCTAAAATTGACTTTGCATAAGCTTAGCTTGATAGCGATGGGGTAACACCACACATCCATCAACTTAAGGATTTAGACTATTCTTAAACTTAAAAGCACGTTACTATTCTCTTATGTTAATGAGAAAGGGTGACGTGCTTTTTATGAATATGCATCAAAAACAAGAGCTGTCTTTATTTGCCGAAGAGTTATATCGATATATGTCTCCCGCTACACTTAATCAATTAGCTATAGAAGCAGGTGGAATGAAACGAAAACGTAAGTGCCATGGGCACCATTTTTTATCTTTGTGTGTATGGTTAAATCAACAAATCGCTACAACCTCTCTTACTCAACTTTGTAGTCAATTAGAAACTTCAACAGGAATTTTATTAAGTCCTGAGGGACTGAATCGACGATTTAACTCGGCTTCTGTAGCCTTCTTTCGAAATGTATTTACTACACTTCTACAAGCTAAAATTGGAGGATCATCTACAATTTCTCATTCTCTTTCTGCTTACTTTGAGCGGATTCGCATCCTTGATTCTACAACCTTTCAAGTTCCAGATCGATTCGCAGCTACTTATCCTGGTGCCGGAGGCTGTAGTCATACAGCTGGTGTGAAAATTCAATTAGAGTATGACTTGTTGAGTGGAGAGTTTTCTGATGTGAAAATTGAACCAGGAAAACGAAGTGATCAGGCATATGGGGCGACTCGAATGGACATGACACAAAAGAATGAACTATATATTCGTGACTTAGGGTATTTTCGTTTACAAGACTTTAAATCGATCCAAGATAAGGAAGGGTATTATTTATCGCGTCTTAAATTACCAACTAAAATATATAGAAAAGAATTCGAAACAGTGGTATTTAAAACAAAACCTGCTCAATTGAGACCGGTATATATACAAATTCATTTGGAAGACATCATGAACCAATTACAACCTGGCCAAGTGTATGAATTACATGATGTATATGTAGGGAGCAAAGACAAACTACCCACTCGCATTGTGGTTTATAGATGTACAGAGGAGCAAAAACAGAAACGTCTACATGATCGAGCTATTCGCGAAAAGAAAAAAGGGATTACATATACAGAGCGTACGAAACTTTTACAAGGAATTACGGTATATATGACAAACATTCCTACGGAATGGGTACCGAAAGAGAAAATCTATGATTTATATTCACTGCGTTGGCAAATTGAGCTGTTATTTAAAATATGGAAATCTTGGTTTCGAATTCATCGTTGTAAATCTATTAAACAAGAGCGATTAGAATGCCACCTTTATGGACAACTCATTAGTATCCTATTATGTTCTTCTACTATGTTTAAAATGAGAGAACTCCTGTTACGTAAGAAACAGAAAGAACTAAGTGAATATAAAGCGATGTACATAATTAAAGATTATTTCTTACTTTTTCATCAAGCACTACATAAAAACACCCAAGAATTATCAAAGATTCTCCTTCGTCTGTTTAACCTCCTACAGCGAAACGGACGAAAATCTCACAGATATGAGAAAAAAACAGTCTTTGATATTTTAGGTGTTGTGTATGAGTATACCACTTCTGCCCATCAGGTAGCATAGCGAAAAATTTGAAACCCGTCAGGGTTTATTTGATGTGCCTACTTTTATAACATCTATAAAAGATAATAAAAAACTACGTGGAAAGACCGCATTTTGTATAAAAATATACGTTAAGTTGATGGATGTGGGGTAACACCACATGCCCATCAACTTAAGGATAGAAACTCCACGGTTTTCCATTAATTGAAATGAACAAACTTTTAAACAGTATTATACTCCTAAAAATGAGCATACGAAATAAACCCTAACGGGTTTCATTTTTTTACTTATGCAACTTTTTTTGTTTTCTATATCCACTATACTCATAGATAACACCCATAATATCAAAGATAGTTTTCTTCTCATATCGATGAGATTTCCGGCCATTTTTCTTTAGTAGGGTAAACAGGCAGATTAAAACCTTTATTATTATATGGGAGTTTCTCTGTATCGCTTGATATAACAGGGATAGATGATCTTGAATCATCCCAATTGCTTTATATTCACTTAGTTCTCTTTTGTGCTTTCGCAACAGAAGTTGGCGCATCTTAAACATCGTGGAAGAACAGATAAAAATGGCAATGAGTTTTCCATACACATGGCATTCTAATCGCTCTTGTTTGATAGTTTGCCAGTGATGAATTTGAAATAGAGATTTCCACGTTTTAAATATGATTTCGATCTGCCAGCGGAGGGAGTAAAAATCATGGATTTGTTCCATCGGAACCATCTCCCAAGGCGTATTCGTAACATATATGTTGATACCCGTTAATCGTTTACTCTTTTCTGAAAATGTAATCCCCTTTTTACTTTCGGTATAGCTTTGTTTTTTTCTACGTTCCAGTATTTGTTCCTCTGTTAATCAGTAGATAATTACTCTTGTAAATAATCTTTGGTTCTTGCCAATATACGCCTCTTTTATTTCATACGTTTGTCCTGGTTTTAACGTGTGCATAATGTTCTCTAAATCAACTTGGATATACTGTGACTGTTTTTTGATTGTCCCATTTCGAAAGTATTCCGGAAACGGATTTTTCGTATAGACAGTATGGTTTAATTTAAGTCTTGATATATAGCACACGCCACTTTGGTCCATTTGATCTAAGTCTTCCAATGAAAAATAACCCAAATCTCGAATACATAAATCTCCTGGGCGTAAGGTATCTAAACAATCTGTTCCAAATGTTTTATCATTATTTTTTCCAGGCCCTACCTGGAAGTTTAAAAACTGTCCGCTGTGTAAGTCATATTCTAATTGAATCTTGATACCTGCTGTTTGTGCACAACCACCTGATCCAGGATATACATGAGCTAAATGTTTCGGTACTTGGAAAATCGTCGCATCTAAAATACGAATTCGTTGAAAATACGTGAGTGCTGCACTTGAAATGGCTGATGTTTTACAAAGTTTACTTTTCCATAATGCAGAAAAAATATATTTCAAAAATTCAACCGCTTTTTTATTAAAGCGTTTATTGAGTCCTTCTGGACTCATAAGAGTGCCTGTGGCTGCGTGTAATTGACTGCATAGTCGAACGAGAGAATCACTCGCTGTACGTTGACTTACCCAGATACATATGGTAGCTAATTCATTTCCTGAAAACTTTCGTTTTCTTTTTACAAAACCTAATTCTTTTGCGAGTTCTTCCAAAAGAGAAGGGGTTAAATGACGATACAGCTCTTCAGAAAATAGTTGTAATTCATCTTGAATCGAAAAATTCATAAAAAGTGTCACCCTTTCTGCCTAGCTTTTTAGAAAGAATAACGCTTTTTTATACTTGGGTGTAGTGAATATTTTTGAGCTGATAAGCATGTATGGTGCCCCCTATTACATTACCTCTAAAGATGTATAGAATTTTAATACTATTAGTGGATTTAATATTGTTTTTACATTGATATATTTAATATTCAAGAACAGAAAATAAGGGGGAAAACCATATGATTAAAGGGTTGTATGAAGCACACTTACCAGTTAGTAATTTAAAAAATTCAATTGAATTTTATCGAAAATTAGGATTGAAACTTGCTTGGCGTGATGAAGACACTGCTTTCTTTTGGATTGAAAAAGGTAAGAGTTGGTTGGGATTATGGGAAGGAAATGAGTATGAAACTCGATACCACCCTTCTTTACGACATATTGGTTTTCGAGTTTCATACGAAGATTTAAAAGAATCTTTAAAGTGGCTAGATTTTATTCAAGTTGAAGCTGTCCAATTTGGTAATAGAGAATCTATTGAGCCATTTATCCGCCCACACCAAGGTAATGCTTCAGTATACTTCAAAGACCCAGATGGTAACAGTTTAGAATTAATATGTCATATTGAAGTTCCTAATGAGTTAAAACATATTACAGATAAGTTGTCCTTTGTAGATTGGAAGAAACTAGTTAATAATACATTTAAATGAGAGATGCGAGATAAGCTTATTTTACTAAATGGGATCACCACACATCACTATCAAGCAAATATTTTAGAGTATCCCCAAAACGAAAATTGTATCTCTTCATAGTTGTTCATGAAAATTCAGTTCATTTTTTTCATTTAGGGGAACAATTAATCTCTTAAGTTGATGGGCATGGGGTCACCATATCAAAAAAAGAAAATTGTACGTTTAGACACAATTTGGACATATTTTAGCCAGTTCCCTGTACGTTAAGGAATTAGTTTGTATATTTGAGGAGATGTACGAGACAGGTGTAAATGTAGGGGAATCCAATATTTTCTATTCAAATATGATAGAATGGAAATATATCCAAAACGGAGGGAAAACAAATGAACTCAAACACAAAACAGTTTATTTATGATATCCAGCAAAGAAAAAACAATTATATGGAAAATGTATTAAAGGCAATACAACACCCTAAAAAAGAGCAATCTGAACAGGTCATTCAAAATATAGTAGAGAAGATGGATATGATGATTAGTCTAGTTACTACGTACATGAGGATTGAAACCGGATCTACGGAAGAATTAAAAGAACTTCAGAAAGAAATTATTCATGCTCAAGCATATATCCAAAAACGAAAATTTGAAGAAACACAGAGATAAAACCCTGTGTTTTTATTTGGTCGTCTATGAAACCAATCTATTATAAATCAAATTAGATGTAATTTGATCATTGTTTTGGCATAATCCATACAATTTGTTGAATGCGTACAATATACGGTACCGTATCTTCAATGAGCAAATGATCTGGTTTCACATCCTTTAACTTTCCTCTTACATTACCTCTTACAGTTTCAATAACCACATGTTTACCAATTGCTGATTGTAATGTCTGATATACGTAGGGATTAGGTATACTTACCATATTTTGTTCACTAAAGTCATTCCCCTCCAAATAACTCATTCTATAAGACTCCTTTCTAACTTACATTCTTTCTCTTAATATATGATGTAAATCTTATAAATATGCTAGAAGGATAATTCATTATATGAAAGAAAATAACATTTTGATAAGGTACGTTTTCTATTCCTAAATTGCTAAAAAATTATTTATATAAGGTTACTTTTACTAGTTAATAGGTGATGATATAGGGATACTTTGAATGTACATCCACGTTGTTCCTTTCAAGATATGTATCATTTTATATACGTCCTTTATTAGAATACTGCTCATACTTTTTTTGAGATTCTTTAGTAATACGTGCGTTAAGTAAAATTGCTAACAACAAAAACACTCCATATTTCCCCCCTGTAGCTCCTATGATAATCACACTACTACAAACAAGTATAATTAATAGGAGAAACGAAACTAAATAAATACGGTCATAGTTCTTTGACATCTTCTCGTATTTTATGCGTTCTTTCCTTGCATCCATCTAAATTCCTCCTTTAAATTATCCATTTCACTATCAAATAAATCTCGCCCTTAAAAAGGAACCAATATATCGTTTTAAATAATTAGTTTGTTTTTTTATCAACTAATTTATATAACGTAAAAAGAAATCCTACCAATATTAAGCTTTCCACCATGATAATCCCGACCCTCTCCTTCCTTTTAACCCCAACACATCAGATAAACGTTATGTATATCCCATATTAGCTGCAGCAAACAAAAAGGATCTTCCCTTCTCGTAAAGGCTGATCCTTTTCTTCGTTCATTCAACTATTTTTAGCTATTCTTGATTAATTAGAATAACAGCTGGTCCATCTACACGAATTCCACCAACTTCGATTTTTTCATAAGGCTCAACCGTAATAGAAATGATCCCTTCCCGCTTCTTTAATTCATTACTTAATTCTTTTGTTAACATTTTTTTCATGTGTGCACTCCTTCTTACTGCTTCATTTACTATTGTTATGTAAATGGAATTTAAAATGGTTTCCTGGTCTGGAAACCATTTTTTGTAGTTGACCATATGGTGTTACCAGTTCGTTTATCAATTTTACGTAAAGAAGATAAACAATTACTATTCACTGTCTCAGTAGATGTAAGAAACTCTTAAAGATAGCGGTGAGATTGATTGTTTTTTCTTCTAGAAATAATGACTTAGATAGTATATTACCTAAAACAATGAAAGTCCTACCTCTCTTTCATCCTTACGGATCCTTGTCCGTGCCAGTGTGAATCAGGATTGCAAAAATCAAGTGACTATTTAATCGAGTTATTTGATGAAACTTCGAACGTTCGTAAAAGAAATTTAAAAATAAAAATGGATTAGATTGAAGTAATAACAAATGAGGTTCCTACTCTAAAAGTGAGTTGAAGAAGTTGAATGTCTTTGAAATGATTTACTTTTAATAATAATCATATTCCCGAAAAATTCAGGATATTTTCGGGGGATGTAATACATTATCTATAATGAACCTTAACAGAAACTTTTTATTTGATTTTCAGTGATTCCTTTAATTAATCCTAGTTCACTAATCAAAAATTCATGTGCGTTATCCAACATTTTTTTTTCGCTTGTATTAAGTGCCTTTTCTTTCTTCATACGCATTAAATCACGTACAACTTCAGCACCTTCTTGTATTTCACCCGTTTTTATTTTGTCCGTGTTCACTTTATACCTTTGTTTCCACGGCAGTAATTTATCTGATTCTCCATGCTGAAAAATGTGTATAATGCGTTTTAATGCAAGTATATCAGTAACTGGGCGTATACTCGAACTTAATATTTTACCCATAGGAATCATGACTTGCATATTACTGATTGACATTTTTATAACAAAATACTGTTGTTTTTTCCCTGAGAATTCTTTTTCTTCTATGGCTTCAATTATACCTGCTCCGTGCATTGGATAAACAATGTTATCGCCAATTTGAAACATATAATCCACCTCCATATATGGTAACCTTCTTAACCTTAACATATATGAGATTTTTTATCAAACTTTTTATAATATCATAAAATCATTTTTATCGTCAATCACTTTTTTGATAAAAATTAAGTAAAAAACACCCCCAAAACAATAGGGAGTGTGTCAGATTTCCCATAAAGGGCAGGGGGATTTCCCCGCTTATATTCTGAAATCTCTACTCATTAACGTAGATCAGCTTTCCCTTGAAAACGACCAAATCGATCCCGTATTTTTTTCAATCTTGTGTGGTATTCCAAAATCTCAATTCTTGCTTTTTCAGCTAAAGGTGCAATTGGTCGTAAGTCTTTTAACCCCCAATAATCAACCACTACATCAAGTACTTGATCAAAATATTGTAGTGGTCCATAATTCGCTTCTTTTGCAATCACAGCCATTCTATTTTCAAAATCAGGCATGACGGCACCTGGCATTTTAAAATTCTTAATCACATTGGCAATATGATAGCAATAATTAGGTTCCAATTCCAAATGTGTTCGAATGACATCTCGATAAAACGCATAATGAAGAGTCTCATCTTTTGCAAGACGGCGTAATAATGTAGCAAGATCTGGATCATGCTTACTTGCAACCTTAGCAACATTATTGTAAAACACCATCGTTGCAAGTTCTTGTAGCGTCGTATACGTCATGGCTTCGATTGGTGTATGAAAATCAGGCTCAAATCCACCCTCAACGACTGACTTTCTTAATTCATGTATTCGTTTAGGATTCACACTTCGAGTGAGTAGTAAATATGTCTCCAATAAATTCGAATGTTGATCCTCTTCTGAGGTCCAGATATGAATAAAGTCTGTAATAACAGAAAGGGACCCTTTAAAAGTTGCAGATAAATACGTTGTAAACCATGGTAAATTCACTTCTGTTAATAAAGCTGTTTCAATGGCCGTAATTACACCAGAAGGAAGAGTAACTTGACTTTCATCCCAAGGAACTCTTTTAAAGTCCATTCCCTTATCCCATGGTAAAAACTCATGATAACCCCAGTCTATCTTCTGCGCTCTTATTTTATGTTGTTCATACAGTTCTTTTAAACGTGGTTCTAATCGGAAATCTAAATCATTTGTTAGCATATATAAGTGCCCCCTTTTCTTATCATAGATAGTCATTCTATTTTTACATTGATTTTTATCCTTAAAAATTTTCTACAAATAAATATTACTTTCCTTTTTTTAAGTCAAACATAACAAATTTGTAACAAAACTCTTTAAGAGCACTATATTTTTATATGATTTTTTTCAAATCAAAAGGGGAACCGTTACCTATATTGTCCTTTTTTATAAAAGGGGTTCTGAGGCATACGGTATGTTGCTTAGCCTAGATAAAAAAACGATCATCAGTAAATAGAGAATAACATTCATGGATGAAGATACTCGTCATGATGTAAATCTTGGTGATTGTAAAAAGGTGCATGCCCATAAAGAATCGTTTTATAATAAAGATTGATAAACAATTAATCTTTCCTGCGTTTTCACTACTTTTTAATTTTGTTATTGGTAGCAAAAACTGAAAAGAGTAATGGTATGTTATACAGACTAACAACTTATTTAGATGTAAGATCCAAGATGCTAGATTAAGCGCTTGAAAAATATATACAGTTGATGAGATAGCCTTAAACGACAATTCCCAACAAGATCACTGTACATTGGCTATAATGGGGTTATTTACACGGTTAGACCGTGCACAAAGGGAAGAGGCGATAAACATGTAGTCAACGGAAGCGCATATGAAGGAAAAGCAACGTAGAGAAAAAATAGAAATAATATTTAGTCACAGGGTAAAAGGAGAAAGTTATTTTCACGGCTCCTCCTATCAATGGAAAAATATTGTATACCAAAATTATAATAGGATACAACAAAAAGAGTTGAAAATTGAACAACTCATTTCCAAAATGGAAAAAGAAGGGATTTGTTTTACGCAGCACCGTTCACTCATACACTATCCCGTCATTGATTTTGTAAAATATATAGCTAAGGTTTATAAGGAAACCCTCGAAATACAATAATCATATTCAAAGGAAACCTTTATAAAAAGTTTATTTTCGAAACTTTGTTAACAAAAAGCTCAAAGCTCATTATAACATTCTTTTTATTCTCAATACTCTTCATCTTTGTTATAATAATAACCATAACGTATTCTAGTCGTTTGTATATCTTCAGATTTTGTAAATTTTACTACACAAAAAGACAACTCTTAATTAGAGTTGTCTTTTATTTTTTCTCGATATACATAATACTGTTCTGGTGCAAAAACTCCAAGATTCCTACAACCGGGGGCAAAGTAGCATTTCTCCATTCTTCCATTTTGAGTGAGTTTCTTCTATTAGGAGTCACCATATCAAAAAAGTAAAGGATTACAATATGGGAAGTGTGCCATTAAAGGAAAGTGTATACAATGAATAGCGTCAATGTAAAATTGAATCCTTAACTGATGAGAAAATGATAGTTTTGAGCTTCAGTTCTTGCCTCTTTCCACTTTTTAATTTCGTATTAAATAATTTGATAATAACTCCATAAACTAAACTTACTTGTATCTCATAGGAGTGTATTATTCGTGAAAAATAATTGGATGGTCCTCATTCTTTTAATCATTTCTTTTTTTTCCACACAAATACCCATATATGCTTTTACAGATAGTCTTAAGGCGTATGAAAAAACAGGGAAGGTAATTTGGGAAGTAAATACAAAGGAAAAAATAGTTGCAATAACATTTGATGATGGGCCTCATCCTATTTTCACCCTCAAATACTTGATATTTTAGCTAAATACAATGCGAAAGCAACCTTTTTCGTAGCAGGTAATAAAGTTAAAAGATTTCCTGCGATTTTAAAAAGGCAAGTAAAAGAAGGACACGAAATTGCTAATCATACTTATAATCATATTTATGATAAAAATATTACCGCCGCTAAATCAACTGCAGAATTAGATCAAACGGATGAAATTATCAAGCAAATTACTGGCTATAAACCAACTCTCTATCGTCCAGTCGGAGGCCTTTACAATGATTTAATTATTAATACAGCTATAAAAAATGGGAAGCTTATTATTCTATGGTCATGGCATCAGGATCCTCAAGATTATAGAAATCCAGCAGCCAGCAAAATTTCTAGATATATAACAAAAGGTGTTAAACCTGGCAATATCATTCTACTCCATGATTGGAATGGTAGCGAATTTTCTCAGACATCTCAGACAGTTAAAGCATTAGAAAGTATTATGAGATATTTATACAGAAACGATTACGAATGTGTAACAGTATCTGAAATGCTCTATCGTTCCAAAAAATAATCCCCTCTCCTTTTGATCCTTTTTATCAGTGAATCTAGGCTTATTTACTATCTGTTTTTTAAAGTCTATCTTACTTACGGAAATTTATGAGAATTATTTAGAGGATAATATTTTTTAGTAACTCTATATACTAAAGATCATAATGTAAAAAGGAGCTTGCTCTTATAAACAAAAACTGAATGAAGAATTGAAAAGTAATTTATTCCTTAATAAATTACAATTTTAAAAAAGGAGAGACGATGTGTCTCTCCTTTTTTATTCATGTGTTATCTAAGGTTAACGATTAACTCCACCGCCAAGTTGTTGTTCAGCCATTGCTACTAGACGTTTTGTCATTTCTCCACCAACAGATCCGTTTGCATGAGCTGTTGCGTCTGCACCAAGTTGCACACCAAATTCTTGAGCGATTTCATATTTCATTTAATCAAGAGCTTGTTCAGCACCATGTACTAATAATTGCTTTCTGCTTCCACTGTTATTGTTGGACATGTTATGTCACCTCCTTCACTCTTTAATATGTTAAAAAGCAATGCAAAATAAATAACCCTTTTTTGGGTATCCATTTTTTAACTTTTCATAGTATAAATCATACTTATATTTCACAAAATAGTATTGTGTAGGAGAATGAAATAAAAAGTGTTTGCCATATGAGTATCATGTAATAAACAGACCTCCAGAACATAATGAAACAGGCTGTGCTTTATTAAGGCACAGCCTGTTTTTATTAAGGCGTTTTCTCTTACATACCGATTAAAGAATTAGAGGAATACAGATGAAACATATTGTTGCCTTATTAATTAAATATACCGGTAGTAGTGCTGTATTATTGATGATACTAGGCATTTTTCAGGGTATTTCGATTCCAAGAATATTGTTTATTTCATTAATAATTACTGGAGCGGCCTATTTAATAGGAGATTTATTTATTTTACCTAAGTATGGAAACATGGTGGCTACCATTGCTGATTTGGGCTTGAGCTTTGTAGGAATTTGGGCATTAACGTATCTTTTAGCAGATATAGACTTGACTCGTAATATTGGAGCATCTGCTTTTTTTGCAGCTTTGCTTATTGGTGTGGCAGAAATATTTTTTCATATCTATATGAAGAAAGTTGTTTTACATGGGGATGAGGATTCACGAGAATCCACTACTATTGGTCATGATAAATATGCTATGGAGATTTCTGATGAGTATGTAGATTATTCTAGAATAAAAAGGGGAAATCCATCTAGAAAAGTAGAAGATAAAACTGATAAATTGAAATAAAAAAGTGGCCGAGAGCCACTTTTTTTATTATTCCCGTTAAGCTTGTTCAGAATTTCGAACATGTAATGGCGGAGGAACTACCCAACCCTTCTTCTTACTTAAACGTAGTAAAGTTACTCCAGCTTGTGCTTTTTTCATGTGAAATTGTCCAAAGAGCATGCCTACATCCTCTCGAAGACATTTCCCCATCACTTGACTACAAGTTACTAATCCTGCTGCAAGGCTTACTCCAACAGCTGCTGCAATTTCAGCATCATTGATGCGTGCGCCAGGAGGAATATCTTCAATAGAAGCAACCGGTCTTTCTGGAGGTGCTGGTGGTAAAGCCACTCCATTCACCTTTAAAAGAGCTTTTAACTCTTCTATTTCAGAAGTCATATCATTTTCAATTAAGTTTTGTAAGAACTTCTTTAAATCTTCATCACCTGTGTGATTCATAAATACTTGATGTCCAGCAACAGATCCTTGTGCCGCAAGAAGATAACTCCAAATATCAAATACTTCTCCGTAATGTAAAGGCTCATTTTGAGGATTTCCACTTAATACACCCATTTTAAAATGCCTCCCTTTCGAAAATATCATAATAAGTATAGTTTTCAATATTGAAAAGATATTTTTAAGTATGTTTTTTCCTACAAAAGACTTTCTATCATACATGGGAAACACCTTCCCAACACTGTGTGTGTTTGTAGTTTAGGAAAGAAATTTGCAAACAAAATACTCAAAGATTATTATCGAAGATTATCAATAATCTTTGAGTGAAAAATCGTTTGCTATAAGGGTTTATTTTAAAATTAATTAAACGACAGAAATTGGTTTGAATATCTGCTACAACTTATATCAATTACCTATTATTTATAATTAAAATTAGCGGGTAATTCCACCGCCAAGTTGTTGTTCAGCCATTGCAACTAAACGTTTTGTGATTTCGCCACCAACAGAACCGTTTGCACGAGCTGTTGTGTCTGCACCAAGTTGTACACCAAACTCTTGTGCGATCTCATACTTCATTTGATCAATTGCATTCTCAGCGCCTCGAACCAATAATTCATTACGACTTCCGCTATTAGTGTTTGCCATAGTGTATCACCTCCTATAATTTTAATATGCTACGAATCATGGAAAAATAGTTATTCCTTTTTATGGAAACATAAACCCACTTTAAATTATATATAAATGTTGAATCTCTTCTTAAAAGACGATTAAAAAATAGAGCTGAACAGAGTAAGAATAATTAATCTGTTCAGCTCTATCTAGTACAATCTAATTAATATATATTTTTTTAATGTGCAACTTACTATTTCCTATATTATTGTAAAGGCTGATTAACAGGCTGATAAATGCTTGCTATAGCTTGCATTTCAGAATCATATTCCTCAACCCATGATGACATTCCTATTACTGCTTTAACTCTTGCATACACTCTTGTACAAGAGTTACTGCCTGACTTATAGTACCACCACCACCAAATGCAGCTGTCACTCCCACCGCCTCAAAGATCTCGTGTTCTGAAGCTCCTTGATCTAGACATCCTTTAATGTGATAAATGATACAATATTCATCCTGAGAATAAAGGCTAATACCTAAAGCAATTAACTGTTTTTGCTTTTTTGATAAGGTGCCTTCTTTAAAGCATTCCTCTGTAAAGGAATTAAATTGTTCGGCTAGTTTAGGCATCTTCTCAGTAAATAAACCCAAACCATACTTATAATGAAGAAGTGCAGATTCTGTAGAATTTCTACCTTCAAATTCCATATTTAATTCAACTCCATTTCGCATATTTTTTAAACAAAATTTAGTATGAACCTAATAGGAATTGATTAAACAAAAATGATATTTATATCAAGGTAATTGAAAGAGGAGAGAGGATTTAGAGGTACGGTATAACAATTAATTAACGAATAGTATTGCACACACAATATGGATAATCCATCGACTTCTGTAAAAGAATAACGTAAAAAGGAAATGATGATATGGAAAAACAGAGTGTAGTCAACACATTAAATGCCTTTCTAAAAGGGCAGTACATGGGTATTCATGCCTATGAGCATTATATAGAGAAGTTAAAAGATCCAGAAATAAAAAAGGAATTTCAAAGAATACAACAAGATCACAAACAACATGCCTTAAAAGTAGCAGAAAGAATACAAAATCTTGGAGGAGTACCAGTTGATAATGAAGGAATCGTTGGCTCTGTTCAAGGTTTAATAAGTCAATTTACAGTACCAGATACAACAGAAGGAATTGTAAGTAGCGCGTTAAAAGGCGAAGGTTATTATGGTGTTCAAATATCAGAAGAAATTGTACAAGGTGATTTAGATCCAGCAAGTCATATGTTAATACATGATATTTTAGATAAAGATAGGGAACATGTAAATGTATTAAAACAACTTACGCATTAACATTTTTAGTTACGCTGTATCATAATTAAAAGAAGATATTTAAAATAACTCCACATATTTTCACAAGACAGGAAAATACTAATACTTGTTTTAGTACTTTAATTCCAAAGTATTAAAGCAGGATTACTAACTGCGATACTAGGAGGACGTTACTATGAATATTCGTGAAGGATTAATTCCGACTACATTAGGTACAGCAGTTACAGCTGCGGGTTATGCCTTGAAGCAAACTCGTGGATCTAATAAGATGATTGCAAATACAGTATTTGGATTTGGTTTAGCTCACGTTGTTTTAGGTGTAATTGATCTTGTGGAACATCGTCGTTAGAAGAAAAGGCAAGCACATTTTGATGCTTGCCTTTTTAATATCGTCAGTATTTATTATATTTGTTTATTTTTTTGAAAGTAATCCATAAATTAAGAACGAATTAAATGATTAAATGTATTATGTCGATAAGGTGGTTACAAGGTAAATATGTATACAAGAAGGATTTTGCTATCTAGGTTAAAAGAATGGGCTCATTCCTATTAAAAGTTACCAACTGCCAAAGAAATATTAAAAGATCCCAATATGCCTGCTTTATCTACTTATGTAAGACATTTTGAAAATTGGAATGAGTCTTTAAGACAAGCAGGATTTCAACCTAGAAAAAAGTTAAGTAAAGAAATAAAACAAAGCAGGTGGTTCAATAAACCGCCTGCTTTGCCCACTTGTTATGAAACGTTAGCCATTTATATGAGCTTTTTAAAGGCTCAGGTGTAGTATGAACATACTGTTGTATATTATGCGAAATAAAAGAAGCAAGTTGTTTGAGAAAAGGTTAGTTTATGTAACATCAAAAAGCCTTTGTAGAAACAAAATAATAAATTGAGTATGTATTAGATATTTTGTGTATGAAACCATTGTTAATTTCTAATAATAAGATTGAATCCTAGCAACTAACAGGATAGCTAATATGATGCAGAAAGTACAAATAGGGTTAATTATTGCAGTACCGATAACCGCAATACCATGCAGTCTTATCGCAGTATTAAATAATAAAAACAGTAAAATGTTAGTCAAAGTTTATATTATGGTACTGGAATGTATTTATGTTGAATTATGAGCTATCACTTTGATTGAAAATCAAAGCTAACGATTCAAGCAGGAAGAATACAGAGTATTCCTGTACATAGTTTTAAAAGTTGAGACTGAAGGAGGTGTTATATGAATGAGAACTATACAGCGAATTGCCTTAGCTTTAGTTATTATTGGTGCTATTAATTGGGGGCTAATTGGTTTCTTTAAGTTTGATTTAGTAGGAACAATATTTGGTGGACAAAAAGCCTTTTTAGCAAGAGTAATCTTTGCTCTTGTTGGACTAAGTGGGTTAATGTGCTTAACACAGTTGTTTCAACCAATGAAGGATGCGAATCAAGAGATGAATCGTAAAGAATATGGAAAACCTAATTATAGTACTGAATTTGGTAAGGAAACAGATATAGTAGATTTAACAGAGAATTCGAGGGGTGCGTATAAGCACCAACAAAATACAGGGGATAAAGAGTAATAAAAAACAAGGGAACTTTGATTTCCCTTGTTTTTTATTACAATTGAAATATGTATGGAAAATAAAAGTAATATTGAAATACTAAGTATTTTTCAAATTTCCTTTTTTTGATGTTCTTTGTCTTCAATATCAGTTTCTGGCATTCCATACAATCCATTCATGGCTTGTTCTACTGGTTGAAGTCCAATTTGTGTAGTATTTGATTTTAAGTTTTTAGAATTACTACTCTCTTCTTTTTTCGAATGTGGAAAATTCATTTTTATAACCTCCAAACATTAAAGTTTTAAAAAATTAAAAGCATATGAAAAGAGTATGGCAGATAAAGATATGTATTATCTGCCAATTGAATGAACAATTAATTTAGCTATATAAGTAATAGCTAATAGATAGTATGTCATCTTTTCTATAAAATATGTAAGATGGGTGTTTTTTCCATAATAAAGAAGACATAATTATACGTATTAAAGGCAAAATTTTAGTAATGAATAACATTGCTCAGTGGATTCTATAAAAAGAAAAGGTGATGGAATGAAATTGTCTAACGAAAGTAAAACTTATTATGCTGGAGATATTGTCTATGTTTTTTACCGAAACCCCCACACACAAGATGTAGCCAATATACAAGCAGCAGCAGTTGTAAATAACCCTGAGAGACAAAATGAATTAGCATTATTTCTTTACGAAACTTATTATCCACTAACAAATGAGATGGCTGTTTATTCTACTGAAGAAGAGGCAAACCAAGCCTATACTTACTATTACGGGGATATTTCAGAGGGGATGTTAGAATGAATAAACCATTCATGCCTAAACTTGTATATTTTGAACCTAAAGCATTAGATTATCCATTAGGGAGAGAGCTTTTCGAGAAATTTTCAAAGATGGATGTTGAAATTCGGCATACTACTTCCCATAATCAAGTGAGAGATTTGCCAGGTGATAACGATTTCCAGAAGTATCGAGTAGCAAAATCTACTCTTGTCGTTGGGATTAGAAAAACACTGAAATTTGATACTTCAAAGCCTTCAGCAGAGTATGCTATTCCTTTTGCAACAGGCTGTATGGACCATTGTCATTATTGCTATTTACAAACAACCATGGGAAGTAAGCCATATATCCGTACCTATGTAAATGTCGATGAAATTCTAGAAGCTGCAGACAAATATATGGAGGGTCGTGAGCCTGAATTAACAAGATTTGAAGCTTCCTGTACATCAGATATTGTAGGAATTGATCATTTAACTCATACTCTTAAGCGAGCGATTGAACATTTTGGAACCTCGGAATATGGGAAATTACGATTCATGACGAAATTTCACCATGTGGATCACTTGCTTGATGCAAAACATAATGGAAAAACAAGATTTCGGTTTAGTGTAAACGCCGATTATGTTATTAAAAACTTTGAGCCTGGGACCTCTCCGTTGTCTAAACGAATTGAAGCAGCAGGAAAAATAGCTAGAGCAGGATATCCGCTAGGGTTCATCGTAGCTCCTATTTATCTACATGAAGGTTGGCAGGACGGGTACTATCATATGTTTGAACGCCTTGATGCTGAATTACCCCTCGATGTAAGGGATGATATTACATTTGAATTTATTCAACATCGTTTTACAAAGCCTGCTAAGAGGGTAATTGAAAAAAACTACCCTATGACCAAATTAGAATTAGATGAAGAGAGAAGAAGATATAAATGGGGGAAATATGGAATTGGAAAATATATTTATCAAAAAGAAGAAGAGGAGGATATAAAAAATCATCTTTATTCTTATATGAAAAAGTTTTTTCCAAATGCAAAATTGGAATATTTCACATAATAGGCCTCACCATACATGCCCGTCAACTTAAGAAAAATAAATGCCCCCAAAACGAAAAAATGAGCTGACTTCTCAGAGGAACTATCTGTAGAGAAAGAAAATTTTCGTTTAGGGGGTATATGAAAACCTTAGCTTGATGGCTCATAAAATCTTCTACTTATGTAGCGTATAACTAACTACGGTTTCAAAAAGACTCAACCATCGAGCTCCATTTGAATATCAAATTCCGATGGCTGCATAGTCTTTTTTACAGTTGTCTACTTGACGGGGGTAAGACCATAGGTCTGTCCGAAATATTTAAATTCTAAATTCTTAATTTTAAATTCAGTATTTGCAAATGTTGTTTCTCCTTGTTCATTACAATACCTATAACTATAAATATGTAGTTTCTATATCATTAAGTACATTAATTCCTAAATCTCTAATTTTTTTATTTACGTATACAGTCTATTTATTTAAATTAGGTCTGGACTGCAAGTATAAATTTAAATTAGGACTAGAACCTTTTATAATTACATCTCGGATAATTTTAGAAAGTACCATACTATACACTAATCCATTATCTCCATACGCATAGATAAAATAACAATTAGGAAAATCTTCATACATTCCGATTATAGGTAAGCCATCAAGCTAACAACGTAAATTACTAGATACGAAATGATTCTTGTTTCAAAACTAGTGAGTGATGGAAGAATAGGCATGCCAAAGAAGCCTACTAAAACGCAATTTTTTCACTAGGCAGCTTGTCTATGCTTCATCGTTGTTTCATACACAACCCCTAGAATATCAAAGACGGTCATCTTCTTATACCGATGACATTTACGACCGTTCTTTTTGAGCAGCTGATAAAGGCGATGCAGAATTTTCAAAAGTTCTTCTGCGCCAACAGCTATCGCTTGAAACAGTAACGGAAAGTAATCTTTAATCATATAAATCGCTTTGTATTCACTCAGCTCCTGCTTTTTCTTTTCAAGCAGAAGCTGTCGCATTTGAAACATCGTAGAAGAACAGAGGAGAATGCCGATGAGTTGTCCATATAAATGACACTCTAGGCGTTCATCTTATTTATTTTTTCCCCGGTATCTTTTCACCTTAGCAATCGTCCCACAGGCCCTACCTTTTGGCCCACCCGCATACATGCTACACCAACGTTTACTTCCGTTCTTTGAATAATCATAAAAAACCCATTGACAATCAGGACAAGTTTTAAGACGTTGCCACTGATTTAATGCAATGCTTTCTACAATAATTGTTAGCATTTCATAAAGGAAGTCGTGTTTTTTCATTGGAGAGTATTGAATTGTATTTTGATCTATAAGGGCAACCTGAATAGGATTTCTAAGTAACCATTCGCTTAAATAACTTATATCATGATTTTCAACTGATTTTCGAATGTCATAACGAAATTGATATAGGTTATCTAAGTTCTCACTAACATCAACATTAGAAAAATTTTTCTTAATAAATGCTTCTAAGTTTTTTTCGTTTTTTAAATGATCTGTCGGTTGTCTTGTATCATTAGATATTTCCCAAGTATTTAAAAAGGTACGTATAATCTCCAACCTTCCTGGCGCTAATTGATTATGTTCCATGTTAACCACCTAACTATTTTAATGATTGACGTTTTTTCTTCGTACTGATACGATTATAACACAACGTGTAACCACTTAAAAGTTTTAACGGTTAACGAAAGGAGGATTCTTACCATGACTACGCTCAAAATTCCTGTCTCCATCAGGATATTGCTTGCAGCTGTTCTATTCATGAATACGGGAAGTTTCATGATAATGCCCTTTTTCACTATTTATTTAACAGATAATCTACATTTTTCTCCTTTAGAATTAGGAACAGTATTGACTACAATTTTAATTTCACAACGTGGGTTATCAGTCATTACAGGATTTATCGGTGATCGAGGAAGTCATACCATACATGTATTGTTAGGTGTTATCGTAAGGGGATTAGGTTTTTGGTTATTTGTCTATGCGGAGAATTTTTGGTTTATAGTATTATCTTCTTTTAGTATTGGTCTTGGAGGAGCACTATTTGATCCCTCAGTAACAGCCTTTTTTGCTTCCCAAAAGGAAGAATTGAGAAAAAAAACGTTTACTTATTTTAATCAAATGCTGAATGCAGGAGTTATTATAGGACCAGCAATTGGAGCATTACTAGTCAAGATGAATCCCATATACCCCTTTGCCATAGCTGGTATTTCTATGATGATATTAGCATTTGCTATTTTTGTATATCGTAAACAATACCCAGAAACTATTAAGGACAATAAAAATATATTGGAAAGTGTAAAGTATGCATTTTCTAACACACTATTCTTAACTTTCATAGGTGTTATGATTCTGTTTTGGATTATGTTCGCTCAATTAAATATTTCATTTCCGATTAAAGCCTATGCTTTATCTGGAAATAAAGAATTAGTAAGTTCTATTTTTATCATAAATGGAATCTCGGGGCTAATATTCATGTTTTTCTTACGAAAATTATTTATCAAGTTGAATCCCATAATAATGGTTAAAGTAGGGGTTTTAATTATGGGAACATCTATAGCTATGATCCCTTTTATTCCGTCTATATATTGGATGCTATGTTGCATCTTCCTTTATACATTGGGGGAAACACTGACTTTACCAGGTGGAGAAATGGCGGTAGCTCAATTTAGTACCAATAGACCTGCTGGATTATTTTTTGGAATGTTTCAAACCTCCTGGGCATTGGGAGGATCTATAGGGAATTATTTTGGTGCATGGTTAAATAAATTTAATCATACATATTGGGCGTGGTTTATTTATTTTTTAATAGGAATTCTTGCCTTCATATTATTCCACCTTATTCATAGAAAGATGGAAACTAAAAAAGAATCATTTCAACTACATGCTCATCAACAATAACTACGGTTCTGGTGCGAAAACTTCAAGATAATTGCAAGTAATCTCTAAATCTTGGACATACTGATACTATTACTCTAAAAAAGGTGCGTGATCAGTATGGAAAAGCGAAATTTATTCAAGTGGAAGCATTATCATCATGATATTATTTTGCAAACAGTAAGATGGTACCTACGGTACAACCTGAGCTTTCGTGATTTGGTGGAAATGATGGAGGAACGGGGCTTATCCGTTGCTCATACAACGATTATGCGTTGGGTTCATCAGTATGGTCCTGAATTAGACAAAAGAATCCGTCGTCATCTCAAGCAAACCAATGACTCTTGGAGAGTCGATGAAACATATATCAAAGTAAAAAGTCAATGGATGTACCTGTATCGTGCTGTCGATTCGAAAGGAAATACCATCGATTTTTACCTAAGCAAAGCAAGAAACCACAAGGCTGCAAAGCGATTCTTCAAGAAAGCTTTGCAGTCTTTTCATATTTCTGAGCCTCGTGTCGTGACAGTCGATAAGAATCCAGCTTATCCTATAGCAGTTGAAGAATTGAGAAAAGAAAAAAAGATGCCATTAGGCATCCAACTAAGGCAAGTGAAATATCTCAATAACATAGTGGAACAAGATCATCGATTTATTAAAAAGCGAGTTCGTTCGATGTTAGGAATGAAATCCTTTCGCACAGCTACATCCATTATTTCTGGAATAGAAGCTATGCATATGGTAAAAAAAGGGCAACTTATTTTACTGGACAAGTCTGTCCAAAATCAAGTGAAGTTCATCCATCAACTATTTGGAATTGTTGCTTAAGACTAGATTCCACTAGGAAACTTTTCGCCTCTTTATATCTTTCCTAAGTATTTGCACCAGAACCAAAATAAATTAAGACATGATTTGATGATAACTACTATAAAATCCATAAAAAGATGTGCGAGGTAACAAATGATTATCTTTTCATACGTTAAAAACAATAATGTTCGTATTGCAAAACCTATCCCTAATTTTAACCTCGTCTTAAATTTAGAACGGAGTTATGTTTGTTTTTAGTGTTAAAATATAATAGCTTTATTGTCTTTTTACATATATATAGAATAAAACGTCGGAAAAACTAGTTAGAGAATTAAACAAAATCCTTATTTAAATAAAAGAACCCCCGATTGTCTGCGGGGATTCTAAGGGTAATCGTCAAGTAATGACGTACTCGACTAATTAACCATATCATGAATTTTTTGGTAAAAATACTGGTAAATGTGTCCAAATGAATAGGCATCATTTTGAACAAAAGCGTTAATTTAATAAAAAAGCAGTTAGCTTTCGCCAGGCTGCTTTGCTCCCTAATGGAGTTCTCGTTGTGTGATTTAGATGAAGATACTACCTACTAAGAAAAAAGCTCCTAGCAAAATTAGAGAATCAACTAAAATCAAGAACTGGTTTTTCTGTGGTTTTTTCAATTCCTTTATTAAGCTAAAAACTGCACTCAATCCGAAACAAATGTATAACAAAATCATTATTGTTCCTGACATAATTAACACTCCTTATATATTGATAACTTAATTATATAATGAAAAACATATACATGTAGGTTTTTAATAAAATCCTTATTTAAATAAAAATGACTGGAATGTTGAGTCAATATACTTAACATTTCAGCCGGTACTATAAGATTTTTTAAGATTAACAGCAAGATTAATAGGGTATTCCCCCTTATAAGAGAATAAGGGGGAATCAGAATTGAAACATACAATTAGTATTAGAGATCTCCCATCAAACGGAGCTCAATGCAAACTTAACATGTATTAAAGAGAAAGTAGATGTATTGTAACTGAATTGTTATCTCTCTATCCTTCCAAAAATAATAAGCATAGCGCTATAGCATTGATTTAGCGATGTAGAGATTAAGGGAAACTAAACAAAATCTTCATTTGAATAAAGTAAGCCCCCTTATAGCCAGATAAGGGAGCTTACATAGGAAAATAAGACGTAAGATTTAGAATCTCCACACCGGAGAAAATCCTAATTTAGTTTAACATGTATGAAAGAGAAGGTGGATGTCTTGTAACGGAATTGTTACCTCTATGTCCTTCCTTAAAATAATAAGCATGTAGCCAAAAAAACCATGACCTGCTGGGCATGAGGCGGAACCTTTATTGGTTAAGCAGAATCATTAACGTTGAAAATAGCGTTGTTTAATAAATGAAACTAATGACATTGTTTTATATTGTGTTTGTATATCTAACAAGGAAGATTGGAATTTATTTTGGAAGTCATCAAGTGCATTATTATGGTGATTTTTTTGCTTAGTCATGAAAGCGAAATACATGTTAGATATTCTACTTTCAGTATCTGTACAGAAAATATGAAAATCATTTCTTTGCACTATTAGATTAAAGTACCCATTTTTTACAGTGAATCCAACTTTTGTATAAAAACCTATTAAATATTTTTCATCAAAGAATGTATTCATCTTACCTCTGAATTGGAGTTCATAACCAGGATAACTAAAGTAGGCCCATCTGAATATGGAGTATGTCATAGCTGTTCCAACCCCCTTTCCGATAGGATCAGCATCTAAACTTTTAATAGAAATTCGAATTATTTTTTTTGAATGATCTTCTTCAATACTACATGAAGCAGTTCCAGCCTTGGAATTATTCAGGCAGTCACGAAATTCTAAGTCGAAAGAGATGTAGTCTAACCGTTCTTTAATACTAGTAAATGAACTTTTTAACATTTGACCATTTTTGGTCATAATTATTGGGATTATAGTTATCATAGTTTAAATTAAGTCCTTTCTACATTAAAGTATCCTAATTTGACTAACCAATATGTTTATAGCGCTATGCTACTTTTTCCCTGGGCTTATTTCTATCATTTGAATTTGAAATATATCTCTGTCCCCTATTCCCAAGACACGCATTTCTTCTTTAAATGAACGCCAGGGTTCAATCTTAATAGATTTAGTAGTTTTATCTACTAGCGTATACTCATGTACGGAATATGATTTTTCATTTTTGCTCATTTTAATTTCTCCAAACCTCCTTAAAATAATTGAAAAACTTTAGGTGTATAAAAATTACATATTAAGTACTGGTTTTCAATTAGTATTTGCATGACATTGCTTATAGTAATTGTAATATCTTTTTAAGGATAAGTGAGACTTAAAGCCGATTTGCTGTATAATGTGTTCAGGGTTATTTTTCTGTTTAATTTTACTTAAAATAAAGGTGTTTCGAAAATGTTGTGCAGAAATTCCCTTTCGAAGATTGGCACGTTTCACTTCTAAACGAATCATTTTTTGAACAGAGATTTCAGTCAAAAATTTTGGTGCATCATCATCATAGCTCCAATGATATGTTCCACGAGTGTAGTCAAAAGCAACAAATAGTGGATCATTGCTGTGATATTTAGGGCGGACAGGTTCAGGGATGGTTTTATAGTAATAGTATAAATGTAATTTATCTTCTTCTTTTAAATCGATTGTACGGTTTATTTTTGAGCTTTCCGGAATAGATATCGTGTTATTCTCGAAATGAATATGTTTCATTTGCAAAGAAACAAGCTCCTGTAAAGATAATCCATAATCTAAGAGTAATATAATAATAGAAAGATTGCGTTCCAATAACATTGGGCGTGTAGCTTCCTGTTTGTCAGTTAGATTCGCTAAGGAAGAAACGACTTCTTTTAAACGTTTTTCTTCTTTAGAAGATATAAAATCTTTGTCTCTTAATGAACGATCTGGCTGATCTATTTGTATTACACTTTCTATCGGGCTTGGTAGATCTAGTGATTCATAAAGTCGATTCAGGGCAATATAAATACGGTGTATAGTCTTATCTGAATAGTGACGTTCTTCTTTTAGGTAATGAAAAAATTCTTTGAAGTCTTTTTTGTTTAGGGATTCCCATATCTCTTCATCAATGACACGATCGGTAGTTTCTAACCATGTTAAAAAGTGTTCCACATCATACATATATCTTTTAATTGTTGAAGGTTTTCTTCCTTTGTGTAATAAGTAATCAGTAAAAATTTGTGTTGTTTTTTCTAGATTTGTAGTAGACATATTTTTAACCACCTCATTCCGTGAATTTTGAATGGCTTTAATTTTCGTCTTTTTCATTTCTTCTATTAATATTGGTTTGAATTACTTTCTATTTTCGTATCTTTTAACTACTCTGTAGAATGTAGAGCTACTAGGAATATTGGATTTCTTCATAGCAGCTGTAGCTGTAATTTTACCTTCTTTCCATTCATTATAGGAATTGATAAAGTCCTGTGTAATTTCAGTTTGAGGTCTTCCTAAGTGCTTTCCTTGTGCTTGAGCTAAAGCGATCCCTTCAGCTTGACGTTGTTTAATGTCTTGGCGTTCTTTTTCAGCAAATGCTGATAGGATAGTTGCAGTTGCTTTTTGGATAGCGCTTTGAATGACATCATTTGTTGCATTACCATTATAGGTTACATTTATAAATGGCTCTTTTAAAAACTCTAAATTTATTTTTTGATCTTCGTAATACTTAAATTCTTCTAAAATGTCATTCATGGTTCTCCCTAACCTTGTTAATGAATCAAAAACGATTGTATCACCTGTACGGGCATATCTTTTCATTGCCTGATAGTTTTCCCTATCCATATTACTTCCAGTTTTTTTATCGATAAATATATCTCGTTCTTCAATTCCATTATTTCTCATATTTACAATTTGTCGTTCTTCATTTTGGTCTTTGCTGGAAACACGAACGTATCCGAATTTTTTTGTATTCAAAAAATAACAACCTCTTTCAAAGTAAGAATCTTAACATTATTCAATCTAGTTCTCTAAAATTATACTAAAAATGTACCAAAAGGTACATGGTGTTTTTGAAGTGTATCAAAAATGTGTTTTTAACCTTTTGAAGTATGCGTTTTAATAGGTTTTATGCATTCCCAAAAGGTGTACCTTTTGATAGTGTATGAATGTTAGGTGAAATTTGATTAAAAGATTAATAGAAGACATGAAAATGTTATTTAAAAAGAATATATGGATTAATTTATAATTTATATTGGGAATATGTTACTCTAGATATAAGATCTGTAATGATTTAATTTTTAAAATTTTTTAAAGATAGGTGTTTCTATACATAATAATGCTAAAGGGGATTGGATTATTGTGAAAAGTAAAAAAGCGTTTTATGCATATTCTTCCAACAGTGATGATTTACTTGAGGATATCAGGGAAGCGGTTAAATTAATTAATGATTCTCAAGATATTGAAATTACAACATGGGAGAAGTTATCAATTGGTGGTAAATACATTATTGATGGAATCCTAAGTGCTATTGAAAGATGCGACTTATTTATTTGTGATTTAACTTATTTGAATTTTAATGTGTTGTATGAACTAGGATATGCTATATCAAAGAAGAAAAAAATATGGATTACTCTTAACACATCTCATGATAATGCGGTTGCAAATTATAAAAGCCTTAGTGTAATGAGCACTATTGGCTATTCTGGGTATGAAAATTCTCAGCAGCTTGCGGAGAAATTTTTTTCAGATGTGCCCCATGAATATTCAAAAACAATAGATATTAAACCAAATAAAATTGACATTTCAAAAAATATTCTTCACTTAAAATGTGAAGCTAATACGAATTCTTCTAATATTGTAAATTCAATATTGAATAAGGCGAAGTTACCTAGAAAAGTTGACGACCCTTATGAAGGAGTTCAGCCACTAAATTGGTATTTAAACCTCTTACCCAATTCACTAGGGGTTATAGTCCACTTCCATAAAATGAACACTCAAAAAGAAAGCCAAATAATAACAGCAAGAAAAGCACTAGTAGCTGGTCTATCTATTGGATTAGGAATAAAAACATTATTATTAGCACACGCCCCCTATAATCCACCTTTGGATTATCAGGATATTTTAAAAGTACATTCTAACAGTACTCAATGTGAAGAATATCTTAAAGAATTTCTCCAACCTATTTTAGAAGAGCATAGGGATTCTGAGGAGGAACATAGGGAATACCGAGCAGAGCTAAAAGCATTGGGTAAACTATCGAATTTAATTATGGGGGATTATGTAGCTGAAAATGAAAATCAAGATTTGATGGAATATTTCCTTCAAACAGCTGAGTATAAAGAAGCCTTAACTGCACAACAAGTTTTATTTGTAGGTAGGAAAGGTACTGGTAAAACTGCTAACTTAATAAAATTAAAGAATGATTTATCAGTAGATAAAAGAAACTTTATAATTACAATACAGCCCCAAGGACATGAATTTGAAGGGGTTTTAGGCATACTTAAAACCTTACAGAATAGTTCTGAACAAGGACATTTAATTGAGAGCATATGGAAGTATCTTATTTACACTGAAATGGCAAAACAATATTTTGATTATTTAGAGGATCAACCATTACATCGCCAAAGAACAGAAGAAGAGGTTCATTTTATTGATTTTGTAAAACAGAATGAACGTTTTATAAATGCAGATTTCACGTTAAGGTTAGAGAATATCGTTTCTAATCTAAATTCATTAGACCAAGTAGATTCAATGGAGCAGCAACGTTTAAAGGTTAGCGAATTTTTACATGATACAATGATTAGGCATTTAAGAGATCATTTAGGAATTTTATTGAATAAAAAAGAAAAAGTTAGTATTCTAATAGACAATTTAGATAAATCATGGAATGATAATGCGGATTTAGAGCATTTGAGTAACCTATTATTTGGACTATTAAATGTTATTCATAAAATTACAGCGGAATTTCATAGGTCCACTTATAAGCATGTGAGTGTGAATCTGTCTTTAATAGTATTTTTAAGAAGTGATATTTTTTCAAGGATTATGAGCTATGCACCTGAAAGAGATAAAATTCCGATAAAACATTTAACTTGGTCTGAACCACGTTTACTATTCCGAATAATTGAAAATAGGATTGATTATAGTAGTAATAGTGTATCGAGCCCAGAAGAATTGTGGTGGAAATATTTCTGTGAAAAAGTAGATGGTCTCCCATTAAAGGACTACATTGAAAAATTAATTATCCCTCGACCACGTGATATAATATTCTTGTTTAAATCAGCACTTCAAGAAGCGGTCAATCGAGGACATACATTGGTGGAAGATGAAGACTTTAAATCGGCTGAACGTTCTTATTCTGAGTACGCTTTGCAATCGTTGTTCCCTGAAAATGGTAATAGGGTTGAGGATTTAGAATCAATATTATATGAATTTGCAGGTGAAAATTCAATTATTAATCAGGAAGAATTAGAAGAATGTTTACAGAGAAATAGTGTGCAAAATATCCCTGAAATAATAGGCATTCTTTGTGACATGACTTTTCTTGGACAAGAAGTTCAGGAGGGGAAATTTGAGTATTATAATGAAAAAAGACCAAAGCAAATTACAGATAAGCTAGCCCAGCGGTTATCTGTAAAGAAAGCGCGATCTAAGAGATATACAATACATCCTGCATTTCATGAATATCTTTCAATTGAAAAAGTTTAAAAGTAATTGTTAGGAAAACATATAATCTCATTTGTATAATAACTAAAAATGACGTTTTTCAATGGGATTTAAATGAGTGTAAATAAATAATTCTATTGTATAGGGCATGCTTACCTATTCTGAATGGGATTTAAATAATATTTTAAAAGTTTTTCAATTTAGAGGAAGACACTCGTGAGGGTGTCTTTTTAGTCTTAGCTTATGGTTCATATCATACGTATCGGCAAGCTTATGGGTTAAAAACTAACTCACGGCAAAGTTATGCTTCCATTTTCTTTGGACAATTAGATAAATATCTTCTAAAATAAGCGATTTCCGGCAATTTTATGATTCCAACTGCGGTAAAATTATGAGTAAAGTGACATCTAACTCCTCTTTATGGTAATTCATTTTGTAAATCCTTGTATTTAAATGTATAATTATATAAAAAGTTCTAAAAATTTGAATCGAGGTGAAAATCATGAGAAGTTTTAGTTCATTATTGATCTCTACTATCTGTTCAACAATCCTTTTAGTTTGGAATTCGCTTTCTTTCTATACTGGATTCACAAAAGGACATACATACTACTGGGTTAACGGTATCATAGCCTTGGTTTTCCTTCTATTCTTTGTCTTAAATATGCGAGATATCATCAAGAAAAACTACAGAACATCAGGACAATAGGAGTTGATACATATGTGGGAAAGATTTAAAAACTATAAGTATTCCTCAAAGGAATTAAAGTTCATGCTTTGGTTATTTGGTATTACTTGTTTTGTACACTCGGTCGCTTTCTTTGGTGGACTATTTTCTTCTGAGTTCCTTTGGTTTAAAGGTCTTTGCGCTATTGCAGCATTACTAGCTTTTATGGATGTTAAGCGGAAAATCAGTAAACATAAGATAGCATTGTGAAAAGGAGCCATTACAGGTTCCTTTTTTCTATGCAAAATAAAAAAAGCAGCGGATTCGCTACCTCTCCATGTTCATCCACCCCACGGTAATTTTTAATTTAAGTATTGGAATTCTCTAAATCTCGATGTATTATATTTTCGGGTCTTACTTATATAAATCATTATCAGGAGAATCTGCAGGTTTGCTGTTGATTTGAAATAAAGTTTAATCAAAAAAGCTCCACAAACACATATTATATGGTAAATAAGAAGACTCCATTTTGAAAAAAGATTAATCAAAATGGAGTCTTTTGTTAGAAATCTGCATTTAGTTTTTATAAAAAAGATTGATCAAAACTCATGAACATATTATCTATTATAATCGTTTACATATAGCATATAGTCCATTCTCTTCTTTAAACACTATAGAAACTTTATTGTCATTTTAAAATATGGGTTCATTATTTTTAAATTCTTGGACAAGAGAATTCAGGTGCTTTCTATTCTATACGGCTATAGCACATAGAATGCAATTTTCTCTTTTATCATGCCAATTCCATCTTTATCTTTCCCCTAAATTCTTCATTTTTTAATGTTTTTAAATTAAATTCATTTAGACTCTTACGTAACTTGAAAGCATCAATTCTATTTAACTCGTTTGCCATAAATACAATTTCAAATGAATCGCCTTTTTTATTTGTTGCATATAAGCCATTAGTTAAAACAAATGCAGTAGAACCACCCTTTTGTCCTGCATGTAAAAACAATTTTTTATTATGTTCATTTTCTATTACAGTCTCTAGAATTTTGTCCAATTTTTGATGCACTAATTCATCATAATAATTTTTGGAATTAATTTTTTCTAGCAAAGAGATATAATCAGAAGCTGCTGCTGATGTCAAACGATTTGACCAATTCTTTTGCAAGTCTAGTGAAAACATATTCAAATTCGGCAGCTGATGTTCATTTTTCATTAATTCATTTATTTTAAACGCATACTTCTTATATTCTTCTTGAGAGAGATTATTTAGATGTTTTACTAATTCCTTCTTACTTAAATTAAATTTCTCCTGCAAGAATCCTGGAATATATAAAGCTGACACAAATGGATATACTTCTTCATGATGTTTAAGACCTAATTCCTTTATATTTTGATTAATATTTTCAATCCCAAGTATATTTATTAAATATTCTGTATTTGCATTCGAACTATATTGTAACATTCCCCTTGCTATATTCTGTAAAGTTACACAATCATTTTTAATCTGATTATTTTGTATCATATCCTGTTCCCATTTTGGATGTGCGCCACCATCTGTGTTTTTGATATAATATTTCTTTAATTCGCTTAAAGAAATATATTCGTTTTCATTAATGATCCCGTTAGCACTTTGTTTAGCAAATTCAATAGCAATTATTAATTTAACCATACTTGCTAACGGTAACCTCTTATCTTCATTAATAGAACATAGAATTTCATCATTTTTTTTTATAATTAATGCACATGTATTCTTCTGTGCGTTTTCTTTAATATACGACAAAATATATTGTGGATCCGTTTTATTCATATCCTTCCTCGCTTGCATAAACACAATAACCAAAACCACTATACAAATAACTACAATCCCTAACAAAACATTAATAAACATTATAAATTTCTCCTTATTTAATTTTGACTTATATTTTTTGAATTGATATAAATACCAGATTTAATCGATTACTAGGAGGAATCTATCCAATTAAATAAATACCTACTTCAAAAAAAAGAAATAAAAACCACCATTCCTTTCTTTAATTCGCAAGAAAGAATAGCGTATTTATTTCAATATAATCCATAACAATACAGTGTTAATCTGAAGACAATCCTGAAATTAATCCAGGAATCTTTTTCTTATTTCTGGTGATGGTAACATACAATGTTCTTGCTTACCAAACCACCTGTATCTATTTTTTGCGAATTTTTCGTAACAAAGGTTCCGAATCGGCTTTGGAATTAATAGAAAGATAATAAGAAATTTCCATATACCTTTTAAATTTTTACAAATGTTTAGTATAGCATCTGATTTAATATAACTATTATTTTTGTCTATTAATACTATGCTATCTATTGTTTCATCTATTTCATACTTTTTTAACAATTTTTTACCCAATTCACTTTGAAGCGATGCGAATTGAAAATATCCTTTAGGATCTCTGTTAATAATAAATTGAACACTCTGATTACAGAAATTGCAATCACCATCAAATAGTATAATACTTTGCATAATTTTCTCCTTTCGGTAATTAATAGTATCTTATATGATTATTACCAATATGTATTATCTTAATTTAAATATTAAGAATAAAAAAACTGGCAGACTTAAAAAAATATATTTTAATACTAAGAGATACTCTATAAAAGTTTTAAATATCGACTCACATATATGTACACCAATATAGTTGTAACATATATTGTGGAAAAGCCCATTATACTCCTAGTACAATGGGCTGAGCCTTGAAAGTTAAATTATCCAAGACATTTGTGATGGTAATAACAATTTAACATAAATATACAAAAAAGTGAAATTACTCATGATGAAAAAATTTTAGAACATGTGGATAAAGTTTATGGACTTACTAAAAGGTATTTAGAACAAAGAGAGAAAAATTCAAAATATAAACATGCTATGACCGAATCATATATTTAGCAAAAAACACAACTTTTTTATTTTTTTACATTAATTACAAAATATGTTATTTATATCAATTTCAATATGGTACAATATTTTTATACAAATGAGGGATATTATGCCATACCGATCAGTAATTAAGGCGGCTTGGAAATACATATTTAATAGATAGTATGATATAATATTTGATTTTCAAATAGCCTGAAAAAAGGTCTATTTTTAGTTTGTTTTTTAACAAGCCTATCTCTATATAATTTAATGAATGTTCTTTTCTGCTCAAATGATCTGTAATTAAAATATGGAAGTGATTAATATGGGGCTTGTTGTTTTGTATAATAAAATTCCTAGCCATTATATATTTCGAATTACTCTTAATGTGGTACGTGAAATTATATGAATGGACTAATTATATTTCCTTTTCAAATCACTAAAAAACTATGTATGGATTTCTTTCATCGAACACATAGTCAAGAAACTACTAAAATCTCGCCGGGAAATTTAATATTCAGCCCATAATATTAATAACGTGGTAAGATAATATAGAAAGCGATTTCATTTTTTTATAATTATTAATCAATTAATTTCACATAAATAATAGGGATAACACCTAATCTTTATATTTATCATTTAGCTATTAATATATCGAAATAATCAGAAAAATAACAAAGAAAAAAAGTTGTTTCCTACTTTCCCCAGTACAGAACAACTCGCAATTACTAAAAAAGATGCTTATAAAGCATGTTTTATTGCTTTATTAAATATAGTGTACATTTTTTAAAGCGATTTTTCAATAGGCTTGATTTCCTATAACTAAAAAAAGAAACCGGCCTTTTTCTTTTTGTCTCTAAAAGGAACAATAATATCGTGAGTAATATAATTAAAAGACGTCATACAAATCAAGTATGTTTTTACATTTAAAAATTAATATATCGTTATATCTTTATATAATTATGATATTTATTTATATAATTATACTGAATTGTTACATTTTTTTTAAAAATATGACAATTTTTTGTCTTTTTTTACAAAATTCAAAAATTTCGAATTTTATGTGTACTTATTCTCCTTAAAATGTAATAATCTGGATGTATCATATTTTTTACAAGAAAATATTAGGAGGTTTTTCAAAATGAAGAACAAATTAATTGGATCAGGATTGGCATTATCTTTACTATTAGGTGGAGCAGCTTTTAACTCTACTGCAGCTAAAGCTGCACCAATCGATGAAGCAAAAAATATTACTGTAGAATCAAAGCAAAACATTGAACCACCAAAAGAATTCGCGGCAATGTTAGGACGAGCTGCAGCAAAAGGAGCTGCTTGGGGAGTTGGATGGGTTGCAGGTGAAAAAGCTGCAAATGCTGTATTTGGAAGTAGTTCATCAGATGCTCCTAGCTATGAATACGAAGATGTAAAATCATCTTTCGATCAATAAATCCTATAAAAGTAAATCTAAAGGAGTATTAAAATGAAAAATAAATTAATTGGATCAGGGTTAGCACTTTCTTTACTATTAGGTGGAGCAGCTTTTAACTCTACTGCAGCTAAAGCTGCACCAATCGATGAAGCAAAAAATATTACTGTAGAATCAAAGCAAAACATTGAACCACCAAAAGAATTCGCGGCAATGTTAGGACGAGCTGCAGCAAAAGGAGCTGCTTGGGTAGGGGGATATTTAGCAGGTGACAGAGCTGCACGAGCAGTAATCGGAAGTAGTTCATCAGATGCTCCTAGTTATGAATACGAAGATGTAAAATCATCTTTTGATTTGTAGATTTATTCTTTAGGGGGTCGAAGACAATAATAAAAAAAATAATTGGATCGGGATTAGCACTTTCTTTACTATTAGGTGGAGCAGTTTTTAACTCTACTGCAGCCAAAGCAGCTCCAATCGATGAAGCAAAAAATATTACTGTAGAATCTGCAAACCAAAACATTGAACCACCAAAAGAACTCTTGGCTGTTGCACATCGCCTTGCAGCAAAAGGAGCTGCTTGGGTAGGGGGATATTTCGCACATCAAAAAGCTGCACGAGAAATAACTGGAAGTAGTTCATCAGATGCTCCTAGTTATGAATACGAAGATGTAAAATCATCTTTTGATCTGTAGATTTATTCTTTAGGGGGTCGAAGACAATAATAAAAAAAATAATTGGATCGGGATTAGCACTTTCTTTACTATTAGGTGGAGCAGCTTTTAACTCTACTACAGCCAAAGCAGCTCCAATTAATGAGGAAACTATTGCCGTAGAATCCTCAAATGAAAATATTCAGCCACCACAAGAATTTTTCGCCGCAGCAGGACGAGCTGTAGCTGCAGCAGGTGCCTTTAGTGTTGGAAAAGCAGTTGGTAAAGCAGTTGCTAATGCTGCCTTTGGAAACAATAGCACTAATAGTCTTGATTATGAAGACATAAATATAACTTTTGACTATTAATTGTTTGTTTACTATGCAAAACATAATTACGAGCCTTTCTTACTACAAAGTAAGAATTGGCTCGTTTAACTATGTAACTATAAAATTCATTACATATATATAATTAATATTTTATACCTTAAATAAAAAAACATAAACTTTTATCTTGAAATCAATAAAAGCTTAAAAAAATTAGTGAGGTGATAATAATGTGGAAAAAATTAATAGCTGGATTATTATGTACAGCTTTCATATTTCATTTTGCCATAACCCTTATTTATAATACTCCATCTAATCCTATAAAAGCTAAATACAATAAACAATTATCAGCCTATATGGATCCTATTTTCACTCAAAACTGGAGACTATTTGCTCCTGCACCAGTAACAACAAATAGTAAATTTTTTGTAAAAGCCAAAATCAAATCAGATAATGATACTACGACTACTGGTTGGATCGATATTGTTGACTACATGATTAAGGAAAATCAAGAAAATAGATTTACACCATATAATCGTTTATTACGAATTCCTAGAGGTGCATTTGCTTTAAGACAAGAAAGCGATGATACAATGCAAGAGGTTATCAAAAAAATAAACAACGGGAAATTAGATAAAGAAGAATATAAACATTTAGTTGAAAATGAAAGAAGTAAAAATGCTGAAAAAATATCAAATAATTTATTAAACAGATACGCTGAAGCACATCTTAAAAGCGCCTATCCTAATAAAGATATTATAGAATTTAAAGTTCTTCTTGTAGAATCTAACCCAATACCTTTCTCAAAAAAAGAAGAAAAAAATCCTAATAATGAAAAACGTTATATTGAACTTGATTGGGCAAAACCACAAAATGTTATATCTATGTTCTAGTACAAAGGAGTGAAAAACAATGATTAATAAGTTGATTTTATTAAATCAAAAAAAACATATGCTTATAGGAGCTAGTCTAATCCGAATTGCATTTGGATTTATCATTCTTTATAACTATACAATTCATTACTCACAACGTTACTTTTTATGGGGATCTAATGGCTTAATGAGTATGGGAAACCTAAGTCCAGAAGAACGTTTTTTTAACAATTTTTCTCTATATAGTCTCAGTACATCTAACTTATATTTCAATATTATCTATCATTTAGGGATTTTAATAGCAATACTTTTTTTATTTGGTTATAAAGGAAAAATAATATCATTCCTAAATTTCATTTTCATCTGGTCTTTAATGACTCAAAATAATATTATATTAGATGGTGGAGATAATATTTCTCGTATATTACTATTCTATTTATTATTCGCTAATACTACTCAATACTTTTCATTAGACTCTTATTTAAAAAATAAAAAAAATATAAATCCATCTACAACTACTAATACTGAAAATATTTCTTTAAGAAATTTATTACATAACTTATCCATACTCGCATGTCTTGTTCAAGTAAGTATACTATATCTTACTTCAGGTCTTCATAAAGCAATGGGTGAATTATGGCAAAATGGTACGGCTTTATATTACGTTTTACAAGTTGATGAATTCTCTCATCCTTTCTTCAAGAACTTAATACATTCATCTGATCTAATGTTAGTTACAGGATCTTATATAACAGTAATTGTACAATTAGCTTTTCCATTTTTATTATTTAATAAAAAAACAAAATATATTGGTATGATGGGCATAATTGGTATGCATCTAGGTATCGCTATAGTAATGGGACTCTTTAGCTTTTCATTTATTATGATATCTAATCAACTTCTATTTTTAACAGATAAAGAATATAAATCCATATTTACTTATTTAAAACAAAAATATAACAAAGCTTTAACGATTATACAAAAAAGAAAAAAATCACCAGCCGAAATTCACCAACAACTATAAAACCAAAAAAAAAATAACACTTTACATAATTCCTATTTCAAATATAAAGTGTTATTTTTTTTTATGCTTTTCGAACAACTGCTAAATAAACAGACGAAGCTATACTTTGAATAAAAAATACAAGCATTACGTAATAAATAAAATATTCCTTATCCATTAACTTAAATATTGCTACAACTACTACTCCAATTAAAATACCAAAAGATAAAATCTTATAAGATAAAGACTTCACCTTAAAAATAAGTATTTGACCTCTCTCATCTTTCGACTCCATCTGCCTTTCAAAAGATCCTTTATAAAACTCTGCTATAAAAACTAATGCAACTAAAACCAAAACTAAAGTTACAGCAATATTACCCATTATTTATCCTCCTCATAACGAAATACATCATTTATATCTTTTTCCAACGAATTAGCAATTTTAAAAGCCAATACTAAAGAAGGGTTATATTTATTTTTTTCTAAAGCTACTATAGTTTGTCGACTAACATTTACTTCATCTGCTAATTGCTGTTGTGTCCACTTTTTTTCAGCTCTTCCTACCGCTATATTATTCTCAAGCATGTCTTCCCTCTCTTCTATCGTATAATTTCCACTAATTGGATTGTAATATATTTCATACAAAAAGTAAATAATTTTTTACAATTAAACTGAAAAATAAAACAACTAAAACCCTAATCAAAAATTTATAAATAAAAAACCAATTCCTATAAATCAAAAGAATTGGTTTTTTATTAAAAAATAATAAAGAATATATAATTTCTTACTAAGTATATATTCTTTACTTATATTTATTTAAAACACCTTCATAATAAGATACAACAGAATGCTTTGAATATTCTTTGTGAGTCAAATATAAAATCCCTTTATAAATACCATCATCATATAAAAAATCATTTGGTATTTTTAATGATGAACCAAGAGGAGAAACAGGAAATACTTTAAAACAACTTTTTACATATTTATTTTCTTCTACATTTTTTTCGATGTCTTTGCATATCCCGTTATTAACATAATAAGATTCATCTGCACGTATAGAATTTCCTCCTATAACAAAAGAAACTAATACTAACAAACTTAAAACACTTTTTTTAAACATATGAATCCCCCTTTATAATATTTGTGTCTATCAAAAATAACTTATTTAAAAAGTTACATAACAAATACAAATATTTACCTAATTCCCCAAAAAACCACAAAAACCTTTTTAAAATTTATAAAATAAGAAAAATATAATCAACAAATTTTAAAAAAATACTATTTCCAAAACTCATACCATCTCTTATCTTTACTTGCTGAGATCATCCTCTTAACTTCTTGAACTTCTCTAATTGTTTTTAAAAGTATTTCATCACGACTTTGATTCTTCACTATCTCTTCGCTAGAGTTCATTGCTATAAAATTCTGAGAATCCTGTATCGATTGTATAGCGTTCAATAATTCCAATTCTCTTTGTATAAATCTTTCATCTTGCTCCATTAATCGTTTAGTTAATTCCTGAAGTAAATCATTTTGCTTTTCAATGATCTCTTTTTGCTCTTGGATCATCGTCTGTAGCGGTGTAGCGTTGAAATTAGGTTCTTCATAGCGCTCAACGTCATGTCGTTCTAATGGCAATACTTCAACACCTTGATGCCATGATACTATTTGCTTTGTAGCATTTTCTAATGTCATGTCTGTATCGTTCTTTAGATTTATAACCTTACGAAACACCATTACATCACTTTCTCTATACTTCCTATGCCCACGTTCATTCTTAATAAAAGTATAACTTCGCTATAGCAATGATATACCCTTTTTCCTAATAATTCACGTACCACTTGTTTCAAACTCTTAATTTCCATAACCTTTACATAATAGATTTATATAATTCCTATTACAAACTCAATTTTAAAATTAAATACTCATAACAACCAAATCTTTTTTATTTATACAAAATTTCATGCAAAAAAAAGAAGAATCCTTGTTTATACAAGAATTCTATGAAAAAACTTACTACCGATAATAAGACGTTATATTAACTAACCATAAATAAGTATTCATCACAAAAAATCCAGATCTTTGCTTATCATTTTACATAATCCCACTTTGGTTTTTGCCCTTTTCTGGGGGTCCCGTCCTACACTTTTTATTCCACGGTTCACTTGACCATGAGCCTCTACACCCTCAAACTCCCAAAGATAACCCCAGCGGGCAAAAACCGCCCTTCTGGGGCCACCTCTGGTGAGTTTGCATGAGGGTGCCCCTCATGGTCAAGTGACTTTCGCGGCATAAACGTTACAGACTCAGTGATCGACCCTTCTCTAGTTGTTCCCCCATGTATTCCTATTACAAAACCTCTCATATCTAAATTAATATATTGTATAATGTACTTGATTCTATGTGATATCACATAGAATCAAGTACATATTCTCCCCTACGGGGAGCCCGGTTTATCGCCTTAACGGCTTTAAACCGGGAAGATCAAGAGCATTCCACGAATCGTTTTACCGTCCTTCTTCCTGTAAAACTCAAGCAGGCGGATTTTGCCCTGCGGGATTTCGCATTCCTGGAAGCTCTGCATCAGGAATGCCTCTTTTTCTAATTCAGCTTTCGCTTCTTGGGGTACCGCCACACATCCATCAACTTAACGTATATTTTTATACAAAATGCGGTCTTTCCACGTAGTTTTTTATTATCTTTTATAGATGTTATAAAAGTAGGCACATCAAATAAACCCTGACGGGTTTCAAATTTTTCGCTATGCTACCTGATGGGCAGAAGTGGTATACTCATACACAACACCTAAAATATCAAAGACTGTTTTTTTCTCATATCTGTGAGATTTTCGTCCGTTTCGCTGTAGGAGGTTAAACAGACGAAGGAGAATCTTTGATAATTCTTGGGTGTTTTTATGTAGTGCTTGATGAAAAAGTAAGAAATAATCTTTAATTATGTACATCGCTTTATATTCACTTAGTTCTTTCTGTTTCTTACGTAACAGGAGTTCTCTCATTTTAAACATAGTAGAAGAACATAATAGGATACTAATGAGTTGTCCATAAAGGTGGCATTCTAATCGCTCTTGTTTAATAGATTTACAACGATGAATTCGAAACCAAGATTTCCATATTTTAAATAACAGCTCAATTTGCCAACGCAGTGAATATAAATCATAGATTTTCTCTTTCGGTACCCATTCCGTAGGAATGTTTGTCATATATACCGTAATTCCTTGTAAAAGTTTCGTACGCTCTGTATATGTAATCCCTTTTTTCTTTTCGCGAATAGCTCGATCATGTAGACGTTTCTGTTTTTGCTCCTCTGTACATCTATAAACCACAATGCGAGTGGGTAGTTTGTCTTTGCTCCCTACATATACATCATGTAATTCATACACTTGGCCAGGTTGTAATTGGTTCATGATGTCTTCCAAATGAATTTGTATATATACCGGTCTCAATTGAGCAGGTTTTGTTTTAAATACCACTGTTTCGAATTCTTTTCTATATATTTTAGTTGGTAATTTAAGACGCGATAAATAATACCCTTCCTTATCTTGGATCGATTTAAAGTCTTGTAAACGAAAATACCCTAAGTCACGAATATATAGTTCATTCTTTTGTGTCATGTCCATTCGAGTCGCCCCATATGCCTGATCACTTCGTTTTCCTGGTTCAATTTTCACATCAGAAAACTCTCCACTCAACAAGTCATACTCTAATTGAATTTTCACACCAGCTGTATGACTACAGCCTCCGGCACCAGGATAAGTAGCTGCGAATCGATCTGGAACTTGAAAGGTTGTAGAATCAAGGATGCGAATCCGCTCAAAGTAAGCAGAAAGAGAATGAGAAATTGTAGATGATCCTCCAATTTTAGCTTGTAGAAGTGTAGTAAATACATTTCGAAAGAAGGCTACAGAAGCCGAGTTAAATCGTCGATTCAGTCCCTCAGGACTTAATAAAATTCCTGTTGAAGTTTCTAATTGACTACAAAGTTGAGTAAGAGAGGTTGTAGCGATTTGTTGATTTAACCATACACACAAAGATAAAAAATGGTGCCCATGGCACTTACGTTTTCGTTTCATTCCACCTGCTTCTATAGCTAATTGATTAAGTGTAGCGGGAGACATATATCGATATAACTCTTCGGCAAATAAAGACAGCTCTTGTTTTTGATGCATATTCATAAAAAGCACGTCACCCTTTCTCATTAACATAAGAGAATAGTAACGTGCTTTTAAGTTTAAGAATAGTCTAAATCCTTAAGTTGATGGATGTGGGGTATCGCCACATTTCCATTAACTTAAGAAAACAAGTTATCCCCAAAAAGAGAAAAATAAACCTCGATGCTATAAAAACACAAAATTTCCATTTAGGGGGTACTTTAAAATCTTAGCTTGATGGGTATGTGTTATACCCCCTCTTTTATTTTAGCGCTTTCAACTTTTTATCTACTTCAAGTAGTAATTTAGAAACTTTCTCCATTTTTTCTGAACCTTTCTGAACTAAATCCTCGGCTTTCAAGTTTAATCCTTGCGCTATTAAAAGCGTACCAGCCTTTGCTTCATACATAGCGTCTTTTACAGTGTTTTGTACGTCTGCATACTTCTCGCCAGGGTCTAATTCGATTAACTTATCTGCTGTCTTTTTCAGATGTTCAGACTTCTCTATGTATTCAGGTGCTTTATCATGTACTGTCTTGTCGTTATTTAAGACATCACTTAATTCTAATGCTTGTTTCGTTAGGTCTTCTAGTAAAGCGTTTAATTTACCCTTGTACTCTTTCTCTGCTTTAGTTTCTGACACTTTTTGATTGTCTGATTTTTCTTTTCCTTTTGATACTTCTTGACTATCCGCTTCCGCTACTTGCAGACTATCAGTCTTCTTATCTTCTGCAACGTCTTTATTTGAACATCCTACCCCTGCTACTAACATAATTGGTAACGCTACTGCTAATAGTTTCCGTTTCATTGTTATATACCCCTTTGTTTGTGATCCTTGTTTCTTTGCTTTCATTTTGAATACCCTTTAATATATTGTTTCTTGTATGTAAACAGGCTACCTTTTGGCCAGTAACCTGTTACAACCTATTGTTTACATTACTTCGTTCTGTTCCAAGTACCTTTATAATGGCTTGTACTATATTATTTACGTTTTTGTACATCTATTCTGTTACCTTTTCCGTCTACCATGTTTAAGTAACCCTCAAAGAAGATTTCTAACGTATAGTCTACTGACCCGTTTAATTGACTTGTATCCATCTTTTGACCGTCTTTTACATACTCACCAATAGTCATTGTGAATTGTTTCGAGTCTGGTTTGTAAGACCATCTACCTGTCATATGATTGTCTTCGAATGATGTTTTACCTTTATCATCGAAAATCGTATATGTACCATCTTCTTTAAAGTCTAATGCCTTAACAAATTCAGAACCTTCGATGTGACCCCATTCACCTACAAACTCTTTACTGTCTTTCGGGAACTCTGAAGGTTTCTCATTCTTTTGCTGTTCCTCTAATTTCTTCGCTGATGCTTTTGTTAATGCATCAGATAGTGTGTCGCCATACCCCTCATTTATATAATCATTACCTTTTAGTACTAAGTCTTTTGACTTCTGTGTCTTTTCTTTCGTTATAGAATTACTTTTTGCTGACTTAACTATGAGTGTAAAGGATTCACTATAACAGTCTACTCCTTTTAAGATTGTCTCATGTTCTTTCTCAAACTCTTTTGGTGGTTCAATCTTATGGAATTTAGATATGATACCTTGTATTTCAGTTTCTTTTTCATACAGTTCTTTGTTTAATTTATGAATGTCATTGCTCTTATCTTTCGTTTGAGCCGCTAATTGCATAAAGTTATTCAGTTCGTACTCTAAATCACTTTTTAACTTATACATGTGGTCAGGGTAGTCTTCTTTCGACATCTTTTCCTTTACTACCTTTTCCTTCGTCTCTGACTTAGCTTCTACTTTATCTTTTGCTTTCGTCTCTGTTTTATCTGTAGCACAACCTCCCATCAACATAATTGGAAGTGCTAACGTTATAAGTTTCTTTGCTTTCATTATGTATACTCCTTCTTAACAGTATTGTAATTGACTAACATATGGAACTGTAACATAAAATAAATAAACAAATATAAGCTCATTTTTTGTCCTTAAAGGAAATCCCTCTTTTTTTTTCGTATTTTCATTTAATGAAAAGTAATTCTCCAAATAAAATAAAAGAACTTGTAACAGGCCCCGCTACAAGTTCTTTTAGCTAAATATTTTAGCTCATCAAAACAAAATATACATTCTACACAATCGGGGTAATTCCTAAAATATGGTTTGTTAACATCATTATATAACATAATATAGAATTTTTGTTAGAAATTCTATATTCTTAGATAAATTGCACTCCACTTTCTTACTTGTTTTTATTTAGGGGTTCAGCCGAGATACATGTAATTTTGGGTCATAGGCTGTATTTTATTTCCATTATCTGATTATCGTGTAACAAAAAGGTATTTTAATAATAATGTTTACGGATTATTATTGATACAGTATTTTGTTACAGCTAGTTCAACGGTTAGGATATTTCTTATTTCCAAATACAAAACGTAACAAAAACGAACGTTTATGTTACAAATATCACCGATAAACAACGTTTGGTAAAAAATGTATTACTATGACCTAGTTTTACACGTATCTCGGCTGAACCCCGAGTTGCAAATAAAACAATCAATTCACCTTTTGCACAGTTCTGGCAAGGGGGTCATTATTGGGATACAGCTACACAGGTAAAACCATCATCTACTTCAACAGGTGCAATTAAAACAGATGACTTAAAATTAGTTCGCTCAGATGTGCTAGAAAAATAAAATTGATCAAACTGAGTTTTCCCCCAAGCTCTTTTGAAATAAACAAAACCCACAGAAAACATCCTTGTTCTCTGTGGGTTTTCTATGGAATTGGAATAAAATTTGATTACTAAAAAAGTTCCTTCATAATGTTAAAAGGACTTTGCTCACTAAGATTTCGAAATATGCCCATAATACCATTTTTCACGCCGCATTTATTCATGATAATTAAGTTCAATTTTTTCGTTTTGGGGTGGATTTGTTTTCTTAAGTTGATGGGCAAGTATGGTGACCCCTCATAGTATACTTTGTAACTAATAGAATATTAATATTCAATCTATATATAAAAAAATAAGCTCCGAAGAGCTTATTTTAATAATAATATCACCGCAATTATCAATGATATTATCGAAAATACAATCATAAATAATGAAGCTCAGTCATGAGCTATTGCCCTGTTACCGTCATTCCAGCTGTGTAAATTGTATCAATAGAACCGTCAGCACTTACAATTTCAACTTTATAACGGTATGTGCCTGTGTCCCCAATGTAGTCGCCAGGTCCTGTGAAAGTAGAAATTTCATCATATCCTCCAGCTGGAACCCATTGATTTTTCCAATTGAAGGAAGAATCATAATAACCCCAATTATCTTCATATTTCTTTTCGATGCTGACATTGTAATGAATGTCTTCAGCTCGGTCATTTGTAATTCTTGCAATTGTGCTGTTACCAAAAGTAACTTGTGTAGAATGTATTTTAACTGTAACACCGTTCACAGTTTCGCCAGGACCACAGATATAATGACAGCCATCCCAATCATCAGCATGTGCCTTTGGTGTATCTAAATTCATAACCGTTAAACCGCCTAAAGCTAATGCTCCTGTTAATGCAATTGTAGCTAATTTTTTCATGATCATTCCTCCTATTAACCGTTATAAGTGAATGTTTTTATTTTTACGTATTCATTGCCAGCATAAAAAGATTTCTATGACTCATTTTTATCACCTTTCAGCTTATATAATTCGACAAATGGTGATAATTTCCTGCAAATAAAATAAAAAAGCACTCCCGCAGGAATGCTTATTCAAATTCAATTTCTGTTTTATTTTCTGATGTGAAGTATCTTATGGTTTTGGGTTTGTTTTTTATTAATAATTACGATACGTGAAATTATTATAAGTTGTAATTTATAGCCCCCGTAGACCCTGAATCTACGAGAGCTGCCTAAGGGTATTTCACATTCGACTTGGTTCTATTGTAGCAAGCTTTCACCAAATAGCAAAAATATAACGATCCAAAACTAAATAATCAAACGAAATGCACTCTTGAATCCTCCCCAGAGAGAAAATGTTTCCTCTTGCATTATTATCCCCCTTTCCTACTTGTCTTTTGGTTCTCCAAACCATTCATACATTGCCTGTCGGCTTATAATCCATTCCTTACGCTTCCCTTCAGGATGCAAAAAGTACTTCACTAAACCTTCTTGTAACATGCGTTCTAAATCATTTATTTGCTTCTCGTTCATTAGAGATGGGCTATATTTATTCTTAATTGTCTCACGAGGAATCCCCCAATAAAAAGCCGCTTCAGATGGTGTCATGTATTTATCAATTTCTTTCATGGGAATTCTCCTTTGTTTGTGCTTTTCCTTTTATGTTACAATAAATAAGGAAGGAAATGGACTAGATTTCCTTCCACTTCAGTCACTCATTAACTAAGCCCTTTGTTTGCTGTTAAGCAAATGAAGGGTTTTTATTTTGCTTGTTTATATTTACTATCTATGACAGCCAAACGGATCAACTTCAGCTTAATATCCTTACTAAGAGAAAGCCATTCAGATGTACCAATTTTCATAACCTTTTCCTCCCCATTCCCTTTTTATACTTCAAGAAAATTAACCCCTTAAAACATTTGTATTTTACACTAATTTAACAACTAGGGAATCCTCATCATATTCGTGAATGTGTAAATCATAGCGCATTTCTGTTGCATCCAGTACTTTACAAAACCTCTGATAGTAAGCCGGATTACTTACTTCCATGCCAATTTCTCCATTCCTGAACAGATACTCTAAATCATCAATGATTTCTTTTACTGTATTCTCCAATATTTTCACTCCTTACCTTTATAAAATAACCTTACAAGGTTATTTGTTTGTTTTTCAGATATTTTATAAAAAATTCTTATTAACGTCCTTAACTCCCTTTAAACCGCTTATTTTTACTTACAACACATCCTTTGTTATTTAGGTCTTATGTCATTCACTTTTAAATAAACATTGGTTATATCGAAATCTGAGAAGCCGTTTTTTGATGAGAGTATGATTTTTTGAACTACCCCCACTTCATTTAGAAGTGGGGGATTTGTAAGTAAAGAGTTCTATCGAACTCTAATTTATTAGGCTATCTCCGCATTCCTTGCGGTTAGAAGCCTTATTGCTCCATTTTCTAAAAACAAAAAAAGGAACCCTTTACGGACTCCTTTTTACCTTGCACTCTTTTTAAAATAGTGCATTCTTGCACCTACTTTTAGTATACATGTTAACTCCTATAAAATAGATATGATTAAATAAAGCTGTTACTTTAATTTATAAAAAAGATGCGCGCCTAAAAATCACTTCCATCTCATTGATTTTTTATTATATAAACTTGATAACATAAATATACAAATTATTAACGATAATAAATATACAATTAGAATAATATACAATTGTTTTGTTTCAATGCTATCAAAATAAAGACTCATAATTGGATATGACCAAGGGAATAGTATCCAATAGTTTGTATGAGAGATAAAAAAACTACCTAGTCCACCTATAACCCCTACTAATAATGAAAGTAACGGGATTTTATAAAATATTATATTTATTAAAAAATGTAGATTCACAATAATTAAAGAGCTAATTACCATAAAAAGTATAGAAAAACTTACTCTTTGATAAACAGTCCCGAGATTATCAACCGTTAATACTATAGGTATACTAGTTATGACTAAAGCACATATTAAATAACAAAAAGTAATTATTAAGCAAAACAAAAACTTATTAATTAATATAGTTTTTAAAGTGATCCCATGATAAATAGCAGACATATATCCTTTTCTTCTGAATTCGTTTACAAAAGAAAATGACACTAATAGACCTATCGCAATAGGTAAAAATAACCTACAAAAAAGGCTCAGAATCGCTATATGCATGAAAACGCCATCTTTTAATTGAGGCGATACAGTTAGAAAAACTTGAAAACTAATTGGTACCAACAGAAATACTAGTAACAGGATATACAATCCATTATGAAGACTTTTTTTATATTCACCTAAAATACCCACTTATTTCACCCTTTATTATTCATATGTATAATATTTAAAACTCACAGTCAATAACATAATTCCTAAAATATATATTGAAGAACTTGCAAGATATAATAAAATAGTTGTTTCTTTAAACATTACGTCACTTACTATATTCAATGCATAAAATATTGGAAATGTCTTTGTAAATATTAAAGGGAATAATCCATATGTTACGATAAAAAATATCCAAATAACTGACAAGGATGCCGCAAGAATTCCCTTTTTTATAATTAAGTGAAAAAGCAATTGAGAATATGGTATTGCTAAAGATAAAATGGTACAAAGTATCAACATTTTTAAAAAATAAAGTATTGATATTTCATATCCATTTATAAAAGTATAGATACCCATAACCGAAAAATTTAAAATATTAAAGATCAAATAGAACAGTATAAACAATAAATTTTTAGCTACCAATAACTTGAATTTTGAAATGGGTTTTGTATAAATAATGGCCCAAGTACCATATTTATTTTCAGAAGAAATGATAAAATACCACATACAAGCAGAAAAAATGCTTAACGTTAGTGTATTAAAGTTTACTGTAATTGCTATAAGATTTGTAGATTGAAACATGTCAGGATTATTCTTGTTAAAAATAAAATAACTTATACACAAAAAGCTTGATAATAATGAAAAAAACAAAGAAATTAATAATAATTTTCTCCCACCAATTTTCCTCATCTCACTAATTACACTTTTAAAGATAAATTGCATTATTATAGTAACTCCTTTTGTTTAGTTAAAGATAAAAATACTTCCTCTAATGTTGGCTTTTTAGGGCTAACTTCAAAAATATCTATATCATTTTTAATTAATATTCTGGTTAAATTAGGAACACTATCTTGATCTATTATTATTTTGAATACCCCTTCTTTTTCTATGCTATAGGGTATACCCTCTGTATTTAAAATCCTTTCTGTGGGAGCAGTATCATTCACGTGAACAATATATTCTCCAGAAGTAATAATTCTGTTTAAATTCCCTTCATAGAGTAAGCTACCCTTATGTAGTAATGCTATGTGATCTGCTATCATTTCAATTTCAGCTAAATTATGACTAGAAATAAATATAGTCTTCCCCTCATTTTTTACTAAATGAAGTAATAAACGCCTTATCTCGTGTACTCCTTCTGGGTCTAATCCATTTGTCGGCTCGTCAAGAATTAGTATTTTAGGATTATTAAGAATAGCAAAGGAAATACCTAGCCTTTGTTTCATTCCTAAAGAAAAATCTTTAACTTTTTTATCTTTTGCTTTATATATTCCTGTAGTTTTTAATACTCTATCTATTTCATCTAAAGGTTTATTAATCATTTTTTGTACATAGGCTAAATTTTCATATGCTGTTAAATTAGGATAATAGGTAGGTGAATCAATAAAACAACCCACATTTTCAAATAATTCTTCTTTCCATTCTTTGATATCTTTATTATTAAATAATATCGTTCCTTTATCTAATGGAATTAATCCTAATAACATTCGCATAGTTGTTGTTTTTCCTGCACCATTTGGACCGATAAAAGCATATAAACTTCCTTCAGGAACAGATAAGTTTAAATCCCTTACAATGGATTGATTTTCAAAAGATTTTGTTAAATTTTTAGTTTGAATTGCTAATTTCATTTTGTTCCTCTCTTTCTAACCCCTAAATATTTACAAATCATCCAGTAACACTTTATGTATTTCAAACAATTAAGATGGCTTCCTGCCATCCCTTGTCCGAAGCCAATTCATCTCCCACCAACTCACTGGGCTGTGCCCATACACGTTCCTTGAGGAAGGAGTCTTCTTGGCTAAGATGATAAAGTTTGATTAAAAGTACCTACTCCCACTCTTACTCCACGGAATATAAAAAGAATCTAATTTGAAAAGAGATTAATCAAAATAGATTCTTTTCCAGTAGATTTAAGATTGGTTTTTATAAAAATGGTTGATTAAAATTACACATGTTAACCTTACTATGTGATTCTCTGATTAATAAAACGCAAAAAAAAATTTTGGAATAGTAACATCTATACATTACCATTATCCTTTTTTTTATAGAAATGGTTCGAATTCTCGACAATAATCCATCCTATAGTTATTAATGTTATAGAAAATAATCTAAGACCCAATCTATACATATAATCTAAATCTTTAAGATAAAAGAAAGATAATATCCCTATAACAGCACCAACTATTCCTAGAATCAAACCCTTATATTTTTGTAAAAACATCAAGTTACCCCTTTCGTACAAACAAAATATTCCATATATATAAATAATACTAAATTATGGAACATTTTTAAAGAATCAAAATGTTTTTATATTCAATTCATATATTTTATTTCTTTTCTTAATAAAAATATCCCCATAGATAAGTAAATTCAAAGGGATAAAACTGTGCATATTTTTTATAAACAGTTAATCTTTTTTATAAACGATTAAACTTTATTTCAAATCCACAACAGCTCATTTATTTATTGGTTCCATATGTGTACATGTCGGATATTGAGAACAGCCAAAAAACTTATTTCCTGTTTTATTTGAATTTCGAACGACTAAATGATTCTTACATGCTGGACATTTCCTTTCCGCAGGTTTTACCCCTTGATACACATCTTCAGCCGAATATTCGGGATTAATTTTATTAATCAATTTCTGAAGTTCTACACGATCTATTAGTTTTATATGGCATGCTTCCGCTAATTCTTTCGCTTGTCTTGTGTACACACTGTTTGTTACAACCCAGCCCTCATGTGCTTTGTAATACGCTTGGGCTGCATATATCTCTTGCACGGCACTAATACCGACTCTATTTTTCATCCCGTATCGTTTCGCCTGGATTACAATACGATTTTTCCCCTTTAATACAAGATCTGCTCCGAAATCATTTGACTGCTTTGTGACCGTTGGAGAATAACCTAACTCTCGAAAGAGAGCTTTTAGGTAGGGTAAGCACCCAGCGCCTTTCTGTATTTCTACAGGAGGTTTCCAAGAACTCCCCTCCGAACCGTACGTACACCTCTCAATGTATACGGCTCTCCACTTATCAATCTAGCTTTCCATTATGAATGTCTCTATGGCATTTTAAACAAACTACTAAAGTTTTTCGTCGTCTTGCTATCATTCTTTGTTCCCAACGTTTTTTACCTTTTAAGTCTTTTAATTTTCTTACATGGTGAACTTCAAAAGGTTTTTCCTCAGTCTTACATATTTCACATGTTTGAGCTTCTAGCCTTGATATAAGGCTTGTTCTACCTTTATATTGCATTATAGTTGGGAAATAGTCTGTTTTCATTTCTGTTACTGGCCTCTTTCTTTTGAAGCCTTCATTATATAGGAATCTTATCTTTTCCTCGCCTTTTACAATATATTTCACGCCAAATTTCCCATTGATTGAGTATTTGTCAATTATTTTCCTTTTAGATTTTCTGTACTTAGAAGCAAAAGTCTTATACATACTATACTCCATCACATATTTGAATTTGTTTAGTACACAAGCGTTATTAGCAATGCAATAGTAGTTATATAATCCTCTAATTTCAGCGTTATACGTGCTAAGTATTTCTAAGTCATCCAACCTTATAAGAGTATTTCTGTGCAGGATTTTCCATCGACCGTCAGGTCTAATCTTTAGGGCACCTTTTTCTAATAGAGAGCTCACCCACTTTTCGTTAGGAACGTATATTTTTACACCGCCATTATAAGTCCTTTTAGGAATTCCATTTTTATCTTTTTTTATTGCTGAGGATCTTTGTACGGTTAAATCATACCCTAGGAATCTAACCTTTTTTTGCTATTTGTAACTAGTGTTTTTTCCAATGATAAATCCAATTTAAGCTCGCTCTTTAAATAGTTAGCAAAGTCTTTTTTGACGTCCTCTGCATTCTGTTTGCTACCGATTATCCCAACAATCCAATCATCGGCGTATCTGACATAATTAAAGCGTCTAAAATTTCCATCCATTGGGTCCGTACAGTTCATACTACTTAATATTTTTTGTTTCTCCCTTATGCTTTTTAACTTTTGTCTTCGTTGTTCCTTAGATAGGAAGCTCCAATTTTCATTTAGCCACTTTCTTTCATCACTGACTTTGTACTGAATCCTCTTGTACTCTATAGGCCTTCTTCTTTTAGTAGTTTGTGAGTCAAATATTTTTTTATATTTTTCCGCATATTTATCTAGCTCGTTTAAATAGATGTTGGCTAATAAAGGGCTTATAATTCCACCTTGCGGTACCCCACTATACGTCTTGTGATATCTCCAGTCTTCAAGGTAACCTGCTTTTAGGAATTTCCAAATGAGATTAATAAATTTTTCATCGTCGATTCTTCTTCTTAATATTCCTATAAGTGTGTGATGGTTTATATTATCAAAGAATCCCTTTATATCTCCTTCAACAAACCACTTCACACCAGTAAATCGCCTCTGAATTTTTATTATTGCTGTATGACAGCTTCTTTTCGGTCTAAAACCATGTGATGTTTCCAAAAATTGTGGCTCGTATATACTTTCGAGTATTAATCTCAATATTTCTTGTACTAGTTTATCATCGAAAGACGGAATTCCTAACGGTCTTTTTCCTTGTTTTACTTTTGGGATATACACTCTTTTAGCAGGGTGTGGTCGATAAGACTGCTCTCTTAATTCTTCAATTATGTTTTGTATTCTTTCGATACTCATTCCATCAATAGTTTTTCCATCTGTACCTTTAGTCAGATTTCCTTCTTTGGCATTAATCTTGTGGTAAGCTAAAAGATAAAACTCTATGTTGTATAAGTTCCTATACAGTCTTTTGTACTTATACTCAGTATTGTTTGCCTTAGACGCTAGATTGCTTAATACATCATGTGGATTTCTCATGAAGCCTCTCGCTCCTTCCATAATTGTATTAAACTAGATAAGCTGTTCCCCTTCGCCATGTAATAGGCTTTCCCCATTTCAGACTACTACGGGAACTCCGTTACCTTATTAGATTTTCATGAGCCACATATCTTGCTTATTACACTTGATATCATCCTCAATAGCCATTTTCTATGGCACTCTAACTTAGGTAATCCCCATTTAGTACTTCTGCGGACATAGCAGTATTGTGATATCGGATGTGACTTTCGTCCTTTTCCATTTATTATGGCTAGGAAACCACGGACACCTACTGTACAAAGGTTGTCTATCTGAACCCTGTACCATGGTTTTATTTCGTATCAGTTACCTTTCGAAATAGACTTCGATATGCCCCCTTGGACTATCATTCAAGCAGTTTAGCTTTCATCCTTGTTCACAACGGTTTCATCTTGCCATTCAGTCGTGCCGTTGGTAACTAGGCAACTTATGGCTTTACCAACATGCTACACTCCCCAATTTGGTTTCCCTCATGGATAAGTTGGTTGATGATAGGTTTGTTGGGTGTCTATACCTACTACTTGCTAAAGCAGATTCCCCAGAAGCCCTTATGGGCGCACGTATACTTCGAATTGATGGCCGTCCATTTTGTCTATATAACGAATACCGGACTTAGCCATTCGCTTTAATATTCTTCGCTCCTGGATCTTCCGGTACATAAATTTAAAAATACGAAAAAGAACATAAAGGATAAAACCATAAATCAAAATCTGTAGTATGTTTGGCATTTTGGGTAGATTAGACACTTCTCTCCACCTCTTTAATTGGTTTCATTTTCTTTGGTTGCACTGTTTCTTTTGGCTGTTGTTCATTCACTTGTTTCTTCCGGACATCGTTCCAATCCTTTTCATGCGTTGGAATGTCCTCTTTAAGATCTACAAAGCATTTCATCGTCTGGATGAAGTCTTTCCCAGCCTTATCATTATCCACTGCCATAATGACCTCTTTAATATCGTGCCCTTCTTTTTTCGCATCCATTAAAGATTGAATCACTGTTTTTGACTTCAAACCATGCATAGACACCAGGCGAGCGTTTTGTATTTTGTTTTGCTTGATACTCCAATGGGACAACATGTCGATTGGATCTTCATAAAAAATAATCTTATCCGGCTTACCTACATCAACTGTAAAACCTGCATGAATCCTTTCGTAATTCGGGACAATTTGTTTAAAACTTCCTCGTTTATTCTCCATTTTGACAGTACCTTGGCGATTCATTCCAATTACTTTTCCTTTACCTCCTTCTTCTCTCCATTTGAACACGACATTGTTTTTCTTATCCTGGGCGATGAGATCCTTTTTAATTAACCAGTTCACTAAACGAGGATCTATTTTCCGCTCATCAATTAAGTACTGCTTGATCTCTGTTTGTTTCGGCACCTCTAAGTGTTTTGGATAGATAAAGGGCTGCTGTTCTTTTTTGCGTTCTTCTTCAGCTTTTGAGCGATCAAACTCTTTGTAATCCCCTTTATTTATATCTAATACGGCTTGTGGAAATGTCATTTCATAGTACATCATCGCAAAGCTAATCGCTCCATATCCCTTCTCCCCTCGACTATTCCAGGCGTATTGATTCCCTTTAATAATGAGACTGTCATGCTCTGTATGACGGTAATAGTTTCCTTCTTTTTTAAACGTTTCTCCCTTTGCTTCCAGATATGAAATCAAGTCAATGTTTCTTGCTTTCATCGCATCCTCCGTACTGACATGTGCCATTACGGAATCCCCCCTTTACTCTATAAAATGAAATAAAAAAGAGGACTATTCCGTTTCCTAGTCCTCTTTTGCTACTTATAGTTGATACATTTCATTTTTATTTGCCGAATAAGAATTTTAATCGCTTCTCCTGTACGCTGTATGATAAACGAGCGTCAAATTTCTTCCCGTTTTTATTCGAGATAAACCCTTTAATCTGATCTGTCACATTCTTTTCTAATAACTTTTTCACATGGTTACTACTTAGATTTTTACCAGAGAATGTACCAAAAATAATGAAGTCACAGCCTTTTTTGTATTTCTCACATAAGTAGTTACTTTTCCCTACAAGAACTCTACTCTTACATAATGGACATTTGCCAATTGTACGATCTTCAGTCGTTGGAAAACGGAATTTCAAACTTCCGTCCGCTTCCATATAGATAGCTGCCGTAAATTCTCCCTTTTCCCCTTCAAAGCCATTTATAAAATCAGTCGTTTTATACTGAATCAGCTTTTTCATTTGATTACCAGGGATTGCTTTCCCTTTCATCTTTGCTGGTAACATAAAATCACATCCGTTTTTATGCTCTGTGCATCCATAAAACGTTTTGTGATGAAGGATTTCTCCTTTTTTACATTTTGGGCATTTACCAAATGACAGCTCCTCTTGTGTGGGGAACTGAAATTTGATATTCCCTTCATGTAACACTAGATAAGCGGAAAACTCCTTCTCATTGGACTTAAATCCTTTTAGAAGATCTGTTTTTTTATCTTCAAACAGCTTTTTCGCTTGCGGCTCCGGAATCGCTTTTTCTTTAATTTTCTTGGGTAAGGAAATTTCACATTCTGGATAATTACTGCACCCATAAAAATTACCTTTATGAAGGATTTTCCCTTTTCTACAAGGGCATTTGCACACCTCAATTTGCTGATTCCAAGTATTAATAATGTTATCCGACACTTTATCATCCATTGCGCCTAATTGTTCCACCGTATCCTTTACAAACGTATTTGTTTTTTCCACAAACTCTTCATAGTTCATTTCTTTCTTTTCAATCATGTAGATCATCCCTTCCATTTCAGCCGTATAAGCTGGATTTTTGATTTCATCTACCGGAAAAGCATCTATAAATGCACGACCAATATGAGTGGTTTGAATCTGATTATTGGTAACATCAATATAGCTTCGCTCTAACAGTTTTGGGATAAATGTTTCTTCCGTTGCGACTGTCCCAATCCGTTTTCCTTTCATCAGTTCTTTCAAATGTTCATCATCCAATTTACGTCCTGCCGTTTCCATAAAGGTTAAAATGGAACTTTCCGTATGATAGGCTGGTTTCTTTGTTCGGGACTCAATCAAGTCATACTGAACGATTCTGAAAGAATCTCCCTCCTGTAAAACAGGGATTTGAAATGCCTCAACTGATCCCTCTTCTATATCCTCTTGAAACACACTTAGAAACCCTTTCTCTTGTAGGATCTTTTCTTTTGTACTATATGTGTTGCCCTCTTGATCTATAAAGTGTACTTCTCTTACCAGGTAGATTGCTGGTTTCATAAAGTTCCCGATAAATCGTTTTACAATTAAGTCATATAACAGTTTTTCTAATGGATTTCGGTTGGTCCCGACATATGATTTTGTTGTTGGAATGATTGCAAAGTGACTACTTACTAACTCATCATTAAAAGTCGTATGTTTTTTCGTAATAGAAGATGGATCTACTTGTTGTACTAAATTTGTATAGGAGCTCTTTTCTAATGCTCCCATTACTTCTTTTACTCGTTCCACTTGTTCGGTAGGTAAGTGCCTAGATGAAGAACGAGGGTACGTGATAAAACCTTCGTCATACAAACTCTGAATATGTTTTTTTGCTGTTTCTGCATTTATCTTCAGCTTGGCATGAGCATCTTTGTAGATATCTGTTAAGTTATATAATAATTTGGGTTTCTTTTTTCTCGTACTTTCTTTAAATTCCGTTACGATTACATCCGTTTCTTTCAAGCTATCTCCAAGTTTTTGTAGTGGGGATGGATCTATCAGCTGATCTTCTGTTTTCATCACCGGTGATAAACCATTTTCGGTTAGTAGCTTCAAATTGTAGTAGGTTTGTTCTTTATAGTTTTGAATTGCAATTTCTCTTTGACGTATTTCATTCAAGATACACATTTGAACACGACCAGAAGCCAATAAAAATTGGTTTCTTGCTAGTTTTGATGTACAGCCCCTCGTAACATTAATTCCTAGAATATAGTCCAGGTATTGCCTTGCTTTGGCGGATTGAGCAAGCCCATCATAGTCTGTTCCTGGTTCTAATCGGTTCAACGCTCCCTCTAATTCTGCGGCTTCATAGGAAGAGATAAAAAGACGAGATTCTCGCTTGTTCACACCTGCATGTTCAACTATCTCACGATAAATAAGTTCACCCTCTTTGTCTGCATCACAGGAGTTGACCACATGATCTACATCAGGACGGTTTAACAGCTTAACCAATATTTGAACTTGTTCAAGACTATCCGATTTCACTTTATATTCCGGCTCCAAAATAATTGGTAAATGTTCGAATTTAAATTCTTTGTATCTCTTGTCCATCTCCTCTGGATGTTTTAGTTCTAATAAATGCCCTCGGCACCAACTAATAATGTAATTTTCATTTTCATAGTAGCCATAATATGGCTTACTTCCTGAATATTTTTGCGAGTTTCTAAATCTAGGTGATTTTAATAATTCAACAGCTACCTTCGGCTTCTCTGCAATAAACAATGTTTTTCCCATAAGTAGTACCTCCTATTAATCTGCAATTTCATTTTCACGATTCCATTTCTTATTTCTCCACCTTTTTATCATTCTGTGACCGAATAATAACAACGTGTTTAAAAAGACTGCTACAAGGAACATACAGCCCGCAAACAGCCATACATTCATGTATTGGTTTGGAATAAAGTTTAATCGGAAATGTTTTACAAACCCTTATTTGATAAGAAACAAAAGGAATCCATTTTGAAAAGAGATTGATCAAAACGGATTCCTACTTTGTGAAGCATTATACAATTTTTAAAAAAGTTTGATTAAAATCTCACAGAACTCCTTATTTAACAGCAAATATAAAAACTCCATTTAGAAAAAACAATAATCAAAATGGAGTTGCTCTATGAAATAAAATATGATTTTTTTAAAAAGTTTGATTATTTTTATTAGCCTTCTTCACAGAAAGTCCCTTTGAGCACAATAAGGATAGTTTATTATTTTCATTTTACCTCTATTTTATCTATTCAAATTTATTCTTCTAACTTAACCATTCTTGTTAATGTTTTCTTGTAAATAAAGCTGATACATTGAAGTTTCATCATCCAAGGATTTTGCAATTTCAAATGCTTCTTGTTGGCTCTTATTATTAATAATTTCATACATGAATCGTATTAAAAACAATAAATTTGCGTTACCATCTATATAATCATCTGGGCCTAAATATGAGTGGCAACCACTTTTTAAAAATGCAGAGGCTAATTGTTCTACACCTAATGTACAGCCTGCTGCGATAACTTTTAAATCATTCATTTTTGAATACCGTATAACTTCTTCAGCACCAAAAAACTCTCCTCTTGGCTCGTTAACCTCATAATCGTTATCGTCTAGTTCAGGTATACAAAATCTCCCTTCATCACCATGGAAATATAAAATCAAATAATTCATTTTCTCCTCTCGATCTTCTCCAGAAAGAACATCAACTAAATCATTTGGTCGTCCTCCTATCCAATGAACATTAACCCTTGCTCCGAAGTACTCAAGTGCCGATCGCAAGGCAAATGCTGCCCCATCGCAATTTGGCCCTACGGCTAAACTAACATATAATTCTGGTTTACTCATTTTAACTCCCACTCTCTATATATCCTCTTATTTGAAATGTCAGTTTAAACTACATATATTATATATGACAAAATTATTAAATGGGATGAAATTCCAATTGTATTTTTCTTTTTAATAGCGTTTATAAATCTTTTTTAAAGTTATAGAACTTTGTTATGAATTACTAATTTTTTTTATAAAGTCATATTTAGAAAACTAAACTCTAAAGAATAAAACGGTACAACTTCTTTATAAACAGTTAATCTTTTTTCAAAACGGTTGAACTTTGTTATAAACGATTGAACTTTCTTTCAAGTCCACATATGACGTTCACTCCTTTCGTTCTACAAACAAGAAAGAGGGCTTTTACTTTTACCCTCTTTCTTGTTTAGATATAAAAAAATCACTTTCTGTTTTCTCAATTGAGTAACAAAAAATGATTTAATCTGGTTTTCCTGTTATAAAATTTTTCATCGTTCCATTTCCATTGTTTCTTTTTTTCTACTTGATTTCTTTGTAGCCTTCGCCTGCTCTACATTACCTTGGGCAATAGGCTCTAGCTCCTTTTCTTTTTCCTTATTGTTCGTTTGTTTTCTGTTTAATGGTTGAAAATTTTTATCTACATCCTTTTCCTTTGAAGTTGTAGACTGATTCACCGTTATTCCTTCTTTCCCAAGCTTCTCATCCACCTGATTTTCTAATTTCACTACGTGTTCTTGGCTTACCAGCTCATTATCAATCGAAACATACTTTGTTGTATAATATCGCTCTTCAGCTTTTACACGAGTGACAATACTATCAATATTATCTGGTGTTTCTTCATATTGTGAACGTCTGTATGCTTCGTATTTCCGGCTTAAATCCTTATCTAATGTAGTCGACTCTTTTTCTTTTGAAGGTTGAATTTGTTGATCTAAAGAAGCAATAGGTGCATATCCTTCCTTTTTCATTTCTTTATACAATTCCACTTCTTTTTCATTAAATGAGTAATCTTTTTGTCCCTCCGCTTTATCAACTAAGAGTCCATATCGTTCATCTTTTACGATTTCATCTAGACTCATATTTGCATACTTTTCATAAACAACAAATGACAAATTTCCTCTCCCATCAAAGATAGAACTTTGAACCTTTTCATATAAATCTGGTTTCAAAATGTTATCTAAATAGACATTTTCTCGTTTCCCGTTCTTTTCCATTAAGGAAACATATAAATCATCCCGATCTGTTTTATCTTGATTCCATACAGACAAATAATTTATATCTTTCGTAACACCGTCCATCATGTGGATTCTTGCCAGTTCTTCATCTTGTATACCGTTTGCTAACACTTCAATTGTAACTAGGTGATTGGGTGTCTCTTTCAAATTTTCTAGTGTACTTTCATGTGCTTTTTCCATCGGTATTTCTTTGTTACTTCTATAATTCACTACTTCATCTCGTAACGCTTGTTTCACTTCATCGGATAGATACCTTTTCTCGTTTAATACTTGTTCATACGGTGTCTTGTAGTCTCCGTCTCCAAGATCCAAACGATCCATACTCACAAGCTCCATTCTCCCAAAATCCCTATCTACTTCTTTTGGAATGACGATATGATAACGGGTTTTATCATATCCTACATATTCCCCTCTTTCCTTTGCCTCTTCTTTTGCTTTTTCAATATTTGAAATAACTTCAGACATTTTTCCATTGACTTCTCCGAATGGAATCAATTGATTACTTTTAAAATTTTCATTTTCGCTCCACTGAACTAACATGGTTGGACGAGTAATTTCATTCTGATCTAGTGCTGCATACTTTTCTTGATTCGCCTCGTTAAATGCATCAATAAATTCTTTATCACTCAATTTTTCTGCACCTTCTACGGGCTCAAACGCTTGATTTCTATCTACTTGCTCCCTTAATTCTGTAATGGAAACAAGCTCTTGTGTCGTCTTACTTAAACTCATATATTCGACCAATAAAATATTTTTTTCATCCTGTTTTTCATTTTGATTTGCCATACCTTCCCCCTCTTTTTCATTTGTTTTTTCTTTTTCCTTTTCTAACGTGTTTTCAATGGTTTCAATAAATTCAATCGAGGTTTCATGTACTTCTTTCAATAACTTCGTTTTATCTTTCATCTCTTTTCCTTGTGTCCAACTCGCTAAATACCCCAAAGAATATTCGCTTGTATCAATTCCAAAATAAGAAGAAACGGCATAAGCGGTCATTTCTGCTTGAAACTCTTTTTCTGGCGCTGTGTAATTCATATGTGTCTCTGCTGTATGAAGTTTGGCATGGGCAAGTTCATGAAGAAGGGTTTTCACATTTTGCAATTCACTGTTCCGTGGATTCAGGGAAACTTCTTTTGTTAAAGTGTAACTAACACCCTTTGCGACCCCAAGTTCTTGCTTCGGCTCAATAATTTTCACACCGTTCTTTTCCGCAACAGCTTCCATTCCTCTATACAAACTCTTGTAATCTTTTACGCTTCCTTCTAACCAACGATTCGGAAAAATACGAGGGAGATCTTCCGCTTTTACGTTCGTTTGAGACGCATCAAACACATGGCCGACAGCAAAATATAAACGACCAGGTTTCACTTCTACGCTTTTAGATTCAATTTGTTTTTTCTCTTCCTCATTTGCTTTAGTTACTGTTTTCCAAGTGCCTTGTTTGTCTTTAAATTTTGCTATAGTTCTGTTTGGAACAAGGATCTGGATTCCTTTCTCACCCTTCTTAACCGCAAACCCTTTTTCTTTCCAAAAAGAAAAGGAACCAACTGCCTTGGCTCCCTCGAATTGACTCTGTATTAATGAAATATTAGATGGTGAATAGTGATAAAATTTTGCCATAAACGATAAATAATCTTTCAAATCTCCTGGTGTACGAAAATAGCCTTCTATGCTTTTTTCCATCTTTTTTGTTAAATCTTGCACCGCTTCTTTCTTTTCTTCCGGTGATTTTGTTTGATACTTTTTCTTATAATTTTTACTCATGATCTTCTCCTACTCCTTCGTGTCCTTGTATAAAAAAGTTCTTTACTAACCAGGCTGATAATTACTACATTTTCAAATGAGTAAAGAATATTTTCATTCGGCAAAGAACTACTTATTCTTTATATATAATTGGACTGTATATAACTTCATATAATCTAATTGCTTCTCGTATTGATTCCGCTTGAAACAAACTATATTGATCCACGTCATGGTTTTTAAAATAATTTGGAGTCACCTGATTATTTGCACCAATTAACATATCTACATAGTGACTCTCAGAGTCTTTAAAACAATAAACCCTTTCGCTTTCAGTAGCTGCTATTTCAATTAAGTACCATTTCGAAAGATTGAAGCCCTCTTCTTTAAAACATTCTATGACATGTTTTAAATCATGGTTTGCGCTCTCTATATTTACTCTTATATCACCGTTTTCAATGCTTTTTAAGTTGAAATTCACAAACATGTTAACCCTCATTTCCATCATTGTATTTTTGAATGAGTAAAGAACTTTTTTATTCAGAAAAGAACTTTTTTATCTATTTACACTTCGCTAGCTCTTTGCAATTCCTCCATGTCTTCTTCATTCCATCTCTCAGCTGTATCAAAGAAAAGTTCATGAGTTTTTAAGTTAATCGGAATTAACATATTCTCTTGATTCATGACATGAACTGCCAGCTCTCTCACTTGTTCTCTTGTAATTTTAATTATTAATTCTTCATCCTTTACAAGTAACACAAGTTCATCTTCTCCAATTTCTTTAATGACTCCTAATGCCATATCTTCATGAAATAATAACATCCTAATAACCTCCTATTTTTTTATAAAAAAGAACAATGTAGCTTAGTGTAAAGTGATAATAAAGTTATTGAATTTTGTTATGAAATATATAAAAGCCTTGCACATTTTATTGTACTAAGGCTCTTTAAAGTTGTTTAATTTCTATCCATTTAATTGCATTTGCACTCAAAAATCAATAATAAAGTTATTTAATCCTTATTGAACTAAAGCACCTGTTAGTTGAAGAACAACAAAATGAACTGACAAGCAACAGATATGGAGATTTGGCTAAAAAAGTTATCGATTGTATTTACTCGCTTGATTCGCAAACCGAATTGCTCCTAATTAGCCAGTCTTTGATTAGTTCTTGTACTATTTTACGTTTTTCTATTTGAAGCATATGACCAGCACCATCTAAAATGGAAAACGTAGCATTCGGAAATTTTTCTAGAAGAAAAAGGTGATCTTTATAACCACAGATTGAATCTTGTTTCCCTAGAATAATGAGTACAGGTTGTGTAAGTGTACCTACATCATTAAGCGGTTCTTCAGAAAGAAAATACCCTTTCTCTCTCCAATTTGACATTAAAAAATTTTTATTAGCTAATAATCGTCCAGGTTGGATTTCGTTTAAAAAGTAGTTAAGGTTCTCTTTATTTTGATAATTCATCAATGTTTCAAAAGCCATTCTTATATCAGAATCCAATTCTGTTAATAAATCTTCATCTTTTGTAACAACTATTTTTTTAGGAAGATCCCTATCTTTCAAATGAAGTGAAGTAGCCAGCAAACAAATACTCTTTACATTTTTATGTCTATGGTGCAAAACACCTTGTGCCAAATATCCTCCAAATGAAAAACCAATAAGAGAAAATGCTTGGTTAGGAATTGTCATATCAATAAAGTTCAAAATATTTAAAAGCATATCATCTGAAGAGTTGAAATTTTCGTCAATTAAACTTCGACCGTGAGCAGGTAAATCTATATATATCCTCTGAAAACCCTGAATCTTATCAAAAATTGGCTCTATCCAGGCTTTCATAGATTTATGGTCTGTACCCATTGAATGCATTATTAATATTGGAAAGCCATTCCCTACGATTTCATAATAAATACTACCCTTTGCAACTAAGCAATCCATCGGTATTTTTCTCCCTATTCATATCAATTTTATCCAACCTATTTTATGTCAACCTACTATGATATAGTTCTGTACTAAGTTGAAAATACCTTTTGACCGCTTGAAAGAAAGATTTTTAAATAACTTTATTATTTTTTAAATGACTATGCTGTGAATTAAACAACTTTATTGTCATTCTACACTTAGGTTACATTGTTCTTTGATGCCTCATGATCTAAACGCTTTTGTCTTAAATGGCTAATTCGTTCTTCCACAGTTTTCTTTGCCATCTTCACACTTTCCATCTCCTGTTTATCAGTCGTAATGATGCTGTCTACGCCTTCTAAAAAGAAATAACCATTTAATAACTCTATTAAAACTTGTGTATTTCGATCCGCACTATTTGCACCAAGACGAATTTTTGTTAGCTCACTTTTTAATATGTCATGAAGATTTTTAGAAACAACTTCTGAAATATAATTCAATGACCATTCTGTATTTTTTGATGCTTGATGTTCTCTACAAATCCTTACAATTGCTTCGCCGTTGTATCTAATATTGTGTTCTTCCATATAATCTTTAATATACGTATCTGTTTCTTCATCCAATGTAATTTGCATGCGAAAGTCCTTCATTTAATAACCCCTCTCTTTTTGATATGCACTTTCTTTTTGCATACGCTCATAATACTTTTGGTTCTTCCAGCTTTCATATTCGCTTTTAAAAGCACGTTCCATTTTTTTTAATGAGTATTGAATAGATACATTCTCTTGAAATTTTTGAAACGGCTTTGATTTTTTCACATGATGGATTCTCTTTTGTTCTTTATCATATGCCTTCATTTCTTGTAAAAAGGCATTCCCCATTCTTTTATACAGGTCATTGATTTTATTCGTTTTATAATTTTCATATTGCTTCTTATTATACTTTCCTTCCCCATATGCTTCTTTAAAAACTTGCACTTCTTTATCTAACTTTTGGAGAAACTGATCGTAATCTTTTTTATGATGATGTTGAATATATCGCCTGCTTAATTCATCAATTTCCGGCTTCAATGGCTGAATTGTATTGTAGCTATATTGCCACTGTCTTTTATCACTTGGTAACTGTTTATATATTTGTAAAAACAATGGTTTCAAATGTTGATTGCGCCAATCAAAAACCGAATCCTCTTTTTTACTTCCCACCATATTGTTTCGAATCAGATCATTAATTTGTTTTTGTTCCTGCTTACGATCTAACAGATTATTTACGACTTTTCCCCTCATCGCATCCAATGTTTTGGGTTTTCTTTTTCCACGTTCTCTCGTTGGAAATGGTTCAACAGTTGCTACATGAATATGAATGTTATCCGTGTTAAAATGAATGGCTGCCGACCAGGTAGAACTTTTTTCTAACCCCTCTCTTTTTTGCATTTCTTTCATCGCAAGCCGTGTCACATCCATTAACTTTTTTTCATCCAACGTCTTTGTCTTTGCATCATAAATGCCTTGTTCCTCTAGCCAAGGATTATGAAAAGAAATGACATCCTGCCACATAATACTTCCATTTTCGTGAGCGGTTTTAAACATTTCCTTTAAGGATTTTTTCTCACTTTCTGTTAAACGATTTGCGTGTTCCGTAAACAGTGCCGATGTCTTTTCTGGATTTCCCATATATTCTTGATACGTTTCAAACATTTTCGGATTCAGCTTCACTTCACTTTGTGCTTCTTCCCGGTCTACATACTCAATATAGTTCTGAAATGCATCCGAACTTGGTAGCACAAATTTTGTTTTTAAAACAACACCCGGTGTACTGGAAGATTGAACAGGAACCACATTACTCATTTTCATCATCCTGCATCATCATTTGAATAAACTCATTCATTTTTTTCATTTCTCCATAACAATCATTCATCATATGGATGTTCTTTTGGATGATATTTTCTAATTCCATTTCTCTTTTATTTTGTTGCTGAAAAAATGCCAGCATTTCAATTTGGTCTTTCAAAAATTTCTGTCTGGATAATCCTTTCCTCTTTGCAATTTCATCTATTTTCTTTACTGCAATTGGATCTACTTCTCTAATTCTGATTTCCACTTTTCCCTCTCCTTTCTGCAAATCTGGGTAGAGATCAAAAAATAGTGAGAAGAGCATAAGGGGTTTTTGTTCCCACCTAGGGTGTGAAGCTAGGCGGAGCCTAGCAAAACGATGGGAACAAGAAAACCTTCTAGGTGTAGACTCACTCACGACACGAAATCCCTTGATGTAGACTCACTCACGACATGACTTTTTTCAGCTTTTATTAATTTCTAGTGCCTTTTGCTCTAATTTTTTGATCTTATCTCGTGCAATTTTTTGTTCTCCTTTAAACAATTCAATGTTCTTTTCTGATGATTTTATTTTGGATTCTAAAGATGATATTTTCGATTGGGTTTCCGTTTTTTCCGCTTCAGTTTGGTACTTCATTTCATCTTTTAGTTCTTTTACTTTCTCATAAACTTTCTTCCCATTTTCTTCTTCAAGCTTAATTGCTTTTCCATAATTTTCGATCTTTGTTTCAATATCTTTTTTATCTCTTTCTATAAAATCTAACTCATATGTTTTTTTATCTTCAGCTAACAATTCATCATTCGCTTTTGTTTTTCTTTGATCAGTAAAAATCGTCTGAACAAGTTTATTGGGACTCTTTGTACTTGTATTTTCTTCTTCGTACTCGTTAGCATCTTGTGTAAACTTCCGAATATCCATTTGTTCTTTTTCACTGTTTTTATTGTAAATATCTAAAGCTAAAGCTCCCCAATTTGGAGATAATTCTTTGACTTCTATCACGTAATTTCCGTTCTCCTCATACAACACTTTGACAGGTAATTGAACACCTGGATTTCCTTTTTCTTGTGCTTTAAATGTAAATCCAGTTTCCTCATATCCTTCTATCCGAAATCGAATTTCTATGAAGTTTTTATGTGGATTATACTCCCTTTGTTCTACAATCAATTTACCCATCCCCGACAACTTAATTACTTTATTCGTTTCCGTGTGGAATAGTTTTTCATCGTTCGGCATGTAAATTTTAGATGTCAAGAATGCGAAAAAACCGAAAAATAGAAAGCTGATAATTGCTAGGTATATCCATGACTTATTTCTTCTTAAATTGATTCTTTCACTCTTCTTACTGATTGCACCTATCACACTCTCACCTCATCTTTTTTTGTTATAAAACTTTCACATTGAGTTCTTCTACACTTGTAACTCGCCATGTTTCCTTTTCCTTTTTTATGATGATTCGCAACACACTTTTAACTTTTTCTTCTCGATTTTGCGCTGAATCCGTCGTGACATTTATAAATTCAGCTAACACATTTACTTCTTCTTGATCGGTTTCATTTTCTTGTAAATAAAACTTCATTTCTATTGGTTTCGTCTTATAGGTGTCTCCTAATTCGTATTTATCAGTGGGATAAAATTGTTGTAAAAGTTCTTCACTCATAATGGATTTTGCTTTTTCTTTTCGCTCATTATAGCCTTCTTTTTCTCGATGAAAGGATAATTGAATAAACGTTTCGGCTGTCGATAAATACGCTCTTCTTTGTTGTTCTTGTGCGGAAGGAAGTACCTTATCTAACCGTTTTTTTAAATCTTCATTCTGTCTTGTTAGTAATTCATTTGTAAGTTTTAGCTGTTTTTCTTTGCCATCACTCATTGATTTTTTACTCAAATAGATATTAAAAGCTGTCACGCCTATTACTAATATGACAAACACAATAAACAAAAATTTTCGTTTATCTTTCATACTTAAAGTCTCCTATTCTTTCGATTTTTAGAACCTTCTTACATGACCAGAAAAGACTTTTTTCCAATACGGATTATTTAAATCTTCAATGGAAACTCCTTTATTTGTTTGGCATCCAATGAAAGTATTTTTATCAATTACAATGCCAACGTGTCCGTCATGCTTGTAGGTATCAAAGAAAATAACGTCCCCCGGTTTCATATCATTTACTGATACTGTTGTACCAATCTTATTTAATGTTTCCGTACTTACAGCTCCCATTGGACTTACATTCATTCCTACTTGTTCGAATGCCCAGCGTACAAAACTACTACAATCAAAAATTCCTCTTGCAATGTCATTTGTATTACGTCCTCCACCAAATACATAGGTAGAACGCCCTATCCATTGGCGACCTACATCGGCAACTTTTGAACCGCTACTTCCTGCACTTCCTGGATTTCCTCCTCCACCAGAAACGACAGAACCCGGCTGATAATATTTCAAAACGGCATCAACATAAAGGTAGAGTAAGCACCCAACGCCTTGCTACATTACTGTAGTAGGTTTTTAAGTGCTCCTCCCCGAACCGGACTTACATCTCTCAATGTATCCGGCTCTCCATCTGTCTCCCGCTAAACCTCTCCTTTGTGCCTTTTTACGTGGCACTCTTTACATAACGCTATGGTTTTACGATTCCTTGAAACCATACGTTTCTCTAGAAAGGAATTGTTCGGCTTATTTTTAATGTCTTTCAATCTTTTTACGTGGTGCATATGAATTGTGGTATTCGTTTTCCCACACAATTCGCATTGTTCGGCTTTGATTCGATCAGAGAGTTTCGTTTCACTTAACACATATTTTGTATCTGGAATTAAATCTAAGTTCGCTTCTTTTGACTGTTTCTCTCGTGGAAAACTACGTTCAATAAAATGAGTTTGCTTTTCTCCTCGAGATGTTTTATATGTGACAGTAAATCGTCTGTTTTTCTCATAACGTTTTCGAATCTCTTTTGTTTTAACTCTATACTTAGATGCAAATGTTTTTAGCATAGAGTAATACATGAAGTAAGCAAAACGATGCATATGATTACTCACGTTTTCTGCTAGCCGATAATAGTTATACAATCCTCTTATTTCACTGTTATATTGAGCGACAATCTCTAAATCTTCATTATGAATGAAGTATCCTCTTTCTTTGGGCATCCAAGTGCCATCGGCACTCATTTTGATAGCTTGGTATTTCTTCAATTTGTTGACCCAAGCCTCATGAGGCATTTTTAATTGAACTTTTCCATTAAGGTATCTACATACTCTCCCAATCGCATCTTTTCGAGGTGCACTTCCTCTAAAAACACGAATATTGTAACCGAGAAATCCTGCATGTTTTTCAGAAGCATGGGTAATAAGCGTTTTCTCTGAAGACAATTCCAATTGAAGTGTCTTCATTAGATACTCAGTCAACGTTTTCTTAATATATCTTGCATCGTACTTTGAACCAATTACACCAATCAGAAAATCATCAGCGTATCTAACATAAGTAAGACGCTTATAAGTTGAATCCATTGGATTACTATATGGAATCGTCTGTAATTCTTTCTTTAACGCTTTAGCTTGTTCTAAATGTTGTTGTGCTTCTTCTTTTTGTTCTTTTTCCAGTGCATTTTTATACTTCCGAATCGTGCTTCTCATTTGAGTATATTTCCGTTGATATTCAGGATTGTTCTTTCGTTTTTTACCTTGATTGAATTGTTGTATATAGTTCATCATGTATTGGTCTAACTCATTCAAGTAGATATTAGATAGAAGTGGACTGATAATACCACCTTGCGGAGCACCGCTAAAGGTATTATGAAATTTCCATTCTTCCAAGTATCCAGCACGAAGAAATTTCCATATCAGTTCAATAAATGCCTCATCTTCAATACGTTTTCTTAAAACGCCAATCAAAGTATGATGATTGATGTTATCAAAAAAACCTTTAATATCCCCTTCAATAAACCAATTGCTACCAGTAAACGTTCTTTGGATTTCTTGAAGTGCCGTGTGACAGCTTCTTCCTTTTCGATAAGCATGTGATGATACGGAGAACGTTGGTTCATATATTGCTTCCAATATCATTCTCACAACTTCTTGCACCAATTTATCCGCAAAACTAGGTATACCCAATGGTCTTTTCTTTCCGTCTTTCTTTGGGATATATACTCTTTTTGATGGGAACGGTTGATATGCCCGTTGCTTAAGGGCTTCTATCAGCTCTTCAATAACTTCTATTGAAAATCCATCAATAGAACGTTTATCTACACCCATCGTGAGTGCTCCATCATTTTTACTCAGATTGTCATATGCAGTGAAATAAAACTCTGGATTGTACAAATTTCGATAGAGTCTTCGGAATTTATACTCTTCCTTCTGACTCTGTCTTTGCAGGTTGCTTAATACTACTTTTGGACTTTGCATGATGCCTTTCGCACCTCCCCAATTTCATTTTTTAAGCGGACAGACTGCCTTCCTTCGCCATGTACTAGGCTTTCCCTAGCTCGGACTACTATGAAGGCTCCGTTACCGTATTGGATATTCATGAGCCACACTTCTTGGCAGTGCCTTGAAGTCATCCTCAATAGCCTTCCGGCATTCCAACTTAGGTAATCCCCGTTTAGAAGACAAGAGACTTGCACATATGGTTTCGGATGCGACTTTCACACGTTTCCACGTATAGTGGAGGATGGTAAATGTCCCTATACATAGCGACGACACCCTTATCGCTATGTCATCTACCACATTCCGTATATAACCATCTTCCGAAATGAGTTACGGTAGCCTTCCTTGTGCTATCGTTCAAGCAGTATAGCTTTCATCCTTATCCATATTTCACATCTTGCCGTTCAGTCGTGATTCGATGATTAATCAACTTACGGCTTTCTTGACATGCTGTTGTCCCCCTTCAGTTTCCTTCCAAGGTTAGTCAAGTGATGATAGGTCATCTAGGGAAGACCTAATGGTTTGCAATCACCATGTTCTCTTGCTCCCTCTACGGGCGCACAATATCGCCATAACACGCGTTATACGGTACAGCTTCCGGTCTAAGGCAATGATACATACCAGTGTGAGCTACTTTTTTGTATTGCTCCTGTGAGAATTTTATAGCTAATTCCTTTGTATATTTACCGCCATTTGAAAAAATAAAATCAAAAAAACCAGTACCAAAATTATAGGCTTGTAAGGCTGTTTTTATATGATCCATATCACCAGGACCAGTTACACCAGCTCGTTCTATCGCATGCTTAAACTCCTGTACACCAGCCCAAATGGAATAGTCGGGATCTGTAATACAATTTGGTTTTTTACAATATTTCGTATTAAATGCCCCTTCAGAACTCTGCATCGGATCACTGCCACGTCCTCCGCTCTCCTGCATCATTTGCGCAAGCATTAAAGCGACAAAAGGTTCCACGCCAAAGTCTTTCGCATGCTTCCGAATCGTAGGTTCCCATTTTAAAACTTCAGGTGAAACATTCATGACTTGCCCTTCACCTGTATACGTAATATCACCCGTTTCTGTTCCACTATCACTTCCCATTGCTGCAATGAAAATACTTACGACTCCAAGTAAAAGAAAAGAAAAAAGACCCATCACAAGTAATGCTAAAGTGATGAGCCATTTCTTTGGTATTATCTTTAAAACCAGATGCATGGTATTAAGCACCTCCCCCGAATAACATTAATTCTTCATCTGTTACTTCTACATGAAAGTGAATGTTTTTTACAGCTCCAATACTTAAAATGACATCCCCAGTTGGTAAATGTGGGATTGCTGCAATTTCACTTTCACTTAACTGTCCAGCAAATACTTTTCGTAACATATCTAAACTGTTATTATCCTGTTGCATGATAAATTTGTACTGTGTTAACTCAAATAGTACTTTGATATCATCAATTCGTGCCTGTGAAGAACCTTCCGGTACAAAGTCTCGAATACTGTGACTTGCATATAAGAGACCAGCAAAATATTTTCTATCTTCCCGGCTAAATTTAATTAAAGATCGTAACGCATGTTCACTTTCTTCTTTCGTGTTGATAATACGGTGTGATTCGTCAATCAAAATGAAATACCTAATTACATCTTCAAAAGCAAGATGCTTTTTATTAAATGCATCTAATTGTGGCGCACCATTTGAAATCATCTCATCCCAAAGTAAATTTAAGATGTTAAAAATTTGAGCACCAAAAACTTCATTTTTGAATTCTGAAATATTCCGTAAAGAAAAGGAAACAACTTGTTCCTTCTTGAAATCTTCAATCGTAGAATGACCATCAAATAACTCTCTATAGGCCTCTACTAAATTAACAAGATTCAACTCGATTTTTTCTAACCGTTGCAATCTATTTTCACCTAGGTTTTCACGATGTTTTCTTGTATTCACATCTTCATATAATTCCTCACGAACATACGCTAAATAATCCGAAAAAATCGGATACTCCGTTGGCTTTTTGTTTGTAATTTCATTTTTTGCTCCCTTATCCGGATTCCATAATTTCTTTTGAATGTATAATCTTCTAAGTAAATTTTCATATTCTTTTATCTCATCATCTGGTGCCTCCGGCGCAATAAAACGATAAAAAATTGTGAGTTTAGATAAATGCTGAATGAAACTCACTTGTTCACTTTCTGCGGTTTTAAAAACTTGAAGTGGATTAATTTGTCCTTGTGAACCATCTAATGCAATTGTTTTCCCGTTTAGATCACGTACCGTTTCCTCAAATTCACCTACAATGTCAAAAATACGGATGAAATGTCCCTTACTTGCGTAATCAACGGCTTTCTTTTTGAGTAAGGTTGATTTTCCAGCCCCAGGCTTTCCAATGATTACTCCGTTATAACTTTTCCTTTGATGGTCTTTATGAAACATATCAAGGATTACATTCCCTTTTGTCTTGGTTGTTCCATAATACGTACCGAATGGATCATGTAAATAAGAATAGTGAAAAGGACAGCCACCGGCCAAACTGACTGCCGGAATTTCTTTCCCTTTCCTTCGGTTCACATAGTTTTTTTGTACATCAAAGCTCGTTACAAGTGCATCCCACTCATACTCCTGCTCATTTAAAAAGACAGCTCCTCGAAAGTTATATGATTCTAATGTTTCCATGATTTCTTTCACTTGTTTTTCTAACTCATCTAATGTTCTAGAGGAGACATAGATACGTAAATGAATACGTTTCATGACTTCACCCTGTTTTAAATCCGTATAAAGGGCTTCCAGCTCTTGAAATTCATTTTTTGCATCAATCCGATCTATATTATCTTTCGCTGTATCATGCCGAACACTTTGTTCACTCATTGATTTATTAATGGATTCGACGACCTCTTTTCGATCATCACTCATCACATCTAATGTGGTAATCACATTTGGCATATTCATGATGTGCTCTAGCCAAAAATCATTTACCTCTGTTGGATAGTCAAACACATGAATACAAGTACCCACTCCATCACCTGTTTGCACATGACTTTCTTTAAAACTTACACCCCCTTGTGGTTGGACTCTAGCTACTAAATAAGGATTGTAACCTTTTTTCTTTTTTAGTTCTTTTTGTTTTTCCTTTTTGGATTTTTTACTTTTGAACGCAAACATGTTGTTTCCCCCTCACTACCATATATTTTTCGTTCCCAATTTCGCATTTTGATTAAACAATTTAAACATAAGCTCTAACTTTTTCTCTTCATCTACCTCTAATAGTTCAGTAGAACGCTTAATATATCGTTTGGCTGCCTCCACACGTTCTTTTACGATTAATTCCGTTTCTCCGTAAATAAATAAGAAAGCTTCACGATTTGTTCTTCCCCATTCTAAAAATTGAAGCTCTTTTAACTTCTGATTTAAAATTCGTTCATATAAAGGATTGGTACAATCTTTTATTTTTTTCTCTATATATCTTTGTTGTTCGGTCGTTTGGCATGGGAAGTTTAAAAATACAAGTTTAATGGACTGTTTATAGGCTTGATAAAAATAAGCATGTGAAAAAATAACAAATGCTTGTTCTTCGCTATTCTTAGAGAACATATCGTCACCTTCGACTTGAAGGATTTCTAAAAACTCCTCATTTTTCAGCTCAAATATTCCATCCTCCGTCATGTCTACGATTTGCATAATTTCCGCAATACTTTTCTTTACCTTTGGTGGTGCTTCTTTCTTTTTTCTAGAGAAAAAGCCTAGAAGTTTTGGGTTCTTCTTTTTCAAAACATCTTTCTTTGGCTTTTCTTTCTTCTGTTTTTTCACTTTTCTTTCTACCTTTGTTTTTTCTTCCTCTTTCTTTTCGTCGGGTACCACCTTAACAATTTCTTTTGGTTCAGAAAGTGATTCCTTTACATTTTTTTCGTTAAAACGAAATGCCTTTTTCTTCGGTCTTTCTATTTGTTGTGGCTTTTCTTTTTCTATATCTTTTTCGCTGAATAACGCCATATGTGATCCCTCCCTTATTGATCGTTATCAATGGCACAATATGCACCTTTTCTTCTTAGTAATGTAATAATCAATACTTCATACATTCGTTTTTGAGGATTCGTACTTGGGCGCCAAATCATGATAATGGCAATAGCTGCCATGAAAATAACAAATGGTAATTGTAAGGAATCATGTACGAAATTCCTAAGAATCATCGTTACAACTAATAAACCAATCAATAAAAAGAAATCTATTAGATATAGCACTTTATTAATACGTAATTCTGTACTGATTTCCTTCGGAATCCGATAACTTCTCATCGGTATTCCCTCCTTTTCGACAATAAAAAATAAGCGTACGATTACGCTTATTTTTCATCTGTATTCTTTTTATTTTTGTTCACTATATCTCTCCAACTTTTACCTGTATTTTGACCCATCTGATAAAAACGCTTTGTATTTTGGACCGTTTCAGAATTACTGATTCGCTCTTGTACTCCTTTTACTTTTTGTTTCATGGACGATGTAGTAGAGCTATAGCCTTTTTTAACTGTATCCGTCGCATATTGTCCTAATGTACGTGTTTCATGACTACTACTTGCTGCCACTTCTTTATCACTTTCATAAGGAACACTTGGGCTACTATGTGTCACCGTCACGATATCGGCTGGTGCCGGGCTACTTCCGCTTGGTACTGGTCTTGATGCTTCTACTGGTGCCGGGCTACTTCCACTTGGTACTGGTCTTGATGCTTCTACTGGTGCCGGGCTTCCTCCACTTGGTACTGGTCTTGATGTTTCCATTGGTACCGGGCTACTTCCGCTTGGTACTGTTCCTGCCGTTTGACTTCCTTCACTTGTTCCTTGTCTTACTGTTCCTGCTGTTGGACTTCCTTCACTCGCTCCTTGTCTTACTCCTCCGACTGTTTGGCTTCCTTCACTCGCTCCTTGTCTTACTCCTCCGGCTGTTGGATTTCCTTCACTCACTCCTTGTCTTACTCCTCCGGCTGTTTGACTTCCTTCACTCGCTCCATTTGCTTTTCCAGCTTCTTTCATTTCATCTTGAAGGCTTGTTGTACCTGATTCTTGCCCATTTGCTACCCCTGGATTTTCATTCCCTTCTTGAATAGATGGTGTACCACCATTATTTTTATCTTCTTCCTTATTTAAGTTACCTTTTTCTTTTTCCTTATTTGCTACATCATTGCCTTGTGTTTTTTTTTGATCCGCTTTTTTCATTTGATCTTGCAAGGACTCTTTATTTTCAGACTCTTCCCCTTTTTTCAAGCCACTTATGAGTCCAGCTACGCCACCACCTGTTGCCATCGCTGCTGCACCTTTCGCCCCTTTTCCAATCATATTCCCTAGACTCTTCATTGGTTTTGAATTTGCAAGAGCGCCAATTCCTTTACCAAGTGCGAAACCACCTGCTAAACCACCTGCTAACATGCCCCAACTGCTCTTTAATCCAATATCTATTCCAAATAGCCTTTCTACGACTGCCGGGCCATCTAGAACTGCCATACTAAATGCGGCTAATGCAATCAGATACGGTACACCATTTAATTTGTCATGGAGAAACGCCGTTCCCATTATATATAGCTTCAAAGATAGGAATATCATAATCGTTGCTATAAATATATTGAGGATATTTGATAACACGGCTTTTAACTTTTGACCATTCGCAACGTCCGCTGGTGCTAATATGTTGGCTAACAAATAGTTAAATGCCAATTCATAAAATAATCTAGCTAATTTAATACTTGCCAATAACAACGTTAATCCTGTTATCAGTAAGGTGAAAAATATATTCCAAAAGTTCCAATGCCAGCGATAATACTTTTCTGGGAAGAAATCAAACCATCCATCTTTCAATTCTGCTAAAGATGCGGTTCCTAGCCCATCCATTACTCTTTTATTCTGTAAAATTTTCTGACCATCATCCGATAAATTTTTATCCTTTGTGAACTCAAAATCTTTATCTATTTTTTCAGTAATATCTATCCGCCTAATATTTTTTTCTGGAATATTATTTTTCGGGTTCATATCTTCTTTCTTTTTCCACTTATTTTGATCTAACACTGCAATATCCGTTATGTTCTTCTTAATAATTTCATCACTCAAAGAGCCTTTTTGCTCTGATTTTACAACTGCTATGGCATCATCGGTGAACTTATCGACCTTTGTCATACCAGTACTTAATAAGCAAAGTACACTTAGCGTAACAAAAATATTGATGATAATTTGTGAACGGTTCATTTGTTTGTTCATAATAAACATGTAGCCAATATATAAAAACGATATAGCTAAAAGAACGACGAACAATGGATATAACATATCAACAAACTCTTGTACTCCCGTTGAATTAAAGAACCCTTTAACCCCCAATATGGCATCTGTCACACCCTCCAAGCCATCTACAATTAAAGATAGACCTTGAATTATAAACCAACCTATCCATCGAAATACATAATTAACAATATCACCCACTTGGAGATAATCCGAGAACTCTTCTAAAGTTTTTAAAATCTCTTCATCTTTCACCATTTATCCTCCTCTCTTGCTTACTGCTGTCCTAATACTTCCTTTGCTGTCCAATTCACCCTTTCATTCAGTCTGTCAATACGAATAATCAATTTCCCTTTTTGTTCCCGATCTACTGAAATGAAAAGAACCGCATCTTCTAGACCAAGAATGACCTCATTTTCTTCTGTTACAAATGGCGAGTAACTATCTAAAATCAATTGCATTTTATCTGTTATTGTCGGCATCTCCATTCTCGCTTCCTCCTTTATTTCTGGATTCAAAAAGGCACTCAATTATTTGAGTGCCTTTCTAACTCGTTACGTGTTCCGTTTCCTCTAAATCACGTAAAATTCGATGAATCTTATTTTCAACTGCTTGATATACACTTTTGTCGATATGGTCATTGTGAGCCAACATTTGAAATTCACTGTAAAACTCGCCCATTTCCTGATTTTCAACCTCATCTATTCCCTTACCTAACTGTGCTATAAAGAACTTATCAACTAGTTTCAAAACCGCTAAATCAGATTCAAAAAACTCAATAACCGTTTTCGATTTCCAATTTTCAATAGTGAGGGAATCAAACGGATTATCTTCTTGTTGGAATGACTCTTCCGGAATGTCTTCATCAATTCCCATCATTTTAGGTTCTTCTGTTGGCTGCGGTGGCTCTACTGGTGAAGAAGTTTCCTGTTCTGGCTCTGGTGGTTCTTTCTTGGTTTGTTCTGCCTTTCTTTCTCCTAGGAAATCTACTATGAGTTTTTTAGGATCTACATCATCATGTAGGGAGTCAATATCTATATCTAAAATAGATTTATCTGTATCGAACTCTACCCCTAGGTATTCCCATCTGTATTTTAAGGCTGTTTCGTCCGTATTATAAATTGGTCGTGGTCTGATACGTGTTCGATTATTATCTTGACGTTTTATTACACGAATAACAGTAGTTTCTCCTTCTTTAAGACTCATAAGTTCATTTGGTGTTAAAAGTGGTCGTTGATCTAGACTTTCGGTTTTGTTTTTATCTGTAGAGAGACCTTTTCCACTTCGGGAAAGTGTGTTAATTGTCTTGTTCCCAAGCTTTTTCGATACTCTTTCGGCTGTCTGTTGGTCGTTTGTTAGTATATAAATTGTATTCCCACAGTTTCCATCAATGGTATCTGCATCATCTCCATATTTGTTTTTTAGTTGCGAATACGCTTGAATGATGAGATTAAAACGGATATTTCTTCCCAAACAAACCGTCGCTAACGTTGCCATTCCTTCTATACTCGGCATGTTGCCAAACTCATCCAAAATAAATACTACTTCACGATGACACTCATTACCACGAGCAAGGGATGCACCCTTGGCTAAAATGAAGTAGAGCTGTCTTACGAAAATAGAAGTAATTACATGATTTGAAGAATCATAGTCAGGTGTAATCATAAAAATTGCAACTGGTTTATCAAAATAATCCATTGTTGTTACCTGTATATCTTCATTTTCTTCTACTACTTTAAATTCTGTATCACCAGTCTTTTTGTCTATTTTTTTAATAGAAATGGCTGTTTTCTTTTTCTTATCTCCCTTTTCATTCAATTGGATTGTATCCCCAACTCTTACTGATTGCTTAAAATCTAGTGCAAAACGTCCTGTTATATCTGATTTTATGGACTCTTTCGAACCATCCGGGAATACGATTTCTACTCGCTTTCTTGGCTTTGCTTTTCCTTTTATCGTCATTCCAAAGCCAACACGTTTTAAATCTACACTATTTTTTGCGGTCATTTTAGCGATTTCATCAAATGTGAAAATGGACAAACCATTCATCGTTTGTGTAAAGATACCGCCTCTCGTTTGTCCTTTTGAGAAGTTAGATGTCGCATATTGCATTTTCGCAACACTATCGGCTGGTAATCCTTCAAAGTATAAATCTAATGCATTTTGTGGATCTGCTTCTGGATCTACGATTACCTCTTTTGAACCAAGTTCTGATAACATATTCGCTACTGCATACATTGTGATCTTTTCTTCTGTTCCTTCCGCAATACATTTATCTGTAACTGCTAATATCATGGCATTGCACAAGCTCATAGCGCACTGTTGCCAAAAAGGATCTTTGACAGTTGGGTTGTAATACAAAGTGTGAGAAAGTGTTTTACATAGTGCTTGCGCTGTTGAATAGTCTCCATCTTTATAGGCATCTTTTACAAGTTGTAATAAGTTATAACTCATAGAATCCAATGGATTTAATAAATTTAACACTTCAATGTGATACCCTCGTTTTTCCAAAGTTTCTTTGGATGCGCTAAAAATTTCCCCTTTCGGATCATTAATTATTAATGAGGGCTTATGTTCCGCTCTAGAATAGACATCAATTGTAGGAAATACAAAGGTTTCCCCTTTACCAGAGCGAGTTGTACCAATAATTAAATTGTTCACTGGGCTATCATCAATGAATACTTTGTCGCCTAATCTAGAGATAACAACACCACCGCCACCTTCAAATGATTCCTCTCGATCTGGTACGGATCGATATTGCTTTTTCAGCTCTTCAACTGTTGTAAAACGACTAGATCCCTTCTCATGATTATTTAAGTTTTTGAAAGAAGATTTGAGTTTGTATACTGTTCTTGCAATGGTTCCAATTACTACAAGGAAAACAAGCATGTAGTAAATTGGATGTTCTGTAATTGGCATCCGAAAAAGAAATCCTACCTCCATATGAAATGGTTTTGGGTGTAATAAATCACTAAATGTTGTTTCTATCAGCTCTAAAGATAAGCTGAGTAAAAAATTAGCGATTAAAAACATTCCAACAAATAAAAAAGTACTCAATGGAATGAGTACTTTTTTTTCAGCTAACTTATATTTAATTGAGATTTTATCCTTATACATGGGTAAACGAATCCCCCCTTTAAACCGTTACATCTGATTTTGACTCTTGTTTATTTAATTCTGTTGGCTTCTCTGGATTTGTTGGTTTCTTCGGCTCTGTTTGTTTCTCTGGATTCTTTGGCGGATCTACTGGCGGCTTTGGCTTCTCTGGATTCGTTGGTGGATCTACTGGTGGTTTCGGCTTTTCTGGATCCGTTGGTGGATCTACTGGCGGATCTACTGGTGGTTTCGGTTTATCTGGATCCGTTGGTGGATCTACTGGCGGATCCACCGGCGGTTTTGGTTTATCTGGATCCGTTGGTGGATCCACTGGCAGATCACCGGCGGTTTTGGTTTATCTGGATCCGTTGGTGGATCTACTGGCGATCTACCGGCGGTTTTGGTTTATCTGGATCCGTTGGTGGATCCACTGGCGATCTACCGGCGGTTTTGGTTTATCTGGATCCGTTGGTGGATCTACTGGCGATCTACCGGCGGTTTTGGTTTATCTGGATCCGTTGGTGATCTACTAGCGGATCTACCGGCGGTTTTGGTTTATCTGGATCCGTTGGTGGATCTAC
>NZ_JAUCFS010000001.1:0-54985 GCF_030348325.1 Bacillus hominis
ACAAGAACACTTTGATGTGCAATGGTTCTATGCTTACTCAAAATATCCGGCAGGTTATGGTATTAACACATATAAGGCACCAAATGGTGAATGGAAAGGTAATGTGGATGGGTCCGCCCCTTATGGAATTTATGCAAGAAAAGATGGTTATATTGATATTGGACAAAACACATGGGTAAAAGAAGAACATTTTAATGTAAGGTAATATCTCGAAATTCATAAATATTGAATCAGATGACAAAAAGCATTATATGAAGCATCATATGATGCTTTTTTATGGTGGGGTTAATCCCTGTCTAACAGTGGTCGGAGCGTAGAGAGAAATTAATGGAAGAGCAACTGATACATAGTTGCTCTTTTTCTTTTGCAAGAAAGTGATAACAATGAATCACCTATAGAAAATGCTAGGCGTATATGCATTAAGCCATCAGATGTACTTAGTAACACAGTAGAAATTTTAGATGAAAAAACAAGAGAATAAAAAGGAGATATTCAGTAATGGAAATTAGACAAAAATTAGTTAACTCAAGTAAATATAGTATAAAGTGTCCCAATGCAATGACACCGGAATTCATCACAGTGCATAATACATACAATGATGCATCAGCTGAAAACGAAATATCTTACATGATTGGAAATAATAATTCAGTTTCGTTCCATGTTGCAGTAGACGATAAAGAAGCAGTACAAGGTATTCCATTCAATCGTAATGCTTGGCATGCTGGTGATGGTAACGGAGATGGTAATCGTAAATCTATCGGGGTTGAAATTTGCTACTCTTTAAGCGGTGGGGATAGATATTACAAGGCAGAAGATAATGCAGCAATTGTTATAGCTCAGTTAATGAAACAATTTAACATCCCAATTAGTAATGTACGTACTCATAAATCGTGGAGTGGAAAACATTGTCCACACCGCATGCTTGACGAAGGAAGATTGGACAAATTCATTGAGAAGGTAAATAACGCATTTAACAACGGTAACAATAACAATAAACCGGTACAGCCAAAAGGTGTTGGAATCGCTACATCTAAATATCCGGAAGGAGCGGGCATTAACTTATATAGTGGTCCTGGGAAAGATGCTTGGTTCACAGGTAATGTAATTAATAGTAAAATGCCATATTTAATTATAGATGGTGCTTGGTATGGTGGTAATGAAAATATGCTGTGCCTAGGTTGGCAGGCATGGGCGAAACAAGAATACTTTGACGTGCAATGGTTCTATGCTTACTCAAAATATCCAGCAGGTTATGGTATTAACACATATGATGGTCCGAATGGAAATTATAAAGGTAATGTAGATGGATCTGCCCCTTATGGAATTTATGCAAGAAAAGATGGTTACATTGATATTGGACAAAATACATGGGTAAATGAAGAACATTTTAATGTTAGATAAGAATAAAGGTTTAGAGTCACTCGTTTGAGCGGCTCTTTATTTTGGAATCGAGGCATGACCGGAAATGAAAAATAACAGTTTTCCCCTACAAATTAAGTTGTTTTCGTGTCTCGATTCGAGAATGAAAGAAGTGGTTCAGTGATTAGTTTGTTTAAAGACTCCATAAACGCTGAGGCTATTCTTTATAAAGATATTAGAAAACGCATATTTAAGTCACCAAAGAGAAAGAGCGAAACAGACAAGCTAGGAGGGAACATGGACAGGAAGCAAATTTTCATCGACGTCTTATTACACAAAGGGATTTACAAGGAAGAAGATACAGGACGTCAGCTTTATGAAATGAGTGAGCAGGAGTTATTCGAATTACTAAAAGGAGATGAAGAGCAATGCAACTAATCGAACATGGAACTTTTGAAGTGACTCAGTTATTGGAAGAATCAAAACGAAAATAAGGGGTGTTTGGATGAAGGCACAACATATTGAGCCTAGAGTATCTAATGTGGAAGAAAACTAAACAAAAGCGTTATTTGGTAGAAGGGGAGATTAATAAGATTCCTTTAGAAATTAAATATAAAAAGGCGATTATCCTCAATCGCCTTTTGGGTAATGTAGTGTAATTTTATTCAGTTATTTGAAATATAGTTTCATCAGGTCTGGAGAATCCATACAATTTCCTTGCGAACTTTAAAATACCTTCTTCACTCTCTGTTAAAGTTTTAATATCGTTTTCAAAATAACGTCCTGTAATTTCTAATTCAGATAATCTTTTCTTTTCTTTATTAAGTGTAATTTGTTTTTCTTGAATCATTTGTTCTTGCTTATAAATGGAAATTTGAATGGAAATAACCATAGGTAGCATAAAAGCAAGCGCTAATAAAAGACGACGTCTTAGCTTTTTATTCGTTCGTTGGTGATTGTTAGTATTAATTTGGGTTTTTAGGAATGATTGTTGTGATGGTAATTTTGGGATGCTTCCCATTTTAATGCCTCCATTACTAATTATAAATTTAAAATGTTTAAAAGTTTTATATATGCTAAATGGGTAATTTTGAACCTATTTTGGTAAAGATAGGTTTTGTAAAATTTAAATAAAATCCTTTTTTGACTGTAAAAAAGCCCTCACATAAACGTAAGGACTTTTCTAAAATGAAAGTTTTGGTTTTCAATTATCATTATATACCATAAATGAAGTATATTGAAGTGAAATTTTAACAAAAATGCTATTTGCGCGACACGTTTCCTTATAAGTGCGTAGACACGAAATAGGAGGGTTATCAATTTCGATAACAACAACTGATTGACTGAAAGTAGGAATGAAAGCCGTCAGGTTGAGCTGAAACTACTTATCTAATACTCCTACATGCAAGGCGTGATAGTAGTCACAAATTGTATGAAGCTAGGTGAAGTCGGCTGAACAAAACCTAAGTGATAAATCATATGGTAATGGATAGGTCGGGGTGCTACAAACTATCTATGGTGAGAATGTCCAAACGGGCTGACGAACTTGCGAATGTACGGGTCTAAACGTTTAATACATTAGAAATATGTATGTCGTTAATGACGACGTTATCTACCGAAAAGTAAGAGTAAATAGTATGAAATTCGGGACATCTAACGATGAGGGTGTAAAGATAACAGGCTTACAGCAAGCACCTAAGGATATATGAATAGCTAAGTCAATCGGAACGTGGTAAGCAAGAAACTGTCACTAACGTCTACTAACAGACAGGTGTATATAAGGTTCTAACGAACCGAAATTACTTTATTCTTGTGAAGGTGGGGACACAGTACCGACGAAGCATGTAACGAATGTGGAGGGATAGTCTCTAGTCTTGTTCTTTGAAAACTAAATCAATTAGATGTAACTCACAGGATCGAGTAAGATGATGTGACCTTTCGTAAGAAAGGGGAATTAATACGTTGGTGAGTACAACATTGTTTGTAATCTAGTTGCTTCAGTATAGAAGAATAAGATGGGGCGCTGTATGCGATGAAAGTCGCACGTACAGTGTTAAGCGGGGGAAAAGATGGAGATAACTTCAAAGTCTTACCTATCGCAACGGTAGTCAGCTTTAAAAGTAAAAAGAGCTCCGTCTACTGGTCGGAGGCTCTTTTATGAAAATCAGTGAGTTTCGTTCATTAAAACAGTATATGCATAAATTATGTTAGAGTGATTAGCTTAATAAAAAAGTCCTCTTTTAATAAGAGGACTGATGAGTGAGCACGTCTTATATCTATAAGGTATGTTTGTCTTATAAAAATTTCATTTTGCAGAAAAAAACCCTAGTTTCCTAGGGTAATGGTATAACAGCCAAATATATTTTATTCTTTTATATCGTAACGTAATATTACGTTAAAAACATCAGGTAAATGTAACCAATTACAGAAAATAAGAGCAGCTAGCAAAAGCTAACTGCTCCCTGCAAGGAGATACAGAGAAAACTATGTTAAATGAATTCTGGCTAACAGCCTATCTACAGTATTGACGGAATAATTGATAATTAAACGGAGGATGTTTTAAATAGTTTTATTTTAATTTAGGGTTGATTCCAAAAAAGTGACATACCAACAAAATACAAAATTATTAAAAGGAAAATTGTTATGAAAATAACTAAAAAAATCATTTTCATCAGTAGATCTCCTTTATGAATAATATTAACACTTTTCCAGAATCTGAACAAAATAATCCTTTTACGAAAAAAGGTCCTGTTGTCTCCAACAGAACCTTTCCTAAAATGGCAAAGAGTAACTCTTACCTTACTCTTCTGCTATATAATACACAAAACAAGTATAGATGTGTAGAACAAGAAATTCCAATATAATTATTCGAATATATTGTTGAAATTATTTCTTCAGGATTTAATATAAGGAATTAAATTACAAATGTTGATTTATCAATGGATATTAATGATGAGCTAGTAAAATATATTTAATAAAGAAATATTAAAATAATAAAATATGAAATATTGCATATTCAATTGAAATAGAAAATTACAAGTGGAAAGTGAGGAATAACAATGGGACTAGGAAATCGTGGTATGGCATTTGAAATGCTTATCAATCTAGTGAATGAAATGTATCAAAGAGCGGGAGTGGCGCTTATAAATAAACGTCCGACTCCTGTGAAGGTGTTAAAGAGTAAGGGTGGACAAGTATTAAATGGATTCTATGAAGCTAAAAGTAAAGTAGACTATGATGGCGTGTACAAAGGACGAGCTATTGCATTTGAAGCGAAGTCTACTGAGAATCCTACACGATTTGATCTAAAAAACATCGCGCAGCACCAATTAGATTACTTGGAAAAAGCAGAGAGGATGGGAGCGGTTTGTTTCTTCCTTATTGAATTCAGCAAGGATAATTCAGTCTTCTTGGTACCACTAACAGTCATTCAATTTTATGTAAGGATGTCTCATCAACCGAAGGGTAAGAAGTCTATACCAAGAGCAGACTTTGATATTTACGGGTACCTGGTAAATCAGACAGAACGAGCGCCAGTTGATTACTTACAATACATTGATGAGCAAGGATTCACACCGGTAATAGATGGCATGATTCAATTTGATCAGGACCATAAGAGAGTAGCAAATGACATTGAAGCAGCGAAAGAGAAAATGAACAACAAGAAACGTAAATTATTAAAGGCTTAATGGATAGCGGAACGATGGCGAGTAGATGGTGGGGCTACTTACTAACCGTCGTTCCCTTATTCAACAATGAGATATTAAAATTTCACGTACCTTATGTGATGTTAAAATTACAAATTCAGAAATAGGGGGATTCTTTCATGGAGAGACAATTAACTTTATTACCAGCTATCGATGATAAGAAAGTACAAAAGGAAGTAGTAAGCGTATTAAAGGAATACAGAGCACTCAAGATGCGATTCAGTAATGAAGTGGAGCAAGAAGGAATCAGTTTGTTTCCTGAGTTACGTGATTCAAGGAATACGAGTAAATGGAAGGTGCAGCAGGTTGAGAAGGCGCTTAATAATTTACTAGATGAAGATGAGCGTAAGATTGTTGAGCGGAAGTTCCTGACAAACGAGAGAGTAAAGGATTCAGACGTTTATCATGATCTACTACTCAAGAAGACATATTTCTATGAGAAGAAGCAGAGTGCCGTTAAATTGATTGCTACAGCATTAGGGATAATCTAAAAACCGCGAACAAAATGCGAACTTTTTGGGGGACTAAATAAAAACGTGAAAATTATAAGCTATTTCCATAAACAGTTCTTTGAAAAGAGAATACGTTTTGGGGATAGCGTTCCCATTATAATAACGTTACTCGGTGACGCGGAGGCTAGAGGGAATAAGAGCTTCCCAAAATTATTTATATTTACTATTCAGCTCGGAATGCGTCCTCTGGGTTGATAATGAATATAAGTCTATTACTCTGTTATGTCGGTTCTTGAAAATGGAAATGGGGTGGTTGTTCTTGATTGAATGAACATCGCGTTTCTGGTACAGGATTGTATACGTAATCTCGATCATTAGTAATTACTCACGATTCTTATTAATGACCAAAATGAGAGCAGAGAGCTTTCGCTCTTTGTTTGAGCCAATACAGCGGAAACATCCCCCTTCCGTCCCTCTAGTGTATTGGTTCAAACAAGGCGCCGGAAGAAAAATATACGTCTTGCTATTAATCCTTTAAACGCTGTGTAAGCGAAATTGGCGAAAATGACTTTAAGTAGCCGACTCTACGGAGTATAAACGAGAAGATTCTTAGTCTTCTCCCAGTCACCGAACGTAAAGCGCGTAGCTAAGATAGCTAGAAAATTATATGATGCGGTGGCTTGGAGAAGGTTGAGAGTTATCAGCCTTGAAATGATTGCGAAACGCCCCCTTCGTGAATATTTCTCCATCCCCTTGAAAGAAAGCTGTCACTTCGGTGATGGCTTTTTATTTTGTAGGATATTCTTCTTTTCTGTCGAATAGATAGTGGGAAAGGGGATGAGTGTATGAGAGTGTTTTTTAGGAGTGAATCTGGAGAATTGATTCTTGATTCGAAAAATGAGGATGTAGCTAGTTTAATGGCTGTTTTGAAAGAAACCAACAGTATTAAAATAGGTCTCTTTAATTATGATGTAAAGAAGTATAAATTGGAGTATTATCGACATCCCAAAAGCGAGGAACCAGAAAAAGAACTAAATATCATTTTGAAACGTAACTATAATGATCAATAGCATCCAAAACGGGTGCTTTTTTCTTTGTTATATAGAAATTACACATTAAACGTATTTAAAAAGTGTTCTAGGTATAAAGTTAATCATCATACAATGATATGGAAGGGTCTTTTCTAGTGTGTTAGTTACCTCAACGTATATGTATCTCTTGGCGCCTGAACGAGGGTGCTTTTTTTATTGCACATTATGATAAGTACAAGCATATACTGCTTGTACCTCATTAATTTTAGTAACATTAACTTTCGTTAATGGGGAATCTCATAATCCCTTAAAAGAGGCGCTCGCGGAAACGGGTGCTTTTTTTGTTTTGAACAAAATGGACATTTGGATTAAAGGATATCTATATAAATTGGTAGAATCTAGTTATTTGGTTCACATTTTAATCCAAGGGGTACAAATTCGATGCGACGTGAAAAGGATTTGTTGAAACAGTGGAAGGCGGATTTGCAAGCTGTTCAAGAAGAGAAAAGGCTGAAGAAGAAGGCTAAGAAAAAGAATAAGAAATATAGCATTCCTGGCAATACAGCTGACTTCATGAATGGCAAGAATACTTATCGTAAAGAGAATGGGGTATGGAAGCAAAGAAATAAATAAGGTGAGGATAAATGAGTTTGATTAAGTGTATAGCAATTATCGTAGGCGCTGCCGTGATCTGGGTGGCGTCTTGTTTGTTGTTAAGGGATGATAACAAAACAAACGAACATAACGAACGAAAATAAATGTCCTGTTTAGGTCTACTCTATACGGACATGAAAGAGAAAACGAATTTACTATACTTCTCGGTGTCCTGTTTACATGTACGGAAAATGAATGGTATTATGTACTTAGAATTAATTTCCGAACACGTTAACGGACAAAGGGGAAGATATTATGATAATTGGTTATGCTCGTGTTTCTACACAAGAACAAAATTTAGCTAGGCAATTGAAGCAGCTAAATGATTATGGATGTGATCATGTGTATGAAGAGAAAACAAGCGGAGCAACAACAAACAGAGAAGAACTACAATTGATGCTCGATAATTTAAAAGAAGGTGACACGATTGTTGTTACTGATTTAACTCGTATTAGCCGTAGTACAAAGGACTTATTTGAGTTAATTGAAGTAATTAAGAGTAAAGGTGCTTCGATTAAATCAATAAAAGATACATGGCTTGATACAACGAGTGATAATCCATACAGTACTTTCCTACTCACTGTAATGGCTGGTGTTAACCAGTTAGAAAGGGATTTACTTAAGATGCGCCAAAGAGAAGGGATAGACCTTGCTAAACAACGTGGCGTATATAAGGGAAGACCTAAAAAATATGGTGATAAAAACCCTAAAATGGAGCATGCTTTAGAGCTGCTTGCTAATCGTGAAGAGAATGGATACACAGTAAAGAAGATATGTGAAGTTACTGGAGTAAGCCGTACGGTTCTTTATGAGAGAGCAAAAGAAAAAGGAATTATGTAGATTTTAAAGTAGCGAGTCCGCTGCTTTTTTATTTTGCATAGAAAAAGGAACCATAATAGGCTCCTTAATTCGATTTAGAAGTTGTGTAGTTTTTCTTAATGATATCTTTTATGTTGATAATTAAGGATATAAGGAATCCAGCAGCTAGGATACCGTTTACCCAGTAATATGTATTTCCTGCTGTGTATTTATTATAAAAGGATTGGACATTATACAATATCAGCATTGCTGTTAAGAAAGCGGAGCACGCTAACATACCAAAACTTTTCATGATGTTCACCTCAATTCAAATTGTTAGGACTTTCCACAATTATACATTTAAATAAAGAGATTTACAAAAGGAATTACCATGAGGAGGAGTTAGATAAATGAAACTAACTGAACTAACTAAACAAGAACAGATGGTTGTTATCGGCAATTTAATAAATAATGTTATTGGTTTAGAACTTGTACAACAACACATTGATGCTCAGAAGTTAGAAAAGGCTGTAGCTATGCATAATGAAATAAGTGATGATATGACGCCAAAGCAAACGCGAGAGGCGTTTATTAGTGTGTTAGATAAAACAATTGATGAGTTTTTAAAAGCCGAGGGATAAAAGTTAGACAAATTACTTCCTATTAATATAGAAGGTGGTGGGTGATATGAAGTGAAACAAAAACACGAGTTAGCTCAAGAAGATTACATGCAAGGTATGAAGTACAAGGAGTTGGCTGAGAAATATGAGGTCAGCGTGAACACCGTAAAGTCATGGAAAACCAGGTATAAATGGGACCGAAAAGGTGTGCATACAAAAGAAGAAAAAGTACGCACACAAAAGAAGACAGGTGCACCCATTAATAATAAGAATGCTGTCGGTAATCCTGGTAATCGAAATCCTAAATGGGGTAACAAGAATGCTGCAGGTCATGGCGCTCCGAAAGGGAACCATAACGCTATGACGCATGGATTATATGCAACTGTCGTTTATGAGCACTTATCTGATGAAGATAGAGTGCTATTTGATTTGTCTCAGGATATTGAAGGTCAAGAACAAGAATTACAGGTTGCTCGTTTTAAGTTAGCCAAGCTAATACAAAATCAGAAGGAACTCAGATTAAAAGGTATGGCGGTAGCAGGTGACGGTGCTTATTCCTATACATTAAGGGATGATTTTTACACAGATGCTATTAACAAAGCGCTTGATATGATTTCCAAAATTGAAACTCGTATCGATAAATCAAAATTAGAGCGTGAAAAGTTGCAAGCACAGTTAAGTAAAATGAGGGCAGAAACAGAGTTTATAGAAGAAAGAATTAAACTGCTGAAAGGTCAAAAGAAAGATACTTCATTACTCGATGCATTAATAGAAGGGCGTAAACAATATGAGCAAAACAGCGATTAAGTTTTCCACTAAACAATTGGAAGTTATCTATCGGCCGTACAATTACACCTTCGATGTGCTAGAAGGGACGCCCAGATCGGGTAAGACAACAGCAGGGCATTTCCGCTATGCTGATTATTTGACGTGGACTAGGGATACGAATCATTTGATTACGGCATATAACCAGGAACAAGCATATCGCTTATTTATCGATGGTGATGGTACTGGATTGCAGCATATCTTCGGTAATCTTGCTGAGATTAAACATGATGAACATGGTTCGCATCTTGCAGTACACACGCCTAATGGAGTTAAGAAAATCTATTATAAAGGCGGAGGGAAAAGCAACAGTGTTGGCGCTATAACGGGTATGTCGCTTGGAAGTGTTGTATTTTGTGAGATTAACTTATTGCACATGAGTATGATTCAGGAATGCTTTAGACGTACATTTGCTGCTCAAGACCGATACCATTTAGCAGACTTAAACCCACCTGCACCGCATCATCCAGTTATTTCAGAAGTATTCGATGTACAAAATACACGATGGACTCACTGGACGATACAGGATAACCCGATCATTACTGAAGAACGTAAGCAAGAGATATACGAAATCCTTTCGAAGAATCCGTATTTACTGGAACGAGATTGGTTCGGTAAACGGGTTATGCCACAAGGTGTTATCTATTCTATGTTCAGTATGAAAGATAATATAATATCTGCTGTACGTGGACAAAGATATGAAATGTATTTCACTGCTGATGGTGGTCAATCAGATGCTACTTCATGCAGTTGTAATATTGTTGTCCGATATGAAGATAAATTCAGACTGCTGCGTGTCGCTAACTACTACCATAGCGGAAAAGACACTGGGCAAGTTAAAGCAATGTCCACTTATGCAAAAGAGATTAAGAAGTTCATTGAATGGTGCGTTAAGAAGTTTGAAATGCAGTATACAGATGTATACGTGGATCCTGCATGTAAGTCTTTGAGAGAAGAATTACACTTGATTGGTATTCAAACGAGAACAGCTGATAATAACGCCCATGATGTAAAGGGAGCAAGTAAAGGGAAAGAAGTTGGGATTGAAAGACTTCAGAATTCCATTACAAATGAACAATTTTTACTTGTTGAGTGTGATGAATATGATCACTATAATTTCTTGAAAGAAATCGGGATGTATGTCCGTTTGGATAATGGCGAACCGATTGATGATTATAACCATGCGTTAGATGAATGCAGATACGCAAACAACTATTTCTATAAACGATACGTAAAATAAGGCGGTGAAACCATGTTTGGAAACATCGTTGCAAAAGTAAGGGGGTGGCTATATAAATTGGGACTAATAAGAGGAATCAAGAAGATATCAGATAAAAAAGACATACCTGTTAATGAAGAATCCTATAAGCATATCGATATGTGGAAAGCTCTATACAGTGGGCATTATGACGATTGGCACAACGTTAAGTATCATACGATTGAAGGGCAGAAAAGCAGGACTATGGCATCTCTCAATATGGCTAAGGTTATATCACAAGAGATGGCGGCTCTTATCTTCAATGAGAAGTGTTCAATTAACATTTCTGATGACACACTTTCAGATAATATCAAGAATGTTCTTGATGATAACAACTTCATTAAAGAGTTTCAGAGGCATCTAGAATACAACTTTGCTTTAGGTGGAATGGTTATTAAAGTTTACTGGGATGAAGGGATTAAGCTTTCTTATGTCACAGCAGAATGCTTTATACCGATTGCATGGGATAACAAACATATCACTGAAGGTGTATTTGTTAATGAAATATCTAAGGGAGATAAGAAGTACACATTACTTGAGTGGCACTTGGTTGAAGGTAAAGAGTATGTAATTAAGAATGAGCTATACGAAAGTAAAAACCAAGGAGACTTAGGTGTAAAAATTACTTTATCTACTCTATACCCTGATTTGGAAGAAGAAGTGCGTATTGAAAACTTATCTAAATCCATGTTTGTGTACTTCAAACCAAATACAGCCAACAACTTAGATATGAGTTCACCGCTTGGCATATCGATCTATGCTAATGCGTTAGGTACATTAAAGTCACTTGATATTGCGTTTGATAGCTTCCAACGTGAGTTTGTTTTAGGTAAGAAAAGAATTATCGTTCCCGATATGGCTATAAGGACTGTCGTTGATTCAAATACAGGTACAATGTTACGTTATTTCGATGCTAACGACGAAGTATATCAAGCATTCCAATTTGGCGATAACACGAATCAGATACAAGATATATCGGTTGAGTTACGTGTAGAAGAGCATGCAGCAGCTATTAACGCTTTATTAAACTATCTGTCCTCTCAAGTTGGGCTTTCTGCTGGAACATTTAGCTTTGATGGGCAAGGGGTTAAAACAGCAACAGAAGTTGTTAGTGAAAACTCCAAGACGTTCAGGACGAAGCAGTCACACGAAACAGTTATTGAGGATGGTATTCGTGATTTAGTTGATATCATTATCGAAATTGCTGCTCTATATGATGAATTCGAGAGTAATGATGAATACGAAGTCACTGTTACGTTTGATGACTCTATTGCAGAGGACCAAACAGCAGAGATTAATAAGCAGGTAACGCTTGTTATGAATGGCTTAACAACTAAAAAGCTAGCCATCATGAAGATACATGGTGTTTCTGAAGAAGAAGCGAAGAAAATCTTAAGAGAGATACTAGAGGAAAACAAAATAGTGCTTCCGGAAGGCGTTGACTTCTTCGGTATGAACAATAAACAACAGAATAATAGTTCAGGAGATGAAGGGTAATGGCACTCCCTCCGGATAAGTTACAGCAACTTTCTATGTTTGTAGTGGATATCTACAATGTAATCGAAGAAGAGTTGCTTTTAAACATGGCCCGAATGCTCAAGTATGACAAGGAATTGCTACTGACTGCCGAGGATTTCACAGAGTATCAACACTGGCGCGTTGTTCAGCTAAATAAATTTGGTAAATTGAATCAGCAACAAATGAATACACTCGCTCGTCATAGCGGTAAAACGGCAGAGGAAATAAGGAAGATGTTAGAAGGCGCTGGATTTACAGCAGTGGAGCAACATGAACCGTTATATCAGAAGGCAGTACAATCAGGAAGTTTAGCTGCTGCTCCTGCAATGCATACAAGTGCCGCACTAATTGGCATCCTTAATGCTTATGAACAGCAAGCCTTAGAAACTTTTAACCTAGTAAATACAACCATGCTTAAACAGTCACAACAGGTTTATCTAGATGTTTTAAATAAGACAGTAGGTAAACTGTTAGGTGGTGTCATAACGCCACAACAGGCATTGAGACAGACTGTTTCTGAGTGGGCGCAGCGAGGGATTCCAACTTTGATTGATAAGGCTGGGAGAAGGTGGTCGACAGAGGCTTATGTAAACATGGTTACTAGGTCTACAAGTCAAAACGTGGCCAACGAGATGCAGATGACCCGCATGGATGAGTACGATGTTGATTTAATCGAAGTTAGTAGCCACTTAGGTGCGAGGCCCCTCTGCAATCCTTATCAAGGTCGTATCTTTTCCAAAAGTGGCAAAAGCAAACGATACCCTCCGTTCTCCAGTACATCATATGGTGAAGCGGCAGGGCTATTAGGCGTGAATTGCCGTCACGTTATCTATCCTTATATACAAGGTAAGTCAACGAAACGTTATGAACCGTATGACGCTGACGAGAATTCTAGAGTATATAAGGAAAGCCAACAGCAAAGAAGCTTAGAACGGCAGATCAGGAAAGCAAAGAAGGAAGTAAAGGTTATGGAAGCGTTAGGCGATACAGAAGGCGTGAAGGAAGCAAAGAATAAGGTTTCGCAACGTCAGTCTGCTATGAGAGAGTTCATCAATCAAACGAAACGTAAGCGTCAATATAACCGGGAACAAATTGTATAGGAGGAATCATGATGTTAAAACCATTTAGATTACGAGTAAACGGAATGCAGTTCTTCTCTGAAGAGGGAGGAACTGTAACAACAACTCCACCGGAAGGAGGTGATCCAAGTGTAACACCACCAGAAACTACACTACCGAATCAAGAACCGCCTGCACAACAGCCAACTACATTCACACAAGAACAGGTGGAAGAAGCTAAACAAAAGCAGGAAGCAGCGTTCTTGAAGAAATTAGGCGTGGAGAACTTAGATCAACTGAAACAAACGGTGAATGGTTGGAAGGAATACCAGGAATCGCAGAAAACAGAGCAAGAAAAGACAAACGAAAAATTAACAAGTTTAGAGACTCAACTTAAAGAAAAGGATGAGTCTCTTTTTAATTCTCAAGCGCAAATAGCTGCACTAAAGTCAGGTATTACGGAAGAAAAGAACTTAAATGCTGTTATTACTCTAGCTACACAAAAAGTTAGTGATGATGTGGACATTACGAAGGCTATTGAAATGGTAGTTGAAGAGTTTCCACATTTTAAAAGTGTAGTGGAAGAACCACAAGGAGCTCAGAAGCCAACATTTACAACTGGTCAACATCAAAAGAAAACACCTTCATTAGCTGAGCAATGGGCAGATGCATTTAAGAATTAATTAAAACAAAAATAGGAGTGATTTATTAATGGCCAAGCCGAATTTCGCACAGGATTACCAACAAGCGTTACAACAAAAGTTCTCAAAGGGACTAAGTTTCTTCGAACTGTACAATACACCGAATAACCAAAATATCAAATGGGTAAATGCAAAAACAATTCAAATTCCACGTATCACAGTTGGTGGGTATACAGATGTGGATCGTGATGTTGTAGGTAACTATACGCGACGCGCAGATAATGATTGGGAAACAAAAACAATCGTTCACGACCGTGAGTTTAGAACTTTAGTAGATCCAAAAGACATTGATGAGACGAATATGGCATTATCTATTGCTAACATTACGCGAGTATTCAATGATGAACAAAAGCAACCAGAAATGGACAAATACATGGCTTCAAAACTATATTCTGAGTTTACTACGAATGGGAAAACAGCAAATACAACTGCATTAACTATTGATAATGTGTTAAATATTTATGATGATTTCATGATGGAAATGGATGATGCAGAAGTTCCGCAAGAAGGACGTATCCTATATGTAATTCCACAGGTTAACAAATTATTAAAACAAGCAAAAGACATCCAACGTAGTCTTGATGTTGGCACAAATAACGGCAGTTTAAAACGCAGTATCTATTCTCTGGATGATGTAACGATTAAAACGGTTCCTTCTTCTCGTATGAAAACTGCTTATAATTTTACAAATGGAGCTGTACCAGATGCAGCTGCAAAGCAAATAAATATGATTCTAGTACATCCAGCAGCCGTTATAACGCCACAACAGTATGAATTTGTTAGCTTAGATGAGCCAAGTGCAACAACAGGTGGAAAGTTCCTTTATTACGAGCGCAAATACTGGGATGTATTCGCTATTCAAAAGAAAGTAGAAGGCATTAAATTTAATATCACTGCAGGAGCTTAAGAGAGGACATAGTGTTCTCTCTTTTCTTATGAAAGGAGAATGTAAATGAGTAACGTTGTAAAAGTAAAACGATTAAATAAAACATTAAATATCGATGAGGGACGCTTAGATAGTTACCTACTAGATGGATATGACCAAATCGATGAAGAAGGTAACATTATCACTCGTGCAACGGGTGGACGAAATGTTTCGTTGGCCGAGTTTAATAAAGTGTTAGATGAAAATGATCAGCTGAAAGATGAAAATAAAAAGCTGAAATCCGAAGTTGCTAAGTTGAAGAAGGAAGCTACTGGTAAGTAGGTGATTGTATGGCATATATAGATGCTGATTACTACAATAACGAATACAAAGGCACTCCGGCATCCGATGCATCGCTATTAGATCGGTTAATTTCACGTGCTAGTGACCAAATCGACCATATTATTAATTATAAGTTGGAAGGCATTGACTTTGATAAGTTAGCGCCTTTTATTAATAAGCAGGTAAAGAAAGCCACTGCTGCACAAGTTGAATTCTTAGTAATTAATGGTGAGACTTCTGCAACTGTAAGTGAAGGTGGCGGAGGATTTTCTGTAGGTTCTTATTCAGAGAACGGAATGAGTGCAGGAGCAACAGATGCACCTAGTCATTATGACCGTTATGCGATAACTGTGGTTGATTACTTACGACCGACAGGATTACTATACGCAGGTCTGTGTGTACATGGCTAAACCAATCAGACGTTCATTGTTAATTCATACAGTCGAGTATTTGGAGTATAAAGGTGAGGATGATACCTGGGGCGGAAGTGATAACTACGCACCTGCTATAACGATTGAAATGGTACGTATTGAACCTAAAAAAACAGTCGTTTTGAATGGGAATGGTGACAGTACTGTCATGCAAACACTGCTGTTTCATGATGCAGTACACTCCACGCCAATAACTTTTAAAGAGAAATCTAAAGTTATTTTTAACGGAAAAGAAATGACCGTTAGTAAAGTCAGTGACTTTTATGATAGAAGCAGTCTTCACCATGTGGAGGTGCTAATCGTATGATTCGAGTAAACGTTCGAGTTGATACAGGTGTAATTGAAAGTAAGGTGCTAGAAGCGACTCGAAAATCGCAATTCGCACTTGATCAGCAGGTACTCAAAGACAGTAACTTTTATATCCCGAAAGATACAGGTGAGTTAGAGAGGTCCTCTATTAGATTTAGTAGACCGGGAGAAGGTCACATTGAATGGAATACCCCTTATGCGCGGAAATTATACTGGAACCCAGAATTCAATTTCTCAAAACAGCCGAATCCGAACAGCCAAGCATTATGGTTCGAAGAGGCCAAGGCAAGGAATGTAACTGATTGGGCAAGAATCGTAGAGAACGAGATTAAACGAAACTTATAGGAGGGCAAACATGCAGTGGCTTATAGAATCCGTAAAGAAACATTTAACTACTACTCTACCAAAAGACATCATGTTTTCTCCTATTAAAGTTGATCTATTAGACATAGGAACAAACAATAAACCTAAGAAGAGTATTGCGATGAGAATGACTCCTTCTGCACCAGGTGAGCAATATTTCGAAGGTGAGATTATAAAAAAGCAGTTTCAAGTACTTGTTAAGAGTGATAACCAATTAGAGGTTAATAACACTATAGAAGCAATCGTTCGAGAATTAAATAACGTTCACAGGCGTGTTTTCTACGCTATTGATGGCTCCTATACACTAAGACGATTGAATGTGTATGTGGAGCCTAATTTTGTTGAGAAGACAGCAGCTAACGAGTGGATATATACGGCACTTTTCAGTGTTGAATTAGAAAAGGGAGGTTGAAAATATGGCATTTTTATTAAATCATGGTTACAAATTCGAGATTAATACTGCTTCTACAGGTACGAAAAAATTAGAACGCATTGCAAAAGGTATTACATCTGTAGATCCTGACAACAACGAAGAAACAGAAGAAACGTATTACTACGATGGTGGTGGAGCTGCTGAGCGTGATATCACTGGTTTCATGATGTCATACGGATTTGAAGGGCACCGTTTCTACGGAGACCCTGCGCAGGACTTTATCTTCAGCAAGCTTCATAAAGTAGGCCCTGATCGTAAAGTTGATTTCGAAGTTACGGAGCCAAACGGAGATAAATGGTCTGGTAAAGCTACACTATCAGAAATTAAAGCTCCTGGTGGAGATGCTAACTCAAAGGGTGAAATTGAATTTACAATCAGTTTCGACGGTATGCCTACATTCACAAAAGCTACAGTAACACCTTAATCAATGAGAGTTGTTAACGCGGCTCTTTCTTTAAAATAATTTATAAAAATGAAGGATGGGATAGTATGACGCAACAATTTAAATTTGAATTCGAAAAGACATATAAAGAAGTAGATGTAGCAGGTAAAGTATATCGCGTTGATTTTGATGATGCAGCTTTAACGAAATATCAAAAGGCATTCAAACGATTCGATAAAGAAATCAAAGTTGTTACGGATAGTATCGTTGATTTCGATGCTGCTACAGATGAAGTTATTGAAGCTACAGCACAAAAACAAAAAGAAGTCGTGAAAGCGATTGTTGAAACGTTCCTAGGAGAAGAATCTTTCGAAGAGTTATATGAAAAAGCCGGTAAATCATCAACGAACCTAATGTCACTTGTCCACTATCTAAACGAACTATACATTAACGAAGAGCAAAAAAAAGCTGATAATGCACGTGATAAATATTTAAGTAACGTGAAGAAATAATGTTCAGTCTAACAGAACGCGAAAATGACTTTTATACATGGCATGGCGTTCGTTTAGAACTAAACCTGTCGTTTGACAATATCATGTTGTTACTCGAATTGTTATCTGACGAAGATGTTGATGAATTAGCGAGAATAACTATCGCATTACAGATGCTAATTGTTGATAATTCAGTACTTAGCCAGTTAGACATGGAGCGTAGATCAATGTTATTCATGGATATTTTGAAAGCAAGACTTGATATTGATTTGAAAACATTAATGAATAACGATAAAAAAGAAGATGAAGATGAAAAACTACTGGAACCGCCGATTGTGGATTTCACGATTGACGCAGAACGGATTTTTTCATCTTTTTTATTTGACTACAACATTGATTTGATCAAGCAGCAGGGAAAAATGCAGTGGAACAAGTTTCTGGCTCTCTTCCGTAACCTTTCAGAAAAATCTCCAATGGGACAAGCGCTTCATTATCGTACTTGTGAAACACCGCCAAAAGATAAACATAATAACGACGAAAGAAAGCGTATCAAGAAAATGAAAGAGCTGTATGAGCTTCCAAAAGCAAAAGAGATCAGAGAACAACGTGAATTCATTGAATTCCAGAAGAGAATGGAAGCGAAAAAAGCCATGATCGAAGGTAGGTGAAATAATGGCTGATGGAAGAGTTGAGATAGAAACCAGGTTAGACAGGAGTAATTTGCGTCGTGACGTTCAGCAGGTTAATAGAGAACTAGAACAAGTCGGAAATAACATGGGCCAAGCAGGAAGAGATGCTAATAGGGAAATGGCTAGCCAATTAAGAGAGACTAGCAACCAAGTAAGGAGAGCATACGATGATATGGCGCAGTCAGCGGCTAAATCTGGAAATGCAACTAGAGCAGCAGCAAACGCTACTGTAGAAGCTAATAGACGTTCTGTCGATAGTTCTCGACAATCTGCTCAAGCTAGACATGCAGAAGCTGAAGCTGTTCGCCATATGGCCGATATAACAGAAAGTTCAACGGGTAGGGTTACTCGTTCTTATTATAATCAAAGAAGAGAACAACAAGCGTTATACAGCTCTATGACGGAGAGTCAAAGAGCAATGTACAACGAAATGAAACAAGGTTATATGCAGCAGCATCAAGCGATGATGAAACAAAAAGGTGCTATGGTTGAAGTGCAGTATGAATATTTCAAATTAGCACAATCATCTAAAGAATATTCCGGATCAACAAAACAATTTATGTCTGAAGTCCAAGCGTTAGGCAAAGCGCAGAAAAAAGCAGCTGATGATGCGATAAATGCGAATAGACTAGCTATGATGGGGATGCTACAGCAAATAGGCTACATGCAGAACATGACAACACAAGCCTCTCGTATTAGTGACAACTATGCAAGAATGGCGAATCCGTTGTATACGATCAATAGCGCAGGATTAAAAGCTGCAGACTCTTTAAATAAGTTAGCTAACACTGGTAATGCATCGGTATTAGCTTTGAAAATGCTAGGCCCAACTGCAAGCATGAAAGATCTGCAGAACATGACAATGATGATTACGCAGGGATTAATGCGATTCAACATGGTAGCATTGGCTGCTGCAGCTACAAGCGTGCTTTTATATTCCGCTTTATTTAAAGCCGCTAAAGGCCCAGATCCTTCTGAAGTGTATAAGAAGCAAGAAGAAGCGTTAACTGCTTATAAAGATGCAGTCGTGCAAAGAACGAACGAAATTATGAACGCTTGGAATATTTTCGAACAGGTTCAGATGAAGAAAACAAGTGGCGCGCAACTTACTAAGAATTTAGAAGAACAAGTCGGGATCTTAGGTAGATGGAAAGACAATCTAACTAGCATAGCGCAACGAGCCGGATTAGAGTTCTCTAATTACTTAGCTCAGATGGGACCGCAATCAGCTGAAGAAGTAAAAGCTATAGCCCAGATGACTGATCCAGAGCTGCAGAAGTATGTGGAACTATGGAGACAGAAAATGGCTTTAGCTAAAGGCCAAGCAACTAATGAATTAGCATTATTAAAAGCGGAAACTGATAAGAAAGTGAAAGAACTACAGGACACGTTAACACCTTTAGGATTAGCATGGGAAGCAATGAAAGGATCATTCCTTACTGCTGTACAGCCTATGGTTGATGCTTTTGGTTTGTTAATGACACCGTTAGTCAATTTCGCTACTAAGTTTTTCGAATTAGTAACGCTATTTAACCAGGCTCACCCTACATTAGCACTAATCATTCAAGCGATCATCATGTTAGTACCTGCATTAACACTTATTTTATCTCCTTTAGCTATCGGAATCGGACTTTGGAACGGTATGTTAGCTGCATGGAGTTCTATATGGATGTTGATTGGTCCATTAATTACAGGATTTATGGCAATGAGCGCGACTGTATGGATTGTAGCAGCTGCAATAGTTGGATTAGTCGCCGGAATTGTTTATCTATGGAATACAAACGAGGGATTTCGAACGGCCGTTATTGCAGCCTGGGAAGCTATTAAAGAAACAGCTATTACCGTTTGGAATTTCATCTTAAATAGCGTACTTATTCCGGTTTGGTCCGCAATGACTTCATATTTCCAAGAAGTTTTACAGAAAATCCAATCTTGGTGGACTGAAAACGGAGATATGATAATGCAAGCGGCGTCAAATGTGTGGAATTTCGTACTTTCGATAATTCAGACGGTTATGCCGATTATAATGTCGATAATGCAAGTTATGTGGCCGATTATAAAAGAAATTGTAATCGGAACCTGGGAAGCTATTAAAAATGTGATAAACGGAGCGCTAAATATCATTATGGGAATAGTGAATTTTTTCTCCGCTCTATTCACTGGAAACTGGTCAAAAATGTGGGATGCTGTGAAACAAATTTGGAACGGAGCCCTGGAATTGCTATGGGGATGGTTACAACTTTGGGGAGCTGGTCGCATCCTCAAATGGTTAGGGAAATTTGCCGGAGACATAGTGAAACCGTTTGTTAAATTTTGGGGAGATATTAAAAAAGTATGGAATGATGCCTTAGCTGAAATTTATGTGTTTTTTGGTTCGAAGCTAGAGAAAATAACCGCTTTTACAAGCAGTTGGGGCGGTATGATAAAGAATTTCTTTGGTGAAATTTGGAGTTCAATCGTCAATGGTGTGTCTTCTAAATTAGAAGGAGTCGTAACAGGGGTAACAATGACTTTAAATAAAGTGGTCAAGTTTATCACTGGTTTAGGACAAACCTTTTTTAATGCAGGACGCGGATTAATAGAAATGATGGCAAAAGGGATAAAAAGTGCAGCGAGTTGGGTTACTGATGCAGTAAGTGATTTAGCTCAAAAAGCGCGTGATTTCCTACCATTCTCTCCTGCAAAAACAGGACCATTAAGCGACTTAGATCACCTCGACTTCGGTGGACCGATTACAGATAGTATTAAATTAGCATTCCCACAAGTTGGCGGACTTATGAGTGATTTATTAGATTTACCACCAATTTTACCGAGTATTCAGCAAAATAGCATTATTGAAACTAGCGGAACAGCATGGAAAGACAATAATGTTAGCGAAGCTAATGGAAACGCGCCGACTTATATCGTACTTGATAAGAAAGTAGTTGGCGAAGCATTGGCCGAGCCTGTCGAATCTACAAACAATAGACGGAAACAACGTCTAGCACAATTTAAACCAAATGTAACACCTTCATTCTAAACGAGTGGAGGTGTTTTTATATGCACTGAAAGGAGGAAAATACATGTCAGGAAGTTTTTCATTTAATGGAATACGTAAAGACTACATCTTTATTCTAATGGGATTTAGCCGTCCGGCATGGTCTCCTGTTGGGAGAGATATTTTAAAAGTACCTTCTAAACCAGGAGGGTATTTATTGCAAACTAACGTTGATGTAAGAACCATAGAAGTTCCAGTCATTATTAAATCGCCAAACGTTAGCGCTATGCAAAAAGTAAAAGAAGATTTAGCGGATTGGCTCGTAACTGATCAACCCTGTGAGTTAATTTTCGATGACGAACCTGACAGAACGTATATGGCTGTTATCAACGGTGAATCCGATATTGAAGAATTGATCTTCAGAGGAAAAGGTACGATAACTTTCGTATGCCCTATGCCTTATAAATTAGGTGCAGTACAAACGAAACAATTTGCTAATAACGTAGATGGTAATTTTCAAGCTGATATTGCTAATCAAGGAACTGTAGAATCAATGCCGATTATAGATATTACAACAGGCATTCAAAGCCCTTTCTTAGATGTTTGGAACGGCGATGACTATTTCAGGCTCGGTTATCCTACAAGTATAAAAACTAAGGTTGTAAAGCAAGATGAACGTCTTATATGGGATGAAATGAATAACTTAGCGACATGGACCGCGGCAACTGGAACGATAGGGATTTATAAATGCTCTGGTTCTATGAAAGTTCAAGGAGCTTATGCATTTACACCTTCATCTTACGGAACAGGAGCAGCTGACGAATGGCACGGGCCTTTTATGAAGCGTGACCTACCATCTAACGCCGGAGTTGTTCAAGATTTCAGAGCTGATATAATGATGAGTTTTAAATCTGATCATTGGAATAGGATGGGGAAAACGGTTGTCATGCTTTTAGATGCTAATGACAATGTAATAGTTGAGTTAGCAATGGCTGACGAGTATATGAGCCATGAAATGACAACAGCACAGGCAATTATTGATTCAGGAGGTTCCAGAAAGTGGATTTCTGACGAAATGGGAATGTACTCTGATACATTTAATGACTTTAGAGGACACGTTTCAGTAGCTCGCAGGGGCAAAGAATGGAGTTTTTATTTTGCTAAGTATCGCAAGAATACCGAGATTGATGATGCTAGCTTTGTTCGAAGGTGGCGCGATGATTCAGACGGTAACCAGATGACAGGTAGAGCTGTAGCTAAAATAGCTGTAGGTTGTATCGCGTATGGAGCTAACACTCCTACGGATGTAGCGTATATCGAAGATGTTAAAATCTGGAAAATAAATACTTTGAACGTGGATGAAACTCCTTATATATTCGATGTTGGAGACAAAATAAGTATAGATACAGAACGTTCGTTAGTAACGATTAACGGTAAAAACGCAATAGGATTAAAAGATATTTTCAGTAGATTCCCTACGGTAAAGCGAGGTGACAACAAAATTATTGTACGCCCTTTAAATATAGGAACTGCGCAAATAACATATAGGGAGAGGTACAAGTAATGAGAAAAACAAGCGGAGATTTACACATTGTAGACTTTAAATCAAAGCGTGTTATTGCTTCTTTAAAACCAGAAGATTATTTCGAAGATTTAAGACACTGGGAAATTAAAGATAACGCCGATATTCTAGACTTTAAATTATTGGAAGATTCTCCGTTTCTAGATTACATCCAACAACATAATTTAGTGTTAAAAGAGACGCGCCCAGGCGTTATTGTCCCTTATGTTATTACCACTACAGAAAAAGATTCAGACGCTCATACGGTAACGATATACGCTTCTGGTGAATGGATTTCATTAGACAAAGACAATTACTTATCACCACAAACTATTAATAGTTGGAGCGCCGAACAATACATGTCATTCGCTACCGCTCGTAATGAGTGGGAAGTAGGTATTATCGAAGCTGTAGGTAAACGTTCTTTTGTAATAACAGAATTTACAAGCCCGTTAAAATTCATTAATGAAGTTGCTTCTCTATTTGATAACATCGAGATTCAATATCGAATTGTTATGAACACTAATAAACCACCAACAAGATATATTGATCTCGTTAAAAAGCGAGGTCGAGAAACGAATAAAGAAATTACACTCGGTAAAGATCTATTAGGCGTAAAACGAATAGAAAACTCTGAGAATGTTATTACAGCATTAGTTCCGTTTATCATGGGTAAAGATGACGATGGTAACGAGAAAATGATCACAATTGAATCTGTAAACAACGGTTTACAGTACATCGTTGACGAAGCATCATATCAGCGCTGGAATACGAATGGAAAACATCTATTCGGCTTCTACACACCAGAATCTGAAAATGAAGATATGACACCTGCACGATTATTAACATTAGCTAAAACAGAGTTAAAAAAACGTGTAGATACCATCGTCACATATGAAGTTGACTCTGTTGATATATCTCACGTGTTTCAATACGAACATGAACAAGTAAATGAAGGTGACACGATTCATATCATTGATGAAGGTATGACGCCAACTCTTTACCTGGAAGCTAGAGCTATCGCAGGAGACGAATCACATAAAGATCCACGTCAAAATAAGTATACGTTTGGTAATTTCGTAGAAATCGTTAACCAGGACGACGCGTTGCGCAGACTATATCAAAAGATGCTTGCGATGATCAATGATAAAGTTCCAAAAGAATGGTTCGGAGCTTTAGAAGAAAAGGCGAATGACGCGATTAACAAAGCTAATGATGCAGTAGAAGAATCGCAAACTGCTAAAGATTTAGCGAATGCTACAAAAGATTATATGGATCAAAACATGGTAGATATTATAGAAGATGTTAATCCGCCAACAGGTGAACTTAAACCACATAAAACATTATGGTTAGATATCAGCAATGGTAATCCTGGTATTTTAAAAATATGGAACGGTACGACATGGGATATTGTCGTTCCGGACGTTGAAGAAATAAAAAGAGACCTTGAGCTTACTAATGAGACTGTAAAGTCGAAAATCTCTGAAAAACAGATGCAGGACTATGTAGGTAACTTAGGAACTACGAATTCTCTATTTAATACTGCTTTTGAGGATAGGACTATCGACAGTGCTACAGGGATAGTTACTCAACGTAATCCGTCATTAACTAAATGGGACGCTAGAGGGACAGACATAGGAGCTACTATTACAGCTACGAGCTCAAGAAACCACGAGGGTTATAACTCTGTACAGATTAACAATACAGGGCAGACAGACGCTAAGTTTACAAGTATCAATCAGAGTGTACCAATCGTAGCAGATTCAGGCGCTTATATTTTCTCTGTATGGGCATTCACCCCTAGTTTAAGCGAGATTGATGAAGACGGAGCTATAGAACTTACATTTAGAAATGGCAGCACTCAAGTAGCTAATAAGATAACGTATCTCAAAGCTAACTTAAAGGAAGGTGTATGGACTCAACTGTCTATCCAATTAGACGCTCCTACAAGTGCAGCTAACGTAGCTAACGTACGTATGTATATACGAAAAAATGGTAATGTATGGTTCGCTCAACCGATGCTACAGCAAGGGACTTCACCTTCTACGTTCATGGAAAACCCTAAAGACATGGGAAACTACGACCAAATGATTGAGGAAATCGCTAAGAAAGTCGCTAATTCTGAGTTTAACTCTAAAGTTACAACTATGGAGACTAACATCGACCAGAACACCAAAGCTATTTCCTTACGAGCTGAGAAAACTGAAGTGTACAATATGATTGATTCTGATAACCGTTTCGGAAGTAAAGCTATAGTAGAACGTCATGAGTCAGAAATAAAGTTACAAGCCGAAGAAATCAGTTTACGAGTTAAATCAGGAGACGTAGCTTCAACGATTAACCAAACAGCTCAGTCTGTATTGATTCAAGCTGATAAGATTTACTTAAACGGTTTCATAGAAGCAAAACACTTGAAAGCTCAGACTTTACAAGGGGTTACGATTCAAACAGCTCCAAGCGGATCAGGAGCAAACCAAATCCGTTTAAATGCTCAAAATCTAACTGTATATGGTTATGGACGCAGTAGGGGTTACTTAGGTTTTATTGAGCGTACAGATGGGAATATCCAGTCTGCTCTAGTGCTCGGCAATGATTATGAAACAACAGGAACGCTAAATGGATCATTAGTTATTGACCAAACTACCATCAATTCAAACGTATTTACAAATTCAGTCGCTTCGATCGGGATTGCTACAGGTCGTAACGGGAATGACGTAACTAAATCATCTTATATAAATTTCTACAGATATGATGGAGCTATGCAGATTAACTCTGTAGGGGATATGAGCTTAACCAACACAAACGGTAACGTTAATCTTACTGCTAGTTCTACAGGTAGTACTACTGGATTTATAACTATGAGTGCATCTAAGGATATCTATTTTACTGCTAAGCGTGGCTATTTTAATTTTTATACAAGTGATAACAAGTCATTCCCAGCATTGGTTGTTAAAGATTTAGCTCCAAATACTCAAGGTGATGTAGATATTACGTTTGCTAATCAGATTATGTTCAGGGTTGCAAGACACCCTGATTATGTAGGCGATGGCTTACAGATTAAAAGTGCAACAGGTGACGCTTTCCGAGATATTAAACTGAGAACGCTACGAGCTACTGAAAACATATCAGCACTAGGAAGAATGTATGCATTAGAGTTCGTGCCTACGTCTACACGTAAGATTAAAACAAACATTGAGGATTTACCTTTTTCAGCACTTGAAAAAGTGAACTCTGTAAGTATTAAGTGTTACAACCTAATTTCCGATGTTGAGAAATACAATGCAGGTGAGATTGATGCTTTACCTGTAAACTATGGCATGATTGCCGAAGATACCGATAATGTATTTACAACTCCTGAAAAAAATGCAATCACTTTATACAGCTCTGTTTCTATCTCAATGCAAGCTATCCAAGAAGTAGACGTAAAGGTAAATAGCGTTACAGAATCTTTACGCATTACAGACACTCGTGTAGACAAATTAGAGAAAGAACTTGAAGCGCAAAAACTTAAGGAGGTGGATCAAGATAAAAGAATTGCAGCACTAGAAGAAGCCTTTCAGAAATTGTTAAATGACGCGCAAACAACTAAAAACACAACTCAAACAGAGCAGCCATAAGCTGGTCTTTTTTTATTGTCTAAAAAGGGGTGATTAAAATGGAAGGATTACAAGAAGTAAGAAACGATGTTCAAGAAATCAAGCAAGAGATTAAAGAGATAAAATTTGAGATGAAAAGCTTGGAAATGCGTACTACAGGCAATGAAAAAGATATTGATAACATCAACAAACAACTAGATAAAATTAGTGCAAATACTACCTGGATCTTACGGCTTATTGTGGGTGGAATCGTTGGAGCAGCTCTTACTTTCTTCTTGAAGGGAGGTGGTATGTAATGGGTAGTTTAGCTGTAATAATTGGAATTGTCGTTGGTCTTTCACAGATTGCAAAAACAATTGGGCTACAAACAAAATACGTTCCGTTATTGAATTTAACGCTTGGCATTGCGCTAGGCGTTTTATTTTTGGGCGGAGATATAAAAACAAATGTATTTCAAGGAATCATCATTGGACTTTCAGCAAGTGGATTATTTGACCACACAAAAATTATAAAAAAGGATGTTGATGCTAAATGAAAAAGACAATGAAACATGTTACCTCATTTCTTATGATTCTAGTACTTGCCGGCTCTTTTGCAACAAGTGCTTTTGCTGATAGAACACTAATTATTCCAGGTCTACCACAAGAACCATACCGTTATGGGGTTGGTGCATATGAAGGAGTTGTTGCTCATTCTACTGCTACTCCTGAAGCACCAGCTATTAATATTCAAAAATACGAGACTCGCACATGGCGTTCTGCATTTGTTCACTACGCAGTCGATTGGAACGAAACAATTCAAATTGCGGATACAAAGTATATTGCTTATGGGGGCGGGCCTGGTGCAAATAAACGCTTTGTGCATGTAGAGCTTTGCGAAACGGCTGATTATGATAAATTCAAACGCAGCTATGATAAATATGTAAAATTACTAGCTAAAATCCTACGTGAACGTGGATTATCTGTAGAAAAAGGATTATGGACTCACTACGATGTAACGAAGTATCTTGGTGGTACAGACCACGAAGACCCACTTGATTACTTACGTAGCCATGGCGTTTCTGAAGCACAATTCCGCGCTGATGTGCAACGTACATACAATAATTCTAGTGTTGAAGTTTCTGTTCCAGAGCAACCATCTAAACCAGCAGAAGTACCAACAGCTGTAACAGATGGTATTGCTTATATCGAGGGTAAGAACGTTAACTTACGTAAAGGACCAGGTACAAGCTATTCTAAAATTCGTCAGTTAAACAAACCAGAATCATATATTGTGTGGGGAGAAAAAGACGGTTGGTTAAACCTTGGTGGGGAACAATGGATTAAAAATGATTTTTCTTATGTGAAGTTTAGTAAGAAAAGCACAGTGGATTCTTCTATTGTTGGGAAGCGTGTTGTTTCAAAAATGGACAACCTACGTTTCTATGATTCTGCTTCTTGGCAGGATAAAGATGTTGCTGGAGCTGTAGATGCAGGATTAGGATTTACGATTGATGCGAAAGTAAGTGTCAATCGTTCATCACAATATAAAGTACACAACAGCCAAGGCAAAACATACTATGTAACAGCAAATGAAGCCTATGTATATGTGAAATAAAGAAGAGCCGTCCTGTCGGGCGGCTCTTATCATTTTAATATTTAATTTTGCTATTCAAATAGTTTATCCATTAAATCTTGGACTTCGCGTCTTTTTTTATCTGTTTCGTTCTTATCGATTGTATACTGATCATCCTCAATAATAAGAACGTCACCTTCTTTTGCAGTAGGCGGAAGTTTAGATTTAGGTACATCAATTGTTATGTTATTAATCTCAATAACTGCTAGTTCTCCTTCAAAACGGTCAATAATACCTCTTTTCATAATTATCTCTCCGTTCTTACAGAAATATTAGAACCATCACTATTAACAACTACAGTTCCATTTAAATCAGTTCTATATACCTTAACGGACATTGAAGATAACTTAGCTAAAGTCTCCTGTGTTGGATGTCCATATCGGTTACCAGCACCGGCACTGATTACAGCAATGCTTGGTTTAACTGCATCTAAAAATGGTTGAGAAGAAGAAGTCTTACTTCCATGATGACCAGGTTTTAATACATCAGATTTTAGGTTTGAACCGTGCGCTGCAACCATATCTTTTTCACTTTTCTCTTCAGCGTCGCCAGTAAATAAGAATGATTTGCTGCCGTGAGTTACTTTTAACACAGCACTCCATTCGTTTAAGTTGTCACCATATTCATTAACAGGAGCTAAGAATTGCGAGTTTAAACCATTGATTGGTAAAGTTACACCAGTCTTTGCCTCTTTAATAGTTAATCCTTTGTTAGCTACTGCAGTTAAAAAGTCCTTAAACGTTTGCGTCGTATGACTTACTTTAGGAGCGTAAACATTTTTTACATTCATAGAATAAAGGACCTCATCTAATCCGCCTACATGATCAGCATCAGGATGAGTAGCAATCATATAATCAATTGTTTGGAACCCTAATCCCTTTAGATAATTCGCCACTACTTTACCTTTTCCATTGTTACCAGCGTCAATAAGGATTGTTTCTCCACTTGGAGATTTAATAAATGTAGCATCACCTTGTCCCACATCAATATAATGAACCTCTAAGTTACCCTTAGGCTTAGGAAGAGCCGGACGGAAGCTTGGTTCTAATACACGAGCCAAGAATGCAGCGAATTGCTCACGAGTTACTTTTACATCTGGACCAAATGTACCATCAGGAAATCCAGCAGTAATATTATTTTGAGCTAGGATTTTGATATATTCATAACCCCAATGAGTAGATGGAACATCAGGGAAATTGACGTCCGCACCTGTAGGCTTCAAATCAAAAGTTTTAACAAGAACTACTGCCATTTCCGCACGAGATAATGAGCGGTCAGGGAAGTAGTTTTTCTCACGTTGTATAATGTTATAATGTGCTAACTTATGTACAGAATCATAGTAATAGATGCCCTTGGGCACATCAGAAAAAATATGATTATAGCTATCTGGTTTTTGGGATACTATCGATAAATCTAACATTAATGCCATTTGTCCACGGGTTACATTATCACTTGGCTTAAAATATCCCTCTGGAGTACCATTAATAATGCCTTGATCCGCTAAATAGTTAATCTCTTTAATTGCCCAATGGCCGGCTTGGACATCAGGGAAAGATTTAGCACTTGCAAGATTAGGGATGAACAATGATAAAACCATTACAAATGCTGTTAGTAATAAGCTTAACTTCTTCAAGAATATCGCCTCACTTTGTATGTTTTTTAACCTACTTAACTTTAGCATTTCTTACAAATAATTCAAAGTTTAATAGAGGGATATGTAATATTTATGTTTTTTTAGTTTATATTCACTAATTCATCAAATTTAAACTAGGTATTCTATCCAATTGCCTCCGTTGTAGCGTTATGCGGTGGGCTGTTAATTATGGTTGGTAGCTAGGAACGTTGATTTTCTCTTATTTCAAGGGCAGGAATTGGTTATATAGTGGTTTAAATGATTCTGTTGTTTATTTTAGTTTTCGATCCATCATAATTCTTTTATAGCTTCCACTCTTCATAAACCCTTCGATATCTTTTAAAATCTTATCTTCTATCTGTTTCTGTTGCTTCTCTGATAAATCTTCTTTAAATTTATCTCTTAGTCCTTCTATATGTTCAATCTCTGAAGTAAGAGGGCTTTCTATTTGTTGAGGCGGTTTTAATCGACCTGGTTCATTTTTAACAAATGTATTGTACCATTTTTCTTTAGGATGTTTTTTTATAATGGTTACAATCCAAATCCCAGCCAAATTAGTATACACATAATAACTATCATCTTTACCTACGCTATATCCAAAAACACTTCCCTGCATAGTTGCATGAGGAGTTTTAACATCAACTGCTTCTTCGACTGTATCAAAGAAAAATATGTGATTTTCTATATAATCAATATTCATGCGTTGTTTTAAAAGATAATCTCGCATTATCTTTTCAGTTTTCTTTAGTAAAGAAAGTCTTGTAGCATCAATACGATTAGAGTCTTCTTCAAACCAATTAATATCTAAATAAAGAATCCGCCAATTAACTGAAGTTATAAATCTGCATAACCAATCCCCATCATACTTTAATACATTGTTAAAACCGTCGTTTTTAAACGGTAAATATATATCGTTAGAAAATTTTCTTTCTGAGTCACTGAATATTTGCTCGCATTCTCCACATAAAAGGTGCATTTTTTCTCCATCTTGTATTGCTTGGTTTGGTTCGGAAGTTAATCTTAATCTTCCTGTAAACGAATCTCTTTTTAATGATCGAAATACAAACTTAGGAATAATATGACTAAGTTTTAATTCAGACTCTTTTTTACATAAAGCACATTCCCCTGATACTGCCATGAAATTCTCCCCTTATCTCTTTTTTGTAAAAAAGTCATGTTCATTCTCTATATTTTAATTATAACATAATAGGAAATTTAACCATTATTTGAAGACTATCCGCCAGAATTTCCATCAATGTTTTTCCTATGCAGGAATTTTTTAACCATCATGGAATACTGTCACTAGGAGGTGTTGTGACGCTATGACGGATGAGATTGTTTATTCAGCTAGCGAAGTATACAAAAGGCTAGGAATATCCGATAGTACGCTCAGAAAGTATATGGAAGTGTTACAACGGGAGGGATTTACAGTAAGGAAGGATAAGCGCGGCAGACGGGAATACTCAGAAGGCGACATTATAGTTATTGAGAGATTGATTGACCTTAGTAAGCATGACGGTATGACGCTAGAGAAGGCAGCGAAGATGATTGCGCAGCAAATAGAAAAAGTTAATCCAGATCTGATTAAAGAAGAACCTGAAGATAAGAGTTTAATCCCATTCCACATTCAAGAACAGCTACAGCAACAGTACAGCGTTATGGCGCAAGAAATGAATCAAGGTATGTTAGCGATGGAAAAGCGATTAAGTGAGCAGACAAAGCAAAGTAACGAAGAAATTAAAGCAAGCGTAGAAGCACATAATGAACGAGTGGAAAAACGATTAGAAGCGCGGGATGAGACTCTGATGAAAACGCTACGTGAGATGCAGGAAACGAAGAGATTGATGCAGGAATTCCGGGATGAAGTTGCTGCTGCGAAAGAGAAGAAAAAGCCGTGGTGGAGGTTTTGGTGAGGACAAGAAGAGGGACGTATAAAAATAGAGTTGTAGAAAAAGAAAGAGTGGATTCCTTGTGAGAATAGGGATCCACTTTTTCTTGCTACTGATAATGAGACACTATATCTGACTTACATAAATATCCTATTTGTTCAAATTTGTCCTTGCTGATGGTACAATTAAAGTCATGGAGGGATATTATGGTAAGTTTTTATGTAACACTGTTTCTTATATTCGGCACTGCAATATTCTTATTTTTTAAGTCTGGTTCACCAAAAATTAAGGCTAAAAACCTATCGTTGATAATGGTCTGTTTAGGGATAAATCTACTCACAAGTCCAATGGCTTTTTTTATAGGCGGGATGGCAACAGCCCCTCCAGATAGTACTGCACTTGATTTTTGGGGAGGATTTCTCTTCATTCAGGGAATACCGCTCCTCATACTACTTGCAGCTTTTTTGAAGTTTGCACTAGCAAAGAAAACAAAAAAAGTATAGAAGCATATAATGAATAGGTGGATGCCTTTTTAGAGGAGGGATCCACTTTTTTCTTGCTATCAATAATGTTGCGTTATGTTAACTTTATATGAATATCCTATACATCCAAATTTACACAGAATTGTCCTTGCTAATGGTACAATTAGGATAACGGAGGAATATTATGGGATATCTTAATCAGCTTTATGTAATACTATATTTTATAATTGGCATTGCAGTATTCTCATTCTTCAATTCTGATTCACCAAAAACTAAGGATAAAAATCTAACATTCATAATGGTCAGTTTAGGGGTAAATCTATGCACAATTCCAGTGGCTTTATTTATAGGTGTGATGGCAACAGACTCTCCATATAGTACTGAACTTGATTTTTGGGGAGGATTTCTCTTTATTCAGGGAATACCGATCCTCATACTACTTGTAGCTTTGATGTGGTGGTTTATCCGCAAGGGCAAAGAAAAAATCGGCACATAGAATTTTAAAATGCCTTCCGCTAACGATAAGTTTGTAAATGAGCTAGCGGTGGCGATTTTAATAAGAGGGGGCATAAAAAAGAAGTATCCTTAATGAAAAACAGGGATACTTCTTTTTTCTTTATTTATTCTCTAACGTCTCATAGAGGCGCTTATACATGTCTTTATATGCTTTAGAATGTCGGTTGACTAGTTGAGAATCTACATAATGCTCAACTAGCATGTCAATGATGTTATTAATTGATGTTTTATCCATACCTTCTTGTTCCTTTATAAATGGTTTAAGGGTATTTAGCTTTAGCAAAACAGCAGGTGAAATTTTAGCTGTTTTAGATGGAACTAAACGTTGATCTGGTTTCTCTGATGTCTGTATTTCCTTTTCCGTGTTAGCATGATCGAGTTGAGTATTTAAATCTGAACTTTCGGTAATAGGTGTCACAGTTACTACAAAAGATTTACTTTTACTTTCCAAAGTTACCACTCCTATTTAGTTTTTTTATCTTAAACTGTTAAAACTATTTTGCGTGTTATGATAGAGGTAAGGTGGAAATATAGAAATATCCCTATTTCTAAATAGGGATATTTCTATATTTTTTAAAGCTCTGTTAAGAGCTTGAATTTCCTTTTCTGCTCAGGTGTTAGCTCGTTTTCTACATAGCGATCTATAAGTAAATCGATGATTTCATAATTGAATTTTGTGTTTGTAAGTTTCATTAATACTTCAAGTTCTTCTTTTGATTGATTAGAAATTTTAATACTGCCTTGCTGATTTTTAAATTTCTTTTTCGGTTCAGTTTTCTCGATTCTTTTTTCTTTTCGACTCACTTGTTTTTCTTCTGTCTTAGGTTGAGAAGGAATAGCTGCTACCTCATTAGTTTCAACTGTAGCTTGTCCTTGTTCTGGTACATAAGGTTCAGTAGGTTCAAAGTTACTTTTCTTTCGACCTAATAAACCAGGAGTTTTCGCCATATTACACACCAACCTTCATTTTTTCAAACATATCAATACGAGATAACAATTCATCACTAATCGTTTCGTATAATTCAATTACATTCATATCATGTCTATCTTTTTCAGTAATACCATTCACATCAAATCTTTTAATACGTTCCATTTGAGGGACGATGTTTTTAAATAGGTTTTCTTCCCCGAAAATTTCACGAGCATTTTCCATGATATATTCGTCAACCTTACCGTTGTTTTTTAGTAGGACAGGAAGAACACCAACTACTTCAATATCAAGATCATATAGTTCCTTTAACTTGATAAGTTCATTAATGTAGTTCTCTGCACCAGTAAGAGAACGTTCTTGTGTTTGTAGAGCAATGAGAACATAATCAGAAGCTACAACTGCGTTCTTCGTAACTTCTAGTGACATTGGAGGAACATCGATAAATATGTAGTCATATTTATGTTTTATCTTTTCTAGCAAACCTTTAAAGTAATGATCTTCTTCAGCTTCCGAAGAACAATTTTTATAAAGGAATTTTGCGAAGTCTTGAAAATCAACGTAAGAAGGAAGTAAATGTAAGTTCTCCATAATTTCCACTTCTAAGCCGTCCAGATTCCCCTCTTGTATTCCTTTCATTAATGTTTTTTCAACAGTAACAATCTCATCAGGATTAAGGATTGATTTTGTTAACATTAAAGATTTTGTTGCATTACTTTGTGGATCAAGGTCAACAAGTAATGTACGCTTGCCTTTTTTAGCAAATTCATAAGAGTTCAATACAGCATTTGTGGTTTTACCGACTCCACCTTTGTAATTACCTACCGTAATTGTAATAGCCATTTTTAACACTCCAGTTATATTTTTTAAAATTTCCCTATATCCCTTTATAGAAATAGGGAAAAATAGAAATAGGGAAATAGGGATATTTCCAACTATAGAAATAGGGATATTTCTATATCTTTAAAGAAATTATAACAATGATGTTTTGGTTATGCAATAGAATCATAGAGTTAGTAATTAATAACATAAACGTTGATTTAAAAAGGTTTTGTTTGTTTGCAAGTTAGGGAGATTTGAGAAAGATACAGGAAATTTAGTAGAACAGAAACGAGGTAGGAAAACAACGAAATAGGGAAATAGGGATATTTAGAAAAAGGGAAATATCCCTATATCTATAAGTGGAAATAGGGAAATAGGGAAATAGGGATATTATTCAAAAAGCGCATAAAATCGCTGTTTACAAAGGATAAGGCTTGTTGTAACGTAATACACAACAAGCATCATTCTACAAAACAAAACAGATTTTGATACTTTACATAAATGAAGATCGATAGAACGAATATAAAACAATTGAATATGAACAGAAAATAAAAAAGCCACTCCCATATGTTAACGGCTACCAACCGTTAACGGGAATGACTCTTCTAGCTAGTGTACCACCACTTGGCTAGAAATGAACTGTATTAACCCACAGTGTTTACGTTTAAGTAGTGCACCAACACTATCCTTAAACAACTATGCCTTTTCACGAGGCTTCTTTGATATACCCATTTTATCTATTGTTTGGATAAATATCAACTAGTAAATACTAGTTTTGATTATTTTGTAGTCCAAAAGATATATAACGGGCATCTCTAAACCTAGAAGTCTTGTGAATGTACAGGTCATTTAGGAATTTGAGATGCCTTTTTGTTTTTTGTTCGCGTGGAATTGCCTGAAACCACGTAAATAAAAACTGATAAGCCGTGATTCCGTGCTGCCATACATTTAGCGGGAACGTGTTACGGCGTGGCTAGCTGTTGGTCGTGCAGGGGGTACAGAGTATACGCCTACAAAAACAGCACCCCTCACTGGAATCCTGTTCTTCTGGTGAGGGAGGGCGAGAACTTGCCCAGGGACGATTCTCTAAAAGGTTCGGGTGGTTATCGTTAGCATTACGGTGCTAGGGAGTACATTCAGTTTGTCGTGTAGGGACGATATTACAAGGACAAGCCATAGTAAAAGGATGTATGCGGTGAAAATCGCTGAGTGAACAGGGTCTATACATACGGATACCTTATAAGTGACCGCATGGCGAAAACAAAGACGCTTATCCATCTATTTTGACTGATTACTTTTTTTGTAGTCTTTCAAAGTAGGGGATAAATTTGCCTTCCAGCCGTATTCCATATTCGTTCCCACATGATAAAAACCCTCAAAACCTTTAGTCAAGCTTAATTACGAAGAAAAGATGAAAAATATAGGATTGTATAAGATCTGGGGGAACTACTCACTAAGATAGAGGAATAAATAATGGAATTACTACTTACTTTGTTAGAGGATAAGGGGATGGTTAGTTAGAATATGCTTTATTGCAGAATTAGGTTTTACACATCGGATATAGTATGTGAAATTTTATGGAGGAGTTGTTATTTTGAATTTGTATTTTGAAACTTGGATTAAAGAACAGCATATTTCAGAAGAAGCCTTAATATTGTTTGATGAATCTATTAAGTGTTATAGAGTAGGTGCGTATCGAGCTTCATTTCTAATGTCTTACTTAGGATTTATGAAATCTTTAAGGGATCGTTTACTTAAGAGCGAAAAGCCAGATTTAATTCATATTGAAGAATGGAAGAAAACAATAAACGATTTAAGAAATGATAAAGTTTGGGAAGAAACAGTTATAAAAACTATTGAAGAAAAAACGAAGTCAAAACAAGGCTCCAAAGAAGTGCCGCGTAATAAAGTTTATTTAATTAATAATGATTTAATAGATGAAGTTCCTTACTGGAGAAAAAAGAGAAATGAATGTGCTCATGCTAAAGAGACTATTATTGGTTATAGTCACGTGGAAACATTTTGGCTGTTCCTTCAGTCTAATCTTGCTAAATTCGTTGTAAACGGAGGAAAGGAGGTATTGTTAAGTAAAATTAAAAAACATTTTGATAAAAATTTTACACAACCAAATGCGGATGTTAGTTATTTGATTAAAGAAATTCCATTGGTAGTAAAAATCCATGAGATACCTGAATTGTTAAAAGAAATCTATGATAATTACGTAGATTTAGATGAGATTCTTTCTGATGAAATGGAAATATCATTTTGGAGTAAGATAGCTTATTCTGATAATAATAATATAAGGAATGCTTTTCTAGAATTTATTGAAACAGATACAAATACTTTCTCTGTATTTATAGGGATGTTTCCTGATAAGATTGTTGAGTTTGCTGATAATCAAGAGTTGATTCGAAATTTTTGGAACGAACTATTATTTAAACGTATAACATATCTTTCGGATTCCTATTGGGAGTTGATTTCAATTGTATTGCGAAACGGATGGGTTCCTTCTAAAGAAACTAAGCGGTTTATAAATAAAGTTTATTATCATTTTGACAAATTCACTTTTCCAGAACAGGAACAAACTAAGCTTTTAAGAGAACACGGATTATTTAAAGTTATTAAACAGAATTTATTCGAAAGCGGTAAATTGAATCAACGTGGTGGCTATAATTTAGCAAATGATTCTTCACATATGATTATCTATTATTTAGATAATGAGGCACTAGATGATGTTGTTGTTAAAGAGCTTAATCAACTATTTGAGACGTTTGAATTTGGGAGCTTGTTCGAAAAAATTAAAAAATACATAGAAGAGAATCCGAAGTTTATTTCCGATTTTAGAAGTGTAGCATCAGAGCATCAAATTATTTTAGCAGAATTTTTCAAAGATAAATCTGAAACAAATGATGCTTAAATAATGTATACTTAGCCTCCAAGCATTGTATGGAGGCTTTTTAATGCATAAAGAAAAGACACCCTAAGATGCCTTCCTCTGACTTGAACCATGTTTATTTAATGATTGTTTTTATAGCTGACTATTTTCTTTTAAAACCCTAAATTTTTCATCATTACGCATAAAATCTACTTTTTTCTGTCCTATTTGCATTGTAGATACTGTGGGTATTATGAGTTCACTTCTCATAAATATATCTAGCGCTTGTTGAATCTCTTGTGCATCAAACATATATCCTTCTGCAAGTAGAGTATCGATTGACCCGGTTTTATGTACATAAATTTGTTGGTAAAGAAATTTTTTCAGTTCTGGATCGATGTTTTGTAATTGCATTTCTATCCCCCCTTAATATTTATATACAAAACATACCATTAATCACATAAAAACAGAATAGAAAGAATATTTAACGATATACAAAAAAAGACAACCAAAGGTGCCTTCCTCCGACTTGAACCACTTTACTTTTAAAACTAAAGAATCTGCGTTAATTCTGAGTTCAATACACGTTGTGCAGTAATAATAACATTACCAGGTGCTATTCCGTAGACACTGTATAAACCACCGTTTTGATTAGGAACAATTTCAACTTCATATTGAAGCGCTTGTCCCAAAGTAGAGTGAACTAAACTTAGATTTATAAATTCAGAAGCATTAGCAACCACATTAAAGTTTATCTGTTCGATTAATGTTCTTGTACCGTCAAGTCTAAAAGATCTAACTACCCCAGTAAGTGGACCTGCAGTACGATTGAGAATTTTAACCCTAGCTCTAGTTGCATTAGTAGGTTGATTTCCTACGTTTTCAATAGGACCAGTAGAGAAAGGCATTTTAAATTCACCTCCTACTAAATTAAAGGATTAATAACCTATAGATTATAGTTTCATAGTATTCAATACTTTATTAAAATGATCTAAATCAATTAACCAATTTGTTTTAAAAATAAAAATGAAGTTTACATAACCTATCATTATCAATAGATAAAGAAAGTAAACTTATGAATATTAGTTTACTTTCAGTGATAGAAGTAGAACCACATACCCATCAACCCAATATTTTGGAGTACCTCCAAAATAAATTCACCTCAGATACAACAAAAGAGCCTTACCTCTGTAGGCAAGACTCCACTAGTGTAGTTATATAGTATTTACATAGCAAATAAGAAACATAAAACATATAATACCAAGTAGCAGAACCCTAACATTCCGCCTATAGCTAGTACCTGTTTAACCCAGCTCTTGAATTTCAGATTACTGTCAATAATCGCTTGCACTCTTTCCATATCCGTTTCCTCCTATTAAGGAGAACCTTTAAAGACTCTCACCTCGCTATAATACCATTAAGGAATGACTAATAGAGGTCTAATTTTTGTCTAAACGTATAAATATGTAATATTGCATATAGAAATGTATTGCTATAAATGTAAGCGCTTACTATAATGAAAGCATAAAGATAAATCACATCTTAGCATCAACAAAAGAGGAGGAAATAATATGACAATCGCAATGGCAGTTTTATCATTCTTAGGTGGAATCATCCCATTAGTAGGAGAGCTTTTAAAAGCAGTAATGTAAGTTCATTATTCCGCAATTATTTATAAAAATCATCATCCCTTAATACGAAAAAAAGAGGAGGAAATAATATGGCAATCGCAATGGCAGTTTTAAAATTTGTAGGTGCAGCACTTCCATTAGTTCAAGAACTTTTAAAAGCATTTATGTAAGTTCATTATTTAGCAATTATTTATAAAAATTATCATACAAATGATCTGTATATCAAAGATGAATTGATGTGCAGATCATTTGTGTGAGCAAAGTCCCTTTATATTATTAGGGGACTTTTTTAAATTTCTACATACTTGAGGTTCCGTCACATCAACATCAAGTTAAAACACTTTTAAAACATTAAAAAGTGCTTTTTATTTATTATAAATATGAATGTAAACTTTTAACCATTTGTTTACATTCATTACCCCTTAATCATTGACTTTATCTAAATTCCCTTGATATCCTCAAAACACATAACAAAAGTATACATTCGAAATACTGTAAATAAAAAGTTTAGGACATCCATAATCAAAAAAGAAAAAGCTAGATCCATGCTAGCTTGTTACATAAGTTCTGTTATCGAAAGTTATCATATTCATGTTTTAAAAGAGAATATACCTTAGAATCGCAATACATACCATTGATCATTGCACTTTGTCTCAATGTTCCTTCATATGTCATTTTTAGCTTTTGCATAACTCGTTCAGACGCTATATTCCTTACATCACATCTTCCTTCAATACGATTTAAATCTAATTCTTGAAAGCCAAACTTTATTAGTTCTTCTAAAGCTTCGACAATAACTCCTTTTCCCCAATACAGTGGGTTAATAACAGCTCCTAAAGAAGCACTATTATGTGATAATTTCCAAATGCCACAGGTTCCAATAACTTTCTGATCATCCTTAAAGATAATAGACCATATGAAGGACTTACCTTTCTTAACTGTTTCAATCGTATTTTCTAAAAAAATACGAGTTTCATCTTTATTTTTGTGTACCTCTCGAGGTACATATGTAGTTGTTTGAAGATCCGAATAGACTTCAAATAAATCATCTAAATCATGAAAATCTAGTTTTTTTAATAAAAGACGCTTTGTTTCTAATTTGGGGATTTCATATGTATTTTCCATACTCTCACCTCAGTTAATCCTTATTTTTATATTATATATCTTATTCATGTGAAGTTTAATATAATCCCACTTATCTGTATTCAATGTATCTAGAAAAAACCCCTTCAGTTTATTTGCTGAAGGGGTTTCGTATTTACATAATTTTCGTTATCAGAAGTTAATGTATTTAGAAACCTAGAAAAGTCCCGTCAGATTTTCTGAGGGGACTTTTCAGTCACGTAATCAGTAAATTAGTCTTTAAACCAACTGAAAAAACCTTTCCCTTTTTGTTTCTCATTTTATATTTCATTTTGTTTCTGTATATCGCTAATGTTTTTAATCTCGACTTGTCCGTTTGTCATAATTACAATTTTTCCTTCATTTATTTTGTCGAATGAAAATAAAAAAAGAGAGCGAAGCCCTCTTAGTTGTTCATTGAGGAAAACACACAAAATCATGACAATATTTATAGCCATAACCGGTTGTCGCCATACACTTTTCCATACAGCTGTGATAAGGATAATAAGGATTACCGTATGGATATGGGGAATACGAGGTGTAATAAGGATGGAAAGATGAATAAGGATATTGCCAATTTAAATACGGATACAAAATATATCACCTCTTAATTATTATAATTAATCTTTTGGTTATTATATTGATTCTATGAAAGCTTGGATAATTGTCCGTATATAAATGGGTAATACACCCAGTGTCAATAAATTGGGAGAGGAATAAAAAAAGAGAGCCAATCGGCTCTCTTGTCATATTTGGTAAAATCATATAAAATTTTACCTCTAGTAAATGGAAATGATTTCTTTTATGCTGAAATCAAACCACAGTATGTCTTTGATATCACGTAACATTTTGACGTATAAAGCTAATTGTTTAGCGAATAGTCCTTGTTGATATCCATCAAACTTCTCATAAACTCTTTGAATGCATTACAAATGACAAAGAAAACATTAATATAATTACCGAAAAAAGACACCCTAAGGTGCCTTCCTCCGACTTGAACCATCTTAATTTTAATAATATTGGACGCCAATCCAATATTATTTTACCACGTTAAGTAATATTGGTCATTGAGAAAAAAATAAAAGCACTCTTTCGAGTGCCTATTTTAAGCAGATACAGCCGCTTTATCTTTACGGAAGATGCCCATTAATCCACCAATTAATAATAATACTCCTGGTAATAAGTAAACGAGAGAGATACAGATGAATCCACCAATAGCAGCAATTGTCATCATAATACCGCCAACTTTAGCATTCTTTTTAACTACTACACAGCCAACAATTCCTAAGATTGATAAAGCAACGGCACCCCATCCTAAACCGATGATGCTGTCTGCACCTTCCGCTTCAAACGCAGCTCCCATACCGCCGATCATTAAAGCGATAAATGCACAAATAATACCAAAAATACCACCAATAAGACCTAATACAAATTCAGTTGTTCTTTTCATTTTAATTTCTCCTTATTTAGCTACTTCGAATTCGAATTTCACAGATTTTTCATCAAATGTAAATGTTGGTTTGAATGTACCAATAAATTTATCACCTTCTGGAACGTCAAAAGTCATTTTGTTAGTGATTTGGTTACCTGGTGCAATATTTTCGTTTACGAATGAATCTCCTCCACCGAAGTACTCTTTGAATTGGTTGCCGTTAGCATCGGCAATTTTTAATTCAGAAGTTCCGAAATATATATCTTTCTTACCATTGTTTTTAGCATTGAACGCAATTTCTAGAACTTTCCCTTTCTCAGCTTTGATGTATTCGTTTGGTTCAACGAATTTAGCTGAACTGAAAGTTAGTTGTAGACCATTAACTTCTACTGTATCCCCGATTTTATAAACTTTGTTTTCAGTAGATGCTTTTTTGTCCTTTTTCTCCTCTTGTTTAGGAGCGTCAGTTTTACTTACTTCCTTTACTTCTGTTTCACCACATGCAGCCAAACTAAAAGCAAGTGCTCCAGCTAATGCAATTGTACCCATTTTTTTATACATTATGTTTCCTCCAGTTATGTAAAATGTAAGATTTCCGAAACCATCATAACAGAAACAGTTACAACTATTTGTCGTATTTTGTCGATAGAATAAAAAAAGACACCCTAAGGTGCCTTCCTGCGACTTGAATCATCTTAATTTTAATAATATGTATTGGACTCCCATCCAAATATTATTTTACTATGTTAAGTTGTTTTATTACTTGCTACACATATTTACTTTTTCTTGGTATTTGACAATACTTTCTTTTGTGGCTGGATTCTGTTCGGCATTTTTTAATTGTTCAAGAACATTTTTCGCGTCGTCACAACTCATCTTTTCTCGTTCTTTATCCTCAAATGATTGTGCTTTCCTTTTTGCATACTCTAAACCTTCTTTTTCCTCACGTTCTTCTTTTTCTTTGAGTTCTTTTTCGATCTTTTGCTCATTTTCCCATTCTTTTTGAACGTGTTTACATGTTATTCCAACTTCTGGCGAACCGCAAAGTTCAGGTTCTTCTTTCTTTTGTTGCTTCACTTCACGTTGCCTTTGCGCTTGTGCTGCTTGTTGTTTACGGGCTTGTTCCTGCTCTTGACGTTGTTGTTCTTCTCTTTCTGCTTGTTCTTGCTTCGCTTTCTCTTCCGCCTGTCTTTGAGCTTCTGCTTCTTGTTTTGCTTTCTCTTCTGCCTGTTTTTGAACTTCCGCTTCTTGACGTTGCTGTTCTTCTTGCTTCGCCTTTTCTTCCGCCTTCTGGGCTTTTTCTTCAGCTTTAGGTTCATTAGAAGTGCTTGCCGTTTCGTTAGGCGAGCATGCTGCTAATCCCATAATTAACACGCAACTTGTGAGTGCGAGTAATAGTTTATTGTTCATAATATGTATCCCCCGGTGTCTAAAATGTAAGATTTCCTGAACTATCATAACAAACTATCAATCTGTATATTGTCATATTATGTCGAATGAAAGTGAAAAAAAGACACCCTAAGGTGCCTTCCTCGGCTTAATAACCGCATTTTATTTTCCTCGTAGACTCTGTTCATATGCTTTAACTTCATCAGTTGATCCAAATGTTTTCAGGTCAAATATTTTGTTACCATCAACACATACTACTAATAATCCATCTTTAGCTTGAATAACACTTCCAACATTGCCCTTTTTTAGAGAAATACTAAAAGGATGATCTACATTCATCGTTTTTTTCTTCTCTACATATTGATTAAATTCCATGCCAACTGGGAATGCCTCTTTTAATTGTTGAAGAGTATACTCAGTTGTAGTTGGCGGATTACTTTTAGGCTTTTCTTGTTCTGGTTGTTCTTGCGGTTTAGGTGTTTCTTGACTCGGTTGTGTCGTTTTTTGAAGTGAACTAGTTTGCTCTTTTTCATAGGAAGTTACTTTAGATTTCAATTCTTTGATTTGCGTTTTTAATTCTTGCTGCTCATTAAAGTGTTGATCAGTAACTTTATCCATATCTTTTTGTGAATACTTAGGTTTCATATCTTCTGATGTGGAATTCTTAAAAATAGATACGGAAGCACTGATAACAACTATTACAGCGATAATTCCAATAATTAGTTTTTTGTTCATTTATGTTCCTCCTGAAATATAATGTTATTATTATATAATAATTAAATAGTTATAGGTAGAAAAAAAGACACCCTAAGGTGCCTTACTACGACTTGAACCATATTAATTTTAATAATATGTATTGGACTCCCATCCAACTGTGATAAAATAACAGTTTTTAGAAAATGAAAGCGGATTCATTAACCTACTTAATAGTTTTATCCATAACCTCTTTATATTTATTAAACTCTTCATCTTTCATATCACCATTCATTTGTAAAAGGAAATTCCCTTTAGCGTATGTATGTGAGAAAAGTATTGGATTTGAGTTACTCAAATCATCATAGTACTTCTTAGCTTTTTCTAAATCTTCTTTCTTACTAAATTCAAATAAACGGCCACCGTTATCCTGACCAAGTGCAGGAACTAGGATACGTTTCCCATCTTTACGCATGTTTCCAAATTCTTTTTGTGGTAGATCCGTAGCATTTTCAGCTTCTAATCCAGCTTTTTTAAACTCGTTAATAAGTGAAGTTGTAGTAATTGGTTCAGGCTTTTTCGCTTCTTGCTTTGGTTTTGATTCAGTCGCAGTTTTTTCATTTGAACTACAAGCAGCCATCCCCATAAGTAATGCGCTACAAGTTAATGCTGTAAGTAATTTTCGTTTCATTTTTTCTTTCCTCCGTACATTCAAGTTGTAAGATTTATAGAAATCATAACAAATCCAGTTACAACTGTCTTGTCATATTTTGTCGAATGCAAATAAAAAAAGAGAGCCGAAGCTCCCATCTTCAACGAGTGGAGAGTAGAGATGATTCAATTATGTATCGATCTGGAGCGTCTCCTATATAGTCAAAAGGATAACAAGTTGTTAATGTTAATGTTGGCTCACTTTTGTCTACAATAACTGTTCGATCTTCTGAATCCGTTATCCAATGCTTGTTAATTCTATATGTATATGTTTTATTTTCATATTCCACGATAAGTTGGTCGTTTTCCTTTAGTTGACCAAGCTCGGTAAAAACGGTATCTCTATGTCCACTTAGTACCGTATGTCCATTTCCAGATGGTGTAGTAGTTAGATCACTAACAAACATACCTACACCCTTTTTCAGTACTTTATCGTCAGCTCCCCAATATACAGAGTATTTCTTTTGTATTTTAGGGATAATTAAATATGCTACTTTATCTCCTAATTGATGGTTTACCTTTGAAGCGGGAATTTGTACAGGTTCTTCAGGTTGTAATGAAGTCTCAGTCTTTGTCTCTATTTGATTGATGTTTGTTGTTTCATTTTCTTTAGAAGGTGTGGAGGTCTCATAGTGCTTCGCTTCGTTAGTCGTTAGCGACTCTGCTGATTGTCTAGCACCATACCATTCTAGAAAATAATAGGAAAAGATAGTAAGTCCAATAACAATTAAAAATAAGCCTATCCATTGTTTTTTATTCATTTTTATCACTCCATTTGAAAACGACAGGATTTCTCCTGCCGTTTTAAGGAACTATTTTATGCGTTTGTCTTTTTACGACGGAACATTAATACAGATCCAGCTAATGCTAAACCTAAGCTTGCTAACATCATTGTAACACCGTTTGATGCTGTATTAGGTAATTTTTCACCTTGTTTTTTTGTTTCTTTTTTCACAACTGTATTAGTATTTTTCTTTGTTTCTTTTGCAGTTGTTTGTGTCTTAGTTTGTTCTTGTTTATTGTTTGTTGCTTGGTTGTTTTGATTTGAATTCTCTTGTTTTACAGGTTCTTTTTTAGTAGTTTGTTTACTAGCTAAAAATTGATCGTAATCTCCTTTTTTCACTTCACAAGGTAAGCCATCATTGTCACGATCTAAATCATGGGGATCGTTAGTTGCGCTGTAGCCATTGCTGTGCCAGAATTCCATAACCTCTTGTTTGTTTTTAAAGTGATCGCAATTCTTGTCGTTTGGATTTTTTTCTGCAAATGCAGCAGAACTGTACCCAACTGTTAATAGTGTGAACGCTGTTGCTGAAGCTAATAGTTTTTTCATGAATTTCTCCCTCTTCCCAAATGATATGTAGTTACATTGAAATATTTTACATTCAAAAAAAATTAAAAATAAAGCAATAATTTGTTGTTAAATGTAAGATTTCCAAATGATAATAACAAATTATTAATTATTATATTGTCATATCATGTCGAATGAAAATAAAAAAAGAGAGCCAAAGCTCTCACTGGAAGGAATGGTAAAATTTTTCCTCTAGCAAATGGAAATGATTTCTTCTAAAATTAAATCATAGTATGTCTTTGTTATCGCGTAACATTTTGACATACAAAGATACCTGCTTAGCAAAGCGCCCTTGCTGACGTCCATCAAGCTCCTCATAAGCCCGTTGGACATCATTGAATAGTAACTCTAGTAATGCATCTTCCTTCTTGTCTTCGAAGCTAAGGAGACGGTCTATGGAGGTATTAAAAAACGATGCAAGTACTTTCAAACTTTCAAGATCAGGTTCATGGCGATTTACTTCCCAATTTTTGATTTGTCCACGTGACAACCCTGTTCTATCAGATAATTGTTCTTGCGTTAAACCGAAAGACTTTCTGAAATTTTTAATGTTTTGGCCAACTGTAGTTTTCATATTTTGAGTATAATAATCACTCTATTACTATACCATAATTGGTAGTTATTCTGACTTTTTTTATTATATTTAGGTCGTATTTCTGTTTATGAAAAATAAAAGGAACAAAAGTTCGGTTTTTGTGGTAAAATATTCATATAGAGGGTTTTAAAAGAAAGACTGTAAAAATGCATACTTCTTTCTATGAAATTCAAGGAAAACTGTTATATAAGGATTTTTAAAATCTCTCAAAAATGGTAGATTAAATAGTTTTCAACTATACTACATGGAGATAGCAAAAGGTGAAGAAGAGGGAAGAGAATACAGAGAACAATCAAGAATTTTCCGCAGTATTCTACCGAAAACAGTCTTAAAACGATATAGATAAATTATACATAAAAGTTGGTGAAGTATTTGAAAGGTAAGTTTAGTAAAGCCATTTTGACAATTGCTACTGTAGTTTGTTTTTCTATCACCGCTTTCCAATTGACACTATCAAATCGATAGTGTCATTTCTGCTCTAAAGGAAATGGAGAGTTTTTAATCCAAAGCGACAAAAGCTCTTCATTTTAAGAAAGTCTACATATATTAAAGAGAATATAGGGGGAAGTAGATATGAAAAAAGAGCAATTAGTGAGGGAAGCGGTAAAATTGGGTTTGAAACATGGGGCACCAATTAAAGCAGAAGATATTTTAAAAATATGTCTAGACGAATCTTATAAGAAAAACCAAATACATAAAAAAGAAGACTGTTACATTGAGTAGTCTTCTTGGATTAACCATTCTTTTTATTTTGCATATAAGTAACATACATCTCTAACTGTTCCCAAGCTTTCTTTCTCTCATCTTCTGGAAGACTTTCAATTAAAGCCATTATGTTCTTTCCTTCTTCAGTAACAATATTATTTTCTTGCTCATTAAGATCAGGATCTTCGGATCTTCCTAGTAAGTAGTCTGTAGTTACATTTAATACTTCTGCAATTTTTGCTGTTACTTCCCGTGAGGGTTGTTTCTTACCAGATTCTACTTTTGAAATGAAAGATTCACTAACATCTACTTTTTCACCTAATTCTTTTTGAGACCATTTTCGCTCTTTCCTGATTTTTTTTATTCTAATGGATAGCGTAGGTAACATAATCTCAATCCCCTTTAAAAACTATTTTATGTGAATTTACAATACTTTTATTTTACATTGACTATAATATATATTCTACATAAAACTTGACCAACAGTCCATTTCTTGGTTTTAAAAATAAAAAAAGGAACAAAAACTTGACCTGAGGTCACATTGAGTGTACAATGAAAATGTAATCGAGAGGTGAAACCGATGAAGGTAAAAGGAAGTTATATAAAAGAGCTTCGGATAAACAAAAAACTGACACAAAAGCAACTAGCTGAACTCTCAGAAATCAGTGAAAGTATGGTTTCTAAGGTAGAATTGGGTGTTAAATCAACTAAGGTTGAAACATTAAAAAAAATAGCTAATGCTTTATCAACAACAATGGATGACTTAGTAGGATGAGGTCATTTTTTAAATGAATCAAACTTGACCTGAGGTCACGTTAAGCGTTCGAACTTGACCTAATACGATAAAGGGGGAAAGGAAATGAAACAATTACAAGTTTTCAACAATGAAGAGTTCGGACAAGTCCGGACAGTAGTACAAGGTGAAGATGTTTGGTTTGTGGCGAAAGATGTGTGTGATGTGCTAGAAATCGTAAATGCAACTAGATCACTTAGTCGATTAGATGAAGATGAGCTTCATAGTATGAAGGTCACTGATTCCCTAGGAAGACAACAGGAAACAAACATCATCAACGAAAGCGGTCTTTACTCATTAATCATGACAAGTCGTAAACCACAAGCAAAAGCATTCAAAAGGTGGGTAACCAGTGAAGTGCTTCCTTCTATTAGAAAACATGGTGCATACATGACAGATCAAGTACTAGAACAAGCGGTAACTAATCCAGACTTCATGATCGGCCTTCTCACTAACTTAAAAGAAGAACAAGCGAAGCGCATTGAAGCTGAACGCAAAGTATTGCAGCAACAATCTTTAGTAACATTCGCTCAAGCAATCCAAGTCTCAACGAATCTAATCAGCATAAAGCAGTTAGCGATTCTAATGAAGCAAAAAGGAATAGACATAGGTCAAAACAGACTCTTCGAATGGTTGAGAGAAAACGGCTATCTTTGCAAGAAAAGAGGAAGCATGTACAACACGCCTACTCAGTATTCAATGGATTTAGGACTATTCGAGTCACAAGAATTCGTAAGAACAAATAGCGAAGGTGAATTCGTAACATCATTCACACCAAAAGTTACAGGGAAAGGTCAGCTTTACTTCATTAATAAGTTTCTTAATCAGGAGGCGGTTTAGAGATGGAAAGCTCACTATCCTTGATAATTGTCGCGATAGCTATATGTTTATCGACATACTTAGTGCACCGAATAGATGTTGCAGCAAAGAGAGCAGGATGGCTTGAAGATGACAAATAAACAGCAGCGAGATGAATACGAACGAAAGAAAATCTTGTGGATCATAAAGGATTTGAGAGCTAGAGAGGTACACGACAGCGCAGATAAGGTTGAGGAAACATACAAGTATATAACTCTAGCTAAATGAGGGAAGCCCTGCAGGGGATGCAGGGCAGTACTAAGATCATCGAGTTGTCGATTCTATAAGAACTTTTTGGAATGTACAAAGTGTAACACGTAATTTATATGAACTTTATATATAGATGTTACAAATTTATGAACACAGACAAGCTCTTTTTTGTCGGAATATTCAGGGATCTAACGATAGCCCCCACCTAGCAAATGGGTTCCTGGATATTCCGATGCTCAAAATCATTAAAACAAAATAAAAAACCGCCTTACCCCTAAGACGGTTTGGAGAAAACACACTTATTAACTTACTTACTTACATTATACCAGATGTTTTCTCCTACAGTAAATAAGGAGGAATGTGGAAATGATTGAAAACGGCATGTTAATGGGAAATCATCATGATTCATCAGCTAGAGACTTCATTGAAACTTGTTGCGGTTGTAATGGAGAAATCTATTTTGGAGAAAGTTGCTTAGATTTTGATGGGGATTACTTACACACTGAAACCGAATGCATCAAACAATATGTAGAGTCTCATTCTACAAAGAAAGTAGCGGGTGAATAAGATGGGCCTACAAAATAAAATTGAAGCTGAAATTCAAATTATGAAGAGTTTAGTTGAAAAATATAAGCAAAGTAAAGAACCTAATGCTGCATCAATGCTTGTGGCTTATGAATACGGATTACAGGCACTTATGGAAGTGTATGAAGCTAGTAAACAAGCAGAAGTAGCACCATTTTAAAAAGAGAGGGAGATTGATATGACAGCTGAAAATTACTTTTCTAAATTAGCTCAAATAGATTGTTCGGAACACGTTGAAAAGAAAGGACGCTTTAGCTACTTATCATGGGCATGGGCGGTAAAAAAGCTTCGTGAAGTAGATCCAGCAGCTACATGGGAAGTTAAGCGATTCGATGGCGTTCCTTACCTTAAAACGGATTGCGGTTACTTTGTAGAAGTTGAGGTAACTGTACAGGGATTACCACTAAGTCAGATTCATCCAATACTTAACAATCAAAATAAACCGATTGCGGAGCCAAACAGTTTCGATATTAATACGAGTATCCAACGCTGCTTAGTAAAAGCGATTGCGCTTCACGGTTTGGGATTATACATCTATGCAGGTGAAGATTTACCGGAGATTCAAGAGGTAATGATTACTTCTCAACAAGTCGGTGCAATTAAATTAAATATTAAAAAGTTAGCTGCTCTTCGAAAAGTAGATGAAGATACGATCAAAGGCCACTTAAGTATCAAGGAAGTTGGCGAATTGACATTAAAACAAGCTGAGGAAGTACTTAAGAAATCGACAAAATGGGTTAAACAGGCCGAAAAAGAAACTGCTGAAAACGGAGAACAAGAAGTGAAAGCGAAGGCGATTGAGTATGGCAGATGTTAAATGGATCAAGTTAACTACTAATATGTTTGAAGATGAAAAAATTCGATTGATTGAAAGTATGCCGGAAGCAGACACATTACTGATTATCTGGATTAAATTACTGGCTCAAGCAGGAAAAACAAATACCAATGGTTACATTTTCTTAAATGAAAACATTCCGTATACCGAAGATATGCTTGCAACAATATTTAATAGACCGATAGCAGTTGTCCGGCTTGCCCTACAAACGTTTAAACAGTTCGGAATGATAGAGGTTGATGATAATCATTTTATCAGTGTCTCGAATTGGGGCAAACATCAGAGTTTAAATGGATTAGATAAGATTCGTGAAGACACAAAAAAACGGGTAGCAGCATACCGCGAACGAAAAAAACTTAGTCTTTTAAACGAAGGTAACGGATGTAACGTTACAGGTAACGAAGATGGTAACGCAAATGAAACGGACAAAGAAGAAGAAAAAGAATTAGAACTAGAAGAAAGAGATAAAGATATTAATAAACATATAGTCGAGATAGTTACCTATCTCAACGACACATGTTCCACTTCCTATCGTTCATCAACTAAAAAAACTAAAGATCTAATTAAGGCGAGATTCAATCAAGGTTTTAATGTAGATGACTTTAAAAAAGTAATAGAAATTAAGGCTTCTCACTGGTTAACAGATGAAGAGTATAACCAGTATTTAAGACCATCAACGTTATTCGGTAATAAATTTGAAGAATACTTGAATCAACAACCAAAAAAAGGAGCGAAGAACAATGCAGAGAGCGGCGGCAGCAATACCAACCGATATAGCCAAAAAGGTGAATATGACTATGGATTCTGATGTTTGTGATACGCATGGCATGAATAAGATGAAATTCAGCGGACAAGTTGTATGCCCTCGATGCTTCCTTGAAAACGAAAGTAAGAAGCTCCAGGAACAAGAACAAGCGAAATACGATGCGGATAAGGCGAATGAGAAGAAATTCTTATTCCATCAACAAAGCATGATTGCTGATAGCAATATTAAGAAAGCTAATTTTGATAACTACCAACCTACTAGCGAGGAAGGAGCGAAGAACCTTGAACTAGCAAAGATCATCGCAACGGATTATCTCAATAGGAAAGTGTTCAATACAATTATGGCCGGTAATTGCGGAGCGGGGAAAACACATCTTGCTTATGCCATTGCAGATCAGCTTGCAGGAGCAGGGATATCAGTTGTCTTCGTCACAGTTGGCGAATTGCTAAGGAAGATTAAAAGTACGTTCAATAAAGATTCCTCCTTAACTGAGGATTCAATCATTCGGACATTAGTAAGAGCAGATGTATTGATAGTTGATGATTTAGGGGCAGAGTTAGGCGCATTAGATGCTAATACAAAAGCTACAAACTTCATTAATAGAGTGTTATTCGATGTTTTCGATGGAAGGCAAGGTAAATCTACTATCTTCACGACAAACCTTACTGGAGAGCGTTTAGAGGGCGCATATGACGAACGGATTGTATCACGTATATTCAATAACTTTAGAGCAATTGTTTTTAAAGATACAAAGGATTATAGAAGAAAAGCATTACCATTCTAAGGGGGAATTAAGATGTGTGTATGTGAAGGAACTGGAGTAATTAGAAATGATATGGGAATGGGTATGTACCAATTCGCACCATGTATTTGCGAAGCGGGGAATCGGACACCTGAAGAAGTGGATAGAAGACGTCATGCCGTTATGACGAGGTTAAAAGCAATCCATCAATTACAAATGCGTGAGAAAGCCGAGACAGTAGCATGAAGCAATTAACACTTGAGGATGTGGTTGGAAGTTTTGAGTATGCAGCAAAGAGCACGTCTGATAAGTTTTTGCAATGTGTTACAAGCGTCATAACGTACTCAGTAGAGTTTTACGACAAAGATGACAAATGGAAACTTCGTTGGTTTGAAGCAAAATCAGAAAGCGAAGCCGTAGGAATGGCTAAAGATAAATATGGTCGGATTCAGATTATCAACACTTACATTTCAGATAGAACGTTAGCTGAAATTATGGCATTGGATTAAGAAAGGGGCATGGCAATGAACTTCTTTATCTTAGATGAACATTATGAGCAAGCTAAAGTGAATGGTATTAGCAGACAAAGACTTCAGGAGAGAGTATACCGCTATGACTGGAATATCGAAAGAGCGATAACACAACGGATCGGGAAAAAGAAAATGGATTTCGATAGAAAACATGGTGAATGGATGCATATGGCGGAACGTAACGGTATATCACGTTACACATTTTATAGTCGATTAAAGTGCGGTTGGTCTTATCATCTAGCAGCAACGAAGCTACCAGGGAAGCAAGGGAATCGCTATGACGAGAGCAGAAAGAGTTAACAAATATTCACAAACTTCGTTGAAGAGTTGTAGTTTGAAGTTGTTTTTCTTTCTGAATGTCATTGGTCTTGAGGATGGTAAAACGTCTTAGAACGAAAAAAATAAACATGTTTTATGAGATTTGTTGTTTTTTATATAGAAAGTAGGTGAATCATCATTTGTTTGACTGGATGAAAGATTATCAGAAATTAGAAGAGGATATTGCTTATTTGGACTACAATTTAGATAAAACAAAAGCTGAATTAAAACGTTGGATTAGTGGTGATTTACGGGATGTTCGTTTAACTGCTGAATCGAACGGTGCGAAAGTAGAAGGACATATTGAAGCAATTGAATATGAATTAGCTCATAAAATGAATGCTAAGTACGATTTAAAGTATTTGATTAGTAAGTTTACCGGATTAGAAAATCGAATACTAAAAATGAAATATGTGGACGGAATGACTTTAGAACAAATAGCTTTTGATTTGCATTATAGTACAGGCTATATCCGACGTAAGCATGCTGAAATAAAAAAGATTGTCAAGTTTCTAGATGAATTTTAATGTTACCTTTATGTAGGTTACATGTGGTGTACAGAAAGCATTGAAAAAATGATTTATAGTAGTAATATAAGATTTTGACAAAAAGGGCAACTATTTTTATGGTTGCTCTTTTTGTTGTGAAAGAAGGTGAGTGTCATTAAGTAATTTTATGGAAAGATGGGCATTTAGTTGTTGGGTGTACTTAGTAATTTAGTAGTTTTTTAGACAAAAATAATAGGAAAATAAGGAGATGTTTAGTAATGAGTATATTAGCTGCTTCAGTTACGACAAAGAATCTGCCGCAACAAGTATTACGATGGCAGACAATGGTAGAAAGTGAATGTGCTGCACAAGGTGTATCTGAGTTAGTGCCTTATGTGCTTGGAATTATTATGGTGGAAAGTGGAGGGAATTCTGAAACAACACCTGATATTATGCAGTCAAGTGAATCACAAGGATGGCCAATGAATACAATTAAAAATCCTAAGGATTCAGTTTATTACGGAGTAAAGCATTTAAAAGGAGCTTTTGATGATGCAAAAAAGAATGGTATTACGGATTTAAGTGCCATTGTTCAATCATATAATTTTGGACGAGCTTATCTTCGCTGGTTAGCTTCTAACAATAAACAACATTCATTACCAGTGGCAGATTTGTATTCTAAAACGGTTGTTGCACCATCTCTTGGAAATACAACTGGTGCTATGGTTCGATATAGTCAGCCTATCGCAGTGGCATACAATGGTGGTTATCGATATAAAAATGGAGGGAATTTTTTCTACTCTGAAATTGTTAAGCAATATGTGAATTTTGATGGAGGAACTGGTGGCAATAAACCGGTACAACCTAAAGGTGTTGGAATCGCTACGTCTAAGTATCCAGAAGGTTGGGGCATTAATTTATATAGTAGTGGTAATAAAGATGCTTGGTTCACTGGCCACGTAATCAATACCAAGACTCCATATTTAATTATAGATGGTGCTTGGTATGGTGGTAATGAAAATATGCTGTGCTTAGGTTGGCAGGCATGGGCGAAGCAAGAACACTTTGATGTGCAATGGTTCTATGCTTACTCAAAATATCCGGCAGGTTATGGTATTAACACATATAAGGCACCAAATGGTGAATGGAAAGGTAATGTGGATGGATCTGCCCCTTATGGAATTTATGCAAGAAAAGATGGTTATATTGATATTGGACAAAATACATGGGTAAAAGAAGAACATTTTAATGTAAGGTAATGACGGAGAGTTTCTCATTCTTTTGATCATACTCATGTAATCTGGAGATATGAGAATTAGATATTGGAAATCTATAATACATCGAAATAACAATGAATTAAGGTACTCATCTAAGTGCCTTTTTATATTGCGCAAAAATAGAAAGGAAGATTAATATGGCAAAATTTATTTATCCAACAGATACAACGCGAGTAACAAGTGGTTTTAGAGGTAGCAGACCAGATCATCATGGAATAGACTTGGCTGAGTCGGGTTATCATCCAATTTATGCAGCGGCTAGCGGGCAAGTTAGTCGTTCTTATTTCTCATCAAGTTATGGTGAATGTATTATGATTGTGCATACAATTGATGGAGTTACATGGGAGACTGTATACGCTCATATGCGTAGCGGCTCTCGGACGGTTAAAGAAGGCGATTATGTTACACAAGGACAAACAATTGGAGTTATGGGGAACACGGGGCAGTCTGAAGGCCAACACTTACATTTTGAAGTGCATAAAGGACGCTGGAACGCTAGTAAGAGTAATGCTGTTAATCCGTTAGACTACTTGGGGAAAGGAGACGGTGGTAGCACAACTGATCCTTCCGATAAACCGGTACAGCCAAAAGGTGTTGGAATCGCTACGTCTAAGTATCCAGAAGGTTGGGGCATTAATTTATATAGTAGTGGTAATAAAGATGCTTGGTTCACTGGCCACGTAATCAATACCAAGACTCCATATTTAATTATAGATGGTGCTTGGTATGGTGGTAATGAAAATATGCTGTGCTTAGGTTGGCAGGCATGGGCGAA
>NZ_JAUCFS010000002.1:0-5529 GCF_030348325.1 Bacillus hominis
CAAACCAATAAAATAAAAATACTTTTTACAAATACATATAATGTCCGCTAATGCTTGTTGCGTGATTTTATTCCATTGCTACACATATCCCATTATCAATGAAAAAGCTAAAGAGAAATGCAATTCAATGCGGAAAATGTGGTTGAACTTCATGAATATGAGGATAAATAAAAAGCATTACATCAATTGATGTAATGCTTTTTATTTAGGTACGAAATTAATTTTAGGAAGAATGTGTTTTTGTAAACTGTTATCACTAAATGAACTCAATGTTTGTGTATTTGCATCAAATTGTAGTCCTAATGCTTTAAATATAACTTCTGTTTGTACAGGGGACAGACTAAATGATACTGTATCATCATCTAAATAAATATTTAATTCAACGCCTTCAATCATTATTTTTCGCCTCCAATCCTAATTTTTTTGGTTCATTTTTTGATGTTTTTTGTTCTGGAAGAGCTTTTTGTTTCCCTCTTAAAACTTCAATAGAATTTAAAGGTTTCTCTTCTTCATAATAACTTAGTAATATTTGTCGTTTTGTATCGTTCCCTTTCATCATAATGTTAGGATTTACGATATAAACGCCATTTTGTTTTTTCTTGATGAAGTTGTTTGCTTGCAGTTTTTTCATTAATTTTGCAATAGTAGGCTCGGAAACTCCGACATCTTTTGAGATTTGTTTGTATGTACCTATAAACAAATTATTAGATTGATTCGTGTTTTCTGCTATGTAAATAAAAATATCTAATTGTTTATTGTCTATGATCCCTAGAACTGTTAAGAAATCCATTAAATACATTTTCCAAAAATTTTTAGTTCCATAGACTCTTTTTGTTATTTGGTCTACATGAATAACTTCTCCAGTTTCAGTATCTACTAACTCTCGTTTTTTTTGACCGACTAAGGTTTGACTTTCAGCATGATATTCCAGATTTTTATTATATTCTGTCATGATTTCAAGCTCCTCATACTTAATTTATATTTTAGTAAACGCTTAATGATTTAAATCTTACACTAAAAACAAAAGGAAGTAAACACTTAAAAATAAATTAAGTAAACACGAAACAAGAGTTAAGTAAAGACTTAAAGAAAGTTAAGTGCCTAAAACTCCTAAAACCCTTGATATAATTGGGTTTGTCCTACTTTTTCGTTTGATTTACTCTCTTCTATAATCAAAAGGGTTTTTCTCCATGCAATGGTCAGGTAGTATTTTTTGAGAAACCCACTCAAAAAATCTCCACCTTTCCTCCATTGCATGGAGAAATTCGGCTGGTTTTTAGCTTTCGCCAAGCCGAACAGACCAAAAACAAGGATTTAGGTTGCTCGACTTGGATTAGCAATTGTACCAGCCGAACCACCCAGATCTATCGACCAAAACAATCCGCTTTTTCTATATCCAGTTACGTTAAATTCGTGGGGTTTAGCCCCCACACGACTAGCCAGCACTCACACCCAAAAACAAGGGAAATTATTTTTTATTTGTTTAATTTTTATGTTACAGACTTCTATAGTTGGTCATGCAGACAGTTTATCTAATTCTCCATCTAGTTCTAAAAATGAAATAAATAGTTGTGATAAATTACTAAACAATATTTCTTCTAATGATTTTGAGAGAACTGTGTCAGTTGAGAATAATACTGAGATTATTAAAGTTACTAATGTAAACCTGGTTGAAAAATTTGTAAATGAGAGCAATTTCGAAAAACCTTCAGGACGTACTCCAACTGAAATTACTTTTGTAAGACCATTATCTCAAGTTGAAAATAAAAGTAATAGTCTTCAAGATTTAGCGCCGGGTTCATACTATGTCAAGAATAGAAGTTCTACAGCAGCTTGTGGAAGTTCTATTTTGAAAAAAATAAGTGGAAACTCTGGATCTTTGACTTTAAGTTTTTCAGGAAAGGTTTCAGCGACATGGAGTGCTAATGCTGGCATTACTGCAAGTGCTGTTTCAGCTGGTGTTGGATTTAATGTTTCTGCAGAGTATTCTGTTACTCAAAGCAATACGATAGATACAAATGGTAGATATGCTGAAATAAGAGCATATGCTGAATATACTGGATATCATTTTGAAGTATGGGAAAATGGCTGGTTTAGTGATAGTAAAGTTGGAAATGGTACAGCATTAAGACCAGTAGGTATATGTTTTGTCACATATCGTTAGTTAATAAAAGAAAAAGGAGGGATATATTTGAAGCATAATAAATTATGTTTCATGGTTTTGGTGTTTTTATCATTGATCGGAATAATTTTAATTTTAAAAAGCATAAATTTAGCTGAACTATGTATTCATTCTTGGGTACAAAAAATGGGTGGAGATACAGATATAGTAACTTATAATATGATTTTAGATAATTATGTGAGTAACTTTCAGTTATTAGGTGGAATTATATTTGGAATCAGTTTTTTCTTTTTAATCTATTCATTGTTTTTTGTGAAAAAAGGAAGTACAGAAAATTAAGCAAAACGATATATATGTTTAATAAAATTTATAAAATCGACATAAAAGACGTATACGCGTTATACCCACCACCCCCTCACAATGTGCTTTTTGAGAGAGGGTGGTTTGTTTTACACTGATAATGCGGATTGGTGGGGGGCCATTTTGAGTGGTTTTTATGAGATTAAAATATAGATAGGGTATTTTTGTTTTAAAGGGTCTATTGTCTTGTTTGAGAGGCTTTTTTGTTTTTTGGTGTTTTGGTATGAGTATAAAAATACAGAGAGTCTAGAGATGAATTTGAATTGCCTGAGGGATGTATAACAGATTTAGATGATGTTGGTTTTATAGAAAAAAAGAGGTGAAAAGTTAGACAGTATTATAAAAATAGAAAGTTAGCGAGGAACTAGATAAGAGGTAGTTGTTTGTGTTGGTCAATCAAAACGGACCTAGCGAAGCGAAGGGAGTATTTGACTTGACCAACTGAACTATACCCGAACCCTCTTGGCAATGAACAAACCACCGTTTGTTCCTGCCAATCGGCGAGGGAGCCCCTCAAGGATTGAGGGGTTGGGGAGTTCGATTAATGGGGTCAAGGGGAAGAGTTCCCCTTGTAGGTTTGGACAAAGTCCAAGGTTTGGTTCGGCAAGCCGAACAGCCCCGCAGGGCACACCTTTACGATAGTAAAGTATAGTGTGCTATACTTTACATGGAAGTCCACCGAAAAACAGGGGTGAAGTCTATATACTTTATATGGTTCTAAGGACTGATAAGGACGTAGAACCAATTGGAAAAGAGGCGAAAAAATGAGTTTTGCAATTTGCCGAATGCAGAAATTTAAAATGCGAGATGTGAAGGGAATTCAGATTCATAATCAGCGAGAAAAAGAGAGTCACACAAATCATGATATTGAGCCGGATCGAACACAACTGAATTATGATTTACATAATGATGGCCACATTGATTATTTGAAAACGGTGAAAGACAAGATTGAACAAAATGTAGAGACCAATCGAGCGATTCGAAAAGATGCGGTTGTGATGTGTGAGTTTGTTGTAACAAGTGATAGAGAATTTTTTGATGTGCTGGATATGGTTGATCCAACTCAACAAAAAGTGTTTTTCAAAGAAGCGTATAGCTTCTTAAAAGATAGATATGGAGAGCAAAATATTGTACATGCAGCTGTGCATTTGGATGAGAAAACACCACATATGCATGTTGGAATGGTTCCAGTGACTGAAGAGAATAAATTATCAGCTAAACAGATTTTTAATCGAAAAGAATTGGTTTCACTCCAGGACGATTTTCATGCTCACATGGTAAAAAAGGGTTTTTATTTGGAACGTGGTGTATCAAGTGACAAAAAGCATGTAGAAATGCGAAAATTCAAGGCAATGACCGCAAAAGAAGAGATAAATGCTTTAGAAAAAGAGATGGGACAATGCCTACAGAAAAAAGAAGTAGTAAATAAACAAATGGAACAATTGGAATCTCGTTTGAATCAATTACAAAATGCAGTGAAATCAACAAATAAAGTCGATAAGATGGAAGTCAAACACAAAGGTGGTATCTTACGCTCTAAAACCGTTGAAATGAGCGTAGAAGACTTTGAGGAACTCAAAACTAAGGCAAAGGCATCAGAAGCTTTTAAACGCGAAAATGAGATGTTACACCGCAAAAATGAAGCATTACAAGCAAATAACACGAGTTTACATACAACAGTGAAACAGTTGGAAAAAGAAAATGAAGAGTTGAAGCCGTATAAGGGTAAATTTGAACGTCTAGCAAAATTAATAGATGAGATGGATAAATTTTATGAGAAGTTTATTCCAAAAGAGATGCCTAAATTCCATGAGATTATTGGTTTTTGTAAGAGAAAAGTAAATGCATCTATGAATAGATTTAGTTCTCTTAGGTATTCAGAAGAAAGGTTGAATGAACATGAGAAAAGAGGATATGCAACAGCATCAAAGTTTCTTGAAAATCAACGAAAAGAACAAAAACAACAAAGAAAAGAACGTGGAGATGAACGAGGACTTTGATAGGAGAGGATTATGGGGTATGTGTAGCAATGGAATAAAATCACGCAATAAGCATTTTAAACAGACTATAATAAAAAGCGGATACTATGTCTAATTAAGGAGGGGTATAATTTGACAATCAATCAAATGGTTCAATTAGGTGGTTCATTTTTATTGTTTATTTCTTCAACGTTAATCAGCTGGTATCAAGGTAGTAATTTAATAGACAATCCTTTTGAATGGAAGTACTCAGCTAAGTTTACAAATTATTTTCAAGGACCCGTCTCAAATTTTAAAGATATTTATCAAATAGATTTTTTTATATATGCAGCTAAATTTTATCCTGGCTCGGTAATTGTTATGATAATAAGTTTTATCTATATGATATTATTACTTGTTTATATAATATACAAAAGAAAAAATAACGAAATATAAGGAAATTATGTTATTAAACAATCAAAAATGGTATAATCTTCTTGTTTAAAAAAGTATTAAGTATTGCGGCAGTATCAATAATTTCCTTATTTTCATTTTCATCTATTTCTGCATATGCAGAAGAAATGCCAACAGAGTTGAGAAGTAATGCAGTTCAACAAGTACAACAAATTCAATATTTTGATGAGAATGACAATCCGATTTTTCCTTATGCTAATTTAGATGCAAATTCATATAGTGATAGCATTACGACTCATGCACACATGGATTTTGGCGCAGCAAGTTTTTCAAATTATATATGGATACGGAGTGGACAAGCTTTTTTAAATCCACAAGATATAGAATTTGAAAGAGAAAACAGACCTAAATCAGTATCTATTTATGCATATACCTCAGGTGGATCTTATGTGGGTAAAGGTGTGGTTGGCGAAGGAACTGGATGGGCTTTGGTTCCATGGAGACATTTACCGAGAGGGCAATTCTATACATTTAAATTTGTTAGTGAATCAGGTCAACTTGTTAAAGTTAAGCATGGAACTGTTTATTACGGTTAACAAACTAATATTGAATAAAAAGGGATTCTAGTTAGCTAGCATTCCTTTTTTATTTGTTCATTTTTTAAAGAGGGAAAAT